>OZ244053.1:532500-5235193 GCA_965215235.1 Terriglobia bacterium | reverse complement strand
GAGCGCCCACACTGGTACAACGATACCGGTCTGGTTTGGATACCGCCCTCACCCAATGTTCCCAGTGTCGCGACGGCTCTGGTCTACGTAGGCATGTGTCTCCTCGAGGGAACCAACGTGTCGGAGGGGCCGGGGCACCGCGACTCCTTTTGAGATAGCCGGAGCTCCCTGGATTGATGGACCGGCGGTGGTTAAGGCCATGGGCCACCTCAAGCTGCCCGGGGTTGTGTTTAGAAACAACCGCTTCAGGCCAAGCTCCTCCAAGTTCGCCGGACAGGTTTGCGAAGGCATCCAACTGCACGTCACGAACCGTCTTCGGTTCCAGCCGCTCAGGACAGCCCTCTGCCTCATCGCTCACCTTCGCTCCGCCTATTCCCGCCATTTTGAATGGGCGCAACTCCATTTCGATCGTCTGGCAGGATCTGAAGCAATTCGCCACGGCATCGACAAGGGCCGGCCAGTGACGGAAATACTCGATGCATGGCAGCAGGAACTGAGAGCGTTTGAGAAGGAACGAAGAGCCTTCTTTCTCTATTGATGGAACCCAACGAACCCTAAGAATGGTAGGATAGCCGAAGAAAGATTAAGGGAAGCTCTGATAATTAATCCATGAGTTATTTAGAGCACAAAAAAACAGGGAACTTGGTTTGTTTTTCTTGCATTTTCAACAACTTATCAGCCATTGAAAATAGCGGCATTTCCCTGTATCGCAGAAACTCTGAATTAATCAGAGTTTCCTAAGCATTTGAAAGACAACCCCATTCAGCTGGAACTCTTGATCACGGAGACCGCTCTCAAGGAGCGAGTGGCGGCATTAGGCCGCCAGATCTCTGCGGACTACAGGGGAAAACACCTCCACTTGGTGGGCCTCCTGAAAGGGGCTTGGGTCTTCATGGCGGATTTGATCCGGCAACTGCATCTGCAAACCTCGGTCGATTTCATGGTCGTTTCCAGCTACTCTTCGGCCACCCAATCGACGGGCCGGCTTGAAATCGTCAAGAACCTGGAAACCAGCATCCAAGGACGCCACGTCCTGGTCGTCGAGGACATCTGCGACACCGGTTTAACCTTGGATTACCTCAGACAAGAGTTATGGCGTCAGAACCCTCAATCGCTCAAGGTGGCCCTCTCTGCTCAGCAAGCCGGCGCGGCGCCTCAAACAGGTGAATCTCGAATACGTCGGATTCGAGATTCCCGACAAATTCGTCGTGGGTTATGGTTTAGACTATCAAGAGAAGTTTCGAAATCTCCCCTTGATATCGGCGATTCTGCCTCATGAAACGCAACTTCTTAACCGAAAAAGAACTTAGGGACATTGCTCCAGGCTCCCCCTGTTATGTTGAAAAGGGCACGTGCCTCACACCGCTGGCTTTGGAAATGGCTGCTCAACGCGGAAACGCCATTATCGAGTGTGACAGTTCCGAGGAAATCAACCGCCTCAAGGCCTACGACAAGCGTTTGGCTTTGGGGGCAGTCGAAACAGGAGGGGAGCTACGGGCGAAAATCAAATTCCTGCTCCGGGACAACGGTTACCTGGTCTGTGAGTGCGGAGCTACGCACTCGAAAGATGACCCCGGGAATGCCCTGGGAGTTGTCCACCTCGTGCAGACGGGGCAAGCTTGTCGCGGCATCTGGCTGGACCGGGATGGAATCGGTTCCTGCGTCCTGGCCAACAAGTGTCCGGGTATTCGGGCGGTCCACTGCTACGATCGATTGACCGCCAGGATCAGTCGGGAGCGCCATGATGCCAACTTTCTGGTCCTGGCAGAGCCGCTGCTGGATGCCGACCTGGCTGCCTTGATCGTGACCACGTGGCTCAGTACCCCTTTTGCCGGAGACCGACATCGGAAAGAGATCTCGCTGCTGGAAGAAGTGGAAAAAAAGTTCTTACGGGAAACGATCGTAGCCATTCCAGGGGACTGTACCTGCGCTCTATAAGCTTCCACTCTATCTTTCCCACTTGAAGCCCCGCCTATTGCCGACACCCAGGATCGAAAAGCAGAGAAAGTAGCCGCTCGATCAGCAATCGATCGGGGGTCGTTTTATGAACCTTTGTTCCGGCCTCTTCGATGCGGAGTCGCGGTTCTTCATCGACTCCAATTCCGGCGTTGGGCCTCCGATGCTCTGCAGAAATGATGTCACGGAGTTAGTCCGGGGAAAGGATGCGACTTCCTCCGGGAATGTTTGATGAGGCTAGTACTGCCAAGATGGAAGCTGGTGACAGCGTCTTCTCTTGTGCGGATGGTTTGTTGGAAGCTATAAATCGCCGGGGCGAAGATTGCGGCATCGAACGCTTGGGCAAGCTGGCAGGGGCCTATGCAAGCCATGGCCCGAAGAAGCCGCTTGACCATACCTTCAACCCGATCCAACGTTTGTTTTTAGACTAAGGAAAATCAGATGATCAGACGATTGTTGTACCGCAGGTCACGCAATGATGGGCAGGCAGGGAAGAGTCAACCACTCAGGAAGCTTCTTTCTCCTTCGTCTCCTGCAGGTCCTTCTCATCGTCTTTTTTCATGGCCCCACGAAAGTTCCTGATCCCCTCACCGATTCCTTTACCAATCTCAGGGAGTCTTTTGGCGCCAAACAAAAAAAAGACAATCGCCAAAAGGATAAGTAACTCCGGAAGACCAATGGGAAGACCAATTCCTAACAGCATAGAGACCTCCACGTATCTTAAGAACCCGCACCGGGAAAACCGCTTTCAGAGGATCTTAGTGGATTTCAAGATTGATGGCAAACGGATAATCCGGTGGTCGAGGCGTGACCAAGGGCCTGGGCGGCCCTGACCAAGCTCAGAAGTGAATCAACTGGAATGGCTGATACAATGTTGATCGAACGCCACCGTCAGCATTTCGGCAATCTCAGGCGCCTCGCGATTCTCGATCTGATGACGATGCATCATAAAAACCGGTTGGCTATCCCGAAAGAGGGCTACCGAAGGAGAAGAGGTCGGGTAATCCTTGAGGTAGTCCCTCACCCGCGCCGTAGCCTCGAGGTCAGCACCTGCAAATACCGTAGCAACCTTGGCTGGTACTACCGCATGTCTCAGCGCCAGGGCGATCCCAGGACGCGCCCGGCCGGCAGCGCAACCACACATCGAGTTGATTACCATCATCACGGTTCCGTTTTCTCTTCGGAGAAGGTCGTCAACCTCTTCAGGAGACCGAGTCTCTTGAATCCCCAACCGGGTGAGTTCTTCCCGCATTGGTCCAATGAACTCTTCTGGATATCTCACAGCCCTTTCTCCTTCCGCTACTCAGTCAAGTTTGCCTCAAAAATCTACGACACCCAATCCGCCGCCAGCAATTGACAAAGAAACCCAACGCCGGACATTCTAGCAAGTCCGCAATCGAAAGTAAATGATCTGTGCGGCTCGAGTCTGGGGGAGACCGACATCGCCAGCTTACCACCCTCAACGCTCCAAACACCTCGAATCCCGCCCGCCTCTGAAGTGTGCTATCCTAGTGGAGTTCCGGCGGGAGGCCTATTCCAGGACGACATGGAATCTCATGAGTGTGGCGATCACCCAACCGGAGACCAAGAATCAAACGCGCGACGAAAGGGCCAGCCTCTATCATGTGGTCTTACTCAACGACGATGATCACAGCTACGACTATGTCATCGACATGTTGCAAAGGATTTTCTATTTTTCAGTGCAGCAGGCCTTTGAGCATGCCCTGGAAGTCGACCGCACAGGCAGGACAGTACTGATCACTTGTCCACGTCGGGAGGCGGAGTTCTCCCGAGACCAGATTCACGCCTACGGTCCAGACCCGTTGGTCCCGCGTTGTCATGGGTCCATGTCCGCTCTGATTGAACCCGCACCGGGGGCTGACAACTAAGAATGGTCAGGTAAAACCCGGGTCAAAACATCAGGAGCCCGATGGGCTTTTGATTCAGTGTCAGGCCCCGGACACACGATTGGGGAAAGACAAACTCATTGAATGGGGCGGCTTCGAGGATAAGCCGAAGGGGATCGAGGCTAAGGGTAGCTAAGGGTAATTTCTCCTATTCATCTTCTTCAATGACGCCAATGGCCGCAGCTGCCGATTCTTCTTCCACCTTCCGTTTGATGGCCATGGCAAGCTCATAGTGTTCGTCCGCCAACTTTTGAAATCCCATATATTCCTCGTAGCGATCGGGTCCGTGTTTCTTCACCAGGGGCTCCAACGCGTTGAGGTCCTGCCCCGCCAGGATGAATTCGTTCTCCGCGGCCGGCTTCTCTTGAGTGATTTCGTCAATGATGACCTTGCCTTTTTCCCGATTGAGCAAATTAATATAGAAATGGGCATTAAAGTAGTCTGGATTATTGACTAAAGCTTTTTCCAGATACTTCAAGCCCTCTTCGGACAAATCCCATCGCTCCTGGGCAGGGCGCGGGTTTAACTTGTCATAGGCCATGGTCCAATTGACGTTACCCACACTGTAAAAGGGCTCGGCGTTTTCCGGCTCCAGGTCGCAATTCTTCAGGTAGTACTCCTTCGCCTTTTGGAATTCTCCCATGTTGAAGTAGATGCCGGCAATCCCCTTGACTGAAGGCAAGTTAACCGGGTCCTTTTCCAACACGAGTTGAAAAGCGCTGACGGCCTGCTCTCCGACCCTGATGTTCTCCTCCGACTGACCATTGGGTATGTAGAGCGCCGCGTAGGAGGTTGCCAGGTAAAGCTGAGCCGGCAAGAAATTCGGGTCCAGTTCGATTGCTTGCTTAAAGCGTTCCACAGCCCTCTCATACTCGGTTTCCCGGAAAGCCCGCACACCCTTGTTGAGCCGGTCTCGCGCCTTCAATTTGTCTATGATGCCACATCCAATCATCGCGAAGGCCAGTGGCAGGCAAACGAGTCCGACCATCGCTCTACATCGACACCTCATCAGCTTCCTCCACAGACGGGGATTTAGTTGCGACCAAGTTTGGCGGGGAACAGCCAGGGGGCCATTACTGACCAGCCTGAATCTTCTCAGTAATCAATCCGATTTTGTCCACCCCCGCATTGTGGGCAATATCAATCACCTCGACCACCGTGTTGAAGAACAACTCCTTGTGGCCTTGCACGAACATCGTCCTCTGATTTCGGGTTTTGAAAATATCGGTGAGTCGCTCCTCCAGATTCCGAATTTCTACCGCGTCCTGGTTGATTTTCAACCGCCGCTGTTCGTCAATGGACACCACAATCGTTCGGTTCGACACCTCTTCAGGAGGGGGATCTCCTGGTGGAGGCGGCTGGGGTATCTGCGCATCCAACCCCTTGGGAATCATAGGAGTGATCACCATAAAGATAATCAACAGCACCAGCAACACGTCAATCAGAGGAGTCACATTAATGTCCGCCTTGGGACCCCCTTCGGCGCCAACTGACATTGCCATTTCTAAACCTCCATTAGCTACCCGATCTACCCGGTCGTTTCTTCTTAGACGACCTATCTGTCAACAGTCCCAACGTATCCACGCCGGCGGATCGAACGGTATCCACGACGTCGACCACTCCTCCGTACTTCGCCCGCCGGTCACTCCTGACATAGACGGTCTTGTCTATTTTGGCCGCCAACAGGTCTTGGATTCGTTCGCCTAGTCGCTCGACAGCGAGCTGATCCGAGCCCAGGTAGATCTTGCCGTCCCGGGTCACTGCGACAAGCACGGCGTCATCCTGATCCGCTTCTTTCATCTCCCGGGGATTGGTGGCCTTGGCCATGTCCACGCTCACTCCTTTTTGCAACATGGGAGTGATCACCATGAAAATGATGAGCAGGACCAACATGATGTCCACCATGGGAGTGACATTGATGTCGGCCACCACTTTATTTTTATCCTGCTGAGTGTCAACATCGACTGGCATTGCCATTACGAGTTCCTCCGTTTGAGGAAGTAGTCGATCAATTCTGACGAGGAATTATCCATCTCAACGCCGAAGGCTTCCATCTTACCATTGAAATAATTGAACATCCAAATGGCGGGGATGGCCACGAAGAGTCCCAGCGCCGTGGCGATGAGCGCCTCGGAAATACCGCCGGCCACCGCAGAGAGACCAGTGGTCTTGGCAGTGGACATTCCTTGAAAGGCATTGATAATGCCGACCACCGTCCCAAACAATCCCACGAAGGGCGCCGTACTTCCGATGGTGGCCAATCCGGCAACCCCTCGCTTCAACTCGGCGTTGGTGATAGCGATTGCCCGATCCAGCGCCCTCCGGGAAGCCTCAATGACCTCCGCTGAGGCCTCGCTGCTCCCCGGGTGAGCTTGATACTCTTGCAACCCGGCCCCCACGACTTTTGCCAAGTGGCTTTTCTTGTTTTGGTCGGAGACGTCGATGGCCTCACCGATTTTACCTTCCTTCAAACAACCGGCAACCATGGGGGCAAACTCGCGCGACTGTTTACGGGCCGCCGTGAACGCCAAGTACCGATCAATCATCACTCCGATAGACCAGGCGGACATGATGGCTAGAACAATCAAGGTTGCTTTCGCCGTGGGTCCCGAGGCGTGCCACATCTCCATAAACGAAAAGCCCACTTCTGTGGAGCCTTGAAGCAGAGAAACAGCCAACAAATTCAAATTAACTGACATCATGGAATCACTACCTCCTCAGTTTTCTCACTTTACGATCGCTGTGACAGGTAACATCATCCTCATCCTCTCAAGTTGAAGTTCACGGTAATGCGAGTGATGACTTCAACCGGCACGCCATTCAGCACCGTGGGCTTATAGCGCCATTGCTTAACGGCGTTCAGAGCGGACTGAATCAACAGCGGATGTCCTTTGACCACCCGCAGATTTTCCACAGAACCCTGCTTGCTGATGATCGCTTCCAGAATCACCGTGCCCTGGATGCGAGCCTGCTTGGCCAGCGCCGGATAGCGCGGACGAACCTGTCGAATGAGGTTAGCGCGTTGAACATTGCCACCGACGCGCACGCGCTGCGGGGGTTTGGGCGGGGGGGGGGGGGGGCGGGGGGGGAGGAGGAGCTATGGAAGTTGGAGCGCCTCCAATCACGCCACCAATGACACCTCCGATCACACCGCCCGGAACACCACCCGGAACGCCACCAACGACACCTCCGATGACGGTATCGGGAGGGGGACCCTCATCCACCACCATGAGGACATCCTTGGGAATTTCCACTGGAGCCCGAAAGTCGTTGGTTTCCACTACTCTGGTGACTCTCTTGACCGCTTCCGGAGCAGCGGGAGGTGGAGGAGGGGGGGGGGGGCGGCGGGGGGGGCGCCACCAGAAAAGTCAGTTGATCTTTCGCCCCTGACAGGGTCTCGGGAAAGACCAACGGCAGGATGATCGCGACCACAATCAGCACAGCGTGAAAAACGACCGATATCGTCAGAAAGAGCGACTTTTTCTTTTTTGTGCCGGCTTCTGCCGAATCGACCAACTGGTCAAACATGGTTGAACCTCCCTTCCCAAGTCGAACCAGCGGCACTCCATAACATTTCCCCAACTTGAGATTGGTTTCGAACGATGAGGTGAGAGGAATATACCTCCCTCTAAAGATACCGCAGTTCAGGGGACTGAAGTCAAGACTCTAACACAAAATAACAGGACTAGTCCATCCTAACAATGTCTCATGCCTTGATGGGCCGCGTCACCGTTCTTCTACGGGCCTGATAGTCATACCAAACCACCAGCAGCGGGCTGGCGACTCCGATGGAGGAGTAGGTCCCAACGGCAACTCCAATGACCAGGCAAAAGGCAAAGCCGTTAATGACCTGCCCTCCCAGATAATACAGCGAAAGCGCCGTCAGAAAGGTTGATCCGGAAGTGAGCAGCGTTCGGCCCAAAGTCTGATTAATGCTCCGATTGATGATCTGGGAAATCGGCTCACGTCGGCGCAACCTCAGATTCTCTCGTATTCTATCAAACACCACAATGGTATCGTTCATTGAATATCCGACCAGAGTCAAGAGAGCCGCGATGACGGTCAAAGAGATCTCACGATTGGCAACGGAAAAAAGACCCAAGGTAATGATGACGTCATGAAAGACAGCCACCACAGCGGCGGCCCCGTAGACGGTGCCTTTAAACCTCATGGCGATATAAATAAGCATCCCCAGCAAGGCATAGCAGGTGGCTGAAACCGCCTGTCGCTGCAGATCTCGACCCACCTTGGGCCCAACGAACTCCGTCTGGAATACGGCAAAATCGCCCAGAAAAGAGCTCTCCTGCAGAGCGGCCACCAGGGGTTGGCTCATTCCTTCCACAGACTCCAGATCCTGGTAGGATGCAATGATGCCCCCGTGTCTGTCCCGGTAATTCGTCACCGCCGTCGCTAGCTGTTGAGGTGTTTTAAAAGCAGGACTTTCATCCGACTCGAGCAAGGAAGTCACTTGGGCCATACTGCTCAGACGATCTCTCAAAGCATCGGGGGCGATGTTGTTCAGGTCGATCTCTTCCTCTTGCGCCTTTGACGACCCAAAAGCACTGTTCAGGGCCTCGAGGATAAGCACTCGACCCGCATCAGAGTCCGGCCCCACCTCGCCCTCCGGCTGATCCAAGCCGATGATGACCTCGTTCTTTTCCGGGACGTCATAGCGCTGAATGGTGCTGTTGCCCAACCCTCTTTCGGAAAGGGCGCTCCGAATCCTGCCCAGGTCGGGGGGGGCTTTGAACTTGACGTAGACCAGTGTGCCACCGCGAAAATCGATTCCGTATCGCGGCCCGCCCTTCAGAAACAAGGAGGCCAAGCTCGCCACGACCATCAGCAGGGAGATACTCATCAGCAGCCACTTCCGGCCAATCCAGTCTACATTGACGTCTTTCAGCAACTGCATGAGGTGTGTTTTCTCCTATTCTCCTAGTACTGAGGGGACGAGACATTCAACCCGTCCTGAATTTAGACACCGCCACCCCTAGCAAAGTTCCCAAATAAAATTCAGGGTCCGAAACCCCACCCGGGACCTGTTCCAAGGGCAGATCTGACCCCACCCGGGCTAGATGCTGAGACTTTCTTTGCGGCGGCGGCTCAAAATGAACTCAAAAATAAATCGAGAAACAAAGATCGCGGTGAACAGATTGGCCAGCAGCCCCCAGAAAAGCACCACGGCGAAACCCTTGACGGGCCCTGTCCCGAAAAGGAACAAAAACAAGACGGCAACCACCGTGGTCACATTGGCGTCAACGATGGTGACGATGGCTTTGCCGAAGCCCGTGCTCACCGAAGAAACCACGGTCTTGCCCGACCACATTTCCTCCTTGATGCGCTCGAAGATCAGGACATTGGAATCCACGGCCATGCCGATTAACAGGACCACGCCGGCAATGCCGGGGAGCGTCAGGGTGGCTCCAATGTAAACCATGGCTGCCAGGAGAATCACCAAGTTCAAAAGGAGCGCATTGATGGCAATAAAACCGGACAGTCGGTAGTAGGTCACCATGAACAGCGCCACGCCGAGCAACCCTATCAAGGAAGCAATGACACCCTGACGAATCGAATCGATCCCCAAAGACGCCCCCACCGTCCGTTCCTCCATGTAATCCATCGAGGCCGGTAAGGCGCCCGACCGCAGCACCAGCGCCAGGTCGTTGACCTCTTGATTGGTATAACTTCCCGTAATCTGTCCTTCATCCCTGATGGTTTCTTGAATATTGGGGGCGGACTGGACTCGACCGTCAAGCACAATAGCCAGCTGTTTTCCGACGTTTTCCGAGGTCACTCTCTCGAAGCGCCGAGCCCCGTCATTGGTCAAACTAAAGCCCACCGCAGGCCTGCCGAATTCATCGCGCTGCGGCCGAGCCATTCTCAAATCCTTTCCGGTGATGGCCGCCGATTTGTTGGCGACGTACCACCACTGGCGGGGGCCGGGAGGAATCACGAAACTGGGGCACCCCCTGAAGCAATTCTTTGTCTGGAGGAATGACGCCATTGTACTGGTTCAGAGCATCGGCCCGCGATGGATAAACATCCTGGGTCTCGACGATCTTCAGTTCGAGAAGCGCCGTCGATTTAATGATTTCGCGAACACGAGCGGAATCATCGACCCCGGGGAGCTGCACCAGGATCTGGTACTCCGCGGCCGGACCATGGTTCTGGATAACAGGTTCGGTGACTCCCAATTCGTCAACTCGATTGCGAATTCTCTGAATCGCTTCCTGCACCGCGCTTTCGCGAATCTGTCGTTCCACCTCCGGCCTCAAACTCAATAAGTAAGAACTGGGTGGATCAGGAAGATTGGTGCGGTCCCAGGCAGAGTAGCGTTCATCGATCAAAGCCCGGCCATCAACCACACGCGCCGGATCGAGTTCGAGAACTTCGATGTGTGTGGCATCTCTCCGGCGAACCTCTCCAAAAGAGATCTCATTGTCGCGAAGATCTTGTTTGATCCGTTCCACAACCTGGTCGGTCTCGATGTTGAGGGCATCCACAGTGTTGACCTGGAGAATGAGGTGCATCCCGCCCCGAAGATCGAGACCCAGTCGGATCCGATTCCTCAAGTTTTCCAGTAGTCCATCAACACTTCCGGGAAATCCGATGATGCCCAGCACACACAACAGGACCACAGCCAAAATTGTAAAGAACTTCCACCGAAGCTTCTTGGGCATTTTCCCCTAACCTACAGAAGATCATGAATTTAGCCGACTAGGCTCATTCGTCTTCTGTTTGTTTGGCGACGATAGCGTTTTTTGAGATTTCAATCTTGACCTGATCGGCAACGCGGAGGTGAACTCGTTCATCCTTCATGCCGGCGACAATACCATGGATCCCGCCCGAAGTAATGACTTTGTCACCGTTTCGCAGGTTTTTCAGCATCTCCTGAAGGGCTTGCTGCCGCTTTCTTTGGGGGCGAAAGACAATGAAGTAGAAGATGAGGAAGATGGCGATAATGGGCAACAGTGGCAGGAAGGAACTACCTTGCCCATTGGCGGCCAGGAGAACCAAAGTTGACATGCGTTCGACTCCGACGGATTCCGGGGAATTGTTCGCTTGAGAATAGAATAGTGAGGTCAGTAGTGAAATCCGCTGGCCGCTATTCAACCGAAGACAGAAGAGTTCCAGCAGGGCTCTCTTCAGCCTCGTTCCTCACCCAGCCGCAATCTCCTGCGGTCTTGCAGGGAACCGGGGAGTCGCGGGATCAACTGGCTTCTTCTGGATGGGAGCACTCCAGCATGTATTCACGCAACCTGCAGGACGCGATAGCATCCCTAATTTGCCTCATGGTGTCAAGATAAAAGTACAGGTTGTGGTAGGTGTTGAGAATCGCCGACAGCACTTCATTGGATTGAAACAAGTGTCTGAGATAGGCTCGACTGTATCGGCGACAAACCATGCAATGACAGCGATCATCGATGGGCCTGTCATCTCTGGAGTAACAGGCATTCTTAATGACCAAGTGACCTCCGCGAGTGAACAGCCAGCCATTGCGCCCATTGCGGGTCGGTAGCACGCAGTCAAACAGGTCCACCCCTCGGGAAACGCACTCCACCAGATCCCGAGGAGTGCCTACTCCCATGAGATAGCGTGGCTTGGCCTTCGGTAACCACTCCGAGCTACGCTCAACGACCTCGAGCATTAAGCTGCGGGGCTCGCCTACCGAAAGCCCTCCGAGGGCAAATCCGGGGAAGTCGAGATCGATCAGCCGTTCAATGCACTCCCGCCGCAACTCGAGGTGAGCCCCCCCGTGACCAATCCCAAACAACCATTGGCGGGAAGCAGGCGCTCCCCCCGGGTGGCGATTCACCGCCTCTTTGGACCGCTGAGCCCAGCGCAACGTGCGTTCCATCGATTCCCGCGCTGTCCCCACATCCAGCGGGTAGGCAGGACACTCGTCGAAGGCCATCATGATGTCTGCTCCCAAAACCATTTGGATCTCCATGGCTTTTTCGGGCGAGAGAAAATGAGCCGACCCATCCAAATGGGAGCGAAAGGCTACACCCTCTTCCTCAATAGTCCTTAAGCGGCTATGGCTGAAGATTTGGAATCCACCGCTATCCGTCAAAAGCGGCCGGGACCAGGACATGAAGCCATGGAGTCCACCCATCCGGCCGATCAATTCATGACCGGGCCGAAGGTAAAGGTGATAGGTATTAGCCAGAACTATCTCGGCTCCCAACTCTTCCAACTGGTCTTGAGTGATGGCCTTGACGGTGCCGGCGGTTCCTACCGGCATGAAGACCGGCGTGAGGATTTCCCCGTGGTCGGTGACGATCTTGCCCAATCGTGCCCGGGTGTTCGGGTCCTGGGCCAGTAACTGAAATTCCATGCAGACTCTCGTCGGGGTTGTCCAGGAGGCCCGGCTCAAGCCTCGCTCCAGGGTTACCTGTCCAGTGAACCCGTTATGCTGGTGGAACCGAGAGTTTCACCATCGTTTCCGTTCCGAATCGATCTCCAAAGCTTGCAGGCCGGATCGGCTCTTTGCCTCGTCCACACCCTGAACCGGTCAATCCGCCCCCTGGAAACCGGGCTTCTGACTCGGGGATTTCCTGAAACAAGCTGGAGCTTGAGCCAACAAAAAGGGGCTTGGAAGTACCGCAGCGGTTTCGAAGAGTGGACTACTGTCAGGTTCAACGGCCAAAACTCAGAGCAGCCATCCAAAAAGCAGCAGCGATCGATGGGCATCAGGCATTAAAGCAAGGGTTGCGGCCCAACTGGCTTTCCCCGGTCAAAAGTCCCAAGCAATGCCGCCGGGTGTTCACCCGGGCCCATCTCATGCATCTAGATTTGCGGGTTCTCTTCGTATTCCCCAAAGATTTGTTTCAATCGATCGGCAATCTCCCCCAGTGTGGTGTCGCATTCGACAGCCTGGATGATGCTCGGGACTAAATTCTCCCTGCTTGCGGCCACTTCCCCAATCAAACCCAAGGCCCTGCGCACGGCCTTGGAATCTCGGGAGGCCCTGACCTGGGCCAGCCTCCGGCACTGTTCCTTTTCAATTATGGGATCAACCCGATGGGTCTTGATCGCACGACTTTCTTCAGAAACAAACCGGTTGACGCCCACGATCGTGCTTTCACCGCTCTCGACCGAACGCTGGTATTGGTAGGAAGATTCCTGGATCTCACGCTGCACAAAGCCCAGCGAGATGGCCTGCATCATGCCGCCTATTTTCTCAATCCGGGCCAAGTAGTCCTGAACTCGTTTCTCGACGGCCGCGGTGAGCGCTTCAACCGTGTAGGAGCCGGCCAGTGGATCGGCGATCTCCGCTACTCCGCTCTCATAGGCAATCACCTGTTGGGTCTGCAATGCCAGCCCCGCCGCCTCCTGGGTCGGGAGCGACAGGGCCTCGTCCCGAGCATTGGTGTGCAGAGACTGGGTTCCACCAAAGACAGCAGCCAGAGCTTGCAAAGTCACCCGGATGCTGTTCACCTCCGGCTGCTGAGCGGTCAGGGTGCTCCCCGCCGTCTGTGCATGGAAACGCAACATCCAGGACTTGGGATTCTTCGCCCCGAAACGCTCCTTCATGATTCTGGACCACAAGCGCCGGGCCGCTCGGAATTTGGCCACTTCCTCCAGAAAATGGTTGTGGACGTTAAAGAAAAAAGAGATTCGAGGCGCAAAGGTATCGATGGTCAAACCGGTCTTCAGGCAGGCCTCAACGTATGCCATGGCGTTGCCCAGAGTGAATGCCAACTCCTGGACGGCCGAAGACCCTGCCTCACGAATGTGGTAGCCACTCACCGAAATCGGATTCCATTGCGGAAGGTTCTGGCTACAGTACCCGATGAGGTCGGTGACCAGTCTCATGGAAGCCGTCGGCGGATAAATGTAGGTTCCTCGAGCGATGTACTCTTTCAAAATATCGTTTTGAATCGTGCCCGAGAGCCGATCGAGAGAGACCTGCTGGGTCCGGGCCACGGCGACGAGCAGTGCCAGAAGAATGGCGGCCGTAGCGTTGATAGTCATAGAGACGGAGACCCGGTCGAGCGGGATCCCCTGGAAGAGAACTTTCATGTCTCGCAAACTGTCGATGGCCACGCCGGTGCGCCCGACCTCGCCAGCCGCCAGCGCCGCATCGGAGTCCATGCCCATTTGGGTGGGAAGATCAAAGGCAACCGAAAGGGCCCGTCTGGCCCAGTCCTAACAAGTACTTATATCGGGCATTGGACTCCGAGGCCGACGCATAGCCCGCGTACTGTCTCATGGTCCACAGTCGGTCTCGATACATCCGGGATCGAATGCCGCGGGTGAAAGGATAGCTCCCCGGATCTCCGAGATCCCGCTCATAGTCTAAATCTCCGAGGCGCCGGGGACCGAAGAAGGGATCCAGCAGAATTCCCGAACTCGTCTCTATTCTGCGGTTTTCCGACATCGCACCGATTGACTTGGCTAGGAGAGGGATCGATCTCGAAAACGTTACGGCCGAAACGCACTCGCCGTTTCACTTCATGGACCGAACTCGATAGAAGGAATGAATGCCGAAACCCAGCATCAGCAAACCGAAAACAACGAAGGAAGCGATCATGAAGTAGTCTTTGAACTCAAAGTCTTCTCTCGCCACGACGAACTGGTATCCCCTCAGAAGTAAGAACCCACCGAACAGGGCGAACAGGAATCCAGTGATCTCCAGGAACAACTTGTGGATGCTTCTGCCCACGTCCCCGAAGGCCAGCTTCACTCTTTCCAACCAGCTTAACGCCATAGCGTGTTCTCAATTCGTACAGTGTTTCATCATAACATACCCAAGGGGTCGCCAATGTTCAGCCGACGCTGGTCAGCCCAACTTCCAGGACGAAGCCAATCACCGCGAGTCTCTTCTCCGTCACAACTTGGTTAGACAATGGAGAAACCGTTTCGGCGGGAGGGGATTCACAGGGACGGGTATTGGGTCTTGGTGGCGCCGGAGCGCTCTTGAAGGGTGGAGGGTTAAAAACGCTTAGCGAGACACTGGGAAGGTATCCCCTTGAAGCGACCACCCACCCCTGCACTCCTGTCAGGAGTGCAGCCCCTCCCAGGAGGGGAATGGCATCGAATGAACTCCGGAGGAAGGAACTTGCATTGAATCGACTTTGGAGGAGGAACGAGTGCCGGATACTGGAAGGAGGCGGAACAGATTAAGACCTGGACCGACACCAGGCAAACGGGCGCCGGCCAACCGAAAGGGACCGCGTGCCGGAAAGAGTTGGGCAACCAGCCGGAATGCTACGTCAGGGATGACTCTCTCTATACGGACCAGACTGTGACGTAGATCGGAGAGTTTTCCGGGCAACGGACCCAAGGGGCGGGAACGCTCAAGCGGGTCGGGATAGCGGTCTGATAACTTCGGAATCAACAGGGAGCCTCCAGGACGGCAAGTGGCGCGGCAAGTGGGTCTTGCGCCTTGCGGACGGGGGCCTTGCGGCGCAAATCTTTGAGAATGGCGAGCAGGGAGCTGAAAGAACCGCTGCAGACTGACCCGGGCGAAAAGCGTCACGGCCAGCGGGGGGCGTGCCGGATCCCCAACTATCCGAGCTCGCCCGGTGTTGTGGGGAACTTGGGTTTTCCCCGGTCTCCGGCAAGCGTCGGCATCCAGGTCCGTGCCTTTGCGCTACAGGCGGTTTGGTTGTTCCGCCGGGGGCAGAGGGTAGGCGTCTCACTCACCTTATCGCCCATCTCTAAGCGGTTGGCCTCGATTAAAGACCAATGTCACCCCGTCATTGTGCAAATCTTCTCTCGTGGGGTCGCACTCAACATAATTTCCCTCCTGGGAGGGGCTGGCCTTCTTGAGACTGACTTCTTGAGAAGAAGTCAAGCCAGGGGTGGGTCCATTAGAGGATGGATTCACAAAGTGAACATCGACTCAGGCCGACCGCTTAGGTGCAGCAGTCTACCCTGACCTTGCACATCTCACACTGTACCGCCATCTCACCCCAGCACACGCCGCAGTATGATGTCTTGGAGGTAAACACGCACTTTCTGTTGCCGCAGTAGAAGTATGTCAGGCAATGGAGATGGGTTCCGCCTGCAATGGCAATGACAGCAGAGACAGAGCCATGAGGGATCTGAACCATGCTCCTCTTCCCATTCTCCTCAACCTGTGTTTCATTATCGACCTCCTGAGGCCTGACGCCTCACGATTTAGATATACCTAAACGGTCGGAACGTGTTAATGATTTTGAGACACCCGTGACTGGAATTGAGTGTGGCGCCGAGCTCACTGGGACTGCACCCCGCCAGGGACCCCGGTGAAAGAAACCGGGAGGTCATTCCCCACTCGGGAGGGACGAACGTAACAGGAACCCCTCTCCCAGTAGGAGTGCAGGGCCATCTGTCTTGTCAATAAACCGGACAGGTCACGTGTCGCTGAAACCGGTCAACTTGACGTGATACTGACACTAGGAGCAGAGCTTCCTTGACACCCCCTCAAGTTTGGAAGTAACATCCTGCAAGAATCGAGAATAGGGAAAGTCCCCAATTAAAAGTTTCGACAACCAGTCCGACAAGCAAGGCGGGTGACAGGTGGAGGAAATGGATGAGGACCTTAAGCAGCTGATGAGGGAGTTGGGTGAAGCTATTAATGACACCCTGTCGAGCTCGGGAACCATCAGCGAGGCCATCGGCAGGATCCGCAACTCTGGCTACGATGTCTTCCTGGTGCTCGAGGCAACGATCGGCTTCAACAAGAGAAGCGAGGAATCCCCTGTGGAGCCGGCCCGCAGCAAGAGCGACGACGGGGAAACAAAACTCAAGATCACCTCCCAGGATGTCAAGTTTCTGAAATCACTCAAAATCAGCGTTGGGGACTCCGAGTCCAAGTAGAAGTCGCCAGCTCCCATTGCCCCGTGTTCGAGGGCCAGCTCAACAGGAACGAATTCACCCCAACGGGCACTCTTGAATCTGTGCCTTCGTCGTATTGCTGTTCCCTTTCTCTGTAGTTCCTACGCCTGCGCTTGATAAAGATAAACCAACGACCGCCTGAGGTTCTTGGCTCGATCCTGGCGACCGGATCTGAAGCCGTTGCCGCCAAAAGCCACGGGAACATCGATATCGTTCCCACCTTTGGCTCCTCTTCCAAGCTCTGGAAAAAGATTCCGTAAGAGCAACCGCAGTCGACCCGCCACCTCTAAGCCGCCCCGGGTATCTTCCCCGAGTGGAACCGATTTCTTTCCAAGTCTACCGGGCATTTCCGACTTCGCCGACCCGCAACAACCGGCCAGCCCCTGCCTTGTGTCCGCCCCGCTAACTTGATATCTTGTAGACTTGGAGACAGGAATTAAAAACCCCTATGCGCATCAAGCAATCGGTTTGTTACCCGATGGTCAAGCCGCAGAGTCTGGCTCTGGAAACGCTGTGTCGAGCGGCGTCCGATATTGGCTACCGAGCGATTGAACTGTGGTATCGGGAAAATGATTTCGAGGAGGTGATCGATACCGCTCGCCGGCACAACCTCAGCGTGGCGGTGATGTCGGGTCACCAAAGTCTGACGGACGGCCTCAATCATCCCGACAACCATGAACAGATCGAGCAGGAACTGAGGGAATCCATCCGGCTGGCTGCGCAGCACCAGATTCCCGGCCTGATTTGTTTTTCGGGAAATCGGCACTCAGGCCAGAGCGATTTCGAAGGCTTGGTCGCTTGCGCCCAGGTCTTGCGACGAGTGGCGCCCTATGCCGCAGAGAAGGGTATTAACTTGAATTTGGAGTTGCTGAATTCCAAGGTCGATCACCCCGGTTATCAGTGCGATCGGCCGGACTGGGGGGTTGCCCTCTGCGAAATGGTTTCCAGTCCTCGCGTGAAGCTGTTGTTCGATATCTATCACATGCAGATCATGCAGGGCGACCTGATTCGCACCATCCGCAAGATGATTCGTCACGTGGGTCATTTCCACACCGCGGGGAATCCGGGGCGCAACGAAATGAACGACACACAGGAACTCAACTATAGCGGGATCTGCCGAGCCATTGCGGCAACCTCTTATGAGGGGTTCGTAGGTCATGAATTCCTGCCAATCGGTGATCCCATTGAAGCCCTCCGCCAAGCCTTCGCGATCTGTGACCAAGGCTGATGCTGCGCCACCGTTTCCCAGGCAATGCGGCCGCCCGACTGGAAGGGCCATTGGGTTTGCGGGCCCTGAGCTTTTTCAATAAAATCCCAGAAATTTCAAGGCTCCCGGTCGAGAGCCTCTGCCGCTTGTCGCCTGGAGACCCCCGCGGCAAACCGGGCGGCTGCAACCGATACCCAATGGTTCGCCTACTTCCGATTATTCTTATTCTCCTCAGCGGAAGCCTGCTGCTGTCAGCCTGCTCGAAAGCAGAAAACGGCAAGATCTCCATTGTCGTTTATTCCCCCCACGGCAAAGAACTTCTGACCGACCACGAGATCCGATTCGAAGAGCAATTTCCTCAAGTTGACGTGAAATGGCTGGATATGGGAAGCCAGGACGTACTGGATCGACTGCGCTCGGAGAAAAGCAATCCGCAGGCAGATATCTGGTGGGGAGCCCCCTCCGACCTTTTTCAACAGGCCCAGGAGGAGGCACTGCTAGCTCCCTACCGGCCCACCTGGGCTCAGGCAGTATCCGCCGATGCCCGCAGCTCCCGGGATTTTTGGTACGGGACCTACAAAACCCCTGAAGTGATCGCTTATAACAGCGCCCTGCTGAAGCCCGAGGAGGCTCCCCAGGACTGGGATGACCTTTTGGACCCCAAGTGGAAGCACAAAATTATTATTAGAGATCCACTGGCCTCGGGAACGATGCGGACCATTTTCTGCGCCATGATCCTGAGAGCCGTGCACAAGACCGGTTCGCCGGAGCCCGGCTATCGGTGGCTCAAGCAGTTGGATGCCAACACCAAGGACTATGTGCCCAACCTGACCATTCTCAGTCAGAAGCTTGCTCGTCAGGAGGGCTGGATTACTCTTTGGAACATGCCCGATATCGAACTGCAACGATCTCGCTACCGCTACCCGCTGGCCTATGTCCTTCCCAAGAGCGGTGTGCCTCTGGTCATGGATGGCATCGCCCTGGTGGCGAAGCCCACCATTCAAGAGATGGCCCAAAAGTACTATGAGTTCGTCACTTCGAAGCAAAGTCTGATCACGGCCGCCGAGAAGTTTTACCGCATCCCGTGCCGCAACGACATCCCAGCGGCTGACTTGCCGTTGTGGATCAGTCAAACCCCAATCCAGGTCATGCCGATTGATGCGGAGATACTCAGGCAAAAATCAAGGGAGTGGATGCGCTACTGGGACGAGCACATTCGGAACAAAGGAACCGCATCGATGCTTGTTGCTGAACAACTGGCATTCATGCTCCCTGGGGATTGACCGACGCGGTCCGAATCGCCGGCGAAAAGAAGGTCCAATCCATGGCGCATCTTGAGTTGCAGCAGTTGACCCAGCGCTTCGAGACAATCACCGCGCTCGACCGACTCAGCTTGGAGGTGGCTCCAGGCGAAATCCTGACTTTGCTGGGCCCCAGCGGATGCGGCAAGACCACCACCATTCGCCTCATCGCAGGATTTCTGAAGCCCACAGCGGGCAAAATCCTGGTCAATGGCCGGGATATGGGTCCACTCCCCCCGGAGAAGCGCAACATAGGGATGGTTTTTCAATCCTACGCCCTTTTCCCTCACCTCAACGTCTTCGAGAATATCGCCTTCGGCCTCAAGGCTCGAGGCATTGCCGGCAGAACGGCAAGAAATAAAGTGGAACGCGCGCTCGAATTGGTTCACTTGTCGGAACATCGACAGCGCCCGGTTTTTCAGCTCAGCGGCGGCGAGCAACAGCGGGTGGCCGTGGCCCGCGCCGTTGCCATCGAGCCTCAGATTTTGTTGTTGGATGAACCACTGAGCAACCTGGATGCCAGTCTTCGAGAGCAGACGCGCTCCCAACTCGGCGAACTCATCCGAAAATTGGACATTACGGCGATCTTCGTCACCCACGATCAAGAAGAAGCCTTCGCTCTTTCCGACCGTATTGCCTTGCTGTCGGGCGGAGTGTTGCAGCAGATCGGGACCTCCACGGAACTCTATTTTCAACCGGCCAACGACAGGGTTGCGCGCTTCGTCGGCAAATCCAATCTATGGCGCTTAATTTTCAAGGGCTATGGTAAAAACTGCAGGATCTTCTCGCTGCCTTCAGGAGCCGAGCTTCAGCTATCCTCCTCGGAACATGACATGGAGATGCAGGTGGGCAAGAGCTATCGCATGCTCCTACGACCCGAAAACATAAATTTCGGTCCAACCGAAGACTCCTTGTCTCTTGGGTCGGCCCAAATCCTATCCCGACGATTCACCGGGGCCCGCACGGAATATGTCCTGGAGGCGGCGGGGCTGACGGTGCTGGCTTCCAGGACGAACTCACCCATGGCTTCGAGATACGAAGTCGGTGAGGTGATCGATTTACACTGTTCGCCCCGGTCGGTCTACTTTCTACCGGAAAATGAAAGCCCCTAGCGGCTGCTGTCTCCACCAGCTCCCGGCTTGGGTGCCGAAGCAAGATTCGGCATGGCTCCGGTTCCAAGCAAACCCACAGCGGAGTTTGACAGTGCCGCACAATCGTTGGGCGCCTCTTTAACATCGATCCGGGCCACTCCCGTCAACGCAACCGGCTGAAACATGTTTGGCATCCGACGTTCCACTCTTTTCCTGGCCCTACCGGTGTTCGGCCTGCTTCTCTGGCTGGTGCTGTATCCCAACCTTTTCGTCCTGTTGCAGAGTTTTGTCAGAGAAAATCAACTCACACTGCTCAATTATTCGGAATTCTTTAGCAGTTCCTCGCAGATCGAGGCCCTCCGCAACAGCCTGCTCATCTCCTTGGGGAGTGTTCTGTTGTCGGCGGTAATCGGCATCCCGCTGGCTTTCATATTTCACCGCTTCGACTTCCCCGGCCGGCGGATCTTCGCAGCCTTGGCCTCTCTCCCCGTGTTGCTGCCGCCGCTGGTTGGCGTGATTGCTTTCCTTTTTCTTTATGGTGAGAGCGGCATATTGACCCGAACCATTCAGAAGCTGCTGAACCTGGGAGAACCTCCTTTTTCCTTGAGGGGCATACCGGCCATTCTGTGGGTACATGCCTATACCATGTACGTCTACTTCTACCTGTTCGTCTCCGCTGCGCTCAAACGCATGGACGAATCACTCCGAGAGGCGTCCCATTCTCTGGGAGCTTCCGGAGTGCGGACATTTCTTTGGGTGACGCTGCCGGTGCTCACTCCCGCCATTGTGGGAGCCGCTCTACTGACCTTCATGACCTCCATGGCCAGCTTCAGCGCCCCTTACATCTTCGGCGGTGGGGTGCGTGTCTTATCGCTTCAAATCTACAACTCAAAGCTGAACGGTGATCTGGAGATGGCCTTGGTGGAAACGGTGGTGCTGACTTTGGTCTCTCTTTTGTTCCTCCTTCTGTTGCAGCGATACGAAGCGACGGGCAAGTATCGCGCGGTAGGCAAGGGCGCCAGTCCGGGGCTTCGCCCCCTCCAGGGGAGAACCTTGAAGTTGTTGATGGCAGTGCTGGGGATTGCTGCGGTCATTTTCCTGCTGCTTCCGCACCTGACCCTCCTTTTGATCAGTTTCAGCCAGGATGGCACCTGGACCACCGAAATCCTGCCTCCTCGCTACACGACCGCCAACTATCAGCGCTTGTTCGCAGACGATCGTTTCCTGGAACCCATTTTCAACAGTCTCAAGATGGCCACCTTGGCCACGGCGGCCAACTTGTTATTCGCGCTGGCTGCCGGCTGGCTCCTGATTCAAAAGAAGTTCAAAGGGCGGCTGCTACTGAGTGCCCTGACCCTTTTGCCCTGGGCCCTGCCCGGCACCGTTGTGGCTCTGAACCTGGCAACCACTTTCAGCCAACAAGAGTTGATCCAGGGTCGGGTGTTGCTGGTGGGCACTTTTTGGATCTTGCCTCTGGCCTATTTCATCCGTAATATCCCTCTGGTGGTCAGGGCCGTCCAAGCTGGCTTTGAGCAACTGGACCTGGACCTTCACCTGGCGGCGCGGTCGCTGGGGGCCTCGTGGCTCTACAGCTTGCGTCGGATATTGTTGCCCTTGTTGTTGCCGTCGGCAGTGGCCGGATCGATGCTGGCTTTCGTAACGGCGCTGGGAGAGTTTGTCTCATCAATCGTCATTTATACCGTAGACAGCCGACCCATTTCGGTTGAGATTCTCGCCCAACTGAGACAGTTCAACTTCGGTAGCGCGGCCGCTTACGGTGTTCTCCTGATCCTGATGATCGCAGGGGTATTCCTCCTGTTTGGCCGGTACCTTGACGAAAGCAACAGGCCCGTCTCCCACTAGCCAAGCGCCTGGCCTTCGATGCTTCATCGGTGGGTCGCTGGGTCAGCCGCCACTGTAGATGCGCGAGCGTCCCTACCATTTCCCGAGCACAATCCGAACCGAAATGACAACAACGCTATTGGTTCAATCGACATCACGCCCAGCAGTGCCGCCAGCCTCGGCCCAACGGATGCCTCGGCGCAGACAGAGGTTCCTTCCGGCCCACTGGCGACTGACGACGCGATTTCTCGCACTGGGGCTCTTCAGTTGTCTCGCCCTGCTACCGCCCAGCTACGGCCAGAGTCACGATCTCTATTTGGACCGCGGGGCTGTGGGGCTGGCCCAGTCCCTGGAGCGCTTGCCTTTGATCTCGCGGGTCTTGTTCATCACGGCCCATCCTGACGATGAGCCGGCCGGGTTGGTCACCTATGTCAGCCGAGGCTTGCAGGCCAAAACCGCCATCCTCAGTCTGACCCGAGGTGAAGGAGGCCAGAACCTGGTGGGCCCGGACTTGTTCGATGCCCTGGGTCTGGTCAGGACCGGGGAGATGCTGGCGGCAGATGAGTACTATGGCGCTCAGCAGTATTTCACCCGGGCCTTTGATTTCGGTTATTCCAGGAGCGCAGAAGAGACGTTGGGTAAGTGGGGGCGTGACAAAATCCTGGAGGACGTGGTCCGCACGATTCGCTCCTTCCGTCCCCATGTCATCATTTCCGTCTTCAATGGAACGGCTGGCGACGGCCACGGGCACCACCAAGCTTCCGGGATACTGGCCCGCGAGGCCCTACCAGAGCTCGGGGGATACCGACCGCTTTCCGGAGCTGACCCGCCAGGGCTTCCTTCCCTGGAAAGCAGACCGATTGTACCTGGGAAAAGCCGGGCAAGGCGAACCCGGGAGTTTCTCCATCAACACGGGAGAATACGATTCGTGGCTGGGGGCATCGTTTCAGCAAGTCGGATCCCAGGGTTATAGCCACCACCGCTCTCAGGGAATGGGGCAGGCGCACGCTCTTCCAGGCAGCTTCCGGGTGAGACTCCGGCCAGGTAAAATTTCACAACCGGCCCGTTTCTCCATTCCCCGGGAGGCTTCTTTTCAAGAAGCTCTGAACCTGAGACTCACCGCCCTATCCGGATTGTTGCCCGCGAGCTCCTCGAAGCACGAGGGGCTCAGGACGGATCTGAACGCACTGGAACAGACCATTGAGCGAGCTCGAAGTCATTTCTCCCCATCAGACCTCTCTCGTTGCATGCCAGCGCTGACCGAAGGACTGAAGCGGCTGCGGGCGATTCAGCGGGAATGGGTGAAACCCGATGCCGCGCTCTCCGGCATTGACGCCCTCCGATTCTTTTTGACAGACAAGGAGCAGGACTTCCTGGAGGCTCTGCGCCGTGCCAGCGGTTTGTCTCTTGGAGCCTATAGCGACGATCCCTTACTGACGCCCGGACAATCTTTTCGAATCACCATTAAAGTCGTCAATCAGTCCCGGGAAGCCTACCGCCTCCAGGCAATTCAAGCCCAAAGCGAGATCCTGCGGGCGCAACCCGTCAAGGGACCCTTTCCCCTCTTGAAGGCCGGCCAGGGGATGGAATTCGAGCTTCTGGGGAAAGTTCCCTCAGCGGCTCGACCCAGCCGCCCTTACTGGAGACGTCCCCGCAGGACTGAGGATATCTACACCATTGATGACCCACAACGGATCGGCGCCCCCCTTTCATCTCCCCTGATGAAGGTGCGGTTGCAATACGCCTGTCAAGGCGAATCCCTCGAGATCGAACGTCCTCTCGAATTTTTGGAGGTCGACCGCCTCAAGGGAACGCGGCGGATTCCGATCCACCTGGTTCCCCCAATCAATCTGGAGGTGACCCCCCCGCTTCACTTGATCCCTCTGGCCACGGCTGATCAACCGCGAACCCTACAACTGCAGGTTCACAACAACTCCCGGGGAAAAGTCCAAGGGCAACTCGAGATCCAATCTCCGGAGGGATGGAAGGTCGAACCGCAGCGGGTCCCTTTTTCCATTCCCCAATCGGGCCAGACCATGGGGATTCCGTTTCGGGTGTCGGCGTCCTCCGATATCGTCAAACCCGGAAGGAGCTCATTTCAGGCCGTGGCCACGATCGAGGGAAGGAAAGTCACGCAGCAATACCGAATGATCTCTGTTTTTGATCGTTGGAACATCCCCCTCTACTCGCCGGCCCAATCTGAAGTGGAGACGTTGGATCTGCAAATACCGGAGGGGCTGAAGATCGGCTACATCATGGGAGCCGGCGACCGGGTTTCCGACACCCTGGAACAGCTGGGGATGTCGGTCACGGCCTTGACGCCCCAGGATCTGGCCACCGGCAGATTAGGGGACTATCACTGCATCCTGGCAGGGATTCGCGCTTATCAGGTGCGCTCCGACCTGGTGGAACAGAATGCTCGTCTTCTGGATTACGTCCGGAAGGGGGGAGTCTTCATCGTTCAATACAACACCCCGACGGCGTGGAACCGCAGTCAATATGCCCCCTATCCCGCCAGAATTGTGGATCGCAGTCATCGAGTCACCGACGAAAACGCACCGGTCACCCTGCTCGACCCGGAGCATCGAGTGTTCCACTATCCCAATACGATCACTCTCAAGGACTTCTCCGGCTGGGTACAGGAGCGTGGGCTCTACTTCATCCAGGAAAGAGATGAACGTTTTCGAGCTCTGCTGGCCTCGCACGACCCCGGGGAGCAACCACTCGATGGGGGATTGCTGGTGACAGACTACGGTGAAGGACACTATGTGCTCACTTCCTACTCCTGGTTTCGACAGCTACCGGCGGGAGTGGCCGGTGCGATCCGTCTCTTCACCAACTTGGTGAGCTTGGGGACTCCTCGAAAAGAAGCGCCGTGATCTCTCTGGAACACGCGGTGAGCGGAAGGTTCGCGGCCCCCCCAGGCCCACGGGTCCTTTCTTCTGCGGGTCGGCTTGCTTCTTTTGATAGGATGGTCGAGCCTCACCGCCGGAGGCCACAATGAAGATTGCGCTCATCGGTTATGGCAAAATGGGCAAGGAGGTCGAGCAGGTTGCCCTGAATCAGGGCCACGACATCGTCGCACGAGTGAGATCTGGTGGGGGTAAAGGGATTGCTTCCGAGATTACGGAGAATGCCCTGAACGGCGCTCAGGTGTGCATCGAATTCAGTCAGCCCTTGGCGACCCTGTCAAACCTCCGACGCATCGCGGAATTGGGGAAACCGCTGGTCGTGGGCACCACGGGATGGTATCAAGACCTCGCCCTTGCGAAAAAAGTGGTGGAAGAAAAGGAGGCGGCTTGCGTCTACGCCCCAAATTTTTCTCTGGGCCTCAATCTATTTCTCCAAATCATTGAAAAGGCAGCCCAGCTCTTTCATCCTTTCGAAGGCTACGATGTCCTGGCCATGGAAGCTCACCACCGACAAAAGATCGACAGCCCCAGCGGAACAGCCAGTAGAATAGGAGATATTCTGTTGGAGCATTTTCCCCGTAAGCGTCGAGTCGTTTCCGAGTCCCTCAATCGTCCTATCGCACCTGAAGAGCTTCACCTCTTGTCGGGACGGGCGGGGCATTTTCCGGGCACCCATTCGGTGATTTTCGACTCCGCGGCCGACAGCGTGGAGTTGGTCCACCGGGCTCGCTCCCGGGTCGGGTTCGCCGTCGGGGCCCTGTTGGCCGCCGAGTGGATCCAGCAGCGCAAGGGCTTTTACACCTTCAGCCAGGTGCTGGAGCAACTATTGGATCGTTGAGTCGTCAGGACCATTACGGGAGACTGAAAATCATGAATCCCCCCAGTCCGCTCCTTGAACGGTCCCGCAAAGCCAATCTTCGCCGGTGGAGTAAAAAGCCATGACCCCATTGCCACTCTTTCGCGGCGCCATGACGGCCCTGGTGACCCCCTTTGACCGCTCGGGTCAGATTCACGAGGGTCACCTGAAAAAGATCATCGACCTGCAAGTTTCGGCGGGCGTGGACGCTCTGGTGCCCTGCGGCACGACCGGAGAGGCTCCTACCCTGGAACACTCAGAGCATTTTCGAGTCTGCGAACTGACGGCCCAATATGTCGATAAGAGAGCCAAAGTGGTTCTTGGGGGCGGAAGCAACAACACCCGGCACGCCATCGAGCTCACACGACATGCCAAAAAGATCGGAGCAGACGGAGTGCTTTCGGTGGGACCCTATTACAACAAACCCTCTCAAGAGGGTCACTACCAGCACTTCAAGGCCATTGCCGAGTCAGCCGAGGTTCCCCTCATCATCTACAACATTCCCGGTCGCACCGGCGTGAACATCCTTCCCGAAACCCTGCTGCGCATGGCTGAAATACCCAATATCGTGGGAGTCAAAGAGGCTTCAGGCGACTTGGATCAAATGATGCAGATCTTACGGGATCGTCCCGCCGACTTCAGCGTTCTCTCGGGAGACGACTCCTTCGCTCTACCGCTCATGGCAATGGGGGGTGACGGCTGTATCTCGGTGGTGGCCAATGAAGTTCCGGACCCGTTCGCTCGTATGATTCACCAGGCCCTGGAGGGAAATTGGAAACAGGCTCGCGAGTTACACTACCGTCTTTATGAACTCATGCAAGCCAATTTCCTGGAAACAAACCCCGTCCCGGTGAAGGCGGCCATGTCAATGATGGGATGGATTGAAGAAGTTTACCGTTTACCCCTGGTCCCTATGCAGCCCGGTAATCGACATCGGCTGGAAGGGGTTCTCAAGACTCTGGGACTGGTTTGAATCTGCAACGCGAAGCCGGCTCCTTTATTGAGTTCGAGCCCGGATTCCGAAGTCAACCGCCTCATCCGGTCAACTCCCCCTCTCTTTTTCGACGGAGAGGACGGAAAGGACTGAACAGCCTGCACGACCAGCCGGCGACGAACGAAGGCTTCGGTGGCTTTGAGGCCAACAGGAGGTCATTCAACCTCCAGGATTTGTTGACCGAGACGGCTACCGACTCACGGTTTCACGAATAATGACCCCAGCCGAACTCGAAAAGCTTATCCCCCGACACTTTGCCAGGAAGCCTCACGAGCTGGACGATGAATCCCGTTCCCTGTTTGAGGCTTTCATCCAGAGCCTGGACAAGGGAGAGATCCGGGCCGCGGAGAAACGAGACGGCGCATGGCAAGTCAATCACTGGGTCAAGCAAGGTATCCTTCTGGGCTTCAGGCTGGGATCTGTGGTTGACTTCTCAGTGAACAAGCATTTTCAATTCCGTGACAAAAAAACCTACCCGCCCAAAGACCTGAGCGCTTCTTCCCCCAGCATCCGGCTGGTCCCCGGCGGCTCTTCGGTTCGACGAGGGGTTTACCTGGGTCCTCAGGTAACCCTCATGCCCCCGATGTATATCAACGTGGGCGCCCACGTCGGCGAGGGAACCATGGTCGATTCCCACGCACTGGTTGGCTCCTGTGCCCAGATTGGTCGGCGAGTCCATCTGAGCGCCGGCAGTCAGGTAGGGGGCGTGCTGGAACCCGTGAGAGCCCTTCCGGTCATCATTGAGGATGACGTGCTGGTTGGGGGCAACTGCGGCATCTATGAGGGAACTATCCTCCGAAGTCGAGCCGTGGTGGGCGCCGGTACGATCCTGACGGGATCCACACCCGTCTATGACTTGGTGACCGAGCGCATCTATCGAAGATCGGACCAAACCCCACTCACCATCCCGGAGAACGCCGTGGTCGTCCCCGGGAGTCGCCCGGCCAGAGGCGATTTTGCCTCTCGACAGGGGCTCCAGGTGTCCTGCCCCATCATTATCAAGTACCGTGATACCGGAACCGATGCAGCCACGGCCCTGGAAGAATTATTGAGATGAAGGCCGCCCGCCAATCCTCTGCCCCAAATATCGTTCGAGTGTTGCTGTTTCTTTTAGCTTCCTTGTCTTACCGGCCGGCGGCCGGGCAGGACGCCTTTACCTCCTTCCAGGACCGCGTATCGTCTCTGATTAACCAACCCGAGTTCAAGTCGGCCTTTTGGGGTCTTCAGATCGTATCGATCGAGAACAACGAAATCCTCTTCACTCACAACGAAGGGAAGCGTTTCCTGCCGGCTTCCGGGATGAAACTGCTGATCACGGCCGCGGCTCTGGATCGTTGGGGACCAAGCTATCGGTTCCAGACACCGGTTTTCCTGGAGGGGCGACTGGATAGTCGAGGGCGAGCGCTGGGTGATCTGGTTCTGTTGGGCCGAGGTGATCCCAACCTGGAGCGCCGTGTCTATCAACCCGAGGAGCACGACCTGCCGATCAACGGTCCACCCCGATTCATCGAGGGGATTGCCGACCAACTGGTGAAACAGGGAATTCGCAGGGTAGAGGGCAACATCATCGCCGACACCACCCTTTTTGTGGATGAACCTTACGGACGCAACTGGGATCATGAGGATTTGCTCTGGCGGTACGGCGCCCCTTGCAGCGCCCTGGCCGTCTACGAGAACATTTACTATGTTTCACTTTCGCCCGGGGAGGCCAGCGGGGATCCGGGATGGCTTGAGGTCACTCCCCGTCAGGAGAAGCTGACGGTCGTCAACGGAGTCAGAACCGTGCCGCGCGGAGGAAAGCCGGACATCAGGATTGGACGAAACAGAGCCGGCGCCCGGTTAACAGTGTTGGGCGGCCTCCCTCAGGGCCACCCTACCTTGACCTACGCCCTCTCGGTTCCCGAACCCGCCTTGAATGCCGCCAGGCTGCTCAAGTTTTCCCTGGAAAGGCGGGGCGTTTGGGTCAGCGGCCAGCCCCGAGCCAGAACTCTGGACCCCCTCGAAGTCCTGCAAGACGGCGAGCTTTCCGGCGTGAAGGCCCAAGAGAGGCAATCCCACTATCTCGAACATCGGCAGCTATCCATCTGGCGTTCTTTGCCACTCATCGAGAGCCTCAAGATTCTGACAAAGACCAGCCATAACTTGTACGCAGAGATGCTGCTTCGCGGCCTGGGAGCGGAAGTCTCCGGCGTCGGCTCCCTGGAAACAGGCGTGGAGGCTCTGGAGGACTTCCTGGCCAAAGCCGGAATCTCCAAAGAGCCGCTCAACCTCAGCGACGGTTCAGGATTGTCGCGCACGAACCTGTTGACTCCCGAGTCGGTGGTGCGCCTGCTGCAATACATGGACCAACATCCTCAAGCTGGAGCGTTCCAGGAAAGTTTGTCGGTGGCCGGGCAAGACGGAACCCTGAAGCACCGCATGAAAGGGACGGTCGCCGAAGGCCGGGTGTTCGCCAAAACCGGCAGCCTGAAATTCGTGTCCTCGCTCTCCGGATATGTCACCACCCTGGAGGGCGGCAAGATGGCTTTTTCCATCATGACCAACAACTATCAGGGCTCGGCCGGGCAGGTGCGCGGGACCATCGACGCCATTTGTGCTCTTATGGCGGCGTTCTCTCGAAACCTCCCTCCGACCCGGGACCCGGTACAGACCAGACACTGATTCGGATCCGGACCTTTCCTCATAACGAGTATTGGCAGTGGCAAACACCCCCCCCTCCCCTCAGACCGAGGCGCGATTGGTTTTCGCCGCCAGTGAACAGAACGCCGACATGCTTTACGCAACGCGCTTCTTCGCACCCGACCCCTTCATCTACTTCCGGCACCAGGGCCGATCCCATGTGGTGATGAATGATCTGGAGATCGATCGAGCCCGTCGCCAAGCCCAGGTTGATGAAGTCCTGTCCCTGTCCAACCTTCAGCAGGAACTCCGGCGGGAAGGCCGCCGCGTTCTGAATACGGCGGCAGTGCTGTACGGGTTATTGGCTCGCAAGAGAGTTCACACCCTTTGGGTGCCCTACGACTTCCCCACGGGCCTGGCTTTTCAGTTGCGTCGTCGGGGATTTCGCATCCGGATCAAGGCCGGATCTTTTTTCGAGGAACGTGAGATCAAACAAGCCCACGAGATCAAGAAAATCATCCGGGCCCAGCGCGCCGGCGAAGAAGGTCTTGAAGCCGGCATGGATCTGATCCGGCAGGCGCGGATCACCTCTACGGGGGATCTGGTGCAGAACGGCATCAAGCTCACGGCCGAAATGGTGAAAGAGAAGATCAACATGGTGCTGCTGAAACTTGGCTTTGCTTCCACCCACACCATTGTGGCGGGCGGCGCCCAGGGTTGCGACCCTCACAACGAAGGTCAGGGGCCGTTACCCGCCCACCAACCGATCATCCTGGATGTCTTCCCCCGCTCGCAGCAGAACGGTTACTGGGGCGACATCACAAGAACCGTGGTACGTGGTCAGGCCAGTGAAAAGGTTCGGGCCCTGTATCGGGCTGTGGCGGGAGGTCAGGCTCTGGCGCTGAAGCAAGTGCGGCCCGGCGCCAGCGGCCGACGAATCCACCAGTCCGTTCGGACCTACTTCGAAGCGCAAGGGTTTCCGACAGGCTTACACAAAGGGCGAATGCAAGGGTTCTTCCACGGCGCCGGTCATGGAGTGGGCCTGGAAATTCACGAGCCTCCCCATATAGGCTCCAGAACGGAGGCGACCTTAAAAGCCGGTCAGGTGGTCACCATTGAGCCTGGTCTCTACTACCCGCAAGTCGGCGGGGTGAGAATCGAGGATTTGATCCTCATCACACCCAAGGGCTACCGCAACCTGACGCGCTTCCCCAAAGTCCTGGAGATTTAACCTTTCCATTTATCTGCGGGCAACAAAGACTATCTGATGACAATGAATGATAGAGAGGCCGGAGGAGTCTTCAACAGCACGTTCTCATTCTTGGTGTTGAGGGTCTCGATCTTGGAAAGCAGACAAGAGCCGGTCGGGTGAAAGCCTCGCTCGGCAGGGATCGTGTCCCGGGCTGCCAGTTCGGGCAGGGCTACCTGTCGGGAATAGACTCGCCCTCCACCTGGCCCCCGTGCGGCTGCTTGTGAGGAAACATGACCGGAAAAATCATAGCCATCAGCACCCATCGAGTGACCTTCTCAACCGATCCAATCTCACCATGATCACCACCCCCCGCTTTAAACCCCAAAAACCTCCCCATTTATTTTTGATACCCGGGGATGGGTTCGGCTAGAATGAGTGGGTTTGATCATATCCAGGCCGGCCTCGCTTGCCATGTCGACCGGGTCCTCAGCGGTCTCCGGCAGTCCGTGGAAGGGTAGGAGGGCCTGAGAGCGGAGGGACTCTTGAGCAGGCAACAGTCAAAAGCGAACAGCTTCCGACACTTCGCCCGCCCCCTGGTCAAAACCGGCGCCGCGCTGGCGAACTGGGCTGCCGCATCTGCCATCGCAACCTCTCTGTGGGCCGCCGGGACCATGGAGAGCCCAAGGCTCGAATTCAACCGAGACATACGCCCCATCCTTTCCGACAACTGCTACGCCTGCCACGGACCCGATCAGAACCAGAGGATGGCCGGTTTGCGTCTCGACGTTCAAGAGTCTGCCCTGGGTCGGCTGGAGTCCGGCAAGCTGGCCATCGTGCCCGGGAACCCCGAGCAGAGCGAGCTCATCCGGCGAGTCACTGCCAGGGATGAAGCGCGAAAAATGCCTCCGCCTTATTCCGGCAAGACATTGACACCGCAGCAAATCGACTTGCTGACCCGGTGGATCCGGCAAGGAGCCCCCTGGAAGCAGCACTGGGCCTACCTTCGGCCGGACCGGCCAGCGCTTCCGGCTGTGCAAGACGAGAGCTGGCCCAGAAACGCCATCGACACCTTCATTCTGGCTCGCCTGGAAAGGGAAGAATTGCGCCCTTCACCCCGAGCAGACCCAAGGACTCTCATTCGAAGACTGACTTTCGATCTCACCGGGCTTCCCCCCACCCCCCGGGAAGTCGAGAGATTTCTTTCCGACCGGAGCCCCGAGGCCTACGAGAAACTGGTTGACAGACTGCTGGCCTCATCACACTTCGGTGAGCGGATGGCGATGCACTGGCTGGACTTGGCCCGGTATGCCGACTCGGACGGGTACCATATCGACTTTCCCCGATCGATGTGGAAGTACCGCGATTGGGTGATCGCGGCTTTCAACGCAAACAAGCCGTTCGACCAGTTCACGATTGAGCAACTGGCAGGGGATCTTCTGCCCAACCCCACTCTGGACCAAAGAATCGCCACCGCTTTCAATCGCAATGGAATGACCAGCACGGAAGGTGGAGCCGACGCCAAAGAGTACCTCTCGAAATATGTGATCGACCGGGTCAACACCACAACCACCGTTTGGCTGGGTTCTACCGTGGCCTGTGCCGAGTGCCACGACCACAAGTTCGACCCCTTCACTCAGAAGGAGTTCTACCAGTTCTATGACTTCTTTCATCAGATCCCCGAGAAGGGGCCTGGACCGCGATCCGGCGCCGCCCTACCTGCGGCTGCCATCAGAAAAGCAAAAGGCTCAACTGGATGAACTGGAACGAACCATTGAGATCTTGGAAGCACGCAGACAAGCCCGCCTCGACATGACCCACGACGGTCTGGACGAAGCTCAAGCCGAATGGGAAGGGGAGCTGATCCAGGTCAGCCAGGCCAACCAGGAGTTGGAAATGGAGGACTGGTCGCTGATCGGGCCCTTTATTGTCCAGTCCGCCGAGGAAGCCTTTGCCCGACCCTTTCCCCCCGAAGGTGAGGTGGATCTCTCCAAGAGCTATCAGGAAGGAAAGTTGTCCTGGAGCGCACGACCGGATTGGAAGGACGGAGAGCCCCAACGTTTGTTGGGGTCCAAGGCCGCCACCTACCTGCATCGTAGAATTCATACAAAATCGGCCCGGAAGCTGAACTTTTTTCTGGGGAACAACGCCCCCTTTGCCGACGGCCTGAAGGTCTGGTTGAACGGACGGCTCATCCTGGCCAAGGCCGTGGAGGGATGTGAGCCGACAGAACCGATCGAGCTTCAGGTCGATCTCCGGCCCGCAGCGAACGAGCTGCTGCTCAAGATCGTCAACTATGGGGGCGGCTACGGTTTCTATTTTTCACTCGACGCACCCTCTGGGGATGAGCCATTAAAACGAGTCAAGTCGGCGGTGAAGAAACCGGTCCTGGAAAGAGACGGCGCGGAAAAAACGGCTTTGAGGCATTATTTTCGCGAAAATCACTCTCCGCGACTCCAGGCCCTCAGCCAGCAATTGGCTCAGTTACGCAAAGACAAGGAGGAGCTCGAGAAAGAGATTCCTACCGTGCGAGTGATGGAGGACATGGAATACCGGCGGCCGACCCACATCCTGATTCGCGGAGACTACCGGACCAAGGGCCGGCAGGTGTCAGCGGCCGTGCCCGGCTTCCTGCCGCCGCTCTCCCCGGTAGAGAAGGTAGATCGTCTGGCTCTGGCTCAATGGCTGACAGACCCCGACCATCCCCTGGTGGGTCGAGTGACGGTCAACCGTTTTTGGCAGCTCTTTTTCGGCGCCGGAATTGTCCGAACCAGCAACGAATTCGGCGCCCAGGGCGAGCCTCCTTCGCATCCGGAGTTGCTCGACTGGTTGGCCCGGGAATTTGTGGACGGGGGTTGGGGCGTGCAGTCCATTCTGAAGACCCTCGTGATGTCGGCCACCTATCAGCAATCGTCCCGGTTTCGTCCGGAGCTTCTGGCCAAGGATCCCACCAATCGCCTGCTGGCTCGAGGCCCCCGGCTGCGACTGCCGGCCGAGGTCATTCGGGATAACGTACTGGCCATCAGCGGCCTCCTGGACCGGGATCGGCAACCCGGAGGGCCGAGCGTATTCCCCTATCAACCCCCGGGGTTATGGGAGCAAAAAGCCTTCTACTGCCGAACCAGATACGAGCAGAGCGAGGGAGCCGACCTGTACCGCCGCAGTCTCTACACCTTCTGGAAGCGCTCCGTGCCCAATCCCATCCTGCAAACTTTCGACGCGCCCGACCGCGAAGTCTGCACCGTGCGACGGGAACGGACAGTCACCCCTCTGCAAGCGCTGATCACTCTGAACGAGATGACTTACGTCGAGGCAGCCCGGGTGTTCGCTCAACGCATTCTTCAAGAAGGGGGCCCGGCGGTCAGAGAGCGTATTCGTTTCGCTTACCAGGCGGCCCTGGCTCGCCCGCCCAGCCCGGCAGAGGAGAGAATCACCGAACGCACCTATCTCAAGATCCTCGAGACTTACCGGGATGACGAGGCCAGTGCCCGGAAGTTGGTGAGCATCGGCGAGTCGCCGCCCGAAGCCGATCTCGAAGTGATTCAACTGGCGGCTTGGACCGGCGTGGCCAAGCTGATTCTGAATCTGGATGAGACCATGACCAAGGAGTAGATCCATGAGTTTTTCGGAAGAGATGACGCTTCAGATGACGAGACGGCGCTTCGTTGGTCGAGGGGCGCAAAGCATCGGCTCATTGGCCCTGGCGACGCTTCTGCGAGACGACCTTTACGGCAATGCTTCCAGAAGGTCGTATGGCAGGCTGAATCCCCTGCACTTCGCCCCGAAAGCCAAGCGCATCATCTACCTCTTCATGTCCGGAGCTCCTTCTCAGTTGGATCTGTACGATCCCAAGCCCAAACTGGTTGAAATGAGCGGGAAGCCCATGCCCGAAAGTGTCACTCGGGGGCAGCGAATTGCTCAGTTGGCCGGGCGCAAGCTGGTATGCGTCGGATCCAAGTTCCGATTTCGGAAACACGGGCAATCCGGCGCGGAACTGTCCGAGCTGTTACCCCACACCGCGAGCGTTGCTGACGACCTTGCCATCCTGCGCTCCGTCCATACGGACGCCATCAACCATGATCCGGCCGTAACCTTGATCCAGACGGGAGGGCAACAGCCCGGCCGTCCCACCATGGGAGCCTGGTTCTCTTACGGTCTGGGCAACGAAAATCATCAATTGCCGACGTTTGTCGTTTTGACTTCGGGCGGGGGGCAGGGGCAACCCCTGCTGTCTCGGTATTGGGGCAGCGGCTTCCTGCCCAGCAGCCATCAGGGGGTCGAGTTCCGTTCGCAAGGAGAACCCATTCTCTTTGTCTCCAACCCCCATGGAGTGACCCGATCCTCCCGGCGCCACCTGCTGGATGGGCTGCGCGATCTCAACCAACTCAAACTGGAGGCCGTAGGGGACCCCGATATCGCAGCCCGGATCCAATCCTTCGAGATGGCCTACCGCATGCAAACCAGTGTTCCGGATTTGATGGACACCCGGCAAGAACCCCCGAAGATTCTGGAACAGTACGGCGCTCAGCCAGGGGTTCCATCCTTTGCCAACAATTGCCTGCTGGCGCGCCGCCTGGTCGAGCGAGGGGTTCGATTCATCCAACTCTATCATCGGGGCTGGGACCACCACAACAGCCTGCCCTCCAACATCGCCTTACAGTGCCGCCAAACCGATCAGGCGGCGGCTGCATTGATTCGAGATTTGAAGCAGCGAGGTCTGTTCCAGGACACCCTGGTGATTTGGGGTGGCGAATTCGGGCGGACTCCCATGAACCAGGGAGACATGACGCGGGGCAACTACGGCAGAGACCATCATATGAAGGGCCTACACGATCTGGCTGGCGGGTGGCGGCATCAAGCCGGGCGTCACTATCGGCGCAACTGACGATCTGGGCTACAATCCGGTCGAAGATCCGGTACACATCAACGACTTCCAGGCCACCGTCCTGCATTGCATGGGCATCGACCATGAGAAATTCACCTACCGATTCCAGGGACGCGACTTCCGTCTGACCGACGTGGGCGGCAAAGTCATCCGCAAAGCGCTGGCCTGAACTCGACCGCTACAAGTCCCCAGCCCGACTTGCCGGGCCTGAGGGCGCCTTTTTCAGTTACAGACTCAAGCCACTCAGACACAACCGAGAGCGCAATGGAAGAGGGGACTCTCAGCCTCGGCGCAATCCCCTCCCCCATTCAGCCGAACCCGTCTCAGGCGTGGCCGCCAACCCGAATTTCTTACGGGGTCTTCGAGATTGAGGCGCAGGGGCGGTCGGGTCGTACGGTTCCGGGCCTTCGACCCTCACCAGGCTTTTGCTGGTTGTGCAACCCTGGCTTGCGAAGCGATGGCTGTCGCCGCTTTGCGGCTCCAAGGTCAGGTCGACACACCCACCGTGGGCTCACGCCCACGGCTATACGCTATCGCCGCATTCGCGGCTATCGGGACGCCGCACGAGCAGCGAATGCGCGTCGAGAGGTAACGATACCGGTGGCGACGGCAGGCGGGAACAGCCAAAAGAGCGGCAAAAGCCGCGGCAGCCCGGTTCCGGCTTCTCTGGTTGTTCGAGCCTGAACCGGGTGGCAACAACCAAATGAGCCGCGAAGCCGCGGCAGCAGGGCGCCGTGGGCGCGAGCCCATGGATAACAGACGGGAATCCCTCCCAGCCGCGAAGCGGCGGCAGCGCTTCGTTACCCTGTTCGGGCAGGGGCTCCGCTGGTGGAATCCAGGTCAATCTTTTCCCTGCAATATGCCACACAGATTCCGGAAACTGATCTGGCCTCACAGGCTGAGAAATTCGGACTAACTCACTTTGCAGGTCAGCCCGCCATCGACCACCAACTGGATGCCCGTAATATACCTGGCTTCCTCAGAGGCCAGAAACAGAGCCGCATAGGCCACGTCCCAGGCATCTCCCATCCTGCCCATGGGCACCATGGCATCTCTTTGCCGGACCATTTGCTCCACACCTCCCGGACCATAGGTATCTTTCAGCGGTTCGACAATCATGGGAGTGTTCATGAAGCCCGGAACAATGCAGTTGGCGCGAATGTTCTTGGGCGCATATTGGAGAGCAATGCTCTGGGTGAGCTGATTCACGGCGCCCTTGGAGGCGTGATAGGAAAGGGCGGGATAGCCCGTATAGCGAATCCCGGCAAAGGAGGAGATGTTCACGATCGCTCCGTTGCCCTGACGTTCCATGACCGGCAGGACGTACTTGCAACTCAGGAACATACTTTTCACGTTGACGGCGAACAGGTGATCCCATTGCTCCTCGGAAATCTCTTCCGGCCCTCCCACATGAAGGATCCCCACGTTGTTGTGGAGGATGTCGATCCGGCCATAGACCTCCAGGCAGCGATCCACCATGGCTTTCACCGGCTCCGCCTGAGAAACGTCGGTTTGATGGGTCGCACACTGCCCCCCCTCCTCCAGAATGATGCCTCGGGTCTCGTCAGCGGCCGCCGGGTTGATGTCAACCGCCAACACCCTGGCGCCCTCCCGGGCAAAGAGCACGGCCGTAGCCTTGCCGTTGCCCCAGCCGGGACCGACGGAGCCGGCTCCCGTCACGAGGGCTACCTTGTTCCTGAGACGCTCCCCCATGCCATTCCTCCCCCCGGTGATCGGCTAAAGAGCCGTCGACGCCTGCATCAACTCCCGGAGCTGTGGAATTCCACCAGGGGCCCTGGCCGACCGAACGGATCACCGCCGACAGATAGGCTTTTCCACGAGCCGCATCTCCCTGGTCCGGGCTGTCGGTATAGCCGTCCAGGTCTTCCAGAAATCTGTGTTTCTCCGACCGATAGGGGCCATAGAAACTACGAGGATCGGAACCTGAGACCCCCTCGCGATGGGGTCGAGGTTCTTGAACCAGGTCCGGATGCAACGCCATCATTTGAGAGGTTTCAAAGATTCCGGCGTGACCGGGGAGGTGGCCGGCAAGGTGAGCCCCCTCTTCCACCAGAGCATCCCAGGCCACGGTCCAATAGGACATGGCGGCAAACTTGATGTCGTGCTTGATGGCCAGATCCCGAGCCGCGAGCTGAATCAACTCGTGGTTGCCCCCGTGGCCGTTGAGCAGCACCAGGCTCCGAAACCCGGAGATAATCATGGATTCCCCCAGGTCGAAAAGGACTCGGTAATAGGTGTCCGTGCTCAGTGACAGGGTGCCGCCAAAGGACAGGTGGTGATGGGAGGAACCAAAAGGCAGGGTGGGGGCCACCAGGACGGAAATCTTTTCCCCGGCCTGTTCAGCCGCTCCCCGAGCCACATGTTCGACGGTGAGGTAATCGGTGCCCACCGGCAGATGCGGGCCGTGTTGCTCGACGGCGCCAACCGGCAGCACCAAAAGGGTGTGAGGAGCGACAGCCCGCGCTTTCTCACGGGTGAGCTCCTGAAGCAATAAGCGGGATGTCATGAATCCTTGTCTCCTTGTTTTCTCCTTCCTGACGGACGTAACGTGATTCTAAGCGGTTGCCCCGGTTAATGTCATCCCTTCATGGCGCCAATCCCCTCTTGCGGGGTCGATTCAACCTAATTCCCCTCCTGGGAGAGGCTGCGCTCCTGAGATCTGGCCTCCTGAGACTGACTTCTTGAGAAGAAGTCAGCCAGGAGTGGGTCCATGGGAGGGTGGATTCATAAAGTGAACACCGACTCAGGCCAACCGCTCAGGAGCTTACCTTCGGGAACTCCACACTTTTTGTTTGACCCACCCTGCCCTTCCGCGCCATGTATTGTATTCGTTCAGGAACAGGTGAGACCGTAAAGCTGACGTTTTAGAAGAGGATTTTGACGAATTTTTTTTGAGATTGCGGAACACTCTTGTCAGCAGGCCCGTCGATCCCGCCTTCGGTTGGCAGGCGTTTTCCCCAAACCCAACGTTCCAGCCCGCGAATGCGGCGGCAGCAGGTAGCCGTGGGCGTCAGCCCACGGTGGCGAGACCAAAATACCCCCAGCCGCGAATGCGGCGGCAGCAACTGAGGAACTCATCGTGGGCGCCTACACCCAACTCACCGGCCACGTCGTGTTCAGCACGAAGTATCGCCGCCAAGCGATGCGAGAGGAACTGCTGCCAACGGCTCTATGAATCGATGGGAGGCATCCTGCCAGCCCCGGCGGGACACCGGATCGAGAGGGGCGGGTCCATAATTCCCCTCTTGGGAGGGGCTGGCCTCCTGAGAGGAGGCCAGGGGTGGGTTCTTTGAAGGGTGAATCCACAAAGTGAACATCGACTCAGGCCCACCGCTCAGGACAAGCATCGGACGCAGACGTTTGAGGAAGAATAGGTCGAGTTCTTGAAACGACACCCCATTGAGTTCGATCGTCGATACCTGTTCGAGACCGAGCATCAGGGGTCATGGCTGCCGCCGCTTCGCGGCTGGGTGGTGTGAGCCTGAGAGGCTCACACGCCTCCTGACCGTGGGCTGAGGTCCACGGCTGGAGGCTGAGGCGGCTCCGCCGCTGAGGATGGGGGACCCCGCCAGGGCCACCCGCTCACCCTCCAAAACAGGGGGAACGCCTGAAATAAATCCATTGACACGGGATATGTTTTGGGATGACCGCTTAATAAGGCACCCGGCACTCAGCCTGATCGAGTCGCTGCCGCACCAGGGCCGGCCGTCGATGACCCCCGACGGCCGGAGAAGCCGACCCACCCCTCCAAACGGAACCGGACGACCTCCCTGTTCACACCCTGAACCCGGCCATCGGCCATAGGTTGGGATTCGTTGATGGGCCTATTTCCCCTGATTGTCCCCAACAGGGGCGCCATCCATCCCAATTGTGTCAGAGGCTGGAAACTGGTCGCGGCTATCGCTTCCCGAGCGCCGCCGCTCCCCGGCCCCTTCCCCGGGGTGCGCCAAGGGTGGAAGGGATTGAAGGGGCTACGGACGACAATCCGAAACACACAAGGCGGCTGGTCATGATGTGGCCGCCCCTCGAACTCTTGAGTGAACCGATCGCCAAGGAGGTGCAAACTTCCCACGCTATCTTCATCTGAATGACGGAAAGAGACCGCTGCACAACTCGGTTCGACCCAAACGAAACGCTTCAGGGAGGAGGTTTCCAATGGAGTTCATCCTCCATAGCGTGTTCGATGGTCCGATCCCTGAGTCAGGCAGAGGTCTCGGAAAAGCAAAGACCCATGAGACAACCCCTCTCCTTCCTACTCCATCTCTGCATGAACGGCATGCTGCTGGCGGTGACGGTTCTACCGCCCTGTCTGGCGCAAACCCAGTGGACCATCGACACCATCGCCGGTCGCGGCGGCATTGGGACGGCGGTCACGGCGCCACTGGACTCTCCCAATGGCGTGGCGCTGGACGGCTCGGGCAACCTCTACATCGCCGATACCGGCAACAGCCGCATCCGCCGGGTGGACGCTGCCACGGGGACCATCTCCACCATCGCCGGAACCGGGGTGAGTGGCTTCAGCGGGGACGGCGGCCCCGGCGGTCGAAGCACAACTGGCCTCTCCCCTAGGCATAGCGGTGGATGGCGCCGGCAACCTCTACGTCGCCGATAGCGCCAACCACCGCATACGAAGTTTAACTCGATCGTCGCTGCCACCGCCTCCTCCTCTGCCCATCACCCTTCAGGCCCCCACTGGCCTGACGGCCACGGCGGTTTCCTCCTCTCAAATCGACCTGACCTGGCAGGACAACAGCGCCAACGAGACGGGTTTCCAGGTGCAGCGCCGGGTTGCCGGCTCGACCAATTGGGTTCAAATCGCAACCACGGCCACCAACGCCACCGCGTTTTCGAATACGGGGTTGCAACCGAACACCACCTATCACTACCGCGTGCAGGCTTTCAACGCCACGGAATCTTCCGCCTTCTCCAACCAAGCCATGGCGACGACCCCGGCATCCATCACCCTTCAGGCCCCCACTGGCCTGACGGCCACGGCGGTTTCCTCCTCTCAGATCGACCTGACCTGGCAGGACAACAGCACCAATGAGACCGGCTTCCAGGTGCAACGCCGGGTTGCCAGTTCGACCAATTGGGTTCAAATCGCAACCACGGCCACCAACGCCACCACGTTTTCGAATACGGGGTTGCAACCGAACACCACCTATCACTACCGCGTGCAGGCCTTCAACGCCACGGAATCTTCCGCCTTCTCCAACCAAGCCATGGCGACGACCCCGGCATCCATCACCCTTCAGGCCCCCACTGGCCTGACGGCCACGGCGGTTTCCTCCTCTCAGATCGACCTGACCTGGCAGGACAACAGCACCAATGAGACCGGCTTCCAGGTGCAACGCCGGGTTGCCAGTTCGACCAATTGGGTTCAAATCGCAACCACGGCCACCAACGCCACCACGTTTTCGAATACGGGGTTGCAACCGAACACCACCTATCACTACCGCGTGCAGGCCTTCAACGACACGGAATCTTCCGCCTTCTCGAACCAGGCCATGGCGACGACCCCGGAGGTGCCTCCACCGACCGGGACCGATTGGATCATCGACACCATCGCGGGTCATGGGGTTGGGGACGGCGGCCCGGCAGTCCAGGCCCAACTGGCCTTTCCAGTGGGCATCGCGGTGGACGGCGCCGGCAACCTCTATTTCGCCGATCGCTGGAACCACCGCATTCGCCGGGTGGACGCTGCCACGGGGACCATCTCCACCTTCGCGGGAACCGGGACGTTCGGCTTCAGCAGGGATGGCGGTCCGGCGGTCGCAGCGCGGCTGCACGACCCCACTGGCGTGGCGGTGGACGGCAACGGCAACCTCTATGTCGCCGACAACGACAACCACCGCATAAGAATCTTAACTCGATCTTCGTCGCCCCCGCCTCCGTCGCCTACCACCCTTCAGGCCCCCACCGGCCTGACGGCCACGGCGGTTTCCTCCTCTCAGATCGATCTGGCCTGGCAGGACAACAGCACCAATGAGACCGGCTTCAGGGTGCAGCACCGGGTTGCCGGCTCGACCGCTTGGGTTCAAATCGCAACCACGGCCGCCAACGCCACCGCGTTTTCGAATACGGGGTTGCAACCGAACACCACCTATCACTACCGCGTGCAGGCTTTCAACGCCACGGAATCTTCCGCCTTCTCGAACCAGGCCATGGCGACGACCCCGGCGCTTCCACCGACCGGGAGTGGAATCCGCAGCCGGTTGTTCGTGCCCATCGTGCTGCGGTCGAGGGGCCGGGCGGGCGCCTTCTTCACTTCCGAATTGACCCTCACCAACCGGGGCAGTCGGGATGCCGCCATCAGCTACACCTACACGGCCTCCATCGGTTCCGGTTCGGGAACGGCCACCGATTCCCTGGGAGCCGGCCAGCAACGGGTGATTCCGGATGCCATGGCCTATCTGGCTTCCCTGGGAGTGCCGATCGGAGAGGGCGCCGCCGGAGGGACACTGGGAGTGGAGTTCTCCAACCTCTCATCTGCTTCGGATGCCGCTATCACGGTGAGGGTGGGTACGCCGGTGGAGGAGGGACGAGCCGGTCTGGCCTACCCGGGGTTGAGGGCCGAGAGCCTGCTCAGCGGCCCGGCCTGGTTGGCCGGCTTGCGTCAGAACCAGAGAGATCGCTCCAACGTGGCCGTCCAGAACGCGGGGGAGGCCAGCCAAGGGAACATCACCCTGAGAGTGACGGTCTTCTCCGGGGACCCGGCAGCCCCGGGTAGTTTTGTCTTGCCGGAGGTCACCCTGGCTCCGGGAGGGTTCCACTAGTACAACGGCATCCTGGAGACAGCAGGCTTCGAGAACGGGTACGTGAAGGCGGAGCGGGTGAGCGGGACGGCCCCTTACTATGCCTACGGGGTCGTCAACGATCAAGCCAACTCGGACGGGTCGTTTGTTTTCCCGGTCACCGAAAGTTCACTGGTGGGGACCAGCGGACAGACCTTGCCGGTCATTGTCGAGACGGGAGTCTTCAGCACTGAGTTGACGGTGACCAACTTCTCGGGCGCAGCCAAGAGAGTGAATTTCAGTTTTGTGGCTGATGCCGTCGGGACCTCTGACGACACGGCCACCTTCAGCCTGAGTCTGGGGGCCGGGGAGCAACGGATTATTCCCGATATCGTCAACGAGATGCGCCGGCAGGGGGTGGCGGGTATCGGTTCGGCGGGTTCGACCTTTGCCGGGGCGGTGTTCGCCACGGTGACGAGCGGGGACATGAGCGGCATCGTGATCGGAGCCCGGACGGGGTCTGCGGGAGGCGGGGGGCAGTACAGCCTCTTTTACAATGCGGTCCCCGAAGGTGCGGCCTTCCGCACCCGGGCCTGGATCTACGGCCTGCAGCAGAACACGGAGAATCGGAGTAATCTGGCCCTGGTGAACACCGGAGAAGTCGATGGAAGCAGCAGTGTCTTCCGCCTCGATTTCTACGATGGAGAGACGGGTTTGCGGGTCAATGCCATCACTGGCATCACGGTCTCGGCCCGTCGCTGGCGCCAGCTCAACAGCCTGCTGGCCAACTACGCTCCGGGAACCCGTCAGGGCTACGTACAGATCCGGAAGATTTCCGGCGCCAATCCCTTCCTGGCCTACGGGGTGATCAACGACGGAGCGGCTCCCGGACAACGCAGTGGCGATGGAGCCTACGTGCCGGCTCAGGAGTAGTCATCTCCCCTTGTAGCTCGGACAGGAGTGTCCGAGCTACCTTGGGCGGGCGGGACGCCGGTCTGCCGAGGCACAGGCGGGGCCGCATTCCTGGGACGTTTCAGGAAGAACAAGGAATCAGGACCCCCTGACCCATCAGTAAATGAGGGAGACGTGAAGAAGAACCCGCCAATGGAGTTGCCGCCCGCAGGCGCCGAGAAATCGTGGGAAAGGTGGTTGAGGAAGATCGGCAGCCTTTCGCTCGCGGTATTGGGAGCCGTGATCGTGGTCACGATTTCCCTGCTTATCCGACAGCGCCTGGATCTACGGCCTCCAGCAGAATGAGGGGAACCGGAGCCACCTGGGGCGGGTCAGCACCAGAGAAGTCGATGGTGGCGACAGCGTCTTCAACCTCGACATCTACGATGGTGAGACTGGCCTGTTGGTCAACACCATCAGTGGCCTGATGGTCTCGGCCCGGCGCTGGTACCAGCTCAACAGCCTCCTGGCCAACTATGCTTCGGGAACCCGCCAAGGGTATGTTCAGATCCGGAAAATTTCCGGCAACAATCCCTTCTTGGCCTACGGGGTGATCAACGATGGAGCGGCTCCCGGACAACGCAGTGGGGACGGGGCTTACGCGCCGGCTCAGCAGTAGCCGTCTCCCCTTGTAGCTCGGACAGGAACGTCCGAGCTACCTTGGGCGGGCGTTGCGAGCTTATTAAGCTCGCAACCCGCGCTCCCAGGAAGTTCACCCCACGCACCGGGGAGGTGGACCCACTACCAAAATGACACACCCGGGATCTCCGCTGGAAAAACAAATTCAAGGCTTCCGATCTTTTCAAGATCGATCGAGTGATTCGCATCTCTGATCGTCCTAATCTTCAGGCAGCCAAGTCTCAAGCTATTTGCACAACTCTCGGCTGATGAGTGATAGGCTTGCCCAGAAAAAAATCTCTCGTCTCACCAGCAGGAGGATGCCATGGAAATCAAAGCGCAGATCGATCACTCCAGAGATGAATCGCCAAGAACATCGGCGCCCCAGACCAATCGGCAGGGCTTTCTAGCCACTGGCATTGGGGGGTGGCTCGCGGCCACAACAGGGTCCAGCGGCTGGAAATCGTCACGGGCAGCGGAATTCCCATCGGGTGGGATTCCCCAAAAGGGTCGGATAGAAGTCACTGTAGATGGAAAGGGAGTCCGGGCAGTTCCGGCTGAGTTTGTGGAGGTTCCGTTCGGCCGGGGAGCTCCCATCGGCAGGACCCAGGACGGCACCCTCTACGCCGGTTTTTCTACAGAGGGTCCAGGTCTCGAAAGCGTCCTGCTGGCCTCCAGCGATGAGGGACGGACCTGGCGCCAGAAACGCTTGGATTGGTGGCAGTTTTTCGACCATACCCTGGCGCGGGACTCGACGCGCTGGCTTTTTTTTGACTATCGGTGGGTACTGAGAAGTGACTCATTCGGGATATTGAGAGACGGCGCCCTCCTGTGGGCGTTCCGCCAGGCGGGCGCCGATTGCAAGAGCGGTGGACTCGAAGCGGAGTCCTATGTGATTCGAAGCCAGGACGGCGGCGAGAGCTGGCAAGGACCGGTCCGGGTCGACAAGTCACCATTTCCTTCGATTGGAAACTGCTCGAACCGGATGACCGAACTGCCGGACGGAACCGTGCTCTGGCCCCAGCGGTTGGGCGCGACTTCGGCCGAACAGAGAAAGATCAGGCAAGCGGCTGAAAAGTCTTTGCAGCCTTGGACGGAGGCTCCCTACACCGCTACCTATGTTCTGAGGTCCACCGACGGTGGCCGAAGTTGGGGCGAGCGAACCCCTTTACCGGATTGGTCTGCCGAGCCGACTCTCTCGCGACTACACTCCGGGCGGCTGATCGCAGCGATCCGTTACCAGCCTGCGTTCTGGTCTGCCGAAATGTTAGACCAGCAGCTCCGGGATCGTCCTTCCCTGTATGAGGATGGGTTCCGTCCATCCAAGCGGGTCTATCTGGCTGATTCCGAGGACGACGGGATCACCTGGACTAATTTCCGCCCGGTAAGCCGGACGCCGCATGGGCCAACCGACTTGGCACTGGGACAGGCCCACGGGGAACTTTCCCAGTTGTCTGACGGAACGCTCATCCTGACCACCGACCACCGTTACCCGCGTGAGGAGGCCCAAGTTCTGGCGCGGATCAGCCACGACGAGGGTCGCACCTGGAGTGCAGAAGTCTATCGCCTCACTCGGCCGGGGTTTACGGTGCTGGGGTCATCGATAAAGGGCTATGGTACGGGCTATGCTTCCAGTGTGGTTTTGGAGGACGATACCATCGTCACCATGACCGGAGCGGGCACCTGTCTGCGTTGGAGGGTTTAAGGCGGTGACGCCCTTGTCAGGCTGGGTGCGACGAATAACGGTACCAGTCAGCCGGCTGAAGGGGGCCATGGATACCGTCGACATTGCGGCCAGACTCATCCTCCACTGAGACAACTCTCGGGACTGATACGTGCTTTTCTGCCGAATTTCGTTCCGATTCCGGGAATCTCCAAGGCTGGGAACGCTTCACACCCGGTCAGGTTATGATAGGCTCAGGAGAAAGCAATTTCAGGATCCCTCGGAGCCCAGCGATGGACTTGAGGGATGCCACGATCGTGTCTCCCCTGACTTTGATTGGGGTTGGGTTGCCTGGTTCCGGGAAGCCACAACGGTGAGAGGTGCTCGGAGCGGCGCCATGCTCCGCGGCCCTCCGGGACAGAACAAAGAACGAGGCAGGAAACTTGCCGGGAGAAAAACCATGAAACACCGATTCCTCAGCGTCATTCTGGCCTCACTCATGCTCTCCGGGACGGTCTACTCCGATGACCTCCCTCAAATCAGGGACGTCGAAGCGCAACCCTTGTTGGCTCAGGCGCTTCGTCTGGATGAGGCGCTGGCCTTCCTGGGAAGCGGGCTTTCAGCAGGAGATTCCCGACGGCTCCGAGCTCTGAGGGATGAAGTACCCGGCCCGAAGACCACTCAAAGGGTCCAGGAAATCCTGGACCCCTATTGCCTGGCCATGGTGGTGATCAACCCGGAGGCGCGGGTGAAGGTCCTTCGTGGTCCGGCCCAACCGGTATTGGTGCAGAACGGCTGGAAGAGCTTCCTCGTCAAGGTTCACAACGAAGCCATGGTCACGGCTGAACTGGAAGCAGAGAGTCCCAACGCGGAGCCCATCCTGCACCGGTCAACCAATGCCAAGCGAGCCAAACAGGAAAACCTCCTCACCCCCGGAGAGGTGGCCAACCGCTTCCTGGAACTCTACATGTATCGGCGGCGGCCGCTGCTGAAGAACTTGTCCGGAGTCGCACTCGAATACGCAGTGCTCCAGATCTACACCAGGGAAACCAGACGTCGAGAAGCCAAAATCGGCTTTCACGTCGGCCAGGGAACGCAGGACATCGGCTTCCGCAGCGCCGTGGACATCCTGTTCGACTGCCAAGCCGCAACCAAGGTGGTGTTCAGGATCAAGGATCATGACGGTGCGCCGGCCCCGATGGCCTCTTTGGTCATTACCGACGGCATCGAGAGAATCGTGGAAGACCCCGAGGCAACCCGGATCAGCGGACCGGCTCCCTCGGGCCGGCCACCGCTGCCCAGGGACTACCGACTGGCGTTGGCGGCCCGCCAAACCTGGGAGGAGCGGGGCGCTTCGGACTTGCTTGCTTCTTCCAGGGCAAAACGTCTGACAGGTATTCGCCCACTGCCCTCGCGTCGCCTGGCGGCCGTGGATGAATTCCCGGATTTCTTCTTTCACCCCCAAATCTACCGCGCCGACGGGGAGCATGTGTTCCTGCCTTCGGGGGAGTATGAAATCACCCTAACTCGGGGCCCCGAGTATCTTCCCCAGACGACACGCATCCGGGTGCCGGCCGGAAAGAAGGTCCATGAAGTTCATCTCCAGCTGACCCGTTGGGTTCACATGGCGAAAATGGGTTGGTACAGCGCTGACCATCATGTTCATGCTGCGGGATGCAGTCACTACGAGAGCCCGGAAGAGGGCGTCCGGCCGGAACATATGTGGCGCCAGGCTCAGGGAGAGGACCTGAATATCGCCTGCAATCTGAGCTGGGGACCCTGCTGGTACTACCAGAAAAGCTACTTCACCGGCAAAGTCCACCCGCTGTCGAATCGGCAAAACCTGCTGCGTTATGATGTGGAAGTTTCAGGCTTTCCTTCCTCACATGCGGGACACGTCTGCCTGCTCCGCCTGAAAGAGGACGATTATCCGGGGACCAGCAAGGTCGAGGAGTGGCCGAGCTGGACGCTGCCTATTCTGAAGTGGGCAAAGCAGCAGGATGCCGTGGTGGGCTATGCCCACTCGGGATGGGGTCTGGAACCCATGGAACCGACCGAGGCGCTTCCCAACTACGTCATGCCCAAGTTCGACGGGATTGGAGCCAATGAGTACATCGTCACGGTGACCCAGGATGCCGTCGATTTCTTCTCGGCCGGCGACACGCCCGCCCCCTGGGAGCTCAACATCTGGTACCACGTCCTGAACAGCGGTTTCCGCACACGTCTGAGTGGAGAGACGGATTTCCCCTGCATTTTCGACGACCGGGTGGGAATGGCCAGAAGCTACGCCAAGCTGGACGGAGCGCTGAATTTTGACCAATATATGGAGAAAATTCGATCCGGTCGCAGCTATGTGTCAGATGGAGCCTCTCACTTCATCGACTTCTCTGCCAATGGGCTGGAATTGGGCACCCATGAGAGTGAGTTGAACCTGCCCGGACCTCGAACCGTTGAGATCAAAGCCAGGGTCACTGCCTATCTGCCGACCCAGCAAGATGAGGTTGGGGCGATTATTGCTTCCAGACGGTCCGATCGGCCTCCCTACTGGCATATCGAGCGGGCCCGTCTGGGTAAAAGCCGTCAGGTCCCGGTCGAACTGGTCGTTAACGGCGAACCTGTGGCGAGAAAGGTGGTCGAGGCCGACGGGCAATGGAACGACTTGAGCTTCCAGGTTCCGATTCGTCAGTCAAGCTGGCTTGCCCTGCGCATCTACCCCAGCTCGCACACCAATCCCATCTTTGTTCAGGTTGATGGGAAACCGGTTCGGGCCTCGCGGCGAAGCGCCGAATGGTGTCGCCGGGCCGTGGATCAGTGCTGGAAAATGAAGAGCCCCCGAATCCGTCCCGAGGAACGTGAGCAGGCGGCTGCCGCCTATGAGCGGGCGCGCCTCGTCTACGACCGAATCATCCAGGAAAGCAACCCTTAACAGTCGGAGTGACGACACCGGAAAAAAGGAATCCGGGTGTCCTTCCACAGGAAAGGAGAAAAGACAGGTGAGTGATCTGCGAATCGGAATCGTTGGTCTCGGCTGGGTGGCCGGCGCTCACATCGACGCCTTCAAAGCCGTGGCGGGAGCCGAGGTGACGGCTGTCTGCTCCCGGCGCCAACTGGATGAAGCCGCGTTGACCCGGGACTACGGCATCCCGCTAAAAACCTTCACCAGCTACGAGGCGATGTTGGCGGACCCCTCGATTGATGCGATCGACATCTGTACTCCCCACCCGCAGCACGCTCAACAAGCCATCGACGCCGCCAGGGCCGGCAAGCACCTCATCATCGAGAAGCCCCTTTGCCTCTCTTATGCCGACGCCCAAGCGATGCGGTCCGCTATCCGGCAGGCACAGATTCAGACCTGCGTCTGTTTCGAATGCCGCTTCAGTCAGCACTTCGACTTGATCCATTCTTGCATCGACGATGGACTGCTGGGCGACATCCATTATGCCGAAGTCGATTACTACCACGGCATCGGGCCCTGGTATGGGCAATATGGATGGAACGTCAAAAAGGACTTCGGGGGCAGCAGCTTGCTCACAGCCGGTTGTCATGCCCTGGACGGCTTGCTCTATTTCATGGACTCCAAGGTCGAGGAGGTCACGACCTACAGTGCAAAATCCGGCAGCCGACTCTTTGAACCCTATGAGTACGACACCAGTACGGTCACCTTGCTGCGGTTCAAAGATGGAAAGATCGGCAAAGTCGCCTCCATCGTGGACTGCCTGCAGCCCTACTATTTTCATATTCACCTGGTGGGCAGTGAAGGGAGCTTGCTCGACAATCGCATCTACAGCCAAAAGCTGAAAGGCATGACCAAGGCTCGTTGGAGTGTCCTGGAGACGGCTCTGATCGACTCCGGCGACGTCGTCGACCACCCCTATCAGCCCCAGTTTCAAGCCTTCGTTGACAGCATCGAAAAACGGAAGCCTATGCCGCTCACGGATTTTGAGACGGCCTTTGAGACTCACCGAGTGGTTTTTGCAGCTGACCGTTCGGCCAGCGAAAAGCGAACGGTGAAGTTGACGGAGTTCTCCTGAGCACCCGTCGGCGGGGTATCGGCGACTTTCCTGAAGATCGTCTGGGAACCAGGCAGCGGACTCGTGGGAGCTTGTCGCTCAAATGAACCCGAAACCCTCCTATCTCAGCACTTGTCAGGCCGTCGTCCCCTCACTCTCCCAGGACTTCGAACCGGATGCTGACCTCAGCAAACCCGCCTGGCGCGGGGCGCCCCGGTTAACCCTGGAACACTTCCGAAAACCGGGAACGACTATTCCGGGCGTTAACACCCAAGTGGCGCTCGCCTATACCGCTTCCAGGCTGTACCTGGCCTACTGGTGCCAATACTTCGAACTGCACTGTTATGAGGGTGAGGACCCCAGCCAGGAGCGCTGGCTGTTGTGGGACCGGGACGTGGTGGAGGCTTTCATCAACCCTTTTCCACAGCGAATGAACACTTACTGGGAATTTGAAGTGGCGCCCAATAATCAGTGGATCGACCTCGTCATTGATCTCGACCGGGATCCTGTGTTGGATACCCATTGGGATTCCGGCTTCGCCCATGCAACCCGGATTGACAGGGACAGAAAGGAATGGACCTGTGAGATGGGCATTCCCGTCAACACGATGGGGATTCCCCGCATCCACCCCGGTATGGAATGGCGGATAAACCTTTACCGTTGCGACGGAATCGGGGACATCAAGCAGCGTCGCCTGCTTGCCTGGAGCCCAACTCTGGGGGATTCATTCCACATACCTGGTCGGTTCGGCTTGATCCGCTTTCAGCCGTAAGCTTCGATTCCTCCATCAAGCCCCTGGACCCGGCCGGTTCCAGAGGGAAGCGGCGCTGCCGAGGAAGGCCCCCCAAGTGCAAGCGAAACCACTTTGAGGGGATCACAGATTTTCCAAGAAGGCTCAGTTCAAGGGCAGGACCCAGATATTGCGGTAGCGCACGGGGTCTCGGTGGTCTTGCAGGAGAAGCATCCCCCGTTCACTTTCTGAATCGCTCACGCCTCCTCGGCTGACCCCCGGCAGTTCCTGGTTTTGGTGAATCATCTCACCGTTATGCCAGACAGTGATCCGGGCATTCCGGGTCTTCCTGCCATTCGAATCGAAGCGCGGCGCCCTGAAGACGATCTCGTAAGTCTGCCATTGCAGCGGGGGCAGCGAGGCATTCACACGAGGACGGGCAACCCTGTAAATGGCCCCGCATCCGTTGTCCATCGGCTCTAAACCGAAGCTGTCCAGGACCTGAACCTCGTAGCGGCCATGAACATAGACCCCGCTGTTGCCGCGGGCCTGACCTCGGGCTTCCGGCATCAGGGGCGTGCGAAACTCCAGATGGATGCGGACGTCACGGAAAGATCGTCGGCTGAGAACGTCTCCCTGGGCCACTTCCATGCTGCCATCATCCCGGAGTTCCCAGCGGGCGGCCTGCCCGTCGCGATGAATCCAGCCGTCCAGGGTTGAACCGTCGAAAAGGACCACCGCCTGCTCAGGAGGCTTGGCGCCCAGTTGCGGCGGCGGGCGCTGCACCTTTTTCAGGGAAAAGCGGGCCGTGGAGACCGCAGCAGCACATTCACCCTGGAAATTTCGGCCGTCAACCTCGCCTCGAAGTTGACAGATCCCACCGGAATCCTGTCCCAGATCGAGGGAACCCGAGAAGGCAACTGTCTTCCCTTTTCGGCGACCGCTGGATTTACCCCCGCTCCATTCCCCCTCCTTCGCCAACCTCATGACCGCGCGGTAGCGGCCCCCGCCCTCTGCGATGATTTGGGCTTCAATGACTCGCTCTGCTCCATCGGCGGTACGAAGGATTCCCTCCCATTGACCCATAGTGGCATCGCCGGCAAAGACCTGTGCGGGGTTGAGGAATAGAGAACTCATTAGGACGACAACCGGAGAACGCAGCATCTCTTTCTGGATGAATGATGAAAGGATCACAAGACGCCGGTGACTAACTCATGACGTTTCGGGGATTTCCCTGGAGAAATGCGACCACGTTGTCCACCACACCCTCATTGAGAAGTTCAACGCCTTCGGGGGTCATGTCGGCGCAGTGGGGCGTCAGGACGACCTGGTCGCAGGACCGCAGAGGATGACCGGGGGGCAGCGGCTCGACTTGAAACACGTCAATGCCGGCGCCGCTCAGGCACCCTGACATCAGCGCTTCCGCCAGGGCTTCTTCATCCACCAAGGCCCCCCGGCCCACGTTGATCAAGACCGATCCCGGCTTCATCCGGGACAACTCATCCTTACCAATGAGATGCCGTGATTGCTCGGTCAGCTTGAGATGCAGGCTGACCACATCGGAGCGCCGCAGCAACTCATCCAGTTCCACAAAGGTCACGCCCAGTTGATCCGCTCGCTCCACCGACGGATGGTAGGTCCAGGCGATGACCTTCATGCCGATGGCCCGACCCAACCGGACCATCTCGGAACCGATGTTGCCGGTCCCCACAACTCCCAAGGTCTTCCCCTGAATAAAGAGACTGTCGGCCCGAACCCATCGACCCGCACGAACGGCAGCCGTCTGGAAGGCCGCCCGCTTGGCGACCGCGAACATCAGGCCAAAGGCATGCTCGGCAACGATGGGCGCGGTTTTGCCCGGCACGTTGCAGACGGTGATTCCCCGAGCCTTAGCCGTGGAGAGATCAATGGCGTCGACGCCGATCCCACAGACGGTGATCATCTTGAGGTTGGGCAACGCTGGCAAGACGTCAGCGGGCCATTTGACGGAATTGCGGGAGTTGATGATCACATCAGCACCCTTGGCCCGGCGAATTTTCTCCTCACGCGAATCAGGGCGAGTGGGGTAAAGAACCACTTCCGCCATGGATCGGAGCCGTTCCAACTGCGGCGACCCCTGGCACTGCGGGGGGTCGTCGCCTGGAATAACGATGACTGCTTTTCGTGTCATAGCCTCCCTCAGTAAAAGGCTCCCGATGCAGGACAGTCAGATCAAGCAGAAGAGGCGACAAACAACCAACCCCGGAAAGAGGGATTCCGCTCTCATACTTTTCTCGCTCGGATGTCGCCGCAGGACCTTCGGATACCAGATATCATGCAGCAGAATCTTCCGGGATCGCCTCGTTTACTTTGGCCCTCCTTTTGCGGTCCGCCGGCTCTTTCGCGACTGGCAATCCAGTTCATCACCCATGGGGACACCGAGGTTCTTTCATCTCTGACAGGCGACCTGGCTCGAGCGCCCATCATGCCGGCCAGTCGGACAATAATTTTCTTATCTGAACAATCTGACCGAGATGATAGGCGTTATGGTCTGCAATCAGCAGGACCTGCCGCAAATAGGTGCGTCCTTCGCCATGAGGAATCTTGGCGGTCAGGTTGAAGTTCGGGTCTCCGACGAGCGTCGTCACCCGGTTCAAGTCCGAATTGAAGCCAGACACCGATTGGGACCACATCTCCTCGGTGAGATCGGTCCTTTGGTCCGGCCAATACCCATCGGGCCACTGCGGAGACTGCCATGAATCATCCAGTGTGTAGCGCAGGATATCTTCCTGAGCAATCCTCATGTGTTCCAGTTCTTCCCAAATCGAGTGCAAGCCCGGATGGGGCTTCACGTTTCTGAGCTTGGACTTGACGCCCGAGAGCGCCTTTTGGAAGGAAACGTGGGCCTGTCCTCCCTCTAACAATCGAACCAGGTTATCGCGTAAGATCGAATCCGTCATGGTGATTGCTCCTCCCCGAATAGGGAAGTTATCATGAATGGCGCCGGATCCCCAAGACTCCATCGACCAAGGTCGGACACCCATCGCGGATGAGACCCAGAATTCCATTCACTTGAACCGTTTTTCCTGATCACCCCTGCTTCATCCACCTGTATTTGAATGAGTTTTTGCGTCGTGGCCGAGGCTCGGAAGACGGACAAGGCGTGGAGGAAGATTCTGGAGAAGATCGGGATATGAGCAAACAAAGCGATTTCATCCAGACTCCGGACTGTTTGCTCACCGAGTTGCGGGGCATGATCACGGATGCCAGTGAACAGGTCGCTACGGGGGCACCTATACACATAAAGCGGAAAGTGGATATTCTCGTTCGCTATTGAGGAGCGGAGTCAGAGGACGAATGGTTGGGAAAAATCTCTCGGAGAGTTTCTTCAACCAAGCTACGGGAAAAGCCTGCCTGTGAAGAACCGTGTTCCTGGCTCGGTTCCCGTTTACGGTTCCAACGGCGTTGTCGGGAGACACAACAGTGCTATCGTGGACAAACCCCCTTAATCATCGGACGCAAAGGAGCTGCGGGCCAAGTTCACCGATCTACCACACCGTTTTTTCCGATCGATACGACTTTCTATATTACCGAGAGCGACGCTCCTGATCTCGACCTCGAATTTCTTTACTACCTGCTATTGCGCAGTGTTTCCATTCTTAATTCCTGATTCTTCCTGGCGCAATACCACATAATCGCGCCAAAAAATCAATTACTCTGGCACAATAGACTTGAAATCGCCGGAAAACAAGTTTAAAATGGCGTAATAAATTGAATTGCGCCATAAAAACCATGCCCAAACAGATTTCTACAACCGAACTGGAGGCCATTCTGCAAACCGTTGGCCGGTTTCCGAACGGCGTTTCCGTGGCTGAGGTTTACCGTGCGCGAGATGTTTCACTTCCGCGTCGCACGTTGCAACGTCGGCTTGCGCGGCTGGTGGAAACCGGTCGTCTGGAAACGTTCGGTGCGGGGCCGGGCCGGCGCTACCGCATCCCGGGCAGTCGTGTATCGACTCAAGCAACCCCTCTGGTCATCCGTGAGACGGTAGCCGACGATGCTCGGATTTCCCTGTCTGGCGAGGCGATCAACATTCGAGCCAAGGTTCAACAACCAATTCAGGCGCGGCCGTCGGTGGGTTACAACACCGATTTTCTGGCGGCCTATCAACCGAACCGGACATTTTATCTGGACAAGTCGATCCGTTCCCGTTTGCGGGAGTCGGGACAGCCTCATGATGCCATTCAACCGGCCGGTACTTATGCCAGAAAACTCTACCATCGGCTGTTGATCGACCTGAGTTGGAACTCCAGTCGTCTGGAGGGGAACACCTACTCGTTGCTGGAAACCGAGCGGCTCCTGCATACCGGTCGGTCGGCTGAAGGCAAGGACGTCCGGGAAACGCAGATGATTCTGAATCACAAGGCCGCCATCGACTTGCTGGTGGAAGCGCCGGACGAGATTGCCTTCAACCGCTATACCATCTGCAATCTCCATGCGCTGCTTTCGGAAAACCTGTTGCCCGATTCTTCGGCCGGCGGGCGGGTGCGCACCATACCGGTGGGCATCGGCGGCAGTGTCTACAGGCCGCTGGCGCATCCCACCCTCCTGGACAGCACTTTTCGATCCCTGCTGGACAAGGCCAACGGGATTGAAGATCCGTTCGAGCAGGCATTTTTCGCCATGGTGCATCTGCCCTACCTGCAACCCTTCGAGGATGTCAACAAGCGTGTATCGAGGCTGGCGGCCAACATTCCCTTTGTTCGAATGAATCTGATCCCGCTGTCTTTCGTGGACGTGCCCGAGAGAGTCTACGTCGATGGTTTACTGGCTGTCTATGAGTTGAATCGCCTCGACCTGTTGCGCGACCTTTTCGTGTGGGCTTACGAACGCTCCTGTAAGCGTTACTCGAGGGTGCGCCAGTTGCTGGGAGAACCGGACCCCTTCCGCATGAGATACCGGGAACCGATGGTGAAACTGATCGCGGAGGTAGTGCGATCACGGTTGGACAAAGGTCGGGCAGCTGCCCGGGTCAAGGCGTTTGCCCTGGCCTGGGTCCCAGTTGACGATCGGCAGCGTTTTATCGAAGTCGCCGAAACCGAGCTACTGAATTTACACGAGGGCAACATCGCCCGTTATCGTGTTCGTCCAACGGAGTTCCGCGACTGGCGACAGCACTGGTAACGGGAAGGAACTTGCACACCATAGCCCCCAAGAGCTTGATGGCCATTCCCCAGGCATTTTATTATCAACGACTTGGAGTCAGTCCGAGAACCATGAAAACCAAGAGATGCCATTGCCAACGAAACTGATAGCGCCAATCCCATTAGTGTTCCTACCGCTCATCATCGGATGCGAGTGGAAAGACACGGAAATTCTTACGATAGGCCCCTATACCCAAACCTGTCAGGGGTTCATTCAGCAGGAGTGTTTTCTTGAATGCAACGAACAGCAGCAGTGGGAATTTTTCTACGAAAGCATACAGGGGTTCAACTTTGAGCCGGGGTTTATCTACAAGTTGAAAGTCAGGCTTGAAGACCGGGGAACAAAGATTCAGGACGTGGGGCGGTACGCCTATCACCTGGTAGAGGTGCTGAGCAAAGAGAAGGTATCGAAGGAGATCTTAACCGCACGCACGATACGCGCCGGATCCCCCTGCGTTAAGCAATGTGGATACAATATCAAGGATAGAGAAGCATCGGGCCAAGAGTGCTGCGAGGAAGGTGCCGGCATCGACGATCCCGGAGGAAAGGGGACGCCACTGAAACCTTTCGACGATGGCCGGCGAGAGGTTGAGCGAAAGTCTTCAACCTGGTCAAAAGTATCGGGAAACTGGCGAAAGAGAAAAGCAACGATCCCTATCTGATCGCCATGGCGGAACGAGCGAAGGCGATCCAGGAAGGCTTTGAAAACCGACAGACCCGGACTGCCGAGGCGTTGGCGGAACTGCTGAAGGAGGTTGCAAGAAACGAGGCGCGCAAAAAAGAACAGGCGGAGAAGGGTTTCGATGGTTTGGCCTACTTTTGTTTACCGGAGCCTGCTGGACGCGGGAGTAAGGACCGCCGAGGCCGTGAGTCACAAGATCCGCGAGGCCTTTGTAGATTTTCCGAACTGGAGAAACAGCGACGGCGCGCTGAGCGAACTTCGCAAGAAAATCACTTTTGCGATTGTTGCCGAAATGGATGACCCGGACCGAGTTGCTGCCCTGGTGGACGAATTGTTCACTCTGCTGGAAAGGGCGGATCGAATCTGAACTCATGAGCCTGACGGATGCAAAACAGACCTTCAAAGACCGTGTCCTTGACTGGGCGGCCAAACTGGACGTGAACGTTGTCTGGTTGGGAGTTCGCCCGATGCGTAACCAATGGGCATCGTGTCCGAGTAGCGGTCATTTCAACTTCAGCAACAAACTCCTCGATGCCGATACGGACGCCCAGGACTCTGTCATCGTCCATGAACTTCTCCAGTCTCACGTGCCGAACCACGGGAAACTCTGGAAAAGCCTGATGCGCACGCACTTAGGGCAGTACGAAGCTTCAGAGGCAAAACTACGGTCAACGTCGGTGAGGCTATAGGCTCGAAACATCTTCAGCGATGGGTTCTGCAAATTGATCGCCAGGGATCTGGATGGAATTTTTTTTCGGGAACTAAGTTCAAGTGTGAGCTTTACGATGCCAATTGACATACGCCCTCAAGGGCAGGGTCACACGAGGGCAGGATTCAGTCAGGACGGCCGTTGAGCCACTGGAAGAGCGCCAGTTCCGCCACAAAGCCCGGACCAAAGGCGACCAACAGACCCAGGTCCCCCACCTGAGGCGCCGAGCGATTCTGGATTTCCTGCATCACGGCCAGGACGGTGACGCTGCTCATGTTGCCTTTATTGAACAGGACCTGCAGCGTGGGCTGGATGTCCTCTCGACTCAGGCCCAACTGGTTGGCGATGATCTCCACGATCCGCACGCTCCCTGGATGCATGACGTAATGGCTAAGAGACTCCGGCGACAGTTGGCACTCTCGCAGGAAATCCTCCAAAGTCGGTTTGATTCGATTCTTGATGAAGGAAGGAATTTCCGGGGACAGAATGATTCGCAATCCTTCATTGCGAAGCTCGAAGCCCATGTAATCCAGGGTACCTGGGAAGAATCGTGTGGTGCACCGTTGCATGGCCGGGAGAGGCTCGGGACTGTTGAGCTTGCCCGAAATGACCGTGGCCGCGACGCCATCGCCAAAAAGTGTGGATGACACGATGTTGGTCATACTCAAATCGTCCAGCAGAAACGTCTGGGAGCAGAATTCATGGGCCAGCAGAACGACCGTTCGCTCCGGATAGGCGCGACAATACTCCCAAGCCCGCATCAAGCCGACAGCCCCACCCGCGCAGCCGTGCTCAGTAAGAATCATGCGCGAGGCATTGATCCCCAACTGGTTCATGATATGAGCATCGACGCCAGGAATCACAAATCCGGTGCAGGAAATGCTAATGAACATGTCGACATCGGCGGGGTGGATACTGTTCAGTTCCAAGGTGTGCTGAACAGCCTCGGCGCCCAGCCGAATGGAGGCCTCGACGTATTGGGCGTTGGTGGTGCGGAAGTCTCTGGATTGGAGGACCTCTTCAGGCGAAAGCAGGATGTAACGTGAGTTGATTTGGGTCTTGTCCAGAATGGTCTCCAGCTTGGCAATCAGTTGCTCGCTTCTCCCTCGCTCCTCGAGCCATCGCCGCAAGTAGGCTCGACTGACATCTGCACTGACCTTATAGGGCGGATGAGCTACGGCAACCCTGCCCGTCTGAACATGACTTAGCAAAGTGTGATCCTTATAATCTGTCCACAGGAACACCCGGATTGCCCCTATGAGCTTAGCAGCGTTAGGATTGGGGCAAATTCAGGGTTCTCGTTGATTTGCCTGAGTACTATACTTCCATTGGCGGCTGTTGCAAAAGGTTATTTCTTTCGAGGCTCAGGAGGGCAGCGGGTTTTCGTCGCCGCGTAATAGCCATTTCGCGCTCTCACCACGGCTCCCGGTACGTCCACCGCAATCCAGATCTTGCGGAATTGCCCGCACTCTCCCTTATGCTTGGGATAGTATCCCAACAAGTATTGGGTTCGCAACTCCTCCTCAATACGGGCAAAGGACTCCCGCAGGGCCTCATGCGAGGGGACCTTGAAGAACCTTCCTCCAGTTTCCCGAGTCAGGTAAATCATACTATGCTCACCAGCCAGGTTCCGTCCAGGCTCGCTCTTGATGGGTTGCACGACCAAGGCATAAACGACGGCTTCAGAGGCAAGCGTCCGCTTGAGACACTCTTGCAGTGAAACACCGCTGGTTGTATCGGCGCCATCGGAGATGATCAAGATTACCTTACGCCCCCGAGACAAAGCTAGCCCTTCCGCGGCCAGATAAACAGCATCATACAGCGAGGTTCCGCCACTCGGTCGGATGGAGCGGAGCGCCTTGGCCATGGCTTCCAAACGAGAACTCTCCCGCACCAGTTCGACCACATCCTGGGATACCTGTAAGATCGAGACGCGATCCTTCCGGCTCACCACCAGCTTCAAGAAGTCAATGGCCGCTTCCTGCTGAGTCCCCAATTCAGTGGCAATACTGAGCGAGCTATCGAATAACGCCTGAAGCCTCAAAGGTTGATCGGATTCTCTCCCAAAGAGCGTAATCTTTTGCGGGACATCGTCTTCGAAGAGCTGGAAATCTTTCTTGGTCAGCCCGGTAATCAAGGAGCCTTCAGGGGTCGTGACCGTGACCAGCACGGTGACCAAGTCGACGTCAACGACGAGTTTGTAATCCTCTTCCACCGCGTCCCGGGAGAACGCTAGCGAACCACAAAAGGGCAGTAGGGAGAGCATCCCCAACACCAGGGACGGCCAGAGCTTTGAGGTCAGGAGGGTAGCCATAGAGCGGATGAATTGAAGGCAAGGTCTTTCCTCAGGACTTAAGATGAGCGGTGACGTGCGACGGTTGCCGCTGGTAATCTTCTAGGTCGTGACCGTTCCATTCTCCGTCGGGTGGCACTCTCCTTCGACCCAAATTTCACCGTCTTCGAAGAACTCTTTCTTCCAAATGGGGACCTTCTTCTTCAAGGTGTCGATGGCGTACCGGCAGGACTCGAAGGCAATCCCACGGTGGGGAGAAGTGATGACTATGGCGACACTCACTTCTCCGATTTCCAGCCTCCCCAGTCGATGGACAATCCCCACCTGTCCAATCTGCCAGCGTTGCCTGACGGCTTCGCCGATCTCGCGCATCTTGCGAAGGGCCATCGGCTCATAGGCCTCATAGTACAAGTGAGTCGTCTTGCGCCCACGGGTATTGTTGCGGACAATGCCGAAAAAAGTCACGGTTGCTCCATCCTCGCTTCGAGTGAGCTGCGATACCAGTCCTTCGGTTTGAATCGGTTCCCGGACAATCTGGTAGATGTCCCCAAGCGCATCGGAGGGATAGACTGTGCCGGATGGTTGCTGGCCACCGCTAACCGGCGGGAACAAGGCCAATTCATCCCCTTCCCGGACAGGCGTCTCCCAGTCGGCAAACTCCTGATTCACAGCCACGAGAAGGCTACGGCTGAAGGCATCCAATTCGGGGTATTGGGCTCTGAGAATCTGATAAGCATCCCCGGCCGAACGAATCTTTGGGCTGTCCAACTCGACACTTTCTCTGCCCAGCAGGTCTCTCAGTCGTGCGAAAAAGAGGACTCGAACTTTCATCAGAGTCATTGGAAGGCAAGACCCGGCTTGCCGTCAAGTCAAAATCGACGGAGCCAGCACTGGCTAAAAGGTCGGCCAGGTCAAACGAGACCTCCTGACAAGCCATGGAGACTTCAAGCTCATGAAGCTCATGGAAATGATAAGCTGGTACAATCTGGTACAATAAGAAGATTCCAAGCGTGAGTAGTGCCGGAGACGCGGTCCTGCTAGGGGCCTGTTTGGTTCGGAGCTTTGAATGATGTCTGAGTCCGATTGGGGCGTTTTCCCGGGAAACCGACGGCCAGGAGGCCCTGGCACTTTTGTTTGCAAAGCCTGCGGCGCGCAGTTGGAGGTTGTTGTGCACTTCAATGGACGAATTATCTGGCCGGTGGAACCCGGGAATCCTGAGTTTGGTTCGGATCAACCGTTCTTGCGAGGTGAAACGCGAAAGGTTCAGGTGGTGTGCACGGCTGACATCTTCCATTCCTGCGGCTATTGCGTGGTGGATGGCGTTCTGACTGAGGCGACATAGACCACACGACCGGACGAGTCTGGAAGAGAGAAGTCGTAGGTCGTCACCTGTATGGGCCCCTCCCCTGGAGCTCGGAGCTGCCAGGGGTGATGCTGAACCTTCGCAACCACTACCCAATGTGGATTAAGGGCAAGCTGAAAGCCCTGTTCAACCTTGGCTGTGGCTGCCTGTGCCCTGGCAGACAGGCCGTTGATGACCGGGGCAGGCGCATTCACAACGGGCGAGTCAGTAGATCGAGCCCTTGACCGGATGGAGCCTTCACTGCGACTCATAAAGGTAATGTACAGGGTATGCACCGGACGAGTACAAAAGCTTGATAAGGAACAGCCCCGGATTGTATAAAACTTCCCGTTTAATATCCCTCTCCCCACGGATCCCAAGGAGGAAACTACGTGAACAAAGCAGACCTGATCGAAAAAATTGCCAAGGGTGCCAAAATCAACAAAACGCAGGCTGACGCCGCCATCAATTCCGCCTTGGCAGGCGTTCAGGATGCGCTCAACAAAGGCGACCGGGTTACGCTGGTCGGCTTTGGAACTTTTTCAGTAAGCAAGTGAAAAGCCAGGACCGGCCGCAACCCCCAAACAGGCGCCCCTATCAAAATCTCAGCGAAGAAAGTCGCCAAGCTTTCTCTAGGAACGGACCTGAAATCTGCTGTCAACCGGAGGAGAAAACGCTAAGGGTCGAGCTTGAGGGCAGGGTCAACCATCTTTTTGTTTCTTTCTCAATTTTTGTCGACTCTTGACTCTGCAAGGCCCGGAACATCGGGTTCCGGACTCCTTTCCAAAGCTCGCGACGCCCACCAGATTCTCAGGAATATGGGACAGGCTTGATTGTCACTCGACAGTCGTTGATGCATTGCTTGTTTCTTGGGGGCAAACTACGGATATCGAATCATGACGGGAATCCCTGAACCCAAGCGGTGTGGGAACCTTTCTGTGGATCGAAGCCCCGCTCGCCTTTTGATCGTTGGGCTCCTCCTGAGCAGCTTTTTCCTCTTGACCGGCTTGACCAAGAGAACTCCGGCTCGCCCCGGCGAAAGACCCTTGTGGGTGACGCTCTACGTTGCAGTGAGCGACCAGAACGGAGAGCCTGTCGAGACTCTCAGGGCATCGGACTTCCAAGTATTCGAGAAAAACAAGCTCCAGAAGATTACCCAAGTCCGATTCGAAAGAAATCTTCCGGTCTCGCTAGGCGTTCTGATCGACGTGAGCGACAGCATGCAGGGTGATGGGATCCGGCTGGCATTGGCTCTGCTAAAGAACTTGGCGGCTAAACTGGAGAGTCCGGACGAATTGTTTATCCACGCATTTAGTAGTGAATCCCAGGAGCTTCTCGATTTCATGGCCCCGGAAGATTATCTGGATGATCCAATCGAAAATCTGGGAACCGGCGGCGGGGCTCACATGGGGCAAGCACTGGATTTGGCTCTGATCAAGCTGCGGGAAGCCAGCAACCCTAATCGAGCCATCCTTTTCATCTCGGCAGGCCAAGACATCGCAGGACCGGCGACCCTGGATCATATCGCCCAACACCGTTATCCCGTCCATTCACTGGGAATCAAGGGAGCCAGAAGTTTCAGGACGAGACTCAAGGTTCTGAACATCAAGGGCCCGGCCCTCAAAGTCTATGCCGATCGTTCAGGCGGATTGGTGATGTTCGTCGAAACAGCAGAAGAGGCAGCCAGCCCCCTGGAGATGCTATCTTACGGACTCAAGAATCGATTCGCGCTCGAGTATCGTTCTTCCCACCCCAAGAAAGACGGTAAGTCCAGAAAGATCCGGGTTACGGTCAGCAATCCTCAACATCAGGTCAGGTACTTGAAACAATACCAAGCTCCCCGACGCTAGTCCGGGCGCATCCTTTCGAAGCACCCAAGGTGGCCGGTCCTCAACGCTGACATTGCGGGCAGAAGTGGCTGCTTCTCTGAGACACAATGGTTCGGGATACGGGGTTTCGGCATCGCCGGCATGGCTCTCCCGAACGACCGTAAACTCTGAGGTGTTCCTGATTGGACCCCGCCTCGCCGCTTGCGTTGAGATAGTTCTGAAAACTGGTGCCACCGTACTTGAGACCGCGCTTGAGTACTCTCGGAACCGCCCGGAACAGCTTCCTCTTCTCCTCTTCCGTCAAGGAGTCGCAACGCCGCAGCGGATGCAGACCCGCCTCAAACAGCGCCTCGTCCACATAGATATTCCCCAGTCCCGCGAGGAAGTGCTGGTTCAGCAGCAGGCTCTTGATCCGACTCTTCCTGCCCTTCAATCCCCCAAGGAAGCGAGTCCATGAATAATGAGGCGTCAGGGGCTCGATGCCCAGGCTCCAGTATTCCTTGGCTTCTTTGAAATCTTCGAGCAGATAGAGGCGCCATTTGCCGAACTGGCGGATATCTCGATAATGCATAGCATTCCCATCCGTGAAATAAAGGCTCAGGTGGGTATGCTTATCGACGGCATGTTGTTGGGCTTTCTGCAGTCCGGTGAGGGGATGGACGAAGAAGCGCTGGTCGTTGATTTCGGTCTTATCCCAGTAAGTCAACTGACCTGTCATTCCCAGGTGAACCAACAACTGATAGCGATCGGTGGTGAATACCAGGAACTTGCCCCTGCGTGAAACCCGCCGGATGGTTTGAGCCTTGAGTGCTTGAGACCACCGCCCGGGTTGGGGGCGCACCACAATCCGCCGATTCCGAATCTTCACCTTGGAGATGGTCTTACCGAGGACTGTGCCGGCAAGACCGATACGGATCGTTTCAACTTCGGGCAACTCCGGCACGCGATCCCCTGGGTTGACTGAGAATGGAAGCCTTCAGGATTTATCCAAGTCGAATCGAGCCAAGACCCAAGCTCTGGCTTGCTGGCGAGTCTGCACCTGATCCTCCAGTTGAGCCTCTCTCAACGACATGAGAATCTTACGGAAAATCGGTCCGGGAGAATATCCCATTTGAATGAGGTCGTTGCCGGTCAGGATCGGCTTGGGGTGGATCTCTTCAGGTTCCAGGCGATCCAGGGTTTCCCTGGCCAGCTTCCAGTGGTCGAGTTTGCGGTGACTTCCGAGGCAATCCAGCCGGTGCAGCTCAAGATGCTCCTCAAAATCCTCCTGGCCCAGAAACCGCTTGAGCGTCGAGGCTCGCATCCGAGGAAGGTCTTTGAACTTGAGGTGGTCCCTGACCAGCGCCGTGATTCTCTCCTGTTGTTTCTTGCTGAAACGCAATCGATCGCAGATTCTGAGGGCCATACGGGCTCCGACGTCTGCATGACCATTGAAGCGGATTCGATCCTTGCGCTCGAAGGTCGAAGGCTTGCCAACGTCGTGCAAAAGCACCGCCATGGCCAAAGTGAGAGAAGGGTAGGCAGCCATTGCCTTTTCAGGCGGTGAACCCAGCGCCGGGGCAGGCTGATCACTGTTTCCAACCCCGTCGCTGCCGATCCCTCCACCCGTTTTGGTTCGGTCCATCCATTTCAACATGAGCAACGTGTGAACCCAGCAATCGCCCTCCGGATGAAACTCCGGTGGCTGGGGGACACCCTTCAAGGCCAGCACCTCGGGAAGCAGATGAGGCAGCAGGCCAACCTCCTCCAACTTGCGAATGCCGGAGGCGGCGTAGCCTTCGGTCAGTATCCTGGCCAATTCATCCCGTAGGCGCTCGGGACTCACCTGAGCCACCTCGTGCGCCCGGTCCCGCAAAGCGCAGAGCGTCTCCTTCTCCAACTCATACCGAAATCGAGCGGCAAAACGAACGGCCCGCATCAGCCGAAGCTTGTCTTCCTGGAAACGGAGACCGGGAGGGCCGATGGCGCGAATCATGCCGGATCGGATATCTTGCTCTCCTCCCACAAAGTCCAGAACCTCCTGCGACGAAGGATCGTAGAGCAGCCCGTTGATGGTGAAGTCACGTCGCTGCACGTCCCGGCTCGGGTCCGTGGAGTAAATCACCCGGTCGGGACGTCTGCCATCACAATAGGACCCATCGGATCGGAAAGTGGCCACCTCGTAGGCGCCGCCTTCTTCCAATACCTGGACTACTCCGAACGCAGCACCCACGGCTACCGTCCGCGGAAACAGCTGCCCCACCTCATGGGGCAGGGCGCTGGTTGCAATGTCATAATCCGTTGGAACCATCCCCATCAGACGATCCCGAACGCAGCCCCCGACAAAGTAGGCGGCAAACCCTGCGGACCGCAGTTTGGTGACAATCCCGGTCGCACAAACCTCAGAACTCCTGAAAGGCCGTGAGTGAGACTCAACCGTCATGCCAGCTTCCCCCCATAACCATCAGGCGCGGTCCGTCGCTCCGTCGGGCAACAACCTGTTTGTTGGCGGTTTCCCTTCAGGAGAGCGTTCTCGCCGAAAGGATCGATCCGAATCCAAATTTGTCACGAACCTGGTCGGCGGCTCGATACAGCCGGGTCAGACGATCCCGCTGTTGCTTCCTGAACAGGTCTTCCTGAAGAGGCCCGTAAGTCAGCGAACTCAGGCCCACCCCCAGGAGACGGATGCTGCTTCGACCGTTCCAGTTCCGCCGCAGCAAATGAATGACCACGTCCAAGATTTCGGCATCCAACTGAGTCGGCTCTCTGAGCGAAGAAGCTCGAGTTCGTGTCAAAAAATCCGAGTCTCTGAGCTTTAAGGTGATGGTGCCTGCGAACAAACGGTGGTCCCGCAGCCGGTGAGCGACCTTTTGCACGAGACAAGCAAGGGTTCGTTGCATCTGCTGGTCGTCGTTGGTGTCATGACTGAAGGTATGTTCCTGGCTGATCGACTTGGGCTCTTGGTGCAACTCGAAGTGAGCCGTTTCCTGACCCAGCGCCTTCCGATAGAGCGCCTCTCCCCAGAGCCCGAAGGTCTCATTGAGGAACAGCCGCCCCACAGCAGTCAAGTCCGCCACCTTGGCCACACCTAACTCGTTGAGTCTTTGCTGAGTCGCTCTCCCGATTCCAGGAATCCTCTCGATTTTCAAAGGGGCCAGAAAGGCGCTCTCGTGACCTGGCAGCACCTGCAAAATGCCCCGGGGTTTGGCCAAATCGGAAGCCACCTTGGAAACCAGCTTGGAAGTCGATACTCCAATAGAGGCGCTCAAACCAGTCTGATCTTCGATCTCCCTTCGTAGTCGATGGGCCAGGGGGAACGGATCTCCGTAGAGCCGTTCAGAGCCGGTAAAATCCAAATAGGCCTCGTCAATCGAGACCATCTCCACCTGCGGAACGTAGCTACAGAATACCGAGCGGACCCGCTTCGAGTACTCCAGATAACAGTCGCGGCGACCGGGAAGAAAGATCGCCTGAGGACATAACCTCTGGGCGGTGGCCAAGGGCATGGCGGAATGAACCCCGAACTTGCGGGCTTCGTAAGAAGCCGCCGAGACGACCCCGCGCTGGTCCGGGTTTCCCCCAACGATGACGGCCTTGCCGCGGAGCTCGGGACGAAACAACTCCTCGACCGAGACAAAGAACGCATCCATATCGACGTGAAAAACAACACGTCGGTTGGGGGGGCCTGCCTCGAACGTTCCCCGGAATTCGGTTTGAGGGCTCTGTCTTGGCGGATGACCCGCTTGCCTGAAAGCCATGGTCCAGGGACTCGCGAACCGACCAGCTTGACCCGACAGCAGGAGCGAACTTGAAGTCCTGCGGCTAATACTTGCGCAAGACGCCAATGACTCTGCCCTGGACCTCCACTTCCCCGTCCTCCATGAGGATCGGTTCCATGGATGCGTTGGCGGGCTGAAGTCGAAGGCGACCGTCTCCTTCACGATAGAATCGTTTCAGCGTGGTTTCGTTCCCTTCGATAAGGGCAACCACCGCATCCCCGTTGTCAGCGCGGCTGGTGCTCTCCACCACCACATAGTCTCCATCACAAATGTGGTCCTCGATCATGGAGTCTCCCTTGACCTGCAAGACGTAGACGTTCTTGCTTCCGACGAATTCCTGCAAAGACAAGGTCTCGTCACCGGCAAACGTCTCCACCGGTCGACCGGCCGCAATTCGCCCCAACAGGGGTAGAGAGTTGGCCGTGTCCGAGGGCCTCGAGTCAGCCGGGGTTTCTGTCCTCAAGGCCGTTGCCTCGATCAAAGGACCTCGATCGATCACCTCGATGGAACGACTCCGATGGGGGTCCCGCCGAATAAAGCCCTTTCCCTCCAAAGTGTTCATGTGCTTGTGCACCGTAGCCAGGGAAGAAAGACCCAGGCTTTTTCTGACTTCGTCGTAGCTGGGGCAATAGCCGTTCCGGCGGACAAAGGAGTCCAGAAAAGCAAGGACTTGATATTGACGCTTCGTGAGGGCCATCCTACCTCCTGACAGAGCCAGCCGCACCGCTGCATTTTAGGCGAATCAAAAGCGAATATCAAGCCGGCTATTCAGGCGGTTCCCCTCCGCAGTCATGGGACTGGCCAATGGAAACCGGAAAAGAGAGGAAAACAACCGCCCAGCCCTAAGTGCGCTGCCAAGGCTTCATACGGCAACAAAAAGTTGGTGGGAACTGTCAAGAAATCTGGATGGAGGAGTCTTGCCCGTATGACGAGTTCATCATTGTTTCGCCCGACTATCCCGGCGAGGATCTAGCTTTCACTGTTGCCTCCCCTTGGGAAAGACAGTCTCCCCCCTTCAAGTAACCTCGTTGCCTCGGGCCATGACCACCTTACCAGTCCGCACCAGTTCGATGATGTTGTATTTGTGAACCATGCGGACCAGGGCATCGATCTTATCCGTGCCGCCTGTCGCCATGAGGATCATGGAGGACTCGGTCAGGTCAACGGTCTTGCATTTGAAGTGTTCCGCCACCTGGAGGGCCTCGCTGCGGTCCTCCACCCCCGCTGCCACTTTGATCAGCGCCAGTTCCTGGACAACGGCGGCTTCCCCGGTGTGGTCCACGCAGTGCAACACGTCGATCAGCTTGTTCACCTGCTTGATAATTTGCCCCAAACCCTGGGGATTGCCCTTGGTGGTGATGGTCATTCGGGAGAACTTGCCCTCCACCGAAGAGGAGACCACCAGGGAATCGATGTTGTATCCGCGACGGGCGAACACCTGGGCGATCCTGGCCAGGACACCCGGCTTGTTTGACACATAAACGCTCAAAGTATGGGTGTCGCGACTCAATAAATTTTCCATAGCTCTTCTCTCGCAGAAGCGGCCGTGACAAACATCCGGCCACGGGACGCGTCTAGGTGGACCCGCTGGGCTTCTCCAGCCTTTTCTTGGGCTTCTCGATCAGCATGTCTTCGAGAGCCTTGCCTGCGGGGATCATGGGATAGACGTTGTCCGTCTTTTCGCACTCGGCGTTCACCACTGCCGGGCCTTGGTCGTACTCGAGGGCTCGCATGAGGATCTTTCTGACATCGGCCGGCCGTTTCAAGGTGAATCCTTTAGCCCCCGGATAGGCATTTGCCAGCTTGGCGAAATCCGGGTTGCCCTCCAAATCCACGCCGCTCTCGCGTTCCCCGTAAAAGAGTTCCTGCCACTGCCGGACCATCCCCAGATAATGGTTGTTGAGAATGATGACCTTGATCGGTAGTCGGTGAACGCAGGCGGTGGACAGTTCACTCATCGTCATTTGAAATCCACCGTCACCCACCACCGCCACCACCAAATCCCTGGGGCGACCGAACTGGGCGCCTATGGCAGCGGGAAGCCCGAACCCCATGGTGCCTGCGCCCCCCGAGCTGAGCCAGTTCGAAGGGTAGTCCGTCTTGCAGAACTGGGCCGCCCACATCTGGTGTTGTCCGACGTCGGTAGAGATGATGGCCCTGCCCCGGGTCAGCTTGTGCAACTCATCCAAGACATGTTGCATTTTCAGGCCGCCACGCTTCTTGTACTTGAGTGGAAATTTCTTTTTGTACCCCTCCACATGCCTCAACCAATCCGAAGTGTTCAAGGGCCCCGCGTGCTTGACCAGTTCCTGGACGATTGCCCGTGCATCTCCGACACACCAGTGATGACACTGGATCATTTTGCCGATTTCGGCCGCATCGATGTCGATGTGGATGCGCACCGCATCCTTACAAAACCGGTGCGGCTGCCCAACGATGCGGTCATCGTAGCGAGAACCGATTGACATGACCAGGTCGCATTCCACCATGGCTTTGTTGGCATAAGCCGTCCCATGCATTCCCAACATACCCAGAGATAGAGGATGGGATTCCGGAAATGCCCCTTTCCCCAACAAGGTCGTGGTCACCGGGGCGCACAATTTTTCCGCCAACGTCCTGACAGCGTTAGAGGCGTTGGCTACCAAAGCCCCGTGACCCACCAGCAAAATCGGTTTTCGGGAACGACTGAGGGCCCCGGCAATCTCCAGGATTCGGCTGTGATCGAGATGGTTTTCGACCCGATATCCCGGCAAATCCATTTCCGCATGAAGATTGCCGGAAAAGGGTCCCTGGCTCACGTCCTTGGGAACGTCGATCAGCACCGGCCCCGGACGCCCGGTATTGGCGATGTAGAAAGCCTCTCTCACAATTCTGGGGATGTCGTCGGCATTCTTGATCAGGTAGCTGTGTTTGACGATCGGCATGGTCAGGCCAAAGACATCAGCTTCCTGGAAAGCATCCTTGCCCAGCATGGGAGTCACAGTTTGGCCGGTTAAAACGACCATCGGAATGGAATCCATGTGGGCGGTCATAATGCCGGTAACGGTGTTGGTGGCGCCCGGGCCGCTGGTGACCAGAACAACCCCAGGTCTGCCCGTGGCTCGGGCGTAACCGTCCGCCATGTGGGAAGCCCCTTGTTCGTGCCTGACCAAAACCAGCTTGATCTTGGTTTTGGTGGTGACCAGAGCATCGAAAATTGGAATGGCGGCTCCGCCAGAAAGTCCCCAAATGTATTCCACCCCTTCATTTTCCAGACCCCTGACTAATGCCTGGGCTCCATCCATCGTTTCATGAGTCATTTCTCGTGATCGTCTCCCGATGCTTACTTGAACATCTGTCAAAAGATAGTCAGTTTTCTCAAATTTTTCAAGGGAATTACGTCTATTACTCTTTACAAGTGTTTAAAATCTGAACTATCTATAAAAAATAGTCTGTTTAACTCTAAGTTGAACAGAAAATAACTATAGGGTCGCAAAAAGATCTGATAAATGCAGTAAATTTGGCTTATCCAAGTCGACTCTGTTGGTTTATGAGATATTTTTAGAAAAGTTGCTCTCGTTTTCTCAGAGTACCAAATGATCCGATGTTTTTCAGGAAGAAGCTGAACCGAACTTGGGATTCGTTCGCCAGTCGGGGATTGAATTGTCTCAAACCCACTTGGCGAAGCTGAACAGCCACCCCACAGCAGTCCCAATTGTAGGCCAGTTGCGCTGCGGTGTATTGTCTGGCTTGGGTGTTGAAGTTGTAGACAAAACTGAGGGCAGCGCTGATTCCTCGGAGTGAGGAGCGGCCCAACCTGGCACGGATCTGGTTGGAAGGAAACTGAGTTGGAGGCAAATTGCGAGTATTGTAATAAGTCAGGCCGAGGAAATTTCCCGAGATGTTGACTCTTCCCGCAACACTGCTGGCGCGCAACCGTCGAACTTCAGGATCGTAATCGGCTCTAAAGTCAACAGTATAGCGCTGAGCAGGGGTAAAGCGCAGTCGGGATGTGATGGGAGACAACCTCCTGGAACCATCCAAGTATGCAAAAGCCGACAGCGTATTGGCAGGAAATAGAACGTTTCTTCGTCCGGGGGTCAATGCCCCGCCGAAGGTAGGATCGAAGAAGTACTTCTGACCAATACTCAACGACAGAAACTCGCTCGTCGTCCCACCTCCATCGGACGTGGGGCGTCGAGCGAAGAATCGATTGTTCAAGACGTACTCAACCTCATTGGAATTGCTGAAGATGTCCTTTTCGTCAAAGACGATGGTCTCACTAAACTCATCAATGCCGGAAATATACCGATAGGTCACCGACGGTTCAATGAGATGCTTCAAGCGATGCTGGCCGACCTGAAAGATTTTTTGCAACCCCGGTCCACTCCAGTCCAGTTCCAGATCAAGGGCAGAGCGCATCAAATTTCTTGGTCCGACGCCGGTGGGACTGTCGAAGTCAAGGCGGTTGGAGTAAAAGGTCTCCCGCCAGCCTACGGTGGGAGTCAGGCTGATTCCGCTCCACCGGATGATGGGAAGAGATAGTCTGGGGTAGAAATCGAATCGCTGGACCACAGCCGGAGTCAATAGCTGGGCATCTGTGCGACTCATCCCTTCCACAGAGGCGTCGTAAGAGAGGTAGATCGGCCAGTCCTTAATCCTGCGCCGGTGGCCGTTCAAGTTGAAACTTGGAAAAGTGCGACTGGTGACCCCTCTTCCGCCGGGAAAAACCGTTGCCCGCCGTTCTCCAAAAACGTTCAGGCTATCGTTGGAAAAGTTTCGGGTCAGAAAGCCCGAGGAAACCTCATCGGGTCGGGAGATGGTGTTGAAATTGTCTCCGTAAACCTGCCGAAACTCCTGAGAACTGACGACATCCACGTCCGCAGCCGCCCGAAATCCATTGTCCCACTGCGTCCTCGCCTTGACTTGTGCGTTTTGGCCGCCGAAGCCCAACCGATCCAGGGCAAAATAGCCGATGGCGGAAATGGAGCTGTGCTCGCTCGGCCTGGCTTTGAAATCCAGACCGCCGCCTGGCCCACGCTTAGAATAATAGTCCGCTCGAGCCAGCAGATCGGCGCTGCGGCCCAAGGTCAGGAAAAAGGCTCCACTGATGGAGCGTCCCCGGCTCGAGGAGTTGCCCGTGGAAGGGAGCAGCAGCCCCGTCTTCCGCTGTTTTTGGCTGGTGGGCGCTCTGAGAAAGGGACTGTAAAACAGGGGGAGTTTCTTGATTCTGAAGACAGAGTGCCTGAGATTCACAGGCTGATCCACTTTGAAGTCTGCTCTCTTTGCAGAAAAACTCCACTTGGGTATTGGGTCCTCACAGGCCGTGACAGAGCCGTCCACAATCTGGTACTGGTCAGCCGCAACCTTATGGACCTCTGTGGCTTTAAAGATGAAGCCGGTGTCGACTTTGCCACGCAACTCGAAGTCTGTTCTGCCACTGACTTCGTAGAAGGCCCCCGTCTGGCTGTCAAGGTTGAACTTGAAGCGAGACGCCTGAAGGCGAGTGCGTCCATGCTCGAAGTAAACATTGCCTTCACCTTCGATGTCCCTCGTCTGGTCGTTACCACAGATCTCATCAGCTCTCAAAAGCATGTTTCGGTAGCTGACCTCCACGTTGCCCTGGGCGACGTAGTCATGTTTCCCCGTTCTGACTTGTCGATCGGCTCGAACCGTGATGACTTCACCGCCAGGCCGGATGGATAGAGGACTAGAAGACTTGGAGGATGAAGGCTGCTGCGACTCGGGCTTCTGAGCCCAGATTGTGCTTGAACCCAGAAAAGTCGTGATCAGGACGAGGAACCCGACCCGCACCAGGGTCGGGGTCGGGTTGGGACCCGGCCTGGACCAAACCTCAGAGGGGTCTGCGCTCGAGTAAGAGGGGTTGAATGAGTGCACGAGGTGTTTTTGGACCTTGGTCCCGGTTGGCTCCGGGTTCACCCGCCCTTCAATGGGATGCCGGACATGGTTTCAGGAGGGGACATCAGACGACCACAAAGAGAGCTTAACACAATGTGGGCAGCCCAAGGTGTCCCCTCGAAAGACCCGAATGTTGCCAGTTCAGACCGCTTCTGTTAACATCCGACCGATCCATTCAGACTGGAACACCGGCCTGTCAGGCTCGGCAATGTCCATCGGCTAAACTTTACCCATGATTTGTCCTTCCTGTGGCCTTCTCAATACTTCGCCAGCGGAGAATTGTGTCGGCTGCCATGGCCCACTACCATCTCCCTCTGAACCTAATCCCATCGACATGAACAAGGCTCTTGCGGAAACGGCCTCCGTTGGCCGAGACGCCAAGTCAAGCTCCTCGACCCGTTATTCCCCGAAGGCAAAGGGGCCGAAAAAAGCTCAGGAGGAGCAGAGTCTCGTTCACGGCGTCAAGGAAAAGGCAGTTGAAACTTTGGTGAAGAACGTCCTTGATCGAGACTTCGTCAAGACAGATCGAACCAGCTTGGGTGCGCCGACTGGAACCGCCCGCAGCCAGGAGGCCCCGCCGGCAACGCGAACTTTCCAGAAGCCCCAGGATGCGGCTGGCGCCAACCTCAACTCTTTGAGCACAACTAAGCTTTCTCAGGTCCAACGAGCCAGCCAACCCGGCGTTGCTGCGGCAAGAAAAAGGCAAGGCTCCCTATTCTCCGAAAAAATCCAACGGATTGAAATCGATCTCCATCAGCCGGCGCTTCCTTTCAGCCAAAGTGAGTCCCCCGCACCCTCTTGGACCGATCCGATTCATCGGGACTTGCGATCGGCAACGGTACGAGATCGGTTGGGTGCGGGGATCATCGATGCTTTATTCATTGTCGGCTGTTGGCTGATCTTTAGCTTGGTGGTTGTCTTCATCCCTGATTTCCAGTTTCTTTCCAGCTCTGCCGGACTGGGATTGGGGGCGGTCTTCCTCGCGATAGCGCTCTCCTATTTGTTTCTTTTCACCGTCCTCGGCGCGCGGACCCTGGGCATGAACTACATGGGTCTGGCAGTCGTCTGCTTCGATGGCACAGTGCCCTCCGCCCACGATCTTGGCTTACGGACCTTCGGCTACTGTATCTCGACGGGATGTTTTGGTCTTGGCTTTCTCTGGGCTTTCTTCGACCCGGAACGACTCACCTGGCATGATCGCATTTCCAAGACTTTGGTGATCGAAGTCAGCCGCTCTCGGGACGACTGATGGCTCAAGGAGATTCAGAGGACCCCAAAAGCTCGAGCTTCCAGAAGGGCTGCTCCACCCCGTAGCTCTTCCCCTGAACACCGCCCTCAAGCAAGATCCTTTCGGTAGCTGAATATTGCCCCTCGAGGCAGCAGGAGCCGCCAAATCCGTTCTGACGGTTGGTTGAGGAGAAGATGGCAGACCGAAATTTTCCCCCGGCTCTCATTGAAGCTCCACATTTTACACCGGGAAGAGAAATCGGGCTGACCATAGGCCAGGTTCTTGGCTCGCCGCCGAACTTGACAAAGGTAAAGATTCTCCGATCGGCAGAGAAGTTGTCCCTGTCGGTCCAGTCCGTCATTCGAACCCTTTCCTGGCACCGGATTCCCTTGAGCGAGAGCTGGCCGACGCTCACGTTCTCGCTGACTCTTGTCAGAGCGGGAAGTGGGTCCTCAAAACCGACGAACTCTCGATCTTCTTCGGCTGTGCAAACTGGGGGACCTGCCAGCGCCAGCCAGATAAAGACCCAAGAAGGTCAAGAGGGGGGCCATGGCATAATTACAGCGGGAGCGCCGTTCCGGCATTGGCCTTATTGCCCTGAGTTTTTTTCGTGTGTTAGGATGCTCTCATCTTGGAGTTGAGCTTGACTACAAAAATCACCGTGGCCCTGGCCCAGGTGTCGCCGAAGCTCGGGCTCCTATCACAGAATTTGCAGCTCCATCTGGATACTATCCGTCAGGCAAAGCAAGCAGGGGCTGAACTGGTCATCTTCCCGGAACTGTCCCTGACGGGATATATTTTGCAGGATCTGGTCCCTGACGTGGCGATCAACCCGCTGGAGGCCCCAATGCTTCAGCCACTGCTGGAGGCCCTGCCGAGATATCGCCTGTGTGTTCGGCTTTGTAGAGATCTCCGACCGCTACAACTACTACAATGCCGCCGCCTACCTGGCTGAAGGCAAGATCCAGCACGTGCATCGGAAGCTGTATCTCCCTACTTATGGCATGTTCGACGAGATGCGCTTTTTCGCCATGGGTGAGAGACTGCGTACGGTCCAGACTCCCTTCGGTCCACTAGGATTGCTGATTTGTGAGGATCTCTGGCATCCCTCCACCCTCTACTTGCATGCCCAGGATGGCGCCCGGGTGGTGGTGACGCTCTCCTCGAGTCCCGGTAGGGGCGTGAGGAATGATGAAGTGTTCCAGACTTCCCAAGGGTGGGAAACTCTGCTCAAAGCCTTGTCGCAGTTTTATACGGTGTATAACGTCTACGTCAATCGGGCTGGGATCGAGGATGGAGCCTACTTTCCTGGCGGGTCGATGGTCGTCGGTCCCAGTGGAGAGATCATCTCCCGCAGCCAATCCTCCGGGGAGGACTTGATCATGGCCAAGCTTGACTTGGAAGAGATTCGTCGGGCGCGCCTCTTCACTCCTGTCTTGCGGGACGAGCGTCTGGATCTGACGCTTCGGGAGCTGACTCGAATTGCCCATCAACGCTCCGTTTCCTAGGGAAACCCTCAGACCGGGGTCTATGACCAGTGTTCGCGGCCCACGCGACCACCCATCGAGCACCGAGACTCTACTACGGATGCAACTCAACTGCCGGCTTGTCACCGAAGTTTTGCAAAGCTTTATTCGCGATGAGCTGAACAAGGCGGGCTTTCACCGAGCGATCGTGGGACTTTCGGGGGGAATTGACTCGGCAGTCTCCTGCTTCCTGGCAGCACGCGCCCTGGGTCCTGAGAACGTTCTGGCCGTGATGATGCCCTACAAGACCAGCAGTCGGGAGAGCCTTTCAGACGCCAGGGCTGTGGTGACAACGCTCCAGGTCAAGAGCGAAGTCGTCGAGATCACGCCCCTCGTCGACGGCTACTTTGCTTCCCAATCCGAGGCGAGTTCCCTTCGTCGCGGGAATGCCATGGCCCGGGCCCGCATGATCATCCTCTTTGACAAGTCGATGGAATGTGGAGGCCTGGTGCTTGGCACCTCCAACAAGACAGAACTCTTGTTGGGTTACGGCACGCTCTATGGGGACATGGCCTCGGCTATCAACCCCATCGGCGACCTATATAAAACCGATATCTTTAAACTGGCTCGCCACCTGGGAGTTCCCAAACCCATTCTCGAAAAGAAGCCGACTGCCGATCTCTGGGCGGGACAGTCAGACGAAGATGAGTTGGGCTTCACTTATGCAGATGTCGATGAACTCCTTTACGAGCTCATCGATCGCCGCGTCTCCCTCAAAGAGCTGCTGGGCCGAGGATTCAAGGAAGATTTCGTTCATCGGGTTGTCAGTAAGATTCGAAGCTCCCAGTTTAAGCGGCGCGGGCCCGTGGTTTGCAAAGTGTCCCCTCGATCTGTAACTCACGATTTTCACTATCTCCGAGATTGGGGAATGTAAGAACCCACGGCCTTATGGCAGGAACTCTTTTCGTGGTAGCCACACCCATCGGAAATCTGGAAGATATCACCCTGCGCGCACTACGGACTCTTCGCGAAGTGGATCTGATTGCCTGTGAGGACACCCGCCATACTAGAAAACTGCTCTCTCACTATCAGATTACAACACCCACCGCCAGCTATCACGAGCACAATGAACAACGGCGAACAAGCTGGCTGGTGGAGCGCTTGGAATCGGGTATGGATGTCGCTTTGGTCAGTGATGCCGGGACTCCATCCATTTCCGATCCGGGTTATCGGCTGGTTCGGGCCTCCTTGGAGCGCGGCCTCTGCGTTTCTCCGATCCCCGGCGCCTGCTCGATCATTTCCGCCTTGAGTGTCTCGGGGCGCCCTACCGATTCCTTTGCTTTCCTGGGGTTTCTTCCCAGCAAAAGAATGGCTCGTCGCTCTACGTTGCAGGGGCTGCGCCAGGAAGCTCGCACACTGCTATTTTTTGAGTCTCCCCTGAGGCTGGCATCGACCCTGAGCGACATCGACGAGATCCTCGAAGATCGGGAAGTGACAGTGGCCCGGGAGATGACCAAGGCTCACGAGCAACTGGTCACTGGAACGGCCGCTGAGGTGGCCTCCTTTTTCCGGAGTCATCGCCCCAGGGGAGAGGGCCCGTGGTGGTGGTGGAGAAAGCATCGTCGCAAGCAAGCGCTGCTGAAACATTAAGCGACAAGGAACTGAGTCTTCGTCTTGAAGAACTCCTGGATCAGGGTCTTTCCAAGAAGGATGCCCTCAAGAGGTTGGCCAAGGAGTTGGTTTCGCCGAAGCGGGAGCTTTACCTTCGCCTGATCCGGGAGAAGGGGAGTGTCGAAGAAGATAAGGTAAGAACGAAAGGGTCGGGAACAAGGGTAGAGAGATGATGGAGAAATTGGCTCGTCGCATGGGGCGTCTGGGAACGGAAACAGCCTTCGATGTTCTGGTAAAAGCCAAGGCTTTGGAGGCGCAAGGAAGAAGTGTCATTCACTTGGAACTTGGGGAGCCGGACTTCGATACTCCTTCAAATGTGATCCGCGCCGCCAATGCTGCAATGATGGAAGGATACACCCATTATTGTGCTTCCGCCGGCTTGGCCGAATTGAGAGAAGCGATTGCCAGCCGTGTGGGGGAGACTCGCGGTGTGGACATTGGTCCGGATTGGGTGGTGGTCACTCCGGGAGCCAAGCCTATCATGTTTTATCTGATCCTGGCTTTGGTGGATGAGGGTGACGAAGTCATCTATCCCGACCCAGGGTTTCCCATATACGAATCGATGATCCGCTTCGCCGGGGGGACACCGGTTCCTTTACCCTTGCTCGAGGAGTTCGAGTTTCGTTTCGATCCTGACCACCTTCAGTCGAAGGTATCCTCCAAGACCAAGTTGATGATTCTCAACTCCCCTCAAAATCCAACGGGAGGGCTTTTGACGGAGAAGGATTTGGCGACCATCGCAGATCTTGCGACTCAACAGGACATCACGGTTCTTTCGGATGAAATTTACTCTAGCATCATTTACGAAGGCGACCACCACAGTATTGCCTCGCTACCCGAGATGATGGATCGCACTGTCATCCTGGACGGGTTTTCCAAGACCTATGCCATGACGGGCTGGCGGCTCGGATATGGCATTATGAGGCCGGAGCTACAGGTCCAGATCTCAAAACTGGTGACTAACAGTGTGTCGTGTACGGCGCCTTTCGCTCAACGGGCGGGACTAGAGGCTCTAGCCCACACCGAAAGCGCCGTGACTCAAATGGTGGGGGAATTTCGCAAGCGAAGGGACTTTCTGGTTGAGGCGCTAAACCAAATTCCCGGGATCCGCTGCCTCACCCCTCCGGGGGGCCCTTCTACGTTTTTCCGAACATTATGTCTTTCGGTAAAAGCAGTGACGAGATCGCAGACTATTTGCTCCAGAAAGCCGGCGTGGCTCTACTCTCCGGGACTGCTTTTGGAGCGTCGGGTGAGGGCTACCTGAGGCTTTCTTACGCAACCTCCATTGAAAACCTCGCCCAGGGTAGCCAAAGGATGGCGGCCGGACTGGCCAAGCTCTGAACCTGAGCTCGCACTCAGGGAACACCGTAAATGAAGGCTCCGTCGCCGGTGCGTTGACCAGGCTGGGCGCCATCGTTGACGACGGCAAAAGCCAGGAATGGGTTGGATCCGGAGACTCGGGAGATGCGAGCATAGCCTTGGCGGATGCCCGGAGCCAGTCGTCCGAGTATCGAATCGATCTGGATCGACTGCCGCGCCTCTACCGTCACTTCCTCGACCGAAGGGTCCAGCAATCCCGTTGCTCCATCATAGATCTCTATACGAAAGAGGCTGGTCTCGTCGCTCAACTCCCCTGTATTCACTATTCCCAGACTGGTTCGATTCTCTTCGTCCTGTCGTAGCCCATACACCCAAACGGGGGAATGATGGGAATCTCCGTAGGGGGTGGCTGCATAGAAAAATCCATAACGATTGCCTGCGCCCCGGGTTGAAGTCCTTGCGCCCACGAAAAGACCACTGCCATCGCCTCCTTCACTGGTTACGAAGAGAGGACCGGAGAAATTCTGACCCGGAGGACCAAGTCCCGGTAGTCCGAATCCCGGTAAATCCCGTTGCCTCAGCCAGTTCACGAAATCGGGCAAAATCAACTGCTCTCGGGGTCGAAGGGAAACGAAGCGGGCGACCTGAGGGTGCTGAATGCCATCAGACAAAACGGAGAATCCCAGGATTTTCCGGGACTCAGACCAGTTGGTCACCACCAGTTCGCTATTGGACGAGGCGGTATCCACAATGGCGGGCAGCGTCTGACCCATCCTCCCAACTGTCGCGCTTTCCAGAACGGGCGCAATGAACGAACCATCGGAACTGGCTTGGTCGTCGATGAAGGCGTAGGCATAGTAGGGTGCTGCCCCTTGGACCTTTTCAATACGCACATAGCCGTTTTCCAGTGACAGACCGTAAGACCTGAGCACACCGCCGATTTGACGGAAGTCGCCTGGCAAAAGCATTTGGTCCGGAAGAACGAAAGAACCCGGGTTGTCAGGATCACCGGAGATGACGGTCAGCCGCAGGGTGATTTCGCCCCTCGCTGGCCCCCCCATGTTTTGAACCGCGAGGTTGCTGTGCTCCTCAGCGTTGTGACGGAGCCCGCAGAGGTAGGTCGGCCGGTGGAAACCGGTTGACACTGCTGGATAGGCTGAACCGGCTCGACCACCCTCGACTGCCGTGGTGGTGCGCACGGTCACCGCTCCTTCCAAGTCGGAGTTCAAGCCGGAGAAGCGAATCACCAGAGTTCCCCCCTGGCTATCTGAATTCGGAATGGGAATTCCCCGTTGTCTGAGGTAGTGGATCGCATCGGGAATGATGTGCTGCTGACCTGCTGGCAGGCTGTCTCGAGCTGTGCCACTACCCCCTCCAAATGCTGCCTTGTAGGTGAAGTCCAGCGTGGCCAGGTTGGTCCCTCGGTTGGTCAGCGTGAGCTCTGAACTCAAGAAGGAGTTGTTCAGGCCGGAGGCCGAGAGCACGATGGGCACAAAGACCTCGTAATCATCAAAGAGACGCGCCACAAAGGCCCCATTACCTTCCGAGGTCTGATAGGCGCCAGGGGTTACAGGGAAGTCGGGTCCCACCCGTCCCGTGATGTAGACGCTTCCCTTTGGGGCGACGGAAAGACCGATGCCCCCCTCAAAGCTTGCTCCGGCGCCTGCCCTGACGGAGTAAACAAGTTCCGTTCCTTCAGGGTTCAATTTGCTGACAAAGATCTGCCCTTCTGGAGATCCCAGAGACTGCGTCGTCGGGAAGTCGGGGGAGAGAGTCACTCCCGTCACATAGGCATTCCCGCGCGAGTCCACACCCACTCCATTGCTGAAGTCGATGGAGCTTCCCCCCAGGTAGGTGGAATAGACGAGTTCGGTTCCCTCCGGGTTCAATTTAGAGATGAAAGCGTCAAGGCATAGGGAGTTTCCGCAGATTCCGACCCCAGGAGCCGTTTCCGAGAGAGATCCCGGAGTGGTCGGAAAGTCCGGATAGGCCGTGTAGCCGGTCAAGTAGGCATGGCCCTGCTCGTCGACAGCGACGCCTGTAATCGCTTCCACCTCTTGAGGCAGCGCGTCATAGGGAAAGGAGCTCCCGCCGAGCCGAAAGTTGTACAGGACTTGAGTTCCCTTGGGATCCAGCTTGGTCACATAGGAGGCATCTTCGATCCTGCCGGTGAGATAGGCATTGGCCCGGGAATCGAGGGCGATGCCGGTGCCCCCGATGCCCTTGATGGAATAGAGCAGAGAAGTCCCCCCTGGATGGAGTTTCGCAACAAACCCTCCGTCCACACGATCACCCGTGACATAGGCGGAACCATGAGCGTCGACGGCAACTCCATTGCCACCGAGGCCACCCCTTTCACCTCCTAAAAAAGTGGAATAGAGAAGATCGGTCCCGGTGGAGTTGACTTTGGTAACGAAGGCGCTGCTGCAGACTGGATTCTGAAATGAGGAGGAGCAGTGCTCGCTCGGCAGGGTCGATTGCCAGGCGTCAGGCGACACGGGAAAGTCCGGGGAACTGGTGGTCCCCGTGAGATAGGCATTGCCTTGGGCATCCACCGCGACTCCGTAGCCGTACTCGAATCCAGAACCTCCCAGGAAGGTGGAATAGATCAGCTCCGTCCCGCTGGCGTTCAGCTTGGCCAAAAGAATGTCGGGACAGGCAACCAGGTTGGGCCCGCCATAACAAGTGCCTTCACTGTGACGACTCTGAAAAGCGTCCAAGGAAGCGAGAAAGGCGGGGTTGGCAACGCCCGTGACGTAAGCGTTGCCTTCTTTGTCAACAGCGATGGCGGAGCCTCCAATCCCGCTGGCCGAGTAAGTCAGCACGGGATCAATCACCAGCGGCCGGCTTCGGTCATAGGGACCTAAATGCAATCCCACCTCCCGATCACCACGCAGTTCGTAGGCGACGGCAACCTCCTGACGCCCCCCATCCTTTTCTTGAAAAGCCACCGGACGACTGAGCCGGAGTCCCCCCGGAAGAATGAGGCCACCCTGGTCGTCAAGCGACAGTGCGAATCGAGCCGCCTCACCTCCATTTCCACCAAAGTGAAGCTCGATAGAGCGGGGGTCGGCGCCCGCATCAAGCGCAAAGTCGAATTCCAATCGTTGTCGGTTTCCGTAAAAGATCAGGTCAATGCCCGGATAGACCTCCTGGTAGCGTACTGCGGAAAAGTTCGGAACGTTCACTTGCCAATGGCTCGGGTCCGAACTACGCAAATAGTGGCTTCTGCTTCCAAGCTGGTTTTCTCCGCTGATCCTGGGCGCAGACTTGCCATCGACGAGCCGCATTCTCAAAGCTGAGATTTGTCCCGGTGTGTTCAGAGGTTCGGACTCATTCCTGGACCCGGTGGCTTGGAATTGAACGACAAGCTCGCTGTCAAGCAGAAGAAAACTGTAGTCAACCCCTCGAGAAAGGAAACGAACCGGTTCTCCCGCCTGGCCCAGGTTCGGTTCGAAACTGAGGGGAAGCCTGACGTAGGCCTCTTGAGGCCAAGCCTTCCTGGCTGCCGCCATCGGAACGGTGAGGTTTTTGGGTTGAGAAGTGGCCGTAAGCCCACGAGCCGGAATGGAAGGTCGTGGGCCCTCCCGATCTGGCGCAAGCTCACCGGCCAGCGTCGGGTCGTCCATGGCGCAACCCACCCCGCTCAGGGTAGCAAGCCAAAAAGCCACCTTCAAAAATGGTCCCCAGCGAAACAATGGTATTTCCTTCCTAGCTTCCACTCCAAGAACCCGACATGCAGTTGACAGGGGAGCCTCCAGCGCGCTTTTTACCGTGGGCCCGTGGGGAGGATACAGCGGACCTGCCACCGGAAACATGCCCGCAATGTAAGTCGCTGATATTCAAAAACACGCTGGATACCTCCCAATCTGCAAATTTGTCAAAGGAACTCCAATCTCCTGCTCAGAAAATCAACTTCAAGGCCAAGACGATCTGCCGAGCCTCTTGGGGAAAACCATCCGGAGTGCCATAGGAGGCGACAACTCCTGGAATTCTGGACCCCCGGTTCGTGTTGAAGGACGAGGCGGCCATATTGGTCGTCGCGGCCTTCACATACAGGTTGGAATGGTTGAACAGGTTATAGAACTCTGCCCGGTATTGAAGCTGCATTCCTTCGACGCCGCCAATCTCAGGAAGATTGATATTTTTCGCCAGCGCGACGTTCTGAAAGTGGGTGCCGGGACGCCGGAAGGTGTTTCGACCTAAAGACCCGTCAAAAGGACCATTTACGGAGAGCTGGCAGCCAAAAGGTTTGGCATTGGCGATACAGCTTCCATCCGGGTTGCGTATTGGGTTGACTGGCAGAATGAGGAAGGCGTTGGGAGTGCGAGCGTCGACTTGCCGCTGGCCTGCGCCAAGCACCTGTGGGGCCTCGCCCGTGAGTCGAGGTCGGGTGTTGTCCGATAACTCTCGGTCGAAGACTCGATCATCCCGAAGGCTGAAGGGCTGGCCGCTCTGAAAAGAGAGAATCCCGCTGAACTGCCAGCCAGCGAATAATAACTTCCTCAGCCCTCTGGATTGAGCCGCACCAGGAATCTGCCAAACGAAGTGGCCGACCAGCCGGTGGCGCACGTCATGGTCGGAGGCCCCCTTGTCCAAATCAGGGTTGAAGGCATCCAGCGGCAGACCCGCGCCGCCACTCACGTTGTCGTCGCCCACCAACGAACTTACGTTGTCCAAAGAGTGGCTTAAGGTATAGTTCAGACCATACTGAAGCCCGGATCTGGGCAGGCGAAGGCTGTCGATTCTGAGCTGCAATCCATGATAAGAAGACCGGGCGTGATTCCCCACGGTGATGAATCCGGCGGTGTGACTCACCAGCCGCTCCCCTGGCCTGCCCTGAAACTGACCGCTGCCAAGGCGGTTGGTGTTGATAGGTCGGTAAAGATTGAGGCCTGTGGAGCCCACATAGGAGGCAGCCAGTAGAAACTTGTTGGGCAGGTCGTGTTCGAGAGTTGAGTTCCAGGCCCAGTTGGAGGCTGTTTTCAGATCTTGATCCAAATGGCTGACGGCGCTGGGAGGCACAGGAATGGTTTCCGAGGGAAATACGGAGTAGGGATCCTCGAACAAGGCGGGTGTGAGAGAGACCCCGGAGATACGGGCAACGCTATAGGCCGGAGGATTCAGATTCTCGAAGATGAAGCCAGGCAACCGCTCGTAGAAGCGTCCAATCCCCGACCGAAAAACGAGTCTGCCTCGACCGGTCAAATCATAGGCAAGCCCCATTCTGGGAGAGAAATTCATTCTCTGAGGCAGAAAGAAGCGATTCCGATACTTACCTGGAGCGTCGACGGTGCGGAGCAAACGACCATTGACCATCTGCTCGAGGGCAGTGGCCCCCCTCTCCCCGATAAAAACTGGCTTCCAGAAACTTTTCCTGGTCGATGCGATGGCCGGAACCGAAATGCTCGTAGCGCAGACCCGGCGACAGAGTTAGCCGGGTCCCCACCTTCCAAGAATCCTGAAGAAAACCCGCCAAGTCGTTGAAGCGATAGTGACGCTGGTTGGTGAAGGGCCCGAAAGGAGGCGGCAAAAGCTCACCCGGAATCCTACCCTTAGGATCCAGGTGAAGCTGATAAGAGGCCACTCGCCCCTCCACGAAGCCCTGGAGGTCCACAAACTCCACGTGATTGTGGCGAGTCAGCGTGGACTCGGTAGGTGTCCGGTTGTCCCGGAGATGGACAAGGCTCCAGCCAAACTTCAGGTTGTGCCTGCCTCTAACCCAGTTAACCATCTGCTGAAATTGATACTCGCTCTGGGCGCCGCCGTCGCCATTCCGACTGGAGGGCAGCACCAGAGACCCTGCTGCACCGCTGATTTCATCCCCAGTGATGACAAAGGAGGGGAAGCTTCCAGGGGGCTGGCCCGGCCGATGCTGGAAGAGCCGATTGAAAACCATGCGTGATTCGGTCAGGAAACTCCCAGACCAGAATCGCGTCAAGTTGACCGTCATGGTTTGATTCCTTAAACGGAAAGACTGGTCCAAGAGGGAGGAGTAGGGCTGACTGACCGTCGGGAGTCGGCCATGATCTTGAAAGGCGTAACGGGCGTTCAGCACCATGCGGGGACCAATACTGGAGTCAATCCGAGCGGTCCAGAGGTAGGTGTCTTGTGGCGGTCCAGCTCCGGCGTCCACCGGGGCCCGGTGCGCGATGTGGAGGCGAATGACGGGATGGTGACAAAGCCTGCCCCGATTTTGGACCCGCAAACTCTTCCGAAGGGACAAACGGTCCGGGTGCTGACATCTGTTTCGGACAGATTCGTGGGGAAGGGAAAGCGATCAAAGATCACGTTGGTCCCGGGTGAGCTTACCGAGAGCAATTGCGGCGTCGGAACATAGTAACTGAGGGCCGCAGAGCTCCGGACCAGGATCGGCTCAAAGGCCCCGAAGAAAAATACCTTGTCCCGGTATACAGGCCCACCAAAGGTGCCCCCGAGCTGTTGACGGTTGAAGACCGGCTTGGGCAAGGCCCTCGAGTTATTCTCGAAGGTATTGGCGGCCAGTTTCGAGTTGCGAAGGAAGTAATAAGCGTTTCCGTGAAACTCATTCACGCCGCTCTTGGTGATGGCATTGGCGATGAAGCCCGCATTACGACCATACTCCGCCGTGAAGTTGTTGGTGAGCAAACGGTATTCCTGAACGGCGTCCAAGGGAACAATTTGCCCGGGCCCGGAGTTATAAGGATCGTTGTTGTCGCTGCCGTCCAGCAGGAAGCCGCCGCTTTCTGCCCGTTGTCCGTTCAAGGCAACGCCAATACCACGTCTCACGCTGGCTGGGGTGGCCCCGGCACTAACGGCGACAAAATCGTAGGGATTGCGGGTCAATGAGGGGAGTTCCGTCAGGACCTGGGGGCCGATGGTCGTGCCCAATGTGGCGGACTCCGTTCGGATGAGCGGAATTCCCCCCAGCTCGGTAACGCTGGCTATGACCGAACCGACTTGCATCGAAAAGTTCAAGGATAGGACTTCCTGAATGTATAGATCCACATCAGGCTTCACGATCGTGCGGAAACCCAGAAGGCGGACAATCACCCGGTAGTTGCCCGGAGGCAGGTTGGACAGCCGATAGAGCCCCAGCCAGTTGGTCTTGGCCCTGAACTTCTGGTTGGTCTCGACGTGGGTGGCCGTCACCTGGACCTCGGCCAAGACTTCTTTCTGAGAATTTGTCACCCGACCGGTGAGAGTGGCCGTCGAGCCGGCCAACAGCGGGCCGGCTAAAGCCACCCACAGCGTTGGGATTAGAAAGAGACGCAAGATGTTGATCTGCCTCCTGTTTGGAGCAAGGAAACACCCTCTCGCTCACACCTGAGTATGCCGACTTCGGCTTCCAATTGTGTCAAGCAGATCAGGCGGCGCGACCTGCCAGCATCGGCGGAAGGTCGTGGGGTCAGACCTGGAGTTCAACCACGAATCGAGGAGAAGTGACCGGGTCAGGGATGATTGGCGCTGAACTCCAGGTAGGAGTACAAGAGATCTTCTCCCCGCGGCTTCAAACTGCCCTTCTTTGGCTCCAGGGTAACGAAGACGGAATCGATCTGGGCCAGGACTTTTGGATCATCATACCTGAGTACCCACCGATTATCGTCCCTGTCATCGGTGTAGAAAATGCCTAAGCTCTTGGCTGAATGCTTTAGGGTGGTGCCGCGTTGTCCCCAAGCTTGCAGAGAGAAATTTTCCAGGGACTTCGTCCCTTTGGGCATACCGTAAGCAAAGAACAACAGCTTACTCGTGGTGAAAAAAACTCGTCCTTTAAAGCGTCGCCCCCCACTGCCATCAAGTTCCACGACGTGTGCGAGACGCAAGTCGCGATCTACCATTAGTTCCCGAATATCCCGGTCTGCAGCCAGCAACTCCCGGTCCCGCTGGATTGTCTGTGCCTGTTCATTCACTTTCCGAACCAACTCGCTGATCTGGTTTTTTTGAATCTCAATGGTCACCTCCTGAGTGGTGTCTTGCTTCTGAAGGGCCTCCAACTCGTTGGTGCGAGTTTGAAGAGACCGTTCAACCATTGCCAATTTCTCCAACAACTGGACTTCGGAATTTCTCGCCTCCTCCAGCACTCCGCGCATAGCGTCAGCGTCAGCTTGGGTCTCCAGGAGCTTTTGGCTGTGGCTTTGCAAATTCGCCAGGGCAAGGCGCCGCTCGCTTCGCGCCCGAGCAAGCTCCTCCACCAGATGATCCGTGTCCGTCGTCGGCTTTTCAGGGACCACAGGCCGGGAAGGGGGTGTTGACGTCGAAGACCAACCCATTGCCGAGAGACTGGCCTCGGATTGGACAGAGATTTGACGGTTGAGCCCACTGATCGCCTCACGGAGTTGGTCCACCTTGGCGGCGGCCGTGGCCATACGTTCTCCGCTCCGGTACCACTGGAATCCACCCAAGCCCAGTGCCGCCACTAAAAGAGCAACCGCCACCGGCAGAGCATATCGAGCCACGCCGGTCGACCGAAGCCATCCCCTTCTCCAAACCCCGGTCCGCCCCGTGGATTCCATTTTCTTGAGAGACCTCGCGGAGGCGGGCGGAACGCTCTCCCCGCCATGAGTGCGCTGCAGAAATCGCTGCTTGTAGCTGGAGTCATGGAACGCAACCTTCGAGGACAAACTGTACGACTCTCCCCCGGCAACCAGGGGAAGGTGTTCGTGGAGAATCTCCAGGAAGTCTTGTCGACTCCTGCGACAGGCGCCACACACGGCCAGATGGGTCCGAAGGTCAGCGTACTCATCGGCAGAGATTTGGCCAAGAGCAGCCAGGGAACACAACTTCTCGAATCGCTCGTGGTTGAATTCATTGCGCGTAGACATGATGATACCTCCTGGGCATCAATCCATCTTCTTGTTCAGGCAGCCATGAGCCTGCAAGAAGGCCCGCAATTTCTTGAGGCCGCGGTAGTAGTGGTTCCGCACGTTGGACAAGGGTTCATCCAGTTGGTCTGCAATCTCCTTCAACAGAAACCCCTGAAAACAGGCCAGATTCAACGTCTGACGTTCCCTTTCATTCAACGTCTGCAGCCCCTTCTCAATCATCTGAGCCCAATCTTGGTAGGTGAGGTCATTCCACCCACTCATGGAGTGAGCAAATTCATGGCTTTCCAAGTCCATTTCTTCCGTCCGGTCATAGAAGTTTCGTAAGGCCAGGTACTTCCGCCGGTTGAGACTTCGGTGATAGGCATATTGGAGAATCCAGGTCTTGGCGCTACCCTTGGCCGGATTAAAGATTTCAATCCTCCGGTAGACCTCAATGAAAACCTCTTGCATGAGATCTTCCGCTTCACCCCGATCATGAAGAATCTTGAGCGCCACGCTGAAAACCAAGCGGTAGTAGCGGTCAAACAGAAAACTCAGGGCGTCCTGACGACCCCGCTTGAGTTCTTCCATCAGTTCTTCGTCAGTCCTCGTGTGAAGCTGTGAGTCTGTCAACATGAACCCGAAACCTGGACCGGACACACAGCGTCCGGGGCATGGCGGCGGCGAAAACTAACCCCGTTGAAGTATGCCACCCATGCTATCGGTTTGTATCAACGAACGTGATCCATCTTTCGCCAACTTGCCGGGGACCCGCTGGCGGTCCCGGGGAACAACTCCATTGAATCGAGACTTCTGCATAACTCAAGGATCGGACCATCAAACACTTTATGTAGTGTGAAAGCCATCTGAAACCTACTACATAAAGCGTTTAGTTTCGGCCAAACTGCGTTATGCAGAGGCCTCAAATCACTAAGGGAAGCTCTGATTTATTCATAAATGAATGATTCAGAGCAAGAAAAACAAAAAACGTAGTTTTCGTTTTTTCTGCATTTTCAACAACTTATCAGCCCCCAAAAATGGCGGCCCCTCCCTGTGTCGCAGAAAGTCTGAGTGAATCAGAGCTTCCTGAAATCAAAAGCACCGATTGACCGGAGAGGCACGATCCGCCCCCCGGGGTCAATCGGGGTGCTTCGGAAGGAAAACCTCCTCAGCCGTTCCGAGCCTGACCCACTCGGAACGAACCTGCGGACTCACACCAGTTACCACCGCTACTGCCCTGGTGGTGCTGAGATGAGTCTTGGCAGCTCTCTGAACGTCTTCTGCGGTCAACCCTCGTACCTTGTCGCCGAACCGATCAAGAAAGTCCTTGGACAGAGAGAAGAGTTCCATCTGCGTCAACTGATCTGCAATGGCATCAGGGGATCGCAGTGTCTCCCCGTGACTGGCAAGAAGCTGCGCTTTGGCGGACTCCAGCTCGGCCTCGGAAACCGGGGATTGCTTCAGACTCTCAACGGCCTCCACGATGGTCGTCAGCGCTGCAGGGGCGACCTTCCTGGGAACCTTGGCTAGAACCTTCAGCATTCCTCCGATACGATAAAACCGAATGCGGCTATCCAGGAGCCGATAGTTGATCCGGCGTGAGAGGAAGGCGCTGCTGAGCCGCGACCCACTGCCTAGCCCCCCCAAAATCAAGTTCAAGACCTTGAGGCTGTAGAAATCACTGCTCAGTCGATGGGGAGTCGTATGGCCGAAGAAGATCCCGGCCTCCGAACTTGCCCCTCCTTCCCCCACAAGCTGAATCGATAGCCTTTCCAACCGCGGGAATTCAGGATAGCTTGCCTCTTGCAAGCTCCCTTTTGTCCACGGTCCCAGTTTTTCTCTGGCCAGGTCCAGGAGATCCTCCGAGGAAAGGGAGCCAACCACAATCAGGGAGGCGTTATTGGGAATGTAGTGCTGATTTCGGAAATCGTCCAAGTCCTTGTGCAAAATGGTCTCCAAGGCGCCCGCCTGACCCAGACCGGCCCCATAAGGGTGCTCGCCAAAGATAGCCCTTCTGAAATGGTAATGGGCCAGAGCATCCGGGGTACTGAGGGGAGGCTCGTCTCTTACTACTGAGGTCGCCTGATCCACCTCAGCCTCGAACAGCGGGCGAGCCAGTTCGGCCCCCAGCAGTTCGAGAAAGATGCCCAATCTGCGGGGAGGCATGATCGCCCGGAAAACGGTGGCGTCTGGCTGGACGTCCACCTCGAGCCCAATGCCCAGCGACTCCAAGTCTTTTTGGTGGTCGGGATCTTTAACCAGCAGGCGGCGGGCCGCCAGATCGGCTATCCCGGGTTTGTGGGCTGGGTCCCGTGTCGAGCCGGACTTGATCAGAAGATTGAGGGCTAACTCGTCGCCGACTTCCCTCCGCAAGAACAGGATGCGCAGCCCGTTGAGCAAGCGGAAACGCTGAACAGTTGTTTTTTCAGCAGACTCAGATCGACTGACGCCTCCGAAACCGGGTGGCGAAATAGCGTGCAGGAGGATAGCCCCTCCTATCCCCATCCCCAGGAAGAAAAACTTTCCAGCCACTGAGAGCGATGAGCGATCGGACCCGCCCCGCCAAGTGAGCAGTCTGCAGGAACACCAATGAGAGAATTTGTCCAAAGCTTGACCTCTTGAAGGGCGCCGCCGACGCTAAGGGCGGTGCGGCCCAGGGATTGGCACCGGGTGAGTTGGAGCAAAGATCAACCAACCTTCTTCAGCTCAAGCAAGGCCTGCTTGGCCACTGCCTCTAATGTATCTAGTGTATCAAACACACCACTGCCGCGGAAGCCATGGCCTGGAGAACGGGAGAGTGAGATGGCGTTGATGGGCAGGGTGCTTTCTGATATAGGTATGGGCGCCTTCAGAAGTATGGCGGGTCCATCAATCACCTCAACCGGGCGCTAAAGCAAAAACCCGGGTGCGGCTACGTGATCTATGCCCTCGCGGTCAGCAACTGTCGGCCAGGAAACATCGAGGGCGCGCTGAAGAACCTCAAGCGAGCCATCAAACTGAAGTCGGAGAGTCGCTTCCTGGCGCAACGAGATGCCGATTTCAAGCCGCTCATGCAGGACTCTCGGTCTATCTCGATGGTCTATCCAGGCAAACCTGCGGCGCAACATCGTAGGCCGCTAAAGACTCAGGGGAGCTCTGATTCATTCAGAGTTTCTGCGACCCAGGGGAGGCGCCGCCATGTTCAATGGCTGATAAGCTGTTGAACATGAAAGAAAAACAAAACCACATTTGCTGATTTTCGTGCCCTGAATAACTCATGGATGAGTGATTCAGGGCTTCCTTGGCGCTTTCCAATAGGCAACCGAACCAGCGTTCGTGAACAGGTTACCCTCCCAACAGATCAAAATCGTCTCCATCGGCGGAGGGACCGGACTGTCTCGCCTTCTCGCAGGTCTCAAGCAGTTTGTAGCTAGCACCGACCTGTGTGCGGCGAGGCCCCGCCATGCAGGTTCCGCGGTGACTTCCCCATCTCTGCTCATTGATCAGCTCACCGCCGTGGTGACCGTCACAGACGATGGTGGCTCGTCAGGCCGATTGAGGGAGGAGTTTCAGATCCTCCCTCCCGGTGACATCCGCAAGTGCATGTTGGCGCTGTCTGAAGACGAGCTGCTCATGTCCAAGCTCTTCCATTACCGTTTCAGCGGAGTCGGTGACCTGAGCGGACATAGCTTTGGAAACCTGTTCCTCACCGCCTTGACAGGGGTTACGGGCGACTTTCTTGAAGCCATCAGGCTTTGCAGCGAAGTGCTGGCTATCAAAGGACGCATTCTGCCCTCTACTGTGGCAGACGTTCGTCTCGTCGCCGAGATGGAGGATGGCGACGCCGTGTTGGGAGAATCCCTGATCGGTCGCGTTCCCAAACGCATCCGGAAGATTTCCATCTTTCCCGAAGCCTCCGAGCCTCTCCCTGAAACACTGGAAGCTATCGATGGGGCCGACATCATCACCTTAGGTCCGGGCTCTCTTTTTACCAGCCTGTTGCCAAACCTGCTGGTCAAGGGGATCCCGGAGGCATTGCCCGCTCTCGAGCCCTCAAGATCTACATCGGCAATGTCATGACTCAGGGTGGGGAGACGCCCGGCTTCTCCATGGCCGATCACCTCCAGGCTATTTTCCGCCACGTGGGAGACTCCCCCTTCGACGTGGTATTGTGCAACCATTCAGCGATCTCGGACGAGCAGAAGGCCAAGTATCGTGAAGAGAACGCCGAGCAGACCCGGATCGATTTCGAAGCCTTGTCCAGCCATGGAGTCCGGGTGGTGTCCAGGGACTTGCTGGCGGAGGACGAGAAGGTAAGGCATGATCCGCGCAAGCTCGCCTTGGCGATTTTCGATCTCGGAGTCGCCCTCGATCGTCCCCAACCTTTGCCGGGGCCCTCGGCCCACGTTCAGACATGAATCCAACGAACGTTTTGATCATGGCGGCGGGAAAGGGCATCCGTCTCAAGTCCTCACTGCCCAAGGTTCTGCACTCTTTGGCGGGACAGTCACTGATCGAGCACGTCCTCAAGACCGTCGAGGCCTTGGGCGCCAGCCAGCCTCTGGTTGTTGTCGGGCATCAAGCCGAGCTGGTGAGGTCCAAACTGAGTCATTGGGCCGTCCAGTTCACCGAGCAGATCCCTCAACGGGGAACCGGCCACGCCGTTCAGAGCGCCAGAGAGTGGTGGTCCCGGAAGACGGGAAATCTCTTGATTCTATCGGGCGATGTCCCATTGATTTCACCCGAAACTCTGCGGAGAACGATTCAGGCTCACAACCGGACGGGCGCCAGTCTCACCCTGCTTTCGGCCCGATTGTCAGATCCCTTCGGCTACGGCCGGGTGATCAGAGCGTCGGACGGTCGAGTTCGGAACGTCGTCGAACAGAAAGATGCCGGTCCCTCCGAGCAACAGGTCAACGAGATCAACACCGGTCTTTACTGCTTTCGAATCTCGGACCTGTCTGGAGTCATCGATCGGCTTTCCAACAACAATCGCCAGAACGAGTATTACCTTACCGACTGTGTGGGACTCTTGAGCCGTCAAGGCAAGCGGGTAGAGGCCGTTATCTGTGATGATTCGTCTGAGGTCATGGGTGTCAACAGCCGGGTTGAGTTGGCTCGAATGGAGAAGGTCCTGCGAGACCGCAGGGTACGGGAGTTGATGATCGACGGAGTGACCTTCATTGATCCCCAGGCGGTCTATGTTGAAACCGGAGTCGCCGTCGGCCCGGATACGATCATCTATCCCAATGTGCATTTACAAAAGGGTACCCTGGTGGGTTCCGAGTGTCAGATTCATTCCAATTGTCGCCTCGCCCAAACCATCGTCGGCGACCGAGCGGTGATTCTGGATTCCTGTATAATCACGGGTAGTCGACTGCCTTCCGGAGCCCGGGTTGGGCCATTCACCCACCTCCGCAATCAAGTGAAGGTCCAAGTCACCCATTGACTGGAGCCGCAAGAGCATGATCCTCACAGCCTGCGGTCCTGGAATCGCCCTTTCAAGTCGATTGTTCTAAGAAGACCCGCCCATGTGTGGAATTGTTGGATATCTCGGAGACAAATCGGCGGTCCCCGTGCTGCTTGGGGGGCTGAAGCGCCTCGAGTACCGAGGGTACGATTCAGCCGGAATTGCAGTGGTCAACGGCTCCCAACTGCATATTCGAAGGGCTTCGGGCAAGTTACGGAATCTGGAAGAGGTGGTGAAGCAAAACCCCTGTCAGGGCACCTTCGGCATCGGCCACACCCGCTGGGCCACTCATGGAAGACCGACTGAAGAAAATGCCCATCCCCATCGCGACTGTAACGGGGAAATCGTGGTGGTCCACAACGGCATCATCGAAAACTACTTGTCGCTCAAAAAAACTTTAACGGCCGCCGGCCATCGATTGGTCACCGAGACCGACACGGAGGTCGTTGCCCATCTGGTTGAAAAACACTTTCAAGGTTCCCTGGAGGAAGCGGTTCGGAAGGCCGTCGGAGAAATGACCGGCCTCTACGCTCTGGTTGTGGTGTCGCTGCTTGACCCCAATAAGATCGTCGCCGCTCGCCTGGGTCCACCGGTTGTGATCGGCGTCGGAGAAACGGAGTCCTTTGTGGCTTCGGACGTTCCAGCGATCCTGGACCATACCCGAGACGTCGTTTTTCTGGGCGAAGGCCACCTCGCCACCATCACCTCGGAGGGGTTGAACATCACCGACCCTGAAGGTCATCCGGTGGCGCCCAAGGTGCAACGCATTACCTGGGATCCCATCATGGTCGAAAAGGGCGGTTACAAGCATTTCATGCTGAAGGAAATCCATGCGCAGCCGCGGGTTGTTCAGGAAACCACGGTGGGGCGCATCTCTCGGGACACCGGGAAAGTCATCCTCGAAGATATGACCCTGACCGAGGAGGATTTTCAAAAGGTGGAACAGGTTCGCCTGATTGGTTGCGGCACCAGTTGGCATGCCGCGCTCGCCGGTAAATTCATGATCGAAGGCCTGGCCCGGGTTCCAGTCGAAGTGGACTATGGCTCGGAGTATCGCTACCGGGAACCGATCGTTCCACCCAATACTCTGGGCATCCTGATCACCCAATCGGGAGAAACCGCTGATACTTTGGCGGCTCAGCGGGAAATCAAGAAACTGGGGGCCCAGAATATCGCCATCTGCAACGCTGTGGGGAGCATGGTCACCCGAGAGGCGGACGGCGTTCTCTATACTCATGCCGGACCGGAGATCGGCGTGGCGGCGACCAAGACCTTCACTGCCCAACTCACCTGCCTTTTCCTCTTTGCGCTGTTCCTGGCCAACTTGAGGAAAACCATCACACCCCGGCAAGCACAAGCCTACATTGAAGACCTGGCCCAGGTGCCACAGAAGATCGAGTCCATCTTTGGAAAGGTCGAGTACTTGAAGGAACTCGCCCGGCGCCTGTTTCGGAGTTCTCAATTTCTGTTCCTGGGACGCGGCATTCACTACCCCGTGGCGTTGGAAGGAGCCCTTAAGCTGAAAGAGATTTCTTATATTCACGCAGAAGGTTATCCCGCAGGCGAAATGAAGCATGGCCCCAACGCCTTGATCGACGAAACCCTGCCGGTGGTAGTGATTGCCACCAGCAACGTCAACAACTCCCGGTCCACTCTCCTCTATGAAAAAACCCTCAGCAGCATCAAAGAGGTCAAAGCCAGAGATGGCTTGGTCATTTCCTTGGCCACTCCTTCCAATACCGAGGCCATCGAAGCCTCCGATTACCCTATCGAAGTGCCCCCCGGCGCCGACCTCCTGCTACCCATTCTGGAGACGGTTCCCCTCCAACTCTTGGCCTACTACATCGCGGTGCGGCGCGGTTGCGATGTGGATCAACCGCGAAACCTGGCCAAGAGCGTCACCGTGGAATAAGAAACTCCGGGAAGCCGCCCGGCGGCCCTCAGACCATTCAACAGCCCGCCCCCCTCGAATCCCCCGGCTATAGGACCGGGGCGGCAGGCGCCGACAAGAGACCTCGGCTATCGGCGGAAGAAGCTCAAAATCCTCAGTCAACAATGCGGTTGTCACTCGCTGGAATCCTGCCTATAATCGAAAGCACCGATTGGAAGAGAAATTCAATGGTGGCTGAGGACGGGTTAAATCTCCTGTGAAGGATTGTATGAAAAAGCCGAAGACGCTGGGTGAGTTGAAAAGCACCGACTGGGCGGCTCCGACCATGCGGCGACGGACCGTCAAAGAGGAAATGCGGGATAACGTCATTCGCAAACTGCGAGCCGGCCGAGTGCTCTTCCCGGGGATCCTTGGGTATGACGATTCGGTCGTTCCCCAGGTGGTCAACGCCATTCTGTCCCAGCATAACATGATCCTGCTGGGGTTGCGGGGACAAGCCAAATCCAGGATCTTGCGGGGTCTTATCGAATTTCTGGACGAAGAAATTCCGGTGATGGCCGCCTGCGAGATTAACGACAACCCCTTCAGCCCCCATTGTCGCGCCTGCCGCACCCTGTTGGAGGATCAGGGAGACCAGGCGCCCATTACCTTTCTGCCCAGGGAAGCACGCTACGTCGAGAAACTGGCAACGCCCGACGTGACCATTGCGGATATGATTGGGGACGTCGACCCCATTCGCGCCGCTCGCAGCGGACTGAACCTGGCCGATGAGCTGACCATCCACTACGGACTGCTTCCCAGAGCCAATCGGGGCCTCTTTGCCATCAACGAACTACCCGACCTGGCCGGAAAGATTCAAGTCGGCCTCTTCAATATCCTGCAGGAGGGAGACGTCCAAATTAAGGGGTATCCCCTGCGATTCGAGCTCGACCTGGCCATGGTCTTTACCGCCAACCCCGAAGACTATACGGCCCGCGGCAAAATCATCACGCCCTTGAAGGATCGCATCGGGGCCGAGGTGAGAACCCACTATCCGGTTGCCCTGAACGAAGGCATCAGGATCACCGAGCAAGAAGCCTGGCTGGACCGACCGGGGAACGAAAGTCGTTTGCTGGTTCCTCGCTTTATCAAGGAGGTTGTTGAAACCGTCGCTTTCCTTGCCCGTCAGGACAAGAAAGTGGACAAACGCTCCGGAGTGAGTCAAAGGCTGCCCATTACCGTCCTGGAGAACGTGGTCTCCAACGCCGAGCGCCGAGCCATCATCAGCGGTGAAAAGAAGGTCGTTCCACGCGTCAGCGATGTTTACGCTGCCCTGCCCTCCATGACCGGCAAGATTGAACTGGAGTATGAAGGGGAGTTGCGAGGCGCCGAGAAAGTGGCTCAAGACTTGATACGCAGTGCAGTGGGAGCAGTCTTTTCCCGGCGCTTCGATGCGGCCGACTTCCAACACATCGTCGACTGGTTTGATCTGGGAGGCGCCTTGAAGCTCTCGGATACCGCTTCAGCCACCGAATCCTTTGGGAAATTGAACCAGATTCAGGGGCTGGTGGAGAAAACACGCGCTCTCGAACCGCGCCGGAAAGGGCGAAAGGATGTTTCTTTCCTGGTTTCCGGTTGTGAGTTCATCCTGGACGGGCTTCACGCCTTGCGCAAAATCGACCGCAGCGAAGAGAAAGGTTACGTTGCTTCAGCCAAGAAGAAGCCGGAGGCCTTCTTCAACGACCAGCCCGCCCGCAGCCGGAGATCGTTTAATTGATTGGCCGCTCGCTTGATTCAGCCGGTTTGTTTCCTTCTGCAAGCAACTCCCTGGACGGGTCAGTCCTTCACCACCCTTTGGGGAGCGGGCGCCGGGCCGTCATTGAGAGGGGTTCGACGAGGAATCGACCCTCCGCCTTCGGTAAGCTCTCCGGAAAGCAGCCTACGGAGCCCCGGGAATGAAGAACGTCAAATACTCCAAATACACCGGGATGGATTGGGACTCTCTCAGCCTGGAGGATCTTCTCAACAAGCTCTCCGACTTCCTGCTGCAGAGTGGCTTCTACCCGGGTGACGATGGTCTGAACGACTTGGGCCCGGATTATAATCTTGAGAATCTCCAGTGCGCCATCATAGATGCCCTGCCCAGCCTGGGCATGATTCCCGACGAGTTGCTGGAGAAGCTGATGGAAGGTTCCACCGAGGATCAGAAAGCCAGGCTTTTCCAGTTGGTTCAAAGACTGATCGAACGCCTCAGGCAAGAAGGATATCTCTCCTATGCTGATAGCCCTCCCACGCCGGACGGCAACGCTGCCTCAGGTCCCGCCCATGAGAATGCTGAGGCCCGTCAGGTCCGCTTCGAGTTGACCCACAAGAGCCTCGACTTCCTGGGATACAAGACGCTCAAGGATCTCCTGGGTTCTTTGGGACGCAGCCACTTTGGGCGGCACGACACCCGGGACATGGCCACGGGTATCGAGACCAGCGGGACCTCGAAGCACTATGAGTTTGGAGATACCTTGAACCTGGACGTCGGCGGAACCCTGCTGCATGCCGTCCGGCGTGAGGGTCTGGGAACGCCCCTGAATCTGGACTATCCCGACCTCATGATTCACCAATCGGAATACCAGAGCTCTTGCGCCACCGTCCTCATGCTGGACTGCAGCCACAGCATGATTCTCTACGGGGAAGACCGGTTCACTCCCGCCAAGCGAGTGGCCATGGCTCTGGCCCATCTGATTCGGACTCAATACCCGGGAGACTCCCTCAACCTGGTCCTGTTCCACGACTCGGCTGAAGAGCTTCCCCTGAGCCAGCTCACCCGGGTTCAGGTGGGACCCCACCACACCAACACGCGCGAAGGACTGCGTCTCGCCCGCCGCATCCTGGCGCGACAACGCAAAGACATGAAGCAGATCATCATGATCACCGACGGCAAGCCCTCGGCTCTTACCAAAGAAAACGGCATGATCTACAAAAACTCCTTTGGCTTGGATCCCGTCGTGGTGCGGGAGACCCTTCGAGAGGTGGCCGGTTGCCGCAAGTCCGGCATCCTGATCAACACCTTCATGTTGGCCAGGGACTACGACCTGGTCAGCTTCGTCAAAAAGGTCACCGAGATCTGCCGGGGCAAAGCCTACTTCACCACTCCCTACACCCTGGGCCAGTACCTTCTTCTGGACTATGTCCAGAACAAAGTCAAGACCATCCACTGATTCCGCTCGATGCCGGTTCTCCATGGCAAAGGCGCGGCGCCCTTGAACGGACGCCACGGACGCGCGGCGCTGCCCTGCCCGACGGTCACAGACGTTGGCCGGGGCTTTTCCCCTCGGGCGGTCCCAACCAATCGCAGCCGGTGAATTCAACTGGATTTCGTCGGAATAATCATGCTATAAGGACTCGCCTCAAGGTCCCCACCCCCCTCGGAGAGGTGCCGGAGTGGCTGAACGGGGCTGCCTGCTAAGCAGTTGTACGGGGTGACCTGTACCGCGGGTTCGAATCCCGCCCTCTCCGCCAACCCCGCATGAGTGTTTGAACCCTCCACGGTCAAGGGCGTCTCATTCGAACTGTTCGCGAAATGCCAACGGAGACAGTACCGAACTCTTGGCTTACGAGCCGATAAGGAGTTGATAAATCCCGATGCCGACCCTGGACTTCAAAGGGAAGCCAATCGTCTATGCCCATCACCTGACCGTTCCTTCCCGAACGCTGGAGCCGGATGCCCAAAAATCGCTCCCGCCGAAAGAGCAAAAGTCTTCCCTGGACGACAATCTGATTATTCACGGCGACAACCTCCACGCCCTCAAGGCCCTCATGCCGCGCTACGCCGCACGGGTGAACTGCATCTACATCGACCCGCCCTACAACACCGGCAACGAAAACTGGGCGTACAACGACAACGTGAACAGCCCGCTGATGCAGGAGTGGCTGAAAGACAAAAGCCCGGTGGACGGCGAAGACCTGGAGCGCCACGACAAGTGGCTGTGCATGATGTGGCCGCGGCTGCACCTGTTGCGTGAACTGCTGGCTGAAAATGGAGCCATTTTCGTCTCCATTGACGACAATGAAGTACACCATTTGCGGATGCTGATGGATGAGATTTTCGGGGAGGAGAATTTCGTAGCAAACATTGTCTGGCAGAAGCGTTATGTCTCAAATGTAACCGCCGGATTTCTGTCAGATATGCACGACCACGTAGTCTGCTACGCTAAAACAATTGACAATTTCTCGGTCAACAAGCTCCCTCGAACTCCCAAACAAGAAGCAGACTACAAAAACCCTGACAACGATCCTCGTGGTCCTTGGAGAGCACAGGACTTGTCCGCTAGCAAACCATACTCCGCCGGTCAATTTACAATAATCGGGCCGAAAGGGGACAAGTTCGACCCACCACCGAATCGTTATTGGCGCATGAATGAGGAGCAGTATCAAAAATGGCTCAACGAACAGCGAATTACGTTTGGGACATCGGGGACCGGACGGCCGATGCTAAAAAGATTCCTCTCCGAGACTCAAGCTGGCCTTACTCCGAATACTTGGTGGGACCATAAGTTCGCCGGACATAATAAGGAAGCGACTTTGGAGTTAAAGACTTTGCATGAAGGGAAAGCTCCTTTTGATACGCCTAAGCCGGTTCGACTGCTCACACGCATTCTTCAACTTGCCACTAATAAATCCGCTATCATTCTCGATTCGTTCGCCGGCTCCGGCACGACCGCGCAAGCGGTCTTAGCCCTGAACAAGAAAGACGGCGGCAACCGCAAGTTCATCCTGGTGGAGTGTGAAGACTACGCCGACACCATCACCGCCGAGCGCGTCCGCCGTGTCATCAAAGGCATTCCGACGGCGAAGGACGAAAATCTGAAAAACGGGCTGGGCGGCAGCTTCACCTATTGCGCGCTCGGCAAGGAAATCAGCCCCGAAAAGATGCTCACCGGAGAGAACCTGCCGGACTACGACACCTTGGCCCGCCATCTCGTCTACACCGCCACCGGCCAAGCGCCCGACAAAATCCGCCGAACGCGAGGCTGGGACGACCTTTTCCATGAAACGAATGATCGCCTGTTCTACCTCATCTACCAGCCGGACCTCGCCTTTCTGCGCAGCGCCGACTCCGCCCTGAATGGCGAGCGCGCCGAACGCATCGCCAGGCAGGCCAGGAGCAAGCAGAAGTCCGCAGTCGTCTTCGCCACCCACAAGTTCATGGGACAAAAGGAATTGACCAGAATGGGCATTACCTTTTGTCAGTTGCCGTATGGTATTGATGGGACGGGATAATGAGGGATAATGAACGGATACGCATGAGGAGCAACCGGAGGTTTAAGAAATACGCTCTTTAAACGGGAAACGAGGTTGTACGAACAAGGAGGTACTGAAGATGATAGCTGATCTACGCACGCTCTCGATCGGCGAAAGACTACGACTGGTAGAAGACATATGAGACAGCATCGCCGCCGATCAAGCCGTCCTGCCGCTGACCGATGAACAAAGATTTGAGCTCGATCGGCGCTTGGATGCTTACGAATCCGACAACGTTGAGGGTCGCGAAGCCAGCAAAGTCGCGGCGGCCCTGAAAAAACGGCTATGAGTCCCATGATATATATCCGGCCAGAAGCGGAAACGGATATCGAAGAGGCCGCAATCTGATGTGAGAAGCAACGTCAGGGTCTCGGGGAGGAGTTTCTTGATAAGCTTCTGAGCCTTTGTGAAACGATATCAGAAAATCCGGCCATGTATCCCGTGTCCACAGGCGCACCCGCCGCGCCTTGATTCGGCGGTTTCCATTTGGGGTCTACTTTCGGATTGAGGATGAACAGGCCATAGTCGTTGCCCTTATCCACGGCAGTCGCCATCCAGGGAATTGGCGGCAAAGAACAGGACGAGAGGCTGTTCGCCATCACTTTCCCGGTCTTTGCAATGCAACTCAAAACCTACCAGCAGAACGCCCTTGAGCAGTTGGACCGCTGGCTTGACGCGCTCAAGGCCGCCCGGCTCAAAGGTGAGAAGGCCGCCAAAATTCTCGAAGAGAGCGGCGTCGAGGTCCCTGAAGAACTGCAAAACTACCCCCTGTCCGCTTGGAAAACCCTGAAAAACCGGAACGTTCTTCCTGCCGTTCAGGAGAGAGACGGCGCCCGGGAAGTCCCCGACTACATTTCCCGGGCCGCAGCGTCCGGCGAGCCCATCCCGCACGTCTGCCTGAAAGTCCCGACTGGCGGCGGCAAGACGCTGCTGGGCGTTGCTGCGCTGGAGCGTATCAAGCAGGACACCGGCTTTGTGCTGTGGGTCGTGCCGACCCGGGCCATCTATGAACAGACGCTCAAGGCGTTCAGAACCCGTGAGCATCCCTACCGGCAAATGCTGGAGCGGCTTTCCGGCAACAAGGTCAAGCTGTTGCAGAAGGACAACCGCTTTACCCGGCGGGACGTCGAAAGCCGGCTGTGCATCATGATGCTGATGCTGCCGTCCGCCAACCGGCAGAAGGGCAGGGACTTTCTCAAGATATTCCGGGACAGCGGCAGGTACACCTCGTTCTTTCCCGAACAGGACGACGCGACTGCGAACCGCGAGCTTTCAGATCAGCACCTCGACTTGGAGAAGAACGACAGCGGCGATTGGGTCAAGCAGAGCCTGATCAACGTCCTGAAGCTCATCCGCCCGACTGTGATTCTGGACGAGGCGCACAAGGCCTATGGGCCGAACGACCGAAACAACCGGGAGTTCGTCAAGTCCGTCAATCGACTCAACCCCCGCTTTGTGCTCGAACTTTCCGCCACACCTAAAATCGGTATCAGCAACATCCTGGTCAACATTTCGGGGACCGAATTGCAGGCCGAGGAGATGATCAAGCTCCCCATAGAGATCCACAGCTTCGGCAACTCCGACTGGAAGCACACGCTCGCCGAAACGCAGAAACGATTGCAGGAATTGGAGAACAGAGCCCGGGAACTCCAATCAAAAGAGAACCGCTACGTCCGCCCCCTCGCCCTGGTCAGGGTGCAGCGGACGGGCGCGGCTCAACAGGCGCCGGGGATCATTCATTCCGAGGATGCGCGAGAATACCTCATACGGAATCTTGCCGTGCCGGAAGAACAGATACGAGTTCAGTCGTCCGAAAAAAAGGAGCTTGCCGGCGAGGACCTGTTGAGTGAAGAAAGCCCGGTCCGCTGGATTCTCACCAAGGACGCCCTCAAAGAGGGTTGGGACTGCTCGTTTGCCTATGTTCTGGCCCTGCTGGACAACACAACGGCGACGACAGCCATGACGCAAATGGTGGGGCGAATCATGCGACAGCCATACGCCCGAAGAATGGAGACCAGTCACGCCCTGAACCAGTGTTATATCTACTGTTACAACACGGATGTGGGCAAGGCGGTTGAAGGAGTGAAAGCCGGTCTGGAAAACGAAGGGCTGACGGAGTTGGGCGATACCGTTCGCGGACACGGCGCGGGAGACGCCCCCAAACCGATAACCGTCCGGCGTCGCGGCGCTTATGGCAAACTGAAAATTTTTCTCCCCCAGGTTCTGCACAAAAAGAGGAAAGGCTGGCGTCCGCTTGATTACGATCGCGACATATTGAGCGCCGTGCGTTGGGATGCGATTGACGCGGGCGGGGCGGTGAATCTGGACGACGAAGACACCAGGCGGGAGACCGTCGCCACGGTTGACGTTCAGGGGAGCGAAAGCCTCTCCCACGCGGCTTTTGACAGCGGTGAGCGCTTGAGCCTGGACTACTTCGTCCGGCGGCTCACGGACATGGTGCCCAATCCGTGGCAGGCGGCGCGCCTGTCAGGGAGCTTTTTGCACAAGCACCGGAGAAGCGGATACAAGGGTTCAAGGCTTCTGAGCCATCGTGTCTATCTCTCGGAATTATTGCGGCGCAGGGTGAAAAACGACATCGACGCCAAGGCCGAAAAGATTTTCCGCGACAAGGTAAGCAAAGGTGACATCCGGTTTCGGCTTGAGACCGACGAACGGCTGAACTACGAGTTGGGCAACTCGTTTGAGGTGTTCGTTTCCAGGGAGGAGAAGGCGCTGCAGGGCGAGCACGGCAGCCCGATACAACGCAGCCTGTTCGAGCCCCTTTTCGAGAGCGGGTTCAACAGCCTGGAAAAGAATTTTGCGCTGTATCTGGAAAAGAGCAACGCCATCTATTGGTGGCACCGAGTCGCCGCACGGCAGGATTACTACTTACAAGGCTGGCGGCGCCAGCGAGTGTATCCCGACTTTGTGGCCTGTTGCCGCAGCGACGGGAAGCTGCTGGTCCTGGAGACAAAAGGCCTGCACCTGAAAGGCAGCGAGGACACAGGCTACAAGAAAAAACTGTTGGAGACCCTTGAGAATGCCTACGCATCCGCGCTGGACAGAGGAGCAATACGAGTCGGTGAGCCTCCGGCTACCTACAGGATGATGTTTGAAGATAGGTGGAGGGAGCAGGTCCACGAACTGGTCGAAGGACATGAAAGATATCAACGAAGCAGCCCGCCGGCGCCTCGGCCGGCCACTCACCCGGGAGTAGTGCGCGCTCGGGAAACCTGAGACCTTCGTAATGTGGACGGGCTCGAACCAACAGGTCATCCAGGCCGATTGAACCGCCATCCAGCAGAATATCGAGGATTTTCAACTGCCGTTCCGCCAGAACCCGACGGCGGGGGCTGCGCAACTGCCCGAACAACGACCGGGCGAATTCCCGGAACAGCGTCCGACGATGGCCGCCGCTCTATACATCCGGTCTGGGGTATCGATGAGTATCTTTGCTTCAGGGGGCGCACTCAACAAGAGCATCGAAGCATACCGGTATCCTGTTCACCCATGCAAATTAAAGACCTTCAAGAGAAACTCCAAAGGGATCAACGACGACGATACCGTGATAGGATTGCCCCGGGTTGAGATCTTCGGACAAAATCCGGGCGCAGCCCACCCTTTCCGCGGCGGCGACAATCAAGGAATCCCAATACGTAATCCCGTATTGCCTATGGGTATCGATTGCCCGACGGACCATGGCCCAATCGAGTTCCACCACCGGCAGAATACGGACCAGATCCATCACCTCTTCCACTTCCTCAATCGAGAGCGGATTCGGAATTCGTCTGGTCACCACCATGAAAAATTCACTCAGCACTTGCACAGACAAAACCGCCGTCTCATTTTCAATACCTCTCGTCAGTAACTCTTGGGCTTGTGAGTGTTTGGCTGGGTCGTGCCGGTCGTAGGCATAGACCAGAACGTTGGTGTCTATAAATTCTCTATCGGGCATGGAGATCTTCCCGCGTCCAGTGATGAGGTCCCATATCGCGACTCATGCTCTGGAAAGAATCCTTCAACTGAGCCACCTGTTGTCTGCGTCTGGCGACGTCATTTTTGGCTACCGATGTCAGATATTCCCTCACCATCGCGGTCAGCGTTGTGTCTTTGTCAATGGCGATCTTGCGGACCTTTTTCACGATTTCCTCGTCGATACTCAGCGTAATATTCATTTCCTGTCTCCAGTTCTATCTCCAGGCTGAAAAATACAGCTGTACACATATTAAGTGATAACCATAATAAGGGTATATTATGCCGTTTGTCAAGCCCGTGTGCGGGTTCAGCCCATAGGAGCCGGAGGGGGGACCCGAGGCTGTGACGTTCAAGAGGCTGGTTTGGAGTCATGCCATTAAAGGCATCGTGAGGTCCGAAGTCGTTGCATCGGCGTGCGAAGGCGTTGGTCCTGGGGTTGAGTTTCTGAATCCGGTGCGGTAGACCATAGACGGCGCAGAACCCGTAGCGCCAAGCGGCCTGCTTGCGGGCTCCGCTCAGGCAAGGGCAAGCGGGGCGGCAGCACCCCGGAGGGCGATGTTTCGCCGCTGGCAGGCGGCCTCGAACTCAGCAGAGCGCGCGTCGATGAGGCGCGACGCTTCTCGGGCCTTTCTGATTCTGATAAGGTAAGGGGACAGACTGAATACCTGCATGGGGTTCTCTCTTCGCTCGTATGGTCTCAACCACAGCTTCGGAGAACCCCAACTTCAATGCAAGGTCAAAATCTCGTATCTGCCTGAGCCGGAACAGTAGGCCGAACAGCGGCTCGTCCGCCTCCGGGTATTGCCGGAACCAGTATGGTTGTTCCCCCGCTTTTGCAGATTCGCCTGCGGACAGCACGACCTCCCTCCGTCTGCAACTCACCCGGTAGTCGCGCGCACTCGGCGGCGACCTAGCAACTGAGACAACTCCGCCATGGCCGGGTGATGGGTCGACGCGGCGGACGGCATACGTTCATACCGTTCCAGTAATTCCGACTCCGAAAACTGCTGAGGCCAGTCCAGGTTGACGGCGATTTGATTGCCGTCAAGCGCGATGGCGGCCAGTTCAAGCAACCCGATCACATCCCGCACCAGCGCACGCTCGGGAAACCTGAGACCTTCGTAATGTGGACGGGCTCGAACCAACAGGTCATCCAAGCCGATTGAACCGCCGTCCAGCAGAATATCGAGGATTTTCAACTGCCGTTCCGCCAGAACCCGACGTCGGGAACTGCGCAACTGCCCGAACAACGACCGGGCGAATTCCCGGAACAGCGTTCGCCGATGGTTGGCGACGATGGCGGCGGCGGCGCCACATCGCTCGGCGACCGCCGGCAGCGCAAACCGGAGGAACGGCGTGAGGTCGTGTCCGTTCCGCCGGGATGCGGACAGCGCCGCCAGGTACTTCTCTTTGTGTTCATAGTAATAATTGGACAGGCTGACCATCACCCTATCGTTGACGCCGGCCCGCCGCAGCATGAACGCTTCCAGCGCGCGGGCGGTGCGGCCGTTGCCGTCGCCGAAGGGGTGCATGGCGCCGATATGGTAGTGGACGGCGATGGCCTGGATAATGCGGTCGCGCCGCCGGAACTCCCCGGCGATGGCCGCGCCGAGAGCGTCGAAGGCGGCGCGGCAGTCATGACCGCCTTCAACCCCGCGGCAGCGCGGCGTCCCTAAGACGACGTTCCACTCGGCAGGCCGTAGCCCGCCTGGTTCGCAGTGACCGTCGTCGCAACCGGTCACGATGCGCCGGTGAACGTCCCGGATGAACTCAGAGGTAACCGGCCGGTCGACTGGCTGCGAGATCAACCATCGGTAGGTAGCTTCAGCGGACCGCAACTGCTTCTGGGAGTGGGTCCAATCGGTACGCGCGGGAGCGTCGGGAGCGAGGGCTTCGTCCTGTTCGCTCCGGGTGAACTCGGCGCCTTCGATGCGCGAGGTGCCGGCGGCTTCCAGCCGCAACTGCTCCTCGTGGACCTGCTCGATCCACCGAGGCAGGTAGGGCATCTGGTTCAGAACGCCGGCGGCAGTCTTGGCCTGGACCAGCAGGTCCAACAGGGCTGCGGCATCGTAGCGCATCCACGGCCGCGGGATGACATAGCGGCTGACATTTTCAGAGGCCATTTTCAGCTCGTTTCCGGTTCATTTCCAGTTCATTTCTTGTTACCCTGCTGTTCTCAAAGCGTTTGTATACTCGAATTGTACTCTCGGTCATGTTTCATTTCCAGTTCATTTCGGGCTCACTTCCGCTTTGGTTCACGGGGCCGATGACGTGCAGCGGGCAAAACAGGGGCGGTGAGCATGTTCAAGAAGTTCGAGGCAGGAAGCAGGAGTGCAACCACCTGTGATGCCGAAAGGCATTGAGCGCTTGGCGCTGCACGTCGCGCGCCTTTGAGAACCCAAAATCCTTCAAGAAGGACCGCAGGGGGTCAGCCAATGGTGGTACCGGGATATTTCGCCCCGGGTGGTTTTCAGATAGGTGTCTCGAATGGCCAAGGTCAGTTCACCGGCCTTCCCCTTTCCCAAAGGGAAGCGGTCAACCGACAGAACAGGAGCAACCTCCAGGCCGCTACCGCAGACGAAGGCTTCATCGGCTACATAAAACTCGGTGCGGTCAACCTCGCGTTCGATCACCGCCACTCCGTGAACCTCCCGAAACAGTTGAATCAGCGTGGCCCGGGTGATGCTTTCCAGGATGTCGCTGGTGACAGTCGGGGTCACGACCCGGCCGCCTCGACAGAGGAACACACAGCCTCTGGGTTCCTCGGCCACCTTGCCGGCCGCGTTGAGCAGCAGGGCGCTGTCGTAACCGTCCAAGCGCGCCTGCAGTAATGACAGACGAGCATTCTGGTAGTTGGCCGCGCACTTGACCCGAGGCGGAATGACGTTATCGGAGATACGCTGCCAGGAGCTGAAGCAGGCATGGATGCCCAACTCCTTTCCCTCGAACCATCCCCCCTTCGGAGTCACGATCACGGCATGGCTGACCGGGCCCGTCACGAAAGCTTCGCCCGGCCCGTCCACGTAGACGATCTGTCGAATATGGGAGGTGGCTCGGATCTCGTTCGATTGCAGCGCGCGCACCACGGCAGCAGAGTAGTCGGCCGCCGTCAACTCCGTTTCCATACGCATGACCCGCACGGATTGTTCCAGGCGCCGGGAGTGATCGTCCAGCCGAAAGACATTCAACTGCTGCGTCTGCTCATTCCAATAGGCGCGGAGTCCCTCGAAGACCATGGCGCCATACTTGAAGGCCACGGTATCGAGGTTGATCACCGCTCGACTCTTCTCCAGCAGGCGGTCGTTCAGCAATACCTTGGGGGTTGAGGATTTCTCCATTTTCAGGGACTCCGGGTCAACCAATGAGGGTCGCAGAGCTTGCTGCAGACCTCTAATCTTACGGGTCCGTCTCTGCCGTGGGCCAGATGGGCTTCATGGGCCATGCGTCCATGGATCGGAGGGTCGCCGAGCCTCCGGTGGCAAAGAGCCCGATGCGGGTGCTGTCGGGGCGCGTCGGATAGATCCTGGAGGTCATGCACAACCGCTCATTGGCGAACACCTCAAGGATGGAGCGATCGATAAAAACACGCAGGGTAAGAAGCTCTTCCTCTTTCAGTTCCAGAGGTCCTGAGTGCTGCATGGGCACGGGTTGGGCGCGATACACGTGTTGGTGAACCCGGGGCTCCAGGCTGGCTCGACGTCTATCCAGGCTCAGTCTACCTTGCTTCCGGTCAAAGACGATGCGTGTTTCTTCCTCCCCACCGGGAGAAGCCCGCAGGCGAAGACCGACCGTTTCACTGTCACCGGGATCCATGACGGCCAGAATCTCCAGCATATCTCCTTCCGGTTCGGTAGCCCAACTTGCCGTCTTCCCCTAAAGATAAGACACGGGGCAGCACGTGGACTCCCGACCAGCCTGCGGCAATGGAGAGATCCTCATGACGGCCTTCCCACGACCAGGCCATCATGATTTTTCGGCCACGATCGTCGGTAAAAACGTAGGGGGCGTAAAAGTGGCCTCCGGAGTCAAGATCGGCCCACCGTTCAGGAGCGTATTGATGACCTTGGTAGTCCCCGACGAAATAGATCGATTTCCAGGTGTTGTACAGAGAGGCGGTGAGGACATGCTTGTCGCGGAGCTTGAAAAAATTCACCACCTCCCAACTGGGTCCGGTTTCCTCCTTACGGCCCGTCAGCAGCGGCCCCAGGAACTCCCACTCAAGCAAGTCATCGCTTCGGTACAGCACGGCGGCGCCGCCGCTTCGGGTGTGGGAACCCATGACGCAGTACCACCGGTTCCCCTCTCTCCAGACGTAGGGATCACCGGCCGGAAAGGAGATGACGGGGTTGTTCGGATTAAAAGGTGGGGTGGGCAAGGCGACTCCGGCTATCACCTCGGCGGCCTCGAAGAAGACAGGATTGTTTGGGTGCTTCTTCCAAGTCAGGAGACCGTCGGTGCTGGTGGCCACGCAGGGCCGCCGTCTTCCCTCCCACCCGCCCCCGGTACACGATGGTGGGAGCGCCTCCATCGAGGACGGCGCTGCCCGACCAACAACCTTCCCGGTCGGGCCCTCCCGGCGTCGGAGAGAGTGCGATGGGCAGGTCGCGCCAGTGCACCAGATCGTTGCTGACGGCATGCCCCCAGTGAAAGGGACCGCCTGAGCGAGAGGGCGAGTTGGGAATCCATTGGTAGAAGAGATGGTATTCCCCACCCACCTGAATCACTCCGTTGGGGTCATCCATCCAGTTGGCAGGCGCCAAAAAGTGGTAGCCGGGGCGGTGGGGGTCTCCCGCCAGCTCCAAACGCCTGGGATCGATTCTCCCTTTGGCTTCACTCGCGGACTCCCTCTGTTCTGGCGTATCGAAATCGCAGGCGAGAGGTATCGCCAGAATTGCGGCCACCAGACAGCGGGACAAACGATGCATAACCCATTTCCGAAAGGGTGGAACCCTTGCCATCCGATCCTGGATCTTGGGCGGAGCCGACGCAAACTATAAAATAGAGGAGCAACGGCTCCATCCTCCGGCGACTTCAGATCAGCTCTTTGATCGGAATCCCGGTGGCGTCGCCGATGGAATTGGCAATCTTGACCGGCCGGCCGATGGGGGTCATGTAGGTCTTTTCCCAGTCGATGCCGAGGGCCTTGTAAAGGGTGGCGAAGAGGTCCCCCATGGTGACCATCCGGTCGGCCACATAGCCTCCCCGCTCGTCACTGGCGCCCACCACTCGACCTCCGCGAATGCCGCCCCCGCCAAGCGCAACCGACCAGCACTGGGGCCAATGATCACGCCCCCTGCCGGGGTTGACGTTGGGACCGCGCCCGAATTCCCCCATGGCAATCACCAGAGTCGACTCCAGCAGCCCACGCTGGTGCAGGTCATCCAGCAGCGCGGAGAAGGTCTGGTCGAAGGGTGGGACCAGAATGTCCCGATGGCGCTTATCGTTGTCGCCATGAGTGTCCCACTCGTTATACTTGTATCCCGCGGCCGTCACAAAACGGCTCCCTGCCTCCACCAGACGCCGGGCCAGCAGAACACTTTGCCCAAATCCGTGCAGCCCATAGGCTTCCTTCATTTTGGTGGACTCCCTGGAAAGATCGAACGCATCCTTCACCGACGGATTCAACACCATCTTGAGGGCCTGTTCCGTGAATACGTCCATCCCACCCGATTCGGCTTTTTGCACTTTGTTGCGGTAAATGCGCTCAACCACTTTCTGAAAGGAGAGCCGGTCCTGGAGACGCTCGGCCGTGATCGATTTGGGAAGGCGCAGGTCGGGGACCTCGAAGTCGGCTCGACTGGGGTCGGGAAGCACCATCGGATCATACTGGTTACCGACGAAGGCCGCTCCGAAATGGTCCACGAAAAAGATATCGTTGCCGGTGTCGGGCTGCAAGACGTAGGGCGGCAGGTTGTTTCTTGGACCCAGCTCTTTGGCAACGATGGACCCCAGGCTGGGAAAGCGCATGGCCGGATTGGGTTGATGCCCGGTGGCCGCGTAGTGGGTGGCCTGGGGGTGATTGTTTTCCAGCGTGTGGAGGGAGCGAATGATCGCCAATTTGTCCATGCGTTTGGCGACCTTGGGCAGCAGCTCTGAAACTTGAATCCCGGCCACGTTGGTGGCAATGGGCCTGAAAGAACTGTTGGGCTTGGGGTCCCACATGTCGATCTGGCTCGGCCCACCCTCCAGCCACAACAAGATACAAGCTTGGGCCTTGGCTCCACCCATTCCCGGAACACCGGCCAATGCGCTCTGAAGTCTCAAGAGTTGGCTCAGGCTCACGCCGAGCAGACTCAAGGATCCCACCCGAAGGAAGTCACGTCGCCGGAGAATCGGGTCGTTGCATTCCAGACACCCTGTTTTTCGCATGGGTGTTACCTCCTTGTATTCCCGTTGCCCCCATCTTGAGGGTCGCGCCCTGAACCTTACGGCAGAAGAGCTGCCGGTAACGTTCAATGGTTGTGGTAAAACTCCGGGGAATTCAGCAATCCCCACAGCAGATCCTGCAAGGCCTCGCGCCGTGAGGAATGCCGGCCGACCATAGCTTCCAGCCGAGCCTGTTCTTCTTTCCCGGGGAAGCGGGTCATTGTTCTCAGATAAAGCTCTTCAATAATTTGACGGTCCGAGTAACCGGCCTGCATCAACCGGTCGACGACCCCTCCCGGCTTTGAGAGATGCTCGGTAAAGGTGGACCCGGCCAAGCTGTGCAAGGCCCTCCCCAGGTTGGGCCGCGGCCGCTTCTCCGGTAGCATCGACCGGCGGGCCTTGCCATAGACGTCAAGGACGCGTGATCGGAAAAGGTCGGGCAGCGCGACGTTAATGGCCCGGGTGCCGGGCGGCAACATCCCTTCTCCGCTACCATAGCTCTCCTGCTCGAAGACCAGAGGTACGCCCGTCACCGAGGCAATGGCGTCGAAGAGCACCTCCGCTTCCAGGGCACGAGGCAGCGCGTGGGAGTAGTGGGTGCGATCTTCCTGATTGGTCCGGTTGGGCCGGCTACTGAGCTGGTAGGTTCTGGAGCCAACGATGAGTTTCATCAGATGGCGGAGGTCATGGTTATTTTCTCTGAAATTTCGCGCCAGCGCTGCCAGCAGCTTGGGATGGGTCGGGGGATTGGCCGCCCGGAAATCGTCCACCGGCTCCACGATGCCTCGGCCAAAAAAGTAGCTCCATATCCGGTTCACCGCCGCCTCGGCGAAATAAGGGTGAGCGGTGACCCACTCGGCCAACTTGACACGCGGGTCAACCAGGTCCTCTTCGGGCAGGAGTGAACCATCCAGGAATGCCGGCAACACTTCCTCTCGGGTTCGGGGATGCAGGACCTTGCGACTCTTGCCCATCACGAACAAGTCCACCTCTTGACCGGTGGGGTCCTCAAAGATGACCGTACCCGGCTCCTCCCCCCGGCCTCCCACCAGATTCATGCGTCCGAAGAACGCAGCCAGTCCCCAGAATTGATTCTGACTCCAGGCTTCGAAGGGGTGATTATGACACTCGGCGCAGTCCAGCCGACGCCCCATGAAGACTCTGATCTCTTCGGCCATCTTGTTTTGCGGATAGCGAACCTCTCCATTCGGCAGGAAGTGTCGGGAAGGAGGACTGTAGCCAATGGCCGCCATCCGCTCTCTGGCCACCTGGTCGTAGGGTGTGTTCTTGGCAATGTGATCTCGAATCCACTCCCAGTAGGCCTCGGTCCACTGCAGATTGATGCCGTTCTGGAAGAGAGCTACTCGAAAAAGCTCGGAAAACCGAAAAGTCCAGTAGTCCACGAACTCGGGTGTCTGCAAGAGAGTGCCCACCAGCTTCTCTCGCTTTCGCCGGTCCCTGTTTTTCAGGAACTCCCTGGTCCTCTGGGGTGGAGGCAGTGTGCCGGTCAAATCCAGACAAACCCGCCGCAGAAATTCCTGATCGCTGGAGACCTCCGAAGGGATCCGATGAAAACGGCTCAGCTTGTCAAAGACCAGCCGGTCAATGAAGTTATTGGCGGGCACCCGTGGATACTCGGTCAGGGGCTTCCCCACCACACCGACCCAGGCGGTAGTGGTATGCCCCGCCGCCTGAATGGTTACAAAAGTCTCTCCCGGGCGAAGTCCCCGAAGCCGCCCGTCCGAGCTGACCTCTGCCACTTCGGTATTATTGGACAGGTAGCGTACCTGCCCGGTGACGTCCTCGCGGGCTCCATTTTCGAGTTGCGCGGTGACCAATAGTTGCTGTGCGCCCCGGACATCCAGCACGATTTCCAGCGGATAGACCTCGATGGACCCGACCCGGGGGCCTGATTGCCCGTTCTCCTGAAAGGGCGCTCCTCTTCCGACCCACTGGAGTAGCGTCTGATAATCTTCCGATTCCAAAGGCAACCGTTGTCCTCCCTGATGAGGCTCCAGCAGCGCCGGTTTCAGCAGCAGTAAGCTCTTTTCAGGCTCCTCCAAATTGATTCGTGAAATCTCAGTCCCGGGATCGGGCGAAAGGACTTGGTAGGTTCCTCCCCGGACGATCCAGCGATAGTCCTCCTCCGGATAGATGCCATGGAGAGAAAGCTTGAACCCCCCGCGCCCCTTCACACCTCCATGGCAATGGCTGTCGTTGCAGCCGCGCCGGGTCAAGATATTCTCAATATCCCAGGCAAAGCTGAACGACCGTTGCCGGGCCGAGCCTTTGACCCGGACTTGCGCTCCGGCTGCCTGGTTCCCCAACCGAGCCGTCAGGAGGGTCCTGCCCTCAGCCAGAGCCTTGGCTCTCCCCACAGTCGAAACCGCCAAAACGCGAGGATTCGAGACGGTCCATTCACTGAGCGAGGTCACGTCCCGCTCCATTCTGTCGCTGTATTTGCCCAGCACCAAAAATTGCTGGGTAACGCCTGTCCCTTCGAGTTCCACCTCCTCGGGCGCCATCCGAATGGATAGCAGCTTCGGGTCGGAAGTCTCAGCGGCGACTGAAACCGAGTAGCCTGGAATCAGCATCCCAAGCAAGAGGATCAGACTGTGCTTCTGATTCATTTGGGATTAATCCCCCAGCACCATGACCAATAGCTCACCGGCTGCAATCGCGGCCCCCACCTTGCCCCCGACTACGGGACGGGCGCTGAGGCGGACCAGCTTGGGCATCCTGGTGGAGGGCGCCCGAACTCCCGCCATTAACAGCACCGTCGTCTTTTGGCTCTTGGGAACAAACCGTTCCTTGTGAATCTCGGGAAGAGGAGGCTCCGTATCCGGTTCAACTTCAGCCCCCGGCAGAATCTTCACGTCGTCGGGCAGGCCATCGGCAGTAAAGACGACCTCACCTCCAAATCCCTCTTCCTGCCGGGTGACAATGGTCACTTTTTCCGCTTGGCCCGGTCTCAAGTTCGCGACCTCCGGAATCATCTCGATCTGGCCTACATGGGGTATCTGGGGCCTCACCAGCAGGCGATAGCGAAACTCAGACTCGCCAAAACGGGGGATGATATCCCGTAACTGCAAAGTATAGACGCCACCCCGCTCGAAGGTGTAGAGGGTTTTGGCCTGGATGATACGTACCCAATCATCGCCATCGCCTTCGATCTTTCTGAAGTAGTTGGTCAACAACTCCTCACCCGCTGCATCCAGCACGGCCAGTCTGGGATTGAATTGGGGAGGCGCGGCCTGCGGGGTCTCCAGTTCGAAGGCGAGCCGAGCCTTGGGCTGAACCTGAAACCGGAACCAGTCTACATCTCCGGGACGCTGGATGGCGCCTTCCAGCAGTCGAGGCAGGAGGATCTCTGTGGCTCGCTCCGGTTGATCGTTGGGTTCCACTTCCGCCAGGGGTTTCGCCTCGGCAGCGGTTGAGGACCGCTCAGTCTCCGAGGAAGCACTCGATCGCTCCGTGAGGCCGGCCGCACCGACCTCGGGATTGCCTGGCGAACTGCCGTTCCCCTGGATGTTTTCCCCAAGAATGGTTCTCGACCCCAACCAGCCAAGTCGGGCCAAGTCCAGCTTTCTGCGAAAAGGTCGCTGAAGATCGGCCAGGGGAGATAGGGCGGTCAGAACAACGTCTTCTTCGAGAGGATCGAACTGCTCAGACGTTCCAATCCGAAGCTGGTAGAAAAAATCGGGTCCGCCGACACCGAGGGTGGAGCTGACCTCGACCAGATATCGGCCGGAGTCCCGGCACAAGTGGGTGATTCGGGCATCCGGAGCAAAGGCCAGCCGGGCGGGGCCGATGAGGATCAAACCAGCTTGCGCCCTCTTTGTAGAGGGTCAGCCGCACGCCGTCGAATTTTGTGACTGAGGTGTTGGAAATGGCACGGATCACCAGCTCCTCACCTCCCGAGGCCCTGAATGAGTAGAAGTCAACCTCGCCATTCCGGCTGAGCTTTCCGTTGATGACGGTCGGGACCCTGAGTGGTTGGGCTTCCGCCGGACGGCTGTGCGGTTGGGGTTTCTCGATCGCGATCGGTTCATCCATGACAGCCAGCCAGAGCAAGTTGGAGACTCCTGAAGGTGAAACCAGCCGGAGCGCATGTCTACCCAACCGGACCTCCGCCCCCACTTCCACCCTCAATGACACGCGCTGGCCCTGAACCCACTCCTTCTGTGCCCGCAGCCCCTTCTTCTCCTGGAATTGCATCCCCTCGATCTTTGTGACCTCACCGCTCAGTCCCGGGGTGTCGAACCACACTCCATAACTACTCTCGAGGCCCTTACCCCGGACTTCGGCCTCAAAGACTTTCCCTCGTTGGGCACTGACGGGAAACAGCGAAAGGAGCGACGGTTCCAGAGCCTCTCTGGACTCTTCACTGGAGTACATGACGGAACCGGACCTGTTCCCCAAACAGAGCATCAGCCCCACCATAGCCAAAACCCACTTCCATCTGCTCCGTGAGTGGAAGGAACCGTTCGCGGAGGCTCGACCATGGGGGAGTTTGGGCACCGGTAGCTCCCGTGTCAGCAAGTTAGGCTGGAAACACAGCCTATAATTTACCCTGAGGTTTCCCTGCGGGTCAAGGCGAGTCGATGGCTTGTGGGGCAGTGACATTCACCGCCCCGCAATGGTAGAACTCCGTTCTCAAGTCTCACCCTTTACCCTGAACACACCCAACACCGCTCAACCAGAATTCCTCCGGGGTGGGACTTCAGCTTAAGCGCTTCACAAAAGGAGGTTACACTGGAGCCGCTCAGGTCATCGAGCCGTAGCTGGCCTCCGGCAACGGCCGGGTCCATTGGGCCTCCGGCTTTCTGAAGGACGTCCATGAGTCTGCAAGATACCTTGAAGGCACTGTCCGACATCGTATGGGGACCTCCGATGCTGGTTTTGACCGTTGGCACGGGACTTTTTCTTTCCATTCGTTTGCGAGGACTCCAGTTTCGCAAGCTGCTACCCTCCCTCTATCTGGCCCTGGTCACTCGCAAGGAGCAGGGAGGGGAGGGGGACGTCTCCCACTTCCAAGCCTTGATGACGGCCCTGTCGGCCACGGTGGGGACGGGAAATATTGCCGGGGTAGCCACCGCCATTGCGGCAGGAGGTCCTGGCGCTCTGTTCTGGATGTGGGTGACGGGCCTGGTCGGCATGGCAACCAAATTTGCCGAAGCCCTTCTGGGAGTCAAGTATCGAATCGTTGATCAGCGCGGCGAGATGTCGGGGGGACCGATGTATTACCTGGGCCGCGGGCTCAATCAAAGAGGGCTGGCGGCGTTGTTTGCCGTCTTCGCAGTGTTCACCCTCACCGTCGGCGGAAACATGGTGCAGTCCAACTCGGTGGCTGACGCCCTGCGGGCTGCATTGGGAGCGCCAACCCTCTGGAGCGGAATCGCCACCGCGGCGGCGACCGCGGTCGTCATCCTCGGCGGCATCCACACGATTGCTCGGGTAGCCAGCGCACTGGCGCCGAGCATGATCGTTATCTATTCCCTGGCCGGCGGCCTTGTGCTGATTCTTCACTGGCGCGTTATCCCTTCGGTCTTGGCGGAGATCTTCCAAGGGGCCTTTTCGCCAGCCGCGGCGGTCGGAGGATTTGTCGGCGCCACAATCCTGAAAGCGATCCGCTACGGGGTGGCTCGTGGCGTCGTCAGCAACGAGAGCGGCATGGGCGCCGCCGGCATTGCCGCCGCAGCCGCTCAAACGCGCCATCCCGTAACTCAGGCTCTGGTTTCCATGACGCAGACCTTTATCGATACGCTGGTGGTGTGTTCGGTGACCGGATTTGTTATTGTCGGAATGGGGGCCTGGAAAAGCGGGGCGAACGGCGCCGCACTGACGGCTGCCGCCTTTCGAGAAGGGCTTCCCTGGCTGCACGGGGATGTGATTGTCGCTCTGACGCTGCCTCTTTTCGCTTATTCGACCATCCTGGGCGCCAACTATTACGCCGAGAAGGCGCTGGAGTACCTCTTCGGCCATGTCCGCTTCGTGCCCTACTATCGCTTGATCTGGGTTTGCTTGACGTTCCTGGGGTCGATTCTCTCTTTGGAAACCGTGTGGTCTCTGTTGGACGTCACCAACGGAGGGATGGTCCTCCCCAACCTGATCGGGCTACTGGGATTGAGCGGAGTCATTCTGGCTGAAACCAAAAGTTATTTTGCCGAACCACGCTCCGCCAACTCAAGCGGCGGGACGTCGAGCCGGATTTGAGAAATTGACCCAACGGCTCAGGGTCCTTGGGTTCAGCACTGCGCCTCGAAGAGGGGTTCACGACTCCGGCCAGCGAAGTTCGACTCACCAATGAGGAGGTCCGCTTGGCAACTTCCGCCGACTGGCAGTTTAACCAGGTCGCTGGTCCCTTCGGTCTTACCGAAGGGCCTGCCTGGGATGGGGACGCCCTGCTGTTCACCAACATTCCCAACAGTCTGGTGCTGAGATACAACCCTCAATCGCAAAAGACGGAAATCCACCGCCAGGGAACCCACTTGGCCAACGGACTGATGTTCGACAGGCAGGGCCGTCTCTTCGCTTGCGAAGCTGCGGGTCGATGTATCGCCTGTTACCACCCGGACGGAACCCGGACGGTCATCGCCGACTCGTTCGAGGGAAAGAGGCTCAACAGTCCCAACGATCTGGCTATTGACCGCAAAGGTCGCATCTGGTTCTCCGACCCCGACTACAGCAGTCACTGGGCTGAGCTCATCGGCCCGGCGGAGCTGAACCACAAGTCGGTCTACCGACTGGAACCGCGAGCCGAAGGAGGTTGGGCCATCCAAAGGGTGACCTGTGACACCGCCCGCCCCAACGGTCTGCTGGTCACACCGGACCTCAAGAGGCTCTACGTTGCGGAGAGCGACTTCAACCGAGACCGGCAGTTGAGAGCCTACCCCATTTTGGAGAACGACACCCTCGGACCCTGTTCGGTCCTCCACGATTTTGCTCCCCACCGCGGCATCGACGGCATGTGCCTGGACGTGGAAGGTAACATTGTGGCCGCGGCCGGTTGGGAGAAGAGCGGTCCCAGAGGAATGATTTACGTTTTCGATCCCCGAGGGCATATCCTGGAAAAGCACCCGACCCCTTGCGCTCGACCCACCAACTGTAGCTGGGGAGATCGTGATCTGCAGACGCTCTATCTCACCTCCGTCTGTGGCCGGGTTTACCAGATAAAGACCGACCGGACAGGATGGCTCCTTTACCCGGGAAGGTCGATGATTCGAGGATGATTCGCTGAACCAACCCTGGCAAGGAGCGCACTCCAGACCGCCAAGGGGCATCGCCGCGCCGAAAGGAAGTCCATTTGCAGGTCAATCGGACCAAAGCCAAGCTCAAAAGAGGAGAGACGGTCTTCGGCTGCTTCGTTCGCTATCCCGATCCGAGTCTGGTCGAGATGCTTGCCCCTCTGGGTTGGGATTTTGTGGTCCTGGAAAGCGAGCACGGCCGGCTTGACCCGCGCGCCTGTGAAAACATGGTGAGGGCCGCCGAGCTGAATGGCATCACGCCGATCGTGCGGGTCACCACCAATTCACCATCCATCATTCTGCGCTTTCTGGACACCGGCGCCCAGGGCATCATCGTTCCCCAGGTCAACTCCGCGGCCGAGGCCAAACGGGCGGTGGCTGCCATCAAGTTTCATCCCCAGGGGAATCGGGGGCTGTCGGGGTCTCGCGCGGCCGACTATGCCCAGGGCCGTCCCTTCGGGGAGTATGTCCGGCAGGCCAATGAAGAAATCCTGGTCGTCCTCTACGTTGAGACGGCAGAGGCCGTCCGGCAACTACCGAAGATTCTGGCGGTGGAGGGAGTCGACGTGGTGAACGTCGGGCGTACCGACCTGTCCCATTCCCTGGGAGCGCCGGGGCAGCCCGAGCATCCCAAAATGCGGCAGTGCCTCCAGGAAATCCTCGCCGGAGTCGGTAACTCCAAGGTGGCGCTGGGCATTATGGCGGCCAACGCCCGGGCCGCTCAACAATGGCGCGCCCGAGGGGCACGCTATATCAGCATCAACCTGGAGTCGCTACTGAAGCAATCCGTGCAACGGTACCTGCAAAGCGTCCGGGGTTGATCAGGGAATTTCCCTCCTGCAAGCCATGGATCCGCCGGCGCTTCACCAACCTGGGAGGACACGGCTCCTTTAACGCACAAACCAGCGGATGGGATAGCGCCCCTGGCTCCTTTCAAACCGTAGGGTGTAGGGGTTCAGCAGCAGGCGGGCCACAAACCCGTCAGTGCGGGCCATCAGCCATCCGAAGTCCCACCCCCGACTCCGATACGCCAGCGGCGCCCCCGGCTTGACCCGAACCAGCGGATGGGTTCCGGCAATGAAGAGTTTTTGTTCCGTATAGTAGTAGCAGGATCCGGTCTTGACGAAAACTTCATGGTCGATGCTTTCTTCAGGATGCTTGGCGAGATCGGCGCAGAGACCGCCGACGGCGATTTTGACTTCCTTTCCCTCAGCAACTTTTCGGCCCAGGTCCTCCTGAGATCCAGAGAGGATCTTTCCCTCAGCGGTGTGAGCCAACACCTGTTCCCAATCGTCTCTCACCAAGAAGTGAAAGAGATCGAAATCGTAAATGAAGTTGCTGCTGGGGGCATTGGTCCCCTTGTCCCAACTGTCCAGTTGGTGGTACTTGGGCATGGCGCTGTGGTCGTCCGGTTCCGATGGCCCCGGTTCGGCCACGGCCTCTTCACCATCCAGAAAGGGGCGAGCGATTGCCTGCTGGCCGTTCTGGTTGTATAGGAAGAAAGACATGGACGGCCTCGACCCAAAACCGTCCGGCAAGCTGATCGGCTGGCGCAAGGTCATGATTCCAGCCACCCAGCGATCCTCGATCAAGTAAGTCCCGGCGAACTCTGCAACTTCCTGAATCAGCTCCGAATTGTCCGAACGGGTATCGATGTGCTCGTTGTTTTTGAATTCCGTCCGGATACGCAGATCAGCGCCCCGGCGGATGGCTGTTGCCAGTTCCTCTTCACTCCCGGAGACGCGTCGTCTGGAGGCATCCAGTTGGTAAGCGGATCTCCAGGGGTTTTCCGTCGCCGGTGGCTTGGTGTAACCACAACGACTCATAAAGGCGGACCCCAGCAAACTCCCCAAGCCAGCTCCCAGCAATCGTCTGCGGCTGCTTCCTTTGGACGGCATCTCTGACACTCCCTTCGTTACAGGTTCCCTGTAAGCTCAATGATAGATGACAGGGCCCTTCCAAGCCAAGCGCAACACTCAGCCCCCTTGGGGCCAACTTTATCGTTCGAAACGTCCCGTTCCAGGCGGATTCCGACAACCACGCCTACCCCTGAGCAGGTCCATTGCGGGCCGACGGCGCCAGTCATCACGCCCGCGGGCCGACTTCCGTCTAAAGCATTCCGATCTCCCGGAGTGTGGCGACTAAACCCAGAAGGAAAAAGAAGATGCCACTGAGGACCATAGAGATCCGGACGAACCCACCGGGCCTCAACTCAGGCGGAAGCAGGACGATGTTGAGAACGAGTGTGTGGCAGCAACTGATGCCGAGAGCGAAATTGAAGCAGATGGTAGCCAATTTGATCAGCGTGGTCGGCGGATTCAACCAGAGCATGACCAAGCCCAGGACGGAGTAGGCCATAATCAGCCAAAAGTAAATCTTGCCGATCCTGGCCGGATCCACTTTCCTCAGACTCGGACTGGAAGTCCAAAAAGTATCCAGCCACCGGCGAACGATGCCGTCGATGGTTCCGACCATACTGGGAGCGAGGACCAGGAAACCGCAAAAGAGCGTCGAACCCCAGAAAAGATTCCCCCACAAGCTGCCGCCCAGAACCTGGGAAAGACCCGTCATGGTTGCCAGGACTCCATCGGGAGGGTTCCCTACCTGCCGGCCGACGCCCTCGGCCGTCAGTGCGGCCGCATTCCACCGGTCCGCCTCCGTGCCGCGGCGGAGAAATTCCACCGACAACATGCTGGGCAGCGCCAGACCAATGAAGCAGGCCGGAATCCAGATGACGCACTGGTCACGCACGACATGACGATACCATCGCCGCCAGCGAGGCAGCGAGCGCCGGTCCACCTCAAAAACGGACCCCACATGAGACAAACTGATTCCCTGTCCCCCCACCATGCTGGGAATGGCCCCCACATGATGTCCCATGCCCCAACCCTGATCGCGGGTGAAGTTGCTGATTGTGGTATTGCCCAACCCTCCGTTGCCGGCGATGGCGGCCATGGCGGCAATGAACGCGATCAAAGTGAAATCGATCGTGGGGAGGTGCCCTCGAGTCAACCAGAACACGAAGACGTTTTCGACGTTGGGGCCGTCCAGATAGCCGTCCCCGTCCAAGTCCTCATGTTTGACGAGTTGCCCCTCAGGGCCTCTTTCCCAGGTGTCCGGTCGGCCGTCGCCATCGGAGTCGATGGTTGGCTCAAGCCTGTTTTCGATGACGTCCAGGTGGCCGTCCCCGTCCCAGTCCTCGCCCGGGTCGAGTCTCCCGTTGCCGTTGCGATCCTCGTTGCTGAGCACGGGGACCGTTCCAAACTTGAAAAAGCCGCTTCCAATGTCGGCCCAGGTGGCCGGACGCGAGTAGAAAACGGCAAGAATCAACAAAAAGCCGAACACGGCCACCAGCTTGAAAGACATCACCGCCTTCAGCGAGTTGTAGACCTTTCCGCCAAAGATCAGCGGAATGACGCTGGCAACGAATATACCGGTGGCGGTGAACTTGTGCATCCACCAGTGCAACGAGACTGATTCCGGGTCAGGCATCTGGCCGCCGAGCAAGAGGATCATGACCGGAGTGGCTGCCGTCGCAGCCAAATAGGGAAAGACGGTCCCAAAATCGAGGATCAGGTAGACCATCAGCCAAAATTGCGGGCCGGGCAGAGTCCGGAACTTTCCGGTGAAAATGGGCTCGCCGGTGTAGAGGGTGTAGCGGCTGACTTCGATGTTGTAGAGTCCCTGAGCCAGGATGCTGAGGGTCGCCAACCACAACAGGGCCCCTCCATAGCGGGCCGTCACCAGCGGCCCCAGGAGCCACTCGCCGCCACCAATGGCGCCTGCCCCGGCCACCAATCCGGGGCCTAAAAACGCGTACCAGTTTCGCCGATCGAATCTCGGCGCATCGATCAGCTCACCGGCATTCCATCTCGGCATCTTCCTGGAACCGGGATGGGGTGGGACGAAACGGTCTTTGGGGGATGCCACCTCCGCGTCGGTGAGACTCTCTCGAGAGGGACTGGCGGCGGCATTCTTGTTGGAGTTGCCGGTCATGGGGTCATCATGGGATAAGGACGGACGCAGGTCAAGCACCAAAGCCTGGCGGCCAGGAGAACGACGGGAGCAGAGACCCGATGAAGCCGGCGGGTTTGGAAAAGAGGGTCGGAGGGCCGATGCCCCGGCAGTCTCTCGATCAGGGCCGGCGACACCGGAATCCGATCAGTATCCGCCCCTCTTGTCGCAAATATGCAGGAGAGAGTCACCCTTAAGGTACCGCGACAAATTCTCCTTGAAGATCTCACGGCGTCGTTCCCAGGTCTGAGGTGAGTCGCCAGAGACGTGAGGAGAAATCAGCACGTTGGGCATATCCCAGAACGGACTGTCGGCCGGCAAGGGCTCGGTTTGGAAGGCATCGAAAGCGGCGCCGGCAATGCGCCCTGACCTTAGTCCTTCCACCACCGCCGGCTCATCCACAATGCCGCCCCGGGAGATGACGATCACATGGCTGCCGTGCTTGAGCTGCCCGATCCTTTCCCGGCCAAGGATCCCTTGGGTCTGATCGGTGAGAGGCGCGGTCACCACGAACCAGTCGGAGATCCGAAGCAGCCGCTCCAGACCTTCGAGCGTCCAAACCTCAACGACTCCCGGCGGCGGAGACATGGGTTTCAAGTCTACGGCATAAACCTGGATGCCAAAGCTCTCTGCCCGCACGGCTACGGCCCGCCCAATGGCGCCTAAAGCCAGAAGACCCATCGTCGTGCCCTGGAGCTCGCTCACCTGACTAAAATACTTCCCTGAATCCCAGTGATGTTCTCGCTGATCGGCCATCATGTCGGGCAGCCGGTGGGCGAAGGCCAGAATCACGGCCATGACGTGATCGGCCATGGCAATCGCATGGGTGCCCGGCGCGTTGGTCAAAATGACGTCACTGGCGACGAAGGCGGGATTGCCGCGAACGAGCTTGTCGAATCCAGCCCCAACGAAGTGACACCATCGCAACCGGTCGGCTGCCTGAAAAACCGCAGGGGTGATGGCGCCGAAGTAAACCTCGGCGCCCACGACTTCTCGGACTTGATCGGCCTCGGTATAGGCCGGGCAGAAAATTACTGACGGGAAGGAGCGCCTGAGCTCCGCAACAAATCCATGGCCTGCATCGTAATCGAGGACAACTTTCACCATCTTGAGGACCTCCAAATCGACTCTTGGCTTACAAAAAAATTCGACCGAAGTTATCGCACCGACTGCCAATCGTCAAGCCGCTTCCATTCAGCCCAACCTCTTTGAAGCGGTTACGGGCTTATGGCAACCCATACTCTCAGGTTCAGTGATTGAATCCTTGAGACAGGGTGTACAATTCTGGTCTCAGGTTCCCTTCTCAACGGCAGGATGGCGCCGGCTGGCTCGCAGAACCCAAGGACCATCACTCGAGGATACCTCCCCTTTGATTGGCCTCGCCCAGATTCAACTCCACTGGATGGACTATGGGCTGATCGTCGTCTACGCGCTCCTGGTCCTGGCCATTGGTCTCGGCTTCGCCCGCCAGCAGAGCAGCTCGACAAGCTACCTGCTGGCGGGACGCTCCATGGGATGGGTCACGGTCGGCATCTCCCAACTGGCCAGCCTCTTGTCCGCCATCAGTTACCTCGGAAGCCCCGGCGAAGCCTACGGCTACGATCTGCAATACCTGGTGGTCAGCATCTGTGGCTATCTGTCGGTGCCAATCGTTATCTATTTCTTTCTGAACTTCTTCTATCGTCTGCAGGTGACCTCCATTTACGAGTATCTGGAACGACGGTTCAACTATCCTACCAGACTCCTGGCCAGCGCGGTCTTCATCGCGGCGCGGTTAGCGTGGATGGCCACCATTGTCGTCGCAGTGTCTTTGGCCATCGAAGAGCTTACCGGGCTTGAGCCCGCGACCTGTATCCTCTTGACCACGGCAGTCGCCACCGCCTACACCCTGGTGGGCGGCATGAAGGCTATTATCTGGACGGACGTCCTGCAGTTTTTCCTTTTCACCCTCGGCCTGGTCGGAGCGATCACCCTGATTCTATGGAAAGACCCGCCGTCCGAACTTGTGGCAGTGATTGTTCGGGACGACAAGCTGAGGATGTTCGACTTCAGTCTGGATCCTACGGCCCGCCTCACCGTCTGGATCGCAGTGACCACCGGCCTGGTGGGCGGCGTTGCCAACTTGACCGACCAGGTCAGCATGCAACGCTACCTCTCCTGCAGGTCGCTGCGGGAAGCCCAGTGGGCGGTATGGTTCAAACCCTTCCTGTCGGTCCCCGTAACCCTTCTGACCTTTGGCCTGGGCCTGGCCCTGTACGCCCACTACCAATTGAACCCGGATCTGGCAATGGGGATCGGGAGTGCGGACAAGGCGTTTCCCCATTTTGTCCTGAACGAAATGCAGGGAGGGTTGGCCGGCCTCATCGTCGCCGCCATTTTTGCCGCTGCGATGTCGAGTATTGATTCGGGAACCCATACCATCAGCACGGTGTGCGTCGAGGACTACTACAAACGCCTGATTCGTCCCGGCGCTCCCGACCATCACTGCCTGCGGCTCGCCCGCGGGTTAACCCTGCTCTGGGCCATTGTCATCGCGGTCCTGGCCCGGTTCCTGGCCGGCCATGACACCATCGTGGGCACCATGGCTTCGGTGGTGGCTCCCTTCTTCGGCTGCGCCGTCGGAATGTTCATCCTGGGAACCGGCAGCCGTCGGGCAACGGCTTGGGGGACCTGCCTGGGGGCGCTGGTTGGCTACGGCCTGGTGCTCCTGGCAAAATTCTGTCTGTTCCAGATCGATGGGCAGTGGTACTTTACACTGGGGGAGTTTGGCGGCAACGCCTCTCTTGCCGCCGGCCTGGACCCGAACGGACAGGTCAGGCAGATCTCCAAGTTCTGGCTGCCCTTCATCAGCTTCGCAGGCACGGTGATTCCGGGCTACCTGATCAGCCTGGCGACCCCCAAACCCTCCGAGCGCAAGCTGCAAGGCCTGACGTTGTGGACCCGCCCGGAGAGATGATCCAAAGTCCGGTCAAACCCGCGCAGAGCCGAAAGGACCCTGAACCCGAAGGTGTGAAAAATGAATGTTTGGCGGCGAAGCTCACCTTGTTTCCCGCTGGTGCGAACAGGCTGATTCCACTAGGATGAAGCATGTTTCACCCGAACCTGTCAGCCGTGAGCCATTCGCCATTTGCCGCTCCGAGGTTCAGCAGCCGCGGCCCATCGGGTTCGCGTCAGGAAAGCGCCGAGTTGCGCGGAGTGCATGGATAGTAAAATACCTGCCGCCGACTTCTATCGACAGGATGGTATCGCGGCGGCATGGTCGGGCTCAGTCTCCAAGCCAACCGGCAAAAGGCGAACCTGGATCAGGACAAGAAGTTCGTGGCCGAACGAAAACTGGCGGAGGGCGCGGACGAGGTCTTCGTCAACGGCGATTCGTTCATCCCAAACGCCAGGGGCCTGGAGGCCGTGTTCAAGGCCCGGATGTTCACGGGGGTGGAGGCATGAGTCTGAAAATCGAGATTCCGAGAGACGCGATTGCCGAATTTTGTCGACGCAACCATATCCGGCGCATGGCGCTGTTTGGATCGGTGCTGCGGGACGATTTCGCGCCCGAGAGCGACGTGGACGTTTTGGTGGAGTTTGAACCGAGCGTCCGCATTGGCTACATTGGTCTGGCGGGATTGGAGATTGGGTTGGGCGAAATCCTGGGGCGGAAGGCGGATCTGCACACCTTCAAGGGTGTTGAGAGTAGCCCCAACCGCTTGCTCCGGGACGAGATACTCAATTCGGCGGAGGCCCTGTATGAGCAGACATGACGACCGGGTAAGCCTCGCCGATATGCTTATTCACGCAAGGGAAGCCGTCGATTTATTGGGTGAGGCAAGCCGGGAGGAAGTGAAAAGCGACCGGGTCATGCAATTGGCACTGACGCGGCTGGTGGAAATTGTTGGCGAGGCAGCCAACCGCGTCTCTGAAACAACACAGCAGCGTCACCCGGAAATTCCCTGGCCCCAGATGATTGGAATGCGCAACCGGCTGGTTCATGGCTACGACATCGTTGATCTAAACAGATTGTGGGACACGATAGCAAATGAACTGCCGCCATTGATTGGTCAACTGGAAGCAATCCTTGGGGAAGGGATTTAGCCGATACCAGCACGCATGCCATCCAAACCACGCCCGAACGCCGGCGTCGGATACGCCCGGCTGGAAGAAGGGCTGGTTCTGCCTCCATTACGTTCGTGTTGTCGGATGGAAAATATGATTTCAGTAGAGCAGCACTGAAAGGAGACACGCCGTGGCCATCTATGTGTACGTAACTGACGCTTGCGAGCATGATGCGCAAAATTACAATCAGGTCTCGTTAGTTGCAGGACTACAGAAATCGATTGAGAAAACACAGAATCTGACAGATTTTCAGTTTCTTCGAACTGTCTTACTCAAGAAACCCCTGGGGCGTCATTTCAGACTCATCGCCTACCGAGCCTCGGTAGCCAATGACGAATTGATCCTCTTCCTGGCTCCGCGTCGAGTTGCCCCTTGAAATCAAACCGAACGAGGGCTTCTTGGCCCATATCCTGCCCGAATCGTACTCGGAAGGCGCCCAGGTCCATATCCTGATGGGCACGGTCTCGGCCAAACGGGGCCGGCTAAAGTTGTTCCACTGGAAAGCGAACGTTGAATGACAAAACCGATCGGATGCGTCGGAGGATACGCCAGTTGACATTGGTAGTAGGTCGCACCACTTTCAACCGTTTAGATACGTTTGCAATGAGGTTTTTACAGGAGGAACAGAACCCCATCCACTATTCGTGTCGAGCTTCCCGAAAATTCGTCATGCTTCACCCTGTTTCCCACTGGTGCGAACAGGCTGATTCCACTAGGATGAAGCATGTTTCACTTGAACCTGTCGGGCAAACCGTGGGCCATTCGCCATTTGCAGCTCCGAGGTTCAGTAGCCGAGACCCATCGGGTTCGCGTCAGGAAAGCGCCGAGTTGCGCGGAGGACGAGGATGTCCGACCACAGCTATTTCGCCAACCTGATCTGGCAGATCGCCGACCTGCTGCGCGGCCCTTACCGCCCGCCGCAATACGAGCGCGTCATGCTGCCCATGACGGTTCTGCGCCGCTTCGACTGCGTGCTCGCCCCCACCAAGGCCAAGGTCCTGGCGGAGTATGAGAGGCGCAAGCGGGGCAAGCTCGAGGGCAAGGCCCTCGACCGCGTGCTCGACCAGACCGCCGGCCAGCGCTTCCATAACCATTCGCCACTCGACTTCAAGAAGCTCAAGGGCGACCCCGACAATGTTGCCCCGCATCTGGTGAGCTACATTCAGGGCTTCTCGGCCAACGTGCGCCGCATCTTCGAGTACCTCGAGTTCGAGACCGAGATCGAGAAGATGAGCGAGGCGAACATCCTCTACCTGGTCGTCTCCAGGTTCGCCGACGTGGACCTGCACCCCGACACGGTGCCCAACGAGCAGATGGGGCTCATCTTCGAGAACCTCATCCGCCGCTTCAACGAACTCGCCAACGAAACCGCCGGCGACCACTTTACCCCGCGCGAGGTCATCCGGCTCATGGTGAACGTCCTGTTCATCAACGACGACGAATTGCTCGCAACGCCCGGCACGGTGCGCACGCTCCTCGACCCGGCCTGCGGCACCGGCGGCATGTTGGCCGAGGCCCAGAACTACCTTCGCGACCACCACGCCGAAGCGCGGCTCTTCGTCTACGGGCAGGACTACAACAAGCGCGCCTATGCCACCGCCGCCTCCGATATGCTCATGAAGCAGGTGGATCACAACGGCGCCGGCGACAACGTGCGCTTCGGCGACAGCCTCATCGAGGATCGGTTCGAGGGCAGAACCTTCGATTACTTCCTCACCAACCCGCCCTTCGGCGTCGACTGGAAGAAGCAAAAAAACGAGATCCGGCGCCAGCACGAAAAGCAGGGCCTCGCCGGCCGCTTCGGGGCGGGACTGCCCCGGGTGAACGACGGCTCGCTGCTGTTTCTGCAGCACATGATCCACAAGTTCGAGCCGGTGCGCGAGACGGAGCGCCAGCACGGCTCGCGGCTCGCCATCGTCTTCTCCGGCTCGCCGCTGTTCACCGGCGGCGCCGGCTCGGGGGAGAGCAACATCCGCCGCTGGATCATCGAGAACGACCGACTCGAAGCCATCATCGCCCTGCCCGAGCAAATGTTCTACAACACCGGCATCGGCACCTATGTCTGGATCGTCACCAACCGCAAGGAGCAACGGCGCAAGGGCAGAATCCAGCTTCTCGACGCGCGCAGCCTCTGGACCCCCGGCGGCAGCGCGGAGAGCCGGCGCAGCCTCGGCGACAAGCGCCGTCACCTGAGCGGTAGCCAGATCGACGACATCGTGCGGCTCTACGGGCGGTTCGAGGACGGCGAGCGCTCGAAGCGCTTCAGGAACACCGACTTCGGCTACACCCGCGTCACCGTCGAGCGGCCCCTGCGTCTGCGCTACCGGATGACAATCGACGACAAGGCCCGTTTTCTGGACGCCTGCCCCTGGCTCCTCGACGACATTCAGGCCATCGACCAGGCGCTCGGCCGCAAGCCGATGGGCGACTGGAACGCCGTATGGCAGCGCATCGCCGACCTGCTGCACGAACGCAAGTCGCGCTGGAAGAAGACGGAACAAAAGCTCTTCCGTCACGTGTTCACCGTCAAGGACCCGGAGGCCGAGCCGGTTGAGAGGGATGGCCGTGAGAAGGGTTACGAACCCGACCCCGAGTTGCGCGACTTCGAGAACGTCCCACTCGCCCAGGACATCGACGCCTACTTCGAGCGAGAGGTGCGCCCCCACGTCCCCGACGCCTGGATGGACCGCGCCAGGGACAAGGTGGGCTACGAGATCAACTTCAACCGCCACTTCTACCACTACACCCCGCCGCGCCCGCTGGAGGAGATCGACGCGGACCTGAAGAAGGCGGAGGCAGAAATCGTGCGGTTGCTGCGGGAGGTGACGACGTGAGCGCGACAGCAAGGGCTTCACAACTCCCGCTCAAGTATCTATCCACGATCAACGATGAAGCTCTTAGTGAGGATACCAATGCAGACTTCGAAATTCAGTACGTCGACATCGGTAACGTCGACTCTTCTGGGCGTATGGACGAGATCGCTTCATACCGCTTTGAGGACTCACCAAGTCGCGCACGCCGACGGGTCCGAGACGGTGACGTAATCATTTCAACGGTGAGGACGTATCTTCAAGCAATCACGCAGATTCATGACCCTCCCGACAACCTGATCGTTTCAACCGGTTTTGCAGTGATCCGCCCAATTCGCGACAAATTTGATGCCAATTACTGCAGGTTTGCACTGCGGGAGCCGACTTTCCTGGCAGAAGTGGAGAAGCGTTCTGTTGGCGTCAGCTACCCGGCGATCAATGCCTCGGAGCTCGCAGACATTCCGGTTCAGGTACATCCGCTGCCCTGGCAACGAGCCATTGCCGACTACCTTAACAGGGAAACGGCGCGGCTGGATGCGCTGGTGGCGGCGAAAGAGCGGCTGCTAGGGCTGCTGGCCGAGAAGCGCCGGGCGATCATCACCCGCGCCGTCACCCGCGGCCTCGACCCCGGAACCCCTCTCCGCGACTCCGGCATTCGCGGTGTGGACAAGATCCCGGCGCATTGGATTCAGTGTCATCTCAAGCGTGTGCTAGCTAATGTCGATTACGGAATTTCTACCTCCGTTGACGCATCGGGTACCATCGCTGTGCTCCGTATGGGTGACATTCAGGAAGGGAAACTCGACTATTCTAGGGTTGGATTTGTGGACGAGGTTGACGATGCTCTTCTTCTCCAAATTGGCGATCTCGTCTTTAACCGCACTAATAGTCTTGATCAGATCGGAAAGGTCGCACTGTTCCGGGGTTCTCCTGACTATCCCGTATCGTTTGCCTCCTATCTGGTTCGATTTCGATGTGGCCCAGCGGCTCTACCTGTATTCTTGAAATGGCTACTGAATTCGGCATTCTCGCTGGCTTGGGGACGCGCCGAGGCGCTGCCTGCGATTGGGCAGGCCAACCTTAACCCGAATCGCTACGGCTACCTTCCAATCGCATTGCCGCCACTTACAGAGCAGGAAGAGATCGCCGCATTCTTGGAGATCGAAGGTCGGAGTCTGGATCATCTGCGGGCCGCAGCAGAGAGTACCATCGCCCTCCTCAAAGAACGTCGCGCTGCTCTCATCGCCGCGGCGGTGACCGGACAAATCGATGTCGGGAGGAACGCATGAAGGTAACTCGTCTCAAGTTCGCGAACGTCCGAGTTATCACGGCGGCCGAGTTTTGCTTCCAGCCCGACTTCAGTCTCAGCATCGGCACCAACGGGGGCGGTAGGACCAGCGTAACTCGAAGCGTTGGCCGTCTGCCTTTCTGCGGTCGTCAAGCACGCCAATGGGTTCCCGTATGATCAAGTCGCCATCTGGTGGCTGGAGTGGAAGCTGGCGGGGATGTCGCCATGACGCCCCGAGTCGTCGTCCGGATCGGCAGGTGTTTCGCCTGCGCCATAGTCGTAAGAATAAGAGGTGAGAACTCATGAATTGGCAAGAGCATATTACGGTCGATCCCGAAATCTGCCACGGAAAAGCCTGCATCACAGGTACCCGAGTGCTGGTGACCACGGTCCTCGACAACCTGGCGACCGGTCTGGATTCAGAGGAAATCCTGAGAAGCTACCCGTCGATCACCCGTGAAGCCATCCAGGGCCGCCGTGTGCTACGCCGCGGAACTGGCGAAAGAACGGGTGGCGCCGTTGTCGGAGTAGTGGGCATGCGATTCAAGCTGGACGAGAATCTTCCGTCTGAACTGGCGAATCTGTTCCATCAGGCCGGACATGACGCTGTGACGGTTCTCGACCAGGATCTCGGCGGAGCGACGGATTCCGCTCTCGCGTTGGCGTGCGTTCGCGAAGGCCGTGCGATGGTCACGTTAGATACGGACTTCTCGGATATCCGAACCTATCCCCCCGGCGTTTATTCGGGGATTGTCGTGTTTCGACTTGGAAGCCAGGCGCGGGACCATGTTCTGAACATCGGGGCACGGTTTCTCCGGTCGCTGTCCGGCGCGCCGCTCGACAGGTGGCTTTGGATCGTGGAAGAATCGCAAATCCGGGTGCGAGAGTGACAGGATACCCCAAAGCGGATTTCGTGACCGGACAGATCACCTGAGAAGCAACGGATCCGTGTCGACCGGCAACCCAAAAAAAGTGGGGAAGGCCATGAACACACAACGCTATCAGTTTTGCCTCAACGGCCTCCAGGAAAAGGAAGGGCAGATCAGGGCGGCGAGTCTCCGGCGTGTTCTGGACGCCCTCATCCAGACGGCGGAGCGGACCACCCGCTTGCTTGCCACCGGTGAAGGCAGCGGGAAAGGGAAAAAACCCAGGTGGCTCGATGCAACCGTCGATTTCACGATAACCGGGTTGGAATCCGGCTCGACGGTTCTCGACATAGAGGCCCCTCGGCTTGGCGAGACCCCCTACGCAGAATTCGCCCAACGGGATTTCGGGCGCGAGGGGCCAAGCCCGGATGACACGGTGCTTGATCTTGCCGCCCGGGCGGTCAAAGAGGTTCAGACCAGAGATCCCGCAGGCGACTACTTCGACGGTTCAGTTCTCGAAGCGATACTCAAGTTCAGGAAAGCCGCCGGGGTCGCCGGCGTGCGCTATGACTTGCTCCCTCGGGACGGCGCGCATGAGGGGTTTACATTGGACGACAGCGTCTGCGCGCACGTCAGCCAGCGGTTGAACGACATTCTGGTTCCAAGAGCTTTCATCGTGAGCGGCCGGCTCGACGAGATCAAACATGGCGGCGGCCGCTTTCGCCTCCTGGTAAGTCAGGGTTCGCAACTTCTGGGCCGACTGGATACCATGGCGTTGAACGTGGAGACTTTGCGTCCTTTGTGGGGGAAGCAAGCTACTGTCGAAGGCATGGTGCATTTCAAGGTCAACGGCCAGCCGCGATTTATCGAAGCCCGACGGATTGGCAGCCGTCGTCATGGAGATGACGTTTGGGACGAGATGCCATCGGTGGAGGTTCCAGAGTCGCGAGGTTTAACAGCTTGGAAAAAGCATGCTCGATCCGCCAATTTCATGGAACTGTGGGGCGCTTGGCCCGGAGATGAGCCAATAGAAGAACTCTTGGACCAGCTTGACTGATCGGTTCGCTGATGAAGGTCTTTCTTCTCGATACTGGCCTGTTGCTCGGTCTCACCCGAAGAGCGTCCTGGGCTCGCCAAGCTGTCGAGCAGCTAAATCTTGACAGTGGGGAAGTAGCCGCCTATACCTCCGTAATTTGTCATGGAGAGATTCTCGCTCTTGCTGAAAAAAGAGGTTGGGGTGACAACACACGCGCCAAGCTCAATCGAATCCTGCACCAGCTTCCGAGGCTCGACATAAACCGCAAGTCGATTCTGAACGCGTACGCCCTCATCGATGCCTGGACCCATGGCAAGTCTGTCCCTTCTCCCGACGGCTCCCCCCCACCAAAACCGGCTCTCTCGATGACTCAGAATGACCTTTGGATCGCGGCCACGGCCCATGCAAGCGGAGCCACATTGGTGTCGACGGACACGGACTTTCGTCATTTGAAAGATGTATGGTTCGAATTCATCCATGTCGAACCAACCTAAACCGTTAGAGTTGATCGCGTAGAAGAAAAAGACCTGAGCGGAGCGATAACCGGCAGGACCGGCGGCTAATGGACGTTAACCGAAGCGACGTGCTGGAAAACAAAGCTGAGCTTGCGGGTACGGAGAAATGAATCGCGTTGAGATCGAACCCAGAATGCTGCGCTGGGCATGCGAGCGTGCACGAATCGAGCCCGCTGCCCTTGCGAAGCGTATCCGCCAGCTTCCCGCCTGGGAGCGGGGGGAGAAGCAGCCGACCCTCAAGCAGCTTGAAGCCTTCGCCAAGGCCACGCATACGCCCGTCGGCTACCTGTTTTTGCCCGAGCCGCCGGAAGAGCAGGTGCCCATTCCGGATTTCCGAACCATCGCCGGTCAGACTGTCGAGCGCCCGAGCCCTGATCTGCTCGACACGCTTTACCTGTGTCAGCAACGGCAAGCGTGGTACCGCGACTTCGCCCTGATGGAGGGGGAGCGACGGCTTGAGTTCGTGGGTTCGGTGCAGCAGAACAACGACGTCGAAGCGGTGGCTGCGGGAATCCGCGGGGCACTTGGCTTCGACCTGGAAGAACGCCGGCAAATGCCCACCTGGACCGATGCGCTACGCCGTTTCATCTCGCAAGCGAATGCCGCTGGGGTACTCGTGATGGTGAGCAGCATCGCAGGGAGCAACAACCGGCGCAAGCTGAACCCCGAGGAATTCCGCGGCTTCGCGTTGGTTGACGATTTGGCGCCGCTGGTGTTCGTCAATGGCGCAGACACCAAGGCGGCGCAGATGTTCACGCTGGCGCACGAGTTAGTTCATATCTGGCTGGGCCAATCGGCGCTTTCCGACAGCCAGGTGCGAACGCTTCCCGACCATGATGTCGAGCGCTGGTGCAACCAAGTGGCGGCGGAGTTTCTGGTGCCGATGGCGACGCTGCGCGCCGTACATGAGCCTCAAGCCGAGCTCCGCGCCGAGTTGGACCGCTTGGCGCGACGCTTCAAGGTGAGCACACTGGTCGTGCTGCGCCGGCTTCGCGACGTCGGCACGCTCACCGCCGATGAGTACCGGGCCGACTACGATGAGGAAGTTGCTCGTTTGAGAGCACTGTCCGCCGGGAGCGGCGGCGACTTCTACCTCACTCTCGGCGCCCGGGTCAGCAAGCGCTTCGCCCGCGCCATGGTGGTGAGCACGCTGGAGGGACGGTCGTCCTTCACGGAGGCGTTCCGGTTGCTCGGCTTCAAGAAGATGGCGACCTTCCGCAAGCTCGGGGATAGCCTGGGACTCGACGTGTGATGGCCTACCTCCTCGACGCCAACGTGTTCATGAGCGCCAGCAATCTGCACTACGGGTTCGACTTTTGCCCTGCGTTCTGGGAGTGGTTAATCGAGTCCAATGACGCGGGAAACGTTTACAGCATCGAGAAAGTGGAAGGCGAGATCCAAGGCGGAGGAGACCAGCTTGCAAATTGGGCAGCGGACCGTGGCCCCGGATTCTTTTTAAGGCCCGATGAGGAAGTGTTGAACGCGCTCGCCGCAGTGAGCGCTTGGTCCACCAGGCAGCAGTACGACCCCGCTGCCATCAACACGTTCCTATCGGTGGCGGATTACTATTTGGTCGCCCACGCGCTGGCCCATGCCCACACGGTGGTGACGCACGAGAAGCCTTCGAATTCACCCAGGAAGATCAAAATCCCCAATGCTTGCATCGCCTTGGAGATTACCTGCATGACGCCTTTCGAGATGCTGCGCCGTGAGCGGGCTAGGTTTGTCTTGGAGATAGAGCCATGAAACCCACCGGCGAAGCGGCCTTCGAGACCGTCATCGAAACGCACCTTCTACGGAACGGCTACATCTCCATCCCGAGAGACGCCTTCGACCGCGAACGCGCCCTCTTTCCCGAGACCGCGCTTGAGTTCATCCGCGAGACCCAGCCGAACGAGTGGAGCAAGCTGGAGGCGCTTCTCGGCGAGCGGATCGGCGGGCAGGTGCTCGCCGACCTCTGCAAGTGGATGGACACGCACGGCGCTCTGGCGACGCTGCGCCACGGCTTCAAGTGCTATGGCCGCACGCTGCGCATTGCCTTTTTCAAGGCGGCCCACGAGTTGAACCCCGATCTTGAGGCATGCTACGCCGCCAACCGCGTCGGCCTCACCCGCCAACTCCGCTTTTCGCCGCGCTCGGAGCACTCCGTCGACGTCGCGCTGAGTCTGAACGGGATACCCGTCTCAACCCTGGAGTTGAAGAATCCGCTCACCGGCCAGACCCTCGAGGATGCACGCAGGCAGTACCGGCAGGACCGCGACCCGCGCGAGCCGATCTTCGAGTTCAAGCGGCGCGCGCTCGTCCACTTTGCGGTGGATACCGAGTCCGTGCTCATGACCACCCGGCTCGCCGGCGCTGCGACGCATTTTCTTCCCTTCGACAAGGGCTGCGACGGCGGCTCTGGCAACCCGCCCGATCCCAAAGGGCGCAGCTACCGTACTTCCTACCTGTGGGAGGAGGTCCTGCAACGCGACAGCCTGCTCGACCTGCTGGCCCGCTTCGTCCACTTGCAGAGCGAGGAGAAGCACGACGACCGGAGGCGTAAAGTGAAGGTCGAGACGATGATCTTCCCCCGTTATCACCAACTCCAGGCGGTGCGCCTGTTGGTCGATGCCGCCCGGAGCAACGGCGTGGGACACAACCATCTGATCGAGCACTCGGCCGGCAGCGGCAAGAGCAACACCATCGGCTGGCTCGCCCACCGACTGGCGTCATTGCACGACGCCTCGAATGAGCGCGTCTTCGACAGCGTGATCGTGGTGACCGACCGGATCGTGCTGGACCAGCAGCTTCAGGACACCATCTACCAGTTCGAGCACAAACGCGGCGTGGTGCAAAAGATCGACGCAAGTTCGAGGCAACTGGCCCAGGCGCTGGAAAACGCGGTCCCGATCATCACCACCACCTTGCAGAAGTTCCCCTTCGTCTCCCGCCACCTGCTCAAGATGGCCGAAGAGCGCGGGACGGATGAAACCGGCATCCTTCCTACCCGCCGTTGCGCCGTCATCATCGACGAGGCGCACAGTTCTCAGGGCGGCGAGACGGCCACCGAGTTGAAGGGGGTGCTCGGCGGCGAGGCATTGTGGGAGAGGGCCAGGAAGCAGGCGAAGGAGGAAGGCCATGAGGATATGGAAGCGCTCTTTCGCAGCATGGCCAAGCGGGGGCGTCAGGCGAACCTGAGCTTCTTCGCCTTCACAGCGACGCCCAAACACAAGACGTTCGCCGTATTTGGACGCAACGGACAACCCGCGCATCGCTACACCATGCGCCAAGCCATTGAGGAGCGGTTCATCCTCGACGTGCTCAAGCACTACACCACCTACGCCGCCTACTTCAAGCTCCTGAAAGCATCCCGCGACGATCCCAACGTCGAACGCAAGAAAGCCGCCCAAGCGCTCGCCCGCTTCCTCAAGTTTCATCCACACAACATCACGCAGAAGACCGAGGTGATGGTGGAGCACTTCAATGCCTTCACCCGGCACAGGATCGGCGGACGCGCCAAGGCGATGGTGGTGACCGGTTCACGCCTGGAGGCGGTCCGCTACAAGCAAAGCTTCGACAAGTACATCCGCGAGAAGGGCTATCCGATCAAGTCGCTGGTGGCCTTCTCGGGCACTGTGCAGGACGACAAACTGCCCGACGTTTCCTATACCGAGGAAGATATGAACGACGGGATTCGGGAGAAGGAGTTGCCCGAGAAGTTCGCGACACAGGAATACCAGGTGCTGCTCGTGGCGGAGAAGTACCAGACGGGATTCGATCAGCCCTTGCTGCATACGCTGTACGTGAACAAGCGGCTCGCCGGAATCCAGGCAGTGCAGACGCTGTCGAGACTGAACCGCATCCATCCTCTCAAGGAGGACACCTTCGTCCTCGACTTCGTGAACGATCGTGACGAGATCCATGAGGCTTTCAAGGTCTACTACGAGGGCGCTGAAATGGGCGAGGAGGTCGACCCGGCGCGCATGTACCAGGTCCAGAGCGAGCTCAATGCCGCCGGAATCTACCTGGACGAAGAGGTCAAGCGATTTTGCAAGGTGTACTTCAAGCCCAAGCAGCGTCAGAGCGCCGCGGACCACCAAGCGATGAACGTGGCTCTGGACCCGGCGGTTTCTCGTTTCGGGGCATGGCTCGACGAGGACGAAGAAGAGGCCGAGCTCTGGCGGGGCAAGACGCAGGCGTTTCGGAATCTCTATGGATTCCTGAGCCAGGTGATCCCCTACCAGGACTCAGATCTGGAGAAACTGTACGTGTTCCTCCGGCATCTCGCCGCCAAGCTGCCCAGGCGCCGTCGCGGTCCCGCCTACGATTTCGACGACGACGTACGTCTCGAGTATTACCGGTTGCAGAAGATCAGTGAGGGATCGATCCCGCTGCAATACGGCGAGCCGCGCCCGCTCGACGGCCCTACCGAGGTCGGGAGCGGCCTGGTGCGGTCGGAATCCATGCCGCTCTCCCAGCTCATCGACATCGTGAACGAACGCTTCGGCGCCGACTTCAATCAGGCCGATCAGCTTTTCTTCGACCAGATCGTCGAAGCAGCAGTTGCCGATGACGACCTGCGGCAGGCGGCGGCGGTGAATCCGGGGGGCAAGTTCGAGCTGATATTCAAGAACCTGCTCGAAAACCTCTTCGTCGAGCGCATGGATCAGAACGAAGAGATCTTCGTCCGCTTCATGAACGACGCGCCATTTCAGAACGTCGTCACGGAGTGGATGGCAGGGCAGGGCCCTACCAGAAAATCCGCCGTGCGCCGGAAATGCGAGTCGAACCGGAAGGCGAGCACTCCGGGGGCGCGCCGTTCAGGGTGGTTCAGCCGAACCTTGAGGAGAAATACGTTACCTGCGTGCCGCTCGTCCCCCTCACAGCAGCCGCCGGCGCCTTCAGCGAAGCGCAACACGTCGAGGATAACGAGTGGGAATGGATAGAAGTGGAAACAAAGCATCGCCTGCGCCCGGGCATGTTCGTCGCCCAGGTCGTGGGCCGCTCGATGGAACCCGCGATCCCGGACGGCGCCTACTGTTTGTTCGCGGCGCCCGTCACCGGCGCCCGGCAGGGCAAGAGCGTGCTCGTTCAACTCCGCGACGCGCTCGATCCCGAGACCGGGGAGCGCTACACCATCAAGCGTTACGAGAGCAAGAAAACAACGGACGGCGACTCCTGGCGACACACGACTATCATCCTGAAGCCCCTCAATCCCGACTTCAAACCCATCATCCTCACTGGCGCGGAAGAAGAACGGGTACGGGTGATTGCGGAGTTTGTCGACGTGGTGGCGCCACACACAGCTTCGTCCATCAATGGGTGACGGATGGCCGGCGGCGGAGCAAGCGAGCAGCGAACTCCGGTTCGATATATCCACCCTCGACCAGCCGGGGGGCTTCCTCAAAAGCATGTCGAGCATGTCGCCTCAAGAAACCGGAGATTCAACCGCTGTCGGCGCAGGTGTAGCAGATCCTCCAGCGGCTCTGTTGTCTCGCAACCTAGCGGCATGGTTTCGTTTCTTCGGTCCCGGCGCCATTGTGGCCTCGGTGGCGGTGGACAGCGGGGAAATGATTTTCCCCTCCCCGGGGGGCGCGATCTTCGGCCACCAATCAGCGTTCGCTGGCTGCAGCAAGCCGGCGTGGTCGAGCCGGGTTTCGACCTTTTGGACCTCGTCACTCCGGCAGGGATTTTCACCTGTTTCGTGGCCAGTTTCTACTGTTCTGCCAACCTCTGGGCCGACCGAAGGTTTCTTCCCCGTCCACTCCATGCTCCCGCTGTCCTCCAAGTTGTCAACCTCGTGGCAGGCAGCGCCTTCGTGTTCACCGCGATCAAAGCCATCGGAAACTACCAGGGAGTGCTGGGTTACGGGGCTCTCATTGCCCTTCCCATTGGCTGCATTCTTTTGGCCTGGAGATTCCGTTTCCTGTATAAGGAGAACGGAGCCTGAGGGGTAAACACGTTTTGTCGGGCAGATCCACAAAGGTTCCGGCACAGCGGGCGGGCGGGGCTGTGGAATGACAGCCCCTCGAGCCTTGGAGTTCAAGCCATGGCAAAGGATCGGCAGACGCTTGACGAGTACGTTTTGTTCTGCCGGGGTAAGCTGGCCAACCCCTACCCGTTCTACCACCGGCTCCGCTCGGAAGACCCGGTGCATTGGAGCAATCTGGCCAACAGCTGGATTCTGACCCGCTACGCCGACGTCAAGTTTGCCCTTCAGCACGACCCGCGCCTCACAGCGGAGCGGCTCAGCTTATTGATGGCTCAGCTTCCGGAGACGGTTCAGGCGGAAGTGGAACCACTGCGACAGCTCCTCTCCACCTGGATGCAATACTATGATCCTCCGGATCATACGCGTTTGCGCTCCCTGGTGAACCGGGCGTTCACGCCGGGAATTCTGGAGCACCTGCGGCCTCGAATTCAAGCCATTGCGCACGAGCTACTCGATGCTGTCCGGGGCAGAGGACGTCTGGACGTGATCGGTGAATTCGCCTACCCTCTCCCGGCCATCGTGATTGCCGAGATGCTGGGGGCGCCCCCGGAAGACCGTGACCGGTTCAAGCGTTGGGCCGACGACCTGACCGTCTTCATGGAGGGGGTCGGAAAAGACTATGCCGCCACTGCCCGGCGCGCCAATCAGAGCGTTCTGGAGTTGACGGATTACCTGCGAGGGCTATTCGACCAACGCCGACAAGAACCGCGCACCGATTTGATCAGCGACCTGACAGCTGTCGAGGCCGAGGGTGACAAGCTCAGCCAGGCGGAGCTGTTCGGGATCTGCTCGTTTCTGCTGGAGGCGGGTCACGAAACCACCACCGGCTTGATCGGCAACGGTCTCCTGGCGCTGCTGCAAAACCCCGACCAGTTGAGGGTGTTGAAAGAGAATCCCGCCTTGATCGCCTCAGCCGTCGAGGAATGTTTACGCTACGATGGCCCCATCCAACGCATTTCCCGGGTGGTTAAAGCAGACTTTGAATTTCGTGGCAAAAAGCTTCGAGAGGGACAGCGCATTTGGGCCATGCAGGGGGCAGCCAACCGGGACCCGGAACAGTTCTCCGACCCCGACCGGTTCGATATCAGCCGCCGGAACAACCGGCACGTCGCCTTCGGGTACGGGGTCCACCACTGCCTGGGGGCTCCCCTGGCCCGCATTGAAGGGCAAATCGCCTTCCTCACCCTACTCCGCCGACTGCCCGAATTGCGGCTGGAAAACCCGGCGCTGAAGTGGCAGGAAGGTGTGTCTCTGCGCACGCTGAAGTCACTGCCGGTGAGGTTTGCGGCGACGGGAATGAATCCCCTGCCCTGAGCAAGGCTCGAGGGCGCCCGGTAAGCGGCGGCTACGTTCTCGAGATGCCGGGCAGCGGGTGACGGGAATGAACACCTGCCCGGATTTTACCTGGCCCATGAGTCGAACCCTTTCTCTTTCTTCACCGGCCTCCCAAGAAAGCGTTCCAGAGTCCTCAATCTTCGAGCTTCAGGCTTTTCAAGTCGCGGAGAACGTCCTGGGGAGTCCAATCATTGCCTTTGTATAGTTTGAATAGCTTGCCATCGGGAGCGATCAAGGCCGTCCGCAGAGTGTGGATGATTTCCTCTTTCTCCTGCCAGTACCCCAAGCCAAAGAAGGCCGTGATGGCCTTGACCTCCTCCGAAGTCCCGGTGGCAAATTCCCAATCATCAAAGGCCGTGGGGCCGGAACTTTGGGTCCAGAGAACCCCGTAACGGCGAAGAACCTCCGGAGTATCGAATTCGGGATCAAAACTGATGGTGAGCAGATGGGTGTTGGCGATGATGGAGGGATCGTTCTGGATGGCGCTCCGGATGGTGCTGAGGTGATCATTCATCAAGGGGCAGTAATCCGGAAGCGGGCAGCGCGTATAGACGAACGTCAACAAAAGAGGGTGGCCGCGATACTGATGGAGGTGAATGGGATTCCCGTCCTGGTTCACCAGAGTGAAATCGGGAACAGCGTCACCCGGCTGAGGAAGCCGGAAGGATGCTTTCGGAGCCTCGTCTTCATCCCGCAATCCCAGGCTGTCGATGGACAAGATTTTCGCTATCCAGGACCGATCGGACTCAACCACCAGAGTGGCTCTGACCCGATCCCCTGCTTCCAACTGGCCAAGTCCTTCCTCGTCTCGGACCACGAAAGGCATGGTCATGGCGCCCATGAATCCCGGGATTTCCTGGTGATCGATGGTCGCCCGACCGGCAGCGACATCCACCGAAACCACGGTTCCCTGCAACTCATAGCGTTGCTGCGCGGCCTGTGGACGGCAACCGCCGACAGCCGTTGCCAGGACCAGACCGATCATGATCGCTGACCATCGCATCATCAGGGAGTCGCAAAAAGGCCGGGGCGGCCCAAAAGACATCACTTGAGCATGATAGCAGAAGAGGGCCTCGGCACCTCGAATACCGTGACACGCCGGTGAACTCGTCGGGATTGAATCCTGATCCCGGGTCGTTCAACAGGCGAGCGGTGCCGAGAACGAGAACCCAAAAAAGGAGTGTCCCTGGCGCCAAACAGATGGCTATTGTGTCTTTGCGCCGTTGTTGAGAAACTAAAGGGCACTCTGACACTGTGCCTGTGACCGCGGGAGGCGTATCGTGAAGATTGTCGGAAGGGGAATCTTGAATCGTGGGGCTTTGGGAACCAACCGTGCCGTCGCCACCTTTCCCATGGTGGCAGGACTCGACGACGGAAGGATACTGGCGACCTACAAGGTGGGTCCGAACAAGGATTCAGACCAGTCTGATATCGAGCTTCGCTGGTCGGAAGACCTGGGGCAGAGCTGGACCGAACCGACGACCCTATTTTCTCCAGCGATCGACGGAAAGGTTGGCTCGCTTTGGGTGGCTTATCCCGGCCAGCTATCCTCGGGTCGCCTGGTCCTGATCGCCATGTGGGTGGATCGGGAGACATTCCCCGGGAAATCCTTGTTCCATCCTGAAACTGAAGGCTGTCTGCCCATGTCGCTCCTGATGGCAGAGTCGGGTGACGGCGGCCAAACCTGGAGTCCCTGGAAACTTATCCCCACTCCTCCGGAGTTGGGTCCTCCAAGCGTGACCAGTCCTTTGTTGGAACTGGCCAGCGGCAGGATGGCTCTGAGCGTCGAGACCAACAAGCCCTACCTGGACGCTTCCCAATGGTTTCAGCGGGTTGTCTATCTCTATTCGGATGACGAGGGTAAAACCTGGAGCGCCCCCGTCACGGTGAGCGAAGATCCGACGGGCAGAATGTTTAATTGGGATCAGCGAGCCGGAGTGGCGCCCGACGGAAGAATAGTAACCTTCACCTGGTATTTCGACAGCCAAACAGGCGCCTACCGTAACATCCAGCGCCGCATCAGCCAGGATGAAGGTCGGAGCTGGACAGCTCCCGAGGATCTGGGAATCAAGGATCAAGCGGCCAGGCCCGCGATCCTGCCCGACGGGAGAACAGTTCTGGCCTGGGTGGACCGGTTTGGGACTCAGTCCATCCGTGCTCGGTTAGCGCAAACGATTGACGGCGCCTTTTCGCCCGAAACCGAGGTCCTCCTTTACGATCATGCTGCGGCGCTGAGAAGCCGTCCGACCACTGGAGGATCCATGGCGGCGACACTGGAGGACATGAGCCACTGGACCTACGGCCTGCCGTTTGCTACGGCGTTATCCAACGGGGAGGTGCTGGTGGTCTACTACTCCGGACTCACTGAACGCATGGACATCGAGTGGGTTCGATTGTCCTGTTGATGGTTCTCATTGCGAAGGGCGACCGGGTGAGCCCAGACCGGCCGGCCCCCAGCGTGTCAGAAACGTCTTGAATCTCTTGGCGTTATAAGACTTGTCCTCCTCGAGCTTGGCAGTGTCCTGAGAGCGCAAAAGCTGGCCCTCTCGGTCGAGCACGAAGAAGTGCGGATACCCGGCGACCTCGGGATATCGCGAGAGAACTTTTTCGTTCTTGTTCTCCGGACTGTAGTTCACTTTGACCACGACGAAGTTCCGCTCGAGCAAAACCCCAAGCTTCTTGTTCTCACTGAGAAAATCATCGAGCCGGTGACACCAGATGCACCATTCACCCCCAACCTCCAGGAGCACGCGCCGCCCTGAACGCTTGGCCTCAGCCACGGCTGCATCGATGTCCTTGGCCGCATCGCGTTTCGGGTCGTATTTCACGACCGGCTGGTAAACCGGGGAGCCATCCTGAGCGCCGAACGCGGTCAGGAGAGCGGCCAGCATTGCCGGCAGCAGCAATCGAATGGTTTTTGTCATCGTCGTCCTGGCTTTCACGGGGGGAATGAACGCCAAGTTTGGGGAATAAACAAATTCATAACCTATCCGCGGCCGGCCGCAAGATCAAGACAAAATGGGGTTCAGGCTTACTCGACCGTGACGGCCGCCGCTTGCCTCGCCTTCGGCAGATACCTCTTGAAGCAAGTTCCGCAACCTCGAATCGAGGCGTCCCTAAGCAACCGGGTTGTGAAGCAAGGCAACTCGAAAAATGGAGAACGGAAGACTCCGCAGAAGAGATCTTTGGGGTGAGAGCGCAACCAACCACGGTGGCGCTCACACACCCAGCGGAACACTTCTAACCCGACCTTCTCACCAGGTCTGGCCCCCATTGCTCACGGGGCTTTGAGATTGAGGAGCCGGGCTGATCGGGTCTTAACGTTGCGGGGTTCCGACACTCACCCACCTTGGGTGAGTCGTCCGGACTCGGGAGGCTGAACCCTGGGCGCCGCCGCTTCGCGGCTCGGGGGATGGGCCGTCCATGAACCCTGGGCTACCGGCTGCTGCGGTTTGCGCCGCTGGTACGGCATCCCCACAGCCGCGAGTGCGGCGAAAGCAAATAGCCCTGGGCGTCAGCCCAGGGTAGGCTTGTCGCCCCGCCCTCCCAGCCGCGAAGCGGCGGCAGCGCTTCGTCACCCGATGGGGGCAGGTGTCTTGGTCGGAGAATCCCGATAACTGCTGTTTCCTACCATTCCTTCGCTGCGCTCCAGGATAAGAATTTTCGAGTATTCCAGGAACTGACGCCGCCTCACACAGTGAGAAATCCAGGTTGAACAGGGGACCCGCGGCGATGGAGGAAGCGTCGTAAGTCTTTGTCCATAAAGGAGAACAACAACGCCCGCAGGGTCTCAGGGCAACTAAGGAACCGCCAGAGTCGGCGGATGAAATTTCGGCCTTTGAAGGGGCACGCGAAAGCTGACTCCCGTGTGCCCGGCGGTGGATTGGACCTGGAGTCGCCCCTGTTCCCCATAACAAAGCCGCAGCCGGCGTCGGACGTTGTCCAGGCCGTGTCCGTTTTCCTGCGGTCCCGAAGATTGAAACCCCGGGCCGTCGTCCGAGACAGTGACCTGCAAGTTGCCGTCAGCGACTCGAGCTTCCAGTTTCACACGTCCTGCATCGGCTTTCCGGCTAATCCCGTGCTTGACCGCATTCTCAACCAGCGGCTGAATCGAAAGTGCCGGAATCACCACGCTGCGCGCTTCTTTGCTGATTTCAATCTCCGTTTCCAAGCGGTTCCCCAGACGCAAGCGCTCCACTTCCAGATAGGCCTGAACGGTTCGAAGCTCCTCTTCCAGAGGTACATACGGGCGATTACCTTGGAGAGAGTAGCGAAAAATCTCGGCAAGGTTGACCAAGGTGCGGCGGGCCTCGGAGGCAGATCGGGGAATGAGACCATAGAGCGCATTGAGGGAATTGAAAAGGAAGTGTGGATTGATTTGCGCCCGCAGCGCTTGCAACTCCGCCCGGGTCGCCAGACCCTGAAGCTCGGCGCGCCGCCGCCGAGCCACTTGCTCCACCACTTCGGTCACCAGGCGGTCCAGGTCTTCCAGGTCCTGGCTGAGATATCGTCTCCCTTCCTCTCGGCTGCTCAGGAGAAGAAAAAGTCGATCTCCCTCGGCAAACCGCAAGGGCGCCACCACTTCTGCCCAAGGCTGCTTGCCCAAGGCCGAACTGAAGCTGCGATCCAAAACCTGCGAGCGCAGTTCTTCTTTACCGGTCGTAGCGGAGACGGCGCTTTCCTCGAGAAGGTCCACCCGGTGGGCTTTGACAAAGGCTGCAACTTCCTTGGCCGCCTCCTTCAAGAAGTCCTGCTCGCTTGCCGCATCGGCAGCCATCGCTCCGAGCGCTTCCAGAGCCGCCTGTAGATTCCCTCGCCGGAAGACCCTGCGCTCGACCCATTTCTGAATATGTCCGCGAAGAGTGGCGAAGCCCAACAGGGCGAAGCCGACACCGGTGATCGCCAGCGCCAGAGAGAATCCTCCGCTCGGAGAGGTCCGATCGAGTTCGACTTGGCTCAACAGACCGATCAATCCCACCGCAACGACGACAGCCAGGAAGGCATTACCGAGAAAGCGAATAAATACATCCAGTAGCAGAAATCGGTAGTCCTGCAAAAGAACAAACAACGCCAGGGGAATACCGGCATGGTGCAAAAAAAGTTCGTGGGGCCAGGCATCGGACCCGTGAGCGTCACCGAAGTGGACAAAGGAGACAGCAAAGAGGAGCAGGGCCATGGCGCCCAGCACGCGCATTCCCTCCCCCTTGCGCTGCTGCTGGTCGTTCCAAAGCGCAAAAGCCGTCAGGATGGCCAGAGAACCGAATCCAAAGGTGACCAGCCGTAGTCCGAACTGATGAGAAGCGGACCCGGTCCCGAAAATTTCAGCAAGATGGATGAAAAACGCCAGCATTCCCAGCCCGTAGCCGATCCAGCGGAGAAGAGGACGCTGCGTGCCCAGGGAAACATGGAGCAAAACGCTGGGCAGAAGACTTAAAGTCGCAAAGCTGCCGGCCACCATCCCTCGCCGCGCCAGACTGGGTGAATCGGCCAGAGCCAACACTCCCAAAGAGCCTGCGTTCCACAGCAGCGCCAAAAGGGCTGCCCCACCAGGTAGCCAGACGTCTCCTCTGGGCGACCGCCGGTGGCTGCGCCAAAGGAAGTAGAGAAAACCGGTGAACGCCGCCAGGCCGGCGATGTGGCCCAGCGTGTTGACCAGCAAAGGCAGATGAATGACCCCTTCACTTTCCATAGACTCGACCTTCCTCACTCAGTATACGATCTTGAGAGAGGAGATGCCTGTCCCCGCCCTCTTCTTGCCGGTTTCTCACAATCCGCTTCCCAAGGACAACGCTTCTGGCCAGGCATGTGAGAGGCCGGGCTCATTGCTTTCAAAGTCTGCTGATTGCTTTCGGTGGGGCTTTCTTCGAGCGATAATAGTTTATCAGGAGTAACGTCGGCACCACTCCAGAGAACCGCTCTCACGGCGGCAAACGTCGACGCTCGAGGCATCGACGGCAAACAGGTCATAGGTGATGACGCAGTCAGGCGGAAAATGATGTCTCCGGCAGCAGGTCTCGACTCTCGGGTATTCGGCGACCCGAGCCAGAGTTAGCGGCATCCGCTCGCAGGTTGGCCGCCGCCGCCGATGAAACCAATCAACCCGTTGGTGGAAATCTACTCTACTTTTAACCGGGAAGGGCTCATAAGACAAAGCAACCATGCTCAGGAAAGCACTTCGCACGCTGGTAGTTGATGACGAACCCGTTTCTCGTCGGGTGTTGTTGGAGGATATCGCCGAGATGGAGGGCGTTTCGGTCATTGGCGAAGCCGACAACGGCAGGTCAGCCCTCGAGCAGATCGAAAAACTCCAACCGGATCTGGTTCTCCTGGATATTCAAATGCCGGTCATGGACGGCTTCCAGGTGCTCCGGGAACTCCGGGGGCCGCTGCCCTCCATCATCTTTGTCACCGCCTACAGCGAACACGCGCTCAACGCCTTCGAGGTCGGGGCGGTCGACTACTTGCTGAAGCCGGTCAGCCAGGACCGCCTGCAGAAGGCGGTCGAGCGCGCTCACCAGACTCGAGGCAATCGGTTGGAAGCCATCAAGCGGGTAGCTCAAACGCTCAGTGTCGCAGAAGCCGGAGAGAGGCAACGTGTGCCGAAGATCGCCGCCAGGAAAGGCGAGGAGTATTACCTGCTGGACCTTGACGAAGTCTTCGCTTTCCAGGCCGATGGCGAGATCGTCTGGATCCGAACCAGGAACAAAAGCTACATGGCAACTCAGACCTTGCAGGCTCTGGACGAACGCTTCAAAGGCGCCCAGTTTCAGCGAGTTCATCGCAGCGTTCTGGTCAACGTCAACAAGATCCGCAAGATGAGCGCTCTCAGCAGCCAGCGCTGGTTGTTGACCTTGACCAATGGGCTGGAATTCACCGTGAGCAAACGTCAGGCTCCGTTGATTCGAGACCTGCGGCGCTAGGGCGTTCACGGTTATAAACACTCCAATCATAGCCTCTTTGTTCCCCTGGTGAGTCTGTGCCGGCCCGTCTCTCGTTTCGCCGTTAAACTCGAAGATAAAGCCAAAGCCGTGAGCGTCGAACCCCATCGGAAAGATGGCAAGCGTCTTACATCCGGCTGCACCCGGGCTCTGCCCGATCGTTAAGCGTTAAGCTCGATTATGACTACCGGTCGGGCTCGGTGTAGGTCGCCTCTCCAATTCAAGATCCGATCTACCCGATTTGCCTTGTCAGAAAGACAGTCACAACCTCCCCGATCAGGACGGCAACGATGAAAAGAGCGATGGCTCGCCCCCCTTTCATGTTGCAGGAGATCGAGAATGCCTTCCACATCAACGCGATCATCCAGATAGTGCTGGCCACCATGACAAGGCCCCCGACGACAAGGCCCATCCCCGGGAATCCGGGGAGTTGACCACTTGCCATGGATGCAGTGAGCCCATCGAAAGCGCTACGAACCCAGGGCAGCGTGCAAATCGCGGCGGCCGCGAGCAGGGGAACCCGCGCCATGGCCTGTGTGCCCGCAATGTCGACAAGACGAACCGCACTCCGGCCAAAGAGCAGGGCTACCAACCTCAATAGCGCCGTGATCACGATCCAGTTCACCAAGCCTTCGACGACCGGGACCCACAGTGGAAACTCACCGACGGCGTGCATGTCGAGCAACCCGTCGAAGCGAATGCCGCCAGCGGCGGCTGCCAGCCCGCTCGCCACAATGGCGGCGAGCCCTATTGCCAGCGACCGAGTTCCGGCAATTCGAATGAACGGATTGAACATCCACTGGCTGATAGTCATCTTTTGCTCCATCGACGGGCTACTCTCCATCTTTCACCTCATTTCCCTTGGGCGCCTCTAGGATCTCACTCAGGCGGGCAATCAGATCGTCCAGCCGGTTTCGGACGGTCGGGTAGGAAACCCCGTAGAGTTTGGCCATCTCTTTAAGGCTGCCGCTGCTCAATATGAAGAACAGGACAAACTCCTGGTCGTCGGTACCCAGACGAGAGAGCGCGGGCAGCCGGTAGTTTCCGCTCACCAAGGTCTCACAACCGGGACAAGCGAGCTGCGCTACCCGCAGATCAGCACCACAACTCGGGCACGATATGGGGAGCTGTCTTTGCACTGTGGTTTTAATTACCACAGGGTTAAATATTGTTCAAGTATTAATTTATATTATTTATATAAAACTAATTTATCTGAATGTCATACCATTCGAACGCACCCGATGGATTGACCCGTGAAACATCGCTGAGCAATGGGTAGCGGGTACTTACCGGAATTTCTCACCGCAGGCGGACGCACTGGTCCCCTGGATCTGAGAACATCATTGGTGTCAAAGGATTTGAACAATCCCAAGGACGAAACTAATACCAACGCACCGGCGTTTGTAGAGTTCTCCGTCGCCGAGTGGTAGCCGCCTGCTTTGCGGGTCACTGCAAGGTGGAGTAGAACGACCACTCTTGCACTCCCCTGGGGAGTACACCCCTCCTGACTCAGAAGGGGAGTTTTGTATAGCACCTGTATATCCGGTTGAACAGCCACCGCCATACCGCTGACCACCCCCCTGCACTCTTGTGTCCCGAGGGAAACCCAGTGCCGCCAGTCAGGAGGGCGTAGATCAGGCCGTCGAACATGGTGCGCAGCGTGTAGCCCCAGCCTCGATACCACCAGATGGCGCTCTGCAGGATGGCGAGCGAGTAGCCGGCGAAGGCGACCGTGCTGACGACGTGGAAGACGGAAAGGTAGGCCGCTCCGGGTCCGATCGTCAGCCCGGCAACGTAACCGGCGACGGCGCCCACGAGCAAGGAGTAGCCGAACCACATCCCCAGGCTTTTGCCCACGGCTATCGGCCTGTTGGGGAGCACCGTGACGAACAGAGCCGGGAGCTGATGCGTCACTCGCCTGTATCAGCTCTCCATCCCCCGTTACGACCGCTCCGCTTTCATGAGGACCGTGAATCCTTCCTGTGCGAAGCGGCGGTCATTGGTCAGGACCTCCGAGATGGACTCCGACTCCATGACTTTCATGGAAGTACAATCTTGCAGACTGTAACCTTTGTCGCTTCGCGCCTCGTAGAGGTCCAGTCCTTTGAGAAACGACGCACGCGACTGGGGAATCACCTGAATGTTCGGATTCGACAGAATGGAACGCACCATTCTTGCCGCGCCAAGCCGCAGTCGGGGACGCCCCCGGGATAACGCCGCAAGGAACTCGGCCAGAACTTCATCCGTGGTGACAAGACGCACTCGCCCCAATTCCCGCCGCGCCTTTGTCGCGGCATCTTTCCACGGGTCGTTCGGCCGAGCCGTAGCAATCCAATAGACAGTGTCAACGAATACGGTCTTCACGGTTCATCGCTGCCGTACAGATAATGATCGAGCTTGTCCGTAAGGTCTGCAGGCAGGCTTCCCCAATCCTTGGCAGTAACGCCCTTGAATGCCTCAGTGATCTCATCCTCGATCTCAGGCGCACTCACGCCACCAGTCGACTCATCATTTACCATGATCATTCGAATCGCCACCTCAATCTCACCCGGATTGGTGAGAAACCATTCTTCGCCGGGTAAGTCATCGATCTTCCGCTTGCGCGCCCTGAACCATGCGTGCAGAACAGACTCGCGGTCTCTCGCTTCAGTCTCGTCCGCACACCCAATTCGTAACAGGTATCGGGGACGTTCGGGGAGATTCTCCCGGAAATCCCGTAGTCTCCGCCGGAACCCATCTGTTCCAGCCCATCCGATCTTTATCGGCCAACGACCATCGGAGCATTGCTGGTAAAGTGGGAGACACCACGCGTATACTTCACACGGCCCCTTCCCGAGTTCCCGCTCGGGAGTCAAAGAACCATCCTCGGGGGGATCGTTTCCCCCAGCATGATATCCAGGTGCGCCGGCCCGGTCTTCGTTTTGTCTGTCGAATCCGAGAAATCGATATCGACCACCTCGACCATGAGGATCACGAGCTAGGGAAACTCTGATTTATTCAACCATTATCACGGCACAGGATGTGGCGTTACCTTCGACAATGCCAAGTCGTTGAAAATGTTGGAGACTCTGGAGGTGTATTTTCGGATTTCGATTCTGAAAGGCTCTGGAATGGAATTTTTTTCAGAGCTTCCCTAACTTCTCAAAAGGGCTGTTTTCTCTGCCTAGCCAGCTCCTGATCACTTCCGATACGGCCTGTTTCGTGGTGTCCCGGCTCCCGCCAAAGCTTACGAATTTCGATCTCGACTTTTCGCTGATCGCTTCACGCTTGCACACCTCCCCAGGCTGAAAGATGCCGGGGAGCCGACATAGCTCTCGGGCCGCTTCCATTCCAAACCGCTCCTTTGCCAAGGCTTGCATTAAACTCATATCTACCTCTACTTCCGTTTGCAAAATTCTGTTTCAAGCCCCTTGTCTGGTGACCAGCGGGTTCAATTTTGCGCGGCCCTTCCTGGTCTGCGTGCGACGCCGCACAGGGAGGTAAGACTTCCTTCATCGGTTCCACTCGTACCCGGCAGAACTTGCAATGGTTAAAAAGGGTAAAAACAGGTGAGTCTAATAGGTCAAGAAGATTCTATAGGAAGTTAAAAACACTTAATGCCCGCAAAGGAGACAATATCCCCAGTGAAGTGGGCGACATTGCGGCGCCGACATCACCGGAGTGCGGTAACCATCAACCAGCCTGCGGCCAGAGCCAGCCGAAGGCGCCGCCGGTCAGGAGGGCGTAGATCAGGCCGTCGAACATGGTGCGCAGCGTGTAGCCCCAGCCTCGATACCACCAGATGGCGCTCTGCAGGATGGCGAGCGAGTAGCCGGCGAAGGCGACCGTGCTGACGACGTGGAAGACGGAAAGGTAGGCCGCTCCGGGTCCGATCGTCAGCCCGGCAACGTAACCGGCGACGGCGCCCACGAGCAGGGAGTAGCCAAACCACATCATGAGGCTCTTGCCCATGGCTACGGGACCGTTGGGGAGCACGGTGACAACCGCCACCGGGCCGTTGTTCATCTTCTCGATGAACTCCGGAGAGCCCATCTCCTTGTTGTCCGAGGCGTGCGGCACCATGTAGTTACCTGGTGGGATCTTGAACGGTCGGAGCGCGTCCATCACCTTGGCCTCGTCGGGACACGCCCCCACGTCGGCCTTGTGATACCTCAGCACCATGTGAATGACGAAACTGACGGCGAAGACGAGCACCGCCGAAAGCAGCACCGGCAACCAGAGCGACACAATAGAAACCATAACGACCTCCCTCTCTTGCAATGAACCGGAAAGTGAGCAAGACCTTGATCAAGGCCGACGCTCGGCCTTTCAGGCGAGGACTTCCTTGATGGCTCGACCGCCCAGGTCGGTGAGCCGTTTGAGGCGCCCTGCATGGTAGTAAGTCAGGCGCATATCGTCCAAACCCATCAGGTGAAGGATGGTTGCGTGCAAGTCATGGAGGTGGTAGACGTTCTCCACGGCTTTGATGCCCAACTCGTCCGTGTTTCCGACCACCGTTCCCCCTTTGATCCCTCCACCGGCAAACCACATCACCATGGCTTCCTTGTTATGGTCGCGACCCGGATTGGAACGGAAGAAGTCCATGGAGTTGTCCGCCGTACGTCCGAATTCGCCGCCCCAGACCAGCAAGGTCTGGTCCAGCAAACCTCGCTGCTTCAGATCCTTCAGCAAGGGCCGCCACCGGCCGATCGGTTTCGTAGCCCCGTTTCCGGTGCTCGGCAGCGATATTCTCATGGGAGTCCCAGCCACTGCAGTAGACCTGCACGAAACGCACACCGCGCTCCACCAGACGCCGGGCCATCAGGCACTTCCGGCCCATGGGCTCGGTAATCTTGTCGTTGAGTCCATAGAGTTCTTTTGTTTTCTCCGACTCACTGTCGAGGTCCAGTGCTCCGGGAACGGCGAACTGCATCCGGAAGGCCAACTCGTAGTTTTTCATGCGCGTCAAGAGAGCGCTATTGGAAGGATCCGACTCCAGATAGGGCTCATTCAGCTCATTGAGGAGCGTGACACTGGCCTCCTGTTCCTCCCGGCTCATTCCCGCGGGGGGTTGCAGGTCGACAATGGGGACACCGTCCGGATTGAGCAGGGTGCCGTGACAGGCCGCGGGGAGATAAGCGCTGGAGTAATTGACTGCGCCTCCCGAAATGCCCCGCCGCCGGTCCGGTAGCACCACAAAGGAGGGCAAGTTTTGATTCTCGCTGCCCAACCCATAAACCAGCCAGGAGCCCACCGAAGGGCTTCCGGGAATGGAAACTCCAGTGTTCATCAGGAAGCAACCCGCAGGATGGTTGTGGGAATCGGTATGCAGCGACCGGACGACCGCCAGATCATCCACGCAAGTCGCCAGGTGGGGAAAGATCTCCGACACCTCCATGCCACACTGACCGTGCTTGGCGAACTTGAAGGGACTGCCGACGTAGATTCGCTTCTCCATGCTGCCGTAAATGCGGGTGACGGGCGTCCCATGATGCTTGTCCAGGGCCGGCTTGGGATCAAAGGTGTCCATCTGGCTGGGCGCGCCTTCCATGAACAGGAAGATGCAGGACTTGGCCTTGCTCTGGAAGTGGGGGGCCTTGGGCGCCAGGGGATCATCGAGCGGACGACCGGCGCCCCGATGACTGTCCTGAAAAAGGAGTGAGGAAAGAGCAAGACTACCCACGCCGCGACCGAAACGGAACAAGAAGTCTCTGCGCCCCAGCAATCCCAATCGCGGGTCGGGCACGGGTTCCACCTGCCCACAAAAATCAAACTCGGACTTTGGCATCAGAGGCTCCTTTTTTCCTATGTCGCGTCGCTTTCGACTACTCCAGGAAAACGAATTCATTCATATTGAACAAGACGAGGCAAAGGCTCGCCAGCGAGTGTTTTCGACTTCCGACTTTCGATAGCGCTGCTTCCTCGACCTCGGTCGCGCCCGAAAAGGCAATGGTCTTCAGGGTCAGTTCTCGGCTCTCATCGGAAAGGTTTCCGCTTCCTTCCAGGAAAGACAGGCACTTCCGTCTTTCCGAGCGGGAGGGAGCCCGCTGCAAGGCCAGCCGGAAGGCCTGCTCGATCTGTTCCTCAGGATCCTTCCCCACCTCCCTGATGATACGGCGGGCCATGGCTTGGCTCTGGTCGTGGGAAAAGTCGCTGTTGAACAAGGCAAACACCTGAGGCGTCACCGTGGTCACCCCTCTTATGGGGCAGGTCTCCTGGATATTGGGCCCATCGAAGGCGCTGATCATGGGAGACTGGAGGGAGCGGCACTGCAACATGTAGACGGTCCGCCGATTTCTTTCTTCGACCGGAGAAGGCTCCCACCAGGTGCTGGCCCGGTCCATGACTTCCTGGTCGATTTTGGGAAAGAAGGGGGGGCCTCCCAACAATGGGTTCAGTTCTCCACTGACCGCCAACATGCTGTCGCGAATGACCTCGGCCTCCAAGCGAATGGGACTCCTTCTCCAAAGGTAACGGTTGCCGCTGTCGGTCTTCTGGTAAGCCTCCCACTGAGGATTGCGCAAGGACTGCTGGTAGGTATTCGACTGTAGAATCAGGCGATGGATGGACTTCACGCTCCAGCCACTTTGGATGAATTGCCAGGCCAGCCAGTCGATGAGCTCCGGGTGGCGCGTCCCCCCTCCATTCTTCCCTAGGTCGCTGGGGTTGGCCACCAGTCCTGCGCCAAAGTGATACTGCCAGATGCGATTCACCATCACCCTGGGAGTGAGAGGATTCTCGGGACTGGCAATCCATTCCGCCAGTAGTTTGCGGCGGCTGGGCAAACCGTCCAGATTCACCGGATCCGAGTGCCCCGTCACGGCGCTGAGGAAGCCGGGCTCCACTGCCTCCCCTCTCAACAGGTAGTTTCCCCCCTTCAGCACATAAGTACCCACCGAATGCCGGATGGGGGAATCTGAAGCCGTGAAGGCCATGGGCTTGAAGTAGCCGGGATTGTTAGGATTGGCAAAGCGGGTGGTGTGCTTGCCCAACAGCCGATGGAGTTCCTGCTCCTCCTTGCTGAAGAGCACTCCCTTCTTCATGGCCCAATTCAAATCGGTGTCGGTGATGTCCAAGGCCCAATCCTTGAGATCCTGGGCCATCACCGGCAGGCGGTTGGCCTTCATTCTCTCTTTGAACTCCGTCTTCTTCCGATGCCCCAAAGCCTTTCTGGATGCCAGGACCTCATCCCAAGCCGCGGCCTTTTTTTGCCAGAGATCCGGCTGCCGGCGAGCCAGTTCAAACTCGGTGAAGGGTACCGGCGCGGCGCGAAGCAACAAAGGCGCGAAGAAGGCCTCCATGCGATAGTAATCCCGGGTCGGAATAGGGTCATATTTATGGTCGTGACAGCGAGCGCAACCCAGACTCATGCCCAGGAAGACCGAACCCGTGGTTCCCACCACGTCATTCAAGACATCCCGACGCCGCTCCGGGCCGCGGTCGCGTTGCACCGGAATCCATTGATAGAGGAATCCCGTTCCAATCCGGGCCTCGTCTCCATACTGGCGGTAGGCGTCACCGGCGATCTGTTCCTTGATGAAGCGATCGTAGGGCCGATCCTGATTGAAGGCGCGAACCACGTAGTCCCGATAGCGCCAAAGATGGGAGCGCGCATCGTCGGTCGACTCGCCGCCGGTGTCTGCGTAGCGGACCAAATCCAGCCAATGCCGACCCCAGCGCACACCGTATTCGGGACGAGCCAGGAGCGTTTCGATTTCCTGGTGGTAGGCCTCCAGTGAGGGATCGCCAAGAAAGCGTTCCGCCTCCTCCGGGGTGGGCGGCAGGCCGATCAAGCCGAAATAGAGGCGCCGCAACCGAGCCCGTTCAGACGCCGGCGGCGCTGGAACCATTCCTTTCTCTTCCAGCTTGGCCAGGATGAAGGCATCCACCGGATTATTGACCCAGGATGGGTTTCGCACCTCGGGAACCGGCGGCGCCGTCAAGGGCCTCCAGGGCCAAGTGATGGCCTCTTCCTCGGCTTCGCCGGAGTCGGTGACCTGCATTTGGTCGATCCATTCGGAAATCAAGGCGATGTCGGCTTCCGGCAGCGCACTTCCGGTCAAAGGCATCCTGGGCTGCTTTTCTCCTCTGAGGTACTGGATGAGGGGACTCTCACCGCTCTTCCCGGCCATGACGGCAGGGCCGGACAGGGCGCCTCCGCGGAGAATGGACGCCACACTTTCCAGCGCCAGCCCACTCTGGCTGGACTCTCCGTCGTGGCAGGAAAAACACCTCTGGCGCAGAATCGGCTTGATCTCGCGCTCGAAACGGTCCTTCGACTCCTGCTGCACAACAGAAACCTCGCCGTTGGCGGGAAGTGAGACAGCCAGCAGAAGCAATGAAGCTAAGAAACAGTGGAGGACTGGAGTCATGACCCAGTGATGTCTTGAGAGAGAATGAACCCTAACGATGGAATCAAGTTACTTGAGATGGCTCGGAAAGTCAACGGCCAAGTCCTGAAACGTCAATCATTTTGTTGCTCCAGAACCGGGTTCTCCACTTTTCCCTAACCAGTTTAAGGGATGTGTTGAGAAATCACCCGGGAAGCAACCGCAGATGAGCCCCGCTGTATTTTTTGATGAGAACGGGTTTTGGGAAAGTCCGGGGAATCAGAAACGGCTTCAGGACTAAAATTTCATTGAAATTCCATCCTGAGATCACATCCTTCTTAATACACACACCTTAGAGTTCGCATAAAGCAAGTGCGGACCGATGGCTGGATCGTCTGTTATTGCTCCCCGCCGCAAAAAAGTGGTCATGGCCCGCCTGCTTGTCCCCGATGAAATGGAAGCGCAGACCCGGCAAAATTGCCTCCGTGAGCGCCTAAACAGAGCTGACAGCAAAAGGCGGTCTGCAACGGCGGAGTGTAACCGTAAATCAAACGTTAGCAGCATTCTTGGGTGCGCTGCTATCGGTGCGGGGTTCGGCGCTGGGCTTGGTTCTGGGGCTGGTGCGATAATAGGCGGCGCTCTTGCTGGAATAGGTTGCAGTGCGTTCTTTGTCTGGTCTAACGGCGAATGCGTTGACAAGGCAGAGCAAGATTATGATATCGATGCGGCGATATGCTATATCCAGCATCCCAACGGGAGATGCAACTAGATCGTGTCGGAGCGGAGTCAACGCTATGGGTGTCTTGTATTGGGAAACTTGGTTTGTATCAGCAACGAGTGTCGTTGTAACCGTGTTGTTGACCCAATGGTTTATAACGTGGCGCCGTAAAGGCGTATCTCTCAGACAGTTTTGTTACGCGGCGCTGATTTCTGCCAGTGCCTACCCTATTCTGTATCTGGCTCACGCTTTTTTCCGGGGTGCAAAAGGTAAAGGCTGGATGGCTGACCGGCTCCCGTACTGATTCCTGTAGGCGGGCTTTCTGCGACTGTTTGTCCTTCCACGTTGCCTCGTATCCATACAAGACGCTAGCACCTAAGAGGACACACCGGGCTGATTCAGCCTTGCAGCGATCTCACGGAAGCTGGCTCCACGTTGCCGGGCCTTTTTGATCTCCTCAAGCACCTGTTGTGGCGTAACCCGTTGCAATGGTCTCTGTTCTCTGGAAACGATGGTGCTGTTTCGGCTCTCGAAAGAGCTACACCTATCAGACCGAAAATCTACAAAGATTTGAAGGTTGGTGGTGGTTATGCCATGCAATCGACATTCGTTTTGATTGAGAAAAGGCCCACTATGAAAACAACGTCATGGTGGGCCTTTTCTCGCTCCTGGCGAATCCCATACACCCTTCCTATCTAAACCACCAGAAGCCCCGGAAACGCCAAATTCAGGCAGTTTCCGTCCCAGCCTGCCGTAGTGAACCCACTCTCCTCAGTCTCGGGCCGGACGTTCTCGCCAGATCGTCAGTCCGGTCAGGTCTTTTCGCTGCCGGCTCCCCAGCAACAGGCTCACACAGTAGGCGACCCCAAACAGCAGCAGGTTGGCAAAAGTGCTGACCCAGAAGTTGTCGGGCATGGCCCCGGCCACCTGTGGGAACCACTCTTTTCCCAGAGGGGTGTCCATGAACAGCCAGCCGGCTACCGACAGCACGGTGGTGGACGTGGCCACCAGGGCTGCCCGGCTGTCCACCCTGAGCGTCACGAAACCGACCAGGAACAGGCTGAGCAATCCACCACTCATCACGGATAGCAACATTCTTTGGAGGTCGTCCAGGGTTTCAGAGACCCGGTAGTAGTGGATCCCGCAAGCGGTCGAGATCATGACGACGCTGAACAGCAGGCTCACCAGCTTTCCCACGTTGCCATAATGAATCGGGTCCCGGTCCTTGACCCAAAGTCTCTTGTAGAAGTCGTTGGTGACCGTAGCCGCCGTGGCATTGATGCTGGAATCCAGGGTGGACATGGCCGAGGCCAGCAATCCCGAGAGAACAAAGCCGCCAACGCCGGCGGGAACGTGGGTCAGGATGAAGCGAGGGAAAACGGCATCGGGAGCCAGTCCTTCCAGCCCTGTCCCCGGGACCACCTTCACAAAGACGTACAAGCAGGTGCCCAGAAAAAGAAAGTAGCTCCAGGTCGGCACTGCCAGCCAGCAACCGATCACGGCCCCGCGAGCGGCGGCCTTGTCGCTGTTTGCAGCAGCGTATCGCTGCACATTGGTTTGATCGGTGCCCATCAGGTGCATCAGAATCATGAATTCGGCGAACAGATAAGCCCAGATCGTCTTGCCCTGCAAAGTCAACTCAGGATCGCCCAGGTAGAACTTGTTGTCGGCGGCAGCCACCCGAAACAACTCCGCGCTCCCTCCGGGAAGCTGCGAGAGGATGATGGGCAAACAGAGCAGTCCGCCGCTGATCAGGGCAATTCCTTGAAAGACATCGGTCCAGATCACCGCTCTCAGACCACCCACGATGGTGTAGGCCGATACCAGCACACCGCCAACCACAATAATCGAAGGAACCGATCCCTCGCCCGTTTGCAAAATCGACTGGATCGCCAGAGAGACAGCATAGAGCACCATCCCTGTTCGGAAGAAATGAAACAGGACAAAGGTGCCGGCAGCATACATCCTGGCCCACAGCCCGAATCGCCGTTCGAGATACTCGTAGGCCGAGGTGACCCTCGTCGACCGGAACAAAGGGATGAACAAATGGACCGCAATCATGATGGCGGGAATGTAGCCAAAGTGGGCTACGAAATTTCGCCAGTTGCCATCGCCGTAGGCAAAGGCAGGAAGCGCCAGGAAGGTTACCGAGCTGACGATGGTCGCCATCAGCGAGAAGCCGATGACCCATCCCGGCATGGACCGGCCCGCCAGGAAGTAGCCTTCATCGGTCTGGCTTCCTCGCGAGGAGCGCAGCCCAATCATGATCAGGACCACGAAGCTCGCGCCAACCACCAGTTGATCCAGCAATCTGATTTCGAAATCCATCACCTCTCGCCTGGGAGCGCGGGCGTCTCGCCCGCAAAAAGAACCAAGTCGTTACAGCCCATGGAAGCTAAGGATAACACGACCCTCCGCTGGCCGGAGGTTAGGGGACAACCAGCCAACCCATCCACCAGAGGGTTGAAGAGCTGCGGCCGACGCCAAGAGCCCGACCAAAAATAAGCGGGATCCTGGACCGCCGAGCTCGGCCGAACCTTCAGGCGGTCGGCGTTTGGCGCGGGCGCCTCAGCCATCCCACGCCGCCCAGAGCAACTCCCGCCAGACTGGCCCAAACCAACGCAGCCGCCTCAATCCCGAACTGTCCGCGGGTCAGTGACTGCAATCCAACCAGGAAGCCCACCACCATACCTGCCCGAACCCGTTCCAGGGACAGAGGAGTTCCCGTGGCGTCGGCCAACGACTTTACCGCACGCGTTCGCCACATCGTCAGGCCGTAACCGGCCCCAACAACAACCACGGGCAAGCTCACCATGGCTGGAAGCGGACTCTCCTGGAGCCAATAGAGTCCATGCCGATCAAAAGACAGCCCGGCAGCCACCAGACAAACGCCGGCAAAGATCCATTGACGGTGAAGTCGTTTCCTCAACGCAGCGTCGAGAGCGAAGGTCAGGGCGCCGATCAGGCCCAGCCACGGGGACGGCAAGCCATAGACCGCCCAAAGGGTGAGCAATACCACCAGGATTGAATCAGTGGTCCGGGCCGGCAATCCAACGGTCCGATTGACGGTGCGCACCAGAAAAAGGGCCACGAACAAGAGCAAGAGACTGGATGATTCGACCACCAGGAAGGCGCCGAAGGCCAGCACAAGACTGACGAACGCCATGGAATCCGCATCGGGTAGGAGCTCCCGGGTCAGCGCCCAACCGCCCAGCGCCACCGCCGCCCCCATCAAACCCCGTTCCACGACTTCGAGAAGCGCATCGCCCTGCAGGAAAGCCACGGCCCCCGCCACGATTGCTGCTGCGGGCAGCAGCAGCAGAACGGCTCGGTTGGTGGGATAATGGGGATCCAGCGGTCGCCCAATAGAGGTGAAACGATAGATGCCGTTCAACATTTCCTGCCCAATCGGGGTTCCTTCAGAGCCCATTGCATCTATAATTCTGTCTCAATAGAGACGGGCCTCGGGATGACAAGGAACCCCGGCCGCCGGCAAAATCAATGGCCCCGAGAAGCAGGAACTTGCAATCAGTGGCCCGCGGTGAGTGGCTGGCGGAGCTGGTCGGTCGCCACGAGCCATTCGAGGCTTCTCCTGCCCGAATCCTCTATTGGGTTTGGCATGCAGCCCGGGCTGCTTCCTCTGAACCAGAACCTGTCCTCTGACCCAATGTACCCATTCCTGGACGTCTTCTTCATGGTCTTCCACACCCTTCAGGTCTTCTTCAGCCTGACGGGATGGATCTGGAAGCAAACTCGCCGGTTTCACCTGGGGTTGATGACCCTGACCCTTTTATCCTGGTTTGGCTTGGGATGGTTCTACGGCTGGGGTTACTGCCCTTCCACCGACTGGCACTGGCAAGTCAAAGAAGCACTGGGTGAAACCGGCCTCCCGAATTCATTCATCAAATACTACCTGGACCGGCTCACGGGGAAGGATTGGGACCCGTTCCTTTTGGATGCATCGGTTCTGTTTTTCGGGCTGGCAGCCTTGGGAATTTCAGCTTACGTCAACTGGCGAGATTGGCGTCGCCACACTCGCATCGTTGACGCCCTTCCGACTTGCACCCGCCATCGCGTGAACTGACGGAAACAGCACTGATTACAGAACCTTACGGCTCGCACATCCCGATCCGCCACGCGGCTTCTCCGTGCAATCGCCGCCGCGGGCGCTTCCTATCCTGACACCCGGTCGCCCGGCATGAGACAGCAACCGCTAACCATAACCGACAAATCCAAGTCCACCTTTGCCCGAGGTATCAGGGCAGCAAAGTCTCGAGCCAGGAAGGACGACGCCCTGGACGATACGATCTCTGGCCTCGGCCTTAGCATTCATCCCAGCGGATGAGGAAGGGCGAAAGAGACACCCACCTTCAAGGCGTTTACGGATTGTCGGATCCCGAGAACACCGAGAGGTGCGAGAAGAAGCCACCCAAGTTTGCAAAATCGCTGGTTGCGTGGTGCTCAGAGGAGTTGCACCGGTTTGGCATCCCTGTGGCTGACCGACTAAACCGTCAAACAGCGGTCGCGAGCGGCCACCTCCCAACGCTCCTTGATGCGCCCCTGGCTGACCACCACCACTTCCTTGTTCAAGGCAGTGGTTGGGCAGATGTGCCAGGGAATGGCCACCAACTCGTCGCCCGGGCGCAAATTCCCCGCCTGAGCCGTTTGGACCACCAAGTGCTCTTCGTTCTGCAAAACCAGCTCGGCGTCGGCCAACTCGGGGAAAACCGCACGCCTTTCCATGGGCTGGTCCGAAGCCACGGCTTTGTAACCCAAATCCAGCGTGACCCGGCTATCTCCCGGCAAGCTGATGACGCGGGTCAGGATGACGGCTGCCGGTGTAAACGGAAGATCGGGAAAGCTGGTTCCGTACCCGGCGTCGTGGAAAATACAGGTGCCCGGACTGAGCTCGATGGTCGGGTCCTCCATTTCGGCATAGACGGGAAAGGTCACAGTCCCTCCACAGACAAGGCGCGGCGCCTCCCAGCCGGAGCCGATCAACTCCCGGCGAAAACTGATCACTTCCCGGAATCGGTCCTTCACTGCAGCCGCCCGCTCCCGGCGCGAACGCTGTCTCAAGTGGCCGTCATAAATGTGCAATCCCCCCGCTTGGAGGCCCGGGCTCCGGGCAATCCTTCCATAGAGCTGACGGGCCTGGCTGCCCGCCGGCAGACCTGTGCGATGTTGGCCCGTATCCAGATCCAACAGGACTTGAATCCGTTGTCCGGCCTCGACCATTGCCTTGGCCAAGGGCTCAACGGGGCCGGGGTGGTCTGCGACCACCATGAATCGAACCTCCGGAAACGCCTGGACAAAGCGGACTGCCCGCTCGACGTTCCGACCCACGACAGGGTAGGCCAGGAGGATATCCCGAGCACCGGCCTGGGCCAGCATCTCGCACTCGGCGAAGGTCGCAGCCTTGAACTTTGTAATTCCTTGCTGCATCTGCATCTTGACGACCTCGCCGGTCTTGTGAGTCTTGACATGCGGCCTCAACCGAGCGGGGTCGCCGGCGATTTCGACCATCCGGTCCAGATTGGCCCGAACCATTTCCAAAAAGACCACCAGAGCCGGCGTCATGAGCTGGTGACTGTCTTCAATACGGTATCGATCGGTCATACTCGCCTCCCTGAGCGGTGGAGTCGGCGGCGCGGGCACGGTCGACCTGCTCCGTCTTCACCAGCAACAACAGCAGCACCGGGGCAACGGTGATGAAACCCACGCCCCAGAAGGCCAGCTCGTAGGAAAACAGTTCGGCTGCCGCGCCACGCTCCGGGAAGATCAACCAGCTTCGCAAAGTGCCGGCAATTCCGTTCCCGAAGACGTGGGAAACATTGGACAGCGTCATATAGGTCGTGAACACTGTTCCCGCCGCTGCGGTCCAGGAAATCTTCATGGCCATGGAGAGAAAACCGACCGAGCCGATGGCCGAGAGGGTCTCATAAGAAAGAATATAGGACATGGCGAACCAGCCCTCATTCCACAGGTCAGGGAATCCTGCAAAGATCAGGGCGGCCACTCCATAACCGACATAGCCAATAGCGAGGATCACCCGTCGGCCAAAGCGATCGGCCAGATATCCCCCCAACACGGCGCCCACAATAATGGGAGCGGTGGCGTACAAACCGGAGGCTTCCGAGTACTCCAGATCCGTCCAGCGTGGATTCAGATGCTGGGTATAGAGCGTGTTGGTCAGGACCTCGTTGACCCCTGACCCTACCAACTTCAGGAGCGTGAACAGGATGTAAACCCAGGTCGTCGTCAGTGCAAAAGCCTTGAGAACGGTGCGCAGAACTCGCAGCGGGTTTCCCACGCTCGGAACGGACGAGGCGATGGCCTGGCCGACACTCCAGGGAAACCGCTTCTCGCCCCGCCGCTCCAGGACGAAGAGCGGAATCAGCATGATGGCCAGCAGCAACAGAACCTGAACGGCCACGCAGGCGCCCAGCCCGCCCCAGTTGAGGACATAGGAGAGGCTCCAGGCTCCCACCCCTTTGCCGATGAGCTTGGAGCCCCACATCAAGCCATTGGTCTGTCCCTGTTCCTCCGGAGGCAGAATATCGACGGCCAAGGCGTCGGTACAGACGTCCTGCAGGGAGGCAAAGCAGTTGTGCAGAAAGTACATATAGAGGATGAACTTGAGGTGCTGGGAAGGATCCGCGATGCCGATGAATCCCAGCAAGGTCAAGGCCATCATCAATTCGGAACCAATGATCCACGGTCGTCTCCGTCCCATGGAGCGAACGGTGAAACTGTCCATCAACGGGGCCCAAATCAGCTTGAAGGACCAGGGCACCAGGATGATTGCCTTGAGGGCGCCGACTTCGTCATCCGAAATCTGGTATTGGTAGGACAGATAGGAGGGCAGCGCAATCAGCATGAATCCCCAAGGCACACCTTGGGCGAAATAGAGCCCACAAAGGGTCGCCTTTCGCTGCCATTGACTGTCGAGTAACGCCATGGGTAGGCCCAGACTCCCTCAGTGTTCATCAGCTACCGAATCCGCGCGAGCAGCCCGAACTTTATCAGCCGTCCACCCTTCTAGCAAGCCGCAAGCGGCGCCGAGATTGCCCTGGACCCATAGTCGGCCCCTGTAGCAAGCACAGCGCTCTATGATCTTTGCGGAAGATTCGGGTTGGGCAGGACTCCGCTTCGGCCTGCCGGATCGTTAAGCCGAACCGGTTGAATTGTGCTACAGTGAAGCTTGGCGCCGTAGTGAAGATGATGATCCCGTATTCAGGAGTGGCCAAGCAGGCAATTCGCACAATCGAAAGGACTTTCACGTAACATGATGAGGTCTCGCACACAAGCGCTTCTCCGTTCAGGTAGCCTGTTGTTCGCATTTGTCGGTATTGGCGCCGGAACGACTTGGGCGCAAGCCTACCTGAGCAGTGGTCTGGGCATCCACTTCGCGCCGCAATTAAGGCTTGCCGGCAATGACAATGACCGGCCCAGCTACTGCGACGAGTACTTCAATCCACAATACGGGCTGATTCCGGAATGTACTGCACCCAATCACGTCGGGGACACGTGGTTCACCGATCATGACAGCACGAGGGGCGTCCTCGCCGAAGAGGCGGCCGGCTATCGGTTTTCACGGCGGTTCCGTGTCGAGGGAGAGTACCTCTTTCGGGCCGCGGAATACGACCAGACGGCTCCGATCGGCAGTTCAGGTGGAGTGAGTTTTGCCAAGCTGGAAGGGGAGATCGTGCGGGCGGAGGAACGCATCGGCGACCTGTCGTCCCATAACCTCTTCGCAAACATGTATTTCGATTTCCCCAACGAGAGCCGGTTCACGCCCTACGTCGGCGCCGGCGCCGGGGTCGGCTTCCACGAATTGGACTGGGGGAGTGTGTGGGCGAGAAATCTCGATCCGCGCAGGATCACATCGGGGCAGAACGAGAGCATTCCCGACTATGAACAGTTCCGAGAGAGGCTTGCCGGATCGACGACCAGCGAACAGACCGAGCTCAGCGACACCATCTTCGGCTGGCAGGTGCTCTTTGGCGGAGACTTCACGCTCACGGAATCGGTCACGCTGGGTGTGAAGGGACGCTGGGTTGACTTCGGGGACTTCAACGGCGGGGGGGAGTGGGATCAACTCCGGAGCCACGTCCCCAACTTGAGATTCGACGGCAGCGAGCCGATAAATTACCAGGAGAGAACTGCCAATACCGGATTTCTCGGCGTCAGCCTGGTCTTGAAATACTTCTTCTAAGACGCTCCTGACGCGCGGCCATCGTCTGCACAGCGGACCTCGAACGGCGGCGACTGTTCCGTAGGACAGCACAAGGGTACGTTGGGAGGTCCACTAACCTCCCAGCCGCGAATGTGGGGGCAGCAACTTACCCTGCCAAGCTCGACTGAGCAGGATTCACCATAGATGGTCCTATGACCACCTCAGCATTCCTCACTCACTCCAGGCGCCCTCGGGCCTCACCACATAGATCGGACTCGACCAAGCCATGTGTCCGTCTTCCTGAACGACTTTCACGTAGATCGGATTGTCGCCTTCGAAGCAGTATCTTGCCGGAAGCTTGAAGGTGAATTCACAGTGGGTCGGTCCGCCGGCTGGTGGCAGGCGGTACAGAGAAATACGCTTGTCCACACCGCCCAGACGATAGATCTTTCCTTTGAGTCTCACTGCCTGGAGGGGTAAGTGAAAACTTGCCTGGTTGGTTTCCACCCTGATCCGGCCGGCCGCTGCCCGAGCCATCTCCAGGATCAGGCCTGCCGCCCCGCCGGTGGTTTTTGACTCCCAGCGGAGCTGAGTCGGGCCGGCCTGTCGGAAAGGCAGATCGGGATTGTGAAAATTGAGAGCCGTCACCCGGCGAATCCGATTGTCCCCCACAGTCAGAGACCCGTTCCAGTTGACCTGGCGACCTCTCCCCCGCACCTCCGCCCCCTCCCAGAGAAGTTTGAGTCGATGGGAAAGATCTGCCGAGGTGTATGTGCGGAAACACTTCACGACACGCATTCCGTTGCGAACCTCCACTCGCTCAATGGGAGCAGTGCCACAGACCCTGATGCGGAAGCCGGGACCCGACCGAGACCGAGTGGTGAGGAGTCCGCCCATTGGAATCCCGTCCTCGGTTTCAAAATCCAAGTAGACGCGAGCACCGGTTGTCGCGTAGACCCGCCTAGCCCGAAAGGCTTCCCAGACACTCTTTCGGGTCAGACGCTTGGCCAACACACAGGTGAGTCCTCCGTAGCTGCCGAAGGTGCTGCCTCCCGGATAGCTGGCTCCGGGGCGACCCTTGTGTCCGTCGGAATTGGCAACAATCGCCAGGCGATGACCCCGGGCAAAGGCCTCCGCTAACATCCATTCAAAGGTCCCCCAGGCCGAATGGACCTCCACCGCCCATTCCAGGTTCGGATCATGGCGGCTCAAGTCGGCATAGCGACCGCCGACGTGGGGAATCATCATCACCTCACGCCCACAGTCCCGCAAACGGTCAAACAGCTCCTCAACGGTTTCGCAACAGGACCCGCGGGCCTCGCGAGGCGAAAGGAGGGCGTGGGAACTGCGACCGATCGGGCCTCCTTCTTCCCTGAACCACACATTGCGATCGCCGCCCAGACCGGTATTGCCGCTCCATTCCCAACCGGGAAAGGTCACCAGGCGTCCAGGTTCATAGAATTTCCTGGTCGTTGCCTGGATCTTTTTCCAGAAGACATCGCTGATCTGAAAGTCATTGCCTTGGTGGGCGCAGATGTCTAAAAAGCCAAAGTCGCGAGCGAAGCGAAAGTAGTCCCGGATGGTATTGGTGCCGATCGTTTCCTCACTCTGGCCATGGAGGTCCCCCCAAAATCTTCCATATCGTTCCTCTCGACTGACCAGAATGGGATTGGTCTGTCCGACCAACCCGGTTTTGGCATCTTTCACAGATAGGGTGTACTGTCCGGGTTCTCTAAAAGCCGGGAATCTTTTTTTCCGGGGAAGCCCAACCGGATTGCCCCAACGATCCTCCAGCTTGCTTCGGACGACGATTGGCTCGCCTACGAGAACCAAAGTCGGAGCGACGGCTACCAGGCGAACTGGCCCGCCTGCCACAATGCGGAAAGTGGGAGAGTCTGGCAAGGCTTCATAGGTGTAGGTAGCAAAGCGATCCACCAGCACCCTCAACTCAAAGGTTCTTTCCAGGAAGGTCTGAATTCGCCACCCGTCGGAGCCGCAACTGCGATCCCCCAGAGTCAAGTGGATCTGATCGCCGCGGCGCAGGAATCCCTGCACGATTTTCAGGTAAAGAGTCTTGCCCCAGGGCCGGACGTTGTCTTTGGGGTCGTAGCGCAACTGCAGACGAGCTCCGTTGGAGGCCCGGGCCGTAGTGTAGTTAGGGGCTTCGGGCTGATCGAACTGTGGGACGCCACAATCGGTAGCGTAGCGCATCACCACTTTGATCGAGCCGGTGTCGTCAATTCCGGAGAACCCCGCCGTGTAAGTCAGGCAGCAGGTCTGGTAACTGCCGGCGACCACCTGACCGCGCAAACTGCAGCAGACCTTACCGAGATGGTTGGACTTGGTTTCTACCATGGGGGCATCAACAAGCGACCGGGACAATCCTGGATCCGTTTTCATCTCCGGGATGACTCTATGGCGTGCGAGCCCTGCGTTCTTCAGCCGCCAGAGACCTGAAATCTCAGCCGCGCCCGTTCAGCGGGCGAACTTATCCTGGCTGAAGAAACTATTCTATAGGACAATACAAAGCTTGGCATTCGGCAGGCCCCGATCCCGCAGGTCTCCCATGGTTCTTCGCTTTTTCTCCGCCTTCGTTCTGGCTTGGCTGATCGCCGGGCAACCCATGGCTGCCGAGAATCCCACCGTGGTGCTGAACCAACCCATGCCGCCTCCGGCCTGGGCTCTGATGGAGCGCGAGTTGCTGCGTCTCAACTCGGAAGCCTGCAAGCGGTTTGCTTCCAAGTACCTGGATGAGCGGGGCTACCTCCTTCATACTCCCCGCTGGGGGACTCTGGATGGGCCCGACGACGCGATCGAGACCTTTCACAACTGGACCCTTCTCCATGCCTTGGGGGCCTCGGATTCCGTTCTCGAACTGTTCAAGAAAGCTCTGGAGGGGCATCTGCAGCAATACAGCCAGCTACGAACCACCCAGACCGACCTGGCCCGGGATGGAGCTTACTACCGCGAATTCATCACCATGTCCGACTGGTTTCATACCGGCGAAGGAATGAGGGGATTCATGTTCCTGGGTCTCTCCGAGCCGGAATCACCGCGATTGCTGGAGCGCATGAAACGCTTCGCCGGACTCTACATGAATGAAGATCCCGAGGCCCCCAACTACGACCCCGAGCACAAGATCATCCGCAGCCTGTGGACCGGCAGCAAAGGCTCCATGCTCCGCAAGGCCACGACCTACGATTGGGTCGGAGATCCGGTCCCTGGTCGTTTTCATCTCCTCCACAGTCCGGCCGGCCGCAAGGAGATGCTGGATTTAGAGAAGGTTTACCCCAAAATGCTGGCCCACTGCGACGAATATCTCGACAGTGTTGGAGACCATCCGCTGAACCTGGCGTCCACCAATCTGGCCCTCAACGCTTATATGCTCAGCCAAGAGCCGAAATACCGGGAGTGGGTCCTGGAATACGTGGATGCCTGGAAAGAGAGGACCGAGGCCAACGGGAGCAACATTCCCACCAACATCGGTCTGGATGGCGCAATCGGCGGCGAATACGGTGGGAAATGGTACAAGGGAACCTATGGGTGGAACTTCACGATCTTTGATGGGGAGATTGAAGAGATTGCCCATCGGAACACATTTTCGGCCGGAATGTGGCCGGGCTTCGGCAACGCCTTCCTGTTAACCGGTGATCCGGGTTACATCGACACCCTGCGCCACCAAATGGACAATCTGTACGCGCAGAAGAAGGTCATCAATGGTCAGGTCATGATTCCCCAGATGTATGGGGACCCTCGCGGACACAAATTCACCGGACAGGAACGTTGGTACCACTGGACAACCAACCTGTTCGTCGATCGCCTGACCGAGATTTACCTTTGGTCGATGGATCGCGAGGATTTGCAGCGTCTCCCCCGAACCGGATGGATTGCCTACCTGGAAGGCCGGAACCCGGGTTACCCGGAAAGAGCCCTCCAAGCAGATTTCGAGAGCCTTCGAAGCACCATGCAGGCGATGAAGAACGATCCGACGACACCCGAGACCCGTCTGGCGGATTGGCTTTTGGATTTCAATCCAGCCAAGACCGGTACTCTGGTCAACCTGATGCTTGGCGGTCATCTGGCCGGCAGGATCTGGACCCTTCACACCCGCGTTCGCTACTTCGATCCGGAGAAGCGGCGTTCCGGCCTCCCGCAGGACGTTGCGGCACTGGTCGAAAGGCTGACTGGAGGTTCCTTGACGCTGACCCTGGTGAACACCAACCCGATTCATCCCCGCACCGTGATTGTCCAGGCAGGGGCCTACGGCGAGCACCAGTTCCAGGCAGTGACCCTCAACCGGGAGACCATTTCCATCGATCGGCCATCGGTCACGTTCCGGCTGGAGCCGGGATGCGGCAGTCGGATGGTCTTCAAGATGAAACGCTACGCCAACCAACCCAAGCTGGTTCCGCTCTGGGACTCGAAATAGGACATCCGTGATTCAAATCGAATCAATGGCTAGTGGTCAGCGGCTGGGGGTCAAATGCGTCAACTCTTGGCGGGAAGCCTCACGGCTCTGATGCGATTGTTGTAGTGGTCGCTGATGAACAAGACGTCCTCCCCATAGAGACAAAGCCCATGGGGTTCGTTGAGGCGTGAGGCCAGCGCCGACCCTCCATCTCCGGAGTCGCCGGCGACTCCGCTGCCGGCCACCGTCTCCAAGCGGCCGCTGCCGTTGATACGACGCACGCGGTGGTTGCGCAGATCTGAGAAATAAATGGCGCCGTCAGGGGCAATAGCCAGGCCGTAGGGAGTATGGATGCGCGCCTTCAAGGCCAGGACGCCATCAGGAGAAAACCCCTCCTTACCACTGCCCGCCACAGTGGTGATCTGCCCCTCGGGGTCTACCCGACGGACCACGTGGTAGGTGGCATCGGTGAAATAGAGGTTTCCCCGGACGTCGAAACGGATGGCCGAGGGCGCACCGATCCTTGCCTGCCGGGCGGGTCCACCGTCGCCACTGTAACCAAGAAGGCCGCAACCGGCCACGGTGTCGATGATGCCGGTGGATTGATCGATTCTGCGGATTCGGCCTACGCCGGCATCGCCGATATAGATATTATCTTGGGAGTCGTGAGCGACCGCTATCACGAAAACCAGGCAGGCGCAGTGGGCGGGGCCACCGTCGCCTTTATCCCATTGAAAAGCAGCGCCTGCCAATCCTCGGATGGCGCCATCTCTTTCCACCCGGCGCACGTGACCGTGCCGGGTGTCTGCAATGACCACTCGACCCAGGGAGTCTACCGACACGTCATGGGGATTACCGAGGTAAGCCTCGGTGGCCGGCCCGTTGTCGCCACCGTAGGCGCGGGCGCCGTTCCCAGCGACCGTGCGGATAATTCCAGTCTCCAGGTCAATGGCGCGGATGCGTTGGTTCCAAACGTCCGCGACATAGAGCTGCCGGTTCGGCCCTAGAGATAAACCACCAGGGCCGCAGAGAAAAGCTGCGGTGGCCTCCGTCCCGTCGTGCACGCTGGCGCCTCCGAAGGTTGTGGTAACGATTCCGGTCCGTCCGTCGTAACGTCTCAGTCGCCCTGAACAATCTCCCCAGTGCACGGTGCCGTCGGGATCGGCAAATAGGGCCGCTTCGCAGGAGTTGCATTCCGTAACCGAACCGTGTAACCCCTCCTGTCCGAAGCCGGGCACCCCCGTACCCACCAGGGTGGTGACCATGCCGGTGGCGGCTTCCACTTTCCGCACCCGAAACCCGTATTTCTCACCGACATAAAGGTTGTCGTGAACGTCCAAACAGATGGCGTCCGGCATGAGAGTGCTGGCCTCGACAGCCAATCCACCATCTCCGTTGGAGGCACGTTGACCGTTACCCAGCACAGTCGTGATTACACCCGTCGTCCTGCTGATTTTCCGGATGCGGTCATTGGAGTTGTCGCATACATAGAGATCACCCTTCGAATCAAAAGAGAGATGCTCGGGATGATAGAACGCCGCTTGATCGGCCGGACCCCCGTCACCGTGAAAACCCATAAGACTCAGCCCCGAACCAAAAAAGGGGCGGCGGCCCTGCTCGGAGGGGTAGTGGCGCGCACTCAGACCTGCCCAGACCTCGATGGCGCCACTGTTGGGATCGACGCGACGGATATTGCAGGCCCATTCGTCGGAGATGTAAACCCGACCCCACTCATCGACCGCCAAGCCGCAGGGGCAATCGAACTCGGCTTCGAGGGCCGGGCCGCCATCGCCGCCCCGCCCCCTCCGACCGGAGCCCGCCACTCGGGTGATGATGCCGGTCTTGCCGTCAATCCGGCGGATGGTAAAATTTCCCAAGTCGGTGAAGTAGAGGTTCCCTTCCCGATCCTGGCACAGATCGTGAGGATTGCGCATGCGCGCCTCCAGGGCCGGACCACCATCACCCGCGCTGCCAGCCACGCCGTCACCTGCGAAGCCGTGCAGAATCCCCCGCCGATCAATCCTCCAAAGCCGGTGGGCATGGTAGTCCACCACGATCAGATCCTCATCGGCGCGGCGCACCACACCCATTGGCCAACCGGCATCGGCTTCCTTGGCCGGAATACCATCCTCATAGCCGACACCGGCCACAGTGGCGATTCGTCCAGGCAGGAGCCTCCTGACAACGTTGAAAGAATCCATAGTCTGCCTCTTTATACAAAAAGCTGGCGCAGGCCGCTACCTTATCTCCATCTGCATTTGCTATGGTTATCTCAATCCTAACAAAGTGAGCTTCATAACGGTTGATGAAGGAGGAATCCGATGAGGCTCTTGGCAAAAAAAACTGACTTTCGCGCTGGTTTGCCCGGCGGTCGGGCTGACGGTGTTTGGTGTATCCTACACCATGCTGGTGCAAGAACCGGGTTCGAGGCCTAGAGAAAGTGACACGCCGGAGCCTGGTGGTAACGTCAATGATCCGACAACAGCCGGCGCGCCGGCGCCAGAGGAAACGACACCGGAAGGACCGGGGACCGAGGATGAGGAAGTGGGGCCGGTTGGGGACGTCGACGTTACCTATAAGTTGATCCGTAGTTTGATCAACGACACGACGACTGCAGCCCAACCATGCCGGCGTAACACCGCTTCGGTTGGCGCAGTGGGCTAACAGTGTGAAATCCATTCAAGCCATTGAGAACTTCCGAGGGGCACTCGGTGATCAAGCCAATTCTGGTGGTGGGTGTTGCTGTGTGTGTTGTGTTGGTTCCGTTTCAGCCAGTCTTGCACGGTCAAAGTGATACGACGTGCAGCGATGCGTATGAAGAAACCTTCAGGATAGTAGACGGGACACATGCATCCGTATTTCTCATGGACGTAAAAAATGTCCACGATGCCTATCGCGAGGCAGTAAAGAAATGCGAAAAAGAACATCCTGACCCTCCAGTTTGCATCTCGAATGCCAGGGAAGCCGCACGAGACGGCATCGATCTGATCTCATGGTTTGGGTGTATAAATCCCGCATAACGAGGTCTTGTAGCGACCTGGACCCGGGAGATGCAGTGAGGATTCGAGTCAGGTCGTTTGCTATAGCGAGTTGTGCCTTGATCGTTGCCGCGAGGGGAAAATCAGGCACCTCCCGTATCACAACCCCTATGTCTCCCCACAGGACAGAGGAACCCTCTGAATAAATCCGCAGATTGCAGGACGGTAACACAGGGAAGTAAACCGAGATGAGGGGGGAAAGAAGAGCCATGAGGCAGCCAACCTTTGCAGACCTGGAACACGAAGGCAGGAAGCGCAAGACCCGCCGGGAGATCTTTCTGGAGAGGATGGAAGGTCTGATTCCCCGGGAAGAGTTGGAGGCCCGCCTCCGACCCTTCTATCCCAAGGCGGGCCGGGGGCGCCGGCCCTGTGAGTTGTCGGCCATGCTGCGGATCCACTGCGTGCAACTGTTCTACAACCTGAGTGATCCCGGAATGGAGGACCTGCTCTACGAGGTGGAGTCGGTGAGACGGTTGGTGGGCTTGAGGCTGACGGAGGCGCTGCCGGACGAGACCACGATCCTGAACTTCCGCCATCTGTTGGAGAAGCACGAGTTGGGGGAGGGATTGTTTGCGGAGATCAACCGTCATCTGAAGAGGCAGGGGTTGCGGCTTCAGGAGGGGACGATGGTGGATGCCAGTCTCATTGAGGCGCCGTCGTCGAGGAAGAATCAGGCGGGAAAGCGAGACCCGGAGAGGCGCCAGAGGAAGAAGGGGAAGCCGTGGTCCTTTGGGATGGAAGTGCCCATTGGGGCAGATGCACAGACGGGAGTGGCGCACAGCCTATCGACTTACAACAAGGAAAATAAAAATGAGAAAGCGAAACCAATCCCACAGAGGCTGGATTTCCGCAAAACCTGGCTCGGCAACCGATCGCACGAGGCATTATCGACGAAGCCTGTTCTCCATACTGGTTTGTGGAGTATTCCTATCGGGATGCTCGGGGATGCTCGGCGAAGAGGTCGAGCCGATGCCGTCCGCCGCCGCGCAATTCACTTTCGAGCAGTACGAGGTCGTCACCGGCGCCACGAAACGCCAGACCGTTTTGACGGGATACCTTCTCGGTGGCGCTATCGCGGAACTCGCCATAGTGAACATCGACGAGAACGGAGACGGCCGCTTGCGCATCTACGCGTTCGGCGACAGCGCCTGGGCGCCGATGCTCGATGCAACGCTGCGTCCCGAAGTGTTGTTCGTCGACGTGGCCAACATCGGCGGACGAGAGCGGTTGATCACCTACGAGCGCGGCCGCCTGAACTGGTTCGATTCCGAATCGGCGACGGAACGGGCGCTGGTGGCGGTTAATTCCGACTACAACCCGCCTCGCAGAGGCGAAATTCCCCATGTAGACGTCACTCGGGACGTGAACGGCGACGACCGCGACGACTTGGTAGTGCCGGACGTCGATGGCTTCTGGGTGTTCATCCAGAGGAGCGACGGCGCGTTCGCCGATCCGGTGAAGCTCGCCCCCTCCGCCGGGGTGGGTATGACCATCGAAGCCCACGGATATCGATACAACCCCTGGGATCAGGGCCGCGTCCACGAGATGGACTACGACCGCGATGGTCGCAGCGACCTGGTGTTCTGGAACGAGGACCATTTCGAGGTTTATCGCCAGGATGAGCATGGGCTGTTTACCCGGGCGGCCACGATCTTCACGACCGATGTGGCCTTCGACTCCGACGATGCCGCCTCGCTTGCCGCTCCAGAGGGGATTCGCCACCGGCGTAAAGATCACATGCCGACCGGAGACATGACGGGGAGGGTGCTGCACTCGCTCACCGACATGAACGGCGACGGCGTCGCCGACCTGGTGGTTTTCTCGCTGGAGGTCGAGAGCATGTGGAGTGCGCGCTCCACCTACGAGGTGCATTTCGGCTCGCCAACACCCGATGGCGGCACCGCGTTCGCACCGGAGGTTGGCGCCGCGATCCAGTCGGACGGCCTCCCGATCGGGATGGGGCCACACGACTTCGACCACGACGGCCAGGTCGACATGATGTTCACAACCATCGAGATCGGAATCTTCAAGACCATCCGCATGATCATCGGCGTGCTTCTGACGGGTTCCGTATCGCTGGATCTCGAGTTCTACCGCATGGAAGGCGGCATCTACCCCAACAAACCCAACGCCACCCGCAGAATCAAAGCGATTTCTCACGGCAAGTCAGGAGAAAGAGCCGCGATCTTCCCGTCGGTGCTGATCGGGGATGTAAACGGCGACGGACGCTCGGACCTGTTGGTGCAGAAGGGCCGGAAAGAACTGCGCGTCTTTCTCGGCGTGCCGGGGCCGGACCTGTTCGCCCGACGACCTCAAAAGGTGGCGGTCGCCATGCCCAACGAGGAATACACCTGGCTGGTGGACCTCAACAGGGACGGCAAGCAGGACATCCTCATGCATCACCCGTCCACCACCGAGCCGCATCGGGTGACGATGCTGATCGTCCGATGAGCAAAATCGGAGGTTTCTTTGTACTAAGCCGGGTTGCCAGTTGGTTCGCATCACCCAGGCGAGTGGATTGATTGTCCGCAGTGAGGATTTGGTACGGGAGGCATCATGCCGGGGAAGGTCTGATTTACTCAGCCCTCTGTGAAATCATAGAGCACATGTTGCCTGGAGAATAGGGGGGATTCTATGCATCGAAACACTTGGGCCGAGGCCGGATTCGAACGCTGTGGCAAGCGCAACCGGCCCCAATCGAAGGTGCGGGCCAAAGTCGAGCCTCCGTTTCATGTCATGAAACGGGTCTTTGGCTTCACTCAGGTGCGTTACCGAGGACTGGCCAAGAATACCCATCGGGTTCAGGTCACCTGTGCCTGGGTGGATCTGTTCCTGGTGAGGAAGCGGTGGTTGAGGCCGGCGATGGTGTAGTGCGTCCGATCTGCCTGTGCCTGTCTCCACGCAGACAGGTGGGATGGGAATGAGCTCGAAAAGGGTCGCTGCGGGATGCCAATAGCCGGGTTCGGTGTCTGAAATGGTCCATTCCTCAAATTCACACCGGCTCAATCTATCAGTCATTGATCGAAATCAGCAATTGATCAGACCTTCCCTGAAAGCACGTCCTCTCCCTCGGTTCCCTACCAGCTATTGAGCCGTAATCTGTCACAGTCTTCACTTTGGAGAGCGTCTCGTCAAGATGCCGCTTCAAGACAACCCCTCATGTTAAAATACATGCTATCGGTCCTGTTGAGAAAACAAGCCGACGGCTTGGAATGGGTTCCCGGTTGGATCCCTGGCGAGGGCTTTTCGGGCGGCGACCCAAGGGAAAATGAAATACGACCTCCTGGTTTGCAACGGTACGGTGATCGACCCTGCCCAGGGATTGAACGACCAGCGGGACATCGGTCTGCTGGAGGGCAAGGTCGTCGCTCTGGAAAAGAAGCTGGACGAGCGGGAAGCCCGCGAGAGCATTAACGCCCAAGGCCTTCTGGTGACACCCGGCCTCATTGATTGTCACGTCCACGTGTATCCCGGAGTCTCCCACTACGGAATTGATCCCGATCCCAATTGCCTGGAGCGTGGGGTAACGACTGCGGTGGATGCCGGTTCGGCCGGGGCCTCAACCTGGGCCGGCTTCCGCCGTTACGTCATCGAAGTCAGCGCCACCCGGCTCTTTGCCCTGCTCAATATCTCGACCGTGGGCATGGTCACCGGGGTGGAGACCAATCCTGCTGTGGGTGAATTGGAGGACCTGCGCTATTGCAGCGTGAGCGCTGCCCTGGAAACGGTGGAAGCCAATCGGGACGTGATTCTGGGAATCAAGATCCGACTCAGCGCAAACTTGGCCAGAAACGGTCAAAACGAACTACCCGCCTTGAAGCTGGCCCGCGAAGCGGCCGAAGCCGCCCGGATTCCTCTGATGATCCACACCCCGGGGTCTTCCCTGCCCCTGCCCCGCATTCTGGCTGAGATGCGAAGGGGAGATCTGCTCACTCACTGCTTTCACGGACATGCCGCCGGTATCCTGGACGAGCGTGGCCGGGTCCTGTCCGAAGTCCGGCGCGCCGTGGCCCGGGGCGTCCGTCTGGACGTGGGCCACGGAAAGGGAAGCTTCCGCTTTCCCGTTGCCGAACAGGCTCTGCGCCAGGAGGTCCTCCCCTCCACCATCAGCAGCGACCTCCATCGCTACAACCTCAAGGGACCGGTATACGATCTGGCGACCACAGTCTCGAAGTTTCTCCTGCTGGGCGTCCCCTTGGCGGAGGCTCTGGCGATGGTCACGGCAGCTCCGGCAGAAGTGGTGGGAATGCAAGGCCGCCTGGGAACCTTGAAAGCCGGAGCAGAGGCGGACCTGGCGTTGTTTGAGCTGGCGGAGGGCAAATTCGAACTCACCGACGTCGCCGGAGAAACCAGGATCAGTCCCCGGAAACTCGTTCCTCGCGGCGTGATCCGCGCCGGGCGGATCATCAAGCGGCCCGATGAAGCAGCCTGAGCCCCCTTGGAGAAGGCCCCCATCGTCCGCACGATCCTCCGTTAGACGCTACCGGTCATCTCCCTTCACTTTTGAGGCCAGCACCCGCGCTAGGCCTCTGCCCATGCGTCTTTCGAACATCCCGGTCAACTGATCCTCGCTCTTGCTCCTGCCCAGCCCGGCGAGAAATTGCTCCTGAGTGGCAAAGGCCCGCCGGGTCACCTCTTCCGGGTCGACTTGAGAGCGGAGTAACCGCCGCAGCCCGGCCAGGACGTCCCGGACACCCGGCTCGTGAATTCGGTTGTTGAGCTCGTGAGGGTCGTCGTCGAGGTTGAACAGCAAGTCGTCGAACCAAGTGAAGTGGATGTACTTCCAGGCCCCCTTGCGGATCAGAAAAGAACCCGTCAGGTTTCCCTGGGTATGGTTCTCGGCATAGGCGGATCCGAGGTGATCCCGGCCACTGCCACGGATCAGGGAGCGGAGCGAATGACTGCGCAAGTCGGAGTCTTGAGGCACACCCGCTAGGTCGATCAAGGTCGCGATGACGTCGACGAGCCCGGCCTTTGACCACGTCCCGTCCACCCCGGAAGGCGATAGGCGGGAGGTCTGCGAAAGAGCGTGGTGATATCCGGGCCATGCCGATGAGGATGTCGCGTGTCGACCTCCTTGAAACCGATGTCGAAGTCATCGTTGAGCTCGACCTTGCCGGTGATCCTGGTATGGTAGCCGCCTCGCCGCAAGCGGGTTCCCCAGGTCGGGTGGCTGCCACCCCACAGGGTAGAGTTGCAGAAGGAGTTGACGTCCGAGGCGTACACGCCGGTCATGAGGCTGGCGCGGCTCGGTCCGCAGACCGGACTCTGGCAACAGGCGTTTTCAAAGACGACGCCCCGGGAGGCAATCCGGTCGAGGTTGGCGTCTTGACCCGGGGATGGCCGGCATAACCCCTATAACGAAAGGTATGCTGGTCGGAACAGACGAAGAGGATGTTGGGGCGACCGCCCAACCCTGCCCCGGACGCAAAGGCGGCGGCTCCAATGCCCCCGGCCACGGTTCGTGCGAAACGTCGGCGTGATTGCCTGGACATGATGGTTGCTCTACCCGATGCGGAGTCGTCGGTTCAGAGATTCGGACCGAGAGGAGCCTGCCCCCCGACTTCAACCACTATTGATAAGTGTCACCTGGTCGTTCAGGGTCCAGTAGTCGTAAAGGTAACCCAGCCCCAGAAGCCCCCCAGTGAGCAGATAGAGGATACCGGTGATCCATTTGCCCAGATACATTCGGTGAATACCCAATAGGCCCAGGAAGGTCAGGAGAATCCAGGCAACAAAGACTGCTGCCTTTCATATTGGTAGCATATCGGTTTGTGTAGCTTCCGGATCCTCTTTCGCTCTACGCCCCATTTCAGCCATGCGCTGACCTGAGGTTTTTTGACATTGAGCTGTTTGCTTATTTCATCCGGGGTCAGTGCTTTGTCGGATGTCAACTTGCCAAAACGATCCAAGAACAACTTGTTGAAGTCCAGATCATCCGAAATGATGGGTTCATCTGCGGAAAACGGCCGCCTCTCGCATTGGTAGCGTACCCGAGCGTCCAATTTCCGGATCCTCTTTTCACCAACACCCCATTTCAACCATGCGCTAACCTGATTCTCCTTGATATTGAACTGTTTGAACTGCTTGCTTATTTCATTCGGGGTTAACGCCTCGTCAGACGTCCACTTGGCCAAATGATGCAGGAACAACTTGTTGAAATTCAGATCATCCGAAATGATGGGTTCGTTGCTTGACTGAACGTTATTGAACAGGTGGATCAAGTTGGAAAAATCATTTGGCCTCCACTCTTTGGCTCCGCGGCGAACCAGTTCAGCATTACCAGAGTTCCCCGTGCAATTTTTCTTGACCCACAGCGGCACCCACCCCGCTTTCAAATCTTCGATGGCACCGTGCCATGTTCCTCCCTTATTAGGAGTACTGCTTACAACCACGGCTGCATCGGCAAGACAATAAATGTAGCGATTGCGAGCCATCATGTTTCCTACACTGAACCCAGCCTCCGGATTGAACGGCGACACAAGAACCAAATTATTGGTCTTAAGGTGCTTGCGATACTCCGCTGAAGTTACTGACCGTAAAAGGCTATTGGCTAAAACCCCAATAACCGTCCCTTCAGACTGCAGAGCAACAAACATGGCGGTCTGATCAACGCCCCGCGCCCCGCCCGACACGATTGAATGACCTTGAGTAGCGGCTGCAGCACCCAGTTTGCTTGTGAAAGTGAGGTCACCCTCAGTTGCGTGTCGTGATCCGACCGCAGCAATGCCACCTTGATTTAAGAGCCGCTTGTTCCCGCAACCAAACAGCACAGGCGGAGATTCCGCCTTGAGTCTTTTTTTCAGCCGACTTGGATATTCTGGATCAGATCGCGTGAGGACCCACAATCCGGCGCGCTGCCATTTCTCAATGGCCAAGCCCAGAGCGACACCTTGGCCGAGCAAATTCTCAAGGCGAGGCCGTGTTATGGTGTGATCCTCCCAATGACTCAGAAGCGTGTCCAGACTCCCTTTTAGCAGAGAAGATGGCTGCAGATCATGTCGACTGAGCCAAACTGCAAACCTAGCCCATTCTTTGTTTGAGAGAGGCCTTGCCGCCGTATTGCCCGATTTCCCGAACCATACCGTCAACAACAAAACCGCTTGAGCTTGGCTATTTGACTGCATCCTAGCCTCCTGGGTTTGTTGTGGCCAAAGCAACGGGCCAGACCGGACCACTGCCAGCTTGTCTGAGCAATGCTGCGACGACAGTCATCGTCCATCCGGAATCGATAATATCGTCCAGCAGGAGCACCGACCCCTTCGGGACGGGACCCTCGATTGCGAATACGCCATCCAGATTCCGGCATTGATGAAATCTGTTCTGTTGTGCCTTCTGTGGTTCATTGTGCCTGGTCTTGGTCACGATGGGCATGAAGGGTAGTCGCAACGCCGTTGCCAGTCTTTGAGCAAAATCGGGAACCAGAGTTGAATGCGTTCGGGATGGAACACAGGTAATCCATTCGGGCGGTGGATCAGGTTGCCAGCGATTTCGTAGCATGTCGGCTACGGCACCGACCAATCCGTCTCGAAAGCGCCCACTATGCTTGTCGTCCGCCACAAACTGTCCCCAACCGGCGTCCCCCCACCGGGAGAGAATACGGCCGGTTTCGGCTCGGATTTCCTGCGCAAGATTCCCTTGGAATCCGTATTCGACGAAAGCCTCTTTGGCCACCTGCTTGTTACATTCGAGAGGCATTTCCGATTGACGCAGGAATCGGGCAGCCGAAACAGCGCGTTCGTGAGGAAAAGACGGCTCGACGATGGGTCGGCCTGAACAAGAGGCACACCTGCCACACGCCTGCGGATTCTCATCGTCGAGGGCGTTTGCAAGAAATTTCATCAGACATCCGTCTTCACCAAGATAGCTCTGGAGCTCCTGCCATTCGACTTGGCGTTGTCCCGTCAGGCGGTGAATACGCTCATGGTCCAGCCGATACGGGACCGGGGTGCGTCGCCAGAGGGAGCGGTCTTTGATGACGGGAGCCGGGTTGTCCACGGACAAGAATTTGAGGGTTTGCTCAATCTGTCCCTTCCTCAGATTCACGGCCTCTTCCAAGGCACGGATGGGCAAGCCGTCGCTATCTTCGAGAACACCAAGAATCTCCTCCACCCACGATTCGCTCGGAAAGGCGCTCCGGCGGAAATACTCGTGGATGTCGTCGTCTTCGCGGCCTGATACCAAAACACCGACAGCATGCGCGATTGCGCGGCCAGCTCTCCCAACCTGCTGGTAGTAGGTAACGATTGATCCGGGAGCTTGGTAATGGATGACAAAACCGAGATCTGGCTTGTCATAACCCATTCCGAGGGCGGTTGTCGCGACCAAGACTTTCATCTGATTTCCAAGAAGCTGAGCTTCGAGGTGTTGCCGATAGGCGTTCGAATCTGCAAATCCTTCATGTGTCACGTCACTATAATAGGCCCGCGCAGCAACGCCTTGTTCAGTCAGCCAGTTGGCAACCTGCTCGGCATCTCGCTTCGTCAGCGTATAGATGATCCCCGTTCCCGGAAGCGCGTCGATGTGTTCGGCAAGCCAAGCTAAGCGCGCCGCCTGTGACGGCAGCCGCATATTTTGCAAGGCGAGCGTGTCCCGCATCAGCGGGCCGCGCTGAATCGCAATGTTTCCGAGTTGCGCTCGCACATCTTGAATTACGCGATCATTCGCCGTAGCGGTCGTGCCGAGAACCAGCATATTTTCAGGCATACGCTGCAGGATGTTGACGAGGCGCCGATAATCAGGCCGGAAATCATGCCCCCAATCGGAGATGCAATGAGCTTCATCTACCACTAAGAGACCAATGCGGTCGGCAGCGGGTAAAAGAACGTTTTCCACGAACTCGTCATTGGCTAGCCGCTCCGGTGAAATCAGCAGCGTATCGGCCTCATCATTGTGGATGGTCCGCTGCAATTCCGGCCAGCTATCTCTATTCGTGGAGTTGATAGTCACCGCCCGGATGCCAAGGCGGCCGGCAGCCTCGATTTGATTACGCATTAACGCCAAGAGCGGCGAGACGATAAGCGTCGGACCACGCCCGTGATTCCTCAGAATTCTCGTGGCAATGAAGAGATCCCACTCTTGCCCCAACCCGTTCGTTGAACCACCAGCAGGCGTTCGCGCTGGTTCACCAAAGCGTCAACAGCTTCCCACTGACCGTCTCTGAATTCGGCAGTTTGGTCATCCAATGCGACCCGGAGAAGGGTACGTGTTTCCAATCGTTCAGCTATGTTTGCTCGTATCGACATTGAGTGTCCTTAGTACGGACTTTCAGAAGTCTGTATTATCCTCTTTCCTATTTCCTATCCAGCATAACGAAAGGTATGCTGGTCGGAACAGACGAAGAGGATGTTGGGGCGACCGCCCAACCCTGCCCCGGACGCAAAGGCGGCGGCTCCAATGCCCCCGGCCACGGTTCGTGCAAAATGTCGGCGTGATTGCCTGGACATGATGGTTGCTCCACCCGATGGGGAGCCGTCGGTTCAGAGATTCGGGCCGAGAGGAGCCTGCCCCCCGACTTCAACCACTATTGATAAGCGTCACCTGGTCGTTCAGGGTCCAGTAGTCGTAAAGGTAACCCAGCCCCAGAAGCCCCCCAGTGAGCAGATAGAGGATACCGGTGATCCATTTGCCCAGATACATTCGGTGAATACCCAATAGGCCCAGGAAGGTCAGGAGAATCCAGGCAACGTTGTAGTCAATCCGTCCGACCCGGAACCTGAGATTAGCTTGGCGGTAAAGCCTGGGGATCAGAAACAGATCGACGAGCCATCCAATGCCAACCAATCCCAGGGTGAAGAAATAGAGGGTCCCCGAGAGGGGCTTACCGAAGTAAAAGCGATGGGAACCGGTGAAGCCGAAGATCCAGAGTAAATACCCCAGTAACTTGGAGTGGGTGCTTTCAGTGGGTGGAGCCGGCAATCTCAAGCCTCCAGAACCGTGGGCAGGACCTCAGGGGGATTGGTCCTCTTTCTTCAAGGGCGGCTTGACCGGGACGGTTCCTATTTTTTTGGTTCTGGCATCGACTCGGCGCACCCTTTGATTGCCGGTGTCCGCGATATAGAGGTTGCCGCGACGGTCGAGCGCTACGTCAAAAGGATCAGACAGACTGGCTTTGGTTGCCGGGCCGCCATCACCCTCGAAGCCCCTTTGGCCATTGCCTGCAACGGTGGTGATGATGCGGCTTCTGGCGCTGACACGACGGATCCGATGGTTGCCACGATCGGCGATGTAAAGGTTGCCGGACCGATCCAGGGCGACCGCAAAGGGATCCGAGAGGCCAGCGCTGATCGCAGGCCCGCCATCACCACTGAACTGACTCTTTCCATTGCCGGCATAGGTGGAGATGACGCCGGACTTCCCATCCACTCTGCGGATTCGATGGTTGCCGGTGTCGGCAATGAAAAGATGACCGCGACGATCGACCACGACGTCGAAGGGAACCTCGAAGGCGGCTTCGGTGGCCGGTCCACCGTCTCCGCTGAAGCCCGTTCTCCCGCTACCCGCCACCGTGGTAATCTGCCCGGTCCGGGCATCGACCCGGCGGATGCGGCGGCTGCTCTGCTCGACGATATAAAGGTTCCCCTCGCGATCAAGAGTCACACCTACGGGACTGGACAGACTGGCTTCAGTGGCTGCCACTTCGTCGTACCGATAGCCGAACTCTCGATTACCAGCCACGGTGGTGACCGCACCGCTCTGGCTGTCAATGCGGAAGACCCGATGAGTGTTTCGGTCCGTCAGAAAAAGGTTGTCCCCTGCATCTAAAGCCACCCCGACCGGTCGACCCAAATCCACTTTGCGACCGGACCCCGGATCAATGGTTCCCCTTGCCAACCGGACAGAAAGGGCTCCCGTTGGCTCCAAGCCAAGGATCCGGTACTGGACGTCGTCGCTGATCATCAAGATTCCGTCGGAACGAACAGCGATGGAGCGGGGCGTGAAAGATTGGTTGTCCTGGGCGAGCAGGCTGGATGAAAGAACAAGCCAACTCACCAAAAGAAGAATCATTCGCATGGTAGAACTCCCTGATACCTTGAAGTACTCCTAATTTACCGCTGAAGCAGTGAAAATGTAAATAGAGGGATCAAGCAGACCCCTCGCAGGGGTCGTTCCCTCTGTAGAGTCGAACCTGATTCATCGCATCAAACGTTCGTTTCTGTCCAGCACCCTCGGTGCAAGATTATTTAAGCCCCCCTGATGGATTGGCAAGTGTATACTGATCGCTGCAAGAGAGTGTTGACCAGTAGCTTGACGATGAAAACTCACGGGAGGAAGCCTGATGAAATGGATTGCCGGAATTGTCCTTGCATGCATCGCCGTAGGTTTGTGGTGGGCAGTGAAAGAAGCCCCGGCAGGCAGCCATGCCTATTGGCCCCAATGGAGGGGCCCGGAAGCGACAGGCGTTTCTCCCGACGGTGACCCACCGGTTGAATGGGCCCGAGCACAAGAACATTCGCTGGAAAGTGGCCATTCCGGGAAAAGGTCATGCTTCACCCATCGTTTGGGATCAGTCCGTATTCGTCGCCACGGCCATTCCCACCGGCAAGAAGAACCCGATCGAAGGCGAAGGCGCCATTAAACCAACGCATGTCTTGAAGTTCGACCTTTTGGCTCTGGACCGCAGGACGGGGAAAATTCTTTGGCAGCGGACCACTCGCGAGCAGGGTCCCCATGAAGGGACCCACGCCACCAACACTTGGGCCTCCAGTTCGCCCGTCACCGACGGGGAGCATGTCTACGCCTTTTTCGGCTCGTTTGGTCTGTACTGCTTCGACATGAACGGGAATCTGGTTTGGGAAAAGGACCTGGGCGACATGTCGGTGCGACTCAAATTCGGGGAAGGCAGCTCGCCGGTTCTTCACGGAAACAAGATTGTTATCATCTGGGACCACCAAGGGGATTCTTTCATTGTAACCCTCGACAAGCGGACGGGAAAAGAGTTGTGGAAAGTTCCTCGGGATGAGGAGACCTCATGGTCCACCCCCATCGTGGTCGAGCACGACGGCAGAGCGCAGGTGATCACCAGCGCCACCAACCGGGTGCGGAGTTACGACCTGGAGACCGGCGATCTGATCTGGGACGGCAGCGGCGTGACCTTGAACGCTATCCCCTCGCCCGTGGCCTCCGATGAGATCGTATACGTCACCAGCGGATTTCGAGGCAACGTGCTACAAGCCATCCGCATTGGGGCCGCTCAAGGAGACATCACCGATTCCAAGGCCATCGCCTGGGAACTGGACCGCGATACTCCCTACATTCCTTCACCCCTGCTCTATGGTGACGAACTCTACTTTGTCAAAAGCAACAGCGGCATCCTCTCCTGCTTCAACGCCAAGACCGGAAAGGCCCATTATGGCCCCCAAAGACTGGAGGGTATTGACGGCGTTTACGCCTCCCCGGTCGGGGCCGGCAACCGCGTCTACCTGGCGGCTCAAAACGGAACCACCCTGGTGATTCGGCGAGGTCCCGAATTCGAAGTCCTGGCCAAGAACACCCTGGAGGATGGATTCGATGCTTCGCCGGCTGTCGTCGACAAGGAGATCTACCTGCGCGGACGCAAATCCCTTTACTGCATCGCCTCGGATTCCTGAGACAGCATGAGGGGGCAGGTCCCAAGCGAGAGGTGTGAGGCCCCTGGGCCTGAAGGTATCCGCATCATCGTAACTTCCCACCCGCCAATCCGAATTGCGCCAGCCGTTGTCATTTTGAGAAAGCCTTCCTCGTCCAGCATTCGTCATATGTCTGAATGGGGCGCAGCCTCGAAGAAAGCAGAGGGGGACACCCTGTGTTGCAGCATTTTTCACAACACAACCAGCAACGCAAGGGGCTAGATTATTTCCAGTCCAATGTGCAAGGCCATCCGATCGAAGTCGGAATCGTTGTGAACGATCTGAAATCCGTTGGCGGCGCAAAAGGCGCCGATCAGCACATCGATCGTCTTGCGCACGTTCACACCCTTCGATCTGAGAAGCCGATAATTGGCCGCAGATTTTTCTGCAACAGCAACGCCAACCATTTCAAACAGGGAAGCGAAAGAAAAAGAGAGGAGACTTGGTCTCGCTCGCGCGGGGAACGGATGCCCTGCATGACTTCGCCGTACACAAGGCCGCCGGTCCCGACGAGATTCTGTATCGAGGCAACGGTCAACCTTTTCAACGACGTTCGGAACTCCGCCCCTGAAATACTCGACCCAGGCCGAAGTGTTGACAATGATCACGTCAGTCTTTTCTCATTGGGTTGAGGTCGCCCTCCCAAATGATCTTTCCTTTGAGCGCGCGGAGTTTTTTCTGGCTATGGAATTGAACCAACAAGCGCAAGCCGGACTCAATGGCCGCACGTTTCGTACGACAGCCGCTGGCGCGCAGGGCCCGTGACATCAGCTTGTCATCCATAACCACATTTGTTCTCATGATAAACCTCAAAAATTTGTAACAAACATACATCTCTACGGCGTAATAGGCAAGGAGCAACGGCCGGGGCCATCAGCGGCAACGGCGCAGCGTGTTATCAGGGGTCAGCGAATAGAATCCTCGGTTGCTTGTATTAGGGGGAGAATCGCAAAGTGGCTGATGCAAAATGGACGAAGTCATGTATACTTTCCAATGAGGAAGGTGAGTCTTATGCCACTAACGCTTTATGAAACGTTTCCGGAGAAGGAAGAAGTGATCTCGCCAAAAGAGTACTTGAATCTCACCAGAGAGCAAAAGGCTGAAATTGAGGATATACAGATTGTCCCGCCAAGAATCGGGAGCAGAGGCTTTGGCCTGTTCCGGGTCACCAGAAAGTTTCCTGTCTACCAAATAAGAAGAATCAAGCAGTCACGTTAGCAGAATGGCTGAGGAAAACAAACCTGCCCACACGCATGGAACGAGTCCAGACTTGCTTCAGCAGTGGATGAAAAATCAGGCTCGAGAAATTGAGCAGAGGCAACAGGAAACAGAGCTTGCGCGACAGAGGGATCAAAACCAATTCGAATTCGCCCAGATGTCCTTGAAGGCTCAGGTGGAGGACTTCGAGAAGGGGCCGGACACACGAAAGAACAAAATCCATCATCAACAGGACTTTTATGATAGCCGTTCTGCTGATGGCTTTCTCCTTTCTAATCTATGCACTGCATACAGGCAAAGATGCCGTTGCCATAGAAGTCGTTAAAACAGCAGTTCTTATTGCCGGTGGCGGCGCGGGCGGTTATGCGCTTGGATTAAGAAAAGGCCATCGAGTTCACCCGTCCAAAGGGGAGGAATGATTCCCCCACCACACGCCTCCCGCCCAATTCCTCCCCGAGACCTCTGCATAACCGTTATTCCGGCGAAAGCCGGAATCCAGGAACGGTGAGTTTTCAGTAGGATAGCGATAGCGCACTGCCGAATTTCGCCTCACCTGAGGAGTTATGCAGAGGTCTCTCCCCATTTGTCGGAAAGTGTCACAGCTTGATTTCAGGAGTAGCTTTCGGCGGCCCACCCTAACCTTGGTCTTCCTGCGGCGCGGCAGGCGCAATGGGTTGGCCCATCTGATGGAGGGAGGGGCAGACGGCGGAATATATGCGGAATATATAGTGTGACCGGGTTCAGGGCATGCCGATGGATCGAACGCGCAGATAGTCTCGATTGCTTCACGGAAACAAGATCGTCATCTGGGCCATCAAGGCGATTCCTCCCGCCACATCGCGGCGATAGCGCAGGCAATTGGGCCGAAGGTCTCATGATCCCCCTGCCAGCGCCATTCACCGCTGTCCCTTGTGAGCCTTACACATGATTCGGTAAAATAGATGAAAGCATGGCAGGTTACGAGAGGAGAACAATATGGTTACCGAGCAGACACGGAACGCTATTTGGCAAGAACTTCTGGATGTGGCTCGGCTCGTTCGATACTACGAGGCTCTCTCAGATCGACATCGGCGCAATCACAAAATTGTTCGATTCCTGCTGCTGGCCGCGGCGGCGGGCGGAATCGCCACGCTGCTGGACCTGCTTCCGGCGATTGCTCAACTTATCGCCGGAGGGTTGGTTGCCCTTCTCGTTGCTTGGGACTTTGCATCTGATTACGCCAAGAAGGCCGCGGTTCTGCACGCGATCAGCCTTGAATGCAGCGACCTGGAGCGCGAATGGCGGGACTTGTGGCTTAAGCTTGAGACCATCGGCGATGCCGAGGCTCACCAAGAAAACACGCGCCTGTCGCAGAGAATTTCACACGTAACCGGATGGGCAGGGCAGGTTGATGTCCGAGAGGATCGAAAGCTGAACGAAAAATGCGAGGAGGCGGCGTACAAAGTTATAGCTGACCAATATGCCACCTGACAAAAACGCTGGTAACACCTACATTCATGAAGAGTAGTGGCAAGCCTGCAAGGCCGGGCAGGACGAGTCCTCCGCCACCACCCCAAAGGCCGAAACCGCAAGAACAGACACCGCCTCCCAAGGACAACAAGAAGTGACTCCGGGCGGCATGTGACGTCCTCAACGGGTGAGCTTCGACGAGGCAGGCGTAGCCGGCGGCGGTTCGATGCTGCTCGAAAACAGGACGACACGATGAAGAGACTGGTCCTCATCCGCCATGCAAAGTCCAGTTGGAAGCATCCTGAGTTGAGGGATTTCGATCGCCCACTGAACAAGCGGGGAAAGGTAAATGCTCCCGAGATGGGGCGTCGGTTGGCTCAGCGCTCGCTGATGCCGGATTGCCTGATCTCCAGCCCGGCCAAGCGGGCCATCAAAACCGCCGAGATCATCGCCGAAGCGATCGGATTTCCCTCCGACCAGATCAGCCGAGCGCACCCAGTCTACGATGCGGGAGTGCCGGAGCTATTAGGTGTCCTCCGGAAACTGAATGATGGCGACGAAATCGTCTTTGTGGTTGGGCATAACCCGGGGCTGACCGATCTCATCAATTTCCTTTGTGGCTATTCCCTGGATAACCTCCCGACCTGTGGCGTGTTCTGCGCCGACTTCGACATTTCCTCCTGGCAGGAGACAGGTCGACAAACGGGGAAGGTAGTCTTTGTCGATTTCCCCCAACAACCTCCGGCGGCGCCCCCACTCTGATTCGAATTGGGGAGGTTCAGCTTTACAGGAAGTGTCTGCGTTGCCTGGTCAGGCAGGGTCGATCAGGGAAGAGCGCTGTCTCAACAGGCGGGACCCGCTTGCGCCTGAGCGGGGCGGCGGAAGCGATAGCCCACTCCGGTGATGGTTTCGATGTAATCTTTGAAGCTTGGCCCCAGCTTTCTGCGAATCCTTCGAATGTGAACATCCACGGTTCGAACGTCCCCATAGTAGCTGTATCCCCAGACAGCGTTCAGGATCTTTTCCCGGGTCAGGGCCCTTCCTGCATTGAGGATCAAAACTTTTAGAAGGCCGAATTCTTTGAAAGTCAGCCGGCGATCCTCTCCTTCAAAGCAGACCTCATAGTTCTCGAAGTGTACATCGAGACGTCCATCGTTATAGGACTCCATCTCGCTGGCGTCGCTCTTTCTCAAAGTCGTTCGGACCCTGGCCACCAGTTCGCGAACGCCAAAAGGCTTGGTCATGTAATCGTTGGCGCCCAGTTCCAGTCCAAGGACTTTGTCCGACTCGGCACTTCTGGCCGACAAGATCAAAATGGGGATTTGCTGGGTTTCAGGATCCCTGCGAAGAATACGACAGATCTCGAAGCCACTCACACCTGGCAGCATGAGGTCGAGGATAATCAGGCTCGGCTTGAGCTTGAAAGCCAGATTGACACCATCTTCCCCGGTGTGAGCTTCGACCACGGAAAAATCTTTCTCCTTCTCCAGGTTGTAGCGCACTGCTTCACAAATATCTTTGTTGTCCTCGATGGTTAGAATGCACTTTCTCATGGTTCCGGCGGCGGTTCAATCCATCTTAAGCGGTCGGCCCTGAGTCCACGTTCACTTTAAGAATCCACCCTCCAATGGACCCACCCCCTGTCTTCCTCTTAGGAGGCCAGCCCCTCCCCAAAGGGGAATTTTGGGGACTGGCGCAACCCACCCCTGCACCCCTCCGGAGGAGGGGAATGATGACATTAACCGAGGCCAACCGCTTAGCTCATAACTATCGACAACGACTCTATGGCGTAACCCCTTGGGGGGCTCTCCATGCTCTCATCCCTCTATTGGGCGCACCCTTGAGAAGCCGCTAAAAGAGTGAAAAGCTCGTTCCAACCTTGAAGGTTCGACCTATGCGAAACCGGCGCTGCACGATGTCCGCCTGTGTCCACAGATACTCGTTGTCTCCCAAATTTTCCACGGTGAACTTGATGCCCCACCTCTCCCCAATGCTGTAGAGATAGACAAGGTCCATGAAGGTGTTGCGCTCCTGGAAAATATCGGGAAGGCTGAAGGCGCCCACGTCGGTAATCTTGCGTGACACGGAGTTCAGAAAAAAGCGCACCGTGCTGCGCCACCGGGGCTTGTTCCACTCCGTACCGAAGTTGTAAATGAAGCGCGACTGCCCCAGAAGCGGCCGCTTTTTCGAGGTTGCCAGCAAAGCCAACTCGGGTGGAATTTCAACGTCCGAGTCCACAACGGTGAAGTTGCTCTGCAGGGTGAATGGCTCCAGCGCACCGTGGAAATAGCCCAGTTGCTGACGCCACTCCAGTTCGAATCCCTGATTTCGCGCGCCGGCCGCATTCACAAAGCTGCGGCGCTGATTGATGGTTGGCTGAATGGTGGTTTCGATTGGGTCGGTAAAATCCTTGAGGAAATAACTAGCCGCAATTACTTGATTTCCACCCAGGAACCATTCCCAGCGGGCGTCGTAGTTGTCGATCTTGGCGCGCCGCAGGTCCGGATTCCCGGCCGTGTCGTAGCCGCCCAGGACGTTCAGGAAGTCAAAGGGGGACAACTCGCGAAAGTCCGGTCGGTTGAGGGTGCGCGCATACCCAAACCGAAGGTTCTGTCTCGGGGTAAGGACATAGGTTACGTTGACGCTCGGCAGAGGGTCACGGTTTTCCAGCTCAGCGACGGCCGGAACGCCCCCGGGAACCAACGGGTCAAGAGTGGTCACCTCGATAGTGGCATCTTCGACGCGGATCCCGCCGGCAAAACGCCACTTGGAGCCCAAGGAAATGTCGAGCATGGCGAAGACGCCCAGGATGTCCATGTCTCCCCGGTAGGTATCCGTCCCTCGAGTGTTTTCACGCAGGACAAACCGGCGAGGAGCGATGTTCTCAGGCGCCAGGAGTTGATTGGGAGGGAGACTGGTGTCGATGTTGCGGAAGTTGGTTGGTTTAAAACGAAAGCGGCGCGCTTCAAAGTCGCGCTGCCGGAACGTGGCCCGGGCACCCAAACTGAACATTCCAGTGACGCCGCTCCCAAAGAATGGTTTACCCCACTCCACCAGCGGCTCATGAATCTGGTCGTCGAGCGCATTGAAGAAGCGAAGGGCCGACTGGGGCAGCGACAAAAAACCCAGACTCCCATCCTCGCGGCGTTGGTAGATGGTTTCGCGGAAATCGGGTTCGTCCCGGCTGGATTGGGAATAGGTATACTGCCAACGGAAAAGGCTGTTGCCCAGCGCCGAGACGGAATGTTCTCCCTCGAACCCGGTAGAAAACAGGCCTCGTTCAATCCAACGCAGGCGCTCAGCCACGATTTCCGTATCAATACCGCCATTGAGGCCCTCAAAGCGACGGGTTTCCTTATCGGCGTCATGGGTGTAGGTATTGCGAAAAACAATCTTGTTCGAGTTGTTCAGGCGAAGAGCGGCATTCAGCACAGCCCCCATCCGCGATGCCTCCATCCCCCGGTGGAAATCAGGATACTCGGTGAAAATTCCAACATTCCCACCGCCGGTATTCACCAGGTAACGCCGGGTCTCCTGGTAGATCTGAGGCTTGTTGGTAAAGGTGAAGGCTCCCACCAGACCGAGCGGACCCACCGTGTCTCCCCCGGCGAATGAGTAGGTCTGAGCCGGTCGAGCTTCTGTGGAGGACACTCCTTCCCAGTTGACGGGGAAGGAACGACCAAACTCCTGAAACTCCTCCTGGCTGAAGCTGCCTGGGAAGAGTCTCTCCTGAGGAAGGACGCTTGGCTGGCTGCGCGATCCGTCCTCAAAACCCCAAAAGTCTGAGCCGCCTCCCCGATGGGTTCGGAAGTTCTTGAAGGTGCTTTGGCTGTTGAAACCATAACTCAGACTGGCATTGAAGGTTCTCGACGTCGGGAACTCGATGGTCTGCATCTGAACCAGACCTCCCGAGAACTCCCCGGGCATGTCCGGAGCATAGGTCTTCACGACTTTGATGTTCTCAATCAGCACCGCAGGAAAAAGGTCCAGGGGAACCACGCGCCGTTCCGGGTCGGTGGTCGGCACCATGGCCCGGTTCAGCATGGTGGCGCTGTATCGTTCACCCAACCCTCTCACATAGACGTAGCCGCCGTCGACCACCGACACCCCCGTCACCTTCTCGACCGCACCGGCGGCGTCGGAAGCCACGGATTTTCGTATTTCCTCCCGGCTCATGCTATCGCTGACGGTCGGCGCCAACTTCCGCTCGGTGAGCATGGCCCCGGCAGTTGCCGTGACCGCGTCGATATCTTCAGTGACGTCGATGACCGTGGTGGTGGCGACGTTGGACATGACAGTGCTGACCTCCACGACAGCGCCGCCGGCCACGACGATGTCGCTCACCACGGCTTCATGATAGTTGTCGTGCGCGAAGAGCAATTGATAGGCGCCCGGGGGCAGTCTGAGAACGTAGTTCCCATCCAAATCCGTGACGGTCGAGAAATTGGGTTGGCCCTCCACTGAGATCGTGGCTCGGCGCACCAACTCTCCGGTCGAGGCATCAAGCACGGTTCCCGTCACCGTACCGGTTTCCTGGCTCGCTACACCATGCGAAAACAAAAATAACAATAACAATGGCAAAAACGCTGGCAATCGAAACACTCCAGTCACTCCTTGTTTTGTGAGCATAAGGTCAACGGCAGACAGAATCGCCTCGAACGCCAAGGTATATCGGGCAGGTTAAGATCGTGTTAAAAAAGGATAAAGAACAGATTAAGATTGAGAGAGGGTCACGGGGGATTGCAGGGGAAAACCGGTGAGAACCATCGACTGTCCGGTGGAGAGTTCGCACGCCGACAATCGCCTTCGACCAAGCAGATGATTCAGGGGAAACCATTGGGTGCCCGGGGTCCTGGGAACCCTAGACGCCGCAGGCAAATGAGCCCGTGGGGGTTCAGATAGACTGGATGCTCCCCCACAGGCTCCGTGAGCATCAGAGGGATTCAAGTCTATGGCGCCATGTCTTCTTCGATATGATACTGAACCCATTCCTCGTCCCATCTCTCGTCCCCGAAGGCGCCGATGTAGGTCACCGACTGATCGAAAAAGCCATCGTCCGGCGGCTGGACCCAGTTGGCGCGGAAGATGGGATTGCCGCCCCGCGGCCTGAAATCCGGGTCACTCAACTGCAGGGGGCGAATCAGGTCCGGGTCTGCGATCATGACGTTGGACGCGGCTTGGACAAAGGGGAGAGCCAGGTTTTTGGGCTGGCCGGCGACCTGTCCGGCCATGTCGTTGGACCGAGCTGATGCCAGCCCGTTGTTCCACATCAGCAACCCATTCACCGAGAGTGCCCCATTGTCGAGGGTTGCCTGGTCCCGAATGGTGAATCCGGTGTTGACCCAGTTGTAAAGGAGGATATTGTTGTAGCTTCCCCCCGTGCCCCGGCGCAGCCAGGCTCCGGCCACACTGGTCCCCTCGTCAAAACCCTCGCTGTAGGCATCACCGGCTCCCACCATGGTGACGTTGAAGATCTGAGGGTTTGTCACTGGGGTTGCTCCGAAATCGTTCTCGTTGTTGTCCGACTCGAAGCCGCGGTTACCCTGATCGTCCTTACCAGCCACGCCGACTACGTGCTGCAGTCGCCCTGTCCAGCCGATCTGAATATCGATAAAGTCGTCCTGGCCATAGGTTCCCACCAGATAACTGGCATCCATCGTGCCGCCAAACCACTCGAAGAGATCGTCCAAACCATACTTGGCTTGCAAGTGGTGAGCTACCGTATCCGAGCCGCAGCCACCAAAGGTGATGGCGTTGATTTCATCGTTGGGCGCGAATTCGGCGCCCGCATACTCCACTCGGACGTAGGTGAGCGTCCCACAGTTGTGGGCCGGGTTGGTTCCACCATATTGGGTGTCATCCGAGGGAGGAAGGCCCTCGATGTTCCCAAAGCCCGTCGGCCAGTTCACCGGGGCTTCCCCGAGTAGAACCAGGCCACCCCAATCCCCGGTATTGCGCTGGCCAAAGGGAAGCGTGCTGGTGAAGGTGATCGGCCGGGCTCGGGTGCCGGCAGCCATCAGTTTTCCCGTTCGGGTGATAAAGAGCGAGGAGGCGGGCTGGGACCCGGGCTGGCCGGTGATGAACGTCCCGGGCTCAATGGTCAGAGTCGCTCCGCCCTTGACAAAGACAACACCCTGAAGGTTGTAAGACTTGGTGTTCATCCAGGTGGTATCGGATTCTATGGCGCCGCTCACATCGACGGTTTCGTCCACGACCCCGATCTTGAAATAGGCATTCTTGAGGGCGCGCCCCCCCCTGTAATCTCGTAGCTGGACGACGACGGTGTGCATGCCGAGCTCGTTCGGTATGGTGAAAGGCGCCGGTGACGCTGAACCACCGCTTCCAACGATCACGGCCTTCTCCACCGCTGCTACTCCTGCATCCAACCGAGTGAGTCCTAAACCTGTGTCGATATCGTCCGGAGTCTGGCCGAAAATATTCTTCGGAATCTTTGTCGTTTGTTCCGATTGAGTAAAATAGGTCCTCTCACCCGTCTGGTTGTTCTGAATATAGGCAAACAGGGCGTAGGGCTGGATGTCGTTGTTGATGTGGTACGATCCCCGAACCGTCATCGGCTCGCCGGGTCTGTAGACATACTTGTCGGCCCAGATCCACAGACCAATGTCAGAATCTTTTTGAATCAGCCTGGCCTCGTGCGTCTCGCGACCAATGCTCCCGCTGCTCCCGAAGGTCACGGAAGCCAATCCGACTGCGACCGCCGCGACAACAAGAAAAAATAGAATTCTCTTCATGAGTTTCCTTCCTTGTGATTTTAGTCTTGATCCCTATTTGGAAAATACGGCAGAGTGCTTCTCAATGTTGCCAAGCACCCGCCACATGGAATGCAAACCTACCAAGGCCGAATAGCTGGAAAATGAAATCCAAATGAAAATTTGGTGAATTCATTTATTGTTCAAAGTTATTTGAAGATGTATTCTATTATTCAAAGGTGATTATGCTCTGAGGTCAGTCAAAAGATCTTTGGTGGATGCGTTGACCAACTCAGGACAGGGTTTTCAGCGCTGACAAGACGAGAAATTTTCTTTGGGAGCAAGATCACCCTGGATCCAGCGCCACTTCCACGGGTTCCGACGGGTAGAGTGCAGACAGGTGGCCGACCCCGCCTTGCCTGCTGGCGCCTCTCCGAGAGATTTAATGGGAATTTCATCTCACGGTGATCATCCCTTCAGCGGCTCAGGTTAGGAATAGATCCCTAGTCGGGTTTGTCGCGGGGACAAGCCAAGTCATCATTACGGTTTGCTCTGACCTTTCTGCGATAATACGAGTGGAAGTGAAAAAGAGTTGGGGCATCCATGAGGGCGTGATGTCCCTGAGCTCCAAAAGTCGAGGCGCCTCAGAAGGAGGGTGACGGTGGGACGGATGATTCAATGGGGTGTTCTCCGGGTGGGGATATTCCTCGGTGCTTGCGGTGCATCGCCACGGCCGCCCGACAGCGCCGTCGCCATGGGGCCGATACCCAGACTGGAAACCGGCGGTTTGGCATCAGCAGGGCCGCGGTTACTCGGCCGCCTGGGCGCCCGCCGGGCAGGAGGGCGTTGGGGACGCTTTTTCCGCTTTCACCCCATTGCCCCAACGGATATCCGCCGCCCACGACAATCGATTCTCGACCGCTTCCGGATAGAGCGACAATCATTTCGTTTCCTTGGCTTCACAACCAATTCCTAATGGGTTCACAATGTATCCACCATGTCCCTGAACGAAACGAGGGCAGGAGGGAGAGGAGACCAGTTACTGATGACACAACTTTCGAAATCGACAAAGATTCGGGGATTATTTCTTTTAGCTTTACTGATCGGGACCATTTACGGTAACTGGGAAGGGGTCCTCCCGGCATCCGAACCCGACCTTGACGAAGTTCTCGTACTCCAGCAAGGCGGTCCGGTCGGCAAGCTTTCTTTGGAGGTGAAGGAGGCCCAGACGAACCTTCACGTGCCGGCCCGGCTCTATTTCGCTCATGACGATGGGCGGGAGGAGTTGCCCACAGTAGGTCGTTTCAAGAACTTCCTGGTCACGCCCTCCGGCCGAGATCTGAAGACACTTCCTGTCGGTGAATACCAGGTCTACGTCTCTCGTGGGACCGAATATTCACTAGACCAACAGAAGGTCAGGATCGAAGAGGGCAAGACGGCTTTCTTGAGCTCAACGCTGGAGCGAATCGTGGATACGACCGGGTTCATCTCAGCGGACTTCCATCTCCATCTCCAATTCGCCATGCGAGATGGCGCCATGGTTTCGGCAGCCGAAGGTATCGATCTGCTTACAGCAACCGACCACAACATTCTGAAGGACTATTCTCCTCACATTCGCGCCCTCAACCTGGAGCGCTTCATCACCTCGACAGTCGGCTCGGAAATCGACACCGCCTTCGGCCACTTCAACAGTTTTCCACTGGAGCAGGACCGTTGGGGCCGGCGAGAGTACCGCCACGCCATTCGAACCCCGGGCGAGTTCCTCCGCATCGTCCGCCGGGAACCGGGCGAGCAGATCGTTCAAATCAACCATCCACGACGGTGGACGTCCAGCCCAATCAGCGGCTATTTCGATCAGCGGCTCAACCAGGAGAGCGGAGCTTTCGACTACCCCTATTTTGAGACGGGTTTCGATAGTTTTGAGATCTTCAACGCAATCACTGACAAGAAGGAAGACTTCATCGGCCGCACTCGGCTGGTCGATCAGAAATTACAGGACTGGTATCGACTGCTCAACCGCGGGGTCCTGATGGCCGGCGTGGCCAATACCGATGCCCATCGCTATCCCGAGGACTCCCTGGGCTACCCCAGAAATTACGTGGTTTCCGAAACCGATAATCCCTGGGAGATCGACCCCCGCAAAGTCGTCCAGGCCATCAAGAGGCGTGCCGTCACCGGAAGTTTAGGCCCATTCCTCCACTTCACGGGCAATGGGTCCCCGGTGGGCTCGGTGGTCACCGATCTGGATCGCTCCGTTTCCCTCAGAATTCAACTTCAGTCGACTTCCTGGGCTCCGGCGGAGAAATTGGAAGTCATCCGAAACGGCGAGGTCTTGAAAACTTATTCGGTGTCGCCACCGGAGGAAGGTAAGCCCTGGAGCTTCGATACGGAACTGGTGGTTGATTGTCTGCAGGATAGTTGGTATCTGGTCATTGCCACTTCCGAGAGGCCCTGGGGAAAGCCTTTCGAGAATTATCGGTCCTTCTCGTTCACCAACCCGGTCTTTGTCGACGTTGACGGCAACGGCTACTTCGACCCACCCAATGGAGGATCACCCTTGCCGGCGGCGGCTCAGTGACACAGGCTTCCCGACGGCTTGTGGCCTGGAACTGAGAGTTCAGAGCGAAAGCAGGCCGGGTGGCGGAACGCAAGCAGACTCCCCGGACGACACTTACCGCGGCTGGGACCCGACGGTCTTCGAACCAGACGACATGTCGTACTCCAGGGTGAACCGGCTGTCGGCGTCTCTCTCATACTTCCCCAAGGTCGGCGAATAGGTACTCACATGGATGCGGTTTTGAGTGGGTGAGAACTTCATGATCCTCAGCCATCCGTCGCCTCCTTTTTCCCGCCCTTGATAATCAGACAAGAGGCTGTAGACTGTGCTTCCCTTGTAGGTATCTGCTCTTTGGGCCTCGCCCAGCACATGCCCGCAGAGCATCATGAAGAAATTGGGATGATCTTTCAGCACGTCATAGGTGGCCTGGCCTTGATATCCGAAGGTCTTGTCGAGTTTGAGCAGACTGTGGCTGACGATGATGGCCCGCCGGTCCCGGTGCTTCTCCAGGATCGAGTCGGCCCAGCCTAAGACGTCGCTGCCCGCGGCGTACTCGAAAAAAATGACGATAAAATCGAGCCCACTCACACTGAACAGGTGGTAGAAATTGTCATTGTCGGCCCCATAGTTCTCGCCGTACCAGGGCTTGTCTTTGAAGCGGGAAGTTCCAAAGTACCGATTGTACAGTTGGGTGGTCTCGATGTGGACCCCGTCGATGAGGACCGGAAGACTGCGGTAGATGTACTTATCATGGTTGCCGACGGCAATGCCGTAAGGAATGGGCCGAGGTCCCTCCAGTTTGCGGAAAGCCTCATCGGCATGGAGCCACTCCTCTTCCCGGTCGGCATAGTTGACGCAGTCTCCGAGATGAGCCACGTAGACGATGTTGAGAACATCTTTGTTCTCAGCTATCCATTGAGTTTGGGCCTTGAAGATATCGGGAGTTCCCCCGTTGCGGCTGGCCGCATAGTTTTGGGTGTCGGGCAACACCGCAATGGTGAAGTCTTCTTGAGCCTGCGCGCCGGCAGGAAAGAGGATTGTGATAGCAATCAGAAAACTGCGCCAGAGATGTCGAGCGGCGGAGTTTCCCATGTTCTGGAAGTTTGGTGTCATGTCAAGTTCCTTTAAAACTGGATCAGAGGATTCGAGCGGACAATGCCCACGATGGAACTATGGCGTTCCGAGGTCAACCTGCGACTCCAGGATGAACATCTTGTGATCAATGAATAAACTGTCGGTTAACCACTGTTCCGGAAGAGCCGCAAAGACCTTATACTCGATCCTTGGGAATCAGGCCAGTTCAATTGCGCTCAGCCGGACCGGGGTCAAAGACAGCAACTCACCCCCGGATTCGCCGACGGGTTGACCCGCGGCTCGATAAATTCGTTTGGGAGCAGCGGACTTTCAATCGAAACCGGGAAAAGCTATGATCCTTTGCCACAGGAACGAATTTCTGGGAAGAGGCGACCTTGGAAAATTCAGAGACGCCTGAAGCACCACTTCAAGGCAAACCCGGCTATTTGACCATGAATCTCACAAAGCAGTTGTTCACTCCGAAGATCATTGTCTCATTCTTGAGAAAGGGAAACTCCATGCCACGACTGATTTTATTCGGTGGTTTCTTCTTTTTGGTGATTTACGCCTTCTCGGCCCAACTCGGTAAGGTTGAAGCCATCGAGATCGGCAAACACAATGTGGACCTTTTGCCAGGCGGCAAGGAAGCCGACGGCATCATCGGCGATTTCGTACTTCGGAATGACAAGATTCAGCTTCTGGTGGCAGGCAACTTACCGCTAAGAAGGCCCAACATGACTGTTGAGAAGGCCTTCGAGACCCCGGGTTGCCTCTACGACCTTGACTTGGCAGGCGAAAGCAATGACCAGATGACTGTTTTCCGACCGGGGGAGTTGGGCGGCCCGCTGTCCTCCGTCCACATCGGCAATCCTGGCCAAGGAGGGGTCGCCAGCTTGGCAGCGGTGAGGACAGCCGCTAAAGGTGATGGACTCTACGTCAAGCACGAGTACGAGCTGAGGGCCAACCAGCAGTACGTCAAGGTCACGTCAACCTATCACAATCAATTCGGCGACAAAAAGACCATCCGACCTCGAGCCGTCTGGAAAGAGTTTTCCCGGCGCTGGAGCATTGGCGCCATCCAGGTAGGGGACAGCATCGATCCTTTTGACAAACGCGCCTATGCCTGGGCGGCGCTCGAGCCCAATGGTCGAAGGGGTCGGTCCCCTCGACTGCTTCCCTCCCCATTGCCGGAAGCAGTCGAGCTGTCATCGAGTGAGCAGCGCATGTTTGTCGTCGCCTTGGCCGTCGACCGATCGCCCCTGGCCGCCTACGGCATCTTGGCGAGCCTGGGAACGAGGCCGGGCCAAGTTACCGGCACGGCTGCCGATCCCAGTGGACAGCCGGCGGCTCATGCCAGGGTCCAAGTCGAAGTCCAGGGCCGGAAGCTGCCCGCCTATCCCGATAACCAGGGAAACTTTCAGTTTCAGCTTCCGATGGGAGAGTATCGATCTCAAGTCGTCGATATCGGTCGGGAAGAAACTTCCGCAACCCAACGAAGCTTTTCCGTGGCCCGCGGTCGAACCACCCGGCTGGATTTCGAGCTCCCGAAAGCTTCGATCGTCGAGTTCGACATTCGGGACCAAGCCGGAACGCCTTCGCCCTGCAAAATTCAGTTCATCGGCCGGAACGGCACAGCCACACCCAACCTCGGCACCCCCTACCGGGCTCGAGGGTGCAATCATCAGTACCACTCCCACAACGGTCAGTTCACTCAGCAGCTCCCGCCGGGGACCTACCTCTTAAGAATTACCCGCGGACCCGAGTTCGACATGGTGGAAAAGATCGTGGAAGTCCAGTCCGGCCAGCGGGTCAAGGTCACAGGAACTCTGAAGCGAACGGTAGATACCCGGGGCTGGATCAGCACAGACTATCACTCCCATTCCACTCCCAGCGGCGACAACTATTGCAATACCGACGATCGCATCATCAATCTGGTGGCGGAGAATATCGAATTTGCTCCCACTACCGAACACAATCGTCTTTATGACTGGCAGCCTCACATCGATCGGCTTGGCGTGAGGCAGCATTTAAAGACCATCATCGGACTGGAACACACAGGAAGTGGCCAACACTTCAACTCCTTTCCCCTCAAAAGATTCCCTTACCAGCAAGATGGAGGCACCCCGCCCTGGCAGTATGATCCCAGGCTGAACGCCATTGTGCTTCGCAATGCTTTTGGAGGGGGCACCGATCGCTGGGTTCAAATCAATCACCCCGGGGTGGGAATTGTTTTCAACGACCGCAACCAAGACCAAATTGCCGACGGGGGCTTCTCCGGGTTCGAGGAGCTGATCGACGCCGGAGAATTCTGGAGCGACCAGATTTTAAACCCCAATCCTGTCGTCGTCAGCCAGCGCGGAGGTCGGACCATCAAAGGGGAGAATCGAACCTTCGGCTGGCTGCAACTTCTAAACCAGGGACGCTATGTCTGGTGTGTGGCCGTCAGTGACGCCCACGGCGTTTTTACCAGTCCTGCAGGAGATTGGCGGACCTACGTTCCCAGCTCCACCGACCAACCCAGTCAGATCGACCATCGGGAAATCATTCGCAACTCGAAAGCCGGCCGCATGATGGTAACCAACGGTCCGTTCCTCCAGGTAGAAACCGCGGATGGAATGCCGATCGGCTCCCAGGTGGTGTCAGAGGGTTTCATCGATCTCGAGATCAAAGTGCAGACAGCCAACTGGCTCGAGATCGACAGGGTTCAGATTCTTGTCAATGGGCGTCAATACCCCAAGTACAACTACACCCAGGCCAAGGATCCCTCCAAATTCAGGGGACGCTCCCTTGCTTTCGACGAGACGGTGCGGGTCGAACTCCAGGAAGATGCTCACCTGATCGTTGTGGCGACAGGGGAAAAAACGGACCTGAGCAAGGGTTGGGGACAGGCTGGCCCCGCAACCATGCACCCGGTAGCTTACACCAACCCCATTTTCGTGGATGTGGACGGGCAGGGATTCAAGTCCAATGGGGACAGCCTGGGCCACCCGCTGCTGGTGGCGCCGAGCCGACCGTAAACCCCGCCAAGAACCCCCAGGAATGATCCGCTCTCGATTCTCTTGGAAACTCTGTGCAGGGTTTCTCCTGCCCATTCTTCTCTTCACCGCAATCGCGGGGGGGCTGGTGCTCCAACGCATCGAGGAAGATTTAACGGCGGAGGTCCGTAGATCGCTGAGTGCGCGAGCCGCTCTTCTTAGGAACCTGGCCGCGCCCCGACTCGACCAGCCTCAAGAGTTACGTTTACACCAGGAGGTTCGATCGGTCGGAAGAGAGGTCGGCACTCGGCTGACCGTTATCGATGCGCAGGGCCTGGTGCTGGCAGACTCGGAAGAAGACCCTTCCAAAATGGACAATCATGCCAGCCGACCAGAGATTCTGGCTGTTCGTTCCCACGGCTCGGGACTCGCGACTCGCTATAGCCATACCCTCGGCGCCACCACGATGTACTTAGCCTTGCCCATCGAGGGCAATGGTCAATTGTTGGGGTATGCTAGGGCCTCTCTCCCCTTATCCGACATGGATCAGCAGCTATCTCGTCTCAGGGCCGTTGTGGCGCTGGGGGCCGTTCTGGCGATTCTGTTGGCTGTGGTCCTCGGGTTGACTTTGGCGCGCCACTTTGCCAAGCCGGTGGCGGCGATGACTGCTGTTGCTGAAGGGATGGTGCGCGGCGACTACAACCACCGGCTGCCGGTCACCAGAACCGACGAGCTGGGAGACTTGGCTCGGGCGCTGAACCGAATGGCCGAAAGCTCTCGGAATCGCATGGAAACGATTATCACCGACCATAACAAGTTGCTGTCGATGCTGAAAGGCATGGTGGAGGGAGTGGTCGCGGTCGACCGTGACGAGCGCGTCCTTCAGATGAACTCGGCCGGCGGAAAGATCCTGGGCGCTTCGCCTGAAACTAGTATATCCAGGCCCATTTGGGAAGTGACCCGAGTCCGCCAAGTCTGTGACACACTGAGTCGAACCCTGAGGAGCGGAAGCGACGTGAAAGAAGAGCTGCGGTTGGTGACACGATCACAAGATCAGGTCGTGGAGATGTTGGCTTCCCCGCTGTTTGACGGCGAAGGCGAGTTGGTGGGAGCCGTGGTGGTGCTTCACGATGTTTCCGATTTGCATCGCCTGCAAATGGTTCGGCGGGACTTCGTCGCCAATGCCTCCCACGAGCTCAAAACGCCCATCACCGCCATTCGAGCTCTGGTGGAAACTCTGATCGAGGACCAATCCATGGCTTCTTCCGATCAAGAGCGCTTTCTAACCAAGATTTGGAATCAGTCCATGCGGCTCTCGTCTCTGGTGACGGACCTTCTCACCCTTTCTCGTCTGGAGTCGCAACCCAGCGGCCCGGAGTTGCGCCCCATCGATCTGCGTCAGTCCTTTTGCGCCGCGGTGCAAGCCCTGTTGTCCACCGGTGAGGAGCGAGGGATCGCCGTCCATACGGAGGTCCCCAAGGATCCCGTGCAGGTCCTGGGCGACCCGGAGGCACTGGGCCAGTTGACCACGAATCTGCTTGACAATGCCCTCAAGTACACCAATCGGGGAGGGCAAGTCTGGGGCCGCCTCAAAACCGAGAACGGTCAGGTTTTGATTGAAGTGCAAGATACGGGAATGGGCATTGCGCCTCAAGATCAGGCCCGGGTCTTCGAACGATTCTATCGAGTGGACAAAGCCCGCTCCAGAGAGTTGGGTGGAACGGGTTTGGGACTTTCCATTGTCAAGCATATTGCGGTGATTCATCAGGGCCAGGTCTCCGTTGAAAGTTCGCCCGGTATCGGCAGCACCTTTCGTGTTTCCCTTCCAATCGCAACCCGGGAATCTGCGCACAGGAACGAAACCTCGTAAGAGGCTCCTCCCGGAAAGTCTTTACCTTGACGAAAAAACCGTCTCTTTATCCAATCTTTACAAAAGGCTGGCATAAGTCTGGCTGGAGAAAGGAGGGAAGTGGATGAAGCGATGCAGAGATGTGAAGAGAAGGGTTGTTGGTGGTGTTGCGCTGTGTATACCGTTTTTCCTGATCGGCTGCGCTGGGGGTGGAAGGGCTAAGCCAGCCACAGTGAGAGTGGACGGATCCAGCACCGTTTTCCCTATTACCGAAGCCGTGGCTGAGGAATTTCAGAAGCTCCATCGAGACATCAGGGTCACCGTTGGGATTTCGGGTACGGGCGGAGGATTCAAGAAATTCTGCGCTGGTGAAACGGATTTGAATGATGCCTCACGACCAATCAAAGCCAAGGAAGTCTCATTGGCCTCTGAAAATGGGATTGATTTTATTGAACTTCCGGTCGCCTTTGATGGGATATCCGTCTTGGTCAATCCTAAGAATGAATTCGTTGATTCCTTGACCGTGGAGGAGCTTCGGAAGATTTGGCAACCAGGAAGCATGGTAAAGAAGTGGAGTGACGTCCGGGCCACCTGGGAGGACGGTCCTCTCAATCTCTATGGGCCCGGGACTGACTCCGGAACCTTTGACTACTTTACGGAAGCCATTAACGGCAAGTCTCAGGCCTGTCGCGCCGATTTCACTGCCAGCGAGGACGACAATGTGCTGGTGCAGGGGATTGCCGGCGACCCGAACGCTCTCGGTTTCTTTGGTTATGCCTACTATGGGGAGAATCGCTCCCGATTGAAGGCAGTGCCGATTGATGCGGGCAAAGGGCCGGTAGCTCCGTCAGACGCGACGATCAACAATGGAAGCTACGAACCCCTTTCCAGGCCAATTTTTGTCTATGTCGGCAAGCAAGCCTCCGAGCGTCAAGAAGTAGCGGAGTTCGTCAAATTCTACTTGGAGAATGCTCCTGAACTCGTTACCGAAGTCGGATACGTGCCACTGCCGGACCGCGTTTATCAGCTAACGCTCGAAAGATTTGAGAAACGAACCACAGGCTCGCTGTTCGCCGAGGGACACAAGATTGGCACGAGTCTTGAAGATCTGCTCGGCGGCGGAGAATAGGAAGGAGTCTCGTTGCAGGTCTCAACGGCCCAACCACCACTGACAGGCGCGAGCACCAAGAAGTACCGGATGAAGGAGGAGTTGATCCGGTTAGCGCTCTTTCTTTGCGCCTTCCTGTCCGTCCTGACCACGCTGTCCATCATTGCCATCCTGGCGTGGGAGGCATTCTCTTTTTTTCGCGAGGTACGGGTTTTGGATTTCATCTTGGGGACCCGATGGACGCCTCTTCTGGAACCCCGCGCTTTTGGCGTGCTTCCTCTGGTCTCGGGAACTTTGCTGATTGTTGTGGGCGCTTCTCTGATCGCCATCCCCATAGGACTGGCCAGCGCCATTTATCTGGCCGAATATGCCTCGGCAGGAGTCAGGAGGGCGCTGAAGCCGATTCTGGAAATTCTGGCGGGTATTCCCACCGTCGTCTACGGCTACTTCGCCCTCAGCTTCGTGACGCCTCTGATTGCCAGTGTCTTACCCAGCACGCAGATTTTCAATGCCGCCAGCGCATCCATCGTCGTCGGCATCATGGTCCTGCCCATGACGGCTTCCCTGTGTGACGATGCGCTCCGGGCGGTTCCGGAGTCTTTGCGCCAGGGAGCCTTTGCCCTGGGGGCAACCCAGTTTGAAGTGACCTCGCGGGTCGTCTTGCCGGCGGCTCTTTCGGGAGTCATGGCATCCTTTGTCTTGGCTGCTTCCCGAGCCATTGGAGAAACGATGGCGGTGACGCTGGCCGCTGGCGCAACACCAAAGATGACCCTGAATCCACTTCAAAGTATTCAGACCATGACGGCCTATATTGTCCAGGTGAGCCTCGGCGATACCCCCGTTGGCACCGTAGAGTACCAAACGATCTTTGCCGTGGCTTCCCTGCTGTTCGCCATCACCCTGGGCATGAACATTATTGCACACCGAGTTCTGGCGCGATTTCGCGAGGTTTACGAATGAGGTCCGACAGCCTCCGTCGACGGCACACCACCACCAAATGGTTTCGCCTTCTCTGTGCAACCGTGGCCTGGGCCGGAATTGTCATTCTGGGAGTGCTGATCTTCCATGTGACTCGCGAGGGAATCCACTGGCTTGATCTTCAATTCCTCACCGAGTTTCCCTCTCGGTTTCCGGAACAGGCCGGCATCAAATCGGCGCTCTGGGGAACCGTCTGGTTGATCACGCTCACGGCTGGATTTTCCATACCCGTGGGGGTCGCGGCCGCAATCTACCTGGAGGAATATCCCCAGAAGGATCGACTGTCTCAGTTGATTGAGGTCAACATTGCCAATCTGGCAGGGGTGCCGTCCATTGTCTACGGCATTCTGGGACTGGTTGTTTTTGTGCGGTTTCTGGCGCTGGGGCGAAGCGTCCTGGCCGGAAGCCTGACCATGACCCTGTTGATTCTTCCCGTCATCATCATCGCGGCTCGAGAGGCGCTCCGCGCCGTGCCCGGGTCCATACGTCAAGCCGCTTTTGCTCTGGGGGCCACGCGTTGGCAAGCGGTGAGGGCCCAGGTTCTGCCCGTGGCGCTACCGGGCATTCTCACCGGCGTGATCCTGGCATTGTCGCGGGCGATCGGCGAGACGGCCCCCTTGGTGATGATTGGCGCCTTGACCTATGTTGCCTTCGTCCCGGAAGGACCGATGGATGCCTTTACAGCCCTGCCCATCCAGATTTTCAATTGGGCCTCCCGACCCCAAGCAGGCTTCCATCACCTGGCCGCAGCCGGAATCATCGTACTGTTGGCGACACTGCTTCTCATGAATGCTGCTGCGGTCTGGATTCGGCAGCGAGCCGAGAGAACCCATCGATGAACGCTCAAACGAAACCCGATGTCAGCTCCACATCCATGGAGCATCCACGGTCGGTCCTGGAGGTCATTGACGTGACGATTCGCTATGGGGTCAACCCTGCTGTCCGCCAGGTCTCCCTTTCCATTCCCCAACATCGGATTACCGCCATCATCGGACCCTCAGGCTGCGGCAAGAGTACTCTGCTGAGGGCCTTCAACCGGATGAACGACTTCATTCCCGATGTGGCCATGGAGGGACGGATCCTCTATATGGGTTCAGATCTCTATGCTCGCGGCGTCGATCCGGTAGAGGTTCGGCGGTGCATCGGTATGGTGTTTCAGAAGCCAAACCCGTTCCCCAAGTCCATTTTTCAGAATGTGGCCTGGGGTCCCTCCATCAATGAGTATAGCGGCAGTCTGGAAGCTCGAGTCGAGCAGTCCCTTCGCCGCGCCGCTCTTTGGGAAGAAGTCAGTGACCGACTGCACGACTCAGCCCTGACCCTCTCCGGCGGTCAACAACAAAGACTCTGCATTGCCAGAGCCTTGGCCATGGAGCCGGATGTCATCCTGATGGATGAACCCTGCTCGGCTCTGGATCCCGTTTCAACGGCCCGCATCGAGGATCTGATGTTTGAATTGAAAGAGCGATACACCATCGTCATCGTCACTCACAACATGCAACAGGCCGCTCGGGTTTCGAACCTGACGGCCTTTTTGGAGAATGGCAGCCTGGTCGAGTTCGGAGAAACTGAGCAAGTCTTTACAAATCCCCAGCATAAGAGAACAGAAGAATATGTGACGGGGCGATTCGGGTAATTTTCCGAGCCGTTCGGGTAAGTTGCGACTCGTCCGACGGCCACTTTCGAGCGGTGCCGGTTTTCCCGGGGGTAAAGCCCCGATTCGAGAGGAGGACGTGAATGTCCATCCATCTGCAGAGGGATCTGGAACATTTGGACAAGGAGTTGCTGATCTTGTCATCGATGGTCGAGGAGGCTACCAACAAGGCGATTTTGGCCTTGGTCGATCGCCGATTGGATCTGGCCCGGCAGGTGATGCGCGAAGACGACCGGATCAACCATCGGGAAGTCCTGATTGAAGAAGAATGCCTCAAGATGCTGGCCCTTCATCAACCGGTGGCAACGGACCTGCGTTTCATCGTCACGGTGCTGAAGGTCAACAATGACCTTGAGCGAATGGGAGACCTGGCCGTCAACATCGCCGAACGAGCGGCCTATCTTGCCACTCAAGAACCTCTTCAGGTCTCACTTGATTTTCCCAAGATGGCTGAGGGTGTCCGCAACATGGTGCGTGAGAGTCTGGATGCCTTGACCAACACGAACCCGCGACTGGCCCGGCATGTCTTGACCATGGATGACGAGATTGACGAAGCCAACCGCGGAATGTTCGACATCTTGCAGGACCTCATGCACCGAGACTCCTCGACGATAGAGCGTGCCGTCCATCTGCTCTCGGCCTCTCGCTACCTGGAGCGAATTGCCGACCTCGCCACTAACATCGCCCAGGATGTCGTCTATATGTCAGAAGGGAAACTGATTCGCCATCTGACTGAAGATGACCTCACTAAAGGGCGGGTGACCCGATGGAAGCAAGGAGATCAACCTCGATGAGGATGCTATGGAAAAATCGGTCGGTTACCGGCAGGGTGGTGCTGACACTGACCTGGTGCGCGGCCAATGGCTTCGGCGCCGACAAAGATGTTCAGGTTCGATGGAAGGACGGAGTGCGCCTGGAGACCGAAGACAAGACGGTTCGGATCAGGCTCGGCGGCAGACTCCACTATGACTTTGCCGCCATGTCTCAGGATTCAGGCGTCCAGGAAAGGCTGGGGGCTCTTCAGGATGGGACGGAGCCTCGGAGAGCCAGGTTTTACCTTTCCGGCGTTCTTCATGAGCAGGTGGATTTTAAATTTCAGTACGACTTCGCCGGTGGCGCGACCAGGTTCAAGGATGTTTACCTGGGCTTGTCCCGAGTTCCCTATCTTGGAAAGATCCGGATCGGACATATGAAGGAGCCCTTCAGTCTGGAGGAGATGACCAGCAGCAACAACATCACCTTCATGGAGCGGGCGCTACCCAACGTCTTCGCCCCTTCCCGGAACGCTGGCCTGTTGATTTCAAACCATGCCAAAGAAAGAGTGAACTGGGGTGTGGGCGTCTTTCGCAACACCGACGATTCTGGAGTGGGCCAGGGGGATGGAGAGTTTAATATCACGGGACGTCTGACGGGGACGCCCTGGCATTCGGATAAAAGCAAAAAGATTGTCCACGTGGGACTCAACTACAGCTACCGGAGTCCGAGCCAACCCCGTTTTCGGTTTCGTCAAAGACCCGAGGCTCACTTGGCGCCCCGGTTTGTGGATACCGGAAATTTGACGATGCCATCGGCCAACCTGGTGGGACCCGAGTTCACCTGGGTCCAGGGCCCGGCATCCCTACAAGCCGAGTACCTCCATGCCGGCCTGAATCCGGTCACGGGCAACGGCAACTCCAATTTTCACGGTTATTACGTCTCAGGAAGCTATTTTCTGACCGGAGAGCAGCGAAACTACCGAGTATCGGAAGGCCGATTCAGAGGGATCAAGCCCAAGAGAAACTTCAACAGCAGCCAAGGAGGAATGGGCGCCTGGGAAGTGGGGCTTCGCTACTCTTCGCTTGATCTGAACCATGGGCCTGTCTCGGGCGGGAGGCTGAACGATTTTACCTTCGGACTCAACTGGTACCTGAACCCGAATGCCCGTGTGATGTGGAACTACATCCACGCCAATCGTGACAGTATTGGCGCCGCCGATATTTTTCAGATGCGCCTTCAGCTCAACTTCTAGGTCCAGGAGACCCCATCCTTTACAACTTACCGCCTCTTCGGGTGCACTCGCCAAAGCGGGAGCCGGTTCTCAACGCTCTTGAGGCTTGGCCGCCGACCCAACCCCGGGCGCCCATGACCACCCAGTTCGTGAACAACTCTGCCGGCCCACTGCCACTCGTGTAAACATGGGAACGGTTAACCCGCTTCTTCAAAGGACAGCGCCTCGGGGGCACTTTCCCAGGCTGAGATTGACTACCGGGTGGGGGTCCATGCGACCAGAGTTATCGGTTGCTTCTTCAACCCACTGGAAGCAAGAACTGTAGAAAGCAGCATCTAAGCGAGGTCCTTCGAGGAACGGATGAGGACCACGCCCACTCGATCCGGAGGCCCTTCAGCCTGCCGGATGAAGGTCTCTTGGGCATTCCTACGCGGCTCTTCTTCCGCCGGATGCCGGCAAACATAGCTCCCATCGGGTTGGGCATCCCAGGCGGAGCAGTTATCCTCTTCGTAGACTGCAATGATTTCATCCAGTTGCTGCTTCAAGCGCCGGTCGTGGATGGGCATGATTGTCTCAACCCGGTTGTTGAGATTCCGCTTCATCCAGTCCGCCGAACCCAGGTAGTACTCGGGGTCCCCGCCGTTGGTGAATCGAAAGATCCGGCTGTGCTCCAGGAAGCGACCCACCACGCTGTAGACACGGATATTCTCCGACAGGCCCGGGGCCCCGACTCGCAGGCAACAGAGACCCCGCACGTTGAGGGTAATGGGGACACCGGCGGAGCCGGCCAGGTAAAGTTCACGAATGATGTTGGGGTCTTGCACCTGGTTCAACTTGGCATAGATCCCGCTGGGTCGCCCTGCTCGCTCATGGACTACCTCGCGGCGAATCAATTCGACAAAACGCCGCCTCATCGAGACCGGCGCGACTAATACGCTTCGGTAGTTGCCGTGAGGAGCTCCGCCGGTCAGTGCGTTGTAAAGCGACGCCACTTCCTCACAGATGGTGGGATCACAGGTTAACACTCCCAGATCCTCGTACACCTTAGCGGTCCCGGTGTGGTAGTTCCCGGTGCCGACATGGGCATAACGCCGGATTCCCTGTTTCTCTTCCCTGACCACCAGGGCCAGCTTCACATGGGTCTTGAGGCGCTCTACTCCGTAGGCCACATGCACCCCTTCCTTTTCCAGAAACTTTCCCCAGGCGATATTGGGGGCTTCGTCGAAACGAGCAGTGATCTCCACCAACACCGCTACCTGCTTGCCACGTCGAGCAGCCTCGGCCAGTGCGCGAACGATGGGAGAATCACTGCTGGTGCGATAAATGGTCAGTTTGATCGCCAACACCTCCGGATCCAGGGAAGCAGACTCCAGGAATCGAAGTACCGAACTCTCAAAATTGTGGTAAGGGTGATGGAGCAGGATATCGCCTTGAGCGATCTCTTCGAAAATAGTTTCTGGAGCTTGAGCGTTCAGGCGCTGCAGGCGAGGATGATCGACCGGCGTATGGACTGGAAAATTGATCTCTTTCCGCTGGTTCACCTTCAACTGGAGAAGGTCGCTGAGTCCCAGCAAATGATCGGTGGAGTAGACGTCCTCGGGATCGATTTTGAGCTGTCGCGTCAACCACTTCACCAGCCTTTTCGGCATACCAGAGTTCACCTGGAGCCGGACAACGCCGGCGAAGCGCCGTGCCTTGAGTTCACTACTGACCTGTTGAACCAGGCCACCGGGTTCCCGCAAGAAATCCTCATCTTCGGCGGCTGGCTGGACATCGCCCTCAGCCCCTCGGGTGACCTGGAAGAAATGAACGCTGACGGGTTGATCGGAAGGATAAATCAGGTCCAGGTTGGCGGCAATGACCTGCTCCAAGGGGACATAGCCCTTGCCATCCGGCAAGGAGACCCAACGAGGCCGGTTGTTGGGAACCTTAATACGCAGAAACCGCTCCCTCCTGCCCTCCCCGCGTGAGAGGAGAACCGCCAGATTCAAGCCCAGGTTGCTGATGAACGGAAAAGGATGCTCCGAATCCACAGCCAGAGGTGTCAGGATGGGTCTCACCGATTGCTCGAAATAGGTGCGCAGCCAACCTTGCTGGGCCTTCGCCAATTTCCTGTACTGGAGGATCGGCTGGCCAATTTCGGCCAGCGCCGGGAGCAACTCCTGGTGGAGAATACCAGCCAGGACGGCTGCCTGATCCAGAACTTCCAGGCGGCACGCCTCGAATTCCTCTCTCGGGTTGCGCCCATCCAGGGAAAGCTTGAGAGATCCATTCTTGATCTGGCGCTTCAGCCCACTCATCCGCTTCATGAAGAACTCGGAATGCAGCATGCCCATGATCCCGGCAAACCGCACCCTCTCCATTAACGGGATATCGCGGTTGGCCACCAGGGACAGGACTCGGCGGGCAAAACCCAACCAACTCAGTTCTCGATTGATGTAGGCCTTCGGCGATTTGAGGTCCATCGTTTCCAGCGAGGAGGGCGTCACGGCGCTGTCAGTCTTCTCGACCAGATCCCCTCCGGGAGGGGCGCCGCTCACTTCGGTGGTTGGGACCACTTATGAGCATTGCCGGCCTTCAACAGCCGGGCCTTAAGCATACAAAGATTCGCCGAGTAGGGAAAGCCGTTGTCTCCAACCTCAACGGAACCAGCCCTTTGCCTGCCCACAGCCGCCAAGCCGTCCTTAGAATCAGGACCCCCTCAGCGGGCATGCAAGTCTTGCCCGACGACCGGAATCCACTTCCCCTCAAAACTTGAACTTTTTGACTGAAGTGTTATGCTTCACCTGCTACGAAAAGTAGCGGACTTCAGAGGCTTTCCAGGCAAGGGCCAGCAGTCGTTACAGGGAGGCTGACCCGCCCGAGCTTACCTTGAGGAGGAAGCATGACAGCGCAAGCCAAAATCAAGGCCCGCAAATACAAAGGTTACACCCGCAAAGACATTGACAAGATCCCGGAACTTCAAACTTTAGAACATCATGACATCGTCGCGATCAAGGCCGTGTCCGCGGTGCTTCCTTTCCGGGTCAATCGCTACGTGATTGAAGAATTGATCCGGTGGCAGGACGTTCCGAACGATCCCATTTACCAACTGACCTTCCCTCAGCGGGGTATGCTGGATCGCAAGGATCTCTCCCGGATGGTGGAGTTGGTGTGGCGCAACGCCTCGGCCAAGGAGATCGAGTCGGCGGCTCGCGAGATTCAGGCCAGGCTCAATCCCCACCCCGCAGGACAGATGGAGTTCAACGTACCCCGTTTGGGGCAAGAGCCCCTGGACGGAATGCAGCACAAGTATCGCGAAACCGTCCTCTTCTTCCCGAGTCAAGGTCAGACCTGCCACGCCTACTGCACCTATTGCTTCCGTTGGCCCCAATTCGTGGGAATCGACGAATTGAAGTTTGCTTCCAGGGAGACCCATAAGCTGGTGGACTATCTGCAGCGGCACCCAGAGGTCAACAGTGTGCTTTTCACAGGCGGGGATCCGTTGATCATGAAAACTGCCGTCCTTCGACGATACATCGAACCCCTGCTGGCCCCCGAACTCGAACACGTGGTCAGCATCCGGCTGGGAACCAAAGCGACGGCCTACTGGCCCTATCGTTTCCTCACCGATCCCGATGCCGACGACCTGCTTCGACTCTTCGAGGAGTGTCGCCAGGCGGGAAAACATCTGGCGATCATGTCGCATTACAGTCATCCGCGAGAGTTGAGAACCCCGGCCGCCCAGGCCGCTGCTCGTCGGATCCTGGACACCGGAGCAGCCATCCGCTGTCAGGCGCCCCTCATCCGTCACGTCAACGATGAACCCAATGTCTGGGCCGATATGTGGCGGGTTCAGGTGCAACTGGGAGCAGTGCCTTACTACATGTTTGTGGAGAGGGATACCGGCCCCAAGAACTATTTCGAAGTGCCTCTGGCCAATGCCGCCGAAATCTTTCGAACCGCCTATAAGCGAGTCTCCGGGTTGGCGCGCACTGTCCGCGGGCCATCCATGTCCGCCACCCCCGGCAAGGTCGCGGTTGACGGAGTGGCCGAGGTGCATGGAGAAAAGGTTTTTGTGCTCAAATTCATCCAGGGCAGAGAGCCGGATTGGGTCGGTCGCCCTTTCTTCGCCCAATACGATCCTGAAGCCACCTGGCTCGATGATCTCCGTCCCGCCTTCGGCCAGCAGCGATTTTTCTTCGAGCAAACCCTCAGCGAAATCAAGGCGGCGGGAAATTCACAAGCTTGGGGGCAGCGGATTCCCGCCCGACGCCGCTTGCCGATTTTTGGACACCTGGAGTGGGAATGAGTGATTCCCCTCCAGACCAGCCTCTATCAGGATACAGTCAGCCAAGGTAGACGCTCAAGGAAACGATGCGGATGCCTCGAAACCCGCCGAGGGCAAGCATCGCACGCTCGCCGGTCACAATGAGTTGCGCGTCCGCGGTAAGCGCGCACTCCACGATTCGGTTGTCCGGTTCATCGGAAAGCACCGTGAGCGGTTCGACCGGTTCGACGATCTCGCCGAGGTTGGAGAGAAAGACGACGACTCTGGCGAGTTCCTCGCGATCACGAGCGAACTTCCGAGCAAGGACGGAGAGAAGTTCGTCGATGATGGGTTTGGAAAGAGCGAGTGAGTCTTCGCCTGCGACGATTTTCCTGAGCGTTTGGTTGCCATGTCCGTCCGGCAGGTTGTCTTCGACACGAACACGTTCGTGTCGAAGACAACCTGCACGCCCGCAGATACCGCTGGAGATCTCCCTCGGTCAAAATAGCCCGTTCCTTCGCCCGGCGACTCCAGTAGTCTTGCAAAGCGCCAAGTTCCTCGCGCAAGCGGGATGCCCGCGCTTCTTGAAGCGCATCTTGAATAACCCCGCTCAGAGTCTTGCCCTCGACTCGCACCGTCTCCTCGGCCGCACGGGCGAGATCGAGGGGCAGCGAGATGGTCTTTCTGGCGGCAGTTGCCATGGCGAAATCCCTCCCTCGGGTCGGTAATAATAGGCCTGTTACTCGGTAAAGCCGTTTTCCGTCAGGTTTTTACCGAATTTTTAAGTATCGAATGCCGTGGCTTCGCTCATGAAGGCATTTTAGACACATCGCCGGACGCAACAGGCTTCTGAACTTACAAGCAAACAATAAAGGACACCCGAGACCTCTGCATAACTCCTCGGGTGAGGCGAAATTCGGCCATGCGCTATCGCTATCCTACTGAAAACTCACCGTTCCTGAATTCCGGCTTTCGCCGGAATAACGGTTATGCAGAGGTCTCCACCCATAAATTTCCGATTTAATTGATGAGTGTCCTGAATTTCCTGAAGTTTGCAGAAACACAGCATGGATTTCTCGATAAAGGAGTGGAAAAACAAGCGATGCCAGAAACCAAGGCTCATATAGTACCCCCCCCCCCCCCCCGAAAATTCGCCGCGCGTTGCGCTTGGTCGGCTGGAACGCGTTGTTTCTCATCGCAGGGCTGATCCTGATTGCGGTTGCAGGGGAAATCTGGCTCCGATTGACCATGCCGTTTGCGACAAGGAGCCTACCCACGCGCTTCGTCCCGAAGGTGGGCCTTATCCGGGAACCCAACGCAGAAATACGTCATACCAACATGCTTGATTTCTGGACCGTCTCGCGCACCAACAGCCTGGGCTTTCTCGACCGCGAACCCATCGCCCCCGAGCGCGCCGCGGCAAGCTGCCACATCGCCATAATCGGCGATTCCTTGGTCGAGGCGAGTGAGGTCCCCATCGCCGATAAATTTCACGTCCGGCTGGAGAAACTGGCCGCGCGGGAACTGCCTGACCTGAACATCACCACCTCGGCGTTTGGGCGCGGCGGTACCGGCCAACTCAACCAACTGCCGTTTTACGACCAATTCGCGCGGCGTCTGTTTCCCAAGCTGCTGGTACTGGTCTTCGTCCCCAACGACTTCATGAACAATTCCCCGATCCTGGCCGCGCTGCATACGAGGTGGGACCCGGACCGGTTTCCGTATGTCTCCGCGGAAAGAAACGCGGACGGAACTATGAAGCTGCGCCCTCCCGATCCCGATTGGAGGAAGTACAGATTATCGCGACGCCGGCACATGCCTGTCGTGAAACAAGTGGTTCGGATGTCCTACTTCGCGAGTTGGCTGTACAACAAGAGAGGTGCTCTGTTTCCACTCGACTCCGACCCGCAGCTGATCGCGCGGGCGGAACTGTTGAGCCAGCGCCCCGGCTACGAATTGCTGCTCGACGACTGGCAGCCGACGACGCGGGCGGCAACACACCCGACCTTCGCCGAAAAAGAACTGCCGCCGGTGTTTGAGGAAGCCCTGCACTTTACGGCCTTCGCCCTGGATCAATTCAAGGAACGCGCGGAGCGTGACGGAGGCTCGTTGGTCATCCTCGCGACGCACAGAATGAAGTTTCCTTGGAGCGGTATGTTTGACCAGATGAAGGCTATGGCCGAAGCGCGGCGCATTCCCGTCATCGACCAGCACGACTACATCCTCCGCCAGGGGGCCAAGCCCAAGGATGCACAGTGGGCTCACGATGCCCACTGGAACGCTGCCGGCCACCAGTGGGCCGCCGAAGCCCTGCTGGAATATCTGAAGCGGAACCCGGAAGTTTGCGATTCGGCTCCATGACACACTGCGAAACCAATCCCAGCTACATTCCGTGTTGCCTTCGGTGCGGTCATCCCCTATCATGTTCGCCATGAACGAAGTCATCGCCAAGAAGTCGCCCCCGAACTCGGGTAAGGAGTAAAACAGATGACCCGACTTCTTCAAAAGGCTTTCGAGAGAGCCGCCAAACTCCCGCAAGAGGAACAGGATAAGTTTGCGCGGTTCCTGCTGACCGAACTTGAGTCGGAGCGGTGCTGGACCGAGTTGTTCAGTCGTCCCGAGTCGGAAGATTTGCTGGGTCGGCTAGCCGATGACGCCTTGGCAGCGCACCGGGCAGGACGAACTCTGCCTCTCAATATAGAAGAATTGTAGGCTTGCGTTCGTTTACACAAAGGAGCTTCCGGGATGCCTATCGGCGTCTCCCGGAACATGTCCAACGGCAAGCCCGCGAATCCTATCGATTCTTCCTATCGGATCCTCGTCACCCAAGCCTGAATTTCAAGCGCGTGAGTCAGCGCCGCCCAGTGTACTCGGTGCGTGTGAGCATCAGCTACCGCGCCCTCGGCGTACTGGACGAAGGCGACATCGTATGGTTCTGGATCGGTCCACACCACGAGTACGACCAGCTGATCAAGCGAATATAGGTTACTGTCCGAGCGGCGAATCTGCTTTGAAGCCGGCAGGCGACGAATACCTGTAGCGTATAAGTCCAAAAGCATAACAATTCAGTACGACTACATCCTCCGTCGGGGCGCCGAGCCCCAGGATGCACAGTGGGCGCACGACGCCCACTGGAACGCCGCCGGCTACCAGTGGGCCGCCGAAGCCCTGCTGGAATATCTGAAGCGGAACCCAACGATCTGCAGGGGTTTCAGCCGCGACCAGGGGAGAAGCGGCACAGTCGGGCCTAAAGCTCTTGCACCCCAAGGTTGCGGAAGCGGATTTTAGCGCCGGCCGGCCAGGCTTTCCCTCCGTGCACCTGGACCGCCACAAACCCTCGGTCTCCCAGAGTCCCCTCAAAGGTTTCGTCGCTCGTATACTCGGTGATGAGATGCCCGTTCAGGTAGGTGGTAATCCTGGGTGGGTTGCCCTCGATTCGGGCTCGGAGGGCATTCCAGTCGTGAAGCTTCCAAATCTGGAGCCAGTCGTCCAGGGAAAACCGGGGTTCACCCCCCGCGCCACGTTCGTTCCTTTCGGCGCGGCTGGCTTTGATGCCCTTCAGGGTTTTGGTCTGAGTGTCCTGATAGATGCCGTGAAGGCGAAAAGTCGCATTTGTTTTTCCGTCCAGACCTTCACGATAGATCTCGCCGATGTTGCCTTGTTCCCGGTAGTCGATCATGACCTGGTAACATTGTCCTTTCTCGGTGCTGCGAAGAAACAGGCCGGAGCAAACGCCCCAGTCCGGCTTGACCTCGAGGACCACCTCGAAATCACCATAGGTGTGGTCCGTCAGCAGGATGCCGCCGTTCCCGCTCCCCGGGGGGTCTTGCTCGCCCACAATCGCGCCTTCCTCCACCGTCCAGCGCCCTCCGGTACCGTGACCGATCTTCTCTGAATTGGTGTGCCATCCCTGAAGGTCCCGGCCATTGAAGAGGGACCGGGTCGTGACCTCGGCTGGGCCGGATGGGCTCGCCTCTCCCGGCCGCTGTTCGGAAGGGGTCGAGCCACAGGAAAGTGTCAGGACGAGTGACGCCGCGGTCACGACCCACGCGAGAACATTACTTTTGGAAATCATTTTAATCGTCTACCTCCCTAAAAATAAACGGTAGCGGTTGTTGGACCGTTCCTATGGTACCATGAATACGTATGGACCCTGAGATTCAACTGGCCAACCTCAAGCAGCGCCGCACCCATCGCCTGATCCCCTTGGGTTCCTGCACCGAGCAGGTCACGGAGGAAGACCCGGCGGCTGGCAACTGGCTCGTGAAAGACCTCGACGGCTTCCCGGAGCGCCTCCCCGGCCGGGAACCGTTTGACCTGCCCGCAAAGGAGGATTCCCGACATGGCAACCCAGACTGAGCCTACGACCAGCGCCATCTTCCGTGCCATGCGTCACCTCGAGGTGGACCCCGAACTGGCCTACGAAGTCGCCGAGGAAAACCGCAGACAAGCCGGTGAGAACGTCATCGCCGCCATCGGAGCCGAGATCGCCCAGTTGCGGGCTGAGATGGAGACACGATTCGCTTCGGTGGACGCACGATTCGCCTCGATGGAAACACGCCTCGCTTCGATGGACGCCTCAATGGAAACACGCCTCGCTTCGATGGACGCCTCAATGGAAACACGCCTCGCTTCGATGGATGCCTTGATGAAAACGCGCTTCGCCTCGATGGACGCCCATCTCGCGGAAATCAAGGCGAGCATCGCCACCCAAACCTCCCGAATCGATGTTCTGCAGCGCGTGATCTGGCCCCTCGTCATCTCGTTGCTCGCCGTGATGATGGGCCTGCTCTACAAGGCCGTCTTCAACTGAGGTTGCCGAGACATGAGCGAATTTTTGCGCCATGGGGGCGCCTTTTCGGGTCATGAATCCTCGGGTGAATCAAAGTGTTCAAGGACTCTTCTTTGAAGGTTCGCGGTCCCAGGGACCGGCGCCACCATTTTCGGCAGAGTGCCGGGAGAACCACTGTTTTCCCGGCGCTGGCCAAGGAGCTGACGTATGCAGATGGCTTTAGACCCCCTGATGCATTGTGATCGGCCTCTTCCCGAAGTGGTCCCATTGGTCGCGGAGCTGGGTTGGAAAAACCTCGAACTCTGCTCTCGTGACGATTTCTTTCCCGAATACTGGCCCCCCAGAGCTGACAAAGTGAGGATTCGCGAGTTCAAGCAGGCGCTCCGCGAAACGGGAATGAGCCTGGTCAGCCTGCTGCTGACTTATCGCTGGGCCAGCCCCAACGAGGAAGAACGCCAAGCGGCCGTGCGTTACTGGAAACGGGCTCTTCCTATTGTCCTGGAAATCGAATGCCAAACGGTAAACACCATCTTCGATCGCGGACCCTCGCCGCAATCGACGGGATTCGCCGGACCCGAAGCCCACGCGGAGGCCAGCGAAGTGGCCTTCTGGAAGTCAATGGAAGAACTGCTCCCCATCTTTGAGGCAGAGAAGTTGCCGCTGCACATTGAAGCCCATCCGGACGATTTCGTGGAAGAGAACAACCTGGCTGTGGACATGATCCGGTCGATCAATTCCCCCTGGGTCAAATATCTCTATTGTGCGCCCCATACGTTTCATTTGGGGGAGGACGTGGCCGCGATGCTACGCTATGCGGCTCCCGTCCTGGGCCATGTCCATGTGGCCGACTCCTTCAATCACAAAAGGGGGTGGCGCTATATTATGAACCCACCCGGAACACCTGCGCGGATTCATCAGCATCTCGACATCGGAGCCGGTGAGGTAGACTGGGATGCTTTCTTCGGCACACTGGCGGAGATCGACTTCGACGGCATCATGACCAGTCAGGTGTTCGCCTGGGACGGCGAACGAGCACTGCAGTCCTCACGATTCATGCTCAGCAAGATGCAGGAGTATGTAGACAAGTACTGGAAAAAGCCCTGGCAGGAATCGACTTCTGCGCCGTCATGACCAGTCAGGTGTTCGCCCGGGACAGCGAACGGGTATTGCAGTCCTCACGATTTTTTGAAAGTTGACGAAATCCTTCCCCGGTGAGGTTTAGGCCCTGGTCCTCGACGTTACCGGCCTTCGATTGCCAACCGGTGGTTGTCGCTTGGCGGGGTTTTACTCGCTGAGGCTCCCGTTCCAGGAAGAAGTGGTGAGTTGACGCCACCATCGCAGACCCTTCACTGCGACAGTCGATCCAGAAGATTGCGTGTGATGTGCTCAACGGTCCGATCACGGCCTCTCAAGCCTTTGGCCCATTCGGTGCAACCGGTCGTAAACACGGTGCCGCCCCTGCTGTAGAGGCCCATGACAGCAGCCCCGGGCTGGGCAACCTCCTGCGAAGTGACTTCGCCGTAGAGAGCCTCGGAGGCCATTCGAACCGATTCGTCCGCATGAGAGAGGGCCGCCGGCGCGGTGGCCAGGATGGTGAAATTCTCCGGTGTTCCGTCGCAGCCCGTCGCAATCGGCAGGCCATTCTCCCACCGGAGATCACACCCGTCACATTCGTAGCCCACCAACTTGTCCGTTCCCCCCAGAGGGTCTCCGGCGCGCAGCCCGGTGCCCTCGAAAACCCAGTGCTCCGGGCGATGAATGGTGTAGTGCCCCGGGCTGTCCCGGTACTGGTCAAAGAAGTCGTGGTATCCACCTCTGGCAAAACTCACTCCGGTGAGCCGGTTTTCCGGTCTCCGGATCAAGTGGTGGCACCAGACCGTGGTAAGCTGATCGTATCGGCCAAAGCCATAGAAGGGATCCTGCTTGTAGTCCTTCCAGCAAACCAGCGCCCGGCCTCGGTCTTCGCTCCGAACCTGCCACCAGAGATTGTTGCCGCTGAAGAATGCCACGTTGCCTCCGTCGGCAACATACTGCTCCAAATGGTCCCGCATGGGCGCCGACCAGTACTCGTCATGGCCCACGCTGAGCACCAGTCGATAGTGTCTAAGGATTTCGGGGCAGAACTCCAGGTCGGTGTTGACTGCGTAATCCAGTTGATAACCGGACTGTTCGGCCCAGACGACAAAAGGTTGCTCCCAGTTGCGCCATCCGCTTTCCCAGGTCGTGAATCCATCGTAGACCCTTAACTGCTGCCGGTCGGACTTTAAGGTGTAGGTGATGCCTGGAACCACCAGGTACCAGCGTCGTCCGGGATGGATCACCTGAATAAAGGAATGGGGAGACAGGTCGATTCCCACTTCAAGGAAAGCCGCCTGCAGACGATCTGAAATGCGACGCTCATCCAAGAGTTTCTCAAACCCACCGGAGAGGGTGAACAGGTAGACGCCGTCTTCATCGAACCCGGCATAAGGCCGGTCGAACGACACCCGGTGGGCAGGTCCATCGGGGCCGCTATAGAGAGTGTGCCCGCCCCAACTATTGTAGGCATTGTCCGTGTTGGTGGTGCGCTGCAAAAGAATCTTGGAATGTTGACCCGGCTGAGCCACTCGGACAACGAAAGAGATCTCGCCACGGACATCCTGGTGGTTTCCTTGTCCACGAAGGGTGAGGCTGTAGTAACCCGAGGGCCGATCAGGGGGCACGGTGACCCGGAACGCAGGGGGCCAACCACAACCATGGCTGGAGGCGTTGGCCGGAACCGGGTGCCGGGCGCCAACCAGGTTGTCCCTGGCCCACACGACCTTCCGCTGAACTCCCAGACGTGCGATCTCCGCGGCGTACCTGGGCAGATTGGTCGAAACGTGAAAGGCGATCTGGCCTCCGGCCGGGACGCTCAATCGATCCGCATATCCTTCCACAAAGTTCCCTGATGGACTTGCCAAAGCAAATGGAGTCCTCATCGTTTCTTACCGTTGTTCCCTGAGACTCGAGTCACTCGTTGATTGTACTCGACTGGGTTCAGTCGCCGCTGACAGCCGTTCAGTCTGCCTTAAAGACAAACAGGGATAGGCAGGATATTCAGGATAAAAGGCATTCTGTTCATCCTGCCCATCAATATTGCAACATCACAGGAAGTGAAAACGCAGGGTAACCCCACGCTCACCTGCATTGAGCCATTCGTGATCCGTTCTCCCCGCTCTCCGTCCCTTCTCACTTGCAACCCATTCACCGGCATGGGCCGAGGATGGGGTCAAGTCCGGCTACCGGCTTCCCTGGGAACTCAGGAAAACCATCAACTCGGAACCCGCCCACACGGAGGCCACCATGAGTACGCAGCTCAGAGTCAACCAGACAAGACCCCGGTAAAACCACTCCAAGCCGGGTTCCTTGATCAACTCGATCGAACTCCTCCGACCATAGATCTTATGGGTCGAGTAGGACTGATAGAGTTGCTTCAACGCCGGCTCATCAAGCGCCTCTTGGGGTTCGACGCCGCCTGCCGAGCCTGCCATGGCCGGCAGGCGGATGCCAACGGCACTCAAACGCTCCTCTTGTCCCAACGGCGTATTCAAAATACAGTAGAAGCGATGCAGTCGCGTTTCCGACTCCGGTCGTGTCAGCCGACTGACCAGGTACATGGTGAAGGCTGCCGCCCCCATTGGCGGAAAAACACTCAGCGGCACCTTGGTGCTCGGCGGCCCGTCATAGAGAAGCTGCACGATCCAAAGCAGGCTGATTCCCACCGCCAGCGAGGCCCAAACCCCTTGGCGATTAGCCCTTCTCCACACAATCCCAAAAAACAGGGGGATGCCCATGAATCCCTGGAGCGGCGCCAGGAATTCAATGATCTGCTTGAGTGTCGAAAACTGCAGCGTAATCAGGTAGGCCAGCAAGACCGCCACCACCCCTCCGATCCGGGCCCAGCGCAGGTAGAATTCCTGACTGCGTCCCGGGAACCATCGCTTCTTGAACAGATAATCTACGGTCATGGCCGAACTGGAAGTCGCCATAGTGTCCACCGTCGACATCAATGCGGCAAAGAAACTGGCCACCAACAACCCCAGAAGCCCAGCCGGAACGATCTCCTTCATCACAATTCCCCAGACCAGCTCGGTATCCTGAGGTATTGGCTGAGTGTCGAGCCCCGGCTTGTAGATTGCGAACATGATTCCATAGACGGCAAAAAGCACGGTCATGATTCGCTTCCAGATGTGGCTCCAGGCACACTGGGTGGCTGCCCGTTCGTCCTTCCCCACCACCATGAAACTGAACAGAACAGGCGTGGCCACCGCTCCCAGCCCACCCAGCGTCAAGGCCAGAACGTAAATCAGGGGGATTTCTTCCGAAAACAGCGACCAGCGATCCGGAGGAACGTTCACCAGACCCTGGAACCCACCCACTTCGCGCCAGAGAAAGGGCAGCAACAGAAAGCAGAAAACCGTCAGCGACAAAACCCCCTGGAATAAATCGGTCAACAGCGACGACATCAAGCCTCCGGATCCCACGTAGAAAGCCACCAGCAGGGTGATTTCTACAGACCATCCCGAGAGTCCGGAAATGGTCTTGGCCACAGCCAGTGCGAAGGTGCCGATGAGAAACAGACTGAAGATACTTCCCAAGATGGCAATACAGGTTGCGACACGTGGACCGAAGCGCATCTCGAAGACGTCGGCCAAATTGAACACCCTCACTCGCTTATAGATCGGGGCAAACAGATAGTAGATGATCAGGCCCAGGCCCCCGGCAAACCAGAGCCAGACACCGGAAATCCCGCTCCGGTAAGCTGCCCCGCCAACCACCACCGCCTCCGCGCCGCCCACGGCCGAGGCAAATACATAGATGAAGGCAACCAGGGATCCCCACTTGCCTCCGGCCGTAAAGAAATCGCGGAGGGTTTTGGTTTGTCTTTTGCCGACGACAACCCCCAAAAACGTCACCACCAGGAAGTAGATCGCCAGGACAACCAAGTCGAGCGTATGCAAGGTCGAAAGCATGTGCGCCTATTCTATCATCGCGCTGGAGGCAAGGATAAAGCGTGGGAAAGCAGTTTGGAATATCGGGATTCAGATTTCTCCCGAATCGGGGTTAGCCGCCACAACAACCTCCTTGGCGCTTCCCTGCCTTGGTGGTAGGCTTTTTCTGTAGGTCAGAATCACTCTTGGGCCCATTGGCCCTGATCGAGTCGCGAGCCAATGACTCATTCCCCGACGTTGTCTCCCTCAGAACAGGGACGGCAACCCCACAGTTAAGAGACAACAGCCCATGAACCGCAGGGAATTTCTTTACTTGGGTCCGCTGGCTCTCGGGCTCAGCCGTTGTCGCCACAGCAGACCTCCCTCTGCCCCACGCCAGCCGATCCCGGAGCCGCATTTCCCTAATCGTCTTTACCAGTTCGTCTGGCGGAATTGGGAGCTGGCGAATACCTCCTCGATCGCCCGGGTTATTCAGACGACCGAAGAAAACGTGTTGGCCTTGGGCAACTCGATGGGCCCTCCCCCAAAAGCACCCTCTGAATCCCAATCAGCTCAGGCGCTTTTACATCACGGTGATCCGCCAGAACTGGCATCTACTCCCTCGGCATCAACTGATCCAACTGCTCGGATGGAATCGTTCCCAATTCGAGTTCACTCTGAAAGAAGACGACTTCCTGGATATCAAGTTGGGGACCAAGCCTCGTTGTCCCGAGATCCTCTATCGAAGTCCTTCCAAAAAAGAGCGGCAGCAGGCCAGTCGTATCCGCGAAATCCTGCAGGAAACGCTGGGAAGTCAGCTTCAGGAACCTGGCCAGGAGCCCTTTCATTTCATCCGGGAATTGAACAATCCCCACCAACCTGTCTTGAGAGAAGCAACCCAGAAAGCCTCCCAGGCGGAAGTGGACCTCAGCACCGGCTGGAGCCTGGTCCAACCTACCCAGCCCCGGCTGGCCAAAGCAGCCCGACGCTTTCGCAATTACCTGAGCAAAGCCATGGAGGCTCAAGTTTCCTTCACCGGCAACCCACTCTCCAGGGGAAAAACCATTCGACTCACTGTGGGTCCCGACGCGATCAGCGGCCCTCGAGGCTTCGAGGTTCTGGTCAGCCCTCGGGAACTGCAAATCACCGGCCAGGACGAGGGCGCCGTGCTGCAGGGCCTTTATGGCCTCCAGGATCGGATGGAACTTCGAGGCGGCCCTTTTCTGCCTACGGGAAAAACCCGGCGCGAAACAGCCTGGGATCCACGTTATCTCTATTCCTATTTTGCGCTCTATGGCGATCCGCTCATGGAGGACGACATCGATCCGTTCCCTGGCGCCTACTTGGAAGCGCTCGCCCGGGTGGGCATCAATGGGGTGTGGATGCATTCTCTCCTCAGCACTTTGGCGCCCTCCCAAGAGTTTCCGGAGTTCGGGGCGGGGTGGGAACGACGGCTGCAGCGGCTGAACGATTTGGTGGAACACGCTCTTGGATTCGGCATCAAGATTTATCTCTACCTCAACGAGCCGCGCGCCATGCCGTCGCCTTTCTTTGATCGACATCCCGGCATCAAAGGGTCTGCCTATCGAGGCTTTCACGCCATGTGTACCAGCGTACCGAGCGTTCGCCGGTGGATCGCCGACAGTCTGGCTCACGTCATGAGGCATGTCCCCGACCTGGGAGGATGGTTTTCCATCACGATGTCCGAAAACCACACCAACTGTTTCTCTCACGGAGTTAGCTGGGGTCAGGAAGCTCCCCAGGCCGGAGGGTGTCCTCGTTGCTCTCAACGGAAGAGTTGGGAAGTCCTCGGTGAACTGATCGGGACCTTTCGAGAAGGGGTTCGGAAGGCCAGCTCCACCGCCGAGATCATCGCCTGGGACTGGGGTTGGGGAGACGAATTGTCAACGAACCTCATCCCACTACTGCCAAAGGACGTGCGACTCCTGAGTGTCAGCGAGTGGGATGAACCGGTGTTCCGGGGCGGCGTCCGGACTAAAGTGGGCGAATACTCGATTTCGGTGGTGGGTCCCGGCCCCCGAGCCAAGCGCAACTGGGCCAGGGCCGACAAACATGGGATCCGCACGATGGCCAAGCTGCAATTCAACAATACCTGGGAAATCTCGGCAGTGCCTTACATTCCCGTAGTCGATCTCATTCTCCAACACTGCCAGAAGCTCTCAAAAACCGGGATCAGCGGCATCATGCCCTCCTGGACCTGCGGTGGCTATGCATCACCTAACCTGGACGCTGCCAAAGCCCACTATTTCAGGCCGGCGGGGGCCAACCGGGATATCCTCATGGAGCTGGCAACCCGTCGCTACGGCAGAGCGGCGGCGCCATTGATGGTCGAAGCCTGGCAGGAATTCAGCCGAGCTTTTCAAGAATTTCCCTATGGTGTCCGCATTTACAACATTCCAACCCAACATGGACCGGCCAATCCGCTGCGCCTGGCTCCCACCGGGTATCGCTCCAGCATGATGTTGTTCCCCCACGATGACATCCAAACCTGGTCGGGAGCCTATCCTCCGAAAGTTGTGCGGCAACAATTCCAGAAGCTGGCCGAAGGTTGGGTCCAGGGCTTACGCCTCTTTCGGCAAGGAGCGAAAAAAGTATCCTCGCCGAGAAAGGCCTTCGCAGAGATAGATCTGGCAATTGCTGAAACCTGCCACCATCACTTCCAGAGCACGGCCAATCAGGTGGAATTCTATCTTTTGAGGGAGAAGTTCAGTCAAGGCCAAGGGAGCGAGAGAAAAATCTCCAAAAAGATGACCGAGATCGCCCAATCAGAAATGGAGCTGGCCAAGGCCCAATTCTCGATCGCCCGGCAACACTCCACTATCGCCTTCGAGGCGTCCAACCACTACTACTACAGGCCTTTGGATCTGGCGGAAAAGATTTTGAACTGTCGGCAGGTCATCGATGCTCTCTCAAGCCAGGAAGCAACGGCCAAGTCTGAAGCACCTGACCCGGAACTCCGCCCGCCGGCAGCTTAAGGGTGAGTTCTCGGCAAATTCGACTGCCCGATCGACCACAGTCTACTGTCCCGCCACAAAGGGCGTTCGCGGAAAACCCATCAAGAGTTCCGGGCCGTCGTCCGTCAGATGGAACACGTCACCCAGGGGAACAAACATCTTACCGGTTCCGGGCAGGCCGAAGACGGCGTGCATCACAGCAGTCATTCCGGCCTGCATGGGAGCCTCGTTGCTGTCGTCGAAGGGCACAGGCTGTTCACTGTAATCCATGCCGATGCCGTGTCCGATTCTGCCGCCCAGAAGGTCCAACCCATGGGGGGCCACCTGCTCTCGAATAGTTCGACCCAATTCGGCCACGGGCAATCCGGGCTTCATGATCTCCTGAGCTCGATCGTGAGCCTCCCGGGTCACTTGACACAATTTGTCGAGTGTGTCGCAGGGCTTTCCCATGGTTCCGGTGCGATGGCCGTGACACCAGTAACCTTTGTAGACGATATAGGAGCAACTGGCCATGAGATCTCCATACTCCAGGACCCGCTCATGGGGTTTGATGTCGAGGCGTGTGTTGTTCCAATCCGGAGGGGGCCCCGAAGCCATCCAGTATTTGGCGTGATCGGCTCCTTCCCGACGCACGGCCTGTTCCATCTCGGCCATAATTTCGATCCCGCGCATGCCGGGCTTTGAAACCTCGAGCATGGTTTGAAACCCGAGATCGCTCAGCTCTGCCGCACGGCGCATGAGCTGCAGCTCCGCCTTGCTTTTCACGGCGCGGAGCTGGGACACAACGTCGTCTACCCGCTTGAGGCGGTCCCCCAACCCGCGGGAGAGTCCTTCGAAGAAAGGAGCTGTCATGGTGCTCAACCCCACCACGCCAACGGCTTCCCCTCCCAAGCCGTTCTCTTCCAGAATAGCCAAGGCCTGACCGGAAAAGTCACGGGGGCCTTTGTCGTCAGAACCGGCCCGATGACCTGCCACCGCGTTGGGGTCGACGGCTTCCACCAATCGCATATCCTCGATCGGCGACACTTCGGCGGCTTGCTCGAACATGAATTGCATTCCGGAAGCGAGCAATACCGGAGTTCCCTGACGAGGCACCACGACCACCGTTTCCACGATCCGGTCATCATTGGCCCATCCCGACAGATAGGAGACATGGCCCGTTTGGCCCCACTTGTGCTCGCGAGCCGGCGAATAAGCCAGCAAAGCCCCTAATTGCCGATCTGACAAGAAACTTTGGACACGGTCGTAGCGGCTTTGAAACTCTTGCTTGGAAATCAATTGAGATTTCATCCCTGACCCTCCAGTTCATCCGAACAAGCTTAGGCAATTTGGCGAATTTTAAAAACGGATCCGCCTTTGGCTCCGGACCTTGAATCGGCAGCCCTCTCAGCCGAGACTGCCGTTGGTGCGGAACCATGGCGAAAGAATAGCACCAGCCGGAAAGAATTTCACATCAGATTCGCCTGTCATCGGGGCGGCAGGACCCGGGATGGCCCCGGGCAGAACGCCGCTCTCCAGGCCGAAGCCTCCCGAAACCGGCAGGGAAAAAACTTTTCACTGCTGAACCCAAATTGATTTAGACTTGGCTGTCAGTCGTTCCAGACACCACGGATCGGCAGACGAGCCATGGAAAGTCCGTTGAACTCAAGAGCTGTTTTGTGCAGGAGCCCTATGGAGGCCCGCGTCAGGTGACGACCACGACCCGGATTGGTTCCAAGGGAGAGGTGTGGAGAAGCCAGGGATTCTTGACCGGCCTGGACGTTTTCTCTGAGAGCGAGATCAAAGGCTATCGGCTACTGTTCGACGAGTTGGAAGTCAACGAGGGACAAAGCAAAGCAGAAATCGGGTTTCAGAATCGGCACTTCCAAAACGAGTTCGTTTGGAAACTGGCCAGCCATCCACGGGTTCTCGAATATGTCCAGTCTGTGCTGGGCCACAACGTCCTTCTCTGGAGCACCCATTTTTTCTGCAAATACCCCTCAGCTTCCCGGGGCGGCAAATTCGTAGCCTGGCATCAGGACGTGACCTATTGGGGCCTGGAACCTCCCCGGGTGGCTACCGCCTGGCTGGCCATCGACGACGTTGACATTGACAACGGTTGCATGCGCGTCATCCCCGGATCCCACCGCCGCGGCATCCTGACACACGACAAGTCCGCCATCACCGGAAATCTGCTCAGCATTAACCAGGAAATCCCCTCGGAGAGTTTTGACGTGAGTCGAACGGTGGACCTGGTCCTCAAGGCTGGCCAGATGTCGATCCATGATGGATTACTCATCCACGGGAGCAATCCAAACCATTCCCGGAGACGGCGCTGCGGCCTGGCCATGCGATACGTTCCTTCGCACGTCAGACAGGTTCGAGCGAACTCGCGCGGGGTATATTACCAACCGATCCTCGTTTGCGGGCGAGACGAGCAGGGGCACTTCCCACGACACCCCGCACCCTTCAAGCCAGCCGATGAGACTTGATCTATTCCACAAAGGAGACGGTTTTTGAAGCAAGGCCGGAGCGCATCAGCAGCAGGATTTTTCCTGTCGCAGGCGGGTGGCAGGATGATGGAGAGGACCCATGAGATCCACTGGACGGATTGCCGGGCGCGGACCCGATCTTACTGACGATTCTGTTGTGGTCCTTTTCAAGGGCGGCCGACTACCCTCCTGGCATCGTTTGTCCCCCCAGGAACAGCAGGACCACTCGCAGGAGCACGTCAACTTGATGCTCTCGGTGTGTCGGCAGTACCGCCTGATGCATTTGGAGGGGTTTCGACTGCTCGGTCCCCAAAATCACTGGCAACGCTTTTGGATTATCGAGTTCCCCTCCCTGGCGGGAGCCGAAGCCTGGATCAAAGCGGAGATGGCACCACCTTATGGCCGCTATGGCTACTATGAATATCATCTCGCTCGACGGACCCGCCAAAATGACTTCGGCGGCTGGGTCACCAATCCCCCGCCACGGATTCCACCTCCCCCCGGCGCCGACCCCCATCAGATTCCTGTTCTCCAAGTAGATAACGGCAGCGCCATCGTCCTCACATTCCGCCGCTGGCTGCCCGGCGCGGCTGACTTGTCCGGGCAGGAGCGCGGAGAGGAAGAACACGCCCGCCGGCTAAAGAACGTTGCTCGCCGGCACGGACTGATACGTCTGGAGGCATTCCATCTCATGGCGCCGCAGTGGGATTGGCATGAGGCATGGGTGATCGAGTTGCCGACACTTGCCGATGCAGAGGCATGGCTGGAAGCGGAGACTTCCCTCCCCGACAGCAGTTTCACCCTCCTGACGACGCATCTGGCCCGCAAATGGGCCCCTGCCTACTTCGCTCAATGGGTGCCCCCTCGGTCTTCAGAGATCTTTTCGGGAGGTCAATAGGGACGAGACCTGATTGACTATGGGACCGTTTTGCGCCCCAGGACAGCAGATCCAAGGTGGGGCCAACTCGTGCCCTCTCATGCTGCGTCAGGGAGATCAGCCGACTCGTTCCCAGCGACTGGGGTTGATGCCGGGGGCCTCTTTAGGCATGTTGGGAGGTTTGTTGCCGCCGTCGTAATTCCAGATACGGGTGTTACGGTCAGCCATGAACTCCCGGACTTCCGCAGGAACCTTGGCCCATTCCTCCGGATTCCAAGGCTCGATTTCACTGCCCGGTCCAGCCCAGGCGGGACGGTAGGCAATGGCCAGCATTTCGCGGGCGTAGGTCCCTACATTGGGGTAGTTTCCATGGAAAACGTTCTGGTTGATCAGGACGGCCGATCCGGCTTTGCAGGGGACCATCACCTGCTCGGGATGCTCCTCGTAGCGGAGATAAGGGTTGCCGTCATTATGGAAGCTCAGATGGGATCGGGGAACGACCTTGAATGGAGAAACTTCCCGTGTGAGATCTTCCAGGTAATAGAGAACTCGCACCAGCCTTGGACAGCTCAGTTGATGGCCGAAAATCCTGGATCCCCAGGGCTGACCGTCGGAGTGCAAGCTGATCCCGGGATGCCCCGGTTCAGAACGGTCGTAGCCATAGCTCATCATGATGATCTTATCGCCGAACAAAGCCTTCAGGAAGGTGATGGTGGGGGGATGGGCAATCAGCTCGGTGATGGGACCACCCCAGAATTGGATGGCGGGACGACCACGCTGGTAAATGCTGTAGTCTCGGGGCACGGTTTCAAACTTGGCCGTCTCAGCCCTTAAGCGTTCGAGATGCCGGCTGTCCAGAAGGTCGGGCAGAACCACATAGCCCTCAACCTCCAAATGTTCGATGCGCTGACCCAGAGTCAAGCTGGACCAGTCCGTGTCCACAACCTTGTCTTTTCGCGTTCTCATACCCATCCCTCGATTGTATCGATGTTCCACCGCCCGACGCGACCTTCAACCGGTAACTGGCACATGCTAGCGAAGGCAACCCACCGGGGTCAAGCACTCCCCCCCGACTTTGACGGCCCTTGACTCAAGACGTTCCTCACCACACCGGGCAGAGGAAACTCGACAGACGCTCCAACTTCAGAGATAATCGCGGACGGCTCTGCACAGGAGGAGGGACTGTGCCAGTCAAACCCGGTGATCAGAAAGAGGAAGTCCCTATCCGGCGGAATTCAGCTCGTCCGGCCAGGTGACCTTTAAGCCGCGACACCATCGCTCAAGAGGACGTTTTTTGCCAATCGATTCTGGATCAAGGCCCCGCCAAGGGGGTTCCCGGAATCATCGGGCTCGAACAGAGCGCCGCTGCGGCCGCTGGAACCTTGTTTCGTCATGACGATCCTGAATTTCCAAGCCCAAGTTCCCGTTTTCGACGCGAACGTCGGCGTCGGACATCGCCGCGACCGCCCCTCGCCGATCGAGAGTCGGGCACAACTCCTGGAGGAGATGGGTCGCCACGGGGTGACACGCGCCGTGATTTACCATCTCCAGGGAGAGGCCCTCAGCGCCATCGACGGCAACCAAGCCTTAATGACCTGGGTCGAGGGGCAATCGGCTCTGCATCCCCAATGGGTGGCCGATCCAACCCCTGAAAGCCTGGGTCAATTGCAGCAGTTGCGCCGGCAAGGTCAAGTCACCAGCGTCCGTCTCCACAACACGCTCGAGGCCCGCCTTCCCTTTGTGGATTGGATCTACGGGGAACTTCTGGAATGGTTGACCGCCGAGCGCATCCCTCTTTGGCTTTCGCTGGCCGACACGCCGCCGGTGGAAGTGAGGGACACCCTGCGTCAATTTCCCGAGTTGGTCACCGTCCTCCTGGGCGCCCACTACAGCCACTCCCTGGTGGTCGGACCGCTATTGCGTCAGTTGCCCAAAGCCCACCTGGAACTGAGCCGCTACGAGGGCTTGGGTAAGCTCCAACCACTGATCAGGGAATTCGGTATCGAGCGTATGGTTTACGGTTCGTTCTATCCTCGCTACGCCATGGGTCCCATGCTGTTCTCGATTCATCACTTGGGCCTGGACCCGAACGAGTTGACAACCCTTTGCGCCGGAAATCTCGAACGCATTTTAGGAGATCCGAAGAAACCATGATTGCAGGAACCACCGTTATCGATTTCCACGGCCACGTGGGCCGGTGGGATTGTGTGGGTTTGAACGATGATCCCGCCGGGATGCTCCGGGCCATGAATGCCGTTGGCATCGACAAAAGCTGCGTTTTCAATATCTTTCATCCCGACGGCCGCACCGGCAACGACCTGACCGCCCGCTTCGTGGAAGGCCATCCCGATCGCTTTATCGGTTTCGCTTATGTGTCTCCCCTGATGCCGAGAAGCATGGCGCCCGAATTGGAGCGAGCTATCGACCACCTCGGGATGCGGGCCATCAAGCTCTACCCGTCCTACACGCCCTTTCCTTTGGACGACCCAATCTGGGACCCTATCTACGACTTCGCCCATCAGCGCGGGCTGGTGATCATTACACACACCGGTATCGAACCCACGGCCGCGCCCCGTTTCCTGTCCCAGGTCGCGCCACGATTCCCCGGCGCGAGTTTCGTGGCCGGCCACTCCGGTAACGTGGAGCCTTTTCGCAGTCAGGCCATTCAAGCAGCTCAGGCATGCCCCAACGTCTACCTGGAAACCTGCTCGTCCTTTCGCAGCCCGGGAGTCATTGAAGAGCTGGTGCAAAAAGCCGGAGCGGAACGGGTGCTCTTCGGTTCGGATACCCCTTTAATGGATCCGAGATCTCAGATTGGCAAAATCATCACGGCAGCGATCAGTGACCAGGCCAAGCGACGGATTCTGGGTGAAAATGCCTGTCGCCTACTCAGCATCTGAGGTTCTGACCTCGGGTCCACGGACAGTCTCTTGCGCCGCACTCCTCCTCTCTCTCCCAACCGACTTGACAAGAAATCCTCCGGGGCGTATAGTAGTCCAAGACTCGGGCGAGGAGAGTGTCTGTTCGGTTTCGAAGCAGCCGCCAAGGTTTGAGGTGGTCTTTTGCCCTACTTCTCGTCGCCCCCGGTATGTCAACACTTTGGAGAAGGAGTGAGTTCAGGATTATGTCAGAAAGAGTTCAGGGAACCGTCAAGTGGTTTAATTCCAGCAAAGGCTACGGCTTCATTTCCCATGAAGGCGGTGACGACGTCTTTGTCCACTACTCTGCGGTCCAAACCGATGGTTATCGCTCTTTGGATGAAGGGCAGCGTGTCGAGTTTACCATTGAGCGCGGGCCCAAGGGGCTCAAGGCCAGCAACGTGGTGAGCCTATAGGTTAGCGTAGGCGTGTTGCCCACGAGCAGGCTCCTGGAATCGAGTCCGGACCCCAACACATAAGTCTGCTGATCCCATAAGGGGATATCTCAAAACCCGGCATCCCTATCCTACCCGATTTCTGGGTGTCTTTGTGACTGGGGGTTGCTGTGCGTTGAAGTTCGCTTTTGAAGAGGCTAGGCGATAATGTCTTGGACGATGCGCGCGGGAAACTCGTCAGTCAATCTCTCGTTGCGGCCCTCGCGCCCAAAGATCAAGTCTCGATGGTTCAGACCCAGCAGGTGGAGGAGGGTGGCATGGAAGTCGTGTACACTGACCGGATTCTCAACGGCCTTGTAGCCGATTTCGTCGGTGGCTCCGTAGACCGTTCCACCCTTCACGCCACCACCGGCCAGCCACACACTGAACCCCGAGGGGCCGTGATCTCGGCCCGCCTCTCCGCTGATAGGTTGCTGGGCGATGGGAAGACGACCGAACTCGCCTCCCCAAACTACTAGAGTGGTATCCAACAGACCACGCAGCTTCAAGTCCTTCAACAAGGCCGCGGCCGGCTTGTCCGTCTTGCCGCAAGAATACCGCAGCCCTTTAACGATGGCGTTGTGGTTGTCCCAGATTTGACCCTCGATGTAAATTTGAACCAGGCGGACACCCCGTTCCACCAGTCTTCGAGCCATTAAACAGCGCTTACCGTAGGAAGCGGTCTGCTCGTCGTTCAGCCCGTACATCTCTTGGGTAGCCTCGGATTCTCCCGATACATCCAGAGCATCCGAAGCCGCCAATTGCATACGGGCCGCCAGTTCGTAGCCCGCAATGCGAGCCTCCAACTCCGCTTGGTCAGGATGTCGGCTCAGGTGGTTTCGGTCCAGGTGTCTCAGCAGCGAACGGGACAATTGCACCACCGGATTCGGCCACTCCTCTTTGGGGTGCAGGTTGAGCAGCGGCGATCCTTCGGATCGTACCCGAGTCCCCTGGTAAACGGCCGGCAGAAAGCCCGCCTGCCAGTTCTGGATATCGTTGATGGGCAGTCCCTTGGGATCATCCAGGACCACGTAGGCCGGCAGGTTCTGGTTCTCTGCACCCAAGCCGTAGACCACCCAGGCGCCGAGCGAAGGCCGACCTGGAAACATACGACCCGAGTGCATGACAAACAGAGAGGACTCGTGAGCAATGTGGGGCGTGAACATCGACCGAATCACAGTAATATCGTCCACCCGCCTGGCCAGATGAGGCATCACCTCGGAAACCTCGATGCCCGATTCACCGTGCCTGGCAAACTTGAATGGCGAAGGCATGAGCCCTCCCGCTTCCCGCACCGCTCGAATTTCACTGGTCAGATCACGGCTGGGCGGCTGGCCGGCAAACTTCTCAAGGGCGGGTTTGGGGTCGAGCAAATCTACCTGGCTTGGCCCGCCGTTCATAAAAAGCTGAATGACGGCCTTGGCTCTGGGCTCGAAATGGGGTTGTTGTTTCTTCAGATCGTAGACCTGCCTCGAACCCGCCGCCAGGACAGGACCCGGACGAAGCAGATCCTTCCCCAACAAGGTGGCCAGGGCGACACCCTGAAGGCCGTCACCAACCTGGGAAAAGAAGGTCCGGCGATTGATGGGTGCGGGCCGACTCATGGGGGAAGAATGCCTTCGGTTGGATTTCATCGGGCTTATTCCTTGATTCCAAGTCTGTTGTTCCTGACTGCCATCACAACCATACAGTCCTGACGCCTGCAGCTCTTTTCAAAAGAGGGGGATCCGAGAGCAGCAGGTCCCAAATCCATCTGCCCCAATCCCTGGTGGTAAGACTCGAGACCCGCTTGGCTCCCAGGCCAGGCGCCATCGTTTTTGTCCTTCTTCCATGCCTTGAATTTTGATCCGACCCCTCCGGCCACCTTCTCAATTCACATACAAAAACTCGCGGAATTGAGGTAGGTGTGGCATAAGGATGCCAGAGCCAGCCACTGGGCTTTGCTGGCCACGGGCTCCGGAGGAACCTCCACTTCGAGATGCTGTTTCCATTCTCGAGTCAACCGGCGGAGAACCTCCTCGGCTTTCATAGATTCTTGCGGGGAGGGTGGCCTTGTCAGCGTCAGCAGGTAGACTCTCTCGATTTGCTTTGGAAGATCATCCCCCACCGCATCAATCACGCGACCTGCCATGTGCCGCGCGCTGATACGCACCAGTTCACTATTCTCCAGTTGCAGCGCCTGGGACGAAACCGTCGAGTGTGGCCGCTTGAGACAATTGGGCACCAGCAAAGGGGCATCGAAGGATTCCAACAGGCTGACCGGCTTGGAACGCCTCTGCATCAAATAGATGCTGCGCCGGTAGCCTTGGGAGCCGGCCTTGGCAACCACTTCTCCGTCCGGCTTGACCTCAAGCTCATCGGCAGGACCGTAGGGCGTTGGGTCCAGACGGCCCGCTACCTTGAGAATGGAATCCCTGAGGGCATCTGCGTCCAGTCTCCGCAGGGGAAAGCGAGACCAAAGCCGATTATCGGGATCACGCTCCTGAGTCCGCTGCGTGGCACGGGATACTTGCCGGTAGGCTGTGGAAGTCATGATCAAGCGGTGCAAGGCCTTGAGGCTCCAACCACGCTCCACAAACTCTCGGGATAGCCAATCCAGCAACTTTGGGTGCGATGGCCGCGCACCCGTGCTTCCAAAGTTACCGGGGGTGCTCACCAATCCCACACCAAAGTGATGTTGCCAGAGACGGTTCACGATAACGCGTGCCGTCAAGGGATGGTTGGGTTGAGTCAACCACTTGGCCAGGGCCAGACGCCGCCCGGTTGTTTCTGTACTCCAATTGAGCCTCTCGACTCGATAGGGCGCGAGACCCCCATTGAGCACCGCCGGCACTCCGGGGTGTACCAGAGCCCCAGGATTGGTGTATTCGCCCCGCTCCAAAATCCGAGTGGGCGTGGGCCGACCTCCCAGGTCGAACAGAGCCCGTATTTTTGGCTTGGCCTTCAGCTTGCCTTTCTCCGCTTTAATCTGTTGCTCGTTCTCTTTGGCGGCCTCGGCGAATTCCTCGAACTTCTGAACGAGTTCTTCCCGGGTCACCTGGAGCGCATTTCCGAACTTGCTCAACAGATATTTCTGAACCTGGGTTCGATTCTCGGGTTTCAGCCTCGATGCCGTCTTCAGGTCCTCTCGCAGAGCCGGGGGCAGAGCCGCCAACTTCACCTCGATGAGCTTCTTTCGGAGCGGTTGGGCCTTCTCCTCTAAAACCTGCTCCAGTTCTGCAATCTTTCTCTGAAAGGGTGCATTGTACTCTTCGACCTCCCGAAGTTCACTGGCCGAAGGCAAGGGCAACAAGCGGGTGTTGGATTCGTCGCACTTGGCCCCCACCCCAATACAGTCGACATTGGGCGACAACCAGTCGTAGGGATCATAGGCCGTCTTCAAAATGGCGCTCAGTCGGTAGTAGTCGCGTTGCGGCAGGGGATCGTACTTGTGGTCGTGGCAGCGGGCGCAACCGAGAGTCAACCCCATGATGGACGAACTCAGGATTTCAATCTGGGTGGCCAGCACGTCCAGACGCTCCGGCAAGTTGTTCTGCTCGGTGCTGTAGGTCGAGTCCGGCCCCATTCTCAGAAAGCCGGTGGCCACCAATCGGTCCAACTGATCCGGACTGTAGCGCTCCAGGGCTTTGTAGTCGAACAACTCATCACCCGCGATCTGCTCAATCAAGAATTGATCGTAGGGCTTGTCCGCGTTGAGCGATCGTATGACGTAATCGCGGTAACGAAAGGCGTGAGGGCGGATGGTGTCGGAGGAAACCCCTCCCTCGGAGTCGGCATAGCCCACAGCGTCCAGCCAGTAACGCGCCCAGCGCTCTCCATAGCGGGGGGATTCCAGAAGACGGTCCACCAGACTTTCATAGGCCCGCGGACTCGAGTCGGCCAGGAACGCTTCGATTGCCTCCGGGGAAGGCGGAAGGCCCACCAGGTCGAAATAGCTCCGGCGCATCAGGGTCAGGCGGTCGGCCCTGCGGGGAAAAGCTCAGGTCTTTCTCCTCCAGGCGAGCCAACAGGAAGGCATCTACCGGATTCCTCACCTGTTCCTTCCCCTCCACCCTGGGCCCCGCCGGCCGGCGGGGCGGCTGAAAGGACCAGAACCGACGGTCTTCCGCGCTGACCAGAGGATCCTCGCCCGCGGAGACTTCCAGAGACTTTTCCGGGTCCGGCAATGCTCCCCCGGCAATCCAGGCTTGCAACTTTTCCAGCTCGTCGGAGGTCAAACCGCGCACCGAAAACTGTTCTTGCAGATCGGGGGGCGGCATCTCCTGAGCGATGATGCGTTGAACCAGCAGACTCTCCTCCGGCTTGCCTGGAACCATGGCGGGACCCGATTCCCCTCCCTTCAGGAGGCCCTCTCGAGTTCTCAAGTCCAGACCCGCCTCTTGACGCCTGCGGCCGTGGCAGGGCAAACATTTGGCTCCCAGAATGGCCGCCAGGACTTCCCGCTCCCGCACGGGGGCCGCTGCCGGAGGGCCGGCCGTCTTCAGGGTCTCTCCCGGCGCCCCCGCTTCGATCCAGCGTCGAACGATTTCAACCTTGCTTTCCTCCAGACCGGGCCCTCCCATGGGCATGCTGCCGGAGGTGATCATGGTCAGCAACCGGCTCTCCAGGGGCTTGTTGGCGATGACGACCGCACCTGAATCGCCTCCCCTCAAAACGTGATCCAGGGTTTCTAACGACAGGCCACCTTGACTCACCTCGGCGCCGTGACATTGCAGGCAATGCTGCTCGAAGATCGGCAGGACATCCGATTCGAAACCAGGAGACTGGACGCCCTGGGCAGGCAGCGGCAACATCCACATTCCCATCAACATCAGGATGAGACATTCGCTTCCCGGTCCAGGGCCAATTCCCTCGAACCTCCAAAATCTCTGTTTCCGTCCCACGTTCTTCCGTTCTCCTTCTGAGGCTTGCCAGCCAGCAGAGTGATTATAACACCTCATCGAGAGCGCTGGTGGATGCCGTGACCCTCACAATCCGGACGGAGATGTTTCAACAGGGATGAACAAGATTTCTCTATCCTGAATATCCTGTCCATCTCTCCCTGTGCAACCGCTGGCTGCCTCATCTTGTCGATGCGGTATTCGCCGGTGCAGGTCATACGGAATCTCCTTGCATGGAGTTCCCTTTCTTAAAGCTCTTCTCCTGTTTCAGGAGGGGCTGGCCTGCCGGCGCCCCCGGCCCCCCACGTGCCTGCCCGTTCGGCAGACAGGCCATGCACGGGCAGATTCGGCAAATGGAGAGGAATCCCTTTCCGAACCAGCGCTTGCCGAGCTTGCTGCCGCAGCCGCTCCGGACCCGATGGCTCTGTGAGGAAGCGGTCTGCTAACTCCGAGCCAGTGGAGCCTCCCCCTGCCTCCGTCACCCCAGGGACCGTCGCGCCCGAGCGCTGCTGGGATGGTTTGGTTTTGGTGTTTGAATTGTCCCGGCGATCGGGTGGCGCGTTGTAGATGCCCCCCCACTTCGGCGCCACTAAAAAAGCAATGGCTGTGGGTGCGCCGATGAATAAACCATTGAAAAAGAGTTGCCCCCAAGCCCCTCCTATGTCGTCGTACTTGGCTACTCTGGGAACCGACACCGCAGCGAAAACCGCAGCAGTGATCCATCCCTGGTAGCGTTTTTTGAAAGGGCGATAGACCAGAATCTTGCGCACGGTCTTCTTCTTCGCAGTACGTGACAGTCCGTGGGGCAGCCACAGCGTGACAGTCTCGGCTGTGGCCGATTGGAAGTGACCCTTGATCTTCCGACCTCCCCTGGGGGCCTGGTCCTTATAGAGCAGAACAGTGGTTCGGGTTCCGGGGGTTACTGCCTGCACCCTGGACCAGTCCCGCTTGACCCACACATCTGCCTCCGCCACCGGCAAGTTGACCAAAACCAGCAGGAGCCCCAGCCCTGCGGCTGTGCTCCTGCTGAAAAGCTTCCTGTAACTTGTGTTCATTGTCATCCTGGCCTCCTCACAGTATCCTCAAGGTTACCCGAAGTTCTTGTCCTGCCGACACCACCGCCCGCTGCTCGGCTGCGCCACCAGCCACCTTCACGCGCACGATGATCCGCCCCGGCGGGACTCCCCTGAAACGGACGTTGCCCAGCCGGGAGGTCACCCCTCGTTGCCGAAAGGCCCGAGGATGCAGCCACGACCCCTCGCACCTCTGAAAGAGACCGGATGACGCGGGCTCGGACCCGTCGCCTCCATGCTTACCAAAAAGAGGGGCAGGAATGCCCCCCCTTCATCGCCGAGAAACTCAATCGAGGTTGTCCGTCCGGGAGGCCCCACCCCCTTGGGGAAAGCCTCTGTCAAGGCCGGTCTGCGTGTCCCCTGCCTGCGCCAATGCTTCGGCAGACAGGCGCAGGGGCAGATCGGGCAAATGGAGCGGAAGCCCTTTCCGAACCAGAGATTGCCGAGCTTGCTGTCGGAGTAAGTCCGGACCCGATGGCTCCGTGAGAAAGCTGCCCACTAACCCCGAACCGGTGGGGCTTCCCCCTGACTCCGTCACCCCAGGAGCCGTCGTGTCTGAGCGTCGCTTGGGCGGTGTTTGGGCAGTATTGTCTCGGTGCTTGAGCGGCACATCGTAGATGCTCCCCATCGTCGGGGCCACTAAAAAGGCAATGACTGTGGGTGCACCAAGAATGGGTATACCCCAAGCATCTATTTCCACATCCGGGTTCGACAGCAGAGGAACCCATATTGCGGTGGAAATCGCAGCAGTGATCCATCCCTGGTATCGTTTTACTAAAGGCCGAGGAACCAGAACCTTACGCACAGTCCGCTTCTCCAGAGTGCGCGTCTGCCCGTCCGGCAGCAAGAGCGTGATGGCCCCGGCTGTGGCCGAGCGGAAATGGCCCTCGATCTGCCTTTTCCCCAAGGAAGCCTGGTCTTCGTAGAGCACCACCGTGGTCGGGGTTCCGAGCGGTACTGCCCGCACCTTGGACCAGTCGGGCTTGATCTTTGCCGCTGCTGGCAATGGGTGGGTCAAAACCAGCAGGAGCGCCAGCCCTGCGGCCGTGCTCCTGCTGAAAAGCTTCCTGTAACTTGTGTTCATTGTCATCATAGTCTCCTCACAGTATCCTCAAGGTTACCCGAAGTTCCTGGCCTGCCGACACCACCGCCCGCTGTTCAGCTGCGCCCCTGGCCGTCTTGACGCGCACGATGATACGCCCCGGTGGTACTCCCCGGAAGCGGACGTTGCCCAAGCGAGAGGTTATCCCCCGTTGCCGGAAAGCCCGAGGATACAGCCACGATCCCCGCGCCTTGGAACCCAGACCAGCCGGGTCGGCCAGCAAGGTGACCGCAGCATCCCCAACAACCCGGTCGGTCTTGTCCAACACCTGCACCACCACGCCGGCTCCCCGCTTATCCAGAGCGATAACGATCTCATCCATTTTCCTGTCGCCAGCCGCCAGCTTGATCCGCTTCGAGGATGTCGGGGTGTATTCAGGCGCCAGCACGTCCACCACGAAGGGGACGTTGATGCCCACATCCCGAATCAGGAAGCGACCAGCCCCATCGGTGCGTTGTTCCTCAGCATCATCAAACGAGACCCGCCGCACGGGTTTGTCCGGTTCGTGGTAGCGGACTCGCACGGCGGCATCCGGCACCCCGCTGCCCAGGGAGTCGACCACACGACCCTGAAGGTCCCGAGCCAGAGGCAGCACGATGTTGAGAGACACAACTCCTGAGGCCCCTGACGGGATCACTTCTTCCACAGAAGCATGACGCTCTGCGTCCGCGTAGATCACCAGTCCTCCCCGGGAGTCGCTCGCAATTCGGAAACTCCCGGTTTCGTCGACCGGATAATGGGTAGCGATCAGGTGGGGAACCTCTTGAAATATCGAGATATGTCCACTCAGGGGGACCCCGTTGACGTTCCGCAGTGTGCCGACGATCTCCACCGGCGCCGCTGAGGTGGCGCCAATCAGGCTGAAAAAGACCGCCGCCCATTGGATTAGACTTTGAAAGTTTGTGTTTTGCATGGTGTTATCTCCTTTCCGAAGTTGGTTACTTCTTGCCCCTTTAGTCTCAATTCCAGTCCCACTCGCAGGATGATTTCTCCAGAGTGGCGGATGCCTTCATGCGAAACTCGGCTTCCACGTGCACTGTTGAAGAACTGGAACTGGTCATCTGTAACCAGCTCGTGGTCCTCTCCGGACACCCTTCGTTGCTGCAGGAAGTGAGTGTTAAGGAAGTGGCGGGAAAATAGAGGGTTTCGACCAGATCGTGACCATCACCCGAGTGGATTCCGAACCAGCCGTCAAGCTCGTAAAGGGTCATGTAATTTACAGGCTCCTCCTCGACGTGCCCCTCCGCAACCCGACAGCCGTTCGTCTGGGTGTCTGAGGGTGGGGGGTCGGGACCTGGGTTGGGGAGGCAGTACGTCAGCACGTATCGATAGAACATTCGGCCATGCGTGACGACATCGGATCTTGCTTGAGTTATATTGAGGTTCCCCTGTTCGTCAGGCGCATTGTAGAAATCAGGGTTTGGCGGGGCAAATTTTGGTCTCTCCGTGGTGCAGGAGTTCCATTGTCTCTTCGTCGGTGGTCCATCCTCATGCTTCCATCCCCGAAACTGGTCCGTGTCCTTGAGGTTGCTGCTGTAATTCGAGGATACGCCTCAATTCCCAAAGGGCGGATCGTGCCATTGGACAGGAGTTCTGTCCTCACATTCTGTATTGATCGCTCCGGCAACTGTGCGGTTGCGGTTTTGGCCTTCAACAGTAACGACGCAAACCTCCTCTTCACCGGTGCTTTGAGCAGGAAGCGCACCGGCGGAGGCAACCACGAAGATCAACACTAAAAGAGTGAAACAGGCTTTTCTCATGGTGGAATCTCCTTTCTCATGATCCAGGTTTCGATCCGGGGATGCCTTTTATCCCCTCTACTCTATAAGACTCCCCCAGCGGCCCTCTTCTCACACTTTTTCCGCACTTTTTTAAAAAAAGTTTGGGACGGCCCCCCAGAGGCCCTTTTCCGGGGAATTTCCGAGGTTTTCCCGGGCGTTCCAGTACCCTCTACGGGGCGGCGGAGCCGGCATGGGCTGAAGGAATGGTTTCAGAGCGCCCCGGAATCCACAAACACCGGTCGGGGCCTATTCAGGGATGGGCCTTCCGGCAGGGGCGGCATGGGTGACAATGGCTCGCGCCCGGGAACGGCCCTGGCGGCCTGCTTGAGATTGTCTGCGGGAACAATGGGAAAAGCTTTAGCCCTCTCAGTCATCGCCGATCCTCCTTGGGGTTGAAGAACGGTCAAGACCTCGGGGGGCTTACCGGGCCCGTCACAGAAATCGTCGACCGGCCGGGTCGGGTGCCTGTTCCTGTTTTTCCTGCTGCCGGGGATAACTGCGAGACCGCCATCATCTCAAAGCGGACTTTTTCCGTCGGGTAGCTGGACGGTCGGGTCACGCTCCGCCAATCCAACCTGCCGCTTCGATGCGGGAAGGATTTGAAAAAGGATTGGAGCCGCACTGGTGTATGATCTGCGAGGGACCCGGCTTGGCCCGCGGACGCATCCGCGGCAGAATCCGGTTTCGCAACAGTCATGTCCGTCAACGTCAAACACGACTTGCAGCAACTCTACCGGGAATGGTGCGGCGAACCTGTCGATGAGATGGTTCCGGTCTCGGCAGACGGATCGGTCCGCCAATACTTTCGGATCAGCGGGAGCCTTCAGACGGTCATCGGCGCCTTCAACCCGGACCGCAAAGAAAACATTGCCTTCCTGGAGCTGTCCCGGCACTTTCGGCGCCACCACCTGCCGGTTCCCGAACTCTACACCTCAGACCTCGACCGTCACATCTATCTGCAGCAGGACCTCGGCGACGTCACCCTCTTTTCGCTGGCATCGACCCTCCGTCGAGCCGAGGGTTTCTCCGCTCGTCTGGTTCGTCTTTACCAACAGGCGCTGGAGATCCTGGCCCGATTCCAGATTATCGCCGGTCGCGATCTCGACTACGAAGTCTGCTACCCGAGAAGTCGCTTCGACCCACAGTCCATGCGCTGGGATCTGAACTATTTCAAGTACCATTTTCTGAAGCTGGTGGACATCCCCTTCGAAGAACAGGCCCTGGAGAACGACTTCGACCTCTTGATTGATTTCCTGATGGAAGCCGACGGCAACCATTTCCTCTACCGCGACTTTCAGTCCCGCAACATCATGTGGTTTCAGGAACAGCTTTATTTCATCGACTACCAGGGAGGGCGAAAGGGAGCGCTGCAGTACGATGTGGCCTCCCTGCTGCTGGATGCCAAGGCCGACTTGTCGTGGTCCCTGCGAGATCAACTTTTGGACCATTACCTCGGGGCGGCCGGTGGCCTGATGCCCCTCCGGCGCGAGACTTTTTTGCGCTACTACCGGGCCTACGCGCTGCTGCGCCTCATGCAGGCCTTCGGGGCCTACGGCTACCGGGGACTCCATCAGGGCAAGGATCACTTCGTGCGCAGCATTCCCTATGCCGTGCGCAACCTGGAAGGACTGTTGGCGCAAGGACCGCTGCCCCTCCGGCTCCCCGCGCTGACTGACGTTTGGCAACGACTGGTCCAATCCGCTCCCTTGCGGCAAGAAGGGCAGGAGTCGGGACCGGGACTCACCGTGCACGTTCAGAGCTTTTCCTACAAGCACGGTCTTCCCCGGGACCGGACCGGCCATGGAGGAGGATTTGTCTTCGATTGCCGGATCCTGCCCAACCCCGGTCGGTTTTTGGCCTACGCTCATTTGACCGGGCAGGACGTCGAAGTCATTCGTTTTCTGAAAAAAGACCCGGACGTGCAGCGGTTCTTGCAACAGACGGAGGCCCTGGTGGATCAAGCGGTGCAGCACCACCTCGGACGGGACTTCACCGATTTGACCGTCTCTTTCGGCTGCACCGGAGGCCGGCACCGTTCCGTATTCTGCGCCGAGCGCCTGGCGACCCATCTGCGATCCAGGAAAGATCTTCGAACGGATCTTCACCATCGGGAGTTGGTGCGAATGCGATGAAAGCCATGATTCTGGCCGCGGGACGAGGCGCGCGACTGGGCCCGTTGGGCCGGCGCAAGCCCAAGGCGCTGGTGGAAGTTCAGGGGATTCCCTTGTTGGCCGGGGTCATCTCTCGACTGGCGCAACAGGGTTTCAAGGAGATCATCGTCAACACCCATCATCTGGCGGACCAGGTGACTGAGTTCCTGGATCATTACCGCCGGCGTTACGGTTGCGCCGGGCTCACCCTGGCGGTCTCGAAGGAAGAGCAACTCCTGGACACCGGCGGGGGGGTGCAGCGGGCCGGGTGGTTCTTCGATGACGGGAAGCCCTTCGTGGTCCACAACGTGGACGTGCTCAGCGATTTGGACCTGCGCCGGCTGCTGGAGGTCCACCGCAACTCCGGAGCGATAGCCACCCTGGCCGTCCGTGAAAGGAAAAGCGCCCGCTATCTGCTCTTCGACGCCGGCGGAGGACTGTGCGGCTGGCAGTCCCTCCAGACCGGGGAGAAGCGAATGGCCCGCGCGGCGGAGGGTCCCGTCACTCCCCTGTCCTTCATGGGTATCCAGGTGATTTCGCCCGCCCTGTTGGACAGGCTCAGGATTTCCCCACCGTTTTCACTGGTGGATGCCTACCTGGACCTGGCGAGGCGCGGGCAGCGGATCAACGCTTTCCGTGCGGATGAGGCCCGATGGATGGATTTGGGAAGGAGGGAACGTTTAGAGCAGGCCGTCGAGCGGTTCGAGCCCGCCTTCTTTGCCGCACTGAGGGCCGGACTCTAGCCGGAGACCACTGGTCCGAACTTTCTTCCGGGCTCCTCCCTGGAAGTCCTTGGCCTTCAAGGAAAATCTCACTCTCCCGAATGGTCGTCCCGGCGCCCTCCGGCTCTCAGTTCATGGCTGCGCCGCCATCCACGTGGATGGTCTGGCCGGTGATGTTGCGGGCTTCCTCCGAAGCCAGAAAGGCGGCCAGGTTGCCGATGTCCTCGGGCGTCTGCTCGCGTTGGAGTGGCGTACTTTTCTTGAACCAGGCTTCGAACAGCTCGCGCGCTTCCATCCCGGCAAAGGAGGGCTCCCCGGCAGCCACCAGAGGCGCCAGGCGTTTCCAGAATTTTCCCCAGACCATTCCGGGGCAGATGGCGTTGACGTTGATGTTGTAGGGAGCCAGATCCTTGGCCACAATGCGGGTCAAACTGAGCAAGGCGTTTTTGCCGGCAGCATATGCCGGCACGATCTGGGGATCGCGCTTGGCGGCGATTGAGGAGATGTTGATGATTTTTCCGGCGCGGCGCTCCATCATATGGGGGGCTACGGCCTTACAGAGAAAAAACGGCCCCTTCACGTTAATGGTGTAGTTATCGTCCCACTCCTCCTCGGTCTGGTTGGTAAAAGGCAGCCCCAATCGTTCACCGAAATGGCCGGCATTATTGACAAGGATGTCAATCCGCCCGAACTCTTCAAGGGTTGTCTGAACGAGGTGCTGACAATCCTTTTCCACAGTGATGTCCGATTGAACGGCAAGAGATCGCCGACCCATCTTCCGAATCTGGTCCGCACGTCCCTTGGCCCGCTCCAGGGCAATGTCGGCCACCACGATGTGGGCGCCCTCTCGGGCCAAGCATACGGAAATGCCCCCTCCGACGGCTCCGCCTCCGCCGGTGACGATGGCCACCCGGTCTTGTAAACGCATGGGAGTCCCTCTCAACCCATCTGATGGGCTAACCTCAGGAGTTCCGCCCTGGAGCAGTTGAACAGGGATGGACAGGATATTCAAGATAAAAAAGAATCTTGTCCATCCTGTTCATCCCTGTTGAAACACCTCGAAAATAACGGTTCGGGTCAGGAACGCATTCCATGTCCAGTATAACCGGACTCGCGGGCAATCCGTCAGGCTTTTGCTATGCTCTCCAACTCCGAGCCACGATGCAGCTCGGGAATCCATTGTCTTTGGGGTCCAATCGAGAGAAAATCAAGTGAACGTCAAGCATCCGGCTGGACCGAGGGCGATGCGCGAGGCTGCAAGCCGAACGGCTGGCGAGCTTCCTGATTCGCGAGCCCCGCAGGAGAAACGGTGAGCAGAGCAGGCGCCGCCAGGACAGCAGAAAAAACCACCGGGAAGCCAGGTCGTGGACTGTCCCTCATCGACACCGACGTCCACAACCAACCCCGCTCCTGGGACGATCTGAAGCCCTATCTGCCGGCCGGGATGCGGGAGCGTGGGGTCCCCATCCCGGACACGGCCGGCGCCGGTTACGCCAACCCCATCGGCGTTTTACGGCGCGATGCGTTCCCGCCAAGGGGCGGGCCACCCGGTTCCTGTCCCGAAACCCTCCGCAAGCAACTGCTGGACGCCTACGGCATCGACTATGCCATCCTGACGGGCGCCGAGATTGTGGGCATCGGCGCCTCGGCGGACTATTACTATGCGCCCGTGATGGCGCGAGCCTACAACGACTGGCTGATCGAGGTCTGGCTTAGCGCCGATCTTCGCCTCTTCGGTTCCCTGGTGATCGCACCCCAGAACCCGGCCGCGGCGGCCCGGGAAATCCGGAGGTTGGGCGGCCACCCGCGCATCAAGCAGGTGATCATGACCTCGGCGTCGCGCATCCCCTACGGACACCCCTTCTACCATCCTATCTACGAAGCCGCCCAGGAATTCAACTTGCCGATGGCGGTGCATCCCGGCCACGAAGGATCGGGAATCACCGGGCCTCCCAGCTCAGCCGGATACCCATCCAGCTACTTTGAAAAGCACACCAACATCAGTCAGGGTTACATGGCCCAGGTCGTCAGCCTGGTTGCGGAAGGGGTGTTCGAGAAGTTTCCAAGGCTCAAGTTCGTCTGTATCGAGGGTGGTTTTGGCTGGGTCCCCCATCTCATGTGGCGTTTCGACAAGAACTACAAGGCCCTGCGGATCCAAACCCCCTGGTTGAAGCGCTTGCCCAGCGAGTACATCCTCGACCACGTGCGCTTCACCAGCCAGCCGATCGAAGAGCCGCCCAAACCTTCGCAGTTGCTGGAACTTTTCGAAATGATGCACGCCGATCGGGTCCTGATGTTCGCCAGCGACTATCCCCACTGGGATTTCGATTCTCCCCTTGCCGCTTTTCCCAAAATCCCGCCGGCGTTGGGCGAGCGCATTTTCTGGCGCAACGCCCAGGAACTGTACGGTTTGGATGATCCGGCCACGGGAGTCTAAGCGGCTGGCCTCGGTTAATGTCACCCCGTCATTATGCGAATCCCTTCTTGCGGGGTCGATTCAACATAATTCCCCTCTTGGGAGGGGCTGCACTCCTGAGAGGAAGACAGGGGGCGGGTTCATTGAAGGGTGAATCCATAAAGTGAACATCGACTTAGGCCAACCGCTCAGGAGCCCGGGAATGCCAAAACGTCACGTTGTGTGCACCACCGAGGAGTTACAACCGGGGGAGAGAAAAATCGTCGATGTCGACGGGCGTTCGATCGGGGTGTTCAACGTCCAGGGCGCCTACCATGCGCTACGAAACCTGTGTCCTCATCAGAGAGGCCCGCTGTGCCTGGGACAAGTGACCGGCACCATGCTTCCCTCCTCAGTGGGAGAGTTTCGGTACGACTTGGAGGGCCGGATCATTCGGTGCCCCTGGCACGGGTGGGAGTTCGATCTGACCACAGGCCGGTCCGTCTTCAAACCCGATCGAGTGAAGCTCAAAGTCTACCCCGTAACGGTTGAACCCACCGGTCCAGGATCCCCGGCGGAGAACGATCCCAGAGTGGAGACCTTCCCCGTGACCGTGGAGCGGCAATGGATCATTCTGCACGTTTAGGGACCCATCGGCTCGCCGGGCGCGAGAGGGTTCCACCGTCAAACCACTGGTCACTGACCACCGACCCCTGACCTCACACCAGCTTCTTCAGGTAGGTGATGGCCTGTCGGACGGCTTCGTCATACTCCTCGGCGCTGAGGACTCCCGACCCATGGTCTTGCAGGAATTTCAGCAGATCGGCGGAAACCTCCCCTGAGCCGCCTTCCTTCCTGACTCCAAGGGGAGTTCGGTCGATGGGATTGACAAATTCTTGAGTCAGGTAAGCGTCATAACCCACTTCACGCAAAGTCTGAATCACCGCCTTCCAGTCGTAGCTCCCTTCCCCCGGGGGGCGCCGGTTGTTGTCCGCCACATGGAAGTCGATAAGACGCTCCCCCACGTTGCGGATGGCTTGCAAGGGATCGACCTCCTCGATATTCATGTGAAAAGCGTCCAAGGCTACTCCGATTTCCGATCCGACTTCATCGGCCAAAGCCAGCGCTTGATCGTGGCGATTGATGAAATGGGTTTCAAAGCGGTTCAAGGCTTCGATTCCGACTCGAATACCCCGATCGGCCGCGTAGTCGGCGATTCTCTTGATTCCCTCCACGGCCCAGCGCCACTCCTCGGTTGGGCTGGCCTTCCGGGACAATCGTCCGCACTCGGTTGGGAAAATCACGAAAATCGCCCCCTGAAGCTCATGAACCATGCGCACACAGGCCTGCATGTAATTCACCGTTTCGGTGCGCACCGATTCCTGCTCGTGCACCAGATCGCGCCCCGGCATCATGATGCTGTGTGAGCCCCAACAGGCCAGACCATACTTTTCCAACAATTTGCCGACGTGGCTTGTATCATGTTGGGTGGGTTCTCCGCTGATCTCAATCCCGTCATAACCGAGGCGGTGGAGGCGCTCGATTGTGGTTTCAATGGGTTCCTGGCGCATCCAGTTGTGCATGGCGAATTTCATGGCAGGGTTCCTTTCACAAGCAGGCCGGGCAAGTCGGTTAGCGGGAGGCTTATTATGTCAGGAGCGGGAGGCTTTCGGCAAGAAACACCGCCTTCCGCGGCGGTGGGACTTCCGGCAGCCGGCCACGTCATACCAAAGACTCCCAACACAGCTTCAGCCCCGTTTTCGCCCGACCGATTTCGCTGACGGAAGGACGGATTCCGACGCCCTTCAGTCACCGGGGGACAGGAATATCCTTCCTCCTGCAGGCCGTGGCTCTGATAACAGTTGGAACCCTTGGCTCACCTTCCCCCAATTGGGGATTTCTCGCCTCGGAAGCCCGCATTGACCCGTCAACGGCCAGGCAACTCCCGTTTATGGATCCAGGGCCGCAGCATGACGCCCCGCCTTGGGGTCGCCGGCAACCAGAAATCTCCCATTTTCCGGATCCATCTGAAGCATGACCGGGCTGGCCACCCGCTGGGTGTACTGCAGTCGATGGCCCCGTTTCTTGAGTTCGTTCGCGACCCTCTTCTCTGTTCCCTCATAGACGGTCAAGCTACCCAGTTGGGGTGGGGGCTGGCTGAAAGAACCGGTGTGGTGTCCGGTGGCGAAGCGCGGAACCGTCACGGCTTGAGCCGGCGTCATCCCGAACTCGATCGCGTCCAACAGAAGTTGCAGACTCACCTGGTCCTGGTGATCGCCCCCGGCCACGCTGATGGCAATGACCGGCTTGCCCTGCTTGAGAACCAGAGTGGGGGTCAGCGTGATACGGGGGCGTTTGCCGGGAGCCACCACGTTGGGGTGTCCTTCCCAGGTGTTCAGGCTGACCAGTCGAGTCCCATGAGTCATTCCGGTGTTCCCGCCTTCATCCGCCTCGCTGCCCCAACCGCTGGGCGTAGCCGCAACCACGTTACCCCAGCGGTCGGCCACCACGCAGGTGGTCGTATCGCGGGACTCTCCAACACTCCCGGCGGGACCGTAGCGAGACACCTGGACCGGGCGCATCCGGTAGGGATCTCCGGGACGGACCTCGATCGAAGCCTTCTCAAGGTCAATCAGTGGACGGCGCAAACGAGTATACTCATCCGACAAGAGCTTCACCAGAGGCACCCGCACAAAACGCGGGTCTCCATAATAGTGATCCCGGTCTGCCAGGGCCAGCTTCATGGCCTCGGCGACCACATGGATGTAATCGGCCGAAAGATGGCCCATCTGTCGGAGGTTGAAACCCTCCAGCAGGCGCAGGGTTTGCGACAGATAGGGACCTTGCGTCCAGGTCCCTGCCTTGCAGATGGTATAACCCCGATAGTCAATGGTGACCGGCTTTTCGACCAAAGTCCGGTGGGCAGCCAGGTCCTCTTTCCGCAGCAGTCCGCCCTGTTTCCGGTACCAATCATCCAGCTCCCCGGCAATGTCTCCCCGGTAGAAACGGTCGGAAACCGCCCGGAGCCCCGGGCTTCGGCCCCCGGCAGCCTGCCTTTCGGCCTCGATCAGGCGCCTCAGGGTTCCGGCCAATTTCGGATGCCAGGCCCGGTCACCGCCGTCCAGGATTTGCAGCACCGGCTGAGCGGCTTGGGCGAAGGTCAGCGTGTGCCGTATCGCATCAGCGCCGTCACGCACAGGTCGATGATTGCCGGAACCGCAGCCGATTGGAGGTTGTTGGGATCACCCCTTCGAGGGATGCCGCCGATCTTACGGTAGTGCTCGAGCGTGCCGAGCTTGGGAGCCGCTCCCTGACCCGAAAGCACCTCCACGGCGTCGCGCTGGACGTCGTAAATGAGGAAGGGCGCCTCACCCCCAATGCAAAAATCCCCGTAATCGGTCACGCTGAGCGCCAAGATGACTCCCACTGCCGCGTCTGCGGCGGTGCCTCCCTCTTCGAGAATCTCAATCCCGGCGGCCACGGCGCGACTGTCGCCGGCGGCCACGGCCCCGGCGCGACCCGATGCTTTCCAATTCATTTCGGCACCCATTACGTTCTCCAGCAAAAAGACGACGGCTAAAGCGACGCCAACCCTGCAAACCAGTCCCCGATTCATAAGAGCCTCCCTATGCGCCTCGCTGAACCGCAAGCTTTCAGGAAGCAAGGCATGACCCAAACTCCCACCAGTGCGGCCAAACGAATTCGACTACAGTCTTATCACAAGTGCCGCTGTTTTTGCACTCACGCCGCGGCGTTCATGAACCATCTCATACAGTCGGGTAGCGGGCAGGCCGCTGTCTCGGGCAACGTCCCTCCCCGGATGCCGGCAATCCTACGAGAAAACGAGTCCAGCGTCTCTACCTCCGGGGCGATGTCGATGGGGGGACAACATGCCGCCACAGCGGTCCGGTTGATCTGCATTTCGGGGCGGCCCGTCACCAGCCCGGAGGCGGCGAGATCATGTTGGCCGAAGCCGGTCCGCCCTTGCCACCTCTGAAGGCGACAGCAGTGCAGGATCCAAGGCCGAAATGGCTCATTGGAATTTTTTGCAATATCTGATACAGATGAATTATGACAGATTTACGCACCATCTCGGCCACGCTGCGGGCCATCCGCGCCAGCCTCGACCTCACACAAGAGCAGCTTGCGGAGCGACTCGGCATCTCCTTCACCAGTGTCAACCGCTGGGAGGGCGGCGGGATCAGGCCCCAGAAGGCGGCGCAGGAGGCCATTGCCGCGCTTGCCGCCGAGGCGGGAATCGACGTTGCCGAGCCGGCCGCGGACCAAGCCGAATCCGCGGCGCGCGTGACCCGGCGGCGGTCCCGCAAGCGCCAAGCCGCCGCTCCTTCCACCAGGACCATGGAGCAAATGCTGTGGGATGCGGCCTGCTCTATCCGCGGCGAGAAGGACGCGGCCAAGTTCAAGGACTACCTGCTACCGCTCCTCTTCCTCAAGCGCCTTTCGGACGTCTTCGACGACGAAATCGAGCGGCTGGCCGAGGAGTACGGCGATCGGAACCTTGCCAGGGAGATCGCCGAGAGCGACCCCAGGCTGTTGCACTTCTACCTGCCCCCGGAAGCCCGCTGGGGCGTCATCAGCGGCCGGGAGGCTCGCGAATGGCCGCCCGACGACCGAGGGCGCAGCACCCGCCCCCATGACATCGGTGAGCATCTGACCCGGGCGGTGCGAGCCGTCGTCCGGCACAACCCCTCGCTCTCCGGCGTCATCGACCTGGTCGATTTCGCCTCCGAGCGCAACGGCGAGCGCGACCTCAACCCCGCCAGGCTGGCCGCCGTAGTCGAGACCTTCTCCGATTCCCGCTACCGGCTCGGCCTCGCCGACGTACAACCCGATTTCCTGGGCCGCGCCTACGAGTACCTGCTGCGCAAGTTCGCCGAAGGTTCCGGCCAGAGCGCCGGCGAGTTCTTCACCCCCAACGAGGTCGGCTTCCTCATGGCCCATCTCATGCGCCCCAGGCCCGGCGAGGACTGCCACGACTATGCCTGCGGCTCGGCCGGCCTGCTGGTCAAGCTGCAACTCGTGGCCCGCGAGCTCGACCCCACCAGCCGCGTGCCGCTCAAGCTCTGCGGGCAGGAGCTGAAAGCCGAGAGCTACGCCGTGGCTCACATGAACGCCATCATCCACGACATGGAGGTCCGGACCGCCCGCGGCGACACCATGATCAACCCCAAGTTCAAGACCGCCGCCGGCCGGATTGGCGCCCACGACATCGTGGTCGCCAATCCCATGTGGAATCAGCCGTTCAGTCCGGACCTCTTCGCCAACGACCCCTTCGACCGTTTCCGCACCCGGGGCGGCGTCACCACCGGCAAGGGCGATTGGGCCTGGCTCCAGCATACCCTGGCCTGTCTGAACGAGCGCGGACGGGCCGCAGTGGTGCTGGACACCGGCGCGGTGACCCGCGGCTCCGGCGCCAGGCACGAGGACCGGGAGCGCAACATCCGCAAGTGGTTCGTGGACCGCGACCTGATCGACGGCGTGATCCTGCTGCCCGACAACATCTTCTACAACACCAGCGCCGCCGGCGTCATCGTGGTCCTGTCCATGCGCAAACCGGCGGCGCGCAAGGACAGGATCGTCCTCCTCAACGCCAGCCGCCGCGTGGGCAAGGGCCGCCCGAAGAATTTCATTCCTCAGGAGGACGTCCGCCCGCTGGCGGACATGTTCCTCAAGGGCGAGCCGGTCGAGGGCGAAATCGCCGTCATCACCCGGGAGCAGGCCCGGCAAGCCGACTATAACCTCAGCCCAAGCCGCTGGGTGGGGTAGACATACGCCGCTGCTCTGCGCCCGATCAAGGATATCATTGCCGAGATGCAGCGCCTCGACGACGAGGCCCGCGAGGTCGACGCATCGTTGGCGAAAATGCTGGCGCGGCTATGATTCTCTTGCGACGGTTCCATCTCTATTGCGCACTTGCTCTTTGCTTGGCAAGCCGGGAATACTTGAACGTGACAAACTGGGAGGTTCCTTCATGGAGCCAGTAGAAATCATCTTTGAAGTGACTGAGGGAGACGACGGCGGCTACGACGCCAGGGCGCTGGGGTACAGTATCTTCACGCAGGGGGAGGATTGGGCCGACCTGAAGACGATGGTAAAGGATGCCGTGCTTTGCCACTTCGATGAAGGCGGCGCGCCCAAAATCATCAGGCTGCATCTCGTCCGAGACGAGGTTATTGCAGTATGAGACTGCCCCGCGACGTGTCTGGTGAGCATCTGGCCGGACTGCTGCGCCGCCATTATGGTTACCAGCTCGTCCGGCAGCGAGGCAGCCACATGACGGTGACTGCGACCATTCGAGGCGCACAGCACAGTGTGACCATACCGCGCCACCGTCAGCTACGTGCAGGAACGTTGAGTTTCATACTCTCCGACGTCGCCAAACATATGCAGATAAGCCACGATGAGATTCGGCAACAACTGTTTGGCCGTTGACCACGTCCAGGGTGCTTCAAGAACTGAGAGGATTGGCGCGATGAGAGTCGAGACCGTTCGCCTTTCCGAACTGTGCGACCTGATCGCAGAGCCGGTCAGGCCCGGTGCGCGGCCGGATGCCCTCTATCTTGGTCTTGAACATCTTGCCCCGGGGCGGCTTGTTCGCATCGGTAGTGGTCAAGCGTCCGACATGCGGAGCACCACGTCCGCGTTCCAACCCGGCGACGTGTTGTACGGAAAACTCCGTCCGTATCTTGACAAGGCCGTGCTCGCTGACGAGGCGGGCGTCTGCACGACAGAGCTGCTCGTACTTCGAGCGAAGGCAGGCGTGGACCCAAGATTCCTCGCCGCGGTTGTCCATTCTCCCGGCTTCCTTCAGTATGCCATCTTGGGAACCACGGGCGTCCAGCATCCGAGGACTTCATGGGCGCACACACGCGACTTTGAACTGCCCGTATTCGCATTCGATGAGCAACGACAGATTGCCGACCTCCTCTGGCTTGTGCATGAGGCAATCAACTACTCAGAGACATTGGTTGAAGAGGGCCAAGTCCTGAAGCGCGCCGCGATGCGGACGCTGTTCACGCGCGGCCTACGGGGCGAGCCGCAAAAGCAAACCGAGATCGGGCCAGTGCCGGCGAGTTGGAGTTTGGTTCCTTTTGCAAGGGCTGTCCTTCTACAAAGAGGGTTCGATTTGCCTGTATCGCAAAGACAAAATGGCAATGTACCCGTTTTCGGGTCAAATGGGATCGTTGGACACCACAATGAAGTCCCATCGAATATTCCAATCCCTGGCGTGTTGATTGGTCGAAGTGGGAGCATTGGAAGAGTCAACTTCACCGCAGGGCTATACTGGCCATTGAACACGACGCTTTTTGCCACCGATTTTTTTGGGAATGATGCCCGATTTATCGGCTACTTCCTTGAACAGTTTGATTTCTCACGATTTGCACAAGGCGTGAGCGTCCCAACCTTAAACCGGAACTCATTCGCCGATTTCCTTGTCGCCATTCCCTCCATTAACGAACAACGCGAAATGGTCGCAATTCTCGATGCAATCGACCGCAAGATCGATCTGCACCGAAGGAAACGTACAGTGCTGGAAGACCTGTTCAAGGCCCTGCTGCACAAGCTAATGACGGGGGAGATACGGGCAGATGATTTGGATTCGGCGGCAATTAGATCGTCGCTTGACCTTTCCTCGGGGATGGCCTGATGCTGGAAGCCACTGACCGCCCTCCATTTGTTCTCTATGTCGTCTCGCATCCGGGCTACGTCCCGGAGGCGAACGTCGCAGAGCTGATACGTCGTCACTTTGGCACCGACCGGTATAGCAACATCGTTGGCGGAGCCGGGGTGTCGGTGCTTTTTCGCAACGCCAATATCCCGGGTTCCGTCACCCCGCTGCTCATCGACTGGGACGAAGCGGATGCCACGGCCGCAGTGATACTGCTCAATAGTGCGCTTGCGAACGATTCCGCGTGGATGCAGTACGTTCGAGAACTCATCGAAGAAGGAGAATCCAGGGGGTTTTCTGCTCGCGTGTTTCCAATCGCAATGGAACCGGATGTCCTTGAGGGCCTCTGGGACTTCCCCCATGACATACAGGCGTTGCGTTGGGACCGCTGGGCGGGGAGCGACGCCGAACGGGAACAGCGGCTCCTTAGAGAACTCACTTACGAATTCAGTAGGATGCTAAGGCATCGCTTGGCGCAGGGAACCGGCAATGGCGAAGATGACCTTCGACGTTATCGAGAGAACATTCGAGTATTTCTCAGTCACTCCAAGCATGATAAACAGGGAGAACCCGTTGCTAGATCTGTTCGAGACTGGCTTCACGACAACAGCGCGTTGTCGAGCTTTCTGGACGTTTATGACATACCGGCCGGCATCTCATCCTCCGCTGTTATCTTTGACTCTATTCGTGACGGCGTTATGGTAGCTATTTACACGGACTCTTACTCCTCGCGAGAGTGGTGCCGCCATGAAGTGATTGAGGCGAAACGTCGGAACATTCCAATGCTAGTGGTAGATTGCCTGCAAACGATTGACGTTCGCTCCTTCCCCTATCTTGGGAATGTGCCAGTCATTCGGATGGACCCGGAAAGCAGGGACCAAATTGACCAAGTCGCCGGGCTGCTGCTCGACGAAGTGTTCAAGGACTTCCTTTGGAGGTGTCGGACTGAGAGATTCCGTACTTCCTTTCCACATACCACCTTCATGACGCGCTCGCCGGAGTTGATTTCGCTCGCGGCGCTGCCGGACAATGCAGGTGGCGCTGAGCGGCAGATCGTGTATCCTGACCCGCCATTGAGCGCCGAGGAGGTACGATTGATAGCGGACGTCCGTCACGATGTGCACTTACGTAGCTTCAGACAGTGGCAAGGGGAGGCTGAGACATGACATCTGCGAGCATGCAACCAAGGGTCATTGCTATCTCAACGTCGGAGAGCCCGGACATGGCAGTGTTCGGCCTAAGCGACCAGCACTTGCGGGAGGGGATGGCTGAAACTGCTATCCAACTCCTTGCCTCTGGGGCGAACTTGGCCTACGGGGGCGACCTGCGGCCTCAAGGCTTCACCGAGTTGCTGTTCGAGTTGGTCACGCGCTATCGGCGACAGGGAGACGCCAACGCCCGGGTGACCAACTACCTAGCTTGGCCGGTACACGTCAGCATGGCAGCCAGAGACTTGGCTACACTTGCCACCGAACTTCAAGGGTTCGCTCGTCTTGCACTCATGGGACAGGACGGAGGTCAGATGTCGCTGGAAGACCGCCAAGCGCTGCCATCGCGCGAACCTGATGATCATGAGTGGGGTACGGGGCTAACAGCAATGCGGCGAGCCATGCGGGAGGAGACGGACGCACGTATAGTGTTGGGTGGACGTGTGGAAGGCTATAAAGGGCATATGCCGGGTATTGCGGAAGAGGCGTTGCTGTCACTTCAGTTCAGCCAGCCCTTGTTCCTTATCGGCGGTTTTGGAGGCTGCACCCGGGACATTTGCGAGACCCTTGGGCTTGTCGAGCTTTGGGTAGGCTCCCGTCCAGATTGGCCTGAACGCGGCCAATTCAGAAAGTTCACGGCGGAAGATCTGCACAACGGGCTGTCCTCCGAAGAAAACCGTTTGCTCGCGCACACGCCGCATATCGATCAAGCCATGACCCTGGTTATGCTGGGTCTTCATCGACTGTGCGGCGGTGCTCACGATGGCTCAAGTCAGAAAGGAGAATAGAAGTGCACAAGGCTTCCATCAGCTATCACCATGAGAACGATCAGGGGTACAAAGAGGAATTGGTTAAGTTCGGGGAACAAAATTCCATATTCATTGATCGATCCGTCGATACGGGTGACATCTCCGATGGCCTTAGCGATGAATATATTCGCGAGTTAATCAGGGACCACTACCTACGAGATTCGACCGTGACGATTGTCTTGGTTGGGACAGAAACGAAACGCAGGAAACACGTTGACTGGGAAATATATTCAAGTATGTACGATGGGAGAGTCAATAAGAAGTCAGGGATATTGGCCATTGAGTTGCCGACAACAAACGGTGATTTAGTTACAGCTCCGCGTGGGCAGCAAGAGAAGGACCTCTATCCAGACATCACTTCGTGGACGTCAATCAATATCAGGGCCGAGTACGAACGGCGATACCCTTACATGCCTGATCGGATTATCGACAATCTGCTTAAACCAGGGGCCAGAATTTCTGTCGTGCCTTGGAGCAGAATCAACAAAGTGACTCTTGAATACCTCGTTGAAGTAGCATTCAGGGATCGTGCCCGATGCGAGTATGACTTGAGCCGGCGGATGAGGCGAGCCAATTCCTAGAGTAAGCGGGATACGTTCATGATTGCCGATCAACTCGCAGCGTTGGCCGCGTCCGGCGAATCCGAAACGCTGGAGTTCAAGACGACGATAGGGATCGCCGCGAGGCGGCCAAGACGGTGGTGTACCAAGAACTGAAGCGCAACCTCTTTGGCTTGGAAGCGGGTTCTTTGAAAGAGGGGTGACGTCGTGACCCGCTGCGCTTATATCTTCCTCGATGAGGCGGGCAATCTGGATTTCAGTGAGCGTGGAACATGCTATTTCGTGCTGACCAGCGTTGGCATGGAGAGGCCATTTCAGATGCACAATCCACTCGACGCCTACAAATACGACTGTCTCGAATACGGCTTGGAAAACGAGCATTTCCACTGCGCTGACGACAATAAGCACGTGCGAGGCAAAGTGTTCAATATCATTGCCAGCCATATCGGCGCCATGAACATCGACAGTCTCATCGTGGAAAAACGCAAGGCCGGACCTGCGTTAACCGCTGATATGCGCTTCTACCCCGAGATGCCGGGCTATCTTCTAAAGCATGTGCTATCCAGAAAATCGAACGCAGAAGTCGAAGAGGTTATTGTCATCACCGACACACTGCCTTTGCGAAAGAAACGCCAGGCCATCGAAAAGGCCGTCAAGCTCACGGTGGCGAAGATGTTGCCGCAGGGTCGGAAGCACCGCGTCCTGCATCACGATTCCCGCTCCCATTACGGGCTGCAAATTGCGGATTACTGTTGCTGGGCAGTGTTCCGAAAGCACGAGAGAGGAGAGACAATCCACTATGACCGGATCCGGCGAGCGGTGCGTAGTGAGTTCGACATCTTTCGGACCGGGACGACGTACGACTACTGATGCAGTCGTGTCCCGAAAAGACGACCCCCCCGACTACTCCGTCTCCGGAGAGAGCCCCTTGGGCTCTTGTCATCGGGGGGGAACCTTTAGCAGAAGGATAACACGCCACGCGCCAAGCGTCAAAATTCGGAAAGCCCCCGTCAGGTGAGGAGGATACGCGTTGAGAGACCGCTCGCCGCCTTTCGGCGGCGCATGAGAAGGAGAGAAGGAACGCGACCAACTTTCCGCCGGGATGGGATGAGGAACGAGTCCAGCGCATCCTCCGTCACTACGATTCGCTGAACGAGGACGAAGTGGTTGCCGAAGACAAGGCCGCTTTCGAGGACTCCACGCAAACACTAATGGAGGTTCCCGACGAACTGGCGCTGCCGTGCGGGCGTTGCTTGCGAACCGCGCCAGATAGATCGGGGGTACGGATGAGACAATGCGCTCATGATTATTGATCAACTCACAGCAGTGGCCGCGTCCGGCGAATCCGAAATGCTGGAGTTCAAGGAGACGACCGGGGCGCGCCGAGAAACGGCCAGGACGGAGGCGTACAACGAACCGAAGCTCGACATCCTCAGCTTGGAAGCGGGTCCTTTGAAGAGGTGACGTCGTGACCCGCTGCGCCTATATCTTCCTCGACGAGTCTGGCAATCTGGATTTCAGTGAGAGTGGAACCCGCTATTTTCTGCTGACCAGCGTCAGCATGCGCCGACCGTTCCCGGCGTTCAATGCGCTTGACGACTACAAACACGACTGTCTCGAAGGCGGTCGGAACCTGGAGCACTTCCACTGTTCCCGCGACCGCGAGGAGGTGCGCAACAGCCTGTTCGATCTGATCGCGGCTCATCTCGACGGCATACGCATTGACTATCTGGTGGTCGAAAAGTCCAGAACCGATCCGGCGTTACGAGAGACCGTGCGCTTCTATCCGGAGATGCTGGGACAGCTTCTGAAAATCGTTCTACCCAGAGAGTTGGATACGGATACCAGCGAGGTCATTGTCATCACCGATGCCATCCCCGTAAACAAGAAGCGGCAAGCTGTCGAAAAAGCCGTGCGGACCACACTTGCCAGGATGCTGCCGACCAGAATGAACTATCGCATCCTACACCACCAATCGCGTTCCCACTACGGACTGCAGGTGGCGGATTACTGCTGCTGGGCGGTTTTTCGGAAGTGGCAGAGAGAAGAGAACGCCTGGTACGACCGCATCAAGCCAGCGGTGTGTAATGAGTTCGATATTTTACACGGTGGAATAAAATGCTGGAGTCGATGGACGGCTGGTCCCAAAAAGCGACCCCCCCGACTACTCCTTTCCGGAGAGTGCTCACCTGGAACACTTGTCATCGGGGGGGACCTTTGACGAAAGAATAACACGCCACGCGCCAAGTGTCAAAATTCGGAACGCCCACGTCAGGTGATCAGGATACGAATCGAGGGGCAAACTGCTTGCCCCCTTTCGGCGGCGCATGAGAAGGAGAGGAGGAACGCAACCAACTGCCCCCCCCCCGGGGGGGGGGGGGCAGCGCGTCCTCCGTCACTACGATTTGCTGAACGAGGACGAAGCAGTTGCCGAAGACGAGGCCGCTTTCAAGGACTCCACGCAAACACTAATGGAGATCCCCGACGAACTGGCGCCTGCCGTGCGGGCGACGGTCTGACGCTACGCGAAATCCTGGCGCGACCAGCTTCTACCGTCAGCGAACGCCAAGTGCGAAGGGCGCTGGAAGGGTTGAGAGACAGAGGGTTGGTGTCGGCAGGTCTCGGTCCATCGGCACGCTGGAAACGCGCAAGAGGATGACGGGCTGATGCGCATCAGAACTATGGATAGGGTCTTAAATGGGTGAATGCCGCCCGCGCATGACGACATGCAGACGACACGGGGCGTGATGGGGGGCGCGATTATGTCACATCGGGCCAGTCCTGCCCAAGAGTTGTCGTACTCTGATCCGGTCATGACTGAGCTCGATATCATCAGCAAGGCAGGCCCCCGTCCAGTCCCCATGGTCCGGCGCGCCGCAACGGCATTGCCCCGGTCGTCAGCGCAACTTCAAGGCATCGAGATTCGCTGCTCATCTCAGTACTTCGAATGCGGTCTTGCGCCCGCGGCCGTATCGGAAAACGGCAAAATCGTTGTCGAACGAAATGACACGTGAGATACCGAGCCGTTCCATGACTGCGAAGGAGGTGCAATCGACGAGGGAGAAGTCCTGGTCGGGGAAGCGTTCGCCAATGGCCCACGCGACTTCAAGGTCTGCACCGGTCGTCTGTTCAATGGTTGCGACACCACTTCACAGACCGTCCCAAAAGGTTTCCGCCACATGGGAGGAGATGAAGTGGTGGATGAGACGCCAAGTCTCCACCAGTACGTGGTCACTGGTGACAAGCGGTTCGTTCGTTTCCAAAAGTTGCTTTGCCCTGCCATTTTGCCGGTCGCCGCGGTCAACGGCGGCATACCAGGCCGAGCTGTCCACGAAGATGCTCATGGTGCATCGGAACGGCGGCGCTTCCCGGCTCCAATCGCTTCTCCGATCATGCGAGCTTTCTCCGATGCGATATCAGTGCCTTCCGACGTACCGAGATCGAAAACGATGGAACGGTCGACGCTTCGAGGGGACGCGGCCAAGTCCCGGTCCACCAGTTGGCGCATGTATTCGGCAAGTGAAATTCCAAGCGCGTCTGCGCGCGCACGAACTCGTGTGTGCAACTCCGAATCGAGAGAAATCTGGGTGCGCACCATCATTATGGAGACACCATACCATCACACTAATGGTGTATCAAGGACTACTCCTTCGCTCCAGAGGTTGTCGAGTATCTGTCGTGACCGATCTCAAGATCAGCGAGTCCCACTCCGTCCAGCCTCCCATGGTCTGCCACGCTGCGGAGGTCGGGGGCCGAGATCGTCCTGTCACACGTCGCTGTTGAAGCGAGGGAGCAGAAGCAATGAACCCACAAGTATTGAAATCAAAGACCGCGCTTGCCTTTTTCTGTCAAGAGCATGGAATCAAGCAGCTCGCTATCTTTGGCTCAGCGCTGCGAGAGGATTTCGGACCAGAGAGCGATAGAGATGCGCTCGTCGAGTTCGAACCAGATCGCACTCCCGGACTGCGGGGCATTGCCGGCACGGAGCCGGAGTTATCTGAGCTGTTCACAGGACGCAAAGTGGATCTGCGGACACCCGAAGATCCGAGCCCCTGCTTCCGGCAAGATGTCCTGGACACGGCGGAAGTTCAATGTGATCAAGGATGACGAAATCCGTTGACGCCGCATGATTGAAGCGGCGTGCGAGGCTGTGTCGTTTGCGCGCGGTCGAGGCCGCGACGACCTGGAGATTGACTTCCAGTTGGTCTTGTCGCTGGTCAAAGACATCGAGATTGTTGGTGAGGCCGCGGCCCAGATAACCGAATCGACTCGTATAGAGTTGGCGGACATTCCTTGGGACAGGCTTGTCACAATGCGAAACCGACTTGTTCATGCGTATTTCAGCAACAACCTCGATATCGTCCGGCAGGCCGTGCAGGAAGACCTGCCGACACTGCTCGCCAAGCTAGAGCGGCTCGCGCCACCCGAATCCGGCCATGACCGAACTCAAAGTCACTGAAGCAGATACCGTCCAGTTCCCCATGGTCCGCCACGCGGCGGAGATTGGCTGGACGCCGCTCCCGCCGACGGCCGCGAGGCACAAGCGGGGCGGCGAGGCCGGGACGTTGTTCCGCGACGAGCTTGAAGCCAAGCTTCGCCAGTTCAACCCCTGGATGACCGCCGAGGCCATTCGCTCCGCCGTCGAGCGGCTGGAAGCGCTCCCGCCGACGATCGAGGGCAACCGCGAGATGCTGGCCTAGCTGCGCGGGGAGCGGCAGTGGTACGACGAGGCTGAGAAACGCCACCGACCCGTTCGGCTCATCGATTTCGAGACACCGGGCGCCAACGTCCTGCACGTCACCTGGGAATGGAAACTCAAACCCCCGGCCCGTAAGGGCAACCGCGCGGACGTGATGTTCGTGGTCAACGGCGTGCCGGTCGCCATCGTCGAGCACAAGAACCCGAAGGACGCCGGAGCTGATGGGGGCGGCGCAGCTCTTCAACGTCACCCATCTCCTCGATTACTGGTACGGCGTCACCTGGAACGTCTCGCGCCGCTTCATGGCGCGCTGGAAGGAGCGCCCGGAGGAGAGCTACCGGTTCGTCGTCCAGTCCTTCTTCGAACCGACCGATTTCCTGCGTACGCTGCGAGACTGGATACTCTTCTACGTCGAAGACGGTGAGACGCGGAAGTCCGTGCTGCGCCAGCATCAGCGCCGCGCTGTTGAGCGCATCGTCAAGCGCTGCTCCGAGCCGGCGAAGCGGCGGGGCCTGGTCTGGCACACCCAGGGCTCCGGCAAGACCTTTACGCTGCTGACCGACGCACGCCTGATCCTGGAACGCAAGGACCGGTTCCGCACTCCGACAGTGGTGGTGGTCGTGGACCGGACGGAGCTCGAAGGGCAGCTCAAGGGCTGGGTCGAGCGGCTGCTGGGCGAGATGCAGCAGCAGGACGTCCCGGTGTGGCGCGCGAACTCCAGGGCCGAGCTTCGGGACCTGCTCAAAACCGACAAACGGGGCCTGATTCTGTCCATGATTCACAAGTTCGAGGGCATCGAGAAGGACGCCAACACCCGCGACAACCTCTACGTGTTCATCGACGAGGCGCATCGCTCGGTCGCCAGGGACTTGGGCACGTACCTGATGGCGGCCGTGCCTAAGGCGACGATCATCGGGTTCACCGGCACGCCCATCGACCGGACCGCGCACGGGGAAGGCACCTTCAAGATATTCGGCGCCGACGACGAGCGGGGGTATCTCGACAAGTACACCATCGCCGAGTCCATCGAGGATGAAACGACGCTGCCCATCCGTCACACCATGGCGCCGAGCTCGATGACGGCGCCGGCGGAGCGGCTCGACCGGGAGTTCTTCGCCCTGGCCGAAGCCGAGGGCGTCACCGACGTCGATGAGCTCAACAAGGTCCTGGATCGCGCGGTGGGCCTGCGCACCTTCCTGACCGCCGACGACCGCATGGAAAAGGTCGCTGCATTCGTCGCCGAGCACTTCCGGGAGAACGTGGCGCCGCTCGGTTACAAGGCGTTCCTGGTGGGCGTGAACCGAGAAGCCTGCGCCAAATACAAGGGCGCGCTCGACAAGCTCCTGCCACCCGAATGGACCGCGCCGGTCTATACCGAGAACGCCGCCGACGTCGTCGACCGCCCGCTCGTGGCGCAGCTCCAACTCTCGCCGGAACGCGAGGAGGAAACGCGCCTCCTGTTCAAGAAGGCGGACGAGAACCCGAAGATCCTCATCGTCACCGACAAACTGCTCACGGGCTACGACGCGCCGCTCCTCTACTGCATGTATCTCGACAAACCAATGCGCGATCACGTGCTTCTACAGGCGATCGCCCGCGTGAACCGCCCTCACGTGGACGCGAAGGGCGCGCGCAAACGCATCGGCCTCGTCGTCGACTTCGTAGGCGTGTTGCGCGAACTGAAGAAGGCGTTGCGGTTCGACTCGTCCGACGTCAGCGGAGTGATCGAGGATCTCGATCTGCTTCTGGAGGATTTTCGACACAAGATCGAACGGGCGAAAACAGACTACCTCGGCAGCGAGGGAAGCGGCGGCGCGGACGAGCGCCTCGAGAGGATTGTCTATGGGCGCTTTCTGGAGCCGGAGGCGCGCAAGGCGTTCTTCGAAGGCTATAAGGAGATCGAGGCGCTTTGGGAGATCCTGTCGCCCTCACCGGAGCTACGCGACCACATCACGACCTTCAAGCGGCTGGCCCATCTCTATGCCGCCGTGCGGAACGCCTACGCGGGAGGCGCCAACTACGTGGTGGACCTGGGCAACAAGACGCGTCTCATGGTGCAGGAAAGCGCGACCCAGGAAGATCTCGGCTATCGGTCGAAGGCGGTGACGTTCGACGTGAACACCCTCGAAGCGCTTCGAGGCGAGCCGGGCTCGGACGAGGCCAAGGTATTCAACCTCGTGCGCGGCCTGCGGAAGGAAATCGAGAACGAGCCGGACCTGGAGGCCGTGCTGCTGCCCCTGAAGGAGCGCGCCGAACGCATCCTGAAGGACCTGGAAGATCGCAAGACGACCGGACTCGCGGCGATGGGTCGGCTGACTGCCCTGACCGAGGAGAGGGAAGCCGCCATCGAGGCCGCGAGGGACAGCGGGCTCGCGCCGCGCGCGTTCGGTGTCTTTTGGGCGCTGAAGGACGATCCGGGTCTGGAGGCCGCCGGCATCTTGGCGTTGACCTTGGCGCGGAGAGCGGAAGCGCTACTCGACCGATTTCCCAACGCGGCCGTCAACGCTGACGAGGAAAGGCGGCTGCGCGCCTCCCTCTATCACCCGCTTCTGGGATTGGACGGAGACGAACGGCGCCGCGTCGTAAAGCGCATTCTCACAATTCTTCTGGGCGTAGACACCGATGCAGGCACGTGACGAACGGCGCGAGATCATTGACGACCGCGTCGAATACTGGGCGCGACGGTTGAACGCCCGGCCGCGGCTGGTGCGCGTACGGCGTATGACGCGGAAGTGGGGCTCTTGCTCGACCTCGGGGATCATCACTTTGGCGGCCGATCTGATCGATCAGGAATCGGAATTCCAGGACTTCGTGATTGCCCACGAGTTGCTGCACCTGCGCGTGCCCAACCATGGCAGGCTCTTCAAGGCGTTGATGACGGCGCACGTGCCCGACTGGAAGAGACATGATGTCCGGAAGCCTGCGGGGTGATCAGCGTCATCGGGTGGCGCCGGCGTGAGATTTCAGATCAAAGCTGGCTTCTCGCTACCCCGGCAAGCGGCAAACTTACGGCGCGCCGCGGGGACCCACCCGGGAGGGAACGGAGAGTGGGGCCGCCGGACCGGCGCTTCCAGCGGCGGGGCTGCCGCACGACCTCGGGGCTCCCGATTTTCTCAACAACTCATGGGCAGGCAACTGTACACCCGCAATCAGGGCCTGCTCAACGGGCTGCAACGTCCTGGCGAACTGATGCGGCGGACCAGCGCTCCCTCTGGATGCTAGGCTTGAGGAGAGGGCCGCAGCCGCCCCCGTGCCAGCGAAGCCAGGATGCCCGCCAGACAGAGCAGCCCGAAGACCACGAAGGCCACCTGGGTGCTTTTCAAGAAAAGTGGATACTGCTTGGGCGTGATCGGCACTCTGCCGATGTAGACAGCGAAAATCAGCGTGGCGATGCCCATGCTGAGCATCTGACCGGTCAGTCGCATGGTTCCCAGAGTACCCGAGGCGACTCCGAAATACTTTTTGTCTACCGAGCTCATCACCGCATTGGTGTTGGGAGACGAAAACAGAGCGAACCCGAGACCCAGAACAACCAGATTGGCAATAACCATCAGCACATCGCTTTGGTTGTTGATCACGGTAAACAGAAAAAGCCCCAGAGCCGTCAAGGCCATTCCAACAGAGGCCACGATCCTGGGTTCCATCCGATCGGAGAGCTTGCCCGCATAGGGAGAGAAAAAAGCCATGACCACTGGCTGGGCAATCAAGATGATGCCCGCACTCTGAGGGCCATAGCCCTTGATGTATTGCAGGTAAAGGCTCAGCAAGAAACCCACGGCAAAGGTGGCGCTGTAGTGGATCAGGGCCGCCAAGTTGGAGAAAGTGAAGACGGTGCTGGTCTGGAAAAGTCTGATGTTCATCAAGGGACTGGGAGCTTTTAGTTCCCACCCCACAAAGATGACCAACCCCAGGGCGCCGAAAAGGACCATCCAGCCACCGACGGCTTGCGGCAGCAGCGAGAGACCGTAGACCGCCGCTACGAGGGCAACGGAGTAGATGAGAGACCCGACCCAATCAAAGACTTCCCCCCGGGCGTCGGCCCACTCCCCCTTGAGCTTGGCCACAATCAAGGCGACGATCAGTAAACCGATAGGAACGTGGACCAGGAACACCGATCTCCAACCGAACTGCTGGGTCAGGAATCCACCGACGGACGGCCCGAAGCTCAGGCCCAGGTAAACGGCTCCAACACTGATGCCCAAAACCTTGCCTCTTTCGGCCAGCGGGAAGACAGAAGTCAGAATGGCGATCCCGGTACTGAAAATCATGGCGCCCCCCAAACCCTGAAGCCCTCGAAACAGGATCAAGGCCAGGCCGGAGGTTGAAACGGCTGACAGGAAAGAGGCAATGGTGTAGATCGCAATTCCCCAGGCAAAGAAGCGTTTGCGGCCATGGATGTCCGCCAGTCTCCCGAAAGGGAGAAGAAACATGGCGGACGCCAAGAGAAACGAGGTGGCGACCCAACTCAGCGAGACGGCATTCATGCCGAATTCTCTGCCAATCGAGGGTAAGGCGATGTTGACCGAGGACCCCATAAAGGGGATAAAGAACGCCGCCAGCGTGGCGATGGCTAAGGCAACTTTTTGATCGGGGGTTCTGGTCAAAATTCCTCTGAAGGTCTGGCTCGCACAACGATCCTTTGGGAAGGCTGGCTACCGTCGCTTTTCTCAGGCCGGGAATTCGTCTGGTGGCGAGGGTGCTCCAGTCCCCATTCTAATAGAACTTGGGTCCGGCGCCGGGAAAATTACAGGCGAGGTCATGGGAAGCCTGGAAAAGACAAGGGGGCAGGCGGAGGCGAGGGAGGTTCGATCTTGTCAAACACGGGGTGGACAGGATATTCAGGTTCATCCATGTTGGGAGTCGGGGCAAGCTCCAGGATTGCCTTGTATGTCATCCCCTTTCCTTCTCCCAACCGGGGACAAAGTCCCCTCGCGACCTGTGCTAGACTGTTCTCATGCAGCGGTGCTACTCCCGGAGTCGTTCCCGTGTCCTTATCCGCGTGCCGTTCTCAATCCCCAAACTTGGCAAGAGCCGCCGAGATTACCCGGTCCTCCTGGAAGGACGAGTTCCCATGAGACGCGACTTGGCAGCCCAGACCCATGCACCTTTGGCATTCCTGACGGCTGTCCCCGTTTCGTCTCCCAAGAAGCTCACCGCGACACAAAGTTTTACCCTGGCCACCGTGACTCAGAGTCCGCCCGATCTGAAGGGCGGAGCCCCTGGGGCGCCACGCCTCCTCAGGAGACTCTATGACCGTTGCTGATGCCGTAGCCCACATTTTGAAGTTGGAGGGAGTGGATATCCTTTTCGCCTACCCTCTCAACCCTCTCATCGAGGCAGCATCCAAAGCAGGGATTCGCCCTGTCATCGTGCGTCAGGAAAGAACCGGCATCCACATGGCGGATGCCTTCAGCCGGATCCACAGCGGTGAACGGATTGGCGTATTCTGCATGCAGAACGGGCCTGGCGCCGAGAACGCCTTCGGCGGCGTTGCCCAAGCCTATGCCGAATCCGTCCCGATCGTTGTCTTGCCTATGGGCTATCCTCGGGCGCTGGCCCAGGTACCACCCAACTTCGATTCATCCTTGAACTACCGCCACGTGACCAAATCCTGTGAACGGGTCACTCTGCCGGCTCACCTGCAGGCTGCTCTCCGCCGCGCTTTTACCCAGGTTAAGAATGGCCGTCCTGGCCCGGTTCTGGTGGAACTCCCTTCCGACCTGCTTCAGGAGGAAGTCCCGGGGCCGCTTTCTTACCGAGCAGCACCAAGAATGCGGTCCGGTCCGGATGAACGGTCGGTTACCCAGGCAGCCGAGCTTTTGCTGGGCGCCGCACGACCGCTGATCTACGCCGGGCAAGGAGTTCACTACGCCAAAGGCTGGCAGGCGTTGCGTGAATTGGCGGAACTGCTGGAAGCGCCGGTGACGACCAGCCTGGGTGGCAAAAGCGCCTTTCCCGAGAACCACCCGCTTTCCCTGGGCTCCGGCGGCCGTTCCACAACCCGAATGGTGAACCGGTTTCTGCACAAAGCCGATCTGATTTTCGGCGTCGGATGCAGTTTCAGCACCACCCCCTTTGGATTGTCCATGCCACCCAGTGCGAGGATTGTCCACGCCACCCTGGATTCCGCCGACATCAACAAGGACGTTTCCGTGGAGCATGCTCTGGTAGGCGATGCTCGATTGACCCTGGAGGCCCTGGCCAGTGAAATCAAACGCCGTCCGAAGCCTGACGGTCGAGGCCGGGCTGAGCAGGTCGCCCGGGAGATTCAAGCGACCAAAAGGGAATGGATGGCCGCGTGGAGGCCGAAACTAACTTCCTCGAACCAACCCTTCTCCCCCTATAGAGTGATCCGGGATTTGATGCAGACGGTCGACGCCTCCAACACCATCATCACTCACGATTCCGGCAGCCCTCGGGACCAGCTCTCTCCTTTCTGGGAATGCGTCAGCCCTCTTTCCTATATCGGTTGGGGCAAGTCGACCCAACTCGGCTACGGATTGGGCTTGGCCCTGGGCGCCAAGCTGGCCCGGCCGGACAAGTTGTGCGTCAACGTTTGGGGGGACGCTGCCATTGGTTTTACCGGAACAGATCTGGAGACGGCGGTTCGGGAGAGCATTCCGATCCTCTCCATCTTACTCAACAACTTCTGCATGGCTGCCGAGTTGCAGTTTTTCCCCACCGCCACCGAGAGGCATCGGGTGACGGACATTTCCGGGAATTACGCCGAGATGGCCAGATCCCTCGGCTGCTACAGCGAGCGCATCGAAAAGGCGGATGCCATTGTTCCGGCCCTCAAACGAGGAATCCAGAAAACCCGGGAAGGCGTGCCGGTATTGCTGGAGTTCATGACCACGCAGGAAACGGACATGTCCGTATTCCCGTAGAATCAAAGCCCGCCCAGTCTCCTTGCAAAGGGGAACATGGCGAACGCTTGAACCCGGATTCCGGCACGAGCCCGAATCCAGTCCTTTTCGGAGTAAACTCGAAGCGCTTCCTCCGAGGGGGTCCATCGTTATTCCTCCGGGGGCGCGTGACCTGCGCGAAGGGGCGCCCTTCCGCCCAACGCCGGGGTAACCGCAGGCTCGACAATCCGGTTGGAAGCGAACTTGGAACTACGGGGAGCGCTGGAGGTATTGCAGCCACGCCGAGTCAACTCTGGCCCGGTCCCCCCGGGTGGGTCAAGGAGAGGATTGGATCAAGAACTCAATTTCACCCAGCCCTTCAAAGGCGGAATTCAACTATGCTAAACTGGGCGGACGACTTGAGAGGAGGTTAACGCTTGAATTCTCAGGAGTTTATTGAAGCCATTCCCTTAGGGGGGCTCGGGGAGTTCGGGATGAACATGATGGTGTTCCGCTACGGAACCCAGATGATCGTCGTGGATGCCGGCCTGATGTTCCCTGATGAAGAGCTCCTGGGCATTGATGTCATTGTCCCGGACATTTCCTTCCTGATCGACAATGCCTCGCAAGTTAAGGCTATTGTTCTCACCCACGGCCACGAAGATCACATCGGCGCCTTACCCTTTGTGTTGCCCGCCTTGAGCCATGCTCCGATCTACGGCACTCGATACACCCTGGGTCTGGTCTCCGCCAAGTTGGCCGAACACCGGTTGTTGGATCAGGCCCGAACTGATCACCGTCGAGGCCGGCCAAATTCAGGAGATTGGTGATTTCCAGGTGGAGTTCATCCATGTAACCCACAGCATTGTGGATGCCGTCATGCTGGCTATATCCACGCCGGCAGGCGTCATCCTCCATTCGGGGGATTTCAAAATCGACTCCTCACCTCTGGACGGCCGGGTAACCGATCTTCCCAGGATCGCGGAGTACGGACGTCGGGGCATTCTGGCTTTGTTCTCTGACAGCACCAACGTGGATCGACCCGGATTCACCCCATCGGAAACCGCCGTTATCGAGAAGCTGGACGAGATTTTTCACCATGCTCCGCGCAAGGTGATTGTCTCCTGTTTTACCTCCTCCATTCATCGCCTTCAAACCATTATCAACTTGGCTCAGCGCTACGGTCGCAAGGTGGCGATAGGGGGACGACGCATGGCGTCTACCACGAAGATCGCTCACCAACTCGGCTACCTGCAAATTCCGGACGGGCTCCTGATCAAGATGCAGGATGCCAAGAGAATGCTGCCCGAACGCGTGGTCCTGATCCTGACGGGCTGTCAAGGGGAGCCTATGGCCGCTCTACCGCGGATGGCGGTTGACAATTTCAAGAACATGAAAATCGAGGCGGAGGACGCCGTCATTATTTCCGCGCGCATCATTCCCGGCAACGAGAAAACCATTTCTCGCATGATCAATCATCTCTACAAGAGAGGCGCGGTCGTTCATTATGACGATGGCTCTCAACCTCCTATTCATGTCTCAGGTCACGCCAGCGCCGAAGAGCTCAAGCTCCTTTTGAACTTGGTGCGCCCCAAGTTTTTCGTACCCATTCATGGAGAATACCGTCAGCTCTATCGCCACGCTGAATTGGCCAAGAGCCTGCACGCGGTGGGCGACAGCGTCCTCATCGCTGAAACGGGGGATCGCATTCAACTGAGTGAGCATGGGGCGAAGGTCAGCGGCAGGGCCCCCGTGGGCCGCATTTTTATTGATGAGGGCAGCTTGGACGAGCTGGAGGAAGTGGTGGTGCGGGACCGCCGGCACCTGTCCGAGGATGGCATTGTGCTTCCCATTCTGGCCATCAACAAAGCCAGTGGAAAGATGGAGACCCAGCCCGAAATCATCACTCGGGGATTCGTCTTCGTGGACGAAGAAGACACCCTGTTGGAGGAAGCTCGAGGCCGCGTGTTGCAGACTCTGGACGATTCCAGTGTGGAGGAGAGGACCGACTGGTCCCTCATCAAGGAGAAGATTCGCAGGGACCTGCGCCGCTTCTTGTTCAAACAGACGGCCAAGCGGCCGTTGGTTCTACCGGTCATCCTGGAGATTTGACGAGTCACTGAACGTGTAAGAGTTCCGACAATCCCGGAGGGCGTTTGGATTTTCCCCAAGCCCTGAAACGTCGGCGACACACTTCAGATCGGACTCTGGGCGCCTGGCGGCCCCACGACCCCTCAGCAACTCTATGACCTTAAGGCAGGCTATTGTCCTGGGTACGGTGCAGGGCCTTACGGAGTTCCTTCCCATCAGCAGCTCCGCCCACTTGATTCTGGCGCCTCGGATAATGGGTTGGCCGGATCAGGGACTCACCTTCGACGTGGTCCTGCACGCCGCGACTCTCCTGGCTATTCTCTCTTTCTTTTGGCGAGACTGTATCGAAATCATCCGGGAGAGTTTCCAACCCTCAAGAGCCCCCTTCACCGAGCGGACGGGAGGGCGCAGCATGCTCCTGTTTCTCTTCCTGGGAACCCTGCCGGCCGCCATTGCCGGGATGCTGACGGAGGAGATTATTGCCACCCATCTTCGGAATCCCGGCATCTTGCCGATAACGTTGATCTTCGTGGCATTACTGCTCTGGCTGGCGGAACGTCGAGCCACCTTGAGCAAAGGACTGGAGAAGATTTCCCTGATGGACGCCCTGTCGGTGGGGACTGCCCAGGCACTGGCCTTGATTCCCGGGACCTCGCGCTCCGGCATCACCATAACGACCGGGCTTTTTCGAGGGATGACCCGAGAGGCCGCCGCCCGATTTTCCTTCCTGCTCTCAGCCCCGATCCTTGTGGGGGCCAGCCTGAAAAAGCTTCATGAAATCAATCAGCTGGGAATTCCTGAAGGCGGGGCCATGAGTCTGTTGGTCGGTTTTCTCACCGCTCTGGTCGTTGGCTATTTCACCATCAAGTACTTCATCCGCTTCCTTCAGAAAAAAACGCTTTATGTTTTTATCTATTACCGTATCCTTTTGGGTATCGTGATTTTCATCATCATTCAACTGGATGGGCTGAAAGTATGAGTTTTCTGGCGCCAACCATACATCCACGCCTCAACGAGGCCGTGGGACTGGTGCTGCTCAGTCTGGCCGTTCTGGTCGTCCTGAGCCTGGTTTCTTACCATCCGATGGATCCGTCGCTAAACGTATCTCGGAACCCGCTCAGCGAAGAGTCGGTTCACAACTTCATCGGTGAATTCGGTTCCGCCTCGGCGGACCTGCTGTTGACAGTCTTTGGTTACACCTCTTTTCTCTTTCCGGTCATTTTCTCGATTTTCGGCTGGAAATGGTTGCGTTCGCACACCATAAGCACACCGGGAATCAAAGTATTCGGACTTGCTTTTCTGGCTGGCTCCTGCTGCCTGCTTCTAGGATTGATCTTCCCTCACCATTTGACGGTTGGGTGGTCGATCAAAGCGGGAGAGATTGTGGGAACCGGCGGGGCTATCAAAGCTGGAGGAGTGATCGGGGACTTGCTGGCGGATTGGCTTCAAGGCCGTTTCAATCGGGCCGGCGCTTGCATCGTGGGCTTCATGATTTTTATGGTTTCCCTCTTTGTCGCGACCCGCTTCTCGATCATGGTTTGTCTGGCCTGGCTGGAAAGACGGCTACAGTTTCTTCGAGTCTGGCAAGCTCGCTGGCGGGCTTGGGGCAAGACCGCGGAGAAAAAAAGGCAAAAAAGAAGGCTGGAGGCCAAACTGAAGCACGGAGAGGACAAGAGGGCTGTCATTACCCAAACGATTTCCGAAGTCAAGGAGCGGGGAGCCGCCTCAGCCAAGAAGACTTCACGAAAGCGACTCTTTGGTGAATCAGATTCCGTCGAGGCTCCCACCGGGGGGGCTACCGTAAAGCGGTCAGCCCAGGGGTCGTCAACCGACTTCCTGTTACCGCCCATTGACTTGCTTCAGGCTCCCGGTCGGCGGGCGGCCGTTCGTGAAGAAGAACTGGTGAAGCGCGCCGGCCAATTGACGGAGAAGTGCAAGGAGTTCGGTGTTCACGGGCAGGTCAAGCATATTCATCCAGGCCCGGTAGTGACCACCTACGAATTCAAGCCGGAGGCCGGAGTCAAGTACAGCCGGATCACAAACCTGGTGGACGATTTGTGCCTGGCGCTCAAAGCGGAGTCGGTGCGCATCAATCGGCTGCCAGGAAAATCGACAGTCGGAGTTGAAGTCCCCAATGCTGAGCGGGAACAGATTCTTCTTCGTGAAGTGATCGAATCTACCGAGTTCCAGCGCTCCCCGTCCAGACTGACCATCATCCTGGGGAGGGACATCGTCGGAAAGATCGTGATTGCCGATCTGGCCAAGATGCCCCATTTGCTCATTGCCGGGCAGACGGGCTCCGGTAAGAGCGTGGGCATCAATGCCATGATACTCTCGATCTTATACAAGTCCTCGCCGGAGGAAGTGAAGCTCATCCTGGTTGATCCCAAACGACTCGAGCTGGGCCTCTACGAGGACATTCCTCATCTCCTGACACCGGTGGTCGTTGAACCCAAGCGGGCTTCCAACGCTTTGAAGTGGGCCACCACGGAAATGGAAAACCGTTACAAGCTGTTAGCTTCGGTGGGCGTCCGCAGCATCGACCAGTTCAACACCTTCGTGCAAAAACCTCGGAATCTGGAGTTGTTTTCAGAAGAGCAAAACGCCACCCTCAAACCCTTGCCTTTCATCGTCATCGTGATCGATGAGCTGGCCGACTTGATGATGGTGGCCTCCAAGGACATTGAAGACTCCATCATGCGTCTGGCCCAGATGGCGAGAGCGGTGGGAATTCACCTCATCGTGGCCACTCAACGGCCCTCAGTGGATGTTCTCACGGGGGTGATCAAGGCCAACTTCCCTTCTCGCATTTCCTTTCGCGTAGCCCAGAAGGTGGATTCACGCACGATTCTCGACCAGATGGGGGCTCAACAACTCCTGGGAAAGGGGGATATGCTGTTTATTCCTCCCGGAACCTCGAGGATGACTCGGGTTCACGGACCACTGGTGACCGAAGAGGAGATCGCTGAAATCGTGGAACATCTCAAGTCCCAAGGTCAGCCGGTCTACGATCAAAAGGTGGTGGAGGATCGCACCGAGAAGGGAGACTCGAAGGACCTGGAGCAGGAGGCGGACGAGATGTACGACGAGGCGGTCCGTATCGTGGTTGAAATGGGCAAGGCATCGACATCGACCTTGCAGCGTCGCCTGCGCATTGGCTACGGCCGAGCGGCCCGGATGCTGGACATCATGGAACGTGACGGCATTGTGGGGCCGCCAGACGGCAGCAAACCACGCGAGGTGCTGAAACGGCAAGACTTTTTCCGTGAGATGGACGAGACACGGATGGAATGAGGGGTGTTGTCTCACGGCCGGCCCTCATGCCAATCCAACCAAACTCTCTCCTGCAGACCTGTCAGCGACGTTTCCCCCTCCTGGAGGACCGAGGTCTCGTTCGCTCGGAGGCCCCTCCCGGCTTCAGTAACAGAACCCCGCCCAGCAACGCTCCGATCACCGACCCATACTGCGCCAGCGTGAATCCGAAGTACTGAGCGTCGCCGACACGAAGTCCGTCCATGAGAAAGCGAGCCGGGCCATAGAGAACAAAAAAGAGTCCGAAGTAAAATCCACTGCGCCTGCGCCGTCGATCGAGGAACAGGAACAGGCCGGCCAGGCCCAGGGTGTAGAAGAACTCCAAAAGGCCGAGATCAAAGCGCGGGCCGTCCGGATAACGGACCGCCCACCATCCGTCGGTGGGGATCCCTGGATGATCGTGGGCCAGGGTACAACCGGCGCGCCCCAGGATCCAGGCAAAAGGGAAAACAAAGGCAACCAGGTCCAGGTAAGCCCAGACCTCAGAGGGCTTCAAGCCGGAACGCCGCATAAACCAGAGGCCACCGAGAATTCCACCTGAAATTCCACCAAAGGACGACAGTCCCTCCCACAGTCGAAGGAGCACCAACGGGTCATGGAGGATATCCCTCGGGTCGGAAAGAGTGACGGCAACGAGGTGGGAGCTCAGCAAGCCACAGGCCACCATCCAGACAGCAAGTCGAGAAGCCGCATCCCCGTCCAGTCCTCTCTTCTCAGCCCGCCGCACCAGCATCCAGTAACCCAACACGATCGCGGCAGCCACCAACATCCCGAAGGCGTGCAAGGTGATGGGACCCAGTCTGAAACCTGGTTGCTCGAAGTAGGGGAACATGAGGGTTATTTAACGGGTTGTCGCCAAACTTTTTGAGAGTTCGAGTATCTCAAAGTTCGACGGCTGTGGGTACGTAGAAAATCCAGGCTTCCCGGATTTCGGCCAACGTTGGCGGATGAGTTTGGGTTAGACTGAAGCCTCACGACTTCAGCAACCATATCCCCTACTGTTCTCTATCACAGGAGGAGGCAACGATGGGCAAAACTGTTTACAATCCTGAAACCCTCTGTCGTCCTTTCGGCATTTTTTCCAACGCTGCTCTGGCGGAGCCAGGCCGTCCCTACTTCATCTCCGGCCAGGTGGCCGTTGATGTGGAGGGCCATTTGGTAGGCGGAGGAGACATCCGACTACAGACCCGGCAGGTGCTCAATAACATCAAGGCCGCCTTGGAGCCAGTGGGAGGAACCATGGAGGACATTGCCTGTGTCAACGTCTTCCTTGTAAACATGGAACACCTTCAGGCCGTTCACGAAGTGAGAGCTGAATTTTGGCCTGCCAACTATCCGGCCAGCACGTTAGTGCAGGTCTCGGGGCTGGTCCACCCGGACTATCTGGTTGAAATCAATGCGACGGCCATCATCCCTTGATCAAAGACAAGAGGCCGTCTCTCTTGAGCCGTTGAGCCCCTTATCCGGAACAGCGGGCGTCGGAAGAACTCGGGAAGGGTCCATGGCCCACGATCTCGGTCAGGATGCGTTCGCCGGCGGGGTTCCGGCCACATTCTGCTTTTGGCGGGACCTGATGAGCCGATCACGCAGCGCAGCCAGCGTCCGCTCCATGGACTGGCGGGCCGTGCGGTTGATGATGGGTCGTATCAGGAACTCCAATACCGCTGGTATCGAACGACTCAGACTGACCGACTCGCACTCAATCAGGACGCCGCCATCCACTTGTTCGTAGCGCCAGTAGGAGTTTAAACGCCAGAGAAACCCATGATCGATCCCCGGGGGCTTCTCCTTTTCTCTGGGGGAATTGGGAAACTCCAACTCCACGATCTTCAAGGCCACACTCCGGCTCGAGGCCCTCGATCCCTCGTGTCGGCGATAACTCACCAGATGCTCCGTATTGTAGACGACGGTGACGATCTTGGAACGATGTAGCTTGAGGTATATCTTCAGCCAACCGGGACCTCTATCCAGGACGATGGAGTCCAACACGTCTTCCTGCCGTTCATCGAGCGGGCCGGGATTGGCGATTCGGGTAAGAACATCCTCCAGGTCCACACCGGGGACAAAGACGCATCCGCGCCAGTGATGGATGGCGCCTCCCTCGACTGCGACCTCTTTCCCCCGGGAATCCAGCGCCGTCATGCGGGTCACCGGAATTTCCCCGGCGGAGACCACACGCTTCTCGCGGCTCGCCCTGGAAGTTGGCTGAAAGTCCAACGCCAGGAATCTTTCTCCGGATTCAAGCTCTTTGGCAATTCGCCTCTCGGTGGCCTCCACGTAGGTCGTCCAATCCTGGACTGTCCGGCTCTGCAACGTGGCCGCCGTCAAAGGTTGACTTTGGGAAATCCAGATCGCTGCGGGCAGCACAAGCATCCAGGGGTCACTCCGTCGGAACTTTGAATTTCTCATCGTGTCATCCTTTCCTCAACAATTTCAGTCTCTTACTGAAATGACTGCGGGCGCCAGGGACAGCCCAACAGTCTCCGACGCCTGGGGCTTTACCGAAAACACCAGGCGATCGCTGGCGTAGAAATTCAGGATCGAACAGGCCGCAATCGAGAGCAGGCTGGCGGGTATGTAGCTCACCCCCAGATAGCCCACAAAGAGTTGCATAAAGACCAGGTTTCCCATAATAGACACGGCGCCGCTGCTCAATTGAAAACGCGCCAGCCGCTTCCACCTGCCCGATTTGTCTATGCGGGCTCGCTCGGCCCAAGTCCAATTCTCATGCCACATGAAGTTATGGAGAATCGCTATCCACACAGCCAGACCGGTCCCCAGCAGATAGTGCAGGCCCAAACCCCAGGTGAGGATTCCCAAGGTGGATAGCTGAACGACGACGCCCAGGGCTCCCACAGAATAGAAGATGACCCAGCGCCGCAGAATGGCAAAGGGCGCCCGGAGCTTCGCCGCTCGAAGGACCATGGTTTGAGTTTGTCCGTTCATTGCGGTAGCCTCTCGGCGAAATAGAGATCCCGGGTATTTCGGATGGCGGAAACCACCAGAGTCAAGGCCAAGCCAACGATGCCGACGATGCCTCCAACGTCAAACAGCAGAAACGGGCCCAGGCCACCCAGTTTCACCCACGGCTTGTAGAGAAGGCACAGAGTGCCCACGGCCAAAAGGATGCGGAGCTCTGTCGGACCCACCCACAGGAATGAAAGGCGGAACACCTGCCGGACGTGGGTGGCGAGAAAAACTTCGGAGGTCACCATCAGAAAGGCCGCCAGCAGGCCCAGGGCCACCAGTGGACTCATGTAACCGGACAACGCCAGCCCTCCCAGCAGGAAGAAGGCGCCCACAATATCGATCACATGATCGACATAAAATCCATAGCGCGGCCTTTGACGGTTGCGGACTCGGGCCAAGGTTCCGTCCAGACTGTCCCCGAACCAGTTCAAGGCAAGAGCCAGAACCACCAGCAGCAGGGCCAGCGGGTTCTTGCTGGCCGCGTAGTAGGCCATTCCGGCCGAGAACATCGAAACCAGACCCAGCAGAGTCAAATGGTCGGAAGTGACCCAGGACGGCATGCGCCTGGCCATCCACACCAGGGCTTGCTTCTCGGCGACGGCCAGCAAGCTCCCATGCTCCCGCACGTGAATTGAAGCTTCTGTCTTCATTGTCAGACTCCTTTCCGCCAACTGTTGCGCCCAGTCAAGTTTGAACTCTTCAGCCTCGTCTCAGCCCTACAAACCGAGTTGAGTGATCCGTTCCTGTCGGCCCATCCGAAACAGCATGTTCTTGAGCTTCATGAATGAATCAATCGTGGCGCCGCAATTCCCTGGTAAGCATGTCGGGGGCCAAAAGCTCCGAGCAGAAATCTACTAATGTTTTCAATGACTTAACGGATTCCTTCTTTGGAAACAGGGGAAGGTGAAGCGCAGGGTTTCTCCGACAGTGTCGCAGCCAGCCGACACCGCCGACGTGCCGTTGACTGCCTGGGCAGGGGCATCTCGGGCAGGTGTCCGGGAGCAAGTCAATCGTTGAGCTTGGCTCTCGGAAAAGAGCGCCCTCATCGGGCGTTGAGCAGGTCGAGCCCCTGGCTCCGGCGCCGGAAGGAGCGGTTAACCGAAACCACCAGAAAAGTTCGCCAGGAAGGCGGGAGAAGTCCGTTCGAGGGGAGAGTTCGGAAACAGACAGGGACTCGAACTGGAAGCGAGGTGATTTGAATTCAGGCGTGTTCCGTCAAGAAACGCTCGGCCTCCAGCGCAGCCATACATCCCGTGCCCGCTGCGGTCACGGCTTGTCGCCACACTTTGTCCTGGACGTCTCCAGCGGCAAAAACGCCCTCGACAGAGGTTTGGGTGGTCCCGGGAGTGGTCACAACGTAACCGCTCTCGTCCAGCTTGAGCTGTCCGTCCAAAAATCCCGTATTGGGTAGGTGGCCAATCGCGTAAAAGAGCCCCTCCGCGTCGACGACACTCACCTCGTTCGACTTGACGTTGCGGATCCGAACGCTCTTGAGCGCATCGTCACCCAGAGCCTCTTCCACTACCGAATTCCATCGCATTTCAATCTTGGGATGGGAAAGGAGTCGCTGCTGCATGATCTTTGACGCCCTCAAAGTGTCCCGACGGTGAACCACGATGACCTGAGTTCCAAACTTGGTCAGATGAGTCGCTTCCTCGACCGCGGTATCCCCGCCGCCGATGACCATTAACACCTTGTTGCGGAATAGGGGGAGGGCCCCGTCACAAACCGCACAGGCCGAAATGCCCCGCTGCCAGAATCGTTCCTCCCCAGGGATGCCCAGTCGCCGGGCGGTGGCCCCCGTGGCCACGATCAAGGTTCGAGTCGTCATCTCTTCACTCGACGTCATCACCCGGAACGGCCGTTGGCTCAGATCGACCCTCTCCACGGTTTCTGTGTGAATACGGGCGCCAAAGCGCAGAGATTGTGCGCGAAACAGGTCCATCATCTCGGGACCGTTGATGCCCTGGGGAAAGCCCGGGTAGTTTTCCACATCGTTGGTCGTGGTCAACTGCCCCCCGGCAGCCACGCCGCCCGCCATGAACCCTTCGAACATGACGGGGGAGAGCGCGGCCCGTGCAGAGTAAATCGCCGCCGTATGTCCTGCGGGTCCCGATCCGACAATCACAAGTTTTTCGACTGGATCTGACACGGGTCACCTCATTAAAGTTGGGCTGGCACACCGACTGACTGCTTTAATCCCGTAGGCTGGGAAGTGTAATATAACCTGCGCGCCATCAGAAGGGAAAATGCACCGGTGGTGACGTAACTTTGAATGTGAAAAAGGGCAGGGGTGTGTAGGCTGGATCAGGACGGCCGGAACCTCGGAACGCGGCGTCCGGAGCCGCCGCAGTACCGGATACCCGGACATTGTGGTCAGTCTGATCCAATCGCCCCGTCGAGACTGGAAGAACAGGCCAGAACACTGCGGGAACAGGGTCAAGTCGTCGAGATCAAGCCGCACTCAGCAATTGTTCCGTCGTTCATGAATAATCCGGGCTGGCCTTCGCAGCAGGGGCCGTCCAACGATCGCGGCTGATTGCGGGGACTGGAACTCAGCGGGGTTCTTCGGGATGGCGCACCCACGACGATAGGAGACTGTCTGGCATCCGGGGCCGACCCGAAAGCGGCTCGACACCTTGGGATTACGCGCAAGGAAACGCAGCCCTCAAGGGAACCGATGCTTGGTGGCGGCTGAACGAGGGGACCACCGATTCCAAGAAGAAAAAACGGCGCTTCGTATCACGGCGCGGCATTGATCGTTGCCGGCGCCGCCTTTTGCGGCAACTCCTGGGTGTTACCGGGCACGAGCCCGAGAGCCGCAACCGACCTGCAACACCTATGGAGGCGCTCCGGGTGGAGCAGACGACATCGAAAGAATGGAAGGCTTGCATCAGGAAACAAACTGCGTCCCTCACCGTTCTTTCACTTACAGTGCGCCTGCACCGCTAATCCAAGCGTTCTCCACCCATTGGCCAAATGACCCAGGCCGGCGGTGACTTACGCAAGCCGGACAGTCGCATGTGTTTCCATGAGAAGCTCCAACGTGAACGGGGCCATGGAGAACACCCTCCTTGCTATCGAAGTACTTTAACAGCGGTCGTATCAAATCAGGATTTTGCTTTTCGTAAAGGAGCCAAACGGCATGCGCGACCAAGTCTGCTAACTGCAAAAGGCGAGACTCGGTCATACTTGCAAAATAGGGAATATCAGCGAGGTTGTTTATAGCTCCCTAGGTCGTACCCCTTTGGCGGAAGTCTTGCACCCAAGTCCGGCATACCTCCCTTTGAAGCCGTCGGTATAAAAGAACCCAAGGCGTTATCGGAGGCGCCCGTCGACATTATTCCTTCCGGAAGGTCAGATCACCCCTGGAACACCGGACCCACCCGCAGCAGTTTCCTTGGTCGGATCATCGGACGAGCCTCTCCCGCCCTACCAATCAACCAATCATCCGAGGTTCGAAGGCTCACCTATCCCCCGGAGTGAGAAGAAGATTTCCAGGAAGTGAGCTAGGGAGATTTCTTCGGCGCGAACCGTTTTTGGATAGCCGAGCTCCTCCAACTTTTCCATCAGCCGATCTTGCCGTTCTGGTGTGATTGCCTTGAGACAATTCCTGAGAGTTTTTCGCCTTTGGGAGAACGCCCGTTTGACAAACTGAAAAAAGCAACGCTCGTCGTCGGACCTCAGGAGACGATGGGGTTGAGGAATCAGGCGAACCACCCTGGAATCAACTTTGGGTCTGGGTTTGAATGCCTGGGGAGGAACGGTAAAGAGGGGCTCGGCGCGGAAGTAATACTGGATGATCAGAGTGAGCACTCCGTACTCCCGGCCGCCGGGTTCGGCCACCAGACGTCCCGCGACCTCCGCCTGAAGCATAACCACCGCCAGATCGATGACGTCGACGTAACGGGCAAGATGTTGCAGAATCGGGGACGAAATGGCATAGGGGAGATTGCCCACAACCCTGAAGCCGTTCGAGGCAAAGCGGTTGCGAAGCCGGCCAAGATCCAGGGTCAAGATGTCACGATTGAGGAACTCTATCCCACGCCCGCCATATTTCTGTTGCAACCGGGAGCAGAGAACAGTGTCCAGCTCCACCCCGATGTAGAAGCCCCGGTCAACCAGATGCCGGGTCAGGGAGCCCGTGCCACACCCGATTTCCAGAACCGTGTCCTCCAGTTTCAAGTTGAGGCCAGCCACAACCCTTCTGGCCAAAGAAGGATTGTTCAAGAAGTGTTGTCCCAACCTCTTTTTGGCTCGTACGGGTTCCTGTTGCATCTACTGCTAAGAACTTGTATTCTCAATTGTTTGGGCTTAAACGACCGAGCCGGGCCATCGGTCAGGGTTCCTCTCGGCAACGTGTTCCCCGCCATTGACTGTGGAGGAGGACCACTCGGCTCACCAGCTTCCCAAGATTAACCCGGGGGAGCCGACTCGATCAAGAAAAGGCGCTATGCGCATTCTATTCGTCGCTTCGGAAGCGGTTCCCTGGGCCAAGACCGGGGGGTTGGCAGACGTCCTCGGCGCCCTGCCCCGGAGCATCAGGAGGCTAGGGCCCGAGGTATCGGTTGTCTTGCCCAAGTACCGCGGGATCAAAGCCAGGCGAAGGCGCACTCCGAGCCTGACCATACCTCTGGGCGATCAACTGAGGTTCTGCCCGGTCTATGAAGCTGAAAGCCACTGTGTAAGGTTTTTCTTCGTCGACTACCCCCCTTACTACGATCGGGAAGGATTGTACCAGGCAGGGCCAGCGCGATCACCCGGACAACGGCGAACGTTTTGCTCTGTTGTCCCTGGCCGCTTTGGAGTTTGCCAAGCGCTCAGCCTCCCCGCCTGACGTCATTCATTGCCACGACTGGCATACCGCCCTTATCCCAGTCTACTTGAAAACGATTTACGCCTCTGATCCCTTTTTCCGTCGTACCCGAACCCTTCTAACCATCCACAACCTGGCTTATCAGGGAAAATTCCCCAAGGAAACGCTGGAGAAGATTTCCCTGTCAACCCATCTGTTTAATCCGGAAAAACTTGAGTTCTGTGGAAAAGTGAACTTCCTGAAAGCGGGACTGATCTTTGCCGACAAGATCAATACGGTCAGCAAGAAGTACAGGTGCGAGATTCTGACTCCGGAATTTGGATGTGGCCTGGAAGGTCTGCTACAAAAAAGAGCCGGCGACTTGACCGGGATTCTGAACGGCGCCGATTACGACCTGTGGAATCCCGAAACCGATCCGTTCCTGGCCTCCAACTTCTCCGCCCAATCTCTGAATGGCAAGCAGGCTTGCAAACAAGATTTGCTGGGAATTTACGGACTACAGCAGGCGGAAAACCGTCCCTTAGTGGGAATCGTCTCGCGCCTGACCGGCCAGAAGGGATTCGACCTTCTCTCACAAGCAGTTCCCAAATTCATCAGGGAAGGATTTTCGCTGGTGGTCCTGGGTACCGGTGAAGACAAATACACCCGCTTTTTTCAGGGTCTCCAGCAGGAATTCCCCAACTACGTTGGCGTGAGAATTATGTATGATGATGCCTTGGCCCATAAGATCGAAGCAGGGGCTGATTTGTTCCTCATGCCTTCTCGCTTCGAACCTTGTGGTCTCAATCAGATTTACTCGTTGAAATACGGCACAGTTCCGGTGGTCCGAGCGACCGGTGGGCTGGATGATTCCATTGAGGATTACGGGGAAAACGGAAGCGGCAATGGTTTCAAGTTCAGCAAGTATGATTCCGCCGAGCTGTTGCGGACCCTACGGCGAGCTCTGCGAGTTTATCGCATGCCGGAACGATGGAAGGATTTAGTGCGGAGCGGCATGGGACTGGATTTTTCCTGGTCCGTTGCCTCCCGAAGTTACCTGGAGCTCTACCGCTCCCTGGTTGCCACAGGGGGCAAGCGGCGGAAGAATAAGAAGACACGGACCTGAGCGAGCAGTTCGTTCAGCACCCTTTCCTCTCCTTCCTGGATGGGACTGAGGATGCGACGCAGTCGTTGCTGGCGATTTCCCGCTCAGCCACTACTGAAACGGATAAAAGAAATGGCCAACATCATTATCATCGGCGCTCAGTGGGGGGATGAAGGAAAGGGCAAGATTGTCGACCTACTGACCGAACGATTCGACATCGTTGCCCGCTACCAAGGGGGACACAATGCCGGTCACACCGTGACCATCAAGGGCAAGCAGTTCATCCTGCATTTGATTCCCTCGGGAATTCTGCACGGCGGCCGGTTGTGTGTCATCGGCCCGGGCGTCGTCCTCGATCCCAAGGCTTTATTTAAAGAGTTCGACATGTTGGAGGAAGCTGGCATCCAGGTCCGGGGAAACCTCTTCATCAGCAACCGTGCCCATTTGATTCTCCCCTATCATCGCGCCTTGGAGCAGGCTGCCGAGCAGGCACGGGGTGTGAAGAAGATCGGGACCACCTCTCGGGGTATTGGACCGGCCCTACGAGGATAAGACAGCCAGGCGTGGCGTGCGAGTCATCGATCTCTTCGACTCGGAAGCTTTGAGGGAGATGATTTTTGCGCTGACCCAAGAGAAGAACTGTCTGATTCAATCGTTGTACGGATCTCCGCCCCTGGACGCCCAGCAGATCTATACGGAGTACCTGGAGTATGGTCGACGGCTTAAGGAATTCGTGGTGGACACCTCGCTCTTCTTGAATGACCAGGTTCGACGAGGCAAACGCGTGTTGTTCGAAGGCGCCCAGGGGACGCTCCTGGACATCGATCATGGAACCTACCCTTACGTCACCTCCTCGAGTGCCACCGCCGGCGGGGCTTGCGTGGGAGCCGGGGTAGCCCCATCCTGGATTACGGGCACCATCGGCATCGCCAAGGCCTACACGACTCGGGTGGGCGGCGGACCATTTCCCACCGAAGTCAACGGCGCCACTGGAGACGAAATCCGAAGGCGGGGAGCCGAATACGGAGCCTCCACCGGCCGACCCCGCCGCTGCGGATGGTTCGATGGCGTGGCCACCTCCTATTCGGCCGTCTTGAACAGCCTCCAGGCCATCGCCATCACCAAGCTGGACGTTCTGGATGCGTTCGAACAGATTCTGGTCTGTACGGGATATGAATACCGGGGCAGTCGACTCACGGAATTCCCACCGGAAATCAAGGTTCTGGAAGCCATCAAACCAATCTACAAGTCCATCCCCGGGTGGAAAAGTCCGACGGCTGGCGTCCGTGACTACGAGGCGCTGCCGGTGAAGGCAAAAGACTATCTGCAGATGCTTTCCGACATCACCCAGACAGAATGCTCCTTCATCTCGACCGGCCCTGATCGGGACGATACCATTGTTCTCCCCGGTTCCTGGACCGCCAAGACCCTCTACCAATGAGGAGATCCTCACCGTAATCCTCGGGAAAACGTGGTTCGAGCAGCGCAGCAGCGGCGTTCCGGTCGCCGCCCAGTTCGGTGGCGGGCGATCATGGGCGCCATCCCCGAGCGCGTTCTCAAACGAACGAAACTGTAGGCGAGTCTCGTGACCGGGGCAAAGAAATAAAACCGCGGAGAGTTCACATTGGCGAACCAAACGAAGTCCAACGCTGTTCTGAATAATCGCTGGCGAGCCCTGGCCGCCCGCCGTTTGGGTATAACGGTGCGGCGGGGGGGGGGCAGATAATGTCCCGACCCGGGCGGAGAGCACGGCCCGCGTTTCTTCACGGTCTCCGGCTGGGGCAACTCCTGATTTTCCTGCCGTGGCTGGCGCTGCTGGGCTGGCTGGCCGAGGTGTCGTGGTTCCTGACCGACGACGCCTTCATCAGCTTTCGCTACGCCCGCAACCTGCTGGAGGACCACGGGCTGGTGTTCAACCCCCGGCGAGCGGGTTGAAGGCTACTCCAATTTCCTGTGGGTGCTGGAGCTTGCCGCGCTGTGGGGCCTGTTCGGTCTGCGTCCGGAGCAGGTGGCGCCCTGGCTGTCGGCGGCTTTCACCGCCGGGACCATCGCCGCGATGCTGTGGTGGGTGACGCGACTACCCAACCTGCACAACCGGGGGCTGGTCGGATGGATGGCCCTGGGGTTGGTGTGCAGCAGCGCCACCTTCGCCGTTTGGACCCCGGCCGGCGGTTTGGAAACGCGCCAGTGCACCCTCTTCATCGTCGTGGCCGTGGTGTGCCTGAGCCTGTATCGGGAAAGCCGCCGGGGCTTGCTGGCGGCGGCCGCCTTGACGCGGCCCGAGGGTCTCTTGATTGCCGCCTGTTGTTTCGCGTGGTTCGTCGTGGAGCGCACGGCCAGAGATAGACGGCTGCGGCTGGACTGGGGGGTATCTGGTCGCGCCGTTCGCGACGCTGGTGGGGGCACACTTCCTGTTCCGCTACGCCTATTACAGCGAGTGGTTGCCCAACACCTACTACGCCAAGGTTGTGCGGCCCTGGTGGGATATGGGCTTTCGTTACTATGTAGCCGCCGCGCTGGAGACCGGACTGTACCTGCTGGTTCCGCTGACGATGGCCGCACTGTGGGCGCGTTGGTGCCGGCGCGGGACGGCAGTTACGCCCGGTGCTGGTGTGCATCGGATTCCACGCGCTCTACGTGATGCGGGTAGGCGGCGACCCCTTCGAGTATCGCCCGCTGGATTTCTACTGGCCCCTGCTGGCCGTTCCCGCCGCCGAAGGCATCTTGCACTTGGGCGCCGGGGCCGCGTCCCTCCTGCGGTTGATTACCCCCCGACTTCGGCTGCCGAGAGCGCGGACCTGCGCCCGGGTTCTGTTCATACCCGTCATCTTCTACGCCAGCGCCATGCAGGCGGCCCTGCTGTTCGAGGCTGACCGCACCGCCGGCTCCAATGTTACGCTCAACCGGCAAAACACCGGCTGGCTGTTCCGGGTAGCGGGAATGGGGGCTCGCAACGACCTGGCCGGCGGCCTGCGCCAGCAAATCACCCGCCACGGGGTGGGCTACCGGTTCGCAAGTCACCGGGAGTTTGCCAGAGGTCGAATTAAATCGTGGCAGCCTTATGACGGAGTCGCGGGCCGGTTGATCCCCCACGATGCAGTGCGGCCGTGACCGCTATCGGCATTATGCCCTATTACCTTTCCCATCTGACCGTCATCGACTTGAACGGGCTGGCTGATAAGGTCATTGCCCGCAACCCGGTCAGGCTCCCCAATTACCGACGGGCGATGGCGCATGATCGCTGTTCGCCGCCCGGCTATCTGGAGTGGCGGGGCGTCAATTTTATTCCCCATCCGGCCGTCGCCGGAGCTGCCGAGGCCCATCTCGTCGCGCCCTATGCCGCTCCTGCCGGCCCCAATCTGTGGCTGCCTTTCGAGACCAACAAGTCCCCCGAGTGGGTGGAGGAACGCTTTGCGGAGTTTTCCCACGCCGAGCAGCAGCGGGTGGACGCGGTACCCGCCGTTATGGTCAGCGAGGGTGCTCCGGTGGTCGGAGAGCGGTTCACCGTCGGGCTGTCCGACGCGACGCGCAGCGCCGGCTTTACCCAACGCGCACAGTGGCAATGGCAGCGGGGAAGCGATGCCGCGGGCTGGGGCCGAGCTTTTGGCGTCTGCGGATCAGCTTACCAATACACTCCATCCGCGGGCGACGTCGGTCTCCGCCTGCGGGCCTACACTTACGACACCGACCCTGCCGGCAACCGGGTCAAGGCGATTACGCCAGCCTCCGAACCAGTGTTGCCGGGCGGCTGATTAATGGGCAGGTTGCGCATGAACGAGTGGATCAAGACAGCGCCGGTGATCGGGGCCACATCGGACATCGGCCGCGCCATGGCGCGTAAGCTGGCGGAGGATGGCCGCGCGGGGGCGTGCTGCCCCAACTACGTCTGTGGCTCGGCCAAGGCAAAGGCAGGGTTCACCGCGTTCCTGTCGGGGCTCCGCAACCGGCTCACCCGCTCCTGCGTCCCTGGGATGACGGTAGGGCTGGACAGGATATTCAGGATAAAAAATCCGGTTCATCCTATTCATCCCTGTTGAAACCTCTCACTCCGGCGGCTGGGGCCACATCATGCCGGACCACGTGCTTCTGGTGCAAAGACCATCGAATGAGCAACGCGGACGAGATGACCAGGGGATTATTGACAATGGTCAGGCACGCACCAGGAAAGCGCTATCGAAAGGGGTTGTCACTGATTGAAGTGATGAGGATTGCCCAGGTTCAAGGTATGGAGAGCAAGCGGCTCAGATACTGCGACTGGGGCAATGGACCGCCGGCTTGGTTCAAGGTCGAAGGCATGATCACGCGGCCCATGCCTTCGGCCAACCCTGCCAGATAGACGGCGTCGGGATGTTTATCGGGCGGCAGGGGTTCGATGGGCGTCACGGTGGCAGTCACGGGTTCCCCTCCCCGGGAAAGTGGCGAGACCGGCGGCCCGGCCCCGTCAAGAGCGATGGCTAGCGAATCATCCAGTCCAACAGTTTGACCAAGGCGGCCCCGAGACCCACCAAGGCAACGCCGGCCTTCCACATGGCGGTTTCCAACCGGGCAAGGCGGGCGTCCATGCGAGTTTCAAGGCCCGTGATGTCGGCCTTGGTGGCGACGGTATCGGCGAAGGCTTCGGCCATGGAATCAACAATGGCGTCGGCGTGGGTGTCGGCGATGTCGGCGGCCTTGAGGTTGCGGACGGCCTTTCAAGTGTCGAAAGTGATGGTGGTCATTGCGGGTTCCCCTTCGTTTCTCACTTCCTATCATGGCGGTTCCCCTACCCGCTGCGCGGATAGCCCCAGGAATCTGTTGTCGCCAATCAACCTGTCTCGAACGGGGACGCCCCCCGGTTTAATGCCGAATGATCGTTTCCCAAGTCCATCCTTCACCCTCTCCTTGTTGTTCGTGCTTTAACCCACCGAACCTCCCGTTGCGAAGGTTCATCGTCCCTCTCTTCTCATAGTTCCGGGTGATTCCAGTACTGCACTTTTTCAGTCAGCATTGTAAAAAACCTCGACCACTGCCATGAAAGAGACCGACTCCGGACCAAGGGGCGCTTCTTCGGGAAGAGAGTGGAGTTTTCTAATGATCTCGGGCGAATTTACCCGATCCACTTTTCCATAGAACATCACCACGGCTATCTTCTCCCCCTGCAAGAAAAGTCCTCAGAGTGAGAGTATCGCAAGCGGACATGGCCGACGATCAGCGGCCCAGAATTCGATAGCGGAGCCCGATGCGAGCATAGATCCCGGGATGAGGGAATCCAATGAACTCGTGGTAGCTGCGATCGAAGAGGTTATCGACTCGTCCGTACGCATCCAACCCGTGCGGGAGTCGATAGCTGAAAACCAGACTCGAGGTCGAATACCCACCCACGGATTGTCGATCGGGAACCGGAAGCTGAAAATCGAAGCGGGGACCCACCCAGAGGGTCTCCCATCGCAGTCGTGCGCGAGGATGGATCCGCCACTCCAGATGGGAGCCCCCCCTCCAGCGAGGACGATCTCTGAGAGGCTCACCGGTGCCTTGCAGATCCCAATCCAGAAACTGAAGGTGGCCTCCCAGTTGCCACTTCTCTTTCAGCGGAAGGCTCATCCCGAATTCCACCCCTCGGGTTGTGGCTTGGCTTCGATTGACAAGCTGGAACAACTGGGGGCTGAAGTCAATGAGATTTTTGAACGAGTTATGAAAGAAGGTCCATGACAAATGCAGTTGAGGTTTAGCCAGAGTGTGTTCCAAACCGACGTCAAACCCGCGGCTCCGCTCCGGTTGAAGCTGAGGATTGCCGACATTGGGTTCCCCGAGGGCGTAGAAGGAGGGCAACTTGAACCCCTGTCCCCAACTGGTTTTCAAGCGACTCCTTTCACTCAGGGAGAACACCACTCCCGCTCTGGGGGAAAGCTCGGCCTCAAAGCCCTCGGCTTTGTCCAACCGACCTCCCAGACTCATAGTGAGCCGGCCCGATCGATACAGAATCTCTCCGTTGGCAGCCACGGTCTGACGCTCCAGATCGAAGAAACTGGGAAACTGATCGGCAATCAAAGTGTCGTTGGACCCGTCCTCATCCCTGCCTCGGACCCCCAAGTGAAACGACAGGGCCGGCGTCAATTCCAGCCGACTCATGAAACCGATACGCAGCCGGCGAAAACTCGATTGACTGCTCAAGGGAGGAATCGCTCGGAAGGATGGAGGCAACACATCGAGAATTGCAGGCGCGGTGGCATCTTGTTCCCGGGAAAAAAGGTCGAAGTCGAGACCATAGAACCATCCAGGGGTTGCCTGCTGCTGATAGCTCAACCCCAGGGTCAGTTGCTCGACGTCAGCAACCTTGGGTTCTCGCAGAATGGAGAACTGGGGTCCGCCTCCATTTTCGGGAAATCCACTGGCCCGGCTGTCCTGGTAGCGGGTGGTAAACTGCAGAACCTTGCCTGGTCCAAACGGCAGGGAGGACTTGAACGATAGCATTCCCAGGGACAATCCATCGTTTTCGGTTTGCTCGTCAATGTCGAAGTAAGAGCCGGACAGGGAATAGTCAACCCAGTTCAGCTTGGCGCCGGTTCGGAACCCCGCCTGGCCCGAGCCGAAGTTGCCCAGCATCCCATTCACAGAGAAATGGGGCGCACTGTCTCCGCTGCGCGTGATGACGTTGATGACTCCGCCGATCCCTTCGGATCCGTAAAGGGCCGACATCGGACCGCGAACAATCTCGATCTGCTCAATGTTGTCCGTGCTCATCGTAGAGAAGTCAAACGCCCCTCCAAGAAGGTTGGTGGTGTCATTCACCGGGATTCCATCAATCATGACCAGGGTAAAGTTGGGGTCACCTCCCCGTAAGGTTACCGTCGTCAGCCCTCCCCGTCCTCCCGTCTGAGACAAATGGAGAAAAGGCGCCTGACGCAGCAGGTCAGCCAAGGTCTCGGCCCGACTTTGCTCAACGAACTCCTGGGTGAGGACAATCACAGAAGCCGAGCTGGCCGAGAGAGGAATGGCTTCAGCCGATACGGTCACCACTACCGGATCGGGCTGAATGGAGGGGTCTTGAGTGGAGGACCGATCCTGGCTGAGCCCGTAACTCACCAGCAGCACCATCACGACGGGAGCCACCAGTCGTCTAGACATGAAGATGTCCCGTGTCATGAGTCAAAAGACGAACGTAGAAACATTCTTTGTACCCCTGAGCTTTGCCGTCTGAAATTCTATCGAGCCCTTTATTAGAGCCCACCGAGCAAGAATGCAACCCCTCAAATCGAGTCAGGAAAAAGCTGGGTCCCACCGAATTCCTCGTCTCTGAGAGCGGCCACACCGCCATCGGATTTCCACCCGGAGAATCGTTGGGGGCAACCTGCCGCAGGAATCTCGGTACTGCGACTTGTAGACCTGCCTAACCTGTCCGTGAAAACTCTCGCAGAATGGAGAGGGCGTCAACCCGGGGTAGTCCGACGACTCCCATGGCATCCTGCACGTAGTCAACCCTTCGCATCCCATTGAGGACGCAGGAGACACCGTTGAGACTCAGGAGAATACTCATGGCCATTTGACTCAACGAAGCCTGGCTTCGCGGGTAACCACATTCCTCCAGGCGACTTCTGACGCGGTTGGACACCTCTTGTTGCTGCGACAGCGAACGACGCTCCAGGCTTTCCAGCAGAATCCGAACCTCCTTGAAGAATCGTTCCTGCCATGCTTCCCAAAACTCATTGCCTTGATAGTTTCGCCGGCAATCCTCCACCCATCGCTGAAGGGGGGGCGCCAGATATCTTTCAACGATCCAATCCCAGTGGGCGGCAGCCCGCACTTGGCGAGCGATTTGGAGGATCATTTCGGCCAAGCCCGAGTCGGGTCCGGCGAGTAGAGGCGCCTTCAGCCGATCAACTAACGAGCGCTCCAACGCGCGCAGCGGACGAACCAGCAGTTCCAAATCTTCTGGAGCGGGAACTCGCTGGCCGAGCGGCAGGAAATCGGCCAGCCGTATCATTTGATTGTTGTAGAAGGCATTGAGGGGGCGATTGACAAGCACCCCCAGTCCTTCCCGATGACAGAAATCGAGGGCAGTCAGTCCGGCGTTATTGAGTTCCAAAGCCCCACCGCTCTCGTAGAGGTTGAGGGGAAGCTGGATCACCCGAAAGTGGTGGCTGGACGAAATCTTCTCCGCTTCGCTGAGACACCGTTGGACACTGGTCATAGTTGAATCGGCGCCGGGCAAGCCGTAATGGTTGGAGCTGATCCCATACCAACCCATCCGTCCTTCCCGGGTTTGATCCTCCAAGAAACGAAAGGCTTGCCCGATTCGGCGGTAAAACTCCCTGTGGTCTTGAGGAGTGGGGGTGTGATGGTGGGCCCGGTGGCTGAGAAAGTATTCCGGATTGTGCAGCAGAAAGACATCAATCCGATCCCGCTTCAGGCGCCGGCAGGAAGCGCTCAACTGGGTCTTCAGAAATTCGGGGTGAATACAGTGCCATATTCCCTCGCCGTACTCAACCACTTCCGGAAACGATCGCTGTTGAGCCAAGGTCATGTTTTGGCCCTGGATGTAACCGGCCCTTGGTGACCACGATCGTCTCGGGAGATATCGTCTTTGAGAGAACCTTGCCCACCAGTGTTTCCGACTGGCCGTCGGTATAGTTCGCACTGGTGTCGATCAGGTTCCCTTCGCATCCCAAATATTCCCGAAGGGAGGCTTCGTGTTCAGCCACACCCTCTGCAATTCGATAACAGCCAAATCCCAGGGGGTGGCAATGGAGACCCGTAGCCCCCAGGGGGCGAAAGAAATCTGGAACGGCGCTACTCACGACCGACTCCTTGGCCAGGATCAGGAACTCCAGCGGAGCTTTACAGAAAAGCTATAAGAAGGAGATCCCCACTCCCACGAGTCGGACAGATCCATGGTGCGTCGGCCGGGGCAACGCCTGCTGGTGGGGATCTGCTTGATTGTGGGGCGCAACTCGCAGGGCTGCGCTGAAAGCTCCCAAAGCGTTTGGTAACCCCTTCCCCGAAAAAGGGCTCTGTCGCACCCCCGTTCAGCCCGACCTATCAGATGTGAATCGCCTGGCGAAAGGCCGCTGCACCCGCTTCATGAATGGCTTCGCCCAGAGTGGGATGGGCATGTATGGTGGCATCTATTTCTTCGAAAGTAGCTTCCAGAGTCATGGCCAGACCGAGCTCTCCAATCAGCTCCGTCGCCTCGGCGCCAATCAGGTGGGCGCCCAAAATCTCCCCGTCGGCTTCGCCAAGGATCAATTTGACAAAACCCTCGCTCTCCCCAACCGCCAAGGCCTTGCCACTCGCCTTGAATGGGAAACGACCCACGCGGTACTTCTTCCCCGACTCCTTGGCTGCCCTTTCAGTGAGTCCGACGCTGGCGACCTGAGGTATGCAGTAGGTGCAACTCGGATAGTGTGGGACCGGCCTGGGCTGCCGATGGCCGAACAGGCCCTCGACGGCTTGAATGGCTTCGTAACTGGCTACATGGGCCAGCCAGGGCGGCCCAATAACGTCTCCGGCAGCATAGATGCCACTCACCGAAGTTTGGTAGTCAGCATCTACCTTGATAAAGCCTCGATCCGTCTCCAGGGCCACTCCGGGCGGCAGCAAGGCATCCACTCCAACGGCTACCAGGACGACTTCGGCTTCCACTGTATTGGATTTCTTACCGCTGAAACTAACCTGAATTCCTCCCTGGGTCACCGTACCGCGTTCCATCTTGGTAGAGGTAAGGACCTCGATGCCCTGTCTCTTGAAGGATCGGGAGAGGGCTTGCGACACCTCCTCGTCTTCAACGGGAAGCAGATAAGGCATCATTTCCAACAAGGTGACCCGAGTGCCAAAAGCGTTGTAAAGGTAGGCAAACTCTACGCCAATGGCGCCGGCCCCAATGATCACCATGGAGGCTGGGGGCTTGGTCAGTAGCAAGGCCTCCTTGCTACCGATCACCGTGGTTCCGTTAAAGGGCAGACCCGGCAACGGACGGGGACGAACCCCGGTACTGACCAGAATGCGAGCGGCCTCCAACAAACGCGTGTTTCCATCCCGGAGTTTTACGGTGACAAGGCCCGGCTGAGTCAGTTCGCCCTCACCCAGCAAGTAATCGACCTGGTTTTTCTTAAACAGGAATGCTATGCCCCCGGCGAGCTGATCGGCCACTCTTCGGCTTCGTTTGATGATCTTGGACCACTCAAAGGACAACCCTTCGAACTTTAGGCCAAAATCGCCGGCCCGCTCCTTCATGAGTCGATAGAGTTCGGCGTTGCGCAAGAGCGATTTGCTGGGAATACACCCCCAGTTCAAGCAGGTCCCCCCGGCCCGGTCCCTTTCGACACAAGCAACCTTTTTGCCCAACTGCGCGGCCCGAATGGCGCCAACGTAACCCGCAGGACCACCTCCGATGACAACCAAGTCGTATGGGTCAGGCATGATGGGGGTCTCTCCGGGGCCGTAAACTCGTGGATGGCTCCGAATCAAGGAAGGAGTCACTCCGCTTTGATGATTGTCACCGGCAGGGGACCTCCAAGATAAATCCCTGGGCTGAATCGGAACTTGGCTTCGGGCCGGCTGGAGGCCCCGGAAGTTCAGCCGCCGCTCACAGCAGCATCGAAGCCGGCTGCTCGAGCAGCCGCCGTAATCGGCGAAGGAATTCAGCGCCTACGGCGCCGTCCAAGACCCGGTGATCACAACTCAAGGTAAGGTTGAAGCGATGACCCACTTGAATTCGATTGTCTTCGGTCACCACCGGTTTTTTAAGGATGCTGCCTACTCCGAGAATCGCTCCCTGAGGAGGATCGATGATCGCCTGGAAGCTGTCGATACCCATGGCGCCCAGGTTGGAAACAGTAAAAGTGCCTCCCTGATACTCGTCGGGCTTCAACCGCTTGTTGCGTGCTCGCTCAATCAGGTCCCTGGCCTCCAGGCTAATCTGCCGCAGGCCCTTCGAGTCCGCGTTTCGGATCACCGGCGTAATCAGCCCTCCCTCCAGACTGACAGCAAAACCCAAGTTCACTTGACCGTGGCGCAGAATCCCTTCCTGAGTGAAGGAGGCATTGACTTGCGGCGCCTGGGTCAGGGCCACCGCTGTCGCCTTCAGAACGATGTCGTTAATGCTGAGCTTGCCCCCTTTCGACTCCATGAGGGCAGCATTGATTTGACGCCGGAGCTGAAGCAAGGGCTCGGCATCAATCTCCATTTGCAGGTAGAAGTGGGGGACCTGGGTCTTGCTCGCCACCATGCGTTGAGCAATGAGCCGCCGCATGGAACTCAATGGAATTCGTTCGCTCTCGGCTGCTACGGTCCGAGAGAGGGCCAAGGCTTTCGAGCCCGGCTCACTACCACTGCTCGCAGACAGCACGTCCCGATAAAGAATGCGTCCAGCCGGACCGGAACCCTGTAGGAGAGAGAGGTCCACCCCCAATTCCTCGGCGGCCTTTCGAGCTCGTGGCGAGGCCTTGATGCGCCCGGGGGGAGTTGCCCGGGGGAAGTCTTTTGCGGGGGACACGACTTCACCGGCTGTTCTTTCAACCTCGACTGGCCCTGCCTCACGCCGGGACGTCTCCCGAGCCTGTCGGACCTCGGCCGATCCCTCGAGGCCACCTTCGGCTTGAATCAGGGCCATCCGTTGGCCGACGGGCACTTTCTCTCCTTCTTCAACGTAGATTCCTGTCAGAACCCCACCCTCAAAGGATTCCATCTCCATGATGGCCTTGTCGGTCTCGATCTCCGCCACGACATCTCCCCTGGCGACGACGTCCCCTATGCTCTTGAGCCAACGCAACACGACACCTTCTTCCATGGTGTCGCTCAGTTTGGGCATGCTGATCTCAGCCATGGCTGTTCATCCCTCGCTCGGACTGCAGCAGCAGACTTCGGAGACCAACTCCAGGATCTTGGCTGGATCAGGCAGGACCGCTTGTTGGAATCGTTCGTTGTGGGGCATGATGACCTCTTGACGCGCCACCCGCAAGGCCATGGGCGCCGTTTTGACCCTCACCGAGGATGGTGACGTCCGATCCCGGGGGCTTGATCTCCCCCGCTCGAGGAAGACGAGAAGTTCCCCCTGGTCTTTAATCGGCCCCAAGCTATTGTACAGTAGCTCTAACTCCAAAACCAAAACCGGAGGGATCTCGAGAACAAGACTGGGGCCGGAGCGCAACCCGGGGCTAGACGCCAGCCGCTTCCACATTCTGAGAAGCTTCCACGCTGGTTGAGCCCAAAACATAAGGCGAGGAACCCAAAAGCAGAAAGACCATCAATATCTCGGAGTCCCCGAAATTGAATTCAAAGAGCCCGGCTAAAAAGAGCGCCAGGACGCTCAGAAAGCCCACGGCATAGATGGATTTCTCCAGGGAGGGAAGCTGCGCCCGCCTGAAGCCTCGATAGTGATCCATCCCTATCCGGATGACCAACCACAGCCACGCGATGGCGCAAGGAATGCCCCGCTCTGCCGCGAACTGGAGCAGGTTGTTGTGCATATGGATCCAAAAGAATCCACCGCGATGACGAACTTCCGGGTCTGGATGATAGTCGAAAAAGACTTTGGACACTCGTTGGGGACCTACTCCCACCCACGGGTTGGCCTGAACCATCTCCAGGCCCGCACTCCAGATCTCCAGGCGTGCGTAGTTGGAAGGGTCCTGCGGGTCCCAGATGCTGACCAGGCGTTTTTGAATGGATTCCGGCAAACTCACTATCAGAATCAAAACACCCAAACCACTGATGAGCAACACCTTCCAGGTTGGGAACCTCAGCCAGGCAGCAACCAACAGCCCGGCGAGACTGGCAATCCAAACACTTCGGGTCAGGGTCAAGAGCAGCGTCACACCCAGGAAGGAGAGGGCCAACAACCAGATCGTCACGTTCCTGGGAGCGGAGAAGAGCACGTAACCCACCATAGCCATGAATACCAGCATCAGTCCACCACTCAACGTCATCCAGTGACCCATGAAGCCGGTCAACCGCCCCTCGACACTGCCCAGGGAAGGAACCCCGTATTGAACCAGTGCGAAACCGGCCGCGACCAGGCCGCAAAGAAACAGGGCATGGTAGGTGAGACGTGTCCTTCGTTGCGAGAAATAATTAGCCACCAGTAAGACGATCGCGAAGAGCCAGAACTTGTTAATGGGAGGGAAGCCGATTTCTGGTTCGGGGGAGAGCATCCAGGACACCAAAGTCGTCCCGATGAAAAGCAGCAGGGGCAGTTTGAAGGGAGGGAAAAGAAGGCGCTGTCGAGGGTTCAACAACCGGTCCAGCAGGAAGCCAAGAATCGCCAGCGAGAGGAAAATCTGGGACACCGCGATGCTGATGACCGGAAAGACTGCTGCCAGGGTAGTTAAACCATAGGTGATTGGATCAAGATGGGTTTTGAACCATCGCATACTGGCAGAAAAGAATCTCACTCGACCATTGGTGAGCAGGCAAGGAGATAGGAGCGACTCAGTGGCCCCAAGCTCTTACTTGCGGGCTACGAGAACTCGGCGATCAAAGCCCCAACCGGTCACATCATCGCCCTGAATGAGGTGGCGTTCGACAAAACCGGCTGAGCCCAGTCTGTCCAGAATATCCAGCCCATAGTTTCGAAAACAAAGCACGGCGGCAGATCCTCGAATTCGATCCCCATGATATTCCGGCGGCAGAAGGTGCTCAATCCGGCCATCCACAAGCCTGGCCCTTTCCACGGTTTTCTCGGCGTCGGCCATCGGTACGGTGAACAGGAGCATCCCACCGGGCTTCAGTACTCGGTGCAACTCTCGAAAGCCCTGGACGTCGTGGGGAACGTGTTCAAAGACTTCAGTTGAGGTGCAAACGTCGAAGGAGTCCTCAGGGTATGTCAGTTGCTGCACGTCCTGACATTGAACTCCATCCCTGTAGCGGCCCGGGACAACGTCGTCGAAGTACTCTGAAAGCGTCACCTTGCCGGCATGCTTGAGAAGGTAACGCACCAAGGGACCTCGAGAAGACAATTCATAAACATGTTGGCGCGACAAGTCGAGGATCACACACTTCAACACGCTCACAAAGGAAAGGGTAGCAGCGCTGGACCTGCACCTGAGACACCGGACGGCCATCTCGTAATCGTCGAGCTTGATGAACCCTGTCCGGCCACATAGGGGACAATCTCCAACCTTCAGTGCAACTTTGCGCCAATTCAAAAGTCCTGCTGCCGTCCAAATCTCCCTCAACATGGCAGTCCCTGGGATCCCGCTGGATCGCCCGACGACAAACCCGTCAACGCGGATTAAAGCCAGACCCTTGTTCCCGCCGCGCCTGTCAACTCGCTCAACCTTTCCCGGGGGCAAGCGAACTGTCAAGTCATCCTGGAGGGCGACTGCCGACGACCTACTGGAGTCGAGTGCGGGTTTTCATGGCCTTGGGAGTGTCAAAGAAATCGTCAATCACCTGACGTGCTGAGTTCAGATCGCGGCAACGGTTGACTTGGGTGGCGAGGTAATGCCCGAAGAAGAGCCACTTGTGCCCCCAGGCCAGGAACAGACGCAAGCGCGGCAACTGCTCGGGTGGAGTGAACCTGGCTTCGAGCTGATCACAAAAAAATGCCAGGGCCCGCTGGTATTCCTGACCTTCCTCCTCTGCGGTCCGGGGAGCCCTTTGGTCCTCACGTCCTCTGGGCTCAGCGAACCCCAAACGCTCGGCTACCTGCCAGAAAATCCAAGGCCTGGCCGTGGCGGCCCGAGCCACCATCACGCCATCACAACCCGTCTGGCTCAGCATCCGCAGAATATCCGAAGCCTCTTGGACATCACCATTTCCAACCACCGGAATTTGCACTGCTTCCCGCACTCTCCCGATGTATTCCCAGTTAGCCCGTCCCCGCCGGTGTTGGGATTGAATGCGGGGATGTAGTGTAATCCAGTCAGCTCCCGCCTGCTCCAGCATCTGAGCAAAATCAACCAGATATTCAGGATCATCGTTGAGGCCCGTCCTCATCTTCACGGAAAGCGGCAAGGAGGTTAGCCGCCGGGTTGCCCGCACCACCTCTTCCGCGTAACGGATGTCTCCCATCAAGGCAACTCCCCAGTTGTGCTTGAGGACCTTGCTGACCGGGCAGCCCATGTTGATGTCGATTCCAGCCGGCGAGAGGGTCATCAATTTTCTGAGTGAAGGCGCAATCCAACGTTCATCATTACCCAGTAGCTGTGGAATGAGGTCCCGTTCCCCTTCGGCTACCCTCGTTTTGGGAGTCCGACCTACTTCCTCGCCCGGAAGCAGGCGTGTGGATAACATCTCTGTAAACAGAAGCGTCCCGGCTTTGGCCGGAAGGTAGGTTCGAATGAGTTGGCGAAAGGCCAAGTGCGATAATCCCGCCATAGGAGCGAAAATGATCGGAAAGTTGACCCGGCTCCGGTTGCCAAAGGGTATACGAAACAGTCGGCTGTCCCGCACCCTCGCTGGCGGCGCCTCCTCGGCCATGATGGAACTCACCAATTGCTCCTCCCTCACGAATACGGACCGGACATCGGTTCCCAATTCTAGTTGATGGGCAGGTCGATGCTACCAATGGCCTTCAGGGCCACTTCATTCTCAGGATCGATGTCCAGCGCCTGCATGTATTCGTCCAAGGCCTTCATCTGCTCGCCCTTTGCCAGATAGATGTGCCCCAAGTTCAAATAAGGAAAATGCTTCGGATCGTACCGTTTGGCTTTCTTGGCTTTCTCCAGCCAGACAATCGCCTCGTCCATTTGACCCAGGCGCATCAGGTAGACACCGATATCGTTGTAGGGATTTCCGAAATCGGGATCGACCCCGATTGCCAAGTGACAATCGCGTATTGCTTGGTCAAGCAGGCCCAGAAAAGAGACAGCCCATCCCCGGTAGGTGTAGCCTTCCGCGGTTGGGTGTAGCGCGAGACTCCGGTTGAACAGTCCGACCGTAGTCAGAAAGCGACCCTGGAGCAGATGTCCGACACCCTCCTCCCAAAGACTGCGCGCCTGTTGCTGGTTCTGATCTGCGGGATCCATGGCTACAAATAGTTAGAATAACGAAAGGAGGGGATCAATGCAAGAAATTGATTAATAGGCACTTAATTGCTAAAACCGTGCACAATTTCCCATAAGGCGGACAAACGGAAAACCCCTCATCTCCAACACGACCGTTGATCCGGGATGAGAACCCGCTTGAAGATTTTCCGCTAGGCAAAACCGTTCCATGGCAGCCCCCTCCTCTGGAGAGGAATCGCTGTTGGGGCTGTCCCTTCCCGCCAGCTTGACCGGATACCGGCAATCCTTTAATCTGTGGTGCGAGGGGAAGCATCGGATGGAAACGATCCAAAGGCGGCAAACGGTAGCAGTACAGGTAGGGCGCGTAATGGTGGGCTACGGGCACCCGGTGGTTGTGCAGTCTATGACCAACACCGACACCGCGGATGCCGCCACCACCGCAAGCCAAGTAGCGGCTCTGGCCCAATCAGGCTCGGAGTTGGTCCGGATTACAGTGAACAACGACCAGGCAGCCCGGGCTGTCCCTGAGATCTCGGCGCGTCTGGCCGACTTTGGGATCGAGGTCCCCCTGGTTGGTGATTTTCACTATAACGGCCATCTTTTACTCAGCCGCTATCCAGCCTGCGCCAGGGAACTGGCCAAGTACCGCATTAACCCCGGAAACGTAGGGGTCGGAAAGCATCGGGATGAGAACTTCCGGCGCATGATCGAGGTGGCCAACGAAAATGCAAAGCCCGTTCGCATCGGTGTGAACTGGGGATCCCTGGATCAAGCTCTGCTTTCCCGTCTTATGGACGAAAATGCAGCCTCGCCCCAGCCAAAAGACTCCCGCGAGGTGACCCGCGAAGCTATCGTGACGAGCGGTCTGGAATCGGCTCTGCTAGCGGAAAGCTACGGAATGCCTCACGATCGAATCATTTTGAGCGCCAAGGTCTCGGGAGTCCAAGACCTCATCGAAGTGTACCAATCCCTGGCCGGCCGATGTGATTATCCCCTCCACCTGGGCTTAACCGAAGCGGGAATGGGCAACAAGGGGATTGTCGCCAGCGCGGCTGCCTTGGCCGTACTGCTTCAAGAGGGGATCGGCGATACGATTCGAGTCTCCCTGACTCCTGCTCCCGGGGGAGACCGAACTGAAGAGGTTCAAGTCTGTCAACAGATTCTCCAATCCATGGGAATTCGCAGTTTTCTGCCTCAAGTGACCGCCTGCCCGGGATGCGGCCGCACAACCAGTACGTTCTTTCAAGAGATGGCCGACCAGATTCAGACTTATCTGAGAACGCAGATGCCGGTTTGGAAGGATCGCCATGACGGCGTCGAAGATCTCAAGGTAGCGGTCATGGGCTGTGTCGTCAATGGCCCCGGTGAATCGAAGCACGCTCATATTGGAATCTCTCTTCCCGGAACGGGGGAAGAGCCCAAGGCTCCCGTGTTTGTCGATGGCCAACTCAAAACGACCTTGCGCGGCGCAGGACTCGTTGCCGAGTTTCTGGACCTTCTCGACGAGTACGTGGAGTCGCACTACTCAAGAAGAGATGTCGAACTTCCGGCAGGAAAAAACCGCGGCTAGATCACCAATCGCCCCCCTGGGGGCATCGCAGGGCCTAACCGTGAAACCAGGTTCCGCATGAAGGTTGACCTTGAGCTGACCGACGTGGGAGGCGGTGACCCCGTGGTCTTGTTGCATGCCTTTCCCCTCAATCGCAGGATGTGGGAGGCGGAGGTATTGGCTTGGAGCCAAAGCTTCCGCGTGCTGGCTCCTGATTGGAGAGGATTTGGCGATTCCCCCCCGGGAATGGCCCCTGTCAGCATGGAGCTGTATGCCGATGATTTGGCTGAAATCCTATCCGACCGGGCTGTCAATCAGAGGGTCATCCTGGTGGGTCTTTCCATGGGCGGATACGTGGCCTTTGAATTTGCGCGCAAATACCGGGAGAAATTGCGGGGCCTGGTTCTAGCGGCCACCCATCCGGCTGCGGACTCCGAAGATGTCAGGGAGTCACGCTACCAAACAGCGGCCCGGGTGGAGAAGGAAGGGACGCGGGAACTGGCTGAGCGGCTCGTTCCACGTCTTGTTGGCGAAACGACCCGTCAGAGGCGCCCCTCCGTGATGGATAAGGTCCAAGCCTTGATCCGGTCTAATGGGTCCGAAGGAGTTGCTCGCGCCTGCTATGGCTTGGCAGCGCGACGGGATTCCACACCAATCCTGAAAGACATCCAGGTCCCAACCTTGATTGTGGCTGGAACTGAGGACGAGATCATCGCCAGACCGACCATAGAGGCCATGCACAGGGAAATCGCCGCCTCAAGACTCGTCCAAATCGAGCAATGCGGCCATTTAATCAACCTGGAGCAACCAGAGCTGTTCGGTCGGACTGTTTTAGAGTTTTTTAGATCTGTCGGCCAGCGCGTGTCCACACCTGTTTTCCGTGCAGGCGCAGGCGGGCGCAGACAGGTCTGATGTCCACCGCATACCGAGTCGCCGTCGTGCCAAACAGAGACATACTTGAAGATATCCATTCGAAAGGCGCCCTCATCCCCGGACTTGTCCTGCTGGGGGTGTGGGTCGCAACTTGCCTTGGACCCGGCCATCTCTATTCCTCCACCGTTCGCAGGCCTTCCGAAGTCATTCCTCCCGGAGAGACTCTCATCTATGAGGTTCGGTGGGATCCGCCTGCCTGGTTGTTCTTTCTCCCAACCATCAGCGCCGGCGAGATGACCCTTAAATTTGAGAATCGAGCCGATGACCGGGGAAGACCAGCCTTCAGGATCACGGCCGATGCGGTCTCTTCAGGAGTCCTGCCCAAGCTGACGGGGATCACGGTGAAGGATCATTTTGAGTCGGTGGTTGCAGCCGAGGAATTCTGCTCGAAGCGATTCACCAAAATCACCCGGGAGGGCAAACGGCATCGGGACATCTTGTTGACCTTTGATCAAGAGAATCATCGGGGGCGTTACCTTGCCTATGACGCAGCCAAAAAGCCGCCCGAAGAATTGAAGAATGAGGAATTGAAAAATCTTCCGCCCTGCGTGCAGGATTTCCTGTCTGCGATTTACCGCACTCGATTGCAAGGGCTCCAGGTGGGAGAAAACTATCCTTTGCATGTGAGTGACAACGGGGTTGTCAAGGAAGTGGATATCCGTGCAGTGAGGCGCGAGACGGTCGAGGCCATCGCCGGAACCTACCCGACCATTAGAATCGATACCGTTTCCGTCGGGGGGCTCTTCAAGGGGGGAGGAAGCTTTGTGCTTTGGTTTACCGATGACAGCGCGAGAATCCCTGTCAAATACGAAGCCAAAGTCAGATTCGGGAAACTCTTCGGCACGATCAAGGCAATTGGCAATTCCACCGAGAAGCGGACTGATCAAACCACAGCTCTTTCGGGGACAGGAGTGCGCGGCGCGCTAAACCAGCTCTTTGATGGGAGTGCCGGTCTCGTCGTTGATGGAGTTGGCAATCTTGAGCGGACGGCCGATCGGATGCATATACTCCTCGGTCCAATCGATGCCAAAGGTCTTGTAGATTGTCGCCAACAGATCCCCGATGGTTACCATCCGATCAGCGACGTAAGCACCGCGCTCGTCGCTGGACCCGATCACCTGGCCGCCTCGGATTCCGCCGCCTCCAACCACCACCGAGAAGCAATGACACCAATGATCGCGACCGCCTGAGGGATTGAGATCATGGGTTCGACCAAATTCCCCGGTGACCATGACTACCGTTGACTCCAGCAATCCCCTCTGCTTCAAATCCTCCAGTAGCGTCGAAAGCGCCTGGTCCACTACGGGTACCAGATAGTCGCGATGTTGGAAGTCATTGCCGAAGTGCGTGTCCCAATCGCGACCTGTTTCCGGCCGGTTGAGATCGAGAGCGGTCACGAAGCGGCTCCCTGCCTCCACCATGCGGCGCGCAATCAGGACACTTTGGCCAAAGGTATTGCGACCGTAGGCATCCCTGGTTGCCTCGGACTCGGTGGAAAGATCGAAGGCCTCGCGGACGGCCGGCGACAGAATCATGTTCCAGGGCCTGAGTCCGAAACGCGTCCATGCTGGCATGCTCCGCCGTCTCCACGTTTTGGCGATAGAGCTGGTCGACGACCCCAAGGAAGGCGCGACGCGATTCCATGCGCTCAACCGTTAGTGAGGCCGGTAAGCTTAAATCCGGCACCTCAAAATCCTGGTTGTTGGGATCGGGAATCTCCATGGGATCATACTGGGCGCCCAGGAAGTGGGCTTTGTAGTAATTCCGATATCCAGGATGAATTTCCGGGACAATGATATTGGGCGGCACACTGTTGCGCGGGCCCATCTCTTTGGTGATGATGGAGCTAAAGGCAGGAAATTTCATGGAGGGGTTTGGCCGATGCCCCGTCATGACATAGTGGTGACCCATCCCATGATTGTTCTCCTCAGTATGCATGGAGCGAATGATCGACAGCTTATCCATGTGCTTGGCCGATCGGGGGAGAAGTTCAGAGATCTGAATGCCGGGCACGTTGGTGGAGATCGATTGAAACGAACTGTTGGGCTTGGGATCCCACATGTCGATGTGACTGGGACCTCCATTGAGCCAAAGCAAGATGCAAGCCTGGGCTTTTCCCGGCTGGCCGCTACCGCTTGAAGCCATCAAAGGTTCCAGTCGCAGAAAGCGGTTCAGGTTCATTCCCATGAAACTCAAGGCGCCGACACGCAGAATGGACCGACGGCTGAGATCAGCTCCGTCGACAATCCAACGACTTGGTTTTTTCATGGACTTACCTCGTTGGGACCGGTAACGGTCCGTCAATGGTTTTCAGCAAATTCTCGTGAACTGATGAGGGCCCACAGCAGGTCTTCCAAGGCCTCTGCACGTTCAAGGTGAGACTGAACCAGAGCGGTCAGCCTTTGCCGCTCGTCTTCCGAGGGAAAGCGGGACAGGGTCGCCAGGTAAAGTTCATCAATGACGGCTTCGTCCGAGACCCCTCGCTTGAGAAGCGCATCCAGGCGCCCTCCCTCCTGGGAAAGCTTCCGGAGATAGGTCGAGCCGACCAGGATGTGCAGCGCTTGACTGAGATTGGCCTTGCTCTCTCGTTCTCCCACCATATCCCGTTGAGGTCGACCATAAATGTCCAGAAACCTCGAGTGAAAGCTGGAGGGGAACTTCAGATTGATGGCCCGGGTTCCTGGAGGTGCGGTCTCGTAGGCGTAGATGTCTTCAGGAGGCAGGAAGCCCTCAGGGATTCCTGTGGCACTCGAGATAGCGTCCAGCAGCACTTCGGCCTCCAGGGGTCGAGCCAGAGCGCGAGAGTAGTTGACGGCATCCTTCCGATTGCTTGGGTTCGCCCGACTGGAAAGCTGATAGGTTCTGGATAGAACGATGCGCCGGATGAGGTGCTTCAAATCGTAACCATGCTCCCGGAAATCGTGGGCCAGCTTTTGCAGCAGGCGCGGGTGAGTTGCCGGATTGCCCAAGCGGAAATCGTCGATGGGTTCCACCAAACCTCTTCCAAAGAAGTGCCCCCAGTAGCGATTGACCGTGGCCTTGGCAAAATCAGGATGGGAAGTCATCCAGCGAGCCAGTTCCATGCGCAGATCAGTTCTGGAAGAAGGATCCAGGATCGTCCCGTCCAGAAAGGCCGGCTCTACCTCAATCTTGCGGCGGGGGTGAGTGACTCGCTTGAAGAACAGCGAGGTACGTCCCATGACACCATAATCCTCTTCATGCCCTATGGGATCGTCATAGACGACATTCGCCCCCATTCCAGTGTTGGTGGTGCGACCGAAGAAGGCCGCCAAGCCCCAAAATTGATTTTGTGTCCATAGATCGTAGGGATGGTTATGGCACTGGGCGCAGTCCATGCGGCGGCCGAAGAAGACTCGAAACTGCTCTGCCGCCACTCGTTCCACGTTAGCTCCGGCACGGATGAAGTGTTTGGCCGGTCCCCTGATACCCTGGGCAGCAATCCTTTCCTGGGCAACGAGGTCATAAGGTTTGTTCGAAGCGACACCCTGGCGCACCCATTCCCAGTAGTCGTAGTTAGAGAGTCTGACCCGGAAAAGATCCGACCGTCGAAAGGTCCAGTAGTCAATGTACTGAGGAGAATTGAGCAGCACTTCGACCAACTTCTCTCGTTTCTCCGGATCGCGACTGGCCAGGAATTCCCGCACCCTTTGGGGCGGAGGCAGAGTTCCCGTCACATCCAGACACACCCGGCGAAGAAATTCGGCATCTGCGGAAAGCTGGGAGGGAATGATGTGGAACCTCTCCAGCTTGTCGAAAATTTCTTCGTCGATAAAATTGTTCCGTGCGACCTGGGGGAAGTCCGCCACCGGTTTGCGGATCACGCCAAAGCGGGCGTTACCGACCTTGCCCGCAGCCCGCACCAACACGACGGTTTCCCCGACGCGTCGTCCTCGCACTCGGCCGCTCGGACTCACCTGTAATACCTCTCCATCCAGCGATTCATAGCGAACCTGTTCGGTAAGGTCTTCCCGGCGACCATCAGAGAAGTGAGCGCTCACCAACATCTGGTAGTTGTCATCCTCAAGCAGCACCGCTTCTTCCGGAAACACCTCCAGCCGTTGGATGACCGGGGCCGTGCTCGGGGGGTGGCCATAAGGGGCGCCGGCTTGTATCCAACTCAGGATCGTCCTGTAGTCGCCGGAACCTTTCCGAAAACGCAAACCGCCGCCATGGGGTTGCTGCATCGTCGGTTTCTGCAAAAGGAGACTGCTTTCGGGGACCTCGAGATGGATCCGAGGAATTCGAGGCTCTCGGGGCTGGTTGGTGAGGACTTGATAACCACCACCCTGGATGATCCAATCGTAGTCCTCCGTGGGATGCATGGCATTGGAGGAGAGCCGAAATCCTCCTCGCCCCTTCACGCCCCCGTGACAACTGCTGTCATTGCATCCCCGCTTGGTCAATATCCGGGTAACATCCTTGACGAAACTGATGGGTGCGACCTTCTGAGATTCTCTGGTCAAGACAGTGGCGCGAGCGACCCGGCCATGAAGTACTGCCGTGAGCGTTGCGTTTCCATTCGATACGGAAGCCAGGCTCCCGTCTTGACCGAGCTTGGCCACCCGAGGATTGGAAATGGAGAGGGTTGCCTCGGAAGTCACTTCCCGCTCCATTCCATGGGGATTGGCAGCCAAAACCAGGAAGCGCTGGGTGGCGCCGGCTCCCGATAAAATCACCTGGTCCGGGACCAGGCGCAGGGAGAGTGTCTTGGGGGAAGCGTCGGAATCACCAGCCAGAGCCCGACTCGGGCCAAAGTGCCCAAGCACCCCCATCGCCAGGCTGAGGTGTCCAGCGATAAGGATCCATTCGATCCGCCGACCTGACTTTCTTGCCATCTGGATCACAGGCGCCGTTTATTCTCCGGATGCTAGTTGGCTGACAACCTTGGGGGAATCAGGATTGACCACTGTCAGATAGAGATCCCTCACCGGGAACGGCCGACCCGCCCGCCCCTCTGCCACGACCCTGGCAGTCAATCTCACCGACCGGGGCAGGACACTAGCGGGCGTCGCCCCGTCCGCCAGGAGAGTCAAAGATACTTCTTGTGTCCGAGGAAAGAACCGGTCCCGGTGCACTTCGCTCCTGTGACCTATGGCTTGGCTTGATTTTTTGTCCTGAGCAACGGTGGGAAGCACTTGGACTCCCGGGGGCAGATTCTCGAAATGCAAGGCCACCAGATGATCGAATCCCTCTTCCTTTTCAAGGGTCACTCTTAGCGGCTTGGCTTCACCCGGGATCAAGTTGATGTGATCTCCTCCTGCCAGCGTTACGACTCCGACGTGGGGAACCTGGGGCCGGACGAGCACTCGATAGGAGAACCGCTCCCCACCGCGTCGGGACGTCAGGTCTCTGAGCCGCAAGGTGAACTCTCCTCCTTCTTCAAAAGAAAAGATCGTCTTGGACTGGAGATACTTCAACCAGTAGGCGGAGTTACTTCCCACTCTTCTATAGACGTTGGAACAAATGGTTTGGCCCGCCGAATCCAGCACCTCCAGCCAGAGACTGATCTCAGGAGCCACCCGGTCCACGTTCTGGATCTCGAAAGCGACTCTCTGTCCCGACTTCACCGCAAAGCGGAAGTGATCCACATCGCCGGGAGCGTCTATCTTGCCTTGGACAATGATGGGCAGGCTGATAGCGGAAGCCAGCTCCACGATTTCGTCAGGTTCGGTTTCAACGATCGAAGGGAACTCGGCAAAGGGTGGACCTTTTAAGCCGGGGGTAGTATGGGATCGGCTTGGCTTGCCGGACTCCTTTCCCGACTGAGCCGCCTCCGGACTGCCGGGAGACCCCGGAGCAGCACGAGACCAGAGCTGTTGCCGCCGCTTGGAATGGATCTGCCGCGTAAAGCCTCGCTCCTCCCAGTCAGGGAAACGGGCGGCATGGGCCGGCTCGAAATGGGTCCAGCCTCCTTGCGGTTCCCGATGCTTCGATCCCACCGGAGTGATCCGGAGCTGATAGGTATGGCCAGGCCCTCCCTTTTGGCTGAGGCTCCCGACGGCCACCAGATAACGTCCCTCCTTGCTGAAGCGGTGTCGCAGTCGCGGTCTTAAGATCTTACCCTCCGGCAGTAGGGGGAAAACGGTCGACTCCACTTGGGTCTCGAGGCGCTTGGCGCTGCTTTCGAACCAGCCTTCAAAAGGCTCGTAGAGGATGAGTTCGGGGTCCCGAAAGTGGATTGGAGAACCAGCCAACAGCCCCCCGGCCACCAAGGCTTCAAATTGCAACTCCTGGTTCTTAAGCGCGTCGAAAGCATAATAGTCCACCTCCCCCTTCTGCCCGATCCTGCCGTTGAGGTTGGCGGGCAGGCTCAGCGGCTGGGCGCTGGCAGGGGTGGGGTGGGGTGGGGTTTGCTCGCTGACGGCCACCCGGTCGCTGACCAGCAAAGTCAGAGGACTGGACAAACCCCACTCGGTGAGCAGTCGAATGGAGTGGGCCCCTACAGCGGCGTCATCCGTGATGTTTACACCGATCAAGACCTCTTGGCCAAGGGATTGGAACTTGGCGGAGTACTTGGCCTTTTCCAGAACGATTTCTTTGACCTGCTTCACTTCAGCAGTCAACCGATCGCAATCCAACCAGACTGCCCGGATCCCCTGCAGATCTTCTCCGCGCACCCTGAAATCAAGCGAGGCACCTGGATGACCACCCAAGGGAGCCATTGAAATCAATCGTGGATTCTTTTTTGTGTTCTTGGGGGCTTCCTTTGCCGGAAAGCCGACAGGAATCAGCAGAAGAATCAGTGAGAAAGTCGCTGGAAATCTCATCACTTCGATGTCCTCTCACCCGAGAGGTTACGAGCTCCCTCAAGCCAAAAACGAACTAGCGCCACGGCTTGGGGCGAAGTCCGTTCTCGAGGCCGACTCCGATGGCTTCGCTGAATTGGGCAGGCTGCTCCGAGAAGGTGGAAGGTGACTGGCAGGAGGTGTGGCAGTGAGGGTTCAGATGAACTTTCACTCTAACCGAAAATGCCGTCGTTCTGCGGTTGTACTCTTAGGGACAGATCGGGCTTGATCTTAGATCAGCTCGTGAACCGGATGGCCCTGCTTATCTCCGATGGAATTGGCAATGTAGAGCGGTCGCCCGTCCAGACCCGTATAGGTCTTGGTCCAATCGACCCCCAAGGCCCTTGTAAACCGTGGCGAAAAGATCACCGATCGTCACCTGACGCTCGGCGACATAAGCCCCGCGCTCGTCGCTGGCGCCCACGATCTGCCCCCCTTTGATTCCACCACCTCCCAGCACCAAAGACCAACAATGTGCCCAGTGATCTCTGCCGGCTCTGGCGTTGATGTTTGGAGTTCGTCCAAACTCGCCCATCGCCAGGACTACTGTCGTCTCCAGCAGTCCTCTTTCCTCCAACTCCGTCAACAAAGTTGAAAGCGCCTGGTCGAAGCGAGGGGCCAGATTCTCCGACAATTTCTTGTCGTTATCGAAATGGATATCCCATTCGCTATGGTTGAAGCCCTCGGCAGTCACGAAGCGACATCCCGATTCCACCAAGCGACGAGCCAGCAGTACGGATTGTCCAAAGCGCGTCTTACCATAAGCCTCCCGTACTTTGTCCGGTTCCTCTGACAAGTCGAAGGCCTTTTTGACGTTGGGTGACAAGATCATTCTCAGGGCCTGATCCTGATAGGTATCCATCTTCGCGAATCGGGCGAATTCCTCTTGCTGCCGGTAGTGTTGATCGACCACCTTCAGGAAGGATTGGCGGTCCTGAATCAGGTCAGAAGACAGGGACTTCGGCAAGGTCAGGTCAGGAATCTTGAAGTCCTCCTGGCTGGGATCAGGAACGATCATGGGGTTGTACTGGGGGCCCCATGTTACCCGCCATATAGGAATGCCCATAAGAAAGGGGCGGAGTGACCACGTAAGGCGGGATGTTGTTTTGTCCCCCCAGTTCCCGAGAGACAATCGACCCCAGGCTGGGGAAACGGAAAGCGGGACTGGGGCGATGGCCGGTCATCCCGTAATAGGTGCCCTCGGGATGATTCCCTTCCTCGGTGTGCATGGAGCGAATGATGGACAGCTTGTCCATTTGTCGGGCCAGGCGCGGAAGTGTCTCGGAAATCTGAATTCCAGCGACGTTGGTCGAGATCGGTTTGAAATTGCTGTTGGGTTTGGGATCCCACATGTCCATGTGGGGTGGACCGCCGGAAAGCCAGATGAGAATCACTGACTCGGCTTTCTTGGGAGCGGTTGTACCCGCTGCAGCCAGAGTGTCAGCCAGCCTGAAATAATCGCTCAGAGTAATGCCCAGGAACGTCAGGCCGCCCACCCTGAGGAACTGGCGCCGTTCGAAGGCCCCTCCCGTGCAGGAGTAACATTCCGGTTTGTTCATCATGATCCCCCAAAGCAACTGCTTCAAAAGAGGCTGGGGCCATCAGCCGCCACCCCTCCATGGTAATTTATTCCCTTGCCCCCATTATCAGTGATTGTGGGCAAATTGTCGAGAACTAATTAGCGCCCAGGCCAAACTCTCTATAGCCTCTTTTCGAGGCCGCTGCCCAATCATTTCCTCCAGCCGCGCCTGCTCCTCCGCCCTGGGAAGCCGCGACAGGGCAGCCAGATAGAGTTCCTGAATAATTTCGCCGTCCGCGGCTCCGCGCTTGACCAACCGATCCACTCGCCCACCTTCCTGGGAGATCTTTTCGGTGAAAGCCTCTCCCGTCAACATATGCAAGGCTTGGGCCAAGGCCGGTTCGGGCTTGCCTTCGGGGAGCGTCTTACGCTCATTCCGCTCAAAGATCTCCATGAACTGGGAGGGCATGTCCGGCATCAAGGCAACAGCCCGGGTCCCCGCCGCAAAGCCTCGATTGCCACTGATGAACATCTCCGGAACTTCTGTCACCTGTGAGATGGCATCCAGCATCACCGCCGCCGGTAGCGGCCTCGGCAGGGCATGAGAGAAGTTCAAGCGATCCCCCCGGTTGGTCTCGTTGGGAATCCCCGACAATTGATAAGTTCTGGACTGGACAATCACCCGCATCAAGTGTTTGACGTCGTGGCCATTCTTCCTGAAGTCCTTCGCCAGGGCTTTGAGCAACTCCGGATGGGTGGGCGGGTTGGTGGAACGGAAGTCGTCGACAGGATCGACGATTCCCTTGCCGAAGAACCAGTCCCAAACTCGATTGACGAACGCTTCGGCGAAATAAGGATGGGACACAATCCACTGCGCCAGCTTCATCCTCAAATCGGTTCGTTCGCTTTCCGGCAACTCCTGCCCATCCAAAAAGCGAGGATGGACCACCTCTTTGGTTCTTGGGTGTATGACTCGATCCTGGAGCTCAGGATCGTCCACAAGCAGCGAGTCGTCCATGACCGATTCCCGGAGATCGACCATACGACCGTAGAACGCCGCCATCCCCCAAAACTGATCCTGGCTCCAGGCTTCAAAGGGATGGTTGTGGCAGCGGGCGCAATCCAGACGACGAGCCAGGTAGATCCTCACCTGCTCCGCAATCATTTCAGCAGGGGGAATGATGAACCTCAGCTGATAGAAAAAGCGCGTGGGCCCATCGTAGCCTTGAGCCGCGATCCTTTCCACCGCCAGTTGATCGTAAGGCTTGTTGACCGCGACACTCTGCCTCAACCACTCCCCGTAGAGTTGAGTGTCCTTTCCTAGCTGGGTGGCCCCGCCGTACCAGCGAAAGATCTCGCCGTATCGAAAGAAGAGATACTCTTCATACTCGGGAGAATTCAACAGGATCTCGATGATTCGGTCACGCTTGTTCGGATCCCGGGAGGCCAGGAACTCGCGGACTCGATGGGGCGGTGGCAAGGTTCCGGTGAGATCCAGACAGATCCGCCGGAGAAATTCAGCATCGTTGGAGAGTTCCGAGGGAATGATATTGAATTTGCGTAGCTTGGCGAAGACGTGTCGGTCGATAAAATTGTTTTCCGGCGCCTCAGGGTAGCTGGGCAATGGATTGGCGATCACGCCAAACCGTACAGCAGCGGCGCGCCCCGGCGCTCGAATCAAAACGCTGGTCTCCCCGGTCTTCCTGGCCTGCACCAATCCCGCTTCGTCGACCTCGACCACGGACCCGTTCATGGATTCGTACACGACCTGTTGGGTGACGTCTTCCTGCTGTCCGTTGCTGAGGTGAGCGGTGACCAGAACCTGCTGCTCGCCCTTCAAGTCCAAAACGCTCTCCCGAGGATAAACCTCGAGCCTCTCGATTTGGACGTTCTCAGACTGGCCTTCCTCACCATAGGGCGCCCCCTCCCGAATCCACTTGAGGATCCTGGCGTACTAGGGCGAATCGGCGCCGAATCGGAGGCCGCCTCCATGGGGTTCCTGGAGAGTCGCCTTGAGCAGGATCAGACTTTTCTCCGGATCCTTCAGATTCACACGCGGTTTTGCCGGCTCTTCCAACTCGGCGGTGAGGACTTCGAATTTTCCGCCTTCCACGATCCACTTGTAGTCATCCCGAGGATAGGTGGCGTTGGTTGACAGCTTGAAACCACCCTGACCCGGAACGGCGCCATGACAGGTGGTGTTGTTGCAACCCTGTTTGGTCAGCAGCGACCCGATGTCCCGGGGAAAGCTGAAGGGACGCCTCTCCTCGGACCCCCCAATCTCAATGGACGCTGCAGCCGTCCGACCCGCCACTTTGGCCGTGAGGACCAGCTCGCCATCCGAGAGCGGTTTGACCCGGCTGTGTCCGGAGAACTGGATCAAACCGGGCCTGGAACCGGAAAACTCAGCCTGAGAGGTGACGTCGCGTTCGAGGCCATCGGCGAACCTGCCCATCACCAGAAACTGCTGAGAGGCATCGGCTCCCTGAAGACGAACCTCTGAGGGCGCCACTCGAATGGACAACAGGGTGGTCGAAGCGTCTGGCTGAGAAGCCTGATCGGCCGGGGACAGGGCAAAGGCCATCAGGGGACAAACTGCCCAGAGAGTCAGCCCAAGAAACAGAGCGCCCAACCTCTGATAATCGCTTCCGGTTTTCCTTGCTGCTCGAACTTCCATAAGGCTACCTCTCGCCACTGGATCTGTCGCTCGCCAGTTGACTCAGCTTCCTGGCTGGACTGGGACCCAAGATCATCAGCGGAATCTTCTTCACTGTCAGCTTGGGACCCAGCCGGCCTCCAACAATCGGGCGGGCGGTCACCGTGATCCAGACGGGCAGTCGAGTCGGTGGCGCGTCGTCCCGGGAATGAAGCACCAGGGTCACGTTTTGGACCTTGGGTAGGTGGTGGTCGGCTCCCTTGATGACCGGAGGCTTGGGATCCCCCGGCAGCTTATAGCTGCTCGCCCCGGGGAGAGCTTCAACGCCCGCCGGCAGACCTTCCACCGCCACCGCAATCTGGTTGGAAGGCAGGAAGAAGCCCTCTTCCTGCTCCATGATCAAAGTGAACTTTCTGGCTTCACCCGCCAACAGATTGATTCGGTGAGGATCCACCCGGCCATCCTCAAAATCCCGGGTTCGGGTTTCCAGATTGATGTCGCCGACATGGGGAATCTGTGGACGCACCAGCACCCGATAGGAAAAACCGGGGGCACCCTTCCGGAGGGTCACATCCCTGACACGCAAGTAGTAGTCCCCCCCCTTTTTCAAAGGTGCCGATCACCTTGGGATCCACCGATACCAAGTGAACACTGGTAACGCTTTTGTATTCCGGGGTTCGGCGCAAGCTGCTGAATCGATCCCGTCCCCTGGAATCAATGACTTGCAACAGCGGATTAAAGTCCGGTCGGGTTGCCTCCGGGGTCTCGACTTCAAAGGCCAATTTCTGGCCGGAGCTTACTCTGAACTTGTAGAGATCGATATCTCCCGGGTGCCGGACGACACCTTCAACGATTGCCGGAACGGGGATCTCAATGGCCTCATCCAACCGATTGTTCGGTTCTGTCTCGGAATGAACATCGAGGAGGATCCTGGGGTCCGAGAGCTCCGCGTCAACTTGGGCCGGGTCAGGTTCTTTGGGGCTGTCTTCGCCTTCCTCGACCTCAGGGTTCTCCTCCGGGGCCGAACGGTGGTTCCGGACTCCCCTCGCCCACAACTCCTTGAGCCTGTTGCTCTTGAGCTCACGCACGAAACTTCTCTCTCGCCAATCCTGAAGCCGATCGTTCTCCCTCGACGGTTGGTCCGACGGGGCCACGCGCAGTTGATAGACAAAATCAGGTTCCGCTCGCCCACCCAGCGAGCCCACTTCCACGAAGTAGCGGCCCGGCTCCAGAAATCGGTGGCGCAAGCTGACACGAGTTCCCGTTTTCTGACGGGGGTCCCTGGCAGCGGTGACCCTCTCTCCCTGGTCCTTGTCACTGAAGGCCAGGCGCACCACGCGGTCCGGATTGAACCAGCTTCCCCTCCGCCCATAGATCGATAGCTGGGAGCGAAAGACATTGGCCACAGACCCTTGACTGGGAGTCACTTCAAAAAGGAGTTCTTCCCCCTGGGGAACCTCAACCCCGTAGTAATCCATTTCCGCCGGCTCGTCGATCTTGCCATTGATCACAATCGGGTAGCCTATTGCCTGGGCTTTATCGGGTTGGTCATGCGGGGGCGTCCGACTCCGCAATCACCCGATCTCCATTCACCCGAAAGTGGACTCGGTTGGTCACCCCCTGCGGCGTGACCAGCCGCAACCAATGATTTCCCAGGCGGGCCGTGGGATCTATTTTCGCAGTGACGACCACTCGATACTCCGGCTCCTTTTTTTCTGACTCATCCTCCGGGTCTTCTTCATTCTCTTCCACGACTTCTTCAACCCCGCGGATGTGCGCCTGGATTCCTTCTTCCTCGGAAATCACCGCATAGGCCTCCCCCAGAACCTTCCCTCGAATTTCCACCTCCAAAGTGGTGCCGCGCTGACCTCCCAAGGGAGAGAGCCACTGGACTTCCGGCTCCGGGGCCGGCTCAGGGGACTCGGCTCCCATCGGACCCGCCAGAGACCAGAGAAGACAACCCATCGTTAAAGTAACGGGGAAACTCAAGCGTGGCGACACGGAAGTTCTCCTGCCTAAAAAGAGGAACCCGAATGAGAGACAGATAAGTTCAAAGTATACCAAAGAGGCCATCAGCCGGCAAACAGACTTGCTGCCGCCCGGAAGAACAGTCGAACCGGCATATCATCTTAATCCTGCCCCCCCCTATACTCCTATGGCTACCAACGGCAAAGCTTTTGGCTGGTCAGGATCAAGCCTCGAAAGCCAGGGCTGAAAGTCCCAAACCGCGGCCACCAGGGTGAGGACACACCCGCCCTTTCTTTCAACCGATTCGCTTTTTCGAATGCTTGCAGGGCTTCAGCGGCACGGTCCAACTGCAGATAGGTTACCCCCAAGGTTGGAGTAGGCAGCAGCGAAGCCGGGCCTGATCCGAATGGTTTGCTGCAAAGACCGGACCGCTTTTCACAGTTGATCCGTTTGGCGATAAGCCATGCCCAAGCCGAAATGAGCGTCAGCATCGTCGGGATTGAACTGGACCGCTCGCGAAAAACTGGCGATGGCGTTTTGAAGATCGCCCAGTCCCGCCTGAGTTACTCCAAGATTGTAGTGGGCACTGGCGTGCGTCGGCTGTAACCGCACTACTTGCTGGAGAACAGCCAGCGCTTTCCGCCTTCGCTCCAGCCGCAAGAGTCTACGAAAAGAAAATAGGACTATGCCCGTTCCAGTTTACTTCATGTCAACATGGTGGATCCCAGATTGAGGCAGGCCTCGACCGATTGGAGACCCCGGTATCGGGCCGTATCGGAGGGAGTGACCGGGACGGTCGCATAGAACCCACAGAGCCCCAGGACTATGACAGTCACGGCAACAAAAGCTGCCACTACCGGGCGTTTGCGGAACCTGCTACGACGAATCACCCCACTCTCCCTAGCTGCCTTGTTACTCAAGAAGGAGCCCTGGTCTCAGCTTCGACCCGGCCTTACGGCTGAAAATCAATCCTGAAGCAAAAAAAACCAGGCAGCCGAATATCGACTGCCTGGCAAAAAACAACTCCCGCGGCTTCCTAGAAACCAAGACGGAGGCGGAAGTAGATGTTGCGAGTGTGCCAACTCGCCGCATATTGACCGAATCTCGGATCATTGAAGGTCAGAGAATTGGGCCCACTGGGGTTGGTGTGGTTCAGCACATTCGAAATATAGGCCTCAAGCTTGAAGTAAGGGCCGTTTTCGTAAGGCGTCAACGGGAAGATCTTGAAGATGTTCATGTTGAAGTGAGGATCCCGCGGCTGCTGCAAGACGCCCCGCGTCGCGGTTCCGTAGGTTCCACTCCGCGGAATGCTGAAGCAGGACGCATCCCAATAGGACGTATATGGAACGGTATTGTCCCCGAAACCGTTGGGATTGCAGCCCGGCCGAATGTCCGGACGGCCTCCCGAACGACCGACGTTCGGTGAATCGAAACCGCCGAAGTTCGGAGTGCTTCGGCCTCCGGCACTCAACGTCAAGATAGGCGTCACGGTCCACTGGCTGACCAACTGGTTGAGGAACCCCGAGGCCCCCGAAAGGTACCGCTGTCCCTTACCCAAAGGCAAGGTGTAGACGGTCAGGACACGCGCCCGAACCGGGATGTTGCCATCCGTCCAGCCCTTGTCCCTGGAGCGGTTGAACGGATCCTCCGTGGCAAATCCGCCAGGACCCACCCAGCCGAATCGACCGCCTTCCACATCGTTGAGAATGGAGCGATACTCAATCCAACTCCTCACGTAGAGACCGCTGGAAAACTGCCGCAGCAGTTCGGCTTCCACTCCGTGATAGTTGGAGTTACCACCCAGACGGTAGTCCCAGATCTGGTTGTAAGGGGCCGCGCCGAAAGTCTTGCGATCGGCAGTGAAGGGTATCGTGCTGGCCATTGGCGTCTGAACGTTGACGTTGTAGGGCCACTGGGTCCCCTTGGAGGCGACGTAGGAAACGCGGCCGGTGAAGCCTTCTCCCAATTCCCTCTCCAGGGTAAGGTTCCATTGGGAGTCGTAGGGCCACCGTTGGCTGCGGGTGTCGAGCCGAATCGCCCTGACGGTCTGCAACGGAATGGCGCCACTACCAGGAGCCGGAAAGGCCTTGCTGAAGGTCAGCGTGGGCACACCGTTGATGATTTCATTGGGTCCGAACGACTCGGTGAGCTCAAAGGGACCGGTGGTGAACCCGGCAATGGCCTGCTGCATGTTGTCCGGCGGAGTCAGCGGCACCGTGTAGATCCCATAACCGGCGCGGATGACCATCTTGTCGGTCAAACGGTAAGCCACACCGACGCGGGGTTGGGTGTGAACCGCTTTGTACTGGAACAGATCCGCGGGAAAGCCGGCTTCACCGTTCCCCACTACCGGAATTTCCCTGGGATAAGCCGCCACAACCTGACTCAGCGACTGATCCGGCACGACCACCCGGCCGGTTCCACCATCCAGCAGGTGCTGGAGGTCGAAGTTGTACCATTGCCCGTTGGCATCCCGACCCGCGCTGTAGTGCTGGAAGCGGATACCCGGGGTGATGGTCAACCGCGGGGTCACTTTCCAGTCATCCTGGAAAAAGATGCCGAACTGGTAGGACCGGGGACTCAGTTCTCCTCTGGCCACGGCGATCTGGGTTGTACGGGGCAGACCCAACAGAATGTCCCCGTAATCCCATCCCGTGTAATTGCCGGAGAAGTCCCAGCGGCCGTAAACATCGTTGGTGGGCCGATACCGATCATCCAGGCCCCAGATGTTCGAGAACCCCATCTTGAACAGGTGGGTCCCCTTGGTGATGGAAATGTTGTTCTTCAGGTGAACGGCATTGGCGTCGGTCCGGCTTCCGTATCCGGCGGCGCCACCCCCCAGCGCATTGGTCAAACGTGCATCGAAGGCGCCGCTGATGTTGGACAGATTGCCGATCGAACGGGCAGTGATCTGTGGGGCCCCTGCAAAACCCTGCGGAATCTTGCCTTCACGTCCGCCGTAGTCGATGATCCCGTTGGGGTCGATCAGATCCAGCAGAGCGCTCCCGGCGCAACCACTCTCGATCAGGTAAAGCTGCTCGTTGTAGCCGATGGAGAACTCGTTGATGACGGAGGGGGAGAAGACGTGACTGTCCAGAATACTCCAGGCACGGGTGGGGTCGTGACCGGTACGCCCGCAATCCAGCGGCCCATGGTCCCACTTCGTCTCGTTGCTGTCACGGGTGTAGCGGAAGTGGTTGAACGAAATGGTATTGGCCTCGTAGATCTGGTGGTCGAAGCGGAAGTGCCAGTACTCCTCGCTGCCGCTGTTTTCGTTGATGCCGGTTCGGTTGGTCACCAGACCGGGTCGTTCCGGCAGGGGCAGCAGCTCGGTGAAGCGGATTCCCAAGGGATGGAACATGTCACTCGGAATGGTGTTGTTGGGAAAGGGCGTCATGGTGTAGGGGTTCATGATCACCCCGCGGCCCTGGGCATCTCTGATCCCCGAGAATTCGGCAACCTCGCTCAGATTTCCGGACCTCATCTGAGGCGTCGGATAGGTGAGGTTGGGGTTGATCTCCAGCGTCAACCCGCTGTTTGGCTGATACAGGAAGTGGAAAAAGCTCTTGTTGCGTCCGTCATAGACCTTGGGGATCCAGATCGGCCCGCTGGCTTCATAAGACCACTTCAAGCTGGGTGTCTCCGGCTTCGGCCTGCTGGCCAGAGAACGGTTCTTGGCCCTCAGACGAGCGTGCCTGAAATCATTCCAGATCTCGCCATGAAACTGGTTGGTGCCGCTTCGTCCCACACCGATGATGTTGTTGGCGTGCTGGAACTCGGCCGGCGCGTTCAGCGTTTTCAGGTGAACTTCCTGCAGCACTTCCTGCGGAAAACGGAAGGTACCGTAGGCGAGAGTCAGAATCCCATCCTGGGAAGCTGAGACGTTGTTGGCGTAGGCCCCGTGAATCTCGTTCCGATTTTGAACTCCGGGCGCCGCCCCCACCGTGTAGATCAAGCTGGCCGCCACGTTGGTGTAGTAGACTTCCTTGTTCGGAGTCTTGTAGGTCACCGAAGGCGTATCGGTCTCAATTCGGGCTCCCTCCTCGGTCACGGTGATGGCATCGGCCAGTTCACCGATCTCCATGGTGATGTCCACACGCCGTGGTGACTGCGAGTACACAATCACACCCGTGTTCTCATACCGCTTGAAACCGGTGGCCTCTGCAGTGAGGGTATAAGTATCCGGTAGAATACCGCGCAACTCGTATTCCCCGACTTCATTAGTCACCGTACTGTAAGTCAACCCCTTGGACTCGTTGGTAGCGGTAATCGTGACACCGACCATCACGGCACCCGTCGAATCGACGACTCTGCCGCGAAAACCGGTGACGTCCTGCGCTACCGTCAAGGTGGGAATGACCAACAGTCCCAAGAGAGCAATCAGCCCGAAACTCCAGACCGACTTTCTTAGTACTTGTTTCGTCATTATCATGGTCTCCTGTTGTAATGTAACCCCCAAGCTTGAACCCAATGGCCTTGTCACAACCCTCATTGGATAGCTCGGAAGCCGTATAGACACTCCTGAACTAAATGTTAGGTAAGCAATCAAAGTACCAAAATTACGGTTTGGCTTAATTTTTTTAAGATGTTGATTTTAAATCAATTATGGGTTTGATCGGACTCCTCGCTGGAACCTTGCACCGTATAGGAAAACTTGATTTTTCGGATTTCAATACGAAATCTCGGAACGGCCCGAACCCCCTGAGCCACGCAGGCTCTTTCACTTGCCGCTCTACCATCATTTTTGCCGGAGTCGTAGCTGCAGCAGTCCCGGCCAAAGCAATGAAAAGGCATCCCCCAAGAAACGAGTCAGCTAAGGTGATGAACTTCTGGAAATCACAACAAGGAGCAGGGCTTGACTGCTAGGAAGATTGGACCTGTGACGGGACACTGGGAAGCAGAGGCGTGGTTCCGTTTCTTCTGACTGACGGCTCTTCATAGCTTACCGGGAGGTTGTGCGGCTTGAAGCACCGGCCGAAAGGGCCCGCCTGCGATGCCACAATTCGGAACGAATTTTCACAATGGGTACCCGACGCTCTTCCGGGGTCATATAGAATCGGTAACCGAAGTCCTGCAAGCGGACGCCCAGCATGTGGTTGAGCCATCTCCGGGTGAACTGGCGGTTGATCAGGTAGGGATCGTTCAACATTCCAATCAGTTCAGGCAGCGCCCACTCGGCCTCTGTGCGGCAAAGGACATCAGCTCCAACCAAGCGGACCGCCGGCGACTGGCTCTTGAGCCAGCCCGCGGCTACAGATTGCCCCCGATCCGGATAGTTGGCGTCCAGTTTCTCTTGCGAATACTCGGCTCTGTACCACTCCTTCAAATAGCCAATGGTCCAATCAATGGACTGATCGGTGTGGCACATGTTGCAGGCGTTGGGGTGATTGGCTTCGATCATGGCTTTGTCTGTGGGCGAGAAGATGGTGTGCGTCCGAACCAGATCCTGGATGCCTTCGTTGATCCGGGGACGGTGGCAGTTCATGCAGCGGGCGCCGCTGCTGTCTGAAGGATGGTGGGTGTGATTCCTCCTCGCCTCCAGCGGTTCCAATTGCTGGTGGCACCTGAGACATAACTGGTCGTCTTTCTCAGGCGGATGAGACCATCGAGGGCCAATGGTCTCGTGGGGATTGTGGCAATCGACACAACGAAGTTGAGAAAAACAACTACCGCTGACGGCGTCGCTGTACTCGGTTGAATTCCAGGTGGAGATTCCGTTGGCATAGGTTGGCCGAGTGCCTACATGGCAACGCCCGCAGGCCCAGTTGACGTTGTCGTGCGTTCGTCCGAAGGAAATGTCCTTTTCCCGCGTGTCGACGAACAGGTAAGGGCTGGCGGGGAAAAAACCGGGAGGCTCTTTCCCCCCGGAGGCCAAGTGGTTCCTGCTGCCCAGATGACAGGCTTCACAGCTCACCCCCAGGGTGACCGCATGTTGCGGAGCCTCCATTCTCACCAGATCCTGGCGGATTCTCAGGATGTCCTCATCCCTGGCTTCGGAAGGATTTTGAAGGGACCCCATGATGCCCGACCGATTGTGATCCAAGTATTCACCCAAGGCGAAGTGCAGCGGCGCCGGTACGTGACGCGCCATGCGCGAGGGGTTCCGGGCCAGCATGTCTCCCAACGGAAAGGTGGTATGACAAAAATTGCAGCGGCTGGAATATCGGGCAAAGAAGGGTTGGGAGGCAGGCGGATCGAAAGGGTCGGGACGCTCCCCATCGGGCAGCTCGGGACCGACATGGACGATCGGCGCCCACTGCCGTTCGTCGAGCCAGTATCCAAAGAACAAAACGTGATCCTGATGATAGAAGGGATGGTCCCCCGGCTCAGGGCCGTCGACCTGCCTGCCAATATAATACTGAAAGAACCGCGACCCGATGGTTTGATTCACCTGGTAGGTGCGGCGAATGCCGCCTCGCTCCAGACGCATTTTATAGGCGCCGTCTTCCTTAAAGAAGACCGCGTGGCCGCCGAGATAGGAGAGCCCGGCTTTGCCTGAAAAATCACCCTTAACGGTCGAGTCGTTTGCCAGTGCATTCATCCAGCGATGGGCGTGCCTCGACCAGGATTCATAGTGCCGCTGATGACAGTTTCTGCAGGCCTCGGGCCCCACATAGTCGGCGGGATGGATATTGCTCCGGCTGCCGGTCTGATGGAAGTTTGTGCGAACATCGTCCGGCAAATCGTCCCACCAAAGAACGACCTGTTCCCGCTCATCGGTCTCGCCAACCAGAGAACGAACATTCTTTTCCGGAAGCTTCCGAGCAGCCAGGAGTTTCTTCAAAGTGGATTGAAACTCGGCGTTATCAGGCTCCAGCTCCACCGCTTTCCGAAGGTTGGTTTCCGCTTCGGAATACTGTTTCAGTTCCAGGAGAATCGCTCCGTAAAGGTACCGGGAAGCGGCGTTCTCACCGTTTTCTTCAACCGCCTTCTGCGCGGGCGGCATCGCGGCCAGATACTCTTTCCTCTCAAACTTCTCCCGGGCCTCGAGGTATGAAGGGGACTGGGCCAGGATTTGACTGCCGACCCATAGAAAGACACCAAGCCCCAAGAAAATTGCCGCCTTCAGTGCAGGTCTCTTGTCGAGATCTCGCAAGAGCGAAAAACCGAGTGCCTCATTGGTTCTCATTTTGCGGCTCTTTTGGAGTGAACACATTCGCCAGCAACATTCAGGCGCACCGGGGCCCCCGGCCGTCCTTTTGGACCCATAGTTTAAGGACAGCCGTCACCCCCTGAACCTGATTATGGAACGTTGTCAGCCCCAAAATCAAGGGACGGGGCAAGCCATGACGAGAGGGGGACCCAGGGAGTTGAAGCAGAGTCGGAAAGGCATCCAAGGCCAGAAGCGCAAACGCAACGAGTTTATAGAAAAACCTGTTGGAATTGGCAGAAACTGGACAAAACCACGTCGCTGGAGACAATCTCGGAGTTGATTCCCCGGGGTGCTGGTTAGATAGAAGAACGCACTCCGTTGGCCAGATCGACCCGGGCCTGGGCCAGGAGATCCTCCAAACCTTCCAGCGAACCTTCGTAAATCAGCCGATAAACGGATTCCAGGTTTTGACGAGCGATATCCCCGAAACGACCTTTCAACACCACAGCCCTGGCCAGAGGCTTGATGGCATCCACCGCTTGATTCCTGGCACAGAAGACAATGCCAAGCTGGAACTGGGCAAAATCAGACCGGGGAGCCAGGTCGACAGCCTGGGTGGAGTACAGGTGGGCCTTGTCGAGGTTGAGGCTGGCTTCGTGGTTGGAAGCTTTGCGGCGGCCCGTCTCATATTGAGACAGGTAGGCGCTCCCCATGAACGCGTAGTTCTGGGCCACGAGATCGTCGATCTGGGACTTCCAGCGGGTCTGGTCCATATGGGTGGGTCGGTCAAGTTGGCGCAGGCTACGAACCGCTTTAGACGCACGACGGATCACCTGAGCATGCTGGCTTAGCGCATGATAGGCGGTAGCCAGAATCGTCAGAACCTGAGGATCAGAGGGAAAAGTCGAGAGGCTGGCTTCTCCGTGTTGAATCACCTTGTCAAATTGATTGAGGCGCCAGTACAGCCAAGTGGCTTGCTTGCGCAACTCCGCGGCCCGGCTGGACTTCGGATGCCTGGCCAGGAAGCTCTCAATCAAGCCCACCCTTCGAGTCGGGTTGTCCGTCTGGACAATAGCGAGATGATCGATCCCTTCCTGCACGCCTTGGTCGTCCGGTCGGGGCAAGTCGAAGCTCAGGTTCCCGGCAACTGCCCCATTCTCTTCCAGCCCTGCGGTAACCTCCCCGTCATCCTGATGCATGACCTCGATGCTCTCGGACTCGGCCAGGACGGATCGGGTGCCGGAGACGCCAAAGGTTTCCACCCTCAAGGAATACTTCCCGGGGGCCAGCTGGCGGGTTGGTAGCTGAAAAGCCACACCGGCTTCCCTTTCAGTGGCAACCTCCACTCCTTTATTGAGCAGGATTGGAGGAAACTCCTGAGAGTTTCCGTCCGCACCGACCAGCGACACCTTGGCCATCAACGGGCTCTTGCCCTCGTCGGCTGTGAGATTGTAGATTCTGTAAAAGACAGCCAGCGGACTACCCCGCTTAACCCGATTCTTGACGAGCGCGGGGATTCGAAAACCTCTATGGAAGAGGGGGTCCGTTTCATCGCTCAACTTGGACTGCAACGCAAACACTGAGGGCGGAAATGCCTTCAGTTCCTGGGAGGCGACCAGACTGCTCGTCGCCAACCGGTCAATCGGCAAAGCCGGGACGGCCAGGTCTTGCTCAGCAGTACCCACTCTACCGGTGATATCGGCCACGGCCAGCTTCAAACGGTAACGCCCGGGAGCCAGCTTCATCTGTCCATCGAACGCCGTGGCCTGATTCGGGTCTTCGATTCCAACCGTACCACCGAATAGGGAAGCGATCTCTCCTTCTTCGCCCAAGGGCCGCTCCCATGATCTGGAGTTGCTCAGAAGCAAAAGAGAGGGGAGCTTCGTCCACTTTCATCTGCGCCTGCGCCGCAAGGCGAACCAGAGCCCGATTCGGGTTCGGGTAGAAAGTGTAGGCTTTAAAACTCAGGGGAATTTGAGTGGAAGGACCCGGCGCCGCCAAAGCGGCCAGCAGGCGGTGTCTTTTGGGAGAACGCTTCCAGGTTGTGAGGTTCTTTGCAAGGACGATCTTTTCCTGGACAGAACCGAGGATGGCCTCGACGCTCTCACGCACCATTGCCTTGAGTTGGTGCTCCCCTGGCGGCGCCTTTATTGTGACCTTGGAGGTCACCCCCAGGGCTGCCAGGTCCCGGTGCCCGGATTGGGTTAATTTCAAATCCAACTGCTTTTCCTGTCCCCCCAGATAGTCGCCCTGCTCCTGATAACCAACGGTGACCAGATGCAACAGATTGGTCCTGCGGTCCTTCTCGTCCAGGAACGGAAGCCGATCGAAGTCAATTCGGGTAAACACGTCGATCTGGTAACGATCCTCGCCAATAGGGAAGGCGTTGTACGACAGACGGATGGGAATCTCGTTCAGATTCCCGGGCGCACGTAGAGCATCCAAGATTTCTTTCTTCTTGAGCGCGACAAAAGTGGGATCCTCCCTGGGAGCATAGTAGCCCTTGCGGTGGGTGACCTTGAGACCGGGACGTGAGAGCTTGACTTTGATCCGGTGGTATCTCCCATCGGATCTGGGGGCCGGAGAAGCATAGGTCAGCACGTAGTAGAAGGACTGACTATCGGCAATCTTCTTCAGCCCGCCAAGAAGGTCGTTGCTGTTGTGGAAATGGATACCGCCGGTTTCGAGGGCCAACTGCGCCAGGGGCTGCGATTGCATGCGGATATTTTCTTCACGCATAGACATTTTGGATAGCGAGACTTCGGTGGCCAGCAGGACATTCTCGGAAGCACGATAGGAGGTGGTATAGAGGCCCCGAATGTCGACGGCGTTAACGATAATCCCGGCTCGAAGCGCGGCATGGACCACGCCCTGCATTTCGTAAGGAAGCCGCAGGGCAAGAAATCCGTCTGAAAATAAGACAAGGCTTTTTCTGCCGTCGAAATGCTGGAGGGAACGGAGGTGCTGATGAAGAGTGCCAAGCAGGGCCCGACTCCAGTATTCGTTCTCGCGGTGGATCCGAGCGGCCTCGGCGCGGACGACGACCTCGGCGTTCTGTCGTTGCTCCGAGTTCGCTTGACTCAGGTTCAGAGACAGAATGTTAGGGTTTCTAAACGCCCTGGGATTCATATCGGCACCGCCCTGGGGCGAGCCGAATACACTCCCGGAAATCGCCTGGTTGCAGAAAATCTTCTCCGAGATTGCAGTCTCCAGAGCCAACGGATCGGTCTCGTTATAAATCCTCTGTGCCTGCAAATCGCTAATGGGCGGACAGTCGGATCTCAGGAGGCGTCTTCGGTTCAGTTTCCCGGGTAGCTCTTGGACAGCTTGAAGGAGTCTCTCGCGGTCGGCAGTGAACGGCAGATGAAATTTTCTGGAGGCAGTAAGCAAGGCAACACGATCTCCGGGTTGCAGGTTTGCCTTCAGAAACTTCTCGATGGCTTTGACGGTTCGATGCAAGGCTCCATGGTTGGGCGAAGTGACGTCGTCAATCACCAGGCTGAGGAAGTGAGGTCGAGTCGCAGGCGGTCTCGCAGCCACAGCCGACGGCTCTTGCACATAGGGTTGCTCGCCTTCTTTTTCAACATCAACTGATCGGATGATTTCGTAGGATTCCCGGGAGAAACTCTGGATGGGCAGGGGCTTGCCGTCTTCGTAAAGAGTGAAATCCTCGGCTATGAGGTTAGTGACCGGCTTGCCGCGGTCGGTTACAATGGCCTTGACCACCACCACATCCACAGGCACACGGAAGGTAAACTCCGCTTCCGGGTTGGCTTCGTTCTGCCCTGGCTGTTGCGACTGCGCATGGCTTCCCAGGCTTACAGCCAAAAGGACCAGACACAGTGTTCTCAGGACTGGCTTGTATAAATGAGGAGGGGGGATATTGGCCATGGCGCCACCTTGTAAGTTGAAACTCAGCCCAGGTCCAGACTCCGAAGCCGGAAACCTTCCATGAATATCATGTAATGTGTGTGGACAGGGCCCCCATCATTAGTCGACAATGGAGAGATTTTAGACCAAAAAGCTCAAAGGCGCTTTGGCCAGGACTTGGCGGCTACTGAACTTTGAATTTGGCTACAGGTGCTACGGTGCGGTTTGAGAGGTTGTCGGTGATACTCAAAACCAAGCTATAGTCGCCGGGTTGAAGGTTGTTCAGAGGAAAAAGCTTGGCCAGCGTCACCTGGTGTAACGCTCCTTTTGATACCGCCTTACCCTCCTGATAGCGGCGAATCTCCTTGTCTCCCTTTTTCAAGATGTATTCGATAGTAGCCGAAGGCTTCTGAGTCGCTTCATCCAACGACAAGTTATACACCTGAAAATAAATGCCCATCGGCGTGGAACGATGAAACGTCTCACCTACATTGGGCAAAACCTTGGACCCCCCCAGAACAAACGGGCCGGCGTCTGCCTGGTAAACTGGCAGGGGCTCGATTTTATCAGCCAGTATAATGCTGCTGGTGGCTAACTGGTCTTCGGGGAATTTAGGTGCCCGGATACTGCGGTAGATGGTTCCAACGTTGCCGCTATTGAGGTCCTTCAAGACGAGTTCGACTTTATAGACACCGGAGTGCAACGGGACCGTCGTTTGGTAGAGAGAGGTCCGCTCCAGGTTTTGCTTGTAGGTCGAATCCGGAATCATTTGGCGGATCGGTTCCTCAAAAACGTGCGCCCGCCGTCCGGTGATGGTGGTAATGCGACCAAAAACGTTGATCGAGGCTCGATGGATACCCTCCTGATGCTCAAAGGTCATGTCCTTGTTTTTCATGGCCACGGTAATGGCCGTAAGCACGGTGTCGTCGGTGATCTTGAGGTAGTCCGTTTTGAACTCAAAGGGGAAGAGGTTGTAGGAAAGTTTGGTATCGACGACCGTTTCCAGATCTTTGAACCGGATCTTGGGGGCTTGCCCCAGGGCAACCGTCTGCATCAACTTGTCGCTCTGGAACATGTGAAAATCGTTTACGCTGAGACCTCCCGGCAAACGGTTGCGGCTGACCGGCTCCACTCCGCCCAGGATCAACCTCTGATCAATGTCATAGCCGGGCGCATTGGCCAGAGCGTCCTTTTCAAAAGGATCTCGGGCGATGCGATATTCGCCACTGAGGCCGCGGTCCACGAATTCAATGATGACTTCGCTCCCGAGGTCAGGGCCGGCAATGTGACGATAGCGCCACTTGATGTGAGGGTACTTGACCGACCAACCGCCCCCTTCGTTGAAGTCCCGAAGGGTCATGTCTCCGCCGTGGAAGGTCTCGATGGAGTCAGGCGGCCCCCAGGTGATATAGATCCTTCCACGATCGGTCTTCCAACCGGGCTTGCCTGAGGCAAACCGCTCATTGGCGTAGGTGATACGACGATAATGCTCGTCGCGAGTCTCATTCACCACGGTGTCGGGAGTTGGATCTCTTCGCAACCAGAATTGTTCGACGAACTCATAACGTTCGTCATCCGTTTGCAACCGTTGAAAGGCGGCTTTCTCCTGAGGAGTGATGATGTAGAGCACATCCTGCTCCAGCCACTTCTTGAGATACCGATCGGAGGTCTCCTCCCGGAGAGACTTTTCCCGCCCTTTGTCTTGCTTCTTTTTCGCCAGCGAGGTGAGGGAGCAACCGAGGATCAAAGCCAATGAGAGCGAAAAAACAGCGAAGCGACCAACGTTTCTATTTTGCATAAGGCACCCACCCAGGTAACAAACCAGACAACAACTCGGGTTTGACGTTTAATTAACCTTCAGATTATAGGCCGTAAAACAGCTTTTGTTAAATGAATTTCCCCAGCAGGGCTGGTCCCAAGCCCTGGATTGACCCAAAAGCCGGAAAGAACAACAAGCTCGGGCACCCCGGTTTCCTGCAAAAACTGCAACGGTGGAAAAACCCCTAATAGTCAGCGTCCCCTCTGCAACTGCCCTAGCGTTTCCTGCTGTTTCTCTTGCTTGACCTTCCGAAAGGTTTCCATCTGTTGGCGGGCCACATCCGACTGGCCCGTTTGCTCGTAAAGCTGAGCCAGCAGGTAGTAGCCGTCTGGAAAGCTGGAGTCTAGCTCAACGGTGCGGTGTGCAGCCGCCACTGCCTCCTCCAACCGGCCCAGGTCCCGGTGGGCCTTGGCGAGCGCGTGGTTGAGCACCACCCGGTCAGAGGAAGACACGTCTTCCTCTTTGACCTGGAGTAGGTACTCTATCGCCTCCTGTGAGTCGCCTGCCTTCAGCAGGGCCTCTCCCAGCTCGAGTCGTGCGGAATGGTGATCGGGATGATATTGAAGTTCCCTCTTCAATACCTGCACGGCTGCCTCGACTGAGCCGGCGTTCATGTGAACGACCGCCATAGAAGAATGGATCCAGGGATAGTGAGGATCCTTCCGGGCGACGGCTTCAAACTGTTCCAACGCCAAATCGTGCCGGTTGAGATCGTAATAGGCCCGTCCGAGGCGCAGTCGAGCCTTCAAAAGGTCAGGATCGAGTTCCACCGCGCGCTCGAGAGCCTTGACACCCTCCGAATCGACATTTCGCATCCTGGGCTGGCCCACGCCGGAGCGGGTTTCCCTGAGTATGGCCGCTTCGCTCTTCCGGGCCAGTAGGAGTTCCCCTAAGGAATATTGAAACTCTGCACGATCGGGTTCTGAAGCCACGGCTTGTCGCAAGTGGACCTCCGCCTCCGAATACTGTTTGAGTTCCAGAAGGATGGAGCCGTACAGGTAACGGCAGTCCGCATTCTTTCCATCCTGCTGCACAGCCTTTTGGGCAGCCAGCATGGCCAGCAAATTCTCGCCCCTCTCAAACCTTGCCTGAGCCTCCCGGTAGGCATCTGTCCGGGCCTCGATCAGGGTTGAGTCAATACAGAAAATAAGGATGACAAGAGCTAAAAACACTCCCATTGAATTTTCCGCTCCAAGGGTGAAACAACCAGTCCTCATCGCTTAAGACTCTCCCATGGGTGGCACGCCTTGCCCCGTTCAGCTCTCTCTGGCAGCGTGAGCTGATGACGCACTGCCAGAAGGTCCGTGGGTCGCCGCTCCTGGGTCCAACAGGAATTGTTCCTGGCGAATGCGATGTCCATTAGGCAATTTTAGAACGCCGAGATCGTTCAAAACAAATGCATCTTTTGGATTCTTCTAAGCCTGCTCCTTTGAAGTTGGGACCCCGATTCTTTAGGGGAAGGCAGCCTCTTCCCAGCAACTGTCACTTTAAAGGGAGATCGGAAGCGATGCAACCAAGATTTAGTTGACAAGGCAGGTGGCTGCTGACCATGATGGCATCGCTTGATGCAGGCAGACGAGACACGAGGAGCAGGATGCCATCGAATGCGGAACCCTTGAACCGCCCTCGATTTTTCTTGATGATAAAAAAGCGCCTCAGTCGATTTGTCTTGGGAGTGACGGTGTCGGCGATGACGCTCACGGTCTATCTTTCGACCGCTTCGTCCCTCCCTGATTCAAAAGTCGAGGACTACTCGGCGCGGTGTGTCACCTGTCACGCCGATATCGCCGCTGTCCAACTAGAGAGCGACCACGCCCACACCATGCTCAGAGTGGAAGCGATTCCCTCATTGATCCAATCGCTGCCCCTCGAGTATGAGGACCAAATCAGTGGCATTCGTTACCGCATCGAAGCTCAGTCAGGCCCAAGCTCGAGGGTGGATCTGGTTGCCCAGAAAGGACAGCAGAGGGAGACGCTACGCTTGATCTGGGCCGTTGGGGCTGGCCGAAAGGGAATCACCTTTGTGGGTAAGACCAGCAGGGGTGATTATGGTCAAAGCCGGGTCAGCTGGTATCAGAAGACCGGCCAACTATCTGTCACTACCGGGCTGGAGAAACGCCCTGTCAACGCCTACGACGCCTTGGCGGGTTGGATGAATCCCCATGAGAGCGAGCATTGCCTGAGCTGCCATATGACCCGTAACGCGGAGGTCCCTCCCGATTCCATACGGGAGGCGGATGCCGGCGTTCACTGCGAGCGCTGCCACGGGTCGGGTGAGCAACACATCCTGGCAATGGCTCAAAATTCAAAGAACCCATCCCACGGCATCGACAACCCAGGCCGCCTGGGCGCCCTCGAGCAGATCTACTTTTGCGGCGCCTGCCACGGCATTCCCCCGGGGGGAGCCGACCTGAGAGCATTGGGTCACGCCATGGCCATGAATCATAGCGTCCGATTCCCCGCCAAGCGGCTGGTCCTCAGTCGCTGCTACAACGAGAGCGGGGGACGGCTCAAGTGCACGACCTGCCACAATCCTCACGAGAATCTAGCCAGTTCGTTCGATCAGAACTGCCTGAGCTGCCACGGCGCGGAAGCAAAATTCGCCAGCCACTGTCCCCAAGCTGACAACGACTGCGTTCGATGCCACATGCCTGAAGAGGCCGGTTTCATGACCCATTCCGAATTCGCCGACCACTGGATTCGGGTCGTTTCGACCTCCAACTGATTGAAGACCGCAGTTGGCCTCCCGGAATTTTGAACACTCCGGTTCCCGGCCAGGCGGCCGGCTCAGTTCGCCTTGGGGGGACGGTAGGTTTCAGCCAGTTGGTTTCTCAGTCTTTCTGCAGTTGACAACTCCTGGCGAGCCCAATCGGATCGACCACTTTGGCGATAGAGCTGCGCCAACAGGTAGCGAGGGGCAGGTGAATTCGGGGCCAGCTCGACGCACTTGCGCGCTGAGGCCGTGGCATTCTTGAACCGACCCAGCGCATGGTAGGTTCTGGCCAAAGCGTAGTGGAGGTCGGGGGTTTCCGGGCTCTTCCGCTCAACCACAAGGAGATGCTTCAGGGCCAGCTTGGGCTGAGCCAACTGCAACAGCAGATCACCAAGGTCCAGACGGGCCATGGCGTTGTCAGGATAAAAGCCCACTTCAGTTTTCAGCTCCTGGATCGCCTGGGTAACCTGTCCCATCTTCAGGTAGAGCACAGCCAAGTGGGAGTGGATGTCGGGATATTGAGGATCCCTGTCGGCAACGGCCTTGAACTGCTCGAGAGCCTCATCATAGCGATTTTGATCCGTATAGGCACGAGCCAGACGCACGCGGGCCTCCAAGTGATCGGCATCCAACTCGACAGCTCGCTCCAAGACTCCCACACCCTCGGGATCGATGGCCTCGCTGCGCGACAATCTCAGGCCAGAACTCATCCCACGTCTGATGACCGCTTCCTTCGACTGTTCGAGAAGAACCAGCCCCAGCTGGTAAAGGGACTCCGCGTTTTGGGGCTCCAAGGCGACGGCCTTACGGAGATGGCTTTCGGCATCGGAAAACTGCTTCAACGCTGCCAGGACGGCCCCGTAGAGGTAGCGATGGTTGGCATTCTCTCCATCTTCCTGCACAGCCTTCTCAGCGGCCAACATGGCCAAGAGGTATTCCTTCTTCTGATACCTCTCCTGGGCCTCCAGGTAACGGGGCGATTCGGAGGCCCGCGCCACCCCAAAGTTGAAGAGAGATGCCGTGAAGAAAAACAGGAAAAGCTGGATCATGACCGACAATCTGGTTGAGAAAATCGAACGGCAGCCCGTTACAAATCCAATCGATCGCTGAAGAGGCGCGCCTGCGCTCTACGATCTGCACCCACTCTTTAAAGTTCGGCGGCACTGCGCCCGTTCCCACCAGGCGCTACTCTAGCTCGCCACCTTCCTTCAGTCGGTAGCTCCGGTTGGCCACCACCTTTTCAAAGGTCTGGGTCGTTCCGTCGGTCCAACGGATGCTCAACTTCTTTACGGTCTCCGCCGGGCCAAGGCCGAAGTGGACCCGAAAGTCGTGGGTCGATTCGTAGCTGGATCCCCCGCGCACCTCCCGGATCTGTTGTCCTGTCCCGGTCTTGATGGTGACTCTGGCCCCGATGCCGCTGCGATTGGTCCGGGACCCTTCCAGAGAAAGGACAAGCCAGTTGCCAGCCTGACTCCCCTTCTGATTCTTCAACAGCCAGGGAACGCCATCCAGGTTGTTGACGGCGACATCGATGTCCCCGTCGTTATCGAAGTCCGCAAAGGCCACACCCCGACTGGACCAAGACTTGAGTTTGTCGAGTCCAGCCGAGACTTCTTCGAACTTTCCATCGCCCAGGTTTCGAAAAACCTGGCTGCGTTGATGGAAACTGGTGCCGATTTTGTATCCATCCACTTGGGGAAAAACGTGGCCGTTGGCGGCAAAGATGTCTTCCCAGCCATCATGGTCCAGGTCTACGAAACCGGTTCCCCAACCCACCATCGGCCAACTGTTGAAGGTCAAGCCGGCCGCCCGGGTCATGTCACGAAATCGTCCCTGGCCCAGGTTTCGAAAAAGCGTGTTGTAGTCATCGGAAAAATGGGTGATGAAAATATCCAGCAGGCCGTCGCGGTCGTAGTCACCGAAATCCACTCCCATGCTGCCTTGAGCCACGCCGTCATCGCTGAAGGCGGCCCCCGGCAAAGAGTCCGACCTCTTCGAAGGCGCCATTTCCCTTATTCCGAAAGAGAAAGTTGGCCATCTGATCGTTGGCCACATAGAGGTCGAGGTCTCCATCGTTGTCGTAGTCGCTCCAAATGGCGCCCAAACCATAGGAAGGGGTCACACCTGCTACGCCAGCCGGCTCACTCACGTCACCAAAGGTGCCGTCACGATTGTTGCGGTAGAGGATGTCGGAATCACCAATCATGCCCAGGGGGCCGCACTGAACGGTAATTCCCCGATAGTGGCAATCCATGGGATCGGGATTCTTGTAGTCAAACTGGACCGTGTTGGTGACATAAAGATCCAACCAACCATCCTCATCGTAGTCGCCAAAAGCGGCGCTCACCGCCCAGCGACCATCACCCACATGGGACTCGGCGGTCACGTCCGTAAAGGTGCCATCCCCATTGTTGCGGTAGAGAGTATTGGGACCGTAGTTGCAGACGAACAAGTCGACCCAGCCGTCGTTGTTGTAGTCTCCGGCCGCCACTCCCATGCCCCAGTGTTGATTGCCTACTCCTGCCTTCCGGGTTACGTTGGTGAAGGTTCCATCGCCGTTGTTCCGATAGAGAGCATTGGAGACCGTGCGCTTTCCCTGAACCAACTCCTCCCAATGACCTCCATTGACCAGATAGAGATCCACCCACCCGTCCCGGTCGAAGTCGATCCAGGCCACTCCCCCACTCATACTCTCCAGGATGTACTGTTTCTCGGGACTTCCGCTGAAGTGCTGAAAATCCAATCCCGCTTCGGCGGCCACGTCCTGAAAGACCAAGGGGGGGGAGGCAGACAACGACTTTCCGGAAAGGGGCGAATCATTGGCCGCTGTCCTCGCCAATCCGGTCAGACAGGCAACCAAGCTCAGTATTAGAACCTTGTTCATCTCTGGGTTCAGACTTCTTGCATGAGTGGCTGGAAGGCCACGTTTCGTCGAAAACAGCACCCACCCTTGCCATCTCTGTTGATTTTAGCATGGGTCGTGACTGCCCCTGGGCTGGCAAGCCTACGGGACGCCTCCCCAACTCGGTGCATCCATCGGTCACTTTATCTGCATCTGCGTCGGAGGCAATCCACCTGGGGAGATCAACAGAGGTGTCAGTCTCCGTGAGGCAGTGTCATTCATTATTGAACATCGATGAACAGGATATACAGGATCGGGGCTGCTGGATTGAAACATCCGGTACATCCAGCCCATCGATGTGACAAAAATCTCTTAAAGCCGTTCGCTGAGTAGTCGGAAACGACATGGACTGCTGGGTGTATCTGAAAGGCGGCCACAAGCAGGGACCTGCGGTCCCCCAGAGCGGGCGGGACGCCATGGCTCCCAGTATCCTTGCCTTGGCGAGGAAACTTCTGAACAGACTGGAATCGACGAAGAAGGATCTTTAGAATAGGGGTACTTGGCCTGAGACGCGCACCGCGATAGGTGCGTTCACAGGGAACCGTATCAGGGGGGCAGGGTGTTGCCGGATTGGATGTGCCGGAGGATGTTCGACAGTCGATGCTACTTCTGAATCGGGACCGTATACGCCCAAGGCAGCGGATTTTCAAGGGGTCAGCGGCCGATTAGCTGTGCCAGCTTGCACCCACCGCGCTGATGACGGGTTCAGGTTTCTGATAAGCGAGAGGGAATGCGATGAGAACGGTGGCCTTGGCTGTGGCTGGTGGCTTCCTGCTTCTTAGTGGAGTTGCCCGGGCTTCGGCGCAGGATCCTGCCGCCCACATTTCTCACCCTCACGCCGGCATTGTCAGATATGTCAAGGGAAAGCACCTGCTTCTGCCCGGCGGAAATGGCGCGCCGGGTGAACTCCCAATCGGCCACAGACTGAAGCCTCAGGATCATATCCATACACGCCGTGGGGACCGTCTCGAAATCATGTTGCAGCCCGGCGGTTATCTTCGTCTCGTCGACCAAGCCCGACTGGAGGTTCTCAACACGGCCTACCGAAAGATGCACTTCCGAGTCCTGGAGGGAACCGTTGTCGTCGAATCAGCAGGCTTCAAGAGCAAGCGCCATGCCTTCAGTCTATCGACACCGGCTGGCGATCTGGAGTTTCTCAAAGGTGGATTCTATCGAATTCAAGTGAAGGACCCGTCTTCGGCGGAGGTTACGGTTCACGCCGGCAAGTTGAATTGGCTGAAGGGAGACGGCCAACCACTCAGCTTGAACGATGGCAAGCGGTTCGTCCTCAGTGCTGCTGCCGAAGACAGTCCGGTGGTCGTCGAACTGGGCAAGCACAGTCGCGACCCTCTGGACCCGTGGGGCCAAGTGCGTTCTGCTTTCTTATTGAACAGCTTCTGGGGGAGACCGCCGCAATACTTTGTCTCCGGTAGAAACCGCTGGTTGTTGACGGCCGGCCACGAGATGAACGCTGGGGGACAATTAAGGACCTTGGAAAATGGTCGGGCCGAGTTGCTCTTGAATCCGGGCAGCTATTTACGGTTGGCCGAGAAGAGTCGGGTCCGATTCATCCGGACGGGCTATCCAAAGATGCAGTTCGAGGTTTTGCAGGGGGAAGTCATTGTGGAATCTGCCGTCTTCAACCCTGCCATCCATTCTTTGTCCATCTCAACTCCGGGTGGCGACATCCAAGTCCTCGCCAAGGGACTGTATCGCATCAGCGTCGAGCCGCGGTTGAGCGTCTCGATCCATAAAGGCGCTCTGGATTGGATGGGGAAGCATCAGAAGAGGCGGCGGCTCAAAGCAGGCAGAAGCTACCGGCTCGAGACGACAACGTCCAAGCTACACTCAGCCAAGCTAAAAAAGCCGGATGAGCTCAACCACTGGAGCCAACAGCGAGCCCAACAGTTGGCCCACTCCAATTCATTCCTCTCAGTCAGGCTTCGCCGGTCCGCTTACCCCAGCTTCGGCTACCAAAACCGAGGAGGATGGGTACTTAGTGACAAGTCCCAATGGTTCACCTTTGTGCCCTTTGATTCCAAGCCCAAATCCCCTTACGGATTTCGCTACCGCAACGCTTTGTGGATCAAGTCCAAGGACCTTGGAGCGAAACGTAATGGTCGAAGGCAGCGGCCGGTGGAACGAGATGAGCACGATCGCCAGCTGCAGGAAAACCCCGAGTTTCGTGTGGAAATGGGGATCGGGAGGTGGAACAACTGATGCCTATCACCATCGGCAAACCGGCGCACCGAAGTCAACTCAAAAGATCAGCCACCCCGAGCAGGAGTCTTGGTTCCCACCTTTTCTCGGTGATGGCCGTGGTGATTTGTCTCTCGAGGGGACTGCCCCCGACGCTGGCCTCGGATGGATCGGGCTTTGTGGGTTCGAGTCAATGCGTTCAGTGCCACAAGGAAATTACCCAAGTCCAACTGGAGAGTGGCCACCCGCAAACCCTGAGAAGAGTACGCTCAATTCCCCAGCTTCTGGAAACCGTTCCCTTGGAGTTCCCCGATCCACAGAATCAGGTGGCATATCGCATTGAACGATCCCAAAACCAGTATTTCACCCTCGACTTGGTCGCCACGAAGGCAGGAGAGACTGACAGACTGCATTTACTTTGGGGCATGGGGGCTGGGAGGAAAGGAATCACCTTCGTGGGCATGACCGACACCGGCTCCTACGGGCAGAGCCGGGTGAGCTGGTACCAGACAACGGGAGGGCTGGACATCACCACCGGGTTGGAGGATAAAGTCGACAACGCCCACGATGCACTGGCGGACTGGATGGCCCCCCCTCAACGGGAGCATTGCTTTGCCTGCCACACCACCCGAGATGCCGACCTGCCGCCTGAGCAGATGGACCCCGCCAACGCCGGGGTCCACTGTGAGCGCTGTCACGGGCCTGGCAAAAACCATATCGAGGCCATGGTCCACGGAGAGAGCGATCCTGCCTCGACCATACGAAATCCCGGCAGAATGCCAGCAGTTGAGCAGCTTTATTTCTGCGGCGCCTGCCACGGGGCGCCGCCGGGGGGTAGCGACTTGCAAGCCCTTTCCAGGTACATGGTCGACAAACGGGTGTCCCGTTTCCCGGCTCAGCGATTGGTTTTGAGCCAATGCTACAGCGAGAGTCCGGAGCAACTGAAGTGCACGACCTGCCATAACCCGCATGAGAAATTGGCGCAATCGGCCGAGTCCTACGATCCGAAATGCCTGGCCTGTCATGGTGGCGAGAATTCCATGGGGTCGAGCTGCTCTGTAGCCAACAGAGAGTGCAGCTCTTGTCATATGCCCTTTGAAGAAGGCTTTATGACCCATTCCGAATTCGCCGACCATTGGATCCGAATCGTCGCAAAGACCGAGCCCTAGACGCCAGTGAATCCAGGCAGACCGGAGAGTCACGCCTGCTTATGGAAACGTTGCTCATTACCAAGAATGAAAGTTGGAGGGAGGACAAAAGGCCTACGTCTTCGGTCAGCCAATCGCTGTGCCCTCGATCAGTCCGGCTAACTGCCTCCTTGGCTCTGGCCACTCTCTTTTTTTCTGTGACCCACCTCCACGGGCAATTGGAGGACTATCGGGAAGCGCAAGAGAGGTACCAGCGCCAGGAATATCTGCTGGCAATGCTGGCGGCTCAGAAAGCTGTGGAGCAGGATGGTGAGAACGCGGACTACCGGCACTTGTACGGCATGACTCTGTTACAACTCAAACAGTTCACCGACGCTGAGCCGCACCTGCGGAAAGCCCTGACCCTAAAACCCACCAGTGCCGAGTTCCACTATGGCTTGGCTGCTCTCATCCTGCAGGAACGCAATGAGACTAAGGACAGGACCGACCCCATGGGGATGGGCTCCAGAATTTCCACCAGTACGGCGGTGGAAGAGAGCATTCAGTTGCTTGAAAAAGCCTTGGAACTGAACCCCCATCACCTCAAGGCCAGGATGCATCTGGGGCGCACCTATCATGAGCAGAACATGAGGAGCAAGGCCCTCCATCAGTTTGAGACGGTGGCTTCCAAGGATCCCCGCTACGCCTGGATCCACTACCACTTGAGCGCCATTCATCTGGATGCCGGAAGGTTTCAGGAGGCCCTTCAAGCCCTGCAGCGAGAGGTGGCCTACCATCCGGATCATGGTCAAGCGCGTCTGGAACTGGGCGACCTACTACTCCAGATCGGGAAGCCCAAGTTGGCCCTGGCCCAGTTGACCGCCGTCGCCAAAGACAGTGAAACGGTCTCTCTTCCCGATCTTTATTTCGGTTTAGCCAAGGTCTATCGAAAGCTGGGACAACTCGACAAAGCGATCACAGCCGTCCGGCAGTGTATTGAACTCGCCCCGGACATTCCGGCCGCCCACCGCCTTCTGGCCAAACTGTACGAGGATACCGGCCAGTCCCAGTCGGCACGCCAAGCACTGGAAACCTATGAGAAACTGAAGGGACAGATGGCCAATTTCTCCCGATGATTTTCGCCGGCCGAGACCACTGGCAATGGCCGTCAAGGCTGCTTGATGGCCATTCGGGACCGGGGCAAAAATCCGGCCGGAACGATGAGGTGAACACGATGAGCCAAAGCGGCAGGACCCAATGGACGAAAAGCGGCATTTTACTGACGGCCTGCTTGCTGGTCCTACCCGGCCTGAATTCTTGCACCCCAGCGATGCAGGACCAACAAGCAAGTTGGTCTGCGGCTAAGAAGAGTCGAGTGGCGGCTGCCGGAAGGCAGCGCCGCATCATCTTCAATGACGATAGCTACGAGCTGTCCCGAGAGGACGCCAACACCCCCGAAGGTTTCCTGAAGCGCAGGCTCAAACCTCTGGCCGGAACCCAGGTCGATACGATTTCCTGGTCAATCCTCGGAGGCTGGGCCGACGCCCCGGTTTACAACAGCAAGATCCAACCCATCTACGGCGATGCCCATGGAGGCCCGCCGGCTTATTGGTCAAAGGTGACCTCCAACGTGAAACAGCTCATCCAAGGCGGGCGCGGGCCATTGCAAATCGTCATCGATTTCGCCCGCTCTCACGGAATGGAAATTCTGGCCTCGGTTCGCATGAATGATGTTCACGACAGCTTCATCGAGGGGGGCTTGACGGTATGGAAGAAGGAGCATCCGGAATTCCTGGTCGATCCGCTCGGTATGCAGACCGCTCTCGATCTGTATATCACTGCGCAAGATTTCTCGCACCAGGAGGTCAGGCAGCGCAAGTTCGAGATTATCGAAGAAGTCGCCCAGCGGTATGACGTCGACGGCTTCGAGTTGGATTTCATTCGCCATCCGGTGTTCTTTAGTCCGACCCTGCAGGGGCGGCCGGTGAGCGCGTCCGATGTCGAGGTCATGACGGCTTTCATGCGCCGCATCCGTCAGCTTACCGACAGCGAGGCCAACCGGCGGGAGCGGCCGCTTCTTTTGGCAGCTCGAGTCCCGGACAGCTTCCCACTGGCCTTGAACGTCGGTCTGGATCTGAAGGGTTGGTTGGAAGAGGATCTTGTCGATATTTTGATTGCCGGCGGCGGCTATGCTCCTTTCAGTCTCCCCTTGGCAGAATTCACTGCCCAAGCTCATCAACACGGAGTTCTTGTCTATCCCTGCATCAACCAGGGAGCCGCAGCCACTGTGTCGCGCGGAAACTTCCTGGAGGGAGTACGGGGTTTGGCCAGCAACTGGTTCCAGTCCGGCGCTGATGGCATCTATGTATGGAACTTCGGGTCTCCTTTCGAGTACAAGAGGGGGAAAGATCTGGTCGAGACCCGTCGGCGCTCTTACGCCTGCTTAACCGATATCGGTGAGCGCCGAACTCTCGAGGCCAAGGACAAGTTGTTTTGCGTGGACAACCATGCCGGAGGGGTCTACGACTATTATGCTCACATCTCCAGTCAGCCGCCTCTGCCCGTAAGCAGAGAGGGAGCCATCGAGTACGGCGTGGTGGGAAGAGTCCCCCTGGTTATCGGAGATGACCTGGGGGCGGCCAAGAAGAATCAGACCCTGAGAGGAATGCGGCTGACCCTCGATGTGAGAGGGCCCGCCCGGCCCGAGGCCATGGTCTGCCGGTTGAATGGAAAGACCCTGGACGATGGAGAGTGGACCATGACTGACGCCAGAAAGCGTGAGTATCGGCTGAGCTACCCCGTAGACGTCCCGCCTTTGAGACAAGGATTGAACCACGTGGTCCTGGCGCTCAAGAGCGTGCCGGGTACGCCCGGAGGCGTCCGACCCGAACAGCTGCCTGGATTGGCTTCCCGGGTGCAGTTCTATGGAGTGCGATTGAAGGTTGCCTATTTGTCCGAATGAAGTTAAGGAGCAGCGCGAAATGACCGTAAACCTCAACACCCCTCAACTGGCTGCCAAATTTCGGGAGGATGGGTTCGTGGTGGTGAAGGGATTCCTGAGTCCAGGCGAAGTGGACCAACTAGAGCAGGAGGTCGACCGCTATATTGCAGGGGTCCTGCCCACCGTCCCCCGCATTCACGTGGTCTATGAGTCCGGCTGGAGCGGGCCCCTGAAGCAGTTCTCCAGACTGGAGCTCTACGATCGGTACTTCCAGCGAATGCTGGCGCGGCCGGCTACAGTCCATCTGCTGAGCGCTTGTCTGGGCGAGCCGGTAGAGCCCATTACCACTGAAGTCTTTTACAAACCCGCCCGCGTGGGGTCTCCGGCACTCTACCACCAGGAAAACGCCTACTTCAATTACTTACCCCCCTACGGCTTGGTCCTCTGGATTGCCTTGGACGAGACAACTCTCGAAAATGGCGCCGCTCATTTCGCTCGAGGCAGCCACCGACTTGGCGAAATTCCACACGTCCAAACAGGCCTCCCCTTATTCACCAAGGCCCTTTCCCAACCCCCTGATTCCGTTCGCTGCCCGGGAGCGCCCGCTCTGCTCCAGCGAGGCGACGCCTCCATTCATCATTTCCTCACCGTCCACCGCAGCGGTCCCAACAAAACCGATTCCCATCGTCGCGGGTTCGTGCTCGACTATCGCGGGCGCAGCACCCAAGTTAACCAAGAAGCCCTCCGGCTCCATGAAGCCTACAGGGCGAGCGTCTACCGGAAATCCGGAGCCCTCTGAAACCCTCGGGACGACGCACTCACAGCCACCTGAGAGATTGCCTGCCGCCGCTGTGCGGCTGGCAGCATTCAGAACTCGCTACCCAGGCCGCTTTCTTCGTCGATCAGGTAGTGCCTGTCGACCGCTACGTCGCGGAACTCCTGGACGGCGCCGCTCGGCCATTCCACCCGGACCCGGTCGATCTTTGCGGCCTCCCCCAAACCAAAGTGCGCTCTGGGATCGCTGGCCGAGTAGATACCGACGGTCCTTTTGATCTCCCAGATCTGGCGGAGTTGATCGGTGATCACCGTGATTCGGGTCCCAATGCCATCTCGATTGCTCCGGGTCCCCCTGGTCCTGAACATGACCCAATGATTGGGAGCAGCGCCTCCATGCCTGAAGAGCTGGGGAGACCCATTGAGGTTGCCGATGACGAAATCGACGTCTCCGTCATTGTCGAAATCGCCGAAAGCCATCCCGCGGCCCACCAACTCCTTTTGCAGGTCACGTCCAGCCAACGCTCTCACATCCCTGAAGGTGCCATCCTTTTGGTTCAGATAGAAAGAGGAGGGCTGGAAGTAGCGGTCGGACCAGCCGGCTGTCAGCACAAAGGCGTAGACGTGGCCATTGGAATGGAAGATGTCTTTCCAACCATCGTGGTTCAGGTCGAAGAACCCGGTCCCCCAGCTCACCAGCATCCACTCCGGTTGACTCAACCGAGCCTGCTGGGTGACGTCTTCGAACAGAAACTGGCCGCGATTTTCGTATAACGTGCTGTAATCATCGGCGAAGTTCGTCACAAACACGTCCAGACGCCCGTCGTTGTCATAATCTGCCGCATCCACGCCCATGCCTCCCTGGAAGCGTCCATCGGCATCGGTTGCCAAGCCGCTCAGAAAACCCATCTCTTTGAACTTTCCGTCTCCCTGGTTGACATAAAGCTGATTGGGCGTGCTGTCGTTGGCCACATAGAGATCCTGGTCCCCATCGTTGTCCAGATCAGCCCAAACCACTCCCAGAGAAAAATAGCGGTTATTCACGTCGACCCCGGAAGCTTCGGTGACGTCTGAGAACGTGCCGTCTCCGTTGTTGCGGTAGAGTCGGTTAGCGGCTCCCTCAAGCCCCAGCGGGCCGCAGAAAGCGGGAGTGCCACGGTAGTTGCAAATGGGCTTGGAACCGGGCGGGGGCAAACTGTTGAAGTCGTACAGAACGTAGTTGCAGACATAGAGGTCCAGGTCTCCATCTTGATCGTAGTCCCCAAACGCCGAAGAGGAACTCCACCCCGGATCTCCCACCCCGGCCCGGGTCGTGACATCTTCAAAAGTACCGTCGCCCTTGTTCTTGTAAAGAACATTGGCCCTCAGATTGTTCAGGTAGATGTCCACAAAGCCGTCGTTGTCGTAGTCTCCAAAGGTAACTCCCATTCCCCAAGCGGGCCTCGTCAAACCCGCCTCCCGAGTCTTATCTTCGAAAGTTCCATCTCGTTGGTTCCGATAGAGCGAGCCGTGCGGGTTGTTCCCCCTCCGGAATCTTTCCAGAGTGGACCCCTGAACCATGAAAAGATCCAACCAACCATCGTTGTCGAAATCAAAGAAACCGGCGCCTCCTCCTTTGGCCTCAAACAGGTAGGGCTTCGTCTTCTCTGGACCGTTCACATGGAGAAAATCGATACCGCTGGAACGGGTGACGTTGGTGAACAGAGGCACCCGTTCAGCCATGGTGGGACCTCCGATTGCGAGCCCAAGGAACAAAGGACCCCAAACCTTCATGGCTTTGTAAAAAAACAGGGAAACTACGCCCCCCATGATGCAGTGGAAATAGCCGGCTCTCGATCCTGAAAGAAATTCGATGGCGCCGGACATTTTTGAGAAGAGAACGGCTGGTGAACACCCTGGGCCGGCAGACTCAGCCATTTCGATACGCCTCGGCCAAAGCTACCTTGACCCCTTTCGCAGTGTTCCGAGACGTTCCAATCTGCAGAACTCCTGGCTATGGGCATTGAGATCAAGTCGTCAGGCAGTCTTTCGAACCTCGGAATTTCCCGCTCAAACCTTTAGGGGCGACGGCGACCCCGACCCTCCCGCTCTCTTAACCTCGCAAACACGGCCATCCGTTCCTGAGCCTGCTGAGGCCGGCCCGTTTCCAAATAGAGTCGGGCCAGCAGGTAATGCGCGTCAGGAAAATCAGGGTCGAGATCAATCCCTTTCAGCAGCGACCCAATGGCCTTCGCCGGTTCCTTCAGGCGATGGTAGGTCTTGGCCAAAAAATAATGGATCTCTACCTGATCCACCTCTTTGGCTTGAAGCGCCTGTAAATGGGTGAGGGCTTCCTCGGCCTGCCCTATTCTCAGCAGGGCCTTGGCCAAGTGAAATCGGGCCGCGTCGTGCTTGGGGTGAAACCGCAACTCGGACCTGAAATGCGCAACGGCTTCACTATCCCTACCTTGCCTGAAAAAGAGTCTTCCCAGGCCGTAGTGGACCGCAGGATAGCGCGGGTCGGCTTTCGCCACAGCCTCGAATTGCTGCAAGGCCAGATTGTCGAGATTCAGCTGTAGACAATAGATGTTGCCCAGGAGAAGACGAGCTTTCAGATCCGCGGGGTCGAGTTCCACCACTCGCTCCAGTGCCGTTGCAGCTTGCCGGAATTTGTTGTCCTTCAGGTGAAGAACACCGAGTTGAAAGTGGGCTTTGGCCAAGTCGGGTTGTAATTCGACGGCACGGCGTAACGAGGCCTCGGCGTCACTGAATTGATTCAGGGCGCTGAGGATCTCGGCTTGAAGCAGGTAATATGTGGCCCTGTCCTTTTCATGAGCCACTGCCTTTTGAATCCCGACTAGGGCCTCCAAGTAACGTTCTTCCTGGTAGCTTCTGAGCGCCTTCTGATATTCCTCCGATTGAGAAAAGAGCGGGGCGCCGACCATCAGAACGTAAATCGCCAAGACCCGACATCGCCCTGAGACCTGTGTTGGCTTGGTCATAAAGCCTCACCATTCCGGTGCTTCCATCCGCCCTCGCGGCGGGTTGCCCCAGGGATGAACACCCCATCCCATGCTACTCGGCGAGGCCAAGCGGATAGTCGTTTCGCTGACTGAGTAGACGATCGAAGAGGTCCCGCCGCAGGTTGCCACGGGTATCGAAAAGAACGGCGCTCCCGTTTGCGGAGCGGTGTTTATGGCCGGCTCGACGCCAGGTTTCCAGGGCTGTTCGATGGGCCACGGCGCGACGACCCGGAGAGTCGACAAAGTCGTATTGGAAATCCTGGAACTCCGGCAGACTCCGCAGAGAGCGGTAGGCGATAAACCGGACAGCGTCGTAGGGGTCTTCCAGCAGTTGAGCCAGAAAAGGAGCCATCCAAACCGAACCGGAGGCCGCTCTCGCCGGCTCCCACCCCAGACTCCAGGCCATGAGCGCCCGTTGGCCGGCATCTCCTTTCAAAGTCCAGAGCACCGACGCCGCAAACGTTTTTTCCTCTTTGGACAGCTTGGGCTTGGGAATCCCATACCATTTCTGGAGGTATTCGGCTGTCCACAGGAGCGGCTTATCCAAGTGACACTGGTTACAGGCATTGGGCCGGCCTGTTTTTAGGCTGGTAGTCACCGTTGGGCTGCTGATCTGGTGACTGCGAATGGCTTTCAGGAGAGCATAAGCCGTGGGAGGCATATGGCAGTTGTAACATTCGCTTCCCGAGGAGCCTGGCCGGTGGTGTGTGTGATTCTCCAGCACAGCCTGAAAAGAAGGGTGGCACTGCAGACAGGCTTGATTGGTGTCCATTCCCGGCTGCAACTGATCGTTGGCCCAGGATCTCAGCGAACGGGGATCCTCCCGCGTCTTGTGCAGGCGATGGCAGGAGAGGCAGGACATCTGTCCCTTCTGATAACAACCGGACTCCAGAAGTCCGCTGTACTCCCGCCCCGCAGTCCTGACCATGCCATCCGACCAAAAAACAGACTCCAGGAACCGCGGCTGGGCTTTCAAATAGGTTTTCATCTGAGGGGCTTCCCGACTTTGGTGATATCGGATCAGAAAGCGGCTGTCGGTCAGATCCTCCCCCGGACGGTAGGAGAAGCCATGGTTCACCCAATGGACCAGTTCCTTCTGATCCTGAAAGGTGAAGACACTGTGGCATTGCCCACAGACCTGGGAGGAGCGACGGTGAGACAGCTTTTCGGGATTGACAATGTCCAGTTTCAGTTTCCCGCTGCGATAGGCTTCAAGGCTGCCGGGGCGACTCATGATCTCGACGTGCCGCTCTCCCGGACCGTGACAGGCTTCGCAGGCAATGCCAAACTCCGCCACCTGAGTATCCATGCTGTCCTGAGTCACAACCCGCGGTCGACCCAGGGTCACGTGGCACTGCAGACAGGCCTGGTTCCAGCGCCCCGGTTGAGTAGAAACCTGCTGAGAAGGGGGCATGAGGAAGGTGGACTTCTCGGGGATCCAGCGCCGTTCCTCGATCGAATAGACGAAGGGGAACAGCTCCAGCTTTCGGGATTTACCGCTGGAGAACCAATACATCTGGAAGTGGTGCGACCCCGTCGTCAAGACGATACGCTTCTCGACACGCCCCTCGGTAGGATGGGGCATTTCCGCCCACAATCGGTTCCCTTCCCGTCTCAAGTGGTAGCTCTGACCATGAAGCTCCAGCTCCACCTGGTCAATGGGAACTGCGAGGGCTTCGGGGGTCGCAACCTGCGTCATGGTCCTATGGTAGGAGGCATGCCAACTCGCATGGTTTTGCTGATGGCAGGTCCGACATTGATCGGACGAGACATATCCGTTACCCAAGACCTGTATCGGCCGATCTCTCTCCTGAACCGGAGCACCCCGACTCAAGGCGGTCGAGTGCCACAGAATGCTCAGCAGGACCAGCGCTGACATAGTTATCCTCATTGTTCCATTAACCGGCAGGGCCATACCGCCAGCCAGCGTTTCCGACCACCCACCGAGCCACGAGACGATAAACCAATTCCGACTTTTGATTATGGCATACTGTTAATGCTGAGCCTAACAGAACCCCTGTAGTCCACACCTCATCAAAACCAGGACACAGACCAGTGGCCGGGCTGTTCCGGCGTCTTGAGCGGAGAGCGGCGGTGGACTTGACTCACCCTGAGAAGCGGTGAAAAACAATTCAGCATATGTCGAAACAGGCAGGGTGCAGAGGAATCAAGCCGCGAAGAGGTGCTCCTCACTCGCTCAATCTAACTAAGTCCAACCAATGAAACAGTTTAAAATCACAGAAGCCTGCCGATGGCCGGTACGAATCGTCTGGTGAATGCTACGGTTTTCGTAGGCTCGATAGCAACCCGGCCAGTTCGTCATTTGAAGGGCATCTGTTCGGGTTCCCATTTCTGGATGGCTGGAAACCCTGCCAAGTTTGACCTGCCTCCCTTTTGTGGACGATTTAAAAGGGGGAAATGCGGGTTGGAAATGCTCCTCTGCTGCTGGAACCTGGATGAACGGGGCGACGTAGCCGGCGCTGGCATTCAGAACTCGCTCTCCAGTCCTTTCTTTTCGTCGATCAGGTAGTGCCTGTCGACTGCCACGTCGTGGAACTCCTGTACGACGCCGCTCGGCCACTCAACCCGGACCCGGTTGATCTCTGCGGCCTCCCCCAAACCGAAGTGCGCTCTGGGGTCGCTGGCCGAGTAAATGCCGACGGTTCGTTTGATCTCCCAGACCTGCCGGAGCTGACCGGTGAACACCGTGATGCGGGTCCCTATTCCGTCTCTATTGGTTTTGGTCCCCCTGGTCCTGAACATCACCCAATGATTGGGACCGGCTCCTTCATGTCTGAAAAACTGGGGAGACCCATTGAGGTTGCCGATGATGAAGTCGATGTCCCCGTCATTGTCGAAATCGGCGAAAGCCATCCCGCGGCCCACCAACTCCTTCTGGAGGTCTCGGCCCACCAACTTTCTCACATCTCTGAAGGTCCCATCCTTTTGGTTCAAATAGAAAGAACAGGGCTGGAAGTAGCTCTCTGACCAGCCGGCCGTCAATATAAAGGAATAGACATGGCCATTGGAATGGAAGATGTCTTTCCAGCCGTCGTGGTTCAGGTCGAAGAACCCGACGCCCCAACTGACCAGCAGCCACTCCGGCTGAATCAACCTGGCTTGCTGAGTTACGTCTTCGAACATGAGGTCGCCGCGATTCCGGTAGAGCGTGCTGTAGTCGTGGGCGAAGTTGGTCACGAAGAGATCCAATCGCCCGTCGTTGTCGTAGTCGGCCGCATCCACGCCCATGCCCCCCTGGAAGTCTCCGGCTGCACTGGTGGCCAGACCGCTCAGAAGTCCCATTTCCTTGAACGTTCCGTCACCCTGGTTGACGTAGAACTGATTGGGCGTGCTGTCGTTGGCCAGGTAGAGATCCGGGTCCCCGTCGTCGTCCAGATCGGCCCACACCACCCCCAGAGAATAATAGCGGTTGTTCACGTCCATCCCGGACGCTTTGGTGACGTCCTCAAACGTGCCGTCGCCGTTGTTGCGGTAGAGCCGATTGGCCCCGGCCCTGGAGTCCCAGGGGGCCGCAGGGGACGGTGGCGCCGCGGTAGTGGCAGATCAGCTTGGGATCAGGAGGGCGCAGGTTGTCGAAATCGTAGTGAATGTAGTTGCAGATATAGAGGTCCAGATCCCCATCCTGATCGTAGTCGCCGAACGCCGAGGAAGCAGTCCATCCGGAATCTCCCACGCCTGCCCGCGCCGTGACGTCCTCGAAAGTCCCGTCTCCCCGATTCCTGTAGAGGAAATTGGTTCCCAGATTGTTCAGGTAGATGTCAACGAAGCCGTCGTTGTCGTAGTCCCCGAAGGTAACTCCCATTCCCCAGGCCGTTCGGGTCAGACCCGACTCTCCGGTGATGTCTTTGAAGGTGCCGTCCCCCTGGTTTCGATAGAGGGAGCAGTGCAGGTCGTCTCCCTTGCGGAATCTTTCCAGGGTGGACCCCTGAACCATGAGGAGGTCCATCCAACCATCGTTGTCGAAATCGAAGAAACCGGCGCCACTCCCTTTGGCTTCAAACAGATAGACTTTATTCGTCTCGCGACCGTTGACATGGCGGAAATTGATGTGACTGGAACGAGTGATGTTCGTGAAGCGGGGTACAGACTCGGACATCGCGTTGCCGCGGGCCAAGAACACCCATAGCAAAACACCCCACAGCACCCTGGCCCGGATCGAATCCCAGGCCAAGAGATCACCATTCTCACCCAAAAGAACCCGCCCGGATAACTCGGCTGTAACCGCGGCCCCCTGGACCCGAGCCAATGGTCTGTGCAGGGAACGCCCGGGGCAATTTACCGCCGGACGTCCTTTTCGGACTACCGGGGTCGAAAGTCTCTTTATCTTGGCCAACCCCACTGGGTTCCCTATCTGCCTTGAAGTCTTGCCAGCACTTCGAATCGCCGGCTGAATTCCTGACTATCCAGAAAGCCGTTGACATTGCGGTCCAGTCCCTGAAAGAACTCGTCATGCTTTTCAAAATTCTTCACTCGAGTATTGACGAAGCCCTCGAACTCTTGTGGCGTCAACTTGCCATTGGCATCGCTGTCGGCTTGAACGAATTCCTGATTTTCCCTGTCGAACTTTTTGGCGTCGACCGCCTTTCCCCGCCCTTCTCTCTGCCGCAATTTCTCGAACATGGCCATTTGTTTTTGGGCCAGATCGGGCTGGCCCTGTTTCGAGGTAGAGCCGGGCCAGAAGGTAACGCGATTCATAGAAGGCTGGATTGAGGGCAATGCTTTTGAGAAGCGCTTCCACGGCTTCCGCTGGTTTCCCCAAGCGGCTATAAGCAGAACCCAGAAAGTATTGCAACTGGGCTTGACCGACTTCTTTTCCCTGAAGAGCCAGCAAATGGACGACCGCTTCTTCTTCCTGTCCCGTTCTCAGCAGAACCTTGCCCAGCAGAAACCTGGCCGCAGCATGATTGGGGTTGTTCACCAACTCGGATTTGAAGCGTTCAATCGCCTCATTGTCCCTGCCCTGACGAAAGTAAACCCGTCCGATGCTGTGATGAACCGCGGGGTAGTTCGGATCGGCTCGCTCCACGGCCTTGAACTGCTCCATGGCTGCTCCGTCCAGGTTGATCTGCATATAGCTGATCCCCAGAAGAAAACGAGTCTTGATCGAATCGGGTTCCCGTTCGACTCCTTGGGCGAGCATCGCCGCTGCCTTCTGGAACTTGCTGTGCCTGAACAAGAGAACCCCCAACTCGTAGTAAGGCTCCACCCACCCGGGCTCCAGTTCCATAGCTCGGCGCAAGCTCTCCTCGGCATCACTGAACTGGCGCAGCGCCGAGAGGATCTTGGCCTGAAGAAGGTAGTGGGAGGCTTTGTGTTTATCTTGGCCCAGAGCCTTCTGAATGGCCGCCAACGCCTCCAGGTAACGTTCCGATTGGTAGCTCTCCAGAGCATTCTGATACGCCCGCCCCTGTGGGAACAGCGGGACACAGAGCGCAAGGATGAGAAAGACCGCCAAGACGTGACGCTGGTTGAAAGTTATCCATGGGCTCACGCCCGCGGCTATAGGCTGACGCGGCATCCGCCGCTTCAGTGGAGGAAAAAACAGGGGACGTTCTTGGGTAACAAGGTAAGGACGACGCATGCGTTGCCCCTATGCTTCACACCAGACTTGGGATGTCCCGAGATCCGTGCAACACCCGGACGATTTCCAGAGGTGTGGTCCTAGGGCGATAGATGATGGTATACACTCCCACTGGCCAGAAAAGCACCTGTTGAGCGGTTAAATCCTCACGAATATGTCCCATCAGGGGGGCTCTGTCCAAGACGTTCACAAGCCATGCGAAGTTCAGTGATTACGCGTCGGGCGGCGCGGATGCTGTCCCGTGCAATGTAGGCTTGAATCTCTTTCAGGTCTTGCCTTGCGGCTGGGGAAAGAACGTATCGACTCATTCTGTGCAGTGTGCTTGTTCCAGGGTACCCAATTCAGCCTCCAGCTCGGAGAATACCTGGCCGCCGGAAACACCTTCACCACGATCAAGTTGCCCTAGCCCTTCGCCAATTTTCTTACGGAGATCCTGAATGCGGATGGCTCGCAGTTGCTCACGCTCTTCGAGTAGCCGCAATGCTTCACGGATCACCTCACTAGCCGAATGGTAGCGCCCACTTTGCACCTTGGCTGCCACAAACGCTTCAAGTTCTGAGGTGAGAGACACATTCATGAATCAGACCTCCACAGAGATGGATCTGTCGTTCATCCTAGCAAGAATAACAAAAATGGTCAAAAGTGGTTACTGCGGGAAAAACAGGGGAGGTCCTGAGGTGTCGGAAGGGAAGGGCCTCGCACGCGTCGTTCCTGCGTCGCGGAAACTGAGCTATGCTTTTCCTTATACTTCACGGACGCTCCCTGGTTCTCTACCAATGCCGGCGCTACATTCACGACTCACTGAAAATGGGGATTGTCGAATTCCATGGGCTCATACCGGGCTTCAGCCAATGGCTATCCGCTGCCACGGCTTGCGCCACTGTTACAGGCCATAACCATCCAGAAATTTCATCCTGTATGATCCACCTCGGCGCCCCCTGTGCGCGCGCCACCCCTCCCAAGAGGGAAATACCTGCTGCAGCTGGGGTTTCTTCGATGTCCGGGTAGAACAAATCTTTGACCTGATGAACGACTGGGAGCTTCGTCTGGAAGAGGCCCGGAAACAAAAAGCCCCGTGCATGATGCGGTTGCACGGGGCTTTCTGTCATGGATCAGGCTATGGGTCTTCCTAGAAGCCGAGCCTGAGACGGAACACGATGCGGCGCGCTTCCCATCCGCTGGGTTGGAAGACACCGAAGTTGGCAGCGGAGATGTTGGTCGAGGAAGGACCGGAAGCGTTGCGGTGATTGAAGAGATTGTTGATGTAGGTCTCGAAATTGAAGTAAGGGCCGTTCTCGTACTTGGTCAAGTTGAACCGCTTGAAGAGATTGAGTTCGGTGCCCCAGTCACGCGGAGCAATCAGCATCCCGCGGCTGGCGTTGCCGTAGCGGCCAATACCCGCCTCGGGAATGGCGAAGCAGGCGGGGTTCCACCCTCGGCCGGGTGTGGGGCCGAAGCCGTTGGGATTGCACAACTGATCCGGCCGTCCGCCGGAGCGTCCGGTGTTGGAGGGATCCGAACCGGAGTAGCTCGGCGTGAAGGCCGTTCCGGAGCCACCGGTGAATTTGAAGGCCGCCGTCCAGTCGCCCACAAGGCCATTGAGGACGCCACCCATGTCGCTACCGAAGCGCTCCCCTTGACCCACCGGGAGGCTCCAGACCCCGGCCACATGCCAGCGCTGCCGGCGGATACCGTTCTGGATGCCCTTGTCGCGCTTACGGTCGAGTGGATCCTCGGCTTCAAAGCCGATGCTGGATGAGAACAATCCCGGGATGACATCGGCCAGGTTCTTTTTCCACTCGAACCAGCTTCGCAGATAAATTCCCCGGCTGAACTGTCGGGTCGCTTCCAACTCCAGGCTGTGGAAGCTGCCGGTGCCTCCCAGGTCGTGCCGGTCGACGAAAGAAAAGTTTTCGCCCCAGGGGAACTTGTCGGTCCGATCATCGAACGGAATCGTGCTGGGCGCGGGAGTCTGTAAGTTGCTCCGGTAAGGCCAACTGGTCCCCTTGGAAGCCACGTAGGAAACCCGTGTCGCCCAGCCGTCGCCCAGATCGTTTTCCAGGGTCAGGTTCCACTGTTGGTCGTAAGCCCAAGCGTCACTACGACTGTTGAGAGGTATCCCCCGCACACCCTGCCTGGGTATTTCGCCGCTGCCGGCGGGCAGAAAGGGGTTCTTGAACGTCAACACCGGCTTGCCGTCGACGATCTCGTTGGGTCCGAACGATTCCGACCCGGCGAACGGTCCTCCCTCGCGGCCTCCCAGCCATCCAGCCCGCCCGAGGCCACTCGCATCCGCGCCGGCAATGGCGAAGGGCACGTGATAAACCCCGTATCCGGCTCGGATCACGGTCCAATCGTTGATGCGATAGGCCAGTCCGAACCGGGGAGAGATGTGCGCCGTACTGAAGTTGACCAGGCTCTGTGGATAGCCGGCATCGCTGGCCTTGACCACCGGAATCTGCGCTCTCGGCCATACCGGAACGACCCGGTCGATGGAGTTGTCGGGAACCACGACTTGAAGGTTGTCGAAGTCGAAGTTGTAGAAGAGGCCGTTGGCCTCCGTAGGAGCGCCATAGTGCTGGATGCGAGCGCCGTAGGTCATGGTCAGGCGCGAGGTCACCTTCCAGTCGTCCTGGGCGAAGACACCGAAGTCGAACCCCCGGGCACGAACGTCGGGGCGGGAGGTCGCGATCGCCGTCTCGCGTGGGATTCCGAGCAGAAAGTCGCCGATATCGCTCCCGGTGTAATGGCCGGTGAAGTGATACTCACCCCAGGACGTTGAACTGTTGCCCGACCCGAACGGCCGCTCCCAGTTGGCCTCGATCCCGAATTTGATGAGATGGGCGCCCCGGTTCATTGAGACGCTGTCCTTCATGACCCAAACCTTGGGGTTGCTGCTGGAACCGCCCGCACCGCAGCGTCCCAGGAAGGGAAAGGTGAGTTCCGTCGCTGAGAAGGAACCTGACAGGGCGCCCGGCTGGAATCCCCAGAGCCCCGTGTAGATTTGAGGACATCCGGGTCCGGCCGGAGACGTGCGTCCCCCGAGGTCGATGCCGAACTCACTGAGCAGGGCGTTGCCATCGGTGGTCGCACCCCGGGTCACGTATCCCTGATCGTTGGTCCCGAACATGAACTCGTTGATCACCGTCGGGGAGAACATGTGCGAGTCCTGGATGCTCCACATGCGCGTGGCGTTGTCACCGATCCAGGTCTCGAGTGAAATCGTGTTGCCTTCATTCAGGACCCGGTTGTAGCCGTAGTGGTTGAAGGAGATGGTGTTCGAGTCGGTGATGGCGTGATCGAGCCGCAGGTGCCAGTCCTTCTCCACGTTGGTCCCGAACTGAAACCCACGCGTATTGTCGACCAGAGTGCCCGCGGGGTGCGAAGCATTGGGCAGAGGAGCGTAGTTTAAAGCCGCCAGCGCCACCGGGCTGAGCATGTGGGAAGGAATGATGTTGTTGGCGAAAGGCTCACCCGTGTAGGGATTGATGACGGGCTTTCCCTTCAACTGCTGCTGCACGACCTCGGTCAGATCCCCGCCACGAATGGCCGCCGTGGGGTAGACGTAGTTACTGATCGGAGCTTTCTGGTCGCTGGAATTGGGCTGAACGTAGAAGTGGAAGAAGGTCCTGTCCCGTCCGTCGTAGACCTTGGGAATGTAGATGGGACCCGAACCCATGTAGTTCCACCGGACGCCCGGCTTGGCGGGAGGATGCCTCGTCTGGCCGAGCGTCAATGCCCGCAGCCGGGGATGGTCCAACTGCATCCAGATCTCACCGTGAAACTGATTGGTGCCGCCTCTGCCGACCCCGTTGATGGTGGTGGCGGTCTTGTATTCGGCCGGCGCGTTCAGCGAGACCTGATTGATCTCCTGTACCAGTTCCTGAGGCGCCCGGAAGGTGCCGTAGGCATTGGTGGCCACGCCGTCCTGCAAAGAGGTGGTGTTGTTGGCGAAGGCTCCATGAACCTGGCTGCGATTCTCGGCCCCGGGATTGTTCCCCACCGTGTAGATCAGACTGGCGGCAATCCTGAAGGCCTCCACCTCCTTGTACGGCAAGGTGTAGGTGATGCTGGATTTATCGGTTTCGATCACAGCGCCTTCCTCCGAGACCGTGATGGTGTCGGTGACGTCGCCCACTTCCAGCACGATGTCGACGCGCCGGGGGCGTCCCGCGTAGATGATCACTCCGTTATTGGTATAGGCCTTGAACCCTGCCAACTCGGCCGAGACGGTGTAGGTCCCGGGCGGCAGGCCGCGCAGTTCGTAGATCCCCACCTCGTTGCTGATCGTCGAGCGTGTGATCCCGGTCGATTCTTCGGTGGCCGTGATCTCGACTTGAGTCACCCTGGCACCGGTTTCGTCTTCGACATTCCCATGAATGCCCGTATATTCCTGGGCCTCCAAGGGCAGAGATGACAATGAAAGAATCAGGGTGAACAGAAAAGCAATGCTCGCCCCTTTCAGAAAATGTTGCATCGGTGTTTACCCCCTCAGGTTAAGCAGTTAAAAGTCAAGCAGTCACGGGGAGTTGTAAGACAAGACCTGCCTTTGGCTTGGCCCTTAGACCCGGTCTCCCTCTCCCCCCCTGAATCATGAGCAACCCTTAACTGTGGTTAATTCTCCACTAGTCCACAAACCTAGTGAAGTCGTGCAATCGTATTGCCAAAGTCCAACAAATGGCGACCATTACGTTTAAGGTTAATCTTTTCTGTGGTTTAACCACTATTTATACTTGGCTGGACTGGAAGCCCGGCATCCAAATCTACGAAAAACTGAATTCAATGACTCTCATTACTGCCGCCCGTCCTGTACCCATCAATAGACTCACCATAACCAAGCCGAATCAATTGAATAGCTTAACTGAAAAGAAACGGCCCCGACGGCTGATACAAATCGTCGAGTAAATACTACGGTTTTTCGTAGGCTTGATCAGAACTCCGCCACGCCCAACCGGTCCCCGGTTCCTCAATTTCAAAGACCCCCTTGAGTAACCCAGGCTAACGCACATGGCAAACCGCACAGGTGTCTTCAAAGGTATGGCAGGTAAAACAGGACCGCAACTCAAGCGTGGCCAGGTTGGCATGGGCCCCAGCTTTGAACAAGGCGAGAGGTACGTGGCTTCTTGGAAGTTGGTTATGGCATCTCGAACAACTGTCAGCAGTGTGACAAACGGCGCAGGCCCTGACGGTCCAGCGCTGCATATTTTCCGTGGATGGTATCTCGCCAGCGTGCGGTGTGCGATAGCGGTCGCATCACCTGATGGCAAGCAATGCAATTTCCGCCGCCACGAAGGGGAGGAGAAACATTGGTATGACAAACAAAGCACTTGGCATTGCCTGCCGATGCTTGGTCTTGGTGATTTCTGCGGAAACTTTCCGTGTGAGAGAGGGGCTTCAGGTTCCGGGTGTGGCTGACAGGCACCGCTCCGCTCTGGGGGTCGACGTGGCAGGCTTGGCAGTCGGCCATTTTGAAATGCGACACCAACTCTTGTTTTCCATCGTGACAAGCCACACAGTCCAGCATCTGGGGATGATTGAGATCCGCCAAGCTCTGACTGTGAGTGATCCCATAATGACAAGTGATACAAGAAAAATGCTCTTCACCCCTGTTTCGCAAATGGGCCAGGTGGGAGAATTTCAAATTCACCGCCACTCCTGAGGCGCGGTGCGGTCCCGTTAGTCGGCGGTCTTTACTGAAGCCCGGATTGTCTTGCTCAGTCGCATTGTGACAGTTCTGACAATCGGTCGTCGTGGACTGCGTGGTCAGACGTGGCCAGATGTTCGGCTTGGAATGACAAGCAGCGCATTCAACGTGACCTGGGAATCCGGCGAAGACTCCATCTCCTTCAAACTTATGACAAAAGGTGCAGTCGGCACGGAACCCCGTGCTCGGATTCAGCCGCGCCTTTTTATCCACGTGTTGCGCGTGTGAAAAGCGAAAAAGGATGGCTTGGTTTTTGGTGAACCGAGGGTAAGAAAGCAAATCCCCGGACCCCGTCGGTGGAAAAGAAGCATGGCACACCTGGCACACCTCAGCGTCCGGTTTTATCTGAAAGTCGTCCTGGTGGCATGAAAGACATTGAGCGTGGCCCCGGCCGGCGCAAGACGACTGAGCCCTGTTCTTCTGGAACGTGACAGTCGTCGCAGCCCATCACCAGCTCACCCACATGCCAATCATGCAAGCGGTAGTCGGATGGGCGGGGCTGGCCTAGCCCTGCCGCAAGGTAGAAGATCAAGAGGAGCGAAGCAATGGCCAGCAGGAAACCCAAGATGAGTCGGACTTGACGCTTTTCCTTACTGATGAATCCACGGATTACCAAAAAACTCTCGATTTCTATTTTTTCGAAGTGACGTTCATGGCGGGTTCCCCGCTACAACCTGTCTTTCTGTCCCCCTTGGCCGTTACAGTCGCCAGTCCAATCCCATGCGATAGGTTTGGAATCGTTGCAGGCTGGGCCTGAAAATATAGAAGTCATCATCCAAACCATATCGGAAGTATAGGCGGGTCCGCTGATTCAACCGACAAAATATGCCACCAATCGCACCGAGAGCACGGGCTTTGTCAATGAAAAAAAATCGATTCTGCAAGTCAATGTCCCGATGGTAGATCCCGAGCGTGATGCCCAGTCGGTCCTCCCCGAAGGATTGGCTGATTTCAGCGCTGACGTCCTGTATACGCGTTTCACCGGCGTTTCGCACGTCATCAAACTGCTCTATCCCGAATGGGCTAGGGCGGTTCGTGTTGCGGTGATGAAATTCAAGGAGCAAGGTCAACCGTTGGAGCGGAAATAGCTGCAGGTGGGTCCGATAGTCCCCGAATGAGGTGTCAAAAGGGCCGGTGTTCTGTTCGTTGTCCAAGCGACGGACCCACATAACTCCCCCCAACCTGATGAGCGGCAGAATCTGGCGATGGGCCTCGATCGAAAACTTCCGGTAGGGTGAAACAGTACCGAAATTTAGTCGGCTCACGCGGTTGAAGGGATGTCGATCTCTGACGCGAGAGGTATAGTCATAGATGAAATCGTGATTGGATAGCTTCTGCGCAAAGGCGAACCTTGCTTCTGTACGACCATCGGCTGGCAGGTAACTAATTTGGGCGCCAAAGTCAACCGCCTTGGAGGCAATCATCTTGAAGTGAGCACCGACAAACCACTCGGATTCAAATGATTGGCGAATAACGAACCGGTGGATTCCTTTGAGATAAAACAATCCCTGGTACTCGAAACTGGTGCCTCCGGGTAGTCGAAAGCCAAAGCTACCTCCCCCCATGGCCCGCTGTTCAGGATTGGAATAGTAGGTAAAGCGCCGCCCTCCAAATAGGCTTACCGAGTACTTGGCCTGATTCAAAGTCAATGAGAAGCCGTCCACCGTTGCCATCTCCGCCCCGTAGATATGTTGACGCCCCAGTCGGAGGATCGAATTAGCAAGAGTTCCCTGCTTGGTTAATCCCTGCAACTCCACCACACCAGTGGTCAACTCCAAGAGGCGATTCGAGAGAAATGTATTGACGACAGTTTGAGAGGGCGAACCGATATCCACCATAGAAAGATCTTGTCGATAGCGCAAAGAGAAATTGGTGTTGACTCGTGGTGAAAGCCAACCCCGTGTTCCCCAATTCATTGAAGAGTAAAAATGGTCAGAATTAGGCTGAAAGGCTCCGGGGAAAGGAATGGCTCCAGGATTAGCCACTTGGCCCGGTTCACCATCGACGACACCGGTCACGGTGGGCAGACCGCTGAAGGTCATTTCTTGACGGATATATTCGGAGCGGGTATTAAAGAAAAAGTGGTCGACGAACTCCTGCGTGTCGCTCTTGGATGGCGGGGGGCTCGTGGAAACCAGGAGATCCTTGGAAGCCCGTTGGGCAGAATCGCCCAGCAGTTCATTCCAAGCCTCTTCAATGGTAAGCTGCGACGCCTGCGAGTAAGCAGAAAGGCACCCCCAAACAATGGCGGCAGGCAATGTGACATAGCGAGATGCCATGCTCGATGAGCCAGACCCTCACAAAGAAACAAAGACAATTGAGAAATCAAGCACCTAGAAAGACGGCTTTTTGGCCGACGCCCTCATCCTCGAGAAGCCCCGCGAGGCTGGCTATTGGAGGTGAAGTTTCTCAAGTCAGCCCAATCCATAATCACAACTGGAGCTTCTCTTAACGATGGGTGAGTCCTCTTCGAAACCGTCGCTCCCATTTAGTCGCCTGATATTGGACCGAGACGCGCTTCCAATCCCTCAATACGTCGTTGCGCCAGGGGAATCCGCCACGGATAGACGTCGCTGTGCCATTGGGTAGCCTTAAGGTATTGATCGAGGGCAACCAGTGCCTCCGGATAGTTTTCCAACTTCTCCTGAATTCTTGCCAACATCCAGTGGGTATGGGCATTGTTAGCCTCATCACCTGTCAAGCGACGGGTCAACTCGGTGATCGGCGAAAGGACCAACTCTGCCTTCAGCGCTTTGACTGCTTCCAAATAAAACGCCCTCTTTTCCTCAGGGTCCGACGCCCGGCCCCCCCAAGATTTCGTACGCTTCGCCAACGAGTGCATTCACCTCCAATCGTTGGGGATCAATGTCGATCACTTGGCGAAAAAACTCAATGGCTTGCATCGGGTCTTCGTGGATCAGGAGATACCCGAGCCTGAGCCGGGGTGTAAAGAGACAGGGAGCTGGGGTAAGCTGCTGGAACTCCAGAGTCGTTGAAGGCAAAGTTGTGACAATTTGACAGGAGCCGTTCTCCGGATTATTACGTTCGATCGCGCTTTGATAATCTTGAATGGCCCCCTCCCGATCCTGCAGATCATCTTGGCGGTGAATTCCTCTCTGCATGAATTCCCAGGCATCCGCTGGCTGGTCGATTCCTAACAGCTCATAGTCAACTTTACCTTCGAAGTAAAAGGGGTTGCGACGCAAGTAGTTGGGATTGTTTTCGCGGGAGCCAAGTTGAGAATTTTGCGACCATGCTTCTCTGTAACCAATCCAAAGGGACAAGGCCACGAGCAACACGGCCAAGTAAGCCAAGAGCTGTTTTTCCTTTCTCATCGTGGTTCCACCAAGTCAATGGTCAAATCTGCCGAGGCAATGCTGCGCACGTTAACCAGGAGATCATCAATGAGTTTCTCGTCAATCAGGTGGAAGTCGCGCCCTGCCGGCCCCTCGGCGCTGGTGGTTCTCGCCATAAACCGCAGAAACAAGGGTGGGAAGTGGAGGAAGTTGACTTGAGCGTGAACCCGGAGCGGCGACTCCAGCTCTCCAACCCCCAGTAGTTCCAGTTCCTCTTTAGTCGGAAGCATCACTTCATAATTGTAGGTCCTGGGTTGCAATGGTGGCAACGAGCGGTAGTTGTCGACGGAGTTTGCCAGCACGGCGCTGAAGGTTTCCTCAAAATGAGGTCTGGTCAAGACGAGAGGATTACCCTGCTCATTGAAGCGGCCTAGGCTTTCGCCCGGCAAGAAAACCCGGGTCAACTCATTGCGCCACAACACCAAGCCACTCGCTTTTCCAACAAAAATTCGCGCATCGGGTCCGTTGTCCGGACCCAGCTCGAACACCTGATTCCGATGTCCGTTGGTGAATTGCCCCACACGATAGGGGGTAACCGGGCTTCCCGGGTCGACAACGGCATGCAGGTGCTCAGGATCTTCGTCATCGAGATTCCCGTCAGGGGCAAACTCTCCGACTTCCGGGTGGGGCTTGTCCACGACATACCCGGACTGGTAGACCAGAAATCCCTTGTTGTCCCGGATCGAGAGCTCGATGTAGGCGGTTCGTTCTTGAGAGAATCCGGCCGGAAAACGGTGGCCGGTCAGTGCCACGGCCGTCACTCTGACCATCAGAGGCTGGCCCAGCCGTGCATTACGATCTGACTTGTCCAGATTGATTCGAACCGAAGCCCTTAAAAGATCCTCCCGTCGCTTGGCCAGCGACCGCGGAATTCCGTACTGATCCGACCCGGGCTCATTGACATCCGGGTAGTTCGCTCCGAGACGTGTCCGCAATTCCTCTGTCCTCAGGAGCGGCACATCGACTCCGGTCATGTAGTGAGTGACCACCGGTCGCTTCTGCAGTGGGTAGTCAAGGTCTGTCGAAATGCCCGGCACGGCGGCGAAGTCCAAGGGAAAATGGCCTGGGGTTGGACTGGTGACCTCTATTTCTCCCACTTGGTAGGTGCTTTCACCGCTATAAGGAAACAAAGACATGTGGCAGTCCTGACAACGGACGATCTTGCCAAATGGATTCTGGGTACTGTTGTAGGGACCCGTCATCCACTCGGTGTTCAGATTTTCGAGCCGGAAAAGGCTGACACTCCGACTTTCGGGGTTCCGACTGATTTCCTGGTGGGTCAGAGAACCCGAACCGTCCCCAGGTACGCGGACATCATGACATCCACCACAGAATTCGCTGCTCCGCAAGTAGGCAATCCGGACGGGGTCGCGACTGGCAACGTGGAAGTTGTTCTTGACGGGCGCCGGAAACAAAAAGGGACCTACTTTGCTGATGGAGGGAAGTAACTCAAAGCTGGCATTGGAAAGACCATCACGGTTGGGGCTGCGGTCCAGATCGGGAGCCGCGATGTTATGACAGACATCACAGGTAATTCCATCGGCTCCCAGCGACGGTCCAGCACCCGGCGGTGCTGGTCCACCGATCTCAACTGGCAGGACTTGTTGGTTAGCGCTGTCTACAAAATGGTAGTCTCGCAAGGGGCGAATCTGATCCGGACGAAAGTTGCCGCCTACCCCTTCCAGCTCGGGGATTTCCCTTTGGTTAGGATCTTCCCCCATCAACACTATATGAGGGTTATGACATCCAATACAGAAGGCAGCCTGAACTTGGTTAATATGAGTGAAGGAGGCCGCACTGTTCATGTTGGTGTTGAGCGGCTTGCCTTGACCCGCGACTCCGGTGACGTCGATGGCTGTAAGTTTCGTGCTGTCTCCATAGACGGGCCGTAGCCGGCCTCCGCTCAGGAAATTTCCAGCCAGTTCCAAGGCATTGAATACAGAACTGACACTGCGGTAGCCGGATTTGACCGAACTGCGCAGCTCGTCGTACTGACGTTGGTGACACGGTAGGCAAGCTTCGGCGCGCTGGTAAGGCTGGGGTCTCAGTGAGGGACTGTTTGGATTGCCAACCGGCCCCTCTGTGCCTGTATTGGCAAACTACCGAGCAACCAGAAAATCAACAGGTGATAGGATCGACTAGCGACTCGACCGCAAACCGCTAGGATTAATCGGCCTAGGGTGGGGAGGAGCAGGCGGTGTCGTTTCCTCACGACAGCTTTTTTGCTCTGCCCTGCAACCGGATGGACAGGAGAACGTGTTTGACTGGTTAGGATGTTAGTTGAATCTGAGGGGTGAAGTAGCAATAGTTCTTAAGGTACGCTATCCGCAACTCCAGGGATAAAGGCCCCATCGCCACTACGCTCATTTGGCTTTTCCCCGTCTTTGATCACCGCATAGGTAATGAAATCATTGTCTCCAACCATTCGCTTGACGTGAGCATAGCCCTGGGTGATCCCGGCCTGCCCCAGAATCATTCCAATTTGGACCCATTGATTAGCGGGAACTTCTTGGGTAAGTGTCTTCACCTTCAGGCCTCTGTTTCCATCGTACAAGTCAATGTCATAAACATTGCCGTTGTTATCCCGACTCGAAGTTGTCAGCAGGGCTAAGTCGGTTCGGTCATCACTATCTTGCTGAAGCCCATACAGCCAAGCCCCCGTGCTGAACGCGGTCCCAATTGGCACGGCTGGGCAAAAAACTCCGTACTTCCCCCCTCCTCCTGGCTTAGAAGTGCGAGACCCCAGGAACAATCCGTCACTGTTGCCGTTGACAGTGGCCATCAGAGGGCCGGCATAGGTACGGCCCCGAGGTAGATCAGCGGAGTAGCCGAGCTCTCGGAGGTGTTCTACGAAATCGCCGAGGATTCGTTGCGATCCTGCCCCGACGTCCATCGAAAAGGAAAGTTGCCCGTTAGCGATGTCACTATCAACGAATCGGAAGGTGATGGTCTTAATATCAGACGACCAATTGGCAACGATCAATTCACTGCGAAACTCTCCTGCCTCCACGATAACCGGCAGGGTTAATCCAGAGCTTCCGGCCATCCAGTTCGCCCGAACGGGAGCAACAAACGAACTATCAGAACTTGCCTGGTCATTAATCACTGCATAGGCATAGTAAGGAGCCTCGCCGAACACCTTTTCGATTTTCACATAGCCATTGTCCAGCATCAGGCCTTCCGACTGCAGAATTCCGTTGAACTGCTTGAATCCTCCCGGAGGCAGCGTCACCTCCGCGACTAATTGGGGAGAAGACACAGCAACATTGCCCGAAAAGACGGTGAGACGTAACGTGATGTTTCCCGACAATCCCGCATGCTGGACGGCCACATTGGACCGATCGGTCGCAGTCTGTTGCAAACCACAAAGGTAGGAAGGGCCTGTGAGAGCTCCGGTGGCCAAGGGGACAGCCGTGTAGGATAGCCCGGCTCGTCCTTCGGGGACCAGTGAACTTGTTCTGACCGTCACGGCGACATCCGAAGGTGAAGAGGTTCCGAAGGCTCTAACCATTAGCGTTCCCACTCGACTACCTGAGGCTGGAATAGGGATTCCCAGACTTCTCAGATACTCGATGGCGTCTGGCTCGATTTGTTGACCCGGAGTTAATTCAATGTTGGAGACGCGACCTGTTCCATAACCTACTGCAGCCGTGTACTGGAGGTCCAAGGTAACCGGAGTAGTGCTTTTATTGGTCAAGGTCAGCTCAGAGGTGAAAAAGGAATCATTGAGTCCTGCGACAGACACCACAACCGGAACGAACAAGTCCAGGGAGCTCTGTGAATCCGAGACCGTGAATGTCACAGAGGTGGAAGTCCCACCACCAGGCTCGGGATTGAAGACCGTGATAACGAAATCACCGGGGGAGGTCAACCGTGCTGCAGAGACATGGGCTTTGAGTTGGCTTGTGCTCTCGAAGGTGGTGGGCAGGCTTTTCCCATCCCACCGCACCAGCGAAGCTCCATCCACGAATCCGTCACCCGTTACTGTCATGGTAACGCGGGAGCTACCTAGCGGGGCTGAGCTCGGGGCGATGCTGCCCAGAGAGGGAACAGGCTTGATCACCTTATGGACAGAACGACCTTCCTGCCTGGAACTCGCCAAAAGAGAACCGGTCAAGACCAGCATAAGCATGGGAACCATAGATAGTGACAACCAGTCAGAGTAAATTGCCTTCACGGTGAAGATCTCATCACAAGTAGCCCTCAGGATTTCACCCATGCTAACATCTTTTCCCCCCCGAACTCCAGGTAAGCTTTTGGACCCTAAGAATCGCTTAATCTTAATAAGGAGAGAAAAACGAAAAAATCCTGGTGGTGTTTTTGTTAACAAGGTTTTGGACAAAACCAAACAAGCACCAACATTAGAAAGAGAACATAAAGCAACGAATGCGATTCTCTACCTTTGCTAAATGACGACGTTTTCGACGGCAAAACACCGCCCTGATCGAGAATAACCGATTCACGAAAACAACTTGTGTCGGAATCTACCTGTGCATTCCGATCGGATTCAGGCGAGTATTGGATCGTAGAGCCACCAGCCCGGCCCGGCAGCGTTGCTTCTTTCCCGAGGCTGTGCTAGCGCACCACGAATTTAGCCTCGGGGGCTACCGATTGATTCACCACATTGTCCGTGACATTAACCACCAGGCTGTATCGACCGGGGTCCAACTCCTCCAGGGCGACCAGCTTCTGCAAGGTCATTTGCTGAGCCGCTCCGGCTAACTTATCTTTAGACTCCAAGGCTCGCCCGATTTCCTGTCCGCCTTTCTTCAGCACATACTCGATGGTGGCCGACGGCTTCTTTGTCTGCTCATCGGTGGCCAGGTTATAGATCTGAAAATAAACTCCCATGGGCTGGCTTCGGTCAAAAGCCTCATCGACACTGGGAAGGACTTTCGAGCTCCCGATCACGAATTGTCCGGCAGCCACCTGCTTTCTGGGAAGTCGTTCAAGTTGTTCGGCCAGGATAATGCTACTGGTGGCGAGTTGGTCTTGGGGGAACTTGGGCACCCGGATGCTTTGATAGACGGTTCCCATGTTGCCGCTGTTGAGTTCCTTGACCACCAACTCCAGCTTGTAAAGCCCCGAGCGCAAGGGGATGCGAGTCTGATACAAGGAACGCTTCTCCAGAGCTTCCTTGAACAAGGAGTCAGGTGCTACTTGCTGAACAACCTCTTCGAAAACCTGAACCCGTCGCCCCGTGATGGTGGTGATCCTGCCAAAGATGTTGACCGCTGCTTTGTGGACGCCATTCTCTTTCTTGAAGGTCATGTCACGATTCTTCATTTCTACAGTAATCGGCGTCAAGATCGTGTCCTCGGTAATCTTGATAAAGTCGGTCCGATAGTCAAAGGGAAAGAGGTTGTAGGTGAGCTTGGTGTCAACCACAGTTTCGAGGTCCTTGAATCGGATCTCGGGCGCTCGGTTGAGAGCCGCCAACTGTCGCAGGGTATTGAATTGGGTGATCTGGAATTGCTGATAGGTCAATCCGGATGGGAAACGGGTGAGACGGCTGCTGTCGTCTCCCAGACCCATTCTCTGATTCTCGGTCAGGTCAGCGACCGGAGTATTTTTTAGGGCGTCCTTTTCAAAAGGATCGAGCGCCATCCGATACTCGCCGGTAAGGGTGCGGTCCACGAACTCGATGATCACTTCCTGTCCCAAATCCATCCCCTCGAGGTAGCGGTACCGCCATTTGATAAAGGGATGAGTGCTGCTCACTCCTCCCCCTTCCCAGTGAGGCCGGTAGTAAGTGCCGCCCCCATGGAACGTCTCGATCTGATCCGGCGGACCATACATGATGTAGATCCGGCCACGGTCCGTCCTCCAGCCCATCTTGCCTGAAGTGAACCGTTCGTTGGCGTAGGCAATGCGCCGGTAATGTTCGTCACGGAACTCATTGACGACGGTGTCCGGATTGGGATCTCTCCTCAACCAGAACTGTTCGATGAACTGATAGCGCTCATCGTCGCTGGTCAGCCTCTGAAAAGCGTCCCTCTCTTGCGGCGTGATGATGTAGGAGACATCCTGCTTGAGCCACTTCTTCAAGAACTGGTCCTGAGTTTCTCGGCGGAGTGACTTCTCCCGCTGCCTGTCTTTTTTCTTCTGGGCTTCCACCACCAATAAAGGTGATAGGAGAATGCCGCAAAGAAGCCAGCAAGTCCATCTCAATGTCAATCGTTTCATAAGGCACCTGACTGATCCCGATTTAGAAGGCCAAACTTACACCTTACGCTATTGTTGGACAGGGGAAGTGGGGAAGTCAATAGGAGTTTCCCCATTTTTGGAGCGTGAGAGGGTGGTAATGGCTTGTCCCCCCGTAATCAGTGGCAGAGCCGCGTCAGTAGCTAGGCCGCTTCTATGGCTGGCATGATCCGACGCCGTATCCAGCACTTCTCCCACCCATCGCTGCCCCTGGCGGTGGCAATCCTCAGGAGAGTTTCCCCATTTTTGGAAAATCCGACCCGTTCTACTTGTCGAATCTACTGACCCTCCTGCTTTCAATCACTTGAGTGGAGTAAGACTTGAGACCTCCGCATAACTCAGTTTGGCCAAACCTAAACGCTTTGTGTAGTAGGTTTCTGATGCCTTTCATACTATATATAGTGTTCGATGGTCAGATTTTTGAGTTGTGCAGAAGTCTCACTTGTTTTTTGGGGAAAGTCTTGGGAGTCAATCTTTGCGCGACCGATACCGGGGGAGGACAGGAGCGGTTGCCTCGTCGGCTCGGATGCCCTCCCCAGGCCCCCGGCCCTTTTGAATCTGGCCCTTGAGGCAGGTCCGCCAGCCGTGGTTCACCCACAGAGACCAGACCGAGCTCAGCGGACCGGGTTCTTCTTGACTCTTTGAAACGTCTCCATGGCTTGGCGAGACCGTTCAGGCTGCCCCGTTTCACGGTAGAGCTGGCCCAGCAGGTAGTGAGCGTCGGTGAACTCGGGATCCATCTCGAGGCACTTCTTCGCCGAGGCCATTGCCTGGTCGGGATCGCCCAAGCCCCGGTGGGCTTTGGCGAGGGCGTAGTTCAAGTCTACGGGATTCACCTCTTGCGCCTCCACCTGAGAGAGATGAGTCAAGGCGCTTTTGAGTCGACCGGTCTTGACCAGCGACTCCCCCAATTCCAGCCGCGCCTGGGAATGTTCGGGATGGAGCTCCAGCTCCTTTTCCAACTCGCGGATGGCCCCCTGCACGTCCCCGACGGTCGAGTGGAGCATCGACAAATGGTAGTGGAGCCAGGGATAGTTCGGATCCTTTTCCTCTACCGCCTCGAACTGCCGGCGCGCTCGGTCGTGCAGATTCCGGTCGTAATAAGTGCGCCCCAGATGGAGGCGCGCCTTGAAGTGCTTGGGGTCGAGTTTGACGGCCATCTCCAAGGAATTCAAAGCCTCCTGTTCGGTCCCCAAAACGACCACGGTGCTATTGTCACGCCGGTCCAGTCCCAGCGTTGCCTTCCACTCCATCTTCTCCTGCAACAGGAGAGCGGCCAAGCGGTAATGGAACTCCGCATTGTCCGGCTGGAGGGTCAGAGCTTTGCGAAGCTGAACACCCGCCTCGCTGAACTGCTTCAGATCGGTCAAGACCAGACCGTAGAGAAAGACGTGGTCGGCATTCTCCGGATCTTCCTCCACCGCCCTTTGGGCTGCCAGCATCGCCATCAGATTCTGTTGCTTCTCATAAAAGTCTTTGGCTTCGCGGTAATGGCGGGACTCCGCCCCCAGTGATGGACTGTAAAGGCTGATCCAAAGGACCGCTGACGCCTGCAGCAGAAAGCGCAGGCGCAAACACCGGGAGTTGTCCGGCTTTCGGGCCGATCCCTTAGCGGAACCCATGCCCCGCCGGGCGGCCGGTCCGTGGGTCTTTGTGAGTCCCTGCGAGGTCCCGCTCATGCTTCTCAGGTCCGTGCTATTCATTGCGCTCCAGACGACCTCCTTCCTTGAGCCGATACCTCCGATTCCCGGAGACTTTAGTGAATCTCTGTACCGTGCCCTCTGGCCAGCGGACCTCCAGTGTCTTGACCTGCCTGGCTTTGCCCAGGCCGAAATGCACCCTCAGGTCATGAGTCGATTGATAGCTGGACCCTGCCCGAACTTCGCGAATCTGCAAACCCGTTTCCGCCTGGGCTGTCACTCGGGCTCCCACGGCGCTGCGATTGCTTTGCACGCCTTCCAGCAGCAGGCTCAGCCAGCGTCGCCGGCTGCCTCCATCATTCCGCAGCAGCCAGGGTGTTCCATCCAGATTGTTGACAGCGACGTCGATATCTCCATCGTTGTCAAAATCCGCAAAAGCGGCTCCTCGGCTGGACCAGAGTTTCACCCGGTCGAGCCCCGCCTTGGCCTCGCGGAATTTCCCGTTGCCCAAGTTCCGAAAGAGCTGGCTGCGCTGGTAAAAGCTTTGGCCCATATCGTAGCGGTCCACTTGGGGAAACAAGTGCCCGTTCGAGATGAACAAATCCTCCCAGCCGTCGTTGTCGACGTCGACAAAGCCGGTGCCCCATGCCAGGAACGACCAACTGGGGAAGGCCACTTCAGCCAAGTGGCTGACATCACGAAAATTCCCGTTGCCCAGGTTGCGATAGAGTGTGTTGTAGTCGTCGGCGAAGTGAGTGATGAAGATGTCCAGGAATCCATCGTGGTCGTAGTCGCCGAAGTCGACTCCCATACTGCCTTGGGCGATACCGTCATCGGAGTAGCTGGCCCCGGAAAGTAAACCAACCTCCAAGAAGGTCCCGTCGCCTTGATTCTGAAACATGAAGTTGGCCATCTGATCGTTGGCCACGTAGAGGTCCAGGTCCTTATCGTTGTCGTAGTCGGTCCACACCACACCGAGGCCATAGGAAGGCTTCACCCCGGCCACTCCGGCTTTTTGGGTGACATCCTCGAAGACACCCTCACCGTTATTGCGGTAGAGGACATCGGCGTCACAGGGCAGGCCGAGGGGGCCGCATTGGACGATGATGCCGCGATAATGGCAGTTCATGGGAGGCGGGTTCTTGTGGTCAAAGGTGACGGTGTTGGTCACGTAAAGGTCCAAGTGGCCATCGGCGTCATAGTCCCCAAAAGCAGCACTGACCGCCCAGCGGCCATCCCCGACCCGAGCTTGAGCGGTGACGTCGGTGAAGGTGCCATTGCCGTTGTTGCGATAGAGCGTGTTCGGTCCGTAGTTGCAAACGTAGAGGTCCATCCAGCCGTCGTTGTTGTAGTCAGCCGCCGCGACACCCATTCCCCACTGGCTGTTGCCCACCCCCGCTTTCCCGGTAACGTTGGTGAAGGTGCCGTCATGGTTGTTGCGGTAAAGCGCGTTGGAAACACTCCGTTCGCCCTGCAGCAACTCCTCCCAGTGGCCGCCGTTCACTAGGTACAGGTCCGGCCAACCATCCCGGTCGTAGTCGATCCAAGCCACTCCCCCGCTCATTCCTTCCAAAATGTAGGTTTTCTCAGCACTCCCGCTGACGTGCTGAAAATCGAGACCGGCTTTCTCAGCGACGTCGACAAAGGTCATGTCAAGGGAGGTCGAATCGGCTGGACGATTGCCTGCCCCGAGGTAAAGGGGAATCCCTATCCGAAGCACCAACAAAGAGATCAGGACGGTGAGACAGAATCTCTTCTGCATGCTCCTCCCATTGCGGCGAAGAGTCCGGCAGCCATTGCTCAGGACCTTCTGCCCATAACAAGACCGATCCACTGAGTGTGGCTGCCTCAAGCTCCTGCTATCTTACACTGAAACACCATCGAGCCGGAGGATTATGGCACGTGCCCGCAGTCATTGAGAGGTCCCGGCCTGTGCTACAATCAGGGCGTCCTTTGTTCCAGGAGGATTCGTGCCGAAGCCTTACTATCGACCGCGCCGCCTACGGACGAGTGAGAGGCTGCGCGCCATGGTGTGCGAAACCCGGCTGTCCCCCCTTAGCCTCATCTACCCTCTTTTCGTTTGTCCCGGCAAAGGTGTGAAGCGAGAGATTCCATCCATGCCGGGAAACTACAACCTTTCCATCGATGAACTGGTGGAAGAATGTCGTCGCGTTCACTTCCTGGGAATCCCGGCCGTCCTGCTCTTTGGGATTCCTGCTTCGAAGGATGAGGATGGGAGCGGAGCTTACGCCGAGGACGGCATCATTGCTACGGCTGTGCGGGCCGTTAAGGCTGCCGAGCCGGAACTGCTCGTCATCACGGATGTCTGTCTTTGCGAGTACACCTCTCACGGCCACTGCGGCCGGCTCCGCCAAGGGGATGTCGACAACGACGCCACCTTGGATCTCCTGGCCAGGACAGCCCTGGTCTATGCCCAGGCCGGCGCCGACCTGATTGCTCCCTCAGACATGATGGATGGCCGCGTCGAGGCCATTCGAGACCTGCTGGATGATCATGGATTTGAAAGGACGCCGATCCTGTCTTACGCCGCCAAATACGCTTCTGCGTTCTACGGTCCCTTCCGCGAGGCGGCCAACTCGGCGCCTCAATTTGGAGACCGTCGCTCCTATCAAATGGACCCCGCCAATCAGCGTGAGGCTCTGCGCGAAGTCGCCCTGGATATTGAGGAAGGCGCGGACATTGTGATGGTCAAACCTGCCATGCCTTATCTGGACGTCATCTTTCGAGTCAAGACCGAGTTCAATCTGCCCGTGGCTGCCTATCAGGTTAGCGGCGAATATGCTTCCCTGGTGGCCGCTCACAGAAACGGCTGGCTCGATGAAGAACAGACCATCATGGAATCGCTCACCTGCATCCGACGCGCGGGAGCCGATTGGATCATTACCTACTTCGCCAAGGCGGTGGCGCAGCGGCTAGGCCCACCTTAGATCGGCGGGATCGACCAGCCAGTCTCGACTCATTCCAGGGAGGGATTGTGTACCAGAAGTCGAAACAACTCTATGAGAAAGCTCAGAAGTTCATCCCCGGGGGAGTCAACTCACCCGCTAGAGCTTTCAAGGCCGTCGGAGGCAACCCGCTGTTTATCGATCATGCCAAGGGGTCGCGAATCTATGATGTGGACGGCCATGGATACATCGACTACGTGGGGTCTTGGGGCCCGCTCATTCTGGGCCACTGTCACCCGGAAGTGATGACGGCCCTCCGAGGCGTCCTGGAAACCGGCACCAGTTACGGCGCCCCCACCGAGAAAGAAGTGGAGTTGGCTGAGCTCATCAATGAGGCGTTTCCATCAGTGGAGAAAGTGCGGCTCACCAACTCCGGAACGGAAGCCAGCATGGCGGCCTTGCGGCTTGCCCGCGCCTTTACGAATCGACCGATGATCTTGAAGTTCGAGGGATGCTACCACGGCCATGGGGACAGCCTGTTGGTGAAGGCGGGATCCGGAGTCGCAACCTTGGGGCTGCCGGATAGTCCCGGGGTTCCCTCGGAACTGGCCCGGTTGACTCTGACTTGCCCCTTCAACCAGCTTGCAGCGGTTCAGGAAGCTTTTTCCCGTCATGCCGGCAAGATTGCAGCGGTGATCGTGGAACCGGTCGTCGGGAACATGGGTTGTGTGCCGCCTCAGTCCGGATTCCTGGAGGGTTTGCGCAAAATCACCCGAGAGAACGGTACCCTGCTGATTTTTGACGAAGTTATGACCGGTTTTCGCATCGCCTACGGGGGAGCCCAGGCATGTTTTGGGGTCAAGGCAGATCTGACCATTCTGGGCAAGATCATTGGGGGCGGGCTCCCGGTCGGCGCCTATGGGGGTCGAGATGAAATCATGAGCCGGTTGGCTCCAACCGGACCCGTCTATCAGGCTGGCACCCTGTCGGGGAACCCGCTGGCCGTGACGGCCGGAGTTGAAACCTTGAAAGTTCTCAAGCGGCCCGGGACCTACGAGCTGCTCGACAGCCTGGCCAACCAACTCCATGGCGGCCTGATTCGGGCGGCCAACGCGGCCGGCGTCTCGGTCTATGCCAACCACGTCGGCAGCATGTTCACTCTCTTCTTCACTCCAAGGGATCCGGAGGGCGAATTCGCTCAAACCGACCAGGGCGCCGGATCACCCGTCAGCGATTGGCATTCAGCCAAGCAGGCTGAACTTGACCGCTTTTCACGATTCTTTCGGGACATGCTGAAACAGGGAGTTTACTTGGCCCCGAGTCAGTTCGAAGCCGGATTCCTTTCGACCGCTCATACCCGCGCCGACATCGAAGAGACGGTGGCTGCCGCCTCTGCGGTGTTCGCTCAGTGGTCCCGGTAAGATATCCACACCAAGCCAATCCAGGGGCTTTGGCGAGGACGCAGTTGTCAAGCCACTGGAGGTGGAAGCTTACGACCATCCATTTCCCGCGAAGTCGACGATTGCGGGTTCTCCCCCGTTTATGGGCTTCCACTGGATCGATTACTCCATCGTTGCAATCTACCTGATCGGCGTCACCGGGGTCGGAACCCGAATCGCCGGCAAACAGCGATCTTCCCTCGACTATTTTCTGGGCGGCAGAACCCTCCCCTGGTGGGCAGTGGGTTTCTCGGTGGTGGCGAGCGAGACCAGCACCCTGACCTTCATCAGTGTTCCCGGCCTGGCCTACCAGGGTAACCTGCATTTCCTCCAACTGGCCTTGGGTTACTTTGTCGGTCGTTGCCTGGTCAGCATCTTCTTCATCCCGGCCTATTACCGAGGCGATCTCGAAACAGCCTATGATTTCATCGGCAAGCGATTTGGCTTGCCCCTGCGTCGGATGACCTCCTCTGTCTTCATCATCACCCGCGTCCTGGCCTCGGGGGTGCGTCTGTTCGCCTCGGCTATTCCACTACACGTCATCACCGGCCTGAGCTACCCTGCCAGCATCCTCCTGATCGGAGCCTTTACGCTCATCTACACCTACATGGGGGGACTCAAGGCAGTGGTGGCCATGGACGTGGTTCAGATGTTCATCTATCTGGCTGGAGCAGGCGTGGCCATGCTCCTGATTGTGAATCACCTGCCCCGCGGTTGGGAGGATGTCATGTATTTCAGCACCTCAGTCGGCGCCGACAAACTCTCGGTGATGAACCCCTATGGAGGAGCGCGTCTGGCAGAGTGGCTGACTTCGCCCTACACTTTGACCGGAAGCCTACTGGGAGGAACCTTCCTCACCATGGCCTCTCACGGTACCGACCAGCTTCTGGTTCAACGCCTCCTAGCATGTCGGAATGCCCGGGAGAGCCAGCGGGCCTTGCTTTTGGATGCTGTGGTCATTGTGCTCCAGTTCGCCTTTTTCCTGATTCTGGGGCTGTGCCTCTTTGCCTTCTATGGGGGCGCCTCCTTTCAGGAGCTTGGCTTGAAGAGTTCAGACGAGGTGTTCCCGAAGTTCATCGTCGAGCAGCTACCCACCGGGCTTGCCGGCCTGGTTGTTGCCGGGGTGCTGGCTTCCGCCATGGGAACTCTCTCCTCAGCCATCAGCTCGCTGGCCTCTTCAAGCTATCTCGACCTCTACCGCCTTTCCAAGCGAGCTCAGGTTGTCAACTCGAAAGAGGAAATGCGCTGGTCGAGAATCTTCACCCTGTTTTGGGGGCTGGTGCTCATTGGGGGAGCGTTGCTTTTCACCGACACCCGAAACCCCGTCGTCGAACTAGGCCTGAGGATCGCCTCGGTGACCTACGGAGGCTTGCTGGGAATTTTTTTCCTGGGCCTTCTGTTCCAGCGACCGGGACGCGGCGACGCCCTTGCGGGTTTCCTGGCAGGGATTTTGTCAATGGCCCTGATCCTCCTGTTGACGCGAGTCGACTATACCTGGCACACCCTGATTGGCTGTTTGGTCACAGTCGGGGTGGGGAATGTGTGGGCTCGACTGCGAGACTAGCGGAGATGTGCCGCATTCCAGAGTTGGAATCATGGTGAAAACGCTTTATCTTTGGCTGGGACTGGTTGCGCTGGCGATTGGATTCGTGGGAATTTTCCTGCCGTTGGTTCCCACAACTCCTCTGGTTCTGCTCGCCGCTTACTTTTTCTCGAGAAGTTCGCCCAGAATTCACGGCTGGTTGCGATCCCATCGGCGTTTTGGCCCCCTCTTGAAAGACTGGGAAAACGGCCAGATTATCCGTCTCAGGGCCAAGGTCGCCTCAGTGCTCCTCATGTTCGTGCTGGTGGGCTACACTGTGCTGTTTGTCGTCCGCTCCTTCTATCTCCAAGCCCTGCTCACCCTAATCAGCCTTGCCGTTGCCCTGTTCGTTCTCAGTCGTCCCTCGGCGCCGCCGGCTCGAGACTGCAGGTAGCCCGTATTTCTCACGGAATGAAGCCACATCGGGTCCGGCAATAGGCAATACGCGAAAAGGATTGATCGGGGTCCCCCGAGCGGAGCCGGCGCCGTCACACGGTATCGAAGTCCTGCCGCCGCTTCGCGGCTGGGAGGTTCGTTCGACACACCTGCCATGGGCTGACGCCCACGGCTACCTGCTGCCGCGGCTTGCGCCGCTCATAGACTCATAGAGTTCATGCTTTTTGAGCTTGTCAGGATCGGAGAGGACATGCTAAAATTCACGCTCAAGGGTTTCAACTTGGCTTTGGGCGCTTAACTCAGCGGTAGAGTGCCATCTTCACACGGTGGAAGTCACAGGTTCAAATCCTGTAGCGCCCACCACGTTGTCCCTACCAGAGGCCCTCTGGAACAGCAACCTCGTTGTCCGTTTTCCTCAAGATCTTCGGCGAACCAACGTCCTGCCCTCCAGCTGGTCCAAAGGCTGTGGAACCCCGGGCTGCCGACTGATTCCGGTGCAGGGAAATGAATTGACAGCTTCTCGAACTGACCGATAAGATTGCGAGTTTTGACAGGTTGCCCGGACTCTCGGCCATGCCCTCCCAGCTACTCACTCCCGCCAACCAGATCACCATTCTGAGGATGGCGTTCATTCCGGTGTTTGTGATTCTTCTGGTCTACAACCACCTGGGTTGGGCGTTCTTTATTTTCCTCCTGGCTGGAGTCACAGATGGCCTGGATGGCCTGATGGCCCGGTGGTTGCATCAGAAAACTTCCCTGGGCACCATGCTGGACCCGATTGCCGACAAGTTACTGCTGGCCACCTCTTTCGTTGTCCTGTCGGTCAAAGGTCTCGGTCTGCCCAATCTGCTGCCGCTCTGGCTCACCATCCTGGTCATTAGTCGCGATGTCTTCCTGATCGTGAGCACTCTCATCATCTTGTTGAGCACGGGACATCGAAATTTTCCTCCCTCGATCTTCGGAAAAGCCACCACGCTGGTTCAGATCATCACCTTGACGCTGGTGCTTTTTTTCAACTACCTGGGGACCACTCCCCAGTGGTTGTTCGGCCTCTATGTGCTCACTGGGGCTATCACCGTCTTCTCCGGACTCCACTACACCTACCGGGGAAAGAAAATGGTCTCCGAGGGAACGTCGCCGGCCTGAGCCCGCAAACAACAGGCCCAGTGCCTCCGCCATGTCCAAAGAATCTTCGAGCCTGGGGGTCGCCGTCGAGAAGGTGGAAGACGGCTCTATTGCCCAAGAGGTCGGCATCGAGCCCGGTGACCGCCTGCTGGCCATCAACGAGCGCGAAGTGGAAGACGCTCTGGACTACCGTTACCTGAGTTCCCAGGTCTCGCAGGATTTAAGTCTCAAGCTGGCCAAGAACTCCGGGGAACTTTGGGAGATTGAAATCGAAAAGGAGGAGGACGAAGATCTGGGTCTCGAGCTTGAGCCCATCCAAACCCGGATCTGTAAGAACAACTGCATCTTCTGTTTTGTTCACCAACTGCCCCGGGGCAAGCAGGTTCGCCGCACCTTGAGGGTCAAAGACGAAGACTTCCGGCTCTCATTCCTGTTCGGCCACTACCTGACCCTCACCAACTTATCGGAAAAAGACTTTCAGCGAATTTTTGAGCAGCGTCTTTCACCCCTGTATGTTTCCGTTCACGCCACCGCGCCCAAGCTGCGCCAGTATCTGCTGCAAAATCGTCAACCCGACGACTTGCTCGGAAACATCCGTCGCCTCAATCAAGGAGGCATCCAACTTCACACCCAGATCGTGTTGATGCCGGGAATCAACGACGGAGCCCACCTGGAGAGAAGTATTCATGACCTCTTGCAGTTCCATCCCCACGTCATGACGCTGTCGATCGTCCCGGTCGGACTGACGGATCACCGCCGCGGCTTACCCAAACTGACGCCGGTCGATGCCGAGCATGCCCGGGCAACCATTGCTCATGTTTCTGAAATCCAGAAGCGCATTCGAGAGTCTCATGGAACGCCGTTTTGTTTTCTGGGAGACGAGTTCTACATTCTGGCCTCCCATCCCATTCCTCCCCGTTCTCATTATGGGGATTTTCCGCTCGTTGAGAATGGAGTGGGCATGGTGCGGAGGTTCAAGGATGAGTTCCGGAAGCAGATCCATAGAGAATGGAAGCCCTTACCCACTCCTATTCGTGGAACCGTGGTGACGGGAAAGATTTTTCATCCGATTCTGCAGGATTGCACGGAGACCATGAATGCGGTTCTGGGGACCGACCTGCGGTGCGACCTGGTGGAAAACCGCTATTTTGGCGGTGGGATCACCGTGGCCGGGCTGCTCACCGGCTCGGATATTCATGCGACTCTGAACGGGAGGGTCCATGGAGATTTCGTTGTGATTCCCTCGGAGTCAATAACCGGGGCGGACGGCCTGTTTCTGGACGATTGGGTCCGCACCGACCTGGAGAGACGCTTGGGCGTTCCAGTCCGGGGCGGGGGCTTTCACCTATCGGAGTTCTTCGAGTCTGTCCTGAGGGGATCCCGTCTGGAGATGCAGGTGAGGCCAGCCAGCGTTGGTTAAGCGATCAGGATTCGAAGACGCTATTCTTGAAACCCCGCTTGGCCTGGTTCAGCGCTGACTGTATGCTGAGGAATTCGCCGACGTTTTCCATGGTCAGCAGGCCCAGCAGCCGGCCGTTTCGAGTCACGGGCATGGTGCGGCACTTGCAGTTCTGCAGTTTGACAAAAGCCAGCTCCAACATTTCCGTAGCCTCCACCATCTGAAAATCTCGCCGCACCACCGAGGAGACCGAGGTGGCCAGGCCCTGCTTGGCCAAGGCGACCAGCAGGTCGGCCCGCGTCAAGACACCCACGACCTTGCCGCCCTCAACCACCGGAAAGTCTTGCTGCGAGCCTGCCAGAACCTCGTCGACCGCTTGGCCCAAGGAGTCATGCGGGGAAAGAGTGCGAAATTTTGTGACCATGGAATGGCTGACAGGGCTTCCGATGCGGGAGTCAGGTAAAGCATTGATATGATGAGACTTGTGCCCAGAGTGGGCGCTTGTTCCCCTCGTTGCATCCCTCGTTTTGAAACGGATTTCAGCGGGCCGTAACGGCTGGCCGAGGGTAACCGTTCGGTAACCGTTCGGTCCTGCCGGTAACCGGCGTTGCGGCAGTCGGGCAAGTACCTTCGAACAGCGAGCCGATCCGGTCCGGGCGTCTTCCCTGCGCAGGGGACATCGACCCGTGCTGGCCGTCGACAACGGCAGCGTCCGGTTGGCCCGCTCCCACGTCCATACCGGGTTCGCCGAACGCTTACGGCCGAGGACGACTCGGGAGCCCGGAACTCACCCTGGCGCGGTCGTGCGAGTGGAGCTACGCGACGCTATCGAACTCGGGAGCGCGGCACGAGAAACGGCCTTCCGTCGATCGCGTAGTCGCTGAGCACATCGCGCAGCACGTCGCAGGATGCCCCATCCACATCGTGCCCGGCGAACTGTTGTGTGAATGGGTTTTTCGGAGGAAGTTGAACGCCGATTGCACTAAACCGCTTCGCGGTAGACGCTGAGTCGACCTCCCCGCACTGAGGCGTCCAGCCGGGTCGCCCGCCTGCCACAGCCCGTCCTGAGCTGCGCCATACGCTGCTCTGCGAGCGCCTGGAATCTCCCAGGCCCTACGCAGAGGAGCGCCTGATGACCTCTCTCCGTCAACGCATGCTCGAAGACATGCAGGTGCGGCGGCTGTCGCCGGGAACCCAACAGACGTACGTCGGAGCCGTCGCGCGATTCGCGCGCCACTTCGGCCGCTCGCCGTCTCGCCTGGGTCGCGAGGAGATCCGCGCCTACCAGCTCTACCTGACCAACGAACGGCATCTGGCGCCGAGTTCGCTGGTCGTCGTCGTGTCCGCGCTCCGGTTTCTCTATCGGATCACGCTCAAGAGGAACTGGACCTTCGACAAGGTGATCCCCCAGCCCAAACGGCCCCAAGCCTTGCCCGTCGTACTAAGCCCGGACGAGGTGGCCCGGTTCCTCGACGGCGTGCAGGCCGCCAAGCATCGCGCCATCCTGACCACCTGCTACGCCGCCGGGCTGCGCATCTCCGAGTCCGTCCGCCTCACCGTGTCCGCCATCGACAGCAAGCGCATGGTGCTGCGCGTGGCGCACGGAAAGGGCCAGAAGGACCGCTACGTGATGCTCTCGCCGAAGCTGTTGGCTGTCCTCCGCACCTGGTGGCAGGTGGATCGGCCCCGGCATTGGCTCTTTCCCGGCGCCCGCCCGGAGGCGCCGATCACGCCGAAGGCGGTCCTCCTTGCCTGCCAGCGCGCCGCCCGACGCGCGCGCCTCGCCAAGCCGGTCTCGCCGCATTCGCTCCGCCATGCCTTCGCCGTCCATCTCCTCGAGGCCGGCACCGACCTGCGTACGATTCAGCTCCTGCTCGGCCACCGAAGTCTACGGACGACGGCGCAATACCTGCGGATGGCGACCCGCACGATCTGCTCGACCACGAGTCCGTTGGACCTGCTCCCGCGGCCCACCTCCCGTCGCACTCCGCCCGTCCGCTGAGCGACGGCCGTGCCGCGCGTTCCGCTCACCGTGGCGGAGGTCTTCCGCCGCTACGGCGACACGTTCCGGTCCCAGGTCGGGGCTGCCCTCTCGACGGCGCAGCGCCGCGTGATGATGGCCATCGAGCAGTGCCGAACCGCCGCCCTCGGCGGCCACGTCGAGCAGTGCGACCACTGCGGCCATCGCCGCGTCTGGTACAACTCCTGCCGCAACCGCCACTGTCCGACCTGCCAGTCCCTGGCCCGCGCCGCGTGGCTCGAACAGCGGCGCGCGGACCTGCTGCCCACCGAGTACTTCCACGTCGTCTTCACCGTGCCCTCGGCGGTCGCCGAGATCGCCGCCCAGAACAAGGCCGTCGTCTACGGCCTCCTGTTCCGCGCCGTCGCCGAGACGCTCCGCACCATCGCCGCCGACCCCCGCCACCTCGGCGCCGAGATCGGCTTCTTCGCCGTCCTCCACACCTGGGGCCAGACGCTCGTCCACCATCCGCACGTACACTGCGTCATCCCCGGCGGCGGGCTCGCCCGCGACGGCACCCGCTGGGTCGCCTGCCGCCCCGGGTTCTTCTTGCCCGTCCGGGTCCTGTCCCGCTACTTCCGCCGCGTCCTCCTCGCGGCGCTGCAGGACGCCTTCGACGCCGGCCGCCTGCGCTTCGCCGGCCGGCGGCAGGTCCTCACCGACCCCCGGCGCTTCGCCGAGCATCTCCGACCCGCCCGCGAGACCGAGTGGGTGGTCTACGCCAAGGCCCCCTTCGCCGGCCCCGAACAGGTCCTCGACTACCTCGGCCGCTACACCCATCGAATCGCCATCGGCGACCAGCGCCTGTGCAGCCTCCGCGACGGCTCCGTGCGCTTTCGCTACACCGACTACCGGCGCACCGGCGCGTCCCGCCAGAAGGTCATGACCTTGCCGGCGACCGAGTTCATCCGGCGCATGCTCCTCCATGTACTGCCGCCCGGCTTCCACCGGATTCGGTACTACGGCTTCCTCGCCAACCGGAACCGACAAGCGAAGCTGACCGAGTGCCGCCGCCTATTGCACGTGCCACCACCACCGGCCGACACCGAGCCCGCGACGACCGATTATCGAGACCACTACGAGCTGTTGACTGGCCGCTCCCTGCGCCGGTGTCCCCGCTGTGACGGCGGGACCATGCACACCGTCGACCGCCTCAACGCCTGCCCGTGTCCAGACATCCTGGATTCGTCATGATGTGCGCTCTCATGACCACCAGGCGCTTCTCGCGACTCCCGGGCCACCCGGGACGGTCGCCTTCCGTCTCCGACTGCTCAAGAGGGCTCTCGGCACACCCTCCGGACCGCATTCACAGACCGAAGCCGCCTGGCCACCCCCAGTCGCAACGCCATCGGTCGCTCGCCAACTGCGCCTCCGAGACCAAGGGGCCGCCACCGTTCGGTAAGTCTCGGAGCCGGTTTGCATGATCTCTACACCCAGCGGATACTCGGTCCCAGACGGGGAGGCCGCGCCGAGAATCGCAGCACAGGTCATCCTCGCCCTGGCAGGAATCGCGGGTGTCGGCGGTGCCGGGGCGGCGCGGAGACGTCTGGACACGCGCCGCAGAACCGCGCTCCCGAACCACAGGGCGAACCGCCAGGCCGCCGCACCGGCGCCCTACTCCCACTCGGCCCGCAGACGCTCCCACTGCGCCCGCCACGCCCGGACCGGTGCGCGTCCGATGGCCCGCAAGGCGCCGAGGGCTCCCGGCTGCAGCTTCCGGGGCGGGATCGTCACCACCGCGCCGAAGTCGGAGGCCTCCCACGGCGTGCGCAGCGCCCGATGCAGGGCCCACGCCCGCGTGATCGACGCGCAGGATCCGTCGGGAAACACCGACCTGCCGATCACCGCAGTTCCCAGTTCGGCCCGCAGCCTGCGCACCACGTCCCCATGCAGCCGCCTCCCGGCCGGCAGCGTGACGTGGAACGAGGACGTGGGGAACTCGTCCAGCGAGGAGCGCGCCGGCGCCACCCGCACCCGCGGGTCCGGACCCAACTGGCGCTCCAGCCACTCCCGCCCTGCGTGGTCCACGCCCAGCTCGACCCGCACCACCAGATCGTGCATCGGGCCGGCCAGCACATGCTCGACGACGTCCCGCAGACGTCCCGCCGTCTCCCTGAAGTGTCACCACATACTGGGGCACCGTGAAGGTCCGGCCCCTCAGACCGGTGCGGAACCCGGGGTGCGCAATCAGGTGGGCGCACTTCGCCCGCTGCAACTTCAGGCTCTGACGCTTTTCCGCCCGGCCCTCCTCCCAGGGACCCTGATGCCAGGCGAACGCGTCCCGCGCCGGCACCAGCAATCCGCCCCGCGTATAGGCCCGCCAGCCGAACTCGGTGTCCTCCATGCCCCACTGCGTGAACGACTCGTCGCCCCCCCCCACCAGCTCGTAGAACTCGCGGCGGACCCCAAGGTTCCCACCCACCACCACCCGAAACAAATCGTCCGCCTTCGACGTTAAATCCTTCGTGCGGATCAAGTAAGGTTCGACCCACGACGGATTCACCTTCCGCCCCTCGAACAGCTCCTTCAGCGTCCCCGGCCGGTTCCGGATCGTCTCGGCGTCGACGTCGTCAACCGCCACATGGGCGTAGGACCCGATGGTCAGGGCGTCGGAGACGGCGTGGTGCCAGCGGGCGTGCGCCGCCAGCCAGCCAGCCTCGGCGAGCATGTCGCTGTCGAGGAAGAGCAGGATGTCGCCGGCGGCCGCCCGGGCGCCGGTGTTGCGCGCCCTGGCTGCCCCGAACCCGAGGCGCTCCTGGCGCACGACCTTGACGTCCAATGGTGTTGAACGGGGCCGAGACAGCGGCGGCTGCGACCCGTCGTCGGCAAGGACCACCTCGAAGAGGCCGCTCGGGTAGGTCTGGCCTTCCAGCGCCGCCAGCGTCCTCGCCAGCGTCTCGGCGGGCGTCTGATAGCAGGGGATGATGACGCTGACCGGCATGACAGGCGTGAACGTCTCCAGCGGCTCTACTGCCACCTGCCGCCAGTCGTTGTATCGGACTGATGTCGGCTTGGGGCTCACCCGGCGTCCTCCGCACCAGGCGCAACCGACGATGTCCCGGCCATATGACGCAACTGGCCACTGCCATTCCCGATGATGGGCGATTCCAGGAATCGTTCCATGCCCATTGTCAGCAAGCGCCTTCGATCCCCCATCTCGCGTAATCTCGCGTGCCCTGCCGCCGTGCTCGTCGCGGCCAGCAGCCGACTCGCTCGTTGCGGTGGCGCAGTACGTGCTCAACGAATTCGCCCGTACGTCAACGATACTACCCGTTCTCCATTTCCGCCGGCGCTCCCGCCTGGCATCGAATCACCGTCGGATTGCCCCCCCATCCATGTCAGGATACTCTAGTAACAGGAAGATGTCGAGTAGGGGTGGAGCCAGGGGTGCACGTCAGGAAAGTGAGGGGATTCATTCTGGGGTGTAGGACAAGGGTCTTCATTGGGTGCGGCTCTTCTTCGTAGAGCATTTCCCTCCCTGTTCATGGGCGTTTGCGCTCGCGGGCGCTCCCTCTTGGGTGTGCCGTGCGGGGGGACAGCATTCGCCCCCCGTCTGATTCCGGGCAGCCAGAGCAGCCGGCCGTCCTGATCCGGACGCCTGGACGCCTCGGTCGGTTCCCGCCGGCGCCCCCTGGACATTCGCGCGACGCTTTGCTTCGGACTCGCAATACCGCGCGAGTTGTCGCACCAGGACCGCCAAATAATCGGGATCCTGTTGCGAATCCGCGGGAGCACAGGCCCACAATCGCGCCCTCGTCAGGCTCGTCAGGGCCTGCTCGCCACGTTGCTGTAGACCAAGGACGAGGCGAGGGGTGCGGCTCTTTTTCGTCGGGGGCCAGAGAGGTCCATGGGGGCTTCTGCGACCAGCATGGCAAGAGCTACTTGACCCGTCGGAGGCGGGGCGAAGAGGGTGATGGGGGCGGTTCGGTGACTGGCGGCGCTATCCCGTCAGCGTAGTGCTGGGCGTGGTTCCGCTCGTACTCGCGGGCTTCGTGGAAGTCCCAATACGCATCGAAGTCGCCGCTGGCGCGCAACGCCCTCAGCTTCAACACCGCCTCGGCGCCGACCAGGCGCCAGCGGGCGCCCGTCAGGTCCATCCGGTCGCGGACCAGATGCCGGCACGCTCCTTCGATCACGCCGGTGGCGATGGGATAGCCCGCCGCGAGGTAGCGGTCGTAGTGCAGATACGGCGCGTACTTCAGCAGGTAGTCCGCGCACCTATCGACCGGCTTGCGGGTGTCGCGTGAGAGGCCGGCGACGGTCGCCGCGCGCCGCATCGACGCCGCCACCCGGCGGGCCTTGCCCTCGAGAATGCTCTGCACGCGCGTCCAGGCCCAATGCGCGGCGTCGGGGCTCCCCTCGCGATGGAACACGTGCGCCGCCTTCCAGACGTACTCGACCACGTGGATGATGTCGAGGATCACGGTGACGTCGACGCCGTAGGCGGCGGCGCCCGCCTCGACGAGGTCGAGCTGCGTCTCGGCCCCGTCGACGAGCACCACCCAGCGCTTGACGCGCTCGGGGTCGTGGCGCTCGGCTTCCAGCACGCCTCGGCGATCACCTCCGCCGGCTCGTGTTCGAGGCTCGCCCAGACCCGTTTGGCCACCGGGCGGGGCCGCACCGCCGGGGTCTTGGCCTTCCTGGTCTTCTTGGTATTGTCCCCCGGCTGTCGGGGCATCAAGCCTTGCAGGAATTCCTCCACGCTGCGCACGAACGGCGCGACCGCGTAGACGGCGGCCACCGTCGCCATGCGCTTCGCGTGCATTTTCTCGCCCGGCTGCAGGCGCTGGAACGGGGAGAGCTGCTCGCGTTGCTGCCGCCGCCGCTCAGCCGCCCGCCGCGTCGCCTCGCGCAGGTCGTCACGGTGCAGCACCACGCCCTTGCCGTCGAAGGTGAGCACGACCACCGACTCTTCAGAAGCCGGCTCGCCCGCCGCCGCACGCCGCGCCTCGTAGAAGGCGTCGAAGTCCTCGGCCGCGCGAGCCGCCAACTGTTCCGCCTGCCGCTTGGGAACCTGCGCCCCGGTATGGCGCGACAGGTCGAACAGCGCTTCGTCGAAGGACCGCGACGCGGCCGCTTCGGCCACCCGACGGCGCACCTCGAGCGAGTAACGCTCCGGCGGCAGATTCAGTGACGCATCCAGCGGATGGAGACTCTCGTGACCCGCGCGCCCGTAGCCCACCCGCTCGACGTCCACCGTGCCGAAGGTCGTTTCCAGGCGCCGGTCGTGCACGCGCCGCTCCGGGCACTCGACACCGTCGGCCCCCGCGACCGGGCCGGCCGCCTCTCCCGGGCCGCGTTGGTCGAGGTGCCCTTGCAGGAGCTTGCGTATCAGCTCCTGACCACGCCGGTGCAGCTCCCGCTCCAGGTCGCTTTCACTCATCTGCAGGGCCTCGCGCGACGAGAGGTAGGCTATGGTCTGTGCGAAGGTGGTCTTCGCCTCCCCATACACCGGGGTGGGTGCAGCGGCGCAGGTGGCGACTTGCATGGCTCAACTCTCCCGCAGCCGCCGCCTCGCATCCCGGACCACAGGATAAACGAGAACCGTCTTGGGCGCTTCACCGACACGGCGGCAGAGCCGGTCCATGCGCCCGCGACCGGTGGTCGCGCCCAATGCGACCCAGTTGGCGGCACGATAACAACCGCCGTGGTGGCGGCGCGGGTCCACCAGCGTCTCCACCAGCCACGGCTCGAGGCGGTAGCGGCGCGGCCAGTCCGCCACCATCTGCACGACACCCGCCACGGCGCGTACTCCACCTCCACCGGCGTCCGGCCCCACGGCACGTGGCGCCACCGCCGCAACGGCTGGCGGTCATACCGCGGCGCGCGCTCCCCGCACGCCCCGCAACGCGACCGGAGCCACGACGGCCGCACCCCCACCGCCAACAGCCCCGACTTCCCGATATACGCATCCCGGACGTGCATCTGCGTGACACCCAGCAGCCGGTGTAGTACCATGGTCAGACGCATGGGCAAACAGCCGACCAGCCGCGGACACGTGCGGATAAAGGACGCCGACCCCTGCGGGCGCCGGCCATCACCTTCAACTATACTGTACTGTCCACCGAAGCGGATCTCCGGGTGGCGGTGGCCGGCCTGCGCTTCACCCGGCGCATCATGGCCGCGAGGGCCCTGGCCCGCTTCGAGTCGCAGGAGTGGAAGCCGGTCCCGGCGTCGAGGGCGACGACGCGCTGGCCCACGCGGCGCGGGACCTCGGCACGACGATCTTCCACCCCGTCGGCACGTGCAGGATGGGGCACGATCCCCTCGCCGTTGTCGACGACCGACTCGCCGTGCACGGTGTCGCCGGCCTGCGGGTCATCGACGCCTCGGTAATGCCGCGGATCACCTCAGGCAACACGAACGCCCCGACGGTGATGATCGCCGAGAAGGGGGCGGAGTTCGTGATCCAGGATGCGGCGGAGGGGGCGGCCGGCCGCGGCGCGGCGGACCGACGACGGCATCGGCTCCGGCGTCGAGAGGAGGACCTCTCCACCGACGACATCCAGGAGAGCCCTTCGATCCCGACCAGGTCGCCGTGACATGGGGAGACTCCACTTGCCGTTCATGTCAAGCTCGCCTATCGAGTCGTTCCTGCGCCGGAGCGAGCCGCTCCAGACCGCGCTGATCGCAGTCGCGTTCTGGACATTGGCGGTCATGGCCCTGGCCTGCTTGCGTTATCTGCACCTTTGGGGGATGCCGGAGGTCGTGGGCGTTATCGCACGGGCGGTCATGGCCTGCTGCGGCATCCTGTTCGTCCTGATCGGAATCCGTTGCCTGTCCGCCTCGAGCACATCCGGTTCACTCACCCCCATCTGGAGAAGACTCGGTGGAACGCCCGGCGTGTTGCTGTTCGCAGCAGTGGCGTCCTATCTGATGGTCGGCGCCGCCGTGATGGACGAGGCGGACTGGCAACCGGGCACGGCCGAGAGCGTGAAGTATTCGGTCCTCTGTTTCGGCGTGCTCGTGGCCGCCGCGATGGGTGGCCGCGCGGTGCTGGAACGAGTCGGGGCCGACCGGTTGTTGCAGGGCGTGCTTGTCGTTCTGACCATGAGCTGCGCCGTCATTCTCGCTTCGCCGATTCTGCGCGATCTGGGCATCCTGGCGCCTTACAGAATTCCGTTCCGCCTGACCGGCGCATTCGACGACCCCAACAGTGCCGGTGTGGCCGCCTGCATGACGGCGGGGCTGGCCGCGGCATTTCTGACCAACGGCGGGCCGCGCGCGCTCGGCTGGCTGGGCCTGGCCGCCGGCGTCGCCGCAGGCCTGGGGACGGCGTCCCGAACAGCGCTCCTCGTATTCGCCGCGATGGCGGCGGTGTTCCTGTTGATGAATGTCCGCAGCAAACCGAAGGCCATCGTCCTGTTGGCGGTCACCGTAACGGCGGGAATGGCTGGATTGGTCGGACTCACGAGTTCATCCGTGGTTCTTGCCGAATGGCGGAGGTTGCGGACCGCCGAGGCGCTTGGGGAAACCCCGTTCTACTGCCCTTCGCCGGCCGACAGTCCCGGTACCGACTGCGCCGTGCTGCTGGCCGTGAGGGACTTCCTGGCGGGAGACATCACGCTGAACTGGAGTCGCTCCGTACCTGTCAAATGGTGGGAGGGCGTGACAGTGGATGGCCCGCAGGGACGAGTCACGGCGCTCCGTCTGCGGGAATTGGGATTGAACGGCCGTATCCCCCCGGAGCTCGGTCGCCTGGATCGCCTTGTCTTGCTGGATCTTGCTCGAAATCGGCTCACCGGCCGCATTCCGCCCGAGTTGGGGAATCTGGCGAGCCTGAGAAATCTGAGACTCAGCTTCAATGCCTTGACCGGCGCCATTCCGCCGGAGCTGGGGAAGCTTGAGAACCTCGAGGAACTGTGGCTGCGGAACAATCGCCTGGGCGGTCCGGTTCCGGTCGGTCTCGGCGAAATCGACCTGTCCCTCCTGCGTCTCTCGGGCAACGACTTCGATTCCATTCCTCCCCAGCTCAGCATCGTCCCCAATCACGACCTGACGGGGCGGTTCTGCCTGCCGACGCCAGTGAGCCAGGCGTTCTTCGAGGACTGCACTGCGCTGCTCGCGGCGAAGGACACGCTGGCTGGCGACGCGCGGCTCAACTGGAGCACGGACGTCCCTGTCGGCTTTTGGCAGGGCGTGACCGTGAGCGGCGTAGCGGAACGTGTGACGGCGCTCGACCTGTCCGGGAAAGGGCTGACCGGCCGCATTCCCCCGGAGGTCGTCGGTCTGGAGGGCCTGGCCTCATTGAACCTGGCCGGCAATCGGCTCACCGGTCCCGTTCCGCCGGAGCTGGGACAGCTCCCCCGGCTGCGGACCCTGTGGTTGAGAGAGAACCGCCTGACAAACCCTGTTCCGCCAGCCCTGTTCCAGATCTCCGAGAATGATCTCGGCCACTTCGTATTCTGCCGGCCGCCGCCGCGGTTCAACCGGCTGAACCCTCCGTTGTACGACGACTGCGCCCTGCTCCTGGCGGCGAAGGACACGCTGGCTGGCGACGCGTGGCTCAACTGGAGCACGGCCTTGTCGATAGGCGAATGGCAAGGCGTGACCCTCGGCGGTCCGCAAGGTCGTGTCATCGCGCTGGAATTGCCGCGAACGGGACTGAACGGGCGTGTTCCCGCTGCGTTGGGGAGTCTCACCAGCTTGCAGCGCCTGGTGCTCGACGGCAATAGATTGACCGGCCCTGTCCCGCCCGAACTGGAGAAGCTGACCAACCTGAAAGTACTGGGGCTTGCCGCCAACGCCCTGACCGGCTCCATCCCGCTGGAACTGGCGAAGCTGCCGAGCTTGGAGAACCTCCGGTTGAGCGGCAACCGGCTGACCGGTTCCATGCCCCCCGAACTGCGCGCGCTTGTCAGCGACGACGCGTACTGCCCCGCCGCTCCCGCCGACAGCCCCGGTTTGCGCTCTGATTGCGCGCTCCTGCTGGCCGCGAGGGACTTCCTGGCTGGCGACGCGTGGCTCAACTGGAGCGCCCATCTCCCCATCGAGTCCTGGCAGGGCATCACCGTCGACGCCTCGTCGCAGCGCGTGACCGCCCTGGAGCTGTCACGCGCCGGTCTGAACGGCCACATCCCGCCGGAGCTCGGACGATTGCGCCAGCTCGTTACGCTGGATCTGGTCGGCAACCGACTCACCGGCCCGGTACCACCCGAACTGGAAGGCCTGGACAATCTGTCCCTGCTGCGCCTCGCCGGCAACGATCTGGACCGGCCGTTTCCGCAGCGTCTCTACCGGATCGACAGTCACGACCTCGACCTGGACGATATGCGCCTGCCTCGATCACTCGGCAATACAGAGGCGGCGCAGACAGCGGCCCGCCCCACTGGAGGGGATGGTCTGGATGCGGTCGAACGTCTGTTCTGTCAACCCTCCACCGGCATTGCTTCCGAGCTGCAAGCCGACTGCGCCCTGCTGTTGGCGAACCGGGAATTCCTGGCCGGCGAGGCGCCGCTCAACTGGAGCGAGGAAATCCCCATCGAATTCTGGCAGGGCGTCTCCGTCGGCGGTGCGCCGCAGCGCGTGACCGCCCTGGAACTGCGACGCGCGGGGCTGAACGGACGCCTGTTCGCGGAACTCGGCGAATTGAGCGGCCTCGTCGCTCTGGATCTGAGCCATAACCGGCTCACCGGGGCCATTCCGCCGGAGCTGGAAGGATTGGACAATCTGTCCCTGCTGCGCCTCGCCGGCAACGACCTGGACCGGCCGTTCCCGCCGGCGCTCGACGAAATTGTCGACCATGACCTCGACACGCCCGTTTTCTGCCGGCCGAGGAAAATCGATCCGGGCCTGCTTGCCGACTGCGCCCTTTTGCTGGGAGCGAAGGACGCCCTCGCCGGGAATGCGCCGCTCAACTGGAGCCGCGATGTGCCCCTGGATGACTGGCTGGGCGTCGTCGTGGACCGCTCTCGTGGCCGTGTGAAGGCGCTGGAGCTGACGCAAATGGGGTTGCACGGAAACATCCCCCCGGAGTTGGGGCAGCTTGACGGACTCGCCGCGCTGCGCCTGGACCGCAACCGGCTTGCGGGCGCGATCCCGCCCGAGCTCGGCAACCTCCTCGATCTGCGCATGCTGGCATTGAACGGCAACCTCTTGACCGGTACCGTACCGCCGGAACTGGGCAAGCTGTCGAGGCTGACCGTCCTGTGGCTGCACGGGAACCGCCTGATCGGCCCCGCGCCGTCTGCGGTGACCGCGCTGCCCGGGCTGGCTGCGTTCCGGCTGGATGATGACGAGGCGGCTGACGACCCGCCGGCGCCAGATGCCGGCCGCCGCCGGGTTTTCGACCGGAACCCGCTTTGCCGATCCCTCCGCGAAGCACTGCCGCGCCTGCATGACGACTGCGTCGCGCTGTTGGACGCCCGCGACGTGCTGACGGGCGATGTCGAACTGAACTGGAGCGACACGGTCCCCATCGACTATTGGCGCGGCGTCACCCTCGGCTATTCCGCGTTCGACGGCGAAGCTGCGGACGAGCCGCGCGTCATCGCCCTGGATCTGTCGCATACGGGACTGAACGGACGAATTCCCGCGGCGCTCTCGGCCTTGGACGGCTTGGCCGTTCTGCATCTTGGCGACAACCGCCTCACAGGCGCCATACCGCCGGAACTGGCCGCACTGACCGGACTGCGGACGCTGACGCTGGAGAACAATGCGCTGACCGGCGAGATCCCGCCGGAACTGGATGCGTTGCGGGCACTCGATTCACTGCGTCTCGGAGGCAACGAACTCACTGGCGGCATTCCGCGGGAATTGACCACGTTGACCGAACTGCGGGTGCTTGCGCTGGAGAACAACGCATTGGCGGGCGCCATGCATCCGGAGTTCGGCAATCTGTCGCATCTGGAGGAACTGCGGCTCGATAACAATCGTCTGGGCGGAGGAATCCCGGCGGAACTTGGCAGGTTGCTTCGTCTTGCCGTACTGCGCCTGAGCGGTAATGCATTCACCAGTTGCGTTCCGGCTTCGCGGCTCGCGGCAACGACGCGGCACGACTTGGTGGAAGCCGGCCTGGCCTGCGAGCCGCCGCCCTGGAGAAAATCCGGCCAGTTCGAAGTCGGCGCGCGTCTGATGCGCATGCGCGACGTTCTGGCCGGCGACGCGGCGCTGAACTGGAGCTACGCCCGCCCAGTTGCGTCCTGGGACGGCGTCGCCATCTCGAGGCACGGCACGCTCGCATCGCTGGACTTGCGTGACAGGAACCTGACCGGCCACATTCCCTCGGAATTGGGCGAACTGAGTCATGTCGAGATGGTGCTGTTGGACGGCAACCGACTCACCGGCGCCATTCCGCCGGAACTGGGAAACCTCGCTGGTCTGACCATGCTGTCGCTCGGCGGCAATCGCCTGACCGGCCCCATCCCGCGCGAGATTGCCGACCTTGCGAATCTCAGGCAACTGTGGCTGGCCGACAACCGTCTTACTGGTGCGGTCCCGCTGGAACTGGCCAAAATCAGGGAGCTTTCCCTGACCCTGGCGGATAACGAACTGGACGCCTCCTGCCTGCCGCCCGAGCTGCACGGTCTGCGCAGCCACGATAGCGATGACAGCCTCCTGTGTACGTTCCTGACGACGGACAGACTGCGGCTCTGGAGACTGGGCTTCCGGAAGGCGATGGAAGCACCGGTCTTCGGTCACGGTCTGAGGGCGCTGAAGTACCTGGAAGGCAGCCCCATCTCACACAGCGGCCTGCTGCAGGATCCTCACAATCTGTATATTACGTTGCTGGGAGAGGCCGGCATCGTCCCGCTGCTGCTGTTCCTGTCCGCCATTCTCTTGCTGCTGCGCGCGCAATGGGGCGCACCGAAGTCGCTTGCCCGGGATGCAACCGTAGCTTGGGTCATCATCATCGCCCTGTACAGCATGACCTTCTCGGATCTGCTCAGCCTTGAAGCGTTCATGTTTCTCGCCGGGTTGAGCGTCGCGATGGGCGCGGCGCACGACAGCGACCGACGCCGCGCGAAGGCGCAGCCGGTGGCCGGCGACAAGCTCCACGTCGGCTTCGTGCTGCCCAGCCTGAACGGCGGCGGGGCGGGGCGGAGTATTCTCCGCCTGGCGCAGTCGCTCATCGCGCGCGGGCACCGGGTCGACCTGGTGATTCCCTGTTTCGCGGGAAACTACCAGGCCGCCATCCCCCGTGGGTTGCGGCTTTATCGAGGGCGGCTTCCGCACACCGACAGGACGTTTCTTCGGGAAGTCCAACGGTCGGCGGGAGGAGGAGTAGAGGACGCAAACGGCATGCGGGTCACGGCGCTTGGCGTGAACCCGTTCACGGTCGCCTGGATCGGGCTCGTCCTTGCCCGGAAGTACCCGGGCATACGAGTCCGGCGCAAGCGTTCTCTGTATGCATCCGTCCATACTCTAATCCGCTACATCCGCAAGGCGCGTCCTCGGATCCTGGTGTCGGCGCTGCCGAGCGCCGACACGGCCGCGGTCTGCGCCGCGCAGTTGAGCGACCGGGCGGTTCCAACTGTGGTCACGGTCCACAACAACGTCACCGCTGCCTATGCGCCTGAATGGCTGGCCGCCGCACGGACGCTCTATCCGCTGGCGGACGCGGTGGTGGCGGTGTCCAGGGGCGTGGCCGAATCCGTGCAACGATCGCTGGGATTGGACGCCAAGCGCATTCACGCCATCTACAACCCCATCCCCGCCGACAGCATACGGCGCCTGGCGCAGGAGGAAGTTACTCATCCCTGGTTTGCGGACGACGAGCCGCCGGTGGTCCTGAGCGTCGGGCGCGAGGCGCCCCAGAAGGACCACCCCACCCTCGTGGAGGCGTTCGGGCTGGCGCGCCGCGACGTGGACGCGCGGCTGGTCATCCTCGGCAAGCTGTCGCCCTCCTACCGGGCAACGCTACTGTCCCTGGCGTGGGGCCACGGCGTCGACGAGGATATCGGTTTCGTGGACTTCGACGAGAACCCGTACCGGTACATGAGACGCGCGGGGCTGCTCGCGCTTTCCTCGCGCTGGGAGGGGCTGCCGACGGTGATCCTCGAGGCGCTGGCCTGCGGCACGCCCGTGGTCAGCACCGACGCGCCCTATGGACCGCGCGAGATCCTCGGGCAGTGGGGCGATCTGCCGCCGGTGGGCGACGCGCCGGCGCTGGCGCAAGAGTTGGTCAAGACCCTGCGCGGCGAGCACCCGCCGGAGAAAGCGCTGCAGGCGCGAGCCGCCGACTTCTCACCCGAGAAAGCCGCCGACGCGTACGTCGCGTTGTTCGAGAAGCTGGTGAGCGAGCGTGCACCGTGACGTCCGACAAGCTCCATGTCGGCTTCCTGCTGACCAGCCTGAACGGCGGCGGGGCGGAGCGCAATATTCTCCGCCTGGCGCGGTCGCTCATCGACCGCGGGCACCGCGCGGACCTTGTGATCCCACGGTTCGCGGGGGACTACCGGGCCGCGGTCCCCGGCGGAATGCGTGTCCATCGGGCGCGGATCCCAGGGACCGACAGGAAGCTGCTGCGCGCAGTCCGGAGGGCGGGAATAGAGGTGGAAGCGACAACCGTCAACCCCTTCGGGGCCGCGCGGGCATGGTTGGTTCTCGCTTGGAGGTATCCCCGGATACCCGCAATACGCGGCAGCGGCATGCGCTCCATCTATCCCTACGCTCATATTCTGGCGCGGTACGTTCGTGATGCGCGTCCTGATGTTCTGGTGTCCGCGCTTCCGGGCCCAAACGCCGTCGCGGTCTGCGCCGCGCAGTTGAGCGACCGGGCGGTTCCAACTGTGGTCACGGTCCGCAACAACGTCACCGCTGCCTATGCGCCTGAATGGCTGGCCGCCGCACGGACGCTCTATCCGCTGGCGGACGCGGTGGTGGCGGTGTCCAGGGGCGTGGCCGAATCCGTGCAACGATCGCTGGGATTGGACGCCAAGCGCATTCACGCCATCTACAACCCCATCCCCGCCGACAGCATACGGCGCCTGGCGCAGGAGGAAGTTACTCATCCCTGGTTTGCGGACGACGAGCCGCCGGTGGTCCTGAGCGTCGGGCGCGAGGCGCCCCAGAAGGACCACCCCACCCTCGTGGAGGCGTTCGGGCTGGCGCGCCGCGACGTGGACGCGCGGCTGGTCATCCTCGGCAAGCTGTCGCCCTCCTACCGGGCAACGCTACTGTCCCTGGCGCGGGGCCACGGCGTCGACGAGGATATCGGTTTCGTGGACTTCGACGAGAACCCGTACCGGTACATGAGACGCGCGGGGCTGCTCGCGCTTTCCTCGCGCTGGGAGGGGCTGCCGACGGTGATCCTCGAGGCGCTGGCCTGCGGCACGCCCGTGGTCAGCACCGACGCGCCCTATGGACCGCGCGAGATCCTCGGGCAGTGGGGCGATCTGCCGCCGGTGGGCGACGCGCCGGCGCTGGCGCAAGAGTTGGTCAAGACCCTGCGCGGCGAGCACCCGCCGGAGAAAGCGCTGCAGGCGCGAGCCGCCGACTTCTCACCCGAGAAAGCCGCCGACGCGTACGTCGCGTTGTTCGAGAAGCTGGTGAGCGAGCGTGCACCGTGACGTCCGACAAGCTCCATGTCGGCTTCCTGCTGACCAGCCTGAACGGCGGCGGGGCGGAGCGCAATATTCTCCGCCTGGCGCGGTCGCTCATCGACCGCGGGCACCGCGCGGACCTTGTGATCCCACGGTTCGCGGGGGACTACCGGGCCGCGGTCCCCGGCGGAATGCGTGTCCATCGGGCGCGGATCCCAGGGACCGACAGGAAGCTGCTGCAGGAGGTGCAGCGGTCCGGAGTCGAGGTGGAGGCGATGACCGTCAACCCCGCCGGGGGCCGCGCGGGCTTGGCTGGCTCTCAACCGGAAGGGGCTCGACCTGCCCGTTCGAAGGCGTCACCGCGTCTATGCGTATACATACATGATCGCGCGGTACGTTCGCGAGGCGCGTCCTCACCTGCTGGTGTCGGCGCTGCCGGGCGCCGACGCCGCCATGGTCTGCGCCGCGCAGTTGAGCGACCGGGCGGTTCCAACTGTGGTCACGGTCCGCAACAACGTCACCGCTGCCTATGCGCCTGAATGGCTGGCCGCCGCACGGACGCTCTATCCGCTGGCGGACGCGGTGGTGGCGGTGTCCAGGGGCGTGGCCGAATCCGTGCAACGATCGCTGGGATTGGACGCCAAGCGCATTCACGCCATCTACAACCCCATCCCCGCCGACAGCATACGGCGCCTGGCGCAGGAGGAAGTTACTCATCCCTGGTTTGCGGACGACGAGCCGCCGGTGGTCCTGAGCGTCGGGCGCGAGGCGCCCCAGAAGGACCACCCCACCCTCGTGGAGGCGTTCGGGCTGGCGCGCCGCGACGTGGACGCGCGGCTGGTCATCCTCGGCAAGCTGTCGCCCTCCTACCGGGCAACGCTACTGTCCCTGGCGCGGGGCCACGGCGTCGACGAGGATATCGGTTTCGTGGACTTCGACGAGAACCCGTACCGGTACATGAGACGCGCGGGGCTGTTCGCGCTTTCCTCGCGCTGGGAGGGGCTGCCGACGGTGATCCTCGAGGCGCTGGCCTGCGGCACGCCCGTGGTCAGCACCGACGCGCCCTATGGACCGCGCGAGATCCTCGGGCAGTGGGGCGATCTGCCGCCGGTGGGCGACGCGCCGGCGCTGGCGCAAGAGTTGGTCAAGACCCTGCGCGGCGAGCACCCGCCGGAGAAAGCGCTGCAGGCGCGAGCCGCCGACTTCTCACCCGAGAAAGCCGCCGACGCGTACGTCGCGTTGTTCGAGCAACTGGCGTGGCGCCAGAAAACGTCGCAGCCGTGACACCGGAAAAGCCCCATACACCACGACGTCCGCACACGACCGGCGGGCGGGACGCAGCCATCACGTTCGTGACCCGTGTCGGCAAGGTCGTCGTGGGCCTCGCGATCCAGAGTCTTCTGGCCTACATGCTGTTGCCGGCAGGCCGCGGCAGCTTCGCCCTGTGCGTCGTGTTCGCGAGTTTTCTCAGCGTGCTCTTCACGCCGGGGGCGCGAGAAGGCGCGCAGTACTTCGTCATCACGAGACAGGCGACCGTCTCGGAAGGCGTCGGCGCCGCCCTCGCGATCTGCCTCGTCGGCGGAGCTCTGGCCGTCTCCCTGGCGATCCCGTTGGTCCACGGTGAGATGGCCTTCTTTCAGCAGGCGGACACGCGTACCTTCTTTTTGGCGCTTGCCCTGGTTCCGCTCATGGCGTTCTCGGGCGCCATGGAGCGTCAACTCGCGGCCCTCCGCCACTTCGGACGTCTCGCGGTGTTCACCCTGCTTCACCTCGCCGTGAACGCCCTCGTTCTTCTTGTCCTCGTGCGGCTATCGGGACTCGGCGTGGACGGCGCCGTGCTCGCGGTCGCCGCCGCGCACGGTTGCACCGTGGCCTTGTGCGCGTGGTACCTGCGGCGCCATCACGGGCTGGTTCTGGTGAATCCGCTCCGCACCGTCTCCACGCGAGTCATCGCGTACGGTCTGCGATTTCACCCCGCGGGCATAGCCGGCGAGCTAGAAATGAGCGCGGGCGTTCTCCTTCTCGGGCTGATCGCGAGCCCGGCGGAAATCGGCCTGTTCGCAACCGCGCACACGCTCATGTTCCGGCTTCGCATGATCTCCGACGCGGTCGGCAACGCGCTGCTGCCCCGCATCGCAGGCAGCGGCCGCCCGGATTTGACGGCGCTCTGCCTGCGGGTCGTGTCGTGCAGTACCGTGGCCGCGATTCTCCTCCTGCTCGCGATCAGCACGCCGCTGGTTCGAATCCTGTTCCCCGGAGCCTTCCTGCCGGTAGTCCCGCTGCTGTGGATCATCGCCCCCGGAGTGCTCGCCTGTGCCTGCGCCGGCATACTCGGAACATACTTCAAGGGTATCGACCGCCCGGGCGTCTGTTCCTGCGCTTTCTCCCTGGGACTGGCGGCGAATCTTGTTGCGATGCTCGTGCTCTATCCCGTCGCCGGCGTAGCGGCCGCCGCCTGGGGGCTGACCCTGGGCATGATCTGCCGACTCATCCTGCTCGCGGCGGCGTTCGGAATAGCTGCTCGCATGCGCTGGCTTTCAATCTGGTTGCCGCGGCCTGACGACGCCGTCTACGCCTGGCGGGCATTCCGCGTTGTCCTCGGCGCCCGCTGAGCGCTCCAGCCGCGCCTGTGTTGCCCATCGGGGCTGCTCACCGCTTCGAGAGATACGTTCCGGTCTCTATCGCCCCAGTAGCCAGCGTCAGCGCGCGCAGGTCCTCGGCGACGGGCCCGAACCAGTTCTTGCTGCGGAAGTCGTCGCCGCGCCGCCGCGCACCCTCGCAAAGCCGCCGATACAGACCGGGATCGTTCAGCAACCGTTCGATTGCAGACCGCACGGCCGCAGCGGAGCGCGGTTCCACCACCAGGCCGTTCTCCTCATGCTCGACGAGTTCCGGAACGTCTCGCCACCTGGCGGCGATGACCGGCAAGCCGCACTGAAAGGCCTCGATGATGACGCCGGGATAACCCTCCATCGGGTAGTAGCTGGGAAACAGCAGCACGTCATGGTCGCGCATGACCTGCGGCACCTCCTCGGGCTGCAGAACGCCGCAGTAGCTCGCCCTGGGATGCCCCGCGAACAGGGAAAAGTCCGTGTCGGACATGCGTGGTCCGAACACCTGGAGATGACAGTGGTCCGGCAAGTCGCGGCAAGCACGGAGCGCCTCGACCAGCCCCTTGTCCATGTGCAGTCGGGAGATGAAGATCAGCTTGCGGATCTCCTTCTTGTGACGCTCCTCGCGCCCGACCGCAGCATGCGCCTCGACGTTCCTTATGTTGGGCAACCAGCGACAACTGGTTCGGTTGTCGAAGATCCGGCGCAACCGCTGTGTTTCGACGTACATCAGCGAACAGCGCATCCAGGTGCGATCCGCCAGCCAGCGGGCCGGGGCACCGTACTTGCAATACACGGAATCGAGATCGGCCCCGGACAACCGCAGCACCAAGGGGCGACGGGCTATTCTGCAGAGAATCCAGGCCGACGAAGCGACGACCGTCGCGGAAGAAGGAGCAATGAACACGAAGACGAGCTGCGAGTGCCGGATCTTCTTCACGACACCTCGGACCATCCGCAGGAACCTCGCAAGACGACTCGCCTGGACTTTCCAGCGGGGGAGATTGGTCACGCGTCCCGAGGTATCGACCATATCCAGCTCGAAACCTCGCATCTCCAATTCATGGACCAGGTCGTCGCACGAAACCTTGTTCCCTCCAATCACGTTGGTGGCGGACGCCCCGGAGCCTAGCGGACCGACGAGCAGAATCTTCGGCCCTCGATCGCCGCGACCCTGCTCCGACTTCATCGCGGTTCCGCCGACCGCGTCAGGTCGCCGGCCGCGACCCCGGCGCCCCAACGGGGTAAGGCTACCGACCGCCCAGCTCAGGTGCATCGTCGCAAGGACCAGCGGGAGCAGCAACGCGGCGCACGAACGGCGACGAACGCCGACCACCAGGGACACTAGGACCAAGCTGACTACATACGTGGGCGGCAACGCCGCCGCCCCAGGAACGCCGGCCCAGAAGAGGACCGCGGAGGCCGCCAACCCAAGCAGCAGCAGCGGGCAGACGCTGTGCCGGACCAGCGGCAGCAGGCCGGTGTTGTGCCCGAACAGCAGCGACCTCGGTTGTCGTCGCAACGCCACCCGCTTCCAACGGCCGTTGCCAAAATACTGTCGGGCGAGGTCCCGCAGGGTGCCGCGCGGCCGATAGTCGACCGCGAGCTCGGGATCGAACCACACCGTTTCCCCGTGTGCCCGCAGCCGGGCATTGAGATCATAGTCCTCGCCCCGGACCATGTCGGGGTTGTAACTGCCCACCGCGTCCAGCCTGTCACGTCGGTACACGCCGAGGTAGACGGTGTCGACGGGGCCCTCGAGGCCCCCCAGCCGGTAGCGAGCAGGCCCCGTCCCCAGCGGCGTGGTCATCGCCAGCGCCACCGCGCGCTCGAAGAACGTGGTGCCGACCGGTCGTTGTCGGCCGCCGACGTTGGCCGCCCCGGTTCTCTGCAGCGTCTCTACCGCCCGGTGCAGGTATCCAGGCGGCCAGGTCGTATGGGCGTCGCAGCGTGCGACGATCTCTCCGGTCGCCACCCGCAACGCCGCCTGGAGGCCATACCCGATGACACGTTGCGGATTGGGAATCAGTGTCACCGTCGGATACAGCCGCCGAACCAGGTCCGACGTGGCGGTGTTGTCGGACCCGTCGGCGACGATCACCTCCACCGAACCGTTGTAGTCCTGAGCCAACACCGAGTCGAGCGCCTTCCCGATGCTCTCCTCGGCGTCGCGGGCCGGGAGAATGACCGACACCGATGGGAACGGCGTCGCGAGGCCGCTCGGACGGATTTCCGGGTCTCCGGCGCGAACGTCGGGTTCGACGGGATGACGTGGAGAAACCATGATTCGCGTTGCCCACAACGGCCCCGCCCCCCGCCCAAGCGTTCTCGCTCGGTAGCGAGAGAGCGGCCGCGGCACGCGCGGGCTGTATCGGAAAGCATACCGTAACAGATCCCGCGGAAGACCCGAATGAAGCTGTGTCGCGCGAAAATGCGCCGGGAGCCTCCGGGAGCCGCCGATTCTGCCCCACGCTCGGTCCGTCATCGGGACGTTCTCAGGCCGCCCAGCCGACGCACAGCACCTCGGCCTGCTCCAGCACCGTCCGCGTCGCCGAATCCTGCCTATCCGGCGGATAGTCGTGCTTCCGCAGGACGCGCTTCACGAGAACGCGGAGTCTGGCGCGCACGGCTTCCGATGCTGGTAGACCGTAACGTATTGCAAACGAGAGCTTTACACTATCCTGTGGCATACCTTCCCCTCGGTGCATCCCACGTTCTGAATTGGCTGGCGGTGGACCACCGAAGACGTCAGCGGACGTCAGCGTTCCCCCTGGCGCGTGCTGCCTGGACGTTTGCCGCCGCGTGGTTCTGTTCGAGCGGAGCTCACTTGAGGTACCCGACCGGGCCGTGGTGCCACGGGCTGCTAGCTAGTGTCCTGACCCGCAAATAGATACTACAATTGGCAGGCTTCAAGCAAGGGAGACTGCCAATGCCACGCGGACGTCCACTGGCACCGCTCACGCTCACCGACGAACAGCAGGATCAACTCAACGGGATTGCCCGGTCGACCACCCTGCCCTACGCCCTGGTCCAGCGGGCTCGCATCATTCTCGCCAGGGCCGAAGGCTTGAACAACTCCGCCGTCGCCAAGCGTGTCGGCGTCACGCCGCAAACCGTCGGCAAGTGGCGACGGCGCTTCTGCGCCGCGACCGCTGAAGATGATGCGGCTCGTCGGCGTGCGGTTCAGGTCGATCTGGTTGATCTCGGCGTCGAACCGGTCGTCGTGGGAGCGCAGCGCCCGCAGTACGCCCCACACGGCCGCGAACCGCTCGTTGTCGTCGAGCGCCGCGGCCGGATCGACGCCAGCCGGCACCGCGACCGGGAGCACGATGTAGCCGTACGTCTTGCTCCGTACCTTCCGCATCGCACGGCCTACGGCCTGCACGATGTCGACTTGGCTGTTGCGGGGACTCATGAAGAGCACGGCGTCGAGCGCCGGCACGTCGATCCCCTCGGACAGGCAGCGGGCGTTCGACAGGATGCGGCAGGCTCCCTCGGAGGCGCCCTTCAGCCACTCGATGCGGGCCTTGCGGTCGAGCGCGTGGTGCTGGCCATCGACGTGCTGGGTCTCGCACTGGAGCGCCCCGGCCTGCTCCGTCGCCGGCAACTGCTCAACGGCCTGCGCCACGATGCCATCCCAATGCGCCGCCAGCCGTTTGGAAGACCGGATGGTGTTCGTGAACGCAATCGCGCGGCCGAGGGGCCGAATCGAACCGTCGCCGGCCGGCCGGTTCTCCGGGTTCTGCAACGCCCGCCAGCAGCCGACGATCTTGGCCGCGTCGTCGAGGTTGATCTCGTCGCCGCCCGACGCCAGATGCGCCTGCAAGGCCGCACCGACGTGCCGCTCCGAGATGGCGAGCACGACGACCTTGTAGTCTGCGAGCAGGTTTTGCGCGACGGCCCGCGAGAACGGCAGCCGGTGGAACTCCGGCCCGAAGGTCGCCGCGTCGTCCATCGAGAACACCTCGACGCTGTGGCTCGCGGCCTTCGTCTTGGCTCCCTCGGTATAGAGGCGCGGCGTCGCCGTCATGTAGAGTCGATGGGAGGCGCGGACCCGCTCGCCGTCATGCACCAGCAGGAACGGTGAGGTCTTGTCGCCGGGGCGTTCGACACCCATCGTCCGGTGCGCCTCGTCGCAGAGCACCAGGTCGAACGGCGGCGCGCCGCCGTCCTGCGCCCGCTCGACGAGGCGGAGGGACTGGTAGGTGCAGAAGACTACCGTCATGGCGTCCGGCGTCCCGTCCCGCAACGCGTCGCCGACGGCGGCGGGGTCCGTCGTCACCGGAATCTCCAGTTCCCGCAGCGAGGCGTCCTCGTCGTTGCGCCCGGCGCGGGTGTCCGAACAGATTCCGATGTAGCGGTGCGGCACGGTCCGCTGCTCCGCCCACGCCCGCATCGACTGCTGGAACAGCGAAATCGAAGGCACCAAGTAGAGGACGCACCCCCCGACGCCCGCCATGATCTCGGCGATGCACATGGCAGTGAACGTCTTGCCCGTGCCGCACGCCATGACGAGCTTGCCCCGGTCGTGCTCGTCGAAGCTCCGCACCACGTCCTCGACGGCAGCCTTCTGGTGTGGAAGTGGACTGAACGACTCGGGACGCCAACGGAGTGCTTCCGGTTCTTGCCGTTGCAGGTTCGGCCAATCGATGGGTCGGTCGGCGAGATCGTTGAACCGCACCACCTGACAGGCCGGTGTCAGGCCATCGATGGTCTTGACGGCGTTCGGCCCCCACGCATGGCCGGTATCGACGACCATGCGCCGCGTGAACGGTTCCCGCGCCGATGCGGAGATGAACGAGTCGAGGGCGTCCTTCGAGGTGCGGGTTCCCGGCGCGTGGAACTTGCACTGGATGGCGCAGCAGCCGCCCTCGCGCTCCTCGGCGACCAGATCCACTCCCGTGTCCTGGCCCGAGAAATCCGTCCGCGTCGCCGCCCATTCGGACCACAGCCGGACATCGGAGAACCGGTCCGCGTACAACGGGTCTTCGCGGAAGTACCGCCGCATGAGGCGCTCGAAGAGCGCCCCCCTCCCGGCCTGCGAACCGGACTCGGCCCGGATCTGGTTAAGGGTCTGCTGAAAGCCGTAGCTCATCGGTACTCTCGCCCGAGGCGGTTCCCGGTCGCCGTCTCGGATGCCCGTGAACACCGTGCGGCAGTCGCGCCTCGAGTGGCGGTCTCGCGTCGCGCCAGCGTCGTGATCATATCGTGGCGGCCCCGGACGGTTGCCCCGCACGCGGCCGGCGGCGGCGATGTGATCCTTCCAGAATGGAAGATTTCCAGGGGAGCGACCCGGCGCGACAGGTGTGACGGAGGAACACCTGACGGGGCCGAAGACCGCCAGGTTTTCGGAGGGTCGCTCCCCTACCTTCCCGCTGTCTCTTTTCTCTGCACGTGGGGGTGGTGTGTTGTGGTGGGATGTGGTTGATATGCAAGGACTTATCGGGTGCGGGGTTGTAAGCTCAGGTGTGACTGGGGGTGTAATTTGAGACTCCGGGGCTGCTTACACCTCTCGTGCGGCATATCTGGTGTAAGTTCGGGCCTCCGTCTTGTTGTGATCGGTCGGCAGGGCTGATCACAGCCTCGTTCGGTTGCCCGTCTCCGTCCCGCTCCGTGACCTCGACTCCCATCCTGTACCTGATCTCCGTCACGACCGCCGCCTGCTGATTCCCGGCGATCGCCGTGACCGCCGCCGTCCCGATCTGGATCGGTGGCATGAGGCTTGCTGTCGGTTCCGCTGCCCGGATCCGGCGTCGCTGGATCGGCTGTACCCGGCTCGGGGCTGGCGTGTTCGGCGGCGGGTTCGAGGACGTAGTGGGCTCCGGTCCGTCGAGGGCCGGACGCCCGCGTTCGGCCGTAAGCGCTCAAGACCGCGCCGGTGGCCGGCGTGTCACTCGAAGAGCCGGAACGAAGTGGAGGAGCCGCAAGGCTTGACACGTCGGTTGCCGGCGTGGTTCGTCTCGTCAGGCAGCCTCGGCGTCGCGGCGGCCGGGGGTCCATTCCGGCACCCGCGTCGAGCGCCACGTCCGGCCAGCCGTGATCGCCGCCCTCGACCTCCGGCCCCCAGCGCACGCGGCGTCGAGGCCGCACACCCGCTGGATCGCGGGGTTCAGCCCGCCGTAGGCGTCCAGCGCGGTCCAGTCGCTCGTCGCGATCGCCTTCTTGATCGCGGCCAACTCCGCCGCCGCCGCGTCGTAGGACATCATCACGGACTCGGGCGGCGTCGCCGCCCACCGGTCGAGCACCCGCCCGGCCGCCGCCAGCCGCACCGGGTCACGGCCCACGACGACCACCTCGACAGCGCGGCCGGCCGCGAGAAGCGCCGTCCACAGCGCCGAGTGCTGCGAGCCCCACGTGCGGACCGCGCTCACCGTCTCGTCCTCGTCGGTCTGCACGAACAGGAACGTCGCCCGCCCGCCGTCGAGAGCCACCGGCAGCTTGTGGGGGAAGTAGCGGTACTGCGCCCCGACCGCGCCCTGGTAGAGCCGGTGCGGCAACACCTGCTTCGAGATCCCCGCCGCGGTCAGCGCGCTGACCTTCTCGTCCTCGGTCGGGAGCCACGCGGCGTGCGGATGTTCGAGCACGTAGTCGAGCGACAGCAGCCGCCGTAGCACGACCTCCGGCGCGGCCGGCCGGCGGTGCCGGACGTGCTCGGCCCCGAGTGTCCGGTAGATGCGCCGGGCCGCGATCCGGCAGATGCGGAGCCGGGAGCCGTCCCACGGCTGTTCGACGGCGTGCTTGCGGCACCGGCGGACGAAGCGGTTGGCGAGCGCCGGGTTCGTCCGGCCGATGAAGGCGAGGTACTGCGAGCGGAGGAACGCGCCGCTGTGGAGGCAGACCAGCGCCAGCCACTCGGCTTCGCGGCGGGTCCAGCCGCTACGGACGAGAGCGTCCTCCCGGCCCCGGAGATGAGCGATCATCAGCCGGCGTTCCCTGCACCACCGGCGACGTAGATGGACCAGTCGTCCATCAACCGCCGCCGCCGCTCGAACAGGTCGGACCGGGCGTAGGCGGCCTCGACCTTGTTCTGCACGACGTGGGCGAGCGCCGCCTCGACGACCTCGCGCGGGTGGTTCGTCTCCTCGGCCGCCCAGTCCCGGAACGTGGACCGGAAGCCGTGAGGCACGGCGGGGACCTCCAGCGTCCTGAGCAGTCCCGACAGGGCCATGTCGTTGAACCGCTTGCCGCGCGGGCTCGGGAAGACGAGCACGTTCCCGTTGCTGAGCGTCCACGCCGCGTCGAGGACCTGTTCGGCGCGGCGAGTCAGGGGAACACGGTGCTCCCGCTTCGCCTTGGTCCGCGTGGCCGGGACGGTCCAGACGTGCTCCTCGGTGTCCATCTCCGTCCACTCAGCGCCGCGCACCTCGCCGGACCGAGCCGCTGTGAGCACGAGAAACTCGAACGCCAGCTTGACGACGGGAGCCGCGCCCGACGCCCGCACCGTCTCGACCGTCGCCGCCACGTCGCGATGCGGGAGCGCCGGCATGTGCCGGACGAGAGCCTGCTGCGGTCCGAGGATCGGGCCGATCCGGCTGCACGGGTTGTCGTCGCGGTAGTTCAACGCGACGGCCCACTCCATGACGGTGCTGATGCGCTGGCGAACCCGCCGCGCCGTCGCCGGCCGCTCGTGCCAGACCTTGCGGAGCGTCTCGACCACGTCGGCGCTCGTCACCTCGGAGACGGGCAGCTTGCCGAGCCGGGGGAAGGCGAAGCGTTCCATGCTCGACAGCCAGTCCTTGCCGTGCTTGGGGTTGCGCCAGCCGGGCCGCATCTGCGCCAGGACCGCCTCGGCGGCGGCGGCGAAGGTCGGCATGCTCTTGAGGCGCCGCTTCTCGGCGAGCGGATCGCCTCCGGCGCGGGCGAGCCTGCGGTTGGCGAGGGCTTGGGCGCGGGCGTCCTTGAGCGGGACGAGCGGGAAGCCGCCGAGCCCGAGTTCGCGGCGCCTGCTGCGGATGACGAGCCGCTGCACCCAGCTGCGGGTGCCGGTCGGCTGCACGTCGAGGTACAAGCCGTCGCCATCACAGTAGCGCCCGGCCTGTGCTACGTTTCGGACGAAGGCGGTCGAGAGCGCGTGGTGCGGCTGCCGGCCGCTGGGCTTGGTGGTCCGGGGTCGTGTCGGGAGTTCCATGGCCTACCAGTATTCCCCTCACTTAATGGCGGATACTGGAGGATCGTAGAGGACGGAACCGGCCCTCGTCAAGCCCGTAAACGTGTAGTAATCAATTATGATTCAGTCACTTACGGACCATCCCGGACGATACGGGACCGGAGTGGATGTCCTTGCATGGTGGACAGGGATTCCACCCAGGGCAGACTTCATCCCGACCAGGGAAGCTTCCTGCTGGGCCCCCATCCAGACGAACAGAGCCACGAAGAGGAGAAAAGGATTCCCGACATAAAGCCCGATGAAACCAAACAGGAAGGCCATGGCCTGACCCAGTCCGGAGGCGACCTGAGTGGCCCGGAGGTAGTCTGTTCTCATGGCCAGCAAGGCCCGTAAAACCCTCCCACCATCCATCGGAAAAGCCGGCAACATATTGAAGGCAGCCAGAATGACGTTGACCACCATGAGAATCGGCAGGAACGATCCGAGCGTCAGTCGATCGAAAGCCACCTGATCCAAGGTCGTCCAGCCTTCTGTCATCATCAGCCAAGCAGCGAGCGTCACCGAGATGACAATGTTGACGGCCGGCCCAGCCAGAGCCACCCAGAGTTCCTGCCAGGGGTCGTCCGGCATCCGCTCCAGGCGGGCCAGTCCTCCGATAGGCAGGAGGGTGATATCTCGGGTGGCAATACCGTATTTCCGCGCCGTCAGAGCGTGACCGAATTCATGAAGCACGATGCAAACAAACAACGCCAGGATAAACAAGACGCCCGACAGCGCTGCGCCAGGCCCCCCGGTCCTCCAGTGGGTGAGGGCGAAATAGCCGACGATCAGAAAGAAAGTCGCGTGGACGTAGACGCCGATGCCCGCGTATTCCCCAATTTTCCAGGACCACTTCATGGAAATTCCCGTTTGGTCACAGACCGACAGTCGGAGCTGATTCCCGGTCAGACCGCCCGCTTCCTGATAAGCACCGCGGCCCGAGCCTCCATTCTAAACCTGTCAGCGGCAAATGGCCACCCAGCCCTTGGCCCGTTTGCCTCACGAGCCAATGCCCGGCCGACCGCCGATGAACTCCCGGCCGTTGCCGCGCTCAACTCTAACCTCTCCGTTTTTCGCTTCCCTGCCGGCGGCTGCGAGAGTCCGGCAAGGGCCCGATCCTTCAAGCCGGCTGAGGTCTCGGCGGTGCTTCCTCTCGATTTCCTGCAGGGGGTCCGAGGCGCCCTGATGGGTTTCCCGGGTTCCGGTGAAGTCGCCGATCGCCGGGTATGGAGCGGGGAACGATTATTTTCGTCAGCGCTACCTGTCCGGCCCCCAAAGAATCCTGAAACCCCGAAGTCTCTGTACCCTGACGACCCGGGCCTCTTCAAATGACGTTGGCGGTCGATCTGGCTTGTGTCAGAATGGGAGGTCCTCCTGTTGACAAAGAATGGAGGAGACTCTGAAACGAGGTCGAGTGTCGATGAAACTCAAGAACAAAGTTGCGATTGTCACCGGTTCGTCCCGCGGGATCGGTCGAGCCGCGGCCATCGAGCTGGCCAGGAACGGCGCCGATGTTACGGTGAATGCCCGCAGTCATCCCGATGAGGGTCGAGAAGTGGTCCAGGAAATCGAGCGGCTTGGCCGGCGCTCGTTGCTGTTTCAAGGCAGCGTGGCCGACCGCGCCCAGGATGAGGCCATGGTGCAGCAGACGGTTGAACAACTGGGCCGGCTGGATATCATGGTTGCCAACGCCGCCTACAGTGTCCGCAAGCCTTTTCTCGAACTGGAGGTGAAAGATGTGGAGGAAACCTGGGGTGTGACGCTCTGGGGTGTGTTTCACTGCTGCCAACTGGCTGCCCGCCAGATGGTGAAGCAGGGCGAAGGCGGCAGCATCGTCATCGTGAGTTCCGTGCATGCCTATCGACCCTACTCCCTTTCCACCGCATACAACGGCGCCAAAGCCGCCATTAACCACATGGCAGCCACCTGGGCGGCGGAACTGGCCCGCCACAAGATCCGGGTGAACGTCCTGGAACCCGGGTGGATCGACACCCCCGGAGAACGAGCCTACTCCTCGGAGGAGCAGATCAAGCAGCGAGGCAGCAAGCTGCTGATGGGTCGCCTGGGCACTTCGGAGGAGATGGCCAAAGCCATCCTGTTCATGGTCTCGGAAGAGGATTCTTCCTACATGACGGGAAGTTGCCTTCGGGTCGACGGAGGGTTCGTTCTGCCTCGACCCTGAAGCCAACCCGCCACACTGCCCCTGCGATTCAATACCACCGGTTGCGCGCCATCGACTGAGGAGCCTGCCTTCTGAAATCACCCGATCACCCACCCCGGAACGGTCCCGCTCCACCTCCTGCGACTCTCGACACCACCGAGAATCTGCCCGAGCAGCACGAATTGGAGGATCTGACACCGGCCATGGAGCGCCGAAACGGACTGCTATTCTTCTGCTCCTACGTGCTGATCTACCTGGCTGCTCCGGTGACCTATATCGGGATTGTCCAGGCCGCTTTGTGCGACAAGCTCGGCGCCAGTTACACCGTAGCCAGTCTGCCCTCATCCCTCTACCTGTTGGGTGGTCTCGGTCCCTTAGCCTGCTCCTGGCTCATTCCCTATCGCTGGGAACGCGCCACTGTCGTCTGGTCCTACGGCATCAGCACCACCGTGCTGGCTGCGGTTGGCGCCACATTGATTTTCCCCTTCTCGAACGCGGTGCGCATTGGGGCGATTCTGGCTCAAGGCCTCATCCAGGGAGTTTCCAATTCAGTGGCTCATGCCTTCAGTTTCCAGTGTCTGCGCCGGGGAACCACGACGCCCGGACGAGCCAAAATATTCGGCATCGCGTTTGGATTCACTCCTTTGGCCGCGGTGGTCGGCTCGCTGGGCGCCCAGTTTGTTCTGAATGAAGGACTCCCTTTTCTCAAGTACCCCCTGGACTTCGCTTTCCTCTACGGCATCGGTGCGCCGTGCATTGCCCTGGTCGCGTTTTTGAGTAGCCGCTATCAACTGGTTCCGGTAAAAGAAAAAAAAGGGCGGCCCGAGCTGCTGCCTTATCTCAGGCAAAGCCTCAAATCCTTCTTTTCCTCCCGCCCCCTGGCCCTGACCTGGATCGCCTACGTGCTCTGGTATTTTTCGCTCTCCTCCATGCCAAATCTTTCGCTCTATACCAAGGAGGCCATGGGGAGGGAGCCCAAGGAGTTTTCCGGCCTGATTATGGCGCTGCGCTTCGGGTTCAAATCGGTGGCGGGGTTCTTACTGGGAGTGATCAGTGTCCGCCGGGGGATCCGAGCTCCCGTGACAACCACGGTCTTCCTGGTGGGAGCCGGCATCGCCTGGGCCTGGCTGGCGCCGGGATACGGATATCTTCTCTCTTTCGGGTTGTTGGGGGCAGGCGAGTTGGGGGGAGCCTACCTGCCCAATTACGTGGTCAGCATCTCGCCGGCGGCCGAAGGGGCCCGTAACATGTCGGTCGTGGCCCTGGCCCCTTTGGCCGCCAGTGCAGCTCCCGCCACTCATGGAGCTCTGACCGATGGCTTCGGTTTCGCCGCCAGCTTTGCGTTTGCCATCGCCACCATTCTTCTGGCTCTCTGGCTGGTGTTCCGGTTGCCCATCATCAGACCGGCCAAACCCAAGACCTAGCCTGGATTTCTCATCGTAGGAGGCTGCGCCAGTTCCTGGAATACTCGGAAATTCCTGTCCTGGAGCGAAGCGAAGGAATTGTAGGAAAAGAAGTGCTGCCGCCGCTTCGCGGCTGGGAGGTCGGGTCGACACACCCGCCCAGGGCTGACGCCCAGGGCTACTGGCTTTCGCCGCATTCGCGGCTGTGGGGATGCCGTACCAGCGGCGCAAGCCGCAGCAGCCGGTAACCGTGGGCGTCAGCCCAGGGTTCAGCCGCCCGAGGCCGGACGACTCACCTGCGGTGGGTGAGTGTCGGAACCCCACAGCGTCAAGACCCGATCAGCCTTGCTCCTCAATCAATCTTAAAGCCCCGTGAGAAATTGGGGATAGCTTGTCACGCCCGCTCCGGGGATTCCGGATCCAACAAGCTCAAAGAAACAGAGCCAACAAGGAGGGTCGTTCCGCCTCAGCGGTTCTTCTGCGTCGGGTTCGATTTCCGGAGGGATGGCAAGAATCGAACACCCTGGGGCGCGGCGTGGAACACTCAGTCCCTCATCGCCAGCTTGACAAACCGCACCCCTTGACCATCGGGCTGAACACACCAGAAAGTCACCAGCAGGGCGCCATCGGGTAAGGGAGTCACTGAAGGCTCCCCGAAAGCGAAATCTCGCCATTCGGAGTGGCCGCCGGAAGAGGCGCCCTGGGTAGCCGTCTGCGCGCGCCAGATGACCTGGTTGGACTCTATGCCGAAGTCGGAGTCGCCAGGACGGATCACCGCCAGCCAGATGCCAACGTCCCCGTGCCTGCGCTGGTTGTAGATGAAGAGGGCGCGTCCGTCGGGCAGAGCCGCCAAGGCCGTCGACTGACCCATAATCCCCGTGGATCGAGTGGGCAGCCACGTTTCCCCTCCATCGTGAGAGAGCGAGAAGGCGTTGGGGTATTCCCGCTCGGCTCGATGGTCCAGGCACCAACAGGTTCCAAGGAGGCGCCCGTCGGCCAACTCGATGACCCAGGCTTCGGCTCCGCCCGAATGTTCTTCATCGAAACGCAACATCGCCGTGTGATCCCAGGTTTCGCCGTCGTCGCTGAAGAGCAACACGACCTGCTGGCGGTCGACCACTACCCCGGGGTCAAAGGTGTTGTAGGGCGCATAACAGGCCAGCCAGCGCCCGCGTCGAGTGACGCAGAGCGCCCCCGGGGCCTCGGCAGAGCCTGGGATCGGGAGGGGAATCCGGCGTGGTTCGGTCCAGGTTCTCCCGCCATTTTCCGACGCGGCCCAAAACAACTCGTTTTGCTTCAGGCCCTGAGTCTCGTTCGACCAAAAGGACTCGCCGGGCCGATCAATCGGAATGGAGATGCCATAGAGGAACAGTTTCCCCGAAGGAGATCGGCTGACGGAGCCTGTGATCGAGCGAGAATTCCTCAAGTGAGGCCAGATCGGCCCCTGTTCCTCCCAAGTGATTCCCCCGTCGGTTGACCGCGAGAGGGCCGGCGCGAAGTCATTGATCCCCAAGGCCGAATGCAGGGCGTAGGTGCAAACCAGTTCTCCGTCGGTTGTGAGGGCCGCCCGGGATCCTCCCGCCAGTGCGGTTGCGCTGCCGGGCCGGCGTCGCGTGACGAAACCCTCTGCGATGCATTCGAAATTCATGGCTCGGTACCCGGTCTCATCCTTGCGGGACGTGTTCGGCTGCTGATTCCGTGGCTTCCCCGACTCAACCGGCTCTGGGACGAGAGGAAATTCGAGGCCAGTCCCCTCCTCTTGCACCCGAGGGGATTCGAAACAAGTCCCCTCCTGCGGAGGGGCTGCACTCCTGAGAGGGGTGCAGGGGTGGGTATCCCTGGCGGCCCCGGCTCTAAAACCGGGTTGTCAGCACGGACTCGACCCCTCGGGTCAAACAAACCACTCGAGACCTCTGCATAACTCGGTCTGGCCAAAACTAAACGCTTTATGTAGCAGGCTTCTAATGTCTTTCACCCTGCATATAGTGTTCGATGGTCCGATCCTTGAGTTATGCGCAGATCTTCACTCAGTATTCGATGGGTGAATCTTCGAAGTTCCGATGGTGGCGGTACTCGATGTGACAATCCACGTCGACCACTTGCACCGGAGAATTAATCTTCGGATCCCGCTTGACCAGGGTCACGGCGACGTTGTTCCGCCCTTTCTCCGGGTAGTGCTCAGGTGGCAGGCGGTACTCCAGAATATACCCGTAGGGTCCGATAGCCATGTTCTTCAGGTTTCTGAAGTGCAGATCGATGTTATTCCGGATCGACTCCGGCAAGGCCCGACCATTGAGGCTGACGGCCAACTGATCCAACGTCGGCTCGATGGCCGTGACCCGGACCCGCAGGCGCACCGACTTGACCCGCCCCAGCGCTTGCCATTGGGGCAAGTCGTCCGCGACGGCAAACGGCAGGTTCAACGGTTTCCCCTCCGACAACCCGATCGGCAGGATCGGGTCTTGAATCGGGAACAGCGGCTTGGGGTCGCTCGCGCCGCTGGCCAGCGAGCGCACTCGATAAACCTTGTCGGCGGTAGCCAGAAGTTCAGGATGCCCGAACAAGCGGAGAGTGTTGTATTCCTCGGCTGTCCAAGGCCAACCATTGGGCACCCACCCCCCCGAGCTCAGCCCGAACCCGTCTGCGCCCTTGTCGTAAGCAAGGGCTGCCGCCGCCCAGACCATGGGGGCCGGCGCCGTGCTCTCCAGTTGACGTCCCAGATAGCTGGTGATTCCTGCCAGAACCCGGCATCCCGTCCCTCGGGTCAGCGCCACCGCTGCGGACAGGTCCAGATCCTGATCGAACATGAGCAACCGGTTCCTGGGGGTTTCCTTCTTGTAGGGACTCAGGCAGACGAGTCCGTCCACCAGTTTTTCCGACACCCAGGTTTCCACTTCAAAACCGGGGATTCTCCACAGGGACGGGGGACCCGATGGGATGCGTACATAGATTCTCTTCCGGCGCCCTTGAGCTTTTTCAGCCTTCCGGGCAACGTCTCTGACATCCCGGATCCACTGAGTCAGAACCGGGGCCACTTGAGGCACTTCGCCAAAACGACAGAAGGGGCCGAACTCGTTATCCAGCGAGAAGTCCAGCTCTATCCCGTCGGACTGGTATCGAGTCAGCAACTCCTCGAAGATCCGAAAACGTTCTCGACGCACCTCGGCATGGAGAAAGTTGAGGCGCTTGGCGCCGAACATGCGCCCCAGGAACTCGGCCTGGGGATGATTGTCCTCCCCCACATAAAACTGAGGGTTGTCGAAAACGAAATCGGACTTTCTTCCGTAACCCCGCTCCGACTCTGCGCCCCCGCCGACAATGCAAACCGGGCAGGTGGGGATGAACCAGATGCCCTTGTGGTGACAACGCTCGGCCAGGATTCGCATGGGGTCGTTGCCGTCGGCCACCAGTTGGTGAAGATTGCGGGAGGCCCGGTAGAAGATGGGGTGGACCCATACGTCCACGTTGTCGCCCCATTTTTGAGCGACCTGGCTGCCATACTGCACGGCTCCGCCTTCCAGGCCGGCCGAGTAGAGCAGGGTGTCCACTCCGCTGTCGACCAGTTGATCGACGGCGTAGGTCAAATCGGAAGCCTCGAGCGGTGGAGCAAATTGATACAGCCCGGAATAGTGACGGCCGTCGTCATAAAAGAAAACCCTGGGTTCCTTCGATGGCTCATTCCCCGTGGTTCCTGGGTGATGCTTCGCGGCCGAGGCCACGGTTGCCGGGGCCAGGGCGGCGCCGGGGGCAGTCATGCCCAGGGTTTGTAAGAAATGTCTGCGCTTCATATCAGGTCGTGGCTTGAGCGCTTCCAGGGAACCGTCAACGCCACTCCTCCTTTCTCATGTCCATAGTCAATATTCGATGGGCCGCCGCTCAAAATGGCGGTGCAGCCGGTATTCTATCGAGCAATCCACGTCCTGGATTTCAAACGGCATGTCGACGTCCGGGTCCTTCCTGAGCAGGGTCACCGTCACCCCATTTTCCCCGGGCCGCGGATAGTACTTGGGGGTTAGCCGATATTCATAAATCTGACTGCCCTGGTAGGCCACGCCTTCTTTGACGAATCGGTAGTTCAAGTCGATGATTTGCAGCATGGAGTCGGGCAAGGACTTGCCGTTGAGCTCGATCTTCAGCTGGTTGAGCGAGGGTTCGAGGTTGTTGATGCGGACCCGCAGCCGCGCGGCTTTGACTCGACCCAGGGAGCGCCAGTGGTGGAGATCGTCAGCCACTCGCAGGGGCACTTCCTGAGCCTGGCCCGGTTCGAGCGGCTTGGGAAGAACCGGATTGAACCCCGGCAGGCCCGAGCCGAAATTCCTGGAATTGCGAGGCTGGTCCCGCACATGGTAGATCTTGTCCACGGTAGCCAGAAGCTCCGGGGATCCCAGGGGACGCAGCGCATCGACCATGTTTTTCAGAAAGGCCAGTTCCTGACTGCGGACCATGTCGTTGATTCCAAACCCCACCGCTCCCTGGTGATAGGCGTTGGCGGCCGCCCCCCACAGAAGCCTGGCGGTTGGCTTGTCGTCCCTCCGCTTTCCCAAAGTCGTCCCACATTCGGCCAGGATTCGGCAGGAGGTCCCTTGGGCCAGGGCAACCACCTTTGAAAGTTCGAGGTCCTGGTCGAAAACTTCCGGGTCGCTCGAGGCGCCGATCAGTCCGTCCACCAGACCTTCTGAAATCCAGTCCGCCACCTCGAAGCCCACCGCTTGCCAGGCCTGGGGGTTGGCCGGGATTCGAACGTAGACTCGCTTGCGTCGGCCTTGTTGCCGCTCAGCCCTTTCGGCGAGGGCCTTCAGCTCCCGCAGCCATTGGGTGAGCAAGGGCGCGCAGTGGCTGACCTGGCTGTATTGGCAGATGGGGAGCACTTCGGAGTGAACTTCCACGCCGTCGGTCTCATAACGCGAAAGCAACTCCTCGAAAATCCGCAGACGTTCCTCTCGGACTTCCGGGTAGATGAAGTTGAGGCGGACCGGCGAGACGTATTCAGCCCGCGGGTCGCTGTCCCGGCCGACACGCAAGTGGTCGCTGTCGAGCACAAAGTCGGAGACCCGCCCGGTACCCCGGGCCTGCTCAGAAGCCCCGGCGCCCAGGTTGAGGTGAGCGCTGGCAAAGAAGAGGATCCCTTTTTCGTGGCATCGGTCGCAGAACAACCGGGGAAGGTCCCAACCTTCCTTTACGAGCTGACGCACGTGCCGGCCGTCACGATAGTTCACCGCATGGGTCCATTTGCGCACATTGGTCCCGTGCATTTGTCCGACCCGGGTCTCGTAAAGACACATTCCCCCCCGGGGGGCCAGTTGAAAAATGAGCGTGTTGACCGCGGTTCCGGCGATGAGATCCACCGTCTTGGTCACATCCGCCCTGGTCAGCGGCGGCGCAATCCCCGACATGTGGTGAAAGTCTTCTCGCACGAAGACCCGAGGTTCGTCCGGTGTGGAGTCCGCCGCGTGGTGTTCAGCGGACAGGCTGCCGCTGGTCGAAACCATGGAAACCGGCGCCGCGGCGCCCACCGTCTGCAAAAACCGCCTGCGATTCAGCATGATGTTTCACCTTTCTCGTCAACCGGCAAAGGCCCCGACGACACCCGGTCTCCAAGACCAGCCAAGGTCAATGCAACCCACACCCCCGCTTCACCCGTTCTGCAACAGCAGCGCTCAGCCGGGCCTGGCGTCGGAATCACCGACATAAGCATTCGACAGCTTGGCGTAGTCCTCCCGGACAGGACTGAAAATATCCAGTGCTCGCACAGGACCGCCCACCGCTATGGCCTTGTGGTAGACGTTGGGGGGAATCAGGAACATGGAACCCGGTTCGCAGATTCGGGTCTCGTCTCCGATGGTCATCTTCAGCTTTCCCTCCAACAGGATTCCCGCCTGCTCGTGGGGATGGTTGTGCAAGGGAACCACCGCCCCCTCCTCTATCTCCAGATAGGAGAGCATCAGATGCTTGCCGTACGGTGCGCGGAGACGGACTCCGGGCTGAAGCTCAAGAGCTGGAAGGTCTTCGATGTCGATAAAGGGCATGTCCTCGTTCTCCTCGTTTTTTGTTCCGAGACTTTCGCCAAACGGCAATTTCCGTCCGGCCTGCCTCAGGCGGCCGCCAACGACCCGGCGCATTCCCCCTCCCGGGAGGGGTCAGAGGCAGGTTACAGCCCTCAACCGCCGAGGGCCTGATGAACTTCGTCCAGCCAGACAACCATCTCGGCGGTGGCGTCGTTGCTGTTCATCCGACCGAATCTCCAAGCGCCTTCCTCGGACTGCGACGCCAGCAGATTGTCGCCCACCCGCGCCGCCAGTTCAGCATATTTCCGCTCACCCGTCAGGGTATAGAGATTGGAGGCGGCCCAAGCGACCTTTCCGGCCCTGAGGCTCCTGAAGTTGAAATCGCTCGCCAGTTCGGCCAGCCGCATATAGTCGCGGGCCAGTTCGAGCCATTCGTCCCGCCCGGTCGCCTTGTAGAGATTGGCCAGGAAGCCGGCTGCGATCCCGGGATGAAAGAAGTACTCGTCGCGCTCGGCGCCGGCGTTCAGCAGGAAACGGATTGCTTCGTCCGGGTCAAAGCGGGTGTGGAGACGGCCCGCCCGGCTATAAACCGAATAGAGTTGCTGCGGATAGTTGGGCTGGAGCTCCATCAACCGCTTCATCCAGCGGCCAACGCCCAGACTCTCTGGCAACCGGCCCGTGTAGAGAGCGGCCTGGCCCCCTCCGCTCACCACCCAAAGGTCCTGCAAGACCCCGGCGTTTCGCTCGGTCGGGCTGGAATAGAAGCCGCCGCTCTCCGCATCATAAAAGCGCAGCACGAAATCCATGCCCTTTTGAGACAAATCGAAGTGCCCCTGGCGGTGAGCGGCGATGATGACCCAGATGTTGTAGTAAATGTAGGGATACCCCTTCGTCTCCGGGGGCCGGGGGCCAAAGTCCCCGTCCTGGTTTCGACCGTGCCGGCGAATCCAGTCCAGCAGCCGATTGGCCTCGGCGCTGGCCCCACTGACCATCAGGGCCAGCGGCACCTTGTAGTAATCCGCCAGCCCTCGTTCCGGAGAACCGAATCCCCCATCGGGCCGCAACTGCCGTTTCAGAAACTGGCAGCCTTTGTCACGGCCCTGTCGAAAACGATCTCTCGGTTTGGCTCGTCGGTCCACCACGCATCACCTCCGGTCGAGCGGTCATTCTTCAGATCAGATCCTGCCAGTAAGTCGGGTCAACCAGGGTTCGATCGGCCAGGGACAGAGTCTCCAGTGTCGGCATCACCGCGGCTGGCAGATGGCCCCGGGAAAGGTTCGACAGGTTGGATTCCAGCTCGGCCTCGCTCTTCACCCCCATCAAAACCGATGAAATCTCCGGCAGAGAAAGGCAGAAGCGCACCGCCGCCTCTGCGAGACCGTCCACCTCCGGGCCCAGGACGTGCAGGATTTTGGAAGCCTGCTGCCGAAGCGGCGCCAGCCTCTCGGGCAGGAAGTCGATCCGAGGAGTGAGCACTCCCCGCAAAAAAACGGATCGCACGAAGATGCCGACGCCTTTCCGGGGCCGCTTCGGGAAAAACCCGTCGACGCATTCTCTGGTTGAGGAGGCTGAACGGAACCTGGAGCACCCGGAACAACGGATCTTCCAAGGTAGCCAGGGCGTCTTCCTCCCGATAGCAGGTGGCGCCGACCCATTTGATTTTCCCCTGCGTTCGGGCCTCCTCCAGCGAATCCCTGATGGCGGTTTTTCTCAGCAACTTGGCGGTGGCGTTGTGGATGTAGAGCAGATCGATGGCATCGACCCGAAGGGCGCGCCGGCTCGATTCAATCGAGTCGAAAACCCACTGCCGCAGGGACAACGAATCCTTGCCGGAGATTTCACCGGCGAAGCGAACTTTACTGGAAATCCGGGGCTTGGGCGACACACCCTTCAGCGCCTGCCCGATCACGTCCTCGCTGTCGCCATAGTCCCGAGCCGTATCCAGCCAGTTGATCCCCCGCTCCACAGCCCGGTGAATCAACCGGATCGAGTCCGGAACGGAGGGGCGGGAGTACTGAGGGGAGCCTTTGAACCCATAATCCAGGCCGATCTCCGCCGTTCCCAGAGACACCTCGGAGGCCAATAACCCTGTATTCCCCAGCTTGCGAAGTCTCATGACTGGCTGTGCACTCAAGCGCCGGCATCGTTCCGGGCTTCGGCTCCAGAAAATGTATCGTGGGAATCCGGCTTTCCGAAGAAGAGGACGAGCCTCAAAGGCACGTCACCATTGTTCTCGAAGCCGTGGGGTATGCCCGGAGGAACCAGAATGGCGTCCCCGGCAGAGACCGCGACACTTTCGTCTTCAATCCACATCCTCCCCCGCCCTTGAAGGAAATAGTAAATCTCCTCCAAGGCGCCCTCCTCCTGGTGGGTGTGGGTTCCTTCGCTGGTCCCCGGCTCGAGTTCCCAGACGTGGAAACGGGTCCCCAGACGGCTCTTGCTTTCAAAAAAAGACCGAACCTGAATGGCGCCCTTGCCTTCATGGACGCCCTCCACCCGTCGGACCTCGGTGGCATCGCTTTCTTTGAAGAACATGGTCGAGATGATCGAGATTCAGGCCAACTGCCAAAGGACAGAAATTGTAACAGAGAGCACCAGGCAAACTCAATTGGAGGGAGGCTGGACTGTCTTTATTACCTGGAGTCTCAGCAGTAGTCAGCGGCTGGAGCCTGACTGCTTCAGGCAGGTCGGTCTCGGAGTTACAACAGAACCCATGGATACCGCCTCAGCGGTCAAGGGGTCCCTTTAAAGCGACAATCCATCGCTGCACTCCTGTCAGGAGCGCAGCCCTCCAGAGGGAGGGATTCCTTGTCCCCGTCTGCCCTGGGCAGGAGGGAATGGCTTCGGTGGACGGACCGCGCCTGATCGTCCCGGCAGGAGGGTAGAACGCAGCTCAGGCGACAGCCTTCAACCAGCAAACCGACAGACACTTCCCTGCAACTTCTACTCCCGAGCTGGCACGTAGGCGCCGTCCCCGCTCCGTTGTCCGGGAGCGGCGCCATCGTTGATGACCCCGTAGGCCAGGAAGGGGTTGTCGCCGGATATCTTCTGAATCTGCACATAGCCCTGGCTGGTTCCCGGAGCGTAGTTGGCCAGAATACTATTGATCTGACGCCAACGCCGGGCCGGGACCCTGACGCCGCTGACGGTGTTGACCAACAGGCCGGTGTCCCCGTCGTAAAGGTCCAGGCTGAAGACGCTGTCGCTGCCATCCACTTCTCCGCTGTTGACCAGGGCCAGGTTGCTTCGATTCTCTGCATTCTGCTGCAGGCCGTCAATCCAGGCGCTGTCGGCGAAGGCCGACCCGTAGGGCACGGCATTGTAGAAGAGGCTGTATTGCCCGCCGACCCCGTCCGGGCTGCGATCACAATCCCGCTCATATCCCCATCCTCCACGGCGGCGAACACCGCCCCGGCGAAGAGGCGACCTGCTGAACCCATGCCCTCAACTCCCTGCCGACGCCATGCGTTGACCACGTTGGGAATGATCCTCTGCTCCCCGGCCTCAAGCGTCAGGCGGGAGGTGGCCGTGTGATCATCTGTCTGAACCCCGTCGGCCACGAAACTGAAATTCACCGTCTTGACCGCCTCGGAGAAATTCGTCACCGTCAACTCGCTGTGGAAGACTCCTGTTTCCACAATCACCGGCAAGGTCTGGCCCCTGGTCCCCTCCAGCGAGCTTGCACTGACCGGAAAGACAAAGGACCCGTCCGAGTTGGCCTGGTCATTGATGACCCCATAGGCGTAGTAAGCCCCGCTCCCGCTCACCCGTTCCACCTTGACAAAGCCATTGTCAAAACCGGCTATCCTCAGGATGCCCGAGTATTGGTGGAACCCTCCCGGAGCCAAAGTGACCTCCGGCAATGCCACACCCTCCGGTGTTGCCGGGTCCCCGGAGAAAACCGTGACTCTCAGGGTGATGTCCCCCTCGCTGGCGTCCCCAGCGTTCTGGAAGGCCACGTTGGACCGGTCCTGACTGTTCTGGCGCAGGCCGCACAGATAGACGGCTTCCTGGAATCCAGCCTCGCTGGGGATACCGGGATAGGCCAGCCCGGCGCGGCCATCGGGCACGGCCGTGGTGGTCCGGGCCAGGACACCGACAGAGCCTGAAAAGTCCACCCTCAGCGTCCCGATGCGATTGCCGGCCTCGGGGATGGGGATGCCCCGGCTTTTGAGGTAGCCGATGCCGTCGGGCACGATCTTCTGCCTGCCTGCGGGAAGAACGTCGGACCCGGCGCCGCTCCCCCCTCCTGCGGCTGCCGTGTAGGTGTAGTCGAGTGTCGCCGGTTGATCCCCTCGGTTGGTCAGCGTCAGTTCGGAGGTGAAGAAGGCCTGGTTGCGCCCGGCGGCGGTCAGAATGACGGGGACGAAGGCGCTCTCCGCCGTCGTCAGTTGAAAGCGCTCACTGCCGCTACTGCCATCGTTACAGTGGTAACTGGAGGTGCCTGCGGTAGCGGAAGTAAAGGTGAGTTGAACATTACAGGGAATCTCTGAACAAGTCCGTGGATTGTGGCTTGGTAACCTTGTGAAAGTAAACCGTGATGAAGTGCGCCCAAATCAGGGTTTGGAGGGGCAGCAGGTCCCAGCAGAGCCGGTTCGAGGCCACAATAACCCCGGTGGGCGCGCCCGGTTGAGTGCTTCCCAACTGCTGTCGCCGCATTCGCGGCTCGGTCGGGTTGGGTCTACCTGGTCTTGGTCCTGGCATCCACTCCGATATGAGCTTTCATCCCAAAATACCACTGATTCCCCTTCCTGGTCTGCCGCATCTCAGGATCACGGCGCCTCGAGCACCTCAAGCATGGCCCGTGCGCAATACACGCGGTTGCGCTTGGCTGTCCCGACAGGCTTGACAATGCCGGCCGACTCCAGCCGGTCCAGGGCGCGCCGAGCCGTTGTATAGGCGATCTCCAGCTTTGCCGCAATTTCACTCACCGTCCAGAAGGGGTTTTCAACGAACAGCTCCAATACCTTCTCCGGTTGCCCAGATGGAGCTCCGGAGAGTTGTTCCAACCAGCGCCTGAACAACTCGTCGATGCGTTGGATTCGGCCAATAACATCCTCGGCCTGGACCGCTATCCCTCTCAGGAAGTATGCCAGCCACGCTTCCCACTGCCCATTTTGGGTCACTGCAAGCAGGCGCGCGTAGTATTCCTGGCGCGTGGCTTCGAAGTAAGCGCTCAGATATAGAAGTGGCGCAGACAGGATGCCACGGGCGACGAATAGCAGCGTGATGAGCAGGCGGCCAACGCGTCCATTCCCATCCAGGAACGGATGAATGGCCTCGAACTGCGAATGGGTGAGTGCGGCATGCACGAGGGAGGGCAGTGTATCGTCATGGAGGAAGCGCTCCCAGGCGTCCAGGCGCCTCATCAACTCGTCGGGTGGCGGGGGAACGCAGGTGGCCTCATTCAGGGTACATCCCGGCGACCCGATCCAGTTTTGAGTACGCCGGAACTCTCCGGGCGTAGCCGCGCCGCCCCGCACGCCTTGCATCAGCCGTTCGTGAAGTTCGCGCGTGAGGCGCAGCGACAGCGGCAGCGTGTTCAGGCGCTGAATACCGTATTCCACCGCGACGACGTAGTTGGCAACCTCGCGCAGATCCGCGGAACTTCGCTCGACCGCCCCACCGGCCTCGGCGGCAAGCAATTCTCCCAGGGTTGTTCGGGTACCCTCGATGCGACTCGACAGCACCGCTTCCCTACGCAGGAACGGCCTGATGAAGAGATGCGGGTTCGGCAGCCACTTGCCTTCGCCGGCGAGCCGACCGATGGCCTGGTCGGCACGGGAGAGTACAGCGACCAGTTCCTCGTCCCAGGCAATTGTCGGCGGGAGGGGCGCCGGGACAAAGGCGCGGTAACCGCTTGAGCATCGGACCGAGCGTCCATGGGGTTGGCGTTTCTCATCAATGCCAAGCGTCACGAACTTACCTTGTTTTCAGGTGTGAAAAGAAGGACGACCCTTATTAGCGTTAATGCCAGAATACGCTAACAAGATAACAGGAATGATGGAATAAGGGAACCTCTGAACAACCCGGTGTCAGCCGGATTGAATGGTATGGTAAGGGTTTTTCGGAGAAGCTCAGCCCTCCGAGGGCGTCCCTATAGGGGCTGTCCTGGCCCCTGAACCGGCTCTGCCGGGACCTGCCGCCCCTCCCCCAACTCATGCTTCTCCCACCGATGGCGGAAGTTCAGGATCGTGGTCTCGTCCGGCAGCGCTTCCGTCAGCCTCAAGCCCACCAACCGTTTCACCGACTCCACCTCGTAGAGCAGGTCCTCCATTCCAGGGTCACTCAGGTTGTAGAACAGTTGCACGCAGTGGATCCGCAGCATGGCCGACAACTCACAGGGCCGGCGCCCCCGGCCCGCCTGGGGATAGAAGGGCCGGAGGCGGGCCTCCAACTCTTCCCAGGGAATCAGACCTTCAATGGACCCACCCCTGCACCCCTCCCAAGAGGGGAATTTCGGAGGGAAGGACCCACTCCTGCACTCCTCTCAAGATCGGTCTTCCATCCCGGGGTCCCTCAGGTTGTAGAATAACTGCACGCAGTGGATCCGCAGCATGGCCGACAACTCACAGGGCCGGCGTCCCCGGCCCGCCTGGGGATAGAAGGGCCAGAGGCGAGCCTCCAACTCTTCCCAGGGAATCACCCTTCAATGGACCCACCCCTGCACCCCTCCCAAGAGGGGAATTTCGGAGGGGACCTACCCCCTGCGCTCCTCTCAGGAGGGGAGCCCCTCTCAGGCGGTGCGAGCTTCTCAAGCTCGCAGCCTCTCAGGCTCACACCCCCTCCCAAGAGGGGAATTTCGAGGGGATCAGACCTTCCATCCTCTCCAGAAATCTTTCCCGGCGGGTCTTGCGCTTCTTGCCCTCCTATTCCAGGTCGGCAAAGGTTGGTTGGTTCATGGCTCTTCACTCCCCCTCATCTCGGTTTACTTCCCCATGTTACCGTTACCCTCCTACAATCTGCGGATTGATTCAGAGTGTCCTTGTTTGTATGGTCATCATTATCTCGTAGCTTTATCTCCTGGCGTCAGGCTTCCTCCCACCAAGGTTGACACTCAGCGGAAGGTCATCGCCATCCAATGACTTTCAGCCTACACAACCCCATTTTAGTTTTAGGAAGCTCTGATTTATTCATAAATGAATGATTCAGAGCAAGAAACAAAAAACGTAGTGAGACCTCTGCATAACCGTTATTCCGGCGAAAGCCGGAATCCAGGAACGGCGAGTTTTCAGTAGGATAGCGATAGCGCATGGCCGAATTTCGCCTCACCCGAGGAGTTGAGCAGAGGTCTCGTAGTTTTTGTTTTTCCTGCATTTTCAACAACTCATCAGCCATTAAAATGGCGGCGCTTCCCTGTGTCGCAGAAGCTCTGAACTAATCAGAGCTTCCTTTATTCTTGGCGCCAGCAGAAGTCAACAACAGGCTGGTGATTCAGGACCTGCCCTTCCCCCCTCCACTCCATCCCGGTTGACGGCGGCTCCGAATTCAGGGCCGAGTTCGAGCAGGTCCGCCGGCAACTCGACATCCCCAAGTCTGTCCCGCCACCCCGGCGACCCCGGTTCAACGGCTGCGTCGAACGCGACAGGGCCCGGGGCGAGTTCTGGAACCTCTACACCGGCCAACTCACTGGCGCCGCCCTGGCCGACTCCCAACACTTCTATAACCACATCATCCGACCTCACTGATCCCTGGACAGAAGGACACCGATGGAGTACCTTGACACCTGCAAGGCTGCCTGACCGAGTCTCGTAGGCGCTGAACCCGCACAGATGCTGGCGCCTTGATTCCGATCTCCCTGCAATGGAGCCTTTCAACGCCATCAAGGACAGGAGCTACCCATGCCCTTAACCAGTGAGACTCTGAAAGGAATGTGGGCTGGAATGCCGGTCCCCTGGAATGAGCAGGACCATCTGGACGAGGAAGCCTTGCGGGAGAACGTCCGGCGCGTCTGCCAGATGGGCGCTCACGGGGTGTACACTCACGGGACCACCGGTGAATTCTACGCGCAGACACCGGGCGAGTGGAGACGGGTTGCGCAGATCACCGTCCAAGAATGTCAGCAGTCTCGAACGCCCACCCAGGTCGGCTGCACCGCCCTCTGGACGGGTGAGGTGATTCGCCGAGCGGAATTCGCCCAGGAGATTGGCGCCGACGGGATACAGATTGCCTTTCCCTTCTGGTTTCCTCTGACGGATGCCGAGGCCGTGGATTTTCTCAAGGACGTGACCCGTGAGGCGCCGGGGATGCCGATCATTCTCTACAACACCGGACGTTCCAAGAAGCCCTTGACCGACGACTTGCTCAAGCGCCTCCTGGACCAGGAAATCCCCTTGATCGGCTGCAAAGGGGTGCGCAGTGAAGAGGAGATCACGGCTTTCCTGGCGCTGGCTCCTCAGTTGAAGATTTTCACTGGCGAGCCGAATCTGGCTGCCTGGTGGAATGCCGGGGTGCGCGGCTCTTACAGCTCCCTGGTCTATGCCTGCCCGCGGCTGATGCTGCGCTATTATCGGCTCTGTGAAGAGGGAAATCCCGAGGCTCTGGAGATCGGCGAAGGACTCCATCGACTCTCCCAAGAATTTGTGGCGCCTCTCCAGCAGGAAGGTCTCTCGGATACGGCCTTCGATCGCATCTTCGCTGCGGCGACCGGCTTCTTGACCGGATCTCTGCTGCGGAGTCGGCCTCCCTACCGCATGGCAACCCAGCGAGATGTGGAAAAACTCCGGGAATGCTGTCAGAGAGTTTTCCCGGAGTTTTTGGAGGAAAGTCAGGACACCGTGCAGACGAGTTGACAAGACACGGTGTGGAAAGTCCCCTCCGTTCGGTTTACCCTGTCCCTACCCTGGGTTCCGGCGCGGTGGAACCAAAGGGAAGGATTTCAACCAGACCAGAGACATGAACGACCCTCGACGAAGGTCTTCACTGAATCCTGCTCCTGTGGGGGAGACCGCCGATGGGCTCGACCGCGAGACCTTCGGTCCTGGGGTTTGGCGGCTTGTCCGGCCCTTCTGGTGGGTGGGCCGGTTGGTCATCGTTGCCTCGATGCTTTCGAGTGTCCACGCTCAGGAAGCCCCGCCGGAGACCAAAACCTCCAACTACACCATCGAAGTCGAGCTTCTGCCGGAACAGAAGCTGCTGAGGGGAAGTGAAGTGGTGGAATGGCGCAACGCCACCAACCAACCCGCCACCGAGCTGTGGTTTCATCTCTACTGGAACGCCTGGTTGAACAACCAGAGCACCTGGCTGCGCGAGGATTCCCTGCGCTCCCGGCCTCGATCTTCCCTTCGAGACCCGGAGCCGGAGGATTGGAGCACCTGTCAGGTCGAGTCCGTGAAGGTCGAGCCGGGCGGATCCTTCCAGGGATCGGACCGCACCTCCGACATTTATTTCGCCTCTCCGGATGACGGCAATGCCGAAGATCGAACCGTGCTGGTCGTTCCCCTGGAACAGCCGGCGCCGCCCAACCAGACCATTAGAGTAGCCCTTCGTTGGAAAGCCAAAATCCCTCGCACCTTCGCTCGAACGGGTTTCCGCGGCGATTTCTTTTTCATCGCCCAGTGGTTTCCCAAGCTGGGGGTTTATCAGCAGGATGGTTCCTGGAACTGTCACCAGTTCCACGCCGGCACCGAGTTCTTCTCCGATTATGGGAACTATGACGTCCGAATGACCGTTCCAACCGGATGGAAAGTCGGGGCCACCGGTTTGGAGCTTGGAGTGATCGAGAATGGCGACGGAACCTCAACCCACCGCTACCAGCAGGATGACGTCCACGACTTCGCCTGGACCACCAGCCCCGATTACCGCGAAGCTCGACGTCGTTTCGACCATCCCGAGCTCAAGTCCGTCGACATTCGCCTCCTCTACCAGCCCGAGCACCAGGGTCAGGTGGATCGCCACTTCCGGGCCACCGAGGCAGCCTTGAAGTACTACGGCTTATGGTACGGGGAGTATCCCTACGGCCACCTGACAGTGATTGACCCTGCTTGGAAAAGCGGTGCCCGCGGCATGGAGTATCCCACGCTCTTTACCTGTGGAACCCGCTATTTCAACCCGGCCGGCGGCGGGGCTCCCGAAGGCGTCACCATCCACGAAACCGGGCATCAATTCTGGTATGGACTAGTCGGCAACAACGAATTCGAACACGCCTGGCTGGACGAGGGGATCAATACCTTTTCGACAGCCAGAACCTTCGAGGCGGCCTACGGGAAGCGGGCTTACGTGTCCCGCTTCTTTCGAGGCTTCTTTCCGGTCGCGGCGCCTGAAATCCAGTTGGGACGCATCCTGAACAGCCGGCGTCATCGATACTTGCCGGCGCCCCGAGGAGAAGTCCAGGCCAGGCCCAGTTACCTCTACCATCCCTCCACCTCGGGAGCCACCAGTTACACCAAGACCGCCCTCTGGTTGTTGGCTCTCGAGCGTCGCCTGGGATGGGACGTCCTGAAACAGATTCTCTCCACCTTCTTCGAGAGATCCCGTTTCCGCCACCCCAAGCCGGAGGATTTCTTCCAGACAGCCAACCAGGTTTCAGGTCAAGACCTCACCCCCTTCTTCGAACAGGTTTTTCACCAGGACCGAGTCTTCGACTACAGCGTGGAGTCGGTTGCCAGCGTGAAAGTGGAAACCAAAGGGCACATCGAAAAAGATGGACAATTTCTTCTGTTGGCGGAAGCGCCCGACTCCCAAACCTCTGAAGAAGGAACAACTCTCTACGAAACAACCGTTCTTTTCCGGCGGCTCGGGGACGGTGTGCTTCCTCAAGAGGTTTTGCTGAGATTCGAGGACGGCGAGGAATTCAGAACGCAGTGGGATGGTCAGGAACCCTGGAAGCTCTACCGGCTGGTCAAGCCGTCCAGGCTGAGCTTTGCCGCCGTGGATCCCGATCGAAAGAACCCGTTGGATATCAACTTCACCAACAACAGCCGCCGCTTGAGGCCACAGGCCACTCTGCCGGCCACCAAATGGGCCCTCAAGTGGTTGATCTGGCTGCAGGATTACTTGCAGACCGTGCTGGTTCTTCTCTAGGGCACAGCCTCCGATGGACGTGCGCACTCATTTCTCCACCGGTCTGAGACGGGTCTTCAGGGCGCCGTCGCTGGTGGCTTGGGTCTATCTGACCAGTCTGGTCGTGGCCTTTCCCCTCACCTTGGCGATGAAGGATCTGTTGCAAGCCTCTTTTGAAGGCAGCCTGGTGGAGGACCGCCTGCGTCAGGGCTTCGACCCGGCATGGCACGAGGAGTTTGCCGCCAGGAATACCGGGCTGGGAAAAACCTTCGGACCGTCTTTGGTAGGAATCCTGCCCATGTTGGGCAATCTGGAGAGGTTACTGGATGGGACGCTTCACCAGGTGGACACGATGGTGCTCGGGGCCGGAATGGTGATGTTGCTGGTCTGGTCCCTCTTGCTGGGGGGAATTCTCAGCCGGTTCGCCCATGACGGAGAACAGGACTCAGGCTCGATATTCCTGGCTCAGGGCCGTCTTTTCTTTTGGCGATTCTTGCGCCTCTCGCTGATCTCGGTACTCCTCTATGGGGCGATCCTCCGCGGCATTGGAAACCCCTTGCACCGCTGGATTGAAACCATGACCCGAGACACCACCGTGGAGAGGACCGCCCTGATCTACACCGTCCTGGCCTATGCCCTGGTCGGTTCACTTTTCTTGTTGACCCAACTCCTTCTGGATTACGCCAGGATTTGCCTGGTGGTGGAAGAGAGGCGCAGCGTGCTGCTGCGCTGTTTCGAGCGCTGGGTTTCGTCAAAGACCATCGACGCGCCGTGCTGGGTCTTTACCTTTTGTTGTCAGCCGCCGCCCTCCTTTGGCTTCTTGCCTACGCCTGGCTTGCGCCTGGCCCCAACCAATCCACCTGGACGACGATCCTCCTGGCATTCTTGCTGGGGCAGGTTTATCTGGCGGGACGGTGGATTCTCAAGCTCTGGTTCCTGGCCAGTCAGACCCATCTTTTTCTTTCGTCCCAGCCGGCCCCTCTCCCGACCGAGGAGGGACAAGACCGGCCAAGGGAAGATGCTCCGGCCGTAGGCTACTGAGGCGCTCCGGGCCTATTCCAGACCTGGAAGCTATCCGCGAGAAATGTCGGTAGGGCTGATTGCTTCCGGACACAGACCGAAGCGGCTCCGCCACCTCGGAGCCCTGAATCCCGCCATGCAGGAAGGTCAGTGGCTCAGTAGATCTTCCCCGCGTGCAACCCTACTTCATAAGTATTCCCCTTCTGTTCCACAAACCACAAACCTTTGTAATGGAAAGAAGTACAAGAGCTATGTTGCCTGCAAGGCCGAGATCAACTTTGTGGAGGCGATGCCCCGGGACAAGCAGTTGGGGCTGCCGCTGAACATGCAGTTCCACGAGTTGCAAGATTCCCGCGGACTTGCCAGGAACGTAACCAACCTCGGCGGAGGGGGCAATGGGGATCCGCCAGTGGAGCTGCACAGGTCGGAGGAGACGCCGTAGGTGATGAGTCTGGTGCGTCAAGCCTTCGAAAAGCAAACGGGAAACGGTGAGAACGAGAGATGAAAGATCCGCCAGATGACGAATCACAGGACTCCTGAAGAACAGGTCCGGATAAACATTGACAGACTGCCGGCGGAGGTCGACCTGGAGTTGGCGGCATAGGTCAGGCGGACGGCATCCACTTCTGTCAAGATCGTTCTTGACAAAATGAGTTCTGTCGCGCCACACTGTAAGGATTCCATAGGAGGTGTAGGTGATGGTTGCGATCCGAGAGAAATTTTCCAGCCAGGCATCCCCGGACTTGCTGGCGGCGATGCGCAAGATTGCCCTCAAGGATGGCCGGCACTTTCAGGCGGTGCTGGAAGACGCCATGAGGGACTACGTGGAGAACAAGACGCAGGAGAAAGTCCGCCCCGAGGTGATGGCCCACTACCGCGCCAGCGTCGAGAAAAACCGCCGCCTCGCTGAACTGCTCGCCCAATGACCCACGCCTTCCCCACCCTGGAGGAAGTCGTAGCCATACATGATTCTTTGATCGCCGAGTTCGGCGGCGCTGCGGGCCTCCGCGACCCGGGCGCGCTGGCTTCCGCTCTCATGCGTCCCCAGCTTGGCTACTACGATAGCCTCATCGAGGAAGCCGCCGCGCTCATGGAGAGTCTCGCCATGAACCACCCCTTCATGGACGGCAACAAGCGGGCCGCCTTCTTTGCCACGGATGCCTTCCTGCGCCTGAACGACTCCTTCATCGACTGCGACGGCCTTGATGCCTACGAGTTCTTCATGCGACTGTTCGAGACGAACTCATTCCGGTTCGCCGAATTGCGCTCGTGGCTCGAGGAGCGCGTCAAACCCCTGCCCGGGTCCCGGTAGCGTTCGAGGCCGCGCCCGCACTGTCGAACAGGGGAGAACGACTCACGTCGAGCATTACGGAAATTCACCAGGCGGCCCGGTCCTTCCCGAAACCAAGCACTCTCCGAGGTCAAAGACAGATCTACATAAGGATAGTTGGGAGTATTCGACTCGTGATCCGTCATCACCGTTGACTTCTTTCCTCACAATGATTCTCTCAGCTTCCAGGCCCCGCTTGAAGTGAATCCGTTACCGGCGGCTCAACCCCACGGCGCAGGAAGGTCGGTGGCTCAGCAGACCTTCCCCGCGCGCCACCCTCTCCGTAGCCATCCTCCTTCAGAACCGACAACCTAAACTCATTGTATTTGAGTGAATTATAAGAAATGTGGCCGTTTCGCAGAGGCGGAAGTCGTCGCGACGAACCGATTGGCGCGGTTTGGACCGATGCCTGCGGGCCGGGGCCCGCCGCTGGGATACTACCGGAGTTCAAAAGTGTCAGGGAGGACCTCGGGAGATGCGACCGGACGCGATCTGATCCCGCACGGACTTGGCGCAGACCTGGGTGGACGAACGGTCTTCAGCCTCTGCGATGACCCCGGGCGGTTCCAGGCAAGGAACCCGACTCCTGCGCCCAAGCCAGGCATCATCTGTCTCCAACGGTTGCGACGAGGACTTGACGATCATCTACACAAACGGTATATATTTGAAGACTGGCCACACCTGCATACACCCTAGCGTAGGAAGACGGTCCAATGGTTCAAGTGAACTTCCGAATGAAAGACGAGCGCCTGGCGCTCATTGATCGGGCGGCGGCGATTCGAGGCGTAACGCGCACCGAGTTCGTGCTACGGTCGAGTGAAGCGGCGGCGATTGAGACGTTGAATGAGCGCCCCATCATTGCGCTCGATGATGAGGCCTACGATGCATTCGTTGCCGCGCTGGATGCGCCGGTAGAATCGAACGACCGCTTGAAAGAACGGTTGGCGCGCCGGCCGCTGTGGGAACGATAACCGCCCCGGAGCCGATCAACGAACGTCATGACGTATCGCGGTTCGACTCCGGAATGGACAGCCTCAATACATGGCTGCGACGCAAGGCCCTGTTGCACGAAGCGAAGGGCGGCGCGCGGACTTATGTCGTCTGTGATGGCGACCGCGTGATCGCATTCTACAGCCTCGCCGCCAGTTCGGTGGAAAGGCGACGGGTATCGTCGCGCGTCGGCAGAAGTATGCCCGAACCAATTCCGGTGATCCTGTTGGGACAACTGGCGGTGGACAGGAACTATCAGGGAAGGGGTTTGGGGTCCGACCTGTTGATCGATATAGCGAAGAGAGTGTTAACAGCAGCCGATGTGATTGGTGCACGCGCCATCGTCGCCCAAGCGCTCAACGAAGAGGCGAAGAAGTTCTACGAGCAGTTCAGCTTCTTGCCATTCTCGGATCGCGAACCACTCATGCTGATCCTCCGGATCTCTGAACTGAGAGCTGCGCTGCAGGGCTAGACAGGCGCCTGGGCCGTCTGAGAACGAGTGGGGGCGCCACCACCGAGCCCGTGGTTTCATCTCTACTGAAATGCCTGGTTGAACAACCGGAGCCCCTGGCTGCGCAAGGATTCCCTGCTCTCTCGGCCTCACTCCCCCCGAGACCAGGAAAGAAAGACCACAGCACCTTGTGAGGAAACTTCTGCCGCGAATCCCCGGAAAGTTACCATTCCCGATGATAGCCGGCGGTCCATCCGCCGTCGACCACCAGCACCGCGCCGTTGATGTAGCTGGATTCCGGGGCCGCCAGGAAAAGAACGGCGTGGGCAATTTCTTCAACCCGCGCCGGTCGGCCCAGGGGAATATGAGAGATCAGGCTGGCGGCGTTCTCCGAATAGGCGCCCTCCGGACCGTAGAAAAGGGCCCGGGTGCCCTGAGTCAAGGTCGAACCCGGAGCAACGGCATTCACCAGGATGCCTTGCGGCCCCAGCTCCAGGGCCATCGAGCGAGTCAGATTGATCACCCCGGCCTTGGCGGCCACGAAGGCGCTTTGCAGGCGCAACGGGACCAGGCCCGCCACCGAGCTGATGTTGACCACCCGTCCACCGGATTGTTCGAGCATTTCCGGAACGGCGGCCTGGCTGGTGACGAAAACTCCGGTCAGATCGATTTTCACGATCCGCTCCCAGTCCTGGCTGGAGAACCGGTGGATGGGAACCCGGTCGCTCAGGGTGTTGATGCCGGCGTTGTTGATCAGAATGCGCAGGCCGCCGAGCCGGGCCTGAACCTCCGCCACAACCTGTTTCATCTGCTGGCGGTCCGAGACGTCCCCCTTCAAGGCCAGGCAGGTTCCCCCCGATTGGGTCAGTTCCCGGGCCGTCCGTTCATTGGCTTCCTGGTCGATATCGACGCTGGCCACCTTGGCGCCGTTCCTTGTCAACGACTCTGCGATGGCCCGGCCGATGCCCTGAGCGCCCCCGGTGACCAGGGCGACTTGACCGCTTAGATCGACTTTCATCCCTGTTGCCACCCCCTCGGACTCAAGCGAAGCTACGCTTCTGGTCTCGATCTGGCGTGATCCCGGACTTTTCCGCAAACCTCGTCGGCTCTTTCGACCATCAAGCCGAAGTCCACCCCGAACTGCAACCAATGAACACCCTTTTCCATCCATCGGATGCCCTGCTCCGGATCCGAGCCGATGGCGATCCCCACAAAGACGGAGCTGCCGCGAACCCTGGCGATGATGGATTCGATGACCGTCACCACCTCAGGATGGCCCGGATTGGCCATGTGTCCCAGCGACCCCGATAAGTCATTGGGACCGATGACCACACTGGTCAAACCGGGGACCGCTATAATCGCGTCCAGGTTCTCGACCGCTTCAGCCGTCTCGATCTGGACGATGGTCAGCACCGTTTGATTGGCTTTTCTGCAATAGTCGGGTCCTCCGGCTCGAGCGAAATTGGTGGGGCGGCGGGGACCATAGCCACGAATCCCTTCGGGCGGGTAACGGCATGCCGCCACCGCCTGACGAACGTCCTCGGCCGTTCGAATCATCGGGAAGATGACTCCGTCGGCGCCGAGATCCAGAACCGGTTTGACCAGCACCGGATCATTCCAGGGCACCCGCACCAGCGCCGTGGCCCCGGTGGCTCGGGTGGCGACGATATGGCCCTCGACTCTTTCCAGGGTCATGCCATTGTGCTCGGTGTCGATCCAGGCAAAATCGTAAACGCGGCAGAGCGCCTCGGTGACAGCCGCATCGTTGAAGCTGACCCCTACTCCCAGGCAAAACTGGCCCTGCTGCAACTTCTGTTTCAGCTTGCTAGCATTTTCCATCCTTGGCATTCTCCTCTTTCCTCAAGATTTCCCCGGTCGGGTTTCCGGGGCGTCCAGCACGCCTACCCCCTGGGCGGCCGCCCGAATGGCCTCCCAGGTCTTGTCGTCCAGCGGGATTCCCGTCTCAAGTCTCTTTTTCTTCAGCCGAAAGTCCAACTCGCCGGGCAAGGCGACTTCGTCAAAACCTTCCGCAGGAGGGGAAGACTTGACGAAGCGTTTCATTTCGTCAATCAGTTCCCCGAAGCGTTCCCGGCTTTGGAAGGCTTCGATATCCATGACAATGAAACAAATGCCATTCCCATCCCGGTCCGCCAGCGAAGTGGAGGCCCCCAGGATACCTCCCAGCACATCGACCAACAGGGACAACGCATAACCCCGATAGCCCCGCTCTCCCCCAAAGGGCAGGATGGCGCCCCGCGGGGGACCATAAAAGTCCCTGGGGTCACGGCTGGGGTTCCCCTCGGCATCGACGATCCAACCTTCCGGCACCTGATCGCCCCGATTGCGGTAGAGCCGGATCTTGCCCTCGGCAGTCTCGGCGGTGGAGAAATCCGAGAGAATGGGATCGGCTCCCGGGCAGGGGACTGCAAAAGAGATGGGATTGGTGGCCAGTCGCCCCTCTCTACCGCCCCAGGGGAGGACCCAGCGACCGGCATGCAGCGAATTGGCCAGCGCCATCGCCAGGAACCCTTGCTCACCAGCCATTTGGGTGTAGGTCCCGATTCGGCCGGCATGGCAGCAGCGGATAGTGACCACGGTTGAAACATGGTGGGCGCGAGCCTTTTCCATCCCGATTTCCATCGCCCGCAAGGCACCAACTTGCCCGAAATTCCAGCCGCAATCCACCGTGGCCGTCGTGGCCGTCTCCTGGACCACTTGGGTCGGAGCCCCCGGTTGGATCATTCCCTCTTGGACATAGCCCAGATATTCGGGGATTCGGATGACCCCATGGGAATCGAACCCCATCAGATTGGCGGTCACCAGGTGATCGGAAATAATGGCGGCTTCCTCAGCCGGAGCTTTACAGGCCTGGAAGATATGGGTCGAGTAGGCTCGGAGTTCCGGTGCGCCGAGAATCGGCATCGGTCCCTCGTTACGGATGGGCGACGGGGGCAACCGCCGCTCAATGACATTTCACAGAAACGCCTGCCGTTTCAGAGATGGACCCGGGACCGAAACGACAACACGACCCCGGTTCATCCTGCAGGATGAAGCGAGGCAGCTTCAGGATAGGCGCTGAGACCGTAGCACGCTTGCCGGGTCGAGTCAACAGCGACTGTAATGGGTTGTCATGGGGGTCTGGAGGTTCCCCATTTTCGAGCATCAGCGGTGGTCGCATCGAGGTCAGACCGGTGGGTATTGGGAGTATGACGGGGTCTACCGACTGGAGTGTTCAACAAAAGAGGCAAACAAGGCGCGCAACATGAAAGGTTGGGTGAGAAACTCCCAACCCACCTCAGGTTGCTGAGCCTGTAGTAGCAACACCCGTCTCAGGAGGCGGAACGAGGTCCCGGGAGCACGGGAGTGCGAGCCTGAGTGGCTCGCACGCTTATTAAGCTCACATCGCCCGCCACTTCACTCCCCACTCGCCCAGGCCGAACGTAAGGGACTCCCCTTGGGAGGGGCTGAACTCCTGAGGGCAGAGAGTAGTTCAGGAGTGGGTTCTTTCCCGGGAGGGTCGGTTCATTCATTGAAGCCAACCCGGTAAAAGGACTCAAAGCCGCCCAATTTTGGGAAGCTCCCGGCAGTTCTGTTGCTCCCACGCCTTCCTGCCCGGCAGGAACCCTGAATGCCGTCGCGCCGGCCGGAAAAGAAGGGCGAAGCATACGGCCGAAATGGCTAATCTGAACACGAAAATAATGTACACTACATAAGCGTAACCCTGTGAGTCAGGAGGTAACCGTAAAAAACATTACCTTGAGCGCTGAACCTTGAGCGCTAACGAGAACCTGATTGAAGCGGCCCGCCGACAGGCTGTGGTGGAGCGCACGACCTTGAACCAGCAATTTCGGCTGTGGCTCGAGAACTACGTGCGGCGCGACCAGCAGGCTGCCGAAGCCATGAGAGTCATCCGTGAACTGCAAGGCAGTCTATTCACCGGAGGGCGAAAATTCACTCGGGACGAGATGAATGAGCGTTGAAAACTTCCTCGATACCCATGTTTTCGTTGACTTGTTCGATGAAACCGATGACGACAAACGAGAGAGCAGAACACCGGGTCCAACAGGCCCCCTGGAGAACGAGACCGGTTGCATCAGTTATCAGGTTGTCCAGGAGACCATTAACGTCATCACCCCAAAACTCAAGGCGACTCCGGAGAAAGCTGGTCAACTATTGGACCAGGCATTGATCCCTCTTTGGCGGGTCAACCCGACCCGCACGCTTTATCGACGCAGCCTTGATCTGCAAACCCGCTACAGACTCGACTTCTACGACAGCCTGATCGTTGCCGCCGCGCTCGAAGCGAGCTGCAAAACCCTCTACAGCGAAGACCTGCAGCACGGACAGCAGATTGAAGGATTAACCATCACCAACCCCTTCAGGATATAAGCAGAAGCACCTCGCCGCATTGAAGTCCATGCCTCCGAACCGGCAGACCGGCTCCGTCTCCACTTCGGTAGCCGGGCAACCCTCCATCGTTGACGACCCCGCAGGGCGGGAAGGGATTGTTGCCGGAAATCTTTCCGATCCGGACATAGCCGTGGGTGGTTCCCGGAACACAGTCGGCCGGGATATTCACGAAAATGAGGAAAGCCCGGCCCGGAGATAATTTTGGGTTGAGGGGACCAGGAGAGAGCGATAAACTTAAAGAGTTGGTGTTGTGGATTTTCTCACCTCATCCAAGCGAAGTTGGCAAAAACAAGTCACAACGGCGGCGATAGAGGGGGGCCGGATAGCCGGGGAAACTCCCGGAAAAAACCCTGAGACGGAGGCTTCCACTGAGGTCAACGCATGAGAAGGAAAGCTGGAATGAAACCAGGATGGTTAATAATGGTGGTGTCGGGGCTGCTCTTTGGCGCGGGGTCGGCTGCCCTGGCTCAAAGTCAAGACCGGCCGGTGGTCGAATTCGATCGCGACATTCGCCCCCTCCTCACCGACCGTTGCTATGCCTGCCACGGGCCTGACGAAGCGACCCGTACGACCGATTTGCGCTTCGATACCAAAGAGGGGGCCTTCGCCGACCTGGGAGGATATAGGGCCATCGTCGCCGGCGACCCGGATCAGAGCGAGATGTTCAAGCGGATCACGTCCGAAGAGCCGGCCCTTCGCATGCCTCCCGTCTACTCCGACCTCGAACTGAACCCAGCAGAGATCGAACTCATCCGTTCATGGATCGAACAGGGGGCCAAGTGGCAACTTCACTGGTCCTTCATACCGCCCAAACGTCCTCCGCTGCCGGAGGCGCCCAACAGAGGGTGGACCTACAACGCCATCGATTTTTTCGTTCTGGACCGTTTGCTCAAGAACCAGTTGGAACCCTCCCCCCAAGCCGAAAAGACGGTCCTCATCCGGCGAGTCAGCCTGGACCTGACCGGGTTGCCGCCGACTCCGCAGGAAGTGGATGCCTTCCTGGCCGATGACTCCCCTGACGCCTACGAGACAGTGGTGGATCGCCTGCTGCGCTCTCCGCGCTATGGGGAACACATGGCGCTGAGCTGGTTGGACGCGGCGCGCTATGCGGATAGCAACGGTTATCAGACGGATGGAGAGCGGACCATGTGGCGGTGGCGTGACTGGGTGATTGAGGCCTTCAATGCCAACATGCCCTTCGATCGGTTTACCGTCGAGCAACTGGCCGGGGACCTGCTTCCCCAACCCACCCTGGAACAGCAGATCGCCACCGGCTTCAACCGCAACCATCGGGGCAATGGCGAGGGCGGAATCATCGCGGAGGAGTTTGCCGTCGAGTATGTGGTGGATCGGGTGGAGACCACCTCCACCGTATGGCTGGGTTTGACTCTGGGTTGCGCTCGCTGCCACGACCACAAGTATGATCCCTTCAGCCAGAGGGATTTTTATCGAACCTTTGCTTTCTTCAACAACATCCCGGAGCGAGGCAAGGTTTACAAGTACGGCAACTCTCCCCCCATGATCAAGGCGCCCACCCGGCAACAGCAGCAGCAACTGGCCGACCTGGAACAGAAACTGGAGCGGGCGCAACAACAATTCGATGCGTTGGAACCCGAACGGGCTCGGGCCCAGAGGCAATGGGAAGCCTCATTCAAGAAGCGGCGCCCGCTTCACTGGTCCATTTCGGAGGGATTATTGGGGCGCTTCCCCCTGGATGGGAACCCTCGCGGCTGGCGGCGCACTCCCCAAGTTCCGGGTAAGGGTAAAGGGAAGAGGACCAAGGCCAGGTTCGAGGAAGGCCGGCCAACGTTTGCTGTCGGCAAGATTGGTCAGGCCGCCGGCTTCGACGGCCTCCGCTTCATCAATGCGGGAGATCTGGGCAACTTCGGCTTTTATGACCGGTTCTCTCTGGGAGCCTGGGTCTACGCCTCAGGGGAGGGGGGAGGCGCCATCTTCTCGCGCACCCTGGAGCTTGAGAAGGAAAAAGGCTACCGGGTGGCGTTGCTGGAGGGAAAGATTCACGTCAACCTGGTAGTGCGCTGGCTGGACGACGCCATTCGAGTCGAGACCCAGAGGACGCTGGCCCCCGGCCAGTGGCGCCACATCATGGTGACCTACGACGGCTCGCGCACCTCGAAGGCCATCAAGATTTACGTCGATGGGAAGCCTGAGAAATTCAAGGTGCTGCTGGACGACCTGAATCTTTCCTTCGAGAACGAGGAACCCTTCCGCATTGGTTCAGGCGGAGGGGCCGGGAGTCGATTCCAGGGCTTGATCGATGAGGTGAGAATCTATGATCGGGCGCTCTCCGCAGATGAGGTCAAGGTGGTTTCCACGGCCACGGCGATCAATGACATCGTGAAAAAACCACAGGATCAGAGAAACCCGGCGGAGACGGACAAGATCCGCGCCTACTTCCTGCAACATCACGCACCCAAGCCGGTTCGACGCGCTTACCAGGAGATTTTGGATCTGAACAAGCAGAAAGCCGCTTTGATGGAGCGGGTTCCCACGACCATGGTGATGCAGGAGCGAGAAACTCCTGGCGAGACCTTCATGCTGCTGAGAGGGGCCTATGACCAACCCGGAGAGAAAGTCAGCCCCGGGGTTCCGGGAGTCCTGGGAGGGAACTCCAACGGCAAGATCAGGAACCGCCTGGATTTCGCCCGCTGGTTGGTCCATCCCGCCAATCCTCTGACCCCCCGAGTGGTGGTCAATCGTTATTGGCAGATGTATTTCGGCCAGGGCCTGGTCCGAACCGTCGAGGATTTCGGCTCGCAGGGAGAGCGGCCGACCCATCCGGCTTTACTGGACTGGTTGGCCACCGAGTTTGTGCGCAGCGGTTGGGACCTCAAGGCCCTGCATAAGACCATTGTCATGAGCGCTACCTATCGCCAGTCTTCCAGAACGACCCCGGAGTTGCTCGGCAAAGACCCCGAGAATCTACTCCTGGCGCGGGGCCCCCGCTATCGGCTTTCGGCTCAGGCCATTCGCGATCAGGCCCTGTTCGTCGGAGGCTTGCTGGTGGAAAAGCGGGGCGGACCCTCGGTGAAGCCCTATCAGCCGGAGGGGCTCTGGGAGGAACTGGCGGGTGATATTGCCTACAACCAAAGCACCGGAGAAGACCTCTACCGCCGGAGCCTCTATACCTTCTGGAAGCGAACCATCGCGCCGCCCTCGATGTTGAATTTCGATGCCGCTGCTCGCGAGATGTGCACCGTGCGCGAGAGTCGGACCAACACCCCCCTTCAGGCGCTCAATTTGATGAACGACGTCACCTTTGTCGAAGCAGCGCGGGGGTTGGCTCAACGGGTCCTGGACGGCTCGGAAAGCAAAACCCCCGAGGATCGTCTTGCCCTCGCCTTTCGGTTGGCCACCGCTCGCCGGCCGACACCCGAGGAACGAAAAATCCTTTTGGATAGCCTGGAGGCCCATCTGGCCTCTTATCGTTCCAATCGCAAGTCCGCCAGAGAGCTGGTGAACACGGGGCACTCTCCGGTTCCCAAGGGACTGGACCCCCAAGAGGTGGCGGCCTATACGGCCGTAGCCAGCTTGATTCTGAACCTTGACGAAACCATCACCAAGGAGTGAGCCATGAATCCTTTCCTGGAAAGACAGCTATTGCTCACCCGACGACACTTTTTTGGTCTCGCCGGTTGGGGCCTGGGGACAGCGGCCCTGGCTTCGTTGCTTGACCGCGACTCCAGTGCAGCCGGGCCGGACCCCTCTTCGCCCCAACAAGGGGCGGGGATGGGCGGGCTTCCGGGACTGCCTCATTTTGCCCCCAGGGCCAAGAGAGTGATCTACCTGTTCCAGTCGGGAGCCCCCGCTCAAATGGACTTGTTCGACCACAAACCGAAACTCCGGGAACGCCGCGCCCAGCAATTGCCCGATTCGGTGCGCAAGGGCCAGCGGCTCACCGGAATGACGGCCAATCAGGAAAGCCTGCCCATTGCCCCTTCTGTTTTCAAGTTTGCCCGGCACGGCCAATCCGGGGCCTGGGTCAGTGACCTCATGCCGCATACCGCCAAAGTCGCCGACGACCTGTGCTTCGTCCGATCGATGCACACCGAGGCCATCAATCACGACCCCGCCATTACCTTTTTTCAGACCGGGGCCCAATTGGCCGGCCGCCCCAGCATTGGAGCCTGGCTCTCCTACGGGCTTGGAAGTCAGAACCGGGATCTGCCTACCTTCGTGGCCATGATTTCTCAGGGCACGGGCAAGTCCGACAGCCAGCCTCTTTACGATCGTTTGTGGGGCAGCGGTTTTCTTCCAACCAAGTACCAGGGGGTCAAGTTTCGCTCAGTGGGCGACCCGGTGCTCTATTTGTCCAACCCTCCGGGATTCTCATCCGCCAACCGGCGCCGATTCCTGGACGACCTCTCTCAACTCAATCAACTCAAACTGAACGAATTTGGAGATCCGGAAATCTCCACTCGAATCGCCCAGTACGAGATGGCCTATCGGATGCAGACCTCGGTGCCGGACCTGATGGATCTGTCCAGTGAACCGGAGAGAACCTTCGAGCTCTATGGCCCGGCCTCTCGAAAGCCGGGGACTTTCGCCGCCAACTGCCTGCTGGCCAGAAGACTCGTCGAACGCGGCGTGCGTTTCGTTCAGCTCTTCCACCGCGGCTGGGATCAACACTCCAAGCTGCCCGAGCAGATCAAAGGCCAGGCTCTGGATACCGACCAGCCGTCGGCCGCTTTGATCCAGGATCTGAAAGAACGTGGATTGCTTGAGGATACGCTGGTCATCTGGGGCGGCGAGTTTGGCCGCACGATCTACTGCCAGGGCAAGCTGACGGCCAATGATTATGGTCGCGACCATCATCCTCGCTGCTTTACCATCTGGATGACGGGAGGAGGGGTCAAGCCCGGTATCACTCATGGCGAAACGGACGACTACAGCTACAACATCACCCGGGACCCCGTCCACATTCACGACCTCCATGCAACCATCCTGCACTGTCTGGGCATTGACCATACCCGCTTGACTTTCAAGTTCCAGGGACGCCATTTTCGACTGACGGACGTGCATGGTGAGGTGGTGAAACCGATTCTGGCCTAGGGCTTCGAGGCCTAACCCGGCGCCTGGGCCTGCGGCCCCTGCAGCCCCGCGAGTTCAGAGGCGCCTGAACATATCTCCGATTCGAAGAGCCGCTTCCCCGGCAAAAGGCGAAGAAACGGGATCGATAGCGCAGCCCACCGGACCTTACCCTCTCCCTTGGAACCCCCAGCGCTTTTGCGGAGGGTTCCAGAGCCGTTGCCCCACAGGGGTTTGCGGGCAGGGTCCCGCAGAAAGTCTCCCTTTATTTCGGTAAAGGGAGTGGACTGAAACGATTGAAGCGATTAAAACGACGGAGGAAACTTTGAAGAGTCATTCGACAGCGGTGCAGCCAGTTCCGGGGCGGAAGGTCTCCCGAAGGAGCCTTTGCAAAATGGGCGCCTTGTCCCTGGGGGGAATCGCCTTCCCATGGGGTTGCCGCCCTCCTGCATTATCCGGGCGGCGATGGGCTTCCACGGAGGAACTGATCACCGCCCTGGATGGTCCTCATAACTATCTTCCGACCCCGTTTCATGACAATTACGACCTGAACGCCGAGGGTCTTCGTCAAAACGTTGCCTACCACGCCGAAAGGGATCGTCTGACGGTAGTGGTCGGAGGCGGCTACGGTGAAGGATGGAAACTGAGTCTTGAGGAGCACCAAAAGGTAGTCGCCGCTGCCGTTGCCGGAGCCCGAGGGCGGATGCCGGTGATGGCGGGAGTCATCGGCGGATATCAGATCTCCATTCAGATGGCGATGAATGCGGAAAAGGCCGGGGCGGATGCCCTGGTGATCTTTCCTCCACGAGGGCGGCATTGGCCCGCGGAAAGCTATTATGAGTACTACAAGGACATCATCACGTCGGTCGGCATCGGGGCGGTGATCCTTCCCAGCGGCCAACATGAATTCTGGCCCCAGGTGCTCATCCGATTGGCCCAGATTCCCAATATGATCGGATTTTTCCCGTCTTTGGGGCCGGACGATGATTACTATCCCAGAGTGGGCGGTCAGATTCTGCAGGCCGTTTCCAAGCTGCTGCTGTTTGTGGCGGAGAATGAGCCGGCCGCCGCCGATTCTTTTCCCCAGGGTAGCCGCGCCTACTCCACAGCCGCCGCCGCTCTGGTTCCGGAGGCCTCGAAGCGCTTCTGGAAGCATGGAGTGTCCGGGGAAACCTCCCCAATGAATGAGGTGCTGAAAAAGGAGTTGGACCCCATTCTCAAGATCCGCTCCTACAAGCCGGGCTATGGCGTCAGCGGGATCAAGGCGGCCATGGAAGCCCTGGGGAGAGCCGGGGGACCCGCCCGCCCGCCCGGCACGCAAGTGGACCCAGGGGATCGAGCCGGCATCGCCGGGATTCTTCGAAAGCACCCCGAGACCCAGGCCCTCGTAGTCCAGGGTTTCGCCTGAGCGGTTAGCCTCGGTTGATGACACCCCATCATTGTGCAAATCCCCTCCTGTGGGGTCGATTCACCAAAATTCCCCTCCTAGGAGGGGTGCAGGGGTGGGTCCATTGGAGGGTGGATTCATAAAGTGAACATCGACTCAGGCCGACCGCTTAAAAGTCCAGGAAGACGTCTTCATGGCCGGGATGGGCGAGGTGAGGGTAGCCAACGGAGGGGAGGATGGACTTCGATAATGACGATTTCACGATGTAGGTAGTGATTATCGCCCTGTATGTTGTTCTGTTTCTGGACTGATGAATCAAAATAATAGGGCGTAGAGCGGTGGTGGAGTAACGAGCCGCCTGACTTCACAAGCCCGCTCAAAGGGGTTCCCAGCCATTATCTCTTGAATCTTTCGGCGCCGGTCCCCGGAAACCTCGACTGTTAGTGATCCTGGAGGAACCGTTGATGGTAACCAAGAAAGCGGATGCGCTTCACCAGTTGACCCGCCGGATTCTGGAAGTGGCCGGCACCACCTCCAGCCACGCCGAAATTGTGGCGGACCACTTGGTTCTGGCCAACCTGCGCGGCGTGGATTCCCATGGCGTCTGGCATGTCCCGGGCTACGTCAAGGCCCTCCGAGCCGGTCACGTCACCCCAACGGCAGAGCCGACGATCATAAAGCAAACCCCGGTCGCTGCGCTGGTCAGCGGCGATTGGGCCTTCGGTCACGTCGTGGCCCGCTTCGGTATGCAAACGGCCATCGAAAAGGCGCGGGAGCAGGACTTGGCGGTCGTCTCCGTGGTGCAAACCCACCACATCGGTCGACTCGGTCACTACGCGGAAATGGCCGCAGCCGAGGGAATGGCTTCGATGGTCTGGGCCGGAGGCCAGGGGGCCGAGCAACCGGCAGCCGTTCCCTATGGCGGACGCAAGGCCCTCTTTCATACCAATCCCGTCGCCCTGGGTTTGCCCACAGGAAGCGAACCCCCGGTCATCATCGATTTCGCCACCTCCGCTACCGCCGGCGTCAAAGTAGTCAATGCCTACAACCGCCATCAAAAGCTACCCCCCGACTGCGTCGTGGATAAAGAGGGGAATCCCACCACCGATCCCGAGAAGTTTATGGATGGGGGCGCCCACCGGCCTTTTGGGGGCCACAAAGGGTATGCGCTGATGCTGGCGACCGAGTTCCTGGGCAGAACCTTCAGTGGGGCTGACGACGGGGCCGAGCGCGACTACTCCGATCCTCTCTTCCGACGCCATGGCGCCACCTTGATCGTCTTTCGGGCCGACCTGTTCCAACCGCTCTCCGAGTACCGGCGTCGAGCGGACGAGATGGCTCAGCGGACCCGGGCCGTCCCGCCCGCGCCAGGCTTCAAAGAAGTCCTGCTGCCCGGTATGCCGGAGGACCGCGCCCAAGAGGCCCGGCAGCGGGAGGGCATCCCTATCGCCGACGACATCTGGAAAGCCATCGCCGACACGGCCGCCGCGGTGGGTGTCCAGACTTGAGTCCTCCTCGATCCTTTCCCCTTCGACCCGATCTTTAATGACCCACCACAGCGCAAACGACAGCCTCCTGCGACGGGCGTGTTGGTTGCTCTTGGCAAGTGGCTGCCGATACCGTAGAGTTCCTTCCACAGGAGAAACAACCACGGCCAAACAAGAACTTGGCGAAAATGAACGCCAAATTCGGGCGCTACCTGCGGGTAACGACCCAATCACCAACTTGGATGCATAAACGATTACACCGGGTCGCGACCGTATTGAATCGGGAAAATGGTTACGACTTCATAATGTGGGACGAGCACGGGGATGATGGCACGGGATATATCCTCACGGACAGCGGCGGCCGGGCTCTTGGTGGCTGTGCCTTGCGATGGCGTCAATGGTCCAACGCACCCACGGGTTGGGCGTTGCAATGGATTTGGGTTGCCCCTCCATATCGTCGGCAGGAACTGCTGAGAGATACGTGGTCGATGTTGACGGCAAAGTACGATGGAATCATACCGGAACCGCCTTATTCACAGGGAATGGCACGATTCCTGCTATCGCTCGGTAACCTGTCGGGCATTGTCGAGTCGCATGCGCGTTACGCTCTGCGTGATACTTGAAACATCGCGAACCTATCTCAAAATCATATTCCATAGCATCCCGTTCATGAGGAAAATGTCGGAAACGCTGAAAAATCAAATAGTTGTGCCTGTAGCCCCATAGGCTCACAGTCCAAGATTCCAATTTTGAGACAGGTTCGCGTCACAAACCCGAGATAGGCAATGACTGCAGAGAAAAGAACGAAGTGGTGTGACTCTATGCCGATTTGCCGCTGGAGCGTTCCACCCTTCCTCTGTGCCATTACAGGCGAATTTTTTGAGCCTTTTCGGCCCGCTCTTCTGAGCCTGTTTCGGGCTGTCAGGCCGCCGGTTGCTTGCTGAGCCGCCGCCTTTCTTGCGCCAAGTCATAATTGGCTTGGCGTCGCATCCAGAAATCAGCTTCGGACCAGCCCACGCGCTCCAGCGCCAGCGCCAGCCGGGCGTGAATTCGTCCGTTTCCATTCAGCAGCCGATGCAAGGTGTTTCTCGACAAGCCGAGCCGCTTGGCTGCCGTAGTGACGCTCCAGCCGGTTTCCTCGATGCAGGATCGGACGGTTTCGCCAGGATGTGCAGGATTCAACATCGCCATCGCTTTCTCCTTTCAGTGATAATCAACCAGGTCAACCTCTACCGCTTCACCCTCCTTGAAGCGAAAGACAATCCGCCAGTTGCCGGATACTTCAACGCTCCACTGTCCGCGTCGGTTGCCTTTCAGGGGATGCAAGCGGTAGCCGGGAAGGTTCATTTGTCGGGGGGTGTTGGCAGTTTCCAGATCGGTTAGTAGTTGCCGAATGCGCGTCGCCAAGGCAGGGTTGATGCCGCGGGCATCATCGCTTTCGTAAAATCGTTTCAAGCCTTTGTGTCTCAACTTCATGCTCAGAATAGTAACAAAAATTGATACACGTCAAGGGGTTTTGTGTTTTTTTTTGAAGCGTCCAGGACGTGCAGGAGTGCGCCCGCACCACGGTCGAGCCGAGGATCAGATGCTCCCTATCGGCATCGCCGACGAAGTGGTGGTGCATCCTCTCCCAGAGGCTCTTTGGGGACCAGCGCGCGAACCGCTTGTAAACGCTGTTCCCTTGGCCATACTCCGAAGGGAGCAGTCTCCACGGGGCCCCGGCTGCGAGCCATCCAGAGGATGGCTTCGATGAAACGACGGCACTCGACTCCTTTTCCAACCTAGACCTCCGGGCAACCTTTGAGAAACTGATGAATCTTCGCCCATTGGTCAGCTGAAAGTTGTATGGATGTCATTCATTCAGTATGTTCCAAATGTTAACACTGCCTAAGCAAAACCTGCTAAGCAGCCTCTACTACAAAGGACAAGACTTTGCTTGACAGGGACTCTCTGAATGCCATGAATGGGAGGGGGAGGAAGGAGTTGGCCCAAGACCCAAGAGGTCCTACCGCCCAGTTTGCCTGAGGGTCGAGCGCAAAATATCCGGCAGCGGGAGGGCATTCCCATCGCAGACGACATCTGGAAAGCCATCGCCGACACGGCCGCCTCGGTGGGTATCCAGGCTTGAGCCTTCCTCTCTGCCTGTTTCTACGTTCGGCTGACGTAACTTGACAAGCAGTTTGGAAATGGCTCAGGACTCTAAAAATAATCGAAAGGAGAACCCATTGCTGTGATTGAACAAGCATTCCACGCATACACCAAGGCTGTCGAGACCGCGTTCGAGGCGAGACGACGTCCGACCCCAACGAAAAGAGGCTTGGTAGAATTTCCCAATAAGGCATATTACCTACCTCTCTTGGTCGAGCAACTCGAAGAAGGTCGCGAATTCAGTGCGTTGCTGGAAGCAACTCGCTTGGCGTTCCGCAGTGACGACTGGCACAGCGCCAAGAGTGAATCGTGGTGGAGGGATCCGATCCGCCAGTTTTTTCGACGCACGGGCTATTATGCCGACACCTTCGAAGGCAAAGGCTCGGACACGCCGTGTGACTTGTTTGAAAGGTATGAAAAAGCATTCCAACGCCGCCATGTTCAGACGACGTACCTGGCGCCAGTAGAATTCGTGAAATTTCCGAAGCCGGAACTGGAATTCTCAGGATTCAAACTCCGTAAGTTCGACCGCAACGAACTCGACAAGATCGTTGGCAATGACGTTAACCGCGTCTTCTATCCGTATGCTGTTGTCGATACGGATGCCTTGGATGCCTTGCAAAAATACTGGTTCATCATGGTAACGATTCCAGAGAAGGCGCGGCGTCGGGATGTGATTACTATTTCAAAAGCCGCCATGGGCTATGTTTCGCCGGAGTACACCCGTTTCCCGCCTGAAATCGAGCGCGTTCTGGAGCGGTTGATCCTCTTCGATTGGGTCGGGGATACACAGGATCCCTCGACCTATCGGGGCTCTGACAATTTTTTACCGTTCGGTTTCAACATTCCGTTCGTCATTCGCGTGGACGACAATGACCCGGAAAGCCCGGAAAGTGCGCCGGATTGCTCAACACCGAAGTCCTATATTCCAGTTTACTTTGACCCGGATACCGAGGAAGAGCATAAAGCCCACGACGTCCTTTTCAACCTGAACGAGTCTCGTGTTGTCAAATTCAAGGAGTGTATCAGGCGCGCCGACGAGTGCCTTCAGCATCTGAGACTGGAGGCTGACGACACTCACTGGCCCTTCCTCAAGGTGGCGATAGGGAATTTGATCAAAGCATTCTTCGCTGAGGGGCTTGAGCAGCTCTTGTGGCACATCATAGCTTTAGAGGCTTTGTTGAGTGAACGGGGACCAGGCGTTACCAAGTCGCTTGCCAGAAGAAGCGCCGCCATCCTCGGCGCGACCGAACAGGAAAAGACGGAGTGGAAGAAGAAGTTCGACGAACTCTACGACCTCCGCAGTGCCCTGGTGCACGGAAGAAAGTTCAAAAAGGACGTCCACAGGAAGCAATTGTTCGAGGCCCGAATGATGGTCATGCGGGTCATGATCTGGTTTGTGCACTACCTCGGTGAGATTGCAGCCAGGATCAATGAGGGGGTGTGGCCAAGCGAGGTTCCCAAGCGCGAGGACTTTCTCGTCCTCCTGGACTTGAGCCACGCCGATCGGGACCGTTTGAGCGTGCTTCTCAGCAACCTCCCGACCGGATTTCCAACCGTTCCCGCCTGGTCTCCATGACATGGGAAAGGTGAACGACATCTACGTCGGTGCACTGCCCAACATCAGCTTCCAGCGGACGCAATGAAAAACTGTTAAACGGCGAATCGGATTTTCGCTCCTCTGCTTGCCCCGAGCAGCCGGCGCGGGCGGGTGCCCAAGCCCATCTGCCCAATGACGGGGTGACCTGCCTGATTCAGGCGGACATTAACCAACCGAGGAGATAGAAAAGGTCACCCTAAAAGTGACCAGATGCTGTCGTGAGCAGCATGGCTGAACGGGAGAGGCCACCAGCGGTTGGTGGCGTCGCGGTGGCCATCGTTGTTTCCCAGGGACAGCTTGGGCGGCCGGGGTTGGGCTCGAACACAGAAAGATCCTGGTCGTCAGCGCGGGAAGGCTAGGTCCGGGGTGTCCCATTAGAACGGCCGTTGAGGATGAGGAGGCCGCTACGCAACGTTGCTGGACCGGGTGAACAACGAATCAATTCGGGTGTTTACCAAATCAATCCGAGCGGTCACGGAGTCCATCCGGGTGTTGAGTCGGGTTTCCATGGCTTCCATCCGGGTGTTGAGTTGGGTTTCCATGGCTTCCATCCGGGTGTTGAGTCGGGTTTCCACGTCGCGCATATCCTGGCGAATGTCGCGCATATCCTGGCGAATGTCGCGCATATCCTGGCGAATCCATCGGAAGAACACTACCAGGGTTCCGACGACAGCCACGCCAACGCTGATGGTACTGATTGCCTCGGTGCTCATGCCTGGAAGTCTACCATAATTCCGGGGGCCTGTGGGTCGCGGGCCTCCGTTGCGGGTGGCTACTTGTTGGGAATTATATACGGAGACCTCTGCATAACTCAAGGATCGGACCATAGAACACTATATATAGTATGAAAACGATCAGAAGCCTACTACATAAAGCGTTTAGTTTTGGCCAAACTGAGTTATGCAGAGGTCTCATACGAAATATCGCGGCATCCAAAGGCCCCGCCCCCGATCGAGGCCGCCACTGCACCCATTCCAACATGGCGGGTGCTATCACGGCAGAGGAACAGGCACCGCCAGGGTGCCATCGTTAGAGCGATTGTGCACACTCACCGCCCACAGGTAGGCTTCTCGGGGTATTCTCCAGAGGATATAGCCCTCGGTCCCCCTTGCGGATATCGACTTTTGCGCCCATCCCTTAGGTGGCAGGGAGAAGGTAAGGGTCTGGTCAGGATCTTCGCTGTCGCTGTCGGGATAGTACACGCGGGCAGTGACGGTCTGGCTCCGGTTCGAGTTGTTGAAGACTCCGGCATTGGTGCGAGTGGCCCCATCGACCGTGACCATGCCCACGCTCATGGCCCATGACGAGTAGGGTGTCAGCGGGGCCGGCCCGTTGTGAACGACCGTCGTGTACTTACCTTGGGAAGACATGGTGTAGACCTCAGCCGAGACCACGAACGGAGCATTGCCGGAAAACTCAACCGCCCCGGCCCCCTGGTAGTCGAATAACTCAGATAGGAAGTTGTTCCAGGTCCAGTAGTAATTCGCCTCTATCGAGCGGTTGCGCCGGGCCACAAGTCCGCTAGGCCCATAGAGCGTCACCGTCAGCTCCAGGTCCAGGTCCTCATCGAAATTCGATAGGATAACCTTGGTGCGGTAGTAAGCCCCGCCCCTTCCGGGAGAGTTAGCCATGGTGGGGATGACCCACTGGGTCAAGTTCGGGCTTCCTCACACCAATTAACGCAGTTCGGGTTCGGCCGGTTTTAATGTAGCCCTTCGTCAATAACCTTTCATATCGAGCCACATCTACTCTCGAGTCAATCTTCGATCGGTCTTCGTTGTCCAAGGTGTGAGGCAACTATCTCGTCCATGTCCGAGCTCTTCTGCGGTTCGAACGCAGCATAGTAAGTGACATCGATAACTTTGTCAGTAGACATGTCCCAACCTAGTCCAATCCATTCGAAGCACTGCTGCTGATGTTTTTTTAATAGCGCAAACATTTCCACATGTTGAGAAAGCACGTCGTGTTCACCTTTGGTGTCCATAGCGACGAAAGACAGCCCTCGTTCTGACTGGGAATAGGACATGGAGAAATCATGGACCTGATGATCCTCCTTGGTACGCTCTTTTGTCGCCTCAACCTGTCGCATAAATGAACGTCGCGCACTGGTGCTAAAATCCAAAAGTGACATGGCGACATCTACACAATACGCGGTACCCGTTGCCGAGATACTTGTGATTAAATCCTCAAACCCAGGCGGCATGGGAGCCGAGGGCTTAGCAACAGAACGTCCCAAGGTATACTTCTTGAACATGTATTCATCGACACCCTGAGACATTCCAGATAGCATCACACCGTCCATTCCCTCAAACTCCGGCACTTCGAAATATAAGCCATGCGACAGATAGAAACCCAACAGATCTGACTCTTCGCAGAGGATCTCACGGGACGCGTGTTCAATCGCAAGTCGTCTCTTGGCGAAGTGCAAGAAGTGGGCTGGTGTCGAAAGGATCTCGGTGATCACATCCAGATCTGCTAAGGACAGTGACCATGGATAATCTCTGCTTGTGAACAATTCAAGATGCGGATTCAAGTTGGCCCAGCGGGTTGTCAGATTTTGCAAAGGAGCAGCCGTAACATTGATGATGAACACTGCATTAACCTGATTCCGATCAATACACAGCTCGCGAGAATGGTCCTTTAACCTCAAGATTGGTTTTGGATTATCAATAAGATAGTTCCGTGTCCTCACACCCTGATCAAAGGCATTTTTGACTGCCTTTTCCAAGTCGGCCTTCAACTGTAGCGAGTTTGCTCCCGTGCGTGCCTCAAAGGTTAGGCGCTTGGACTTACACTGGAAAATCAGCAGCTTGCGGTCATGCAGTACTAAAACATCTGCAAGTTCTTCCCCGTTAGGATAAAGAGGATTGAGAAGCACTTCTTCTTCATCGAACACTCGCAGCAAGTATTGTGCTGTCTTCGACTCAAGCCAGTCTCCACGGGCCCTTCTCGAAAGTAGGGCGATATCGTATATCCTGCATTAAATCAAAATAGAACGTCGTCAGTACTACGGTCCCAATTATCGATGGCAGAACCATCCAATACCGCCCGTCACGACAGATAAAAGGACGCTCGTACAACGTGTTATAGTCCCACGGAGCATTGTTCGGGTCGTAGAAAGTGTTTGTAAATCGTGGATTCCTGTATCCAAATTCTTGGGACAATCTGTTGAGAATCTGGATGCAGACTGGTTTTGGCAGTCCCGAAAAGTTGGATAACTCTTGTGGGGTGAATGCAAGGAGTTCGTCCGATTTTCCGAAAAACAGGTAACAATTATAATTAATCTTCGATTGTTTTTTCTCATCGCCGGAAAGCCCGTGTTCATTCACGTATTCTTCTGCTTGATTGACTGCATTCCGTCGTCCAGAGTTAATTCGATTTGAGTATTCCTTTAAGAGACCTTTAACAGCGGTAATCACGTCGTTGATTGTGAAGCCTAGATTTGATTTAAACCACTCATCATGCAAACCATATATCCCACGCGCCATGTCGTAATACTGATGTTGGTGCGCTTCGCCACGGACCCACAATGCATAGCTTCGAACTGATCTCAAAACGTGTTCATGCTCTGAACCTATGCTAGAACGTTCGGGTAACAGGAGTTGATGCATTAGAGCGGAGTAGTAAGCATCAAGTAACTCTTCAATGCGTTCTAGGGTTTGTCCTGTTACGTTCCTATCACAACCAGATGGAAACTCTCTGACAAGTAATGCACCAGCGAGGAACTCGATCCGGACTGCCCATCTGTGAACGTCATGGTCTTCGCCGATAAAATCATCTGCGGGCACACGCAGATAGGTGAGCGTGAGTTGCGTAAGGAGCTTGATCGGATCGAATTGCGCCACATATTCGAGGAGATTCTTGAACGCTTCCTCTACCGAAATTGTCGCATTGTTACCCATTCTTACGTACACGCTGTGTCCATTTCCAGAGGTTCACACCTGAGCTATCCTGCGGTTGCTGATGAAGCCAATCAACACTATCCAAAGATATCGCATCCCTCTGTGCCAATATAGGTGTGACACCTAACTAGAACCTATCTCAAAATCATATTCCATAGCATTCAGTTCATGAAGAGAACGTCGGAAACGCTGAAAAATCAAATAGTTATGCCTGTAGCCCCATAGGTTCACAATCTAGCAGCCCGTGGTAAATCTCTGCCCTTGGGACAGCCAGCCCTTTTTCACAATCGGATGCCGGTGTAAACTGTTGATTCTACGATGGCGCTAAAAAAGGTAACAGTCCCAGAGTGGCGGATCGTACTTCTGCCACGGGCTGCTAGGATTCCAATTTTGAGATAGGTTCTAACCATATACTCTCAAAGAAGATGTCTCAAACTTATTGACACGTTCCACCGAGTTCTAACTGCCATTCACGAACCTTTTTATTCTAAGGGAATAGGTACCGACCGGGTGCCGTCGTTCGAGCGATTGTCTACGCTTACCACCCACAGGTAGGCTTCTCGGGGTATCCACCAGACGATAAAGCCCCCGACTCCCCTTGCGGATATCGACTTTTGCGCCCATCCCTTCGGCGGCAGTGAAAAGGTTATGGTCTGGTCGGGGTCTTCGCTGTCGCTGTCGGGATAGTACACGCGGGCAGTGACGGTTTGGCTCCGGTTCGAGTTGTTGAAGACTCCGGCATTGGTGCGAGTGGCCCCATCGACCGTGACCACGCCCACGCTCGCGGCCCATGACGAGTAGGGTGTCAGCGGGGCCGGCCCGTTGTGAACGACCGTCGTGTACTTACCTTGGGAAGACATGGTGTAGACCTCAGCCGAGACCACGAACGGAGCATTGCCGGAAAACTCAACCGCTCCAGCCCCCTGGTAGTCAAAAAAGTCCGACAGAAAGTTTCCCCAAACCCGGTAGTAATTCGCTTCCATCGAATAGGTGCGCTGGCTCACAAACCCATTCGGCCCATAGAGTCTCACCACCAAGTCCAAGTCGGAATCAAGATTGGACAGGATCACCTTTGTTCGGTAGTAAGCTCCGCCCCTTCCGGGAGAGTTCGCCATGGTAGGGATGACCCACTTGGTCAAGTTCGGCCTCTCCCCTCCCGGATCTGAATGCAAGGTCGTCGCCGTGGCTGTGTTGGAAGAACTTGATAGATTGCCATCACCGTCGATAGCAAACACCCGATAACTGTAAGTAGACGCGGGGAGTAGTCCGGCATCAATGAACGTTGTCCGAACAAGCGCAACCAACCCAGTCCAATTTTCCCCGGTGGTCCGTCTCTCAATTGCAAATAGAACTTCTTCTGTGTTGTTGCCCCGCCACGTCAGACGGATTTGAGAAGATCCGATGGCCTCGGCGGTGAGGTTGGAGGGTGGGTTTACCGTGATGGGTTCGGCCTCGGCCGCGAGGCAACTGTTATAGGTTGAGACGTGGTCCCGGATTTCGTTGCGGGAAAACTGGCAGAAGGTCAAACGATCCTCTGCAGTGCTCTTGCCTTGCATGATGGTTCTAGAGCAGCTTGCAACCGGGGGGCTTCCTCATCAGGGTGAACGGATCCGAAGTTATGGCCGATTTCATGGGCGGTGGTAATGAACTTGCCTGGCCTACGGCTCGTGCGGCGAGATATTCCATAGCTGTGAGAACGGCTACGACAAACAGGGCCTAACCAAGCAATGCCCCCGATTTCCTCCCCGTCTTCGTTCTGCAGCTCGTCTCGGTCGGTCCAAAGGTGGGCCAGGTCGTAGTCTTCCGCAAAGAAATTGTCGTTCCAATGCTCTGTGAACTGATCCAAGAGATCACTGGCGTCTGTCTCGGTGTAGGGATCGTTTCTTCTGGTCCAAGCGTGCTGATAGACGATTTCCAGCTTCAGCTTCAACTCCTGCTCGTACACTCTCTCGACTTGGTTCAGAACGGACCGGATTTCCCGGTTGGCGGCTTCGGCGCTACCCCAATACTGCACAAATTCGTAATCCGCCTCTGTCGCTACCTCGACCTTGTAGGTGGTGGTTGTGTCTCTTGCGGCTTGAACCTCTGCTTGCTCAATTTGGTTGATGCCTCGTTTCAGCTTGGACGCCCCGCAACGCCACTCCTGCCCCGGTTTGATGTCCGAGTGCTTGTAAACCACCAGTTCAGCCGCCTCGGCGCTCGGGAGGTAGTTCCGCAACGGCTCGATATAGCGCCAGTCTTCAGGAGTGAAAACGACCCCTTCAAACCTGTCGTTCGTAATGGTAAAGCGCCCCTGGATGGGCTCTTGACCGATGACCCACCCCTTGAAAGTGGTCACCGGAGAAGGGGGAAGCTGCCGCCTTACCCCGTCCTCCCCGGTGACCTCAGCGCGGTAACCAGGGGACCGCAGATCACGAGGCTCCAACTTGAAATGAAAAGGTACGCCCTTGAGTGTCAACCTCAACTCCCCGGATTCCTTGACTTGATTCTCAATGTCACTCGGCTCCATGCGAATCAGTTCGTAGTCGGATAGAACCGGCTGCAATGCCCTTTCTACGGCTGGCGTCCGGGCCAAGCCTTGATGGGGGCTGAGCGTCATCCCAAGGCTGGTGAGGATCAGGACTGCCAGGTTTCTTATCCACACAGTTTTCCCCTCCTGTCAGGTGCAGAAGCTATGGTGTTGGAAGATTGCCCGGGCAGAGTGATGCCGGGCTGTTATGAGCATCACCTGGATTAAGGGGAGGCCCCGCTTATTCACCGTTTCACGGGGAGCGACCCCATGATGGTTCGAGAGGGTTATTCTATTCAGCGGGCAACCCGACCGAGTCGGGACCCAGATAATGCTCACGGCGCAAGGATAACATTGTTCTGTTCCAACAGACCGTGTTAGCCAAAAGCATCTGAGTGTCGTCAGCCTGGGAAGTGTCCGGTCTGAATCACAGGTGATCTGTCCAGTCCAACAGGCGCCAGGGTAGGAGGAGCCTTTTCCCCAACCGGAGAGGGGCTGGGGCTGTATCCACCGAGCCCCGTGAGAGGTATGGAAAGTTGGATCGTTGGAAATATCAACGAAAGATCGTGATCTCTTGGAAGCACCCACCCCTGCGCCCCTCCCAAGAGGGGAATTTCGGAGGGGATCCACCCCTGGCCTTCTCTCAGAAGGCCAGCCCCTCCCAAGAGGGGATTTGGGTTGTATCGACTCGGCGGCGACGGTTGGAGCAGTCCCTATGGCTGAAGGTCCGGCAACCAGGACTGACTTTAAGCAGGAAATCACCGCGTTGCCGGCTGGCTAATTTCTCTTATTCGATATATGATTGGCATAAGGAAAACTTATGGGCGAGGCTGATTCGAGCCAACCCTTCCGAGCACGGGGGACCGAAGAGACGCCCCTCTCAACTCCGCCATGAATCTCGACCAGATTCGCAACTTCCACGCGGTGGCTGTCCACAAGAGCTTCACGATTGCCGCCGAAAAACTCTTCCGCACCCAGCCGGCCATCAGCACTCAAGTCCGAATGTTGGAGGAAGAGCTGGAGGTCAAGCTCTTTGATCGCATGGGCCCGGAGGGTTTGCCTGACCCGCGCGGGGGACGTGCTTCTCACTTATGCCGAGCAACTTCTGAGCCTGCACGATGAGGCTAAACTGGCGGTCACCGAAGTGAACGCCACCCCCAAGGGAAAGATCCTGATCGGAGCGAACGAGGCCACCTGTCTCTACGTGTTGCCCCAGATCTTCGCGCTTTTCAAGAAGACCTACCCGGACGTCCAGATCAGAATCTATCGGAATTTCTCGAAGAAAGTGCTGGACAAGGTACGGAACAACCAGTTGGACTTTGGAATCGTCACCCTGCCGGTTCCGGAACAGGAGTTGAACGTTTTACCCATCGCGGAGGATGAGCTGTGGCTCATCACCAGCCCCGATCATCCCCTGGGCAGGAAGTCTTCTCTCGACCTGGAGGACGTGACTTCTTACCCCTTTATTTTTCATTCGGTTGGGACCACCCGGGAACGCTTGAGGAAACACCTCGGCACACGCTGGGATCGACTGAATATCTCAATGGAGCTGGCGAGCATCGAAACGATCAAGAAATTCGTATCCATCGGCATGGGCATCTCGATTGTTCCCAGGAGCTATGCCGAACAGGAGAACAAGCAGGGGACCCTGTGCTTGCTGCCCTTGAAGAACCTGCGCCTCGTCCGCCAATTAGGCCTCATTTACCGTAAAAATCGTTATCGCTCCAAGGCTTGCCTGGTCTTTCTCGAGGTAGTGGAGCAGTCCATGGAATTCCTGACGGCTCAGGAGCGGTGACCTTCTTCAACCGAGTCAATCGAGGTTAATGGCAATGGATAGCGACAACAGGGACGGATATCGAAGTGGTCAGTGAAGAGTGGTTAGTGGACAGTTCAGGAAGTCAAGTGGCGCCGTATGGCCTCTCCAAGCTCGTATCGGGAATGGATCGTCTGGCAGAAATCAATGGACCTGACGGTGAGGATTTACGCGCTGACATGGCGTTTTCCTGCCGAAGAGAGATACGGGCTTATCTCGCAGATGCGGCGGGTGGCGTCCTCGATTCCCGCGAACATCGCGGAGGGGCGGGCAAGGCAAACAACGGGGAAATTTCTCCAGTCGCCTGGCATTGCGCGAGTCTCGCTGGCGGCACTGGAAACCTTTCTGATATTGTCAACAAAGCTGGAAATGACAACGCCGGAGAACGCCGAGCGATTGCGCCGAGATCAACAAAAGGCTCAACGCGCCGATCCAATCACTATCCACTCGCCACTGACCACTATCCACTACTCACTCCCTCGGTTACCGGTTGGCCCCCGGAGGTCACCCGAGGGTTTGTTTCCAGGAAGAAACGAGGTTAACGGCAATGGATAGCGACAACCGAAATTCCAACGCTCCCGAGCCAGGCGCCCCTTCCGCCGGCGAGCAGAGCGGCTTTCAAATAGAGATGGCCGGACCCTCCAGAAAGCGAAGCTGGATTTTGGCAGGCGTGGTCGTGGCCGCCGCGGTTTTCCTGATCGGCTCAGTGATCTTGTCGTCCGGAGTGATGGACGCCTGGCTTCCCTGGACCCAGGAGTATGCCCAACGAAGCGTCCCTCCAGCGCCCGATGGAGGAGAACCCATCGCGCTGCTGGAGTTCAGCCAGAGCCAGGACGAGGAGACCATCACGGTGACGGGAAGAGTCCGCAACCGGACCGAGGATCCCATCGAGAATCTCATTGCCACTTTGACCCTCATTACGTCTCTGGCATTGCCGGTGGTGGAGGACGTGGCGGTGATTCCCGAGAGCTTGGAGGCCGGCTCGGAGGGGACATTCGAGTGGCGGAAACCGCTGACGGGAGCCGCCGGCGGGCTAAAGCTCAAGTTCAAGCTGAGCAACGGAGCCGTGATCCAACACCGGGATAGTCGCCATGAGCAAACCGAGGAGGCGCCCGCCGAATAGATTTCGATTGTCTACGGGGGATTCCTTTGCATATAGTGATATTTCTATGACTATGATGCTCTCCAAGACCTATACAGCCCTGAAGGCCGCCGGCGCCTCGGACGCCCAAGCCCGCGAAGCCGCCGAAGAGATAGCAGCCTACGAAAACCGGATGGTGAACATCGAAGCGGACGTCAAGCTCCTGAAGTGGATGGTTGGAGCCACGCTTGCGGGTGTTGTTTCGCTGGTCCTCAAAGCTTTCGCTTGATCCACTATCCGCTCTCTTCAGGTAGCGCAATAAGCCTCGACACCGGCGTTCAGCGGGGCGGAAGGTTGACCATGGCAAACAGGATGCGAATTCGCAAGAAAGCCCTGAGGGCGCACCGGCGTTTACGGGAATGGCGCATGGTCGCCAAGGCCCCTGCTGTCCACCGGGCATCCCGTATTGGCGCACCTCATCCCAACGCGCCGTTGCAATCTTTCCTGTACCTATTGCAATGAGTATGACAGTGTTTCGGCGCCGGTTCCCACCGGGGAACTGCTGAGACGCGTCGACCACTTAGCTCGCCTGGACACAACCGTGATCACCATCAGCGGCGGGGAGCCGTTGCTGCACCCCGAGCTGGATGCCGTGGTGAGACACATTCGGCGGCGGAAGATGATGGCGGGGCTGATCACCAACGGTTATCTGCTCAGTGTCAAGCGCATCGAGCAATTCAACAGGGCCGGCCTGGAGCATCTGCAGATCAGCATCGACAACGTCAATCCGGACGGGGTTTCGAAGAAAAGCCTCAAGGTCCTGGACGGAAAGCTGGTGATGCTCTCGGAGCATGCCGAATTCGCCGTCAATATCAACTCGGTCATCGGCTCCGGCATTCGCTTCCCTGAGGATGCTTCGAAGGTTGCCCGCCGGGCTGTCTCCCTGGGCTTTTCCAGCACCTTGGGCATTATCCATGATGGGGAAGGTCAATTGCGGGCTCTGAATGAGAGAGAACGATCGGTCTATCGGGAAATCCAGAAGCTGGGCAAGAAGTCATTCGCCCGCTTCAACAAGTTTCAGGAAAACATTTCTCGGGGGAAACCCAATCACTGGCGCTGCCGAGCCGGCGGACGATATCTCTATGTCTGTGAAGATGGCCTGGTGCACTACTGCTCGCAGCAACGCGGCTACCCGGCCATTCCCTTGCAGGACTACACCCAGGAACACCTCCGGCGGGAATTCAACCTTGGCAAGACCTGCGCTCCCTACTGCACGGTGTCCTGCGTCCAGCAGGTGGGCGTGCTGGATAATTGGCGCTCGCCCCAAACCGATAATTCCGAAATCACTCCGGAACTGGTTCAGCTCGAGCCGCGCTCATGACCGCGGCATTCGGAGACCCGGACCAGAGCCCCGATCCCGCCACACCTCGAATCCCCCAAAACGCCGTCACTGATTCATGAGCAGCTAAACGGTTGCCCGGTGAATTTTTCTCTTGAGGGCGTGAATCCGGCGGCGAATCGACTTCAATCCCGCATGATCGTGAGCCTCCAGGGCTTGGTCCCGCTGCTTCTTGAGCTCCTTGATCTCCGTTTTGATGGCTCGCTTGTCGATGCCCACCACTTGGTGGTGCTCGTGCATATCGATGCCAAGGGCCTGGCAGAGAGCTTTCAATAGATGATCCTTGTTCATCTGGGTATGTCCCTGCACGGCTTCGTGCTCGATTCCCTGGGCGATCTCGCGAAGCTGGGCCACGGTCTTCCGCTTCAGTTCCCCTATGGTGTAGGCCATAACAATTCTTTCTCCCTCTCAGGTATGGTGGCGGAGTGCTGCTTCTGTCGGTTCAGCTACCGGCTCGGATTGCTGACTCGAATTGTACATGATGTCTTTGTCGGCTTGGGAGGCTCTCTGTTTTTTCGCCGGGAAATCTGCTAATCTCATCCCCGCATCGAACGGGAGGTTCCCTATGCTGGAGGGCAAAGTCGGCATTGTCTTCGGAGTTGCCAACAAACGCAGCATTGCCTGGAGCATTGCAGACGCCTGGCATCAGGCTGGAGCGCGGTTGGCCCTGACCTATCAGGGAGAGCGATTGCAAAGAAACGTCACCGAGTTGGCAGGACGTTTCGGAAGTGACTCGCCTCTTTATCCCTGCGATGTCACCAGGGATGAGGAAATCCAGAATGTTTTCCGGTGTTTGAGGCGGGATTTCGGCAAAATACACTTGGTGCTGCACAGCGTTGCCTTCGCTCCCAAAGAAGCCTTGGAGGGGCGCTTTGTCGACACGACCCGTGAGGCTTTCGGGATAGCCCACGACGTGAGCGCCTATTCCCTGGTGGCCATTTCCCGGGCGGCGCTTCCCTTGATGACGGAGGGCGGCAGCATCGCGACCATGACCTACTATGGATCCGAAAAAGTGGTTCCCCATTACAACGTCATGGGAGTCGCCAAGGCCCTCCCTGGAGGCAACCGTTCGGTACCTCGCTCACGATCTTGGCCCCCACAATATCCGTGTGAACGCGATCAGCGCCGGACCGATGAATACCCTGGCGGCGCGCGGCATCCGCGGATTCGGCAGCATGCTCAAGCACCACGCCGAGCATGCTCCCTTGAAGCGGAACGTTCAGCCCGACGAACTCGGCAACACGGGCCTCTATCTGGGGAGCGACCTGTCCGCAGGGGTCACCGGCGAGGTTATTTACGTGGATTGCGGCTATAACATCATGGGCATGTGAAGGGCTGACCTTCAGGAGGAAAGCCAGGGGACGCACAACCCCGTTGTTCTTTTCCAGGCATCCCGGTTCCGGTGGCGGCGTCGGAGTCGCCTCGATCAAACCCTATCCGTCGGGGTAGGAAAGGAGAAACAGACATGGACAAACCCAACCACCAACATCCTGCAGCCGGCTGGGAGACCCACCCTCTGGCAAGAGTTGGGATCAGCGGGGTATGGTTCTTCGGGACGGCGCTTTTCTTCTTCTTGTCAGGCTGTGCCGGCGAAAGCGCCTCCGATGCAAGGAGCGCTCCCGGCAGTCCCCCATCAGCGGGCTCCGGCGCCGCCGCCTCTGCCCGCCAGAAGGTACTGGGACCTTTCACTCTGGAAGTGCCGTCCGGCTGGATCGAACAGACACCCAGATCACGCATGCGCAAGGCTCAATTTGCTCTTCCCAGGGCAAGCGGGGACTCCGAGGATGGTGAGTTGACCGTGTTTTATTTTGGAATGGGACAGGGCGGGTCGACGGAAAGAAATATCAGCCGCTGGATCGGACAGGTGGGGCAACCCGATGGCTCCTCCTCCAGAGACAAGGCCAAAATCAGGCATGGTGAGGTTTCAGGCTTCAAGATGACCGAAGTGGACGTTAACGGAACGCTGAAAGCTTCAAACATGCCCGGAGCCCCTCAACGCCCGGCTCGGCCTGGCTATCGGTTGCTCGGCGTCGTTCTGGAAAGCTCACAAGGCCCATGGTTCTTCAAGCTGGTTGGCCCCGAAAAAACCATATCCCGTTGGGCGGAGAGCTTTCGGCAGTTCATTGGAAGCGCCAAAAGCCAGTGACCCCGCACGTTCGGTCCTCACCTTCGGGCGACAGACCACAAGTTCTCCTCCCCAACCCACCTCACCCAGGGCCAGCACCGGAACGGTCGCTGGCCGCCCAACCGGCGGACCCATCCGGGATGTTCCAGATCGAACCAAAGATCCAGTGGGTACGTTTCCTTTGGAGCCGCCAGGCAGGTCTTCTCACCGGGTCCGGCCCCCATTGCTCACGGGGCTTCGAGATCGAGGAGCAGGGCCGACGCCCAGGGCTACCGGCTGCTGCAGCTTGCGCCGCTGGTACGGCATCTCCATAGCCGCGAATGCGGCGAAAGCTCATAGACCGGGGGCGTCAGCCCAGGGTGGGTGGGTCGCCGGACCTCCCAGCCGCGAAGCGGCGGCAGCCCTTCGTTACCCTACGGGGGCAGGCGTCCTGGTGGGAGAATCCCGATAACTGCTGGTTCCTACAATAATTTCCGAGTATTCCAGGAACTGACGCAGCCTCATACGGTGAGAAATCCGGGCCAGGCAGGCCAAGCGGCCCGATTGGAGGGTCAAATCCGAGTGGAGGTCACCTCCGGTCGGGCCACGTTGCCGAAGTAAAGCTCCAAGACATCGCCGACCTGCCGAGAGGTGAAGGGCTTGGGAATGACGGAAACCGGGGCCAGTTCAATGGCGCTTCGGAACAAATCGTCCTCACCAGCCACACTGGTCACAACCACGAAAACCAATTCGCGATCCAGGGCCCTGAGGGCGCGCAATGTTTCCACGCCATTCATCTGTGGCATGTTCAGGTCCAGGAAAACGATTCGGAAGGGCTCCCGCTTTGCAACATTCACGGCTTGCGAACCCCCCGGCACTGCCACCGCCGGGACGCCGTGCAGTTCCACAACCCTTTGAAGAGTGTCGCGCGCCATTTTGTCATCATCCACGATGAGCACCTTGCTTCGTCCACCCCCTGAACTTTCCTTCTTCGGTTCCGCCAAGAGCCAAGCGTCGATCTGTGACCTCTTGAAGCGGAGACTGCCCCCAATTTTGAGTGAAGGGATTTTATTCTGCCGCGCCAGAAGATAGACCGTCTGCTCTTTCAACCTCAGATAGTCAGCAACCTCCTTGACGGTTACTAACGAATCTTCCATTAAGCCTCCTCAAGATGAGTCGAACTACGCCTTGAGTATAATATTTATCGGTTAATTTTTACAATCAATAAAATATATGACGTAGGGTTAGATTTTCAAAAGCTTCATTAATCGGAGTCCGGCTCGGGGGCTGCCTTGGCTTGCCCAACCCTGACTCTAGCCGGCCGCACCAGTTTCTTGTTCAAGCGATATCCCTTACGGACAACCTCGAGGATGAGGTTATCCTCTTCCTGCCTGGAAACCTCAGCCACCGCGACGGCCTCCGCCAATTCCGGATTGTAAGGCTCGCCGACCTTGACCACTTCTTCTAATCCCAACTCGGCCAGGACACCCCCAAACTGATTGCGAATCAGTTCAACACCCTTCAGGAGTCCCTCAAGGTCCGGACTTTCCCTGGCATGGATCAAGGCTCGCTCGAAGTTCTCGAAAATATCGATGAACTTCTGAACCATCTCTCCCTGGGCCTGTTGAACCCGTTTTTGGTACTCGTTTCTAATGCGCTCGCGGGCCTGACGGTTTTCGGCCTCGGCATTGGCCCGAAATTGACGATAGGAGGCCACGATTTCTTCAACCTTTTTCTCGGCGTCAGAACGCTTCTTCTCCAGTTCTTCAACGTAAGTGGGCTTCAGAGAAGATGCCGGTTCCTGCTCCATTGCGTCCTCTTCGTCTCTGACCCAAAAGCGTTTGTCGGTGACACGGATTTTGGCCTCCTCGGCCGGAGGTTCGGTCGTAGGATCTGGATAGTCGCCAACGGTTTCCTCTGGCATCGGTTGGGATTCCTTCGATTCCGGCATTGGGGGCTGAAACCTCCTCATTCTGTTATGGCGGCCTGGGTCAGAACACCTCTTCCCCAGTGCCCCAAAGGGAAATCTACGCGCCACCGACGGATGCCGGCGGCCCCGGCCAGGCTTCCTGGGCGGCGCCCGCCGGCTGAAAAATCATAGTCGCCCGGTCGAGGTCCGCGTCGACCAGGAGATGGTCGCCTGAATGCACCTCTCCGCTGAGTAGTTTGAGCGACAGAGGATCCTGGATCAGACGTTGCAGGGCGCGTTTGAGCGGTCGGGCTCCGTAGTCGGGATCGTAACCCTCGTTGAAGAGCACTTCCCTCGCCTGGCCGGTGAGATCCAACTCGATCTGCCGCTCCGCCAGCCGGGACTTCAGTCGCTCCAGTTGAAGATCGACGATCTTGCTGATTTCTTCTCGCCCCAGCGCATTGAAGATGATGATGTCATCGATTCGGTTCAAAAACTCCGGCTTGAAGGAGGCTCGCAGCACCTCAAAGACTTGAGTTTCGATTTCCTCGGAACCGCGCCCGGTCATTGCCTGAATCGCCGACCCGGCAAGATTGGAGGTCATGATAACCAACGTATTCTTAAAGTCTACCGTTCGCCCCTTCCCGTCTGTCAAGCGACCATCTTCCAGGATCTGCAGCAGCAGATTGAATACTTCCGGGTGGGCCCTTCTCGATCTCATCGAACAGGATCACCGAATAGGGCCTTCGCTTGACGGCCTCTGTCAGGTATCCTCCTTCTTCATATCCCACATAGCCGGGCGGCGCTCCAATGAGGCGAGCTACGGAATGCTTCTCCATGAATTCTGACATATCCAGACGCACCATGGCCTTCTCATTGTCGAACAGAAACTCGGCCAGGGCTCGAGCCAACTCGGTCTTACCCACTCCGGTAGGCCCAAGAAAGATGAAGGACCCGATGGGGCGTTCCTGATCCTGCAGGCCGGCGCGGCTCCTCCGAATCGCATTGGAGACCGAGGCCAATGCCTTTTCCTGGCCGATGACGCGGCGACCCAATCTCTCTTCCATCCGAACCAGCTTGCCGACCTCCCCTTCCAGCATTTTGGCCACAGGGATACCCGTCCATTTGGACACCACCTGGGCGATGTCTTCCTCATCGACTTCTTCCTTGAGCATCCGACTGGACTGTTGGAGTCGAGCCAGCTTCTGGTTGGCCGCTTGTAATTCCTTCTGCAAATCCACCAGAGACCCGTAGCGGATTTCAGCGACTTTACCCAAGTCTCCGGCCCGTTCATGCTTTTGCTCCTCTATCCGGACCTGCTCAATTCTCTCCTTCAGGTTTCGGATGCCGGAAATCAACTCTCGCTCGTTTTGCCAACGGGCTTTCATTTCCGCCGACTTCTCCTTGAGGTCCGCCAGCTCACGTTCCAGCGAACCGAGTCTCTCTTTCGAGGCTTCATCCTCTTCTTTCTTGAGGGCCTGTCTTTCGATTTCCAGTTGGCGGATACGCCGCTCGACTTCATCGACCTCGACGGGCAAGGAGTCGATCTCCATTCTCAGAGACGCCGCCGATTCATCCATGAGGTCGATCGCCTTGTCCGGCAAGAAGCGGTCGGAGATATACCGGTGGGAGAGCGTTGCCGCAGCGACGATAGCCGCATCCTTGATTCTGACGCCGTGATGCACTTCGTAGCGCTCTTTCAGGCCACGCAGAATGCCGATGGTATCGGCAACGGTCGGTTCGCCCACATAGACCTGTTGAAAGCGGCGTTCCAAAGCCGCGTCTTTTTCGATGTGTTTCTTGTACTCATTCAAAGTGGTCGCGCCGATGCAACGCAGTTCACCCCTGGCCAAGGCCGGCTTCAGCATGTTGGAGGCGTCCACGGCGCCTTCGGCCGCGCCGGCGCCAACCAGTGTGTGCAACTCATCAATAAACAAAACCACCTGACCCTCGGCTTCCGACACCTCCCGAAGCAGGGCCTTCAGACGATCCTCGAACTCCCCTCGATACTTGGCCCCTGCAACCATGGCGCCCAAGTCCAGGGCGACCAGGCGCTTGTGCTTGAGACTCTCCGGCACGTCCCCGGCAACCATGCGCTGGGCCAACCCCTCCACAATGGCAGTCTTGCCCACTCCCGGCTCGCCCATCAAGACGGGATTGTTCTTGGTCCGCCTCGACAGGACTTGAATCAAACGTCGTATTTCTTCATCTCGCCCGATGACGGGATCGAGCTTGCCTTTTCTCGCCAGGTCAGTGAGGTCGCGAGCGTATCGCTGCAGCGTCTGGTATTTGTCCTCGGGACTGGCGTCCGTGACCCGCTGCGAGCCGCGAACATCGACCAGCGCCTGCAGAATTTTTTCGGGAACCACACCTTGAGAGGCCAGGATCCGTTGCGCGGCAGAACCTTTGGTTTCCGCCAAGGCCAACAGAAGGTGCTCGGTGCTGACGTACTCATCCTTGAGACGGTCGGCATGGCGAAAGGCAGCCTCCAGGACCGTGTTGAGCCTGGCGGAAATCGGTCGACTGCCCACGCCTTGAACCTTGGGTAGCTTGGCCAAGGCTTCCCCGATTCCGTGAAAAAGCACTTCCCGTCCGACTCCCAATTTGTTCAAGACCGGAGGAATGACGCCTTCCGGTTGAACCAAGAGAACATTCAACAAGTGCTCCGGTTCGATTTGCGGATGGGCATGCTCACCAGCCAGTCGTTCTGCCTCAACCAGGGCTTCCTGTGCCTTTAGCGTCAGTTTGTCATAGCGCATCGTCGTCTTCTCTCAGCGGCTTCCGTTGGGGGGGGGGGCCGTCCCTTCGTTGGTTTACTTCGGACGTCTTCAGGAAACGGAGACCTTGATTGGCTTCCGTTGACTTCTCGCCGACTGAGGCAGGAACACTCTGAGTACTCCCTCCCGGTAGTCGGCCTCTATTCTCTCAATATCGATCGACCCCGGAAGAGTGAACTCGCGTCGGAATTTCCCATAGGCTCCTGCCATGCAATAGAAATTCCTGCGGCTGACTCCTTCCTGAAATCTTCGCTCACCACTCAACCTTAACGTGTTGCCCTCGATCTCAAGGTCAATATCCTTCCGATCAAATCCAGGTAGTTCCGCCTTCAAAATGACCGCGTTTCCCGTCCTGTAAATAGCGGCCGCAGACCCCCAATTCCCCGCGTCCAGATCAGCAGGCTCCTTTGACCCGGCCCCGCGGACAAAGTCCCGGAAAAGACGGCTCACCCGATTGCATATGTTCATTAAACCCTTGACTGAAAACCATTTAGCAATAGACATCATTGACCTCGTCCCCTGACTTAAGCACGAGAAAATAATAAGATTCGAGCGGGTACTTGTCAAAACGGATCCGAGGACTGTGGCCTGTTTTCCGTCTGTCCTCCCGACTCCGGGCCGGATTTTCTCGAACAGAGTTGTCAGAGGTTCGCAGTGAAAGCGACATCCAGGAAGGCCAGGGTAAACGCCCTATTGAACCAAAACCAGCAGGGTTTCTTTTGAAGGGACTGTGTAGTTCAGCGCCATTTCTAGACTGCTCTAAAAATTCCAAGTTGGAGGAGTCTAAAAACCCCTGCTTCCAGCGCTGTTTTCTGTACCAGGTGCGCCGCGACAGGCCCGCCTCTTTCCATGGTTCCCGGTCATGTTCCAGCGGTGTCCCTTTGCGCCTGGACACCCCGGACCTGATGCCCCGCTCCCGGCCCCAGGCGGACCGCTCCGCTTCAGAGTAGAAAAGGTCCTGCTCAATCCACCGCTGCCGGTACCGCTCGACGCTCCTGGCTATCCCGGCAACCTCGCTCGGCTCCAGCGACGGCTTGCCGTGGACCCTGGCCACGTCCTCATTGACCGCCATCAGCGCCACGAATACCGGGAGTTTGAGGTTCTTCGGACTCCCGGCCCACTTCATCCCGGCCTCGAACAACGAACAGTTGCGCCCGATCCCCGTCGCAGGGACGCTCGGCCTACGCCAGCCGAAGGGGACGATCTCGGCAAGCTCGATGAGACGATAGGGCCGTCTCCGCAGCCAGTCGGTTTTTAGGTCTTGGCTTGCCACCGGAACCATCGGATTGTGGCTCAGGACTTGCCCATAACCAGGATCGGCCTCGACCTTCTGCGCCATGTACTCCGTCGCCCGGGTCAGCAGCCGGAGCGGTTTGGCCCTGGCCGGCACCCCTCGATGCACCGGGTGTTCCAGGCACCACACCCCGTGACAGCCGCCCGAAGTGTTGCGCTGTACGACCCAGTTGGGTAGAGGTATCTCCCGATCGTCGACGGCCACCATCAGCCTTGAGTAGCCGTCTGTCCCGTCGCAGTCGAGACAGACCACCGGCCAGGCCGTCGCGGATCGAAGCTCAATGCCTGGATAGTCCCAGGCCACAGAGGCATGGACGCGGAAAGACGCCTGAACAACGCCCCGGACCTTCCCCCGGCTCACCAGCGGCCAGGTGTGCGCCTCGACATAGCCATGCTCCCGGACCTTGACAGGCGCAAATTCAATGCCCGGTAGGTTCAACTGTACCGGCCAGTGATCCCCTCTTTTTGGGATTGTCTCTTGGGATTTGCTTCTGGTAGGATGGCTTTGCATTCGATGCTGGTTCCATCGAGTGTCCGCCGCGTCCCCAGCTGCTAACTGGAAACGCATTGGGAAGCCCCGGTTAACCGCCGGGGTTTTCTTTTTGGGAAAGCCTATCACAACCTGTTGCGTTTCTGTGAACCAGGCGGCAACGGAGGCCTCCGTAATCCAGGATATTTCAGGTCGGGTAAGAGTCCCTCTATCGGCGCTCCCTTCAACCCACAGGCAAGAGCCATCCGGCTCTGAGAGAACTAGCGGCTCGGCCCATAGTCGCGGTCTCGCTCCGGCAACCGGCTTGGACCCGACCTCCGCAATCCCGACCGCGACTGCGCCCGGCGATTCAGGGCGTTCCGCTCGGTCTCTGGTAGTTCCTGGATGCGCCGCTCAAGCTCGGCCCTGGTCCTGTCCGCCCCCCTGCGCATTAAGAACTCATCCACGCCCTCACGGTAGACTTGCTTGTAAAGGCCCTCAACGTAGTCCTGCCGCTTTCGCAAGGAATCAACCTCCTGGCTCAAGCGCTCCTGGATGCGCCGCCCGGCCTCTCGGAGACGCTCCCCGACCTGGACCAGACGATCCCAGGCCTTCACTACCTCCGACCGGGCATTGAAGCCTTCCACCTGGCGCTGCAAGCCAACCCGCTCGGTCCGTCTCCCCGACCGCTCCATCGCCTTCGAGGCCGGCCCCACGTGCACCCCCGGAATTCTCCGCTCCAGGCGTTCGGCCTCCTGCTCCTCTCCGGCCTCCACCGCTTCCCAGAAACGATCCTCATGGGACCGCTCATCGATCCGCTCACCGCTTCCGGCCCGCTCTAGGGCACGATTCGCATGGTCGGCCCAGGCTTCGCGGGTGCTTTCCAGCCATTCCTTGGACGACGTGGATCGCTTCCGCGCCCCGCCCCGCTCCGGGTGCTTCCCGTTGTACCGCTTGAACCAGGTCTCTGCTGTCCGCTCCAACCCGTCGTTGCCCCGCTCCGAAATCACCAGGTGGCAGTGCGGATTGTCCGGCTTGTCCGGTTCTCGCGACCGCCCCCGATGGATCGCCAGCGTGTAGGGCAATCGCTCGGCGCCGGTCAGCGATTGCGCGAACTCGTGAGCCAACTCGCGCCGCTGCCCCTCGTCCAGCTCGACGGGCAGGGCGAACTCCACCTCCCGGTACAGCCGCCCGTTGGCCCGCTCGTGCAGGTCCGCGGCTTCCCAATAGGCCTACGGATCATCCCTCACCCACTCCGGCATGTGGTCGGATTCGGAGTGCTCGACCTCCGAAGGGTCGCGGGCATAGCGCCCCTCGCGCTGGATGTAGTCGGCCTTCGCCGCCGCTGACTGACCGCCAGCCCGGCTGCCGACTTTCGTGTTGAGATGGTAGATCGCCATGCGGAGAGTCTAACATGAAAGCGACGTGGGGGTTCAGGGGGTATATCTCCCTGACGCACGGTTTCCTCAGAGAGAAACCTTTAAGTGCGCCCTTCATCTATCGATGTCGGGCTTGTAGGGAATAGTGCTATCCCGGTGCTTTTGAGGATTCGGCGTCCAGACGGATCGCCCTTTAGGCTTGTGCTACACTGGCAGGTATGGCTACCGATGAACTCGAAAAACTGGAGGTCTCCCTGGAAGCTGCCAAGCTCCGCTTCAACAAGGCCAGGTCAGACTTGGGACGCCGCGCCGCACGCCTCGCCAACGCCAAGCGAAAGCGGGATACTCGCTGGAAAATCCTCGTCCTTTCATTGTACAAGCCGTTGCATGAGTCTTAATGAAAGAACCAAGACGCCATCCATCCCTCCCTGTACATCAGTGCTTTCAAAAAGGAATTTACGAGGAACATCAAGGGATACAAAATGGCGGAAAAACGCAAAGCTATGATCCAAACCTGTTTGCCTCTCGCGTACCCATCGGTTGTATTTCCAATGAACTTATGAAAGGCTCGTGTTTCTCGTAACAATCGCCCCAACAAAACACTCGTAGCCAACGCGATCCAAAGGATGGTATGCCGATGCTCAAAAATGGCATCTTGCACAACAACCAACTCCTAAGCCTTTAACAATGTTGACTTTTGCACTTTGCAACAGCTCTATCGTACTCTTTTTCAGTGGAGTTTGAACAGAGATAAGTACCAGCTAGGTAGACACCAGCACAAGCAACTCCTAAAACCAATACTGCCGCGCCTGCCGTTGTGCAATGTACAATACCCATTCCACCGATAGTCCAGTGACATGCAGATTGCTTGCTTCTCCTCTTATCCTCAGCTTTCTTCCTGCATGCTTCATAAGCGCTGAAGTTTGCACAACCGCTCCCTTGAGCTTCTATTGCATCAGGGAACAACAAACAGACCATGAGCACCGCCACAACACAAGCAGAAATCTTCTTTCTCTTGCTTAGATTCATTGAACTACCTCCTTGTAAAAAGCCTAAGGATGCCCTCAGTCACAAGTGTCACAGCCTGCCTGCGCTTGCTCAATTCCCAGCAAAATAGCCTCTTTTTCTTCTTCTGAAAAAACACCCAACTCGACGAGTCGGTTAAGTTCACTCGCGAAAATGGTCCTGACTTCTGCTTCAGGTCCAGCCGCTTTCAACCGCTTGGCAATGCCTCCTAGAGCCTTCAATTTTTCATATTCCGGGGGTCTAGTAGGCGTTACCGCCTCGATCGCAGACCGTACTCCATCGTTTCCAAAGAGCGCCGCCAAGTGCAACGCAGAAACTCCTTGAGTGTCAGTGATATCCACGCCAGCACCTCGGTCAATCAACGCTTGGGCTACAGCCTCTCCGGCGCCATGCTTTGCTGCCCAATGCAAAGCCGTCCATCCATTCCCACTCGTCATGTTGGGATTAGCACCAGCAGTTAATAACGCCTGAACTTGCCCGTAAACCGTTGCCGTCGTTGGCGCACCAAGAACAGTCCATTGAAGCGCCGTCACTCCGTCCTCATTGATCGCGTTGGGGTCAGCGCCCTCTTCAAGGAGCTGTTTTAACTCCGGAACATCACCACCAACAAGCACGTCAAATAGCTCGTTAACTTGTCCCACCGGTCCCACTTCTTCACCAGCCCCCGGTCCTCCCGGCGTCGGGTTTGGCACCGGTGTCTCAGACGGATCATCGACACCTCCCACAGGTCCTTGGTTTTCATTGTCACCTGAGCCCGGGCCTTGTCCCAGCAGGGTGTAGGACACACCAAAGACCGCCAGTCCAAACGCCAAGTAAAGCGCAGGGAAAGCTAGCTTGCTCCAGAAAAGTTTCATGAATTCCTCCCTTCGTTGTTAAAGGTAGGAGGGAGTTCATCCCCCTCTACTTAATAAGACTCTCGAAACGGCTCACAGTCACAAACTTTTTCAACTTTTTTTCAGGCCGCTCCCGATCCCTGCAAGATCCGTCATCAGCGGGTCCTATGGGAGGCTCGCATTGGGGATGAGCTTTCCTGTCGAAGGCGAGCTTCCAGGCAGCGCCTCACCAGGGCGACGGCGCGGTTCAGGCGGGTGTTGACGCTCGTGCGGGAGATGTGAAGCTGTTCGGCAGCCTCTTCGGGAGAGAGTCCTTGACCATAGCGTAGTTCCAGGACCTGGCGGTAGATCTCGGGCAATAGGCCGACCACTTCGCGGAGCCAGCGGAGCCTCTCTGCTTGAGCCGGAACGTCGAGGGCTGGAGTAGGCGTCTGAATCTCCGACTCGGGAAGGGGAACTTCTCTTTTTCTGACTTTGGAGCGTGCCTTGCAGATGTCTTTGGCTTTGTTGGCAACAATGGCGCCAACCCAGGAACAGGCGGGGGAACCGCCGCGATAGGCATCAACGGTCTTCAGGATACTCATCCAACTTTCCTGAAGGGCGTCTTCAGCTAAAGGGTCCTCGTCGGTGATGCGCCGGGCCAGGGAGAAGAAGCGTCGGGAGCAGCAGGCGATCCAGGCCTCCCTGTCGCCTTCGAGAAGAGGACAGCCTTTGGCGGCTTGCTTGAGTCTGGGGGTGGGAAGGATGGGAGAATCATCGGGCATCGGTTCCTCCTGGCAATGGCTGCCGCACTACCGGCTCCGCATCCCGCCTGCAACGAGATAACGGAAAGCCTGCGGGAAGGAGTTTTTAGCCCCTACTCCTATAGACTCCCGAAACCGGCCCTTTCTCACAAAAATTCTCACTTTTTTTAAGGCGGGTTCCGAGACCGCGCCAGCGTTCCCTCCCTTCCCTCCTGAGACCCCCACAATCCCTGGAACCCGGCACGTGAGAACTTCGCCACGGTCCGAAGTTGGCCTTGAGGTCCTGAAGCGCTTGCGGCCACTCCTGCGGCGACCTGGTGCACGTCGGTTTGTCCTACTAGATTAAGGCCCATGAGATCGGGGGGGCACGTGTCCATCCGGCACGGCTTCGAGGGACCGAGCGGCCCGGCCCTGGTGTCGATATGCCGCAAGGCGTTAGCACTCCCGAAGGCCCAAATTGTCAGCTCTGTCTCAAGGGAAGTAGGCCAAGGCTGTTTCTTCTTGTTGGACCTGGAGTCGAAAGACGCTAAGCCCATCACTCATTGCGAGCGGCGGGCTTTTTGTGGCTGGCTTGATCTGGAAACGGGCTGGCGCTGTGGGGTGAAGTCGTAACAAGTGCGGGGCGTTTTTCCCGGCCCCGGCAAAAAGTGATCGGCACTTGTTACACTCGGCCGTTGCCGCTAGCGCTGGCCTTTCCTGATGCCGCGACGCTGGCAAAGGCGCTGCACGGCGACCGGCGTCCACTTCTCGGCCCTGGGGCGCCAGTCGCTGCCGTAACCGGCTTGCGCCCTTCGACCTGGCGGCGGGATGCCCCGCGCATCGAGCTCGGCGGCGATGTCACGAAGGGATACGCCGCAGACCCTGGCTTGGCGGACAAGCTCGAGGGCTTTGGCGTCATTTCGGGCTTGCCGCTCCCTGGCGCTGTGGCGGCTCAAGCGGCGCTGTGGTTCGCTCCACAAGGTCAATCCCCCTGCCGACCTTCCGGGCTTTGTAACAACTGCTGCTCATCAGCGGCCTACTGTGCGGTGTTCTGGCAGTAACTGAATCGGCCTTCGAGTCCGGCTGCCTTCACGGCGGCTTCGGAGCGACGTAAAAGCCCATCGCGCATGACCCGCACAAGGGCGCAATCCACCCGAGCCCGGAACTTGGCGCTGTCTGTGGATTCCTTCCGGCCCATCGCATCGACCCGCGGCAAGCGCCCGGCGGTCAGCCCGGAAGCCTGGCGCGACTGGCAACCCATCGAGCGAACCAGACCGGCCAAGGCACGGCGGACGCCTTGGGACGGGCAGGGGTTCGGCTGGCCTGCTTCGCGGTGGGCTTGGGCGATGGCGGCGGCTTGCTCGAGGGCGGCCGGCCTGATTCCATCTTCGGCTCTGTCGGCCAGGTAGGCGGCCACCTGTTCGGGCGCGGCGGGCAGGGGTTCGAGGTTGCGCGACTGCATCCAGTCGGTGAACCGGAGCCATTGGGCGGCGCAGGCCCGGCGGGTGTTGGGGGCGCGACTGGATGCCACGGCGGCCCGGACGCGGGCGGCGCCCTGCGTGGTCAAGCTGTTCTGAGCGGCTTTAATCAAAGCGTCGGCGGTCATGGCGAAACTCCCTGGAGTTGGGGGAGGTGTCGGGACCGGCCAACCCGGCCGCGTCCGACTGGCTGGCTAACTGGCGGTCGTGGGCGCGGTTCGCTCAATCAAGACTTCGAGGGCGCGGCGTTGGGTGTCGAGGGCGGCCATGGTTTCGGCGTGGCGGCGTTCGGATTCCCGTTCCCGGCGTTCGCTGGCTTCGGCGCGTTCCCGGCGATCTTCGGCGGCCGCCTGGGCGCGGCGTTCGTTGGCCTGCGTCATGCGGGAAATCCCGTAGAGCACAACGGCGATTTGTCCGGCCCCGATCATTACGCGGGTGAGGAGGGATGCAATCTCAAAGTCGATAGCGGTCATTGCCGGTTCCCCTTTCGTGTTCCCGTCCGATAAGGACAATTATCGGTCATGTATCATCCCCTCGTCGCGGCGCCTTGGGTGCGGCTGGCTTTCAGGGTATCGAATGCAGTGATTGTCATGGTGTCTCTCCCCTGGCTGGAGCTTGGGACACTCTCTCAGAGGCTACGTAACGGGGTTGTATTGGATTCGAGGACCACAGCGGGGGCTACTTAATCAGCCAACCCAAAGGTGCCGGGTACGGCTAACCCATACTGCCGCCTAGCGAGTAATCCACCAATCCAAGACCTTGTTGATGGTAACGGCAGCCCCGGCCAGGGTGAAACCGGCCTTCCACATGGTGGCGGTCAGCTTGGCTTCGAGCACAGCGAGGTCCGCCTTGGTCGCCAGCTCGGCATCCGAGCGGCTGATGGCGGCAACAACCGCCTCGGCCTGCCTGGAATCCATACCGGCGTCCTCAAGCTGCCGGATGGTGGCGTGGGTATCGAGGGTGTAGGTAGTCATGGGGTTCTCCCTTGCCTAGAGGCTAGCACACTCTCTCAGAGACCGCAGGTCTCGCTTGTTGTGGGGGAATTGCGCTTGGGAGGTTCGATCTGCTCCAACCGGCAATCTCGAAACCCGCAGAAATCCCGTCCCGAAGTTTTCCACAGGTCCGATCAAAAGTCCCCGACGTTCGCGCGCACGGAAAACTTTTTCCACAAGCCCTTTCCCTCTAAAAGCCCCTACCCCACCCACCTAGTAACCCCCTACAACCCCCAACACCGGCACCAGGAGGAAGCACCTCAGAGGTTGCCCAGGCCTCGGGTGACTGAGGGATGACCTGGTGAGAACCAGGAATGCTTACTCTTCGATTCTGGCCTCATCGACCAGCATGATGGGTATGTCATCCTTGACGGGATAGACGCGTTTGCACTTGGGGCACTTGAGCCCGTCGCCCTGCGGGGTCAAGCTCACTGATTGCTTGCAAACGGGACAAACCAGGATCTCCAGCAGCTCGGGGCTAAGGGACATGGGATGCTCCTCCCGTTGCCGACCAGTCGGCGGAGCCGGCTTAGGCTTGTGATTCATCCCGGTCGGAACCAGGACCGGGCATCAGACTCCCTACCTCCTGCGCCAGTGAGGCATGACTCTGACTCCAGGTCTACTCGTTCTTCTCGAGGATCTCATCGACCTTGAAGTCGAGATCCTCCAGGACCTTTTTATCCACCTTGTAAAGGGTTGGGTCGGAAGCTGTTTTGCCAAAGACAACCTCTCCTTCCGTCTTTCCCAAAAACACCTCAAGGACCTGATCATCCTCTTTCACCACTTTCACCTCAGCCGAAGGCTCACTAAAGCCATACTTGGGATCATCAAGATTGGCCTGATCGATAATCTCTTTCCCTTCCAGATCTTCCAGTGGCCAGAAGAGCTTGTATTCAAGGACCGATTTCTCCTCATGACCCTTCGGACTCTGCAATCTCCATTTGTTTTCGGAATCTTTCAGGAACTCAAACTGCTGCTCGGGCAGCCTCACCTCGACTCGTTTCACTTCACCCCGCTCGAAACGAGCCATCTTCTTATCGCGAAGCTTGCCGAGGTCGAGATCCAATTTCTTTACCAAATCTTCCTTGATCTTGAAGACGTCCTCGCCGGCTTCATCTTTGGCGTAGTACTGAGTGTCGACTTTTTTACCGACCAGCAGCGTTTTCCTGGCTCGATTTTCGCCCAGATAGAGGTCGACTCGAGAGGCCGGGGCTTTCAAACCGTAGGTTCCGAGTCCAGCAGTTCCCCGTTCAATGAACTCCTCCACCCGAGCGAACTCCAGATCGCTGAGGATTGACCTGATCTCTGAGCGGTCAGCCCTGGCTTGAATCGGTTTTCGGATCGACCATTCCTCTCCGTTCTTCTCCAAGCGGTAGGTCTTCCTCCTGGAACGGATTTCCACCTCCTGGACCCGTTCCCTGTCGAAGTCCAAGACGGTTTTGTCTCTGAAATCGAACAACTCCTTATCAGCATTCGAATACAACAAGCTCGGGAGAACAAGCACTTTTTCCTGACCGGGAATCCTGCCAAAAACCGAGGACTGGTTAAAATCTTTGTCGCCAAGCTCCAGCTCCAGCGTCTTGCCATCCTGCAGGGCCACCCTAATCTTCATGCTTGGATTCTCCAAGCCGAAGGTCTTCCAGTCGACGGGGTTCGGCTCCAAAGACCTTTCCACCTTCGTCGAGCTTAATTCGGAAGCAAGCCCGTCCGCCGCCGTCGTGTCGGCCCTGGCTTCAATGGGCGCAACCAGCTTCCAGGCATCATCCTCCTTTTGCATGGTGATGGGATCTCCGCTGCGAGCGAGGGAAATAGAAGTAACGTCCTCTTTCTCGAACTGGAAGAGCTTCTTGGCCTGTTCCGCCTCTTCCTCGCGTTTTTTTCCGCCCTCGATTTCGTAAAAATAGACAAAGGCACCCAAGCCGACAAAGAGGACCGCTACGATTCCCAGGTTTCTCCAGATCATCCCTTTCGTCTCCTTGACCAAACGACAATGCCCGAGGCCAAAGCCGCGCCCGGCAGCATCACCAGGGTCAGCCAGAACAGCGTTCTTGAATGAGCAGGGGTCATTTGGACACTGCGGTTTTCCGGATCCTTGGGTCGAACGGAAATCAGGTCCTCGTCCTCAGCCAACCAGCTCACCGCATTCAGAAACAAATCTCCGTTCCGCTGGTGCCGCAGAAAAGCGTTGTTGGCAAAGTCCGAGTCACCGATCACCACCACCCGGGCTTCCCTGGGTTCCGCCGCTTCTTCCCTGCCCTGATCCTGGCTGTCCTTTTCCTCCGGGGTTTCGTCCGTCTCCTCAGATGAGGAAGTCACCGAACGAGTGCTGACGACCCCCAGGACGACCGGACCCTCAATATCCACTCCCTGATTGAATTCCGCCGCTCCTCCCACCAGGTTCTTTTCGCCCCAGCTTCGCTCTGAAGTGCGAAACAGCACACTGGAGCTGAACGTCGAATCCCCATTTTCGACCGTCCTCAGGGAGCGAGCTTCGGGGAAGAAGGTCATCGTATTGCCCAGATCTTCAGTGATGGGATGGGATTCGTAGGAGGCCACCAAAGGAGCCGCGGGGCCCATGCCGAAAAGTTGACCCAATCCGCTGGAGTCCACCACAATGTCGTCCTCCACCCCTATCTTCCACTTCTTGAGCAAATCCTCCATGCCGGCTTCAAGGTCGGGGTCGGTAAGAAGCAGAACCTTGCCACCCGCGTCGACATAGGCATCGATGAGCGCCGTTTCCGTGGGAAGCAAGGCCACCTGGGGGCCGGCAATCACCAGAGCCGAACAGTCTTCCGGAATGGAGCCCGACTCGGCCAGATTGATGCTCTTAACCTCGTAGTTCTGGTTCAGGATGGCTTGTCTGGCCGCTCCGTATCCCCGCTCATCCTGATTATTCTCAATGTCGGCCTCATTGTGTCCCCTGGTAAAGTAAATGACCTTGTCCTGCTCCCGGGTGACCTTCAAGATGGTGTTGGTCAGGTCTTCCTCCCGAGCAGACTCCACCTTTTCCTGCTTGTCCCCGGAAACCACCACAATATCTCCAAAGCGATTCACCTCGAACTTCCTGGCCAACCCCGGGTCACCCTGGGGGTCCACCCTCCGGTAGCTCAGGGCCGAAGGGTTGAGACTCTCATACTCTTTCATCAAATCATCCAGATGGGGATTGGGTTCCTTGTCGAAATGGATGACCTCGACTTCCGCCTCCAACCCCTTCACCAATTTCTCCGTCTGGTCGGACAGGCTGTAGAGCTTGGCGCTGGTGAGATCCCAGCGCTCTTGATATTCCTTGGCCAGAAAATTCACCATCCCCAGGAGGCCGACGACCATCAGCACCATCACCAGGGTGTTGGCGCCGTATTGGGTGGAGCGTCGCCGGAAGCCGGCCTTGATCTGATCGAAGCTCAGAAGAACCATGACCAGCGTCAGGGCTATGCCCCCGTAAAGGACGATCTGCACCCACAGGTCCCAGACACTCTGGATCGAGTACCAGACGTAGGCAAGAATAATCAGCACAGGGCCAAAGGACGCGACGTTTTTCAGCTTGTTCATCCCGTTTATGTCCTCCACCGCCAGGATTCAATGGATCGATAAGTCAGAAAGAGCCCGAGAAAGACGAAACTCAGGTAGACGACCAGACTCGAGGTGTCGATCACCCCTTTGGAGAAATCGTCAAAATGATTGAGAATGGAGACGTAACCCAGAATTTCCTGGACAAGAGGTCCGGCTGCCTGGGCCGAAAGGTCGATAACCCAGAGAATGAGGATGGCGCCAAAAGTCACACTGGCGGCGACAATCTGATTCTCGGTAAGGGTGGAAATAAAGATGCCCAGCGAAATCAAGGCTCCTCCCAGGAGCAGCAGCCCCAAGTAACCGGAAAATACGGGTCCCAGAGCCATCTTGGGAGAACTGTAAAGATAGAGAAAGAGGTGGTAGATCAGGGTCGGCAAGAGCATCACCACGAAAAAAACCATGGCTGCCAGAAACTTGCCCAGAATGAGTTGCACGTGGGTTATGGGAGAGGTCAGGAGAAGCTCGATCGTGGCTCGTCGTTTTTCATCGGCAAACGTCGCCATGGTGATCATCGGCAACATAAACAATATGATGGTGCTAACGATCCCGAAGAAGTTTCGTTCCACCAGCGAAGGGACGTCCATGGCCGGGCTGGCGCCGCCAAACTGCTGGGCCTGAACCGCCATCATCATGGAACGCTGGATGAACACCGACAGGATGTTGTAGAAGAAGTATCCACTCAAAAACAGGAACACCGTCAGCACGACATAGGCAATAGGGGAAACAAAATAGGCCTTCATTTCCTTTTCTATAACAGCCAACAGATTGGTCATTGACTACGCACCTCCTCCTGAGTAGTGAGCTGGGTAAACACGTCCTCCAGACTCATTTTCATCGAGCGAAGTTCCAGAAGTTCAAAGCCACCCTCAATCACGCTCCTGGCGATCAGGCCTCTTACATCCTGTTTCAGTTCCGTCTCAACCGAAAAGGAGGCAACGTCCTCTCCGTCCAGGCGGTTGGATTCCACACTCAGCACCCCGTCGATCTGCCGCAGCCGCCCCCGCACTTCAGCCTCGGAGCCTTTGGCTTCCAAATAAACGCGCTCCACACCCTGTTGCTGTCGAGTCAGGTTCTCAGGGGTATCCACCGCGACGATCTTACCTGCGGAGATAATGACCACCCGCTGGCAGGTCATGCTGACCTCCGGCAAGATGTGGGTCGAAAGAATAATGGTGTGGTTCCCGGAAAGGCTCTTGATGAGTTCGCGCACCTCTTTAATCTGATTGGGGTCCAAGCCTACCGTCGGCTCGTCCAGGATCAGCACCTCCGGATCATGAATCAAAGCTTGGGCCAAACCGACTCGCTGCTTGAATCCTTTGGACAGATGCTTGATCAGCTTATTCCCATAACCCTCGATACGAACCGTTTGCTTCACTTCCTGGAGGCGTCTCTTGCGGTCTCCCGGGGCCACCCCCTTGATCTTGGCAACGAAGCCAAGGTAACTGTTCACCGTCATCTCGTCGTAAACCGGAGGATGCTCGGGAAGATAACCAATGCGCCGCTTCACTTCCATGGCATTCTCGAAAACGTCAAACCCGGCCACTCGCGCAGTGCCTTCACTGGCGGGCAAAAAACAGGTCAGGATCCGCATGGTAGTGGTCTTGCCGGCGCCGTTGGGTCCCAGAAACCCAAGAATCTCTCCCTTATCCACCTGAAACGAAACCTCATCGACGGCCTTGAGATTTCCATATCTCTTGGTCAGTTGATCGACTTCAATCACAAAATCTCTCCCTTCCTGAATTCAAAGAGACGACCCCGAGCGATGAATGCGAAAGTCGACGCCTCTGTCCCTCACCTTGAACTGAAACCAGCCAGAGACCTCGGTCCATTCGAACCGACTATTATATGGAAAATGCCTTCGGTGTAAAGAGGGGTTATCGGAAAGGCACGGTACTGAGAATGGGCCGAATACGGGCGCCGTCACGACACTTCGAGGGGGAGAATCATCACCAATGCCGGGGGAGCACGGCGGGTGAGGACCCCAGCCTGCAGCAGTCTCAGGGTGACTCAGTGGACCGTGTCCGGCAACAAGAGGCTGTTGCGGTCACTGGTCGTCGCCCAGCCATGATCGACCTTCATGATGAGCCCATGAAACAAGATGTCGCTACCGGACAAAACCACCAGAACATCGCCCGGCTCCACATCAGGGTTCTTGAGCTCGAATCGGATCATAAAGGCTCTTCCGTTCAATTGCTTCACAGTCCGGTAGGAGAAGTCCTCTGCGTTAACCGCCAGCGTCCTGGAATGGGGAAGGGCCCCTCGTTGCCCTCCTGCCGATGAGACACTCTTCACCTCAAAGGGGTCGGTCCATCCTCACTCGGCGACGGCCGACCGGAATGCTGAGTCTACCAGCCTGACCACTGACGCCGGTAGTTACAATGATATAATAACCGTCGAGGTGAGGGGGCATAATGAAGCAATGGGTGACATTCGCCCAGCGAGGGGCAGTGTTGGCTTTAGCTTTGCTGACCCAACCCGAGGCAGCAACATCGGGGAACAGGAACATCGTGGTCAGCGGACATCTCGTTTGTTTGGCTCCGGACCTGAAAGAATCACCCTGCGAAGGTGTAGCCGCTACCTTGGCCATCAAGGCAGCCAATGGGGACCTTTACCCGCTGGCTGCCGGGAAATCCGCGGACACGCTCCTCCAGGAGAAGCGGTTGCAAACTCGAGAGTTTCGACTCACCCTGAGGGAAACGGATGAGGACAAGACCTTTCAAATCATCAAATCACAACTGATCCGCGCCGGCAACATCTACGATTTCTATTATTTCTGCGAGATCTGCAACATCACCACCTACACTCCCGGCCCCTGCATGTGTTGCCGGGCTCCAACCGAGTACCGTGAGGCGGCAGCCAAACAGCCAGGATGACATCGGAATCGGCAAGGAAGCGAGCGCCGGAATCGAGGTCTACAAAGATGCCATCTCCGGGGTGGTGTCCTGGACAGACTGATGGAGATATTGGAGCACGCCCCGAACAGAGACAATCCTGGGGGGTTGGCCGGGGCCAACAACCGGGATGTGACGAAATCCTGCAACCGACATCTGGTGAAGGACAAAGCGAATGGAGTCCTCTGCCCCCAAAGTCACTGGATTGGGGGTCATGATCTCAGAGGTTTTGATGGAACCGAGGGGGGCCGTCCTGTCCCCCGAGTTTGTAGAGCACATCCCGCTCCGACAAAATACCGACCAGGGACTCTCCTTCCAGGACCAGGACGCATCCCACGCTCTTGTCCTTCAAGAGTTGAACTGCCTGATCCACCGAAGCCTCAGCCATAATGGTTACTGCGGCTATGGGCTTCAAGTCGGCTACCGTATCCTCCATGAGCCGCTTCTGTAAGCCCTCGGTGGGCAAAGGGATGTCCAACTTACTAAAAGGAAAAAGACAGTCTTCACAACGGTCCGCTCCGGGAAGGTTGACTGCGCTACAGGCAGGACAGATCATGAAGGTTCCTCAGGTAAAGCCGGGGCTGCATTCTACCACCAGCACGCTTCCAAGCCAACTTGAAACTGACCGTCTCAACCCCAAGTTCGAGGAAAAATGCGATTGCGGGAACCTAGTTAACGACCCAAACGTCCCCACCGTTGAGCAGTTGTTCGAGATCTCCGGCGCCCGAACGGCTGATAGCATCTTGCACTTGGGCTTCCATCAGCTCGTCGTAGGTAGGTTTTGCGGCAGAGCGGAAAACTCCAAGGGGCACAGGAAAGTCGGGATAGTCCATTCGGGCCAGCATGTTCGCCAGATGCGGCTCGGGGGCATGAATATCGTGGATCAGCAAGTCCGATTCGGAAGCTCCCCAGCCAAGCTCCACCACCTCCAGTTTCAAGCCATTCAGGCGAATGCCCTTATCTTGCTCCTTACCAAAGATGAGAGGCTTCCCATGCTCCAGTCGGATAGTGCGGTCGTCTCGAAATTCACGTTCCGAGAAGTGCTTGAAGGCCCCGTCATTGAAGATGTTACAATTCTGAAACACCTCAACGAAGGAGACTCCTTTATGCCGGGCCGCTTGGGTGAGGATTGAAGAAAGGTGCTTCACATCCACGTCGATGGATCGTGCAACGAAGGTGGCCCTCGTTAGAAATTGCAATGCACAACGGATTAATAGGATAGTCGATGGATCCCGCCGGAGTGGACTTGGTCTTCTTGCCGAACTCAGAAGTCGGAGAATACTGACCCTTGGTCAAACCGTAAATTCTGTTATTGAAGAGAATGATGTTCACGTCGAGATTTCTGCGAACAACATGCATGAAATGGTTGCCCCCAATGCTCAGGGCATCTCCATCCCCGGTAATCACCCACACCGACAGTTCAGGACGCGAAGCCTTGATTCCCGTAGCCAAGGTCGGAGCCCGGCCGTGAATTCCATGAAATCCATAGGTATTCACGTAGTAAGGAAAGCGACTCGAGCAACCGATGCCGGAGACAAAGACAAAATTCTCTCTGGGAATGTTCAGTTCAGGAAGTGTCTTGTGCGTTTGGGCCAGAATGGAATAGTCGCCACAGCCCGGGCACCATCTCACCTCTTGGTCGCTCACAAAATCCCGGCGCCTCAGCGGTAGCAGCGCCGACCCTTTTCTTCCTTTGTTGCCGTCATTTCTCATGGTTGCCTGGTCTCACTCTTCGCCGGGTTCCCTCCCAAACGTCAGCCATCCGACTACCGTCGGAGGTCAGGTAGTGTTGACATTTGTGATTCAAGACATTTTATAACCCAATAGCCCACCCAACAGGTCATTCCGAGGAGCGAAGCGACGAAGAATCTGAAGCCTATATGCCTCAAACAACCTGCCATTTTAGATGCTTCACTCCGCATCGCTGCGCTCAGAATGACATAAGATGAAATGCCAACACTACCTAGAACAATGTTCCAATTTTTTCTCTCAGTTCGGAAATCTTAAACGGGAGGCCTCGCACCTTGTTGAAGCCGATGGCATCGACGAGATAGCGCGACCGCAAGATCATCAGCAATTGACCCAAATTAAGCTCGGGTACCAGCACCTTCTTGAAACGAGCGAGAACGGCTCCCAAATTTTTCGGGAGCGGATTCAAATACTGCAAATGAGTACTGGAGACGGATGCCCCTTGTTCCTGCATGCTCTCCACGGCCGAGGTGATGGCGCCATAGGTCGAGCCCCAGCCAACGACCAGGACGTCTCCTTCAGGCTTTCCGAAAACCTCGACCTCGGGAATGAAGTCGGCCATTCTGGCAATCTTCTCGGCACGCAGACGAACCATGAAATCATGGTTATCCGGGTTATAGCTGACATTGCCGGTGATATGCTGCTTCTCCAACCCGCCGATGCGGTGCTCCAGGCCAGGAGTGCCGGGGATCGCCCAGGGGCGCGACAGGGTTTGCTCATCTCTCAGGTAGGGTTGAAACCCCTCCGCATCTGTCCTGAACCGGACCTCAATATCGGGAAAGTCCGCCACGGAGGGAATCTTCCAAGGCTCGGACCCGTTAGCCAAATAGCCGTCGGAGAGAAAAAAGACCGGCGTCATGAACCGAGTCGCCAACCGGAAGGCCTCGAAAGCCATGGTAAAGCAACCGGATGGTGTGGCCGGCGCTACGATGGCGGCAGGACACTCCCCGTTTCGTCCAAACAGGGCTTGAAGCAGATCGGGCCCTGTTCGGTCTTGGTCGGCAGACCCGTGCTGGGGCCTCCGCGTTGAATGTTGGCGATAACCACCGGCAGTTCCGTCATGACGGCCAGGCCAATCGCCTCGGACTTGAGCGCCACTCCCGGTCCACTGGTTCCCGTGAGCCCCAGTTGACCCGCGAAGGAAGCGCCAATAGCCGCACCGATGGCCGCAATTTCGTCTTCTGCCTGAAAGGTCTTGATGCCGAAATTTTTGTGTCGAGACAGTTCATGAAGGATGTCGCTGGCCGGAGTGATCGGATAACTGGCATAAAAAAGGGGCCTTTTGGCCATCTGAGAGGCCGCGATAAACCCAAAAGCCGTGGCCTCATTCCCGGTGATATTGCGATACTTGCCCGGCGTCAGCTTGGCGGTGCGCACTCGAAAGTGGCTGGTGAAAAGCTCAGTGGTGTCCGCAAAGTTATATCCGGCACGCAAAGCCAGGGTATTCGCCTCCAGAATTTGGGGTCTCTTTTTGAATTTGGCCTTGATCCAGGAGAGAGTGGGCTCCAGGGGACGATCGTAGAGCCAATAGGTGATTCCCAACGCGAAGAAGTTCTTGCACCGGTCTGCGTCCCTCTTGGGGAGGTTCAACTCCTTCAGCGCTTTGCCGTTCAACTTACTCAGGGGAACGGCAATCAGGCGATAGCCAGCCAAGCTCCCGTCCTCCAAGGGGTTGGTCTCATAGCCGGCCTTTTTCAGATTCAACGGCAAAAAAGAATCTGAATTGGCAATGACAATTCCCCCGGACTCGAGGTCCGCCAGATGCACCTTGAGCGCCGCGGGATTCATGGCAACCAGAACATTGGGCTGATCCCCCGGAGTCCGAATATCTCGACTGCTGAAGTTAATTTGAAATCCACTCACGCCCGGAAGGGATCCGGCAGGCGCACGAATCTCAGCCGGAAAATCCGGAAGTGTGCTGATATCGTTCCCGAAGATTGCCGAGGTATTGGTGAACTGGGTTCCAGTCAACTGCATGCCATCACCCGAGTCACCAGCGAAGCGGATCGTCGCGTTTTCGATCTCGACTACACTTCGAGTTGGTTTGTTGTCTTTTTCAGTGGTGATTACAGGCACGGTGGTTCTGATTTTCGCTCCTTGTCGCTCCATTTCCCAGGGCTAGCCACGATCTTGGGTCAACTCCTTCTCAGGCGCCGCCTGGCTCAACAAAATTCTGATGGGGTCTCGGCGGAAGGGAGAACACCTCCTGAGGATAGCGTTCCAACAGATAGTCAACGATGTTGATCACAGACAGACAGTCACATAGCCTATTTGCCGAATCCACCAATGGAATATGGCGGTAGCCTCCTTTGTTCATCAAGAGAATCGCGTCAAGCAAGGAATCATCCGGACTCAGAACGGCCGGCTCCGGTGTCATAAAGTCACGAATTGGACGGTCGAAACGGACTTGACTGCTACCGACCACTTTGCGAATCAGATCCCGCTCAGTAAAAATGCCGATGAGACTCAACTCCGCCGTCACCAGAACGCACCCATTTCGCCGCGCCTGCATGGTCGCGATGGTCTCTCCCAAGCTGACCCCAGGGGCGACGCAAACCATATCCTTCAGGTGTAGATGCCGGATTTTGGTTTTGCGTAGGGTTGATTCGACACTCATCGGTCTTAACGCCCGCATTGTCGACCACCCCCTGGCTTCGGGGTGAGTACAATCAAGCTCAACTAGTCCCATCATAACACAATTTTGACGCCTCATAGCCGCGACCGGACAGACTCCGGGCTGGTCCAAGGTCGAGGCGCTGTTTGCCCCTGTTGAAGGGGAAAGCACTCCCTCTCACGGTTGCTCCCGGCCCTCTTCTTCCGCTTGAAGCCCCGAACTGGGTAGCACTTCACCCCAATCGAAGCTCATGGATTGTACCGCAAAAATAGCGATGGATTCAAAAAGAGGCGGTTAGCCGGTTGAAGCCGGGAGCCGATCCGGAGGAAACCCTCCGGCAACGCAGAGAAGCAGGAATTCGCCAGTATCCTCACTTTTTACCAATGACGTTCATCCACTTCAACGGTGGCAGTCCGGCAGGTTCAACGTTTGGTCCGATGGCGCCACTGTCCAATACCCTCGGACGACAATGAGATCTCAAGACCGAAGGAGTGAACAGGAAGATCTCCGCCGGTCTCCTAAGCGGTTGGCCTCGGTTAATGTCATCATTCCGCTCCTGGGAGTGGCTGCGCTCCTGAGAGGAGCGCAGGGGTGAGTTGCGCCCATCCCCTCTTGCGGGGTCGACTCAACATAATTCCCCTCCTGAGATCTCCCCTCCTGAGAGGAGGCCAGCCTTCTTGAGAAGAAGTCAGCCAAGGGTGGGTCCATTGGAGGATGGGTTCCCAAAGTGAGACCTCTGCATAACCGTTATTCCGGCGAAAGCCGGAATCCAGGAACGGCGAGTTTTCAGTAGGATAGCGATAGCGCATGGCCAAATTTCGCCTCACCCGAGGAGTTATGCAGAGGTCTCGAAGTGAACATCGACTCCGGCCGATTGCTTAGCAACCCCGATGAGTCCCGGCTCATGCTTTGGCTTTTTGAATCAATCAACCACCAGAACCGCTGCACCCTGAACCTTTCCGGAGCGCAGGGCTGAAAGCGCCTGGTTGGCGGCAGCCAAGGGAAAAGTGCTGACCTCGGTACGAAGGGTCACTTGGCGCGCCAAAGCCAGAAACTCCTCTCCATCGCGCCGAGTGAGATTGGCGATTGAGCGCACCACTCTCTCTCCCCAAAGAATTGAATAAGGAAACGTCGGAATGTCGCTCATGTGGATGCCGGCACAGACTACCGAGCCCCCTTTGGCCACGGCGCGCAAGGCCGCCGGAACCAACTTACCCACGGGAGCAAAGATAATGGCGGCGTCCAACGGCGCCGGGGGAGTCTGATTGGAATCGCCTGCCCAGACCGCCCCCAAGCGGAGGGCAAACGCCTGTCCGGATCGATCTCCCGGCCGGGTGAACGCATAGACCTGGCGGCCCTCATGGCGGGCCGCCTGAACCAAAATATGCGCCGCCGACCCGAATCCGTAAAACCCGAGGCGCCTTGCGTCGCCGGTCATCCTCAAGGATCGGAAGCCGATCAGGCCGGCGCACAGTAATGGGGCCGCCTGTAAATCGGAATAGTCCGGAGGGATGGGGAAACAGAAGCGCTCTTCGGCAGCCGTGTACTCGGCATAGCCACCATCGCGATGATACCCCGTGAACCGGGCTCGATCGCAGAGGTTTTCTCTGGATGACCGGCAGTAGTCGCACTGGTTGCAGGTCCAGCCCAACCAGGGCACCCCCACGCGGTCTCCCGGATTGAGATGCCGGACTCGTCGGCCGCAGCGAGCCACCGTCCCGACGATCTGATGACCGGGAACCAGGGGCAGTTTGGCTTCCGGGAGTTCGCCGTCCACGATGTGCAGGTCGGTTCGGCAGACGGCGCAGGCATGAACCCGGAGGAGCACTTGGCTCGATTCGAGCCGGGGCGTGGACAGATCCCTTTCCACCAAAGGTCGGCCCGGCTTCTCCAAAACCATCGCTTTCATAAGGAGCTCCGGGGTTGTCGCTCTTTAATGGGCCTGCGCCAAGGTTTCAGCCCCTGCTGCCGAGTGCTCTGCTGCTCCCACCCTGTCCCCTGACCAGAGATCTCCCTCAAATGACCGTGCCCGGTCCAATCAGCTCTCAGGCCGCGGGAGAGGTTCAACCGGCCGCGGCTCCAACCTCGGGGAATTCGACGCTGTGATTCGGTTCTCTAAAAAGTGGCGATGGGATTCAGAGGAGAACCGGTCGCGCCCGGCACTGCCAGGGGAGCCACGGTCAGCAGGAACTCCCAGCGCTTGCGGGATGCAGCCGCCTCGCTGACGGCCTCCAGATCCAGCACATCCAGGATCGGTGTTCCCATTCCCACAATCAAAACCATATGAACCGGCAAGAGCGAACCCTTCACTCCCGAGGGCATGACGTCGGTGGCCAAATCACTGCCTACGATGGCCACGTCGCGCTCTTTCAGCCAAGGCAGGCAGGAAGCATGGAGACCGGCCGAGTTCCGCATGATGTCCCATGGGCCCTCCGCTCGCCGCCTGGCCCAGCGTCCGGTACGAATCAAGAGAGCGTCACCGGAGCCTACCTGAACCCCCGCCTTCTTTTCCCAGGCCTCCAGATCTTCAGGATAGATGGTCTTGTCTCCGGGAAGGTACTCCAATCCCCACAGGCGGGGCATATCCATGAGAGTGGCTCGGGTGAAAATTCCGTTCTTCAGGGTGTGGACCGAGAGTTTGCCGGCTCCACTCCGGGTGACTTCATCTTTGGAGAAGCCGTTGTACATCTTCCCTTTGTAGAAAAAGTGGCACAGAGCATCCATGTGAGTCGTGGTGAATCCGTGGTAGCTCACTGAAAACCGATCGTTGGCACCCAGGGAGTCGGGCTTGAAGCTCTCCGGCAACATCTCATGCTCGAAAGGTGGAGACCCATCTTGCTCCACTTTGATCGCGTCGTGAGCCATCGAAACGGAGACTCCCTCTTTCACCAAGGCCGCCGCCTGTTTTCGCTTTTCGGCCGTGATCAAGTTGATCGTCCCCAGCTGGTCGTCCTCTCCCCAACGGCCCCAGTTGGAGAGCGAGGTCATCATCTTGTCGATGTCCTTGCTGGTCAAGTTCTTCGAGCTCCGACAGACAATGACCGGGGCTGTGGCCATCAATAACAGCAAATGCGTGATAATAACGACCGGGACAGTTTCATCTTTCTGGTCCTCCCAATGGAATTGCGCCGCCTCACCATGACCCATCCTTTCTTCTCCTCAGACCAACAGGGTTCAGGCCAGGCGGCGACGGGGGTCAGGGGCCGCCTCGCGCCCGAGATCTCAAGTTTCAATAGTTTATCGATGCCCAAGCCTCTCTTCAATGATTTTGGTCGTTTACCCGGACAACCGCCAAGGACCGGACCAAGGACAGAACAGGGGTTGAAACCTGGAGTATAATGACGAAGTGGACGGTGGATTTTGGAGAGCGGCCCCAGTGCCCACCTGTTGCTCAGGCCAACCCCGGAAGGCGCCAACCTTCTCCTGATGGTTCATTGAACCGGCGTCCCATCAGGATCGGCCACAAACAAGATCCTAAGCGGTCGGCCTGAGTCGATGTTCACTTGATGAGTCCACCCTCCCATGGACCCACCCCCCGTCTTCCTCTCAGGAGGGGAGTTTTGTTGAGGGTATCCACCCCCTGCACTCCTCTCAGGAGCGCAGCCCCTCCCCGGAGGGGAATGATAACATTAACCGAGGCTAACCGCTTAGACCCATCTTAACCGGCGCCCCGATCTTGCCGGAGTATGTCGTCATTGGGTCGAGAGACGGTCGTTTGCAGGCCAGGCGTCGTCAGAGAAGCTCCATGTTATTGAATCGAGAAGGTTTCAGACTATTTGCCTACCTGAGTATCAACGCCTTGCTGAGCTTGACCATGTGGACGCTGATCCTGGTTCCGGACTACTTGACCCATCGGGGATGGTCGGCGCAAAAGATTGGTTGGGCCATGGGCCTGTTTTTCGTCGTCGCTCTTTTCTCTCAGATCTTTTCAGGGCATCTGGCGGACCGCATCGGGAATGTGCCAACGGCCCTGATCGGCACGGGAGTCGCTTTGAGCAGTTGTATTTTCTACTGGACAGCGCTCTGGTGGCCAGACACCATCTTTGCCGCTCGCGCCCTTCACGGAGCCGGGGCTGCGATGGTCTCCTCCGGAGCGCTTTTTCATTTGGTGCAGTCGGTCCCGCAGGAGATCAAGGGGAGAGTGATAGGCTATTTTGGCCTACCAGGATTCGTGATGATGGGAGCCGGGCCCTTCATTGCCGAGGCGCTGCGTGACTTCTGGGGAATGGCCGGGACGTTCACACTCCTTCCGGTCAGCTTTATACTGGTTGGCGTCATCCTCCGCCGCCTTCCTCGACCCCTGGCTCCCAAGGGCACTCGGCGCCAACCGTTCAGCCATGCGTTCAAAGTGAACTTCCCTAATTTGAGGCCGGTCATCTTCTTCTCTTTTTTCTTTGGTTTCGGCTTCTCTTCCTGGAATAGCTTTCTGGCTCCAACGGTAAGTTGGATCGGCACCGGAGCTGTCTCGGCTTTTGGGGTCGGCTATGGCGCAGGAGCCTTCATGACCCGCCTGGGCATCAGTCAACGGCTCGATACGGGCAGGAAACGCGTCATCGCCATCTCCAGCCTCACTCTCTATGGAGTGGGGCTCGCCCTGATTCCTCACGCCGACTATGCCTGGCAGCTGGGTCTCATTGGGTTCTGTTGCGGGATGAGCCACGGCGTCTACTACCCGGCCCTGAGCTCGATTGCCGCTGAACGCTTCCATCCGCTGCACACTGGAAATGCCATGAGTCTATATCTGTCGGCAGCTAGTCTGGGGATGTTTCTGGGCCCGCCGCTTTGGGGTTTCATTGGGGACCAGGCAGGCGCTCTTTGGATCTTTGCGGCGGCGGGCTTTTTCGTAATCGGCTCGACGGTGGCTTTTGTTGTTTCACGTTCCTGGTCGCCGGCGAGAAGACTGATATGGGCCACCACTCGCTGAGTCCTTTCAAGGATCAGTCGACTCAAAAAGTGAAAGCCGTTGGTGGGGGAACAAAGATTCCTCGGAGGGTTGGGGGAAAAGGCTATGAAGACACAATCCGAGCAGTTTCATGAGACGGAGCTCGATCAGAGCCCGTTCGCTGAACTCGACACCGTGACGGTTCTGATGCCACTTCCCTTTCGGAGAGGAAAGGTGGACCAGCGAGCCCACAGCAAGAACGTTGGCTACCTCCTGGAAAACTGTTTTCTGGACAACGGACGCCGACGAGTCATTGGAATTGGCGGAACCAGCTTGATTCATCACCTCGACCGGACCACGCTGCTTGAACTGATTCAGTCGACCAGCCACCTGGTTGGCGGCGAGGCGATCTTCATGGCGGGGGTGATTCCAACTCCGCTCTCAGAGGCCAGGCAGTTCATCGAGGACTGTCTGAGTCTGGAAAGACCTCCGGATTACTTTCTGCTCATGCCCATTCCGGGTCTGTGCAACCCCGATGGCATCGAAGTCGAACTCTCCGCTTTCGCGCAACATTTCGAACAGCAGGGAGCAGGCCGCTTCATCCTTTACCTGCGCACTAGCCGCCTGAATGGGGCCTATGCTAAACTCGCCACCGGACTTGCCAACATTGCCGGCATCAAGGTTGGGACCCAACCAGGGGACGTAGAGGTGCTGTGCTCGGCAGTGCCTGACTCCAAGCGGGTTCTATGGGGAGTGGGCGATCGAGTTACGGCGGCCGCCCGGCGAGGCGCTCGGGGGCACACCTCTGGATTGACGCTGATCTGCCCCCGCCTCTGTGACGCGATCAACAATGCCTGCCGGCGCCGGGACTTCGAGGCCTGCGCCGAACTGGAACAGGCGGTTTCGGGTCTTGAGGAGATTCGCTTCATGGAGGACCGGATCTACAATTACTCCGCCGTGATTGCTGCCAGCCAACTCGGTGGATTTCAAGATATTGACCTGGGTGAAGGGGGACCCTTCAACGCCCCACCACCAGCCCCCATCCTGCAGGAGATTGCTCGATGCGTGGAAAGGTTGAAACCCTACCATTGACGGGCCCTACAGCAGCCAGTCGGGACACCATCAATCCACTGATCCAGGGGCCGACGTTGTCTACACGGTTTTACCGGGTGTGCGGATGATTAGAAACGCCCAGAGGCTCACCACCGACAGCCGAGGACCCGACGCCGGAACAGAGCTTCCCAAGAGCCCCTTGGATTCCGAGGTCGCTATCCTGGAACAGATTCAGAAAAGAGTTCTATGGTTGAGCATCCAGATTGTGCACTACGCCAATTCCCTGCGGGAAAACGGGGATGGCGCCAAGGTGGGTGGCCACCAGGCTAGCTGCGCCTCCATGGTCAGCCTGATGACGGCTCTTTATTTTCACTCCTTGCGCTTGGGAGACCGAGTCTCGGTCAAGCCTCATGGCTCCCCGGTATATCACGCCATCCAGTATCTTCTGGGCAACCTGCCCGAGGAAAAACTACGCCAGTTTCGCAGCTTCAAAGGACTCCAGTCCTATCCCAGTCGCACTAAGGATGTGGACCATGTCGATTTTTCCACCGGATCTGTGGGTCTGGGAGCCGTCATTCCCAACTTTGCCCGGCTGACCCGGCAGTTCGTGCGAGACCATTTCGGTTACCCCCGGCGCAATCGGTTTATTGCCTTAATGGGTGACGCGGAGTTGGATGAGGGAAATGTGTGGGAGGCCCTGGGAGAGGAAACGTTGCAAGACCTGGGTCAAGTCCTTTGGATAGTCGACCTCAACCGGCAGAGCCTGGACCGCGTCGTCCCCAGTGGCAAGGCGCAGAAGATCGAGGAAATGTTTCGCATCAATGGCTGGCGAGTGCTGGAGTTGAAGTATGGCCAAAAACTGGAAGATGTTTTCAGGCGTCCGCACGGCGAGAAGTTGAGACGGCGAATTGACCTGATGACCAATGACGAGTATCAGAGCCTGCTGCGTATCGAGGATGGAGAACGGATCCGACTTCGGTTGGCGGACAGCCCATCCGGTCAGGACGAGGATTTGTTGGACCTGCTGAGCGACTATGCTACCCACGAAGTCAAGCCTTTGCTGGCAGATTTGGGTGGCCATGACCTGCGCAAGATCCTGGCAGGGCTGGACGAGGCGGACCGGATTACCGATCAGCCCGTGGTCATCATCGCCTACACCATCAAGGGCTGGGAACTGCCGATCGCCGGGGACCCCCTGAACCACGCAAAACTCCTGACCAGCAAACAAATGGCGGAACTTCAGTCGCGACTCGGGATCGTTCCCGGAGAAGAGTTCGCCCGATTCCCGCCCGGCAGCCCCGAAGACCAGTTCATCCAGTCCCGCCTCCAGCGTCTCAATACCGAAGCCAAGGCGGAAACGAAGGCCCCTCCGTCAAGGGCTGTGCCTATTCCCGATCGCTTGGGGTCCAGCTACCGGGGAAACATTTCCACTCAACAGGCTTTGGGCAGTCTGTTAACCGCCTTGAGCCGGATCCCGGAAGTGGCGTCTCGCATGGTGACCACCTCGCCTGACGTTTCCATTTCGACCAACCTGGGGGGATGGATTCACAAGATGCGGGTCTACAGCCCCGAGGAAAAGATCAATTTCTTTCGCGAGAATGCCGTGGCTTCGATGCTCAATTGGGAGCAATCCCCCAAGGGACACCATATCGAACTGGGCATCTCGGAAAATAATCTGTTTCTCCTGTTGAACATGCTGGGATTGTCGCAGGAGTTCTCCGGAGAAGTTCTACTGCCCTTCGGAACCGTCTACGACCCATTCATTGGGCGGGGGTTGGACGCCCTGACCTATGCGGCTTACACCGAATCCAAGTTCATTTTCGCCGGTACGCCCTCGGGAATTACGCTGAGTCCCGAAGGAGGCGCCCATCAATCGCTCATCACCCCTTCCATCGGCATGGAGATGCCTAATCTGGTCTACTACGAGCCCACCTTCGCTCAAGAACTGGAATGGATCTTTCTCGCGGGTCTGAGAAATCTTCTGGACCGCAAGCGGGGTCGAATCCTCTACTTGCGCCTCTCGACTCGCCCAGTGCCTCAGGATATTTTTCCGGCTAACAAGCGAAAGAGTCCCCAACGGTTGGCCCAACTGCGAAAGGACGTCTTGCGGGGGGGGTATCGGCTCCTGGAGTATGGGTCCGATCCATTTTATTCTCCCGGCGAAAACGTCTTGAACATTTTCACCTGCGGAGTGATGGTGGTCGAAGCCCTGGAGGCCAGCCGGAAACTCTTTCAGGAAGGGATTTTCGCCAACGTAATCGTGGTCACCAGTCCGGACCTGCTCTACCGTGGTTGGCAACAAGCCAATAAGTTCAAAATGAAGAATCCCCGAACTCGTTTCACTTTCCACCTGGAAGGTCTTATTCCAGAGTCGGAGCGGCAGGTCCCGATTGTCACGGTGCTGGATGGCCACTCGCATGCCCTTTCCTTCATCGGGAGTGTATTCGGTAGCAACGCGCTGTGCCTGGGGGTGGATGAATTCGGTCAATCGGGCCAAGCCGAGGAGCTTTACAACCACTACGAGATCGGGGTCAAGGCCATCTCCCAGGCTGCTCGCCAGGCCTTGAACAGCCCGGCCGACTAGTTTTCAGACTCTGTCCCGGGCGGAGTCTTGGATGGGCTGCCCCGGCAAGTCCTACAGGGGCTGTTGCTGGGTGAGGCAGTGAAGTGTTCCGAAACCCCAGGCCAGATCTACGCTGTGAATGCCGACAACCCGGCGGTCCGGGAAAAGCCGGCTCAGGGTGTTCAGCACCAGGCGGTCGTTAGGGTCATTGAAAGTGGGCACCAGAACTGTATTGTTGGCGATGTAAAAGTTCGCATAACTGGCAGGGAGCCGTCGCCCACTAAAAAACAGCGGCTGTGGCATAGGGAGATCGACAACACGAAGCGGTTGGTTATCTTGATCGGTCGCTGATCGCAGCCGCCTCCGGTTTTCATGCAAGGGCTCATAGTTCGCATCTTTCCGGTTAGCTTCCACCGCAACAACCAGGGTAGTGGCGTTCACGAACCGGGCGACGTCGTCAATGTGACCGTGAGTATCATCACCGGCAATCCCTCGACCCAGCCAAATGACCTTACGAACACCGAGATAATGGCGAAAAATCTCTTCCAACTCCGACTTGGAAAGTCCAGGGTTCCTTGCCTGGATGGGACTGAGCAGGCATTCTTCGGTCGCTACGAGGGTTCCCCGACCGTTCACCTCGAAACTTCCCCCTTCCATCACGATCCTGCGCCCTGGCCCCGAGGTCATCGGTTGCCACTGCTTCATTCCGAGCAAACGGGCCATTTTGTCCGGGACGTCGTTGTCGCGCTTCCAGTTCGAGTACTTGGCCCAGCCATTGAATCTCCAGTTCAGAATTCCCACTTCGTCCGGCCCCGGACCCGGAGCACCGGATGAAAATGGGGCCCGTGTCGCGAAGCCAACTGCGGTCGGTGGGGACTCGGTAGAAGTCAACGGCAGCAGGGTCAACCATGGCCTGCGAAAGGAGCCTGCGCGCTCTTTTTTCCAGCCGGCCATTTTCAACCAGAATCTTGACACGCTCCTGGAGGTACAGGCGACGCACAATTTCGCCAAACACCCAAGGAATTGCAGCGAACTTCCCGGGCCAATCCGCCCGGTGGTGCGGCCAGGCAATCCAGGTCGCCAGGTGCGGCTCCCACTCTGCCGGCATTCGATAGCCTCTTGGAATCGACAGTGGGTTCATGGTGGTCACGGGATGAGAATCCCGATTCACAACTGCCTCACTCGATAGCCCTGCTTTTCCAGAAGTTGCACAACGCCTTCCGGACCCACCAGATGGGCCGCTCCCACCACGACCAGGGTCGTTCCAGACTGAGTCAGAAACTCCTCGATCTTGGGCAACCAGTTCCTGTTTCGCTCGGCAATCAGCCGTTCAAACACCTCGGGAAAGCCTTCAAAACCTTTGAATAACAAGTCTTCCAGCACTTCGACTTCCCCGCGAGACCAGGCTTCCAATATCTCTTCGAAATCCTCTTGGACGGTATCCAGACCTTCCAGGGTTTGCCGCAGCGCCTGCTCTTGAATCTTGGCTGGCAGCCCGTCCAGCCGGTCCAGTTGGTACTCCATCGTTTCCAGGCTGATAATTTTTTTATTTTCGAGCTTGGCTTTATCGAAAAAATAGCGGTCGATGCCATGATTGGGATCAAATCCCAGCGACTGCAATTTGAAAGCGGTAAGGGTGAACATAAGCAACCAAGGCTTAAGGAGGCGAACCTGATCAAAGGGCAGGCCCATTTCTTCGGCTTTCCCTACAGCCAGGGCCAAGGTCTCCGCCGAGACTTTGGTCTCAAGGGTCTCCTTGTCGAGGAATCCCTTGCTGCGAATCATCTGCGGAAAGCTCAACGAATCCATCTCGTCCAGATCAACTTCCAGCACGACTGTTTTGGCTTGCCGAAGCGCTGCTTCCGCGGCCGGAGAAATCGGATAGGCGCCGGGTTTCAGCACATGCACGGAGCCAAGGAGAAAAACGGCGCCCCGTTGAGAGGAAACTTTCCACAAACGACTTTTGGCCGTCGCCGGGGTGGAGTGAAGCCCCTCAGCCCGCATCAGTGCGGCATTGACGTTGAGGGCGAAGATTATCGCCACCACAGGAATGATCTGCCTCTTAATCAAGCCGACGAGTGGGCATTGAGAGAATGACATCAATTCTTGTCCTTTCCAGGGGAAGCCCCTTTCTGGCAATCCCGGAGAATTTGCGCGGACCGCTTCAGCTTGAGCGATTGCCGCAGAGGGCATCGACATCAGCGAGTATTATGCGCAGGAATAATCTACGCCCCAGCCTCTACCGAGGGATTTCCCTTTCCTGTTGCCGACACGTATACAACGGGTTGCCACGCGAACTTCAGCCCGACGGAGGACGGTCAATGAGGCGATGGACGATCGGAGCGTAACTGTCGATTCGTCGGTCCCGCAAGAACGGCCAATGGCGTCTGACTTCTTCAATCTGCGACCAATCACATTCCGCGATGAGCAACTCCTCCTCCTGAGACGCTTCCTTCAACACGATGCCAAAAGGGTCGCAAACGAACGAGCCCCCCCAAAACTCCAGTCCTTCACCGCCTGAGGGACGCTCGTAGCCCACGCGGTTGACGGATGCCACGTAGATGCCGTTGGCAATGGCATGTGAGCGTTGAATCGTCTTCCAGGCCTCGTGCTGGGCGGCTCCGCTCTGGTGTTTTTCAGAAGGGTGCCAACCGATCGCTGTTGGGTAGAAGATGATTTGAGCTCCACCCAGGGCAATCAGGCGAGCGGCCTCCGGATACCACTGGTCCCAGCAAACCAATACACCGACACACCCGTAGCGAGTGTCGAAAGTAGGGTAGCCCTGATCACCCGGGGTGAAGTAGAACTTCTCGTAATAGAGGGGGTCTTCGGGAATGTGCATCTTGCGATAGTTTCCCAAAAGAGCGCCGTCCGCATCCAATACGACCGCGGTATTGTGGTAGACGCCAGCCGCCCTTCTCTCGAAGAGGGGAACCACGATGACCACCTGATGCTCCCGAGCCGCCGCCGACAAGGCTTCGGTGGTGGGCCCTGGAACTGATTCAGCCAAATCAAAAAAGGTCACATCTTCCGTTTGGCAGAAATACGGCGAGCCAAAAAGCTCCTGCAAGCAAATGATCTGAACTCCCTGCTTGGCCGCCTGCCGGATGCCTTCTCGCGCTTTATCCAAATTGGCTTGAGGTTCACGGCGGCACGCCATCTGGAGCAGACCCACCCTCACTTTGGAAGAACGTGGCACCATGGGATTCCCGGCGTTCTCTCTGTACAACGACGAATAGGATAATGATACTTTCCGGTAATGAGGAGGACGAGTTCCTGACCGGGCAACCTTCCAGCTTCCTCCCCCTGTTAGCCAGCAACACTATATGGGGCCTATCTCCAAATTTCAACGCTTGGCGCCGAGGTCGGGCAGGCGCCATCGCACTTCTCTGGACTCCATGTCTCCCTCATGGTCATGCCTGGGCGAGGTCTTGAGGCTGGGGAGAAGATTCCCTTGAGAAAGAGTCCCGGGGGCAACTTCCCCTCCTTGTACCCTAAACTTGTGATATATATAGTGTTTGCCTGTGTTCAGGATACCAGGAGTTCACCATGGAGCTACTCGGGGGTCCATTGTATGGAGTTGCCGGCGCCGGGGAATCACATGGGCCGGCCATGACAACCATCGTTTTCGGTTGCCCTCCCGGGCTCAAGATTTCCCGTAAGAGGATACAGCGATACCTGGACCGCAGACGTCCGGGTAGCAGCAAGCACGGGACTCCCCGCCGTGAGGAAGACCGTCTGATCCTTCTGTCGGGGTTGTACCAGGCGGATCGCGAACGTTTGACTGCAGGTCCCCGGGTTACTGTCGGCGAAGAGGACCGAGCTGTGAAGGCTCCTTCCTACGAGGAGGGTTACTGCAGTGGCGAACCGGTAGCGGCGCTGGTTCTCTCTTCATCGAAGCGCTCGCAGGATTATGAGCAGTTCGCAGGGCCGAAAGGGGAGGTTCGTCCCGGACATACGGACCTGGTCAAGTTTCATCAGTCCCGGAGCTTCGCAGATCCGAGAGGGGGGGGGCGGTCCAGCTATCGATCCACGATCTCCGATGTGATCGCAGGCTCCATCGCTCGGATCTTTCTGCGAGAACACTTCGAAACGGTGATCTTGTCTTCCATCTGCCAAGTGGGCCCCCTAAAAAGTCCCCTGACTCTGGCCGGCCATATTGAAAACTTGCAGGAACCCGGCTCTCGGCGCTTTGCCCCGGACGCCATGGAACGTCTTGAGGCCAAACTGGAGACCGCCGAACTCCATGCGCTCGACCCAGCCTTTGTCAGGGAAGCCGCCGAGGCGATCAGAGAGACTCGCAAGAAAGGGGATTCGTTGGGAGCAGCAGTCGAGGTGGCGGCAGTGAACCCGCCGCCGTTGGTCGGGGAACCCCTCTATCAGAGCCTGAAGTTACGCTTGATGGGCTCTCTGGGAGGACTGCATGCCGTTCAGTCGTGCGAGATTGGTTCGGGAGCGAGCGTCGTTGAGCGGCTCGGGAGTGAGAACAACGACCCGATCCGGCGTTCCGGCTATCAAAGCAACCACCATGGCGGATTACTGGGCGGGGTGACCACCGGAAGTCCCTTGCTTTGCCGTGTGGTGTTCAAGCCCACCTCATCCATTTCCCTGCCTCAGCAGTCGGTTCGCAAGAATCTGGAGGAAATCGAGTTCAAGCTCAAGATTGGAAGGCATGATCCCTGCGTCGGGGTCCGCGCCGGGATCACTCTGGAGTCTCGGTTGGCCATTGAGCTGATGAATGCCGTGCTCATGCACCAGTCTCAACGCTTGGATTCGAAGGCTTTCGAACTCTTCTGAACGACTGAATATTGTTGGATTCCAGAGCCAACCGTCGGCATCTCCAAACGAAGGCTCTCGTTTCCGTCAGCAGAGGCCCCAACTTCGGAACTCCCAACACCCAAGTGGGGGCGCCAGTCCTCCCTTATAGTACAAATTGGGATTGATTCGTCCCGACCCTGTCATCGACATCACGATCGCCACTGCCGGTTCCTCTTCCCGGCGAGTCGAGAGGTCGTCCCTATCCTGCAATTGCAGACATCCTCCCCGGGACAATCGCAAGAAAGCACCGGGCAGATGGATTCCGTTGGGGCTCGACCCATGACGAATTGGGAATTTTGAATGAAGAAGGCGCAGGTTGCTGGCGCGGGCCCCGGAACGGCCCATTTTACCTCTTCTCACTCATCTTCCTCTTCCCTCACTTCTTTCGCAGCGGAGCCCCGGAACATCCTCTCTCACTGCTGCCCCCTCACCGGGCCGATGGCCGGCGTGACCGCCCGCTTGCGGTTGCCCCCGCCGTCTGTGTAGTACACGTAGACCCGCAGGTATTGGCCCTCATCGCCGCTGTCGAGGGCCTCTGAGAAGAAAAACACGAATTCCTGAGCGTGGGAAGGCCTTGGAGATGTGCTAGGATGGGGCCATGAGTACCGAGACGAGATCATCACCATCATCAGCACCGGCGTCGCCATCCTCGTCTTTCTTTGGCGCATGAACCGGGATCTGAAGCCGGACCTCAAGCAGTCGATGGACCGTCTGGCCGCCCACGGGCTCCGAATTGCCCGACCTCATGCAGGCCAGCCGTTGGTCCAGTCCCAAGATGCCCGCCACCTACACCCGCAACGAAGCCGCCGGCCGCGGGCTGTCGACCGCTACTACTCTGGCCGGTAGGATGTTGCCGGAACATCATCGACGACTACGCTCATAGTTTTGTGGAATCGCAAAAACAGAGCGTTCAGGTTCGACAAATTGAATGTCGTAAAGTTCCTGGACGATCCAGCGCCCGTTCAGCGTCGGGAACTCTCGTTTTACGTCCAGGTCATAAGGAACCGAAACCCAGTTCACACCCTTTGTTGGTTTTCCATTAACCAGGACCTTCAAGCCCGCACAGGCAACCCCGTTGATCACTGCCTCCCCAACAGTTTCTTCCGGATTGACTGTTTCAGGCAGGATGGGGGCAGGTGTTTGATGGATCAGACGGGCTCGCTGAGATCCATGGTCAATGGCATATCTCTCTCCAGTACTGGCATCCAGGAAAGTCGCCTTGACCGATCCCACTTCCTGACCATCCACAATGGGTCTCCATGTGTGCATTACCGAGCCGCTGGAAGAACGCTTGTAAGCACCTCGCCGTTCGCTAACAATGACTCTGGAGCCATTCTCTTCAAGCCTGTAGGTTAGTTCTTTCTGCTTTGCAACCACTGGCATCCACTGCGCCTGCGCAGAAATGGCTGTTCCAAGGACCAAAGTCGAAACTACAGGTAAACACCCGATTCGATATCTCATTTTCTCTCTCCTTGTGCCCTGGCTAGGCTATGTCACAGCAGCCCAATGTACAGATTTGAACGATATGGGTACATCGCCAGTACTCGTACCAACACAGATAACTCCAAGAGCAAGAACTATCTTGCACACAGTCCCTACCCCCTACAAGTTGGCAGCTGGTTCCGGGTTCTACGTAAGGACAATAGTCACCAGTATCAGGGCGCCCTGATTATCCTTCCAAAGGCGCCCGATATCCGAACATGCCGAACACCGCCAGTCCGAAGGCCAGGTAAAGCACGGGGAAAGTCAATTGCTGTATTCTTGGTTTTCTCATGGTTCGACCTCGCTTTCACTCAACACCAGCAATGCGATGAGGAGTTCATCACCTCCTATCTATATAAGACGGTCGAAACGGCTCGCAGTCACAACTTTTTTTCAGGTTACTCCCGACCGCTGCCGGACCCGTCATCCCCAAAGCGCGGAAACTTCCGATAAAACGCCACTAGGTCAACAACATAGCCAACCCCAACATCTAGCGATTTTGCAGCTGAGGCCTGAGCCTCCGGGACACAAGATGTGGGAGCATCAACGGGCCGGCCTGTTCCTACGGGGCAGGCGGGCGCCTCACTCACAAACGTCCGGTCGCCATCATTGGCACTGTCGGAGTCGGCCCGCTCCCACCACCAGGGACTCGCCTCGGTCACCGGGGCCGAGACCATGGCCACCGGGTCCCCTTCCGTGAACACAGCCTCAGCCGTGGCTATCCCCGTCAGGCTCACTGGGCCGAGGGTTGAGGTCAGTGGGTGGAGTCCTCGCCGGTGAGGGTGGCGCCGTCTTCGGCGAGGAAGGGGGTGCAGCCCCGCAGGACCTTGCCCCGGTCGTCGTTGGTGGGCAGGTAGAGATAGGTGAAGGAGCCGGGGGTGGTCAGCGGCATCCAGGTCGCGTCGTCGGCCTCGGAATCAGCGCTCTGCCACTGCCAGGCAGAGCGGAAGATCCGGCAGTAGTCGTTGGGGTCGCAGTTGGCCCTCGCGGAGCGCATCGGAGAGGGACGACTGCACCGGCTGGACGTCCCCGCCGATGATGGAGGTGTTGGAGGAATCCGGCCTCCCCGCCGCCGGCGTGGCCGTCGCAACCTCCGACTCAGCGTCGGTCAGACTGCCGGCCACGGCCCGAATCCTGAAGCTGTAGCCCGTCCCGTTGGTCAAGTCCGTGACCGTGTGGCCGGTCGTGCCAGCGCCGCTGCCCACCAGGTCCTCCCACGTGCCGGGGGTCGGTTCTCCACCGCTCCACTGCTTGATCTGGTGCCGGGTGATGCCGTTGTCCCCGGGGTTCTCCCAACTCAGCATGACCTGTCGGTTGCCAGCGGTCGCCCCCAGGCCAGCCGGCCGGGCCGGGTTGACCGATAGGGTGAAGGTGTCCGAGGCCGCGTCGTAGTTGGCGGTAGATGCCGCATCTACCCGGATGGTGCAGATCCCGCTGGTGCGAATGGTCAGCGCTCCCGCAGCGTCCACCCTACAGACGCCCGTGGTCCGGCTGGTGTAGGTCAACGCGCCGGTAGCAGCGTTGCCGGGTGCGGTCACAGTGGGCTCCGGTCAAAGTGGGCGCGGTGTCTCCGAAGGTGATGGTGGGCGGGTTGCAGGCGAACCCGATCAGCGTCTGGTCCGCCTGGCGGAATCAGGAAAGCAAGCGGATCAAGGCGATAGTCACGCTGGCGTTGGCAAGGATAATGCCGACGGCTACGCCGATGGCGATCTTGAGCATGTCGGCCTTGACTTCGGCAATGTCGGCCTTGAGCTCGGCTTTGACTTCAGCAATGTCGGCCTTGGTAGCCATGGCCTTGAGCTCGGCCTTGACTTCGCCAATGTCGGCCTTGAGCTCGGCCTTGACTTCGCCAATGTCGGCCTTGAGCTCGGCCTTGACTTCGCCAATGTCGGTCTTGGTAGCGACGGCATCGCTGAAGGCATTACCCATGGTTTGAACAATGGCCTCAGCCTGCCTGGTCTCGATGCCGGCGTCTTGAAGCTGGCGGGCGGCGGTTAGCGTGTCGAACGCCGCGGTTGTCATGGGTCGCTCCCCTTTTCCGGTCTCAACGCTACTATAACTGTCAGGAAGATCCTCAGTAACCGTCTTTATACGATAGCTTGTTGTTTACCCGCATTCGTAGTCGATGTCAATGGAAAGTTCTTTTACCTGCTGATACTTGGACGACTTGATCCGGTTCTACGGACACACGTCAAAAGCAGGACGCCGGCTTCCCGATCAGGCGGGCGGGACACCCGCGTTCCCAGGAACACCCTCCTGCCCGCTTGACGCTGACGGAATCAATGATAGACTCAGGAAATGATTCGTGGCACACACGCTTTCTCCTTCCCGTTCCCTTTCAGCAACAGGCCGGCCCTTGAGGACTTCCGATGAAATGGCTGATTCAACTGGCGCTTCTCCTGGCCTTGCTGATGTTTGTCCGCGGCGTGCTGCGGGCGCTCTTTGCCCCCAAGAAGGCTGCCCCCAACTTCAAGAATCCTGGACCCTCCCGTTCTCGTGAATCCAAAGTCAAGCAGGGAAAAATGGAAAAGGACCCCACCTGCGGCACCTACGTTGACGTTACGTCCTCCTTGCATCGTTCCTTCGGTGGAGAGACCAAGTACTTTTGTTCCGCCGACTGCCTCGAGAAATTCAAGCAAAGTCACCAGGGTTGGTAACGATTGGCATTGGGGTGGGGAATGAGGATGGCCGCCCCGACCGATCGCAACGAAGCCCCGGAATCGACCCCGGCAAGGGTAACTCAGGCTATCCTTTGAAGTACCCAGGGGCCTGATAGACGATCTTCCCTCCCACAATGGTAGCGGCCACGCGCCCTTTGAGAACTGTCCCGTGGAAGGGGGAGTTTCGGCTTTTGGATCTGGTTTGGCCGAGGTCGTAAACCCATTCCGCTTCCGTATCGAAAAGGGTCAGGTCGGCCGCGCCGCCTGTTTTCAGGCTGCCCAGGGGCTGGTTGATCAATCGGGCGGGTTGGGTGCTCATGAGCTCAACCAAGCGGTTGAGATCGATGAGGCCCCGGATGGTAGAGGCGGGTCAGAACAAGACCGAGAGCGGTCTCCAGGCCGATGATGCCAAAGGGAGCCTGGTCAAACTCCAGCATTTTTTCATTGGGATTGTGCGGGGCGTGATCGGTGACAATGCAATCCACCGTGCCGTCGGCGATTGCTTCCAGCAACGCTTGGATATCGTCCTCGGTTCGCAGCGGAGGACTCATCTTGGTGTTGGTGTCGTAGTCACGACAGGCGGCATCGGTGAGGGTGAAATGATGGGGGCAGACTTCGCAGGTGGCATGGATTCCTTTTTGCTTGGCTTCCCGAACCAGTTCAGCCGCTCCCCGCGTGGACAGATGGGCAACGTGGATGTGGGCACCGGTCAATTCGGCCAACATGATATCTCGAGCTGCCATGGCGTCTTCGGCTGCCCGGCTCATACCTTTCAAGCCCAAGAGAGTGGAATAGTATCCTTCGTTCATGCAACCATGAGCCGACAGGTTGAGATCCTCGCAATGTTCAATGACGGGGATCTTGAAGGGCAGCGAATACTCCAGGGCTCGCCGCATGAGTTGGGCGTCCATGACCCCCTTGCCGTCGTCGCTGATGCCGACGGCCCCTGCGTTAACCATTTCTCCAATTTCGGCCAGACGCTCGCCGGCGCTGCCTACACTGATGGCGCCAATCGGAAAAACCCGAGTCAACGCCCGCCGCTCAGCCTCCTTGAGGATGAAGCTGGTCACCGCGGGGTTGTCGTTAATGGGTTTGGTGTTCGGCATGCAACAGATTGAAGTGAATCCGCCTGCGGCAGCCGCCTCGGAGCCCGATTGAATGGTTTCCTCGTCCTCTCTGCCCGGTTCCCTCAAGTGCACGTGAATATCAATCAACCCCGGGGCCACGATCAGCCCTGCGGCATCCAGGACCGGGCTGCCGGGGGCCTGCAGGCCAACAGCCATTCGGCTGACCTTACCGTCCTCGAGCAGGACGTCGCTGATCCGGTCAAGCTCTTGCGATGGATCGATGACTCTTCCGTTCTTGATGAGTAAGGATGCCAATCGAGACTCCTATGCCAATCCGAGTTTCTGGTCAGACCAAAAACGTATCGGTGCTTTTATCCGCAGGGTAATGACCATTGAATCCCCAACCGGCCCAACTTCCGTTCCACTCGTGTGCTTCGGGCTCTCACCTCGCAAGAGCATGAGCCGGTCCTCCTGTCTGAGAAACCTCAAGTCTCTGGGCCGAGGCCAGGTCGTTCTTTTCCTCCGATGACCAGGTAAAGAACGGCCATACGAATGGCGACACCGCTGGCCACCTGATCCAGGATCACTGAATAAGGTCCGTCGGCGACCTCCGACGCAATTTCAACTCCACGATTGATGGGACCGGGATGCATGATAATGGCGTCGGGCTTGGCCGACCTCATGCGCTGAGCAGTGAGTCCATAGTAGCGGAAGTATTCTCGCACCGACGGGAAAAAGGCTTCCCGCTGACGCTCCAACTGAATGCGCAGCATCATCACCACATCGGCCTCCTCCAGTGCTTCGTCCATCCGATCGGTCACTTTCAGGGAACCCCCCAAAGGGCCCACTCGGTCAAAGTCCACCGGAAGCAAGGTCGGCGGTCCGCAGACCGTCAGATGGGCGCCCATCTTGCCCAGCAACAAACAATTGGAACGCGCCACCCGGCTGTGAGCGATGTCGCCGATAATGGCGACCCGCAAGCCCCTCAAGGTTGGCTTATGATCCAGGATGGTGAGTGCATCCAGCAGTGCCTGGGTGGGATGCTCGTGAGATCCATCGCCAGCGTTGACGATGCAAGCCGCGCAGCTCTTGGCCAACTGATGGGGGGCGCCGGCCGAAGAATGTCGAATGACGATGACGTCCGGCGCCATGGCCTCCAGATTCCTGGCTGTATCGATGAGGGTTTCCCCTTTAACGATACTGCTGGACGAGGTGGAGATATTGATGGCATCGGCACTGAGACGCTTGGCCGCAATCTCGAAAGAGGCGCGCGTCCGAGTGGAAGCCTCGAAGAAAAGATTGATGACGGTCTTCCCACGGAGGGTGGGAACTTTCTTGATGGGACGGGTTGAGATCTCTCGAAAAGAATGGGCCGCCTCGAGGATCATTCGGATCTGATCCACCGACAGCGGCTCAATGCCCAAGAGGTGTTTGGCGTTGAATGGCACCGGGAATCACCGGGGGGCGATGGACTGGACGCGTTTGACTGCAGGGCAATCGCTTCAGGACTCATGAAGCCGGTTCAACAAGGAGAACTTCTTCTCTATGGTCTACTTCGTTCAGCCGAACTTCCACCATTTCCACGTCTTTGGTCTCAACCGTTTTGCCTACGAAGTGAGCCTGGATCGGTAGCTCGCGATGGCCCCGGTCGATTAACACACAGAGTTGGATGGCTTTAGGCCGACCGTAATCCACCAAGGCATCCATGGCCGCCCGTACGGTTCGACCCGTGAACAAGACATCATCGACCAGCACCACGATTTTTTCGTTCACCGGGAAATTGATTTCGGTGCTCCGAACGATCGGCTGGGCGGCCACCGTCGATAAGTCATCCCGATAGAGGTTGATGTCCAGGTAACCGACGGGAACCTTCATGGCTTGGATCTCCCAAAGAGCCCTGGCCAGACGTTCGGCCAAAGGGACCCCTCGGCGGCGAATCCCAACCAACGCAACTCCATGGCTGCCCCGATTGTAGTCCACAATCTCCCGGGCCAGACGCCGAAGCGTCCGCTCAATTTCATCGGCACTCATAAGTTTTGATTTTTCAATGGGTTCCATTAGACTCGTCAGCGATTAGCCGGGGCCTGCCACTCGCAAAAACGCTCGAATACTACCATATCCGGCAGTGATCCGTCACCTCGGCCCAAGGATTCGACCAGAACCTGAAGCAGGCTTTGAGGACTGCCCCGGCCCCCGGACCTTTGAGGATAACGGTTCCAACCGAGTCCCCGCCAACGAGACCTTCCGGCAAGTATCCGGACCGTTGACTCCGTGTGGTTTCCCGGCCGGCTTTTGCCGGAAACAAGCGGTTCGAAGGAAGGCCAAACCCTTTGCCGGCCGTGGCCGAAGCCATTTCTGGATTCAAGGTGGCTTTGGAGGGATCGCCTTGTTAAGATCGAAATCAATTCATAAGGAGCGGACTCACCAGAAAAATGCGCCCCGAAGATCTGCTGTTAGCGCCTGAACTTTCCCCGCAAGAGGTGGCGGAATTCCTCAGCCAATATGGATTCGCCGACCCCGGGGTTGCCGACCGCAACCTGCAATTGATGGCGGAGGATGTGACAACGCGGCTGGCTCTGGCGCGCATGGTCGGCGGGTTGCTGGAGACTGTGCGGGAGACGCCTGATCCCGACGGGGCGCTCAATCACTTCGAACGGCTCTTGGCGGCAGTCAACCATCCCGTGAACTTCCTGAGCTTCCTCGGAGATACCCCGGAAGCCTTGGAAGCCGTCCTCTTTATCTGCGGATCTTCCACCTACGCCTCTGAAATTCTCATTCGTGATCCGGAAATTTTCTACTGGCTGCTGGAAGAGTTGGACTTGCCGTGGCATAAATCACTGGCAACCTACCGCAAGGAAGCCCGGCAAACGCTCTCCAAGGTCGCGGACGAAGAGGGCCAGCTGAGGGCTCTGGCCCGCTTCAAGCGTCGGGAGATGTTGCGTATCAGCGCCCGCGATATTCTGAGAATCATCGACGTTGGCGGCGCCACCACCGAGCTGTCCCATCTCGCCGAGTCCGTCATTCACTGCGTTTATGAAATTTGCCGCCGTCGACTGGTGAGTCGTTACGGGATTCCCCGAACACCCGATGGTCCGGAGGGGCTCAGGGAGGCCCGCTTCACCGTACTGGGCATGGGCAAGCTGGGAGGGGGGGATCTCAACTACAGCTCCGACATCGACTTGATCTACTGCTATGACGGGGAAGAGGGCAAAACCGGGGCGGCGCCTGGCCCACCGTCAGAGAGCTCACCCGTAGCCGTTTCGAACCGTGAATTCTTCACCAAACTGGCTCGTATGATCACCCGGACCTTGTCGGAGCTGACCGAGGAAGGGGCCTTCTATCGGGTTGATCTGCGGCTGCGCCCGGAGGGCAGCGCCGGAAACATCGCCTCCTCCCTGACGGACTACAAGAGCTACTATGCGAGTTGGGGTGAAACCTTCGAACGACTGGCTTTGATCAAGGCCAGACCCGTGGGCGGGTCCATGGAACTGGGAGAGGAATTTCGCCAGACCTTCCGACCCTTCATCTATCGCAAGTTTCTGGATTTTGCTTCTCTGGAGGAGTTGCAGGAGATCAAAAACCGAATCAATACCCGGTTGGGTTCCAGGAAAGCCCAGGGGCGACATGTCAAGCTGGGGGAGGGCGGTATTCGCGAAGTCGAGTTTTTTGTCCAGGCGCTCCAACTGATCTACGGAGGCCGGTATCCGCATCTCCAGCAGGCGCAAACGATTCGCGCCCTCGAGTCCCTCCACAAGGCTCGCTTCTTGAGCGCCCTGGAGCATCGCAGGCTGAAAGAAGCCTATGAGTTTCTGCGGGACCTGGAACACAAGCTTCAGATGGTTTTTCACTTTCAGACCCACGAACTGCCGGAAAAGGAAGAAGATCTCTACAAGTGTGCGCGTCGGATGGGTATTCGTGGCGGCAATGTCTCTCAAACACTGGATGCTCTGCGGCAAACCTATGCCCGCCACACGGCTCACGTCCATCGCATGTTCGGCGATCTGGTGGCTTGGCGTCGCAGGGGCACTGCCGGTGTTGAGATGAGAGAAGCCGCACTGGTGCTCAACCCGGGGCTTCCCGAGGAGGACGCTCATGCCATTCTCTCGGCGCATGGATTCGCAGACCTGAGAACCGCTCACCATCAGATTGCCCTGTTGAGGGATGCTCCTTCGTTCTCGCACGCTCCGTCGAAGATGCGCAACCTGCTGGCCAACCTGCTGCCGGCCTTGCTGAGAAGTCTGAGGACCAGCCCGGACCCCGACACGGGGCCCTGTCCGCCTTTGAAAATTTCGCCAGCGCCTTGGGCGACCGGGATTCTCTGTATACGTTGCTGAACGAGTCCCCGGAAGTGTTGGCTCGACTCCTGCGACTCCTCTCCTCCAGTCGATTCCTCTCGGACTTTCTCTGTCGGCGACCGGAATTCCTCGACTCCGTCGTTCGCCCTGAAGCCATGAAAAGGCAAAAGCCTCGTTCTGCTTTCTCAGCCGAGTTGGGCTTGCTGCTCCGGGAAGCGGCGAGTAGCGAGCAAAAGCTTCAGCGTTTGAGGCAGTATCAGCAAACCGAGACGTTCCGTATCGGGATGAAGGATATGTTGGCCGAGTTGAGCCGGGACCAAGCCGGGAGACAGATGGCCGGCTTGGCCGAGTGCTGCCTGCTGGCGGCGCTGGAGCTGGCTTGCCAAAGCCTGGGAGCACGGTTGGGTCCTGGCTTCACCGAGTGGGCTCAGAAACACTTCGCCATTCTGGCCCTGGGGAAATTCGGGGGCAATGATCTCAGCTACCACTCCGACCTGGACTTGATCTACTTCTATGCGGACGAGAGTCCCGGCGATGGACAGGAGAGCCAGGGGCGTTGTCTCCGCCTGGTTGAGCGCATCGACGAGATTCTCTCGGTCTCACGGGGAGAGGGGACCATCTACCGGATTGACACCCGACTGCGGCCGATGGGCAAGAAGGGCGAATTGGTGGTGGCAGCATCGCGCTACCAGGAGTACCTGACCACCCGGGCTGAAGCCTGGGAGCGCCTGGCTCTATGCCGCCACCGCTTCATTTCGGGAGGTCGCCGCCTGCAAAGACGAATCCAGTCGATGATTGAACGGTTCGTCTATCGGCCGGAGTTAACCTCAGCCGAGGTATCGGAAATCGCTCATCTCCGTCAGCGCATGGAATTCGAGCTGGGCAGAGAAGCCAAAGAAAACCGTTTCCATTTGAAGGCGGGAGCCGGTGGCTTGCAGGACGTGGAGTTCGCCACCCAGTTGTTGCAGCTAAAGCACGGAGGGCAGTGCTCCGAGCTGCGCATTGCCCATACCCTCAAGGCCATGACTCGACTCGGAAGGCGAGGATTCCTGTCCGAGGCGGCAGTCCGGGACTTGTCCGAGGGCTACCGGTTCCTGCGCCGGCTGGAAAACCGTCTGCGCATTGCAGCCCCTGGCAGTACCTCGACGGTCTCTCGCGACCCCCATAGCCTCCGCAAGCTGATTCTCCTGATGGGAGAGCCCAAAGCACCCTACTGCCAATCTCCTGAAGCCTTTGCCCGCCACTATCTCGAAATCACCGGCCGCGTCCGCAGCCATTTTCAAGAAATCGTGGCCAGCCTGAGTCAGGCAGGGTGAACCATGAAGGCGCAAAAAGAGGAAGGATAGTGGACCGAATTGGCGGCGGCCCCCGAGTACAGAAACTTATTCCACCCCTCCGCCCCAGCGGCTGCGCCGGCTTTCCGGTGGACCTGCGGTGGGAAACGGAGGAGGATCTTTCCAGAAAGCGACGGAAACAGGGTGGCTGTAGAATGCTGCAAGGAAGATGCAAAGGATCGAGATGTGGCCGGATGGCGAATCTGCTTCACCATTGATTTAAGACCAGGGTCAGGACTTGTTGATGAGGTGTGGATTCCAGAAAAGATGGACGGGAATATCGAACTTCCGCGATAGCTGATTGACGAGCCTACGACCAAACTCATCAGGCATCCGCCGAACGTCAATGACATCATTCCTGGAGAAAACAGTCATTCGCTCCTCTCCATCATCCTGTGGATGGACATTTACCCCATGAGCCTCTGGGACCATCAAAACAGTCTGCTTGCTAACACCATCTTTTTCAGACACTTAAGCTGCCGTTTCTACGTAGTCGATGACTTGATACGGTAGGCGGTGGACGGAAACCTGAGAAAACTCTTTCCGCCTAATCTTAGGATTGGGCTTAGTGCTGTTATGGAAAAACTCTTTCCATACGTCTGCGGGGGCGGGAACAAGAACCTTCTCGATACTTCCATAAATCTTCAGGTGTTCGTGGATGGTTGCCGTAAGACCATCTTCGAACTGCGTCTTCACATCCTCGATGCTTTTCCCTTGTGCGAGATAGTCGATGTCAAGGCCTTGGGCGACCCAATGGCCACCTTCGGTCGTGATGAACACCTTTAGATGAAAGGTCCCGACTACATCCGTCCCATCTTTCATTTTCCCGTGAATGGCTGCCGTGGTCTTTTTGGGTGTTTCCTTATCCACAAGATACCTCTTTGCTTTACCTGACATTTCGTCAAGCAAGCATTCATTAGCTTAGAGTGCTTGATTATCGGGTCGTCAAGAGGCCACCCATAGAGGTTCGCCAATCCGGATTATAGGGCATAGAGCAAATGGCTCTCACCCCGGTTAGCGTGGCTATCGTCACAACCTTTCCCAAGTTTTGCCAGATATTCTTGCCAGCGTGTTTGACGGAGATACACCCTTTGAGGAGACGGTTGCGCCCACAAACATCACAGCGCTGCCTTGCCATCGACCGGGCGCCTTTGGCAAAGACCGTCCGTGTGCCTGAAAGAGAGCGGCGAAGTGGGACCGCGGGTCAGTTAACGTCTCTCTCGCCGGTCCGGATGTTGTATCCCTGCTCTACCGGCAAGACAAAGATTCGGCCATCGCCAATCTCTCCGGTTCTGGCGGTCTCGATGATGACCTTCAACACCTCGTCCACCTGATCATCCGGCAGCACCATGTCAATCATCATCTTGGGCAGGAGGGTAACACTGTACTCACGACCTCGATAAATGGCCTTATGGCCTTTTTGGCGACCATGACCACGCACTTCCGATACGGTCATGCCGGAAACGTTGACTTGCGAAAGCGCCTCTCGGACTTCCTCTACTTTGTTCGGTCGAATGATACACTTCACGAGCTTCATGGATTTCCCCTTCCTCGTAGCGCTAACCACCAACCCAAATCAAGAACAATTCAAAACTCCAAAGACGGTCTGATGGAGCCATTCTTTGGATCATGGGACTTCGTTGCGTGGCTCGTCACCCCCCGTTGCTTTCATCCTCAAGATTCGAGCCGCTCTCAGGGTTGATCCAAAGCCTGATTCAAAGACTTCTCCAGCACCTGCTGAGACAGGAGGGGCAACTTTTCTCCGGCCTGCGTCAAGTAAAAGACGTCAATGGCTTTGTGCCCTTCCGTGGATATCAAGGCAACTTCAATGCTGCAGTCGTTCGTTGCCACAGTGCCGGCTATAGTATACAAGAGACCCAAGCGATCGCGCGTAACGATTTCCATCAAGGTATATTTATCCGAGGCATGGTCATCGAAACTCACAAACGTCTGGATGGGACTCCACTTCTTGGGCTGAAAGAGAATACTACTTTCCCTTTTCTTGAGCAACTCCGCGAGATTCTGGTGACCCAGAACCACCTCTCGGAGGGTTTTTTGAAACTCATCGATCTCACTCTCGTTCAATTTGAAAGATTGAAACCGATCCTCGAACTCGATCAAATCCAGGATCAAGCCATGGTTGTTGGCGAAGGCCTGACCCTGCACAATGTTCATGCCATAACAAGCCAGCACCCCGGTTAATTTGGCAAAGAGGTAAGGGCGATCCAGCGCCATGAAACTGAGTCGGTAGGTCGAGCGCTGTCGGGTCAATCGGCTGACGATATCTGTATGGGAGCGGATCTTTCCAGCCAGCCGATAGTGCTCGGCGACCTGTTCCCTCGGGGTGAATCTCAGATAACGCCGGGGAAAACCTTCCAGAAAATCCTGCAATCGCGAACTGTCCGGCCCTTCGCCCACCAGAGCGGAAACTTTTTGCATCAAACCGGAATCCTGCTTCAGGTGCCAGCGCTTGTCGGCGAAATCCCGGGTGAGCTGCGCATCGGTTTCCACATAGAGCTGCCACAACAAATCCTCCTTCCATGGAGTCAAGGCATCGGGGCTCACGGCCTTGATGTCGGCGTAGGTTACCAGACAGAGCAGTCGAAGGTTTTCCTGGTTGCCAACAAACTCGGCAAAACGCTGAATCACGTTTTCGTCCGTGACATCTCTCCGCTGAAAGGTGTTGGACATTTCCAGGTGACCCTTGATGAGGAATCGGACCGTTTCGAGGTCCCCCTGAGGGAGTTGAATCCGCCGGGCAATCCGGTTGACGGCCACCAGGCTCCTTTCGCAATGGTTACCGGACTCGGCCTTTCCCACATCGTGGAACAACAAGGAAAAGAGCAACAGATCGGGACGCTCAAGCCCCTTGAGAAGTTCGCCGAAGCGGCGACTTCGCGGTTTGCGCTCGTGATAGAGATCTTCCAGATTCTTGATGGTCAGGAGGGAATGCTCATCCACCGTGTATTTGTGAAAAAAGTCCTGGAGGACATGGCAACGGATCCGATCGAACTCCGGAAAGATCCGCCCCAGGAGTCCGATCTCGTGCATGAGAAAAAGGGCTTGATAAACTCCCTGATGCTGGCGCAGCAACCGTAAGAAGATATCGCGGGTTGCCGCAGAGGCGCGAAGTTGGTCATCGATGAGAGGCAGGTTTCTTCGGATCTGGTCCAAGGCCTCTTCGCTAACCGGCACCTGATACCTCACCGATCGGGAAAACAGTTTCAGAACATTGAGGGGATTGTCCCGAATCACCGATTCCCCGGGAAAGGCAAGCGCGCCTTTCCTCAGAACAGTGGTGGTCCAAGTCCGTTTCAGCGAGCGTCTGTGGCGCCTCACAGGGGGGAAGGCCCTCCGCACCATGGATTCGCAAAAGGCGTGGATGACCTTGGCCTTCAAGAAATAGTCCTTCATCAGGTTCTCAACACCCACCCAAGGCGTATCTGAGGAATAGCCCAGCACCTCGACCATTTCTTCCTGAGACTCGTGAGACAAAATGTTCCGGTTACGACCGGCCAAAACGTGAAGGTAGGTTCTCAACAGCATCAAAAACCGTTGTGCTTCTTGCAGATCGCGCCAATTCCCCTCGCTGAGGACGCCAAGCTCAATCAGACCGTGACCGGATTCGACCCCATACAGGACCCGACCCAGCCAGCGGGCCACCTGAAAGTCTCTCAGACCCCCCGGGGCTTCCTTGATGTCCGGTTCCAATTGGTAGATCGTCGAATTGAAACGTTTTTGCCGCTCTTCGTAACTTCCCACCAAAGCGCGCAGGAACTCTTTCTTCTTCCGGGTGAGAAGCCGGCGCACGTCCTTCTGGCGGAACTGGCTGTAAAGATGAGGGTTACCCGCCACCAGACGAGTTTCCAGCAGGGCGGTGGCCAACTCCAGGTTCTTCGAATCGAATTCATAGCGATTGAGCTCCAGGATGTGATGGCCGATATGCAGCCCTAGATCCCAGAGCGGATGAAGCAGCTTTTTGAGAAAAGTCTCATCCTCTTCCTTAAGTGGGTTGGCGAAAAGCAGGATGATGTCGATGTCGGAATGGGGATGAAGCTCGTTTCGGCTGAATCCTCCAGTCGACAGCAAAGCGATACCATCGCAGTCGGGTGGCAGCACCGTCCGCGCCTGATGGTATGCCCCTTCGACCACACCCTTGATGATCTCGGTCATGGCGCGCAGCGTGGCATCCACTTGCAAGTGGGCGCGGAACTCCTTTTTGAGATGGTCGATCTGTTGGTTCAGCGCTTTCCGTTTCATGGTTCCAAGAATTCTTTCCCATATAAAGTGGGGAAAGCAACCGGATATTGACCGGGCGGCAAAAGCAAGGACGGTTCGAAAGAATCGACTCGGGCAATCCGCGAGCAGACACCGGAGGTCCCCCCGGGGTTCAGGAGGGGATCTTTACCCATCCAGAATCTATCCTTCCCGTCTTCAGGAAACAGGGGGCGCCAACCCGTCAATGCGATTGACAGCGGTCAAGGCCTGGGCTAAGCTGCGCTGGGTTCGACGACAAGGACTCCTGATAGACCTGCCAAAATCAATGGACGATCCCAACTCTGGAGGGAACGAGCAGCCGAGGCTCGATTCGGAAGCCAAGCGGCTCTTCTGGGCCAGCTTCATCGCTTTGGTGGCCACTGCCTTTGGCTTTATTGTGCGCACTCAGGTCATTAACGAGTGGGGCGTCCAGTTCAACCTGAGCGAAACTCAAAAAGGCGAGATCTTCGGAGTGGGATTGTGGCCATTCGCCTTGAGCATCGTCCTGTTCAGTTTGGTGGTGGACCGGATTGGTTACGGCAAAACCATGGTCTTCGCTTTCGTTTGCCACGTGGCCTCGGCCATCATCACCATCCTGGCGCAGGGCTATTGGGGTCTCTATATCGGAACCTTCATCGTGGCCCTTGGCAACGGGACCGTGGAGGCGGTGGTCAATCCCGTGGTGGCCACCATGTTTCCCAGGGACAAAACCAAGTGGCTCAATATTCTTCATGCGGGCTGGCCGGGCGGCCTCGTTCTGGGGGCATTCTGGCTCTCATGATGGGTGGTGTCGACTGGCGTCTGAAGGTAGCCCTCATCCTTTTGCCGACTGCCATCTATGGTCTGTTGCTGCTTGGCTGTAAATTCCCTGTTCAAGAGCGGGTCCAGGCCGGAGTTTCTTACAAGGCAATGCTCCAGGAAGCCGGCGTCCTGGGCATCTTGATTGTGGTTGCCCTGATCGTCAGCGAGGTGGGCCGGGTGTTCTCCTGGCCACTGGTTCTCCAGCTCGTGCTCGGTGGCGCCTTGGTTGCCGGTTACACGGTCTATGTTCGCTCGTGGGGCCGGATGATGTTCTTCTTTCTTCTCTTACTGATGATCCCACTGGCCACCACCGAATTGGGCACCGATAGTTGGATCACCTCCCTCATGGCCCCCGAAATGGGCCAGTTGGGAATCCATCCGGGGTGGGTGCTGGTCTATACCTCCCTCATCATGATGATCCTTCGCTTCTTTGCGGGTCCGTTTGTCCACAAACTTTCCCCCCTGGGCTTGCTCGCGGTCAGCAGCCTGGTGGCGGCTGTCGGACTCATGGCCCTCTCGAAATCAACAGGGATCATGATCCTGCTGGCGGCGACTCTGTACGGCTTTGGCAAAACCTTCTTCTGGCCCACCATGCTCGGAGTCGTCTCCGAGCAGTTTCCCAGAGGAGGCGCACTGACCTTGAACGCCATTGCAGCCGTGGGCATACTCAGTGTGGGAGTAGTCGGCGCCGCTTTCCTTGGCCACATTCAGGACCGGGCTGTCGAGCGGGAACTGCGGATGAAAAACCCGGCCCTTCATACTCAAGTGGTGAGTGAGGAAAAAGTGAGTGTGTTCGGCAGGTATCGGCCCCTGGACCAGGAAAAACTTCAAGCCGCCAGCCTGGATCACCGACGCCTGATCGGAGAGATTCAGTCCGGAGCCAAGAAAGATGTTCTCATGACTGTGGCTGTCCTGCCGCTCATCATGCTCGGTGGTTATCTCACTCTGATGCTCTACTTCAAAAGGACTGGAGGGTATCGAGCCAAGAAACTCCTGGACCAGCCGTCCCAAGGTTGAGATAGCCTGGCCTTTAAAGGAAACTCCCACCATTCCCTGAAAAACAAATCTGCGGGGGGCCCTGAGTCATCCATAGGGCGGCTTCTCCCCATCCCGACCTTCTCACCGGGTCCAGCTGAACCCTGGGCTGACGCCCAGGGCTAGCTGCTGCTGCGGCTTGTGCCGCTGGCACGGCATCCCCACAGCCGAGAATGCGGCAAAAGTCATGGTTTAAGCCCCCAATTTACCGGCTGATTCGTTAGCCTTTGAGATGTCGGTCTGTTGTATTTTCTTGTCACCGCCGCAGAGAAGTACGGTAACAATCGGGCCGCGTCGCCCAAAATACACCCGGTAGCCGGGACCCTAATGGATACGAAGCTCGTTGACTCTCTTACCGACGGGCTGCGCATCGCCGAAATTGCCTGTTTCCATCCGATCAATCCGCGCCTGTATCCGGGCTTTAGCCCTTTTATCTCCAAGCCTCTCAAACTGGATAGCGAATATTTTCGTTTTGCGGATCTCTATCATCTGTGAACCGTGAACCATGGTTTACAGATCGTAAATGGTCAACTCCGGTCTTTGTCCGTATGTCGCATTAGTATTATGGTGCGGAGGTTGCTGAATCGACCCCTGTGAATCGGAGTACATGCCATGCCTCGCCTGACCATCAGCTTGGCTGACCGGACACACCGGGCACTGAAGGAAGCTGCGGCCCGACAGAATCGTTCTATGGGTTCAATCATCGAAGAGAGCCTGGAACTCAGAGGTATCCGACCCTGCGACACCGCCAGGGAGATCGTCGCCAAGGCGCGGGCCAAGTCCGGATTGAAAGCCGACGACGCGATGGCCCTGGCGGTTGAGGAAACACGACGTTTTCGTGACGGGCGATAGCGCCGCTCTCTGTCAGCAGTCGAGGTCTGGAGGCGCGGACCATACCCGATGACGCCCAAGGCTTGTATGGTCGACGCCAACGTCATCGTCTCGGGCTTGATTGGCGCGGACTCGAACAGTCCTCCGGCGCGAATCCTGGACGCCATGCTCGATGGCGGCCTTCTTTACCTCATGTCGGACGACCTTCTCAACGAGTACTCGTCCGTGTTGCGGCGTCCGGGGCTCGTCCGTCTGCACGGACGAACAGAGGATGAAATCGACCGGCTCCTCACCGACCTGGTCGCCAACGCCGTGTGGCGCGAAACAAGGGACCGTTTATCCACGACTTGACATGTGGCCGACATGTAAGTAGGTTTATCACATGTCGAAAATGATTCAGTTGCGGAATGTCCCCGATGACCTTCATAGGGTTCTCAAGTCCAGGGCTGCGTTGGCGGGGAAGTCTTTGTCTGATTATCTGATTGCGGAGATTCAACGTCGTACCGAGTATCCGACCATAGAAGAGCTCCGCCGACGGCTCCGAGCCCGAACCCCGGTTCGCCCAACCCTTCCGCCAGCCCAAATAGTGCGACAAGAGCGTGACAGACGGTGATCGTTGTCGACGCTTCGGCAGTCCTTGAGTTGCTCTTGGGTACAGCCGCGGCGCCTGATATTGAAAACCGGCTTTTAGGAACTGCGGAGTCTCTGCATGCGCCTCATCTGCTCGACCTTGAGATAGCGCAAGTCCTTCGGCGATACGTGCTGATTGGGGAACTGACACCGCAACGAGGGGAGCAAGCACTGACCGACTTGGCTGATTTTCCGATTATTCGCTACCCGCATGACTTCTTTCTACCGCGCATTTGGGCGCTTCGTCACCATGCCACCGCCTATGATGCGGCTTACTTGGCCCTCGCAGAGTCGCTTCCGGCGCCATTGATCACCTGTGACGCCCGATTGGCCGCCACGCCCGGTCATCGCACAACCATTGAGCTTGTCCAGGCCAACCGCGCATGAGCAGGCCTGGCAGGTCGGATGAGCGAAGAGTTACTGGACGCCCCCGCTATGCGACGATACACTTGAAAATATGAGTGGCGTCAACGATAAGAGTGGGTCGAGCGAGAAGGGCTCTAGAATGTTCGACAAGGACCAAAAAATGCCAGATTACGCTCTGTTAATCCGACTGACTGGCTAGCGTTTCTCGAAGAGTTTGCTGAAGGTCTTTTGTCAATTTCAACAAGCCTTCCTGATTGGGCAGGTATTTGATGACGCGAAAGTGGCGCAAGTCGAAAGGGATATCGTCCATACTCTGAGTTATCATGACCACATCGTAGTTGCGGGCATGTGCAAGGCCGGTCTCGTACAGCACGTTGGCATTGCGCTTGGTAAGGTCACAGATCACGAGTCGGCTTTGTACGATGGTCGAGAAGACATCGTCCATGATTTTCGTGGGCTTGTATATTTCGTCAACGCGCAGCGTCTTTATACGCAGAGCACTGCAAGCCCCCTTGATTGCCGCATACACCGGATTGAATTCACTTTTGAAGGGCATCATTACCGCAACGTGCCCGAGAATCGGTAGGGGCCACTGTTCGACGCTGAAGAATTGTGGGCGTTCGTCTCTCTGAGAGTCCTGAAGGAGCTTGAAGAAACCTTCTAAGAGATTTCCTTCCTTTATCGCCCAATGGGTGCGGTGTTGTTCAAATTCTTCGATGTCAAAGTGCCCACATCCGAAGATTTCCTCAGAACTGATCTTGTGAAGGTGACCAAACCGAAAGCTGATCGTGCTGTGCAATTCACGAATGCGTTTAATTGAGGAAAGGAAAGCCGGTCTCGGTGGCTCTTTCCTAGTGTGCTCTTTCCTAAAAGAAGTCTCAGCCACCACCAATGTCGGTAACTCGGCAAGACCGGCCAAATTATTTTCATAGCGGGTACGGAGATGTTCGCTCGTGTACTCGAACAATCGGCTTCTGTCGAAGCGGTCTTCACCCGTCCGACGACGAAAAATATCAAAGTCTGTGTGACCGTAACAAATCAGGTTGTACTCGGATAACGACCAGTTCATCTGTGGTGAGCCTCCTCAAGTCTTGAATTCACTCGTGCTGCTGCCTCCCCCACCCGCGCTCATCATCTCATACAACAATGCCTCACCCAAACTCTCACGAGTTTCATTACCCCTGATTAGGTTCGCTTCCAGCCGATCGCACAGCGTCATCAGTTCATCCACCTTGGCGACAATGCGGTGTTGTTCGGGGAGAGAACGCTCTCTCCGGGTTTAAGGAGGGGAAAGTTCAACCAGCTAGGGGTAACGTTCTGAGAGCCATGAAAGATTGGATCATTCAAAACGCCCATCCAAGCAGGCACTTCTCTGAAAGAACATCACCGTTATTAAAAAGGAATTGTATTGTGTTGCGCTACACAGTACAATACAATGTCGCAAAGGAGCTTGGAGGTCAATCTCATGTCAGAAAAGCCCGTACATCCCGGAATTTCTATCAGGGAGCATGTAATTCCATCAGGTATGTCGGTGACGAATGCTGCAAAGAGGCTGGGTGTGGGCAGGGCCCGCCCTGTCGAACCTACTGAACGGCAATTCGTCGCTGTCCCCCAACATGGCCGTCAGGTTGGAAAAGGCATTCGACGCCGACCGCCAGAAACTTCTTGATCTTCAGACAGCGTTCGATCGCCATGTTCGGCGCGGGAAAGAGAGGACCGTGACGGTCCGCGCCTACGTTCCTGCTTTCCTGACCATTAAGGCCCGGGATATCCACGATTGGGCGGAGAGTAACCTCGACGCTCGCCACCTGCTGTCGGTGCTTCTGCGTAAGCTGATTCATTCGACCGGCCAGGAACTGCGTCAGGTTGACTTCCCCGGGTACGATAACGCAGAGTGCAAGGGCTGGGATGGCTTGATTGAGGCCGACGCGGCAACGCCGTGGGTTCCCAAAAGCAAATCCTGCTGGGAGTTCGGCGCCAATCAGAACCCGCGCGGCAAGGCTGAGAGTGACTATGCCGCCCGCCTCGCTTCCGTCCCCCCGGCCGAAAGGGCAGAATGCACCTTCGTCTTTGTCACTCCACGCAACTGGCCCGGCAAGATCGAGTGGGCCAAGAGCCAGCATGCGACAGGTGATTGGAAGGCGGTGAAGGCACTCGACGCGAGCGATCTGGAGCAGTGGCTGGAACAGTCGATCCCCGCACAGATGTGGCTTGCCGAGAAGCTCGCCATGCCGGTCAAAGGATTCGAGACACTCGATCGGTGTTGGGGGCGTTGGGAGGAGGCGAGTGATCCCAAGATGACGCCCACGATGTTCGATTCTTCGATCATCGCGTACCGTAACACCTTCAAAGAGTGGCTCGAAAAACCAAGCGAAAGACCGTTCGTGGTCACGGCCGATTCCAGAGATGAGGCGCTAGCGTTTCTCTCATGCCTGTTTCAGGACAAAGACATCGCCACGCGCTGGGAAGACCTCGCAGCAGTGTTCAAATCGGCTGAGATGCTTCGGACGCTCGCGGCTTCGTCGTCACCATTCATTCCGATCGTTTACACCAACGAAACCGAACGCGAACTGGCGTCCGTCTATCGCCGACTTCACTGCATCATCGTTCGTCCCCGCAATGCCATTGATTCGAAGCCGGATATCACTCTTGATCTACTGAACCATACTGCCTTCGAGAAGGCCCTTGCCGCGATGGGCATCAAGGACGATAGGGCCGAGCGGCTTGCGCGAGAGTCGGGACGCTCACCGACCATTCTGCGGCGGCGGCTCTCAAAGATCGACGCCATCAGGAGGCCCCAATGGTCCGGAGAAATGGAAATTGCAAGAAGCTTGATCCCGATGACTCTGGTCGGCGCGTGGCACGCAACGTCCAACGCCGATTGCGAGGTTGTACGCACCCTTGCGGATAGGTCCTATCAGCAGGTTGAAGAGAGCGTCACAAGCCTCCTGCAATTTGACGACTGCCCTGTCTGGTCCACCGGACACTATCGTGGAGTCGCCTCGAAAATCGATGCCTTGTTCGCCGTCAACAAGTACGTGTCTGAAAGAGACCTGACCGAGTTCTTCTGGCTCGCGGAATACGTGCTTTCCGAGAGCGATCCGGCACTTGATCTTCCGGAGGATCAGAGATGGGCCGCCGGGCTGTATGGCAAGGTGCGTGATCACTCCGCCGCGCTGCGTGAGGGTGTCTGTGAGACGCTCGTCATCCTCTCCGTCCATGGTAACAATCTGTTCCAGGAGCGGCTTGGCCTTGATGTCGAGGGACAAGTTTCCCGTCTCATCCGGAAGCTTCTCACGCCGCTATCCCTCGACAAACTGCTCTCGCAGGGCAACAACCTGCCACACTACGCCGAAGCGGCGCCGGGGGAATTCCTGACACTGCTCGAAGCGGATTTGCAACGACCCCAGCCGACCGTGCTTGGTCTCTTAAAACCCACCGAAAGGGGCCCATTCGGTTATCCGACACGAACAGGACTCCTGTGGGCGCTGGAATGCCTCGCTTGGAAACACCTCGGACGCGTCAGCTTGATACTCGCGCAGTTGTCGAAAACCGTTATCGACGACAACTGGCTCAACAAGCCGATCTCTAGTCTTGCAGCGATCTACCGGTCGTGGATGCCGCAGACGGCTGCTTCGCTCGAAGAACGGATGCAAGCCCTTAAGACGTTGACCGAGCGGTTTCCCGGTATTGGATGGCAGATTTGTATCGCTCAGTTGGATGCCGGTCCCCGGACGGCCTCTCTTAGCTATCGGCCGCGTTGGCGCAGCGACGCTTCAGGTGCCGGCTGGTCGATAACTCGGAGAGAATTCAACGAATTCACGCGCAAGGCCCTCGACCTTGCACTCGCGTGGCCAAGGCACGACCGGAAGACGCTCGGCGACCTTGTTGAGCGGCTCCCAGGACTATCCGAGGAAGACCAGACCTCAGTTTGGGACTTGATCGACCTATGGGCGGATTCGGAAACCGATGAAACAACCAAAGCCAGCCTCCGCGAGCGGATTCGCCGGTTCGCGTTCACGCGGCGCAGTAGGCGACACGGGCTGAAAGACGCGACAAAAGACCGGGCGCGCATGACATGTGCAAAGCTACAACCACACGATCCCGTTGTCCGGCACGCTTGGCTCTTTGCCCAACACTGGGTTGAACCTTCCGACGACGAGATCGAGGATGGGAGCTTGGACTACTCCAAACACAACGATAGAACTCACAAGCTTCGGGCCGAGGCGATGAAGGAGATATGGGCGGAACGAGGATTTGAAGGTGTGACGGCGCTCTTGTCCCGCAGCAATGCGCCCGATACCGTTGGAGGTTCTCTGGAACTGAGCATTACAGCCGCGAAAGCGCGGGCCGATTTTTTGCGGCAATGCCTTTCCATTACCGGCAACATGGAGAGCAAGGTTGACGGCTGCATTCAGGGTTTTCTGATGTCTGTGAGAGACGAAGCGCGTCACCTGATTTTCTCGGACGTTTCCGATGAGATGGACACTGACCGGATCGTGCGGTTGTTCCGGTGCGCTCCGTTCAGGCAGGACACCTGGCGTCTGCTTGACCGATACAGCGAAGAAATTCGGGATCGCTATTGGCAGGAAGTCGTACCACAATGGAATCGCTACAGCGAGGCGGAGCTGGTCGAGATCATCGATCGCCTGCTTGCAGCCAAGCGCCCCCGCGCCGCTTTTTGTGCCGTGCAACTGGACTGGCGCCACGTCGAAACCTCGTGGCTCAAGTGTCTCCTTCTCGCCGTTGCCACCGTGGATGACGATCCGGCAGGTCATTACGTACTCGAGGCTTATCAAGTTTCCGAAGCGCTGAATGCGCTAGACGGCCGCACCGGCGTCAGCCCCGACGAGAAGGCGTGGCTTGAGTTCATATTTATAGAAGCCCTTGATCACAGCGAACACGGGATTCCCAATCTAGAACGGCAAATTGCAGAGTCCCCGGAATTTTTTGTTCACGCTCTGGCTCTCGCGTCCAAACGTCGCGACCAGGGGCAGGACCCGCCAGAATGGCGGATCGAAGACCCCAAGCGCCGCACAGGGCTCGCCACCGCCGCCTACCGCCTTTTTGATCGAATCGGACGCATTCCGGGCACGGGGCCGGGCGGGAAGGTGAATGCCGAAGCGCTGCTCGCCTGGGTGATCGAGGTGCGGCGGCTCTGCGCTGAACACGGTCGTGCTGAGATCGGCGATCAGATGATCGGTCAGCTTCTCTCCAAGGCCACTGCCGAAGAGGATGGCGGCTGGCCGTGCCTTCCGGTCTGCGAAGTGATGGAAAGAATTGCTTCCCGGCAGATCGGCACTGGCTTCGTCGTTGGTGTCCTCAAGGGGCGTGGCGTGCACTCGCGAGGAGTGGGAGAGGGTGGCACGCAAGAACGTGAGCTTGCCGCAAAGTACCGGGGCTGGGCGAAGCGTCGCGCCTTCGACTATCCCTATGTCAGCAGGGTCCTCGAAAGCGTCGCGGCTGAATACGATTGGCAGGCGAAGAGGGAAGATACCGAAGTGGAAGTTGAAAAGAGACTGGGGCATTGAACGAAGCCGGAGGGCATGTGCTTCATGTTTCATAGCTCAATGGAAATGTGTTCCGGTCAGGGAGCGAGAGGGAACCGAGGTCCGGTTCCTCTAAAGGCCTGAATTCTGCTTTTCAAGGGGTTGCGGGGGCGGAAGGTTGGGGGCTGCCGCCGCTTTTCCCCTCTCTCCCTGACCTTTTCCCACAATAGGGGATCGGAGGCGGGAATGTGCAGTACAGGACCGCCTTGGATGTCATCTGCGGGGACTGATCTTTTCCCCATTGGTTTGATTGGAAATGAATTACACAACGGGCTGTACAGTCAATTTGAATCCAAGCGCCTTTGCCACTTTGGCCACGGTGACAAAAGTCGGATTTCCCTCGCTCGACAACGCTTTGTACAAGCCCTCACGGCTCAGCCCGGTATCCCTGGCGAGTTGACTCATGTTGCGGGCGCGGGCGATAACTCCTAAGGCGTGTACAATGAATGCAGGATCATCTCCCGCTTCTTCAAGGCAGGCTTCCAGATAAAGCCGAATGTCTTCGTCAGTTTTGAGATATTCCGCTGAATCCCAGCGGGTTGTAGAAAGAGTCATTGGTTAATCCCCCAATTTGCCAGCTAATTCCTGGGCCTTTGAGATGTCGGCCTGTTGTGTTTTCTTCTCACCGCCGCAGAGAAGTACGACAACGACAGGGCCACGCTGCACAAAATACACTCTGTAGCCGGGACCATAATGGATGCGAAGCTCACGGACTCCCTTACCGACTGACCGCGCATCACCGAAATTGCCTGTTTCCATCCGATCAATTCGCACTTGTATCCGGGCTTTCGCTCTCTTATCTCCAAGGTCCTCGAACCAAGCGGCGAATGTTTCCGTTTTGCGCACCTCTATCACCTGTCAACCATAGTTCACATATCACGAGTTGTCAACTATCTGCCTGGGTCTGGCAGATTGACGGCCAATCCGGGACGGTTCCCGTCCGGCTCTAAGCGATTGGCCTCGGTTAACGTCACCCTGTCATTGCGCCAATCCCCTCTGGCGGGGTCGATTCAACCAAATTCCCCTCCTGAGAGGAGTGCAGGGGTGTGTCCATAATTCCCCTTTTGGGAGGGGCTGGCCTCCTGAGAGGAAGCCAGGGGTGGGTCCATGGGAGGATAAATCCATAAAGTGAACATCGACTCAGGCCAACCGCTTAGAAGCCGAGTTTACCGGAAAGTGACTTCAAACTGGCGTGTTATCCGGCTCCAGTGCTTCGTGCATCAGGGCGTCAAGCAAACGGCGGCGGATATCGCCGCTGGTGGCGAGGTTGGCTTCCAGCCGGGCGCACAGCGCCATCAGTTCATCGACCCTGGCGACGATGCGGTGTTGTTCGGGAAGAGGAGGGAGAGGGAATGGCAGCCGGGCGAAATCCGTATCATTGATGGCTGGGTATGCCTGACCTCGCATTCCTTCCTCTACGCAAGAGACCATGAACGGACTGCGTAACACAATCCACTGAAACCGAGGCAAAACGAAGCCGTGCCCATCCAGTATGGCGAAAGCCGTACTTGCAATAGGCGGTGGGTCGAAGGCGTCTTCAATAATAGCGACATTCAATAAGTAGGGCCGCACACACGAATAAACTACATCGCCCTTTCGAACTATCTTGCGTGCTCGGCTTGGTGCTTCATTTGCATGGAGCACCTTGGGATTCGCTATGAGGCCGTTCTCTTTATCAATGGCCGTAACATCAATATATGTGAACGTGGTTTGTGGTACACACTGCCCACGACCGCTGGTTACTCCGCGGATGGGTAACCAGCACCAGGAATCCGGAAGCGAATGAGGCGGTTCGTCAATGGCAGGAAGCCGTTTCGGCTTCCGAATCTCCCCCGCTTTCACCAGCCGCGCCTTTTCCGCCGCTATACGCTTCAGCAGATCCGACGCGGGTTCATCGTTCGGGTCTTGCGGCACGAGTTTGCCGCGCACCGCCAAATCGAGAATGAACCGCCGCAGGCGCGGGATGGCCTCCGGCGCGTCGGTGATGCGGTCGAAGTGCGCGAGCAATGGGTCGGCGTTCATCCCCACGTCCTCAATGACAGATACAGCGAGACCTCTGCATAACTCCTCAGGTGAGGCAAAATTTGGCAATGCGCTATCGCTATCCTACTGAAAACTCACTGTTTCTGGATTCCGGCTTTCGCCGGAATGACGGTTATGCAGAGGTCTCACAGCTTCCATTCTTGACGGGTTGGATATCGTTCCCGTCTCTGCGATGTTCTTCTATCCCTTGGAACAACGCACTTCCCGCGCCCGTCAGCGATATACCTTGTCGCGGCGACCAACCCTCACCACCAGAACACGCAGCATCCCTGTCTGTATGTCGCAGATAACGCGGCAGCCCCCGCCCCTGTAGCGCCGCAACCTGCCCAACGGTCCGACCAGCGCTTTCCCGATACTCCCGCGGGTCAGTCAGCCCTGCAACACGTTCGTTCCTATCATCGAGGATGCGGCGCGCCGTCCGCTCGTCGAGCTTACGCAGTTGGGTCAGGGCGGTTTCGGTGTACTCAATCGTCCAGGGCAAGGGATTCGCTCACCTCGGGGCCATATACACTTTCTCTGCACCTTTGCGGAGGCACTCTGATACGTCCGCAGCAAGGTAGTAGTCTTCCAGGTCTTCCAGGCCGCGTTCGATGATCCCACGCAGGTAGAATGCTTTGCTGCGGCCGGTCTGCGAGACCAGAAAGTCGAGCCGCCGCTCGGTGTCGGGAGTCCGTTGAATCGAGGTCGCCATGCCGCACTCTCCGTGGGGTAGGGTGTCTACGCGCCTATCGCAGCAGCGCTTCCGCCAGAATCGCCTTCAACCGATCGCGCAGGGCCGCGGCTTCGGCCTCGGCGGCGGCCAGCCTGGCCAGCAGTTCTTCCGGGTCGCCGGGGGCGTCCTCGGTCGTGTGCGGGTTCTTGACGTCGAGGTTGTAGCCGCGCCCCTTGACTTCGGCCGCGGTCACTTTCCAGGCGCGTTCGGTTTCCTGGCGGCCCTGGCGTTCGGTTCCGCCCCACCAGTCGATGCAGGCTTGCAGGTGTTCCAGCCGAATGGGCTTGGTCATGGAGTAGGCTTTCCGGCCCTGGGGCACGCGGTGTTCGTAGAACCAGATGTCCCGGGTCGGCTCGCCCTTCTCGAAGAACAGCAGGTTGGCGCCGATGGAGGCGTAGGGCCGGAACACGGAGTTGGGCAGGCGGACGGTGGTGTGCAGGTTGCACTCCTCCATCAGGTGCTCCTTGAGCCGGGTCTTGACACCCTCGCCGAACAGCGAGCCGTCGGGCAGGACCACCGCGGCGCGTCCGCCCGGTTTCAACAGCCGGACGATGAGGGCCAGGAAAAGGTCGGCGGTTTCCCTGGTGCGGAAATGCTGGGGGAAGTTGCTCTCGATGCCGTCTTCTTCCTTGCCGCCGAAAGGCGGATTGGTGAGCACGATGTCCACCCGGTCTTTCCGTTCCCAGCCGATGTAGGGGCGGGCCAGAGTGTTGTCGTGGCGCACGAAGCTGGGGTCTTCGATGCCGTGCAGCAGCATGTTGGTGACGCACAGCATGTGGGGAAGCTGTTTCTTCTCGACGGCGCGCAGGGCGGCCTGCATTTTGCGTTCGTCCCCGGGCCGCTTGACGTAGCGCTGGCGCATGTGGCGCAGCGCGCAGGTCAGAAACCCGCCGGTGCCGCAGGCGGGGTCGAACAGGGTTTCGCCGGGCTTGGGGTCGATGCGGTCGGTCATGAAGGCGGTAACGGCGCGCGGCGTGTAGTATTCGCCGGCGTTGCCCGCCGATTGCAGGTCGTTCAAGATCTGCTCGTAGATGTCGCCGAAATGCTGGCGTTCGGTCAGGTTGTTGAAGTCGATGGCGTTGATCCTGTTCACCACCTGGCGCATCAACCGGCCGGATTTCATGTAGTTGTAGGCATCCTCGAACAGGCCTCGCACCACGCGGCCGCGGTTGTCGGGCCGGCCGCTCGTCTGAAGATTTTTCAGGGCCGGGAACAGGTCGTCGTTGATGAAGGCGAGCAATTCCTCGCCGGTGATGCCCTCCGGGTCGGCCGCCCAGGCGCGCCACCGGAAGCGCTCCGGGGTCGGCGAGGCATAGCCGGGCTTCAGCAGCTCCAGTTCCTGGTCCTGATCGTCGATGATCTTCAGAAAGAACATCCAGCACAATTGACTGATGCGCTGGGCGTCGCCGTCCACGCCGGTGTCCTGGCGCATGACGTTCTGAATGGACTTGACCAGGGCGCGGACGGACATGGATCAGGCAGTCTCCTGATAGAGGGCCGATTGCAGGCCGCGGGCAGCCCCGACGAACCCCTCCCGTCCGCCGAAGGCCTTGATCAACTGCACCGGGGTGCCGAGTTGGGTGAAGGGCGGGATGTTCAGCACGGTGACGTCATCCAGGTTGAACACCCCTTCGTCGGCATATTTGGCGAGCAGCGCGTCGAGCACGGCGCGGGGCCCGGGTCCCCGTACTTGTGGAACACGTCCCGCTTTCTGACGTTTTCAGCGCGCTCGCGGCGGGTCAGCGGTTTGGCGTCGAAGGCGATGTGGCAGATGAGATCGAAGGGATCGAGGTCCTTGCCCAGTTCCTCGGCGATGGCGTCGAGCGCCAGGCCCTCGGCCTCCAGTTCCTCGATGATGGCCTGCTTGCGCTCCGCGGCCTTCCAGCGTCCGAGGAAATCGTCGAGGCTGGCGAAGCGCTTCTTCAGCGCCTTCCGGGTGAAGTCGCGCAAGGACTCGGTGATCAGCTTGCCGTGCTCGTCGAGGTACTCCACCCGCTCGGCGACGATGGTGGCGTCGATGCTGTCCACATAGACCTTGCGCATACTACCGTTGGCAGGCGGAAAAGACAGGTCCGGGGAAGCATCGACGATGGTCTCGCCCTGGCCCGATTCCGGCGGGAGGGGGTCGTCGGGCGGGGTGATGGGATCGTCCTCGCCCGGTTCGTAATATCTGCACCGGCTCGCCATCGAAGTCCGGGTCGGCGAAATGGCTGGTAGCGCCCCGGAAATCCATCAGGGTGAAGTAGAACTTGTGAGTATCCTCGTGCACGCGGGCGCCGCGTCCGACGATCTGTTTGAGCCCGGTCATGGAGCCCACCAGGCGGTCGAGCACGATCAACCGGCAGGTCTGGACATCGACGCCGGTGGAGAGCAGCCGCGAGGTGGTGACCAGCACGGGATATCTGGATTCCGGGTCGATGAAGTTGCCCAGGTGCGCCTGCCCCTCGGCGTCGCCGCCGGTGATGCGCATGACGTAGCGGTGGTTCCGGTCCGCCAGATCGGCGTTCTCGTTGACGAGCGCCTGTCTCATGCGGCTAGCGTGTTCCTGGTCCACGCAGAAGAGGATCGTCTTCTGGAAGCGGTCGCCGCTTTCCTTCAGGAACTCGGTGACCTTGCGGGCGACCCGCCGGGTGCGGCCGTCCAACACCAGGCTGCGGTCGAAATCCCTGGTGTTGTAGAGGCGGTCCCTGACCTCCATGCCGACCCGGTCTCGCTGACCCTTTTCCGGGCGGTAGCCTTCAACGTCCCGGTCGATGTGCACTTTGATCACCTTGTAGGGAGCCAGGAAGCCGTCACGGATACCCTGTTTCAGGGAGTAGGAATAGACCGGATCGCCGAAGTAACGGATGTTGGAGACGTATTGGGTTTCCCTGGGCGTGGCGGTCAGACCGATCTGGGTGGCCGTGGAGAAGTATTCCAGGATTTCCCGCCAGGCCGAGTCCTTGGCCGCGCTGCCCCGGTGGCACTCGTCGATCACGATCAAGTCGAAGAAGCCCGGCGAGAACTCGCGAAACACTTTGTCGCGTTCCTCCGGCCCGGTGATGGCCTGATAGAGGCCGAGATAGATTTCGTAGGCGGTGTCGATGCGGCGCTTTTTGCCGATGGCGGTGGGCAAGCCCTCCGAGGAGCCGTCCCCGCGTTCGATGGTCCTGGAGTGGGTCGAGAGCTTGGCCATGGCCGGGCCGAAGGGTCGGAAGTCGTTGACCATGGTCTGATCGACCAGCAGGTTGCGGTCGGCCAGGAACAGGATGTGCTTCTTGCGGCCCGCCTTCCACAGCCGCCAGATGATCTGAAAGGCGGTGTAGGTCTTGCCGGTTCCCGTCGCCATCACCAGCAGGATGCGGTCGCGGCCCCTGGCGATAGCCTCGATGGCGGCGTTGATGGCGTTGACCTGATAATAGCGCGGCGCCTTGCCGCTGCCGTCGTCGAAATAATCCTGAAGAACGATTTTCTCGGCCTCGGGCCTCAGGCCCTTCCAGGCGCGGAAGCGCGCCCACAGATCGCCCGGCGACGGGAAGGCGTCGAGGGCGAGCGTGGTTTCCTTTTCGGCGGCGGCGCCGGTCCGGTCATGGAACACGAAGCCGTCGCCGTTGGAGGAGAACACGAAGGGGACGTCCAGGCTGGCGGCGTAATCGAGAGCCTGCTGCAGGCCGTCGCCGACGGCGTGGTTGTTGTCCCTGGCCTCGATCAGCGCGACGGGGAGGTTGGGTTTGTAAGAGAGGATGTAGTCGGCCCGCTTGCCCTGCCCCGGCTGACCAGCTTGCCGCGTACGATGATGCGGCCCCGGGTGAAACCGATCTCCTCGCGGATTTGCGCCATCTGGTCCCACCCGGCCCTGCGCAGGGCCGGGGTGATGAACTTGGTGCAGACGTCGCGCTCGCTCAGACTTTTCTTGTCCATGAGCGCCCAATTATAGCTGTTGTATTCCATAGATACAGGCCAGGAGTTTCCCCAAAAAACGAGGCTGGGCTCTCCCAGGAGGGGCTGGCCGCCCCCCGACCATGGGTTGGTGAATTTTTTCACCGGCGCCCTCCGTTTCCGAGGTCGCTGGCAACCTCGGGGTGATGGCTGGCGCCGCCTGCGCGGCTCGGTGTCTTTGGCCTCGTAACCGTGGGCTGACGCCCACGGCTGTCCGCTGGCGCCGCCTGCGCGGCTCGGAGGGCGATCCGGCGCCCGTGGCTGGAGGCTGACCCGGCGATGCCGCTGATGATGGGGGACCAAGCCATAGCTATCCTCTCACGCTCCCAAAACTGGGAAAACTCCTGATACAGGCGCGCTCCAGCGAGGCGAATCAGGAGCAGACCGGCGACCTGCGCGATTTCGTTCCCCATCCGCTCTGAAAAGGCGGACGAGATCGAACGCTTGGCCAGGGCGGCTGAAGCGTCTGCGTCGCGGCCTGTCGGGCAGGCGTTTTGCGACGCGCTCCGCGGTGTCGAAGGAACGGCTCCCGGTTACCGTTAAAAACACCCGGCGAAACACCACGATCGTTGAAAGCCGCGACCTGGGTTCATCGGCTGGTCGAGATTCGGCTCGGATTGCCATCCTTTCCACAACACCCCGGGGGCCGTTGCTGTCAGGGGAGGTTTTGGGGTCTCGACTGGTCCCGGACCCGGAGGCGTTGGCCTCTCCTGGTTTTCCAATGGACCCAGGACTGGACCAAGGCCGTCAATATCACAACCAGGGCCACGGTCCGGTAAGGCGCCCTGGCGCCCAACCACAGACTCACCAGCCCTCCGCCGAGGGCGCCGGCCGCAAAGCCCAGAGCCAGGCTGGCTTCGTGCATCCCACTGGCTATTCCCTGCCGCCGGCCGCCGAAGGCGGTGGTGCTGTAGAAGATGCTGGAAAAGTAATTGTAACCGGACAGCAGGGCGAACAGGACCAGACCGAGGGTCAGAAACGGGACCGTTCGGCTGTAGATGAGAAGCGTCAGTCCCGCCAGGGCGCACAGTTGCGCCAGCAGGGCGGTGAAAAAACGGTAGCGCCAGAAAGTCGTCGAATACATCAGCGAGTAGGTCGTAATGACCATGAGCCGATTGGCGGCCAGCATCAGGCCGTGGGTGGGTGGACTGATCTCCAGCTCGGTCGCCAAGTGGGGAAAGAGGTGGATAATGACACTCAACCCCATGGCGCTGGCCACATTGGCCAACCAACCCAGGTAGACGAAGGTGCGGGCGGTTTTGGGCGCCACGGGAACGTCCTGCTCCGCTTCAGCCAGGGAGTTCGGCGCCGGAATGGTAAGCCGCAGGCGGACCAGGATCAGAACGCCGACCATCAGGAGGACCCCCACCCCTAAGGGCAGAGCCGGATTGAAAGGAAAGAGCCAACCTCCCCCGATCTGCCCCCCGATCATTCCAAGGTTCCAGGAGAGACAAAACCGGAACAGTCGGAGGCCGGTCAGCCTGGAGCCAAGCCGAGACAGCCCTCCCTGGGTCAGCCAGGCTATGACGGGTGGGTGCAGGCAGCCCAGCGATGCTCCTGAAAGCGCTGCGAACCCATAGAACCAACCATTCGAGGAGTGCCACTGCATGCAGGCCAGCAGGACCAGAAGTTGGGCGGCGGCGCCGACGGTGATCACGCGGCGGCCACCCCAAAGGTCGGAAATCCGGCCACCGAGCGGGGCTCCCAGGGCGTAGCTCAGGGACGAAACGGTTCCCAGGATTCCCAGCGTCAAGAGGCTTTCCCGGTTCTCGGCCATCAGACGGGTCACGGTGAAGATGAACAACATGAAAGAGCCGTCCGCGGACAGGGCAATCCCATAGAGTTTCAGTTCGCGTTTAAGCATGATCGGCTGTCTCGGTCAGGGGATGCAGAACTCTGCTTTTCAACCTGACAGGCAGGGTAAGGAAGTCTCCTGATGCGCCGGGCCGGGGTCGGACAAAAACCGGTTCAGCCGCCATTCTTGTGACAGCGGGCCGGAGAAGCGTCAATCCACAATACGACGGCTTTACAGGAATGGTTCAACCCTGAAACCAAAGCAGTCGAAAGCCGCCGGAGAAGGCCGACCTGCGAGCCGGTCGAAGCAATGGGATTCCGGCTGAAAAGGAGTCGCTGCAACAACTGTTTCCCGTTGCCGGCGCGGGTGTCAGCGAAGAGAACGGCGGCTGTGATCCCGACTTCCTGCCCCCATCTTATCAAACGGCTTCCGCAAGGGAGAAGAGCGGTCGTCCACAGCCTCGACTCCCGGCGGATCAGGCTTCGAGAAAGTTCCGGCCAAGGGTTGCTCCGGGCTTTTCCCGAGATTGCATCGGTTCCATTTTGCACTATCATTAACCTTGGTCGGAAAAGCGGCGGCGCCCGCGGCCGGGAACCTCTGTCGCGGTCCGAAAGGTTGCCTTGCCGGCGCGCTCGCGCCGGGACCGGTGCTCAAGTTGTTGAAATCAGGAGGTTGGCTTGGCCCTATTGGAGGCTGAGGGAGTGGGCAAGACCTACGACCATGGAGAAACTCCTGTGGTTGCCGTTCGAGACGTCGACTTGTCCATCGAAAAAGGAGAGTTCGTCGCCTTGATGGGGCCTTCCGGATGCGGCAAGTCGACCCTGCTGCATCTTTGCGGAGCCATGGATTATCCTACCCAGGGGCGGATTCTGCTGGATGGCGCCGATCTCAAGAGCCTCGATAACAGCGGTCTCACCCGAATCCGCCGCCGTCGGATCGGCTTTGTTTTTCAATCCTTCAATCTCTTGCCCACGCTCACCGCCATGGAGAATGTCGCCCTGCCTCTCATGCTCGATGGCGCGGCCCCGGCCGTCGCCAAACGAAAGGCCGCCAACCTCATGGAGCGCGTCGGCTTGCTCCATCGCCTGGGTCACTATCCCCAGCAACTTTCGGGCGGCGAAATGCAGAGAATCGGCATTGCCCGGGCAGTGTGCCACAGGCCTCTATTGGTTTTGGCCGATGAACCCACAGGCAACCTGGATTCTTCCAATGGAGCTGAAATTCTCGAACTTCTTCAAGAGATGAATGACGATTGGGGAGTGACGTTGTTGCTGGCGACCCATTCCAGTGAGATGGCGGCCGCCAGCCAGCGAGTGCTGCACATGGTTGATGGTCGGATCGAACGGGTCCAACGCCTCCGATAGGCGGGTCCGAGACCGGATTCACTCCTTTCGACTTCCCGAGAGGCTCGACCCGACCCGCCGCCCCTCTGATCCAAGGACCCCTTTGCACCTTTTCCGGATATTCATTGTACGTCGGCTCAGCCAGGAAAAACTGCGCGCTGCGGCCACGGTGTTGGGAATTGCCCTGGGCATTGCGGTGGTGGTGGGAGTTCGAATCGCCAATGAAAGTTCCGTTCAGGGCTTCAAGACGGCGCTGGAGCTGGTGGCGGGCAAGACCTCGTTGGAGATTGTCGGTCCGGGTTCCGGCTTCAGCGAGGAGCGGTTGCTGCAACTCGATTGGCTGGAGAAATTCGGACAGCTCAGCCCCATCATCGCTGGGGAGGCCAGGGCCTCGTTCCCGGTCGGGCCTTCCGAGTCGCTCAGAATTCTGGGTGTCGATATTCTCAGAGATGAGAGTTTCCGGGATTACCACCTGGTGAGGCTGGTCGGCCAGGATCGGGACCCCGGCAGGCGGGAGTTTCTGGATTTGCTCGACGACCCCCGTGCGATTGTGGTGACGCAGAAGTTTGCCCGCCGGCATGACCTGGATCTGGGTTCCAGGCTGCCCCTCACCATCGGGGACCGCCTTGAGACGCTGGTGATCCGCGGTCTGCTGCTGAACCGGGGGCCGGCCCGAGCCCTGGATGGAACCTTTGCCCTGATGGACATTGCGGCCGCCCAGTGGGTCTTTCGCCGTCTGGGGCGCATTGATCGCGTCGACATCCGTTTAAAGTCGGGGATGTCGGTCGATGACGCGGAGGCTGCCATTGCCGGCCGGCTTCCCGGGGGTCTGGTCGTGCAACGGCCCTCTCGTCGGGGGCGGGAAGTCGAGAAAATGCTGGAGGCTTTTCATTTCAATCTGACGGCCCTTTCCTACATCGCCCTGCTGGTCGGACTGTTTCTGATCTATAACACCGTTTCGCTTTCGGTCATCACTCGTCGTCGGGAAATCGGGATCCTTCGAGCGGTGGGGGGCTTCCCGGCGCCAGGTTCTGGGGTTGTTTCTGGCGGAAGCCGGTCTCCTGGCGGGGCTGGGTTGCGCTCTGGGCCTTGTCCTGGGCCGCTGGTTGGCCCTGGGCGCCCTGAGGCTGACTTCCACGACCGTAGATCGGCTCTACATCCAATCAGCCGCGGAACCCATGCCGGTCGGGTTCGAACATCTGGCTCTGGCGTTTGCGGTTGGCATGCCTTTGGCGTTGCTGGCCGCTCTGGTTCCCGCCCTGGAGGCTTCACGGTTGGCGCCGACAATCGCGGTCCGAAGCGCGGATTGGCTGGAAAGTCGTTTTCGCTTGAGCTGGAGACAGCAGTGGCTTCCGCCGACCCTGTTTGGTCTGGCAGCCTGCTTTGCCTGCTTCGATTCGGTGGAGGGTGTTCCTCTCTTCGGGTATGCGGCCTGTCTGGCCACCGTTTTTGGTGTGGCTTTCCTGGTTCCAGCCGTGTTGTATGCCTGTGGCCGGGCGGGTTCCTGTCTGCTGAAGCGATTCACCAGGGTGGAAGCGCATTTGGCCAACGCCAATCTCAAGGGGTCCATACCCCGTATTTCGATCTCGGTGGCAGCCCTGGCGGTGAGTCTCTCCATGCTCACTTCCATCGCCGTCATGATTGGCAGCTTTCGGGAGACCGTCGAGTATTGGGTTCAACAGACGCTGCGAGCGGATCTCTATCTGGCCCCGGCCGCCCGTTCCAGCATTTGGTCGGAGGCGGCTCTTTCACCCGAGGTCGTCCGTCAGGTATCGTTGAACTCCAATGTGGCCGCCGTCGACCGGTTCGTCAGTTTCGGCATGGCTTACCAGGGCCGCCGGGTGGTGCTGGGGTCGGGAGACTTTCCGGTCCTGTTGGAACGAGGCGGACTGCTGTTCAAAGCGCCTGCCCGGGGGCGTTCGGCCATGAGAGCGGCTATCGGAGAGGATGCCGCGGTTGTTTCGGAGAGCTTTGCCCTCAGGCATGAAAAGGCAGTTGGAGACACTGTGTTCTTGAACACGCGCCAGGGACGCCGTGCTTTTCGAGTGGCCGCCATCTATTACGACTACTCCAGTGATCAAGGGATTGTCGTCCTGGATCGGAGGACCTTCCGGAGGCATTACGGGGATCGGCCTCCTCGCAGCCTGACGGTGTACCTGAAAGAAGGTCGTGATCCAGATCGAGTCCGGTCCGAAATCCTTTCGCAACTCCCCGAGAAATCTCGGATTTTCGCCCATACCAACGCTTCTCTGAGGACAGAGGTCCTGAGAATTTTCGACAGCACCTTCGCGATTACCTATGCTCTGGAGTTCATCGCTGTCTTTGTAGCGATTCTTGGAGTGGCGACGACCTTGCTCACCCTGATCCTGGACCGAAAATCGGAGCTCACGGTGCTGCGCTGGGTGGGGGCGGAACAGCGGCAGATCAGGGGCATGGTGATCATCGAGGCGACCCTGTTGGGCGCGGTCAGTCAGTGCCTGGGAGTGGCCGTAGGGCTCCTGCTCTCCTTGATCCTGGTGTTCGTGATCAATGTCCAGAGCTTCGGCTGGACCATCCAGTTTCATGTACCCACAGGTTTCCTGGCGCAGTCTTCCCTGCTCATCCTGGTGGCGACGGCTCTCTCGGGCATCTATCCGGCCTACCGGGCCGGTCGAATGAAGCCAGGGCTGGAGGTCTGAGAGGACTGAAGGGAATCGAGTCACAGTCCGGGCCGGGAGGAAACCGACGGATCCTCGAGCCGGCAAAGGCGAGTGGAAGGATGACCGGGCTCGACCCAAGGCCTGGAGGAACCGCGCCGGTTGATGGACCCGCCCCATCCGGTCGTCGGATTTTGCTGCCGGATTCATTGGAGGCGCCGCCCATGGCATTCAGGAAAAAACGGACGGGTAAGCCCCGGAGGCTTTTTCGCAGAGGTCTCGACACCGGACAGAGGCCTCGGGCGATCTCCCGGCCATCATCTTCCTGCCGAGCGCGAGTCCTGTTCCTGGCGGCGTTGGCCTGTTGCACGCTTGAAGCGGCGAGCCGGGCCGAAACCTGGCGACAGGCTCGGCCTGGCTATCGTTTCAACTTCCCGCGCGACCACGCCAGTCATCCGGAGTTCAAGATTGAATGGTGGTACTACACCGGAAATCTGGCGGACAAGAACTCCCGTCGGTTCGGCTTCCAGCTCACCTTCTTTCGGGTGGGTGTCCGGGCCAAGCCGGAAAACCCCTCTCGCTGGGCGGTTCGCGATCTGTTCATGGCCCACTTGGCGCTGAGTGACCTGGAAGCCGGAGGCTTTCACTTCGCCGAACGATTGAACCGCTCCGGGCCGGGATGGGCCGGCGCCTCTTCAGAGACCTATCGAGTCTGGAATGGAAAGTGGGAAGCGAAACTCGGGAGTTCCGGCCACCATCGACTCCGCGCCCGGGATCAGGATTTCGGAATCGAGCTGGATCTGGCCCCCGGCAGGCCGCCGGTTCTGCACGGCGCCGCGGGGATCAGCCAAAAAGGAGCTCGGGAGGGGAATGCCTCCCACTACTACTCCTTGACGCGGATGCCTACCAGAGGCCGTATCCGGGTCGACGGGCAGGAATTCGAAGTCTCCGGCTTGAGCTGGATGGATCATGAGTTCGGCACCAGCTTTCTGGAGCCGGAACAGAAAGGTTGGGACTGGTTCGCCCTCCAGTTGGATAGCGGCCTGGACCTCATGCTGTTCCAACTGAGGCGATCGGACGGGCAGCCCGATGCCCATTCCAGCGGGACGATTCTGGATGCCTCCGGAAGGCCCCGCTCGCTTCGCTTGTCGGACTTCAAGCTGGACCCGGTGACAACCTGGCGTTCGCCCCACAGCGGAGCCGGCTATCCGGTGGAATGGCGCCTGCGAATTCCCGGTCAAGGGCTGGATTTGAAAGTCCGTGCGGCCCAACGGGACCAGGAGCTTCGCACGCAGCGGTCCACGGGCGTGACCTACTGGGAGGGAGCCGTAGAGGTCTCGGGGACCCAGGGGAATCGTCGCGTCGGGGGCCGGGGTTATCTGGAGATGACCGGTTACGCCGCAGAGTCGATGGGTGATTTTCTCCGTTAGCTGCTGCTGTCTCGAGGGAGAAAATCGGGGACGAAGCCGCCATGCAGGTGACTGCGGTGACGGGCTTTGTCCCTGTCGCGGGCGATGGGTTGACCGCAGGTTTGGAGTTCGGCGGCGGCTGGAGAAGGAAGTCCGAAGATCGAGGCCGTCGTCGGGGAGTCCGGAACGGGGAAAGGGCATCCGTCGCCAGCGCCATTGGAGTCCCTATGGGCAGGGAGCATCGCGAGCCAGCCGCGGGGAGCAGCGTCATCATGGGGAATGATGGGGTTCCACTCCTTCAAGTCGTGGATATCCGCCGCACTTTTCCGGGCGTTCTGGCCCTGGATGGGGTATCCCTGGATTTGCGCCCGGGTGAAGTGCATGCCCTGGTGGGTGAGAATGGCGCCGGCAAGAGCACGTTGATCAAGATCATTTGCGGATTGCTGCCTCCCCAATCGGGAGAGCTTTTCTTCGAGGGCCGTTCGGTGCGCTGGCCCAACCCGGTAGCGGCTCGCAATCAGGGGATTGTCACCGTTCACCAGGAGCCGGAATTATTCCCCACCCTCTCTGTAGCCGAGAACATGGCGCTGGCTTACGGACTGCCGACCCGCGGTCCCGGCTTCGTCGATTGGAGCCAGGTGAACACCCGAGCTCGGGAGACCGTGCAACGGATGGGCGAGAGTATCGACGTTCGCCGGCCCGCCTCCCAACTCAGCGTCGCTCATCGCCAGATGATCCAGGTGGCGACGGCGGTTCGCCAGAGCGCCAAGGTTGTGGTGCTGGATGAGCCCACCAGCGCACTGAGCGGGGAGGAGGCGCGCTGGTTGTTCGATCAGATCGCCTGGTTGAAGAAGGCCGGGGCCGGAATCATCTATATCTCCCACCGCCAGGAAGAGATTTTTCGGTTGGCCGATCGGGTGACCGTTCTGCGCGATGGCGTCAAGGTATGGACCAGAGCCAGGCAGGCCATCCATCCTGAGCAGGTGATCGAGGCCATGGTGGGTCGGTCGGCTTCAACCCTTCAGGGCCGCACCTCGGGTGAGGCAGGCTCCCCAGCTCAAGAAAAAGGTCCGGTTCGGTTGCAGGTGAGCCGGTTCACCGATCGGGCCGGCCGCTTTCGACAGTTGGACTTCGAGGCTGGGTCCGGTGAAATCGTGGGCGTCTATGGTCTGGTCGGCGCGGGACGCAGCGAGTTTGCTCAGGCCGTTTTCGGTTCGAGGCCGTCGAGCGGCGTCGTCCGGGTGGACGGCGTCCAGCGCGAGACAGGCAGCCCTCAAGAGGCCGTGAAAGCCGGTATCGCCTATGTCCCCGAGGACCGCCTGAGCCAGGGTCTCTGCCTTGGTTTGCCCATCCGCTCCAATGCGGTGCTGTCGAGTCTGCAACGCTGGACCCGGGGCCTGTTGGCCAACAAGACCCGGGAGCAGCAGGCGACCCGTGAAGTCGCCGATCGGTTGGAGGTGCGATACCGATCGATGGAGCAGCCGGTAGGACAACTGTCGGGAGGCAACCAGCAAAAAGTCGTGCTGGGCCGCTGGCTACTGGCTCGGCCCAAGGTTCTCATCCTGGACGAGCCGACCCGCGGCGTCGATGTTGGCGCCAAGGCGGAAATCCACCGGCACTTGCGCAAGCTGGCGGAAGAGGGTTGCGCCATCGTCCTCATTTCCTCGGAACTTCCCGAGGTTCTGGAACATGCCGATCGGGTCGTGGTTTTTCGTGAGGGGGCCATCGCCGGTGAGTTCGATCCGCGCCATTCGAGTCCTGCCCGGATTGCCGCTGCGGCCCTGCCTCGGCAAAGTCTTTCGGAGGCTTCTTCCGGACCGCAGCCCTCCACCCGCTCCCGGTTTCAGGGACAATCCTTCAACGAACTGGCCCTCCTGGCGTGTGTGCTGGGATTGGGCCTGGGGCTGATGGTTTCCACCGAAGGATTCAGCCTGGTGAACCTGCTGACCCATGCGTCTCTGTGGACCATTCTGGGCTTGGCGGCCGCCTGTGTCATCGTTGGTCGGGGAATCGACATCTCGATCGGCTCCCTGGTGGCTCTGTCGGCAGCCTCGACCGCCATGGTTCTGAAGCTGCCCTATTCGAACGATCTCCTGATTCCGGTCGGAATCCTGGCCGGAATCCTGATGGGAGCGGTGGGAGGGTTGCTCAACGGCCTGCTGGCCTTGCTGGGCCGGCTTCATCCGATTGTGGTGACCCTGGGGACCATGACCATCTATCGCGGATTGGTGATCGCCATGCTCGGAGGCAAACCGATGACGGGGCTGCCTCCCCAGTTCGGGCGGCTGGCGATTGATCCGGCCACGGGCTTCCGGGGTGCGATCGTGGCGGCAGCCCTGGTGGTCGTCCTGGTTTATCTCTGGATGGCTCACACGCGCAGCGGTCGGCATGTGTACGCGCTGGGTTCAGCCCCCCGGGCCGCCGGTCTCATAGGTCTTTCCAGGAGGCGCCTCTGGCCGATGACCTTTGGCCTGGGAGGGATGCTGGCCGGATTGGCGGGTGTCCTGCAGCTATCCATGAGCCAGCAGATGCAAGCCCGGCTGGGAGCCGGTTGGGAACTGAGCGCCATCGCGGTGGCCGTGATTGGCGGGGTGGGGATCACGGGTGGCCGGGGCACGGTGTTCGGCGTGGTTCTGGGCGCCATCCTGCTCCGATTGGTCAACAGCGCTCTCGTGCGCTGGGGTGTCTCGGATCAACAAGCGGATCTGGTTGTGGGCAGCTTGATTTTAGCGGCTCTGCTGCTTGATCTGGCCTGGCGAGGCTGGAGACGATGAAGCAGCGGCAACAGAGCGGCGCGCGGACCGAGGCGACTCGGCCGGGCCTGGGTTCCCATCGCCGGTTGTTTCAATTGCTCCCCTGGTGTTTGCTGGCGCTGGCCCTGGCGCTGGTCTTTTCTCAGGTCAAGCGGCCGGCCCTGCTGGTGAGCGTCTGGGTCCCCTGGGTCGAGGTGGGAACCCTGGCCTTCGTGATGACCGCCATCATCCTGACCGGCGGCATCGACCTGTCCGTGGGTTCCGTGGTAGCCCTCAGCGGCATGATTCAGGCCGTATTGTGGCAGGATTGGGGCTGGTCGATTCAGGCGGCCGCGGCTGGCGCCCTGCTGACCGGCGCCCTGGCGGGCGGCTTCAACGGCTTGCTGGTGGTGGCCGGTCTTTCACCTCTGGTGGCCACTTTGGCGACGATGGCTCTCTATCGGGGTCTGGCCATCACCGTGGCTGGTGGAGACCGCATCGCCGGCTTCCCTCAGTCCTTTTTGGATATGGGAAACATTCTCGGGATCCCGAGTCAATTCTGGTTGGCCGGCCTTGTCTTTCTGGGGATGCTCCTGTTGGTGCACCACACTCGCTTCGGGCGTTGGTGTTTCGCCATGGGCGACAATCGTCCGGCCTCGCGCTTCGCTGCCGTTCCCGTGAACAAAGTCGACGGGGTTCTGTATACTATCAGCGGTTTGGTTGCCGCCGCGGTGGCCGTTCTGGGCGCCATGCGGCATGATGTGGCCATCCCGGACGCTCACATTGGAACCGAGCTGCAAGTCATCGCCTGCGTCGTGGTGGGAGGCACCCTGATCACGGGCGGACGCGGAAGCGTGCTCCGCTCGCTTCTGGGGCTGGCGGTGATTTCGCATCTGGACGTCGGACTCCAGTTCCTCAGCTCCCGGCTGTCCTGGTTGACTGCGGAATCTCGACTGATTGTCATTGGCGTCCTGGTCATTGTTGTCGCTGTCTGGAACCAACGGAGCCAGAAGGACGGATAAGTCCGCCGGGATGGCTGTGATGGCGGAAAGGTAGAGAAATGAGCGCTGACATCCAGAGGAGCCGCAGGAGGGGCGGGAGCTTGCGGGTTGTGGTCCTGCTTGCCGCTCTGGCCGTTCATTGCGCCGGGCCCACCCGGGAGGGCGCCATCAGGATCGCAATGATTCCCAAGTTGGTGGGCATTGGTTACTTCGAGGCGACCGAGCGCGGCGCCAGAGAAGCCGCACGGGAGTTGAATGTCGAACTCGTCTATGATGGACCTACCGACGCCCGCACCGAGGACCAGATCAAGATGATCGACGGGTGGTTGGCTCAGGGGTTCGACGTGATTGCGGTGGCCCCCAACGACCCCGAGGCGATTGCGCGCACTCTGCGGAAGGCCGGGGAGGCCGGAGCGGTCGTCCTGACCTGGGACACCGATGCCAATCCCGAACTCTCGCAGCGCTCCCTGTTCGTGAACCAGGCGCCCAATCGGGCCATCGGCTACGCCCTGGTGGAGTTGATGGCGGAAGGCATCCGGGCTCGGGGCGAATCCCTGGACGGGGATTACCTCATCGTCAGTGGAACGCCCACGGCCTCGAACCAGAATATCTGGATGAAGTTCATGCGGGAGCTGATTCGAGAAAAATATCCTGAAATGAATCTGCTCCAGCACCTGACTCCGGGTGAGGACCAGCAGAAGTCGCAGGAGCAGACCGCTGAAGCCCTCAGCGCCTACCCTCGGTTGAAGGGCATTTGGGGCATCACCTCGGTGTCGTTTCCCGCCGTGGCCAAAGCCGTGCGCGACGCCAATAAAGTCGGTGAGATCCATGTGACCGGCTTGGGCATGCCCAACCTGATGCGGGAATACATCCGGGACGGCACGATCGGGAAGTTCTGCCTCTGGGATCCGGTCGATCTGGGTTATTTGACGATTCAGGTCGCCAAGCGCCTCGAGGCCGGCCCGCTGTTGCCGGGGCGCTACGATTTTGGAAGGCTGAAAGGGGTGGAGGTCGGGGAGGGAGAAGTCATCCTGGGCCCACCGCTCATTTTCGATGAGAGCAATATCGACGACTATGACTTTTGAAGTCCGGCGGCGGTCTCCATCGGCAGGGAATGGGAGGCTCCTCGCGGGCCTGGGCGGGGTGAAGGCCAGGCTCCTCCGGGTCGAGACGCCGGTGAGATTCGGCGGATGAATGGTTCCTGCGAGACAACGGTGAAGCCATGAGATTATCCGGTCTTCAATTTTATTTGCTGGCGGTTTTGCTGGTGATGCCGGCATCGCCTGGCTGCCAAGCCGGGGACCCGGTCGACGACCGGGACGCTTCCCGGGAAAAACGCTTGCTGCTGCTCGGCCAGGGGCCCGACGGTCATCCTGCCGGGACGCACGAATTCCTGCCGGGGGTGCGCATCCTGGCTCACTGCTTGCAGCGGTTTTCGGGCTTCGAGGCGGTCATCGTGGAAGCCGATGAGCCGTGGAGCGAAGGTCCGGCCCTGCTGGACTCGGCCGATGGCCTGGTGCTCTTTGTTTCGGAGGGAGCCAAGTGGATGAGCAATGACCCCGCGCGTTTGGTGGCGCTGCAACGATTTGGCCGGAAAGGCGGGTCTTGTGTCGTACTCCATTGGGGGATGGGAACGGTCGAGGCCAGGAATATCGCGGAGTTTGTGAAGCTGTTCGGCGGCTGTCACGGCGGTCCGGATCGAAAACATGACATCCTGGATGTGACTGCGAGAATCCCGGACCCGCGCCACCCCGTGTGCCGGGGTATTGCCGACTTCGAGGTGCGGGATGAATTCTACTATCGCCTCAAGTTCGTCCAACCCGTCGCCAGCATCGTTCCTTTGGTGCAAGCGGACATCGAGGGGAAGCGAGAAACCGTGGCCTGGGCCTGGGAACGCGGCGATGGGGGCCGATCGTTCGGCTTCAGCGGTTTGCACTTTCACAAGAACTGGCGGTATGAGCAGTATCGCCGGCTTGCCGTCCAGGCTGTTTTGTGGACCCTCGGCTTGCCGGTCCCGGACACCGGAGTCAACGTCGATGTACCCGAGGAACTGCTGAAGCTGGAGTGAACCCCGCCAGTTGGCGGACTGCCTCCCATTCATTCCACTCCGGCAATGTTTCAGCCATCGGGGAGGACCAATGAAAACCTGGTTCTATCGCTTCACCGCCGCTCATTTCTGTCTGACGGCGCTCAGCGGCGTCCTCCTCTACTTCCGGCCTTTGGAGGGGCGGGAGGGCTGGTATTCCGAACAAACCAAAGCATGGCTGGTGGGCCTGCACAACGGCGAACTCTGGAGTTACCTTTTGATTGAAAACCGCTATTTTTCCGGGATTCCGATCGGCCTGGTTCTGGCAACGACGCTGATTATTTTCTCGGTCGGGAAAATCAAGGGGCGGAGGCGGCAACGCCCCGGCGAGGATTTGGGAGGTTCTTCTCAGTGAAAGCGCGTTCCGGAATTCCTCAGACGGCAACCGCGGCAGGAAGCAACCCGCGCCGGCATGGCTTTCTTCATGCGGGCGATGTGAGCTTATCAAGCTCACATCCCGCGCGCCCGGGCAGCACCCGGACCCTGAGGCTCAAGCGGCCCTGGACCCTTCCGCCGGTCCTGTTGTCCCTGGCCGGCCTCTTGTTTTCAGCCTGTGCTCCCGCGCCGGGCACTGCGCCCGAAGAGGCGCTGTTTATCGGGAGCAGCAAGCAGCTTTTCCTCGACGACTCCCTCACCCATTCGATGACCGGGATCTCCCGGGTGCTGAATCAGCCGGTCAAGGTTGCCGGCAATCCCCTGCTTCCCAGGATTCCCAGGGAAAGTCCCGCCTGGGACGCCGGAATGTTCATGGGGTTTTCCAGCGTTCTCTATGACGAGCAACAACAGCTTTTCAAGATGTGGTACGGCCTGCACCCCGGAGAGGGAGGGGACGAATTGTCTTTTCTCTGCTACGCCACCAGTGAGGATGGGATCCATTGGCAAAAGCCCGTGCTGGGAAAGGTGGAATCGGGTGGCGGCAAGAGGAACAACATCGTGATGCCCCACAGCGGGGTGGTCAGCGGGGTCTTTATAGACGAAAGGGAAACGGACCCGGACCGGCGCTACAAGATGCTCCATATGTGGCAGGGCTACAAAGTCTATGCCTCGCACTCGCCCGACGGCCTGAACTGGAGCCCTTACAACCAGGGGCGTCCCGTGCTCTTCATCCCGCCCGGACACGACAGCCAGATGGCGCCCTACTGGGACCCGGGTCTCGGCAAGTATGTGGCCATCGTGCGCGATCGTACCGGACGCATCCCGGACGTTCGGCCTCGCTTGACCACCGACCCGGCCGCCGGCCGGGTGTGGCGGAAGCTCTGGGACCCCCGCGGCGAGCGCGACCCGCGCAATCACACCCTTCGTCGAGTGGGCCAGGCGGTCAGTGACGATTTCATTCACTGGACCGACTACCGCCCCATCCTGGGAGCGGACGCCGAAGACCCCCTCAATCGGGACCAGTTTTACAACATGGAGGTCCTGGTCTACGACGGGCTGCGCGTCGGCCTCATGACGGTCTTCAGCTACGATCCCGAGTATTGCCGGGGGGCGGTGCAACTCACTTACAGTCGGGACGGCAGGCATTGGCGCCGCGCTGCCGACCGGCGGGTTTTTCTTCCGCTTTCGGAAAAACCGGGTGACTTCGACTGGGGCAGCATTTATCCGCTGCAGGCGCCGCTGGTGGTTGGCGACGAGATCTGGATCTACTATACCGGCTTCGGCGTCGATCATAATCACAGCCGCCCCCCGGGAGTCTCCCATTCGCCCAACGGCATCGGTCTGGCCAAGCTGCGGCTGGACGGGTTCCTGTCGCTGGAGGCAGGGTCCGCCGAGGGGAGTGTGACGACCAGGCCCTTTACCTTCGAAGGGGAACGGCTGATGATCAATGCGGCTGCGCCTCAAGGCCGGCTCCACGTGGAGATCCTGGGCAGTGAGGGGCTGCCCCTGAAGGGATATGGCAAAGCCGACTGTGTGATGCAGAGCTTCGACCAAACCCGTCAGGTGGTGAGTTGGCAGGGAAAGGAAAGTGTCGAGCCCCTGGCGGGACAGGTCATTCAATTGAAGTTCTATCTGCAAAAGGCCAGGCTGTTCTCCTTTGGGTTCGGTTCTGCCGAAGGCGCCTAGAGATGATACATGTATGCAACGCCTGACCCAATACGGTCAACTTCTTGTCGTTGACCCCGCTGAGAGAATGAGGCATGAGTGACAGCTACCGGTACCGGTTACTGTTGGCACAGGCGGCTCGGTTTTACGAGAGGCATGAGGCCGGACGCCAAGATCCCTTCAATGTTTTCTCCGTTCTACGCAGTGAAAGCGACGAAGTAAACCTCCACTCCCGCTTTCTTCACGCGCTGCTCGACTACAAGAGGCCGGGGGAAAAGATCAGAGAAAACCTGACGGACTTCTTGCAACATGTTGGCGTTAAGGACTTTGAACAAAGTAATGTAAAGGTTGAGCGGGAGCGCGACAACATCGACATCCTGATCACCAACGGCGACAGAAAGGCAGTAGCGATCGAGAACAAAATCCGGGCTAAGGATCAACTTGGGCAACTGCAGAGGTATCACCAGAAATTGAAGGATGCGGATTACAGCAAGATACATCTACTGTACCTGACGCCTGATGGCGATGCTCCCTCCAAGAACAGTGTCGGCGATCTCGACTGCAAACCCATTCCCATTTCCTACAAGTACGATCTTCCTCCGTGGTTGAAACGTTGCCAAGAACGCGCCTACGACGAACCCGCCTTGCGGGAGTCGGTCGCGCAATACGTGCAACTCGTTCAAAAGCTGACAGGTACGGATTTCAGTGAGGCATATATGAAAGACCTGACGGAGCTTTGTTTGCAGGGCAACAACCTTGTTCTCGTCCATGACTTGAATGAGGCCATGATTGACGCGAAGGTTTTGTTACTGAAGAAGCTGTGGTGTGAAATTGACGCCGCGCTGAATGCGGAGATTTCAGATATTCCTTCCGTCGATGAAACCTTTAGCGACTACGACTACCCATCCGAGAGAAAGATCAAACACTTCTTCACTGCTCAGAGAAACCGTTATCATGCCCTGTATTATCCGTTTGGCGATGGAGCAGGGCTCGGCGTTGCAGCCGGAGAAAAAGACGGCCTTATCTTCGGAGTCGAATGTAACCAAAAAAAGTATCCGAAAAGGCACGAAAACCTCAGGCAAGCATTGAGTGGGATGGACGGTGGTACATCAACACAGTGGTGGCCTTGGTGTCGGGAGGCCGACGGTGATCTGAACCTGAAGAATCTCACCCAGAGAGACCTCAGGCGGCTTTCGAGCGAGGCGGACAGGAAGGAGCATGCGAAAGGAATCGCACAAGGCTTGGTGCCGGTTTGGAAGAAGGTCAAGGCAGACGGTCTCGCTCGAGATTCCCGGCGCAGGTGATGATTACAGCGACAAGGAGACACGTATGGAACGCGTGACCCAACTCGGGTATCCGGACATTGGAGATGAACGACCCGGAGCAGTATTGTGTCTCGGTTAATTCCTGTATTCATGAGGTATGCGGTTGTTCTTGGGTTGATTGCGGCTCTGAGTATCGCCTGCGGGAGTGATCGAGCCCCGGGCGATGACCATCGAGTCCGGGTCGAGATCGAGGGGGAAGTCGAAATCGTTCCTCCCGGAAGCGGCCAGGGCCGCGGGATGCTGGGGATTGTGCGTCATCCCGACCGATCGATCTTTGTCAACACTCAGACGCGCGGGCTGGTGAAGAGCACCGACAACGGCCGGACCTGGGAGGCGCTAGAGGCAGCCAGGGCTTTTGCTCTGGGGGTCACCCGGGACGGTCGTCTGTGGTTGGCCGACCAGACGGCTCCCGATGAGGTATCGGTTTCCTATTCGGAGGACCATGGCCGCAGCTGGACGACCACCGTGGTCGACGGCGGCGACCTGGCCTCACCTTCAGGGCGGCCCTATGACTGGGTGGGAGATGATTACAATACCTTCCTGGAGAGCCCCGATGGGACTCTGATGTTGGGGGTCGGGGCCCGCTACCTGCCCTGGTTCTATAAAGATCCTTCTCTCATGGTGGAGGGTCTGGTTCGCCGGGATGTCGATGTCGGCGGCCAGTTCCTGATTCGCACCACCGACGGCGGCAGGAGTTGGGGCCATCCCGCGCTGATGCATCCCTTTGCCTCGGAAGTGGGTCTTGCTGTCGATCCTCACAATCCGGATCACCTCCTGGCCATGGTCCGCATTCAGCGGCCGCTGCTGGCTGGAGAAGACCGGGAAAGCACCCTGGAGAAGACGGGATGTCCTCCCGATCTGCCTTCCCGGGAACCGTCTATCTACAAGAACGGCTTATTATTGGAATCCGACGACCGCGGCCGCACCTTCCGGGAGGCGCCCGGGAGCCTGACGGACTACTACGAGCACCGCGGAACCATCCTCTGGACGAAAGACAACGTGGTGGTGGTGACCCATCAAGCCAGCAACAAGAGCCCGCGTTACGGGGCCCTTCTGGCCAGGATCAGCCTGGATGGAGGAAAAACCTGGGCCGACGGCTCCAAGTCGGGAACGACCAGGATGAACCAATCCACAAAGTTCGAACTGGTTCCCAAGCCTCCCGGCCACTCCTTCACCGCCCCCACCCTGGAGTTGTCGCGCCATCGCTTTCTCACCCCCTATCTCCACGGCAGCATTGCCGAGGGTACGGCCACCGTCACCGGTGTTTTCTGGCGTCTGGAAACTCCTTGAAGAGTGGTCGGTGAAGCGTGAAAATGAAAATGCCTGCAGGTCTCGCGGGGAATGGGTCGAAGCGGCCCGTTGGCTTCCGGGTCGCCTGCTCTCAGGGCGCCTCAGGCGGTAACGATGCCCAGCGGCTCTCTCTTTTTCCAGTGGCCTCGGGTGAAATCGGGGAAATCGACCGGTTGGTTCCGGTTGGCGATGGAGCGCTCGCTGAGGGCCGAAACGGCGCTCCAGGCCGCGGCGTCGTAAACGTCCATATCGAGCGCTGTCCCCGTGCGCAAGCACTGGACCAGTCGGTAATCCTCGATGTAGTCCATGCCCCCGTGTCCGGCACCTCTCGACTGTTCCTCCATGCTCTTCCACAAGGGGTGCTCGAACTCTGTCCGGTAATCGGAAAGTGACTCCCAATGGTGTTCCTGGGAACGTCCTTCGATGTAGATCTTTTCCTCGGGATACTTACGGACAAGGCCGCGGGTTCCCTGAACGTTGATGTCGCGGCTGTAGGGTCGGGGTGAGTCGGTATCGTGCTTCACCACGATGGTCTGGCCCTCCGCGGTCTGGATCAGTGTGGTGACGACGTCACCCAGCGCGTACCGCTTTCGGGCTTCAACACTCTCCCGGCCGAACTTCCTGGCTGCAAACAGATTGAGTCCTCGGGACTGGCTGCTCATGGAAACCAGCCGGGCGAACCGGTTGCCCCGGTTGATGTTCATGCACTGGGCAACCGGCCCAAGGCCGTGAGTCGGATAGAGATCGCCGTTACGTTTCTCCGAATGGGCCAGTCGCCACAGCCCCTCGCCCTCATTGCTGAACTTGATGTCCCGCAGATCGTGCAGATAGCCGCATTCGGCGTGGAGGAGTTCGCCCAGGAGACCCTGGCGAACCATGTTCAGGATCATCAGTTCCGTCCTGTCGTAGCAGCAGTTCTCCATCATGACGCAGTGTTTCCCGGTGTTCTCGGAGGTTTCCACCAGATGCCAGCACTCCTCCAGGGTGACGGCGGCCGGCACTTCCGTGGCCGCATGTTTGCCGCTTTTCATGGCGGCAATGCAGACGGGGACGTGCCAGCGCCAGGGGGTGGCGGTGTAAACCAGGTCCAGATCTTCCTGGGCGCAGAGACGCTCGAAATCGCGTTCGCCGCGGGTATAGAGCCGGGGAGCAGGTTGGCCGGCCTTCCGGATGATGGCGCTGGCTCGCTCGGCGTGGGCCTCCCGAATATCGCAAACGGCCGTGACCGCCGCGCCTTCGATCCGCACCAGGTTTCTGATGTGGCCTGTTCCCATGCCGCCCACACCCACGAAACCGATGCGGACCGGATCCCTGGATTCGTGGCCGGCTCTTGCCGCTTGGCCGACAGCCATGCTCAACCCGGCGAGGGCACCGGATTTCACGAAGTCTCGACGGCTGATAAAAGAACTCGTTGGGTGGGTTTCCATTCTCATGCCCTTTCCTTTCATGCCCGGCGGCATTCGGATCGCTGCCTTTCCATGGGGTGTGGCCGACCGGCAGATCCATTATAGGCCAGACTGTGAACCAGTGATGAACTGCTGACTGACTTTGAAGGCAAGATCAGGGGCGCGCCCGAGACATTGGACCTGAAACTCTCGCTCCTCTCCCTCTGATCTTCTCAAGCACTCTTTTTGATCGAAAATTTTACTATAATCAGATCCTGGCGGCATTCAACCAAGGTATGTAACCGGACCGGTAGGGGGAATGGCTCAGCGGCTCTCCAAATCTGAAGCGAAGGGTCGGGTTTTTTGGGAACGCCTTCGATGAAGGTGGGGAGGGGCTGTTGGCGATCTAGGGCGACCCGCCGGCCGCTCTTATCGATCCGGTGATCACAGGAGGACAAAATGAGAAACGACTGGGTACTGATTCTGCTGTTCATCGGCGCCGTCTGGCTGGCGTGTGCGCCCCAGGAAAAGATCACGCACGTGGATGTGTCTACATCGGGACAGGAAGTCCCCCCCCCAACAGACCTTTTTTTTCCAAGTAGCACGCACACGAATGTGTTCACATCGGGACGGGACGGCTACCACACCTACCGCATCCCGGCCGTCGAGACGGCCCCCGACGGCTCTCTCCTGGTGTTTGCCGAAGCTCGCAAGTACAACCGGCACGATCCCGGAATGCACGGCAACGACATCGATCTGGTCTACAAACGGAGCACCAACCAGGGCAGGACCTGGTCGAAGATGGCGGTGATCGACGACCCGGGGGAGCGCTGGGCCTCCTGCAATCCGGTCACGCTGGTCGATCGCAGCACCGGGCGGGTCTGGCTGTTTCACAACAGGACCAGGCCCGATCGCAGCAGCACGACTGCCAGGGTCGGAACCGACGACTCCCAGGCCTGGATGCGCTACAGCCAGGACAACGGCCTCCACTGGTCGGAGCCGATGGACATCACCGCAACGGTCCGTGACGTCGAGAACTGGGGCGGCGCTTTCTTTGGTCCGGGCGGCGCCATTCAGTCCACCCGGGGGCGCCTGATCGTTCCGGTCTCTCAGACGACCGGAAAGACCGACGATGAAGGCCGGCGCTCCCCCGGCTACTGGACGGCCTTCGCGATCTACAGCGACGATCAGGGGAAGACCTGGAAGCGCGGCCAGTTGGCGTCCCCCTCGACCAGCGAGAATCAACTGGTTGAACTTGCCGACGGAACCATCCTGATGGACGCACGCCAGGATGAAGGCCCGACCCGGCGGATCTTCGTCAGCAGCGACGGGGGAGAGACCTGGTCTCCTCCCAGGACCGGACAGGTCGCGCCCCCCATCGCCTCGGGGATCGAGCGCTACTCACTGAAGTCGGCGGGCGCCGACCGCAACCGGATTCTCTGGACCGGCCCCAGGGGCCCCGGACGCAAGACGCTGGTCCTGCGCGCCAGCTACGACGAAGGAGAGACCTATGCCAACGAGCAGGTCATCTTGGAAGGGCCTGCCGCCTATTCGGATATTACCCTCCTCGAGGACAAGAGCGTCGGAGTCATCTGGGAGCGCGGCGGCTATGCCTTCCTCACCTTCTCGCGCTTCGAGCTCGGTTTCTGGAGTAAGGGAATCGAGTCTTGAGGGCACTCTTCAGGGCGCGGGGTGCCACCTCATTGACAACCCCGGCGCTCTGGTTGAGCGCAGGCGTGTTCGAAGGGCATCCGCGCCGTGTTCACCGGGACCTCGACATCACAACCCTTTGGGATGTGTGGGAAACACTCGACAGTCGGCTTGGGCCGAGATATCAGGCTGTCCCCGCCCCCGGCGGCGTCTTGGGTGCGGTCTTCAACCGGGTCGAGCCGACATCCATCTCAGCCCGAATCACCGAACTCAAGACCGGGACTGCCGATGGGTTCCGGGCCGGACTGAAAGCGGCGAACTCAGGGGAATCCAGGGAAGCCCCGGCTAATCGCCGGGGTTTTCTTTTTGGGAAAGCCTGTCACAACCTGTTGCGACCTTGTGAACCAGGCGGCGACGGAAGCCTGCGTAATCCAGGATATTTCAGCCCGGACAAGAGTCCCACTATCGACACTCACTTCAACCCACAGGCAAGAGCCATCCGGCTCTGAGAGAACTAGCGGCTCGGCCCATAATCGCGGTCTCGCTCCGGCAACCGGCTTGGACCCGACCTCCGCAATCCCGACCGCGACTGCGCCCGGCGATTCAGGGCGTTCCGCTCGGTCTCTGGTAGTTCCTGGATGCGCCGCTCAAGCTCGGCCCTGGTCCTGTCCGCCCCCCTGCGCATTAAGAACTCATCCACGCCCTCACGGTAGACTTGCTTGTAAAGGCCCTCAACGTAGTCCTGCCGCTTTCGCAAGGAATCAACCTCCTGGCTCAAGCGCTCCTGGATGCGCCGCCCGGCCTCTCGGAGACGCTCCCCCACCTGGACCAGACGCTCCCAGGCCTTCACTACCTCCGACCGGGCATTGAAGACTTCCACCTGGCGCTGCAAGACAGCCCGCTCGGTCCGTCTCCCCATCCCTCCCATAGCCCTCGAGGCCGGCCCCACGTGCACCCGCGGAACTGGATCATCCGACACTGCACGCGCTCGAGGATGCCGAGGCGTTGCTGGACTGGTCGGAGATCGAGGGTCTGCTGTCTTCGATCCAGGCCGCTGGGACGGGGCGTCCCGGCTATCCGCTGCTGACCCTGTTTCGGGGTCTGTTGCTGGGAATCTGGTATCGTTTGTCGGATGTGCAACTGTGGCACTGTCTGTAGCGGGATTTACTGTTTCGCAAATTCCGCCCTCTTGAGTTGGGTGGCGGGGTTCCGGAGGCCACGACGCTGGGGCGGTTCCGCATCCGGCTGGTGGAGCAGGGTCTGTGGGAGCGGCTTTGGGGAGAGGTGAACCGCCAGTTGGAAGCCCAACGCATCCTCATGACCGAAGGGCGGATCAACATCATTGACGCCACGCCGGTGGAGGCGGCTCAATCGGGTTCCGGCAGGGGCAAGGATGGAATGCCCACTCGTGATGGTGATGGGGGCTGGCGCGTGAAGAAAGACAGTCGGGGGAAGATCAAAGCCACCTACGGCTATTCGGTCCATACGGGGGTGGACGAGGACGGGTTCATCCACCGCCAGAGCGTCACGCCGGGGAATGTTCATGACAGCCAGGAGTGTGAGAGGCTGCTGTTGGGGGATGAGGCGGCGCTGTATGCCGATAGCGCTTACAGTTCCCGGCAAACCCGCCACCGGTTGAAAGGGTTGGGGATTGGGGATCAGGTCCAGCGCCAAGGCTATCGAAACCACCCCCTCGGTGAGAAGTTTGAAGGGGGAAGTTTGAAGTTTAAAGGGGTAGGCAGGAATAAGTACGTCTGAACGAGACCTCTGCATAACTCAGTTTGGCCACAAACTAAACGCTTTATGTAGTAGGTTTCTGATGTCTTTCATACTACATATAGTGTTCGATGGTCCGATCGTTGAGTTATGCAGAGGTCTCTGAACAGCTGAAACTCGGGCCTGAGGAGCCTGAAAACCGCCCAATCCCAGGGGCTGGCAAGCAACTAGCGTGGCCAATCCTTGACAAAAACCGCCAAAAACCCACTTCTCATGGTCAAAACCTTCAAATCAGGACGTTATGCAGAGGGCTCAATGTGTTAGTCTCTAGGCAAGGGAGAACCGCGTGGCCACCTATACCCTCGATACCTACGCTACCATCCAGGAACTCCAGGAGGCCGGCATGGATTCCCGGCAGGCCGAAGTGGTCGTTGCCGCCATCAGCCGCTCGGATGCCGATCTGGCGACCAAGGCCGACCTCAAGGCTGAGATCGCTGGGGTCAGAGCCGACATGGCGAATGAGTTCAAGACGCTCTATCGCCATCTCTGGTTGATGGCCGTCGGCATTGTCGGAGCGGTGCTGGCCCTTGGCCGATATGTCTTCTGATCCGTGCACCAGGTCGAATCCCATACAAACCCGAGACATAACAGCGAAGGCCAGGACACTTCATATCTAAATCTCATTTCCTTCGCTAGCAACGTGCCCCGTAAGCACAAAAGGAGCTGACCGGATACTTGCTACAGCAGCGTTGTATGCAAGCCCACCAATCAAAAGTGGCATCCATATAACATTCCACTGTTCCCCACCAACCGGACGTGTCCCTTTTCCTCTCGCATTGAGCTTTCGCCAGCCTAAACGCTTGATCAGTGTCCGCGAGACAAATTTTAAGCCCCGCGCAGTTATCAGCCTCAACCGTTTCAACGGCAGACAAAGCAAGGAACACAACAACAACGAGACAAGTAATCAACTCCTTTTCCAATTCATTCTAGTGACCCTCCGTTGTTCCGCAACAATTATCGAACGCAGCAATAGAATCAATGTCGAATTGCTCCTTATCCTCCAAGTCAAGAAGTCCATGATCGACTAGAAACTGATTAATCTCTTTGATCCCTGCATCACGCTCCTCCCCAGCAGGTAAATCTTTCGCGAGAAAGGTCTTGATTTTTTTGGAAAACCTCCCCCACAACATCAATTCTTCCCTATTGGGATGCCGGAAATCCAATGCCTGTTCTATTGCAGAAACGGCGCCTGTATTCCCCCACTTCAAGGCAGTTTCATAGGCTGTTTCGCCTGCATGGTTGGGAATGTTCGGGTCACCTCCTGACCTAATCAATGCACTTATCAGGCTTTCTTGGGCGTCAAAGTCAAAGGCCGCAGCGTGCATAGGAGTGTCACCTCGCTCATCCTGCCGGTTTGGATCAACCCCAGCTGCAAGCAACATATTGACTTGGCCATAAACCGTTTTTGCTGTCCCGGATCCGAGAATCGCCCACCGCAAAGCTGAGATTCTTTCCTCGTTGAGAGCATTCGGGGCCGCTCCTCGCGCAAGCGCCTCTTCCAATAGCTGAATGTCGTCCTCAACCATTGCCTTGAACATAATCTCGTTGACGGCAGGCTCAACTTTGGGCGCATCTTTTGCACCGTCATCACCCGGCCCTTGTCCCAGCATGTGGTAGGCAGTACCGAAGACCGCCAATCCGACCGCCAAGCAAAGCGCAGGGAAAGCCTAGCTTGCTCCAGAAAAGTTTCATGGTTTCCTCCCTTAGTTCCCTGTTGTGAGTTTTGCCCCAGGCATGATTTTAACGCCTCTACCTATCTATATAAGACTCTCGAAACGGCTCACAGTCACAAACTTTTTCAACTTTTTTTCTGGCCGCTCCCGCGATCCCTGCAAGATCCGTCATCAGCGGGTTCTATGGGAGGCTCGCATTGATGAGCTTTCCTGTCGAAGGCGGGCTTCCAGGAGGCGCCTCACCATGACGAAGGCGCGGTTCAGGCGGGTGTTGACGTTCGTACTGGAGATGTGGCGTTGTTCGGCTGTCTCTTCGGCAGAGAGTTCCTAAGCCGTGTCCGCGAATGGGTTCGAGATCTCCAACCCATTAACGCTGAATCCAGGCTGGAGGTCTTCCGAGTACAGCACCGAGCAATTGGCCGCCAGGGCGGCGCGCAGGATGAGAGCATCCCAAAACGACAACTGATGGAGGCGTGCAAGATCGGTCGCCGCCAGAATGTCATCGACCTGCGTGACCACCACGTCCATTGCGGCAAACAGTTCCACCTTGCGCCGTGCAATGGCCGGGTTCACTCCCAGCTTCCGGGTTGCAGTCACGAAGTATTCCTGTAGAACCTGGGTCGATACTACGCCCTGACCACGCGTGTGGCACCGGCGGTAGAGCTCGAGCGCCTTCGTTTGCTTGCGCGGGTCGGCAGCATCATCGGTGTAGACCAGGACGTTCGTGTCGAAGAAGCTACGGCCGCTCATGGATCTGTTGGCGGTCGAAGCGCCAGCCCGCACGATTGCCGCCGGCTTGATTGGACAAACGCACCACCTCAGCAATGACAACCTCGCGCGGCGAACGCCCGGCGAGATCGCTCAGGTAATTCCGTATGACCTGATTGAGGCTCAGACCCATGGCAGCGGCCGACTTGCGCGCCCGCGCCACAACGGCAGCATCGACCGAGAGGGTGATATTCATGGGAACACAGTATACGTGCACACGAATTATTTGTCAACTTCCACCAAAACCCCGCACAGGACACCGTCAACCTTCCGTTCATTGGACCAGGGCGGGGGAGCAGGGGCCTATTGGACGATCCTCCTCCGGAGAGTGCTGGTCGAGCAGTCCGGCCGTTCGGGCTTTGTTGACCCGGTGACCGCCAAGGGTGCGCCAGCACCGCGCCCTCAAGACACCCGGTTGCATAACCATAGAGACTCCAATGGTGTCCCTGGTCATGTGATCTCGGCGCAGAATTTTTTGAGAGCCGTGAGCACCTGGCATTGCTTTTCCTGATGGGAGGCAAAGGGTCTTCGGGAGATCTCCAGTTGGATCCACGGCATCTCGGAAGCGTGGGAACGTATGATAAAGCCCCCTTCGAAGGGATCGTTGACCGTCACGGGGCCCTGGCAGACCTGCTGAAAACAGCGTTGCAGCGTTCTGATCCACGGTTGCGGGCAGGTCCCCTCTCCATGGCTCAAGCAAACCCAGGGGCGTTCGACTCCGGGGGCCGGGGCCGATGGGCGGTCCTTTGGCCAGCATGGTGTGACAGTCGATGCCGCAGCGCACCCCTCTCCGGGCCAGTTGGGTCAGGGCCGCGTGATAGGGGCGGTGGTACCGGCTCAAGAGTGCTTCCACCACGTCATCGGGTGGAAACGTCTCATAAACGGGCGCCTCCCAACAGGTATGGGTTTTGACTACCCCGTCAGGCCTGCGGTCATCGACGGCCCGGTTGAGGTCAACAATGGAGCGGGCAACATCGGTGGTGAGGCAGGCTTCGACCTCCGAGCCGATGTCGTAAATTTCTGCGGCCCCTTCGTCGCTGTCTTCCACAATCTGCTGCGGCGTCAGAGAGCAGTAGGAGGCAACCTCGGCCGGCACGCGCAAGCCGGCGTGGGGAACGGAGATGAGTAGCGGCAGCTTCATCGACCGGGTCCGGCGGCGGAGCCGTCTCGCCTGGGATCTGCAACCCCGATGAATTCGCCCCGCTCCCGCAACACGAGTTGCACGCAACCCAAATAGAAAGAATGAGGCTCGCGAGCCTCCACCCGGAAGCCGTGCCGGCTCAGCATTTCCGGGATGTCGTCGCGCATGCGGGAGGCTTCCAGGGACACCATCCCATCCAGTGAGCAATAGAGGCGGGGAGCATCCACGGCTGCCAGGGGCGACAGATAGCCCAACCGGACCAGGACCTGGAAGATGGAGGGTGTGGTGCGTTCACTGCCCGGGGAACCGATGGCCAGCCAGGGCCGCTTGCCGCGGAACACCAACGTGGGAGCCACACTGGCCCACGGGGCGGCATTGGGGCGCATGTAGTAAGGGTGGGAGATATCCTCGTATTCGAAGGCGCTCATGTAGTTGTTGTAGAGAAAACCCAGTTGGGGCGTTGCCGAGCAGGCTCCGTAGACTCTTTCGATCGATTGAGTCAGAGCCACGGCGTTCCCTTCATGGTCCATAACCGACAAGTGGGTCGTTTCGCCGCGGCCGGTGAAGCGTTTTCGGATTTGCCGGGCCACCAATTTGCCGTACTCGGTGCTGAGCATCCTTGTTCCTGATACCTGGCTGTAAAAATTGGCATCGAAGGGGCGGTCTTGCCGATCCAAAAAGGCTCGGCGGATGGTCTCCGCAAAAAAGAGGGCTCCGCGCGGTGTTTCCAGATCGGTCAGGTCTTTGGGGAGTTGCTGATACACGTTGAGCATTTCAATCAAAGTGCGGCCGGCGCCCGGTGGGGGCATGGTGAAGACTCGGTGTCCTTCGAAACGACCCGTCACGGGGCGCCGCTCGATGGGGACCGGAATTTGGGCCAAGTCGTCCTTTCGAATCAATCCGTGGTTGCGGGCCATGTCCTGCTCGATCAGTCGTCCGATTTCACCCGTGTAGAAGTCCTCGATCCCCTCCTGAGCCAGGCGCTTCAAGGTCTTGGCCAGAATCGGTTGCCGGAAGACAACCCCGGGGCGGTAGGGGTGGCGCCCCTCGCGGAGGAAAAAGGGTGCGGCGGTGCCCAGACGCAGAAACTTGCGTTCCCGCCAGGTCAACTGATATTGGAGCAAACTGACCTCGTAGCCGTCCTCGGCCAGCTTGCAAGCCGGCTGCAGCACTTGGGGGAGTTTGAGTTTCCCGTAATGCTGCAGAGCGTAGTTCAAGGTGGCCGGCGTGCTGGGCACGGTGGCGGCCCGGTAGCCGCGTCGGCGTTCCGCCTCCAGGTCGTGGAAGACCTCGATGTTGGCGCGGTTTGGAGCACGGGAAGAGCCGTCCAGAGCGATAGTGCGTCCCGTTGGGGCGTAATGGATGAGCATCATCGTCTGTCCACCCAGGCCCGAGGCCGCCGGCTCGCACGCCCCGAGGGCAAAGGCGGCGGCCACCGCAGCATCGATGGCGTTCCCACCGTTTTCCAGCATGGCGGCGCCGGCCGCTGTCGCCGCGAAGTGAGCGGTGGAGACCATGCCGCTTTTCGAGGCCGCCAGACGTTGCGCGTTATGGCTGGCCAGCCGGGTGAAGTTCGTCAGGTCTGTGGCAAGGTCTTTCCTGGGCGCGGCCGCGGATGCGCGCAGGGGACTGCCCGTCTGGCTGGGAATGGCTTGTTTCACGAGGCTTGATCTTCCAATTCGGCGGCCAGGAACTCGGCCAGTATGAGTATCCGCTGGATCAGACTGATGCGCTGGACGGACTCTTGAGGGGTGCCCCGGTCGCGAGCTACCGGACCGACCCCGCAAAGACAGGCCGCATTGGGTGGAACCAGACCGGCCACCGACGCCCAGCTCGAGGTGTCTCTCTTCAAGACCATTTTCTGCTGGGCGGCAGCGATGTCGGCAAAGGTCTTCAGCAAGCGATGATTCGCGGGTCTTTCTCTCATAGGGGGGGCGGTCGGAATCGACCATCAGTTCCCACTTCGAACCTCCCTGGCCCAGGATCGATCGCATCCGGGTCTCGACTTCATCCGCGACTTTCGAATCCGGATAGGTCATCAGCAGGTGGGCCGTCGCCCGGTGGGGGAGGCGCATCGGGTGCCGCTCGGTACGCAACTCCAACGTCGACAGGGAAACACGATCTTTAGGGGAGTTCAACGGCGAGAGAGCCTCCAGCTTTTGACAAGTCCACCGCAGGGCGGCTCGATCCTGGATGCCTCGTCCCGGGAAGGGGCCTTCCCCAATGACTCGAAGGCAAAACTTGCGGTTGCCCCGGCGGTGCACGATGACTCCCTCACCCCGGGTGCCCGGTCGAAGGACGATGACCCGTTCGACTTTGGCTGCTGCGGCTCGAATCTTTTCCCGGCTCACCTGGGCGTCCCGGCCTTCGTCCGTGTAGACACAGACCCCCAGCGGCAAGCGCCGCAACCGTCGAATGCTGTGCAAGGATCTCAAAACGTACTCCAACAGGACCACGGGAGCCCGGGAGGTGCCGACACCCTCCCCGTAGAGCCACTCCGGTTCCCGCCGAAAGGGCTGATGGGGCACGTTGAGATCCAGGGGAACATCCAGGTGGGCGACGAGCAGGGTTCCCCCCTCCAACCCCTTGACCGTTTCCCAGGTGGAGACCTCCGGGTCATCCGAGAGATCCGAAACCCACCGCATTCTCAGGTTGTCGAAGACCGCGGTTACCTTCTTCAGAGCCTGACGAATGCCAATCGGGCCGCCGGTGCGGCTGGACAGATCGACCCATTCGCGAAGGTCCCTTTCGATGGGCGCCCGCCGCTGGGTGATGTAGGAAAGGACGTGCGACTTGGCGTCGACCGACTTCCTGTCCAACAAAGGCGGAGAAGGGGTGCCGAAATAACGGGTGCTGGCTACCTCGACCAGGCGGTTGACGAACGCCGCGAAATCCAGCCCGACCTGTGCAGCCGCCACCAGGTAGGATCCATGCTCGCCCAGGCTGGGAAGACTGTTGACCTCCAGCACGTGGAGTTGGCCTTCCGGGTCCAGTCGCATGTCCACTCGTGCGCAATCGTAAATGCCAAGGCAGTCGAAGGACTTCTTGGCGATCTCCACAGCTTCGTCCGTCAGTTCCTCGCCGATCGGCGCCGGGCAGGCATGAGAGATGGTTCGCCCGCTGCGCCCCGTCTTGTCCTCGTAGGTGTAGATGCCGGGGGACCCTTCGCCAAAGAGGAGTTCCACGGGTGGAAAAGCCTCGGGAGGGTTGTTTCCCAGCAGGCCGACGTTCACTTCTCGACCCTCGATGAACTGTTCGGCAAGCACCGCTTGGCGGAACTCATCGAAGATCACCTGGGCCGCCCGGCGCAATTCCTCCTCGTTGTGGACGACCTTGAGGCCAAAGGAGACCGCCTCGTTCTTGGGCTTGACGATCATGGGGTACCGCAGGTTGGAGGGCAACGGCATATCCGGAGTCTGCAGGACCGTGAAATCCGGAGTCGGCAGGTTGCTCTGGCGCAAGATCATTTTGGTCACCGCCTTATCCAGAGCCAGCGAGTGTCCCAGCGGACCCGAGGCCACGTAGGGGATTCCAACCATCTCCAGAATGCTGGGGACATGGGTATAGCGGGCCTGGCCCTGGAGGCCATACGAAACGTTGAACACCATCCCGGGGCGCTCACCGTGAACAACGCGAGGCATGAAATCCTCCAGGCGATCGATCAAGTCCTTGTCCCCTTCCAGCGCGGCCACCTCGTGACCCCCTTTGCGGAGCGCATTCGTCAGCCGCTTGATGGTCTTCATGCCGATCTTCTCGCGATTGGCAATGCCAAAAAGGTTGATGACACTGTTACTGTCCCGATTGTAGACCACAGCAATTTTCATGGTTGAATCCCCTGGTAGCCGGCTACCCACCGGAGACGAGAGCGGTTTCCGGCAGAATTCCTCTGTCTGCAACTCCCCCGGAGTCGTCGATGGCGCAAGTATCGGGAGTTGTATTTGTCTCACGCAAAGAGGGAGTTGTGACGTCTCGGGATCGAATCAAGTTCCCAATGATGCCCAGCGGTTTATTGAACGGAATGGTAGGCCTGGAGGGATTCGAACCCCCGACCTTCGGTTTAGGAAACCGCTGCTCTATCCTTCTGAGCTACAGGCCCGTTTTTTGAATGAATGGCCGAGTTGGAGAGAACCTTTCGTTTTCACTGATCGCGCCCGTGAAAAAATCCGGGCCGGAAATCACCGCCGCCGCCTCATGATGATCTTCGCTGAAAAATGAAATCTTAATGGGCAACTCGGCGCGCTGGCAAGCGGTTTTCCAGGTGAGTAGCGGGGCTCGGTTCAGGTGGGATGGGGGACGGTCTCCAGCCGGAGCTGCGGGTAGCTTCCGGCTTGCATGTGATTGTCGTCCAGGTTCCCATCCGCATTGAAAGGCAGCGGGCGCGGGTCGCAGAGAATCTCGAGGTCGTCGCGGCCGCGGGCCTCCTGGAGGTAGATGGCCGAGCATTCCACCTCGGCCAGCGCCATGGTGTTGCGAATCCAGAGCAGTTTGGCGTCGGGAGGCTCGGTGAGTCCAATCTGGGACAGCATCACCTCCAGCATTTCGCGATCGGTAGGATAGTCCAGGGGAGTCATGGCCTCCATGTAAAAACCACCGGTGAGGGCGTTCACTCGCGTCATCCGGACATCCATCTTTTCGAGCGCTCGCCGCAGGCAGAACTCGACCGTTCCGATACCGACGGCGCTGCCGTGGGTCAAGCGGGTCAGGTCCCGGACGGCGATCATCCTGATCCTGGGAACCTCGTGCTCTGCCGGGCTGTGCCAGAGGTGCTTGCGGCCCACAACGTTCAAGTCCAGCCCCGACCCACTGACGTTCTTGCCAATCTCATCCACCAGCAAGATGTCTGCCGCTTCGAACGGAAGGCGGGGCATCCACTGCCTGGACTGTTGGAGCAAGGCCTTCTCACCCTCCACCAGAGTTTCGGGTTGGAGCGCCCGGATCCGGGCGGTCTGTCCGTAGCTGTTTTCCACCACAGCCAGCCCCGCCAGAATCGAGCATCTCGACAAGACCTCCCTGGCCACGCTGCGAACGATCCGGCCAAAGCTGTAGTCTTTGATGGCCCGATGGTAGACCCTGGCGCCGTCGTGCTTGCCCAGCCCGATCAGCATCATCTTCATCAAGCCGCTCTCGATGTCGCCGACGAAAAGCGTGTGGGGCTTTACCCGATTGCAGACCACCACATGGTCCGCCCCGTAAGCCTGCTTGTCGAAATAGACGGGATAGCCCTCGGCCGCCTCGCATACCACGACGGTATCCATGCAGGATCGAATGGGGCAGCCGCAGGAGGTCTCGGTGATTCCGTAAGACTCGATGATTTTCTGCTGGCCCTCGGCCGTCCCCCCACCGTGACTTCCCATGGCCGGTACGATGAAGGGCTCGGCGCCGAGCTGCTTGCAGTGGGTGACAACGGCTTTGAGGATCTGGCTGATATTGGCAATGCCGCGGCTTCCGGCAGTGATGGCGACGGTCTGGCCGGGCTTGACCCGACCGCCCAGCGAAAGGCCGGCCAGTTCCGCCTCGACCTCGCCGGGTATGTCCTCCAGCACCGGCCCCTCGAACTTCTGCCGGATGCGGAACATCAGAGGGTATTCAGGCATCTCGCCAGGCGTTTCCAAAGATAGTTGCGTTCGAAAGGGACTGAAGCATCCAGACCTGCAGCGAATTATACAAGAGGCTCGAGCTTCAATCCGTGTTGAATGGTTCGGGACGTCACGACTCGACTTTTGCCGAGGCTCCGACTTTGCACCTGGGAACCTCTGAGCAAAGCAATGAATGCCTCCTTGTCAACCCCGGCGTCTTTCTGAATCTTGGACATAAGGCCGACGCCGAGCGTTTCACCGCCATGAACAGGCACGACCGTGCCCCGCCCATCCGGGTGTTTCATAATCACATGGCTCCCTCGTTGCCTTATAACCTCGAAACCGGCTTTCCTCAGAGAGCGAACTACATGGTCGCCTGTTACCCGCGGCATCCTGGTCATACGGCTATTCTTTGAATGCCTACCAGTTCAAGCGGCCTCGGAGAGTCTTCGCCCTTGACCTCAAGCCAGAGCTCGATCGCCTCCTGCATCCGTTCAAGCAACTGGTCGATTGACTTACCCTGAGTATGACAGCCCGGAAGGACGGGGACGCTCCCCACGTAATATCCGTCCTGGTCCTTCTCGATAACGATAGTGTATTCAGTGCTCATTGGATTCTCCCACGGTTCAGCGTGGACGGTCGCAGCTCCTGACGACGAGTTATACCGGTTCAGTATGGACCAGGGCAATACTCATCTCAAGTCCCTTAGGGCAGGTTGGGGAAACGTAATCCGACACCCCGCCAGCCTCGTCGAGGAGTTGAGCAATGAACACAAACGGCCTGCGCCCAGTCCATTTGGGGAGATTTGACGTGAGGAGGTCAGTGAGCTTGGCCTTTTCGGTTGGGGGGCATCTGACGCGCCTGTCGGTTGAATGCCCCTCTGACCCCCAATCCCTTCAAAATACCGCGTTATGCAGAGGGCTCACTTCCAGGAGACCTCTGCACAACCCGGTGTGAGCCGGCTTGAATGAATGGTAAGGATTTCTCGGAGAGGCTCAGCCCTCTGAGGGCACCCCGATCTGGGCTGTCCTGGCCCCTGAACCGGCTCTGCCGGGACCTGACGCCCCTCCCAACCCTGATCGGGGCGCACGACTCCCCCGTCACACCACTAAGCGGTTGGCCTTGGTTAATGTCATCCCGTCATTGTGCCAATCCCCAAAATTCCCCTCCTGGGAGGGGCTGCACCCCTGAGAGGCTGTCTTCCTGTCAGGAAGACAGGGGGTGGGTCCATTGGAGGATGAATCCATAAAGTGAACATCGACTCAGGCCGACCGCTCAGGATCTCATAGGAGGATGGATCAATCAGAGTTTCCCTGTCCTCATCTTCAGGAAACCTCTGAACAACCCGGTGTGAGCCGGCTTGAACGGACGCTCCACCTTGGCCCGGACCGAGGTCTTCAGCTTCTCCGCCAGCGCCTCCCCCGCTTCCCGGCTCCACCCGCCGACGCTGGCCGGGCTTCATCGCCACCCGCCACTCCTCCCCCAACTCGTACTTCTCCAACAGAGGGCGGAAGTTCAGGATCGTGGTCTCGTCCGGCAGCGCTTCCGTCAGCCTCAAGCCCACCAACCGTTTCACCGACTCCACCTCCTGGAGCAGGTCCTCCATTCCAGGATCACTCAGGTTGTAGAACAGTTGCACGCAGTGGATCCGCAGCATGGCCGACAACTCACAGGGCCGGCGCCCCCGGCCCCGCCTGGGGATAGAAGGGTCGGAGGCGGGCCTCCAACTCTTCCCAGGGAATCAGACCTTCCATCCTCTCCAGAAATCTCTCCCGGCGGGTCTTGCGCTTCTTGCTGTTGTATTCCAGTTCCGCAACGGTTGGCTGCTCCATGACTTTTCACTTTCCTCTTCATCACGGTTTACTTTTACAAGGTTACCATTCCATAATCCACAGACTTATTCAGAATGCCCCTGGCGATCCGACGGGACGGCGCCGCTGGAATCATGCCGCGCGTCCACAGTCCCCAACAGGAACCCTGCTCAGGAGACTTGAACCTCGATGCCGTCAACCTCTCGACTGGACTCGATCCAATTCGAAGTGATTCGCAACGCCCTGGTCGAAGCGACCGAAGAGATGGCGATCTCACTCAGGCGCAGCGCCTATTCGACCAACATAAAAACCCGAGCCGATTTCTCCTGTGCTTTCTTCGATTGCCGGTTGCGCCCCATCGCTCAGGCCTTCGGCCAGGCCGTCCATTTGGGTTCTCTGGTAGTGCTGGTACCCGGAGCCATCCAGGAATACGGAATCGAGAGGTTGGGGGAGGGTGACGCCATTCTGACCAACGATCCTTATTTGGGCGGCGTCCATTTGAACGATGTCACGCTCATCTCACCGGTTTACTTTCAAGGTGAATGCTTCGGCTACGTCGCCAACCTGGCGCATCACGTGGACGTGGGTGGAGGGGCCCCGGCCAGCATCGGCGCTTTCCGGGAAGTTTACCAGGAAGGAATCATTGTTCCTCCCATCAAGCTGGTGCGGGGAGGGGAGGTGATTCCCGACCTGTTCGCTCTGATTCTGGCTCAGATTCGCTCGCGATACGAGACAGCCGGAGATTTTCGGGCGCAAATGGCGGCCAACATCACCGGGGTGCGTCGCTTGAAGAACTTGTTGACCCGGTGGGGAGCCGAAACGGTTCAGGCTTACCAGGATGAAATCCTGGCCTATACCGAACGTCGAACGCGAAAGGAGCTGGCTCGCTTACCGCAGGGGGAATTCGCCGCCGAGGGGTATGTGGACAACGATGGTTTTACCGATCAGCCGGTGCGTCTGGCAGCCAAAGTGGTGATTGACGAGCGGGGAGTATTGTTCGACCTGAGTGGGTCCGACGCGCAGAGGCCGGCTCCCGTCAACTCTACCTATGCCATGACCTACTCGGCTTGCGCCTACGTCCTGAAATGCCTCATCGATCCGGATGTACCGGTCAACGACGGGTTCTACCGTCTGGTGAAGCTGACGGCTCCCCCGGGCACTGTAGTCCACGCGCAGCCTCCGGCGCCGGTTGTCGGCGGGTGGGAGACTCAGTCGCGCCTGACGGATGTGATGTTCAAAGCCCTGGCGCCGGCTCTGCCGGAGCGAGTCCCGGCCGGCACCAAGGCCATGATGTGCCAGGTGGGTTTTGGCGGGACGGACCCGAGAACGGGCGATCTCTACGCTTTCTACGAGGCGATTGCCGGCGGCTACGGCGGGCGGGCATCCCGTGACGGTCCGGACGCCGTGCAGGCCCACGGCCAGAACACCGAGAATGCTCCCGTTGAAGAGATCGAAATCAACTACCCGGTTCAGATCGTTTGTTATGAACTGGTGGAGGAGTCGGAGGGCGCCGGCCGGCAGCGAGGCGGCCTGGGATTGCGTCGGGACTACTGTTTCCCGGACCACGAAGTCTCTTTCACCATCCTGGCGGACCGGGATCGTTGGGGTCCCTGGGGATTGTTTGGCGGATTGCCCGGCCGCAAAGCGAGCTACATCCTGAATCCCGCAGGGGCCGCCACCGAGCTTGGGTCCAAGGTCACCCTACAGCTCAAGCCGGGGGACGTCGTCAGCTACCGCACTTGTGGAGGGGGTGGTTACGGCGCCCCTCATCAACGCGATCCGACGGCAGTGGCGCGGGATGTCAGGGAAGGAAAAATTGGTTTGGAGCGGGCCGGGAGGCTTTATCGGGTAGCTGTCGACCCCCTCACCCGGCAGCTGGACGAGAGCCGGACCCGGGAACTTCGCCGGGAGCCAAGAGGCTCGAGGTGATAACCTCCGGGGATCGCAGGACCGGGAAGGGCTGTCTCAGCCCCCCCCCAAACGCCCACGGGGTCTGCCCCCGCCCTGCCTCGAAGGCGAGGTGGCATGCAGTCATTTCAAGCCAGGTTCGAGCATTCCGGAGGCGCCGTTTGAAAGAACCCGAGAAAGTGGCCTACCGACTGGGAATCGACATTGGCGGCACCTTTACCGACGCCATCCTGATCAACGAAGCCACCGGTGAGATTCAAATCAGCAAAGTCCCCTCCACTCCCAGGGATCACTCCCAGGGTCTCCTGGAAGCTGCCCACCGCATCCTGCGCGACAACGAAGTCGGCGCCGCCCAGGTCACTTATCTGATTCACGGCGCCACCGTAGCCACCAATTCCATTATCGAGGGAAAGATTGCCCGAACTGGATTCGTCACCACCGAGGGCTTTCGAGACATGTTGGAGATCGCCCGGCAAATACGCCCCAGCCTCTATGATCTGCAGTTCGAGAAGCCCGAACCGCTGGTGCCCCGTCACCTTTGTTTCGGGGTGCCCGAGCGTCTCGATGCTCGGGGTCGAGTGGTCACAGCCCTGGATGAATCCGCCGTGGCCGCGGTGGCGAGGCAGTTGCGCAAGGAGGGAGTCGAATCCATCGCCGTCTGCCTGCTCCACGCCTATGCCAATCCGGAACACGAAAAGCGTGTGGGCCGGATTTTCCGGCAGGCCCTGCCCCAAATTCCCCTCTCCCTCTCCAGCGAAGTGGCGCCGGAGTTCCGCGAGTACTTCCGCGCCAGCACCACGGTCATCAATGCCGGCATCCAGCCCGTGGTGTCCCGATACCTGCAACGTATCGAGAGTCAACTGCGGAAGGAGGGACTGGAAGCGGAGTTGCTCCTCATGCAGAGCAGCGGCGGTGTCTTCACCTTCGGTGAAGGACGGCGCAGACCCGTCTTCATGGTGGAGTCCGGACCGGCGGCCGGAGTTATTTCAGCGGCTTACCTGGGAAACGAGTTGGGCCTTCAGGACCTCATCTCCTTCGACATGGGGGGCACCACGGCCAAGGTCGGCTTGATCCGGAACGGGACTCCGAAGATAACCAAGGACTACGAGGTGGGAACCTCGGCCCAGGCCGGAACGGGCTCCCAGCGGGGAGCCGGCTACCCCATTCGCACCCCGGTGATCGACCTGGTGGAAATTGGCGCCGGGGGAGGGTCCATCGCCTGGGTGGACTCGGGAGGCATCCTTCGGGTTGGACCCCGAAGCGCCGGCGCTGAACCGGGCCCCGTTTGTTACGGGCAGGGGGGTACGGAGCCAACGGTGACGGATGCGAACCTGGTATTGGGCCGGCTGCAGGCAGACCACTTCCTGGGGGGAGAACTCGCCCTGGACGTCGAGTCGGCTCGACAGGCGATCGAAGAAAAATGCGCCGACCCTTTGGGAATGGAAGTCGTGGAGGCTGCCTACGGCATCGTCGAGATCGCCAATGCGGCCATGGTGAACGCCCTGCGGCTGGTCTCGGTTCAACGAGGCTACGACCCCAGGCAATTCGCTCTGGCGGCATTCGGAGGGGGCCGGACCGGTCCACGCCAATCGTCTGGCCGCGGAAATGGAGATGCCCACCACCATCATTCCCCTGAGTCCGGGGACATCCTCGGCGCTGGGTTTGCTGGTCACGGACCTCAAACACGAGTATTCCACCACTTTGATCGAGCGGCTGGACCGACTGGACCTTGCTGCCGTGGAGCAGACCTACCGAAAACTGGAAGCTCGAGGCAGAGAGACGCTCGCCAGAGAAGGGGTGCCGGAGAAAGCCATTCGGCGCCTGTGGCAAGCGGACCTCCGTTATGTCGGACAGAGCTATGAATTGAATATTCCGTGGGTTGAAGGCCGCATCGATCCCTCCCAGGTTGAAAAGGTGGCGGAGCAGTTTCACCAGGAGCATGATCGGGCCTATGGATTCAGCGCCCCTGAGGAGCCCGTGGAACTGGTGAACGTCCGCCTGGTCGCCATCGGCCGGATCAGCAAGCCCGGATTGCGGCAACGGAATCCTGGCGGGAGGGAACTGTCCTCGGCAGTGAAAACCACCGGCTCGGTCTATTTTGCCGAAAACGGCGGTTATGTCCCTTGTCCCATTTACGATCGTTACCGGTTGGAGCCGGGTCACCGAATCAAGGGGCCGGCCGTCGTGGTGGAGCTGGACTCCACCACGGTGATTCATCCCGGATGCCAGGCTGAAGTGGACACGCACAGCAACCTGATTCTGCACAACCGACCGACCGGGTGATGGAAACCAGGGAACCCTACGAAATAGTGATATTCAGGGACCTGATGATCCCCATGCGGGACGGTGTGCGCCTGGCCACGGACATCTACCGACCGGCCCGGCAAGGAGAGTTGTCACCGGGTCCCTTTCCGGCGCTGTTGGTTCGCACCTCCTACGACAAGCAGGCGGAATGGCTCATTGACGAAGTGGCCCACTTCTTCACGCCGCGAGGCTATGTGCTGGTGCTGCAGGACCTGCGCGGCCGCCACCGTTCGGAAGGGATGGGCCAATATTTCCACACGGTCAATGAAACGGCTGGAATCGACGGTTTCGACACCGTGGAGTGGATTGCCGCTCAGCCCTGGTGCAATGGCCGGGTGGGTGCGATGGGCAGTTCCCATCTGGCCCTGGTCCAGACCCACATGGCTCTCTATCGGCCCCGGCGCCTGAGGGCCATCTGGCCCGACGTCGGACCCACCAACAGCTACGCCCATCAAGTTCGGTGGGGAGGCGCAATGCAACTCCATATGTTTGGCGCCTTGTTCCTGCATGCTCATGACGCCCAGGAGATTCAAGACGACCCGGAAGCTCGGCGACGGGTGTACGAAGCCATGGAGCACCTGGGAGACTGGGTCTGCCGGACGCCGTTCCAGCCGGGCGGCACTCCCCTGGCGGTTGTCCCCAACCTGGAAAAGACCCTGTTCGACTACTATCGTCAGGGCGCCTATGATGAATTCTGGGGATTGGAGAGTAACGATTTCGAGCAACACTTCGAGCGTCATGCCGATGTCCCCGGCGCCTACAGCGGTGGATGGTACGATCCCTTCGCCATCGCAACCACCCGATACTTTGCAGCCATGGCCGAGCGGAACCAAACGCCGCAGAGGCTCATCATGGGCCCCTGGACTCACGGCGGCATGCGTTCGGGAAGCTCTTTTGCAGGTGACGTCGATTTTGGCGCCGAGTCGGTTTGGGGGCGCGATCACTACAACCGGGAACGCTTGTCCTGGTTCGACCGCTGGCTGAAAGACACGCCCCCGTCTCCGGACCTCGATCCCCCGGTGCGCCTCTTCGTCATGGGAGGAGGCAGCGGCCGCAAGACTGCCGAGGGAAAATTGAATCATGGAGGGGCATGGCGTTGGGAAGGCGGGTGGCCGTTGGCCCGCACCCGGCACACTGCTTATTACCTGCGCAGCGGGGGACTTCTGAGTCCTGAGCGGCCGCCCCTGAGTGATCCGCCCGCCCGCTATACCTTCGACCCATCGCGCCCCGCGCCGACCATTGCCGGAGCCTTGACCAGCCTTTTCGAACTGGCCCCCGCTGGGCGAACTGGAGGGGACACCCTGGTCTCGATTCATTCCGACTCGAGCCAGAATGCGCAGCCTCATTACCGAAGGAGGGGCCGACCAAAAGGAGGGCCCCGGGCTGTTTGGTTGTCGGCCTCCCTTTCTTCGCCTGTCCGCACGGCCTGACGTGCTGGTCTTTCAGACCCCGCCTCTGGAGAAGGACGTTGAGTTGACGGGTCACATCACCGCCAGGCTCTGGATTTCTTCCACGGCATTGGATACCGATTTCACTGCGAAACTCCTCGATGTCTACCCCCCGAACCAGGACTATCCCAAGGGCTACGATCTGAATCTGGTGGACGGAATCCTCCGCGTTCGCTACCGCAACGGGTTCGAGAAGGAGGAACTGATGAGATGTGGGGAGATCTATGCCATCGAGATCACCTTGCCGCCCACCAGTAATCTTTTCCAGGCCGGTCATCGGATTCGGGTCGACATTTCCAGCAGCAATTTCCCTCGCTTCGACGTCAACCCCAACACGGGCGAGCCCATGGGGCGGCACACCCATTCTGTGATCGCCCACAACACGGTTTACCTGGACGGCGACCGACCATCACACCTCATCCTGCCCGTCGTTCCAGGGGCGGTTCAGGAAAGCTCTGCATAAGTCATCCATGAGTTATGCAGAGCACGAAAACCGGAAAACGTGGTTTTGCTTTTCTCTCATTTTCAACAGCTTATCAGCCATTGAAAATGGCGGTGCTTCTCCTGGGCCGCAAAAACCCTGATTAATCAGAGCTTCCTTAGCTTCGAACCATGGGTCCCGGCTTCCGGGTGCATCGGAACTTCCCGGAAACGGGGACGCCGAGGGTTTCGAGTTGAGCGGAACGGACCGGCGCTCCATTTTCTGCGAGTCGAACTTGGCAGGATCATCGGTATCGTCTCTCACCAGGGTCCTTTCGCAATTTGTCGCAGCTCCTTGCTTTCGACTCGGCCAGCACGATAGGCTTCGAAGATTCTGAAGGAAGCTCCCTCGATGAGGGAGTTCGCTCATCGAGGGCGGTGTGCTCGCCTGAGAGGCAACCCGGCCTGAGCAGGACTCCAGCGCCGTAGTCGGTCGGAACGGAAGGCGGGAAGTGGAGGGTTGTCGGGGAAGGGTTGAGCAGGGTAAGGAGACCAGGCCGATGAAGCCGCTTCACCACCAGACCCCTCTCCAGGAGTCGAGGTCGCTCAGCGCGCTGCTGCGCGCCAGGGTTTATCTCAAGCTGGAAGCCCTGCAGCCCACGGGCTCTTTCAAGATCCGCGGTATCGGCAATGCCTGCCGGGTGTCGGAATCGCAGGGCGCCCGGGCTCTGGTCGCCTCTTCGGGGGGAAATGCCGGTTACGCCGTAGCCTACTCCGGCCGACAACTGGGCTTGCCGGCCACAGTCGTTGTTCCCGAGACCACGCCCGGCCTCATGCAGGAGCGGCTCCGAAGCGAGGGGGCCGCCGTCATCCAACAGGGGTCCTCCTGGGATGACTCCCATGCCATGGCCATGGACCTGGCCCGGAAGCAGAATGCCGCCTACATCCATCCCTTCGACGACCCTCGGATCTGGACCGGGCACGCCGGCCTGGTCGAAGAGATCAGGGAAGCCGGGGTGACTCCGGACCTCGTGGTGCTGGCCGTAGGCGGGGGAGGGTTGTTGTGCGGCGTATTGGAGGGACTGCACCGGGTGGGTTGGCAGGACGTTCCGGTCTGTGCGGTTGAAACCGAGGGGGCGGCCTCTTTCTACCGGTCCGTGAAAGCAGGGCGTTTGGAGACCTTGGACCGCCTCACCTCCCTGGCCACCTCCCTGGGCGCTCGTCGTGTCGCCCCCCAGGCGCTTGCCTGGACCCAATCTCATCCGGTCATCCCCTGGGTAGTGTCCGACCAGGCCGCCGTTCGAGCCGTGCTTCGCTTTGCCGACGACCACCGGCTACTGGTGGAACCTGCCTGTGGCGCTGCCCTGGCTACCGCCTATGACCGGGCTGAACCGCTCCTGGGGTCCAGGACCATTCTGATCGTGGTGTGCGGCGGAGCGGGCGTCACAGGGCAGCTGCTGGCTGAATGGTCCACCCAACTGGGTTTGAGTTGAGCGGCGGCTTCCCCGGTAGAAGGGCTTGGACCTGTGGAGAGCCAGGGGGCCGGGCCTCTTCCGTTGGGAATTCCCCGTCCTTCAGGCCACATGATGGCCCCTGGATCCCCGGTCGGGCCAGGTTCTCTTTCAACAAACCCGGATGGAAGCGGAACATCCTGCCTTCGAGAAATTCAGTTCTTCGGATTGGAGCCCGGTCCGGCCTCTTCCTGCTGTCGGTAGCGGCTCCAGATCAAGTCCAGACCGCGGGCGGCGCCGAGTGGAACCTTCACCTCGACCCGGTGAGATACCGCACTCCGGCCCGGGTTGATTTCCATGGCGGGTCGGCCCCGCTGCCGGGCCGCCTCGACCGGCTCGGAGATACAGGGAAAAACGCTGGTGGCGCCAATGGTAAAGACGCAATCGAACCCGCGGTCCAACTCTTCCTGAAGTCGGAGCACTTTGCGGGCCGGGAGCATTTCGCCAAACAGCACGACATCAGGACGCAGGACGGCCTCACAGCGCGGGCAGAGCGGAGGAAGCGCCAGACTGCGGAAATCTTCGACGGTCTCTCGAAAGTCGCAAGCGGTGCATCTGAGCCGGTGAAGATCCCCGTGGATGTCAATCACGTTTTTAGAACCGGCGGCGCGATGAAACCCGTCCACGTTCCGAGTCAGGGTCCAGACCCTTTCGAAGTGGTTTTCAACCTCGACCACCACCTCATGGGCCCGGTTGCATTGCGCCCCGCGGCAGGCTGCCTCTATCTGTCCCGGATATTTCCAGGCGAGCTCGGGATCTCGCCTCGGGGCTCCACCCGACAGCGCCTCTTCAATGGACATCCCGTCCTCGGTGGTATTAACATGGTAGAGGCTTTCCACACCTCGATAGGTTGGAAGGCCCGAATCCGCCGAGATGCCGGCCCCTGTGATGAAGAGCACGCTTCGACGTCCGCGCAGGAGGCTGGCCGCACGCTCGATGGCCGGCAAATGGGGGTCGGAGTCGTTCATGTCAGGTTTGCCATGGCCCCGGACGATGGTCGGGGTCGAGGGGGACCTTTCTCTCAGCTCCTGCCGGGTTGCCGGCCCGGTCGGATATTGACTGAGTCCACTTGGGTCGCTGAACGGGCCTTTTGGATTCATCATTCCAGGTGAACCTGTAAGGAAATCAAGCAGTTTCTTGAAGCGGGCCTGGCCGGTGATGACGACAACCTGCCTGGCGCCGTTCAGCGTTGGGTGACTGTTAGTTGATATCGCGGTTGAGGTCCCTCCTTTCGTGTGTGGACCCGCACACGTTAATTGATTGCCTCCTGCCGCGCGCCTGTCCCGCTAGATTTCATGCAGGGCGCGGAAAGTGGTAATGCCCTGGCCTCGTAATATAAAAAGGCCAAGGCAATCAGGGCAACGATGAACATGGTTTTTGAGAACGCCGCCATGACCCTCATAGCCGGGTCGGGATGATTCCTGTGGCATGAAGCCCCCTCGATTCTCAGCACTCGACGGATGAGAAAGGCAACGAGTCTTACCTCATCCACTTCTGGAGGGTTTATGCAGCGTCGCACCTTCTTGAAACAAGTTTCCGTTTCCGGGACCGGACTGGCGACAGGGTCCGTCTTTTCGAGTCGTCTCGCTGCTGCCGGCCGACCCGCCGGCCAACAGGGGAGCCTGCTGGGTCTCGCCGAGATTGGCATGGTGGTCGCTCACGGCTGCCATGCCCAGGCCATCTGGGCGGATACCATGAATCCAGGTCCCGACAAAATGCGGACCAATGGCATGGTCATCACCAGGGTCTGGAGCTTTCGGCCCGATTACGCCGCTCGTTTTGCCGATCGCTTCCCGGGGGTCGAGGCCGTCAGGAACATCGAGGACCTGGTCGACAAGGTGGATGGGATCTACATCGACGCCGTTCCCGCGGTTTCTCTCTACCATTTGCTGGCTCGTCCGTTTCTACTGGCTGGAATGCCGACCTTCGTGAACCGCCCCTTTTGCACCTCCATCGAGAAAGCCAGAATGATCGTTGAGGCGGCCCAAAAGGGGCGAGCGCCGCTGATGAGCAACTCCACTTGGGAGTTCGCCGAAAGCGTGGGGGATTTGCAGGACAAGGCGTCCCGGATGCCCCGCCTCCTGGGTTATGCGGCCCACAATTCGATGAGCGATTACTACACCCACGGCGTCCACGGGATCTATTACATTGCCGCCGTGTTGCGGAAAGAACGCCAAAAAGGCCGAGGGAGATGCCTCCAGGCCTCTTATTTAACGCCCGACTGGCGGAAACCTCCCGGGGCGCTCAGTTTTGTTCATGAAGACCGGGATGGCCAATTCTTTTACGGACAGCTTCACCTTCAAACAGACATGGACGGCCAAGCCTATATGCGGCTCTTCGGGGATCGTTCCGGAGATTTCGAAGGCAAGATTCCAGCCAGCCCCGGGTGGTTTCGCTACAACACCTGGAATGCCATGCAACTGGTCATTCAGGAGATGGTTCTGAAAAAGACCGCGCCCGAGGAGAGCGATGATCTCCTGGAAAAGGCTTACATGTTTCTGATGGGCTTCAAGTCCGCGTTGGAAAACAAGGGCGCTCCAGTGACTCGCAAAGCAGTGGAGGGCTGGGAAATCCCACCTCCCTCGCTTTCTCTGAAGAAGGGAGGAATCCCGTCCGACAGCGCCTTTGAGCAACCTTATTCCCCCGCCGAACTCAGAAGTCTGGAACGATATCTTTCCTGAGCAGAGCCTCTTGAGGATGAACCGAGCCGAATCGAGGGAGGAGTCGATGAGGCGGTTCTCTCTCGATGGGGGTGCGGACCGGGGAAACTTCCGGAGCTTCGATACCCCGCCGACCTCGACCCGTTCCGTCACCAAGATGTTCCCCGGGTGATCGAAACAGGCTCCGTGAGGTCGGATGAACCGGCTTTGAGAGTCGAACGTGGCCGCGGCCTCCCGGCTCCGGCGAGTCGCGTGTGCGGCGTGGAACCCATTCGGCGCCTCTGGATGAAGGCGGGATCGTCTGGTTCTTGCCTCGAAATCCAAAAATTGGCATCTCACGTCCGCTAGTAGAGGTAGAGTGGCCTGATGTTTTGTTTTCCACTTCACCCAAGGGGTCGGCTGAGTCGACCGATGAAAAGAAAATCAGATTTTCCGTTGGTTTGCTGCTTCGGGGCAATCGTGGTTTGGGTGTAGTATTGAGGGGTTCCGGGTAACGCGCCGTCAATGTCTTCGCATACTGCGGCGCCGCAAGCATCAGCGACGATTCCCTGCGCCCTCGCCAACAAAAGCGTCTGACGCAAGAGTGGAATAAGGTGCTGCCGCCAGAGAACCCCTGCATCCTCCAGCAGGTCGAGGAACCTTTCTGGATGCCGGAGCGGATACGGTTGGCCCAGCGCCCCCGAAGCTGCCCTCGACCCGTCGAAAAGCCTGGTTGGAATCGTTGACCTGTTTCCTGTTCCCTTGTTGAGTCCATGAGTGTCAAGATTGATGCGCAGAGTCGTACCCTGACATTGAGTGTCGGTGATCTCTGCTCGGAAGCCGCTTGCTCCGGAAGCCTCAATCTCGTTCCGCTGCGGGATCTGCGGGGTGAGTTGGGGAGAGAAGTCCATCAGGAGTACCAGTCGAAGCAGTCTCGGGCTTTCCCCGAGTATCGAACTGAGGCGCCTCTGCGTTATGAGTTCCAGGTCGATGAGTTCCAGGTGATCATTCAAGGCCGATTGGATGGCGTCTATCGCGACCATCGGGGCTGGGTGATCGAGGAGGTCAAATCGACTCTGCGCCCTGTGGAGCCAGGAGATGAATCGCTGATTTTCCCATCCTACCTCCTTCAGTTGAAGATTTATGTCCACCTTTGGATGAAAATCCAGGGGACCGATGGGGTGCGGGGGCGACTCGTGGTCATCGGCTGCAGCGATCGCCGGAGCCACTGCCTTGAAGTGGAACCCGATGCGCCAGGCATGGACCACCTCCTGGAAACCCGGGTCCGCAAGATTCTGGCAGAGGTGAAACCCAGATCACAAAGAGAAACGGGGGCTGGGAGCATGCCGCCCTTGCGCTTTCCTTTTCCCGCTATGAGGAAGCATCAGGAACGTCTCGTCGAGGCCATCGAATCGGCGCTGGAATCTCGCCAACCCCTTTTGGTTTCCGCCCCCACAGGCATCGGAAAGACGGTGGCCGCCCTGTTTGCCGCCTTGAGCTTCAGCCGTCGCCGCGGCTTATCGGTTTTTTTCCTGACTTCCAAAACCACCCAGCAACGCATCGTTGCCGACACGCTGGAGTTGTGGGACAGAGCGCCCGAAGAGGCCACTGCCTTTGGGCGGCCCTTCACGGGTCTGGTCCTGCGGTCCAAGGAGAAGAGCTGCGCCAATGATGTGGTTTGTTGTCACGAATCCCGCTGTATCTATGCGCAAGACTTCTATGGAAAACTGGAAAGGGCCAACCTGAAGAGACGGCTGGCGGACTTTTCCTTGATCACCCCTGATCTGGTTTACCGGAAGGCGGTGGAAAACGAAGTCTGTCCCTTCGAACTTTCGCTGGAACTCTTGCCGGAGGCCGATCTGGTTCTCTGCGACTACAACTACCTTTACGATCCGCGGATCTCCCTGAAACGCCGATTTGCCGGGGACCGTCGTTCTGCGGTGGTCATCATCGACGAGGCCCACAATCTGTATTCCCGGGCCCGCGAATACTACTCACCCCGGCTGGACCTCGGCAGGATTCGAAGTCTCAAGCGAAAGATGCAGACTCTGCTCGAAGAGGCGGGGCCTTCCCGGGCGGCGACCGAGTTGTGGCCGGACGACCGGTCGGCGCCTGGAGGGAATGGGGCCACCCCCTTCGCCCAGGACCTGGTGGACTGCCTGACGGACCTGGAGGCTTACTTCGAGGAAGTTCGCCGCGACTATGGGGAGAGTTCCGAAGGCAATCCATTCCGCATCCTGCTCGACAGGGAATTTTTCGACAATCTCAGGGACAACTTCGATCACCTCCTGCGTCGATATCTGCTGGATCAGAAGCGCCGGGTTACTGCCCGCGGGGAGGATGAGTTCCTGGATATGGCTCGCTGCGTCGAGGAATTCTGTGCTGTCCTCGAGCTCGAGGGGGACGAGTTCGTCCATTGGTTCGATGGCAGCGGGAGATTCGAGCAGCTCCGCATTCTCTGCCTGAACCCCGCCCTCCAGCTCCAGAAGCGTCATCGGGCTTTTCACTCCGTGATGGCCATGTCTGCAACCCTGTCACCGCTTGAATTCTACCGGGACGTGCTGGGCTTTGACCGCGATGCCCGGTTGCTGTCCTTACCCTCTCCTTTCCCGCCCGACAACCGCAAGGTAATGGTGATTCCCAAGGTATCCACGCTCTATCGGCAGAGAGCCGGATCAGCCCCTCGGATTGCGCAGATCATCGATCGGATTGTAGCGGTTCACCCTGGCAACTACCTGGTATTCTTCCCGAGCTTTGATTTTTTGGGAGTAGTCTCCCCTTATCTCAACCCGACCGGCTATCGTTTGCTCGTCCAGAAGAGAACCATGGGCGATCACTCTCGCAATGCTCTTTTGGAGGAACTCACCGACGGCGGCCATCCTCACCTGCTGTTGGGGGTTCAAGGAGGGGTATTTGCCGAGGGCGTCGACTACCCGGGAAATCTGGCCATCGGCGTCATCATTGTGGGGCCGGGACTGCCCAGGATCGGTTGTGAACTGGATCTCACGCGTCGTTACTTTGAAGAGCAATACGGCCGGGGGTTTGAATATGCCTGTCTGTTCCCCGGGATGAACCGGGTGGTGCAATCGGCGGGCCGGGTCATCCGTTCAGAGACGGACCGAGGCGTCATCGTGCTCATCGGCCAGCGGTTCGGGTATGAGAATTACATGAACCTGTTCCCCCAGGATTGGTACGAGTCGTCACCAGCCGAGTTGATCTCGGAGTCTTACCTGGATGAACTCGCGCACTTTTGGGGCCGGCAGGGCCGCCCGCAGTGACCGGAGGGCAACCCTGCCCTCCAACCTTGCCCAATCCGCCGCCTGATGGGGACAAGCGGCGTCACGAAGGGCTTCTTGGGTTATGACAGGGCGCCTCGCTGGTGAATCGGTTGTCCTTTTGAGATTTGCCTGAGCGCCCTGTTGGCGGGGAATGACAGCAGAACCCCGCGTTTCAGAGGGTGGATTGGGGACCTCCCCTCCATTTGACAGAAACCGCTGCATCGGCTAGCATTCGGGGTTTCTTTGGCGAGGCCACCGTGCGTCGATGCAGCCCGGCCGGCTTGAAGGATTGAGAGGATCCCATGGGTGTGAGCAGAATCGCCAGTTCAGTGCTGCCGACCGCTCATGGTGAATTCAAGGTCCTCGGCTATGAAGCCGGGATGGGCGCCATCGAGAATGCCTATGTTGTTCTGGTGAAAGGCAATCCGGCGGCGGCGCCTGCTCCCCTGGTTCGCATTCAGTCCCAGTGCCTCACCGGTGACGTTTTCGCCTCGACGCGATGCGACTGTGGAGACCAGCTCCAGTTCGCCATGCAGACCATTCAAAAAGAAGGGCGGGGAGTGATTATCTACCACCCCCAGGAGGGGCGGGGGATTGGTTTACTCAACAAGCTGCGGGCCTATGAACTTCAGGACCAGGGGGTCGATACCGTTGAAGCCAACAAGCGGTTGGGGTTCGATGCTGACCAGCGCGACTATTCGGGCCTGCGCGGAAATCGTCAAGGATCTGGGCATTTCCCAGGTTCGACTGCTCTCCAATAACCCTGGCAAGCTGAAGGCTTTGGAGGATGCCGGGGTTCGAGTCCTGGAGAGGCTGTCGATTGAGATACCTCCCCGAGGCTCTACCAGGAACTATCTGAAGGCCAAGAAGGAGAAACTGGGGCACTGGTTGAACCAGGTGTGAACTCGGGGGCAGTCGAGAGTTCCCGAGTTTGGAGAGAATCGATGGCTGAGCTTTGCTGGGGAGCGGGCGGACGTCGTTTCAAGTCAGGGTCCATGGTGGCGGGGCTGGTCTGGGTTGCCTTCGCGGTTGCTTGTTCCAGCCCGGAGCCAAAGGGAAACGCGCCGGATGTTCCCGGGTCCGTCGTTGCGGGTCAATTGGCGCCCGAGTTCGCCGTCGAGGATCGGGCCGGCAAGGTGCATCGGCTGAGTGACTTTCGAGGCAGGGTTGTCCTGGTCAATTTCTGGGCGACCTGGTGCCCTCCGTGCATCGAGGAAATGCCTTCCATGGAATCCGTTCTTCAGGAGATCGATGAAACGCAACTGACCATCCTGGCGCTCAGTGTGGACGACTCCTGGGAACCCGTCGACGCCTTTGTCGGGGAAGGCGGTTATGATCTCCGCATTTACTCGGACTTCGACGAGAAAGTCGCCAGACTCTATGGTACCGAAAAAATCCCGGAGACCTATATTGTCGATAAGCAAGGCCTGGTTGTTCACAAAGTGGAGGGAGCCATCGATTGGATGAATCCTGAGATGTTATCGTTCCTCAGGAAGCTGGTCTCCGCTTGACTGCCTCCCAACTCACCGGGCGGGCCACCCGATTCGGAGGCTTCAGCCCGTCCCAAGACCAGGCCCGGTCAACATCCCCGTACCCAGCCGGCCATCGGTGATCTGAAAAAGTGAGGGGAACCTCGACTTCCAGCTTTGGTTGGCGGCAGGAATGTACTGTCGGCTGTTGGCCTCGATGGCTTGGACTTCAGGCAAATGGGCCGCCAGGCTGGCCGAGTGAACCAGAGACAATCCCGGGCAGGTGAGGTCTTGAACACAGAGGTAGGCCCCATACTTCTGAGCAGCCGCTGCCAGCAGTAACGACTGGGATTGTCCTTTGCAGGTCTTCAAGGCCGCACCGCTGTAGCCTGCTTGACGTCCGAGTTGAAAGGATTTCAGGTCGACCAGCGCCTCGTCGGCCACCAGCGGAACCACTTGGGCTGCCCGGTGGAGCAGAACCTTGGGAGGCCCCGCCAGGTTTCGGGAGGTGGGCTGTTCAATGTATTGCAGTCTGGCCAGGACCGTCGGCGCCCGTCGCTCGACTTCGCCGAGGAAGCCCAGCAGGTACTCCACCTCTCGACACCCTTCATTGAAGTCCAGTGAGTATTTCCATTCTTGAACGCCCCGCTGAGCCTGGGTTGCGCCGACCAGGCGTTCGATATCCACCATCCGGTCCACATCGAAACGGAGATTCCCCCCGTTCAGCTTCACCTTGAAGTGGGTCAGACCCTCCGCTGCGATCCATTCCTCCAGGGTTTGCGGCAAGCCGTCGTCCACACCTGGGTGGCCGTCGGAGGAATCCAGAGGATCGGACGCCCCGACCGAGTGGTAAAGGTGTAAGTAGGGAGTCGGGCTCTTCAACAGGTAGCGGTCTAACCACTCCCCCTTGAAGTCTTCTCCCAGGTAGTGGCCGAGGTCGTGACGCATGAATTCCCGGCTGTAGGCCTGATAGGTATTGACCCCATTGACTTTCCCGAAAGCATCATGAATGGCGAGGTCGAAAGCACTGGCCACCACCAGCCAACAGAGCTTCGGGAGGGGCTCGGCTAACAGGTTCTCCCGCGAGACTTCAGCTGCTGCGTCCCGATAGAGGGGCTCCAGGCTGCGGTTGAGGTCGATGGGATGGGCCCGTTGCGGATGGCTGGCTGTGATGGAAGCGATCTGCGCTGCTAAATGCTTCATCGCCTGGAGAGATTGGTCGTAAGTCACCACCCTGGAAGGGAAAGCCCAGACGTTGCCCATTGGCATCGAGCCTGAACCACAGGCTTCCTCCCCACGGGAATTCCTGACCCGGATCGAGACCTTCAAGACGGTGAGGTGCGTGATCGTTCGGCCGCCAAATTGATAAGGCATTCGCAGGCGGTAGTCTTCGAAGTCATGACGCGCTTCCACGATGCGAACGTCACTGGGCCGGGGAGAAGCATGGGGCTCGGACATCATCACGGCACGTTCCTTGCCAGGAGGGATAGGGGAAAGAAGGATTGCCCTCAGGTGGCGCCGCCCCGTCGCTGAAGGCCCTCAGACCTCTCTCTCACGGAACCTCTCCACCCGTCTTCGGACTCGCGGCGGGGAGATCACGATGAAGCACCTTGGTGGTGAAGCCCTTCAGGTCCAGAAGCCCGCTGATGAAGTTGGCAATCATAACCGATCGGTGTTGGCCTCCGGTGCAGCCGAAGGCGATGGTCAAGTAGCTCTTACCCTCGGTGGCGTAGTTGGGTACGAGAAACAGCAGAAGGTCCTCCAAACGACGAAGAAATTGCTGGGTCTGGTCGAAGGATTGAATATAGGCGGCTACGGTGGGATCATTTCCGGTCTTGTGTTTGAGATGGTGCACGAAGTTGGGATTGGGCAGAAAGCGCACGTCGAAAACCAGATCCGCCTCGGTGGGGATGCTGTGCTTGAAGCCAAAGCTGACCAACGAGATGAGAAGCGCCGGCGAGTCTTTGGCCTGGAATTTGTCGATCACGAAACGCCTCAGCTCGTGAACGTTGAATCGAGTGGTGTCAATGACTTGGTCCGCAAGTTTCTTGAGGAGAGTCAGACGGCGTCTTTCCTCCGTCAGGGCATCGGCGATGGGTTTGCCCGCTTTGAGCGGATGGGGCCGGCGAGTCTCGCTGTAGCGACGAATCAGGGAGCGTCGAGTGGCATCCAGATAGATGAGGGTAATGGCCAGGGATTTCTTCTTCAGGGTTTCAAGGAGTTTGGGGAACTTGGCCAGTTCGGCGCCCTTGCGCACGTCGATAACGATGGCGGCTCGTTTGATTTGGGACTTGGCCGGGTTGCAGAGGTCGGCGAACTCGAGGACCAGTTCCAGGGGCAGGTTGTCGACGCAAAAGTACCCCATGTCCTCGAAGACCTTCAGCACCGTGTCTTTGCCGGCTCCGCTCAGGGCCTGTAATGATGACGAAGGGGCTGCTGCCGGCTTCCATCAGGGCTCGATCAACCCGAAGTTGCCGTCCTTACGTCTGTAGACGACACTCACTCTTTCGGATTCAACGTTTCGGAAAACCAGGAAATTGCTCTGGGAACCGTTAACTTCCTGGACAGCGTCTTCAACGGTCATGGGTTTGGTGGCGAAGGACTTCGACTTGATGACGCGGCCCCCCCCTGGTTCCGGCCGATTGGACCGGCTCAGCGGGTTCGATGCCGAGCGAGGGGCGGAGGGGTTGGACTTGCGCTTCCTTGCGATCTTCTTGCCCTTGAGCTTCAAGACCTGCCGTTCCACCTTTTCCAGAACAGCATTGATAGAGGCGTACATATCGTTGGTTTCCTCAAGCCCATTGATTTTGAGGGATCTGGAATTCAGATTGATCTCGGCCAGGTGTCGATGCTTCTGAACCGTCAAGATCATGTGAACGTCGATAGCCTCGCCCAGGATCTTGCGAATCTTCTTGAGGTGCCCCTCGGTGAAATCCCGCAGGGCAGGAGTAACATCAATGTGTCTACCGGTGTATTCAACCCGCATCGGATCCTCCCGTGTGACTCTATAGGCAGCAGAGGATGGGCCACTTGACTTCATCCGCCAGGAGCTGCCGGGAACCCCGAGGTGGCGGCTGGCAGTTCACTTTCTTCCGCGAACCGACTGGGTAAGCGAAAGATATTTCGTTTTGACTCGTCTTTGGTGGGTGCTCAGAATTTTGAGATCTTCGCGATACTTCGCCACAGTTCGCCGGGTGACCATGATCCCCTCTTCGTTCAGTATTCGCGTGATTCGCTCATCTGTCAACGGCTTGGCCGGATCTTCTTCATGGATGAGTTTCTTGACCTTTCGTTTGGCAATGATCAATGGAATGAGGGTGCCGGCCGGCCCTCGAGCCGCCTCGGAGAAGAAATAACGCAGCTCATAGATGCCCTGAGGGGTTTGGGCATACTTGTTAGCCACCGCCCGGCTGACCGTGGAAGGGTGAACCCCCACCTCCTCGGCCACCTCCTTGATCATCATGGGGCGCAGGTGGTCGAGTCCGTGGTCCAAAAAATCCAGTTGACGGCTCACAATGGATTCACAGACCTGGATAATGGTTTGCTTGCGCTGTTCGATGTTTTTGATGAACCGGATGGCGGAGGCATAGCGCTCTTTAACGTAGTCGCGGCCTTCCTTGGAAAAACCGTCCCGGTTGATCATTTTCCGGTAAGTTCCGGCCAACCGTAGCTGCGGCATATCGTCGTCGCTGACGGTGACCGAATAACCATTTTCGCCCTTGACGATGAAAACGTCGGGTTCAATCACCCGGGCTTCTTGCTTGTTGTAGCGCTGACCCGGTCTGGGATCAAGGTTCTTGATGATCTCGATTTGGGACAAAATCACGTTCAGAGGCTTTTCCAGAGCACGAACAATTTCCGGGTAATGCTTGTTTTGTAATTGCTTCAGGTGGTTCTTGACGATCTGAATGGCGGTGCACTGATCCCCATGGAGGTGTTCCAACTGAATAAGAAGGCACTCTTTCAAATCTCGAGCGGCGATGCCTGATGGATCGAAGGTCTGGACCAACTGAAGCCCTTCCGCGACTTCCTCGGTTGTATGTTCTCCCGTGGCGGCGATTTCCTGGAGAGTTGCCGTCAGATAACCGTCTTCGTTGAGGTTGCCAATGATGGAGGTCGCAGCACTGCTGATAGGGTCGGGAACGACCGACAGACTGAGCTGCCAGTGCAAATGGTCGTACAGGTTGGTGGGTTTCGCCAGGAAGTTCTCGAAAGCAGGTCGCTCGATCACCTCACTCGGCGTCTGGGTGCGATAGCCCGGGTCCAGATAGTCATCGAAGAAACTTCCGTAGTCGATCTGTTCGAAGGGATCCGAGGGCTCCCCGTTCTGAGAGACCGTGACCTCGATAATCTCCTTGTCCGCGGGGTCAGGGGATCGCTCTTCCTTAACGGGACTGTCCTCGGTCGACTCGTTGATCTCGGTGGGCCCTCTTCCAAGACGGGATTCTCCATCAGCTCTTGGGAAATCATTTCGGAGAGCTCGAGTTTGTTGAGCGCGAGGATACTGACCATTTGAACCAGGCTGGGCGTCAGCACCTGCTTTTGAGTCAGTTTGAGGTTGAGCCGCTGCTCGAGGAAAGCCATGGGGTCTCTTATTCCAAGCGAAAACTTTCTCCTAGGTACAACCGCTTCACCTCTTGATTCAAGGCTAGCTCCTCGGGAGTTCCTGCCTGAAAGATCGTTCCTTCGTTGATGATGTAGGCGCGGTCCGTCACCTTGAGGATCTCTCGAACATTGTGATCGGTAATCAGGACGCCAATGCCCTTGGCGCGGAGCCGCTTGACGATGCGCTGAATGTCGAGCACCGCGATCGGATCAATCCCCGCGAAGGGTTCGTCCAGCAGAATGAAAGAGGGAGAGATTACGAGTGAGCGGGCGATCTCCACTCTTCGCCTCTCTCCTCCCGAAAGTGTATCCCCGGGATTTTTGCGAACATGGTTCAATCCCAACTCTTCGATCAGGTCATCGAGCCGTTCCTGCCTCTGCTTCCCGTTATAGGGGAGCGTTTCCAGAATGGCCAGGATGTTGTCTTCGACCGACAGCTTGCGGAAGACCGAAGGCTCCTGCGGCAGGTAGCTGATGCCGCTTCGGGCCCTGAGATACATGGGCAGGTCGGTAATTTCTCTGCCATCCAGGTAAACCTGGCCTTCGTCGGGAGAAGTCAGTCCGACCAGAATGTAAAAGGTCGTTGTCTTGCCGGCTCCATTGGGCCCTAACAGCCCGACAACTTCCCCCTGGCGGATACTGAGAGTGACGTCATTCACAACCCGCCGGCCCTTGAAGGACTTGACCAGGTTGGCCGCTTTCAAGATGTGCATCGTCGCCTATCTTGACACACGTTGCGTAGTGACGGCTCGATTCTCAGAATTGCCTTCGACGGCAACGCTACCACCGTTGATATCGATTGTCAATCGCGTCCCGGTCGTGAAACCCCGCTCGTCGTCTACGACCTGGGGCGCCCCCCCCCACAAAACCACCTTCCTTTCCTGGCCAGAATATTCTGCCCACTGCGAAAATGAGGTGCGGTTTGGCTGAGTCATTTTAACGTTTCCCTCTGCCAGAACCCGCTCCACCGATGTTTCTCCCTGCTCCTGCTTTAGAAAGATGTGGAGTCGATCCGACTGCAAAGAACCCTGCGAAGCCGTGGTGCTCACCCGGTTTTCATACAGGATCTTTTGGGCCTTCTCCTCATAAGTCATCTTTTCAGCCTGGACTATCGTCCTGCGCAAGGGTTCTCCCTCGGCCGGGAAGTGAAAAAGGCTGGTCACCTGACCCGAGGCCACCATCCTTCGAGCAACGCGGTTCAGCCGAATGTTTTGAGCATAGAGCCCCCGGTCTTTTTGCCAGAGCTTTGCATTTTTCCAGTAGCGGCCGATTCCCTTCCGGGTATGAAATTCCATGAACCCGGCCGAAGCATGGATGGCCGTATCCGAGGCTGGGTCCGTTCCCGACCCATAATAGGTTGATCGGACGTCGCCCTGAGCCTTGACCAGGTGCCGGGCTCGATGAAATTCAATCACATCGGCCTCTGTTTTGCTCTGATCGTCGCTCACCTCTGGCCGACCTTCGAGCTTGATGAGAGATTGGCCAACCAGATGAGTGGCCGTTTCCGCCCTGGCCTGTCGGCCCGGCTCACGGTAGGTGAAACCTCCAGTCTGCCGGAGTTCCGATACTTGGTTGGTCTGCCTGTCGAAGAGAGCTGTCAGGTGATCACTCCGGGTTTCTCTGACAGTTCCGGAGGCCGAGGTGAATTTCACGTGCACGTCCTGGTCCGCCGCAAACCGCTTCAGGTGGTCCGAGTTTTCTCCGTAGAACAAACGAAACGACTTGGCCGACAGGGCGCGTTTTTCTTCTCCGGGCCCGAGAGGCCGCTCTTCCAGAGTGCTTGGCCCCCGAGCTTCAACCCGGGACAGTCGGTTCGTTCCCGGCTGGAAGTAAGCACGCAAGTGGGGTGAAGTGAGAATTCGTCTGGCCGTTGCTTTCTCAGCTCCAGAGCGGTCAACGGCACCGGGTTGGGTTCCTGCGTCCGACTGACCCGGTGTCAGGAAAAGGGCGCGCGCTTCTCCGACGGCCGTGAGCGACTGGATGGCTGGGGACCGAGCCGGGAAGACCAGTGTCATTTCCTGGGCAGACATTTCCCGGAGGGGCCGGGAGGTCAGGGGCAGAGCCACAACGTTGCCTCGGGCGATCACTTTGTCGAGAGAACCGGGTTGGGCGGCGAAGAGGTAGCTGAGATGGTCGGCCCGGACCGCCATCATCACGCCAGGATCCAGGGACTTGGATCGGACGTCTCCCCGAGCTTCGATGCGACTCAAAATCCAGTCGGGCGTAGTGAAAACCGCCCGCAGTTCGGCTGCTGTCAATTCAGTGGGACCTTTGTTGACCCGGACGTTGGATCGCAATTCCACCTCTCCGTCTCGCTTGCGATATTTCAAGCTGTCGGCTTTGAGCCTCAAGGTGTGGCCGCCTTCCACGGGGGGCAGCACCGTCACATCCACCTGGGAGGGGAGGTGGATCAGATCACTTCGCGAATCGTAAACCAATCCGAGGCTGCTTCCCCGGACCCGGTCCCTTTCCAGGCTTACCGGGGCTTCGGTAATCACCTGACCGGAGCTCTGGGAATACTTCATACTTTCCGCTCTCACGATGCTGGGAATCGATGGAGAGCCGCTCCCTTCGGGGGTGTCCAGAGTCACGATGACATCCTCGAGGAAAACAACGTCTCCACTCACGTGATCCACTTCGCAACGTCGGCTGGCGATCGTGTCATAATGATCCCCGTTCTTGCGAAAAACCTTGGCGCTCACCTGCTCCAACCGACTTTTCCCTCCCTTGAGTCCGAGCCGGACCTTGGCCTCGACTTCGATAGTGGTCTGTCCCTGCTCCGAGTGAAACGTGCTGAACCCTTCAGTCAGGTCGGTGGCTTCTTTCGGAAGAGAGCGTGCTTCCTGAACTTTCGGAGCGCCGATGGTTCGCGTGCTTCGATAGTAACTGAGACAGACGGCGCCGATGACAACCAATACGATGATTATCGGAATAACGCGCCCCAGTTTTAGTAAATTCCGTCGCATCGGCTGGTTTGGATGCTAATCAACACGAATGTCGCGGACCACTAACTGCAAGACCCTGAAGCCTGGTTGGGGATTCTCGGACAGCTCGAAGGCCAGAGAAAGAATACCCCTGGACTCCCGAATGGATGGCAGGCGGTCAGCCATGTTCCATGCCAGGGCATCAATGGCCCTCCCATCCTGTTCCACACGGAACTTGAGATGCTTGCCCTTCAGAATTCGTGGCTCGGCGATGAGGGTCAGTTGGTGGGCGGCGAACAAAGGAGCAGGATTTTCATTTCCGAAGGGGGAAAGGCGTTGAATCTGGCGAAAGACGCCATCATCCACATCGGACAAGCGGATTTCCGCATCCACGTTCAGCCGGCGCTCCGCGGGTGCAGGATCTGTGGCAGAGGCGGCGTAATGGTTGATTCGCTCGCGCAATTCGGCCACTTTCGTTGAAGGTAACTGGAACCCTGCCGCCTGGGCATGCCCCCCGAACCGTTCAAGGAGATCGCGGCAGCTATCCAGGGTCTTGAGCAAGTGGAACCCCTTGGGAGCCCGCCCGGATCCTGATCCCACCCCGTCGATTTTGGAAATGATCAAGGTTGGGCAGTGAAAGCGATCCATAATCTTGCTGGCCACGATTCCCAGAACGCCGATGTGCCAATTCTCACCTTCAATCACCTTGATCGGGGCTTTGGCCAGCTCAAGATCGGAATCGATGCGTTCCTCGATTGCTTTCAGGATTTGATCTTCGATGAGCTGCCGTTCCCGGTTCAGGCGATTCATTTCGCCGGCAAGTCGCCTGCCTTCCTCCTTGTCTTTGGCGGCAAACAGCTCCACGGCTTCCCTGCTGCCCCCCATGCGTCCTACCGCATTAATTCTCGGAGCCAGGCGAAAGCCTATGTCGGCGCCGGTGATGGATCTTCCCGCCAATCCTGCGGCTTCAATCAGTGACTTCAGACCGGGATTGACGGGAGCCTGAAGTCCCTCCAGACCGAGTTTGGCGAAAACCCGGTTTTCCCCAATGAGTGGAACCACATCGGCGATGGTGCCAATAGCCACCACCTTGAGGAAAGAGGAGAGATACTTTTCCCTGTGGGTCTTCATGAACAATGCCTGAACCAGCTTGAAGGCAATCCCGACCCCGCACAGGTGTTTGTCCGGGTAGAGACAATCGGCGCGCTTGGGATTGACGACGGCCAGGGCTCTGGGCAGGCCGTTTTCCGGTAGGTGATGATCGGTGATGACACAGTCGAGATCCAGTTCACGGGCCCGTTCCACAGCCTCATAAGCCTTGATGCCCGTGTCCACGGTGATCACCAGCTCGACCCCCTCGCGGACGGCCCTTTCCAGAACCCGGGTCTTCAGTCCATAGCCATCGACCAATCGTCGCGGGATGTAGTAGGAGCAGTCAGCGCCCAACATCTCCAGAGCTTTCCTCAAGATCGCTACGGCGGTACATCCGTCAACATCATAGTCGCCATAAATGAGGATCCTCTGACGCCGCTCGATAGCCTCCCGGATGCGCTCGACCGCCCGTTCAAGGTCACACATGAGAAAAGGATCATGAAGATGGCTGAGCTGCGGGTTCAGGAATTTTCTGGCAGGCGCTTCTGCCTGAATGCCTCGATTCATCAGGAGGAGCGCCAGGATTCCCGAAATGTTCAAGGTCCGAGCCAACTCTCGGATGCGCTCGGGGTCCGGTTGGGCAACCTGCCATATCATGTTGTTCTCAAAGGCCTCCGCTCACACATTACTGTCACCATTCTGATTCACTCGGCAGATTTATTCAACACGAAAGCAGCCATTTCACGGGGATTTCGGGAAGTCGAAGCAGGTTGGATTTGAAGAAAGCAACGGATTGAACCTGCCTTGACAGCCAACCGATAACTGATGAGAAAGTCTGGTTTCTTTGTACGTCGAACCCATTCAGGAGTTGACCGTTACCAGCGATGGCCCTCGTCTTCGACCATTCCCGTCAATTCAATGGCGTGATTGATGCGGAGTTGCGCCTCTGTGAGCGTTATAATGACTTTTCCGGGCTGATCTTCTTTGATTGGGACCGGTGGGCGCCTCCGCGCCTGAGAATGCGAGCAACAGGATTGAGCGGGTTCGACGGGCCGATCAAGCCATGTGTCGAGCCACGAGACACGCCCGCAATGAGGTCGAGGTCATCTGAAGCCATTCGGGGTCGGTCCCCCTTCGGTCGCACCCGCATCTATTCTGTCATGTCGCATCTTCACCACCGTCCAGGTTCGAGCGATGTCGGTCGAGACGCTTCGCCTCTCCCGGCGCTGCGGATGGCTTTCCTGCTCACCTCCGCCTTTCTGGTGATCGAGTTTGTGGGTGGACTCTATACCCGGAGTCTGGCCCTGATCGCAGATTCCGGTCACATGCTGGTGGATGCCGCGGCTCTGGGCCTGAGCTTGTTTGCGCTTTGGTTTTCCTGCCGACCGGCCACTGCCTCCAAGACCTATGGGTTCCACCGAGCCGAGATACTGGCCGCGTTCCTGAACGGTATCACCCTGGTGCTGGTTTCCCTTGGGATCTTTTATGAGTCCTATCACCGGCTGATGAACCCGCCGGAAGTCAAGAGCGGATGGATGCTCCTCATTGCCTCCCTGGGGTTGGTGGTCAACTTGGTGTGCGCCTATTTCTTGCACGGCTCTCAATCCGCCAGCCTGAATGTCCGCGGCGCTTTCTTACATGTGGCCGGGGATGCCCTGAGCTCGGTGGGCGCCATCACTGCCGGAATCCTGATGGCATACAAGCAGTGGTACCTGGCGGACCCGCTGGCAAGTGTATTGGTCGCCACGCTTATCCTCTACAACGCCTGGCGTCTGGTTCGGGACTCGGTCAACATCTTGCTGGAGGGGACTCCGGTTCACATTGACTTGGCTGCCGTTCAAGTCGAACTGTGCAAAGTCGAAGGCGTCGAATCCATCCACGATCTTCATGTCTGGACCTTGACCTCGGGCTTCTATGCCATGAGCTGTCATGCCGTGCTGTCTGGCGGCGAGGGACGTCATCGAATCCTGGAGACTCTCAGCGCGATTGTGCGCGATCAGTTCAAGATCGAGCACTCGACCATCCAGCTCGAGGAGGAAAGCCTTGAGCATGACGAAATGGGATCCTGTCATTCCCTGGCTCGGTGACCCTGGGGCGGGGGCTATGTTCCGACGAAGAAGTCCGCTAGGATATCTTCTCTGTCTTAGGGTCGATAAGCAGCTTTGAATTGAGTTCAGCCGCCCGACCTGGGTGAGGTTCTCCCGTTCGTTATTCCTGACCGATAGTTGTTGACAGGAAGTGTTCAGGAGCGGACAATTGAGAATTTTAAGTTTCAATTGATATTCAATGACTGTCTCCGATCTGGATGTCCTTGACTATCGCAACCTCAAGCGGGTAATCGCCGGGTTCGCCGACTGTCCGCTGGGGTCCGAACGGTTTGATTCGCTGACCGCCAGTGCAGATTTGGGGAAGGTTCGCAAGCAACTCGAGATGGCGCGGGAGTGCCTGGAGATGCTGGAAGCCGGGCAACCCTTGAGGTTCAGTGGGGTGGGGGATGTCGGTCCGCTTTTCCGGAAGGTTCGTATCGGAGGCGCGGTCCTGGAGCCTGCCGAAATCCGGCAGATCCTCAATCTGGCCGAGGTGGCGAAAGCCACTCGTCAGGCGCTCAAGGCGGCTGCACGGCAATTCCCAACTCTTGCCGGCCTGGTTTGCAGTCGGGTCGCCGATTTGAGCCCCATCATTTCCCGACTCGTCGGAAAGATCGGTCCGTCAGGTGAGGTCGAAGATCAGGCCAGCCCTCGACTGCGAAGGCTACGCCGGGAAGTCGCCAGCCTGAGAGCACGGATTTGCCGGTCGCTGGAGGACCTTCTACAGAGAGAAGCAGAGACGAAGGTCCTGCAGGATGATCTGATTACGGTCCGAAACGAACGGTTCGTCATTCCGCTCCGCGCCGACCGAAGAAAGGCTTTTCCGGGCGTGGTCCATGGGAGCAGCTCGAGCGGCTCGACTCTCTTCATCGAGCCCCTGCAGAGCGTCGAGCTCAACAACCGACTGATCCGTCTCAAGGAACAGGTCGAGGAAGAGCTTCTTCGGGTCTTGCGAGACTTGACCGCTTTCATTCGGGAGCATCTGATCGAACTGCAGTCCGCTGCCCGGGTGCTGGGCGACGTCGATTTCAGCTTTGCCAAGGCTCGCTTCTGCCGGAAATATCATTGCATCGTTCCCGAGGTCAATGCGAGTGGAGTTCTCAAGATCGAGCTGGGGCGTCATCCCCTGCTCGAGAAGCACTTGAAGGATCAAGGGCGGGAGATCGTTCCCATGTCGGTTGATTTAGGTGACCCCGGTCAGGTCCTGGTGATCAGCGGCCCCAACGCCGGCGGTAAGACGGTAGCCCTGAAAACCATTGGAATTTTGACGATGATGGCCCTTTCGGGAATCCCTGTGCCGGCGGTCTCGGCCGAAATTGGCCTGTTCCGGCAGATATTCGCGGATATCGGCGACCGGCAGTCCCTTACCGACAACCTGAGCGCGTTTTCTTCCCATCTTGACAGTATTCGAAGAATTTTGGATCAGGTCAGGCCTCCGGCGCTGGTTCTGCTCGACGAGCTGGGCACGGGTACCGACCCGGCCGAGGGATCGGCTCTGGGGGTCGCCATCCTGGAGGAGCTTCGCTCCCGGGGAATTGTGACGATCGTCACCACCCATCTCAACGGGCTCAAGCGATATGCCTGCCAGACCGAAGGCGTGCTCAATGCCAGCGTCGAGCTCGAGCCGGCGAACCTTCGTCCGACCTACCGGCTGCTTCATGGAATCCCGGGCCATAGCAGCGGCATCGACATGGCTCGCCGGCTGGGTCTTCCGGGGCCCATCGTGACTCGAGCCCGAAGCCTGGTCTCCAACGAAGAGCAGGAAATCGCGAGATACGCTCGAGTGCTCAGTGACCAGTTAACGGCTACCTCCCGGCTCCGGCGCCAACTGGAAAGGGAACAGGCCCATCTCCGAGATCAGCGGGCAGACCTTGAAAAGAAGCAGCGAGACTGGGAGAAAGCCAAGGGACGGGAAATCGCGCTGTGCCGGGAGCAGGCTCGTCAACGCTTCGAGAAAGAGACTTCACGGCTGCTGGCGGGGGTCCGGGACAAGTTCGAGGCGGTGAGGCTGAGAAGTGAGGTTCGAAGACGATCAAGGGATCTCGGAGAGACCGGGTTGAATGAGCCGCCGGAAGCCGGGGAGGCCCGTTTGGCGTTGCCCGCGAAGAACACCGATCCCAGGGAAGGGGTCAGAGCCGGCGCACGGGTCAGGGTGGCCCGTTTGGGTTCGGTTGGGACCATCAGAGGAGCCCGAGGGGAAGGACAGTGGGAAGTGGTCGTGGGCGCCATGAAGTGTGTGCTGAGCGCAGGGGAGCTGGAGCCACTGGAGCAGGAAGGAAGCCAATCGGTGCCGCCTGCCGGTGAGCCTGCCGGCGTCTCGGTCCAATTTCACACTGCCGAATTGCAGTCGAATGAGATCAATCTCGTGGGATGCACGGCGGATGAAGCCATCCGTCGCGTTGACAAGTTTCTGGACAGCGCCTTTTTAGCTTCTCTTTCTCCGGTCCGCCTGGTTCATGGCAGCGGAATGGGTGTCTTGCGCCGGGCTATTTCTGAATGGCTTTCCGGCCGGTCCTACGTCTCTGAATTTCACCCGGCTGAAATCAATGAAGGAGGGAACGGGGTCACAGTGGTCTCTCTCGACGTTTGATTCATGCTGCGGTGGCAAGCCCGGTCGTATCCTACTCTTCCGGGCTCGGTGAGGTGCGGATGAGCTTGGCTGACGATGGAGTGGAGCGTGTAAAAAACACGGCGGATATTGTCCAAATCGTCAGAGACCATGTCCGGCTGCGCAAGTCGGGGAGCAACTTTATTGGCCTGTGTCCGTTTCACTCCGAAAAGACGCCCTCTTTTCATGTTCATTCGACACGGCAGTTCTTCTACTGTTTCGGCTGCCACGCAAAAGGAGACGTGATCAAATTTGTGCAGCTGATGGAGGGGTTGACCTTTCCGGATGCCATTCGATGGTTGGGAGAAAAATACGGCATTCCCGTGGGTCGGCAAAATCCCGCAACCGACCCGAAAGCTCGAGAGCGCCGAATTCTCCTTGAGATCCATGCCCGAGCGGGGCAGCACTTCCAGGACGAGTTGTCCAGTGGCGGAGAAGGGCGGCGGGCTCAACGGTATTTGGCGGGTCGGGCTCTGAGCCAGGCGATTCTGGAGCGGTTTGGAATGGGTTACGCTCCGAGTGGGTCCTATCGGCTGCTGCAGAAGTTGAAGGCCGAGTTTTCCCTGGATCAATTGCGCCTCAGTGGACTGGTCCAACGAAGCGAGCAGGATTCACGCCACTATGATCGATTCCGGCGCAGAGTGATGTTTCCCATCTGGAATGAGGCAGGGAAAATCGTGGCTTTCGGAGGCCGGGCTCTGGGCGAGGAGCAACCCAAGTATCTGAATTCTCCCGAGACTCCTATTTACAGTAAGAGTCGAACGCTCTATGCTCTGAGTTTGGCAAGGGAAGCCATCCGCAAGCAAGGGCAGGCCATTTTGGTCGAGGGCTATTTGGACTGCATCGCATTGCATCAAGCGGGGATCGGCAACGCGGTCGCCGCCTGTGGCGCCAGTCTGACCGAGGCCCAGGCCCGCTTGCTGGGCCGCTTCACCAAGAAGGTCGTGGTGAACTTCGATCCTGACGAAGCGGGCGCTTCCGCCACCGTTCGATCCCTCGGCATCCTCTTGGAGAATGGATTCAGCATCAGGGTGCTTGCCCTTCCCGATCGGCTCGACCCCGATGCCTATGTCCGGCAACACGGCGCCAATGCCTATGAAGACTTGTTGCGAGAGGCGCCGGCCTACTTCGAATATCTGCTCGGGCAGTCTCATGAGAAACACCCTCTTGAGACCATCGAGGGCAAAGTTGCCGCCATTGAAGAGTTGCTGCCTTATCTGGCAGGAGTCTCCAATCGCATCGAACGAGAGGAGAAAACGCGTCGGGTCGCCGAGTTTTTCGACATCGGGGAAAATGCCATTCGCGCAGAGTTGCAAAAGGCGGCCCGCGGGGGCCGCCGGAAGTTGGAGCTGAGCCGCACACAGTTGAAAGCTTCTCTGAGCCTCGCCGAACGGTTGCTGATCAAAGTCATTTTGGAACTCGATCAGGAGGCGGGGCAGATTGTCGATCAACTGGATCGATCGCAGGCTCATGTGGGCCTGGAGTCGGAAAGCATCTTTCGCGCCATCCTGGCTCTCTTCAAAAAAGAGGGCCGGGTTGACCTGGAGCGTCTGCAGGAGTTGCTGCCAGGGGATCGAGAGCGAGATCTGATGAGTGAGACCATTTTTGCGGAGGGCGATCAGCGCCAGGTTGCCAGTTGTCTGGAGTGGTTGGGGCGAAAAAAAGTGGAGAAGGAAATTGCCTTGCTGCAACAGCAAATCAAACAAGCTGAACGCTCCCGGGATTTTCAACTTGTTGCCAGTCTGCATTCCAGAAAAGCCAGACTCACCTTGACCGTAGCCGGCTGACCTCTCTTCGGGGTTGCCCGACCTGCGCGGACGAGGATGAGAAAAAGGACGGATATGCCTAACATCGAAGACAACGACGCCATAGAGAATTTAGAACGCAGCCTCAGTGTCAGCCTGGATGACAAATACGATGAAGTCAAACAGCTGATTGACCTGGGTAAGGAGAAGGGGTACCTGCTTTACGACGAGGTCAACGATCTCCTTCCGAGGGGAGTGACTTCCTCGGATGAGCTCGACGAGATGTTCGCCATGTTCCGGGCCCAGGGCATCGAGGTCGTCGATGGCGATCCCAAAGCGGCTGGAACCGAAAAGCTCGGCTACGAAAAAGAATCCAACGACGCCGCCGGGCTGGACCTGACACCGGGCGCGCTGGACAAGACCAACGACCCGGTTCGGCTCTACTTGCGAGAGATGGGAACCGTCCCCCTCCTCACTCGAGAGGGGGAAGTCGCCATCGCAAAGAAGATCGAGCGCGGTCAGCTGAATATCCTGAAGGCCGTTTCCCGATCGCCGATCGTCATCAAAGAGGTGATTGACCTCGGAATGCAGCTGCAGCGAGGAGAACGGTCGATCGCTGATGCCATCGTGTTGAATGATGACCCACTCACCCCGGAGAGGGTAGAGGAGCGGCTGAAGGAAACGGTGCGCGGCATCGGGCGGATACAAAGATTGTACAAGAAGCACAATCAGATCTTGCAACAATTCCTGAAGACGCCGAAATCCAGACAAGCCAGGCTCTTTCGAAGGCTTCGCTATCAGTTGATGCGCCACCGAGTCCTGATCTCCATCGCTATTCGTGGATTGGGCCTTGTCCCATCCGAGCAAGCCCGACTGATTGATCAGATCCAGCGACAGGGCGATGGTCTTCAGCCTCTGGAACGGGAGTCGGCTCGTTTGCAAAGAAGGATTGCTCATTCCCGAGGGAAGAATGTTCATGCCCTCAAGAAGGAGCTGCGGCTCATCAGGGAAAAGACCTCTGCGGTCGAGCAGGAAACTCAGACGCGGGGAATTGATCTCAAGAGAACGCTCCAGGCCATCAAGGATGGCGATAGACTGGCCAACAACGCCAAGCAGGAACTGGTCGAGGCCAACCTGCGACTCGTCGTCTCCATTGCCAAGAAATACACGAATCGCGGGCTCCAGTTTCTGGATTTGATCCAGGAAGGCAACATCGGCTTGATGAAGGCGGTCGACAAGTTCGAGTATCGTCGCGGATACAAGTTCTCGACCTACGCAACCTGGTGGATTCGTCAGGCCATTACTCGCGCCATTGCCGATCAGGCCCGGACCATTCGTATTCCCGTTCACATGATCGAGACCATCAACAAATTGATCCGCACCTCTCGCAGTCTGGTTCAGGAATTCGGTAGAGAGCCGACCTCGGAAGAGATTGCCGCCCGGATGGACATCCCCGTCCAGAAGGTGCGTAAAGTCTTCAAGATCGCTCAAGAACCCATTTCCCTGGAAACGCCCATTGGGGAAGAGGAAGATTCTCATTTGGGCGACTTTATCGAGGACCGTCAAGCGGTCTCCCCGGCAGAAGCCGTGACCAACATCAACTTGAAGGAGATGACCGAAAACGTTCTGAAGACGCTGACGCCGAGGGAGGAAAAGGTCGTCAAGATGCGCTTCGGACTGGATAATGGCAGTGACCATACTCTGGAAGAAGTGGGACAAAACTTTGCGGTCACCCGTGAGCGCATTCGCCAGATCGAGGCCAAGGCCCTGCGAAAGCTTCGTCATCCTTCGCGCAGCCGCAAATTGAAGCCTTTTATGGATAGCTCCAACCTGGACCAGGAGTAGGCCAGCGGGGTTGGCCAGGTTCCGTTCGACTCGTGTCGTCTCTTGGGATTCAGGTCCCCGGGAGCATTCCAATTTTGGGCCCATAGCTCAGTTGGTTAGAGCCGCCGGCTCATAACCGGCCGGTCGTAGGTTCGAGTCCTACTGGGCCCACCATCCCTCCCGGATACCTTCGCGCATGCACCCGGATATAGAAAAACTCATCCAGCTTCAAGCGCTCGAAACTCGAATCGGACATTTTGCCGCCAAGATCGAGCGATTCCCTCAGCAGATGGCGGCTATGGAAGAGCGACTACGCGGAACCAAGAGTCTGATGGACCGTCAGGAAAAAACGTTGCGTCAGATCGGAACCGACCGTCGGCGGCTCGAAGGGGAAGTGCAGATCATCGAAGAAAAGGTTTCCAAATACCGTTCCCAACTCTCCGAGGTGAAAACCAATGATCAGTACAAAGCGCTGCTCCATGAGATCGACTTTCACACTGAGCGCATTCACAAAATGGAAGACGAGATCCTGATCAGTATGGAAAAGGAGGAGGGCCTGCGGGCGGAACGCCTGCTCCTGGAACAGCAGTTTCGAAGAGAGAGTGCTCGGCTCGATCAGGAAAGGCAGGTGGCTCGGCAAGATGTCGAGGTGGCCAGAATCCACTTGGCCCAGCGGGAAGAAGAGTGCCGGGCTCTGATTGCCTTGATTACCCCGGAGGTCTATGAGACTTATCGCAAGATTGCCGGTGTGCGCAAAGGAGTGGCCCTGGCTCGAGCCACCGAAAACTGCCAGGGCTGCCATGTGCGGATTCGCCCGAGTGTGCTCGGCCAGGTCATGGGAGGCCGGCAAATCGTCAACTGTGACCGCTGTGACCGCTTTCTCTACTGGCAACCTGACGCGCCTTATGAGGTGAGTTCCCGATCCGGAGGCGAAACCCGTTGAAAAGCCTGGTTGCCTATGTCGATGGCGGGTCTCGTGGAAATCCTGGAATCGCCGGTTATGGCGTCCACATTGTGGATGAGCGCGGCCAGGCCCTGGCAGGCTTGTCAGGGGCGCTGGGAGTCCGGAGCAACAACTACGCCGAGTACTCGGGCTTGATTGCGGCGCTGGACTATGCCCACTCCAACCGGTTCGAGAAAGTCACGATCTTTGCCGATTCGGAGCTCATGGTGCGGCAGATCAACGGAGTCTACAAAGTCAGGAGCCCTCACCTGAAAAAACTCTTCAAACAAGCCCGCTCACTCATTGACCGCTTCCAGGAATTCTCCATCCAACATGTTCCTCGCGCGCAGAACTGTGAGGCGGACCGTTTGGCCAACCTTGCCATGGATAGTCTGGCGCAATGAGTTTCACCCCCGACGAAAGAATCGCTGGGCCCTGCCTCTGCTGCCTTCAGCCCTATGGCACCGTTCTGAGGACCTTGGCGGTTGGGGATTTCCGCTCCAAGCGGTTGGCCTCGGTCGATGTCAAAATTCCCCTCTTGGGAGGGGTGCAGGGGTGGGTACATTCCCCTCCTGAGAGGAGTGCAGGGGTGGGTGCATCCATAAAGTGAACATCGACCCAGGCCAACCGCTCCAGGGTCGATGCTCGCCAACGCTCGGCGCGCCGGCCTCGCCATCAGCCTTTGGAGAGGCGGTTGTGCGGCTGGCTTGCCTGGACGAACTCCAAGCCCTTGAGCTGGGTTGTCAACCCAAGTTCCCTGGCCAGTTGGTAGAAGAGGAGCAACCCTGCGACATTTTCTCGATCCAGAGAATAGTCGATGCACCGGGTAAGGTAGGAGAAAACCTGCTCGGAAGGCAGCCCCAGCTGGCGAGACTGCTGGTGGACAATGTCGTCCATGCGGGACTTCCCATAACGGTAGGACTCTTCAAAGGGGGAGCAATCGTCGAGGTTGCTTCCTGCCCGGCAGGCCCAGAAAGCAAAGACAAAGGGCCTGCCGGTTTCTTCCCGCCAAGCCTCCGACAAGTCATAGCGATGAAGACCGCTGAGATCGGCGGTCAAGGCGGCATCGCCGATAAGGAGCGCCGCGTCATGGTGGAGCAACATGGCGGTGAGCGCCGGCTCGTGAAAGTACAGTCGGGGATTGAGCTGGAACCGTATACGGAGCAATATCCGGAGAAGGACCACCGAGGTTCTCGAAGAGCGATCCAAGGCAATACTCTCGACCCGGGGGAGCGGCACTTTACTGACCAGCAGGACACTACGAACCCTCCTCTTGGCCGCCACGGCAAGATGGGGAATGATCCTGAGGTCGGGGATGCGCTGGTATTCGATGGCGGGGATGAGACCAATATCGACCGAGCCGGCGGCTATTTTGTCCGCACACAGAGCCGGCGGCGAGAAGTCCAGTTCAAAAACACTTCTTGGCTGATTCTGGATGAAGCCCCAGGACAACGGCAGTGCGTTGAGGTAGCCGACGATAGAGAGCTTGAGTTTCGCCACGCGCGCATTTTAGCTGCTTTCGAGGACCAGGAAAAGCAGGGACTCTCCCTTGCGGCCCGGCGCCGGCGCGACGGCCGCCAGACAACCCGCATTGTCCATCTTCCTCCGGGGCGGGCATGGGGTCGAGAATGGAATCCGTCCGGCCACAGGGCTTGCAGGAAGTCCCCGCGCCGAACGCTGGAAGGTAGACGCCGGTGGATGAGTCGTTGCCCCTGTTCGTGCGGCATCGCCAACAATCGGCGCCGCGTCCACCCCACGAGAATCTTGAGGAAATCCAATCATCATAAGCCGTTCCGTTCCGCGACGGCGAACCGCTCTCCCGGCTTGGTGCAGTCCGGTTCGTCCGTGATCGGCGCCAGCCGCCAGGGCGTCCCGTCGACGAAGGTGGACAGATCGCCGCGTTCGACGAGCCAGAGCCACGGCTCGCCAATGAGCGTCAAGGCCGGGGCGACCCATCCGACACGGCTCGGCCCCCCGGGTTCGAAATAGGTGAACGCCATGCGGCTGCCCGGCGCGGCGCAGTCCCCCAACTGCCCAAAGAGGTCGACTACGTCAGCGGCCGGCAGGTAATAGAGCAGACCTTCAGCGACGATCACGGAACGGGCGTCCGATCGCCATCCGGGGCTGGCCGCCATGACGTCGGGGAGCCGCGCGGCGCCGAGGTCGGCAGCGATCAGCGCCATGTTGTCCGGGCGTCCCATCGCCTCGATCGCGGTCGTTTTCGCGGTCGCCGTGGCCGGATGGTCGACTTCGAAGAAACGAACGCCGGGAAACTCGGGGGCAAGCCGCCAGCAGAGCATGTCGTAGCCGGCGCCGAGCACCAGGACCTGCGCGGCGCCGGCGAGATCTGCCGGGAGCAGCGCCTCGCCCCGGGTCTTCGCGGCGAGCGCCACCACCCCCGCCGCGACCAGAAGGGCGGTGTGACTGGGGTGCCCTTGCTCGCAGGAGCGCCGTCATTCATGGGAGTCGTCCGGCGCTGTTGCATCAGGATTCGGATCACTCCTCAGGTGAAGGTCAATTCGCCTGCCGCGGCGGCGCAGGGCGGTGAGACCGGCGCGAAGTCCATGCTCGGGATCTGCTCGGTCACCGCGGCGCCCCTAGCGCGGCCGAAGTACTCCATCGGCGAACAACCCGGCACGCTCTCCAGCGACCGCCCCGAGAAGAAATTCGAGAGCAGCCCGGCGAACGTCGGGAACTGATGAAGATGGGGAATGTGGTCGGTGCGGTGGATCGTGGTGTACACGGCGTCGGAAAATGCTGCCGCCACCTCCCGGTTATAGCGCGGTGGGGTGAACCGGTCATGTTCACCGCAGAAGATCAAGGCCGGCACTTGGGGAGGGGCCGCCAAATCCAGCCGATAGTGATTCAACAACCGGAGCAAGTTCTGTTCACATTGCTTCAGCTGGTTCAGAGTCAGGTTGCACAACGTCGAACGCATGATGCGCCTGACGAAAGGACCCTTTTGCGCGAGGCCGTTCCGGCAGGTCATGCCATAAAGGACGAGGGTTACGAACGCGTCCATTTCCCCTTCCCGCAGGTATGTGAGCGACTGTTCGAGATATGGGAGGTGTCCGGGCGGGAACTCCTTCATGACTCCCAGCAGCGCCAATCGATTCACCAGGCCCGGATATAATTGACCGAAACGGTAGGCGGCGTGCGCGCTGTAGGAGGCAGCGAACACGTTCACTCGCGGGACACGCTCGGCCTCCATCACCTTCAGCAGGGCGAGCGCCAGGAAGTCAGTGTCGTAACGGGCGGGCAACGGGTCGGCGCTGCCGATTCCCGGCAGGTCGATCACCATGACCGGAGCGATTCGATTGACGTATCTGGCGAGCTTCGCCCAGGCATCCAGCGACTGAAAGGCCCCGGTCAGAAGCACGATCGGTTCGATGCGGCTCGCAGGATTGGGGTAAACCCGGTAGAAGTAGCGAAACCCGTCGAGACGGATATCGAAATTGCGTGTGTTCATAGTTATGCCTCCTCTGTTCATAGTTATGTTTCCTCATGATGTTGTTCCCGCGGCGCGGTGGCGTCCGGAGCGGAGAGGGGTGGCCGCGGCGCGGCCTCCGGCTCCACGCGGACCGTCACCACGTCAGTGTCGTAGTACTGCTGATGACGTACCGAGGACGCGTGGCGCCGCAGCAGGCGGAGTGGGAGACCCTGCTCCATCGGCGCCTCGACGGTCCGGTCCCCGAACATCACCATCCGGTCCTCGACGTTCGCTTCATTGGTGGCGGCGATGAACTGCAGCTCGGCCGCGGCGCCGTCACGGCGTGCGACCACCAGCAGGCTCGGCCGCTCCAGCGCCGTCTGCTGGTCCGACACCCTCCCTTCCTGCTGCTGGACGAGGATGAGCAGCGTCTCCTCGGCGGCTGCGCGGACCCGGCCGGTCATCGCGCCGCTCCAGCCCGCGCGGGCGGCGAACCGGGTCAGGAACGCGTCGATCTTCGGGTAGGCGTCCGTGGTCAGCCTGGCCCGCAGGTACCTGAACCCGTCGAAACGGATGCGGAAGAACAGCGAGTAGAGGATGGGCACGGCGCCGAGGGTCAGCACAGTCGCGAACAACAGCCCGAAGATGATGGCGATCGCCATGGGCTCCCACATCGACCCGCCGCCGACCCAGAGCGGCGCCAGGCCGGCGGCGGTCGTCGCCGTCGTCAGCAGAATCGGCCGGAGGCGCTGCTGCGTCGCCTCGAAGATCGCCCGCGGCGGGTCGAGCCCGCCCCGGGCAATCTCGATCTCGATCCGGTCGATGAGGATGATGGCGTTGTTGATGACGATGCCGGTGAGGACGACGAGGCCGATCAGCGTCATGAAGCCGAAGTAGGACTGCGTGACAATCAACCCGGCCACCACGCCGATGAGCCCCAGCGGGATGGTCAGCAGGATGATGGCGGTCCGCCGAATGGAGTTGAACTGGCCGACGAGGAGCAGCAGGATGATCAACCCACTGGCCGGAAGCTGCTCGATGATGGACCAGTTGGCCTGGACCGACGCCTCTTCGTCGCCGCCAAGCGCGTAGCGGTACCCCACAGGCCAGCCGGCCTGCTCGGCATCGAGCTGCGGCCGGAGCTGCGCCACCACTTCGGACGCCGTCACACTGGGGTCGAGGCCGGAGGACACCGTCACCGTCCGCAGCCGGTCCCGCCGGCGGATGGTCGACGGCTCCCAGACGACCGCAGCGTCCGCCACCTGGAGCAGCGGGACCGCCCGCCCGGTTGCCTGGGCGTATACGTTCAGGTCGTCGAGCTTCGCCTCACCGGCGCGGCTGGCGAGCGTGGACCGAAGCATCACCGGCACGACCTCGTCGCCCCCGCGGTACCGCGTGGTCTCGAGCCCGCGGAGCGCGGTCTGCAACGAGACTGCGATGTCCTGGCTGGTGACGCCGGCCCGCCGCGCCCGCGGCTGATCCACCTCGACCACGATCTTTCTGTTGCGCGTCCCCCAGTCGTCGGTGACCGACCTGGCGCCTGGGATCGAACGCATCCGCGTCTTCACGGTGTCGGCGATGCCGAACAGAACGTCCTGGGCGCGTCCCGACAGACGCACCTCGACGGGCGCTGCGACCGGCGGCCCGAACGACAACGGGTCGAGCGTGGCCTCGATGTCGGGGAACTGCTCCAGGCAGAACGCGTCGAACCGCGGAATCAGGTCGGCCGTGATGACGCCGCGGCTGGTGGCGTTCAGGATCGACAACGCCTGCCGCGGGTTGGGCGGCCCGGAAAGGTGCGACGCGTAGAAGCGCGGTCCGCGGTCTCCCACGAACGTCACCCAGTTGGTCACCCCCTCGCGCCCGGAGTCCGGCATCGGCGCGGCGCCTGGCGGCCCGCCGCCGCCGACCTGCAACTCGCTGGCGATGAAACGGTCGATGGCCCCCACCACCTCGAGCATCCGCTCGATTGATGTTCCTGGCGGCAACACGTACTCGGCTGTGAAGGTCGCCTTGTCGGAGGGCGGGAAGAAAACCGTCGGGATGATCCGAAACCCCTGCAGCGCCAGCACGAACAGACCGGCGAGCGCGGCGAGCGCGACGGCGCGGCGCCGCAGGCCGGCCAGCAGCAGGCGCCGATACCAGCGGTAGAGATGCCCGTAGAAGCGTTCCGGCGCCGTGACCGGCCCGATTCTGAGAAACCGGACGCACAGAAGCGGCATCACCGTCACCGCCAGGATCCACGACAACAGGAGCGTGATGGTGACCACCATGAACAGCGGGGCTGTGTACTCTCCGGTGGCCGATTGCGCCATGAAGATCGGGAGAAAGGCCGCGGCCGTCGTCAGCGACGAGACCAGCAAGGGAACGCGGAGCTCGCGCGCCGACCGGACCGCCGCATCGACCGGCCGCCGGCCGCCGGCCATCTGGACCGTGATCGATTCGGCCATCACGATGGCGTTGTCGATGAGCATGCCGAGTGAAATGATCAGGGGCCGCCAGGGACACCTGATCGATACCGATGTCGAAGAACGCCATCACCGGCAGCGTCGCGATCATCGCCAGCGGCACGATGCTCGCCACGACGAGTCCGGTCCGCAGACCGAGGAACGCCAGCGACACCGCCAGAACAATGACGACGGCCTGGAGCAGATTGACGAGGAAACCCCGCAGCAGGGTGTCGACGACCGCTGGCTGGAACGCGACGATGTCGAACTCGATGCCGATCGGATAGGCCGCCCGCAGCCGGTCGAGCGTGCTGGCGGTCTCTTCGCCGAGTGCGGTCACGTCGCCGCCGTCGCGCATCGCGATTCCAAACACGATCGCGGGGACGCCGGAGGCGCGGACCGCGCGGACTGGTGGATCGACCCAGCCCTGGTGGATCTCGGCCAGGTCCCCGAGGTAAACAATCTCGGCGCGCCCCGGCAGTGTGACCACCGTGCGCCGGAGCTCGTCGACCGACCGGAAGTCTCCCGACGGCTCGATCATGATCCGCTCCGCGCCGGCGAGGATGTCGCCGCCGGGGCTGACGGTGTTGACGCTCTCCAGGATCGAACGGAGTTGGAGCGGCGAGAGCCCCAGCTCGGCGAGTTGCGCATTGTCGTAGTCGACGAAGATCCGCTCGGGCTGCGTCCCGTAGACGTTCACCACAGCGGCATCGTCGATCAGGAGCAGCTCGTCGCGCACCTCGTCGGCCACCGTCTTCAGCTCGCCGTGCGTGTAGCCGTCGCCGGTCAGCGCCACCAGGATGCCGAAGATGTCGTCGACGCTGTCCACCGTCGGTCCGATGACGCCGACCGGGAGGTCGCGGGCCACACGCTGCACACGTCGCCGCAGGCCATCCCAGATCGGCTGCATCTCGTCGAACTCGTTCCGGACGTGGACTTGAACGAAGGACACGCCGGCCTGCGACGTCGAGGTGATGAAATCGACCTCCGGCGCCTCCTGAATCGCTGCCTCGATCGGCTCGGTGATCAGACGCTCCACGCGGTCCGGGCTCATGCCCGGACGGAGCGTCATCACCTGGGCAACGCGGACAGGGAACCCGGGGTCCTCGGCGCGCTCCATCCCCCGGTAGGCCATCACTCCGGCGCCGAGCACGACCAGCAGGGCGACCGCCGTGATCCGGTCTTTCTCGATGGTGGCGCGCGTCGGATCCAAGGTGAATTACCTCCGGTGTGATCGAGCAGGTGAGTCCGGCCCCCGCGCCATGGCGGCGCGAATCATTCAGGGTGAAACTTGTGGATTCAATAAAGTTTCAGATCAGTCAGTTCGAGCGGGTCGTTCGCTGCCAGAGCCTGATCCAGAATGGGGTCGAACCGGACCTCGTCGCCGTCCTGGAGGCGACTGACGCCCGCAATGACGATCACCTCGCCCGCGGACAGGCCGTCGACGATCTCCAGATCGGCGCCGGAGAATTTGCCGCCCCCTGTAACCGTCCGCCGCCGCACCACGGCCCGGCGGCCATCCGCGGCCTCGATCACGAACACGAACTGTCCGGTCCGATCGGCGGTGACGGCGCGCGCCGGGACGACGAGCCGTGAAGCCGGCTTGTCCTCGGCGACCGCGATGGTGACCTTGGCCGTCATCCCGGACCGAATGTCCCGCGCGATATCGTCGAGACGTATGGTGACGGGGAAGGTCGTGCCGGTTGCGGCCGTCGTGACCCCCATCTCGGTAACCACACCGTAGAAACGTCGTCCAGGAACCGCATTGAAGACGGCGGACGCCCGGGATCCTTGGCGAATCCGTCGGATCAACGTCTCCGGGACCGTAAATCTGACCTCCGGGGCGGTGCCGGACGTCAGCATCACGACCGGGGCTCCGGGCAAGACGTGCTCGTTCACGCTGGCGGCGATGGTGGCGATGACTCCAGCCTCGGGAGCGGTCAACCGGGTATAGGCGGCCTGCCGCTCGGCCATCTCGACTCCCTTTGTCATCGACTCGACCTGCGCCCCGGCGAAGTCGACGGCGGCCATCGCCGCGTCGAGACTGGCCCGCGCCCCGTCACCGTTTTCGTACCGACGCCAAGCGCGCCGCAGATCGGCCTCGGCATTCACCGCTCCGGCCCGGGCCTGCCGTAACGCCGCCCGCGCCGCCTGCACCCGCAGTTCGTAGTCGACCGGATCGAGATCCGCGATCGGATCGCCGACCTGCACGCGGTCGCCGACACCGACCGCCAACCGGGTGATCTTGCCGGCGACCATGAAGCTGAGCGAGGAATTCGTTTCCGTGCTCGCGACACCGGAGAACGTTCGCGTCCGTTGCCCGCCGGAAGCCTGAACCGTCGCAGTGTGCACGGGGCGCACGACCGACGGCGCGGGCGGGACTGGATGATTGCAGGCCATGGTGAGCAGGCCGCCCGCTGCAACCGCAGCCAGCAGGCAGCGGGAACGAAAGTCCGAAGAGTGGCTCGGGTATGTGGGTTTCATCGACACAATCCTCCTTTTGGTTTTGATCTTGACGGCGTTCCGCCGGATTGGCGGCGGCTCGCCGCGCGAGAGAAGTTGCGCAGGCGCGCGTTGAACTCGGCGACCTCCGACGGCCCCATGAAGAAACCGAAACGGCCGATCGTGCGCTGCACGCCCATGAGGTCAATCAGATAGTCGTAAACGGCGCCTGCTTCAAGCTGCCCGGTCACCAAGGCGTCATTCTGCGCGGCGATCAGAAAGAGAGCCGGCGCATCCCCTTCCCCGTAGGCGTCCGAGACCAGCTCCAGGTTCCGACGCGCCGCGCGCGCGGCTTCGATGGCGAGGTCGATGCCGAGGTGCGACGCGCCAGCGACGTGCAGTGCGGATCGGATCCGCTGCCCGACGCGCGCTGCAGCGGCTCGCCTGGTAAGGCGCAACTCGTCGAGCTCGTGTTCCGACCGCGTCCGTTTGGCGCGCCGGGCGCCGCCATCGAACAGCGGGAGCGCCATCGAAAGACCGACGGTCCAGGTGAACGGGCCCGGCGGTGTGAACAGCAGGCCGCGCGGCTCGACGGCGCCGTATCGGATGCCGGTCACGTCCGCCTCCGCTGCCACAGTCGGCACCCAGACCGAGCGGCGCGCCGCGCGAACTGTGCGTTCCTGGGCTGCGATGGCTGCGTCGAGCTGGCGGATTTCCGGTGACTGCGCCAGCCCCTCCGCCGTCATGAACTGGCAGAAACGTTCGAAGGTCACCGCATTCCCGGCGTACTCGTCGAGGGTCGCCGGTGAGGCGAGCAGCGCGGGATCGGTCAAATCAATGTCGACCGCCTCGAACGACTCCTCCAGCGGCCGGTTCAGCAGCCGGTTCAGCGCGATCTCCGCGACCTCCCGTTCCGCCCGCGCTCGAACCACAGCGCGGCGGTGTTTGGCGATCTCGCTCTCCCATCGTACGACCTCCGAGGCCCGGGCGATGCCGATCCGCCGGCGCGACTCCGCCAGCTCGTAATTCGTCCGCGTGATGGTCAGGTTTTGCCTGTGGACTTGCTCGAGCGTCCGTGCGCGCAGGACAGCGAGGTAGCCGACCGCGGCATCGTGGGCGATATCGAGCCGAAGCTCCTCGAAGGACTGCTCGTGCGACCGCAGCAGATGCTCCTGAATCTGGACGTTGGCCCGGGCCTCCTCGGAATAGAGGATCTGGGACACTCCCAACGCCCCCCCCGTGAACCAGCGCGGCTGCAGGGCGACCGACTGCGCGACCAGATCGCGCTCTGGCGTCCCGGTGAAGGCGGAGGTCGTAAGCTGCGGGTGCAGCGCGGCCCGTGCGGCCCGGGTGGTTTGCCGTCCCGCAGCCACGGACTGGTCGAACGCCGTGAGATCGAGGTTGGCGGATATCGCCTCGCGCGCGGCCGACGCCAGGCTCAGGCGGCGCGCGGCGTTCGTCCTGCAACAGATCCGCCTGACTCATGAGGCGCCAGCTCGGGTGCACGCCGATGGCTCGGGCCGTCGCCATATTGAGCGTCAAGCGCTCGGTCCGCTGGAAGTCGACCGGGAGCGCGCCGGCGTCCTCACCCAGCAGAATGCGCTGCACGTGGATGGCGATCCGCCGTGCGAACCTCTGAAAATCGGCCTCCCGGTAGACACTCATCAACAGGCCCCGCTCCACTTCGCTTCGTCCCCAATAGGAAAGGGTCGGCAACCGTCGATCGAGCAGGGCGCGGATCAGCCGATCGAAATCGCCGGGCGGGAGCTGTGTGAGCGGAGTCACGTAAACGGCCTCGGCGCCGGGCGGAATCGCGGCGATCGCGGCGTCGACGGAAGTCCCCACACGGATGATTTCCGCCTCGAGACCGAGGGCCGCCGCCCGGCGCCGCAGGTTGGTTTCCAACACCGGCGTGGCGGCCAGCAGCGCCTCGTTCATCAGGTAAGTGAGACGGGCAAACGGCGCCACCTGTAGGAAGCGGCGGATCTCTTCCGAATGGTTGGCGGAGAAAACGAGGTAGTTCAAATTCGGGATGCCGCTTACTCGCAGGCCGTCGGCGTTCCGCTCGATCGGGAACCCCTGCGACTCGGGGTCGAGCACGAACATGGATACAACGGGCTTCAGCGGACTACCCCGGCCGACGGTCTGACTCGACGACACCGGACCGGCCGTCAGCACCAGGTCGACTTCCGGATCCGCCAGCAACGCATCCACCGCGCGCCGCGTTCCGGCGACCGTCCAGTCGGCAACCCGCCGTTTCTCGGCTGGCAGGACCACCGTGAACCGCGGGGCGACCAGATCGGCGATCTCGTGCGCAACCCGCCGCTGCATCTCGTCGCTGCCGTCCGAGGGGCCGTCGACCACGATGCCGATGACGCAGGGGGTGCAGGTCATCTGCGCGCTCGCCGGCAGGCAGGCGAGCGCCGCCAGCGCGGCGGCCGCGAGCAGGCTGGCCGCAACCCGGCGCCCGTCCCGGAGGCAACCAGGGCCGGCGGCGGGGCGCCAGCGCCCGCACCGTTCAGGTGCGGCGCCGGCGAAAACGAATGTCCGAGTCCTGTACATGCGCTGTTTACCTGCAAGCACCGTGCCATTTCAAGCCAGTTTTTTAGATTCAATGCCTTATGAGCAATACGATGGCCTCGACCGAAGGCCATCCGTGTTGCAAAGCGCAACGGGTGGATCATCGGCGTGTCGTCTCAAGGAGACCTCTGCATAACCGTCATTCCGGCGAAAGCCGGAATCCGGAAACGGTGATTTTTCAGTAGGATAGCGATAGCGCATTGCCGAATTTCGCCTCACCCGAGGAGTTATGCAGAGGTCTGTCAATGACAGTTCTCCCCATCTCGGGGCATCTTGTTGCGATGTGCGACCGTGTTGCATTCTGCAACGTCAGCGGGGCCCGCGGCAAAACCGGGCGGGGTGGAATCGCCCTGTTGGAGGGTGTTCCACTACAACGCTGGCGCTGTGCGCCGGATGGACGCGAGGGGCGAAGAAGAACCGCCGGCAAAACGCTCCATCGATCAACTGAGAGGGATCGAGGGACAGCGCGTGAGCCACACCTGCAGGCTGCTGGCGCAGCGGCGCGGCGTGGAGACGGCGGAAATACGATCCCACCGACCGGGACGGCGCTGATGTCGCCAACAAGCGCCTGTCGGCCGCGACCGCCTGCCTGCACGGGCTGAGCGAGGCCGCCGTTCCGGCCGCGGGCTACGCTCCGGCCATGGGCTTCCTGCACACAGGAAAGCCGCGGAGCTTCGTCTATGGAATCTCTGAATAAGTCCGTGGATTGTGGCTTGGTAACCTTGTGAAAGTAAACCGTGATGAAGTGCGCCCAAATCAGGGTTTGGAGGGGCAGCAGGTCCCAGCAGAGCCGGTTCGAGGCCACAATAACCCCGGTGGGCGCGCCCGGTTGAGTGCTTCCCAACTGCTGTCGCCGCATTCGCGGCTCGGTCGGGTTGGGTCTACCTGGTCCCGTGGGCTGACGCCCATGGCTACAGGCTGGCGCCGCCTTGGCGGCTGGTGGGATGGACCCACCCCTGGCCTCCTCTCAGAAGGCCAGCCCCTCCCAAGAGGGGAATCTCCCACTGCCGCCGCTGCGCGGCTGGGATATTTTGGGTTCACACCCATGAGTCTCGCCGCACGCTGGAGTGACAGGCCACAGGAATTGGAGTGGCTTGATTGCTTGCGGGGAGAGTTGGCGAGGGAAGAGCCTGTTCTTCATTGTTGCCGTTCAGTCCAGCTTGCACCGGGCTGTTCAGCGGTTCCCTGTGACATCGCTGACCTGTGGAAGTTGAAGACGGTCGTACCCGAGGCCTTCCGCATCGCGGGCCGCGCGCAGAAGGGCAGGCCGGACATGCCGCTGGAACGCGTAGTGCGTCTGGCTTGTCGCGACAACTTCCGCCAGGCGGCCTCCTCCATCAGACCGCCCGCGCAGTGACCTGAAGCTCACCTTCAAATCCGAGTCAGGGGAGGACAACGGTCGCCCTTTGAGGGTGGGGCCGGATAAGGGCAGGAGAATTCGAGAGTCGGGCTGTGGAGAATCCTCCTGTGAATGGCGGGTTTTCCGGTATAATTCAACGGTAGAGCCCGTTGAACCTGGAGGAAAGATGAGCTACCAGAATAAGTTCCTTGTTATTTTGATCTCAACTGTATTGGTTTTTTACGCTGTGGTTGGGGGCTTGCTGGGGCGAGATGCCGCCAGTGGTGGAGCCTATTCTCCATTGAACATCTTCCTCGAGGTCCTTACCAAGATCGGGAAGAATTATGTCGAAGCTCCGAACCTTTCGAAAGTGACGCATGGGGCGCTACTGGGCCTCCTGGAATCTCTGGACCCGTACAGTACTTACCTGACGGCGCGCGAATACGCGCGGTACCAGAAGAGCAGGACCAGCGGCGACGGCGACATCGGACTGGAGCTATCCAAGGAGAAAGCGCTGGGTTATATCTCTGTCATTCATCCGATAGAAGGGGGCGCGGCGGACAAAGCCGGGGTGAGGTCAGGAGATGTCATCGAGTCCATAGAAGGAGTCACCACCCGAAACATCAGCCTCCTCCAGGGCCGGTTACCTGCTTTCCGGGGATGTCGGTTCTCAGGTTGAACTCAAGATCATCAGGCGTGGACGATCAAAGCTGGTGCAGATGTCGGTGTCAATGGAAAAGCGCCGGCACCCTCCAGTCCAGACACGTCTCCTGGAAGAGGGAATTGGCTACCTGAGGGTTCCCCGCTTTGTGCCAGGGGCGAGTCTTACGATTCGAGAAAAACTGAAAGACCTGGACAGGCAGGGAGCCCGGAAGCTCATTCTGGATCTCCGCAATTGCGCCGGCGACGCCTTCGATGAAGGGGTCGAGGTTGCCAATCTGTTCCTGGACCACGGGGTGATTGCCTATTCCATGGGTCAGCAGTCTCCCAAGAAGGAGTTTGTGGCGGATCCGGAAAAAGTCGCCTCGAGGCTGCCGCTGGTGGTGCTGCAGAACTCCGGCAGCGCCTCCGCTGCAGAAATCGTGTCTGCAGCCATCAAGGAGAACCGGAGAGGTGATATTGTCGGAGGCCGCAGTTTCGGAAAAGCCTCCGTCCAGAAACTCTTCCCCTTGAAAGGAAACACAGCCGTTTTACTTTCGGTCTACAAATTCTACTCTCAGTCAGGTCAAGTGATACAGAACAAGGGTGTTTCTCCCGACTACGAAGTCGAGGGCGCCGGGGTCAGGACCTCCACCGACGTCAGCCCGGACAAGGCTAGCCCTCCTCACAAGGACGAAGACCTGCAGTTGAAAAAGGCCATCGAAATTCTCAGTTCACCCACCGAGCAGAAGCGTCAGGCTGCTTGATCCCTATCTTACAATCTGTTCCGAGAACCTCCGATCTCCCTGGGGTCGATGGCCCTCTCGCTGGAGGACTCTTTCCTGAACCATGCTCGTAACTCTGGAAAACGTCAGCAAGTCCTTTGCGGGAAAGCAGGTCCTGAGAGGCGTCAGCCTGCAATTGAATCCAAGGGAAAAAGTCGGTTTAGTGGGAGCCAACGGCGTCGGAAAGACCACCTTGCTTCGGTTGATTCACGGGAATCTGGAACCTGATGGCGGCCGGGTCTTCAGCCTTCCGAGGCTCAAAATCGGTCTTCTCCGTCAGAGGGTTCAGCCTCCCCCGCAGCGCTCGGTGTTCGAGGAGGCCACCTCGGTCTTCGACGAGATCCACCGGCTGGCGAGAGTTCGGGAAGGATTGGCCGCTCAAATCGGGTCGAGTCCTCAAGGTCCGCCGGATAAGTCCGTCGATTCTCTTCTGATGCAATACGGTGACCTTCAGAGCCGCTGGGAATTTCTCGGTGGCTATAGCTACGAGGCCAGAACCGAACAGGTTCTTTTTGGCCTTGGCTTCCAGCGTTCGGACATGCAGCGCCAGGTGAGAGAGTTGAGCGGCGGCGAAATGAATCGCTTGAATCTCGGTAAGTTGCTTTTGTCAGAACCGGACTTATTGCTTTTGGATGAGCCAACCAATCATCTGGACTGGGCAGCCATCAACTGGCTGGGGAATTTCCTGAGAGATTCCCGTCAAGCTTATTGGGTTGCCTCTCACGACCGCTATTTCCTGGACAGCACCGTGAACAAAATCGTGGAAATCTCCGAGGGAAGGCTGGAAGTTTACTCCGGAAATTACACGGCCTTTTTCAAAGCGAGGGAGGTCCACCGCCAAGCCCGGGAGAAAGCCTACCGGCAACAGTCCGAATTCATCCGCAAAACCGAAGACTTTATTCAGCGGAACCTTGCCGGCCAGAAGACAAAGCAAGCTCAATCCCGCCGGAACATGCTCAATCGGATGGAACGCCTGGAAAGGCAGGGCCCCTCGGGTCCTCCTGCCAGGTTTCGCTTCGATCTGCACCGCCCCAGTGGGGAACAGGTCTTGAAGGTGAGCCAGCTGACGGTCGGTTACTCGGGGGCGGCCGTCGTCACTGGCATCGACTTCACTCTGTATCGGGGTCAGCGCCTGGGAATTGTGGGACCCAACGGGTCGGGCAAGACAACGTTATTGAGGACCGTGCTGGGAGAGATGGAACCGCTGAAGGGTGAGGTTCTGGTGGGCAGAGATGTCCGCTTTGCCTACTATCACCAGCATCTCTCGGAGTTGAATTCCCGGTTCAACTTGCTGGAGGAGGTTCGTTTGGCAGCCCCCTCGGCTTCGGAGACCTATTTGAGAAACCACTTGGCCGCTTTCTTGTTTCAGGGTGAGGCCGTCTTCTGCAGGGTGGGTTCCTTGAGTGGGGGAGAAAAGAGCCGCTTGTCTCTGGCCAAGATTGTATTGCTTCAGGCCAATACTTTGATTTTGGACGAACCGTCCAACCATCTGGACATTCCTTCGCGCGAGGCGTTGGAACAGGCTCTGCTGAGCTATCCGGGCACGATCCTGATGGTCTCCCACGACCGATATCTCGTGAACAAAGTCGCGGAACGGATGCTGATTCTGGGCGGTGAGGGCCGCTCCAGCCTGTTCGAAGGGAGCTACGCGGAGTGGGAATCCTGTCAGGGCCGGACAAAAACCGGCAACACCCGGTTTCCCCTTCGACCGCAAAGAGCAGCCCATCCCCGAGCCGGCCGGCCCAAAGAAGCTGAGCAAAAATGAATGGAAGAAAACCAGAGATCGCTGCGAGCGCCTCGAACTGGAAATCAAAGAGGTGGAGGCCCGGATCGAGGTCCTTGCCGCCAATATGAATGATCCTTCCATTGCCGGAGACTACACTCGCCTTCGAGACCTGGGACGGGAACACCAGGAACACTCCCAGCGACGCGACTTCCTCTATTCCGAGTGGGAACAGGTTCTTTCGCGGTTGGAAAGTCGGTAGCGGTTGCCTGGGCGGGGGTTTCTCCCAAACTTCCTTCAGAGAGGGGCGAGGGGCTTGATCCTGGCCTGAGCCTGCTCCCTGAGTCCGTCAATTTCGGCTCTCATCTTTTTCATGGCCTTTGCATAGCCTTCCGGTGTGGCCGCGGTCGACTTCAGGTGGTCCATGACTCCCTGCTCCGCCTGAATGAAGGGGCGACACAGCTCCAGCATGAATGGCGCAATGGGATTGGGAATCGAAACAATGCCGTTCCCGTCGGCATGAATCAAATCGCCAGGCCGCACCTGCAGCCCTCCCACCACCACCGGTAGATGGAGATCCAGGAACCGACAATACCCATGGGAAACGATGATGGAAGAGGCCCAGCAGGGGAATCGCAGTTGACGGACCTGTTCGATATCGCGTCCAGCGCCACTGGTGATCAGTCCGGCGAATCCAAACGTTTGAAACGCAGTCGCCATCACTTCTCCATAAGTTGCCGATCGCGGCGTCTCATCCAGATCCTGAACCACCATGATTCTGGGTGCGGGCATCGAAGCGGCCTCCTGGATGAGCCTTCCCATTCCCCCATAGGAATCCCCTTTTTCGGCGGGATACCCCGAGCGGAAGGTTGCGGTGACCGCGTAGCCGACCACCGGAGGCAGTTCCGGGTAAACGGCTTTGAGCGAATGATTGCCGAAGCCCGCGACTCGGGAACGCAGGTTGAACAACTCGATGACGTTGGCAATGGTCGGGGAATCGAACTGAGCGAGCCCTTCCAGTTGCTCCTCGCCGAGCAGGGTCGAACTGCCATCGGTCCGGTCTCTGGTTGATAAGTTCATGGCTGATCTCCTCATTCAGTTTGGCGAAAACACAGGGGGTGCGGCAAACGATCACAGGGGATCCCTTCTCAACGGGACATTCCTGAACTTCAGGATGAGATGGCCGACACCAGGTTGCGAAGACCAGGATCGGGTTGTTGAAAAAGCCGAATGCCGGCTATGCCCGCTGCTCCCTGGGCCAGGCAGTCCCTGAAGTTGTGCTGATGGATTCCTCCCAGGGCGAGCACCGGACGCTTTGAGTTCCGGACGGCCGTTCTCAGGGCCGACAAGGTTACCGGGATCCCCAAGCGTTGTTTGGATGGGGTAGCGAACACAGGGCCGAAAACCAAATAGTCAGCCCCTCGTTGGAGCGCCTCGGCCACTTCCAACGCGTTATGAGTCGAGACGCCTATCAAGAAATCCTTTTGGGAAACTCGCGTTCGGATGGCATTGGCCGGCAGAGAAGCCTGGGCCAAATGAACCCCATGGAGATCCGCAGCCAGAGCAATGTCCAAACGGTCATTGATCAGGACTTTGGTGGTGTGTCCCCGCACCATGGTCCGCGCCTGTGATGCGAGCTGAAACAGTTCCCGGGCCGGCAAGTCTTTCTCTCGAATCTGAAGAAAGTCGACGCCCGCGCGGATGACTCGCTGAATTTGTTGAAGGAGAGGGATATCAGAGGTCTTGCGGTCTGTGATGCAATAGGTCCAAGCCATCTATTTCGCGTTGAGCTGGGCCAGGGCAACCCTGAAATGGACAACCTCCCAGAGGGCCGATGCCGATGTCGACGATTCCCAACCCGGAAACAGCTCCCCGAAAATAGTTGCTGAGCACCCACTGTTTCATGGAGGGAAGGTAGTTGAGGAAAAGATTGTTTTCCCAATAGGGGGTCCAGGGAAAGATGATGAGAAAGAAGCCGAGTTCGAAACAAAAGAAAATGAAAACAACGACCAGGATCTTGTTAGCCATTCACCGATTTTCGCAGGTCTTCCATCTTTTCGGCGGCATCTCGATCGTTAATGCCGATGCTGTAGACATCGAGAGGGTCTCCAGAGGCCCTTCTTTGTTGCCCGGTTGCAGGCGGGACATCCCACGGCACAGCAAGACGCCTGATCGGTTCCGTCGTCTCCACTCGGACTCGATATTCTCTTGGAGAGCCGCCTCGCCTTACCCGGGGACAGACTTTTTCATGCAAGCGAAACCCCGGCAGGCTGCAGCGCTTCACCAAATCACAGGGGGCTCTTCAGGGACCTTCTCCGAAGAGCCTGTTTCTCCGCCACTCCGGTATTTCGGCTTTGTTCAAAGCCGTGGATCACTCTTCCCCGGGGACAAGAGAAAGAGCTGAATCTAGCACCGGGGTACAGGGATGTCAATCTTCAAACACCCCGGAAACTCCTGCGATGAAGGGGAGTGGGGCCCAACCGCCTCAGAGCCTCCCGGTGCTTCACGGTGCCGTATCCCATGTTTCGCCTCAAGTCATAACCCGGGAATTGCGCGTCCAGATCGACGATCAAATGATCTCTTTCGACCTTGGCCACGATTGAGGCGGCCGCAATGGAGATGGAGCGTGCATCACCTCTCGCAATGGATTGCTGCGGGATGGAAATCGACCCGATGGCAATGCCATCGCAAAGCAGGAAATCCGGCCTTATTTTCAGTTTCCCGATGGCCAGCCGCATGGCTCTGCGGGTTGCTTCCAGGATGTTGATTCGATCAATGGTGGAAGAGTCCACAAAAGCAATGGCATAGTCTTCAGCGGCCTCCCGGATTTCACGGGCCAATTTCAATCGTTGCCTGGGAGTGAGTTTTTTGGAATCGTCGATGCCGCGTGGGATGCCCCGGGGATTCATGACGACTGCCGCTGCGCACACGGGACCGAATAGAGCTCCGCGACCCACCTCGTCGAGCCCCGCAATCCTCCGATACCCCTGTCTTCGGGCCTGGGCTTCGAAAGTGAGGTCACAGGTTGTGGAAATGGCTTGGCCGGTGGATGCAGGCAGGAAGTGGACCCCAATGGATGACATCGGAGTGCCCGCCATCCCCAAGGGGAGCGGCTGGAAGTCCTTTTCAGCGAAAACACTCCGGTTCAGTAAACCCGAAGTTCTTTAATTCTGGCTGCTTTCCCTCGGCGACTGCGAAGGTAGTACAGCTTGGCCCTCCGCACTTTCCCTCTGCGCACAAGCTGGATTTTTTCGATGACAGGGGAGTGCAGGGGAAAGATTCTCTCCACTCCCTGACCGAAAGAAGTCTTTCGCACGGTGAAGGAGGAACGAAGGTCTCCTGCCTTCCTGGCAATCACGGCTCCTTCGAACACCTGCACCCGCTCTTTTTCGCCTTCTCTGATTTTGACGTGGACCCGGACCGTGTCTCCCACCTGGAAGTCGGGATGGTCAGTGCGCAACTCGCTGTTTTCGATATCACTCAGGGCGTGCATCAGTAGCTCCGAAGAACAGGGTCAGCGGTCGAATTCCATTTCCAGCAGGCGCTTATCATCCTTCGACAGGCAGCCGTATTCTAGTAGATCGGGGCGGTTTCTCAAAGTCTTTTCTAGAGCCTTTCTTCGTCTCCAGCGGTCGACCTTCTGGTGGTCCCCGGATAACAAGAGACGGGGAACATTCATGTCTTCGAAGCTCTCGGGTCGGGTGTATTGAGGATAGTCCAGGATGGCAGGGCCCTGGGGGCGATCCCCCGAGACCGTTGTTCCGGCAAAGCGGCTGAAGGATTCGTCGAGAGCGCTCCGATGGTTGTGCAGCACTCCTGGAATGATTCTCACGACACAATCGATCAAGACACAGGCTGCCAGTTCTCCGCCGCTCAAGACGTAGTCGCCAATGGAGATTTCATCGGTGGCCAGATGTTCAGCCACTCGTTCGTCCACACCTTCGTATCGACCGCAAATCAGTATGAGATGCCGGCAGCCGGCCAGTTCTCGAACCATTTCCTGAGTCAGCTTGCGGCCCTGAGCCGAGAGCAGGATAGTCCTGCAATCCGACGAGGAACCAGGCTCGGGCCTGATGTTTTCGACTGCCCGAAAGAGGGGCTCCGGCTTGAGCACCATCCCCGCGCCTCCTCCAAAAGGGCGGTCATCGACCGTCCGGTGACGGTCGCTGGTGTGGTCTCTGAGGTTGTGAATCCCGATAGAAACCAGGCTCTTCCTCACAGCCTGCTTGATCATGCCGAACTCGAGCGGGCCCTTCGAAAAATCCCGGAAAGATCGTGATGAGATCGAATTGGATGGGGAAGGGGGGTGACACCGGCGGGAACACCCTTCGGACGAGCCTTTCAGATTTCTTCAAGCCCCTCGGGCAGGTTGCAGATCAGTTCCTTCTTTGAAATATCCACTGTCAACACAATGTCTCTGGCGAAAGGGACCAACAGTTCTTCTTCACCACGCCTCAGGTTGAGCAGAAAGTTTCCCACAACTTCAAGAACCTCAGTCACCCGGCCCAAGCTGCGCCCCCCTGTGTCTCTTGCGACACAGTCGATCAGATCGAATTGGTAATAAGAATCTCCGGGGGGGGCAAGAAGGTTTTTCCTGGCAATTCTGACCTCGTGACCGCGCAACTTTTCGGCAGCGTCGATGTCATCGATGCCGGAAAACTTCAAGACGATGCGTTGATTGTGCAGCCGGGAAGCCTCCAGAGCCAGACGGAAAGGGCTTTGGCCGTTCTTCTGCAGATAGACTTCCGTGAGCCGTTGGAATCTGTGAGGGAAATCGGTCAGCAGCTCAGCAGCCACCTCCCCTTTGTTGCCGTGGGACTTGACGACCCTGGCGATGCTTATCAGACGGGTGCTCGACTCCAGGCCCGCAGGCATCACTGAGAACCCGACGCAACTTCGCGCCTGGTGAACCCCTCGAACAAACCCTCCAGACGCGCCATGCCTTCTCGAAGGCCGCCCAGGTCGCGCCGAAGCTCGCCGATAGCGGAGTCTGTCGCTTTCCGCCCTCTCAGGATCAACGCCGCCAGCGCCACCGCAACACTGAAGATAGAGATGATTTCCGCACTCATACTCCCCCCCCCTTGCGCCCGACACGGCCCCCCGAGTCGTAGCTGTTCTTCAGTCGGCCCGTTCTCTGAACGGCTCTACTCCAGAATCTCAAGCGTGAAACGCTTCCTCAGCTTCATCCCTGCCGCGCCCAGGATGGTGCGGATCGACCGCGCCGTTCTCCCTTTCTTCCCGATCACCTTGCCGAGATCGCTGGGGGCCACTCTCAACTCAAGGACTGTTGTCTGCTCGCCCTCAATAGGTCTCACCGATACCTGGTCAGGATTATCCACTAACGCCTTTGCAATCTGCTCGATCAGATCCTTCATGGCTGCCTCCTGGTTTGTGACCGGGTTGGCCCCGAGACGCGCCACTTCACGGGAAGGAGAATTGCCGTTGACTACCCGATCTTGCCGAGGAAGCTCTTGACAGTATCAGTGGGTTGCGCCCCCCTTCCTACCCAGAAGTCATATTTTTCCTTGTCCAAATGAATGGCGGCGGGATGGGTTCTGGGGTTGTAATGTCCGAGTTGGTCAATGTATCTGCCGTCACGCCGCTTCGACTTCTCCAGGACGACAATCCGGAAAGAGGGCTGCTTCTTTTTCCCGGTACGGGCCAGCCTTATGGTCAACAATCGAATCCTCCTCCTCGCGTTCGGGTGGAATAACAACAGTAAACGTGCCGATTTCGTTGAAGCAGGAAACCTGATTGTTGCGCCCCGGCAGAGCGGCAACCACGGCTTGCCGCAACGGCCCTGGGGAAGACTGAAAGCCTCTCCCGGGTTTCAGATGAACATTTCCTCATCCTGGTGGGCCTCATTCACCGGGTTACGCTTACGTCCAAACAGGAAATTCAACCCGCTGGATAAACCATGAATCAATGCCGATAGCTCCCGTACAGACCCCAGAACACTTTTCTGGACAAGGGACGCGGCTACTTCCATTTTCTGGATGGTATCGGTGACCACTTCGTCGGCCCTGGAAATCTGCAAGCGCGCCCGATCGGTGGTCTCCTCGACGACGGAGTTGACACGCTCCACCTGGCGCCGCACCGTTTCGGTGGCCTCGATGAGATTGTCCGCGGCCGATCGGACACTCTTCACGATATCCTTGGCTTCCCCAAGCACCTCTCGAACTTCTATGATGGCCGGCTTCACCTGTTGCTCCACCAGATGCTGCAAGCGATTGAGATTGCGCCCCATCTTGCGCACGGCAACCAGAAGGATGACCATGGTTGCCATCTGGATGCAGATAAAGACGGCCACGAGCACCAGCAATGCGACGACTAGATTCTCCACATTCTCCACGGCGCCTCTCCGTGATGTTGAACTTCAAGCAGCCAAGCCGACCCGGGGTCCCCCTCCATCTCCCAGAGGACCCACGGAAGCAAAGTGGGACCTACTCTGCCTCTCGCTCTGTCTTACTTTTATCTTCTTGATAAGCCTGCTTGCCGGCCTCGATCGCCGCAGCAATCTGGTCTTTTTGAGTGCTGACGACCTCCTTGCCCTTGTCGACGTAACCGGACACCTTGCCAGAAGTGGTGCGGGTCGCAGAAGCTACCCGTTCCCGACTATCGGCAGCCCGCTGAGCGATGATGTCCCGGGTCTCTCGACCAGGGCGGGGAGCAAACAGCAAGGCAACAACAGCCCCGATGCCTGCGCCAACTATGAAGTAAGCCAGCTTGGCAGCGCGTTCTACGCTTTCTCCCATAATCACCTCACCTCCTCTCCAGAGACGATACAATTGAACTTCTACCTGATTTTAGCACAACCAGGGCGTTTCATCTACTCCAGGGAGTCACCCTCCCCAGGTCCATCGCGGATCTCGGATCAAGAATAGCCAACCGGCTCTCCCCGGCTGGCTGCAGGAGCCCTGGCTCCGCTCCAAGAGCCCTGGATCAGTTCCCGTTTTTCGAGGGAAAGAAAAGCCGATCGGGGTAGCTCAGTCGGGCCGCGGGGAAAAGGGTCGAGTGAAGTTTCGCTTCAATTTCAAAAACACCACTCTGCCTGCGAGGGACCTCGAACTCAATCACGTAGAAACTATCAGCCCATTCGAAAGCTTCCTGGAGGGTACGCGGGATATCTCCTGTTGATTTGGAGAGAAAAAGCCGACCCCCTGCCGCGCTGGCAACCAATCCCAAACCATCTTGATAGATGCGGTTGAGTTGATCTCTGCCCGGAGCCACGTGCACGACCAGGAGCGGGACTGGAAATCGCACCATCGCTGTGGACATGCGGGATATTTCTTCTTGCAGCGCCCGTCCCTGGAAGCGACGGCTGAGGTCTCTGCGGTCCCTGCGGTTAATGGGAGGATTGAGGTAGTCGGTTCGGTAGTTGGCCACGTCACTGTCGCTTACCAGAATCACCGCGACTCTGACGCTGCTCCTGCGCATCAGGGATGAGGAAAAATCCGCCAGGGCCCTGGATGGATTCGAGCAGACCCGCCTTGCCGAATTGATTGCTTTGGCGGATTTTCTTCAGCAGGAGCGGTTTATCTCTGGTTGGGTCCTGGATCACCGAGATCGTCTCTTGAGCCTGAATGAGCCCTACCCAATACTCCGGCCCCAGCTTCTGGACCTGATTGATGAGAGCTTGTTTGGTTGGGTTGATGGATGCCTGATCTCCCACCAGGTCGAAGGCCAGGAAGAGCAGAGTCGGGGCGCCCGGTTCCTCCTGTCGGGTGATTTGCAGTGGCACCGAGTCGATGAAAAATGAAAGGTCCCCAGGCCCAATTGGGGGTTGCATGGGCGTCCCTTCTTTCAAAATCCACAGCGGCACACAGAGCCGAACGCTGTTATCAGCCGCTGTCTTCTCGGTAACGGGGGCGCTCGGAACCAGAAACAAGCATAAGCCCAGGACTACGAGCCGGCTGGTTGGAGATAAACGAGGGGAAGCAATGGAATCTTTTCTCTTCACCGGGAATTCACGCCAACCCCTCGGAGGCAACCTGAGCGGTTGGCCTCGGCTAATGTCATCATTCCCCTCCTGGGAGGATCTGCGCTCCTGAGAGGAAGACAAGGGGTGGGTCCATTGGAGGATGGATTCATAAAGTGAACATCGACTCGCGCCGGCTGCCTGGAACCTGTCTCAAAATCACATTCCATAGCATTCGGTTCATGAAGAGACTGTTGGAAGCGCTGAAAAATCAAATAGCCATGCCAGCAGCTCCCTGGGTTCACCATCCAGGATTCCAATTTTGAGACAGGTTCTAGAAACTCAATCGGAGCCCGAGCTGAACGATGCGCCCGCCTCGCGATCCAATGATTCTACCGGCGTTGGTATTGGGATTTTCGATGGATCCGATGATAGGGTCGGGCTTGTTGAGATTGGCGTGATTGAGGGCATTGAAGGCCTCACCAATGAGCTCCAACGTCCAATCCTCACCCACCGGCACACGTTTGCTCAGGGACATGTCGAGGTTCCAGAAGCCGGGATTCCTCAAGGTTGGGTGATTGCGCGGCCCATTTCCCAGGGTGAAGTCTGCGGGTTGGTCGAAGGCTGCAGGATTGAACCACAGGGAAGCCGAGCGATTGTCCACGTGGGGGTCGACCCGGGGAACGAGATTGACCCTCAAGGATTCGGCGACCCCGCCCGTGTTGTTGAACAGGGGTCTCAGGCGAATCGGATTGCCGCTTTGGAAAATACTCATGCCGCTCATGGTCCATCCCCGCCCCAGGGTGTTGATCCAATGCCGCGAACTGGAAAAACGGCGGCCGGCGCCGAAGGGTAGCTCATAGAGATAACTGGCTCTCAAACGGTGAGTTCTGTCGTAAGAGGAAAGCGCCTTTTCGGCTTGCAGATTGGTCGAATTCTGAGGGGATCTGCCTCTCAGCACGTTGTCGAGCTGCTTGGAGAACGAGTAGGAGCCGGTGAAGCTCAAGCCCTTGGAGAGTCGCTTGTCGATACGGAGTGACCCTCGATGGAACGAGTTCGACCCGGCAGGGTAGCCGTACCCATGGGCGATGCGGCGAAACTGGGGGTAGGGCCGCAGCGACTGGCTGAACTCCAGGTCATAGAGCCTGTCCCGAAACTGCAGGGCGGAAGGGGCGAGAGGGTTGAGCTCGACGTCATCACCCATAAAGAGATGCGTCCCGCGTTCCCCGGTGTAGGCTACCCGTATCGCAAAGTCCAGGAAGTCCCTCTCGATTTCCAGCCGCCACTCGTGAATGTGCGGCAAGTGAACCCGAGGTTCGAAGTAAGCGACGTCCAGGTTGTTGGCGGCCGTCGATGTGAGGTTTGGCGGGTTGGCCACCCGAGGGAAGCCTTCTCGGAGCAGCAATGCCGGCTCCAACTGTCGATTGGGCGAAACCAGCAGCGGCGAGGCGTTGAACCCCAAGGCGCCCAAATCGGTCGGGTCGAGTGGGAAGGACTCGGAAAAGAGGGCATAATTGGCGCGAATGACCGTCTTGCGATCTCCCCAGGGACTCACCGCGAGGGCAACTCCAGGTTCCCAACTGACTTGATTGGGGGCAAAGGTCCGGGAATGCCCATCCCGGCCGGCGAAAACGAGGATTCCGGGTCGCCCGTTCTCGGGGTTCAGGCCCTCGAAGTCCAGGCTGGACCGCCGGTCGAATTTTTCACGAGGCGCTGTGTCAACTTCCACGTTCAATCGAAACGTCCAGGTGAGTTTGGGAGTGATCTGGTATTCGTCACTCACTCCCACTTCGTACTGCTCCGACCGCAAATAGGTGGGATGCAGCACAATCGACTGCCGGGCCCGGTCGGGCATCCCGAGCAAGAACTGAGCGGCGGGGCTTCCGGTGTTGTTGACGCCCGGCAACCCCGTCAACTCGCCGGAAAAATCAAATCTCCCCGAAGGGTATTGGGAGCGGAAACTGTTCACCTGCCGCCAGTAGACCTTGCCGTGCAGCTTGAGATTGTGCTTGTTGTGGCGCAGGCTGATTCCATCAGACACCGAATAGTTCGCGATCTGGTAACGGGCCATGGCCCCTGATCGGGCACCAATGTCGACAAAGCGCCCCAGATCGAATCGAGGAAAGGCGCCGCCTCTCAGGCCGTCGATCCCCAGCTGATCCGGGAAATGAGTCCGGTAGATATCTTCCTGGGCATTGGCCAGGGAACGATATCCTGCCCGCAAGGAGAACTGGTTGACCACTCGGGGGGAAACATTGAAGGTATCGCTGAACCCTCCGCTCCTCGAGCGGAAACGCCGCCGGGGGCTTCCCGGGTTGGCGGGGTTGGCGAAAATCGGCGCTGAACCGTCAATGCCACTCGAGAACCGACCATTCCAGATGAGCTTGCGCCGGTATCCCATGTCGTGGTCGAGCTTCCATACCGTCCCATTGGGCGTGTTGGTTTCGGCGGCGTTGGCAAAAAAGTTATTGCGCAGAAAGGGGCCGACGGCGGTGTTTGGATAGGGATAATAGGCCAGGGTCTTCAGGGCAACGGGGTCCAGGCGCCCAGCCGGGATCCGGTTTCCCGGAAAGGGGTCTCGGAGGTACTGTAAATTGGTCGAGGAAACGGGTTGACCGGGGTCGTAGTCGGGATTGGGCCGAGTCGTGGCTGGATCGTAGATGACGACTGGCCGGCCGGCATGGTCAACCAGATCGGAAAAGTCTCCCGATCGTTGTAAAACCGTGGGCACGTCTCCCAGGTAAGGACGGGATATCTTTTCCCGGGTGCCTTCATAGGCTACGGAGAAGAAGGTCTGTCCTCGGCCGTCATAGAGCCAGGGGACCGTGACCGGCCCCGTCAGGTTGAAACCGAACTGATTCCGCCGCAGTACGGATTTGGTTCCCTTGGCCTGTCTGACTTCATGGGGCAGAGCATCCAGCGCATCGTTCCGAAAGTATTCGTAGATATTGCCGCGATAATCCCGGAATATTCGACGGGTACCGCTGCCCTTTTCCCCGCCCGGATACTCCACCATGATCCGTTCGATCTGGGACTGGTATTCCCTGATCGCCTTGCGCAGTTCCGGGGAAACCGCTCGAGCCGGGGAGGCCGTCGGTAAGGAGGAGACTGGATGCAGCCTGGAAATGACTTGAGGCCGGGGATTCGAGGAGGAATTCCCCTCCCCCGCTTTCTTTCCTTCCCCGGCTGCAGTCGAGCTGAAAGAGGCGATGAGCAGGGCGCTGAGGGACAAAAAGACCCCGAGGGTCCCATGCCGGACTCGATTCACTTTCGGGGCTGAGGCGAACAAGGCGAACCTTTCCTCCGTACACTCCCTGAAGGTCCTTAGTATCCTCTACTTAGCGTTTGATTGTCAACAATTCAGGACGAGCCGGAAATCGGGGGGATGAGCGGCGGAGAAGCGGAGACGGTTGCCGTCGACAGCGGCGTCGATAAAAACCTCCGGCAACTCCACAGGGCGCCGCAAAGCACTCCCCGCGGCTCCCGATCGTCCTCACCGGCCGGCGGCGTTGTCATCCTCGGTCCCAGGTTGCAGGCCCTTGATTTCTCAGACTGAAGGCGGACCCGGGGATTTCCCCGGCTCTTCCCGCCGTTTCTCCTGCGGCGTAATGGTCAGAAGGTCAGGGGGCAGGGTTGGTGAGACCTCTCAGCGGGTGAAGTCTTCAAGTCTCGATAGCAGAACGTATTGGGGGGGCCGCTGACGGGATGCCGTCAGCGACCTGTCCGGAGTTTTTCAATGACGGGTTCGTTCGCAGGAGGAAACCGATAGTCCCCCAGCCGGTCGGGAGTCACCCATTCGAAACGTTGACACCCCAGAGCCCGGATAGTTCCGCCGTCGTATCGGCACTTGAAGAACTTCAGACAAACAGTTCTCTCGGGGTACTCGTACTCAATGGTTTCAAACAGCTCCCCCACAACCAGCCGAATGTCGAGTTCCTCCCGCACCTCCCGGACCAGACATTCCTGGAAGGACTCCCTGGGGGTCCTTTTGCCGCCGGGAAACTCCCAGACTCCAGGGAGATGTGAGGTGGGCAACCTCTGCGCAATGAGTACGCGCCCCTCCCGAAAGAGAATGGCGGCGGCGACTTCGACGGTGGGTTTCATTGGAATGGCGGCCGAGGCGCCTGTTTGGCGCCTCAGGCATGGGTGGCGCTCTGGACGCCCGCTTCTCCAAGCGCTTACAGGGCGGATTCTCCAGGCGACAAAACGGCTGAGCCAGAGGCCGGATTGTCCTTAACTGCGATGGTTTACTGGAAAACGGACCTGTCCGGGTCCCGATACATGTGAGACGGTGAAGGTGATGGGGGAGAGGAGAGGGATCGGGATGCCAACCGTGGCGGGTTTGGGGCGAAGGGAGCGGAGCGACCGTAGTCCCAAACCCGCTGCAACCCCGCCTTGAGGGTCCCTGACCCCCGTCACTCACCCCCCCAAAAAGCACGGCGCCTGGCCCCCCAATTCGGGACCAAACGCCGCGCCCGTTCAGGTAACCTTTCGTTTCCACCAAGAACCCAAGGAGCCTGAACCCTGCAGATTCAATCGCTGCGCATCCCATCTTATCACCGTTTCAAACTCGACCCCACCCTGCCCGCCGAGGCCATCGTCAGACAGCGCCAACTGGAAATCTACCGGGACCTGCGGGCCGAGGGCTGCTCCCCCAAGACCGCCCTGCGGGCCGTCGGTGGGTCCAGAGCCACCGACTTCCGCTGGGCCGCGCGCTATCGGCAGCACGGCCCCCCGGGCTTGGCAGCCCTCAGCCGATGCCCGCAATGTCTCTGAAGGCAGCCATGGACACCAACCCGGCAGCGCCAGGTCCGGGCCTTGCGGCGGCGCTATCCCTTCATGGGCAAGTGACGCCTGCCTGTCCTGCTGGCCCGCCAGGGCATCCATCCGGGTGAATCCACCCTGGCTGCATCCTGGCCCAAGGCGTGCGGCTCGGTCGTATCAGGTCCTGCGCTTTCTGCCGGGGCCGCGTCAAGCTGAAGAAGCGCAGCCGCTTCGACCAAGGCCACGCCCAGCGCTGGCGCTACGGCGCCAAGGCTGCCCCACCCGGTGAACGGGTGCAGATCGATCACCTCTCGGTGTCCCTCGACGGCGTACAACTCAAGGAGTTCCGGGCCGTCTCCCCGGTCGGCAAACACAGGGTGACCCGGTCTATTCCCGCGCCACCGCCGGCAACGCCCGACGCTTCCTGCAGGCTGTGATCCAGGACCTGCCCTTCCCCCTTCACTCCGTCCAGGTCGACGGCGGTTCCGAGTTCATGGCCGAGTTCGAGTCAGCCTGCCAGCCACTCGACATCCCCCCGTTTGTCCTGCCGCCTCGACGCCCCCAGTTCAACGGCTGCGTCGAACGCGCCAACGACAGCGCCCGTGTTGAGTTCTGGAACCTCTACACTGGCGAACTCACCGTCGCTGCAGCTGGCACCGCCCTCGCCGACTACCAACACTTCTACAATTACATCCGACCCCACCGGTCCCCGGACCTGAGGACCCCGATGGAGTCCCTTGACACCTGCAAGGGTGCCTGAATGAGTCTCATAGGTGCTGAACCCGCACACGGACCTTGACCCGACCTTTGACTTGTGATATTTTTCTCATGCTTTTTGGGTGGTGCTTTTCAGCCAAGATAAGCCCCAAAGCTTGATTCGTTCCTGGATGTTACAGGGCAGACGTGGTGAATCGCTGAAATATGGAATTGGTGCAGCCAGACCTGTCTGTCCTTGTGATTATCCTGCTCGTCTGGTCTCTCTATTTCATCTTAAAACGATCCTTTTTCAATCCGGTTAACAAGATCTTGGAAGATCGGGACGCGGCCATTCACGGCGCACAGCGGAAAGCTACTGAGAAACTTGGCGAATTCGAAGAGAAATCTCGCATTTATCAAGACCATTTGAATGCCGCCCGCCTGGAAATCTACCGTCAGCAAGAGGGTCTTCGCTCAGAAGCCTTGAATCAGCGATCGCAGGTTCTGGCCGAGGGGCGTCAACAAGCAGAACGACTCATCCGGTCTACCAGAAACGAACTTCAGAACCAAGTCGCTTCCGCCAAGAAAGAGATGGAATCCGACTTGCCAAAAATCGCTGATGGAATCGTTAAGGCGATCCTGCGCTAGGTGTTCCCTGTCACATTATTCTTTCTTCACCACTTTAACCGGGGTGTTGGTGGCTTTCTCCTTGGCGTCAGCTACCATCCAGGCGGGAGAAAGAAGCAATGCCGGCGATCCAAACACTACGGCGAACGGGGCTACAATTGACCAGGGCCATGAGCCTGAAGACCACGACGAACATCACGGGAGCCCTCTGTCTGTTTTGTGGAAGTGGGGGAATTTCATTTTGCTCTTTGGGGGGCTTGCCTACTATTTGCGGCGGCCGCTGCGGGATTTTCTGGATTCGAGAGCCCGGGGGATTGAACAAGGTCTGGCCGACGGGAAGCAGGCTCAGCGGGAGGCGGAGGCGAAGATGTCGGCCATCGAGGCGCGTCTGGCTCGAATGGACCGGGAAATCGAGGGTCTGAAGAAACAAGCGGCCCAGGAGTCCGAGGAGGAAAGGCGGCGGATCATCGAGAGTTCCAACGCCGAAGCAGACAAGGTCGTGGCCATGGCCAGACGGGAGATCGAGGGGTTGCAAAGGTCGGCGCGGTTGGAGCTCAAGGCTCATGTGGCGGAGTTGGCGGTCGGCCTGGCGGAGGAACGACTCCGAAGCGATCTGGGGCAGAACGAGAATCACCGGATCATTTCCCGGTTCGTTCGATCGCTGAAAGAGAACCATCCCTAGCGTGCCCCGGGCGCCGTTGATGGATTCGAGGTCAAATCGTGGCAGTCATCGCCAATCGGTACGCCAGAGCACTGGTCGATGTCACTTTCAAGCGAGGTCAACATCAAGTGGTTGAGCGAGAGCTGGATCAGTTCGATCAACTGCTTCGCCAGAACGGGGAACTGTCGGCATTCTATGGGAATCCAGCCATCAATGCGGCCAGGAAAAAGGCTGCCACCTCACAACTTCTTGCCAAGTTGGGTTTCTGCAAGATTGCCTCCAATTTCATTCTGGTTCTTGTCGAAAGAAACCGGGTGAGTCACTTCGGCGAGATCCTCGAATCCTTTCGGCAGGGGATCCGGGATCGCCTGGGGATCGTCGAAGTTGGGGTGACCACGTCGATCGCGATCGACCGGCAGCTTCAGGATCAGTTGAGCCGGGCGCTCACAGAGCTCAGCGGCAAGGAAGTACGGCTCGAGTTCGAGACCGACCCGCGTATCTTGGGTGGGGTGATCACGCGCGTGGGCGATACCATCTATGATGGTTCCGTCCGGCAGCAATTGCTACAGATGAAGAACCGTCTCAGCTCGCAGGATTGACCTGAACCGGGGGAGAGAACTTGAATGGGAATCAGAGCAGAAGAGATTAGTCAGATCATTCGCGCCCAGATCGAGGATTTCGACGCGGGTCCGGTTGTCAGCAAGGTGGGAACGGTCATCTCGGTAGGAGACGGCATCGCACGGGTTCATGGGTTGGAAAAGGTGATGTACAGCGAGCTGCTCGAGTTCCCCCATGGGATAGCCGGCATGGCGCTCAATCTGGAGGAGGACCAGGTGGGGTCGGTGCTGCTGGGCGAGGCTTCCGAGGTCAAGGAAGGCGACTTGGTAAAGCGAACCCGGAAGATCATGGCGGTGCCCGTCGGGGAAGCGATGATCGGTCGGGTGGTGAACCCTTTGGGGCAGCCGGTCGACGGTAAGGGGCCCATTGCGACGGATAGTCTCAATCCGGTGGAGCGCATTGCTCCAGGAATTGTGGATCGGGAGCCCGTGAAGCAGCCCCTGCAGACGGGACTCAAGTCCATTGATTCCATGATCCCCATCGGTCGAGGCCAGCGTGAGCTCATTATCGGCGATCGTCAGACCGGAAAGACCGCTGTAGCGGTGGACACCATCATCAACCAGAAGGGTGGCGACGTGATTTGTATCTATGTCGCCATTGGCCAGAAGCGCTCAACGATTGCTCAAGTGGTTCAGACCTTGGTGGATCATGATGCCATGGACTACACGATTGTGGTGTCGGCCTCGGCCTCCGAGCCGGCCCCTTTGCAGTATCTGGCTCCTTATGCGGGATGCGCCATCGGCGAATTTTTCCGCGACCGCGGTCGGCACACGGTGTGCATTTATGACGACCTCTCCAAACATGCGGCCGCTTATCGGGAGATCTCCTTGCTGCTGCGGCGCCCGCCGGGGCGGGAAGCCTATCCCGGGGACGTCTTTTACCTTCACTCCCGCCTGTTGGAAAGGGCGGCCAAGCTGAACGAATCACGGGGAGGAGGATCGTTGACGGCCTTGCCGATCATTGAAACCCAGGCCGGCGACGTTTCCGCCTACATTCCCACCAATGTGATTTCGATTACCGACGGGCAGATCTACCTGGAAGCGGATCTGTTTCACTCGGGGATCCGCCCGGCCATCAACGTGGGGCTTTCTGTTTCCCGTGTGGGCGGCAGCGCTCAGATCAAGGCCATGCGTCAGATTGCAGGCACCTTGAGGTTGGAACTGGCTCAGTACCGTGAGCTCGCTGCTTTCGCCCAGTTTGGCAGTGACCTGGACAAGGCTTCGCAGGCCCAGCTCAACCGGGGGCAGAAACTGGTTGAAGTGCTCAAGCAGGGCCAGTACGCGCCCCTGCCGGTAGACAAGCAGGTCATCATTATTTTTGCTGCGACCAGTGGTTATTTGGATTCTTTGGCCAGTACCGAGTGCGGCCCCTTTGAAGAGGGTTTATACCACTTTCTGGATACCCACCATCCTTCCCTGGCTGCCAGGATTCTTGAGAAGAGGCAGTTGGACGACCCTTTAAGGGCGGAACTCAAGATATTCCTGGATGAGTACAGCCGGAAATTTGCTGCCGAGAAGGGGCAGTCGGGATCGGGTGCAGCCTAATCGAGAGACATGCCCAACGTCCTAGACATACGGCGCCGGATCCGCTCGGTACGAAACACCCAGCAGATCACCAAAGCCATGAAAATGGTCTCCGCCGCCAAGCTGAGGCGGGCTCAGGAGGCCGTGTTCAGCGCCCGCCCTTACGCCGGCCAGATCCTCGAAGTGGCCAAGAGTCTGATGGCGCGCTCGGAGACCAGACGTCATCCGCTGCTGGAAGAACGGGAGGAAGAAAGAGTTCAGTTGGTGGTCATCACTGCCGACAAGGGATTGTGCGGCGCCTTTAATGCCAATATCGTGAAGGCGGCGGAAGGATTCATCAACCAGAAGGCGGACAAGTCGATCAACTTGTTCTGTGTGGGGCGCAAAGGACGGGATTACTTCAGCAAGCGAACAGCGCCGGTCAAGCACCAACGGATCAACATCTTTCACCGGATCGAGTATGGGCAGGCCCGAGAAATCACCGACAAGCTGGTTTCACAATTCATGTCCAAAGACCGCGATGCCATATATTTGCTCTACAACGAGTTCAAGTCCGTCATCCAGCAGCGAATCGTGGTGGAACGACTCCTGCCGATTCCCCCATTGACGCCCCCCTCGGAGCAGACCCTGGTGGATTACATTTACGAGCAACCTGCCGGTGAGATTCTAAACAGCCTGATGCCAAAGCATGTTGAGGTTCAGGTCTTTCGCGCCCTGCTGGAGTCTTCGGCAGCCGAGCACGGGGCGCGGATGACAGCCATGGATGCTGCGACGAACAACGCCGTGGAAATGATCGAATCACTGACCCTCACCATGAATCGCGCTCGCCAGGCGGGAATTACCAAAGAGATCATCGAGGTGGTCAGTGGCGCCGCCGCGTTGAAATAAACGGAGTGACGAGCGGGTGGCTCCCATTCCCCTCCTGGGAGGGGCTGGCCTTCTGAGAGGAGGCCAGGGGTGGGTAACGCTTTGAAGTAAACCAAGGGATGAGCGGGTGGTCAGCGGCTTTGAACTTGGCCAATCAGCCGTTCAGCCCGGATTCTAATTGTGGAGATAACTTATGAACATTGGTCGCGTGGTTCAGGTGATCGGCCCGGTCGTGGATGTGGCTTTCGATGAGCAGGAACTGCCCTCCATCTACACCGCCATCCGAATCACCAGCGAGGGTTTTGAGGTCCCCAATCCCATCGACGTGATTGCCGAGGTGCAACAGCATTTGGGAGAGGGCCGGGTGCGGACCGTCTCGATGCAGCCCACGGACGGGATGGTTCGAGGCATGAAGGCCGCCGACACCGGGGCTCCCATCTCGGTGCCGGTTGGGCGAGAGATGTTGGGGCGCATCGTGAACGTCATTGGCCAACCCGTCGACGAGAAGGGGCCAATCGGTGCGGCTAAGAGCTACCCGATTCATCGGCCGGCCCCGCTCTTCGACGATCAGAATACCAGTCTGGAGATGTTCGAGACCGGCATCAAGGTGGTTGATCTTCTGGAACCTTACCTCCGCGGTGGAAAAATCGGGCTTTTCGGTGGAGCGGGTGTGGGGAAAACGGTCATCATCCAGGAGTTAATCAATAACATCGCCACCAAGCACGGCGGGTTCTCGGTGTTCTCGGGCGTTGGGGAACGCACCCGCGAGGGCAATGACTTGTGGCTGGAAATGACCGAGTCCGGCGTCATCGACAAGGCGGCGCTCGTCTACGGTCAGATGACAGAGCCCCCCGGGGCCCGGCTGAGGGTAGGTCTGACCGGCCTGACCGTGGCTGAATACTTTCGGGACGAAGAGGGCCAGGACGTACTCCTCTTCATCGACAACATCTTCCGATTCACTCAGGCCGGCTCGGAAGTTTCGGCTTTACTCGGCCGCATGCCCTCTGCCGTCGGCTATCAACCCAATCTGGCTACTGAAATGGGTGAACTCCAAGAGCGGATCACCTCCACCCAAAAAGGTTCCATCACTTCCGTTCAGGCTATCTATGTGCCGGCCGATGATTATACGGATCCTGCACCGGCCACGGCGTTCGCCCACCTGGATGCCACCACCAACCTCTCCCGCTCGATTGCGGAGCTCGGGATTTATCCGGCCGTAGATCCACTGGCTTCCACCTCGCGCATTCTGGATCCCCGCATCATTGGAGAAGATCACTACAACACCGCGCGAGCCGTCAAGCTGATCTTGCAGAAGTACAAGGATCTGCAGGACATTATTGCTATCCTGGGGATCGACGAACTTTCTGAAGAAGACAAATTGACGGTGTCTCGGGCCAGAAAAATTCAACGGTTTCTGTCCCAACCGTTCTTTGTGGCCACCCAGTTCACCGGTTTGGAAGGAAAGTATGTGCCGGTAAGCGAAACGATCCGTGGTTTCCAGGAAATTGTCGATGGGCGGCACGATGACCTGCCGGAGCAAGCCTTTTATATGGTGGGCGGCATCGACGAAGTTTTGGAGAAGGCCGAGAAAACTCGGCAGGTGGCTTGATCCCCATGGCAGCCGCAACCTTCAAGCTCGATATTGTTTCCCCGGACCGCCTGGTCTTGTCCGAGGAGGTGGAGGAGGCGCAAGTTCCGGGCAAAAACGGGTACCTGGGTATTTTGCCCGGCCATGCCCCGCTGATGACCGAGTTGGAAATCGGGGAGTTGTCCTATCGCCAGGGAGATCGAACCAGCTATTTGGCCGTGGCCTGTGGATACTGCGAGGTGCTGTCCGGTCAAGTGATCGTCCTGGCGGAGCGAGCGGAGCGGGCTGAAGAAGTCGACCGGAAGCGGGCTCAGGCTTCAATGGATCGGGCCAGAAAGAGGTTATCGAACCTCCAGGATCCTGACACCGATTTTCTGAGAGCCAGGACAAGCCTGCAGAGGGCCTTGATTCGGGTCCAGGTGAGTCACAAGGCAGGTGGCGGGATATTCTAGCCCCCGGCCGAAAAAGGAAGTTGGGTTGTGGGCCGGGCAGGCAGCGAAACACCAGCCTACCCGGCGAAGCTGAAGAGTTCCAGGACGCTCACAATAAGGAGGGAATGATGACGGCAAGACGCGAGGGGCTGCTGACGGACTGGTACAGCCGGGTCGTATTCGGGGTGATCGCGGTATCGCTTGCGATGCTGGCGGTTCAAGGGGCCTGGACGGTGGAACCGGTCCTGCATGCGCAAGGTTCAGAGTGCGGGAATTCGCGTTTTAACCCGTGCTATGTGGAGGTGAAGGAATCAGGGTGCGGAAATGCATCTTATAAGCCCTGCTACGTGAAGATGGTGGACTGACTCGCTGTCGCTGCGCGTGAGGGGTGCTGACAACCGTAATCCGGAAAATTCCGGGCATAGAGGAACGACGGGCCAGGAGTACTGCGGGGGAGATGGCCGACGTCGATGATCCCGGAGGAAAGGGGACGTCGCCGAAACCTTTCGGCGCTGGCCGGCGCGAGGTGGGTTGAGTGGATGAAGAAGCCTTCAACCGTCACCCGACGGGATGCGGGTGGAGCGCTGCCCGGATGACGAGCCGGTGAGTCGGGACATCGGTGAGAGCGGCGCTCTCACTTTTTTGGCCTGCGTTCCCGCGAAGTTTCAACTGAGCATCAACGGAAAGAGGTCTGGTCATGTCTATTCAAGCGTTCTCTGTGATTGATTCCACGCTTCGGGAAGGAGAACAGTTTGCCAAGGCCCATTACACCACCGAAGAAAAGGTCCGGATCGCCAGGGCTCTGGATGAATTCGGGGTGGAATACATCGAACTGACTTCACCCGTTGCTTCTCCGCAGTCCTTTGAAGATTGCAAAACCATTGCGGCCCTCGGTCTGAAGTGCAAGATTCTGACTCACACCCGCTGCCATTTGGAAGATGCCAAAAAAGCGGTGGAAACCGGGGCGGACGGGGTGGACATTCTTTTTGGAACCTCCTCCTACCTGCGTCGTTTCAGCCATGGCAAGACCATTGACGAGATCATCGAGAGCGCCCGAGTCGTGATCGACACCATCAAGCAATCGGGTTGTGAGGTCCGTTTTTCGAGCGAAGACACCTTTCGAAGCGAGGAAGAGGACCTGCTCCGGGTGTACCAGGCCGTTGACGAGTTCGGGGTGGATCGGGTCGGACTGGCGGATACCGTGGGCATTGCCACCCCTCGTCAGCTCTACGCCCTGGTGTCGGAATTGAAGAAACGAATCAAGGCCGGCATCGAGTTCCACGGACACAACGACAGCGGTTGCGCCATCGCCAACAGCTTTACGGCTCTGGAGGCGGGGGCGACCCATATCGACACCAGCGTCCTGGGGATCGGCGAGCGCAATGGCATTACCTCCCTGGGCGGCTTGATTGCCCGCCTTTATTCCTATGACCGGGATCTGGTCACCAAGTATCGGTTGGATCAGCTCAATGATCTGGACCGGATGGTTGCCCGAATCGTGGGGATCCAAATTCCTTTCAACAACTACATCACCGGAGAGACCAGTTTTACCCACAAGGCGGGGATGCACACCAAAGCCGTCATGCTCAACCCCGGAGCCTATGAGCCGATCGATCCTCAGGATTTCGGCATGCAGCGCACCATCAGCATCGCTCACCGTCTGACCGGCAAGAATGCCATTCAGAACCGTGCACAGGAGCTGGGACTGCACTTTGGCGATACCCAGCTTCGGGAGATCACCCAGGAAATCAAGCGGTTGGCGGATGCCGGCCCACTCTCCACCCACCAACTCGATGATCTTCTGAGGGGTTGGGTGGTGGCCTGAACCGCGGCGAGTCCCTCACCGGCCCCACCCTTTCTTTATTGTGCATTTGATCGAAGAGCTCGGTCTACATCATGTTCGCGAGCCCTGCATCAAGCCTCTACGGGACAAACTTTGGGAAATGCGACTCAAGGGTCGCGAGGGCATCGCCCGTGTTATCTACGTCACTGCGAGGAATCGACGCCTCGTTATCTTGCATGCGTTTCGAAAAAACGACCCGACGAACACCACAAGCAGCCATCCGGATCGCGTTATCCAGGATGAAAGAGTTGGAACGATGACTCTTCCCTGTACCGAAGTCCGAAAGAAGTGGAAGAAGGACCCCGAGTTCCGAAAAGAGTTTGCGGCGCTGAGACCTGAGTTCAAGTTGGCGCCGGAACTGATCGAGGCACGCGTCAAGACCGGGCTGAGCCAGAGCGAGGTGGCGTCTCGGATGGGGACGAGCCAGCCCGCGGTGGCGCGTCTGGAAAGCAGCCATAAGCCATCACTGAAGAGCCTGGAGCGTTATGCTGCTGCGGTTGGCATGAAACCGGAGATCCATCTCGTCGCTGGCTGACAAGCCCGATCGATCTCGCTGCCCAATCGGGACCCTGTTGGAGGGGATCAGTAGGGGACGTTCTTGAGTTATCGAAAAAACTTGGCTGAGCTTCCCGGTCGATGAAAGAAGAGAAAGGATTGCCCCGCCAAGCGCGGCTGGACGCCCCGGGACGCTGAACTGTTTCATTCTGCGAGGCATCGAGCGTCGGACCTTTGTGGCCGATGAGACCAGCCGTCGGGAGACGGAGGGGCGACGCATGCGTCGCCCTTACCGCCCGCTCGACGCAACGGAAAATTGGCGCCATCGTCGGTTCCTGCAAATCCGCACCCTCCCGGTTCCCCTTCCCGCCCCTGATTCCTTTGTTTGCCCCGTCCCTTGTTTTTCCGATTTGGTGTTTGACTGGATTTTGGCCTTTGGCTAGACTCTTCTTATGAATCTTGGGCGGGTTCAACGGGGAATGCCGCAGCGGTTGGCGAGAATTGTCTGGATGCTGGGCTTTTTGAGCTTAGCTGGGACAACCCCGCTGCCGGGTCAATCGGACTTCTTGCGCCGCTCGGAGGAAAAAGCCAGGCGGATTTTGCAGAAAACGGTAGATGCTCTGGGGGGAAGCGCCTATTTGGCGGCTCGGGGTATCGTTCGAGAGGGTAAAGTCTTTCAGTTTCGCCGGGAAAACCTGCGCGGTTATGGTCCGTTTCGAATGCTTGAGGAACCCCCGCTGAAACGGCGGCTCGAGATCGGCAAGAAGGGACAAATCGTACTGATCAATGACGGCGACCAGGGTTGGAAGATCGAATACAAGAACGTCAAGACGCAGACCCCGGAGGAGCTCCGGAACTTCCGTATCGACATGAACCATAACCTGGATCACATTCTCCGGTTCCGTCGCCAGGAAAAGGATATGAAGTTCCGATACCTGGGGAAATCCCGGTCTCACCTCGTTGACCTGGATGGCGTTCAACTCATCGACGCGAAGGGTGACAGGGTCAGGATCTATGTCAATTCCCGCACTTTCCTGCCCGTGAAAATGGAGTTCGAATCTCCGCCCCGCGGCAAGCGCTGGGCGACCGAGGACGAGCGGTTCTTTCACAATTTTCATGAAATCGACGGGGTCAAAGTTCCTTTCACCACCGTTCTGAATTCCAACGGGTACAAGGCCTCGGAGACTCAGCTCACGTCCGCAAGGATAAACGCCAGCTTGTCGGACACCCTGTTTTCCTCCCCTCAAAAGTAGACCTCGTACGTCCTGGAGCATGATGATTAAAGGAACCACGGTCATTTGCATTCGAAGAAGCGGGCGGACCGCTCTGGCTGCGGACGGGCAGGTCACTCTGGGGGAAACGGTGATCAAGCAGGGCGCCAGGAAACTGCGCCGCTTGTACAATGGGCAGGTCCTGGCCGGGTTTGCCGGTTCGACGGCTGACGCCTTCGCCTTGTTCACGCGCTTCGAGGCTAAACTGGAGGAATTCCGCGGCAATCTCGCCCGGGCGGCCGTCGAGTTGGCCAAGGAATGGCGTACGGACCGGGTGCTGCGCCACTTGCAGGCCCTATTGGTTGTGGCCAATAAGGAAAGAATTTTCCTGGTGAGTGGGAACGGCGATTTGATAGAGCCCGATGATGCGATTGCAGCCATAGGCTCTGGCGGCCCTGTCGCGTTGGCTGCTGCTCAAGCCCTGGTCAAGCACTCGGACCTGTCGGCCGCAGAGATCGCCGCGGAAGCCCTTGAAATTGCCGGAAACATCTGCATCTATACGAATTCGATGACGACAATCGAGGAGCTGTGAGGGAGCGACCACGATCGAGGGCTGAAAAGACGCATGATCGGAAGGCCGCAAAGGGAAGGTGGGGAGGATATGGTCATTTACTTACCGGGAGCCGTTGAACAGGTGGAATCCTTGGATGAGCTCACTCCCAGGCAGATTGTGGCCCACTTGGACAAGCACGTGGTCGGCCAGAAAGCGGCCAAGAGAGCCGTCGCCATCGCGCTGCGTAATCGCATTCGACGACAAAAACTCCCCGAGGACATGGCCGAGGAGGTCATGCCCAAAAACATCATCATGATCGGCTCCACGGGCGTCGGCAAGACAGAGATCGCTCGGCGCTTGTCAAAACTGGCCAACTCCCCGTTTCTGAAGGTCGAAGCCTCCAAGTTTACCGAAGTGGGTTATGTGGGCCGCGACGTCGAGTCCATGATCCGCGACCTGGTGGAAATCGCCATCGATCTGGTGCGTGAAGAGAAGTTGGAGGATGTGGCCGACAAGGCGGAGCAAAATGCAGAGGAGCGCGTCCTCGACCTCCTGCTTCCTCCGCTCCCCCCGTCAGCTCAGAGTCCGGGCTCAGCCGAAGAAAAGGCCAGGGCGCGGGAGGCGTTCGCAAAGACGCGGGAGAAGCTGCGGAATCAGTTGCGCAGTGGTAAGCTGGATGAACGCCAGGTGGAGGTGGAAACTCGCGAGAAAAGTTTTCCGGCATTTGAGATCATCTCCAGTTCCGGCATCGAGGAGATGGACATTAACGTCAAGGACATGCTGCCGGGAATCTTTGGACAGAAGACCAAGAAGCGAAAGATGCGGGTTTCCGAGGCCATCGACTATCTCATCCAAGAGGAAGAACAGAAGCTGATCGATATGGATCAGGTGACTCGCCTGGCGGTGGAACGGGTAGAGCAGAACGGCATTATCTTTCTGGACGAAATCGACAAGATTGCGGGGCGTGAGGCCGGTCACGGTCCCGACGTCAGCCGTGAAGGCGTGCAGCGTGATATCCTCCCCATCGTTGAGGGGACCACGGTGAACACGCGATATGGCATGGTGAGAACCGACCACATCTTGTTTGTCGCCGCGGGTGCGTTTCACGTCAGTAAGCCGGCCGATCTCATTCCCGAATTGCAGGGCCGATTTCCGATTCGAGTCGAGCTCGAGTCCCTCACCATCGAGGATTTTGTGCGCATTTTGACGGAACCCAAGAGCGCTTTGATCAAACAGTACGTCGGCCCTGATGAAGACCGAGGGAGTCAAACTCCGCTTTACCGAGGAAGCGATCCAGGCCATTGCTCAATTCGCCGCCCTGGTCAACGAGAGAACCGAAAACATTGGGGCCCGCCGACTCCATACCATCATGGAGAAACTCTTGGACGAGATCTCCTTCGAAGGGCCTGATCTTGAGCCGAAGGACATCACCATTGACCAGGAATACGTGCAGAAGATGCTGGCCTCGATCGTTCATGATCAGGATCTGAGCCGATACATCCTCTAGGTTCGCGACCCGGTTTCACCGGTTGGATATGGCCTCGCCATTCCTGCCCATCCCCATTAGTTTGAAAACAGCCCACAGGCATTACCCGCACCTTGCGTTTCCCTTCCTCCTTTTGTCCTTGATGCCGGCAGCTTGTGGAAAAATTGGAGAACCGCTGCCCCCACTGATTCGTATTCCCCGCCCCGTTGCGGACTTGGCCGCTCAGCAGCAGGGCCGACAGGTGATGCTCAGTTGGACGCTTCCCAAATTGAATACCGACGGCAGCACAGCCACCACCCTTGCCTCGGTCGAGATCTTCCGGGCGATCCGCCGGCCCGGCAGTCCACCGGCCTCGGCCCGGACCTTGACGGAGTCCAACCGGTGGCAAGTGCTTCAGACCGGGCCTTCCCGCACACTGGGGAGAGAAAGCATCAGCGATGGCCTCGAAGGTTTGGAAAATTCGGAGGTGTTCGACAGGGAATTCAGCTATGCCGTCAAAGTCTTCAACTTGAAGAGGCAGACCGCGGGATTTTCCAACATCGTCACCCTGCGGCTCCTGCCGGCGCCGCATCCGCCAGGGGAATTAGTTGTGAAACCCGATGAAGAGTTTATTGAAGTTTCCTGGGAGCCTCCATCGACCAGCATTGATGATTCACCGGCGAGTTCCGAGATGAAGTTCAACCTCTACCGCAATCTTCGACCGGGAATCCCGGTTGAAGTTCCCCTCAATCCATCACCGGTTGCCAAGACCTCCTTCAGGGATGGGTCAGCCCGCTCGGGGGAACAGTACTTCTATAAGGTCCGCGCTGTGGTGGAAACGGCGCGGGGCTGGGTGGAAAGCCGGGATTCGGAGGAGGTTTCCGTCGTCCATCAGGATGTTTATCCACCCGCCCCGCCTTCGCAACTCACCATCGTCAGCGACCGGGAGTTCCTGAGTTTGGTTTGGTTTCCCAACTCCGAAGCGGATTTGGCCGGTTATCATGTTTATCGAAGTCACGGCAAGGGAGACTATGAACGCCTCACCTCCAAGGTCGTTGAAAGGACCTCCTACCTGGATCGGGACCTTCAGAAAGGTCAGCGCTATTCCTATCGAGTCACGGCCCTCGACCGGCTGGGAAACGAAAGCGCTTATTCGAAAGTCGTGAGTGATGCATTAGAATAACCTCTGGCGATCGACAAGCGGAGTTGCCGCGCAGCAACTCCCCCCTTCAAAAAGAAGCCTCCATTGGACGAACTCCAACATCTCAATCGGCTTGCGGAATCCGGCGGCGGGAAGGAACGTCTGGAGCGGCAGCATGCCGCCGGCAAAATGAGCGCCAGGGAGCGCATTGAATTCCTGCTGGACGCAGGTTCCTTCGAGGAAATGGACAAATTCGTGAAGCACCGCTGTCTCGACTTCGGAATGAGAGAGCGGGAGTTCTTGGGCGACGGCGTCGTTTCAGGTTACGGTCGCATCGAAGGTCGCCTGGTTTATGTGTTTGCCCAGGATTTTACCGTCTTCGGAGGTTCGTTGTCCGAGACCAATGCCGCCAAAATATGCAAAGTCATGGATTTGGCATTGAAGGCCGGTGCGCCCATCATCGGCCTCAACGACTCGGGGGGAGCCAGAATTCAAGAGGGCGTGCTCTCGCTGGCGGGCTATGCCGACATCTTCTTGCGGAACACTCTGGCTTCCGGAGTTGTCCCCCAGATCTCAGCGATCATGGGCCCCTGTGCTGGAGGCGCCGTTTACTCTCCTGCCATCACCGACTTTGTGGTCATGGTTAAGCAGAGCAGCTACATGTTCATCACCGGGCCTGAAGTCATCAAAGTCGTTACCCACGAGGAAGTGTCGAAGGAAGATCTCGGGGGAGCCATGACCCACAATTCACGGAGTGGGGTTGCCCATTTTGCTGTCGATAGTGACCGAGACTGTTTACGTTTACTCCGGGAGTTGATCTCTTTCCTGCCTTCGAACAACATGGAGAGCGCCCCGCGGAAAGAAACCCAGGACCCTTTCGATCGCGCCGAGGAGAGGCTCGATCGTTTGATTCCAAACGAGTCGAGTCAGCCCTATGACGTCAAGGAGATCGTTGGCTGTGTGGTGGATGACCAACACTTCTTGGAGGTCCATTCGCTATTCGCTCAGAATATTGTTGTGGGTTTTGCCCGGTTGGGGGAACGGCCGGTGGGAATTGTAGCCAATCAGCCTGCGGTGTTGGCCGGGTGCCTGGACATTGATGCCTCTATTAAGGCTGCACGGTTTGTCCGTTTTTGCGACGCCTTCAATATCCCGCTCATCTGCTTCGAGGACGTCCCTGGGTTTTTACCGGGAACGGCCCAGGAATTCGGAGGCATCATCAAGCATGGAGCCAAGCTGCTCTATGCCTTTGCGGAAGCTACCGTTCCCAAGATCACGGTCATTACCAGGAAAGCCTATGGGGGCGCCTATTGTGTGATGGCCTCCAAGCATCTTCGCACCGACGTCAATTTTGCTTATCCTACTGCTGAGATCGCCGTGATGGGACCCGATGGAGCGGTCAATATCGTCTACCGAAAGGAGCTGGCTGCCGCGACCGATTGGGAATCGGAAAAGACTCGGCGCGTCGAGGAGTTCCGCGAAAAGTTCGCCAATCCGTACGTCGCGGCCGGGCGGGGTTTCATCGACGAAGTGATCCCACCTCGAGAAACCCGTCGAAAATTGATCCGCGCCCTGGCGATGTTGGACAACAAGCGTGATACCAACCCTCCCAAGAAGCATGGCAACATCCCGCTTTAGCCTTCTTGAAAGATTGAGCCGGGCCGTCAGCCGCCGTCAGTCCGTGCGGGACGTCCGGATCGACGGCCGGTCGGGAGGCTTCAGGGCGTTGGTATCGATCCGCAGAGGGTAGCCCATGTGCCAGATGTCCTTCAGAAGAGACTCCGCCTTGGTTGTGTTCCTTGCGTTGGCCTGGATGCTTCTTTTGGGCCATTCGCCTCTTTCCGCCTTCAATCCCAACCGGATCAAGATCTTGACCAACCCGGATCTGGACGTGATTTACCACACCTTGGCCCACTTGAACCTGCCGGGAGATGCGTCCAATCTCTTCTCGATGAGCTACATTCGAAAGGTCCGTCAAGCCAAAGAGGACTTGGAGGTTGGCGCAACCCGATTGGATCGGGAGGCCGCGGCATTGGAGCAGCGTTACCGTCAATACCCACGGTTGCGCTTTCTGAAGCAGGCACCCTTCATGGCGGATGACCTGTCTTCGTTCAAGCAGGGCCCCTGGCGATGATCGACTACGACTTTCGGACTCAAACCATTCCAGGTGGCGGCAAAGGAGAGCGCAGGAAGAAAGCTCTGATGTTCGCCAATAGCCGGCGGTTGATTCCACTTTTCAGAAATCGCTTTCCGGCGGCGGAAGAGAGAGCCTTCGCCAAGCAATTCGCCGGTTGTCTCGAGGAAGAGCATTCCCGCTTCTACAAGCTTTATCGCGAAGCCCGAAATGAATGGGATCAACGGGGCCTGGAGTTGTTCACAAACTTTTGGAAGTCACAGGGCTTGAGCATCTTGGGGCCTTGGGCCTTGAAGTCCGGGGTAAAGCAGTTCAAGGTCTTTCTCTCCCCGGTGATGCGCAGGAAGGGTCTGGGGGTTCCTGTGGTCCAGGGCCAGGATGTTCTGTTCCATGTCGTGGCCCCTCTGCCCGAGACTCATCAGGAAGCGATTCACGCCTTCTTTGTCGTATTGCATAAGACCACTCATCGTTCGACCGACCCTTTGGCCGTGTCGGATGGTTCGTCCGGCCAGGCGGACCTGAACTCCGTGATGACGGGAATCCGGGAAAATGCCGCCTTTTACGCCGGCCATCTCTATCTGAAAACCCGCTTCCCCAGGTATCATCGTTCCTATTTGAGCTTTTTCCTGAACTTGTCGGCCAAGGAGACCTCCGAAATCAACGGACTGGAGCGTCTCTTTGTCCAAAGTTATCCTTTGAATGGGACCTCCAAAAGACGAGTGGAAACCTTTGTCGCCGGACTCCCTTGAGCCGGCCTCCCCACGGCTGCGATGTTCTCGAAGATTCTGATTGCCAATCGTGGTGAGATTGCGGCCCGGATCATCCGCACCGCCCGCGAGATGGATATCCGCACCGTGGCCGTTTACTCGGACTGCGATCGCCCGGCCTTGCACGTGCGTCTGGCCGATGAGGCTTACTGCCTGGGGCCGTCACCCTCCGTGGAGAGCTATCTCGACAGGGACAAGATCCTGGCGGTAGCCGAGGCCAGCGGGGCGGAAGCCATCCATCCGGGGTATGGCTTTCTGGCGGAAAACGCCGAATTCGCCCGCCGTTGCGGGGAACGGGGAGTTTGCTTCATTGGTCCTTCACCCGAAGCCATGGAGTTGATGGGAGAAAAGACCGCGGCGCGCCGATTGGCCTCTCAGGTGGGGGTGCCCATGGTGCCGGGGACCGACACAGAACTGACAAATTCCGGAGAGGTCGAAAGCGTTGCGCACGAGATTGGGTTTCCGCTCATGGTCAAGGCGGCCGCCGGTGGGGGCGGCAAGGGGATGCGTCTGGTGCGCTCGGCCGACCAGTTGGCGGCGGCGGTGCGCGATGCGCGCTCCGAGGCCCTGGGCGCTTTTGGAAACCCTGCGGTGTACCTTGAGAAGTACCTGCAAAGCCCCCGTCATATAGAAATCCAGGTCCTGGGAGACAGCCGCAGGAATGTGGTTCACCTGGGAGAACGAGAGTGCTCCATTCAGAGACGGCATCAAAAAGTCATTGAGGAGTGCCCCTCGCCGCTGATGACCGAGGCCTTGCGCTCCAGGATGGGCGAAGCCGCCGTCAAAATGGCCCGGGCGTGTTCCTATGAGAATGCCGGGACGGTTGAATTCCTGGTGGATTCCCGGCAGCGGTTCTATTTCCTGGAGATGAATACGCGGCTACAGGTCGAGCACCCGGTCACCGAGATGGTGACCGGCCTGGACCTGGTCCAGAAACAAATACGGATTGCGGCCGGGGAACCGCTGGGGCTTCGGCAGGAGGACATCTCCTGGCGGGGGGCGGCTCTGGAATGCCGCATCTATGCCGAGGACCCGGAGAACCATTTCCTGCCCTCGCCGGGGCGCATCCGGCAGCTTCGGCAGCCCTCCGGCCCGGGTGTCCGCGAAGACAGCGGCATCTACCAGGGTTGGGAGGTCCCCATTTTCTATGATCCGCTGCTGTCCAAGGTGGTGACCTGGGCGGAAAATCGTTCGGAGGCCATCAGTCGGATGAACCGGGCTCTTCGGGAATACCAGGTCTCGGGAATCCAGACCAATATCCCGTTTTTCCGGTCCATCCTGACACATCCGAAATTCCTGTCGGCGGATCTCAGCACCGATTTCATCGAGAAGTACTATCGGGGCGCCCCTTCGGTTCCCTCTCAGAAATGGTTGCCGGAAGTGGCGGCCATTGGCGCCGCCCTGTTTGCCAGCCGGACTCGAGCTCCGGACGGTAACACCGGGGCTCCGGCAGAGAGCCCATGGAAGCTTTGGGGGCGGTGGAACGGCCTTCGGAAGTAGCGTGGGCAGGGTGGGGGTCCGCCGAGAAGGCGGCAGTGAGTCTTTGAAGGCGCGCGGGGACGATGATGAGCGCAGTGGTTCATAGCCAGGCATCCTACGAGGTGCTTCGGGAGGGGCGGCGGGAGGTGTTGAGCCTCGAACGCTCGGGAGATTGGGTGAGGGTTCAGCTTGCCGGCAAGTCTTTTGAGGTCGACGTGGCTCAGCTTTCGGAAAGTTCCTTCTCCTTGATCCTGGAGGGATGCTCCTATGACGTGACCGTCAATCCGCATCCGGAGGGCTTTCAGGTCTTCGTGGATGGGGTGGGTTTCCAGGTGGATTTGCAGGATCCTCGCCAAAGAAGTCCCTTTTCATCGGGACGCAGCGAGACGACCGGATCCATGGCCGTGTCGACTCCCATGCCCGGGAAAGTCATCAAGGTCCTGGTGTCCGAGGGAGAATCGGTGCGTCGGGGGCAAGGGTTGGTGGTGGTGGAGGCAATGAAAATGCAGAATGAGCTCCTGTCCCCGAAAGAGGGCCAGGTCAACCACATCAACGTCTCGGAGGGCCAGGCGGTCAACGCCGGGGAACCGCTGGTGGTTGTCGAGTAGTGATGGTCCTCTCCTGATCCAGTCCCGGTTGTCCTGGCCGGATCTGTTCCACTCCGTGCAAGTAGGGTCTGAGGGCTGGCGGTATGACTACGCTGCCGTCCGGTTGCTGATAGTTCTCGACGATGGCCACCCAGGTTCGTCCGACGGCCAAACCGGATCCGTTGAGCGTGTGAACGAATTCCGGTTTGGATCCCCGTGTTCTTCGAAAACGGATGTTGGCCCGACGGGCCTGGAAGTCCTCGAAATTGCTGCAGGAGGAAATCTCGCGAAAGGCTTGCTGACCCGGTAGCCAGACTTCCAGATCATAGGTTTTGGCTGAAGAAAAACCCAAGTCGCCCGTGCAGAGTGTGACCACGCGATAGTGGAGCTGGAGACGACGGAGGATCTCTTCGGCGCTCCGGGTCAGGCTTTCCAGTTCGGCGTACGAATCCTCGGGTTTGGTGAATTTGACCAACTCCACTTTGTTGAACTGATGCTGGCGAATGAGTCCCCGCGTGTCTTTGCCATGGGCTCCGGCTTCGCTGCGGAAGCAGGGAGTATAGGCCGCCAGCCGAAGCGGTAGTTGTTCTGCCCTTAAGGTCTCTCTCGCGAGGATGTTGGTGACCGGGACCTCGGCTGTGGGAATCAGCCAGTAGTCCGTTCCTTCGACTCTGAACAGATCTCCGGCAAACTTGGGAAGCTGACCCGTTCCTCTCAGGCTGGCGGAATTGGCCATAAACGGTGGGAGAACTTCCAGGTAGTCAAAATCCCGAGTGTGGACGTCCAGCATGAAGTTGATCAAAGCTCTTTCCAGTCGGGCCCCCAGTCCTGCATACAGGCTGAACCGTGCGCCGGCGATCTTGGCGGCGCGGTCCAGATCCAGAATGCCGAGCCGTGGTCCCAGGTCCCAGTGGGATTCAGGTTGAAAGTCAAAGCAGGGTTTTTCACCATGAATCCGGATCTCGACGTTATCCGAAGCATCGATGCCGATCGGAACGCTGTCATGAGGGATATTGGGGAGAGTTAGCTGGAGGTCCCGCAGCTTTTCCTCGCAAGACTTCAGTTCCTCGTCCAACTGCTTGATCCGACGAGACACTGCTTTCATCTCGGCAATTTTGGCGGCTGCATCCTGTTTGGCTTTCTTCAGGGCAGCGATGGCGTCGTTGTTTCGATTGCGTCGATGCTTCAGTTGCTCCGTTTCCTGCAGCAGTTGGCGTCGTTGTCGGTCCAGGTCTTCCAACTCTTTCAGAGGAGCCGGGGTGTGACGCTGATTCAGTTTTCGACGCACTAACTCCGGGTGATTTCGGATAAAGGCCGGGTCTAACATTCGGTTGCGGAACCAAGAATCAGAAAGGCGGCACGTTCACTTTGGGACCCTAGTATAGAAGAGTTGCGGAGAGGCAGGCAAGGGCTTGTGCGGGTTCAGTACATGTGAGACGGAGCGATTCTCCTTTCGCTCGTGTGATACCCATCAGAGCTTCGGAGAACCCCGACTCCAATGCAAGGTCACCATCTCATATCTGTCTGAGCCGGCGCAGGGCGCTCTAAGACATCGAGGCCGCATTGCCGACACTCCGAGCCTCGGATGACGGCGCGCTGGAAGAACCCGATAGCGGAATTTGGACCTGGGAAAGGTCTCTGAGGCTGTAGGACGAGGGGTCGTTTAGAATGCGGGTGACCAAATGAGTGTGTAAGGCATGACCTGCTTTGTGGGCGACCACTCGCGCCACCAGAGGTTTCCCGATCAATGCAAGATCTCCAATACCGTCCAACACCTTGTGGCGAACGAATTCGTCTTTGAACCGCAGGATGTCGTTCAAAATTCCCCGATCGGTTAAGACAATGGCGTTGTCCAGAGACCCTCCCCGGACCAGACCCTTTTTCTTCAACTGCTCTACCTCCCGGAAAAAGCCAAAGGTGCGAGCCGGAGCAACCTCCCTGGAGAAGACTTCGGGCGAGGCCTCGAAGTCGAAGACCTGACGACCAATCATGGGATGGTCGAAGTCGATCGAATAGCGAATCTGAAAGCGGTCGGCTGGATGAACGGCAATCGTCCGGTCGCGGTCACTGATCTCGAGGGGCTTCTCGATGCACAGATATTGGCGTCGAACAGACTGGCGCCGGAGCCCGACCCTGGCGATCTGGTCCACGAATTCAAGGGCGCTGCCGTCCAGAATGGGAACTTCCAGGTTGTCGATCTCTATGAGGGCATTGTCGACGCCAAAAATGTATAACGAGGAGAGAAGGTGCTCTACGGTCGAAATCAGCACTCCCTGCTTCATCAGGGTGGTGGCATAGGCCACCCGAGCCACGTTTTGGATGACAGCTTCGATTTCGAAGTTGTCCAGATCTATCCGACGAAAAACCAATCCCGTGTCGGGGGGCGCCGGCAAGATTCTGAGATACACGGGCTCCCCGGTGTGCAGACCCAGGCCGGTGAACTCGATCGGGGCAGAAACCGTTTGTTGGAATTCCAAAACGTCGGGGTCCTTATTGACTCGGAACGCTGAAGAGGCGGACAGGCAGTCGACCCACTTCACTGCAAGTCTTTTTCCAATCAGACTTCTTCCGCCTCTGTACTATTGAAATGAACGGTTTAGAGGAAATGAAGGAGCGCTCTTGAAACGAGTCTTGTGGCCTAAATGCAACATCTCAACCGTTTACGTGCCGCATTCTCCACAGTCCGAGTGGATTCCAGCACGGCCAACCGGCGGGACGTCGAGTAGGGAATGATTTAAGAATCGAGGGACCGACGGGTTGGGGCGTCCGGGTTCCGACGCGGGTGTGCGCCGTTGATGGCAGGGCGGGAGCGGAACTGACGGCGTTTCCCCCAACGATAGAGAGTGGCCTGCGGCCCAGCCGCGGCCTCGGCCGCTGTCACGGTGTTGATTCCCTGAGCCATGGCCCCACGCCAGCGGCCGACGGCGCCGCGCCCCTCGCCGCTCCGGGGTCCGGGGGGTGCGCGTCCATGAGGTGCGACGCTTCCGGGACCTTTCTGATAAGGTAAGGGGACAGGGTGAATCCCTGCAGCGGGGTCTCCTTTCGCTCCTGGGGTCTCAACCGGAGCTTCGGAGAATCCCAACCTCAACGCAAGGTCAAGATCCCACATCTGTCTGGGCCGGCACACAGGCCCTCCCTGGCTTCTCTCAGCCAATCCGGCCTCCTCTTCTTGAGGAAGTCGGGAAGGAATGGACAGCCCTCGGGGAATGTCTTTTCGGCATCAGGCAACCGGCGGGGTGAGAGGGTGAACGACAAGCGACGAGTGCGGAGCTTGATCATAGAATAGACGGAGAAAGCAGGAAACGGGTATCTTGGCCCGTCTCCGGTTCAGCGGATGGTGATCTTCTCCAATGGGGTGTGATGGCGGGGTCCATGAAAACCAGAGTCACCATGGGTGTCTGCGGGGGAACAGGCTCCGGGAAGACGACGTTCTCTCAGAGGCTGGCGGAATCCCTGGGGACGGAACAGGTGCTGATCTTGTCTCAGGACGCCTACTACTGCGATGGAAGCCATCTGTCCTCGGAGAAACGAGCCCAGCGGAACTTCGATCAGCCGGGCGCAGTGGATTTTGAGCTGCTCATCCGGCATCTGAAGCAACTGCGAGAGGGCCGAGAAATTGCACGACCGCAATACGATTTCAAGCGCCACCTTCGCCTGGCGGAGTCAGAGCCGGTGAGTCCCCGTCCTGTCATTCTCGTTGAGGGGACCCTGGTCTTTGCTCAGGCGGAGCTCGTCCGCTGTTTTGATTTGAAAGTTTTTGTGGATGCGCCGCCTGACATCCGTTTCATCCGTCGTCTCCGGCGGGACACAAGGGAACGGGGTCGGAGCGTCGAATCGATTATCCGGCAATATCTTCAGACCGTGCAGCCCATGCACCTGCGTTTCGTCGAGCCGGCGAGGCGGCAAGCCGATAGGGTGATTTCAGGGATGGACAGTAGTGAACAGCAACTGAGTGCTTTGCGGGGCTGGATTGAGGACACAGCCGGGATTGGGTTCGGGGCGGCCGAGGCCCCGATTCATCCGGAGTCTGATTCAAGGGGGCAACCAAGCTCGTGAGAGTTCATATCCTACAACAGGGGTTGGAGTACGACGGCTTCATCAAGATTGAGAAAGCAGACCTCTCTTTTGAGAAATTCAGTGGGGAGATGAGCGATGCGGCCACGCACTATCGCTATCATCGGGGGGACGCCGTCGCCGTGATGATCTACGACGGGAGTCGGGATCGGGTCTTATTGATCCGTCAGTTCCGCTACGCGGTTCATGCCCGAACCGGAGACGGATGGCTGATCGAATGTGTGGCGGGAATCCGGGAGAGCGGGGAAACGATTGAGGCCGTGGCTCACCGCGAGGTTTTCGAGGAGACCGGATTGAAACTGGCCGGATTGGACCGGTTGGCCGAGTATTTTTTCAGTCCTGGAGGTTGTTCTGACAAGGTCTATCTGTTCTTGGGCAGGCCGGAGGATCCGGAGCAGTCCTTGGGTGTTCATGGTTTGGTGCAGGAAGGCGAAGACATCCAAGCCTGGTGGGTCCCCTTGAGCCAGGCTCTCAAGATGGCCGACAAAGGACTGATCCAAGATGCCAAAACCCTCATTGGGCTCAATCTGCTGGAGAGACGACTCCGTCTCGGGCCAGGGTGAGATAGCCGACAAGCGGGCCCTCCTAGCTGACGCCGATCTTCCGGCAATGAGATTCCAGCGCGCAGAGGCCGCATTGGGGCTTGCGGGCGTTGCAAACGCGGCGGCCATGGTGAATGAGACGATGGGAAAAGTTGATCCACTCGCTGGCCGGTATCAACTCCATGAGATCCCGCTCGACCTTTTCCGGAGTTTTTCCGGTCGTCAAGCCAAGTCGCCGGGAAATCCGGAAGACGTGAGTGTCGACCACCACCCCCGAGGCCACACCGTAGGCCGTTCCAAGGACGACGTTGGCGGTTTTTCGGGCCACCCCGGGGAGTCTTAGAAGTGCGTCCATGGTTTGAGGCACTTTCCCGTTGTGATCTCTCACCAGGCGGCGGCAGGTCTCTTTGATGTTCTTGGCCTTGTTGCGGAAGAATCCGGTCGAATGAATCATCCTTTCCAGGTGGGTCGGGGAGGCTCGAGCAAAGGCTTCAGCGGAAGGGTGCTTCTGAAAAAGCGCGGGTGTCACCAGGTTGACTCGCTGGTCGGTGCACTGGGCGGAAAGGATGGTCGCGATCAGCAATTGCAGGGGACTGCTGTGCCCCAGGGCGCACTCGGCATCAGGATAGGCCTTCTTTAAGCCCGCAAGGATGCCGCGCACCTGAGGCTTGATGGCTTTCATGGCGCTTCCAGGGTCATTCACCGCTGAGGCGGGCTCTTTTGAGCCGCCTACTCAAACTGGCATAATAACCGGTCCGAGGTCAAGGCTTCCAGGAAACTTTCCCCCTGCGAAGCGCCGCTCTCAGCGGAGTCCTCAGGGAAAACTGCGGGTTGACAGGAGTCTGGCGGACCATCCATTGCAACGGTTTTTGTCAGGTAAGACCTGAGGCTCGTCTTGCCGCTGTGGGGTCTGGCCGGTCATGGAGCTGAAACATGGCCTCTTGACCGGAGACTCTTGAAGTTTAAGATGGTTAGGATCAAGATTGATCCTTGAGGGAGGTTTTTGAGGATGTTTAGCGAAGAGTGGAGGGTAGTGGTCACGATTTTGATGGTCGTGGTAGCCACGGCGGCTCAGGTCCTGTTTCGTCGGGTACGGCGCCGCTTGAAGGGAGTGATTCGAAGAGAGCATCCGTTCGGCCCGCTGCTGCATGGAGGGTTGGACTGGGCGTTTATCGTGCTCAGCCTGGTGGTGTGGTTTGCCGTTGCTTCCGGAGTTCTGGCCGCGATTCCTCAGACGCGACTTCTCAGTGACCGCATGCTGGCTCTGTTTTCCCAAGGAGTTTCTACCCTGGAAAGGTTCTTCTCCAGTCCCATCGTGCCGGACAAGACCAAGATCACCGTCGCCGCGCTCTTCGAGGTCGTGATCGCCATCATCGTGATTGCACTGCTGGCCCGGGGAGCCCGTCGCCTTTTGCTCAACCACATTCTCAACAAGACCCCCATGGATTTGAGCATCCGCCACGCGATCGCGACCTTCACCCAGTACCTGGTAGTGACCGTGGGGTTCTTGTTCTTATTCCAGAGGATGGCCGGGATCGACCTGAGCACGCTGGGTATTGTGGCGGCGGCGGTGGGCGTGGGGGTCGGCTTCGGTTTGCAGAATATCGCGCACAACCTCATCAGTGGGGTTTTTATCCTTTTTGAACGGCCGATCAAGGTCGGCGACCGCATCGAGGTCGAGGACGTGAATGGGGATGTGGTGCGTATTGCCGCCCGCGGGACCACGGTGAGAACCAACGACAACATCGACATCATTATTCCGAACTCCAGTTTTACTTCCTTTAACGTAATCAACTGGAGTCACGGGGATCACAAGGTTCGCTTTCGCCTGCCGGTTCCAGTGGCTTACGGATCCGACGTGCGTCTCGTCGAGCGGATCTTGCTGGAGGTTGCCGATGAGAATGAAAATGTCCTGCAGGAACCCTCACCGCGAGTGATCTTCAAGGCGTTTGGTGACAGCGCCCTGGAGTTCGAGCTTCGGATTTGGACTTCCCGAATGCTTCATCGCCGCGGTGTCTTGTTCGGCCAACTCAACTTCGCCATTTACGAGAAGTTTCGGGAGCACCAGATCCGGATTCCCTTTCCCCAAAGGGATTTGCACCTCAAGACGGTTCCGCAGGGTTGGGAATCGCCCCCTGGAGGCTGAATCCGCTGACGAAGAATCTCCAATCCGAACCCATCAGGCTTTCTGTCCCCCTGGGGACGTGCGGGATGGTCTACTGCCTTTGTCGAAGTCTCTGCAGGATTTCTCCCAACCGCCGTGTCTCTTGCCCGTACCGGGTCCAATCCCCCTGCTTTAGGGCCTCTTGGGCCCGGTTGTAGGTTTCGACCGCACCCCGAATGAGAGATTGGACCGATTCCGACTCCTGCCGAAGGCCGTCGGTCTCTGCAACTTGAGCGCCAATCGGGGCCGTGGAGCCGCCGAAGATCCTGGCCAGGGAGAGATCAAGGGTTTCTTCCATGGCGATCCGGTTGCCATAAGCCACGATCACTCGCTTGAGCTCGGGCAAGCTGCGGTCCGATGCGGCCGCCAGATAAAGGGGTTGAATATAGAGGACGGATTCCTCCACCGGAATCACCAGCAGGCTCCCGCGAATGACCGACGAGCCGCCCTGCCCCCAAAGCGTGAGCTGTTTGGAGATCTCGGCTTCCTGATTGATGCGACCCACGATCTGCGAAGGACCGTAAACCAGCCGCTGCTTGGGAAACTTGTAGACCACCAGTTGGCCGTAATTGGGCGCGTCGCAGCGCGCTGCCATCCAGGCGATCATGTTTTCTCGGCGTGCCGGAGTGAGGGGAATCATGAGGATGAATTCTTCCCGGGAGGCCTCGGCGTTGAGCTTCATGATGGTGTAGTAGGGCTCGAGCGGGGTGGCGCCCTCCTGCTGTGACAGGGAGGGGATGCGCCACAGGTCTTCCTTGTTGTAGAAGACTTGGGGGTCGGTCATGTGGTAGGTCGCGTAAATATTGGCCTGGATTCGAAAGAGGTCCACCGGGTAGCGCAGATGACGTCTGAGGTCCTCGGGCATGGCCTCCAGGGGTTGGAAAACTCCGGGATAGATCTTGGAGTAGACCTTGATCAGAATATCCTCCGGGTCGTTCACGTAGAGTTTTACCGTTCCGTTGTAGGCGTCGATGGTAGCCTTGACCGAGTTGCGGATGTAGTTTCCCAGGCGCCTCACCGGTTGGGAGTAGGGGAACAGACCACTGACCGTATACCCATCTGCGATCCAGAATAGCCTGCCCTCCTCGGAAATCACCATGTAGGGATCGGTGTCATAGCGCAAGAAAGGCAGAAGCTTTCGCAGGCGAGTGGCCACGGCGCGGTCGAACATCAGCCGGCTCTCGGAATGGATGTCGCTCGACAGGACGATCTTGGGTTCCTTGAAGTAAAGGCCAAACAGCAATTTGCGGAGAAGCCCGCCAACAGGGATGCCCCCATCCCCCTCGTAGTCCGTGAAGACATTCTCTTCGCCCGAGGGATAGTCGAATTCCTTGGCATGGGTCTTCACGAAACAGTAGGAGTGTGAGAGTTCACCGTAGTAGATCTCCGGCCGAGTCACCTGGATGTCGGTGACGGAAACGGGAGGAATGTCCTTGATCATGAAGGTGGGGAGACCTTCCTGAGTGAATTGATTGACGGGGCCCTGGCAGATTCCGTAACCATGGGTGTAAGTCAGGTGCTCGTTGATCCAATTGCGGCTGGGGAGACTGTCGGACGAGAGTTCTCGCGGCGAAAGGCTGACCTGACGGTACTTCCCGTCGATCCAGTATCGGTCGTTGTCCACGTCGACGAAGTCATAGTAGGTGCGGATGACCTGAAGCTGTCCATAGGTCTGAAGTAGCGGTCTGTGGTCCCAGAGTCGGATGTTTTGCATGGTTTGTTCATTCTGCTTCAGAGTTTCGAAGGTCAGATTCTCCAGGGCCGGGAACTCCTCTTCCTCCACGAGGTCGATTCCGTAGGCCATGCGCGTATGCTGAACTCCATATTCGATGTAAGGACTTTCCTTGACGATCTCGTTGGGTCTCACATCGATGTACTGAATCACCGCGGGGTAGACCTGGTTTCCCAGGAATCCTACCGCAAAGATCATGCCGATGCCGACCAGGGCCAGGGTGTATTTGCTGCGGAAAGCGCTGATCATGACCAGAGCTGCCGCGACAAGGCTCACGCCAATCATCAAGGTCAGAACGGGGATCTGAGCATGGATGTCGGTATAGCTGGCTCCGTAGACCACGCCCCTGTCGGAGAACAGGAGGTTGTATTTTTCCAGATGGTAATAGACCGTCCGCCAAGCCAGAAATAAAGCGACCAGGGAAAAAAGATGGAGGCGCGTCGCCGTAATCATCTGCGGGCCGCGGCGCGTGATCAGAACGCCCCCCTGAAGCAGGTAGACTGCAGCGCTGGCGATGGTGGAGAAAACCACCGTCACCCAGACGAAGTGATAGATGAACTGGTAAAAGGGAAGGCTGAAGAAATAGAACCCGATGTCCCGTGAGAAGATCGGGTCCGTGCTCCCGTAGGCCACTGCGTTTTCAAAGGCGAGATAAACCTCCCATTTGGTGCCGGCCCAGCTACCGACGAGGTAGGCGATGAAAATGGCGCCTCCCAACAAAAACTTGTGGAACACAGGATCCATGCTCTGGGGGATTTCGATCAGGTTGTCGGGCGCGAAGCGGGTTTCGTTGAGGGCCAGGCGGCGCGCCACTCTGGAGTTGCCATAGACGACCATGAAGAACAGCAATCCAAAGAGCGCCGTCAAGCTCCACTGGGTGATTAACTTCTTGGTGAAGAGCACGGGATACCCGGTTTCCTCGAACCAGAGCCAGTCCATCAACAAGCCGATAATTCCGTTGAAGAGCCCGAGAGCGAGCAAAATCAGTAAAAAAAGAAGCAGTACCCAGTTCTTTCTCATCAGTGATCTCCTTCCGATCCTATCGGATTAGTTCCTGGATAGGGGCGTAGTTGCCGGGTGGCCGGGGGCCATGGATTGGGTCTGGTAAAACTGAACGATGTCCTCTTCCGGGTGGTCGAGCGATAGCATGAGGAACAGATAGTCCTTGAGGTGTCGGGTCAAAAGGAAATTTTGCTTGACGTGCCGATGTCCGTTCTCCCCCAGGGTCTCGCGCATCTTGGGATTTCCCAGCAGTTGCATGGTGCGACGGGCCGCCCCTTCAGGCGAGTGTACCAGGAATCCGGTCAGGCCGTTTATGATCTGCAGCTTGATTCCCCCGACTCTTCCCCCCACCACCGGTTTTTTCTTCCAGAGAGCCTCACTCACCGTCAGCCCAAATCCCTCCTTGATAGACTTTTGCATCACCAGGGTGGATCCGCGCACCAAAGCGTTGATTTCCAGGTCGCTGAACGGAGGTAGCAGACACACATGGATGTCCGGATCCTTAGCCGCCGCCTCTTCCACTTCCTGCAAAACAACCGCGCCTTCCGGGTCGTCCGGGGCTCCACCTCCAGCCAGTAACAGTTGGCAGTCATAGTGCCTTTTGACCAGGCGATAGGCGGCAATGACCCCCAGAGGGTCTTTAAGGCGATCGAACCGGGAGATTTGGGTCAGGATGGGGCGTTTACTGTCCAATTCATATTTGTCCAGAACCTTCTGAATGTAGCTTGGGCTCAGGGGTTTGTTTTTGTCACTCAGGGGATCGATAGAGGGCGTCACCATGTATTGCGGGATGCTGAGGTCGCGGGCAAAGTCAGGCATCGAGAAGACCGAGGCGTCATACTGATCGATCAACGGGCGCAGATAATTCCAAACATCCGGACGGGGAGTGGAGACATCGATGTGACAGCGCCATATCCATCGACGCCCGATCTCCTTTTTTCGCCGGATCAAGCCCGCCGGCTGTGGATCATGGACGACGATGACGTCGCCGTCCAGGTTGAGACTTCGGAGGTTTGCTTCCGTGTTGGCCTGGAAGATATCCAACATTTCCGGAGAGATTTCCTCCGGGTGCCCGTGCAGTGCATTGTGAAGAGCTTTGGTAATGTTGAAGAAGGTTTGGTCCCCCTTAATGACGTCCCAGGTGGCGTCCACTCCCAGCTCGCAAAGAAGGGGGACGAGACGGGTGAGGATCTCCGCCACGCCTCCGCCGACCGCCGTCGAATTGATGTTCTGCAGCCGTTTGTTCCGGATGCGCTCGGCGAAGACACGCAACTCGGCGACTTCTTTCCGGCCAACGATTTGCTCGTAATCTTGCAGCTTGATGGCCATGTCAGCGTCCCAGGTGCTTCATCCCCAGTTCAATGATTTCATTCCGCAACTCGTCCAGGGTCATCGCATAAGGATTCAGATGGCTGATCGCCTGAGCCATTCCTTCTTCTCCAATCCCGCTCAGCCAAAAAGAAAAATCATTGGTAATCTGCTCCAGACGGAGCCGCGCCTCGAAGAAATGAAAGTAGAGAGAAGTATTCGATACAGAGGGAAGTCGATTCAAGAAATCGGCCAGATCCCGGGCCACAATCCCCGTCGATATGACAAAGCTCTTGGATTTGCAGAAGTGAAACTCATCTCCGGGAGGACACTCGCGGGCTCGGCCTCCCGTACTCTCCAGAAAAGCGGAAATCTCCGCCACCATCCTTTCCCGAATCTGACGGATCGAAGAAAAGCTGAGCAGGTCGATGGCAGCCAACTTTTCCGCAAGCGCTTCCTCCTGAAGAGCTTCGGAGATCCAAAGGGCAAAGTCGTTGTAGAACTCGTGTTTGGCGAACTGCTGCGATAAGAAATACTGCTCATGGGTGTGATAGAAGATCGAAGACCCGGAGATCTGCTTGAGAATGGCCAGCAGTTCCGGCAGGTTACGAGCTTTTTGACCGGTGAGGACCACGAGCCGGCGTTCCGTGTTGAAGACGAAGGGCTCATTATGAGGCATAACGGAAACAGTGCAACAACCTGAACCAGCTACCAGCTACCCGCCGAGCGGCAGAACGATGGCTGGAACGGTGGACCGGACCTGAGGCCCCTGGCTCGAGCGGCGGCTTTGAAACAGCCGCCAAAATCACGCCAAGAATAGGTAATCGATGAAGCAATGTCAAGGACGCCCCATCCTTACCGAAGAGCCGGCCACCAGGATTGTGGATAGGGTCGGTATTCGCTGGAAGAGTGAGGCCCAAGCGTCGCCGCGGGAAATTCCCTCTGTTTTTCCATGGCTCTCAATTGTGTTCAAGCGGGGTCCCTTTTGCCGAGACCTCCCGGATTTGATGCTATTCTCCCGGCCCCACGCGAATCACTCCGCCTCGGAGTAGAATTTGCCCTGATCAATCCATCGCTCCCGATACCGCTCAACGCTCTTGGCAATGCCTGCAACCTCGCTCGGGTCCAGCGGCGGCTTGCCGTGTTTTTCGGCAACCTCGGCATTGACGGTCATGAGCGCAACGAAAACGGGCCGCTCGAGTTTAGCCGGTGAACCGGCCCACCGCATACCCGCCTCGAACAGAGAGACATTCCGGTCTACGCCGGAAGCCGGGACGCGGAAACTGACCGCCACCACGCCGTGGACCTTCCCCCCTGGATACGAGCGGGAAGGAGTGCGCACCCCTCAAGCCATGCTCCCGAACCATCAACGGGCATAGTCGATGAGAAGCAACAACTGCCCATTCACCTGGACGCACCCGGCGACCTTTGCCAAAAGATTTGTTTTGTGGTTTTCGCTTCTGGTGGGATTTAGTTGCATTCGAGGAGTCCCCGTCATCGAGTGTCCGCCGCGTCGCCAAGTCCCAACTGGAAACGCACTGGGAACCCCGGTCAAGCGCCAGGGTTTTCTTTTTGGGAAAGCCTGCCACAACAGGTTGCGCTTTTGTTAACAGCCGGCGACCGAGGCCTCCAGTTTAGGGGCCGGATAAGTTCCGTTACCGGCAACGATTCAGGGCCTTCCCACGCTGGAACCAGCCCCACAGAAGGGGGGAGGAGAAGGGGAGAGGCTGCGCCCCTGAGAGAGAACCTAGCTGGCCACAGTTCGTCCGGTGATGACTTCGCGCAACCCCTCCAGTAGCTCTTCCAGGTGCGACATGCGTTCCCTCAAATCGTTGACCTCTCCACGCACGCCGTTGATTTGGAATTCCAGTCGTGCTTCCCTTTGCTTTACGTCCTGCCTCAGTTGACTCATGTCCTCCCGCAGCCGTGTTCCCATCTGGGCCATGTCTTGTCTCAGTCCGCGATTGCCGGTCAGGATCAATCACCATAACCGCTGCCAACGCAATCAGAATGCCTATAAGCTCGTTACTCATGGATTCCTCCAGAAATGGATTGGGGGTTGATGCATTGTCCCACACCTGAAACGCCAGCACAGGTCGATCCTGCGCCTCCTGGACCCACAGGAGGGGGGGAGATCCGAGATCACTGGCCATCCCCCCCCTCACCGGCACATGTTCCGATCCCGCGGCGGCTGCGGGATCTCCCGACCCGTCTTCGTCCGTGTCCTCTGCCGCTCAGGCTGCGGTCCGTCGAGCCGCCGCCGCGCCTGAACTGCTATCTTGCTTGCCATCTCTCGGATGGCCCACTCCACCGCCCGCAACTCCTCCTGCAGTTGCCCGATTTCTGCTTGCACCCAGTTTCACTCCCGGTTCATCGACTCCGACCGCCTCGTTCAGCGGTCGCTGCGGGCCTCAATCCCGACGGCCGCCGCACCGACTGAGGACGGACTCTCCCTCTGTCTTTGCCAGAACTTGGCCTCGATCGCGGCTCCTGGTCCCAGGTGTTTCCCCGGCTCCCGGCTCAACGCCGCGGCCCTCTCCAGGTCTCCGGTCTTCCTCGCTTCTTCGGCCCGCTCGGCCAGCCGCCGGTGGTCGATCCGCTCGGCGCTCCTGGCTCGTTTGAGGATTCGATTCGCATGTTCGGCCCACGCTTCGCGGATCCCCGGGCGGCCGCCCCAGCGAGTTCAACTCGAAGATTGGAAATAGGCAGGGAAGCTTTGGGTCCAACTCGTCCGTATTGGCTTCTTTGATTGGCTTCTTTGCTCCCTTTCGCGTCTTTCGCCGGTAGACAGGGACCCGGGCCAGGCCCTGCCAATAGGGGGAAGGAGTCCAGGAGGAAGACGCCTGGAACCGGTTCGACTTGGGATGGGTGTCCAGCCTTCGGCTCATGCCGCCGCTCTCTTCGATCAGCTTATTGAGAAACCGATCCTGCCATCGTCGATAGGCCATGACGCTGCCTCCCGTGTTGAGAATGGCATAAAAGACCGGACCGTGGGCGCGCGTCATCGCCAGACCCGCCAGTGCGCTGACACCTCCATCCTTGGATGAATTCGTTCCCGTCTTGCCCAGAAGCCCACCGCGATACTTGGAACGTCGGAAGCGCCAGCGAAGGGTTCCGCGGTCCACTCCCGCCACCGGTACGACGTCTTGCAGCTTCATGTCGTGGTGCTGCAACGTGCTGTGCAGACCATGGAGCACCTGAATGGCCGCTCGGGCGGTCATTCGGTTGTAGCCCAGCCCGGAGGGTTTGTCGACATGAATGTCCGAGGGGTGGATGCCAAACTTCTCGATCAGGTAGTCCCGAATGGCTCCGGCTCCTCCCAACGAGCGCCCCAGCCTGTCGGCGATGTCATTGACGCTGAAAGCATTTTGTTCCCAAAGAATGTCCCTCAAGTTTGCAGAAGTGTGGCTGAGAAACTGGACGATCGAGGGATCGCTTAAATCGACTTCCGACACTGAGCGCGTTTTTCCCTGAATCCTGATGCCTGCCCGCCTGAAGGACCGGGCCAGATACCTGACGGGGAAGCGAGGGTTGTTACTGGAGTTTACTGAGAAGGGTCCCACCACGATCAAGTCCCCGGTCACTCGATGCAGGGCCCCCCGTCGAATCAGGGAACGAGCCAGGCGATAGACCTCCGCCCTGCCGAACAAGGGGTTCCCATCGCTGACCAGGTACAGGTTGCCGGACAGACGTCTTTTCTCCTGGTTTGTAGGGGTATCCCCGTAGATTCGAGTGGCGAAGCGGTAATCGGGTCCGAGCCGTGCCAGAGCCGTCAGAGATGTGGCCAGTTTCATCACCGAGGCTGGATTGAGAGGTGTGTCGGGGTTCAGTTCAGCTAGAATTTTTTTGCCGTCCAGCGACTCCACTAGAATCCCCTGCTTGCTTAACTTGTAGCGATGCCGCTGGAGTCGACGGGACCACTGCTTCAGCGCCGCACTCTCCAAATACTGGGGTGGGGCAGGCAGCGGTTGGGCCGTTGGGTGTCGAAGTTCGCTGCCTTGATTGGCGCCTATGGGCCATAAGGTGCTGAGCACCAGAAACAGAAGGCAGCAAGAAGGCGCCGGGAGCGGTCGGGGGTAGGAGGCCATCGCAGGCTTTACTGGATTAGTGTCCCGATGGATAGAAACTGCGCAGCCCCATCATAAGAAAAGACATCCCCACTTGTAAACTTAAAAGGAGGAATCGTAAGCGGTATTGGATCTTGCTGATCCCGGGGCCGGGTTGGACCGCCTCCGCTCGGGGTCCCGCCGAGAGAGACTTAAAATTCATTTTGTTTCCTGTTTGAACCCGGTTGCCTGGTGGGTTATGGCTTTAAGGAATTTGTTCGGTGACAAGACATTTCCCTCCTAAGAAGCCATAAAGAGTTGCCGGGATTGCCCTCCCGCGGAGGGGCGCAGGGGTGGGTTGCGGTTTCAACGAAATTTCCTCTCCGCCGGCTGGGAAGTGGAGCGGGGGCACAGAATGCGCTTGACAGTTTCTTTGACGTTTCCCTATACTTCAGGGGATTTAAGGCTGAATTGGCAATCTGCATTGTCTTGATTCCCCTCCTGACGGTGACCTAGCAGGAAGTGAATTGTCCAGTGTGCCCCAGGTTCCCCACGATCGTCACACTCGCTCAACCATTTTTCTGTGTCCAGGGAGGTCGTTGTGGCTAGCTGTCCAGAGTGCGAAGCGGAGATGGAATTGAACGATGTGGAAAAGGGGGAGATCGTGAGTTGCTCCGATTGCGGGGCCGAATTAGAGGTTGTGGGCATGGATCCTGTCGAGTTGGAATTAGCTCCCGAGGAAGAAGAAGACTGGGGTGAGTGATCGCCCCGGTACCGGGTAACTCCTGCTCACCTCTCAACTAAATCAACCACAGATGATGCGAGGTTTACTTGACCGGTTCCGCTCTCTGTGGTTTTTTTGTGTGTGCTCATGAAAATCGGACTGCTCTGTTCCATCCTTCGCAAGGAAGAGAAGTTGCTGCTCGAGGAAATGCGGGGCAGAGGAATAACCCCGGAGATTCTTGACGATCGTGAGCTGATTTTTCGGCTGAACTCCAGACACCTGGAGTTTGACGTGGTTCTGGAGCGAAGCGTCAACCACTCGCGGGCGCTTTACGCCCTGAAGGTATTCGATGAGTGGGGTATCAAGACGGTCAACCGCTACCCGGTGGCCGAGACTTGCGGCAACAAGTTTTTGACCACGAGCGCGCTGACCCGTCATCAGATTCCCACTCCTCGAACGGTCATGGCCTTTACGCCCAAGTCGGCCCTGAACGCGATCGAAGAAATGGGCTACCCCGTGGTCCTCAAACCGGCGGTTGGGTCCTGGGGACGACTCCTTTCCAAGGTCAACGATCGAGAAGCCGCTGAAGCCGTGCTGGAGCACAAGGAAATCCTCGGCTCCTACCACCACTCCATCTTTTATATCCAGGAGTATGTTCCCAAGTCGGGACGGGACATCCGGAGCTTTGTTGTCGGTGACGAGACCATCTGCGCCATCTACCGCTACTCTTCCCACTGGATTACCAATACGGCTCGGGGCGGGCGGGCCGAGAATTGTCCGGTGACCAGGGAAATTGATGACCTGTCGCGGGCGGCGGCTCGAGCCGTAGGCGGCGGTGTCATTGCCGTAGATCTTTTCGAATCCGAGTCGGGCTTGCAAGTCAACGAAGCCAATTACACCATGGAATTCAGGAACTCGATCCATACCACCGGAGTCGATATCCCGGCCAGAATCATTGATTACGTCTTGAAAGTGGCCTCTGAAGATCAGTCAAGATCCGAGGGAGCTCCATGATCTCGGTTTCAGTCGTTGGAGGTTCCGGTTATACCGGAGGAGAGGTTTTGCGCCTTCTGCTGGGCCATCCCAGGGTCGAACTGTCTCAAGTGACTTCCGAATCGTGGGTGGGAAAATATGTCCATGCGGTTCACCCCAACCTCCGGAAGCGCTGCCGGCTCCGCTTTGTGGCCAGCGCTGCTTTGAAGAAGGCCGACCTGCTCTTTCTCTGCTTGCCCCATGGGATGGCCATGGATCGTATGCAGGAGTTTCTCGATCCGGGGACGCGGGTCATCGATCTCTCTTCCGATTTTCGTTTGCGCTCCCCGGCCGACTACCCGACTTGGTACCAGCACGAACATTCCAACCCGGAACTGCTCCGGAAAGCAGTCTATGGCGTGCCGGAGTTACATCGGCAACAAATTCAAAAAGCCCGGCTGGTGACCGGGGCCGGTTGCCTGGCTACGGCTGCGATTCTGGGGCTCCATCCTCTGGTTAAGAAAGGTGTCGTCGGCGCACAGGATGTCTTTATCGAAGCCAAAGTGGGCTCGTCGGCTGCCGGCAACAAGTTCAGCTTGGCTACTCACCATCCGGAGCGAAGTGGTTCCCTCCGATCCTTTCAACCCACCCGTCACCGTCACACGGCCGAGGTCCAGCAAGAGCTGGCTCTCAACGGTGTCGGACCGCGGATTCATTTCTCAGCCACGGCCACCGATTCCGTACGAGGCGTCCTTGCCACGGCCCACCTGCTTCTCAAGCAGCCTCTGGACGAGAAAGCCATTTGGAAGGTCTATCGTGAAGCCTACCAGTCGGAACCTTTTCTCAGAATCGTCAAGGAGAGGTCCGGGATCTACCGCTACCCCGAACCCAAGATCCTGGTGGGTTCCAACTATTGCGATGTCGGCTTTGAGCTGGATCCGGTCGAGGGGCGGCTGGTGGTGCTTTCCGCCCTGGACAACTTGATGAAGGGCGCCGCAGGTAACGCGGTTCAGGCTATGAATGTGATGCATGGGTGGGAGGAAACAACAGGGTTGGACTTCCCCGGGTTGCATCCCGTCTAATGCGGGCGCCTCTGGCGCCGGGTTCTCTTGTGATGCTCGTTCAGTCAAAATTTGGCCGGATTTTTGCTTTGATCCTTCTGTGGGTCTCGATTCTTTTCGTGCCGATGGGTGGTCTTGTTCTTTCCGAGGACAAGCCCAAGAAGGTTCCGCCTTTCGCCCTGCTCAAGGGAAGCTGCTTCGATCCAAGAGGCTTCAGCCTGCCGGGAGTGGCCATTCGGGTGAGGCTTCCGCCGGGGGAGACGAAGAAAAAAAAGGGGAAACGTTGGCGGACGCAGTCCGATCGTCGGGGTGAATTTGCCGTTCGTCTTCCAGCCGGAGGACATACCGTGGTTGTCACCGCCAGGAAGAAAGGCTTCGAACCGGCGAAGCAGTCCATTCAATTTCACAATGATGAGCAACAGCACATCGTCATACGGATGAGGCCCGTTTCGACCTCAAAATAACCTCAAGTCCCATGGAACCGTCTAGAATATCAATGCCTGCTTCCGCACCGAATGTCATGGTTTCTCGATGCTTTAAACCAACCTCGGATTCCAGGGCAAGCCGTAGGTCGTTGATGAGTATTTTCCTGACGCTTGCTCTGACGTTGAGCCTGTTCCCCGGGGAGGCCACACTCCATGCGAAAAAGAAGAGACCTCCCGCTACGAAATCCATTCGCGGCCACGTGGCCGGGCCGGATGGGAAGTCCCTGCCAGGCGCCAAGGTCTTTGTCAGGAACCTCGAGAAGGACACGACAACGATATTGGTCACGGATGAGCAGGGAGTGTTTTCCGTCTACGGACTGGATCCCAAGCTGGACTACGAGGTTCATGCCGAGTTCCAACAGCTTCGCTCGAAAGCCTTGACCGTCAGTTCCATGCTGAGTCGCGCCGACAATGTCCTCAACTTCAAGCTGCGCGATCGGAGGGAACGTTCGGAGAAGGACGTCCTCAAGGAGGCCATTGAGATTCCGGGTAAGGATGGTGTCCGGTTTGTGGGCGATTGGTATCCTCCCCCCCAATCCGAGGGAGCCCGGTTCCCGGCGGTCCTTCTTCTGCACGGCTCGGGAGAAACACGCAACGTCTGGGACGCCTTCATCGAGGAGAAGCTTTTGGGGCGCAGGCTGGGCGTGCTCAACCTGGATCTGGCAGGTCATGGGGTTGGATCGTCTGAGGGCGAGAGCCGTCCTTCGACGGGCGATTCCCACCAGATCGATGCTCTTCCAGAGTTGATCGAGGCGGCCTTGAGGTGGCTGGAAGCTCGGGAATTCATCGATCCCTACCGCATTGCCGTAGTTGGCGCCGACCTGGGAGCTGACCTGGCGTTCCTGGCTTCCGGCAAGTATGAGAATGTTCGATCGGCCGTGGTGATTTCCGGCAACTGGTCCCGGGCTCGCAGGATGGTTGACAAGATCCAGAACTTTCAACCCCACTCGATCCTCTACATCGCGACTCAAGGGGACGAATCCTCCGCCGCTTCAATCGCCGGTTTTGAACAACGGACCGGGTTCCCCAGGCAGAGTCGCGTGTTTGAAGATTCGAGCTCTCGGGGCTCCGAGGTGCTTGCGGAAATCCCGGAGACCTCTGATCTGGTGGTGGAGTGGTTGGGCAAGACCTTGCGGTGACGCCGGCCACGGACTCCCGGCTGTTGCCGGACCGTCGCGGCTCGCCATGGCCTGTCATCTCAACCCTTTCGCAAGCCCGGGCCGAAAACAGGAGACTGAGGATTCATGCTGGTCGTCAAGGTGGGAGGCAGCCTCGGTATCGACTATGACGCCGTTTGCCGCGACTTGGCTTCCCTCATCCAATCCGGGCGGCAGGCCATTCTGGTGCATGGCGGCTCGGCCGAAACCAATGCCCTGTCTGTCAAGCTGGGGAAACCCCCGCGCATGGTGACCTCGGTTTCGGGCTATGAGTCGCGTTATACCGATCGAGAAACTCTGACCATCTTCGAGATGGTCTATTGCGGCAAAATGAACAAGGGGATTGTGGAGCGTTTTCAGAAACTGGGCGTGAATGCCGTGGGCCTGTCCGGGCTGGACGGCCGGCTTTGGCAGGGCCGGCGCAAGTCGACCATTACGGTGGTGGAGAACGGAAAGAAACGGGTTCTCCGCGACGACTACACCGGACGGATCGAGAGTGTGAATCTCGACTTGCTCCATCTCTTGCTGGATCACGGCTACACGCCGGTGCTGACACCCCCGGCCGTGAGTCGAGAGGGGGAAGCCATCAACGTGGACGGGGACCGAGCCGTGGCCGTGCTGGGAGCGGCCCTGGGGGTTGACAAGCTGATCATCTTGTCGAATATCCCGGGGCTTTTGCGGGATCCGGCTGATGAAACCAGCCTGATTACCGACATCCCCATCGAGGACATGGATTCCTTCACGAGGTACGCGCAGGGTCGCATGAAGAAAAAGTTGCTGGGGGCCGTTGAGGCGGTTCAGCAGGGGGTCAGAGAGGTCATCTTCGGGGATGCCCGGCTGCCCAATCCGGTCTCTCAAGCTCTCTCCGGAAGGGGAACGGTCATTCATCGCCGGAGCAAGGTTTCTCTCTGAAGACTTCGTCCCTGCCATGCTCGTCTGGTTTCATCCCGCTTCCTGACCGCTCTCAGTATTCATTAGAGGATTCAGAGCTGGTTCAAAAATGCTGTCAATCCCCAAAAAATCCAACAAAATCCTTGAAAATTGAAGCGGCACAAGCTACAACACCTTTGTTATGAGGTTGAAGCACAAAGGATTGAAAAGGCTGGTTGAGAGAGGCGATGCCCGACTGGTTCCGGCTTCCTTGGCTCCACGGCTTCGGCGCATTCTTTCAGAACTGGACTATGCCCAAGCCCCCCATGACTTGGACATGCCCGGCTATCGGCTGCATCCCTTGAAGGGCGATCGGAGCGGACAATGGAGCGTTCGAGTTTCCGGTAACTGGCGGATTACCTTTCGCTTCGACAACGGCGAAGCGGTAGACGTTGACCTAGTGGATTACCACTGACGGAAGGGAGGAGAAAAGCATGGTTGAGAGCATTCATATGACGAATCCGACACACCCCGGCGAAAGCGTTCGCCACTGCATTGAGGAAACTGGCTGGACGGTAACGGAAGCGGCCAAGCAGCTCGGAGTTTCCCGGACTGCGATATCCCGACTGCTCAACGGACGCGCCGGCATTTCCCCTGAGATGGCCCTGAAGCTGGAGCGGCTCAACTGGAGCAATGCCGACTTCTGGATGAGGTTTCAAGCGGGCTATGACTTGGCCCAAGCCAGACGAAAGCAGACGGCGGCCTAGCCCTGCTGACGTCTCCGAATGGCGGTAAACAGACCTGAACCGGAGGTTCCGATGACCATTCAGACATACACACGGCGACGGTAGGAGACTCACGTCCCCCTAGGCTCCATGGCGGCAACGGCGTGGAGGGCTCGATCGAAGGTCTTGACCTGGCTCACGCCGCGCCTGCGACGTGATTGGCAGATGCCCAAACTCTCACATGTGTATCGCCCCTCTGCCTATGAACCTGTCGTGGGAGCGGCGGACCGTCTTGCCGTCGATAACCACCAGTTGTCCTTCGGTCACCCTTGGACTTGCCGAACATCTCCACGTCCACCCAGGTGTTGGCTCCACATATGACCGCGCAGATCGCTATGACCACCACGTCGATCAGCTTGTGGCGCTTCGTTCGATCAACTCACGGGTCCTTCAGCTTTGAGAACCGTTCGGTCAACAGGGCTATAGGCATACTGTCCATCAGGCCACTCCCAATTCAAGAATGACCTATATTCTAATTCCTGTCTCATACTCAATTTAGATGCGATTGCCCTCTCCAAGCCCTGAGGTCAGATTGACCGCACGCTTGGAACAAACTATAGTGCACTGCACCAGCAAACAATTCAGATACACGCAGAGGGCATGCCGTGGACGGAAACCTTGTCAGTCTCAACGAGTTGCTAGTTGGCGACCATCTGTTCAACATACCCGTGTACCAGAGAGGGTACACGTGGGAAACTAAGCACTGCAAAGACCTGTGGGAAGACCTCTACTACTTGGACGCTTCCAAGAGACATTTCATCGGAACGGTGCTTCTCAAGGATTCTGGCGAGACCGTCGCAACGGGATTCAAGACGTTCAAGCGTCTCGACGTCATTGACGGCCAGCAGCGGCTTACGACAATTCTGATACTCTTGCGGCAGATAATCTCGCAGGCGAAGGCAGGTGACGATGAAGAGCTCCGTAAGGAAGTGCCCGTGCTTGAGGAGAACTACCTCAAGTACCGAGATCACTACAAGCTGAACCTGCTCGGCAGCGATGGTGAATTCTTTGAAGATTTCGTCATCGGCGAAAAGGAACATCTCAGGGATGATACTCAGACACCCTCACAGGCGCGTCTTGTGGCAGCGAAGGACTTTTTCAAGGGAAAGCTCGAAGAAGAACGGAAGAAACTGCAGCCTGCTGAATTCGCAGAATTTCTGATCAAACTCAAACGGAAAGTTGACGCCCTTCAACTCATACGGTACCTCGTCAATTTGGACGCGGACGCAATTCGCATATTCGAGACCGTAAACGACAGGGGAAGGCCCCTGAGCAACCTAGAGAAGACGAAGAGCTTCCTCATGCACATCTCCTACCTTGGACTTCAGGATGACAGCGACGCCATAGAGGGACATCTCGGAAAGCTAAACAGCTACTTCTCCCATATATACCGCTATTTTGAGGATGTTAGCGGAACAAAAACTCTGGGGCGGCTGAGCGAAGACGACGTTCAGCGCTATCACTTCATCAACTACGTAGCGCATGACCGACGTCAGTGGTCAACTGACAAATTGAAGACCCGTATCAGGGACATGCCCATACAGGAAGAGAATGTGGGTGTGAAATATGCTCTCGACTATGCGAACGATCTGAAGCAAGCCTTCTTCGCAGTCAAGAACATTGTTGACACTCACGAAAAGGAAGAGGAGTTGGGCGCTCTGCTGGACAAGGTCTTCACGGTGGGAAGGCTGGGCAACCTTTACCCACTCCTGATAGCCTTATGGCTAAAATTTCGGGAGAATCAGCCTGAAATGTCCAAGATTCTGAATCTCATCGAGTCGTTCACTTTTCGAGTGTACACAGTGGGTGGATATCGGAGCAACACCGCGGAAAACTGGCTTAACTGTATGGCTCATAATGTACATCAAGAGGAGTGGGACTCCGACAAATTGATTGGCGAGTTGGAAAGAATCAACCGCTATTACAAGGACGATCACTGGTTTGATCGTGACCTTCATTTGGAGGACTTTTACAACCGCATCAACTCCAGCGACATAAAGTACCTGTTGAGTGAGTATGAGATCCACCTCAGAGAGAACTCGGGAGAGCCGCTGCCCCCGTCACAGAAAGACATTCTGTCGAATAATTTCCAAGTGGAGCACATTTGGGCAGCGGATCCGTCCAGACTTGACCTGAAAGGAGATATGGTTGAGTGGCACGGACAGAACAAGCACAAGCTTGGCAACCTCACGCTGGCGTCGCAGTCGTGGAACGCTAGTATGGGAAACAACCCCTTTGAGGAGAAGTGCCTCAAGTACAAGGACTCCAGCCTGCGAGTCCAGAGAGAGCTGGCCAACCTCGGCGAATGGAACCCCGACACCATCAAGGAGCGCGAAGACAGGATTGTTGAATTTGCCTTGAAGCGGTGGAGCGTATAGCTCCGGAGCCCGTTTCAATTTATACCGAGTTGCCTGGACCAGTGATGAAGCATGGTGGCCCCGGCCAGGCGACGAACGCCTGAGGTGGGTGATTGGACGACTGGAACGGTATTGGGGAGATGTTGCCGCTGTCATGAAGGCTGATACTTTGGGTTTGGGTTCAAAACTGATCGCAGGTTGGGCGTTGGTCCTCTCTTTGGCGCCACCGGGACTCTCCTCGGAATCTTTCTCCGCAGAGGCGCTGGAGTTTTTTGAGAAAGAGGTGCGACCGGTCTTGGCCGGGCATTGCTACGACTGTCACGGTCCCCGCATGCAGCAGGGGGGGCTGCGGCTGGATTCGCGGGCTGGTGTCTTAAGGGGAGGAACGCGCGGTCCCGCAGTCGTGGAAGGTGAACCCGATTCGAGTTGGCTGATGAAGGCGGTTCGACACCAGGAGCTGGAGATGCCGGCCGCCGGCCAACTTTCGCCCGGGCAGATCGCCTCCCTGGAACGCTGGATTACCATGGGTGTCCCCTGGCCTGATCCCACCCCGGACCGAGGGGCCTCACCGGGGGAGGACGAGTTCTATGCAACGATGCTCCGGGAGCACTGGTCCTTTCAACCCTTGACCGAACCCCGGGCGCCGGCAAGCCCGTCGGGCTTTTCAGGCCATCCGGTGGATCGCTTCATTCGGGAGGGACTGGAGGCCAAGGGACTGGAGCCGGCCCCGCCCAGCGACCGTCGGACTTTGGCCCGACGGCTCAGCTTCGTGCTGACCGGACTGCCGCCCAAGCCCGAGGAGGTGGATCGCTTCGTCCGGGATTCTTCCCCTGATGCTTATGAGCGGCTGGTCGATCGCCTGCTGGCCTCTCCCCACTTGGGGGAACGATGGGCGCGGCACTGGATGGACTTGGCGCGTTTCGGAGAAACCTATGGCTATGAATGGAATTATGAGCTGCTGGCCGCTTGGCGCTATCGAGATTATCTGATTCGGGCCTTCAACCGGGACCTCCCTTTCGACCAATTGGTCCGAGAACACGTGGCCGGCGATTTACTGGAGGAACCTCGGGTCGATCCTCACCTCGGGATTAACGAATCCATCGCGGGAGCGGCTTTTTTCCGCCTGGGAGAGATGGGTCACGACGACTGCGTGAAGTTCCGCGAGATCCGCACCGACGTGGTCGACAACCAGATTGACACGCTCACCAAAACCTTTCAAGGCCTCACGGTTGCCTGCGCCCGCTGCCACGATCACAAATTGGACCCGATCCCTACCGAGGACTATTACGCGCTCTACGGCATCTTGACCAGCTCGCGTCAGGTTGCCCGAACGCTGGATACGGGAGACTCGCACGCGAGGGTCAAGGCGGACCTGAAGAAGCTGAAGCCCTTGATCCGCAAGGAGCTGGCCCGGTGCTGGATTCAACAGTGTCAGGAGATCCCCAGCTACCTCCTGGCGGCCCAGGCCGCCCCGAATCACCGTGCCCCAACCCCGCCCAAGGCCACAGAGCTCGATCCGGAAAGGTTGGAGCGATGGCGTCAGGTCCTGCTCAAAGAAAGTGTGGACCCCGAGGGGATTCTTTTTCCCTGGGCGGCGATCTCCTGTGAGACCGATCTGTCTCCGGACCGGCTGCAGGCGGCATGGTCGAAGCTGGATGCTTACTATAAGCGCGAGATCCGGGCTCGGGATACATTCAACCGGAGCCACTTTCTGAACTTTGGCGATTTTCGTTCCGGCAGTCTGGATGGCTGGCATCCGGATGGGATTGGCGTCAAAGGGGGAACGGCTGCAGGCGGAGGCCTGACCATCAGCACCAAGGGTCTCCGGGTTCTTTCCGGGATCCTTCCTGCCGGCATTTATACCCATGGCCTTTCGGAACGACTCAACGGAGCCCTCCGCTCGCCCTACTTGCCCAAGGATAAGAAATTCGTAAGCCTGCGACTGATGGGAGGCAAATTGGCCGCCCGTCGAACCATTGTCGATCACTGCATTCTAGGGGATGACTACAGAGTCCTGGAGAACAACGGCCTGTCCTGGATCAAGATACCCATCAAGCACCGGGAGGAACCCTTCCCGGTTTATATCGAGCTGGTCACCAAAGACGGGAACCCGCGGCTGCCGGAGCGACCCGGATTCGTGAAAGGCCACAAACCGGAGGACATAACCCATCCCGGGTCCTATTTCGGCATCTCGAAGGCCGTCCTGCATGACGTCGAGGAGCCCCCGCGGGAAGATTTGAACCACATGGCCCGACTGTTCCGGGGGTCTCCGCCCAAGAATGCCACGACCTTGGCCCAACGCTATTCGGCCGCTTGCCGCCGAGCCCTGAGCGCATGGTCTGAGGGGAGAGCCGCGGATGAGGACGTGCGTTGGATTGATTGGTTGATCCGGAATGAGCTGCTGGACAACACCAAAGAGCTGAGCCCCCGCCTGAACCGGTTGGTGTCCGCCTACCGGAACCTGGAGGCCCGGCTCTCGAAACCTCAAGTGATCAGCTCGATGGCCGACATCGATCCCGGATACGACGCCCCTCTGCTGGAGAAGGGGGATGCCAAACGCCCTGGCGATCCGGTCCCGCGCGGTTACCTGACGATGCTGAAGGCATCCGGTCAAGCCTTCCGGACTTCAGGGAGCGGACGCCGAGAGCTGGCCGAGGTCATCGCCTCGGCCGACAATCCACTGACGGCCCGGGTGATGGTGAACCGTCTTTGGCACCACCTCTTCGGTCGAGGCATCGTGCCCACCGTGGATGACTTTGGCCGTTTTGGCGATAGGCCCTCCCATCCCGAATTGCTCGACTATCTGGCCAGTCGGTTCGTCAAGGATGGGTGGTCTATCAAACGGTTGCTGCGGCTGCTGGTTCTATCGGAAACGTTTCGTCAATCCAGCCGGCCCTCGGTCTTGGCCGGCAAGGTGGATCCGGAGAACCGAAGTCTCCAGCATTATCCATTGCAGCGCTTGGAAGCCGAGGCCATTCGGGACACCATCCTGGCAGCCTCGGGGCGATTGGAGCCCAGACTCTATGGCCCCAGCATCCAGCCTTTTCGGAATGATCCCAAGGATTATCGCAAGCTTCTCTCCGGCCCGCTGGACGGGGATGGACGGCGCAGCATTTATTTGAAGGTGACGCGAATGGAGGGTCCGCCCTTCCTGGAACTTTTTGATTTCCCGGCGCCCTCGGTCACTCGAGGCCGGCGAGATCGCACCAATGTTCCTTCTCAGGCCCTGGCGTTGCTCAACGACGCCTTTGTGGTCGGTCAAGCCGGCTATTGGGCCGATCGTCTGCTGGCGGACCCGGCTGAGTCCGTAGAGGATCGTCTCCAGAGAATGTTTCGGCAAGCCCTGGGCCGCTCACCGGACTCCATGGAGCTCACCCGATTCAGAAAGTCGGTATGGCAACTATCGGCCTTGCACGGGGTTTCCGAAGAGAATATACTAGGCTCGAAAAAAGTGTGGAAGGACGTCGCCCATGCCTGTTTAATCTGAAGGAGCTTATCTACATACACTGAGGCTTGACCATGTCGATACGGAAAAGGGAAGGTGAAGGTTGTCCTGGATGTGTTGGCGCTCCGCTGACACGTCGTGAAATGCTGAAACAGGCAGCCAATGGTTTTGGAATGCTGGCCTTGTCTTCGCTGATGGCCGATGAGGCTTAGGCCGGCATTGTTCCCTCAGCCGCCCCTCATTTTCCCTCCAAGGTTAAGAACGTCATCCTCTGCTTCATGCCGGGAGGTGTGTCGCACATGGATACCTTCGATCCCAAGCCGAAGTTGGCTGAGCTGGATGGCAAGCTTTCGGGAGACGGCCGGAGGACCTGGCTGAAGTGCCCCTGGACGTTCAAACGATATGGCCAGGCCGGGATTCCCGTCAGCGAACTGCTTCCGCATATCGCCACTTGTGTCGACGATCTGGCCATCATTCGTTCCATGGTCTCCGGGTTTCCTCTCCATCCTCGGGGCAACATCTTGTTCCACACGGGTAGAAACGTCGGGGGCCACCCCAGTTTGGGGTCCTGGATCACCTACGCCCTGGGCAGTGAAAACAAGAACCTGCCCGGTTATGTACTGCTGCACACGGGTGATATTCCCCCCGGTGGATTGGAGAATTTTTCCAACGGCTTCTTGCCTGCAACCCACCAGGCCTTGCCGGTGAAGGCCGACGGCAATCCGATCGACAACCTGGTAGCGTCCGATGAGCAGCGGCTACAGCAGGCCAAGCTGAATCTGCTCCTGGCCCAGGATCGGGAATTTCGCTCGTCGTCCGGTAATGACGACGCCGTGGAGTCGGCGATCAGAAACTACGAAATGGCCTATCGCATGCAGTCCCTGGTGCCTGACGTTCTCGATCTGGCCAGGGAGACCGAAGCCACCAAGCGTCTCTACGGCCTGGACACCTCCAACAAGGAGAAACGGCAGTACAGTCTGCAATGTTTGCGGGCCCGACGACTGGTCGAGGAAGGAGTGCGCTTCGTCGAAATCACCTGTCCGGTGCTGTTCGGGCAGAACAACGGCACCTGGGATCAGCATTCCTACCTGAAGCGGGGGCACGAAGCCAATGCCCTGGTGACGGACCAGGCGGTGGCGGCGCTGATCAAGGATCTCAAGTCACGAGGCATGCTGGAAGAGACCCTCATCATTTGGGGCACCGAGTTTGGAAGAACTCCCGATACCTCAAACGGAGATGGCCGCGATCACCTCGAAACGGCCTTTACGATTTTCATGGCGGGCGGTGGCGTCAAGGGAGGAACGCTCTATGGTGAGACCGACGAGATTGGAAAGAAATCCGTTGAGAACATAACCACCGTGCATGACCTCCATGCCACCATCCTTCACCTGGTGGGTCTCGACCATGAGAAGTTGACCTATCGCTTTGGCGGCCGTGATCTCAGTTTGACCGACGTCCATGGGAGCGTTGTCCGGCCAATCCTGGCCTAGAGGCTCGATGGAAGCGACGCGCCCTTCAGATCCCTTGAGAGCGGTCCTTCACCAGGACCGTTCCCTCTCCTCTACATTCTCCAAAGAAAACGTCTGCAGTCTGAGCGGAGGTCACTCAACACCGGGAGCGGCTCAAGTCGCCTTGAAGACGATGTTGACCTCCAACCACAAGACGTTGCGTGGGTCCGCCGCGGTCTTGGCGCTGGCGGCCCTTGGTCTGAACGGTTCCTGTGTTCCGGTAGGAGAGAAATCTGTGGAGGTCACAGCTACGGCTTACAATTCACATCCGAGTCAGACGGATAATACGCCCAACGTAGCCGCCTGGGGCGACGTCTTGCGGCCGGGAATGAAGACCATCGCCGTCTCGCGGGACCTGATTCGGCTGGGGGTAGGGCGGGGCACTCGGGTAAGGATTGAAGGATTCTCCGGTCGATTCGTCGTTCTCGACAAGATGGCCCCTCGTAAGCGCCGCCGCATCGATATCTATATGGGCGACGACATCGAGAAGGCGCGAGCCTGGGGGCGGCGCCGGATTCGAGTTTACTGGTTTGGTAATTGGATCAAGGAGAGCGCCAAGGCGCGGAAGCGCTGAACTTTCAGGGCGGCGCAAAGAAAGCAGCGGCCGGGTGGGTGGCTTCCGGCGGCAGATTGAATGACGGCTCTGGCTCCATCGCTTGAGGGTGGCTATCTCCGGGGAGAGAGCCCCGAGATCCTTTCCCCTCTGCCCACGTGTTTCCCTGAAAGAACACTTTGCGAGGAGTGGAATGTGCGTTGCCGGGAGTCTTCAGCTACGGCCTCGGTTGTTCTCTCTTGGAGTCCAGTGAGCTTGTTTTCGCCACAACCCGAATCAGGAGTGCAAAGTCGTGAACACCTCATCCTACCGAGTGGGGATTATTGGCTTGGGTTTTATTGGCGCTGCCGACCAGACGTCCGGCGATGCCCTCGGGCAGCGAGTTGAGAATCTGGATGGGACCCATCTGGTAGCTCTGGACGGAAATCCGCGTATCCGGCTGGTGGCAGGAAGCAGCCGCGACGAGGGGCGGCGGGCCCGCTTCGCCGAGCGTACCGGCATTCCGGCTTATCCGGACTGGCGAGAGATGATTGAAAAAGAAGCCCTGGACCTGGTGAGTGTGGCCACCTACACTCCAGCGCACAGGGAAATCACCGTAGCTTGCGCCCGAAGGGGTGTCCGGGCCATCTACTGTGAGAAGCCGATGGCCTCTCGGATTGCCGACGGAGAGCAGATGTTGCGGACCTGCCGGGAGTCGGGAGCGCTCCTGATCATCAACCATAACCGGCGATTCAACCCGAACTATCGTCGCCTGCGGGATCTGGTTGCCGAGGGGTGGATTGGGGGAGTTGACCTCGGTCAGCATGCAGTGGGGGAGCGGCCGCCTGGGTAATGTCGGCACTCATCTGTTCGACGCCATTGTCATGGTGACCGGCCGCCGGGTCGAAGCCGTTTCCGGCACTCTCGATCTGGCGGGTAAGCCCGACTGCCGCGGTTCGGAGTTTGAGGATCCCGGTGGATGGGGCTTGATGCGCCTCGAAGGAGGATTGATGGTCACGGTGGATGCCTCGGACTACGGACGGATTCCCATGCACCTGGTCTTCAACGGAAGTGACGGACGGGCCCTGACCGGAGGGGATGATGTGCGCTTGGAATACTGGAAGGGTCACCAGGAACACTGGCCCAGTCTGCGAGAACAAGCCACCGGCATGGACCGAGCTGTTAAGGAGATCGTGGCTTGGTTGGATGGTGAGACTTCTTTTGCTTACGAGCCCGCAGAGGCCCTGCACGTCCTGGAGAGCATCGTTGCTTTTCACGCCTCCCACGCCGGCTCGGGCGCCTGGACGGAACTCCCCTTGAGGGGAAAAGACCGGGACCGATTGCTGAACAGCGGTTGACTCCACCCGCAGTCGCTCAGATGATTGGCGCCTTGTCAACAACCTTTTCGACGGCTTCAACCAACCCGCTGATGTGCCTGTCTTCCATGGGCAACGACAGGGAACACATCGACAAGGTGTGGTTCAGGAAGTATCCCTCCTGCAGCAATGCCAGGAAAACTCGGCGGCTTGAAGCTCGGTCGGCGCGCGCCAGGTCGCGATAGTTCTCCAGTTTTCCCTCAATGAAGTAGATGCTGAACACCGAGCCGGTGTTGAAGGTCCGGGCCGGGATTCCCCGGTGTGCAAACAGATCGTTCAGTTCCGTCGCCAACCGCTCTGCCAGCCTGTTGAGGTGGGCGAAAGCAGAGGGAGTCAGCTCTCGCAGCGTCGCCAGTCCGGCAGCCATGGTTACGGGATGCGCACTGAAGCTGCCGCTCTGGAAAAAGCCTGTCGGCCCTCTGGTAATATCCAACAAGTCCATGAGGTCCGCCCGCCCGCCAAAGGCGCCCACCGGGAAACCTCCCCCCACGATCTTTCCGAAGCAGGTCAGGTCCGGATCGATGTCGAACTCGGCTTGCAGGCCGCCGCTTCCCACGCGAAAGCCCACAATCTCGTCAAAAATCAGCAGCACGCCATGCTTGCGGGTGATCTCCCTCACGGCGCGGGCGAATTCCGGTCGCACCGGGAGCAGCCCCGCCTTGGGGTCGAAGATGACACAGGCCAGATCTTTGGCGTGGTCCTCGACGAGCCTGGCCACGGCGGCCTCGTCGTTGTAGGGAAGGATGAGGACCTCGTCAGCCGCATGAGGGGAGATCCCTCCAGCGTTGGGTACGGAGTGAGGGGCATGGATTGGTCCGGCCTGATCCAGCGGCGGGGTCACACTGACTTCGACGGCATCGTGGCTGCCGTGGTATCCGCCCTCGAATTTTGCGATCCTGGACTTTCGGCTGAATCCCCGGGCCAGCCGGACAGCGTGGAGGGTTGCCTCGGTACCGGAATTTACGAATCGGATGCGATCGAGCGAGGCTACCCGCCGGCACATTTCAGCCGCCATCTCTGTCTCGATTCCCGTGGGCGCGCCCAGGGCAATGCCTCGCTGGAGCTGAGCCTGCACGGCTTCCATGATCTTTGGGTGGTTGTGACCCAGTATTTGGGTGGTGTGATGGTTGGCGAAGTCCAGGTAGCGATGACCGTCGATATCTTCGAGGGTGCACCCCTCGGCTCGCGCCATCGTCAGGGGATAGGGCGGAAAGAAGTAGGCGCCCTTGACCGCCCCGGCTGTCAGCGGCGCCGCCCGTTGAAACGCCTCGGCCGAATGCGGTGTGCGATTTCTGTAGGCTTCTTCCAGCGAGGTCAATCTCTCCGTCATGATGGTTTCCTTTCCGGCTCGGTGGAGAGTGGGGAGGCTTTCCCTGCCTCCGGACGAGCCAGGCCGTGGTTCGACGAGGGCCCTGTTCCCAATATCACATCTTGATCCCGGATCGCTCCTTCCAGGGCATGGATGGGCGCCAAGCTGTTTGTGTCAGTCTCTCACCCGGAGTCGCCAACGGGTACTCCGTTTCGGGGATCACTTTGGCGTGGACCGTTTTCCAGAGCAACCGGAGTCGCTCGACTTCGAGGGAGATCGGAGAGGATTTCAGTCCCGATTTCACTGGCCTCTCGCTCCAGGGACCCGGGGCGACGCCGGTCCTGTGAGTCCCCGGTCCAGGCTTGCGACAGGCGCCGGTTGGAAGGCCGGGCAACCCCTGTCGGCCCAAAGCTGGAAAACGGGGAACCAGAGCTGAAAATCGGTATTCTATCACGCCGGGTTGCGGTTGGGTGGCCGATACCCCTTTTCCCCGGACGGGCCGGTCCAACGCCTGATCCCCGCCTGTTGATCGGTTCAAACTCTCCCTTCCCCTATCGCGGACTGACCCTTTTGACTTCCGGGGGTCCTTACAATAAAATCCGGTCCAAACGGTGAATGCCTGAGGCGTCCCCGAGGCGGGCGAGGTTGAGAGGAGCCTTCTCATGCGATGGTTGCTGGTCCTTATGGTCATTTCTTCATTGGGCCTGACGTTTGTCGCCCCGGCGTCGGCGGAAGAGGAGAGACAACAAAACCCCTTCAAAGGCGACAGAGACGCCATCGCCGTTGGGAAAGGTCTCTTTCGCTACTATTGCGCCGGCTGCCATGGGATGGAGGGCGGAGGCGGTTTTCGCGGACCGGATCTGACCCGAGGGCAACTGACCCACGTTTCCGACGATCAGGACATGCTCCAGGTAGTCAAGGGGGGCATTCAAGGAACCCAAATGCCTCCCCAGACGCTTCCCGATGACAATTTGTGGCGCATCATCGCCTTTGTTACCGACCTCCGCTCCAACGCTCCGCCCCAGGGTGTGAGTGGAGATTGGGAGTCGGGGCGGGATATCTTTGTCGGCAAGGGATTCTGCTCCACTTGCCACATGGTTCGGGGAAAGGGGGGGCGCTTCGGTCCCGACCTGACAGGTATCGGAACCACCCGCTCCTGGGAATCTTTCGTTGAATCCATCCGAGAGCCGAGCGCCCAGTTCAAAAATGTTCTTCAGGCCGACGGACGGATGGCCGGCGGCTACGAGTCGGTCCGCCTGGTGACCCCATCGGGGGCCCGGATCACCGGCGTGATCCGGAATGAGGACACCTATACCATCCAGGTGCTGGATCAAAAGGAGAACTTTCACAGTTACCGCAAGAGTGAGCTCCAGGCGATCACCTATCTGGATGGTTCCTTGATGCCCGCCTACTCGGAGGACGCTCTTTCCGACCAGGAACTGGAAGACCTGTTGAGTTTTCTCACTGGCCCGGCTCGAGAATGACCAGGCTGCAGATCGTCTGGTGAGGTGGGCCGGCTGCCGACTTTTTACCCCGAGGTTAACGAGCCGGCGGAAGGATTGTATCCAAAGAGGAGAGCCTATGTTTCGATCATTGTTCGTCTCTGCCGCCTGCCTGTTTTTGGCGCTGTTCGTTTTTTCGTCCTATCGCCAGGCCGGCGAAGTGACCAGCGACAGGCTGGTGCGGGCTCTGGAGGAGCCTCAGAACTGGCTCACCTACCGGGGCGACTACAGCGGCCGCAACCACCGGCCGCTCAAACAGATCGACAAGGACAACGTCGGCGATCTTCGGGTCGACTGGGTTTTTCAGACCGGTGTGGGTGCTGCAGCCAAGTTTGAGACCGTGCCTCTGGTTGTGGACGGCATCATGTACATCACCGCCCCCTACAATAACGGCTATGCTCTGGACGCTCGAACCGGTCGACGACTTTGGAGATACCAGCGAAAGCTGCCGGACCAGAGCCTCTGTTGCGGGCCCATCAATCGAGGGTTCGCCCTGCTGCGGGACAAATTGTTCATGGCTACCCTGGACTCCCACCTGGTGGCGCTCGACACCAAAACGGGGAACGTCCTTTGGGACATCGAAAGGGCGGACTACCGAGTAGGCTACAGCTCAACCGGCGCTCCGCTCATCGTGAAAGACAAAGTCATCATTGGAACCGGAGGCGGTGAGTATGGTGTCCGCTGTTTTTTGGATGCCTACGATCCGGATACCGGAAAGCGGCTGTGGAGGTTTTGGACCATTCCCGCTCCCGGGGAGCCCGGCTCGGATACCTGGTTAGGCGACTCCTGGAAAACGGGAGGGGCGCCGACCTGGATGACGGGCACCTACGATCCGGAACTGGATCTGCTTTACTGGTGCACCGGAAACCCGGCGCCTGATCTCAACGGGGAGACCCGTCTGGGTGACAATCTCTATTCGGCCTCGGTGGTTGCCCTGGACCCCGATACCGGTACCATGAAATGGCACTTTCAATTCACCCCTCATGACCTTCACGATTGGGACGCCAACGAGGTCCCGGTGCTTTTGGATCTCGAAATGGATGGCAAGCCCAGAAAATTACTGGTCCACTCCAATCGCAACGGTTTCTACTACGTCCTGGATCGCGAAACCGGAGAGTTCCTCCACGCCAGCCCGATCGCCCGAGTCACCTGGGCCTCCGGCATCGGCCCCGACGGACGACCTCAGGTTCTTCCCAACACCGCTCCGACCCCGGAGGGCAACCGGCAGTGTCCCGGAATGGGAGGAGGATCCAACTGGATGGCCCCTTCCTATAATCCTGAGACCGGGCTGCTTTACGTCGTGGTTCGAGAGGAATGCACCAACTACTTCAGCAGTGAGCAGGAACTGGAGCCGGGGCACTTCTGGCTGGGAAGTTTTCCTCAGGTCAAGCCCGACGAAGACACCTGGGGAGTCGTCAAGGCCCTGGAGCCGACGACCGGAGAAGTGAAATGGGAGTTCAAGTTTCACACGCCGACCTGGGGAGGGACGCTTTCAACCGAAGGAGGATTGGTGTTTGTGGGCGACATGGATGGCTACCTCAGCGCTTTGGATGCCCACACTGGAAAAAGTTTGTGGCAGTTCCAGACGGGCGCTCCCATCGTCACCGCCCCCATCACCTATATGCTGGGAGACCAACAGTACCTGGCGGTCGCCGCCGGCAGCGCTCTCTATACCTTCACCCTCAATCGTTGAGCTTCGTTTTCCCTGCCGTTCTTGTGGTTTCCGCACGCCATGGCCGCGGCGTCGGACCGGAGGGGCAAGCCCACAGCTCTACCTGCCCCGGACTCGATCTTGTACCAGGAACGCCGGTAAACCCGTTGGCGCCCACATACCCACCGCTCCGGTTTGGGAGTCCATAGAATCATCGCCTTCCGCTACCGGCGCCGGGTTGCCGCATCCCTGTTTCCAGATAGGCCGCCCCGGCTCGCTTGCGAGATCTGCGTGCAACATCCGGCAAACCCGGGAGGCTGCAAACCGCCGGCGATGGTCTGAGCAATTGGCCCGGGTCGATGTTCACTTTATGAATCCATCCTCCAATGGCCCCACCCCTCCCAGGAGGGGAATTAGGTTGAGTCGACCCCGCAAGAGGGGACGAGCACAATGACGGGATGACGTTAACCGAGGCCAACCGCTCAAGTTTTTTTCTGCTTGGCCATCTCGGCGTTATAGGTGTCAGAGGCTGCCTTGAGCCTCTGGAGAGCCTCTTCAGGGATGGTGAGTTGGGTGCCCTTGAAGTTCTCCTCCACGTGCTCAGGCTTTTCTCCGCCGGCTAAAACGCTGGTGACCTCGGGGTGGGACGCAACCCAGGCCACGCAAACCTGGGGGCGGGTGACTCCCAATTCTTCGGCGACCTGGTCCAGCTCCTTGATCACGCCCAATAGGGGAGATCCCTCCTCAACCTTTCGACCCGGCGCCAGTCTGCCTTCTCCCAGCGGACTGAAGGCCATCAGGCCGAGATTTCCTTTGCGGATCAGCGGAAACAACTCCTGGGTCATGAAATCGCGACGTCTGCCCGACACGATATTGTAGTAGTCCTCCAGGCCGGCAATCCGTGACTTGCCGGGGCGTTTTCCGATCTCGATCAACTCATCCACTTGTTTCGCCAGGTGATTGGAGACCCCCCAATAGCGAATCTTGCCTGACTGGACCAGACTGTCCATGGCATCGGCAATCTCCTCCATGTGTTCCTGAGTAGGAGTGTCGGGAGGCGGCGAATGGCGTTCGTCGGAGGGAGTGAGCTTATCGGGGCCATGCAGCAAGTAGAGGTCGATGTAGTCGGTGCCCAGTCGCTCAAGACTGCCTTCCGCTTTCTTTGTCAGAATCTCCTTGGTGAAAACCAATGGTTCACCTTTTTCTGTGGCCCCGGCCGCTTTGGTGGCAATGACCACCTCGCCGCGACGCCCCGCAGCCCCGCGCCCCAGTGCGGTTTCCGACCCGCCCCATCCATAACCTTCCGCGGAATCGAAGAAGTTGATGCCGATATCAATGCAATGACGCAATAGCTTGTGAGCTTCAACGTCCCCACCCTCGCGGCTGAGGTGGCGGCGAAAGGCCGTGCCCTGGCACAGCCTGGAGACGTACAAGTCGGTGTGGCCGAACTTGACCAGGTGCGAAGGACGGCTGGTGGGTTGAGGCGGCGGTGGCGCCTGCTCGCAGCCGGCCAGATGAGCCAGCGCGGCGGCGCCGGTGGCCGCTCCGAAGGCTTTGAGGAAAGTTCTGCGGTCTGCGGCGCCGGTGACGTATTGGGAAAGTAGTGGGTGATCAGACATCGAGGTTTACCTTTCTGGAATCGATTGCTGTGACTGGAGACTGTCGTGGGGATCGAGACCCCCGGTGGTCATGAGGCAGCAAGAGCAAGCCGGGCTTACGGGATGAAGCACCCTGGCTCGATGCGCTTTAAGGAGCTGGTTGATCCCGGGGACTTGCTGCCTGACTCGCGAATGATGAGACTGGTCAGGCTCCCCTAAAATCTTCCAGGCGAGGTGGCTTGTCAAGTTTTTTCCACGGACCGCAGCCAATCCGGTCCTGTGAGGGAGACACCGTCCAACCACTGTCGGGACTTGCCGACCTTTTCGGCGGGTTGGTTTAGTGGGTCGGCGCCAACAGTCAGCACCAGGCTCACAGGAGCACTCTGAGCGTCTCCTCCTCAATTTCCCGTTTGCAGTGACATTTTGAGCCATTTTTGAGGAACCGAGATCCCGGCCAAGAGTCTGTGAGTTACTCGGAAGTCCACTTTCGACGGACCGGCCTCCCACCTTCATAAACGGTCGAGTGAACTCGGTCTATTTGCAGCTCAAAGAGGGTGTAGCGCTCCTCAACATTGTAGGTCGCATGCTTTGCAGCCAGGCGACGCATTTGCGGGCCCTCGACCAAAGTGGCCTTCCCATTCACCTGGAACTCTCCCGAGCTACCAGTGGAGTCGGTTACGGTTGAATGGAGCGAGTACCGACCGTCACGTTTGAGATCGTGTCCCTTGGGCGAAGTAGGCTCCATGAATAGAAAGAGATGTCCTGATCCAATGATGGGTGTGACAGGATGCACCCGCGGAGATCCATCCTTTCGAATTGTTCCCAGATAAGCAACACCTGCTTTTAGCAGTTTCCCACCGAAATCCGACAACTCGGGTGCGCCTTTTTCAAACTCATCCCAATCTGCCATGCTTCGCTCCTCCCAACCGCCAGTCCTGGATTAGCAGTGATACTGGACTGGAATCCCAAGCGTCGGGATAAGCATACCCCGACCACCTATTCGATCGCAAAAACAGATTCCGATGCTCCCAGCCTGCGGGGGATGAGGCGGAGAGAAGATGGAGCGCTTGACAGGTATCGGGGTCCCCCGATATTCTGCCTGCAACGGCTGCCGCTCAGCGCCGGGTCCTTCCTTTGCGATTGCCACCGGGGAATACGTTTGCCTGTCCAACCTGCCGGTTTATCGGAAGAGCAATACCTGCTCAAGGCCAAGAGCCGGGGTGGGTTGGCGCTGCCACTGGCCTACCTCAGGCTTTCGGGGCCGGGTTGGCTGCAGAGCGCCCTGACTCTGGGTGGTGGTTCGTTGAGCAGCAGCCTCTATCTGGGTGTGCTTGCCGGCTACTCCCTACTGTGGTTACAACCGCTGGCCATGGTGCTGGGCATCGTCATGCTGAGCGCTATTGGATACGTCACCACCTCCACCGGCGCTCCCCCCTTTCAGGCCGTCAACAGACACGTCAATCCTGTGCTGGGATGGGGATGGGCCCTGGCCTCGTTGCTGGCGAGCCTGGTTTGGTCGATGCCGCAGTACTCCCTGGCGACCGCCGTGGTTCAACAAAACCTGTTCCCGGGACAGTTCGAGGGGGCGCTGGGAAAGGGTTTCGTGGTCCTCTTGATTCTGGTCGTGTCGACTGCCGCCACCTGGAGCTATGGGCGAGGCCGAATTGGAGTCAAGTTATACGAGGTCATTCTCAAAGTTGCAGTGGCTCTGATTGTGGCCTGCTTCATCGCTGTGGTGATCACGCTGAGCCTCTCTCCCAAAGGGTTGCCCTGGCAGTCCCTTCTGAAAGGGTTTATCCCGGATCCCCACTCTCTTCTACGTCCATCGAGCCACTATGCGCCGCTGCTTCATGCCATTGAGGAAGCCCACCGTCCTTACTGGAGTGCTCTAATTGTCCAGAAACAAACCGACGTACTGGTCAGTGCGGCAGCCACGGCCGTGGGCATCAACATGACCTTCCTGTTCCCCTATTCACTGCTCAAGAGGAAGTGGGGCAAGGCTTTTCGCGGCTTTGTGATCTTTGACCTGGGCAGCGGCATGTTGGTTCCCTTTGTGATCGCCACCAGTTGCGTGGTCATCGCCGCCGCCAGCCAGTTTCACACCCAGCCGCAACCCGGCTTGGCGTGGGAGACCGCCGAGAAAAGACTCGGTTCCGCCTCTCCCATGCAGCAAAAGGAGTTTCAGAGACTGTTGCAGAATCGAGCGGCGGCCAACGAATCCGGACCCGCAGGGGGAACGGACTCTTTTTCCATCGCTGAAAAGAAGCTGGCGGCCACACTGGTGACTCGGGACGCGTTCGACTTGGCCAACTCGCTCAAGCCGCTGAGCGGTCAATCGTTTGCTAACCTCGTTTTCGGTCTCGGGGTGTTGGGCATGGCCCTGTCGACCATCACTCTGCTGATGTTGGTGTCAGGACTGGTAATCTGTGAGATGTTGAACCTCCCGCCCACAGGTTGGAGCTATCGGCTGGCAACCCTGACCGCAGCCTCGGGAGCTTTGGGGCCCTTTGTCTGGAACAAAGCGGCCTTCTGGCTGGCAATCCCGACTTCGGTTTTTGGTTTTATCCTCTTACCGCTGGCCTACTTGACCTTCCTGCTTCTGATGAATCAACGCCAGGTTCTGGGCATGGAGATGCCCCGCGGGGGGCGCCGCTGGACCTGGAACACCCTGATGACGGTGGCGACTGCGGTGGCGAGTTGCGGAAGTCTGATCATGGCTTGGAAGAAAGGCGGCCTGTGGGGAATGGCGGCGGTGCTGGCCGTGGCTGCAGCGGCTCTCTGGTTCCATCGCAGGCGGCGCCGGAAGCAGAAGGCGCCGCCCGGTCAAGAGCCTTCCCCAGGGGGGTGACGCGGGGAAGCTGGTGAAGCTATTCCCGGGGTTGATGCAGGAGTTCCCTTTCCCTGGCCCGGCGATCCGGTCCTCCATCCGGGCAGGAAGCATTGATGATCCGAATCTCCCTATCACTCCAGCACGGGAAGTTGATAGGCAGCGGCTTCCTTATGGTTCCTCACCAGGAGCAGCTTTCCGCTGAGAGCCGGCGTGTTCCAGGTCTTCCCTTCGATTGCGGGGAAGCGGGCGACTTCTTTAAACGCCTCAGGATTGGCCTCGACCAGCACCACCTCACCTTGCTCCGAGGTGATGAGGAGAAGCTCTCCCACCAGAATGAGCTGGCCATGTCCATAGCGGCCGCTTTTCCATCGCCGCAGGCCTGTCTCTGGATCCAGGCACACCAGGATTCCCTCATCCAGACCAAACAGCGAACCTCTGTGCAGCACGACGTTGGTGAACTTGGTCTTGAGCCCCCTGGTTTCCCAAACGGGTTCGGAGCGGTAAACGCCCTCTCCATCGATGCTGATCCGAAACAGCTTGCTCCCCACACCATAGCCACTCGAAACGAAGACCAGATCGTCAGCCAGGGCAACGGGTTGCGAGCAATGCGGATACCGGCTGACGAACGCCTGCTCCCAGAGCACCCGCCCATCGGCGGGAAGGTGCGCGGTGAGGCTTTGTTGATTCACCATGACGATTTGAGGGTGGCCGAGCACTTCGATGAGCGTGGGGGAGGCGTAAGAGGTGGGGGCATTACCGGCGGTCCAGGCGATCTCACCACTGAGCTGATCATAGGCGGCCAGGGAACGATGAGGGGATCCTCCCGGGTTCACGACTACCAGTTGATCCACCAACAGTGGGGAGGAACTGCGACCCCAGGCCAAACCACCCACACCATGGTCGGACTGAATATTACGTTGCCAGAGCTGCTTGCCGGTTCTCAAATCCAGACAGTTGAGCAGACCGCTGGATCCCAATGTATAAACTCTGCCTCGCTTCGAAACGGTAGGGGTGGCCCGTGGCCCGTCTCCGGCAATCGGACTGTGATAGGGCGACTCGTCCGTGTGAACCCAGGTCACTTTGCCGGTGCGCAGTTCATAGGCGACCACCAGTTCCTGTGAGCCGCGCTGTTCTTGGGTAATGGCCAACTCGCCAACAATGGCGTAAGAGGACCATCCCGCTCCAATCGGTTGTTTCCAGAGCAGTTTTGGGGCATGGTTGCCCCAGTCCGTCGAAAGCTTGGGTCCGGCGAGCCGAGCGTCTCGATGGGGTCCGAGAAATTGCGGATAGTCGGTTTCCGAGAGGATAAACAAAGCCGCGTCCCGACTCGAATCCGGGACGGTGATCGAAGGCGCTGACCCCGAAGCCCAACGCCAGCCAAGAATCGGGACCAAGTTCCCGTCAACGCCCTCAACGGTCAAGGCGGCGCTCAGCAGGGCCACGCCCAGGATGCCTGTGAGAAGCCCCAGAAGCTTCGTTTTCCAGCCCAGGCCCGAGGCGAGAAGCCACCACAATAAGAGCAGCAACAACGAGATGATTCCCAGCTGGGCCGTCCGTAGCGTTCGAATCTGCTCGTGGCTCACCTCGACGGTCCAGATCCATACCAGCAGGGCCAAGGTGGCAGTCAGGATCACTGCCGCCGGCCACCACCTGAGTTTTGGACGCTTCCTGAGGGCCGCCAAATCTATCTTTGATTGACTCAAAGGGGAATCATCACCTCCTGCGGGGTGGCTCTGTTTCGAACGGGGCATTCGGTCCGTTGGCGGGTGGACCTCAATGTCCGGATCCTCGACAAAGCAGAGATTCGTCCCGCCCGGCGCGTGGCCCACCAATCCGGCCGGCGCATGGCCGCCCCCCCCTCCGCCCGAACCCGTTATTCCTTTTGCAGCACCAGATCCTCGGCTTCAAGCCGTTTGAACATGGCCTGGTACTCGGGCGACCCGTCGTTGTCCCAGTACTTCGTCGAGAGGGGTGCATCAAAACTCAGGGGGATCAACCGCCATCGGTGGGGCAGCACCATGAAGTGCCGCGTCTCCGGCGGCTTCATCAGGGCGTACATCACCGTCCCGTTCTTGAACCGGGTCTTCAGGATATAGGGTGGTTGTTCGGGAGGCCTGTTCTGCTTGAGTTTTTCCAACGCTTCCCGGTCCAGGGTAACCCCTAATCCGGGTCGCTCCGAGACACGAACGAAGCCGTTGGTCGGTTTCAATTTCTCCTGGACCACGTCGGAGGCCAGGGTCTCGGCCGCGGTAGTGAAATGAAAGTCGGCGGTCTTGAACGCCGCCTGCATGTGGGTAAGCATGGCTTGCGTGATGCCACCTCCCACCCACTGCACGGTGAACGGCACCCCTGCGGCTGCGAAAAGCCCTGCGCGCTGCATGACGAGACCCAGCTTGCTGTGCCCGATGATGTAGCCGTCGGCGGCCCGCCGCAGCACCTCGAAGCTGTGTTGAATCCTGCTGCCGTGAATGAGGATTGGCAATCGAATCCGCTTGCGCAAGTCGATGTAGGCGTCGATGTCTGTCGTGTCCAGGGGATCCTCGAAGCAGCCGGCGATAGGAGAGCGGGCGACTCTCTCCACCAGATCGGGGTTGTGGCCGTAGTGATGAAATCGGGTGAGGTCGAAATGAAGCTTGAACCCCTTCGGCGCTACCTGCTCCATGGCTTCGAGTTGGTCAAAGACGTTCTCGAAGGGCGACAGGTGGTACTTCATCCAGGTGTAGCCCATGGCGGAGTATTTCTGGACGGCCTCGACCATGTGTGGTGGATGGGTCGAGACTGTCCAGGAACCGATGGGTACCCAGCGACGATAGCGCTGGCCGAAGAGCTTGTAGACGGGGACCCCAGCCGCCTTGCCCATCAGGTCGTACATGGCTTTGGCCATGGGGATGGACGTCTCGTCCCCGATCCAGTCGAAGGGACTGGTGCCGATGTATTTCTCGAGCACTTCTTGCGGTTCGCTGCGGCCCTCCCCCAGACCGTAAAGTCCCTTGTCGGTATGAACGACATAGACGGTTCGACGGGTGGGGCCGTAAAAGTGATTCAACTCGTAGTGGAGCCAATCCACATAGTCGGGATGGATTTCGTGCTTCTCGATGTCGGTGATGGTGATCCGACCGCGGACCGAATCGGCGGTCTCCTTGGCCGCCAGCGCCAGCCACGGCTGTCTGAGGGCAGCCGCCGCCAACAGCCCTCCCGCGCCAGTCACCAGGAACCGGCGTCGGCTCTGCTCCGCATGTCCCATGATTCTTTTCTCCCGGTTGATCTCTTGCTTTTCCGATCTCTCAACGGTCCTGACTGTTTGGACGCCCCGTCCTGTCTCGGGACACCCTGGAAACCGGCCCATCCAAGGATTTCCTCTTTCAGTCTGCTATCGCTCCAATCCTGTCTCCACTTCGATCCCAGGACCTTAACACGGATCTCCACCGGCAAGTTGAATTGCAACACCCGGTAACCTTGCTCCGTAAGCGGGGAATCACTGTAACTCCAGGGATAGAGAGTGGTGCGGAAGGGGGGACTTGAACCCCCATGACCTTGCGGCCACTAGAACCTGAATCTAGCGCGTCTGCCAATTCCGCCACTTCCGCTCTGGTAGGTGACCCGAAAGTTAACACGTCGACAAGCCTTTGTAAAGAAGCTGTTTGCTGAATAGAATCAGCAAGTCGTCTCTTGTCTGGCTCATCGTCGCAAGCTTCGCCTTGGCCATTGGAATGGACGCTGCTTGCGTCCAGGTCCTCAGCTCGCTGGTACCGGTATCTCGGGGATTGTGTAGGATTCATCCGGCGATCTGGGGTCGGCAGCAAGAATTATCGAGGGCAGCAAAGTGGAATCTCTGGAACAGACCGTGCTCCGGTTGATCAAGACGTCGCCGTCTCAACCGAGCAGTTTCAAGCAACTGAGCCGCAAACTGAACCTGGGCGAAGATCAGCAGCACGAAGTGCGAGCGTTGCTGAACGGGTTGGTGAAGGCAGGGCTGCTCCTCAAATTGAAGGGTGACCGCTATGCCATTCCCTCCGGGCAATCTCTGGTGACCGGAAAGGTCTCGGTCCATCGGGCGGGCTACGGCTTTGTCATCCCCGACAAGAGACCGGCTCGCCTGGAAGGGGATGTGTTCATTCCGGCACGCCATATGGGCGATGTCATGCAAGGCGACTCCGTGTTGGCCAGCCTGGAAAGAAGACCGGGGGAAAACCGGGCTGAAGGTCGGATTGTTAAGATTCTGCGCCGCAGGAACACAACCTTGGTGGGGCTGTTCAGAGAGGGGGCGCCTCACCACCGGGTGACCCCCTATGATTTCAGGATCTCGCAGGAAGTATGGATTCAGGAAGGAGATCGGCAGGACGCAACCGATGACTCTATCGTCAACATCGAGGTCACTCAATTCTCCAGGGGAAGATGGGAACCCCTCCGCGGGCGGGTTATTGAGGTTCTAGGCTTTCCAGGAGACATGGGTATCGACGTTGAAATCATGGTCCGCAAGCATCAGATTCCGGTGGAGTTTCCCGAGGCGGTCCTGGCCGAAGTCCGTTCAGTGGGGCGCCAGGTCTCCGTGCCGGAGGCCAAAAAACGCACGGACTTCCGGCGCCTGCCTATTGTCACCATTGACGGTGAAACCGCCAGGGATTTTGATGATGCCGTCCACGTGCAATTCCTGGATAACGGTCACTTCCAACTCGGGGTGCACATTGCAGACGTGGCCCACTATGTAGAAAAGGATTCGGCTTTGGATCGAGAAGCTTTGCGGCGCGGCGCCTCGGTCTATTTCCCCGACCGGGCCATTCCCATGTTGCCCGAGGAGCTTTCCAATGGGATTTGCAGCTTGAAGCCTCGGGAAGACCGGTTGACCCTGTCGTTGCTGATGGAAATTGATGGCAGGGGCCGGGTGCGGGACTATAGCTTCCGGGAGAGTGTGATTCGCAGCCGTGAGCGGATGACCTATACCGCCGTCGCCAAAATTCTGTTGGACCGGGATGCGGAAGAGTGTTCTCGTCACGCTGCCCTGGTTCCTGAGTTTGAACGAATGCAGGAACTGGCCTTTCTGCTTTATGAGCAACGGCAAGAGCGAGGCTCCATTGACTTTGATCTTCCCGAAGCGGAGTTGACCCTGGACGAGTCGGGGACCTTGACCGATATTCTCCAATCGGAGCGCAACATCGCTCATCGCATCATCGAGGAGTTCATGCTGCTGGCCAACGAAGTCACCGCCAGCCATCTGTGGCAGCAACAGCTTCCTTTACTTTACCGAATCCATGATCCCCCTGACCCGGTCAAGGTTCTGGAGTTCAACCAGATTGCCATGAGCTTTGGCTATCAACTCGGGGCGCTATCCGGCGACCGGCCCGCGGTCTTGCCTCGGGTGAGAGATCGTGCCCGACGAAAAGGGCGTTGGCCCAGGGATCGGGCCAGAGACCTGAAGGAGCTGCGCGGCCTGAACGTCAAGGTGACGCCGCACGACTATCAGAAGTTGGTGAATCAAATCCTGGACAAGCCCGAAGAGCGAATCCTTTCTTACCTGATGTTGAGATCGATGAAGCAAGCCTGTTATTCACCCCAAAACCGGGGTCATTTCGGTCTGGCCTCTGAATGCTACACTCATTTCACTTCTCCAATTCGCCGCTATCCCGATTTGACGGTTCACCGCATCCTGAAGCACCACTTGCGCCTGGCGCGCACTCGAGAGGCCGGTGATGCCAATTTTCAGGCAAGCAACCCCCGGCTCTATGACCTGGAAGCGCTGGAAAGCATCGCTGTCCAGTCCAGCGAAACGGAGCGGCGGGCCGCCGAGGCCGAACGGGAACTTATCGAGTTGAAGAAGCTCGAATTCATGGCCGGCAAGCTCGGGGAGGAATTCGAGGGCACGATTATCCACCTGACCCGGGAGGGCATGCTGGTCGAATTGAACGATCTTTTTGTGGAGGGCTTCGTCAGAATAGAGACCCTTCAAGAAGACGATTACCGACTCCGGACTCGTCCCCTGTCGCTGGTGGGACGGCGATTTGGCCGGGTTTTCCGGCTGGGTGAGTCGTTGCAGGTCTGCGTCGATCGCATCGACCGATTTCGCCGTCGGGTGGATCTTTCGGTTCTTCCCCCCTAGATCTTATGACCCGGTGATGCCTTTCCCGACGCGGCGACGGCAACCTCATAAAAAAATCACTTTGGTTCGGTTGGTCTCCAAAATGGCCGACCGCTGGCAGGGGCGGCGTCCCTCGAGAAAAGACCGCCCGGTGACCTTGGGGCGCCAGCCGACTCGCAGGGTCCAAGAGGTGATATACTCTAAATCCTTGATGGCGGGGTAGCTCAGTGGTTAGAGCGAAGGTCTCATAATCCTTAGGTCGGGGGTTCGAGTCCCCCCCCCGCTACCACACTACTTCAGTGGTCGGTGGAGAGTGGCCAGTGATCAGTGTCCGGTCACAAGCCACCGTTTCGTTCTCAAAGCATCGGCCAGGATATCTGAGAAAGTGGTGAGCCGGCCCCAGGCCTCAGGGTTGCTGCGAGCCAAGAAGCCGCTCGGTGCAACACCACAACGCTCTTGCCGGCGCCTGTCGAACCCCGAAACACGAACCAAGCCACTGGAGTTCTTCTCTACGATCCAGCCTATGGAGTCGTAGTCCCGGCCGAGCCGGATCCAATTACAGATACAGATCAAAGGCCGTGGTCTTCACAGCCTTCTGCTCGTTACCCATCAGCTTGCCGAGGCTGTCGGTGAAGGTGTCAGCAATGCGGAAGTGCATTCCATATCTCTACTTTGACCGCCTCACACCACAAAACAAAAGTCGTGCTCTACAAATGGAGAGACCTTTGCGCCTCGGAAGGCATTCGCTTGTGTATTCACTATTTCCGACGTTACCCCAGGCTTCGCAAGTCGGACCTCTCGCCTCAAACCTAATGACAATGATCGATGGAGCTCGTCTCTGATCTTTGCCTTTTCAAGTCGGCGGCTACCGATGCGCACGACGAGTCGTGCCTGATTAGCCAGTAATGGACCAACGCCCTCCCAACACTCCTGAAGAAACGTCCAGTAATTGCTCTTGTCGGCATGACGATCATCACGGCTACCATACTGAACAACCGGGGCGCCGCCAAGAAACCACAAACGAAGCCATTGATCTTCTTGGTAGTTCGTTGTGTCGAGATACGGTGGCGACGTAATGACATCCGTGACGCAACCCCCGAGCCCCGGAAAAACGGTTGCTGCCTGCCGCGCATCCGCTTCGACTACGCGCCCGGTTCTTACGGGAGGGCGCGTCTGGAATCGATACACGAGCATTCGTTTGAGGATTTCAAACACGTCGCACGGAGGGGCTGTACAGCCCTCGCGACGCCACCACCGAACCGAATAATCGGGCTTTGTGCTGATCGTCCTCGGCATGCGATTGCTGAAGTAATTTGGAGATCGGTGGGATTCCCCATGCAGGGACCCGAGACACAACGCGGCGATAAATCGATCATCCTTTCGATGCCTATGGTCCAGAACAGATCGCAAATATCGTACTTGCAACAACGTTTTCGGATGAAAACAGTGTTCAAAAAACTCACCGAGAGCGCCACACCAATCACCGTCATCCGGCTCCACAAACTCATTTCGTAGTTCAGTCAGTCGCTTTTCGGCATCGTAAATGCCGGGCGGATCGCACTTGGCAGCGGAGACACAAGCAGCCACGGGGTTTGCGTCGCAACCCGCCGCGTCACGGGATTGCAGCAGAGCCTGAAACACCGTGGTGCCTCGGCCACAGAACGGATCAAAGACAACCCCAGTGTGGGAAGTCTCATATAGCTGCTCCTCTACGAAGACCTCCGGAAACATCGCAAAATATGGGCAGATTGAATGGAATCGGTGTCTCATTCCGCCGACTCCGCGCGGCTCCGGTAGTCTGCAACCCACCGCACGGCCTCTGCCAGCCGGTCGTATCCCTCGACCGTCGTGCCGGCCTCCACGAGACGCCCGGCCTCCTCCACCCGGCGGGGTACCCGTAGTCGATGCAGCACGTTGCCAAGCGTACGAACATCATCGACAAACTGATCGTCAGCCGTGGCAAACGGGACGATCATATAGGTGAGAAACTCCGTCACTGGCTGCGTCGAGAACCATCGGCTCTTAAACGCGCCCAAATGTCCTTTCAACGACTTTTCCCTCGCATTCCGACCAGTTGCGATCTGTGCCGCGGCGAGCGGGAACCCCGGAAGTCGGTCCGGGTGACAGCGAGCAGCGAACACGTCAACCTGATCGTCTTTCGGACGTAACGGTGCACCGGTCTGCGCCTCGACGCGCCCGTCGCCAAGTTTCCGCCAGATTTGCTTCAGCTTGTTGAGAAACGGCGAATCATCCGGCCTCGGAAATCCGAACGACCAAGCATCGCCCTGAATCTCAGCCGCTAGGGCAGCGGTCGCGAAGAACTGAAAATATTCCCGCAATGTCCTCACTTCCGCTTTGCCGGGATGCAGATCGGAACCGCCGAGAACCGGCGACACGGACCGCAGGTTGGACAGCACGAGGCTCAGGATGTACGCCGCGTGTCCGGTCGAGCCTTGAGTCAAGACACATGTCAGGATGTCTCCACCGTTGTCGAGATCGAAAGGATACGCAGAAGCAAGTGCCTGTTGGCGCGTTTCTATTCGCTCGACTGTGCCGCATACGACTTCCTCACCCGTACGCATCTCATCGTCCACATCGACGTAATCTTCTGACGCACCGAGGTCTATTGCATTCTTGATTTCCGATGTCGGAGCGGAACGCGTTTCGGCAAAGAACGCCGACAATTCCAGGAAGTCGGCCGCCAGATCGAAGTTGATTGGATTCCCTGTTACCGAGTCAGCAGGAAGATAAAGAGCGACTGTCATTCTTCAGAGGTCGCCTCACGGTGCTTTTTCGCCATTCTTGAGTGAACGGTTTCCGCGGTTTCCTTGACGTCCTCCGCAATATCCAGAAGTGACCGGTCCTTTCCATTATATGCCCTCAGGGAAGCAGAAGCGTCCCGGATTTCGCTCCGCGCACGGATCAGCGAAGCGGTGAAACGCCGGTCGGCGGGTTCTGCACTCTCATGAGCCTGGACGAGATTGCCCGTCGCTTCGAGAACGTGAAGCGCTTCCGCGTTGGCGATGACCTCCCCGAGACGTTTGATGTCCGGGTTTTGCGTCTTCACAACAGGTCTTGAATCTTCCTCCTGGGAGCCGTAAATCCACACAAGCACCTGTTTAAGCCGATCGAGTCGACCTGAAGGCACGGGGTCGGGTTGCGGGTCGTAACTAGCCCAGGCTGCATCAATGCCCAGATAATCCATGTACTGTGAGCGGGAAAGCGCAGTATAGAGGTGAGAAAAATTGAACTTTTTTGTGTTCCGATCCTCAATATCGAATCGGTCCTTACCCTTGGCTTGATCAAGAACGTAGATCGCCGACACCATTCGTTTTATGGTGTCATGACGGTCACCAATAGCTCTTGCAATTTCTCCTAGGGTGGCACCATCGGGTCGTCCCTTCTTGTACCAGTCAGCAGCGAATCTTGCCTTGGCATACGAATCCCACTTCGCCGTACCGTTGATGTGCTTGAAGCCAATGAAGGAACGCGCCTTTTCGCGGGTGGCCACGCGATAGACGGAAACTTCGTCGAAGGATGGTCTCAGGGTCTCTTTTACTCGCGGGACCGCGATACGTAGCTTTTCCGACCTTCTGATTCGACAAGCTAAGTCCTCTTCACGAAGTAGCCGAAGCGCAGCAAGTCGTCGGTTACCTTCCAGCACAACCAGACCATCGCCGCCGTTTGAGTCGGCCATGACGATCAGCGGTTCAATGTCGAGATAGCCGTTCGTCGAAATGGACTGCAGCAACTCGTCAAGTTCAGCGGAGCGGTAGAGTTGTGCGATGATGAACTCATCGGAGGCATCGGGATCTTGTCCAATCAGTCGCGGATTATGCCGATCAAATTGGAGTTTCTCGACCGGCACTTTCGTGGTCGAATTAAGTTCTACGGACAAGACTGTTTTACTCACTGTGGCTATTTCCTACTCCATTACTAGATTGTACTCTACTCACACACGAAACACCTTCATTACCTCGTCGCCCAAGTGGTTGATGACCTTTACGGCGATGCGGCCGGACTTCGGTTTCTCGAAGGGCCGTGACGTGTCGCTGTGGAGTGTTTCCCAGGCTTCCCGGTTGATCTCGGCTTTGAGGGTGGTCTTGAGGGCTTTGTAGGGGTCGTTGGCGCCCAGGAAGTAGGCGTGGCGCACGAAGAAACTCTCCTCGTTGTAATCAGTGTCGATGAACCAGCCAGCGATGCCGTCGGCGCCGTCGCTGCGGATCTCGCCGGTGTTGGGGTGGCAGACGTCGACGCCGTGGACAGTGACCTGTGACCAGTGGCGAGTGGGTAGTGATTTGATCAGCGCGTTGAGCATTTTGTTGATCTCGGCGCAGTCTGTCAACAAGCGCCCGGAGTTCTCTGGCGCTGTCATTTCCAGCTTTGTTGACAATATCAGAAAGGTTTCCAGTTCCGCCAGCGAGCCTCGCGCAATGCCAAGCGACTGGAGAAATTCCCCCGTTGTTTGCCTTGCCGTCCCTCCGCGATGTTCGCGGGTATCGAGGATGCCGCGCGCCGCATCTGCGAGATAATCCCATATCTCTCTTCGGCAGGAAAGCGCCGCGTCAGCGCGTAAATCCTCACCGTCAAGTCCATTGATTTCTGCCAGACGATCAATTCCCGATACGAGCTTAAAGATGTCATAAGTCGCCACCCGATGTCCTGAACTATCCACTACAGGCCATCTCATAAATACGAAAGAGTGATGTTAGCATGATGAAGTTGGTTAGGAAGACAATGGGAGATTTCCATGGCGCAAGACCTTACCGACGCCCAGTGGGCGTTCATCAAACCTCTGCTTCCCGAATTACCCCAGCGGCCGGACGGCCGTGGTCGTCCTTGGCGAGATTCGCGGGAGGTGTTCAACGGGATTCTGTGGATATTGCGCACCGGCGCCCAATGGTCGGAGATGCCCCCTCGCTATCCACCCTATCAGACCTGTCATCGTCGATTCCAACAATGGCGTCAATCTGGTGTCATGGATCGACTGCTGAAAGTCTTGGCCCAGGATTTGGAAGGGAGAGGGAAGATCAACCTGGAGGAATGTTTCGTCGATGGCAGTTTCAGTGCTGCTAAAAAGGGGGCGCTGGAGTCGGGAAAACCAAGCGGGGCAAGGGTTGCAAGGTCATGGCGATTGCAGACCGCTCGGACCTTCCTGTCGCCTTATGCACAGGCAGTGCTTCGCCGCACGAGACGAAATTCGTCCAGGAATTGATCGACTGTCGTTTCACCCAAGACAAGCCCGATAAACTGGTGGGGGACAAAGCCTACGACAGCGACCCGCTGGATAGCGAATGCCAAGCGTTGGGAGTCACCCTGATTGCCCCGCACAGAGCCAATCGCACTAAACCCAAGTCGCAAGACGGTCGCGTGTTACGACGTTACCGGAGGCGTTGGAAAGTCGAACGTCTCTTCGCCTGGTTACAAAACTACCGCAGGCTGGTCACTCGATTCGAGTACCATGTCGAAAATTTCCTGGCCTTTCTCAAACTTGCTGCCTTCATGATCTTGGCTAAAAAGTATTTGTGAGATGGCTTCTAAACACTCTTCACTCGCCACTGAAATATCCGGCTCCCCGAAGATGACGAACAGGTTGCCTTTGCCGGTGTTCTTGAGGTCGTCGGCCATGTGGAGGTCGGCGTTCATGCGCGCCTTGACTTGAGGATGGGGATGCGGCCCAGCTTGTTGAACTCGGAGGCATGGGCTTCGTAGTTGAAGGCACAGGTGAGCAGGACGTCGAAGCCGGCATCGGCGGCCTCGCGGGCGGCTTGCACGAGGTCGGGACGTGAGACGGTACCGAATTCAGGACCGACGAAAATCGCAGCACGATGTTCAGTGGTCAGTGACTTGTCGCCAGTGGCCGGTCTCTTTTCCTGGCCACCAGACACCGGCCACTATCGAACCGCCCCTCGGCGCAGATCAGGTCTCCCGGCCAGGGAATGATCGAGGAGAACGTAATCCGGTCCTCCCTGTGCGCCTGCTGGATGCCGGAGGTCTTGAGGTGTTCCAGGATCATCCCGGCGAAGTCCTGCTTTTCGCCGTAGCCGAGCTTAAGTTCGGCTACGTTGTCGATCAGTTCGTCGTCATCATCGACGCCCAGCACGCGGTGCGGCGAAAGGTTCTCGACGGCGAAGGGACCGGCGACGCGGACCTTCCTGCTGTCCCCGCAGGGCTTGTCATAGAGATACTCGAAGTCCGCCTGCCTGGCGATGGAGGCATCGATTTCCTTCTGGCGGGCGATGCGCGCCTCCCAGAAAGCGGTGAGCAGAGGTTCGGTGGCTGCCGGCCAGTCGTCCGGGCGTTCTCTCGGAATCTCCCATTCTTCCAGTGGTCAGTGGCTTGTGGCCGGTGGGCTGACCACAGGCCACTGGTCACTGACAACTGCTCCCGCAACGGCTCCAGCGTCTCCTGCACCGTTCCCAGATCACGTCGATCTCGGCGTTGTTGGCGATGGACTTGAGCGTGATGTGCGGCACGCGCTCGTAGACAAAGCCCTGCCGGACGTCGCCGCCGGTGGGGCTGTCGGAGGGCGCCGCCGGTGTAAGCTCCGCCTCCTTCTGTCGCCCCGCTGCGCTGTCGGTGAGCAGGTAGTAGGGGTAGCGGGCGCCCATGAGGCGGGCGCGGGCCAGGGCGAGCGCAACCCGTGATGTGTCGATGGTGATCCAGCGCCGGCCCCACTGCTCGGCGACATAGGCGGTGGTGCCGGCACCGCAGGTTGGGTCGAGGACGAGGTCGCCGGGGTCGGTGGTCATCAGGAGGCAGCGTTTGATGGCTTCGGTAGCAGTTTGCACTACATACACTTTCGGGTCGGTGCGGCTTTGGACACCTCCTACGTCGCGCCAAACATTTGTGCGTGGGGTAACTGAGAAGTCGTCCAAGAACCGAACGTAGCGAATAGATTTTCCTTCTAAGATGACCCGTTGCGCCTTCGACAGACGATCTAATCCCGAGACAGTAGTTTTCCAATGAAGTCCAGGAGCCGGTGTCCATTCTGCACCTCTGAACCGGAAAAGCTGCTCTGAGTTTTCCAGTGCCTTAATAGACGAGGCGGCCCGGTACTTGGAAGCACCCGCGGCACCTTGCTCCTTGGTGTCGAAAAGTGAACGGTATTTGAGGTTCGACAGTGATTTGGAATACCAGATCAAGTAGTCACAAACCTGCGATAGATAAGTGCCCGAGAAGCCAGTCGTCTTTGCATATGAAATAAGGGCAACAAAGTTACTCTCTCCAAATATCTCGTCCATCAATACCCGTACTCGGCTCACGTTCTCGTCCCCAATCTGCACGAACACCGAACCGCTCTCCGTTAACAGATCCTGCGCCACCGTCAGCCGGTCGCGCAGATACGTTAGATAGAAACGAATCCCATCCCGCCAGGTATCCCGAAACGCCTTCACCTGTTCCGCCTCGCGGGTGATGTGCTCGGCCTTGCCATCCTTCACGTCGCGGCTGGTCGTCGACCACTGGAAGTTGGAGTTGAACTTGATGCCGTAGGGCGGGTCGACGTAGATGCACTACACTTGGCCGCGCAGCCCTTCCCGCTCAGCCAGCGAGGCCATCACCTGCAGGCTGTCGCCCAGGATCATCCGGTTCGACCAGTTGGCGTCGTGCTGGTAGAACTCGGTTTTGGCATTCTCGTTCGACAGCCCGTTGAAATCGGCGAAGAGGTCGGGCTGGAAGCCCGCTTCGCCGTTGCCTTTCTCGGCCTTGGTTTCTTTGCTCCGGCGCATCAAGTCGTCGATCAGTACTTTCGGATGCACCTTCTCCTGGATGTAGAGAGGTGGCGCCTGCGCCACCAAGTCCGACCAGTCCTGATGGTCCTTGCCGCGCCAGACGAGTTGCGGATCAAGGTCGCGGTTGCGGCGCTCGTAGGCGACCTGGATGGGGCTCCGGTCATCCTCCTCCAACACCGACTGGTACTCGACCGTGGGGATGTTGGTTCGCTTGCTGTCGGTGTGAGTGAGTGTTTCGACCCGCTTTTTCGTTTTCTCAGGTTTTCGGGCCATGGGATTCAAGAGCTTCTAATTCAAAGCAAGGCAGTTGCAGGGAAAGTAGCGCAGCTGCGGTGGACTACACGTGCTCATGATACATAATCATCTGTCCCCACGCTCTTTTTCGGTACTCTCAACCGTATCGGAAGCGTGCTCTTTCATCCACTTGGCAACAGCGTTGTTCAATACTCGAGAAAAGGCCATGGCATGTTGAGAGGACATGACCACGCGAGCCTTCTTTTCACGTATCAGCTCTCCGGTTTCATCTTCCGTAACTTCGAAGAATAGAAACCGAAAGTCCCAAGGCGAGGTCCCCATTTCAATATGATTCGAATATGTCGAAACATATTCCGCCGCCCGCTGCTGCGGCAACTCATGGATGTTTATAGGCTTATCCTGTGGCCTGCGTTTTGTAGACATGGTATGTCCTCTCTCTGACTAAGGAGTTGTAATTTGGTGAAATGGGGAAGGGTAGGCTGAGTTTCGTGTTGACTGGCAGCACATTGGCATTCCACTCTTTCTTTACCGGAAGGGAGGATATCCGCGTCTGTGCTTTCCCTTCAGGCTGTGTCTGTGTCGTGTGAGGCTGCCACGTTCCATGTGTGGATTCGGTTCTGAGAAGCAGCGATGCCATCAACGTATCAGTGGTATGTATACCCATCTCTAGTTGGTCATCCTCGAAGCTGGGGACACGAAAGGTTTTGGGATCAAATATAGCTTCACGGCGTACCAACTCACTAAACGGGACAAACTGGACCAGCAACCCGACATCAAAGGGCCGCTGAGAGTCGGTACAGCGTCCGTAATGAGAGCGGGTCCCGACCGGGCTGTTCGATGTGGGATATCCGGGCTTGGGGAATGCCACACCTCTCAGCCAACTGGGCTTGCGTCCAGCCGCGTGCTTTTCGGAGTGCTCGAATCTGGAATGGCACCTCGATGGAGAGCTGCGCTTCCGTGTAGCCGTCCCGGTACTCCTTGGCCCGCAATTTTTGCCATAGCTTAGAAATCGAACTCACGTGTGGTTGCCCTCCCCTTCTGTATTTCGTTACGGCGTCGCACAGCCGTGTCGTATGCACGTGGCGGCTTATACCGCTTGTCCTTGTGGGTACAGCCACACAGGAATGTCACGCGCCTGCCAGAGGAAACGTAACAGAATATCCGATGCGGGACCCTGTTTTCACCGTGCCAGCGCGCTTCCAGCAACTCTTGGAACTTCCGAAAGTATGGCATTTCGAGTTGATCCAACTGCCGGGCAATGTGTATGAACCTGTCAGCTCTTGCCTGGTTTCCTGGTGACAGTGCTTTATACCATTCCGATACGGGAAGCACCCTTCGTGCACTCTCATACTCCAAGAAGACCCAGACATTTATTATCACTTTTTTCGAATAAAAGCAATCTCGGGAAAAACCACAATCCTTAATTGAACTGCCTGCTACTGGTCTCTGGCCCAAGCCCCGAAAGTCAGAGCAAGGAGGGCTGCGCCTATGAAGTGTACACGACTTTCGTGTTCAGATTAGCTATCTCCGCCGCTCAACCGCGGCATCGATCATCTTGTCGAACTCGGCTTCCACTCTGGCCTCGAAGTCCGACTGCATCTCGTAGACGTCCGTGAACTCGGCGAAGGCCCAACGGCCGTAGCGGACGTGATTATTCACACCGGGCACCCAGTAGGTTTCCATGGCAGCCTTCTTCTCCTTGGCGTCCTCTCTGCGATAACCCTTGATCTCGACGATGAGATGCAAGAGATCGTCGTCGCCATGGCCGTCGTCAACGAGAACGATAAAGTCCGGAAGGTAGGTCCGTGTTTCGGAGGCGTAGCGGTAGGGAACCTCCAAACCGAGATTGTGGTTCTTGACGTAGGCTTTGACACGAGGATGGGATTCGGCCACGCGGCAAAACTCCGCTTCCCAGTCACTGTCGAGGATGACCCAATCGACGTGGCAACGGCGGGCATCCGTTTGGTAACGGCTGGTCCTGGAGGTGTTGAAGTTGACGTGGACCGTGGAGCCGAGAGGGTTGTAGGGATCGAGCACCGCTTTGACGGGGCGATGGCCGATTTCCGCTCGCGTGATGGCAGCCGTGATGCGCTCGCAGGCCATGTCGGCCAGTTCCTGATACGTGAGTTGGGCGGGGTAGGCGCCGCCCTTGCAGACGAGGCAACCGTCGAGCCACTGTCTGGTGATGCGCTTGAGCTGTCCGAAGAGATGAAGCTTGGGCTCTTCGCCCGGGTCGCGCCACTTCGTGTAGAGCAACCGCTGGGTGAGATGAAACAGAAGGGTCGAGTGCCGGAGGTCGTTGGTGTGAACCAGATTGAGATCGACGCCCTCGCCGATAATCCCCTGGTTCGTCGTAATCGACGGCCCGACCAGATCGGGGGTGAGTTCCAGCACGGAGTCTTCGTTGAACTCGGCGCTGAGCCTCTCTTGCGGCAATTCCACTCGATACCCGGCCACCCGCGGGAAACGGATCTCAAGCGCGTCTCTTTCGGGCCGCACGGCCCTCACCGGAACGGTTTCTCGCGGCGGCTTGGGTGTGACCACGACGGGCTTGGCCGTAAAGTCGAACGGTATCCCCAGGACATCGGCGTACTCGACGTCAAACCGGCCGTCTTCATTGAGGTCGTAGGATTGGCGACGCAGCGCGCGGCCGACGACCTGCTCGCAGAGCAACTGCGTCCCGAAGGCGCGAACGCCCAGCACGTGGCTGACGGTGTTGGCATCCCATCCTTCGGTGAGCATGGATACCGACACCACGCAGCGAATCGAATCCCCCAGCCGACCCGATTTGCCCACGGTGTTCATGACCTCGCGCAGGAGGTCCTGGTCGCTGAGCTTCTCGGCCTGATGGCGGTCGCCGGTGCGCTCGATGATCTCTCGGCGAAAGCGTTCGATCTCGTCAGCGGCCATGGTGCGGAAGTTCCTGTCGAGGGCGTCACCGGACTCCAGTTGCTCGCTGTCGATCAAGAGCGTACGAGGCCGTGGGTACTGATTGCCATACTCGTCAAAGTTGCGGAACAGATGCAGGCGTCCGTTTTGGAACGTCTTTGAGCCGTCGTCGTTCTCACGGTGGAAGCCGGAGATATAGTCGTAGACCAGCTTGGAGGTCGAGGTATTGTTGCAGACCACAATGAAGCACGGCGGCACGTCAATACCTGCCTCCTCCATGAGTTCGAAGGTCTTCCGGTAATGCCCGTACAGGGCCTCCAGGGCGGTCTGAAGTTCCACGGGGAGGCTGAGGGGATCGAGAGTCTTGGCCTTGCCCCGCCCCTTCTTTGGCATGTCGGTGCGGATGTGTTCCCAGAGATTGCGGAACTTCGGCATGTCGCCCCCGGGGATGTTGTCGGCCACCGGCACCCGGGGAAGTTTGACGATGCCGCATTCGATGGCATCCATGAGCGAGAAATCGCTCATCGTCCAGGGGAACAACGTGCCTTCGGCGTAGCCGGACCCGCGCAGAAAGAAAGGCGTCGCGGAAAGATCGATTACCCGATGGATGCCCAGTTTTCTGCCGACCGCTTCGAGCCCCGAAATCCACAGCCGGGCGGCTTCGGTGTTCTTTTGGGCTTCTTTCCTGTCGTCGCCTTCGAGCGCGCCCTCCTGCTTCTCGCCCGGCTTCTCGCGATAGCAATGGTGGGCTTCATCGTTGAGAACCAGGATGTTCTTCATGCTCATCAGTTCGGGCATGACCCGCTGCGGCATCTGTCCCTCGGTTTCCAGGGTGTTCAGCGCCTCACCGCGTCCCTGAAGCAAAGAACGGCCGCCTTTGGATAGTTCCAGGCGTTCACGCCGCTTGAAGGCGTGGTAGTTGGTGATGACGATCTTGGCCTTCGCCAGATCAGGAAGCATATCGCTGGGGACCAATTCGCGGCTCTGGTAGTAGCTGTCCGGATCGTTCGGCTGCAGCACACGCAGGCGGTCCTTGATGGTGAGGCCGGGCGTGACCACCAGGAAGCCGCGGGTGAACCTCCGGCTTTGGGGCCGGCGGACCGCGTTGATGGTCTGCCAGGCGATCAACATCGCCATGACGGTGGTCTTGCCGGCGCCAGTTGCCAGTTTGAGAGCCAGACGCATCAGGCCCGGATTGGCTTCACGGTTGGCGTTTGCCAAGTGGTCGAGAAATCGCCTGCCGCCTCGACCGGCGTGTGGCGCAACCTCGGTGAGCCAAATGGCGTTCTCGACCGCTTCGACCTGGCAGAAGAAGGGTCGGATGCCACTGAATCAGTGGCGTCGCCAGTGCCGGAGCAGGCGAGCCGTCTCCGGGGTGATTTGCCATTGATTTGGGTTCGTGAGATTTCGCCACCGGTCGACCTGCCGTCGAATCTCGTTGATGGTTGCGGTGAGAAGGTACTGCTGATTCTCAGTCGAGAGACCCCTTCCCTCGTCGAACACCAGAGCGGCTTGTTTCTCCGACCTTTTTGCTTTTTCGGTTTCGGGATGGGTGTGATGCATTCGGCCTGCCTGCGGCTTTCGATGACCTTCCGGGTGGGCTGACCCGTTTCGTCCAGTTCTCAATGCCGGCTCGGGCGCACATAAGGTGAGTTGAGGACAGGCTTCTCGAAGAAGGAATTATCCAAGTCTTGGCAGTTCCTTTATGTCAGTGATCAGTGACCCGATCAGAATTCCGACCACTGACCGTCTATCGGGTTGTGGTGTGCTGTTTCGGCCGGGGTTTCCAGCGTAGCGCCTGCAGCGTGTAGCGGCGGCCCGTGGGCCGGCCCACCCGGCTGAGTTGGCCGTCGCCGGCCACGGTGACGATGGCGCCGTCCTTCATCACCACGGAACCGGAATAGCCGTGTCCTCGGGTGAGCTGGTACAGCTCCGGCTCCCAGGTCTGTCCTCTGTCCCAACTGACTCGGCCGTAGATGGCTCCTCCCTCGGCGTAGGGATAGCGGTTCTCATAGGTTGCCACCACGCCTCCCCCCGGCAGGGCAGCCAGGTCCCCGTGCGCCTGTCCGTAAATGCGGGTAAGGGAGCGGGGGTTGCGCCAACTGCGGCCCCCGTCCTCCGAGTTGACCAGTCGGACCGTTTTCCTGTCGAGACCATCGCCTTCCCTACGAAAAGCCGCCAGCAACTGCTTGCCTCCCAGGTGCAGAAAGCCGGTTTCGGCAATCTCGGGCAGGTAGGAATCGAGGTTCCAGGTTTTTCCGCCGTCGGTGCTGCGAAAGATCACCAGACCGCCTTTTTCCGGGACCGTGGGATCCACCGATCCTCCATATCCATCCAGATTGGCCAGCAACTCTCCTCCGCCCAGGCTGATGATGTGATTTCCGTCTCCCCCGGCATATTTGAAGGGGTGTTTCAATGGGGAGCTGGGTTGCCAGGTCTTGCCGCCATCACCGGAGCGGGAAATGACGACCGGGTAGGCGGGGTTGTCTGCCCGACCGTCGATGGGCGGCAGTCCCCTGTGAGCGTGAGCGAGGAAGAGGTGTTGGCCGTCGCTTCCAAAGGCGCCGCCGCTGATCGGTTGACCCTGAGCCCCGGGCAATCCGGTCATCGCCTTTCCCTCCCAGCTCCGGCCCTCATCCCTGGACCAGTAGAGGTAACGCCCGAAGGCGGCGTAAATCGTGCCTTGAGTGGTCTGGCTGACCCGTCCCGTCAGCTTCCAGGGCGAGTCGGGCGCCGGCAACCGGACGCGCTGGGCGGGAAGCGTTCCCAGTTCTCGATAAATGGCCCGCATGGCTCCCAAAGTGGTGAGCGGCGAATCGAGCGCCCATTTTCCCGCCGGTTGCCAGTAGGGTTCCGCCTCCACCACGGCAATCGAATAGTCCAGCGACTCGTCCTCATGGCCTCGAAAGGTTTGCGCCTGGCTGGAGACAAGCGCGGAACCGGTCCAGGCAAGGCTGCACAGGAAAATAGCGACGGAAATTCGATGGTTCATGGCCTAGAATTTTTCAAAAGAAACCGGTGTTGTCAAGTGGCCTGACCGGTTGCGGGTCCGGGGAGGAGCTCCATCCCCGGGGCCAGGGGTGCTATGACGGGTAACGTTTCAGTGCTCCCGAACCGCGAACGCGGTTGGGCGAAGGGCTGTATGGCCCGAGGCCAGGGGCGCCATGCCAGACGCTGCCCCAGTGGTTTTCCTCGGCTACTGAATGCGTGTGAAAAGATGCGTTTGCCATTTCGACAAAGGACTTTGCGCCGTTTGCTTGAAGCGTTCCCATGCAGTTCGTGCATTCAGCGTACTTTGCGGCGTCTCATGATCTGCAAACGAATACTCGGGGCCGCCCCTCGCTTCCTCTTCGGAATACCACTCCAGACAGCGAAGCAGATCAGGCCGAGACAGGTCGAACGGCGCCCAATCCGTACTTGCAAGTATCCCACCGTATTTGAAGCCAGGGACTTCCTTAGCCACTCGCTCGATTCTCTCCAATCCGTATTGAAGCGAGATACTGAGGAATACAACGCCTCCAGTCTGCAGAAACTTCATGGCCCCTCTCAAAACCTCTCTTCGAAACCCGAAACCGTCATCACCCTCACTGGATGGGGGATTTGCCAGAACGAAGTTTATCCGACCCCTGAAACCATCGAGGGCACCTCGGTGAGCCTCTGAAAACGGACGGAACGAGTCCGATCGGATGAATCTCACCTTATCCTCGACTGAATTGCCTTTAGCATTTACATGGGCAATCTTCAGGTTGTTCACCGAAATCTCCAGCCCAATAACCTGCGTTACTGACGGAATTCTGGCGGCCAGGATAGCCAAGCATCCTGTTCCACTTCCCCAATCAATCCCAACACCTGTGAGTAAACGCTGGTTCTCGGCAATGGCCCTCAGCGCGATGAGGCTTGCAGGCGTCAAAGCGAAAGTTTCAGGTGGATGAAGAATGCTCATTTCGCCGAGGTTGAGCGTCTCGCCAGGCTCCAAAGTCGTCTGATGATTGTCGGCTTTCATTGGCAAGTCACGGCGTAGTGGGTCAGTGATTTTTCTTCGAGCCTTCAGGGTCTTTCGCAAAGCCCGGCCGGGGCCTCAAAACCGAAACACGGCCAACACGGGAAGGTGATCGCTGGCCGCTACGCTACTGGGGTCGTTCGGGTCCAGGGTGGCTGCTCCCCGGGCGACGACCTCAATGGACTCCAGACGATCGGCAATGTCCGGGGTGCAGAAGATGTAATCGATGCCGCCCCGGCTGCGGTCTCCCTTGAGTCCCGTGGTCGTATGAGGCAGACCCAGGTGGACGAATCCGTCCACCAGTCCCATCTTCTTGAACCGGCCATAGAGGCGGTGGGTCCGCTCAATGTTCCAATCACCCATCCAGATCATCGGACGTCGCAGTGCCTGATCCGTCCGAAAGACCTGTTCAATGAGGTCCAACTCACCCTCCGGGGTTGGATCATAGTGCCCACCGTAGATCAAAATTTCCTGTCCCCCAGGCAAGCGCACCAGAGAACGACCCAGAAATCGCTTCATCGTGACTTGGCCGTCGAGTTCCAGAAAGGTGAGATTGATGGAGTCCAGTAGCGGGTATCGACTCAGGGTAGCTCCGGCGCAGTGCTTATGATAGGAAGCGGGAAAGAAGCTGGCCCGGTATCCCAACCGGTCCACGAGCCGGAGTTGCAGGTTCTTGTCATAGGAGCATTCCTGCAGAGAAGCGACATGAGCGTCAAGCATTCCCAGAGCCCTGAGCTGGATATTCAGCTTTTCTTGGGGATGACTTCTCCATCGCTCGGTCCCAAGGTCCTCCGGATAACCTCTGAAGTTGTGAATGTTGTAGGTCAGCACCCGCAGTCGGAGGCCGATCGGCTCGGCTCCGGTCGGCAGCGGCAACGTGCCGTTGTGCGCCCTCAGATCTTCCAGCGTCCGGATGGTCCGCCCACGTAGCCGGCGCCATCTTTTCTCGCTTTCAGCCGGGTCCGCCTCCGCAGCCAGGGGAAGCGCGGCAACCAGGAAAGTCAGTAATCGGGCAAACGTTCTGCGGCTCATGATTCACTTATCCTCGGCAGGTAAAAGGCCGCGTCGCCTCCGGACCGTTCTTTTGGGAGCGGAGGCGCGCCGGCCAATGGGTGATGGATTGCATCGGATGATGTTCTCGAAATCGGGCCAGCCACAGGTAGAAAATAATCAGTAGAGCCAGATTGATCGGTATCAGGAGCAAGAGCCCCCACAGAATTTTCCCGGGTTGAAGAGATCCTGCGAGATGAATAAGCCCAAAAACAATCGGCAGATTGAACAGGACCAAAAGCGTGAGGATCGTCCAGAGACTTTTCTGTGGGATGCGGAGCGTTTTGTGGCATTGGGAGCAGACAACCTCAGCCTTATCCAGAGGTCCTCACTGGAGTGCTTTCCAAACCACTTGGCGACTCAACTCGCCACTACATTTCGGGCAGGCGCTGCCAATCATCCCCTTCTTGATGAACATGTCAGCAGACCGGGCTCCTTGCTTCAAGTCTGGAGCGGGCGCGCTCCGGGCGGTCATTGAGAGGTCAACCGATCCGCTCCCAGCGGCTGGGATCGATCCCGGCCGCCTCCCGGGGCATGTTGGCCGGCTTGTTCCCGCCATCGAAGTTCCAGACGCGGATGTTGGGATCCGCCATGAGTTCACGCACGGCAGTAGGAACCTTGGCCAGTTCCCCCGGGTTCCAGGGCTTGACTTCGCCGCTGGGTCCGGCCCATGACGGGCGGTAAGCAATTCCCAGCATCTCTCGGGCATAGGCGCCGATGTTCGGGTAATTTCCGTGAAAGACGTTTTGGTTGATCAACACCGCTGAGCCTGCCCTGCAGGTGACCATGACCTGCTCGGGATGCTCTGCATAGCGGAGGTAGGGATTGGCGTCATTATGAAAACTCAGATGCGACCTTGGGACGACCTTGAAGGCAGAGACCTCGGGAGTGAGGTCCTGCAAATAGTAGAGTACGCGAATCAGGCGCGGACAACTCTGCTCGTACCCGAAAATCTTGGAACCCCAGGGCTGTCCGTCGCAGTGGAGACTGATCCCAGGGTGACCGGGCTCGGAGCGGGCATAGTCGTAGCTCATGGCGATCACCTGCGGACCGAACAGAACCTTTAAGAAGTCAATGGTTGGCGGATGGGCAATCAGCTCGGTAATGGGGCCACCCCAAAATTGAATGTCCTGGCATCCTTTTTGATGAACGCTGTAGTCGACGTTGAAAGTTTCGAACCTGGCAGTTTCGGCCTTGAGCCGTTTGATATGAGCCGAGTACAGCAGTCCCGGCAGGACCAGGTAACCTTCCACCTCCAGGTGTTTGACGCGTTCACCCAGGGTCAGCCCGGCCCAATCTGTTTCAACCATGCGATCTTTTTGTTCGAGCACGTCGCTGATTTCTCCCATGACACTGTTGATGGTCTCGGAGTCCTGGCCGAGCAGGTCACCGAGGAACACCCATAGTTTACCAAATCGGATTCATTGGCCGGACATCCGGCGACTTGGCCTGAGCCCTGCCGCCTCCGGCGAACACCTCACCCCCCATCCGGCTCTCCGGGATCGGAATCCGGACGGGAACCAAAGAGCAACCACACTCCTGCTGCAACCCATGCGATCCAAGCGGTGGGAGTTCGGATTAACATCAGTGCTTCCTTGGCCGCAACCCTTAAAAACGGGTAGCCGCATTCCATCGCTATTTAACGGCTTTGTCAACAAGAGTCCGCTGACCCCGACCTCTGACCCGTTGCGCTAACGGCTGGTTCCGTATTCGGGCAATCTTCCCTTCGACCGGGCGGGGCATGTTATGATTTCTCCTCTTGGAGGAACGTGATGGATGACCCATTGAAAGTGATTGACCGCCGACAGTTCCTGGGCAGCACTGCGGCTCTGGCTGCGGCGCCGAGCCTGATCGGACCTGAAGCATCCACCCCAGGCTCCAAGCCCCAGGCGCCGGAAAGTCTCGTCCAGGTGATAAGTTTGCTGGCTCCACAAACGCTGCGGATGAAACCAGGTCCCGGGTTTGCAATGGAACGGAATGGAGACCCGTTGCCATGGGAACTGGACTCCCTCGAGGAACAGACGGCTGATCTCTGGCAGTTTCGGTACCACTCCCGAGAAGGAATCGAGGCTTCCGGCTCACTGGGGTTGGACAGGAACCACCGAGTGGGCGAAGTTCGCGTGAAGCTGACCAACACCTCGACCCGGCGTTCCCAGCCCTTGACCCGCCTCTTTTCCCTCTTTCTGAGGCTCGGTGGCGTCTCGAGCCCGAGGATCATGAGCTGTTCCGGGGCCAGCAGCGCCTCCTACTTTCCCCATGCCCGAGAATTTCCCCCCGACGCCTTCCGTCCCCGGTGGATCGAACCCTTTCATTACCGTCCGGTGGAGTTTGCCAGCCACCGGGAGTTGACAGGGTGTCCGACGGGATCCTGCGAGGTTCCCGTCCCCGTCAAACAAAGAGGCTTCGGAGAACGCTGGACGGGATCTTCCTCCCAGGATCTCCCTTTGTTCATGGTCAGTCAGGGTCCTGATTCGAACCAGCCGGGGATCTTTTTTGGTCTGGAGTGGTCAACCTTCTGGCAAGCTCGCATCGCCTTTGATGGATCTCCCTCCGACCTGCGCATCGAAGTCGGCCCCCTGATCAAAGATCTTATTCTGGACCCGGGTGAGAGCCTGGACTTGCCGGTCGTTCACCTGGGCTTTTTCGAGAATGGTTTCGAGTCGGGTTCCAACGCTTTGCGCCGCTACATTCACCAACGCCTGACACCCAACTATCGCGGAAAACCTATGGCGCCGGCCGTGGCCTACACCCTCTGGCCCGGCATCAGCGTGACCTACACCGAACAGGAACTCCGCCGCCAGGCAGACGCGGCAGCCGAGGCAGGAGTGGAAATGTTCTGTGTGGACGCGGACTGGTACAAGGGGGGACACGCCAGGGGGCGGGGCAATTGGGAAGTGGACCCCGAGAAGTTTCCCCGGGGATTGGAGCCGTTTGCCGACTATGTTCGGTCGAAGGGAATGGGCCTGGGCCTCTACTTTGAAGCCGTCGCTTTTCCGGGGACAAACTTGGCTCGCCAACATCCTGAGTTTTTCTACCAGCTTCCCGAGGGGTTCTTTCCACTCAAGTACAATTTCAGTTCGCCCGCAGCCTGCGACCACTGGATCGAGCTCATCAGCCGTTTCGTCGAGCGTTATGATCTGCGCTTTATCCGGGCCGATTTTTACACGGACCCCATGCGGGGCGAGGAATCCTTTCACTGGGACCTGGTGGACTCCGACGGCAAAACCCGCTTTGCCCACGTCCGTGGACTCTATCGGGTGTGGGAGAGGCTGACCCAAAGACATCCCGGCTTGATGCTGGAATTGAACGCCGGGGGCGGGAACGCCATCGATTTGGGCAGCTTGAGACGTCATCACTGCGCCTGGGCCAACGACATGAGTGGCCATCCCCACTCCTGCCGCATGATCCAGCTAGGAGCCAATACTTTTTTGCCGGCCAACTACCTGGGCTTGGCTGTGGGACCGGAACGAGACGGTCGCGACCGTGGATTGGATGCCGGCTTTTCGGACTTGGCATTCCTGAGTCGCATGACCGGACAGCTACTCCTGCATGGAGGGCTGGCCAATTGGCCGGCTGAAGCCGCGCGGCGGGCGAAACACTGGGTTGGGGTTTATAAGAGGATCCGGCCGCTGTTGGTGAAGGACTACTACCGCTTGTTGCCGGTGCCGAACAGCGAAGCGGACTGGGACGCCACCCAGTTTTGCGATGGCTCCAGCGAAGGTGTGGTTTTCGTATTCCGTTATGCCGGACGACGGGCTCGCCATTCCGTTCTTTTGCAAGCCATGGATGTCCGGCGTCGCTATCGCTTGCACGACGAGGGCTCGGGAGAAAGTCAAATCGTGTCGGGTGATGAGTTGGTCCATCGCGGGCTCTCGGTTCCACTGGCGCCCAATTCAGCCAAATTGTACTCCTACCGGGTCCTCTGATCAGAGCGGTTCAGTCCAAAAGTGATTGCTTTTGGGAATAGAAATAACCTATCCCGCCCCAATGATCCAACGGTCTTTGGTTGCCGGAGGCCGGCTGCCGGACGGTGGTTGCGGGGCATCGGGTGAATGCCAACGGTTGGTTTGATCTCCATGGCTCGTGTGCTGATCGCCGGTTGTGGTTACCTGGGGCAGGCGCTGGGTCTGCACTTGGTTCAAGAAGGTCATTTCGTGTGCGGATTGCGGCGGAGCCGTGAGGGTCTCCCGACAGAGCTTTGCTGGTCCCGCGCCGATCTCACCCGTACCGAAACCCTGGGAAACTTGCCGGGACCTTTCGATGTTGTTTTCTACACGGCAGGTGCTGACCGTCGGACCGAGGAAGGCTACCAGGCTGCCTACGTTCAGGGTCTGAGCACCCTGATTCAAGCTTTGCAGAACCAGGACCCGCCCGTCCGCCGACTGTTTTTTACCTCCAGCACGGCGGTCTACGGCCAGTCCGGGGCAGAATGGGTGGACGAGAACTCAGCTGCCGATGCGACCCACTTTACGGGGCGCTACCTCAGAGACGGAGAGAAATTACTCCTGCAAAGTCCCGTGGCAGCGACCATTCTTCGAGTTGGGGGAATCTATGGGCCGGGCCGGCACCGGCTCATCGAGCGTGTCCGGCGAGGCGAGGCTTGCTGTGTTGAAGGCCCACCCCGATATCTGAACCAAGTCCATCGAGATGACTGTGTCGGCGTACTTGCCCGTTTGATGCAGCTCGACAGCCTGCAATCACTCTATCTTGTTGTAGACAACGAGCCTGCGGAGAGATGTCAGGTGTTGCGTTGGATTGCCAACCATCTGGGAGTCCCCGCTCCTCCTCGGGAACCTTCGGAGGGTCGGTTGGCGACCCGGGGCAACAAACGTTGTCGCAATACCCGGCTGATCGACTCGGGCTACACCTTTCGATATCCTTCCTTTCGGGAAGGCTATCGGCCGCTGCTCTCCGAGCCTCTGGAGTGAATCAAGGCCATGCAGGCCGAAGGATGGCCCTTGATCGACCGTCCCTTCCGGCAAGCTTCGGCTCCTGTGGCCGCCAGGGAAGCCCTTCGGAAAAGGAGGACAGGGTGGAGAGATTCAAAAGATGTCGAAGCGTTCTTGAGGGAACAACGGATCGCTCTTGATCACCACGTCTTTCTTCAGACTCGACTCGAGTTCGGCAATGACTGAGGCCTCGGTGGTCTTCAGGGCTTTGGCCACCTCGGGGCTCACTCGAACCGTCATCTCGCGATCTTCGATGACGCCGGCCATTTTCCGGGCTTCGCCTTGAATCTCATAACAAACGGTTTGCGGAGATTTCACCATTCCAGACCCAGAACACTCGGGACAGGGCTCGCACAACGCTTTCAGGAGCGATTGCTTGACCCGTTTTCGGGTGATGGCCACGAGGCCAAAGTCATTGAATTGAAGGACCTTGGAGGGTGACTTCTCTCTTCGCAAGGCCCCCTCCAGTGTTTGGGTCACCTTGAGTCGGTTCTTACGGTCTTCCATGTCAATGAAATCGCAAACGATAATGCCTCCCATATCGCGTAGCCGCAACTGCCGGGCAATCTCCCTGGCTGCCTCCAGGTTGGTCTGGGCAATGGTATCTTCCAGTTTGTTCGACTTGCCCACGTATTTGCCGGTGTTAACATCAATGGCCACCAGGGCCTCGGCTTGATCGATGACGATGTAACCTCCGGATTTCAGCCATACCTTGGAGCGCAGGGCTTTGTCCACTTCGGCCTGAACGCCGAACTCTTCGAAAATCGGAGTCTCTCGGGTGTAGAGCTTGACTCGATTGACCAAGCCGGGCTGGAATCGATGGATCAACTCCACAATCGAGGCATATCCCAACTCGTTATCCACGCGGATCGTGGTGAATTCCTTGGTCAACTGATCCCTGAGAATCCTTTGCACCAGATTTAATTCACGATGGATAATCGCCGGCGCTGACGCCTTCTCGGCTTGACTTTTGATCTCTCCCCAGAGGGCCCGAAGAAACTTGATGTCCGATTTGAATTCGCCTTCTCCCTTGTATTCCCCTGCAGTGCGAATGATAAACCCGCCGGGAAGATCTCCCCGGTTGTCCAGAATGATTTTCCTGAGCCGCTGGCGTTCCTCATTGGAGCCAATCTTTCGGGAAACTCCAATGTGATCGACCGTGGGCATATAGACGAGGTAGCGCCCCGGTAGGGCGATATGAGAAGTAATCCGCGCCCCCTTCGTTCCCAGCGGCTCCTTTGAAATCTGGATCAGTATTTCCTGACCCTCCTTGAGCAGGTCGGCGATCATGGGCGCCGGGGAGGACGCCTCCCGGTTTCGGCGATCCTCGCCGTGATACTGGCGTCGCCGGTCGGGGGATCGACGAAAGAACCTGGGCGTGCTGGGACGGCTTCGATACTGGACTTTGGGACCTCGGGATCGAGTTCCCGAATCAGGGGGCGCTTCAGAGGCCGAAACTTTTATGGGCTCGGACCTGGCAGAAGCTTCCGGCTTGGATGACTGATCTTTGGGCGAAAGTTCGGAGGATTCGTCGGTCGCCACATCTGCCGCCGCGCTTGCTTCCGCAGAAAGACTTTCCGTTGTTGCCGAGACCTCGGTGGCGACCGGTTCCTGTTGTCCGTCCGAGCTCGATGCGGCAGGATCTTCCTCTGGGTCCCCTTCATCCGCAGACCCTGCTACCGTCTGGCTCGGCGGAACTTCCTCTGGAACAGTGTCTGGCTCAACCGATTCTGGAGAGGAAGCTTCCAACGTCGTCTCGGGGCCGCCAAGCGAGGTGGGGGTCTCCAAAGATTGAACTGCCTCTTCCGAGGTCTCGGCGGCGGCTTGAGGAAGCTCTTCACTGCTGGTTGTTTGTCCTTCTCCAATCGTTGCTTCGGGGGCATCTCCCTCGCCAGGTTCGGCAGGCACTGGATCTGAATGGCTTCCAGTCTCGTCGACGTCGAGTGGGGGCGCCCCGGTTTCGGCTGCGGCAGCGGTTGGCTCACCGTTGCTGGAATCTTGCCTGCCGCTTTCGGCTTCTGCCGGTGCGATCTCACTGGAGACTGTCCGATATTTGGCCAGAGACTCCCCGGGAAGCACAGAAACTCCCTCGGTCCCGCCTGCAGTGGGAGGTGGGGAAGGCGGAGGGCTGGGCGGCGACTTGGCGCCCGACTCCGAAGGGGATTCCTCGTAACGTTTTCCTCGCAAACGACCCCGCCTTGAGCGACGGGAGCGAACTCGACGATCCGGATAGCGGAACGGAACAGAGTCTTCGTCTGAGCCGATGGAGTCTTCGACACTCGCCGCCCTGGCGCCGCGGTCGAGTTTGTCGACTCTCTCTTCGGCTGAGTTGACAATCCTGTCATATTCCTCCGTATCCTCAAAAAAATCAGAGACATAGAGGAACGCATCTCTCCCCAGGCCGATATTGACAAAAGCCGACTGCATTCCCGGAAGAACCTTGGTCACTCGACCTTTGCAGATGCTTCCGACGATGCCCTTGTCACGCTCGCGCTCAACGTGGAGTTCAACGACCTCGCCGTCCTCGAGAATGGCGGCTTTGGTTTCTTGAGATGATGCGGAAACGATGAGTTCCTTCGACATGGGGTACTCCTCCTTGATGAAACACTGAGGAGCCGTTCGGTGGGGCAAATGGGGGTCTTTAAGAGATTCGCAGGCCCGAGTTGGTGACGCAAACCAGACCCTCTATCCAGTGAGAGCCCTGTCAATCCCATCACAGATATTCTCCTATTACCGTGCCAAAGCCTGGCTTCCGCAGGCGAGCGCCACTGGCTCGCTCGGAACAATACCGTTCAAGCTCTTTTGTGTTTCTCATAATCCCGGCGCGCTCGATGGTCCCGACCGAGCGAGAACCGCGTTGAGATATTTAATGGAAACGTTGGTGAACCCTAAGGGCTGAAGCGGCGTTTCAACCGCGACGACCCGAAATCGTGTCCGGAGACCAATGGTCCTCCCGGAACTTAGTACATGTACCGTCTCATTCCGACGTTGATGATCAGACCCAGAAGAATGAAGGTGGAGAGCATCGAAGACCCGCCGTAGCTCAGCAACGGAAGGGGAATGCCTGCGATGGGTATCAAACCCACCGCCATTCCAACATTCACCAGAATGTGGAACAAAAGGACACTCATCGATCCTAAAGTGAGATAGATCCCAAGCTTGTCGCGCGCGGTCTGTGCAATGTGGATGGACCGCATGATGATCAGAAAGTAGAGACCCAGAATCGTGACTGACCCGACGAATCCAAGCTCCTCACCCACCACGGAAAAAATGAAGTCAGTATGACGTGCAGGAAGGAAGCCTAACGCCGTTTGGCTTCCTTGGGTTACGCCCTTGCCTAAAAGCCCCCCGGAGCCAATGGCTATGCGGGACTGAATCGCATGGTAGCCTCGACCTCGAGGATCCCTTTCCGGTTCAAGAAACGTATAAACTCGTTCCTTTTGATACGTTTTGAGGTTATACCATCCCGCGGTAGTAATCAAGGCCAACAAGACCATGCCTACGATGATCCACCTGCGACGGAGACCTCCCAGCAGAAGGCCAACGGCAAGAGGCGGAATACAGGTCGTGGCCGAGCCAAGATCGGGCTGCAGCATGATCAGTCCCAGTGGCAATCCCGCTAGAACACAGGCCTTGATGATATCGCCCGAGGTGAGAAACTTGGTGCGAACCTCGCAGAGAAACCGCGCAAGCGCCAGAACGATTGCCACCTTGGCAAATTCCGCAGGCTGGATCTTGAAGGTGCCCAGTGGAATCCATCCACGCGTGCCGTGCACGGCTGGAGCGATGATCAGGACCAGGATCAGCGAGAGAACGGCCCCAAGGTAAATGTAGGGGACGTTTTGCGACAGGATGTGATAGTCCACGCTCATGACCAGGATCATGATCACCAAACCGAGGATCAGGAAGTACACCTGTTTGAGGTAGAACGTGCTCGATTGGTCGTATTGGGTTGCGCTGTAGACTCCAACCACTCCCACACAGGCGATAGCCAGCGCGAGGAAAAAGATAAACCAGTCACAATCCTTCAGATAAAACGAGGTTCGTTCTAGCAAGGTTTTCTAGTAGACCCTACCGGCTGGCAGGGACAGGGTGATCTGGTCCTGGGCCGGCCGGGTTTCGGGCGGGTTCTTCTTATGCTTGTCAAAATAAACCTGGAACATGGCTTGGAGGACGGGCGCGGCAGACGTGCCGCCATGTCCCCCATGTTCAACAAAAACAGCGGCGGCAATTTCGGGAAAGTTCCGAGGGGCGAAGCCCACAAACCAGGCATTGTCCTCGAATTGCTCGTTCTTGGAACCTACGGTGGCCCGTGTCTCCCTGCCGATGATCTGAGCAGTCCCTGTTTTCCCGCAGACGTCAAACCCCTTGACAGCGGCTCGTCTCCCCGTACCGTACTCGTTGACAACTCCCCACAGACCGCGGCTGACGATGTCAACCGTCTGGGTATGCAAGGGAGGTTCCGACCTGAAGGAAGAGGGCAAGGGCTTTCCCATCCGATAGAGTTCCGAAGCAGGGACCACATGCGGCACCCTGTAGAGACCCCCCAGGGCCCCAACCCGCCGAAGGCCCGAGCCAACTGTACCGGCGTTAGAGACACGGCGCCCTGACCAATCGCCACCGAGATGGTTTCCCCCGGGTACCAGGCCGTCTTATAAACTCTTTTCTTCCACTCCGGCGACGGAATCAAGCCGGGATCTTCGCCGAGCAGATCGATGCCGGTTCTCTGTCCCAATCCCATGGCTTTGGCGTGGTAAGCAATCTTCTCGATTCCCAGTTTCCGGCCAAGGCGATAAAAAAAGACGTTACAGGAGCTTACAATGGCACGATGCAAGCCCACCCGCCCGTGGCCCTCCTTCTTCCAACAGGCGAACCGACGGCCGTAGATCACGGCAGCCCCCCGGCAGACCTCCGTGTGCTGCTCGGTCAGGACACCCTCCTGGAGACCGGCGACGGCCATGAATATCTTGAACACCGAGCCTGGGGGAAACCGACTCTGAATGGCTCGGTTATGCATGGGTTTTCCTGGATCCAGCAGCAAGTCGCCCCACGCTTTCTTACTGATGCGGGCGGCAAAGCTGTTGGGGTCAAAAGCGGGACGACTCACCAGGCAGAGCACCTCCCCTGACCGGGGATCAATGGCGACTGCCGCTCCTGCCTTGTCACCAAAGGCTTTCTCCGCAGCTCGCTGGATGTCGATGTCGATAGTTAACCGCAGGTCATCCCCGGGCCGCGGCTCGGTCATCTCGAGCAACTCGACTTCACGACCGCGACTATCAATCCGTACCGTCTTTTGTCCGTCCACTCCGGTCAGAATGCGGTTGTAGATCCGTTCAACACCTTTTTGGCCAACGATATCGCCGGGTTTAGCGGAATCTCTGAATGTCCCTGATTCCAGTTGTCTTTCTGATATCTCGCTCACATAACCCAGAAGATGGGCCGCTCCCTCTTTTTCCCGGTAGTTTCTGATTGGATGGGGAACGATCTCAATGGCAGGCAGTTCTTTGCGATGGGAATCGACAAAGGAGATGTCGTCGATTCCCACGTCTTCCTTGAGGACAATGGGCAGGTGCATGGGCCGGCCACGCTGCTTCTCGATCTGAGACTGCAGAAGGTCCGGCTCCAACTGGAGCCCCTTTTTCAGGAGGTCGAACGAGGCCCCTCGATGGCCGGCAGGTCTTCCCTCATAACGGTGAGTGTGAAGGAAGGACGGTTGTCGACCAGGATCCGTCCATCGCGGTCCAGGATGTTACCGCGAGGCGCTACCCACGGAATGGACCGGATCTGGTTCTGCTCGGCCAGGGTGGCATAGTAATGGTGCCGGCGTAGCTGGAGATTCCACAGTCCGGCCAGTAAGAACAGGAACACCAGGATGGCCAGAACCTGGAGGCGGGGGATTCGAGCTTGCGTCGTCTGCTTATCTTCGTAGAAGTCCTTTAGCGACATTGACTAATATATCCCTTCCTTTAAACATTCTATCAAAAAGAGAAAAGACGGGCAGCCCGACGAAGACGCAAACCAAAGCACCCATCAGCAACTGGTCCCAGCAAAGGAATTCGTGCCGGTTTAGAAAAGAAATTCGCAGGCCCCAGGAAATGAGGCTTGACGATATAAAGGACAGCCCAAGAATGCTGGAGCGCATTACCCAGCCGTCGACCGAAATCGCCGCGGTGGTCAAGTAGAACAAGCTGCACACCGAGATATTACTGAAGCCGTTGAGTCCAAGAAGTCCAACGGTCTGACTATCCTGTAGGAAACCGGCCAAGGTTCCCAGGAAAAGGATCCACAGCAAACTCGCTCGCGTCAGCGTGAAATAGAGTAGAACGATCAGGGGTAGATTTAATAAGGAAGCAGCGTTCGGGAAGTAGTGAGTCGAGATGGTTTGGAGGGCCACCATCACGGTCACCAGAAGGACAATGCAGAAGGGCCAGAGAAAAGATTGCATTAGCCTGCCGACTCTTTCTTGAGGATTAAGACCTCTTCGAGTTTCTGCATCTGGGCGGCGATGAAAACCTTGATCTGCTGAAAGCCGGTCTTGTCTGCCGCTGCCGACAGCACGCTTCCAACCAGCAATCCCTTGGGATAAATCTGGTCCAATCCCGAGGTGATCACCCGCTCCCCGGGCGAAGTTTTCTCGGTGAGGGACACATGGTGAATGGTGGCTGTCTGTTGGCCAGTGCCCCGCAATACGCCACTCGCTCGGCTGGTTTCCAACAAGATACCCACACCGCCGTCCAGGTCCGAAATCAGCTGTATCACTGCACCGTTGCTGGAGACATGGACCACTCGCCCCACCACGCCGTCAGCGTTGATGACCGCGCAATCCCGACTGATGCCCGAGCTCGAGCCTTTGTCCACGAATCGGGAGCTGTACCCCCGGCGGGTGTCTCCTCCAATCACCTTGGCTTCGACGCTGGGTCGGTTCAGAGCGGCCTGGACTTGATCCAAAACCTCCAACCGGTTGATCCTTTTGATCTCTTCTTCGTACGTAAGCAGGACTCGACGGTACTCATCGACTTGACTCTTGAGCCGGTCATATTCCTCTTTGTCGATCCGCAACTGAACGTAGTTTTCCCAAAGGTCTCTCAATCCGCTGATGCTGCCTGCAGCTCCCCGCAGCAAAGGTAGGAGGGACTCCATAGCCCAGACTCGCAGCAGGGGAGTGGAATGGGGCTTGGGGGGCTGGATGGAGAGCAGGGCTAAGTGACCAAACAGGATTGCCACCAGGAGCGCTGCCTCTGTACGCGACTTGAAGAACTGCCTCATGGGTGTCTCAGGGTGGGAGCGGCTCGAAAGCCTGCTCTAGCCTTCGATCGGGTTGGGCGGCGTCAGTAGGAATCGATAGAAATTCTCCTGAGGAGATCAAAATTGCCCAGCATTTGTCCAGTGCCTAAGACCACACAGGATAGCGGATCTTCTGCGACGGTGACGGGCAACCCGGTCTCTTCCCGGACGCACTTGTCCAAGTTCCGAAGCATGGCGCCACCGCCCGTCAGGACGATGCCTCTGTCTACGATGTCAGCCGAGAGTTCGGGCGGCGTTCTTTCGAGGGCCGCGCGAACCGCATTGACGATGGTCCCTACCGACTCCGAAAGCGCTTCACGAATTTCGTCATCATTAATGACAACCGTTTTTGGAATACCCTCGATCAAATTGCGGCCCTTGATCTCCATGGTTAGAGGCTCGTCCAAGGGGTAGGCCGAACCGACTCCGATCTTGATCTGTTCCGCGGTGCGCTCGCCGATCAGCAGGTTGTGTTTCCCTTTTATATATTGAATGATGGAATTGTCCATTTCGTGGCCGGCCAGCCTGACAGAGCGGCCGTAAAAAATCCCGGCTAAAGAGATCACCGCGATGTCGGTGGTCCCGCCTCCGATGTCCACCACCAAATTTCCCGCGGGTTCGGTGATCGGCAAACCCGCTCCAATGGCTGCCACCATGGCTTGCTCCACCAGGTAGACCTCACTGGCCTTGGCTCTGTAAGCGGAGTCAATGACGGCCCGTTTCTCGACCTGAGTGATTTCCGAGGGGACTCCAATGATGATCCTGGGATGCACCAGCAGCTTTCGACCGTGGGCCTTATGGATGAAGTAGGCCAGCATCTTTTCGGTAATCTTGAAGTCAGCGATGACACCATCCTTCAACGGGCGGATGGCGGTGATGTGCGCCGGAGTGCGTCCCAGCATTTGCTTGGCTTCATGGCCCACGGCCTCGATGTCGCCTGTAGCCTGGTTGATGGCCACAATGGAGGGTTCATTGACCACAACACCTTTTCCCTTGGCAAACACCAGGGAATTGGCGGTGCCCAGATCAATGGCGAGGTCGCGAGAGAAAAAGTGAAAGACAGATCGAAAACTCATTCAGTTGGCAACTCCTTGACAGGCAATGGTCCTACCCCTGGGAAGAGGCCCGGAGTGTGATAGTCGCTGACGTAGAAGATCAGTTGACGCCCATGAATGGACCTTTAGCAACAGGAACGGCGCCGCAGAACTGAAACAGGTCCTCTGAGACATCTCTCCAGGTCTTGCGGGTTGAGCCGGTCCAGTTCGGAAAAATGTTCCCTGAATCTCCCGGAGGGGTATGGAGATTGTTGTTACCGGATTGGCCCTCTGGAAGATCCACTTTCGTTCTGCTGGATTTTGGTTACGCCGGGACGGGGAATGGCTCGACCTCGGTCGACGCTGGCGCCAACGCTGTTGCGGTTTAGGGTAGCGTATCAAAGTTGTCCTTGATCTACAAGCGCTTGTGCGGGTTCAGTCCATGTGAGACGTCAGGCGGCCTTGGAGGCCGCAAGATATTCCATTGGCGTCATCCTGTCCAGGGTTCGGTGAGGTCGGATAGGGTTGTCTCGTCTGCTCCTCGCCTCCCCCACCACCGCCGCGATTTCTTGCGGAGTCAGGCCGTACACATTAGCCTGGATCAGGATTTTCAGTACCTGTTTTGAAATCCCCAATGGTCGGTGGCATCAACATTTTGCGTGTTCTGTAACGGTATTCAACTAGGCAATCGATCTCAAAGGTTTTAGGGCGTTGTCCTGGGGTATTCGGTATTCGAATCGATCCAGATTCTGGATACCTTTCCAAAAAACAAAGTTTTGCGGCCTCCTCCAAAAAGGAGCCTGCATATTTGTACAGAAATCGCCCCTTGTTCTGATAGACGTCTATAAGGTTGCCTTCTTGGCCGGTTACGCCAAGCACGCGATGGATCAGATAGCGGCTGTTGTCGTCCGACTCCATCTCCTTCACCCCTTGGTCAACGCGTGCTTTCAGGTTCGTGGCATACTTGTTGGCTAGCTGCCGAACTTTTTCGTTGATTGACATCAAGTCTATTATTTGGAGTCTAAGCAATAGGCCAAAGGAGACAATCAGTCGAAGTTGATCGAAAGGTGAGCACCTCGCATTCCAACCGCTAAGGCTGGTGGTCAGCACGACCGCAAAGGACACGAGAGTATCTCACCGGATCACTCGAACCTCGGGGCTACGCGAGCAGCCGCTAAGCGGTTGGTCTGAGTCGATATTCACTTTATGAATCCATTCTCCAATGGACCCACCCCCTGTCTTCCTCTCAGGAAGAGAGCCTCTCAGGAGTGCAGCCCCTCCCAAGAGGGGAATTTTGTTGAGTCGACCCCACAAGAGGGGATTTGCACAATGACGGGATGAACATTAACCGAGGCCGACTGCTTAGGTCGGGTAAGGTGCTCGGCCGTATTCACGACTGCGTCATGGGTTCAACCCAACCTCCGGCTGGCGTGAGGATGCCGACATCAGCACTATATGCGCGGCGATCGAACAAGTCATGGACTCGTTCAGCCCCTATGCAACAGTAGAGAGGAAGCCAGTTCCGGATGGCACCGGTCAAGTGCTGGGCTGGGGAGTGGTCGGTCGGATTGAGCACCAGCAGTTCCCGCCGATGCCTCTTCCATTCACCTGCGATATATTCCCTGCCTTCGCGAGTTGCAGACTCGGATGCTTTCTCGGCCATCGAACTTCTCCCTTACCGCCAGGTTCAACAGAATTGCAATCCCGGGCCGAGGCCACCGCCGGTATCACCCCTCGAGTCGTCCATTCCCCGTGGACGGCCCCTCGAGACCGCTGGGGGCAGGCAACCAGATCCTGGTTCGAAGACCTCACCCCATGGTTCTCCCACCCGGAGCCGATCAAGAATTCATTGAGTGACTTCTATTTCCAACAACATTCTACCGCAGTTGCTGGACTATTTGAATGTCGTGGGCTCGTCTGGTACCTGCTATGCCTGTCGTCGCGTGGAGCCGGCCTGTCGCTCTGACCCGAATTTCCCACCGCAGGCGGTGGCACCGGTTCCCTGAATCTGCGAAAATCATTGGTGTCGACGGTTTCGAACGAATTCCACGGTCGGAACTGCTCCCAACCCATTGGAAAACCACGCCACTGGAATTTAAAAGCATCTCCGTCTCTGGTCGGTAGTCGCCCAGCTAACGGGTCACTGCAAGCCGGAGCCAGAAGACCACCCCGCACTCCCAAGGGGAGGACCAACCCTGGCCGCGTGGTCAAGCATGTCGCGGAATCACACCGCCCGGTGCTGCTAACGCGTCGCGGGCGCGGCGTCGCGGTGGTGCAGTCCGTCATGGAATTCGAGGCGGCTGAGGAGGAGCGCACCTTCATGCGCGCGGTCGTCGAGGGTCTATCCGATCTCCAGGAAGGACGAGAAGTATCATTGCAAGACGTCAAAGTCCGGCTTGGACTCGAGTAACGCATGACAGCCAAGGTCTGCTTTGCCAAGCCCGCACTGGCCGATCTCGAGGCGATCCGAGCTGGGTATGCTGAACGGGGTGCGCCGGATGCGGGCGCTCGTCTCGTTAGCGAAATCGTTGAACTCATTGAGAGGCTTGCTGCTCATCCCGACAGGGGGCATGTCGTCCCCGAATTCGGTCAATATTTCTCCGAGAACCGATTTACCCACCGTTTCGGACCATTTATCGGCGTGATCCGAACTCTGTGCGGATGGTGCGCATAGGGCGCAGTGAACGCCGTCTGCGGCTGGCGGATAGCGAGAGCCATGGACCTTAGGCGCAACGAGTTCGAACGCCGCCAGATGAAAGCCGCCAGGCAGGAGCTGGATCAAGACTACGAGGTCCGGAATGGCCCGTTGTCTCTGAGCAAGTGTGATACGGCGGGGAGGCTGCCTGGGAGTTGACTGTGCTCTTGTTTCGGCTTGGAAGCTGTCTGCCAACCAAGCCAAGAGGTCAGCTGTGGGCTTAATGCCTTCTCGCTGGGCCAGACGGACCCTCTGGAATGAAGATAGCGGGAGCCTTTACATTAGTCTCATGCGGTCGTAATAGAGAACGGGGCACGCAGGATGGTGACTTGCTCTCTGGGTATGGCTTGCGAAAGGGCAAGCAGGTCCAGGCGATGTCTCTTTTTGGTTGGGTGGAAGGAGGCAGGCCCTGGGTCGACTCCGCTTACTTCGCCCTGACCTGCTTGAAGAAACCTCGTAATTCCCTCAACCCGGTTTTTCCTGGAACCCTGATCTTCCCCAGGGAGGGTACGATGTCTATTCCGAGCCCCAAAAATTGGCAAAGAGGATTGACGTATGAAGAGCCAACTTCTGTGATGATAATAAGTATCACTGAGTTAGCGCTTCACAGCCCCGGACGAGGGGATCTATCAAAAAACACTAATGTTAAAATGGGGCATACTTGGCTGAGGATCATAAACTGATCCATAAGGCCAGGTCTGACCCTTAAAATGTAATAGGGTATGACACTCCCGCTGCCGTTGGACATCACCGATGAAACCAGTATACCGGTTCACGCCAGAAGCAGCACTGAAAGGGCGGAGATCGAAAAGGACGAGTTTCCGTTCGAGGAATTCTGTGACGTTGCCGAATTGGAAAGCTGGCGCAAGGAGATCAATCGCCCTCTCTACCATATGCATAAATGGTGGGCGCAGCGCCTGGGGTCGGTTTTTCGGGCCATTGTCATCGGCGCTCTGGCGCCGGCCGGAACCGATGTGAAGGGCAGTTTCTATCGACCGGTGCGGTTTCCCGGGGCGGTCGTGTTCGACCCCTTCATGGGCAGCGGCACGACGGTCGGTGAGGCGCTGAAACTCGGATGCAGGGCTATCGGACGCGACATCAATCCCGTGGCCCATTTCACCGTCAGGAACGCGCTTGCACTTCATCCCCGAGATCAGGCGATCCAGGAGTTCAAGGCAATCGAGCGCGACGTTGCGGCGCGAATTCAACACTTCTATGAGGCAGATTTGTGTGAGGGAGAGAAAGCCCAAAGCCTGTACTACTTTTGGGTCAAGGTGCTCGACTGTCCGAATTGCAAAAAGGCGGTCGACTTGTTCAACTCCTGCATTTTCGCACGTCACGCCTATCCGAGGCGGTATCCGACCGTGCAAGCCGTCTGTCCGTCCTGCGGTGCGGTGAACCAGACATGTCATGATGTGGAAGAGGTGACGTGCGGCTCTTGCAACCATGCCTATGACCCGAACAGGGGACCGGCAAACGGGACAAAGGCGACCTGTCCGCACTGTCGGTACGCCTTCCCGATCGCCAAGGCAGCCCGCGAGGCCGGGCAGGCGCCAGGACATCGGCTCTATGCGAAGCTTGTGCTCACGACTTCCGGCGAGAAGCGATATCTGCCGGCTGATGACTTCGATCACAAGCTTTACCAAGAAGCTACCGTCGCATTGAAAGCGAGGGGGAGCCGTTTCCCGGAAGGGGAGTTGAAGCCGGGTTACAACACAAACCAAACGATCAATTACGGCTATCGGTGCTGGCGTGAAATGTTTAATGATCGTCAGCTTCTTTGCTTGGATATCCTGGCCGACCGGATCCGGTCGATAAATAGTGAGCCGTTGCGGGATCTGTTCGTCTGCCTGTTCTCGGGCGCGCTTGAATTCAACAATATGTTTGCGTCCTACAAGGGCGAAGGAACGGGCGCGGTGCGGTACATGTTTTCACACCACATCTTGAAACCCGAACGTACGCCACTGGAAGCGAACCCTTGGGGCACACCCAAGAGCTCGGGGGCCTTCTCGACATTATTCGAGAGCCGGGTCATGCGATCGATCGATTATTGCAAGGATCCGTTTGAGATCGAAGTCGTCAAGAGAAACGGCAAGTCGTCGGCCAAGAAGGTGTTCGGGCTGTCCGAGCCAATCGGCTATCCGATCGTCAAGAGCTTCGATGCCTTCGAGGCCGGAGAACGGGTCTATCTGTCTTGCGGGGATTCAAGCGAGACCGATCTCGCCGAAGGCTCGGTGGATACGGTGATCACCGACCCGCCTTTCTTCGATAACGTCCACTACTCCCAACTCGCCGACTTCTTTCACGTCTGGCAGCAGTACATCTTACAGCCTCCGGAGCGCCGCTCGGCAACTACCCGATCCAACCGGGAAGTGCAACAAACCGACGCCAACGAGTTCACAGCCCGCCTGCGCGCAATCTGGACGGAATGCCGCCGTGTGTTGAAACCCGGCGGGCTCATGGTGTTCACTTATCATCATTCGCGTCCCGAGGGCTGGCACAGCGTCTTCGACGCGGTGACGGGGGCGGGCTTCGCAATAGTGGCGGCGCATCCAATCAAGGCGGAAATGTCCGTCGCCATGCCGAAGAACCAAGCCAAGGAACCCATCGATCTCGATATCATCCTCGTTTGCCGCAAGTGCGAAGATGTCCCGGCTCGGTCGCGAGCGCATGAGGATGCCTGGATGCGCGCGATCAAAGTTGCAGGCGAGCAAGTCGGCCGGTTGCGCCGGGTTGGCCGGAAGCTGAGCCGCAACGACATTCGGATCGTAGTCATGGCTCAAATCATCCGCTTTCTATCGACCTGCGCCGAGTCTCAGGCAGCCTATGCCTTCCTGGAACACCAGAATGGCAAGATCAATGATGTGATCGCTTCCTTCGAGGTCAACGCGACGGCCGGATGCCGATAATGAAACGACCGCGTGGGACGGTCTTCTTGGAACGTTGTGGAGTCGGAAAGGGGTCGCGCTCGTGGAAAGGATTGGCGTCCTCGACTGTGTCGCGACGATCTCGATAGCAATGGAAGGAGCGAATTCCGGGAGTGCTCTCACTGGGCACGGTGCGTTCAATGACGCCGACTTGACACAAGGCCGGATACTCCGTCTCAAGGTCGGCGCGGGGGTGGATCAACGTTGACTGGCGATCAAGGAAGGCCACGCCAAGAGGATTTGAGAAAATAATCATCGGTCGGACGCGGTTGGCGCCATCTCCATAAGTGCCGAGACCGATTTCCTTCGATCGCCGCCCGACAATCGAGGTGTAATAGCCGAAGTCCTCGTTCAAAAGGTCGCCGTCGCAAAGGGCAAGCGCGGTCACCCGCTAGGTCTGCCACTCACCGGGCGCCGGCTCCTGGCAGACGAACAGATAGTAACCCTTGATGTCCAGAGTGGCGTCGTCAAGGTCGTAAACGCGGACGGCGCCGCATGGCGGCGTGGTGTTGTAATCCAGACCCGAGGCGCGCGCGATACCACCAGAGGGCTGGCGTTCCAGCTTCTTGACCTCCAAACCGAAAATGCAACTCGGGTTCGCGCGCAGCTCTTCCCTGGACGCACGGTTGCACATAGCCGGTCGATAGACGGCCAGATCAGGGGTAATGAGCGGGCCGTTGGCTTTTGCAACCTCAATACCGTCGCGGAGATCGGTTTCGAAAACCTCGAAGATGTACTCGTCCAAGGGATCATCCTGGGTGTTGCGCTTGTCCCTCAGGAAGTAGGAATTCGGATTCGCGCCAGCGTCGAAGAAATGGTTGCGCAGCGCAAGGAACGCCTCGACGCTCAAGTCGGTCTGGAATTCACCAATCATGGCGCGCCAATCTCATGATCGAAAAGGTCTTTCAACGGCACGTCGAGACCGTAAGCAATCTTCTCGATATTGACGATGCTGATATTACGCTCACCCCGCTCGACCCCGCCGATATAGGTGCGGTCAAGACCGCACTCGAGCGCCAGCTGTTCTTGAGAAAACCCTTTGCACTTTCGCAAGAGCCGGACCCGCTGCCCGAAGTTAACCTTGACGTCGTTGTTGGCGCTTGCCTCCATTGAACCCATATGAGCAGACATAATGACATCAAGTCCACGGACTATAAGTATCTTTCTGGATCTCTCCGGGGACATTGGGCGGCGCTGCTACGCCAAAATGTCGTGGATCATGTTTCCGTAGACGTCGGTCAAGCGCATTTAGCGGCCGCTGAAAGGGTAGGTCAGCTTGGTGTGGTCCAGACCCGGCAGGTGGAGGATGGTGGCATGAAGATCGTGGAGGTGGACCTTGTTCTCGATGGCAAAGTAGCCATACTCGCCAGCCGCCCTGTAGATGGTGCCCGGTTTGACACCGCTTCCAGCCAGCCACATGGTGAAGCCAAAGGGATTGTGATCCCGTCCCACCTTGGAGAGGTCGCCGTCACCCGGGACCTGGGCATTGGGCGTTCTCCCGAATTCTCCGCCCAAACCACCAGTGTCTGATCCATGAGGCCACGGGTCTTGAGGTCTGTCCGCAACAGTAAGTGAGTTTCCAGGCGCCGTATTCACCAACAGCGCCTCGATCCGGATCGACGCTGACCGTACCGGATTAAGTGGATTCTTCCAATATCATGGCTTTTGGGAGCGAGCCGGCCCTCATTGTGGCTGACCATTCTGGCGCCCTTCAACCAACCCGTCATTTGGTGATACGCCTCTACTTCCTTCACAATGAATATCCAGGTGAGGGTAACACCATTAGTCTTCGGAAAACATTCTCGCTCTGAAAGCACACCGACATGGTCAGGGACGCTGCACGAAGGGTTCTGCAAATCGAGGCCGAGGCCATTCACCGGCTGATCGAGCGTATTGATTCCCACTTTGAAAAGGCGGTGGAGATGTTGCACGCCTGTCGCGGACGGGTTGTCGTCACGGGAATGGGCAAGTCCGGCATTGTCTGTCGGAAAATCGCCGCGACTCTGGCCAGCACCGGCACCCCCGCCCTTTTCTTGCATCCTGCGGAGGCCATTCACGGCGATATCGGCATGGTGGTTGCCGGAGATCAAGTGCTGGCTGTCTCCAACAGCGGTGAAACCGAAGAACTGATACGACTTGTGGAGATCCTCAAGCGCCAGAAGGTGCCCTTGATCGCCTTGCTGGGAAACCCTCACTCGACCCTGGCCAAACATAGTGACGTCGTCCTGGATATCAGCATCGAGCAGGAAGCCTGTCCCTTGGGATTGGCTCCCACCGCCAGCACCACCGCGGCGGTCGCCATGGGGGATGCGCTGGCGATGGCCGTTTCGGTGCGGCGCGGTTTTGCGGAAGAAGACTTCGCCAGTTTGCATCCGGGAGGGAAACTGGGTAAGAAGCTTCGTCGGGCAAAGGACCTCATGCACAGCGGAGACCAGATTCCGCTGGTTCACCGGAACACCTCCATGAAGCAGGTCATCTACGAAATCTCCAGGAAAGGACTGGGCATGACAGCCGTCATGGATGAAGCTGGTAGGGTGGCGGGGATCATTACGGACGGCGACCTGCGCCGGCTGCTGCAGGAGAAGGAGAATGTACTGGAAGAGACGGCCGGTGAATGCATGCACAGCCCGGCAGTCTGTATTCAGCCCGATGCCCTGGCGGTGGCTGCTCTGGCCATCATGGAAGAGCAAAAGATCACTTCTCTGATTGTGACCTCGGAGGAGGGCACGATCCAAGGCATCCTTCACCTCCACGATTTGTGGCAACTGCAGTTGTTCTAGCCGGGTTGAACGGGGAGAACCTCACTGCCAGCGACTGAATTTCGGAGGACAGATTCGTCCGTCTTTGGTCCCTGCCGGAGAGAATGCGAGAACCATGAAGCCGCCAAAGGCATTCAAGATCGGAAGGGTGGCCTTGGGCCGGGGAAGGCCTCTTTTCCTGATCGCGGGTCCCTGCGTCATCGAATCTTCGAGTCACTGCCGAGCCATGGCGCGAGAGATCCAGTCCGTGAGCGCGCGCATTGGGATTCCGCTCATCTTCAAGGCATCCTTCGATAAGGCCAATCGCAGCTCCATCCACTCCTATCGTGGGCCGGGTCCGGGCGAGGGGCTGGAGATCCTGAGCTCAATCCGGAAGCAGTTGGACGTCCCGGTCTTGACCGACGTCCATGAGGCCTCTCAGGTCCAGTGCGCGGCTGAAGTCGTCGATTGCCTCCAGATCCCTGCTTTTCTGTCTCGTCAAACCGATTTGTTGCAGGCGGCCGGCAGGAGCGGTTGCAGCGTTAATATCAAGAAGGGTCAGTTCTTGTCTCCCTGGGACATGGAACACGTCGTGGAAAAATTGGCGAACGTCGGCTGCCACCGCCTACTGCTGACGGAGCGAGGCGCCTCTTTTGGCTATAACAATCTGATTGTGGACATGCGATCGTTCGCCGTCATGCGCGAACTGGGCTATCCGGTCGTCTACGATGTGACTCATAGCCTGCAGCAGCCGGGAGGCCGGGGAGCCAGTTCAGGAGGTCAGCCGCAATTCATCGAGTCCCTGGCCAGGGCCGGAGTGGCTGCAGGGATCGACGGCCTGTTCCTGGAGATCCACGATAAGCCCGAGGCGGCGCTCAGTGATGGCGCCAACTCACTTCCATTGAGTCAACTGGAACCTCTACTCCAACAGGTGGTGGAAATAAACGCGGTCGTCAAGAAGCACCAGCCTTAGATCGCTACGCCAGAATGTCGTGGACCACGTTCCCGTAGACGTCGGTCAAGCGCATTTGGCGGCCGCTGAAAGGATAGGTCAGCCGGGTGTGGTCCAGACCCAGCAGGTGGAGGATGGTGGCATGGAGGTCGTGGACGTGGACCTTGTTCTCGATGGCGTAGTAGCCATATTCATCGGTGGCCCCGTAGATGACGCCGGGTTTGACGCCGCCTCCGGCCAGCCACATGGTGAAGCCAAAGGGATTGTGATCCCGCCCCACCGTGGAGAGGTCGCCATCATCCGGGACCTGGGCATTGGGAGTTCTCCCGAATTCTCCGCCCCAAACCACCAGTGTCTGATCCAGCAGACCGCTGGCCTTGAGGTCTTTCAACAGGGCGGCAATGGGCTTGTCGGTGGCCTTGGCGTTGATGCGGTGGCGTTCTTCCAGACGGATGTGCTGGTCCCAACGGTCGATGCGTCGTTGGGGACTGAGGCATTCAACGAACCGGACGCCCCGCTCCACCAGGCGCCGGGCCAGCAGGCACTCCCGACCGAACTCCTCGGTCTCGGCTTCATCCAGGCCATAGAGCTTCCGGGTCCGCTCCGATTCACCGCTCAGATCCAGCAATTCCGGAACCGCCGATTGCATTCGGAAGGCCAGCTCGTAGTTGGCGATGGTGGCCTCCAGGTCGCTGACCTCGCCGAAGCGGTCCACCACGCCTGCATTCAATTTGCGGATGAGATCCAGCTTTCCAAGCTGCAGCTCGGGCGTCGCTTCTCGCGGCTGAATGTCGGCGATGGGATGCCGTCCTTTGCGGAACAAGGTTCCCTGGTAGGAGGCCGGCAGGAAGCCGCTGCCAAAGAGATCCATCCCCCCGGGAGGGATCATTTGGCTCTCCAGCACAATGAACCCCGGCAGGTTGTCCGATTCGTTTCCCAAACCATAAGTGACCCAGGACCCCAAGCTCGGCCGGCCCTGAAAGCCGGAACCCGAGTGCATGAAGTAATTGGCCGCTGTGTGCTCGGAGTGGTCGGCCACCATCGATCGAACGAAGGTCATATCATCGACGCAAGTGGCCAGATGGGGAAAGAGTTCGCTCACCGCTGCACCCGACTCGCCATAGCGCTGGAAGCTGAAAGGCGACCCCAGCACCATTTTGCTGATATTGAAAACCGTTGCAGGAGTCTCCATTTTGATGGGCTGGCCACTTTCCTTCTGCAGCCTGGGCTTGGGATCGAAAGTGTCCATTTGTGACGGCCCGCCATCCATGAAGAGGAAGATCACCGACTTGGCCTTGGGTTCATGGTGAGTGGCTTTGGGAGCCAGCGGATGGGTCGCCCCGTCTGTGGCCAACCCCTGCTTTTCCGCCAGGAGGCAGGACAAGGCCAATCCGCCGAAGCCGTTGGCGCACCGCCACAACATGTCTCGACGACTGATTCCAGGCAGGGAGAGATTCAGCCAATACATGTCGCCTCCTCAGCGCAAATAGATGAATTCAGCGGAATTCATCAAGGCGTGTCCGAGATCGGCCCAGACCCGCTGTTCGACAGTCTCAGCAGCCTCGGACAGCTTCCGGTATTGTTCGGCTCGCTGCCCGAGGTCGGCTTTCTCACCCATCAGGCGCCGAGCCCGGACTTGCGCCTCCTCCGCAATGAACTCGCTGTACACCAGCTTCCGGTGTTGTTCGGCTCCTGAAGCGACAAACCGCAGCAGGTCATCCAGTTCCCGCGGCTCCGGGTATCGGCCATAGGCCTGCAGGACCATGCGCTCGGCTCGCCGGCCCAGGTCCGCTTCCTCGTCGATCATGCGTCGGGCCCAGGCTTGCGCCTCCCCGGCGATGAACTCGTTGTTCAGCATCATGAGAGCCTGGGAGGGCACGGTGGAGACCCCTCTGCGCCCGATGGTCGAAGTGGGCAGCGGGTAGTCGAAAGCCAGGAACAGCGGCGTCAAGAAGTTTCGCCGGACCTGCACATACAAGCTGCGCCGCCCGTTCCCATCCAGCGGCCCCGACTCGGGCTTGCCCCGGCCATCCTGATACCGGCTGATATGGGGAGGCACGCTGGGACCAAACAATTGTCGATCAAGGCTCCCCGTCACGGCCAGGATGGAATCCCGGATGGCCTCAGCCTCCAGTCTCCTGACAGGGAGGTGATGGAGGAGTCGGTTCCGAGGATCGAGCTTCAGGGCCAGAGCGTCACGCCGGCCGGACATCCGGTAGGTGCTGCTCAACAGGATCAAGCGCTGGATCGCCTTGACCGACCAGCCTTCGTCCATGAAACGGTGGGCCAGGAAATCCAGCAGTTCGGGGTCGCTGGGCCGATCGCCCGTCTTGCCGAAGTTGTCCACCGAGCGCACGATCCCTTCGCCAAAGTGGTGCTTCCAGATGCGATTGACCATCACCCGCGCCGTCAGCGGATTCCGAGGGTTGACGATCTGATCCGCCAACTGCAAACGCCCGCTTCCCTCCACGATTCGGGGCTGCTCCTTCCCCCCCAGGACCTGCAGGAAGCGCCGCGGAACCTCCGGACCCGGATTCTTGTGATCCCCTCTCAGGTGAATAGGCACGTTCCTCGGGTTCTTATCCTGACTGGACATGGCGAACCGGGAGGGGGGAACCCGGTCTTCCACAACCCGGCGTTGACTCTGCGCCTGCGCCAGCGCTTCTCGCTCTGCTTCCGGCAGCAGAGAACTGAGATCCTCCAGGCGGCCCGTAGGACTGAGAGAGGCCAAAAGCCATCGGTGACCCGGAGTCGACGGGGCGCCGGCGATCAAAGCCTCCAGGAAAAGCTCCCGATACGTTTGGACCAGGGACTCCAGTGAAGAGAGGTCGCCTGAGACGATCCTTTGCAGCAGTTGCCGGTGGGGGGCGCCCAGGTGGGCGGGTGGTTCCTTCGAATTGGAAAAGACGATTTTATCCACAGCGATATGCCCATCGGCGCTGCGGTCCAGAATCTCGAAATAGCAGATTCGGCCCACCTGAAGGGTCATCCGGGACGTTCTCCACTGGAGCCGGCTGCCCTGCGGAAGGAAGCTGGAGCTTTTGACGCCATCCGCAATCAGGTCCAGGCTCAAGGGAGGTTTCGGTTTCTGGCTTTCCGACTCCTCCTTGCTGCCGGCCAACCGGACGTGCAGATAGGTTCCATGCTCCCGATAGTCCCGGGGAAGCTCCGGCAGGGTGAACTTTCGAGAGGTCAGGCTGCCCATGAGTCTGTCCGAGCCGCCGCCGAAGGAATGGGCCAAGGGCTGTCCCTGATAGTCACGGAGGGCCTGGTTGGAGGGAATCGACCGACTTGGCCCGGCGCCGAAGGCCTGCCCCCGGACTGTCCATCCCCGGTAGTTGGGCTTTTCGAAATCTTCGAAGAGAACGTCGATCCGGCCCGGCCCGCCAGCTTTGTCCTTCTTGACCGGCCGGCTCCTCTCACTGAGTTCTTGGCGCACCGTCTCGATTCCTTCGGCGAAGGAGTGGAAACGTCGGCTGGCCAGACCATCGACCAGTGTGGCCAGGGGGTAGAAAAGATGATCGGGGTCTCCGCAGGCTTGTTGAAGCGTTTCGACCCAGGCTTGCAACAAGTCGGCCCCCAGGCCGCGCTGGTCGGCCATCTCGGCCACGGCGGAAGGCTCTGCGGACTTTCGAGGCGAGGCCAGCTCGGCCGCCGTCAGAAGGTAGGGCTCGAGCTGCTGCGCCATGCTCGACCGGGCCGGTTGAAGGAGAGGCGAAAGACTACCCGTCTGCTCCGCGATCTGCCGATGGAGCGAGGCGATTTGCCGCTGCCGAGCCGGTGAATCAATAACCGCCCGGGCAAAATCGGTGCTGTGCAGGAATCCGGCCAGCGAGTAGTAGTCGGCGGTCGGAATCGGGTCGAACTTGTGGTCGTGGCAGCGCGCACAGGCCACCGTCAAACCCAGAAAGGCCTTCGATAGAATATCGATCTGGTTGTCGACCTCATCGGCCCGGGCTTTGACGGAATCGATGGCTCCGTTCAGTCTTTCGCCCAGCCAGAAAAAACCGGTGCTGATGGGAGACTCCCAATGGATTCCGCGGGGCCCCGAACGCTTTTCCGCCAGCAGATCGCCGGCAATATGCTCTTTGACGAACTGGTCGTAGGGAACGTCCTGGTTAAAGGCTCGAACGACGTAGTCCCGGTAGCGCCACACGTCCGGCTTGGGGCTGTCGAACTCGTGACCGTCGGTTTCGGCGAAGCTGACCACATCCAACCAATGCCGTCCCCAACGCTCACCGTAATGGGGGGACGCCAGCAACCGGTGGATGACTTTTTCGTAGCTTTCAGGGGAGGGATCGGCGGTGAAACGTTCAACTTCACCCGAGGTGGGAGGCAGGCCGGTCAGACCGAAAGTGACCCGCCGGAGCCAGCTCCGTTTGTCGGCGGGGGGCGCCGGCTTCAACCCCTTTTCCTCCAGCTTGGAGAGCACGAAGAAGTCGATGGGGGATGAAACCCAGCGACCGTCTTTCACCGACGGAAGCGGAGGGTCCTGGATGGGCCGGAAAGACCAGAAGGGACGTCCCTTCTTCCCCTCGGCCGGGTCGATCGCTGCCGACTCGGTGCGGGGGTAGGGAGCCCCCCTCTTCACCCACTGGATAAAGTCCCGGATCTGCCGGTGACTCAGCCGCCCCGTGGGCGGCATCTTGAGATCGGGGTCTCGATAAGAGATGGCCGCGATCAGCAGGCTCTTTTTCGGTCTTCCGGGTGAAATGGCCGGGCCGCGGCCGCCCCCCCGGAGCATCGCCTCGGCGGAATCCAGCCTCAGCCCTCCCATGGGACTGGCCGTTTCCCGGCTGTGACAGGCATGGCAACGCTCGATCAGCAGCGGTCGGATCTTCTTCTCGAAGAACTCGCTATCGCCGGGAGTTGATGCGGCCACCGGGATGGGCGCGAGTGAGAAAAGAAGGCAAGCGGCAGCACTGAACCGACTGAAGGACATGGCGACTGATACCCGTGGGAATGGCTGTCCCGAAGTCCCCGACTTTCCGGCCAACCCATTCATAGCATAGTCTAACGGAGCCTCGGCAGAGTCTCAAGTTCGCTTTGCGGCCAAGGGTTGGCTGCTTGACTCAGCGGACGGACCCTCCTAGAATCGCGGATCTGACGGCCTTGGCCGAATCCAGGTTGGAGCAGGGCTTTTGGGATCCTTGAACCCGATTGATTGGACTCTGTTTGTCGGTTACCTGCTGGCGGTGCTGGCCCTGGGCCTGTGGTTCGCCAGAGAACAGCATTCCAACGAGGACTTTTTCCTGGGCGGGCGAAAAATGTCCTGGCTCCCGGTGGGCCTGTCCATGTTCGCCTCGATCTTCAGCTCCAACTCCTTCGTGGGTCTTCCCACCCAGGCGGCTTTCGGGAACTACCATATTTACTTCGCCATCATTTCGATCCCGTTCCTGGTGGTGCCGGTGGTTGGCTGGGTCTTCGTGCCCCTCTTCCACCGGTTGGGGGTCACCAGCGCTTATGAATACCTGGAGTTGCGCTTCAATCGGCCGATCAGGCTGATCGGGAGCGCGCTGTTCATGATCTACACCTTTGCCTGGATGGGGAACCTGCTCTACGCCGTCAGCCACATCATCGAACCGGTGTTGGGCCTGGGTTCGGACGACTTGGCCACCACGGCCTGGTTGCTGGTGGGCATCGGCGCCTTCGCCACTTTATACACCGCCCTGGGGGGATTCAAGGCCGTTATCTGGACCGATATCTTTCAAGCCATCGCCCTGGGCGGCGGCATGGTGGTCATCCTGTGGCTGGCGCTGGACCGGATCGAGGGAGGCTGGGCCGGGATGATCGAGATCGGGCGCGCTCACGGCAAGTTCGAGATGTTCGACTTTCGCTTCGATATGTCGCCCGGAGTGGACAATGTCTATTCCGCACTCTCCATCGGCCTGTTCGCTTTTTTCCCCTGGTACGCGGTGACGCTGACGGCCGTGCAGCGATACGTTTCCATGCCGACGGCCAGAGCGGCGCAACGGTCTCTGGTGGTCAACGGTGTGATGTCCGGAGCTGTTTGCCTGATTTTCTTCCTGGTGGGCTCCACGCTGTTCGCCTTCTATCATCAAGACCTCTCAGGGGCCGCGGCCGCTAGCGGGGGATTTCCTCAGCTCCACCAGAACCAACTGCTCCCCAATTTCGTGCTGACCGAGATTGCCCAGGTGGGCCTGCTGGGTCTGTTGTTGTCGGGGCTGTTCGCGGCAGCCATGAGCAGCATCGACAGCGGCATCAACGCCCTGACGGCCACGGTGGTTTGCGACTGGATGTCCAACCGCCGACTGAAGGTGGGGTTCAGCCGACTCCTCTGCGGGCTTTTCGGCGCCGGGGGCATCCTGGCGGCGGTGTTGATCCTCTACCAGCAGTCCGAGGTCTACCAGCTCATTATCAGCCTGTCGGGAACCTTTCTGGGTCTGCTGCTGGGGATCTTCCTGCTGGGAATGCTGGTCGGAAGGGCCAATCCGGGAGGCGTGCTGATCGGTCTGGCGGCGGGAGCCCTCACCCTGGCTCTGGTCTGGAAACACGTTGGCGGCCAATGGTACGGCGCCTTCACCTGCCTGCCGACGGTGGCGGTGGGCTGGTTGGCCAGCACCTTTTTTGCGGCGCCCTCCCGAGCCAAGCTGCAAGGGCTGTTGTTGAAGCAGCGACCGTCGATGAGAGACCACCAACCATGAGAAGCGCTGCGCCCACCGTGGAAACCAGTCTGTGTGGAACCTGTCTCAAAATTGGAATCCCGGATGGTGAGCCTACGGAGCTACAGACTTAACTATTTGATTTTTCAGCGTTTTCGACATTCTCTTCATGAACTGAGTGCTATAGAATATGATTTCGAGACAGGTTCTGGTCAACTCTCGCTCCTTTGGTTACTCCTAAAGAGTTCTTCGCCGGTCCGTGGGCGCGAGCGCTGCACACTCTTGCTGGGCTGCGAAGCTTCCTTCCCGGTCAGATGAGTTTTTATGCAAGCTCCCATCCTGTTTTAGGAGGGGTCGGCCTCCTCTCAGGAGGCCGGGGGTGGTAAACGCCGATGACTCAAGAAATCTGTGACCACCCCCCACAGGTCCCCCCCGCTGCTTGCTACAAGCGCCTCTTTATCTCTTCCAGCACACCGGACAAATTCTCGAATACCATCCGGTTCTCAAAGCGGACGACTCGAATGTTATGACGGCTCAAAGTACTCGGTCCGTTCCCAGTCGGAGTATGAAGCCATGGAATTAAAGTGGCCTTCCCCATCGAGTTCAACGGCCAGGCGAGATTCCGGACAGTAGAAATCAACAGCGTAGTTGCCGATGCTCTGTTGCCGGCGGAATTTTCTGCCCTCAAGTTGGGACCACTGTAGATTCTTCCAGAGAAGCGCTTCCACAGGCGTGAGTGACTTCCTCAGTTTCTTGCGAATACTTTTGAGGTGCTTCAGATTGTGGATGGGTTTTACCGGCACAGTTTGTTTTCTCAAGGAATCCCTCCTCAGGAGAAAAGGGATGGGATCATACCAGAGAGACGATTGATGGGGATTCGTTTCAGGTTGAACGACCACCCCCTGCACTCCTGTCGAGAGTGCAACCTCCTGACCCGGGAGGGGAGCTTCGCACGAAAACGCCTCTGGCCAGGCGGCGAACTTTGTATGTGAACGGTTCTCGGTACCCCCTCCGGGCGCGACACCCGACGTAGTTATTGGAACTGGAAAGAGTATAACTGCGCCTGGACCAAATAGAATTTCAGGCGCACTGTTTTCCCCTTCAGATCTCGCAACCCTGCCCGACCCTGCCACGTCACCGTGTGACGAATACGGTCGCCCGAAAACGGATCACAACCTTCCCGGCTGAAGCCCTTCAGCGGCCGGTAGCGCTCGTCCAGGATTTCAACCGTCAGCCGGCCCCCGGAAGCGCTGGCGTTGATCTGCAACGTCTCTCCCCGGAGCCGAAAGGGCTGGGTCGTCAAGCTCCCCGGAACCTCCGCCACCGTCGGCTCGACGGCCACAAAGCCATCCAGTCGGAGCTTGGCCAGCCCCACGCCGCCTTTTAACTGCGGCGCCCCGGGCGGCAGGTGATGCCGATGATCGTGGCCGTGGCCGGCGTAGTAGATATAGATTTCATCGCCCACCACCACCGGCGCCTGGGCCGCGTAGACCATGCCCCAATCGAAATCTCCGGGCTGCTCGGAACAGGGCAGGAAGACCCGCCCCTTCCACCGCTCCCAGTGCCGTCCATCGCGGCTGTAGGTCAACTGAACGCTGCCCCGGTCAAAGGGGTGGTCTTCCTGGCTGCCGTGGGCGAACACGGTGGTGAAGCCCAGCCGCATCCCCTCATAGAGCATCACTTCCATGTTGTAGAACTGCCGATACTTTCCATCCGCCGCTTCGGCCCGGAGCAGGGGGCGGGGCGGCGTCCAGTGGACGAAATCGCGGCTCTCGGCCTGGGCCGGGGTTTTATGTCTGGATCGGCCCTCCCCCGTCCGCTGCCGCAGGATGGCGACGTACCGGCTCAACCCCGGGTCCCAATAAGCCACCATGTGGCTGTCGGCAAAGAGGCCGTCCGGGAATTGGCTGATCACGGGCGCCCCGCCCCGGTAGCGCTTCCAATGCAGGCCGTCAGCAGAATAGGCGGCGCAGACCTTGTAGGAATCGCTGCACATGAAGAGCATCTTGTAGCGCTTGGCCGGATCGTCTTCCCGGAGGTCCTTGAACACGCCGCAGCACAACCCGTTGTGGTCCAGAACCAGGTTGTTCCGGCGCGTGCCGCGATAGTTGAACAGTCCCAGACGGGGCTTTTCCCAGGTGATGCCGTCTCGACTGGTGGCATAGGCCAGCACCGAGTCCTCATCCCTCCGGTTGCGCTCCCAGAGGCCGTACCACATCTTGAAGAGGCCGGCCTCCCGATCGAAGAGGACGCTGGGAAAGTAGATGTCCATGTCGGATTCCCAAGACGGTTGATCTTTCGGTGCCGCCGCCAGCACCGGATTTCCAGGATGTTTGACAGGTTGCTGAAGCCGCCGCGAAATTCCCTGAGAAGATTCGATGAGATGATCGTCGATGAAGAGTTGCTTGCGGTGTCCTATTTCGAGAACGGAGCTTTGACAGCCGTTGAGAGGCAAGAGAAGGAGCGCCGGTAAAAAAGCGGCTGACAGCCGTCGGGACGCCGGTGGATGCTTCACGAGGAGCCTCCAGGATCCAGGATGTGGGGGACCGGATGCCCGGCCCCTGGAGGATCAGAAGAACCGGATAGCGGCGAACAGCAATCCGGCAATCGTGAGTTGCAAACCGACAAGCCCGGCGCCCTGAATCCACAAGGCCCGGAATATCTCGGCCTTGAGGTTGGCGACCTCGGCCTTGACTTCGACCTTGAGGTTGGCGACCTCGGCCTTGACTTCGGAAATGTCGCCTTTGGTGGCGACGGTATCGCTGAAGGCTTCGCTCATCGTGGTAACGATGGCTTCGGCTTGGCCGGCTTCCACCCCGGCGACCTTGAGGTTGTGAGCGGCTCTCAGAGTGTCGAACGTGACGGTGGTCATTAGCTGGCTCCTTTCAATTCAGACTCCATTAACTTCCTATGATCATGACCACTGTCTCAGTTGTCAACAGACGGTCGAACCCTTGGGCGAATGCAGGATTCCGCCGCGGATGGGAGGCCTGTCCCAGGACTCCGGCATCCAACAAGAGCTGTCGTGCGTTGGCATTGCGTCGACCCTGGGCCTTGCCCTTCGTAAGGGCTGACAGCCTCTCCATGATTTCAGTTTGCGGGTTCGCCGCCATGGCCGCTCCCTTCGTAAGGTCAGTGGATCGTTTTGCCATTTTCTACAGTGTACTACGCCACAACGTTTTGTCCAGAGACCTCACCATTGTTTATCGGGCCATCCTGACGCACCCTGCGTTCATTGACGCGAGGATAACCATTCGGCGCCACAACCCCGGACTCAGGATGAACCTCCGACCTTCGGGTGACTCCATCGAGCCTGCAAGCCGCGCCAAGCGCTTTAAGGCGGGCAGCGGAGGCAAGGGACGTTCCATCCTGTTTATCCCTGTTCATGGTGAAACATCTCAAATTTGCCGCACAGCCGGTGGCTCGACTATGATGTTCGTGCCGGAACGACCCCAATGGAAATCCGGGGCAGGGTGACCGCCAAAGGCAAAGCGCCAGCGGGTGAATGTACAATGAGCAGAGATGAAGTCCTGAAGGAGCTCCGGGCTCACAAGGCGACCCTTTCGCAACGATTCGGGGTCACCGATCTCACCCTCTTCGACTCCATGGCTCGCGACCATGCCTCGGAAGACAGCGACGTCGACCTCTTGGTTCGTTTCGACGGACCGGCAGACTGGAAACGATACTTCGGGGCCCAGTTCTACCTGGAGGACCTGCTGGGACGTACCGTCGATCTGGTCACCGACAAGGCGCTGCGGGCAGAACTGCGTCCCTACGTGGAGCGGGAGGCCATCCATGTCTAGCGCCGGTGAGGGATCACGGGAGTGGCGTTTCTACGTGGCCGACAGGATCGAATTCGCCGAAAAGGTCCGAGCCTATGCCTCCGAAATGGACCTGTCATGAATGCCGACGAAATTGCAGGAGAGAGAAAGAAGGCTAGAAAATGAAACACTCCAGAGTTGCCGACCTGACGGTCGCCGAATTCAAGGAACTCGTTCGCGAAACAATCGCTCAATCCTTCGCCGAGTTACTCGGCGATCCCGATGAAGGATTGGTCCTGCGTGATGAGATGGCCGAAGAACTGCGGCGTTCTCTTGCCGAGGTCGGCGCCGGAGGACAAACGTTGAGTCTGTCGGAGGTTGCAGGCAGATTCGAGTCGAACGAATGACCTATGAGGTTGCACTGACTCCGACGGCGGAAGCCGACCTCCGCCGTCTAAATTCGGCCGTCGCACGTCGTGTGATCGACAAGGTGCAGTGGCTGGCAGACAACCTCGAGACAATCAGGCTCGAGCCATTGACCGGCTCCTGGCGCGGGGTGTTCAAGCTCCGCGTCGGGGACTACCGTGTCGGGGACTACCGTGTGCTCTACACCCGTGAAGCGGGGGAGCGGCGGATAGTCTCGTTCATTTCGTCAGACATCGGCGCGACGTATACAAGAAACCAGGAACTTGACAGAGAACCTGTCGCCGTTCGAATTCGTTCAGGGTGTGATCAACCGCCTCGCCACCGACTCGTTCCGCATAAAAGGATGGGCCGTAGTCCTGGTCTCGGACGACGGGTTTCGACCCATCCACGGGAGGCCCCATGAACAAAGACGAAGTCCTGAAGGTGCTCCGAGCCCACAAGGCGACCCTTTCGCAACGATTCGGGGTCACGGATCTCGCCCTCTTCGGATCCATGGCTCGCGACCAGGCCCTCGGAAGACAGCGACGTCGACCTCCTGGTTCGTTTCGACGGACCGGCAGACTGGAGACGATACTTCGGGGCCCAGTTCTACCTGGAGGACCTGCTGGGACGTACCGTCGATCTGGTCACCGACAAGGCGCTGCGGGCAGAACTGCGTCCCTACGTGGAGCGGGAGGCCGTCCATGTCTAGCGCCGGCGAGAGATCACGGGAGTGGCGCTTCTATGTGAGCGATATGATCGAATTTGCTGAAAAGGTTCGAGCTTATACCTCTGCAATGGATCAAGCCACGTTCGTCGAGGACGCGCTCACCTACGATGCTACTCTGCGCAATCTGGAGTTGATCGGCGAGGCAGCCACTCACATCCCGAACGCGGTCCGTGACGAACATGAGGAGATTCCTTGGCGCGCGATCATAGGAGCGCGAAACCGCTTGGCTCACAGCTACCTGAGCGTGGATGACGACATCATCTGGACCATCATCCAGGACGCCATCCCGAAATTGCTGCCGGCCTTGCGAGACCTGTTGGAGGCAACCAGGCCCTGACCAACGCCGGGCCGGCGGAAAAGAACGGCCGGGAATGGAAGACCGGCAACCAAATTATCTCCATGACGGAGTAGGGGTTTCGCAAAACATTCGGGGATAGCCTCTACGAAGGCCAGAATTCAGGAGGTTTGATCGGTGTCCTTGACTGTACGCAGCCTTGCGCTGTGCGCGCTCATTTTCGGCGTGGCGGCGGCTCTCGCCGCGGAAAACAATGAAGTTGCCGAATTGCGACGGGTTGCCGAACAGGGTGATGCTGCGGCGCAATTCGACCTCGGCCTGATGTACCTCAAAGGCGAGGGTGTTCCCCAGGATCACGCTGAAGCCGTTAAATGGTACCGTCGCGCCGCCGAACAGGGTCTCGCTGAGGCGCAATTCAACCTCGGCCTGATGTACGACAAAGGCGAGGGTGTTCCCCAGGATTACGTTGCCGCACACATGTTTTTCAATCTCGCCGGCGCCAAGCTCAAGGATCCTGAACTTGCATGAGTAGCACGAGAAGCTCGTGACGAGCTTGCCGCGAAGATGACGGCGGCCCAGATCGCCGAGGCCCAACGCCGCGCCCGCGAGTGGAAGGCAAAACCTCGTCCTGACGGACAATAACGGCCCGCGGCGGGACGTTGACCGCCAGAGGGTCTCAACCCACCAACGGGCCCAGCACTTAATCTTCGCCGTCGATGTCGCTCGGATACTCCAGCTTCCGAGGGGCGTCAGGGGCGTTTACGGGCCAGGAGTTGCGCGACATGACCACACTTGAACACAAACCGGCTCAGCGCCACTTCGTGCACCAGCTCATCGACTGGGAGCGCGTTAAGTGTCGCCTGGAGTGCTACCCGGCGATTAGACAGGCATTCCCACTGGAAGCACTGAAGCAGCACTGTGAAAGTCCGCCGTACTATTGCCACTATATGGCTTGGCGTCTCGGCACCTGGCCGGACGAGTTGCTATTTCAGCGTTTAGAAGAATTGCTTGGTTGCGCTAAGGCGCTCCCCCATTGGGAGCACGAACGATCATTGCTCTGTTCAGCAGAATTTGGCGATTTCTGGTCGCTGGTCTGGCAGCTACAAGTCGCCGAACATCTCTGCGAGGTTGGGACCGAGGTGTGCTGGGCTGAGTCCGGCCCAGATTTGTCTGTAAAGGTGGGTGACGAACGCTGGTTCGTAGAATGTTACACTTATCATAAGTCGTTCGACTTGCTGTTGTTCCTTAGAGAAGAGCTTCTATTGAAACTCGACCGGGCTATTTGTACCAACTACGACCAATGCTTGCCACTTCGACTGCCCCAAAATTCAGATCGGACAGAATTTCTTCACGAAATTCTGTCCCCCTTCCTCGATCCTGCCTATCTCGAAAATGCCAAGGAGAAAGCAAAGCAGAAGTATCCCGTGGTTCTCTATAAGCATCCGAGCAGTTCGCTGTACGTGTACGTCAAGGGAAATGATGTCTACGCTTACAAGCCGGGCATTGTCCCCAACCGAACCGGCAGTCCAAAAAACTACCTGGAGGTGGCCCTACGAGAGGCAGTAGAGGCGAAGCGGAACTCGAATGCTTTAGAGAAGCATCATCCGAATATTCTTGCAGTTAACTATTTGCTCAGCACAGACTACCAAGTGGCAAAAAGTTCGCCGGAGCGGGTGAAATCCCTGACCCTTCCCGAAATTGAACCCAATATCGATGCACTGGCGGTTTCTGCAATCGGAATCGATGAGCAACTGACCAGGGAAAAGCTTGAAGTAGTAAGAGTCAGTGGGTCTGATCATGTGAATCGTAAACACTTGAACCGAATTGCAGATCTATCAGGCGCGGAAACTCTGAATTGATGCCGGGCGAGACAAGCCATTTCCTGAACGCTTCCCTGAGGCGTCCAAACGCGCTTGGCAGCGTATTTGCTTCTCTCCTTTCATCAGGCACGATGCTGAAGCCCGGCCCAGTGATCCTCGCAATCCAAGAACGTCCCCCAACATTACCCAACATACTGGACATAGTGTGCATTCTTGCCCTGTAATTCGCTGTGAATTGACCGGATGAACTTAGCAGGATGAGAGGGGTGCCCCAGATGACCAAGCAAGCCGCCGGGTTCCGTGTCGAGGGTCTCTCGGGCCTATCGAGAAGCGCTGCGGACTTTCTTCGGCAGCACCCGACCGAAGCGCGTGTGCTGTCACCGTCGCCCTGGAGGCCCGCTGCGGCTCAGTATGAAGCAAAGGTCGGACTCTCCTCCGTGGAGGCGCCGGAGAGCCTCGAGCCGTTTATCGTTCACCGGCTGCAGGGCCCGGACATGATCGGCGTTTCGGAGACAGTCTTGCGCCTGAAGGTTTCGCGTACGACGGTCTATGACTGGGGCGGAAAAAAGACTCTTCTCGCCTGGAAATCAACCAAGCGCGGTCTGACTATTCCCGCCGAGCAGATCCTCGGTCCGGGCAAGGTCGTCCCGGGGATCGCACGCATCCTCGAGATCATCGACGGCCCCGAGCTGGCCTGGGCGTTCCTGACTCAGGAATGGCCGTTTGCCGACAAGGCGGTACGTCCTCTCGATAAGCTGAAGATTGGTGCGATCGAAGAAGTTGTCGATGCCGCTCCCGGTTTCGGCTCGGCTTTCACATGAGCCGATCGGCCTATCCGCGCGACCGGATTGAGCGTTGCCTCATCGAGGCTGTGCTTCCGCCCTGCTATCGGATCATCCCCGGAAACTATCTGACATCGCCTTTGGGGACCGCCCCAGCCGATCCCCGGTTCTGCGCCAAGGCGGATGGCTATACGGTCCTCTATGCCTCACCCGACTTCGGCGCCGCCTTCGTTGAAACTGTCGTGCGAGATCGGTTCACGCGCAGGCGGCGACGGCAGATTGCCATCCAGGAAGTTACGGAACGGGCCTGCGCCCTGATTGCGACGAAGCCGGGAATCCTGTTGAAACTGCTCGATCTTCGCCAAGGCGGCTGTGCCCGGATCGGCGCACCGACGGACACGGTCAATGCGCGGCATCACGCCGCAGGCCGGCTTTCGGCAGAGTCGTTCATGCCGACCATACAGACATAGACGGCTTCATCCACGCCTCCCGCTTGACCGGGGCAAACGTCTATGCCGTGTTCGACCGCAGCATAGGCAAGCTGGAGGCAACTGACTCGAGAGTGCTGTCGGATTGCCCGGAACTGCCAGAGGTGTTGGCCAGGCGCAGAATCGAACTTTTTTCGAACCATAGGGGCGGCTGGGCTTCTCCGGCCAGCAATCCGCCAAACCGGACCCGTCTCGACCGCAGTCTTGCTCTCCTTTCGCCAGCCGCCTGGAGCGCTCGACAAACTCTCGACCGTCTGTCCCCCCGGCACAGCAGGCCAGCGCCCAACCCCTGTAGGATGAGGTGGCGCAGCCGGGGTTCATCGACGAGGGGGGCTGGCAACCTCTCAGCCCGACGAGGCTGGGCCAACCTCGATCGGCTCCGGCATCCGGAACGAGTTCTCGACCTGCTCGCGGGTGTAGGGATTTTCCCGCGGCAGCGTCTGGCTCCACTCTCGCCTCAGACGCTTTCGTTCGCGAAGACGCGCCGAGGCGTCCTTGATTCTTTCGGTATCGTATTCCACGAAGGCATTGACGGCATCCTTCCTGGCATCCAGTCAGGCCTCGTCAAACACGGCATTGCGCGTGCCCTTCAGTCCGGGGTTTTTCCGTAGAACCTCCTCGATCTCGATCCGGGCCTGGTTCACGGAACTTTCCCAGCCGGCTACAGGATCGGTTTCTCCGAGCCTGCGGTATTGGAGTTTCAGCAAGTGCCCGATGGCCCTGGCATATTGGCTTTCCAATCTATGTTCTTCACTTCTGACCAAGTCTTCGATCTCCTCGACAACATTGTCCCAGCCAACGGCGTTGAAGTCGCGCCGCTTCAGGGCCTCGGCCTGCCGCACGGTCCAGGTGTAGAAATCCTGGTAGTAGAGATTATTCCTCTCAGAGGTTTGCTGAGTGTGGGGGATTTCGTCAACTGCTTTCATTGTCCTCACCTTCAATGTCAAGGCCCTGCATAAGCTGCAAAACCCCAAGATGCCGGGGTTGTCCGCAAGGTGACCTAAAGGGACTTTATCGGAAGGGACGGTCATCGTCCTTCAGCGAGCCTCCTGGGGTCCCGCCAAGTGGGGCAGCTTGAATTGGTTCCAGCTTCCCGCCGCAGAATTCCAGGGCGACGACGGATTGAACATCGAGGACGTGAATGGTGCGAAAAGCATATCTCGCCTGCTCTGCTTCCACGGCTGGCAGCATCTCATGTAAGGGGAAGGCCGCGTGCGCCTCCCCTGGCGTTTGGCCGAATTCGGCTCGGTCCAGAAGGTCGCCATCAGGCGCTCTGGCTTCTATGGCTGAGCTTCTCATTGGTCTTGTGTGGAAAGCAATCCCCGTTTGACAACCTTCTTTGTTAGTGAGCGAGAAGCCCCAGTCTCTGGAACCGATACTGAAACTTTCCTGTCGAATCGGAATGGTGGCGAAGCGTTCTTCTCCACCAGGCAGGGTTTGCCGGTATTCAACTTCCATGGCTACGCATTCATGTAGACCTCCCCAAGCGAAACCTTGAATCAGTTCCTCTTCAGTATCAGGCAATATGAAGCTACTGGCTTGGCCTGGCACCATATAGGACTTTCTCAGTACATGATGCCGTCCTGGAAGCCTTCCTATGCCCTTTGTTGTCCTTAACGCTACAACATAAGGCCCGCCGAATAGACCAAACTCGAATCCTGATACTCGCTCATCACAAACATTGATGAACCTCAAGACCGTTGAGCAACCCTGGCCTTGGGCGATATGTGGGACTTTAGCCCGTACATCGCTTTGCGCCTGCACGCCCACCATTGAAACCGCCAACATCATAATCGTGAGAATTGTTTTCCTCATAATACCTCCCTTTCTATTCCGAAGTTTTCTAAAACAATCGCATCGATCAAGCCGCCTCGGCCACGTGGTCTTTCAAGGCCATCAACTCGAAGGCCAAGGCATCTGTACCGTGCTTCTGGTGGTAGTCGTTGGCGTCGCCGGGCTCGTCCGGCATCCAGAAGGGGAGGCCGGTTGCCCGGGCGGCCTTCAAACCTTTTTCGTTGGCGTCGTTGTCGGCCACTATTACACCGCGTCCGGCTTCGCGGGCCACCTTTCCGGGATTGTGAGCCGAAAAGCAGACCGTTACCCTGATGTCCTTCCGGTCATGAATGACGGCAAGCGCCTTCCAGACCGACAGGCCGGTGGCATGGCCCTCAACCCATACCTGGAACCTGCCGTTACCCAGGTGGTAGACGCCGCCTGGCACCTTTCCGCCTTTCAGGAAACGTTTCTGACCATCCGGTTGAATCATCTCAAGGCTCGACAGCCTGTCGTTGACGTAGACGGGCACAATGAGCACGTCCGCGCCCCACTCCCGCCAGACACGGGCTTTGAGTTTGGGAAACCCTTTGGCTTTAAGGTAGGGATGTGTCGCTATCCGGCAGGATTTCAGCATGGCCTCAGCTTTGCGGGCCGCCTGCCTGGCCTTTTCCTCCCGCTCGGGGTCGCGCTGCGCTGTGGCTTTCAGCGCTCCTGGCCTTTGTGGAACGTGTCGCTGCGATCCCTTCCATCTCCAGCCGCGACTCTGCGCATTGTAGAACAGGGCGCCAAGCGTAACCTGGCGGCCACTGTTCTTGAATGACTTCCAGAGATCGCGGGCGTCGCACTCTTTGCAGGACTCGGCCGATTTCGACCATTCGTTCCAGAGGTCAAAGCCCTGGCCGCCCAGGACGTAGTTTCACAGCACTGTGTGTTAGGATGCTCGGCTGTTTATGACACACCAACCACAGATTTCCACGATTTCACACTCTTTACGATGTTCTTGCCTGATTCAATCTCAGCGACTCTAAGTTCGAAGGTCTTCTGTAGGTTCAACCATACTTGGGGCGTTGTACCAAAAAACTTCGACAATCTGAGCGCCGTGTCGGCTGTAACTCCCCGCTGGCCTTTCAGAATAGCTGTAATGCGATTGGCAGGCACATCCAAGGCTCGCGCCAACGCATTCGCTGACAAACCAAGTTCCTTGAGTTCCTCACGTAATATCTCGCCTGGATGTACCGGGCGCATGCCATTTTTTTGAATACTCATAATTTTGACCTCATTCAGTGGTAGTCCACGATCTTGACATCATGAGGACCGTCATCCTCCCAACGAAAACCAATCCGCCACTGTCGATTGATTCGGATACTGTACTGCCCTGTCCTATCTCCCGATAGTGCCTCTAGTCGATTACTCGGCAAGCCCCGCAAGTCCAGTAAGGACTCTGCCTCATTCAAAAAAGTGAGACGACGTGTTGCCTGATCCACAAACCCTTGGAAATCCCGAACCCATTGGCCGGCAAAAAATTGTTGAGTCTTTCGGTCCCCGAAACTCTGGATCATGAACACACAGTTTTAGCACGATTTTACGTCATACGTAAATAGGAAAACGCAGTCCCCTGTGGTGCGGACGAGTGAGGGCGCTTACTTGGGAGGAATGGCGGGTAGTGGCGGTCGAAGATGCTACGTAGATCGTCCAGCGGGGTAATGCGGCCATACAGAAAGGCAAGGATACGTCGTGTCGTCTGGTGGTCAAGCTCAATCTTCCAAGTGTGCTTAGAGACACTCTCCCTGGCGCCTGAGTTATTATCAGGAGCTTGTGTTTTTGGGGAGTTCTCCACGCCTGAACATCCTTACTTCTTCAAGAAGTAAATACAACAAGAGACCTCTGCATAACTACCGGCAAGATGTTATGACAGATAATGCAAAAATCATTCACCATTCAACCTGAGATGTTTGTCTGTGCTGCGGAACTGGATCATCCGACCCTGCACGCGCTCGAGGATGCCGAGGCGTTGCTGGAGTGGTTGGAGATCGAGGGTCTGCTGTCTTCGATCCAGGGCCGCTGGGACGGGGCGTCCCGGCTATCCGCTGCTGACCCTGTTTCGGGGTCTGTTGCTGGGAGTCTGGTATCGTTTGTCGGATGTGCAACTGTGGCACTGTCTGTAGCGGGATTGACTGTTTCGCAAATTCCGCCCTCTTGAGTTGGGTGGCGGGGTTCCGGAGTCCACGACGCTGGGGCGGTTCCGCACCCGGCTGGTGGAGCAGGGTCTGGGGGAGCGGCTTTGGGGAGAGGTGAACCGCCAACTGGAAGCCCGGAGGATCATCATGACCGAAGGACGGATCAACATCATTGATGCCACGCCGGTGGAGGCGGCTCAATCGGGTTCGGGCAGGGGCAAGGATGGAATGCCCACTCGTGATGGCGATGGGGGCTGGCGCGTGAAGAAAGACAGTCGGGGGAAGATCAAAGCCACCTACGGCTATTCGGTCCATACGGGGGTGGACGAGGACGGGTTCATCCACCGCCAGAGCGTCACGCCGGGGAATGTTCATGACAGCCAGGAGTGTGAGAGGCTGCTGTTGGGGGATGAGGCAGCGCTGTATCGATAGCGCATACAGTTCCCGGCAAACCCGCCACCGGTTGAAACGGTTTGGGATTGGGGATCAGGTCCAGCGCCAAGGCTATCGAAACCACCCCCTCAGTGAGAAGTTTGAAGGGGTAGGCAGGATAAGTGTGTCTGAACGGAGGAACATCAGGCCTGAAGGGTCTGAAAACCGCCCCATCCCAAGGGTCGGCAAGCAACGAGCGTGGCCAATCCTTGCCAAAAGCCGCCAAAAACCCGCCTCTCATGGTCAGGACCTTCAAATCAGGATGTTATGCAGGGGTCTCTGGCAACCTCTCAGCCCGACGAGGCTGGGCCAACCTCGATCGGCTCCGGCATCCGGAACGAGTTCTCGACCTGCTCGCGGGTGTAGGGATTTTCCCGCGGCAGCGTCTGGCTCCACTCTCGCCTCAGACGCTTTCGTTCGCGAAGACGCGCCGAGGCGTCCTTGATTCTTTCGGTATCGTATTCCACGAAGGCATTGACGGCATCCTTCCTGGCATCCAGTCAGGCCTCGTCAAACACGGCATTGCGCGTGCCCTTCAGTCCGGGGTTTTTCCGTAGAACCTCCTCGATCTCGATCCGGGCCTGGTTCACGGAGTTTATCCAGCCGGCCACGGGGGTCGGCCAACCCGGCCCCGTCCTGCTGGCTGGCTAGCCGGCTTTCCCTGGAGCGGTGCGGGCAATCAGCTCTTCGAGGGCGCGGGATTGGGTTTCGAGGGCGCGGGATTGGGTTTCGAGGGCGCGGCGCTGAGTGTCCTGGCCGGCAATCAAGGCTTTCAAGGCGGCCATGGATTCGGCGTGTCGGCGTTCGCCAACGGCCATCACTTCGGCATGGCGGCGTTCGGATTCCCGTTCCTGGCGTTCCCCGGCTTCGGCGCGTTCCTGGCGATCTTCGGCGACCGCCTGGGTGCGGCGTTCGTTGGCTTGAGTCATGCGGGAAATCCCATAAAGGACAACGGCGATTTGCCCGGCCCCGATCATTACGCGGGTGATGAGGGATGCAATTTCAAAGTCGATGGTGGTCATTTCGGTTCCCCTTTCTTAACTCCATCCAATAACAATATTTATTTACCGGGGCAGTGACCCCAGGCCTTGTTGAATGCGCACCCCGGTTCCATTGTGCATGAGTGCCGTTGTAACGTCAATTTCCACAAAGCCTTTCACCGCGGCGGGCAACCCCTCGGCCCGAAGACTCGGGTCCCGAGTGTCCGGGTCCCGATACATGTGAGAGGATGAGGATGATGGGGGAGCGGAGAAGGACTTCGGCGAGCTTATTTTTCGTAGCAGACGGCCTCAATCGCTTCGAACCGGAAATCAAGGTTGGGTTGGAATGGAGTTTCATCGCATGCCTCAGGAAGCGCCTCAGGCCATCTTGAGGCCGAACTCTTCGAACCGTCGGAAGTCGTCCGCGTTCGCAGTCGCGATGGGCGCACCGTCGGCGAGCGCCGCGGCCGCAATCATGCAGTCGATCAATGATCCACGCCGCCGTCCCGACTCATTGAATAAACGGGCGGTTATGGCAGCCTGCTCCGTTGTGAAGTCACGGCGCCGTCCAACGATCCGGGCAGCCCATTCGATATCGCGTCGAGCGAGTGGACCGCACAGGAACTCCGCCCAGGCGACCGTGCTCATTCCCAGGGTCTCGCCTTCCCCAATCCAGCCGCGCAGTTTTCGGTCTGCAGGCGATCCCAGGCCCAGCGCCCGAATCAGAAAGCTCGTGTCCCAATGGATCATTGGAACCTGGAAGACAACCGCCGAGCCGCCGAGCGCCGCTCGGCCTTCAGATCCCGCGCCCACCGGGCGACATCAACCTTGCGCTCGCGCAGGAAGGTCTGCAATCGGTCGAGAGCGCCGAGTGCCGCACCGTTACCCCGGTCCTCTTCCATGGCTGCCATCCGAATGGCGCGCCGCAACACTTCGGTTTTCGACACCTTCCAGCGTTGCGCCAGCGCCTCCAGCGTGCGCACGGATTCAACATCCAGCGAGTACGTCGATTCGATGGTTGTCGAAGGCATAGAGGCAGTATGTGGCCCTACTCCAGCCGCGTCAATCCGTCTCGCCGCAGGGTGTTGCGAAGTTTGGGACGAGTTCGCTTCCCCCGAGCAGAACGACCTTCGAGACCAGAGCCTCGTCGACCCGGCCCGACAACGCAGGGTCCGGGTTGATTTTAACGGATTGGGGTAGTAATCTTCGTGCGGCTCCCGGAACCCGAGACCGCCTGGTTCCGCTTTTCTCGAGGTCGGGACAGCGAGCGTGATTCCAGGGAGGTGGCTTCATGCGCAAGATTTTCTTCGATAAAGACGTGGACCTGACGCCGCTGAAGCAGCGTGTGATCGGGGTGATCGGGTACGGCAATCAGGGAAAGGCCCAGGCTCAGAATCTGCGGGACAGCGGGCTGGAAGTGATTGTGGGCAATCGCCGGGACGCCTATTTTCAGGAAGCCGAACGCGACCGGTTCCCGGTTTTCTCCATGGCCCAGGCAACGAAAAAGGCCGACGTTCTCATCATCGGCCCTGCCGGACGAAGTGCAGCAACAGGTGTATCAATGGCACATTGAAAAGCATTTGCGCCCGGGGCAGGTGCTGGACTTCGCCAGCAGCTACGGCTTCCGCTTCAAGTGCATCCAGCCTCCCCGGGATGTCGACGTGGTGATGATGTCCCCCCGGGCCATGGGGCTCTCCGTGCGGGAGTTGTTCGTTCAAGGCAAAGGGGTTCCTGCCTTCGTGGCCGTCGGCCAGGACCCCTCGGGCCAGGCGCGGGAGATCGCGCTGGCCCTGGCCAAGGCGGTGGGGTGCACTCGCGCCGGGGTTGTGGAGTGCACTTTCGAGGATGAGGCCGACGTGAATCTCTTTGCCGAGCAGGCCCTGTGGCCGCTCCTCAATCAGGCCATTCTGCTCTCTTACGAGGTTCTGGTCGAGGAAGGGGTACCCCCCGAGTTGGTGGCTCTGGAGCTTTACGCCTCCGGCGAGGCCGGCGAAATTTTCCATCAGATGGCGGTCGAGGGCATGTTCCAACAGATGCGCCATCACTCGCCGACCTCTCAGTACGGCTCGCTCTCGCGATTCGAGAAACTTCCGTCCAAAGGGGTAAAGCAGCGTATGCAAAGAATCCTGCGGGGCATTCGCAGCGGACGCTTCGCGGCCGAGTGGGCTCGGGAGCAGGCCGATGGTTACCCCAACCTCAAACGGCTGCGGCGGGAGGCCTTCCGCCATCCCCTGAATCGGACCGAGAAGAAGGTGCGCCCCCTGACCCCGCAGTGACCTTGGGCAAGTCCTCCGTTGGGACCGGCCCCCGGGCGCTGGAGCCCGCGCCGCGGAAAACCGCCGGCTTCGATCGCCGGCAGCGGGAACTCATTGACAGCACCTTTTCTCACCTGAACGCGGCGGTTTTACCCACCCCTGCACTCCGCTCAGAAGAGCAGCCCCTCTCAGGAGAGGAATGTGCTGATACGCAGAAGAAAATCACCAAGCAGATCGAGGACCCCGACACCCCTCCCGGACGGGGAATGTGCGGACCCCTTCCGCTGAAGGCAACCAGGGTCGGGTCGGCGGAGGCAAGGGAGAGAAAAAGCCACTGGCGGCGGACAGTGATTTCAGCGATGGCCGGCAGCAAAACGTTACGCACCCTGCTCCTGCTCCTGGGGCTCGGCCTGTTGGCCTATCTGGTCTCCCGGCTGGGCCCCGGGCGGATGCTCTCCCTGCTGCTTCAGATCGGTTGGCATTTCGCGGCTCTGGCCGTCCTCCATGCTGTCTATCAAGCGGTCCGAAGCGCGGCGCTGTCTCGCTGTCTGCTCGGAATCCGGATACCGTACCTGGAAGTCCTCTGGATTCGAATTTCCGGCGAAGCCGTGCGTGTCCTGACGGCTACCGGGCCGTTGCTGGCAGAGCCCGCCAAAGCCTGGCTGCTCAAGAAAAAAGGCCTGGAACTCCCGGAGGCGTTTGCCTCGACCCTGGCCGAGATTCTGTTCTACAACCTCAGTGCGGCGATGCTTTCGATCGCAGGTTTTGTCACCCTGGCTCTGGAGTTCCCGCTGCAGCCTTCAATCCGGGCTTTTGCCTGGGGCATGATCCTGCTTCTGAGCGGCGTTCTGGTGGTTGCGGCGGCTGCCTTTGCGCGTCGGTTCTACGTCTTCCATTTCAGCCTCAATCAACTGGCCCGCTTGCCGCGGCTCTCGAGGAAGGTGAAGCCCCATCTCGAAAGGGTGAGGCAAATGGAGGATCTCCTTTTCCGCCTGGTCTACGACCGCCCCATCCGATTCTGGACCGTTGTGGGTCTGGAACTGGCAGCTCATGTCCTGCTGATTATCGAGGTGTACTGGGTCCTGGGAGTGCTCTGGGGGCTGCCGCCGCTGATTTATCCTCTGTTGATTGAAACGGCCAGCAAATTCATCAGTCTCACCTTTATCTTCGTCCCCATGCAGCTGGGTGTGGCGGAAGGATCTTACGCCTTTATCGTCACCATCCTTGGTCTTCCCGCCGCCATCGGAGTGACCCTCTCTCTGGTTCGCCGCCTGCGCAGCCTGTTGGTGACCGGAGTGGGGCCTGCTCGGTTTGTGGGCGCTGAGCGAGCGCTGAGCGGCTGGCCCAAGTCAATGTTCCCGTTATGATCCACCCTCTAGTGGACCCACCCCTGGCCTTCTCTCAGAAGGCCAGATTCTCTGAGGAGGCCAGCCCCTCCCAGGAGGGGAATACTCCGAGCCGCGAAGGCGGCGACAGCGTGTAGCCGTGGGCGTCAGCCCACGGAATCGGATGGCCCCCAACACCACCGAGCCGCGAAGGCGGCGGCAGGTGAGAAGTTTGAAGGGGGAAGTAGGAAGTTTGAAGTGAGAAGCAGGACAACCTCGAACGCCAGGGCCGGGAGAGGGGCTGAGGGCAAACCGTCCGGAGGCCAAAAGACACCGAGCCGCGAAGGCGGCGGCAGGCCGTTGAGGAGTGAGGAATGAGGGAGCCCCGGGGCCGGTGGCTGCCGCCGCTCTCGCGGCTGGTGGGCAGGAACGAGGACCGAGGGCAGAACGAGATTCGGCGGCGGCGGCGCGTTGGCCTTTCCCCGGCGCTGATCGGGCCCCGGGCCGCCCGGCGGCGAGGAAGAACCCACCCCTGCGCCCCTCCCCAGGAGGGGAATTGTGGACCCACCCCCTGCACTCCTCAAAGGAGTGCAGTTCCTCTCAGGAGGAGAATTTTGTTGAAGGGACCCCGCAAGAGGGGATGGGCGCCATGACGGGATGCCATTAACCAAGGCCAACCGCCGAGAAAAGTCGTTTGGCGAGTCGGAACGGTTTCTTGTCGATCAACGGGCGCGGGGCGCCGGCTGGGATTCGGGCCCGAGCGGGGACTGCGGACGGCTCCGGCTTTCCCGGTTCAATCCGGACACTCAGGGCGAATTCAGGGTTGGATGGCGTAGAATTCGAACGCAGAGGACCGATGATCGGGGCGGCCGTCATTGATCGAGATTCATCCCCGTCCTTTGAACTATCCCAAATAACCCAGAGGGAGACCCTCCATGGACTTCGAAAAAGCCCGGCAACGCTTAGGCGGATGTTACGTAACCATCCCGACGATGTTCAGGGACGACGCGGCCTTGTCTTTGAACCTGGACGGGATCCGGCGTCATGTCCGTTTCCTCCTCGAGGGGGGTCTCAACGGTCGAAACGCCACCTTCCTGGCGGGAGGGGCCGCCGGCGACTTCTCGACTATGACTTTCGAGGAACGGGTCACCGTGGCCGGCGCCGTCGTCGAGGCGGCGGAGGGCCGGGTCCCGGTGGCCATGGGAGCGCAGACCACAAGCACTGCGGAACTGAGCCGTCTGGCCAGGGCCGCCCGGGATGCAGGGGCCGACTACATCCAGGTGTCCTGTCCTTTTTACTTTCAGCATACCGAAGAGGATTTCTACGAATACGTGGCGGCGGTAGCCGATGCCAGTGATGTCGGCATCATTGTCTACAACACTTTCTGGACCAGCACCGGGGTTTCCCTGGCTACGGTCGGCAAGCTCGCCGAAATCCCCAATGTGGTCGGGCTCAAGTGGGCCACGCCCCATCCCGGCTGGATGACCTTCGAGCAGGTGATCCAAGCCTTCTCCCGACGGTTTTCCGTGATCGACAATCAGATGCATTTCGTGGCCAGCCACATTCTCGGGGCCCGCGGCTTCGAGGTTCATGTCTGCAACTACTGGCCGGAGTGGGGAGCCAAGCTGATCGAGCAACTGAATCAGAAGAACTATTCGGAGGTCCAGGACATGCTGTCGCGAGCCGCTCAACCCTTCATGCGATTGTGGATGAAGATCGAGCAGGAGTACACGGGAGGCGACGGCTATCTGGACAAGCTGTGCATGGAGTTGGTGGGGCTGCCTTCCAGCCGCTCCCGGCCTCCCACCCGTGACATCAGGAAGCGCTATCGTGAGGAGGCCCGTCAAATGCTCATCCAGGGCCGGGGCGCCCAGGGTCCGGGGGCCAGCTTGAACGGATTCCGGGCGCCGTCTTGAGGGCAGCGTCCCGCCGGCCTTCCGGGGGCGGGAACATTAACGAAGCCAATACCGCCAGAACCTGCTAGGATTTCGATGAACGGTTTGTCCGAGTTCGAGATCAGCCAAAGGGGACGGAACGATGGGAGAAGCCTGGACTCGCAGCGACAATGAGGTGCTGGCGACACTGCAGGACGTGGTGGCTATTGAAAGCGTCAATCCCGGATTGCCCGGGGGCCAACGGGGCGAAGGCGCGATGGTGGAATATGTATCTCACTTCCTCCGAACTGCCGGGATGAGTTGTGAGACCCAGGAGGTTCTACCGGGGCGAAGCAACCTGATCGGCGCCCTGGAGGGCCTGGATCCCGGGCGCGTGCTTCTGTTCGAATGCCACCTGGACACCGCCTCGGTAGGTGTCATGACCATTCCACCCTTCGAGCCTCACATCCGCGACGGGCGCCTCTACGGCCGCGGTTCCTGTGACACCAAGGCCGGCGGCGTCGCCATGATTCACGCCATGAAGCGCCTCAAGGAATCCGGCCAAAAACCCCCTTGCACCATCCGGTTCGCCGGAGCGGTGGACGAGGAATATCTGTTTCGCGGCGCGTTGAGCCTGGCGGCCCATGTGAAGGCCGAGGCGGTGGTGGTGGCGGAGCCCACGGATCTGGCGGTCATTCGAGCCCACAAGGGATTGGCCCGTTTTCGTATCCGGGTCGAGGGAGTGGCTGCCCACAGCTCCAAGCCCCATCTGGGTGTCAACGCCATCGTGAAGATGGCTCGGCTGATCGCCGACATCGAGAGGGACGTCCTGCCGAGCCTCCAACAAAAAAATCACCCCTTGACCGGCGGCCCAACGCTCAACATCGGCGTGATCCAGGGGGGCGCCCAAGTGAATTTCGTGCCCCACGAATGCGTCATCGAGGTGGATCGACGAACCATTCCGGGAGAGACTCCCCCAGAGACGTTGGCGGTATTCCAGGAGGCGCTCTCCCGCGCCCGGGCCGCCGACCCCGAGCTGAAGGTGAGCCTGGAGGAGCCCTTCCTGCTGGATGGCGCGATGGAGACCCCCGAGGCCTCCCCGATTGTGCAAGTGGCTTCCGAGGCCACCCGTGCGGTGCTGGGAAGCTCGACCATCACGGGCGTGCCTTATGGCACCGACGCCAGCAAGTTCACGGCCGTCGGGACCCCGGCCATCGTCCTGGGGCCCGGCAGCATCGACCAGGCTCACGGCGCCGTGGAGTGGGTGGAATGCGAGCAGGTCCTGCAAGCCACCGAGATCTATCAGTCCATGATGATGAACTTCCAGTAGTTCTCCCCACTCGGCGGCTGGCTCGGTTCTTGAGAGTAGTCCAGGTATTCCTGCCTGGATGGTTCCCCGGACAGGAATGTCCGGGGCGCACCCCTTGATCCCTCCTGCTGATGACCATCCTGGATTGGCTCATTGTGGTCGGCGCCAACGGCGCCATCGTCGGTTACGGGCTGATGATTTCGCGGCGGACCCGGCGTTCCTCCGACTGGCTTCTGGCCGCCAAGGCCCTCCCCTGGTGGATGGTGGGGCTGTCGATGTTCGCCACCGCGGTTGACAGTGGGGATTACGTGGCCGTGGTCGGCGGCGCCTACACCTTCGGACTCTCCAATCTGACAACCTGGTGGCTGGGGCTGCCTGTCGGTTGGTTGGTGGCGGCTTACTTCGTTTTTCTGCCGCTCTACCGTGGGAGCATGTTCACCAATGCCGAGTACCTCGAATACCGTTTTGGTCCGGCCGCCCGGCTGTTGAGCGCTTTCATCCAGATTCAGTCCCGCACCAACGTTCTGGGAAACATCGCGTTCTCCCTCTACCTCACCTTTTCCATCCTGACCCACTGGGGCAGTTTCACCTGGTGGCTGGTGGTGGCGATTTCCATGGCGGCTGCCGTCTACACCGCCACCGGCGGGCTGAGGTCCGTCGCCGCCACCGACGCGCTTCAGTCCATTGTCATGTTGATGGCCTCGGCCATCCTGTGGTGGGTCCTGTGGAGCGCCGTAGGCGGTTGGGCGGGTCTGGAAAGTCGTTTCCAGCAGATCGATCCACAACTGGTCGACACCATGCTGCACGTGGGCCGGGAGGAGCCGGGGGTACCGGCGCCCTTGATCATTTTTGGCTGGGTCATCGTCTTGACGGCCTACTGCATCGTGAACCATTCTCAGGCCATGCGCCTGTTGGCGGGCCCCGCTCGGAATGGGACCTCAAGACCGCTGCTCTGACCGCAAGCGTCGTCACCGTTGGGGTGATGTGGTTCAACATCACCCTGGGGATTCTGGGGAGAGCCGTCATGCCGGAGCTTTCGGTGGCGGATGAGATTTATCCCCGGCTGGTGCAGGAGTACCTGACCCCCGGCCTGGTGGGCCTGGTGGTGGCCGGCGTCCTGGCGGGAGGCATCTCGACCTACGACTCGATTGGTTCCTCGCTGGCGGCTGTCTTTACCCGAGATATCTACGCCCGGTTTCTGGTGAAGGGACAAACCGATGCCCACTACCTCAAGGTCTCGCGTTGGGCCACGCCCCTGATCATTGCCGCTTCCTTTGGCTACATTCCTTTTCTCCAGGAAGGCATGGTCCGCTTCTATCTGCGGATCACCAGCGTCGCCGTCATGCCTTTGTTCACCATGTATCTCATGGGGACGCTGACCTCGGTGCACCGCCGCTCCGGAGTGGTGGGGCTTCTCTTTGGAGTCGGCTACGGCCTCAGCTCCCTCCTGGGCGACGCCCTGGGGTTGCCCTTGCCCCTGTGGTGGACCAACACCTGGTGGGCCTATCTGTGGGGTCCGGTCGTCACCGCCGGAGCCATGCTGGGGGTTAGCTGGATGTGGGGATGGACGCCCAGGCAGGAGTTGCGGGGCCTCGTCTGCAGCTTCCGGGATGGCGACGAGTCCACGCGCAACTCCGGGAGGCCGGAGCCTCTGGCGGCAACCCGGGGAAGCTGGTTGGAGCAGACACGCCAGGAACTGTCCTCTGCGCCGAAGTATCCCTTTCCCATTCCCCCCGGCGGATTGCCGTGGTATCGTCAACCCTCTATCTGGAGCGGGCTGTTCCTGGCGTTCATTGCATACCTGGCCCTGGTGGTCCTTTGGTAATCGTCGTTGGCGGCGGGCAGCGCCCTCGGGGAGGACTCGTCATCCCGCCGCCAGGGCATGGAGGCAAAATCTGAAGCCAGTCGGGCCCGGAGGATGGGGGTTCAGAAGGTTACGGATTCATCATCCCTGCACGATCGAATCAAGCGGCTTGACTCTCAGTTGCGAGCTTCCTTGCGCACACCATACAGGCTGTTGTTCCCGACTAACCGTTGCCCATAACTTCCGTGCGAATCCAATCGGGAAGTTCCTCAATCGGTTTCATGTCCTCCAGCTTTTTTGTGAGTTTATGAGCGGTGCTCTGTCCTTCCGCCATTCGCACAAGAGTACCGGCGCCACCTTCTGAGAGCACGCCTTTGCGCCATACATTAAACACGATTTCCCTGGGGCATATTCCCAGGCGCAGAAGATATCGGTATTGCTTGTCCAGCCTGACGTGGTTGAATTGAAAAGTCCCGTTTGCTCCCAACGATGCTGTTTTCACCTCAAACAGATTCCCGGCAATCCGTAAGTCGGTTGGGGCCACGCGCGACCCATTGCTGACTGGAATCCTGGCTTGTGTCAAGTATCTATGAATGAAATCCTCACCAACTTCACCGCGGTTGGTGTTTCCAACACGCCGATAGCCTTCCAGCGGAGAACCCGTCCAGATCGACTTTGGCGAGTGGTCCTCGATGACCTTCTTCATGAGATCAATGGCATTTATTGGGGAGATTCCCATATCCAGCCGCTTTTCCCTTTCTTCCAGAAGACGAGAAAGTACGAATGGTTCTTCCGCGCGTGAACCTGCCTCACCGCGCGACTCACGCTTGGACGGTTGTTTCTCGCCACGACGAACAGGTCTTCCGCAATGAATCCCATCTCACCATAGGCAAGCATGATCTCGACGTGCGTGAAGCGTTGCCGGTTCGAGCACACCTCATCCTGGCGCTTCACGATAAAGACTCCGCGCTCTCTCAACACACGGTAGGCCTCGGCTCCCGAGTCGCGGTAGAGATCAAGGACCGCTTCATGATACTTGTTCCTGGTCTGACCGCCCGACCCGTTGTTGCGGTAGTACGCCTCGAACGGCGTATGCGTCCGATGGGGCCGTGCCCCCCGGAGAGTGCATGTAGGGAGGATCGAGAACCACGCAGTCAATCTCTCCGTCCTCATAGGGAAGGTTTCGACAGTCCACGCCGCTCTGAATGTCAGTAGCCCGGAGTTCGTAGCGACCGGAGGGGACGTTCCGCCAAAACACTCCCTTGCCATAAGTGACGTCCGCCACCACGCTTCCAGGCTTCACATAGAGATCCAGAATCTTCGGGAACACGTTCTCGTTCCCGGCTATGTGGGTGCTCAGTACAAGATCTTTCCTCGGCACGCCCCTATGCACCACGCGCTTGGTAGTTTGGAACAAGGCTTGAACCTGTGTTCGAGGTTTCACGATCCTGACTCCCCATACCGTAACCGCTTACCATCCAGACCCCTGGCGATGAACCGCATGATCACGGGCAGCAGACGCCATCGGCTCAACACCGCTCAACAAACCATCGCCTGACGGTGGCGTCATCAGGGAACAGGCGAAGCAGATCGGCAAGAGCCATGCCTTTGCGATAGTTCTCTCCAGGGGACCTCCGATTCATTGAGAGATCCTCCCGTTAATACTAACTAATGAGTACACTATGCGGGATTTTGTCAAGGTTTTTTGAGTAAAAATGTAGATTTGGGAACCATTGAGATCTCTGCATAACTCAAGGATCAGACCACCAAGCACTATATGTAGGGTGAAATCCATCAGAAGCCTACTACATAAAGCGTTTGGTTTTGGTCAAGCTGAGTTATGCAGAGGTCTCCCACCATTGTTTATAATCCCCCCAAACTGGACCCTGGCTCCGGGAAGTCGCGGCCGGTTGGGCTTCCTGGGGCTTGCCGCTGTCTTCGTTCCAACTGCGGTCGAGTCGCAACTATGGCCCACATCGATTGGATCCTGCTCGGAATCTATTTGATTGCCGTTGCCTGGATGGGCGCCCGGTTGGCGCGGCGGCAAACCAACACCGAGGCTTACTTCATCGGCGGGCGCTCGATACCCTGGTGGGCGGTGGGTTGTTCCTTTTTTGGAACTTCAATCAGCACCGCCACCTTCATTGCTCTGCCCGGACAGGCCTACGGTGGGGATTGGCGGCCCCACCTCGCCAACCTGATGTTTCCGCTGGTCACCATCTTCATCGCCTGGGTCGTGATCCCGTTCTATCGACAGCGAGTCCGGATGAGCGCCTATGAGTTCCTGGAACAGCGCTTCGGCTACGGGGCCCGGTGCTACACCGCCTGTTTCTATCTGATCAGCCGCTTGTTCCGCTCCGGACTGGTCTTGTTCCTGATGGCCAAGGCCATCAGCGCCATGACCGGATGGAGTCCCTTCACCATCGTGCTGGTCAGCGGCGTCATCGCTTTGCTCTATACGATGGTGGGAGGGTTGGAGGCGGTGATCTGGACCGATGTGATGCAGTCGGTCACGCTGTTCGGCGGGGGGCTCATCTGCCTGGCGGTGTTGTGGTTCGGAGAGGACGGGAGCACCCAGCTCCTCCGGACCGCGCAGGAGGCGGACAAGTTCAAGCTGGCGGACTGGTCTCTGGATCTGAGCGAGATGACCATCCTGGTCACCATCCTCTATGGCGTCTTCGGCTTCATCAGCAACTACACCATCCAGCAGGATGCCGCCCAGCGGTTTCTGGCCTCGCCTTCGACTCGCGAGGCGCAGAAAGCCATCTGGTTCGGAGCGATTGGGTGTGTGGTCACCTGGAACCTGTTCATGCTGATTGGAACCCTGCTTTATTCCTACTACAGCCTTCATCCTTCCGAGTTGCCGGCTGCCATTGCGGCCAGCGAAACCGAGGTATTTCCCTATTTTGTCGTCACCCAACTGCCGGCCGGGGTGACCGGGCTGATTCTGGCCGGGATGTGCGCCGCGGCCATGTCCAGCCTGGACACCATGATCAACAGCATGGCCATGGTGACGGTCCGGGACTTTTATCTGCACTTCAGACCCGAGGCCACCGATCGTTCTCAGTTGGTCCTGGGCAGGGCGGCCTCGGCTGTCTGGGGGCTGCTCGGTCTGGGTGTGGGACTGGTGCTGCTGCTGGGCGTGGAACAGGCTCTCCAGTTCAGTTTTACCGTCTTTTCCATTCTGGGCGGGGGGTTGTTGGGATTGTTCATGCTGGCCTTTTTTGTGCCTCGGGCCCAGGCGCCGGGAGTGTACGTCGGGTTGGCCTGTGGTGTGGCGATTTCGGCCTGGACCCTGCTCGACCAGGCGCTTGCGGCTGTCGATGGCGGGCTGGGAGTTCCGTGGGCGGCCCAATCAGCCGAGAGCCTGCGCTACCCCTTCCATCCCTGGTTGACCCTTTTCCTGGCCAATCTCTGCTCGTTCGCGGTCGGTTGGGCCGCCAGTCTCATCCTGCCGGACACCCGGAGGCCATCGAGAGGTTGACCCTGGCCGCCCCGGGGACCTCTACCCCTGGGGCCGTTGGCCCATCGGCCTTTCGGTGATCGTCAATCAGAGGGTATCCACCGGCCAGCGCTTCGTCGATGTCGATACCCGACCGCCACAGAGATGGCCGCCGCGGGTTCGGGCCGCGCCGGGCATCTGCTCGTGAACCGCTTCCGAAAAAGGGTTTCGCTCCTGGATGCCGAAGCCGGGAAGGGTCCAATCCACGGGGTAAGCCGCCAACGGGTTCACCAGCTCGTTTCCGCCGCCCTCCCGCCAAGCCGTGCGGACAACGAACGAAACCGTTTCGCCGATCCCATGCCTGTCAGCGGGGTTCGCGGCGAAGCCCGATCCAGATGCCGACGATCATTCCGACAAGCACAATAGAAAACGGAAGCGCCGTCAGGAGCGAGGCCGCCTGCAAAGATTGCAGACCTCCGCCCAGCAGCAACGCAATGGCAATCAGACCCTCCAGAAGACACCAGAACACGCGCTGGGCCACCGGCGCGTCCATCTTGCCGCCGGCCGAGATGGTGTCAATGACCAGTGAGCCGGAATCCGACGAGGTGACAAAGAAGACGATAACCAGAACAACGCTGACGAAGGAAAGCAGAGTGGTCAGCGGCAGTGGCTCGAGCATTTTGAACAAGACGAGCTCCGGCTGCCAGGGGCCGCAATGGTTTCTGTCACGCCGGTGTAGCCGTCAACGAGAAACTGGTGGAGAGCGGTGCCGCCAAAAACGCTCATCCACAGCAAGATGAACAGCGTCGGCAGTATGAGCACGAATGCCAGAAATTCGCGCACCGTGCGACCCTTTGAAACGCGGGCGATGAAAGTGCCGACGAACGGCGCCCAGGCAATCCACCAAGCCCAGTAGAACATGGTCCAGCCATGCAGGAATTCGGTGTCTTCACGACCCACCCAGTTGCTGAGAGGCACAATCCTGGCGAAATATTCGCCAAGCCCGACCCAGAAGCTGTGCAAGATATTCAGCGTCGGTCCCACTGCCAGGACAAACAGCATCAACAGCACAGCCAGTATCATGTTGAACTGGCTGAGGCGCTTGATGCCGACGTCCAGCCCGGTCAGCACCGAGATGGTGGCAATGGCGGTAATGGCCATGATCAGCGCCACTCGGGTGAAATCGGTCGCCGGGACCCCGAACAGGTAGTTGAGACCGCCCGTCGCCTGCTGAGCGCCAAGTCCGAGCGAGGTGGCCAGACCGAACAAAGTGGCGAATATCGCCAGTATGTCGATGACATGGCCGCTCCAGCCCCAGACGCGGTCGCCGAGAAGAGGATGAAACGCCGAGCGGATGGTGAGAGGCAGTCCCCGGTTATAGGTGAAGAAGGCGAGGCCAAGACCCGCGAGTGCGTAGATGGCCCAACCGTGCAGACCCCAGTGAAAGATCGTCCCCGCCATGCTGAGGGCGAGAGCCGCTTCGGTATCGGCGGGGTCGATGCCGAGCGGCGGCTTCTGAAAGTAGTAAACCGGCTCCAGCACACCGAAAAACAGGAGACCGATGCCCACTCCCGCAGCAAAAAGCATGGAGAACCAGGTGGCTCTGGAGTAATCGGGCGCCGAATCCGGACCGCCGAGCCGCACCTTGCCCAGCGGGGAGACAATCAGAAACAGACAGAACAGCAAGAGCACGCAGGCTGTAATCATGAACAGCCAGTCAAAGGCGGTGGCCACCTGGACACGCAGCGCCCCCAGGGTTTCCGTTGCCGATTCCCTGAACACAAGCGCCCCTACACTGAAGGCGGCGATGGCGATTCCCGAAACCAGGAATACCGGGGCGTTGATATCCAGGCCCAATATCTGAACGTTTTCCTGCCCGACCCGGTGGCCGTGTCTCTCGTTTGTCTGCGGCTGTTTCTTTTCTTCTTTATCTGTAGAGCTCAAAATAAGAACCTATGTTGACCGAGGTTGAAGCGCCTGTCCCATTGGTTATCGATATTCCTGCCCTGGTCACCGTCGGGACCGACCCAGTCGCCGCCATCGGAAAACGATATATGGGTATCAACAGACAAGACGCCCCCGGACCCGGCAGCGCCCATGGCCCCCAAGAAGCTGTCGTTGAAGTCGCATCTCTCTTTCAGGATGGGGCTTGAGGAGTCCTGTTGTCAAACCACGTCGGGAAGGCTTTACCCCGGGAGCCGCCCCCCGGTCCGGCTTCCCTCTCCCGGTGGGACGAAGCCGGCGCCCGATTCATGGACTGAATCCCGGCCCAAGGAGGCAGGTCGGCCGGACCTATCGTCGCCGCAGTGTCTTTTCCATGAGTATCCTGATCTGCTCCAGCCAGACTTCTCCATACCCGTTCAAACTCTGTTTCGACCGCCGCCCTTTGGGGTCGATGATCCAGTTTTGGGGTATCTCGCCGATTGGATGAATCTTTTCGGCCAGTTCAAAGGAGCGAACCACTGGAAAAGTGAAGCCGTTTGCCCGCATATAGGAAGGGACAAGCGTGGGGTCTTCATCCAGATTGAGCGTCAGGACCTGCAAATTGGGGCGGCCCTCGATGGTTTCATGAAGCTTCTGCACATAGGGCAGCTCCAACCGGCAAGGGGGGCACCAGGTGGCCCAGACGTTGATCAAGGTCGCCTTTCCCTTCAAGTGAGACAACTTCCAGGTCCGCCCCTTGAGGTCCTTTACCTTGAACTTCGGTAGAACTTGACCAAAAGACAGTGATTTCGAGCGGGCTGACTCCCGCCTTTCCGCACCGGTGGACAGCGAGCCCAGGCCGAGCAGCAGCAACAGGACCAGGGCTGCCGCCGGCAGGAAACACCGGGGGGTGGGCCGGGGCTGGATGGGCATCATCTCAAGGGTCTCGAACCTGGAAGGCCCGGTCCAGGTCTTTGGGTTCTTTCGGCTGCCGCGGAAAGTTCCGATCGGCAGGTGGGGTTCCATCACTCTATCAAGCCATGCTTTCATTGTTTCTTTCCAGTACTATACCCTCCAGAAAAACTGAATCAGAGGGACTCCTAAGATTACAGTCGGCATCGTCTGAAATTCAACCGTGGATGCCCGCTTCCTCCTTGAAACGGGAGGGGCAAAGGGCATTTTGCCGGTCGCAAGAAAACCCCGGAAGGGGCTTCCCCATCCCTGAACAGGGCGCCGGGAATTCGGAAACGGATGGGGTCGGATCAGAATCGAGAGGCAATCGACAGGATATCGAACGTGCGTCACTTACAAATTTCCCCCAAGCGTCTCCTTCCGGCCTCCCTGCTTTTTCTGAAATTCTCCCGCTCCGGAGGACCGGGAGGTCAAAACGTCAACAAGGTGGAAACCAAGGTGGATCTCAGGCTCGACCTGGAGGGCGCCGCCGAAGTGATTGGAAGGCCCGCCGTGCAGCGCCTCCGGCTCAAGCTGGCGAACCGCCTGGACAAACAGGGCAATCTGCGGGTTGTCAGCAGCAAGCACCGTCTCCAGGGGCAAAACCTGGAAGCGGCCCTCCGCAGGATGGAGACCCTGATCCGGGAGGCTCTGGCGAGCCCCAAAAAGCGCCGGGCCACCGAGCCGACGGCAACCAGTCGTGAGCAACGACTTGCCGAAAAGAAACGGCGCGGCCGGATCAAGCAGACTCGCGCCGAACCGCCTCCCGAGGATTGAGCCCGGTAAAACCTCCTGACATCCTCAGAGGAAGCTCACTCCCTCAGTCGTTCTTCAAATCCACCTCATCCGGATCCTTCCCGTGATGGACGATCTCCACCAGCGCCCGTGTGGTTCGAGCAGGGTCGGCGCTCTGCCAGACGTTACGCCCCAGAGCTACGCCCGCGGCCCCGCAATCCATGGCCTCCCTGACCATCGCCAGCATCTCGCGGGTGGTTCCTTTCCTGGGTCCACCAGCCACCACCACCGGAACCGGGCAGGCGGCCACCAGCTTCTCGAAAGTCCGTGGATCGCCCGTATAGGAGGTCTTGACGATGTCAGCCCCGAGTTCCGCTCCGGCGCGAGCAGCCAGCCATTCGGCCTCGGCGCCCCGCTGCGCCAGCAACGGCTCGGTCGGGTACATCATGGCCAGGAGGGGGAGACTCCAGCGTCGGCATTCCTCGGCCACCCGACAGAAGTTATCGAGCATGTGGCGCTCATGAGGCGAGCCCACCATGACCTGGACCGAGATGGCGTCAGCCGCCTGACTCAGGGCGTACTCGACGCTGCTGATCAAGGTGAGGTCGTTTTCGCCGGTGATGATGTTGGTCAAGTTGAATATCGCGCCACAGCGATTCCCGTATCGGGGGTAGAGGGTCCCCGCCATGCCGGCATTGAAGATGACGGCGTCGGCACCTCCTGCGACGACCTGCCGCACCGTGTCGCTCGGATCCTGGATGCCGGCCAGGGGACCCAGGATGACGCCATGGTCCAGAGGGATCATCACCGTTCTGCCGGTGCGGGGATTGACAATGCGGTCGTAGCGGATCTTCTTGCCAACATCCGTGGTTCGCTCTGTCTTCATCAGCTGCTCCCTTCCGGTCGATTCACCCGAAAATGCCGCGAGTCCCGACCCTTGAGAAATTGAATGGCCTCCTGCCGATTGGGAATCCCGGTTCGCCCTCCCAGGCGAGTGCATTTGATGGCAGCCACTGCCGAGGCGAACTCCACCGATTTTTCCAGCGCCCAAGACTGCAACATCCCATAGAGCAAGGCGCCGTGGAAGACATCACCGGCGCCGGTGGTATCCACCACCTCGACCGGGAAGGCGGGAACATGAAACCTCCGTCCCTCGGCATATCCCCGGCTGCCCTGATCACCGAGAGTGACCAGGACCACGGAGGGGCCATAGGCCCGGAGCCGATCGATGGCTCGGTCCACATCGTCCGTCCCGGCAAACGATCGGGCAAAAGTCTGCGAGGGAATCAAGAGGTCGGTCTGCCGGATCAACTCGGGGATGTCATCGTCCAGGGCCGAGACATCGGCATCCAGCACCACGGTCACCCCTGCCCGACGCGCTCGGCGCGCCGCTTCCAGGGCGGCTGCGCGATGAACCCCGTCCAGATGCAGGTACCTGGCTTGCTCGATGAACCCCGGCGGCAACTGTGCGGGCCGCACCTCGGTAAAGGTGGGAACGCAAGCAACAATCGTTCGCTTTCCCGAGGGTTTGTCCACCAGGACAACAGAGGCCTGGGAAACGGCGCCGGGTTCGACGATGAGGTGACGGATATCCACTCCGTACCGGTCAAATTCCTTCCGGATGAAGTCGCCAAACGGATCATCACCGACCTTGCCGACATAAGCCACCGAGACCCCCAGCCGCGCCAGAGCCACCAGGGCCGTGGCAACTTCGCCGCCCCCTTGCTGCTTGGTTTCAAGCATGTGGATTTCCTCATCCGGCCCCGGCAGGCGCGGCACCACTCCCAGCCAGTCGAAGCAGCTACAACCCAAGCCCACCACGTCGAACATGATGCCTCACTGCGGAGATGAGCGAGCCCCGCGGGTTGGGGCGCCGGGTCTCATCGGCCCCCTCCCCATTCACTATACCTCAGCTCGGACGAGCGGACGAAAAGAACATCCAAAACCAACCGCCCACCGGTCCTGAAGACGACGGCGGCCGGCAGGGGCCACCACAATGCCCGAAGCGCCGCCGTTCGACGGCCTCAGTGGAATTGATCGTGAAGGCGGCTTGATCGGGGCAGGGGTTGGCAAGGCTTTTGGTCTATAAACGCAGCTCCTGTGACGCTGCTATCTCATAGTACGGCGACGGCAGCGTCGGGTAGACGCGGAACACGTGCCGGAAGACATCGTCGGACCTGGCCGCAACTTCGTCTTCCGAGTAACCGTCGGCCGGCAGCCCGGTCTCGTCGCTCCAAAGGAAGTCGTGGACCGTGACCTGAACCGCGTCCCGGGTGGCTTCTTTTTCGCTCCATTGGTCCACGCGCAGTTTCTCGGCCTTCAACGTTTTCAGCAGTCCCACGGCCACCTCCTTGATCCGCTTGATGTCACGGGCGCTCAGGCCCGGCTTCTTCAAAAGATCGAAGATCGCCAGTGATTCCTCGTCGAGACCTTCGCGAATCGCCCGGTGCTCTTCTTCATCGAGCTCCTGCGCCAGCTGGAACAAGTCCTCGAAGGTCCGCTCGATGGTCACCCGATCCTTCTCGCGATTGTACTCTGCCACGATCTCTTCGTAGTGCATCTGAAAATCGGTGCGCAGCGGATTTTGGGCCAGCAGGCGCCGGAGCTTCTGCTCCACGGCCTCCTTGAGCGCCAGCACGGCGGTGCGCTTGGCGGGACTGCGCTCGAACTCCCGCTTGAGCCGGTCGAAGTCGATCCGGCTGATGTCGTAAGGAGAATCCTTGCCGGTCCCTCGGGTCTCCCGAACTACAATCGCCCCGTCCACCACCCCGTGCAGCTTGCGGATGATGTCGCTGATGTCGGCCTGCTCGCGGTCCTGCTGCAAGCTCTTGTAGAGGATGTCGATGGCGTCGCGGTCCGTCCGATAGGCGTTGACACCCTGCACGTTGATGCAGGCCTTGAACTTCTTGAACACCTCGCGGCACATTACCTCGAAGCGCTTGCGGGTTTCGTCGTTCTGGTTGGCGGCTTCCTTGCAGGCCACGATGGCGGCGTTGCGCTCGAAGCCGGTCTTGCGGATGACGGCCTCGAGCGGCGCACCGCCTGCTTTGAGAAAGGCCCGCACCAGGGCGATGGCCTCGGCCAAGTCGGCGAGCAATTCTTCGTCCGGCCTGGCGGGGTCGATTTCGCCGCCAGCGCCGCCCGGTTGCGTCCCGGCAAAGGTTGCCAGCGCCTGGCGCAGGTGCTTGAGGATGCCGCAGTAGTCGACGATCAGGCCGTTGTTCTTGCCTTCGTTCACCCGGTTGGCGCGGGCAATGGCCTGCATCAGCGTGTGGGCTTTGAGCGGCTTGTCGAGGTAGAGGGTGGCGAGGCAGGGCACGTCGAAGCCGGTCAGCCACATGGCGCAGACGATGGCGATGCGGAAGGGGTGCTCCTCCGCCTTGAAGGCCTCGTCCAGCGCCATCCGCTGCATGGTGTGGAACTGCGGCTGGCGGCGCATGGACTCCGGCAGGTCCATACCCTCCTGGATGAGCCGGCGGTGCGGGATGATATCCAGCTCCCACTTGCGGAACTTCTCCACCTCGCCCTGTTCCTCGCTCACCACCACCGCCGCCTGGGTCTCGCGCATCCAGTCGATTTGCCGCCGCAGGTCAATGGCTCCCTGCTCGTCGGCCATCCGCGCCCGCTCCGCTTCCAGTTCCTTGATGCGCTCGCCCCAGTAGAACTCGATCAGCTTGTGCATCCGCACGCAGGTCACCTTGTCGATGCAGACCAGCATGACCTTGCCCGTCTCCCAGGCCGCCGAGTAGTGCCGCACGAAGTCCCGCGCTATCTGGTCGAGCCGCTTGCCGGCGGTGATGACCGGGTAGTCGCGCTTGAGTTCCTGTTCCAGACGCTGCTCCACGTCGATGCTGTCGATTTCGAGTTCCTCCAGCTTCTCGGCGATGCGCTCGTTCAGGTCGCCCACCGCCACCCCCAGCTTGTCGCCGCGAGCGTCGTAATAGAGCGGCGCCGTGGCCTGGTCCTCCACCGCGCGCTGGAAGTCGTAGGTCGAGACGTACTCGCCGAAGACGCGCCGCGTGATCTCGTCGTCGGTGAACAGCGGCGTGCCGGTAAAGCCAATGTAACTCGCGTTGGGCAGGGCGTTGCGCAGGTTGAGCGCCAGCGTGCCGTATTGGGTGCGGTGGGCCTCGTCGGTGATGACGATGACGTCGCCGCGCCGGGTGTAGCCCTCGCCGGGGGCCACGTCCCGGTTGAACTTCTGAATCAGCGAGAAGACATGCGACTTGTGCTCGGCCAGCAGTCGGCTCAGATGTTCTCCGCTCGCCGCCCGGCAGGGGTCGCGGTCGTGGTCCACCACACCGCAGCCGGCGAAGGTCTTGTAGATCTGGCTGTCCAGATCGTCGCGGTCGGTCAGCACCAGGAAGGTGAAGTTGCCGCCCAGCTTGCGGTGCACCTTGCGGGTGAACAGCACCATCGAATAGCTCTTGCCTGCCCCCTGAGTGTGCCAGAAGACACCCAGTCGGCCCTTGCGCTCGCGCACCGCCTCGACGGCGCGGTTCACGCCCAGGAACTGATGGTTGCGGGCCAGGATTTTCTTCGGCTCGCCCGACGACTTGTCGAAAAGGATGAAGTTTTCCACCAGATCGATGAAGTGGCGCTTGTCGCAGAGACCCTTCAGCAACGTTTCCATATCCACCGCGCCGGGCTCTTCTTCGGCCAGGCGCTTCCACTCGTGGAAGTGTTCCCAACGGCTGGTGATGGAGCCGACTTTGGCCTTCTCGCCGTTGCCGAACAGCACCACCGCGTTGTGGTGAAAGATGTGCGGGATGGTGTCGCGGTAGTCGGAGTAGTTCTGCTCGAAGGCGGCTTTGAGGTCCCGGTGGATGTTCTTGCACTCGATAAACAGCAGCGGCAGGCCGTTGACGAAGCCGATGATGTCGGCCCGGCGTCGGTAGAGGTCTCCCCGCACCCACAGTTCGCGCACGCAGAGAAAGTGATTGTTGGCGGGTTCGTCGAAGTCGAAGACCCGCAGCCGCTCCTGCACTCGCTCGCCCTTGTTGTTGCGGAACGCCACCGGCACGCCGCCGCGGATGAGGCCGTACTTCTCCCGGTTGGCGGCGACGATGGTCTGCGAGGAGACGGTAGCGGTGAGTTGCCGCACCGCCTCGTCATAGGCGGCTTCAGGCAACGCGGGATTCAGCGCCGCCAGCTTCTCGCGCAGCCGGCGCGTCAGCGCCACCTCGCGGTCGGAGGCGCGGCCCAGCAGGCTGTCCGGCCCGAAGTCCTCGCTGTTGTGGGCGTAGACCGATTCCCAGCCGAGCTGTTGTTCCAGGTAATCGGCGGTGGTCTGCTGGACGAGACCCTCTTCGGTGTAGGGAGTCGGGGTCACGATCGCCCTGGCTCCGGTTGAGCCGGCAGATTTCCGCCCTTTTCGCTCGGACCGTACTTCTGCTTGCTGCTCGTGGCCTTGTCGGGGAGGGTCGGGTTGGAGAGGGTCCTTGGCTTCATACTCATATTCGACGGTTCATTGGCCCCGCAGAGCGGCGTCCCGGTCATCGCGTTTCCCAAGGGTTCGTGACGTCAACGTCCAGCCCGTCGAAATTCCCTGCATTCCGTCTTGCGACCGAAAGGCCGTGAGCCTTGGCTGTCCCGGCAATCAGGGCATCGCCCCAGCGCCAGAACGGGACCCAACCGAACCGCTTGGGACCGAAGCCGGGCGGCCCACTCCGCTTCTCTACGCTCCCGCGGTGGAATCCGGCCTTCGTACTCGGTGGCAAACGCCGACAGCACACTCTCCAGGCCCTTCGCGACGGCCCCCCGCGGGAGGAGTCGCCAGCCGAACTCCAACTCATGCAGCACGACCGGCGACAGCCACAGATCGTCCTGTTCCGACGGAAACGCGATCATCCCCGGCGCCGGCGGCTCCCTCGTCAGCTCCGATACGACGTGGGTGTCGAGAAGATAGCCGCTCGCTCGACAGCCTCTTCACTGAACGGAATCGCGCATTTCGGCTCGCCGCGAAGTACAAAGTCACTGCCACTGACTCCTCACCTGCTTGATCCTGCTGGTCAATAGAGGTTCCAGCGGAGCCAGTCTTCCAGCATCAACCCTGAAATTCTCTCGAACTCTTTTACATTATTTACTCACCAAAATCAGCCCGTGGGCACGCGCCTGACCCGCTATCATCATATCGTAGGGACCCATCGGTGCGCCAAGGCGATAAAGTTCCGTGCGAATCCGGCCAAAATGATTTGCCGCCATCCGGTCGAACAGCATCATCTCAAGTCTGGCGCCAAACGATTCCATATCCGCCAGATTGCGCTCAGGCTGGGCAGAGCGCTCAACACCATAAACAAGTTCCCCCAGGTAACGGAAGATATGGCCATCTGGCCCTGCAACCGATTGAACTGTTGACGCAACGATTGAGGGCGGTTCCTGATGGCATCAATCACCATATGGGTATCCAGCAGATACTTGAGCATTACAGTTTTTCCCGCTGCGCATCCGCCGGCTGCTCCCGTGCGGACATGAAATCATCCGAGACACCGGGACTACAGAGGAAGTGAAAAGTTTGAAGGGGGAAGGAGGAAGTTATGGTTGGAGACCTCTGCATAACTCCTCAGGTGAGGCGAAATTCGGCAATGCGCTATCGCTATCCTACTGAAAACTCACCATTCCTGGATTCCGGCTTTCGCCGGAATAACGGTTATGCAGAGGTCTCGGTTGTTTACTTTTCACCTTCCTGGTGATGCTGGTCAGTATGGCGATGAGTGGGTTGCATTCTTTTTCGATGTCAGCCATTCGGTTCCGCGGCAACCTGTCGGAGGCCGTCAGGAAACGCAGTCAGTAAGGCGTTTCCCGGGCTTCCTTGCAGGCGATGCCGTACTTGCCGATGAAATCCGCTTCACTTTGCGCCGCTTGTCCTGCTTCGACGTTCGCGCCCATCGAAGTCCCCGAACGCAACCACTGATCCCCCAGCGCCCGCGAAACGCCCGGCTTCTCATCCAGAACCCGGCACAGCTTCATCACCCGCTTGGCAAACTCGAATGTCCGCTCCGGTAGATCCGACTTCATCCTCTACCTTCATCCTTCCTACTTCTTCTCGCCGTCGCTTACGCCGCCATCGTGCGGACGCCGTAGCGTGGGATGCGAGCGTCTCTGGTGACGAGGATAAGCCCCTCGGCCTGAGCTTGGGCAACCAGCATCCGATCGAACGGGTCTCCGTGATGCGGTGGAAGGGCGCCAGCCTGTTCTGCGTGATGAAACGTGAGAGATAGCGGTGTAAAGCCCTGCTCTTTGACCCCGGCTTCCAAATCGTCCGGAGCTTGCAGCTTCCCAATCGCGCGCTTGATGGCGATCTCCCACCCGCTGACCGGGCTGACGAAAACTTCGTTCTGTGCGTCCTCCAAGGCTGCACGAGCGCGCTTGCTCAACTTCCGAGGTTCGGTGAGCGTCCATAAGAGGGCGTGGGTATCCAGCAGGAAACGCGCCATTATTCGTCTTCGTCCGGGAATATCTTCGAGTTGTAGAACGAATCAATAACTTCCTGGGGCGTTTCGTCAAAGTCCGGAGCAATCCATATCTGTCCCTGCAACACCCCGAGTTTACGCTTGGCCTTCGGCTTGCGATACGGCTCCAGCCGCAGATAAGGTTCGCCGGCCTTGGCGATCACGATCTCCTCGCCCTCCCAGGGCCAGCTTGCCCAGCCTCGAAAGCTGTGATTTTGCTTCGTGCATGTTTACCTTCATCAGCCCCTCCAAATAACTAAACTTAGCTAAGTCTATAACACTGCCCGAGATCCGACAAGGTGATGGGTACGAGAACCAGCGCTTCCGGGACGACTCGATGTCCAGAAAACTCCAACGGCGCGCGCATGCACCAGTCGCCGGGACAGGGCTGGATTCACCCGGGAGCCTGGCCGAACGAACAGTCAAGCAACCCGAGGCTGAAAATGTCTGAAGGGGGAAAGTGGGAAGTTACTGGTGTTTGATCTTCATTTTCTTGATGATGCTGGCGGCTTCGCTGAAGTTTGGAGGAGGAAGTGTGAAGCGAAAAGTCACAGCTGTTGACTCCTCATCTTCCTGGTGATGCTGGTCAGTATGGCGATCAATTCATTACATTCTTCTTCTATTTCAGCCATTCGGTCCGACGGCAGTATATCGGATGCAGTCAGCAGACGCAGCCAGTAGTGTGTCTCGCGAGCTTCTTTACACGCGATGCTGTACTTGTTGATGAAATCTGCTTCACTTTGTGCTGCCTGCCCCTCTTCAATGTTCGCGCCGATAGATGTGCCGGACCGTAGCAACTGGCTCGCCAAGATTCTGGATACACCTGGCGTTGTATCCAGGAACAAACACAGCCTCACAATACGCTTGGCAAACTCGAATGTCCGCTCCGGCAAATCCGATTTCACACCCCCCCTTTCACACTTCATACTTCCACCTTCAAACTTCTTCGCGGAGCCAGTCTTCCAGCATCAACCCTGAAACTCTCTCAAACTCTTTTACATTATTGCTCACCAAAACCAGCCCGTGGGCACGCGCCTGACCCGCTATCATCATGTCGTAGGGACCAATCGGTGCGCCAACGCGATAAAGTTCCGCGCGAATCCGGCCAAAATGATTCGCCGCCATCCGGTCAAACGGCATCATCTCAAGTCTGGCGCCAAGCGATTCAATATCCGCCAGATTGCGCTCAGGCTGGGCAGAGCGTTCAACACCATAGATAAGCTCCCCCCAGGTAACGGAAGATATCGCCATCTGCCCCTGCAACCGATTGAACTTTTGACGCAACGATTGAGGGCGGTTCTTGATGGCATAAATCACTATATTGGTATCCAGCAGATACTTGGGCATTACAGTTTTTCCCGCCGCGCATCCGCCGGCTGCTCCCGCGCAGACATGAAATCATCCGAGACCCCGGGACCGTTGAACCACTCGTCCCAGACCTCTCCAGCAGGTGTGATGATACGCTTTGAGCCAATAGCTACGATATTGACATTCCGCACCGATTCCGGTAGTTCAACCGCCTTGGGAAGTCTTACCGCCTGGCTTTTGTTGCTCCTGAAGACTTTTGTGTGTGCCGTTGCCATGCTGTAACCTCGCTTCGGCTATTTTGGATATACAAATAACATATCCAGAATAGCATTTGAAGCGGGCTTGTCAAGGAACTTCGAGGAAGTTTGAAGGGAGAAGTTTGAAGTCGCTGGTGTTAGCCCTTCATCTTCTTGATGATGCGGGTCAGTATGGCGATCAATTCATTCCATTCTTTTTCGATGTCAGCCATTCGGTTCCGCGGCAACCTGTCGGAGGCCGTCAGGAGACGCAGCCAGCAATGCGTTTCCCGCGCTTCCTTGCAGGCGATGTTGTACTTGCCGATGAAATCCGCTTCACTTTGCGCCGCCTGCCCTTCTTCGACGTTCGCGCCCATCGAAGTCCCCGAACGCAACCACTGATTCCCCAGCGCCCGCGACACTCCCGGCTTCTCATCCAGAAACCGACACAGCTTCATCACCCGCTTGGCAAACTCGAATGTCCGCTCCGGTAGATCCGACTTCATCCTCTACCTTCAAACTTCACACTGCTTCTCGCCGTCGCTTACGCCGTCATCGTGCGGACGCCGTAGAGCGGGATGCGGGCATCCCTGGTGACGAGGATAAGCCCCTCGGCCTGAGCCTGGGCAACCAGCATCCGATCGAACGGGTCTCCGTGACGCGGCGGAAGGGCGCCAGCCTGTTCTGCGTGATGAAACGTGAGAGATAGCGGTGTAAAGCCCTGCTCTTCGACCCCGGCTTCCAAATCGTCCGGAGCTTGCAGCTTCCCAATCGCGCGCTTGATGGCGATCTCCCACCCGCTGACCGCGCTGACGAAAACTTCGTTCTGTGCGTTCGCAATGGCTTGATAAGCGACCTTGTGTAGCTTTTCGGGGTCAGTCAACCACCACAGCACGGTGTGAGTATCCAGCAGTAGACGCGCCACTATTCGTCTTCGTCCGGGAAGATTTTCGAGTTGTAGAACGAATCGATAATTTCCTGGGGTGTCTCGTCAAAGTCCGGAGCGATCCAGATTTGCCCCTTCAATGCCCCGGGCTTGCGTTTAACCTTTTGTTTGCGATACGGCTCCAGCCGCAGATAAGGTTCGCCGGCCTTGGCGATGACGATCTCCTCGCCCTCCCAGGCCAGCTTCCCCAGCCTCGAAAGCTGTGATTTTGCTTCGTGCATGTTTACCTTCATGGGATCCTCCACTAACTAAGTCTAGCTAAGTCTATGATGGTGCGCAAGCCCTGTCAAGGCAGGGTGTGGTTCATCAGAGAACACCCCTCCCTCATGCGGATACGCGATGGTTCATTCAGGTTTGCCGCGCTCCGGGACCTCAAGGACGCTCCCGCTCAAAAGCCATCTTGAAACAGGGATAGACAGGGTGAACAGGATGTGTGAGAGGTTCTATCCTGTCTATCCTGTGCATCCCTGTTGCTTATTCGAACGCAAGTTGCAGCACAAAACATCCATGCCGCCAACCGGTGGGGGAGTTTAAGACAGGTTCCCGGATGCAGGTTCCGTCAAGCAACCAGGGGTTTAAAATCTTTGCCGGTCATGGGTTCATGCTTGTCCCAGCAGCCGCGCATCTCAATCAAAACGCGCTGCTTCGACGGGGCAGGCTGGGGATTGACCCGCACCACATGCGCCGAATAGTGGGGGGAGTCGGCCATCGCCGCCACCAGATCGCCCACGAGATAGCGCGGCGTCCACCCGATCATATGATAATCCGTCGTCTGGACTTGCACCGCCAACCCGGTAACCGGATGGGTCAACTCCAGGGTTACGTAGAGCTCTTCTTCCCGCTTCAGACGGCCAAGCCGCTCCTGGGCCGATGGATTGACGTGGCGCCAGCCGTGCAGAAAAAAGCGGCAGGTGCAGCTTCCATCGTCGGCCTTCACCAGTTTCGGGAAAACCTCGTAAGCGTCCGTCACCCGGGAACCGCCGTTCACTGATAGAATTTCGACCGGGTCCGCACTTTCCGGCAGGTCGAGGTTACGCAAATAGTCCGGACGATCCGGCCTTCCCGGCGCAATCACCCGATTCCTGAACAGCGGAAAGAGTTCCGAGGACTGATAATCTTCCAACAGCTTGGGAAAGTCCCACAGGGTCGGAAACCCCGCCTTTTCCTGCGCCCGTTCCGCCCCACCGATATAGCGAAAGCGATAGAGCGGACGTTCGACATCGACATCCAGCCGGCCAATCGGAAACCAGAGCCGACTTTCCTCTCTTTTGTCCTGCCACGCCAAAAACAGGGTTCTCACGTTCATCTGCACAGACTTTCACCTTACCCGCTCATCAGGCGCGGGAGGAGGTAGCCACGAGCGACGACCAGAACTTGGGGCTTCCTTGCCAGGACGAAAATCGGTCGAATGATAAATTCTATTGTTCTGTTGAACGAAGCCACGACAGTCGTGGCCCGATGAACGAGGGGATATAATAAGAGTCAGTTTGATAGTATACGGCGAGATTTCTGCAATTCAGCTTTCCTTTGGCCAGCCATGGAAAAGCCAAGCTTCTCAACCAGCCACTGTTTGTCTTCAACCTTCATCGGATATTGATAAACTCGTTGCGCAGCTAGATCGCGGAGAACTTGAAATCCGAGTGCATTATTCTGTAGCCGACGCGTCAATAACTCAATTGGCTTGCGAGGAATCTGTGACGGACTATCGAGAAGTACCGCAATCTCAACCATGCGATATCCGATCAAATCATTCTCCGACACAAGCCTAGAAAGTGTTAGTTTCAATTGATCCGAGCCAAAAACCCCGGCAACCCTTTGGATGACAGATCTAGTCAGCACATGCAAAAGCGCAAATACGCAGTCACGCGCCCAACGCCTTAGTTTTTCCTCGTCCTTTCGCGCTGACTGCTTTAGGTTTTTAGTCTCATAATCACGTTCCACCTCCATGAATGCATTAACGATTCTAAAGTCCTCTGATATAAAAAAATCAATAAATGAAAAAAGAGCTCTAAGCGCAAGCTCCACCGCATCTTTTCCGATTGCGACTTTGGTATCAATTCGTAACGATCCATAATAGTTCTTTAAAACCTGTCCAAGTAAGTCGACTGTTTTCGCAGCCACACCGGCCCTGCGCCAGAATATCCAACGCATCCATAGGCTCATGTTCGAACGCCATCTCATCCGAAATATGCTCTTCTATTTCCTCTGTTTCCGCCTCGATCACATCCTGGTTTTTGAGCGCACGCTTCTGTTCTTTCTCTGGGTCTCGATCCTCCAGCAATTGTAGGCCTATAGGAGTAGGAGAAGGAAGTTGATTGACCATCTCTAATAACTTGTCCCCCGCCTCAAACTCAAAAGAGCGTTGCTCTTGCATAAGCAAAGAAGCGGCTGTTTGAAGTGAATCAAGAACGAACTTATCGTCTGAGTGATGAATAAGGAAGAGTATAACGTTCGCATATTCAGTGACGTGCAAACGGTTACACATGTGGCGGACAGTTCCACAAATGTCGTTTTCCGAAAGACCACGCGAAAGACGCTTGGCGAGATAAAAGTAAAAAATGTAACGATATTTGAAGGTAATCGACCCAGCAGCTTCAATAGCTATTATATTTCCCTTTTGAAGCATGTATCTAATCCTTCCTAAATTCCAGTCTATGCCATATTCAGAACGGAATTTCTGATGAAAACATACAAAAGTATCTTCAGAGATTCTTCGAGTTTTATTGAGGAAGAAAGCATTATATGCAAGTTCCGAGATGAAATTTGAAACCGCATCAAGATCTTCAGGTCTAATCCCGGAATGCATTAGTGACTGCACTATCAAAAACTGGTAATAGTGCCCATAAGTACTCCCGACATTACTTGAAGAAGCAGTCTCGATTGATTGAAGAATTACCAAAACGAATATGGGAGAAGGAGGAACAAAATTCTGTCCAATCGTTGTATCAATAACCTGTCGTGCATGATTTCTCTCATCCAAGATCGAGGTAATCTCTTCATTTTGACGATCCAAAAACAACCATCGCTCAATCAGTTCATTACGTTTTACATGTCCAAATTTCTGAATAACATATGAGTTATACTTTTGAAATACAGCTGACCTTTTTTCTCCAGACGTCAACCACTCCAGTGGTAAAGGATCTCTTGTTGTAATAATAACCTTGTCTGAAAATTGTCTAAGAAACTCTAAAATAAGCTGATGTGCCCTTAAGTTTTTCTCTAACTGCCCAAAATCATCCAGCAGAATCACCCGGTCCGACGAACCAATCTGCTCATACCGAGTGAAGTCAACTCCCTCGTATGTACGCTCGAAGGCTCGTCTAAGTGATTCTCTTATGCTTCGATCGTCTCGCGTGTTTATTTTTGACCCAAGAACATAAAGCGGAATCTTTCCTCGGCCATAGAAATCTGAGAATAGCATTCGAAGTAATGCAGTCTTCCCCGTCTTCTCATCACCTTCAAGAATCACATGGGAAGATCCTGATTCGAACACCAGCCTCTCCGAAGACACCGTCCGTTCAAGCCTTTTGTATGCAGCAGATTCCTTCTCGTCTATAGGCAGCAGATCTGGATAAATAAACAAATCTCGAAGAAGCAATTGATCGCGCCGCGGATGAATGATATTTATACCAACACCCTCAATCTCGCTCCTAACTTGTTTCCTCAAGCGAAACTGCCTCGACTCAGCAGTTGCCAGTCTTGTCGCGTCTTGCCAATCGGTTTCTCGCTTTGATTTATATCGATCACCAATTTGCTCGAACTTAAAATCCTTTAGTTTGCATGCATCAGCGTCAAGTAGCAGCAAGTTAAATGAACTTCTCCTGAGTGGGTCGTGAGAGTTTAGTACCCCTCCATCAAGGAATTTGACATGATCTCCGAACGAAGTAAGAATCCGTGTGCTAGCTGGCATATGCTCGTGCCCACAAAAAACAACAGACGAACTTTGGCTGATCTCGTGACACAGTTTTCTTGAATTCTCTACCTCAAACCAACTCAGCGGGTGATGCAAAACAGTAATCACGAAACCTTTAGAGGTCCTGAATTGTTCACTATATCGATCTATCGGATAGATGATGGAGTGCGGAGTCTGATCCAAGGATGACATCCAAGCACTATTCAGAATATTTATCTGAACTTCATTCACCCCACCGCGGATCCTGTGAATTCGTAGTAACGGATCATCAGAAACCAAAACCTTATCGCTCTCAACTTCACTTCTAAAATTAAAGAACGCAGTTTGTTCCTTCGTGCATTCATAAATTATTCCCTCGTCAGTACAAAACGTTGGGTTCTTACTAATCTGACTAATCAAAGCAGCGCGAATTGGTCTATTTTCAGTGAGGTCGACGTCGTGATTGCCTGGCGCACACAATATCCAGCAAGTTGCTTCACACGCATCGTCAACAAGCGTATACAACTCGGAGAACCAATCTAGTGCATACTGATACTCCTCTTCCAGTCCAGAAAATGCAATGTCCCCACTAACAATCAAGAGAACATGCGTGCTTCCAATTAGCTCGGTTTTGACTGCTGCACAGATTCTCTCCGCGGTCTTCTTGTCTGCATCCCGATCGAAGGACCCTTTATGGAAATGAATGTCACTAAGATGGATAATTCCTATTTTCACGTGCAAAACTCCTTCAATCAATCGTCTGCATGTTTCAGCTACTAGCAAATTGCCGCGCAGCCCCGATAGCGACGAACCCATCAAGGCTCGTGGACCCATTACAAAACCCGGATACGACCCACCGTTCAAAGTCCGTCAATTCCCAATACTCAGCATCGTCCACAAGCAGATCACATTCGATCAGCTTACGACGGTCGGCGTAAGAAGTGAAGAAAAACGCGCCGAAGCAGTAAGGGACGAACTTGTAAGGGGGCGGCAAACCGGATTCCTGGCAATACAGAAATAGCAGCTTTTGGAAGTCGTGATTACCTACCTTACTCCTTATCTCATGAAGTAGGGCAAGTAGCTGCTCTTGCCGGTGGTATAGGACAACAGTCCTGCTGATCGTCATAGCACAATTTTCCCGTTCATCAGGCGTGGCAGGAGCAGGTCGCGGGCCTCCGATAGAATTTTAGCTTGTTGCTCTAAAACGGATATCTGCTCATATGCCAACCCAGCTTTTTTGTGGAATAGCTCTAAGATTTGCTTGGATGGAATAAGCACGGAGGCTCGCTCGAAATCGTTTGGCCTCACTGCGGGGTAACTTGCTCCAGTAGCGTGATTAACCAGATAGCTGACGAATTCATCAGTAGTGATAAGCAAGTACAAATAAGAAAACGGAACGGCCACGGGTGAAAGAACGGTGAAGCCAGTTGAAAAGACATCATTCTCTTTCGGGTCAAGAACGAGTGCGAAAGCGCAGAGGTTTGGCCGAACATTGGACCAGATGACATCGCCACTTTTTGCCTTTCTTCTCGCACGCCCGGGAGCCTCGGTGGCAGGTATCGTGTTCTTACCTGTGATTCTGCCTCTGGTCACCGAGGAGATGTCAATATAATTGATCTCGTCTGGAAGTGCCCCCGCTTTGTAGCTTTCCTTATTTGTCTCAGCGATATCTCCCAGCGGCTTCCTCTCCCACCCTTCCGGGATACCGTTGGTGATGGGGGTTTGTTCGTGGCCGGGGAAGCGGAGGTGGACAAACCATTCTTTGTAGAGCAGCCGGGCCGCCTGTTCCAGCAGCTGAATCCGGCGGCGGTTGTTCTCGATCAGGTCGTCGTAGGCGGAGAGGATGGAGGCGATGCGGACCTGCTCGGCCTGTTTTGGAACTCTGAGGGGGAGTGTATCCAACACATTCCGGTTCAGTGTCGGCACGGATACGCCACCGTTGAATCTCTCCAAATGGAGCGTCTGAAGCTTGTAGTACACAAACTTGGGATTGTTGCCTTTGAAATCCTTGACCCAGAGCGCGGTATTGTGGGGCCAGAACGGTTGGTCCGAATACTGAACCAACCCCAAGGTTCCCGATCTACCTGTAACGACCCCCGGCGCTTCCACCTTCGTTTCATTGTGATAGCCAATGACACAATTCGATCCGAGCACAGGAACATCACCACCCACCATACGGGCCTTTGGCAAGTCAAAACCTCTTTGCAATGTCACGAAGTCTTTGAATTGGAGTTCTGCCCAGCTCATACACCCAACCCGCTAAACTTTTGCAAGTCCAGACCCCCCGGCCAGAATATATCTTCAGCCTAGCCAACGCTGATCTCCACGTTGGTCACATAGACCTCCGGTTGCATCCGCTCCGCGATCTCTTCGGGCGAAGCACACTCGAAGAACAGTTCAAGGGCCTCCGTCAAATTGTCGCGTGCCTCGCTTACGGTGTTCCCTTGGCTGGCTACGTCGAGTTCGGGGCACAGGGCAACGTAGCCCTTGCCGTCACGCTCAATGATTGCTGTCAGCGTCTTTGTCATCTCCTCACCTCGTCACGCTCAGGTTAAACGGATGTTACCGGCGCCAGCCTGACCATTTCACACTCCTGCTTGGCGGCAGACAGGTCAATCTTCTCACTTCACACTTTCTCATCTTATCTTCCGCCCGCGCGGGGTGAGCCGATATTTCTGGTTCCTGGCTGTGGGCGAGTCAGGGCGAGTCATCTCCACCAGTCCTGCGGACATGGCCGGGCGGACGTAGTTCTTGCGGAAGGTGGGTCGATGCGACAGTCCCAGGTGCGCCATGAGTTCAGCGGTGGTTTGGGGACCTTGCCGCAAGGCAACGAGCAGCCGCCCTACCTGGTCGCTTACCTGGTCGGCTTCCTGGTCGCTGATTGCGGGGACCCGAAGCGCTTCAAGAATCCTTTCCAGCATGAACGCGATGAACGGCGTGCTCTCGCCCGCTGCCGAGCTCTGCCGGATGACATCGTAGTAGTCTCCCTGGCGGGCATGAACCAGGCTCTCTACGGGGACGTGGGCGAACAGGGGTTTCCAGCGGGTCAGAATTAGGGTTTGCCAGAGCCGCCCCATCCGTCCGTTGCCATCCTCGAAGGGGTGAATGAACTCGAATTCATAATGGAAGACCGAGCTGGCAATCAGCGGATGCTCGTCGGCGCCGCCCAGCCATGCCAGCAGGTTGGCCATGAGCCGCGGCACGCGCCCGGCGGGCGGGCCGATGTGGTGAATCTCGCCCTGGCCCATCACGCCAACCCGGCCGCGGCGGTAGCGCCCCGGAGCATCCAGCAACCCGGCCATCAGCAACTCATGGGCGCGCAGTAGATGGGTTTCGCTGTCGGGGTTCCACTGCGGGTACTGATCGTAGACTCGAATGGCGTTGCGGACCTCCTGAATGTCTCTCAGCGGGGCGGCTACGGGCTTGCCGTCGAGAATCGTGGAGATTTGCTCCTCGCTGAGGGTATTGCCTTCAATGGCCAGCGAGCCGCGAATGGTGCGGATGCGATGGATTCGCCGCAGATGTAAATCCTGAGAGATGCCGGACGCCTCCACTCTGCCGATGGCTTCCCCGATTTGTTCAACGCGGGCAAGAATGTCCGGCGTGATGGTGTAGGGCGGCTGTTCGCTCATATCCTCAACTCCTTATGTGAAGGGTGAAGTTTGAAACCCAAGCCCACCCCGATTTTTCACACTTCACCCTTCCTGGCGCAGGAGTTCCGTCCGGAGGCGTTCGCTGATCTTGATAAAAGCCGCTGGACAGCCCGCAAAAAACGCTCGGAGTTCATTGATCCCAGCCGCGTTTCCACGAATAAGGTCGTCTTACCGGCACCATTTTGCGCGTTGCGGAACCTTACCGACAGCCACCAAAAACACAAAAAGCGCAAGACCCTGTGTTTTTGCGCCTCTTGTGGCTATTTTCGAAGGGGGAAGGGTGAAGCTTGAAAACATCCCCAACCTGTCCCTTTCACACTTCCGACTTCTCATTTCCAACGTCTTCATACATCTCCGGGTCCGGTTCAATTTCCACCACTTCGCCATCGCGCATGACGACGACACCGGTGCCGGTCTGGTGGGCGATGAGGTGGGCGCGTCTGGCGGCTCGCATGAGGGTGGCGGGGGCAGCCTGCATGTCGGGGTCGGGTAGTTTGGATACAGGGATTTTGTATTTCTCATCGTTCATGGGTTGTTCCCTCCCTCCTCTTCCAAAACGGGCCTGGCGTCACTGTTGTCGAACTTTTGCCAGTCATCGACGCAGTGGCGGTAACTATCCTGAAAATTTCGCAAGCCGGCATGAAAACGGCGGCGTATGACTGCTTCGGGGACATGAGGTCCGCCCTGTCGCACGCGCAATTCAACACGCTTGATCGCTTCCTCGGGCGTTACGAGCGACAGGAATATCAATTTTACCCTGTACCCATCGGCGCGCCATTGACGGATCATTCGGACATAGCCCCGGCCCGACAACATCGTCTCGAAGGCAAAATTCCTGCCAACGCGGGCGTGCCGGCTGATTTCTTCGAGCATCAGCCGGCCGGCGCGAATGGCCGCGGCGGCGGGCCGAAAGGGGGACAGGCCGGCTGCGAGCAGGTCGGCGTTGACGAACACCGGGCAATCCGCCTCGTTGGGCAGATACTCCCGCGCGAAGGTCGTCTTGCCGGCGCCGTTCGGTCCGGCGATGATGATAATTTTCCTGGATGACATTCCCTTTACCGACACAGAACGTTTGGCGTTCATTTTGACAAGTAGAAGCCAGCAGCTTTGCGGCGCCGTTTTGCGCCCTGCGGAGCCTTGCGGACAGCCACAAAAAGCGCAAAAGTCACAAGGATGTGTGCTTTTGCGCCTCTTGTGGCCATGGATGCGGTCATCAAGCCCTCAACTTCCATTCCGTTGAACAGGGACACACCGGATGATCCGGATGAGTGAAGGATTCTATATTGGAAATGGGGGCGTTGCGAGCTTGATAAGCTCGCAACCCGCGCTCCCGGGGAATGCAGGATGATCCGGATGGGTGAGAGATTCTATCCTCTCTATCCCTGTTCCCTGTTTGAGGCAAGTCAGTGATCTTGCAGGACGCCGCCTTGCTCATATCCCCAACTCCTCGAAGTTCTTCCGGATAGTCGCCGCCAGGACCGCGGCCTCGGCGTTGAGGGTTTCCAGTTCGGCGTGGATTTCGCGCAGGGTCTCCTGGAAGTCGAAGTCCTCGTCCTCCTCTTCGGGGGCGACGCCGACATAGCGGCCGGGGGTGAGGCTCCAGTCGTTGGCCTGGATCTCGGCCCGGTCCACCAGCTTGACCAGCCCTTCCACGTGGCGCAGTTTCGCCTCGGGGAAGCGCTCGGTGAGCCAGTGGGCCTGGCGCCAGAAGTAGCGCACCTGCTTGAGCTGCTCCACGGCCTGCCGGCGAGCCTCGTCGGCGGCCTTGCGGGCGCGGGCGACCTCGCGGCTGTTCCAGGCGCCGCTGGATCTGGCGCCGCACTCCCGCTGGCAGGTCTCAATCAGGCGGGCGGCGAGCTTGTAGAGCAGGTCGGTCTGCTTGACCAGGTCGCGGGCGGATTCCTGGAGGGTGAAGTGTGAAGTTTGAAGGGTGAAGGGGGTGGTGGAAGCCTCGAAATCGGCGGTGGCCGTTTGGGCTGATTGGCTGAATCGCTCGACGTCGTCGGCGAACCGTTCGATTCCCTGAATCAGCTTTTCTTTCAGGGTTTGCGCGCTTGCGGTTTCTCCCTTCAAACGTCTCACCTCACACTTGCTTTCAAGGTTTTCCATGGCCGCCCGGAAATCGTGGATCGGTTGTAGATGCCGACCGGCCTCCAGCGAACGGCGGCAGTAGCCGGCCACCAAGTCGAGGTAACGATCGGTCCGGCCCCGGTGGAGCCAGACAATGGCCAGCAGGTTCTGCTGCTGTTCGGGGCTGAAGTCGTAGATCTTGCGCGTCACCTTGCGGTAGAGGTGGCGCGCATCGATCATCAGCACCTTGTCGCGGTGCGCTTCGGGCTTGTCGCGGTCCAGGAACCACAGCTCGCAGGGCACGGTGCGGGTGTAGAAGAAGTTGGAGCGAATGGCGATCATCAGGTCCACGTCGCCGGTTTCCACCAGCTTCCGGCGCACCGCGGCCTCGCCGCCGCCGGCGCTGGAAGCCTGGGAGGACATGACGAAGCCGGCCCGCCCCCGCTCGTTCAGGTAGCTGTAGAAATAGCTGATCCAGACGTAGTTGCCGTTGCCGACCTTGCCCTTCTTGTTGACGCCGGGCAGGCCGAAGGGCAGGCGAAGCCGGCCCGCCCCCGCTCGTTCAGGTAGCTGTAGAAATAGCTGATCCAGACGTAGTTGCCGTTGCCGACCTTGCCCTTCTTGTTGACGCCGGGCAGGCCGAAGGGCAGGCGCGGGTCGGTCTTGACCTTGTCGGCGTCGATCTCATCCACGTTGAAGGGCGGATTGGCCATCACGTAATCGGCTCTGCCCACCAGTTCGTGCGGGTCCTCGTAGTAGGTGATGGCCTGCCGGATGTCGCCTTCCAGGCCGTGGACGGCCAGGTTCATCCTGGCCAGGCGGAGGGTGGTGGCATTCTTCTCCAGGCCGCGGAAGGTGAGCCGCTCGGTGGGGCTTTGGCCGTGCTCTTCGACGGTGCGGGCGCTCTGTACGAACATGCCGCCGGAGCCGCAGGCCGGGTCGAGCACCGTGCCGCGCTCGGGATTCAGCACATGGGCAATCAGCGAAACCAGTGACACGGGCGTGAAGAACTCGCCGCCGTCGTGGGCCTTCTGGTCGGCGAACCGGGTGAGGAAGTATTCGTAGATGCGCCCGAAGACGTCGCCAGAGACCTGCTTCAGTTCGTCGGGGTTGAGCGTGCGCAGGAGCTGGCCGAGGACGTCGTTGTCCAACTCCTGATACTCGCTCTTGGGCAGGACGCCGCCCAGACTGCGGTAGTCGGCCTCGATGGACTCCATGGCTGCGATGATGGCCTTGGCGCGGTCCGCGCCGTCGGGCAGGGCGACGAGATGGTCGAACCGAGCCTGGGGCTTGAGGAAAATGGCGCTCCTCCGGGAGAAGTCCTGCCTGGTGAGCGCCCGCGTCCTGCCGCCGCGGGTGGGCAGAGCGGCCTCGATGTCGTCCTTGACCGCCAGATAGCGGCTGTAGGCGTGGCGCAGGAAGATCAGCCCCATGACCGGCAGGAAGTATTCGTTGCTGGCATGGTTGGAATTGGCCCGCAGGGTGTCGGCGGCGCTCCAGAGGCGTCTTTCCAGCGTTTCGATGGGTTCGAGTTGGGGCAAAAGTTACTCCCTGGTAGGGGAACCGACTGCTGTCAGGGAGACGGATTTCCTCTGACTCCGGCATCAGGGGAAGCTACCTTCCCAACATCCGCTTGATCTCTGCCTTCAGACGCTCTCTCCTCTTATCATAGAAGGTATCGAATTCTGTTATCGACTCGGGTGCCTCTCCCAGCAGGTGGCGGTCCCGGTATGCCTGCCTGCTTGCGGGGTCGGGCTGGGACCGGCGCAGCCATTCAGCCGGCATCCTGGCGCGCTTTTCGTTGTTCTCTGCACCTTGAAGCAGTTGCAGGTTGGCAAGCCGATTCATGCGTTGCTTGAAATCGGCTATCTTATCATCGGGAACGCCGGCGTCTCTGAGTTTCCGGTCGGTGAATCGCGCCTTGGGGAAGATGTGGTCCACGTGGAACTGATTACGCAAATCAACGAACGGGAAAAGCAGCGATAACAGAGCAAACGTACGCCGGTCACCGTATCCCATATCCGCCAGATTTTCCAACTCCTTGTCCTCGAAGACAAGCGACCTCCCCCGGCGCTCCATCGCTTCACGGATCCGGGCCACGGGGAAATCGTCGCTGCCATTATCCCTGATAACCTGTCTGAGGGCGGTCAGCAGTGTATCCAGGCCGCTGCCCCAGATGCCGGACTTCAGCAGGCTTCGGATCAACCACTCACGAATCGCCCGCCTGTCCTGCGAAAACCGGCTGTGCGTCAGGTAGGCTTCTCCGGGATTCTTCATGGAGAGGTAGTACGCAATGGGCAGAATGGCGTTGTGGGCGCTCAGGGTCCGCCTATTGAATCCGAAGGTGGAAACGAGTTGGATGGTCAACGTCAGAGTGCGCTTGATGTCTTCCCACTTGTCCTCAAAGATCTTCATGTTCTCCCGATTGAAGTTGTCCACTTTGAAGCCGACGCTACCAATGTCGCTCAGCATCAGGCCGGCCTTGAGAACCAGGTCCTTGGAGAACGAGAAGCCGATTCCAATACGGTTGAATTCATCCACCAGTGTATGAATCTCTTTCCGTGCGTCGTAAGTCCATTGCGCTACCGCAATTGAAAACAACAGGTCGGAATGTGAAAGAGGAGTCCCACTGGCATTCATGCGAATGAAAATCTGGACAGCTTTCTCCAGTTTCTGGCTGTCTTCCGTGTAAACGCCTATGAGGCGTTTATTGTGTACGACCTGATAGAGTTCAAAAAGTGTTTCGTGAGCTTGGGTTACCTGTTCTTGTGGGAGTCTCTCATTCAGCCACTTCGTCATAGCAGGGCCCCGCGTTCGCCATACCCCGCACCTGCGCTACGGGAAACCAACACTGCCCATCACGGGCTACGCTATATTGCTCGCGTGTCAGGAACCTGAAGCGATACTTCAATCCATCCTCGTTGTCGTCATCGGGTTGCCAGAGCAGATCCAGGTAAAGCCGGCGGACGGGGAAGGCTCCGGGATTGTTCCACCACCTGCGCGGCAGTTTCCATGCCATGCTCCCGCGCAGGCCAACGTTCAGTGCGGTCAGGCGTTGCTGCCCGTCGAGCACTGCCGTCAACTGCCGGTTCAGCATCGGTTGCAGTGGTCGGCAATGGGGTCTTTCTCGTGGGTGATAATCAAGAACAAAATCGTAGAACTTGAATCTGCCGCTGTTCTCAGAAGCGACCCGCCAGTAGAGGAAGGCGCCAACAGGGTACCTCTGCATGAGGCTGTCGAACAACCGGTAAATCTGCCGCGGTCGCCATACGAACTCCCGTTGGATGGCGGGCAGCACAAGGTCATGGCGTTGGATTGCATCGAGGGTTTTTTCGATGGTATCTCCGGTTTGGTACACAGTATTTCTCCTATTCGTCCAGATTCCTCAATAGTTTCATCAACGAAAACATCATCGAAGCCACTCACCCCTGAATAAACCCTCCGGTCCATTGATCACCAACAAACACAATCACTCCGACTTCGATTTCGAACGACGAGATCGACGAAACCGCCGTGCCGCATGATCCTCCGGGGTAATCTTCCCTATAGCTTCCATCTCGCGAATAAACGCCCGATAGTCCGCCAACAACCCGGTCACGTCATCCTCTACACCCGGATACCGAGAAAACGTACACTCCTGAACGTCTCGCACCACAACCACTTCAGGATCGGCAGTATAACCTCGGATGAAAAACTGATACCGAAACCTCTCCGCCTGTGGATACAGCACGAAATACGACCGCCACTGAATGCTCCCTGAGTACTTCTCCACCTCAGGGTAACGACTGAGCAACTTGTAATCCAAAATCGTCTTGCCGCAAATAGCGTCCAAACGGCCAACCAACTTCACATTCTCCCCGCCAACAGTAAAATCCCTGGTCAACGGAACCTCACAGATATCTGCCTGTAGCGGAGTGAAATCCGGCTTGAATACAATCTGATCGGCGTAGTCACGACCTCCGGTTTCCAAAAATCTGTGAAACCTCGTACCGGCTCGCATCGCCGGCGTCGGAGGAATCTGTCGCTTCCATCGCGCCAACCACTCCTCGAACGTCTGATCGGTATTCCTGAACCTCCTGTAGGCCGCCAGATCCGTAACGGAAACCCTCATGATTCGCTCCTGTGAATTTTTCGGGACTCTCCTGTTCCCACTGCGTCAGGGCCTGTGAAGAATGGAATCACGACAAACGGAACAGCTGAGCCGGACGAAAACCTTTCCAAGATACTTGCGCTCAGGGATGCCGTCAACCGGAAGGGCAGGCGCAATCATCCCTTGGGGATCCGAGGCACGGCTTGACAGACAACCCGGGAGCCGGCTGGCCGGCCGCTTCCACGCTTCAGTGCCGGCCGGAGGCCCGCGCTCCCAGGAAAAACAGACCGCCCCCCGGGGTCGATGATCGGGTTCATATCCCGTGTAATGAGAGAGTCTTCAGGTCCTGATCGCTGAACCGAAACGGAGGCCCGCCTTGTTGCAACGGTCAAGCCAGGGTCTTCAGGGGGGGCCGGGTTACACCGAATAGGCAAGATTCAATTCAGAGGCCACGTGCGCCAGCCTCAGGTCGTGGGTCCAAAGGCGTGCTGATTCCGTCAGTGCAGTCGCAGCCAGCAGATGGGCGTCGATATAACCGATGCCACGCCCCATCAATTGGTGTCGTTCAATAAAGAAGAGTACCTCGTTGTCTGAGGGCGCCAAGACCCGCGGCAGTCCTCCGAGCAGAGACAATAGTTCCTTTCTGTTCCGCAAGTGACCGCAAGCCAACTCACCCACCACCGTCGGATGAGTCAGTACCTGACTACTATTCAAGAGAGCGGTCAGTTTTTCGTCTTCAGCGCGCAGATGTTCAATCCAGACCGAAGTATCGACCAGAATCATGTCGGCCGGGTCTTAAGGCGTGGGATCGGTTTCAGTTGCGGCTCGCTCCCTCCAAGACGCGCCAACCGTCGAGCACTTTCACGCTCAATGAGGGCTCGCAAGCCTTCCCGGACCAATGTCGTCCTGCCCTCGATGCCGGTAAGGCGCCGGACTTCTTCCAGCAATTGCTCATCAATGTTTACGGTGGTTCTCATCCCATTCCCTCATCTGGTGGTGTGAACGATGCGGCGCATGCATCAAATAATACACTTTATGATGGTAAATATCATGCCTTCCCCGGGAGCCGGCTTGCCGCCCGCTTTCCGTGCGGTCCAGAGGCCCGCACTCCCAAGAGAGCCGCCGCCGATTGGGCTTGATGGTCCTGCCATCATGACGTAGCCTTATCGTCACCCCGGAATGACGCGGCTCAGGGGCTCGGGTCGCTGTGGGGAACAAGCCCCTTCAAGACCTCTGAAAGGGCGGCTCAAGGAAAATCCAACCGCATGCTCCTGCGCGAACTCATTCACATCCTGGAGAGACGACTGCATCGACGAGACATCGAGCGCCGTTTGGTCAGACCCTTCGAGTGGGGAGAAGCATTCCTGGGCAACGGCCGGCAGGCCGGCAATCCCCTCCAACGGATTCAAGAGCACAACCGGAATGTGCTGGCCGACAGTGACCCCTACTTTGCCCCCCTTCCTTCCGAGCCGGCCCACTTCGACTTCGACGGCTTCTGGCTGCGATTCCCCAGCGCCATCGAGACCCCCTACCCGGAGAACAACACCGTCTATGGGCGTTACTTCCCCGGAGGCGACCTGGCGGTGATTGTCCTTCCGCAGTGGAACGGCAATGAACAAGCCCACATCGGACTCTGCAAAGCGCTGCAGCGCTTTGGCGTGGGCGCTCTGCGTCTCAGCCTGCCTTACCATGACCGGCGGCGCCCGGACGGCCTGGAACGCGCCGACTACATGGTCGGCCCCAACATCGGTCGGACGATTCAAGCCGTCCAACAAGCGGTTCAGGACGTGCGCCGCGCCGCCGACTGGCTGGTGAGCCAAGGGGTTCGCCGGATCGGCCCTGATGGGAACCAGCATCGGCTCCTGCGTGGGCTGGCTGGCCTTCGTGCACGACCAGCGTCTCAGTCTTGGGGCCTTCAACCACGTTTCGAGTTACTTCGGCGACGTGGTGTGGCGGGGGATCACCACTTCCCACATCCGCAAGACGCTGGAAGAGAACATGACCCGGGAGGAGCTTCGCCGGGCTTGGTTGATCCTGAGCCCGATCGCCTACGTCCCCAGGCTGCGAGGCAATACGCGACCGATGCTGATGCTTTCGGCTCTCTATGACCTCTCTTTTCCTCCGGACCTCTCGCGCCAGCTTTTTGATCGGGTGGACCGCGAGCGCATCCGGGTCCGGAAGGTTTTCCTGCCCTGCGGGCACTACACCGGGGGGAGGCCGCCCTTCAGCTATCTGACCGGTTACCACCTCATCAACTTCTTTCGCCGACAGCGCGACGCCTTTCTCAGAAAAGATGTCCTCTCCAGGCAAGGTTCAGCGGCAGCCGACCGGTAAGCGAACTGCCAGGACCCGGGGGCGTTCCGGGCGCTCGTTGGCCCAACCGGCCTCCGGAGTTGGGCGAGACGGCGTTTGAGATCACCGTACTGCCATCGGCCATCTGTTGCTAAGCGGTTGGCCTGAGTCGATGTTCACTTTCTGGATTCACCCTTCAATGGACCCACCCCTGGCCTCCTCTCAGGAGGCCAGATTCTCTCAGAAGGCCCGCCCCTCCCAGGAGGGGAAAGCACCCACCCCCCTGCGATCCTCTCAGGGGTGCGAGCTTCTCAAGCTCGCACCCCCTCCGGAGGAGGGGAATTTTGTTGGATCGACCCTGCAAGAGGGGATTGGCGCCATGATGGGGCCACATTAACCGAAGCCAACCGCTTGGAGCGGGTCTTCAGCGGCCAGGATATTGGCGGACCGTCATTTCAGGCGTGATGGCCTCGGGCAGGGCATCGAGGGGGTAGACCGGCCTGAGAATTCGCCGAAACGGCAGCCTGCGCATGTCGGTGGGCGTCGGTCCGGGAACAGCAACCACGAAGAAGGCTTTCATGATGTGGCCGTAACCGATGCGGAAATTCATCATGTTCTTGACACAGACGAACTTTGCCCGGCGAGGGTCCAAGCCTGACGATTCGTACTGTTCACAGGCCCAATCATAGGTGGGGCGACTCATGACCAACAGTTGGATGCTGGCTACCTGCAAGACCACCGATGGACCCATGGAAACTTCGGCGCCTCCCAGGATGCCTCCCCGGTAACGGAAGCGGCCGTCAGACTTTCGCAGCAGGGCGGCCTCGACCGAGAGGGGGCCTGCCCCACCGGGAGTCCAGGCGGTGACCCACTTCAACCCGGAAGCGCGATCCGGGCTGTTGATTCCAGCAGGCTCGAACCGTCCGGGGATCCACCACCATGGCCAGACAAGGTTCGGCGACCCGGAGTTCCAGGAGCCGTCCGACCAGGGTGATGCCGTCGCCGGCGGCGCCGCCTCCAGTGGTATCGGCCGTGTCCAGCAAAAGGACGGGGCCTCCCGGGATCCGGCGTCCGCGCTCGACCGCCTCGGCCACGGTCAGATTCTCGACTTGGTAGGCTTGACGGTCGCTCCAGTGCCTGAGAGCCAGTTGCCGGGCCAATCGGGCCGCCAGCGCCTCGTCCCCGTCGGCAATCACCACTGAGCTGCAGCCCATTTCCGGAACGTCGATATAGGCCCCCAGGTTGAAGACCGAGGCCGACAGAACGCCTTTCTGGGTCTGCTCCATCCGGTCGGCCTGGAGCCGGAGCCGGGCAAAGGGGCCGTGTCCCTCGGTGGAGGCGTTGAAGCTGGTCAGAATCAAGGGCAACCTGGCCAGGGCCATGACCGGCCGGCTCCGGCCCCGGGCCGTCTGCAACAATAGCCTTACCGCTTGTTGACCCGTCTGGAAGGCGTCGCGATGAGGGTAGGTGCGATAACCGATCAGAATGTCGGCCGATTGGACCATGGCCCGGGTCACGTTCCCATGCAAATCCAGAGTGACGGCCAGCGGTACGGCCGGCCCGACGATCTCCCGGATGGCCCCCGCCAGGTCGCCCTCGGGATCATCCTGGTCCCGGGCGCACATCGAGCCGTGGTTGGAGAGGAGGATGCCATGAACCGGCCGGCTCTCCTGCAAACGCCGGAGCAGCGACTGCTTCAGGGTTTCGTAGCATCCGGCCGAAAGCGGGTTGGCGGAGTTGGCCCGGGCGGCGATCAGCGGAATCACCTCGACCTCCTCATCCGGCTGGAGGATGGAAAGAAACCCGCCGATCTCGGTGTCCGACCGGGCAAGGTCCAGAAGGTCGGGGCCTTCGAGCAGGTAGCCGGTGGCCCGAAAGAAGTCCAACTCGGCCAGACCTGGCACGAAATGGTTGGATTCGGATGAAATCTGAGCAACGGCGATTCGCAGACTCATCTATCCCATCCACAGCCCGCCGTTGATTTCAATGACCTGGCCGGTGATAAAGGAAGATGCCGGGCCGGCCAGGAAGACCACGGCACCGGCGCATTCTTCGGGTTGGCCGTTTCGGCCCAGAGGCGTCTGGCGGGCGAGGGCTTCCAGTCCCTGCGGGGTGCTCAGTCGATCATGGAGATCGGTCAGGATGACGCCGGGTGAGACGGCATTCACGCGCACACGGGGCGCCAACTCTTTGGCAAGACTCCGCGTCAGGCTGAGGACGGCCCCCTTGGCTGCCGCGTAGACCGATACGCCCCCCGCTCCCCCGCTGTGAGCGGAAATCGACGAAGTGTTCACAATCGCCGGATGGGAACTTTTTTCCAGGAGCGGAATGGCCTGGCGAGTCACGTACAGCGTACTGTGCAAGTTCACTCGCAGGACCGTTTCAATCCAATCGTCGCCGGCCTTCTCCAGCCGGCTGCGACTCACCATATCCCCGACGTTATTGACCAGAACGTCCAGCCCGTTCCAGCGCCGGGCTACTTGCTCCATCAAACGGCGGGCTCCGGCGGCGCTCTCCAGATCGGCCCGGACGGACCATCCCTGACCGCCGGCGCGCCTGATGCGGTCGACCGCTCCTTCGGCATTCCGGACGGACCGCTGGTAGTGTACGGCCACCCGGGCTCCACTGCCGGCCAATGCCTCGACTGGCTCCGGTCACCAGGGCCCGCTTCCCCTTCAATCCGAACTGGCGGCTCGAATAGTCGGTCATGCTTTTGCGGTGTTCATCCGGTAGAACCTGGCCGCATTCCCTCCAAACACCGCCGACTCGACGGACCCGTTCCCAAGGGAAGCCAGGGTCTTTCGCACCACCTCCACCGCTTCTCCATAGCTGCTCCCGACCAGACATACCGGCCAGTCGCTGCCGAACATGACCCGTTCCGTCCCGAAGCAGTTCAGCACATGATCGACGAAGGGTTGCGCTTGCCCGGCCAGGTCGCGAGCCGGGTCCCCATGGGGCGCCATCCCGGAAAGCTTGCAGTAAAGGCCCCGATACTGAGCGATCTCGGCAAGATGGTTTTGCCAAGGTTGAAGTTGGCGGTCTTTGATGCCGGGCTTGGCAAGATGATCGACCACGCCGTGCAACCCCGGGGTCTGCGACAGCATTCGAATGACGCCGGGCAGATGCCGGGGCCAGACAACCAGGTCGAGGGGAACCTGTTCATCCGCAATCCGCCGGAGACTTTCGAGGACTTGCGGCCGCAGGAGCCACCTGTCGTCATCCAAAAGTTCCACCGCCGGCCGAATTCCGACAAATCCAGCCCGCTTTTTGTAGCGGTCCAACTGCCGGGGAAAGTCCGGGCTCTCCAGGTCCAACCAGCCGACGACACCCGCAATAAAGGAATGCTTCTCCGCCAGAGCCAGCAGGAAGTCCGTTTCTTCCAGGCTCGGCGAGGCTTGCACCACCAGAGTTCGATCGATCCGATAACGCTGCAATGTCGGCGCCAGATCCGCCGGCAGGTAGTCGCGAAACAACACCGGATTATTTCGATCCATCCATGGGTAGTCGAAGCGGTCGGCTAACCAGAAGTGCTGGTGGCTGTCGATTCTCATGCAGGGGTTCCACCGTTTCGCCCGAAAATTCCCAGGGAACGAGCAACCTTTCCGGCGCTGGGAGAGGCTCGGGAACGATCACCAGACGGACTTCATCCGCCAGACGTCCAGCGACTTCAGCACGGCGCCGCCGTTCTCGGCGAAAATGAAGATCCCCAGATCCTCTTCTTCCGCATAGTGGACCTGGGTGACTGCGGCGCGGCCATTGTCGACAAACACTTCCAATACGGACTTGTCGAGGAACAGATGCAATTGGAGCGTTCGGGCGCCATCCCCCAGAGGCAAGGGTGCCTCGGCTCCCGCCACGTTCAAAATGCCGTCACTGTAACGCAATGAAATGCCGTTCTGTCCATCCCGGCTGCAACGAAGCTTCAACCCGAAGGCATCGGCATCTCCGGGGACGAACTCGGCTTTGATCTCCAGGGCATCGCCCCCGGCGCCGTCAATGGGCTTCAACTCATCGGTCAGGCTCAGATTCTCTACCTTCAGGTGTTCTCCCCGCAGTTGTTCCAGTTCCGGCGCAGGGGTTTGAATGAGACGGCCATCCTGATCCAGGCTCAGCAGGCGGGGCAGGGACATGCAGCCGTTCCAGCCGCGATTGGGTTTGAAACCGCTCACCCATCCCAGCAGAATGGTGCGCCCGGCCGGGTCGGCGAACACCGTGGTGCCATAGAGGCCCCGCTTCAGGGGCGAGGGCATTGCCTGGCCTCCATAGCCATAGTCCAAAACGCGCGGCCGGGTCTTGAGGTGCAGAGCAACGGCTCGAGGATCGAATTCGCCGATCAGATAGCTGATGGGATAGGTGGAACGAATCAACACCTGACGGCCGTCCAGGGAGAAGAGATTGGGGCATTCCCCATCGACTCCCTCGACCTTCCCCACCGCTTTCCAGGCGGTGAGTTGATCGTTTTGCGCCTTGCAGATGAGCCCCTCACTTTCTTTGAAAGTAGCGAAGACGCCCTCTCCCACCTGAAACACGAACATGTCGGCCCAGTTGGCCTTGATGTCCCTGGGAATGCCACTCCTGCCGGCAGCCAAACCGATGTCGATCCGGCGCCAAACGATGAGGTCCTCATCGACGGGCGCGGCCGCCCACTGTTCGCGCTTGTTTTTTGAGAGATCCATCGGCGTATGGGCGAAAAACAGGATGGGCTTCCCGTTTTTTCTGATGAATGCGCTGCCGGACGCTTCCAACCTGGCCTCTTTGGGCGGCATCAGAGCCGGACGCAAAAACTCCCACTGCACCAGGTTCCGGCTTCTGGCGTGCCCCCAACCGATGCCCCGCCCTCTGTTGTGCCCGTCGGACAAGGGTCCCAACTGGAAGAAAACATGGTAGTAGCCCTGGTAGTAGAAGGCCCCGCAGACATCGTTCATCCACAAGGCCGGCGGGCGGAAGTGGTAGATCGGCCGGGTCGGATCCTGGGCCGCTTTCGGGGCGGCGGCTTCGATGGCCGCCACAGCCCGGTCGATCCGTTCCTGCTCCCCGTCTCCGGAATGCCCGCACCCCAGGAAGGTGAACGGAATCATCCACAGGGCCAGACTCGCACAGGTGTTATTTAAGATCATCGCTCCTCAAATCCCACTGCATTGGCTCAAAACCGGCAACTGCGGCAATCGTACCCGCTAAAACCGGGCAGGGTCGGGTGAGGCGCGGTCCGGTCTGCCGCAGCCCACCCTTTTCATCGACACTTCTGACCCGGGCAGAGCTTTGGGTGAGCACGGGTTAGGCGCGAGTGCTCGCTCTACAAAAAACTCGGTCCGCGTGCGTCTGTTGATGGGGGCGCCGGCCGGGAACGTCACTGCAACCGGCCGGCCCCCTTTTGCCGGGAACCTTACCGCCGCGAATTGCGTCCCGTTTTTTCGTAGGGGCCGACATCGGGATCATCGTCAACCCAGAAGTTCCGACTCACCAAGTATTTGGTCTCGAGTTCAACGTCGCCGAGCCGCACTTGGCCGGTGAGGGCCGGATCGCGTTGGGTCAGGGTCACCTCGAGCCGATTCCTTCCCTGCTTGGGCCAGTATTGCCGATCCAGCTTAAAGACAAACCAGTATCCGCCGATCCGCCGGCAGGGTGCATACATCTTGTACATCTGGTTGATCTTTTTCAGCGACGATTCCGGCAGAACCTTGCCGTTGAGGCTGATGCTCACCCGCTCTCGCTCGTTGACCCCGAGGCGCAGACGCAACAGAACTTCGCGGACTATCCCTTCCCGGTCCCAATGCATCAGGTCGTCGGCGATGGTCAGGTCGATCCTGACGGTTTGACCGGATTTCAATTCAATCGGCAGCACGGGTTCCGGTTCGGAGGGCGGCACTCCCCGGTTGCCTCCATAGTCGCCTTTGGGCATCACCGCATAGAACTTGTCCTTGGGGGCCATGATGTCGGGATGGTCGATTTCTCTCAACTGAGCGTAGAAATCGGCGCGATAGGGCCAGTTGGCTCCGGCGAACCACTGGGCCAGGTAGAGCCCGTCAATACCCTGCTGCCAGTAATTGCAGGCCGTGGCCCGCGTCATCTCAATGGTCGCGCTCAGCAGACGGTCGGAGCTGACGATGCTGTTGATAGCGGCGAAAGCGCGGCAATCGGACCCCTTGACGGCTTCCACCAACGGCCGGAAATCGGCCATGGTGTCAATCCGCCCCCAGTGGGTCTCGCCCACCAGAACATCGACGATGCCCTGCCGAATCCATTCCCGATAGTCGAGTCCCAGAGAGTATCCCTGGTCGATGTCGTTGGGGACACGCAAAACCAGCTCGCGATCGGGGTCGCTGGCCTTGAGGGCCTCATGGACCCGCTTGAGCCAGGCGGTCATGAGAGGTCGCCCTGCCGCTGCTTCGTTGGGATGAAAGAAGTAAGGCCCCGGACTGATGTAGTTGAGCTGGAGTTCGAAGCCGTCGATGGGATATTCCTGGATGACCTCTTCAATCAGCCCAAAGCGTTCCTGGCGCACGGCCTCGTGCTTGAAATCCAGATTGTTCCTGCCGGGGAAATTGGGCAGATCTCCCTTGGCTCCAATTTCCAGGCGTCGGTTCTGAAAGCGAAATTTCGAGCTGCGCACGTCCTCGTCGATAGAGGAGCCGCGCTGTGCTTGATTGAGCAGCAGGGTGGGATAGAGCAACATCCCCTTGGCCTGAGCGCGTTCGCAGGCGACCCCCAAGGGATCGACGCCCCGGTTCAGGGCGCCTCTCACGTTCTGATAGGCGCGGTGGAAAACGGCGTGGCCCCATCGGTCCACCGGATCTCCCCACACCTCGCCCTTCCTGGTGTCATGAAAGACCGTACGGCCGTCCCCCAGACCCAGACAGACCGCCTCTACCGAAGTGCCCACCAACTCATCCACCGGCGCCTGGAACTGGCGCTTGGACATGGGGGGTTCGTAGTGATAGACGAGATCGTGACGGCTGTCGTTGAAGTACAGGATGCGGGGCTTTCTTCGCCCCGAGTTGCGGCGTTTGGCCGCATGGGCGGAAGCGCCGGCCGTGGAGGCGGAAGCTGCCAGGCTGGAAACCACGCCGGCGCCCAGCGTGCTCTTCACAAAGTCTCTTCGGATCATGGAGTTCTCCTTTCCCGTTCTGGTCGGGGACACACAAAAGGCAGTTCGACACTCGAAGGGCGCATCGCAAAGACAAAGCGGTCGTCTCCGGGCTCGGGCTTTCCGATGGCGATGTCCTACGGCGACTTCATTTTTTTGTCGACCCGGAGGTTGTTGGTCACGGAGAAGACCCCGCTGACCCCATTGGCCTGGATGCCCGCCAGGTTTTTATCGTTTTCGTTGGCCACCAGTCCCACCACAATGACGTTCCCGTGTTTGACGACGATGTGTATGGGGTAGATCCCCAGGGGCTCCCGCTGAAAATACAGGCGCTCGTGCTTGTACCTGGAAAAGGCTCTCCAGGTCTCGCCGCCGAATCCGTAGTGAGCCAGGCCGGGACTTTGATAGATGGCTCTGAAGACCGCCATTCGAATGCGGTCATCATTGGTTGAAGCCGGCAGCGTTTCGATTAGATTGTCGACCTTCCCGACTCCCGCGACTCGGGACACTTCACGCTCCGCCCAGGTCTTCAATGCGGGGTGAAAGGCGTAGCCGCCCAAAGTGACGCGATCCTCTTCCAGTTGAAAAACCAGATGGTCGAACACGCCATAGTAGGGAAGCGTCGTCAAGGTTTCTCGGATGGTGTGGATCAGCTCTTCCCGGATCGGCTTTTGTTGGAGGGCCTGGCCGACTCCGGCCATTGACAGCAGAACCACCGCGATTGCCAGACCGACGGGTAACGCTTTTTGCCGCATGGTTCCTCCTGAGACCCCGTTCCGCCACCGACCCCGTCAGTGTATGATCCGGCCGCTCTTTCGCCACGGCTTCCAACGTACGGCTTGAAGCGTGTGGCCTCTCCCCGTGGGGCGGCCATTCTTCCCCAACTCGCCATCGCCCGCAACGGTGATGATGGTTCCATCCCTGCCCGCCACCGAACTGCCGTAGCCGTGGCCCTTCATCAGGATGTAGAGCTCCGGTTCCCAGGTCCTGCCTCGGTCCCAACTGATTCGCGCCCGAATGTCTCCACCTTCGAAGTAAGGGTAACGGTTTTCATAGACGGCCACGATCCCTCCCCCGGGGAGGGCCGCCAGGGTGCCGTGGGCTTGCCCGAAGGTACGGGTCAAGGGCCTGAAATGATGCCAGCTTCGGCCCCCGTCATCAGAATTCGCCAACTGGATGGTCTTTCCCCCCAGGCGGGAGTTGGGAACGCCGCGAATGGCGGCCATCACTCGCAGTCCCCCCAGGGAAACGAGACCGGTTTCAGCGGCGGTGTCCCGGATCAAGGTCGGTTGCCCCCAGGTGAGACCCCGGTCCCGGCTGCGAAGGAACACTTGAGCGCTGCGATCGGAATGCTCCGCTTCCATCTCGGGATTGTAGGCGTCCAGGGCAGCCAGCAGGGTCCCGTCGCCCAGGGCGATAATGGAATTGCCGTCGCCGGCCAGGGCCCGATAGGCAGGAGGTGGTGTGAGGGGTCGGCTGCTTTCCCAACTTTCCCCTCCGTCACTGGAACGGGAAACGACCACGGGATGCAGCTTGTGCCTGCCGGCGGCAACCGCCGGATTTTCCACCAGGCTCGACACCACAGGCGGCAAACCGCTGGCGGCGTGGCAGAGGTAGATGTAGGAGCCGGCCGCCCCAAAGGCCTGGGCAGCCACCGGCTCGTTTTGGGTGTTGGGCAGGCCCTGGAGCCGCCTGCCGGTCCAGCTTGCCCCATCGTCATCCGATCGGTAAAGATAAGTCCCGAAGCCGGCGTAGAGCGTGCCCTCTTCGGTCCTGACCACCCGACCATCCAGCCGCCAGGTGGACCCGGGAACGGGAAGCCGCATTCGTTCCGCCGGCAGGGCGCCCAGTTCCTTGTGGACTGCCCTGAAATCCCCTTCCCCCTGCATGTGGGTTCCCGGTCTCAAATAGGGCTCGGCCTCGACCACCCGAATCGGATAATCCAACGACGGATCCGGCCGACTGGTGAGCGGGCTCTCCTGGCCGGCCAAACGGCTCGACATCGACAAAAGAAGAGAGATCAACAGGTAAAAGGCGAATGGCTTGCTTGAAAACATGTCGGGGCCAAAGAAGAGGTTAAAAATCAGAATATCAAGAACAGAATGACAGCCTAGCAGAAATCCGGTTTCGGAGAGCGAAAAAGAGAAGAGCGAGAGCGAAGGCCCTGGTCCGTTTTCACACGTCTTTCTTCTCACTTCCCACTCCTTGCCCCCCCTGTGTAACTGTCTTCACCATCATTCATCGTCAGACTGGAAAGAATAAACTCATTTTATTCGAATGACTTATAGAAAATTTGGAAACGGCATCCAGGAGACTTCCGCCCCTCTGGTCTACTCAACCCCTTTTCCGATATGAGGACGAGGATTTCCGGATCATCGTTACCCAAGCTGCTTACCCGAGCGCTGGTGGGGCGCGTCTCGTAGGCAGCATCTCTCGATCGGGTGTTTGGCATCGGTGATGGGAGGGGCAATCGCCGCGCTCCTTCGCCGTACTTCCACAGATACGGAAATCCCACCCAAAAAAGTCGGCTTTTCTTCGAACCAAGCGCCGGACGAGGTAAAAATCAGAGTAAAATCGTCCCGGGCGCGGCAGGGGGGCGTTCCGGAAACATTCGTCACGCCCGATGACTCTCCGGGCAAAGAAACCGGGTCCCGTGTGGGCTACGGGCGGCAGCGGCCGCTCTATCCGACGCAACGCCTGCTTCGCCCTGAAAGTCCTGCTTTGAGAATTGCCGTGGCGATGTCACGATGAGCGACTCGTCGCTGAACCGCACGCCGCCTGGTTTCCAGAACATCCGGGCCGCGGCGATCAACGACCGGCACGCGGTCGTGGCCGCTGGCTTGGAGCGTTGCCCGGCCGCTGACTCCCTGCACCTGTCGGAGGGCGGAATCTCGGCCGGCTTGCAAGCGGTCACGGAAACCACCACCGGGCGCTTATGAGCTCTTCCATGAATGTCTGTGTCGTGGGCGCCGGAATCTTCGGCATGGCGTCTGCGCTGGAGCTGAGCAAGCGCGGCCACGGGGTGACCCTGATCGAGCGCGGCGAAATCCCCAACCCCGAGGCCTCGAGCACGGACGTTTCCAAGGTGATTCGGCGCACCGGTTACTCGAACGAGACCTATGTGGAGCTGGTGACGCGGGCGGCGATACAATGGCGGGAGTGGCACGAGCGCACCAGTCGGTCGATCTACTTCCAGACCGGCAAGCTGATTGTGGTGCGCGGCTTGGGGCCGGAGCACGAGGCGCTGGCCGGCTGGGAGACTTTGGGCCGGTTGGGAAAGGATGTCTTCGAGCTGACTGCGAAGCAGGTGGGAAAGCGGTTTCCGCAGTTCGCCTTGAGCGACGACGACAGGCTGTTCTACGACCCCTGGGCCGGCTACCTGCGCAGCGGTCAGGCGCTGGCCGACCTGGCGAGGCTGGCCCGGGACTCGGGTGTGACAATTCGCCGGAACACGCTCGTGTCGGCCGTCGAGGAAACCGATTCCGGCGCGAGCGTAAGGTGGAATTCGGAATCGCAAGACTGCGACCGCGTGGTGGTGGCGGCCGGCCCCTGGGTGGCCCAGCTACTGCCGGCCATGGAGACCCGGGTGCGCATTACGCGGCAGCAGATGGCCTTCTTCGCCCCCAAGGATCCGGCGCCCTTCGAGCGCGGTCGTTTTCCGGTGTGGTCGATTCTGTCACCGGGCAACCTCTGGTACGGGTTTCCCTACCTGCACGAGGGGTTCGTGAAGGTGGCCGAGGACAGCAAGGTGGAGGACACCGCGGTCGACATCCCGCGTGAACCCACCACCGAGTTTCTGGCCTGGGCGCGGGAGTTCGTGGCCCAACGCATCCCTGCTCTCTGCGACGGAGAACTGATCGGTGGTCGCTCCTGTCTCTACACCAACATGGCCGACATGGAAGACGAGCAGTTCGTTATCGACTGGGCCCCGGGGTGCGAACGGGTGCTGATTGCCGGTTGCGGCTGTGGCCATGGTTTCAAGTTCGGCGGCGCCATCGGTCCGGTGATCGCCGACGCGCTGGAAGACAGGGAGAATCACCTGGGAGATCTGTTCAGGATAGGAACGAGGTTTGAGAGAGGAGGGAGGGACTGATGGTTACGGAACCAAGAAAGATCTACGACGAGGCGATGGTGATCGACGGTCTGAACGTCAGCAACTGGGAGAGCGACGCCGTGTTCGAGCGTTTGCGAGCCGGCAACCTCACCGCCATCAACGCCACGGTGGCCACCTGGGAAAACTTCGCCCAGACCATGGCTCACCTGGCGGGGTGGATGCGGCGCTTTCGCGAGCGCCACGACATCCTGCAGGTCAAAGAGACAGCCGACATTCACACCGCCAAAAAGCTGGGCAAGACCGGAATCATCCTCGGTTTTCAGAATGCCTCCCCCATAGAAAACGAGTTGGATCGTCTGGGGCTGTTCCTGGCCCTCGGGGTGAGGATCATTCAACTCACCTATCACGAGATCAATCTGCTGGGCAGCGGCTGCTGGGAGCGGCGCGACGGCGGCCTGAGCAACTTCGGCGTCGATGCGGTGCGCGAAATGAATCGGCTCGGCATCGTCATCGACTTGTCCCACGTCGGCCCCAAAACCACCATGGACGCCATCGAGATCTCGGAGCAGCCGGTCGCCATCACCCACGCCAACGCCCGTAGTTTCTGCGGCCACCCGCGCAACAAGGAAGAAGAAGCGCTCAAGCTGCTGGCCGAAAAGGGGGGCGTGGTCGGCGCCACTTCATTCGCCCCCTTTCTTCCCAGGGGATTCGATTCGACGGTCGAGGACTTCGTGGATGCCATCGACGACATGGTGGAGCGAATCGGCCTCGACCACGTGGCCATCGGCACCGATTCCACCCACGACCAGCCGCTCGAATTCTGGCATTACATCACTTCCCAGCAGGGCACGAAGTTCCCTTCGACCTTTGCCGACGGCTCCTTGCCCTACACCGAGCTGAGCTTTCAACCCAAGGGGATCGACAGCCCGGCGGAGTTCCCCAATCTGGCGGAGGCGCTCGCCAATCGCGGCTACGGCGCCGAAGACATCACCAAGCTGTTGGGCGGAAACTGGATGAGCCTCTTCGAGCGGGTGTGGAACCCCTGAAACAGCATGAAAAAGAGAAGTGCGGGGCTGCCTCGAAAAGTGCGACACCAACGGGAACGGCAAGATTACCTGCGCGGAAGCTCGCGCCTGTGGGCTGAAGGCGCCCATCAGGAAAGAGCATCCGGCCTATGCCTGCATGACGGATCGGGGCGGTGATGGGATGGTCTGCGAGTAGACAACGCTCATCCGATTTTGCGGATTCGATGCGGTTGAAAAGCTCGGCGGCGAGTTTCTGCATTGAAGTGCGCTCTACCTAAACGAAAAATGAACCTCGACATTCAAGGCCACATCGACGGGCCTCCCTCCGTTCATCCCAGGACGAAACCTCCATTTTTTGAGAGCCACAATGGCGTTCTCATCCAAGCCCATCCCTTTGGAGATTGGTTGGAACAGCTTGAGAGCGGTGAACCCCAACCCCGAGACGGCGAGTTGCGCCAGTAGCATCTGGTCAACTATGGAGGCGCACTCAGCCTCGAGGATGCGGCTGGCGTCTCGTGTCGAGCACGGCGCCGGAATCAGCGGTTGGCAATTTTCCTGATCGCCGGCTTTCGCCGGGAGATGTCGGCTGGGCTGAAGACCGAAGAGATCGGCGTCTCAAGCCTCAGTGAACCCACCGGCCTTTTCGCAGCGCCGTCACCCGCTCCGGGTCACAACGGACCACAAATAGAGCAGCATGCCCGCGCCAACCAGCAAGGTCCCCGGGGCCAGGAACAGGAAGAGCGAAATCGGATGGTTCCAATACAGGGTGGCCAGTTCGATCCCCAGCCCGGAAGCGATCAGCAATCCGGACACCTGGAGGCGGCCGGCCAATCCGGGGCGGAGGCCCAGCGATCGTAACCGATTCATGGCGCCACCTCGGGGTCCCAGCGCTGGAACCGGTCCAGCTTCGCGATCTCGTGAATCAGGTTGTGACACATCAGACACGACTTGGCGCCCTCGAGCAGGTCGGCTCGAAATGGGGAGTGGGCTGCCTGCTCCTCGTAGGACCGCGCCCCCTGGTGGCACTTCAGGCAGGCCCGGTTCTCATAGGGCTCATACAACTCAATCGGGTCGGAGGCGGAGCCCCACAGGTTGTGCCACACGTGCCTCACGCCGCGGATCTTGTCATCGAGGTCGCCGAACAGGGTGTAGTTTGTGTGGCACGTATAGCAGGCCCGGTCGACGGGAATGCGTTTGTTCTGATAGTGGGCGGCCGGAAGAAAATGAGCATCGTCAATGTGGAGGCTTTCCCCGTAGGGCTGAATAATGTGACAGGAGAGGCAGAACTCGGTGGTCTTGGCTTGCTCGTAATGTCGACTGGCGCCGCCCAGCAGCAACAGCCCCGGCAACACAAAGAGAGCGAGGAAAGCCAACATCTTGCCCCCAACAGTGACAGCCGATTCGGGCCGACGGACAAGAACCGCAATGACCGCGAGGGCTGCGATCGCCAGAACACTCAGGCTGATGGTGTAACCGGTCACTGAAGAGGTCTCCGCGCCGTCGGTCAGCGTCTTCTGCGCATCTCCTGCGCCAGCGTCCTGATCTCAGTCAAGTCCTGCAGCATCTCGCTCCAACCGTACCAAAGCGCGTAATCCGGATTGTTGTGAAACACACCCTGAAACGCTCGCATCCGATGTTCCAGGTGCATCTTGAAGAGTCGCTGTTCGATCACCGAGGGAGCGTCGTGGAAAGCCAGCAGATCCGGGAAGTTGTACGCATAGTGGTCGGGCTTGCGCAGCACCCCGTCGCGGTACAGGGCGCTGACGATGCGAATCGCCTCGGCCAGCAGCCGGTCCGCCTCCCGGATCATCTCGTCGCCCTTTTCGAGTTCGGCTCGCACAAGATTCGCCGAGTGGCACTGCTCACAAATATCGATCATGCGGTCGCGCTCCTTCTGCCAATCCTCGTGGGTCAGGCGGGCCACGTCCGCTTGCTTGACGACGTCCAGGCGCGCGGTCGGATTCCCCTGCGGGTCCAAAACCCCGAGCGCCTGGAGAATGGTGGTTCGATCGGCCGCCCACTGCGGGTCTTCCGGCAGGGGCAACCGCACGGCCAAAAACCCCCAGGCTGTCCGCACACCGTGATCCCCCTGCGGCATGTGGCACGTCTGGCAGGTGGGCGCCGCGGCCTGCTCCGGCAGCGTTCCGTTCTGCTTCAGCAGATGCCGAACGCCATGCTTGGACGAGGAATACATCTCCCACTGCGGATGGTCGATGCCCATGTGGCAGGTCCGGCAGGCTTGGGGTTCTCGAGCCTCCTTGACGGAAAAAAGGTGGCGCGTATGGCAGGCATCACAAGAGGCCAGGCCGAACAGGACCCCCTCCGCCTTCAACTGCCGGATCTCTTCCTCACTCTTGAGGCCCAGACGATGGCAACCGCCGCAGCCCTTCATGCCGCCGGTCAGAGCCATTGGCAGCCAGTGCGTCGTCGGCATGGCGTTCATACTGGCCCAGGCCAGGGCGTGCTTGCCGCCTTGAAACTGCTTCGTCTGGATGGGATGGCAAGTCCCACAAACATCGGGCGTCGCGGTCTTGACCCGAGCGACATCGTCCGCCGTGCGATGCTCGTCACCATGACACAGGGAGCAGTCCACCCCCTCCGCGCTGTGCCGGCTCAGTTCCCAATCGGTGACGATGTTCGGCGTCACGTCGCGGTGGCACTCGACGCAATCCGAAGAGGCTCGAGGCGAGTCTTCCCCACCGCCGCAGGCTGCCAACGTCAGACCGACCAGCAGGAGGCACGGGCTTGTCCGACGCAACCGTCTTGACCCTGCCTGGTTGCCATTGCGCCGCACTCGCTGCCGGAAAGCGCATCCCCCGTGAACACCAGTTCCACCCATTCTCGTCCTCCCAGCGGATTTACCGATCCATAGTCCGGAACAGGGGCTCGCGCAGCGCCAACCCCCATCGATCGGTCAGTCGTTACAGCCCGAACTCCCTACGGGCGGCCCCGGATCCCGCGGTAACCTCGATGAATAGGTTGGGGACTCGAAGAGCAGGATACCAGAAAATGACAGCCTGGCAGAAATCCGGCTTCGGAGAGCGAAAAAGAGCCGTTGCCGTATGAACGGAACCTTCGCATCCGTTCTCACCCTCCCGGAGCAAGGCAAGCGGGAGGTGTTCCAAGCACTGGCGAGCCGTCTCGACAGGTTGCCCCCTTACCTGGAAAAGAACTTTGGGGTCGGTCTCGTCCTTGACGCGCCCTGCAACCGGTTGCTTGACGGGCATCCGAAACCGATCTTCAAAAGAGCGGGATGTTTCTATCCCTGGGAGAAACTGCCGATCCGGCATGACGTATACTACGGACACCGAGACGCCGAGCGTCTGCCGACCAACAAGGACCGGACCTTGCGCCGCTACGATTGCGCCGCGATGATTACGGCCACCGAGACCGACAGGCCCGTCCTGTCCACTACAGGTCTGCCGGACGTGGAACCACTTCAACACGCCGAAGCCGCGATCAATGGAACCTGGCCTTGCCAGGAGGAAACCCTCCAATCCGATTATAGTATAAATCTTGCTCACGCGGAAGGATAGGCCGCATGTCTCACGCCCTCGATCCAAAACTTTCGGTCATACCTCGCCAGGCGCCCCTGGCGGCGTCTTCGTCCGGGGACGGCAATAGGGATCCAGTCATGAATGAGGGCCGCCCGCACTACACCGGTCACAGGCAACGTCTCCGCGAGCGATTTCAGAAGTCCGGTCTTGCGGGCTTCGCTGACCACGAGGTCGTCGAACTGTTATTGACATTGGCGATTCCGCGAGCCGACGTAAAGGAGCCGGCCAAGGCCCTGATCCAACGCTTCAAGAATCTCCGCGGCATCCTGGATGCTCCCATCGAAGAGATGCGAGCCATCTCCGGAATCGGAAAGGTCACCCCGGTCACCCTTCAGATCATCAGGGCTGCGGCAACCCTCTACCTGCAGCAGGGCGGCGAGGGCCGCGACTCACTGGCGGATTCCTCTCACCTGAAGAATTTCTGGCGCATGCGGATCGGGGCGCTCCGGAACGAAGTGTTCGAGGTCGCGTACCTCGATTCCTCCTATCGACTTCTGCGCGACGGTATCGAGCGGCTCGAAGAAGGCACGGCCGACCGGGCGGCGGTCTATCCCCGCCGCGTGGTCGAAGCCGCGCTGAAACGAGGAGCGGCGGCGATTGTGCTTTCCCATAACCATCCCAACGGCAATGTGGCGCCGAGCGAGCACGACAAGACGCTGACGCGGGCCGTCGTCCTGGCCGCCGAGACGGTGCAGTTGCGCGTGCTGGACCACCTGATCGTATCCGCGCAGGAGGTCTTCAGCTTTCGAGCGGAGGCCCTGCTGTGACCATCGCGCCCGACATCCTGAGACATTACCCGGATCTCAACCCCGCTCAGCGCGAGATCGTCGGCCATCTCGACGGTCCGCTGCTCGTGATCGCGGGGCCCGGGTCGGGCAAGACCTACAGCATGGTTCTGCGGGCCTTGAATCTCCTGCTGCTGGAGAAGGCCCCGCCGAAGGAAATCGTGCTCTGCACCTTCACCCACAAGGCTGCCTTCGAGATGCGCGACCGGCTGGCCGCGGCCGCCCGCAAGGTGCGCTACGAAGGCGACCTTTCCGAAATGACGATCTCAACCATCCACGGCTACTGCAACCAAGCGCTCACCCGCCACCGCCACCGGGCGAAACTGGGACACAACTACGAGACCCTGGACGAACTGACCCAGCTTCTCTTCATCTTCGAACACTTCGACGAGATCGTCGGCCCACCCGAGAACAACTTGTTCCTCACTCGCTGGGGCACGCGCTGGACAGCCATTGAAGGGGCGCGCGGCTATTTCGACAAGATTACGGAAGAGAGAGTTGATCCCCAGTCGCTGGCCAGGTCCGGCGACCCATTCCGCAGCGCCATCGGCGCCGCCTGCCAACGGCAGCTTTGCAGCTACGCGCACATCCTGGAGCGCCGGCGCGGCCGCCACGCGGACCGGCTGATTCTCTACTGGACTTCGGAGGTGCGCAAGGAGGATGCTCTGATGAGTCTGCCATACGACCCGGAACGGGTGGATGAGGCAGGCCGGTGCTTCGACGAAACCGTGCGCCGCATCCAGGCGGGAGAGTTCTCGGTGACGGCGCCGCCCGAAGCGGCGATCTGCCGGGAGTGCGATCTGCGGACGCTGTGCCGCGCCGAGGGCATCATCGGCGAATCGGAGGCCCTGAAGTGACACCTGCCGCCTTGAGATTCTTATCCAGCAGGGCGAAGGCGCCACGCTCGAGTTCAAGGAGAGTCCCTCGTCGTCGTTCGCACGGGATCTCGTAGCCCTGGCCAACACCATCGGAGGCAGGATCCTTCTGGGAGTGCGTGATGACGGCGCCGTGACCGGCGTCAAGGACTCCAATGCGTTGCGCGCCCGCATCCAGGACATCGCCCGCAACTGCGACCCTCCGGTGAAGGTGCTGGTGGAGCCGGTCGGTGAGGTATTCGCGGTCCATGTCCGGGAAAGTGACGCCAAGCCCGTGCAGTGCGGCGATGGCTTCTTCTGGCGCCAGGGCGCGGTGACCCAGAAACTCAGCCGTGACGAAATCCGCGACTTCTTCCGGGTGGAAGGTGCGATCCGCTTCGATCTTTCACCCTGCCCGCGCTTCCGTTATCCGGAGGACTTTGACCGCGAGAAGTTCGATGCCTGGCTCAGCTATTCCGGGATCACCGGACGTCCGCCGGTCGCGGATGTGCTGGTCAACATTGAGGCAGCCGAGCGGGCAGGCAACCAGTTGCTCTTCCGAAACGCGGGGGTGCTCTTCTTCGCCAGGAACGTGCACCATTTCTTCCCGGAGGCCTACATCACCTGCCTGCTGGCAAAGGGTACGGACAAGGTTCACATCCTGGATCGGAAGGACTTCGACGGCGGGGTCGTGGCCGACATTGAGGACGCTCTGCGTTTCGTCGAGCGCAATACCCGCACCGCCTACCGCATCGAGGGGCTCAGGCGGCAGAACATCCGGGAGTACCCGATGAAGGCCGTGCGTGAGGCGATCACCAATGCCGTCATGCACCGCGACTGGTTTTTCGATGGCGCCGACGTCTTCGTCGAAATCTACACCGACCGAATCGAGGTATCCAGCCCCGGCAGTCTCCCCAAGGGCTTGACCCTGGCCGAACTCGGGCGCAAGAGCGTCCGGCGAAACGCGCTCATTTCCGACCTGCTCCACGCGGGCAGGCAACCAGTTGCTCTTCCGAAACGCGGGGGTGCTCTTCTTCGCCAGGAACGTGCACCATTTCTTCCCGGAGGCCTACATCACCTGCCTGCTGGCAAAGGGTACGGACAAGGTTCACATCCTGGATCGGAAGGACTTCGACGGCGGGGTCGTGGCCGACATTGAGGACGCTCTGCGTTTCGTCGAGCGCAATACCCGCACCGCCTACCGCATCGAGGGGCTCAGGCGGCAGAACATCCGGGAGTACCCGATGAAGGCCGTGCGTGAGGCGATCACCAATGCCGTCATGCACCGCGACTGGTTTTTCGATGGCGCCGACGTCTTCGTCGAAATCTACACCGACCGAATCGAGGTATCCAGCCCCGGCAGTCTCCCCAAGGGCTTGACCCTGGCCGAACTCGGGCGCAAGAGCGTCCGGCGAAACGCGCTCATTTCCGACCTGCTCCACCGCATCGACTTCATCGAGAAGGCCGGCACCGGCATTCGCCGCATCCGGGACGAGGCAAGGGAACTGGATTGCCCGGAACCGGAGTTCGAGGCCAACGGGTTCGTTACCGTCACCTTTCGACCAAACCCCGAGGTTCGAACAGGAGCAGAGGGTGCTCGGGTCATTGGTGAGGCTACCCCGGAAGTAACTAGGCAAGTTGCCCTGGAAGTCACCGATGAAGTCGCCGATGAAGTCACCGATGAAGTCACCGATGAAGTCGCCGATGAAGTCACCGATGAAGTCGCCGATGAAGTCGCCGATGAAGTCACCGATGAAGTCGCCGATGAAGTCGCCGATGAAGTCGCCGATGAAGTTCGACTGCTGCAGGTAATGTCGGGTGAAATGACCAGGCAGAGCCTCCAGAAAGCTATCGGTCTGAAGCACGAGCCCCACTTTCGCAAAGCCTACCTGATCCCCGCCCTGCGGGACGGCCTGATCGAAATGACCATCCCGGACAAGCCGCGCAGCAGCCAGCAGCGCTACCGCCTGACGCCAGAGGGAAGCGAATACTTGAAACAAACCGGGGAAGTCACCGATGAAGTCACCGATGAAGTCGCCGATGAAGTTCGACTGCTGCAGGTAATGTCGGGTGAAATGACCAGGCGGAGCCTCCAGAAAGCTATCGGTCTGAAGCACGAGCCCCACTTTCGCAAAGCCTACCTGATCCCCGCCCTGCGGGACGGCCCTGATCGAAATGACCATCCCGGACAAGCCGCACAGCAGCCAGCAGCGCTACCGCCTGACGCCAGAGGGGCGCGAATATCTGAAGCAGACCCAAGAGGCACGGTAAATGGCAAAGATCGACGCCACCAGGACCGAACTGGTCTGGCCCGGCAAGTACAACGAGGACGGCGCGCTCAAGGAGGCGCCGCGCGTCAACCTCCCCTTCCAGGTCATCGAGACGGTGAACGAGAGCCGGGCCGCGCGCGAGGCGAAGAAAGGCGGCGTGCAGGCATCCCTTTTCGACGTCTACGAAGGCAACGAGGGCGATACCTTCGAGGAGGGCTGGAAGAACAAGCTCATCTGGGGCGACAACCTGCTGGTGATGGGCTCGCTGCTGGAGAAGTTCGCGGGGAAGATCGACTTGATCTACATCGACCCGCCGTTCGCCACCGGGGCGGACTTTTCGTTTACGGCGCCGATCGGTGAATCGGGAGAACAGGTATTCAAGGAGCAGTCAGTTATCGAGGAGAAGGCATATCGGGACACATGGGGCCGAGGACCGGATTCATACTTGGATATGATGAAAATACGTCTTGAACTGCTTCGTGAGCTTCTTGCGCCGAACGGTACGATCTACGTTCACATTGATTGGACTATTGGACACTACTTGAAACTTGTTTTGGATGCGGCCTTCGGTCGAGAGAGTTTCCGAAATGAGATCATCTGGTACTACTGGTACTACATAAATAAGATGGGTGCTGGCGGGACGACTTTCGATAAGCACCATGACAACTTACTTGTTGATGTGAATGGGAAGAAATGGACTCACAATGCCCTCATGCGCCTTGTACGAGAACGGAAGATGCAACCCGTAACTCAGAAAATTGAAGGAAAGCGCGTGTGGCTGCGCGACGACGCAGGAAAGCGTGTGTATGCTATGAGCAATCCTGAGACGAAGGTCGGCGATGTATGGGAAGTTCCGTACATCAATCCCGTGGCGTCAGAGCGCTTGGGATATGCAACCCAGAAGCCAGAAGGAGACCTCTGCATAACTCAAGGGTCTGACCATCGAACACTATATGTAGTGTGAGAACTATCAGAAACCTACTACATAAAGGGTTCAGTTTTAGCCAAACTAAGTTATGCAGAGGTCTCAGAAGCTCTTCTTGAACGCGTTATCAAAGCCTCATCCAACGACGGTGGCCTAGTCGCCGACTTTTTCTGCGGTTCCGGCGCCACCCTTGCCGTCGCTGAGAAGCTCGGCCGCCGCTGGATCGGCTGCGACCTGGGACGCTGGGGCATCCACGTCACCCGAAAGCGGTTGCTCGGCATTGAGAAAATGCAAGCCCTTCGAAGTACTGAACCTCGGCAAATATGAACGGCAGTACTGACAGGGCGTGACCCTCGGCGAGAAAAAGGACAGACCCATCACGGGGCAGGTGCTCTACGAGTACCTCGCCTTCATTCTCAAGCTCTACGGGGCCTGGCCGGTGGCAGGCTTGATGCACCTTCATGGCAAGCGGGGCAAGGCCATGGTTCATATCGGCGCGGTGGACGCGCCAGTCACTATCGGCGAGGTCGGCGACGCGGTGGACGAATGCGCCAAGCTCAAGCAGAAGGAACCGCACGTTCTCGGCTGGGAGTGGGAGATGGGCCTTCAGAATCTCGTGGTTCAGGAAGCAAAGAATAAAGGCGTGAAGCTCCTGCTGCTGCAAATCCCCCGCGAGGTGATGGAGCAACAGGCGGCCGATAAGGGAGACGTCCGTTTCTTCGAGTTGGCCTATCTGGATGCTGCGATCAAGAAGCCGAAGAAGCTCACCGCACAGGTGACGCTCGAGGACTTCGTCATCCCCAACGCCGAACTCATCCCGGATGATGTACGCAGCAAGGTCAGGAAGCGGTCGGACTACATCGACTACTGGGCGGTGGACTGGGACTTCCAAAACGATACATTCATGCAGGGCTGGGTAGCCTACCGCACCCGCAAGCAGCGGGCGCTGCCGCCCGCCTCCGACTCGCACACCTACGACAGGCCGGGCAAGTACCGGGTGCTGGTCAAGGTGATCGACGTCTTCGGCAACGATACCTCCCAGGCCTGCGACATCGAGGTGTGAATCATGCTGACACTCCATCCCGAAGAGCAAATTTGGCTGGATGAATACCGGCAGGCGCCCAAGAAACGTCACCCGGGCGTGGTCTTGCGCATGGTCATATACGGCTCCAAGGCGCGCGGCGATGCGCACGAAGACAGTGACCTCGACGTGCTCATCATCGTCAGGAACGAGGCTGGTCTCCTGAAGCGCACCTTGCGCCATATCGGCTACGATTTGGCGGCGACTTCCTACGCTGTGCCCTCGATTTTGGCCTGCACGCAGGATGAGTGGCAGCAAAGGAAAGAAAGAGGATACCCGTTCCAGAACGCGGTGGAGCGGGATGGGGTGTCGGTGCTATGAATCGAGAAGTCGTATTGGGGGAGTGGACGCGATCCACGAGAACGCTGCCGGCGGCGGAACTTCTGGCGCGGGAGGGTTATCATGAGGATGCGGTCGCTCGGTCATATTATGCAATCCTCCACGCAGCCAAGGCGGCTCCGTTTATTCACGACATCGCGACGGAAAGCCATGCCGGTGTCCGGCGGCTGTTCGGTAAGCGCCTTATTCTTTCAGGCGCCATCGAGCGGGAATGGTCGAAGTGTCTCGGCGGTAGCCTGGATAAGAGGCTGGCAGCGGATTATGACTTCAGGATTTCCTTCTCCTTTGACGAAGCTCAACGGGAATGCCGACGCGCCAGGGAGTTCATCGAACGAATTCGGCGTTACTTGATCGAGAACGGCCTGACCGACGACGATCTCGAAGGGGAGCGCGGCGGTGGCTGAAGCAATCATCGCCTACGACAAAGACCTGCCGGAAATCCCGGGCCGCCGCCCCTGGGAGCTACCCTCCCGGCGCCTGGTGAAAGACGAAAAAGCGCCCACGGGCTGGCGAGTGGAGGAAGGCCGCCGCCCGAGTCGACTCCTGCTGGCGCCCAAGATCCGCGAGGCGGTGGATGCCTGGCGCGAGGGCGGCTACGCGGGCGCTTCCGAAGTCACCCGGCGCTTGTTCGAGTACTGGTTCGAGGAAGATCACGAGGTCTCCGGCTTCGAGGCGCCGTTCCGGTATTACATCTGCCAGCGCGAGGCGATCGAGACGCTGGTCTGGCTGGTGGAGGTTGCCGGCCAGCGCGACACCAAAGCGCTCATCGAGGCTCACGGGACCATCTTCCAGAAAGACCTGTTCTCGAAGAACATCGAGTTTCAGACCACCATGGACGGCAAGCGCCAGATCCGCCGCTATGCGCCGGAGTTGGGCTCCGACGGCATACAGGATTTGCCGCCCAAGGATCTGCGACGTTTCGCCTTCAAGATGGCTACCGGCTCAGGCAAAACCTGGGTGATGGCGATGGCCGTCGTCTGGTCCCGCTTTCACAGGCAGCAGGCGCCCGGCTCGGAACTCTCCACCAATTTCCTTATCGTGGCGCCCAACGTGATCGTCTATCAGCGGCTGGAGAAGGATTTCGCCAGCAACCGGATATTCCACGAACTGCCTTTGATCCGCCGGAGTGAAGAAGCGGCTTCTCGCAAAAGGCGATCCTGAGCGGGGAAGCCGCCGAACCCGATCCATCGGGAAACCTCTTTCTCACCAACATTCACCAACTCTACGAGTCGCGCGACGAAGAGTGGACACCGGACAACGCCGTTGATGCGCTGCTGGGCAAGAAACCCGCGCAGGACCTCGCCGCCTCCGGCCAGCGCTCCATGCTGGAGCGGGTCAAGTCGCTCAAGGACCTCGTGGCGCTGAATGACGAGGCCCATCACGTCCACGATGAGGACCTGGCCTGGAGCCAGTCATTGCTCGCCGTCCACCAGGCCTTGCCGCAGGGCCTCAGCGCCTGGCTGGACTTCTCGGCCACGCCCAAGGACCAGAACGGCATGTACTTCCCCTGGACGGTCGTGGATTATCCATTGGCGCAGGCGGTGGAGGACCGCATCGTCAAGGCGCCGCTCATCGTTACCAGGGAGGACGATCCGCAGCAGCCGGCAGGCGATCCCGACAACGTCGCCAAGGCAAACGTGGCCGAGAAGTACGGCTACTGGCTGCAGGCCGCCGTGAAGCGCTGGAGGGAGCACCGGAAGGTCTACCAGAAGCTCAGGATCAGGCCCGTGCTCTTCATCATGGCGGAGAAGAACGTCTACGCTGACGCCTTGGGCGAATACCTCTGGAAGACCGGGGAGTTCGGTTTCAGCAAGTCCGAGGTGCTCGTCATCCACACCGACAATACCGGGGAGGTCCGAAAAGGAGATCTCGAAAAGGCCCGCCAGGCGGCCCGGGACATCGACAAAGCCGAGAGCAGGGTCAAGGTCATCGTCAGCGTGATGATGCTGCGCGAGGGCTGGGACGTGCGCAACGTGACGGTGGTGCTGGGACTGCGGCCGTTCACAGCCAGGGCGGAGATCCTTCCCGAGCAGGTGATCGGCCGCGGTCTGCGCCTGATGACGCAGGTGAGCCCGGACCGGACGCAGACCCTGGAAGTGCTGGGCACCCGCAACCTGCTCGACGTGCTGCGAACCCAACTGGAGGCCGAGGGCGTCGGGGTGGCAAGTACGCGGACCGATCCCCCCCCGCCGATCATCATCGGGCCCGTGAGGGAACGGCTGGCATACGACATCGCCATTCCCATCACCAAGCCGAGCCTTGCGCACAACATCCGCAAGCTGTCCGACCTGGACGTGGATTCGCTCGAGGCGATTTTCGACCAGGAGGAACTGGCCGAACCGTTTCGGATCAGGCTCAAGATGGAGTTTGCGACCACGGAGACCGAAGTCCACCAAGCCGATATCGCCGCTGGTAAGCTGCCGCCCGCGCAGCAACTCCTAGCGAGCGTCACCAAGAAGGTCATCGAGCACGCCAAGCTGCCCAACCGTTTCGCGCAGTTGTATCCGATCGTGCGGGACTATGTGGTGAACCGTTGTTTTGGCCGCCAAGTCCACCTGGACGACCCGATCATCCGCTCCCATCTGGCGCGATGGGAGATACGGGAAGGCATCGCCAAGTACCTGGCCCGCAAGATCGCCGAACTCACCATCGAGCGCCGAGCCGTCGAATTCGACAAGGCGGACTTCCGTCTGTCGGAGACGAGGGCCTTCAGTTGGCGGCGCAACCTGCCGCCTCTGGAAGCAACGAAAACCGTCTTCAACTACGTCGCCACTTACAACGACTTCGAGCGCCGCTTCGCGGAGTTTCTGGACTGCGCCGGGGACGTTCTGCGCTTCGCGGCGCTGGGGACGACGGAACAGGGCGCGTCCGGGACGTCATTTCGCGTCGACTATCTGAAGCCCAGCGGCGCTATCGGCTTCTACTACCCGGACTGGGTGGCCGTCCAGAAGACCGAAGGCGAAGCAGTGAACTGGATCATCGAAACGAAAGGCCGTGTTTGGGAAGGCACGGAAGTCAAGGACGCGGCGATGAAGAACTGGTGCGCGCGCGTCGGCACGGCAACCGGCGCGACATGGCGTTACGTGCGTATCAATCAAACGGACTTCGATGCACAAAAGGCGCGGAGCTTAAGAGACCTGATTGGATTTGGAAATTCGGCTCCCGGGGAACTTCAGGCGCAGCCAACCTGACGATCTACTGTCTCACGTATTTGCGGAGAACCTTGGAACCCGGCGGCGCCTGGCGTTTGGTGTAGGAAAAGGTGACTTGACCCACGTAGAGGTCGCCGTGAGAGTCAACCGCCACCGAATGGGGAGAGAAAAATCGTCCCTTGCCGTAGGGATCCTCATCGCACCACTCGGCCAGGATCGCGCCATCCGGAGCCCGGACCGTCATGCGGGCCGCCGGCTTGTCCAACCGGGGCCTCGCGGCCATACATGAAAATGCCGCCGATCTCGGCCACACAGAAGTTTTGCTGGCGATCCTGGCACAAACTGTTGGGCCACCACACTTCCGTCCACTGATCCAGAAATTCTCCTTCAGGCGAGAAGATCTGGATACGCGAGTTCTGGCGGTCGGCCACGTAGACCCGTCCCTCGGGATCCACATAAACTCCATGAGGTTGGTTGAATTGAGAAGGCCCGTCGCCGGGGTCTCCCCAGGAAAGCAGCAGGTCTCCGTCGGCGGTGAACTTGTGCACCCGGGCATTCCCGTAACCATCGGAGACAAAAATGTTTCCGTCAGGAGCCAGGGCCACGTCCGTGGGGGTGTTGAAGGGCGGGCCCGAACGCACGATGGACTTGTAATCAGAGTTCGCATACCCGGTGTCGGCCACTCCATTTCGGGGCGCCAAAGTCAGCAGCAGCTTTCCGTCCGGCGTGAACTTGCGCACCCGGTGACCGTTGTCATCCACGCAATAAACGGAGTCGTCGGGGCCAATGAAGATCATGTGAGGTCTCACGAAGAGCCCCCGTCCCCAGGAGCCCAGATAACGGCCCTCAGAGTCGAAGATGACCACGGGATTCTCGGCGCGGCAGAAGGCGTAGACCCGGTCTTGCGAGTCGACGGCAATGCCGGGGACTTCTCCCAGATCCCACCCTTCCGGAAGCTTGGCCCAACCCTCTGCCTCCTCAAAAAGTAACTGACCCGATCCAAGTTTCAATGGTATTGATCCTCCTCGTTAGATTTAGGGAAGCCTAATACTAGGGTTTTGACTCCGGGCTGTCAATGATCGAGGATCATTGACAGCCCGAGCGGCGTTGACGGACCGGACGGGCGCCGGGCGATTCCGATGTCCCTCCAGGGACACTCTCGGCATCACTCCGTGAAGACCCTCGATTGACACCCAACCTCTCGATCCCATAAACTCGATCGTAATCGGCCCATTCGTTTCCAAGGATGACTCCATGCCTGCATTCGAAGGCCGGCTGAAACTTCCTGATGGCGATCAGGTCCCCCAAGCGGGTCGATGAAAGACGGGTGATGAAAGCCGCCGTTCTCAAACAACTGGGCCAACCTCTGAAGATCGAGGAAAGACCCCGGCCCGCGGTCGGGGCCGAAGAAGCCCTGGTCCAGGTGATGGCTTGCGGGACGGACGGCACCGACTTGAAAATCGTGGATGGATTCGGCTACAGGCCCGAACTCCCTGCCATCCTGGGCCACGAGGTTGCGGGTGTTGTCTCCTCGGTGGGCGGGCGCGTCACTCAGGTGAAGCCTGGGGACCGAGTGGTGGTTTACAACTTCACCACCTGCGGCCGCTGCCGCATGTGTTTGACCCACCGCGAACAACTTTGTCTCAACATGATGGGCGTATTGGGAGCCAAAAACAGAGGAGGCCACGCCGAATACCTGGCGATTCCGGCGCGTCAACTGGTTTCACTGCCGGAGAACATCGCCTGGACGGAAGCCGCCGTGCTCGCGGATGCCAGGATCACGGCCCTGCACGCCGTCGACCGCGCCGGCGTCGGGTTGAGCGACAGGATGGTTATTTTCGGAGTGGGGGGCGTCGGCATCTCGGCCATTCAAATCTCCAAACTTGCCGGAGCCAGCGTCATGGCCGTCGACCGGACTCGGGAAAAGGTCAAGATCGCCTATGAGATGGGGGCTGATTTCGCCATCGACTCCACCGGGAGCGATATCCAGGAGGCCATCCGGGAATTCACCCAGGGATTGGGGGCCGATGGCGTCATCGACTGTGTTGGGGTGGAGCAGACCATGGGAGCGGCGATGGATGGTCTGCGTCCCGGAGGGCGCCTCACCATCGTCGGCTACACGCCGGAGACCTACGGGCTGAATGGAAAAAGGCTGGCCCAAAACGAGTTGGAGGTCATCGGCGCCCGCTGCGGACGCCTGCAAGATCTGGTGGACGTCGTTCAACTGATGGCCGAGGGAAAATTGAAACCCATTGTCACCCATGTCTATCCCCTGGAAGCCATCAACCAGGCCATGACCGACCTGCGGTCCGGCAAGGTCCTGGGCCGGGCGGTCCTGCTGATGCCGGCAGGACGGAAGGCCCTGGGACACTCCGCAAACCCGACCGGCGCCCCCTGAGTCCTTTTCAAGTCCCGGTTCGTCCGCGTCACCGCCGTTCACAGCGCTTCACCCACCCAGTTGACGCACCAGCGTATAGACGGCCACCCAGAGTGTCAGCCCGCCGGACAACCAGAGCAGCCCGTCGACCCAGCCGGAGGGGCCAATCCGGCCATCCAGACGACGGTAACGAAGATAGAGGATGGAAAAAGCGATCACCGGCAACATGCCGGTCTGAGCCATGCCGCCCAAAACGATGAGCTGAACCGGCTGTTCCGAAAAAGCCACGAAGATCAACAGGTAAAGCGCCGCCCAGAAGATTTGCAGACCCCTTCGCCACCGGATTCGCTTCAGGCGGTCTCTGGCGGGAAGGAAGCCGAAAACGGTGAGGCAGTCCAATCCCATGATGGCGTTGGCGGCGACCGAGGCGAAAAGAGTGGAGTAGAGCGTAACCAGGGCCCCCAGGAGAAAGGCGAAGTACCCCCAGACACCGAAAATACCGGTGAAGGTCCTGGAGAGCGTATCGATCATCCGGCTGCCCTCCGGCATCAAACCCTGCCGATTGAGGACGGCTGCGCCCAGGAAATAAAAGGCGACGGTGATGACCGTGTAAATGACCATGGCCAGCAGGGCATCGAGTTGCATGACTCGGATCCAGCCCCGCGCCCGCTGATACCAGCTCGGGTCTTCGTTCCGGGGTCCGATATGGCGAGCGTACCCTTTCTCCAGGCACCAGTTGGGATAAGCGAACAGGTCGGCGGTGCCCACCCCGGTCAGTCCAAAAAGAGCGAAGGCCAGGGCAAGACCCTCCTGAGCGGGCAGGCGAAGCTGCAATCCCTCCCAAACGTTCTCGAGAGAGACGGCGTAGCTTGACCATTGCAGAGCCCCCGCCGCTACCACCGTGGTCAAGCTGAAAGCCAGCACCATCAGCATGGAACCGCGCTCCACAACTTTGTAGCCGCCACTGAGCAGGACCATGAGCGTGATCAGACAGGCGATGACTCCCCAGGAAGTCACCCCCAGTTGAGGAAGGAGCAGATGGAGGCATTGAGCCACCCCGCTGACGATGCCCCCCACCAGACTGGCGGAGATCAAGGTACTGGAAAGCCAACCCCAAACGACCCAGGAGGCTCGCCAGCGGGGACCCGGAATTCGATCGGCCGACCGGAGGGAGGAGTCTCCCGAAGAGATCGCGTAGCGTCCCATCTCCACCTGCAAAACCACTTTGGAGGCGCAACTCAAAAGAATCAACCACAGCGCCACAAAACCCAGTCGGGCTCCGAGAGTGGTCGTCACGATCAGCTCCCCGGAGCCGACAATCCCGGCGGTCAGGATGAGGGAAGGTCCGACGTGGCGCACTCTGCCCAGGAAGCCCGTGGGCGGAGGAAGGATGCCGACAGGCGCGCTCCCGCTGGATTCGGCGGCTTGAGTCATTTTCCGGCCCTGTGGCTGCCGCGAGCGTGACCGAAGTCCCTGGAACTCACGCGGGCAATCTCCAAAGTCATGGCTGGTGAGAAGCGCCAGCGACTCGGTCTCGAGACCCGGGAACAGTTTCCTTTCGAGTCGGTCCAGCCCTGCGAACCGAGGACGAGCCCTCGGCGCAGCGATCGCTCCTTATAGTATCACCGGCCTGCCCAACGGCAATTCCTCCATGCTCATCGGCCACCCGTGTTAAAATTTCAGCCGGGGTAAGGTTCCCCCGGGTTCTTTTCCCGACCAGGGGTTTGCGTCGACGGGCTGCTCGTCGCCTCCGGTCACTCAGTGGAGGTATCCATGGTGAGAAAGCCGCTTCAACTCCCGCGTCTGGAGCCTACCGAAGAGTCGGTTTTTCTGAACCGACGCCGATTCGTGGAAACGGCGCTGTTGGCAGGCGCCGGCGCCTGGCTGTTTCCCTGGTCGGGCTGCGCCCATGCCCAGGAGCTTTCAGAGAACGGCCCGCTGTCCCTGCCGTTTGAGCGTCCGGAGGTATTCCCGGCCAAGCGCAACGCCAGTTTCGATCCCCGGGGCCTCCCACTGACCGACCGCCTGGTGGCGGCCACCCATAACAATTTCTATGAGTTTCTTCCCAATCGCGGCGGACCGGTATGGAAATTCACCGGCAAGTTTCAAGTGGACCCCTGGAAGGTCGAGGTGGGTGGAGAGTGCCACAAGCCCCGCACTTTCGATTTGGATGACCTGTTCCAGTTCGAACAGGAAGAGCGAGTCTACCGTTTTCGTTGCGTGGAGACCTGGGCCATGAATGTTCCCTGGACGGGATTTCCTCTGCGCCAACTGCTGGAGGCGGTCCAGCCCACCGGCAAGGCTCGTCACGTACGCTTCATCACCGCCCACAGACCCGATCAGATGCCGGGACTGGCTCAAAGGCACTACCCATGGCCCTATTACGAAGCGCTGCGCCTGGACGAGGCCACGAACGACCTGACCCTGCTGGTGACCGGAGTCTATGGAAAGCCCCTGCTCAAACAACACGGAGCGCCGGTGCGGCTCATTGCGCCCTGGAAGTACGGTTACAAATCCCCCAAGTCCCTTTTGAAGATCGAGCTGGTCAGCAAGCAGCCCGGAACCTTTTGGTCGACCAAGCCTTACCGGCACGAATACGGGTACTTGAGCAACGTGAACCCCAACGTTCCCCATCCGCGATGGTCCCAGAAGTGGGACTATCTGCTGGTCGCCAACGCTGCGCCCCGCCGGGGACCCCGTCGCCCCACCCGGATTTTCAACGGCTACGCGGATTGGGTGGGGCATCTTTATCCGGACGAGCCCACCCAACCCCAGCCTCCCCTGAGACCCGGGCAAACCGCCCGTTGACGAACCGGCCCCCTTCAGCCCTCCGAGGTCGTGGCCTCCCTCAGGACCCCTGCGGAAACGTACTGTGGACCATCGAGGCCGGGATGGGGATCACCTCGCGGAGGCGCCGGATTCAACGCCCATCTCGGTCAGGAGGGCCTGGGCGCCGTCCAAACGTTCCATGATCCAAAGGACGTAGCGGATGTCCACCTGAATGGCTCGGGTGATGGCTGGAATGAAATCCCAATCGGCGATGATGCTTTCCCAGTTTCCGTCGAACAGCAGACCTACCAGCTCTCCACGGGCATTCAGGGTGGGGGAGCCTGAGTTGCCTCCGGTCACATCCAGGGTGCTCAGAAAGTTCACCGGCACCGAATCCAGGCCTTTCACATAATAGCTTCCGAAATCCCGCTTGCGAATCAGCCTTAACTGACCAACAGGAGCGTCGAAGGGCTTCTCTCCCGTGTCTTTCTCCAGGATGCCGCGCAGGGTGGTGAAGGGGAGGTAGCGGACGCCATCCCTGGACGAGTACCCTTTGACCGTGCCGTAAGTGACCCTGAGCGTGGCGTTGGCATCGGGATAAACGGACTTCCCCAGGCTTTGGTTGTAGGCAATCAGAGCTTCCATGAAACGCGGGCGCACCTGGTCGAAGCGACCTTGCAGATCCTTGCCGCTCTCCTCCAACTCCCTATCGCTGTCATAGAGGCTGACGGCCATCCGGATGAAGGGGTCCTCACTCTTCTCGAAGTCCTGGGGAGCAGACTCCATCCAGGAAACTCGGGTTTCGAGCTCGCCCAGCCGAGTCTTGCCGTACATTTCATCCAGGCACCGGTCCAGCCTGGCCTCCGGTAAATCCTTTCCCTCTATGCCGAACCAGTCATCGAAAGCTTTGACGTGTTGTTGCAAGGGGAGCTGGGCATAGTTCAGGACAAACTGACGCCAGCAGGCGCGGTCAACCTCTGGATCGTAGGTTCGTTCCAGGCGTTTCAGGCCTTCCCGGATGCGGTCCAGGTCCCGTTCCTGGTAACCGGGCTCCCGTTTCTCATCGGGCTTCTGCTTCTCCCGACTCAGCCGGTACAGACGGCGGGCGGCTCTGAGCAACGAGGAGCGGCCTCCGAGCAGGTCATAGTAGAGCGCGCCCTCCCGTCGGGATTGAGACTCGGCCACCAGTTTTCCCAGATCGGCGGCGGCGGACTGCAGCCCGGACCGCCGTTCCGGGCCGGTTTCGACCCAGCGTTGCAAGTCCTGCTCCAGCGACCGTTTTCTCTCCAGGATGTCGCTCTTGGCAAAGCCTGCCAACATTCCCTGATAGTTCTTGACGACGTTCTTCAAACTGGCTTGCAGCGCTGCATACTTGATGGCCCTCTCTTTTTTGCCGGCTACCGCCTTCTCGATGATGTCGAGCCATTCCTGGAAGGCCCGGCTCCGCTGGGGGTAGTCCCAGCCAACGACGCCCTCGACCTCGCGGGCCAGCCGGTATCGGTTGGTGCGTCCCGGATAGCCCGCCACCAGGACCAGGTCTCCGGTCTCGACTCCCCGGGTGGAGACCTTCAGGTAATGCCGGGGACGATAGGGAAGATTGTTTTCAGAGTACTCCGCCGGCTTTCCATCCGGACCGACGTAGGCGCGGTAGAAGGCATAGTCTCCGGTGTGGCGGGGCCACATCCAGTTGTCCACGTCACCGCCGTACTTGCCGACCGCCAGGGCGGGCGCATAGACCAGGCGAACGTCCCGAATTTCGAACTGCTTGATCAACTCATACTCCAGACCGCCGGAGTAGCTGGCAACTCGGCATCGATGTCCCGGATCCTTTTCACACTCGGCAATCAGCGCCTTCTGTTTGTCTTCGATGGCTTGATAACGTTCCCGGCCCGTGGCGTCCGGGGGGACAGCCGCAAGCACCCCCCGGGTGACGTCCTCCACCGCCACGGTGACCAGGACGCGACTGCCCGGCGCCGCGGGGAGTTCCCGGGATCGGCTGCCCGCCAGGAAACCGTTCTCCAGAAGGTTGCGTTCTTCGGTGGAGTTGTGCTGGATGGAGCCGTAGGCGCAGTGGTGATTGGTGATGACCAACCCCCGGGGCGAAACGAAGGAAGCCGTGCAGTTGCCGAGCCAGATCACGGCGTTCATCGGGTGGCCGGTCAGTTCCGACAAGGCCGAGGCATCGACCTCGGGGTCCAACGCTCTCAGTTCGCCTTCAAGGGACGGCAATTGCCCGGGCCTCCACATTCCCTCCTCGGCCCGGACGGTCGTAGAAAGGAGGACAATCGAGACCAGGAAAACCAGGTGAGACATGACCGCTTGCTTCATGCTGTGAACCTCTCCATTTTCATTATCAGGCGGCATTCCGGCATCCAGCCTTCCGGATCCGGGTGACCTGCCGACAGAGATTATATCGTTTTCCGGCCGGGGGTCCCGAGTCTACAGCGTCCTCCGCTTTTTGGAAAAGGGTTGGTTCAGCCAAGATGTCTGGTTTCAAGAAAGCGCCTGTTTGGCTTCGGCATCACCCTGCACGAACCGGACCACGCCACTGCAATACGTCGATGATCGTGGAGATGCTTTCAGGCATGGGGATCAAGGCAATACCTCCATGTCAACTCAGCCGAGCGATGAAGCGCCTACCCTTCCAGAAATGCCTTTATACGCGCGCTAAGCGCATCACGGTGTTTGGTTTCGCATTCCCAGATCACCAGCACGGCCCAGCCCAGCTCGCGAAGGCGGGCTTGGTGCATTGCGTCGCGTTGCTTGTTGCGTTGGAGCTTTGGGATCCAATACTCCCGGTGCAACTTCGGAGACCGCGCGCCGCGGGGACAATCGTGCTGGTGCCAGAAGCACCCGTGCACGAAGATCACCTTGCGCCGTGCGGGGAACACCAAGTCCGGCTTGCCGGGAAGGTCCTTACGGTGAAGCCGATAACGGTAGCTCATGGCGTGCGTCAGGCGGCGCACGATCATTTCCAGCCCTGTGTCTCGGCCCTTGACTGCGCGCATGACCTTGCTTCGGTCTTCCGGCCGCTCCGTCATTGCCGGATTTCGATTTTCAGGCTTGGGTCCGTTTCCATGTCGTCAACGATTTCGTTGTAGCGGTTCACTAGGTCAGCAACCGCCACCCGCCGGCCAGCCGCCGCAAACTGACTTAGTTCGTAAAGGTTCAGCGCTACAAACTGCTCTATCTCGAAAATGTCGATCCGATCAGCAAGTCCCGTGTTGTCAGCTAGTCCCTCGGCCACTATGATGCCACGCTGTAATGTCACGAGGACCGGCTTGTAACCGTCATTCAGATTTTCCCGGCACCGTTCAATCACCTCCTCACCCGGAGAAGTGGTAACGTGAATCGCTACATCGCCGACTAAGAAGTCGCCGGCGCGATTACCCGGCGCATCCGCTGTGGAAAAGCTGTTGTGCTCGAATTTTCCTTGCCCGATTGCGCAGTCGAGTTTTGCGCCGACGAGATGTTGCATCACTGCCCCGGCATAATACATGCCGGGCGTGCTTTTTTGACGCTCAACAGCTTGTTTCAGAATGTCCTGAACGATGTGGCGTAGACCTCGCGTAGTGTCCAGCTTGATTCTGAACGGCTTACCTGCAAAGAAAGTGCGGACACATTCGACCCAGTAGTCTTCGATCTCATTGAGGTTCGCCATTCCTTTCCCGTGCAGGTCATTGAGGAAAGCAACATATTCCCGCATTTTCTTTAGGCTGCCCCGGCTTGTCCGACCGCCTTCGGAAGCCAGCACACGTTTAACTCCATACCGCTTCAACACAGCTTGCACGGCACTCTTGCTGAGGCCGAGAACTTGACCGCCGCCACTCGTTACCAACGTCTCAGGATCAAGCGGCAATCCCATGTCACGCGCGTGTTGAGTGACAACAAGCGCAACGCATAGCGGACCTTTGCCCTTGAATCCATGCTCTGCGGTGAACGCTTTTAAGGTTTCATTGAGGGTACCTGACATGGAAGTTCATGCCACTTCGTCGCTCGCCGTCGGGACAGCAGCCAGAACAGGCTCCAGGATCTTCTCTGCAAGATAACGGACCACCGGAACTACCAGGCCGTCACCGGCTAAGTGATACGCTTCATTGTAGTTCTCCGGTAGTTCGTAGGCGTCGGGAAGCCCCATCAGCCGCGCTGCCTCGCGCGGTGACAGCAGTCGCGAAGAAACCTCTTTGCCCTCAACGATTATGATCGTCTGGCGACTCGATCCGCCGACTGGTGTGCGCAGACACCCTGCAACATCGTCGAAGCGGACTTCTGCGCGTTGCATCTTGACGCCGTTTTCGCCTGCGCGCGTCCGCTTGTAAACAGTGCCGACCACCCGCCGACCGACTCTTTTTGCAGCCTCGACCTTCGATAAGTTCACCAAGCTCATCATGTCGAGCAGCTTCCGGGTTCCCGCGGCCGTGCGCCATGATACGCCTTTAGGTTCTTCCTCGACCAGGTCTGCAAAGACCGTGTTCCGCTTTGGCGGCAGCGGGAGGCGCCACCACAGCCAGTTTTCCTGCGCCTGTTCAGGTAACTTATCATAGGCCTTGATTAGCGCGCCGGTGTGCCACATGTCATACGCTCCGAATTGCGTTAGTTCCTCCGGGACTGGCGCCTCTTTGCGTACCGCAATGATGAATAACCGGGGTCGCGATTGCGGCACGAAATAAACCGCGTCGATGACAAGGGCGCCAAAACGATAACCCGTGTCCGTGATCGCAGCGCCGATCGCCGCAAAGTCTTTGCCCCTGTGCGAGGTAAGAGCGCCACAAACGTTTTCCAGGACGATCAGCGATGGCGCTCGCCCCTCGTCGGCTAGCGCTTTCATCAGGTTCCAGAACGGCCAGAAAGTCCCCGACCGCTCGCCCTGAAGCCCAGCGCCGGTACCGGCAAGCGAGAGGTCCTGGCAAGGAAAGGATGCCCACGCGAGATCAGCGACCCCCGTCAGGTCCGCCGTGCTGAGATCTGCGACATCCGCCAAACACAGGTTAGATTCTCCCCAGTTCCGGGCGTAGCTAGCCCCTTTCTTGAGGTCGATGTCGTTGGCGAAAAGACATAACCAGCCTGGACCGAGACCCGCGCGGACCATTCCTCCCCCTGCAAAAAACTCATAAAATCGGCCCATCGGTCACTCCCCGTCGTTATCGCTAACTTCCAGCCTCTGTGACTGTTTAGTGCTAACTTCGGTCATTTGTAAATTATTATGTTGAAAGAATTTCATAAGATCTTGAGTGTATTCATCCATGGGTTCCAAGTCGACAATCCTACGCAGCTCCTCGCCTGAACGCGTAAGGGCCACCCCGTGTATTTTAAATTGAGAGGGTCGAGCGCTCTCCGAGGTCGGCGTCAAAACCCAATGCTTTCCTCGATGTAGAAAGGGAGCACCAACCATTATCGTCTTCGTCCTGGGTGCAGGCAATCTGATTCCTACGCAAATTTGATAATCCCTCCAAGAATTGTAATCCCAAATAATAAGCCCATATTCGTTTAGTGTGTTGAGTTCACCAAAACTCAGTCCATACTTGGCGAGAGAATTATTTCCCGCATTGCCACCCAACGAAGAAACTCTGGTATCAATAGGACTCCCGCCAAACTCATCAAGAACCATGCAGGCGGAACATAGTTTCCTGAAAATTCTGGCGGAATTTTGATCAAGATTGCCTAAGATTTTCACGGTTTTCATCGAGAATGAGTTTGGCCTCTTGATTTCTCCAGCCAAAATGCGTCCAAAGTAGAATTGCATATCCTCGGTGCTTTTCTGGCGGGCTTCCGTCTCAAAGTTATTGAGCCAGTCGTCGTCTATTGTCCCGTCTACGTCCGGTTGATCTTCTGAGTTACTACCCTCCCCAAGTTCTTTTGCCGCTATTCTGGAGATCATATCCAGGTTAACCTGCTCGCGGAGCACCCTCTGCCCAAATTTCTTTACTGCTACACGCGCATATTCCGGGTCGATACGCATTTGCTGGGCAATTTGGGCGGAAGTTATCTCAATGAGGTTGACGCGCGCTTTAGTCGCTGCACGCTTTTCATCAGCTATTCCCTCAAGGTATGCAGCAGGGATATCAACTAAAGAAGAACACAGGCGGTCGAACGCCTTAAATATATTTCTCTTAATTGGAGCGGGGATAATTGCTTCAGTTACAAGGTCTGTAACGATGTCCAATGCAGAGACATCACCACCATTATGCTCAATTGGTTTGCCGTCATTGGATCGATCAGTCATGACATGCCTTTCGGGTTAACGTCGGTGAGCCGCGCTCCATGTATGCCTGGATCATTCCCTTGAGTTTCGCGTCAGGATGATCAGACCTCCTGTAGCTTGCCTGCTCGTGCTCCCGCCAGTGGTTCCGTGCAGTCTCGATGTTTTTCCGCCAGCGCTTCTCGGCGCCACTGGGCAGAATGGTCAGAGTTTCGCTGTCCCCGCTGAAACAGACCCAGTAGCCGGAACGGAAGTCTCTCCGGAGATCGAAGACAGTAGCCTCACCGCTCCGAAGGCGAATGTCGAAGGGTAAGAGTGCGTGGGGCGCAACCTCAGGGATGAGGCCGGCGACAAGGCGGCCCGTCAGGCCACCCGGCTGACCATCTGTCGGGCCTGGGTGGGGAGGTCCATCTCCGGACTCGGTCCGTGGCGGCGCATCAGCTCCCAGGCGCGATCGGCCACCGACTGCCCGACGCCCATCTTCTGCAGGCAGTCGCGGGCTTCATCCAGGTATTTGTGGCATTCGAACAAGCGGCAGCCGGCCTGCCAGACCGTGGGATCGCCCCGGCGCTGGTAGCGAAAATCGGCCGACACCCGCAACTGTTGCGACTGGTTTGGAAGGCCGCAGTGGATCATATGAGGGTGAAAGATCAGAACGTCGCCGGCCCGGTAATCCGATCGCAGCCAGTGTTTGGGTCGGTCGTTGGGCGCCGCCTCGCCGGCCACCGGCACGGCGCCCATCCCAGCCATCTGCTCGGCCTGGGAGGGGTTGTGCGGGATTCCCAGGTAGCGGGCCCCCAGGTACCAGTGCTGGTGTATCCCCTCCCGGTGGGAACCCCGGCGCAAGGCCAGGCCGCCGGTGGTCAGGTCGATATCCATCAAGGCCACCCAGCAGGTCACGAACGATACGCGAAAATGGTAGCCGTCCTGGTGGGCGGGGGTGGCATAGTCAAACTGTTGACCGCCGGTCTCGGCGGGCGCGAGGTCCTGGAACATCACCCGCACGCGGTCGGCGTTTTCCACCCAACTGAAGACCTCGCTGTTAAACAGGGCGCCAAGAAAACCGAAGATTGCTCTGGAGTGAATCACCTCGGCCAGCAACGGCAACTCGCTGATCATCCGGCCGATCCGGCCGCCGGGTGAGAGATCGTTGGAGACCGGCATCTTACCCGACCATTTCAGCTCCAGTTCCGGATCGTCGACCACGAAGCCGTGCCGGATCAAGAGATGCCGAATATCCGCTCGCAGCCGCCCGATGGTCCCCCGATCGATCAGTCCGCGGACGAACAGATATCCCTCCTCCTCCAGCCGTTTCGACAGGGAGTCGTGATCGTCAATCGAGGCGTCAGTCGATTGGAGTGACTCTATAGATAACTCGACCATGATTGGATGAGGATTTCCCGTTTCGGTTCTGTTCCCGACCCAGAATACTCCTCTCCGCTGTAAAAGCAAAGAGTTCCAGACGAGGGAATTCCAGTCAGGCCATGAAGTCCCGGAGGCTCGATGAGGGGGATTTTTCGGCGGGTCATGACACAAAGGCGGCGCCAAGCCGAAATGGGGGGGGATCTGGGGGTCATTCACCGATTCAAATGGTCGGGGCGAGAGGATTTGAACCTCCGACCCCCTGGTCCCGAACCAGGTGCTCTACCAGGCTGAGCCACGCCCCGTCATTGAATCAGCGGCATACCGCCGGGGAAAAGCTTTCCGCCCAGGAACTCAACTCGGAACTCAGTCCAAAAGCCGTCTGGTCGAGCATGAGCGGAGTGATGGAAATACAGCCGGAGCGGATCGCCACATAGTCGGAGTCTCCGTCAGGCGGCACGTCGCGAGGTTCGAGTTCCTGGTCGAGCCAGAAGTATTTCCGGCCCCGAGGGTCCCGGTTTTCCACGACCAGATTGCGGATCTGGTGAGGACTCTGGCGAGTCACACGGACTCCTTGCCATTCCCCCTCGGGAACGTTGATGTTCAAAACGAAACCCTCCGGCAGGGGCTTCTTCAACAGCCGTTCGGTCAGATGGGCCGTGAATTGGGCCGCCTCTTCAAAGACAAAGCCGCCCCGAGCCGCCAGTGAGACGGCCACGGCCTGTATCCCCTGCCTGGCGGCTTCCATCGCTCCCGCCACCGTTCCGGAATAGGCGATATCATGGCCAAGGTTGGAGCCCCGGTTGATCCCGGAAACCACCAGGTCCGGCCGCTTCGGGAGGATGTGGTTCAAAGCGATGATCACACAGTCCGCCGGCGTTCCCTCGACCGAGTAGCGGTCCGGTCCAATCCGCTCGTAGCGGACGGGCCGCAGCAGGGTCAGAGACTGACTGGAGGCGCTCATCTCCCGATCCGGCGCCACCGTGGTGACCTGTCCGAGCAGGGAAAGAGAGCGAGCCAGCGAAGTGATGCCTGCGGAGTGGACCCCGTCGTCGTTGGTCAGTAAGATTTCCGCCAATGATGAACTCTGATGATATCAGTGGTCGGGACGAGAGGATTTGAACCTCCGACCCCACGCACCCCAAGCGTGTGCGCTACCAGGCTGCGCTACGTCCCGAGACCGAGACGGAATCTAACACCTTCGATTCAGGATTGTCAAGATGGCGCGGAGCTCCGACTTGAGGGCGCGGATCGCCTCTGCCGTGTCCGGGGCGATCGGTCTTTCCGCCGGGGATCGAGGCTCTGCGGGCTCCTGAAGAGGTTCCTGAGTCGAAGGGGCCGACTCGGAGGCAACGGAGCTGGTGGAGAGGGCTTTTCTGGCTCCGGCAATGGTGAATCCTTTCTCGTAGAGCAGACGTTTGATGGCCAGAACCATCTCGATATCACGCTTGCGATACATTCGACGGCCGTTGGCCCCCTTGCCGGGTTTGAGGCGCGGGAATTCCGATTCCCAAAAGCGCAGGACGTAGGGCTCCATCTTCAGCAGTTTGCACACTTCGCCTATGCTGAAGAACAACTTGTCGGGAATTTCAACCGGAGGTTCGGAACCCGAACCGGCCTGATGGCGATTCACGAGTTTAAGAGATCTTTCAGGCATTAGCGTTCCCGGCCCGCCTTTCTTTCTATTTTCTGCTTCAACACGACGGGGGCGCCCACAAACCCGAATCGCTGTCTGATCTTGTTGATGAGGTATCGCTCAACGGAAAAGTGAAGCGGCGACTTCCGACCGGTGAAGAGCACAAAGGTTGGGGGCGAATCGTGCACTTGAGTCATATATTGCACCTTGACCTGCCGACTGAAAGGAACCGCGGCTTTGTGAAGGGCCACGCGTTGCAGGAAAGCGTTCAATTCCCCGGTTCCGACCCGGGTGCGCCGCGCGGCAAAGACCTGATCAATGAGGGCAAACAACTTCCGCACACGCTGGCCCGTGCCGGCCGAGATGAAAAGCATGGGAGCATAGCTGAGAAAGCGCACTTTGGAGCGTACCCTTTTCTCGAAGGCGGCCAGCGTATGACTGTCCTTCTCCATCAGGTCCCATTTGTTGACCACCAGAATGGCCGAGGCGCCTGCCTGCTGGACATAGCCGGCGATGGCGGCATCCAATGACGAGGGCCCCTCGGTCGCATCCATCAGGACCAGAGCCACGTCGGAGCGCTGCAAGCTTTTCCGAGCCATGAGAACACTGAGCTTTTCCACCTGAAGGAAGGTCTGACGTTTCTTGCGGATTCCCGCCGTATCAATGAAGCGATAGGTCTTGCCGTTGCGCCTGGCCAGAGAATCGATGGCATCTCGGGTGGTCCCCGGAACAAGCGAGACAATGGCCCGGCCTTCACCCAGGATGCGATTCAGCAGTGTGGATTTGCCCACATTGGGTTTTCCCACAATGGCGACCCGAATCTCCCCGGCCGAGGGCCGTCGGGAGCCGGACCCCTTGGGAAAGTGTTTACAAACTTCGTCCAGGAGGTCCCCCACGTTCAAGCCGTGGGCGGCTGAGACGGGAACGATCTCTCCGAGACCGAGCTCATAAAATTCCGGAGCATGGATCGCTTGCCGGACCGTGTCACATTTATTCACAGCCACCACCACCGACTTGGAGCATTCCATCAACCGCTTGCCCAAAGCCCGGTCCAGGGGAGTCAGCCCGGCGCGCCCGTCCACCACCAGCACCAGGACTTGCGCCTGGCGGATGGCTGTTTCGGCTTGCTCGAAAATAAGACCTGGAATCAGATCCTGATCCCCGGGGACCATTCCTCCGGTGTCGATGACTTCGAATGGCCGGCCGTTCCACTCGGCCCGGGCCTCAACGCGGTCGCGGGTCATTCCCGGCTCATTACCCACCAGGGAGCGCCGCTGCCCGCAGATTCTGTTGAACAGGGTCGATTTGCCCACGTTGGGGCGGCCGATAATGGCAACGGTTGGCTTGCTCAAGGGAAGAGCCTCCGGGTCGTTCCAAGCTCTGCCTCAGTATAACTCATAATGCCGCCTGGAGAACCGGCGGCCCTGCGACTGCGCGGCCAAAACCCGGCGCCGGGCGCCGGGATGTTCAGGTGCGGTTCTCAGCCTGGGGCCGCCGGAGCTTCGGCCATGGGTGATCCGTCGGCGCCGCTTTCAAAGCTTTCGGGCCCTCGATCGGAGTTCATTCAACGGTGCTGGCGGCAGCAACCGGGGAGTATTCGTCGACCGGCAACTCGACGGTTGTCGTTTTTTCGCAGGGGCCCTCCCCTGCGCGGTCGGAAACGGGACCGTCGACCCCGCGCAGCTCAAGCAACCGTCCGACCTGTTGTGCCTGGAACCTCCAGGCGGTTGACCTCGGTTAATGGCATCATTCCCCTCTTGGGAGGGGCTGCACTCCTGAGAAGAGTGCAGGGGTGGGTTGCGCCAATTCTCTCTTGCAGGGTCGCCCCAACAAAATCCCCCTCCTGGGAGGCTACCTTCCTGAGAGGAAGACAGGGGGGTGGGTCCCTTCGAGGATGGATTCATAAAGTGAACATCGACTCAGTCCGACCGCTTGGACCTGAAATACCTCAGCCCGGCGGCCCGGCTCGGTCGAACGGAGTTCCTGCCTTCACAGACCCAGGGACAATCTGCTCATCGTGCCCGTCTACTTCGAGGACAGGCTTTCCAGCCTTGAGATGATTCAACCGGATGGTCAGAAACGTTTCCTGAAAGGCGGAAAGGTGTCGGGCGGCGTCTACCACCTGGGCGACGGCAAGTTCCAGGTATGGGTTGAGGGCTATGCCACCGGCCTGTCGGTCTGGAAGGCGCTTGCCATCATTCACGACAAGCAGGACATCAAGGTAACGGTATGCTTCTCGGCTGGCAACCTCAAGAAGGTGGCCCGGCAGAAAAGTTGTGGGGCAGTTGTGGCGGACAACGACGCTAGCGGCGAAGGCTTGAAGGCCGCCAGAGCAACCGGCCTGCCCTTCTGGATGCCGGACGAGCCGGGCGACGCCAACGACTATCACCAGAAGCACGGCATAGACGCTCTGGCTTTCGAGTTGATGGCGCTGAAAGACCACGTGGCCGAGGCGGCTTGACCGATGCGATTCTTTTGGAAAACTTCGGAAGGCTCATGCTACCGAACCAGCTTTACGGAACACCTGGTCTGCCTCAAGTGTTCCAAAACCTGGAAGTATATGAGGCGAATTTCGAGCGTAACCTTCACCTTCTACAGTTGGAACGCGCTCGACAACGGCGGACCAGGACAGGTGAGCTTTGCCTTTGACGTGAAATGTTCCTGGAAAAGCTACTTCTTCGGCGTGAAGATCGGTGGTAGGCTTGCCCGGCTCTTGAGGGCTGGATGGGCTTGCAACTGTTAATGGAAAGGGGGGTATTATGAGAAAAACAATTCTCACGATTATGATGCTGGCGGTTTTTTTGTTGCCCTTCAAGCCTGATGGCCGACGTTGTGCCAGGGGGCGGACAGACCCAGGAAGAACATGAAATCAAAGGGGGGACCGAGCCGCTTGTAGACGAACTCCTGTTTGTTATCCGCGTCTCAGGAGGCAGATTTTTCTGTAGCGGAGCCCTCATTGCCCCACAGTGGATAATCACAGCGGGCCACTGTATGGCTGACAAAAATGACAGGCTCGATGTTTCAGCGTCGCAAATCAGAATAGAGTTGGGTTGGCGGAGTTATGGAACCCCTTATTACGTTTCAACAAGAAGCGTCAAACAAGTGGTGCTTCATCCCGACTATTCATCGAACGGCGGATATGCTCCCTTTGTGAACGACGTTGCCTTGATCCAATTAGAAGGACCACTTCCCGAAATCCCTAGCCTGCGACCCGTTCTTAAGCCGGTGAGATTCCTGAATCGCCAGGAGGAAGCCCGCTATGCACCTTCAGGAACAAAAGCGACCATAGCGGGATGGGGGGGGCGGCGGAGCCGTGCACAAGGCCGAACTGACGATGTACCTGGGAACAGACTGCCACGAGGCTTTTGACCCAAGCCAGTCACGTTGGGGGGGTGGAGCGCACCAAAAGTTTTATGCACGAAGGAACGATTTGCGTGGGGACACCACCAGGAGACACCAGTAAGGGCCTAGAAGCCGGAGACAGTGGCGGCGTGGTGCTCGTGCGCTTGAACAGCACCGAGTTGTTTGAGAAACCAACCTGGGGGTTAGTAGGAACACATTCACACTCTATTGACAATGAAGCAAGAGAGAATTATGTCTCGATTGCAACTCGGGTTTCCTCTGTATATGACTGGATCGAAAGCCAGATCACTCAGAGGCATATTCTGACTCATGTCTTTACTGGTCCCCTCGCCGACTCCACAGCTACAACCGAGGTCGTCATCACCAACAAGACGAACGAGCCTTGCAGGACAAGCGTCTGGTTTCACAAGGGAACAGAAGCGGCTCCGGCTGTGCGGTTCAATGGAGGGTCTGCGAACGGCAACCGAATGGAGATCGACATCCAGGGCGGCACAGCACAAAAAATTGTCCTAACAAACCCTGGACGGAACCTTGCCGTTGGGGCCGTGTACGTGGAGCAGGCTTCAGTGTGTGCAGCCAATGCGTTGCAGGTGGAAGGCCGCTACCTGATAACCAGTAACGAAGGGCAGATTGTGGAAGCGTTTTCGGTTCAGCCACAGACGGAGAATGATTGGATGAGTGGTGGCGATTGCCGAACAATAGCGGGCGATTTCAGCAGTGAGGACGATGTTGGCTTGGCTATGGTGACTGCCTTTCCTGGGCAAGCAGCGCTAGAGGGGGCGCAGTTGACGTTTCAGGCGTATGACTGGCAGGGAAATTTCGTGGGAGAACCTGAGAGCCTGGAAGTGACCGGCGAACAGTATGCGCTCAACCCCTGGAACTTCAACCAGCCAAGACTTATCAGGATGTGCCTGGACCTTCCACGGGACAACGGCTTTCAGTTGTCCTTACTTGCCATTGCTTCCAAGGCCACCAGCCGGAACGTGCAATACAGCACGCAAGCCCTGATATCCGACTGAGCGAGGCCGCCAACCCGCCCCTTCCGATAAAGCCCCGTTATGTCACCTTGCCGCCAACCGCAACATCTTGAGGTTTCCAGGCCACGGCCGAGCCAGGTCGCACACAAGATGTTGTGGTTGCGCATAACCGGCTGGCGGCGACCCACGCCATCCAAACCCGCCCGACCACAAGATGTTGTGGTTTCCGCTCAGTGAGCCACCCCGTTGATCCGGCTCTCGATCCGAACCAGGCGTTCCGACATTTTACTGATTTCCTGAGAAATGCTTTCCAGGCGGTCGAAGATTCTGCCCTTGCGATCTTCCAGCCTGCCCACCTGCTTTTGAAGCGCTTCGATGTCCCGGTTCACATGAACCCGCCACTTGGTGATTCCATCCCGGTCCTTGTCCCTCTGACCGAACCGCCACCACAGCAAGCCCGCGCTGGAAATGATCGCCAACCATTGCCCAACAGTGTTCAAGTCCAAAGTCATCGCTATCCGCCATTCTCGCTTTCTTCCGGCAGGTCACGGAAAATCGTTACCTCATAGGTAAGGATTCCGTCCTTCCGCTGCCTCTCGACACGCTCGATGTTCCAGTCGAAGCCATCCAGCCCGACAATCTGCTCATCCAGGTGTTCCAGCGCCGCATGGATTCGGGTAACGACGCCCCGCACCAGGTGCCTTGCCGGAACCCTTTCCGTGGTGATAGTGACCAGTGAATCCCCCTGCTGAATCAGGCTGGACTTGGCCGCAATCTCGCCCGCGAAGCGTTCCGAGCGGGGCTGAAAGAGGGCTTCAACGCCCTCGTCGGCTTCGCCGCCGCCGAAGTCCGGGGGCAGGTCCACTTGAGTCACGCCATCGGAGTCCTCGTGTCCGGGCGAAGTCACCACGTAGACATCCAACAGTATCGAAACGGTGCCGAACGTGTTGGACAACTGAACGTCGTCGCCGACTTGAACAGCCGGTTCCAGTCTGACCGTCACCCAATAGGGGTTGGTGTAGAACTGAGCGGGGGTGCCAGCGGCAGCCGTCACCGAGACAATTCGGGAAAAGCCCCCGGCGTCATAGTAGTCGCCGATGTAAACCACGTCCCCGATGTGCTCCGCCAGTTGGGTTGCGAAAACGTCGATTTCCGACTGTCGGGTAGTTCGCCCCTGAAGGTAGAGATCGGTATGGCTGCCCGCTACGAAACTGGTTTTCATGCCGATGGCGAACAGCGAGCCCGGCTGCGGCCAGATGACGAACCGATCCACGTCGGGCGGAGCTTCCGCCGCCGTTCCGCCGACCTGAATGGGGTACTTGGCAAACAGTTTCAGCACGGCTCAACTCACGGAGCGGTTTTCCAGGGAGCGGCCATAGCCGCCGTCAGGGGTCAGCGAGGCTTGCGGGGGATAGGGCTGATCGTAACGCGGGTCATCCAGGGGCGAAAGCCCCAGCCAGCCGCGCCCTTCGTTGGGGCTGAGCAGCCCGGCTTGCGTCAGAACAACGACGCGGTTCACCAGGTCGTTGTAGCTGGTCAGCACCACGCCCGGCCACTGAACCTCGACCGCCGCCGAAGGCGCGCCGGCAGCATCGAGCAATCCGGGCAGCAATTCCTCGATCTGCGCCCGGATGCGGTTGATCCTGGAAAGGGCGTGGAACATCGCCCTCTCCCTGGCGACTCCGCTTTCGCCAAGCCCCACCGCTTGACCGAGGGCCACGCGGGGAATCACCAGGATTTCATCTAGCGCGGCTTCCAGTCCTTCCAGGTAGGCCAGTTGCCCCCGCAGGTCGGGGTCGTAGAGCATGTATTCGTATCCGTGCCCTTCGCTGGACCGCCGCATCAGCATCCCCTTGGGGTCGAGAGTGAAGGGTTCCGGGGCGTCGTGGGGGCCTACGATGTGCGGGCTTCCGAAGCGGTTCAAGACCTTGGTGAGAATGGTTCGTCTCATCATCACTTCGCGGGCCAGCGGGGGAGCGTCCTGATAGAAAGATTCGGTCACGCCGCCGCCGAAGGAGAACACACCGCGCAGGTCGGCGGGGCCGGAGGCCAGAACCTCTCCAATCATGCCCGCCTGGTAATCGTGAACCCGAAACTCGTTCAGGCCGCCGCCAAAAAAGACGAACTTGATGCGGTTGGCTGACGGAACCACGCCGAAATCTTCCGATTCGCCCTCGTAGTAGAGGTACGACAGGACATGGCCGAGCGTCCGGGTCTGATCGTCCCGCGAGAGCACCGGAAAGTAGCTGGAAGGGTCGAGCGCCTGAATGCCGAGGCTGTCAACCAGCAGGACGCCCCGGCCTTTGATGGTCAGCCAGCGCACCGCTTCCTGAAGCTGAGCGATCAACTGCTGGCGGTTCTCGTTCAACCAGGCGCGCAGGGCGTCGGAGTCGGAGGTAATGGCCGGAGTGGGACTGAATAGCCCGTCCACGTACAGCCGGGTGCAAGTCCTGAAGCGGTTGATCTTGATGATGTTCTGCGCCCCGCCAATGATCGAGAGACCATTTTCCAGGGTAGGAGCATCAGAGAACAGGCTGCTGAAATCCGCCTCGTAGAGCGATTCGTATTCGTGCTCTTGTTGCAGGCGGGGAAAGTCCCACCGCTTGCCCTGGCTGGCGCGGTCGAAGTCGAATACGTTGTCCAACAGGGCTTGTTTCGGAAAGTCGATGCCCGCCATGCTTAACCCCTTGAGCAATCAGCGCTGGATTTCATCGCAGCGACCGCTAATCGCCACAGGAAGAAAAACGCCACAGATACACTATCCATCAGAATAGGCAGGATGACCCACCACCAGGACCAATCCACGACACCCGTCACCTTGAGAACCAGCAAAACAGGAAAGATGAGACTCATCACTGCCCCCTAGAAGCCCGAATAGGCTTCAACGTGAGACCGATAGACCGGCAGCAGCCGGAACACGCCGTAGCGCAGGGCGTCGCAGCAGTGATCGTTGCCCTTGCGGGGCTTGTCCTCGTACTCGTCCCACTCGTAACCGCCAGACTCGCGGATGAGGTTCTTGCAACCCTCGAAAACCCGCAGAGTGCCGCGAGAGAAGGCGTTCACAACGGCGACAACGCCCCGCCGAAGCTCGTTATTGGCCGAAATAACGTGAAAACGTTTCTGACGAAGTGCGGAGATCAAAGGGATGGCCGAAGGGTCCACGATGACGCGGTTCAGCCTGTATCCCATCTCGGCAACCCGCCTGGCGTGAACCTCTGCATCCAGGCGTCCCGTTTCCCGTCCGTCGTGGTAATACTCATCCACTACGTCGTAACCCCCAGGCCGCTTCCCGAACACCAGGCCGGTTGTCACGCCCGAAGGCCCCCAATCCATCGCCATTTCGTATTGGCTGTAATCCGGTTCCGGGCTGGCGATGGTTTTCAGGTCATAGACCAGGCCCTTGAGCGCCGCCCATTTGTTGTCGATCAACCTGGCCTTGAATGCGCCCGTGAACATCGTTTTCAGAGTAGCCCGGGCCCGGGCATCAAGCGCCTGGTTGTCATCCAGGGTGCTTTCCGTGCGCTCTACAATCGCGGTATCGGCCCAGGGACCGAGACAGAACCAGTGATTGGGATTGCCCTTGTTCAAGGTCAGCAGCAGCCGGGCGTTGGGCGACTCGCTCAACCTGGCCGCGCATTGGTAGTAGAAGGCTTCGGGAACCCGCGTTACCTCGTCGATCAAGCCCCCCTTCACCCCCACACCGGCAACCGAATGCTCAGAGGATGCGCTGCTGCCTCCGAAAAGGTAGGCAATGCGGCCATTGACGCTCAGATAGGGGTTGGAAGTCGGCATCTTGGAGAAGCATTTCCAGCCGTAGTGCTTCGCAATGCCGAAAAGGTAGGGGAAAACGTTTCTCTGCAAGGCTCCGATGGTGCGGCCAGCCAGAAGAAACTGATCCCCGGGGCGCTCACGCATCATCAGGCCGGTAAAGGCCACCGCCGCGCCGAAGGTCTTGCCAGAGCGGATCGAGCCAGCCCAGGCGTGAATCGGCTTGTCGCTGTTCATCACCCTGGAAACAAATTCGGACTGTTTGGGCGTCAGGTGCATGAAAATCCCAGGTGCTACAGGTCACGGGGCATCGAGAAACGCGCTTAGAGAGAGCCGCTGGCCCTGTTTTTTTCGCCACACGGCCTCGCAACCAAAGGCTGGTCAGGATAAACCTTTCCCGTGGCCGGAGTTGGGACCTGAGCGGAATCAGAGGGTTTGGGCGGAACAGTATTCACCTTGAGGCGATGCTGAATGACCAGAACGGCATAACCGGCAACGTCTATCCAGTGCTCAAGGCTGTTGACATCACCAGAAACCATTCTCGCCATCTTCTGGCAGATCATCGCCATAGCTTCCCGCAGCACATGATCGGTCTCGATGTCACGCTGCCCGCAGCTCTCGAACAAAATGCGCTGAAGCCGGTTGGCGACAAAGGCCGTGTTCTCATAAGGTCCATGCGTCTTTTCCCTGGATTGAAGCATGGCGGAAATCTCAGGGTACATGGTTTACCTCTGCAAATTTACCAGTCCTCCGGTCTCTCATTAAGGTCGGGCAAAGTAACGTTTCGTGTGTTGTTCAGGCCACCCCTGAATAAGGGTGCGGCCCGTCCTGGATTTCGACTACAATTCCGGTTTTCGACAGAGGCAACGGTCGGTTGAGGTTGACTGGCCTGAAAGAAACCGGTTTTGAGCCTAAAGAGCCTTGACATTGGGTGTGGCCGCTTCAAGCTCCCCGGAAGCGTCGGTCTGGATGTCGTGCCCCTCGAAGGGGTAGACGTGGTGCATGATCTGGACCAATTCCCCTATCCCTTTCCCTCGGACTCTTTCGACCACGTTCGGCTGTCTCACGTGATTGAACACATCCAGTCCATCCTTCAGACGATGGAGGAAGTTCATCGCATTGCCCGACCGGGAGCCCTGGTGGAAATCGTGACGCCCCATCACACCGATACTTCCTCCTGGCAGGACCCCTCCCACCGATGGCATCTCAACAGCCGCTCCTTCGAACATTTCGAATGGCAATCACAGACGAACTACTATTCGAAGGCCCGCTTTGCCGTCGAATACTCCGAGGTCAAGCTGCTCAGGTTGTATCGGCTCCTGGGTTTCGAGTTTCTGGTCAATCTGCAGAATCGCCATCCGCGCTATCGTTTTTTGAGGAGATTCTGGGAACAGTACCTCTGTTACCTGATTCGTGGGAAAGTCATGTCTTTCCGGCTACGAGTCCTGAAGTAGCGAGCGTCAATCCCAAAGGCCCCGACGGATGAAACGAGGACTGGCAGTGGTCCTGGTGAGTGGCGGCATGGACAGTTGCGTCTGTGCGGCCATTGCTCACCGGCAGCATGAGGTTGCTTTCCTGCACGTCTCCTATGGGCAGCAGACCGCTCGGCAGGAATTGAGGGCCTTTCAACAGATCGCTCAGTTTTATGGAACCGAGAGGAAACTGGTGTGTCAGCTACCCCATCTGGGGCGGATTGGGGGTTCCAGCTTGACCGACGCCGCCATCCCGGTCGAGGAGGCTGATCTTGAGCGCCGGGAGATCCCCAGCAGCTATGTGCCCTTCCGCAATGCCCACTTTCTTTCGATGGCGACCTCCTGGGGCGAGGTGTTGGGCGCCGGATCGATTTTCATCGGCGCCGTCTTCGAAGACAGCTCCGGGTATCCCGATTGCCGTCCCGAGTATTACCGGGCCTTCAACCGCCTGATTGAAGTGGGAACCCGACCCGAAACCAGCCTGGAGATTGTCACGCCCGTCATCCGGATGAAAAAAAGTGAAATTGTCGCCGCGGGCCTCAGACTGGGGGCTCCCCTCCACCTGACCTGGTCCTGTTACCAGGACGGCGATATCGCCTGCGGGCGTTGCGATAGTTGCGCCCTGCGGAGACGGGGATTCAGAGAAGCCGGCGCGAAGGACCCCATTCCCTACCGCTGCTCCGAGAAAATCATCTAGCTCCGGGCGGCTTTTTTGCGATAGAGTTCATCTGATCAAGGATAGCCTGGAGGTAGCAAGCAGGCGTTGTCACTGGAGGTTTCCAATGAAAAAAAGGATACGAGCTTTATTGACCCTCTCTTCTCTGGTTGCAGTGCTCCTTTTCCCGCCCGTGGCGGCGCTGGCCCAGGGCTCCCTCTCCGGCGAGGTCATTGGCTATGACGGGAAGCCGGTTGAAGGGGCGGTGGTCAGCCTGGATCGGGTCAACGTCGAAAAACACTTCGAAGTGAAGACGGATAAGAAGGGACGCTACTTTTTAGGGGGGCTGCGGCCGGCGTTCTACCAGGTGCGCCTTTCCATCGAGGGTCAGACGGTAGCCAATTACCAGCAGTTCCGGGTCAAACTGGGAAACGAGAACGAGTTGGACTTCGACCTGGCCGAAATTCGAAAGCTGGCCCTGGCGCAGATGACCGACGAAGAAAGAGAGGCCATGGAGCGGGAGCGCGCCCGGAGGGAAGCGGCGGCAAAGCAATACAAGGACATGACGACGGCTTTCAACACGGGGCGAGAGCTTTTTGCAGCCCGGAAGTACGAGGAAGCCTCCATGGCCTTTCTGAGGGCCTCGGAGATTGATTCCACTCAGCATGTGATTTTCAGCAACCTGGCGGTGTCTTACCAGAGGATGAAGCAATACGATCAGGCGATCGAGAGCTACCAGAAGGCGATTGCCCTGCTGGCCGACGACCCCGATCCCAAGGCGGAGTCGGAGTATTATTTCAACATCGGCATTGTGCAGGGTCGCAAGGGGGAGATGAAACCTGCCGTCGAGGCCATGGAAAAGGCGGCCAAACTCGATCCCGACAGGGCCTCACAGGCTTTCTACAACCTGGGGGTGGTGCTGACCAACAGTGGCCAAACCGCCGAGGCCATGCAATCCTTCAAGAAGTCCGTCGAAGCCAATCCGAAGAACGCCGACGCTCACTTTCAGCTCGGAATCAATCTGGTGGCCATGGCCGAAATCACACCGGACGGCAAAACCATTCCTGCCCCCGGGACGATCGAGGCTTTTGAGAACTACCTGAAGTTTCAGCCGGATGGAAAGTACGCCGCTCAGGCCAGGGGGATGATTCAAACCCTCTCCGCCAGCGTTAACACTGAATTCAGCGCCGAAGGCCGGAAGTAAGGCGATGAGCCCGGCTTTGAAAAACCTTCCCTGAGACCTCTGCATAACTCAGTTTGGCCAAAACTAAACGCTTTATGTAGTAGGCTTCTGATCGTTTTCATGCTATATATAGTGTTCTATGATCCGATCCTTGAGTTATGCAGAGGTCTCTCCCTGTTAATAGTGATAGGATCGTATTGAACGGACCCAAGGCCAGGCCTGCATGAGTGAGAGCGTTGGAGACGGGACGAACGTTCTGCGTGATGGGGCCGAAGACCTTTCTGGCTTTCGGAATCGCTAGCCTCGACAGAGACCCTTCTGATGTTCGAATCATGGCGTGAAAAAGGAGGATCGAAGCCCGCGGCGGTGGGGGCGACGAACGGCATTCGTGGCCAAAGGCAGCCAAAGGCAGATGAAACATGACCTGTAAGGCGCTTGGCGCATCCGGGGCATCTTCGGTTGGGCCTCCTGCGGAGGGCGCCGGGGTGAATCCTCAGCCGGCGTCCGTCCGCTACAACGACTGGCGGCAGGTGGACGCGCCTGCGCCCGAGGCCTTCACGCCCACCTTGCCGGTCAGCGTGATCATTCCGGCCTACCACCTGGCACCAGGGCCGCTGGGCGGAGGTCAGAGACGCCAAGACACGAAGTTATCGGATTCAGCTCGGAAAAGCGGCCAACCTGATCGCCCATCACGGGCTCCGCCGCGTCAGACCCGGTCGCATCTACGCGGTGCCCCAGTATGTGGTGACCATCGATGCCGGATGTCGCCCGGCCGAGCAAGTCATCGAGACCGCCGCGAACATCCTGGCGGACCGCGTGCATGACTTGGTGGTGCGAATCGAAACACACGCGAGCTATGATGATGAGCGACTGGCCTGGCTCCGTGACGTGTTCGGCCCCGACCCGCGCGTGCGCGTCGCTCCCGCCGGCGACGCCGTTCCACGTCACGCTTCCTGCCACCGCCGTGTTCGTCCCGAATCTGGTGCATCGCCTGCGCGCCAGGCTGAGAGGGGCGGTCACCGCGACCGCGGTCCTGCCCGACCGAACCACGGTGTCGATCACCCGTGCGTGGGCGCTCCACCGGGCGCGCCGTGCGGTGGGCAATCCGGCCGACTTCGGCGATGCGCGGACGCTATCCGCGCGTTCCCTGAAGATCCGGGTCGGCACGCCGCCGGGCAGTGCGGACCGCACCGCATCGAAGAAGGCAGCCGAATTTCCCACCGATTGGGAGTGCTTGCGGGGCCGAGTGAGGAACCTCCACGGCTATCGAGAGGCATGGTTGTTCCTGAAGTGGTTCGCCGGCGTGGTGTGGTGGCATGCAGTCAAGCGTCTGCATGTGGTCCCCCTGGGCATCCGGCGCCGAATACGGAGAACATGAGATCGTCGTTCCTGAAATACGTGGTTCGATGGCGGGCGGCCAGAAAGCGACGGGTGGCCTGGGCGTATCTCCGGCACTGGATACGGAACCGGTGGCTGCGGGTCGTCTGGAAACCGGGCAAGCCGCTACAGAGCGGACCGGCTCGGAACCCGCCGATGCCAAGCGCATCGGAAGCGCCGTGCCAAGCTGTCGTACCCGCCTTTGATCCGCGGAGATACAACCCGTTCCGATGGCCGCGCGCCGCCGGGGACGAGGTGGCGGCGCTGGGACCGATCGCGTGGCTGCCACTCGGCGTCGAGGCGCACTGCGTCGTGCACCGGGACGATCTGCGCCGCCTGCGCCGGTGTCATCACGTGGAGGACATGCAGGCGTACCACGCCGACGTCGTCACGCGGGCCGGTGACTTGGCTCGCGTGGCCGCCACCGGCGCGGTGGTGCATCTGGCGGATGGCGACCCGCGGCTTCGGTCGCTGCTCAGCGCCGACCTCTACGACCTGATGGCCACCAACGTGAGCGGCATCGACGTCGGCGCGCGCGAGTTGCTCAGTATCAGGATGCGCCGCGCCGCTCTGCGGGACCATTCATTTCAGGCGCGCGCCCGGCAACTCGGCGGGGAGGCGCCACCCTTGATGTCGATCCTGCTGGCGACCCGGCACCCCGAACGGCTGCCGCAGGCGCTCGCCGCGGTGGCGAGACAGACCTACCCCCGGCTGGAGCTGGTGCTGGCGTTGCACGGCGGACCCTTCGCGGAAGTCGAGCAGCGCGTCGCCGAATTGTCACACCCGGTGAAGGTGGTGCCCGTGCCCGCACGCGAGCCGCTCGGCGCCGTGCTCGCCACCGCCACCGCGGCGGCGAGTGGGACGCTGCTGGCCAAGATGGACGACGACGACCTGTACGGCGACGACCACGTGTGGGACCTCGTGCTTGCGCAGGAGTACTCCCAAGCGCCGCTGGTGGGCAAGGGGGTCGAGTTCGTCTACCTGGCCGCGTCGGATCGAACCGTTCACTGGCACCGGGGGAGCGGCGAAAGTTATCAGACGTCGACCCTGGCCGGGGGCGCTCTGTTGATTACCCGTGATGAGCTTGCGCGGGTGGGCGGGTGGGCGCGAGTGCCGCGAGGCGTCGATCAGGCGCTGATCGAGGCCGTCGTTCAGGCGCGCGGCTGTATCTACCGGACCCACGGCACCGGCTTCATGCTGGTTCGACACGGCGGTCGCCATACCTGGGACGCGTCCGACGACTATTTCCTCGCGCGTGCCGATAAGGTAAGCGCAGGCTGGAACCCAGCCCTGGCCGGCCTCAAGGACCTGAACCTGCCGCATCCGGCGTCGGACATGGAATCAACATGGAAACAGCAGACTTGAAATCTGTCATGAATGCGGCTTTACCACGCTCCTTTGGCCCTGGGATCACACACGTCATCCTGATTGTTCTCGCCATTCTTGGCCCGCTGCACATACTGATCCGCACGTCCACCTATGGCTCCGGCCTGTCCCCCGACTCGGTAGGCTACCTGTCCATCGCTTCGAACCTCGCCGAAGGAGAGGGCTTGCAGAATTTCAACGGCCAGAGGCTCCTGCCGTGGCCGCCCCTCTTTCCCCTGCTCCTGGCGGCCTTCGATCTCGTTGGCATCGAGCCGCCGGATGCAGGCCGTTGGGTGAACAGTGCCACCTTTGAACTTCAACGCCCGGTTCATGACACCGCTCTATGCGCCGATGCTGTCGACGGCCGCACTGTTGCTGGACAAATTCTTCCATATCCAGACGGAAGGCTGGATGTCCGCAGCCAGGTGGACGGCGATCGTTATGGTATGCCTCGGCTACTTCGTGCATATCGGTCTCAACGTACAAACGAACCTCAATCGCACCTCCGAAGCGCTGAAGTCGGGATACATTTTCGATACTTACAATATCGTGCGTTGGGCCGAATCCGAGACCATCGAATACTTGAGAAATCGGCTGGGGGAGGGGGTGATTTATGCCAACAGCTATGGTGCACTCCATGCCCGGCTCGCGCTGAAGAGTGGGATCAACGTCCGCGGAAGATATCCTTCGCTTCCCGGAACAATCCTTGCTCTGATTGAGAAGATGGCAACGAACCAGGACATAGCGTATATCGCATGGTTCAAAGACAACAGGGATAATCCCTCCTACGACCCCAACGACTTGCGCGCGCTGCCGGACGTGGATATGGTAGCGGAGCTGTCGGACGGCTGGGTATTCCGCGTGAGGCCAGAACACTTCAAACAGCCGGCTCGACGGCCGTGAGCATGAAGCCGGAACTCCTCGGCGAGGGACGGATCAACGGAAGCACGACGCCGCCTCGGAGCGACGAATGAACACGATCAAGCGGGCGCCGAGGGTGCTGAGCGCGATAGCGGCGAACCCGCCCGTCGCCGGGAAGATCGCGGGTGCGCTCGCGCGAGGGGCGTTCCGCGAGGCTAGGCACATGGCGCGCACGGCGCAGCAACGCTCCTGTCTTCGCAGCAAGACGCTCATCTCCAAAAAGTACCGGTTTCTGTGGATATTGATTCCCAAGGCTGCTTCGCGGAGTCTCTTGATAGCGTTGCGCAACGCGGACCCCAACGCTGAGAAAGTTGTCGGCAGGCGTCTCCGCGAGGTCTATGCTAGGCGCCCCGAGATCAAGGACTACTACACCTTCACGTTCGTCAGGCATCCCTTCGACAGGGCGTTGTCGTGGTATTGCGACGTTTTCCTGAACCAGGAGACCTATGCGGAAGCGAACACTACGTTCGTGCGGAGGGAAGACGGCATCTTCTTCGACGACGGTACGGAGCGGAGCACACGCTTGCCCTATGATCCTTCCGAAGTCGAGGATGCAGACGCCCGCCACAAGGAAAGAAAGCACCGGGGGTTCTTGCGAGACTATTATGGGATAGCCGAAGCGAGCAGCTTCGATGACTTCTGTCAGTGGCTGAATACGCCGTGGGGCTCCGATGCTTTCGCCGACCAGCACTTTGTCTCTCAACACCTGCTGACGGATTCTGAGGGCAAACGCCCTCTGGACTTCGTCGGCCGGCTTGAGAACATTAATGCGGATTTTAACCGAGTCGCGGCGTCCCTCGGGATGTCGCCGCCGAAGTTGCTGCTGTCGAACACGAGGGCCGGTTGGCTACCGAGGGCCGGAGGCGCTGAAAGCCGCCAGAGCGGCGCAGGAACTTCTCCACCGTCATTTCCACCGGGGAGGACAAGCTGTGAGCCGGTCGCGTGGAGTGCTGGTCCGCTCGTCGGGTGGCGCCGACCGAGGCGGCACGTTCCCCAAAACGCTATGGATGCTCTGGCTCCAGGGCTGGGAGAACGCGCCGGAACTGGTGAAGCGCTGCCTACGCTCCTGGCAATACCACAATCCCGGCTGGACGATCCGCGCCCTGGATGCGGAAACCTTGCCCGCCTACATCGACCTGTCCAATTTTTCTGCCGCGCCGGAGAAGGATTTCACCCACCAAGCCTTGTCCGACATCGTCCGTATCGAATTGCTGGCGACCTATGGCGGCGTCTGGGTCGACGCTGCCTTGTTCTGTCGGCGCCCGCTGGACGAATGGCTCTTCGGATATCTGGACAACGGTTTGTTCGGCTTTGGGCGGGGCCAGACGCCCCTCTGCAGCTTCCTGGCGGCGATGCCCGGCAATCGCGCGGTGGAGATCTGGCGCCGCGAAATGCGCGCCTACTGGATAGGCTGCCCGCCTCGACTACGCGACTCGCTACGAAAACGGTCCCCCATCGGTTGGGTTGTGGAAGTCTCGAACGACCTCGCACGGCACGTTGGGGATGGGATGGTTCCCCTCCACACCGCCTATGCCTTTTGGCCGTTGTTAGTCCTCGGTAGGTGGATAAGACGGCATCCTTCAGTCTATGTCTCGCCTCTGTTCAGAAACGTCGTCAAATCCGCTCCGTACGGCTGGCTGTTTTTCCTCTTCAAATATTGCTACGAGAAACACGCGGAGGTGCGGCGAATCTGGAACACTGTGCCGAAGATAGACCCGATCAACGTTACCGAGCAGCGTCTGTTTGGACGGCTGTGTCAGCCCCTTTCCGAAGACACGCGGCGGGCGATAGACGACGCACACCTGCCGTTGTACTTCTTGGACTGGCGTCTGGACTATGGCGAAAGCCGGGCCTGGGACCTTCCTCGACCATCTGTTCTCGACGGTTCCCGACGAGTCATGATCGACAAGCCGATGTGGAGGGCGAAAGCGCTGGCCAGACTGGCGAGGACCTTGGGGGCGAACCCGCCCATTGCCAGGGATATCGTCGGCGCACTGTCGCGCGGGGCGTTCGGCGACACATGGCGCATGGCGCGCACGGTGGCCGGGCCGCCTCGTCACGGGCTCAAGCTACTCTCCCGAAAATACCGGTGCCTCTGGATGATCAACCTGAAAGTCGCGTCGCGGAGCATCGTGGCGGCCTTGCGAGCCGCGGACCCCGATGCCGAAAGAACGGGGGAACGGAGCATCTCCGAACTCTACGCCGCGCACCCAGAAGCGAGGGAATACTACAGCTTTGCATTCGTCAGGCATCCTTTCGCCAGAGCACTATCCTTCTATTGGGCCGCCTTCGTCTCTCCCCGGGTGGTCTATACGGGCGAACAGCGCCTCCACAGAACGCTGAATTTCCGATATCTCCTCGACAGGTTCTACGGACTGGCCGAGGTCGGCAGTTTCGAAGACTACTGCGAGTGGCTGAACACGCCGTACGGGTCGGACGCCTTCGCCGACATGCACTTCCTGTCCCAACATGTGCAGATCAACCTCGGGGGGCATGAGCGCCTGCCCGATTTCATCGGCCGTCTCGAGAACCTCGACGCCGATATGAATCGGATCGCCGAGCATCTCGGTATGCCAGCGCCGGCGTTGCCGATGTTGAACACGATGGCGGGATGGGAGGCGACGCCGGACGCGCTGAAAACCGCCAGATCGGCCGCAACGGAGACGCACCTGACCGAACGCAGCAAGGCGTTGCTCCGAACCCGGTACGCGAAGGACTTCCGGCTGTTCGGCTATTCGCCGGACTGAGGGCGGGGGCATTGGCGCTGACTCCATCTTTTTCGGCGGACCGGGGTTGGGCGCCGCCGGATCCCATGTCGGGCCGCCGGCCTCGATTCCGGAGTCCGCTTCAAAGCGATGGTATGCGGGGATGGGGTGGCCGTCGGCTTGGGTGAAAGAGCGAAGGCGAAATCCTGGGTAGATGTCACCCCGGCTTGCGATTCTGTTGGCGGCGGCCTTGAGAGGGTCGTTTTCGGACCGGCCATGATTGACAAGTCGAAACGCTACTTGAGAGCGCTGGCCGCCGTCGCATCGAACTGGCCCGTCACCAAGGACATCGCGGGCGCGGTGGCGCGCGGGGGCTTCTACGACGCACGGCGCATGGCGCACACTGCCACGCGGGTGCCCGATCTCGGTGCGGAGAAAATCGTCTCCCGCAAGTACCGCTACCTCTGGCTATGCGTCCCCAAGGTGGCGTCGCGCAGCATCATGAGGGCGTTGTGCAACACGGACCCCGATGCCGAGATCATTTGCAACAAGCGCGTTGGCGAGGTGTACGCGATGCGTCCGGAAGCGAGAGGCTACTACAGTTTCGCGTTCGTGAGGCATCCTTTCGACCGGATGTTCTCGTTCTATCGGGAGCTGCATGTCGCCCACAGGATTTACACCGGAGAACAACGCCTCCACAAGGCGGAGAAACGCCAGAGCTTATTCCGCCGGTTCTATGGACTGGCGGAAACGCGCAACTTCGACGACGTCTGCGAGTGGCTGAACACGCCCTACGGCTCGGACGCCTTCGCCGACCGGCACTTTCTGTCTCAACACTTGCAGATACATCTGGAGGACGGCCGCCTGCCCGACTTCATCGGCCGCTTCGAGAACATCGCCGCGGACTTGAACAGGGTCACAGCGCATCTCGGCATGCCGGCGTTGGCGTTGCCGATGTTGAACACGATGGACGGATGGCAATCGACACCCGAAGCGCTGAACGCCGCCCGGCGGGCGCGGGACGCCCAACTGACCGAGCGGAACAAGGCCCTGATCCGTACGCGGTACGCAGGCGACTTCGACCTGGGCGGCTATTCGCCGGACTGATGAAAACGCCAATCGCGAAACGCAAGACACTTGGCATGACGCCTCGGCCGACGCTCCCCGACGGAGCACGGTGTCAATCACGCGGGCATGGGCGCTCCATCGGGCCCGCCGTGACGGAAAAGCGCCGCCGATTTCGGCGAGACCCGGACTATACCCACCGCGATGCTGAAGCTTAAGCTCGCTAGGCTGGCGGCCGACCCCGGTCCGGAGGAGTCAGTGGGCTACCCCGCGGAGTGGTACACCAAGCTCGATAAGAGAAGGGACATCCGCAACCCCGGAGAAGCATCGGTGCGACCGTTGGATGGACATAAGGAATGACGGAAACATGTACATAGGCATAGTCGGTCTAGGTGTGGTCGGCAGCGCTATACTTCATGGCTTCCAAAAGTTGGGACATGACGTGAGTGTTCACGATGTAATGCTGCAGACCAGCATTCAGAATGTCCTGTCAGCACAGATAGTTTATGTGTGTGTACCAACGCCGTCTGCTGAGGATGGCTCCTGTGATACAGAGATGGTCCGGTTTGTAGTGGGCGAGTTGACCTCAAAGGATTTTGGAGGAATCATCGCTATCAAGTCCACCGTGGAGCCGGGAACCACCGCATCTTTACAGAGAAAGTATCCGCAACATCGTTTTGCACATGTGCCGGAATTCTTGCGTGAACGCGCAGCCATATCCGACTTCGTTGATAACCATGATGTCTGTATTATTGGGACGGATTCGGTAGAAGATTATGAGTTAATCAAGGCTTCGCACAGATACTTTCCCAAGGCATTCTACCGCCTGACGCCAACCGAAGCCGAACTCGCGAAGTACTTCAGCAATGTTTACAATGCTGCTTTGATTACTTTCGCGAATAACTTTTACGAGATTTGCCAAGAACTAGGCACAGATTCCACCCGGATCAAGAACAGTATGGTTTTGCGCGAACACATCTATGATAAATATCTGGACTACAATTGGAATCTGCGAGGATTTGGCGGCGCCTGTTTGCCAAAGGACACCAACGCCTTGCGAAGTTTTTGCAAGAAGCTCAATCTGGATACCTGCTTGTTTGATGCCATCATGGAAGACAATGCTAGGCACGGGGCTTCTCCCATCGACTGCGCCAACTCCTGAAGGTGGACAGTGAACCTATTAGTAACGGGATCTGAGGGATCCTTGATGCAGTGGACGGTCCCGCTCCTATTGGAGCAGGGCCATCGAGTCAGGGGGGTAGATAACTTTGCCCGCCATGGTGAAATTGAGCGGCAACGCAAGTACGAATTTGTTTGCGGCGATCTGAGCGATGCCTCTTTCTGTGAAGAGATCATGCAAGAAATGGATGGAGTAATCCAGGCCGCCGCACTGATCTATGGAGTGGGAGGTTTTCATAAATACCCGGCTGACATCTTGGCAAGGGATGTCACGCTCCATCAGAACGTCTTGTGGGCAATGCGTAAAAGGGGAATTGAGCAAATCGTCTACATCAGCTCGTCCATGGTTTATGAAAGATGTCAGTTCCATCCGAGTAAGGAAGCGGACGCCGATGAGTGCCCAACTCCGGCGACCGAATATGGGCTAAGTAAACTCGTCGGTGAGCGATTAACTCGCGCGTTTAGTAAACAGTATGGAATCAAATTCTGCGTATGGCGGCCGTTTAACATTATTACGCCTTACGAAAAAGCTGGGAAAGAACAGGGAGACAGTCATGTATTCTCCGATTTCATCAAGAGTATTGTGACTGACAAGCTGCGAATCCTGCCCATTATAGGAGACGGTGAGCAGATTCGTTGCTTTACCTGGATAGGCGATGTGGCGGAGGCTATAGCCTGGCATTCTTTCACGAAGCCTGCGGAAAACGACACGTTCAATCTGGGCAATCCGCAGCCTATAAGTATGAAGGAGTTGGCACATCTGATTCATCGCACAGCGCAGGAGTTGAGACTGATTTCCAAGACTGGCAGGCAATTACGATTTGAGAGTCGGAAATCCTACTCCGACGATGTGCGTATTCGCATACCGGACGTGAGCAAAGCCGAAAAAATCCTCGGCTGGAAACCCACGGTTAATGTGGAAGAATCCGTGCGTAGATGTCTGATCTTGATGCAATGAGTATATGGAACTCGAGGTTGGCGCGAGCCGGATTGACATCAACAGAGGCGACGGGCCACCCGGTTTATTCCGTACCGTCATTTCGGCCTCCGAGCCGAACTAGGAGCTGAGGATGTGGATTCCCATTCTATTTTGGGATACGGAGCGAGAACCAAGGTTTACTATCAACGCGCTCTCGTCCGTTCTTACGGATTGGCGGAAGCGGCCGACTTCGACGACTTCTGCCGGTGGCTGAGCACGTCGTACGGTTCGGACAAAATTCGCCAACAACCACTTCCGGTCCCAGTACCTGTGCATACGCGCCGGGCGTGATCGTCTGCCGGACTTCGTAGGCCGCTTCGAGAACATCCAGGCAGACCTTGACCGTGTCGCGGCGCACCTGGGCATGCCGAGACCGACATTGCCGATGTTGAACACGGCGTCCGGCTGGACGACGACGGAAGCGTGGCGAACAGCGAGGCCGAAGTTGGCCGCTCAACTCACCGAGCGGAACAAAGTGCTGTTGGAGAAACGTTACGCGGAAGACTTTAGGCTATTCGGCTATGCGCCGTGAGCCGCGGAGCTGCTCACCGCACTGGGGCGGACTGAACGTAAACACGGATCGGGAAACTATACTGAAGATTCGTAATTGGGGAGGGCCGTGTGCCAGTACATCGTCTGAAAAGATATGCCGCGCTCGCTTCGAAGTTGCCTCATCATCACGAGGTCGCCGCGGGCATCATGGGCGCGTTGTTGCGCGGACAGTTCCAGACAGGAAGGCGCATGGCACACACGGTGATGCGGACCCCGGACCTCACGTCGGAGAAAATCATATCCTGTAGGTATGAGTTTCTCTGGATATGCAACCCCAAGGTGGCGTCGCGAAGCATTATTTCGGCGCTGTTCAGCGCGGATCCCGGCGCCTCAATCATCAAAGGCAAAAGCGTCTCCGAAATTTACGCGATGTTTCCGGAAGTGAGAGATTACTACAGCTTCGCGTTCATCAGGCATCCTTTCGACCGCGCGCTCTCGTTCTATTCGGAAATTCACTTCTCCCCCGAGCGCTACCAGGAAGCGCAACGCCTGCACAAGAGGGACAAACGCCAGAGCTTCTTCGACCGGTGCTATGGGCTGGTAGAGGCTGGCAATTTCGACGATTATTGCCAGTGGCTGAACACGCCCTACGGCTCCGATGCCTTCGCCGACAAGCACTTTCTGTCCCAGCACCTCCAGATACGCCTTGATGACGGACGTCTACCCGACTTGACCGGCCGGCTGGAGAACATCGGCGAGGACTTGAAGCGGGTTGCAGAGCGCGTGGGTATGCCGACGCCGGAACTGCCGATACTGAACACGATGGCGGGCTGGCATTTTGATACGCCGGATACGCTGAACACTGCCCGGTCCGTGATGCGCGCCCACCTGACGGAACGGAACCGGGAGCTGCTGAGTGAACGATATGCCGCCGACCTGGAACTGGGCGGCTACTCGCCGAACTAGGACGGCAAGGCTGGTACGGGGTAGCCACCCGGATGGAGTCCCTTAAGGCGCAGAAAATGGGACATCTTATCTTGCCGAAAACCGGATCTCTCTCCGCGCCGTTGACACTGGCAAAGACCATACAACTTGCAGAGCGTCCTTCTTCCGATACCGGGCAATGCCTCCTGCATCGACGAGATTATCATTTCCCACAGCAAAGAGGATACGGCTTTCAAATATGAGAACGACCAATGACACAACGTGGGCGCGACAACTCTGTCCAACAGACCAGAGACCACTTTACCGCTATCTGCATTACGAAACGGCCACCCCAGTCGTCGCCGGCTTGAATCATCAAGTATCGAACCTTCGTTGCCTACTGATCGAGGCACACGCAACGGGGCGGCTCGCGTTGCTTCCATCGCTCCACTTGGACCCAAAGCACAACTTCGGGGTGCGCCGCGATTGGAAGTGGGAGTCGTACTTCGACATGAGCAAGAGCCGATTGGTGGATGCAGCCACGGGGCGAGAACATCCGCTGCCCATTGCGGAACACCTGCCGGAAGCCGGTATTCGGACACTGGTACTGAGCCCGGGAGAGCGAGTGCCTGAGCTGGCGCGGGACTACCCCCTCTTAGTTCGGCGTATCGAACTTCAGGTGTTCCGGCGGGAAGTACCGGTTGATTGGCCTGCAACCAAACTCCGCCTATGCCCTTCACCACTGGTGCTGGATCTTGCCCGGTCTGTCGTCCAGCATATCGGGTTGCTCGATCACGGCCGGTTCGTCGCAGTCCATGTCAGACGCGGCGATCGGCTCAAGGAATACCCGGGATGGCTGACGGAGCCGGCTTACATCAGAAAGTATCTCATGGAGCGGCGCATCGCGGACGGTTCGGTCGTGTTCATCGCATCTGATGAACACGACCCGAACTTCTGGAAGCCTTTGCAAGCGCACTACCGTCTAATCCGATTCGTTGATTTTTCGCGACTCAAGGCGCTGGTGTCCGCCGACGGAAGCTACCCCCCCCCCCCGGACAACTACCTGTTATATCAAGTGGAACAGGAAGTAATGCGGAGCGCGTGGAGGCGGATCGAGACCTTGCCCATCGTCTTTGCACACGGATATCTCGTCAGAGAGGAGGATTGGTCGCGACCGTTTGCCGGTCGTAATACCTGGGTGAGGAGGGCGGCGGAGCGATTCAGGAATAAGGGAAGGGCTGTCGCTACCGCTTGCGGTTTGCTGTACCGCCGTCGCCCCCCTCCGGCATGAACCTGCCCTAATTTGATGTCGAAGATGTATTCTAACGGTACAGGGTGGGACGTTTCGTAGTGAGACGGCGGATGCATTAGCAACCGCCCGGTCTGCGATGCGCGTCCACCTGACGGGATGGAACCGGGCGCTGCTGAGCGCCCGGTATGCCGCCGATATGGAGCTGGGCGGCTACTCGCCGGATTGAGGCGGCTGACGCAAGTGTGGAGCGGGAGAGCATGATTTCAGCGGTTATTCTCAGTTGGCAAAGAGCATACAACTTGCAGAGCATCATGCTTCCGATCCTCGAAAGATGCTCGCTCGTCGATGAGATCATCATATCCCACGGCAGACAGGATGCTATGTTCGACTACGAGAGCGACAAGTGCCGTATGGTGCACCGGCGCGACTACGGCGACAACAACCGAGAATATGGCTTGGCGCTGCGGTTTTTGGCGTGCGAGGACGCCCGCAACGACATCATACTGTTGCTGGACGATGACATCGTCATTCCCGAATCGAGCCTTCGGGCGCTGTGTAATGAATTTGCGCGCGCCCCGGAGGTCATCCACAGCCTCTACGGGCGCAACCCCGACGGAAAACTGCGCTACAACAACCGTATGCGGTTCGGCGAGGTAACCTACGCGGTGTGTAGCGCTGCTTTGCTGCCGAAACGGCTGACGAGCCTCTTTTTCGAATACGTACCTATGGTGGCCGGTTCTGAGCAGGGGAATCGCTGGCCGTTCTGAGGCAGTGAAGACCTGTTTATGTCGCTGGTGGCAATCAAAGCCAACCGGCGGTTGAACCGCGCGCACCCGTTTCTGCGCGTCGAGCTGAGAACCCGGGGCGAAGGGACGCCTCCGGCGGTTTCCGACTCCGCAACCCACTTGGCAGAGCGCAGCCGGTTTTCGCAGCTTGCCATCCCGGCACTGGGAGTCGGTGGCCTGGTCAAGACCTCCCCCGGTTACTCGACTAGGCGTCGGCTCAAAATGTCACTGGACAGACTGCTGAAGGTGACTCTGTGATCATATCGCATACATTTCCGAAGTCCCGGCGTTCTATATTCGGTTCGAGAATCTGCAACACGATTACGACGAAGGGAACCTCTGAACAACCCGGCTTACGTCGGGCTGAAGTGATGGTAAGGGATTTTCGGAGACATTCCGTAGGGTGGGTCTGTCGGGCTGTTGCGGCCTAAAGGGAGGCTATTCGGGCCTTAAACTGCCTCTGCGGGGACCTATCGGGGGACCTGCCGCCCCTCTCAACCCTGATTGGGGCGCACGACTCCCCCGTCACACCGCCAGGGAGCGCTCGGCCGTCATCCAGTTGGCCAGTCCCAGCAACAACGCCAGCCGCTGCCTGTTCCTGGCCAGCCCCCGATAACGGACCTTCGCATACCCAAAGCGCCGCTTCACCCTCAACTCCCGATTCTCCGCCCCTTTATCCACTCCCTGATACCCCGCATCCCCCCACACCTGCCTCTCCCCTCCGTGCAGCAGCCGGTGGACTTCTCTCACGTCATGCACCTTCGCCGCTGTCGTCGACAGGCTGGGCGCCACTCCCGTCTGTTCATCCACCCCCACAGGCGCCTTCATCCCGAAATGCCACTGCTTTCCCTTCTTCGTCTGCCTCATCTCCGGGTCTCGCTTCCCCGCCCGATTCTTCCTCGACGACGGCGCCTCGATCAGACTGGCATCCACCATCGTCCCCTCCTGAAGCCGTAACCCCTGCCTCTTCAGATGACGGTTGATCTCCTCAAACAATCCCTCCCCCAACTCGTGCTTCTCCAACAGATGGCGGAAGTTCAGGATCGTGGTCTCGTCCGGCAGCGCTTCCGTCAGCCTCAAGCCCACCAACCGTTTCACCGACTCCACCTCCTGGAGCAGGTCCTCCATTCCAGGATCACTCAGGTTGTAGAACAGTTGCACGCAGTGGATCCGCAGCATGGCCGACAACTCACAGGGCCGGCGTCCTCGCCCCGCCTTGGGATAGAAGGGCCGCAGGCGGGCCTCCAACTCTTCCCAGGGAATCAGACCTTCCATCCTCTCCAGAAAGATCTCCCGGCGGGTCTTGCGCTTCTTGCCTTCCTATTCCAGGTCTGCAAAGGTCGGTTGGTTCATGACTCTTGACTCCCCTCTTCATCGTGGTTTATTCTCATAATGGTATCAGGTTGCAACCCGTGGACTTATTCGGAGTATCCCTAGAGGCGCTGGCGTGCGGCTGCCCGGTGGTCAGCACGGATTGTCCCGCCGGCCCGTCCGAGATTCTCCAGGGTGGGGAATTCGGCGCGCTCGTTCCCGTCGGCGACGACACGGTGCTGGTGGCGGCGATTGTCGCCGCGCTGGACAACCCGCCGCCGCGGAGCGATATGCTCAGTTCATTCCGAGGGAATTGCCGTAGTGATCGATTTCAGGACGATTGAGCGCGGAAACGCCCCTGGGAGTAATTGGGAGTAATAATGATGAGAGATGATGATTTGGTCCGCCGAGATAGTGGCGCGCCGGCAGATGACAAGGTCGCGTCGTTCGTGGCTGGCGAGCCGTTGTATAAAATCTGGCCGGGCGGGTTCGGCCTCAAAACTCGTGGAGCCGAGCCCGCAAAGGGCCGGTTCGAATATGTCCGCAAGCTGAGCCGGCGATGGGTACTGCTGGCCCGATCCGCTTTGAGGATCGTGTCGACGCCCGCCATCGCCGGCGACATGGCCAAGGCATTGTCGTGCGGGGAGCTGGACAGGGTGAGGCCCATAGCGATTCACTGCCAGCAAGGAAACCCCACACCGGAACTGGTCGTGTCCCGCAAATACGGCTTTCTCTGTGTAAGCAACGCGAAGGTGGCCTCGCGGAGCATGGTCGCGGTGCTGCTTGGCACGGACCCGAATGCTGAGATTATTCGCAATAGGAGTTTCTCCGAAGTTTGTGCGAGGTATCCTGAAGTGAAGAGTTACTACAGCTTCGCCTTTGTCAGGCATCCTTTCGACCGGGCGGTCTCGTTTCATACGGAACTACGACATGGCCACGAGCGCTACGAGGGAGAGGTCGGAGCCAGGGTGGAGAGGCGGAGTCGACACATTCTCAATAGTCATTTCGGATTGGCAGAGGCGACCGGCTTCGACGACCACTGCCGATGGCTGAACACGCCTTACGGCTCGGACAGATTCGCAGATCGGCACTTCTTGTCCCAACATCTGTGCATACGCCTTGGGCGTAATCGTCTGCCGGATTTCGTCGGTCGGTTCGAGAACATCCAGGCAGACCTTGAGCGTGTCGCGGCGCACGTGGACATGCCGATCCCGATGTTGCCGATGTTGAACACGGCGGCCGGCTGGGTGACTACACCAGAAGCGTGGCGAGCGGCAAGGCCGAAGATGGTCGCTCAACTCACCGAGCGGAACAAGGCGCTGTTAGAAAAACGTTACGCGGAAGATTTCAAGCTGTTCGGGTATTCACCATGATCTACAGAGACGACAGACGGTGAGCACGATCCTGGTCACCTTTCCGCTCAACCCACCGAACAAATGCGCGCTGCTCGAAATCCTCACGGCGCTTGATCGCCGCATCGTCATCGTGGTTGCCCGGTGGTCAGCGTTGAAGTAACTCCAATCGCTGCTTGCATCGACTCCGGCGGCGCAGGCGCCCCGTCCGGTCGGCACGTCAGGGGGGGGGGCAGCGGTGGAGAACCTCCTGACGCTGCGTCAGGTATTCGAGCAGGGCTTTCGCGACCCACTGGTGGCCGGCGACGCTCCAGGGGAAGTCGCGCGCTCAGTATGCCTCCCTGATCCCCCATGCCCGGGATCATGTTGGTTGACGACGGGGATGCCGCACGCCTCGGCCAGGGCGTTCATGAGGTCGAATACAGTACAATCACACGGTGCAGACAACGCCCCCCATCATGAGTGAACAGACCGTGGCGAAAGGTCCGGACGTCCGTCCGTCCGACCCATCGAGCCGGCGCCCCGCCCCGTCATTGAGTTGGCGGTCGCGCAGCGTTGGCGAAGCGGGACGATTGGCCCGCGCCCTGATCGTCTACGCACCGCGACGGACTGTCCTGGCGCTGCTGCTCCTGCTGGCCTCCAGCGTCACCGAGGCATTCGGGATCGTCATACTCATTCCCTTCCTGGGCACCATCGGGCTCGCGGGGCAACCCGGTGAACAAGGTTTCATCGTCGAGGCGGCGGCGCGGGTGGCCGGCGCGGTCGGCGTCGAGTTGACGTTGCCGGTCGTACTTGGAATGTTTCTGGTGCTTACAGCCGTTCGCGCGGCAACGGGCTGGCAACGGAACGTCGTACTGGCCGGCATCGCCTTCGGATTCGTCGAGCGGGTACGCAAGCAGATCTACGCGGCCGTGGCCCGGGCTAGGTGGGAGTTTCTCCTCGGCCGCCGCCACTCCGACGTGCAGCACGTGCTGACGACTGGCATGCACGATATCGGATGGAGCACGTTCGAGATGCTGCACCTCACCGCGGCGGCGGTGCTGGTGCTGGTGCAGACCGCGCTCGTCGGACTGATCTCCCCCTCGGTGTGCGGCTTGGCGGTACTGGCGGGCGGGACGCTGTTGCTGCTGACCCAACCGCTGGTGCGGCGCTCGCACGCCCTCGGTGCGGAGATGGTCAGCGCCCGCCGGGCGCTCCACGGCTATGCCACGGACTTTCTGGCCGGCTTGAAGCTCGCCAAGAGTTACCATGTGGAAGAATCGCACGTCCGGCGCTTTGTCGAGGCGGCCGCGACTGTGCGACGGAGCGCCTTGGCGACTACGGCGGCGAAGTCCGTGGCGCGGGGGACGCTCGACCTGAGTGGCGGCGCGGCGCTCGCGATGTTCGCATGGTTTGCGGTATCCACCGCCGAGCTGACACTGCCCGAGTTGCTGATCCTGGCAGCGGTCTTCGTCCGCGTGCTGCCGGTCCTGTCCCACATGCAAGGCCATGTGCAACAACTTGTGCACATGCTTCCCGAGTATGCTCATGCGCAGGGCATCTACCGGGCGCTGCAGGACGCCGCGGAAGCGTCGGCCGGCGACGACCAGCCGCTGATGAGGCTGCGCCGCGGAATGGCCGTTCGTCACGTCTCGTTCGCCTACGCGAACACGGCCGGCGCGCCGGCGCTGGCGGACGCCGATCTGGACGTGCCCGCGGGAACGCTGACGGCGATCGCCGGGCCGTCCGGGGCCGGCAAGACCACGCTTGCGGACCTCTTGCTCGGCCTGATCGAGCCCGCCGGCGGCGAGGTGCTGGTCGACGGCGTGCCGTTGACCGGCTCGAACCTGCGCCGCTGGCGCCGATCGGTCGCCTACGTCCCTCAGGACTCCTACCTGTTTCACGACACCATCCGGGCCAACCTGCAGTGGGCGCGGCCGGAGGCGTCGGAGGCCGATCTGTGGCGGGCGTTGCGTCTGGCCGCTGCGGAGTTCGTCGCGGCGTTGCCCGAGGGACTCGACACCGTCGTGGGCGACCGCGGCGCCCGGCTCTCCGGCGGCGAGCGCCAGCGGATCGCTCTGGCGCGGGCGCTCATCCGGGAGCCGACCCTGCTCGTGCTCGACGAAGCGACGAGTCAGATCGATGCCGAGACCGAGCGGTGCATCCTGACCGCGCTGCACTCGCTGCGCGGGCGCATGACCATGGTCGTGATCGCCCACCGCACGGCCCTGCTGGAAGGAGCCGACACGATTGTCATGCTCAAGGCCGGCCGGGTCGTCGCCGCCGGAACCTGGAACGAATTGTCGGCCGAGCTCATGGAGATCCAGGGCAAACCCCAAAATGAGGTGCGTGCGATGACGCTCGCACCCATCGGCTGGCCGAACTCCGGGGAGCCGACGCCTACCATCGCAACCCGACCGCCTGAGCGACGAAGTTGACCTTGGCCGTCGCTGTTCTCCGGGCTGCTGGCCGACCGCGACCACCGGGTGGGACGGCTCAGCCATAGTTTACCCCTGGCGCTGCGGGACGCCGCCCGGAGCAAGCTGTACAACGCGGAGGCGCTGGCCGATTACGTGACCGGCAGTGACGACGACCTGCAGGCGCGCGAACCCCCACCTGCTGCGGATGGCGCACCTGGAGGCGCGGTTCCACGAGTTGCGCTTCATGCCCGATGCCTCGTTCCCGGGCGATCAGCGCCGCGGACGAGTCAGGATTCACAGGGATAGACAGGATGAGCAGGATTGGGATTCATCCCAGGGACAGGCAGCAGGCGCTCCTGGCGCTCTGATCGTAGCCGCCCTGGCGTCTCATCTCGTCATCGGCTCGGTCGTGGCCGCCGGCGTCGAGTCGTCCCCCCAGACCAGTGCAGAATAGACAGTAAGGTGACGGCGAGATCCATTCTCAGCTTTCTTTGAACTCCACTCCATCCACAATCCAGTCCAGGCTTCCTCTTTTGAGGACCAGAGAGGCCTCCAGCCTTTCGAACCCGGTCTCGCCGCGGGTCGCCAGGTAAAGGGTGGTCCCCATCGTCATCCGCCCGGGTTCGGTCTGAACCAGTGACGTGACCTCGAAGGCAACGTAGGCAGGATTGTCCGACCCCAGCAGGAACTCGCCCATTCCCCCCTGGCTTTCAAAACGGCTTTGAAATCCCTGAGTCAGCAGGCGGGTGGCGTCTTCAACGTCCCGGTTGATCAGGTGCCTCATGAACTGTTTCGCCACTCTCATGGCGAACTTGGCCTGCTTCTCACTGACCACGTTAAAGGGCAATATCGGACGGCGGGGAACCGACCTCAGAAACTTGATCTCTTCGGCCAGCCAGTCGCCGTTGATCTTCACGAACCGGATCTGCTCATCGACCCTGCTGCTCACCTGGTTGTTGAGATCGACCCAGGTGCTTGACACAGCGGCTTGGAACTTATCCTTCCCCAAAGGGAAAATGGAGGCAGGTCTGAGGCTGAAAGCTGCGACTCGCCCGCTGCGAACTCTGATGGAGAGACGTTTCCCCCGGAGATACCGCTTTTCCAGCTCCGCTGTCATGAGTCTTCGGGCCTCGACGTTGTGCCTGAGCGTTCTGGCGGCCATGAATGCCCTCACCGCGCCCATCTTCGAGGGGTCAACCAAGTCTTGCGGCAGCGCCGGGGCAGCGGGAATCCAGACCAGTGCTCCCCATAAATAAACCAAGCCGCGGTAACCACAGGGATGGATCTTCACGTCCGGTTCCTCCTCAGGGGCTGTTTTGCGGCGCGCCCTCTCCGAGAACTTCCGACGGAACCTAGTTTAACCCGAAAGCCGACAGGAATCACTCCGTCGGGGCCTTTTTGTGTCCGGTTTCTGTCTGGAGACCGGAGCGACGCCAACCACGAGTCCCCCCTCTTCCGTTCCAGGACCCGAAAAAGGGATGGCGGCCAAGGATTCGGACCTGCTGCGTGAGATATGGGCTGAATGTCCGGGTTCCGATACCTGTGAGACAGTGAGGATGATGGGGGAGGGGAGATGGATCGGGAGGCCGACCGGGGCGGGTTTGGGACAAAGGGAGCGGAGCGAGCCTAGCCCTAAACCCGCCGCCACCGCGCCTTGAGGGTCCCCGACCCCCGTCACTCACACCCCCAAAAAGCACGGCGCCTGGTCCTCAATTCGGGACCCAACGCCGCGCCTGTTCAGATAACCTTGAGTTTCCACCCAGGAACCCAAGGAGCCTGAACCCTGCAGATTCAATCACTACCCATCTCATCATCGTTTCAAAGTCGACGACAGCCTGCCCGCCGAGGCCATCGAAAGACGACGCCACTGGAAATCTACCGGGACCTGCGCGCCGAGGGTTGCTCCCCCCAGACTGCCCTGCGGGCCATCGGTGGGTCCAGAGCCACCGACTTCGGCCGGGCCGCACGCTATCGGGAGCACGGCCCCCAGGGCTTGGCAGCCCTCGACCGGCGCCCGCAACGCCTCCGCTGGCGGCAATGAACACCGACCCAAGAGCGCCAGGTCCGGGCCTTGCGGCGGCAGTACCCCTTCATGGGCAAGCGACGCCTGCGTGTCCTGCTTGCCCGCCAGGGCGTCCATCTCGGTGAATCCACCCTCGGCCGCATCCTGGCCAAAGGCGTGCGGCTGGGGCGCATTCGGCCCTGCGCCTTCTGTCGGGGCCGCGTCAAGCTGAAGAAGCGCAGCCGCTGGCGCCGCCCTCGCCAACTACCAACACTTCCATAACCACATCCGACCTCACCGATCCCTGGACCTGAGGACGCCCATGGAATATCTTGTGGCCTCCAAGGTTACCGGACCGAGTCTCACAGGTGCTGAACCCACATCCGTGGTTGCATTTATTTTTGAAATATGCGAAAAAACTCGGGACGACCGCAGATTAAGCTGGCCTCAGGCTTGCCGAAGGAAAATTCCATGACCACCATCACGTTTGACACGCTGAAGGCCAACCGCAATCTCAAGGCTGCCGGCTTCGATGAGACCCAAGCCAATGCCATCATTGGCACGCTGGGCGAAGCCTTCGCCGATACCGTGGCCACCCCGGTCGATATCGCCGAAGTCAAGACTGAACTCAAAGCCGACATCGCCGAAGTCAGGGCCGATATCGCCGAAGTCAAGACTGAACTCAAAGCCAAGGCGACCCAGGCCGACATCGCCGAAGTCAGGGCCGAACTCGAAGCCAAGGCGACCCAGGCCGACGTGGCCGAACTCAAAGCCGACATCGCCGAAGTCAGGGCCGAACTCAAAGCCAAGGCGACCCAGGCCGACATCGCCGAAGTCAAGACCGACCTGCTCAAGGTCGCCATCGCCATTGCTGTGGCTATCATCATGGCCAACGCCACCTTGACCTTCGCCATGCTCCGCCTGCTTCTCAACTAGGCGACCGGCCGGAGGACCTCCCCCCACCGCCGCCGGCTGGGGATTGAAGTTTGAAGGGGGAAGGGGGGGCAGCCTCCCCAGCCGCGAAGGCGGCACCAGCCTATAGCCCTGGGCGGCAAGCCCAGGGTTACGAGGTCAAAAGACACCCAGCCGCGAGAGCGGCGGCAGCAGGTAGCCCTGGGCGTTAGCCCAAGGGGATAGGGGACCCTCCCCCCCGCAACGCCTTCCTGCAAGCCGTGATCCAGGACCTGCCCCCTGGCCTTCTTCTCAAGAAGGCCAGCCTCTCAGGAGTGCAGTCCCTCCGCTCCGTCCAGGTCGACGGCGGCGGCGAGTTCAGGGCCGAGTTCGAGCCAGCCTGCCAGACCCTCGATATCCCCCCGTTCGTCCTGCCTCCCCCACGACCGCAACTCAACGGCTGCGTCGAACGGGCCAACCACAGCGCCCGAGTCGAGTTCCGGAACCTCTACACCGGCCAACTCACCGTCGCCGCCCTCGCCGAGGCCCAACTCTTCTACAATGACATCCGATCCCCCTTCAAACTTCACACTTCCCCCTTCAAACTTCCCTCACCGATCCCTGGACCTGAGGACACCGATGGAGTCCCTTGATACCTGCAAGGCCGCCTGACCGAGTCTCATAGGTGCTGAACCCGCACACTGAATTGACTTCACCCGGTTTTTTCGCTTAAATAGCTGGCGTTAGCGGCACTGCGGGAACTCCATCCGATTCAGCCCGGGATCATTCATCGGCTGCCGACTTGAATTCAAATCCGACCATGAACCAACTCAGGCAAAGGGCTGTCCAGGGCGACATCGTCTGGCATGAGATCCGTGAAGATGTCTCACTCGAGGCCTCCAGGGAACCCATCCTGGCCAGCTTTCTGCATTCGACCGTGCTGAATCACCAGAGCCTGGAGGACACACTCAGTTTTCATCTGGCTGCCAAGTTGACCAGTCCCAGTCTGTCTCCCATGTTGATCCGGGACGTCATCGACGATGCCCTGGCCGACAGCGGTTCGATTCGAGCAGCGGTTCGCCAGGATCTGAGGGCCTTTCGTGAAAGAGATCCCGCTTGCAACAGCTATGCGGAACCTCTCCTCTACTACAAAGGGTTTCATGCCCTCCAATCCTATCGTGTCGCCCATTGGCTGTGGACGCAAAAGCGGCAACAACTGGCCCTGCTGCTCCAGAACCGAATCTCCGAGGTTTTCGGAGTGGACATTCACCCGGCGGCGCGCATCGGCAAAGGCGTCTTCATCGACCATGGGACGGGGATTGTCATCGGTGAAACGGCAGTGGTTGAGGATACGGTCTCGCTGCTGCACGAGGTGACGCTCGGTGGGACGGGCAAGGAGAGCGGAGACCGTCATCCCAAGGTCCACCGAGGCGTGTTGATCGGGGCGGGAGCCAAGATCCTGGGGAACGTCCAGGTCGGTGAGGGAGCCAAGGTTGGAGCGGGGAGCGTGGTTCTTGCGGATGTCGCTCCGCACTGCACCGTCACCGGGGTTCCCGCCAAAGTTGTGGGGCGCCCGGATGTGGACGAGCCGGCGGTCGAGATGGACCATCAGATTCCCGGCAAGCCTGCCCTTCATCCCTGAGCTACCGGTAGAGGCCGGGACCCGGAAAAACACGGGTAAGTCATGAAACGCCGGGTTCTTGTCAGTCTGCTCCTCAGCTCTCTGGCCTGCGGCCTTCCATCGGTCACCGAACCCGGCTTTGTTCCCCTCTTCGACGGCAAGTCTCTGGAGGGATGGACGGCCGTGGGGAAAGTGGGCCAGGGATACGTCGTGGAGAATGGGTTGTTGATATGTCCAGCCGAGGGCGGGGGCAACCTTTTCACCCACCGGGAGTATGCGGACTTTATCCTCCGCTTCGAGTTTCGCCTGGAAGAAGGCTCCAACAACGGCGTTGGCCTCCGGTCTCCCCTGGTTGGAGATCCGGCCTACTCGGGAATAGAAATTCAGATCCTCGACAACAACGCGCCTCGCTACAAGGACAAACTGAGAGCCGTCCAGTATCACGGGTCGATCTACGACGTGGCTCCGGCCAAGCGGGGGTTCTTGAGGCCAACCGGGGAGTGGAACCAGGAGGAGATCCGGGCCCTGGGTCGGCAGATCACCGTGAAGCTGAACGGGACCCCGATCGTCGACTTCGATCTGGACTCGGTGACCGACAAGGCGGTCCTCGAGAAGCATCCCGGTCTGGCCCGGCGCAGCGGCCACCTGGGGTTCCTGGGGCACGGAACGAAAGTCGAATTCCGCAACATCAGAATCAAGGAAATTCGCTAAGCGGTTGCCCTCGGTTAATGTCACCCCGTCATTGTGCGAATCCCTTTTTGCGGCGGGGTCGATTCAACATAATTCCCCTCCTCCGGAGGGGCTGGCCTTCTGAGAGGAGGCCAGGGGGTGGGTGCTTTCCCCTCCTGGGAGGCTGCACTCCTGAGTGGAGTGCAGGGGTGGGTTCATTGAAGGGTGAATCCATAAAGTGAACATCGACGCAGGCCAACTGCCCGGACGGCGCCGGGTCACCCGGCGGCCGACTGGAGGCGGGGGCCGCCGAGAGGGAGCGGCCGCGAGATCCAGGACGATCGCGCGCCCCGGATGTTGGTCACTCTTGCCCCCGCTCCTGATGAAAGGCCCGGAAGAGTCCTCCCTTGTCTCCCCCTGTCAATCCTCCGCAACGCTTTTCGGGTCGGGTCGACTACTATCGCAAGTATCGTCCCGGCTACCCTGCGAGCCTGATCGACTGGCTCACTGACCACACAGCCCTCCCATCCTCCGGCCGCATTGCGGACGTCGGTTCCGGGACGGGCCTCCTCGCCGAGCTTTTCCTGCGGCGCGGTTACGAAGTGTTCGGGGTCGAGCCCAATCCGGAGATGCGGCGGGCCGCTGAATCTCACCTGAAGCCATACCCCAATTTCCGGAGCGTGGAAGGTTGGGCGGAAGCCACCACCCTCGGCGATCAATCGGTGGATCTCATTGTTGCCGGGCAGTCTTTTCACTGGTTCGAGCTCGACCGAACCCGAGGCGAATTCCGGCGCATCCTGACTCCTTCCGCCTGTGCGGTCCTGGTGTGGAACCAGCGGAAGACCGAGCGTACGGGGTTCCTGAGGGCTTACGAAGACCTGCTGCTTGGCCACGGCATCGACTACAGGCAAGTCCGCCATCAGAACATCGAAGAAGCCCAACTGGCGACTTTCCTGGGTCCGGAAAAATTTCAGAAAAAGGTTCTGGCCAACTCCCAGGTGTTGGACCGGGAGGGCCTCATCGGGCGGACCCTCTCCTGCTCGTTCGCGCCGCTGGCGGGGCATCCCGGCCACGAGCCCCTGATGCAGGCGCTGGACGAGATCTTCGATGCCTGGCAGGTTGCGGGCCGGGTCACCCTGGAATACGAAACCCTGGCGTATGCCGGCAGCCTGCGACCGGTTCAGGACTGATCCAGCGGCTCGACGGCCCTGTTTCGGATGTACAATACTCCAAAGGATCGCTCATTGTTGTTGACCCGGAAGAACGCAACGTCGCCAACTCCGACGCCGGGGCCGGCAATTCCCGAGAGCGCTCCCTTCTATCCCGGACAACCCCGGCCTCCAGCCACGTGACCCAGCCAACTCCAGCCAACGGGAAGATCCCCAATTACGAACAGCTCGACAAGCAACACCTCTGGCATCCCTTCACCCAAATGAAGGAGTGGATGGAATCCCCTCAACTGGTGATTGAGCGGGGGCCGGGGAGTCTACTTGTACGACACCCAGGGGAAAAAGTATCTGGACGGAGTGTCCTCACTCTGGGCCAACGTCCACGGCCATTCCCATCCCCTCATCGTGCGGGCCATTCGTCGGCAACTGGATCGCCTGGATCACAGCACTCTGCTCGGACTGACCAACGTTCCCGCCGTGCAACTGGCCCAGAAACTGGTGGACCTCGCGCCCCCGAACCTGACCCGCGTCTTCTTCTCCGACGACGGGGCCACAGCCGTGGAGATCGCTCTGAAAATGTCTTTCCAGTACTGGAGGCAAAAGGGTAAGCGGTGGTCCTCCAAGAAGAAGTTCGTGGCCTTCTCCAATGCCTATCACGGGGACACTCTGGGATCGGTGAGCGTCGGTGGAGTCCGGCTTTTTCATGAGGTTTTTCGACCCTTGCTCTTTCCCACCCTCAGGGTGGCTTACCCTTTTTGCTACCGTTGTCCCCTGAAAAAACAGCCGCCGCACTGTGAGATCGACCAGCTCAAGGAGGTGGAAGCCGTCCTCAAGACCCGCCATCGCCAGATCTGCGGCCTGGTGGTGGAACCCATGATTCAGGGGGCCGGTGGAATGGTCCCCATGCCGAGGGGCTTTTTGACCGGTCTGGCTGAACTGACCCGCCGCTTCGGCGTTCACTTGATCCTGGATGAAGTGGCCACGGGATTCGGGAGAACCGGCAAGCTCTTTGCTCTGGAACACGAAGGCATCCGGCCGGACTTCCTCGCGTTGGCCAAGGGAATCACCGGAGGCGCGCTGCCGCTGGCGGCCACCTTGACCACCGATGAGATTTTTGAATCTTTTCTTGGAGAGTATGCGGAATTCAAATCATTTTTTCACGGGCACACCTACACCGGCAATCCGTTGGCCTGCGCCGCCGCTCTGGCCAACCTGGAGATCTTCGAGAAGGAAAAAACCTTGCAGAAGTTGCAGGTCAAGATTCCTTACCTGAAAAAAGCGCTGTCGAGGCTGTGGGAGCTGCCGTGGGTGGGGGACGTTCGACAGATGGGGTTCATGGCGGGCATCGAACTGGTCCGTGACCGCAACAGCAAGGAACCTTTTCCCCTCGAGCGCCGCATGGGGCAGCGGGTGGTGTTGGAAGCCCGGCGGCGAGGAGTCCTCTTGAGGCCCCTGGGCGACACCCTTGTGCTGATGCCCCCGCTGTCGATCACCCGGGTCCAATTGAAAAAGCTGGTGGACGTTACCTACAATAGTATCCACTCGGCTTCGCAAGGAGAGTGAAGCCGGGCGCACCCGACCGGGTTCGCCGAATCTATCCAGTGGTCGGGGTGCTGCAAGAGAGCGGCAGACCGGCAAAACGATTCTTCGAGGGCAGGAGGATGAGATGGCTGCCCTTGACCTGCCCCCAAAAGCCTTTGAAGGACAGAGACCCATGACGCTTCGATGGATGGCAAGACTGTTGCAGGGACCGCTCCTGTTGGGGCCCTGGCCGCCTGCCAGGCTCCGGATGGGCCGGTGACCGGTGAAAGGCGCCTCAGGAACCTGCGCCAACTGACGTTTGGAGGGGAGAATGCCGAAGCCTGCTTTTCCTTCGACGGTCAACGCTTGATCTTCCAGGCGACACGCGACGGCGCCCTTTGCGACCAGATCTTCGTGATGGGAACCGACGGCAGCGGAATCACCCGGGTGAGCAGCGGCAAAGGCCGCACCACCTGCGCCTATTTCCTCAAGGATGGTGAACATTTTGTCTACGGGTCTACCCATCTGGGCAGCGAAAGTTGTCCGCCCAGGCCGGATTTCTCCCGGGGCTACGTGTGGCCGATCTATCCGGACTACGACATCTTTCTTTCGGATTTCAACCAGCGTTTGACGCGGTTGACGGATACTCCGGGCTACGACGCGGAAGCCACCCTCTCTCCGGACGGCGAAACCATCGTGTTTACGTCAATGAGGGACGGAGACCTCGAGCTTTACTCCATGAACACCGATGGATCGGGGCTTCAACGGCTCACCCACACCCTCGGCTACGACGGGGGGGCTTTCTTCTCCCCGGACGGTCGGAAGATTGTCTATCGCGCCTCTCATCCCGCGGATGATGAATCCAGAGCCAAGTACCGGGCCCTGCTCGCTCGGAACCTGATCGAACCGAGCCAGCTCGACATCTTCGTGATGAATGCCGACGGCTCCGAGCGCGTTCAGGTGACGCGGAACGGCGGCGCCAACTTCTGTCCCTTTTTTCATCCGGATGGCCGGCGCATCATCTTCGCCTCCAACCTGGGTGATCCCAAGGGCCGTAACTTCGATCTCTACCTGATCGACATCGACGGAACCCATCTGGAACAGGTCACGGTGGACGAGAGTTTCGACGGATTCCCGATGTTCTCGCCCGATGGAAAGCAATTGGTCTTCGCCTCGAATCGCCGCGGAAAAGTTCGAGGCGAGACCAACATTTTTATCGCCGATTGGGTGGAGTAGGCCCGATGGGAAGACGACCCTTGGTTCAGCCCTTCGAACCCGATTTCCTGCCGCGATCTTTTTTTGCGCGCCCCACTCGATCGGTAGCGCGCGAACTTCTCGGCTGTCGTCTCATCCGCAAGCTCCGGGGGACCCGCCTGGTTGGAACTATTGTCGAAACCGAGGCTTACATCGGCGAGAAGGACCTGGCCTGCCACGCCAGAGCGGGCAGGACCCTGCGAACGGAGATCATGTACGGCCCCCCCGGATTCGCCTACGTCTACTTCACCTATGGCATGCACTGGATGCTGAACGTGGTCACCGAGCGAGAGGGCTTCCCGGCCGCGGTGCTCATTCGAGCCATCCAGCCTCTGGAGGGCCTTCCATCCATGCAGGTCCGGCGCGGCCACAAGCCGCTCTCCCGGTTGGCGAACGGTCCGGCCAAACTGACCCGGGCGCTGGGGATTGCCCGAGAAGAAAACGGGCTCGACTGTTGCCGGCCCGACTCCCGGATCACCCTGACCCGAGGGGCCGGGGCGCCGGGATTCTCGATTGTGGCCACGCCGCGCATCGGCCTGGGCCAAACTCCGGAACCCTGGCTCTCCAAGCCCTGGCGCTATGTGGTCCAGGGAAACGGTTTTGTTTCCAGGTAGGGCCGGACCGACAGGGGCGCCGCTTCCAACCTTTCCCGGCAAGCCCGAGCTGCAAGGTCGAGACCAGCGGAGAGAGAGGGAGTTACGCGCTTCGGGGAGTGTCCTCCGGGCCCCGGGGATGAGGCGTTTCGGCTGGCGCCGCATGTGAGAGGCCGGCGACTTTGCGCCTTGGAGGCGGTGCGAAGATCAAGCTGAGCAACCCTCCCATCACCACGGTAGCCACAGCGCCCAGCATGCCGTAGTAAAACGTGGAAACCTGGCTGAGGGAACTCAAGAGGTCCAGCAGTTGAGGGGGAACAGCCAGCTCCCCGGCTTGCAGACTCTGACTCCATCTTCGCGACAGCGGCGCGGTGATGGTGAGGCTAAATCCACCCATGGCGCCCAGCAGCACTCCCGGACCGTTGGCCCGGCGGGTGAGCAACCCCAGAAGAAAGATCCCCAGTAGAACTCCGGCGAAAGGATACATCACCATGTTCAGAATCTGAATAATGTTGTTGTCCTTCCCCAGGTTGCTCACCAGAAGACCTCCACCCATCACCGCCAACCCCCACAACAGGGTGAGCCCTCGGGCCAGCAGGACCGCTGACCGGCTGGAGAGCTGCTCCAGCCCCCAGCGCCTGACGAAATCCACTTGAACGCAGGCCGACAAGGCGGCCAGCCCCGAGCCCAGGCTGGTCAGAACCGCCGACAGGATGGCGGCAATCAGAAGCCCCCGAATGCCGGCCGGCATCACCTGGGTCACAAAAATCGGCAGGGCGTCGTCCGGAATGCTCATGAGAGCCGCGTCCTGGGGATGAACGGCATAGTAGGTGTACAGACAGAGGCCCAGCAGCGGAAAGAGAAGGCTCAGGGGTTTGAGAAAAAGGCCGTTTCGCCAGAGCGACTTCCTGGCTTCATCCACTGATTTCGCAGTGAGATAGGTCTGAAGCACCACTTGATCCGAACCTGCGCTGGACAGATAGCCCACCACGCCCAGACAGAGTCCGCTGGCCACCGTCAGCTCCTGGGTGACGTCGAAGAGGGGCGGCGGCGTCCACTTCCCGGCTGCTGCCGCAATCTCCACGGCCTTTCCCAGGCCGCCAACCTTGGTGATGGCCGTAACCACCATCACTCCAACACCGCCAAAGATCACGAAAAACTGGACGACGTCCGTCCAGATCACCGAGTGCATGCCTCCCGCCATGGCAAACAGCATCCCGATGACGCCTACCAGCAGAATGGCCTGGATGGTCCCCCCGCCCTGCGACGACCACCCCAACATGGCGGCAATCACCAGGGAGGCGGCATAGATCATGCTGGACATCCACATGACCCTGGCCGCCATGAAAAAAAGCGCCGCAAAGGCTCGAACTCTGTAATCGAATCGTTTCTCCAGGTACTCGTAAGCGGTGGTGAGGCGCAGGCGAAAGAAAATCCTGGGGTAAAGAGCGATGACGGCCGGGACGATCAGGAGAATCCCCACGTTCTGCAGACCGATCCAGACCGTTCCCTCGGCGCGATTGACCCAGCCGGTGATCCCCAGGAAGGAGTTGGTGCTGAACAGCGCCACGAACATGCTGAAGGCAATGGGCCATTGACTCATCGAGCGGCCCGCCAGGAAGTAGTCGTCCTGGCTGTGCATCTTGCGGGACTGGTAAAGAGCCAGGGCCGTCAGTCCCAGCAAATACCCGATCAAAATGATGCCGTCCAGGAAACTGATGCTTTGTAAGGGCGTGGGTGGGGAAGGATCCAAGACGCGACTCCTTGCCGATCGACAATTGGCGCCCGCTGCCCGGAAAAGGGATGAGGGCTCGGGGACCGGGGTTGACCCGGACCAACCCTATCAGTTTACCCTCCCCGTTGGAACCACAGACCGGTCCCTGGAAGCCAGTCGAGCCACCAGGGAGGTCTCACAACGACCTTGAGAACAACTCGGACCTTTCGGACGCCGGAGCAAGCAAGCCCACCATCTTCCAGCCCACGGATTCCGACGATCTCTTCCGGATACCAGGGCAGCCGTCGAGGGAGGGGGGCTTGCTTTGGGTCCTGGCCGGGCACAAGACGGTGAGGGATCTCAACCCAGGCGCTTCCGATGCTCCGGGTCCGGAAGCCTGTCCTCTCACCGGTGATCCGGGTTAGAATAGCTCCGCGGAATGACCGCAAAAAACCCTTGAGCGTTTCGCCCCGCTGAAACCGGGATCGTCGAGGAAACCCATGCGCATTGCTTCAGTGCTGACACCCCCCTCCGATTATCATCTTCAACTGGCGAGTCAAATCGGTGTTTCCGACCTGGTCATCCGCTATCCGGGTCTGGAGTATTCCGAAATGGTCGGCCTGAAGACCCGAATCGAGTCCTTCGGCCTCCGGGTGTCCGTCATCGAAGGCTACCTGCCCATCGAAGACATCAAGCTTGGCGGCCCCCCGGCGTGACGCCGAGATCGAGCAGATCAAGACCTTGATCCGCCATATGGGTCGCGCCGGTATTGGTCTGTTGTGCTACAACTTCATCGCCGGCGGCGACTGGGCCAGGACATCGGTGACGGAGAAGGGGCGGGGCGGGGCTCGGGTCACCGGCTTCGACCTGAGTGCACTGTCCCAGGCGCTCTCCTCGCAATCGAGCCTCCGTTCGCCGGATCTCCTTTGGGAGAATCTGCACTACTTTCTGGAGAGAATTCTGCCGGTGGCCGAGGAATGCGGCGTGACCCTGGCCATGCATCCGGATGACCCCCCGCTGCCCGCCTTTCAGGGATTTCCCCGCATCATGAACAACGTGGAAGGCTTCGAACGGCTGGTGCGCCTGGCGCCCAGCCCGGCCAACGCCATCTGCTTTTGCCAGGGGACCTTTGCCGAGATGGGCGTGGATATCCCCGCCACCATCCGGCGTCTGGGACCGCACATCCGGTACGTCCATTTCCGGGACATCCGAGGAACCGCCTCCCGGTTTGTCGAGACCTTTCACGACGAGGGGCAAACCGACATGGTGGAAGCCATGCGAGCCTACCGCGACATCCACTTCGAGGGTCCCATGCGACCGGATCATGTCCCCCAATTGGCAGGTGAAGAAGAGGGGGAAGCCGGCTACACCATGCTGGGCCGACTCTTCGCCGTGGGCTACATGCGGGGACTGATGCAAGCGGTCGGTGAAGAAACCTCTTGACCGCAACCCCCTTCCGTACCTGTTGTGAGGTTAAACACGACCACAATCCGCTTTCCCTGCGCCTCCTCTTTCCATTAACATCCCCGCCATGATCAAGGTGATCTGTCTGGATCTCGGCAAAGTGATCGTTGACTATGACCCAACCATTCCGCTGGCGTCACTCGGCGCATACTCGGCCCTGTCGTTGCCTGAAATCAGGCAGGTCCTGACCGACAAGGAGCCGCTTCTGCGTTTCGACCGCGGTCAGTTTTCTCGCTCCGATTTTTATGAAGCCCTGTGCGGGAGCCTGCGGCTGGACGTCTCCAGGGATGCGTTCGAGGGGCTTTGGAACTCGCTTTTCTTACCCGAACCCTTGTTGTCGGAGGGCTTTCTGCTCAGCCTGAAGCGCAACTACCGGCTCCTCATGCTTTCAAACACCAATGAGATCCACTTCGAGTTCATCTGGGAAAACTATCCGCTGGTGCGCCACATCGAGGATCGCCTCTTATCTTATGAACTGGGCTGCCTGAAACCGGAGGCCTCCATCTATCGGCTGGCCATCGACCGATCGGGAGTGCTCCCCGAAGAGATATTCTTTGCCGATGACCGGTTGGAGAACGTCGAAGCCGCCCGGGAGGCGGGGATTCAAGCCACTTGCTTTGAATCCGAGAAGCAACTCCAACGAGCCCTGAGCCAGGCAGGCGTTACCCTTGAATGACGTGACCGGCCGGCCGGGCCGAGCCGGGACAACTCTTTACCTTGCGATTTCTGATTCTGACCGATATCCATTCCAATCTGGAGGCGCTAGAGGCGGTTCTGGAAAGAGTCGGCAACCAGTTCGACCAGGTGATCTGCTGTGGCGACCTGGTGGGGTACGGCCCCAATCCCAATGAAGTCACCCAGGCGGTGCGGAAACTTCATCCCACCGTCTTGATTCGAGGGAATCACGAGAAGGCCGCTCTGGGATTGACCGACTTGTCTCGGTTCAACCCCCTGGCCAGAAGCGCCGCACTCTGGACCCGGGCCCAGTTATCGGAAGAGAACCGGCGCTATTTACAGGCGATTCCCAGCGGACCGGCAGAGGTGAGCGGCTTTACCGTGGTTCACGGGTCTTTGCTGGATGAGGATCAGTACGTCGTGGATCTGGATGACGCGCTGCAAAGCCTGAGTTTTGCCGCCCACAGCCTGACTTTCTTCGGACACACCCACGTCCAGGGTGGATTTTTCCGGTTCAAGGATCGAAGAGCGGGGATGTTGAATCCCGAGTTGAGGCCCGGGGTTGGCGAAAGCCGGCTGACGGTTGATTCGGAGAACCAGTACCTGATCAACCCGGGCTCGGTGGGTCAACCCAGAGACTATGACCCGCGGGCTGCCTTCGCCATCTATGATCAAGAGGCAGGGATGGTCCGATACTTCAGAGTCGGGTATCCTGTGGGTCTCACCCAGCAGAAAATGAGAGAAGCCCGACTCCCTCGGTACCTGGTCGAACGGTTGGGCCGGGGGCGCTGAGCGTGTTGGCCTCGGTTCCTGTCATCCCGTCATGGCGCCCATTCCCTCTTGCGGGGTCGATTCAACATCATTCCCTTCCTGGGAGGATCTGCACTCCTGAGTGGAGTGCAGGGGGGTGGGTCCATTGGAGGGTGGATTCCTGAAGTGAACATCGACTCAGTCCAACCGCTCAGGGACTCAGCGGAGGCCAATCCTGCTGACCTGAATCTCGGGAAGCACGTAGTTCCAGTCCTGAGGAAGCTTCTCGAAAGCAACCTGGAACTCGGCGGCCTGCTGGGGCGCTACGCCGCGCTTCCCTCGATATTTCAGGGCGGTGCGCCTTTCCTTCAGGACAACCTGGTCGAGGGAATCTTTGAAGAGAAAGGTCATCTCCACTTGCCGGATGGTGCTCTCCCCGCCATTGGAGAGGGTTCCTTCCACGTAGAAGACTTCATCCCCCAGGAAATTTTCAATCCTGGAGAGCTCCAGTCCGGAGAGAGTCACCCGGCTCGTGTAGGCTTTCTCCCGAGCCGTCCATACGGCATCGGCCTCCTGTCGGCTCGAATCTCCGCAGCCCAGGGCAGCCAGCAAGAAGAGCGGGGCCAACACCCTGAGTCGACTTTTCACAGCCATAGCCGGAAAGTAACACAGCGATTGGGGGGTGTCAAACTCACTCCCGTCGCTGCCGGCAACACACTCTTCGGCGGGATCGAGGATTGTCCATTCAGCCCTCGCCGGCACGGCGCGGCGATACCTTCCACGGCCCCGAACTCAGGCGTGGTTTCGCCCGGCAGGGCCGCGCCTGAAGTGTTCCTTTCAGGGAGCCGCTATATAATGAGGAGGAGGATCTCCCCTGGGGGATCTCGCGGGCCGGAAGCCAGGAGGCGCCGCCCCCGGACCGGACGATGCCCAGGGACGATTTCAGAGGAATGCGTGGATGAAGAAACCTGTATGGAGCGGCTTGCGTGGATGGCTGCTGGATCTGGACGGCGCCGTGTACCAGGATGGCCGCTTGATTCCCGGCGTCTCGGAAACGATTGCAGCGCTCAGACGACGCGGGTGCTCGCTTTGCTTCGTGACCAACACCACCAACAAGCGGCGAGCGACCATCCGTAAGAGACTCGAGACACTGGGGATCGAAGTGGACGACTCGGAGATCTTCACAGCTCCCTTCGCCGCCGGCTTGATGCTGCAAAGTCACCCCGAGGCCCGGTGCTGGGTGGTGACCCGGGGCGACGCCGTCCAGGAGTTCCAGGGGCTGCAACTGGATGAGGACAACCCCGATTTCGTCGTCCTGGGCGATATGATGGAAGAATTTACCTTCGAGCTGCTCAACCGCATATTCCGCAAGGTGCTTGCCGGAGCCGAGTTGATCGCCTTGCAGAAGAACCGCTATTGGTTGACCGGAGGAAAACTCACGATGGACATGGGACCCTTCGTGGCTGCCCTGGAGTATGCCACGGGACGCAGCGCCAACGTGGTGGGAAAGCCCTCGGGGGAATTTTTTCGGCTGGCGCTTTCTCACCTGGGCTTGTCCCCCGGCGAGGTGGCAATGGTGGGGGACGACTGGGAAGCCGATATTGCGGGCGCGCAAAAGGTAGGCCTGCGAACGATTCTGGTTCAAACCGGCAAGTACCAACCCTCGGATCGTGAAAAACTCGAACGGCAACCGGACGGCCTCATCCCGAGCCTGGGCCACCTGCTGGAGATTCTTCCTTGAGAGAGCCGGCGTTGCGGCTGTGCCCCGAGGTTACAAGGGGAAGCGCCAAAAAACCCGCACCGCGGCCTGGGGCCGCCGCGCTCGGCCCATCCGCCGACGGTTCCCGTTCCCTCCGGGAGAGCTTCCGAACGATTTTGCCGGAATAGGCTGTCCTGTGCATCGAAAGTCCCTGGCGTATGACCGGATGCCGCTGCTTTCCAGAACAGGTTGGGCGAGATGAATCCCGAAACCAGTCCCTTCAGACCCGGACAACCCGCGCCGATTGAGTCTTTCGTCGGGCGTGTCGATGAAATCAAGCGTCTCCACGCTATGGTGAAAGCCAGCGCGCAAGGCAGATTCAAAATCGGATTCGTCAGCGGCGAACGAGGCATTGGCAAGAGTTCCCTGGCTTCCTTCGTGCGCCACCTCTCCGAGCACGAGAGCACCATCGCGGGATGCCATGTGTTTCTCGGCGGCGTCCAGGATTTGAAGGAGATGCTTCGAAGGACCTTCGACCGCCTCTTGAAAGAGAGCATGGACAAACCCTGGCACGGAAAAATCAAGGAGTTCTTCGGGAACCACGTCCGCAAAGCAGGTTTGCTCGGCATTACGCTGGAACTGGATCTCCAGGATCGCGATTTGTCCACCCTCGCCCATGACTTCGTTCCGACCGTCAGGCGGCTTCTGGACAGTCTCAAGGGCCACAAGAGCGCGCTCTTGCTGATTCTGGACGACATCAATGGCCTCGCCGGTTCCGAAGTTTTCGCCAACTGGCTGAAAAGCACCGTGGACGAGATTTCCACGTCCCAACGGAAAGCGCCGCTCTGCGTGCTCGTCGTGGGACTCGAAGAAAGACGTCAGGAACTGGTGGCCAAACAACCCTCTCTGGCCCGCGTCTTCGAACTGATCGACATCGCCCCCTGGTCGGACGATGAAGTCGTGGAGTTCTACCGGAACTCGTTCGACTCCGTGAACGCGACGATCGCCGCCGCGGACATACGCCAACTCACCCGGTTTACCGGCGGGCTTCCGGTTCTGGCCCACGAGATCGGCGACGCGGTCTGGCGCACGGCCCGGGACCTGAAAATCAACTCCAGAGAAGTCTCAAGAGGCATCTCGACCGCGGCCGAGATGATTGGGCGAAAACTGCTGGAACCCCGGATATTCAGCGCCATCCGCAGCGAGCGTTACCGGTCGATTCTCCGAAAAATGGCGGACGAGCCCCGGATGCGCTTTCGAAGATCGGAACTCGTGGAACGCCTGACGGGCGAGGAAAGGCGGGTGATGGACAACTTCCTGCAACGCATGAAACGGCTCGGAGCGCTGGAAACCGATCCCGAGGCCCAGGGCGGATACCGATTCCCCAACCTCCTCCACGCCCTCTATTTCTGGATGGAATCACGGCGGATCTCTCCATGAAGGCGCTCGCGGCCCGCGAGTTTCAGAGGTTTCAACAGGGATGAACCGGATTCTTTTTTTATCCTGAACATCCTGTCCATCCCTGTGCAACCGCTTACCGTTTTATCCCCTCGATGCGGCATTCACCCGTGCGGATCATAGGGGACCTCCTTGTAGGGAGTTCCCTTGAAATAAAGGAAGGAAGAATGAGATAATTCCTTGCATTCTTACCAAAGAGGTTGCCATGCTCGCCAAGCTGACATCCAAGAATCAGTTGACCCTGCCGAAAGCGGTGCTGTCCGATTTCGAAGGCGCGGAGTATTTTGAAGTGACCGGAGAGAACGGCCGCATCGTGCTGACACCCGTGCGTCTCGCCCGCGCGGGGGCCGTACGCGCCAAGCTGGCCGAGTTGGGCCTGTCCGAGGCCGACGTGGCCGACGCGGTGTCCTGGGCGCGCCAAGCGGAATGAGCGCTCCGCGTATTGTCATCGACACCAACGTGCTGCTCTCGTCGTTGCTGTTTCATGCGGGAACGCTCTCCTGGCTGCGCGCGGCATGGCAGGCTGGCCGTATGTGTCCGTTGGCAAGCCGCGAGACCATGAACGAGTTGATTCGCGTGCTGCACTATCCGAAGTTCGGCCTGAACCACGGCGAGCGGGAGGACCTGCTGGCGGATTATCTGCCCTGGTGCAAAACCGTCACCCTGTCGAATCCGCCCGGGGTTCCCCAGTGCCGCGACCCCTTGGACCGCCCCTTCCTCGAACTGGCGCTTGCGGCTCAGGCCGACGCCCTGGTGACCGGCGACGAGAGGGCCTTCTCGCCCTGGCGTCAGCCTTTCCCGTTCCAATCCTCGCCCCGCGCGCGTTCCGCAAGCGCCTGACCGCCGCCGGACGATCGGGCGAGCCGTAGACGGAACCCGTGCCGATTCTGCGCTGACTGACGAGAGACGAGGACGTTCGCTCGGCCGCGCTCAGCCTCCCGCGCCGCCGGTTCCCGCTCCGTCCAGGCGAGTTTCCGAACAGCGGCTTTGCCGGAATATGCTACTCTGAGATTCATGGAACGCCTGACGGGCGAGGATAAGAAAGGAAGGTCGTGGACAACTTCCTTCAACGCATCCGGCTCTCGAACCTGCTCTCGTTCGGACCGGACGCCGGGGAGTTTGAGCTGGGTCGGTTGAACGTTCTGATCGGCCCCAACGGATCCGGCAAATCCAACTTGATCGAGGCGATCGGTCTGCTCAAGTCGGCGCCGAGCGATCTGACGGCGGCGATCCGGGAAGGCGGCGGCATTGGTGACTGGATATGGAAGGGCGAATCTTCTTCGCAAACTGCAGCGATCGAAGCGATCATCGGGAATCCCAAGGGACAACTGCCCCTTCGATATTCACTAACGCTAGCCCGGAAGGGCCAACGTTTCGAGTTAAGTGACGAGCGAATCGAAAACGAGCGCGCGTTTCCCGGCCACGACCGACCCTACTTGTACTTCGCATACCGGAACGGTCACCCGTACCTGAACCTGAAGGCGATTGGGGAGCGTAGGCTCCTGCGGGAAGATATCGACCCCGAGCAGTCGATTCTCTCGCAAAGAAAGGATCCCGACAGTTACCCGGAACTTACCTATCTCGGCGACGCGCTCGGGCGAATCCGGATCTACCGGGAATGGTCGTTCGGACGCTACACGCCGCCACGATTGCCCCAACCGGCGGATCTGCCGAACGATTTTCTGAATGAAGACGGGCGAAATCTCGGGCTGGTTCTGAACCGGCTGCGGACGAAGCCGGTCGTCAAGGAAGGGCTGCTGGAAGCCCTGCGAAAGCTGAATGAAGATATCGACGACTTCGATACCTTCATAGAGGGCGGAACCGTCCAGTTGGTCATCCAGGAAAGGCGGATCACCATTCCGGCAACGCGGCTGTCCGACGGCACCCTGCGCTACCTGTGCCTGCTGGCGATTCTGTGTCATCCGAACCCGCCGCCGCTGATGTGTATCGAGGAGCCGGAACTCGGCCTGCATCCCGACATACTGCTGCCTCTTGCCGAGTTGCTGCACGCAGCATCCGAGCGGTGCCAAGTAATCGTAACCACCCATTCCGAGGTGCTGGTCGACGCGCTCACCCCTATCCCGGAGAGCATCGTGGTCTGCGAAAAACACGACGGCCAGACCCATATGCGGCGCCTCGAACGCGACGACCTTGCCGAGTGGCTCGAGCGCTACAGGCTCGGAGAGCTCTGGCGCAGGGGCGAGATCGGGGGCAATCGCTGGTGAGCGTGAAGCTTTACGTCGAAGGCGGCGCTCCGGGAAATCTGGCGAGGGAGTGCCGGCGAGGCTTTCATGAATTCTTGCGCAAAGCCGGGTTCGAAGGCCGAATGCCCCGCATCGTGGCCTGCGGTGGCAGGCAGAAGGCCTATGAAGATTTTTGCGCGGCGCAAAAAAAGGCTCTCGACGTATTCATCGCGCTGCTGGTGGACAGCGAAGAAGGCGTGGAGGGCGGCGCCGGTCCCTGGGAATTTCTCGAACGCCATGACAATTGGCGCAAACCGGATGGGACCACCGATGACAACGCCCACTTGATGGTGCAATGCATGGAAGCCTGGTTTCTCGCCGACCCGCACGCTCTTGCCCGGTTCTTCGGCAACGGCTTCAACGCCAATCCCCTGCCGAAGCGGCGCGACCTGGAAAATATCCCGAAGCAAGATATTTACGATGCTCTTGAAAGCGCCACCCGGGCAAGCCGCAAAAAAGAATACCGAAAAAGCAACCACTCGTTCGCTCTGCTCGCGGCATTGGACCCTGGAAAGGTGACGGATGCCTCGCCCCACGTAAAGCGGCTTGTCGAGACACTACTCAAAAGACAAGGATGAAGCGATGAAGCGCACTTTTACAGTGAAGGCTATCTGGGACAACGAGGCTCAGGTCTTCTATGCTCAAAGCGACATTGAGGGTCTGCATATTGAGGCTGCCAGTCTTGATGAATTTGAGGAAATCATGCTGGATGTGGCGCCTGAATTGATTATGGCTAATCATCGAAGTGTGGCCGAGATCGCTGAACATTCTCTGAAGGATCTGATACCGGCCATCCTGTGGCAGAGGCCAGAAACGGAAAGGGAGATGGCATAATTTGGCAAGCGCGTTTTACAGCACGGTCACCAAAGAAATTTACAAACTCGGTTTTGAGTATTGGAAAAACGCAAAAGGTTCCCACGAAAAGTGGAGATGCTTGAATACCGGCAAAATTTTGCTGGTACCGCGTAACCTGAAGAGTCGTCATACGGCAAATGCTATCCTCAAAAATGCGGGAAGCACCAAGAAGGTTTGATTTGTTTTTTCTCCTGGCAACGCCGCAAAACAGTCTACAGCGGACAACTCCAACAAAGAGACCCGGCAGACGGATTGCGCGTACAACCCGTCTTTTGATTCAGCCTTCCGGCGGATTCGCGACGGCGCAATGCCCGGCTTAGAGATCGTCTTCGCGGACAAGAAAACCCATTCAGCCGGCCTCCCATTGGCCGACTCGACCGCTCGCCCCATTGGGCGTCATGCCCTCGGTCCTACTCAGTCGAACCGAGCTTGGGATATCATCGAGCCGAAGTTGCATCGCAGTCCACAAGGCGAGGTGAGCGGGTGGGGGCCCTGAAGGGATTACCCTGAAAAAGCGAAAGGCCCCGGAAAACCCCAGGGCCAGCCGCCGACCGGGAACAACCCCCAGTCCGATGCCTGGAAATATAGCCATCAAGTCCCTACAATGTCAAAAAAGTCGATCCAGTCGCAGCGGAAGCAGGCCCGGTTTTCGTGACCTGATGCACAGACGATTCCGAGAAGCGATTGAGATGGCGCAAGAAGAGGCCAGAAAACTATTTTGTGGCTACCTGCGAAGCATCCACAATCCGGCGGAGGTCACTCTATGACCAAACGAGTTTACATCGAAACAACGATTCCAAGCTACTTGGCTGCACGGCCAGGTCGTGACCTGCTTCAGGCAGCAAGGCAACAAATAACTCACATGTGGTGGAGCAACGTGCGTCAAAATTACGACCTCTGCATTTCGGAAATCGTCCTGGACGAAGTGGCTTCGGGAAATGCTGATGCTGCACAGAGACGCCTGTCTTTCCTCCAGGACCTTCCGCTTCTCGACTTGACTGATGCCGTCAACGATGTTGCGAAGGCTATTATGGGTTCAGGACTGCTGCCCCAGGAAGCAGCACGTGACGCCGTCCACATTGCCGTCTCATCGGTTCATGGCATCAACATTCTGTTGACCTGGAATTGCCGACACATTGCCAATGCGGCCATTAGGAAGGAATTCCGCACAATCGTGGCAGGTTGTGACTATGAACTGCCGATCCTCTGCACCCCCGAAGAACTGCTTGGAGATTGACCACAATGAAACCAATGAACGACAAAGAAACCACGGATGAGATTATCCGGGAAACAAGAAGGATCAAAGAAGCCTTGGCAAAGTCTATGGATTTCGACATTGATCGCATTCTGAAAGACGCGAGGCGGAAACAGGGAAAAAGCGGCAGGAATGTTCTTTCTCCTCCAGTTCGACCAATCTTCCAATAATGGCCTGGCGGCGGACGGCGTTGCGTGCCGCCAGGCGGGCGAAACCCGAACGGGCTTCAGCCGCTGGAAAGGTATCTACGGAACCTGGCAACGCCGCAAGACAGCCTATGAGGAGGACCTTATGAAGCGTACTTTTACAGTGAAGGCTGTATGGGACAATGAAGCTCAGGTCTTCTATGCTCAAAGCGACATTGAGGGTCTGCATATTGAGGCTGCCAGTCTTGATGAATTTGAGGAAATCATGCTGGACGCGGCGCCTGAATTGATTATGGCTAATCATCGAAGTGTGGCCGAGATCGCCGAACATCCTCTGAAGGATCTGATACCGGCCATCCTGTGGCAGAGGTCAGAAACGGAAAGGGAGATGGCATAATTTGGCAAGCGCGTTTTACAGCACGGTCACCAAAGAAATTTACAAACTCGGTTTTGAGTATTGGAAAAACGCAAAAGGTTCCCACGAAAAGTGGAGATGCTTGAATACCGGCAAAATTTTGCTGGTACCGCGTAACCTGAAGAGTCGTCATACGGCAAATGCTATCCTCAAAAATGCGGGAAGCACCAAGAAGGTTTGATTTGTTTTTTCTCCTGGCAACGCCGCAAAACAGTCTACAGCGGACAACTCCAACAAAGAGACCCGGCAGATGGATTGCGCGTACAACCCGTCTTTTGATTCAGCCTTCCGGCGGATTCGCGACGGCGCAATGCCCGGCTTAGAGATCGTCTTCGCGGACAAGAAGACCCCTTCAGCTGGCCTCCAATTGGCCGACTTGACCGCTCGCCCAATTGGGTGTCATGCCCTCAGTCCTACGCAATCGAACCGAGCCTGGGATATCATCGAGCCGAAGTCGCATTGCAGTCCACAAGGCGAGGTGAGCGGGTGGGGCCCTGAAGGGATTACCCTGAAAAAGCGAAAGGTCCCGGAAAACTCCAAGGCCAGCCGCCGACCGGGAACACCCCCAGTCCGATACCTGGAAATATAGCCATTAAGTCCCTCTGATGTCTAATCCTGATAAAAAGGCCATGTCGAAAGTCCCGACGCAAAACGAGAACAATGGAGACGAGCAGTAACCCATGCCAATCCTGAACTGGCTGACACGAGGCGAAGATATCCTCACAGCGTCGCGGGTGCCGTATCGGCTGTTGGAGGAAGCGCCAGACCTGTCCGCGGGAGATTCGGACGCGGGCAACATGTTGATTCAGGGCGACAACCTGGAAGCGTTCCCGGCCGCTCGTCGCGTGTCGATTCCAGGCATCTTGATGTTGTTTGTCCATTTGTCTTACTCTCCATCCAACAAAGGAGCAACCCGGTGGAACTGCACGAACTCGTCCTTGAAATGAAGCAGCTTGAACGGCGCCTCACACTCTACGAAGAAAAATACGGCATTCTCAGCCAAGACTTTTACGACCTCTTGAGAGCTGGCAGACTTGCGCGCTACGACGATTTTGACGAAACCCGCACGGACTTCAGCCGCTGGAAAGGCATCTACGAAACCTGGCGCCGCCGCAAGACGACCTATAGCGAGCAAATCCAACAAGGCGACCCGGCTGACGCATTGCGCGTACAACCCGCTTATTGATCTTATTGATATGGCGGAAAACCCGCTCTCTTCTCTTGCCGATTACAGTCACTTTATCGCCGAAACCCTGAATCGTCCGTCTGTCCTGAGATCAACGATTCGCGTGTGGTCAACCAGTCCCCTTTACCGGAACGGCCGCAGGGGAGGTGACGTTCTCCAACGGGATACGCTTTCGGATGCGGGAAGAATTGGATTTTGCAGATAGTCTGATCACTTCATATGGCTACGAAGTCTATCGAGGAACCAAACGCCTGTATTGGTACGATGATTATCCTCATCCCGAAGACCCCTCACTCGCCTCCACCTTTCCTCACCACAAGCACATTCCGCCCGATATCAAACGCAACCGCATTCCCGTCGCCCATCTTCAGTTTACCAAGCCCAACTTGACTGCAATGGTCGAGGAAGTTGAAACTCTCCACTGAGGTTAAAATGCCAACGTTGCACTGGCTCACCCGAGACGAAGACATCCGCCCCGCCTCCCGCGTGCCCTATCGGCTGCTGGAGGAAGCATCCGGTTGGTCGTCGGGGAGCCGGGACACGGACAACATGCTGATTCAGGGCGGCAATCTGGAGGCGTTGAAGGCGTTGCTGCCGTTCTACGCCGGGCGGGTGAAGCGCCTCTACATCGACCTGCCGTTCAACACGGGTGAAGCATTTGAGCCCTACGATGACAACAGGGAGCGCTCGAATTGGACCGCATAATATATGCGCGGCTCGAACGACTGAGCACGGCACGAGAACCAGCCTTTGAGGAACGGATGTTGGCTACCGAAATTTCAGGCGAGCATGGGAATGGCTTCACAAGAAATCCTTGAACACGCACGACGCGCCGCTGCTCAACGCGTCCTCTTTCTTCCCCATGCCGTTCGCCAAATGGCGCGACCGGACAGGATGATGACACCAAGCGAGATTCGAACGGTCATTCTGCACGACGAGCTCATCGAGGACTATCCCGATGACGCACGCGGCCATAGCTGCCCGCTGCATGGCCGTGGAGCCGGTCGGCGAGATATCCACCTGGTCTGTGCTCCGAAGGTGGTCACGCATCCCCCTCCGCCCCATCGGCAAAAGCGGTTGTTCCCAGCACCGCAGAGCAGAGCTGGTCCAGTTCCTTAAATCCGGTGGTCGCCCAAATCCGCTCACGGAGACGGGTGCGGCGGGCGGTGAGGGCCTTGTTCGGATCCCGCAGATAGTCATCCCCGGCGACGATGTTGCCGGCTTCATCGGCGATAAGCCGAGTCAGTGCACCGATCATTGTATGATCTTCGTTATCCGAGTCGAACTCGGGCATCAGCCGGTAGGGCAGCGCATGGATATGACGCTCGCCGAATCCGCCCTTCGGATTAAAGGGCGTGATCGCCTCGGTCATGGCATGGCTGCCCAGCATGCCGACGCAGTACCAAGCCTCGTCTTCGCCGGGGACGACCCGCCAGTAGAGGGTTTGATCGACGACAAGATCGGTGTCGTCAGTGAGCGGAACGCAGGCGGCACATATATGTTTCCCGCCGGCTCCGGCGAGGATAAGATAGCCGTCCGTGCCCAGAACCTGATTTGTCAATTTCAACCGTACGTCGATGCGCTCTTGGAGGGATCGGCCCCTTGCCGACATCTTTCAGTTTATTGTTGACCGCGCGAAAACGCCGCGCGGTTTCGATGAACCCCATGCGGCGGATTTCAGTTTCATCGCAGATGCGCCAAGCACCCTCACCGTCCCTCAGGACGGGGATCGTGATCGGTGCGCAGTGGGCGCCGAGAACGAAGGGAAGCAGGTTTTCCGACTGCGCCATGCGATAGATAAATTGCGGGGCGACGTGACCGGGAAAGCGTTCCCCTTTCAGTTCCTTCGCCGCCTTGACGGTGAACGCCCACGGGGTGCCCGGAATGGGCGTATCGACCCTGAACTCGGAGCCGGTCTCATTGAGAATGTCGATGCAAACCGCAGTGCGCGGCATCAGGTCCGCGCCCTGCCGCGGTATATCCACTGCAGCCGATGCGGCGGCGGGCAAGCCTTCTTTTTCAAGGACCCAAGCGGTGCGTTTTTCGCCGATGGCGCGGATCGAAAAATCGGTCGCCTCAAGACGGCCTTGTCCCGCCAGAAAACCACTGACCTCCGTCTTGGGAAGGCAGGTGGGCTCGGTGCGTTTGTGGCCGACGATGGCGGCGCCGGGATATTTGAATGTGCCGTGTTCGACCTGCCATATCTCGTTGATTTCGAGAGCGATCGGACGTGCGGCGTTGAGGAATTTGCGCTGACGGAAGAGTTCGTGGTGGTGGCCGTTGAATATAGTGCCCGGTACGAGACAGGCGACAGAGGCGCCGGAGGAAAGATACCGGTCAACAGCGTGGAGAAGATGGGTGGTGCCAAGCTCCAGATGCAGAAACGACTGGCCCGGTGGACGGATACCATAAATGTGCGCTCTGCCGGTAAACACACAACGGTAAGGATTGTCGGCAAGACGGCTGAGCGCAAGCCACGGCGGGTTGGAAACGAGCCCGTTGAACTGGCCGCTCAGAAGGGCTGGACGGTAGGTGTTGCGCAGAATGAAAGCCCAAATACCGTTGCGGCCGGCGACGGCCAACTCGGCCATGCGCCGAGCCAGCGCGAAGACGGAGGGGATGAGCGCCTGCCGGAGTTCGACGCTGAGCGTGATGCCGGATGCGGCGGCAGCCCCGTCGATGAACCGCGCGCTCCCTGGTTCAGTCAGGTGATCCGCGCCGCCATGGGCCTGCGCATCAAGCGCCTCGTCATAGGCCCAATCGATGATCCGGTCGAACAACTCGCGGCGTTCGGGGTGGAGGAGCGCGACGGGCAGATTGATAGTCGTGCCGTCGAGGGAGACGGGAACGGTGTCGCTCTCGCCGAAGAAGGGCAGCAGCGGCGTGACTGGAGTGACGGAAAAGAGCGAATCGGCGTGATAGATCGGGATGACGATGGGGGCGCTCGCGGCCTTGATCTCGTCGACGAGCGTGACGACCCAGGTTGTCTTGGACAGGCTGACCGCCAGCGGATCGATGTCAAAGCCGGTTACCACGTTTTGCAGGGCGGCTACGTCGTTGAAACCGAAGCGGGCCTTTGTAGCCTTGAGAATTTCGGCGAGGATGGAGCCGGAGCCACAGCACATATCGACAATACGCGGGTCTTCGCCGTCCGGGAGATTATCGAGGCACCGTTCGGCAAGCAGGCGGCCAAGCCAAGCGGGGGTCCATTCCTGGCCCAGCAGCTTGCGCCGGCTGCGGCGGGCGAGCTCCGCCATGAGCCGGCCGAACAAATCCTCTTCGGGTCGCCAAGAAAAGTCATAGGCGTAGAGGTCCTGCTGTATCTGACGGGCGATCGGAACAAGCCGGTCGATATGAGTCGGGTTGGTGAGCCAGCCGAAATAGTCCTGCTCGACCATATTGGCGATCTGGTAACGGTGCTTGAAATACGACCCGTCCAGGATGGCATTCAGCTCGGCATCGCCACTGGAAATGGCGCGGCCCTGCGAGGACGTTCGCGCTTAGCAGCCGAGTGAGAACGCACAGATAGATTTCATCGACATAGGCAGCGGCGCGGAACCCGCCCGCTTCGCCCTCAAGATAATCAACGAACCGGGACCAGAGGTCGGTTGCAAGCATGATGAAAGAATCGGTGGCGCGTCCGTCGTCCACGAGCTTGCGCAGCAGATCGGCGCTGCGTTTGTACGAAGCGCTGTCCAGCCCGAGATCGAGCGTGAGAAGGGCCGATTTCAGGAATCGTGACTGTTCGCGGGCGAGATGTTTGCGGACAAATGCGATCAGCCGGATGGCGGAAGGTTCGTCATTGGCGGTCAGTTGCAGTTCATCAATCGCCAGCAACTTGATGTCATCAGCGGTACAGGCAACCGGATCGATGCCAAGCGGAAGCTCCGCATCGTAGGCATGCCAGTCCACCGTATCGGAGAGAACGCCGCGGACCTGAGATGCCGGCACGCCACTGCGGATCAGTCCGGCGACGTGATCGCGCACCTGCGAAAGGCCTTCATTGCGCTTGATTGCGATCCGCAAATCCGGCTCGTATTCGATCGTCGTCGAGCCGACGAGATTGTCGATGAACCGGTTGGCGACGCCTCCTTCGGCAAGCCCGACTTTGGTGCCGGATTCCGTGCCTTCGCCGTAATGATTGATCCACGCCTCGTCGTCCTGGTGGGGAAATATGAGGCGAAGGCGCGAATGAAATTCACTGCGCAGAACGGCTTCGACGCTCCCGGATTGGCGAAGCTGGCGGCAGCGTCCGATCGCTTCTCCAGCCTGCGCAATATCTTCATTCATGAGGCGGCCCTCTGACGCGCAGTGCAGAGCGCTCTGGTCTGAACTGCGATATGAGCGGCCAAATCTGAGAGCATAGTTCCAGCCGCATTGCCAGGGAAAAGCGCCTGCAAGACAATGTGATCTATCTGCGCCTGAATGTCCTGAGTATCGCGGCCCAAGCGTTTTCCGACGGCGTGCAGGGCGGCGCGGGCGTAGTGGGTGAACAGAGGTACAGGCATCCGCCGCAGGTGAGTCGCTTCGAGCTTTAGCGCGCCGCCGCCGAGTGGCGTACCGGTGGCTTCCATGTAGGCTCGGCACCACACGCTGTTGAGCAGGGCCTTCATCGCGAGCGGCGACCAGTCGTCCTCAAGCGCCCAGAAGGTCGAAAAATTGGCGTCGATGAGTAGCGGCGGATCGGTGTTGCATTCAATCCAAGGCGTGCGCTGATTGATTCTCGGCACGAACGCGTCAGGCAGGTGTCGCGGCGCGAAGTCCGGGAGCATGTACCAGAAGCGCGGTGTGATCTTGTTGCTGCGCGACTCGCGCACATTAGTGCGTACTGCAGAGAGTTCAGGAATGAGTTTACCACCGCCCATCCCGTCCAGAGAAACGGAGGCGGCATGGCGAACAAACGCCGCCAGCTCTGAAAGCATGACTTGTGGCGGGGTTTCGCCGCGCAGCGCGTACGCGGCCTTCGCGTCGGCGACCCGCTGCAAATCTTCCGGCAGAACCCAAGCGTGCAAATCGAGCACCCGTCCGGGCGGAAGGCTGCCCTGTTCGATCAGCGCAGTCTCCGATTGGCGGCGTAAGACGGGTCGAAGGGCGCTTGAGGGGACGGCGAATGCGCTGCCGCCTAGAGCGGACGATGCTTTGACCGGTACCATGCCCCCGTCGCCTTCGCCACATACGGTGACGTAGAAGAACCCGTTACAGCCGGTGCGCAGGCCCTGACCGACCTTAATGCCAGCCTCATCCAGCGTGACAAGCTTGGATAGCTGTGCGCCCACGGGCAGCATTTGACGCAGCGTATCGGGTAGGGCCGAAGGAACGGAGTTCGACCCTGCCGAAAGTAGCGGCAGGTCGTGGCTGCCGCCTTCGAGTGTTGGATACCAGCGGCGCTGACTAATGCGGGATTGTAGCGTGGCCCATTCATGGCGGAGGGCAAAGTCGCGGATTTCGATTCCAGGAGCTGCGGCTGAGGATGTTTCGTGCAACCAGGCCGCAAAGTCCGCTTCTGGACATGCGCCGGTAAAAGCGGCGCCGACCAGCGAATGGCCATCTGCGGCTTCCGGCGCGACGTGAAGCCACCGTGCCGCGGGCCAATGGCTTTTCGCGCCGAGCGGCTGCCGAGCCTCTTCATCGGTCAGACGCCGGGCGACTATCAGATGTGTGCGGACAAGCGCATCGGAGAACCAGCCCGGCTGGGTATCGACGACGATGGTTTCGAGGGCGAAGCAGCGCAAAAGAAGATAGCGGATCACGTCCGCGTAATCGCGCGAGCGCCATGTTGCGGGAACGACAAGCGCGAGCCGCCCGCCAGAGCAGACCATAAAGCCGGCCAGAATCCAGGCCGGCACCGAAAGGTCGGACAAGCCCGAATAACCTTGTGCAAGTGCGTTCCAAACGGTCCGGCCGGCACCAGCGGAAATGCTGTCTACGATCTTCTCGAGCCCGGAGCGAGTGGAATCGGCACCGCCGTCCCCGTTACGTCCCTGATAACGCACATAGGGGGGATTGGTGATGACCAGATCATAGCTGTGCGCCGGCAAGGCGTTCAGCGTTGCCGGATCGAAGGCGTTAGCAGCCAAGATCGCAGACTCGGGCAGATCGTCGTTGTCGAGGATGGCCGCGAGGCGGTCGCGGCAGGTGGCGGCGGTGGCATCGTCAATCTCGATGCCGTCGACCCGCTCCAGCATGATGCCGCGCTCGGTGGCCGCTTCCCAAGCGGCGTCGAGCAGATCACCGTGACCGGCCATGGGGTCAAGGACGGTGCGGGTATCGGATCTAAGGCCAAGATGGGCAAGCAGCTTGCCGAGAGGAACTCCGCTGAAGAACTGACCGAGCTGCTTGCGGCGCGCGGGGTCCAGCGCTTGCTCGTAGGCACGCGCCGCCTCTCTTACGGTCTGACGCGCATCATAACCTTGCACCGACGTTAACCTCCGCAGTCTGACGCTCCTGGTGCCACTGGTAAAATGCCTCGGCATCAAGCGGCACCTGTTGGTGACGGGTCAGGAAATGGCTGACCAGTCGCGAATAGAGTCGCTGCGCCGTCTGTTCACCGGGGTCGAGGGTCAGAGCGGCTTCATCCTGAAGTTGCTCTGCCACGGCCCAGACGCAGGGGGTCGGACGGGCATCTGCGGATGCCTTCTTGCCGAGAAGAAGAACGGGGTCGCCCCGTACCGCCCCGTTGGTAGTGACCTGCTTGAAACTTCCCTGGGTCTTGTCGAGAACGCCCGCGCATTCGACGCTAAATCCGGCATCGGTATAAGCGGATTGAAGGGCGTTCCAGACTTCTGCGGATGCCGAATGAAATACGAGCGTGGCCTTGCCGGCCGGCTTGAGGATGCGACGGACTTCGGTGAGTGCCGTCTTGAGAAGGTTTTGATACTTGGCGACGGTCTTGTCCTGGGCGCTGCTGACGATGATTTCCTCGGTTCGTTCGGTGTAGTTCCCGAGCCAAGCTTCATTCAGAAAGCTGATTTCGGCGTAGGGAATGTTGCCGCCAAAGGGCGGATCGGTGAAAACGTAATCGACGCTATGGTCGGGAAGATCGACGCTACAGCTCGACTGTTGATGGACGCTGACCCGGCCCTTCCGCCCGTGAATGATGGCGAACGCGCTGGCGATGGTGGAGAGTTTGCGGCGTAGCCCGACAAACAGATTCTTTTCGACTGGAAGGCCGCTGACGTAGAGCACGCCAGGCTGGGCGCTGGTTACAACAAGGTCTTTCTGCCCGGACTTCGCGACGACACGGGTCATGATCGTGGCGTGCGAGGCGTTGTAACTCAGAAGCCAGAACCGTAACGCATCGGCAAGGGTACCCTCATAGCGGCCGGCCCGCTCCCACAACCGGGCGAACACGAAGAGGTTGCGCCGCGTGTAGAAATGGTGGAGATGCGTAATTCCCCGATGATAGCCGCGCCGGTGCAAATCGCCCCACGGTATCGCGATATGGGGAACCGAGTCGGGAACCGGCTCGGTCTCCACACGCTTCAGTAGGGCTAGATCGTACTTTGTGGCCGCGCGCGACCAGCCCTTCTTGCCGGTCGATCCATAAATGCGGATCGGGCAGCGCGTGCGCAGGCGCTGCCTTCCGCCGATGATATCATCCTTCGCATTCACGGTAAGACGCTCCACTTCATCGAGCGGTGCTTCATGCAGGCACGATGGGCAGGTGAAACAGGAAGCGACCTGCGCTGGGCCGAACGATACGCAGGCATCCCAAAGGCTCGCTTCGCGGAGGCACGCCGGGCAGCGTAAAAGGTCGGACCAGATAACGTAGCGGATGGCACCCTCACAACCGTCCGGATCCGTGGCGCCATATATCCAGCCGTCCTCGGCTTCGGCATCGCGAAGAATCTTTTCGGCCGCATTGCGGAACGATGGGGGATCGGGAGGGTTCGTCAGGGTTCGCCCGACAAAGGTGCCGAGTGCGCCGAGTTCGTAAAGGACGGCGTTGCGGGCACCCCATTGGACATTCAGCCCGAGGCGCTCGGCCTCCGTGCGCAGATCGTCCGGTGGGTCTTCGCATAGCAGGGCGGCAAGGCCCGTCGTGCCGCTGCCGGCGAAACCGTCGAAGACCGTGTCACCGGGTTTGGTATGGGCGGCGATAAACAAGGCGATGGCTTCGGAGGAAATCTTAGTGGGGTAGGAAAACGCGCCATAGAGATGGCCGGTCCGCTTGGCCGGGAGCGCTCTGGCATAAAGAGCGTCGAGAGCGCTGACCGGCGCTTTGGTACCCGACCCGCTTGGCTTTGTCAGTTTCACGTTCCCTCCCCCGGTTGGCTGTTCTGCTACTGCAATGTCACCGGTCAGTTGCCCTCAGTAAGCGCGGGTGCCCGTAGGGTTCTTACAGCACGCGGCTACGCAGATACTCGTCAATCACCCGACGCATTACCCAGGAAATTGAGGTCTCATCCTTGTCGGCGAGGGCGGTGAGCGCATCGTAATCGTTTGCGGTCAGGTTGACGGTGAGCCGAGAACCGAATTTCCTGGATCTTCCCTTCATGATCGCAGACCATTATGTTCCCTTTTTGTTCACTCTATCCGATTCGCGACGCAATTACAACAAAGTGATTCAATAGGATGCAAATCCGCCAAGAACCATGTGATCCATGGCATCAGCCCTCGCGGCCATGCGCTTCAAATCGGAAAGCAGCAGGCCGGCGGTGGACGGGAAAGACGCCAGGCAGCAGTTGATGGAGAAAATCGGCGCTGCCGGCGACGCATCCGATTCCGATGGAGGCGATATCGCCCAAACACATCCAGCCCGCGCTCGAGGCGGCGGTCCGATAGATAAGGCGGCCAGCGGTTAAACAGTTGAACAGGGATGAACAGGATATTCAGGACAAAAAGGAATCCTGTTCATCCCTGTTCCTGTTGAAACCTCTCAAACGGGAGGTGGCGCGGTTTGCGGGCCGGGGCAAGCTCCAGGGCCGCCTTGGATGCCATTCCCTTGATCAAAATACGTCCGAGGTTCCTGGAGGGAGGGTCGGGAGGCAAAACCCCTTGTCGTTTTCCTCTGTCCCTGTCATTCTCTGCGAGGGAGCAGCCGGAGTTTGTGGTAGAACAATTCCTCGACAAACCTGTCCCACCCGGCCCTTGGAGTGCACCACCTCGTAGAGGTCGAAATCCGTTATCTTCATTTCATTCAATTCTGCTCGCATTGCGTGAGTCACCACACCCAGGATAGCGATGTTCTCCGCCCGTGCCCCTGATAATCCCAATCGCCGGGAAACTCCTCGATCCCTGTGCGGATACGAATATCCTCTCGACGTTTGATGGCTTTCGACAGGATCAGCGCCCGGACCTGGGCGCTGCTTTGTCTGGCATCAACCATCGAGCTTGATCCATTGATACACACATTTCCTGATCTCCCGCCGACCGAACTTCCCCATCTGCTGGCTGGAGTTCCCCTTGCCCCGCTTCAACACCCCTATGGCGGCGCACCGGAACCCGGACCGTTCGGCAAAGTCCGACAGAATCAGATCCACCGGCACTTCTTCCCCGTGGTAGCGCACGTTGTCGTTGACCATGAACACACTCCCCCGCGGTCTCACCAAGCGCCCCAGTTCCCGCACGACGACCGCCATCTCGGTGAAGTAGTTCTCCAAAAGCGGAATCACGTTCCGATTGCTCAGTTCCGAAGCCTGGTCCCGCAACACGGAGAGGACTTCCTGCAAGGCAGCCTGCTCATCCACCATGCGAAAGGTCCGCGCAAGGTCCGGCGCGTCCTGCCAGTCGGCGAGGAGCGCCGCTCGCTTCGAGCGATTCTCGACGGTCGCCGATAAAAGCGCCTGCCGCAAGGCTTTGATCCGTCTGTCGTCGTAGCCGAGATAAACAAGTTCGAGCGCGTACGTCCTGGTGTAATCGTACCGATTGGCATAGGGGGGAGAGGTGACGACACAATCGAACCGTCCCTCGGGCAGTTTTCGCAATTCCGTCAAACTCGAACCGGTAATGAACGTTGGAGCCGGGCCGGCGTACCGCTCTTTCAAGGGGGAAAGGTCTTGCGCCATCTGCCGGAGCCGGACCGCGAGGGCCGTCGAAAAAGGCGGAACCCGTCCCTTGTCCAGCCTGGTTGAAACGGTTCTGCCGGAGCGGCGGTCCCACCGCAAAAACTGGCCATCCTTCCGGGTGTAACTGACTTCTTCCAGAACACTCAAACAGGCAAGGCTCAACACCGTTAAAAGGGCAGGGTCCGCCATCCGGGCGATGAACTTCCGGGCATTCGCGATCTCGCGTTCCGTGCCGGAGGGAAAGGCCCCTTGGGTGATTGGAACATGGCGCAGCGCGTACCGGTCGTCGGACTCCTGATGGGAAACGGCCTGAAGCAAGGCCTGAGAAGCGTCGCGAAACTCGCCAATCGACAGCCCGTTGGCGGCATGAGCGACGGCCCCGCGCGGCCAGGTTGCCCAAGGGCAGAATCTCTATGCCGGTTCCCGGCGCCCCCAGGCCCATGGCCGTCAGAGCCGTTGTCCCCGATCCCGAGAACGGGTCCAGAACCTGCGTTCCCTTCCCGGACTCGATAAGCCCTCGGACGAGATCGGTGGAAAATCCCTCTTTGTACTTCATCCAGCGGAACCCGACAGCCCCCTTGTTGCCCTGGTAGGACACCCGTTTGCGGGTGAGATAGGGGTTCACCCGTATCCGGCGCGCAAACCGATGATGCAGGGCCGCTCGTGCGCGTGTCAGTCTGTCGCTTGGGGAGTGCGGAATGGACAAATCGTCACCGAACAGGGTCTGCATGACGAGGCCGTTTCCCGGCAAGGAATGGCGTCGTTAACGCCAGGGGCGCCGCAGTGTCCGTTTCCCGTGCATTATACCTGCCGGAGAACGCGTTCACAAACTCTTGGACGGGCTGGGCGCTCCCGTGCTGGAACGGGCCCTGCAATCATTCCGGCCCGGCCACAGCCGCCGAAGCCGCACCCTCTTTCGCCGGCTTCGCCAGCGGGGAGTCCCGATCGAGCGGTCCTCCCCGGAATGCGGCCGAGAAACGGATGACGGGTGCGTTTTGGGAATATAATAGCGGCAAGGGCCTGTTTCCGGCCGCGGAGAAAAGGGTGGATGGCAAGGACGGGCGCCGGCGGCTCATCGACAAGGTCGGCGGCCTCCGAGGTCCGGAGGATCCCTTTCTCATCGGCGGCGCCCGCTCGCCGCCTGCCGGCGGCGACTCCTGCCCGGCCAGCCAAGGTGCTTCATGCGCGAAACCCTGCTGAGTTACCTGCCTGACTTCCTGAGCCGCGGTGAGGCCACGGCTCTGATGGGGCGCCGCGGGCTGCGGACCGTGCCCTGGTCTTACCGACGGCTGGCCCAAACGGCCTTCCAGGTGGCGCGAGAACTGGCCTCACGGGGGCTTGGCAAGGGCGACCGTGTGCTCTTGTGGGAACACAACTCCCCCGAATGGGTGGCCGCTTTCCTGGGCTGCCTGATGCGGGGAGTGATTGTGGCGCCCCTGGACGTGCAGAGTTCCCCGGCCTTCATTGCAAACGTTCAGCGCCAAGTCGGAGCCAGGCGCCTTCTGGGCGGAAGCCTCCCCAACGACTGGGAGGACGCAGAGCTGCCGGTTGAATCCATCGAAGGATTCTGCCGAACCGCGGCCCGGCATCCCCCCACCCCGGATTGGACCTACGCCGGTCAGATCGCTGCCGATCACGTAGCCGAGATCGTGTTCACCTCGGGGACCACGGCGGCGCCCAAAGGCATTCAACTCACTCACCGGAACCTTCTCGCCAATTTGACGCCCCTCGAGGTCGAAATCCAGAAATATCTGAAATGGGAGGCCCTCGTCCATCCCATCCGCTTCCTGAGCCTTTTGCCCCTGAGCCATGTTTTTGGTCAATTCATGGGCATTTTTGTGCCGCCCCTGCTCGGCGGGCAGGTTCTCTTCCTCAACTCTCTCAATCCGTCGGAAATCATCGCCTCCATCCGTCGCGAGCGCATCTCGGTGATGGCCGCCGTTCCCCGGATGCTGGAGTTGTTACGGGACAAAGTCGAGCGGGACGAGGCTTCGCAGAGCCGGGGACGCGCCCTGGCCGACCGGCTGAACCGGAACGCCTCCCGTCACTGGCTGGGCCGCTGGTGGGCCTTTCGCCGCATTCGGCGCCGCTTTGGCTGGAAATTCTGGGCCTTCGTCACGGGAGGCGCAGCGCTTGGCGCCGACACCGAGGATTTCTGGCGGAAGCTGGGCTACGCCGTGGTGCAGGGCTACGGAATGACCGAAGCGGCAGCCATCATCAGCGTTTCCCATCCGTTCAGACTCAGCCGGGGGTCGATCGGCAAATCCATGCCCGGGCAGGAGATCAAGCTGGACGATCGAGGCCAGATCCTGGTGCGGGGCCGCAACGTCTCACCCGGCTACTGGAGCCCTGGCGAAGCTCCGTTGACCGATCGGGAGGGCTGGCTTCGGACCGGGGACCTGGGCGAAAGCGATGCCAGGGGCCATCTCTTCTTCCGGGGACGGAGCAAGGAGGTCATCGTCACTTCAGCAGGGTTGAATATCTTTCCCGGAGACCTCGAAGCCGCGCTCGACCTTCAGCCGGAGATTGGTGAAAGCGCCGTGATCGGAGTGGACGGCCCCCTCGGTCCCGAGCCCGTAGCCGTGCTGTTGATGAGGAGACCGGATGCCGATGCCGCCCTCCCGGTCCAACGAGCCAACGAGCGCCTCGCCACCCATCAGCAGATCAGGCGCTGGGTGGTATGGCCCGGTCGGGATTTTCCCCGGACGGCGACTCACAAGGTGCGCAAACGGGATCTTGCGCCGTTCGTGAGCCGGCAGAGAAAAGAGCCGGCCAGCGTCGGTGGAGGAGAGGCGGAGGACCTTCTGGCGGAAATCCTGCAAGCCATCGAGCGCATCACCGGGGCCCCTCCCCGGCGGCGCGACCGCCAGGCCCATCTGACCTCGGACCTCAAGCTCGACTCGCTGGCCAGAGTCGCCCTCATCACCGATCTGGAGGATCGCTTCCACCTGGACCTGGACGAAGCCAGGGTCACGGCAGCCCTCACTTTGGGCGACCTGGAAAGACTGGTTGGGGTCTCGGACCGCTCCCCTGAATCCCACTCGCTGGACGGCGCCCCTCCCGCCATCGACCCGGCCCCTGACCCGCCGGCCCCAGCCGGAGCCCGGCCGGTCCAAAGCCGGCCACCCCATGACTCGGCAACATCCGTTCGAACCTGGCGGCCCTATCCCTATCCCTACTGGGCCCTGGGCCGCCCCGCAACCTGGGTCCGATTTCTGTTTTATCACTGCCTGATCCGGCCGTTGACCTTCTCACTCTGCTGGACCCGGGTCCGGGGACGAAAACACTGGCGCGGTCTTCGCCGGCCCGTCCTCCTGATTGCCAACCACGTCACCTTTCTGGACCCGGCTCTCATCCCCTCCTGCCTGCCCTTTCGCTACAGAAACCGCCTGGCCGTCGCCATGATCGGAGAGACCCTGCGGGACTTCCGACACCCGCCGCAGAGTCGAGGATTTTCCGGCTGGATCGGTTACCTCACCTACGGGTTGCTCACCTGCGGATTCAACGTGTTTCCGCTGCCGAAGCAAAGTGGTTTTCGTCGGAGCTTCGACTATGCCGGGGAAGCCATGGACCGCGGCTACAGCGTTCTTGTCTTTCCGGAGGGAAGGCGCACCGAGGATGGAGGAATTCAGCCCTTCCAGTCGGGAATCGGGCTGCTGGCTGCCGGCCTTCGAGCCCCGGTGATTCCCGTAAGCATCCAGGGACTGTATGAACTGAAGCAGAGGAGACGCCGGGGGATTCCCTGGCCCTTTGCCTGGCCGGGTCAGGTTTCGATCACCTTTGGGCCGCCTCTGGACCCCCAGCCTTCATCCACTCCCCAGAGCCTGACCCGGGAATTGGAGGAGCGCCTCACCCGGCTGTCCCGCAGTAACGGATAGTTCCGCCGGGGGGGCGGCCGGGGATTCAATCCGGGGTTTGAAAACGATGCCCCCCCTTGGACCGGAAATCCGGAGCCGATCAAACCGGGCCGCTCCCGAGCCGGGCTAAGCGGTTGGCCTCGGTTCATGTCACCCCGTCATGGCGCCCATCCCCTCTTGCGGGGTCGATTCAACATGATTCCCCTCTTGGCGAGGGCTGCACTCCTGAGTGGAGTGCAGGGGTGGGTTCCCTCCGAAATTCCCCTCTTGGGAGGGGTGTAGGGGTGGGTTCTTCCCCTCCTGGGAGGGGCTGGCCTCTTGAGAGGGTGTGAGCCTGAGAAGCTCACACGCCTGAGAGACTGACTTCTTGAGAAGAAACTGACTTCTTGAGAAGAAGTCAGCCAGGGGGTGGGTCCATCCTCGCCGCCGGGCGGACCGTGGCCCGATCAGCGACCGGGAAGGCCCAACGCGACGCCGCCGCTGAATCTCGTTCTGCCCTCGGTTCTCGTTCCCGCCCACCAACCGCGAGAGCGGCGGCAGCAACCGGCCCCGGGGATCCCTCTCTCCCACTCCTCAACGGCCTGCCGCCGCCTTGGCGGCTCGGTGGTGTCGGGGCCACCCGATTCCGTGGGCTATCGCCCACGGCTACACGCTATCGCCGCCTTGGCGGCTGGTGGGATGGACCCACCCCCCCTGCACTCCACTCAGGAGTGCAGGGCCTCCCAAGAGGGGAATCTCCCACTGTCGCCGCCTTCGCGGCTCGGTGGTGTCGGGGGTTACCCGATTCCGTGGGCTGACGCCCACGGCTACACGCTGCCGCCGCTACGCGGCTCGGTGTCTTTTGGCCCCCGGACGGTTTGCCCTCGGTCCCTCTTCCGTCCCTGGCGTTTGAGGTTGTCCTGCTTCTCACTTCAAACTTCCTGCTTCCCCCTTCAAACTTCTCACAGGCCGCCAGGCGGCCCGTGGCCCGATCAGCGCCGGGGAAAGGCCCAACGCCATGCCGCCGCTACGCGGCTGGGTGTATTCCCCTCCTGGCGGGGGCCGCACTCCTGAGAATCTGGCCTTCTGAGAGAAGGCCAGGGGTGGGTCCATAATTCCCCTCCTGGGAGGGGCTGCACTCCTGAGTGGAGTGCAGGGGGTGGGTCCATTGGAGGATGAATCCATAAAGTGAACATCGACCCAGGCCAGCCACTTACAACCGGTCGGCAACGGCCTCCGCCATCTCCAGGGTCGTGCTGGCGCCCCCCATGTCGTAGGTGCGAACCTGGCCTTCGCGGATGACTTGTCCGACGGCTTCCTCCAGCCGGCGGCTCCTGCTGTCCTCGGCCAGGTAGTCCAGCATCATTTTGGCAGCCAGTAGGGTCGCGATCGGGTTGACCTTAGACTGCCCCGCGTATTTCGGCGCCGAGCCATGGGTGGGCTCGAAGACGGCCAGCCGGTCTCCAATGTTGCCGGAACAGGCAAATCCCAGCCCACCGACCATCTGGGCGCACAGGTCTGAAATGATATCGCCGAACAGATTCGGCGCCGCCAGGACGTCGTAGTCGAGGGGATTTTTGAGCAGCCACATCGTCATGGCATCCACGTTGGCGTGGTCCCAGACGATTTCAGGATAAGAGTCGGCGATCTGCCTGGCCGCCTCCAGGAACAGCCCATCGGTGGCCCGCACGACGTTGGCCTTGTGCACCACCGTCACCTTTTTCCGCCGGTGCTTTCTGGCAAACTCGAAGGCCGCCCGGATGATTCGCTCCGAGCCTTTTCGGGAATTGATCTTACAGGAGATGGCCCACTGATCTTGAGCCATCCCTTTGAAAGGGGCAAAGGAGGGGGAGAGCTGTTCCAGAACCCGGGACAGAGGCTCCGGCACCGGATGGAACTCCACGCCGGCATAGAGGTCTTCCGTATTCTCACGGAAAATGACCAGGTCGATACCCTCTCGGATGTTGAGTGGATTCCCGGGAAACGCTCTGCAGGGCCGCAGGCAGATATAGAGATCGAAGAGCTGCCGCATTCGTACGATGGGCGAACGATAGGACAATCCCTGGCCGCGAAGCCGGGGAGCCAGTTCTCCTTCGGCCTCTCGAACCGGCTTCGAGGTGATGGCCCCGAACAGGGCGGCATCCACCTGCTTCAACAGTTCCAGGGTCCGCCGGGGTAAAGGGTCCCCTTCCCGGCGCCAGAATTCCCAGCCGATGTCTCCGGGGAAATACTCCGCGTCCAAACCCAGACGATCCAGCACAATCCTGGCGGCCTGCAAAACTTCGCCGCCCACTCCATCTCCGGGCAGCCAGGCAATCCTGTATTTCGGCATGGCCGGTCCTCCTCCATTCCCTTTTCATTCCCTGAATCAGCCGTCCCCCGGCAAGTGCAGCCGACCTCGATTGTCTGAGGCGGGACAGGCCCTTCTGAATCGGGCCCGAGGGTTCACCGTAATGGGAGAGACGGCTTGAACCAGGGGTCCGCCGCTCCCTTGGCGTCCGCCGGATTCTATCGAACCCTTTCCTGAGCAGCAACAGCCGGCTGCCCTCGAACCGTTTGATCGTCTCAGTCAGGAAGGAGAGGGGTGAGCCAGCACCTCTACCTGCCGAAAATCATCCAGCAGAACCCGATGGTAGACCTGGTCGGTTTCAGCTTCTTCTCTTCCTGCGGAATGCCGGCTGGGTCCTGTTCAATCAGCCGGCCTGCCCATTGATGACTTCTTCCTACTACAAGTGAAGTTATTTCAATGGTCTCCTGCCAGCTCAAGGCATGAAAATCTTCCCGTTACAGGATCCATCATCACATAAGACTATTATTGTAGTTTTAAAAACCTGGATCCCCGCCCTGAAAGCGGCTTTCCCCCAGGGAAAAATTCCCCATCTACGATGTGTGTAGGAGTCAGGAGTTTCCCTGTTTTTGGAGTGTGAGAGAGTACCGATGGCTCGGTCCACCATAATCAGCGGCGTCGCCGCGTCAGCCTGCGGGCGCCGGATCGAAACCACCCCAGCCGCGAAGCGGCGCCAGCCTACGGAATCCCGTAGACCCGAACACCCCGAGCCGCGAAAGCGGCGGCAGTGGGAGATTCCCCTCCTGGGAGGGGTGCAGGGGTGGGTTCTTTCCCCTCCTGGGAGGCCCTGCACTCCTGAGTGGAGTGCAAGGGTGGGTCCTTCCCTCCAGCCGCCAAGGCGGCGGCAGCAAATAGCCCTGGGCGTCAGCCCAGGGTCCGGAGACCAAAACACCCCGAGCCGCGAAGCGGCGCCAGCCATCACTCCTCATGCTCGGTCTCGAACAGATATCGAGGATTGAACTCGATGTGGTGTCGTTTCAAGAACTCGACGTATTCCTCCTCGAATGTCCTCGTCCGATGATGCTCCCGCTGATTCCGGATGTAACCGCGAACCGACTCCATCTGCGAATAGCTGACGGTGAAAGCCCCGTATCCCTTCTGCCACTCGAACCGATTCTTCATTTCAGGGAGCCCATTGGCCCACCTCGAAGCATTGGCCTTGATGTCCCGAACGACCTCGGAAACGGGGTTCGCCGGTGAGAGATTCATCAACAAATGCAGGTGGTCCTCCATGCCGCCAATCTCGATCAGGTGTCCTGTCCGGGCCCGAACGATGCCTCCGATATACTCGTAGAGCCGTTGGCGGATTCCCTCCCGAATCGCTTGGCGGCGATATTTCGTGCTGAACACGACGTGGTAGGTGAGTTGGGTGTAGGCCCCCACGGTGGAGTTCCCCCAATGGCTGCCGCCGCTTTCGCGGCTCCATGGTGTTCGGGTCTATCTGACTCCGTGGGCTGCCGCCCACGGCTACACGCTGCCGCCGCTTCGCGGCTGGGTGGCCTCCTGACCGTGGGCTGACGCCCACGGCTATTTGCTGCCGCCGCCTTCGCGGCTCAAGGGTGTCCGGGTCCACCGGGTTCCGTGGGCCTCATGGATCCGGGTCCCTCCTGCAACCCGTTGTTTTGATGGGGTGAATCGTTGCAACTGGCGGCGCCCCGGGGACCTGCTTTTCCCTGCAAAAAGTTTCCCCAGTTTCAGGGAAGCTCTGAAAAATTCCATTCCAGCATCTTTCAGAATCGAAATCCGAAAATACAACTCCAGAGACCTCAACATTTTCAACGACTTGGCATTGCCGAAGGTAACGCCACATCTTGTGCCGTGATAATGGTTGAATCAATCAGAGTTTCCTTGGAAAATCCAACCCGTTCCACCTGTCGAATCCAGGTGACCTGTTATTTTCAATGACTTGAGAAGTTTCAGCCTCGTTTTTCGGGAACGCTCCTGGTACAGGAACAGATTACGCTTTTTGCAGGGAAGCCTGTCTCAGAAACCGCTCAACGCCCACGTTGTGGAGGGGGATTCGGGGTTTTCGGCCCAGGACCAGATCCGTCAGGACCTTCCCCGTGGCCGGCGCCTGCATCATTCCGGAGCTGGAATGGCCGGTGGCCCACAGATAGCCGCCCCCGACTCGAGGGTCGGGGCCGATGATGGGCAGGCCATCCGGAGTGGCCGGCCGCAGACCGGACCAGATATCCAGCATGGCCTGATCCATGAGTCCCGGCAAGACTCGACGCACCACACCGGCCAGATAGCTCAACCCCTCGGCGGTGATCCTCTTGCGAAACCCGACCTCCTCGTGAGTGGCTCCCACCACAACCCGTCCATCGGCTCTGGGTGTGATGTAACCATAGGTATTCCAGCGGCTCAGGGTGTGGCGCAGCCCGGGCGTGGGTCCGTCCAGAGACAGGATTTGCCCGTGATCGGGAACGACCGGGGCCGTGAGTCTGGCGTCCAGGCTCCCCGCCCAGGCTCCGGCGGCGTTGATGACCCAATCGGCTGACAACCGCCTGGGGCCGGACCGCACTCCCCTCAGCCGGGCTCCTTCCCAAACCATGGCCGTGACCGGCCAGCCCGCATAGATCCTCACGCCCCGGAGCCGGGCGGCCCTGGCGATCGTGGCCGTGTAGTTACGGGCATCCAGGAAGCGGCGTTGAGGGTTCAGGATTGCCGCCGCCAGGTTCCGGGGCAGCGTGGGCTCGCGGCGGCGAGCCTCCGAGCCCGTCAAGACCTCCAGCGGGAGGCCGGCGGCCATCTCTTTTTCCGCCTGCGCTCTGGCCTCTTCGGCTTCCCCTGGACTCAGCGCCAGGGTCATGGCCCCTTGACCGCCATAGCCCATCCAACGCCCGGTCTCCTCGAAAAGCGCCGAGTCGAGCTCGTCGTACAGTTGTCTGGAGAGAGTCGTGGCCTGAAAGAACCAGGGGTCCCCCTGGGGAAGACGAGCGGGGCCGATGATGCCGGCCGATGCCCAGGAAGCCTCGCGAGCCACGGGCCCCTTATCCACCAAAGCCACGTCGAGGCCTTCGGCCCGCAGGTAGTAGGCGGCGGTGCAGCCGATGGCGCCCCCACCGACGATCACCACCTCAGAATGTTCCGTCATAAGCTTGGACCGCGTTCCAGACCTGGGTCCGGCTGCCAGAAACCCGGCTCTATCCTGACGATTCTCTGTTAGAATGACTGCCTTTACGGGCAATCCAGAGGATCATCGGAATCGCCGGCCAGACCGGGCCCGAATCGTTTTTCGACAAGCATCCCTCAGCGGCCGGAAGGAGATCCCGACGCTCACCGCTTTGCCGGTTTGTTTGCGCTGACCCCCGAACCCTTTGGTTCGTCTCCTGTGGCCGCTCCGACTGTGGGAATGAGTCAAGCACGAAAACGAAGGGCATTGCAACCCCGCGAACTCATTATTATTAAGGAGGACGATTCATGCTCATCACCAACCATCGCATTTCGAATGTATCCCGCCGCCGATTTATGCGGACTACCGCCTTGGCCGGCACGGCCCTGGGGCTGAATCCGATGGTCTCCGGGACCCGGGGAGCGGCAGCGGCGGCCCAGCCTCTGAAAAAGGCCAGGAGCCAGGGCAGGTCTTTCTCGGGCAAGCGGCCGGAAGACTATCGAGTCGTGCTGCAGGACATCGGCGACCCCTTGCTCCGCATGCCCTGGCCCCCCAGTCCGGAGGGCCTGGTGGAAGGTTCCATCGGCGCGCTGAAGGACTCGGCCGTCAGCATGTACGCCTTTGGCATCAACCATGCCGGCGGCACCACTCACTGCTCCAGGCTTTACCCCATCATCGGTGAAGACCAACCCCTGCTGAAAAGCGGCAACACCCTGCGGATGATGGAAGCCGTCCAGCGTCTGTGCGAAGCCGGTCACGACCCCCTGGCGCTCATGTGCGACGGGGGGCACCAAGCGGGTCTGGATGTTTTCCTACGCCTTCGCATGAACGATCACCACGATCGCTGGGGCGACCGAATCGGTCTGGACAGGCCCTCTCGCTTACCCAAAGACCATCCGGCCGAACCCTACTTCTACACACCCAAGTGGAAGCGAGACCATCCCGAGTGGCTGATTGGCGATCGACAGGCTTCCTATCCCCAGGACAGCTTCCAGTACATGCAGGCCAGCGCCGGCAATTACGCCATCGGCCCCTACCGGGATCTCATCTTCAACTTGGCCGCCGAGACCATCACCCAATACGATCTGGATGGTTTCGAGTTGGATTTCTTCCGTTCGCCCTTCCTCTTTCCCAGCTATGAAGCCTACGTGCAACGTCACGTGATGACCTCCCTGGTCCGCCGGATTCGCCGGGTTGCCGATGAGCAGGCCGCGCGGCGAGGGCGCCCCATCTTCCTGTCGGCCCGGGTCCCCGCCACCGTGGACCTCTGTCTGCGCATTGGGATCGATCTGCCGGTCTGGTTTCAGGAAGGCTTGCTGGACATGGTGGTGATCAGCAACGGACTCTCTCCGTTCAGCACACCCTGGAAGGAACTGGCCGGGCTGGGCGCCGAGCACGGCATCCCCTCTCAAGCCTGCTTCACTCACGCCCGACCCACCCGGGAAGGACGCGAATCTCTGCGGGCGGCCACCCACCGCGCTTTTTCCTCCGGAATATCGGGGATCCAATTCTGGAACTACTTCTACCGGATGCCCCACTATCATCGGCCGGGGGAAAATCCTCTGGACCTGAGTTTCACTCACGACATCGTGGACTCCGATCTGCTGAGGCATGGCCCCAAAAAGTACCTGCTGGATGGCAGCCCCCACACCGGAGGAATCTTGACCGGCACTTTTGGCCACGCGGAGTGGCCTGGGCAGACACCCATGATGATCGGCCTTTCGACCGACGGCATCGGGCACACGGTCGCCTTCGACATTGCGGACGATCTCAGCCAGGCCACGCCCCAGGGATCGCCCCGAGCCTGGGTCCGAATCGTGGACCTGGGCCCGGAGGATCGCCTGGAGTTTGCCTGGAACGGAAAGCCGGTTCAACCGGACCCCGGGGCCTTTGCCGGAATCACCTTGAAGGACAGCCACGAATTCGAGTTCAAGCTGGATTCCGCCGAGGTGCGTCCCGGCGAGAACCATTTGGAGATCAAGCTGCTGGAGCGGAGCACCCGACTGGAACCTTACGTCACCCTGGTCGACGGGCGCTTGAGCATTCCCCCATTGAAAAGCGCTTGAGGACGGCGCCATCCTCGCCCAGGATCTCTTCCGAGTCCGAGGTCGAAAAGGTTCGTCCCCCCACAGGAGCCCTCTGGCATGGAGCGCCGCAAATGCCAAATCGCCGTGGCCTTACTCCTCCCTTGCCTGGCAGTCCTGTGCCACCGGCAGGACCCGGCGCCCACAAACGCCAACCCGGCCGGGGCCTCAGCGGCCCTCCAGGATCTTTACGGCATCTTCAGCGATGAAATCAAGACCGGGGCCATCGACAACGTCTACCAGGCGATGGGCAATCGATTCCAGCTCGATGGGAAGCTCTACGTCGCCGTCTTGAAGGCCCTCAATGCCTACGACATCCTTCAGGAAACAGCCAGACTGGCCGAAACGGAGCGAGCCCGGCTGCTGCCCAGGAGCCGCGACGAGGCCAGGAAGGCTTTCGCCGCTCTGGAGCAAGCCCTGGATTGGCCTCGCATCCGGGTGGAGGTCGGACCGCAGGGCTTTGAGTTCCAGAGTCCGGCCCAACTCGGCCTTTATCGCAAAATCGCTCAGCCCATACTGCTGACTTTCCACAACGCATCCCCCAAAACCCGGATGCTTTCTCTCAGCAGTTCCGGTCTGGTTCTGGACAGGGATCACCTCGTGGTGGCACCCTCGGCCCGGCGGAGCCTTCTGGCTCGTATCGAGTCCCCGGAAGTCGGGGGTGCCCCGGCGAGTCTTGAAGTGGAGTCCGAAGGAAGGCGCGCCACCAGGCGCTTCCCGCTGCGGGTGCGAGAAACCGGGCTGCTCGAGGGGCGGCTGGTGGAGTCGGAGGGGGATGCCTCCACCATCGGCCGGATTCGAGTGATCGACCAGGAAGGCCGTTACCGCCCACCGGCGGAAACCACCCGCGGGCTTGTCCTTCGTCCCCGCGTGGATGCCGCCCGGTGGAACTACGTCTCAGGCAGCTTTCGTGTCCGGGCGCCGCTCGGCAGGATCAGGATTTCCATTCGGCGGGGTCTCGAGTACCACCCCATCGATGCGGAGGTGCGGTTGGAGGCCGGCAAGGTCCTGCGGCGGAAATTTGCGCTCAAGCGGTGGGTCCACATGGAACCCCAGGGATGGCATTCCGGAGACACCCACATCCACATGCTGGACCCGCCCAGCGCTCTCTTCGAGATGCGCGCCGAGGATTTGCGAGTCGGCAACGTTCTGGTGCTGCACCATCTGGGGAAAACCTACTCCAGAGAGCATTTCCGAGGAGACCTGGACCCGATCTCGGATTCCAGGCATCTGGTGTACTACAACCAGGAGTATCGTAATCAGACCCTGGGACACGTCAGCCTGCTCAACCTCGAAAAGCTGGTCGAACCCATCTCCACCGGCGGACTGGCCGTTCCCAGGGCCAACGTTCAGCGCTATTCCTTCCTCGACCCTTCCCGTCGAGGCTTTCCGCGCCGCGGCCAGGCCGGCTGGCCCGATGCGCCCATGCTCTTGGAGGTGATGCGGGAAACCCATCGACAAGGGGGCCTGGTGAATTGGGCCCACCTTCGCCCCGCTCAGTTGGAATTCCCCATCGACATGGTTTTTGGCCAGATCGACACCGCCGATATCCTGACCCACACCCGGCTGCCTGAAGCCTTGAGGCTCTGGTATCACCTCTTGAATTGCGGTTTCCGCTTGCCCGCCACTGCCGGAACGGACCGCATCGGCCCCGAAGAGCCGGTGGGGCATCAAAGAGTGTACGTCAAGCTGACTGCCCCGCTCACCTATCCCGGCTGGATTGAAGGACTCCGCAAAGGCCGCTCTTTTGTGACCAACGGGCCCATGATCCGCCTGGCGGTGGACGGTCTGGGACCCGGGGAAACGTTGAAACTCGGCCAGCGCAAAGTCCTTCGGATCGAAGCCCGGGCAATCTCGCTGAGGCCCTTCGAGCGACTGGAAATCGTGGTGAACGGGAAAACGGCGGCCAGCGCGCCGGCTCGGGCCGAGGGGCGCCGGGCCCGGGTCGCCCTGGACTACCCGGCCGGCCGGAGCCTGTGGATTGCCGCCCGCTGCATGGGAGGCTCACCGGAAGAGACCTCCATCTGGACTCACCCGCTGTTCGCCCACACCAATCCTGTCTATGTCGACTACCGCGGGCAGGACCTGGCCAGGGCCGAGAGCGGTTGCTATCTGCTCGAATTTCTGAAACCTCTGGAAAAGTGGGCCGAGGAGGAAGCCTACTTCGAGAACCCACAGCAAAAAGACAAGGCTCTGGCCACCATTCGTCAGGGCATGCATTTCTACCGGAACCTGTGCGGCCGGGACGCCGATCCCTAGCCGGCCCCGGACCTTCGGATGGCTCATCTTCGGCCGCGCTTGCCGCATTGTGGGGGACCCCATGACCACACCGACAAAACGAGGTCCTGCCCTCCTGTTCTCCCTGATCCTTGCCGCCTGCGCTCCGCCCGCAGAGGAGCGGGGGCCGGCGGACCGCCTGCAGGACGGGACCTGGAAACGGGACGAGCGCAGCTTTGTCTTTCTCTCGGAGAGACGCGCCCGCTACGCCGGGATTACACGCACAGCCAAGGGCCAGCTTTTGATCCTGTTTACCCACCGGACGGCCCGGCAGGAAAAAGAGGGTTCCGGAGATCTTTACCTGGTTCGCAGGACGCGGGATGGGGATTGGTGGTTCTATCCGGAGCGGGTCCATGAGGCCCGGCAGGGGGAACCCCGGGCCATGGGGACCCTGACCACCCTTCAATCCGGCCGCATCATCGCTCCCTTCGCCGAGCTGAACCACCAATCGTCCGGCAGCCGGCTCAGGCTGCTGGCTTCCGAAGACCATGGGAAAACCTGGACCAGCAGTCCGCCCCTCAGGACCGATCCCCTGATCTGGGCGGCGCCCTATGGAAGACCCTTCGAGCTGGGAAACCGGGTGATGATGCCGGTCTATGGGGCCGGCAGCGAGCAGGACCTGGCCGCAACCCGACTTCGCTCAGGACTGTTGCAGTCCAGGGATGGCGGAAAAACCTGGGGAGAGTGGGTCCCCATCGCGGTTCCCGACCCCAAAGCAGACCTCAGCTATGAGTTTCCGGCCGTGCTCCCTCTGGAGGACGGAACCTGGCTGTCGGTCATCACCGAGCGGCGCTTGAAAAAGCGGCCGGAGCTTCCTCTGGATATTCCTCAAAGGCTGGTGCGCTCCTACAGCCCGGACCAGGGCCGGAGTTGGACGGACCCGGAGCCGCTGTGCGTCGGTTCCTGGGCCAGCCTGACCCCCATGGGGCGTGGCGCCGTTGCCTGTTCCTTCGCCCTTTGGTCCGCCTGGGGCAGCATGGAGGTCATGTTCAGCAACGACGGCTTTCGCAGCATCCGGCATCGGCTCCCTTTTGTCGAACACAATTGGTTGCCCGGCTACGGACCCGGCGGGTGGGGCAAAGGCTGGGCCCGGGATCCTATTCCCCTTCCGCCGGTGGTTCCCAACCTGGAGGGGAACTGGCAGGCCGGACATTATGGTTTTTCCTCGGGTCTGGCGCTGGACGACGATCATTTGATGCTGGTCGTCGGACAGCGGCAAAAAGGCACGGGCTACACCGACCCTCCCCATGAGGTGAACCTTCCCCTGGAAAAGGAACGGATTGAAACCATTGGGGTGAAGCGTGCGCCTGGAGCGGCGGCGCCGATAGCCGCGTCTCCGGAACCCCACGGAAAGCCGGAAGGCCAATGGTATCTGGCGGAGAGATGGCCGGAGGAGGAGTGGCGCCAAAAGGTCCATCAGCCTCCCAACGACGTTTCCCTGGTGCTGAAGTCCGGGCGCTGGATACGCCTCGCCTCCCCATACACCGTTCCTTACCAGGCGGGACCCGGAAGAATCCTGGGGCGCGAGCGGGGTTATTGGGTTTGGAAGTCGGTCGACGGACTCCACTACAAGACTCGCCTGCAGGCCTCTTATTCCGACGATCAGGGGAAAACCTGGAAGCAGTCCGGGATTGAGGAACCGGCGCCGCTCTCTGCGGCCGTACACCCCGGGGGAGTGATGTTCGAGGAACCGGATGGAACCCTGGTCGCCCCCATCTACGGCTATCTGGACCACGGCGACATGTCGGTGTCCCTCTACGTTTCGGCGCTGGTGAGGTCTCATGACGCAGGAGAGACCTGGGGCGACTGGAGCCTGATCGCCTACGACCGGGAGAACCGATACACCGCTTACAGCGAGACCCAGGTCCTGGCCCTTTCCGATGAAATCTGGGTGGCCTTTCTCCGCAGCGAGAACCGCAGCTACGTCCCCACCATGAGAGCTTTTATCTCCCGCTCTCTCAGTAGAGACCGGGGAAGAACCTGGAGCCGGCCGGAACCCACGGCTGCGGCCGGGGTCACCGCCGGCCTCCGCTTGCCGGATGGAGGCATTGCCCTGTCGGCCCAGAACACCTGCGGCTGGGGCCTGGCGTTCACCTACAACTACGGCCGCACCTGGAACTACGTGCTCCCGGCCACTTACTTCTCAGCCCGCGCCGGGGTGCTCGATCCAAAGTCCTTCTGGCTCCATGACGCCCACGGAGGGATCGTGTCCATCTATCGGCGAAAATAGGGCTGGTTCCCGAGGCACGCCCTCAACCTTCAGGAAACGGAACGGTAGCCGACCTTCAACCAGACCTGCCGCAGAGTCGGACCCCCGGTTCGCGCACCGCTCTTCTCCATCCAAACCTCGAGCCGATTGATTCCCTGACGGATCCTGGCCGGTTCGACGGGACAACCCAGGCGGGTCAACCCGGCGGCGGAATCGTTCCCAGCCGAGAGGGGCCGCTTCGAGTTCGAGCCTTCCCTGATTGAGGCGGGCGGCGATGCGCTCTCCCCGTTTCAAGCCTTCGACTTCCAGCTCCAGGCTGGCCTGGCCGAAACGACCCGAGCCCTCGGCGGCCTCCATATCGTCCCCCACCGGAACCCGAACGGTCGCCGGCGAGCCCGGGTTGCCCCGATTCAACTCCAGGGGGAGCTGACCCGGGTGGCTGGCGATAGCATAGGGGCCGATCTCCTGAATATAGTCAACGCCGAAGTGCTTGTTGCGAAATTGCAGACTCGACGCCGACTGAAGATCCTCCAGCAATTCATAGGCCGTGGGGACCGGTTGACCATATGCCAGCATGGGAACCTTGCGATAGTGGTAGTTCCAGAGATAGATTCCGTCGGCTCCGGCTGAGAAGATGTTGGAGGCCGCGCCGCGCATGGCCTCATCCGAACCAAAAACCCCCAGGCCGCAGTTGATACAGGGGTAGACGGGAACTTCATAGCGGCGCCCCAGCTTCACCAGTTCCCGGGCCGGATTGGTGAAGACCGTGTACCCCCCGCCAATCAACAATCGATCCAGCCAGTGCTCCCTGAGCCAGGTTTCCACATCCAGGCCAATGCGATGGCAGGTCTCCAGGGTCCCTGGAACTCTGACGCCCAGAAGTATCGGTCTCTGCTGAGACTCCGAGGCTCTATCCACGATTCGGCGCGCCCGCCGGATCAGATCGGTCATGAGGGAGGCCCCGGCCTCCTCCTGCCCGGACTTGAAATACCAGGGCATGCGAAAGAAGTTCAAGTCGATTCCATCGACCTCGTAACTCTCCACGGTGTGACGAACCCACCACAGCCGATCCTCCCGCACTTCCGGGATGGCGAAATTCAGGCCGGACCACACGGCCGCCTCCCGGGTGGTAAAGGGGAGCCCTTTCTGGCTGCTATCCCCCAGCAGCCACTCGGGATGGCTCACCTTCAGCGGATAGACCAACGTCCCTTCAGGCATCCCGAAGGCATCGTGGGTGTCGTTCATGCGGAGGGACCCGAAGATCTCGAGGTTATTCTGACGGGCGCCCTCGACCATGATCGGTGTCGGGTCCTGGATGGCCTGGTTGAGCCGGCGGTCCTGCTGTTGCGTTTCCCAGTAGCGGGTTTGCCCCGGACCTTGAGCGATGCCCCACATGATGCACCAGGCAATGCTGTCCACCGGGGTCCCGACCACGGGCCGGAGGCGTAACGCCAGAAAAGACTCGGCCCCTTTGGCGGCCTGGGGGGAGTAAACGAGGTCCCCGTCATCATCCAGGATCAGGCGCCGTCTTCTTCCCACAGCCCGGCGGCGCGCTTGGGCCAGACCGTTTTTCTCCCTGGAACAGGCCGGCAGTCCGGCCAACCAGGAGCTCCCCAACAGGGCGCCGGCCGTGCCCAGGAAACGCCGCCGACTCGAAGTCCTCGGCCGGCTCCGCCTGACGACTCCCTCATCGATCATCACAGTTCCCCCCGTGCAACACGCTTCACAAGCCCTCCCGGCCTTTCTGGTGGCAACCGCTATTCTCCGTACATCTCCGTGATAATGCGTCGAAGCTGGATCGCTTCTTCGGCGGACAACTGGTCGATCCGACGCCTCAGTCGCCGTTTGCTGATGGCGCGGATCTGGTCCACGGCAATCTCAGCCTCTTCCCCTGCGCATTGTATCTGCAGCCGGCCACGCCACCGAGGATGCAACACGGAGGTGAGAGGACAGATGACGACCGTATCCAGAAACTGATTCATCTCATTCTGGCTGACCACCACCACCGGCCGCACCTTGCGAATCTCCCCACCCACGGTGGGATCGAGGTCGGCAAAGTAAATGACATATCGCTTGGGAAACCTCGCCATCAATCCAGACCATCGGCGACCGTCGCGTCCAGATCGCTCCAGTCCTCATGCTCGGCGGCCATGGCGCAATAGGTTTCTTTCCAGGATAGCTTGGTCCTTTCCTTGCTATACAGAAAGAGACCTCCCTCCCTTTCTTCCAGGACAAGCGAGTCGGTCCAGCCGTGCTTCTGCAGGAGAACCTTTGGGAGACGGATTCCCTTGGAGTTGCCGATGGCGATCAGTTTGACATCTCTGGCGCCTGTTGTTTTGCCCATTGTTGGGATTCCATTGAGTAAGATTTTGTAATTACAGTAATTACTATTTTGGGCGCTGTCAAGACTTTCTGCCTCCACATCCGTCAGCTTTCCCGGTTGTCCCCTACCATAATCTCCTTCTTTCCTCCTTTCCTCAGGCTACCGACGCAAGGTTGACTGTCATTGGCTCTCGCCTCGATTTCACCCCATCGCCTGACGAGATCTTCGTCATCGGGCAGCCTGCCGTCGGCAAGCGCCTCATAATGGCCGAGTCGGTAGCGAAAATCGTATCATAATGGACTATCGGCCTGTGGCCCTGAGGAGTTGCCTGATCGGGGGTATTCTCCGGCGAAGAAACAAAGAAAAGCGAAGGGGCGGTCCCACCGGGTTCTCAGGCCACGGCAGGGGACAGAGTTTTCTCCGACCCTGCTTTCTCCGGCTTCGAACGAGAGGCCGCGAACTTCGATACGAAGGTGTCTGCTAGTGGCCGCCTTACAGAAGCTGGATCGATTCCAGCCCGCATGGCCGCGAGGACACCAACAGCCTCCCAGTAATTGCCAACCCGATAAAACTGGCCAGTTGCCCAAGGCAGGCTGGACAAGTCATTCCTCATCAGGTTGTGGTTTTCGCGGACGGCGATCACCGGAATCCCCTGTTCCAGAGCGGCAAGAGTCGGTAGACCCAGACAACCGTCCGGAATCACAAGACACGAGACATCGGCGGCAGTGAAGACGTCCGGCCGATTCATCGCATCGCGGTCTGCAATGACGCGAGGACTTCGAAGCAAGCCCTTGAGCGTGCATTGGAGGAATGTTGTGGAGATGGCCTCGGCGGCCATCCGAGGATCGACGATTCCGGGGTCCATCTCGGCAATCTCCCTGGACTCGAACATGGGCGAGTGCGCGGTTGGTATGTTGTACATGCTTGATACTGTGTGGGTCAGCATCGCCTCAACGCCTCCCCACGGGTTGACCATGCCGCCGCCGGAATCGAAGTACGCCTGGTGAAATTCATAGGGCACATCGACGACCGACGACAGAGCTACTGCGTCATATTGCTCCCTGCGGCGATCCAGGAGCTCGCATAGACCTTCTATCTGTTCAACCTGTCCAGCGGACCTGCCGGACGGTGCCGATCGAGCCCTCATCCTCACCGGCGGTGTAAGAATCACGACATCAGGGCATCTGAAGCCGTAGGCCGCCCGGGCGCCACTGACCGCATTCACCGCAGCATTGACGAAAAATTCATCGCTATGGGCATCAAGCACCACCAGCACACGGTTTGAGCGCACCGGTTGAAGCCCGATGGTTCCCATCAAGAGCCTGGTGACCAAACTTCCCTCGACGTAGAGAGCGTTCTCGGGCAACTCGTTCAGGTCGGAGGCATTGACCACGTTCGGGTGCAGGACCATCGTGTCGGAGACCTTCGCCAGCATCCTGGCCACCGGTCCGGCGTCGCCGGCGTGCCCACCGATCTCGGCGCCGATCCCGGTTGGCACGAGGAGCACGACATTGAACTGCTGCGTATTCTCGCTGGGCCGATGACGAAAATCGAAGATCGAGTTGATTTGAGGGAAACCCGAGTCCTCAAGGCCGCTCAAGATGCCCAGTTCACACCGATACCCCTCTGCTCCAGCCGCCGTAACGACAAACCTGATGGGAACCAGCCCCTTGGACAAGTGTCTCTCACATCCTTCCCGAAAGTGGGTCAGCAAGCCCTTGTGGTCCGCGACAGCTCGCAGTTCGATCCCGTCCTCGCGCAAGGTCATCGTCATATCAAACCACATCCCATCGATAGTCCATCTAGCGTCGGGTCACCACGTTGGAAGTCCAGTCCGTCGCCCCAAACCACTGCACCGTGAACCTGGCCGCCGCGTCCGAGTCGAATGGCTTGCACGAAAAGACGTTCACATAGGCAGACTTCATCAAAGTAAGCGTATGGATCACGATGGAACTCGTCAAGATGAACTGTACCGCGCTCGTTCCCTTTGTCTTGGGATGGGTCTGCTGCTCTCCCTCCGGCACACCCAGATCGTCCCAGAAGTAAAGATCGCAGGGTTCCATGTCAATCAGATCGCAGAGCTCTGCGCAGAAGTCCTGGATCCCCTGGCGCGTGAACTTGGCGATATCACAGCCGTGCAGATCAAGAATGAGCTCTTCGCCGTACGGTTCTCGCCGCGCGGATTCATAAAGAGGGGAATCGGGCTCCTGCGAGGTTTGCCCATCAGTGAAGGCTTTGTTTTTCGTTTCCATTCTGCCAAATAAACGGCCAGCGGCAAACAGATTCCCGACCGTGCAAGTCCGGGTGGCCAATAGCTCACAGCATGGCAATGAACCCTTTCAACCTTTCCCTGGATTTCCGCACCGCGACGCGACCAGCAGCGGAATAGGCAGTCGCACCACTCTTGATCTTCCTGACCGTTTCGGCAAACTTGCGTACTTGTTCCTGGTCACCTTGCGTCACTGCGATCTGAGCGAGCGTCAGCATATTTTTTGTGTTCTCTATGTACTTCTTCCGTGCCTCCCGCAAAGCTTCGCGGGTATTAAGTCCGAAGATGTCGATGCACGCTTGACCGCGGTCGGTCTTAGCGGTGATTACTCCGGTCTTCTCATCGACCTCGAGGTGATCCAATGGATCCTCTTCGACAGGATTGATCAAGAGAGGCTCCTCCCGGGTTTCTTCCCCCTTTCGTCTTGCCCTGAAGCCTCGAACCGGGAATTGATCCCACTTCCCGATCCTGCGGCCGGGCGTCTTCGCCGTTGAGGGCCTATTGCAGTCTTCGCAAGCCAAAAGAAGATTCCGCCATTCGTATGCGAGCCAATAGTAACCGGGATGCGGAACGGCCCCGCCATCCTCGGTCTTGATCTTAAGGGTGCGCCTCTTCTCGTCAGTTACGCGATTCTTAGGCCGCCAATGGTCAATGTCTCCAGGTTGATTTACTAGAACATCACTCTCGCAGTACGCGCACTTGCCATGGAAAGGCGCTCCGCCCGATTTATAGACACTCCGCATTCGCCCGTCTTTGTATAGACTCGTGATTTTTGGCTCCCCGCCGTTTTCGACACTCCGAACCAACTCGTCGCGCGCCGCATCGCAGTCTCGCCGCCACGTCTGCCACTCCGCGCCGGTCGGCTCCGGGAAGTCGATCTTGATCATGCGTGCTCACCCTTCAACGTCGAACAATTCACGGATCTGTCGACGCGTCTCCAGGCTCAGCGCATCACTATCCTGTGGCGCCGCCATGGCGCTCAACGTTTTGCGCACCGCTTCCTCTACCGTTTGCTGCAACTCTGTTTCCGGTGTTCCAAGGGTCCTGTTCAAAGATTCTTGCAAGCGTTCAATGTCCTTGCGCTCACTAGCGTCCGGCGAGGGTTTCCGCTTCAACTCCGCGTATCGTTCAATATTCTGAATCACATCGTCGCTCGTGGTCGACGGCAGCCCGAACAGGTACGACGTGAGCACCTGGTCCGCACGGCGGCCGCGAGGCGGGTTTAGACCTGCTTGAACTTTGACGCCATCCAGATGGCGCTGCAAAAGAACCAACTGGCAGCAGTTATCGGGAAGCGAAGCCGCACCGATAACAGTCAGAGGCGCGTGCGTGGTGGCGATGAACTGAACACCGGGAAATTCCCTGGCAAGCAGCCCAACTATCGCCCGCTGCCACGATGGATGGAGATGCTTCTCCATCTCGTCGAGGAGCACGATTCCCTGAACACGACCGTCGAACTCCTTGCGAGTCGCAAGAAGCGACCATCCCAGCAGGTCACAAATCCACGCAAGCGTTGCGGCGTACCCATCGCCGAGTGCGCCCGCCGGAACGTAGTCCCCCCAAGGCCCACCAACTCGAAGGCCGGAAGAATCCAAAGCGGTAGAGCCGACCGGAAGCATCAGGACTCGATCCATTCGCTTCAGCAGTTGGTCGAGCTCAACCCCCTCCTCCCTCGAGATACGAAAAAGCGCATTCTCGGGATTCTGAAGTCGAGCCGTATAGTTGAAAAGAGAGTAGACAGCATCGATAAGACGATATTGTTCATAGACCTCACTCCCAATAGTACCGAACGCAGCCCCATAACCACACGCGAACACCTTTGCCCGACGAAAACCATTTTCCGGTTGGATTGTTTGACTGAGATCCTCGGTGACCGAATCGTTCTTACGAAATGTCGTCGTTATCGTATAGGTCGCGCTCGGCTCTGTTTCGGAAGCAAGTTGCAGTTCTATTTCAGCCTTCGTGCATCCGTTACGGATGATGTTCCCTGACAACTCGGTCAGGAGGCCGGAGGCCCTCGTTTCGTCGCAAAGACAAAGGGCAATGGAGCGCAGAAGGCTTGTCTTTCCCGTGCCGTTATCGCCGAGAATCAGCGTCCAGCTCGGGTTGCCCTGAGACGGTCGGGAGAGATCAATCTCCACTTCGCCAGGAAAGCATTTGACGTCGACAAGCCGTATACGGGAAATGTAGAACATCTGCTCGACTCCGTTGCTCAAGTGTCCGCAGGAGCTGGTTCAGCGACGACGCAAGGCGTAATCGCCCCGAAATGGGCATCGAGTGTTATGGAAGCACAAGCCATCTCTGCCCCACCCTTCCAAAGGCCCCCCGAATAGCTGTAGGTCAAAGTCATCGAGCACGCCTTCTCCCTCCCTGTTTCGAGCCGGTCGACCCTGGCGCAGGCTACTGAGAGTCCCCCTGCAAAATGGCGCATGGCGGCATTTACCATAACTCGGACCGATGAACAATGCTTAAATGGTAAAATCCTGACCAACGTTCGTTGCTGAAATAATCACGTCCCCGGACTCTTCATGGACGGCAGCGCTGGGCGCCGGGGCGATGACTCCAACCCCGCATTCAACCATTGATTTCGGCTTGAGGCGGCATCCTGATAAACGTTTCATCCGAACGATAAATCAGCGACAGCCGCCGATATCAAACCAACAACTATTGCAGCTATTGAGATATCCATAACCCTGTCTCCCTTTCAGACCTCAGGCGCATCCTCCATCATAAAGGATTTTGGGTTTTGAGCCACTCAGCAGGATACAATGCCCAACGCCCGGAACACGACGCTGGGCAGCCTTCGTCGTGGATGGAAAGCCTGTCACATCTGTTTCGGCGCATCGGTCGCCGAACGGCCCGGCGCCCTGAGGGGCCTGAGGCCTCGCAATGCACTCTACGGCCCTCTGAATCCGTTTGGGGGGCATATGCGGTTTTGGAAGCATGTATCTTCCCTATCCTGGTGGTTGATTTTTCGCTCGACCGCAGAATGGTGAATAGCTGCACCGGGCGTCAGAAGGACCAGCGAGTCGGCTTGAGCAGTTACCTGACAGGGGCCTGTCCTGGTGAAGAGACCGAGAAAAGCGAAGCGGCGACCCCAGGCGGAAGTCTCTCCCGTGGGACCGCGATTCTCCAGAGGCTTCGGGCGCTTCGGGGTTCCCCTGCTCCTCTTTGCGGCGGTCGTGGGAGTCTATCTGCCGTCGATCGGCAACGGCTTCCTCTATGACGATTACGAAGTGATTCTCTCCAACGCCCCCTTGCGGTCGATTCAGGATTTCGGGAGAATTCTGACGGAGAGGCATTTTCTCAGCCTTCCCTACTATCGTCCGGTGGTTCGTTCCTCTCTGCTGCTCCAAAGAGCCCTTCACGGAGACCGGCCTGGCCCCTTCCACTGGTTCAACGCCTGCATTGCGGGAGGGGTCGCTCTGATCGCCTATGCCCTGCTCAGGCTGCCGGTCTTCGGCTTGCGCCCCCTGTGGGCGTTTCTGGCCGCCGCCGTGTTCGCCGTCCATCCCGTGGCATCATCCTGCGTTTACCCGATTGCCTCGGGTCGAGAGACCTTGCTGCCCTCCCTGTTCAGTCTGCTGGCCGTCTACTGCTTCCTGAGAACCGGGCCGTGGTGGCGGGTTGCTGCGTCCGTCTCTTTCGCCCTGGCGCTGTTTGGCAAAGAACAGGCGGTGGTCACCTTGGCGATCTTCGTTCTGGCCGATGCGCTCGGCTTGACCTCGGCTTCGCCTGGCCGCAGCATTCGCCGCTGGTTGGGGCGCTACTGGCCTGAAGCCGGCATTGGCGTCCTCTATTTTTCGATTCGTCACTTCTTATTCGCCGGTGAGGAGTATCGTCTGGGCGAACTCACCGAATTGGCTCTTTCCTTCCTCTACGCGCTGCAGGTCTCCACCGTCCCTTTTTGGGAACTGGTTTACGAACCCCCGGCCAGAATCTGGTTCAGTCCCTGGCGGCTGGCTCTCGGCATGACCCTGGCCGGCTGGGTGCTGTTTCGGTTTTGGCGGTCCTGGCCAACGGTTCGGGCGGTGACCTTGTTCTGGCTGGGCTGGTTTGTCCTGACGCTGCTGCCCACCGCCAACCTGCTGGAGCAGGAAGCTCATTTTGCCGAGCGCTATGTTTTTCTATCGACCTTGAGCCCCATTTTTCTGCTGGCCTGGACCCTGTCCAGCGACCGGGCCGGCCGAAGACCAAAGCTCTGGACGGGCTTGTCTGTCGCCGTCCTGTTGCTCCTGGCCGTGCAGACCTTCAACCGGGGCGCCTACTTCCGGGATTACGAGGTCTTTTGCCGACAGTGGATGAAGACCGATCCCCAGTCGCTCAACGCCCACAACAGCCTGGCGGTGGTTCTGACCCTGGAAGGGAGGTTGAAAGAAGCGGCCATCCACTATGAGGAGGCCCTCAGGATTGCGCCGGGCAACGCCGAGGCTCACAGCAATCTGGCCAACCTGCGCCTGCAGCAGGGCAGATTCCGGGAAGCCTATGATCTCTTGCAGGAAGCGCTGCGCCTGAATCCCGACTCCTACGCCGCCCACAACAGTTTGGGCGCCATGATGCTGGGCCAGGGTAAAACGGATCAGGCCCTTCCCCATCTGGCTCGAGCCTTGAGTCTGAATTCAGAGAATCAGCAGGCTCACGCCAACATGGCCAATGCTCTGGCGCACCAGGGCCAAACCAGGCAGGCCGTCTTTCATTACCGCGAGGCTCTTCGCATCCATCCCGGCTGGTCTCACGTCGCCAATCGCCTGGCTTGGATCCTGGCAACGGATCCTGATCCCGAGATTCGTTCGGGAAGAGAGGCCGTCGAACTGGCGGAACGGTTCCGCCGACCGCCCGACGATTCCAATCCGGTCTTTCTGGACACCCTGGCGGCGGCCTACGCCGAGGTGGGACGGTTCTCTCAAGCCCTGGAGACGGCCCGGCGGGCAGCCGCCTGGGCTTCCTCCAGGGGGCAGCCCGAACTGGCGGCCCAGATCCGGCAGCGCATTCTGGCTTACCGGGAGCGCCGCCCGGTCCGCTACTCCGAGATTCAATGGAGGTCCCGCAGCGCTTCCTTGAGACATGATTAGCCTCCAGGCGCCGCAGTCGCACAGGATTCATGGTAACCTTCACTCCCTGACAACGAGCTTCAAGGTAAAGGAGGCGTCCAGGCTCGATGAAACATCCGGTGGCATTCCTTCTCGACGCGGACAACACTCTGCTGGACAACGACCGGATCATCGCCGATCTCATGGGTCACATCGAGCAAACGGTTGGCCACCAGGGCAAGCAGCGCTATTGGGCGATTTTCGAGGAACTGCGGGATGAGTTGGGCTATGCCGACTACCTGGGGGCTTTGCAGGTCTACCGAATCCGGTATCCGCACGACCCGCGATTGCCGGCGATTTCCTCCCGCATGCTGAATTATCCCTTCGCCGACCGTCTCTTTCCCCGTTCGCTGGAGGTGGTCGATCGGCTCAAGGAATGGGGGGTGGTCGTCATCCTCTCCGACGGCGACGTGGTCTTCCAGCCTCGCAAGGTGGAAGGCTCGGGGCTGTTCGAAGCCGTGGATTCCAACGTTCTGATCTATGTGCACAAGGAGCTCGAACTGAAGGACGTGGAGAGGCGTTACCCGGCCGACCACTATGTGCTGGTGGATGACAAGCTGCGCATTCTCACCGCCGCCAAAAAAGCCTGGGGAAGCCGCCTCACCACCATCTTTCCCCGACAGGGACACTACGCCCTGGACCCCGAAATCCTGGCCCGATACCCTCCGGCTGACCTCACTATCGAACGCATCGGCGACCTTCTGACCTGCGACCTGCCGGCCTTGACCCGGGCGGGGCAGCCGGCTTAGTCCTGCGCCTCCTCGGGAGACGGGTCTGCCGGCGGCCCTGCTCCAAACTTCCCACTTCAAACTTCCCACTTCGAACTTCCCCCAGATATCGGGACCCCGGACAGGATGTTCGGGAATCGACACCCTACCCTCTGCGCGGCACCTCGTACATCCGTAGGCTGCTGACCTCGAGGCGCCCAATGCGCTTGCCCTCCGGCTTGAGGTGCAGCACCAGCCGCTGAGCCTCGCGCAACTGCCCCGCCTCGCGCAGGGCCTGGATGAGCCTCGCCGCCTCGGCAATGTCCCCATCCAGCCGCCCGGGGCCCCCTGGCGGTGTCGTCTCCATCATTTCACCTCGGCGACGTGGTCGGCCGCCGCAGACCCCTGACCCCCGGACGCCGAACCCTGCCCGCCGCAGACCCAACCCCCCTCCAGCCTCCAGAGAACCACCACCGTTTCGGCAAGGCCTTCCAGCCGCGGCTCTCTCTTCCCCGGGGTCGGTGCTCCCTCGAAAACTCGCACAACCCGCCCGGGCATCCCCTGTTGAACGCCTGGCGCCAGATCCTGAAGTGCGCCCGGACCGGAATCCATGAACAATCCCTCACCACCTGGTTCGAGCCAACCCGGTTCCAGCACCTCCACCGAGACCAGACACTCCACCCGATTGCTTCCAAACCCAACCCGGGGCCCCCACGGCCTGCCCCACCGAGCCGCACCCTCAACTCACCCCATCCCCCCGCTGCTTCCTCCGCCTGACCTGCAACCCGCCGGCCTTGACCCGGGCAGGGCAGCCGGCCTGGTCCTGCGCTTCCCCAGGAGACGGGTCTGCCGGCGGCCCTGCTCCAAACTTCAAACTTCCCGCAGCCCCCCCAGCCGCCAGAGCGGCCCCGGCAGAAAATTCCCCTCCTGGGAGGCCCTGCGCCCCTGAGTGGCGTGCAGGGGGGTGGGTCCATCCCCCCGGCCGGATCACGCCGCCACCATCCGACCTGCAACCACTCCAAACTTCAAACTTCCCACTTCAAACTTCCCACTTCAAACTCACCCCATCTCCCCTCTGCTTCATGGAGAGGCTCCGAGACCGGGGCCCAGGTCGACCAGTCCCCCGGCGCCAGGCCGGGTCTGGCCCAACCCGGGCCCCCACGGCCTGCCCCACCGAGCCGGCTCGTCGCCCCGGGCCTCTCAGTCGCCTCACCCCTGTTCCTGTCTCCAGCCTGACAGGAGGGCCATCTCCGCGCTGAGAGTCGGTGGCTACTTACGATACAGGAGACGGATGCACCGGCGACCGCGCTTCCACCTTTCGGCCTGCGCTGGGGCTGGGGCCGCGTCCCACAGTAACCCCCCGGCTGAGCCTTTTGCCGCTGCCGTCTTATCCCCTTAACCGACCGGCAAAAGACCTGCAAATCCTCTCATCCAGGCAACCCCTGCCTCGGGAGCCTGGCGCCAACGCCCCCGCAGGCCCCTCGGAAACCTCGGACGAAAACCAGCCGGCACAGGGTCCTGCTCTCGCCTGTCGATGAGATCGATTCCAAAACAATCCTCACACTCCAAGGCCCCGGGGACGGTTCGGGGACGGTTTTCCCTGACAAAAAGGGTGCTTTTGGGGTACTTTAGAAATTTCTCAGGATCCAGCCGCCCCGAAAACAAAAAATGCCCCCGCCCCACCCCCAAATCCCCCCCGCCTTTGGTGGGCCATAATGGCAGCCGGGGGATATCGACGGATCCTGGCGGGGCGCAGGCGTCGTCAAGGCTTCGACGGCTCGGCTGGACTCGACGTGGAAGTCAGTCGAACGCTCAGCCGAAGGAAAGGAATGGTTGTCGGCTTATGCTGGATGGGCGCTATCTCAGGCTGTTCGAGGCCCTTTCGAAGGTCATCCCGAGCGAGCGGTTGATCCGGGACGACCTCCGCACTTTGGCCTTCGGGACGGATGCCAGCTTTTACCGCCTCATTCCCAAGCTGGTGGTCCGGGCCAATTCTGAAGCCGAGGTCGCCGAAGTCCTTCGACAGTGCCGCACCCTTCACATCCCGCTCACGTTCCGGGCGGGAGGAACCAGCCTGTCGGGACAATCCCTCAGTGACTCGGTGCTCGTGCAATTGGGCGCGGGGTGGCGGGGAATTCAGATCGACGATGAAGGAGGTCACATCACCTTGCAGCCCGGAGTGGTTGGTGCGCAAGCCAACGCTCACCTGGCTCCTTACCGGAGGAAGATCGGCCCGGACCCGGCTTCTATCAATTCCGCCATGGTCGGCGGCATCGCCGCCAACAACGCCAGCGGGATGTGTTGCGGAACCTCCCAAAACAGTTATCGGACCCTGCAGGGCATGAGAATCATCTTCGCCGACGGCGCTACGCTGGACACCCGCAGCGCCGCCAGCCGAGCCCGGTTCCGGGAAATCCGGCCGGACCTTCTGGCTCGCATTCTCCAGGTCTCGGAGCGCACCAGACAAAATACCGCCCTGGCGGCTCGCATTCGCCGCAAGTTCAAAATGAAGAACACCACGGGCTACAGCCTGAACGCGCTGATCGATTTTGAAGATCCCATCGACGTGATCCAACACCTGATGATCGGCTCCGAGGGCACGTTGGGGTTCATCGCCGAGATCACTTACCGGACCGTGCCCGACTACCCCCACAAGGCCACGGCCCTCATGCTTTTTCCGGACATCAAGACCGCCTGTGAAGCCACCACCCTGTTGAGGCGTTGCCCCGTCTCGGCGGTCGAGATCATGGACCGGGCCAGTCTGCGATCGGTGGAACAAAAGCCGGGGCTGCCACTGGATCTGGTGAATCTGGACGATTCGGTGGCGGCGTTACTGGTAGAGATCCGTGGGGAAACCCGGGAGCAACTGGAAGAACACCTGAGACGGACCACCCGGAGCCTGGCCGAGTTGCCGACCGTCGAGCCGGTTTCCTTCACCCAGGATCCCGCTGAGTACACGCGGCTCTGGAACATTCGCAAGGGCCTGTTTCCTTCTATCGGGGCCATTCGGGAAATCGGGACCACCGTCATCATCGAGGACGTGGCCTTTCCCATCGATCGGCTGGCCGGAGCCGCCTTGCAACTCCAGCAATTGTTCCGCAAGCACCGCTACTCGGAAGCCATCATCTTCGGACACGCCCTGGAGGGCAACCTGCACTTCGTCTTCACCCAGGATTTCAACAGGCCCGAAGAAGTTCGCCGTTACCGGGAATTCATCAGCGACCTCACGGAAATGGTGGTTCACACCTATAACGGCTCGCTCAAGGCGGAACACGGCACGGGTCGCAATATGGCCCCTTTCGTCGAACTGGAGTGGGGCGAGGAAGCCTATCGACTGATGAAGGAGATCAAGGCGATTTTCGATCCCGAGAACCTTCTCAATCCGGGGGTGATCCTCAACAGTGACCCTCAGGCTCACCTCAAGAACCTCAAGCCTCTCCCGAAAGCCCATTCCATCGTGGACAAGTGCATCGAGTGCGGCTTTTGCGAAGTCAACTGCCCCTCCCGGGACCTGACGCTCACCCCTCGCCAGCGGATCGTGGTTTGGCGCGAAATCTCCCGGCTCCGCTCCAGCGGCGACCATCCCTCCCGATTGGCCGAACTGACCCGCCATTACGCCTATCAAGGGGAAGCCACCTGCGCCACCGATGGCCTCTGCGCCATCAGTTGCCCGGTCAGCATCGACACGGGCAGGCTCATCAAGGATCTGCGGCGCCATCAGGTTTCAGGCTGGCAAGACGGGGTCGCCACGTTGCTGGCCAACCATCTCGGTCGGGTAACGGCCTCGCTGCGGCTGCTCCTGGCCGCCGCCCACCAACTCCATCGGCTGCTCGGTTCGGAAGGAATGCAGCAGGTCATGGATTGGGCCCGGAAGTTTTCCGGCAACCGCCTCCCCCGGTGGAACCCTTATCTGCCCAAGGCGGCCGAAATCCCTGCTTCCCCGCCGGCTGACGACGGTTCTCCCCTGAAGGCGGTCTATTTCCCCAGCTGTCTCAGCCGGACCCTGGGAGTGAGCAACGGCAGTCCGGGGCAGCCTTCTCAGAACCTCAAGATAGCGTCACTGATACGGAAGGCGGGATACCAGGTGGTTTATCCCGAGAACCTTTCCAACCTGTGCTGTGGGATGCCCTTCGCCAGCAAGGGATTCGATCGTCAGGGAGCCGATAAGCAGAAGGAATTGTATCGCGCTCTGAGCCAGGCCTCCCGAAAGGGTCGGCATCCCATCCTGATGGATACCAGCCCTTGCCTCCTTCGGATGAAAGAGTCGTCCCTCTTCGACCCGGCCTTTCCCATCTACGAACCGGCGGAATTCATTCTGAAGGTGCTGCGACCGGGGCTCAGGTTCAAGAAGATCGCCCGGTCGGTGGCGCTGCACAGCCCTTGTAGTTCCCGCAAAATGGGCCTGGACAACCAACTGCGTGAGCTTGCGGAACTTTGCGCCGAGGAGGTGATTGTTCCCGCCAACGTGGGCTGCTGCGGGTTCGCCGGGGACCGCGGCTTCAGCCACCCGGAACTGACCGAGTCGGCCCTCAGCCCTTTGAGAGCCTCCCTGCCCTCGAGCTGCGCCGTCGGCTACTCGACCAGCAAGACCTGCGAGATCGGCCTGTCGCAACACGGCCATATCCCCTACCAGTCAATCGCGTATCTGGTGGATGAATGCACAGAGGCGACGGGACAAGACGCGCCGCCGGCGTTCCAAAGCCAGTGACGCCCAGCGCTGAGGGGCCAGAGTAGCCATTTGCTTCGACTTCCCTGGAGAGAGACTCACTGCGGACGAGTGACAGAAGCCTACCATGGTGGCCAGCCCGTGGATACGACGGATTCAATCCTTTTTCGGTCAGGTTTAAGGGACAAACACTCTCAATGCCATCTTAACTAGCCAGTTGGAGCGTTCGTTGACTTGATCTTTGGTCCATTGAGTACTGTTTCCCACGTCCCGGTTAAGCTTCAGGCTAGACTTAAGCAGCGCATCGCGTTTTTGTAGGAAAGGCTTGTTCCCTTGCCTATCGTTATCATTCGGACCGAATATTGTGAGATTTCCTAGCGTGTGCTTTATTCCCTCCAGCTCTGCGTCTTTGTTTTCCGTATCTGATGACTGCGGATAGATATGCTCCAACGTCGTGTTCGAAAAATCAAAAATCCGCGTCTTGTCCTTACATTTCGGTATTCCCTGAGCACCCTGATCATACCATTTTACATAGTCTTCCAAGGTAATGAGCAGGTAACGGATATGCCCGTTGCTACCTCGTGGCGAATACCTAACCTCTTGCAGACTGGCCTCAAAGACGCTGTCGGGAACAGCCTTATCCACAAGATCTGCTAAATCCTCCCGCAACGTCTTGATCTTATAATTTCTTGTTTCGCGTATTTTCTTGGCATGCCGCAAATAGAGCTCAGTCGCAGGGCTGATGTGCGCGTTTCCAATGGTCTTGTACCGGAAAACAAATCTTTCGAGACTAACCACAGCATCGGCGAATTTCCTGGCATCAAGAAGCCGCAAAGCCAGCAACAGGGGCATGGCATTCGTATGCTTTAGGTGAGTCACCAACATGCGGAGCCGCTCGCGGTCCCACCTTTTCACTGTGCTGTGATCGCTGTATGGCCAGTCACCATCGCTAAGGATTTTCAAAAGGGAGAACTCCGCATCAAGCGATTTGACCTCATCAAGAGTCGCCTCGGCCGCAGCTTTCCCAAGCGGCTTTGCCTTAGCGCTACTGAATCTCCTCTCAAGAAATTGGCCAGCGAGATCTGACGATTTAGGCCGTTTACCCTCAAATGAGGAATAGTACCAACGCAAGTAACTATCTATATCTGGCGGCGGATATGCCAGAACGCAGTCCCAACAGGTGGCAACCTCATTCTGGATCGCTGAAAGTTCTTTCTGGTCCAGTACTTCAAGAGTCCTAGCCCGTAACAGGTCACCGTCCGTCAGATGAATCCCCCGGTCGTTAAGAACCTGAAAGATCTGATAGGGCCTCACTCCGTGTATCCGAACACATGAATATAATCGTGCAGTCATCCGCCAGCACACCGTTGACCACCTGCTGCAACCGTGTGGCTTTTTTAGGTACGCTCAGCGCGTTGAGGATGTCGGCTTCGACGTATTTCTGCAAGCGTGACCATGCGAGCAAGATACGCTCATGCGAAGCGCGCGTCGCCGTTACCTCATTGCCCGCAATCGTCGCCTGAAAGAAGGTGTCATCCGCTTCGGAAAGCTTCAGTTTCGGGACTTCGACGTATTCAAGTTGGATGTTATCCCTGTAATACAGGTAAAGTCCCTTTAGACTAGCTATCGTCTCCGTTAGGTACGCTCTGGCCTTCTTTTCATCAACACTCAGACTGTCCTGCTTTACGAGCCCCGCAATGATCTTTTCCACGCTGTGGATAATGGTCGCAGCTAGCATTACAAACGATGCCAGCCTTTGTTGCCCGTCGATTACCTCATAGTTCGACCGACTAGCATGCGAGACGTCCTTTCTCGTAGTAACAATTCCACCAAAAAAATGATGCCTCTTGCCTCCATTTGACCGTGTTTCCAAGCATTTCGATATGTCCTCGACAAAATCCTGAATTGCATCGTCGTCCCACGCATAACCGCGCTGATATTTCGGAACCTCAAATGTGGGATTCTGTTCAAAGAGCACTTTGACTGATTGATGAACCGTCTTGATGGCCATGTTTGCCTAACTGTTGTGGCCTACGAACCCCGCTCCATCTACTTTGTGTTGGGCGCTCGCACCGTTTTGAAATCTCCGTTGGTTCAATTTCACAAAACCAACGCCTACAAGGATCAATTCATCTGCCATTGCCTGATCTACACAATCTTCGTGAGATCGAAACCTTCGAGATCACCACCGATTGATTCGACACGTTCGGCGCTGATCAACAAAATTATCGTTTCGAGCGTGTTAACAGCACCCCTCAACTCCTTCTGAATAATTTCCAGTCCCCCGTTCGCATACTCTTCAAAAATGTTGGCTCGTTGCTCAATCATTTTATCCGAATCAGCCAAGACCTCAGGTTTTCCCTCAACGTGCAGGGCCAGAAGGTTCATCATCGTGTCATATCCTTGACGGTCAAAGACCTCTTGCCGAATAGGCTCTGCTTGTGAACTTCCCAGCGGTACGCGCTTGTTCCGCTCTTGGCCAAGGGCGGCTGCGAACACCAGTACATCAGCAATCCGCCTAAATAGTCCTGTATTGTCTTCAGTGGAAACAAGGCGCTTTATGATCTCTGCCTTATCCTTCGAGTACCCAATTCGCCGCTCAAGCATGGGGAACCTCCAAGATAAGTGTGTACTCGTATTCATTCGGACTGGCTCTTATTAGATCGTGAGTCGTGTTTCCAATCTCTATCGTCTCCCTCGGCAGATCCTTCTTCGGAGAGTAATACTCCAGGATATATCGGTGTCCAATCCGATCCTTTATCGACTGTTCAACCTCGCCGCGCCATTGAGTGTTGGTCACCATAATGAGCACCTGATCAGCGAGCTTCGTTATGTGGTCCGTGATCTGCGTGCGGTAAGTCGGACCCAAGCTTCCAAACGGAGAATCCATCACAATTGGATAGACACTACCACCCAGGCCCTGGCAACCGCTCCCTCCTTGCCTGATACTCCTTTGCGATTGCTATTACCGCTCCGATAAAGCATAGGCTCAGGATTTGACTTTCCCCTTGGGATGATGCCACCCCCAGCGACATGCCACCAGTTGATTCCCTCATCCTCAAAGAATAGTCGTCTGCAATTTCGGGAACATACGGTTTGTACGAGATCACATCGAAAAGTCTCCTGATTTTCTTCACTAGCTTCTCCCGGATCATTACTTCCATACGGTCTTTTGATTCCTCAATTCTTTGTCTAGCTTGCTGAGCCGCGGCAACCCGTTTCTGTGCAATACGTTGTTTCTCTTCGTTAGCTGTATGCTTCTGGAGCTTCGTATCAATCTCCTTGAGTCGGTCGTCTTCCTGCCTCATCCTAGTGTTAACCGAGCCCACTTCTTGAAGGTCATTTTCAATTGCAGACTCTGTGTCAGCCAATTTACTCTCAAGGTCACTTACCTCCTCCTGCGGACTGTGCTTCAGTGTGTTGCTTATTGATTCGAGTTCCTGTTCAATCTGCGAGAGTCGTTCTCTGTCCGCTGTACGTTTCTGTTCGTACTGGTCAAGCAGTCTCCAAAACTCCTGCACGTGCAGTTCCAGTTGCTTAACCTCACCACCCATACGGATGGCTTTCTCCTCAACATCGCCAAGCCCCGCTTTCAGCTTCCATCCCGCGACCGCGCTCCTCGCCTCGGGGCAATCTTCTTCCTTGAGACTCCGACTACAGATGCAAACGTCTGTTGCCAGCAGATCGTCGACGAACTGCCGCTTAATTCCTGTTGGTAATTCGCCCCTTGCGCGCTTGTCCTCGACAATCCGTTTGTAGGATCGACAGGCATCCGCCACATAAACAGTATAGCCTCTGCTGGTTATCAAACTGGACAGATCGGCACTAATTTGTCTCAAGGATTCATCGCGCCTATCTTTCTCCTCATTGAGGTAGTCGCGCCGCTGTTGTACCCCCTTTACATCCTGAAGTTTCCGCAGCCGATCTTCCCGTTCTTTCTTTACATCGCGATGTCCGGTGATGTTTCGCTGCAGTTCGTCCAAGCGCGTTTGACACTCTTCGATGTTGGTCTCAACCTTTTTCTTTTCGGCCAACAGCTCCACCGTTTGCGGATCGCCGATAGAAGCGTATTCGCGCTCGAGCTTCTTGCGTGCTGCATTGAGATGGCGTACCGCGCGCTCCAGCACCTCCAAGCCAAACAACATTTTCGTCGCATTGGCGATATCCGCCTTCTCCTGCGGATCAGGTCGAACAATTCTCTCAATGCGCTCCCCGTCGAAAAAGAAATACGTGTGCAGGTCGAGAGGAAGGACGCGGCCAATTGATTCAGCAACTTCAGGTACCGGTCGCCACCGTCCGTCTGGACCACAACACTGCAGTTCCGTCGTCGGATCGCCAAGCTGGATTGTCTCTGTTTCGCTTGCGCCCCGACGAACGCGGTCCGTTTTTCTGATCAAGAACCTATTCCCGAGGTGTTCGAATTTGAGATCGACCCAACCCTCTACACTATCGCCGGGGGTTGCTTCCCGAATCGCCGAGTTATTGACAATTTGCTCCGGAAGCGAAAAGCCGCGCGTCGTTGAATTGTAGAGCGTCCATGTAAAGGCATTCAGTATTGCCGTCTTGCCAGCACCATTCGTGCCGAAGAACACAGTAACGGGTCTGTTGCTTGGTCCGCTGAATTGAATTTCTGGAGTCGTGCCCTTGAACTGACGCCAGTTGTGGAGCCGAATCGACTGGAGAATCACCTAACCTCCTCCTTAATAATGCGTACAACATCGTCATTAAGATGTGGCTTCTGCTGATAAAGCCGCTCCTGCTCAAGTTGGAGAACCTGCTTGATGATTGTTCTGACGCATTCCGGGTCTCGGCGCAACGGCTCCAAAGCATAGCCATAGCGTGTACCCTCCTTCCGCTGTTCAGAGCTTGACATCGTTTACCCTCCGTTACACATCGACCAAATCGAACTGCTTCTGTACTTCAAGAACGGCAGCCCTAGCCTCCCCGGAATTGAGAGCAATATCCGCAAATTCAGCGAACCGAAGTAATTCTTTCCGAACGAGAGATCGTTCAGCCTCGGTGACATACGTCTCTTTTGGTGGCACAACAATCATATCGTAGATTGCGGCGGCATCCTTTCCGGGATATTGCCGGAGAACGCGCCCGCGCCGTTGCACAAATTGGCGAGGATTAGTGCTGCTTGCGAGGATGACCGCCGTTCGAAGAGCCGGTATGTCAACACCTTCGTCCAAGCAGCGGATTGCAACAAGGCCCTGCAAACGACCGGAATCAAGTTCGCGCCGAAGTTCGTGGCGCTCACCCAACGGCGTTTCTGCAACGTAAACGCCTATTCTAATGCCAAGTTCCGAGCCCAGTATCCGCGTTACTTCGTCAACCTGACGCCGGATAGATTGATCCAGGTCGCTTTCTACCGAACCGTCACCGCAATAGAACAACATATGTGTGGCATCGCGCTTTGCCGCAGCGATATCTCGTAAAGCCACCAATTTGTTGGCCGCTGTACCGATCAATCGGGCACGCTGCATAAGCAAGGACGTCAAAGCACCATTCGTTTCGTTATCGCGATCGGCACTGTACAGTCGTGCGATGCGCGCACTCAGTTCAAGGTAGGCATCTTTCTCGTCGGCTGTCAGCTCAATTAAAATCGGATAGTAGCGATACGGCACCAAGGCTCCCAGTTCGATTGCCTCTCTGATCCCGAGTTTTGGCTCTAAGACTACACCAAAATAATCGCGTAGTCGCTGAGTGCCCTCCACATCGAACCACCGCTCCGGCGTTGCCGAAAGTCCGAGTCTCAACCTAATTTTGCTCGGAAGCGAGTCACTCAGCTTTGAGCCTCCTAAATTGTGAACTTCATCGGCGACCAATAGTGTCTTTTTGGGAAAATACTTAAGCCGCTGCTGGAAGACTTCCGAAGAAAATGTCGTATTTGTCGTAATCACGCACAAGAACCGTCCTGAGTCACGCGTTAACGCCGAAAGCTCGTGAGTCAAATCATCGTACCACCGAGTTCGGCTCTCATAAGCCAGCAGAGGTGCCAACTTAAAATCCGTGCATTCTCGTGCCCATTGCGTGACTAGATGCTTGTAGGGGCAAACGACAATCATGGCTTGCAGCCCGATATTTTCAGAAAGCCTTGTCGCTATACCAAGTCCAGTGATGGTCTTTCCTGTGCCCGTGGCCATCTCCAAAACGCCTGTTCCGTTCTCTTGGAACCAGCTTTTGATGGCCTTTTCCTGGTAATCACGAAGCGCCAGCGAATCAGGGAGACGCGGACGATTCCGTGTTTCATTCCTTCGCAATCCGAGGCTAACTCCTTCGGAATCTGCTGTTGGTGGCGCGTCGGTCTTGAAGCGGTTTAGAACCTCTCGGCTGATCTCATTGAACTCAACAACGGCGAGGCCCCGAAGTCTCATCTGACCACAACTTCCCGAAAGCCTGGAGTTTCCGCGCAACCCTAGCCTCAGGATCTCTCCATGAACAGAAGACATCAATCGACTCGAAATTCTCGAGAAGACCGCTTTCAGTTTCGTTTTGAGAGCCGGTGAACGCCACATGATTGTTTTTGTCATCGGAGAAAATACCAATCTTCTCATGGAAGATGCCGGATCGAATTCGGTCCGTCTCTGGATCAACCCTGAAAGCGAGCTTTACGTCTAACCCTCCCACAGAAATCAACCATGCAAGTGCCGATAAACGGTGGCGGATTAGCTCGCTTTCGGCATTCTCAATATCACGAAATACCGCTCCTCGAAGGACCTGCTCACGCGTCTGGTAGCCCGCCTCCATTGCTTTGATGTCCGCTTCGGTCAGAAAAGGTGACACGACAAGCTGCAGCTTACCGCCCGTCCTGATCAGTTGAGCAATGCCTTTGGCCGCGACAGCCAGCCCATAACTCGTAAAATATCCGGCCGCGCGCCGGTACAGTCTTGATTGAGCAAGACACGGCACATAAAAGTCTGTCACGACGTTGTCACTGTCAGAGCGATAGGAGATATCTAGTTTAAGTTCAGAGAGATTACCCACTTGGGCACTCCTAATCGCACCGCCGCTAGTCTTCCCATTGCCCGCTGGAACAGACGACAAGCAACCCCTGAAAGCCGAATTACAGCAACGAGCCGATTTGTCCTCACCATGGCTCCTTCATGAAAATCCTACATACAACACAGGAATGCCTCCACCCAGGCACGAGCCTGAATACTACCTTGTCTCGAAAAGTCTACTTTACAGGAACTTGGTGATCAACCGCCAATCCGTAAAGACACGTTCCCTTGTGCCCGGTTGCTTTGCACGGCCAGCGCCCGAATGTAACTCAACGCAACGATTCGATCCGCTTTGCGATCGCCCGCCAGTCCACATCCGGCGTCATATGGCACCATGACAGGCGCACCGCGCCAGCGATCGCGGATTCCGGCAGACCCATCGCCTTAAGAACATGGCTCGGCTGGTAGCTTTGCGAGGTGCAGGCCGATCCGTTGGATATCGCGGCGAGGTCTTTCAGCGCCACCATGAGCGCTTCCGAGTCAACTCCGTCCACGGATAAGTTCAGGACATGGGGTAGAGTCCTCTCAAGATCGGTGTGGAGACGGATGCCCAGCGGTGAGAGCGCATCCAGGGCTTCGGTGTGGATTGCCGCACAGCGCTCCTTCCATTTCCCGGCATTCTTCTGCGCAAGTTCGGCGGCCAGACCGAGTCCCACAATCAACGGAACGGGAAGCGTACCTGGCCGCAAACCTCGTTCTTGGCCGCCACCGTAGGCTAGTGGCGACAGTGGAGGTTTCCTGAAACCGCGACGCCGGGCCACGAGAGCGCCAACCCCAACCGGACCGTATATCTTGTGCGAACTGATGCTGATGAAATCGATTCGCGGCAAACGCAACACATCCAATTCTTTGCCGAAGCCCTGTGCCGCATCAACGTGAAAATAAGCGTCGTGGCCTTCGAGGCGTGACGCGATCTCTGCAATCGGCTGGCGCGCCCCCGTCTCGTTGTTCACGTGCATCACCGAAACAAGCAAGGTGTCAGAGCGCAACGCCGCCTGTACGGCTTCCGCTGTCACCGCACCCGCAGAATCTGGTCTTACCAGCGTAACCGTGAACCCCGTTGCTTGGAGAGTCTCCAGCGGTTCCAACACAGCCTTGTGTTCGATTGCCGTGGAGACGATATGCCGCCGTCCTTCCTTCTCGCCAAACGTCGCCAAGCCTAAGATGCCGATATTATTGCTTTCGGTCGCTCCGCTCGTGAAAACGACTTCATCCGCCGCTGCGCCTACCACCGCCGCCACTTGCTCGCGAGCGGCCTGTACAGCCTTTTTGGCACGTAAGCCGTATTCATGCGTCCGGCTGCCCGCATTCCCGATCTCCTCGGAAAACCAGCGCACCAATGCGTCCCGCACCGCCGGCTCCAAGGGAGCGGTCGCGTTGCAGTCCAGATAGGCCGGGCCAATCTCTTGTATGTTTGCTAATACAAACTTACGTTTCATTCTTGACAAACACTGGTTATAGTGATTGACTGTGCTTATGTAGCACACTTCGACGTGATCAAGCAAGCCCAATGAGCAACGGCTTTGAATACGTATTCCCTGCGATAAGAGGCGTTCAGGCACAAAGAGAATATTATGTATCCATGTGCCCAATGCGGCTCTTGCCAAAAATATTTCTTTTTAATGAGGAAGAATTGGTTCCTGAACTGCGCGCACAACGCCAACTCAATAAGGCGAGACTCCCAGAGCTATCCCGCTATATTACAGAAAATCCAGACAATTATGTCTTTTCAGCTATTACTGTTTCCATAGACGCTGAGGTCAAATTCAAGCGAATCGCTGACGATGGTGAGGCCAGCCGTATCGGCATGTTGCATATCCCAATGTCTGCCCGCTTCATCATCAATGACGGCCAACATCGACGGGCTGCGATTGATAGGGCCTTGCGTGAGAAACCCGAGCTAGGCGACGAGAGCATCGCTGTCGTGTTCTTTCTCGATATCGGACTGGCGCGCTGCCAGCAGATGTTCGCCGACCTGAACCGGCACGCGATTCGTCCTTCCAAATCCCTGGGCATTCTCTACGATTATCGAGACGAGACGGCTCAACTCACTAAGGCCCTGATCGCTGACTCGCCCGTTTTCCGGGATGTGGTTGAGCTTGAAAAAACGAGCTTGGCGGCACGCTCGCGCCGTCTGTTCACGCTCAGTGCGATCTACCACGCGACGAGTGAACTGTTGGATAACATGGACGAGGCAGAACCTCGGGAAATGGCGGAACTCGCCCTCCGCTTCTGGGAAACGGTGGCCTCTCACATGAAGGAGTGGCAACTCGTGAGGCAGGGCAAACTTACTGCCGGCGAAGTGCGCGCTGACTTCATCCACACCCACGGCGTCGTGCTACAGGCACTGGCCCGGGCAGGCCGCGCCCTCATCCACCGCTACCCCAAGCAATGGTGCAAGAAACTTTCAGAAATTGAAAATATAGACTGGCGGCGTTCCAACAGTACTTTGTGGGAAGGTCGCGCTCTGTTGGGCGGGCAGGTTTCCAAGGCGCATCAAAATGTTACTCTAACGGCAAACGTTATAAAGAAACATCTTGGCCTTGCTTTGCCGTCCGAGGAGCAGAAAGTCGAAGACGCATTCAGCCGGGGGGACAATGACTCCAAGAAACAATAGCAAGAAGCTTGCCTCCATCTTTGCCGATGCCGGTTTCAAGAAGACAATCGCGGCACTCATGGAAGATGTTGCTGATCTTTATACGTCCGACGATATGCCCTGGGTCATTGGCTATAGCGGCGGGAAGGACTCGACGGCTGTCTTGCAACTCGTCTGGCTCGCGCTTGAACAGGTTCCACCCGAACAGCGTGCAAAACCTGTCTACGTCATCAGCACCGACACTTTGGTCGAGAACCCCATCGTCGCCCTGTGGGTTTCCAAATCCCTTGAAAAGATGGGCGTTGAGGCGGCACGGAAGAACCTCCCTCTGACGGCTCACCGGCTGATGCCGGAACCCGAAAACACTTTTTGGGTCAATCTCATCGGCCGAGGCTATCCTGCGCCGCGGCCAAAGTTCCGCTGGTGCACCGAGCGCCTCAAGATCATGCCGTCGACGCAGTTCATAAACTCCATTGTGCAAGAACACGGCGAAGCCATCCTTGTTCTCGGCTCGCGCAAGGCGGAAAGTACGTCTCGGGCGCGCACCATGGAACGGTTCGAGAAACAACGTGTTCGCGACCGCCTCAGTCCGAACGGCAGTTTGCCCAACTCGTTCGTGTACACTCCGCTGGAAGAGTGGACCAACGATGACGTATGGCTGTTTCTCATGCAGGTGGGTAATCCATGGGGTTACAACAACAAAGACCTGCTGACGATGTATAAGGGGGCGTCAGCCGACGGCGAATGTCCACTTGTTGTGGACACCAGTACGCCAAGTTGCGGCGACAGCCGATTCGGCTGCTGGGTCTGTACCCTGGTCGAAAAAGACAAGTCTATGCAAGCCATGATCCAGAACGACGAGGAAAAGGAGTGGATGCTGCCGCTGCTTGAGTTGCGTAACGAACTTGACCCGCCGAAGACACTTGATGCGGATCGACCTCTGCGTGACTTCCGCCGCATGAACGGTACCGTCCAGCTTTTCCATGACCGTCCTATCCCCGGTCCCTATAAGCAAAAGGTTAGGCAAGACTGGCTCCGCAAGGTTCTGAAGGCGCAGCAGCACATCCGCGAGAACGGTCCTGAGGAGGTCCGCCATCTAGCCCTCATCACGCTGGAAGAGCTTCAAGAAATCCGCCGTATCTGGGTTATCGAAAAACACGAGATAGAGGACAGCCTCCCCGGCGTTTATGAAGAAACGACGGGCGAACTCTATCCAGGCGGGCGCATCGACGACAATCTCGTCATAGGCGGTCCACAAATGAGCCTTCTACGCCATCTATGCGGCGACGAGCTTCATTTCCAGCTTACCCGCGAGTTGCTCTCAATCGAGAAACAACACAAATCAATGCTGCGCCGTGCCGGTTTGTTCGAAGCGATCGAACAGGCTTTCTACCGTAACTTCTATAATGACGAAGAAGATGCGGTAAACCGTGCACGGCAGCACCGCAATGCACTCAACGCTGCCCAAGAACGTGTGTTTGAGCAGACGGTACCGCAGGTTCAGAAAGTGCTGGCCTTCCGCAGCCAGGATGAGGGCAAACAATGATTCTGGACGATATGACGCTGCATAATTTTGGGCTCTACGCGAACCGCCAAACAATGACACTGACGCCACCGGCGCCGGATAAACCCCTCATCTTATTCGGTGGCCTGAATGGCGGCGGCAAGACCACCTTGCTCGATGCTCTCCAGCTTTGCCTATTCGGTCCGCATGCCCGAATCTCCAACCGTGGTTCTCTCGCCTACTCCGAATATCTTTCTCGCTGCATTCACAATGGCGCCGACGTTTCTGAAGCCGCGATCGAGATACGTTTTCGGCATACAGTCGAAGGCGTTGAGGATCAATACAGGTTGCATCGCTCGTGGCGACGCACTAACGGTGGCTGCAAGGAACAATTCGAGGTCCTCAGAAACGGGCAGCCCGAACCGGCTCTGGCCGATAACTGGGCCAGCCAAGTCGAGGATTTTTTGCCCGCCAATATCGCGCACCTGTTTCTATTCGATGGTGAGCAGATCGAAGGCTACGCGTCGCAGGGCGATTCTTCTGCGCTGATTGGTGCCGCGATTCAGAACTTGCTCGGCCTTGACATAGTCGACCAGCTTGAAAAAGACCTTCGAGTCTATGAACGTCGCAAGCGAACTGAAGACAAGAATGACTCTGTTCACGGGGACATCGTAGCGGCGGAAGCTGACTTACGCGACCTGCGAAGCCGCGCCGTCACCTTGAAGCAGGAGCGTGCAGCGCTGCGGACCCACCAAATTGACCGCCAGCGCCGGGCTCTGGAGAGGATCGAGGACAAATACCACCGGCTGGGCGGCGAACTTTATGAACAAAGGGTGACAATCGAACGCCATCTAGCCACTGCCGAAGAAATCGTTAAGGAAGGCGCCGCCGTGCTGCGCAACCTTGCTGCTGGGCCGCTACCCTTGCTGCTTATACGCGAGTCGCTGGCGTCCATGGAGTCCCGAGACCGCCATGAAGAGGAATGCCGGCGTGCCCGAGATCTGTTCGAGGCGCTCAAGCAACGCGACCGGGACGCAATCAAACACTTGCATACCCAATCAGTTGACAAGAGGGTAGTCAACGCTTTAGAGGCGTTCTTCGATGAGGACCGCGCCGAGCGGCAGGCCCTCGGCAAAGAAGAAACTGCTCTGGATCTTCTGCCCGAAGTTCGCAGCGACCTTCACACGTTGCTGAGGGGCAATCTTGACGATCTCAAGGACGCGACGACAGCCTGTCTCAAGCAACAAAAGAGGTCGGAAGCAAACGCAGCCCGGGCGCGAATCGAATACGAGAACGTGCCAAGCGACGACATCATCGCCGAAGCAGCCGCCGAGCGCAACATCTTGAAGAAGGAAATCGCAACTCTCGACGCAAAGTACGCCATCATGGGGCAGGACGTCGAGCGGTTGGAACGCAAGATCGAACGCAAGGAACAATCATTAATGCGCCTGATAGAAGCGGATGCGAAAGATAGAGGCAACCGCGAGGACCGTGCACGGATACTTCATCATGCTGGCAAAGTGCGCACCACGCTGGGCGTGTTCCGGCGCGCTGTCATAGGACGTCATGTCCGGCGCATCGAACAACTCGTCCTAGAGAGCTATCAGCAATTGTTGCGTAAAGATTCTCTCGTCACCCGCCTGTCCATCGATCCGGCGCATTTTTCCCTCACTCTTTTCGGGCGCGACGATGAAGTCCTGAGCGCGGAACGGCTGTCGGCGGGCGAGCGCCAGTTACTCGCCATTGCCTTGCTGTGGGGGATGGCCAAAGCGTCTGGCCGGCCCTTGCCCACCGCAATCGATACACCACTGGGCCGCCTTGATACCGGCCATCGCATGCATCTCGTCGAACGCTATCTACCGTTTGCCAGCCACCAAGTTTTGCTGCTGTCGACCGACGAGGAAATCGCCGGCGAGTACCTTGAGCGGTTGCGCCCCTGGATAGGCCGTAGCTACCAGCTTGCGTATGACGACAAGGCGTGCCAGACCCAGGTTGTCCCAGGCTACTTCAACGCGCGGGAGGCAACATAGTGGCGATCGAACATATCAGGCTATCACAGCGGGCGAAGGACCAGCTCATCAAGCTGAAACGCGTCACGGGTATCAGGCACTGGAATGTCCTGTGCCGCTGGGCCTTGTGCATATCCCTGGCCGAACAGAGCGTACCGCCTCCCGCCAAGATTCCGGCGGACAGCAATGTAGAAATGAGTTGGAAGGTTTTTGGCGGCCGATACGCTGATCTGTATCTAGCCCTTGTAAAAGAGCGTTGTTTGCACGACGCGCTGGGTACCGATCTGGAGACATTGACGCAGCAGTTTCGGTTGCATCTGCACCGAGGCATTTCGCATCTCGCCAGCAACAGGCAACTGCGGAAGATTGATGACCTGATATCCCTGGTGGTGTAAGTGAGAACTTTGCCGGCGTCCGGCAGGGGATCATCAATCGGGACCTCTTCAGGAAAAGGTCAAGCCGAATGGATTCCGGTTGGGGGGGGTAGAAGGGAGAAAGGCCTCGGCTCTCACTTTTTCTTCTTCTGCCCCTCGAAGGCTGGGGGAGGGGTGGCTTGGCTGGTATCTTGATCCCCATTGGCGGAGGCGGTTTCCGTGTTGGCGCCGCTGTCGACGTAGCCCGGCTTGAGACGAATGTAACTTTGGCGGCGCAGCTTGGCCATATACTTCTTGAGGGCCGGCCCCGCCTTGTCGGCTACGAGAAGCTGATGGATCCTATCCTTGACCACATCCAGGGGCTGAATGCCGGCGGTGTTTTTTTCGGTCACTCTGAAGATGCGAAAGCCATCCTGGCCTTCCAAAATATCGGTGATCTGGCCTCTGCGCAGAGAAAAGACGACATCCTCGACCTCCTTCAGGAGCATTCCCTTGCGGAAGAACCCCAGGTCACCCCCCTGCTTGGCGGTCGGCCCCTGGGAGTATTCGGAGACCAGCTCGTCGAACAGATCCCCACCTCTGGCCTTCTCCAAAACCTCCTCGGCCTTTTTCCTGATCGGCTCGACTGCCACGGGCTCTTTCCCATCCGACCTGATCAGAATTTCCTGAAGCCGCACCTGCTCCGGTCGATCGAACTGCCCCTGGTTGGCGTTGTAGTAGGTTTTGATCTCCTCGGTCGAGATTTGTATCCTGTAGTAGACTTCTCTTCCAAGGACCTGCTCCCGAAGGCTCTGGTCCCTGATTCTCTTTTTGAACTCGGTCGGATTGATTCCCTGCTTTCGCATCTCCTGCTCGAGGGCCTCGATACTCGGGAGGTTGTTCTCTTTTCGAAGTCGGTCCAGGTATTTGATGACGTCGGTATCGGCCGTCATGCTCAACTCCAGGGCCTTCTGAACCAGAAGACGCTCCTCGATCATGTCCTTGAGCAGATGCTTTTCACGCTCACTCACCGCCTCGGCTAATTTTTCGCCGGAAAGTTTTTCCTGGCGCTGCGCCTGTACCTTGAGAAGGTTCCTGGCCTCCTGATACTCGGAGCGGGTAATGATGTCGTTGTTGACCCGGCAGATAATCTCCTCGAAGATGGTGGTGGCCTGCAGAGATGAGCCGGGGAGCCACAGAATCCCAGCCAACGCAAGATGAAAAAGCTTTTGTTTCATGGTTCCTCCTAGGTAAACCTCCATACCGGGCCGGGCCCGAAACCGCCCGTCGAACAAAAATGTTAGCCGAATTCTCCACAGAAGTTAAGCGGCCAATCGGTTGACGAAGCGGGCCGGGGAGAGTGACGCGCCGACGCCGATGCCAACCTCCAGGCCATCGCGTGAGGCAAGACCTTCGAATCCTGGCGCAGGGATGGGTGGAATCGCACATCCACGATTGGGCGCCTGCCGAGCAGGCCCAGGTCGATGAATCCGGGAGTGTCGCCGTGGATCGCCCCGGCCTGAGGATGGACCGGCTACCACCGAGAAAACGGTTTCGAAAGCGTTTCCGTACATCCAATCCCGCCACACTCCTTTTCTCAGGCTTTTCCCGTTGGTGGGGGAGGGGGGGGGCAGGACAAACAGCCCTGGGACGCTCTGATTTATTCATAAACGAACGATTCAGAGCAAGAAAAACAAGCATCTCAGTTTTTGTTTTTCCTGCATTTTCAACAACTTATCAGCCATTGAAAATGGCGGCGCCTCCCTGTGTCGCAGAAACTCCGAATTAATCAGAATTTCCCTTACTTGAGACCCAGACGCTCGCCGCGTTCCAGTTTCTGAATGGCTTCACGAACTCTCCTCATGCGCGTCCGGGGCTTTTTAGCGGTCGAGACCCATAAGTTGTAGTGTCGTCTGTATGACGGCGCCAGCGCTCTGAAGTGGGCCGCCGCCCGTGGATGGTCGAGAAGGGCTTCCGCCAGTTCCCGAGACTCCTCGACCCACCGGGGGCCGGGTTTGCGCACCCGGTCCCACTCTCCCGACTGCCTGGCTTCCCTTACCAGCGCCATCCCGGGCGGTGACATCCGTCCCGCCGCAATCATTTTTTCGGCGCGCGTCTTGTTGATGTCCGACCACAGGCTTCCCGGATTGCGCGGAGTGAACTTCCGCAGGTAGCGGTTGGCGTCGAGTTTTTTGATGAGGCTGTCGACCCAGCCGAAACAGAGCGCTTCTTCGACCGCCTCCTCGTAGAGCAGGCCGGGAATGCCCTTGGCCTTTTTGTAAAACACCAGCCACACGAGCGTTTCCAGGCCGTGGTTCTTGGCCAACCACTCTCGCCAGTCGGCCCGGGACTCGAAGTCGAGTACAAGCACAGCCGGAACCTCCACGATCAGGAAGCGAGTTCACGCAGGAGCGTTCGCACCGAGGAAAGAATCTCCCCATGGGAGACGCCGGCCGACTGAAGCCTCAATTGCCCTCCCGGGCTCACCGACAAACCCGGGTAACCGGAAACCGTTTCAACCAGCTTGTGGGGCCGGATGGGCGTCTTGGGGTGAAATTTGATGGCGATGCCATGCCGATCTCTCTCCATCGACTGGACCAACACCTTTTCGGCGAGACGGCGCACCCTCATGTACTCCATCAACCGCTCAACCTCCTCCGGCGCCGGCCCATAGCGATCCTCCAATTCGTCCCTGAGAGCGTCGATCTCGGAGTCGAGTTTCAGAGACGAAATCCGCTTATAGATGCTGAGTCTCTGGTTTTCATCAGGAATATAATCCGGCGCAATCCTGACATTCAGCCTGAGGTTGATCTGCGATTGGATCTCCGGCAAGACCTCCTGCCCCTCGAGCTCCCGGATCGTCCTCTCCAGCATTTGACAGTAAAGATCGAAGCCGATGGCGTTGACATGGCCGTGCTGTTCACCGCCCAAGAGGTTGCCGGCGCCTCTCAACTCCAGATCCAAGGCTGCGACTTTGAATCCGGACCCCAGTTCGCTGAACTCCTTCAAAGCAGCCAGCCGCTGGCGGGCCACACTCGAAAGCGTCTGACGCGGGGGGGTCAGCAAGTAGGCGTAGGCCCGTCGACTGGATCGGCCCACCCGTCCTCGCAACTGATAGAGCTGAGAAAGTCCAAACTGATCGGCGCGATTGATGATCATGGTGTTGACGAGCGGCATGTCCAGTCCGTTTTCTATAATTGTAGTCGATAAGAGCACATCCGCTTCGTGCCGCAAGAACTTCAGCATTGTCGACTCCAGCGCCTTCTCGTTCATCTGGCCGTGAGCCACCAACAGGCGGGCTTCGGGACAGATTTCCCGAAGGAGCAGGCCGATGGAGCCAATCGACTCGACCTTGTTGTGAACAAAGTAGACCTGTCCCTGTCGTTCCAGCTCATGCCTGATGGCCTTCTGAATGATCTGGCGGCTGAACGGCAGCACCGAGGTTTGAATGGCCAGGCGATCTCGCGGAGGAGTCTCGATCACCGACATGTCCCGGATTCCCATCAACGACATATGGAGTGTTCGAGGAATGGGTGTGGCCGTCATGGTCAAGGTGTCGACGTTCCTCTTCAATTGCTTGAGTCTTTCCTTATGGACGACTCCAAAGCGCTGCTCCTCGTCCACGATCAACAGACCCAGGTCGCGAAACTGAATGTCTTTCGAAAGCATTCGGTGGGTGCCGATGAGGATGTCTGTCTTTCCGGTTGCCACCCGCTCCAGAATGGCTTTTTGCTCCCTGGGGCTTCGAAATCGACTCAGCATCTCAATGGTGATGGGGAATGCGATAAAGCGCTGCTTGAAACAAAGGTAGTGCTGGTAGACCAGGATGGTCGTGGGAGCCAGGATTGCGGCCTGTTTGCCGTCGAAGGCTGCCTTGAAGGCGGCACGCATGGCGACCTCGGTTTTGCCGAAGCCCACGTCCCCGCAAAGCAGCCGGTCCATGGGAGCGCTCAACTCCATATCCTGGTAAATGTCCTGGATGGCTTCCCTCTGATCGGGGGTCTCAGCGAACTCGAAGGCCTCTTCAAATTCTCGATGCCAGTGGCCATTCGACGAAAAGCGGTATCCAGGCGCGATCTTTCTCCGGGCGTACAGCTTGAGTAGATCCTGGGCCATATCCCGGATGGATTTCTTGATACGGGCTTTGGTTTTCTTCCAACTCACCCCTCCCAGCTTGTCGAGCGGCGGGTGAGCGCTATCGCCACCGCTGTGCTTTTGAATCAGATCCAGCCGCTCCAGGGGTACGTACAGCCGAGCTCCCTCCCAATATTCCAGGATCATGAACTCGCGCTTCACTCCCTCCCGGTCGATCTGTTTCAATCCCCGGTAACGTCCGATGCCATGGTCCACGTGCACCACGTAGTCCCCCGGCCTCAGATCACGGAAGTCCGAGACAAAGGCGCCTGCTCTCGATTTGGATGGCGCCGGTTGGGAGAGAAACTCTGTTTCGTCATAAACATCCCCGTCCCCAAGGATGCAGGTATGGGAGGAGCGATGATGGAATCCTTCGAGGACGTGGCCGATCACAACAGCCAGCCGGGCGTTGTTCAAATCAGCTTGTCGATCTTCTGCGTCGAAATCGGACACGACCGGAAGATCGTATTCCTGCAAGATTTCCTTGAGGCGCTCGGCTCTTCCCGGAGAAGACTGCGCGAAAAGCAGTCGTTCTCCTGAATCCAGTAATTGGCGCAAATCCTGAACCAGGCTTTTGATGTCGCCGTGATACTTTCGGACGGGCACCGTTTGGCAGTCGATGTCGATCGGGCATCGGGCAGCAGAGGACTGAAAATCCGAGTTGGCCGATTCGGCAGGCGGCGCTCCGGCTGCCGGGGGCAACGACAGGGATCGGTCCGGCTGCCGCGGGGTTTCAGATCCCAATTGCCGCAGGTTGACGACCCAACGGTCTTCCAGTTTTTTCCGAGCCTGGGGCAGAGAGACGAAGAGTTCCTCCGGACTCAAGCTGGGCGCCCCCTGCCGGCTCAATGCTTCTCGATCCCGAGCGACCTCGTCCACCCAGCGATGCAAGGCCTCCTCCAGATCAGCGGGTTCATCCTTCACCACCACGAAATCAGAGACGAAATCCAGAAACGGCACTTTCAGGGGACGCGTCAGCGCCTGCAAGAACTCGAATCCCTGGAAGATTTCCCCCCGGCCCCTGCCTGGACCACCTGGTTCTCGAAGAAGTTGGGAAAGTCTTGAGGGTTCCATCTTTTTGCGGCCTTCCGGCTCCACTGCCGGATAGACTCAGGATCGAGAAAGACCTCTCGCATTGGAATCGGGGTCACGTTCTCGACAGACCCGACCGACCGCTGTGAGGTGACCGAAAATTCCCGCAGCGATTCGATCTCATCTCCAAAAAATTCAATGCGTGCGGGATTGTCGCCGGCCGGGGGAAAAACATCCAGGACCCCCCCTCGCCGCGAGAAGGTTCCGATACCGGTCACCGGTTCTTCGTTGACGTAACCGGCTTTCTTCAGGTAGGCCGCCAGTTCTTCGGGAGAGATCTCCCTGCCCACGGCCAGCTCGGGGACCTGCTCGAAGGAGTGGAGGCATTCCGGCAATCGAGTCACCAGAGCGGTGGGTCCGCAGAGCAGGATATCCAGGGTTTGCCGGTAGATTTTCCAGAGGGCAAGGGTCCGTTGCTCAACGGCCTCGGCGTTCGGGGAGACTCCGCTGTAAGGGCCTGGCTCCAGCGCAGGAAAACAAGCCACCCGCTCACCCGCTTTACCGGAGAGGTTGCGGTGATAAAAGGCGGTGGTGGCCGCCATGGCTTCCAGGTCCGGGTGGGCGGCGCTCACAAAGAGAACCGGTCTATTCAAAATCTGCTGGAGAATGGTGAGATAGGCGGGCTTTGCCGAGGGGGTGATGCCCGAAAGGGTGATGCGGCCCGGTCCGCAGTCGAACTGAGGGGGAATCGATCGCAGGCGCGGATCCTGCAGCAACCGGGAAAGCAGATGTTGGGTGACCACACTGACCGCAAATGGGGAAAGGGACTATCGAGGGGCCCCCGGCTGGCTCGGGAAGCCCTCCGGACTTCACTTCAAGATTGCCGACCGTACCGGTGCAGAATGCGCTCGATGATCGCGGTGGAGGATTGCCCCTCCTGGTAGGGCAAGGGAACGACGGAACCGCCGGCCGCCTCCACCTCCTCCCGACCCACGATCGTTTCCAGCTTCCAGTCCCCTCCCTTGACCAGGACATCGGGAAGAAGAGAAGCGATCAGGCGCTGAGGGGTATCCTCGTCGAAAACCGTGACGTAGTCGACGCTGCACAGCCCCGAGAGCAGGCGGGTCCGCTCGTCTTGAGTCATGATGGGTCGAAGAGGCCCTTTCAGTCTTCCAACCGAGCGATCGCTGTTCACTCCCACCATCAGGATATCTCCCATCTGCCGGGCGCGGCTCAGGTAATCGATATGGCCGGGATGGAGCAAATCAAAGCATCCGTTGGTGAAAACCGTCTTCTTTTTCTCTTGCCGCAGACGACCCCTCTGCACCAGCAGATCTTTCAAATTCAGAATCTTCTGCAAAGACCCCCTGGAAACCGGGGGAGGAATGGGGGGGTACGGAGCAAGCATAGCAGCCCGCGATTATAGCACAGCCCCTGCCCGGTTCGGGGAACCTGTGCGGGTTCAGCACCTGTGAGACGTCGATCCGGCGGCCGTGCAGGCGCCGGGGGACTCCATCGGCGTTCTCGGGTCCAGGGATCGGTGGGGCCGCATGGGGTTGTAGAGGGGTTGGGAGTCGGCGAGGGTGGCGGCGGTGAGTTGGCCGGTGTAGCGGTTCCAGAACCAGGGAATCTCTGAATAAGTCCGTGGATTGTGGTTTGGTAACCCTTGTGCAAGTAAACCGTGATGGAGTGCGCCCAAATCAGGGTTTGGAGGGGCAGCAGGTCCCGGCAGAGCCGGTTCGAGGCCACAATAACCCCGGTGGGCGCGCCCGGTTGAATGCTTCCCAACGGCTGTCGCCGCATTCGCGGCTCCGGTAGGGTTGGGTCTACCTGGTCCCGTGGGCTGACGCCCACGGCTACAGGCTGGCGCCGCTAGGCGGCTGGGATATTTTGGGTTCACAACCATGAGTCTCGCCGCACGCTGGAGTGACAGGCCACAGGAATGGGAGTGGCTTGATTGCTTGCGGGGAGAATTGGCGAGGCAAAAGCCTGTTCTTCATTGTCGCCGTTCAGTCCAGCGTGCACCGGGCTGTTCAGAGGTTCCCCAGACCGGGGCGCTGTGGTTGGCACGTTCGACGCAACCCGTGAGTTGCGGTCATCGGGGCGGCAGGACAAACCGGAAATATCGAGTTGCTGGCCGGCTGGCTCGAACTCGGCGACGCCGTCGACCTGGACGGAATGGAGGGCCCGCACGCCTGAGATCTGGCCTCCTGAGCGGGTGCGAGCTTGAGAAGCTCGCACGCCTGAGAGGAGCGCAGGGGTGGGTGCCTTCCCCTCCTGGGAGGGGGTGTGAGCCTGAGCGGCTGCACGCCTGAGAGGGGCTGCACTCCTGAGAGGAGTGCAGGGGCAGGTCCTGGGATCACGGTCTGCAGAAAGCCTCGGTCGTTGGGGCTCGGCGGCCTGGGCCTGGGCGTCGCAGGAGGGCAGGCCGCAAGCCGCGTCCGCCAGTCTGAGGAACACGGCACCGCCGATGAGGTGGAAGAGGGCGGAAGGCGCTCCCGCACCCACTGGCGTTGGCGCTCGGGTTGACGCCGGTTGTTCCGCCGCTCAAGACCCCGGTCGTCCCCTGGGAGCACAACCGGGAGATGCGCCAAAGGACCAACGTGGTGGAGTGCTTGTTCCGGTGACCTGCCTGGGCGTTGCAGGCAGACCGGTTGAAGGGCTTTCGCCGTATCTCCTCTCACTTCGAGAAGCTCGACGCACCCTGGATGGGGTTCGTCCTGTCCATACTCATCGGCGATGCATCAGGTGTGAGCAGACCCCGATGGTTCGGGAGGGCGAAGCCGCATTCCCAGTCGTTCCAACAGACTGCGGTCCAGGTCCGTTGGAGGATTGGGCGTGGTCAACAAGCGGTCCCCCATGAAGATGGAATTGGCACCGGCGAGCATGCAGAGCGCTTGGGCCTCATCGGAAAGTGAAAGCCGCCCGGCGCTCAATCGCACCATGGCGCCGGGCATCAAAATTCTGGCCGTTGCGATCATGCGAACCATTTCGAGGGGGTCCACCTCTCCCTGATCGGCAAGCGGCGTTCCCTCCACCCGAACCAGGAGATTGATGGGGACGCTCTCCGGATGGGGATCCTGAGTCGCCAATTGCTCCAGCAAGAGCCAGCGGTCCCGACGGCTTTCCCCCAGGCCGATAATCCCGCCGCAGCAGACGCTGATGCCGGCTTTTCGCACCCGAGCCAGGGTCTCCAAACGATCCCGATAGGTGCGGGTGGTGATGATTTCCCCATAGAACTCGGGGGAGGTATCGAGGTTATGGTTATAGGCCGTCAGACCTGCCGCAGCCAGCGCCTCAGCCTGCCGCTCCGACAACATTCCCAGGGTGCAGCAGGCTTCCAGGCTCAAGTCCCGGACGCCGCGCACCATCTCCAGCACCTGGTCGAATTCCGCGCCTTCAGGGGCCTGGCGCCAGGCTGCCCCCATGCAAAAGCGGGTCGCCCCGCGCCGACGGGCCTCCCGCGCGGCCGCCAGGACCCGCTCCGGGGTCAGGAGCTTCTGGCCTGAAACTCCCGCGTCGTAATGCGCCGATTGGGGACAGTAGCCGCAATCTTCCGGGCATCCCCCCGTTTTGATGCTCAGAAGCGAGCAGCCCTGCACTTCCTGGGAGCGGTGGTGGTCCCGGTGTAGACATTGGGCGCGAAAGATCAGGTCCGGCAGGGGCAAGGTGTAAATGGCCTCGATTTCTTCGAGGCTCCAGTCGTGACGGATGGGGCTTGAGTGGGGCAACTTCATGATGAGGCTCTGCCTGGACTCCGGTTTGCCATTTGGCTTGTCCCGAAGCCAACGGCCTGGCGACAGTGCCCGGCCTGTTCGGCCCGGGCCAGTGCTCAGGAGTAGATTTCCCCGTACTTGGCCTTCAGATAACCCATGAAAGGCTCGGCGCTCAGCCGGCCGCCCGTCACCCGCCGGACCAACTCGGCCGGCATGAATTTCCGGCCATGCCGATGGACATGCTCCCTCAACCAAGCCAACAAATTCGAAAATTCGCCTCGCTCGATTTCCTGGGGGATGCTCGGGATTTCCTGCCTGGCCTGTTCATAAAACTGCACGGATACCAGATTCCCCAGAGAATAGGTAGGGAAATAACCGAACAAACCCTGCGACCAATGGACGTCTTGCAGCACCCCCAGGGCATCATTGGGAGGGGAAATCCCCAGGTAGTTCCGCATCTTGGCGTTCCAAGCTTGGGACAGGTCCTCGATGGGAAGGCTGTCCTGGATCAGATCGACTTCCAACTCGTAACGGAGCATGATGTGGAGGTTATAAGTGACTTCGTCGGCCTCCACCCGGATCAGGGAAGGCTCCACCCGATTGATGGCCCGATAGAAGGTTTCCAGGGAACAGTCCCCCAACTCCCGAGGAAAGGTGCGCTGAAGCCGCGGGTAGGCGAACTTCCAGAAGCCCCGACTCCTGCCCACCAGGTTCTCCCATAATCGCGACTGGGATTCATGAATGCCCAGCGAGACGCCTCCGTTCAGGGGCGTCCGCTCCAGGGTGGAACTCACTCCTTGATCGTAGAGGGCATGACCTGTTTCGTGAAGAGTGCCGAACAGGGCCGAAGGGAGAAATTGCTCATCGAAGCGCGTCGTTATTCGAACATCGTTGATGGAAAACGAGGTGCAAAAGGGATGGACCGACTGATCCTGCCGTCCACGGCTGAGATCGAAGCCCATCTGCTGAGCCAACTCCAGGCCAAAGGCCCGCTGCTTCTCCATCGAGAAGCTCTGGCGCAACAGTCCATCCTGGACGCAGTCGAGTTTTGGGGAGATGTCCTGCACCAGCGGAATCAGATCAGCCTTCAAATCGGCAAACAGTCTTTCCAGATCAGCCGAAGACAACCCCGGTTCATACTGGTCCAGCAGCGCGTCGTATCTCCTCTGCCGGTATCCCAGACAATCCGCCAGTTCTCGCTGGAGGTCGACGATGGTTTGCAGCGAGTTCCGAAAGATCCCGAAGTCGGAGTCGGCTCGGGCCTTCACCCAGGTCTCCATTCCCAGGGAAGTCTGTCGAGCGATCTCCGCCACCAGCGCGGGAGGAATTCTTCGAGCCTTGTCGTAATCCCGACGAGTCATTCGAACCAAACCGGCATCGTCAGATTCGTAGCTCAAGGCTTGGGTCTCGGCGGCAGCGCCTTCAAGCCATTCCCCCACCTCTTCGGAGGTAAACCGAGCGTGCGCCAGCTTCTCCAAGGTGGCCAGTTGCTCGGCGCGCGCCGGCCCCCCACCAGCCGGCATGCAGGTTTGCTGGTCCCAGTTCAAGAGCGAACCGGCCCCCTTGAGGTCACAGACCTCAGCCAGCCTGGCTTTCAATGTCTCGAGGTGACTCCCGTCCTTCCGTCTCGGCGCGACCTGGCTGACGACCGGAGAGGCCGTCGGGATAAAGATATCCTGCATCTTCAGCCCCAAGGCCTCGGCAATCTTCTTGGCCGTCGGCGGGAAAATCCGGCCCTGATCGAGGATGCGGGTATAGGTCGTCGGGGAGACTCCCACCTTTCTGGCGAGGGCGGATTTCGACAGCCCCGCCAGGATTCGAGCCTGCTCAATTTTTCTCAAGTCGAACGTCCCGAACTTTTCACGCACTCGTTTTCCTCTTTCTCTGTGCTACCGGCCGTCTCAGGATTCCGAAGTCGGCGCCTCAGCCCGTTGATTCGCCCTGGACTGCCAGGCGCCGGCCCTGGCGGAGCCGAGACCCCGCGCCTCCTCGGCTGGAGGACGAGTATATCACAGGGGAAACCTGGAAGCCGCGGCGCCCACTCTCGCCAAAGACTGAAGAAGAGGTTGTCCACAGTAATCGGCATTGGTTCGAGGCAAGAGCAGGTTCTCCTTGGGCGCTCGGGCTACTGTCCGGGTTCCGATACCTGTGAGACGGTGAGGGTAATGCTGGAGGGAAGATGGATCGGGATGCCAACCATGGTGGGTTTGGGGCGAAGGGAGCGGAGCGAGCCTAGCCCCAAACCCGCCCCAACCGTCCCTTGAGGGTCCCTGATCTCGTCACTCACCCCCCCAAAGCACGGTGCCTGGCCCCCATTCGGGACCAAACGGCACCCCCGTTCAGGTGGTCTTGAGTTTCCATCCAGGAACCCAAGGCCTGCCTTGAGCCAAGCCGAAAGGAGCCTGAACCCGGCAGATTCCATCGCTGCCAATCCCCTCTGATCACCGTTTCAAAGTCGACGACATCCTACCCGCCAACGCCATCGCCAGACGGCGCCCACTGGAAATCTACCAGGACCTGCGGGCCGAGGGCTGCTCCCCCAAGATTGCCCTGCGGGCCATCGGTGGGTCCAGAGCCACCGACTTCGGCTGGGCCGCACGCTATCGGGAGCACGGCCCCCAGGGCTTGGCAGCCCTCAGCCGACGCCCGCAACGCCTCCGCAGGCGGCCATGGACACCAACCCGGCAGCGCCAGGTCCGGGCCTTGCGGCGGCGCTATCCCTTCAGGGGCAAGCGACCCCTGCGGGTCCTGCTTGCCCGCCAGGGTATTCATCCGGGTGAATCCACCCTAGGCCGCATTCGCCCCTGCGCTTTCTGCCAGGAAAACCCGGAACCGGGCGCCGGGTTTTCAGCCCTGCGGCAGGGGCGTATCCGCCCCTGCGCCCTCTGCCGGGGGCGCGTCCAGCTGAAGAAGCGCCGTCGGACCCCACCCCCTGCACCCCTCGAGGAGTGCAGCCCCTCCCAGGAGGGGAAGCACCCACCCCTACACCCCTCCGGAGAGGGGAATTATGGACCCACCCCTGCGCTCCACTCAGGAGTGCAGCCCCTCCGGAGGAGGGAAATTTCGCCCGAGGCTTCCTGCAGGCCGTGATTCAGGACCTGCCCCTCCCCTCCATCCAGGTCGACGGCGGTAGCGGGTTCAGGGGCGAGTTCAAGCCAGCCTGCCAGCCACTCGATATCCCCCAGTTTGTCCTGCCACCCCGACGCCCCCGGTTCAATAGTTGCGTCGAACGCGCCAACCACAGCGCCCGCCTCGAGTTCTGGAACCTCTACAGCGGCCAACTCACCGTCGCCGCCACTGGCGCCGCTCTCGCCGACTACCCACACTTCTACAATGACATCCGACCTCACCGCTCCCTGGACCTGAGGACCCCGATGGAGTCCCTTGACACCCACGAGGTTGCCCGACCGAGTCTCACAGGTACTGAACCCGCACGGCTACTTGAGAAGCCCTCCCGGTCATGGTACGGTTCCTGCGTCAAAGCTGCGCGGCGCGAATGGGATCGGGATGACCCGTCCTTGGAAGGAGTCCCTTCAGCCGCGCCCTCTCGACCTCCTTTGGAACCCATCTGCTTCGGCTCGGGAGCGCCAATCGCCGGAGCCGGAGCCTCCGCTTCCGCAGGCTCGACAACCGAGCATCGACAGTCGTGAGAAAAGCGCTTCCGTGGATCATCAGTCTGGGTTCAACCCTTGGGGTTGGCTTCCTGATCTACTCCAGTGTTCCCGACTGGAAACAATCCTGGAGAGTGATGTTGCAGGGAGACCCGGCGCTCCTGTTGGCGGGCTTCGGCTTTACCCTGCTTCATATGGCGCTGCGCGCTTGGAGATGGGGAGTCCTCTTGATCCCCGTCAAGCATTCCCTTTCATACGGCAGCCTGTTTTCCTTGACGGTAGCCAAATACGTCATCAATTTGATTCCCCCGCGCGCCGGCGAAGTGGTGGCCTCGGTGGCGCTGGCCAGAAAGGAACACATTTCTTCCGCCTCGGTCATCGCCACCTCTCTCCTGGAACGGGTGCTGGACCTGGTCACCGTGGTCGTGATCTTCGGCCTCTATCTGGCTCTTTTCTCTCACCGCCATCCCCCCGGCTCCGAAAGAGGGCGCGAAATCATGCTCGCCCTCCAAAATTTCTCTCTGGTTGGCGTTCTGGTCCTGGGCGCGGGATTGCTCGGCCTGACTTGCCTGGTTCGCCACCGGCATTGGACCCGGAAGATTCCGGGGCGGTTGCGGCGCATCGCGGCTTCCTTCGTGGAAGGCTTTGGCGCCTTGCAACCCGGGGGAGAGCGGGTTAAAGTGACGGTCCTTTCGCTCGCCATCTGGACCACCATTACCCTCCAGCTCTGGTTTCTGGTCAAGGCTTATTTGAGCGACTTCCCGCTGGCGGGAGCTCTTCTGCTGATGGTGATGACGGTTGTGGGAGTCGCCATTCCAACCCCGGGAGGGGTAGGCAGTTTCCAGTTTTTCATGAATCTGGCCCTGATTCACTTCTTTTCGCCATTCCTGTCGCCGGACGATCCCAACTCGCAAGCGGCAGGGATCAGCAACGGTTGCTACATGGTTTCAATGATCCCTCTCCTGCTCCTTGGATTCATCCTTCTCCATCGGGAGGGTCTTTCCTGGGGAAGGATCTCCAGGATGGCCCGGGAGAAGCCGGCTTCCGGACCGTTGGAATCCACCGCGCGCTTCTCCGAACAAAAATCAACCCGGGGGCTCAAGCGCTGAGGACTGCTTGTTGTTTGGCGTCGATGGAAGCTGCCAGAGTATCGAAGGCGTCGGCAAACAGCTTGAGGCCCTCTCCCTGTAACTTGAGGGTCACGGCATCCATATCAATCCCAAGCTCCCGCAGCAGAGCGAAGGTTTGTGCGGCCTCTTCCAATCCGTCTTCCAAGCGGGCCAGCGCCACCCCATGATCCCGGAAGGCCGCGAGCGTCGCCAGGGGCATGGTGTTCACCGTGTCGGGTCCAATGAGTTCTTCCACGTAGAGCACGTCCCGGTAGTTCGGGTTCTTGGCGCTGGTGCTGGCCCACAGGGGGCGCTGCACGCGGAAGCCTTCTTGTGTGAGTCGCAGGAAGCGGCTTCCCGAAAAAATTTGCTTGAATTTTTGATAAACCAGGCGGGCGTTGGCGACGGCGGCGCGGCCCAGGAGCCTCCGGCAGGTTTCTCTCACGGCCTCCGTCGGAGCGAGCCGCTCCCGCTCCCGCAGCAGTTTGTCGACCGCGGTGTCGACTCGACTGACAAAGAAGCTGGCCACGGATGCCACCAGCGTGAGATGGACAGATGCCGCCAAAGCCTCGATTCCCTGGAGGTAGGCCTCGGCGACTTGAACGTAGTGCTCCATTGAAAACATCAGGGTGACGTTGACGTTGATTCCCTCTGCCAACAGTTGACGGATGGCGGGCATCCCAGCCGGAGTTGCGGGGATCTTGATCATCACATTGGGTCTGGCCACCGCCTTCCACAAGCGACGGGCCTCCTCTACGGTTTCGCTCGTCCGGTGGGCCAGATGGGGCGAAACCTCCAAACTGACGTAGCCATCAGCGCCCCCGGTCGCCTCGAAAAGAGCGCTGAACCGATCGGCTGCTCCCTGAATGTCTTTAATGGCCAGAACTTCGTATATCTGCCGGGAGGAGAGACCGGCCCGGGCCAGGGTGCGGATCTCGTCATCGTAGTCCGCGCCGCCATGAATGGCTTTCTCGAAGATGGACGGGTTGGACGTCACTCCCCGCAAACCATCCTCGGCAATCATCCGCCGCAACTCTCCAGAATCCAGCAGGGATCGACTGATCGTATCGCACCAGACGCTCTGCCCCAACGGATGCAGGGCCCGTAGCGGATTCATGCCTTTTTCGCTCACATTCTCGCTGCCCATCAGAACCTCCCCCGTTAACGCTATGGCGGCCGAACCGGAACGCCAGGCTCCCCGGAGGGATCTCCCTTTCCACCGGCAGCCCGCTCCCCCCAATCGAGGCCCGGAGCCAACATCCACCCTCCTGGCTCCGCACCGCCCCGGCTATCCAGAACTTTAGCGCCCACAGCCCACCGGACACAATCAAAATCCCTGAGTCAGCAACAGGCTATAGAGCCGATCGTGCCGTTCCAGGGCCTTCAGGTAGTGTTGATGTCGTTCAGGGCCGGGATCGAACCGCTGCCCCAAGGGGGTCTCAACATCTTCGATGCTGCCGAGGAAGCCCAATGCTTCCAACGCCAGCAAGGCGGCTCCGCGGCTCGAAGCCTCCTTGACTGCCGAAGCCGCCACCGGTTGCCCCAATACGTCAGCCATGATCTGCAGCCAGGCCGGCGACTGCAGAAGCGCTCCCCCGGAGGCCACAATTTCTCGAGCCTGGGGGACCACCGGCTTCAGAAGCCGAGCGATCTTGGCGAAACGGTAGGCCACCGATTCCAGGGAAGCCCGGAGGATGTCGAGCGGACGGGTGTGCAGGCTCATGCCCGTAATGGCCGCCCGGGCCTGGGGTTGCCAACCCGGGCTGCGCTCACCGGCCAGGAAGGGGAGAACGGTCAGTCCATGGGAATCGGGCGCCAAGCCCGCCAGTTGGCGCTCGATGGCCTCCCGGTCCTCACCCAGCCGCAGGGTTTCGTTCATCCAGACGAACAAGAGTCCGCCGTTGCTGAGAGCGCCCCCCATGACGAAGCGGCGCCGGTCTGCGCGATAGCACCACAGCCCCGGAGGAACCTTGGGGGGTTGGGCCCTGCCCATGACTCTCATGGCGCCGGAGGTGCCCACCATCAGGGCCAACCGCCCGGGTGTGGAACAACCACTGCCCACGTTGCTGCAGGCGCCGTCTCCCAGGGCAGCCACCCAGGGGATTCGGCTCAAGTCCGGCCAGCGTTTGGCGAATGACCGGGTGAGACCCGAGAGGGGAGTGTCCAGGTCGATGAGGGGGGACAACTGGCCCCTCTCCACCGGTAAGACCTTCAAGATTCCCTCATCCCACTCCAGACGGTTTCGATCCAGCAGCCCCGTCCCCGAAGCCATCGAGAGGCTGCAGCGGCTCAGACCAAACAATCTCAAATAGGCATATTCGCCAAAAGACATCCACCGGGTGGACGGGCGGAACCACTCCGGCCGGGAATGGTGGAGCCACAACAGTTTGGCCGGCAGGTAACTCGGGTGGAGGAGGCAGCCGGTGCGGGCATGGTAGCGGGACTCATCGACCTCGCCCCGAAGCTGCTCAGCAGCGGCGGCGCTGCGCGTATCGGCCCAGGAGTAGATGGGAGTCAGCGCTCGACCCTGTGCATCCACCCCCAACAGGTTGTGCCAAAAGGTCGACATCGCAACGGCTGCAATCCCGGAACACTGGCGGCCACCTCGGTCCAGGACTTCGTCGATCACCTCGACAACCCGCTCGAACAGGGCCTCCGCCCCCACTTCCACACCCCCATCGGGGGTGGTTGCAAACTCGTAGGCCCTTCGAGCCTCCAGGCCGTCCACCGCTCTGGCGGCATGATCATAGACGGTGGCGCGAACCGCAGAGCTTCCGGCGTCAACCGTGAGGATCAGAGGATCGCTGGAACCGGACGGCACCCTGGACACCATTCCTTTCTCTGATTCCGGAGGGTGATCCCTCAGTCAAGGTCGATTCTTTTTCGAACGGGGCGTTGGGTGCAACAACCATTGGGAGAAGGACCGACTTTTTTCTTGGGGGACCTTTATCACAGGCAGCCATGGATGATTCCTACAGGCGAAAGGGCAGCGAATCGAGAGAGCCGCACTCGAGGGAAGTGGAGGTATGCTCAGGGCGGTCGGAGGATCGGCGGCGCTGGGATGCAGTGATGGAGAGTATCATTACAATGGCTTCAAGTAAACCGCGCTGTATGCGGAGTGGGGGTACGCTGGTTGGCCGACAGGGGTGTTCCCGCGTTGGCCGCAGAACCGCCGACCGGGCCGGTGCAAGGGGTTCCGTTCAAGCGGCTGCACTTGATCGGGAACAACACGCGTTAGAAAAACTATCCGGGATGATTTTCCACTTGACAGCCAAAAATTCGTCCATCTCAGGCGAAGTTCATGCCAAGCAAGTCATTCTCGGCCTTCTTCGGCCTCAAATTCCCCCCAAGCAACTCGGCGGCTGTCCTCCAGCGCCATCTCCTCGTGCTGCATCTCCCCTGCTGCGCGCTCCCGGCGCAGTCCGCCAAGTCCTGCTACATTAAAAAAGAATCTACCCTGGCATGCCGCTCACGCCAATCCATGGAACGGGCGCAATGAGAACCACATCGGAACTCGATTGCCGTGCAAACACCGGATTGTAACGGCGCTGCTTCTCCGAACAGGACGGCTGCATCTCAAACCCGATGGGGTCGACGCGGCATTCTGTGTTGACAGACTGGCAAGGAGATCAAGATGCCGCCGAAGCGCGATCACTCTGGAAAATTCGGGAAGCCATGCCAAAGAAGAAAAAACCGCCGAGATGGCAGAAGGACCATCGCCCATTCGAGGCCACTTTGCCCGCCGACAAAACGGCAAGCGGCAAGAAAGAAATGGTCAAGATGCGGATGCCGGTGAGGGTGGGGGCCGCCGCTTCGCGGGTCAGTTCCTGCCGGCGAATGGGACTCCCGTCGGGACCGTAGAGGATTGTGTCTGCCATATTAATCAGCTCCGGGACAATGGACAGGGACCCCGCCGGGACCGGAAGTCAGCCCCCAGCCGCCTGGCGGCGCCAGCGGCTAGCCGTGGGCGCCAGCCCACGGTTACGAGGCCAAAAAACACCCAGCCGCGACAGCGGCGATAGCCATCACTGCTCGGCCTCATTTCGTGCTGAACACGACGTGGTAGGTGAGTTGGGTACAGGCCCCACGGTGGAGTTCCCCCAATGGCTGCCGCCGCCTTGGCGGCTCAAAGGAGGGATGCGGAGGGGGCACTGGACCTTCAGGGGGTTGGGATGGGTCGGAATCCAATCGGTTTCGATCAAGACTCGATATTCGATGGGGCGGGGCTGCTTCATGTTTCAGAATCTCACCACAGCCGGACTCCCTGGAGTTTGCAACGCCATTTGCAGGAGGAGTTTCCTGGGAGTTGAACTGTGGACTGGACCGGGTTGTCGAGAGCAGGTGAGTCACCAGTGGCCGAAAACGTCCAGCCGACCGGTTTCCTGGCGGAATCCCTGCTCCTGGCTGTGGCTCGGACAGGACTGTCCGAACCCCATTGGGCGGGCGTTGTGAGCTTCTCAAGCGTGCGAGCTTCTCAAGCGTGCGAGCTTCTCAAGCGTGTGAGCTTCTCAAGCGTGTGAGCTTCTCAAGCGTGTGAGCTTCTCAAGCGTGTGAGCTTCTCAAGCGTGTGAGCTTCTCAAGCTCACACCCCCGCGCGCTCCCAGGCTACTGCTGAGCCGGCACGTAGGCGCCATCGCCGCTGCGTTGTCCGGGAGCGGCTCCATCGTGGATCACCCCGTAGGCCAGGAAGGGATGGTTGCCGGAGATCTTTCGGATCTGAACGTAGCCCCGGGTGGTTCCGGGGGCGTAGTTGGCCAGCAGGCTGCTGAACTGGCGCCAGCCCCGGGCCGCGACTGTGATGCCGGTAATGGTGTTGACCAAGGCGCCGCTGTCGCCGTCGTAGATGTCGAGGCTGAAGACGCTGTGGCTGTCATCCACTTCTCCGGTGTTGACCAGCCCCAGGTTGCTTCGGGTCTCCTCATGCTGCTGGAGGCCGTAGATCCAGGCATCGTCGGTGAAGGCCGCGCCCTAGGGCGCGGCCTTGTAGAACACCCCGTATTGGCCCCCGCCTCCCGGCGAACCCGTCCGGGCTCCCGTCACCAGGCCGCTCAGGTCCCCCTCAGCCGCGGTGGCGAACACCGCCCCGGCGAAGGTCTGGCCGGCCGGACCAATGCCAGCCACTCCCTGCTGGCGCAAGGCGTTGACCATATGGGGAATCACTCGTTGTTCTCCGGCTTCGAGCGTCAGGCTGAAGACCGCCGTGTGGTCCTCGGCCTCGACGGCCTCAGCCACAAAACTGAAATCCACCCTCCTGGCCGCCTCCGAGAAGTTGGTCACCGTCAACTCACTGTGCAAGGCTCCCGTTTCGACCATCACCGGCAGGGTCTGTCCCCGGGTCCCTGCCAGGGAGCTTTCGGGGACCGGAAAGACGAAGGACCCGTCCGAGTTGAAATTGTCGTTGATGACCCCGTAGCCATAGTAAGGCGCCGTCCCCCTCACCCGCTCCACCTTCACATACCCGTTCTCGAAGCCGGCTGTCTCCAGGATTTCCGAGTACTGGTGGAAGCCTCCCGGAGCCAGGGCGACCTCCGGCAACGTCAGGCTCCCCGGCGACGCCGGGTCCCCGGAGAAGACGGTGACTCTCAGGGTGATATTCCCCTCACCGGCCTCCCCGGCATTCTGAACAGCCACGTTGGAGCGGTCCACAGCGTTCTGACGCAGGCCAGCCAGCCAGGGCCGGGCCGCTGAGCAGGCTCTCGGCCCTCAACCCCAGGTAGGCCAGACCGGCTCGTCCTTCCTCCACCGGCGTGCCGACTCTCACCGTCACGGCGGCATCGGCAGCCGATGAGAGGTCGGAGAACTCCACCCCCAGGGTCCCTCCGGCGGCGCCGTCCCCGATCGGCGCTCCCAGGGAAGTCAGCCAGGTGATGGCGTCGGGAATCACCCGTTGCTGGCCGGCTCCCAGGGAATCCTCTGCCGTTCCCGAACCGGAGCCGATGGCCGCCGTGTAGGTGTAGTGGATGGTTGCCTCCCGGCTGCCCCGGTTGGTGAGAGTCAACTCGGACGTGAAGAAGGCCCCCGCCGTCCGACCCTTGGACTTCAGCACGATGGGCGCGAACAACCGGGTGCGGATGCCGCTGGTCAGGGTGAAGGGGTCGGCGCTGACGGCTGTCCCGCCCGAGGTGACCACGCTGATGGGGCCGCTGGCAGCACCCATGGGCACGGTGGCCTGGAGGCTGGTCTCGGACACCACCTCGAACCGAGGGGCGCTGACTCCGTTGAATTCCACAGCCGTAGCCCCCAGGAAATGGGTTCCGGTGAGGGTGACCTCGGTCCCCGCCGGCCCCCGCATGGGCGTGAAACCGGTCACGGTCGGCGGAAGTCCCGGCGTGGTGGCTGTGGCCGTGTTGGAGAAGGTGGGATTGCCGTAGGTCCGCACGCGGTAGTGGTAGGGGGTCAGGGGTTCCAACCCTGTATCGGCAAAGGTTTCCTCGCCGGCCTCCATTCTTCCGACTTCACGCCAACTCCCTCGGCCATCGCTCCGGCGCTGCACCAGGAAACCGTAACCCCTGCCTTTGGCGTTGTTGTCCTGCCAGGTCAGGTCGATCTGGTAGGGGGAAACCGCCGTGGCCGTCAGGTGGCTGGGGGCCTGAAGGGGAGGAGGCGGCGGAGTTGGGGATGGCGGCGGAGTTGGAGGCGGCGGCGGAGTTGGAGGCGGCGGCGGAGTTGGAGGCGGCGGCGGCGGTGTCAAGACTCGTATGCGGTGGTTGCCGGTATCGGCGACGTAGAGGTTCCCCGAACCGTCCACCCCCACGCCTTGGGGAAAGTCCAGTTGAGCCGAGGCCGCCGGGCCATTGTCCCCGCCGTAGCCCTCCGTTCCGTCGCCGGCGACGGTGGTGATGGTCCCCGTGGTGTCGACCTTGCGGACGCGGTTGTTTCGGGTATCGGCGACGTAGAGGTTCCCCGAACCGTCCACCGCCACGCCATAGGGGGAGTTCAGTTGGGCCGAGGTCGCCGGGCCGTTGTCCCCGCCGTAGCCCTCCGTTCCGTCGCCGGCGACGGTGGTGATGGTCCCCGAAGTATCGATCTTGCGGATGCGGTGGTTTTCTGTATCGGCGACGTAGAAGTTGCCGGCGCCATCCACCGCCACGCCCTGGAGCCGGTTCAGTTGGGCCGAGGTCGCCGGGCCGTTGTCTCCCGTCCCGCCACCGGCGACGGTGTCGATGGTCCACTCGCCCCCGGTTTGCGGCCAAGCCGTGGCCGCCGCAAGCATTCCGCTCAGGTAGATCTTGATCACCAGGGAAAGGATCTGTCTCATTGGGGTTTTACCTCTGGGTTGCTTCTCGTTCCAAGAATACGACTCGGGGAGCGATGCTCGCAATTTTCGGGACGACAGCATCGAACCCGGACTGTTGGCTCATGGCTGAAGTCGTCTTGCCCGCCAGAAATTCTGGAGCGCAAGCGTCGAGCCACGCCGAGACTCGACCGGCGGTTTTCGTCCAAACAAAAGGCCTGGGGTCCTCGTTGCAGACAGCCAGGGACTCTTGATCGTTGAACCGGCGTTCAACCGGATTGACCCCCGAGGCGCTCCAGGTCATGAAGCGCCAGGAATTCCGCAGAGGGTGCGCCCCTCAGTTGTGGATCATTACCCTCTCTTGTCCGCGCCGCTGTTCAGCACGAGGGGATGTCGAGTTCCGGTGAAATCGCCTTGGCGATGATGGCGAGAAATTTCTTTGAATGAATTCCACCGGGCGGGGCTTGCGGAAGCACTAGCCGATGGCTCTGGCCCTGTTCAAGGCGGAGAACAGGGAAATCGTCTGGCGCCGCTTATAGCCGTGCATCTGCTTCTCCAGCCGTCTCGGGTCATCGACTGTCAGCCCTGTTGCGGCCGGCGACTCGATGGCGCCAAGTCTATTCAGAAACTTTATTCCACAACAAACCTCGTGTCAATTAGTCTTATCTAAAACTTTATTTAGACTACATTGATATTGAGAATAAGGAAAGTCAAAAGAACTGGATCATCCGACCCTGCACGCGCTCGACGATGCCGAAGCGTTGCTGGAGTGGTCGGAGATTGAAGGTCTGCTGTCTTCGATCTACGCCGCTGGGACGGGGCGTCCCGGCTATCCGCTGCTGACCCTGTTTCGGGGTCTGTTGCTGGGAATCTGGTATCGTTTGTCGGATGGGCAACGGGCGCAATGCCTGTAGCGGGATTTGTTGTTTGGCCAATTCTGCCCTCTTGAGTTGGGTGGCGGGGTTCCAGAGGCCGCGACGCTGGGGCGGTTCCGCACCCGGCTGGTGGAGCAGGGTCTGTGGGAGCGGCTTTGGGGAGAGGTGAATCGCCAACTGGAAGCCCAACGCATCCTCATGACCGAAGGACGGATCAACATCATTGATGCCACGCCGGTGGAGGCGGCTCAATCCGGTTCCGGCAGGGGCAAGGATGGAATGCCCACTCGTGATGGCGATGGGGGCTGGCCTGTGAAGAAGAACAGTCGGGGGAAGGTCGAAGCCACCTACGGCTATTCGGTCCATACGGGGGTGGACGAGGACGGGTTCATCCACCGCCAGAGCCTCACGCCGGGGAATGTTCATGACAGCCAGGAGTGTGAGAGGCTGCTGTTGGGCGATGAGGCGGCGCTCTATGCCGATAGCGCATACAGTTCTCGGCAAACCCGCCAGAAGTTGAAACGGTTAGGGATTGGGGATCAGGTCCAGCGCCAAGGCTATCGAAACCACCCCCTCAGTGAGAAGTTTGAAGGGGTAGGCAGGAATAAGTGCGTCTGAACAGCTAAAAATCGGGTCTGAGGAGCCTGAAAACCGCCCAATCCCAGGGGCTGGAAAGCAACGAGCGTGGCCAATCCTTGCCAAAAGCCGCCAAAAACCCGCCTCTCATGGTCAGGACCTTTAAATCAGGATGTTATGCAGGGGTCTCGACCTGTCTATACACCGGTTCCCGGATAGCGTCCGAATAAAGAATCCGCCACGCTTCCTCAGTAATAGACCATCCTTCTTCGCCGCGCCTTTCGGTATTTCAGGATAAGGGCGACGCCAGCGGCGAAGCCGCCGATATGAGCCCACCAGGCGGTACCCCCCAACGAGAGATCACCCGCTGTCAGGGACAGGGCGCCACTGAAGAATTGCAGCAGGAACCACAGTCCGAGAAAAATAAGAGCCGGCAGTTCGATGAGCTGGAAGAAGAACAAAATAGGGACCAGGGTGAGGACCCGGGCTCCCGGGAACAGCACCAGATAGGCCCCCAGCACTCCCGAAATGGCGCCGCTGGCTCCGATCATGGGTATTCGGGAACCGGGAAGAACCGCAATCTGCAAAAGAGCCGCCAGGAAACCGCAAATCAGGTAAAAAAGCAAGAAACGAGCATGTCCCAAGCGGTCCTCGATATTGTCGCCGAACACCCAGAGGTAGAGCATGTTTCCCAGGAAATGCATCCAGCCCCCGTGAAGAAACATGGAAGTCACGAAGGGCGCCAGCCCCAGGACAAGCCCCACCTCCTGCCAGTAGCGGAAGCTGAACAAAGCATAAGGGACCAGGCCGTACTGGTAAAAAAATCCTGTCAGTTGCGGACCGGATCCCAGTGAGAGCTGATAGACAAAGCTCACGGCATTGAAGAACACCAGCGCCACCGTGACTGCCGGGAAGGTCCGGGTTTGATTGATGTCTCTAAGGGGAATCATGTGGCTGCATCGGCGAGGCAGTCGAGGCCACACCCGGAGCTCGGGGCCGTCCCTTGGGCTCCCGAACTCCCAGGGGGGGCTGGTCCGGCTTCGAGAGCTCTTCCGCCGCGGCTCTGGAGGACTCAAGCGCTCGCCGCCGGATCAGGACCGTCGAGAGGGGTCACCGATCATCGTTCCTGTTCGCACATCACCTGAAACTACGTCACAACGCCCCTGGCTGGCTCGGGGCGGGTCACTCCGCCCCTCCCTTCGGCGGTCCTGCCCGTATCAGATCCAAGGGGCCTTCGCCGCAGTGTTTCAAGACTTCTGCGTAGGCCGCGTCCCTCAGCCGGATCATCTCCCGCCACCCCTTTCCCCGAGGTTCGATGGTCGGACTGATGACGACCCTGATGGGGGCGGGCGAAGGCAACAGGCTGCCATCCCGGAGCACCTGCCGCGTGCCGCGCAGGGTCACCGGCAGCAACGGGCATCCGATATCGGCCGCCAACTTGAAGGCTCCCATCTGAAACGGCCGGAGTCCGCTGGCGTGGGTAAAGGTGCCTTCGGGAAACACATGGACCGGCCTCCCGCTCAACAACGTTTCCTGGATGCGACGACTGTCCTGAACGGCTTCGGGGGCATTCTCGCGGTCGACGGTGAGGTAGCCGGATCGACGAATGAAAGCGCCGACGAAAGGCCAGGAAGCCGCCTCTCGCTTGGCCACAAAGGAGAAGTCGAAGGGCAGGGCCGCAGCCAGCACCAAGACATCCAGATAGCTGGCATGATTGGAAATGATCAGCAACCGCGCCTCGCCGGACAGGGGGACCGCCGGCAGGTGCTCCAAGCCAGCCACCACCGGTTTGAGACCCGCCAATCGGAGGCTGGTCCCGGAGATCCATCGGAGCAGGGCCGGGCCGGCTCGAGGTCCCGAGCGACCGGGCGCCAACAGCAGCAACACCCAGCAGGGCAGCGTGACTCCCGCCAGAACGATCCACACGTAGCTGCCATAGAGCCAGCTTCCCACACGCCGGATCGAACCCCGAATCCATTGTCCCAGGCTCCTGAAAAACAAACGCGCCATTTGGAGCCAAACCGGGGGGCTGGCTGAATGCAGCTTACCCTGTCGATAGAGGCGGCGGCAACCATCGCGTCGAATCTTGCCGCTGGAAGTCTTGGGCACCGTTTGGGGGGGCGCCAGCAAAACCTCATCGGGAGGTATGCCCAGTTGGGAGTCGATCCGCTCCCTGATGGCCGAGACCAGCCTGTCTCTTTCCTCCAGGTCGGTCCTCCGCGTTTCGGCCACCACGACCAAACGCTCCCCCGCCAGGCGTCTTCCCGTAACACCGAAAGCCGCGACGCAGCCTCGTCGAACCCCCTCGACGTCACTCACGATCTGTTCCAACTCCTGGGGATAAAGGTTGCGGCCGCCCCTGATGATGATGTCTTTGAGCCGACCGGTGACAAAGAGCTCTCCGTCGGCCAGGTAGCCCAGGTCGCCGGTGTTCAGCCAGCCCTCTTGCAGCACCGCCGCGGTGGCCTCCGACTTCCCGAAGTAACCCTGCATGATGGAGGGCCCACGACACTGGATGCGCCCCTGAACCCTGGGTGGAACCGGCTCTCCCCGACTGGTGACGATCCTGACCCGATGGCCCTGCAGCGGTTGACCGGCGGAAACAAAGTTCAGGGCCCTCACACCCTGATCCGACGATCGCTTCGCCCGTCCGGTCGTTTCGAAAGTCGCCCGGTCGATCGGGTCCACACGAGGCTTTCGGCCCAGGGGCGGGATGGTAACCGCTACGGTAGACTCGGCCAGCCCATACACGGGAAGCAGTGTTCCCAGGCGAAATCCGTAGGACTGAAAACGGCGTGAGAACCCCTCCAGGGTTTCAGGATGGACCGGCTCGGCACCGTTCAGGGCCGCTCGCCAACAGGTGAGGTCCAGTCCTTCCAGATCCCGGGAGTCGACCTGCCGCAGACAGAGTTCGTAGGCGAAGTTGGGCGCGGCCGAGAGCGTTGCCCGATAGCGGTGAATGGCCCAGAGCCAGCGCTCCGGCCGACTCAGAAAGGCCTGCGGCGAAAGGATGACGATGGGAATGCCCAGGTAGAGGCAGGAGAGCCAGGCTCCAATCAGTCCCATGTCGTGATACAGAGGGAGCCAGCTAACTCCCACGTCTCGTGAGTTGACTTCCAGAGCCGCGGCGATGGCCCGGATATTGGCGATGATGTTGGAGTGGGTCAAGACCACTCCTTTGGGATCCCCGGTGCTTCCTGAAGTGTACTGAATGAGGGTGGTATCCTCGGGCAGCGGTCGCCTCACAACCCCGGAGGCCGTGTCCAAGCCTCCGAGCGTCAACACTTTTTCCAGACTGGGGACTTGCGCCTGCAACAGCCGCATCAGGCGCTTGATCTCCTGGAAGGTGACCAGCAGCCGGGCTCCCGCATCTCTGAGAATCTTTGCCTGACGTTGGGCATATTCCTCGATACGGTTGGCCCGCCAAGGGGGGTAAAGGGGCACCGGAACCCCTCCCGCCAGAATGACGCCGAAGAACGCGAAGAAAAAGTCCAGGCCGGTGGGCAGCATGAGCGCGACCCTGTCCCCCGGGCGCAACCCCAAGCGTTCCAGCAGCGCAGCGGCGACGGCTGAACTCTCCCTGAGCAACTCTCCATAGCTGAGGGTCCGCATCCGGTCATTCTCCAGCCGCAAGTGAATGTGCACCCGCTGCGGATCCTGCCGGGCAAAATGGAAGAGCGCCTCATCCAGGGTGGAGGGCCATTCTCCACTTTCAGCCCAAACCTCGACTCCGCCCGGCGCCGGCCGGGCCTCCCCGGCCGCGGGGAGGGGGCGGCGCTCGAATGCCCGAGGGAGGGGCGAGGGGGATTCAGGGACCGTTCCCTGCAACCTCACCGCCAGCACTGCCCCCACCAGGTCGCTGACTTTCTCGGCCTGAGACAGGAGGTCATCCGGCAACTTGACGGAGAGTTCCCGCTCCAGACGCAGCAGGATCTCGACTCTTTCCAAACTGGCCAGCCCGAGCTCACGCTCCAGAGATGCCTTCAGCGACAGGCGGCGGAGAGCCCGATGAGACCCCAATTCATCCAGAAAAAGACGGAGGGTCCGGAGAATCTTCTCCTCCAGTTCCTTCTGACCCAGTGGTCCGGAGGTGATTGGATGGGGCTCAGTTCCCAATAGGCTCATGGCGTGTGACTCTTTCAGGCAGGTCCTGATCGGTGCGGACGAGGAATCGACGGGCCCTGGCGCTGCGGATCCGTGATTTCCGAGCTTTACCCGCTCGCATCTTAGCACACCTCCCGCGGCGGACCGGCTGGGAGTCCTCCGCAACGGTCATTCTTCCTGAAACCGGTCAACAGGCTCCGGGGAATCGAACCGGTGCGTTCTGGGGGTTGGTCAAGAACACCCATCGGGTTCACCTCCGATCAAGCGGTTCAAGAGATTCTTCACGGAAATAAAGGTTGGTTTCAAGGTTTGACTTGACGTATGTGATATCGCATTCTATACGTCGTGAATACAAAGCTCACCTTACGAATGGATGAAACGCTGGTTGAGAAAGCCAAGTCCGAGGCCGCCCGCCGGGGGAAATCCGTCTCGCAAATGGTTGGCGAGTTTTTTGATTCTCTCAGTGCGTCCAACCGGGAAAAGGCAAAGAACCTGCCCCCCGTTACGGCTTCACTTTTGGGTGTGCTGAAAGGGCGCCCGATGAACGATTCCGCTTACAAGAAACATCTTCGCAAGAAATATCTTTGAAAGTACTGATCGATGCCAACGTAGTGCTCGATGTCCTGTTGGATCGAAAACCGTTGGTGCAGTCCGCCGCAAAAATCTTTGCCCTGACGGAGCAATCTCAACTGGAATCCTGCCTCTGCGCCACCACTGTGACGACGGTTGATTATCTTTTGTCACAAGCGCTGGAAAAATCCCAGGCGCGCTCTGCTTCAAGGCGCTTGATAGAACTTTTTGAAATAGCGCCGATAAATCGAATCGTCAGTGAAGAAGCTCTCAGAAGCAGGATAACCGATTTTGAAGATGCCGTGCTGGAGCAAGCGGCGCATCTTGTGGGCGCGCAGGCCATTCTCAGTCGGGATGCCAGGGGTTTCAAAAAATCAAGGGTGAAAGTCCTGGACCCGGCGGAGTTACTTGCATCCCTGGAGCTCAACTCTACGGAGCTGCGCGATTCAGGATAAGGTTGGGCCAAGGGGATGGGCAGTAGGCTCCCATCAGGGTTGGGAGGAGCGGCCGGGGCCTGCAGAGCCGGTCGAGGGGCCAGGACAGCCCCTGTCGGGGCGCATCGGAGGGCTGATGCCTCTCCGAAAAACCCTTACCCTCCATTCGGTCCGGCTTGCGCCGGATTGTTCAGAGGTTCCCTGGAGTGGACCGAACGCCTTGGCCTGAATGGATCCACCTTTCTACAGCCTGGACAACTTCAGAAGAGATTTTTGGAGGGGACTCGACCGGAGAACGAAATCAAGCCCTCCGCCACCGCAGCTATCGAGCCGATAACACCCCCTTGAGAAATACGATGGCGGCTGGTGGCAGGAGTGAGGGAACTCGGCTGGACCTGCCCCTTGAGAGGCGCCTCCGAGGGATGGGACCCGCCCACGAAAGCCGGCGGCAACGGCCAGGGGAAAGGGAATTGAGAGCGCGGGTCTCAAGGGGGGGGCAGGCCGGTGTTTCAACCCCACCTGGATATCACAGCCGACTGAGCGCGCCTGGCCAGGGACTCGGCCCGATCGGTCTTTTCCCAACTGAAGGTTCCGTCGCTGCCGGCCGGCCTTCCAAAGTGACCGTAGGCGGCAGTGGCCTTGAATATGGGGCGCTTCAGCGAGAGGGAATCAATGATCCCTTTGGGTCGAAGATCGAAGACGTCCCGAATCATCCTCTCCAGGTCCTGCCCGTTCAATTTGCCGGAGCCGAAGGTATCGATCAGAACCGAGACGGGCTCCGCCCTGCCGATGGCGTAGGCGAGCTGGACCTCACATTTCTCTGCAAGGCCGGCCGCCACGATGTTTTTGGCAACGTAGCGAGCGGCGTAGGCGGCGCTTCGGTCCACCTTGGACGGATCTTTCCCTGAAAAAGCGCCGCCGCCGTGCCGAGCCCACCCCCCGTAGGTGTCCACGATAATCTTGCGCCCCGTCAGTCCCGTATCTGCGCCGGGGCCTCCCCGGACGAACTTGCCCGTCGGGTTGACGTAGTACCGGGTCCGATCATCCAGGAGATCGGCAGGGACAACCGGTTCGATGACCCGCTCACGAATGTCCCCGCCAATCTGCTCATGAGCGACTCCTTCGCGATGGTGGGTCGAGATGACCACAGAGTCAATGCGGAGCGGCTTGCCTCCTGCATACTCGACAGTCACCTGGCTCTTGCTGTCGGGTCGGATATAGTCCAGGGCTGCGCTCTTCCTCAGCTTTGTCAGCCTCTCCACCAGTTGCTGAGCCAGAATGATGGGGGTCGGCATCAGCTCGGGGGTCTCATCACAGGCATAGCCGAACATCATTCCCTGGTCTCCGGCTCCCTGATCCTTGAAAAGTCCCTGGCCCTCGGTGACGCCCTGAGAGATATCCGGCGACTGGGGATGGATCCTGACGTCTATCTGACAGCTCAGATGGTCAAAGCCGATTCCGCTTTCCACATAGCCGATTTCCCGAATCGTGTCTCTGACGATCCTCTCGATGTCGACGGTGGCCTCGGAGGTCACTTCCCCCGCGACCACGCAATAGTCGGTCGTCACCAACGTCTCGCAGGCGACTCGAGAGTTCGGATCGCCGGCGACATAAGCATCGACAATGGCGTCCGACACCTGATCCGCCACCTTATCGGGATGCCCTTCCGAAACCGCCTCGCTGGTGAACAGCATTCTTTCCGAATCATACATGATGGCCAACTCCCCCGCTGGTCTTGTGACCTTCACCCAAAATCAATCCTGCGCCGCGATCAGGAACTCGTCATATAATTCCCATTCAGCAATGTCGACAGTTCGGGAACCCAGCCAACGCCGGGTTCCCCGGTCTGCGGCCAAAAAGCTGAACCATAATCTTGGGGCTTCCGGTTTGTCAAGCGAATTGCCGACGGCAGGCCGGCTGCCGGGGATTGCCGGGCGAAATCGCCGGGCGCCAAGTCAGTTAAGGAAAGGACGGTGACATGCCGTTGAACCTCGAAGAAGTTCAAGAACGGCTGAAAGCCATGAAGCTCGATGGATGGCTGCTCTACGACTTCCAGGGACTGAATCCGATCGCCCGAAAGCTGCTCGGTCTGCAGGAGACCCTGCTGACCCGGCGCTGGTACTGCTGGATTCCCGCCCAGGGCCCCATGACCCTGCTGTGCCATCGCATCGAGCGTCAAGGGTTCGAGCCACTGCCGGCCCGCAGGGTTCTCTTCAGCAGTTGGGAGGAGATGCAGGCCGGGTTGGATCGTCTGTTGCAGGGGAGCCTGCGCCTGGCCATGGAATATTCCCCCCATTGCTCTATTCCCTACGTTTCCAGGGTCGATGCCGGAACGGTCGAGATGCTTAGAGATATGGGCAAGACGGTTGTCTCCTCGGCCGATCTGGTCCAATACTTCGAGGCCCGCTGGAGTGAGGATCAACTCCAGACACATCTCCAGGCCAGTCGCCTCCTGATGAACGTTTTGTTCGAGACCCTGGAACAAGTCCGGGAGGCCACGCAAACGCACCGGCCCCTCACCGAGTATCAGGTTCAACAAAGCATGCGCCAAAAGTATCGGGAGCGGGGACTGGAATCTTCTTCCCCTCCCATTGTGGCGGTCAACCGGAATAGTGGAAACCCCCACTACGAACCCCGCGCCGGGGCCTCCGCTTCCATCCAACGGGGAGACCTTCTGCTCATCGATTTCTGGGCCAAGCTATCCAGGCCACACTCCGTCTACGCCGACTACACCTGGGTCGCTTTCCTGGGAGAGTCGATTCCCGAAAAAGTGCTGCGGGTCTGGGAGGTGGTCAAGGAAGCCCGCGATCGGACCGTCGAGTTCGTCCGTTCCCAACGCGGCCGGGGGGCAGCCGTGCGAGGGTGGGAGGTGGATCAAGCCGCTCGGCAGGTGATTTCCCGGGCCGGATTTGGTGAGTTCTTCATCCACCGAACCGGCCACAGCATCGGGGAGCAGGACCACGGCAACGGAGCCAACATGGATGATTTGGAAACCAGGGATGAACGGTTTCTGATACCGCGAACCTGCTTTTCCATCGAGCCGGGAATCTACCTGCCGGAGTTTGGAATCCGCAGCGAGGTGAACCTCTACCTGGGTGAGGACGACCTGGTGATCACCGGGGACCCCGTCCAGCAGGAGATACGAAAGATCTGAAGAACCAGGCGGTGTGGAGCCGGTTACCCTGTGAGCGGCGCCGCAGGCCGCCGTATTCAGCCCCGCTTCCCGGACAAATCCCTGTCCAGAGCGGTCAGACTGGCGATGAGGTTTTTTCGCTGAGCGGGGGCAAAGCGGTTTACTTGCTGCAGGTCACGGAAAAGCTGTCCGGAATCGCCCAGGACATCTTGAAAGGCCCGGAAAAGTTGGGCGGGGCCGGGAGTGGCCAGGGCGCCGGGGTCCAGGTTGAGCCGGGAAAATCCCTGGGCCAGGAAGTGAAAAAGGGCCTGGGTGCTGGCCATGGCTCGATCGTGTTCGGTTGCAGTGGTCACCGTAACCACCAAACCCAGTTTCTCCAGGTAGTTTTTGACTTTCTGAATCCGGGGGGCCCGGCCCGGGCAGAGAACCACCTCCAACCCCATGATCCCCCGGCGTCCCGTGTCCGGGCCGAAGAGGGGATGGGTTCCCAGGACTTCAACCGACTCGGGGAAGATCTCCAACATGAGACTGAGCGGCTTTTCCTTGACGGAGCAGGTATCCAGGACCAGTTGACCCGCGGTCAAGTGGGGCTGCAAGCAACGGCACACTGGCTCCATTTGGGAAATGGGGACACACAGCAGCAGGCAGGGCTTGCGGGCAACTTCTCTCAGGGTGACGCACCGAATGCCCCTTTTTCTGGAAGGAGTCCTGGGGTCGAAGACGGAGATCGGGAAGTCCTTGCTGAGAATCTCCGCCGCAAACTGACCGAATCTTCCAAAGCCAACAATGCCGATTTCCACACTGCCCCCGAGGACGAGCCAGGGCCGGACTCCGACGTTTGTTCGTCGGCTATCTCGTGGCGGGACCGGTGGGGCCCGGCCCCGTCAAGAGTGGCGGCCAGCGAATCATCCGGTCCAACAGTTTGGCCCAGGCGGCCCCGAGACCCACCAGGGCAACGCCGGCCTTCCACATGGCGGTTTCCAACCGGGCAAGGCGGGCGTCCATGCGCGTTTCAAGGCCCGTGACATCGACTTCGGCGGTATCGCTGAAGGCGTCGGCCAGGGTGTCAACCACGGCGTCGGCTTGCGGCTCGGCGAAACTGGCAACCTTGAGGTTTCGGACGGCCTTTCGCGTGTCGAAAGCGATGGGGGTCACGGTGGATTCCCCCTTTCAATTCCCATTTGCTATAACGGGAATGAGTGAGAGCCGGCCGCCCCGGGCTCTCACTGTTCAAACAGGCGGTGGCCAGGACGAGCGGCAAGGAGGGAAATCCACAGCCGAGGACGGCCAAGCCTCGGCTGTGGGTCGTTGGCTGAGACAAGCACGGGCAAGGCGGAAGGCGGCTACTTACTTATTCAGTTCCTCCATGGCGGCGTCCTTGATGCGGTCGAGACCGGCGAGGGATCCGTTGTTGCCGCCCTTGTAGAGCGCCTCGAGGGCCTTCTGAGCCCGGGGACCGTAACTGCCGCCGAGGCCGGAGGCGATGGCCAGATTCTTCATCGCCACCCGGTTGGCCTTCAGGTTCCAGTGGCTCATCCCCAGGTGGTAGTAGGCCGTGGAGTCCCTGGGCTTGAACCTCAAGCTGTTCCGGTAGGCGACCAGCGTCTGCGGATATCGCTTCCGGTTGAAGTGATTCAGCCCAATGGTTGAATAGAGCTGCCCCTTCACCTGATTCCATTTCTCTTCGTTAAATCCGGGCGGCAATTCGGAACCGTAAGCAGCCAGCATCTTTTGAGCGTAGCTTGCCGCTCGCGGGATGTTTCTCCGCTTGGCGTAGTAATCGAAGAGCTTGATATTGTAAGGAAAAGCCTCCTTGTCGCTTTTCCCCTCAGCCACCGTCCGGGCATAGTTGGCGAACTTGCCCTTGTCATTCAGTTTGTCGTAGCAGTCGGCCAACGCTGCAGCGATGCCCGGAGAGGGTTTCTTGGCGTAGAGCGCCTCCCCGTACTTGGCGGCATTGGCATAATTCTTGGTCGCGTAAAAAGCCTCCAGCGCCGCCCCCAGACCCCTTTCGTGACCTGGCCGCATCCGCAGGAATTCCTCGGCCACGCCGCCCAACGCAACCATGTCCTTCTTCTGGTAGAGCTGCACGATGAGCTGCTCCATGACGGTGACGGCGGTTTTTTGGGCATAGTCTTTATACTTCGAGTCCGGGTGATTCCGGACAAACTGCTTCAGCGCAGTGGCTTTAGTCCTCAAGTCTTTGATCTTCAGGGCCTTATCCAGCGCAGCATACTCCGCTCGATCCTTCTCGGCCTGCTTGGCTTTGGCGTCCCCCTGCGCTGCAAACATCGGGGTAAGAGTTCCACCCAATCCAAGCGCCAGTGTTAGAACCAAGGATGCGATTCTTTCCATAATATCCTCCCAACGGCACTCCATGCCTTGCCCTTCAGCATCACTTCTGAAGAAGAGCCTTGGTTTCCACCTCAAATCTATAAAAGTAATTATCTGAATTTGCCCGTTCACTGTCAATAGTCATGCGACCCCCTTTTGGCCAAAAAAAGGATCGAGTCCCTTCGCCGCAAAGAAGCCCGAGTTGTAGGGAAGGGCACCGAAAGCGCTTCGGAATTGACGGTTTCGATGCTATAAAATGTCTGGACCCTGTCTCCGGCGGGTTTCACCTCACTGGAGGCATCTCAACCACCACCAAAGGAGTTGGCGCTTGAACAGGAAGACCAACCGCACCTCTGAGGACGCCCCAACGCCCTCTCATAACGAGCCGGCTCGAAAAATCGAGAGCTACAGTATGCTGGCTCCCCGGATGAAGAAAATTTACTTCGACTTCTACGCAGAGACCTATAAGGAGTCGAGGCTCGATCGCAAGACCAAAGAGCTCATCGCTATCTCGGCATCGCTGACGGCCAAGTGTCAGGGTTGCCTGGAGGGCCACATCAGGAAAGCCCTGAAGTTGGGCGTCACCAAGGATGAAATCAGCGAGACGATCTCCATCGCCATGGGAGTGAACGCGGCGGCGGTGGTGGATGTGACCGACATTGCTGCGGCCAATCTCAACCTGAAGCATTACTAGCCGAATTCTTCCTGCCGAGCCATTCGCACGCTTACAGCGCCGCTTGAACCCTGCCAAGCTGCTTCAACCTCGGGACCGGCCCCCTGCTCCCTGTCCCCGACAGAATCCCTTCCCCCTGGTCTCCGCAGCGCCCTCTTTGCCGCCCAATGGTGGTCATCCGCAGACAAAATCCTGCCAATCCCACAAGTGGCGAGCCTTCGGCTCTGAGAGACAAAACCGTCCGTTACACAACAGGTTTGTCCTGGATTCTCCGGCCCATCAGGACTTTCCTCTGCCCCCAAGATGTTGGGGTCGGAGGGGAGCAGATGGACCTGCGGGGAAGCGGAATCGAGTCAACCCCTTGAAAAACAGGGGCTTGTGCTTCCTGTATCGGTTGGCATCCCGATCCCTCTCCTCTCCCCCATCATCCTCACCGTCTCACTTGTGTCGGAACCCGAACATCCCCCTGGAAGACCTCAAGGCCGCACTGTTAAGCGCAGCTTCAGCAATCAAGCCTGAAAGCATACTTATACATTCTACCGTTCCCGATCCGGAGTATCCCGCTGGAAAATGGGTCGCGACAGATCCTGGAGATCGTCCGGGAAGAATGCTTCGAATCCCCTCCGCACCGTCGGACCAGGATGGGCAAACACCGCAAAAGTGCGGCCGCGGCCGGTTTATCTTGAAAGCCTGGGGGGGAACCGGGGTAGACTGTTCAAGCTCGATGCTGCGCAGCACTCCGAGAAAGGTATCAGCCTTTCCGAGATGGGGGTGTTGCCGCGCTTTCTTCCCGGCTTTCCGCGCGACTTTGCGATGCCGCCAAGGGGAATGCCCCATGGAGTGGCCTCATCATCCTGACAGCAGTGGCCCTCGAAACAACTTTCATCTCAGTGAATCAGAGTCCAGGGCCCGGTCCTTTTACGATCATTGGATCGGCGGCGCCGGCTTGCTTTCCCGCATCGGCCGACTCGTCTTCGGACTGAGTGGCGCGGTTTATTCTCGACGCTTCATCGAAGCCGCAGCCCTCCGACCCCGGGACCGGGTGATGGAGGTGGGCTCGGGCCTGGGAGGCATACTGACTGCCAGCCAGCGCAGAGTCGGGGCCAGCCAGCTCTATGTCGGGATGGATCTCTCCTACCAAATGGTATGGCGAGCCCAACGGTGTCGGGAGCGGCGACAACAATCGGTTGACTTTCTGGTCGCCAGCGCGTTGCAGATGCCCTTCCGCCAGGGATGTTTCGACGTTGTCTTGCTATCCCACGTCGTCAAGTACCTCACTGACCCGCAACTGCGCCAGGTGCTGGCCCAGGTGCGAGGCCTGCTGCGGCCAGGCGGCAGGATCGTTGTCTGGGAATTCAAACCCTATGCCTGGAGCAGCATCAACCGCACCATCCTGCGGGGCAGTCGGTCGCACAAGCTCCGAAGCGCCGCCGAGGTCCGCGCGTTGCTGCAGGAACAAGGTTACCGCAATCTTCGGCCCTTTCGAGTTCACACCCCCTGGCCTCCTTTCCGCAACCTGGCTTACACGGCGCAACTGAAATGAAAGGTGGTTTCGCGGCTTCTCGGCGCCGGGGAATGAAGACTGCGGACGAAACGCCTGCCCTCCCGGAGTTGGTGGTTGTCTCCGGCCCCACAGCCCGGTTATCATGGTCTCCATGGAAACCCTCTCCGACGCCCATCTGCATTTCTTCACTCGCGACGTACTCCGTTTCTATGCCCGGCAGTCTGCCGCGTTCGGCGCGCTCAAGGACCCCGCAACCCGTGTTGCAGAACGATTGGGCATCTCGGCGCCCCCTCGGGAGCCGGCGGACCTGGCCGCGCTCTGGGCGGATCAACTCGACCGGCGCCAGGTCTCCCGCGCCTTTTTGTTCGGGAGCGTACCTGGCGAGCAACAGTCCGTGTCGCGGGCCGTTGAGGCCTTTCCCCACAAATTCATCGGCTTCCAGATGCTGAACCCCAGGGACCCGAAGGCCTCCCGGCAGATTGCCGATATTGCCGCAAAGGGACTCCGGGGGCTACTTCTCTTCCCCGCCATTCACCACTTCTTTCCCGACGACCATGCCTGCCTCCAGACCTGCCGATTGGCGAGGCAATACCGTCTGATGGTTTTTGTCCACCTCGGCCCTCTGCGAATTGTCATTCAGGAAAAACTCGGGATTGCCGGGGCGAGCCAGGAGGGCTTCGGAGAACCCCGGCGCTTGGGCAAGGTCCTGCAAGACTTTCCCGAGGTTCCCTTTATCGTTCCCCACTTTGGATGCGGCCGGTTGGCCGGGCTGCTGGAACCGGCCCGGGAGACCCGGAACCTCTACCTCGACACCTCCAGCTCCAATTCCTGGATGCGGCAGGCGCCGGAGTTCCCCGATTTGGAGTCTGTCTTCGGCAGGATGCTGGAAGAAAAAGCCTTCGGACCCGAACGCCTTCTTTTCGGAACCGACTCGACCGTCTTTCCTCGGGGGTGGAGAAAAGACATCTATGAAGCCCAGAGGACGGCGCTGGACCGATTGGGGGTGGCCCCTCATGAGAGACAGTGCATTTTTTCCAGCAACCTGGAACGCCTGGCCGGGCAATCCGGCGCCACTGGCGGGTAAACGGCCGGAGACCGCTGGGGGGCGGTCTGGCCTGACGCTCCGGAGCGCCTGGCCCCGTCATCGCCCCCGGACACCAGCAAACAAGGGAGACCCTCATGAAAGGTCCAAAAGTCAACCGTCGCGGATTTCTCAAACGTCTGGGCATGGGCGCCGCCGTAGCGCCCGCCTGGACCGCCCGAAGCTATCTGGCCATTCCCGGAGCCAATGAAAGACTCCAGGTCGGGACCATTGGATGCGGCAGCATGGAAAATTCACACCTGAGAACGCTGCTGGCCATGCAAGAGACGGCCAACATCCGGGTAGCGGCGGTGTGCGACGTCTATCGCAAGCGCCTCGAAGCCGCCGCAGCCAAGGCTGCCGCCACTCCCTATTCCGACTACCGGGTCCTGCTGTCCCAAAAGGAACTGGATTACGTTGTGATCGCCACCCCCGAGCACTGGCACCACCGAATGACGTTGGACGCCCTGGATGCCGGCAAGCACATCTACCTGGAAAAGCCCCTGACCCAAACGATCAAGCAGGCCAAAGAGGTCGTCCGACAGGTCCAGCGGTCCAAGCTGAAATTGCAGGTGGGGGTGCAGGGCATGTCGGACGAATCCTATGAAGTAGCCAGCCGCTACATCCAGGAGGGTGCTCTGGGAAAGGTGGTCATGGCCCAAATCGACTACTCTCGTAACTACGCGGAGGACTTTTGGGCCGACGACATCGACCCCGAGGCCAATCCACGGACCAACCTGAATTGGGCGGCCTGGCTGGGCCCCGCCCCAAAGCGGGACTGGGACCCGCGCCGTTTCTTTCAGTGGAGACGCTATTGGGATTATTCCGGAGGCATCGCCACGGACCTCTTTATCCACCGGGTGACCAGAATCATCAAGGCGGTGGGGCTGACCTTCCCGGATCGGGTCGTGGCCAGCGGGGGAACCTGGCAGTTCACCCGGAGCGTCGCCCAGATTCCCGACACCTTCAACATGCTATGCGATTATCCCGGCGGGCCGACCGTTGCCCTGGTCTCTTCCATGGCCAATGACTTCCCCGTCGCCCACGTGATTCGGGGCCACAAAGCCACGCTCCGCTTCACCCGGCAGGGGTTCGTCATCACTCCTCAGCCAGTCAGCCTGGAAGATCGGGTTCAGCCGGGCGAGTTGCGGGCCCAGGAAACCTGGTCCAAAGTCTATCGCAAGACGGGCGCAGAAGACATCGGGCTGCACCATCGGAATCTGCAGAATGCCATACGCCTGGGGGATCCGCTGAAGTGCGACGTGATGCTGGGTTATTACGGCACAGTGGTCACAGCCATGGGAGTGCAATCCTTCCGTCGGAGGAAGTATCTGAAGTGGAATTCGAGGAAAGAACGGGTGGAAACGGCTTAGGTTAAAGCGCATGGCCTGCACCGAGCCATAGAGAAGCGCGGTCAGTGGACCATGGGGGATTGACCGTCCAGCAATTGCTCCGACTGGTTGGTGATCAGACAAGCAGCCGCGACCTGATCGCCTTCATGGAGGCCCATCAACCGGACGCCCTGGGCGCTCCTGCCAACGGCCCTGATGGTCTTGGCCTCCAGGCGAATCAGTTTTCCCTGGGCGGTGATGAGGATGATTCCCGAATTTCCGCCCACCTTCATGATGGCCATCACCTTCCCGTTTCGAGCGGTGGTCGTCACATTGATGACGCCTTTACCTCCTCGGGACACATGGCGATAGGCGCCAATCCGGGTGCGCTTCCCATAGCCGTTCTCGGTGACCGACAGGATCAAGCCTTTGTCCCCACCCGCCGTCATGCCTACCAGATAGTCGTCCCGCACCAACTTGATGCCCTTGACGCCGCGGGCTTGCCGACCCATAGGCCGCACATCCCTCTCGTGGAACCGAATGCACTTCCCATTACGGGTTCCCAAGAAAATCTGATCGTCTCCCGAGGTCAGTTCGGCACCGATCAGCTCATCTTCCTCGTCCAGGGAGATCGCATGGATTCCCCGGGACATCGGGCGACTGAAGGCGTCCAGGCGGGTCTTTTTGACCGTACCCCGCCGCGTGGCGAACATCACGAACTGATCCTGGGCAAACTCGGTGACCGGCAGCATGGCGGCCACCTTCTCGCCGGGGCTGAAGTTGACCAGGTTGACAATAGCTCTGCCTTTACCACTGCTCGCGACATCGGGGATTTCATAGACCTTGAGCCAGTGGATCTTTCCCTGGTTGGTGAAGATGAGGAGGTAGCTGTGGGTTGAAGCCACGAAGAGGGCCTCGACGACATCCTGCTCCCGGGTCCTCATGCCGATGCGGCCCTTCCCTCCGCGATGCTGCATGCGGTAGATGCTGATGGGCGTTCGCTTGAGATATCCGGTATGGGTCACGGTGACCACCACGTCCTCTACGGCGATCAGGTCCTCCAGCGTGATCTCGGCGGCCTCGTCCACAATGGCCGTGCGGCGCTCGTCCCCATACTGCTTCCGGACCTCTCTGAGTTCTTTCACCAGGAGCCGCTTGAGGGTGGAGTCGCTAGAGAGAATCTCCCGGAGTTCGGCGATGCGTTGGACGAAGGCGGCGTACTCCTGACGGAGTTTCTCTCGCTCCAGGCTGGTGAGGGCCCGCAGCTGCATCTCGAGAATGTGCCGGGCCCTGGACCGTAGAGAGATCGAACTCCCCCATGAGGCGCTCCCGCGCCTCCTGTGGAGAGCTGGACCCGCGGATGAGCCTGATGACCCGATCGATGTTGTCCAGCGCCTTGAAAAGGCCCTCAAGGATGTGGGCCCTATCTTCGGCCTTCTTCAATTGATAGCGGCTGCGCCGCCGAATCACCTCACTACGATGGTCCACAAAGCTTCGAAGAGCGTCCACCAGGTTCAGGACCTGCGGCTGCCCGTCGGCGATGGCCAGCAGGATGACTCCGAAGTTACTTTGCATGGGGGTGAGTTTGTAGAGATTATTCAAGATGACTTCCGGTTGTTCTCCACGCCGCAACTCGACCACGATGCGCATGCCGTCTCGATCGGTCTCGTCGCGGAGATCCGCAATGCCGTCGATCCTCTTTTTTTGGACCAGGTCCGCAATCTTCTCGATCAGCTTGGCCTTATTGACCTGGAAAGGGATCTCCGTGATCACGATCATGTCCCGGTCGCCGCGAGCTTGCTTCTCGATGGCGGCCTTGGCCCGGATGACGATCGATCCCCGACCCGTCGCGTAAGCCTGGGTGATTCCTTTCCGCCCGTAGATAACGCCCCCTGTTGGAAAATCCGGCCCCGGCACGATTTTTTCCAACTCCTCCACCGTAACGGCCGGTTTCTCCACCAAACGGATCACGGCATTGATCACCTCGGTCAGGTTATGAGGCGGGATATTGGTGGCCATCCCCACCGCGATGCCGGCGGAACCATTCACCAGCAAGTTGGGGATTCGGGTAGGCAAACAGACGGGTTCCAGTTGGCTTTCGTCGTAGTTCGGGACGAAGTCCACGGTGTCCATCTCGATGTCGGCCAACATTTCTCGAGCAATGCCGGCCAGCCGGGCCTCAGTGTAGCGCATGGCCGCCGGAGGATCGCCATCCACGGAGCCGAAGTTCCCCTGGCCGTCCACCAGGGGGTAGCGCATGGCAAAGTCCTGCGCCATCCGCACCTGGGCATCGTAAATGGCCGAATCCCCGTGGGGATGAAAGTTACCCATCACCTCTCCCACGATCTTGGCGCATTTGCGATAGGGCCTGTTGGGCGTCAATCCCATCTCCCGCATGCCGTGGAGAATCCTGCGATGCACCGGCTTGAGTCCATCTCTCACGTCGGGCAGAGCCCGGCCAATGATCACGCTCATAGAGTAGTCCAGATAGGAGCGCCTCATTTCTTCTTCAATGTTGACCGGCGTCTGATTCAGCGGCGTTGAGCTTTCCATGATGCTCTCAGGTTCAACTGACTCGGTTGTGGGAGGGAGTCTCTCTAAACATCCAGATTCTTCACATCCAGGGCGTTGTCTTCAATGAATCGGCGGCGGGGTTCGACCGCATCTCCCATGAGAATCGTGAAGACTTCATCGGTCTCCACCGCGTCTTCGATGCGTACCTGGAGCAGGGAGCGAGCCTCGGGATTCATGGTGGTTTCCCAGAGTTGGCCGGGATTCATCTCGCCCAGCCCCTTGTAGCGCTGAATCTGAAACTCCTTTTTGCCCAATGAAATCACCGCGTCCAGGAGGTCCTCCCGGTTTTTCAACTCGACGACCGACTTGTTCCTGGAGACGACCACGAAGGGCGCTTGATCGCAATCGGCCAGGGAACGCTCGAGATCCACCGTCCTCTTGAATTCGGGCAGAGAGATGAATTGCAGATCGATCACCTTGTCCGAGGCGCCATTGTCGGCGCCGGCGGGGATCACCAGCTTGTGAAGACTGTGCTCTTCGTCCTGAACAATGTTGGGTTCGTATCCGAGACCCTTGACCCGCGCCGCCAGATGGTCGAGAAACTCCCGGTCTTTCAACTGCTGCTTCCTGCTCTCCAGACCGCCCTCAAGAAGTGTCTTCACCAGGGCGCGGTCCCGCAGCCGTTTTTCAAGTTTGCCGAAGAAGTTCCTGTAGTCGACGAGATTCCGCAAAAACCTGTTCAATTCCCGGGACTGCAAGAGTCGGCCCGTCTTTCCTATCTTGACTTCCAGGTCGTCGGTGGCGCTGCGCATGAGCTCCCGCGTCATGGACTTCTCGTCCTTGATATACCACTCCTTCCGGCCCTTCTTCACCTTGAACAAGGGCGGCTGAGCAATATAGACATATCCTCTCTCTATGAGCCCGACCATTTGCCGGAAGAAAAAAGTCAGCAACAAGGTACGGATATGTGAACCATCCACGTCGGCATCCGTCATCACGATGATCTTGTGGTAGCGAAGTTTAGCGGCGTCGAAGTCGTCCTTGCCAATCCCGGCACCAAGGGCGGTAACCATGGCCCGAATTTCCTGGTGCCCCAACATCTTGTCGTAGCGAGCCTTTTCGACGTTGAGGATCTTGCCCTTGAGGGGCAGAATTGCCTGAAACTTTCGGTCCCGCCCCTGTTTGGCCGAACCGCCGGCGGAATCTCCCTCGACAATGAAGATCTCGCACCGGGCGGGATCTTTTTCCTGGCAGTCGGCCAGCTTTCCGGGTAGTGAAGCGGAATCCAGAGCCCCCTTGCGGCGGGTCAGGTCCCGGGCCTTACGGGCGGCCTCACGAGCCCGCGCCGCCTCCACTGCCTTGAGAATGATTTTGCGGGCCACCGCCGGCGTCTTTTCCAGGTAATCCGCCAGGTGCTCGTTGATGAACGCTTCCACGATGCCTTTGATGTCGCTATTGAGCTTGCCCTTGGTCTGGCCTTCGAATTGGGGTTGAGGGAGCTTGACGCTGATGACGGCGGACAACCCCTCTCTCACGTCGTCGCCGCTGAGGTTTTCTTTCAGATCCTTGAACAAGCCCGACGCCTGTCCGTAGCTGTTGATCGAGCGGGTGAGCGCCGACCGGAAACCCGAAAGATGGGTTCCCCCATCGACCGTGTTGATGTTGTTCGCAAAGGAAAAGACGTTCTCGGCGTACCCGTCGTTGTACTGGAGGGCTACCTCCATCCGAACCAACTCCCCGCTGGCGGTCTCCCTCTCGGCCTCAAAGTGGATGGGCGGGCGGTGCAGGACCATCTTGTTGCGGTTCAGGTGTTTGACAAACTCCGATATCCCCCCGGCGTACTTGAACTGATGCTTTTTGTCGGTTCGCTCATCGGTAACCGTGATAACGACGCCTTTGTTCAAAAAGGAGAGCTCGCGGAGACGCTGCGACAGGGTGTCGAAGTGAAAATCCAGGGTGTCGAAGATGGTGGAGTCGGGCTTGAAAGTGATCTGGGTGCCGCGCCGGTCGGTACGGCCGGTTTCCTGGAGAGGCCCTACCGGCCGGCCCCGCCGGTAGGACTGCTGATAGACTTTGGAGTTCCTCCAGATCTCCAGATCCAATTCCTCAGCCAATGCATTCACGCAAGAGACGCCAACCCCGTGCAGACCTCCTGAGACCTTGTAGCTGTTGTCATCGAACTTTCCGCCGGAATGCAGGGTGGTCATCACCACTTCGGCCGCCGATTTTTTTTCTCCCTCGTGATAGTCGACCGGAATTCCCCTGCCGTTGTCCACTACGGTGATGGAGTTGTCGACGTGAATGGTTACATCCACCCGGTCGCAGAACCCGGCCAACACCTCATCGATCGAATTATCGACAACCTCGTAAGCCAGATGGTGCAACCCTTCCTCCCGCGTCGAACCAATGTACATGGCCGGACGTTTGCGAACGGCTTCCAGACCCTCCAGGACCTTGATGCTCGAAGCATCGTAATCGAGCGCCTCCCTGAAGCCCTTCCCGGCTGCCCCCCTCTTTGGTCTCACTTCCCCGAGCTCACTCATAGGCCCCACCTTTTTCCTGTCGAAGATTCAGTGGACAGACGTCATTTCCTCAATACGGCCCATTTCGACCTGGAACGTCTTGAACTGGCTACCTGAAAAGCCCTGGTTCCGTACGAAGCCTGGCTTGTTGGTGGTGATGAACACCTGAGTTTTCGACTCCAGGATCTGCAGCAGGCGATTGAGGCGTTGCTCATCCAGTTCTGCATCCAGGTCATCCATCAGGAACAGCGGATACTCGCTCCGGAGATCGAAGTGGACCTCCATCTGAGCCAACTGGTAGGCCAGCAAGGAGCTGCGTTGCTGCCCCGCCGAGCCAAAACGCTGCATGCACTTTCCATCCACCAGCACCGAAACCTGGTCCCGATGGGGACCGATGAATGCTCTGCGCGCCCGAAACTCGCTCTCGCGATTCTCGCAGAGCTTCTCCATCAATTGTTGTTGGATCTGGATCAGGCTGGCGCCAGCGTCTACCTTTTGGGAAGCGAAGTACTGCAGAGTCAGGTTTTCTGGAGTGAAACAGTTTCTTTGGAGAAGTAGCTTACTCCTGATTTTTTCGATATAACCCTGACGTGACTTGATGATCCTCGCTCCTAAGTCAGCTATCTGCAGGTTCCAACTGTCCAACAAATCGCGGCTTACTTTATTGTAGCCGGAAGGGCCTTGTTTCAGGAGAGAATTTTTCTGTCTGATCAAACGGCCATAGTCTAAAACTCTTTTAAGATGAGTTGGATGCAGAGGGTACAGTCCCCGATCGATCAGTCGCCACCGACTTCCATCCCCCGACCTGAACTGCTCGACCTGGGTCGTCGAAAAAACCACCGCGCTCAAGAGACCCACGTAATGGAGCAAGTCCGACCGCGAGTGGTTCACTGAGAACTTGCGCGAAAGGGAGGTGTGTTCGATGGAAAGCCAACAGTCATGATCCTGGCTCCGGACCTCACCGCCCAAGTAGGACTGAGAGGACTCCCAGTGAATCAGGTCACGGGATTGATGGGTCCGGAAAGATCGACTCAGAGCCAAAACATGAATAGCTTCCAGTAGATTGGTCTTGCCATGGCCATTTCCCCCCAGGATCCAGTTGGCCCGAGGGGAGAATGCCAGCTGGCAATCCTGGATGTTACGAAAGAACTTGACCGATAACCGTGAGAGAATCATTCCAAGGTGGAGGACAGTCAACTCCAATCTCTTGGGACGGCGCAGACCCTCCGGACATCAGTTTCGCGGCTGGCGGGTGACCCGTTCGAGTCTTCGAGGAGGCTAGATCCTCATGGGCATGACAACGTAGCGATAGCGATAGTCCTCTTCCGTCGCAGGTCGAAGCTGTCCCGCGCTTTGATCATTTTTGAAATCAAAGCTGATGGAGGGATCTTCGGTAGCCGCAAGAAAATCTAAAAGGTACTGGCAATTGAACCCGATTTGAATCTTTTCAGCCGTGTAAGCCGTGGCAATTTCGTCCTTGGCCTCCCCCAGATCAGCGTTGCTCGAACTGATATTGAGCTTGTTGTCATCCAGCACGAGCCGGATGGAGTGTGACTTGTCATCCGCTAATAGAGAAACCCTCTTGATGGCCGCGGTAAACTCCTCTCGGTCCATAATGATGCTCAACTGATTGTCTTTGGGCAGAACGGCCTCATAGTTGGGAAACTGCCCTGTCACCATTCGGGAAATCATCAGGCGCTTTCCGAACCGAAAATACAGGTGAGTCTCATCCTTCCCGAAGCTCACCGTGTCATCTTCTCCCACCTCCGACAGCAGCCGCTGCAATTCTGCAAGCGCTTTCTTGGGAACCAACGCACTGATTTCGGCAGATAAATGGTCGAAGTTGACCGGTTTCTCAACGTGGGCCAAACGGTGACCGTCGGTCGCAACCATGGTGATGCTCAATGGCTTGAGCAACAGTAGCGATCCATTGAGGGCAAAGCGGGATTCTTCCTGCGCCACTGAGAAGATGGTTTTGTTGATGAGGCTGAGCAGATCCCTGGCAGGAATCTCCACCAGCGGCTCCCCAAACTCCGGCAGGGTCGGAAAGTTGTCTGTCGGCAGCCCCACAACCTTGAAAGAGGCGGAAGCGCACTCAATCCGCACCCAGTTGTTCTCCAGTTTCTTTACCTTTATTTCTGCGTCAGGCAACGAACGAATGATATCCAGGAAACTCTTGGCCGGGGTGGTGATAGCGCCGACGTTCTTTACCTTTGCCGGGCAGGAACTCTTGATACCAAGGTCCAGATCGGTTGCTGCGAGATGAACTTGTTCTTCGCCGGCGTCCAATAAAAGATTGGCCAGGATGGGAATGGTGGCTTTTTTTTCAACCACTCCCTGGGTCAGACCCACTTCGTGGAGAATGTCAAATTTTCTAACACTGAATTCCATGGAGATAGTTTCTTAGGTCAGAGTTTTAAAAACCGTAATCGTAGAACTGCCAAAATTTGATGAAAAGTTTGTGAACTTGCCCTTTTTCAACGACAAAGGCTGTGAACAATCAGGCTGGAGAATCCACTGGAAATCGGGTAACTCGGCGGCCGGTGAAAAATCCACACTTTTTCCACAGGCGCCTTTCATGCACCGTCTGTGGAAAAAGGCGTTAGTCATTCCAGTGACTCCAGAAACATCTTGATCAAGTTGTCGAAATCCTTCCTGGACGACCTTTGGGTCTCGACCTTTTTAATAGAGTGTATGACAGTGGTGTGGTGTTTGCCGCCGAAAGTCCGGCCTACTTCAGCCAACGAAGCCGAGGTCAAGGTCCTGCATAAGTACATCCCGATCTGCCTCGGTTGAGCAATTCCCTTTGAGTTACTCCTGGCCTTCAGCGCTGAGACTTTGAGACCAAAGTAGTCCGCTACAATCTTCTGAATATGCTCAATCGTGACCGTTTCTTCCTGAGACTTGAGGGTATTCTTCAAGGTCTCCTGTGACATGATAAGGGAAACAGGCTCTCCGGTCAAAGAACTAAAAGCCATCAGCCTGAGCAAGGCGCCCTCTAACTCTCTGATGCTCGATTTTATCTTGCTGGCGATAAAGAAAGCCACGTCATTCGGTATTTTAAAGTTTTCAAATTCAGCCTTCTTCTTTAAGATGGCGACTTTGGTTTCCAGATCGGGCATTTGAATATCGGCAATCAGGCCCCACTCAAGGCGAGACTTCAGACGATCCTGAATGTCGGGGATTTCTTTCGGCAGGGAATCACTGGAAAGGACAAGCTGCTTTTGCGCGTCGTAGAGGGCATTGAAGGTGTGGAAGAACTCTTGTTGTGTGGCCTGCTTTCCGGAAATAAACTGGATGTCGTCCACGAGAAGCACGTCGATATTTCTGTATTTTTCCCGCAAGGCCAGGGTCTTATCGTAACGAATGGCGTTCACCACCTCGTTGGTGAATTGCTCCGAGGACACGTAGCGCAAGCGAGTTGTTCTGGAAATCGACCGGATTTTGTGGCCAACCGCTTGCATCAGGTGTGTCTTTCCAAGGCCCACGCCACCGTAGATGAAGAGCGGGTTGTAGCTGAGGCCGGGTGACTCGGAAACTTTTACAGAGGCTGCATGAGCGACATGATTGCAGGAGGCCACTACGAATTGGTCGAACGTATACTTGGGATTCAGTGAGTTTTCCACGGCATCGAAGTCCAGTTCGGTTTGGTAGGGAGCGGGCCTGGGAGAGGACACCGGGTCCTCAGCGGGCTTGGCGTGAAAGCTGATTTTGATTTCGCCGAGTTGGGATTGACGAACAGCCTCTTGAAGCGCCTCGGAGTAGTGCTCCTCTATCCAGCTCTCGAAGGTCGGGTTTGGAACAATCACGTGGAGCGTCTTGTCATCGCCGAGACTCTGGAACTGAGTTGGCTTGAACCAGGTTGCGAAGGTCTGTTTGTTGATTCTGGTCGCGACATGCTTCAGGATTTGTTGCCAGGCATTCATTACCGAGAGACTAGAGGGGTGATTCTGTGCGTCGAAACGCTTTGCCAAAGCCGAGGCGGGTTCACCACGAAGGCCCATGTAAGTGTCGGTTCAGGCCTGGATTGACCGGAGGACAACAGCGCGATGGCAAGATCAGGCGCTACCGCCACATCTTCTTCCGATTCGACAAGGCTGGCAATCAGGCGCCGCGGCTTCTTCCATTTTGATGAGACCGCTGCGTAACTCAGCTTAGTCAAAGATAAATGCTTTCATACTACATATAGTGTTCGATGGTCTGATCCTTGAGTTGTGCCGAGGTCTCTTGATATCAAACCAATCTAAATAAACCTTTAGATAAGCCAAAAACCCGATAACGGTAGCATAAAGGCCGAAGGGATTCAACGCCAAAGATATCCTGGGCGTTGTCAAGTTGCTTGACCCGACTGGATTGTTCCGCTCCCAATCGGCCAGCGGTGCTTACTTCCGTTGGGGTGTGGAACACTTCCATTCTAACATGCTTCCTCCAAACTTGGACACCCGCCACAGCCGAGCCTTGAGGGTCCCCTGCCCCTGTCACTCGTCTGTGGCGCATTGGCCTCTACTCTTTCTTCCGGGGGCGCGTCAAGAGGAAGCGCCGCCGCTTCGACCCAGGCCATGCTCAAGGGCGGCCCTACGGCATCCGGGCCACCCCACCTGGTGAACGGGTCCCGATTGATCCCCTCTCGGCGTCCCTCGACGGGGCCGGGTTCGAGCTTGCCAGCTACTCGATATCCCCCAGGGGGTCAGACAGGCCGCCTCGACGACCCCGGTCGAGCCGTTCAACGGTTGCGTCGAAGGCGCCAACCCCAGCGAACTTACCGACGCCGCGATACGGAACCCGCACATTGGTTTGACAGTGAAAAAAAGCCTGTGCTATAAGTAGCACCTTTAAGTCCGGTGCCAGTAGAATCCCTCTCAGGATACTCATGCAGCCGACATTTCGTCCCAACAATCGCAAGCGGGCCAGGACCCACGGGTTTCGAGCTCGAATGAGGACCAAATCTGGCCGCCTTATTATTAAACGCCGTCGGGCAAAAGGCCGGAAGCGTTTGACCCCCTAGTCGAAGTGGAGTTTTGGACCGCGGTCTTCCAAAATCGAACCGTCTGTTGACGGCTGACGAATACCGACGGGTTTATGGCCGCGGAAGAATTCTCCACGGTCGCCAGATCCAGCTCTTCTACCTCGGAAACGGTCTGCAACATCCGCGGTTCGGCATCTCGGTCGGTCGGAGAATAGGCAAGGCTGTCAGGAGAAACCTGGTACGGCGTCGCATCCGAGAAGCGATACGTCTCAGAAAGGTTCTTTCAGCTTTGTGCGGCGTCGATGTGATCATACATCCTAGGTCCTCAGCAGGGTCTTTGGGGTCTCAATCAACTTTTTTGGAAGTGCATCGTCTTTTGAGACATTTGACGAGGGTCCTTGAAATTCCTCAAGAGAGGCGTGCTCCGATTCATTCGCTGTTACAAGCAGTTTGCTTCGCCGCTTCTACCTCCAGCTTGTCGGTTTTGGCCATCCTGTTCGGAATATTCCTATCAAGCCATCAATAAATATGGCCTCTTGAGAGGGACGCTGCTCGCAATGAGGCGGATTGTGCGGTGCCATCCGCTTCATCGAGGCGGCTACGACCCGCTCGAGTAGTTGGACCACCCACGACAGCCGATGAACAGGGATTTTCTCTTAGCCATTGCTCTTTCCCTCCTTGTCCTCCTGGCCTCCCGCTACTTGTTGGAGCCTTACTTCCAACCCCCAGGGCCAACGCCGGACGTCGAGCCGACAAACCCGCAGACCGTACCCCCGCAACCCCCGGCAGAGCCGGTAGCGGTAGTTCCCAAGCCCCGGCTGGACGCGCCAACATCCAGCCTCCCCCAACCCGGGACGGCCCCGGAGGGAACAGGTGTACTCAGTGGAAACCGATTTATTCAAACTGTCGATTTCCAATCGGGGAGCCGTTGTAAAGGAATGGGTGCTGAAGCGCTACCTGGACGGAAACGGTGAAGCCTTGAACCTCATCGACCCCTCTCGGTTGGAGCGAAGCGCCTTTCCTCTGGCTTTGAGAGTTGAGAACGAGCCTGAAGTCTCGGCTGCCCTGGCGACGGCTCTTTTTCGCAGCAATGCCCCCTCGAGAGTCAACCTGTCTCACAGTGGGGCGAGATCGCGGAGTCTTGAATTCCAGTATGCGGAGGGGCGGGTCCAGGTCCTGAAGAAGTTGACGTTTACAGGGGACTCCTACGAAGTGGACGTCGATTGCAAGGTATCCATCGATGGTCGGCCGGTAGGCTATTTCCTCCTCTGGCAGGGCGGATTCGGTGACGCCACCCTCGACAATACCTGGGCGAAACGCCAGGTGGTTTACCAGGGTCAGGAAGCGATCGAGCGGGTGGAAGCCGGGGATTTGGAGAGCCAGCAGGCCCTGGAGGGTCGCTTCCGGTTCCTGGGTGTGGAAGATTACTACTTTGCAGCGGTGTTTCTTCCCGCGGCCTCCAGTGGACTCCGCCGCATCTACCTGGCCCGGGGCACGGAGACATCGGCTGAGGAAGAAGATCCGTTCTTCCTCAAGGCGGGAGTTCACGGCTCAGCGCCCGGGGACCGCTTCCGGTTGTTTGTGGGACCCAAGGACACGGAGGTGTTGCCGGAGGAGTTGCAGGATCTGATCGACTATGGGTGGTTCGCGTTCTTGTGTAAGCCCTTGTTCATCGGGTTGAGCTGGATTCATTCCGTAGTCGGGAATTACGGACTGGCCATCATCATGCTGACGGTCTTGATTAACATGGCGCTCTTCCCACTACGCTACAAATCGGTTGTCGCTTCTCAAAAGATGCAGAAGCTTCAACCGAAGATGAAGGCCATCCAGGCCAAATACAAAAAGCTCAAATCCACTGATCCCAAGCGGCAGCAGATGAATAGCGAGGTGATGGCGCTCTACAAGGAGCACGGGGTGAATCCCTTGGGAGGCTGCCTGCCCCTCTTGCTGCAAATGCCGTTTCTGTTCGCCTTTTATAACCTGCTGAACGTTGCCATTGAGCTGCGTCAGGCTCCCTTTTTCGCCTGGATCCAGGATTTGTCCGCTCCGGATCCCACTTACATTCTGCCGATCCTCATGGTCGTTTCCATGATGCTGATGCAGAAGATGACGCCGATGCCCTCGGCCGATCCGCTGCAAGCCAAAATGATGCTGTTCATGCCGCTGATCTTCGGGTTCATGATGGCGACTCAGTCCAGTGGGTTGGTGCTTTACTGGTTTACCAGTAACCTGGTCAATATTTTGCAGCAGGTGGGCATGAACCGCTATGGTCCCGGCTCGGCGGTGAAGCAGGAAAAGCCCCTCGACGCCGGTGAGAAAAGCCCAACCAGGGCGGCCCCGGCGAAGGCCGAGGCCAAAGGGAATCCCCGGAGATCGAAGAAAAGGAAAGCGCGGTCCCCGCGTTGAGTTTTGACGATGGCGCTGCAAGAATTCTTGAACCTGTTCATTCGGTCGTCTCGCTTGAAGTTGTCCTTCGAGGTGAAGAAAAAGGACGCTCAAGTCGAAGTGAACTTCACTGGAGAAGATCGTCCGATCCTGCTGGCTCGCTCGGCGGCGGTCCTTCAGGCGCTGGAGTTCTTGTGCCATCGCATGTTCGAGCGAGAGGGATTGCGGATTATCCTGGATTCCGACGGATATCGTTCGGTGAGGGCCGAAGAGTTGCAACTCATGGCAGTGACGGCTGCCGAGAATGTGAAGCGTCTTGGTGAGCCCTTTTCTTTGAATCCGATGTCGCCCGAGGAGCGCCGGATCGTTCATCTGGCCATCGCCGACGATGAAGCGGTCCGTACCGAGAGCGAGGGATACGGGGAAAACAGGAAAGTCGTCATCCATCCACAATAGTCGGCGAGCCTGCCTGATGACGCCGGACACCCGATGTGGGGGAATCATGCCCACCTTGATTGACGACACCATTGCCGCGATTGCGACGCCGGTCGGCAAGAGCGGCATAGGGATCGTTCGGTTGAGCGGACAGGACTCCCGAAGGATCACCGAGTCGATCTGCGCCTCTCCCCACAAAGCGCTTCAGGATCACACCACGGCGCTACGCAGGATCAAGCACATAAGAACCGGGAAGATATTGGACCAGGCGATGGTCACCTACTTCCAGGCGCCTCGATCCTTCACCACGGAAGATGTTGTCGAGATCGGCTGTCATGGCAGCCCGGTGGTGCTCAAGGCTGTTTTGGGGGTCTTGCTTGAAGCCGGAGCCCGGATGGCTACTCCGGGGGAGTTCACTCTGAGGGCCTACTTGCGAGGCAGAATCGACTTGGTTCAAGCGGAGGGGATTCGGGATCTGATCGAGGCCGAGACGCTTTTTCAGGCCCAGGTTGCGCGCCAGCAAGCGGGGGGGGGCCTTGTCCAGGCGATTGAAGCCGGTCAAGGAGTCGCTCGTGCGGTTGATCGCTTTGCTGGAAGCCGGAATCGATTTCGCAGACGACGACGTGCCCGTCCTGTCGGACCGGGCCATTCAGAAGCAGTTGCGCCCTCTCTTGGGGAGCTTGGGGGAAATGGAGGCCGGTTTTTACCTGGGAAGGCTGGTGAGCGAGGGGCTGACGATAGCCATCGTTGGCCGGACCAACGTGGGTAAATCGACGCTGTTCAATGCGTTGCTCAAGCAGGAGCGCGCTATTGTCAACGAGAATCCCGGGACGACGCGGGACGTGATTGCCGAAGGCGCGGAGTTGGGGGGAATTCCGGTGCAATGGCTGGACACCGCCGGCATTCGAAGCTCGGTGGACCCGGTGGAGCGCATTGGCATCGACAAGACCCGGGAGGCGCTGGCCGATGCCGACCGGGTGGTGCTGGTCCTGGATGGCTCGGCCGATCTGACTGACGAGGACATGACGCTGTTGGGCGGGGTGAAACAGCGGCCCTGCTGTCTGGTCATCAACAAGATCGACTTGCCGCAACGGTTGCAGACAGAGCGGCTGGGGGAGATCGATGGGCCCCTGGTCCGGGTTTCGGCCTTGACCGGAGAGGGAGTCGGTGTCTTGAAGGACGTGTTGCTGGAGGACTTGGATGGGGGAGAGGCTCTGGAGCGAGAAGGGGCCTTTGTCACCAACGTCCGTCAGCAGAAATTGATCGGAGATTCGTTGAAGAGGTTGAAGCGGGCCGCCGGCGCGGTAGAGCGAGGCTTGCCTCACGAGGTGGTATTGCTGGACTTGCACGGGGCCTTGAAGGCCCTGAACGGCTTGACGGGGGAAACCACAATGGAGGATATCCTGGGAAGTATCTTTTCAACCTTTTGCATTGGGAAGTGACCGGGAGATGGGTTCAGTGAGGGTGCGGGGTGAGTCGGGACGAATATTTTGAAACGCATGATGTGGTGGTGATCGGGGGCGGGCACGCCGGGGTGGAAGCGGCCGTCGCGGCCGCCCGGATGGGCGTGGATACGGCTCTCTATACCATGAATGTCGATCTCATCGCTCAGATGTCCTGTAATCCGGCCATCGGGGGAATCGCCAAGGGCCATCTGGTTCGTGAGATTGATGCCCTGGGTGGAGTCATGGGGGAAGTGATCGATCGAACCGGGATTCAATTTCGGCTATTGAACCGCAGCCGGGGCCCGGCGGTGTGGTCGCCCCGGGCCCAGGCGGACAAGCAGAGCTATCGTGTTGCGATGCGGCGGTTGCTGGAGGGGGAACCCCATCTGCGCCTCAAGCAGGCCGAAGTCGTGGGAATTCTCAGAGATGGCGGCTGCGTCAGCGGAATAGAGCTGGGAGACGGTCGGCGAGTGCGAGCCGGAGCCGTGGTGTTGACGACCGGCACCTTCTTGAACGGATTGATGCATATCGGCGAGAGGAAGAGTGCCGCCGGCCGCAGCGGGGAATCTCCCTCGGCGCCGCTGGCCGAGTCGATCAAGGAGATGGGGTTCGCCTGGGGGCGAATGAAGACGGGGACGCCGCCGCGGCTGGACGGACGGACCATCGACTTCGAGCGGACCGAAGAGCAGAAAGGCGACGAAGAACCAACGCCGTTCTCATTTAGAACCCAGGAGATCAAGCAACCCCAGGTGTCTTGTTTCATTGCCTACAGTAATCCGGCGACCCACCAGGTCGTCCGAGATAATTTGGACCGGTCCCCGCTCTACAGTGGACAGATTCAGTCGATTGGACCGCGCTATTGTCCTTCGTTCGAGGACAAGGTGGTGAAATTCCCGGATAAGCCGCGGCATCAGATTTTTCTGGAGCCGGAGGGACTCGACACCAACGAAGTCTACGTCAACGGACTCTCGACCAGTATGCCGGCCGGCGTGCAATGGGAGATGGTGCGCTCGATAAGGGGTTTGGAGCGGGCGGAGTTGATTCGGCCGGGGTACGCCATCGAGTACGACTACGTGGACCCCAGAGAGTTGGATCCTTCGCTGCAGACCCGGAGAGTCGCCGGCTTGTTTCATGCCGGTCAGATCAATGGGACGACGGGCTATGAAGAGGCCGCCTGCCAGGGACTGATGGCCGGGATCAATGCAGCCCGCCGGGTGAGGAGAGAGGCGCCGGTCGTCCTGGGAAGGGACGAGGCCTACATCGGTATCCTCATCGATGACCTGGTCACCAGGGGAACCGATGAACCCTATCGGATGTTCACCTCCCGGGCCGAGTTTCGGCTGCAGTTGAGGATAGACAATGCCGACCGGAGGCTCACGCCTCTCGGGGGGAAGCTGGGGTTGATCGGTACAGCCGATTGGGCGCGGTACCGGTCCAAGCAGCAGCGGATGGAGCAGTTGAGGGTCTTCCTGAAGGACAGGCGGATCGCGGTGGGCGGAGGGAAGATCGCTGTGAAAGAGGCTCTGAGACGGACGGAGTTCCGCATGGAGCAATTCCTGTCGGCCATGCCGAGCCGACTGCGAGAGGCTCTGAGTCCCGAGGAATTGCGCAGCGTGGAGACCGAGATCAAGTACGAGGGATACCTCAAGCAGCAGCGCGCAGAAATCGAAAAGGTGAAGCAGGCCGAAGCCAGGCCACTGCCGGCTGATTTCGAGTATGGCGCCATCGCCGGCCTTTCGCGCGAGGTCGTGGAGAAACTCTCCCGGGTGAGGCCGGTAACGATCGGTCAGGCCGGCAGGATCCCCGGGGTCACACCGGCGGCGCTCGCCATCATCCACATCCAGTTGGAACTCAATCAGCGCAAGAGAAAAAAACTGCTTAGGTGAAGAATGGCAGCCGGAGTCGTTCCCGAGGGTGCGGGAGTAGAGAGCGTTCTGGGCCAGTGTGGCCTTGTTTGTGAGGGAAAAGTCACGGAAAGGGTGGGGGTCTACCTGCGGCTGTTGGAGAAGTGGAATCTCAAAGTGAACCTTACCGGATACCGGGACCGCGGACGGATACTGAGGGAACTGTTCGCCGAGTCGTTCTTGGCGGCGCCATTGCTGGGGGAGGAGGACGGACCGTTGTTGGACGTGGGTTCGGGGGCCGGTTTTCCGGGAATGGCCTTGAAGGTTTACCGACCCGAGTTGCCGGTTTACCTGCTGGAGCCGCGCAGGAAGCGGGCCAGCTTTCTGGATTCGGTTCGACGCGAGCTTGCTCTGGAGGGTGTGGAGGTGGTTTGTAAGCGGTTGGAGGATTGCCGACCCGGGGACTTTGCCGTGTTGCCGCGGACGGTGACCCTGAGAGGCGTTGGGGGCGTTGGCGAAAAGCTGACGGGGTGTGATCGGCTGATCCGGGGCAGGGTGAAGGTGGTGCTGTTCACCTCGAAGGCCCTTTGGCAAAAGCAGATTCGGAGGTTGGCGGGGGTGGAGTGGTCGGCTCCTGTCCCGGTGCCCTGGAGCCGGCAGCGTCTGGTGGTGAGTGGCCGGAGGAACGGCCATTGTTCCACGTGAAACATTTGAGCTGTGGGGATTGAGCGGTTGGGTTTTGTGGGCGGTTTGGTGACGAAGAGCGAACGACCCCTGCGTCCCAAGGGGGGGATGCCCGGACGCTGAGTCCTTGGTGGGTTCCCTCCGAAATTCCCCTCCTGGGAGGGGCTGCACTCCTGAGTGGAGTGCAGGGGTGGGTTCCCTTGGAACAGGGGACCTCGAAGGATCTCCTTGGCGAAAGTCATCGCCATTGCCAACCAGAAGGGTGGTGTCGGGAAAACCACTACCGGCATCAACCTGGCTGCTTCGCTGGCTGCCGCTGAGATGAAAACGCTGCTGGTGGACTGCGACCCACAGGCTAATGCCACCAGCGGCCTGGGCTTTTCCAGAAAAATTCCCGGAAAGAGCCTCTATCATCTGTTGTCGGGAGACGTCCCCTGGCGACAGGGGTTGCTCAGCGCAGAATTGGAGGGCCTGGACCTTGTTCCGGCCGACCGGAACCTGGCCGGGGCAGTGGTGGAACTGGTTGGCGTCGACCGCCGTGAGTACCGGCTCAAAGAGGTGTTACGGCCCGTCCGCAGCGCCTATGAGTTCATCCTCCTCGATTGCCCCCCTTCTCTGAACCTCTTGACCCTCAACGCCCTGGTGGCGGCCGACTCCGTCCTGATTCCTATCCAGTGCGAATACTTCGCCTTGGAAGGGGTTTCCGAGTTGCTGGAGACACTCGGCCACATTCGCCGTCACTGGAATCCCGGCTTGGCCGTGGAGGGAATTCTCTTGACCATGTTCGACGAGCGCACCAATCTCAGCCACCAGGTGGCTGCGGATCTGCGTGCTTTCTTTGCAGGTCAGGTGTTGCGGACCGTGATACCGAGGAACGTCCGATTGGCGGAGGCTCCCAGTCATGGGCAGCCCATCATTCTGTACGACATAAAGTCCAAGGGGGCCAAAAGCTACATTCAGTTGGCCCTGGAGGTAATCGATCATGGCAAGAAAGGCCCTGGGCAAAGGAATTAGCGCGCTGCTGGGTTCGGCCAGGCCCGAGGCGGAATCCAGCCTGCACGAGCTGGAGGTTGCCTTGCTGGAACCGAATCCTTTCCAGACTCGAGCCGTCTTCGACAAGGATAAGTTGCAGGAACTGGCGCGCTCCCTGGAGGCGAACGGTTTCGTTCAGCCCATCGTGGTTCGCAAGGCGGGCGACCGCTTTCAGATCATTGCCGGAGAAAGGCGTTGGAGAGCTGCTCAGCTCCTGGGACTGCGCAGGATTCCGGCAGTCGTCAAGCCCTTGGGCGACGGCCAACTCCTGCAAGCGGCGCTGATCGAAAACCTGCAGAGAGAAAATCTGAATCCGATGGAGGAGGCGCGAGCCTACCAGCGCTTGGCGGATGAGTTCGGGTTAACTCAGGAAGAAGTCGCCCGCAGAACCGGAAAGGAGCGCTCTACGGTGGCTAACTTCTTGCGTTTGCTGAAGTTGCCTTCTTTGGTCCAGGAACTGGTCAAGGCGGGGCAACTCTCCATGGGCCATGCCCGGGCTCTGCTGGCGTTGGATAGCCCCCGGTCGCAGGAACTTCTGGCCAAACAGGCCTCTCAACGGGGTTGGTCGGTCAGACGGGTCGAAAATCTGATTTCCCGGCAAAAGAGATCAACCGGGAAGTCGGAGGAACGGAAAGCCCCGGACCCCAATGTCAAGGCGGCAACGGCCAAGCTGGAGACGGCGCTGGGCACCCGGGTTCGAATCGTCCCCAAAGGGAACCGGGGCCGGATTGAAATTGATTACTACTCCCCGGACGAACTGCAACGGCTCTACCAGCATTTGCTCAGGGAGCAGGCTCGGGTTTTGGCCGACCGCCAAAACGAACCTCGGCCACTGAAGCCGGAATGTCCAGATCCTCGATGAATTTCATTCGAAAGACAGTGCCGGCAGGGAGTCGGATTTCTTTGCCCCGAGTCAGCAGAATCCCCGCTAAAGCCCCCACGGCCGGCCCCGCAATGGCTGCGCCCAGGCTGCCAGTGGTGATAGCGATCGGGACCGAGGCCATCGATCCAAGGGAAGCGCCCTGACTGGCCTTCCCCAGGTCATGGCCAATGCTTCGGCTGGATTTCAGCTTGCCTTCCTTGTCGGCGCGGATCTTCTCATCGTTGGCTATGTCGTCGGCTGCGTCGACCGAGACCACGATCGGTTCGGTTCCGTAGTGTGTCTCCAGACCATCCATCAGGGCATAAAGCTCGGCCTTTCCCTTGACTCTTCCCGGCCGCTTGACGAAAGTCACTCGTCCCGAGAACTCCGCGCCTCGGGGGATCACGTACTTCTCGTCGATCCGCAGCGGCTCGTACAGCCTCCAGTAAAGCCGGTCGCCGACCTCGGAGAGCTTGGTGCTGAGTGGCGTCTGCAAGGAAACCTTGAACGGGGTTCCAGCCCCGATGGTGAGGGTTGGGTTGGTTGTGGCCTGGCCGGCAGAGCGGGTTTGACCGGCCAGGCCCACCGTTGGATAAACGGCTAGCAGGACTGCAAGCGCCCAAAGGGTTGGAGCTCTTCTCATGGTGTATCTCCCACAGTTTCCATGGCCGATCGAGGCCTTTGCCGGAAGTTATTGCAGCTCTACTTCGAAATAGAGGAGTTTTTCTCCGGTTCTGGTATTTTCTACTTCAGGAATATATATCTTGTAGCCGATCAGTGTTTTGTGGCCGCCCTGTGTTTTGTCGCCGATCCACAGGGCTTCTTTCTCTGGAAGCTGAAAGAAGACAAACCCCCAGGACATGGACTGCGGTCTGACTCGGTGTTGGAGCGACTTGCGAATGAAGTCGGCCTCGATCTCGAAAGCATCCTTACCAATGCGCCCCCGAGGCAGAGGGAAACGGGGGAAGCGGCCGAGGGTAGTGGGACCATCACTGCGTCGACGCAGAATCATCTTGACAACCTCTTTGGCCGGAACGGCCTCGAAGGATCGGTTCCGGGGGTCGAGCAATGAGATGGTTGGGCCATTGACAGATAGGGCGTCCGGCCCTTCGTTGTCGATGATGATATTGATGGGAACCAGGCCCAGCTCTGTCAGTCCCTTCACGTCGAATGCCGTGCGTTTCTTCTTCTCCGATGGATAATGGATAAGGGTCGGCCGCAATCGTAACCGGCCCCTGGCTCTGGTGAGAGGCATAGCTTTTTGCCGGATGGACCTTGACCGACAGGTTCTTGTAGGCCGCCGAGGCGTACACCGCGAAGAGTGTCCACCACAGGCAGAGAAAAAAGACCCGGCAGCCCACAGCCCGGTTGTCGGAGCGGCAATCCGGCGCACTCACCCTCCCTCTCCCTTCCATCGGACAGTTCCTCTCTTCTCCAGATGCTTCGGCAGGCGCCCGGGATGCCTCGCCGGTGCAGACCCCTGCCAGAGGCTACCGCTGAACCGGCCGCAGAGTCAACGTTCTGCGTAACCCCAAAAGCCGCCGCCTGATCGGGAACAAGCGGCGTAACGAAGGGCTTCTTGGATGATGACAGGGCGCCTCGCTGGTGAACCGGTTGTCCTTTCGAAATTTGCCTGAGCGCCTTGTTGACGGGGGATGACAGCCCCCCACGTTTCAGGGGGTGGATTTGGGTAACGAGAGTCTCCCCCGATAAACGGCGGATGGGGCCAGGTTGTTGACATCTCGTGCCGGCTTGCGAATGCCGGCCGGGTTGTCGATGACAGCGTCACCGGGGTCTGCTTTCGTTGCCACTGTCGATCACGGAGCCTCTCTGGAACGCGAGTCGGACGAGGTTGACAAGCCGTCCAGCAGCCCCTGCAGGTAACCCATCGCCCGGGCCGCCGCCGTGCGTCCGTCCGGTCTGTACTCGAAGGGTTCGACCGACGCCGCTCCAGCGTAGCCGTTTCGCTGCAGGGCCTCCAGGATTGGGGCGAAGTTGAGGGCGCCTTGTCCCGGAGCCAGTCCGCTGGTGTCATTCAGGTGTATATGAGCGATGGCGCCCGAGGGAAGCCATTCATCAATCAGTCGTGGGATGGAAGAGGCTTCCGCCCGGGATGCGGCCCGGGTGTCGATCATGGTGCGGAAGGAGGGATTGTCGACGGCCTTCATCATGTCGACGGCGGTCCCTATGGTGTTGATGAAACGGGTGTCCTGGGGGGCCAGGGGTTCGAGGCAGTAAGTGACGCCGGTTTGGGCGGCGTGCCGGGCAATGGTTGCCCAAAGGTCGCGGGCCCGATTCCAGGCTTGCACGGGGTCTTCGCCCCTGTTCACCTGGCGTTGGTTGGGGGAACCGTGGACCAGAAGCCTCCCGCCGAGATCGGCGCACAAGTCGATGAGCCGCTGGATGATCTCGAGGGTCTTCTCACGAATCCGGTTGTCTGGAGTGGTGATCGAGAGGCCCGGGGGGGTCAGGAGCAGCCAATGGAGGCCGGTGATCGATATTCCCGCTTCGGAAGCCTCCCGGCGAAGCCGGGCCCTTACCCCGGCTGGCAGGCGGTGGGGATTCTCTCCCAGGGTGAAAGGCGCCACCTCCAGACCGCTGTAGCCCAGAGCGGCCGCCAGCTCGCACTGGGCAGAGAAGGCCAGATCTCGGATGACTTCGTTGCAGAGCGCTATCTTCATCGCTTTGGGTTCCTGGGTGTTCAGGCGATCCCTGCGGTTGGAGGCCCTTGGGAGGCCCGATTCTCCGACTCCTCCATTCCGCCCCGCGGCTCGCGCGACAGGACCATCGGGTGAAACGCCCCCCGGTTCTCCTTTTGGGTGGCACTTGCCCATCTTCCGGTTCCCCTCCCCCGGTAGACATCTTCGCCCGGCTTGAGGGAGCCTGTGGGCGGGTTCAGTGCCTGTGAGACCCGGTCAGGCAGCCTTGTAGATGTCAAGGTACTCCATCGGGGTCCTCATGTCCAGGGATCGGTGGGGTCGGATGTGATTGTAGAAGTGTGGGTAATCGGCGAGGGCGGCGCCAGCGGCGGGCGAAATTCCCCTCCTGGGAGGGGCTGCACCCCTGAGTGGAGTGCAGGGGGTGGATCCGACGGCGCTTCTTCAGCTGGACGCGCCCCCGGCAGAGGGCGCAGGGGCGGATACGCCCCAGCCGCAGGGCTGAAAACCCGGCGCCCGGTTCCGGGTTTTCCTGGCAGAAAGCGCAGGGGTGATGCGTCCCAGCCGCGCACCCTGGGCCAGGATGCGACCCAGGGTGGATTCACCCGGATGAATGCCCTGGCGGGCCAGCAGGACGTGCAGGCGGCGCTTGCCCCTGAAGGGATAGCGCTGCTGCAAGGCCCGGACCTGGCGCTGCCGGGCCGGGGTCCATGGCCGCCTGCGGAGACGTTGCAGTCGTCGGCCGAGGGCTGCCAGGCCCTGGGGACCTGCTCCCGGTAGCGCGCGGCCCAGCCGAAGTCGGCGGCTCTGGACCCACCGATGGCCCGCAGGGCGGTCTGGGGGGAGCAGCCCTCGGCCCGCAGGTCCCGGCAGATTTCCAGTGGGCGCCGTCTTTCGATGGCCTCGGGGGGGGGTAGGGTGTCGTCGACTTTGAAACGGTGATCAGAGGGGATGGGCAGCGATGGAATCTGCCGGGTTCAGGCTCCTTTTGGCTGGGCTCAAGGCAGGCCCTGGGTTCCTGGATGGAAACTCAAGGTTACCTGAACAGGGGCGGCGTTGGGTCCCGAATTGGGGGCTGGGCGCTGTGCTTTTGGGGGTGTGAGTGACGGGGGTGGGGGACCCTCAAGGCGGGGTTGCAGCGGGTTTGGGACTACGGTCGCTCCGCTCCCTTGGCCCCAAACCTGCCACGGTTGGCATCCCGATCCTTCTCCCCTCCCCCATCATTCTCACAGTCTCACATGTATCGGAACCCGCACAGCCTGGCGAGGGTTTTTACCAAATAGGCTCAGCAGGGATCTTCTTTTTTCTCATCCCGGAATTCCTGTTCCAATCTGCGGTGAAGCACCAGTGGATCGGAGAGAAGCTGGCCTTCGACCCCACCTTCGCGGAACAGGCCCTGGCGCAGCTACGGCATCGTCTATGCCTGGCCCCTGTTCTTTTACACCTTGAGACCTCTGCACAACTCCTCAGGTGCAGGGAGTGGGTTGCCTCCGAAATTCCCCTCTTGGGAGGGGCTGCACTCCTGAGAGGAGTGCAGGGGTGGGTCCATTGAAGGGTGAATCCATAGAGTGAACATCGACTCAGGCCAACCGCTCAGGTCAACGCTGTGTTCCAGAGGAGACCTCTGCATCACTACCGACAAGAGGTTATGATAGGTCATGCAAAAATCATTCCTCGTTCTTGGAATTGTATAGCTAACGACCAGGCTCAGCGGCGCAGACCTCTTGCATGAGTTGCGGCCTCTGTGTGACGGTCTGTCCCCTGGGCAGCAGTCTCCACGGGGCGCCGCTGCGAGCCATCCAGAGGACGGCTTCGATGAAACCACGACACTCGACTTCTTTTCCAACCTGGACCTCCGGGGCAATCTTTGAGAAACTGATGAATCTTCGCCCATTGGTCGGCTGAAAGTTGTAGGGATGTCATTCATTCAGTATGTTCCAAATATCAAGGAAGCTCTGAATAACGCATCCACGAGTTATTCAGAGCACGAAACCCAGAAAACGTGGTTTTGGATTTTCTTTTATTTTCAATAGCTTGTCAGCCATTGAACATGGCGGCGCCTCGCCCGGGCCGCAGAAACCCTGAATGAATCAGAGCTTCCTCGACACTGCCTGGTGTATCTCCCACCCTGTTCGCCGGAATTGAATCCGGGTGAATATCTCGATGGCGACCTGAAGACCGGCGTGCATACGGGCCTGCCGGCTCGGTCCCACATCCAACTTACGAGAAAGGTCACCACGCATCTACGCGTGCTTCAACGGAAGCCGGACCGTGTGAAGAAACACTTTCTGCATAAGACTATCTGCTGTGCAGCCTGGGCGATATAGTTGATGGCCGGGTTGATAACCTGCATTCTCCGGTACAATCCCTCCTCATCGGCTACTCCGAATGCCAGAGGTGGTGGATTGGTACAGGTGCTTGACCACCTCACTCAGCTGAGAATAGGCTATGGGTGAATGAGTGTGTGGGAGATGACACAATGGCAACGAACCTTGCGATAGATCCGGACCTGCTCGACAAGGCATTGGCGGTCGGGGGCGAGAAGACCAGGAAAGCCACCGTCAACCGCGCCTTGCGGGAATTCGTCGCGCGCCGGGAGCAGGAACGGCTGCTCGACCTGTTCGGCAAGCTTGATTGGGACGACGATTATGACTACAAGCGCAAGCGGAGCCGCAAGTGAACCTGTTCGTGGATACCAGCGTCTGGTCTTTGGCGCTCGGACGGGACTCGCCGGCGGAAGGCGCCGAGGTGCGGTGCCTCGGGGAAGCGCTCGGCAACGGCGATGCGGTCTACACGACAGGTTTGGTGCTCCAGGAATTATTGCAGGGCTACCGGGTCCCGCGCACCCAGGCGCGGATCATCGAACGCTTCGCGGCCATTGCTATGATTGCGCCGACGCGCGGCGACCATGTCGACGCGGCCCCGACTGCGCAACGAATGCCGTGGCCATGGCGTCCAGGTCGGAACCATCGATGCGCTGCTTGCCCAACTCTGCATCGGCCACAAACTTGTCATGCTGTCGACCGATCGGGATTTCAGTCATATCGCGGATCGGACGCCGCTTCGACTCTGGCGAGCCCCTTGACTACAAAGCGCCGGCAGCGATCGGCGCCGCCTGTCACCGAATGCAGAACCCGTTTGGAATTGGAACGGAAGTCGGTGGAAACGATGTCCAAATGTTGTGGTCCTCGCATCAGGAGCCAGGACAGCCCCTATCGGGGCGCATCAGAGGGCTGAGCCGCTCCGAAAAAACCCTTACCATCCATTCAAGCAGGATTACATGGGGAGACCTTTGCGTAACCGTTATTCCGGCGAAAGCCGGAATCCAGGAACGGTGAGTTTTCAGTAAGATAGCGATAGCGCAGGGCCAAATTTCGCCTCATCCGAGGAATGATGTTCACTTTATGGATTCACCCTTCAATGGACCCACCCCTGCACCCCTCCCAAGAGGGGAATTTTGGAGGGGACCCACCCCTGGCCTCCTCTCAGGAGCGCAGCCCCTCCGGAGGAGGGGAATTATGGACCCACTCCCGGCACCTGAGGAGTTATTATGCAGAGGTCTCATAGGGTTGTTCAGAGGTTCCCTAACAGATTTTGCCTATGACAGCCAGCATTCTTCCAGTGGCTCTCCGCTCGGCTCGGTAGGAAAAGAAGACATCCCGATGACAGAAGGTGCAGGGAGGGTGGCTGAAAATGTTGCTGCTGTGCAGTCCCTCGGCTTCCAACTGGCAGCGGCAGGCCGCGGACAGGTTCAGGTTTCTTCGGGCAGGGGTCGGGGAATTGGCTGAAGGCTTGATTCCGGAGGCGGATGTTTGCCTGGAGTTCTTGCGGTCCCGCAATAGCTGGACGCGACCGGCAAAAGCGACCTCGAAGGGCGCGGCCACTTCCTCGCCGACCTCATAGCAGCAGGGGCCGATGGAGGGTCCGACGATGGCCACGCAATTCCGCGGGTCAGAGGCATATCGGGAACGCATGCGCTCTACGGTCCTGGGGACGATGCCACCCAGGATGCCGCGCCAACCGGCGTGAACGGCTGCCACAACCCGTTTCGCTTCGTCAACGATGAGAACCGGCAGGCAGTCGGCCACCTGCACCGCCAACAACAGTTTCGGCAGGGGGGTGATCAAGGCGTCTCCCTCCTCCGGGGTCTCTTCAGGGGGAAAACGGTCCAAACAACGGACTCGGTCGGAGTGGCTCTGGCGCAGCAGGACCAGGGGCATTGCCTTCCCGGCCAGACTTGTGGCAAAGTCGTTTCGAAGAGTTTCAATCGCTTTCCCGGGTCGCTCGATTCTGGAACCGAGGTCGAGTTCTTTCCCGGAAGCGGGATGGCGTCGGAGGCTGAATCCGTGAACCAGCCACGGGTAGGGGGCCAGCGCCTGGTGCTGCAGGCAAAAACCGGAGGGGGCCAGGAAAAAGGGGTCCCCTCTGTGATGAGGAAGAAGGGTTGTGATTGTCGGCATCGGCATTGATCTTGTCGAAACAGGCAGACTGCGGGCAGCCATCGAGCGGCGGGGTGATCGCCTGCGCCAAAGGATGTTCACCGCCGCTGAAATCCGATACTGCGAGCAACGGGCCAACGCCTTTCAGCACTATGCGGCTCGGTTTGCCGCCAAGGAGGCTCTGTTCAAGGCCATCGGGACGGGATGGAGCGGCGGGGTCGCCTGGCGCGACGCCGAGGTTTGCAATCAGCCCAACGGAAAACCGGAACTCCTGGTCTCCGGCAGAGCGCTTGAGATCGCCCGGCAATTGGGAGCCGCCCGCTATTGGGTCAGTTTGTCTCACACCGATCAGTACGCGGCCGCCCAGGTCATCCTCGAGGGCTGACGGTCTCGCCACCCGGCCATGCCTGGATTTCTGAGCGGTCGGCCCGAGTCGATGGTCACTTCAGGAATCCATCCTCCAATGGACCCACCCCCTCCACCCCTCTCAGGGGTGCAGCCCCTCCGGAGGAGGGAAATTTCGAGTCGCCCCCGCAAGAGGGGAGGGGCGCAATGGCGGGATGACATGAACCGAGGCCAACCGCTCAGGGGGCGCAGGCCGTGACTCCCTTTGCGGTGAGTCCCGTCACCCGAACGTCTAACAGTCGATTGGGTTGGAGAGCGGCGCCGGACACTTCGACCGGGAGATAGTTGGAACTCAGGGCCTGCGTCGGCGACGGGGCCTGGAGGGTAATGACGGGCAGAACACGCCCCACCTGAGATTCTCGAAAGCGGCGATTCTTCAGTTCGGCCAGGGACCTCAACTCAAAGCTTCTCAGATTCGCCACGGCTTTGGGGACGTCGCCTTTGATCCGGGCGGCGGCGGTCCCCGGCCGCCTGGAGAAGGGGAAGACATGGAGGTAGGTCAGGGGTGAACTCCGGATCAAATCTCGCGTTTGGATGTGATCCTCCTCGGTCTCGCCGGGAAACCCCACCATAACGTCGGCTCCAATCGCCGCTTCAGGAACCCGGCGCCGGATTTTTTTAACCAGATCCAGATATTGATGGGCTCGATAGGGCCGGCGCATGAGCCGCAGGATGCGCTCGGACCCACTCTGCAGAGGCACATGGAAATGCTTCGCCATCTTCGGAGAGGTGGCCACCAGGTCGATAACCTCATCAGTCACTTCCAGCGGTTCGATCGAACTCAGCCGCAGCCGACGCAAGGGTTCTTCCTGAAGCAGCCGCCGGATCAAGCCGGCCAAATGGCCGCTGGGTTCTAAATCCTTTCCATAGCCTCCCAGATGGATGCCGGTCAATACGACTTCCTTATAGCCCTGCCGCAACAGGCGCCGCGTCTGCCGCAACACTTCCTCCAGAGGCAAACTGCGCGAGTCGCCGCGCACAAAGGGAATAACACAGTAGGAACAGCGATAACTACACCCGTCCTGAACCTTCAGGAAGGCCCGGGTTCTCCCTCCCCCCGACATGTCCGCAATCGATCGAAGCTCCCGGGATTCGAAGATGCTGCTGCAGTAGACGTCAGCGCCGCCGGGGAGGCTTGCCTCGGACTCTCGGGAATCCAGCAAGTCGCGATGGGGGAGATGTTTCTCTGCGATCAATGCCGCTAATGGCTGTTTGTGGGAGTTGCCGACAACGCAGGTCACACCCTCCATCCGGGCGATTTCCCGAGGGGCCCGCTGAGCATAGCAACCGGTCACCACAATGCTGGCGCCGGGATTGTGACGGTGAATCCGTCGGATCATCTGGCGCGCTTGGGCGTCGGCTGTCCGAGTCACGGTGCAGGTGTTGATGACCACGACGTCGGAGGCCGTCCCATCTCCACTCTTGACCATCTCCCTCTGCAGGAGGGCTTGCTCGATGGCGGCCCCATCTGACTGGTTGGTCCGGCAACCGAAGTTAATGATGGAAAAAGTCGGGTTTCTCATCATCCTCATTCCGAAACCGCGCGGCCATCGACCCAGCCCGAGCTCGGCCTGCTGTGTCTGTCCGATGAAAAGTGCAGGGTCGCGAGCGATCCAATCAGCCCTCCGGGGGTCAACTCTATCTTCCAAGCCTGGCCGCAGCGCCGCCGCTCAACGGCTCGAACCGGCTTGAATGAAACCCTCGAGTTTTCCTATAATAGCAGAAATGGTTTGGAAGCGTTCCTGCGAACGCGGGACACGAACGCTGGAGGGAAGATGCCTGAGGAGAAAGAGGGCCTCATCGAAAACCGACCGGCCGTAGATCCGGTCACCGGGAAGCCCGGGAAAGTACGTCGCAAGAGCGCTGCCCGCGAGTGGCTCGAGAGCTTGGCCTTCAGTTTGGTTTTCGTGTTTTTCTTCACCAAGTTCATTGCTCAGGCCACCCAGGTGCCTACAGAGTCGATGAAGCCCACCATTCTGGTTGGGGATCATTTCTTTCTGGACAAATTTGCCTTCCCGGCCAATTATCCGGATTTCCTTCTGAATGTTCTGCCCACCCGAAAAATCGAGCGGGGAGATATCATAGCCTTCAAGCCTCCCCAGAACCCCAGCGTGCCTTTCATCAAGCGCGTGATCGGCCTTCCCGGCGAGACGATAGAAGTCAAGGACAAGGCAGTATTTATCGACGGCAGAAGAATGGATGATCCCTATCAGTACTTCGACCCGGCGGAGGACGAGACGACTTACTCCTATGCCCCCAGGGATTCCTACGGGCCGTTGATGATTCCCCCGGACGCCTACTTCATGATGGGAGATAACCGGGACAACAGCAGCGACAGCCGCTACTGGGGCCCGGTGCCGCGTAAGAATATCATCGGAAGACCGCTCTTTATCTACTGGTCCTACGACGACGACCCCTACGACCCGCGCCCCAAATCCATCCTGCAGCACGCCAAAGAGTACGGAAGCAAGGCGCTCAACTTCTTCAACAAAACCCGTTGGTCTCGAACCGGTAAGATCTTGAGGTAAGCGGGAAACCTGCGCGCATCCTTTCCTCCTCTGAAAGCAGGGACGCGCTTGGCCCGAGGTTTGCGGGGGCGACGGGACGTCTGGCAGAACGGCCGTCCCTTGTTTGAGTGCGCTGTTCGGGGTTGCCGACTCGCAGGCGTTCTCCCCTTGGGAGGGCCGGACCGCGACTTCAGGGCGCCCCGATTCTTACCTGGTTTGGGAATGGGTGGAACCTATCTCAAAATCATATTCCGTGGCATTCAGTTCATGAAGAGGTTGTCGGAAACGCTGAAAAATCAAATAGTCAGGTCTGTAGCCCCATAGGCGCACAATCCGGGATTCCAATTTTGAGACAGGTTCTGGTTACGGCGGCTTTCGCCTCGGCAAGCCAAGCCTCAGGGGGTCAGCCGAACCAGCAACTGGTCGACGCACTGCTCAGCCCGGCGAATACAGTCCGGGATGCCAATGCCGGTAAAACCGTTCCCTGCCAGTTGCAGGTTGGGCCACTTGAGCAGGTGGGACTCGATCTGGGCCACCAGATCCAAGTGCCCGACCCCATACTGGGGCATGGCCCCGGGGTGACGGTCCACCCGGCTCAGCAGAGGGGGATGGGTGATGCCCAGTAAATCTCCAAGAGTCCTTCGGACCAGCGCAATCATCTCCTCATCGTCGCAATCCAGTGTTTCCGGCTGCAGGGCTCCACCGAGGAAAGCTCGCAACAGAGCCCCTTTTTCAGGGGCGCGACCGGCGAATTTGCGGTGGCTGTAGCTGCAAGCCAGAACCGGTCGCTTTTCCACGGCCGGCGCCAGGAATCCAAAGCCATCCAGAGCCCCAGGGATGTCCCTCGCGGAATAGGCCAGGTTTACGGTTGCCGTGGAGGCGTATTCCACACGCCTTAATTTTTCCGCAAGGCCTGGGTCCAGAGCCTCCAACAGGGCGGCCGACTGGTGGGCCGGGAGTGCGAGACAGACGCCGTCGGCCTTTAACGGGCGTCTCTGCTCCAATTCAATCAGCCACTGGTGGGAGCAGGTCTCGTACCGCAGCGAGATCACCTTGGAACCCAGATGAAGCGAAGGGGCCGGAATCTTTTCCTGCAGCCGGTCCACCAACCGCTGCATGCCCTCGTCCAAAGACACAAAGAGGCCGTACCGAGGACCGGCAGGTGGATCATCGGGAGACAGGTCTTTTGTTTTTCGGGACCGCCACAGGGCCAGCAGGACGCTGCGATGTTGTTCTTCCATCTCGAGGAACCGCGGGAAGGTTGCCCTCAGACCCAATTTTTCCGGATCAGAGGTGTAGATGCCTCCGACCAGGGGCTGGGCCAACCGTTCCAGGACCTCCTGCCCCAGGCGGCGGCGAACAAAATCAGCCAGACTCTCATCGTCTTCCGGAGGAAGGTGTCGCCGGCGCGGTAGCAACAGATCGGTCGCCATGCGAAGCTTGCCGGGCCAACTCAGCAGTGGGGAGCCGAGAAAAGATCGGAACTGGTTGGGAGCCATCAAATAGAAGCCTTCCGGAACAGGCAGCAGTTTCCCGTGGCGAACAATAAAGCTCCTGCGATGGGTGGGAGCCGTGCCGATGAGGTTGGCTCCCAAACCGAGGCGACGGCAGAGGTTCACCCCCCATGGTTTTTCGGAGATGAAGGAATCCGGCCCCCCTTCCAGCAGAAAGCCCTGCTCCTTAACGGTCTGAATGACTCCGCCCAGGCGCTGACTGGCCTCGAACAACTCAAGGTCGATGGTGTGACCCCGTTGCGGGGCCCTGTCCAACACACGGTGAGCAGCGGCCAGACCGGAAATCCCGCCTCCTACCACAACCACCCGGTATCTGGTGTTTGTCTCAAGGTTCATGGGCCTCGTTGTTCGCCGGGTCCTCCTGAAGCCGGGGGCGCCTGCTCTCATCCATCCGGGGTCACTTTGGGGTCGAGCGGCTCAGCCGTTGGCGATACCGCTGGTGCATCGGAGATACCCCCGGCAAAATCCCGCCTGGCCCCAAAGAAGCGATGATGCGGTAGATCTTGTCCATCTCTCGTAGATCCACCAGGAGCACCTTGATGAGCGTCAGCCCGAAAACGACCAGGGCCGGTAAGCATATCGGCCGAAATCGCTTCACCATTCCGACCACCGCCAGAACAATGGAACAGGTCGCCCGGAGGGTGGAAACAGCCAACGGCTGCTGATCGCGAAACACCCGCCTTGACAGCACATTCCCAGGAAGATCGTGGCAACAGCGATCTTGCCAAGCCAATTCCCCCCAATGCGGGCTCCCCAGGTGTCTGAGCTGCTCGAAAGCCCGGCAGCCTTGACCCCATCGGCCTGGGCGGAAGGTCGCTCGGCATCCCGGGCCGCGCGACTGGCCAGGGAGGAAGGCGTCGACTGTTCCCATCCGCCGGGTCTCGGGGGCGTGGCGACCGGCTGGTTGCGGCGAGGTCGGCGACTCGTCGTTCGAGGGAAAAGATCCGTTGGGTTAGCGACTGAATGAGTCGTTGAAATTCATCGGTATGTCGTTCGAGCTGCTTGATACGATCTTCCAGGGAGGAGGGATGTTCCATCGGGGGCGCCACTCAGGGTCGCGGCAACTGGCAAAGGTTACACTATAGGAGGCTGATCCTCGCGCCGTCAAACCGCCGGTTGTGTTAACGCGCATTGCTGCGCCGCGGATGACGGCTGCCCCTCTGCTTGAGAGCAAGCTGAGGGTCTTGCTCAACCCGATGGGGGCGGGTTGTCCCGGGTGTTCCGTCGCGCGACGAGGCAGGGCTGACAGCCTTCCCGCACACGCCTTGACTTTGCCTTGAATCCCTTCATAATAGGGATTCTAGCGGTAGAGGAGAGGTCTTTCTTGATCGTTGATACCGTACTCAGAAAGATTTTTGGCAGTAAGCATGAGCGAGACATCAAAGCCTTTCGGCCCCTCATTGATCGAATCAGCCGTTTAGAGCCTTCCCTCTCAAATCAGCCGGACCAGAAACTGCGTGCCCGAACCAGCGAATTCAAGAAGCGGCTGGCTGCCGGCGAGACGCTGGATGACTTACTCCCCGAAGCCTTTGCCGTGGTTCGCGAGGCTGCCAGGCGGACGCTGAAAATGAGGCACTTCGACGTGCAGCTCATGGGCGGCCTGGTGCTCCATCAAGGGAAGATTGCCGAGATGAAGACGGGGGAGGGCAAGACTCTGGTTGCAACGATGCCCGTCTATTTGAACAGTCTGAAGGGGAAAGGCGTCCATGTTGTCACGGTCAACGACTACCTGGCTCGCCGCGATGCAGAGTGGATGGGCAAGGTCTATCGCTTTTTGGGGTTGTCGGTGGGGGTTGTTCAACACGATATGGATGAGGACGAACGTCGCGAAGCCTACAACTGCGACGTGACCTACGGCACCAACAATGAATTCGGCTTCGATTATCTTCGCGACAATATGAAGTTCGAAATTCGGGACCGTGTTCAGAGGGGGCATCACTACGCGATTGTCGATGAAGTCGACTCCATTTTGATCGACGAAGCCCGCACACCTCTCATTATCTCGGGGCCGGTTGAGAGTTCCCAGCGAAAAACGTACATGGCGATGCGGCCGTTAGCTGAACGCATCCGCGCCCAGCAGACGAAATTTCTCGGCCGCGCTTTGCGCGAGGCGGCCCAGGCCATCGACTCCAACGGCAAGGCGGACGAGGGAACGCTGGAGAAACTGTTGCTGGTCAAGCGAGGCGACCCTAAAAATCGGCAATACTTGGACCTGTTGGTCAAATACCGGGATCTGAAGAAGAAGATCGAGCAGGTCGAAGGCCAGCTCATGAGCAACAAGCAACTGTCCGAATTCGACAACCAGCTGTACTGCTTTATCGATGAGAAATCGCACAACGTCGAGATCACCGAAAAAGGCCAGGAGTTTCTGGCCGGCGGGAGGATAGAGGACTACATCATCCCCAACCCGGAAGATCCTGACTACAGCGAGAAGCGATACGTCGAAATCACCGAGCGCCTGCACACCATTCAACAACTGGTCAAGGCCTACTGGCTCTACGAAAAAGATGTGCACTATGTCGTCAACGACAACAAGGTCATGATAGTCGACGAGTTCACGGGTCGGCTCATGCCGGGTCGGCGCTGGAGTGACGGCTTGCATGAAGCGGTGGAGGCCAAAGAGCGCGTCAAGATCGAGCGGGAAAACCAGACTTTGGCGACTGTCACCTTCCAGAACTATTTTCGCATGTACCAGAAACTGGCGGGAATGACGGGAACGGCCGACACCGAGGCCATGGAGTTCAACAAGATCTACAAATTGGAAGTCGTGGTGGTTCCCCCCAACAAGCCGATGATCCGGATAGACCACCCCGACGTGGTCTATCGCACCGAGCCGGAGAAATTCAGAGCGGTCGTCGAAGAAATCCGGGACCTCCATCAGAAAGGGCAACCCGTGCTGGTGGGAACCATCTCCATCGAGAAATCCGAACGATTGAGTGGCTTGCTCAAGAAGACTGGGGTCAAGCACGTGGTGCTCAACGCCAAGTACCATGAGAAAGAAGCCGAAATCGTCGCCCAGGCCGGACGCGGGGGGGCAGTGACCATCGCCACCAATATGGCTGGCCGTGGGACGGACATCGTGCTGGGCGGGAATGCCGAGTTTTTAGCCAGGGAACGATTACGCAGGAAGCCTGTGGACCCTGCCGATCTCACACAGGAACGGTGGGAGGAGGCCCTGAACGAGGTTCAGCAGGAGTTTCAGCGGGGTCGTGAGCAGGTGATTACCGCCGGGGGCCTGCATATCTTGGGGACGGAGCGCCATGAGTCCCGGCGCATCGACAACCAGTTGCGTGGCCGCTCCGGGCGTCAGGGGGATGTCGGGACCTCTCGATTCTACCTCTCGCTGGAGGACGATCTCATGAGGATCTTCGCCAGCGAGAAGGTGTCCAGCATTATGCAACGCCTGGGCATGGAGGAGGACGTTCCCATCGAGTCGCGCCTGATCAGCAAGAGAATTGAATCGGCTCAAAAACAGGTGGAGGCCCATAACTTCACCATCCGGAAACATCTGCTGGAGTATGACGATGTCATGAACCAGCAACGCAAGACAATCTACGGATTGAGGGAGCAGTTCCTGAGTAAGAAGAATCAGAAGGAGTACTTGCTGGGGTTGAGCGAGGACGTGATCGCCGGGTTCATTGATAGCTACTGCGATGCCAATAGCGACCCGGAGGAGTGGGATGGGGAAGGGCTTCGCAAGGCCGTAGCGCAGCAATTCGGGCTGGATTTGCTCCACGAAAACATCTCCGTCGAAGAGCTCAATCGAGAGGAGTTGCAGCAAGCGATCTTCACCAGGGCCCAGGAGAAATACGAGCGCAAGGACGAGAACATCGGGGCGGACGAGATGCGCCAGTACGAACGGCTCATCCTGCTGAACGTTTTGGATGCCCATTGGAAAGACCATCTTCTGGCTATGGACCAGTTGAAGGAAGGTATCGGATTGCGAGGCTACGGTCAGAGAGATCCGCTGGTTGAATACAAGAAGGAATCCTTCGCTACTTTTGAGCAGATGATGAACAGCATCGAGGAACAAAGTCTGCGCTATCTTTATCTGCTCCAACCCGTTGAAGATAAAGAACGCGTACGCGAGATGGAACGCCGCCAGCGAAAGCAGGAAATAGTCCTGGGGTCTGGCGAGGAAGCGCCCGAGCCGCGCAAACCCGTCGTTCGGGGTCCCAAAATTGGCCGCAATGCGCCTTGCCCCTGCGGCAGCGGCAAAAAGTACAAGAAATGTTGCGCCCTGGCGCCAGCCTGAAGAGGGAAAGGGCAAAGGAGTGTCTATGTTGACGAGGGACCTGCCGGAAGGCTTGACCTTTGACGATGTCCTCCTGGTTCCTCGGAAGTCGGACGTCTCGCCCGCTGAGGTGTCTACCCGGGCGCGGCTGACGCGGCACATCAACCTCAATGTGCCCGTCATCAGTGCGGCCATGGATACGGTCACTGAGGCCCGCTTGGCCATCGCCATGGCGCAGCAGGGAGGCATAGGCATTATTCACCGGAACATGTCTGCCGAGAAGCAGGCCTCGGAAGTGGACAAGGTCAAGCGCTCTGAAAGCGGAATGATCGTTGATCCCATTACCATGTCACCGCAGAACCGAATTTTTGAAGCCCTGGAAATGATGAAGCACTACAAAATCTCCGGAGTGCCGATCACCGAGGGCGGCAAATTGGTGGGGATACTGACGAATCGAGACCTGCGCTTCGAGGTCCGCTTGAACCTGCCCATCTCGGAGGTGATGACCAAGGAAAATCTCATCACGGTCCCGGTGGGGACAACGCTCGCTGAAGCAGAGGAGATGCTGCATCGCCACAAGGTGGAAAAGCTGCTGGTGGTCGACAGCGAATATATGTTGAAGGGATTGATCACCGTTAAAGATATTCAGAAAAAGATCCAGTACCCCTGTTCGGCCAAGGACAGTCAGGGCCGGTTGATGGTCGGGGCGGCCCTGGGTGTGACGGGCGACTACCTCGAACGAGCCGAGGCCCTGGTGAAAGCGCATGTGGACGTGCTGGCCGTCGACACAGCTCACAGCCATTCTCAGCGGGTGATGAATGTGGTCAAAGAGATCAAACGAAAGTTTCCCGCTACAGATACCATCGCCGGCAACATCGCGACCGGCGAAGCCGCGGCCGACATGATCCGCTGTGGCGCCGATGGCATCAAGGTCGGAATTGGACCTGGTTCCATCTGCACCACTCGGGTTGTCTCAGCCGCCGGGGTTCCGCAAATCACTGCCATCGCCGAATGCGCCCGCGCCGCCAAGGAGGCTGGGGTTCCCGTCATTGCCGACGGGGGCATCAAGTTTTCCGGAGATATCACCAAGGCCATTGCCGCCGGTGCTGACGCCGTGATGATTGGCAGCATCTTCGCCGGGACGGACGAAAGCCCTGGTGAAACGGTGCTCTTTCAAGGTCGAAGCTTTAAAGCCTATCGCGGAATGGGGTCTTTCGGCGCGATGCAGGCTGGGAGTCGAGACCGCTATGGTATGGGTCGAGAAACCAGCGAACAGAAGCTGGTCCCAGAGGGCATCGAGGGGAGGGTTCCTTATAAAGGCCCGCTGGCAGGAGTCGTCACTCAGTTGGTGGGTGGTCTTAAAGCCGGGATGGGTTATGTCGGATGTTCTGGTATCGAGGAACTCCAAAAGGAAGCACGGTTCATAAGGATCACTACCGCCGGCCTGAAAGAAAGCCACGTTCACGATGTCATTATCACTCGGGAAGCTCCCAACTATCGCCTCGACTGAGCAGTGATGGGTCCGACCGGGCTTCTCCCGTCCGCAGCCCCCCCCTCAGCCAATCCCTCCATCAAGCCTTCCTGTAATGCAGCCTTACCTCCGAGCTCCGCTACCGCCAGGTTGCCGAACCGCAAGTTTCCACCAATGAACCAGTCTAATGGACCCCCCGGCCACGGACCGGCCGAGGTCGCCTTGGCCTTCATCCCGAATTCCGGATTGAGAATCCGGGCTCATTGCCGGTCAAGGCCAACTCAGGGCTCTCTTGCTGCCGGGAACTTTCTCATGGCGATCTCAACGGATGGCGACAGGTCTGGTTAGAGACAAGCGGGTCCCGAGATGAGCTGTAGAACAGCAGGGAACACTTCGGTCCCTGGAAATCTGTTGGCAGGATGATTGTGCATGTTTCGAGTAACCTTTTTGGCTGAATTGTGCATCAGAGATAATTGGGCAAGTTCCGTGGGAGTTCAAACGTAGCTTCAGCTCGGCGCCCGCGGCCACGGTTTGGGGCCTGATCTCCCATGAGATCTCCTGTTGAAGGAGGGTTTATGGAGCTAAGGGATTACAAATTCTACTACGGGGGGCAGGACATGAGCTTCTCGGTGTTCTCGGATGACCCCTGTCGGGCCCGCTATCTCGACAGCATCTCCATCCCCTTTGTTCAGACTCGAGTCGATGTTTATGAAATCGAGCCGGGACCGAAAACCCGTTGGGTCCTGATCAAGCAGAAAGACGATGACAAGGACACCTTCAGGCTGTTCATTCGCCAGGGCAAGAAATTTCTGGAGAGCCAGAACCAGGTGCTCTCCAGGGAGTTACGGGACGAGATCTTTGGCAGGTTTCCCAACTTGACTCGTGAATTCCATCCGCCACTGGCGGCCTAGGGGCATCGACCCTGCTTTCGACCAACCCGAGCGACCAGACGCGCTTCTGCGTTGATTGACAAGTCCGCGCATCAATGAGGAGGTATGCCGATGGACTTGTGGGTTTCCTTCATACTGCGGACCCTTGTGGCCGGAATGGAATTCGCGGTGGGTGTCGTTGTTGCGGCAATACGGAGGGGACTACGGATTGGGGCCGGGCCAAAAGCCTACGACGACATGGAAGAAGAGTGGGAGGTTGGTGAGGAGTTGACGGATCCTCCCTGGTCTGCAAAAGGAGGCCCACGCGGTAGGAGGGAGTGGATTCTTCATCCCGCGGCCCGGCAAATGATGCGGCTTTGGGTTGGAAATGTCTCTCCCGCCTTTTGACCATCGCACGAGGGACCGAAGGGGTCCCCAGCGGCGGAAACGGCGCGCCATGAGCCCTGCCGGTGTGCAGTTGTAATCCCCGGGGAGCGACCATGCTCAAAGTCGAAGGACTCACCAAGCGATACAACGGAATCCCCGTAGTAAACCAGGCCGCCTTCGAGGTTTGGCCAGGGGAGGTCGTCGGATATCTGGGCCCGAACGGCTCGGGCAAAAGCACCACAGCAAAGATGCTGACGACTCTGCTGGAACCTTCTCAGGGCGAAATCTATTTCGATGGTCAACGGGTCCGGGGAGATAGTCTCGGGTATAAGAAGCGCCTGGGCTATGTGCCCGAGGCGGCGCATCTTTACCCCTATCTCACGGGGACTGAATACTTGCAGCTGGCCGGCCGACTGCGCTCGATCCCGGAAAGAGTTCTGAACCAGAAGATCGATGCGTTTCTACGTTTGTTTTCGCTTCATGCCTATCGTCACTCTGCCATCTCCGCTTACTCCAAAGGCATGCGACAGAAAATCTTGATCTCTGCCGCCTTGCTTCACAACCCGGACCTTCTCATCCTGGATGAGCCGGATTCGGGACTGGATGTCGGCTCGGCCTTGGTTCTCAGGAGCCTCGTCCGGGCGCTGGCTCGAGAGGGCAAGATAGTCCTTTACAGCTCCCATGTCCTCGAGGTCGTTGAGAAGATCTGCTCGAAAGTAGTGATTCTTTACCGGGGGTCCATTGTCGCCAACGACTCGGTGGACCACTTGAGAACGCTGATGGAGATGCCCTCACTCGAGGACGTATTTACGGAACTGGTCCACCAGGAGGATACCCATCAGGTGGTGCGGGACCTTGTGGACGTCATGAAATATGGATGAAGCCGTGGCTTTCACGGGAAAAATCCCTGGTCTGGACAAGTCGAGGCCCTTCTATCTTCTCACTCGCCATTTCTTCAGACAGTTCTTTCACAACGACCTGATCTCTCCACACACCGGGACAGGAGTGGCGTTGACTCATGTGCTGGCCCTCCTCATGGTCCCGGGAATCTTCATTTCGCTTCGCCTGGTTCGTAAATACGCCTTTCTTTTGGCTCACTTCCCTCTGTCCGTCCACCAGGAAGCTACCGTAGGGGATAAATTCTTCTTCCTCTCTTTCTCCATGATCGTGATTGGGTTTGTGACGGTGCTCGAATGGGACACCTTGCTTCCCAATCGCAGGGACTACAACATTCTTGTTCCGCTTCCCATCCAACTGAGAACGCTGTTCGCCAGCAAAGGGCTGGCCCTCATTCTCTTGTTGCTCCTTTTCACACTGGCTGTCAATGGCATCTCGACCGTGCTGTTTCCCCTGGTTGTGAATTCCAACATGGGTTCACTGCTCCACGAAGGCTGGTTCATCCTCGAGCCGGGTGAGCGCGAACAAATTCGGGAGCAAGCGACTCTGGCCTACGCGGGATGGTTCATTTTGTCCCATGCCCTGAGTGTTGCGGCGGGCAATGCCTTTGTTTTCTTGTCGGCTGTCTCGGTCCAGGGGGTCCTGGTGAATTGGTTCAGCGGCGAGACGTTTCGCCGTATTTCTCGGGCTCTTCAGCTTCTTTTGATGGTCCTCCTGCTCTCCGTCTTCTGCTTGCTTCCGAAGATCATCTTCACTTTCGACAGCCTGAAGCACAACGAACTTTTCCAAACCCTTTTCCCTCCCATGTGGTATCTGGGGCTTTATCAGGCGCTTCTTGGCAGCGGAGAGTTTCAATCTCAAGGCGACGTGGGCCTCAGAGCCCTGGCCCTCACCGTCGTATGCAGTCTCCTGACCTACCTGGTCGCTTGTAAACGACAGGCGCGCAGGTCGTTGGAATCCATGGAAACAGTGCCTCAGCCGGCAAAAAGGCTCCGTTTCATGACCGCCGTTCTCAATCGCCTGCTCGTGAGAAACGGGGCAGAGCGGGCCACTTTCTATTTTGTGGTGAAAACGCTCCTGAGGAGCCAAAAACACCGGTTATATTGGGGTGGGTATCTCAGTGTCGGAATGGCATTGGTGATTGTGGCGCTCATGGATGTTTTTTCGAGGCCGGTGTCCATCGATTGGGACCCGCTGAGCCTCTCGATACTGTCCATGCCCCTGGTCCTTTCCTTCTTTGTTTTGACCGGAATGCGATTCATTTTCACGGTTCCGGCTGAACTGAGAGCCAACTGGGTCTTCAGGTTGGCTGAGAACCATGACAGGGCCAGCTCGATTTCCGGGGTTCATAAAGCGATGCTGGTTATAGGGATCCTGCCGTTATTCTCAGTTTTGTTCCCCTCGTATCTGCTGTTGTGGGACTCGGTCACCGCACTGCTCCACCTGGCTTACGGAGTTGTTCTTTCACTGATTCTGGTCGAGATCCTTCTTTTCAAGTTTCCGAAGATCCCGTTCACCTGCTCCTACCTGCCCGGGAAAGCCAACCTCAAGGGCTTTTGGTTCATTTATCTCCTTTTCTTTGTAACCTACGCCTATACGATGGCCCAGCTCGAGGCTTGGATGTTGGGGAATCCGTTCTATTTCAGCTTGTTTTATGCCTTGGCGATCCCTTTGCTGTTTACAGCCGTGACCTACCGGAACCGTTTGTGGAAAAGCAACCTGGCGTTTATCTATGATGAAACCGCCGAACCAGCCGTCAGAACGCTTGATCTGAGCGACTAGCCTGGGGTTTCTCAGGGGTCTTTGAGATTGAGGAACGAAGAGCGACTCGGAGGGGATTGAGTGGTCGTCCTTCGCCGCTGTCGACTGTCGTGCTGAGGTGGTGGATCGACCTGCGAAGAGCATGCCGCAGGCGGGGGAGGGCGCAGGGGAGGAACGTCCCCGCTGCAATAGTTTCCTCTGAGAGAAACCATTAGGCGCACCCGCATCTGTCGATTCGGGGAGAGGGATGGACTGGCTCGTCCGCCGGCGCCCAGGGGGGATTTTCCGGGTCTTTCCGTGCTGTGATGGCTCCATGACGGAGCTCTGCAGGATGAGATCAACCGCCTTCAGCGGCGCCGTGTCCGGTCCCGCCTTTCTACCCGGGAGCGCAAGCACCGCCCCTGCCGCCTCATCGTCCTCGTCGGCCTCATGAAAAAGGAGTCCAGCCTCGCCGACCCGCTCGCGAAGCTCGACCGCTGCCTCGATCGAGACCAGGACCGGGACCTGTTCGGCCTCGCTCCCAAACTCGCCGCCGGCGTGGACCGTCCCTTAATTTCAAGGCAATCTCATAAGGCGTATTGCCCGGAATGCTGGCGATGTTCGCATCGCCTCCTGCCTCCAACAATGCGGTCACCACACTTTCATCTGCGCGAACAGCCGCCCCATGCAGGGGGGTGTATCCCTTGGCCTCCGGCAAATTCGGGTTGGCCCCGGCAGCAAGCAACATCCTGACTTGGCCATAAACCGTTTTCGCTGTCTCGGATCCGAGAATCGCCCACTGCAAAACCGAGATTCCTTTCGCATTGAGAGCGTTCGGGTCCGCCCCTTGTGCAAGTGTCTCTTCCAATAGCCCAACGTCGTCCTCAACCATTGCCTTGAACATGATCTCGTTGACGGCAGGCTCAATTTTGGGCGCATCTTTTGCGCCATCATCTCCAGACCCTTGTCCCAGCAGGGTGCAGGACACACTGAACACCGCCAGTCCGAATGCCAGGCAAAGCGCTGGGAAAGCCAGCTTGCTCCTGGAAAGCTTCATGGAATTCCTCCCTTTGTTACCCTGTTGCGAGGCCTGTTGGATAACAATTTGCATTGCCCCCCTGTCAAGGACTTTTTTGAAATACCCCTGAAATGCGTTCAGAACCTCTCTGAGCGCATTTCAGGTCTTGGATATCTCCCCAGGAGCCTTGAAACGCTTCTGAGCGCTCTTTCCGTCCCTCGGCTCCGGCTTCCCCTCTTGCGTGATTCCGGCAGCGGCTGAAAACCCTCCGGGAAAGCGTCCTTAGCCCTCCTTCTTCCGATAAATTGCCGCTATGTCAACCGATTTTCACCCGACAACTCTTTCCTCTTCAATGACTTGAGAGACCTCTGCATAACTACCGGCAAGATGTTATGACAGATAATGCAAAAATCATTCACCATTCAACCTGAGATGTTTGTCTGTGCTGCGGAACTGGATCATCCGACCCTGCACGCGCTCGAGGATGCCGAGGCGTTGCTGGAGTGGTTGGAGATCGAGGGTCTGCTGTCTTCGATCCAGGGCCGCTGGGACGGGGCGTCCCGGCTATCCGCTGCTGACCCTGTTTCGGGGTCTGTTGCTGGGAGTCTGGTATCGTTTGTCGGATGTGCAACTGTGGCACTGTCTGTAGCGGGATTGACTGTTTCGCAAATTCCGCCCTCTTGAGTTGGGTGGCGGGGTTCCGGAGTCCACGACGCTGGGGCGGTTCCGCACCCGGCTGGTGGAGCAGGGTCTGGGGGAGCGGCTTTGGGGAGAGGTGAACCGCCAACTGGAAGCCCAACGCATCCTCATGACCGAAGGACGGATCAACATCATTGACGCCACGCCGGTGGAGGCGGCTCAATCGGGTTCCGGCAGGGGCAAGGATGGAATGCCCACTCGTGATGGCGATGGGGGCTGGCGCGTCAAGAAAGACAGTCGGGGGAAGATCAAAGCCACCTACGGCTATTCGGTCCATACGGGGGTGGACGAGGACGGGTTCATCCACCGCCAGAGCCTCACGCCGGGGAATGTCCATGACAGCCAGGAGTGTGAGAGGCTGCTGTTGGGCGATGAGGCGGCGCTCTATGCCGATAGCGCATACAGTTCTCGGCAAACCCGCCACCGGTTGAAACGGTTGGGGATTGGGGATCAGGTGCAGCGCCAAGGCTATCGAAACCACCCCCTCAGTGAGAAACAGAAGCGGCGTAAGGCCGAGATTGCCATTATCCGGGCAGGCGTAGAAGGTTGCTTTGCCACTGATAAACGCTGTTATGGCTTGGCCCGGACCCGCTTGCTGGGTTTGGCGAAGAACAGGACCTTCTACGGCTTGGCGGCCATCGCCCACAATATGGGCAAGGGCGCCAGGTTTCCGGGTCTTTACGGCGTTCCAGAGAGGGCTTAGGCAGGATAAGTGCGTCTGACCGGAGGAAAATCAGGCTTGAGGAGTCTGAAAACCGCCCCATCCCAAGGGTCGGCAAGCAACGAGCGTGGCCAATCCTTGCCAAAAGCCGCCAAAAACCCACCTCTCACGGTCAAGGCCTTCAAATCAGGATGTTGTGCAGAGGTCTTTTGAAGTTGAAAAGTTTCCGCGCGCGGGCGCGAGATGGCCGCATTTTTGAGTGGTCTACGGCTGGTGCGGTATTTTTCATGTCGTTGCCGTCATCGTCCCGGAAGCCGGGGTCGAAGGCCGCTGTGACAAGGGCATGATACATGACCGATAATTGTCCTTATTGAGCAGGGGTAAGAAAGGGGAACCCACATGGCTATGACAGAGTTCGAGCTTGTATCTGTAATCATCAGGGTCCTGATTGGAGCCGGTCAAATCGGGGTCGTGCTTTATGGCATCGCCCGCATGACTCAAGCCAACGAACGCCGCGCCCGGGAGGCCGCCGAAGATCGCCAGGAACGCGCCGAAGCCGCCCAACGCCAGGAACAGGAATCCGAGCGCCGCGCCCAAGCCCGGGAACAGGAATCCGAGCGCCGCGCCCAAGCCCGGGAACGGGAATCCGAACGCCGACACGCCGAAGCCATGGCCGCCTTGAAAGCCTTGATTGCCGGCCAGGATACCCAACGCCGCGCCCTCGAAGGGTTGATTGCCGGCATGGAAACCGTGATTGCCCGCACCGCGCCAGGGAAAGCCAGCTAGCCAGCCCATAGTAGGACGGGGCCGGGTTGGCCGGTCCCGAGTTACCTTCCGCCAGCCAGGAGCCTTGAGCCATGACCGCCGAAGCCGCCGTCGCATCCAGTCGCGCCGCCAACACCCGCCGGGCCTACGCCGTCCAATGGCTCCGGTTCACCGACTGGATGCAGTCGCGCAACCTCGAACCCCTGCCCGCCGCGCCCGAACACGTGGCCGCCTACCTGGCCGACAGGGCTGAAGATGGAATCAGGCCGGCCACCCTCAAGCAAGCCGCCGCCATCGCCCAAGCCCACCGCGAAGCCGGACAGCCGAACCCTTGCCAAGCCGAAGGGGTTCGGCGCACCTTGGCCGGCCTGGTTCGCTCGATAGGTTGCCGCCCGCGCCAGGTCGCCGGACTGACCGCCGAATCCGTGGCCGCCATTTGCGCCACGGGCCACTTGTCCAGGATTGACGCCTTGGGCCGGAAGGAATCGCCGGAAGCCGCCCGGCATCGCGCTCAGGTCGATTGCGCCCTTGTGCGGGTCATGCGTGATGGATTGCTTCGCCGCTCCGAAGCCGCCGCTCTCACTTGGGCCGACATCGAGGCCGCCGAAGATGGGTCGGGCCGCTTGACCTTGCGTCGCTCCAAGACGGACCAAGACGGGGAAGGGGCCGCGTTGGCCGCTTTTCGGGCCACTCGTGCCGGGTCGGCATGGCGCGTGACCTGGCCGCCCATGGAACCGAGTTGCTCGCCTTGATGCAAGCCGGTCGATGGTCCAGCCCTAAGATGCCCGCTACCTACACCCGCAACGAACAGGCCGGACGTGGAGCCGTCGCCCGCTACTACCAGAACACCGCACAGTAGGCCGCTGATGAGCAGCAGTTGTTACAAAGCAGGGCATCCCGCCGCCGAGCTCGAAGGGCGCAAGCCGGTTACGGCAACGACTGGCGCCCCAGGGCCGAAAAGTGGACGCCGGTCGCCGTGCAGCGCCTTTGCCGGCGGCACGGCATCAGGAAAAGCCAACGCTAACGGCAGCGGCCGAGTGTAACAAGTGCCGATCACTACTTGTTACGACTTTACCCCACAGCGCTAGCCCGTACAAGACGAAGCCTGAGCTCTCTGATACAACCCCGTTACGTAACGTTGATTTCTGGTCCGCCCCATGAGCTTGGTCCTGGATTCGATGACCTGCCGAGAGCCTTCCCACGCTAACGGTCAACCCCAACATCTTATGGTTTGCGTTCCGCTTTGGGGTTGCCACAGACCTGTCCGTTCCTCAAGTCATTGAAACGGGGTGAGTTGGTGGGTGAGTCCTGGTTGACATAATGGGTGTTTATCGGAAGCGTCGGGCGGGTGGCCGGGAGAGCGCGAGGCAAAGCCGGAGCCAGGGGCGGAAAGAGCGCTCAGCGGCGTTTCAAGGCCTTGGGGAATATCGGATATCCAAAGGTCGTCCGAAGGCTCGAAAATGCGCTTGAGGATCTTGCAGCGCATCGGCCAGCCGAGTCGCCCCGTCATTCCACAGGATCAGAGACCCGTTGGTAGAATGTCGGAAACGCTGAAAAATCAAGCGGTCATACCTCTAGCCCGATAGGCTCACCCTCCAGGATCCCCATTTTGAGATGGCTTCCGGTCCCCTGATTTCCAGACAGCAAGCGGTCAAATCAATCAGATGTGCGCGCTCATAAAAGCGCCATCGCCGCTCGGTCCTTACTTTCGGACGGACTTTTTCCGTTGTTCCCGCAGAACGGCCTTGCGGCTCAGCTTGATCTTCTGGCCGTCGATGCCTATGACCTTGACCAAAAGCTGATCTCCCTCCTTCAACTCGTCCTTGACCTCACGGATTCGATGCTCAGCGATTTCGCTGATATGAAGGAGACCGTCGGTGCCGGGAAAGATTTCTACGAAGGCGCCGAAATCCATCAGGCGAACGACCTTACCCAAATAGATTTTGCCCATTTCGGCCTCCGCAGTGATGTCCTTGATAATCTGAATGGCTTTGCGGGCTGCCGCCTCGTCGAGAGCTGCGATGTTGACCTTGCCGTCGTCGGACACGTCGATCTTGACTCCCGTTTGTTCAGTGATTCCTCGAATCACCTTGCCGCCGGGGCCAATGACGTCGCGGATCTTCTCCCGCTTGACCCGAAGGGAATAGATTCTGGGGGCGTACTTTGAAGTGTTGCTCCGGTAGGCCGAAATCGTGTCCAGCATTCGGTCGAGAACGAAAAGCCTTCCCCGCCGCGCCTGCTCGAGGGCCTCACTCATGATTTCCATCGTCAACCCCTTGGTCTTGATGTCCATCTGCAGGGCGGTTATTCCGGCTTGAGTGCCAGCCACTTTGAAGTCCATGTCTCCATAATGGTCTTCGGCCCCGGCGATGTCGGTCAGGACGGCATACTGATCGCCTTCCTTGACCAGGGCCCATGGCAATTCCTGCGACCGGAGCCTTGATAGGGACTCCGGCATCCATCAAGGCCAGGATGCCTCCGCAGACGCTGGCCATCGAGGAGGAGCCATTGGATTCCAGGATGTCGGAGACAATGCGTATCGTGTAAGGGAATTCGTCCTCGGAGGGAGCTACGGGAAGGATGGATCGTTCCGCGAGGGCGCCATGGCCAACCTCTCGTCGTCCGGGGCCGCGCATAAAACCCGTTTCTCCCACACTGAAGGGTGGAAAGTTGTAATGAAGAAGGAAGCGCTTGGAGGACTCCCCTTCCATGACGTCAACCTTCTGGATGTCGTCGGAGGTCCCCAGGGTCGCGGTCACCAGGGCTTGGGTCTCACCGCGGGTGAAGATGGCTGAACCGTGAGTGCGGGGCAAAAGACCCACTTCACAGGTAATGGGCCGAATGGTATCGAACTCACGGCCGTCGGGTCGTCTCTTCTGGTTGAGAATATCGTCACGAAAGATTTGTTCCTTGAGGCGGTCGACAATGGCGGCCGCCTCTTTTCGCAGGTCGGCGGACTCCTCGGGGAAACGGTTCAAGAGGGTTTCTTTGACCGAATCCACTTTTTCATAGCTGCCTCTCTTACCATGTTTTTTCGTGTCGAGGGCGTCCCTGAGATCTTCTGAGACCTGGTCGGAAATCTCGCGGAAAAGGACCTCGTCTACCGCCGGCGCCCCCACTTGGCGTTTCGGGATACCGAGTCTGGTTGCCAGTTCCTTTTGCAACGGGACAATTTGTTTGATGTGGTCGTGCCCGAAAGCCAACGCTTCGAGCATGGTTTTCTCCGTCACCTCCTGGGCCCCGGCTTCGACCATCACGATGGCGTCCTCGCTGCCGGCAATGATCAAATTGAGTTTGATGTTTTTCAGGTCTTGGCTGGCGGGGTTGATGAGCAATTGGCTGCCAACCAGACCGACGCGGACAGCGGCGATGGGAGTCTGGAAGGGGATGTCGGACAGCATCAAGGCCGCGCTGGCACCCGTTATGCTATGGGTGTCGGGATCATTTTCTCCGTCTGCAGAGAGCACCAAGGCAATGATTTGAGTGTCGCAGCGAAAGCCCGATGGGAACAACGGGCGGATGGGGCGGTCTATCAGGCGGCTGGTCAAGACCTCTTTTTCACTCGGCCGGCCCTCCCGTTTGAAGAAACCGCCTGGAATGCGGCCGGCCGCATAATAGTTTTCTCGATAGTCCACCGTCAGGGGGAAGAAGTCCACCTTCTCTCGGGGCTGTTTTCTCGAACAGGCCGACACGAGTACAACCGTGTCCCCGTAACTGACCTGCACAGCCCCGTCGGCTTGCCGGGCGATCTTGCCCGTTTCGATAGTGAGGTCTTTGCCTCCGATGTGGGTACTCGTTCTTTGAATCATTAGAAGGTATTCCTAGCCCGGCCCGTGGCCGAAACAAAAATAGCGACCGCGCGCATCACTTTAGGCAATGCTCGGAGTCGCTATCTCATTGCTTAAACTTGAATTTTCCTACCGGACTCTCTATTTGCGTATTCCAAGCTTCTGGATAATCGTTCGATAGCGTACGACATCCTTGGTCTTCAAGTAGTCCAATAAACGCCGTCGGCGCCCGACCATCTTCAACAGGCCGCGGCGCGAGGCATGGTCCTTTTGGTGTTCTTTGAAGTGGCCCGTCAGATAGCCGATCCTCTCGCTCAACAGAGCAATTTGGACTTCCGGCGATCCCGTATCGCTGGGATGCGTCCGGTATTTCTGAATAACTGAGCTTTTCAGATCCGGTGTCAATACCATGAACTCAGAAGTTCATCGCCTCCTGGCAACGCGATAGAACAAGCGGAATGTAGCATAGTCCTTTCGGCGAAGTAAAGCGAAATCAGGACAACGCGGTCCTGTGGATCCCAGGCGGGGCCTCTATAGCACCATCCTGGGAAGGATCCGGGCTGCGCCGCGATTCTTGCTATCGACCGAGCCGGGTGGGGACCTCACTTCAGCCAGTCCCAGAAGTTGGCCCGAGCTGGAGAGGACCCGGATCATGGGTGCCGGCGCGTTGGAGGATGAAACTCCCGTCACTCCGAAAGCCCTTCCGTGCGCAAAGTGTTCCTGGTCCTCTTCAGAAATACGGACTGCAGGCATGTCCTCCAACATCGAGTTCATGGAGAGAAGGGAACGGGCCCAGTCTTCGGGAATCCGGCCATGGCGCAGTTGACGGGCCATAGGCAGCGAAAACTTGCCGGAGGCCAGACGCCGCAGCCTGGACAGATGAGCGCCGCATCCCAGCTTCTGTCCCAGTTCGTGGGCCAGCGAGCGGACGTAAGTCCCTGGCGAGCAATGAATTTCAAACTCGATTGTTTCGGATGCGCCTTGCCATATCTTGAAACGGTCAATGCAAATCCGCTGGGGAGGGATCTGGACTTGGATCCCCCGACGAGCGAGCCGGTAGGAGCGACGGCCCCCGACCTTTTTGGCCGAGTAAGGGGGAGGAACCTGCATCTGTTCTCCCCCCATTCCTTCGATCACGGTCTGGAGCAGACCCGGGGAAAAGCGGGGTTGGCGGAACTCGGAAACGGGCTGGCCCAAGCGATCATAGGTGTCGGTTGAAAAACCCAGTCGGATGGTTCCCTGGTAGACCTTCCTCCCCCCCATGACGAATCGCACCAGTCGGGTCGCGCCTCCGACTGCCAGGGGCAGCACCCCGGTGGCCATGGGGTCCAGGGTGCCGAGGTGGCCTACTTTCTTGATCTGAAGCTGGCGGCGGACGACGTGAACGACCTCGTGAGAGGTGATTCCTTCTGCTTTATCGATGACAAGAAAACCCGCGAGCCGCCTGTTCATGATGCGCCGTGGGGTGGTGGGCAACCAGCCTGTTCCGGCCCTGAACCCGATGGGCCGAGGAAGCCGCTGGTGGGAGTGTTGATGGCCATCCAACCGCTTGGAAGGTCAGCAGCTATCCAGAGCGGCCTCCTCGGCCCCGCTACTGGTCCGGTGTGTCGATTGCTCTGGTTTGCTCAAGCAGCTCTTCAATCCGCGCTCCGTACTCAAGGGAACGGTCGTATTGGAAGTCCAGTTCCGGAGTGGTCCTTAGTCTCAGAAGGGAGCTGATTTCATGACGAATGTGGGCGGAAGCCCTGTTGAGACCCAGGAGCGTTCTCTCTCGATCTTCCCGGTTACCCAGCACGCTGACAAAGACTCGGGCTTTCTTGAGATCGGAGCTCATCTTGACCTCCGTGACGGTGGCCAGGCCGATTCTCGGGTCCCTCAAGCCATGCAGAATCACTTCGCTAATGGCCATGCGGATCATTTCACCGACTCGTCCTGGCCGTCTGGAGGGGGCTTTCATAGATATTCGATTTGGCAGTGACCGAGATTTCCGTCCAGGATTTTTTCAGCCTCGTCAGTCACGGTGTGGAGCGTTTTCTCGAGGAGGGCCTGGTCGGACGAAATAGCGACGATCCCCAGGGTCGATCGCTGCCAGAGGTCTTGGTGGCCGCATTCGGCAATGGAAACGTTGAACTTCTTCAGGCGGTCCCGCAGACGGCGGATCACCTGACGTTTGTCTTTGAGCGATTGAGCATAGGGCAGGACGACTTCAAGGGTGAGCAAACCGATGTTCATAAGGGAGCTTCGATGGACCTCGGCCCGCCGCCCTCATTCCATCTGCGGGGCGACCTTCTCCATGATGTAGGCCTCGATCACATCATCGTTCTTGATGTCACTGAACCGCTCCAGTCCGATGCCGCATTCCAAGCCGGAGCGAACTTCTCCGACATCGTCCTTGAAGCGCCTCAAAGATGCAATTTTCCCTTCGTAGATCACAACGTTGTCTCGCAGTAACCGCACTTGCGAGTTGCGTGACACTTTCCCGTCTGCAATGTAGCAACCTGCCACGATTCCTGCCTTGGGGACTTTGAAAGTCATTCGGACCGCGGCGGTCCCCTGCCGGATCTCTTTGTAGGTGTAGTCGAGCAGGCCGAGCATCGCGCTCTTGATTTCGTTACTGATATTGTAGATTACGGTGTGCAGGCGAATGTCAACGCCCTCCTGAGCCGCCAGTTCAGCCGCCTTCTTCTCCGGCCTGACGTTGAATCCAATGATGATGGCATTGGAAGCAGCGGCCAGCAGGACATTGGTTTCGGTGATGGCTCCGGTGCCGCGGTCGATGATTTTCACCTTGACCTTATCGTTACGGAGCTTGGATAGGGTCTCTGACACGACTTCCACAGATCCTTGGACGTCGGCCTTCAGGATGAGGGGAAGCTCCTTGACCACTCCTTCACTCATCTGTTCGTGTAGATGTTCCAGGGTGAGCCGAGCTGTCTTGGCCAGTTGACTTTCGCGAAGTTTCAACTGACGCAAGCTGCCGATCTGCCTGGTCTTGCTGGCATCCGTTAACACCTGGAGCAAGTCCCCGGCCTGGGGAACCGATTGCAGTCCCAGGACCTCGACGGGCATGGAGGGTCCCGCCGCCTCCACCGGCCTGCCGTGGAAGTCCAGCATGGCCCTGACTTTTCCCGTTACCGCTCCTGCGATAAAGGGATCCCCCACCTTCAGGGTGCCGTTCTGAACCAGGACGGTCGCGACCGGACCTCTGCCTCGATCCAGTTTCGCTTCCACGATGGTTCCCATGGCCGTACGCTGTGGGTTCGCTTTGAGTCCCTGGATATCCGCGACCAGCAAGATCATCTCCAGCAACAGGTCCAGGTTGGTTTTTTCTTTGGCGGAGACTTCGACGGTCACTGTGTCACCGCCCCAATCTTCCGGTGTTAATCCATTGTCGGCCAGCGCCCTTTTGACCTTGTCCACTTGAGCGTTGGGTTTGTCGATCTTGTTGATGGCCACAATCATGGGGACTTTGGCGGCTCTGGAATGGTTGATGGCTTCCAGGGTTTGCGGCATCACACCGTCGTCCGCCGCTATCACCAGGACGACGATATCCGTCACCTTGGCTCCCCGAGCCCGCATCATGGTGAAGGCTTCGTGTCCCGGGGTGTCCAGAAAGGTGATCGTCCGGTGGTTCTTTTCGACCTGGTAGGCCCCGATGTGTTGGGTGATGCCTCCAGCTTCCTGGGAGGTGACGTCGGTTTTTCGGATCGCATCCAATAATGACGTTTTGCCGTGGTCCACGTGGCCCATGATCGTTACGACTGCAGGACGGGGCGTAATATTCTCTGACTTCTCCTCGGCGATGGCTTCGTATTCGGCATCCTCTTCAAAGCTGATGATCGAGGCTTCTGCTCCAAAGTCAGCGCTCAGGTCCTTGGCCAGAGTCTCGTCCAGCGTTTGATTCATGGTGGCGAAGATGCCTTTATCGAGCAGTCGTTTGATCAGGTCCTTGGCTTTGACTTCCAACCGTTCCGCCAGTTCCTTGATGGTCACGCCCTCGGTCAAGGTGACAGACCGGTTGATGGGTATGGGCTGGAAGGGTTCAGGGCGGGCCGCCATCGGTGTCTGACGTCCGCGAAAGTTGCCTTCCCGAGACCCAAATCGACCGGCCGCACGTCGCTGACCGGGTTTGCTTCTGCGGTGATCCCTCTGGGCGGCGCCGGGGCCGGGTGGCTGACCCGGGAAGGGAGTGGGAAGTCTTCGGTGAGGAGGCAGGACGGTGGTTGGTCTGGCTCCGGTGGTCAGGCCGGAGGGCCGGACCGGCGCTCCCTGCCGGGACCGGGAGAGAAACGGCCGAGGCCGGATCTGCCCCGACCTCGAAAGGTGCTGGCGGATGGTTTCGGTTGGCGAAGCGCGCTCCACCTCCCCCGGCTTCCTGGGCGGCATTGCTGGGGTGGTGGAAGGGCTCGGCTTCACGGTCTCCGGCGGAGCCTTGGCAGCCGGTTGTTGGGTGGCAGCCGGTTGGTCTCTGGCTATGGGAGGGGCGCCCTGGGGCTCCGCCATCGGGATGGCTGGCGATGCCGTCGGGACCGGCTCACGATCGATGGTTCCGGGCCTGGCCCCATCCACCGCCGCCGGGGCGGATTCAGGGGCTTGCACTGCCGGTTCGGGCGGAGCCGCAGGCTCTTCCGCGGCCTCCTTCGTTTTGGCGGGGACCTTGGGCTCCACTGCCGGTTCAGGCTTCTTGGCAGCTTCAGCTTTCGGCTGATCCGCCGAGGCGGCGGCTTTTTCCTTCCGGGCCTTCTTGCCGGAGAAGTGGTCCTTGATGTCCTGGACGACGACGGCATCCACAAAACTGGCGGCCGAAACCCGCTTCGCCCCCTCCTTTTTAAGGTAGGCAATGACCTCCTTGACTTCTACCTTGATCTCCTCGGCCAGTTTGAACAACCGCTTCTTTTCGGTCACAACACCTCCGCACGGCGCAGAAAAGAGTGCGAGGCACCCCTCCTTGGGCCGCTTACCTCCCGTCCCTATTCTCCGGGGGCGTCTTCGCTGTTCCCGGATCTGTTTTCTTCTGGACTTACGGGCGCCTCCGCAGGCGTGGCGCCTGCGGAGGCGCCATCCTCGGCCAACAACTCCTCGGGTTGCGTTGCTGCTGGGTTGGTCGTCTCCAGCGAACGTTTCGGCTCGCCAGTTAGCTCTGTTGCCTTTTGAGCCGCGGCCTCCCTCCTGGCTCTTTCTTCCTCTGCCCTCTTTTCCGCCTCGGCGGCTCTTCTGGCTTCCGCCGCTTCAGAGTATTGGATGTAGTAATCCTTCACGGAACCGATGATTTTCTCAGCGCTCTTGGGGCCAATTCCCTTGATGTCGGTCAAATCCCCAATTGGCGTATCGGCCAGCTCCTCGATAGTCTGGATACCGTTGTCCGTCAGCTTGGCCAGAATGCCTGGAGTCAGGCCCGTCAACTCCGACAGCGGCGTCTTGGCTGAGAGTAAAGCCATCTGATCCTCGATCTCGGCCCGCTTTTCTTCTTCGCTCTTGATGTCGATTTTCCAGCCGGTCAGTTTTGCCGCCAACCGCACGTTCTGGCCCTTTTTCCCGATGGCCAACGACAACTGGTCGGTTTCCACGATGACTTCCAGGTGTCTGTCCTCGGCGTCCAGGACGGAAGCGCGGCTGATCTTGGCGGGACTCAAGGCATTCATAACGAAAGTGATGGTGTCCTCGGAATAAGGAATGATATCGATCTTTTCTCCATGGAGCTCGCGGATAATGGCCTGAACCCTCGATCCCTTCATTCCCACACAAGCCCCGACGGGATCAACGTCCTTGTCCCGGGAGGCCACCGCGATCTTGGAACGTTCCCCCGTATCTCGCGCCGCCGCCCGGATGGTCACCGTGCCGTCGTAGATCTCCGGGACTTCCATTTCAAACAGCTTGGCCAGCAACGCCGGGTCGATGCGAGAAACGATGACTTGAGGCCCCCGGGAGGGCTTCTCCACCTTGATGATGACGACACGAATTCTGTCGCCCATGGCGAAGCTCTCCAGCCGGGACTGTTCTCTCCTGGGGAGCCTGGCCTCTGCCGTCCCCAGGTCGATAATGACGTCGGGTCCCTCGGTTCGCTTCACCAGACAGGTGACCACTTCGCCGATCCGCTCGCTGTATTCGGCAAAGATGCTTTCGCGTTCCGCCTCGCGCACTTTCTGCAGAATCACTTGCTTGGCCGTCTGAGCGGCAATGCGCCCCAGGACATCCATGGGTTTCTGAATTTTGACCTCTCCGCCGATCTCGGCATTGGGATCGATCCCTTGCGCCTCGGAGAGCGAGATCTCGTGTGTGGGGTCGGTGACCGTCTCGACCACCTGCTTGATGGCATGAACCTCGACCTGTCCCGTATCCTTGTTGAACGAGGAGGTCAATGCCTCGGTGGACTTGTAGAACTTTCGGGTCGCCACCAGAATCGCGTCTTCGACAGCACGGACCACGATTTCGGGGTCGATCCCCTTTTCCTTGCTGAGCAGGTCGATGTGTTGGTAGAGCAGAGTGCTCATGGATGCTCCGTTGCGCGTTCTAGAAATCGAAATCCAGGTGAGCCTTGGAGACGGCTTCCAAGGGAATCAGCACTGAGGTTGCGTCTTTCAGGGCCACCGCCACCCGGTCTCCTTCCACGCCGAGCAGTGTTCCACGAAAATTTCTCGAGCCTTGCACGGCTTCCGTCGTCCAGACCTTGACCAGCCGGCCTGCGAAACGGCGGAAGTCCTCCGGCGTGTGCAGCTTTCGGGTCAAGCCGGGTGAGGAAACCTCCAAGGTGTAGCTGCCCGGAATCGCCTCTTCAACCTCCAGCAAGGGTCCCACTTGATCACTGATTCGAGCGCAATCGTTGTGGTTGATTCCTCCCGGACGGTCAACGAAAATCCTCAGAACCCGTCGCCGCGGGGAACCTTTCAGTTCAACCTCAACCAGTTCCATGCCCTCAGCCCGGACCACCTCTTCAATCAAAGCCCTGGTTTTCTCAAGTGGCGGCAAACAATAGACCCTTCACTTCCGGCAGGCGGAAGAGCAACAAAAAAAGTGGGCTTTCGCCCACTGGAAACCGCATTCTATCTTGTGCGTTGTGGAAAATCAACACAATTTCGTTCAGCCTTTTCAAGATTTCGCTTGCATCCGCGTTCACTCTGTTTAGAAGCGGGGGAATTCCGGGTTCAGGACGGTTTGGGGGAGAGGGTGGAATGTACGGCCAGGCCTGAATGCTCAAGAGACCGACTTTTGTTCGATGTGTTGGTGCAGGTCGGCGCTACTGGAAAGAATATGGGCCGTCATCGCCTCGCGGGCCTGCTCCGCCTGGCCCATCCGCAGGGCCCGGAGGATGGCCCGGTGTTCCCGGATGGACGACTCGGCTCGATGGCGGTCTTTGGGGCGGGAGGGGGACGAAACCAGGCTCTCTTTGATCCAGGCCTGGAGGTAGCCCCGGGTCATGCTCAGAAGGTTGCAGAGAATGGTGTTCTGGGTAGCCTGAGCCACCAGAAGGTGGAAATCCAGGTCGAATCGCAGATATTGCTCGGGTTGGTCCACGGAATTCTCCATTCCCTGAATCGTCGCTTCCATCGCCTCCAGGTTGGCCTCTGTGGCTTTGCGGGCCGCCGAGAAGGCGGTTTGAGATTCCAGCATGAGTCTGGTTTCAAGAAGATCCTCGACCTTCTTGCGGTCCAGGAGTAATCCCCACTGAAGGTTCCGCTCGAGATAGCGTTGGTTGTTGTGGGAGACAAAGGTTCCTTCACCAGCCCGGCCGTCCAGGATTCCCATCACGGCCAGGGATCGCAAAGCCTCTCGGAGCGAAGCCCGCCCAACGCCAAATCGCTTGCAGAGATCCTTCTCGGAAGGAAGCCTCTCCCCGGGCTGGAGGACGTTGCGAGAAATCAAGTCGATAATCTGTTCAATGATCTTGTCGCTCAGCGAAGTCCGGCGAATCGGACTCACTGCTTCCAAAGGTTCTCGCCTTGTGGCTTTGACTGTCATGGGTTTGCGTGCTCTGTCCTTGGCGTTCCGAACCTCCATCAGGCTCCCATTCAGGTCCGCCTGCAGGTCGGAAAAAACTTTACAGAGAGACTCCGGTTGGATTATCTTAATTTTAGGTTGTCAGACAACCTGCTAACCGGGTTAGTATCTATTGGCTCGCCAGGGTTGTCAAGCGCATTTGGGGCGTCTGGCCGGAAAGCGAGCGGGTCGGGTTTGCCGGACCGCAGCGTTGCTTACGGACGGCAATCCACCGACTGAACCAAGGGGATTTTGCCATGGGTCTGACCGTCGATCTTGGAAGGCGGATTGAGCTGGTCCCGATGGACCCTCATTTTCATGACATTTCAATCGGCCTCTACAGACAGGATGGAGGCTCTGGACTGGAGTTGGTTGTCCACAGCTATAGCCGGCGGGAAGGCGCCCGGGAGCGTTTGGAGTTCATCGTCGACGCCATGACTATTCTTGGTGGGATGGAACGCATTCCGGGAGACGACCTGCGTCTGCGCTTCCCTTCAGGCAGCGACCTTCCGATAGCTGCCAGGAGAGTTTTTTTAGAAGCCTGTAAATGCCCCTCGGGGACTGAAGTGACCCCGCGGCCTCTCAACATCTTCGACAAGAAGTCCCAAAGCCAGGTCCAGGTGGCCAGTCTGGGGAGAGGTCTCTATGAGGTGAGGATGGAGACTGACAGCGAGAAGGCTTCCAGGCGGTCGGCCGCCATCGCTGCGGGGGTTGCCAAGCTCAGCGGCGCGAGCCTTGTGGAAGGGCGCTCTCGGCAGGTTGCCTTCCCGAGAGGGCAATCGGCCGACGCTCTGGTGGGATTACTGCTGGTTCGGGCCCTCAACGTTCGGGCCATCGTTCGGCAGGAGGAAGCCGTCGCTTCCCGGGGCATCTTGTCTGCTCCCAGCGCCCAGAAGTAATTGTAAGGGAAGACCATTCATCCAGGAGGAAAGGACTATGGAAGCTGAGTCTCAATCCGTTGAATCCATGAACGGCCGCGAGCGAGTTCTGGCGGCGCTGCGCCGCGAGCCGGTCGATCGCACTCCCGTCTGCAACCCCACCTCTGTGGCCACGGTAGAGCTGATGGATTTGGTCGATGCTCCCTTTCCCGAAGCCAACCAGCAGCCGGAGCTCATGGCTCGGCTGGCGGCCACGGGATATACCGAATTGGGTTTCGATTCCATCATGCCGGTTTTCACCATCATTCAGGACTCCTCGGCTCTGGGCTGCAAAATCCAGTGGGAGCAAAAGGACAACTGGCCGACCGTCAAAATGCGCGAACCCATCTGGGAAACACCCGACGACATCAAGATTCCCCCCGATTTTTTGACCCATCGGGATACCCGCTGTGTCCTGGAGGCGATCAGGATCCTCAAAAAGGAATATGGCGACGAGGTGGCCGTCATCGGCAAGACGATGGGGCCCTGGTCACTCGGCTACCACTGCTTTGGGGTCGAGCCCTTTCTGCTGATGTCGCTGGATGATCCGGGCAGAACCAAGCTTTGTCTCGACCGGATGAAAGAGGCGACGATCCAGTTCGGTATCGCTCAAGTGGAAGCGGGAGCCGACGCCATTACGCTGCCCGACCACGCGACGGGAGACTTGGTGAGCGGTGAGTATTACAAGAGATACCTTCGGGAGCTCCATATTGAGTTCGCTGAAAAAATCCGGATTCCAATCATTCTCCACATCTGTGGCAAGACGGTGGATCGGATGGAGTACATTGCTCAGACCGGGATGGCTGCCTTCCACTACGATTCCAAAAACGAACCCGGTGAGTCCGTGGGCATCATGAAAAACCGGATCTCGTTGGTGGGGAACATCAACAATCCGGAGACCCTCTTTTCCAAAGGTCCGGAGGAAGTCCGTCAAGAGGTGATCCGGAACCTGGATGCAGGGGTTCAACTGGTTGGACCGGAGTGTGCGATCCCGTTGCAAACCTCGATCGAGAACCTGAAGGAGATTCCGTTGGCGGTGAAAGGCTGGAGCCGGGAGCGGGCAACCAGAAATTGAGAGCGGGCGGAAGACGGAGAGGAAATCATGGCCAATATCGCAGACATCCAGAACGAGTTCCTTCGTCAGGAGATTGAAGAGTACCTCGAGCGCCCCGAGGAAATCGCACGGACGGTAGGCATTTTTACCCGGGCGAGGCCCGCCATGCAGGACATTGCCGCCGCCCTGATCGAGGGAGAGAACGAAACGGTTGACCGTCTGACCCGGGAAGCTCTGGACGCTGGGACCGGCGCCCTTGAAATTATGGACGACGGGTTGATCGCCGGAATGGGGGTGGTGGGGATCAAGTTTCGGGAGAACTTCATCTTCGTGCCCGAGGTTTTGGCCTGCGCGCGGGCCATGAAAGCGGGCATGGCTTACATCGAGCCTATTTTGTCCGCCTCGGGCATCGAGCCCCTCGGCAAGGTCATCATGGGAACGGTCAAAGGGGACCTTCACGACATCGGCAAGAATCTCTGCATCATGATGCTCAGGGGCGCGGGATTCGTGGTGGTTGACCTGGGGGTCGACACCTCGGCGGACGAGTTCATGGATGCCATCGAGGAGCACGAGGCCTCACTGATGGGGATGTCGGCCCTGCTGACCACCACCATGCCCAATATGGGAAAGACCATTGAAGCCTTCATCGATGCCGATCTGCGGGATGACGTCAAGATCATGGTGGGGGGCGCGCCGGTCACCCAGGAGTTTGCCGACGACATGGGGGCCGACGGTTACGGAAAAGATGCGCTGGCTTGTGTCGAGCTGGCCAAGACGCTGCTGGGTGCGGAAGTGAGATTGTCGTAGGATCACCATGCAAAAGATCGAGAAAGCTGAATACCAGAAACGTCTGCAGAGAATCACGGAACTGTTCTCGAGCATGGTCATCCACGCCGATGAGCTGTCCACTCACCGCTGCCCTTATAAAAACCGCCTGGATCAGTGTACGGCCCGGTTCGGCTGTCGAAACCAGCGGCGGCCGGCGGTGAAGGGGGACCTTCTGCTATGCGCCGGAGACGACAAGTTGGACTACCGCAGTGCTTGGGAGACCCAGGCGGAGGAAGGCAATGCTCCTCGGCGGTGATGGGGTCGGGGCCGGGCGACCGATGGGGTCCTCCTGGCTCAGTGGCTGAAGCGGGTACTCTCGATGGGCGCCATTCAACATGACGATCAGACGCTCGACCTCGAGGCAGGTAAGACTCTTTTCGACTACGCAGACCAGCTCCAGGTCCAGGTGCCCACTTCCTGCGGACGCACCGGATCCTGTCACGAGTGCATTGTAGAAGTTCAGCAGGGGATGGAGGCGCTCAGCCCTCGCAGTCCTTGCGAATCCTTTTTGCGTGATCCTTACCGCTTGGCCTGCCAAGCCGGTGTCATCGACAACACCGGCGATATTTGCTTCTCACCGCTGCGACGCAGGCCCCAGATCCTCACCGAAGCGACTCCGGTCAAAACGTTGCGGCTGGATCCGATGGTGACCCGTCGAGGAGAGGAGGTTGCCTACGACGGCCAGGTCATCGACCGTTACCGGGGACGTCTGTGCGGGCTGGCCATGGATCTGGGAACCACCACCGTGGTGGTCGAACTGGTGGATCTGGAGAGCGGCGATACCCTGGCGGTGGCTTCCTTTGAGAACCCGCAGCGATTTGGGGGAAGCGACGTCATGAACCGGATCTCCTATGATGGGGGACCGTTTCAAGGTGAGTTGCACCAAGCCATCATCAAGGGCCTGAACTATGAAATTCGTGAGATCTGCAAGCGATTGGGCATGCGTCGCCAGGAGATTTACGAGGTGGTGGTGGCAGGCAACTCGACCATGCGTGACCTTTTCTTTGGTTTGGATGTGCAGAGCATCGGGCAGAAACCTTACAAGTCCCTGATCGAGAATGAGGTCCTGGAGGGTAAGCGCGACACCCTGACCCTCACGGCCGGGGCCCGGAGTCTGGGTGTGCAGGTTCATCCCCGAGCCCGCATCTTCGGACTGCCCTTGATTGCCAGCCACGTGGGTGCTGACACGGCCGCCGACTTGGTAGCCATCGACATGGAACAGCAGGACGAAGTCATCATGCTGGTCGATGTCGGCACCAACACCGAGGTGGTGGTCGGGCACGGAGGACGTATGATGACAGCTTCCTGCCCTGCCGGCCCCGCCTTTGAAGGGGGGTTGATCAAGTACGGGATGCCGGGATGTGAGGGAGCCATAGAATCCATCGGCGCCGTGAACGGACGCTTCGACTATCGAACCATCGGCGACGTCGAACCCCAGGGGATCTGTGGATCGGGCCTCATCGACTTGTTGGCGGAGTTGCGGCGCACGGATCAAATGACGCCCAAGGGTGTCTTTGCCAACAGAGCCTTCGAAATCGACGTCGTTCCCCAGCACCGGATCACCCTCTCGCGAGAAGACGCCAGCAATTTGGCCCAGGCCAAAGCAGCCAATTACTGCGGGCAGTTCATTGTCCTGCGGCGTTTCGGCATCGCCCCGGGAGACGTCCAGCGACTCTACCTGGCCGGGGGCTTCGCCAACTACGTCAATGTCGCTAATGCCATCGATATTGGATTTTTGGCCCCCGTGGATCAGGAGCGTATTGTCAAGGTGGGCAATGCCGCAGTGCAGGGGGCCAAGGCGGTGCTGCTGTCGCGCAGCCGGCGCGAATCCCTGGAACGTCTGGTCAAACGCATCGAGCATGTCGAACTGGAAACCACGCCGGATTTCTTCGAGGTCTTTGTCGAGGGGTGTCAATTCAAACCCATGCCTCGGGAAACCGCCGACCTGACGGTGGGGTAGCCATGAATGAGTCCGCCTTGAATTCCCCCTCGGCCGGCGCCGCCTGGGCCAAAAAGCCATTGGCTCACTTGCTCCAGGAAACGGATACCTTCGTGACTTGCGTCGAATTGGTGACCTCCCGCGGGGTCATCACCGAACGGAGCGGGCGTCGAGTCCTGGATCTGGCTCGAGGGTTGGCCCGGCATCCGCAGGTTCATGCCCTCAGCATCACCGACAATCCTGGAGGGAACGCCATGCTGAGCGCCGATACTCTGGGAACCGACCTGATCGCTCGCGGGCAGGAAGTGATCATCCACCTTTCCTGTAAGGACTGGAACCGGAATGCCCTTCAGAGCCGCGGCTGGAAGCTGGCCAGCGAGGGCTTCAATAATGTTCTGGCCTTGTCCGGCGATTGTCCCACGGGCGGTTACGAGGGTCAGGGCCGCTGGCGTTTTCGACATCGATTCGGTGGGGCTGCTGAAGATGTATTCGGACATGAATGCCGGCCTGCCGGCCGAGGGCCGGGCTGGAGCGCCGATGGCGCCCACCCGGTTCTTCCTGGGTGCGGTGGTCACCAACTTCAAGCGTCACGAGCGCGAGGTCATGCCCCAGTATTTCAAGCTGGCCCTGAAGATCAAGAGTGGCGCGCGATTCATCATCAATCAGATTGGCTACGATTCGCGCAAGCAGGACGAGTTGCTGAAGGTGATGAGGCACTACCGGTTGCAGGCTCCCGTCCTGGCCAACGTCTACGTCCTCAGTCGGCCCGCCGCTCGCTTTTTTAACAGCGGAGCCATCCCCGGAGTCGTGGTGACGGATGAGCTTCTCGGGCTGGTGGAAAAGCAGGCGAAATCTCCAGACAGGGGGAGAGCCTTCTTTTTGGAGCTGGCGGCCAAGCAGTGCGCCATCGCCCGCGGGCTGGGTTATCGCGGTATCTACCTGGGTGGACACCTCAAGCTGGAGCAATATGCCCGGGTGCTCTCCATCGCCGATAGCTTTGCTGAAAACGACTGGAAAGATTTCGCCAAAGAGGTCCGATTCCCCCAAAAGGATGAGTTCTACTTCTTTGCAGCGGATTCCGGGACGGGGCTGAGTTCTTCGGAAATCAACCCAGCCTACCTGGCTTCCAAGAGTCCGGAGGCCCTGAGCGCCTTACGGAGCAGGCTTCCCGTGAGCTACAAGTTCAATCGCTTCGTTCATCGGCGAGTTTTTGAAAAAGAGAGCGCGGGATTCCGGGTGGGGCGAGAATTCTATCAGACGGTGGAGCGATCCGGCCCCGGAGTGCAGAAGACCTTGCACGGGATGGAGCATGCTTTTAAGATAGTGGGTTTCGATTGCCGCGACTGCGGGGATTGTTCTCTGCCCGATATCGCCTATCTTTGTCCGGAGTCCCAATGCGCCAAGAACCAGCGGAATGGACCCTGCGGCGGGACCCGCCAGGGGAAATGTGAAGTGGGAGATAAGGAATGTATCTGGGCCCTGGCTTATGAGCGGCTGAAAGCTTACGGTGAGGAAGAGGACATGCTGGAGCGGCCGGTGGTCTTTCGCAATGGAGCCCTGAGAGGCGCCAGCGCTTGGGCCAACACCTTCCTGGGACGTGATCACCATGCCGCCGCTGACCATGGCCGGGACTCTGACTCCAGTCCCTCGAAAGGAGCGAAGATCGTTAGATGAACACGGATGGAGACAAGCCTCAGTTCACGACAATCGGCGAGAATATTCACACGACGCGGGTCTTGCTGAGGAAGGGAAAGCGCGTCGCCGACAGTCCCGACGGAGTAGAATCCATCGTTTACCGGAGTTCAGAAGGCGAGACCTGCTACTTGCCCGTCCCCGAAGCGGTCAAACGCACCCAGGATTACGAGGAGGGGCGAGTCAAGCATGTCAAGATCGCTGTCCTTTCGGCTCTATCGGGTGAAGCCCACGCGGAAGAGGGGCTGAGTTATCTTCGCTACCTGGTGCAACGGCAGTTGTCGGCGGGCGCTGACTTCCTCGATCTGAATGTGGACGAGGTCTCTCTCAAATTGAGTGAACAGAAGGCGGCGATGCAATGGCTGGTCCGGACCGTGCAGCCCATGAGCAACGTCCCGGTGTCGGTGGATTCCTCGAATATCGAGATCATTCAGGCCGGCCTGGAAGCTTGCCAGGAAAAGGCAGGGCGCAATCTGCTCAACTCGGCTTCTCTGGAGCGGTTGGAAGCTCTGGATCTGGCCCGGCGGCACAACACGAAAGTCATCGTCACGGCAGCGGGGCAAAAAGGGATGCCGCAGGACGATCGGGAGCGACTCGAGAATGCCTCGCGCATGGTTGAGGCTGCCCTGGCCAAGGGAATCACCCTGGACAGTATCTACGTGGACGTCCTGGTGTTTCCCATCTCGGTCGACGGTCGATTCGGCCACCATGCCCTGGAGACCATCCGGCAGTTGCGAGCCGGGTATGGTTCGGAAGTCCATATCACCGGAGGACTGAGCAACGTTTCTTTCGGACTTCCCCGCCGTCGGCTTATCAACGATGTATTCATTCTCTTGTCCCTCGAGGCGGGAGCGGACAGCGGGATCATTGACCCGGTGGCCAGCAACCTGAGGGCGATCCTTTCCATGGACCGCCAGGCCAAGCCTTACCGGATGGCGGAGGATCTGCTTCTGGGTAGGGACCGCCACTGTAAGAATTTCCTGCGCGCCTACCGCAAGGGGGAATTGACGTAGTCGTCCTTCTGCGGCTCAGACGGTGGGAAGGAACGGGGCCCCTGGAATCATGCCTCAGTACCAGATTCTGTTCTGGAAAGACATTCCGGCTCAAATCAGGGTCTATGAAGGCCGTCGGGCCATTTCCAGGCCATTGCCCGACCGCTTCCAGATTGAAATCGACCGGGTCGCCATGGCGGAGGGCCTGGCAGGCACAGACGACTATTTGGATCAGTGGCGCTGGACATCCAAACAGGAACGATCGGGCGCCGCGGAAGAAATCCTGGACAGCCTGGCGCAGGAACTTCAACGAGAATTCGATGCTCGACCCCGGAGGCCGGCCGGGCGTTCGGACAAAACCGGGAGTGATGAAGCGAGGTAGCCCATGGGGACGTTGAGACTGGAGAACAAGGTGGCGCTGATTACGGGCGCCTCTCGGGGAATTGGCAAGGCGACGGCCCTGGCCTTTGCCGGGGAAGGCGCTGCAGTGGCGGTCAACTACGCCACCCATCGACGGCTGGCTGAGGAGGTGTGTCAGGCCGTCGCTTCGGCCGGGGGCCGCGCGCTCTGCGTTCAAGCCGATGTGGGAAAAGCGGAACAGGTTGAACCAATGGTCCAGGAGGTCCTCCGGGAGTACCGGCAGATTGATATTCTGGTCAACAATGCCGGCCTCCTGACCCTCGAGCCTACGCTGGCGACAGGCGGGGCCGAGTTCGATCGAATGATGGAGGTTAACCTCAAGGGAGTCGTGCGCTGTACCGCGGCGGTTGCGGCGGGCATGAAGCAACGAGGCTGTGGAAGGATCATCAACGTTTCATCCATTGCGGCGCTGGCCACCTCGATGCCGGGAGTTACCGGTTACGCCATCACCAAAGCTTCGGTCAACATGTTCACCCGTCGGCTGGCCAATGAACTGGGACCCTACAACATCACCGTTAACGCCATCGCCCCCGGCTTTATCACAACGGACATGTCTCTGGAAGGGGCCCGGGCCAGCGGGACCGACGTCGGTAGCATTGCAGGCAGGACCATGTTGCGTCGAGTGGGGGAACCGGTGGACATCGCGCGGGTTGCCCTCTTTCTGGCCTCGGAAGACTCCGGCTATATGACGGGACAGGTGCTCACTGTCGATGGCGGACGCATCGATTATCTGACCCACTCGCTGTAGCCGGGTTTGTCGTCCATTTCGAACAACCGGCCTGGTCGTGTGGAGACAGTGGATGAGGCGGATGTTGCAAAGCGTTCCACTTTGTTAGGGCAAAGATAAGGAGTGAAAAGTTGAAGAAACTCACTGGTTCTCTCAGATTGATGGCGCTCTGGTGCTGAGGGCGAACCCCTGCCTGGCGGAGTTGGGAGATTCAGAAGATCCAAAACGAAAAACACATCCGGCTTCGTTTAAGACGAGAGTCATCGTCTATAACGCTAGGAACTCTGGCTATAGAGTGAGCACCCATCTCTATGACTCCAATGGTTTTGTCAATGAATACTTCTTTACTCTACCTGGTCTACCTGGATGGGGGTATTGGGACATTTTTCTGGAAACCTTTTTTGGATTTTCAGGGACCGGAGCGGTTGAGTTTGAGTCCGGAAGTTCTAGGAATGCCTTCTTTGTCTCGGCTGAAGTCTGTACAGACTCTCCCAATGGAAGGTACACAACCACCGTTACCAACAGCCAACTGGAAGCCCACGCCCTACCGTCATGACCTCAAAATTTCCAGTGAGCGCTGGAATTAATGTCAATGAATTCACTCGGACCAACATTGGTATTTTTAACTCTTCAGATCAACCTCAAGAAGTCGTTGCCTTTGTATTTGATAATTCCGGAGATCCAGTAGACAGCATAGTGTTTAACCTTCCGCCAAAGGGTTGGTCGCAGAAAACGATTACGGAACCCGTTTTCAAAGGAACCATAAAATGGGCTGTATTCGGGGCGACATCACAGCCGCTGTTTGCCTGTTTGTGGACTGTCGCTGTAGGCAACCGCTCTAACGACGGAACATTCGCGACGCCTTATAACTTGCTTGTGCCTTTGCCCCAATGACGGGTAGGAGAAAAGCGAGCGGCAAAAACTCACAAGGAGACCTCTGCATAACTCCTCGGGTGAGGCGAAATTTGGCAATGCGCTATCGCTATCCTACTGAAAACTCGCCGTTTCTGGATTCCGGCTTTCGCCGGAATGACGGTTATGCCGAAGTCTCACAAGACCAAAAATCTGAGTAGCGGCCGCAGTGATCGGGCAGGAGGTGTGGACGGGGAGGGATGGTGGGGAGGTTCACTTTAAGGATTGCTGCTGGGTTCGCATCCCGAGGCCGCAGAAGTGCGCCGCAAGTACAGCCACGCCATCGACCACCGCGAGGCCGAGGCTCTGGAGCAGGTATTGTCCGCCTGCGAATCGACGGGAATGCGCCGCCCCGCCTCCAGAGTAAAAGGCTGCTCTTCAACAGACCATGAAAAGCATATTCTCCTGCCTGATTGTGCTTGACACTCTACTACATAGTAGTATAGTCAGTTCATGGTTGGATGGCTTGAATTTGTTGAGACACAGGCGTTTAGCAAGGCAGTCGATACCCCTACTTTGCAAGTTATCCAGCAAGACCTTCTCGCGGATCCGATGCGGTGGCCGATAGTCAAAGGGACTGGCGGGGTCAGGAAGGGACGTGTCGCGGGTCGTGGCAAAGGCAAGAGGGGCGGATTTCGGTATTTATATCTGTACCTGGAGCACCGAGGACGTATTTACCTGCTGTTCCTCTTTTCCAAAGGAACGCAGTCGAACCTGTCCCCTGAGCAGGTTGGAGAAGTGAAGAAACTCGTTGAAATGATCCGGACAAGTCGATGAGACCCAACGTTTGTCTCCCCTTACTTTGGTCAGGGAGCGGATTGAGATGAAATATGAAATAAAGAAAAGAAGGGAGTAACTATGGTTAGGAAGCTTATGAAGGACTCCGACTTTGGGGAACTGAGGGGATCTCTGAAGGAGGCGCTCGAACACGCTCGTGGAGAGCGGAGTGACCTGCGGACGACCAAGCTCCAGATCATAGAGCCGCCGCCCCCGATGTCAACTTCAAAGATTGTTCAACTACGGAGATCGCTGGGGTGCTCTCAGGGAATGTTTGCGAAAGCACTGAATGTCAGCCCGCGAACGATTCAGAGCTGGGAACAGGGAGTGCGGGCGCCGAGCGCCACGGCCTTGCGGCTGCTCGATATCATCCAGAAGAATCCTGGAGTGTTGATTGCTCCAGGGCGAGGCGCTGGCAGCGCTCCCTATGGACAGCATCAAGGCCCTGCGTGAGGACATGCGGTGCATGGAAAGTCGTTTGGAGGCGGCGGGGTAAGCCCGACCTGGTCGGATAACGCCGTGGTCATCGGTGAGGCGTGCTGGACGGGGAGGGCCTTTGAAAGGTGAGATCACCCAGCTGGAATCAGAAGAAGGGAGGCATGAAGATGAGGAAGATGGTTGGATTGACGGGTTTCCTCTTGCTACCCGGGATGTTGGTGGCAGGCAAGCTGGAAGGAATCATCGGTCTTGTTTGTTCCGTGGCGGGCGAAGTCACACCGGAACCACAGCATCGATGGGTTTCTTCGAGCTTCGGACAACGTCCTCATGTACCTACTGTCCAAAGGCGTCAATCTGGTCGATGACGATGTCCTGCAGCGGGCGTTCCATCCGGGTCGGCGACTTCGCAGGTTGGCGGATGTTACGGAAGCCAAGACGCTCGCACTTTCCAGCGTCTTCAGCACGGCGCGATCGTGGGGGGCTGACTCGGTTCTTCTGTTGCAGGTGTCCAGACCAGTGACGAAGTGGATTAAGATAGAAGCAAAGTGTTACAACCTTGGCGGTAATGTTTTATGGGAAGAAGTCGGCGCCTACGGTGGAGGCTTGACCGGTAAAGGTGCTGCCGAGAAGTCAGTCCGTAAGTTGACCAACGCCCTGGAGAAGCGATTGGGTTCTGACTGCCTGAACTAAGACCATTCATCTTCCAGCCCGCTTCCAGGTGGGCTGGAGACGTTGCACAAGGGGTACCCCCCCGGGAAACCTTTTTGACAAAGAACGTCTCGGTTGAGTCAGGTAGGTTATTCCCCAAAAGGAACCCTCATGAAGCCTGAACGGATCGTATCGACGGCCCCCATTGATCAGATAGCCATTGACATCCTTCAACAGGCGGCGCCGGTTGAGATTTCTCCTTCGCCGGATGAAGCCACCCTGCTCACCTTGCTGGAGGGGACGATAGGCCTGGTGGCGCGCGGCACCGAAGGGAGCATTACTCAAAAGATCATCCAGAACTGCCAGACCCTGCGTGTCATCGGCAGACCGGGGGTCGGTTACGATACGGTGGATGTAGCCTTCGCCACCCAACGACAGATTCCCGTGGTATACGCTCCCATTGGAGGCTTCGCCGTCGCCGAAGGGGCCTTGGCGCTGTTGATGGCCATCGTCAAGAAGATTCAACTGGCCGACTCGATCCTCAAGTCCGGTCAGTGGCGGCGTCGCTATCAGTTGAGTACGGGTGATCTGACGGGGCATACTCTGGGGATCATAGGGCTGGGCCGAATCGGGGGGCGACTGGCGCGGCTGGCGCAGCCTTTTGAGATGAAAGTCCTGGGATACGATCCCTTCTTGAAGGAGGCGGATCTGGGGGGCATGGGAGTCGAGTTGGTGGGCCTTGATGATCTCCTGCGGCGCTCGGATTTCATTTCGGTGCACGTCCCCCTGGGCGAGCAGACGCGCGGAATGATCAACCGGGAGCGGATAGCGCGGATGAAGCCCGGAGCCATCTTCATCAATACGGCCCGGGGTGGCGTGGTGGAAAGCCTCGATGTCCTGGCCGACGCCCTGGAGAGCGGCCACTTGGGCGCGGTGGGGCTGGATGTCTTTCCTACCGAGCCCCCCGACACCTCTCATCGCCTGTTCAGACATCCCCAGTTTGTGGGGGCTCCTCATCTGCTCGGCGTGAGCCGTTTGGCCATGGAACGGCTCTATCGCTCAATGGCCGCGGATATGGTGGCGGTCCTGCAAGGGCGGCGGCCCCGATACTGTGTCAATCCGGAGGTTTGTGAAAATTTGTCCGAGTCTTAACGAGGGAAGGAAGAAAACTATGAAAATTGTGGTGCTGGATGGTTATACCCTGAATCCGGGGGATCTTTCGTGGGAAGGTTTGGAGAAGCTGGGGACGACCGAGGTTCATGATCGAACCGAGAGCCGACTCACCCTTCAGCGGGCTCAGGGTGCGGACGTTGTGCTCACCAACAAGACGGCCCTGGACGCCGGGATGCTGCGCCAGCTCCAGGGCAAGGGGCTTCGTTACATTGGAGTTCTGGCGACGGGATACAATGTGGTCGACGTCCAGGCAGCCAGGGAACTCGGCATCCCCGTGACCAACGTGCCCACCTATGGGACGGCCTCGGTGGCCCAGTTCGCCTTTGCGCTGCTGCTGGAGCTCTGCCATCATGTGCAACTCCACAGCGATGCCGTCCGAGCCGGGGGATGGGCCAACAGCATCGACTGGTGTTTCTGGAAGACGCCGCTCATTGAACTGGCCGGGAGGACCATGGGGATCGTGGGGTTTGGCCGGATTGGACGCCAGGTCGGCCAGATTGCCAACGCCATGGGCATGCGCGTCATCGCTCATGACGCCATCACCATTAATCCCCCGGCCTATGAGGGCTTTCGCTGGGCTGGAGTCGAGGAGTTGTTGAAGGAAGCCGATGTGGTCAGTCTCCACTGCCCTCTTTTTCCTGAGACCCAGGGGATGATCAACGCCGAGAGGTTGGCGATGATGAAGCCCACGGCCTTTCTCCTCAACAACGCTCGGGGCCCCCTGATTGTCGATCAGGATCTGGCCGATGCTCTCAATGCGGGCCGGATTGCCGGGGCCGGTCTCGACGTGTTGTCGGTGGAGCCCCCCCTCCAGACGAATCCCTTGCTCACAGCCAGGAACTGTCTGGTGACGCCCCACATCTCCTGGGCCACACGGGAGGCGCGATCACGCCTGATGGGCACCGTCGTTCAGAACGTGCAGAGTTTCCTCGAGGGCAGGACGCAGAACGTGGTGAATCCCTGAGCGATGGGCCGGGCCCTGCCCGTCCGCTGGCGGTTGAGAGGCAGACGAGCCGGGTTTCCCGCTTGTCGACCGGGCCAACCGTCGGTGGATGCAGCGAGGGGGCATTCCAGCCGAGGCCAGCCGTCGTCAGGGCATCGGCAAAGCAGGGTGTTTCGCAGGTCGGGCTGCCCGGCAGGTTCGGCGGCACCGGGCACTGTCCATTTCCGGAATAGAGGTAGTTTCCATGGCTCGTTTCCGTTTACAGTCGCAAAAAGGCCTTTCGCGCGAATTCCTCGAGGTGGTGGAGCAGTCCGCGATCGCCGCGGCCCGCACCATGGGCATGGGAGATCGCAAGTTCTCCGATCAAACCGCTGTTGAGGTGATGCGGAAGGTCATGGACAGCGTTCCCATGAAGGGGACCATTGTGATCGGAGAGGGAGAGAGAGATAAAGCCCCAATGCTGTTCATCGGGGAGAAAGTCGGTAAGCACAAGGAAACGGCCAAAGCCGCGGGGGGCATCCACGAAGTGGACATTGCTGTCGATCCGCTGGAGGGCACCAATCTGTGCGCCACCGGATCGCCGGGGGCCATCACGGTCCTGGCCAGTTCGGAGAAGGGGGGGCTGTTGAATGCTCCGGATTGCTATATGGAGAAGATCATCGTCGGCCCATCCTCCAAAGGGGTCATCGATATCGAGGCCTCGGTGAAGGATAACCTGCGGGCCATTGCCAAAAGGCTGGATCGGGATGTTGAAAACCTGGTCGTTGTGGTCCTGGACCGCCCCAGGCATGCGCAGCTCATTCAGGATATTCGAGCTGCCGGGGCGCGTATCCGGCTCATTTCCGATGGCGACCTGTCGGCCGGCATCAGCGTAGCGCTTCGAGGAACCGGAGTTCATGCCGTCATGGGCATCGGCGGAGCCCCGGAGGGGGTGCTCACGGCGGCGGCGCTCCGCTGCCTGAACGGCGAGATTTTGGCGAAGCTGGTCATCAAGGACGAAGATCAGGCCGAGAGAATGCAAAGCATGGGCATTAAGGACCTGAACAAGGTCTATGCCACAACCGACCTCGCCTCAGGCAGGAACATCATCTTTGCAGCCACGGGCGTCACCGATGGAACCCTGTTGAAGGGGGTTCGATTCTTCGGGGATGGGACTCGCACTCAGTCTCTCCTGATGAACCTTGCCCGTCGTCATGTTCGCTTCGTGGACACCATCCACCTCTCCAAGCGCCCGGACATCACGGTCCGCTTGTAGCAGCCCGGCTTAGCCGCTGGGCTTTGGCGAAACCATTCCTTGTTTCCCCATTCCCCTCTTCAGACATCGAGTTCGCCGCAGACCCGCTTTCTATGTCGTCGGATGAACGCCGTACCTTCAGGAGAGGTGGCTTGGGAGTCCTGCTCAGCGTTCTGATTGCGGCCGCCGTGGCCTTTTTCCTGCCTGGGGCTGTTCTCGGGTGGCAGCCGCTCCTCGCGCCCGCCTTTGCGCTGACCATGATCCTGGTGGGGACGCTGGTGCGATCGGAGCACCGGCGGAGCTTCCGGCGGGCTCCCCTGAGACCCTTGACGGGCCTGATGTGCCAGTACACGGTCATGCCTTTGACGGCCCTGGCTGATTTCATTGGCCTTCGAAGATGCCGCGCTTCGAATCGGTATTGTCTTGGTGGGCTGTATGCCGGGAGCCATCGCTTCCAACGTCATGACCCTGCTTTTTGAAGGCGACCTCATTCTCTCCATAACCTTGACGACTTTGGCGACCTTGACCTGTCCGCTGATCCTGGCCTTCTGGTTGCCTCTTCTGGCCGATGCCCGGCTCAGGTTCCCGGTGGGTTCTTTGGCCTGGAGCGCCGTATGGATGGTCCTGCTGCCGGCCGCCAGTGGAATCCTTCTCCGGAAGTTCATCCCCAAATTCCCCCCGTGGTGGGACCGGCTGGCCGCGCTGGTGGCCTCGATGGCTATCGTCTTGATCATCATGGTGGTGGTGGCCGCCAATCGGGGGAAACTGGCCGAGACCGGTCCATTCCTGATGATGGCCTTGTTGACCTTGAACCTGAGCGCCTATGGGCTTGCCTACCTGCTGGGCAAGGGGCTGGGTTGGCCGGCATCTCAACGCAGAACCCTGGTTATAGAAGTCGGGATGCAGAACGCGGGCCTGGGGTCCGTTCTGGCCATGGCTCACCTGGGCAAAGCGGCCGCCATTCCGAGCGCTTTTTATACGGCCCTTTGCGTCTTGACCGTTGCGATGGGTTTGCCGCTCCAACGCCGACGGGCGGGTGAGAGTAGAGCGGTTCAGGTTGGGAAGGACCCCCATGGCGATGGCGAAGAGGCGCAAGAAGAGCCTGCTTCGCTCTGAACGGAGCCGCCACCCGCACTGACGGAGGTTTCGTTCGGGTGTTTTTATTGTTGAGGAGGCAACTCAGATTCTTGACAAATCTCTTTATCGGCTTTAGAGTTGAACTTTCCTTGGAGGAGTTTGCCCCCAACGATTCCGGCTGGCCCAGCCCAGGGCCTTGCGGGCGAAGCTCTATTTGGAGAGTTCAGGAGCAGAGCCATGACGTTCCACAAATGCAACTGTTGCCTGATCGGGTTGTTCTTGCTGAACCTTCCGTCGGCACTGGCGACCGATCCCGACCGGTTCAAGAAAAATCTCTCTGAACCCGAACTGCATACCCTGGTTCCCTTGGGCGGCGAGGTCGGATCAACCCTGGAAGTCGAAGTTCAGGGCAAGTTCCTGGCCGGCGCCTATGCCGCTTGGCTGAGCCACGGCTCCTTCGAGGCTCGGGTGAAATCGGTGGAGCCGGTGGCCCGGCCCGAGGCGGAAGGCGATGAAAAACCCCCGGCAAAGGACGATGGCGAGTACCGGGTGAAGCTGCAGGTCACCATCGCCCCCGAGGCTACCCCAGGTCCGCGCCCCCTCCGGTTGGTTACACCCGGGGGAGTTTCCAACCGACTCTACCTCCAGGTCCACGATGATCCCGTCATGGCCGAATCGGCGGAACCCCACCAGCAACCTTCCACGGCGCAGCCCGTCGCCGTACCCACCGTGGTCAACGGCAAAATCAGCCGGCAGGGAGAGTTGGACTACTACAGCCTGGAAGTGTCCAAGGGTCAGGAGGTGGCTTTCGAGGTCATTTTGAGCCATCAAACCCTCGCCAGGGGCTTTCGCCCCCAACTGCGGCTCTACCAGTCTTCCGGGAGTTGGTTGGGGTCTCGGCCGCTCACTCAGTTGGCCTTCCATAGTGAGATTCTGGGAGAAACCAATTTGAGTCCGGGCGAGGCGGGGCCTCCCCCCGGCACGACCCCCATCAATTCAGGATTGAAATACCGATTCGCTGAAGCAGGCCGCTATTGGTTGGAAGTGGCTTCGGAGCGATTTCAAGGGAAGGCGGACTATGCTTACCAACTCAGGATTGCGCCGGTGGGCGTGGACTATGAACGTCGCTTGAAAGATTCCGACTGGGGACGAACCTTCACCCGCAGGATCGGCGTGGATCGTTTGGAGGCGCTCTGGGCGCGGACGGTCACGGTCAATCGGCCCACCGACATGGCGTCCGAAGGGGAGCCCGCGTCGGGTCGGCCCGACCCGGAAACCGGCTATGACAACCAGCAGGGGAAACGCCCTCCACCGATCCCCACCACAGTAACCCGCTGGACTGAAGGAGAGCCCAACGATGGCCCCGGCAAAGCCATGGAGGTGACGTTGCCGGCTCTGGTTGAGGGGACCATCGACCGCCCGGGTGACGTGGACTACTTTCGATTCAAGCTGCAATCCGCTCAGCGTCTGGCTTTCGAGATTCAGACGCCTGGCTTGAGTCCCCCCCACTTTACTCCCCGGTTGGAGATCAAAGATTCGGCGGGCCGTTCGATGCTGACCAACCTTCATCGAGTGAAGTCGACGCTGAATGAGGGTCAGTGGGTGTTCAGGGACATCGAGCCCAAGGTGATCGAGACCTTTGACCAGGACGGGGAGTACACGGTCGAGGTTCGCGACGTTACCTCCAGAAGCGGCAGCCGGGAATGCCAATATCGTCTGCTGATCAGGCCTCAGATTCCCCATGTGGGGGAGTTCACCTTGGAGACCTTGAAGCGTGGAACTGAAGACCGTCGGATCGATCCTCTGCGCATCAATCTCACGCCCGGAGAGGCCAAGACCTTGAACATCACCACCCGGATCGAGGAGATCGACGCCAGAATCACCGATTCCCTGGGACAACGAGCCTTCGACTGGGGTACGGGAGAGATGAGCTTCCGGGTGGAGGGGCTGCCCGAGGGCGTCCGGGCGCTTCCGGGGACTGCCATCCTGGATATCAAAGGAAAGCCTCGCCACGAGACGGTTAGAAAGTATAATTTCCTTCCCGACGTGTTGAAGTTGGTTCTGGTTCTCCAAGCCGGGCCCCACGCACCCCTGATGACCCTGCCGGAGCCGGTTCGCATCCTGGCCCAGCCGTTGATCGGGGGAAACCCCGGCCGAAGCCTCCTGGTGGCGGAGCTTCCGTTGATGGTGATTGGCGGGTCCGGATCGAAGGCCATCCCCGGTGACGCCGTGGGACAATAGTCAAGGAAAAGGAGGCGGTCATGACAAGACAGGGCTCTGAGGCAGGCGGTCGCGGGTGTCGGCTGCCGATTGGGGGGCTGACCCTGCTGATGGGGTTAGCATTCACCGCTGTTGCGCTGCCCGGTAGGGGCGCCGCCGAAGAGTCTCAAGGGGGGACGGCTGCCTCGCCGCCGGTGGAGGTTCTTTCCCTGCGGCTGCTTCCCGGCAATCCTCACCTCTGGGGGGCTGAGGCTTCCCAGCGTTTCCTCTTGTTGGCCCGATATGCCGACGGTCTCGAACGGGACGTCACCGGCCAAGGTCGCTTCAGCCTCTCCCCTCGGGGGGTGGCGGAAGTCGATGCCGGCGGCAGGGTGGTGGCGCGTTCGAACGGAAAGGTTGTATTGGCGGCTTCCTTTGCGAACCGGACGGTCGAGAATCGGGTTGTGATCGAAGGGATCTCGGAGGAAAGGCCCTTCAGCTTCGCACGGGATATCGGGGCGGTTTTCACCAAGACGGGGTGCAACAACAGCGAGTGTCATGGGGGCGTCAAGGGACAGGGGGGCCTGAAGCTGTCGGTCAACGCGCTGTTTCCCAAGGAGGACTACCGCTGGATCACCCAAGGGGGAATCTATCAGGTGATGTCGGCGGAGGCGGCCGGAGAGAAGAAGCCCCGGATCAATCTGAAAGAGCCGGAACAAAGCCTGCTGCTTTTGAAGCCCACGCTGGCGGTGCCCCACGGAGGGGGCCAGCGGCTCAATCCCCAGTCGTCCAGTTATCGGACGTTGTTGCGTTGGATTGAGAAGGGCGCTCCCTATGGTGAGGAAGGAAGCGAAGAAAGCGCCCGGATCGAACGATTGGAGGTTTTTCCCCAGGAGGCGGTGTTGGATCGAAGCGGAAAACATCGGCTGTTGGTCACGGCCCATCTTTCCAACGGACGTCAGGAAGACATCACCGAACAAGTGCTCTATGAGTCCAACGATCATGAGATTGTGGAGGTGGATGAGAGCGGTTTGGTCACAGCCCAGGGAATCGGCGAAAGCGCGGTGATGATTCGAGCGGCAGGGCAGGCGACCAGCGCTCGGTTCGGGGTGATTGCCAAACCCCTGTCCCACTATCCTGCGGTGGCCAAGAGAAATTTCATCGACGAGCACGTCTTCGGCAAGTTGGAGCGCTTCAACATTATTCCCTCTGAGATCTCGAGCGATTCGGAGTTTTTGCGGCGCATCTGTTTGGATGTGACAGGAACGTTGCCGCCGGCCGATCGGGTCCGTGATTTTGTATCGAATCCGGATGCCGACAAGCGGGATGAACTGATCGAGATGCTCCTGAACTCGCCCGAGTATACGGAATACTGGACCTATTTCTTCGGCGAGATCTTCAGGGTGTTTTCGGGCGCCACGCTCAATGTGGAACATGCGCTCATCTACGAGGATTGGGTGCGGCAGAACATTGCTCAGAACGTTCCCTACGATCGGGTGGCCAGGCAGAGACTGGCGGCCCAGGGCTTCAGCGGTCCGGCCTGGTCCTATTGGACGTTCCGAGACCTGACTCCGGTTCCGGAAATCGCCACCGAGCAGATTCGGGTGTTCCTCGGAAGGAGGTTGGGGTGCGCCCAGTGCCACAACCATCCTTTCGAGAATTGGAGCCAGGATCAGTTCTGGGGACTGGCCGCCTTTTTCGGCGACATGACTCAGATCATGGAAGTCGAGAAAATTCGCGGGCCTTACTTCGTGATTGACGATCTGCAGGGCCATGGCCGGCGCAAAGATCTCAGCCCGGCCAAGATCCTGCACCCGCGGACCAAGGAACGGGTCCATCCGAGTTTCCCCGACGGCCGAGTGCTGCCTGAAAATGAACGGCGGGATCTGCGAATGAGATTGGCCGAATGGATGACGTCGCCGGATAATCCCTACTTTGCTGAAGCCATTGTCAATCGCCTCTGGGGCCACTTTTTCGGACGGGGCATCGTGGAACCCGTGGATGACTTCCGTGCAACCAACCCGCCGACCCATCCGGAACTTCTGAAGGCTCTGGCTCAGGACTTTGTCGACCACGGCTATGATCTGAAGCACCTGTTGCGCACCATCCTTCGCTCCCGCACCTATCAATTGTCCGGTCAAGCCAACGAGACCAACCGGGATGATAAGGTCAACTATTCCCGATCGCTGCCCCGACTGCTGGAAGCGCCGGTGCTCCTGGATGCCATCACTCAAGCGACGGGCGTTGATTCGGAGCTCATCGTTTCTGCTGACGCCGATGCTTCCAGCGGGGCCCCGCCGGGCACACGGGCCATCAGCTTGCTTCCCGGGATGGTCCCTTCGCCGTTCTTCGAAGTCTACAACCGCAACGATCGCCGGGGAGTGCCTGAGAACAAACCGCAACTCACCTTGCTCCAGAGTTTGCACCGGCTGTCGGGTCCGACCTTCACCAGTCGGCTGACCCAGGAGGGGAGCCGTGTGGACCGGTTGCTGAAGCAGGGTTCCAGCGACCGGCGGATCATCGAGGAACTTTATCTTTCGGCCCTGACCCGCTTTCCCACCGATCGGGAGCTTTCCGGACTCGAAAAAAAGATCGCCGAGCAGCCTTCACGTCGGGAAGGCTTCCAGTCTTTGACCTGGGCGCTGGTCAGTTCTCGGGAGTTTGTCCATAATCATTGAGGCTGTTGGCCGGAATCGCTGACGGCCCGGCCTCGCCAGCAGGAGAGAGGAGAAGCCAATGAAAACGCAACGGAACGTCCAGGAATCCTGGCCCCATCTTTGGGGGCGACGAGATTTTCTGCGGGTGGGCGCCTTGAGCTATCTGGGTCTGGGCTTGAGGGACTATTTCCAGATGTCCAGCCTCATGGCCTCGGAGACAACGAAAAAAGCCAGGGCCCAGTCCTGCATTCTCATCTGGATGCACGGCGGCCAGAGTCATCTGGACACCTGGGATGTCAAAGGGAATAGCGGTTTCAAGCCCATCTCCACCAATGTGACGGGCATTCAGATCTCGGAGCTCCTGCCCCGGGTTGCCAGACACATGGACAAGCTGTCGATCATCCGTTCGATGAAGAACGAGTCGAACGCCCACTCCGAAGGGAGTTACTATGCCCTGACCGGTCATCTCCCCACCACCACCACACGCTTCCCCAGTGTAGGCTCCGTCGTCGCCAAGGAATTGGGCACGCTCACCAATGTTCCGGCCTACGTGACAACGGGTCGAGGGCGATTGAACTGCCGCAGCGCCGGGTTTGTGGAGCCTCAATTCGAACCCTTCATTATTCCCGAGCCGGGCGCCAAGGACTTCAAGGTGGCCGACCTCACCCTGCCAGGCGAGATCTCTGTCGACGCTCTGCAGGCGCGGCACTCGTTCCTGAAGCTGGTGGATGAACGCTACCGCCAGTTGGAGCACAATGCCGACTTCGCCAAGGTCGACGCCTTCGATGAGCGGGCTCTCAACCTCATTACCTCCCCGGCCGTCAGGAATGCCTTCGATCTCTCCCAGGAATCCGCCCGGACCCAGGAAGCCTATGGGCCTGGAAGGTTTGGACAGGGAACCCTGCTGGCTCGCCGGTTGGTGGAGGCGGGATGCCGCTTCGTGACCATCGACGGCTGGAACAAGGAAGCCAAGCACGATTGGGACACCCACTACCGGAACGATTACTACCTGAAAGAACAGCTCGTTCCTCCCTTGGACCGGGCCCTTTCGACCCTGCTGGTGGATCTTGAGGAGCGAGGCCTCTTCGACTCGACCATCGTTCTGGTGATGGGTGAGTTCGGTCGGACTCCCAACATCAATCCGGGTCGAGGGCGTGACCATTGGGGACATTGCTGGTCGCTGGTGCTGGGAGGCGGCGGCATCCAAGGCGGCCAGGTCGTGGGAGCCAGCGACGAGCGAGGGGCCTATGTGGCCGAAAGACTGGTCACCGTTGGGGATCTTTTCGCCACGGTCTATAAAGCCCTCGGCATTGATTGGACCAAAACCTACACGGGGCCGGGCCGCCGACCCATCTACATCGCCAACTCCATCGGTGACAAACAGGGCGAGCCCGTCCACGAGCTGGTCTAGCCTGCTGGCTGCTGAGTTGCCGGGATTCCCACAGGGCAACCTTTTGGATTGCGCCAGTCTCCAGCCAAGGGAGAACACTAGGGCAATCATGCTCTCGAAAACCCATGCGGCTTTCAAAGCCGCCGGGGCATCCGATCTCCAGGCTAGGGAGGCCGCAGAAGAGATCGCCACCCACGAGAGTCGGTTGGTGAGCATCGAGTCAGACCTGAAGACGATTAAGAGAGACCTTTCGGAAGCAAAATGGCTGGTCCGACTCCTAGTCGGATCCCTTCTGGTGTGGTTACTCAGATCCTTCCTGGCCTGGCCGTCGAATCCAATACAGCCCCGGACCACTCCATATCCACAGACAACGCAATGCAGGAACACACCCGGTTGGTCGGGTTTGGGATACGACGGAATCCTGGTTTTCCGCAGGGTTTTCAGCAACTGCCGGAATCGAGCAAGAGGGAAATCCGGAGCCGAGGGACGGAAAGAGCGCTCAGAGGCGTTTCAAGGGTATTTCAAAAAAGTCCTTGACATGGGGGAGGCAGTGTAAATAATTGTTCAATAAACCTCGCAACATGGTAACAACGGGAGGAACCCTATGAAGCTTTTCAGGAGCAAGCGGGCTTTCCCTGTGCTTTGCTTGGCGGTTGGGCTGGTGATCTTTGGTGTGTCCTACACCCTGCTGGGACAAGGGTCTGGAGATGATGGCGCAAAAGATGCGCCCAAAATTGAGCCTGCCGTCAACGAGATTATGTTCAAGGCAATGGTTGAGGACGACGTTGAGCTATTGGAAGAGGCGCTTACAGCAGGAGCGGACCCAAACGCTTTCAACGAGGAAGGAATCTCAGCTTTGCAGTGGGCGATTCTCGGATCCGGGACAGCGAAAACGGTTTATGGCCAAGTCAGGATGTTGCTTGCTGCCGGGGCCAATCCGAATTTGCCAGATGCCAAGGGGTATACTCCCCTACATGGGGCGGCTGTTCGCGCAGATGAAAGTGTGGTGACCGCATTGTTGGAAGCAGGAGGCGATGCGAACATCGCCAACATTCCAGACAATACGCCTTATGAGATTGCCTTGAAATTGGGGAATACAGGTGCCGTTTCCGCAATAGAACAGGCATCGGATTTCCGGCATTCCAATAGGGAAAAATTGATGTTGTGGGGCATATTTTCTCTACGGGTCGAGGCGCTTTGCATGAAAAATCTACCCGCTGGCCCGAAACGGGATGAGGAGATCAGGAAGGTAAACAATTTCCTGGTTGAGAACGGACTACTTACTCCAGAGGAAAAGGCGAAATACGATGCTGAATCCATTGCTGCAGTCAATCGGATCTCATCAAATTAATCAAATCATAAGGGTAATAGGTTAGCGCAATGAGACTAACAGCGTGCGTTGTCTTGATTGTAGTTGCGATTATTTCTTGTCCTCTCATCGAAATTTTCCCCGCATTTGGAACTGCGAAAAGACACACCCGGTACTGATAGAAGCGAGCACCCAGTCGCAAGGCCGCCAGAACCGCCTCTCCCCCCGCCGCGGGTTCCTCATTTTGAGTGTTCAGATTTGAGGATATGCTTGGATACAGCCAACAGTGCCCGCAGAAAAAAAGACAAGGAGTGCAATGATTTAATCAGGTGGGCGCCTCTCCATGCTATCAGAGAGTGCTATGTGGAGGCGTTCTTCAAGTATGAGGCCGACAAAAGGCGTTGTTGTGACAGGTACCATTGTCCGTCTTCATCTAAATGCACCTAGCGCAGCCCCATTACGTAACGCCCCCTTGCCTTTCAGCGTCCCCAGAAGTGCCCAGAATAGGTAGGATCCCCCTCTATGGTGCAACTTCCAGCTACTGAAAGCCCTCCGGGAAAGTACCCTGTTCCGATCCAGGCCTCGACGCCCTCACCCTTGATCCGGATGGAGCCAGGTCGCACTCCGATCGGTCGGTACGGGGTGTTCCAGAAAAAGCGCTCATGTTTTCGGCATGTCTTGGGTTGTAGGGGGGATGCGAGGATCGCTTAGGCGAGCGTTCAAGGGCATCTTTCCTTCGTGGACCGGGTCGATTTTGTCGGTGGTGTCTTCTAGGGTCAAGGTCGTGAATGGGTTCATCTAGTCCTAGCAAGACGAGCAACCAATCTAACCAGTCAAGTAGTTGTCCCGTGTTCATGCTCAGCGCCTTTGATGCTCGATTGGCACGAAATTCTACCACAGACGCCTACCGGGTTTGCTTCTCCGATTAGGGAGTGTCTGTGAAAACTTTGTGAGGTAGTGGGTCGCTGTCGCTGTGTTAGCATGCGAATATTCACACACCAACACAATAGGAGAGAATAGTACCCCAAAAATCGCCACAGCGCCTCTGAGGCGCTCTCAGGGCCTTCCACGCTGGGGACTTCGGCTCAGTCCCGGCCAAATCCTCGCGACCGAGCTACGTCCCAAAATAAGTTTCCCCTTGCATCAGATACTTCCGGGTTTCCTCTTCATCCAGTTCGACTCCCAACCCCGGTCCTTCGGGGATGTCCATATGGCCGTCGCTGATCTTGGGCCGGTATCCCTGGAGCAGGCGGTCCCAACCGGGCATGGCGTGAAACTCCAGCGCCAGCAGATTGGGCATGGCGGCGCAGGCGTGAACCGCAGCGGCAATGCCGATGGGACTGGAGGCGTTGTGAGGGCAGGTCAGGAGGTGGTGAATGTCAGCCAGTTCCGCGATCTTCTTGGCTTCGGAGATGCCTCCGCAAATCTGAATGTCGGGAGCGACAAAGCGAGTGGCCGATCGGCGGAAAAATTCCAGAAACTCATGACGCAAGTGCAGCCCTTCCCCGACCAGGGTGGGGGTGTGTGAGGAGGCCGTCAAAGTGGCCCAGGCCTCGACGTCGGTGGGGGGGATAGGGTCCTCGACCCAGGTGAGGTCGAAGGGTTCCACGGCCTTGAGGTAACGCATGGCGTTGGCCAGGGTGCCGCAACGGGCCTCGACGGAGATCTCGATCTCCTCGCCGACTTCCTGCCGAATCTTCTCAATCGAACCGACCAGTTTTCTCAGGCCTTTGCGGGTCAGATGGTCCTCCATGACGGCTCCGGGAATGCCCAGAACCTTGGGAGGCGTGGCATCGAACTTCAGGCAGGTGATGCCCATATCTCGATAGTCCTGGGCCAGTTCCCGATAATCTTGCAGGTCTCCGACACAACAGTAGAGGCGCACCCGGTCTCGATGCTTGCCTCCCAGCAGCTTGTACACCGGGGTCCCCAGCGCTTTGCCGGCGATGTCCCACAGAGCGGTTTCCAGGCCGCTGACGGCGTGGACGGCCAACCCGCTGTCGAAATGAGCGCCGCCAAAATTGATGTAGGCCCGGGACATCATCCGCCGAAAGAGTCTCTCCACGTCGGTAGGATCCTCGCCCAACAGCATCTGCCGGTAACCCAGGACATGGGCTCGGGCCGTGTCACTGGCCCAGGTATCTCCATAACCGCTGATTCCCTGGTCGGTATCGACGCGAATCAGCAACCAGCGGCGCCGCCAGATCCAATCGACTTCCAGCATCGCGGTCTTCACGTCGGTGATACGAATTTTGGGGCGCGAGCCGGACCCCTGAGCCAGGGTCACGGTCTCTGTTCGGCCGGGACCCAGCGCCAGGGCGCCGGCGGCGCCTGTCAAGGACGATAGAAAGTGGCGGCGATCAAAAGACAACATGGCAGTCCTCCTTGGATGGGGTTCTTGGTTCGAGGTTTCTTCGGCGCAACCCGGAACCTCCCAGGCTGAAGCCGGATCTCTGGAGAGGGTTCCCGATTGGGTTGGATTCGCATTGGGAAAGCGGCATAATGCCTGGGTCGAATGCTCACACTTTTCTGATGCGCTCTCTTACGAGGGCCTCTATCCGGAATCGAGGCTGGTGCAAGAATTGACCATCAGGAGGAATCATGCAAGCAAGAAAAAGCGGTTGTGTGCTGGCGCTGGCTTTGGTTCTGGCCTCCGCTGGTTGCTCAAGACCGGAGCCACTCCCCCAGGCGGCGCCAAAGTTGGCAGTGGGAGAGGCCCGGATCGTCTCGGGGGCTGGCGCCGAGGGACGTTGGAGTGTGGGTCCCTTGTTTTCTCTTCAAGACGGATCGTTGGTGTTGGGTGACTCGAAGTTTTCCCTTCGGTCCTCGGATCGAGGCAAGACCTGGTTCAAGGCTCCTGAACTTCCCAGCCGCCATCTCCTTCAGCTTCGAGACGGGTCCTTCTATATCCTCGATCCTGAGACCCGGCATGGCGGGGAGCCGGGCCGCTTTGTGGGCCGCGGACTGCGGCTGACGGATCTCGCCGACCCCGCTTCCCGGGCCGAAGATCAGTGGACGGAGCTCCCGGTGACGGTGGAGCGATGGACGGACCTGCACGGCGACAGCGGGCTGCCGGTCACCACTTTCAGATTTGGCGGACCCCTGTTGGAACTGGAGGACGGCACTCTGCTGGCGGGCAAAGCCGGAAATTTTGTGGGCGACAAGGTGCCGATGCCAGGGTTCGTTCCGACCCGGGGGGAGAAGTGGTTCAAGTACCGGACCTATGTGTTGGCTTCGGGGGATGGTGGGCAAAGTTGGAATTATCTCTCCACGGTTGCTTATGACGGCGTGAGCGGGCAGGAGAGCTTCTGTGAACCGGCGCTGGTCGATCTGGGGGAGGGCGAGCTTCTCTGCGTGATGCGAACGGGACGCTACGCCCCCCTGTATCAGACGCGCTCGCTCGACGGCGGAAAGACCTGGGGGAAACCCGAACCCTTGAAAACACTGGGACTCTCGCCCATGATGGTGGTTTTGTCCAATGGGGCTGTGGTGTGCAGCTTCGGCTGGAGGCCGTTCAAACACATTCCCGCCCAGGTCGACGGGGGCGCCTACGTTGGGGCTCTCAAGGACTACGAGGAACGATACCGGGCGCTGGTGGGCATCCAGGATCCCTCAGGGGCTGCAGGGGACTACGTCATGGCGAGCTTCGACAAAGGGCATACCTGGAGTCGGCCGACCAGAATTGCGGACCCGCTCACGGTGGGCTATACGCTCCTGGCCGCCACCGGTCCCGACACCTGTCTGGTGCTGTCGCGCCGAATGGTGATCGAAGGCCAATCGAGGGCCGGTGTGCTTCAGAAATGGGAGAGTGAATGGCATGATTGGGTGGACAGGTCCGGCGCCGTGATTGAAGCCAGGGAGATTACCGTGAGGCGTTGAAGGCCAGGGTCAGGCCTGATCTTGCGATCAGGCTTTCACCGCCAGGTCAGGGAAAGTCGAGGGGGTTTTCGGCTCTGGCTCAGACGGGTGGCGCCCCCTGGGGCCGCCGATCATACCTGAATCGAAAAGCCGCCATCCACCGGAATGGCCGCGCCCGTCACAAAATCCGACGCCGGCGAGGCCAGAAAGACGGCTGTTCCCGCGCAATCCACCAGGGTTCCCCAGCGCCCGGCCGGCGTTCGCCGCAATACGTGATCATGCAATGGGGGCACATCCCGACGGGCCTGCCGGGTGAGGTCCGTGTCGATCCAGCCGGGCAGGATGACGTTGACCTGGATGCCATCCGAAGCCCAGGCCGAAGCCAGTGACTTGGTGAGTTGCACAATGCCCCCCTTGCTGGCTCCATAGACCGGGCCGAAGGGCGCCCCAAAGATGGACAACATCGAGCCGATGTTGATGATTTTTCCACCGCCGGCGTCCTTCAGGCGGGGATAAGCCGCCCGAGAGCAGAGGAAAGTTCCGGTGAGGTTGACCTCCAGCACTTTGGACCACTCGGGCAAGGTCAGTTCCTGAGCCACCTTTCGGATATTGATGCCGGCGTTGTTGACCAGAATGTCGAGACGCCCAAAGTGGTCCACCGTGGATTGCATCAAAGCCTCGACGGAAGACTCATCGCCGACGTCGACGCGGACAGCCAGGGCCTCTGCCCCTTCCTGTTGCAGTTTCCGGACAGCCCGCTGCGACTTCTCCTCGTTTCTGGCCGCCACCACCACTTGCGCCCCGGCCTGGGCAAAGCCCCGGGTCATGCCCAGGCCAATGCCGCCGTTGCCTCCGGTCACCACGGCAACTTTTCCGCTCAGGTCAAACATCACCCTTGACATCATGGAGAGCGCTCCTTATAGATCGATCGTTGAACGTCAACTCGAACTCAGCAAATCCTGCGCCGGCGACAAGGCCTTTCCGAAGATGCTGAGCGCTGGGGCAGGTTTGATATCACAGTCCGAAAATGCTTGTCAAAGTCAAACGTTCCCGACGAAGTCATTCAGGGGTCGCGCCCCAGGTGAGACTCCGGTTCAAAGGGACGGGGCGATTTTCCGACCTCCTCAAGCGCGAGTGCATGACTCGGCCCAGCCCTTGGGACGGAATCGAAGATCGTGATATAGTCTGTCGCCGCTTCTACTTCTCGGGTTCCTGAGTTCCGTCGATCGCTGGGCCGGCCGCCATGGACAACTTCAAATCTTTCCTCCGTCACGTTCCCGATTTCCCCAAGAAGGGTATTCTTTTCTGTGACATCACCACCTTGCTCAAACAAGAGGGGGCATTCAGAGGTGTTATTGGAAAGCTCGCTGACCCCTACCGGGATCAACCGGTCGACCTTGTGGTGGGGGTTGAGTCCCGGGGGTTCATTTTTGCTCCCACCATTGCCTACCTGTTGGACGCCGGTTTCGTGCCGGTCCGGAAACCGGCGAAACTGCCCGCCGAGACCATTCGGGAGACCTACGATCTGGAATATGGCCAGGACAGTCTGGAGGTTCACCGGGACGCCATCCAGCAGGGTCAGCGAGTTCTGCTGGTGGATGATCTGCTGGCGACTGGGGGCACTGCGGCCGCTGCGGTCCGGCTGGTTCGGCAGTTGGGGGGGCAGGTCATTGGCGCCGCTTTCCTGGTGGAGTTGGAGTTTCTCAACGGTCGCCGCAAGCTGTCCGACGTGGAAGTCTTTTCCCTCTTGCAGTATCAGGAGTAGAGCGACGGCCCCTCCCCTTTTTTTGGGAACCCCTCACCTGCAAGGACTTCCCGGGCCCGACTGACGGGCAACGTGTCAACGTTCCTGCCTTTCAGCCAGCATCTTTTTAATTTCCTTCTGAAGTTTTTTGGCGATCGGGGCGCCGGCGTGATGCTGGATGAACTGGTCGAGATAGTACTGGGCTTGTTTCGGATCTTTGTTGAGAAGCTGTATCTTCACCAGCAACCCAAATGACGGTTTCGCTCTGGCGGGCGCCAGTCGGGTCGCTGTTTCCAGGTGTTGCTCCGCCGCGTAGTACTGGTTCTTCTGAAAGAAGACTTCTCCCAGGGCTTGATGGGCTTCGGCGAAGCTGGGGTCGTATTCCAGGGCCCTTTTGTACCTTTGAATGGCTTCGTCGAGCCTGCCCTGGTTGTGGAAGATGACCCCCAGATTGAAATTGGGCTTGGCCGTGTGCTGGCGGAGCTCGATGGCCCGCAGGTAGGCCTGGATGGCATTCTCCCACTGGTCGAGCGCTTGAAGGTGGACGCCCAAATTGTAGTGGGCCTCGAAAAAATCGGGCTGGGCCTGAATAGCCCTTTGGAGGTGCTCGATGGCCTTGAGGCGGTTTCCCCTGGCGGCTTCCGCCGAGGCCTTCAGAAAAGCCCGGCCCGCATGTCTGCCGACTTTTTTCGACTTCTCTTCATCTCTCCGATCCGAGGGAAGGGCGCCATGGTCTTTCACCACCTCCCGGATGGAAGCGGCCTCGTTGCCTCTGAGACGGATGTCCAGGACGATGGTCCTGGGTTGCGAGTAGCTCTTGATCTCGATGGGGCGACCGATGGTGGCGAAGTTCGGTCGTTCGATAGTGAGGAGATAGCCTCCGGGTGAAAGGGATTCGAAGACGAATGAGCCATCATAACCCACGGTTTTCCGGCCGACTTCCCCCCCTTCCTGCCGGGAGAGGATGACCCTGATGTTTCGGGTGGGGCGACCGTCTTGAGTAATGACGCGTCCAGCTACCGAATGGTGGAGGGTCGCCTCCTGGCTGAGCATCGAGAGAGCCAGGGAGGTTGACAAAACAAGGCTGAAAGACGCCCGGCTGAACCTCTGCAAATGACTGGACCAACGATTCCGCACTCTGGAACTCCGGGTCAAGCGGCGCGGTTCCCGCCGAATCTCGACTGGGATGCGAGTTTTTCCCGACCGATGTCATTGTAACCGCCCCACAAGGTCGAGTCTACTCTTGGAAGTCAGGCGTGTTCTTGAATGACGACCAGTATTCGGAAGCTTGGCAAGGTTATTCCCTTGATTCAACAAGGCGCCGCGAACGTTTTCAACGGAGAGAGGGGGCTTTCCCGAGGCCACTGGTAAGGCGGGCGCGGAGCAAGATGGACCGGATCAACTACGCGGCAAGTGTCAATGACCTTCGGATACCGCCTGGCAACCGCCTCGAGCCGCTCAGGGGCGACCGCGACGGACAACACAGCGTTGGCATCTCGCGCGGCTGGCGTGTATGTTTGGTATGGAAAGACGGAGATGCATTCGATGTGGAATGGAACAACCACTATGATTGAGGAACGGAGTAAAAAGAGGGTCAAGGCGCCTGCGAATCGGATCACAATCCATCCCGGCGCCCGGTTGCTCGAGCAGATCGGGGAGATGGGCTGACTGTAAAGGGCGTGGCCCGGGATATTGACCTGCCGGCGACCCGGCTTCATGAAATCGTCCACCAGCGACGCGGCGTGACGGCCAAGACGGCAATTGCGCCGGGCGCCTGTTCCGGTCAGCCCCCGGAGTTCCGGATGAATGCGCAGAAAGCTTACGAACTGTGGAAGGCGCTCGTGGAGAACGGAGCGGAAATCCGCTCGCGGGTCCGCCGTCACGCGGAGGACCGTGCGGCGATGCAGCTCGCCACCCATCGAGAGGTGAGCCGGATTGCCGGGTTCTCAGTGTGATCTCGGCCGCAAATGACCGGTTCAGTCCGGGTGGGATCCACAGGATCTCTTGTCTGGACATTTTGAGAGTGAAGGGAGGCGCCAATGGGGGTTCCTTGTCCAACCCCTTCCCCATCTCGATTCCCGGGCGGCCCATGTCTCTTGACGGCTTTTCCCTGCCACGTCTATTATTTTCGTTTTCAGTGGGGTCAGGGTTCCACCCTTGGGTCATCGGCAATGGGTTTAGACAGAATCGTCGTCCGGGGAGCTCGGCAGCACAACCTGAAAAACATCACCGTTGAAATTCCCCGTCGTCGGCTGACAGTGATCACCGGGCTGAGCGGGTCCGGCAAGTCGAGCCTCGCCTTCGACACCATTTACGCCGAGGGCCAGCGCCGCTACGTCGAGTCCCTGTCTGCCTATGCCCGTCAATTTCTCGATCAGATGGAACGCCCCGATGTGGACTCCATCGAAGGACTCAGCCCGGCCATCTCCATCGAGCAGAAAACCACCAGCCGCAGTCCCCGCTCGACCGTAGGCACGATCACAGAGGTCTACGACTATCTTCGTTTGCTTTACGCATCGATCGGAGTGCCTCACTGCCACCGATGCAACCGATTGATCGCCAGACAATCGATTCGTCAGATTCTGGAGAGGATTCACGATCTGCCCCCGGGCGAGCGAATCATGATTCTGGCACCCGTCGTGCGCGGCCGCAAGGGGGAGCACAAGAAGCTTTTGGAAAACCTGGCTCGCCAGGGATTCGTCAGAGCCCGTATCGATGGCCGGTTGCGGCCTCTCGACGAGGAGATTCACCTGGAGAGGCGCAAGAATCATACGATCGAGGTGGTGGTCGACCGCCTGTTGATCAAGCCGGGTATCGAAAGAAGGGTAGAGAGTTCGATTCAGACGGCGATGAAGTTGACCCAGGGCATCGTGCTGATTGCTGTGGTCAACGGTGAAGAGAGGCTCTATTCAGAGAGACTGGCTTGTGTCGACTGTGGCATCTCCATCCCGGTGGTCGAGCCCAGGACTTTCTCCTTCAACAGTCGTTATGGCGCCTGCCCGACTTGTTCAGGTCTGGGCATTCGCTTTGAACTGGATCCCCTCAAGATCGTTCCGGATGGATCCAAGTCGCTCCTCAACGGGGGCTTGGCTCCCTGGAGTCACGGTGTGCCCATGAGGGTACGGCGCTTTCTGAAGGGGATTGCCGCCCACTTCAATGTAAATATGAACCTTCCCTACCAGAGCCTTCCCTCCAAAGTGCAATCCGCCGTTTGGAATGGCGTCAGCGCCTCGGCCGGGCTGAGCGCGGGAATCCTGCAGCAGCTCAGGGAGTGGGGCTATGATGAAGAGGTTCACCCCACCCGGCTGGGATCGTTTCTGACCGCCAGACCTTGTTCGGCCTGTGGGGGACAGCGACTACGGCCGGAGAGCCTGGCCATCAGAATCGCCCGGTTATCCATCGCTGACCTCACGGCCTTTTCCCTGGGGCAGACCCTGCAAGTGATCCGGAGCCTCGAGCTGACCCCCCGGGAAAACCAGATTGCCGGACGCGTCGTTCAGGAGATCATCGACCGCATGGAGTTCTTGTGCGCGGTAGGATTGAACTATCTCAGTCTCGACCGTTCAGCCTCGACGCTATCCGGTGGAGAGGCTCAGAGAATTCGGCTGGCAACTCAAATCGGGTCCAGGTTGCGCGGTGTGCTCTACGTCCTGGACGAGCCTTCCATCGGGTTGCACCATCGTGATAACCAGCGTCTGTTGAAAATGCTGGAGCAGCTCAGGGACCTGGGCAATACTGTTCTGGTGGTCGAGCATGACGAGGACACCATCCGCCAAGCCGATTTTGTGGTCGATTTGGGCGCAGGGGCCGGTAAGGCCGGCGGTGATCTGATTGCGAAGGGAACTGCCGCGGAGATTTCGCGGAATCCTCGTTCGTTGACCGGGCGTTATATTTCGGGCGACCTGGCAATTCCCGTTCCCCGGCGCCGACGGCGGGGCAACGGAAAGGCCGTGACCGTGAGGGGAGCCCGCCAAAACAATCTGAAGGGAATGAACGTACAGTTTCCCCTGGGTTTGTTTACGGTCATCTCGGGAGTATCCGGGTCCGGTAAGTCTTCGCTCGTCAATGACATTCTCTACCGCGCCCTGGCCAAGCGGTTGTATGGGTCGATGGCCGAGCCGGGCAGGCACCGGGGTATTTCGGGCGTGGAACTGATCGACAAGGTCATAGAAATCGACCAACAACCGATCGGGCGGTCGCCGCGCTCGAACCCGGCCACCTATACAGGTCTGTTCACGGCCATCCGGGACCTCTACGCTTCACTGCCGGAATCCCGTGAGCGCGGCTACAAACCCGGTCGCTTCAGCTTCAACGTCAAGGGGGGGCGCTGCGAAGCCTGTCGAGGTGACGGACTGAGACGCATAGAGATGAGCTTTCTTCCCGACGTCTATGTCCAGTGCGAGACTTGCCGAGGCCGCCGCTATAACCGCGAGACCTTGACCGTCCGCTACAAAGGGCGCTCCATTGCCGATCTGCTGGAGAGTTCGGTCGATGAAGCTCTGGAAATCCTGGCGAACATTCCGGCGATTCGTATGAAGCTGCAGACCCTGAGCGAGGTTGGACTGGGTTACATTCACCTGGGCCAGTCGGCAACCACCTTGTCCGGGGGTGAGGCTCAGAGGATCAAGCTGGCCAAAGAGCTGAGCCGAAGGGCGACGGGAAGAACCCTTTATATTCTGGATGAACCCACCACGGGCCTGCATTTCGAGGATGTCAAGAAACTCCTGGAAGTGCTCAACCGCTTGACCGAGTTGGGCAACACCGTGATCGTCATCGAACACCAGATTGACGTCATCAAGACCGCCGACTGGGTGATTGACCTGGGTCCGGAAGGCGGCGAGGAAGGCGGCCGGATCGTTGCCCAGGGCACCCCGGAGGACGTGGCTGCGGTTCCCGGCTCCTACACGGGTCAGGCTCTGGCTCCCTTTCTGAGGCCATCCTACCTCAAGGTGGCCGAAGACTCTCCGGCCTACTCGGGCTGAGCGGTTGGCCGGAGGCGATGTTCACTTCGAGACCTCTGCATAACCGCCATTGCGGCGAAAGCCGAAATCCAGAAACAGTGAGTTTTCAGTAGGATAGCGATAGCGCATTGCCAAACTTTGTCTCACCTGAGGAGTTATGCAGAGGTCTCACTTTATGGAATCCCTCCTCCAATAGACCCACCCCCTGCGCTCCTCTCAGGAGCGCAGATCCTCCCAGGAGGGGAATCGCATGGAATTAATGGCAGGAGGGGAATTGTATTGAATCAACAAAGCCTCGATTAGGGAAAGGCGCCAGTCGTTCCGCTACCCCATAGGGCGTGAAGCCAAGAAGCTGATCGTAACAAGAATTCCCCTCCTCCGGAGGGGCTGCACTCCTGAGTGGAGTGCAGGGGTGGGTTCCTTCATCCAAGACCACCCAGCTACCGGGTTCAATCATGAACCGAAGAAGAATCATTCCCTATGACCCTCGATTGAAAGAACGGGCCCGCCAATTGCGCCGGAACAGCACGCTCTCCGAGGTTTTGCTCTGGCGGCGGATCCAGGGAAAACGAATGGGCGGGTATGATTTCCATCGCCAGAAACCCCATCGACCGCTTCATGGTCGACTTCTATGGCCCCGAGTTGATGCTTGCCATTGAAATAGATGGAGACAGCCATGGGGAAAAGCATCCTGGGGATTGCCAGAGACAAGCGAGGTTGGAAAGTTTGGGGGTTCGATTCCTTCGCTTTGAGGATTGGATGGTGAAACGAGACAGGGACAACGTTGTGAGAGCTATGGAAGGATGGATGGTTGAAAACACCCCGCGGGGGACCGGGAAGGAATCCTCTTGAAGCGCCAACCCACCCCCTGCGCTCCACTCAGGAGTGCAGCCCCTCCCAAGAGGGGAATTTCGGCGCCAACCCACCCAAGCATCAAGTAGCGCCGAATCCAAGCTGTCCTCCGGAGGAGGGGAATTATGTTGAGTCGACCCCACAAGAGGGGATTGGCGCAATGACGGGATGAAATTGACCGAGGCTAGCCGCTTAGAAGACCAGGATCGCTGCAAGTGGTGTTTCAGGTGTTAATGAGGATTCGCATTGGGCGGCCATGGCAACCCGTCATGGAGCAAGACGTCCTCCCATCTCGCTTGACACTCCCTTGGCGAGGGAACATAATCGCTGCCCAATCAAACCGCGCCGATACTCACGTATACGGGAAACATGCCTCGGCGCGCCACGGAAGCGCCAACCCGAACCACTTCCGCCGTCCTGGAGACCTCCATGCTGCTTCTTTCCTGGAACGTCAACTTCCGCAAGCCTGCCGGCCTCGTTGCGAAGATCGATTCCGTACGGCCGGATATCGTCACCTTGCAGGAGGTCACGTCGAACCGTGTCGATGACTGGGGCGACCGCCTCGCCGACATCGGCCTTGTCCACGCCTGTTGCAGCGGCAAGGACGCCCCGCCCACAGCAATCCGCAAGCTGCCGTCAGACATCACGGTTGAACACGCCAACGACAGCGGCGAGAACGCCCCGCCAGTCCGCAGGTGGAAGCGGAAAGGCTACCAGTGCCTCATCGCGAGTCGCTGGCCGGTGACAGGCCACGGCAACGAACGGTGGCGCCGCACCGCGCCGTATCCGGAGATGCTGGGCCGCGCCGCGGTGGCTGCGCCCGAGGGAGACATCGACCTCTTCACCGTGCACATTCCCAACGGTTCCAACAACGGTTGGCGAAAGATCGACACGTTCAACGTCCTGTCGGCGGCGTTGCGTCGGGGAGGCGACTCGCCGCGCATCCTGACCGGTGACTTCAACGAGCCGAAACGGTTCCGGCGATCCGGACAGATCGTGCCTTTCGGAGAGAAGATTCACAAGGACGGAGGCACGTCCACTCGGGGCTGGTATACCAAGTTCGGCGACAGGCGCCGGAGAATCGAGCGGACCAACGGTGTGCGTTCGGTCCTCGACGGCGCGTCCCGGCATGGTCTGCGCGATGCCTATCGCGACCTTCACGGCTTTGCGGCGGCTACCCCCGTCACATACTACACGACGCACGGCAACCCGCGGTGTTTCGATCACACCTTCGTCTCAAGGCACTTCGACGTTCTGACCTGCGGCTACTTCCACGAGTGGCGCGAGCAGGGATTGAGCGATCACTCGCCCATGTGGACGAACCTCCGCCTTAGCCCGGATCAACCGGAATTGGTAGAATGGGAGGGTGACCGACCCGAAGCGCAACGCCAACCAGGTGGGAAGTAACGCCAAGGAGCTTCGGCGCCAAGGAGGAGAGTTCATGAGGGGAAGCACCAGTACACTGAAGGAATACACCGTCGAGGAAGCCTTGCGCATTTTCCGGGAGGCCGGGTTCACCAAGCTGGAGATGTCCCGGAGCCACTTGATCCTCTGCAAGACCAACGAGCTTCGTCGGAGCTTCGCCGCCCATGCCGAACAGTTGGGGCTTTCCATGGGTTGCCTCAACGCGGTCGGCGAGAACTACTACGAGCCCTTTGGGACCGACGAGCAGAAGCAGCGGAGCCTGGATGCCATGAAGGCCGATATGGAGATGGCGCTCTCGCTGGGAACCACCGACCTGATGATCTGGGAGGGCAGGGCTCCTGAGGGAAGTACGGAGTCGGATTGGGTGAATCGGCTCTGTCCCCAGTTGATTGAGCTGTACCAGGAGTTTTTATCCTTTGCCGTGCCCAAAGGAGGACGTCTGCTGGTGGAACCCCATCCCTTCACCGTAGGCATGAGCGATCCAGTGCTGGTGCGGTTATCTGATGCCTTGGCCTCGGAACATTTCGGCATCACCTTTGATTTCTGCCACTACGGCGTCGGACGGCCGCGGGATTACCTTCAAGCCATCCGAACCCTCGGCCCCAGAATTCGCCATCTTCACCTTGCCGACTCCGACCTGGAGACCTCGGAGGTCCACCTGCCTCCGGGTAGCGGCAGGCTCGACATTCAGTCAATGCTGGCGGCTCTCAAGGAAATCGGCTACCAGGGAAACATGGCCCTGGATCTTTACGATAATCCCATTCCGGTCCATGGTATCCGGCTCGGCATCTCGCACTTGCGCGACGCTTGTGAATTCCTGGGGATCGAAAGCTGAAAGGGTTGCGACCCCTGCTCTTGATCCAAAAAAGGTGTTTTAGAATTTCAAGGAGGTGTTATGAAGGGCGAACTCATCGATCTCACCCTACCACTCTTTACCGGGGCTCCTATCTGGTCGCCTGAGCCCAAGACGGTCATCACCGATTACTTCACCATTGGACGCAACTACGGGGTCAGCGAACAGATGAACATGAAAGTCCTCTACATGTGTGGTCACGCGGGGACCCATTGCGATGCCCCGAAACACCTCCGGCAGGGGAAACCGTCCCTGGACGAGGTTCCGCTGAGCCGCTACGTCGGAAAGGCCCAGGTGGCCCACTTTCCCGACAAGGGATTTGACGACCCCTGGATCCGGGTTTCCGATCTCCAGCCGCTGGCCGAGAAACTGGGTGAAGGCAGTCGGCTGTTGATTCACACGGGTTGGGACCGGTTTTGGAACACGGACAACGACACCTATTTCGACCAGCAAAAAGCGCCCAAGCTGCACCTGGAAACTCTGGCCTGGCTTCGCGACCGCAAGGTGGGCCTCATCGGAGTCGACATGCCCAGCGTGAATGCGCTGCTCGATCAACATGCGACGGTCTTCGATGCTGAAATGCCACCGAGCATCCTCGAGTTGTTGACCAACCTGGACAAGCTGCCCGAGGAGGTGACGCTGATCGGCCTTCCCCTCAAAATCCGGGAGGGAGACGGCTCTCCGGTTCGCGCCGTCGCTCTGATCGACTAGCTTGCCCTCTTTGGTCACAGACAGGAATGTCTGTGCTCCGTCCGTGAGCTTGAAAGGAAGATTGCGATGATCTACGAACTGAGAATTTACCGTTTCCACCCGGGCCGTAAGGCTGACTTCTTGAAGTACTTCGAAGTGGCCCGGACCTTCATGGAGAAGTACGGAGTCACGTTTGTAGCGGCCTGGGAGAATCTCGAACGTGAAGACGAGTTCGTCTGGATGCGTTCCTTCTCCTCCCTGGAACAGAGGCAGAAGGCCACCGAAACCTATTACGGCAGCCCCGAGTGGCTCGAAATCGTGGGTGATATACGGCCCACCATCAGGGAACGTGAAGTGCGCCTGCTGAAGGCCCGCCCCGGTTCTCGGTTGGAGTAAGCGTTCCGGGTTTTCTCGCAGGGTATGTCGAGCCAAGCCCCTCGCTTTCCGTTGATTCGCCTCCCTATCGATACAGGACCGCGGGCGGGCGAGTTACGGAACCTGTTCAGCACGAAATTTCGACGCAAACGGATTCAAGAGGGAAGGGGCGAACGGCTCTATGAATCGATGGGAGGCATCCTGCGAGCCCAGGCCGGACCCTGATCGAGAGGGGCGGGGAGGAAGCCCCCCTGAATGGGTGGGTGAATTTTTCACCGGCACACTCCGTTTCCGACCTCATTGGCAACCTTGGGGTGATGGCTGGCGCCGCCTACGCGGCTGGGTGTCTTTAGGCCTCGTAACCGTGGGCTGCCGCCCACGGCTGGATGCTGGCGCCGCCGATGGTGATGGGGGACCAAGCCATGGCGCCTTCTCACGCTCCAAAAAATGGGGAAACTCCGGAACCTATGCGGTTGAAATGGCCGCCCACCAGGCTAAAATAGAGTCATTGCCGCGGGAACATCCTGTCGTTGAATCGGTCACTGTCGGGACGACTGAGGTTTGAGAACGACTCTCACAAAGCTCATTCTGTGTTTGCCTTTGCTGCTCGCAAAGGAAGTCTTGGTTTGCGCCCGGGAGGCTCCTCTATTTGAAGCGGAGGTCCTTCCTGTTTTTGAGGAACACTGCACCCAATGCCACGCAGGAGACTCGCCGGCAGCGGGGCTCGACCTGAGCTCGGCCGCATCCCTGAGTAGCGGATCGGCCCACGGCCCTGTCGTCGTCGAAAAGGCTTCGCAGGACAGCCTTTTGTTCAAGAAGATCAGCAATGGAACCATGCCGCCCAAGGGAGCGGGAATCGGGCTCAGCGCCGCCCAGATTGAGACGGTGCGGCGCTGGATCGACTCCGGCGCCCGGTCCGAAGTCCCCGTGGCGGCCCCCTCTGGAATTCGTCCGGATCGAGCTTCCTCTTCAGGGGACCGGGCCATCAGCCAGGAAGACCGAAATTTTTGGTCGTTTCGCCCTCCGGTCCGGGCCGCCCTTCCCAAACTGAAGTCCAGGCGGGGACGGACCCCGATCGACGCCTTCATCCTTCGCAAACTGACCTCCCAAGGGCTGGCCTTTTCTCCTCCGGCGCCCAAAAGGGTACTTCTCCGAAGGGCTTATTTCGACCTGATCGGACTGCCGCCCACGCCGCAGGAAATCGAGGCTTTCCTCAAGGATCGAAGACCGGATGCCTATGAACGGGTGATCGATCAGCTGCTGGAGTCCCCCCATTATGGTGAACGGTGGGGCCGACATTGGCTGGACGCTGTCGGCTATACGGACGAATACGGCAGCGCCATCGACGCCGATCGCTACAAGGTCAGCCCCAACATCTGGCGCTACCGCGACTACGTGGTGCGCTCCTTCAATCAGGACAAGCCCTTCGACCGCTTCCTGGTCGAACAGTTGGCGGGTGACGAGATCACCGATTGGCGGCGGACCTCCCGGTTCACTCCTGAGCATTTGGACGGCCTGGTGGCCACCGGCTATCTTCGCACCCGACAGGATGATACCGACCAGGATGTGCTCAACACCCCCCGAGAACATTTCCTGGTTCTCTCTCAACTGGTGGACAACCTGGGGAGCGGGATTCTTGGCCTGACCGTGGGCTGCGCTCGCTGTCATGATCACAAATACGATCCCATCCCTCAGAGGGACTACTACCGTTTGATGGCCATCTTCGCCACCTCCTTCAATCCCAAGGCCTGGATCAACCCGAAGAAGCGGAATCTCCCCGACGTCTCCAAGGCCGAACAGGAAGCGATTCAGCGCCACAACGCGGAGATCGATCGTCCCCTCGAGGCTTTGACCAGGAGGCTGGAGGAGATTCGTGGTCCTTATCGAAAACGGCTCTACGAGTCCCGGCTGGAGGCGACGGTTCCCGAAGCCTTGCGCGAAGACGTGCGCCTGGCCTTTGGAACCCCTCCGGCGCAACGCAATGCGGTTCAGCGCTATTTCGTGACCAAACTGGAAAAGGACCTGGCGGTTCTTCCGGAGGAAATCGACGCCCTCTTGAGTGAGAAGGAGAAAGGGGTCAACGACAAGCTGACCCGGAGAAGGGCCACACTTCAAGGTTGGCGCCGCGCCCATGGCGCCATCGAGGCCGTGTGGGACATGGGAGGTCCCCCGGACGTTCGGCTCCTCTACAGGGGAGAGTTGGCCACCCCGGGGCCGGTGGTTCGACCCGGCTTTCCGGAAGCGCTCTCGCCGCCTGGGGAGTCCGAATTCCGAAGACCCGCCGAGACCCGGGGAGAGTCCAGCGGGCGCAGGCTGGCGTTGGCTCGCTGGTTGACTCGTCGGGATCATCCGCTGACCGCCAGGGTGATGGTCAATCGGGTCTGGATGCATCATTTCGGCAGGGGAATTGTAGAGACCGCAGGAAACTTCGGTCGGCAGGGTTCACCTCCGACTCACCCTCAACTGCTCGATTGGCTGGCGGTGGACTTCATGGAGAACGGGTGGAAGCTGAAGCGCCTTCACAAACGGATCATGACCTCCACCGTCTACCGCCAGTCGTCTCGGCGGTCTCCCGAGGGTGTCGCTTCGGCGGGTGAAGCAAAGGACCCTGCCAATCGCTTGCTGTGGCGGATGAATCTGAGGAGGTTGGAAGCTGAAATCGTGAGAGACTCGATATTGCGAGTCAGCGGCGCCCTGGACCCGTCGCTCGGGGGGGAGGCTGTCATGATTGATCTGGCGGCCGACGGTCTGGTGACGGTTGAGCAGAAACAGGATGTCCGTCAGCATCGGCGCAGCCTCTATCTGTTGGCCCGGCGCAACTATTTTCTGAGCTTCCTGGAGGTCTTCGATTTCCCCATTATCCAATCGAACTGCACTCGACGCGACTATTCGGCCACCCCGCTTCAGTCATTGGCCCTGCTGAATAGCGAGTTCGTCATGCAGCAGGCGGAGCGCTTTGCCGAAAGGGTGGAGCGGCTGGCTGGCCCCGGGGCAGCGCCGGAAGAGAAGATTCGACGGGCTTTTGTCCTGGCCTTTGCTCGACAGGCCAGGGCCGGACGAGATTCGGCTGGCTCAACGGCACCTGCACAAACAGCGAGAGCGCTACCTGGCCTTGGGGACCGAGGCGGAAGCCTCCTCTCGAAAGGCGTTGGTCAGTTTCTGCCAAATGCTGTTGGCGGCCAACGAGTTTCTCTATGTGGAGTGAGCTGGAGCCTGGGGGCAGCGAAAACCGGGATTGACACCACCGTTTTCCTGGTTCTAACATCCGGTTTGAGAGGTTATCGACCATGCAAACGAGAGATGACACCCGATTCCGATTGGCGGGCCGGCTGATTTCCCGCCGTGAAATGTTGGAGCTTTCCGGCCTGGGCTTTGGGAGTTTGGCCTTGACCTATCTGCTGAACCGGCCTTCCCCCCTGCTGGCCTCTTCGGGTGACCGGCCCGACCACAGCCTCAAGCCGCGCCGGAGCCACTTCGAGGGTCCTGCCAAGGCGGTGATTCAGTTGATGCAGAACGGCGGGCCCAGCCAGATGGATCTTTTCGACCCCAAGCCCGAACTGAATCGGCGTAACGGGCAGACTTACGGCGGAGAAATCGAGATCTTTCAGCCGGGAAATACCAACGTGCTTTTGGGGTCACCCTTCCAATTCAAGCCGCAGGGCCAAAGCGGCATGGAGTTCTCGGAGATCATCCCTCACCTGGGTGGGGTGGTGGACGATATTTCTCTGGTGCGCTCCATGTACACCGAACACAACAACCACACCGAAGCCCTCATCATGTTCCAGACCTGCAAGATCTTTCCGGGGCGGCCGGGTTTGGGTTCCTGGATCAGCTATGCGCTGGGAACCGAGAACCAGAACCTGCCCGCATACGTGGTCCTGCGCGACCCCGCCGGCTACAATACTTCCGGCAAGGTGGTCTGGTCCAGCGGCTTTCTTCCGACCCTTTATCAAGGGGTGGAGTTCAGTTCCAGCGGATCGCCCGTCCACCATCTCAATGCCGCCCTGCCTCAGCCTCCCAACGCCCAGCGGGACAACCTCGACTTTCTGGCTCGACTCAACCGCTCCCATCAGCGGTTGCATCCCAGGGAGTCGGAGTTGGAGTCGCGCATCCAGAATTTTGAACTGGCCGCCCGTATGCAGTTGGCCGCGGCAGACGTGCTGGACATCTCGGCGGAATCGGAGACCACCAAAAAACTGTACGGCCTCGACCATCCCATCACCGCCGGCTACGGCATGCGCTGTCTGCTGGCGCGGCGGCTGGTGGAATCCGGAGTGCGATTCGTTCAGATCTTCCCCCCGCCCTTCCAACCCTGGGATCAGCACATGGACCTGAAGAACGACCTGGAGAAGATCTGCGCCGTCACCGATCAACCGTCGGCGGCCTTGATCAATGATCTCAAGGGGCGAGGACTGTTGGACAGCACCATCGTCATGTGGACGGGAGAGTTCGGGCGGCTGCCCACCACTCAGCATGGCAATGGGCGCGATCACAATCGCAATGCCTTCAGTCTCATTTTGTCCGGAGGGGGCTTCAAAAAAGGTCTGATCTACGGGGAGACCGACGAACTGGCCTACAAGGCCGTGGTGGATCGGGTGAGTGTGCCCGACCTGCATGCCACCGTCCTTCATCTTCTGGGTCTGGATCATCAACGGGTGCTCTATCCTCACGATGGCAACCCGGAGAATCCCACCGACGCCAAGGTCAATGAGGCCCGCGTGGCGGCAGACCTCCTGGAGTCGCCGCCCCGGGCTTGACCGCAGTCGCAGGAGTCGGAGCGAATCCTTTCGAACGCTCTACAAGAATCTGTTCCACCCTCGATAAACAGGAGGTCTTACCCGATGAAGCTGGGAACTTTCATGATGCCGTTACATCCGCCGGAGAAATCACGGACAGAGTGCTTCGAAGAGGACATCGAGTTCGTTCTTCGGGCCGAAGCGCTGGGGTTCACCGAAGCCTGGATTGGCCAGCACCACACGCTGGCCTGGGAACCCATTCCCTCCAATGACCTGTTCATTGCCCACGTCCTCCCGGTCACCAGCAAGATCCGGTTGGGGACCGGCGTCTCGATCATTCCCCAGCACCACCCCGCCAACGTCGCCATCCGGTTGGCGATGTTGGATCACTTGTCGAGGGGGCGGCTCAATTGCGGTTTTGGCCAGGGGGGCGTGCCCACCGACTGGGAACTCTTCGACTTGCCGGACCCCCAGACTCAGGGGCTGATGACGCTGGAGGGCATTGATATGATTTTGAAGCTCTGGCAAGCGGAGGTCCCCTTCGATTTCCAGGGGAAGTTCTGGCGCATCAGGATTCAAAGTCCCAACCAGGCATTGGGTATAGGAAGGATTCTGCAACCCTACCAGAAGCCCCATCCCCCCATCGCCATGAGCGTGGTGAGAGGAGACTCGCGGGCAGCCGTCATGGCTGGACAAAGGGGATATCTGCCCCTCAGCACCAATCTCATCCCCGTCGGCACGGTCGCGGAGCACTGGCGGCACTACTGCCGGGGCGCCGAAGAGGCGGGTCAGCCGCCTCCCAACCGCGCGGTGTGGCGAATATCCCGGAGCATCTACGTCGGTGAATCCAGGGATGAAGCCTGGGATTTCGCCATGAACGGCAACGTCGCCCGTTCTTTCGAGTATCTCCTGGCCCTTTTGAGATCAGCCAGGATGATTCACCTGGCCAAGCACGATCCCGCGGTTCCCGACGATGAGGTGACTCCGGAATATGCCCTGAAGCACCTTTGCATTCTGGGAAACGTCCAGGAGTGCATTCGTCAGTTGGAGGAGGTCTGGGAGGTGACAGGAGGATTCGGCGTCTTGTTGATGATCGCCAAGGACTGGGATGACAAGGCCAAGTGGCATCGTTCCATGAAACGGCTGGCTGAACAGGTGGTTCCCGCCCTGCCCGGTGTCTGAGTCGTTCTTCTCTTGATAGCCGTCAGGTCCCGGCTCCCACCGGGAGGTGGTTCCCGGCTTCGCCGGTTCGGGGAGCCGACTCGCTGCCCTGTTCTATACCAGCCGCCGGAAACCGGACTGCCTGACGGGGCACTCCAGGTACTTCAGGGGGGCACCCTCTTTCAGCGCCTTTCCCACCACGCTCAGCGCTGCGCCGATCTTTTCAAGTCCCTGATTCAAGTCCGACTGAGAATGCTGTATGCAGAACATGAAGCCCGGTCCTCCAATCACGCCTCTCCTGGCGGTTTCTTGCAGGTAAAGGGTAGCCACGGCGGCGCTCTGCTCCTGAGGGACGCCCTCGAAGACCATGGCGGGGAAGGAAGGCAGTCCAATGACTTTGAAGGAAAGCCCCAGCTCTTCAAGCGTCCGGCGTAAGCCTTCGATGAAGCTCTGGCCAATTTCCCGGATGATCGCGCTGACCTGTCGAGTCCGGTACTCTTCGAGGGTGGCTTTGCAGGCCGCCAGGCCGGTGGCCTCGGCCCAATAGACGCTGCTGATGAAGGAATCCAGGGCGACCTTCATGATCTCCCGTTTTCCGACCACGGCTCCCAGGGCGAAGCCGTTGGAAATACACTTGGCGAAGGTGGCCATGTCGGGGATGACCCCGAAACACTCTTGCGCGCCTCCCAGGGCCGTCCGAAATCCTGTGACCACCTCATCGAATATCAGAACGACGCCGTGGTCCCGGGTGAGCTGGCGCACCCCCTCCAGGTAGCCGGGCCCGGGCGTGCAGGTGCGGGCCGCTTCCATGATGACGCAGGCCACCTCTCCCCGATGGTCCTCCAGCAACTGTCGAAGCGAGTCCAGGTTGTTGTATTCGAAGGCCAGCGTTGCGCCCTCCAGACTCTTTGGGACCCCCAAGGGGGTGATTCCGTGCATCAGGTGTTTTTCCAGAGCCGCTCCCGGCGCCAGATTGGCGGACAGGTACCAGTCGTGCCACCCGTGATAACCGCAAAAGGCCACCTTGTCCCTTCCGGTAGCCGCCCGGGCGATGCGAATGGCTACCATGTCGGACTCCCCGCCGCCCTTGCAGAAGCGCACCATTTCGGCGCAGGGAATGATTTCGGCCAGTTGCTCGGCCGCCTCGATTTCCAGGGGGTGATTGATGGTCAGCCCGGTACCCCGGGCGGCTTGCTCCTGAACGGCCTGGACCACACTGGGAAAGGCGTGGCCCAGCAGGACGGAGCCGGCGCCGAGATTGAAATCCAGGTACTCGTTGCCGTCCACATCCCACAGACGACACCCCTCCTGGCGGTGGCTGTAGACGGGTGAAATGCCTTCCGCGTGAAGTTCGGCCCGCCGTCCGAACAAATGGGTCCGACCGGCAATCAACTGCCTGGCCCTCTCATAGAGTCGGGTCGACTCGGGGACTCGGGTCCCGACGGTCAGAGAATTTTGATCCTGCTCTGCTTGGTTCATCGATTCACCTCTTCATGGACTCATTCTCCCAAACTCAAGCGAAGCGCCGATAGAATCTCGGCCTCGAAATCCGTTTCCGGTTCCGAAGGCCAGGAAGCAGGATCCACCGGGCCGCCGTCGCCTTGGGCCACGGCTTCCAGACGACGGAGCGTCTCCTGGATGAACTTGGATGCTTCCGGCAATTCCCCGAACTGGATGAGTTCCTTGAGGCTGTTCAGGAAATCGGAGGCGATCAACCTCCTGTCCGTGCCGGAAGGGAACTTCGGCCCGATGGTCGAAATCGACAGGCTGTTGTTCTCACGGAATTTGAACGACCACAGTTGATTCTTAAGTTCCCGGGTCCAGTTTAACCCACTTGAAATCAGGCTCGGATCCCCAACGATATAGGCTCGAACGATGCCGGGTCCCGCTTCCGTGGTGAATCCAAAGGGCTCCAGGGTCTTTCCCGGTTCAAATACATATTTCGTCAGTTTAGCGTGCCAGTTGATGCGTCTACGGAGCATGGACTGTCGCATCTCCTGGCGATAGGCGTCTCCCCAGGAGTAACTCATTCCGTTGAGTCGTCCCTCTATTCCTCCTAGTCCTCTTCCCTCTTTTGGCCCATCCCAGTCGCTCACCCCCCACCCGTAGGGCTGCACTATGCCGGACACGGGCATGTCTCTCTGGCTGAGAGGCATGGGCAGGAGCATCTGGCCGATGGACTGTCGCGCTTGGCGGCGGTTGTGCAGGCGGTAGTGATAGACGTGCCCGCGGGTGCGGGGATCTCCGGGTTGGTAGATGGCGACACTCAGAGAGGGGCAACTGGCGATGCCCAGCGGCGCTCTATCCACCAACCGGTCCCCTTGTCTCTCTTGTCCTGGCTGGAGTTCCTCGAAATCGTAGGGTGGAAACGACAGGATGAGATCCCCCTTCTCCTCATCCAGAAAGACGTACCGGTTCTCAAGCTCTTCAGGAATTTCGCCGTCTTCAGGATAGGCCGGCGCCGGCGGCAACTCGACTCGCAGCCTCAGGCGGGCCACCTCGGCGGCATTGCCGGCGTCGCAGGGAAGAAAAACGCCGATTGATGGAGGCTTGGGAGACGGTCCAAGGGGTTGGAGCGATTCATCGGTCGCCAAGGTTCCATCGGTTGAGCCTGATGAAGATCCCGTTTGGGCCAGGAGGTGGGGCGTTGCCAGAAGCACACCCAGTAGGCAGAACGCCAACCCTGAAACTGCTCTCGTCATGGCGTCTCCTGAATTCTCTCAATACCTGGACAAACCTTCAGGGCCGAACCAGAGACAGCTTCAGCGCGAGGTCCAGCTGCTGCTCGAAACTCGACCGGGGGTCCGGAGGTTGCCCGATGGGTCGGAAAGGTTCATCGACTGGTGGGGAATAATCCTGGACATCATCCCAGGGGCGCGGCCGCTGGATGAATTCATCCAGGCGAGCCAACACCGTTTGGACAAACGGAGAACCACTGGGCATCGGGACCAGATTTCTATGGCGGTGAATGGGAAGTCCCGACATCGCTTGGACAACTGGAGAACCGCTGGGCAGGCCAGGCTGTCTCGCCAAGGTTGAAACGCTGCTATGGAAATCTACGGCAATCTCGAGGCTGGAGGCCGTCTCGTTGTATTTGGGGCCGATAGTCCACCTGACCGTGTTATCCCAGCCCTGGAGCCGTTTCACTCTCTCTAGTTGCTTCCGGGCCTCTGGAGGCAAGTCCTCCGGGAGCGAATCGACTGACGAAACGGCCCCATGGAAGTATGCCTTGACGACTCCCGGTCGATTCTGGTTGTCAACCACGAAAGCGGCCGACTGACTCGATTCCAGCAGGGCTCCGGCCCGACCGGCGAATCGCACCGACCATTCTCCCGGACGAAACGAATAAACACTCTGTCTCCAGGGTCTCCGTTGCCCCGCATCGTGTGAAGCCTGAGGGGCCGGCTTGGTGAGGTCCACAGGTTTCGGTTTTGGGATGGACAAGAGCCAGGCGCCAATGGGTTGACCGGATTTCGGACCATTGGTCACGCGGTAACGGTAGCGAAAGCCGCCCTTGGGGGTCCTGGCTACCGTCGAGACGACTTCCGGAGCGATGCGGGGGGGACGCTTGATCCGATGAACTGTCCGGGGGGCGCCGGGAGCAGTCCGGTAGGCGAGAACGATATCCATCGTCCTGGGGTCGAAGAAGACGAATTGATTGGGAAACCGTTGGTCCACGTTGCCGTCCACTGGATAAAGGGGCGCTGGCAGGATCCCGGCTCCGACTGAGATTGTTTTCTCCTGACCCAATGAAATAGAGGCGTACCCCAAGAATAACAGGAGCGTTAAAGCAAGGAAGTAAGACCCATGAAATCGCCTCATGGCTGAAAACTCCTTAAGGAAACGCTGATGTATCCATCATCTGTGAGATTATAGAGTGTTTGCTACCAAGAGAATAGGAGGTTTGGTTCTATGGTCTCGAAAACGCCCGCTACGGCAAGCCTCCATGGATAACATTCTTCGCGGCCTCGGCCCCAATCGGATTGCTGTGGATCTGGGCTGTGGGTCAGGCAGCTTTCATTACACATCCTACCCCTGCCGGATCATCGGGATCGACATCACCTTGAACCGGTCGGCTCTCTTTTGTGACGGCTGCCGCGTTCAATACATTCAATCCAGCGCTGTTCAAATTCCCCTGGCCAATGCTTCGATAGACGCCGTGATTTGCAATCACATCTTTGAACATGTGGCCTATACTCAGGCGCTGTCGGAGATCCATAGAATTTTGAAACCCACGGGTTTGCTTTGGGTTGCCGTTCCCAATGGGTACGGTTTGGATGACGCGCTCTATCGATATGTGTTCGAAGGGGGTGGACACGTCAATCGTTTCCGGTTCCATCAGTTGGTCGAGGAAGTCCAGACTCGGACGGATCTCAGGTTGATCCAATTCAATCAACTGTTCAGTTCCTTCATCTATCTCAAAAAACCGACGCCCGAACAGCGGGTCCATTTTCCCCCTCGGGCGCAAATTCTTTATAGAGTTCCAAATTCCTGGAACCGAGCCGCAATCCTGGTCTTGAACGCGATCACTCGAACGCTCGACAGGCTTTTGGGCACCCGAACGAGCCAGTATGGATGGGGGTTTGTCTTCGCTCGGGGAGAAGTCCGGCTGGATCCTTTGCCCTCGTTCTTCAACGTCTGCTGGCAGTGCGGATCGGGGAATGATGCGGGTCACCTCAAGGCGAGCGGACGACTCGACTCGTTGCTGGGAATTCCCTTCTATCGCTGTTCCAACTGTGACGCGAAAAGCCTCTTCTTCAAGCCCCCGAAGGGTCTGAGCTAGGTTTCCCTTAAAGCATTTCCTTCTGCCGGCACTCTTGCCAAAGTTGCCGCTGAGTGACCAGGAAGGCTCCCAGACCCAGCAGAACCGCGACCAGGTAAATCAACCAGCCGATGAAGGGAATGTTGGAGGCGATGAAAATGATGAGCAGGCCCGACGCCATGGAAGCGATCAGCCAACCTCTCCCCTCGCTGCTCCACTTGGCCAGGAGGCGGCGCCCCAGGAACAATCCCGTGAATATCTTGCCGATGTACAAGAGCAAGCCGTAGGCGAAGGCCAGGCTCAGGGCAAGGGGGATTCCGACCACCGTGAAAAAAGCAATGGCCGCAACGGCCGGAGTCACCACCAGGAATAGAAAGCCGATCCCCAGACTCGCCCAGGGTGAGGCGCCGATCTTTGCGGCAGTTGTGGTTGCCTGGCGGGGAGCCAACGCAATGAACAAGGCTCCCAGAACAACGGCAGCGACCAGGGACAGGAACTTCACCACCCGGGAGATTGTTTTCCAGGGCGGGGGGGCAGGCCCCGACTTCTTCGATTTCGATGGAGGACGTCGAATCACCTGGCCGCCAATGGTTGCGCCCTCCTCAATCGTGGCGTCGTGGGCCGCCTGATAGCTGAGGTCCCCTCCGATCACCGCGTTCGAGCGCACCGTCAGTTTCCGGACCTCGGTTTTCACGTCCCGGCCGACCTTGCCGGAGAGCTCCAGGTTGCCAGCGCCGCCGTGGACCGTTCCCCCGACGCTGCCTGCGATCTCTACGTTGCCGCTCCAGGCGGACAGATCCCGGCCGATACGGCCGTTTCGGCCTAACTTGACGTTTCCGCCGGCAACCAGGGCATCTCCTTCGATTGCCCCCTCGATGGTGATGTCTCCTCCCGTAGCCCACAGGGTTCGCTGGATGGACCCTTTGAGGTCGATCTGGCCGCCCGCCACGGTCAAGCTGCCATCAATGGTTCCATTGACCGAAACGTTTCCTCCCGCACAGACCACGTCCCCGTTCACTGCGCCATCGATTCGAACTCTCCCCCCACTGATGAGCAAACTCTCGTTGACCACCTGATCCCGGCTGATGACCAACTACTCTCCCGCCCGAACTTGAATGGCCCACACGGGCCGAGGGGAGAAGCTGGCCAATAGAGGGATCATGCCAACCATGACTTTCAGTAACCATCCTCGCATCCTGGCCTCCTGTTTCTTTTGACCGCCAATGTGAACCATCGGTAAAGTTTGTCGGTAATGGTCGCACTCCATTCTACGAGTTTGGTCGGCGGTTGCCAAGCGTCGCCGCTCGCCTTTGGATTGCCCGGAGGATTTCTGCATGAATCCCCCCCGAGGCTCCGGGGATGGAGGAGGCCGCCTCAATCCGTCAAGATCCTGCTCAGGGAGCCCGGGGAAGGGGATTTTCGACCTTGTGCTATAGTAGGGAAACAAGTCGGTTTCGGGGGAGTTGTCGGTGGTCAACATGCTGACAATCAAGATATTACCCGACAAGCGAAGCAGCCGGGCGGCCAGCGGCATCAGTCTGCTGCAGGCCAGCCTGCTGGCGGGTATCGAGATCCCTCAAGCCTGCGGAGGACGGGGATCCTGCACGACCTGCCGCGTGCGGGTCAAGCAGGGCGCGGCGGCGCTGTCGCCCCTCCAACCGGCGGAAACCGAAATGTTGACGGAGTCTGGTCTGTTGGGCAGCCATCGGCTGGCCTGCCAAGCCAGGGTTCTTGGAGATGTTGTCATCGAGCGACCGGTCTGGCCATTGCTCAGCAGTTCCCATCCCGCAACGGGTCGGGGGGATCCCCCATGAGTGAGCGTCGCGAGAAGTTGGAAGTCGACGTTCTCTTCGTCGGGGCCGGCCCGGCCTGCCTGAGTGGAGCCCTCCATCTCAAGAATCTGATCGAGGCCCACAATCAAACGGCGCCTGCCGGTGAGCGGCTGGAGGCGGTCAGCATTGCGGTCATCGAAAAGGGCAGAGAAATCGGGGCCCATACCCTGTCAGGGGCCATCCTGGACCCCATCGCGCTCCGAGAGCTGGTCCCCGACTATCAAGAAAGAAACGCGCCGCTGGGTCCAGCCGTCAGCAAGGACTCGATCTACTACCTCACCGCCAGAAGCCGGTTCCGGCTGCCCTTCGCGCCTCCCCCGCTCAACAATCATGGAAACCGCCTGATCTCGCTGAGTCGGTTTGTCCAGTGGTTGGGCGAGTTGGCGGAAGCTCGGGGGATCGACATTTTTCCCGGTTTCGCCGGGACGGAGTTGTTGTTCGAGGGAGAGCGGCTGATGGGAGTGAGGACCGGAGACAAGGGCCTCGATCGGTCAAGCCGACCCAAGTCCTCCTATGAGCCCGGTGTCGACATCCTGGCCAAGGCCGTGATTCTCGGTGAGGGGGTACGCGGCTCTCTGGCCAAGCAAGCGGTGCAGCGCCTCAAGCTGGACGAGGGCCGGGCCCCTCAGGTTTATGCCATCGGGATCAAGGAGGTTTGGGAACTGCCAACCGAATCTCCCGACAAGGGGCAGGTGATCCACACCCTGGGCTACCCGCTCAAGCCCGAGAATTTCGGAGGAGCCTTCCTTTACGACATGGGCAGGACGCTCTCTCTGGGTCTGGTGGTGGGACTGGACTATCGGGATCCTTTCCTGGACCCTCACCAGGAGTTTCAGCGCCTCAAGACCCACCCCCTGATTGCCCCCCGGTTGGCAGGGGCGAAGCTGGCCCACTACGGGGCCAAGGCCTTACCGGAAGGCGGTTACCACGCCATGCCGAGGAGCTGTTTCAACGGAGGGCTGCTCATCGGCGATGCCGCGGGCTTGGTCAATTCGATGCGGCTCAAAGGGATTCACCTGGCCATGAAGTCGGGCATGCTGGCGGCCGAAACCCTCCTTCAAGCCCTGCTGAAGGAGGATTTCTCGGAAGCAACCCTGGGCCAATACCCATCACTCCTGCGAAACAGTTGGGCCGGCCGGGAACTCCACCGTGTGCGTCATTTTCATCGAGGGTTCGAGCACGGACTGCTGAGGGGCCTGCTCAATGCGGGACTTCAGATGGTGACCGGGGGGCGAGGCTGGAAAGACCCGCTGGGCAGTCGAGCCGGCCATGAACGCATGCAGCCCATCGCTGAGTACCATGGCGACGGGACTTCGGCCCCCGGCCCCTTCAAGGCCGACGGGGAAACGACCTTCGACAAGATCACCAACGTCTATTTTTCCGGAACGAAGCACGAAGAAAACCAACCGCCACACCTGGTGATTGCAGACCCCCGGATCTGCCAGGAACGGTGCCCGGAAGAGTTCGGCAGTCCTTGCCAGCGTTTCTGCCCTGCCAACGTCTACGAGATCATTCCCCGGGAGGACGGAAGGGGTGAGCAACTCCAACTCAATCCGTCCAATTGTGTGCACTGCAAGACGTGCGACATCATGGACCCCTACCAGATCATCACCTGGGTCCCTCCGGAGGGCGGCGGCGGTCCCAACTACGTGAACCTCTGAAACGGGTCCGCAGTCAGGCCGGCCTCCCAGGAAAGGGAGACATTCACGAAGGGAGGCTGCCAAGGCGAAGCCAGCCCATCCGACCACGCCGGCGGGCCGCTCCTTATTCGATCATCATGCAATCGCCGTAGCTGTAGAAGCGGTAGTTGGCTCTCATGGCCTCCTGGTAGGCTTGAAACACAAGATCTCTTCCCGCGAAGGCGCACACCAGCATGAGCAGGGTGGAACCGGGAAGGTGGAAGTTCGTCAGCAGCGCTCCGACACAGCGAAACGAGAAGCCGGGGTAAATGAACAAGTCGGTTTCGCCGCGAAGCCGGGGCTCTTGTCCTCTGAAGGCCGACTCCAAAACTCGAGTCACGGTGGTGCCGACGGCAACGATTCGCTGGCCGGCGGACCTGGCCCTTGAGATTGTGCGGGCAGCCTCGGAGGTCATTTCAAAGGGCTCCGTCTCCATGCGGTGGTCCTCGATGCGCTCGCTGACCACCGGTCGGAAGGTGCCCAAACCCACATGGAGCGTCACCTCGCAACGAGCAATCCCCTTTTGGCTCAATCGGGTGAAGACCTCCGGAGTGAAATGCAACCCTGCGGTCGGCGCCGCCACGGCCCCTCGCTTGCTGGCATAGACGGTCTGGTAGCGAGTGCGGTCCCGGCTCTCATCGGGGCGGTGAATGTAGGGAGGCAGAGGGACGCGGCCCAATTGGTCAACCATAGCGTCGAAGTCGCCTCGGTATTCGAAGCGCACGACCCGTAATCCTCTTTCTCCCCTTTCCAGAACCACTGCTTCCAGTTGGCCTTCGCCGAACCGGAGCCGCTCTCCGACTCGAACCCTCCGGCCCGGCTTGACCAGCGTTTCCCAGGTATCCTTTTCCAGGAGCCTCACCAGCAGCACTTCGATGGGAGCTTCCAGGGGGACCGCCTGGAGAGGCCCGGAGGCCGTCAGCCCGAGGCGCTTTCCCATCAGACGGGCAGGAAATACCCGGGTGTTGTTCAGCACCAGGAGATCCGGGGGCGCCAGAAGGTCCGGGAGATCTGCGAATCGGTGGTGAGAAATTTGACCGGTGGCTCGAACCAGTCGCAACAAGCGGGCCTGGTCGCGCCTTTCGGCCGGATAGAGCGCGATTCTTTGGCTGGGAAGTGTGTACTTGAAATCGGACCGTCGCATCCCGTTCAACCTGTCGATTCTTTCATGGTTGCTCCTCCGGTAGAGGTTCGGGAGGGTTCGTTGCCGGTCACGACCCGGAGGGGAATGGGTTGCGAGTTTCCTTCTCACCGGATCGAGCCCTGCCCTGCAGTCCATTCACGAGAGCAGAAACGGGTCCCAACGGCATCGCCTGGATGGTTAAAGCAAGCATTCGTTCAATTGAGGCCCGGGGCTTGATCGGTCGGTGAGGTTCGAGAGGGCGGGAATTTCTTCTCGAGGCAGCTCTCCAGCCAGGAAGGCCGCCAGTTGGTCGGCGGATCCGTCGAAATAGGATTGGATCAGGTCGGCAACCGCGCGGCGGCGTGACTCTTCAAAGGAGCATTGGGGATGATAGACGTGGGCCTTGCCGCGCCGGCTTCGGCCAACCAGGCCCTTTCGACTCAACCGATCCATCACCGTCAGGACGGTGGTGTAGGCCAGGGGGTGACCGGGTTGCAAGGACTGATGGACGTCACGCACGGTTCGAGCTCCTTCCAACCAAAGAGCTTTCATGCACTTCAACTCAAGGCCGGTGAGTCTCCTGGGAATCATCGACGTCGAGCTGGAGGAACCAGAGCCGGGTCTGGCGACCTCCCGGGTGCTTCTGGCGGGGCGGTTCATTTTAGTTTCGATCCTTTGAAAAGAGGTCGTCCGAGTCTTGGGTTATAGGCAGTCCAATCCGGGTCGGGGTTGACGTCGCTGGCAATCAGATCCTGCATGGAGGCCAACTTGCTGTCCAGGTTGTCGAGGAAATGGAGCACCAGCGCTTCCGGGAACATGGGCAGCTTGGGACTGCCGAACTCGTATTCGCCGTGATGAGAGATGATGAGGTGTTGAATGAGGGTTTTGAGCTTGGGCGGGAAATCCGCGATCCGAGCCATCTTCTGATTGACGAGATCCAATTCCAGGATCATGTGGCCGAGCAATTGACCCTCACTGGTGTAGGCAAAGCTCCGACTGTAGCTCAACTCCTCGGTCTTGCCGACATCGTGAAGGATCGCCCCGGTCAGCAGAAGGTCGAGATCGAGCTCCGGGTAATGTTGAGCGGCCAGTTGGCAGAGTTTGCAGAGCGACAGGGTGTGTTCGAGAAGCCCGCCCAACCAGGCATGGTGAAGGGATTTGGCGGCGGGCGCTTCTTTGAACTTGATGACGAACTCCGAGTCGTTCAGGAGATGGCTCAGAAGCTGCTTGAGGTAGGGTTCGCGAATCTGCTCTACCAGATGGAGCAGTTCCCCGAACATCGCCTCAACGTCCTGGGTCGTCTTGGGAAAGTAGTCGCCGAGATCAACTTCTGTTTCCTGGCAGCGTCGGATCCGGTGAATGGTGAGCTGTCGCTTGTCCTGATAGAGCTGAACTCGGCCCTTCACCTTCACGAAGTCGTCCCGGTCGAAGGTGGGCTCGATGGCCTCGACGTTGTCCCACATCTTGGCGTCCAAATTCCCACTCTTGTCACCCAGAGTCAGGGACAGGTAGGGTTCGCCCGTCGTCCTCTTGGACCAGACTTCCTTGGCTTTGACCAGAAAGGTTGTGGTGATGACTTGATTGGCCTCAAGGCCACTCACGTAAAAATCCTTCATGGGGGTTTTATCCCGTTCCTGGCGGGAATCGCGATGGCCTCCGGGAGCCTCTGTCGGGGAAAGCGAAGCCGAGGCTCATCATAAGGAATTCAAGAGGGACCCGCAAGAAAGAAGCTCCTGATGTCGGCCGCTATCGATAGCTTTCCCACCCGGCCTCGGTGGAAAAGGGCGCGGCTTCGTCTACTTCGGGAAATGCCAGGCTAAAATCTTACAATGCGACCGGTCACCTGGCCGGAGGCGGCTTCTAAAAACCCTACCGATCGTGGCAGGGTAAATCGCCGGGGGCCGGCGCTCCCCGGATTCAGATAGAGCACGGGACCGATCTTCTCCAGGAAGGGTCGATGGCTGTGACCGAACACCACCACTTGAGGGTGAACCCGGTGGATTTGCCTTTGCATCGCCCTGGCCAATCGGTGGGGATGGCCCAGGATATGGATCATGAAGATGGTGATGCCGAAAAGCTCCAGCCTTCTTTGCGGATGAAACTGTGGGGGCCGTTGGCCTTCATCGACGTTTCCGCTCACCGCGCTGACGGGCGCCAGGGTCTCGAGCCTCCGCAGGACGTCGAGGCTTCCCAGATCGCCTGCGTGCAGGATGTGATCAACGCCGGAGAAAAGCTCGACAACTTTCGGGTCCAACAACCCGTGGGTGTCGGAAATGACGCCAGCAACCGCCGACTTCGACATCGGAGAAACCGCAGCCTCCTCCTATGGTATACTGACCGGCATTTCTGAGTCCATTTCAGCCAGTCCAGTGGATTACCCTCCCAGCTTGAGACTACTATAGCCAACCCGGGGCATGAAGACAGAAAAAATCTCCGAATTCACCATCAACCGTCTCTCCATTTATCTCAGGTGCCTGAACCTTCTGGCCGCTTCCGGGGTCACCACCACTTCCTCTCAGGTTCTGGCCGAACGGTTTCAACTGAACTCGGCGCAGATACGCAAGGACTTGACCTATTTTGGTGAATTCGGGGTGCGAGGCGTCGGATACAATGTCGTCGAATTACGGTCTCATCTGAGCCAGATCCTTGGCCTGGACAAGCAGCACAGAATCGGCATCGTTGGTGCGGGCAATCTGGGGATGGCCCTGGCCAACTACAGGGGCTTCGATCCCGAATATTTCGAGGTCGCGGCCCTTTTTGACAAAGAGCCTTCCCGCTTGGGGATCACTTCCCGTAGCGGCGTCTGCGTCTACCACATCGACGATCTCAGAGCCATTGTTGCCCGCGAGCACATCACCATCGGTGTGGTGGCGGTGCCTGCAGAGCAGGCCCAAGAGGTGGTTGACCGGTTGACCGAGACCGGAATTACGGCCATCCTCAACTTTGCTCCGGTTCGTCTCAGTACTGAGTCGGGGGTCCGGCTGAAGACCATGGATCTGGTGATTTCCTTCGAGAGTTTGTCCTATTTCCTTTCCGACTCGGGCGGCGCCGATCGAAATTCTTCCTGACCAGGCGCACCTGGGGAAAGGCCCGGGGGAAACTGCTTTCCGGGGAATACGAGCCCGAAAGCCCGAGCCGAAGGCCCGTTGATGCGCTTCGGAAAAGTTGCTAGAATTCGACTTTTTTCAACGCCCGTCAGGGGTTCCATGGAGCGGACAACGGAGCTTGAGCGCCGATGAACAAGACCCTCGAGCAGCATCGGAAGGACATTGTCGAAATCGGCAGGCGGATTTACCAACTGGGCTATGTGGCGGCCTTTGATGGTAACATCAGTATCCGGTTGGAGAACGGCAACGTGCTGGCGACCCCCACGGCCATGAGTAAAGGCTTTATGGCCGAAGAGGATCTGGTCATCGTCGATTCGGAGGGTCGGGCCGTTGAGGGTAAACGAAAGGTCTCCTCGGAGATCGCCATGCACTTGCTCATCTACCAGCTCCGTTCCGATGTTCAGGCCGTGGTGCACGCCCACCCCCCTTGCGCGACGGGTTACGCCGCCGCCGGCGTTCCACTGACCAAGGCCATTCTGGCTGAGGTGGTGCTGGTCTTGGGCTGTATCCCGCTCACCCGTTACGGAACGACCGGAACCTCCGAACTGACGGATGCCATTCGCGAATACGTTCCGCGTCATGATGCTCTGCTCCTGGCCAATCATGGAGTGGTGACCTACGGAAATGACGTTTTTTTGGCCCACGCCAAGATGGAAACGGTTGAGCACTTCGCCCGTATCAGCTTGACGACCAAGGTTCTTGGGCGGGAAACACTGTTGAGTGGGGACGATGTGGATAAGCTGCTGGTCGCCCGTGAAAAATATGGGATCAAGGGTCCGCTGCAGATCGGTAAGGATTGTCCCACGATTGAGGGAGAAGATCGCGAGCCGAGGATAACGTTGACCAAGAGCCAACTGGTCGATATTATCCAATCGGCTTTGGTGTCGCTGCAAAAAAGGAGTTGAGGGCATCCGGGGGGATGGTTCCCGGTAAGCCTGGCAGCCTCGGACGGAGTCGTTCGCGGCAAGTGACTTGTCGACAGATCACCATGGAAAGGACAGGAAGATGGGTGAAGCTCTAGGAATGATCGAGACGCGTGGACTGGTGGCCATGATTGAGGCTTCGGATGCTATGGTCAAAGCCGCCAAAGTCACCCTGGTGGGTTGGGAGAAAATCGGGTCCGGGTACGTGACTTCCCTCGTGCGCGGGGACGTGGCTGCGGTCAAGGCGGCTACCGATGCCGGAGCCGCCGCTGCGCGCCGAGTTGGCGAACTGGTCACTGTTCATGTGATCCCCAGACCCCATGCCAACCTGGAGGATGTCCTCCCCATCGGCAAGGCGGGGGAATAGCTGGAACTACTGAGGAAGGGCTGGGCCAGGGCCCCCACAGCCGGGGCCTGGAGTCTGGTCCGTGACGGTGACCCATGCTTTTAGGTCGGGTTGTTGGAACGGTAGTCGCTACTAGCAAGGACCCACGTCTGGAAGGGAAGAAGCTGCTCATCGTCCAGACCATCGACCCTTCCGGCCGCGATCAAACCGGTTACTCGGTGGCGGTGGATACTGTGAGCGCTGGTTTTAAAGACAAAGTACTGTTGGTCTCCGGGAGTTCCGCCCGCATGGCGGGGGGGTGCAGGGATTGTCCGGTGGACACAGCCATCGTGGGTATTGTCGACGCTATTGAAGTGAACCCGTAGGGGCATCGGATGCAACTCGGTCGTATCGTCGGAAAAGTGGTGGCCACCCAAAAGGACGAGGCTCTTCAGGGGAAGACCTTGCTTCTGATTCAACCCTTGGACAAACAGGGGCGGGACCGCGGCAGAGTCCTGGTTGGCGTGGATGCGGTCGGCTCCGGGGCGGGAGAGACCATCTATTGGTGTCGGGGCCGGGAAGCCTCTTTGGCCTGGAGCCCTCATCAGGCCGTGCCTACGGAATGTTCCATCGTCGGTATCGTTGACGCGGTGCACCTCGAGTGATTCTTGGACCGACGGTCAAGCCACCATGCTGATTGGCAAGGTCATTGGAGAAGTCGTCGCCACCCGCAAGCATGCATCCCATCAGGGCCAGAAAATTCTTTACGTCCAAATCCTCGATCCGGATGGCGCCGAGAGGGGTTCCCCCTACCTGGCGGTGGATGCGGTGGATGCCGGGGTGGGAGACAATGTCCTGGTGACTCGGGAGGGGTGGTCGGCGATGACTTCGGTGGGGAAACCCTATTCTCCTATCGACATGGCCGTGGTGGGTGTCATCGACCAGGTCCATATGGCGGAATAACCGAGGGTCCTCTGGCCGCGCCTTATGATTGCTCAACTCTCGGGCACACTCCTCGACAAACAACCCCATCGAGTCATTGTCGACGTCAACGGCGTGGGCTACGAGGTCCATGTCCCTCTCTCCACCTTTTACGAGGTGGGGGAAATCGGCTCCTCCATTCGGCTGCGCATACACACCCACGTGCGCGAAGAAGCCCTCATCCTCTTCGGTTTCAAGAGTCTGGAGGAAAAGTCGGCTTTCGAGCACCTGACTTCCGTTTCCGGCGTCGGTCCCCGGCTGGCCATCACCATTCTTTCCGGGATGAGCGTTGATGAATTGATCCCCGCCATTCGGCAGAGTAACTTGGCGCGTTTGTGCTCCATCCCCGGAGTGGGAAAGAAGACCGCTGAGCGTTTGGTGGTGGAGCTTCGGGACAAGTTGGCCAAGGCGGACCCAGGGGGGGGCCGCCCGCAAGCGCCGGACATGCCCTCTCATCAGGAAGACGTGATCTCAGCCCTCATGAATCTTGGTTATCCGAAATCCTCCGCCCAGCGGGCAGTTCAAAGAGCCGCCGGAGACGCTCCGGCAGAGGTGAGTTTCGAGGAGTTGCTCAGAAAGTCTCTTCAAGTCCTCTCTCGATGACAACCGAAGCGAGTCGAGCTCGAATCGCGGGCATCGAGGGGCCCTTCGGAAGACCGGGGCGCCCGAGTCATTGCGGGGACAGCCGCCTCTTGTCGTGTCGAAGTTCCCCTCTGCTCCACCTCGGTGTCCTGCCCTACCGGCGACTCGGGTCTGGCGCAGCATCGAGCCGCTGTCATTGATGGGGAGATCCTGAGAAACGCGATGGGTTCAAGAAGCGGGTGAGCAGGGGCTGAGGTCGGTCGCTAACCTGGATTTCTCACCGTATGAGGCTGCATCCGTTCCTGGAATACTCGAAAATTCTTGTCCTGGAGCGAAGCGAAGGAAGGGTAGGAAACAGCAGTTATCGGGGTTCTCCCACCAGGACGCCTGTTCCCGTAGGGTAACGAAGGGCTGCCGCCGCTTCGCGGCTGGGAGATCCGGGCGCCACACCCACCCCGGCTGACGCCCAGAGCTATGGGCTTTCGCCGCACTCGCGGCTGTGGGGATGCCGCGCCAGCGGCGCCAGCCACAGCCGCCGGTAGCCCTGGGCGTCAGCCCGGGGTTCAGCTCCTCAATCTCGAAGCCCTGTGAGAAATTGGGACCGGACCCGATGAGAAGGTCGGGCTAATGGCTCGACCAGGCATTGGCGGGGAGGTCAGGAACTTCAGGTGTTATCTGGTGAATCGGTCTACTAGACGGCCACGGCTCTTGATGTATAGGAACCGAAGACGCCTGAGCCATTGCCAGCCCTTCCGAACGATAAAGCGCCTTGGCCGCACGGGATTTTCGGCGATGTCTTTGGATAGTCTCACCCACTCTTCGGCATCATATCGCTGGGGGCCAGGTAGGATGGCTCCCCCCCTCTTGCCATACTTTGGGAACACCAATTTGGGAAAGACTTGTTTGCCGTAGTAGGTTTCGGGCGCCGCCACAATGATGTGTCGGTGAGGTTGGTCGATGATTTTCAGTCCGGCGCTTCTGACCATGGCCTCAAGTCCGGTCCGATTGGGAATCCACCAGTTGGTAGAGTCCTCGTTATACAGGTTTTCAACGAATGCCAGTCTCGGAAACCCGGGGTGCTCCAGGAGATGATCGTCTGTTCCCCTCTTATAGCTGGCTTGTGGATATGGGGATCCTTCTTCGAACCGATGATCTGGGATTGAATAAAAATCCGCTCTCGGGTCATTTCAGCCAGCCTGTCCAGGACAATGCCCGGGTATTTGAGATGGTAAAGCAAACCCAGAAAGAGCACATAATCAAATCGTTCTTCAGTCGTGAGACAGTAGGTGTGGGCGTCCTCAGTGATCAATTCCAGCTCTACGCCGAATTGCTTGGCCGCGAACGCGGCTTGTTGGGTTGCGATCTCGAAAGGGTCCACCAACACACATCTTTGTGCCCCCCTGAGTTTCATTTGAATTGAAAAAAAACCGGCATTGCCGCCAACATCGAGTACGGTTTTCCCCGTCAGGTCGTTTGGAATAAACGCCTCGATGAACGACCACCGTGTGCGGGCTTCGTATCCCGGGGATTCGCCCGATCCGGTGCGAACTCCATTGGGGAACTCGAAGTGTTGGTACCACCATCCCAGGGACTGCATCTCCTTCTCAAACGCGCTGGTTATTTTGTAACCCATCCGAAGTTCCTTATCTCTTGTAAACCTTGGGTCACCGACTGCTGTCTATAGCGAAAGAAAAGCACATGTCTCTTGAAAAGACAACTGAAACATGACCTGTTTCGTCCCGTTCGCGCATGTCGTTTGGTCGCAACAAAATCTTTTTGGCGCAAACACCCTCAGGACTTTCTTGTTTTTCTCCCCTTTTCTATCTCGATTCCGGGGTGAGATGCCCTCGGTTGAAACCCTTTTGACCTTTGTGCTACCGTTAACGCCAGTGCCCTTTTTCGTCTTTCGTAGCCCCCTATGGACCAAGAACGAATCATATCCGGGACTCCGTACGAGGAGGAGCGGGGCTTCGAGCTCAGTTTACGGCCCAAACGTCTGAAGGAGTACATCGGCCAAGCCCAGGTCAAGCAGAACCTGGAGATTTCGGTGGTGGCGGCTCGTGCCCGGGGCGAGGCCCTGGACCACGTTCTGCTCTATGGTCCTCCCGGCTTGGGAAAGACGACCCTGGCGAGTGTCATTGCCAATGAGCTGGGAGTGGGACTGAAAACGACTTCGGGTCCAATCATTCAGATCAAGGGGGATTTGACGGCGATTCTCACCAATCTGCAGGCGAACGATGTGTTGTTCATTGATGAGATTCACCGTCTGCTGCCGCAGATCGAAGAAATTCTCTACCCGGCCCTGGAGGACTTCAAACTCGACCTGATAATCGGCCAGGGGCCCAGCGCCAGAAGTGTGGCGCTCTCTCTGCCTCCCTTCACTCTGGTGGGAGCAACCACGAGAGCGGGACTGATCTCCTCTCCCTTGAGGTCTCGCTTCGGCATCGTTCATCGGCTCGACTACTACACGCAGGAGGAGTTGGGCGTTATTCTGAGTCGCTCGGCCGAGATTTTGGGTATCGAGATCGATCCGGTCGGGAGGGATGAGATTGCTGCCCGATCGCGGGGCACGCCTCGGGTGGCCAACCGCTTGCTTCGGCGAGTCCGGGACTATGCCCAGGTGAAAGCCAACGGCGCCATCAGCCAGGACGTGGCTCGCAAAAGCCTGGCCTTGCTGGCCATTGATGAAGTCGGTTTTGATGAGAACGACAAGAAGCTCATCAAAACGATCATCGAGAAATTTTCCGGTGGACCGGTCGGGGTGGCCACCCTGGCGGCTGCGATCAGCGAGGAAGTGGACGCTATCGAGGACATCTACGAACCCTATTTGATTCAACGAGGCTTCCTGCATCGCACTCCCCGAGGACGGGTGGCAACCAGGCTGGCCTACGAACACTTCGGTTTGACTCCGCCGCCCGGCCAACTCAGCTTGCTGTGACGGAAGCCTGCCATGCGGCATCGCAGCGCCGGGACCCAGGAATCGGCTTCGCTGGCGGTCTTGGGTCTGGGTTCCAATGTCGGCGATAAACGTTCCCGGTTGCGCCGCGCGATTCAGGGCCTCTCTTCAGCCCGGCTTGAAATTATCCAGGCGTCTTCCGTCTATCTCACCGAGCCGGTGGACTATCCGGACCAAGCCTGGTTTCTCAATCAAGCGCTGGTGATCCGAACCCGGCTTGGGCCTCACCGGCTGCTGGCCCATTGCCTGGCGGTGGAGGAGGCGCTGGGCCGCCGGCGCCTCCCGCCCAAGGGACCTCGTGTGATTGACGTCGACATCCTGCTCTACGCCGATCAGGTGATCAGTGACCGGGAACTGACCATCCCCCATCCACGATTCCACCTCAGAAGGTTTGCCTTGGCGCCCGCGGCCGAGATTGCCGCCCCGTGGAAACATCCACTGCTGGGTTTATCCCTCGCGAGCCTGCTGAAGGGGTGTCAAGACCCGGCGGAGGTTGTCCGGATGCCATGAATCTGTTAGGCTACCCAGCGGCGCTTGGATCATCGCTGACCGGGACGCCCGCAGGATTTTCTGTATCCTCCCCACGGACTCGACCCTTGACAAGGAGCGTATCGGATGAGCGCTACCCCTCGAAGTCAGACCGATAAGGTCACCGTCCCCGTTATCCTCAATCGCAAGAAAAAGGGAGATAAAGTGGTCTGTTTGACCGCTTATGACTATCCCTTTGCCCGTATCCTGGACCAGGCGGGAGTCGACCTGGTGTTGGTGGGCGATTCCCTTGCCACCACCCGCCTCGGTCATGACTCCACCCTGCCTTTAACCGTTGAAGAAGTCCTGATACATCTCAAGGCCGTTCGTCGGGGACTGCAGCGAGCGCTGCTGGTGGCCGATTTGCCCTATGGTTCCTATCATCTGAGCACCAAGGCGGCGGTAAAGAATGCCTTGATGTTCGTCAAAGCAGGGGCTGAGGCGGTGAAGATCGAAGGCGGCAGCAAGCGAAGAAATTTGGTCAAGCGGCTGGTGCAGGCAGAGATCCCCGTCATGGGGCACGTGGGACTGACGCCGCAATCCCTGCATGTGATGGGAGGGTATCGCGTGCAGGGCAAGACCCTGGAGTCGGCGGAGGCCGTGATGACCGATGCCTTGTCCTTACAGGAAGCGGGCGCCTTCGCCGTGGTCCTGGAAGGGGTGCCCGAGCATCTGGCCTTTCAAATGACTCGGGAACTGCGGGTTCCCACCATTGGTATTGGAGCTGGACCGCACTGTGATGGGCAAATCCTGGTTTGCGATGACCTCTTCGGCTTGACTCCTGCTCGAAAACCTAAATTCGTCAGACAATACGTCAATCTCAGGGAAATCCTGACCCGAGCCACCCGTCAATACATAGCCGATTGCCTCTCCGGAGACTTCCCCGCACAGAAAGAGACCTACTTTCCGGCTGAGTTCCATCGATTGGAAGAGGTCGTCAAACACTAGGCATGGACATCGTTCGATCGCTGGAGGCCTTCAGGCTTCTTCGCAAGCGTTGGCCGGATCGAGGCTCGGAGGTCTGCCTGGTTCCCACCATGGGAGCCCTTCACGCCGGCCACCTCAGTCTGATCGAGGCCGCCCAAAAACGCTCTGACCGGGTGGTGGTGTCAATCTTCGTCAATCCGATCCAATTCGGTCCCGGTGAAGACTATGCGCGCTATCCCCGTCCCCTGGACCGGGACTTGAAAGAGCTGGAGCGGCTGGGCATCGGGACGACCTTTGTTCCTGACGCCGGCGAGATGTATCCGCCCGGTCACCGAACGCACGTCCGGGTCGGGGAACTGGGTCAAAAACTGTGTGGCCTCAGTCGCCCCACTCACTTCCAGGGGGTCGCTACCGTCGTTCTCAAGCTCTTTAATCTGGTGCGACCTCAAGCGGCCTTTTTTGGGCAGAAGGATGCCCAGCAAGCCATCCTGATTCAACGAATGGTCCAAGACCTCAACCTGGACATCGAGGTGGTGGTCGGTCCGACGGTCCGGGAAAAGGATGGTTTGGCCATCAGTTCCCGAAATCAGTATTTGACATGTGAAGAGAGGAAAGCCGCTCCCGTGCTATGCCAGTCCCTGGACTGGGCCAGGCGGCAGGTGAGTCGGGGTGAGCGTCGAGTGCCGGTCCTGCTTGCGGGCATTCGCGAATGCCTGGCCTCGGAGGCCCTGGTAAGCGTCGATTATGCCTCGATCGTGGATCTGGTTGACCTGGAGCCGATCCCGCGGCTCGAACAGCAATCGCTGCTGGCCTTGGCCGCCTTCATCGGCAGGACGCGCTTGATCGACAATACCTTTCTCACGCCCTGAGCCTGGCTGAATGAAGGCAGACAACGAACGCTGCTGTTTCTCCGGGGAGTCGTGCTGGGCCGAGCCTCCTTTCAGGAATACCTGCGCAACCTCCCATAGTTCTTGCCATAGGTGACCTTGCCCAGGACAGTCGGATGGCGGGCGCCGGTAGCGGAGGGAACGTTACCGGCAGTCAGTTCAAACGTTTCATTGGCCAGGAGCGCGAACCCAATGGCCTCTTTGGCGTCCGCGGGGATCCCCAATACGTCAATCGGCATCACTTCCAGGTGGGGCAAGAGTTCTTCCAGGCGCTGCATGAGATAGGCATTGTGGACTCCCCCACCGGAAACAACCAGTTGGTCCAACCGGAGCGGAACCCGGGCACAGCCAAGCACGGCGTCGCTGACGGTTCGGGCTGTCAGTTCAGTGGCGGTGCAAACCAGATCTGCCGGGCTCGACGGCCCCGCCGCAGCCAGCATTCGTTCGACAAAGGCCTCCCCGAACTGCTCGCGCCCTGCTGACTTGGGAAGGTGGCGGCGAAAGTAGGGGTCGGCAAGCAAGGTCTCCAACAGGGAGGCAATGGGCTTTCCCGAGCGGGCCAGGCGTCCCTCGGCATCGAACCCCTTGGGGTTCTGACCCAAGCGCTGGACCAGAGCGTCGATCACCATATTACCAGGCCCGCTGTCGAAGGCTTGAATCCGGGTGACCTCGGATGCGGGGGGTAACACGGTAAGGTTGGCGATGCCGCCCAGATTCAGCAACACTCGACCCAGGCGGGGATCACGGAAGAGCAGGAAATCCACCAGGGGGATGAGCGGCGCCCCCGTGCCTCCGGCTGCCATATCGTTGGGACGAAAATCCGAGATCGTGGTCACGCCGGTCTCCTCGACCAGAACGGCCGCTTCTCCGATCTGTTGGGTGGAGGCGATCGGCTGTCCGCAAAAGTCGCTGGGATCGGACTGGTGAAAGATGGTCTGGCCGTGAGATCCGATCAGATCCAATTGGTGAAGCGGGACCCGGCCGGCCCGGCAGACTTCCTTGACGGCCTGGGCATAGAGGCGGCCCAGCAAGACACCCAGATGGCTGATGACGCCTGTCGGAACCGGTTGCCCGGAGGCAACCCGCAACAGGACCCGCCGGACTTCAGCGGGGTAGGGAATGGAGATGAAGCGCCTGAGTTTCAGGGAGCACTCCGTTCCCGATCCGGAAATCCGCACCAGCGCGGCATCGATGCCGTCCAGCGAGGTCCCGGACATGAGGCCAACAACCAGCTTTGAATTCTTCATTGGGCTGTCGCTGCCTCGGGAGGCTTGAGAGGCAAGAATCTCACAGACTTTCCTTGAGTCGGTGGATGGCTTCCAGTGCCTGTAAGGGCGTCATTTGGTCGGGGTTCATTTGGCGCAACTGCTCCAGCGCCTCGTGATCGGTGATCATGAACAGGCTGAGTTGCTCCCGGGAGTGATTCTTCCTGCGCTGGTAGCGCCGGGTCAGATGATCGCTGATTTCATGCTCTCCTTCTTCATGGCCCCGCAAGATTTCGCGGGCCCGCTGGACCACAGCCTGCGGCAAGCCGGCCAGTCTGGCCACGTCGATGCCGTAGCTCTTGTCGGCGCTTCCCGGCTCGACGCGCCTGAGGAACACGATCTCATTCCCGGACTCTTTGACTGTCACCTGGTAGTTCTTAACTCCGGGCAGCAACTGAGCCAACTCGGTCAGTTCGTGGTAATGGGTGGCGAAAAGTGTTTTTGCCTTGTTACGGGAGTGGAGATACTCCACCACAGACCAGGCGATGGACAGTCCATCGAAGGTTGCAGTGCCTCGACCCACCTCATCCAGGATGACCAGGCTCCTGGGTGTCGCCGAGTTCAAGATGACAGCCGTCTCAGTCATCTCCACCATGAAGGTGGACCTCCCCCTCGACAGGTTGTCGGTGGCGCCAATTCGAGTGAAAATCCGATCCACCACAGGCAGCTTGGCATCCTGGGCCGGAACAAAGGAACCCATCTGCGCCATGACCGAGAAGAGAGCCGCTTGGCGGAGATAGGTGGATTTGCCCCCCATGTTGGGCCCGGTGATGATGAGGACTTGATCGGTGGTGTGATTCAGATAGAGGTCGTTGGGAATAAACTTGCCGGTGGGCAGTTGCTCTCCCAGCCGCTCGATCACCGGGTGCCGGCCGCCCTTGACCGCCAGTTCCTCACCGGAATGGAGTCGCGGCCTGACGTAACCGAACTGATGGGCCGCACTGGCCAGGGTCACCAGGCAATCCAACTGAGCTAACGCCCCGGCCGTATTGCGGACCCGTCGACACTCCCGGCCCACGGCAGATCTGAGTTCGCAGAAAAGCTGGTACTCCATCTCCACCAGACGCTCCTCGGCGCCCAGCACCTGCCTTTCATATTTTTTCAGTTGGGGGGTGGTGAAACGCTCGGCGCCCACCAGGGTCTGCTTCCGTTCGTAGTCGGGAGGGACCCGTCCCAGGTTGGACCTGGAGACCTCCAGATAGTAGCCGAAGACTTGATTGAATTTGACTTTCAGATTGGGGATGCCGGTCCGAGAGCGTTCCCTGGCCTCCAATTCGGCAATGGTCTGTTTCCCGGAGGAGCTGGCGTTTCGCAAGCTGTCCAGCTCTGGGTTGAACCCGGGCCGAATCAATCGCCCCTCCGTCAGCACCACGGGAGGCTCCTCGTTGAGAGCCGCCTCCAGCTTGGCCGCCACGTCGGCCAGAGGGTCGCTTGCCTGTTCCAACTGCTGCAGTCGGGCAGGGGAAAGCGGCTGCAACCGGGATTTGAGCAGGGGCACCTGCTCGAGCGACTGCTTGAGCGCGATCAAATCTCTGGCGTTGGCTCTGGAAAGGGCTACTTTAGAGGCCAGTCGCTCGAGATCATAGACCTGCTTGAGTCGTTCCTTGAGTTCCTCCCTCAAAACCAGGTCTTCCGCCAATCGGGCCACAGCCTCCAGCCGACTTTCAATTTCGCTCAAGTCGATTTCCGGCCGCAGCATCCAAGTCTTCAGCAGTCGCCCTCCCATCCCGGTCGAAGTCTCATCCAGGCACTGAAGCAGGGTGCCGTTGCGCGAGCCGTCGAAGAGTGACTCCAGCAACTCCAGGTTCTTCACCGTCGATGGATCCAGCAGCATCGATTGGTCCAGTTCGTAATAGTTCAAGCGGTCCAGGTGCAGCAGATCGCCGCGCTGGGTCTCTTTCAGGTAGTGCAGCGCCCCCCCGGCCGCGGCTACCGCCAAGTCTCGACCCTGGCAGCCGAAACCATCGAGACTGAGTACCTTGAGATGGTCGGTGAGGAGTCGCTGAGCATAGTCCGAGGCAAAAGTCCACTCGTCGACGACCGTTTTGAGGGCAGACAGATTTTGTGCCCAGGAGGGATTCTCATCGCTGAGGCGGGAGCACCAGATCAACTCCTTGGGCTCCAGTCGTTCCAACTCGGTTCGCAGCATGACGTTTCTGGAACCGTTCCGAAACTCGGTGACTCGAAAATCGCCGGTGGAGACGTCCACCGAAGCCAGTCCCAGGCCGGAGCTGTCCGAGCAAACGGCGCTCAGGAAGTTGTTCTCCCGGGGCTCCAGCAGACTGTCGTCACTCAAGGTGCCGGGAGTGACCACTCGGGTCACCTCCCGCTTCACCAGTTTTTTGGCGGTCTTGGGGTTTTCAACCTGATCACAGACGGCCACACGGTAGCCTTTACGAATCAGCTTCGAAACGTAAGTATTGGCGCTGTGACAGGGAACCCCGCACATGGGCACTGAAGCTCCTTTTTCCCTGTTGCGGGAGGTCAGGGTGATCTCCAGTTCGCGAGCGGCCACAAGGGCATCGTCGAAAAACATTTCATAGAAATCACCGAGCCGAAAGAACAGAATGGCCCCGGGAACCGACTTTTTGATCTGATGGTACTGGGCCATCATGGGGGTGGAGGGTTCCATGCCGACGTCCCTTGACGCAGATCGAGAAGAGCAGACCTGAGAGCCCCATAGGCGCTGGGGGTGCGCCATTGGAGGACCTTCCCCCAAGCGAAACGGCGCTCCCTCGGCGCACAATCCATTGTCCCGCCAAAATCCCGGAGTATATAATCTGCCTCTGGGGGTGTCAATGAACCCCGCTCCCCCTCGAGGTCCTGCCCGACTGCGGGAAGACGCAACGGGAGATCCCGACCGTGAAACTCCTCTGCCTTGACACCTCCGGCAGTGCCGGGAGCATCGTGCTGTCGGAGAATGCCGGAATTCTGGGCGAGGTCAACCTGGATTCGGCTTGCACCCACACGGCTCGACTCCTGTCCGGCATTCAATACCTCCTCAATCACACCGACGTTGCCCTGAATGACATTCGAGCCTTCGGGGTGGTCTGCGGCCCCGGTTCCTTCACCGGGATTCGGATCGGATTGACCACCGTCAAAGGCTTGGCCGAAACGCTCTCCAGGCCAACCGTAGCTGTCACGGCCTTCGAGGCCTGGGTGGCCAGGTTTCCAGATTGGCAGGGGACGCTTGTCCCCATGATTGATGCCCGCCGAGGCGAAGTGTACGCTTCGGTCTTTGAGCGCAACGGATCTCGCCTGATTCAACGAGGCCCTGAATTTGTGGGCGGTGTGGAGAAACTGCTCGCCACCCTGGACGGAGAAGCAGTGCTTTTCCTGGGGGGCGGGGCCCGCAAATATGGTGAGATCATCCAGTCTCAAGGTTGCTCTCAGTGGCGGATTGCAAAAACCGACCCTTTCTTGGGCCGCTCGCTGGTGGCCATCGTGTCCTCCAGGGCCAACCGCGGGGATTGGGCTCCGGCGTCGGAGCTCCGTGCTTACTACCTGCGTAAGTCAGACGCTGAAATCAAATGGAAAGCTCGATGAACTTCGAAGTTCGCTGGATGTTGGAATCGGACGTCACTCACGTTGTGGCGATTGAGAACTGCTGGGATTATTTGAGCAAGTGGGGCGAAGAGGGTTATCTCAGAGTGCTCGGGCAGCCTGGGGTCTACTACCCCCTGGTGGCGGAGGTTGAACTCTCCCGGATTCTTTCCCCATCGGAACCTGGGACGCTGGCGGGCGTGGCCGTGCTGGCTCTGATGGGCGACCAGGGTGAATTGTGCAATTTGATTGTTCCGCCCCAATACCTTGGGAAAGCAGTGGGACAGCGGCTCTTGGGTCAGTGTCTGGACGTGGCCCGGCAACGGGAGCTGACGCGGGTCTTCTTGGAGGTGCGTCGTTCCAATGGCCGCGCCATCCGCTTCTACCAGCGAAACGGATTCAAGATCATTTCCCGCCGAAAGAACTACTATCACCATCCCCTGGAGGATGCCTGGGTCATGGAGAGAGCGGCCTCGACGGCATCGCCTCGGACAGGCGGTCCGACACCTTGAAAGGGATCGGCGCTCCTTCTGCAGAAGTCTAGGGAGCGATGTGAACCAGAACCTGCCGGTTCCCCCCAACTCGGCGATGTTCCCACAGGTAGACCCCCTGCCAAGCGCCCAGAGCCAGCCGGCCTCTCTGAACGGGAATGGAGAGGGAGGTATTGGTGAGAATGGCCTTGAGATGAGAGGGCATGTCGTCGGGACCTTCAGCCGTGTGGGTGTAGAGGGGATCCCCCTCCGGCGCCAGGCGGTTCATCCACTGCTCCATGTCGCGTTGGGCTGAGGGGTCTGCATTCTCCTGAATGGTCAAACTGGCCGAGGTATGTTGGATGAACAGGGTGCACAATCCCTCCTCTACCTTGGACCGCCGTACGACTTCCTCAACTTCAGCAGTGAATTCGTGCAGTCCCTGGCCTGGGGTCGAGAGTGAGAGCCGGCGGATCATTGGGGGCTTCAGGGGGTTTCCCAGGGCCGCAAAGCCAGATGCAGTCCGAGAATCACGAAAACCAGAAAAGCCGAGAGCAGACAATAGTCACAGAAAGCCTGCAAGACAAATGCCTGCACATACAGGAGGTAGAGAGTTACCAGGAACGCTGCCGAGCTGGCGACCAGCGTGAACCGGAACACCCGCTGGAAGCCCGACAACCCGAAGACGCCGCCCCCGGAAACCGCCAGATAGAACAAGAAACCGAACCAGGCAATGGAGATGCCGCCCCAGTGGGAATAGGGACTGTTGAGAACTTCGTCGCAGCCGCCGGCGGGCCCGCAGGGAATCAGGGTATCGCTGAGGCTGTTGAGGCCGACGTAGGCGGAATCCATCATTCCGACAAAGGCGGCCAGCACCATGACCCAAAGTAACGTGGGTTTTCGGCTCACGGGACAGACCGGATGCCGTCAACGATTCTCTGTTCGAACTCCGCCTCGTCTCGGCTGTTGGGAATGGACTTGCCATTGAGGAAGAAGGCGGGAACCGAGCGAACCTGCGCCACTTGACCTTCCAGGATGTCGCGATAGATCTTCTCTCGCACCTCCGCATTCCAAAGATCTCGCCGGAATCGTCCCAGGTCGAGTTGGAGCTCCCCGGCGTACCGGAGGAAGAAGGTTTGGGCATCCGGAACCTTGGCCCAGTCAGCCTGTCGCTCGAACAGCAGGTCGTGCATTTCCCAGAACTTGTGCTGACGTCCCGCGGCCTCGGCTGCCTGGGCGGCAATCATGGCGTTACTGTGGGTTCTCTGCATCGGATGATGTTTGAAGATGACTTTCAACCGGGAGCCGTGTTTCCTGGCGATCTTGGCCACTCTCGTGCTGGCAGAGGCACAGGCTCCGCACTGAAAATCGCCAAATTCAACCAGGACCGCCTTGGCTGCGCTGTTTCCCTTACTCCAGCCCTCCGGACTGATCAACGAATGAGAACCGGGAGAGATTTCTGGTGACGGAGACACCGTCTCTGCGGTCTGGCGCCGCTGCCAATAGAGGGCGGCAGCCAGGGCAACGACGGCCAGTAGGGCCAGGGTGGCGAGGGGTTTTGCCACCGAACGGGACTTTCGCTTGGGGGACTTGCCGCGAGCCCCTGACCGGGGTTTTGGGGAGGAGAAAGCCTTGGGCATCAGTCGATTTTACGCATCCGAGGCCTTATTCTAAAGATAAACCGCTGCCTTGACCAGAGAATACCCGGCCAAAAACCCGGTCTGGACCTCGGCCCCGCAGAGCAGACGTCAATGCGGCCGGTCAGTCGAGGCCGGCGGTGGGTTCGAGTCTGCCGCTAGGGGGACCTGCCTGTGCCGGGGGAGACAGGCAGGACGATGTCGTCGCCGGTATCCCGGATGCCGTCGGCGCCCACGGACAGGAGCTGTAAACCCCGGGGATGGCTGCGCTTGAGAATGAGTGGCCGCCCCCAAGCGTCGAATCGAATCGAATCGGCCATGTACTGGGGAAAAAGAAGGTCGATCATGCTCCCCAGATTCTCAGCCGGGGGGTACTCCCCATTGGTTTTCTTGAACTCCCTGATGCCCCTGGCGAGCTGGTTCAAATCCTGCCGGGTCTGTTGGTCTCTGGCCGAGTCCAGAGCGCGATGCAAGGTCGCGACCCGGACCCAATTCCTGTCCGAAAGCCGGACTGCCTCCACTTCCCACTTCCCCTGAGAGTTGCGCGAAAGCTGGAAAACCACATTCAAGTTGGCTTCGGCAACGGCTTGATTGCTTCCCAGCTGCGAAACCTTTTGAATTTCCAGATTTTTGTCCTGGATCTCGATCAGGCCCAGATTCAGAATTCTTTTCCGGGCGGTTTTGTGGCTGAGCTTGTGGGAGGAGCCACAAGCGGCGAGGCAGAAAGCAAGCGCCAGCAGCGCGGAAATCCGGAACGCATTCATCGAAAAATCATCCTAAGCTCTGCCGGGACCCAGTGTCAAGCCGGCCGGGGAATGGATTTTCGCGTTTGCGGCTCGAACCGGAGGGAACGGTTCCGCATCGGCCAGCAATCCCTGGGAGCCCGGACCTCCCGCTCGTTGCCGCCGCGGCCGGAAGCCCACCTGCCCAAGCGCGCCGCGCAGGGTTCCGCCCCGGACGGGTGCATCGGCCGGGGCGGAAAATTTTGAGCCCCTGACTACTCAGGGGTTAGCGGCTCTGAGCAGTTGCACCTCGACGGCGCTGTTGACTTGCTGTGAGACCTCCAGGGCTTGCTGAACGAGGGGACGACAATCCTGGGGAGCTTTCTCCAGTGTCTGGATTAAGGAAGCATTGATCTTCTGGGTGGACTTCAGGAGGGTCTTCAAGAGCTTTCTGGCCTGTTTCTCACCAGGATCCTCCTTCGAGGCCAAATCGTCGGCTCGGTTGAGGGCCAGTTCATACCCCTTCAAGTACCTCCGGGCCAAGCTCTGATCGCACTTCTGAACCAGGATTCGGAACTGTTTCAGTCGGTGAAAAGCGGCGTCCAGGTAGACTCTGAGTTGCTTCTGGGGTTTGACGGCCTTGCGCAGGACGTCCTTCTCCGTCTCGGAAAACTCCTCCGGAGAAAAAGAGTCCTCAGAGGCGAACGAGAACGGAGTCAATCCGGCCACTACCGCAAACATTCCGAGAACGACGAGCCCTCGGCTCATAGCGGCATGGAAAGAAAGAGATGGCGGCAGCAGGAGGCTTACCTCTCATTCATGGCGATATAGGGAGCGGGATGAGCGGGGCCGGTGTATTCGGCTCTGGGCCGAATGAGGCGATTGTTGTCGAGCTGCTCGAGAAGGTGCGCCGTCCAACCGGAGATGCGGCTGACGGCGAAGAGGGGCGTGAACAGGTCCACCTGGATTCCAAGATTGTAGTACACCGTGGCCGAGTAAAAATCGACGTTGGCATTGATGTTCTTTTCCCGCTTCATGACCTCTTCGATCACTCGGGAGGTCTCAAACCACTGGGTGGTGCCGGAACTCTCGGAGAGATCGCGGGACATGCGGCGCAGATGAGTGGCTCGCGGATCCTCGGTACGATAAACCCGGTGTCCAAACCCGCTGATTTTCTTTTTCCTGGCCAGCGCCTCTTTGACGTAGGTTTCGGCTCGCTCGGTCTCACCAATCTCGAGCAGCATCCGCATGACTTCTTGATTGGCGCCGCCGTGCAGGGGTCCCTTCAGCGTACCGATGGCCGAGGTAATGGCGGAGTGGGGGTCCGACAGGGTGGCAATGGTCACGCGAGCCGCAAAAGTCGAGGCATTGAACTCGTGGTCAGCGTGCAGGATGAGAGCCACGTCGAGGGCCCGCTCGGCCGTCGCATCGGGTTTTTCGCCGTTGAGCATATAGACGAAATTGGCGGCGTGGGAGAGGGCTGGATCCGGGTCGACGGGTTCGTGGCCGTTGCGGATACGATCGGCGGCCGCCACAATGGTTGCGACCTGGCCCGTCAAACGATAGGTCTTGCGCAGGTTTGCCGGTCTGTCGTTGGCCGCGGCGTCCGGGTCATAAAAGGATAGGGCCGAAACCGCGGTGCGAAGGACTTCCATGGGAAGGGCGTCCCGAGGGAAACTCTTCAGCAACTGAACCACGGGCTCCGGCAACGAGCGACTCCGGGCCATGGCCGTTGTTAATTCGTCCAGCTCCTTTCGATTGGGGAGTCGGCCAAACCACAACAGGTAGCAGACTTCTTCGAAAGTCGAGTTTTCTGCCAAATCGTGGATATCGATGCCTCGGTAAGACAGAACCCCCTTTTGCCCATCGATGTAGCAGATGGATGAGGTTGCCGCCACAACATCCTGCAAGCCTTTCTTGAAACTAGACATTCATCACTCCCTCTTGATGGCGTTCATGTGATCTTATTCCAGCGGAACAACAGGCGGGACTAGCCGGACACCAGACACTCGGCCTACAAGCGAAACCGCAATTCTAAACCAAAGCCGGTCGCTGTGGGAAGGGAATTCGTGCCCGGGGTGCTGTGGAATCGGCAGCACCCCCCGGCTGGGTCGTGTAGCCAACCGGACGAACTCGCGGCCGTGGGCTTCTCGGCTGCTCTCCGGGCGTTGCTTCTTCAGAGCACTGTCCCTGAATGTGTCGGCTGAGCACCGAGAGTTGGCGTTGGGAAATCTTGTCCCGTCTTTCCTCTTGTTCCAAAAAGGCTTTGATGGGCTTGAATCGGGCCGGGCGGTGAAAGTCCTGACGGCGCCTGCACGATCGGCCACGGAGCCCGCGTGTCTGGTTCCGCGAGGCTGAAAGGGTTCGAGCACTGGGACCATCTCGGATTGGTGGAGCGGCTCAGGGGGGAACACCGAGTCGAGTTGGCCTTTTCTTGACGTTGCGCTGGGGACGATCGCCGAAAAAGGCCGACGCGCTTCGGCGGATGGCGTCGTCGAGATTCAATGAGGTCGACGAGGGAGGGACGATGAGCGAAGGCTGCGAAATCGAAGGCCTGGCAGCGGGGAGGGGCTGCCACCGTAACGCCAAGGCCGATATGGCCGCCGTCAAAACCGACATGGCCCTGATGGAATCCCGGTTGCTGACAGCCTTCGGCAACGCCGTCAACCGGATGCTCATGGCGCAACTCGCCGTCGCCGGCTTGCTGTTCGCCGCTCTCAGGCTGTTCTGGCCGTCGAGTCCAATACGGACCCGTTGCGTAACGGCTTCAAATGGGACTGAGCAACGCGGAACGACAACGTCTCCGCGCTTTAGGGTCCGCCCCCGCGTCAAGGCACGCGGTTACCTCCCCAATCGGGGCGGTTTCGAAAAACTCGGCCGTGTTCCACTTCCCGCAGTTCGCAGCAATCGCCGGGTCGGCCGAGACGATCAGGAAGATACTGACTGTCGCCAGGGGCTCCATACTCCTTGCTTTGGCGATCACCCTGTTGGAACGGGAGGCCACCTTGTCCTGAGCCGCACAACTCCCTCTCTCCTGAAAGCGGCTTCCTCAAAAGTACCGGGTCTTCCAGATCAGCAGCGCCAGGGCGGAGGCAAATCCCAGGACGACCCGATACTCTCGATTGCGCCAGTAGTGTTCGAGGCTGAAAACGCCCGCACTCCGACTCTTGGGCCAGCGGGTCGGGAAAAAGAACGGAACACGTCTCTGATAGTCCGGGTATTGCCGGGCAAACAGGCGTCTCAGGTGCTCTTCCTCGGACCGCATGGCCGGACCATACAAGAGGAGAAAGCAGGCCAGAAACAGGATCAGAATGGGGAGGCTCCACCCCGCCAGGCTGAATCCCAGGCCGATCACAAAGCTGCCCAGGTAGAGGGGATGTCGCGTCAGGGCATAGGGCCCGGCGACGGCCAGTTGGTCATTCTTGCGGACGTGGCCGGCGGCCCAGGCCCGGAAGAGCATGCCCAGAAAAGCCAAGCCGCTACCGAGAAGCCAGGTGGGCCAGATGGGTTGGGCCAAATAAAAATAGAGGCCGGCCAGGAGGAAGCCGACGGGGACGCGGATGCGAGTGAGGACAGACACCATGGGGCACACCGGATCAGTCGGCCCGGAGTGAAACCGAGGCCTGAGGCCGGTCTCGTTCCAGGCGCCTCAAGATCGCATCGAACACCTGATCGACCGTGACCAGGGTCATGCACTGGCGCTGATACTTCCGGCAGGTTCTCTTGTAGCAAGGTCCGCAGGGAACCGGGTGGGAAACGACCCGGTCGGAGGGGTGAAACGGTCCGTTTCTGAGGGGATCGGTCGGGCCGTAAATCCCCACCACCGGAGTCTTGCAGGCAGCTGCCAGGTGTAACGGTCCGGTGTCCCCACCCACAAACAGACGGGCGCGTTGGGCCAGGGCCATGAATTGCGGCAAAGTGGTCGGAAAGGTCAGGGGAGGCTCGCCCTGACAGGCCGCCATCACTGCTCGCGCCAGGTCCTCTTCTCCCGGCCCCCAGGTCAACACCGTGTTCAGACCCAACCGCCCCCGGATTCTGTCGTGGAGGAGCCCGTAATTCAAGGGTGACCAGTTCTTGGTCACCCAGCCGCCCCCGGGATTGAGGATGATGAATTCTTCCAAATGGTGTTCGGCCAGCCGCGCATCGACGTAGGAACGGTCCGGCTCATCCACTTCCAGCTCGAAGGCACCTGGGCCGCGGGGGGCGCCTGGGCTGCCGGCCAACGTACGGTAGAGGTCGATGACGTGACGAGCTTCTGACCCGGGTGACACTTTTTTGCCGTAGAGGATGCGGCAACCGGGTTCCTTCAAATGGGCTTTATCGAAACCCACCAACAAACGGGCCCCTGAAAAGAAACCGAACACCGCCGACTTCCAGAGTCCCTGAAAATCGAAGGCCGCGTCATAACGCCGGCTCCTCAACCGGCTCAGGCAGCGGCGCATTTCCCTGTAAGTGCTCGTTCGCCAAAGAGCCCGTCTCCACCGTTGGGTATCGACTTCCATCACCTGGCTGAGCCAGGGATGGTTTTTCAGGACGACGCCGGCTTTCCTCTCGACCAGCCAATCGATTTCCGCCAGCGGGAAGGATGCCCTTAAATCGGCCAGAGCGGGAAGCGTATGGACCACGTCGCCGATGGAACCGAGTTTAATGATCAGGATGCGCTTCATGGCCCTTCCGTTCCCATCGGCTGGCCGGGCCGATCCTTCCGGAGCAGTGCCTTCAACAGACTCCGGGTGGAGTGATCTTTGGGATCGCCGGCAATAGCGATCCGTCCCCCGTAGGAGAGAACCACCTCCCGCTCGGGCACCGTCTGCTCGCTGTAATCGGTTCCTTTGCAGTGAATGTGGGGCTGGAGCGATCGAAGCACCCGCTCCGCGTTCAGCTCCTCGAAGATCAGCACGTGATCCACGCAAGCCAGCGCGGCCAGGATTTCCGCCCGTTCCGCCTCTGGCATCAGGGGACGAGGAGGCCCCTTGAGGGCTCGCACCGAGGCATCGCCGTTCACGGCCACCACCAGGCAGTCCCCCAGGCGTCGCGCCTCTTGCAGGTAACGGATATGACCCACATGGAGCCAGTCGAAGCAGCCGTTGGCCAGCACCACGGTACGGCCGGACTGCTTCATGCCCTCTACCCGGGTCTGGAGCGCTTCGAGTGTGATGATTTTGTCGCTAGCCATGAGAGGCCCGGTCCTGGGCAACGGCCTCTTTGAGTTCCTGGCGGCTCACCGTTGCGGTCCCGTGCTTCATCACCACCAGTCCGCCGGCGTAATTGGAGAGTCGGGCCGCCTCCTCGAAACTGGCTCCCGCAGCCAGGGCGAGGGTAAAGACGGCGATCACGGTATCGCCGGCGCCGGTGACGTCGGCGACTTCGTCGCTCCCAAAGATGGGGATGGAGAGGGATGGATTCCCTCGGGTGAAGAGCGCCATGCCATCCCGACCACGGGTGATGAGCACGGCCTCCGATTTCAACTGCCTCAGCAAGTACTGGCCCGCTTTCTCCAGCCGGGCCTTGTCATTTCCGATTTGGCGCCCGACCAGAGCCTCCACTTCGGACTCGTTGGGGGTCGAGGCGGTTAGCCCGGGGAACTTCAGAAGCTGGTATCGGGAGTCCAGCGTGACGGGTAATCCCTTTCGCTGCTTGGCGAGGCGGGCCACCAATTCCGGGCTGACGTAGCCCAGCCCGTAGTCTGAGACGATGAGGGCTCGACAACTCCTCAGCAGCGGAGCCAATCGTGACCAGAGCCGCTGCTGAGATTCCCGGGTGTGTTGAAATTGTCCCTCGCGGTCCAAACGCAGGACCTGCTGCCGGGTGGAGTGAACCGAGCCGGCAACGAAGCGCGTTTTGATGGGAGTGGAGTAGTCTTTGTCCCTTTCCACCAGAGACAGGGGAAGTTTGCCTTTCTGTAGTTGCCGGTGGAGTTCTCTTCCGGCGGCATCCCGTCCCAGGATTCCCACCGGGACGGGACTGGCCTCGAGCGCCCGCAGGTTATTGATGGCATTGGCTGCGCCGCCGGGGAGGATGCGGGATTCCTTATGCTTGAGGATGAGAACCGGCGCCTCTCGAGAGATTCTGGAGAACTCTCCAAACACGAATTCGTCCGCCACCAGGTCACCGTAAACGGCAATGGGGCAGCCGGCGAAGCCGTCGAGGATCTCTTCAAAACGATAATGGGCAGCCATAGGGCCGGGCGTGGAAAACAAAACCGTTCCTTTTCAACTCGGCCGGCAAGATGGAAACAGCCGAGTTGAACCGAAGGGTTCTCCCTCGGAGTTCCCGGGGTTGCCGGCTCCTGCCGTGAGGACGAGGCAGGGAGGGCTTCTTATCGAAGGCGCAAGCTCCTCGGATCATATCGCCCCCAGCACGACCCGGCTGGCCTCCAGAAGATTCTCCACAACCCACTCTGGCCGGACTTTCCACTGACTCCGCTGGTGTTCGTATTCTCCACGGCCGTAACCCGACAGGACAAAAAGGGAACGGGCGCCGGAATTGTGAGCCAGTTCGACATCGCTGTAACGATCCCCAATGACGAACGATTGGTGGACATCGACCCCAAATTCCTCAGCCGCGCGCCACAACATTCCCGGCTTGGGCTTGCGACAATTGCACTCTTGGCGATAGGGCGGCTCGCCGACCGAGGGGTGATGGGGGCAGTAGTAGACGGCGTCGAAATAGGCCCCGGCCCGTTCCATCTCCCGGCGAAGCCTGGAGTGGATCTGAATCACCAGGTCCTCACTGAAATATCCGCGAGCCACTCCCGCCTGGTTGCTCACCACAATGGTTCTCAGGCCCCTCTGATTGAAGCTCCGAATCGCCTCGGGAGCCCAGGAGTAGATCTGAAATCGGGAAAGATGATTGACGTACCCGACTTCTTCGCTGATGGTGCCGTCTCGGTCGATGAAGGCCGCAATCTCAGGCATGGAAGTGGTTTTTGGCGACGGACAATAGCTTTGGAGGGCGCCCTTCGTTTCCGGAGAGAATGCTTCCGGTTGTGGCTCTTGGCCAGCACCAGCATCTCGGCGAGCCCGTCGGACGGGGCAGGCAGGGCCCTACGGTTGAGGGAAACCACCGTCCCGCCGAGGAACGGAACGCCTCAGTCACCGACCCGGAGCATCCGCACTGCCTGCTGGAAGACTTCCTCAGCCGTAATCCGGGTCATACAGCGGTGATCGATAGGACATTCTCGCAGAAGGCACGGACTGCATTCAACTTTTTTGTTCACCACCACCGCCGAAGGGCCGAGAGGTCCGGTGGCCGCTTCATCCGTCGAGCCAAAGAGGGCCAGGGTGGGGATGCCCAGCGCGGTCGCCAAATGCATTGGCCCTGAATCGTTGGTGATGAAGAGGTCACAAGAGGCAATCATGGCGATCAACTGTGAGAGGCGGGTTTTTCCCGAAAGGACCAGCGGACGGGCCGCCATGTGTCGGCAAATGTCTTCGGCGATGGACCGCTCTTGCCGGGAACCGAAGATGATCACTTCAGCGCCCTCTTTCCGCATCAGTCGGTCCAGGACCTGGGCGTAGCGATCGCTGATCCACCGCTTGGCCGATCCGAAAGAAGCACCCGGGTTGACGCCGACCACCTTGTCTCGAAACTGAATCCCCTCTTTTTGCAGTTGTTGCCTAGCCAGGCTGCGCGCCTCTTGCCCCAGTGGCAGCTCGAGGTCTACCTTCTCCTGGGGCCCTGTCGAATGCTCCAAAGTCCGTTGCTGGCCGAAGAGCCGTTCAACCAGATCGAGGTAGTAGTAAATCTGGTGGCGTCTCTTCAATCGGGGATCTACCGAAATGGCATGCGTCAGAAGCCACCCGCGCCCGTCCCTGCTGTAACCCGCTCTCAAGGGAATGCCGGCTAGCCGAGCCAACAAGGCCGCTTCGAAGGCATTCTGCAGGAGCAGGGGCCCGCGTCGAAGCGGCCTCGGGAGAGCATCCGAATCAATTGGAGACGACCCTTCATCCCGGCATGCCGGCCCTTGCGATCGTAGAGCCAGACTTCATCCACAAGGGGACTGCCCTGGTAAATGTCGCTGACCCAGGGCAGGACCAACAGGGTAATATGGGTCCGGGGAAAGAGTCGCCGAACTTCCCGTAGCGCGGGAATGGCCATCACCGAGTCTCCCACCCAGTTGGTCCCACGAATCAGCAGCCGTTGGATGTTTCTGGCTTCCAATATCGTTTTCACCGGGACTCCCTTCCCATCCTCAGCCTGAGCAACTCTGGCAAACCCTCCCCAACAAACTCAAAAGCGACCTTGACGGTCAGCACCTGAAGCCTCTCCAGGTCCAGGGAAGACGCCGGGAGGTTTTCGGCATCCTTTTCCGTGGTGATCACCGTTTCAACCTGCAACTCCCGGCAGCGCCGGCCTATGGCTGCCAAGTCCCGGGCTGAGTAGCGATGGTGGTCGCCGAAACGGAGCGTTTGAACCAGTTCAACCCCATTCTGTCGCAACGAAAGGAAAAACTGTTCCGGATTGGCCAGACCGGCAAAGGCCAGGGCCCGACGTCCCGCAAGGAGCGTCTCGACTGCTTCTCCCCGGGTGGCTCTCTCCGAGGCGGATTCCAGGACCTGTCGGGAGAGAAAGCAGGGGATGCCCGGCTTGAAGCGCCGGAGCCTGTCCGTCAGGCGTTCATAACCGTCCCCGGGGCGGGTGCGGGTCAGCACGACGGCGTCGGCTCTGCCCAGAGCTTCGAGGGGTTCCCGCAACTGACCCGAGGGAACCATCCATCCGCCTCCGAAGGGATTGGTCACGTCCACCAGAACCAGATCCAGGCAGCGGCCGAGTTTTCGGTGCTGAAAACCGTCGTCGAGCAGGTGGACGTCGACCGGGCTCCAGCTCTCCACCCACCGGCCTGCCCTGGCCCGGTTTTTGCCCACGGTGACCAGAGCCTCGGGCAGGTTCCTGGCGATGACCAGAGCCTCATCACCCGCCACGGCGGCTTCGCTTCGGATCCGGCGACCGTCGGAGACCAGGAGCGGGCCGCCGCGATGGCGGCCCTTGTAGCCCCGTAGCAACACCGACACGGAGTAACCCGAGCGCTGAAGCATTCGGCCCAGGGCGATGACGGTGGGTGTCTTGCCGGTGCCTCCCAGGGTCAGATTGCCGACGCTAATGACCGGCCGGTCGAGGTGATGGACCCGGAACCAGCCGATGTCGTAGAGCCGGTTGCGAAGGCGGACCACCTGCTCGTAGGAAGTGGAGACCAGCCGCCATGCCGTTCTCATCGCTCGATGTCCCCGGTCAGGTGCTTCTCGATCCGATCCAGGATTCTGGCGCCGGCCCCCTGATTGGCCTGGATAATCCGGTAACCGTTCCGGCCCAACCTCCGGCGGTAGGCGCTGTCCCGAAAAAGCTCCCTGAGTCGCACACCCAGTTCGACCTCATTTTGCACCATCAGGCCCGCCTCAGCCTGAATAAAATGCCGAGACATTTCACGGAAATTGTTCATGTGCGGGCCAAACAGCACCGGTTTCTTGAACAGGGCAGGCTCCAGCAAATTGTGTCCTCCCCAGGGGACCAGGCTCCCCCCCACAAAGACCAGGTCAGCCAGGGCGTAAAGAATCGGCAGTTCTCCCAGGGTGTCCAGCAAGATGACTTCCGCGGGTTGGCTTTCGGAGGGGGGCTTTCCGTTGGGAGACAGATCCGACCGCTTGACAAAGCGGAAGGATTGGGCGGCCAACAACTGCTCGACTTCCGCACAACGTTCGGGATGCCTGGGGGCCAGCAGCAGTCTGGCCTGGGGGCATTCCTGCTGGAGCGATCGAAAGGCGTGCAGAACGGGAGCTTCCTCGTTCCTGCGTGTGCTGCCGGCCACCACCAGAAAAGGAGCGGAGGCGAGCTGCATCAACGATCGAAAATGGACCAGTCTCTCACCAAGTTCTTCAGGTGGTGCGATATCGTATTTCAAGTTGCCGCACACCTCGACTCTGTCGGAAGGCGCTCCCAGGTGGACGATCCGTTCCCGGTCCACCGGATCTTGCATGCAACAGGAATCGAAGTAACCCATCGACCAACGAAACAACCCGCGAAATCGTCGGTATTTTCGAAAGGAACGGTCGGATATACGACCGTTGGCCAGGCATACCGCGATGCCCCGCTGCCGGCATTCATGCAGGAAATTCGGCCAGATCTCCGTTTCGAGAATGAGGACCAGACGGGGTCGCACAGTGTCGAGGCTGCGGCGGACGGCGAACTTCCAGTCCAGGGGGAAATAAAAAACGCCGCCCAGGCCGTTCCGGTTTTGCCGGGCCAGCTCTTGACCCGTCCGTGAGGTGGTTGAAAGAAAGATGCCTCGCTGCGGCCATCGTTGGCGAATCTGCTGGATCAGGGGCAGAACGGACAGAACCTCGCCAACGGACACGGCATGGATCCAAATGCCTCCGGCGGGGCCCGACCGTATGTTGTCCGGCAGGATTCCCAGGCGTTCCGGAAGGCTGGAGAGGTACTTGCGATGGCGGACTGCCTGAAAAATAAAGTAAGGCAGCGCGATGAGGAAAGCCAGCGTGAAACCCAGGCTGTAGAGTCGCCGCATCAAAGCCCGCCCCTTCTGCCTTGGACCATAGGGGTGGAAAGAAAGGTCGAACCCGGGGGGCGGTGTGATGCAGGAGAGGCTGCCAAACGCCGGCGGCTAACACCCGGGACAGCGCCACCCAACGACGTTTCGAGCGTTCGAATTATAGCGGCGGCCGGTGCGGTTGCCAAGGTAAAAGCCCCTGGGGGCCCTTGAACCCAAAAATCATTTGACACGGCTTTCGGTGACGCCGGAATATACTCCTGTTACTCAAGAGGGCCTGGCTGGCTTTATCCGGCCATCCGGGGGTGGACGGGACGAAAGGGTCGGGGGCAGCAGTCGTCGACAACCATGAACAAACTCTCTATCCGGGATCTTGATCTCAAGGGAAAGCGGCTCTTCATCCGGGGCGACTTCAATGTTCCCCTCGACAAGTCGGGGAGAATCGTCAACGATGCCCGGATTCAAGCCAGCCTGCCCACCATTCAGCATGCTTTATCTCGCCAGGCCCGAGTGGTGCTGGCCTCTCATCTGGGACGACCTCGAGGGCAATTCAATCCCAGCCTGAGTTTGAAGCCCGTGGCCACAGCCCTCGAAGCGGCGATAGGCCGACCCGTGAAGATGGCCGGGGATTGTGTGGGGGAAGCGGTCGAGACCCGGAGCCGTCAACTGCAACCGGCCGAGATTCTCTTGTTGGAAAACCTGCGCTTTCACCGGGAGGAGGAAGCCAACCAGGAAGCCTTTTCCCGACGGCTGGCTCGTCTCTGCGATCTCTATGTCAATGACGCCTTTGGCGCTGCCCACCGAGCCCATGCTTCGACCGTTGGAATGGTTCCATTCGTCGGACGGGGAGCCGCCGGTCTGCTGATGGAACGAGAACTCACCTACCTGGGCAAGGCCGTGGCTGACCCCGAACGGCCCTATGTGGCCATTCTGGGAGGGGCCAAGGTTTCCGACAAGATCGAGGTCATCGAGAATCTGCTGAGACTGGTGGACGTGATGCTGGTGGGCGGCGGCATGGCCTACACGTTCTTGCGGGCCCGGGGCCTGGAGGTGGGCAGGTCGCTGGTGGAAACGGACAAGATCCCTCTGGCGGGAGATCTCTTGAAAAAGGCGGAGCGGGCCAACGTTCCTCTGGTCTTGCCCGTCGATCACGTGGTGACCGGGAAGTTGGAGCCCGGGGCCGGGAGCCGGGTCATCTCGATTGAAGAAACACAGCCTGATTGGATGGGGGTCGATATTGGCCCCATAACCTGCTCGCGATTTCAGGAGCGCCTCTCGACAGCCAGGACTATTCTCTGGAACGGACCCCTGGGGGTTTTCGAAATAGATCCTTTTGCTCGGGGAACCCTGGCCGTGGCCCAGGCCGTAGCGGCCAGTCCGGCCACCAGTATCGTGGGTGGGGGCGACTCGGTTGCGGCGGTCAACCGGGCAGGCGTCGCCGATCGAATCAACCACATCTCAACCGGTGGTGGGGCTTCGCTGGAGTTTTTAAGTGGTCGAAAACTCCCGGGTGTGGAAGCGCTGAGCCACAGATCCTGACTCGTAGCCGCTGTGAATGGAGAACCCTATGGCATCCCGAACTCCTATGAGACGACCCGTCATTGCCGGTAATTGGAAGATGCACAAAACAGTCAGGGAGAGTGTGGAGTTCATTGAAAGGCTGAAGCCTCTGGTGAAGAACTCCCCGCACTGCGACATCGTGATCACTCCCCCGTTTACCGCCCTTTCGGCGGCAGCCGGGGCCGCTCGGGGCAGCCCGATCGCCATCGGAGCTCAAGATCTCTATTGGGAAAGCGAAGGGGCGTTTACCGGAGAGGTCTCGGCTGCCATGGTGGTGGACGTCGGATGCCGCTACTCCATCCTGGGCCACTCCGAGCGCCGGGGCTGGTTTGGCGAGACCAGCCGGGCCGTCAGTCAGAAGGCCGCCGCTGCCCTCGAAGCCGGCCTCACGCCCATCGTCTGCGTGGGAGAGCAACTGGCGGAGCGTGAAGCCGATCGAACTCGAGAGGTCGTGGGGTCTCAGTTTCGCCAGTCCGTGGCTGGCTTGACAGGAGAAGCGGTTTCTCGTACCATTATTGCTTATGAACCGGTGTGGGCGATTGGGACGGGGCGGACGGCCACCCCTGAAATTGCCCAGGAGGTTCACGCCTTCATCCGACACTTGGCATCAGAGGCTTTCAGCGCGAAGGTAGCCGAGCAGGTGCCCATCCTCTACGGGGGCAGTGTCAAGCCTGAAAACGCGGCCGGCTTGATGGCTCAGGCCGACATCGATGGCGCCTTGGTGGGCGGGGCGAGTTTGAGGGCTGAATCCTTCGCGGCAATCGTCAACTTCAACGCGCTATGACTCTTTTTTTTCAAATCATCCACGTGATTGTCTGCTTGCTGTTGATCCTGATTGTGCTCTTGCAATCGGGCAAGGGAGCAGATCTGGCGGGCGCTTTCGGTGGGGGCGGTTCCCAGACAGCGTTTGGAGCCAGGGGGACGGCGACCTTCCTCTCGAAGTTGACCACCGGGGCGGCCATTATTTTCATGGCTACTTCCTTTACCCTTTCGCTGCTCACGGCTGAGGACGAAGATCGCTCCATCATGCAAGACGCTTCCACGCCTGCCTCCCAGGAAAGCGCTCCCCCTGAGAGTCCGGCGGCGGCTCCTGCTCCTCAGTCGTCCGAAAGTCCGGCAGCTCCAGCCAAGGAGGATGTGTCCGACGCCCAACAGTCGCAATAGAAACGCCCTTCCAGGGGAAGTTGCCTTGAATGCGGAAGTGGTGGAATTGGCAGACACACCATCTTGAGGGGGTGGCGGCGCAAGCCATGCGGGTTCAAGTCCCGCCTTCCGCACCACCACTTGGCCTTTCCCGTTGCCGTTCCATCCGTTTCCAGCCGGGGTCTTCCGTTCCCGGCTTCCTCATCCTTTTCTCCAGGCCCAACGTCGAAAGAACCCTTGGCCCCGCTCACGCCGGGGTGTGAAAAAGGTGAATGAAGGTGAGGGCCTCGCCACCCTCGACGGCTGGCAGGTCAGGGAAACTCTGAATCATTCAGAGTTTCTGCTTTTAATAGCTGATAAGTTCTGACCGTTGCGGGACCCGTCCTCGGCCTATTCTATAGGAGGTTTCCCTTTGCCTTGGGGACGAAGTATTTTCGTTGAAGGCGGGCTTCCAGATGGCGCCTCACCAGGGTCGGCTCGGTTCAGGCGGGTGTTGACGTTCGTGCGGGAGATGTGGAGTTGTTCGGCGGTCTCGTCGGGAGAAAGGTCCTGGCCGTAGCGCAGTTCCAGGACCTGGCGGTAGACCTGGGGCAGCCGGACGACGATTTCGCGGAGCCAGCGGGGCCTCTGCTCTTCTTGAGTCCGAACTTTGGGGTCTGGACAAGGGTCTTTGGAACCTATCTCAAAATTGGAATCCTGGAGGGTGAGTCTACGGGGCTACAGACATAACTATTTGATTTTTCAGCGTTTTCGACATTCTCTTCGTGAACTGAATGCTATGGAATATGATTTTGAGATAGGTTCTAACCTCAACCATGTGCTCGGCAATGGGAACTTCTCTTTCTCTGGCTTTGGAGCGCGCTTTGCCGGCTTTTATGGCGCTGTGGGAGACAATGGCGTGCACCCAGGCGCAGGCGGGGGAACCGCCGCGATAGGCATGGATGGCCTTCAGGATCTTGGCCCAACTTTCCTGAAGGACTTCTTGGGCCAGGTCGTCCTCCCCGGCGATGCGCCGGGCCAGAGGGAAGAAGCGCTTGGAGCAACAGGCGACCCAGGCTTCCTCTTTCCCTTCCAGGAGGGGACAGGGTACGGCGGCTCGTTCGAGCCCGGAGTCACGGAGGATGGGAAAACATTCAGACGATTTGCGTGATTTTCGAGGACACATTTTGATCCCGGGACCTCCATGGATTTGCGATCACCCTATCAGTCTGTCACCTTTGCCGACTTCAACCGCCTTCGCGCCCCTGAAGCCAAACGGCTTGAAACCCGTTCAAATCCTGGCGCTATTGCTTCGCGGAGGGGTTTGGGCTGTTGGGATCCGTGCGCCGGAACAACGACCAGTACCATCGGTACGTACAAGGATGCCTCGTTTCTATTTTCCGTAAGCTGCCGAACGGGCGCGAACTCTCAAGACTCGTTGCTTTACTTTTACCTTGATCTTGTCGAATCGACGGTCGCTCGCCTGGGGGGCTGATTGATCCGGAGTGTAAGCGATCCGGTAGTAACCTTGTTGATCTCTCAGCATCCGCCGCGTGGCGTGACTGGGGTCATTGTGATTTTTGAAGTACACTCCGCCAGTTTCCCGGGCCAGAAAATACAAACCATCCGACTGGTAGAAGCCGGCGCTGCCCGATGGGTTAAAATCTTCCGTCGATGTTTCCGCCTTGAACTGCGGAGGTGTTTCCAGGCCACGCGCATCGATCGAGTAGATGACCACCGAAGCCCGATGGCATGCATCTGTGAGGCGGCGGGTTGCTTTTTGTATTCTACTGTCAATTTCGAACTCGGTTGCCTCATTACCGTGGACTATTCGAAACCCGTCCGAAACCAGGACCAGAGATCTGCGGAACGGTAACCGTTTCATCACCGAGACGGTATTCCAGAGTGTGGCAAGGGTGTTCAGGGTCAAATTCCTCGCCCTGGCCTTTCTGGACCTTGCGTTCGCTGGCGTGACGCTGGGAAGGCGGTATAGCCCTGGACGACTCCTGGGATTGTACTTGACTCGTTCAAGCGCCTTTAGAAGTTGTACCTTATCCGATGTGAAGTAGATCTCATCAGTCTCTACCCCTGTTCGAACCAGAGCGACCAGATCAGTGGGTTGTATTTGCTGGTTGATAAATTTCTTCAGGCTCTTCTTTGATCGACCCATACTCCCGAAGTCGAGTCCCAATTCATCCACGACCACCGCAATGGCGCGCCTCTGCTGCCCGAGGTTCAACGTCGATGCTGGTCCTCCGGGCCGGTCAGGGGGAACCTTCGAGGCTTTAGCGACCGCCTGATGATCAAACATTACCGGTTGCACCCAAACGTAAGATAGGGCCTGAATCTTCTGGGGTTTGCCGTCCTGCAGAATCTGGAAATCCTCTTTCCGAAGGTCAGTGACGTGGCGACCCTTCCGATTGGTCACGATAACGTCCAACTCGACCAGTTCGACGAAGACGCGAATAGTTCCGTCTTCGGAAGATGGAACGGCTGCCTGCTTGGATGAGGCGCTTGCCTGCTCCTGCGATTGCGCCGCTCTGTTCAATTCCTCCTTCTGATGTTCACCGACAACTGTCATCAGGGAATGAACCCCCTGGGCGATTCGGCGAGCCAGGTTCCTGGCGTCGTTCATCACGGCTTGGTCCTGCGCGATATTTTCCAACACAGGAATCAATCGGTCCGGCGCCGGCACTCTTCCAGACTTCAGGTTCTGGTCTAATGCCTCTAATTTCTTGGGTATCTCCGACCGGTCATGCCTGGAGACTGTTTTCAGTTCCAGCAAAGTCAGTTCCTGCTCGCAAAGGTTCTGAAAGAAGACGTTGATCGTTTGGAGATTAGGGTCTTTCGTGGAAGCAAGTGTGACTGTCCTGGTTCTGAATGTCGTAGTGCTATCGCCATAGTCAACCCGGAGAGTTGTCTTGTTCTTTCCTCCTGGCTCTTGCCGACCAGCGAATACCTTCTCTTCAAAGAAGTCGGACTCGGCAAAGAGGCGGAAAAGGTTCTTGACGAGATTGGACTTAAGCCGGGGTTTCAGATCAACATCGAGTTTGATCAGGTCTTTACCCGACAGCTTCACCTGGATTTGGATGGGACCCTGGTTGCCAAGAACAACGCGGCGGAACTCGGCCTTCTCCTGGCTGGATATTTCTTCCCACCTGAAGCCCACGACTTGGTCCTGGGCCGAAACAAGAGTGCCTGGTTGCGCAGAAAACACGCACAATAGAGCAGTCGGAATCAGCCGGTCGAACGACAAGACTTTTCTTTTGGCGAGACTTGGCATGGCCGTACCCCTCTTTCTCGAAATGAGCTTTACCAACATGGACTCACTCCGTCAGTCCGGTAACCATCTGCATAATCTTGTGGGACGAGGAATTCATCACCCTCTACCTATATAGACTCTCGAAACGGCTCTCGGTCACAACTTTTTTTCGGGAGACTCCCGATTCACTGCGAGAGCCGTCCTCAGCCTGCTCTATGGGAGGCTTCCCTTTGCCTTTGGGACGAGGTGTTTTCGTTGAAGGCGGGCTTCCAGATGGCGCCTCACCAGGGTGGCGGCGCGGTGCAGGCGGGTGTTGACGTTCGTGCGGGAGATGTGGAGTTGTGCGGCGGTCTCGTCGGGAGAAAGGTCCCGGCCGTAGCGCAGTTCCAGGACCTGGCGGCAGACCTCGGGCAGCCGGACGACGATCTCGCGGAGCCAGCGGAGCCTCTGTTCTTCTTGAGCCAGAGATTCAGGGTCCGGATGGAGGGCTTTGAGCTCGTACTCGACAATGGGAAATTCTCTTTCTCTGACTGGGGGAGCCGTGAGCCCCAATCAGGGTGGGAGGGGCGGCAGGTCCCCGCAGAGCCGGTTGAGGGGCCAAGACAGCCCCTACAGGGGCGCCCTCGGAGGGCTGAGCCTCTCCGAAAGACCCTTACCATCCATTCAATCCGGCTGACACCGGGTTGTTCAGAGGTTCCTCAGTTCTTGAAAAGAGCGTCGAAGGCTTCCCGGGGCGTCTTGGGGCCGGGACTGGTGCGGGTGGAAGTGGCAGAGGTGGTTTGTCGTTCTACGGTCTTCTTGGCGACAAACAACTTGCATTGGTTGCGGATACTTTTTCTGGGAATGCGCTCGGGAATCTTCTGAGTGCATTCAAAACGGGCCGAGGTATCAAAGAAAACACACTGTCGGCAAGTGTGAAGGTCAGCCCCGCACTTGGGACACCGACTGTCCCGCCGGATTTCTGGAGAAGTCGTCGCCCCGCACATCGTGCAGCGGACCACATCCTGAAAACCCGGCATTCGCTTGGCGTGGAACTCGCGTCCCCCGCGGGGCTTGAACGGTTTTCTGCTCTTCGGGCGCGGCTCGCGTTCGTTGTCCTGGTACCCGGGCTGTCGATATTTTCGCGACATAAGGCTCTCCGTTTTCGAGCCAATCCCGGACCGGTGTCCGGGTGCTGGCTCAACTCCTCAGCACAACACCTTTCGTTGGGGATCATTGCTGACTGGTCGTGCTTGCCCGCCATTATACTTTGAACGGAAACAGGCGGGGCAAGAAAAAAACTGGGGGCTTTCCTCGGATCCTTGCGCCTGCTGAGGATCCCAAAGGATGACCCGGGTTATGGGACAGCCCAGTGGGCTGTCCCTTCCGGCAAGGCTTGGAGACGACACAAGTGCTTTTTTTCACAATTTGGTCTCAGGGCTATTGACAAAACCCATTTTTGGACTAGAATTTTGATACTTCCGTATTCGGCATACCATACTTGCCGCCCAACATTTCGCCTGGTACTCTGGATTTAATAAGACTCTGTAAATCACGCCTCAGAACCCCTGGAGGAGTGGATGCCAACTGCTGAAAGCAACAGCCCGAACCGACCCAAACCGAAAGTAACTCCGCGAGTCCGTTCCCTGAGGACGCCGCCGCCAAAAGCCCAAGAGAAATCCAAGGCAGGATTTTGGTCGGGGATTCTTGGCTTCTTCAATAAAGGTGAATCCGTCAGTCCCCTGGTGCGTCGACGTCGCACAGTGACGGCCCTGATTGTTGGATTTCTAGGAACCAATTTCTTCATGTTCCTTCGTTTCTTTTTCCCCAGGACTCTTTTTGAGCCCAAGACGGTTTTCCGCATTGGGTACCCCTCCGATTTCGGCTACGGCGTGGACACCAAGTTCCAGAAAAACCGGATCTGGGTGGTGCGCGATGCCGAGGGCATCTTTGTCGTCTATGCCCGCTGCACCCACTTGGGCTGCACGCCCGACTGGAAACCCAGCGAGAACAAGTTCAAGTGCCCTTGCCACGGGAGTGGTTATGATAGCGAGGGAATCAATTTCGAAGGACCGGCGCCCCGTCCCCTGGACCGAGCCAAAGTGGAACTCGACGCCGAAGGTCAGATCGTGGTAGACACCAGCGTCCTCTACGAATGGCCCAAGGGAATGCAATCCGAGTTCCGGGACCCAGGAGCTTTCCTGCCTCTGTAATCGGATTGCTGATCTTTCGTGGCGGGAATCCAAAAAATCAAACGGAGGAGTCGTTCTATGGCAAATGGTCTGAAAGAGCCCAATGAAAAAGGTAAAGGGACGGCTACCTTAATCGACGGAGTCCTCAAGGAAGTCAAGGGCCCTGAAGGACAAGGCTCTTGACGATGTGAAGTCACTCAAGAAGCCGCAGAAAACGCAGCTCTACAAGTCGATCTTCCGGGTCACCCACGACGAGAAGCCGCGCAGTCGGGCGCTGGGCATCCTCTCCAACGTTTTCCTCCATCTGCACCCCGCCAAAATCAATCGCGATGCGGTCGCATACAACTACACCTGGGGCATGGGGGGAATTACCTTCTATTTGTTCATCGTGTTGACCTTCACCGGGGTCTTGCTCATGTTCTATTACCACCCCAGCAAAGTTCAGGCTTTCCGCGACATCCTTTACCTGGAGCACGACGTTCCCTATGGAAAGCTGTTGAGAAACATGCACCGCTGGGCAGCCCATTTGATGATCATTACCGTCTGGTTGCACATGTTTCGTGTGTTTCTGACGGGTTCCTACAAAAAGCCCCGGGAATTCAACTGGATGGTAGGGGTGATCTTGATGCTGCTCACGATGCTGCTTTCATTTACCGGATACCTGCTGCCGGATGATCAGCTCGGTTTCTGGGCGGTCACCGTGGGTACCAACATGGCGCGTGCGACGCCTCTACTGGGGCACGAAGGTCCCTTAGGGCCGGAACTGGGCATGACCGCTTACAACGACGTCCGTTTTGCTCTGCTGGGGGGCTCCATTGTGGATTCCAATGCTCTCTTGCGAGCTTACATCTGGCACTGCATTGCCATTCCCCTGATCGCCGGTATCTTCATGGCGGTTCACTTTTGGAGAGTCCGCAAGGACGGCGGCATTTCGGGACCGGCCCCCATCATGCTGGAATCCGAAATCAAAAAGGAGAGAAGGTTCTGAATGCTTGGCGTTGGCGGCTGCCGTTGGGGGGCCTCTGACCGAGAACGGTTTCGCAAAGGAGGAAATCAGTGGATTGGGTTCAGCTCTGGGAAATCGCTACCCTGCCTGACAATGTTCCTATTGTCCTGCTCGTCCTGGTGGTGCCTTTTTATACCTGGTACGGCCTCCGGCAGGCTTTTGCCAATGATCGGCTGATCGGCAAGCTGGAAGCCGACCCCAAGTTGGCCAAGACCCACCACCGCAAGACTCAACCCTGGAAACCCGGTTGGGACCGGGAAGTTCAGGTTTGGCCCTACCTCCTGCGTATCGAATTCCTGGCGGCGATCATTGTCACCTTCATTTTGATGGTGTGGTCGATTACTCTCGACGCGCCTTTGGAAGAACCGGCCAACCCGTCCCTGACCATGAATCCCGCCAAGGGCCCCCCTGGTACTTCCTGGGATTACAGGAGATGTTGGTCTATTTCGATCCCTGGATGGCCGGTGTGGTGCTGCCGACCTTGATTCTGATCGGCCTCATGGCGATTCCTTATCTGGATTCGAACCCGCTGGGGAACGGCTATTACACCTACAAGCAGCGGAAGTTCGCCATTTTGACCTTCTCCTTTGGCTTCATTGTCCTGTGGTTGTCGATGGTGGTCATCGGCACCTTCATTCGCGGTCCCGGATGGATCTGGTTCTGGCCGGGCCAAACCTGGGATCACAACAAGCTGATCTTTGAAGCGAATCGAGACCTGCCGGATATGTTTGGCATTACCAGTATGGTCGGCAAGAGCATCTTCGGCGCGGTGGTTGTGGGTCTGTTCGCCGTGGTGACGGCTCTGGGAGTGCACAAGCTGTTTACCTGGAATGAGTTCAATCGGAAAATCTACAAGCGTATGGGCCTGATTCAATACCTGATCCTGCAATTTTTCCTGGTCACGATGATGCTCTTGCCGGCCAAGATGGTGGCTCGACTCATTTTCCGCATCAAATACGTGTGGATTACGCCCTGGTTCAACATCTGAGCCCGGTCTCGGACGGCAAGTCAGTGGAGTAGCGATTCAATTTTCAAGGAGGAATCGGTGCCGAAGAAACCCCCGGTTGGAGACGATCCGGTCCTCAATCGATCCCTCGGTCGCATTCTTTTAATTTCATCGTTGCTGATGGTCTTCTCCCTTTTGTGGGCGGTTTACGACGAGACCTACAGTCTCAGGCCCTGGAAGGATTACCAGAAGCATTTCGCCAAGCTATACAGCCGGCATCTGAGGCGGGTGGTCCAGCCGAGACAGGTCCGGGCCGAGCAGGCCGTCCGGGAATCGTCGGAGTACCGGGCCCTGGATCAAGCGGTGACCCGGGCCGAGCAATCCATCGCACCTCGACTCTCCGACTTGGATCGTGAGGCCAACCAGATCGTTGGAAGACGGTTGAGTGTCATTACCGAGCCGTTCGCCATCACCCGCAGCGAAATTGCAGCACTGGTCTACCAGATCGAAACGGCCACCAGCCAGGAGGAAAAGGAGGCTCTTAATCGGGATATTGAAGCCATCAAGTCCCGAGAGGTGACCCTGATGCTGGCTTCCGCGAACGGTTCCGGAGAGGTGGAGCACAGGCAGGAACGCTTCAACTTCGACCAATTGGAGGCAGAGTTTAACCGGTTGCAAGCCAAGCGGGCTCGGTTGGGAGAAGAACGAGCGGAAATGGTGAGGACCTCCACCGAACTGAGAGAGCAAAGAGCCACCTTGCTCAGTGACCGCCTCAACGGTTTGACCTCCATGCAGGTCCAGGGGCTACGGGCGAAGATGCGGAGCTTTGAATTGGAGATCAGGCAAATCCACGTCGCTGAAGTAGACTTGGTGGACCGTTGTGAATCCTGCCACTTGGGCATCAGAGAACCGCTGACCCTGACCAGGGCTGACATGCGTGGCGAGGGGGCGTTCACCAGCCATCCCAATCCCGATCTGTTGGCGCTGCACGATCCGGAGCGATTTGGTTGCTCCACCTGTCATAACGGCAATGGCCGGGCGACCACCAGTGTCCAGAAAGGCCACGGTCGTTACAAGCACTGGTTGTGGCCGCTGTTCCATAAGGAGAATAGCCAGGCGGGTTGCCACCAGTGCCACACCAAGGATTTAGTGCTTGAACACGCCGACGTTTTGAACCGGGGAAAAGAAATCTTCTACAACGAGGGGTGCGCGGGATGCCATAGGTTCGAGGGCTTCGACACCGAGGCCGAAGCGCTCACGGCGGTTCAGTCTTCCATTCACCAACTCCAGGACGAACGAAAGGAGATGGAGAAGGGAATCGAGCAAAGCGTCCAGGATGGCGACACCGCTGAAGACAATGAAGAGGCCCAGCGGCTCTACGCCCGCGCCGACCAACTCAAGCAACAGATCAGTAATTTGGACCATGAATTAGAGCGGTTGGACGTGCGTTACAAGGACCTTCTCGTCGAGCAAAAAAAGATCGGACCCGACTTGAAGGAGGTCCGCATCAAGATTCGCAAGGAGTGGATCCCGGTCTGGTTGGAAAACCCACACGCCTATCGCTCCTCCACCAAGATGCCCGCTTTCCGCCTGGATGAACAGCAGCGCCGTTCGATTGCCGCCTTTGTCTGGCAGTCGGGAGTTGAGGGAGATCTGCCCGCCCAGCCGCAGGGGAGCGCCATTCGGGGCAGGGAGTTGTTTGAGACCCGTGGCTGCATGGGCTGTCATGCTCTGGGTGAAGGGGAAGAGGCGCAGGGTAGCTCGTTTGCCGCCAATCTGTCTCGGGTTGGGGAGAAGGTTCATTACGACTACCTGGTTCCCTGGATTCACAATCCCCAGGAGCGTCAACCGATGTCGGTCATGCCCAGTTTGCGGCTCAGCTTGCAGGAAACTCGAGACATTGCCAGCTATCTCATGACTCTTAAGAGACCGGATGCTTCTTATCCGGAGGCCGGCTACCTGGATGATCCCACGCTTAAGAACGAGGGAGCCCGGTGGATCAAGCACTTCGGCTGCGCAGGTTGCCACCAGATCGCCGGCTTCGAGGAGGAAGGGCGCATTGGAACGGAGTTGACTCGGGAAGGCAGCAAACCCATCGAGCGGCTCGATTTCGCCTTGCTGACCCACGACGCCAAGCATGAGGGCTGGTACAACCATAAGGGTTTCTTCGAGCGTAAGCTGGCAGACCCGGCCATCTTCGACCAGGGCAAGATCAAGAATCCTCTCGAGAAGCTCCGGATGCCGGATTTCAGGCTGGCGCCGGAGGAGATCACGGCGTTGACCACCTTTCTGTTAGGGAGTGTCGACTCCACGCTGCCGAACCACTTTTTCTACACTCCCGACGACCGGGGGCAAGATGTTCGAGAAGGCTGGTGGCTGGTGAAACGGTACAACTGCATGGGTTGTCATCAAGTGCGTCCCGGACAGCAGTCCGTCCTTACCGGAATGGCCCGCTATCAGGATCCGGACTGGAAGGAACAGCTTCCCCCGACACTGGTCGGCGAAGGGGCTCGGGTTGATCCGGATTGGCTGGCTCGATTTCTCAGAAACCCGGCCATGCACCCGAACCGAACCAACCGTAATGGCGTGCGGGGGTATCTCGAGGCTCGCATGCCCACCTTTCGTTTCTCCGACAGCCAGATTCAGAAAATTGTCCGCTTCTTTGAAGCGATGGCATCCCAGGATCGGCCCTATATTCCGACCCGTTTAGAGCCGCTCAGCAACCAAGAGCGAGAAATGGCCCGACAACTCTTCACCTCCAAAGCAGCTCCCTGCCTGAGATGCCATGCCACCGGGGATCCGGCTCACGACCGGAACGCCACCGCCCCCAATTTTCTGTTGGCTAAAGAACGGCTGAAGCCCGGGTGGACAGAGCGATGGATGGTCCAGCCGGAAATGATCGCTCCGGGCACGGCCATGCCGTCCGGACTGTTTTTGAGGGATGGCTCGCGCTGGGTGTTCGCCGGGTCGCTGCCTCCTGCCTTCAAGGATTACCGCAAGGACCACGCTGAACTCCTGGTGCGCTACATGTTCCAGTTGACGCCTCAGGAACAGCGCCGTCTGATGTCCCGGATGCCGGCGGCTCCAACCACTGTGGCCCGTCGTTAGAAAAATGGCGGAGGGATCTGTTTGAACTTCCCTCGAATTTGAGGGCTGGAAGTGTTACATTATCAAAAAGCGGGAACGGAAGGTTTCCCGCTGTCGTCCGAAGTCCCAATCCTTACTTTATAACCTGTGAGAGAGGTCTTTATGATTCTGATGAAGAAAACCTTAACCTTGCCGACCGGGCTGCTGGCGGCTCTGTTTGCGGGAGCCTGCGGAAGTGCAGACATCGACGATGAGGATATGAATGGGGTCCCCGGGACCGATGCTCCGGTAGCGGTAACCCAGGTGGATCCCGCCACGGCGGCCACCGTCACCGGCAAGGTGTTCTTCGAGGGTGATCTGCCCAGGGCCAGAAAGCTGGCCATGGACGCTGAACCGGCTTGCGCCGCCCTGCACACCCAAGCCGTCTTTTCCGAGGTGGTGGTCCCCAACGAAAACGAAACCCTGAGGCATGTCTTTGTGTACATCAAGGGGGGATTGGAGGGGAAGATCTTCTCAACGCCCAGGGAACCTGCGGTCCTTGATCAAAAGGGGTGTGTCTACCTACCTCATATGCTGGGAGTGCAGGTCAATCAGCCAATCAAGATACTGAACAGCGATCCCACCACTCACAACATCCATCCGACTCCCAGAAACAATCGCGAGTGGAACGAGTCCATGGCCCCCGGGGTACCGGCGAAGACCAAGAAATTTCCCCGCGAAGAGGTGATGATCCCGGTCAAGTGTAACGTACACCCCTGGATGAAGAGCTACATCGGCGTTTTGGCGCACCCGTTCTTCTCAGTGACCGGTGAGGATGGGTCCTTCGAAATCACGGGACTGCCTCCCGGCGAATACACGATCGAGGCCTGGCACGAGTTCCTGAAGGAGGGCGTTACCACCCACAAGGTCACCCTGGCTGCCAGCGAGTCCAAATCAGTGGAGTTCACGCTGAAGCAGGCTTCATAAGACAACCAGTTCCTGGGGTATCGGCTTCTCCGGCGGGTTGTCCGGATTGGAGCCCGTCATCCTGTTGGGCCGCTGAATTCCTGATGAATCATTCATTACCGACAAGCATCGGTGGCGCCAGAAGTTACCACTATTTTGCGGTTCTCACCGCCGGCTTCACCTTTCTCCTGATCATTGCCGGGGCCCTGGTCACGGGGAACGAGGCGGGGCTTTCGGTTCCGGATTGGCCGCTATCCTATGGCTCTTTGAATCCCCCCTGGGTCGGTAACATCCGCTACGAGCACGGCCACCGCCTGGTAGCGGCTTTTGTGGGGTTACTGACCGTGGCTTTGGCCATCTGGGTGTGGAAGAAGGAAACCCGGCCGTCGGTACGCCGGCTTGGATGGATTGCTCTCGGAGTGGTCGTCCTCCAGGGGATTCTGGGGGGCGTCACGGTCCTGTGGTATCTGCCGGCGCCTGTATCGATTCTTCACGCCTGCCTGGCCCAGACCTTCTTTTGTCTGGTGGTCAGTTTGGCTTGGTTGTCCTCTCCGGCCTGGGCGAGGGAAGACCGGGATAAGAGTCGGGAGGTTCAGTTCGGCAGGCTGGCCATTGGGACAACGGGAGCCATCTACCTCCAGCTCTTGCTGGGCGCCATCTTTCGTCACACAAAATCGGGGATCATCCTTCATGTGCTGGGCGCTCTCCTCGTCACTGTTCTAGCCGCTTGGTTGATCGCTCATATTTACCGGTCTCAACAGGCGCCGTCGGGCTTGATGGGCGCAGCAACCTTGCTCGGCATCCTGGTCCTGGTTCAACTCTTTCTGGGCCTGGCTTCCTGGATGCTCCGGTTGGCCACTGCGGACGCCGTTCAACCGGAGTTTCCGGTAGTCGTCGTCACTACCGCACACGTCGCCCTGGGCGCCCTGATCCTGGCTAACGGCCTGATCCTGGCTCTGCAATCCTGCCGGGTCCGGTCTGAGGAGAACCGGGTCTGGTCCAATTTCCTGGAAGCCTCGGATAACCCATGAAAATAGGCGGGAAAATCCTGAAGGCCGGTGGTATGGTGACCGCGGAGGCTCCGTCACTCCCGGTCCTGCTTGGCCCCGGCGACGGCAAAGCCGAGCCGGGCAGCAATGGGAAGCTTCTGGCTGCCTGCGGATCTCGGGCCTCTGCCTACCTGGAACTGGCCAAGCCGGAGGTGACCTTCCTGGTTCTGGTCGCGGCTGGCCTGGGCTTTGTGATGGCCTCCCCACGTTTGGATTTCCTGGGCTTGATGCAAGTCTTGCTGGGGACCGGTTTGCTCGCTGCCGGAACAGCTACGCTCAACCACTGCCTGGAGAGGGCCGATGACGCCAAAATGCGGAGAACGGCCCGGCGTCCGATCCCGTCCGGGCGGTTGCCGGTGTGGGAGGGCTACGGCCTGGGTTTGTTCCTGGCAGTGGCCGGAATCACCTACTTGGCCCTGCAGGTGAATCCACTGGCGAGTGCGATCGGATTGGCGGCCTGTATGATTTACCTGGCCGTTTATACCCCGTTGAAGCGAAAGACGGCCTGGTGTACCTTTGTGGGTGCGTTCCCGGGAGCGGCTCCTGTATTGATCGGATGGACGGCGGCCGACTCTCTCTCGCCGGAAGCCTGGGCGCTCTTCGCCGTCTTGTTCCTTTGGCAATTTCCTCACTTTATTGCGATTGCCTGGATGTATCGCGAAGACTACGCCAGGGCGGGTCTGTTGATGCTGCCGGACGATGACGCCCGGGGAGAGCGGGCTTTCCGCCAAGTTCTCGGCTATTCGCTGGCCTTGATCCCCATGAGTCTGGCGCCTTTCTGGCTGGGGATGGCTGGACCGCTCTATTTGATGACGGCCCTCTGCCTGGGGAGTGGGTTTCTCTACTACAGCTGGCGGGCCTACTCGCAGCGAACGAAGCAGCAGGCCAAGTTCTTGCTCCACGTCACCGTCATGTACCTTCCTCTGCTCTACCTCATGATGGTGCTCGACAAGGTGGGGTCTTGAACCGTTCTTCCGCCTCGGCGGAAAGGGTGTCAACCAAGGAGATTTCTTTATGGCGCTTGCTCTAGCGGTTGTTATCTGGATCATTGTGCTTGCCTCTGTCATCTTGTTTTCAGGAGAAATGGGATGGTTCCCCCCTCAAATCGCGGAGCACGGCGATGCGATCGACGCGCAGTTCTTCAATACCTTGATAGTGGTGGGAGTCGGCTTCATTCTCTCCCAGGTGGCCCTCGGCTATTACGTGTGGCGCTATCGGGACCAGGCTGGCCGTCAGGTGATTTACACCCATGGCAGCGCAAAGGTCGAGGTGGCGACCGCCGTGATCACGGCAGTCACCTTCGTGACCTTGGCAATCCTGGGTCAACGAGTCTGGGCCCAACTCCACTTGCAGGGGATGCCTGACGACGCCGTCAAGGTCGAAGTCACGGCGCAGCAGTTCGCCTGGAACTTCCGCTATCCCGGTCCTGACGGTCAGTTCGGAAGAACCGTCTCCCGGTTGATCAATGACCAGATCAACCCGGTGGGACTCGACCCCAGGGATACGGCCTCCAAGGACGACGTCGTGACCCTCAATCGAATGGCCATCCCGGTGAACCGCGACATCCTGCTCACCTTACGCTCCAAGGATGTCACCCACAGCTTCTTCGTGCCTGCCCTGCGCTTCAAGCAAGACACGACTCCGGGGCTGGCCATTCCGGGTCGCTTCAAGGCCATGAAGACGGGGGAGTATGAAATCGCCTGCGCGGAGCTATGCGGGTTACAGCACTACAAGATGAAAGGTTTCTTGATGGTCATGTCGGATCAGGAGTTCGAGGCTTGGCTGAAGGAGCGCGCCGAATTTTGATCCGCTTGACCGAGCTCCAGGAATTTATGAATGTCGTAAAGCAGTCATCAAGGGAGAGTGTTCATGTCTGATCCAGCCCATCCTGCTGTCCATCCAGCGCCGACAACGTTTCTTCGTAAATGGGTATTCAGCACAGACCATAAGATCATTGGCATCCAATATTACTTCTTGGCGCTGATTGCCGTTTTTACCGGTCTGGCGCTTTCTGTGCTGATGCGGCTGCGGTTGGCCTGGCCCAACGAAGCGTGGCCTTTGCTGGAAAAGATTTTTCCCGTGGGATTCGAGGGCGGCCTGATGTCGCCCGAGTTTTATTTGGCCATGTTGACCATGCACGGCACCATCATGGTGTTTTTCGTGTTGACCACGGCGCCTCAGGGCGGATTTGGCAATTACTTCCTGCCGATCCAAATTGGGGCCCACGATATGGCCTTTCCGGTACTGAATATGCTGTCCTTTTGGGTCACCTTTTTGAGCATGGCGGTGATGTTTGCCGCGTTTTTCGTGGCTGGAGGGGCGCCGATATCCGGCTGGACGGCCTACGCCCCGCTCAGTGCGCTGGGTGAGGTGGCCGGACCGGGGCTGGGAGCCGGCCAGGATCTATGGATCATCAGTATCGCCCTTTTCTGTATTGCGTCCTTGCTGGGGGCCCTCAACTTCATCACCACGGTCCTCAATATGCGCACCAAGGGAATGTCCCTGATGAAGATGCCCCTCACCGTTTGGACCTGGTTCACCACGGCCATCCTGGCCCTGCTCTCTTTCCCGGTCCTCCTGGCTGCCGGAATCCTGCTGCTGTTCGACCGAGTGGGGGGCACCAGTTTCTTCATTCCGGCGGGTCTGGTGGTGAGCGACACCATGATCGAAAACTCCGGCGGGTCCCCCATTCTGTGGCAGCATCTCTTCTGGTTCTTCGGGCACCCCGAGGTTTACATCGCCATCCTCCCGGGCATGGGGGTTGCTTCCCAGTTGTTGTCAACGTTCGCCCGGAAGCCTATTTTCGGATACCACGCCATGGTGGTGGCTATACTCGCCATCGGACTGCTCGGCTTTTTCGTCTGGGGACACCATATGTTCGTCAGCGGCTTGAGCCCCTTTTCGGCCCTGGTGTTTTCTGTGGTGACCTTGACCATCGGTGTTCCATCGGCCATCAAGACCTTCAACTGGCTGGGAACCCTGTGGGGAGGGAAAATCCGCTTTACCACCCCCATGCTTTTTGCCATCGGCTTCGTTTCTCTCTTTGTCTCCGGCGGAATCACGGGCCTCTTTCTGGGCCAGACCTCGGTCGATATTCAGCTTCACGACACTTACTTCCCGGTGGCTCACTTTCACATGGTCATGGGGGTGGCAGCCATCTTTGGCATTTTTGGCGCCACCTATTACTGGTTCCCCAAAATGTTTGGACGCATGCTCAACGAGAGGTTGGGGAAGCTGCACTTCTGGTTAACCTTCATCGGAGTGAATGCCATATTCATCCCCATGCATCTGATGGGGATCATGGGTCAAATGCGACGCTACGCGCAGTCCACGGAATTCAAATTCCTGGAACCCCTTCAGCCTTATCAGGAATTCGTCTCGATCGCTGCCTTTATTACCGCGGCCGCCCAACTCCTGTTCCTGGTCAACTTCGTTTGGAGTCTGTACAAGGGCCGCAAAGCCAGTGACAATCCGTGGGAGGCCACCACTTTGGAGTGGATTACCGCTACCCCTCCTCCTCACGACAACTTTGGTGGGAAGGCCCTGGTTGTCAACCACGGTCCCTATGAGTACGGGGTTCCCGGGGCGCCCCGAGAGTATGTGATGCAGACCGATCCGCCCCTCGAAGGTACGAAATAGGAACGACCGTCGGATCGTTCCCAGAGGTGCCGTCATGCCAGTGGCGATCGCGCCGCCCGAAGTCAGGCCGGACACAAGACCCGAAGACCGACTCCCCAGTGTGGGTGGCCCCGGAGGGAGTGGGGGCTCGGACCGTCGTCCCGGTGGCAGGGGAGACGGAAGGGGGAGAGGGCCGCGGCCCGACACCTACCGCTTGGGGATGTGGCTGGGCCTGGCCTCCATTTCCATGATGTTTATGGGTTTCAGCAGCGCCTACATCCTCGGCCGGGGCGCCCGCAGCCTGTGGGGCGACCTGTCGGCTCCGCCGTTTGTCTGGATCAATACAGTGATTCTGCTGGCAAGTAGTCTTACGGTCGAGCTGGCGCGGCGAGCGCGGGGTTCCGAAGAGTTGAAACGATGGCTGACGTTGACTTGTTTGCTGGGATCCGCCTTTTTGGCGGGCCAGCTTTGGGTCTGGAAGATGCTGGCGGACCAGGGCGTCTACTTGAGCGGTAGTCCCCATAGCTCTTTCTTCTATCTCTTGACCGGAGTTCATGGCGTGCATCTGCTCGGAGGCGTGGCGGCCCTGGTCTACTTGACGGCCAGGACCTGGCGTTCGGTGACGCCGAGCCCAAAAAAATCTTCCCTGGATGTGACCGCACTGTACTGGCATTTCATGGATGGGCTCTGGATTTATCTTTTGGTCTTGCTGTTTCTTTGGAGGTAAGCGCGGATGGCAGACGCTCGTGTGGAAGAAGTAGGATTGCAGGAATGGGGGGGTGGGACCCTACCCTACGCGGTGTCTCACATCAAGTTGGGGATGTGGCTCTTTATCGTTTCGGATGCCCTGACCTTCTCCGGCTTGTTGTTTGGCTACAGTTATCTCAGGATAGCGACCCCGGAGTGGCCAACCCCCTTCCATTTGTGGCCCACCATTGCCATGGCCACGGTGATGACCGGTTGCCTCCTTTCGAGTAGCCTCACCATGGTGCTCGGCGTCAATGCGGCCCAGAGGGGGGACCGCAAGTGGACCGTACTCTGGATACTGTTCACGGCCTTGGGCGGCGCCGCATTCATCGTCTTGCACGCACAAGAATGGCTGGGACTGATTCACGAAGGCATGACCCTCAGCAAGAATCCCTGGGGGGCGCCGCTCTTCGGAGCCACGTTCTTCGGGCTGACCGGCATGCACATGTTTCATGTCCTGACCGGCGTTGTCTATTTGCTGGTGATTGCCTGGGGAGTGTCCAAAAAGAGGTTCCACTCCGACCACGTTGAAGTTTGCGGTTTGTACTGGCACTTTGTTGACTTGGTCTGGATGTTTGTATTCCCGCTGGTCTACCTTCTGTCTGTCGACATGAGCGCGTAGGCCGCCAAGGCGTCCGGGGCGCAATCAGGATAGCGACGGCGCTGGTGTTGTCCATGACCGGCCTATTGATTTGGCGGGGGAAGTACTCTGCGTCATCTCTCGTACCCAGAGCGCCGAGACCGGCGGTCAGCAAAGAAGCAGGCCGTGTCATTCGGATAGCGGCAACGGTAATTAAGGAAGCTCTGATTAATCAGGGTTTCTGCGACCCAGGGGAGGTGCCGCCATTTTCAATGGCTGATAAACTGTTGAAAATGAAAGGAAACCAAAACCACGTTTTCTGATTTTCGTGCTCTGAATAACTCATGGATGAGTTATTCAGAGCTTCCTTAACAGCAGAAGGCAGAGCGCTGACACTGCCGAAAGATGATTCAATGAGCACGACTACTGCGCGCAGAGGGGTGGATGGGGAAAGGACGGTGGTCGTGGCGTCCTCGATACCCGAATGGGAAACAGAGCCACGTCTAATCCTGACAGGAGTCAGTTGGACCACATACGAACAACTCCTCACCGACTTTGCCGACAGTCACAGGGCCCACTTTGCCTATGACCGCGGCGTTCTCGAAATCATGATCCTGTCCGTAAAACACGAACGATTGAATCGCCTTATCGCTGCCCTCTTCGAAGCGTTGGCGGAGGAGAACAACATCGACTTCGAAAATGTTGGGTCGACCACTTTCTCACGCGAAGATCTTGCCCGCGGTTTTGAGCCGGATTCATGTTTTTTCGTTCAGCATGCCGAGCGCGTCAGGAACATGGAGGAAATAGACCTGACCGTCGATCCCCCGCCGGATTTGATCATAGAAATCGACGTGACGAGCCCGTCGCTGGACAAGCTGTCCATCTACTCGCATATCGGTGTGCCGGAAGTCTGGCGTTACAGCGCAGAGAAACTCACCCTTTACAGACTGGACCCGGGCGCGAGTGGGCAGGCGTATGCGGCGAGTGAACGGAGCACCGTACTGCCCAACGTGACCTGCACCGATTTACAATGTTTTATTGAGCAGGGCACGCAGATGAAGCGAACGACTTGGCTTCGCAGCGTGCGAGAGTGGGCGCGCGGGCAGGGAAGCTGAATAGGGACAAGGCGCCGGTTCTACACGGTCGCGCTGCGCAACGGGCTGCGTAGGCAGAGCAAAGCGAAAGGGTTGGGCGGGTCTTCAACAGAGTGGGGGGCTTTCCGGCCTCCGGCGCGATCTCAAAGAGGGGACAAGAACCAGGACTGAGGAGGGGAATCCTCCTGTTCGACCTCGCGGCTTCTCGATAATGCGTTGGCCCATAGCCGATCTTCAGGCGCGCGGAAGCCCGATATCGGCGTGAAAAGGAGATTAACTGATGGTAGAGACGTTGTTGTTGCTCGCCTTGAACCTGCTTCTGGGAGCGGGATGCCTGTTCGCAGTGCTTCGGCAAACGCCTCAGGATGTGCTGACGCTCGACGGCCTGTTCCTGTCCATAGCCGGCGTCGTTCTGGCCCTGGTGTTCTTTCTTAACGGCTACTGGACCTTGCGCAGCCAGGAACTGAGTCCTCTGCTTCAACGCCTTCGCAGGCAGAAAAAAGAGCCTGCCGATGCCGGTTTCAAGCCCCTGGTTCGCAAAGAAGTTCCCTTGCGCGTCGACCATGGCGCGCACAGCCCCCTTGGGAATCGGCTGGTCCTCACGGTTTGGTTCTGGTTGCTGGTCTTAACCGGGGTCGAAGTTCTTCTGGCCTACATTCAACTGGGGTTGGCCCTGATGCTGACCCTGCTGTTGGGTCTCTCCCTGGTCAAGGCCGCCCTGATCGTTGCCTACTTCATGCACCTGCGTTTCGAGAAGCGGAGTCTGGTTCTGACCTTGATTCCGGCCGCGGTGGTCACCATCTGCCTGTTGGCTGTCTTTTTTCCCGACAGCCTGCGGTTATTGAATATGCGGCCCTGAATCGGCACGGAGGATTTGAACTGTGATTGCGAGTTGCTTTCGTCATCTTCGAAAATGCTGGCCGTTTCTGGCGATGAGCTGGGTCCTGGTCTGCGGGTTGCCAACAGAGGCCGGCGCCCAGGGGTGCTCCATGTGCAAGACTGCGGCCGAAGCTCAGTTGGAGCAAGAAACCGCCGCCCTCGGTCAGGCCATCCTCTTCTTGTTGGCTCCTCCGGTAGCTATTATGGGCGCTATCCTGGTTTACACTTTCCGACGAGGCTCCTCCGATCAGAATTAATGAACGACCAGCGGCCCCACGAGACTGTGACCGCAAAGCGTCCGGCTTCTCGAGTCGCTCGCAGTTCGCCCCGAAGTATCTGTTCCGCAACTCTCTCCCGAATCCCGGGTCAACGGTCTGTCCGGTCTCGTTCGCTGCCGGCTTCCGTGGCCGGATTCCGTCCCCTGCCCGCCGTGGTCTGAGGGCTACGGAAAATGAAGGGGCGGCATCTGCCTGAAGTCAGGATTCCAACCTTATGATCGACATCGCTGACCTCCCGGCCCTCAATGCCAGCCTCAATGCCGCCGCCGCCATCTGCTTGGTCGGGGGTTATTACTGCATACGTCGTAAGCGCGCCACCGCTCACAAACGATGGATGCTCTCCGCGCTGGGAGTCTCTACCCTGTTCCTGGCCTCTTACCTCGTCTACCATTTTCAGGTTGGGTCCGTCGCCTTCCAAGGGACGGGGTGGATTCGACCGGTCTACTACGCTATCTTGCTGAGCCACATTGTTTTGGCCGCTGTGATCCTGCCTCTGGCCGTGATCACTCTTTATCGGGCTTGGAAAGAGCGGTTCGAGTCGCACAAGCGAATGGCGCGTTGGACGCTGCCTATCTGGCTTTATGTTTCCGTTACCGGGGTAGTCATCTACTGGATGCTCTACCATTGAGTTCTTGTCGGATGGATGCCTGGCCAAATGTCGAATAAAAACCAGACACCTCGGATTCCAGTCCGCCGCGGCCTCGGTTTGGGAGCCAATCTTCTGGCCGCGGGGGTTGTGTTTCTGGCGGTACTGGTTCCCTTCTTGTTTTGGCAGCAGACCTGGTTCGGAACGGCCCTCAGCGACCAGGAGATCCGGAAGAATCTCAATCCTTCGGCCAGGCCCCCGCAAGATTCAGCATGCCCTGGCGCAACTCTCGGAGAGGGTGAGCGCTTCGGGTCCGACCTCTGCCGCCAGGTGGTATCCCGCCGTACGGCAGCTCGCGGACCATCCCATCGCTGAAGTCCGAATGACGGTTTCCTGGTTCATGGGTCAAGACAACACGGCTGAGGGGTTTCAGGAGTGTTTGACGCGATTGCTCCAAGACGTGAATCCGCTGGTTCGGCGCAACGCCGCTCTGTCCCTGATCGCTTTCGGGGATGCGGGGGGGCGTGAAGAAGTGCGTGGCATGTTGATGAGCCATCGGATCAGGACTCCGGCTTCCGGCAAAGTTTTCTTTCGGCTCAAGGAGACGGACAGCGTTCGGCCGGGAACTCTGATTGCTCGGATTCAGGTTGAGGAAGGGGACTTCGAGGAGATTCGCTCAGTCCTACCGGGATATGTGCAAGAGCGGTTGGCGGACGAGGGGAAGAAGGTGTCGGCGGGACAACCTTTGATTGCCCTCGCCCCCCAAGAGGAACAGGTGTGGGAGGCCCTCCGGGCCATGTATTTCATCGGGGAGATGAGAGACCTGCCGGCCATTGAACCTTTTCTGGCTGAAACCCCAATGCTCTCCGGGCGAGTTCAGCAGCAGGCTCGTTTCAGCATTCGCGCCATCAATAGCAGAGCCGGCCCGAAAAAACCCGGGAAAGGCCCCCAGGACTCCCTTTAGATCCGCATCTCTCCAACCACGGCCTCGATCTCATCAATCGGCTGCATTTCAATGGCGTCCCAGGGACAGCCGTCCAGAAAGGCGCCGTCGGGGCCTTTACTCATGCACTTCTTGCAGCCAATGCAGAGGAAAGGATCCACTTCGATGTGGCCAAAAGGAGGATGATCCTCGTCGGGCACCCAGAACATGCAGTCAGCCACCGGGCAATAGGGGACACAGGCCGGCGAGCCGGCGCAACCCGTGCAACACTCCGTAATGACGGCAATCTCTCTTGGTTTTTTCTTGCGTGGGGTTTCTATTCCTTCCGACTTGGGCTCCAGCTTGGGCAGGGCTGCAATCGTGTCCAGTGGAAACATCCATCCTCCTCTACAAGAAGTAATTCAAAACACACTATCTCCAATAAAGTCCTTATCATAGCATAGGCGCCGCCGTCGGCCAAGCGCCGCCGCGTGAGCCTCGCCTTTTGCTTGCAAGATTGGGATCGTTTACTGTAATTTGGCGTGTGGAATCCGTAACGATCGCAGGCCTGGATGGTAGAGTTCAGCCAAAACACGGATAAGGTCAATCCCCACAAGGAGACTGCATGGAAATAGTGGCGCCGATTGTCCTCTTGCTTCTGGGATTGGGAGCGGCTCACCTCGCCCTGGGAGGTTTGATCCGGCTTGGGAAAGAAAAACCGGAGTTCTGGCTGCTTGGTTTGGGAGTGCGTACTCGGTTCGGCGCATTGAAGGTTCTGGTCGTGGCTCTGGCCATGCTCTTTCTTGCCTACTCGTTTCGCCAACAGGGCTCCCTGATACGCGTTCTACAGCCTGAGCTGGTTGGGGCGCAAGAGGAGGCCCGGACACAACTGGCTCGGCTGGAGGTGGCGTCCAGGTCGATACAGGATCTTCAGACCGAGGTCCATCGACTGAGGAAGCAAAATCAAAACTATCAACGGATGGTCGGTCGCCGGGAGAATGAACTGGACGAGCAGGCCAGGTCGCTCCAAGCGGCGCTCAGCCAGCAACAGCAGGAGGGCGCCGGATTCAAAGAGAGCTTGGCCAGGCTGAACCGGATGTTGGAGACACTGCAGCAGGAGAAGGAGCGGGCCGTCCAGGACTCCCGCCAGGTCCATCGGAAGCTCCAGTCCGCCGAGTCCGCACTGGCTCTTGCTCAGGGGAACCAGGAGAACCTGAAGACCGAACTCTCTCAGCTAACGGCCCGAAAAGAGCAGGAAGCGAAAGGTCTGCGGGAGGAGATTGAGAAGTTCAAAGCCTACTATCGGGATGAGAAGCGGCGAACGGGCCTTCTCAGGCATGGGCTGGTTTCTCGAGAGGCCAACGATTGGTCCCTGGAGCAGGAAATCGAAAAACTGGCCAATCTCATTTCCGATCAGCCCGACGTCAGCTTTTCCCGCCAGACGGATATTGCGCGCACCCTTCAGAGAATCCATGAACTCATCCGGGAAGGCACGGCTCTGGCGCAGCAGGCCAAAGCGGCTGAGACCCGTTTGCGCAGCGCCGAGACCGCGCCCAAAGACTCGAACTGAATACCGTATTCAAACCAGGACCTGCATCGCGGCTTCAGCCCCGACATTCTGATCCGCTCGAAGGGGAACGGGGACCGCCGAGTAGCTTTGACCTCGACGCGCCATGGTTTGGAGACGGAGAGGCTCGAAGCGCCCCCCTACCCCCAATTTCTCACGGGGCTTTGGGATCGAGGGGCAGGGCTGATCGGGTCTTGAGGTTGTGGGGTTCCGACACTCACTCACCTTGGGCGAGTCGTGCGGAGTGGGGCGGCTGAACCCCGGGTGCCACCGCTTCGCGGCTCCGGGGAATGGGCCGTCCAGAACCCCTGGGCTGACGCCCAGGGCTACCTGTTGCCGCGGCTTGCGCCGCTGGCACGGCATCCCCCGAGCCGCGAATGCGGCGCCAGCCCTTCGCTACCCTATGGGGGCAGGTGTGCTGGTGGGAGACCCCCGATAACTGCTGTTTCCTGCAATAACTTCCGAGTATTCCGGGAACTGAGGCAGCCTCATACGGTGAGAAATCCGGGCTAAATCCTTCCTTTGAAGGATGGGCTTACTCATCAGGGCGCCGGAAGTTCTCGTTCCCTTGGCCTCGGAACCCCTTCACACGGATTCAAGAGTACCCACCCGGTCCCCGCACGAAACAAAAGTTGAGAGGGAACAGGGTTGCAGGGTGATCCGCTCAACTGCAGAATGCGGATTCATGGGGGCGCTCCGGGAATGGACCTCAGTCTGCGGGGTGAAAGTGATCGTAGACTTTCCTGGCGACTCGGGGGGATGTCTCTGCGGCCAGACGGTCCAGGGATGCGGAAGCGATTTGTCGGACGCTGCCAAGCCTTTGCAACAGGCGTTTGGCGGTCTTGTCCCCCACCCCCGGGATCTGGGAGAGCGCCGAGGTGAGGGTTCGCTTGGAGCGGCGCTGACGGTGGAAAGCCACTGCGAAGCGGTGGGTTTCATCACGGATTCGTTGGATCAGACGCAAGACCGGGGAGTGCTTCTCCAGTCGGAGGGGCTCCTGCTCGCTGCCCCTGGCGTAAATGAGTTCCTCTTTCTTGGCAATGCTTGCCAGAGGTTGAGTTGTCAGGTCGAGGGCGTCGAGAGCAGCCGCGGCCGCATGGAGTTGGCCCAGGCCCCCCATCCACCAGCACCAGGTCCGGCAAAGCGCGGCGCTCTTTCAGTAAGCGCCTGTAGCGACGCGTAATGACCTCGACCATGCTCTTGAAGTCATCCGGCCCTTCGACCGTTTTGATGATAAATTTGCGGTAATCGGCCTTTTTCATGCGACCGTTTTCCCAGACCACCATGGATGCCACACAATCCGATCCCTGGATGTTCGAAATATCGAAGGATTCGATCCGCCCCGGCGGATTCTCAAGATCCAACAGCTCGGCAAGAGCCTCGCCGATCATCTGATGGGTGGGGTTCAGGGTGCGGAAGCGTTGATCGAAGGTCAGCCTGGCGTTCTTTTCAACGAGCGCGACCAGCTGCTTTTTCTGGCCGCGGCGGGGATCTTTCACGGCAACCTTTCGCCCTTTCCGGCTCGAAAGATAAGATGCCAGGATGCTTTGATCCTCAAAGCCGGAAGAAACCAGGACCTCGTCGGGAGTGAAGCTCGAGCTGAAGTAGTACTGTTTGAGCAGCGAGGCGAGAATTTCTCCGCAAGTCGCGCCGCTGGTCAGGTCCTCCCAAAAGTACTCGCGCCGATCCACGACACGGCCGCTCCGCAAATGGAACAACTGGACGGCTGCTTTGTTTTCGTCCCGGTGGAGCGCGAAGGCGTCCACATCGGTGGCCTGGTTCGAAGACATGCGTTGGGGTTCGGAGATCCGGTCGATCGTTTGGATCATATCGCGCAAGTGAGCGGCCAGCTCGAAATGTTCCTCGTCGGCTGCCTTCAACATCTTGCTGCGCAGGCTCTTGAGGAGGTTGTCCCTCTTTCCCTCCATGAACCACTGGAGGTCCTGGACTCGGCCGGCGTATTCCTCCCGACTGCACACGGAAGCCACACAGGGACCCATGCAGCGTTTGATGTGATAGTCCAGGCAAACCCTGGGGCGGTGGCCGTCCACCTCGATGGAACAGGTGCGGATCTGGAAGTGGCGGCTCATCAGTTTGAAGGTCCGCGAGGCCAGGCTGGCCGGAAAGAAAGGACCGAAATAGAGCGCCCCGTCTTTTTTGACCCGCCGCGTCACAGAGATGCGCGGGTAGGGTTCGTTGACGGTCAGTTTGATGCAGGGGTAGGTTTTGTCGTCTCGTAAGAGGATATTGTACTTGGGTTTGTGCCGTTTGATCAGGTTGTTCTCGAGGGCCAGCGCCTCCATCTCGTTGTCGACCACGATGCACTCGAGATCGGAAATCTCCGAGCGCAACTGGTCCAGCTTGAGGTCGGAAGGGCGAGAGTCCTGGAAGTAGCTTCTGACGCGATTCCGCAGGGACTTGGCCTTGCCGACGTAGATGATTACTCCCCGGGCATCCTTGTAGAGGTACACCCCGGGTTCGGCGGGAAGGGTCGCGGTCTTCTTTTCCAAGGCTGGCATAGACGTTTCCCCGCCCATTATGCCATGCCCGGAGACGGTTAGGAAGAAAGTGGCGGAGGCCTTGCGGGATGACATGAAATGCCTGGCCCCGCTATGGGGGTCAGTGGAGCAATGCTACCGAAGGTCCGGAAGCTGTCGCGGGTTCGCGTCCTTGTTTCATCTCGTATTCTCCTCCATCGTCTGGCAGAATACACTTATCAGCCTGTCCAATTTTCGAGACCACCGCGGTGGTCGGAAATGGTGCATTCCATTTCCTCCAGTTTTGCAACAATACCCCCGCCAGCCCTGAAGGGGAACATTGAGAAGCGAGGAAACCATGTCGAGAGACCTTAAGATACTGCTGTCCCTGACCGTCGCGATCCTGTTGGGCTTGGCGATCTACCGGATGCTTCCCGATCGGCCACCTGAAGACCTCCCGGGCCCTGACGGGGGCGACAGCCAGGCCATCGAGCGGGCGGTGATGGATGCGCCGCTCGCGCGGGTCGCGGCGGAAAGCCGGGGAACGGTTCAGGAGCCGCGCATAGAGGCGGCGCCGGTAGACTTTTCCCCCGCGCTGGGCGATGCCTCCGAGGCTCTCCCCCCCGACGGCTATGGGTTCGTCGCCTCTCACGGCGAGATGTCGAAGGGGCGGATCGAGCCGATCGAGCGAGAGCTTGGCGGCGGCCGGGAGGAGCGCGACCCCGATCACGTGTGGCTGCAGGCACCCGAGGCGATCGACAGGCTGGTCGGCCAGGCGGCCGGGGCGGGTCGCAACTGGACCTTCGGCTGGATACGCCTGGCGCAGGGCGCCAGGCCGAACGATCTTCGGCGGGCGCTTCGAAGCCAGGGGGTGGACATCCTCGGCGCCGCCGGCAGCCTGTTCCGGGTGAAACTGCCCGGCTCCGAAGCGCGCCTCCAAGCGATCGCGGATTTACCGGAGGTCGACGGGCTGGGCGCCGCGCCCAGGGAGAGAAAGCTCGCCGAGGCGTTCGCGGAGAAAGCCTTGGCGGCAGATCCACAGGAACAGACGCCCGTATTCATTACCCTGATGACGAACGACCCGACGGGCCAATGGCGGCGCACGCTGGAAGACCTGGGTGCCGTGGTCGGCGACTTCGACCCGGACATCCGGGTCTATGTGGCCAACGTGCCCTACGGCTTGCTGGACTCCCTGGCCGAGGCGGACTTCGTGCTGGCCATCGAACCCGTCGGCATTGTGAAAGCCGCCCACGACACGCCGTTCCCGCCATGGGGGCGGATGCGTTGCGGCTTTATGACGACTCCGCCGGGCTGTTTTCGGGAATCGGCGGCGCCTCGGCGCCCATCGCCGTCATGGACACGGGACTCAACATCAACCACCTGGACATCTCCTCCAACCGGGAGAGCATCTGCGGCGCCAATTTCGTGACCTATGAACCAGGTACGTCGGATCAGGATCTGTGGATCGACGACGGCCTGCACGGAACCCACGTGACCGGAACCATGGTTGGCAACGGCCACTCGGACCCTCGGTTCGCCGGCATGGCGCCCCTGGTGCGGCACATCCGATTCGCCAAGGTGCTGCATCACCTGGGTTTCGGGTCCGGGGACAGTATCCGGCGCGGCATGGACTGGCTTTCCAGGCCGTCCGGTTGCGGCGAGACCGGTGGATCTCCCGCCAGCGTCAAGCCCCTGGTGGTGAACATGAGTCTCGGCGTCGCCGCGTTGGAATGGGAGGGGCGTGGCGTCGGCGAACGCAAGATTGATTCGATCGTCTGGAACCACGGGCAGCTCTACGTGGTGGCGCAGGCGAACCGTAGCATTCACGGGTTCTCCGACTACAGCACGGCCAAGAACTCGCTGGCCGTGGGCGCGGTCAGGGACGACGGAGACCTCGCCATCTTCAGCAGCTCTGGCCCGACCGCGGACGGACGCCTCGCGCCGCAAGTCGTCGGCACGGGCGTATTGGTCAGATCCGCCAGAGGCGCCGGCAACCGCGGCGGCTATGCGACCTCCAGCGGCACCAGCATGGCCTCTCCAGCGGTGGCCGGGGTGGCCGCCCTGCTGATGGACGCGGTTCCGGCCTTCCGCGAACAGCCGGCGTTGACGCGGGCTCGATTGATGGCCAGCGCCATCAAGCCGGATGCGTTCCTGGAGGACCCTCATCGGTTCGCCGTGGACAATTCCAATGGACCGGCCCCGTTGCAGCACCAGTATGGACTCGGCAAAGTCTCGGCGCGCACCAGCGTGCTCAATCGAGACCAGGCGGACGGATGGGTCAGCGGCAGCGCCGTCTCGGAGTTGGCGGACGGCGAATACGCCTACCAGGACATCCTGGTGCCGGAGAACGCCGGCCGACTGGACCTGGTGATGACCTGGGACGAACCGCCCACGGACACCATTGCCAGCGCCGTGCTGAACGATCTGGACTTGTGGGTCGACCTCGGCGCCGACTGCGAAACCGCCGCCTGTGGCGAATACGCGTCGCGTTCCCGGATCGACAACGTGGAGTGGGTCATTGTGAGAAACCCGGTGCCCGGAACCTACCGGGTCAAGACGGTCGCCCGACGCGTCTACACCGCGGCGCCCCGCGCGGCTTTGGCCTGGACCGTGATACGCGGCGCCTCCACGCCGCAACTTCGCGTCATTGCGGACAGGCAGATCGTGAATGTCCTCCCGGGCCAAACCTACGAAATCAACCTGAGGCTGACGGCCGATGAATACGTCGCCGCCGGCGCGACCTTGCGCATCGATTGCCGGGCGGCGGCAGACTCCGACGCTTGTTCCACGATGGAGTTCGTAGCCTCGCGGTTGAGCGCCGCATCCCGAGAGGACGGCTTGTCCCGTTCGCTGGAGGCGGAGCTGGACGATTCAGGCATCCATTCGATCTCCCTGGGGGAAGTTGCCGCGGGCGAAAAGCAGCGCATCGAGCTCGTCTTTCGGGGCCGACCTTCGGAAGAGGCTTTTCATCTCTACTTCACCGCCGGCTCATGGAATGCGACGGGCGACTCGGCCTCCGTCCGGGTGCGCATAGGAGACCCTGACGATCCAGCCCCGGCCGAGGCCCGCCCGCCCGCGAATGACGGCTTCGCGGCGCCCGCGAGAATTCAAGGACAGGTGTGGCCGACAGGATTCGACCTCCTGCTGGCTACGCCCGAGCCCGGCGAACCGTCTTTCAATCGCGGCGTGGAGTTCGTCCGACAGGTCAGACCCAGGTCCGTCTGGCACACTTGGACCGCGCCCGCCAGCGCGCCGTTCCGGTTCAGTATCGGAGCGAACGAACCTGAAGAATCCCAAGGTCTTTCCGACGAGGTTCAGTTGGACGTGTTCGAGGGGAACCAGTTCGTGTCCCTGTCAAGAACCGCGTCCAAGCGCGGAGGCCTGACGTTCATCGCCAAGGGTGGGCAAACCTATCGAATTCGCCTGAGCATCCTCAACGACGACCGCACGTTCGTGTACCGGGATGACAATGGCGAACGCCGCAAGCGCCAAGTGGTTCCCATGGTTTTGTACTATTCCGGTGGGTCGCGGCCCGCCAACGACGACTTCCGGTTGGGGAGGGTGCTTGAGGGGGAAACGGGCCGCGCGCGGGGAAGCAACCAGGGGGCTACCCTGGAAGCCGGCGAGTTGCTCGGCTCCATGGCGGCAACCACCTGGTACCGGTGGACGGCGCCGTCGGACGGCGACTGGCGTTTCAGCGTGGACCGCCGCTACCTGAACGTGCTCGTCTTCGTTGGCGACGGCATTGGCGGCCTCCGACTCGTTTCCCGATCGAGGGATCAGTCAGCGGCGTTCCCTGCCCTCGCGGGCAACGAGTACCGCATCGCGGTCGCCGCGGACGATGCCTTTGCCGCCGGGAACTCCTATGAACTGACCTGGGAGCCGGGCGGCCGTGCATATCCCGGCAACGACGACTTCGCTAACGCAGCGGTGATCGCTGGCCTGCACTCATCCAGCTATGAGTTCTTCGTCAGTCCGAGTTCAACGGTCGAGCCCGGTGAGCCTGTCGCAACCGGAACCACAACCCGGTGGTTCGCTTGGGATGCCCCTCGGGATGGCGAATACACTTGGCGTCTCGCAGGCGCTTCGCTTCTCGACCTTGCCGTGTTCACCGGCGGCTCCCTCCACGAACTGCAACTGGCGGCCTCGACCGCCGCGGGCGCGAAGCTGTCCCGGGAGTTGAAGTTCACGGCCCGCGCGGGAGAACGCTACTGGATTGCAGCGGGACTTCCGGCGGATGTTGCGCTGGGGCTTCCGGCCTATGTTCCCGGTGTGGCTGGGACCTTGGAGTGGGGTCTGTCGCCTGCGAACGACGATCTGCCGGGGGCAGCTTCACTCACGGGCGCCAGCGGCTCCGTCAGCGGCTCGAACCGTTTCGCGACCCTGGAAGGCGGTGAGCGAACCCCCGGCCACTCGTCCCTGTGGTGGACGTGGACGGCGCCCTCGGAGGGCTGGTACCGCTTCCGGTTGGACGGCTCCGACACGGGTGTGCTGGCGGTCTACAGGCTCGTGGGGAATGACATCGGATCGCTGGAGCAGATCGACGCGAGCGCGGGGAGCGTCTTCCTCCCGGCCGAGGCGGGAGTCCGGTACGCCATACGGATCGGCAGCCGGGGCGAAGAGTCGGGCGGTGACTTTACCATGCGCTGGAGCCAGGGCGACCCTCCGGCCTGGATCAGGTATGTCGGACGCATCGTCGATGGCGACGTCGACGCCGCGGGCGCCCTGCTTGAAATCCGGGGACCGAACAGCTTGGCGTTCAATACCCAGGGAACCGAACTGTACGCCTCGTCGGATGCGGGACTGCTCGTGTTCGAACGGGATCCGGAGTCCGGCGATCTGACCTGGGTCCAATCGCTTGGGGAAGAACTGGGCATCAGTGGATTCTCAAGTCTTCTTTGGGACTCGCACCGATCCAGACTCTATGTGAACAATTTTTGTACGTGGCGCAAGTTCGCGCCTCTTGAAGGCTCTCCGGGACTCGAATACGAGGGAGAGGTCTCCTACATCGGATGCTTCTATGCTGTGCGTCTTGATCGCGGCGACACTCTCTTGATGGATTCCACAGCATCGTTCATACACATCGTGAAATACTGGCAGGACCAAGTGGTCACTTTGGCTCTCGACGCATCGGCCAGCAGCTTCCAGCATGTGGAAACCGTCCAGATCGAAGGGGACCTCAAGCACGCGGCGATATCCACCGGCGAAACCTACCTGTACGCGGTGACCCGGGATTCATTGCTCGTCTTCGAGCGTGATACCGAAACGGGCAAACTGCAGCAGGTGGAGACGTTGAGGAATGGCGATGAGATCGAACAACGGACGATAGAAGGGTTGTCGTCCCTGGAAGCGGTGGCGATCGGTGGCGGACGATACCTGTTCGCGCTCGATAATGATGGGGGGAGTACGGTCTTCGAACTCGGAGACGAGCCGTCGAAGCCGCGATTCCTCGACACGCTGCCCCGGTTTTGGGACAAACCAACCCCGTTTTTCTATATCGACTGTCAACTCGCTTTGGGGAGAACGGAAGCGTCATCGGTGGATGTGTTCTGCGCCGGGTCGGCCTTCACCTCCTTCAGCGTCGGGTGGCGGCCGGAATCCCGGGAACTCCTGGGAATGAATTTCCTGGCCCCGTGGCAGGCCGACCGGTTCGGCGCCGCCTTGCCGGATGACTTCTATAGAGCAGGATGGGTTGCGGCCAGTCCCGACGACAAGCACCTGTACCTGTCCGGCGGTTACGATAGTAACCAGATTCTGATATTCAAGCGAGTCGACGCTGCCGACTTCATCCCCGACGAAGGGCGCAACCGTTCGCCCACCGTCGACCAGGGTTTGACCGACTAGACCATAACGGAGGAGACGGCGTTCATCGACACTTTCCCTGCGGACGCCTTCAGCGGCCCCCGCCGGCGGCCTCCTGGCTCCACTCACCCTGGTTCCACTCACCTGGCGCCATGAACTCCGAGAACCCTGCAAGGTCGGCCTTTCAGGAGAAGCCTCGAAACCTATAGCCAAACCAGAGCCGGGAAGGAGTCCGAAGCGATGAGCAAAGAGTCAGAAGAGAGAACCGACGATTTTCCTGTTCGTCCCACCCCGGAACTCGAGCGGGCCGCCAGGAACTGTCCCCTCCTGGAAGGCGACAGAGGAGAACAATGGATTGCCTGCTGCTCCCAACGCTTCTTTCCCCTCGCCCGGCGGATTGCCGGCGACGACGCTCTGGCCCGGGAAGCCCTTCGGGACAGTTGGGTCAAGATTCTGGAGAAGATCGACGAGGCCCGCTTCGGCGGCCCCACGGCTTGCTCCTGGGTGCACGCCATCGTCGCCCACGCCGCCACCGACGTCCGCCGTAACCGGGACCGCCGTCGCCGAGAAGTTCCCTTCCGGGAGGAGGAAGACTCCAGCGGTGAGGCGCTGCGGGACCCCAACCATCCAGGCGGAGTCCCCCGCCTCTCCGAAGTGCAAGCTCCAGGGCAATCCCCCGAAGATCTGGCCTACAACAACGAGTTGCTGGTCCTGCTGCGGGAGATGGTCGCGATGCTGCCGGACACCTACCGCCAGGTCATGGAGTTGCATCTGTACCGGCGCCTCTCCGACCAGGAGATCGCTGAACACCTTCATCTCTCTTACTCGAACGTCGCCACCCGCCTGAACCGCGCCAGCGATTGGCTCCAGCGCCGCATCAACGCCCGCCTTCAACCCTCATCGCCCGAAGATTCCAGGACGACCGGTCAGGTCCCACCGGAGAGCCACCGGGCCTGAACGGCCACAAGAAGAGGTCCTCCGGGACAGGAGGGACTCCCCTGGAATCTTTTCCCGGGACCACCCGGTCCGGGGCCTGGATGGTTTTTTTGCCGCGACACGAAAAAAGTTGTGAAAAAAGTTCTTTTCAAACGTTTATATAGAGTAGGGGCTGAAAATCATGCCCCGATCAAAAACCGGATCATGAGAAAGATGAATCCAAAAGAAAAATGGGCGCAGGCGGTTCGGGGAGTCTGGTTTGCGGCTGTCTTCATTCTGCCGCCGCCAGTGCTTACCGGGGACGAAGGGAACGCAAGAGAGCCCAAAAGTCTTGAGAGGATATTGAAACAGTGAGTCAGGGGGTGGCGTGATGTCAGGACCCAGGGAACGGAAGCAACGCATTCCAGCCGCGGTAGCAGCCGGCTGCCTGTTGACGCTGGCGGCGCCGACAGTCTCAGCCAGAGACGGACAGTCTCCCGGTGAAATCGCGGCCAGCGTCGACGGGGAGGCAATCCCAACGGCGCAACTGGAGAAGGCGATTCAAAACCAGGTCGAGCAGATGAACAACCGGATCGAGCAATTCAAACGGTCGATGCTCGACAAACTGATCAACAACCTGTTGTTGCAGCAAGCGGCGCGAGCCGAAGGCCTGGATGCCAATGGCTACCTCAAAGTCAAGGTGGAAAGCATCACAGTCTCCGAGGATGAGGTGGACGAGGCTTATGAGAAGAGCCGGCGCCGTTTTCCGGGAGTGCTGGAATCCGAAGTCAAGTATCGAATACGCCGGAAATTGGAGGACAACCGCCGAGCGGAGGCTCTGAAACAATTGCTTTCGAAACTGCGTCGGTCAGCCAAAGTACAGAATTACCTTCTTGAAGGGCCCGCGAGCGGCATCGACTTGCAGCCGCAAGCAGGCCCCTCCCTGGGCCCGCCCGAGGCCCGAGTGACCATTGTGGAGTTCAGCGACTTCGAGTGCCCCTTTTGCCGCCGGCTTCAGCCGGTCCTCCGGCGGGTGCTGGAGAGGTGGCCGAAGGAGGTGCGCCTGGTCTACAAACACCTTCCCCTGGAACGACATCGGAACGCCTTCGGGGCGGCAAAGGCCGCGGTCTGCGCGGACAGGCAGGGGCGTTTTTGGGAGTTTCACGACCAATTGTACAGAGACAATCAGGACTTGAGCCCTCGAGGGGTGGTCTCGATTGCCGAGAGGCTCGGTTTGGAGTTGGGGCCGTTCGAAGCCTGTTTGCGCGACGCGGGTACGGGCGCGGCCGTGCAAGCCGATCGTTCCCTGGCCCTCCGCTCCGGCGCCAGCGGGACGCCGACGCTCTTCGTCAACGGCCGACGGGTGAGGGCCACATCTCAACTCGAATCGGAAGTCGAAGCGTTGTTGACCGTTCAACCCCGGCCGATTGGCGAATGACGGGCCTTTTGGTAAATCGTTTGACTGGTGGTTTTATCGGAAAGGAGAAAAGGAGAAAAAGACATGAAGTATTTATTGATGATGATTGGGCTGAGCGTCGTTCTGTTGGGGGTCTTGCCAGGCAACTTGTCGGCGGAGGCGCAGGGGGTTTGTCAGATCAGCTACTCCGGCCTGAACAAGGCCAGAAAAGTCATGGGGCCGGTCGCTACCGAATGTGGTCATGATGGTGCGTGGCCACCTCCAGGGTTTCCTCACTCGGTACCTTTTGGGAACTGGGGAGTAACTTCGAACATCGGGCATAAAATCGACGGCCACCAGTTCAACGGCTGGTGTCACAACTCCTGGGTCTGCGATAACGATGGTAATTGTGACACGCATTGCCAGGATGGGTGGTATGAGTGGAATAGCTGTACGACATACTCCCAGTGGGAACCCCCCAACAGAACCTTGTACAACAGCAACGGGAACACTCAACAAGTGACAACCAGAGGCGAGAACACCCATGGGACGGTCGCAACCGACATTCCTGTAAACTGTCCCACCGACTCCGACGGCGATGGATATTGCGACACGGGAGGTTGCGCCGATGTGCACCAGTTCACCAGCTCGGGTAGTTTCATGACCTTGTACGAGCTTGATGGTTGGGACGATGACGAGGTCGTTCAGAGTCTGTACTTCCCAGCGGTGAGCGTCCCCCTTGATTGTACTCCGACGTCTTGCAGTCCGACGAAGAGTCCCTGGGTGTCACCCAGCCGCTATGATACGCTGTCCTGGCCGGCTCTGGTGGATGCAAAACTGGCTGTCAAGGCGCTTAGGGGCTGGTTCTCGGACCGTGACGGTGTGTGTGCCGATTGGGCGGAGAGGGGTAGACCGGGTTACGACTGCGAGTGAGATTCAACGTCTACAGGAGGTGACTTATGAATACCATCAGACAGAAGTGGTTCGTGTCTTTGTGGCTGGGCCTTGCCTTTGTTCTGGTTGTTGTTCCCTCGGTGCAAGCGCGGGTGACGGTAGAAGGACAGATTGTCTCCGTTGACGGAACCCCCTTGCGGGGAGACGTGACGCTGATCCGCGGCGGAGGCGCGGTCGAGCTTCGGCACTATCGAACCGACAGCCAGGGGGCGTTTTCCATCGAAACGGACCGAGCCGACGGCCAGCTTCTGGTGGCCAAGGCCGACGGCCATGTCTCTTCGGAAGCCGAACTCAATATGGCAGGGAACGCCGCCAGGCTCGACGTGAGTTTCCGTCTATGGCCCGCCGGAAAAGTCTCGGGGCGTGTGGTCGACGAGAAGGGAGATGGGCTCGCCGGGGCGACTGTTCACGTCCTCTACCCCGATGAGCGGCGCAGACATCACTTTCACCACGAGATGGGCGACATTCCAGCCGACGATTTCGGTTACTTCACCCTGCCCGTCATAGCTCGTGGCAGGTACTTTGTCGTCGAGGCCGCCACCGCAGAGCGGCTGCCTGGTGCGACTGCTCCGTTGAGGCTGGAGGGCGAAGAGAAGTCGGACGTTCAAGTGACTGCAGGGAGGGTAGGACACGTGGTGCGAGGCGCTGTCAAGGATTCAGCCGGAAACCCGCACAAAGGGGTTGTGGTCAGGCTGCGCCTGTTTGCAACCCCGGAACTACTGGCGCCGCACGGGTTTCCAGGCTTCATGCGCGTTTGCTGAACCAGAGGACCGTCACGGGTCGGGGCGGGGCGTACCAGTTCAAAGGCCTGCCGGCCGGAAGAGCGGTGGTGATAGCGCATGTGCCGGGCAAGACGCCTATCAGACGAGAGCAGGTCTTACTACAGAGTTTCCCGGGTGATGTCCACGTGATCGATCTCATTGTCGATTGACAGGAAAACCAGACCGGAGGGACATGCCATGAAGTGGCGGCGAAGTCTTAGCGCATTGATGGTGTTTCTGGTGATGAGCGGGAGTTTGCTGGCATCCGAGCTGGAAAAGCGCCTGCAAGTCCAATGGAGCGCGCTGGGGAAAAGGATCGGCGGCAAAAAGGTTACGCTCCAACTGGCCGACGGTGAAAAGGTGGAGGGGCGAGTCAAGAAAGTGACGGCCACCTCGCTGGTCGTCAAGGTGAAGAAGAGCAGCAACGTGGCGGTTTACCCCGGGAGTAAGATCCAGGTCCCGAGAGAAGAGGTGTTGCGAATCGAGGTCCAAGGTCTCAAGAAAAATGTGGGGAAACGAATTGGCCTGACAGTGGGAACATTCCTCGGCACTCTGTATGGAAGCATGATTGCTCTGACCGGCGGAGAACTCAGCGAGAGCGAACCGACCGATGCTCAAGGGGCGGCGGGTGTAGCGATCGCCGCGGGGGCTGCTGTATTGGTGTACCGAGCGCTTCGTCCCAAGGGCGTCACCCTTATCGAAATCCTGCCCGATTCGCCCGGTGAAGGGAAGCCGAAACCCAAAAACAGGAGGGAAAACCAGACCGGAGGGACATGACATGAAGTGGCGGCGAAGTCTTGCTGGGCTGGTGATGTTCCTGCTGGTGAGCGGGAGTTTGATGGGATCCGAGCCGGTGAAGCTTTTGCAAGTCCGGTGGAGCGAGTTGGGGAAAAGGATCGGCGGCAAAAAGGTTACGCTCCAACTGGCCGACGGCGAAAGGGTGGAGGGGCAAGTCAGGAAAGTGACGGCCACCTCGCTGGTCGTCAAGGTGAAGAAGAGCAGCAACGTGGCGGCTCACCCCAAGGGCGAGATCCGGATCCCGAGAGAAACGGTGTTTCGAATCGAGGCCCGAAGCTCCAAAAAAGTCAGGAGAGGCCGGGAGGCGGGACGGATTATCCTGACAGGAGGAACATTCTTCAGCACTCTGCTTGGAAGCATGATTGCTCTGACCGGCGGAGAACTCAGCGAGAGCGAACCAACCAATGCTCAAGCGGTGGCGAGTATCGCCATCGCCACGGGGGTTGCCCTATTGGCCTACCGAGCGCTTCGTCCCAAGAACGTCATCCTCATCGAAATCCTGCCCGATTCGCCCGGTGAAGGGAAGCCGAAACCCAAAAACAGGAGGGAAAACCAGACCGGAGGGACATGACATGAAGTGGCGGCGAAGTCTTGCTGGGCTGGTGATGTTCCTGCTGGTGAGCGGGAGTTTGATGGGATCCGAGCCGGTGAAGCTTTTGCAAGTCCGGTGGAGCGAGTTGGGGAAAAGGATCGGCGGCAAAAAGGTTACGCTCCAACTGGCCGACGGCGAAAGGGTGGAGGGGCAAGTCAGGAAGGTGACGGCCACCGCGCTGGTCGTCAAGGTGAAGAAGAGCAGCAACGTGGCGGCTCACCCCAAGGGCGAGATCCGGATCCCGAGAGAAACGGTGTCTCGAATCGAAGCCCGAAGTTCCAGAAAAGGCAGGATAGGCCGGGAGGCGGGACGGGTTGGCCTGACCGGGGCAGCATTCGTCGGCACTCTGCTTGGAAGCCTGATGGTTGTGGCGGGAATCGGCGCGCGCAGCGAGGAGGTGTTCAAAGCTAAAAATGCCGCGGCGAGTCTCGCCATCGCCACGGGAGTTGCCCTATTGACGTACCGAGCTCTCCGTCCCAAGGGCGTCACCCTTATCGAAATCCTGCCCGATTCTCCCGGTGAAGGGAAGCCGAAACCCAAAAACGGGAAGGAAAACCAAACCGGAGGGTCATGACATGAAGTGGCGGCGAAGCCTTGGCGTACTGTGCAAGCAGCTCGACCGGTCGCGCCCGATCCATTGGGCAGCGAAGTCCTCCCGGTCCTCACCCCGCCGGCGCGGATCAGGAAATCAGGCAGGCCAGGGCCATCCACCGTTTGGACCTCGAACACCGGCTTATCCAGCTGAAATGCGGCGTTAGGGAAAAGCCGCTTCAAGACCTTTGGCGTGAGGCTCGGCGTGACTGGGGCCCGAGGCTCATGGCCGCTCTCGACCAGGGCGGCCATTGCGCCGCCACCGGCCGCCGCCACAACTTCCGCGCCCTCCGCCTGAGCCTGTCTTTCCCACCATGGCAGGGGCCGCTCCGGCCGGGCTGTCGTTGTGGGGCGCCAATCTCCCATGCTATCATCGGGCCGTTTCGCCCCCGGCAAGCCTGATTTATTTCCCTTCAGGGGTAGGGCAACAGGTCGCCGTTTTCTGGATTGGCCGTGGCGGTGGGAGCCGGCGGTGGGCAGAGCGCTATCCCGGAGTGCCCGCCCGATCGAGTCTCTGTTTCCATCCGATACCCGGTAGTCAAGCCATGGACAAAATTCTGCTGAAGGACATTCAGTTGCAGATGAAGGTCGGCACGACCCGGCAAGAGCGGCGCAAGACGCAACCCTGCCGAGTCAACCTGACCCTGTGGCGGTCTTTGGAGAAAGCTGCCGGTGGACGGTTGGACCAGACCGTGGACTACAGCGCCGTCTACGGTCTGGTCCAGAAGCTTTGCGAACGCCAGGCCTTCACCCTGCTGGAGGAGGCCGCTTTCCTCATTTGCCGCGAGGTCTTGCGAGGATTTCAAGTCGAGAAAGTCAAGGTTCAGATCGGGAAAATTAGTCCGTTCACTGAAAAACTGGGTTTTGTGGGGGTGGAGGTGGAGCGCCCCCGATCCTGGTTGTCCTGAGCCCTGCCGGGCCCCTGGAAGGAGGAGTGTTTCATGAAGGCCTTGATCCTGGCGGGCGGTGAAGGGACCCGGCTGAGACCGCTGACGCTGCACCTTCCCAAGCCGGTGGTTCCCGTGGTCAACGTTCCCTTTCTTCGCTACCAGCTCGAGTTGCTTCGCCGGCACGGGATCACCGAGACCATTCTGAGCCTCGGCTATCAGCCTGACAAAGTGGAGTCGGTGTTGGGAGACGGCGCTCGGTTTCGCACCAGACTCCACTACGTGGTGGAGCCATCTCCCCTGGGCACCGCCGGAGCCTTCAAGAACGCAGAGCCGCTGTTAGAGGGACCCACGGTGGTTTTTAACGGAGACATTCTTGGCGACTTCGATCTGACGGAGATCATTCGTTTGCATCGCCGGCGCTCGGCCGCGGCCACTTTGACGCTCACTCGAGTCGACAACCCCTCGGCCTACGGGTTGGTGGAAAGCGAGAAGGATGGCCGGATCACTCGCTTTCTCGAAAAACCCGGCGCCAACGAAATCACCGGCAATACCATCAATGCCGGGGCCTATGTCCTGGAACCGGAAGTCCTGCAGACCATCCCGGCCGGTGAGAACTGCTCCTTCGAACGGGCCGTGTTCCCGGGTCTGTTGGCAAGTGGGAAGGCCGTCTATGCTTACATCTCCCCCGGTTACTGGATGGATATCGGAACTCCCCAAAAGTATCTGGAGGCCCACAGGGACATTCTGCATGGGCGGTTCATCCCTGCCGTAGCCATCCCCTCGCTCAGCCGGGCGGGTACGGCCACGCAAGACCGTTCTACAGGCACCGTTGAAAACTCTGTGGTCGCTTCCTCGGCTCAGGTCGGGGAAGGGTCCCGGATCCTCGGTTCCACCATCGGCCAGGACTGCCGCGTCGGCAAACGGGCGGTCATCGATCGTTCAGTGCTTTGGAAGGGAGTCACCGTCGGGGACCAGGCCCGGTTGCGGGGTTGCATCGTGGGGAATCACTGCGAAATCGGGCCCCACGCCGTGGTGGCGGAAGGGGTGGTCCTGGGAGACGACTCCTGCGTCTCGGCCTACAGCCGGCTGGCATCCGGTTGAGGTGAGTTCCGGAGCCGGGGAGTTGGCTTCCGCTTCGCCTACCGCGCTCCCTCGGCGGCCTCGGGCCGCGGCGGGGTCGGGTCCCCGGGGACTTCGATGGGGATCTGCTCGACCACCCGAATCCCGTAACCTTCCAATCCTACAATTCGGCGCGGGTGGTTGGTGAGCAAGCGAATGTTTTTGAGATTCAGGCGAGAGAGGATCTGCGCGCCGGTACCGTAGTCCCGCTGGGCCCGGCGCCAGCTATAGGCTTCTGCATCGGTAGAGGTCATTCCATGATAGGAGATGCGATGACGCGGGTCGCCTTTCTTCAGCTCGAATCCTCGCCCGGTCTGGTGCAGGTAGAGCAGGACGCCGCTGCCTTCCCGGGCGATGAGTTGCATGCAGCTTTCAATCTGAGCTCGACAATCGCATCGGACGGAATGAAAAACGTCGCCGGTCAGACAGTGGGAATGCACCCTGACCAGCACGGGGCCGTTCCGGGCGGATGGCGCCAAACACCAGGGCCACGTGGGTCTCCTGCTCGATCTCGCTTTCGAACGCCAGCATCCTGAAAGTACCAAAATCGGTGGGCAAATCGGCCTCGGCCACCAGCTTCACGAATGATTCGGTCCGCAATCGGTACTTGATGAGATCGGCCACGGTAATCATTTTCAGACCGTGTTCTCTGACAAACTGTTGCAACTCCCGGACTCGCGACATGCTGCCGTCGTCGTTCATGATCTCGCAAATCACGCCTGCCGGTTTCAAGCCGGCAATGCGGGCCAGGTCTACGGCTGCTTCCGTTTGTCCGGCTCGGATGAGGACCCCTCCTTTGCGCGCCCGCAAAGGGAACACGTGACCGGGCTTGACCAGATCACCGGGCCTGGTCTCAGGATGAATGGCCGTCAGGATGGTCTGAGACCGGTCGGCCGCTGAGATTCCCGTCGACACTTTTCCCCTGGCCTCGATCGAAATGCAGAAGGCGGTGCCGTATCGGGAGCTGTTGTCGTTGACCATCAGTGGAATCTGCAACTCATCGAGGCGCTCTCCCGTCATGGAAAGGCAAATCAATCCCCGCCCGAACTTCGCCATGAAGTTGATGGCTTCCGGCGTCACCTTCTCGGCGGCAATCGTCAGGTCGCCCTCGTTTTCCCTGTCCTCATCGTCCACCACGATGAGCATCTTTCCGGCCTGAATATCTTCGACGGCTTCTTCAATGGTTGAAAAACAGGTTGCCAATGGTTACCTCGGAATGCACTGCATTGAATGGGGTCCCTCGAGAGCCGTAAGTCAGGGCCCCCGCTCCAACAGATCCTGTGTCGTCGTCCCGATCCGGCGCCCGTCTTTCAGATGGCTGCTCAGCGCCGCCTCCACGTACTTGGCCAGAATGTCGCACTCAAGATTCACCGGATCTCCGGGCCGTCTCTGCGCCAGATTGGTATGTTCCAGAGTGTGGGGAATAATGGCGACTTCAAAGAAGTCTTTTCCCAGCCTGGAGATCGTCAGACTGATGCCGTCGACCGCAATGGACCCTTTCTCCACCACATAGGCCCTCATCCGAGCGGGCAGCGAGAAGCGGAACAAGGCAAAAGCTTGCTGTTTCTTGAGCCTGAGCACTCTGCCGACCGCATCGACGTGACCTTGGACGAAGTGCCCACCGAGTCTTGCCGTTGGCAGCAAAGGCAGTTCCAGGTTGACGGGATTCCCCGAACTCAGGCTGCCCAGACCGGACCGTTCCAGGGTCTCGCGCGACAGATCCGCCTGGAAGCCCTTACGATCTCGGCCCGTCACGGTCAGACACACCCCATTGATGGCGATGCTGTCCCCCGGGCGGAGTTCCGACATCAACCGGGGGGCGGATACTTCCAGAAGGGCCGTGTCCCCGCGCCGCTTCAGCGACGTCACCCGACCGACCTCCTGGATGATTCCCGTGAACATTGCACATCCAACTCAGAACGAGGTTCGAGGCCGAATCGTTGCCGAGAGCTATCGTCTCAAATAGGCCTCGATCATCAGGTCGGGACCGATCCTTTCAGTTCTGGAGAAGACCAGAGGAGGGGCCTGGTCGAGCCTGTCGAAGCCGGTGCCGCCGAACATGGGAACTGCTGCTCCCCCGAGGATTGTGGGGGCCAGAAAGCAGACGAACTTGTCTATGACGTTGCTGCGCAGCGCCTCGAAGTTGACCTCGGCCCCACCCTCGATCAAGAGACTCAGAACCTGGCGGCGCCCCAACTCCTCCAAAACCGGGCCCAAGGAAAGCCGGCCGCCGGTTGCAGCCACCGGAATGATCTCGATCCCCGCTTCCTCCAGACGATGCTGACGAGCAGGGTCCGGTCCCTGGCTGCAAAAAACGATTATAGCACCCTGGCTGCGAGTCCGAGCCAGACAGCTATCCGGAGGAAGCCGCAGTCGAGAATCCAGAACCACTCGCAGCAGAGGTCGGGTCCGCGGCTGTCCGCTGCGATCGGTGAGGCGCGGGTCGTCCTGCAGCACGGTGCCGATGCCAACCAGAATGGCGTCGGCCTCGAGACGCAGTTGGTGGGCGCGATGGCGCGACTCCGGACTCGTTATCCACCGATGGGGACCTCCACCAGCCGAGATCCTGCCGTCCAAAGTGGCTCCGACCTTGGCGGTCACGAAGGGTTGTCGGCAAGCAATGTATTTGACGTAAGCCTGGTTGAGCCGCTGAGCCTCTCCTTCCCTCACCCCCAGGGAAACTGCGACTCCGGCCGCAGTCAACCATTGCAGTCCCTTGCCGGCCACCAGCGGATTGGGATCTTTCATCGCCGCGACCACCCGGGCAATTCCCGAGTCTGCAATGCGCCGGCAGCAGGGGCCGGTACGGCCCTGGTGGCAGCAGGGTTCCAGATTGACGTAGAGGGTCGCCCCCCGCGCTTTTTCTCCGGCCTGCTCCAGGGCCCGAACCTCAGCGTGCTTCCGTTCACTATACCGATGAAATCCTTGGCCAACGATGACCCCGTCCCGAACCAGCACAGCCCCCACCATGGGATTGGGACTGGTGAGCCCCCTTCCTCGGAGGGCCAGCTCGATGGCCTGACCCATATGAGTATCGTCAACGTTTGTCATGGTCGGGTTCGACAGGCCGCCGAGCCGGGAGGAGCGAGGCGAGAAAACCGCGAGAAGCGGGTGGGGCACGGAACTTCAGCCCGATGCGGAGTCAACAAAGTGAGCACACAGCCCCGGCAACCCGGCAACGACCGGTGAACACGGCCGTTCCGGTCGTCGTCCATTCTCAGTCGAAAAGGGAATCGATGAAGTGCTCGGGTGAAAAGGGGATCAGGTCTCCGATCCGTTCGCCCACCCCGACATATCGGATGGGAATTCCAAGATCCCGCGCAATGCCGACGACGACTCCTCCCTTGGCGGTCCCGTCCAGCTTGGTCAGAATGATCCCGCTGACACCGGTGCGCCGAGTGAACTCCTTGGCCTGTATCAAGCCATTCTGTCCGGTGGTGGCATCGATCACCAGCAGAATCTGATGCGGCGCCCCGGTGACGGCTCGTCCGGCAATCCGCTTCATTTTCTCCAACTCGGCCATCAGGTTGTTCTTGGTGTGAAGTCGGCCTGCCGTGTCGACAATCAGGATGTCGGCTTTCCTCGACTTGGCGGCATGGATGGCATCGAAGAGCACCGCAGAGGGATCCGCGCCCGACTGCTGGCGAATGACACTGACTCCTGCCCGCTTCCCCCACTCTTGCAGTTGCTCGACCGCCGCAGCGCGAAAGGTATCGGCAGCACACACCAACACTCCCTTGCCCTCTCGCATGAATCGGTCGGCCAGCTTACCGGCAGTGGTCGTTTTGCCGACTCCGTTGACCCCGACGACCAGAATGATCTGGAGTCCGGAATTCAACCGATCGGGCGCCCGCGTGGATGCGGCCTCGAGAATACTCCGGAGTTCCGATTTGATGCTGTCCTTGAGCTGGGCGGCATCGTTGATCCGGCTGCGGCTGACCTGAGCTTTGACCTTGTCCAGGACTTCCATACTGGTTGTGATCCCGATATCGGCGCCGATCAGGATTCCTTCAAGCTCATCCAGCAAGTCGGCGTCGATCTCCTTTTTCCCCTGGAGCACCTGCTCGATGCGGGCCACCAGGTTCTGCCGGGTCGAGGCAACCGCAGCTCTGAACTTGCCCAGAAGGCTCTTTGGGACTTCCTGATCGTCACGGTTCCGACGAAAAACGCTCATGCTTGCCTCAACTAGCCTCATCTCTCAGGCCCGTTTTTTATCTTAACACAAGGACAACAGGCAGTCGTGGGCCGAGGATCCGGAATGATGGTGTGACCGGCTTCTGGATGGAATTGGGACCTGCCTGTGCCGGCTGATCGGCAGGCAAGCCGGTGTTGGATTTTCCGACAACGCAGCGGCCGACGTCCGGGAAGGCGGATTGAAAACTTTGTCGGGGACCGGATCCGGGTGGGGAAACGGTCGGAATCTCTAGCGTTTTTCGCAGTCAACGCTTCGAGGAGGGGTTTGAGAGCAGGCGATACTATCGGTCATGCCGGAAGAGAGCTGGGCGCACGCCGTGTCAAGAGCCGTTCGCAAGACCTCGGCCTCGGTGATCTATTACCTCGGCGTCCAAGCGGTTGGCCCGAGTCGATGTTCACTTTATGAATCCATCCTCCAATGGACCCACCCCTGCACCCCTCCCAGGAGGGGAATTACGTTGAGTCGACGCTGGAAGGGGGGATGGGCACAATGACGAGATGACATTAACCGAGGCCGACTGCTCAGGTCAACGCTGTATTCCAGATATTCGATAAGACGGGTGTTGTCCCTCATCCAGGCAGCGTGGACTTGCCGGCCGGTCGAGATCTGCTCCGCCTGTGTTGGAAACCTCTTGCCGCAGTGATTCCGGTCTTGATCCGATGATTCTGGGAAACTATACTAAACCCAGAACCAAGGAGGCTCCATGTCGTCCAAGGCCGGAAGGTACCTGTATGAGGTCGAGCTTGGCGGCGCGTCGCTTGTCCGCGAAGAACGTGGACAATACGTCCTTTCGGGGGAGGAACCTCTCCCTGCCTACGAAGAGATTCAGTCTCCTGATCATCTGCGTTCTGTGAGGCGCGTTGCAAGGCGCCTGGAGTCTATCGACTGGTCCTTCACCACGGAAGATACGGGATTCCTTACCCACGACTTGCATCCCTATCCGGCAAAGTTCATCCCCCAAATTCCCGGCCACTGTATTACCGGGTTGTCATTGCGTGGGGAGCTTGTGTTCGATCCATTTGGAGGGAGTGGGACAACAGCCCTTGAAGCCGTTCGTCTGGGAAGAAGAGCTTCGAGTACGGACGCCAACCCTGTCGCTACCCTGATTGGGCGAGTCAAGACGTGTAACTTGGATCAAGAAGCAGCCCGAGAGCTGCATGTGATTCAGATCTCATTGACCACTTTGCTCGTTGGTCTCCCAGGCGCGGACTCACTCTGTCGAGAGAACCAGGAGCACATTCCAGACATTCCGAACATCGATAAGTGGTTCCCAATCACGTCGCGAGGGGAATTGGCGGCGATCAGGGCGCGCATTGACAAGATGGAAAATAAGGAGGCGCGTAACTTGGCGTTGCTCGCCCTCTCTCGTATCGTGCTGGCTGCTTCATTTCAAGATTCGGAAACCCGGTATTCGAGCAGACCTCGCGACATCTCTCGGGGCGAAACACTCAGGCGGTTTCTCATAGCCCTGAATGCCATCATCCGGAGCGTCGCCAGGACACAGCCGGCCATTCGTTATGGTGTGTGCGATTTCGCAACCTCGGATACGCGAGATCTGGGTGATCACGGACCGCGAGCTAACTCGGTGGATCTGGTTGTGAGCTCGCCGCCCTATGGGAACGCCAATGACTATCATCTGTATCACCGCTTCAGGCTCCTATGGCTGGGGCACGACCCCCGTCAACTGGGAGAGATTGAAATAGGATCTCATCTGCGTCACCAGAGGGAGTCGACAGGCTTCGACTCTTACCTTGCCGAGATGGAACTCAGCCTTTGGGGAATACACAGAGTCCTGAGGCCTGGCAGATATGCTGTCCTGGTGGTGGGAGACGCCGTCTATAAGAAAGTGCTCTACTCGGCCGCGGAGGCTCTGAGCAAGGTGGCAGAGGGGATCGGTTTTGAAACGGTGTCCATCATAAAAAGATCGGTGCATGGCGCCAAACGTTCGTTCGTGTCCGCTGGTCGTCGGGCAACGATCGAAAAACTGCTGGTTCTACGTAAGCCTCCCGCAAAGGTGCTCGTTGGGTTCGTGCCTCCCCCCTACAAGCTCTGGCCCTATGAGGGTGTGCTCAGGAGGAGGGAAATTGAGTCGATGGTGAGCCCGCGGGCAAACTTTGAAAATGAGAAATCCGGTGCTGTAGAGCTTGATGCGTACGATGTCGCGAAAGCCAATCGGTTGGTGTTCACACACGGCATCGGACTTACGGCGCCGGGCTCGGACCCAACGTGGCAAGCGATTATCGAGAATGGGTCGGCTCGGCAACAGTCGGCGAGGAAGGACCCCCAATATGTGACCCATGGACTGCATCCGTACAAAGGTAAGTTTTACCCGCAACTGGCCAAGGGGCCTGCTCAACCTGTGTGCTCTACCCGAAGGATCTGAGGTGTTCGACCCCTTCTGTGGTAGTGGAACAACCCTCCTGGAAGGCTATCTCAACGGATACAGAGCGTTCGGATGCGATATGAATCCTTTGGCTGCAAAAATCGCCAGGGCAAAAGTCGGTATTCTGGATGTAAACCCGGACGTTGTGCGAGGCGCTTCAGGTGCTTTGGTTGGACAGATAGAAGATGCTCCGTCCATGCTTCCAGAGGAAACAACCCAGTTCAAGCCCAATTGTCTCGAGGAAATTGCCAAATGGTTTCCAGATCCCGTCATCCGGAAGTTGAATTGGCTTCTGAGGTGTATTCGGTCAGTCAGCGAAGGGGTGACCAGAGATTTTCTGGAGGTGATTCTCAGTAGCTTTATCCGAGAGATTTCACAACAGGATCCGAACGATTTGAGGATTCGACGCAGGAAAAATCCCATTCAAGATGCTGATGTTTTCCCAAGGTATCTCGACGCCCTGGAGACGCAATACACACGCATTGAGAGATTTTGGTCGGCGCGCGGGTATTCTCCGAATCGATTTTTCTCCTGCAAAGTCGTCGAAGGGGATTCCAGAAATCCGGAAACCCTGGAAGCTCTTGGGCTGGCTAAAGGCAGCATGGATAGGGTTCTTACCAGCCCCCCCTTATGCCACAGCGCTGCCCTACATCGACACCGATAGGCTCTCGCTGCTCGTCCTGTTCGGGATGGACTCTTCTGCGCGCAGACCGGTTGAGCACAAGCTGGTGGGTAGCCGAGAAATCTTGATGAAGGAGCGGCGGGAGTTGGAACAGGCCATAGACCATGAGACACACAGACTCCCCTATCGCGTCCGAGCCTATCTTGCTGATCTTCATCACCGGTTGCAAAGCGCCGATGTCGGTTTTCGCCGCAAGAATATGCCCGCACTGTTGCTGCGCTTTTTCCAGGATATGGCAACGGTCATGAGCCATTGTCATCATGTCCTGCGGTCCGGTGGTGAAGCGATGATCGTGATTGGAGACAACCGCATACGTGTCAATGGAGATTATGAAAGAATTGCCACGACTGACTTTGTACAGGACATTGCCGTGAACTCCGGTATGGAGTTCGTGGAGCGTATCGACATATCGGTTACGACGGAAAACCTGGTTCACCTGAAGAACTCGATCACTGAGAATGTCGTTCTTCGACTCAGGGGCCCCTGGGCAGAATCGGTCATGCCAGGCGTAGCCGAAGCGCCGCGTGCTGTTGCGAACGCGCTGTGTGCACGACTCAATCCATTCATCATATTCTGGGGTCCCCTTGCGGGCGAGAACGCACTCGAACTCGTCTTGAGCGATTCTCCTGATTCGAACAACATCGCCCAGATCGCCGCCGGCGTTGACAAGTGGCCTGACGTAGAAACGGAAGTCGGAGCTGTTTTCGTACATATACATTCGGACTTTATTGGGTGAGGGGAAGGAAGCGACGGGTGCTTCTGTCTGTCTTGAGGGCATTCAGGGAGCCATGCAAGGCAGCGGCCGACGTCCAGCGAGGCGGATTGAAAACTTTGTCGGGGGCCGGACCCGGTTGTGGGAAGGTCAATAGGTCTAGCGTTTTTCGCAGTCAACGCTTTGTGGAGGGGTTTGAGAGCAGGCGATACTATCGGTCATGCCGGAAGAGAGCTGAGCGCATGCCGTGTCAAGAGCCGTCCGCAAGGCTTCCGCCTCGGTAGCTCCCACGGCTCTCCGGCAGTCGGTTTTCCCTCTGAACTCCATGCAGACCTCGCAACTGAACTGGTCCAATGCCATCGAGGAGTAAACGATATAGCTGAGGATGACCAGGACGGCTGCAGCGATGATAATCTTGGCGCCTTTAGACATCGAGGGTGATTATACTCCAGCCGAAGCTCCAGGGCCACAGCTCTTTATGACGCAGGGAGGGGCAAGTCCGGCAACCATTGAAGTTCGTGGGGAAATGTCCCTAACCTGTTCAACCCGTGAGGATTATCTGATGGATTTCCGTTGCCCCGAGGCCACCACTTATTCTTTTTATTAATAGATTTTATTGGTACTATAAAAAATACAAATTTATTTTGCGGTCGGCTTTCTTCTAAAATCACCGGTTGTTGTATCTTCTCAGGGTTTTCCCTAAGTAGCGACTCAACGGGCCAGGATTCGGGCAGGAGAAGCAAGGATTTCTGGGGTCCAATTTGATAGAATCCTTGGTTCGATGGGTCAAGATACCCGTTCTAGCTGTAAATCAAGTTTGCTCGCTTTCCCATCTCAAGCACCTGCAGCAAGTTGATTTGGCTGGAAAGTAGCACTGCGGGTCGATTTCAGGACCCGGGGGCGCCGGCCATTGGGGTGTCGCTGTCGCCATTTGACAGTCGGCTGGTTTGACACCCGGAGGTCATCCATGCAGAGGGACGGATTGCCGAAAAAACAGGGGTTGTACGACCCTCGCTTCGAGCGAGACAACTGCGGTGTCGGCTTTGTGGTCAACGTGGACGGTACCCGCAGCCACCTCATCATCCGCCAAGGGTTGGAAGTGCTTTCCAACCTGGTTCATCGGGGCGCGTGCGGATGCGATCCCGAGACGGGCGATGGTGCGGGGATCCTGGTGCAAATTCCCGATGAATTCCTGAGGCGAGAATGTGAGGCAATGGGCCTGCCACTCCCCCGGAGGGGTGATTACGGGGTCGGCATGGTCTTCTTGCCGCGGGCTCCGGCAGCTCGCGCTCGCTTGGAAAGAGTCTTGGAGGAGGCTATCGAGGCGGAAGGACAAATACTCCTGGGGTGGAGGGACGTTCCCGTCGACAGCCAGGCCATCGGCCGTTTGGCTCGAGAGTCCGAGCCCACGATCCGTCAGGTCTTCATTGGGAGAAACCCCGGCTTGAAGCAGACGGCTGACTTCGAGCGCAAGTTGTACGTGGTGTGCAAGCGAGTCGAGCGAGAGGTGGAGCGTCAAGAATTTGAGGGAGTTGAGAGCTTCTACATCGTGAGTTTCTCGGCCTCGACCCTTGTCTACAAGGGCCTCCTGACCGCTCGTCAGATTCCAGCTTATTACTCGGATCTGGCGGACCCCTTGCTGAAGAGTGCCCTGGCCTTGGTTCATTCTCGCTTCAGCACCAACACCTTCCCCTCCTGGAAACTGGCTCATCCCTATCGTTACCTGGCTCATAACGGAGAAATCAACACGCTTTGCGGGAACCGTAACTGGATGCGCGCCCGATCCAGGACGCTCTCCTCTGATCTCTTTGGTGAGGACCTCCAGAAGATTTTTCCGTTGGTTTCCGAGACTGCCAGCGATAGCGCCACCATCGACAATGCACTGGAGTTCCTGGTCCAGGGGGGACGCTCTCTGGCCCACGCCGTAATGATGCTGATTCCGGAAGCCTGGAACAAGGACATTCGTATGGATCCCGATAAGCGGGGATTCTATGAGTATCACTCCTGTCTGATGGAGCCCTGGGATGGTCCAGCCTCGATTGCCTTCACCGACGGCGCCCGAATCGGCGCGGTGCTTGACCGAAACGGTTTGCGACCCTCCCGTTATGTGATTACCAGGAACAACCTCGTGGTGATGGCCTCCGAAGTGGGCGTTTTGGACATGCCCGAGGAGCAAATCTTGCACAAGGGCCGGCTCCAACCCGGCAAGATGTTCCTGGTCGACACTCAGCAGCGCCGGATCATCGACGACTCGGAGCTCAAACAGACCATCAGCACCCGGAAGCCCTATCGCCGGTGGGTGGAAACTCACCGCATCGAGCTTTCTCAGTTGCCGCCGGCGCCTGAGGAAGCTCGGTTGGTGGTCAGGGATTTGTTGCTCCAACAGCAGGCCTTCGGGTATACCGTGGAAGACCTGCGTCTCTTGATGGCCCCTATGGCCAGGAACGGTGAGGAAGCGGTCGGTTCGATGGGAACGGATACGCCGCTGGCAGTTCTCTCCAATAAATCGCCGCTGCTCTACAATTACTTCAAACAACTCTTCGCTCAGGTGACCAACCCGCCCATCGACTCCATCCGCGAAGAAATGGTGATGTCGGTGGAAAGTTATATCGGTAGTGAGCAGAATCTTCTGGGGGAAACACCTCGACACGCTCGCCTGCTCAAATTGCCATGTCCTATTCTGACCGACCTCGAGCTTGGCCGGATCCGTCATGCCTCGGTGGAGGGTTTCAGCGCCAAGACTTTGAGCATGCATTTCTCCGACCGCGAAGGGGGCGCTGGTCTGGAGACCGCTCTGGAAGCTCTGTGCCGCCAGGCTTCCCAGGCAGTGAGCGCAGGCCACAACATCCTCATTCTCTCCGATCGTGGAGTCCATTACGGAAAGGTCCCTATTCCCAGCTTGCTGGCGACTTCGGCCGTCCACCACCACCTGATTCGGGAAGGAACCCGAACCAAGGTCGGCATTATCGTGGAATCCGGCGAGGCGCGAGAGGTCATGCACTTCGCGCTCCTGATTGGCTACGGGGCCGGAGCCATCAATCCCTATCTGGCGTTCCAGACTCTGGCCGACATGGTCGCTCAAAGGGTCTTTCGTCCTGAAGTCACGGAAGAAGTTGCCTTCAAAAACTACATCAAGTCCATCAACAAGGCCCTGCTCAAGATCATTGCCAAAATGGGGATCTCCACCATCCAGAGTTATCGGGGGGCTCAGATCTTCGAAGCGATCGGGCTCGATTCGCGTCTGGTCGAGCGCCACTTCACCGGCACGGCCCTCTCGCGTGGAAGGCATCGGCTCAGAGGTTCTTGGACGCGAGGCCATCGCACGGCATCGGCGCGGTTTTCCCGAGGGACCGGCCTGGAAACCCTTGCTGGATGTGGGAGGACAATATCAGTGGCGGCGTGAAGGCGAGTTTCACCTGTTCAATCCGGAGTCTGTGGCCAAGTTGCAGTTGTCCACCCGTCACGGCGACTACCGTTTGTTCAAGCAGTACTCTGCCCTGATCAATAATCAGAGCAAGAACCTGTGCACCCTGCGGGGTCTGTTCAAGCTCAAGAAGGACGCCCCCATTCCCCTGGATGAAGTCGAACCCGCCTCCGAGATCGTCAAACGTTTCGCTACGGGCGCCATGTCCTTTGGCTCCATCAGCAAAGAGGCCCACGAAAACCTGGCCATCGCCATGAATCGTATTGGGGCCAAGAGCAATACGGGGGAAGGTGGAGAGGATCCGGCCCGCTACGCTCGCGATCCCAACGGGGACTGGCGGCGGAGCGCCATCAAACAGGTGGCCTCGGGGCGCTTTGGGGTAACTGTGGAATACCTGGTCAACTCGGAGGAACTGCAAATCAAGATGGCCCAAGGCGCCAAGCCGGGAGAAGGGGGCCAGCTTCCCGGGCACAAGGTGGACAAAGTGATTGCTCGAGTGCGGCACTCCACGCCGGGTGTGTCTCTGATATCTCCGCCCCCTCATCACGATATTTACTCCATCGAAGATCTGGCCCAACTGATTCACGATCTCAAGAATTCCAATCCCCGTGCAAGAATTTCCGTGAAACTGGTGGCGGAAGTGGGTGTGGGCACCGTGGCGGCGGGCGTTTCCAAGGCGCATGCCGATGTGGTGCTCATCAGTGGACACGACGGAGGGACAGGGGCGTCTCCTCAGACCTCCATCAAACATGCCGGGATCCCCTGGGAGTTGGGCCTGGCTGAGACTCAACAAACCTTGGTGCTCAATGACTTGCGAGGGCGCATTGTGGTTCAGACGGACGGCCAGCTTAAAACGGGTCGAGATGTGGCGGTGGCGATCTTGCTGGGAGCCGAGGAATTCGGTTGCGCGACGGCCCCGCTGGTGGCTTCCGGGTGTATCTTGATGCGCAAGTGTCATCTCAACACCTGCCCCGTGGGAGTGGCCACTCAGGATCCGGTGCTGCGCCGCAAGTTCGCCGGAAAACCCGAATATGTCATCAATTTCTTCTACTTCGTGGCCCAGGAACTGCGAGAAATCATGGCGGAAATGGGTTTTCGCAAAGTGGAAGATATGGTGGGGCGGTCGGATCGGTTGGACGTCACCGATGCGATTGAGCATTGGAAAGCGCTCGGATTGGACTTTTCTCGTATTTTCTACAAACCCCGGGTTCCCGACCGAGTGGCGACCCACAAAGTCCAGGAGCAGGACCATGGTCTGGAAAAGGCTCTGGACCATCAGTTGATCGCCTCTTGCCGGGAGGCCCTGGAAAATAAAACTCGGGTGTCTCTCGACTACCCGATACGCAACTCCCATCGAACTGTGGGCACGATGCTGAGCTCTGAAGTCGCCAGGCGCCACGGCAACTCTGGTCTTCCCGAGGATACCATTCGGGTCCGCTTTCGTGGGTCGGCCGGGCAGAGCTTTGGAGCTTTTCTGGCGGCAGGACTTACCTTCACCCTCGAAGGAGATGCCAACGACTACATCGGCAAAGGTCTGTCGGGCGGGCGGCTGATTGTGTTTCCTCCCAAGGAGGCGACGTTCAAGGCCGAGGAAAACATCCTGATTGGGAACGTGGTTCTCTACGGTGCAACGGGAGGCGAAGCCTACTTCCGAGGCGTGGCTGGAGAGCGGTTTGCAGTGCGCAACAGTGGCGCCCATGCAGTCGTCGAGGGCGTGGGGGATCATGGATGTGAATACATGACCGGCGGCGTAGCCGTGGTTCTGGGCAGGACCGGTCGAAACTTTGCTGCCGGCATGAGCGGCGGCATCGCTTTCGTACTGGACGAAGCGGGTCTCTTTGCCCGGAACTGCAACCGCAGCATGGTGGATCTCGAACCGGTGGTGGAGCCCTCTGACTTGGGGACACTCAAAAGAATGATTGCCCGGCACCAGTGGTTTACAGGAAGCATCGTTGCTGAGAGGGTATTGACGGGCTGGGAGGCGATGGCACCCAAATTTGTGAAAGTCATGCCTGTGGACTACCGCCGCTCACTTCTGGAAATGGAGAAAGCCCGGGCCTCTGAAGCCGAGCGCGAGAAAACAGGCGTTTTGGCGCATTAGCCGCAAACGCGACGACGGACATCTCTGCTTCAACGCACTGTCCGGGGTTTTGGCCTGGCGGCTCCAAGATGGAGAATCCATGGGAAAAGTGACGGGATTCATGGAAATCGGCCGGGAGATGGCGCCCAGGCGCCCTGTGGAGGAGCGGGTCAAGGACTGGTTTCAGGTCTATCAGGAATCTCCCGACCCCCTGGTGAAAAGCCAGGGAGCTCGTTGCATGGATTGCGGGATTCCTTTCTGTCACACCGGCTGTCCCCTGGGTAACATCATTCCGGATTGGAACGATCTGGTTTACCGAGACCGCTGGGAAGAAGCCATCCAGGTGCTGCACAAGACCAATAACTTCCCGGAATTTACCGGGTGGGTCTGTCCGGCGCCCTGCGAGGCGGCCTGCGTACTGGGAATCAACGATCAACCCGTCACCATCAAGCAGATCGAAATCAGCATCATCGAGCACGCTTTCCGCGAAGGTTGGATTACACCCCAACCTCCCAAGGTCCGTACCGGAAAAAAAGTGGCCATCGTAGGCTCCGGCCCGGCTGGGCTGGCCTGTGCGGCGCAACTGAACCGGGTGGGCCACTTGGTCACCGTGTTTGAGAGAGCGGACCGCATCGGGGGCCTGCTCACCTATGGTATTCCGGATTTCAAGCTGGAAAAATGGGTGGTCCGCCGGCGCCTCGATCTGATGCGCGAGGAAGGCGTCATCTTCAAGACCAATGCCAACGTTGGATTCAACGTTCGGGTTGAGGATCTGCGCCGGGACTTCGATGCTCTGGTGCTGGCAGGTGGAGCCACCAAGGCCCGGGACCTGCCCGTCCCCGGCCGAGATCTGGACGGTATCCACTTGGCCATGGACTATCTGCCGCAACAGAACCGTCGCGTTGCCGGCGATCGAAAGATTCCCGGGAAGAAGATCACCGCTAAAGGCAAGCGGGTGATCATCCTGGGTGGTGGAGATACGGGCTCGGATTGCCACGGGACGGCCCTCAGGCAGGGAGCTCTTGCCGTGCACTCCTGGGAGCTTCTGCCAAAACCGCCGACTCAACGCACGCCCTCCATGCCATGGCCCTATTGGCCCATGATCCTGCGGACTTCTTCCTCACACGAAGAGGGCGGTTTTCGAGATTGGAGCGTCAACACCAAGGGGTTTAGCGGCTCTAATGGTCGAGTGGAAAAGTTACAGGCGGTTCGAGTGGAGTTCGGGGAGCCCAATGAGAACGGGCGTCGGCCCATGCGGGAAGTGCCGGGGAGCGAGTTTGAAGTGGAGACCGAACTGGTGTTGCTGGCTCTCGGTTTCCTCGGGCCGGAATCCAATGGAATGTTGAAGCAACTGGGGGTCGAGCTGGACGCTCGGGGCAATGTGGAGGCGGACAGCAACTACATGAGCAGCGTGCCGGGCGTTTTTGCGGCCGGAGACATGCGCCGAGGGCAGTCGCTGGTGGTCTGGGCCATCACCGAGGGACGTCGGGCCGCTCGCGGTGTTGACCAGTTTCTGATGGGATCGACCGACTTGCCGTGATCGCCAGAGCCCACTCGGTCCTCGAGGAACCCTGCAAACGCGCCTGAAACCTGGACTCCTTCCGCCATCGCCCTCTCTCCCCCGGCTCTACCACTGAATCTCCGTTTTTCCATCCCATCGAGGCCAAGGTCCTCATGAATGATGCCGGCAAGATCGAGCGCCTCGAAGTGGCGGCGCTCGACGAAATCCTGGGGGTCCCCTTTCGGGTTCTGGATGATGGCTTCATCCGGTTGATTGACTACATGGGTTCGGATGAGTCCATCGTGCAAGCGGCCCGTGTGTCCTACGGCAAGGGAACCAGGAAGGTCCACCAGGACCGCGGCTTGATTCGATACCTGATGCGGCACCGACACACCACGCCCTTCGAGATGTGCGAGATCAAACTCCACGTCCGGGCGCCGATGGACTGCTGGCGTCAGTGGATCCGTCACCGCACGGCAAGCGTCAACGAGTATTCCACTCGCTATTCCGAGGCGATCGACTCGGCGGAGTTGACCGGTGAAAGTCAGTGGCGAGAGCAGTCCCGGCGCAACCGGCAAGGCAGCACAGGGTTCCTGGATCAGGAAATCGGCGCGGAGCTTTCAGAGAAGGAAGCGGATCTCATTCAGAGCAGCCGCAGGCTGTACCAGGAGCGCCTCGAGGCCGGCGTGGCCCGGGAGCAGGCTCGCAAGGACCTGCCACTCTCAACCTATACCGAGGCCTACTGGAAGATTGATCTTCACAATTTGTTGCATTTCCTGGCCCTGAGAATGGATGCCCACGCCCAACTGGAGATCCGCAGTTATGCGACCGTCATTGGCAAAAAAATACTGAGCCGATGGTGCCCCATCACCTGGGAAGCCTTCCAGGACTACCGAATTCATTCAGCCACCCTCTCCAGGCCGGAGCAGCGGATTATTCGGATGCTGGCCGCCAATCGTCAGGAGGAGGCCACGGCGCTGGCCGGTCAATTCGGGTTTCTCAATTATGACGGCAAGCGTCTCAAACCCAATCGCGAGCGCAAGGAACTGGAGGACAAGCTCGAATCGCTCAACTTCAAAATCCCGTGGCTGGATGACTGAAGCCTCTCGATGAGGGGAGCTTTTCGACAGAGTCGGGGACTGCGTAGCATCTGAGCCTGACATCGTTGACTGGCCCGTCATGCCGTTCGATTGCAGACAGGGGTGTTTTCCCGCGGCAGGATGAGGTCAGCGTTGTTGTCGTTCCTTCCCCCGGTCAGTGCGGGGCGTGCGGGCCGGCGCCTCTCAGGGGATCACTTTCAGGCCGCCGTTTGCTTTTGCTTGAGCCTGAATTGAGCCAGATTATAGCTTCCCTGGACCCGTATCCATTGGGCCGCCGTAGACCAGCCGACGCGCTCCATTGCCACCGCCAGCCGTGGGGACACGCCCCCCTTGCCGCTCAAAACCCGTGACAAGCCTTCACGGGATACGCCGAGCCGCTTGGCCGCCGTGGTCACAGACCAGCCGGTTTCTTCGATACACTCTCGGATGGTTTCGCCAGGATGAGGGGGATTGTACATGGTCATCGTTCCAAGGTCTCCTTTCTAGTGATAGTCCACAAGGTCAACGTCCAGGGCTTCGCCCTTCTCGAAGCGAAAGACCAGCCGCCAGTTCCCGGACACGTGAACGCTCCATTGCCCTTGACGGTTGCCTTTCAAGGGATGCAAGCGATAACCGGGAATGTCCATCTCCCGGGGTGTCCGCGCATCCGCCAGGAAAGCCAGCCGTCGCCGAATGCGTGCCACAAGCTCAGGGCGAACGCCGCGCCCGTCGTCTTTTTCGTAAAGCCTCTGTAACCCTTTATGTGTAAACTTCATGCTTCGTATTGTGCACAACCATTAAACAGATATCAAGAATAATTGTTCACAAAAAGGGACACGTTTTCAGGTCGGAAAAAGTAATAGCCTCAGCCTCACCACCGCATCGATCCGGGCCAGGAATCCTTGCGGAAGCTTCATGCTCAATGGTTCGGGAAACCGTACGCCGTGTCCTGCCATTGACTCCTCCTTGAATCATTTGCGGAGAAAATGATTCCGGAAAGTTGCCTTATGATGTAGTACGTCCTGCACATACATGCTTGCTTCCCGACCCGTCGGGTTGCTTGTCGAATACAACAGCCGTTCACACTCATCATGGGGTAGCTCCCCACGGTCAGGCAAATAGGCAAGGCTCACCTTTAACAAGCGTGTGTTACGCACAGCCCGGCGCCCTTTTGGCTGCCGGGAGGGGGTAGTCGTGCAAGAGGTGATAGGAGAGATGAAACGATGCGTTGTTTTATCAGTATGACGGTGTGCTTATTGCTGGTTATCCCTGCTCAAGGGGAAACTCCCATTCTGGAAAGAGACAAGAAGGAGCTTGGGATTGCCCTGGCCACTCCAGTCGCTGTGATTCCTACTGCAGTGAACACGCCGGGGAGATTCGGGGCTTATTTCAAAACCCGAGTGGTGATTCACAACATGACCTCGAATGATTATTCCATTGACGTCGCTCTGCTCGGTCCGCAAGGTCCAGTGAGTCAGCGCACCCTCTTTATGAGACCGAATCAATACCGATGGTGGGACAACTTTCTTGAGGCGATGTTCAACGACTCAGGAGCCGGGGCGGTCGTTTTTCTGTCTGACGAAAACATTGATTTCAATGACTCGGACGCCTTTGAACGGTCCCGTTTCAAATTCTCTTTGACGGCTGACGTCTATACGGACTCACCGAACGGCCGCTACAGCACCACGGTCGTCAATGGGATCGTTCCGTTAATCGATGCGGGGAATCTGGCATTCAATGCTGGAATCTCTGTCAATGCGAACCAAAGAACCAACCTTGGCGCTTTCAATTTGAGCGAAAATCCCAGCTCGATTCAAGCCAGGGTCTTCGACTCATTCGGAAGGATTGTCGGAGTCATCAGATTTGAGATGAACCCTTTTTCCTGGCAACAAAAACCCATCAGCGTTTCGGTAGACAATGGGTTCATCAGGTGGGAAATCAGCGGTGGGCTGGTCTACTTATGGGCTGTGACGGTAGACAACCGTTCCAATGATGGAACCCTGATCTATCCAATAAGACCAAATCTGACACAATGACTCGGACTTCGATGAAGCGAGCAGGCTTTTCTGATTCCGGCTGCCACAATAAGTCAACACCTTGAACCAGGGAATTCCGTTGAGTTTTGTGTGACAGGAGGAACAAGGCAAACCGTGGCTTACCCTCCAGAATCTCCAGACACCTCTGTCGTGCTGTTTTTGGCCGTGGTGGCCTTGGTCTTGATGATGCTGGCGGGGTTCATCTGGTGGGTCGGTCGCAGCTTGGGATCGATGCGCATGAAGCAGGCAGGGCCGTGGAGCCATTGCTTGCTACTACCGTCGGGAGGGTATAGATGGGTAGTGTGTCCAAGCGGCGATTCCCGGCTGCCCCATCAGTCCATGAGGGTTTCAATCCTCGTGTTCAGCGCTTCCGCAATGCGGCGTAACGCCTTCACGGAGCCGGTCTTGAGGCCCCGTTCGATTTCGGAGAGATACCCGTTGGCCAGTCCCGTCTTTTCAGCCAGCGCCCTCAACGTCATACCGCGATATGCCCGCCACGCAGCCACGGGATTCTCCCCATTCATGATTTTCAGGAACACTTCGTGCGGGATGCGGCTGCCATCATCGGCCTCCCTGGCCGCCAACAAATCTTCCAGCTCTTCCTGGCGAGCCATCAGGGCGTCGTAGTCCGCCCGACTCAGCGTAACCGTTTCGACTTCAGGCATAGTCCCTCCGATGCCGGACCCTCGAATTGAGCTATGGGTACGGCTGTCCAACAATCTCTCCATCTCTTTCGTCCTTGATACGTCGCGCCCTCACTTCCGATTGATCCAGTGCTTGAAGCAATGACCGTTGTATCCGGTCTGTTGGACCAGGGTCTGTTCACACTAACGCAACTCCTCGAAGAGGAGAGCGAAGTGGAGCGTAGCGGAACCCCTGTCGCCTGGATGCCTTTGTCAGGTGCTGCTGTAGCGCGTTTCGCGACGCAATTCCTCACGAACGACTCGCCGTAAGGTATCTTCCAAGTCTTCGCGCTCCTTCGCCTGCCGCAAGGTCTCGTTAATCAGGGTTTGATAGCCGCGCTCCCCGGCCTTCGATTTGAAGTATTCGATGAGGTTGGTATCCAGCGAGATCGTGATGCGTTGCTTGCGTGGCGCAGGCTTGAGTCCGACGCGGAATGTCGCACGGTCCAAATCTGCTTGTGTCACTTTGGGATATTCGTCACGATCATCAGAGGTTGGTGAAGAAGAGAAGTTGTTCATCGTTGTCTGCCTCGCGCATGGAAATCACACGGATTTCATCTTCAGTTTCAGTATGCACGACCACTATGACCTTCCTGCCCAACAGCCCAAGCGTGATCCAACGTTGTTCACCATAGTCCTTGCGGTCGTCTTCAAACGTGAACGTCGGACCTGCAAAGACACGCTCAGCGTCGACGAAATCCACTCCATGCTTCTTCAGATTGACTTGCCGTTTGGGTTGGTGCCAAGTGAAGCGCATAACTCATATTATGCATACGATTATACATATTTCAACGCCTGACGACCAAGCTCACCGGGCTGGCGGACCAACGCGAGCGAATGTGGAAAAGCCAGAAAACGTGAATGAAAGAAGGAAACGAGGCTAAAAAAGAACCGCAAGCCAACTCTGGTGCAGCGCCTTGTTGTTCAATTTTTTGCGCAAATTCGAGCTCATATTTTGTTGTGGACATTCTTTATTGAAGTGGTCCTGGTTCTTCGGACAGTCTGAGGGCTTGGTTAACCGGGGTCAGGGTCTGGAACATGGTCGTGCCCTGGTGAGAGCCGTGGCCGGCCTCAATGCAGGCCGTCGTGGTTTATGAAGCTTTTGGGTTCTAGAATGAGCGCCTGCAAGCACGGTTTATCCATCAAGCGGGAACCCCAAGGTTTGGAGTTTCTGATGGAGGTGAGCCACGGGCAGACCGACCACGTTGAAATAGCAGCCGTTGATGCTGTGGATGAACCGGGAAGCATACCCCTGAATGGCATAGGCTCCGGCCTTGCCCAGAGGTTCGCCGGTGGCCAGGTAGTCCTCGACGTCTCGGCTTGAAAGCACTGCGAAGCGGACGGTCGTGCCCACGCAACTCACATCACGGACCCGCAGGTGTCGAATGCAGAGGCCGGTCAAGACCTCATGAGTGCGGCCGCTCAGTTGCCGCAACATGTCGCCCGCCATCGTCAGCGATTCCGGTTTTCCCAGAACCTCCGAACCGCAGACCACCACCGTGTCGGCCCCCACTACCCAGGCATCGGGCCTGATTCCCTGGATGGCTTCCGCCTTGGCCTGAGCGAGGCGCATGACCAGGTTCGTTGGAGATTCGCCGCTCCGAATTTCCTCCGGCACGGCGCTCACCCGGACTTCAAAGTCGATTTGGAGCCGCTTCATCAGCGTCTGTCTTCTGGGAGAAGCGGATGCTAAAATCAAGCGCGGCGAAGGGGAACTGAGTCCAGCGGTCATGAGGTAGGGTTTTCTCGAAGAAGCCTCTCGGACGCAAAGACTGCTTGCTGTGTTTGGGTTTCCCTGTGCTCCTGACGGTGTTCTGCTGGAGCGGTCCGGTTTACAAACTTCCGGGCGGTATGATAAAACAGATCAGCCGTGCGTATCCAACACTCTTGGCGCCGGCATAGCTGACGAGGAGTCGTCCATCGATGAAAGGCAGTTTTCGATCGGGTGCGGGATTTGTTGTTGCCTTGCTGCTGGTCATTGGCCAGGTCCAATCGGTGCCGCAACTCAAGAATTCCGACTTCGATTTCAGCGTTTACTTTACGGGGAACGTTCGGGGAAATCTCGAACCCTGCGGCTGACCACGCAATCCCGCGGGCGGTCTGGCTCGCCGAGCAAACGTCATCAGGGAAAGAGTGCGGGAGTTTCCCGACCGGCCGGCTCTCCAAGTGGAGATCGGCAACTTCATGCAGCGGCTGGGTCCGGATCGAACGGTCAAGAACGAATGGCTCTGGAAGGGAATGGATCTTTTGGGGATCGAGATCTTCAACATCGCGGGAAACGATGTCGAGGAACTCCGAACCCTGGGTGTCGAGTTGAAAAGCAATGGAAGGTTTATTTCCGCCAACCTGATTTCTTCCCGATCGGGGGCGCCCCTGCTCGATCCTTACCTCGTCAAAACCGTATCGCTGACGAAGTCCGCTCCCGGCTTCCGAGTCGGCTTTATCGGCTTTTCGGTCCAGGAGCACTCCTCAAAAAATGGGGCGGACTACCGCTGGGAGAATCCATCGGCCAGCGCCAGGAAATGGCTGCCGGAGTTGCGCGAGAAGTGTGACTTCGTGATTGCTCTGGCCTGCATGCCGATCAAGGATGCCATCCAGCTGGCTATCGACAATAGCGGCATCGACTTGATTCTCAATGGTTTCGAGCATCAATCGGCGATGCCCTCCATCAAAGTGAGCCAATCCACCATCGTCTACGCTGAAGACGAAGCCAAGAGTCTGGGAGAACTGCGCTTTTCCTTGAAGTCGGGCCAGGCTGATGTGCAGCCCTTGAATCACCGCTTGACCCGAAAGGTCGCGGATGACCCTGAGATCGCTGCCTTCATGGTGAAGGCCCAGGCTCAAATTTCTACTCGACAGACCGAACTGGCTCGGACGACCGCCCATAGCCATACCCATAGCCATGGCCATACTCATACCCACGGGAGCATTCAAAGCGCAGCTGTTTCGAATTTCGTGACCTCTCAAACCTGTGGAAACTGCCATGCCGATGCCTTCGAAGTTTGGGAAACCTCAGCCCACGCCCACGCCATCGATATCCTGAAAAGGGAAAAGAAGGAATTTGATACCCAGTGTGTGGTTTGCCACGTGACCGGGTCGGGGCAGCCGGGGGGGTTTGAGGATCTCTATCGGACTGCCCACCTGGCGAATGTTCAGTGTGAAGCCTGCCACGGCCAAGGGCGCGAACACAGTCAGCAGCCGACAGTGGTCAAGATGAAATCGCTTGGGCCAAACTCTTGTGTGACCTGCCACAATCGGTCCAACAGCCCCGAGTTCGAGTTCGTTTCCTACTGGGAATCGATCAAACACTAGAAAACCCACGGACTCGGTGGGCAACGCCTCCCAGCCGGCTGAAAGCCGTTCGCCTCGGGCAGGGGTGCTGAGTTCCTCGGCCACCGCCCATCGCACGGCTGATCAAAGGTTCTCATGAAACTCCTTGCAACGTTGCTGCCCCGTCTCTTGCGTCAATGTGAAGCCCGTGATCAGTTAACCGAGCAAATGGCTTTGGCGCTTTGGAAGGAAATCGTGGGTGAGCCCTTGGCTCGTTGCACCCGACCTGCCCAACTCCGCCAATCCAGACTGGTGGTCCTGGTGCCGTCGCTGACCTGGAAGCGGCAGTTACGTTCATTCGGGCGGGAAATCGTGAGCCGGCTCAACCAAGTGCTCGGTACTAAAATTTCCAGGGTGGAATTCCGTATTGACTCAACGTTGGAGCAGTCGCCGCAGGAGAAATCCGCAGTCCTTCCGAGGAGGTCTTCGACTTCCGTCAACCTTCCTCTCCAGGGGATCGAAGATGACGAACTTCGAGCCTGCATTCAGGGGGCTGCCGCCACCTACCTCGATCGCCGAGAATAAGGAGCCCGCTGTGAAGATAGATCGCGCCCAAGTGGACTATATCGCCAAGCTCGCTCAATTGGCGGTCACTGAAGAAGAAAAGCAGGAATTCATCGGTCAGATGAATGCTATTTTGGAATACGTGGAGCAACTCAACGAACTCGATACCCGTGGTATCGAGCCCACCGCTCAGGTGGTCCACACATCGGAGCAGAACTATAGCTGGCGAGCCGACCGATCGGAGGCCGGCTTTACCCAGGAGGATTCGCTGCGAAATGGTCCTGCAACCGGTTCTGGTCACTTCAAAGTGCCGAAGGTGATCTCGGAAAAATAGTCCGGTCGTTTGGCCGCCCAGTCGGCGATTCGGCCTGGGGAAGCTCATGGAACTCGAAAACTTGAACGCTGAGAAAATCAAGAGCCTCATCGAGTGCGGAGAAGTTTCCGCCGTGGAGATTTGCCGGGCCTTCCTGAATCGCATCGAGAAACGGAATCCTGAAGTCCGGGCTCTGCTCCATTTCGACACCGGTTTCGCCCTCAAACAGGCGGAACGCATCGATCGGATGAAGAAGGCTGGAGAACCGCTGCCCGAGTTGGCCGCTTTACCCATGGCGATCAAGGACAATCTCCTGATTCGGGGCCTCCGTTGTACTTGTGGGTCCAAGAACTTGGAGAACTTCGTCGCTCCCTACAATGCCACCGTCATTGACCGGCTTGCCGCCGCCGGCACCGTGTTTCTTGGGAAAGCCAATCTCGACGAGTATGCCATGGGCTCGTCGACGGAGAATTCCGCGTTCCATCCCACTCGAAACCCTCATCATCCCGACTATGTTCCTGGAGGTTCAAGCGGCGGATCGGCCGCAGCCGTGGCTGACAATATGGCGTTGGCGGCGCTGGGCACCGACACCGGGGGCTCGATCCGCCAGCCGGCGGCGTTCTGCGGTGTCGTCGGGATGAAGCCCACTTACAGTCGAGTGTCCCGCTATGGGTTGGTAGCCTTCGGTTCATCCCTGGACCAGATCGGTCCCTTGGCTCATAGTGTCAGGGACGCGGCCAAGATCCTCAAGGTGATCTCTGGAAAGGACCCCCGGGACGCAACTTCGTTGGCGGTGGATGTTCCGGACTACCCGGCAGGACTCGGTCAGCCTGTTGCAGGCCTGAAGATCGGAATGCCTAGGGAGTACCGGAGAAGTGGGATCTCTGAATCGGTCCAAACCAGGATCGAGGCAGGCCTGAAGTTGCTTCAGGATCTGGGATGCGAGCTGATCGAGGTCGATCTGCCGCATACAGACTACGCCATCGCCACCTACTACGTGATTGCCATGGCGGAAGCCAGTTCCAATTTGGCTCGCTTTGACGGGGTTCGCTACGGGCTGCGGATTCCCGGACAGGGCGATCTTGCCAGCATGTACCGGGAGACCAGAGATGCTGGATTTGGCGCCGAGGTTAAGCGACGGATCATGCTGGGCACTTTCGTCTTGAGCTCAGGTTACTATGACGCCTATTATCTGAAGGCGCAACAGGTGCGAACCCTGATCAAGCGGGATTTTGAAGCAGCGTTCCGAAAAGTAGACCTCCTGATTTCGCCCACTTCCCCCACTCCTCCTTTTTACTTGGGTGAAAAGACAAACGATCCGCTTGCCATGTACCTTTCGGACATATTCACCATTACCGCCAACCTCGTCGGCATTCCCGGCATTTCACTCCCCTGCGGCCAGACTCCCGACGGATTGCCGATCGGGATACAGCTCCTGGGAAAACACTTCGATGAGCAGGTGGTCCTGAACGCGGCTCATGCGTTCGAGCAGGCTGGCGGCTTCGTCCTCTAAACCTCTCCGGTACCCATCCGCTGGCCCTACCAGCCTGCTTTTCGGTCGCGCCATGCAATTTCTCTTAGCCGTCAAACTGTTGGGCTTTGTTTTGGGCGTCGCTCTCCAGGTCTCGTTGTTCGTCCTCATCAAGCGCTACCGGCGCATCCGTAAGCTGGAGCGTATCCTGCTGGTTCTCATCGCCTGCCTGTTCCTCTGGAACCTCTGTAATTTTCTTTCTCATGTCTTCGAGAGCCTCGAGCTGACGCCCATGACGACCTTCCTCCTGTCAGTTGCGGTGGACCCGCTTGCCTTTTGCGCGCTAGCGGCCCTGCCATCCCTGCTGCTTCACGTTCATCTTGTCTTTCAGGCAGACCATCTCCCCCAGCCGATCGTTTCTCCCCATTGGATTTGGGAGATTGGTGTTTACGCTCCTTTGATCTTTCTACCCTGGGCTCTGGCCGACTTCCTCCTGGCCTATCCTGTAAGACTCTTGGCCCCCACGGCCTACGCTAAACCTTTTGCGGCCTGGTTCGGCCTGGTGCTAATGGGATGTGTCTTCATCGAGTGGCGTCTGCTGAGAGATAACAAGAGACCTCAGGAACGCAACCTGTACCGGGTCTTGATCACCATCTTCTTGGCGGTAGCTGTTCTAGTCGTCCTGGTTTATTGGGTCTACGACCATCGTTCGTCCGAACAGATGGACGATTCCATTGAGACCATCCTGCTGCTCTGGTCGAACATTCCCAGCGCCCTGCTGGGCTACTACATTTTTCGTTACAACTTCTTCGAGATCGCTATCCAGCGCAGCCTTGGGTACTCTCTGGTCGGGATCCTTCTCTTGGTGATGTACCTGTTCGTGGTTCGCGGTCTGAGGGATTTCCTGGAGGAGCGCTTCCTTTTTCCGGGCCTCCTGGTCGAGGCCGCCATGATCCTGGCGCTCTTTGCCTTTGCCCAACCGCTAAAGCGTTGGATGGAAAGCTCGGTCAACCAACTTTTCTCGCTGGAAATGGCCCGTTTCAGCGGTATGGCGGCCAGGCTGGACGAGGTATCGAGGTCCACCTTCGAAATCGATCGCCTGGTCCAGTTTACCGAAAACCTGCTGCGGACGGAGCTTGGGCTGAAGGAGGTGCGACTGGCGCTCTATCCTGAAGCGACGCCAGGGAAGGAGGAGGGAAAGGAGACGGGTGGCGGTCCGGTCTCGGGAGAGAGGTTTTTTCTGACCCAGGGTGAGAGAAAGATTGGCGAGTTGCAGGTAGCCGCAACCTCGGGGCGCCTTTCGACGGAACAACAGGCCGGTGTTCAGTTGGTGGCCACCCAGTTCGTGGCAGCCCTGGAGAATTGCAAGTTGGCTCAGGGAAAAATTGAGCTGGAACGTGAGCTTGCCGAGCGGGATAAGTTGGCAACCATAGGACAGATGGCTGCAGCGGTGGCCCACAACGTCAAGAATCCACTGAGTTCGATCAAAACCATTGTCCAACTCATGCAGGAAGATGCTGAAGTGAAGAGGAGATATGAGAGCGATCTCAGTTTGATCACGGGCGAGATCGATCGTCTGAGTCACAGCGTCGGCCAGCTACTGAAGTTTTCCCGACCGATTGCGCCCGGTCAGTCCAGCGTGGACTTGGCGCCGGTGCTGCGCAAGATCCAGCAGACGTTCCAGGCTGAAGCGGAGCGCCGGCAGATCCGGCTACAGTTCAGTCAGGGTGCGCCGGAACTGCCGGTGTCTGGCGCCGAAGAACTCTTTTTGGAGATCTTCCAGAACCTGGTGGTGAATGCCCTGGAGGCAGCTCCGGCCGGCAGCCGGATCACCATGGGTAGCGAGGTGCTTACGGAGAACAAAGAGGAAAAGGTCAGGGTATGGATTGAGGACCAGGGCCCGGGTATCCCGGCTAAAACGCAACCCGCTATTTTCAGACCCTTTTTCACTACAAAGCCAAGGGGCACAGGCCTGGGGCTTGCGGTGGCCCAACGTCGTGTTTTGGACCTTGGTGGAGAGATCTGCTGTCACAGCCCCATTTCCGAAAGAGGAGGAACCCGGTTTGAGGTGATCCTCGCTTTAAGTCACTGAACCGATCGGGTTGACTCGAATCTTCCGAGAGGAGCCGCTATGCGCACAATCTTGATCGTGGATGACGAGAAGGCTGCCCGCTATGGCATCCGGCGAGCCCTTGAGAGCCCGGAGATCCAGGTTTTCGAGGCAGACAACGCCGAGACGGCGAGGCGGCTGATCCGATCTCATCGACCGAGTCTCATGCTGGCCGACATCAACATGCCCAACGAGGATGGTATCTCCCTGCTCAATAGCCTGGAGGAGGAACCTCATCGCCCGCTCTCCATCATGGTGACCGCCTATGGCACGGCTAAGGTTGCGGTTGAGGCTATGAAGGCGGGAGCCTATGACTACATCACCAAACCCTTCGAGATCGACGAGCTCAGGCTGGCGGTCAAGCGGGCGCTGGAGAGGGTTGCTTTAGAGCAGGAAAACCGGGAGTTGAAGAGGCAAGTGCTGAGCGACGGGCACTTTGGTGGCATGATTGGTAAAAGCCCGGCCATGCTGCAGGTTTTCGAGACCGCAGAGAAGCTTGCGGCTACGGATGTGACCGTGTTGATCCAAGGTGAGAGCGGTACGGGCAAAGAGTTGTTGGCTCGCGAAATCCATGAGCGCAGTCCCAGAACATCGGGTCCCTTTGTCGCCGTGAACTGTGCCGCCTTGCCTGAAAGCTTGATTGAAAGTGAGCTCTTTGGCTATGAGAAGGGGGCCTTCACGGGTGCGGCGCAGCAGCGAGCCGGGAAGTTTGAGCAGGCCCACAGGGGCACCCTCTTTCTGGATGAAATCGGGGACATGAACCCGGTCACTCAGGCCAAGGTGCTTCGCGCCCTGGAGGACAGGAGGGTCGAACGTCTGGGCAGCACCCGGGCGATTCCGGTGGATGTCCGAATCCTCAGCGCTACTCACAAGGACATCGCTGCGGAAGTGGCCGCCGGCCGGTTTCGTGAGGACCTCTTCTTTCGATTGAAAGTGGTCATTGTGGAAATCCCACCATTGCGCCGGCGCACGCAGGACTTGCCCCTGCTCATTCAGGCTTTTCTGGGGGTCTATGCCTTCCGGCACAAAAGGCCAGGCATGTCCCTGTCGACTGAAGCTCTGGATCTGTTCCACCGCTATTCCTGGCCGGGTAACGTTCGGGAGCTACGCAACGTCATTGAGAGCTGTATTGTCCTGAGTCAGTCTTCAACGATTCGAGTCCACGATCTGCCTCCCGAATTACGTGGTCCCGCGTCCCGAACGGGAATGGGTCATGAGGGTCAGTCCCTCCAGCGCGCAGAAGGGAACAGGAGTACCGGAAACTGGCTGTCCCTGTCCTATAAAGAAGCCAAGAAACAGTTCGAGGCTGACTATATTGCCGCCCGTCTGAGAGACAACGGAGGAAATGTGAGCCGGACTGCCGCCCAGATCGGGCTCCATCGGCAGAGCCTGCATCAAAAAATGAGGGAACTTGGGGTTGAACGATAGTTCCGCCCAGATCTCGGGTGAAATTCTTCAGGGGCGCTGTCCGGAGCATCGCCAGTTCTTTCGGGTGGCGTGAAACGGCGACACCGAAGCCTTTTTTGTGCTCCACCTCAGCGATGACCGCGGGCCAGGGCCTTTTTTGTCCGAAAGTTTTCAGTGTTTTAGCAAGGAGAGCCCTTTGGTGACCGGCTTGCTGTAGGGTTCCCCGGGGATCAACCCAAAGTCGGGTTGTCAACCTGTAAAAGGGGTTCGCGGTGCTTTGGCGGCCCCGGCTGCCGGGGACTCGAAGGGAGATAGGAAGTGTGCGAGATCACCGTTCCTCTTTGCCGATGCGTAGGGTTTATTGCAGCGACTTGGGGTGAAAGCTGTCGCAAAAGGGGACCGCCCCGGCCGTGTCGATCTGACTCCATCAGTCAGTAAAAGGTAGAATTCATGGTGGCCGCTAACGAGGTGCCGAAGACGACCTCTGACTAGGCGGCATCGGAAACCCCTGGAACCGAGCGGTCGCCTCGCCGAACCCCCTCTGGAGCCACGACCACGCCTATGCGGTTCGACTCCCGCACCCCGAGGGCTGTCGGTTGACAGCTCACCAGGTTCTAACGAAGTCGGGTTGCCGCTCGCTCAGAGCGCACCCAATCTCGTCCGATGAAAGCATCCACCTCGAACGGTCCCCTTGCCGGTGAGAACCCGGCGCCGCCGCATTTTTCGAAAGCGGCCCTGATCTACAACCCTGCAGCCCGGCGATTGAGGGGCAGGCGGTCGCACAAGCTTGGCGCAGTGATGGATCGAATCAGCTCTTTCGGCATAGAGGTGGAGGCCCGACCCACGGCCAAACCCAACCATGCCTCCTGCCTGGCGCAGGAGGCCCTGGAGAGGCGTTGCGACTTGATCATCGCTTGTGGCGGAGACGGAACGATCAACGAAGTCATCAGCGGTATGGCGGGGTCCCAGGTTCCTTTGATGGTTATCCCGGCCGGCACTGCCAACGTCTTGGCGAAGGAGATTGGCCTGCCCCTGGACTTTGTCGAATCGACTGCGTTGCTCAGGACGGGTCTGATCCGGCGGATTGCTCTGGGCCGGGTTGATAGCCGCCCCTTCGCGCTGATGGCTGGAATCGGAGTCGATGCAAGCGTTCTGAGTGTCTTGAATGAAGGGTGGAAAAAACCCCTCGGCGAAGGCGCCTTTTGGATAGCGGGTTTTCAGCAACTCTTTGGTTACGCCTTTCCGCGATTTGAGGTACAGATCGACGGCGAGTCTCGTCATGCTACCTTTGCCGTGATCAGCAGAGCCAAAAACTATGGTGGGGGATTTCAGATCACCGGCCAAGCCGACCTTTTCTCCCAAGCATTCCATGTCTGCCTCTTTCAGAGCAGCAACCGGTGGCGCTATCTGTACTATCTGTGGAGGGTGTTTCTGGGGAAGCATTATCGTCTTCCGGACGTGCTTCACCTCAAAGCTCGCTCGGTTCGGGCCACCGGCAGCCGGGAAATCCGAGTCCAAGTCGACGGTGAACTGATGGGACGCTTGCCCCAGTCTGTGACCATTCAACCCGATGCTCTTTCCCTGTTCTTTCCCGGACCGACAGGCCCTGGCGCCAACCCATGAAGAAATGGATTTTAGGGACGATCTTCATCGCAGTTCCGATACTCTCCATCGTATACGTTGTCGGGTTTTGGGGCCGGCCTGTTTCTTATGAGATAGAGCTGCTGGAGAAGGAGGACACCAACCGGGATGGCCGGCTGGACGCGTGGCGCCTTGATTCCACTGGCGATGGCCAAGTCGACTTGGTGGAGCGCGATACCGACCATGATGGAAGGATCGACCAGATTCATCGCGGCGATTCAGAGATTCGAAGCATCGGAGCCGGGGCTGATCCAAAGGGTCTTGCCGCACTTCCCAAACTGACCATCTGTCTGGATGGGGTCCCTTATTCGACGATGGTCAAGCTGTGGGACCAAGGGTATTTTCGAGAATTCTCTCGGCCCATCCGATTGATCAGCACCTTTCCCTCGGTGAGTGACGTGGCGTTGACCGAGGCCTTGGGCACGGACAAAGTTCCGGGGTATGAGAATCTCTATTACGATCGGAAAGCCAACAGGATTGCGGGCGGGGCAACCAGCACCGTGTCCAAGGCCGGAATGCCTTACCTGGGGGCCTTCGACTATGACGAGCCGGGAATCTTCAAGGGGCTTGCGTATCTCATCCCCGTCAAGACGTTTCGTGCGGATCTGGGACGTTTCCTGAAGCATTACGGAAAGAGCGGCCTCAAAGCCTACAAGGCCCACATCTGTTCGACCGATTCCATTTGCCACCTGATGTCCCCGCCGGAGTTCGAGCGTTATCTCCTGGAGGTGGATCACCTCTTGAGGGCCATTTACCTCCAAGGAGATGGAAAGCTGGACATCCTGGTTTTTTCGGATCACGGCAACAGCCAGTTGCCTCATCGTCGATTGGACATCGACGGCTTCCTGGCCGACTACGGCTTCAAAGTCGAATCCTCCCTGAAGGATTCCCGCAGCGTGGTGATTCCGGCTTTCGGACTGGTTGGGGCCATGCCCGTCTACAGTCATCCGGACAACACGGTTCGGCTGGCCAGGGTCTTCAAGCACTGCAAGGGCGTAGACTTCACGGTTTACCTGGACGGGAACGAGGTGCACGTCGTTTCCGCCCGAGGCGCGGCAGTCATCCTGAGCCACGACTCGGGCCGTCGATTGAAGTACCAGGCCCGGTCGGGCGATCCTTTGAAGCTCGACGAAATTCAGCGCAGTCTGTCTCGGCAAGGTCAACTGGATGCTCAAGGATTTGCAACCCGCAGGGCCTGGTTTCAAGCCACCGCGCAACATGAGTATCCCGATGCGGTCAATGCCCTTTTTGCAGGCATGAGCAACCACGTGGTCAACCGGGCCAATCTGCTGGTCAGTTTTGAAGATGGGTACTACTATGGCAGCCAATTCTTTGACTGGTTGGTGACGATGAAGGCCACGCACGGCAACCTGCGCCGGGCGTCCATGACGGGATTTGCCATGCGCAACGGGCCGTTGCCCCCTGCTCCCATGGCATTGAGAGATTTGCTGGCGACCTTCGGCCATCATGAGACGGGGGAAGAGCCGGCCCGGTGAAAGGGCCTGGTGTGGCAGGTTATTCTCTCGAAGCGATCGGACTTTGCCAAAGGGTCCTTCCGATGAAGAAAGGGCCCAGGGTCTGAATGTACTGGGAGGTCTGACGGGTCTTTCGCATGGTCTGAACGATGTGGGAAAGGGGATGAAGCTCCCGGCCTACCAGGCCAATCACAAAGTCATTGTCGTTTTTGTCCAGCCCATGGCAAGCCAGACGGACGTCATGAGCCAAGTCTGCTTCTCCGTAGGCCCGACCGATGACCGCGTGCTCCCGTAAGATGGCTCTCTGTTCCGCCGGTTCTAGCCCGGCGAAGGCGCCCGAGCGCCGGAGAGGGTACCAGACAGCCCAGGGCCAGTCGGGATTGAGCACCGTCCGGCGAGGCTTGTGCAATAACCAATGCTCCAGGTCCGGCTCGAATCCTGAAGAATAGGTCCTCCCCAGCATCGTCATCTCGGGCTTGGGCGCCAGCCCACCGAGTGGTGGGGAGTTCAATAACTGTCGCCAGTCCGTCACGAAGTAGCCGGGGTCTTCACTCATGGCAAGCAGAGCGATTCCTTTCGGGTCATTGAGATCCTGGTAGATGACCGCTTCCCCCGAGCCTCGACCGACGGCCCTGATGATCCGCTTTGGATTGGGGCAGTTACCAAAAACCTGGAGTTGAAGAAACAATCGGCGGTTGAGGCTCTGCCGGTTGGCTCCTCGTTCCTGGACGTCAATCTTCAGGTCGCTGGAATGGTTCATGTCCGACTCCTCTCAGGACACACCGCCGATACCCTTTCCGCCCAGTGGTGGACTCTGCGTCGGTTTCACCACAGGCGCCCGGTCTTGCTTCCCGGTTTTCTCCAGGACTTCCTGGAGCCGAGCCAGTTCCTTCTGCAACTTGGCGTGGCGTTGATCGATGCTGAAGATGTACCCGAAGAGGATCAGCCACATGATCCCATAAGCAGCCAGCAGGTAGTCATTCATCGGGCCTCCCTCCAGTGGCGCTGGACGTTCCGCTGGAAACTGTCGACGGATTCCCGGCTCCGTTCCAGGTCGCAGCGCATTTTCCAGAGGCAAAAAAAGAGCAACGTAAAGGCCAGCACGGTGACGAACAGAGCCAACAGCATGTCTGGATGCAAGCCGGAATCCTCGCCGCCGGCCACCACCGGTTGTGGATGCTGGGTCCGCCACCAGCGGTTGGCCATATAGACAATCAGAGCGTCCACGGCTCCGAATATGCTGACGACGGCGCTCAGTCTTGCCCGTTGCTCCGGCGCTTCCACCAGGCGGCGCAGCATCAAGTAGCCCATAAAAATCAGCCACAGAATGAAGGAGGTGGTGAGCCGGGCATCCCAGGTCCACCAGATCCCCCAGACGGGCTTGGCCCAAAGGGGTCCACTGATGAGATTCAGGGTGAAGAAGACCGCACCCACTTCGGCGGCGGATGCCGCCCGAATGTCCCACTGACGGCCCCCTTTCAGCAAAAAACGGAGGCTGCAAAAGCACACCAGGTAGATTCCCAGGAAACCAACCCAGGCAGCAGAGACGTGAAAATAGAAAATCTTTTGCACGATGCCCATGGTGAGTTCCAGTGGCGCCAGCACAAAGATGGTATACAAGGCCGCCATCATCGCCAACAACGCCAGAGGTCCAAGTCCGCTTCGTAACATAAACATGGGTTCGTTCCGCAAGCCTCCGAGCAGGCTGAATTGTCAGAACATATCACTTAGCGCCGAGTCAAGCCACTGGTTCCTCACTCTTCCAGGACGTAATCAAAGGTCATCAGGGGAAGAGTCACGAAGATCACGTCGTAGGCCACCAGCACTTTCAGCCAGAACATCATCAGGGTCTCTTCCGGCGGTTGTGCGAAATTGGCTGCGGTAGCGAGAACGACGCTGAGAACAACAGGAAAGGCGAGGGGAATCAGCAGAACGGGGAGCATGACCTCGCTCATGCGGGTGTTCATGGAGACGGCAGCCAGCAGAGTTCCCACCGAGGAAAAACCCAGTGTCCCCAGGAAGGTAATCGCCGCCATCCAGCCCATCCTGGGCCAAATGCTGTAGTTGAAGAAGAGGGAGAAGAGACAGAGGATGATGGCCTCGGCCAACAGCATGAAGATCAGATTGGCGAGCATCTTTCCCAGATAGATACTGCTCCAGCTCACCGGAGACAACATCAATCCCTCCAGGGCGCCATTTTCCTTCTCCCCGGCAAAGGATCGGTTCATGCCCAGGAGTCCCGCGAAAATGAAGGTCATCCATAGTAATCCCGGACCGAATTTACTGATTTCCTCGGAATCCGACTCGAAGGCAAAGTAAAACATCAAGATCACCAGGAGCCCGAACAACAGCATGGAGGCCAACATGTCCTTGGTTCTGTATTCGGTCAGAATATCCTTCATGAGAATGGTCAGGGTCTGGCTCAAAAACTTCACGCTCGCGCCTCACTGAGCCCGGCCATCAACCGAACCCGAAATGACATCTTCGCAGTTGAGCTGTCGATCCTTAGTCCCGTCGGGTCAGTTCCTGGGGCGCGGCGCGCCGGGAGCCAACCCTTGCAAAAACTGTCGATAGCGGCCGCGAACCGATGCGGAGTCCCCCTCCAATTCCTGCACCATCCGGCCCTGGTCGAGAAGCATCCAACGATTGACGCTTTGCAGACCCTGCTCCAGGTCGTGGGTGGCCATGATGATGGTTCGACCCGCGGCCACCCATTGCCGTAGTCGCTCCGAGAGCAGCTCAGCCGCTTCAAGATCCAGTCCGGTAAAGGGTTCGTCGAGGAGTACCAGCTCGGGTCGATGCAAAGTGGCTCGAGCGATGGCCAACCGCTGTTGCATGCCGCGGGAAAACCCGCGCACGGGACGATCGGCGCTCAAATCCAACCCCGCATCACTCAGGGCGGAGGCGACCAATGATGCAGCCCCCTCCAGCCTGTGGAGCCGGGCGTAGAGCCGCAGATTCTCTCTTGCGGTTAGATTGGAATAAAGAAACGTGTGGTGGGCCACAAAGCCAATCCATTCCCGCCCGCGCTCGGGTTCCTTCCGGACGTCCACCCCGAAGACCCGGACCTGGCCCGAGTTGGGCTTCACCAGTCGAGCGATCAACCGCAGTAAGGTAGACTTGCCGGCGCCGTTGCGCCCCAACAGGACCACAAATTCACCCCGCTGGACCTGTAGGGAAATGTCCTGCAGGGCAACGTTCAGACCGAACCACTTTTCCGCTTTTTCCACAATGACGGCTGCATCGTCAGTCATCGGCTCAGTATCCGGATTTCACTACCCAAGCAAAGAAATGCCTGGCATCCTGGTTTCCAAACGGATCAAGGACGAGTCGCGAGGTTGCCTGGCCCGATTCGTTCCGGAAAATCACCGGGCTTGCAGCCGGGCAGATACCCCCACCTGCTTGAGCTCGTTGCCTTTCGGCAGGCTAAGAACGTTTCTTCTTACGCTTTCGCACCCGCTGCAACCCCCGCTCGCGGGATTGCTGCCCAAGGGCATAGAAAATTATGGCCAGGGACATAGCCGCCAGCGAACCCAGGATGAGGGTTTTCTGCTCAAAGACACGGTTCGGCAACCGCACCACCTGGAACTCCGAGTCTTCCCCGTGGTCGTGGCCGTCATCGGCAGAGTGCTCCGGGGCTTCTCCAACGATCCTGAGGTTGAGAAACTCTCCCTTGGCAATCTTGGCGATATGAAATCTTGCAGACTCGGTTCGGGAGTCGATGCCGGTGGAACGCACGCCTTTGCCCGTGACTTGAAGCGTGGAGGGCTTCACGAACAGTTGGGAGTGGTCGGTCCCATGGAGCAACCGCAGCTTCAGCTCCCGGTCACTACTGACAAACCCGATGTTATAGGCAACCCAAATTTCATTGACCCCCGGTTTCATGGGGTGGTTGATGCGATAACCGCCCCCCTCACGGATGAGGGGCCGCTGAGGAAGAGGAATTCTGCCCAGTCCCAGCACGGAAACCTTCAGGTCACGTGGCGAGGGTGGGGTGTCGAACTCGAACGTCAACTGGGAATTGGCCAGTGTTCGCTTGGGTTGGGAGTTGTTGGTGAGGAAGTATTGCTGCTCGACTCGCAAGTCGTTTCCGTGGGCCAAGATCAACATGGCCGGCATAGACGCTTCGATGCCGTCGAGCTCGGCAGCCGTTTCGTAAATAGTTAGGAGCTGAGGAATGACCATCTCTTCCGGGGAAGACAGTGAGAGGTTGTAGTTCACGCCCTGGTAGATGGTGCGGAGGAGGATGTGAGGACTCGAAGGAGCCAGTTCTACCTCTTCGAACCTGAAACGACCGTCTTTCCCGGTGAAAACCTCCTGGGTGACATTCATTCCCTGACCCAAGGTCAGAAGCTCAACCTTTTGCTGGACGGCCGGACGACCGGTGGTCCCGTTCAGGACCTGTCCCGAGATAGACGACTGGGCCCAAGCCGCTTGCCCGCAAAAGCAAATTCCCCAAAGGGCGGCCCGAAGCAGGCCAAGGCCCGGAACAACCCGGCGCAGGCCATCGCCTCTGCGCCGGGACCCCGCTTGGCCGAGAATCGTGGCTTTCATAAGTACCGCCCCGCCGACCCTCGGCTGCTTGGAGACCTTCTCCCCTGGGAAAGTGAGAGGAACAGGCACTGTGTCGATTGGAATCCCGGCGGACCGGGAAGAGTGGAAGGGAATTGGTTCAAGGCTTCTTGGACTTCTTGGGACTCTTGCCGCTCTTCAGCACGGCGACCACCTGGGGCTTGCCTGCCTGGTTCAGCGGTTCCGGCTGGATGGATTCAATCTGGCTCACCACCCCGTAGGCTTCTCTCAGGTAGTCTTGATGCAGTCTCTGGTAGTCCTCGTCGGAGAGCTTTCCCATCTTGTACTCGAAATCGAGGTCCTTGATGTTTTCGTAGATCGTTTCCTTCCTTCGCAGCAAACGCTTCAGGGCCGGTGGACTGACTGTCGACATCCACCAGGAATGGACTGTCACCGGTGGAAAGCAGTGGACGAAAGACATAGAAAGCGGTGGCCAGGGAGATGGAGATGCAAGTCAAAACCAGCCAAACCATGGGGATGAACCTCGGAGCTCAGGGGTTGCCGTCTGCTTTCAGTGAGATGTTCCTTCAAGGGGAAAAGGAGGCTGGGCTCAATCGAGATCCTTCAACTCCCTTTCCAGCCTGTTTTGATATTGTTCGGGAATGACGTCCAAATCTCCTTGAGCCGAGGCCAAGACCGGCTTGCGGCGGGTCCAGGCACGGACGACCCTGTAGACCACGATCAACCCTGCCAAAAGAGCAACCACCGGCAAAGTCCAAGCGACCAGATCGAAGCCCTCACCGGTTGGAGCCGACAGAATCAATTTGCCGTACTTGGCCACGAAGTCGTCGACAATCTGCTTCTCTGTCGTTCCCGCTTGGAGCTTCTCATCAATCTCGTTTCTGAGCGGATTGGCGGAACCGCAGTGGAGCATGCCACAGCCCGAGAGCTGATGGTTGCAACCGCACTGGCAGACAAAGTTCTCAGAAACTTTCTGGACCTCGGCCGAAAAGATCTGAGCCGAGACCTGGGAAGGGAACAGGATGCCCAACAGCAGAACCCAGGCTGAGAATCCGTGACGTCCGGGAACGTTTCGGCGGGTTGCGGCTGGGCCCGCGAGAGAACGACACGCCGTCGCCTCCCCACCAGTCCTAGACCTTGGCATAAGAACCCACCTCGACTTTCAATGGAATCTTCTGGCTGGCTCGCTCGTGTCGGTTGGGAATCAAACAAATCACCGTGCCCAGGATGAAGATTGCCCCTCCGATCCAAATCCAGGCGACCAACGGTTTGATGTAGGCATGAATGATGAACCGGGTTCCATCTTGATCGGGGCCTGCAAAAACCACGTAGAGGTCCTCCTTGAGCGTTCTGTGGAGCGCCACCTCGGAGGTCGGCTGCTTGCTGGTCTTGTAAAGCCGCTGTTCCGGCTCTATCTCTGAGAGAGCCTTGCCCTCCTTCCACACCTGCATGAGGGCTACAGCGGAGGAGTAGTTGGGGTTGTCGGCGCTCTCAACCTCTTTCAGTTCGAGCGTGTAGTGGCCAATCTCGAGCGTGTCACCTGGAAGCATGGCTTGCTGGGTTTCCTGGTCGAAGCCGGCGCCGGCAAATCCCACGAACAGCATGACCATGGCGACGTGCACGATATAGCCGCCGTATCGCCGGGTGTTGCGGAAAGTCAGGGTCCATAGGGCCTGACCATAGTTCTGTCCCTGGCGACGTCGGGCTCGCGCTCCCCGATGAAACTCGGCCAGAATCGTAACCAGCACAAAGACACACAGCATCAGGCAGACGGTGGAGTAAAAGTGCCGCATCCCCAGAGCGACCAACATCACTCCCGCCCCCAGCCCAGCCCCGAGGGGAAGGGAGAAGTTCTTCCGCAAGCTGCGCAGCGAGGTTTTCCTCCAGGCCAGCAGGGGTCCAACGCCGGTCAAGAAAAGCAAGAAGAGGCCGATGGGAATGTTGATTTTGTTGAAAAAGGGCGCCCCGACCGTTCTTTTCTCGTCCGTTACCCATTCCGACAGAATAGGGAAGATGGTTCCCCACAGCACGGCAAATGTCGTCGCCAGCAAAACCAGGTTGTTGAACAGGAAGCTGCTTTCCCTGGAAACGACCGAGTCCAAACGGTTCTCGCTTTTGAGTTCGTCCAATCGGCTCAAAAGGAAGTACAGCGACAATGCGGTCATCAGCACAAGAAAGGAGGAGAAGAAGGGACCGATTGGAGACTGGGCGAAAGAATGTACCGAGGAAACGATGCCGCTGCGAGTGAGAAAGGTTCCAAGGATACACAGCAGGAAGGTCGCCAGAATGAGGACCATGTTCCAGACCTTCATCATCCCCTTACGTTCTTGCATGATCACCGAGTGCAGGAACGCCGTGCCGGTCAACCAGGGCATCAAGGAGGCGTTCTCTACCGGATCCCACCCCCAGTAGCCGCCCCAGCCCAACACCACATAAGCCCACATGGCTCCCAAGAGAACCCCCGTGCCCAGAAACAGCCAGGGGATCATCATCCACCGTCTCGTCGTCCGAATCCATTCCTCATCCAGCTCCCGGGTCATCAAGGCGGCAATGGCGAAGGCAAAAGGAATGGTGAATCCGACGTAACCCACGTACAGGATGGGCGGATGGATCACCATGGCCCAGTATTGCAACAGGGGATTGAGCCCTTGCCCATCGGGAGGGGTCCAGGGAACCGGCGCTTCTCCCGCCCGCGACACCCCGATGGCGTCGAAGGGATTGGCCACAAAGTTGTTGACCAGCAGGAAAAAGGTGGTCACCATCGCAACCACGCCGACAACGTAGGGCATTAAGCTGGGATGCTGCTTTCGATGAACCAAAACGGTCACCAGGGAAAACAGGGTCAGAATCCAGCACCAGAAAAGAAGCGACCCCTCCTGTCCTCCCCACAACGCCCCCGCCTTGTAGTACCAGGGCATGGCCTGATTGCTGGAAGAGGCCACATACTGGAGCTGAAAGTTACTGGTGATGAGCTGATACCACAGGCTCATCACTGCCAGGGTTACCAGAGCCGTGACAGCCACGGCGGCTCTTTCTCCAGTGGCCGCCAGACGGCGATGGCCGAACTTCCCTGCCAGAAGCGATGCGACCAGCGCGTAACAGGACAAGCCGAACGCCAGGAGCATGGCGAACTGTCCAATATCGGTCAAAAAGCCTTGCATGGGTTGATTGCTCTTCGGTTTGGCAGTGAGTTAAAAGAGTCGTCTTGGGGATAGGCGCCAAAAGCCACGGTCTCGGCTTTTCACCACCCTGTCCACTCCGGAAGGATCAATCGCCTTGACCGGCTGCCTGACTGAGGGCCTCCTGGCTGTAGGTGGCTTCGTACTTCGACGCACATTTTGCCTGAAGCACCGTCGACTGAAACTCACCGCTATGCATCAGTTCGCCTTCCGCCATCGCCTGAGCACCGCCCTTGAATGTGTCCGGCAACAAATCCTTGCCCACGTAGCTCACCGTCAGAGTGTCCCCCTCTTGTTCCAATGTGAACCTGACTTCTTCCGGCAATTTCTCGATGCTCCCCGGAACTACGTTGCCGGCCACCCGAACCCGAAGGCCATAGGCTTGCTCCTCCATGGCCAGCAGTTCGTCGACGGTCTTGTAGTAGGCGAGGCTTTCGTCGAAGCTGCTGAAGCCAAGCCAGGCGATCGCCAATACGATGACCAAGGAGCCCACCAGGAACTTGAGCTTTCGCTTATCCATAAGTTCTTCCTTCCCGGCCGTCAGTTAGCCGTGTTCGATGAAAAATCGGTAAGAACCCGACCCCAACATTTTACCCACGTGTCGCGATTTTAAGCAAGTTTTGTGCGGGTTCAGTACCTGTGAGACTCAGTCAGGCAGCCTTGTAGGTGTCAAGGTACTCCATGGGCGTCCTCATGTCCAGGGTTCGGTGGGGTCGGATGCGATTGTAGAAGTGTCGGGAGTCGGCCAGGGCGGCGCCGGCGGCTCTGCCGGCAACGGGCGTGCTGTTTCAAAGGCGGCCAGGCAGGGATTCGTCGGGGAGCCATCCGGGAAGCCGCCGCAGATGAATCCTGCAGTGCTTGAGGATGGGTTTCTGGAAAGGCCAGAAAGTCAGAAACGAGTCACTCAGGAGGAGTGCTCCGTGAACGAGTGTTTGGCGGGAGCGATAGCGCCATCGTTGGTTGGGAGGAGAGCCAAAAATTTCATCTTTTAGGCATCTCCTGTTAATACGCAAGGTTTAGGTTGTACAAAGCAAGTACGGTCAGGGGGCTTGATCGCTGTGCCTGCCCCCCCCCACTTGCGAAAGACGTGAGCGGGAGATTCTTCGAGTGTTGTAAAAGGGAGGTACAAGAAACGATGAAAAGCAGATTAGTTTTTCCGTTGTTCTGTTTGGTGGTTGGCCTGGTGGTGTTTGGTGTGTCCTACTCCGTGCTTGGACAAGGGCCGGGCGCAGGTCCCGGAGAAGATGAAACGCCGGGGCCGGGTGGCAACGTCAATGACCCCGCGCCCCCAGACCCAACACCAACCCCGACACCCGGCAGGGGTGATGACGATGGAGAAGTGGGGCCGGTGGCAAGCGTCAATGAACTGCATCGTGCGGTTCTTGGTGGGGACGTTTCGGCGGTGAGGGATCTTTTAGCTGCTGGTGCTGACCCAAATGCTCCTGATGATCGGGGGCGTGCTGCTTTGCATTTTGCAATTCCTGCACTGGATGATTCCCCGATTGCTTACGGGAAGATCCAGGCGTTGCTGGAGTATGGGGCTAATCCTAATTTGGGTGATGATGCTGGATTTCTCCCCCTCATGCACGCTTCGGCCATGCAAGAGGGGCAAGCGGCAGCGGCAATGGCTGCATTGTTAGCGGCTGGCGGTGATCCATTAGTCAAAAATGGCGCCCATGCCTCTGAAAAAGAGACAACCTACCGCCCCGAGAACATCGAAGAACTCAGAGCAAGGGGCCTGTTCTTCACAAGGGCAAAACGTGTTTTTCCAGTGATGACACACTCGAAGAGAAAAAGGCAAAAATCGCTGAAGCCATTCGTGACTTCAGAGATAGTGGTTATCTTTCTGAAACCGAAGAACAAAAAGTTGTTCAAGAATACAATCGCCTACTAGCTGGTGGGGAGCCTGGGGGGACACAATGAAAAAGATAAATCGGTTTTGCGTGGTGTTGACAGTGACCCTGTCGCTGATATTCTTTGGTGTCCCTGTTGGTGAGCTACATGCCAGCTGCTCTCAGGGTGACGCTACGCTTACTTGTGCGGGGTACTGTGACTGTCGAATGGGAGTCAATTTCGTCTATTACGTGTCTTGGGCCGTGTGCGGTGCGGGGTGTGCGGTGCGGGGTATGCGGGGGGTTCAGCAGGTAGCGGGGGGATCGGTTTTCTTTTGCTCACTGGCGCTTACATAGCATGTGTGACAGCGGTTAAAGCAAACCGGAACAATAATTACAGTAGCTGTTGCTCAATGCACAATCCCCGCTCCTGCCCGGACTATACAAAGGGAAGCTGTTCGTCGTGGAATAGGAATTGCCAGGGTGAATGGGTCATGAAGCAGACCATGAAGCAATTGTTATTGGTTGTTGCTTCGCATCTCTGGTACGGCGTCAAGCTTATAGGGGCATATGCTGTTTGGATGTGCTTCTGCATGGGTTTGTTGTATCTTTTCCCTGAATATAGCCTCTACCTTATGGTTGCTCTGGGGTTGTTCCTCGTGTCTGTCTTTGCCTATGCTGTCCTTTCGGCTTTTGGTGCAGTGCCTGAATTGAGGGTCCCATTCCTCCAGAAGAAGCCGCGTAGATTTCGGGATATTTGGCCGAAGCGTTGAGCTAAGCGAGGGATAAAAAGCCCGTCACTCATTCCGAGCGGCGGGCTTTTTTGCATCTTGGCGCGTGACCGGCACTAGTTACCGCCCAGCCCCGGCCTTACAGCGCTGGCGCTGAGTCTGGGAGCGAGCGTTCTTTTATGAGCAGAGATGCCGCTTCTATTCCGAGGTCGGTCTTGGGGCGCCGGGCCAGACGGTCGCGCCACTCCCACCTCGCCAACTCGGCGTTCCACGGCGGTGAGTACCAATGCGCTTAGGGTGCAGTTGTGTTCACGCGCATGGCAGCGCAGGCGCTGGTGAAGGTCGTCCGGTATATTCTTTACCTGGAGATTAGCCCTGTAGTGACGTTAACATGGAAGCAAGGCATCGGGGTTTTACGACAAAGTGTTGAAACTGCTTGGCGATAGGTGTCGCTTTCGCCCACGGGTAGGTGTCTCCTTTCCTCGAAGGGCCTCAGACTCTTCCTCCGGCAACTCATGACCGGAACGTCGGTCACGGCGCCACTCCCAAAAGAGGCCGAAAGGAACAACCTTGGCCGGCGAACCCGAGCCGGCCGCGAGGTGTCAGCAGCTAACCAGAACGTCGGTCCCTTTGATTTTGATGGAATAACAGCCCACTCGGGCAGCCGGATGGGTGAGGGAAGCGCCCGTCTTGACATCGAATCGCCAAGAATGCCAGGGACAGCTAACCACAGTGCCCTCCAACTGCCCTTGTCCCAACGGGCCGCCCCGGTGGACACAGGTGTCATCGATCGCATAGAAAGCTCCATCGACGTTGAACACTGCAATTCTCTTTCCCTCAACCTCAACGGTTCGACCCTGCCCAGCCGTAATTTCTTCAGCTTTGGCCACACAGAAAAAATCGGCCATCGTCGTCTCCTTCCAGATCAGGTGTGGATCTCGCTTTGCCGGGACAACGAGAACCCGCCCATGATCTGCGAAAGACAAATCTCTTGTCAACGACAGAACCTCGGCTCGTGGAATCACAGACCTGGATTTCTCACAGTATGCGGCTGCGTCAGTTCCTGGAATACTCGGAAATTCTTGTCTTGGAGCGAAGCGAAGGAATTGTAGGAAAAAGACTTATCGGGATTCTCCCACCAGGACACCTGCCCCCATAGGGTAACGAGGGGCTGCCGCCGTTTCGCGGCTGGGAGGTCCGGTCGACACACCCACCCTGGGCTGACGCACAGGGTGGCCGGCTGCTGCGGCTTGCGCCGCTGGTACGGCATCCCCGCAGCCGCGAATGTGGCGAAAGCCCATAGCCGTGGGCGTCAGCCCAGGGTTCAGCTTTTCCTCAATCTCAAAGTCCCGTGAGCAATTGGGGCTGGTGGATTGCGTTGTTGACTGTGCGCACAAAAAAATCTCCGCACTTGGTAACAACACCAACGCTGCCACCAAACGGTCGGCCTGAGTGGAGGTTTACTTTATGAATCCACCCTCCCATGGACCCACCCCTGACCTCCTCTCAGGAGGCCAGCCCCTCCCGGGAGGGGAATTTGGTTGAATCGACCCAGCAGGAGGGGATGGGCGCAATGACGGGATGACCTTGACCGAGGCCAACTGCTTAGCGCTGCAGCGGTTCGAGCGCCGCGACGGCGTCGTGCCCGCTGGGGGTCTGGAACGCCCGCAATTCGAACTCCGGAAGGATGGCGAAGATGTGGTCGAAGATATCCGACTGGATGTCTTCGTAAGCCACCCAGTTCTTGTTGGAACTGAAGGCGTATACCTCAATCGGCAACCCGTGCTCGGTGGGCTGCAGTTGCCTGACCAGCAGCGTCAGCTTGCCATTGATCGTCGGATGCGAGCGCAGGTAGGCGACCAGGTATTTTCGGAACGCTCCGGCATTGGTCATGCCACGACCGTTCGCCGGCGCCGCTTCTTCCGCATCCTGGGCAGGGTTGTAGTCCGCGAGTTCCGCCTGCCTGCCTTCGACATAGGCCCGCACCAGGTCGATGCGCTTGAGGCGGGCCATCATTTCGGAGTCGCAAAACCGGACGCTGGAAATGTCGATGTTGAGCGAGCGCTTGATGCGGCGACCGCCCGACTCGGACATGCCCCGCCAGTTCTTGAAGCTGCTCGAGATCAGCGCGTAGGTGGGAATCATCGTGATGGTGTTGTCGAAGTTCCGCACCTTGACGGTGTGCAGGGTGATCGCCATCACGTCCCCGTCGGCGCCGTACTGCGGCATCTCGATCCAGTCGCCGGGCCGCACCATGTCGTTGCTCACCAGTTGAATCCCCGCCAGCAAGCCCTGGATGCTGTCCCTGGAGATCAGGAGCAGGATGGCAGTCATCGCGCCGAGGCCGCTGAGCAGAAGCAACGGGGACTGGCCGGTCAGGATGGCGACGGCGATGATCGCCGTTCCTGCGGCGAGCAGGATCTTGACGACCTGGACATACACCCGAATCGGGAATCGGCGCGCGATCTCGTAGGTGTTGTAGATATCGACCCCGACGGACAGGAGGCGGTAGGCGGTGGTCAAGAGGACCAGCAGCGCGTAGATTCCGGCCCCGCGCCTCGCCCAAAGGACCAGCGTTTCCGTAGCGAACGCGGACGGGGCAAGGACATGGATCGCCAAAGCGGGGAAGACATGGGAGAGTCGCTGGAAGATGCCCCGCTCGACGAGCTCGTCGTCCCAGGCGAAGCGGGTCTTGGCGGCCAGCCTGTGGATAATCCGGATGAGAATGCGCTGCGCCGCGAAATAGGAAGCGCAAGCGACCAGAGCGAGCAGGACGACGTCGAACGCCTCGGTCGCGATGCGGGCGCTGACCTGGTCCATGCCCCATTCGATGAGCTGGAAGTAGATCCTCTCGTGCATCGGATTGCTTGCGCTTCGCCGGACGCAACGGGAGCGCCGTCAGGTCCGACCTCGAAAACAGACCCCCAAGAGTTCCGGTTAACCTTACGCTACAACTCCTGCATCTACAAGGAGGAATGAGGGACGGCCTTTACGAACCTCGTCGTTACAGGCTGGTGAAAAACCGTTCCCGGGCACAGGATTCCAGAAAAATTTGTCTGCAAAGAACGCCGCTCCCGGCGCAAGAGATTGAAAGCAGGACTTTGCGCCCCTGAAGACCGTCTCACAGAATGATTTGCGCACCGTTTCCGGGTTGCGCTCGGAGCCTGAGGCGTTGAGCCCGACCGCAATGAGGAGTGGGGGGGTGAGGCGCCGCCTCCCGGGTTCACGAGGTCTTCCGGTTTGATGCGGGCGTTGCGAGCTTATCAAGCGTGTGAGCTTCTCAAGCTCACACCCCGCGCTCCCGGGGGGAAGTCCGGGAAAACACCCTTTGGCGTCCGTCGGCCCTCGCGTTTACAATAGAGGGACTCCGACCTCCGGAGTGAGCCCTGGTCCGGCAGGCCGCCACCCACCGCCTGCCTGGGGCGATGATACCCACTGGCATTGGAGAACCATGTCCGTTCGAATCGGAGTCGACGTGGGGGGAACGTTTACGGACATCGTCTGTTTCGACGAGCAACGGGAAGATTTCAGACTCTTGAAGGTCCCCAGCACGCCCAACGAGCCGAGCGCCGCTGTCATTGAAGGAACTCGGCGGGTCCTGAATGAGTTCGACGTTCCCGCCGAGGCCGTGCAGTTCTTTATTCATGGGACCACCGTAGCCACCAACACGATTCTGGAACGTAAGGGGGCGGAAGTAGCCCTTCTGGTCACCGCCGGTTTTCGAGACGTGCCCTACATCATGAGGCAGGATCGACCTCGCCTCTACGACTACTTTCAGCAACGTCCTCCACCCCTGGTCCCTCGCGAGCGCCGCTTCGAGGCGCCGGAAAGAATGTTGTTCACGGGCCAGGTCAGTCTTCCCCTGCAAGAGGAACCAACCCGCCGGGTCCTGCGCCGACTGAAAAGGCTGGGCATCCGGGACGTTGCGGTTTGCCTGCTGCATTCCTACGTGAATGCTTCCCACGAGAAGAGGCTGAGAGACTGGATCCAGGAGGAGATCCCCGAGGCGCGGATCTCGATTTCCTCGGAGATCCTGCCGGAATTCAAGGAGTTCGAGAGGATGAGCACCACAGCCGTGAACGCCTACGTGCTTCCCTCGGTGGGCGCCTATATCCGGCAACTCGAGGAGGGCCTGGCCTCTCTGAAAATTCCATCGGGCCTCCATATCATGCAGTCGAACGGCGGCATCATGACATCGAAGACCGCTCAAACGCACTGCGTGCACATGGTGCTGTCCGGACCGGCCGCAGGCGCCTTGAGCGGTCTGGTCCTGGGGCAAAAAGCCGGTCTGGACACGATCATTTCGATTGATGTGGGAGGCACCAGCGCCGACGTGGCGGTGGCCCGCAACGGCGCCCTTCACTTTGCCGAAGAGAGCGAGATCGCCGGGCAGATCCTCAAGATCCCGGCGATTGAAATCAACACGGTAGGTGCGGGCGGAGGCAGTATCGCCTGGATTGATTCCGGGGGCGCCCTGCAGGTTGGTCCCCGGAGCGCAGGCGCCCATCCGGGACCGGCTTGCTACCAACGGGGAGGCAGCCACCCTACCGTAACCGACGCCAACGTGGCTTTGGGGCGCTTGAACGCCGGCTACCTTCTGGGGGGTGAGATGACGATTGATGCCGAGCTCTCCAGAAAGGCCATCCAGGAAAACATTGCCGCTCCCCTGGATCTCGACCTGGTCGAGGCGGCGGAAGGGATCATTCGCGTGATCAACGCCGTCATGGCCAAGGCCATTCGGCGTCTCTCGGTGGAGAAGGGCTACGATCCGAGGGAATTCACCCTGGTCAGCTTCGGCGGCGGCGGTCCCCTGCATGCGGCTGAACTGGCGGCGGATCTGCAGATCCCCCGGATCCTGGTGCCACCGACCCCGGGAGTCAGCTCTGCCCTGGGCCTCATCACCGCGACTTTCGCCACGACTACGTTCGCACCGTCCTGTGGAAGGAACAGCAGGCCGCTCTCAAGCCCTTCGAGACTCTTCTGAGAGAGATGCAGTCGGCGGCGTTGATCCAGTTGAAGCAAGAGGGTGTCGGCTCCGGCCTGGTGACCTTTGTCACCTCCTCCGACGTCCGATATGAAGGACAGGGATTTTCACTGCCGGTCTCATTCGGCCTGGAGGAACTGGCCGGTTGGTCCGACCTCCGGCCCCTGGTTCAAAGATTCCATCAGCGGCACCAGGAAACCTACGGTTACCACGATGATCAGGCAGCCACCGAGATTGTCAACCTGCGGCTGGCAGCCATAGGCCGCCTCTCGCCGGCGCGGTTGGGCAGGCTCCGCCGGGCGCCATCCGACCCCAGCTCGGCGTTCAAAGACGAAAGAAGGATCTACGTCGATGGCCGCTTCACAACGGCCAAGGTCTACGAGCGGCCCGGACTGGGATGGGGCGCCGTGGTTCAGGGACCGGCCATTGTCGAGCAACTGGACTCAACCACCCTCATCCTGCCCGGCCAGCGGGCTGAGACCGATGAATTCGGCAATCTGATGATTGCTTCGGAGAACCTCCAATGATCCGCAGAAGCGTGAGCAGTGAAGTGAAGACGGACCCGATAACGCTGCAAGTCATGACCAATGCGATTTACTCGGTTGCCGACGAGATGGTGGCGGCCCTGGTCCGGACCTCATTTTCCACCAACATCAAGGACCGCAGGGACTGCAGTGGCGCCGTGTTCACCCGGGACGGCCAGTTGGTGGCCCAAGGCGAGGTGGGGACCCCGCTTCATCTGGGGGTGATGCTGCCCGCGGTCCAGACGGCGATTGGCGCAGTGCCCCCCGAAACGTTGGAACCGGAAGACGACATCATCGTCAACACTCCCTATCCCGAGGCCCCCGGCCATCTCAATGACGTCACCCTCGTCTCGCCGGTGTTTTACGCCGGCCAACTGGTGGCTTACGTGGCAAACATGTCTCACCACGTCGACGTCGGAGGCTTTGCCCCCGGCAGTATGGCTTTCGGGGTTTGGGAACACTACCAGGAGGGCTTGCAGATTCCACCCCTCAAGCTGGTCAAGCGGGGAAAAATCGATGAAGATCTGGTTCGCCTCATCACCGCCAACCTGCGGGCCCCGGTCGAATTCAGAGGTGATCTGGCGGCTCAGATCGCCGCCAACAACGTGGGTGAAGAGCGCCTCCAGGGCTTGATGCAGAAGTATGGCCGCGAGGCCGTTCTTCATTACATGGACGAGATCATGAATTACTCGGAACGGCGCCTCTCGGCGGCCATCCGGGACCTGCCCCGGGGTTCCTGTTCGTCCGAAGACTTCCTGGAAGGAGATGGCCTCTCCACGGAGAAAATCGCCATCCGAGTGACCGTCACCCTTCAAGGGTCTGAATTGATTGCCGACTTCCGGGACAGCGACCCCCAGGCCCTGGGCCCCATCAACTGTCGTCCACCCTCGGTAAAAGCCTGCGTCTACTACCTAGCCAAGGCTCTGCTGGATCCGGGGTTGCCCCCCAATTCAGGCGCCTTTCGCCCCATCCGGGTTCTGACCAGACCCGGTACGCTCATGGAGGTTCAATTTCCCGGAGCTCTCTGCAACGCCAACATCGTGACCACCCAGAGAATCGTCGATGCGCTCATGGGAGCATTCCTCCAGATCATCCCGCAGAGGGCCGCGGCCGCCTGCTCGGGAACCATGAATCTGCTGAACATTGGAGGCCGCAATCCCAGGACCGGAGATCTGTTCAACTACATCGAGACTTACGGCGGCCGCCAGGGAGCCCTGGTGGACCGCGACGGCACCTCGGCGGTCCAAATGCACATGACCAACACGCGCAACGCACCGGTCGAGGTGATCGAATCGACTTACCCTCTCTTCATCCACGGCTACGGACTGGTCCCCGAAAGCTCCGGAGCCGGTGAATTCAGGGGAGGTTACGGCATGCAGCGCGAGTTCGAAATCGAAGCCGATCGGGTAACCGTCACTCTCAGCTCCGATCGGTTCGAGCTGGCTCCCTGGGGGATATTCGGTGGCGGAAGCGCTTCGACCGGCCACTGCCGGGTGGTTCTACCCGATGGAGCGGTGGAGCAACTCCCGTCAAAAGTCACTCGAGTCCTGACCAAAGGCTCCCGATTGATCAGCACGACTCCCGGCGGTGGGGGATGGGGAGACCCCTGCGAGCGACCTCCCGAACGGGTCCGTCAAGATGTCGTCCAGGAGTTGCTGTCCAGGGAGTCGGCGCTGAGCATTTACGGAGTCGTTCTCCATGATGACCTGTCATTGGATTCGCAAGCCACCGCTCGGGAGAGGAATCGGCGTCAATGAATATCGGGGCCTGGAAAAAGGCCTGTTTCGCCCTTCACGCCGCCGACTGCTTGCGCCAGGTCGTAGCCGGCTTGCAGTCGCATCCAAAAATCCGCGTTGCTCCAGCCGATGCGTTCCAGCGCCAGAGCCATCGCCGACGAGACGCCGGCGCGTCCGTTCAGTAACCTTGAAAGCGTATTCCGGGCCACTCCGAGCCGTTTGGCGCACTCCGTTACCGTCCAACCGGATGCCTTGATGCTGTCACAGATGATTTCTCCGGGGTGCGAGGGGTTGAGCATGGGCATGATTTTCTCCTAAGCGGTTGGCCTGAGTCGATGTTCACTTCAGGAGTCCACCCTCCCATGGACCCACCCCCTGTCTTCCTCTCAGGAAGACAGCCTCTCAGGAATGCAGCCCCTCCGGAGGAGGGGAATTATGTGGAATCGATCCAGAAAGAGGGGATTGGCGCCATGACGGGGTGACATTAACTGAGGCCGACTGCTTAGTGGCAGTCAACCAGATCAACATCTACCGCCTCGCGGTCCTCGAAGCGGAAGACGATGCGCCAGTTTCCGAATACGCGAACGCTCCATTGCCCGCGCCGGTCGCCTTTCAGCGGGTGCAGTCGATAGCCGGGCAGGTCCATGTCTTGCCATGAACACGCCTGTTCGAGAAGGGTCAGGATGCGACGGATACGACGGGCCAGAGTTTGCGGAACCAGTCGGGCGTCATCCCGTTCAGCCAGCCGCTGCAACCCTTCATGGGCGCACTTCATGAGTGAATCATACTGCGCAACGCTCTGCGTTGCTACGGGTTTCGCACCGGACCGGAGAGGAAGGTGAGGGAGAGGCGAATGGGGTTTCGGGTCCCTCCCTTTCTCTGGCATCCCTTACCCGTAAACAAAGGATTTTGATCTGAAAAAACAGGACCAGGACAATGATGCCTGATGGACACCGTCGGCGCCGTCAGGCAGCCGGCTCGGGGGGGACGATGAAAATTCTCGTTTTGAATCCTTTCGCAGGCGCAATGCAAGAGCGGGAGCGATGCCGGCAGGTGGCGCGGCCCGACACTGAAATCGTGTTCGAGGACATCTCCGATGTCTATCCGCTGAACTACGTGACCTACATCTACTACCGCCATCGATGCGCGGAGGCCGTCGCCGAGCGGGTTTTCCGCGCTCAGAAGGAAGCCTTCGACGCCGTCTTTATCTGTTGCTGCTACGACCCGGGGTTGTGGGAAGCCCGAGAGCTGGTGGACATCCCGGTGACAGCGGCCTTCGAGGCCGGATGCCACTACGCAAACACCATCGCTCAAAGATACTCGGTCATCGCCACCGAGTACAAGACGGTTCACTGCTATCGGGAACTGGCCCAACTCTACGGCGCCGGCGCCAAATTGGCCTCCGTGAGGCACATCGGTCTGTCAGCTCGGGAGTCCTACCCGGATCGGACCGAGCCAGAGGTCGTGGTGTCGCGGACGCTCGAGGCGGCCCGAAAATGCGTGGAAGAGGACGGAGCCGAAGCCATTCTCATGGGTTGCACCCTGCAAAGCTGCCCTCTCACTGTTACAGGCATCGGCGACTCTCTGGGAGCCCCGATCATCGATCCTGTGCTGGTGGGAATCAAGGTCACCGAGTTCATGGTGGAGGCCAAGCGGGCGGGATTGCCGATATTGAGTCGTTTCGGCACCTGGCGGAAGCCCCCGGAGGATGAGGTGGAGAGCCTCAGACGGGCTCGAGTGCAGGCCCCGGGATCATCGGTCCTGAAAGCGTAAAGAACCGGAGGGAAACTGGAGTTTCCGGTCAGATGGGACTCTTTCCCGGTATCCAGTCGGTCCCGGCCAGTGGGAGTTTGGCCATGGCTGCGGCCTCGACCGTCAGCGCAACCAGGTCCTCTCGTTCCAGGTGGTGCACGTTGGATTTGCCGCAGGCCCGCGCCAGGGTTGTCAGCTCCATGGTCACCGTTTGCAGGTAGTTCTTCAACCGGCGAGCCCCCCACTCCGGCTGCAAGCGCTTTTCCAGCTCGGGAATCTGGGTCGTCACTCCGACCGGACACAGCCCGGTGTGACAATGATGGCAGTGCCCCGGCGCGGCGCCCAGCTTGCGATACTCCTGGCTGACATCCACCTGGCGGCGGCCATCGAAATAAGACGGACTGTTGCAGCCCAGCGACATCAGCACCGCCTGTCCCAGTGACACGGCATCCGCTCCCATGGCCAACGCCTTGGCCACGTCGGCGCCCGTGCGAATCCCCCCGGAGATCACCAGCTGCACCTCGCCCAGGACGTTCATTTCGTCCAGAGCCTCGACCGCCTGCCGCAAAGCCGGCAGGGTCGGAATGCCCGCATGCTCGATGAACACCTGCTGAGTGGCGGCTGTCCCCCCCTGCATTCCGTCCAGGACCACCACATCGGCTCCGGCTTTGACCGCTAGCTTGACGTCGTCATGCACCCGGGTGGCTCCCAGCTTGACGTAAATGGGTATCTGCCAATCGGTGATTTCCCGCAACTCGTTGATCTTGATGGTCAGATCATCGGGTCCTACCCAGTCCGGGTGCCGGCAAGCAGAGCGCTGATCGATTCCCTCGGGCAGGGTCCTCATTCGGGCCACACGCGGACTGACCTTGAGCCCCAGCAGCATGCCACCCCCCCCGGGCTTGGCTCCCTGCCCAATCACCATCTCGATGGCATCGGCCTTCCGCAGGTCGTCGGGATTGAAACCATAGCGAGAGGGCAGGCACTGGTAAACCAGCGTCTTGGAGGAAGCCCGCTCCTCCGGGGTCATTCCCCCATCACCGGTCGTGGTGGAGGTTCCCATCTCGGTGGCTGCCCGACCGATGGCTTCCTTCACGTTGGCCGAAAGAGAGCCGAAACTCATGCCGGCGATGGTGATGGGGATGTCCAGCGTGATGGGCTTTTTGGCATGTCGTGCGCCCAAGACCGTCCGAGTGAGACACTTTTCCCGATAACCCTCGAGCGGATAGCGCGAGGCCGAGGCCGTCAAGAATACGAGATCATCGAAGTTGGGCACCTTTCTCTTGGCGCCCAGCCCACGAATGTCGTAGAGACCCTGCTCCGCCGCCCGGTGAATGTACTGAAGCACGTGCCGGTCGTAGAGAAAACTTTCTTCCGGATCGACTTTCCTGGTCATGGCTTACTGAGGTCTGCCGGTCTTTTTGCCACCCTGTGGTTGGGTGGCCCACACAGGCTAAGCGGTTGGCCTGAGTCGATGTTCACTTTATGGATTCACCATGGATTCATCCTTCAATGAACCCACCCCTGCGCCCCTCCCAAGAGGGGAATACACCCACCGCTGCGCCTCTCCCAGGAGGGGAATTATGGACCCACCCCCCTGCACTCCTCTCAAGCGTGCGAGCTTCTCAAGCTCGCACGCTTGAGAGGAGGCCAGCCCCTCCCGGGAGGGGAATTTTGGTTGAATCGACCCCGCAAGAGGGGATTGGCGCAATGACGGGATGGCATTAACCAAGGCCACCCGCCTAGTATTCCTGATCGGCATCCACATTCCAATGATAGAGCGTTCTGGCCGACGCGACTCGCTTGAACTCGCGCGGAGAGTAGTCGACCCCGGTCCGGCTCAGGAGCTGCTGAACCCTGGCGTAGTCGTTCTCGGACATCGGCTCTTCCCGGGCGTCAGCCCCCAGCGAGTGAATTTTGCCTCGGATGTAGATAACGGCTTCATAGAGGGAGTCCCCCAGCCCTGCGCCGGCATCCCCGCAAATAACCAGGTGACCGGCCTGGGCCATGAAGGCCGACATGTGACCCACGTGCTCCCCCACCACGACGTCGCCACCCTTCAGCGAGATGCCGCAGCGAGAGGAAGCGCTCCCCTCGATGAACAGCAGCCCGCCGTGCGCCGAGGCTCCCGCGCATTGTGAGGCAAAACCCTTGACCCGCACCTGGCCCGACATCATGTTTTCCCCAACACTCCAGCCCACGTTTCCGTGGACAACGATCTTGGCCTGTCGGTTCATTCCTCCCAGGAAATAGCCGGCGTGCCCCCTCACATCAAGGGTCACGGGCGCGTCCAGGCCCACGGCAATGTTGTGAAACCCATTGGGATTGAGGATCTCGACCCTGGAAAGATTTTTGCGCGGGAACTCATGATGAAGGTACTGGTTGAGCTGGCGGACCGAGAGCTTCTCCAGATCTAGAGACTCCATGAATAGATCTCCTCCGGCGCCGGCTCGAAGAGGTCGGCCGACTGGATACCCGGCAAATGAGCCAGAGAGCGAAATTCGGAACCGACGGCAACGTAATCCCTGGTTTCCGCAACCACGGCCGGCTTGCAGGCAAAAGCATCCCGGACCAGGACCACCTTTTCAGCCGTCGCCATCAGGAGTGTGTAGAACCCGTCGAGCTGGATGAAGGCGGCTTGTAGAGCCTCCTCCAGAGATTGTCCTTCTCTCATGCTCCACTCCAAAAAGCGGCAGGCGGCTTCGGTGTCGTTGTCGGTCTCGAATCCAATGCCGCGCTTCTCCAGGCGCCGCCTCAAACTCCAGGGATTAGAGAGGGAACCGTTGTGCACCAGGCAAAAATCTTCCCCGGCGGTAAAGGGATGGGCGTGAGCGGGCGAGACCGCCGACTCGGTGGCCATGCGGGTGTGACCCACACAGTGACTGGCTGAAATCCCTGTAAATCCATAGCGCCTGGCTATCTCCGCGGGATGGCCCATGTCCTTGTAAACTTCAATGGACCGACCCACTGAGAGCAGATACACGGAGGGAAATTTTCGGGCCAGCCACTCCTTCAGAGTGTCCGGGGCAATGAGAGAAACCAGTCGTCCGTGATTTTCAATCCAGTTCAGGTTTCCCTCGTAAGCCATTTCCTGCTTCAATGCCTCATCCAGCGCCGGCCAATCAAACTCCGGTTGGCTGCAGAAAAGACTGAATCGCCGGAGGGGGTCGTCTCCAACAGGGGAGAAGACCGCCAGGGCCTGCCGAGTCGGGTCCCCGATCCCCCATGCAGGTGATCATGGGCGTCACCCATTCTCCCATTTGAACCCGCTTCGACTCAGGCTTGATCAGCAAGCCGACAATACCGCACATCGTGATCCTCCAGAGGGTCTGCGGCCACCGGGGCGGCGCCACTCGAACCACTCACCTTTCCGCAGCATCGGTCCCGGCTTCTAATAAAACTCCAAATAACGCTGCACTTCCCAATCGGAAACATGGCGTTGATATTCCACCCACTCCATTTCCTTGAGTTCGACAAACTCTTGCAAGAATTTTTCTCCCAGTTGTTCCGCAAACAGGGAATCTTCTTTGAGAGCTCTCAAGGCTTCAATCAGAGTTTGGGGGAGCACACCGATGCCCATCTCCCGCAGGGCTTCCTCGGTGTACCGGTAGTGATTGATGTTGTGCGGAGGCCCGGGGTCCAGATTGCGCTCGACTCCATCCAGGCCGGCCACGATCACGGCCGCCGTGGCCAGATAAGGGTTGCAACTCGAGTCGCACAATCGCAACTCGAGACGCCCATAGGGGACCCGGACCATCGACGTCCGGTTGTTGTCCCCATACGAAATATAAGCCGGCGCCCAGGTGGCCCCGGATAGCGAACGCCCCACCACCAGCCGCTTATAGGAATTGACCGACGGAGCCACCAGCGCGGCCAGCGCGGGTGCATGGGCCAGCAGCCCGCCCAAAAAGTGATAGGCCAGCTCCGACAGCCCGAGCTGATGCTTGTCCGAATCGTCCTGGAAGAGATCGTTCCCCTCACGATCCCAAATCGACATATGGATGTGGCTGCCCGTGCCCGTGCGATCGGACATGGGCTTGGGCATGAAGGAGCAGATCATCCCCAATTCACGGGCGATCTCGCCTGCGGCCATCCGAAACAACACGTAGCGGTCGGCCGAGGTGAGAGCCGGGGAAAAGGCAAAATTGATTTCGAACTGCCCATTGGCGTCCTCATGATCGATCTGGTAGACGTCGAATCCAACCGACTGCAGGGAATCCACCAGCTTCTCCAGAAAGACTCGGCTCCGGGACAGTCCCTTGTAGTCGTAACAGGGTTTCTCCAGGGTGTCGGAGTCATCGGCAGGCCGGATGGAACCATCCGGATTGCGGTTCAGCAGCATGAACTCGGGTTCCAGGCCGGTGTTCAAGAGCCAACCCGCCTGGCTCAGGCGATTCACTTGCCGCTGCAAGATGTAGCGGGTATCGAAAGGATGGGGTTGTCCTTTCACCCGACCGTTGCAGACAATCCTGGCGTATCCGGGCTGCCAGGGCGCCAGAGTCAATGTGTCCAAATCCCCGACGGCCATGAAATCCGGATCATGCGGTTCCTGTCCCAAGCCCCACACGGCGAATCCGGCAAATCCCGCGCCATCGCTGATGATATCCTCGAAGTGGCTGACGGGAACCGACTTGGTTTTGGCAACTCCGTGGATGTCGACAAACTGGGCCAAGACGTACTTGACATGGTTTTCTTTCAAAAAGGTCCGGGCTTCGTTTAAGGTCATAAACACCATCCTTTCAGTGGGCTTGCCGGGGAGAGGCCGGGGTGGATACAATCCAGCCCAACCGCATCGCCGCCGCCTTCACGGACGATGCCCAGCAGCGTTTCCCAAAGATACACACTATAGCTCGGGTCCAGCCAAATCCGATACCCGCCAATGCCGTTCAGAGCCACCGGCAACAGTCGACAATAGACTCCGGCCAGTCGGCTCAGGACCATACGTCCTTCCGATTCCCGAAAATGGCACCCGCAGGTCTGGCTCAGGACCTCATCCGCTCCAGCGCCGCTCAACAGGAATGAGGCTTCCTGGCGCTCCACCCGATAAACGTCCGACGGCCCGGTCGAGAGCCGGCCCTCCAACCGGGATACCACCTGCCCCTGAAGTCCATCCTCGAGAAACACTTCCTCGGTGTCGACTCGAGCCAGTATGCCACGACCCTCAACGGGGGCGACGGAATAAAGAGTTCGAGGCGGTTCCAGACCGTTCCGTTGAAGCCACGACAACACGCCCGCTCCTTTCAGTCCCATACGGGGCAAGCAACTGAGGTCGGCCAGGGCCAGTCGCTCTTTGATAACATTTTCATCCTCCGGATCGGCGAATCGGAGGACCACGGCCATGCCCCGCGCCTCGCTCCAGACGGGATTCAGGGGCTCCAGGAGATCCTGCACCGGGCTTCGCCTGCCAAGCGATGGGATCGCAGTTTTCATGGGGTGCCGTTGAGAGGCTGAGTCTGCTTCTGCCGGAGGTTCCGGGGATCATAAAAGGGTAGATCCACCACCCGGGCCGTGACCAACTGCCGCCCATCGGTTCGGATCTGGACAGGAGTGCCGGGTTGAGAGCGTTCGGGTTCGACGTAAGCCAGGCCAATGACTTGCCCGAGGGTGGGACTGAAAGCCGCACTGGTCACGCGGCCCGCGATCTCACCCTGATCGATCACCAGTTGACATTCCCTGGGCACGGGCCCGGCATAGGTCTCAGGAAAGACAAAACCCACCAGCCGGCGCTTGAGGGGTCTGGTTCCCAGAATGGACAGACTGCGCTGGCCAAGAAAGAAGGGTTTGTCGGCCTTGACCGCCCATTCCATTCCCGCCTCCGCCGGATGAGAAAGGCCATCGGAATCCTGGCCCATAATCAGGTGTCCTTTTTCCAGACGCAGCAGACGTTGGGCCTCCACTCCAAAAGGCCGAATGCCGCTGGCCTGTCCGGTTTCCAGGATCCGGTCCCAAACCGCAACGGCTGCATCGGCGGGAACGTGGATCTCGTAACCCCACTCGCCCACAAATCCCACTCGAAGAACCCGGGCCGGCGCGCCGGCCACCCGACCTTCCCGAACTCCCAAGTAGGGGAAAGCCTCCGGGTCCAGGTCGATGTCCGTCAACGATTGCAGGACCTGGCGGGATTGAGGCCCGGCCAGATTCATGGCCCCGTACATGCCCGTCAGGTTGAGGATGATCACCTGAAGCGACCAATACAGAGCCCAGCGAGTCATCTCCCGAGCCACGCTGTCCGAGGCCCCACTGGTGGTGGTCACGTAAAATCGATCCGAGGCCAGGCGGGCCGCCACTCCGTCATCCACCATCATGCCGCTCTCGTCACACATCAGGACGTAACGGGTTCTCCCTTCCTTCAATTTGGCAAACCTCCCGGTATACATCCTTTCAACCAGGCCCACGGCGTCCGGACCACAGATCTCCAGTTTGCCCAGCGTCCCGACATCGACCACACCCACTCGACTCCGAACGGCCCTCACCTCTTCCTTGATGGCTTCCTGGCGACTTTTTCCCGGAGCCTCATAGAATTCCGGTCTCAGCCAGTTGCCGGCATACATGAACCGCGCACCGAGTTGCCGATGACGGGCATGCATGGGCGTCTGGCGGCGCGGGCTGAAGATGCGCCCGGCAAGATGGCTTAGCGGAGCCGGGCTGGTGAAGGGTCGGGCCGTGGTCAGTCCGGTCTCCGCCAGCGACTGTCCTTTGATCCGGGCCAGGATTCGAGCGGCATTGAGGTTGGAGTGCTTGCCTTGACTCGGGCCCATGCCCAAAGTCGAGTAACGTTTCAGGAGCTCCACACTGTCGAACCCTTCCTGCATGCTGTTCTGGAGATCCTCGAGTTGAACGTCCTCGTCGAGGTCTACGAAATTTTTTCCCCGAGGATGAGGAACAACCGGAAAGGGGTGGCTGGAGGGAGGCCCCCGGCGCGCCGATTCCGGCAGAATGACGAGACTCATTTTCCCCAGGTGAGCGGCGGCCTGTTGGCCGGCCCGGCGGCCATCTTCCAATTGGTTTGCCAGGGGATAGATCCCGTTCAAACGCCCTGCTGCAAAGATTCCGGAGGGCAGCCTTTCCGGGACGTACTGCTCCAGAGCTTCCGAATAGCGCATGGTGGCTCCTGCCTGGCGGAGGATTCCGTCGGCAGGAGCCCATCCCACACTCATCGCAACGCCATCACAGGAGACTCGCTCCGTCTCCCTGGCCCCGGGGCGTCCCCGGTCATCGAGAAGGCAGAGCGCCACCCCTCGGATGCCTCGCTTCCCGGCGGCAGGTATGGCTTCATAAACTGCTGTGCCCCGGCGTATGGGAATCTTGCACCGCCCGACCTCGTCTCTCCAGCTCGAGGTTTCCCCTTGCCGGCGGAGATCAGCCACCACCGCCACCCTCACTCCCGCCCGGTGAAGGTCAAGGGCCGCTCGGTATCCATCGGCGTTAGCCGTCAAGACCACCGCCTGCTGAAAGGGCTTGACGGCAAACTGATGGATCAGCCGCTGCGCCGCCGAAGCCAGCATGACTCCGGGGAGGTCATTGTTTCGAAACACGCAGGGTTGCTCCTGGCAGCCGGCGGCAACCACAACGCTGCGGGCTCGCAGCTTGGTCAGTCGTTGAGAGTCGATCAGAGCGACCCAATGGTCGGCATAATAACCGGCCGCCGAGGTATCCGTGCGCATTTCCAGATTCGGGTGGGCGGCAGCCCTGCGGAGAAGATCGTCCAGAATAGCTATTCCTCCGGACTCACTCGGCAACTGGAAGCCCAGAGTTCCTCCCGGCTGCCGATCCTCCTCCACCAGCAACACCTTCAATCCAAGCTCGGCTGCGGCGATGGCTGCCGAGAGTCCGGCAGGACCGGAACCCACCACCAACAGGTCACTGAAATCGTAGCGCTTGGGGGTCGACTGTAGGGGTTGATCCGGATGGATTTTCCCCAGCCCGGCGATTTTTCGCATCTGGCGCTCATAGAAGGGAAACAGGCCGCGAGGCCGATGGAAGGCTTTGTAATAGAAACCCACGGGAAGGAAGGGCGAAAAAAGCTCGGTGAAGCGATAAAGATCCGACTTCACACCTCCCCAGGTGTTGACCGCCGTGACCTCCAGCCCTTCCTCGATCGGAGTGGTGTCCATCCTCAGATTGGTCAACTCATGATTCTCGGCCAGGGCGTTGCAGTCTGAACCGCAAAGACTGAAGATGCCGCGGGGGCGATGGTATTTGAAGCTGCGTCCCAACACTCGGACGCCGGAGGCCCACAGCGCCGTGCTGAGAGTATCCCCCTGAAAGCCCTGGAACTGGCGGCCTTCGAAGTGAAAACGAACAGGCCGCTCTCGATCAATCCGTTCCCTGGGCTGAGGGCCGAGGCGCTCACTCATGGTTGGCAGATTCCTGAAACAAATAGGTGCGCAGGATCTCGTCCGTGGAGGTGTCCCGTTCGGCGATGAACCAGACACCACTGGCCAGATGACACCACCATTCTTTCTTGACCGCGGCGGCTCCCGAGCGGTGGAATACATAGTCAGCCCATTGCCGATCGGAACTCTCCCGGGGCGGCGGCATGCGTCGGAAGGTTCCACCGCAGGAAAACTCCTGGATGGGCCGCCAGCCGTTGATGGGGCACCGCATCAGTTTCATGGGCTGCCATCCTCCGGGCCGGTCGATTCTCTCAGTGCCCGACCGAGGCTGCTCCCTTTTCGCCCACCAGGTCGAACTCCTCGAACCGGGAAAGGCGAAAGGGGACGATCAGCGGATGGGGTTGATCCCTGGCTACGGTGTGGGCCATGGTCTTGCCGCAAACCGGCGTCGCCTTGAATCCCCAAGTGCCCCAACCGGCATCCAGATAGAATCCCTCCACGGGCGTTTTTCCCATGATGGGGGAAAAATCCGGCGTCATATCGGCGAGACCGGCCCACTGACGCAGTACTTTAACATCACACAAAAAGGGAAACAGCTCCAGCACATGTCCCGCCAGCCCCTCCACAAAATCCAGTGTCGAGCGGGTCGAATGCAATTCGTAGGGGTCCAGCGCAGCTCCCATGACCAGCTCCCCCCGCGACGACTGGCTGACGTAGAGATGCAGATTAGCAGAAACGATGATGGTGTCCAGCCAGGGCTTCAAAGGCTCCGTCACGCAGGGCCCTGCAGGGGATGGACTTCCAGGGGAGTCCGAACTCCCACCATCTCCATCACCCCCGGTGTGTATCCGGCCACCGCCGACAGGACTTTGCCGGTCTCGACAAAGCCCCGATGGGTCTCCACACCCGCCACGCGGCCGCTTTGGACACGGATCCCGGTGACCGCTGTTTGCTGGTGGATTTCAACGCCCCGTTGGCTGGCCCCGCGGCCATATCCCCAGGCCACCGCATCGTGGCGAGCGATGGCTCCGGGCGGGTGGAAGAGGGCGCCCAACACCGGGGTGTGTCCTCCGCAGCTCAGGTCGAGGTAGGGGCATTCCCGGCGAATCACCTCCGGTCCCACCAGTTCACTGTCGACACCCAGATGTTTGTTGACCTCCGCGCGCCAGCGCATCGTTCGCAGGGTCGCGTCGCTGTGGGCCAGGGTGAAATGCCCCCGCCGGGAATAAAACAAATTCAGATCGAGGTCAGTCGACAGGTCCTGAAAGAGGCGCACACTCTCATCGTAGAACCGGACACCCTCGGCCGTCAGGTAGTTCGCCCGGACGATGGCCGTGTTCCTCCCGGTCCCGCCGCTGCCCAGGTAGCTGCGTTCCAGAACAGCCACGTCCCGGATGCCGTGATCCCTGGCCAGATAGTAGGCAGCCGCCAACCCATGTCCTCCGGCCCCGATGATGACGACGTCGTAGTGCGACTTCAGCCGCTCAGGGCAGCGGAACATGCGCGGTTCCGGGTATTGTCGACTCCATCCGAATCGTAGCAATCGGTAGGGCATGGGATTTTCCGGGGAGATTGACCAACCAGCGGGGCGGAGGTGGTCCGCCCCTCGGGATCTGAACCGATCCCGGACTGCGAGGTCGGGTTCCGTTTTCCAGGACTGAAGACCAAGGTCGAGGCCGAGGAAAGTTCATCCCGCGGCAGTAGGCTTGACCACTCGAGACCCGGAAAACTAGGCAATCATGACGGTTCGGATAAACTGCGCGTTGTTCTCCCAGCGAGTCTTCTTCAACTCCAGATCCTTGACCTCGGGCTGAACGCCTCCATAAGCATCGATGGCCCTCGACAGAATGGTGTGCGTTCCCGGTGTGACGTCTTCCCAGAGGCAGGTAAACAGTTTCCAGGAGTAGGCGGTCGAGCGCCGGTCTATGGCGGCGGGCCGCCAGGGTCCCTGGTCGATTCTGACTTCAACGGCTTTCAGAGGAGTGCCGTCATTCAACGCAAACCCCAGTATCTTGCAGCGGGAGCCGCGGCGGGTGACCCGGGCCACCATGGACTTCAAACGAATGCGACTGACCGAGGTTTCGTTCCAGACAACGCTTTCCCCATTTCGAACCCCCTGCAAGGTGACATACTCGCGGGCCATGAACTTGCCCATAAAGCGCCGGTCCTGCACATGGATGTGCGTCAGCCATTTGATGTTCGCCACCCCATACCAGCCGGGCACGATCAGGCGGGCCGGAGCGCCCTGTTCCGGTGAGAGCGGTTCCCCATTCATCTCGTAAGCCACCAGAACCTCGGATTTCATGGCGTCAGCCAGGGCCAAACTTCTTCCGAAGGGCTGTTCCACCGTGACCGTGGCGCCTCCATGGGAGACTTTCTCCGTTGCCTGGTCCGCCCCCCCAGAAAACCACTTCCCGGGCGGTGCTCCTGATCCCCGCCTCCCTGAGCAAATGGCTCAGGCTCACCCCGGACCAGCGAGCGTTGCCCACCAGCGGGTTGATTCGGCGGCGGCTGTTTCCGGAGCACTCGAATCCTGCCGTGTGCGCGGACCGTGGCCGATGCCGCAACTCCCCGAGGCTCAGCTCCCCGGGAAAATCCACCAGACCGCTGATACGAAGACGGTAGCCGGCGGGGTCCACTGCCGGGCGGCCATAGTGCTGGACGGTGAAGAATTGGTCGCTGGGCGTCAGGAAACTCTGAATCTTGCGAGTGTCCAGATAACGCACTCCCGGCCTGGGATTGGGATTGAAGTCGGCCGGAAAGTCGGTGAACGGGACCAGCTCTTCGTCTTCCTCCAGAGCAGGCAACCCCAACGCGGGGATTGCCGATGAGCCCCATCCGGCCAGGGCCGCACTCCCCCGCAACAGTTGTCGGCGGCTGATACCTCTTTCCATTTCACACCTCCATGTCCGCAGAAAATGTCCACTTGCGGTGGCGCCAGAACACACTCCCCGGGTTCAGCGGCGTCTCAGCATTTCGGCGTGGACTCGGGCCACGTCTCCCATGTAGTGGTTGAGAGGATAGCGGTCAGCGGCCAGGAAGATGTGCTCGCGGGCCTTGACTTCATCCCCCATCGCCTCATAATACAGCCCCAGGTAGAGGTTGGCATAGAAGAGTTGCCGCTGCTTGACGGCAGCATGGTCCTCGCCGCCCCGGGCCGCCGTCATGACCTCTTCAACTGTTCCCTCCCCGGTGAATAATCGATAGACCTCCATCATGGGCACCCGCGAGTCCTGCCGGATTTTCAGGATGGATCGGCGCGCCCGGTTCACTCCGTCCAAGCGAGTGGCGCAGAGAAAATGCCACACCGCGTTTTCCACGTCGTTGGCGTTGACCCGCTGATGAGACTGGAACTGGTCCCGACCCTGTTCATAGCGGCCGGCGTAATAGTAGGAGATCCCTCGCTGCCAGTGGTAAGGTTCCTGCTTCGGATCGAGTTCAATCGCTTTCTCGAAATCAGCGATAGAAGCTTCAATATGACCCAGTTTGAAGTGCTCGCTTCCTCGACGATTGTAGACTTCCACGGCCGAGGGATCGAGCTTCACGACTTCATCGTAGTCGGCAATGGCCTGGCGGTGACGTCCCTTCATTTCGTGAAGCCACCCGCGCACAAAAAACCCCTGCGGATTCCGGGGATTCTGGTCAACGGCTTGGCTCGCCAGGGCAAGCGCCCGCTCGGAATCCCCCTGTCGATGAGCGGCCCGCGCCTGCGACAGCAGGTCCGCCACGGGATCTTCCTGCGCCTGCACGGCGCCCCCCAGCAACCCCAGGATTGCGATCGCCCCCAGAGTCCCGGACCCTTGCGGCCACAGCCATCTCCGTGGGCGCGTCAGGATTTTCATTCCCCGCTGTCGAGCCGCTGGTCTGTCACCCATACCATCCCTTCCCTTCCAGGGCCGAAGTCCCGGCTAGTTTAAAACCCCCTCAGGACATCCTCAATACTTTTATTTCCCTCCGGTCCGAATATGATTTCTGTCCGTCACAATTTTTGATGAGTGCTTCAGGGCTTCGACATGAAGGCTGGAGGCGCCGCTCTGAGCTACCGAGACGGTTTGACCAGAGACTCCAAAGAAAATCACAGGCATACCGCTTAACAGACTCGACTTGGCAGGGGTAGTGTCAGGTGAATTCCATCACAACAGTGAAAGGGGCATGAAAAGTGAAGTCAGGCGTGCTGATCATCGGATCGCTGTATTGGGATGACTCGGATAAATCACAACATGGAATCAAATAGCGTAGCGAACGTCTCAACATGAATGCCGCAAAACATGTCACGGCGCCGATTCGCTACGGGCGTCTGTCCAGTTCTCGTGGATGTGCCTGCGCCATGGTCTTTTCCATGAATCTTGTTCGAGAGAATCAATTCGGTCAAGCAATTGTCGTCCCGTACAAACGGCTTGTGAATAGTATCAAGAATCTCGTCGAGGAAGCGGAGCGCCTTTGGGCAGCCGAGAGCAACAACATGCAATCTAGTGGCATATCGGCTCAAAAAGGGTGGGGGCGCATTGCGCTTCTGGAAAATCCGGGTCGTCGCATAGCTGGACTGAACATGTTTCTCGTGAACCGTGTTACGTACAGTGTATGAAATCCGCGAAGGACGAGAAAGCCGTAGTCGACGAATGCGGTTTCCTGAAGATTCCCTGGCCAAAATCAGAGGATGGTTCAGGTCCGGGGCTGGATGCTCTGCTCGCGACCGCAACGAATCCGACAATCGTTGGCGGCCGCTACCCTTCAGCCCCACAAATCGCGGGTGCGTGGAATACCCCGGTTGACAAGCAACACGTCGATTACTTCTGTAAGAACAGGGCGCATGGAATCGAGACTTTTCAAGACATCGAGATCGAAGATTGGTTGAGAAAACTGTGGCGGTAGCTGAGTTTGCTGATAGCATGTTGGACTCTCTGGGTCGTTACAGGAATCTCGCGGAGGCAGATGGGAAAAACCACCGACTTGCGTGATCGAAGACAAGTTAAAAGACTTGAGTCTCCGCCATGATGAGTGATCCCTCCAGTTCCGCTCTCAAGCGAACCGGATCCTGGTGCAGATTATCGAATGGTTGGCACTTACGCAGAGAATGCCGGATTGAGGCTGCAGTGGGGAGAGTCGGAGCAGTTTAGTGGACTGAACCGCTCCGTGGTATTGGCGCCGTGCGATAGGACTACGCCCCTGCCTTTCAGGACTTATTCGGTGAAACTGTCCTCTACTTCCTGCTCAGGAAAGCGCGGAGGCTGCAAGTCGGTGAAGGGGATGAACCTCCCTGTTGCGCCGCTGAATTGGAGTTATTGACGAGTAAGGGGTGATGTCATGATGTTCAAGCTCGCTTATCTTGGAGCCTGGTTCCCGGGTTTACTGGCCGCATCGACTCTTGTGGCGCAGACGGACCCGGATTGCGAGCAGTGGAACACGCGAGAGTATTTCCTGAGGGCGACGGTAAAGGACGTGACCGCTTGCCTCGATGCCGGCGGCGACATTGAGGCGCACACTGAAAATGGCCGAACGCCTCTGCATTACGCAGCGTGGTCCAGTAAGAATCCGGCGGTGGTCAAAACCCTGCTGGAGGCCGGAGCCAGACTGGAGGCCAGGAGTGATAATGGCAACACCCCTCTGATTTTAGCAGCTTGGGGTAACAAGAATCTGGCAGTGATAGAGATGCTGCTGGAGGCCGGGGCCGATCCGGGTGCGCGGAACAAGTATGGCAACACCCCTCTGCATGATGCAGCGCGGGCAAACAAGAATCCGGCAGTGGTCAAGGCGCTGCTGGAGGCCGGGGCCGACTTGGAGGCGAGGGATAAAGAAGGCCGCACGCCCCTGCATCAGGCGGCTGGGAGCGGCAAGAATCCGGCGGTGATCGATGTCCTGCTCAAGGCCCGGGGCGGACCTGAATGCTCAGGATGCTGAAGGAAAGACACCCTGGAGTTTCGCTCAGGCCAATGAGGCACTCAAGGGATCCGAAGCCTATAGGCGCCTTCATGAGGCACGGTGCGAGTCATCGGACGGAGGCGAACGCGGTCAGTAGTAGGCTGACAGCCTTTATGAAGCAAGAAGGATGCGGTTTATACCAGGTGAGACCTCTGCTTAACTGCCGACAAGATGTTATGATACGTAATGTAAAAATCATTCACCACTCAACCTGAGATGTTTGTCTGTGCTGCGGAACTGGATCATCCGACATTGCACGCGCTCGAGGATGCCGAGGCGTTGCTGGAGTGGTTGGAGATCGAGGGTCTGCTGTCTTCGATCCAGGCCGCTGGGACAGGGCGTCCCAGCTATCCGCTGCTGACCCTGTTTCGGGGTCTGTTGCCGGGAGTCTGGTATCGTTTGTCGGATGGGCAACTGTGGCACTGTCTGTAGCGGGATTGACTGTTTCGCCAATTCCGCCCTCTTGAGTTGGGTGGCGGGGTTCCGGAGGCCACGACGCTGGGGCGGTTCCGCATCCGGCTGGTGGAGCAGGGTCTGTGGGAGCGGCTTTGGGGAGAGGTGAACCGCCAGTTGGAAGCCCAACGCATCCTCATGACCGAAGGGCGGATCAACATCATTGACGCCACGCCGGTGGAGGCGGCTCAATCGGGTCCCGGCTCTGGCAAGGATGGAATGCCCACTCGTGATGGTGATGGGGGCTGGCCTGTGAAGAAAGACAGTCGGGGGAAGATCAAAGCCACCTACGGCTATTCGGTCCCTACCGGGGTGGACGAGGACGGGTTCATTCACCGCCAGAGCCTCACGCCGGGGAATGTCCATGACAGCCAGGAGTGTGAGAGGCTGCTGTTGGGCGATGAGGCTGCGCTCCAGGCCGATAGCGCATACAGTTATTGGATGGAGACAGGAAAGGGGAACCGAAATGACCACCATCGACTTTGAAATTGCATCCCTCATCACCCGCGTAATGATCGGGGCCGGGCAAATCGCCGTTGTCTTCTATGGGATTTCCCGCATGACTCAAGCCAACGAACGCCGCGCCCAGGCGGTCGCCGAAGATCGCCAGGAACGCGCCGAAGCCGGGGAACGCCAGGAACGGGAATCCGAACGCCGACACGCCGAATCCATGGCCGCCTTGAAAGCCTTGATTGCCGGCCAGGACACTCAGCGCCGCGCCCTCGAAACCCAATCCCGGGCCCTCGAAGAGCTGATTGCCCGCACCGCTCCAGGGAAAGCCAGCTAGCCAGCCGGCAGGGCCGGGGCCGGGTTGGCCGGTCCCGACATCTTCATCAGCCAGGAATTGAGCCATGACCGCCGACGCCGCATCAACAAAAAAGGTGCGAAAACCAGACGGCGACCCAGCCTTCACTTTTAAAATACCCTTTCAAGAGAGCGCCCCACACATAAAGAATCGGATAAGCCACAGCGGCATTACGGAGCACCAAGCGCAGAAACTGCCCTCTTGTCGTGATTCTGTTTCTTATCCATGCCCCGAGCGCATTGGCGATGACTATCCCCGTTGCCGTATACATCGGGAATTCAAAATACCAGTCCATGTTGACAGCCAGTGCAGTTTCTTGATCTTTTCGGCCTTGGCATCGAGCCTATGGGCAAGTATGGTTAACCCCACATAGGGTTACATCTAACTGATGTTGGCGTTCGGCATCATCGTCGCAAGTACTTCCCGCCAAGGTCGCAATCCCAGCGCAACCAATCCCAGCCAGGGGAGTGACAAAACCTAAAGCGATGCACGCAGCCCCACCACCTACCCCAAATATCCAAAAGCAGTCGGCTTGCTCTTCCCTCCGTTTTGCGTCAGCTCTGTCCCGGCATTCTCTATAGCCTTATAGCCTTCACAGTCGCTTGCTTTCATCTCCAACGGAAGCAACAAACAGATGAGAAACAACGACAACACTCCAGCCATGATTTTTTCATGCCTCTGTCTCCTTTCAAAAATCCGTAAAAACATCAATCACAAGTGAAACATCCGGCATTTTCTATGCCATTGATAATGGCGTCTCTTTCCTCCTTGGAGAACACGCCGCTATGGGCCAGGGTTTCAAGGTAGTTCTTGAAGAGAGCCTTTTTTTCCTCTTCAGTGTTTACCGTTTTCATGCGATTGTAGATATCCTCAAAAACCTTCCACTTCTCATATGCCGGAGGTCTGATAGACGTTGCCGTCTCAAGGGCAGAACGCGCCCCCGCATTCCCGAACATTGTGCCGCCAACTGCAACGCAGTATGACCGGTTGGGGTTTCGACGTCTACGCCGGCGCCCCTGTCAATCAAAGCTCTGGTTACGGCATCGCTGCCGCCGAACCGCGCCGCATAATGTAAAGGTGTCGGACCTCGGTTATCCGGGATGTTGGGATCAGCCCCCGCCGCCATCAGCGCCTTGACTTGGCCATAAACCGTCTTTGCTCTTCGTAGTTGCAGGTTTTGCTGAACGATTGTCTGCCAGCCCCCCCCCTTGTCAAGGACTTTTTTTGAAATACCCCTGAAAGGCGCTCAGAGGCCCTGTAAGCGCATTTTGAGCCTTCGGACGACCTTGTTCCCCAGAGCCTTCAAACGCCTCTGGGCGCTCTTCCCATCTGTCGGCTCCGGCTCTCCCTCGCACTCTCCCGGCTTGCTCTCCCTTCCGATAACTTCTCACTATGTCAACCGGGTTTCACCCGGACCCAACCCTGCTAACTTCGAGATAGACCCCGACCACAAGATGTTGTAGTCCGGTCCTCAGCAGGGGAAGGCGCTGACGACGAAGCCCTCTGATTTTCGATTCCACACGGTTTCCGAAATGCAGTACGGGGAAAATGTGAGCTCTGTTTTTCCCCGGATCGGACCCCCAATCACAGTGCCTCCACAGGAGGGGGGCTGTGCCTCCGAGAGGGGAAGCGATCCGTTAGGTGGGAAATGAAGTTGTCAATCATACCCGGCCGCTTTTGAAACAGCCTGACCGTTGCCGGGGGAGGCGAGGGTGCTCCGAGGGGGTTGACAGTCTCCCTTCAGTTGGGGCAACGTTCCTGGGTCCGGGGCTCGCCTGTTGCCGGCGGCTGCCCGGGAGCGGTTGCCCGGGCGGGATTCATGTCACCCGAGGAAGCGGAGACATCAGCCCGCCAGTCGGCAACGCCGCCCGAAACGGCAGCCACCAGCAACCGGCCCTCAAACGTTGATCCAAAGAAAAGGAGTTTCCATGAAACGCTCAACCCCGTTGTTCCCGACGCTCGTGATCGGGCTTTCGCTGGCTTGTATTTTTTGGTTCCAACCGGGATCTTCTCCGGGAGCGGGTCCGCCACCCGAAGCCGGGGCCTTCACTCAGGCTCAGATCATCGAGGCCCTGAAGAAAGCCAGCACCGGCAACCTGGCGGACGCCATCGAGACCGCCACCGGAAGGGCCGGATTCATGAGTCACGACATGAAGCCCATCTTCCGGGCCAAGGTTGTGGGTCCGGCCGCCACGGCGCTCTTGAGGCCGATTCTGACCACCGACACCCGAAAGTATCCCAACTACCACCTCAAAGTCCTGGACGAGGCCCCTCCGGGGAGTGTTCTGGTCTACGTCCTGGAAAAGGGTCTCCACGTTTCCGGCATCGGCAATCTCATGGCCACCACGGCCAGGGTCCGCGGCCTGGCGGGGGCGGTGATCGACGGGGCCGCCAGGGACATCGAGGAAATTGAGCGCATCGGCTTTCCGGTCTACAGCCGCGCCGTCAGCCCGGCCACGGTGGTGGGGCGTTTCGTGAGCGCAGCCATGCAGGTTCCGGTGACCTGCGGCGGCGTGCTGGTGAGGCCGGGCGACTACATTGTGGGGGACAGCGATGGGGTGGTGGTCGTTCCCGCCGACCGGGCCGAGGACGTGCTGGCGCTGATCCGGGAATATGATGAGAAAGAGAGTGCGATGATCCCGCTGATCAAGGAAACCAAGTCCATGCTCAAGGCCCTGGCCAAGTATGGCCGATACTGAGGCCGAAGGTCAGGGTGCGGGTGGGAGAGTCCGGGAAGGACCGCATCTTCCCAAATGCGCCGCGGGTCCCACTCCGTTGACCACGTTCCGCAGGGGCTTCCCCAGAAGCGCATCGACAACGGTCAGACAAGACTTGGTTCTCATCTCCCTCCAGGAGTCCTCGGAGTAGAAGGCGCTGTGGGGCGTCACCAGGCACTGGGGGTAGTCCGACAGAGGCTGGCGCGGACGGGCTTCGTCTTCAACAACGTCCAGCCCCGCTCCGGCCAGTCTTCCGGAGTCCAGGGCTTCAGCCAGAGCGTCCTCATCCACCACCGGCCCTCGGGCCGTATTCACCAGGACAGCGCCCGGCTTCAGGAGGGCCAGCGTTTCCTGCCGGATCATTCGGCGAGTCTCGGCGGTCAAGGGTACGTGGATCGACAGGATGTCGACCGAGCGCAGCAAACTTTCGAGCGACTCGGCACGGTGGATGCCCAGGGACTTTTCAACCCCGTCGGGGAGGTAGGGGTCGAAAAATGTCACCTGGAAACCGAAGGCCCTGGCCCGCAGGGCGGTGCAGGTTCCGATCCGCCCGCATCCCAGGATTCCAAAAACCTGCTCCCTGAAACGGCGGATGGGAATAGCCGAGCGCCAGTTCCACCGACCCTGTCGGACCTCCGAGGAGGCGGGCAGCAGTCTTCGCGCCAGGCACAGGGCCAGCGCCATGGCATGGTCGGCCACTTCTTCGGTCCCGTAATCGGGCACGTTACAAACCGCCATGCCCAGGCCGGCCGCCGCATTCACATCGACGTTGTCGTAGCCAACCCCGTTGCGGACAATGATCCGACAGAAGCGAAGTTTCTCCAGGATGGGCTTCGAAAGCTCCACATGATGCCAGAGAATGATGGCGTCGGCGTCCCGGCAAGCCTGAACGGTTTCCTCTTCCGAGGTGACGAAGGCCTGAACGACCTCAGCCTGCGAACTCAAGAGTTCCTGCTCCAGCAGGCAGTCTTCCGAGTCGGGCAAGAGGGCCGAATCCAGAACAACCACGCGGGGCCTCGCCGGGTTGGTTGAACACTCCATACTTTTTGAATTCCTCCCCATCGCCACCCCCATCGAGACTGAGCAGGGCCGGGGGAGGCCGTTCAAAGCTCCAGTCTGTTCGAAGTTCCCCCCGTCACTCCGCCGCTTCATCATCGGCCATCACCGGCTACCCCTTTGGGGCCGGCAAACGCCAACGCACGACCTCCAAATGGGTTTTTCCCTCCGGTGAGCGGTAGGAGTAGCTGGTGACCAGCGTCCCATCCTCCAGTTGAACCGTGGGGCCAAACCCGCCGCCGCTGAGTTTTCCAACGGGCGTCCTGCCGTCCAGGACGATGCGGTCATTCACGAAGTCGAATTGGAACCCCTCGGGGGTTTCCCGGCCCAGCACTGCCTGAACTCCAAGAGGAGGGGTGGCCGGAGCCACGGCTGCCCTCACCGTAAAGGTGAACAGCAAACGGCCGTCCCGCAAACGCAACAAGGCCGGATACATCTCTCCATAGTAGCTTCCGATCTCCTCCAGCCGCCACTGGCGGCCGCCGTCTCTGGAGCGATAAAGGACCATCCTCTCATAATGGTCGATCTTGTTCCGGGGAACTTCCGTTCCCGGCAACGGAGGGAAGAACTTGGGCGTGATGCGGCAAACGGCCAGCAGGTCTCCGGAAGGCGCCTGCCAGAGAAAGGCTTCTCCCAGGATGGGGAAAGGCAGGTTTTTCTGCTCCACGCCCTGAAATTCACAGGCCATCGACTTGTCCCAGGTCTTGCCGCGGTCCTCGGACCTCCAGAGGAATTCGTGTCCCCCGGCGCCGCCGACCGCAAAAACCAGAACTCCACTGTCCAACTCCAGGACGTTACGGCCGGTGACCACGGTAGCCGGCTCCGCCATTCCCTGCAGATCTTCGAACCCAATGCGATGCGCCTCCCAACTGTCTCCCCGATCGGTGGAGCGATAGAGATAACTTTGGGTGTAGCCTTCCCGGTTGCCCCGGGCCTTCGGCAGCAGATGAGTGCTGAGGAAGAGGGCGCCGTCGGAGGTCACCGAGAAATAAGGTTCCCGTCCCAACACATCGAGTTTCCGACGCCGGGACCAGGTTCGGCCTCCATCCGAAGAGCGGTAGAGAAAATTGTACTCTTCGGGAACGCCTCCTCGGCTGGGCGCGTGGAAGGCCACCAGGAGCAGGTCCCCACCGGGCAACCTGGCGATGCAGGGTTTGTAATCCTCAGGAATTCCAATCGGAATCCGCTCTGCATCCAGCCGGGGCCGCCCCGATGGTCCTGGGATTCTTGACGCGGACAGGGTCGGAAGGCCGGGGGGCCTCGGAAGAGCAGCCGCCCGCGGCCAGGACGATGCCGGCAACGGCCAGGACGATGGTGGTCCAAAGTGGAGAGCGGGTCGGCAGGAAGAATGTCCGGCAGTCAGCGGTCCCTCGCTTCAGAGTCGTCAACACGGAAAACACCCCCGGTTTCATCGAGATCCAGTCGAGCGGCTCGGTCTTCCAAAGTCGGACCGGCCAAGGCAGGTGAAGATGTTAACCCCGGCAGACCCGGAGCCAAAGGAGATTTTGTCAGAGGCTGCAAGTCAGCACTTCGCCGAAGGGAAACGACCCTATTCGCTGACGGCTGAGCCTTCCGATCCGGGGACGGCTGTCGCCCTGGTTTCCGAATGGATTTCGTGGTGATCCAGGAATCGCGATGGACGCCGGGAAGGGGCGTAGAGGCGCCTGTCAATCTTGCTATGAGATGCTACGCCTGCTATTCTACAGTTATGCGCACCATTACCCGGAGGGAACTTCTCAACGACTCCGCAGCCGTGCTCCGTGATGTCCAGGCCGGGCAGGCAGTCATCGTCACTCGGAATGGAACGCCGGTGGCCGAGCTGCGGCCTGTGTCTCCGCGCCGGTTCGTTTCCCGCACTGCAATCGCCGACGCGGCTCGGAGCGCACCCCGGATCAATGCAGGGCAGTTTCGCGCTGACCTGGATGAGCTCGTCGATCAGAACCTGAATGGATAGTCGGGGCCTGTTAGATACGTCGGTCGTGATTGATTCGTGGACCCACCCCTGCACTCCACTCAGGAGCGCAGATCCTCTCAGGAGGGGAAGCCCCCCCGCACTTCTCTCAGGGGCGCCAGGGGGCGCCGGGGTGGATTCTTTCCCTCCCGGGAGGGGTGGGTGGTTGCTTCGAAAAACCCTCTGGCCGCCAAGTCGAACAAGTCCCGGTCATCAGTCACTCCTCAAGCATCGTGGTTCTTCGGATCGGCCCTCCACCCCCGTCGCGAAGCCGAACTATGTTGTGGTAAAGGGAGCGTTCGCCAGCCTATAATAGTGGCTGCTCCTTGTTTCGCGGAGATGTCCATGCGCCGCCGTCTGACGAGTATTGTTTCATGCCTGGCAGGCTTGATTTTTCCGGGAATCCCTCCGACGGTCTTTTCCGCCGCCGACACCACCAGCCAGGCCGCTCAGGCGATTTTGCAGAAGCATTGTCTTTCCTGCCATGGAGCCGGCCAGATGTCGGGTCTGGACCTGAGGCAAAGAGAGACTCTGTTGGCCGGAGGCAGCCGCGGACCGGCCGTGGTTCCGGGCAATGTCTCCCAGAGCTTGATCTACCGCGCGGCCGCCCATTTGGGCGAACCCAAGATGCCCCCCGGCAGTCGCCGCCCCCTGCCCCAGGGCGACCTCGCCATCCTGAAGGAATGGATTGAAACGGGCGCCGCCTACGCCGACCCGGGGGTCTCGTCCGGCACGCCCTCCTGGTGGTCGCTGAAGGCTCCAAGTCGGCCGCCCCTCCCCAAACTGAAAGAGAGAACGGTCAATCCCATTGACGCCTTCATCCTGGCCAGGCTGCAGGAGAAGGGACTGCAACCGGCGCCGGAAGCCGACAAGGCCACCCTTCTTCGCAGAGCCTACTTCGATCTGGTGGGTCTGCCGCCGACTCCGGCCCAAGCCGACCAATTTCTGCAGGATACTTCCCCGGACGCCTATGAGCATTTGATCGACGAGCTGTTGGCGTCATCCCGCTATGGCGAACGCTGGGGGCGGCACTGGTTGGACGTGGTTCGCTACGCCGACAGCGCAGGCTTCGAAGGCGATGTGTTCTATCCGAACGCCTGGCGCTATCGAGACTACGTGATCAAGTCTTTCAATGAAGACAAGCCTTATGATCGGTTTGTTCAGGAGCAGATCGCAGGTGACGAGCTTTTTCCCAACAACCTGGAGATGGAGGGGTTCTATGATCTCTCCCCGGAAAAACTGGAGCACCTGGAAGCCTGGATTGGCACGACTCTCTACACCTTTGGACCGGAAATCCAGGAATCTCATCTGGACGCCGAACTGCTCCGCTATGAGCGACTCACCGATGCGGTCAACACCACGACGGCGGCCTTCCTGGGTCTGACCCTGGAGTGTTCGCGCTGCCACGACCACAAATTCGACCCCTTCACCCAGGAGGATTACTTTCAGTTGCAGGCGGTCTTCGCCGCCAGTTCGCGGAAAACCATACCCGTGGTCAGCAGCCTGTCCGCGGGTCACCGCCGGGAAGATTACCATCGCATGATCTCACTGACCGAAGCTCGAGCCTCCTATCTGCGGTTCGAGAAGCAGGTCAAGGACCGAGTCATTGAAATCAAGAAGAAGGACTACCCGCCCGAGGTGGTGCGCGCTTACGAAGTGCCCATGGAGGAGCGCACGGCCCGGGAGTTGGAGCTGGCTGCGCCTTTAGCCGAGCTCTACATGCAGATGAAGATCGAGGACTTTCTCACCGAGACAGAGGCGGAACGTCACCAGGAGCTCGTCCAGAAGCTGGCCAGAGCCGTTATCGACATTCCTCTGGAGGATGCCTCTCATCGAGTGAAATACGATGGATTTTTCGACGTGCCCACAGCCACGGTGCTGGGCCCTCTCAAGCCCGAGCTCGTTCCGGACACCTATCTTCTTAACCGCGGCGAACTGACGCTCAAGAGGCAGGTCGTGCAGCCCGGTTTACCTGCGGCGCTGCGCGACGACACCGTCCCCGATTCCCTGGCTATGGGATCTTACGGCCCCCGGCGCCGCAGGCAACTGGCGCTGTGGCTGACCCGGCCCAACCATCCCCTCACGGCCCGAGTCATGGTCAATCGCATCTGGCAAGGACATTTCGGACAAGGCATGGTTCGCACCGCGAACGACTTTGGCCGCCAAGGCGATCGACCGTCCCATCCCGAGTTGCTGGACTGGCTGGCGACGGAATTCGTTGATCGGGGATGGAGCATCAAGTCCATGCACCGGCTGATCATGCTTTCGGAGGCCTATAAGCGGGACAGTCGTTTCACCACGGCCAGACACCGGCAGCGAGATCCCGAAAATCGTTTCCTGTGGCGCATGAACCGCCGGCGCCTGGAAGGAGAGGCGGTGTGGGATTCGATTCACGCGGTGGCCGGCAATCTGAACCTGAAAATGGGAGGGCGGCCTGCCATTCCCCCTCTTTCCAAAGTGGAAATGAGCTCCCTGCGCATCAAGCCCTGGTGGGCGGTTTCGGAAGATCCGGCCGCCGGCAAGCGTCGAGGCATCTACATCCTGGCCCGGCGCAACTTCACCTTCCCCATGTTCGACAAGTTCGACGTGCCCAACTCCTCGGTGAGCTGTTCCGGGCGGGAAGTCACGACGGTCGCTCCCCAGGCCCTGTGGTCTTTGAACAACGATGTCTCCTTCAGGCAGGCCCGGGTACTGGCGGACCGGCTGGTTCGCGAAGCCGGCGCAAGCCCCGCCGACCAGGTGGACCTGGCCTGGCGGTTGGCGCTGGTGCGGTTGCCATCGGCCGGGGAAAAGCAGGAGGCGCTGACCTTGTTGGGAAAGCTGGCTTCCAGCAATGGGGATCAGTCCTCGGAGCCGGCCGATGAACCGGTCCCATCAGAATCGCGTCAGACCGAGGCTCTGACTCAACTTTGCCTGACGATGTTCAACTTGAGCGAGTTCCTCTACGTGGATTGATCCCGGCCCGAAGCCGGAACTCGATGCGGATCTCCTCAGTTCGGGAGGAAAACCATGAACCCATTTTCCTGTAACCGGCGGGCCCCCGTCAGCTCGCGGCGTGAATTCCTGACCCGGTCAGGCTTGGGATTCGGGGGTTTGGCGCTGAACTGCCTGTTGCAGGCGGAATCGGCCGGCGCCGATGCCGGCGCCGTTCCCGCCTACAACCCCCTGGCCTCTAAGCCGCCCCACTTCGAGGCCAAGGCCAGGAGCGTCATTTTCATTTTCCTGCAAGGGGGACCCAGCCACCTGGAAACCTTCGATCCCAAGCCCGAGCTGCAGAAACTGGACGGCCAGTATCTTCCTCCCAGCTACCTGAAAAAAGGTATCGGCCTGGCTCAGATCAAGGCGGAGGAGTCCAAGCTGATGGGCACCCGCCGTATTTTCAAGAAGCATGGTCAGTCCGGATTGGAAATCTCGGATCTTTTTCCCAAACTCTCGGCATTCGCCGATGACTTGGCGGTCATCCGCTCCTGCTACCACGAGTCTTTCATCCACGGTCCCGCCATCACCATCATCCACACCGGATCGCTGTTGATGGGGCAGCCCAGCATGGGAGCCTGGGTGCTTTACGGCCTGGGGAGCGAAACCGACAACCTGCCGGCCTACCTGGTGATGGCCGACGACTACATGCGCAACAGCAAGTCGGTGATCGGAGCGGGATTCCTGCCGGCCGTGTACCAGGGGACCATGCTTTCCACTCAAGGGGCGCCGCTGGAGAATCTGCAACCTCCGGCTGCGGTCAGTCCTGGGAACCAGCAGGCCATCCTGAATCAACTGAAGCAATGGAACCGGCGACATCTGGCGGCCCGCTCGGATGACAGCAGTCTGGCGGCCCGCATCAAGAACTACGAACTGGCCTTCCGCATGCAGATGGCAGGTCCCGAGTTGATCGACCTGAGCCGGGAACCCGACTCCATTAAGCGGCTGTACGGTCTGGATGAAGAGCCCACGGCCAACTTTGGCCGGATGTGTCTCCTGTCGCGCCGGATGGTCGAGCGCGGCGTACGTTTTGTCCACCTCTACAACAGTGACTGGGACGGCCACGGAGAGTGCGACAAGAACCATCGCGAAAACGCTTTCAAAACCGATGGCCCGGTAGCCGGTCTTCTGGCCGACCTGAAACAGCGGGGCATGCTGGAAAGTACCCTGGTGGTGCTGGCCGGGGAGTTTGGCCGCACCCCCATCATGCAGGGTAAGGAAGGACGGGACCACAGCCCTTACGGCTTCTCGGTGGTCATGGCCGGAGGCGGCATCCAGGGAGGCAAGGCCATCGGAGCCACCGACGAGTTGGGTTTTTACGCCGCTGAAGACAAGGTCCACGTCCACGACATGCATGCCACCATGCTTGATCTCCTGGGACTGGACCACCGAAAGTTGAACGTCAAGGTCTCCGGCCTGGAAAAACGGCTCACCGGAGTCGGGGATGACGGGAATCACAGCGTGGCTGAACGGCTGCTAGCCGGCTCCGGCCCAACCTCCGAGTAGAATTGATGCGTTTTGCCCCACTGTTCTCGCTGGTGCTGGCTCCGGCCGTCCTTGTGGCGGCCAGCGAAGCGTTGCCCTCCTACCAGGGAAGGATGCGGATCCCTGTTGACCTCAGCACTGCCCAAGGCGCGGAGCTGCCGGCCGGGCACTATCACCTGGAAGTCAAGGGACAGGTGCCGGCTCGGGAGCTGATCTTCTCGTTGAAGGGGACGGTAAAGGCCAGGGTCACGGAGTGGGTCGAGCCGGACCCTGCCCTGGATTCCGCTGAAATTCCGCTGGTGGGGACCCACCTGCTCCGTTCCACAGCCGTCAAGCTGGCTCCCGCCAAGAAACGTCAGTTCAGTCAGACCGGCAGGCCCCGCTACCAGGAGGAGAAGCATCTGTGGAACGGGACCCTGAGAGTTTATATGTCCCGGGAGAAGGGTAGGGTGTTCTTCATTTTTCAGGAGCGGAGGAAACAGGAACGCTGGAGCCGTTCCAACTTCCGGTTGCAACTGGCGCCCTCCCCCTGACCCCCACGGCCTCCGGCCGGCGCCATCCTTTCCGAGCCAAAGAGAGTCCACCAGCGATGCGGCGCTATTTCTACCGGCAACCGGCCCTGGCCGCGGCGATGATTCTGGTCGCCGCCTCGCTTCCTCCGGCGGCGACCGGACCGCCCGGTTCCCTGGCCTCCGCCGGCCCGGCCCCCCAAAAAACTTCCTGGTGGTCCTTCCAGAAACTTCGGCGACCCGAGGTCCCCCGGCTGAGGGAAAAAAGACAGCCCGCCAACCCCATCGATGCCTTCGTTCTGGCCAAGCTCCGGGAGCAGCGGCTGGCGCCCGGACCCGTCGCCGGCAAGACCACTCTTCTGCGGCGAGCTTATTTCGATCTGTGGGGTCTGCCGCCGACTCCCGCCCAGGCGGAACGATTTCTGCAGGACGCCTCTCCCGAGGCCTACGAAAAACTCATCGAGGAATTGCTGGCCTCTCCCCGCTACGGGGAACGCTGGGGAGGCCGTTGGCTGAAGGTGGTGGAGTATGCCGACAGCAGCCTGGAGTCCAACGGTTACCATCCCAATGCCTGGCGCTACCGGGACTATGTGATCAAATCCTTCAACGACGACAAGCCTTACGATCGTTTCGTCCAGGAGCAGATCGCCGGGGACGAGCTCTTTCCGAACAACCTCGAACTGGAAGGCTTCTACGACCTCTCTCCCGAGAAACTGGAGCACATGGAAGCCCGGGTCGGAACCACCCTCCTGGCCCTGGGAGCGGCAGGTCCGGGGTTGCCTCTGGATGCCGAAGCCGCGAGGTATCAGTGGTTGACCCGGGTGGTCGACAAGACGACGTCCTCATTCCTGGGGTTGACCCTGGAATGCGCCCGTTGCCACCACCACCAGTCGGACCCTTTCTCCCAGGAAGACTACTTCAAGCTGCAAGCTGTTTTCGCTGCCAGTCGGCCCTCGACCATTCCGGTGGTGGCGTCGACCACTATGGGGCACCGCGACGAGTCCTACCATCTGGCCATTGCTCTGGTTGAAGCCAGGGATGCCTATCTGAGGTTTGCCGCGACAGTGAGGGGTCGGGTGGTTGAAACCCGAAAGAAGGACGACCCAGCGGAAGCGGCAGGGGCCTGCGAGATTCCCCTGGAAGCAGGAACCGCTCCAGAGAGGGAAGGGGCGGCCCCGTTGGCCAAGCTTCATCGAGAGATGAAAATCGAAGAGTTCCTCGCCCCCCAGGAGGCCGAGCGTCACCGGGAGTTGACCCGAAAACTGGCCAGAGCAGCCGTGGCTATTCCCACCCGGGGGCCGGCGCACCAAGTGGACTACGATGGGTTTTACGACGTTCCAACAGCCACCGTGCTGGGTCCGGTGAGGATGGAGTTGATTCCTGAAACCTACCTGTTGAACCGCGGGGAGTTGGCCGGCAAGCGACAGGTCGTCCATCCCGGTTTACCCCGGGTCCTGAGGGACGATTCCATGCCGGCCAGATGGTCCAGAGAACCCGACGGCGCTCACTACCGCAGGCAACTGGCCCTCTGGCTGACCCGCCCCACCCATCCCCTCACGGCCCGCGTCATGGTCAACCGCATCTGGCAGGGTCATTTCGGGCAGGGCATCGTGCGCACCGCCAATGACTTGGGCCGCCAGGGAGATGCCCCTTCTCATGGGGAACTGCTGGATTGGCTGGCGTGCGAGTTTGTGGATCGGGGTTGGAGCGTCAAGTCCATGCACCGGCTGATCATGCTGTCCGACACCTATCGACGGGACAGCGGCTTTACCACGGCCAGGCGCCGGAAGCGGGATCCCTCGAATCGCTACTGGTGGCGCATGAACCGACGCCGGTTAGAGGGCGAGGCGGTCTGGGATGCCATCCACCAGGTGTCGGGGACCCTGAACCTGAGGATGGGAGGTCGGCCGGCGGTTCCTCCCCGGTGGAAGGTCGAAGGGACTTCCCTTCCCATGAAGCCCTGGTGGCCGGCCTCCGAGGATCCGGCGGCGGGCCGGTGCCGCGGGATCTACCTGCTGGCTCGCCGAGCTTTCCCGCCGGTCGACAAACCCCACCCGGCTAACTCTTCAGGCGGCTGCCCGGCCGGGGAAGTCCGGAAAGACATTCCGGCAGCGCCCTGGACACTGAACAACCGCGGCCTCTTGCAGCAGGCCCGTCGGTTGGCCTCCCGGCTGGTGCGCGAGGCGGGCGCGGACAGCTCCCGACAGGTCGACCTGGCCTGGCAATGGACCCTGGCGCGGACCCCCTCGAGCCAGGAAAAGCAGGATGCGCTGAACTTATTGGAGCCACCGGCTTTGAAAAACAGTTCGAAGCCTGAAAGCGTATCTCTCCCGAATGATCCGGCTCGGTTGGATGCTCCCCAGGCCGCCGCCCTCACCCGCCTCTGCCTGAGTCTCTTCCGTCTCGACGAGTTTATCCATATCGATTAGAGCCGGTGATGGTGATCCCCATGGCCCGCAACGGGCTGAAGACGGGGGTCTGAAAGAGTGGTGTTGTGCGGCGGAAGGGGCGATGTCGATGACGGAGAGCTTTTACGCGTCGAAGGTAATCACGGTCTTCAGTGCCGGGTTTTCGCCTCTGGCCAACGATGTCATGGTCCGGGGAGTCTCCGTCAAGCGACAGCGATCTTCAATGAAAGTCTCCAGCTCGGGTCTGATGTGGGGCAGGATCTCCACGGCGTCCTCGAAGTCCGTTTTGTCGAAACCGTAAGTACCGATCAGGGACACCTCATTGCTGACCACGTCCTGCAAGGGTAAGGGAACCTCTCTGGCCAGGTTTCCGATCAGCAGAAGGCTTCCGCCGGGCTCCGCCAGGGCCAGGCACAGGGAGAAGGATTCTCGAGTCCCGACAGCGTCAATGACAACCTCCGGCTTCCCCCCCCAGAAGGGAATCCACGGCGCGGGCTTCCCTGGAGGAGTCCCCTGAACTTACCGGGACGGCCCGAGCTCCAAACCGGGCGCCGCGATGAGCCTTTCCGGCCACCGTATCCATGACGACCACGTTGGAAAAAGCCCTGACCCGCGCCATCAGAACGGCAGCCAGACCAATGGCGCCGGCGCCAACGATCGCCAATCGCCCGGGACGGATGCCCCGCGCCTCCAGGCGACGCCATCCATGCATCACCACGGCGACCGGTTCCGCCAACAATCCGATTTCAGGCGGAATTCCTTCGGGAAGAGGGATGGCATTTTCCGCCGGAACAGACAGAAACTCCGCCATGGCTCCCCGCTTGGCCAGATTGACGCCAATCATCTTTTTGTTGAGAAAGGAAGGGTCCCCTTCGTCCGGGCCGGGGGGCGCCTGGGCAATGATGTTGAAAATGGCTACCGAGGCTCCCACCGCGGGAGAGTGTACACCGTCCCCCTGGGCGACAACCTCGCCGGCAGCCTCGTGCCCCATGACCATGCCGGGAGTTCGCCGGCCACTTTCCCCGGTGAAGCCGTGGACGTCGCTGCCACAGATGCCAACCGCTTGCATTTTGACCAAGACCTCTCCCGCTGCCGGCTTCGGTTTTGGCAGTCTTTCCAGCCTCATATCCCAGGGGGCGTGGTAGACCACGGTTTGCATGAGTTCAGACATCGGCTTTTTCCGGCGACCGTCGAAGGAAGCGCTCACTCCAATCCGATAGTGTACCTCATTACGACTTGACTCGCGTGGACGATCACAGTAGCCTGAACGAGAGAGGAAGCAGCCGGTCTCCCAACGGCGTTTTCGGCAGCGCCCATTTTCCGGGCGAACGGCTCGACAGTTTTCTCTCATACCGACAGGACAGGGAGCCCGACCCCGAAAGTTGGGATCGCCTGTCCCAAAATTCCAGCGGCGAAGGTGATCAAGGGATGCGAAAAGGAACGTTAAGGACGGTAAAGCGACTCATCAGTGCGCTCGCAGTGGCGGGGGTCATGCTGGTCGGGACGCTCCAGGCCCAGTTTGAATATCGAGCCAAAGTGGTCAAGATCGAAGACCTGACTCACGACGTCCGGCGGGTTGGACTGCAGTTGGCCAGCTCCGAGGGGTTCACCTTCACTCCCGGACAATACACCTTCGTCAGCATCCCGGAGGACTTTGTCAAGGAGTGGAATCAAAAGTACGGCACCACTCACGAGCAGGTCTTTCGTCCCTACTCCTTTGCCTCCAGTTCCAGCAAGCTGCCCCGATTCGATCTGATCATCAAGTGGGCTCGGCCGCCTCGCGGCAAGGACGTGCCGCCGGGAATCGCTTCCACCTTCGTCCATCAACACCTGAAAGTGGGGGACGTGCTCGAAATCACCGCGCCTGCGGGAGATCTCTATTTGCGCGCCGACACGGGCGAGCCCATCATCATCGTGGCCGGCGGTTCGGGTGCCGCCCCCTTCGTGTCTCTGTTGGAGTATTTCTTCGAAAAGAAGTTCGACAAGAACAACGAGATCTACTTCTTCTTCGGGGTTCGCAGCAAGCGCGATCTCTTTCTTCACGACCGCTTCATGGCCTGGGACAAGAGCAAGCCCCGTTTTCACTACATCCCCGCCCTCTCCCGCCCTCAGCCGGAAGACGACTGGAAGGGAGAGACCGGTTACGTCCAAATACCCCTGGACAAGCACATCCAGGGCCCCAGTGGGGCACATGCCTACCTGGCAGGTCCTCCGATCATGATTCGGGAAGTTGAGAAAGTCCTCCGGTCCAAGAAAATCACCAGGGACCGGACCCATTACGACGAAATCGAAGCCCGGTAGATTGAGCGGCAATCCAAACGCCGGCCCCGGCGCTTCCCCAGGGCAACCCATCCGTTCCACCCGGGGGCAGTCAGCCGGTGCGCCCCTTCATCCACTCGGCAGCCGTGGCCTCTCCACCCTACCACATAGACCCGATCCCGCTTGCCTGGGACCCCCTGCAACTGGCCCAGGCCGCCGGCAGTCGTGGGGCGCTGCTCGACAGCGGCCCCGGTTACGGCTCGCTGGGAGGATTTTCGTTCTTCGGCTGCGAGCCGTTCCTGACCGTGACGGCTCGCGGGACAGCGGTCGAGATTGTCGGTGAAGGCCGGAAGCAAGTGGAGCGGGGCAACCCGATTCAAGCGCTCTGCCGTTTGATGAGGGAACAGACCGTCGCCGCCAATGAGCTGCCGGAGCCCTTTTCCCGCCTGCCCTTCCAAACCGGAGCCGCCATCGGATTCCTTGCTTACGAGTTGAGTCGATTCATCGAACCCTTCCCCCGCCGCGCCCATGACGATGCAAGCCTGCCCGAACTCCAATTTTACTTCTATGACGCCTTACTGGCGCACGACCATGGCAGAAGCCAGACTTGGGCCATTGCCAGAAACCGGCCTCAAGCCCGAAAACGGTTGCAAACCACTCTGGACCGAATCCGGCAAACAGGCCGGAGGGTCTCCCGGTTTCCCTCCTCGGACCGATCGGGGCCTCGCTTCTGGGAAAGCAGCTTGACTTACGAAGCCTACTCGGCGGCCGTGAGACAAGCCCAGCGCTCCATTGCTGCGGGGGATATCTACCAGGTCAATTTGTCGCAGCGTTTATGGTCTCGCTGCTCCATGGCGGCCCCTCAACTCTACCAGAGGTTTCGCTCGACCGGCGCCTCGCCCTTCGGGGCCTACCTGCAAGGAGACGATTGGGCGGTGCTCAGCCTTTCACCGGAGCGATTTCTGCGTTACTGGCCGCGTCAAAGACGGCTTCAAACCCGCCCCATCAAGGGAACCCGGCCCCGAGGAGTCTCGCCGGACGAGGACCAGGAACTCCGGCAAGCCCTGTTGCAGAGTCCGAAGGACGCCGCCGAACATGTCATGATTGTGGATTTGGAGCGCAACGATCTGGGGCGGGTCGCGCTTTATGGAACGGTCCGGATCTCTGATTTCCGTCGCTTGGAGACCTTTCCAACGGTGCATCATCTCACTTCGACTGTGGAAGCAACGCTGAAAACAGACCGTCAGTTGGAAGACCTGATTGGCGCCACCTTTCCCGGCGGTTCCATCACCGGCGCTCCCAAGGTTCGCGCCATGCAGATCATCGACGAGCTGGAGCCCCAGCCACGCGGTGTCTACACCGGGAGCATTGGCTACCTGGCCTTCGACGGAAACCTGGACCTCAACATCGCCATTCGCACCCTGATCCTCAAGGACGGTTGGGCGTCTTACTCGACAGGCGGCGCCATCGTGGCTGATTCCCGGGTGGATGACGAATACCTCGAAACACTTCACAAAGCGCGCCCGTTTCTGAGAGCTCTGGAATTAGACGACCCACAAAGACTCAGGGCCCGACAGCCCGTCATCAAACGCCGGCACGGCTAGGTCTGCAGAAAAATCCAGACACGCCAACGATTTACGTTACCGGTTGGAAGCCGGCCGCCAGAGGCTCCGTTGATTGGCGGCTCCGAGTCGGGCGGTTGCTACCGGCCGGCTTTTTCCCTTAAACTACTTCCATGGTCCACATCGAAGAAGTATTGACCAAAGTTGAGAGATTTCATCCTTCCGACGACCTGGAGGTGCTGAGGAAGGCCTATCGTTTTTCGGCCAAGCAGCACCAGGGACAGTCTCGCGAATCGGGTGAACCTTACTTCAACCATCCCCTGGCCGTGGCCGACATCCTGGCAGACATGAAGCTCGACGCCAGTTGTGTCAGCGTTGGACTGCTGCACGACGTCGTGGAAGACACCGTCGTTCCGCTGGAGGAGATCGAAGCCAATTTTGGAAAAGACATCGCCAACATCGTCAACGGACTCACCAAGATCAACCAATTTCGCTTCTACTCCAAGGAAGCCCGGCAGGCCGAAAATTTTCGCAAGATGTTCCTGGCCATGGTGGACGACATCCGAGTCGTTCTGGTAAAGCTTGCCGACCGGCTCCACAACATGCGGACCCTGAAGTTTCTTCCGCCCGAGAGACGGCAACGGATCGCCCAGGAGACCATGGAGATCTACGCGCCTATTGCTCACCGCTTGGGCATGGGGAAGGTGCGGGGTGAACTCGAGGATCTTGCTTTCGCCACTCTGGACCCCGAGGCCCATCACCGGATCAAGCAAGAGATCGAGCAGAAGCGGAGAGTTCGACAGAATCTGCTGGAGGAGATCAAAGTCAAGCTGACCCGTCAGTTGCAGGAACACGAGATCCCCTGCACCCTGGAATCCCGGATCAAGCGAAACTACAGTGTCCACCAGAAGATCAGACGCCAGCGGATTCCGATCGAACAGGTCTACGACCTGCTGGCCGTGCGCATCATCACAGGCTCGGTCAAAGACTGCTACGCCGCGCTGGGCATCATTCACAATCTCTGGCAACCGGTGCCCGGAAGGATCAAGGATTTTATCGCCATTCCTCGACCCAATATGTACCAGTCGATCCATACCTCAGTCATCGGCCCTCAAGGGCAACCTTTCGAGGTGCAGATTCGCACGGTCGAGATGCATCGCGTCGCCGAGGAAGGCATTGCGGCTCACTGGAAATACAAAACGAGGCGGGGGCCTGGACGAAAAAGACGATCAACGCTTCCTCTGGCTGCGTCACCTGGTGGAGTGGCAGCAGGAGATGCAGGACCCCAGTGATTTCCTGAGCACCCTGAAGATCGATCTTTACCCCGAGGAAGTCTACACCTTCACGCCCAAGGGCAAGGTGATCATCCTGCCTCGGGACGCCACCCCGGTGGATTTTGCCTATGCCATCCACAGTGAAGTGGGGGCTTCTTGCGTGGGAGCTCAGGTGAATGGCCGCATCGTTCCTCTCAAATCCCGACTGAAGAACGGCGACATCGTTGAAATCCAGACTCAGGCCGCCCACGTGCCCAGTCGGGACTGGTTATCCTTCGTCAAAACCTCACGGGCGCGCAATAAAATCAGACACTATCTGAACGTCAGTCAACGAGAGCGGGCCGTCGAGCTGGGAAAACGCATCTTGGAGAAGGAGGCCAAACGGCTCAAGCTCAATCTCAGGAAACACCTGGAAGACGGGACCCTGATCGCTGCAGCCCGGGAATACCGGTGTGGGAAGACAGAGGATCTCTACTCCGCCCTGGGCTTCGGTAAGATCTCCGGGCGAACCCTCCTGAGCAAGTTGATTCCACCGGGGCAGTTGAGCAAAGCGACGGAGGAAAAATCCGGCAAATTCACCTCGGCGGTGAAAAAGGTCTTCGGACTCTCTTCCGATGGCTCTCTCAAGGTCAAAGACATCGATGGCCTTCTGGTCTACAGGGCCAAGTGTTGCAACCCGATTCGAGGCGAGGCCATTGTCGGTTACATCACCCGAGGCAAGGGAGTCGCCGTCCATGCCAAGCGCTGCACCAACGTGGGCAACCTTCTCTATGAGGCCGATCGCAAGATCGACGTGTCCTGGACCGGAACGGTCGAGGGAATCTACGCCGTCAAGCTTTCCATCTCGGTGGATGACAGGCAGGGGATGCTGGCCGAGATCACCTCCTGCATCTCCGATATCAAGACCAACATCAAGAATATCGAGGCCCAGACCTTTGAAGACCGTCACGGACTCATCCATGTCACCATCGAAATCAACGACCTCAAACATTTGGAAAAGGCGGTCCATTCGATCAAGAAGATCAAAGGGGTCAACGAGATTGCCTGGCAGTAGTCCACGGCTGAGAGGTAACGATGAAGACCATCATACAAACCGGCGATGCGCCGGAGGCCATCGGGCCCTATTCCCAAGGAGTCAGAGTCACGGCTTCCGATCCCCTTTTTCTTTCAGGGCAGATCGCGCTGGATCCCAAAACCGGGGAGTTGGTCCAGGGAGATATTGAGGTCCAAACCGAGCGAGTGCTGCGGAATCTGGAAGGAGTCCTGGCGGCCGGGGGAGCCTCCTTGGGGCACGTGGTCAAAACCACCATCTATCTGACCCGCATGGACGACTTTCCACGGGTCAATAAGGTCTACGGGAGATTTTTTGGAGAAAGCCTTCCGGCCCGGGCGACGGTTGGGGTCTCCTCTTTGCCCAAAGGCGCGCTGGTAGAGGTGGAAGCCCTGGCGGTGGTGAGATGAAGCCTGCCCCTTGAGACAGAGGCTGGGAGGGAATCTAGGAGGACTTCACAATCCGTCCGGCCCGAATGCAGGCCGCGCATACCCGAGCTCGCTTGCGTCTTCCGCCGACCACAATCCTCACGCGATGCAAGTTGGGATTCCATCGCCTCTTGGTTGCATTGTTGGCGTGGCTGACGTTATTCCCGAACATCGGGCCCTTTCCACAGAGTTCACATCGGGCAGCCATAATGAGGCCTCCTTCAAACCGGGTGGCGAGCCCCAAAGGATAGCAGAAGGCCTCCCGCTGGTCAAACGTCATCAGCCCTGTAGGCTGCTGTGTCATGGGGGGAGACCACGGCAGCGGGAACGTAGACGAGCGGCATCGCCACTCCCCATGAACCCCCTCAGACATCATGTTTGACCTGTTCTACCTAGGGAGGGTCACGTAGACCGGCTGGATAAAGGCCCGGCTTTTTCCCCATTCGGGCGGCTTGGGCGGGGATCGTCTTTTGCCCAAAATAGCTGTGATCGTGCGCCCGATAAGGCGCAGATTGTATCTCAGGGAGGCTTCCCGGATATAGACAATGTCGAGGGCCAGTTTGATCGGCAGGAGGCGCGTCAAATACACCGTCTCCGGATCCTCCGGATCCAGCAGATCCTCGCCTTGGGCATGGTAGAATATGCTGCCCGGACTGGTCAGACCGGGCAGGACCCGGAGCGTTTCCCGATGCAAGGGCCTATACCGGCGCACGATGCGGGGATCTCTGGGTCTGGGGCCGACCATGGCCATATCCCCTTTCAGCACATTGTACAACTGCGGCAATTCGTCGACTTTTAAACGCCGCAGCCAATGTCCCAGTGGAAAGACTCGGGTGTCCTTCTTGGCGGCAATGACGCTGGCATTTTCCGCTTGGTTCACGTGCATGGTGCGCAATTTGAACATGGTGAACACCCGTCTGTTCAAACCCACCCGCGGCGCCCGGTAGAGAATGGGTCCGGGACTGGCCAGCGCAATGCCCAAAGCGGCGGCCAGAAGCAGCGGGCAAAAAAGAATCAAAAGGGCCAGGGCGAACACAAAATCAAACAGGCGTATGGCCATTCCGAAGGATCCTCTGCTTCACATCGTTATCAGTAGACCACACTCGGCGTCCATTAACAAGTTCGTGCGCGGGTTCAGGACCCATGAAACTCAGTCAGGCGGCCTTGCAGGGGGCAAGATACTCCATCGGGGTCCTCCTGTCCAGGGTTCGGTGCGGTCGGATGTCATTGCAGAAGTGTTGGGAGTCGCAGCCGCCAAGCCGCCAGCAGCTGCGGTGGGGGGACGGGGCGGCAGGACAAGCTGAGGGATATCCAGAGTTTGGCAGGCTGGCTCGAACTCGGCCCTGAACTCGCTGCCGCCGTCGACCTGGACGGAATGGAGGGCCTGCACTCCTGAGATCTGGCCTCCTGACAGGAGGCCAGCCTTCTTGAGAAGAAGTCAGGCCAGGGGCAGGTCCTGGATCACAGCCGGCAGGAAGCCTCGGGCGTGATTCCCCTCCTGGGAGGGGCTGCACTCCTCTGAGGAGTGCAGGGGTGGGCGTGGCCCGGGTCGAAGCGGCTGCGCTTCTTCAGCTTGACGCGGCCCCGACAGAAGGCACAGGGCCTGATACGACCGAGCCGCACGCCTTGGGCCAGGATGCAGCCAGGGTGGATTCACCCGGATGGACGCCCTGGCGGGCCAGCAGGACAGGCAGGCGTCACTTGCCCATGAAGGGATAGCGCCGCCGCAAGGCCCGGACCTGGCGCTGCTGGGCCGGGGTCCATGGCCGCCTTGGGAGGTGTTGCGGGCGTCGGCTGAGGGCTGCCAAGCCCTGGGGACCCTGCTCCCGATAGCGCGCGGCCCAGCCGAAGTCGGTGGCTCTGGGCCTACCGATGGCCCGCAGGGCGGTCTTGGGGGAGCAGCCCGCAGGTCCCGGTAGATTTCCAGTTGGCGCTGTCTGACGATGGCCTCGGCGGGCAGGGTGTCGTCGACTTTGAAACGGTGATAAGAGGGGAAACGATTGGATCTGCAGGGTTCAGGCTCCTTGGGTTCCTGGGTAGAAACTCAAGGTTAGCTGAATGGGCGCGGCGTTGGGTCCCGAATTGGGGGGCCGGGCACCGTGCTTTTGGGGGGGGTGAGAGACGGGATCAGGGACCCTCAAGGGGTGGTTGCGGCGGGTTTTGAGCTACGGTCGCTCCGCTGCCTTCGCCCAAAACCCGCCATGGCTGGCTCCCCGATCCCTCTTCCCTCCAGCATCACCCTCACAGTCTCACATGTATCGGAACCCGGACAGTGCGGACGGTGAATAGCGCCGCCCGGGACCAGTGGGTGGCTTGGCCGGACTTGACCTGAAACATCCACTGCCCAGCCCGTCACACCCACTTGCCCGCCAGACGCCTGCTTGCGCTGGCGCCCGCCCGCTGAGACTCATTCACTTCTCCGGGGGTCCCTCTTGATGGGAGGAATCAGTTGGGGTAGGCTCTTTTTCATGGTTCACTCTGTGGGTGTCTTTGGGTTCTATCAAAAGCCTTTCCAACACGAACACCTTCAGGGTCCTCCTTCCCCCCCCCCCTTTTTTCACTCACGATTCTTGGGAATGAGATGAAGCGCCGAACAGTCTCACAAGCCGAAGACGATTCCCGACGGCTCCCGAATGGCCGCGCCGCGCTGCTCGGCTGGATTCCCATCGTGATCGTGGGTTTGGCAGACGGCGCCGGCGTGGAGAGAGGATGATGCGAATCCACGAGCCCCTGCTTGACTTCTTTATGACGCTTTTTGCGCTGTCAAGTCTGGTGCTATGGGGAGTTATTCTGTCCGGAGGATCGTTCGGCGCCTACGCTGTCCTTGTATTGGCAGCGCCGCTGGCCTCCGGATACCTGGTCATGGTGAACAGCCGGGGACAGAGCTCGGCTGCGCCCGCGGAACCTGATGCCGAACACTACAGAAATCGAATTGAGGTCGGGACGATCGCGATCTTTGTCCTGCTCAGTTTTATTTTCTTTTCAGTATCCAGCCTGATTACTATTCTTCTGCTGCTGGGGGTGTTGTTTCTGACCCTACGGCAAGCGGCGTTTTGTCCGCCACCGTTCACCCCACGTTCGGCCCCGGAAAAATCGGCGTTCATGCTGACTGCCGCATTGGCCATCGCCGTTCCCTACACGCTGATTTCACATCGGCCCGATGCAGACGACGCTCTCTACCTGTTTTTTGGACTGCTCCCTCTTGATCAGCCCCACCAAGCAATCGACCAAGCAATGAACCCTCTGTTGACCCATATCGGGGGACATGGCCGGATGTTGACCAGTTATCCGGCCATCGAAGCCGTCGTTTCCTATTGGACCGGAGTTGATTTCTTGCAGGTGCATTACCTTATTGTCCCTGCCGTGGCAGCCATGCTGTCCGTGCTTGCCTACTACGGTTTGTTTCAGCGTATCAATGGCGGCCACGCGGCTCTGTTGACGCTCATGACCGTCATCATTCTGGTATTGTGGGGCGGTCAACACCGGAGCCCCGGAAACTACGCGTTCGTACGATTGTTCCAAGGAAAGGCAATGTTTTATGTAGTGGTTTGTCCTTATCTTGTCAACTTGGCAATCGACGTCTTGAACCGACGCCCCGGGAGCAAACTTCGTTTAGCAATGGCAAGTATCACGGGCATCGGCCTGACCCAATCCGCAATAGTTCTGGTTCCCCTGTTCTTTGCGGGTATGGCTTTGGCGACGTGGTTGGTCTACCGCGAACCACTGAAATCCGGACGCCACCTGCCCTTTGCAGGGGGATTTGCCCTTTGTCTGTTGCTGGCTGGCGCCATGGTGGTTTACCTGGGAGACGTTCCCACTGCCCCCCCCTGGGGATTTGATCTCAGGAGGTCCCTGCACTTCAGCTTCGGCGGTGGTCTTCTTCTGCGCGGGGATTTCAGTAGCCTGCGCGGGGCTTTCGGCATCGCGAGTATTGGACTGTTGCCTCTGCTCGCGCAGGGCGCCGCAAAACACAAGGCGGTTATGGCGGCGAGCGTCGGAGTGATGCTGGTCGTACTGAACCCGATCACCATCTTTCTCGTCGATCAAATCACCGGGTCGTTGGTATACCGCCTGCAATGGCTGCTGCCGGTGGCCGGGGCGGCAGCCGCGGGCATTTTCCTTGCCGCCGATTTCATCTCACGCGGCAGGGCCGCCTCTGCGGCTTTTGCTCTGCACCCTTGGTTTGATCGGATTCACCATGCTTGGTCTGACAACGTTTACAATGTCTCCCAGCTTACATCCTGACCATCGTAACCGTATCGGTATCCCACAGATCAAGCCGCCGCCCACCATAAACGGGGTTTTCGAGCGCAACTACAGTAACTACTATGGACTCAACATCGAATACCGCCTGGAAAACGGACGCATCTGCATGACGAATGGCTGCTATTGAACAAGGCGCGGATTCATATCGCCGACAGCCGTTATACACCGGAGCACACCATGCTCGACACCGAGAGCGGAGTGCTCCAACACCGTGCAGAGGAGATGGCTCTCGATGAGCGCACCATCGGCCACATCGCCCAAGTCACGCTCAGTGGCGAAGACACAATCACGGTGCGCGGCGGGGCGTCCGATCCCGCAGCGACCGATAAAGCCGTGCAGGCGCTCGTCTTCCACGGCGCCAAGTTGCTGAGCCTGACCTGCACGGGACGCGCCAGCGTTGAGCAGCAGCGACAGTCTGAACCACCGAACCTCGACCTGCTGTTGGCCGGGTTCGAGCTGCGAGTACCTCGACCGCCGAACTGGAGTCGGCAGAACGCAATCCACGCCGTGTTCCTCAGCCCATCCGGCTCGGCCTCGATTGCGCGTTACCAAGGAGGCCCGCTATGAGGATCCCAGGCTGGGAACTTATACCAAGTCACTCGTGTCCCAAGAATGAATTGAACCCATTCCGTGGGTTGAGCCTATAGCGATTCGCTTGGGTGTCACGGTCTCCACGAGTTGTTGAAACAGGTGATTTCTCGAACAAGGTCAGGCTCGAAATCTGTAGAATTGCAGGGACCGGCTTGCAGAACAGCTCGACCTGCCATCGGTAGCAGTGTCGGCCGGCGATGTTTTCCCCGGAATCGCAAGTTGTCGGTCAACGAGTCGAATGTTTTTGGTGTCCTCGCCTCGCCAGGGGCGTGACCTTTGGGGTTGACGCCAACGCCTAGAAACCGGAAACATCATGAACTCTAGCGGCTCTCGTATTATTCCGATTTTGGGAATGCATCGCAGTGGAACCAGCGTCATCACGCGAGGACTCCAGGTTCTGTCGCTGGATCTGGGCAACAATCTCATAGGGCCGCGTGCAGAAGATAACGAGCGAGGGTTCTGGGAAGATCGCGAGATCAATGCGCTCAACCATTCATTACTGAGGAAAGCAGGCTCCGAATGGTACCGGCTGGACACTCTCGACACGTCGATTTTCTGCAATTCGGCATTCGATATAAAACGGGACTTTGCCTCCCAGCTACTGAAAAGAAAAATCCGGAAGGGCAGAACCTTCGCCTTTAAGGACCCGTGCACCTGCCTGCTCCTGCCATTCTGGCAAGAGGTGTTTGTAAAGCTGCGGTTGACGCCCAGCTACGTCATCGTCGTTCGAAACCCGTTGGAGGTGGCCGAGTCCCTGCGAAAACGCAACGGTTTTCCCTGGATGAAAAGTCTCCTGCTCTGGGCAAAGCATTCCGTTGCGGCAATTCAGGGCACTCAAGGAGTAGAACGAGTTTTCGTCAGCTACGATGCCGTGCTTCGTGATCCGGAGGGAGAATTGATTCGGATTGCCGCAAGCCTCCGACTCCCGCCGCCTGGCGACAATCCCGGCGCCTTGAAGCAGTATACCGAAGAATTCCTCAGTGTGTCGTTGCGCCATCACGCCGTACCGGAGGGCCGACTGGCCGATGTTCAAGAGGTGCCACCGTTTGTCTCCAAGCTGTACTCATTGCAAATTGCCCTGGCTAAAGATGAAATTCCGGGACGGGGCGCTCGATTCACAAGTCGATGGGAGGCCTCGAAGCAGGGATATGACGAATCCCTTTCGATGATGAACTTTATCGATCGAATCAATCAGCAAAAAAACCAGGTGCTTGAGGCACAGATCAGGCGATTGAAGCAGAGTGGGTCCTGGAGGATCACCGCGCCTCTCCGGTTCGCTCGTCGGATAGTGTTAACAGTGCTGAAGAGACCTTATCAGTCTTTTCCGCGCCTCCGGGCTGAGGCGCCACGTCGCCGGCGGCTTTTACCCCTATTATCAGATAAGATTAAACGAACGGTACGGCATCTACGGCATGTTCTATTCGCAAGGTTTTCCTGGACGTTCAGTTGGAGTGGAGCACACCACAGATGGAAGAAGAAGCAGCCCCACCATAGAATCCTGCGCCGCCACTCTACCGGCGACTGATGCGAAGGAACCTTTTACGCCATACCGGCGGAACAAACCGCTCTGCTCACCGGTCAAGGTCATCGCATTCTTCCTGCCGCAATACCATCCATTTCCGGAAAACGACGACTGGTGGGGTATAGGGAGACGTACGGTGTTTCGCGGACCACAATCGAGCAACACTTTCACCACCTCAAGAAACTGTTTGACGTCTATGCGGATCCAACAGGCCCTAGTCTCGACGAATTGTTTCCCTGTAGGGAGCTCCTTAGTACAATCCGAGGAAAGAACCGCTTAGGGTGTGTGTCGCGAGCATCGGATTCTACCTGGGCGGTGGTGAGGTCCCGCCCATTGGTCTCGCAAACGGATTGCGGGCCGCTGGGCACAGCGTGCCGCCGAGGGTCAGGCCTTGAACGATTTGAGAAAAAACTTTGCAGCAGCGCAGGAAGGCGTTGCCGAGTTTCGAGAGCGGCCGAATAAGTGACCTTGCTCACACTTCGTTGCTTCAAGACGATGGAGCTCTGACGGCCAAAGTCCGCAACAAGTTTACCGATGTCGAATTTTTTGCGAGGCTCTGTCCCCCGGTAAGAATTGCGCGTGTGAAGCGGGGCAAACTAGAATTTACCGGCACTGATGGCCGGACCCTGACTTGTGAAATATTGATGGTCATCATCGCTTCTTCATGGCGCGACTGCTCGGCTGTCAAACCATCCTTACGAGATCGTCGGGGAACAATACCAGGAGTTGGAAGCACATCATCGAGGCCAACAACATCCTGACGCTTCAAAGATTCAGCCATGCCTTGGGCTCCACGGGAATATCGTGAGGGCAACCGAGACCCCTGGCTCAGGAGCCACCATTCATGTTGACCCTTGGAATTGAATCCTCATGCGATGAAACGGCGGCTGCCGTCCTGGAAAACGGCAGGCGGATCCTCTCGAACGTGGTGGCTTCGCAAGTGGATGTCCATAAGAAATATGGCGGGGTGGTTCCCGAGCTGGCCTCTCGACAACACCTGGAAAACATTTCACCTGTGGTCAAGGCCGCGTTGGCCGAAGCCGGAGTCCAACCCCGGGACCTGAAAGGTGTGGCCGTGACCCAGGGGCCGGGGCTGGTCGGTTCGCTCCTGGTCGGGATCAACTACGCCAAGGCCCTGTGCTTCAGCCTCAACCTTCCTCTGGTGGCCGTGCATCACGTGGAAGGACATATTTTCTCAGTGCCGCTGACCCTCTGGCAGGAGCCACAGACCGCAGCGGCGGCGTTGAACCAGGAACAGCTCCTGCCCGCTTTGGCTTTGGTGGTCTCAGGAGGTCACACCAGCCTTTTCCGGGTAGAAACTCTCGGTCTTGAAGTCCGGGAAAAAGCCCGTTACAGGCTCCTGGGGCGGACGCGAGATGACGCCGCCGGCGAAGCGTTCGACAAGGTGGCCAAATTGCTCGGTTTCGGTTATCCGGGAGGAGCCGTCATTGAACGCCTGGCGAAACGCGGAAACCCCCTGGCGGTAGCGTTGCCGATTCCCCGCATGGGCAGTGGGAAGCTGGATTTCAGCTTTTCCGGAATCAAGACCGCGGTTCTGCGTTACACTCAAGCCCATCTCAGCCGGGAGTTGGCCGCTCCGGATTGGCAGGAAGATGAGGCTTTGCCGCAGTCGATCCTCGATCTGGCCGCCAGCTTTCAGCACACCGTGATCAAGACCCTCAGCAAGACCCTGCTCACAGCCAGCCAGGCCTACCGGCCCCGCTCCATCATGCTCTCCGGGGGGGTGGCGTGCAACCGGGCCTTGCGCCAACATCTCCAGGACCGGTTCCGAGATCGCCGTTTGCCGGTCTATTTCCCCACGCCTATCCTCTCCACCGATAATGCGGCCATGATTGCGGCTGCGGGCCATCCCAAGCTTTTGAAGGGCCGGTTTGCCGATTGGAGCCTCAATGCCGACGTCCGCTTGAAGCTGGGTAATTGCGATTGAGTTTTCAAAACAATTCCATTAGATTCGGCGCATGGCTGCCTTTCTGAAGTGCATTGAGGAAAATTGCTGCAAAACCGTCCCCGCCACATCGAAGACGTATGTCTGCCCGGCTTGCGGAGGTCTGATGGACGTCGCCTACGACTTCCACTTCGACGATCCGGACCAGGTCAAGCACCGTTTCCTTCAGAGGCGGCTCTCCAACCATTTCCTGGACCTCAGCGGCGTCTGGCGATATCGGGAACTTCTTCCGTTCTGCACCGACTTCTCCAAGGTGGTCTCCATCCAGGAGGGAAACACCCCCATCTACGAGGCTCCGCGCTGTGCAGCCTATGCGGGGCTGAAGAAGCTGCACCTCAAGCACCAGGGACTGAATCCCACCGGATCCTTCAAGGACAACGGCATGACCGCCGGCGTTACCCAAGCCAACCTTTTGAATTCCAGAATCGTGGCCTGCGCCAGCACCGGCAACACCGCAGCTTCCATGGCAGCCTATGCGGCTCGCGCCGGCATGAAGGCGGTGATCTTCATACCGGATCAACAGATCGCCTTTGGCAAGTTGGCCCAAAGCCTGGACTACGGGGCGCTGACCTTGCAGTTGGAGGGCGACTTCGATGAATCGATGAGGCTGGTGAAAGAAATCACCCAGGAGACCGATGCCTATCTCCTGAACTCCATCAATCCTTTTCGATTGGAAGGGCAAAAGGCGATCATCATCGAGATGCTTTGCCAGCGCGACTGGGAGGCGCCCGATCGGGTGGTGGTCCCGGGCGGCAACCTGGGTAACAGCGCCTCCTTCGGGAAAGCCATCAAGGAACTGCATGACTTGGGCTTCATCGAAAAGATGCCCATGGTCACCATCATTCAAGCTCAAAGGGCCAATCCTCTCTACCAAACCCTGATCTATCACTCCCCGAGGCTGGTGCGAGTCGAGGCTCACACCCTGGCCACCGCCATCAAGATCGGTAATCCGGTTTCCTGGAAGAAAGCGGTCCGCGCCATGGATTGGACGCAGGGATGGTGCGATGTTGTCAGTGAGCAGGAAATTGCCGACGCCAAGGCCATTATCGGTAGAGACGGCATCGGATGTGAACCCGCCTCGGCCACCACGGTTGCCGGGATCAAAAAACTCATACAAACCCGCGAAATCGATCCCGAGGAAGACGTGGTGGCGGTGTTGACCGGCAATCTGCTCAAGGACCCCGACTACACCACCAACTATCATCAGGATTCCCTCTATGAGGAAGCCAGTTACAGGAATGAACTCCTGGAGAAGAAAGACAAGGTTCGCTCCACCTTTGCCAATGCTCCGATCAAGGTCAAGCCCCGCAAAGAAGAGATTCTGAGGATTCTGGACCTGTAAAAACGGGGAAGTCCCGTCACTGAAGCCCCTTTGACTTCCGGGTGTCAGCCGCTATAGTACCGTCATGGATCTCAACTGTGGGAACTCGCAGTCAGCCCAATGAAAGGAAGAACGTTGCCGCTTTCAAACCGAAACATTCTCGTGCGCCTCACGGCCCTGTCCCTCATCGCCGCCTGCGCTCCGCTGACGGGAGCCTCGGAAGACAAGCCTGCTTCCGGTCTGGAAGAATCGATGATCACCATTGGAGAAGAGAAACTCACCCGGGCGCAGGTTGACAAAATGGTCCGTCTGCTTCCGCCGCGACAGCGCTCCCTTTTCTCGAATCCGGCGAGGAGAAAGCCGTTGGCCGACTACATCGTTCGGTCCAAGTTGTATAGCCGGGAAGCGCGGAAACGCGGGTTGGACGAGCACCCGGAGGTGCAGCAGGCGATTCGGAGGTTCAAGGGGAAACTGGAAAAGAACCAGGTGAAGGGCCTTGCGATCAAGAATGAAAAAGACCGGGAACAAGTCCTGGAAATCTTCAAAGAAAGCCTGTTGGCCCGGATCGTGGAAAAAGAACTGAAGCGGGGGATTCCGGTTTCCTCCCAGGAAGTCGCGGACTACTTTCGAGACCATCCGGCCCTGTTCGACATGGTCAGAGGCCGCCGCCTCGTCATCCGTTCGGCCTCATCCAACTACTTCTATAGCGATAACCGGCCCTCGGATCAGATCCTGTCCGACGATGAAGCCAGGGCCAGGGCTGAAGGTCTGCGTCAAGAAATTCAGGAGGGAGCGGATTTTGAGGTGATGGCCGCCAAGCACTCCGATGATGCACTGACTTCCGGCGTTGGCGGCGACACGGGTATCGTTCGGAAAGGAGTGCCCAACCAGCGTCTGGTAACGCCTCCGGAGGAGGACCTCCTGTTCGCCATGGAGGTGGGTGACCTGAGTCCGGTCGTCGGAACGCCCCTGGGTTTTGCTGTTTTGAAGTTGGAAGAGAAAAGGAAGATGACCCTCGACGAAGCCCAACCGGAAATCAAGGCAAGAATCCGAGCCCGGAAGCTCGAAGACTGGTATCAGCAAATGCGGCTTCAGCACAACGTCATCATCGACCCATCCTTTTTCGCTACCCCAGCGACTCCGGCTCGAGTTCCGTCTCAACCGTAGCTCAACCCTCAGGGTTCCAGCAGCGGAGTGATGCGTGCTTCCAGTTTCCGCATGTCATGGGTTTCCTCGTTCCTGCCCTCCACGAACCGGCCCACGATGTTCCCTTGGCGATCCACCAGGACCAGATAGGGAATGCTGAAGTTCGGTCGCTGGGGGGAGACCCGGAGGTAATTAACGGCTACGGAAATGTCGCCCAGGACGATAGGGTAGGTTAAGCCGTACTTTTTGACGTAGGGCTCGACATCTTTGGCTTTTCCCCGGTCATGGGAAACACCCAGGACCACCAAGCCTCGGTTCTTGTACTTTCGATAGAGTTTTTCCAGGAGCGGGTTCGTGCGCTGACAGTCCGGGCACCAGGTCTGGAAAAAAGCCATCAAGATGACCTGGCCTTTCAAGCTGGTTGACTTGATAACCTGGCCGTCCCAGGTGGGCAAAATGAAATAAGGGGCCGGCTCGCGCCCGGCCTGCTTTTCCACAACCCCGGCTGAGAAGGTCACGGCGCACAAAGCCAACGCCATCCCGGCGGCTGGAACCCATTTTCGATGCACCACCACAACCTCCGATCTATCCCCGGATGCAGCCCTTGAAACCGTGGTCTGGAACTTGAGGAAGCATTCCCACGCGGCCCACCGAATCTTGCAGGGCCAAGGCTTCCCGCTCGGGCCAAACGCCATTGACCGCATCCACCGGACCGGGTTACAATTTGCCGCTTTGACAGTTCAGGGCAGGAACTGAGAGCGCGCTCACCTATGGACCGCTCCCCAACCGGCAGCTCATGAGAACCAGCCCATTGCGGACGGAGCCCTTTCCACCCGCTGCCAAGGTCCACTCTCTCTCTGAAGTAACTCCAACAGAAAGCTACGACCATGCCAGCATCAGCGTGGTCATCCCGGCTTATGACGAGGCGCGGTCTCTCCCCGGGTTGATCGACGACCTGACCACCGAGCTGAAGCGTTTGGGCCGGCCTTGGGAAATCCTGGTCATCGACGACGGTTCCACCGACGACACCGTGGAAGCCCTGCAGGACAAGGACGTTCGAATCATATCCCATCCCTACAACATCGGCAACGGCGCCGCAATCAAAACCGGCATCCGACAGGCCTCGGGTGAAATCGTGGTCATGATGGATGGTGATGGTCAGCATAATCCCTACGACCTCCCTCGACTGGTTTCTCCAATCGGACCCTATGACATGGTCGTGGGCGCTCGAGTCAACGGCTTCCGCCAAAACAAGCACAGGGCGTTGGCCAACCGTCTTTACAGCGGGTTGGCTTCTTACGTCACCCATTTTCGTGTCCGGGATTTGACCTCCGGCTTCCGGGCGATCAAGGCCCAGGTCTTGAAGCGGTACTGCTATCTCTTGCCCAACACGTTTTCGTATCCAACGACCCTGACCTTATCCCTATTGAGGACCGGACACAGCTTGAAGTACGAGCCCATTCAGACGGCAGCACGATTGGGCAGGAGCAAGATTCGGTTATTCAGTGATGGTCTGCGCTTTTTGCTGATCATCTTCAAGATCGCAACCTTTTTCTCTCCCCTTAAAATCTTCCTGCCCTTCAGCGGGCTTTTCTTCGCGCTGGGACTGGCAAACTATAGTTATACTTACTATACGAGTCACCGCTTCACCAGCATGTCCCTGCTCATGTTTGTGGCGGGATCCCTGTTCTTTCTCCTGGGCCTGATTTCCGAGCAAATCGCTCAGCTTCGCTTGGATCGAACCGAGGAACCCACCCACCCGGAGCACTCCCGACGCTGAGCAGTCGGCCGGAGTCGATGTTCACTTTAGGAATCCATCCTCCAATGCCCCCTGGCCTGACTTCTTCTCAAGAAGTCAGTTTCTTCTCAAGAAGGCCGGCCTCCTCTCAGGAGGCCAGATCTCAAGAGCGCAGCCCCTCCCAGGAAGGGAATTATGTTGAATCGACCCCACAAGAGGGGATGGGCGCAATGACGGGATGACATCAACCGAGGCCAACCACTAGGTCCGACGCCCGCGGCGCGAAACCTTCCGCTGCCGAGGCTTATGCTATACTTCCCCGGATTCAGCGGCGGCATCCCCAGGCGAACAGGGTTGGTTCCAGGACAGCCACGGCAGGTCATGATTTCCTCAACGCTTCAGCGAAGGGAAGAGCGCAACGGGCATCGGGCCGTGGCCATCTGGTTGACGGGATTACCGGCTTCCGGCAAGAGCACGTTGGCCAGGAACGTGGAGCGGGAACTCTGCCGAAGAGGCATTCACTGCTACGTTCTGGACGGTGACATCCTGCGGAAGGGCCTCAATCAGGACCTGGGCTTCAGCCCCGAAGATCGCCGCGAGAACATCCGTCGGGCAGGCGAGGTCGCCAGGGTCCTGGTGGATGCCGGCCTGGTGGTCATTGCGGCCTTCATTTCTCCCTATGCGGCGGACAGATTCCGTTTGAGAGGTCTTTTCCGGGAGGGCAGCTTCTACGAGGTCTTCGTCGACTGTCCACAAAAGACGTGCGAGGCAAGGGATCCCAAGGGCCATTACGGCAAGGCCAGGAGCGGGCTTCTTGCTTCGTTCACGGGAGTCAGCGCCCCCTACGAAGCTCCGCAGTCAGCAGAACTCGTGGTGCCCACAGCGAAACTGACGGTCAGTGAATCGACGGAACTGCTCCTGGCGCTTATTCTCGAACGATCTCGGCTGCCGCAGCCGGCTTCAGCCCATTCTCCGCTTTTGGAGAGACAAACATGACAAAATGTTCCCCTCCTCCGGAGAGGCTTGCTTTAAACTGCGGGAATTTCCTTTCATCGGAGGGGTTTTGACAATGAACGGAGTCAGCGGTTTGCTTTGGCGGGCCAGTTCTAAAATCGCAGTCAGGGCGGTTCCCATTTCTATCAGGATTCCTTCGAAGTCAGCCCGCTCGGGTAAGCGCAGGTGGACACCTTTCAGACGATGTCTGCTGTGGGGAGCTCTCATGGGCTTTCACTGGCTACTGTTCCCGAGTCCAACCTTTGCCTATATTGACCCAGGGACCGGCAGCTATATTGTTCAGGTGTTGATCGCCGGACTGCTGGGCGCCCTCATTTCCCTCAAGATCTTCTGGGCAAGGATCAAGGCCGCCATTAAGGGATGGTTTTCATTTGGCGCGGAAGATCCCGCTAAAGATGAATGACCCGATCGAAGTCTTACCCTCATCGTTCCGTGACCCAAGCGGATTTCTGTTTCGTGATAAGGGCGTGCTCTATCGACAAGTCAATCGCAGTTACCAGGAAGACTTCGACCACCTCATGCGTTCGGGACTGTACCCCAGCCTGCGCGAGGCGGAACTCATCATCCCTCATCAAGAAGTAGAGTTGCAAAGGCCCCAGGCCTCGGACGGTTACAAGATTCTCAGACCGGAGCCCCTACCCTTCGTGTCCTATCCGTTCGAGTGGAGCTTCAGCCAGCTCAAGGACGCTGCCCTAACCACGCTGGCAATCCAGAAGAGGAGCCTGGACCATGGAATGTCCCTGAAGGACGGCTCCGCCTACAATATCCAGTTCCGGAAGGGGAAGCCCCTGCTCATCGACACCTTGTCTTTTGAAAGGTCCTCGGAGGGGCAACCTTGGGTGGCCTACCGCCAATTCTGCCAACATTTCCTGGCGCCTCTTGCGCTGGCCAGCTACTCCGATGCTCGACTCAGCCAACTTCTCCGGGTTCACCTGGATGGAATTCCTCTGGATCTGGCCAGTCGACTCCTTCCACTTCCCACTCGATTTCGGTTTTCTTTGCTGGCTCACCTTCATTTCCATGCCAGGGCTCAGAATCATTTTGCCGCAAAGGTCCCCCGGCCAAACCATCGTGGGATGAGCCGACGATCTCTGCGGGCTCTCATGGACAGTCTGGAGTCGGCCGTTCGTAAACTCGAATGGAGCCATGGAGAAAATCATTGGTCGGCCTACTACCGATCCAGCAATTACAGCTCCGAGGCTCTCCGGCACAAGCAGCAGCTCGTCGTTGAATTTCTCGACCGGATGAGTCCCAAACCCAAGATGGTGTGGGATCTCGGCGCCAACACCGGCTTATTCAGCCGTCTGGCCAGCAATCGTGGGATAACCACCGTTGCGTTTGATCAGGATCCCGCCTGCGTCGATCAGAACTACCGGGAAAGCAAGCAACGGGCCGATCGCAACATGCTTCCGCTATGGATTGACTTGACCAACCCCAGTCCGAATCTGGGCTGGCACAGTCGCGAACGAATGTCCTGGCTGGAACGAGGCTCCCCTGATGCGGTCCTGGCCCTGGCCTTGATTCACCATCTGGCCATAGCAAACAATCTGCCCCTTCCTAAACTCGCCGGCTTTTTTGGCGAACTGTGTGCATCATTGCTTATCGAGTTTGTCCCCAAAACGGACTCTCAGGCGCAAAGACTCCTTGCTTCCAGGAAGGACGTTTTCCCCGACTACACCCAGGAGGCTTTCGAGGCGGCATTCAGGAGGTATTTCGAAATCAGGAAGGTCAGCAAAATCGGGCAGACGGAAAGAAGCTTGTACCAGATGCAGAGGAGACAAGGGTGAAATGGGAGCCCATCCGCCTACGGTCATCGCCCTGTTGCCGATGAAGGCTCATAGCAAGCGGATCCCAGGTAAGAATTTCAAATCTTTTCACGGAAAACCCCTGTTGTTTTGGATACGTCACACGCTAGTTGTAGCAGGCTGAGTTTCCTTGGTGCACCTTTAGTGGCAGTGGTCATGGGTTTCCTCCTGTTCAGGTTTGTTATTGGGTGATCCAAACCCTGGCAGGAGTCCATGGCCACTGCTACCGCTGATAGCCAACTGTCAGGTCAATACCGTCACAGAACAATCCAGCGTGATGCCGACATAGTGGGTCGGACAGGCCGCGGCCCCAATCAGGGAGGAGCGCCGGCTAAGGTTCAGAAACTTCTCGGTTTCAATCAGTGCAAGCAGAGCGAACAGGATGAAAACGGCTTCCGACATCGCATAGAGCGCATTCCAAACCAGAGGAGGCGACAACAAAACAACAAGACAGCCCCATACGACGAGGAAGCGAGACTCGATCCGCCGGGCGAGCTACTGCCCTGAAACGAAGAGGGTCAACCCGAAGGCGGCTGCGTTGACAAAGCCGGCGACATCGTGAGGGTCGAATACATGGAGGCTGGCCAACGCGAGCAGCATCGGAAACAGGGGCGGCCACAACACATAGTGGTCTCCACTAAATTGAATAAAATCCTCTCCCTCCAGCAGGTTCCGGGTAACGGATATGTAGATTATAGAATCCCAGATCAGCCCCACGCCATAGGTCGCCACACGCAGCAGCACGAGAGCCGCACCCAGAAGGCCGAGCGCGGCCAGGAACGCCGTGAACCCATCGGGCCGGAACCAGGCCAGGCGGGCGATTGCCGTCCGCTCCAAGAGTCGATACGTACCGCTGGTGACGGGCCTGCCATGTATGTCCACAATCCTACCAGTCTCAGGTTACCGCCGGAATTCGGGCAGGTTGGCCAATGTCCTGTGAGAGCTTTTGAATCGTTTTCGTTTTATATTCGTCGGCTGGTGCTCCAGTCACTTCTTTTGCTTAATGTTTCAGAGCATTAACGCTTCAATGACTGTCGATACCTGTGGACGGCATCAACAGGGTTCCCGACGAACTGCACCTTCCCGGCATCCATCCACACCGCCCTGGTACACACCTTTTCGACAAACTCCATATTGTGAGTGACCACGATCACGGCTTTGGCGCGGGTGATGAGTTCCTGAATTTTCGCACTCGCCCGCTCGGAGAAAGCGGCATCGCCGGCGCTGAGCGCTTCATCGATAATAAATATATCCGGCTCGATCATCGCCGCGATGCTGAAACCGAGCCTGGATCGCATTCCCCATGAGTAGTGCTTCAGTGGCTCGTCAATGAATTTCTCCAAACCGGAAAACTCGACAATGCTCTCGTATAATTTCGCCAGTCTTTTTTTGGGTATGCCGAGCATCATGCCGTTGAGGAAGATATTGTCTCGCCCACTGAGTTGCCCGTGAAAACCCACCCCAAAAGTCAACAGCGCGGCAACCTCCCCTTCCACGTTGACCTCGCCCGTATCCGCTCGCAACAAGCCGCTGAGGACGCGGCACAGGGTTGTCTTGCCTGCGCCATTGGGACCGATAACACCGAGGACGTCCCCTTCATAAACCTCTAAAGAGGCGTCTCGCAAGGCCCAGAACCGAGGTTTTCGCTTGAACCAACCCCACGAGTTCCTTTTTTCACGCGAGGGAAACGCTGCCTGCAACGAAAACCGCACACCGAGATCTCGAACAATGACAACCGGCACGGAACTTGGTTTGGAGAGGGTAACATTCAGACTGACGATCTTTTTGCGGGTAGTGGCTACCGGGAGATCTTCCGTGTAGAGACGGAGAACTTCCCGGACCGATCCGTTCGCCCATACCACACCATTGTGGAGCCATAAGGCCCGTGTGCAGTAGGTTTCGATGAATGAAAGCTGGTGGGCAACGACAATGACCAATTTGGTCTTGCGTATGAGCTCGCGAATCTTGTTCCCGGCTTTCTCGGAGAACGCGGGATCGCCCACACTGAGGGCTTCATCCAGAATCAAGATTTCCGGCTCCAGCATGGCGGCAATACTGAAGCCCAGTCGGGCCCGCATCCCGGTTGAGTAAGATTTGAGGGGTTGATCGATGAAACGATCTAATTCGGCAAATGCGACGATATGAGGGAACAACTCCGTGAGGTATCGCTTGGACAAACCCAACATCATGCCATTGAGAAAAACGTTCTCGCGACCCGAAAGCTGGACGTTGAAACCGGTTCCCAGAGAGAGCAGAGCGGATACGCTTCCCCGGGTCACGACGGTTCCCCGGTCCGGGCGGAGCAATCCGCAAAGGACCCGGCACAGAGTCGTTTTCCCGACTCCATTGGCCCCCACGATGCCCAATACGTCCCCGGCGTATCCGGCAAAACCGACGTCCCGCAAGGCCCAGAATTCCTGTCGCCTCCTCCAACGCAGAGCATTATGGGTCAGCGATTTGAGGTCCTCCCGCCGACTCCCGATGCTTCCACCAAGGCGTTTCCCGTTGCCGGTGGACTACCGGTGGTGAAATGCTGTAACGGCGCCCTATCGCTCATCGCCGTCCGCTCTTACAAGGCTTTGATGATTTTATGTTCATTCTGGCTGAAGTAATAGGTCATATACAGGACCATCAAAGCGGAAAGCACGCCAATCACGCCTAACGTCCTATAATCAGGGTTGATTTGATACATCAATACATCGCGGTAGCCGGCCAGAAAATGAGCCATGGGGTTATAGGCCACAACCCAACTCATCTGCTCTCCCAACATCTCTTTCCGCCAAATGACAGGAGATCCAAAAAACCAGAGATGCAAAAGATGACCCAACAGTTCTTCAGCATCCCGTATGAAGACGCAGATGTAGGCAAGCGCAAGCGCCACGGCCACACAGAAAAAGAGTTGCATCAGAGTAATATAGGGTATCCACAGGAGCCCCAGGCTTGGTTTGAGTTCAAGTATGAACAAAAACAGGGCAATAATCACCAAACCGAAGCCGAAATTAATCAAGTGGGTGAGGGTAGTCCCCAGAGGAAGGATCACCTTCGGCAAGTACACCTGGGTGATCAGGTCGGCCCGACCGGTAATAGACCGAGAGGCCGCGGATAGCGTCGCGCTGAACCAGCGCCAGATAATCACGCCGATAACCAGGTACATGCCATAGTCCTCTCCTCCGCGGCCAAACACCACGACCACCACAAAATAATAGAGGCCTACCCCTAGCAAGGGGTCGAGGAGCCACCAGGCATACCCGAGGAAACTGTTGCGGTGTTTAGCCTTGAGCCCGGAAGTCACCAAGTAGAGGAGTAAATCTTTCCTGCGATGCAGATCGATGAGATATTTTTTGAGATGGTTCTCCATAGGAAAAGAGAAACGGGGGCAAAGAATTCAGAACGCCGACCACTTCCCCATCAGGTTGAAGTCGTTTTGCCAAAGGATGCTCTGAATGGTTTTTTCAATGAACCTTTCCTGATTGAGAGAAGGAATAACGACGGAGAAGCTGAGCCCCGTGCTTAATAGTGGGTGCGGTGGTAAATTCTTTTCAAGCTGTCGCCGGGGTTCCTCAGGCGGTCAAAGAGAAAGCTCGACACGTAGGTTAGCCGGTTCCGGTTCATCCACTTCAGCATACTGCGGGAGAACAGGGGAGGCTGGAGGGATGCTTCCGAAAGTATCCATCGCCCCCGAAGCCGCAGTCTGGCGAAATTCGCTAAATCGTCTGGTTGATCGAAGACGACTCATACCCTTTCGCCTTGATAGATAGTTATCAATCGATCCACATGGTGAGCTGTTGTGCTGAGTTCAGCAAGTCGCCTTCTACCCTCCGCACCCAGATTGAGCGCTAAAGTGCGATCAGTCAGCACAGCACGCATCTTCTCACTCAAGTCGACCGAATCACCACGAGTAAACAAGTAGCCATTTTCTCCATCCACTACCAACTCCGGCAAGCCACCTACCTTACTTGCAATAATAGCTCGACTGTGTGACATGGCCTCAAATGCGACCAACGGCGCATTTTCAAACCACAGACTTGGAATCACAATAACCTGAGCGTTTTGATACAACTCCGTCAGCTTCTGATGGTGTTGTCGTCCCCAAAACGTCACCCGTCGCAATTCCAACTTCTCAGCTAAAGTCCTAAGGTGATTTTCGTCAGGACCGGTGCCCACCAACCACAAGATCACATCATCGATTGCGTTCTGTATTCGTCCATAGGCTCGTAACAAGACATCAACACCCTTGTGTGCTATGAGGCTGCCGACATAGAGCACTATTCGTCGTTCAGACATCAGTCCTTCAGAAGTAGTTGATAGTGACGTAAAGTTGGGAAGATGTACTACGCCAGCATAGCCTCTGCTTTCCAGGTGTTGTGTGAGATCGCGGCTCGGCGCCACGAACTGATCGACAATCCGACGATCGAGAAATCGGCGGTTATATAGAAGCCATCCTTCAGCAAGCAGTGTTTTCCACTTCATGCAACCATGTCGCAGAGCGACAAATATCGATCGCAAGGCGCACGAGTGTTCGTGAGTGCAAAATGCGGTCGGATACAGTGCACAGTAGTCATGCACGGTTTGCACTACGCGGAAGCGACGTATTGCTGCAAGCACCGTAATAGGATAATAGCGGTTGTTGTGGAGATGAACCACATCTGGCTGTATTTGTGTGATGTACTCTCGTAATACCTGGTACAATTTGGGGTAAAAGTATATATGGTGTAGATCCCATCTAAGCCGGTTGATTATTTCGGTCTTAAATATCATCTGCGATGCGGTCATGGATGACCGATGCCTTGAGGTTGCAAACAAGTAGACCCTGTGTCCGGCCGCCTCGAGTCCTTTTGTTACGTCCATGACATAGCGTTCGGTCCCGCCAACGATCTCTTTAGGATCATTGTCATTTATCATAAGGACTTTCACGATCAGGTCTCCAAGTGTGCAAGTCACCTCGTAAACGCTTCAGTGAGATAAGGACATCTCCGAAATGCCTGCTTGCCGCGGCGCAAGCAGAAACAAACCCCTGGATAGTTAGCCGAATGACGCCTCTATTTGACCACCAGACGACAAAAGTTTCCCAACCAAGCGAGTCGTCACTCCACCCTCCAACGCTTCTTGTATCGATGCCAGGGGCGACTTCCTCGTCCGCCCGCCTTGGTGCTTCAGACAGCGGCGTTTCAATCACCGACCTCTGCTCATCTGTCAGATCTACTGCCCCCCGTTAAATGTCGTTAGATGATCACATCCCTTCCTTTTATTGAGATAGCTTCCAGACAACTCAAGCCAAGCCCTCCACAAAGTCACGGAGTTCAGATCAAACCCGGACTCAAGACCCCCTCGCGGTGAGACCTCCAACCAGCTCACCGGCCGCTGAAACGCAAGAATAGCATAACCACGGACATCCCCGAAGCGTATGGCATCAAAGGGTGGGAACCGATTGAGCCCCCCGCCGTTCCAGGAACCATCGATCGAACCGAATCACCCAACTGCTGAATTCACTGAACTTCCCAAACATGGAATCCTCACAAAAAAACTCTTGGAAACGGATTCTGATCTCTCTAGGATGGAGCGAGAGGCCTGCGTCCGAGGCGGCGCCCGCGATCGGCCATCATTGCATCACCGCTACCAGGCCGGCCTGGATCGGGAAAATCAGATCACTCCAGGGAGACCAACCGCCGCAAGAAAGGTTCCAGGAATGCAGCCCGTCAAGATGGTGGATCTGCAACGTCAACACCAGAGCATCAGAGAGCCGCTCGAGGCTGCCATCCGGGCGGTGCTGGACGATTGCGACTTTATTATGGGCCGAGCCGTTGCCGAGTTCGAGTCCGAGCTTCGCCAATATCTGGGGGGGGCCGGTGGGCCATTGGTTGTGCTTCGGGCACGGATGCGCTGCAGATTGCCCTGATGGCCCTGGGTATTGGATCAGGCGACGAGGTCATCACCACCTCCTTTACTTTTGCGGCTACGGTGGAAACTATTGTCTTACAGGGCGCTCGCCCCGTCTTTGTCGATATTGATCCCCGGACTTACAACATGGACACCAGCAAGGTCAGTGACCGGATAACGCCCAAGACCAGGGCCATCCTGCCGGTCCACCTCTACGGCCACCCTGCCGATATGGCGCCCATCCTGGCGCTTGCCAAAGAGAGAGGGTTGAGGGTCATTGAAGACGCCGCCCAGGCCCTTGGAGCCCGATATCGGGGTGATTTCGTTGGAACCTTGAGCGATATCGGATGTCTCAGCTTCTACCCCAGCAAGAATCTGGGGGCCTGTGGAGACGCGGGGGCGCTGTTGACCAACGATCCCGATCTGGCCCGAAAGTGCCGAATGCTCAGCCTTCACGGCGCCGAGAAGAAATACCGGCATGAGATTCCAGGCGTCAACAGTCGTCTGGATTCTTTACAGGCAGCCATCCTCAAAGTCAAGCTACCCCATCTGGAGCCATGGATAGAACGGCGCATCCAGATTGCCGAGGAATACAATCAAGCGCTGGAACCTCTCCCCGTGACGCCACCCTACTGCGCTCCAGAGGTCAGGCACGCCTATCACCAGTACTCCATCCGCTCCCCTCGCCGTGATGAACTGGCCGAGTTCCTCAAGGCCAGAGGCGTGGAATGTGCCATTCATTATCCGGCCCCGCTGCATCTTCAGCCGGCTTACCAGGCTTGGGGGCAAGCCGGAGAGCCGTTGCCCAATGCAGAAGCTGTTGCCGGAGAGATTCTTTCCTTGCCCATGTTCCCGGAATTAACTCAGGCAGAGGTCGACGCCGTCTCCACCGCGGTCCGAGATTTCTGGGGGAACTGAAGGATTCGAGAGGCAACCCACGGAATCACCGGTCCCGAGAGGCGGGAGTTTTTTCACTCTTGGGGCTGGCATCCAATTTCTTCTGTCCGTTCTTGGATTTGGTTTTCGAGTCGGAGGACTCGGTCTTGGGCTCCGGCTTGCGGGCGTAGTCGGTAACATACCAGCCCGTGCCTTTCAACTGAAAGGAAGTCTTGGAAATCAACTTCGTCAAACGACCGTTGCACTCGGGACAGGTCTCGAGGGGAGCGTCTGAAAACTTCTGAATGACTTCAAGAACCTTGCCGCACCCACCGCAGCCATACTCGTAAATCGGCATGGGCGCCAACCTCCCGGGGCATAACACCGACCGTCGCGATGCAGGCACTCTAGCAACTGTCAGGCAAAAATTCAAGTCCGCATTGGCGCCGCGACCACAGAAGCTATTCATTCAAAAAGGAATCATTAAAGGGAGCGGACTGCTGCCTGCCCGGCCGGCGAAGCTCCCGTGGATTGGGCGGAAGACATGGGGCAATGATCTCGATTCGCCAGCGAAGGCCACCGAAGAATCAGTGGAAGGATCCCGTGAAACGGTACCTTTCCCATCAGCCATCTGGAATCTTTGGGGGGGACATGCTATAGATTACGCCCTCAATGAGATCCCTTTCCGTCAGGAGAAAGCGAACGTGCGCGCCCGCAAAAAAGCAGCCTACCTGGAAAGCCTGTCAGACCTGGATGTGATGATCCGGGAGCTCGACCAACTGAGTCGCAATCTGTGGTGGACCTGGAATCCGGAGGCACAGGAGATTTTCGCGGAACTTTCCCGCTTGGTTTGGCACGCATCGAACCACAATGCGGTGGCTGTGTTGGGTTCCATCTCCAACCTGGAATTAAGGTCGCGCCTGATGGACAAGGACTTTGCCGCCCGTACCCGCGAGGTCCTGGTCTCCTTCCGAGAGTACTTGACGCGAGAACGCACCTGGTGCTCGGCTTATGCCGCTCCTTTTCTCAAAAAACCCATCGCCTACTTCAGTGCGGAATTTGCTTTGCACGAGTCTCTGCCTCTCTATTCGGGGGGACTGGGAGTCCTGGCAGGTGACCACGCCAAATCGGCCAGCGATTTAGGGGCGCCTTTCATTGGGATTACCTTGTTCTATCGCCAGGGCTATTTTGAACAGCTCATCAGCCACAGTGGTTGGCAAGAGGAGCATTATCCCTCGGTAGACAGAGACAACTTGCCCCTGGAACCGGTCCTGGACAAGAACGGCGAACCGTTGGCGCTGTGGGTGGAATTCTCACAGAGCCGGATATGGTTCCAAGCCTGGCGACTCAATGTGGGCTGTACGGTCATTTACTTGCTCGATACCGAGCTTCCCGAAAACGAAAGCGCTTACCGCGGCCTCACCTCCAGAGTCTATGGGGGCGACATGACGACGCGTATCGGCCAGGAGATCGTCATGGGGATTGGTGGCGCTCGACTCCTTCAGGCTCTGGACGTTACTCCGGCCGTCTTCCACTTGAATGAAGGGCACTCCGCATTTCTTGTTCTCGAGTTGTTGCGGCAGCAGCTCGGTTCAGGGTCCAATCCACAAGAGGCCGAAGGTTGGGTGAGAGACCATTGTGTGTTCACCACCCACACCCCGGTGGCTGCCGGGCACGACCGTTTCAGTCCGGAGCTGATGGAATATGCTTTTGCCGGTTATCGGTCCTTGCTGGGCATGGATGCTCACCGGTTCCTCAGCTACGGCCGCGTTCATCCGGACAATCCTGATGAGTCTTTTTGTATGACGGTGCTGGCGCTAAAAATGGCGAGGGCGGCAAACGGTGTCAGCAAGCTCCATGGCCAGGTCAGCCGGGAGATGTGGAAAGAGCTACTGGAGTCTCCGGCTTTCGAGGGCCCGTCGATCGGACATATTACCAACGGCGTCCACGTCCTGGGCTGGATGGCGCGTCCCACTCGCCGCTTTTGGAAACGGCACCTCGGTCCGGAGTGGGAAACCCGGCTGATGTATCCTGACCTCTGGAGGATCATCTCAGACGAGGAAACGATCACCGACGAGGAGATTTGGGCGCTTCGCTACCACTTGCGCCGGGAGCTGATTGAATTTGTCCGCAAACATGTCCCGGACACCTTCCCCGCCAGTGGCACGGAGAGATCCCGCGCTTTCGAGACGCTCTTGTCGCCGGACGCGCTCACCATCGGCTTTGCCCGGCGTTTCGCCACCTACAAGAGAGCTCCGTTGATCTTCGGCGATCTCGGACGAATGGCCAGGATCGTCAATGATCCCAAGCACCCTGTCCAGTTGATCTTTTGCGGAAAGGCCCATCCCCAGGATGTCCAGGGAAAGGAATTCATCCAGCGTATCGTGGACATCGGCAAACGAAGCGAATTTTTGGGCAAGGTCGTCTTTCTGGAAAACTACGATATGAATATAGCCCGTCACATGGTCTCGGGCGCAGACCTCTGGCTCAACACTCCTCGCCGGCCCCTCGAAGCCAGTGGAACCAGCGGTCAGAAGGTAAGTGTTCATGGAGGGCTGAACCTCAGCGTCCTGGATGGTTGGTGGAGGGAAGGCTACGATGGCGCCAATGGGTGGGCCATTGGGACGGACGAAAATGTGGCCGATGAAGCGGCCCAGGACCAAACCGACCTGGAATCACTCTACGAGACCTTGACTCAGAGCATTATTCCACTTTTTTTTGATCGGGATGCCCAAGGAATCCCCCGGGGCTGGATTGCCAAGATCCGCAGGGCCATGCAAACCCTGATCCCGCAATACAACACAGACCGGATGGTGGCGGAGTATGTCACCCAATACTACCTTCGCAAAAAGTGACCGCCCCCGAAAGCTCGGTCTCCGGACCCTGGCGGGAACCTGAAACCCGGGGTCATTGCTCCCCGGTTCCTGTTTCCAACTCAGCACAGAGACAGTCCATGAATTGCCTGGCGGTTCGCCCCGAACGGGCATTGTAGAGCTGGGCCCATTCCAGCGCGCGCCTCTCCAGGTCTTGTGGCGGCAAGGTCAGACCACGCTTCCTGCTCATGGAATGAATGACTTCCAGGTACTGTTTCTGATTGGGGGCGACGAAGGCCAACTGGATGCCAAAACGATCTGCCAACGAAACTTTTTCCTGCAGCGTGTCCTGGCGCCTGATCTCGTCATCCCTCAAGTCGTTGCGGTCCGAGAAGAACTCCCGAATCAAATGGCGGCGGTTGGAGGTTGCATAGACCACCACATTCTGCGGACGCGATTCCAAGCTGCCTTCCAGTACGGCCTTCAACGTTTTGTATTGAGTCTCCCCTTCCTCGAAAGACAGGTCGTCGATAAAGATGACGAAGTACTGGTGTCTCTCTCTGAGCAAGCTCATCACCTCGGGCAAGTCCTTCAGATCATCCCGGGAGACTTCCACCATTCGCAGGGGGCAATGAGTAAAATGATTCAAAAGAGCTTTGATCGAAGACGATTTCCCGGTCCCGCGATCACCGTACACGAAAATATTATTGGCCGGACATCCTGCCAGGAAATAGCTGGTGTTTCGAATCAGCCACAGTTTTTGGTCCTCGCACCCGACCAGCTCCTCCATCGTGATGGGATCCGGAGATGAAATTCCCTGCAACACCCCACCCTGCTGTCTCGGCTTCCAATGAAAGGCCCGGAACTCAGCGAACATCCCGGCGCCGTTTTGGGCGTAGAAGGCTGCCAACTCGGGCGCCAAAGAACCCCAGTCAGAGGTTTCCTGCAGCCGCCGTTTGATCTGCAAGCGATGGGTGAAGGTTTCGCCGGGCATGGCTTCTTTCTTCTGCGCCCGGTCCCAGCCCGGCCAGGCGGTGTCCCAGTCAATCGCCTGGAACAGGGTTCGCACCTGCTCGCTCCGCAACGCAAAAAGCGCCCGCAAGCACGCCAGGTCTGCCTTGACCTGGGAGGTCAGAGATGGACCCGGACGACGCATTCCATGGCGTTCGGCCCCCCTGGAGAAAGGGTTCTCATCGCGGAGCACCACGTTCAGAAGGTGGTCCTGCCAAGGGGTACCGACGGCCATTTGCCGTCCGGAACCGGTTTGTGAGGCCAGCCCGACAAAGAAGGAGGAGTAACTCCTGGCGACTCGCCTGACCACCCGGGCGGAGTGCAGTCGGTCTCCGGCGATCCCCTCCAGGAAATCGATCAGGGCGGCCACCACCGGGTCTTGCAGGACACCCCGAAAGATCACCAGTTGATGGGCTTTGTGAACGATCGTCCGTAATGTTTCGACCGCGTCGTCCACCTCGGAGTCCAACGCCAATCCGGCGCGCTTCTTCATCAGGGCTCCCCTCCAGATTTCGAGAGAACTTAAACCTTTGAAGCCGGATTGTCAATCCACTCGCCGTCCCGGGATCCCCCCCCATTTTTCAAGAGCGTCAAGGCAGCGGATTCTCTGTTGAACGTCATTTGACATTTTGAGCCTCTTTGGGACATCCTTTGAAATACAGATGCAGGAGATCCTTCATGGGTGAAGATCAATTCAGCCCGAATATCGAAGTGTTGGCGGCCACCCCGCAGAAGGTCAGCGCCCTCCTTCGGGGACTCAGCGACCGGCAGCTTCGACTGAAGCCGCAACCGGACAAATTCTCGCTGAAGGAATACCTCCTGCAGCTCCGTGACCTTGAGTGGCAGAGCTACCGACCCGCCATTCGCTCCATCCTGTCTGAAGACCTGCCCTCGCTGCCTGATCTGAACCCGGCTCGTCTGACAACGCTTCGACAGCACCGCCTCGTGGATGGCCCCGCGGCCTTGGAGAAGTTCCGTCAAGCCAGGCAAGTAAATTTGGCCTACCTCCGCAACATGACCGGATTCCAGTGGAACCGAAAAGCGCTGTCGGGTGGGGTCGAGGTCACTCTGTTGCAATTGGTGGCCCAATGGGCGACCCACGATCAGGCCGTGCTCAGCAGCATGGAGCAGTTGGCCGCCACCATCACCCAGTCAACCGCATAGGCCGGGTTGTTCCCGCGCCCGGGCCTTTATTAGTCGCCACAAGCACCTTGACATCACCAGGGGTTTTGTCAATGATGGATGCTTGAGCCCGCAGCGTTGCTTGCGCTAAGAGGCTCTGGCTAATGGGGTTAGGAACTTTCTGCGGAGAACTCACCCATGATTCACCTGAAGTCGGCCAAGGAAATCGAGATCTTGAGGGAATGCAACCAGATTGTGGCAGACATCCTCACCACTCTGAAGCACCATTGCTGTCCGGGCATCACCACCCTGGAACTGGACAGAATTGCCGAGGATTTGACGCTCAAGCACAAGGCCAGGGCAGCGTTCAAGGGCTACAACGGATTCCCCGCCACCCTTTGCACCTCGGTCAACCACCAGGTGGTGCATGGAATTCCCTCGACGCAAGTCCTGAAGGAAGGCGATATCGTGAGCGTCGATTACGGAGTTCTCCACCGAGGATTCTATGGCGATGCTGCCCTGACGCTCCCCGTTGGTCACATTTCCCCCAACACGGAGCGGCTGCTGCAAACCACGCGAGAGTCGTTGATGCTGGGGATCGAAAAGGCCGTTCCCGGGAACCACCTGGGTGACATCTCGGCGGCAATTCAAGTTCATGCCGAGGGCCGCGGCTATTCTCTGGTCAAAGAATTCTCGGGCCACGGCATTGGAAGAAACCTCCACGAGGAACCTGCGGTCTTGAACTATGTGGCGAACGGTCGCGGGATATTGCTGAAACCCGGTCTGGTTCTGGCGATTGAGCCCATGGTGAGCCAGGGCACAGACAAGGTCAAGGTGTTGGCCGACAAATGGACGGTGGTCACTCAGGATGGCAAGCCGTCCGCTCATTTCGAACACAGCGTTGCCATCACCGAGGATGGACCCGAGATCCTGAGCCTGGGGATATAGAAGGTGATGTGGGAAGCGATAGCCAAGCCGCTGGAGGGATTCGCCGGCGACTTCAAAGGGAAGGAAGTTGTCTTGAAGTCCGCTGAGGAGGCAGAGGACCGCTCCCGGGCTCTTCAGCGGGAGCACCCAAAGTTTCTGCGGAAAGCCGCACAGGCGACGACCTCTTAATCGTCCGACCTGCCCCCCAACAGACCGGCCCGAATCAGAAAATAAAGCAGCGTCAGCAGAGTGGTCACTACCGCCGCCACATAGGTCAGGGCCGCCGCGTTCAATACTTTGTCCACACCCTCGCGCTCGCCTGGGTAGATGATGCCCCGCTCCAGCACCAGGGCCTTGGCGCGCTTGGAGGCATCGAACTCAACCGGAAGGGTGACGATCTGAAAGAGCAGCACCGCAGAAAATAGGACAGCCCCCACCAGCACCAGAGCCGGATCGATGAAAAGGCCCACCAACATCACGATGTAGCCCAGGTTGGAGCCGATACCGGCCGTGGGAACCAGCATGGATCGCAAGCGAAGCGGTCCATAGTGCTGAGCATGTTGGAGAGCATGACCTGCCTCGTGGCTGGCGATGCCAACGGCTGCCACGGAAGTCGAACCGTAAACCTCATCGGAAAGAGCCAGGGTCTTGGTGACCGGGTTGTAATGGTCGGACAGCATGCCATGAGAACGCTCAATGCGAACGTCTCTGATGCCGCCTTGGCGCAACAGTTCCGCAGCTGCCTGGGCCCCGGTGATCCCCCGCATGGATCGAATGGCGGAGTATTTCCTGAAGTTGGATTTCACCCTCCAACTTGCCCATAACGAAAGGAGCAAGCCCGGAGCCAGAATGACAAAATACATGAGGTCAAACATGGGGAACATAAGCCAACACTCCCTTAATTCTTCTTTCTTCCCTACGTCCAAGCTAGTGTAATGGAGGAAGACAGAGCGGTCAAGGGGACCCGTCGGTTGGTGATGACGTCAAGCTGCTTGTGTAAACAGCCGGAGGGGGCGCTGTTGCCACCCCGGGTTTAAAACGGTGGAAGATCGAGTCGATGATGCGGTCGATACGTTCCACATTGACAAAGCAGCCCATCGGGCGGGTCCGTCCCTGCCTCCACGAACGAACGATCCATGAGGTGGGTGGTCCGCAACGGACTGCACCACCTGCATAAGCGCCCCGCCCAACCAATTTCCAGCTCACCGAAACTGCCGGCAATCTTGGCGCTTGGACTCATCATTTGCCTGATACCGGACGTGCAGTTCCAGTTTTTCGATCCGAATGGATTCCTCCCAATCACTGGTAGGCTGGCTGAGCACCGCGCCGATCAAGTTGTTGCCGATGGCGAATAAGCGCGGACTCAGGTCGTGAAATACCAACCAGCCGTCTTCCAGAACCGGCTCGGGCAGCAGTGTATTGTGGATCCTTAGCTGCAAGCGTTTCTCGATGCCTTTTCCAGGCGGACAGTTGTAGAGAAAGCGCCTGTGGCGGAAGGCTCGGATCATACCGCGCTCGATTCTTGTGTCATCAGGTCGTTTGGGTTTCTTGGGGGAATTCGACGACAGATAGTCTCCGGCGGCGTCATGGAGCAGAATACGCAGTGTAAGATCCGAAATGCGGTCCGCCGCGGCGCCCAGATCGTCACCGACAAACAGTTTCAGCAGGGTGTCGGTCTTGCCGTCGTTGGATAGCGGAGACGGCAAGGGCGCCAGCATGTTGGTGTAGCCAAACATATGACGTGGCGTGTACCATTTTTCCGGATTGGGCACGACGGGATCCCCATGACCGCCACCCCGTCGGGCCAGGACGAAAAACTTGTCCTTGTACTTCATCCGTTCGGGGTCACCCATTTCCTGGTAGGCCTGCTGGTGCACCCTGGACTGCTTCGCGTTCATCATCGGGAGGGGATAGCCGCGGATGGCGGGAGCCCACGCGAAATTGAACGTCTCAATACCGTCGGCCCCTTGCCGGTACCAGTTGGAAAACACGCCTCGAAAAACCTCGATGGGCGGGTAACTGTAACCGTCCGGGCCGTGGTGATCCTGAATGACGGGGTATAGCTTGATGTGAGTCCCTTCGGTGATCCGGCGGAACGCGTAGACGTCGGCGTCCAGGGAACGTGAGCCCAACACGAACAGGTCGACCAGGCCTTCCCCTGCCCAGGTTTCCACGTCGATGCCATCAAAATGGCAGCTTTCGATCCTGTGGCTCAGTCGTACGGCCAGCAAATAGGGTCGGCCCCGCTTCCGGGCCAACTCCTGCAGCATGGCTCGAACCGAGCGCACGAACTGCGTCAGATGATGGCGATTTTCCCACTGATGGCCAATAGGCAGCAGCAGCGGACTGCGTTGCATGTCAAGCTCGATACCGTCGAAGTCATAGTTCTCGGCCGCCTCGCGCAGCACGCTCAACTTATAGTCCCGCACCTGTTCGAACGCAAAGTTCAACAGGATCACTTGATTGAGCGTGGGGTGATTGGGCCAGGGGCGGATGGTCCATTCGGGGTGTTCTTGCTTGATGGCGACTTGTGCAGTGGTTCCAAGGTCCGAGTCGCTTGCGTTGAGGCGGTATGAAAAGAAGGCTTCCAGACCTCGATTTTTGGTCGCCTCCAGATAAAGGCGCATGACGTCGATGCCCTGACTCACCCAGCGCCGGTACTTTTCACGGTCGTATAACGGTAGGATCTTGCTGGGGTACGGCGCTGTCTGACCCTGACCCCAACTCCACCAGATACTGTCGATGTGGCTGCCGGCTTCATCAGCGAATGTGAACGCGTCATCCACCTGGGCGGGCAAGTTGTTGACGAACCTGTCCACGTGCCAGGAGGCGTCAATGTTGACGATGACCCGCCTGGGTCGATTGACGGCGGCGATGTGTGCTTCACTGAAGCTGATCGTTGAATTCGTTTCTGCCCCACCGACGTACGTGGCGAAAAAGAAGGTTAGAACCAACCACTGAATGGAAACCATCGGTAGGCCCATGCCGCGGCTGTCTGACGTCGTTCCAGGCCTTGTTTCAAAACAACGAAGCAGGGCGCGCCGCGGGGACATGGGTCCCGTGCCTACCGAAGGCTCCATCCGCTCTTTTTGCTCTTGCACCTTTCACCCCCGGCTGACGTTAGATTGTAACTGTTGAGAGTTGCCCACGCAGCCGCGTGGCCGCTTTCAGAGTGTTGAACGCAACCGCTGTCTCGTTCATCTTTCTATCCTCATCGATCAGCCTGGCATCAGAACCGCATCCCTCACCTTCAGGCGCCGGCTACGCGGCCGAAAGTGTGCTACGATGGGAGCTTGAGTGTGACAGTGTAACATTGCAGGGCCTTCTCCGGTCAGATTCGAGCGCCGCCCCTCGCGCCCGCGGGAAGCATCCATACGATTGACAACCTGTCCAGCGCGCCTGTATGTCGTCAAAAAAGGAGATAACGGGCATGAATCGTGGCCCCAAGCGGTCTATTCAGCAACCGGAGCGGGCTTCTGAAGCGAATGTGGACGACGCAGAGGTCATGGCTCAGGTTCTGATTGAAAAAGAAGGTGAAGATCCGGAGATATCGGTGGAAGAGGACGAGCGAGTCGAGCTGATCCGCTACGATCCCGTTCGTCACTATTTGTTGGAGATCAGCAAATATGAGCCGTTGGCGCCCGAGGAAGAACAACGCTTGGCCCGACTCTACCGGGACGGCCAGGACATGGAAGCAGCCCGCCAACTGGTCACCTCCAACCTCAAGCTGGTGGTCAAGATCGCTTTTCTCTACAACAAGGTCTATACCAATCTCATGGACCTCATTCAGGAAGGCAACCTGGGCTTGCTCCAGGCTGTCAAGAAGTTCGACCCCGACCGAGGCACGCGTCTGCCTACCTATGCTTCCTGGTGGATCAAGGCCTACATCATCAAATTCATTTTGGACAACTTTCGCATCGTGCGAGTGGGGACGACCAACGACCGCCGCAAGTTGCTGATGAATCTGCGTAAGGAGAAGCGGAGACTGGAAGCCCAGGGGATAGCGCCTACGCCCAAGCTGATTGCCGAAACCTTGAACGTCAGTGAAAGCGATGTGATCGACGTCGAGAACAGCATCAAGGCGCATGATCTTTCCCTGGATGCCAAGATGTCCAACGACTCCGACCTCTACTACCTGGAGACGCTGGCCTCCACCGAGGACCTGATCGACGAAAAGTTGGCGGCCGGGGAATTGAAGGATTTCATAGAATCAAAGTTCGCCGAGTTTGCCGAAGGTCTTTCCGAGAGAGAGCGGGTGATCCTCCAACAGAGACTGATCGCCGAAGAACCCCTGACTCTTCAGGCCATTGGGGACCGATATGGAGTCACCCGCGAAGCCATTCGCGTATCAGAAAAAAAACTGGTGGCGAAAGTCAAGGAATACATGAAAGAGGCATTTCGAGACGTTCGGGAAGTGGATTTCAAACTGGGGGATGGGTAGCCGGTTGAAAGGAGTGGCGCGGCCAGAGGGTCAGGCGGCCCCATCGGTCGACCGGCAAAGGCGTCTGCTTTCAGTGAAGCGGACGGAATCCATGGGCAGTGAGGTGACGAGCGGCGGACTCTTTGCTGTGGGTGTTGACTCGAAAACAGGCTTCCCTTAAGATTTTGGATAGATAGAAACCCGGCGAAGAGGAGGGAGGGGACCCATGAAGACTTGGCGCCAAATCAGACAGATTTCTTTTTGCGGAGCCCTGGTAGCGGGCTTGATCTTTGGCGGCGGTCCTTTGTTGACGGGCCTGGCCGAAAAGGAACCGGCTGAAGAAGCTGAAGAAGAAGAAAAGGAGCAAGAGAGCAAAAAAGTGGAGAGGGGAGGCCCTCAGCAACAACAGTCCGACCCGGTGGTCGTCCGCAAGAGGAAGCCCCAGCCGCGAAAACGTCGCTTGAACCCGGCAAGACCCAAGGGAGCCAAGCCGGAAGACAATTTCACTTTGGCGGTCGACATCGAGCTGGTCAACCTCGACGTGGTGGTTACGGACAAGCGGGGGAACTTCATCCCCGAGCTGACCGCCAGGAACTTCAGGGTTTTCGAGGACAAGGTCGAACAGAAAGTCACCAACTTCAGCCCGACGACGGCGCCTCTGACGGTGGTGATGGTGCTGGAGTCTACCAAAAACCTTGCCTGGTGGTTCTACGATGACGCCGTGATGCCGGCGGCTCAATTCATCCAGATGTTGCGCCCCAATGATTGGGCCGCCGTTGTGGCCTATAACTTGAATTCCAAGATTCTTTCCGACTTCACCCAGGACAAGCGGGAACTCTTTGGAGCCATCTCTCGCATGGCCTTTCCCGTTTCTCAGGAATCCAATCTTTTCGACGCTCTGAAACTCACCCTGGACCGTCTGGACGAAGTGGAGGGCAGGAAGGCCGTCCTGCTGGTCAGCACCGGCGTCGACACCTTCAGCAGGATCACTCTCAGCGCCGCCTTGAGACGGGTTCAGACCACGGACGCCGTGATTTACTGCCTCGGTATAGGCCAAAGAGGACGCTTGTACAATGAACCTCGTATGTCGGCTCCCCGCCGGTTGGACTACCTGCAAGCGGACAATAATCTCAAAACGTTTGCCAAAGTCACTGGCGGCAAAGCCTGGTTTCCCCGCTGGCAACAAGACCATCCCGCTATCCTGCGGCAGGTCGGGATCGAGCTGAGGAACCAGTACAGCCTGGGCTATGTCTCGACCAATGCCGACCGGGACGGCAAGTTCCGCAAGATCAAGGTGGAGATCGTTGACCAGAACGGAAACCGCGTCAAGAAGGTCAGGGCTCGAACCCGCACCGGCTACCACGCCGTCAAGAGTTGAACTCCAAGCTCCGCTGAAGATTGCTTCGCGCTCTTCGACGGGTTGTTTCATCCACCCGGTTTCCTTCGGGGCCTGAAGTCATGTTACGAAAAGCCGCTGTCGCCGGCCGTTTCTACCCCTCCCAACCCAACAGGCTTCGGAAGAACCTGGTGGAGCATTTGGGACCTCCCCGGCCCCGGCTCAAGGCCCGTGGAATCGTGGCGCCTCATGCCGGCTACGTCTACTCCGGTCACGTGGCAGGAGCCGTGTACTCGAGAATTGAGATACCCGATCGGGTCCTGATCCTCTGTCCAAACCATACCGGATTGGGAGCTTCCCTTTCGATCATGTCTCAGGGTGAGTGGGAGATCCCTCTGGGCAGGATCGAAATCGACCAAGAGCTGGCCGGGCGGCTGATGCGCCACTGTCCCCTGCTGACGGAAGACGTCGAAGCGCACCGCTTCGAACATTCCCTCGAAGTGCAGCTCCCGTTTCTGTTTCACCTCAGGCAGGACCTTCGCTTCGTGCCGATTGCGTTGGGCCGGCAGGACTACACGGCCTTCGAGCGCCTGGGAAAGGGAATCGCCAGAACCTTGCGGGAGTTGCCCGACCGGCGCGTCCTCATCGTCGCCAGCAGTGACATGAATCACTTCGAGCCCGATGATCTGACGCGGATCAAGGATCGCAAAGCCATCTCCAGGATCCTGTCCCTGGACGCACGAGGACTCTACGAGGTGGTCAAAGCGGAGTCCATCAGCATGTGCGGCTATGGACCCACCATTGCCATGCTGTATGGAATCGAAGCCTCGGCTGAGACCACTCAGGCCGAACTGGTCAAATACGCGACCTCGGGTGACGTCGGAGGGGGCAAGAGCGAAGTGGTGGGTTACGCCGGCATCGCCATTTACCGGAACGAATCCCGAACATCTCACAGCAAGCGGTAGCATCGGTTCCTGAAACCTGCGAGAACCACTGTAGAAATTACCGTCATTGAGCAGGGACAAGAAAGGGGAACCCACCATGGCCCCCATCACTTTTGACACTCGAAAGGTCGTCCGCAACCTCAAGGTTGCCGGTTTCGATGAAGTCCAGGCCGACGCCATCGTTGACACCGTGGCCGAAGCCTTCAGCGATACCGTGGCAACCAAAGCCGACATCGCCGAAGTCCAGGCCGAACTCAAGGCCACGGCTACCAAGGCCAACGTTGCCGAATTGAAGGCCGACATGTTCAAGGTCGCCATCGCCATCGCTGTCGGCATTGTGGTTGCCAATGTCAGCTTGACCGTCATCTTGGTTGGGCTGTTGCTTCGGTAGCCAGCCAGCAGGACGGGGCCGGATTGGCAGGTCTTGATGCTTTTCCCAACCAGGACAAAATAATGACAACCGCCGCCACTTCTCGGCCGGGAGGGGATTCTTACCTATTACCCGTGGGCGTCAGCCCGTGGTTGGCGTGTGGACCTGACCTCCCAGCCGCGAATGCGGCGACCGCGATCCCTTCGCATCGGGGTCGGGCGCGGGGGTGTTGCCCTCTTCGGACTCGATGTCCCGGGGGACTTCAGCCGGTGCGTTAGCGGTTGATCTGTCGTAGAAGCCTTCGAGCCTCTTTCCGCGCCAGGTTCATCAAAGACATGTCCAAGGAAATTTTCTTCAAGATCGGAGCGAATCGCTGTGGGTCAACGATTGTTTTCCGGTGCAAGAATCTCTCCAGTTGGTTAAGTTTCTTGGGAATGCCCAGACGATCATGTTTCAGGGCCAGATTCATTTCGAGGAGAAATTTCTCCTGACCGGAGAGTTGATCGAAAAAAGCCACGATCTTTCGTAAGGTTTTGTCCTCGGTGTACAAGAACACCACTTCGCGGGTCTGTCGGCCGCTCTCCAGACGAATGGTCCTGGTGCCTGTATCGGCAACTCGCCGCGAGCTCACAAAATTCTTGTCCTGATTCAAGAAATCCGCTTGGGTGAACAACTGCAACAGGAAATCGACGGTGTGCGGCTTGAGCTGGAAGTCCACCGTCAGGGTCTCCGACCCACTCTGTTTCAACTCGTACCTGGCTTTTCCGGTTGCACTGACCTCGATGCGGTGCGACTTGACCGGTCCCCTGGTGAGATCCTTCTGCCAGACCACTCGAGAAGGTTGACTGGCGCCGCTCAAATAACCGGGCAAAAGGAGAAGGGCCACCAACCAATGCCGGGCTGAGTTGATTTGGGCTACGCACATGGACTCAGCTCCCGGCGGACGAGACGCCGTCAGCTCTGGAGATCCCTTGCCTGACGCGGCTTTCGGTAGCCATGACCTGGGCATGACACAGGGCCAGAGCCAGCGCATCAGCCGCGTCGTGGGGCTGGGGGGCAGTGTCCAGTCCCAGCAGCTGTCGAACCATGGCCTGGACTTGATGCTTGTCTGCCCGGCCGTACCCGGTGACCGCGCTCTTGATCTGCAAGGGACTGTACTCCGAGATGGGAATGCCTGCCAGGGCCGCTGTGCAGAGCACCACGCCTTTGACCTGGCCGAGTTTCAAGACGCTCTTGAAGTTGGTGAGATAGAACTGATCCTCGACTGCGGCAACCTGAGGCGAGTAGGACTGGATGAGTTGAAGCAGTTGCTGGTGAACCGTCAACAGCCGAGCGCTAAGGGAATGTTTCGAGTGAAGAGGGATGGCCCCAAAGACGACCAGGCGCTGATGCCTTTCATCACTGTCGATAATGCCATATCCGGTCGACCGAGAACCGCAATCGATACCCAGGACTCTCATGGGAACTCGTGGGCGTCGGCATAGACTCACAACCGCCCGCTGACCGACTCATCCAACGCCATTTCATGCCAGGGCCGTTGACGCCCCGGAGCCTAAGAGGCAGCAGCCTCCAACTCCGCATCGTCGATGTCAAAGTTGGCGAAGACTTTCTGTACGTCATCGTGGTCTTCCAGGGATTCCATCAAGCGAAGCATCTGTTGAGCCGGCTTCCCTTCAAGCTGCAGAGTCGTTTGGGGAATCATGGACAAGTCAGAGGACGCAACCGTCAGCTTGCGCCGCCGGATCTCCTCCAGCACCGCCTCGTAGTCCTGAGGCGAAGAGTAGACTTCGAAGACCTCTCCCGCCTCCCTCATATCCTCGGCTCCCGCCTCCAGGGCAACCGTCATCAAGTGGTCTTCGTCGGTGCTGGATTTGTCGACCAAAATCAATCCCTGTCTTTGAAACATGTGGGCCACGCACCCGGACTGACCCAGGTTGCCGCCATTTTTGGCGAAGACATGACGGATCTCGGACACTGTCCTGTTCTTGTTGTCGGTCACAGCCTCGACCAGGATGGCTACCCCGCCGGGGCCATAGCCCTCGTAAAGCGCATCTTCGTATCGCAGCCCCGGCAATTCACCGGTTCCCTTCTGCACCGCTCGCTTGATGTTCTCGGCCGGCATATTGGCGGACTTGGCCGTCGCAATCGCCGTCCTGAGCCTGGGATTTCCGTCAGGGTCCCCGCCGCCCATGCGGGCGGCCACGGTGATTTCCTTGATCAGGCTGGTAAAAAGCTTACCGCGCCTGGCGTCGGCAGCGCCTTTCTTGTGCTTGATGCTGTGCCATTTGGAATGTCCCGACATGGGCTGTTTCCCTGGGTGACCGGAATTCAAAGAATAGCAAAAGCGCTAAAAGGACTCAAGCCGAACGTCGCCGCAGGCCGGCCGTTCACAACCGATTGATAAGACTGGCCACGAAGCCGGCTCCGTACCCATTGTCGATGTTGACGACGCTCACGTTGGAAGCGCAGCTATTGAGCATTCCCAACAATGCGGCCATTCCACCGAAACTGGCCCCATAGCCTACACTGGTCGGCACCGCAATCACCGGCACGGAGACCAGTCCTCCAACCACACTGGGAAGAGCCCCTTCCATGCCGGCAACCACAATCACCACTCGAGCCCCAAGCAGTTGGTCCCGGGCGGCAAGCAAGCGGTGGATGCCGGCGACACCCACGTCGAAAAGCGTTTCCACCCGATTCCCCATGGCCTGGGCAGTGACCACCGCTTCCTGGGCCACCGGGATATCGGCCGTGCCGGCCGACACCACCAAAATCGTTCCCTTTCCCCGCACCTCTTCGTCCCTCAGAATCAGAACGGCGCCTGATTCTTCATAAAAACGGGCGTGGGGAGACATCTCTCGGACCCGTCGAAAAACCGGCTCCCCGGTGCGAGTGATGAGAATATTGTGCTTTCGGGGAAGCATCCGCTTGACGATGGTCTCGATCTGGGTGACCGTCTTGCCCTGGCCGAACACCACCTCCGGGCATCCCTGGCGAAGGGCGCGATGGTGATCAATTTTGGCGAACCCCACATCCTCGAAGGGCAAATGCCGCAGTCTCTCGATGCCTTCACTGACCGAGAGCTTCCCGGTCCGGATCTCGGTCAGCAACGTTCTGAGGTCTTTTTCAACCATGGCGGTTCCTCCGTTCAGCTGGATTGATAATGACCCCGCGCCGAGAAGTCAAGCGGTTTCCCGGCGCGGAGAGCCTAGGCCGCGTTGACATTTCATCTTATGTCATTCTGAATGCGGCGAAGCGGAGTGAAGCATCTAAGATGGCAGGTTGTTGGAGGCATAGGCTTTAGATTCTTCGTCGCTTCGCTCCTCAGAATGACTGGTTGGGTGGGCTATTGGGTTATAAAATGTCTTGAATCACAGATGTCAACACAACCTAGTCGACGGATGGGTAGTTGATGTACCATTGAGGCTGGATTTCAAAGGTCAGGTCTTGCTTGCAAGGCGCGCCTCACGATCGACGGGGAATGGTAAATTTTGGAGATCACCGTTGCCATCACGGGAGCCAGCGGAGCACTCTACCCACATCGCCTGCTGAATTTGTTGGTCGCAGAGCCGTCCGTTTCCCGGATTAATCTGATTGCCTCAAGAGCCGCTTTGCGTGTTCTGAATGATGAGCTGGACATCGAGTCCATCACTGTGAACAACCTCGGGGAAAAGCTGGTGGGGAGCCACCACCACAAGGTCGAGGTGCTCAGCAACGATGACATCGGGGCCAAAATCGCCAGTGGTTCCTATCCGGTGAGCTCCATGGTGGTCATCCCTTGCAGCATGGGAACTCTGGGGAGCATTGCCCAGGGTATTTCCCGGGATCTGATCCAGCGAGCTGCCGATGTCATACTCAAGGAGAGACGAAAGCTGGTTCTGGTCGTTCGGGATACACCTTTCAACTTGATCCACCTCGATAACATGCGCCGGGTGACCCTGGCAGGGGCCGTGGTTTTTTCAGCCACTCCCTCCTTTTATCATAGGGAAACCACCCTTGAGGGCATTATCGACCAGTTTCTCTATCGGGTGATGCACCACCTTGGACTGGACCCGCAGGGAGCCTTTCGCTGGGCAGGAGACAAACAAAGCTGAGGAACAACCGGGACTTTCGCCCCCTCGTTGTCCTTGAGGAGCAGGGACCCTCCTCCTCAGTCTGACGACAGAAGAAAGAGCAGCCATGAGTTTCTACTCCAGCCTGAAGACAACCTTGGCGATGATCAAGTTCGAGCATACGATTTTCGCACTCCCCTTTGCCCTGCTGAGCGCCCTGCTGGCTTCAGACGGATGGCCCGGCGCCGCAAAGATTTTCTGGATCGTGGTGGCGATGGCGGGAGCCAGAAGCGCTGCCATGGCCTTCAATCGTCTCGCCGACTTTCAGATCGATGCCCTCAATCCCAGAACCAGGACCCGGGCTCTGCCGGCAGGCCGCCTCAGCCGGTTTTTCGCCACAGCCTTCACCCTGGGCTCCGGATCTGTTTTCATCTTTGCCGCCTCCCGGCTCAACACCCTCTGCCTCTGGCTGTCTTTCCCCGTATTGATCATCCTCCTTCTCTATTCCTACACCAAGCGGTTCACACGACTCTCCCACCTCTACCTGGGACTCTGTCTGGGCATGGCCCCTCTGGGATCCTGGATCGCCATCCGAGGTGAGATTGGCTGGCCCCCCCTGCTATTGGGGCTGGCAGTACTGCTCTGGACAGCCGGTTTCGACATCATCTATTCCTGTCAGGACGTGGACTTCGATCGTCGGCACGCCTTGTTCTCCATCCCGGAACGCTTGGGCGTCGATCGAGCTCTGAAGGTATCCGGCGCCCTGCACGCGGGCATGCTCCTGGTCTTGCTTGGCCTCGTTCGCGCGCAGGGCCTCGGCTGGATCAGTTTGCTTGGGATCTTGATCGTGGCCGCGCTGCTCTGGTATGAACATCGGTTGGTCCGGCCCCGCGACCTTTCCCGTGTGAACGCCGCCTTCTTCACCGTCAACGGCTACGTCAGTATCCTCTTGATGGTGGCCCTGGGCCTGGACAAACTCGTCAACTAGCGCCCGGAGTCATTGATACGGGGGGGGCAAGGCTCGATGGCGGCGGTCCGGGTCTCTGGCATCGTTCGTTTGCTTTTGGGATCGAGTCCCGCTCCCTGGCAGCGGTATCATTCAAAGTCCGATGCCCGGAATGCCCCGGTTCTTCAAGTTCAACCGAATCGAAACCCCCGTTTGCCGCCTGGGTTTGGCCACCCGCGGCAATACCCACCTGAAGAAAGACGATGTCCTTTTCGCCCTGGAACGGGGATTGAACTACTGGAACTGGTGCGGGCGCGAAGATGGGATGGCCGAAGCCATTCGAGAGCTCGGCTCCCAACGCAAACAAGTGCTGATTGCCGCCCAGCTTTGGGCCCGCGACGACCGGGGCCTGACAGCAGAATTGGAACAGGTTTTCGACCGGCTGGGGATCGATTATCTGGACGTGGCCACCCTCTATTACGTGGAACGGACCGAGGAATGGCGGGAGATCACCAGCCCGAGGGGCGTCCTCCAGGGCCTGCGAGAAGCTCAAGACCGGGGGCGAATCGGAATGATCGGCTTGACCACCCATCAGCGCCGTTTAGCGGTGCAGGTCTTGAAAGAAGGCCAACTCGATCTGCTGATGGTTCGTTACAATGCCGCTCATCGGGGCGCCGAAGACGAAATCTTCCCTGAAGCCAAGGTCTCGAATACGCCCCTGGTCGCCTTCACGGCTCTTCGCTGGTGCGACCTCCTGAAGCGGACGCCTGAAGACCCGGCAGACTTCATCCCCCCCGCCGTCCAGGATTGGTACCGATTCGTTTTGGCTCATCCGGCCGTATCGGTTGCCTTGTCCGCCCCCGACAACCGGCGAGAACTGGTGCAGATCCTGAGAATTCCAGCCGACTGGAGACCTCCAACCAGTACCGAACTTCAGACCATGCGGGCGCATGGCGACCGCGTGCATCGGCATTCGAGAGCATTCGTCTGAGACTTCGATTCCCGCGGCGCGGACCGACCCACTGGTTTGGGGCTTCCTCCGACGGCCCAATTGCTTGTGTTTTCCTCCCACCCAATGGTCTAATTCAAAATTCCTTGGGTAACCTCCCCGCAGAAGGGAGCGGTCCAACCGTGGACACACAGGCAAACGGACCCGCAGAGAACCCTGGCCTGACGCTTAATGTGGCCGGCCTTTTGTGTTATGTCCTGGGCGCCTTCACCGGGGTCCTGTTCCTGGTGCTCGATCCCTACAACAAGGACTCCTTTGTGCGCTTTCACGCCTTCCAGTCGATCATCTTCTCTATCATCTTCTATTTGGGTTGCGTCTCAGGTTTCATTTTATATTACGTTTTCCTCACTGTTGTCCCGATTCTATTCATGCGCATCGTAACTAATCCCTATGGGGTTTTGCGTTATTCGATGGTGCTCTGGGGGGTTTTGTTTATCACACTCCTATCCTTCTTCTGCTACTGGCTCTTCCTGATGTACAAGGCATACAACAACGAGCGTTGCGAGTTTCCGATCATCGGCAAGTTGGCAGCCAAGCTGGCAGCCGGCTCGGCTTGACTCAAACGGCCACCAGGCATCCTGCAATCCGAGGGAGCGTCGATTGAGGTTATTTTGAGGGGACCGCCTCTTACCACGCCCTTCCCACCTGTCTGCCGGAGCGCGCCCCTCCCACTTTTTTGTTGCCGCCAAACCCAATCCGTTCTTAAATGGGAAGCCTTGGGGACAGGCTCGTCCCCCGAGGCGCCTTCATGCCCAAGCCGGAAAAACGATTCGAATCGATGGAGGGGTGGACGATCCAGGATTCCCTGAACGCCTACCACATCAAGAACTGGGGGCAAGGTTACTTTTCCGTCAACGAAAAAGGACACATCACGGTCCATGCCCAAAAGGACCCTGCCCGCTCGATCGATCTCAAGAAACTGGTGGACCAGCTGCAAACCCGCGGCATTTCACTTCCCATCTTGATCCGATTCACTGATATCTTGAGGTATCGACTCGCCGAGATCCATCAAGCCTTCCAGGGCCGCCATCGAGGAGTTCGAGTACGAGGGCCAATATCGCTGTGTGTACCCCATCAAGGTGAACCAGCAACGCCACGTGGTGCAGGAAATCCTGGACTTTGGCCGGGACTACCGGGTTGGCCTGGAAGCCGGCTCCAAGCCGGAGCTGCTGGCGGTCCTGGCCATCACTCATGGAACGGACGTTCCCATTATCTGCAACGGCTTCAAAGACGACGAATTCATCGAGACGGTCGTTCTGGCGCAAAAGATCGGCAAAAACGTCATCCCGGTGGTCGAGCGCTTCAAGGAATTGGAGCTCATTGTCAAGTATGCCGGCAAGCTTCGGGTGAAGCCTCGAATCGGAGTGCGGGTGAAGCTTGCCAGTCGGGGAGCCGGGCGCTGGGAATCATCAGCCGGCTATCGTTCCAAATTCGGATTGACAGCCACCGAGGTGTTGGAGGCCCTCAGGTACCTGAATGAGCGGCTCATGGCCGACTGCCTGCGTCTCTTGCACTTCCACATGGGAAGTCAGGTCACCAATATTCGAAAAATCAAGGAGGCCATCACCGAGGCGGCACGGGTCTACGTAGAGCTGATCCAGGCCGGAGCGGGCCTGGACTATCTGGATGTGGGAGGGGGCCTGGGTATCGACTATGATGGCTCCCAGTCCAACTTCGAGTCCTCGGTGAACTACACCCTCCAGGAGTATGCCAACGACATTGTTTTCCGCCTGAAGTCGGTGTGCGACGAGGCCGGGGTCAAGCATCCCACCATCATTTCGGAGTCGGGCCGAGCCGTGGTGGCCTATCACAGCATCCTGGTCTTCAACGTCCTGGGGGTTTCCGGTTTTGATGGTTTTCGCATCCCCCGGTCTTTGCCGGACGACGCCCCGCAACCTCTTTCGGACCTCTACTGGATCGCCCACAATCTCTCGAAGAAGAACTTTCTGGAAGCCTATCATGATGCGGTCCAGCTTCGCGAAGACGCCCTGAACCTCTTCAATCTGGGGTATCTGAGCCTGGAGCAACGCAGTATGAGTGAGAGTCTCTACTGGTCCATCTGCCGAGCTCTGCTCGGGATCGTTCGCGACCTGGATTATGTCCCGGATGAATTCAGTGACCTGGAAGCGCTCATCTCGGACACCTACTTCTGCAACTTCTCCATATTCCAGTCGATGCCGGACAGTTGGGCCATTCGACATCTCTTCCCCATCGTTCCCATTCACCGCCTGACCCAGGAACCCACCCGTCGAGCCGTCCTGGCTGATATCACCTGTGACTCCGACGGAAGAGTGGACCGCTTCATTGATTTGCATGACGTCAAGCCGGTCCTTCCGCTTCATGCCTTCAACGGCGAGCCCTACTACCTGGCCGTGTTCCTGGTGGGAGCCTATCAGGAAATCCTGGGAGATCTTCACAATCTGCTGGGAGATACCAATGCGGTCCACGTGAGCCAGGAATCAGGCGGAGAAATGTTGGTGGACCACGTGGTCAAGGGAGACCGGGTCAAAGACGTGCTCAGTTACGTTGAATACTACGCTGACGAACTCCTGTCACTTATGCGCCGGGATGTGGAGCGAGCCGTACGCGAGAAGAAAATATCGCTGAAAGAATCAGGACGGTTTCTCCGGTTCTATGAATCGGGTCTGCAGGGGTACACCTACCTGGAGGAGTCTCCGGTTCCCCCCGCCAGGAAGCTGCAAGACGTCAGCCGCATGAATGCTTCTCCCCACTTCTAAGGCCTCCGAGTGGCTTCGAAACCAATCTCGGGCTTCGAGCCTTCCAATGCCTGGGTGGACGGCGTTTGGAGGCCGGGCACTCCTGGCAAGTCCAGAACCCATTGCCGGAGGATCTTATATCCGCGATCGGACGGTGTGTAGCGCCGGCCTCCCTGGTGGCCGTCCTCCTTGCCCGTCTGAAGGTTGAGAGGCTTGCGGAGCAGTTTGCTCTTCTCGATATCCTCCCGATCGATGCGCGCCTGCAAGGTCAGGTAGTTCTGCAGCAGTTTGGGGATGGGGAGGTAACCGGTCCCATCGGGTCTGGCCAACTCCATGGAAGGAACCCGCCCGGGAACTCCATGACAGCTCATGCAGGCCATCCGATCATGGCGTTGGGGCCGATTGAGTTCAGGGGCGACGTAGTCATGAAAAAAGCGAAAGCTGGCCAGAAACTCATCGGAGAGCGACTCGCTTGGCCCGAGCCTCAACGGGTCCGCCATCGGCTCATTTTTAATGGCTTCTCTGAGATCCGCCATCCAGACTTCAGGTTCCGAACGGAGGATGTTGCCAGCGGTCTCTCTGATGCTTTCATCCGTCTCTGACTCAACCAGAACCTTCAATGCCCCCAGAACCTCGGGGTCCTGCCGGTAGCGGGTCAGATGGGCGAGATTGACGGCGAGGCGTCGAGTCATCTCGGGGGTCTCGACCTGCAGGAGTTGCAACAAGAGCGCTCGCGCCCGGGCTCGGGCCTTTACCACTTCCTGGGGAAGTTCCGTCCGGCCCACTCCCGACAAAGACCCCGGCCGGACAACGGGCGCCTGGTCTTTGAAGGTCGAAAGCCAATCAATGCTGGGGAGCCAAAAATGAGCTTCCAGGGGATTCTTCACGGCATCGGGAAAGAGTTGAGCCAGGTTCCGGGTCTGGAAGTCGGGGTTGGCCGCCAGCATTTTCCCCATCCGATCGGCAATGAACCAGGGGGCATTCATCTGGCCACCGGGTTCGACAGCCGCATCGGCCGTCTTTCGAATCTCCTGCAACGACTCCAAACCAGGTGATGCCTCGAAGGACGGCACCAACAACGAGTAGAGAATCTGCTGCTGTTCCAGGGTATTGGGAACGGTCCAGCCTGCCCGGCTCAGGAGCTCGAGCGCCGGCTCCGCCAGTGTTTGGCGGCGGTCGTAGTCCTGAGCCCCCCGATGAATCTGTTCCACCATCGGCTGGATCAATTCCTGCGTGGCCGGCAGCGTCACCGCACCAGGATCAGCCAGCGCAGCCGCGGCCAACGTTCGCAATTCCTCGGGACCCTCGGTGGCATAGCTCATCAGACGGTCCTGCAACTCGGGAAACGGGATGCCGGCCGCTGCCTCCAATGCCAGCCGGGCGCCTTGCCGGTCATTGAGTTTCTGCCGCGTCCCCCAATAATGCAGAACGGCTTTCCCCATCATCTTGCTACTCCCCGGAGTGATGTACCCCATCTGGCCGGGGCCCCCGTCGCCCCCCGAGGTGTTGTAAAAAGTGGCGGCGATCTGAACCAACCGTCGGGCCAGCCGGTCTTTACCTTTCGCCGACAGGCTCGGGTTGTCCAACTGGGATTCAAGCGAGCGAAACAGAGAGGTCAATTCAGGATATTGGTGGATCTTGCTGCTGTTGGCCTTGTGGCCGTTGGCTATAAACAGCGCCTGGCTCTGGTATCGCAAGCACTGTTCCACCAGGGCTTCCGGTTCCGGAGCCAACAACTTTCTGAACCAGGCTTCCTGAATCGCGTGGCGCAGGGGTGGATTCCAGATCCACCACTGCCAGGCCGCCTTGGCCGCCCAGGCCCGCACTCCCGGATGAGGGTCCTCGTTGAGCGCCCGGGCCAGAAGCCGGCCCAAGCGGGGTTGATCGAAGCGAGGATGGGTCAGGACCGCATCGGCGCGCATGCCCAGCGCCTTGAGAACCGTTTCCCGCACCCGATCGTCCCCTTCCTCGTAAGCCTCGAAAAGCGCCTCGAATCCTCGATCGTCCAACAGCGTCTGCTCCATGGCCCAGGCGGCTGCATCCCGAACCATCTTCACGGGATCTCCCATGGCTTCAATCAGCGCGGCCACTCCCTTCTTGCCATGGATGGCGCCCAGACCCATCGCGCCCCAATAGCGAACCAGGGGGCTGTCATGAGCCGTGGCCCGGACCATCAGATCCGCCAGCCCGGGATCTTCCGAGTGAGAGAGATCTCTTACCCGCGCCAGGGTGATTCTCAACGGGTCCGCGGCTGAGAATTCGAATGACTCCCTCAGCCGCTTGACCGGAGGCGCCGGGTAAAGTCGTGAAAGAGCGTGAAGCACGTAGGCAGTGGTCACAAACCCGGTTATGGCGCTTTGATTCCAAAGTCCATAAGGCTTTTGCATTTGCAAGAGCGCCTGGACTCCGGAAGCCACGGCCGGATCGTCTGTTCCGTAACCGAGAGATTCCAAAGCAATCAGGGCCAAGGCGGTGGGAGCGGGATCCGACTCGCCGTCGGTTTCCCAACCCGCTCCCTCTTTGCCGACCTGCCCGGGATCGAAACCCCAGGACCCGTCGCGATTCCGGGTGGCCCTCAGCCGCTTTTCGTCCTCGATCACTTGCCCTTGAATCTGTTGCCACAGGTTGAGGGAAGCCTGCTCTGACAAAAGCTCATAGTCCGGGAACTCGGCCGGGGCCGGTTCTTCCTCGGACCCGTCGGTCGGTGGCGGTGGGGCGACCCGAGGAGGTTGCGGCGGCAACTGTTGTTGAATCGAGCGCGCTTTCCGGCTGACTTCGAGGTAATCTTGAGGGAAGAAGCGACGAAAGAACTCGATCCGATGGGAGAGGTCGTCACTGTACTTGGGCTGAACGTCCAACAACTTCAGCGCCTTCTCCTCCATGCCTGCGAAATAGCGAGGATGGTTGGTGCGGTCCCAGGCGGTACGAAGGATCTCGCCGGCAAAGCTGAAGACGACCGACTCGCCCACGTTGGACCCGGGCCCGGCGGCGTTGATGCCACCGGGATCGGCTGTCTGCAGAACGTGGTTGGCCGCTCGAATCAGTTGTCGAGAATGAAGCTTGCGAGGGGAAACCACGCGCTCGGCGGTGCAAAGGTTGTGGCCGGCCACCCGGGTTCCGGCCGGACCGTCGCCCACGTCCAGAGGAGCCACACTGGCGTTGTTGGCGGCCTCCTTCAAAAAATTAGTGGGCCGCAGCGACTCATACATCAAGTTGACCAGACGGCGGAAGTTCTGAACGTTCTCGATGGGGTATCCGTTCTCCAGAGGCACGGCAGAGCCCCAAACGCCGGCCTGAGTATGGCAACTCATGCAATGGGTTCCCAAAAGGTTGCCCGTATCGCGGATGCGGCGCTCAACGCTGGCGCCTCGGGGACGATTGGTCAGCCAGGCGTCGACTTGGGCCAAGTGGTCGTAGAGTCCCTGTCGCACCGCCAGCCTTGGATCCTGGTAGGGAGCCGGCTTGAGCAGCCGCAGCTCGATCTCGTAGCCCGGCGCATTGGCCTCGGCCCCTCAAGAAGTAGACGCCTCCGGGCTGCAATAGGCGGTTGATTTCAGATCGATGCCCCTCGGTTTGCTGGTGAACCCGCTCATTGTCATTGCGACCTCGAGTGTATTCCTCCAGAGGCAGCAACGGCTTTTCCCAGGGCGCTGAAACCCGGGGGACCCGGGGTGGTTCCTCCTGGTTCGACAGGACTTCGGTGGACGATGGTGGGAGCGCATAGAATCGCAGACGGGCCGCCAGGGTATGATCCGGCAGGGTCAGGTTGCAGGTCAACAGACGGGGCTCCGTCCCGGAAAAATCGATGCGAAACCAGTCGTCGCCGGAACGGCCGACACGGCCATTGTCAAAGTACTCTACGTCATCGGCTCCGGCCATGACCAAGACACGTTGGACCCCCTCGCCGGAGGGCAGCGGAATGGGCTGGGCTTGTTCCGGGGTGTCGTTGGGTTCCTGCTCGACGTGGAAATGAAGGTCGGGCGGACCTTCGAGGTCAAGCGGTCTGACCTGGGCAACCACGGAAACCCGTGTCTGCTGAGGCCATGGCGTATGACGAGGAAAGGCAGCGATCTGTGGCGCGGTTCCCCTCTCGCGCCAGCGAGGTTCGCCGAAGACCGGGACTTCATCGATAACCGGAGAAATGCTCAGAACATACTCTCCCGGCATCGGAGACCGATAAATCAAAAAGACGTCCGGATCCAGGGCATGGAGAACCTTTCTCCACTGGGCGGTCGGCCGAGTGTAAATCCCAAAGGCGTCGGATTCTCTCCCGTCCGCGCCCGGACCCGGGTCCTCCTTGGTAAACTCCGCCCTCTCTGCCTCGGCCTGATTGGCCGGTTTCCAACTCACCGCCACCCGACCATTGGGCGGTAACGACGAGGGGCGGGGAACACCGACCGAAATCTCACAAACCTCCCCGCCACGCAGGCTGAAGGTCCTCTCCCACAGGCTGGTCGCCTGGAGGGAAATTTCGACACGCCCGCCGCCTGTCTCGGCAGAGATCACACCCTCTCGACTGGCGAACACCCATACAAGTGTCAGGGCCGCAGCCAGCCAGCACCCACTCAGCTTCCAATTGACTTGTCGCTTCGCCATGAGCCGTCACCTGGATTCCAGGAGATGAAGACCTGCATCAACCCGGGTCCGCCGCGGTTACCCCCAGCCAGCTCGGGGGACCCGTGGGCGGGCGCTGTCCCTTGAAACGAGACGCCAACAATCTTACCCGGTCAGCGAAGATTCAATCCAACTCAGGTAGTTCTTGGATCCATCCACCACTTGCAGGGCGATCACTTCGGGCACTGCGTAGGAGTGCCATCGGACCACCTCTTTTTCAAGATCAGCGAGCCGACCGCGAGAGGTCTTGATCATGATCATGACTTCGTTGTCCTGGGCAACCTTGCCTTCCCACCAGTACCAGGACCGCACCCCGGGGACCAGATTGACGCAGGCCCGCCAAGCGCTTCTCCACAAGTCGCTTGCCGATCTGCTCGGCCTCGGCCGAGCTTGAACAGTTGACCAGGACAACAACCTTGTCTGTCATGGCTGCCCCCCCCCCATGAGGGTTCCGGCGAGGCCGGGAGAGGCCGCTGCCTCTCATTGAGTGTGAAAGTTCCCCGGCGCGCCAAATGGAAGTGAACGGCTTGATGATCGCATCCATGACCACAAGCGGCGCAAAACCCCTATCCTTGTGGCTTTTGTGCTTTTGGTGATTGTCGGCGCTGGACCCGAACTCGTCAAAAAGAATTTTTCATTATACCCATTTTGGGCTAGACTAACCCACTGCTTTTTTGGTTCATTATCGTCACTGAAGCTTGGCGGAGGCGTTGCAGGCTGAAGGAAGGCGCCGACGGCTTCCGGTGTCCAACGAAAGGACGATCTTGGCTCCCCCCAAAAAATCCTCCCGTCTACAGTCGTTCCTGGTGGTGATTCTTGGGTTGGCTCTACTGGGCCTGGCCGTGCAAGCCATTTTCGGCCCGAGAGGTCACTTGGAAATGGAGCGTCTGGAAGAAGACAATCAGTCGTTGAGGCGGCAAAAAGAAGCCGTTGAAGCTGAGATTGAACAGGTGATGCAGGAAATCGAATCGTTAAAAACCGACCCGGACACCATCGAAAAGATTGCTCGTGAAGAGTTGGGCCTCATTAAAGACGGCGAAATCAAGATAATCGCTCCGCCAAGTCCCCAAGACCCCGGCGGGGGCAGCGGCCCATCGGAATGAACCGCCCAACCGGCGCCGGCGGCCCTGTCCGGTTGTCGATAGACCGCGACACCCAACAATTCCCTTGACTCTCAAGCCCCCGGAAAATAGAATTTTGGTGCGGGGTGGAGCAGTCTGGTAGCTCGTTGGGCTCATAACCCAAAGGTCGCGGGTTCAAATCCCGCCCCCGCAACCACCGAGATCGACATTCCGGGGAAAAGCGTGCCGGTCTTGTTCCCCCGGTCGGCACGGGCGGTCCAGTCGAGAAGGTCGCCGTGCAGCCTCGCGTCCAAGGGGCCATTTCGGGCCGGGGGCGTTCAGGCACCATGCGATGGCGCACGGGATCTCGCCGGCGACGAACACACGGCGCACGATTTCGGCCTCGTTCGTTGATGGTGCGTTCGCCCTGCGTCGTCGGTGCGCTTCACCACGTCGTAGCCATAGCACAAGCCGTCCCCAGACTTTCCCCGCTCCACCCGTCCCTGAACCCCGCATGGTTCTTGGCCGCCAAGTCCTTCAGGAACAGTGCGTTCATGGTGTCCTCCAAGCCGACATGAAGTTCGGTGATCTCTCCCTCGGCAAGGGTGACGATCTCGACCCCGGCAAAGCGCAGATGCTTGAACAGGACCGCCACGTCTGCTTGGTCCCGGCTCACCCGGTCCAGCCCCGCGGCCGGAACCATGTTGAACGCGCCCCGCCGGGCGTCGGCCATGGGTGTCGGGGCGCAGGGTCAGGCTGGCGCCCGAGACGGCGACGTCTCGGTAGGCGCCAATAATCTTCCAGTCTTCCCGCTCGGCGTGATCCCGGCAGACGCGGAACTGGCCTTCGATGGAGGCCGCGCGCTGGAGGTTGGACGAGTAACGGGGCTTAGAGGGCGGCGCAGGTCACCATTCAGAAGGGTCTCCTATCGCTCGCTGGCCTCCGGCGCCGGACGGTTGTCGTTGGGCGCCGCCGAGCCACTCGAATTCCTCGCGCGCCATTTGCCGGCCGATGGTCAGCACGGCGGCCTCCATCCTGGCCTCGGCCGTCCCCTTGTCGTTCACCGCCGCGCCCGGGGGAAACGTGGTCCTCCTTCCCGGCCATCTTCGAACCTTTCCCGATAATATCCCGGTAAGGAGTCACTTCTGGCCCCGATGAACCGCCGTGTCAAGGTGATTAACATAACAATATCAATTAGTTACATCATACTCCAGCGCATCGGTGCGCATCTCCAGCAACCCCAGGATACGCCAGCGCGCGGGAGGCGGTGCAAGAAAATTTGGAGATCTGGCCAAGATTGACAAGTGCATTATACAGTATCAATCTAAGGTGATTGACCTTGCAAGACTCTGGAGACCCCATGAGCCAGATCACCGCGCGCTGGCCGGATGCGGTCGCCGATGCGCTGGGCGCAGTGGCGAGCCGCCTCAAGCGTAGCCGGGTGGAAATCATCCGCCAAGCGGTCGAGCGCTACCTCGAAGACTTCGATGATCTCTCGGTAGCCGTCGACCGGCTGGCGGAGAATCCGTTCCTGGGCAGCGCGCTGAAGGGAGAATTGCGGGGGTTGCGGTGAGTTCGCATGGGTGACTGCCGTGTTCTGTACGAAGTACGGACCGATTCCCTGATCGTGCTGATCGTGCGGGTCGCTCACCGTCACGACGTGTATCGTCGGCGAGCATGATGGCAACCGGTTACCGGTGCTTGGCCGCGCGCCGTCGTGGACGGCGCCCCGCTATCACAGAATGAACCCCAGCCGCGGCCGGCGAGCAATGCGCCCTGGTTCGTCGTCGCCATGGTCCCGGCGCTCATTCGCCGCTTGTTCCTGGCAAAACGAAAGGCCACCTGAACAGGAGCGGCGTTTGGTTTCGGCCAAACCGAGTTATGCAAAGGTCTCGATATGTTTATGGTAGCCGCCCCCCGCAACCAACCACGCTTCTTCTCCGCGACCTTCATATCAACAGATCAACCCCGAATTCCAATACTCCTTGCGCTCAAACGGGTTGTCTGACGTTGGCATTCGGTCCTCTCTTGCCTATACTGAGAGCTGGCTGTTGAGGAGGAACTTCAGGACTTGCGGTGACACCGGCTCTCACTTAAATGGCGCCACCACCGGTGGGGCAGGCCATTGCTGATCGAGGGCGGAGCTTCGAAGGTTTCGATGTATGGACCCAGGTTGTCGCTTTAACAAGGAAAGAAGGTCAGCGTGCCCATTCCGCTCCATCAGTTGGTTCAAGAATTTCTGATCAATGGCTACGTGGTTTTCGAGGACTTCATCCCATCTCGTAAGGTTGACGATCTTCACGCGGCGCTGGCGCCCATGCTGGAGAACGTGCGGGCGCGCAATTCCAAAGTCCTGACCGGCAACCTGGCTACCGGCCGGGGCCGCGTCACGGAGCCGCTGCGATACAAAATTGAAACGCCGTGGCTGATGCCGTTTTCCGATCCTGCCCTTTACGAGGACGCGACTGTTCTGCAGGTGCTCGAACGCCTGTGGGGCAGCAACGATTTTTTGATCAGTGACTATATCTCGTACCACCCCTGCCCCGGTTGCAGTGCTCTGAATTGGCACCGGGACGCTGAGCTGTTCGCACCGAATGTTGTCCTTCCTGTTTTTCCTTGCCTGTCGTTGAAGATTGCTCTGGTGGACACCAACGAACAGAACGGCAGCTTCGAGCTCTTGCCAAGCACCCATCACTGCGGCGTGGCCGAGTTGAGCCACGTGCCCGGTTCCGGCGGGGGCCAAAGGCTGAACCGGCTGATCGAAATGGGGCGTTATCCCTCGAAAATGCGCCTGAATCTGAAGCGTGGCTCGGCCTACCTGTGCGATGCCCGCGTGATTCATCGCGGGACGCCCAATCGCTCCGACCACGTCAGGATGGAGTTGGACATCGGCTACAGACTTTCCTGGTATGATCCCCGGAACACACCCATCGAGATGACCCGGCAGGACTTCGATGAACTATCCGAACGCGGAAAGCAACTGCTGCGCGAGAGCAGGAGGGTCGCAGCCATTCACGGAATGACCGGACAGAGTGAGGGGAGACCGGGTGAGGCATCGAGAGTTTAACTCAATGATCAGGAAAGTGGGTCATGAATCACGTTGACAAGATCAAAGATCAATGGAGGCGGGGAGAGATCTGCCTGGGCACGGCGGTCTCACTGACCGATGCAACTGTGAGTGAGCTGTTCGGCGAGGCCGGCTATGACTTCGTGTGGGTCGACTGCGAGCACTCGGCCATGAGCCTCTCCCATGCGCTGGATCACGTGCGGGCGCCGCTGCCTTTGTGCGCGTGCCGTCCAATGATCCGGTGGTCATGAAGCCCTACCTGGAGCTGCACCCCGCTGGAATCATCGTTCCCCGCATCGCAAGCGTCGAGGATGCCCAACAGGCTGTGGCCAGTTTCCGCTACCCGCCTCGGGGTGTGCGCGGGTACGGTCCGGGGCGAGGGGTGAAGTTCGGCGCGATTGCCCCGCCGAATTACCTGGCGGACATCGATCGGCAAATCATGCTCATCCTCCAGATCGAGCACATCCACGCTGTCTCACGGATCGACGACATCCTGGACGTCGCGGGTGTGGACAGCATCGTCACTGGACCGGGAGATCTGAGCGGCAGTATGGGACTTGGCGGTCAACCCGGACACCCGGAGGTCGTCGCAGCCGTAGAGGCGGTCTACAAGGCCGCCGTCAAGAAGGGTATCCCCGCTGGTCACTCCATGGGCTACGATCCCCAGGACATCAGGCGCTGGCTGGAGTTGGGGCTGTCCTGGATCGCGGTGGACGGCGATTGGATTACCCTTTACCGGCATGCCACGCGCGTTGCGGAGGAGATCAAGCGGATCCATGTTGCATCGAACCCGAGGGGGCCCGAACCTGTGAGAGAAGCCCGGAGTCTCTCACTGAGCGGGCTGCCCGCTGAAACGCCCTGGCGGAACATCCTGCGCGGCGCGATCGGTAACAATCACCCACTGGAAAACGATCCGTCACCACCGATCGACCCGCAATTGGCATCGGCGCATACCGGATGGCGCGGACCAGGCCGGCGCCTGCTTCATCAACGCCGCATGGAACCGCTCCGGCGGGCGGGGACGCGTTGAATCAGGTTCTCCCGGACGGCCGCATCGCCGGCAATGACTCCGACTGCTTCGGGACCTCAAGTCCGGGAGGAGCATCCCGATCCTCAACCCCGACACCCTGGTGTCCACCCCTCACATCACCAGCGTCCCGCTATGGCTCGCAGGCCCGAACCCAACCACCGCGTTCGCCGAGGAACTGCAGAGGACGAATCCCCTGAAGACCCTCCGGGAATCTCCCTCGCGTCGTCATGGTTGGAAGAAGGGCAAAGAGGGGTGCGCCTCTCGAGGCTCACAAGCCCTTGCGATCAGCGATCGCCGGGGGAATCAGGCGCCTGCGTTCGGAGTATCGTAGATCGGCAGGTAACGAACGGGATCTTCTCTGAGGGGCCGCCGCTCCCGTGCTGCCTGTTCGGTCTCAGGCATCGCTGCGTGCTACCGGTTCATGACGAGATGAACCCACCGAATCCGGCTTGACGACATGGAGATATTCTCCGACCGGTCGGTCGCCCCACCAAGCGGAGTTGCAGCCCCCGCCTACAACCAGCTCGAATGGCCTGACTACGCCATGATCGGGGCCTATTTCGCGGTGACGCTGTGGATGGCTTATGTCTTCTCGCGCCGTCAGCACTCCGCGGAAGAGTACTTCCTTGCAGGGCGCCGCATGCCCTGGTTCGCCGTCGGGTTGAGTCTGATGGCCACGCTGACCTCCACCGTGAGCTATCTGGCCACTCCGGGTGAGGTCATCCAATACGGCCTCATCGGCGTCATGGGCGGCATCCTGTTCTATCCCATCATTTACCTGGTCATCGGGTATGTCCTGGCGCCGCTGTTTCTGCGCCTGCGCATCACCAGCATCTACGAGTATCTCGAACGGCGATTCGACGTCCGCACCCGCATGTTCGCGTCTGTCGTATTTCTGGTCATTCGTCTGAACTGGATGGGGTTGGTGCTTTATTCTTCGACGCTCGCGCTGGAACAGATCACCCGGGTGGACCGCCTCTTCATCCTGATCGGCATAGGGGTTATCGCCGTGGTCTACACGACACTGGGCGGGATGCGGGCAGTGATCTGGACGGATGTGGCCCAGTTCTTCATTCTCTTCAGTGGAGCGCTGTTTACCGCGGCCTACGTGATGGTGGATACGGGAACGGGCTTGGGCGCCTGGTGGCAAACCATGAGTGCTGGGAGTCGGCCGGCGCAGCCGCTTTTCAGCTTCGACCCGCACGAGCGGGTCACACTGGTCGGGATGGGCCTCATGGTCTTCTTCTGGTACGTGTGCACCTACGCCGGCGACCAGGTAGCGGTCCAGCGGCTGATGTCCACTTCCTCACCGTCGGCAGCGCGACGGTCCAGCGCGTGCGACCTGATTTCCGGTGTGATCGTCTCGCTGGCGTTGGCGGTGGTGGGCTTGGCGCTTTACGCGTACTACGCTGGCCAGGCGCCCGTGGACGCCGACCAGGTCTTTCCCTACTTCATTCGCTCGCAGCTCCCGCGCGGGTTGGCGGGGTTGGTTGTCGCGGCGCTGTTCAGCGCCGCCATGTCCAGTCTGGATTCGGGTATGAACTCGATCGCCACTGTCATCAGCGTGGACTACGTCGGCCGCTGGCGCTCGGCGGCGCTCGGAGCAACGGCCCAGTTGATCCTCGCCCGGGGTCTGACCGTTGCCGTGGGCGCGGCGGCGATTCTGATGTGCACGGCGCTGTTTCTGATCCCGCAGGATGTGCGGGGCAATCTGTTGGAGTTGGCCCAACGGATGAGCAGCTTTCCGGTTGGCGCCCTGGGCGGGTTGTTCTTTGTGGCGATCTGGGTGCGGCGCTGCCGCAGCGCGGTGGCCATTCAGGCCACCTGCGCGGGAATGCTCTGCGGGCTCGTCGTCGGCTGGGGCCATACGTTCGGCGTTTTCCGCGAAGACCGCCCCCTGTCCTTCATGTGGATCATCCCCTCATCATGCCTGGTGACGCTGGTCTACGCGGCGCTGATCAGCGCCATCCGGCCTCGCATTCCTGACAGACGAGGCAATGATATCGCTTGCCGGGAAAACCAGCCGGTCAGCCAACCGAAGGGACTATCCAGCGACGGTTGATCCGACGGATATCCGCGTGCTGGTCAACGCCTGTCCTGGGTTCGTGGCGGAGCCGCCTCTGTCTGCACTCGAGAGTCGTCCCCAAGGGGCGCCTCACAGGGGTGGGCGAGAATTCTCCCGACCGGTCCCTTCGCAGACCGGATGTCGAGGGCCTCGGCGCCAAAGTACCGGACCTCTTTCACACCGATGACTTACCAATAAAACGGCAAAACGGCGCCACTATTCCCAGGGCCGACAGCCTGGATGTCGATCTCAAGGCCGGCTCGAGCGCCGAGACTCGCAAAGCCGCGGGCGGGCTTCATGTTGATCTTGATGACAACCAGGACTGGTTCGGCTTCCACGGGTGTCAATACCCACTTCCCTTGCAGGCTGTCTGGACAGGCTTTCCCGCCTGCGTTAGAGTGACAGGCCACAGGAGTTGGAGTGGCCTGCTGGGCTTGCGGGGTGACTTTGCGAGGAAAAAGCCTGTTCTTCATTGCTGCCGTCCTGGCCGCCACGGTGCTGCTCGGAGTGTGGCTCCAATCTACCCGGACGCTCCACAGCCCGGCAGACAGCCGAATACACCTGCGCCTGGCTTTGCGCTACACCAATCTTGGGATGAAGAAATTCCAGGAGTTGTGTGACGACTTCAACCGGCAGAATCCGGATGTGGTAGTGGAGTTGCTCGGCATTCCCGGGAGCTACTACGACAAATTGCTGGTGATGTTCGCCGGGCGCACCGCACCCGATGTGATGTGGATGGGGAAAGGGTTCGCTCAGTTCGCCTCCCGGGACGCCTTCCTGGATGTGGAGGATGAGTTCCGCGCCTCCCCAAACCAATACTATGAGGCGGTGCTGGACTGCTATCGTTTCGACGGCCGCTTGATGGGGTTCCCGATTGGCGCCGATTTCGCCGTCATCGTTTACAATCAGGACCTGTTCGAGCAGGCCGGCCTCCCCATTCCAAGCGATGGATGGACCCTGGAGGACTTCCGGCGCACGGCCAAACGGCTGACCATTCGTGAGGGCAGTCAGATCCGTCAATGGGGATTTTACGGTGAGATTGATCCCGGGGTCTTTGGGGCGGAGTACCTCAGTCCCGATCTGTCAGAGGAGCGAATCAACCGTCCCGAGTGGCTGAGTTACTTCGACTTTCACCTGAAAATGATGTTCGAGGATGGCTCCATGCCCTCCCAACTGGAGATCCCCGGGGCGGGAATTCTGACCAAACGCCAGGCCTTTTACCGGGGTCAGGCGGCTATGATCTCCGACGGCTTCCACTTCCAGACTCTGCGTGAGGCGATTTCCGACTTCCGCTGGGATATCGCCCCGGCGCCCCTGGGCGTCAGCCGTGCTTGTGCTTCCAGCACTCAAGGCTTTGCCGTTTCCCGCCATACCCGGCATCGGGCTGCGGCCGTGCGTCTGCTCAAGTTCCTGGTCGCTCCCGAAACCCAGCGGCGCATGGCCAATTTTGTCGTCCCCTCGCATCGGGACAGCGCTCGGCTCTTGATAGAGAATCTCCCCAGCCCGCCCCGGAACCGTGAGGTAATCCTGAAGAGCATGGAATCGCTCAATCCCTTTCCGCGTCACCCCAAAATCAGCGAACTCCAACAAGCTCTCGGAGAAACCAGGCGATTGGTCCTGACCCGGGAGCAAAGTCCGGCAGTTGGGATTCGGGAGTGTGGGAGGCAGTTCCAGGAAATCCTGGAGAGGGCCGCCCGATGAGACTGTGGAGCCTGGGAATCGCTGCCCTGTTCCTGTTGCCCAATCTCCTGGGGTTCCTGGCCTTCACCCTTTTTCCCGTGGTGGCCTCCTTCGCCTTGAGCTTCTGCCGTTGGGACCCGGTGGCCCAACCGATCAGCGCCATTGAACCGGCCGGATTCCAGAACTATGTGGACCTGCTCGGCATCCATAGCCGGGAGGAGCCGGAGGGGCAGAGGTCCTGGGTCCCCAACACTCCCCGTTTTTGGGAATCTCTCTACAACACGGTTTTCATGATGCTGGCCATTCCCTTCAACATGGCGGCCTCCTTGTTTCTGGCCGTCCTGCTGAACCGGAAAATCCGAGGGAGGGTGATCTTTCGCACCGCGTTTTTTCTGCCCTCGATCACGGCCGGCGTGGGTACCATGCTTCTCTGGATGTGGATGTTCAACAAGGATTTGGGCAGCATCAACCAATTGCTGGCCTGGGTGGGCATTCAAGGGCCGGACTGGTTGCAGAGTTACGTTTGGGCCAAACCGGCTTTGATGCTCATGGCAAGCTGGGCCAGCGTCGGCGGGATCAACATGATTCTCTACCTGGCCGGGCTACAGCAAATCCCTCGCGAGCTTCACGAGGCGGCCGCCCTGGATGGCGCCGGCCGCTGGCAGCAGTTGCGCCACGTCACGGTACCCATGCTCCTGCCGGTGACTTTCTTCATTTTTATCATCTCCATCATCGCCGGCCTGGAAGGCGGCTTCGACGCCCCTTACGTCATGACCGGCGGCGGTTTCGGCACCACCACCGTCAGCCTCTACTTGTATCGCCAGGGATTTGAATTCTTCCGCATGGGCTACGCTTCCGCCGTTGCCTGGGTTCTCTTCCTGATTGTCTTTCTGTTCACCATGATCAACTGGCGCCTGGCCGAGAAAAGAGTGGAATATTGATGCGCCGTTTCCCCAACAGACACCGTCTCCTGGTTTACGGCTTGCTCCTGCTCCTGGCCGCTTCCATGTTGTTCCCCTTTTACTGGATGGCCATCACCTCCCTGAAGCAAAAAGCGGACGTTTTCTCTACCGAGCCCAGGTTTTTCCCCGGAAGGCGGCTGGCCGAACAGGTGGTGGAAGATCCCCGCTGGTTTTTCCGTTCTCGAGCGGCCAACTACAGCCAGGTGTTGACCTGGCAGCGCCAATCGACTCCCCGGGCCGGTGGCGACGGCCGGCCGGCGTCCGCCGCACCCCGGGGCTTCAGCCGCTTTATCCTCAACACGATATTCTTCGCCCTGGCCATCACTTTTGGACAGGTGATCACCAGTAGCTTGGCGGCCTTCGCCTTTGCTCGACTCCAATTTCCCGGCCGCGACCAGGTCTTCTTTGCCTACCTGGCCACTCTGATGATTCCGGCCACGGTCACCATGATTCCTTCTTACATTCTGCTGCGCGAATTGGGCTGGGTGGATACCTACCAGGCGGTCATCCTGCCCGCGGTCTTCACCGCCTACGGGACCTTCATGCTCAGACAGTTTTTCCTGACGATTCCCCGGGAAATCGAGGATGCGGCCAGAATTGACGGCTGCAGCCCTCTGGGACTCTACTGGCGCATCGCCTTGCCTCTCTCCCGTCCGGCCCTGGCCACCCTGGCGATTGTCGCCTTTGTGGGATCCTGGCGAAGCTTCATGTGGCCATTGATTGTGAGCAGTTCGGAGGATCTCTTCAATCTGCCTCTGGGATTGACCCTGTTCCGAGGCATGTTCACCGACCCGGATTGGCCTTTGCTGATGGCGGGGTCCATGGTGATGACCCTTCCCATGATCCTGGTATTCATTACCGGCCAACGGTACTTCGTCGAGGGCATCCGCTTGGGCGCCGTGAAGGGGTAATCCCAATGGCCCGCGGGGTTCTGTTCTGCATTCACCACTGACGGGGAGATCATGCCGGCAGCCGGCAGCCACCAGGACAAGCATAGCTGGTTGAGGCGTCAACGCGAGTTGAGCCGCATCTACAGCCAATGCCTCGGCATTCACCCGGAGCGGTGTGAACTACAAGTCGAGATCGTCCGGGAGATCGCCAGGGATGGTTTCGTGGCCCAATGGCTCCGATTTTCGAGTGAAGCAGACGAGCGTGTCCCCGGACTTCTGGTCAAACCGGCCTCGGCCAGGAGGCGCCTGTCCGTAATCCTGGTCCTTCCAGGCGGACATCGAACCAAAGACCTGGCCATCTTTGGCCACGAGCAGTGGCCGTTACCTTTTGCGATTGAGTCACCGCACCATCGGTTTCCCGTCGAGAAGTTGGGAAACCACGAACCCCTGCCTCTCAAGCGGCTCCTCTCTCATGGGTTTGCTCTCATGAGTATCGACTTGCGCGTGTTTGGCGCTCGGGCCGGCCCACGCCCGGACAGCGCCGTTGATCGTGCGGCCTTCACTGCGGCTTCGCACGCGGAGTATCATCAGTTGATGCGCCGAGCCGTCATCGACGGTCGCAGCGTGGCCGGCATGGAAGTCTGGGATGTGATCCGAACGTTGGACTACCTGGAGACCCGAGACGACATCGATCCGGAACGAATGGGCGTCATGGGCTGGTCGATGGGGGGCAACCTGGCCTGGCAAACCGCTATTGTGGAACCCCGCCTCAGAGCTGTTTGCATCGGTAGTTGTCTGATTACCTTTGAAGGCGCGTTGAAGTATGGGCGGGACGCAGGCTGGTATGCCTGGATCCCGGGCATTCGTCGGTGGACCTCGCGGCAAGAGCTGTTCAGCCTGACGGCCCCCAGACCTCTTCTGGCCTTTGAAGGGGATCGCGACTTTCCCCTGGAAGCGGTCCGGCCCATGGTGGATGAGGCCAGGGAAAAGTACGATCTCCTCAACGCCAGCCATCACTTCCGGTGGGTGTGTTACCCTGGGGGTCATGGGGCCTACCTGCGGAATCCGGCTACCCTGGATGAAATCGGCGACTGGTTCGTGGATCAGTTGAGTTGAGGTTCAATGACCAAGCTTCTTTTCTTCGACGACACCCAGCTCATGGAAAAATGGAATTTGCAGCGCCGCCTGGGACAGGCCTCACCGGTAGCCGAGGCGACCTTCCAGGTTCCCGAAATCGACCTCGCCTTTGCCTACCCCACGGTTTTCCCCAACCCGGAAAGCGGAGGGTGGCGCATGCTTTATCAAGCATTGAACGGACGGCAGGCCAGGAAGCGCCCCAGCCATTTCATCCCCGCGGCGGCCGATTCGAGTGACGGCATTCACTGGAGAATCCCCGACCTGAAGGCTTCAGCGCCTGTCGAAGAACGGGTCCTGCCGAACCAGGTAGGGCCGGCCCCCCTGGACTGTTTTGGAGAATGGGGACCCTGTTATTACGACCACCGCGCCCAAGATCCCCGCCACCGGATCAAAGGATTTGTCTGCAAAGGTCACGGACCCGGCACCGGAAAGAAAGACTCCTGGATTGTGACCTCTCCCGACGGACTGACCTGGCATGATTCGAGCGGAGCCCTCTGGCATCCCTACGGCAGCGACCCCGCGGTCTGCGCCTTTTGGAACCGGTATCGCAACACCTACGTGCTGGTCATCCGTCCCAAGAATGGCGATCGGCGAATCGCCCTGATAGAAACTCCGGACTGGAAAGAGTTTTCCAGGGTCGAGCTGGCCTTGTCACCCGATGGGCTCGATCCCGATCTGGCCGAACTCTATGGGATGCCCACCTTTCCCTATGGCAACCTGTTCATCGGGTTGCTCTGGATCTACCGGACCTCACCCCGGAGCGCACAACATGGCAAGTTTTTGGGAGGGCGGATCGACTGCCAGCTGGCCTACAGCTATGACGGCTGGCATTTCCAGCGGGGATTGCGCGATTCTTTCCTGGGGAACGACTCTCCGGGCAAGATCGGCGCAGGATGTATCCTGCCCTGCAGCCTGATCGCGACTGAGAACGAGATCCGTCTCTATTCCTGCGCCACCACCAAAGAACACGCGATCTTTGAAGACGATTCCCCGCAAAAGTCCGCCATTCAGATGCACCGCCTCCGGAGGGACGGATTCGTCTATCTGGATGCCCCTTCAGGACCCGGTTGGCTCAAGACACGGGCCATGCTCGTCCAGGGAAATCGTTTGAGTTTCAATGTCCAGGTCCCCGACGGCCAACTCAGGGTTGGAGTCAAAGACGCCGACGGCAATCCGATCCCCGGCTATGCCCTCGAGGATTGCCGGCCTTGCAGCGCGGACAGCACCGACTGGATTCCCCGATGGAAAGACGACGCCCCTTTCGGAAGGCTTCAGGGCAAGGCCGTGCAGTTGGAGTTGCAAATCAGCGGAGGGCGACTCTATGCCATCAGCGGTGATTTCCGGATGCTGACCGCCAAAGAAGGGATGCGCTACATGAAGTTCGGCACACCCCCCGACCCGAGTCCCTGGGGGCCTTGATGGGATCTCGGTTTCTATCTTCGACGGTAGAAGCCGGGCGGCGCTCAAGCGGCTCCAGGAAAGTCGGCGGAATGGGCGATCGCCCAACCCACAGACCCGCTTCGAACGCCAAAGACAGCCGCAAAGGACACCCTCTGCCTGAACCGCCCAGGGAGAAGCCATGATTCAACAACCACACGCCCCGGATGACTCCAGGCAACCCTTGCGCCTGATGGTGGTGGTCGCCCATCCTCACGACTTCACCCACTGCGCCGGAACCTGCGGCATTCACACCTCGCGGGGTGATGCCGTGACCGTCGTAACGTTGACCAACGGGGCGACCAAGCACAATGAGCGGTTGTACGACGAACTGATCAAGCCTGTCGGGGAGCGTGATCCCGAGATTGTCAACCAGACCCGAGAGGTCTACGCCCGGGAAAAACTCCGGGAATTTCGCGCCGCTTGCGGCCTTTTCGGCATCACCGACGTGCGTGTGCATGGTTTTGGGGAGCCCTATCGCATGGACCGGACGCCGGAGTCGGTCGAGGCCCTCAAGAAGATCATCCTCGAAGTGCGGCCCGAGGTGATGATCTCCCATCGGCGCTATCTTCGGGGACGGAGCGGCATGGTTTCGGCCTCACGCAACGAGCACGATGAAGCCGGTTTTGCCACTCACGAGGCCATGTATCTGGCCTCCCTGCCCGATCCATCCAGCAAGATCGCTCCTCACACCGTGGCCGTCACTTACTACCTGGGGGCTTTCTTTGAAACCGACGAGATCGACTTCTACGTCGACATCAGTGAGTGGGCCGAGAAACGGGTCCAGGCCGAGGTGCTGTTCGCCACCCAGGGTCACACCGAGGCCTTCGCCCGCAAACGAATCGAGGTGGATGCCGGCCGATCCGGTTGGGTCTGCGGGACGCAGTACGCCGAGGGATTCGTCCGTCGCGAGGCAGATCTGTTCGATGATCTTCCCGTTCCCTCCCGAGCTCTGAAAAAAGCCCGAGGACGGCGTCTGGACCAGATCCGACAAGTATCGGGCGAGTGGCCCGGGCCTTCCAAGTCCTGACATGAAGCCCCTGATCAACCGTTAGCCAACCACTTCTTGCCCAATTCAGGAGGACAGAAAGATGAAGATCACCGACGTCAAGACCTATGTGGTCAGGCCCAAGTACCCCGAGAATGCAGGGGCCTTCGAAGGCGACTGGACGTTCGTCCGAATCGACACCGATGAAGGCATCCACGGATGGGGCGAGGCCAGCAACTCTCCCGGAGGGGGTTGTTTGCTGAGCGCCAGGACGATCCAACTCTTGCGCCAGGGCCTGCTTGGCCAGGATCCCTTTGACAGCGAGAAGCTGTGGCAACAGAACTACCGGCGCTACACCTACCTGGGAGCGCGGGGGCTGCCCACGGTGGCCCTGAGCGGTGTAGACATGGCTTTGTGGGACATCAAGGGGAAAGCCCTGGGCCGACCGGTTTACGATCTTCTGGGGGGCAAGCTCCGGGAGAGCATCCCGCTCTATGCCAACGGCTGGTTCTTCGGTTGCGGCACCCCCGAGCAGTACGCCGCAGCCGCCAGGGATACCGTCGAGGCAGGTCATCAGGCCCTCAAGCTGGACCCGTTCCTGGAGATGCAGCCTTACCACACCGGTTACCTCTCCGGACAGATTTCAGCCGAAGGCGAGAACCTGGGCTGCGCCATCGTGCAAGCGGTTCGGGAAGCCGTGGGTGAGAAGGTTGAGATTTTGATCGACGCCCATGGCCACTACAACGTGCCCACAGCCATCCGTCTGGCCAATCGCCTCTACGAGGAGTCGCAGATTGCCTGGTTCGAGGAGCCGGTGCCTCCCGAGAGCATCGACGCCTTGCGCACTGTCAGAGAGCACGCGACCCCTTCGATTTGTGTCGGAGAGCGTCTCTTCACCCGTTTCGACTTTCTGCCCATCCTGCAACAGGGGCTGGCCGATTATCTGATGCCCGACGTTCTCTGGACGGGAGGCATTACCGAGCTGAGAAAAATATCCAGCCTGGCCGAGGCTTACTACATCCCGATGAGCCCCCATAATGCCATGGGGCCCCTGCAGATCGTGGCCGGCTCCCACGTGATGATGAACACGCCCAACTTCTACCGCCTGGAACACAGCATCGCCTCAATTGAGGCTTACAACCGGCTGTTGACCGAGCCGATGGCTTTCCACGCCGGAGAATTCAGCCTGAGCGGGAGGCCCGGTCTGGGCGTGGAAATCGACGTCGAGGCCCTCCACTCCCAGCTTCACCCGGAATCGAGTTGAGGCCACTTAAAGATGGAGGCTCCCCGGAGGAAAACTTGGTAGAGGAGTTTTCAGGGGCTTCGCTATCCGAACCGGAAGCCCTCAGCCGAGATCGGAAAGGGCAGCATTCCATTCGCATCAATCGGCAATGGCGAATCTGCTTCAACTGGCCTGACGGGCAATCGGGACCGAATAACGTCGAGATCGTCGACTATCATTCATGAAAGGAGGATTGCACGTGTTGAAACGAGCCATCCATCCCGGCCGAATTTTAAGGGACGAATTGGAAGAACTGGGTATCGGCCCCACGGAATTCGCGCGGCAGATCGACGTGCCGCCCAACCGGGTGAGTCAGATCATCCATGGCAAGCGCTCGATCACTGGCGACACAGCCCTGCGCTTTGGGCACTGGTTTGGCGTTGAACCGCAATTCTGGCTCAACCTGCAAGCCCATTTCGATCTTGTCTCCGCCGATAAGGCAACGGGAGACGCGATCCGCCTGCTGCCAACAAAGGCCGATCGGCTGACTCGAACCAATCGGCCCCATTTGGCATAGGTGGATTGGGCGCCGGAAAGATGGCTGTAGGGCACGGCTTCACGTCGTGCATGGCTGAAATAACACTTAACCAAAGCTGACGGGTCGAGGTAGAGAATCATCCTCGGTCTTCCAGAACCCTCTCGGCTACGGTCTTGCCGCGGACTTCCGGACAGCAGGCGCCGCCTTGAGGCTTTTTGCCGTTCCAATGGATCCAGTCAACCTGCAGCAGACGTCTCAGGACGGGATTCTCTATTTCAGGGATCGGCGCTAGCCCGACCAACGGAGTCTTGTGAGAAGTGACCACAACAGGTTCGCCCCGACAGACCAACTTCAGGTACCTGGAAAGGTTGTTTTTGAGTTCTCGAACCAGCACTTGCACGGTTTCTTCGAAATGGAGGCCTTCATGTCCGCCCGTAAAACGGAGATGTCCTGCTTGGTCACTGCTTCCAGTCTGGAGATATCTGCCTTGACTTCAGCGATGTCGGTCTTGGTGGCGCCAGTATCGCTGAAGGCTTCTCCCAGCGTGTCAATGATGGCGTTAGTTTGGGCTTCTTCGAACCCGGCCGCTTTGAGGTTGTGGTTGGCTCTCAGCGTGTCAAAAGTGACGGGGTCATGGCTCCTTCTCAAGCCGCTGCGCCAGGGCTGGGGGCAAGCATGTCTTGCCTCAAGTCGTCTATCCGGTGGTTTATGTCATCAATCCGCTGGTTCAGACGGGTCTCCATGGTGTGCATGTCTTGCCTCAAGTCGTCTATCCGCTGGTTCAGTCCTGTCGATAGGTCATCCATGCGCTGATTCAGTCCTGTCGATAGGTCATCCATGCGCTGGTTCAGTCCTGTCGATAGATCATCCATGCGCTGATTCAAGCCTGTTGACAAGGCATCCATTCGCTTGTCCAGACGGCCCTCCATGGCGTTCATGTCCCGCTTCAGATCTCGCCTCATGCTTGCCATCATGCGCCAGACCAGTCCCACCACAGCAACGCCCACGCCAATGGTTGAAAGCACTTCCAGGTTCATACCCTCACCTCCTCAGGCCGTCGTGCCCGGGCTGGGCGCCACCAGGTCTTGCCTCGTCAACAACCGGACTGCTCCATTCTACGCTCATGTTACAATCCTTCCATCCAGTTCAACATCAACCCACTTCAGGAAAGAAGATACAACATGACTCATTCTATTACATGTATCGACTCGTGGCAATCCTGCTGGCGATAGGCGGCTGCCAGAGCGCTATGGAGACGTGACTCCTGAATATTCCATCTCCGTTCGGACCTGGAAGCGCGGGCCCCTGGCCCGCGCCAGAAGTGATCGGGAAACTCGCACTCCGTATTAATCTGGTTCATCCGCAGAGATCGCAGATTTCGGAGTTGCCAAGCTCAAGGTTGTCCCCAGACGTATCGTCGCCTAACCGGAACCTTCTCGGTGCTACGGCCCTTGCGCGGCCTGAGGGGTTGTACTAGACTATAGGGCTAGTCAGTCGAGGGCATCCTATCGGCCGTTTCCTTCGATGGTGAGTGTAGCTCAGTCGGTAGAGCACTGGATTGTGGCTCCAGTGGTCGTGGGTTCGATTCCCATCACTCACCCCAACCTTTCCAGCCGCTTTACCCCGGAACCTCCCGCAACCGGTCGACCGCTTCCCAGTTGGTCATTTTGGCTTGATTCCCATCAGGACGGTTGGCCTCGCCAAAGAGGTCAAGGAAGAACGTTCTGCCGCCGGCAGGCGCATCACCACAGCCGGCATGACCTTTTATCATGCCTCGCATCCCTCTCCCTCGCTTGCCGGTCTTTCATCTCATGCGTCCTTTGCGGCCCACCGAAGTTGTTTGCAACTGCCCGATTTCCGACACCACGGCTGAACGGGCCAGCGCGTCAGCGCACACTTCGTGGCCGAGTGAATTCCAATGCCCGTCTTGGGGCCACTCGAATCGTTCCTGATGTTTCTTGTAATGAGCGACAAACAGGGTTTGCATATCGATAACCTCGTATTCTCTCATGATGGCGTGTTCCATGAAATATCGCCGCATCACGTCGAAGTAGCTCCCCTCCGCCAGCCTTAACCCATCGGCGGTATAAAGATGGGGACGCATCCCATCGACGGCAAACACGATCCGTCCCGGCTGGAGTCCAGACAACTCGAGAAGCATAGTGAGGAATTTATCGACCACCCGTTTTGAATCGGCAACACGCGCCGGCTCGGTGCTTGCAGACGTATTGCCAACAAATCGCTGACGCTTCTTCTGTTGTTCCCTCTTTCGGGTAAAAATGCTACCGAGTTCCCGGACACGCACGCGCACCTGAAAATTTGCAACCAGATACCTGCCCAACGCCGAGGCTCGGATCGTTCTGTACAGGAAACTTGGGTCGAAATCCATTCTCTCGAGCGCGAGGTCGCCGTTGCTCCGTTCAACAAAATAATGGAACCCAGGTCTAAATAAGGGGCCACCTGATTTGTGCTTTGAGAAACTCTCATCATAGTCATTGCCAACGACAACAAAGACCATCCCATCCGGACGAAACGTGTCTCGTGCGAACTTGGCATATGCCAAGTATTGACTCAAAGGGGAACCGGGTTTCCCAAACGAATAGACTCGAACAATCGGACTCAGCATCCTTGCCAATCTGCCAGTGCAGGCTTGTTGAAAAGGCACCATGAACGCCGAGACAAAACTATCGCCGATGATTGCGAGGAGAGGACTTGTCACATTTTCATCGTAGTCAAAATCGCTGACAAAGCCGAAATTGTTGGTTTTCACTTTGTTGACGACCGAGAAATCCCAGTCTCTTGACCAAATAAATTTCCGATTGGGTTCAAAACGAGCAATAGGATTTTCCTCATTGACCGGCAGTGCACGGGGGCTCTCGTAAACTGGCAACATCCACAGAAGAAGTTCCAGAAAAACCAGGGGTATGAAGGTTCCAAGCAACACGGTAGTGCCCGCCAACGTCCATCGGTGGAGACGCATGGACCGCTCGGTGAGATTTTTAGTCATAGCCGTCTCTCTTTCTTCGTCCTGGTCCCGGAGGGGGGAAATGGGCGTTCCTACGGCTTGTTCTTGCCGGATTCCAGCCGAGCCTTCTCCTTCTCCAGAAACTCCAGGGGACGTCCTGCTTGGTCACCCTCTCCGGCTTCTTCTATCCACTGATTGAAGAGCCGAATCCCCTCATCGAATTCCTTCCGTTTGATGAAAGCATTGCTCAACCACATATAGAAGACGGGGTTGGACGGATATTGATCAATCATGCGGAACAGCATTTCCCGGTAGTCGCGGTAGCGGCGCTCGTTGAAATACACTCCCAGGAGGATGAGCTTGGCGGCCGTTTGACCATACTCGCCCTTTTGGGCAACCGTTTCCAACTGCCGGAGGCCCTCTTCCCGATCGCCTCGGGCTCCAATCAGAAAGGCGAAGGGTTTGACCACCGAGGGCAGGGCGCCGCTGAAGTAGTTGAAGCCGCCGATTCCGATCAGACAGTCGATGTAATCCGGTCTCAGCTCCGCGGCCTGCTGGTTGTAACGTTTGCCCTTCAAGCCCGCCAACATGGCCCCGAAGTAGCTCCGAGTAATGGTGACTTTGAATCGAGTGCGATTGGCGTAAGCCGCCGCCACGTAGAGCCAGGCGTAGAAATCGGTCGAATCTTTTTTCAGGATAGCCTTGCCCTTGGCGATGGCTTGAGTCGTGTAATTTTCAAAGGATTTGGCCAACTGCTTGTTTCGCTTGTCGACCAGGGCCTTCCACCAGAAGATTTTGGCCAGGTGCGCATAGCCAATCGGCCTATGCGGATAATCATCAACCATTTGGCTGAAGACTCGCTCAGCCTGGTCCAGGTCGTAATGGTAAAGATGTTGCAAGCCGTCCCGAAGCTGTCGTCCCAGGCCCCGGCTCAGTTTCGAGGAGACCCTGGGCCAAGGCGGGCTGCCAGAGGACGAACAACCCCAGCCAGGGAACTCCGGCCCACCCAGGGATTCGCCCTTTACTCATGGCTCGACGCGGCTCCGTCAGCTTTGCGGGAGAACCTCACCCCGGTCTTGTTTTTGCTGTCGATGGGTCCCATTGCCCCTCATTTCTGGAATCATTGTACTGCACCTTTCGGGTCTCGACTCAAGCAATGGGCAGGGATGTTTGGGAATGATGCCCGCTATCCGGTTTGGGGCCGGATCACGGCGTCGTTTGCCTGCCCTTCCTTGACTCTTTACAATCGCCCCGGAAAAGACTAAGTTCTGAGCGTCGCTCCGTCAATCCAACCAGGATCCAACCCAACCGGGGGTGCTCCTTGAGGCGCCCGCGGGAGGCGGCGGAGCGGTTTCCCGGTTCGGAGCAGCCGGAGCGGGAAAAGGATTATTGAATCGAGGGGGAGTGCTATGAACCGGCCGGGAAGCGAGGGTCGAAGAGTTTCGCGCCGCGGCTTCATGTACCAGGCCGGGTCGGCGGGCCTGGCCCTGGGCGTGGCCTCGGAGAGCAGCTATGGACAATCAGGAGGTAAACGCACCATGAAGATCACCGGGATCCAGACTTACAAGTTTTCGGTCCCGACGGGTCAGGAAATTCGCGATCCCACCACCGGAGAACTCATTTCGAGCAAGGCCAAACCCTGGCTTTTCCTGAAGATCACGACCGATTCCGGCATTGTGGGCTGGGGTGAAGGGAGCGGGGAATGGTTGGTGCCTTCGGTGGAGGCCACTCTCCACGAGTGGTCCCCGCTGCTGATTGGACAGGATCCGCTGGGTGTCGTCCGGTTGACGGAAGACATCCAAAACCGGCTTCCCTGGAAGGGAGGGCCCGTCTTTGGCACGGCCATCGCGGCCGTCAACATCGCTCTTTACGATATCGCCGGCAAAGCCTGGGGAGTGCCGGTTCACACCATCCTGGGAGGCCGGCGGCGACACCAGGTGAGGGTCTACACCGGGGGCGCTTTGTTCGATAGCCCTCGGGCCGCTGTCGAGCAGGCCCGGAAGGTGGCCGAGGCCGGATATGCCGGAGTGAAAGGGAATCCCCTGGAGACCCGAACCTGGCCCATGGAGGAGGCCGCCGTGGCCCACAGCGTGGCCTGTGTGGAGGCCATGCGCAACGCCATGGGACCCCACTTCGATATCCTCCTGGATACCCACGGAAGCCCCACCCCGGAGCTGAGCATTGATTTCGCCCGGCGCGTGGCCCCTTACCGGCCTCTCTTCCTGGAGGAGCCCGTCAAAGTCGGCTCGGTTGAGGCCCTGCTGGCGGTTTCCAGAAACAGTCCGGTACCCATCGCTACCGGCGAAAAGCTCTTCACTCTGCGGGACTTCAAACCCATCATCGACCAGCGGGGCCCTGCGCCGTTCTGCAGCCGGACACCCTGCACGCCTTTGGCATTACCTCTCTGCTGGAAATCGCCAAGGCGGCGGAGCAGAACCAGATGCTGATGGCCCCCCATATCGGGGGCGGGCCTCTCTACTACGGCGCCAGCCTGGCTGCGGATTCGGTGATGAACAATTTCCTGATCCAGGAGACCGGCTACTTCGATCAGTTCGACCGGTTTGTCGAGCATGAATGGCGGATCAAGGAGGGTTACGTCAACGTGACCGATCGACCGGGGCTCGGAGTTGAAGTCAAGGAACAGGATATCGCCAGGATGCCATACCAGCCGCTGCCTTTCCGGCAATACCGCCACCAGGACGGCAGCTGGAAAGGATGGTAGATCCGCAAAGGCGGGTTCGCCATTCCTGGCAATGCGGTCCTCCGGCCCGCACCCGAAGCGGGCAGGACGCCCGCGCTCCCGCCAAAGACTCCGGTCGGGGGCGGCTTCTCAGCCGGGGGTGACTCGCACGGGCTCGACTGTCTCGGGCGTCACTCGAATGAGCTGGGCCCGAACGCGGGGGTCGGAATACTTCCCGTCGTAAATATAGAGAACAACGTCCGGCTCGACTTCGTAGGAGAAGCCGTTGGCGTAAAAGGGAGTGTCGATCCGGGTCGTTCGCCAGGTCATGCCGTCGTCCCGACTCACTTGCAGGCCAACCCCCGGGTGGCGGCCGGCGATCACCAGAAAACCCGAAGCTGTGGAAGACATGGAGTTGGTGGCTGCATACATGGGAAAGGGGCCTCGGGCTGCCGGACCCCAGGTTTTCCCTCCATCCTTCGACCAACTTTCCCACATCCAGGGCGAGGTATAGGAACGAATGAGGGCCAGGATGTTTCCCTGGCGCGTTTCCGCAGCCGATACCTCCGAACCCGTCTCCTTGGCCACCATGAAGTAGTGGGGGCTTGGATTAGGGCCGTTGACGTCGACCGGCTCCGACCAGGTTTTCCCGCCGTCGGTCGAGCGAATCGAAAAACCAAAATCGGCCTCGGTGATGGGTCCCCAGTAACGAACCCCTCCTTTCTCCCGAATCGCTCCGTGCACACTCTGGTTGGGACCCACCGCATAGCCAAAACGCAGGAGATGCCCATTCTTCAGTTCCACAATCTTCCCCACGTAAGCGTTCCTGACCTCCAGGTCTTTGGCGAACTTGAGTTGCCCGCGCTGCTCGATGGCCGACCAGCTCTTACCGTTGTCGCTGGAGCTGGCGGTCAAAATCCGGAATGGCGGTTGGTGTTGGATCCAATGCAACCGCAGCAGGCCGTCTTGACCGGAATGGAATGTCCCGTACTTCAGAGTCTCGGGCAACACCTGGGGTTCCGACCAGCTTCGCCCGTTGTCGGTGGACCGGAGCAGCACCCGGACTGCATCCGGGACCAGATGTTCCTTGGCGACCGAGAGCTTCATGAGCAGATCTCCATTAGGAGCCCTGCCCAGGCTGGAGGCATATTGCCACTTGCCGTGAGACGCGCCGGGTAAGGGATAAATCCAATTCTGGATCGGTTTGGGATCCGGATTCCAGGAAACGGCATGGGTTTCCCGGCCTCGAATCCGCACGTTTCGGAAACTGCTGCCCGCGCCGATCTTGGTGATCGGATCCCCGTATTCCGTGATGATGTCGGGGTCCCGAGCGTTATAGCTCTCCAGGCCGACGAAACCGGGTCCGCTGTAGGTGTCGTCGCGGACCACCTGTAACGGTCTGCCATCCACCCACAAGCGGAACTCGGATCCCTTGACGACCAGCTTGCCTTTGTGCCAGATCCCGATTTCACTGGGCACTCCATGGACCAACTCCATCCTCAGAAATTGCACCCACCCGGATTCATCCACCTTGGAGATGGCCGCCCAGAAGTGTTCCGCCCGGTATTGCTGACCGGTGCAAGGAAAATGAGCCAGATAGTAGTGTTGGGCATCCCTGGCGCGGAAAACCAGGCCGGCGCCGCCATTCTGGATATTCCAGCGAAACTCGAAGTCAGCTTCGAAGTCGGCGTAGGCTGTAGTCGTATTGAAGGCCAAGTGCTCATTGGCCGCCTTTTTAGGGGGCGTCATTACTCCCTGCGCACTCTCTTCCCAGGCTCCTCCAGTGAAATGCCACCGGTCCCGGTCGAGGCTCAACGACCGGAATTCCGGCTCGGGTGGACCGGGGACCGTACAGCCCGACCCTGCCAGCATCGAGAGCAGAAAGAATATCGGCGCCGGGCCAAGCTGAACCCTGCGGGGCTTCGATCTGAGATTTCGGCCTGAGCGTTCAGCCGAAGGAACGTGATTGGCGATGACTCTGATTAATGACATGATTCATTCTCCTGGGGTCTCCCGATCCGCATCCACGGATGGGTCACTTCGTCTGTGGCGCCTGGAACCTATCTCAAAATTGGAATCTTGGATTGTGAGCCTACGGGGCCACAGGCATAACTATTTGATTTTTCAGCGTTTCCGATATTCTCTTCCTGAACTGAATGCTATGGAATATGACTTTGAGATAGGTTCTAGTAACGCAAACATCATCCGGAACATGCTCCCTGCTTCAATCCCTTTCCCAAAGCACCTTGATTACGAGTGACCCCGGAGAAAGAGGGCCTATTTCGAGTCTGGAACCGAGGCCAGAATTCCCGCGATCAGACCACGACCCGATCCACCCGTCTCGCCAACGATCTCATCAAATCCGCTGCCAACCGGATCTCCGAGGTTGTGGGATGAAGTCCGAGTGTTCTGTAACGGTATTCACCTGACCATTGGCTATCAGAGGTAGCGGTGGCCATGGACTCCTGCCAGGGTTTGGATCACCCCATAACAAACCTGAACAGGAGGGACGCATGACCACTGCCAAGAAAATAGCACGAAGGAAACTCAGTTTGCTACAACTAGCGACCGAACTGTCCTATGTCAGCCAGGCCTGCCGGCTGATGGGAGACTCTCGGCAACCGTTCTATGAGATCCGAAGAAACTATCAGGTCCAGGGAGCCGAAGGGTTGCTGGACCTGATCCCGGGAACCCAAGGCCCCCATCCCCATCGAGTCTCCCAGCAAGTAGAACAGGCCATTCTCGACTACAGCCTGGACTATCCCACCCAGGGGTGTCCGGGGGTGGCTCAGCCGTTGGCCTTAGGCAACCTTCAGGTCAGCAGCAGCGGAGTTCGAGGCGTTTGGAGCCGTCACCACCTGCTGACCAAACAAAAACGGTTGCTGCGTCCGGAGACCACGGTGAGAAACAGAAAGCTCCAGCTGAGCCAGGAGCAGATCCGGTTGCTGGAACGCTTCAGCCCGGAGTTCCGCCAACGCCCTATCCAGACCCGTTTTACAGGCGATCGGGTGGCTGTGGATACCTGCTTCGTCGGGACCTTGAAGGGCCTGGGCAAGATCGACCTGCAGTCGGTCATCGACTGCCGCAGCCGCCAGGCCTGAGCTTGTCTCTATACCACCAAGCTGCCGGTGACCGCCGTCCATGTCCTGAACCCGGACGTCCTACCCTTCTTTGAGAAGCACCAGGCCCGAATCCACACCGTCCTCAGCGACAACGACCGGGAGTTCTGCGGCCAGCCCGATCGGCATCCCTATGAGCTCTTCCTGCAACTGGAGGAGATTGAGCCCCGAACTACTCAGATCCGACGGCCTCAGAGCAACGGGTTCGTGGAGCGCTTTCACCGTTGTAGGTGTCGTCGCGGACCACCTGTAACGGTCTGCCATCCACCCACAAGCGGAACTCGGATCCCTTGACGACCAGCTTGCCTTTGTGCCAGATCCCGATTTCACTGGGCACTCCATGGACCAACTCCATCCTCAGAAATTGCACCCACCCGGATTCATCCACCTTGGAGATGGCCGCCCAGAAGTGTTCCGCCCGGTATTGCTGACCGGTGCAAGGAAAATGAGCCAGATAGTAGTGTTGGGCATCCCTGGCGCGGAAAACCAGGCCGGCGCCGCCATTCTGGATATTCCAGCGAAACTCGAAGTCAGCTTCGAAGTCGGCGTAGGCTGTAGTCGTATTGAAGGCCAAGTGCTCATTGGCCGCCTTTTTAGGGGGCGTCATTACTCCCTGCGCACTCTCTTCCCAGGCTCCTCCAGTGAAATGCCACCGGTCCCGGTCGAGGCTCAACGACCGGAATTCCGGCTCGGGTGGACCGGGGACCGTACAGCCCGACCCTGCCAGCATCGAGAGCAGAAAGAATATCGGCGCCGGGCCAAGCTGAACCCTGCGGGGCTTCGATCTGAGATTTCGGCCTGAGCGTTCAGCCGAAGGAACGTGATTGGCGATGACTCTGATTAATGACATGATTCATTCTCCTGGGGTCTCCCGATCCGCATCCACGGATGGGTCACTTCGTCTGTGGCGCCTGGAACCTATCTCAAAATTGGAATCTTGGATTGTGAGCCTACGGGGCCACAGGCATAACTATTTGATTTTTCAGCGTTTCCGATATTCTCTTCCTGAACTGAATGCTATGGAATATGACTTTGAGATAGGTTCTAGTAACGCAAACATCATCCGGAACATGCTCCCTGCTTCAATCCCTTTCCCAAAGCACCTTGATTACGAGTGACCCCGGAGAAAGAGGGCCTATTTCGAGTCTGGAACCGAGGCCAGAATTCCCGCGATCAGACCACGACCCGATCCACCCGTCTCGCCAACGATCTCATCAAATCCGCTGCCAACCGGATCTCCGAGGTTGTGGGATGAAGTCCGAGTGTTCTGTAACGGTATTCACCTGACCATTGGCTATCAGAGGTAGCGGTGGCCATGGACTCCTGCCAGGGTTTGGATCACCCCATAACAAACCTGAACAGGAGGGACGCATGACCACTGCCAAGAAAATAGCACGAAGGAAACTCAGTTTGCTACAACTAGCGACCGAACTGTCCTATGTCAGCCAGGCCTGCCGGCTGATGGGAGACTCTCGGCAACCGTTCTATGAGATCCGAAGAAACTATCAGGTCCAGGGAGCCGAAGGGTTGCTGGACCTGATCCCGGGAACCCAAGGCCCCCATCCCCATCGAGTCTCCCAGCAAGTAGAACAGGCCATTCTCGACTACAGCCTGGACTATCCCACCCAGGGGTGTCCGGGGGTGGCTCAGCCGTTGGCCTTAGGCAACCTTCAGGTCAGCAGCAGCGGAGTTCGAGGCGTTTGGAGCCGTCACCACCTGCTGACCAAACAAAAACGGTTGCTGCGTCCGGAGACCACGGTGAGAAACAGAAAGCTCCAGCTGAGCCAGGAGCAGATCCGGTTGCTGGAACGCTTCAGCCCGGAGTTCCGCCAACGCCCTATCCAGACCCGTTTTACAGGCGATCGGGTGGCTGTGGATACCTGCTTCGTCGGGACCTTGAAGGGCCTGGGCAAGATCGACCTGCAGTCGGTCATCGACTGCCGCAGCCGCCAGGCCTGAGCTTGTCTCTATACCACCAAGCTGCCGGTGACCGCCGTCCATGTCCTGAACCCGGACGTCCTACCCTTCTTTGAGAAGCACCAGGCCCGAATCCACACCGTCCTCAGCGACAACGACCGGGAGTTCTGCGGCCAGCCCGATCGGCATCCCTATGAGCTCTTCCTGCAACTGGAGGAGATTGAGCCCCGAACTACTCAGATCCGACGGCCTCAGAGCAACGGGTTCGTGGAGCGCTTTCACCGTACTCTACTGGATGAGCACCTGCGCATCCAGGGCCGCAAGAAGTTCTATGAGAACCTCGACACTTACCTGGTCTGCTACAAGACTGAACGGTCTCACCGGGGCCTCAACATGAAGGGCACAACTCCCGCTCAGGCCCTTCCGGGGACGGACTGCCCAAGGACTCCAAAGGAGGCGCCAAGAAGGCCCCCTGACTCTCCTTCCCTGGCAGGGATACTGCCAAGTGATTACTGTCACTGTACAGCATCGGTTAAAGCTCCGGCATTTCATCGTAGGTTTGATTGTCCAGTTTGCGGCTGTTCCGGTGCTTTTGGACGTCGCCCCATTGCTTGAAGAAAAATGCGACTTCAGCGTCCTGACACTGGCCTTTGATCGACTGAACCCATGCTTCTCTCATCGGTCTGGCTCCAGTACCGGACTCACCGCCGACAATCACCCAATAAATGCCTTCGAGCGGCAGGTTTTTGGTGGGTCCAATCAACGGCTCGCAGGAAAGGAAGCGCACACTGGAAGGCGCTTCTCCCAAGTCATGGATTCGGTGATACACCCGGTCGTTTTCGATACTGACGCCCATCCAGACGTTGGGCGTCCAGTGGAGCTTGTCCGCCAGGGTCTTCAAGCGTTCGCTCCGCTTGGTCAGAATTTGAAAGGTGTGTTGCGGGCATTCGTTCATCGTCCGAAAGACTCGCTGGATAAACTCGGTTGGGACATCCTCGTGAAACAGGTCGCTCATCGAGTTCACGAAGATGATTCGGGGAGACCGCCATCTGCGCGGCGCATCCAGCAAGTTTTTATGGAGCGTGACTTTGAAGCCATCCCGATAGCGTGCATTCCCCATGGCTTTCAGACGAAGCGCCATCCGCTCGGCGTAGCAGTGTTTGCAACCGGCGCTGATCTTCGTGCAGCCGGTGACCGGATTCCACGTGGTTTCCGTCCATTCTATTCCCAACTGTCCTGACATGCTATGAGTCGCTCGCGTCCAGAATATGTCTGGCTATCTTCTGGGCAATTGATCTTGCGGATGGACTCGGACTCCCCACACAGAATATGAGCTCAAAAAACGGTGAGTTTCTCGAGTTTCTGAACGTCTTGGATTTCTCCATGAATCTCTGCCCAAACAGGCCACGCAACTTACGCTTGTACAATTCAACGATTCCACCGACACCGGCATCCCGTTGATAAGTCGCCTCTCCAAACAGAAAGCTCTGTGAACTGGCGGAGTAGAGTTCTCGCCAACTCTCACCGCCCTAAAATTCGGGTCAGGCTGTCGACCAGGCTGGCCGAAATGTCGTCCGGCTTTCTCGAAGTGGGCAGCATCCGAGTAATTGCGGATGTCGGGAAAAGAATCCAGGTGTCCAGCGCCTTGAATCCCGCTATCTTCTCGATGGTGGCCCATTCGACTTCTGTCGCGAACGGGTCCAGGAAAAGGACGCCCCGTCACTCTTGCCAGTCTCCTTGCAGGGCATTGCGGAGAAAAGTGTTGGCTTCGGCATTCTCGGTTCTGATGTCTCTGCCAAGGTTGTCTTTGCGCAGTTCCTCCAATTTTTGGTATCGCTCAGTGTCCTTTTCAACAAAGGTCAGCCTGTCGAAGGGTTTATCCTCAATTTTTATGGCCCTTGCCGCAGAGCCTTCGTAGAACTCTCTCGCGTCTTCGTCTTCGCGTCTCAGGCTGATGTGTCCCGAGCCGGCAAATGCGTCTATGTACATCAGCTTGAACGGTTGATTCTTCAACGCGGTCGTATAAGCATTCAGGTATTCTTCCAGTATATCCAGTTTCTTGATAGTCCAAGAACCACCAAAGTCACCGAATATAGAGTTCATCAGGCCAATCACCTGCGCTTTATACCGAAAAACAGAGGCGGTTCATTTCCACGAACCGCCTCTCGAACATTCGACTGGAAATAAGGAGCAAGCTACATCAGAAGCTTTTGTTGGACTTGCTTGGGGGTGAGGATTCACCTCCGGCTTGACCCCGGGGGGTGCTCGTTCATGGGGACTGGAGGCCCCACCAGTTTTTCCGAAGCCTCGTTGTTTACGGTTGTGTAGCTCCTGTCCCTGTTGAATTTATCCTCCACCATCAGACCTGCCGCTTGTTCTCATCCAGATTCGGATTGCCGACGGCAAGAATTATCGTGAGCCCTGATCCTTCCACTCGCCGACCACCCCTCGACCAAGGCCACTTCCAAGACCTCAATACAGTCAATGACTGTCCTTCCTGTGGGCTTCCTGTGGTCCGCTAGGGGAGGGCCTTTCTGCCTTTTCCCTGACGGATGCAAGCGAAAGGCGTTCAAGAAATGAAAGCACATCGTCGATGTCCGGATCGGTGATGTTCCAGCCATACTCTTTCGCCGTTTGCCGGATCTGTTCAGGCGTGGTGCTTCCCTTCGCGTTGACAATGTAATAGATTTTCGCAGCAATCGAGAGCTTGTTGAAATCGCTTGTCAGCGGCTGGCTGTTGATGCGCTCAAGTTCCCGACGCCAGCTTTCGTATTCATTTTCTTTCTTGATCTCATCCATGACGTCTTTGCCATCCGATGTCAAAGAATAGGTATGGCGACGGATTTCGCCGAAGATATGCCCGCCTGTCGGAAAGGTCTCCGTCATCTCTTTGAGGAAACCACACCGCACGAGAGTGTCCAGGTTTGCCGCCACCTGGCGGCTGTAAGGCCCGTAGTAGTGTGGGCGAAAGCCGAGATCTTCCCCTTTTAACACCGAAAGAAAGCAGAGCTTCTTCTGGAGGAGTGTTCTGCCCTGCAGGATCTTCTCCCTCTCACTTCCGATAACAAGCAGAATCAAATCATGAATGTGCATGGCAATTCTTTCTTTCAGGGATGTAGCAAAACCTCTCGAACTTCGGTTTCCAGTTCTGATCGTTTTTGTTGCCTTTGTTCCATTGGTAAATCACTCCAACCCTCCATCGGAGCATAAACTTGTATGGTTTCCAAGGCTTCATCGGCGGAGGGTGAATGGGCTGGAATCAGTTCAGTCGCATAGCTGCCGAGGTTTCTCAGGTGGCCTTGCTTCTCTTCAAAAATCCTGACCGCTTCCGGGTTCAGGTCGTAACTTCGGCTTCCGTAATTGGGATTTCCAATCTGAAGCTTGTTGACGATCACGTAATCAGAATCGACTTCAAGGCATTCCGCGATGCGTCCTTCCCATTGTTGTTTTCGCTCATCGTCCATTTGGAGCAACCTTTTCTTGGCCGGCGCGCTGGCCACGTCCTTCAGTGCAAGCTCGCCAATCATCTTGAACAATTTTCTCCCATAAAGCCGCTTGAAGATGTTACGGGCCTTTTCACCGCCCATTGAGCCTGTCGAAGTAGTCGAAGTGTGTCGAGGATCGGGGGGGTACTCCGCAATGACGACTCGACGTTCTGGCGCCACTGGGGACGACGCCCTTTGACGCTGGCTTGTAACGACTTTCAATTCCAACTTTGCCCTTATCCATCCTTATCATCATCGGATAAGCATAAAGGTTGAAAGAGGCAGGCTCACGATTCGGGGGTCGTCAACTTCACCGGAATTGTCCTGAGTGATCAGCAAGCCAAATGAGGCGTTGTTGACTGATTTTTCGAGAAATGACCGAATGCCCAGCGTATCCCGTAGGGGATCTATCCTGCGTTGATATTTGATTTCCACCGGCACGCGCTGAGCGCCGACGGTCAAAACGAAATCCACTTCACGGTCCATTCCTCGTTCAGGAAAGTGGGCAATGTCCAAGCCGTGTACCGTCGAGGCAACCGAGCCGAAAATACTCTCGGCGAGATGGCCTGCCAGGATGGTGAGCTCAGGGTGCTCCGCCAGGGCTTCAGACGTCAATGGTATCTGCTCCTGAAGCCAGCTGGCTCTCAGGCCGTGATCCACCAGACAAAGTTTGGCGCTCCCTCGCTTTCTTTTGAGCCGTATCTCAAGCGGAGGAATCAATCGAAGCAGCAGGGTATCACCAAGAAACTTCAAGTACTGAGTTACCCGCTGGCTGCCGATATTGGCGCCGAGCGATTGGCGAGCCTCGTCCGCAAGAGTCGAAACCGTCGGCGTCTGCCCGGCATAGCGGCAGGCCAGGCGAAAAAGCTCTTCAAGCAACTGGGCATCCCGCTTCCGCCCACGACCGCCGACCCGCAGGTCGTGTTGGATAACGCGCTTGATCACTGTTTCGTTCAACTGGTCCGCAAGCAAGGCCCAGTCGACATCCCTTCGCTTGTGGACGATGGGATAGCCTCCCCGCTCTGAAAAGTGTCGGAATGCTTCTTTCCGAAAGGCTGTATTCTCCTCTCCGTACCCACGCAGGCTCTGCCAGAAATGCTTGTCGATCAGGGCGCTCAGGCCATTGTCTGGCAGGAATGGTTTCGGAGTCTCCAGTTCGCGCAACGCTCCAATTTCGGTCAGCGAAAGCACACCCGCCTCGACCGTGTTGACGCGTCCGGCCAAGCTGTCTCGGCCCATTTCAATCCTCAGCGCGGAACTCCCTGTAACCACGACCTTTACCGAGGCGTTGTCCACGAGGGACTTGAGCTGCGCGTCCCAGCCATCGAGATTCTGTACCTCGTCAAAAAAAAGATAGGCCTTCTGGCCGTCTTGCGCCAGCGCGTTGAAGCGACCTTCTGTGATCTTCCGTTCGAACCAGTCGGAAATGGCAAGCATCGGCTCCTCTACCCCGCGCAGCGAGGCCAGTTCATCGAACTGAACCCGGAGGATGTTTGTGGAAGGCACGCCTTCTTCAAGCAAATCTGCAATGATTTGAAACTGCGCTGTCGTCTTTCCCACTTGGCGAGGGCCACGCATGACGATAATCGGAGCGATCTCTGCCTTCAGACGACGGCGTATATGCGCTATCAGGTGTCGGCGCGTTCGCGGTTGCGGGGGCATAGGATCGCCCTCCCACCAAGGGTTCAGACGACGCAAGTCATCGACCAATCGCGGTGGAAGACTGCCATCGATAAAAAGCGAACCCTGCTTGATCATGGTCCTGGCCCTCGATTGCTGAAACAAAAAGAGGCCTTCGCAACAGTAATATCCAGTGTGTTGGATCTGCTGGCGCTTGGCGGTTATGCGGGGTTTCCGGGTTCCTGTTTCCGCGGGAATGACAGGGCTGTGTCCTTTACGCCTGTCCAGTCAACGTTGCCGGTTCTCCACGACTGCGATTTCTTCCTTGGTCAATCCGTACACGCCATAAACCCGCCGGTTGGTCTCCGCTTCTGGCGCGCTGATCTCCGCCGATGGGTCGGCCGCTTTGGCCGACAGCCATCCCCTGGCAGGGGCCCTGCCTGCTGCATGAAGGGGCACTGTCAGACGTTTACCCTCACGGTACACGGATTATTGCAAACACAAGCAGGATGAATGTCATTTCCACCCGGTAGAACAACGATGAGCGTGACAGAAAATGGCGGACAGCCAACTGCGTTTGGACTTGTTCCTGGGCTTCCTCGTAATCTTCCCTGTCAAGTAGACTGTTCAAAGCCGGTTCGGTGAACACAACGCTCGTCAACGGCGCCCCCCCGATCCGTGTTGAAAATCTCCGGTCTGCTCACGCCCAGGATCACCTCGAAGGCCTCAATACAGTCAGTGACTGTCTTTCCTGTGGGCTTCCTGTGGTCTGCTAGGGGAGGGCCTTTCTACCTTTTCCTTGAGGGATACAAGCGAAAGGTGTTCAAGAAATGAAAGCACATCGTCGATGTCCGAATCGGTGATGTTCCAGCCATACCCTTTCGCCGTTTTTCGGATCTGTTCAGGCATGGCGCTTCCCCTTGCGTTGACGATGTAATGGATTTTCGCAGCAATCGAGAGCTTGTTGAAATCGCTTGTCAGCGGATGGCTGTTGATGAGCTTGATGGTTTCTTGCCAACTTGCATATTCCCTCTTTTTCCGAATCTCAGCCATTTCGGTTTTGCCGTCAGATGTCAGAGAATAAGTATGACGGCGGATTTCACCGAAAACATTCTCCGGTCCGGTTGGAGGAAAGGTTTCCGTCATTTCTTTGAGGAAGCCAATGACGACCAGTTCGCCCAGATTTCTCGACACTTCCCTGCTGTAAGGACCATAGTAGTGTGGACGAAAGTCAAGGTTCTCTTGTTTTAACACAGAGAGAAAGTAAAGCTTTTTTTGGAGGAGAGTTCTGCCCTGAAGACGGTTCCCTTCCTCGCTTTCGATAACAAGGAGAATCAAATCGTGAATGTGCATAGCAGTTCTTTCAGGGATTTAGGGAATCTCTGAATAACTCATCCATGAGTGATTCAGAGCACGAAAACCAGAAAACGTGGTTTGGGTTTTCTTTCATTTTCAACAGCTTACCAGCCATTGAACAGGGTACCCCCCCCCGGGTCGCAGAAACCCTGAATTAATCAGAGCTTCCCTAGCAAAATCTTTCGAACTTCGGTTTTCAGTTCTGATTGTTTTTGTTGTCTTTGTTCCATCGGTAAATCATTCTAACCCTCCATCGGAGCGCAAACTTGTATGGTTTCCAGGGCAGCTTCCTCGGCCGGTGGACGAGCCAGAATCAGTTCAGCCGCATAGTCACTGAGTTTTCTTAGCTCTTTCTGTTCCTTATCAAAAATCATAATGGCTTCCGAATTGAGATCGTAACTTCGACTTCCATAGTTGGGGTTTTCAAGCTGAAGCTTATTGACAATCACATAATCGGGATCGACTTTCAGGAGTTTCGCAATGCACTCTTCCTTTTGTCGTTTTTGCTCATCGTTCATTTTCAGCAACCGCTTTTTGTCCGGTGCGCTGGTCACGTCCTTCAGCGCAAGCTCGCCAATCATCTTGAACAATTTTCTCCCATAAAGCCGCTCGAAGATGTCACAGGCCCTTTTCCTGCTTGCACCTCTTCAGGGTATCAATTAACCGTTCGTCATGATACTGCATATAATTTTCGATGAACTTCGGCGTTCCATCGTATTGGTAAAGCCGCTTCAGTTCGTGATTCCCTGCTTGAATGGCCAACTCGATCCCGCGAACGATCATTGCGTCCGAAATCGATCGGACACGATGGCGGTATACCTGCTGTGTCATGTGGCGCTTTGCAAGCAGGAGTTGCTCAAGCGCGTAGATGCCTTCATCGCTGATTGCCAGGTAGGATTCATTGCCTTCGTGGTGCGCCCGACACGACTCGATGATTTTCTCCAGGTCATACGTCCCATATTGGACCCCAGCAAAATAGGAATCCCGTAATAAGGTAGTCCATCTTGTCGGCATCCAGGTCGCTGGAAACGATGTCGCGCCGAAAGTCTCTCGTTTCTTTCCCTTGAATCATGTCAACGGCAAACTCACGTTCTTCAGGCGCGAGAACCTTGCCAATCTCCGGGTCGTTCTCAATGATGTCAACGGTAACTTTCTCGTGGATTTTCTCACGAGTTGGCTCCACGGATTGAACTTGTGCGTGTCGTTCCAAAAGATGCTCGGAAACGTGGCTGAACGGTCCGTGACCAATATCGTGAAGCAGTGCGGCAAGCCGAATCTGTTGGCATTCTTGGTCGGTTATTTTCTCAGGTTCGAGTTGCTTGAGCCGATCGCAGATTCGCCCGGCGATGTGCATCACTCCGATTGAATGATCGAAACGAGTGTGCAGGGTTCCGGGATACACCAGAAACGCCATCGCCAATTGACGAATCCGACGAAGTCTTTGGAACGTTCCGGTATTGATTAAATCGACTTCTTTTTTTGAGAGTTCTTTGAGAGTTCGATGAGACCGTGGATCGGATCTCGAACGGCATGAGAGTTCGCTTCCATGATTGTCGTATATTACGCCATTTTCAGAGGGAGGATGCCGCCTCACCCGACGCTCCGCGCCCGTTGTCGGTTTCCTACCAACCCGGCCACTCCGCCGCAGACCACAATCTGCCGCCCTCCAACGCCGTGATTTTCCCCTCCGTCGGGTTGTAAAGGGCATAGACGAAGGAGACCTCTGCATAACTGCCACCCGGGGCAACTGGAGAACGTCCCTTTGCCACCTACAAACGCTGTTATGGCCTAGCCGATCCTGGTTGCTCGGGGTAAATGTGCCTGAAGGGCGAAAAATCGGCCCTGAACAGGACAAAAATGACCGAAACAACGGGAAAAAAGCCACAAAAGGGACAGAACTCCCTATCTATAACCCTTCTGATGACCCATCTACTCGAAACATAGTGTTATGCAGAGGTCTCGAAGTAGTGTTCGTTCGCAACATACGGTAAAGTTGCCGCTGAAAGAAAATTCGCCCGAAGACTTTGCGTGACGTTTACCCGTTGGACAGTTGCTCGCAAAGGAGCGCTAGTGTATGCAGAAACCGAAGCTTCGGATCCACGATATGGCCAATCGGCACAGCGGCCTCACCGAAGCAATTGCCAAAAACTTGACCGAAGGCGCACGGGTGTGCCTCGACCGGCACCACCAACCGCCTGTCGAGTTCCAGATCAGCAATTTGGGAAAGAAGACTGAAGCGGTTGTAAAATGGGAGACGACAGACGAACGCACAAGACGCGCGTGGGCGAACGAAATAGACACGACCGAAGCGGGTGCATGTGCCTGCACCTTGGCCGCAGTGGAGTTGTCCAGAGGTTTCGTGGCCGTTAGACGTGCAGAGACCAGGACCGGGGCAGATTACTACATGGCCCCGGCAGGTACCCAACCGAGGATCTTGAGGACTGCATCTGCCTTGAAGTATCGGGCGTTGATCAAGGAAATGCCACGATCGTTGCCCGCAGGCTAAAGGAGAAGCTCGCGCAAGCTGCGGCCGGCGCCAGCAACCTCCCCGCGATGGCCGGTGTTGTTGGATTCCGCGCCCGGTGCATACTCCTATCTCCCTTGGAAGCATCATGACTTGGCTTGAACACCACTGCCAGAGCGAACAATATGCGTCGGATGCGGAAGTCGCCGTTCGTCGGGGCGAATGTGACCGGGCGCAAGAACTTTATGCGAAGGCCGCACAAGCCGAAGAGCAAGCGCTTCGAAAGCTTGATCCTGCCAAGTCGCGCACTTATGGAGTCTCTGCTGTAAGCACGGTCTCATTGTACTTCAAGGCGGCTCAAAGGCATACCGCCGAGACGCTGGCTCACCGCTGCCTTGCATCCGAACACCTGCCAGATTTCGCGCGCGATCAGCTACGCGACCTGCTGCAGTCCATCTGGAGCGAGCGGAGTCGAGAGCGGACAGGCGTTGATTTCGTCCCTGGGCAGGTGCTCATCTCCGTAAAGGGCGGCAAAATCGTGAAGGGCGGCGCCCCCTTGGATTTGATCGTTGAAAAGGTTCAAACGGTGCAGTCACTGTTTTATCGAACAGCGGAGTTCCTGAAGAAACTCCCGCACCGCAGGCGCGGTGGCCCCAGCAAGGAGATTGAGGACTCATGTCGGCCATGGCTCTTCCAGGGCCGCTCCGGGTAGCTACCAGTTCGCGGTTGCCGTACAGGAAGCGAAGCAACGAGAAATGTTCGAGACGGATCTTCGTCCAAAAGAAATCGCCAACCAGTTCCTTGGTATCTTGCGAGCCAGCATTGAGTCGCCTGAAGATGAGTTGCCAAAGGTGGTGCCCGACGCTGACTATAGAAGCACGTTTCTCAAGCTGACGCGCAGCTTGGCTCCGACTCCGACCGGAGAGAGATTCACTCAACTTGACATTCGGTCCGCGGATGAGACCCGCGCTCTTACCCTTGTTCCCGCTACCAGAACCGCTGTCAGCGCTGCTATCCGGGAGATCAGGACATCTTCACCTGCCGAACCGGAAGCGGAGGAGACGATTCGCGGTGTTTTGCGTGGACTTCACTTAGATAAGGATTGGATCGAGATCACGGTTGGCGAGGATCACCTCAAGATCAACCAGGTAGGCGAGGCAGTCGATGACGTAATCGGTCCGATGGTAAATCGTTCCGTAGTGGTCCGGGTTGTGAAGGTGGGGGAAAGATTCCATTTTCGAGACATTGAGGCCGATGAGTAGAAGCGTGAGCGAAAGGAACTCCTAAGCATTTTCGATAATTTTAATTTCCTCCGCCGTCAGGTTGTAGAGCGCATAGACGAGGCGGTCTATTTCTGCTTCCTGCTCGCTGGTGTCCGCCGACGGGTTGCAGTGTTTGACATTCAGGATCCGATCGACCAGTTCAATAATCGGCGCTTACTGCTCAGATGTCACATCGGGAATCGGCAGTTTTTTCCAATCGTCAGGATAGAGGTGAATGTTACTGCGGCGGTTTGCGCGTAGAAAATTACGAGCAGCACTTGAATTCATCACCCCGAGCAAGAATTTCACAGCAAAACGGCGGCTGGTCTTTTCGAGTTCTTCCCGTTGCGGAAAATCTGGGCGACGCGGTGTTTCGTCACGATAGCGCGTCTGCTTCTTGATAGATTTGTTGCGGACGCTGGATAAGTTATGCCACAGAAGAAGTCCTACGCTGCTTTCTGTGAAACACGTTCGAAAGTTATCATAACAAGCCTTTGGGTCTGGTCCAGGACTACGCTGAACAAGTATTTTCTCATCAACCTCATCAATCTCTGAGAATGTTGGCCTACTAAACATGTCAGGTGCTCGTTTCGTCCCCCACTCCAGCCATCTATTTGTGACGGGAAGCCATCTCGCAAGGTGCTTGCCTTCGACAAACCGCTTCGGGTGGAGTTCGTCTTTTGTGTCTGAAACCAAATCTTTCAATTTAAATTCGCCTCGTGCTCTTTTTTCATCGGCATGGACAACCATACCCTTTGTGACATAGCAAATTTCGTTGAGAGTTACCGTTGGGGCCGAGAACGGCCGAAAATCGGTGTCCTCCGGGAAAAAGACACGGTAGGTGAGTTCACGTTGTTCATTAGTAGGCAATAGACTGACAGCGCCAAATTCCGGATCATGCACACGGCGTTCCGGCTTGTGGTGGTTTCCATCTGCTTTCTGAAACAAATAGGTGACGTTGCGCACGGCGGCGTCGAAAATTCGAATTCTGCTGAAGAAGTCAAGCCGAAGTATTCGGCTATTTTGCAGAAACCAATTCTGCGATTTCCGGGCGTATTTAGCATGGCAATAAGCATCTGACACGATGAGCGTCGTGAATCCGCATGGCTTGAGTAGCTTGTAACTACACTCAATAAAAGGAATGTACAAATCCCACTTTTCCCAAAGCGTTTCATATTGATTACTGTCCTCAATTCGCTGACGCAATTCAAGGTGCTGACTACCCGAATCTGCTCTGACATAGGGCGGGTTGCCGATGACCACATCGAAGCCGTCGATGACGCCGTACATGTACTCAGCGTTGAACCAGTTGGCTTTGGCGTTCTGGTCGTAAGGATTCCAGCGGGCGATTTTGTTGGCGGCGTCAGCGGGGAAGTTGGCCTTCTGCAACGCGGCGGCCAAGTCGTCTCGTAACTCCTTGTCCTTCTCCCGGCATCGCCGCTTCGTTGGGCGCGTGGTGGCGTGGAAGTGGTGCTCGCGGTTGGCGTTCAGTTGTTGCTCCAATTGTTGGATGTCCGCGTTGCCCTCCACCAGACCCATCTGCTTCGGCTTGTCCAGTCCCAACAGCGTGTTAGCGGCGATAAAGCGCGTCTCCAGATTCGGCAGGGGTTTGATGCCGAAGTTGTCGGCGGCGGCGGTCGGCTCTTGCTCGATGGCGAGGGAGATGAAAAAGCGCAGTTTGGCGATCTGGCAGGCCACGGGCTGGATGTCTACGCCGAAGATGCTGTTCTGAATCAGGTAGAGCTTGCGCCCGAAGTCGGAGTCGCGGTAGTGCTCGAAGGTTTGGCTGATTTCCTTCAGTTCGGCCTCGCGTTCCTGTTGGTCCTGAGTGTCGAAGGCCGCGCCGGCTTTCTTTGTGGCCCGTTCTTTTTGCAGTGTCTCCCAGTGTGTGTTGTCGGGGTCAATCCGCCGCAAGGCCAGGGTGAGCTTGTGCAGGATGCCCATGGGAAAGGCGCCGGAGCCGACCGCCGGGTCGAGCACTTTGATTTCAGCGATGGCCCGGACAATTGCTTTCCGCTCGGTTGTGGTGAACAGTTCCTCCGCGTCGTTGAAGGCGTCGTCATAGTCCAGCAGGTAGCGGAGCCGCGCTTGCCAGAAATCGCCGTCGCCGTCCGTTGGCTGACAGGTCCGGGCCAGCGCCGCCACCAGGGCCTCGTCCACCATGTAGTCCACCACTGCACGCGGGGTGTAGTAGGAACCGGTCTGCTTGCGGGCCGTTTCGCGGGTTTCGGGGTTGTAGGCCGCCAGCAGGTTTTCGAAGACCTTGCCGAGCAGTTCCGGGTCCAGGGCGACTTCCTGCTCTATGGGCGTGTTTTCCTCCACGGTGAACTTGTAGCGGTTGAACAGGGGAATCAGCCCGCCGTCGTCGAAGAACAGGCGGTTGGGGATGGAATAGCCGCGGCGCTGGTTGAGATTGTCGGTAAAGCAGTCGATGCGGTAGCCGCCGCCCCGGGTGGCGGCCTCGCTGTCCAGGCAGTCGAACAGGCCGCCGTTGATGAAGGGCGTTTGGCGGAACAGGGCCAGCAGCTTTTCCGGGTCGCTCATTTCTCCCTGGTATCGGTAGCGGGAAAAATCGCGGTGGGTGGCATGGCTCGCCTTGCTGAAACCGCGCCGGCCAATCTCGGTGTTCAGGGTGGCGAAAAACAGGTTTTGCAGCACGGCGCGGTAGTAGGAATCGCCGGCGGCGTGGTCGTAATCCCGCAGCAGCGGTCGGATGCGCGCCTCGATGAACAGGTCTTTCACGACCAGTCCTTTTTCTTTGATGAACCAGACGAACAAGAGGCGGGTGATGAGACGGATGACGTGTTCCTCGGGCGACAGGGTTCTGGCCTGGTTGGTGGGGAAGGCGGCCTCGCTGACGGCGCGGTTGAACCAGGCGAACAGGTCTTGGTAGAACCGCCGGTTCAAGGCCTCGGTGTCCAGCGCGTCCAGCCAGGCGGCTAGCAGGCCGTCGAAGTTGCCCGGTTTGCCGTGGGCATCCATCCATTGCAGCCGGTTTGGCAGCGACAATTCATCCAGGATGTCGATGTGGGCGCGGTGGGGCCGGGCCGGGTCGATCTCGCGTATCAGCGATACGCTGCCCAGCACGTCGCGGTTCTCGTCGCGCTTGTGCTGCCGGCGGTGGACGAAGGACAGGGTGAGCAGCCCCGTCGCCCCGGTGAACAGGACCACGGTCGGCGATTGGAACCGCTTGTTGATCTCACGGGTAAATGTGGCGTATTGCCCGCGGGGGTAGGACTTGCCATTTAGCTCGACAGCCACAAAGAGAAAGCTGCCGGCATTGCCGCGGTCGAAAGCGTCGGCGCCGAACAGAGCATTTCGCGCCGCCGTAGCGATTTCGGCGTCGGTCAGTTGAAAGAGGAGGCGCACGGATTGGACGTTGCGGCGGAAGGTCTGCTCCGGGTCCGTGCCGGGATTCGGGGCGGGAAAGGCCGCGATGAAGTCATCAACGGCGCCCGACTGTCCGGCCAGCCTGCGTTGGCTGCGGTAGCCCAGGGTCGCCAGCAGGCGTTGCGCCGCCCTCAAAAAATCGTCGTCCGGCAGCCCTGTCTGTCCGCCAGGCAGGGTGGCCAGCGCGGTTTGGATTTCATGGCGGATACTGCTGCTCATGATTCGTTGCTCCTGTTTCTCCGCCGACCGCCGGGCGTGTGTTCACTCCCCCGGCGGCGGACCGACTCACTGGATCCCCCCCTTCCTCGCAGGAAGGGGGTAGGGAATAGATCTTTATCCCGACTCCAGCAGAAGTTTACCGGCCAACCCCTTATTACTCCCCTTACTTGAGCATTACTCCCCTTATTCTTGCAGAAAACGCCAGCGGGCGCCCGGACCTCGGCCCCTCCAGGCAGCGTCGCCGGACTTGTTCAACTGGCATGTGAGCAACTCCTGTTTTCCCTTGGACTCGGCGATGTCGTTGAGCAGCCACACCGTGCTCAGGGGTATTCCGTGGTCGCGCAAGCGGTTATTGCGGAACGAGTGCATGGTTTGACTTTATATCCGCATGAGATTCAGCAATCGGCAACTTGAATGGGTGCGCACAGGGCTGGGGCGGGCCTGGGGAGTCAGGAGGCGTGAGCCGATGTTCCAGTCGCCGCCGTCCCCCCGGGCTCGATTCTCTCTATGATCTTCTCGGCCAGAGCCTTGAAATCGAAGCGTGCGTCTCTGGCTGCGGCGGCGTGGCTGCCGATGGCTCCGTCGGCCGTGGTGAGGTGAAAAATGGGCTTGCGCGCTTCCTGAGCCATGGGCGCCAGGCTTCGGTAGTGCTTGACGGTGGCCAGGGCGTTTTTTTCGTCCAGTGCCGGTGTCTCGGCATAAGGTCCCCGGTTCTCGGCTAACAGGTTTCTGGCGTATTCCTCCGGCATTCGATTCACCCACTTGTCATAGGCCCTCACCGGACGGCTCAGACGCACTCCGTGCTGTTGCACCACATAGCCGATGGGTTTCATGCCCCCCTCCGGCAGTGGAAATTGCGGTGGCGCCCAGTTGTTCCTTCGCTGCTTCCAGTCCCGTCTCCATTGGTTCAGGGTTGGGCCAAGGTTGCGCAGACCCTGGAGTGAAAACAGGTCGGCGCCCAGTGGAACGATAATGGAATCGGTTGCAATCAACGCCGAACGATTGATGGCGCCGAGATTGGGGCCAACGTCGGCCAGGATGAGGGAGGCGCTCATCTGCTCTGCCCCAGCCTGCATGGCGGTCGAGAAGGCGGTCAAAATACGGAAGGGGCGGTACAGGCTTGTGGAACCCAGGGCGTTGGGCCACTCCGCCGACAGGGTGTCCTCGAACCCGGCCAGGGCCAGATCTCCGGGTATCAGGCGCAACGTGGGTGTAATGTGCTCGATAGTCGGGGATTGGATGTCGCCGACTTCCATCAGAGGTCGGACGCACTGCATGATGGTTTGCCCGGACGCGGGCGCGCCCCTGCCTTCATCCCACAGTGTCTCCAAACGTCCTTCGTCCAGAAATGCGGCGGTGAGGTTTGCCTGGGGGTCGAGGTCGCAGGCCAGCACCCGGTATCCGAGGTCGGACAGCATCCACGCCAGATGATAGGCCAGCGAGGTTTTGTCGACGCCGCCCTTGTTGTTGAAGAACGTCAAAACGGGAACAGTCATTGTCCCGCGCCCTCCGAGGCTCGCGCCGACTTTATCACGGCTCGCACGTCATTGTCGTAGATGTTGAATTCCAGTTCCGGATGGTTGGCCTCTTCCAGCAGTCGTCTGGCTATCGGTATCCCTATGCCAAAACGTTGGACAAAACCGAAGGTTTTCATGACTTCGGCCAGGTTGGGGTTGCGGTAGTCGGTAAATCCGGGTTGGCCGAAATTCTCAGCCGTTACCCGGCCGAACGCGCCGCCGGGATTCATGACTTCAATGCGGTCGTTGAACCAGTAGACATGGACCGGCGCGTTGGTTGCTTCGTAGGTCCTGTGCATGACGGCATTCCAGATGATCTGTTGCAACGCTTCAATCGGGTAAAGCGCGGTCCGTCGTTCGACTGTGCCGGTAGCGATATCGACGGCGATGCGATTATGGGCTTTCAGTTTCTCGTCCAAGCGGAGCAGCAGGTCGGGAATGGCGCCGCGTATGGTGTCAGCATCAGTGATATTATCGGCTAATTCGCTGCCATCGATCCTGAGAAATTGCACATAAGCGCCTGGCAGGAAATCCTGCGGATTCTTGCCAATGGCGAGCAGGCCCAGCACAGTCGCCGTGGGCCGGTCGGCGGCAACGATCATCTTTGTCGCGGCCAACTGCTCATGGAGGCTGCGGTCGTTGGCGGCCAGCATCTCGGCGGAGAACGCCTGAGTCAGGTATTCGTTTTCAAACCGGGTCAGGTTGAGGTCGGACAGGCCGGCGGTGGGAATGGGTTGGATGTCGAAAGGGTGGTCGCCGTGCCGGCGCTTTTCGTTGAGAATGCGTTCGTCCTGTGCGGTGGCGATGCCGCGGCGCGGGTCGATGCGGATGTGGATGGCCCCTCGGCAGCGAACCGGCGGCGAATTGGAGGGTTGCACGGTGATCAACGCCACTTCCTTGCCTTGCAGCACCCGCTTTTCCGCCGTCATGGTTGGCGGAGGCACGATGTTGCCGTCGGTTTTCATATCGGCCAACTGCCGGAGCAATGGATCGGTGACGGAGAGACCGCTGATCGTTTTGTCGTCCCTGACGCCCACGAAAACCAAGCCGGGTTTTGCGTGGTTGGGCAGATCGTTGGCGAAAGCGCAGATGGCTTCCCTGATTCGTGCGGCAGCGCTGCCGGACAAAGATTCCTTGAGCTCGACGCGGTCGGATTCGCCGGCCTCGAGTATTCTCAACAACTCTTCATCGGCGACTGTCATGGCGCGCTCCGTTCATGGGTCGGGTTGGATGACCAGCCATGTGACCAGCTCGAAGTCTTCGGCTTGGCGCGGGGTCTCGGAGACGGTGGGCAGTTGGAAGTGGCGGGAGCCGCCGATGCCCAGATGCTTGATTTGCGTTGTGTGGTGCGCCCTGCCAATGTGGGCGATCACGGCGTTCAACCGTTGGTTGTAACGCGCCATATCCTGGCCGTTTTGGGTTTCGCGGTCAAACCGGTCGCAGAGTCTTTGCAGCGGCTGGGTCTTGCCGACAGCCGAAGATTCAAACATGTCCAGCACTTGCTTGGCGTGTGCGCAGCCGTAGCGGATATCGCCGTTGTTGCGGATGTAAACCGCATAGTAGGGATGAATCGGGCTGGCCGCTTTCTTCCGTTTATCCGTGCCGACGTTGCGCTGGCGCAGAAAGAAGATCACACCCGGACCTGGGGGACTGCTGCCGCTATCGGTGATAGCGTAGGCCCCATTGGGCGTGGCTTCCAGCGCCGCTCGGTTTCTTTCCAGGTATCGCAACAACTGGGCGAAGAAGTAATCCAGCGTAAAGTCGCTCATGACGACGCCGTCGGACCATTCGTCCAGATCCAGCACTTCTTGGCGCAGTTGTTGCAATTGCCGGTCGCGGAAATTCAACTCCCTCTGGGCTTGTTCGTAGGTCAGCGTATTCAACGGATCGTCGTCGCCGCTGGCCGCTGCGTCCGCCAGCGCCATGCGGGCCTCGATGCGGCTTTGCAGGCGCAAATAGACGTCCATGTCCCGGGTGGGCCAGTAGTTGATCATCCGTACTGACGGGTTGCGGCTGCCGATACGGTCGATGCGCCCGAAGCGCTGGATGATACGCACCGGGTTCCAGTGAATGTCGTAGTTCAGCACGGTGTCGCAATCCTGGAGGTTCTGACCCTCCGAGATGCAGTCGGTAGCGATCAGCAGGTCAATCTCGCCATTGCCGCTGGCGTCGCGCCCCCGCGCCCGGGGGGCAAAGTTGGTCAGGATGGTGTTGAAGTTGTTTTTGCCGAAGGTGGTGTGAGTCACGTCTCCGCAGACCAGGGCCGTGTTCAGCGCCAGTTCCGCTGCCAGGGACGACAGGTTCTGGTAAAGATATTCCGCCGTGTCCTTGAAGGTGGTGAACACCAGCATCTTGCGGTTTTTCCTGCCCTCTCTGTCGGTGGTCGGATTTCTTGCTCTGTGGCGAAGGTGCTTCCTGATCTCTTTCAGCTTGCCGTCCCGCTCGGGCGTGATCTTTTGGACGTTGTTCCAGGCCGTCGTCAAGATTTGTTTGTCTTTCAGTAAATCCTGCTTCCATCGGGGCAGATCCAGTTCCCGCAGGTGATAGGGGTTGCGCGCCCGATTGATCAGAAACTCCTCGTCGTCTTCGTCTTCGTCCGGAAGGATATCGGCTTGCGCATCCTGCAGGGCCCGGTTGTGTTCATAGCGGTCTATCTTTTGCAGCAGGTCGTTGATTTTGCCGACGGTGCGCCCGAGCGTTTCCGACAGGGAGTGGGCTGAACTTTCCAGACGCTTCAGAAAGTTCGTTCGCATCATCCCGATCAGAAAGCGCTCGCGGTCTTCCTGGTTGAACTGCCGCTTTTGCTTTTCTTCCGCTAATCGTCGCTTGGCCTCTTCGCCGACGACATAGCTGGACGGCCTGTAGACGGACAGGGCGAATTTTCCTATTTGCTCGGACAGATTCTTATAGGAAAGCGCGCCGGTCAGGTCGGTCGGCGGGTGATGGTTTTCCGGTTTCAGTTGTTGGGGAAACTCGCCGATTCGACTCATTTCCTGAGCGTAGAATTGCTTGATCTGCCGCCGGGAGCGGGCGATGGAGACGCTTCCCAGCAACTGGAAGAAGTCGGGACCCAATTTTTCCAGCAAGGTTGACTTGTCCTTCCTGCCGCCTGCACCCGGGTTGTTTTCCCAAGCCTTGAATGCCTTTTGGGCCTGCCCCAGCAAAACGCCTATGTTTCCGATCCCCAAATTTTCTCGAAAAACGTCTTCGCGTCTTTCGGTCATCAGGTAAATCTGATTGCGCAGGTCGATGAGCGAGGTGTTTACCGGCGTGGCCGAGAGCATCAGCACTTTGGTTTTCGCCCCCTGTTGGATAACGTCTTCCAACAGCCGCGCGTAGCGGCTTTTGCGGATGATGTTGCCGGCTTCGTCCCGACGGCTTTCGGTGGCGTTGCGGAAGTTGTGGGATTCGTCGATCACCACCAGGTCGAAATTGCGCCAGTTGAAATTTGTCAGATCCACGTCGCCCGCTCTCCCCTGATTGCGGGAGAGGTCGGTGTGAGACAGCAACGTGTAGCCGAAACGGTCTTCGGCGAAGGGATTGTTGATTTGTGCGGTGTAAGCAGGATACAGCGCCCAGTTGTCGCGCAGTCTTTTGGGGCATAGCACCAGCACGCGCTCGTTTCTCAGTTCAAAAAACCTGATGACCGCCAGCGCCGTATAGGTTTTCCCCAAACCCACGCTGTCGGCCAGGATGCAGCCGTTGTGCCTCAGAAGGCGGGCGATGATGCTTTTTACGCCGTCTTTCTGGAAATCGTACAATGCACTCCAGATGCTGGTGTCATAGAGGTGGAGATCCGCCAGTTGCCGTTCGTTGTCTTTTCTGGCTTCGATGTCGTTGCGGAACAGCTCGTAGAGGGTTTTGTAGTAGATGAGTTCGGGCGCGTGGTCTTTCCCTATCCGGTTCAGCGCGGCCAGCACTTCCTCTTTGACGTCTCCGGTCAACTCCTGGTTCGCCCAAAGTTGGTCAAACCATTCCCGCAATTCGACGCCTATCGCTGCATCGGTGGTCGCCAGGTTGATTTCCCGGTTCGCGCCTGCCCCGCTGCCCAGCCTGCTTCGGGTGAAGTTGGAACTGCCGACTACCGCAACGCCGCTGCCGGCGGACTCGGTGAGATACATCTTGCCGTGCAGAAAATTGGATTTGCTGACTGAACGTATTCGCACTCCCATGCCGCAAACCCATTCGGCGCAGCGGCGCGCCAGGTATTTCTGTTGGAGTTCGTGATTCGGCGAAAGCCGGCTTTCGGTCAGGGCGAAAGATTTTTGCGCTTTCTCCCCGGGGTCCAGCTCGCCGACCGAGCCCGGGTCGCCAAAAAGAAACCGCACGTCCTTGATGCCACGCAGTTCATTTTCGATCGCCTCGTAGCCGTAAATGGTGAAATAGGCCGACACCAGCCGGAAAACCTCCGCAGCGGGCAGATGCTCGCGCAGATACTCGGCGACCTTGTGATCGCAATTGTCCAGAATGTGTGGGTGTTTCGCCATTTCAGATCCTGTCCTGCCTGCCTCGCCGGGTTCAGCAGGCAGGCGCCCCGGCGTGCGCCACCAGGCTATCGCCCCCGGAAAATTCCCGGGATGGGTGATCGTCTGCGGCTTCGGCTGTGGAGCCGGGAGCCTGGGTCCGCCTCAGGAAGCGCCTGGTTTTTGGGCAGAGCGATCCAGGAAGTGCCAGACAAATCCGAGAAGGGAGAGCAGGGTGATGGTGATCGGAATCACCCATACTGCCTGCTCGATGGTTCCGCTGATGTCTCCCATAAAGCCGATGAAGTAAGGCCCCATGGCCGCGCCCAAGTGTCCCAGCGCTTGGGTAAAGCCGAAGGCTTGGGCGGCTGTCCGGCGGAAGCGCAGAGCGGTGAAGGACTGCAGCGATATGGCGTCTCCACTCATGCCCATTCCGGCGACGAAGATCAGCATCAGGCCGAGAGGGTAGCTCCCACTGAGAATGGTCAGGACGTAGAAGGTGGCTCCCCAGCCGGCGCTGCAGCCCAGTAGAATGCGCTCGGGGATCCGCCCTCCAAAATAGGTCCAGATCATCCGCCCCGCGATGAAACCCGTGATGTTGGCGGAAATCATCCATCCGACCTGGGTTTCGGAGAGATGCAGGCGGGTTTCGTAAAGTCGGCCCAGCCAGACCACCGCTCCCATCTGTCCGATTCCGTGCAGGGTAAAGGCCAGACCGATGAGCCACAAGGGCCAGGGCAGCGAGCGGCCGAACTGCGCCATCGCCTGAAGCAACTCCCGCAACCGTCCCCGAGATTCACCGACACTCCGCGCCGGCGCGGAGGTTCCCGCCGGCATCGAGGGCGCCGCCAGCAGGGTCAATAGATAAAGACTCATCAAGGCAATGTAGGGAATCCCCCAGGGCCAGCCCCGCTCCATCCAGGCATGGTCCACATAGGCGCCCAGTCCCAGCGGAGCCAGGGTGCCGCCAATGGCCATGGTCAAGGCCAGGGCCGCAAAGACTCGTTGGCGGGCCTCCTGAAAATGGTGGGCCGTTAGGGTTCCATAGACGACGGTGAGCCAAGAGGTCCCCATGCCCATCAGGACGGCGCCCGCTTGCGCCATGAGCCAGTTTTGGGCGGCTCCCAGCAGCAGACAGCCCAGGCCTCCCAAAGCCAGGCCCCGCTTCACTGATGCGGTCGGACCTCGACGACCGGTGACCAGCCCAGCCACGATATTCCCGGCGAGAGCGCCTATGAAGTAGAACATCTCGACTCGGCCCTGCATCTCAAAGCCGGCTTGAAAGAGTTTCTGGAAGACCTTGAAGGTGACTGGCAAAAGGTTGATGGTCAAGCCCACCAGCAGGCTCAGGCTGATGGAGAACCAGAACAGTCTGTCCCGAATCGGAAGAGGTGGCTTGGGGCGGGGGGATGCGGCGGGAGACAGGGTGTCCGGAGAGTGCTCGCCCATGGTCTGCGCTTGATCGGTGGCTAGTGACTGGCCACTAACCATTCTGCTGAATCCAGCGGAGACTAGCAGAGAAAACCTGAGGTCGTCAACCGGGCCGGCGCTGAGTGTCGCGGTTGAGTCGATCCTGCATGGGTTTGGTTTGACAGGTTACGGTGGCTTTTCTTAGGATATTTTGGATTCGAGAACTGACTCCGTCCAGCAAGGCGAGGAAAAGACCATGCCTTCAATCCTATCCCGGCCGCTTCATGTGGATTTTCCCTCCGTTCAAACCCGGCTCAACGCCGAGGAAGAAGCCGTCGTGCTCGAGATCCTTCGCAACAGCCCCACCTGGAGCCAGGGTGACGAGCAACGAGCCTTCGAGCAGGAATTCACCCAATACATCGGCTGTGCCGACAGTATTGCCGTGAGCAGTTGCACGGCGGCGCTGGAGATGGCTGCCGCGCTGTGCGGTTTGACTCAGGGAGACGAAGTGATTCTCCCGGCTCACACCTTCGTTTCCAGTGCCGTTCCCTTTGCCCGAACGGGGGCTCGACTGGTGTTTGCCGACATTGACCCGGCCACGCGGCTGCTCTCCGCAGAATTTGTCAAACCCTGTCTGACCGAAAAGACCAGGGCTATGGTGGTGGTCCATCTCTACGGTTTGCCCGCCGACATGGACCCGCTGCTCCGTCTGGCGGAAGATCATCGCCTGAAAGTGGTGGAAGACGTGGCCCAGGCCCCGGGCGCGGTCTACAAGGGTCGGAAGGCGGGCTCCCTGGGGGACTTCGCCGCCTTCAGCTTCCACAACCAGAAGAATATCTCGACCCTGGGAGAGGGAGGCATGCTGACGGTCAGAAATCCCGCTGACGGAGAGCGCGCCAGAAAGCTCCGCTGGATGGGCAACTGGCCTTTCGCCGGAAACCGGGACCGCTATTGGGCGCCGGCAATGGGAAATCTGGTGAGCGGCATGGAGGGAGTCTGGCCCTTCAACTTCTGCCTCAGTGAAGTGCAATGCGCCGTGGGGCGGCGATTGCTCAGGCGGTTGGATGCGATTGATGAGCAGAGACGAACGCAGGCTGACTGGATCCGTTCCGCCTTGGCCGATGTCCCGGAACTGTCCTTTCAGCAGGTGCCTGAAGGTCACGTTCACGCCTACCACCTGCTGGTGGCCCGCTACGACAGCTCGAAATCACGGGGCACGCGGGATGACCTGATTGCGTTGCTTCATCAGGACTACGGGATCAAGTGCATCGTTCAATACTGGCCTCTTTACCGCTCGGAGCTCTTCCAGTCGTTCGGCTACGGGAACATTCGTTTGCCCAATACCGATGACTTTTTCGACAACATGATCAGCTTTCCCTTCTGGTCGGACATGCCCGAGGAGACCTTGCGCGCCATGGCCGACGGCATTCGCTCAGCTGTGACGAGTTTGCGACAGAGGGGCTAGATTGAGCCGGCGGGGTCCTTTTGCCCCACAAGTTTCGAAGGTCCCGGACAGCGACCGGTTTCTTACCAGCAAACCCGAGAGGATGAACAAACAAAATTCCGAGGGAATCGACATGGCTTCGAGAACAGTGTATTTCAATGGCAAGTTCGTCAGCGAGCAGGAAGCCCGAGTCTCCATTTTCGATTCAGCGCTGATGTTCGGGGACATGGTGTTCGATATGACGCGGACCTACGGGCAAAAGCCCTTCAGGCTCAGGGAGCATTTGGAGCGAATTTATGCCGGCCTCAAATATCTGGAGATTGATTGCGGCCTGACCCTGGATGAGATGGAGGGCGTGACCCTGGAGACCCTGGAAAGGAACCTGCCCGCCCTGGACGGCGCCGACGTTCAAATCATGCACGACGTTTCCCGAGGACCCTTGCCCCTGTACAGGAGCGTTTTCGGAGGAGCCGTTCAACCCACCGTCTCCATCAACTGCTGGCCCCTGTGGTGGCACCTGGCCGGAAACGGCCCCATGTACCGCGCGGGGGTCCATTCGGTCATTGTTCCTCAGCGATCGGCGCCGGCTCACCTCATCGAGCCCAAGGTCAAAAACAGAAGTCGGGTCTATTACCAGATGGCCAATCTTCAGGCCCACAAAGTCGATCCGAAGGCCTTCCCTCTATTGACGGATGATCAAGGGTTTATCACCGAAGGCAGCGGCTCCAATTTCTTCATTGTTCGCCAGGGTCGGGTGCTCACTGCAAAAAGGCACAATATCCTGGTCGGCGTGTCGCGGAACTCCGTCCTGGACCTTCTGACCCAAATGGCTGCGCCCTGGGCGGAGGAAGATTTTGGCGTCTATGAAATCGTCACTGCCGAAGAAGCCTTTCACACGGCGACCACCTTCGCTGTCATGCCTTGCACCCGAATCAACGGCTTGCCCATTGGTGAGGGAAAGCCCGGCCCCCTGACCCAAAAGCTGATCGCGGCCTGGAGCGAAATGGTGGGCGTCGATATTGTGGCTCAAGCCGATGAATATGCCAGGAAAGTCAAGGAGATGGGCGGGCCCTAGTCCGCATTTCTCACAGGGTCGCTGGGTTTATGATGAAGTAAGGTATTCGGTTCAGGATTTTGCTTGACTTTGCGAAATGCAGGGCAGTAGTGTATTTATATGCTCAAAAATTGAATCTATGTACCAACGCGGAGGTGAGCGATGAAACTCTTTGCATCAAGGGGGGGGCCTTTACTTTGCCTGGCGGTCGGGCTGGCGGTGTTTGGTTTATCCCATGACCTGTTGGGGAATGGGACGGGCTCGAAAACGGGCAAGCCGGGCATTAACCTGTTCGATGTGGTTGATAATATGGTTGACAATGAAGATTTAAATCTGCTGGAACGGCTATTGCAGAAAGGAGCGGACCCCAACCAGGTGAACAAAAAAGGGCTGACTCCCCTGCATCGGGTCCTTGATCTTGATTGGGTCCTTGATCCTGCGATATTTGAGCGTCCGGCAACGTTTGGGATAGTTATGATGCTGCTGGATTATGGAGCCAATCCCAATCAACCCGACAATGCCGGTAAAACGGCGCTTCACTATGCCGCCAGGGGCGATGTCCGTGAAAGCGGTCCGTTGATGACTATTCTGCTAAAAGCGGGAGGGGACCCGAATATTGACACCTACAAAAGAACTCCATTCGAGGAAGCTTTGTTTTGTGGGAGTGATGCAGTTGCCGTGATTGAGCGGGCAACCACTCATAGGCCTCCTGACTACGCCAGGAAGAAAGCTGAGGGAAGATTTGACAGGGTGTACTTGGACGGCCTTAATCGGGCGACTAATGAACAAGAACGGAACGAGGCCCTTAGAGCCGCTGTTGGCGAGCTTGTGAAGGGCGGTTTGATGTCTCCGAAAGATGGCTACGCTCTCTATCAAAATCTGATGCTTTTGCAGAAGCAGAAGGGGCATCACCTGGAAACGCTGTCCGGATCATGACCCCTGCAAGTGTCCTGGCATGGGGCCAAACTATCCAAGGTGTGGTTCATATGGAAACTACTGTGGCCATTCGCATTAACCCGACTTTACCAACATAACCGGCCATTGTGTGGGCTGGAGCCCTATTTTGGTCCCAATTCACCTGTAAGTGATTGATTCTTCGTAGTACTCATTCCTTTCCCCGGTCGCCGGTCCCCTGCGGCAAGGAGTTGCCGGCCATGGCGATGAGCGTTTCGGATCTGGCGCCTGTAGCGACCCGCCCGGTGGAGACCCGATTCCGCCGCATCGGCACCCCCATTCCCGTTCCCGAGTCTATTGAGCTGATTCGCAAACTGCGAGAGGTGGAGCCGCAGTCGATGGCCGGCATGGCGCCCATTGTCTGGCATCAGGCTCAAGGCTTCCTGGTCCGCGACCCCTATGGGAATCAGTGGATTGACCTGAGCAGCGGCATTGTGATGGCCAATAGCGGTCATGCTCATCCCCGCATCCTTCAGGCCATCCGGCGCCAGTTGGAGTCTCCGCTCCTCTTCACCTACGCCTATCCTGCCGAGGCCCGGCAGCGCCTTTTGAAGCGTCTGGTCAAGCTGGCGCCTCCCGGGCTGAACAAGGCCATCCTGTTTTCATCGGGAACCGAAGCCAACGAGTGCGCCATCAATCTGATGCGGCGACATGGCCAGTCCATTTCACCTGAGAAGACCGGCATCCTTTCCCTGGAGGGAAACTACCACGGGCGGACGCTGGCAGCCAAGGCGGCCAGCGGCGGGGGCGCACAGGTGGACGGCATCCCCCGCGAGAATCTCCGCCATTTTCAGCTTCCCAGTCCGAGTACGCGAGGGTTTGCAGCCGATCTGAAGTCCTGCGGCTTGGACCCTCGGAACATCGCCGGCATCATTCTGGAATCCATTCCCGGCGTGACCACTGCCTGCCATCCTCTGGACTACGTCCGGGAATTGAGGGCTTGGGCAACCCGACATCGGGTGCTGATTGCCGTCGATGAGATCCAGTGTGGTGTGGGCCGGACGGGGAAGATGTTTGCCTTCGAGCATTACGGCATCGCTCCGGATCTGATTTCTTGCGGCAAAGGGCTGAGCTCCAGCTTACCGGTCTCGGCGGTCATCGGGGCGAGGGAAGTGATGGATCTGGCTCCGCCGGGCGAAATGTCCAGCACTTTCGGGGGCAATCCGGTCTGCGCGGCGGCTGCGGAGGCCAATCTCGAACTGATGGAAGAAGAACGGCTGGTGGAGCGAGCGGCGTTTCTCGGAGAGCAACTTGAGCAGTGGTTGGCCCCCGTGGTCGAGCGGCATCCTCTATCGATTGGCCGAGTCAGCGGCAAAGGGTTGTTTTATTCCATACACCTGAGAAATCCGCTCAACGGGAAACCTTGGGTCGAGAAGACCGACCGCGTGGCCCTCGAGAGTGTCCGGCGGGGTGTTTTGCTGTTCGTGACGGGAAAGGGCTTCCTCAAGATTGTGCCGCCGCTGATGATTGACCGGGAAGCCTTGAAGGAGGCGGTGGAGGTGATCGTCACCGTTCTGGATGAGGAACTGTCCCCATGACAAGACCGCTGACGGTGGATCTGGAGGGACGATGCGCCCTGGTGACGGGAGGAGGCACGGGGATTGGTCGGGCCATCTCCATGGGTTTGGCCCGCTGCGGCGCCCGGGTGGTGGTGAACTACTCCCGGAGCGCCGCCGAGGCTCGGGCCACCGTAGCCGAGATTGTCGAGCAAGGCGGACAAGCCGTGGCCGTTCAAGCCGACGTCACCGATGAGAACCAGGTCAAGCAGGTGATAGAAAAAACCGTCCGCACCTATGGAGGGCTGGACATTCTCATGGCCAACGCCGGGGGGCCAACCGAGCGGTGCCCAACCGCCGACTTGTCCAGTGAGGAGTGGGATGCGGGATTGAACTTGAACTGCAAGTCGGTCTTCTTTTGCGTCAAACATGCCATTCCGCTGTTGCCGGACGGTCGCGGTCGTATCCTCATGACCTCTTCAATCAGCGCCCGCAGCGGAGGGGGGCCCGGGACCATCACCTATACAGCCGCTAAAGGGGCCTTGAACAATCTCGTGCGGGGATGGGCCAAGGAGTTGGGGCCTCGCGGCATTACGGTCAATGCCATCGCGCCGGGTGTGATTTGGACCCGCATCCACCAGCAGCGGACGCCTCCGGAGGTCTACCGGGGCTTGATCGAGCGAATTCCGCTGGGCCGCGACGGACAGCCGGAAGATTGCGCGGGGGCGGTGCTGTTCCTGGCCAGTCCGGAAGCTTCCTACATCACAGGACAGATCATCGAGATCAACGGCGGCATGTTGATGCCCTAGAGGGGGCGGCGCTCCGGGGGGCTTGCGAAAGCAGATCCGGTATCCGGGGGAGGGAGAACTCCCGGCAGGCTTCGGCCAGTTCCGTTTTTTCGGGACGCGAAGGGGGGCCGGCGGCAGAGTGGCGAGCCTGCAGCCGGATCGGATTACCTGGCCTCCGCCAAGAGGCCGAAGAGCTCGGGGCGTCTTTGGCGAAGGGTGTAGTTGGGTTGGCTGCGGGCTTCCCAGAGTTTCTCGGGCCGCAGATTGGCGATCAGAATTTCTTCCTGAATCTTTTTGAAAGAAGTCCGGGCAGCCACCTCCCCCAGTGGGTCCATAATCAGGCAGCCTCCGGCATGGTGAGGCTGATTGGGGCTGTCCTTGGGGTAGGTGTCGACGTAGCCGGCTCTTCCGGCCTGATTGCAGAGCACGGCATAACAGGCATTTTCGTAGGCGCGGGTGGAAGCAATCCTGTGGAAGTACCTGGAGGAATAGGCCGCTGCCTCTTTCTCCGAGGCCGGGTCGTCGGTCCACATCTTCATCCGGGCTGCGTGGGGCATCAGAAGAACGTTGGCTCCCTTCAGAGCCAGAATCCGGGCAACCTCGGGAAAGGTGTTGTCGTAACAGATGATGGTGCCCAGGCGACACTTGCCGATGTCGAAAACGGGCATCTCCGAACCGCCCTCGTAGTGAATGACCTCGTCACGGGACAGGTGGATTTTTCTCTGAGCCCCGATGTAGCCCTCCGGACCCACCAGAACCTGGGTGTTGTAGACGATATCGTTCTCTTTTTCGCTGAGGCCCACGCTGAGGAAGACATTCAAGGCTTGGGCCAGCAGACAAAGGTGTTCAACGCTGCGCCCTTCAGGCACCGCCTCTGCCGTGTACCAGGTTTTGGGATCGTTGTGTCCCTGCACCACCAACTCGGGGAAGAGGACCAATTCGGCGCCCGAGTCTTTGGCGCGCGCCGCCCACTGGTCGATGGCGCGCAAGTTCTTTTTCGTTTGGCCCAGAAGCCCGTTCATGGCGACCGCCGCAACTTTCAGTTCTTGCATGGGATCAAACCTCGCTCCACTTTGAACCTCACACGTCTCGGAAAGGGGAACTGGGACCGCCGGCGCCCCTGGACCCCCAAGGCGCCATAGAATAGAACGGAGGAGGCCCGAGGCGGACGGGGGCGACGGTGGGTCCGAGTTTACTGCCAGGCTCGAATCTTGGGCGGACCGGAGGACCATCGCAAGTCCATGGCCAGAGGAAAGAGTTCATCGATCTTCTGCAAGTGTTCCTGCGGGATTTGCACCTGACTTCCCCGGATCGAGCTTTCGAGTTGTTCGAGATTGCGGATGCCCATAATCACCGAGCTCACCTCGGGATGCCGCAATGCCCAGGCAATGGAATATTCGGCCAAACTGATCCCCAGTTCGCCCGCCAGCCCTCTGATGACTTCGATTCTCTGCCAGATGGGGTCCGAAAGGGGACGCATCCAATGGGGATTTTCCGCCAGACGGCTCCCCGGAGGCGTTTCTCCCAACCGGTACTTGCCGCTCAACCAGCCACCGTGCAGCACTTGGTAGGGCGTGATGCCGACGCCGAATTTCTTGCAGAAAGCGATTTCAGAGATCTCTATTTCCCGGCGCAGCATGCTGTAGGGCGGTTCGTAGGCAATCATCCTTTCCAGGGCGAAGCGATCGCTCAACCAGAGCATTTCGCACATTTGCCAGGCCAGGTAGTTGGAGACGCCAAAGTAGCGAATCTTGCCCTGCTTCACGAACCGATCGAGTGTGCGCAAACTTTCTTCGAAGGGAGTTTCCAGATCGGGCCAGTGGAGCATCAAGATGTCGACGCAGTCGGTCTGGAGCCGTCGGAGGCAGTTCTCCAATTCGGTCTGCAAATGAATTCTGGATCCCCCTTTCTGGTGGGGACCGGGACCCAAAGCATTGGCTATTTTGGTCAACAGAACCACCTGGTTACGTCTGCCCTTCAGGATCCTTCCCAGATACTCCTCCGCTACGCCTCCCGGGCTCCCAACCGTGCGGTTGTAGCCCTCGTAAGAGCTGGCCGTGTCAATAAAGTAGAGGCCGCGATCCATGGCCTGATGAATCAGTTGGGTGGCTTCTTTCTCAGTGGTCGGATTCCCGAACAGCATCGTTCCGAAGCAGATCGGGGAGACCGAGACCCCGCTGGCTCCCAGCCTTCTCAGTTTCATGGTTGACTCCCAGGAGAGATTTTCGCTTTACGGTTGCGACAGCTCTGATGATGGCAGAGCCGGAACGGTCTCCCTCTGTTCGTTGGTTGACAACTCTGGAGGTGGGTTCATAGGATACGAAGCTACCCGAGGCTCAGTATTATTGACGTTGTTCCAGGGCAAGTCAAGGAAGGGAAAGGGAGAGGGCGTTCCGGTCGCCTTCAGACGGGGCAAGGCTTTCAGCAGGGGCGCTCCGAGGGCAATAGCTGGGAAATCCCGCTCCACCAGCCGGCCGCTCCGGGTTAACATCGCTGAAAGGGGCAGAGCGGCTGATCTCTTTGGGAAGAGCCGATCATGAATCAGTTGTCAATCGCCGTGGTGGGATGCGGCAGTTTCGGACGGCAGATGGGGGAGTTTTTAGGAACACTCCCTCGTTTTCGGATCACCGCCGTTTGTGACGTCGATTCGGAGAAAGCCCTGGCTCTGGGAAAGAAGCTGAGCACTCCTGCCTTTACGTCCTTCGAGGTCTGCCTGGAAGAGGGGCGAGCGGAGGCGATAGCCCTGTTTACTCCCAATCACCTCCACGCTCCCATGGCCATCGCGGCCGCCAGGGCAGGGAAGCACATCTTCTGTGAAAAGCCGATGGCCATGAACGTCGAAGAATGCTACGCCATGATGGAGGCCGCCGAGGCCAACCGGGTGAAGCTGATGGTGGGCCACAAGCGGCGATTGCGTCCCCAGTACGCCAAAATGGCCGAGATTGTGCGGAGCCTGCGCTATGGGCGACCCTTGGCGGTGCAAGTCAACGGGTTCTATGGCCGTGAACTCTGGGGGTGGTGGACCAAGCGTGAGACGGGCGGGGGCCTCTTGTTTCATTCGGGAGTCCACGACCTCGATTTCTTGCGGCACATTTGTGGCGAGGCGGGAACGGTCTTCGCGCGCAGCCCCGTCAAAACCGACCATGGCAATGATTTCGAGGATGCTCTGGCGCTCTTGATTCAATTTGAATCGGGCGCCGTCGCCACGCTGCAGGTCAGTCCATTCTCTCCTCAACGAACCTTTCGCCAAGCCTTTGGAGTGCACATCGTCCTGGAGCGAGGAGACCTCATCTATGATCCGGTTCAGTTGGTGGTGATCGCACAGGGCAGAGGAGGGGCCTCTGAACGGTTTCAATGTGACAACGAGGCCGGCTTTCGTCAGGCCTACCGCACCGAATTCGAGAGCTTTGCCGACTGGGTGGCCCACGATGCCGAGCCGGTGCTGACCGGTTGGGACGGCCTGCGCTGCGTCGAAATCATGGAAGCCGCTCAACTTTCGGCCTACAGCAGCAAGCCGGTTCAACTCCCCCTCCCGAGACGGCAGGCTCGGCGAGAGCTGTTGGGCAGTGTTTCCCGGACCCGAGATTTGCAAGAACCTACTCTCTGGGCTCGTGGCCTCTCCATGGCCGAAGGTCCTGCTTTCGACCGGCAAGGTCACCTTTTCGTGGCCAACTGTCGCGCTCACCACATCTCTGAAATTTCGACCCGCGGTGCGGTCAGCAATTTTCTCGTCACGGGAGGAAAGCCCCAGGGTGTTGCCATTGCGCCCGATGGGCATTTATTCATTACCGACAATCAGAAGCGAATGATCTTTCGGGCGGATGCCGGCGGCAAGGTCGAAGAGTTCTGTAGCCACTATGAAGATGGAAGCCCGCTGCGGGGTCCCAATGAGATCACTATGGCCCCCAACGGACAAATTTACTTCACCGACCCGGGAACGGCTTGGCGAGGCCGACCGGGAGGAGCCGTGTCCCGGGTGGGCGCGTCCGGTCGGGCCGAGCTGTTGGTCGATGGTCTGGAATTCACCAATGGACTGGACTTCGCCCCCGATGGCAAAAAGCTCTATGTGGTGGAAACCACGACGGGAAAGGTGCTATGCGCGTCTTTGAACGCCGACGGCGCCCTGGCGGAACCCCTGAGCGAGTTTGTTCGCTTCGAGGGCAGCGTGGGGCCCGACGGCATTCGTTTTGCCGCCAGCGGCAACCTCTACGTCACTCTTTTTGGCCGTGGACAGGTGGCGGTAGTGAGTCCGGAAGGCGAGGTGATGGATCGTCTCCGAGCGCCGGGTTTGTTCCCGACCAACGTCATTTTTGTGGAACGTTCGCTGCTGATCTGCGAGGGGCAGACCGGGGCCATCTGGAAACTCGATGTGGGTGAGGAGGGGATCCCCTCCTATTCCCAGAAGATCTGGCAAAAACCGTGAAGCGCCGCTGTCTTCGTTGTTTGCGAAGAAAGGTGTGATCCATCCAGGCTTGAGATCACGACTCAGGTGCGCCAGTTGCCAAAGCGAGGCGGTAACCCCCGCCACTGGCAGCCAGGCTCGGCGACACACAGGCTGACGTTGCCTCGTTGCACCGGTAGGTAGGGCGCAATGCGTTCGTATTGAGCTTCGGTGATTGCCATCCGTGAAAGGTAACTTTATCAGATCCATTGGTGTTTAGTGTTAACACGCCCCAGGCAGGTACCCACAACCGGGCAACGGCTCGCCCCAGACCATTGAACCAATGTTATCTTTCATGATCACAAAAGTAAGGTAGGGTGTACGGTATGCACTGGGGCAAGTACAACCTCTTTACAACCGCTTGTCGTCGTGCTAATTTGAGCAGCTCAGACCCCGCATCTCGAGGCATCTATTGATCTCGGATTCGAGCGGGGCTGGTATGAATGACGGTGCCCTGTAGAAGTTGGGCAAGTAGAAGGAATTCAAAATGATCCGGCGTTACACGCATGGCTGCCAAGAGCATCCAACCGAAACAGTGGAGAGAGCCGGAGCCTATTCTACGACCTTCATCACGACACCCGCACCCCAATCCTCCCTATGTCACTCGTGGGCCGCTAGCTCAACTGGCAGAGCAACTGACTCTTAATCAGTAGGTTAGAGGTTCGATTCCTCTGCGGCTCACCAACTGACCTCCCTCCGGGCAGAGTTGGCGCCGCTTTGGGCGCCCGCTGCTTGGCTGTTGAGGGCAGGGACCACGGCGTTCGAGTGTCCCGGCGCAAGGAATCGGCCGTGGAACGATCCTGGTATTATCGGCCTGCGGCGCAAGTCTTCAGACCAATCACCGGAAAGCAGGATCCCAACCCCCAATTCTCCGACGTAGCGCCATGAGTCAAGGTGTCGCCACAGGCGCAACCCCGGCCATCAGGAGGTGGCCGTGTTGCGGGAGGTTGGGGCCTTGCCGAGTCCGGCTAATGCGGCCACCAGGCCGAAGGCGATGAATCCGCAGGCGACAACGCTCAGCGCCACCCGATAGTCCCCGGTGGTGTCCACCATCCGTCCTATTCCCTTCAGCAACAGGAACGAAGCTGCATTGCTGACAAGGTAGGCGCCGGACATGACCGATGCGAAGTGCCCCATCGATCGGGAGGATATTTCACTGAGAAGCACCGGAAATTCGGCGGCATAAAAGAGGCTGGCCAGGGTGTAAATCAACGGAACAGTTATGGCATGATCCTGCCACAGCATCACCAGGAGGAGGGATCCACCGATCGGGCCGGCCAAGGTCAGAATGGCGCGTTGGCCAACTCCTTCCGGCATCAGGGAGAGCAGGGAGCGCGTAATCAGGTAGGCGACGTTATGTCCCGACAAGGCCCAGGCCGCCAGAGAAAGCTGGTCGAAATGGTGCTTCATAAAAAAGGGAAGAAATTGAAAAATGGTGCCGTCCGCCGAAGCATGAAGTGTCACCAGCACCACGATGATTAGTGGGCGGACTCCCAACAGCTCACGAAAACGGAGTCTTTCGCCGGTTGTGTTTTGACCTTCAGTGGAGCTCGGGTCGGAGCCTTGAAGCGCCGGCTGTCTGCTGAGACTCAACAGAGCCCAGCCGGCCATCACAATGCACCCGGCAATCAGGAACGGTCCGAAAAACAGGTTGACAAAAGCACGGTCGCCTCCCTCCCGGGTCCATCTCAGTAGCTGGTTGGCCCACAACGGAATCACGATGCCCATGGCGGACCAGCATACCAACTGGACCGAGATCATCCGCCGTTTGCGTGACGGATAGAGGGCAACCAGGAAGGCCGGAAGGGCCACCCTGGAAAGACCCGAGAACAAGCCATGGAGGGCCAGGCTGACTTTCAGAAAAAGCAGGTTGGCGCCCAGGCCGATCAACACAAAGCATCCGCCAATTCCCCCCAGGGCCAGCTCGGTGATCCGTCGCACCCCGAAACGGGAAATCATCAGCCCGACCAGCAGCAGTGACACATTCTGCCCCAGACCTCCCAGCCCGATCATGGTTCCGTACTGCTCGACCGAGAGCGAAAAATATTCGCGGATCCGGGGACCGAAAACGGTCATGACCCCATGATAGGCCGTCAGCGTGAAGAGGATCACCACGGCGAAAGCCAACCTTCGTCGCCGGCGCGTTGAAACCTCCTCAATTTCGGGGGCAGGCGGGTACAGGTTGCTTACCAAGGCGCCTCCAGGAGGCCAGTCGTCTTTGGCAAACGGAAAGAGGCCGTGTTCGCTGTTGGTTTGAGACGCCTGCGGAGGCGGACCCCTTCACCGGCGCTCGTGCTGCGGGATGGCGTAGGGAGGTCTTGCTGAATCACAAGCCAGGGGTCCGGTGGCGGCGCAGACCCTCGGGCAGCCCGATCTGGTCGGAGTCGTAGACGCCCGCGGTGAAGCATGGCCAAGCCTGGCCACCCAGATGCTCCCAATCTTCTCCGCAGAGCCAGGCGAACATCCTGGCGACGGGAACGCTGAACGGCGGCAGCATGTTCCTGTTCCAGGAGAAGTTGAAGTCGGGATCCACTACCCAGTCGCGGCAGGGCGCTGAGGTGCGCCAGTAGTTGTACTTCAGGTTGTCGCGAACACCGGTACCGGTGCTCTGGCTCCGGCGGTGCACAATCGAGTAGGCGGTGACGACGATGGATCCGGGAGGTGAGGCGGTCGAGACGGCAGGCTTCAGGCTTCGGAGGCGTCCGAGGAAGGCGTTTCGCGCCTGGCTGAGATGGCTCCCGGGGATCAGCTCGGTGGGCCCCATCTCCCTGGTGGCGCCGTTCGGGTAGTAGAACACCTGCAGATGGTCCAGCCTGGGGGCGGAGATGGAGCCGGCGTCGGGGTGCCAGGGCTGGGCCGGACCCGGACATTGAATCCGGTGGCTGCTCATCACGGCCGGTAAGAGGAAATCCTTGCCCAGCAACGACCGGACGGCACCGGCGCCTTCCGGATTCTTGATGACGGCGTCGACGAACCAGTCTTCTTCCAGAATCTCAACCGGCTCCTCCACGTCATGATCCTTCATGAAGTCGATGGTCCTCTGGTTGACTGCATCCGATACTACACTCTCCAGCATCAGGAACCCGTTTCGACAGAAGTCCAATACCTGCTGATCGGTGAGTGTCGGCTTACAGTCGTATTTCCCCAGCGCCACGGTCGTCCTCCTTATTTCTCCAGGATGAACTCGCATCCCATCCACCGGTCGACTTCGTCGGGATGGTCGTACAACAGGGAAAGCTCCGGGAACTTGGCCACACGCCACCCATCCTTGAGGGCGTCCAACACCGTGTGGTAGGGCCAATCGTCGTAGTTGTCGGGCGGCAGTCGAATTTCACCTTCCTCGACGATGGACATGCCGTTCACCGGTGAGTCGACGGCCGTGCTGTGAGTCTGGAGATAGAGCAGCTTCTGACAAGGCGAGGCGCCGTTTTCCCGTTGTTTCAGCTTGGCCAGCGCCGCCTGAAGATCCTGTTCCGTCAGCGTGCCTTTTCTCAGCTTGTTCAGCCACCGTTCCACCTGTGAGGCGTCGACCATTGTGTTCTCTCCCTGTAAAATTGAAAGCAGGATTCTACTCCAAGAGGCTTGCCTCGACAAGCATGAGAGCCGGTTACAGTCATTTCGGAACTTCGGACGTCAGCGAGGCCGGCGAGCCAAGATTGTAAAGGTCGGAAGATCGGTCTGAGAAACAAACCGGTTCAGGGATTGCCGTCCCGGAGTATAATGAAGGGGAGCCTTCGGCCAGGCAGCCGGTTTTGGTGCGCCCAGACCATACAAGCGTAAGACCTTCGCCGCAGGCTCCTTTTGGTCATTTCTCGATACCTCTGCCGCTTGGAGTTGCCACCCCATCGAGGTTGCAACCTTGGAAAAGGGACAGAGGGACTCGACGTCGAGGTCGTTCTGACGGCCGAAGAAGCCACGCTTGGGGAATGATCCCCATAGCAGGGCGGCGTAAACTTTCGGCCAGCGGTTTCGAGAAAATCACTGGTCCAATCCTGGCTTAGGAAAGGGAGGTTTCCATGCGGAGTGCTACGATGGTGATTTGGATTGCCTTCGGGATGATCGGGACCGGCGCTGCCCAGCAGGAGGGCAGCCCGGATTCAGGGACCGCCCCCGCCCCGGCGGTTGTCGAAAAAGTCGAGCAGCTCGGCGGGAAAATCATGCGGGTTGCCCAGAACGACTCCGGCCTCGAGGTCTACTTCCACCTGGGCCGCAATCAGGAGGGCCTTCGCCAGTTCGAAACTCCCAAGCCCGGCGCTCCGAAACCTCCGGCCCTGGACGGGGAACTGGCCGTCTTGAAGGACCTGAAGAACCTGGTCTGGCTTCACCTTGGCGGCACCGACGTCACCGACCGGGGGCTGCCGCATCTGGCGGACCTGACCTCACTGACGCGTCTTCATCTTGAGAGAACCCAGGTGTCGGATGCCGGGCTGGCTCATCTGAACCAACTCCAGAGCTTGACCTACCTGAATCTTTATCAGACCGGCGTGACTGACGTCGGGCTCAGCCACCTGGAAGGCTTGAAGAACCTCAAGAACCTCTACTTGTGGCAGACCAAAGTGACGCCTGCCGGGGTCGATAAATTGCAGCAGGCTCTTCCCGACTGCGAAATTGATACCGGCTGGAAGGAAGAGGAAGGGCAGGAAGAACAGGAAAAATCGTCCGAATCCGACTCATGAAGAAGAAAGGGCTCGGCGGCACAAATGGAGGCGCCGCAATGGTCGAAGGACGAAAAAGTCAGCTTACCGGCGTGGCAGGGGTTCACTTTGTCGCTTCATACCTCGCACACCTTGGATTTCACGCAGTTCCTACAACTCGAAACGTGGCCGGCCCGGACGTGCTTGTCAGCACCCTCAACGGCGCGAGGAGTCTCTCCCTGCAAGTCAAGACCGCGGTTTGGGCTATGCGAGAGCGTGGACGTGGCGAGAACAGGAAACCACATCACTACGAATGGGATATTGGTTGGGGGTCCGCAAAAGACAAACCTTCCCCAGTTGTTCTTCGCTTTAGTCGATCTGAAGGACTTTGAGGATCTCCCGGATATCTTCGTTGTTCCGTCAAGAATTATATTTGGGTACTTCGAGGGCGGAGACCCAAAAACGTGGCCCCGCGCGAGATATCATCCCGAAATAAACGAGATAGAAAAGTACAAGAACAACTGGAAATTGCTGGAGACAGAACTCGAAATGAAGTCATGAAGTGCAGTGTGCCTCCGAACACGCCATTCAAGCAGACGCCGCAGAGTGGCGCCACTTAACTCTGCGTTCGCGGTTGACCTGATGAAAGGTAGAATCCTTTGAAGCTGCCCGACCGATTCGACTAGCCGGCTGCAGTGAGGACGTCCCTGACCACCTTACCTCCGACGTCCGTCAATCGAAAGTCTCGACCGCTGTGGCGAAAGGTCAGCCGGGTGTGGTCCAGACCAAGCTGGTGAAGGATGGTGGCATGGAGGTCGTGGACGTGGACCGGATTCTCAGCCGCCGCGAAGCCGAAGTCATCGGTGGCGCCGTAGGCAACGCCGCCTCGGAAACCCCCGCCGGCCAGCAAGACCGAAAAGCCTCGGTTGTTGTGCCCCCTGCCGTAATAAACCCCGTCCCGAGTCGGGGTTCTGCCGAATTCTCCGCCCACCATGACGATGGTGTCCTGAAGGAGTCCCAGCATCTTGAGGTCGCTGATCAAGGAGGAGATGGGTCCGTCCGATAGAGCAGCCAGGTTGCGTTGATCGAAGATGTTTGCGTGGCTGTCCCAGGGATTTCGATTCCCGAAGTAGACTTGGACCACTCGCACACCTTTCTCAAGCAGACGCCTCGCCATCAGGCAGCCCCGGGCAAAATAGCCGTCGCCGTAGCGCTCCCGGGTGGCTTGGCTTTCCTTGCGAACGTCAAAGGCATCCAGGGCCTCCGTCTGCATGCGGAATGCCAGCTCCATGGACTGGATGCTGGCTTCCAGTTCGGAGTTCTCCCCTTCCTGAGACATTTCCAGCCGGTTTAATCGGGCCAGCAGATTGAGCTGTTGGCGCTGCCGGCCGAAGCCTGGTCGAGCCGGTTGGATGTAGTGGATGAGCTTGGCCGGATCCAGTTCGTCCCGATTCCGTATGTGAGCACCCTGGTGGATGGCCGGGAGAAAACCGGAGGTCCACAACTGAGCCCCCATGACAGGCAGGCCGGGACAGAGGACGATAAATCCCGGCAAGTTGTCGTTTTCGCTGCCCAAGCCATAGGTGATCCAGGACCCCATCGAGGGATGACCGGCGATCACATGCCCGCTGTTCATCTGCAGGAGACCATTGCCATGGCCGGAACTGTCCCCGTGCATGGAACGAATCACACAACATTCGTCGATCCGTTGAGCCAGCTTGGGAAAGATCTCGCTGACTTCGAGTCCGCTTTGGCCATGCTTCTTGAATTGAAACGGCGATTTCATCAAGATGCCTTTGGCCTTCTCCATCTTCATGCTCTCGGGGACGGTTTCCCCATCGTACCGGGTAAGCATGGGCTTGGGATCGAAGGTGTCCACGTGAGAGGGCCCGCCGTTGAGACACAGGTAGACCACCCGCTTGGCTTTAGCGGGAAAGTGGGAAGGCGGGGCGCCCCAGGCCCCTTCGGCGGGTCTCGTTCTGGCCAGCAAATGGGCCAGCGAGAGCAGGCCAAACCCGCTTCCCAGGTTTTTCAGCGCTTGGCGACGATTCATCTCGAACTCCCGAAGCAAAAAACACTTCCTCCCTTTACTTCACAAAAAGAAACTCGTTGGAGCTCAGCAGAACCTGAGCATACTGGGGCCACCCGTTCGTTTTTCCCTTGAGAAACTCCCCGCCGAGTCGCCGCTCTTCGGGCCGGGGCTCCCGGCTGAAGAGGATGCGGTAAATCTGGCGGATCCTGGATTCGTCGCCCGGCTCGGAATCCAGGCGGGAAACCAAAGCCTCCGATAGCCGGGTCATGAAGAGACTGTTGAGAAAAAACAACCGCTGCAGGGCCGTAGAGGTGGCGAACCGTTGCTCACTAATGGCCGTTGGATTGGGGAAGTCGAACAAGGTCATGGTCTTATCGGGACGCCGTCGGCTGACAAAACCGTAAAGGGTTCGCCGATTGGAGTCCGTCAGGATCCACTCCGCCGGCTGGCTGTATTTGTCGGGCTCGCCATCGGGCCCCTTGCGCCAGGCCAGATTCTCCGTCAGCCACCGTGGGGGGCCTCCCATCGTCCGGTCCAGTCTTCCCGAGACAAAGAGCAGGCTGTCTCGCAGAGCCTCGACATCCAATCGGCGGCGGTTGGCGCGCCAGTAGAGGCGGTTGTCAGGGTCCAGGGCAGCGTTGCGGTCCGACTCGGCGCTCGAGAGCGCGTAGGCGGCGGAAAGCATGATCTCGCGGTGCAAGGACTTCAACGACCAATGGCTGGAGATGAGTCGGGAAGCCAGGTAATCCAGGAGCCGGGGATGGGTGGGACGTTCACCCCGTTTGCCGAAGTTGCTGGCGGTGCCCACGATGCCTCGCCCGAAATGGTAGAGCCAGATGCGATTAACCATCACCCGGGCCGTCAAGGGATTCCGGGGGTTGGCAATGGCCTCCGCCAGTTCCAGTCGGCCACTTCCTTTCTGGAAGGGCTGCGGCTCTCCCTCCGACAGGATTTGCAGAAATCGTCGGGGCGCCGGTTCTCCCAGGTTGTCTTTGCTTCCACCCAGGTGAACTCGCAGGTCGGCCGGCTTGGCGGAATCCCGGATGGCATGAAAGAAGGCATACTTGGCCGGCAGGCTTGCCTTCAGCGCCTCGACCTCCCTCAGGACTCCTTCGACGTATTCCCGCCGCTCCCCTTTCAAGAAGCGAACGACCTGCATTTCCATCCCGGGATATTGGTCCACTTCTCCGTAGTAGTAGATGCCCAAGGGGGGCGATAGGGCAAGTCGGGTCTCGGTGTGGCGAAGTAGAACGCATTCCAGAAGTTGGCTTTCGGGGCTTCCATTACGTCTGGCGGCTTCCCCTTTTCCGCGTTTTTGTTCTTGCGATCCAACTCTTTCCTCTCGCGGACCACGGAGAAAAGGAGAGCCTGAAACTCCTCCGCCCATTTCCGGAAATCATTCTCGGGGGTCTGGAGCCGTTTTTCCCAGTCGTCCAGATAGGGATGTTCCTTCGGCCAGGTCTCCAGGTGGTCGATCCAACGTTGCAGCGTTTGGCGGTCAAGCCCGGCTTGCCGGGCTGCAGCGGCCACGGTCAACCTGGATTTTCCCATCACCTGTCGGGCGGCCAGCAGGTATCGGGAGGTCTGACTGGCCAGGATGTCGCCCAGTTGAAGGGTCTCTCTCTTCAAAAAATCTTTGAGGTCCGTTTCCAGATCTGCCATTCGCTTTTCCTGCTCTTGATATTCGGCCACGACCTGGTCGGGCGCGAGCGGAAATTCATGGGCCTCGCTACTCTGAAAGACGCCTTGCAAGGAATAGAAATCGCGAGTGGGAATCGGGTCGTACTTGTGGTCGTGGCATCGTGCGCAGGCCACCGTCAGCCCCAGAAACGTCCGGGTGGCGGCGTCGACCCGATCATCCGGAGACCGCGGGCTCAGACCGAAGAAGCCCAGTCCCGCCGCGTATTTCCCCGGCTCGGTTGCCTGTAGGAAATCTCCAGCGATCTGGGCTTTGGTGAACAGATCGTAGGGAAGATCCTCGTTGAGAGCTTGCACGACCCAGTCCCGATAGCGGTAGGCGTTGGGGTAGGGCTCGTCTTTGGTGTCATTCAGTCGGTCATCGGCGTAGCGGGCCAGATCGAGCCAGTAACGTCCCCACCGCTCCCCGTAGTGGGGCGAGGCCAATAGGCGGTCGACGACCTTGGCGAATGCCAGCGGGGAGCGGTCTTGAAGGAACGCATCCACTTCCTCCGGGGTGGGGGGCAACCCGATCAAATCGAAACTGGCGCGGCGAATCAGAACTCGCCGGTCCGCAGGTTCGACCGGCTGCATCCCCTGCGACTCCAGCTTGGCCAGGATGAAGCGATCCATCGCCGAGCGGGGCCAAGCCCGGTTCTCGATTGGCGGCAGCGGCGGCTTGCCAATGGGCTGGAAGCTCCAGAACGATCTTTGCTCCGGGGTGATGCGGTAAGGGCACCCGGTTTCCGCCACCGGCTCCGGGCTCTCCGTCTCCGGCCAAAACGCTCCCGCCTTGATCCAGGTTTCCAGGTCCTGGATCTGATTGGGGACCAGTGGCTTCTGGGGAGGCATTTTCAGACGCGGGTGCGTCCGTCGAACGGCAAGGATCAGGAGGCTGCCCTCCGGGTCGCCCGGGGCAATGGCCGGACCCGAATGGCCCCCTTCGAGGATCGCTTCCCTGGAGTCCAATCGGAGGCCGCTTGGGGAAGAGTCGGTGTGACAGGTAAAGCAGTGCTCCGCCAACAGGGGACGAATACGCTCCTCGAAGAAATCCGCCGCGTTCTCGGAGGCGCTCAGGCCCTGCGCCGCCAGGAGTAAGGCTGTGGCTGATGATGCTGCCGGTTTCCAGTTCACGATTCCTGAAGTCTCTCATCAGTTTCCGGCAAGGTCAAGGGACAGACCGCCGAGAGTTTCAACAAAATGGAGCCGCAGATTGAGCCTGGTGGTTGAGAGGGGAAGTTGCCGGAACCAGGAAGTGGAAGGAGTGGGGGACCGTCGATGAGTTCGGGCAAAACCCGCTGAATGTTCAAATCCGGTTGCTTGGGTGGTTTCGATGCAAGAACCCACCTTTGCAAACCGCCTATGCCGCCGCGCCGCGCCCACGCCGGCGCAGCCATTCCACGACAACCATGAACAGCAGCGCAAAGGCAATCAGGAAGGTGGCGACGGCCAGGATCTCCGGACTGATCTGCTCGCGGATGCCTGCCCACATCTGACGCGGAATGGTGCGCTGCTCCAGGCCGCCCATGAACAGCACCGTCACCACTTCGTCGAACGAGGTGGCAAACGCGAACAGCGCGCCGGAAGCCACGCCGGGCGCGATGAGCGGGAGCTGGACGCGCGCGAAGGTACGTAGCGGCCCGGCGCCCAGACTGGCGGCGGCTCGCGTCAGGTTGGGGTCGAATCCGGAAAGAGTGGCGGTGACGGTAATCACCACGAACGGCGCGCCCAGCGCGGCGTGGGCCAGGACCAATCCCAGGTGCGTCTGAGCCAGACCCAGATTGGAGTAAAAAAAGAACATGCCCGCCGCCGAGATGATCACCGGCGTGACCATCGGCGAGATCAACAAACTCATGGCCAGGGGGCGTCCGGGCATGGCAGGGTTTGCCAGTCCCAGAGCTGCCAGTGTACCCAGAGCGGTCGCCAGAGCCGTCGCCGAGAAGCCGATGACCAAGCTGTTGATCAGCGCTCGCAGCCACTTTTCGTCTCCAAAGACGCTACGGTACCAGCGGAGCGAATAGGCATCGGCATCCAGACGCATCATCCCCTCGGTGAAGGTGAAGTAGGGCTCGACATTGAAGCTGAGCGGCACGATTACCAGAATCGGCGCAATCAGAAACAGGAACACCGCCGTGCAGAACGCCAAGTAAAAGAACCGGCCGATGCGCTCCCGAAATCCGCTGGACATCGCCCTCTTACCCCAATCTCATGCGATCGATGCCGACGATACGGTCGTAAAGCAGGTAGAGCACGAACACACACGCCAGCAGGATGCCGCCGAGAGCAGCGGCCAGTCCCCAGTTCAGCGATTGCTGCATGTGGTAGGCGATCATGTTGGAGATGAGTTGGCCGCTTTGTCCGCCCACCAACGCAGGAGTGATGTAGTAGCCAATCGACAGGATGAACACGAGCAGCGATCCGGCGCCCACGCCGGGCAGCGTCTGGGGCCAGTAGACGCGCCGGAATGCCTGCGGAAAACTCGCCCCCAGCGAAGCGGCTGCTCTCATGTACAGCGTCGGAATGGTGCGCATAACCGAGTACAGCGGCAGCACCATGAACGGCAGCAGTACGTAGGTCATCGCCACCACCGTGCCGGTCATGTTGTAGATCATGGAGATCCTGTGCTCTTCAGCAATCAACCCAAGCGTCACCAGCGCGTCATTGATCACACCCTGGGTCTGAAGCAGCACGATCCAGGAGGTCGTACGCACCAGTAACGACGTCCAGAAAGGAACCAGCAACAGCAACAGCAGCAGGTTGGCCCGGCGAGGAGGCGCATGGGCGATGAGATACGCGATGGGATAGCCCAACAGAAGGCACAGCGCGGTAATGCCCAGACTCACCGTCAGGGTGCGCCTCAGGAGTGGCAGGTAGATGCGGTGCTGGGGGGGGTGCAGGGCAATGCCGTCGGGCTCGTGCTTTAGATCCAGGGCGTGGAGATAGTAGCGCATCGTGAAGCGCTCTCCCGTGCGGTGAATCACGCGCCAGGTTTGCGCCTCGCCCCATACGGGATCGATAGCGATCATGGCGTCGCGCCAAGAGTCAACGCCGTGCACCCGGCTCAGTTGACGCGCGCTCTTCATGATAACGCTGCGCAGCCCTCCTTGCACACGGTTGACGCGTGTGGCAACCTGTCCCAGGCTCCGTTCTTTGCGTGACTTCAGCAACTCGCGCGCCGCCGCCTCGAAGACCGCCTCGGGCGGAACGCTCTCTCCATCCCATTCACGCAACAGGACCAGGGTTTCCGGCAGTACGTCAGCAACCAGCGGATCATAGACGCTGCGCGTGAGCATGGTCGCCAGCGGAGCAACAAAGGTCACCACAATGAAGGCCGCCAACGGCAACACCAGCGCCGCCGCCCTCAGCCGAGGGTTCCTCAACGCGCCAGCCATGCGCTGAAGCGCTCGTTCATCTCGTCGATATGATCGCTCCACCATTCCCAATCATTGTTCAGGACACGGACCACGTTTTCGGGCGTGGTGGGCATGTGTGGCTTCATGTCCACCCCCGTCTCGAGGTGCGTTGAAATCAGCGCCGTTCCGGATCTCCGGACGGGACTGTAGGAAATGTAGCGGCCGACCGCGGCCATGGACTCGGTCTTCGCCGCAAAGGTAATGAATTGCCGCGCCGCTTCCAGATTCCGCGTTCCCGAGACGATGACCAGTTGCCCCTTGTCCAGCACCTGGCCGTCCCAGACAACGGCGAAGGGTTGGTTTTCCAGCACCTGAGCGTTGAAAATACGACCGTTGTAGGCCGTGGTCATCGCCACCTCACCGTCGGCGAGCATCTGCGGCGGCTGCGCGCCGGCTTCCCACCATACGATGTGGTCCTTGATGGTGTCGAGCTTGCGGAACGCCCGGTCCACACCCTCCGGCGTATCGAGCGTGGCATACACTTGTTCCAACGGAACGCCCTCCGCCATCAACGCGAACTCGAGGTTGACCTGGGGAGTACGGCGCATCCCGCGACGGCCCGGGAATTTCGCCAAGTCGAAGAAGTCGCCGATTGTGGAGGGCTTCGAGCCGGAAAATTTCTCCCGGTTGTAGGCGTAGATTGTGGAAAAGAACAACGTACCCACGCCGCACTCGGTGAGCGTGTCGGGAAAGAAGTCCTGTGCGGCGGGCGTGCCGTCCGCTCCCTGTGGGAGATTGTCGATGGCGATGGGTTCCAGGAGGCCTTCGTCACAAGCCAGGACCGCGTTCGCTATCTCCATATCGACCACGTCCCAGTGGACGTTACCGGTCTCCACTTGGGCACGGATCTGGGCCAGTCCGCCGTTGTAGTCCTCCAAGCGAACCTCAATGCCGGTCTGGGCGGTGAACGGCTCGTGATAAGCTTTTTTGCAGGCCCGGGCGTAGGAGCCGCCCAAGGAAACCACAGTCAGCGATTCGGCAACCGCGACCGGCTGGCTCCAGGTCAGGAGGGCGAGTGACAGAATCGCCGCGGCGTGGAGCGCCAACGGTATTCGACGCCCCCGAGCATGCGCCGTCATGGTGGCTGGAGTGGGTCTCTCGCCTCGCCTGTCTGCAACTGATCCTGCCTGCTCGGCCCCCCTGGCCGGCGAACGAGCAGACAGGTGTGGTGACGCACAGCCAGGCGACTGGCGTCCAGGTCGGTATGTAGTCATCAGGATGTCCGCCTCTCACTCGGTGGGTTCCAGTGCCCGGCAGTCGGTCAGCGTCCAACCGATGCGGACCCGGTCGCCTTCCAGCACCGCACCGTGTCCCACGATGTTAGGAATCTTGGCAATGAAGTCCGAGTCACCACACACGGTCATGCGCAGTTTCAGGTAGTCGCCCAGGAACACGACGTCCTCGACCTTGCCTTCGAACTCGTTGCTGTAGATGCCCGGCTCCGGCGCAATGCAGACTCGTTCCGGACGAATGGCGAGGGCCACAGCGTCGCCGGTCCGGAGTAGCGCCACCCGGAGCGCCTTGACGATCTGGCCGCCGGTCTCCACCCGGTAGAAGTCACCTTCGATACCGGCGACCTTTCCGTGTAACAGGTTGTTTTCACCAATGAATCGGGCAACGAACTGGCGCTCCGGCTCTTCATAAAGCACTTCGGGGGAGGCGACCTGCTCAATGCGGCCCCGATGAAAGACGGCGACGCGGTCCGACATCACCATCGCCTCCTGCTGATCGTGGGTGACGTACACGACAGTCACCCCCAGGCGCCGCTGGATGCGTCGGACCTCGTACTGCATCTCCTCACGCAGGCGGCGGTCCAGGGCGCCCAGAGGTTCGTCCATCAGCACGAGGCTCGGCTCGAATACGAGTGCCCGGGCGATAGCCACGCGTTGTTGTTGACCGCCGGAAAGCTCGGCGGGTCGCCGGTCTTCAAAGTTGTCCAGGCGAACCAGCTCCAGCGCGCGTCGGACGCGTTCCCGAAGCTGCTCCGGGTCGAGACCGCGCACTTCCAGAGGAAACGCCAGGTTCTTACCTACTGTCATATGCGGAAACAGCGCGTAGTTCTGGAACACCACGCCGATGTCGCGTTTGCTGGGGGGAAGATCGTGCACAGAACGTCCACCGATGCGGATGGCGCCCGAGGTGGGCACCTCGAAACCGGCCAGCATCATCAGGCAGGTGGTCTTGCCGGAACCGGACGGTCCGAGCAGAGTCAGAAACTCACCCTCGCGCACGCTCAGGTCCAGACCTCGCACGACGAGCGTCCGGCCGTCATAGCTCTTGCTGACGCGCTCGAATTCAACGTGCGCCTTTCCGTTTGAATTCATCCGATGTTCACCCTGTGCTTACCGGAGATCGATCCACCGGATGTCGGGAGGCAACATGGCCGGCGATGGTTCCTTGTTGCCGCAAAGAATATATCAGCCAGGACGCAAGGACAACCGATGTGTGGGTTCAGTACCTCTGAGACTCAGTCAGGCAACCTTCCGAACCAATCAGCATATCGGTCGGGAGCCAATCCTGGAGTTGAACAGCCTTATCCGGAATGGTGGTTTGTTCGGCTGGGTCGTCGTGAAACAGGCGTTTAAGGATCAGAGGATTCGCACTTACCGTTTCTCAGTGAGTGCGCCTTGCGGTTATTCCTCCGTGTCGACGCGCGGTTCGAAGTCCAACACCGGAAACCGTGACGGGACAAGCTGAGCACCGGCAAATACAGGAGAGGATGGAGACCACTCGATCCGTCGAGTGAGCCTCTTCAGATCGGGCGCTGAATAGACCTAGCGCTCGTCATAGCGCCGGAACAGCGTGTCGAAGAACCCCTCGATTCGTAGCGGGCTACTTTTTGGGGGGAATTCTTGCAACATATCCCCGGGCTGTCCCTGGTTGGACTCAATCAGCGCCAGAGACACGGCCTCGTAACGACTCACGTCATTACGGATACCGCGGCGGGCTGTCAGTTCCCTCAAAGCCGCGTGGAATCGGAAAATCGACTCTGCAGGGCCACCGTCTTTGGCGATAGCTATGTCATTGGGCTTGAGAGCGCGTCTTGGAGTAGCTTCTGAGGCTTCCAGCTTGGCCGATACCTCTTTCCCCCGGTTGGCGCGCAGGATGAACATGTACCCGCAAACCATTGCCGGATAGGTGAGGTGCAGATTCGTGCAATCGCCGACGGCCTCTTCCATGCGATTGGTGAGGTTTCGATAGGCGCCGGTTGCTCCCTTGCATGAAACGGCCATGACCGGACCAAGCCCGTTTTTGGTGACGACGACATCCACGTTCTTGGTTTTGAGTCCACCAAGAATCGTGCGCTCGCCGCCGGTTGCGGCTTTGAGATTGTGACTCAACTCGAACCTACCCTTGCTCTGGAGAACTTCAAACGGTGGCCGGGGTGTTATCTCCTCGGGGCGGAAGCCGCCCTCGAGGACAAGCCGGCAAGCAACATACCAGTGCAACGGCTTGATATGTTGCTGCGATTGCGTCTTGCCCTCATAGGTTGCAAAATGGCGCAGAGCATCCTGGAGTGAAATCCACGAACAGGTATTGCCGAGTAACGAACCGGCCGCTTGGTTATCTGTCACTGGCATAGTGCCTCCAAGCGCGCATATTTGCGATAGCGTCATTCACAATTTGAGCGTCCACGCGCGTCAAGAAGGCTGGAGCGGGAAGAACAATGCGAGCGGCTTCCCCCGGCTCCAACTTGAGCATGCCGCCTCCGAGCGGGTGTCCCTCAAGTTCACAGCTCAACTGGACGAACGGATCATTCCAAAGCGATTCGATTTGATGGGTGGAAACGCCGGGCTCCAGTTGAAGGCCGTGAACCGAGTTCGTGCAGGCGCACCGTGCATCATTGCGAACCAAGCTGGGTGTCCTCCCCGACATGTAGGCGAGAAAGAAATCAGGGATCCGCACATCCGGCACAACGTACCAGGGATCACGAGTCCGGCATTTGTAAGCTTGGCGGGCGGCTTTGCCGGCGGCGGTGTCCAGATAGCGATGGATGGAGTCTGGCAACTCCATGTCGCGAGATAAGTGGAGTAACCACATGGGGGCATCCATGCGCCTCCAGCGTTCAACCGTTGCCATGTTTACTCGGTGCGACGGGAGTGCCCGGCTGTTACGAACGGTTGGATAAAGGACAGCACCCGGTACGCCCGATTTTTCGGCTTGGGAGGGGCGGAGATGGAAGAAATCATTGGCGCCGGTGACATAGCCAATGCCGATTCGACCTAGCTCTCCCAGTTTTTTTGAGCGTCGGTCTTCTGCTGCCTCACGGTAAAGAGCGCGCGCCCTCGGCGACATGATGAATGGCCGCAAGCGCCGCCCCCAAAGTGTGCGCCACTCCTTGACGGAGACGGCCACATATTGGCGGGGCGGCTCCTTCATCGCCTCGATGCGTTCGAGGGCTGAAAAACGAATTTCAGTGCTTCGACCGCCACGGCCGTCGGCGTAGAGCAGCCAGCAATCTTCAGACAGTTTCGGGAAGAGCTTCGAGCGCACCGCAACGATGTGGACGGTAGCGAAGTGACCAACGAGATAGTCGAGCAGGGGGGAGCTGTAAGTCGCGTGGCCTATTTCCGCGGGTACAACGAACGCCATCCGACCACCGGGCGCCACAAGTGAAGCCGTGGCGACAAGAAAAGGCGCCCAGGATGAGGTCAGGGCCCGTGAAATCGGCGCCGAGTTTCCGGCACAAGCGCAGGGCGCGTGAGCGAGTTTTTCCCTTGAATGTCTGGTAGCGGATGAATGGTGGATTGCCCGCCGCACAATCGAAACGCTCCGATGTCTCGGCCGCCCAAGTGAAGAAGTCTCCGTCGTGGACCGGCGCCCAGGGCGCCCGCGTCATTGCCATCTCGGCCGATGCCGGGTTCCACTCGATTCCGACGCTGTTACGATGACCACAGATAAATCGGCCATCTCCACAAGACGGGTCGAGCATTCGATCTTCTTCATGGCGGATTACCCAGCTTAGTAGCGTCTTAACGACCGCATCGGGCGTGTAGTAAGCACCAGTCTTCTTTTGCATTTTTGGCGTCATGCTTTTGTTATGCCTTCGTTGGGGAGAGTTGGCGCTGATGGTCCGCTTGACGAGATTGCTCGCAATCGTCGAGCGGGGTCAGGCCCTGCGCCGCCAGGAGCAAGGCTGTGGCTGATGATGCTACCCGTTTCCAGTTCACGATTCCTGAAGTCTCTCATCAGTTTCCGGCAGGGTCAAGGGACCGACTGGCAAGAGTTTCAACAAAATGGAGCCGCAGATTGAGCCTGGTGGTTGAGAGAAGGCGCACCACTGGAACCAGGGAGCGGAAGGCGTGGGGAATCTTCGATGGGTCCGGGCAAAGCCTGATCCTGGTTCAAGCCCCGTTGCCGGGTTGATTTCGATGAAAGCCCCCTCCCTTGTTCGGTTGAGAACAGGGTGGGCTTCTGGTGATGGTTTCCTCCTTTGCGAGAGAGAAGTGTCTTTTCCGGTGAAGAGGGATGGGATCACAGGGGCGAAACGATCGATAGATCAGCCGCAAATGCGGCAGCAATGTTCTCAGTCTCTTTCACCTGGATTCGAGTTCCCGCGTTGGCTGGGCAATGCAACTGTATTATCATTATTATCATTCGGTCTTCAAGACGGCACATCGGAAGCAGAGAGGCTCTCGTATTGCCAGCCAGAATGCCAACGGCGGGTCTCAGCCGGAATGAGATCCAGAAAAAATTGAACCAGGCCCGGAGAGGCGGGGCTGATTGGAGAAAGGGCCGACTCTGGGGCATGGTTTACTACGCGGGAGAGGACGTCTTGAGGATGGCGATGGAAGCCTATGCCATGTTTTTCTCCGAGAACATGGTTGTTCCTGAAGCCTTTCCCGGTTTGGCTCGCCTGGAGACCGAAGTCATTGAAATGGCGGCTCAGCTACTGGGCGGGGGGCCGGATGCCAGAGGGGTGATGACCTCCGGCGGGACGGAAAGCATCTTTCTGGCGGTCAAAGCGGCCCGTGAGTGGGCCAAAGAACGGCGGTCGATCGAGGGAGATCCGGAAATCGTGGCGGCGCGCAGCGCTCATCCGACCTTCAACAAGGCCGCTCATTTCCTGGGTCTGAAGGTGAACAGGCTCCCGCTGGGTCCGGATTATCGAGCCAACCTCCAGACCATGGAATCGGCCGTAACGGACAGCACCATCATGCTCGTCGGATCGGCTCCCGGCTATCCTCACGGCAAGATCGATCCCATCAATGAGCTGGGAGAACTGGCTCAGCGCCGGGACCTGTGGCTGCATGTGGATGGTTGCGTCGGGGGGTTCCTGGCGCCCTTCGTCAGGAAGCTGGGCAACCCTCTGCCAGACTTCGACCTTTCGGTTCGCGGCGTGGCCTCCCTTTCGGCGGACCTCCATAAACACGGGTATGCCGGCAAAGGCGCCTCCCTTGTGCTGTTCCAGGATGAAGATCGGTTCAAACACAGTGCTTTCGACTTCGACGACTGGCCCAGAGGGCGCTATCTGACAAGAACGTTTACCGGGACGCGTTCCGGTGGACCGGTGGCTGGGGCCTGGGCGGTCTTGAACTATCTCGGGGAAGAGGGCTATCTTCGTCTGGCCCGCGACATCCTGCAAGCCCAAGACCTCCTCATCGAGGGAATCACCGCCATTGATGGACTGAAGATTTTCGGCCAACCCGAGCTGGGGATTTTCGCTTTTGGATCCGACGATTTTGACATCTTCGCTGTAGCAGACGGATTGGACGATCTGGGGTGGGTCACCAATCGCGGCGCCGAACCTTCTTCAATCCACTTGCTGTTGACCCCGAACCACCTGGGCGTGGTGGCGGAGTATTTGAGCGATCTGGCCGCTACCGTAGTGGAGGTCAGGCAGGGAGAAAGAACCGGCCGAACGGCCAAAACGACCTACTGATGCCTTGCTCCGAGCCTGTCTCGCACCCAGGTCATCGGCGGACGTTGACGCTGCAACCAACGAACGGAGCGGCCGCCAGCCTCCAGCGATTGTCCTCTAACCTGAGCCATTCCCCGTGCTCGACGCCAACCGTTTGGTCGAACTGACCGCCCTGACCACCTATTTGGTTATTCTATTGTGGATCGGTGTGCGCAGCGCCCGTCAGATCCGCAGCTCGACCGACTACACCCTGGCGGGAAGAAACGTTCCCTGGGTGGTGCTGCTGGCGACCACGGCCGCAACTATGATTGGTGGCGGGGCCTCTGTGGGCACCGTCGCGCGTGTCTATGAAATTGGCGTCAGCGCCGTACTCGTCACCTGCGCGTGGCACCTGCAACTGATCTTTACGGGCCTGTGGGCGGCTCCTCGCCTCCGGGGCCTCAACCTGATCACGGTAGCAGACTTCTTCGAACTCAAATTTGGTCCGCTGGCCCGAGCCCTGGCTACGGCTCACTGCCTGCTCTTTCTGGTGGGAGCTCTGGTGGCCCAGATGGTCGCCATGGCCACCATCACCTCCTCTACGATCGGCATTTCTTACGGCGCCGCTCTGCTGATTGGCGCCGCGGTGACGATTTTTTATTCTACGGTCGGTGGAATGCGGGCGGTGGTGGCAACCGACGTCTTGCAGTTTGTGATTCTGGTCGGCGGAATCGCTGCCGCCTCGGTCATGCTGATGATCCAGCATGGAGGCTTTCTGCCGATAGCCGCTCAGGTGGGGGCCGCACACTTTGAAATTACGGGTCACTGGTCGACAACTCGGGTCATCAGTCTGTTTGTCGCTTTTCTCCTGGGAGAAATGTTCATACTTCCCTATACGGTCCGCTGCTTCATTGCACGCGATGCCCGCCAAGCCAGACTGGGAGTCGCCGGAAGCGGCATCTTCCTGCTGCTGTTCTTGCCGATTGCCACCGGTGTGATGGGACTTTCGGCAGCGGTAGACCCTGAAGTGCAGCAGGCTGCCCAGGAAGGCGTCCAACAAGTCTTTCCCGCCTTGGTGAGAACGACCTTTCACCCAGTCCTGGCCGGGATCATGATCGCTGCCATGATGGCGGCGGCGATGTCCTCCGCCGACAGTGTGCTCTCGTGTAACGCCACCGTGGTGATGGAAGACATTTACCGGCGGTACCTCAATCCTCGGACCACCGATCACCGGCTGCTGCGGGTGGCTCAGTGGACAACCCTGTTGACCGGGACCGCGGCGGCTACTCTGGCCTATTTCTTTCAAGACATCATCTCGGTCCTGGTGTTCGTCTACGATTACTGGGCTCCGGGCATGGTATTACCCTTCCTGGTGGGTCTGTTCTGGTACCGCTCGGAACGTGTCCCTGCGGTAGTCGCATCCATGGTGGCCGGTTCGGCAGCCGCCACCGTTTGGTTGTGGCTGGGTTCGCCCTGGGACCTGGGCGCCGCCCTGTTCGGCGTTGCTGTGGCGGTTGTTGTTTTCTTGGTGGCCCTGCCTCTGACGGCAGCGCTCAAGCCGCGGCGGCTGCGGGGAACGTGATCGTAGTATTCACCCTGCCCATGGAAGGATTCCGGCCTGATGGCTAATGATGTGGACACGACTTCCTGTATGCGCTACATTGTGGCTCAAAGAACGATAGAGGTTAAGTGATGAATGCCGTTATCCGTGCCCGTATGAGTGTTGGTCCTCGGATGGTGGTTCCGGTTCTGGCGGGGACGCTGCTTTGTTTTGCGCTGGCCGGGCTGCCGGGTCCCGTCCTGGCGGCGGGTGACGAAGCTGCATCCTTCGAGACGCTTGGGCTTCAGTACGATCGAGAGGTTCGGCCGCTGATTCGGCAATTCTGTCAGGGTTGCCATTCGACGGCGCTGCGGACCGGGGAGTTGGATCTGGAACGGTTCGCGACGCTGGCGGAGGTGCGGCGAGACACCAGGGCATGGCTCAAGGTGGTCGAAATGCTCGAACAGGGCGAGATGCCCCCGAAGGGATCGAGTCAACCGCCGCCCGAGCAGCGCGAGGCGTTGCTGGGGTGGATGAAGCGGTATCTTCGGGCGGAGTCGCTGGCCAATGCCGGCGATCCGGGACCGGTGGTTCTGCGGCGGCTCAGCAATGCTGAATACACCTATACTATTCAGGACTTGACGGGAATCGATTTGGATCCTGCCCGCGAGTTCCCCACCGACAGCGCGGCAGGAGAAGGATTCACCAACGCGGGCAACGCTCTGGTGATGTCCCCCGGCTTACTGCAGAAGTATCTCGATGCCGGTAAGAACATTGCTCGGCACGCGGTGCTGATGCCGGATGGCTTTCGCTTTTCGTCTCAAAAGACCCGGCGCGACTGGACGGACGAGATTTTATCGGAGATCCGCCGGCTCTACCGTCGGTTTGTCGAGGTCAGGGACCTTGGGGTGGGTTCGGCGGTCGGCAACCTCAACGTCCATGGCAACACTCGCATCGGGTTGGCTGGTGTCCTGCCGCTGGAAAGATATTTTGCCGCAACGCTGACTGAGCGAGATGCGCTCATTCGTGGAAGCAAAACCATTGAAGCCGTGGCCCGGGAGCGCGGGCTGAGCGCCAAGTATCTCCGCAAGCTATGGACGAGTCTCAACGGAGTCACCCCCTCGCTCCTGTTGGATGACCTTCGCGCCCGGTGGCGAACTGCCCGGCCATCGGAGGCCGAGGCGCTGGCTGCCGAGGTTGCCACTTGGCAGAAGGGGCTTTGGATGTTCGGCCCGGTGGGGTTGATCGGCAGGCTGGGCGGTCCAACGAAGTGGATGGAACCCGTCAATCCCCTGGTCAGCCAACAGCATCTGTGCGCCACCATTCCACCAAGGATGCCTGGCCGGGAAAACGGGGAAGTGGTCCTGTCGCTGCTCGTCACCGATGCTGGAGACGGCAACGAGAATGACTTCGTGGTGTTGGAGCAACCACGACTGGTCAGGGTTGGCCGCCCCGAGGTTCTGCTGCGTGATGTCCGAAACCTCAGCCGCGACCCGGGTGGGGCTGATCCCGGCAATGCCTCGACGGAAGGGACGGAGTGGGGCCTGGATCCCGCGATGTTCGGTAAGCATCCCAACGGCAAGGCCATCGACGCGGCTTCTCTCTGCGTTCGTGCTCCATCGGTGATTACGTTTCGCCTTCCGGCCTCTCTGGCGGCCGGCCGTGACCTGGTGACTCGGGCCGTGCTGGAAGAGGAAACCGGCCACGAGGGGAGTGTGCAACTGGAGCTGGTCCTGGGAGAACCGACGGGGGAGTCCGGTCTGATGCCCAGTCAGGCCAACGTCATGTTCTCGAGTGTGACCCAGGTTTTCTCGGCGCGTCGGGATCTGGCTTTCTCGCGACCGGTTTTGGTTGCCAGAGGCAGTGCCGCGCGGCGACGTATCGAGTCGGCATTGGATGAATACCGCAGTCTGTTTCCGGCGGCGCTCTGCTTCAATCAGATCGTGCCGGTCGACGAGGTCCTCACCCTCCAGTTGTTCTATCGAGAAGATGATCACCTGGCCCGGCTGATGTTGGACAGCCACCAGCGGGCCCGGCTCGACCAGCTCTGGAAAGAGCTCCGCTTCGTCAGTCAGAGTCCACTGCAGCGGGTCACGGCCCTGGATCTGCTCCTGGAGGCCATGGCCGGTAACGGACTGGATGATCGTTCCCAATACCATGCGGTGACGCCTCTGCGCGAGCCGTTCAACCGGGAGGCAGCCGCGTTTCGCGACGAATTGATCGCTGCCGAGCCGGAGCAGTTAGCGTCGTTGGTTGACTTTGCCGACCGAGCCTATCGCCGCCCCCTGACCGACCGGGAAATGGAGGAACTGCAGGGTTTGTACCGTCGACTGCGCCAACAGGAGCTCTCCCACGACGAGGCTTTTCGGTTGACGCTGGCCCGCGTCTTTGTGGCATCGCCGTTCCTGTACCGGCTCGAAAAGGCACCGCTCGAAGCCTCGGCCGAGGTCTCCGACTGGGAACTCGCCAGCCGTCTGAGCTATTTCCTCTGGTCGTCGCAACCGGATGAAGAACTCCGCGCCCTGGCTGCTCAGGGCAGACTGCGTCATCCCGAGGTGCTGGTTTGGCAGGCCAGACGAATGTTGAGCGATGCCCGGGTGCGGCGATTAGCCACCGAGTTTGCCTGCCAGTGGCTGCACATCTATGACTTCGATGGGCTCGAAGAAAAGAGCGAGAAGTACTTTCCCGAATTTGCCGATCTTCGCAGTGACATGTACGAGGAATCGATCCGGTTCTTTACCGAACTGTTTCAACGCGATGCCTCGTTGTTGAGTCTGTTCAACGCCGATTACACCTACCTCAACCAGAGATTGGCCGGATTTTATGGCATCGGGGGAGTTCACGGAGAGGACTGGCGCCTCGTCGAAGGAGTGCGAGGGCACGGCCGCGGCGGCATCCTGGCGCTGGCCGCAACGCTGAGCAAGCAGTCGGGCGCATCGCGCACGAGTCCCATCCTGCGCGGCAATTGGATCAGCGAAGTGCTCCTGGGTGAGAAGCTGCCTCGTCCGCCCCAGGACGTCCCTCAACTTCCCGCCGACGAAACCGCCACCGAGGGCTTGACGGTGCGCCAACTCGTGGACCGGCATACCAGCGAACCGAGCTGCGCTTCCTGCCATCGAAGGATCGATCCCTTCGGCTTCGCGCTCGAAGGCTTCGACGCCATCGGACGTCGTCGCAACCAGGACCTGGCGGGGCGGCCCATCGACACTCAGACCACACTCCCGGACGGAAGCGAGATTCAGGGCCTGGCGGGTCTGCGCGATTACCTCCTGGAGACTCGCCGTGAGGAAGTCCTCCGGCAGTTCTGTCGGAAGCTCCTGGGTTACGCCATTGGTCGAGAGCTGAAGCTCTCTGATCAACCGCTGCTCACCGAAATGCTGCAGCGGCTGGCCCGAAACGACTATCGGTTCTCCGTGGCCGTCGAAATGGTTGTTCGCAGCCGCCAATTCCGGGAGATCCGGGGGAAAGACCTCGCGATGGCCCGGGGTCCCTGAGCTCGATTTTCAGGGTCCGGCCCTGGCGGCGTTTGAGGTTCGCTGGACGCTCCAAAACCATTCAGGTTAGAATCACCGGACAGAGAGTATTGCTTTTTCCGTGAGGCCAATCATGAAGACTTATCGTTTTTCTCGTCGAAGATTCTTGCGGGGCCTGGGCGTCACCATGGCGCTGCCCTGGATGGAGTCGCTCTCCGTGTGGGGCGCCGAAGCCGCTCAAGGCCTGAAGGCAGGGAGTCAGGCTCCGGTCCGTTTGGGTGTGCTGTTTGCAGGGAACGGATTTCACAGCAAGGAGTGGTGGGCGAAGGGGGCAGGAAAACAGATGGAGCTCGGCCGGGTGCTGGAGCCCCTGACTGATTTTCGCCAGAGAATGCTCTTCATCCGCGGGCTGTACAATGCCGAAGCGCTCAAGGGCAATATCCACAGCTCACAGACCGGCAACCTGCTTTCGGGAGCGCCGCTGGCTGCGGGAGGCCAGATTCGTTCCGGCACCAGCTTCGACCAGGTGGTGGCTCAAACTTATGGGCGCTCGACCAAGGCGCCGAGCCTGGTGATCGGCTGCGAACGGTCGAATCCGGGAATTCACAAGAACTATTCCATGCTCTACAGCTCTCACATTTCGTGGAGTTCCCCCACCGCTCCCACGCCCCTGGAAGTCTATCCCGCCCTGGCTTTCGATCGGCTGTTCAAAGATAGCGTGCAACGCGGTGACCGCAGCGTGCTGGACGCGGTGCTGGACGAGGCCCATCGCTTGCGGCGGGACATCGGTTCGAACGATCAGCACAAGCTCGACGAGTACTTGAATTCGGTGCGTGAGGTAGAGCGCCGCATCGAACAGGCCGGAAATCGAGGCGAGGTGCAAGGTTGGCGGCCGACGCTCGACAAGCCCGACGTTCCACGCCCATCGGACGGCATGCCGCAGGATATCCCGGAGCATATGCGGCTCATGAGCGACATTCTGGTGCTGGGCTTCCAGACCGATGCCACCCGCGTGTGTACGTTGAAGCTCAACAACGATCACAGCTACCTGCTGTTCCGACATCTCGACGTGAACGTCGGCCACCACCAGCTCTCGCACGAAGACGACGACGACTGGCTGAGAGTCAATCAGTTCTTCGTGGAGCAAATGGCCTACATCGCGCGCCGGCTGGACTCGATCCAGGAAGGCGAGCGAACGGCCCTCGACAACTCGATGTTGATGTTGTGCTCCAGCATGCTGACGGGCCGGCACAACGCCACCCAGCTTCCCGTGGTCCTGCTCGGCGGCGCCGGAGGGCAACTGCAGGGTGGCCGGATCCTGGACTACCTCGACAAACCCAACCGAAAGATGTGCAGCCTGTACCTGTCCATGCTCGACAAGTACGGCGTCCACCTGAAGGAGTTCGGCGACTCGCAAGAGCGGCTGCAAGAAGTGTAGCTGTGGGCCGATGAGCGTCCTGCCTCTACTTCCGCAAGGGTAGCCGCAAGCCCTTTCCCGTGGGTCTTTTGTCCCTATCGCCTGGTATCTTGGGATACGGCATGACTACTCCAACGGCGGCAATTTGCGGAATTCCTGGGAAATCCACATTTCGTTCAATATCGACAGGATAAGGGGGCAAGCGGTTAAACATGGATGGACAGGATATTCAGGATAAAGAAGAATCTTGTTCATCCTGTCCATTCATGTTCCTGTTCCTGTTGAAACATCTCAAAATTGAGTTGGCGCGGCTTGCGGGCCAGGGTAAGCTCCAGGATTGCCTCGGATGTAATTCCCAAAAATAATTTCAGGAGGCCTTGTCCGGGTCCCGATACAAGTGAGACTGTGAGGGTGATGCTGGAGGGAAGAGGGAATCGGGATTGCTCGACGACGCCGGCCGGGATTATTTCGCCGACCGCTTTCCCCACTTGCCTCGGACCGGGGAGGACCTCTACGCCGATCTGTGCGAAACCCTGTTCCATGGACCGGGGCGAGCTGCACCTGCGCAGCGCCGACAACGACCCTTTCGCTCGCGACGGCTGCCGCTGGTGACCATTGCCGTTAAGGGTTCGAGGTCAGGCGCGCCGAGGCCCCGCGTCTGAGGCCGTCGATGCGCTCGACCGTGGAAACGCTGGCGCTCGACCGCCCTGACGCGGCGGACGAATGAGGGTTCGGGTTTGTCGGTCGCGAGTACCGGCGCCCTGCCTCCCGGGCCGCGCGACCGAACGTCACTGTAAGGAAGCGGTCGCGGCGGCGATTGCGCAAGGAAGCCGCGCGGCGAGACGAGAGAAACCGTAATGTCTTGTAACTACAGGTATTTCCAACGGTTCAGGCGATGACGAGTACTGACCGGAAGGGCATGAGCGATGCGTCGATTGTGACCGTGGAGGAGCTGACTTTCAGCTATGGGAGCCGCCAGGTCCTGCACGGGATATCGTTTGCTCTGGGAAGGGGCGAGGTTGTCGGGCTGCTGGGGCCCAACGGCGCCGGCAAGAGCACGACCATCAAGGTTCTGACAGGCATCCTCCCACCGGGCGGCGGGTCGGTGCGGGTGGCGGGTTATTCCCTGCCCACCGAGGCCGTCGAGGCCAAGAAACGCATCGGGTACGTGCCGGAGTCTGCCGCGCTCTTTGAAAGCCTGACGGGTCAGGAGTTCCTGGAGCTCATGGGCCGCCTTCAGGAAGTCCCCGAAGCAATTCTTCAGGCCCGAATTGGCCGATTTCTCGAGCACTTCGACTTGGCCAAAGACCGCCGCCGTCGTCTGGATGGCTACTCGAAGGGCATGAGACAGAAAGTGCTGCTGAGTGCGGCCCTTCTTCACAATCCCGAGGTGGTGATGCTCGACGAGCCCCTCTCGGGTCTGGACGTCAACACCGGGCTCATGGTCCGGGACCTAGTGGCTGCCCTGGCGGCGGAAGGGAAGACCATTCTCTACAGCTCCCACGTTCTCGACGTGGTCGAGCGCGTGTGCGACCGCGCCCTGATCATCCATGAAGGGCGTCTCATCGCGGACGGGTCGCTGGAATCGTTGAAGGCTTCCACCCAGAGGGGGAGTCTCGAAGGTGTTTTTCGGCAACTGACCCATGCGGAGGAAACGGCAAGTGGCGTTTTTGAAATCATCGAAGGTCTCCGGTTGTGAGGCTCTTGGTTCCCTGAACCAGTGGTTCTTCCACGGCAAAGTGTTTACCCGTCTGCTCGAACGATGCGGCATCGAGCCCCGCCGATACTGGCTCCTGGTCGATCTGTTCGAGACGCTCGGCAAACGACAGGAAGTGGTCCGGATGGGTGACCAGGGCCATTCCATGCGTTCCGTTTTGGTCGTCTGGTGCATCCTGTCGAGCATCATCAGCCTGGTGATGGCCGTCCTCGGTGTCTCTCCCGAATTCTACCTCCTCGTGTTTGTCGGGCTCACCGTTTTTCAACTCGGCTTACTCTTGATTTCCGAGGTTGCCGAAAGCCTGGTGAACCCGGTCGAGGGGCTGATTCTGGCGCACCAGCCGGTGAACGGAGCCACCTGGTCGGGCGCGAAGTTGACTCATCTGATCAAGGTCGTCGTCTACATCGTGGCGGGGGTGAATGGCGTGCCGGCGCTCGTCGGCTTTTTTCTTCCCCACACCAACAGGTTCTTTTCCCTGGTCTATCCCCCCATGCACTTTCTGATCGCCCTGGGAGTCGGGCTGGTCGTGGCGTTGCTCTGCTGCAGCCTGTTCGGGTGGTTGGTTCGCTTCGTTCCCGTCCGGCGGCTCAAGGCGGCCGCAGCCATGGTTCAGGTCGTCCCCATACTTTTCGGGTTCGGGTTTCAGTTTCTGAACACGTTGAGGGAGGACCTTGTGAGTTGGGCAACCTCGATCGAGCTGCCTGAAGGATGGCTCGCCGTCGTCGATGCGGCGCCGGGCGGATTCCCGGTAATGCTGGGAGTTGTGTTCCTTGCCGTCGCGACCGTGGCTGTCCTCTTCGGACTACGGGCGCTTTCGGGTGATCATCTGATCCGTGTTTCCGGTCTGATGCACTCCGGTTCCAGAGTGCGGCGCCGGGAGTGGAGACGATGGAAGGTGGGTGCGTGGATTTCCCGGTTTGCCGGCGGTCAGGCCAGCCGCGCCGGTTTTGAGTACCTGCGCTCCATGATGATCCGGGACTGGCAGTTCCGGCGAATCATGGCCATGCACATTCCGATGGTGATCTTCGGCTTCATTTTCGTGCTCGTCTCCGGGTGGGAGGTCTCTCCGTTTGCTCCGGGTTTTGCCTCCACGCACTTTCTGCCCCATCTGGTTGGAGTAACGATTTTCATTACGTGCCGGTGCCTGGTCTATGGCAATGACTACAAGGGCATCGGGTGGTTTTTCATTGTGCCGGATTCTTCCTTCCGTCCGTTTGTGAGGGGAATCCATGCGGCGCTCTGGCTCATGCTGATCGTCGTTCCGAACGTTTTCTGTCTGTTCGTGCTGGCGTGGTCCTGGGGCCTGAGGGATGCCGTCGTCTTTATCGCCTACAGCACGGTGGTGGCATCCCTGTGTCTGGGAGTCGGTCTGAGGCTGATCGACGGCGTCCCGTTTGGAAAACAAATGGAGCCGACCAAAAACATCTTTACGTTCGGACTGACGCTGATCTACTTCGTCGTTGTGAGTATCGCGGTCGGGGTCCAGTACCTTCTTTTCCGTTCAGTCGTGGCGGTCGCTGCCGTGACTCTTGTCGTGGGTTTTGGCGCGTACTTCCTGACAAGGCTGGCGCTGGCCAACTTCGAATCCCGCATCCGGTCCCATCTTGATCTGGCCGCCTCGGGATCGATGTTCCTCTACAAGGAAGTGGAGTAGAAAGAAGTGGAGTAGAAAAAGGAACGATTCTCCCTCTCGGGTCCGACGAGGGTGTGGTCCAGTTAACGCCTCTTCAGGCGCCGCCCGCCACGCGCGCTGTTGACCTGCGAGGCGCCGCAGCTACCGGCTATCGTCTCCGGGGTCAGGTCCTGTTTGAAATACGACCCGGATCAAGTCAGTCTTGCTTCTTGAAAGGCGCGACGGACCTGCCCCTGGGAGAGTCCGGGGCACTCGAGATATCGCCGCCCGGCCACCGGAAGAACGACCCGACTCCCGTAGCCCCGGAACGTCACCGGTCGCCCCCCTGGATCATCCTGCCACAACCGTAAGCGCTCTCCGGGCAATTCCAGATCGACCTGACCGCTTCCCGCCGTGTGCCAGTACACGACCCAGGAGTGGCCGCGGTACTCGAAGAAGAAAGCGCGCAGCCGGTCGTCGCCGCTGCCGGCCCCATCGATCCGCCAGCAGGGCGCCAGCTCGAATTCTCCGGCCGGATTGAGCAGCAGGGTATGCTCCCGGTCGATGTTCTTGAGAGCCTCTCGGTGCGCTGGCGTCAACCAGCGGCGAACCCTCACCTCTTCCCACCTGCGAAGGACCTCCAGGTTGTCCGGCGTCCTGGGGTGTCCTGCAAATCGGTCCAGCCGACCCCGGAAGGAAATCGGACAGTCCCAGGCGGCAGCGCGGCTGGTTACGAATTCCAACAGGTCCGGTTGAGTTCCGATGGTCTCTGCTCCGGGCTCCCAATAGTCGATCCATCCGTAATTGAGGCCGGTGAAATCCTTGGCGATTCGGGGCGCTTCTTCACCCGGATGGGCCCGCGCCGCATCCTTCATGACCTCCGGGCGAAAAATGTCGAAAGCATTGCCCCGGGTGAGAATATGCCAGCTGAAGTGGGACTTGCAGGCGCCTTCCGAAAACAGAGGTTTGGGGTTCATCCGTTTCCAGGTGAGCCACTGGGCGCGCGAGACGTTGAACCAGTAGGGCGGCGGGACGTCCTCGGCGCCGTCGAAATAGGCGAACTCGAAGCCGGCTTCGGCATACAGGTTTCCCAGGCGTTGCGCCACCTCCTCCTGGATGCTGGTCTTCTGATCGTAGACGCCGATCACGCCGGCGACTTCTCCCAGGAGGCCGAACTTGTGGCCGCGTGGGCGCCGCGAAGCCCGGGTTCCCCGCGCCCCTCTGCGGCATCCCAGAAAGCGGTAGGGGCGCACGGACGTGTAGGACGAGTACTCCACCAGCTCATCATCCAATTTCAGGTATTTCACCGCCGAGTCCAGATCACACCCCTGGGGATTTTCCTCGACCTCGATCTCCGCCTGAGCCGCATTGATCTCCCGAGCCAGAGTGAAGGTGCGTCTCAGGTTCAAACGAGGGTCCGGCAGGGGAGTGACATAAGGGTCCTGCCCAAACGCTTTGTTGTAGTGGTGATGGAGTCCCGGGATCAGGCCGGCATCCTTGATCTTGCGGACAATGGCCTGCAAGTCTCGCAGGCCCCCCGGGGTATCGATCCTCCCGGAACAGGTAGTGACCCGGGTCCGGCGCAAAGGCGGTGTAGTAGATCATGAAGGTCCGGAATCCCCCGCGTTGGGCGTACTCGAGGTGGACATCGATGTTTCCGGGCGTGACGTCGCTGACCCAGTAATAGGAATAGGGGTACTCTTTCCGTCGCCGACTTTCCACTCCGTTGGGCAGATCGAAGTCCTTCTCCACTTGCGCGATCCGGTCCAGGATCCGCTCTCCGTCGGTCACGACCAGCGCCGCCCCGACCCCCTCGAGCTTGACCCCGCGCACGGCCATGGCCTGCATCAGGTGGTAGCCTTTCCTTTCGAAGGCATCAATTCGCGGGTAGGGGTCGGTTCCCAGCACACAGACCGCTACCGATTCATCCCACTGGACGTTGAGCCACTCCCCGAAATTCTCCCGATCGCGAACCGGAAGCTGGAGCAAACACACCTCGTCGAGTGGAGTCGGTCGCTTCTGGCGAAACCCCGGTTTTCCAGCCGATTCGATCTTCTCCACGGAGAAACCGAAATAATCGTCCGTCACGGTCGTCTGGATCGTCACTTCATGATCAACGAGTTCGAACTCGACCAGCAGGCGATCTCCCCTCCGGCGCACCGAACGGGCTGGAAAGGTTCTGGACTTGGCTGGATACCGGAGCTGCAGCTCGTTCTCATAAGGACGATACTGGGTCACCGTAAAGACGGGGGTTCCGGTATCCGGCGCCAGGCATTCCTGGCCGGTCCTTTTGTGGAAAAGACTTCGGGCTGCGCCGCCGGATCCGATGATCAATCTCGCCTGCCGGTTCTCCAGGACGATATCTCCCGGTTGTGGGGATACCGGCGTTTCAACGGTCGAGGCCCAGCGGTCTGCTTGCTTCAGCCCACAGCCGGATGTCAGGAGCCCGGCTGTTCCCGCCAGAGTCCCGGACTTCAAGAAGTCACGCCGACTTTGTCCGCCCTTCTCCCGGCCTTCCCCGGCCGGTCGCATCCCTGCCTTCTTCATGGGATATCCTTATGCCCTGTCCACCCGACTCGAGTCAGGGCGCCCCGAGTGTCCGGACTTCGGAGACCTGGAAATTTCAGGGTGGTTCGGTGTTGCGTGTTTCGGCTCCAGGCTGAGACAGGTTCACTCGACTCGAGCTCGATTATACGCGGATTCTCGCCTGCATTCTGCAAGGAATAGGACTGTTGCGGGCGGACGTGTCGGGCCGCGCTCATCAGGCGACGCTGGCCACGTCCATCTTGCGGATGTCGTCGATCCCGTAGCGCAGCATCGCCAGCCGCTCAAGACCGCAGCCGACCCCGATCGCCGCGTGGCGATCGGGGTCGCCGCCGACATGGCTCACGATTTCATCCGTGAAGACGCCCCAGGCCAGGACCTCGGACGTGCGGTCGTCGTGCTCGACTTCGAGTTCCCACGCCTGCGTACACATCGGGTATTGGGTTGGCGCAAGCCTGACCGTGCTGCCCGGGAGCAACCGTTCGACCAGTTCCAGCACTTTGCCCGCCATCTGCCACCGGTCGCCCCGTTCACGGTCGTCGAGCCAGAACACCTCGGCCTGGTGGAATGCCTCCAGGTGCAGGGCGTCGCTCCGACATGCGCGGTAGCACTTTCCGGCGGCCCGGAGGCGTAGAGGCTGCCCCGTGTACCGCACCGTGAGGAGGAGCGGCAGCGTCAGGTCGTATCGCAGGATTCGGCGGTCGTCCAGCCGATGGAGTTCCGATGGATCGACGTACATCGCCACCTTCCCGATCGTCTCGTTGGCTGTCACCAGGTCGACGATCTCGGGGAGCTCGACCTCGGTGAAGTCGGCATACACACAGTGCATCGTCGCGAGCGCCTTCCCGACCGGGTTCTCGGGCAAATCGGTCAGCGTCGGCCGGGCGAGCAACTCCACGACCTTGGCCGGCAGTTCGGCGCGGAGTTCTTTGGATCTTGTTGCTTGCTGTTCGGTCATTTCCATCTCCTTCCGCAGCTTGTCGCGGACGCGCTGCAGTCGCTTTCGCATCGTTGGCTCGCCCACGCCGGCGTTCTTTGCCAGACGCGCCACGCTCCAGTGGCCGTGGTAGCGTCGGTTGCAGAGCTGACGCTCCTGGATCGTCAACGTCAGCAAGGCGGTCGCCAGCCGTTGGCTCTGTGCTTCCGACCAATGGGTCTCCGCCTCGTCGAGCACCGGGATGTCCGGGACGTCGTCGAGCCGCAGCAGCGTGACACGCCGGCTGCGGCGCAAGTTCGTGGCGACCGTAATTACGATACGACGGAGCCAACTGACGAATGCCTCCGGCTCGTGCAGGTCGCCGAGACGCCGAAACGCCCGCAGATAGGCTTCCTGGACTGCATCCTGCGCCGACGCGCCATCCTGAAGGACTCTGGCGGCGATGGCGTACACCATTGCCTGTGTAGCCTCGACGATCTCCCCATAAGCGTTGAGATCCCCGCCCTGGGCTCGGCGAACGAGATCGTTCAGTGGTTCCATCGGCGCTCAGTCCTGGCCTCTCATAAAGTAAGGACACCCGACGGGCGCAATCGTGACTCAGCTATGTCGAGAGCCCTGACTTGAAGTAAGTTGAGATTGACTTAATGTAAAGTTTACTTGACAAAATGTAAATGAAACAATACGATTATTCCGTTAAATCTTGTGGATCCAAGGACGGAAAATGGCACGTAACACTTTTTCTGAACTTCGGGAAAAATGCTTCGGCCGGATGCGGCCGGCGCTCAGGCGATACTTTGTGGAGTTTTTCTGCGCCCTGCTGGCTTATATGCTGGTGCTGCCTGCCTCGATCTGGCTGCTCGAGTCCAATCCCGAATCGGCTTGGCGAATTCCGGTGGCCCTGGCTCCGGTGGTTCCCCTCGTTTTCGTCGTGACTTCCGTGCTGTGTTTTGTGCGCCGCATGGACGAGCTCCAGCAGCGAATCCATTTTGAGGCCTTGGTTTTCGCCTTCTGGGGCACAGCCCTGGTGACCTTTGCTTACGGTTTTCTGCAAGGGATCGGATTTCCCCTGCTCGACTGGACCTTTGTTTTGCCGCTCGTGATGGCGCTCTGGGGAGTTGGTCTGGCTCGATCCCACCGGAGGTACCGTTGAAAAACAGACTCAAGGTCCAACGCGCCGAGCGCAATTGGTCACAGGCCGACCTGGCCCGAAGGCTGGAGGTCTCGCGCCAAACGATCCATGCCATCGAAACTGGAAAGTACGATCCCAGCTTGCCGTTGGCTTTTAAAATCGCGGCGCTGTTTGAAACCAGCATCGAGGCTGTTTTTCTGCCGGACCATCAAGGCCAGGACCAAAAACGGTAGACCCGGGAGAATATCCAATCGTAATCACTGACCGTTGACCAGTCCAGTGCCGCACTCGGCGCTCCACCGTGTCGGCGCTTCACCGAAATGCCCGGCAGTATAAGGCAGTGAGCACCATCTCTCGCGGTATGGGACCCCGTCGGTTCCGGAGGCAGGTGAGAGATGGTGTGGGACAACCATGGATCGGGATTCCCCGACCGGGGTCCGTGCCCACAGCGGGTAACGCAATGCTGTCGCCGCATTCGCGGCTGTGCGGATAGGTCGACACGCCTACCTTGGGCTGACGCCCAGGGCTACAGGCTGCCGCGGCTTGCGCCGCTCATCTCGACTCGACTCTTTCGCCTCACACAGCAGATTGGCGTCGACCAGACAAGTCATGGCTTGAATCCGAGTGAGTCTGTAGACTCCGATTCGATTGACACGGATCAATCCTTCAGGGGGCACTAAGTGGTTGGCCTCGGTTAATGTCATCCCGTCATTGTGCAATTCCCCTCCTGGGAGGTCTGGCCTCCTGAGTGGAGGCCAGGGGGTGGGTCCATTGGAGGGTGGATTCATAAAGTGAACATCGGCTCAGGCCGACCGCTTAGCAGCCTGTCCACCCGTCCCTGGTTCTTCGGCGGTTCGGCAACCACCAGACGATATTCGCCTCTATCCACCCGTTCTATGGAAACTCTGATTAATCAGGGTTTCTGCGACCCAGGGGAGGCGCCGCCCTGTTCAATGACTGATAAGTTGTTGAAAATGAAAGAAAAGCAAAACCACGTTTTCCGGCTTTCGTGCTCTGAACAGCTCATGGATGAGTTATTCAGAGCTTCCCTATATCAAACGCCTGGCCCGGTTCGACGTTGTCCTGGTTGCGCAATTCAACCGGTATGACGAGCTGACCCTTCGAGGAGAGGATGGTCTTCATGGGGAGTAAGATAGCATCTTACCCTGGAGACTGTCTATCCTGAGAAAGTCTGACGTTTTTGTGGTTGCGGCAATGAGACTGTCCTTGATCGGCATCGCCAACCTGGGCAGCGCCACCTGTTGGGTTGACAGGTCGCTCACGATTTGACCTTCGGATACTTCCAGATACTTCACCCATGATGCCGACGCGATCAGGGGAGCACCCATTCAAGGATCTCGAAGCCGGCAAATACTTTCCGAGAGCCACTCGAAAGGGCTATGTTCCTCGCAGACCCCAAAAGGATGGCCGAAATAAACGAGGCAACCCCATGGGATTCTGCTGCATAATAATGGGTATCCGAAAATCCTGAGAGAACGTCCGAAGGAGGAACGTATGCAAACGAAAACCTTTTTCCTGGGACTGGTCGTTGGCCACCTCTCCGGCCTGATCGCCTTGGGCCAGCAATTCCCCATTCAAATTCCGGGGAACCCCGGTCAAGACCGGACGGACCAAGAACTCGGAGTGATCCAAGGGAAAGTGTTCGCCGCTGACGGTGAAAGTCCATTGGCCAAAGCTACTCTGTCGCTCCGTTCGGCAGGAGGTGAGCGTGGAACTCACCCCCGGACCGTGCGGACCAATGCCCGAGGGGAGTACGAATTCAAGGATCTCAAGGCGGGCAAATACTCTCTGAGAGCCACTCGAAACGGCTATGTTCCTCAGAGTTATGGGCAGAAGGAACGCCAGGGGTCTGTAGGGCCAATGGGGGGGGAACGCTGCTGTCGCTTGGGGGCCGGGGAAGCCCTGGGCGGCATTGACTTCCGGCTGATTCGAGGCGGCGTGGTGGAAGGCCGAGTGGTGGACCAGGACAACGAACCCCTCTCCCGGGTCTCGGTGATGTTGAGCGGCTATCGAAGTTTTGGAGGGGAGCGCAGCCTGATTCCGGCGGGGCGAGACCAGACCGATGACCGAGGGCGATTTCGCATTTTCGACGTTGCGCCGGGAAGCTACTTCTTGAGCGTGACCCCCCGTCCCTTCTTTGGCTGGAGACAAGGCGAGGAACGGTCATTCCCTCCCACTTACTACCCTGGAGTGCTCAGTCCTCAGGAGGCAACCAAAGTTCAGGTGACCGCCGGGGGAGAAGTGGGTGGCTTCCATATCACCATGATCGAAGCCCTCAGCTACAGTGTCAGCGGCCGGGTGCTCACGCCGGAAGGCAACCCGGCTCACTCGGTCTGGATCACGTCCTACGAAGAATCCGGCGACGCCTTGGTTTCCGTGATGATGGGATCCAGTGCGAGCACGGACCTGCAGGGAGAATTCAAGGTTGCCAATCTTCTTCCCGGAAAACATCGTTTGATGGCCCGTACGGAGCGGGGCGAGAACCCGCAGATGGCCAGTGCGACCGTGGAGGTGACCGACCGGGACCTCAGCGGGTTGACGCTGGTTCTGGGAGAGGGCGCCGAGATCACCGGCAGGATTGTGGCCGACAGTGAGGAATCCGCCTTGGACTGGCGCCGGATCTCGTTGTCGATGCGGCTGGTTGGAGGCGGTCGTCGAATCATCTTCGGCGGGGGAGGCGCTCGGGTTGAAGAGGATTTCACTTTCAAGATTTCAAACCTGATGGGGGGCCTCTATCGCTTCTCCGTCAGACTCCCGCCGGGGAATCATTACGTCGAGTCCATCCGCGTCGAGGGTCAGGAAATCATCGACCGGCCCATAGAGATGAGAACCAACGACCGGTTGGCCGGGGTGGAGATCCGGGTTTCGTCGAAAGGGTCTCGAATCAGCGGTTTTGTGCAGAAGGAAGAGGCTCGGGAAGCGGCGCAAGGAGCGACCGTCCTGGTCTTTGCCGACGATCCCCAATACAGGGAAAGCCACTCGCGCTTCACCAGGACGACTCGAACCGACCAGGGGGGGGCGGTTCTCTCTGGAAGGTCTGGTCCCGGCGGAGTACCTGCTGTGCGCTGTGGTCGATCACGAGCCGGGGCTCGAGAGTGAGCCGGACTACCTGAGAAGCCTGGAAAAGGACGCGAAGCGGGTCGATCTTTCGCCCGGTCAGACCTCGCAGGAAACTCTGGTGGCGATGCCGGCGCCGAAGATGAACTGACCTCAGCGCTTGACGGGCCATTCAGCTTGGTCTAGGTTGAAAAGGTGGTGATGTGCCTGAACCTTCGAGAAGCCCGATGAGATGCTTGATAATCACCATTATCAGGCAGGGATGCGAAAGGGGAACCGACAATGCCAGCCATCACTTTTGACGCTCTGAAGGTCAGCTGGAAGCTCAAGGCCGCCGGGATCGATGCCGTCCAGGCCGCCGCCGTCGTTCGCACCATAGGCGAAGCCTTCGGCGAAAACGTCGCCACCAGGGGAGACCTTGCCGAGGTCAAGGCCGACCTCACCGCCGAGATCGCCGGCGTCAGAACCGAGATTCAGACTGTCAAAGCCGAGATTTTCCGGGCCCTGTGGATTCAGGGGGTCGGCATCGTCGGGTTGATTGTGGGATTGACCAAGCTGCTGGATTAGCCACTGGGGGCCGTGGGCCACCGTAGCCTGGCGCTTTCCCGGGGACCCGGGGCCGGGCCGCCGGTCCCACTGCTTCACCCGAAAGGAGTTTCTGATGACCACTATCACTTTTGACACTCGCAAGGCCGTCCGTAACCTCAAGGCCGCCGGCATCGCCGAAGCCCACGCCGACGCCATCGTTGATTCCATGGCCGACGCCTTCGGGGATAACGTCGCCACCAAGACGGACATTGCCGAAGTCAAGGCCCATATCGCCCGCTTGGAAACTGCCATGTGGAAGGCCGGCATTACCCTCGCCGGCATTGCCGTTTTCCTCAACAGGGTCCTTGATTGGCTTACCCGTTGACACTCAGGGGCCGGTTTGCGCCGGTCCTGCCACGTTCCCGGGGGACCCGGGGCCGGGCCGCCGGTCCCGCCACTTCACCCCCAAAGAGCCGCGCCAACCGGGACAACCGCCATCAACCCCGCCGATAAATCCAACCCACCCTTGCACTCATCTCAGGAGTGCAGCCCCTCCCAAGAGGGGAATTACGTCGGAGCCTTCGAGAAAGGGGTTCCCCAACAGATGAAAACATGGATAGACAGGATGAACAGGATGGCTTTGTTTTTTATCCTGTCCATCCTGTTCATCCATGTAAATTCAGTGCGCTACGGCTTCACGAACTTGGAAAATTCGACTCATGATCCGAATTTTCGTATACAAGTCCATCGAACCTTAAGTAACTCATTTCATGCGACTTGTTGTGCCCCCCCCTTTTTTCTCCCACAGGAAACAAACCCCGACTTCAAAATCTCGTAGATTCAGAGAGGGGTCTGGCACCCTCCACACAGACCGCTCCGGCCCTAAGTCCTTTGAAATGAGTTAATTTGCATTTTTCTTGACCCTTCCGGCTTTTTGGACAATCAATTGCAGGAAGTAAGTTGCTTTCTGTCTTTAAAATTGACGTCACATCCAAATGAGACACATCCCGGGTCCATTCCAGATCCAAATAGCCTGAGGAGGCACAATGGTAACCAAGAGCTTTAAGGGTTTCGTCCTCGCTTCGTTGCTGGTTGCTCTTTCCATGGGGGGGGGGCAACTTTACGGGCAGATTTTTAACGGCAACATCATCGGCAACGTCACCGATCCCGACGGCGCCGTGGTGGTTGGAGCCACCGTCGTCCTCCGCTCCGAGCTGACTCAGGTCGAGCGGACCCTCACCACTGAAAGCGACGGAAACTACCTGTTCTCCACCATCCCTCCGGCCAGCTATACGGTCGAAGTCGAGATGGCCGGCTTCAACCGTTACGTTAATACCGGAGTGGAGGTGACCTCAGGCCGGACGGTCCGGGTGGACGTGCAGCTCGAAGTAGGCGACGTGGCCACCGAGATCAGCGTCACCGCCGAGGCGGCCGTCATCGTCACCGAGACCTCGGACGTGTCGAGCGTCCGGGCCGGCAAGTACTGGACCCGCAACCCCAGCGCCCAGAATGCCGGGGTGACCTTCGGTCAACCCACCGTCTCCACGGCCGGGGGTTACTTCGGCTATCACGGGACTCGCGAGGGGGCGGCCCACATGTCGATGGACGGGGCCGAACTGGATGCTTACCGTCTCTATCTTTCCTCCTACGCCGTGGATGAGGTCAAGGTCACCCACACCGTGGCGCCGGCCAACTTCTCCACGCCGGTCAACATCCAGATTGTCACCAAGCGCGGGACCAACAGTTACCACGGCCGCATCGAGGGAACACTGCAAAACGCTGTGTTGAGGGCCAATAATCCTCGCAACCATACACGCCCGGCCGGTACGGGAACATGGGAAGCCGGATTTGTCGTCAACGGGCCGGCCTGGATCCCCAAGATCTACGACGGCCGCAACCGATCCTACTGGATGTTCACCTATATCACCCGCAAGAACAACGCCGGCGACCGCCAGGTGAGTCAGATCCATCCCGAGGCGGCTTGGCGCACCGGAGATCTGTCCTCCTTCGGCAGTCAGATCGTCGACCCCGTGACCGGCCTGGATTTCCCGGGCAACATCATCCCCGCCGACCGCATTCATCCCATCGCCGTCAAGCTCAACGAATATCTCCGTGACCCCATCCCGGGCACCAACCGGGTACCGGGCATCTGGACCTATCTGGCTGCGGGAGGCCGCAGAATCAACTACCGCTTCGATCACAAAGTGACCGAGACCTTCGAGGTCCTGACCTCCTATGCCGAGCACAGCGACTCTTGGGATGGCGAAGGAGGCTTCAACGACCGCTCGGTTTATAACTGGTCGGGGCCCTTCCACCAGAACTGCTGCGCCAAGACTTTTGCCCTGGGCACCACCAACACCCTTTCGCCCACCCTGGTGAATGAGTTCCGCATCGGGTTCTACAATTGCGCCTCCTGCAACGTCTACCGGAACTACGAGCGCGGCGGCAACCCCCAGGACACCGTTGACTGGGCCCTTGCCAGACTCAAGGATCTGGGTCTGACCAACATCACAGCCCCTCCTTCCAGCCAAGCCAGCTCGGGACCCAATTTCCGCATTAGCGGATTTACTCCTTTCAACGGTTGGGGGACCAACCTCACCCGAACCTACCATTGGACGGTGAGCGACTCCCTCTCCTGGTACAAGGGCAAGCACAGCATCCAGATGGGGTTCGAGTTCCGGCGCCCCACCGACGAATCGAATCGGGTCTGGAGCACCGACTGGGCCACCCAAAACTTTACCGGGCGCTTTACCGGAAATCCTTACGCCGACTTTCTGCTGGGCATGCCGGAATCCATGGGCAAGGCTAACATTCGGCCCATCATTGTCAGGCAGGCCACTCAGACGAGCTTTTTCATCACCGACACCTTCCGGGCCCTGCCCAATCTGACCTTTTCCTTCGGCGTGCGCACAGACGTGGCTTCTCCCACCACCGACGAGCTCGGCCTCCACTTCACCTACGATCCGGCGACCAACTCGATCGTCGTTCCCAATGCTTCGGCCATGGACTTCATCGATCCGCTCTGGGACCAGGTCCGCAATCCCATCATCACCGCCGCCGATGCCGGCTTGCCCGAGGGCTTGTGGAGAAAAGACAGCAACAACATCTCGCCGCGTTTCGGCTTGGCCTGGCGCCCTTACTTCAACGACAAGTTGGTGGTCCGAGCCGGCTACGGCATGTATCAGATCATGCAGCGGCTCACCCGGCTGGACTTTATTGAAACAGGAGGACCTTTTGCGCTGTCCTTCAACTTCAACAACGTGGACAACAGCAGCGGGAGGCCACAGCCCATCTTCACTTGGCCGGTGGGACTTCCCGACCCCGCGGTCCTGGGGGCGCCTCCCATTCCGAGCCTCAGCTTCGTCAATCCCAATTACACTTGGCCCTACACCCAGCAGGGGAACATCAGCATCGAAAACGAACTGGGGGGGCAACGCTTCCGCACTTCCTACATCTGGAGCAAGGAGACCCAGATGTTCTACCGGCGGGACATCAACCTCCCCGAACCGGTAGCCGGCGTTCCCTGGAGCGACAGTCGCCGCTTGGTAGACAATTATCGCGCCATCACCGAGACTACCAACGGGGGCGGCGCCACTTACCACGCCTTCGAGGCGGTCTACTATCCCCGCAATGTCTTCGGCTTCTCGGGGGAGATCGGCATGGCTTGGTCCAAACAGGTGACCGACGTGCCGGAGGTGCGGTTCAACAGCAACCGGGGCAATGCCACCGAGAACCCCCATTGTCGTCGTTGCGACCGGGCTGAAAGCAGCGCCGTGGCCCCCTTCCGCACAGTGAACTACGTCCATTGGCAGGTTCCCTACGGCAGAGGTCAGCGGTTCGGCTCCTCCATTTCCGGGATCATGAACCAGATCCTGGGAGGCTGGGAACTCTCCACTCAGACCAACCTCCTCTCCGGCCAGGGGGTCAGCGTCGCCTACACCGGCACCGACCCCTCCGGGCTGGGTCGATCCTCCGGCCGGCCCGATCTGGTGGGAGCCTGGAAGAGCTGGGTCAAAGACGATGGCAACGACGATGACTGGTACAACGCTTCGGCCTTTGCCGTTCCCGGCGAGAGTATCGGCCGCTACGGCAATGCGGGGCGAAACATTCTGCGAGCGCCCAAGGTGTTCTCGATGGCGCTGGGGGTCTTCAAGAACTTCCCCATTGGGGAAAACATGAACATCCTCTTCTCCTCGCAGATCAACAACCCCTTCAACTATGCCAGTTGGGGATACAATCCCAATCAACCCGCCTTCAACATCAACTCTCCCACCGCCACTCGGCTGCCGGGGTTGAGAGCGGGGATGCGAGCGGCGCGTTTCAACATCGCATTCGAGTATTAAGCGACGCGACGGTTGGCTTTTTCACTACAGGCCCGGCTCTCAGCGAGTCGGGCCTTTTTTTGATCCGGCACTGGAGGCCGGACTTACAGGGTGCGGATGTTCTGTAGTCTCAGGAGACTGCATGGAATGGACGGGCCTTCCCCTGAGGAACGGGAGCGCCGTCTTGGCTACCGCCTTCAGGCAATCTTTTGAGGGGTGATCTCAAATCCCCGGTAAGGAGTCGGAAGAGATGAGCAAAGAGTCAGAAGAGAAGACCGACGATTTTCCTATTCCTCCCACCCCTGAACTCGAGCGGGCCGCCAAGAACTGCCCCCTGCTGGAAGGCGACACCCGTTCAGCACGCGAGACAGATTTTCCCGAGCCATGCCTGAACGCCTGGCGCGCTCCGTCACCGCAAAGTTCCCTTCCGGGAAGAGGAAGACTCAATCGGTGATGGGCCGCGGGCCTCCAACCGGCCAGGCGGAGTCCCCCGCCTCTCTGAGCTACAAGCTCCCGGGTCATTCCCCAAAGCTCTCGCTCACGAAACCGAGTTGCTGATCCTGCTGCGGGAGATGATCGCGATGCTGCCGGACACCTACCGCTAGGTCATGGAGTTGCGTTTCTAGGACCTCTCCAACCAGGAGATCGCTGAACGCCTGCATCTCTCCCCCCTCGAACGTCGCCGTCCGCCTGAATCGGGCCAGCGATTGGCTCCAGCGCTGCGTCAACGTCCGCATTCAACCCTCATCGCCCGCAGGTTCCAGGGCGACCAATCAGATTCCATCGGAGAGCCACCGGGCCTGAACGGCCGCAACAGGGGATCCTCCGGGTCAGGAGGGACTCTCCTGGAGTCTTTTCCCGGGGCTACACGGTCCGGGGGCTGGATTTTTTTATCCCTGCCCCAAAAAAGTGGTAGAGTGAGACCTCTGCATAACTACCGGCAAGATGTTATGACAGATAATGCAAAAATCATTCACCACCCAACCTGAGATGTTTGTCTGTGCTGCGGAACTGGATCATCCGACATTGCACGCGCTCGAGGATGCCCAGGCGTTGCTGGAGTGGTCGGAGATTGAGGGTCTGCTGTCTTCGATCCAGGCCGCTGGGACAGGGCGTCCCAGCTATCCGCTGCTGACCCTGTTTCGGGGTCTGTTGCTGGGAGTCTGGTATCGTTTGTCGGATGGGCAACTGTGGCACTGTCTGTAGCGGGATTGACTGTTTCGCCAATTCCGCCCTCTTGAGTTGGGTGGCGGGGTTCCGGAGTCCACGACGCTGGGGCGGTTCCGCATCCGGCTGGTGGAGCAGGGTCTGTGGGAGCGGCTTTGGGGAGAGGTGAACCGCCAGTTGGAAGCCCAACGCATCCTCATGACCGAAGGGCGGATCAACATCATTGACGCCACGCCGGTGGAGGCGGCCCAATCGGGTTCGGGCAGGGGCAAGGATGGAATGCCCACTCGTGATGGCGATGGGGGCTGGCACGTGAAGAAAGACAGTCGGGGGAAGATCAAAGCCACCTACGGCTATTCGGTCCATACGGGGGTGGACGAGGACGGGTTCATCCACCGCCAGAGCGTCACGCCGGGGAATGTTCATGACAGCCAGGAGTGTGAGAGGCTGCTGTTGGGGGATGAGGCGGCGCTGTATGCCGATAGCGCTTACAGTTCCCGGCAAACCCGCCACCGGTTGAAAGGGTTGGGGATTGGGGATCAGGTGCAGCGCCAAGGCTGGGGATGAGGCGGCGCTGTATGCCGATAGCGCATACAGTTCTCGGCAAACCCGCCACCGGTTGAAAGGGTTGGGGATTGGGGATCAGGTCCAGCGCCAAGGCTATCGAAACCACCCCCTCAGTGAGAAACAGAAGCGGCGTAAGGCCGAGATTGCCATTATCCGGGCAGGCGTAGAAGGTTGCTTTGCCACTGATAAACGCTGTTATGGTCTGGCCCGGACCCGCTTGCTGGGTTTGGCGAAGAACGTGACCTTCTATGGCTTGGCGGCCATCGCCCACAATATCGGCAAGGGCGCCCGGTTCCTGGGTCTTTACGGCGTTCCAGAGAGGGCTTAGGCAGGATAAGTGCGTCTGAACGGAGGAAAATCAGGCTTGAGGAGTCTGAAAACCGCCCCATCCCAAGGGTCGGCAAGCAACGAGCGTGGCCAATCCTTGCCAAAAGCCGCCAAAAACCCACCTCTCACGGTCAAGGCCTTCAAATCAGGATGTTGTGCAGAGGTCTCAGAGTACTTTTAGAAGCAGCATGAGAAAATCAAACGGAAACTGGAGAAGTGGCAAGAGACAATAGACAAATTGGCTAAGAAGAAACGGGGAATGGAACTAGAGATGAGGAGTTGGCGCGGAAGTCGCTTGAATATCTGGAGAAATTCGACCATCATATCAAGGAACTGTGGGGCCGGCAGCAGCAGTTCCTACTGGATATAACCGAACGGTAGGGAAAGTCCGACGAGCCGAAAAGTACATTCATATACTTTCGGCTCGTTAGGTACAACCTAAAGGAGGAACAATGAGCATCGAAACCATCACTTTGGGTTTGCTGATTGTCGTCTTAGGAGGATTGATTCTGAACTTTCAATGCTCCCAAGGTAAGGCGCTCGAAAGCCTAAAAAGCGACACTAAGGAACTTCGGCAAGATATGACCAACGTCAGAGAACGTCTTGCCGGTGTGGAAGCCCACTTGAGCCATCTCATCCCATCCACGCCCCCGACTCATGATGAAACTCCCAAGGCTCTGTAGGACCACTGAAGAAAACTCGAAGGGCATCATCGGGCGGGCCCGACCCAGAACATCATTGAGCCTCTCCCGGCATGGCCAAAAGAGATTGCCCAGGCGATTTTCCGGACAGCCGACAGGAAGTTGTACCTGAAGGTGAAAGAGAATCCATCTCAACCTCCGACCCAATCGCAATAACGGAGTCGCCTGCCCTCCATTCCCTGGGCCAATAGAGTCATTGGCTTCAGTGTGTCTCATTCCCGGACGTTCTTTCTTCCAGAAAATTCAGTGACGTATCGGTTGAGGCGCTTACTGCTCATGCGATGACAAGTCCCGTAGCACCCCCGCTTGAGCAGCGCCCAAAAGGACCCGATCCCATTGGTGTGGGCCTGCTTCCTGACGTACTCGCCACGCTGTGGCGTACTGATTGATGCTGAAACTCGTTCATTGATGCTGGTGGACATCAGATAGATGGCGACTATCCACTTTCTCAGAGGAAGCTTGTTCGACTGCATTACGGTTCCGGCTTTGACGCTGAAATACTGCGTTCACTTTATGGATTCACCCTTCAATGAACCCACCCCCTGGCCTCCACTCAGGAGGCCAGACCTCCCAGGAGGGGAATTATAGCCCCCCCTGGCCTGACTTCTTGTCAAGAAGTCAGGCTCAAGAAGGCCAGCCTCTCAGGAGGGGAATTTTGTTGAATCGACCCCGCGAATCCCTCGAATAGCTCTTCCAGCCGGGCCATCCGTTCACGGATCTCGCCCACGTCGTGCCGTAGCTCTCCTATAGCAACGTTCATGTCACTCCGCAGGCCTCTGATCATCATGCCCAACGTTATGGCCGCAGCAATGACGGTCAACAGTATGGAGGTTACAGAGATTGTTTCCATCATGGGCATTTCTTCCCTTTAGCTGAACTTTTCCTATTCTAACTTTTATTTAGATGAAATCAAGGTTACCCTGTGGTACGTTGTCCGTGTGAGAAACACTGTTAGCGCCCGTCCACGCCGGGCTGCCTGTTCTCCGCTAACTTCGGCAACCCAAAAACTGGAGTTCAACCGCTTTACAGGCAGTAAGACATAAACAGATGAAAACATGGATAGACAGGATGAACAGGATGGCTCTGTTTTTTTATCCTGCCCATCCTGTTCATCCATGTAAGTTCAGTACACTACGGCTTCACGGACAAGAAGTTGGATTTTCATCGTCAACGACGGCATCAAGTACCGTTCACGCTGTTATCTAGGGTAGAAACGTGGGTCGGCGGGACAGGAAAGAGTGGCGCGAGACGTTGACGCACTCGATTATCGGGTGCGCCTTCGAGGTGGTCAACGAGCTTGGCAGCGGGTTTCTGGAATCGGTTTATGAAAAGGCCCTGACGATTGCGCTCTCCGATGCCGGGCTGGCGGTTCAGCCTCGGAAGCCCATTGAGACGCGCTTTCGCGGAAAGCCCGTTGGTGACTTCTACGCCGACCTTTTTGTCGAGGAAAAGGCGCCGGTGGAACTCAAGGCAGTGAAAGCACTCACTCCGGAGCATCAGGCGCAGATCATCAATTACCTGAATGCGTCCGGCGTTGAGGTGGGGCTGCTCATCAACTTCGGCAACCCAAAACTGGAGTTCAAACGCTTCACACGCAATAAGACATAAACAGATGAAACCATGGATAGACAGGATGAACAGGATGATTCTGTCTTTTTATCCTGTCCATCCTGTCCATCCTGTTCATCCCTGTAAATTCAGTGCGCTACGGCTTCACGGACTGGGAACCGCGTTGCTTGCGGTCGGGTGTCTTGCCGGTGCCTGCAATCTCTCTCATTACCGGCGTTCGGCCCCAAACGAAACCCCGGAGAATCGGCCCATTCAGGCCCGGGAAGACGGCTACGTTTCTTCTCGGACCTGTCAGTCCTGCCACCCCCACAATTACGACACCTGGTATGGCTCTTTCCACCGAACCATGACTCAGATCGCCACCCCTGAAACGGTGGTGGGCCCCTTCGACGAGGCATTCTCTTTTCTGGGCCAAACCTATCGCCTGCAGCGCCGCGGCCGGAGCGTGTGGTTCCAGAGGGACGACCCTGCTCAGGCAGGCCATCCCCTGCGGATGCGGCTGGCCATGATCACGGGCTCGCACCACATGCAGGTCTACTGGTACGCGACCGGCAACAGCCGCAAGCTGGGACAGATTCCCTTCATCTACCTCATCCAGGAGCAACAGTGGATTCCGCGCAATGCCACTTTCCTCACCCCGCCATCGACCCAGATACACTCCGCGCTGCCCGGTGCCTGGAACATGGCCTGCATCAAGTGTCACACCACTCAAGGCAAACCCCGTTCACCGGACTGGGGCCGGTCCGGGGTTGCCATGACCGACTTGAGTTTCGACACCCGGGTGGCTGAGTTCGGCATCGCCTGCGAGGCTTGTCATGGTCCCGGTGAAACCCACGTTCTCCTCAACCGCAATCCCCTGCGCCGTTACCGCTATCATCTGAACCACGAGCCGGATGCCTCCATCGTGCACCCGGCCCGCCTCTCGCACGAGCTTTCCTCACAGGTTTGCGGGCAGTGTCATGGGGTTCTGGAATTCTACGAGAAGGACGACTTCGAACAGTGGAGGAACCACGGATACCCCTACCGCCCCGGGGAGGTTCTTTCGGAAACCAAGTTGGTGGTTCGGTTCCAGGACAGGCAGCAGCCGAGAATTCAACAACTGGTGAAGCGCAAGCCCTCCTTCTGGGAGGAAAAATTCTGGTCGGATGGCATGGTTCGGGTGTCGGGGAGGGAATACAACGGCCTGATCGAATCGCCCTGTTATCAGCGGGGGGAGTTGTCCTGTCTTTCCTGCCACGCCATGCACCAAACCGCCGATGATCCTCGCCCCCTGAGCCTGTGGGCCATCGACCAATTGAAGCCCGGCATGGAGGGCAACCAGGCCTGCCTGCAGTGCCATGAGTCCTTCCGTTTCAACGTCGCAGCCCACACCCATCACCCCTCGACCTCCACCGGCAGTCAATGCTATAACTGTCACATGCCCTACACGACCTATGGGCTTCTCAAGGCCATTCGCAGTCACCAGATCGACACGCCCACAGTGGAGGCCAGCCTTCGGACCGGTCGCCCCAATGCCTGCAACCAGTGCCATTTGGATAAGACGCTGGATTGGGCAGCCTCTCATCTGGAGAGGTGGTACGATGCGCCCAAGCCCAGGCTGACCCGGGAGGAACAATCGGTGGCGGCCTCCCTGTTGTGGCTTCTGCGCGGCGATGCCGGTCAGCGCGCCCTGATGGCCTGGAGTCTGGGTTGGCCGTCGGCGCGTCAGGCCTCCGGATCGGACTGGATGCCGCCTTTTCTGGGACAGCTCCTGGAGGATCCTTACGATGCCGTTCGATTCATTGCCGCACGCTCTCTGAGACGGTCGAAGGCTTTCGCCGAATTGGAATACGACTTCTTTGGTCCTCCCCGGGAGAGAGCGGCGGCCCATCGACAGGTTTTGAGTCTCTGGAAGGGTCTTCCGTCACCAACGACGCGGTCAGGCAGGGCGGAAATCCTCATCGACCCGACCGGCGCCCTTCGGCAGGACCTGCTGGACCGCCTGCTGGGGCAGCGGGATGATCGAATCGTCAGCCTTGCGGAGTGAACAACGCTCCCCCAGGGGACAGATCAGGAGTGCGGCGTGGAACAGGACTCAAACCGGACATCGGGCGATGCCGCCACGGCCACCTATGTGCGTCGGCACCTGCGTTTTGGTTGGTGGTCGCTGCTCTGCTTTCTGACCTTGGGGATTGCGCTCGAAACGTTGCATGGGTTCAAGGTGGGTTGGTACCTCGACGTTTCCCACGCCACCCGGCGGCTCATGTGGACTCTGGCCCACGCTCATGGCGTTTTGCTTTCGTTGGTTCATGTGGCCTTCGGCGTCACTTTGCCTCTGCTGTCGGCCCACACGGTCCGTTTGGCGCGATGGGCTTCGCCCTGCCTCATCGGCGCCAGTTTCTTCTTGCCGGGGGGATTTTTCCTGGGTGGGATCGTGATCCACGGAGGCGACCCCGGCCTCGGAATTCTGCTGGTCCCCCTCGGCGCCTTCTTCTTGTTTGTCGGGGTCTTGTTGACCGCCTGCAGGGCGACGGCTCTGCGGAAGCCGCCGCCTCCCCAGGCACAGGAACCCCCGGCGGCCGCGCCCCGGAAGCGTGAAGGGCGGCGACGGAGGCGATGATTATTTCGCTGAGTTACTCCCAATTGCTGTCGCCGCCTTCGCGGCTCGGTGACGTTTGGGTGCATCCTGTTCCATGGGCTGACGCCCACGGCTATACGATGCCGCGGCTTCGCCGCTCTATTTCAGGAATTTCTCCAACCTCTCCGCCGATTCAGGACTCAACGGTTTTTAGATCCACCCGATTCTGTGGACTGACACCGATGGTTGACAGGCCGAAATACCCCAGCCGCAATGCAACGTCAGCCGCTGGAGTCTGCCGTATGAGATACCTAGTCTAGTGCAAGAGATTGAAAAACACCGGCGAAGTGATCCATCGTAAGCCGCGTAAGGCAGCAGCATGGGGGACCCAATGCAGTGCTGTTTCGGTTGTGGAGGGAATGGATGACGCTACCCAAGTGGTCAAAGGGGAGCCGCGTAGCCGCGGCAGCAACGGTTCCGGGCGCATTCATCCCACAGGATTGACGACCACCCCGGACCCGGGAGGGGATCTCTGTGTGGGTACGCCACGCCATAAGGAAAAATACAGGAATGCCGTTCCCGGTGACGAGCCATTGGCCGGCAACGGTGAGATGACCCATCGTCAGCCGCGTTTTCCAATCCCCTGTACCCGGTTGGGAACCTAATACAGAGGGGCTGCACATAGTTCCTCCGCCTCTGCGCCTATCTGTTGAGTACCGAGCCGGCGTCATCCAACCCGTCCGGGTGTTCGGAGGGTTGTGGTAGAATTCGGGGCTGGACTGAAAATTACTGAGTGAGGAAGCCGTCTATCCTTGACATTCGAAGTCCCGCTATCGGAAGTCTTGAACTCCCCCTGGCTGCGAACTGGTCGTCGAAGAACGGTAACCAGGGAGGGCGGCACTGTCCGCCTGACGGGTTGCCTAAAATCGTCGCCCGTGCTTCCTCTCTTCTAATGACCGTTGACTCCAGGTCCTGAGGCCTGGGCATTTACCGTGAATTCCCTCCACGTCCAATCCACCATCGTCCTGCTCTGTCTGCTTGGGGCCTCCTTTCTCGAGACCTCACAGGGTGCTCAAGTCATGGATCAGCGGCTTCGGCAGGCAGTGGAGCAGGCCCGAGCCGGTAAACTGCCGGAGGCGGAAGCATTGGTCCGATTTGTGCTGGCGGATCAACCCTCCCCCGACGGCTATCGTCTGTTGGGTTTTCTCTGTGAAAGGCAAGAGAAACTGGAGCAGGCCGAGCAAGCCTACCAGGAATCGCTGAAACTCGACTCCGGGCTTGAGTCTTCCAGGATCAGACTGGGTATCGTCTACTGCAAGGGAAAGAAATACTCTCGATGTATCGACACCCTCCAGCCCCTCCAAGGGCGCATCGACGAAATCCCGGAGGCCCTCTTTTACTTGTGCCAGGCCTTTCTGGAAACGGGTGAGAAGAGCCAGGCTTTGCAGATCGCCGCAAAAATGGAACGAGCCGCCCGGGCAGATCCGGAAGCGCTTTTGTCCGTGAGCCGACTCATGATCGACAGGAATCTGTACCGGGAATCCATCCCGCTATTGACCCGGAGCGTTGAACAATTGCCTGAGTCGGCCGAGGCCCACTACCTGCTCTCGGTTGCCCTGTTTCACACCAATCAGCTCGAACGCATGGGGCCTCTGCTCGACAAGACTCTTCGCCTTCAACCGGATTCTGTCCCGGCCCTGATGCTTCAGGCCATGGGCCTGTTGGAAGCGAAGAAGCTGACTGAAGCCAAACGGTCCGTCCGCAAGGCTCTGAATCTTCAGCCCGAGACGCCCAAGGCTATTTATCTGTTGAGCAAAGTGATGATCGAAGAGGGCGCCTATCCGGAAGCCATCCAAAGGCTCAAGGGGTTGATTCAGCGGTTCCCCAATGATCCCGATGTCCACCTGCTCCTGCTGAGCGCCTACCGCAAAGAGGAGAACTATCAGAAGGCGTTCGAGTACTCTCTGCAATTGGTGGAGCGGTTCCCCAACCATCCGCTGGTTCTTTACAACGTCGGTTTGGACCTGGAGATCCTCGGCCGATTCCAGGAAGCGGAGACCCATCTCAGAAAGACCCTCTCTCTGACCCAAAACGCCCCGGAGCTCCTGGCCGGGACAAGGCTGGGGCTGGCAAGGGTCCTGGCCAAGCAGGAGAAATATGCCGAAGCCGTTGCCCTGTTCGAGGAAGCGATCCGTGTCAATCAGGGTGGGGCGCCGGCGCTCCAGGACCTGAGCGATATCTATTTCAAAACTGGAAAATATGAGAAGGCCCTGATGCTACTCAGACAAGTGGTGGCCCTGGAACCCAGGAAGAAGCAGATCTATATACAACTGGCCAAGGTGCTGAGAAGACTGGGACAACACGAAGAAGCCCGAGAACAGGTCAAGATATTTCAACAATTGGACAGAGCCGAGAAAGAGGCTTCCAGAGAATCGCCAACCAAGCAAGCGGTCAGCCCTTCCGGAGGGGCACCGAAGTAGACCCATCCCAACTTCGGGGTGGGTCAGATCTCTGATCTTCGGGCAGGGGAAACCTAGGCCAGGACCTCCTTCATGACCCGGCCGCCCAGGTCGGTCAGGCGTTTGAAACGGCCGGCATGGTAGTAGGTGAGCCGCATGTCGTCCAGTCCCATCAAGTGCAGGATGGTGGCGTGAAGGTCATGCAGGTGGTAGACGTTTTCAGCGGCCTCGATGCCCATTTCGTCGGTGTTGCCGACCACGGTTCCTCCCTTGATTCCAGCGCCGGCGAACCAGGTCACCATGGCTTTTTCGTTGTGATCGCGTCCGGGATGGGCTCGGAAGAAGGACATATGATTATCGGCGGTCCGTCCGAATTCGCCGCCCCACACAACCAGGGTCTCGTCCAGCAAACCTCTCTGCTTCAGGTCCTTCAACAGGCCGGCAACCGGTTGGTCGCTTTTGAGACCACAACGCCGGTGTCCGCCATCGATATCGGAATGAGAGTCCCACCCTCCGCAATAAACCTGGACGAATCGAACTCCCCTTTCCACCATTCGCCGGGCCATCAGACAGCGGCGAGCCATGGGTTCGGCAATCTGATCATTCAACCCGTAAAGCTCCTTGATTTTGTCGGGCTCCCGGTCGACGTCCAAGGCTTCCGGTACAGCCATTTGCATCCGGAAGGCCAATTCGTAACTCTTCATGCGGCCCAGAAGAGCCTTATTGCCGGGATCTGAGTCGATATAGCCTCGGTTGTAGTCATTGATCAAGCCCAGCGTCTCACTCTGCTGCTTCAGGGTCACGCCGCCGGGCGGCTTCAGATCCACGATGGGAACACCTTCGGGGTTGATCAGGGTCCCCTGATAGGCCGTCGGCAGATAAGCGTTGGAGTAGTTGGCGATTCCGCCCTGGATGCCCCCGTCAGGCAAGACGACAAACCCGGGCATGTTCTGGTTCTCGGTTCCGAGACCATAAACCAGCCAGGATCCCATGGAAGGGCTGGCGCCGGGCTCCTGAACGCCCGTGTTCATCAAGATGAACCCGGTAGGGTGGCTATTGGAGTTGGTGTGCATGGATCGCACGACGGCGATGTCATCCACGCAGGTGGCCAGGTGAGGGAAAATCTCCGAGACTTCCATCCCGCACTGCCCATGTCTGGCAAACTTGAACGGGCTGCCCACGTAGATTCGCTTCTCCAGACTCCCGTAGATGCGGGTAATGGGAGTTCCATGGTATTTCGCCAGAATCGGCTTGGGATCAAAGGTGTCCATCTGGCTGGGAGCCCCGCCCATGAAGAGGAAAATGCAGGCCTTGGCTTTGGGAGCAAAATGGGGAGCCTTGGGGACCAAAGGATTCCCCGGTGACACACCCTTGGCCAACAGGCCATCCCGGGCCAGCATGTAGGACAGGGCCGTACCTCCGATACCCCGACCCAGTCGGAACAGGAAGTCCCTTCGTCCCAGTTCTCCCGATTTGGGGTCTTGGACCTCCACGTCGTGACATTGGTTGAATTGCGGTTTTATCAGCATCGGTTACTCACTCTTTCGCAGGCTGTGAATGGGGTTCTTCGCCTACTGCAGGAAAATGAACTCATTGAGATTGAACATGGCCAGGCAAAAGTCCGACAGAGACCTCCCGGTCTCGGCTTCGGCTGACGCACTCTCGGCACTGGCTGGGGAAAAGGCCACCTGCTTGAGGCTCAACTCGGTGGCCGGCCGATCTTCTCCATAACCCAGAAACTCCAGACCCCGGACTTTTTCCGCTGCCGTGGGCTGCCTCTGCAAGGTCAACTGGAAGGCGCGCTCCACCTGTCGGGCCGGATCCTCTCCAACTTCCCGCACAATCCGTTCAGCCATGGCATGACTTTTCCGATGGGCGAACCGACTGTTGAACAACGCAAACACCTGAGGCGTTACCGTGGTGACCTCCCGGACATCACAGCTTTCGCTGATGTTGGGGCCGTCGAAAACGGCGATCAACGGCGACACCAGAACGCGCTGTTGCAGCATATAGACGCTTCGCCGGTTCCGCTCCTCCTGAGGGTCGGGCTCCCACCAGGTCCGGGCTCGCTTCATGACCTCATCATCCAGGTCGGGGAAGAAGCTGGGGCCACCGGCTGTCGGATTCATTTCGCCGCTCACCGCCAGGATGCTGTCACGAATCACCTCGCCCTCCAGACGAATGGGCGGCATGCGCCACAGGTAGCGATTGGCGCTATCGATGGGTTCATATTCCCTGGCGCGCGGGTTGCTCAGGGACTGCCGGTAAAGGCTGGAATGCAGCATCAAACGGTGCAGGTCTTTGACGCTCCAGCTGCTTTCGATGAACTCCGCCGCCAGCCAGTCGATCAGCTCGGGGTGAACCGTGCCGCCACCGTTCTTGCCGAAGTCGCTGGGGGTAAGCACCAGCCCCTTTCCGAAGTGATGCTGCCAGATCCGGTTCACCATGACTCGAGGGGTCAAAGGATTCTCGGGACTGGCCAACCAGTCGGCCAGCTTCTTGCGCCGGCTTCCACTCCAGCCCTCCAGGTCAACCGGCTTGGGATCCCCGCTGGCGGCCACCACAAATCCGGGCTCCACCACCTCCTGCTTTAATTTGGGGTCCCCTCCCTTGAGCAGGAAGGTGGTTGGCGCATAGCCCTGGCTTCCCAGCGGCTCACTGGGTACATAGGCCATGGGCTTATAGCGGTTCGGATCGTTGGGGTTGGCAAAGCGCGCATTCTGCCGTCCTATCAAGGAGAACTGTTTGCTGATCTCCTCTGAAATGAGCTTGCTGGTGGAGAAAGGAACTCGTCTCAAGTCGGCCACCACCCAATCCTTCAGGTCCAGCGGTGACATGAGAATCCTGTGCGGGTCCACCTTTTCCTTGACCTGGCTTCGCAGCTTGTCCGCCCACTCCTTGCGCTTTTTGAGTCGATCGTCCCATTCCTGGGCCTTGCGCTCCCACAGCTCGGGATCTTGATTCGGGAGTTCATACTGAATGAAAGGCACCGGCTGGGGTTGAGGCTTGGGCATGGGGGCGAAAAAAGCCTCCATTCGGTAGTAGTCTCGGTGAGTGATGGGGTCGTACTTGTGGTCATGACAACGGGCGCATCCCAAGGTGACGCCCAGGAACACCGACCCGGTCGTATTCACCACATCCGTCAAGAAATCGCGCCGCTGATCGCCCGATCCTTCCACTTGCACTTGAAGATTCAGGAACGCCGTGGCAATTTTTCCCTCTTCCCCATAAAACCTGAAGGAATCACCGGCAATTTGCTCCTTGATGAAGCGGTCGTAGGGTTTGTCCTGGTTGAAAGCCCGAATGATATAATCCCGGTAACGCCACATGTGGGGCAGGGGATAGTCCAGCCCGCCTCCCACCGAATCACCGTAACGCACCACATCCATCCAATGTCGGGCCCAGCGCTCGCCATAGCGCGAGTCGGCCAGCAATTTTTCCACTTCTTTCTCATAGGCCTCCGGCGACCTGTCGTTGAGGAATGCCTCCATCTCCTCGGGGGTCGGAGGCAGGCCAATCAGATCGAAGTACAGGCGCCGCAGCAACTGGCGCCTGGAAACCGGGGGGGCCGGCTGCATGCCCTTTTCTTCCAGCTTGGCCAACACGAAGGCATCGATCGGGTTCTTTACCCGACTTTTCTGCTTGACGTCGGGAACGGCCGGCTTCTTCAACGGGGTCCAGGGCCATCCGGGTTTTTCAGCCACCGCCTTGCCCGGCGAAGCCGTCCCCTCCATCTCGTCCACCCATCGAGCAATCAACTCAACCTGCTCTTCGGACAGAGGCTCCCCGTTCAGGGGCATCCGGGGAGACTTCTCGCCGCGCAGTCGCTGGACCAGCGGACTCGAAGCGCTTTCCCCCGGGATGACTCCGGGGCCGCCCAGGGACCCTCCTTTCAAGACGGAGGCCAGAGTCTCCAGCACCAATCCGCTCTGATGGTTCTGGGTGGAATGGCAGGAGAAGCAGCGCCGTTCCAGAAGAGGCTTGATGGCGGTCTCGAATTGGTGGGCGGAGGCGTCGGCGGTAACGGTAGTCTCCCGGCTTGAGCCTCCGGCTGAGGGTGCAAGCTGATCGATCCATTCGGCAATCAGGTCGATCTGTTCTTGCGAAAGCGGATCTCCACCCATAGGCATCTGAGGCTGGCGCTCGCCTCTCAGATAAAGCAGAAGGGAACTCTCACCACTTTTTCCAGGGACCACCGACGGCCCGTCTCGGTCGCCCCCGGTCAGGAGGGCTTCAACCGTCTCCATCACCAGCCCGCTCTGGGGGGATTTTGCGCTGTGACAAGAGAGGCAATGGGCCTCGAAAATAGGCCGAATGTCCGCTTCGAAATTGAGGGAGCGTTCTTCAGCACGCAGGGGGAAGCTGAAGAGGTGAGCCGCTGCCATGAAGAAAACGATCCGATAGCTCATCCACAACCCCCAAACGATCTGCCTTGGCAAACGATCACATCGGTAAATTTACAAGTCTTTGCAGTTTATACCTCCGTGCATCAGCAGTCAATATCTTCAGGACTTTTTTTGGACTTTTTATTGGGTTTTCTGACGCCGATCACCTGCTCGGCCACAAGAAATGGTGAGTGGGTGGTTCGAAAGAACCTCCCAGCCGAATAGCAGCGATAGCAATCGAAGTGGGTGAGACGATCCTCCAGCCGCGTAGCGCATTCGCGGTGGAGAGACATCCCCACTCACCAACTTCGCAGCTGGGAGAGGCTCCCGGCCAACCCATTGAGGACTGAGGCTGACCGCGACACCCTGAGGCGGCATGCGCCGCTCATATCGCTGGATTTCTCAAACGTCGCCGCCGCTTCGCGGCTGGAAAATTCCCAGCCCCCAACGGTCACCGGGTAGACGCAGGCCTGGCAGCCACAAAGGCCATTCCAATCTTGGTGGCGCCTGGGGAATCAGGAACCTCCATGGTGGCTCGGGTCGGAGGTTTGTCAGGAAAATAGCGCCGATAAGCGGCGTTCATCCCGTCATAGTCGGCTAAATCCTTCAGATAGACTCTGGCTTCGACGACGTCGCTCAAGCTGAATCCCCCTGCCTCATAGATCTGCTTGACCCGATCGAGGCAATCACTCACTCGCTCCTCGACCGCCTCTTTGACGCTGAATACCCCCGCGATATACATGGTGTTGCCGACCTTGAGGCCGCGACTGTAAGCGCCGCTCGGATCCATGCCCTCAGGCAGAACGGGCGTTTTTGTCTCCCGGCTGGCGATCATGGTGATTTCAACCGGAGAATTGAGGGGAATGGACGAAACCAGGATGGGAACCCGGGCCGGTTTGGGGTCGGGAACCATGGAGACATAAACCTCGCTCATGGGTCCGAAATATTCGCCGCTGGTCATGAAGACCTCAGTCGAGACCACGTTGGAGAAATCCATTTCCGCCGCCTTCAGCACACTCAGGATGTTCTTCAGAGTTTGGGTCACCTGCGCCTTGATATCACCTTCGACCAGTTTCAGCGTTCCCGGGAGGACCCCGGCCCTGACCTGAAACAAAGAGGCGGTCTCCCACCAGAACACCGGGGCTGTACGGGGCTTTGCCGGGTTTGGCGCCTTCGGGATAGATGTACTTTTTCTCTCCTCGGACGGCGACCATGGCGATTTCCACGCTGGCCCCGACCGCCAATTTGGAAATTCCGACAGTGGTCCGGGTCGGCAGCTTGCCCTCCTCGAAGAAAGATCGATAGACTTCACTCATTGGGCCGATCTGGCTGAGATTCGTCATCCACACGTGGCTGGCCACCACGTCGGAAAACCCGTAACCCTTGGCCTCAAGTTCACGTTTCAAGTTCTTCATGGTCACCCGGGTCTCAGCCTCGATTCCGGAAGCCAGTTCCCTGGTCTCGGGGTCCAGGCCGACCTGGCCGGACAAATAGAGAGTATCATCCACCTCGATGGACGGGCTGAAGGGCGGCCCCGGAGGTGGGGTCTCCACTACCGGCGCCTGTTGACAAGCGGCCAGGCACAGAACCATGAAGGCACTCAAGATCGTAAGCCCCAGCGAATCTCTTCTGGTCATTTTCAACGCTCCTCTTTGGTAGCTTGCTCGGTGAATCCAGTGACAAGGGCAAGGCTGCGTCCCCCCGCCGGAAATCGGCGAAAGCCTGGCGACCGCCTCCCTGCAGACAGAGCAAAATCTATCACAGCATGGCCTCATCTTGTGGGTTATCTGACCTCCGGCCAGCCAATCCCCATTGTCGTCCGGTTCACAGATCCAGTAGTATGGAGCCTCGGTGCAGTGGGAAGCCATCCCAAAGGAGGTTTGCGGCTCACCCCGGGGCATTGATCGAATTTTTCTCAGGAGTCTATCGATATGGAAAAGGAAACATCCTCAACGACAATCTCCTCTGCGGGTGATTACGACGTCGTCCCGGAGGACATCGCGCTGTTCCAGAGTCATCTCAGGAGCTTTATCCCCCCTGAGGCCTTTGACGCGCATGCCCATTTTTACGAGCGGTCCCACATCGGTCCGACCTTTGAGACCAGCTACCTCAAGCACGCACCCAATCCGGGCGGCTGGATCGCCTATCAGCATCAGGTCTCGAAGTGGATGGGAGATCGGACGGCCAAAGGAGGACTGTTTTTCGCCATGCCGCGCGAAGATATGGACATGGCCGCGGCCAATCAATTCCTGGCGGAGCAGACGGCCCAGGACGATCGACTGAAAGCCTTGATGCTGGTGCGCCCCAAGGACGACCCGGATCAGGTGGATCGGCAGATCGCCGCCCATGGATTTGTGGGACTGAAGGTCTATCTCATTTACGCCGACCGGGATGATCCCTACAATGCCGGGATCGAAGAATTTCTGCCGGAATGGGTCTGGCAAATCGCCGACAAACGCAGCCTGGCCATCATGTTGCACATGGTCAAACCGAGAGCGATTGCCGATCCGACCAACCAGCGCTACATTCGTCAGCACTGCTTGCGCTATCCGGCCGCCAATCTCATTCTGGCCCACTGCGCTCGCAGCTTCAACTCCGGACATATCCTGGAAGGACTGGGATCGCTCCGAGGGCTCGATAACGTCTTCTTCGACAACTCCGCCATCTGCGAGCCACAACCCGTGGAAGAGATCCTGAAAATCTTCGGGCCCGGTCGGCTGATGTTCGGAACGGACTTTCCGGTCTCGGAGCTGCGGGGCCGCGCCGTGAGTAGCGCCGACGGCTTTATCTGGCTGAGTCCCGCCAATGTGGACTGGTCTACCGCGGCATTCGGATCCAACACCCTACTGGGATTGGAGAGCCTCCTGGCTCTCAAACAGGGTTGTCGGAGAATGCACTCGACCGACGACGACATCGAGCGGATCTTTTTCCGCAATGCCTACCAGCTCTTCAAGATCGGGGAGCAGAAGTTCGGCCAGGGTCAGGCCCTCTATCGGGAGGCCAAGAAGATCATTCCCGGCGGCACCAACCTGCTGAGCAAGCGTCCGGAATGGTTCGCTCCCGGCCAGTGGCCGGTCTACTACAAAGAAGCTCGCGGCTGCACCATCGTGGACATGGACGGGCGCCACTACACCGACATGAGCTTCAACGGCATTGGGTCCTGCATGTTGGGATACGCCGACCCGGACGTCACCGCGGCAGTGCTCCGCCGCGTCCAACTGGGGTCCATGTGCACGCTGAACGTTCCCGAAGAGGTGGAGGTCGCTCGGCTCCTTTTGCAGTTGCACCCCTGGGCTCAGAACGTCCGATTCACTCGGGCCGGAGGAGAGTCCCTGGCGGTGGCTGTTCGGATCGCCCGGGCCTCCACCAGGCGTCAAAACGTGGCGATTTGCGGATATCACGGCTGGCACGACTGGTACATGGCCACCAACGTGGGTACGGATACCGACAGGCTTGGGGAACATCTGTTGAAGGGCCTCGACCCGGCCGGTGTGCCGGTCAACCTGGGTGGCACCACCCTACCCTTCCACTATGGCCAGCTCGACCAACTGGAGCGGATCTTCGAGTCGGCCATCGAGCCGTTGGCTGCTGTTGTGATGGAAGCCACCCGGGGCAGCCATCCCCCTCCCGGTTTTCTCCAAGGGGTGCTCGATCTTTGCCGAAGGCACGGAACCAGGCTGATCTTCGACGAAGTCTCCAGCGGGTGGAAACTTGCCGTGGGAGGCGCCCATCTCAAGTACGGCGTCTACCCTGATATCGCCGTATTTGCCAAATCCACGGCCAACGGGCACCCGATGGGCGCGGTGATCGGCAATGAAGCCACCATGCAGGCTGCTCAGGAGTCGTTCATCTCCAGTTCCTTTTGGACCGAGGGGGTCGGTCCGGCGGCTGCGCTGGCAACCATCCGCAAGATGATGCGCGTCGACGTGGTCGGCCACGTGGACCGAATCGGCGAGAAAATCAAGCAGGTATGGCTATCGCTGGGCGCCAAGTATGGCTTGCCCCTTTCCGTCAACGGCCACAATGTTGCCGGCGGATTTGTTCTGGACCATCCGCAGGTCAAGGCCCTGGAAACCTTGTTTACGGCGCGCATGTTGAAGGCGGGTTACCTGGCGGCGCCGCGGGTTCAGGTGACCCTGGCCCACCAACCCCATCACGTGGAGGCCTATGCCGAAGCCGTGGAACCGGTTTTTCAAGAATTGGCCGAGGCCATCGAGGTCGGCGACATCGAGCAACGCATTGGCGGCCCTGTCAAGCACTCCGGTTTCCAGCGCCTGACCTAGACTTTTCCAAGGAGTCAGCATGAAACGCGTCGGCATCGCCGGATTTCTTCACGAATCCAACCGTTTTTCTCCGATTCCAACCCCCTACCAGCACTTCAAGGACACCAGCCTGACCCAGGGCGAGGCGCTGGTGGCGCGCTGGGAAGGAACCTACCACCAGCTTGGCGGCTTCCTGCAGGGAGCTCGGGAGTTCCAGTTTGAGCCAGTGCCCTTGCTGGCGACTTACGGCGTTCCTTCAGCGCCGATCCCCAGTGAATCGTTCGAGCAACTCGCTTCCGATATGACGGAGTCCTTGCGTGCGGCGCTTCCTCTCGACGGCCTGCTAGTGGCTCTGCACGGGGCAGCCGTCGCCGAGAACTTCCCGGACGCCGACGGTGAACTTGCGGCTCGCTTCCGCCAGGTCCTCGGATCCCGGGTTCCGATCATGGCCGTGATCGATCTTCATGCCAATATCTCCGCCAAAATGGTCGAGAACACCGACGCCATCGTCGTCTACCGATCCAATCCCCATCTGGACCAGCGAGAGCGTGGGCGAGAGGCTGCCGGCCTGATGGTGCGAACCCTGCGGGGAGAGATCATTCCCGTCCAGGCCCTCGAGTGCCCTCCCCTCCTGCTGAACATCACCCAGCAATACACGGAGGAGTTTCCCGCCAAGGGGCTCTACGACGACGTTCAATCGGTACTCGGCTGGCCGGGGATTCTGTCGGCCAGCGCCGCCATGGGTTTTTACTACTCGGACGTTGAAGAGATGGGAGCTTCTTTCCTTGCCATAGCCGATCGAGATAAGAACTTGGCAAGAAAGGCGGCTCGGTGGATGGCGGAAAGGGCCTGGGAGCGGCGTCGGGATTTCCTCAGTGCCCTCCCCGGTCCTGCCGATGCCGTCCGCAGCGCCGCCAACGAAACTCAAGGCCCCATTGTTTTGATGGACGTGGGGGACAACGTCGGTGGAGGGAGTCCGGGTGACTCCACCATCCTTCTCGAGGAAATCCTACGCCAGGGGGCCTCGGATGCCCTGGTCGTGATTTTCGACCCCGAGGCCGTGTCGGCTTGTGTTCAAAAGGGGGTGAGACAATCTATCGAGTTGTCGGTGGGCGCCAAGACCGATTCGAATCATGGCCGCCCCGTCCCGGTGACCGGCCGGATTCGATCCATTGCCGATGGGCAGTCGTCCGAAAGCCAACCGCGGCACGGTGGACAGGGGTTCTTCGATCAGGGCCTGACCGTGCTGCTGGAAACCCCTCGACAGAACACCCTGGTGCTCACCCGTTTTCGAATGGCCCCCAGAAGCCTCGAGCAGCTCTGGTCCCTGGGCCTCAAGCCCGAGCAGAAGAGGATCCTGGTGGTCAAGGGAGTGGTAGCGCCTCGAGCGGCCTACGAACCCATCGCCCACCGGACCCTTCTGGTGGATACTCCGGGGGCCACCAGCGCCAACCCGGCCCACTTCAGCTACCGACATCTCCAACGATCCCTCTATCCCCTGGAGGATGAGCTGACCTATCCTGGCTCCGGGTCGTGAGATTGTCTACAAGTGCTGCCACCGCTTCGCGGCCCGGAAGGATTCCCATCCATTATCCATAGGCTCGCGCCCACGGCTAGCTGCTGCCGCGGCTTTCGCCGCTCTCGACGTCTACGGTGATCCCTTCAGGTTTCCACCTCTCCGGTCTTCCTGGTCCAAACGGTCAGATTCGTCAAGTCTCGACCCGGCTTCCGACCTGAGGCATAGCTCAGCAGCACTCCCAGAATAAACAAAAAGGTGTTGGCCAGGACAATGATCCAAAACTTGTCCGGAAGCATGCCGGCAATCGTGGGGAACAGGCGGGCGCCAAGTTCGCTATCGAAAAACAGCCACAGACAGACGGCCGCCAGGGTGGCCATGGTGGCCCGCAGGGCCGATCGCCCATCCACGCGTTTCGTCAACAATCCCAGCAGGAACAAGCCCAACAGACCCCCACTCATGATTGAGATGAACGTCGCCTGAAGGTCCTGCAAAGTCTCCTCATTGCGAGTGACGTAGATGGTCAGTGCAATGGCAATCATGACCGCTCCGAAAAATCCTGATATCCATCTTCCGATGGTCACGTAATGCCGCTCGTGGCGACCCGGCGCCACCAACCGCCGATAGAAATCGGCGGTGACCGTGGCCGCGGAGGCGTTGATGCTGGAGTCCAACGTCGACATGGCCGCCGCCAGCAATCCCGACAGTACAAAACCGGCAACTCCAGCCGGAACCTGGCTGAGGATGAAAAAGGGATAGACTTGTTCCGGAGCCATGCCCGCCAGTTCCGGCGTGGGATTGTGCTTGTAGAGAACGTAGAGAGCGGTTCCGATAAAGCTGAAAAACACCCAGACGGTTACGGTCGTCGCAGCGCTCAAAACGATTCCTTTGCGGGCTTCGTGGGTGCTTTTTATAGCGGAGTAGCGTTGAATGGTCATCTGATTCACGCACATGTACTGGGTAAAGTGAAAGAGGTTCATCAGCACCATCACCCAGACCGTTTTTTCGGAAAAGTTCAAAGCGGTGCTGCCCACGGACAGCTTGCCGTCGGCCAGGGCTTCTCCCATTATCTGCCCGAAGCCTCCCGGCAGGAGACTGAAGATGATCGGCAGGCAGATGATCCCTCCCAGGATCAAGGCGATGCCCTGGATCAAGTCGGTCCAGATCACGGCTTCCAAGCCCCCGGCAATGGTATACGAGGCTACCAGAACGCCGAATACCACGATGATCCACGGCAAGGAAAATCCCGTCATGGTCTCGATCGGCAGGCAGACGGCATACAGGATCACCCCGAGACGGAACATCTGAAACAGGATGAAGGCCGCTCCGGCATAGAGCCGCGCCCAAGTTCCAAAACGCTTTTCCAAATACTCGTAGGCAGACCGGAACCGACCCCGCCTGAAAAGCGGCATAAACAGGTAAAGCCCGGGGATGGCAGCCAGCAGGTAAGTGAAGTTTGCCGGCATATAGCGCCAGTTTTCGGCGAAGGTAAAGCCCGGCGTCGCCAGGAAAGTCATGGAGCTGACAATGGTCGCCATCATCGACATGCCGACCACCCAGCCGGCCATGTTCCGACCGGCAAGAAAGTAGGCATCCGAGGACTTGCTTTTTCGCGCGCAGTAGGCGCCAATCCACACCATCACCAACAGATTCAGCCCGATAACCGCCAAGTCCGCCCCTCGCCACATGAAGGTTTACCTCCTGTCCAATTCCAGTAATCGCTCTTCCTCTCCCATCGTTACGTGATGGCCCCCGCGGATGTCCCGGATCGCGTGCCGTTCAACCCGCTTAAGGTATCTCGACAATCACGTATTGCCGCCGGACGGATACCGGATAGGTTTCGGCCCGATAGGGTCCCGGCTTGGGAGCCGATATGTCGTCGTCCGCGCCACCTCCAGCCTCTCGAGGCTCCACCCGCACCGGATAGCTGCGAACGCGGGTCCGAACCGGATCGAACCAGGATCTTCCCGTTTTGAGATCAAACTCCCAACCGTGCCAGGGACAGCGAAGGAATTCCCCTCTGCGGGTATAACTGTACTCACCCGGGATACGCGCTTGCAGCAAACCGGACTGCTGGCCCAGACAAAGAGGTCCCCCTTGATGGGGACACCGATTCAAGAGAGCGAAGAACTGACCGTCGAGGTTGAAGACCCCGATCGAGCGTCCTTCGACTTCAGCAATTTTCCGACCGCCGGGCGGTATCTCGCCAAGGGTGGCAACCACGTGTTTGGCCATTGGAAACGTCCGTCCTCACGGGCGCAAAATGGGGATTTCGGATTTGTCTGCAGAAGGTCGGGGGATAGGATTCGGAACCAACCTACTTCAGCCCATAGAGCCTGCGGGCGTTTTCCGACATGATTTTTCTCCTCAGTTCAGGATCGAGGCCCGTCGGCAGAGCGCTCTCCGGCGAATCGAAGTCCCAGTGCGGGTAGTCTGTGGCAAACATCAATTTGTCGTCGGCATCGATGTGTTCCAACAACTGCCTGAAGTCCCTGTGTCGGGGAGGTTCCTCCATAGGCTGGGTGCTGAACCAGAAATGTTTCCTGATGGTGGTCGACGGAGGGTGTCGGAGACCGGGAACTTCATCGGGAAGTTTCCGCCAACAATGGTCCAGCCGCCACATGAGCGGGGGCAGCCAGGCAAAGCCCCCTTCGATCAAGGCCACCTTCAACGAGGGGAATTGCTCGAAAACCCCTTCACAAACGAAACTGATGATTTGGGCCTGAAAGGCTTGGGGCATGCCGCCGTGATCTTCAATGTAGTGGGAGGGCCAGCCGGCCCCGGTTATGGGCCCCCCTCCGGCGCCGCCAAAGTGAATTCCCACCGGCAAGTTGTGTCGCAAGGCCGCTTCGTAGATCTTCCGATACTTGGGCCGGCCCAAGGGCTCGAGGGTGCGGACCAGGAACAAGACCTGAACAAACCCCGGGTGATCTCCCACGCGATCGATCTCTGCCGCCGCCAGTTCCCCATCTTCGTAGGGAACGACCATTGAGGCGCGCAGCCGCGGTTCAGGGTCGAGCCACTCCGCGATCTGCCAATCGTTGACGGCGCGCGCCAGAGCAGCCCCGTACTCCAGGTTGAGCTGCCCCCCCGCTCCGAAAAGACAATTGAGTATGCCATATTCGATATCGAAGGCATCCAGCAGTTGCTGGCGCATAAATCCCAAATCCGAACCGGCCGGCAGTCCCGAGGGCGGCCAGGCGTCGTGCCGGGCAGCGTTCATCAGTGCTCGTGGGTAGAACGAACCCAAATGTCCGCGAAGCCCGAACATCTGATGATGCTTTCGCCACCGCTCGGGCAGGTACTTGTAGAGCGTTTCATTGGACGGGATGATGTTGTGGATGTCACAGTCGATCACCTCGAGCCGCGGCGTTTTTTCCCTCGCTTCGACTTTTTTTGTAGTAACCGATGTTCTCATCTTTCTTTGCCGACCTCGACCTCGGCCGTGGCCTTCATGGGTAGACCCCAAGAGCAACCGACTCCTGGCAGGCCCGGCCATGACTTGTGGAGCCTCAGCTCTCGGCCTCCTCCATTCCCTTTCATCTTAACACGGCCGGACGTGAGAAAGCCTTAGAGTCGATAGAAGGACCGAGCGTTCTCAGCCAGAATCCTCCTGGTCAGGGACTCCGACAAACCGCCGGGAAAGGCTTCTTCCAGGTGATCGAAGTGCCAATGGGGATGGTCTGTCGCAAACATCAACATTTCGTCGGATTCCAGTTGCCCAATGATCTGCAAGAGTTGCTTGGGGTCCGGTGGGCTGTCCATCGGTTGCAGTGTGAGCCGGATGTGCTGGCGGATATAGTCGGAGGGTGGGCGCTTGACCCAGGCAATGTCTCTTCGGAGACCCCGCCATTCCTTGTCGAGTCGCCACATCAGTGACGGCATCCAGACGAAACCCGCTTCAATCAAAGCGATCCTCAGGTTGGGGAATCGATCAAACACTCCTTCTACAATCAGGCTCGTCACCTGTGACTGAAAAATCTGCGCCATGGCGGCGTATTCCTCCAAATAGGTGGAGAGCCAGCCACTGGGCGTTGGCGGATGGCCCGGGGAACCTCCAAACTGAATCCCCACCACTAAGTCGTGCCGATCGGCCGCCTCATAAATGGGATCGTACATCCGGTTGCCGTACGGGACCAGAGACCTGACAGGCATCACCACCTGGACAAACCTGGGATCGGGCCCCCACCGATCTATTTCTTTTGCCGCCAGAACCGAGTTCTGGGTCGGGGCCACAATGGAAGCTCGCAGTCTGGGGTCCCGGTCCAACCAGAACTCGGCCTGCCAGCGATTGACCGCCGAGGCCAGAGCTGCCGCCAAGTCTTCATTGTGCACTCCTTGAACACGATAGGAGCAGTCCAGCACTCCATAGTCCGCCTGCAGAAGATCGAGCACCTGCTCACGCAACAGCGAGAGTTGAGCCTCGGTCTCCCCCCCCCAATCAAGTCCGGGCCGAATGGACGTCCGCGCCCCTTTCGGATAGTCGTCTGCGTCCGGCCCTCGAAAGGCAGACTCGTCAATATAGTCGCACCAGTGGTCGGGAAGGTAAGGTTTCAGTACATCCAGAGACGGCACTTCGTTGTGCAGGTCGCAGTCGATGATCCGGTGGCCTGACCAGAAGGATCCTCTCGGCTCTTCTTTGGATTTCATGGTCATTCCGTCCTCCCGGAACCGTCTTTCCCCCACGGCGCCCAACAGCTTGCAAAGACCCTGGGGGGAAGCGGTTGGCCAAGAAAGACTATCCAGATGGAAAGCGGCTTGTCAATGATCCCTGATCAGATGAGGGGTTGCTGGAAGCCAGCCAAAAAAGTATGATGGCGCCCAGGCTTCTGGAGCCGGCATTCCATCAGCCGCGCCGGGCTGGATGTTTGCGCTGGGAAAAACCGGAGATGCCGCATGAAAAAACGCAGCAGAAGACGATTTGTTAAAGACCTTACATTCGCCGCCGGAACCCTGGCGTTGAGTCCGATGGCTTCCTGCCAAGCCGAGCCGGAGCGGAGGATGGCCCGGAACCGGAAGGATCTGATTCAGGCTTTGCAAGGTGTGCATAACTTCATGGTTACGACCTTTCACTCCAACTTCGAGTTGGATTCAGAAGGTCTCAGGCGAAACGTGGCTGATCATGCTCGAGGCTACCACCAAAAAATGACCATCGTGGTTGCAGGGGGTCTGGGAGAACTTCACAGCCTGGATATCGAAGAGCATCGCGCCCTGGTCACGGCGGCGGTCGCCGGAGCTGACGGCAAAATGCCGGTTGTGGCCGGGGTGGGCGGCGGCTACCGCAACGCTTTGAGCATGGCTCGCAACGCTGAACAATCGGGGGCCGATGCCGTTCTGATCTTTCCACCGGGCTCCCGTTGGGGTCTTGAAGAGGGAACCTATCGCTGTTGCCTGGATGTCGCCAAGGCGGTCAACATTGGAGTTCTCATCTATCCCCGGGCCGAGGAATACTGGCCGCGTCTCTTGAAACGCCTGGCTCAGGTCGAAAATATCATCGGTTTCAAGGATCCGAGCGGGGATACCCAAGTGGGTCTGGCTCTCGGAGACCTGATCCCGGACAACTTCCTCTGGGTCGCCGAAGGAGAAGGCCACGCCGTAAAGACCCTGCCCGTCGGAGGCCGCGCCTACACTACCGCGGTGGCCACCTTTGTTCCTCAAGCCAGTCATGCGTTCTGGCAATATGGCGTGGCCGGCGACAAGCAGCCAATGAACCATGTCCTTCAAAGCAAGATAGAGCCCGTTGTCAAACTCCGCGGGGTCCGGCCCGGGTACGGTGTGAGCGCCATCAAGGTGGCTCTGGAATCGCTGGGGCGAGCCGGAGGGCCGGTCAGACCCCCGGGAACTCAGGTGGCAGAGAAGGACAGATCCGAGATCGCCGAAATTGCCCGCTCGCATTCCGAGGTGAGGCGAGAGGGTTGAAACCAAAGCAGGAGAGCCCCGGGAGTCCTCTGAAGCGAGTTTGAGTCGAGAGGAGAGGAGCCATGAAAACATTCACCCGGCGCGAATGGCTGGTTGTCACCGGAGGCGCAGGACTTGTGGCGGCAGCTTGTGCGGGCAAGAACACTACGAAGCCGAAGGCCGCCGAACACCGCATCGTCGATGCCCACGTTCACATCTGGACCTCCGACTTCAAGCGCTATCCACTGGCGCCCGGCTTCGAGCCCAAAGATCTCTGGGTGCCGAGCTTTTCTGCGGAGAGACTTCTCGAAGAGGCCCACCGGTCCGGGGTAGGCAGGATCAATCTGATTCAGATGACCTGGTATGGCCTGGACCACTCCTACATCCTGGACGTCATCGCCAACGACCCTCAACACTTCGTCGGCACCGGCATCATCCCCGCAGTCACCGATGTTGCTCTGGCCAGTCCGGATAGAACCATGGCCGCTCTCTCGAAGAAAGGCGTGTACGCTTTTCGTGTGCGAGGCGGAAGCACTCGTCCCCCCCTGGGTGGGGGACCTCAGTGGATGGACCACCCCGGTTTTGACAAAATGTTCCAGGGCCGGGGCCGATCACAATCTGGCCCTGAGTTTCTTGATGGGTCCCCGAGACCTCCCCGAAATTGATCGTATGTGCCGTCGTTTCCCGGAAACTCCCGTCATTCTGGATCATCTGGCCGGGGTTAATGAGGGCTCTTCGGAAGAGGAAGTGACCTCTCTGCTGCGCATGGCCGACCACAAGCGGGTCATGATGAAAGTGGGAGCCTTCTATGGGAGAGGCAGAACGCCGCCCTATCGCAGCCTGTTGCCCCTGATCCAGCGTGTTGTGGATGCCTTCGGTCCGGAACGATGTATGTGGGAAAGCGACGCGCCTTTTCCTCCCGACCGTCCCTCCAGACATCCGTTGCCCGACCCACCCCACGGAATCGAACCGGCGGTGGCCCTCATCCGTGACCACGCCGACTTTCTCAGTCCGGCGGACAAGGAACAAATCCTGGTCAAGACGGCCGAGGACTTCTTCTTCAAACGGTAGTCTTTTCCGGGAATTACGCGCCTGTTTATCCAATAAGACCTTGTAAGACCTTGACAGATCGGCTCGGGTCAACGGTTTCCCAAACGGGAGGCATGACCATGAAGAGCCAGCACTTGGGAAGTACTATCGAGAAGGAAAACGGTCAGATGTTGTGATTTGGTAGGTCAGGATGCTTCCATCCGCTTACTTCTTTGGTGGCTTAGGCGACGGTGGTGGTTTCGGCGCCGGTGGAGGCTTCGGTGTGTCTGGTCTTGGCAGGGACTTGGTTTCAGTAATCCGGCGCCCTTTGCTAGCTAGGCAGCGTATTCATGTTGGACAACATCGTAGGCTTCTCTCGCACATCTCTTGTTCAGTTTCTTGTCCACTATAAGCCTGTAAGGAGAATCCTCGCCAACCTTGATGACTTCGTGGTTCAGTTCTTTAAGGCGACTGGCAATCTGGTCATCATCAAGGGCATTCAGATTTATCCACAACTGCTCCCAGTCCAAAGCGAGAGTGGCATATTCCTTCCCCCAAATTGCCGCTTCGACAGATTTTCTTGAATAATCAGAGAAAATAGAGCAGATTGCACACGCAGCCACAATAAGGCTCACACTACCTGAAGCCACATCAGGCAATCCGCCCAGCAGCGATGCAACGACTCCGGTGGAACCTAAAGCAACAACTGCAGAAAGCCAGAAGTACCTCTTTTGATAACGATTCGCAAGGTAAGTGTAATACCTCGACTCTCTTTCTCTATCTAATAAACCCAACCAAACTTTCTGAATTACCAAGTCATTGGCCATAACGCACTCGCCTTTTCTTAGTGGTCAGCGGTCGAAGCGCCTTCGCGAAAGCCATTGTAATAAAGTCTATGGCAAGAACGCTTGAACTGTAAATTTTTCAACATCCCCTGCCTTTCGGTATAATCTTCACACGGCAAACATTGCATGGTTTCCTAGCTGGGTCGGGCTGCCTGCCGAATACGGCAACCTTACAGCTACGACGAGATAAAATCGTAGCCTTGGCTTTGGATAAACAGTCGTATCATTACTACCTTTCCCCCGGTTATCCTCTTGCTTGAGATCGAAGTTTCCCACGACTGAAGGATGAGAAGCGAAAGGAGATCTCCCAATGCGCCCCCAGTTTTCCCGTAGAAAGTTTATTCAATCCCTGAGCGGCGCCGGTGCGGCAGGGGTCACCCTGGGTTCCGCCGTCCCCTCAGGAGCTGCGGCCTCCGACTCCCGTTCCGTTCCCCTGATCTCTTCGTCCTTGGCCAATACTTCCCGGAGTTTTGTCCATCCCCAGAAGGTGTTGTTGTGGGAGAGAACCCGCAAGGAGGTTCGGGAAGCTCTCCAGAGCGGGGACCTGAAAGCCGCCATCGTTCCCACCGGGTCCACCGAGCAACATAACGAACACCTGGCCTTGATCACCGACGCTGCCTGCGCCACTTTGTTTGCTCAACAGGCCGCCATACAACTCTACCCTCAGGTCACGGTTTCCACGCCTTGCCCGGTCGGCTACTCCCCCTATCACATGGCTCGAAAGGGAACGCTCACCTTGCGCAAAGAAACGTTTCTGGCCTACGTCTTTGACGTGATCGAAAGCCTCACCGCTCACGGAATTCGCACCATCCTGGTGGTCAACGGACACGGAGGGAACCATGGCCTTTTGCAGCGAGCCGTTCCTGGATGGCGCCAAAAATTGGGCATTACGTTGGACGCTGTTTCCTACGGGGGTGGGTACAAGGAGGAGGATCTGGCAAAATTCCTGATCTCTTACCAACAGAGGCTGGAAGGAAAACTGGACACACTGGCTCGGCAAACAGCCCACAGCCATGCTTCCGAGAACGAAACCTCCTTGCTAATGGCCGCTTATCCGGACCGGGTTCGCTTCGTCACCCTTGAGGAGTATGACAAAGCCGGGCTGAATTACGAATCCGATATGTCGCCCAAAGTCTGGGAGTATCTCGAGCCCTTTGAATCTCAGAGGACAACCAACCCGGAAAATCCAAGAGATCGCGCCCGCCAGGAGCAGGCATTGCTGGCGACCGCGGAGAAGGGAGAGAAGCTGATTGCTATGGGTACCCGCTATATCGCAGACAAACTCCAGCGGATGATCCAAGCCACTGACAACGGACGCCCCTGGCCCCAGGATGTTCCTTGAGCTTTTCAGAGATTTTGGGATCTTCGACCCGACCCAGGCCAAAGGTCTCCTGCCGATCAGCTTTCTGCTGCTGGCTTTCACCGTCGCTGCCGACGCTGGAACACACCCAGTCTGTCTTGGAGACCCTCCCAGGCTCGGCAGACTCCATCAACCGGTTCCATCGCCGGCCACCAGTCTGACGGTGACCACTCTGAACCTGGCTCGGGCGACTTCCTTCCAGCGAATCCTGGGGGAATTACGTAGAAGACAACTCCTCCAGTCCGATCTGTTCTTCTTCCAGGAGGTGGAGCATTATCCTGACGAAGGACCATCGGTGATCGTCCGACTGGCCCGCCACCTCGGCTATGACTATCTGATCGCCGCGGCTCAAAGAGTGGGCAGAAACGGCACCCATGGACTTGCGCTCTTAAGCCGCTACCCGGTGCAAGATCCCGATATTATCCATCTTCCTCGATTCGCCCTTAAGATCAACAACCGCTGCCGTATCGCCTTGACCGCCACCGTGACTACGCCACTGGGTGCAATCGGCGTTGTGAACGTTCATCTGGACACCCGAATCAACCTGAGGCAGCGCTGGCGGCAGTTTCAGCCGGTCGTCGAGGCCGCCAGAAAATTTCCCGGGGCTTCTCTGATAGCCGGCGACTTCAATACCCAAAACTTTCTCTGGGTTGAAAACATCATCCCCCTGCCCTTCCTCCATCATCAAGTCCGGCCTTTGCTCCGTCGGTTAAAAGCTGTAGGATACCGGACGCCCTTCATCCATACGGGCCGCACCCATGCCTGGGCTCCCCTGAAACTGGATTGGATCTTACTGAAGCAACTGACCTCACAGGCCCATCGGGTTCAAAAGATCAGCTTTTCCGATCACCGTGCTCTATGGGTGCAGGTGCTTTCCAAGGGTGGAGATGGTGAGCGTGCGCCCGAGAAGGCCGAGAAAAGGAACCCTGCCCCCCAGCGGATCCCCTGAAGCAACCGTCAGGGAGATGAGGCCGTCTGCTGCCTGTCCGAGGACTGCATTCGAATCGGCATGATTCGACCGGGAAAGGCCGGGAAGCTGGGTGCAGAGGGGTGTTCCGGATCGGGAATCACTTGTCGGCTACTGTGATCGAACCTTCCGATGGCATCCAGCAGCGTGGGTACGATGTCGAGGGTGAGAAAGGCGCCGGAGAGTCGCTCGCCTCGTCGCAGGCCTGAATCATCTCCTCCCCAAACCATGAAAGTGGTCTGAGTTTCCAAAGGCAAGAATCCGCCATGGCTACCCGCAGGCTGCTGTCCCATGGTGTTGACATTCCAGCCCTGACGCATCCAGACTCGAAAGTCGGGCTCGGTCTGATCAAATCGGAAACGGAGAGCTCGGACCAGTTCCTTCCGCTGGTGGGGGTCATCCAAAGGGATCAAGACGCTCCGACTGCGACGACTCGCCAAAAAATCTTCGAAGTTTTGTCGAAACAGATCGGAAAGGATCACCGGGGCCAGGCTCGTTTTCAGCTTGGCCGTACCGAGCACCCACCTGCGAGGGTCGAGCCAGCGCGACCAGAGTTCTGAAGGATATCCAAGAGGATCGGGATGCTCGGAAAGGCTTAGCCGATAGCGTCCCTCCACCCTTTCCAGTTTCTTGATGGGCGAATACCAGAGGGTTCCGTCCCTGGCCTCCAGGAGGGCGGCTTGGCCTCGATTGCCCGAAGCCAACAGCCAGAGAGCCTGCCTGAGAGGAGGACCTCCCCAATCGGCCATGCGTTCGACCGGAATCCCGGCCACAAAATAGTTGAAGGGGTAGCGATTCCCATAGCCATCCGGATTGAGCGCTTGATAGGCGGCGAACAAATGCGGGTAGTCCAAAGTGCGAAAAAGTGGCCTGTTGGGCTGCAACCAACGCTCGTCAGCCGGTCTTGCCCAACCCACCGTGTAGCGGGTCAGTTGATCGAGACTGTTGGGTGGACCGAAGTATCCCTTGGGAATCAGCTCAGTGATATCGAAACCCGACCCTGCAAAAACCCGCCACTCCGCTTCCTCCAGCGGCACAACCAGCAGTCTCCGGAGGGCAATGGATTGGTTCCGATAGCGTTGGGACTCGGAGGCCAGCCTAGAGGCCGCGTCTCTGGCTGATGGCTCTCTGGACGCAAGTTGGCGCTCCGACCACCTTTGAAACACTGCTGCGGCTTGCCGCATCGAATCCGCATCTTTTGCAAGCCAGGGCCGAGCTCGTTGGAAAACCGTTCGAAACGCCTCAAAGACTCGGCTGAGCTTTGGGGAATCCTTTCGGAATCGCAGCGACTCCAGCAGTAGCAGGTGTATTTGGTTCAGGTCGGAATGCCGTAAGAAAAGATCGAATCTTGGATTGCCCATGTTGGCGGCAAAGGCCGTGAAGTAACCCTTGGCTCCAAAGGGAACCGCCGGACCGTAGGGCGAGGAGGAACTCTCGTAAACCCGGGCAAAATCCACGCCAGGTATGGGTCGAGTCAAAGCGTGATCGGAATCCTCGACTTCCGGGGACAACACGGTGTGGCCTCCAAATTCCGGCCTGCGCAGCCAGGGGTTGATGGGGAACCCGTAATTGGTGTGGACCGGATAGAGGTTCATGCCATGATCGGAGGTCAGGACAACCAGGGTCTGGTCCCGACGAGCCGTCTGTTCGACCGCCGCCATGACTTCTCCAAACCAGTCATCGAGCTTCACCAGCAGGTGCAGTACGGACCGGTAGGAGCTGTCAAGGTGCAATCGGTGATCCAGCGTGACGAACAGTGCCGTGATGAAGTCCAGAGTCTCCACCGGGTCACCCTCTGCCCGCCACTTGAGCCACTTGGCCAGGGTTTGCGACAAACTTTCATCCAGACGCTCGACATGATCGGGATAGGCTACCAGGTGGGCGAAGTGCTGGTGAATCACTGCTCCAGGCTTGAATTCCCGCTCGCCGGCCCTGACGAGGAATTTTCCCATGGCCCCGAGTTGGATGGCTGAACGCTTCCGGCTCAATGTCTGCAGGGAACTCCAAACTCTTTCTGGCGGAAACGCATCTGCCAGGATCGGAATCCCCAGCAGGTCCAGTTGCCAAAGGGCGTGGGTGCGGCCACTTCCCTTGATCAGCTTGCCGGCTGAATCGAACAACCCATTCAAGTAAACCTTGGAGTCTCCACTCGCGCGGTTGAAGTAATAATTGCTCTTGATGATGCTGGGCTGCCCCGAGTCAATCTGTGCCCAAACCGGAGCGGAGAGCGGCAGCGTTCCCGTAAAGATCGTCTCCGCGCGTACTCCCTGCCGAGCAAAATACTCCTTCATATTGGGTAGGAGTTCCTCGCGATTCAATAGGGCCTGCGTCACCCGGTAGTCTTCCCGGAAGCGCTGTGGAAACGGTAGGCGCAGGACGGTTTCTGATTCCGGCGCCAGAGCCGCCTCGACCAAGAGACCGGACAGGCCGTCGACTTTCAGGAGAATGATTCTGGAACGCCTGTCCTGAGAGGTTGACGCGGCCGTGGCTTCATCGGATTGAGAGATGGAGTTGAAGACAAACCCTGCCAGCAGCAGGCAAGCGACGTTTCGCAGGGAGGTCCGGGCAACGGCAAAATAGGCCCAGTCTGACGGTTTGGATCCGGGCTTTGAAATCGAGTGGCTGTTCAAGGAGTTGTTTTGGCGGAATAGGCGGAGGCCTGGGCGGCTGGCCCGGAGGGGAAAATCCAGCCGGCAACCTGACTCCGATATCCCTCCGGGACAAAACGCGGATAAAGTCTTTTGAGGGTCTGCAGGAACTGCCGAGATTCGGGACGACTGCTCTCGGGATCCTCTGCGGAGAGCCGGTCCCAGGCTCGGAGCAATCGGGACCAGGTCACGGTATTCAAGTGGCGCTGTTGATTGAAACGGCGAATCACCTCAAGGGCTCGATCCAGTGCGAGACGGTTTCGGAAACGCCTGACGTCCTCGGCCAAGATCGCCCGTCGCCCCAGGTTGAGCTTGTGTCTGATTCCATCCTCGTAGATCTTCCGTATGAAGAGACGCAACTCCCCGGACGCACCCTGGGTGATCGCCTCATGCTGCGCTTTGGCATTTTCAATCTGGCGCGCGAACGAATCCGAGAGAGGATTGGCGGTGCGTCGATCCAACATTCTAAGCAGGAGCTGATTGGTATCCTCGTCGAAATGCCAACCCATTCGAGCAAAGAGTTTAGCTGACTCGATCCCCGACGAAACCGACCGGGTGCTGAAGTGAGTCACGTCTTTCCTGTTGAGACTCCAACTTCCTAAAAATCGAAGGGCTTGAAGATGCAAGGGCAGACCGTAGACAGAGAGGACATTTTCAGCCGCATTCCGCAGCACGGCAGTGTCTTGTCTGCGGCCGGGGTTATCGGGACTGAAGAGGTCCAACACAATCACCGGACGGACCTTGAAGTCGCTGATGAGAACATAGTAGGCGAGGGGGATGTCTTCTTTCGGGTTCTCCTCCATCCGAGCCTGGATTCGAGGATGCTCGAAAGGATTGTAGCCCAGGTCGAATGGATTGTTTTTCGGCCAATCCGACAGGGTCCCAGGCAGGTCATCCTTGCAGATCGACAAGACGGCTGCCCGATAGAGCGGCCAACGGCCGTCCAGCCCGAGGTGTATTTCCCGGAAACGCAGGTCGTGGAGGGTTGCCTGACTGTGAAGATAGGAAGCCGTCTTGCCCATCTTCTCTCGCATGCGGCTTTCGAAGTTGTCCACCACCCAGTACTCGGACTGATCACCCACCACGATGCCCAGAGCTTTGCGGTTGATCAAGGCTGTGTATTTCAGATCCATGAGGACTCGCGGGCCGAGGTTCTCCCTGGAAGGGTGCACGACAGCCGCCTCTTCGTAGAGCAACAGAAGGGGGTAGAGTTGGTGGAATTGTCGATCGTCCAGATCGTTGCGGTGATCCCGGTAAGTCTCCAGGGCAAAACGGGCCGGACTGAAGAAACTGGTGAAGTCTGCCACCAGTCTGGCGGCTGCCCAGGCAAACCGACCTTTGGCCCCGGACTTTCGGCCGCGGGCCGTCAATAGCGGCTTGGGCAGTCTCCGGATCGGTTTCCGGTCCCCGCCGGCGCTGCCCCGAGGCGACCACCAGGGGAACGGCAGCGCCGCCTTCACTCGCTGGGTGAAGCCGGGGGTGGCGGTGCTCAAGTTCCAGACGGCCATCCACTGGTTGACCGTAGAGTCCTCGGGATCGAGAACAACGGCCAGCAACGGGACGAACTCCTGTTGATGAACTCCCAATACGGAAAGCATAAACCGGTAGGGTTTATTGAAGTTGTTCTGAATCTCCAGGGGATGGTTGCGTATCTCCAGGCGCTTCGGCTCGAACCTTTGGAAAATCGTTCCCGCCGACAAGGACGCGACCGAGAAACAAAACACAAACCAACCCATAAGCAACCGCGGAAGTCTCATGGTGAAAACCTGCTCTCCTGAACAGCGCTCGTCCTATTTTAACCTATATTCCCGGGCGCCGGCTTCGGGAGACGGCACCCTTTTCTCGACTTGAGGATCATCGTCCCTGAAAGGTTGCGTTCAGCCGGTCGACCCTTTCGACTGGCGCCATCATGACGGACCTGCATTGAGTTTCTGGCCGGTCTCAACCCTTATGGTCAAAGAATTGAATGGCGCCGTGCAAAGCCTCGGCCTGCCGTCTGGCCCTCTCGTCATCGAAATAATTGGTCTTGAACTGAAACAAACCAGGCTGCAATTTTTCGGCCACGGGACAGAGTGATTCCCGGTAGCTCTGCCGCTGGTCGGGGGAGAATCTCTGCTGGAAGAAAGCCGGCTCCAGGTAGGTCAGTTGCCAGGCCCCGTACATGGGGTCTCCCCCCAGTTCCAGATACTTTTTACGGAAAGCCTGCCAGGAAAAGGCATTTCCATTGTCCAAACGCAAGGCGTAGGTCCAGTAGGAGTGTTTGAATCCCGACGGGACTTGCTGAGGCGCCAGCCAGCTACAACCCTCCAAGGCCTGATCGTAGAGTTTGGCCACCTGGATCCTGGCATCCACCAGCTCCTCCAAGCGCTCAACCTGGGCCAGGGCCACTGCCGCACACAGCTCCGACATCCGGTAGTTCCAGCCAACCCGTTGATGCCTCCGATAGCTGGGATGCTGAATCACATCCTTCGAAATCACACCGGCGCCCGGCTTGGCGCCCACGGTCCCATATCCCAGGTTGCTGAAGCGACGAATCCTCTCCGCCAACCCTTCGTCGTCTGTGGTGACCATTCCTCCCTCGCCACACGTCATGTGCTTGGTGCTCTGAAAACTGAAGCTACTGGCGTGAGCGATGCTCCCCACCCGCTTTCCATTGATCGACCCCAGGAAACACTGAGCATCATCTTCCAGTACCTGGAGTTGGCGCCGTTCAGCAATCTTCATGATGGACGTCATATCCGGTGGAAGGCCATAGAGAGCCACCGGCAGGATTGCCTTCGTCCTGGGACCCACCAGCGACTCGATGGATTTCGGATCGATATTCCAGGTATCGGGATCAACGTCGGCAAAGACCGGCGATGCCTGGCAGTGAATCACGGCCATGGAAGTAGAGGCCATGGTCAGGGGAGGCACAATGACTTCATCACCCGCCCCAACGCCCATGGCTACGAGCGCGCTGTGCATGGTAGCGGTCCCGTTGACGAAGCCGATGGCAAAGCGCACTCCGAAGGTTTCAGCAAAAACCTGTTCCAGGCGAGTGCTGGCTGCGCTATCCGATTTTCGAAACTGACCCTGCAGGACCTCCAGAACATATTGTCTTTCTCGCTCACCAATGCGCTGTTTTAAATTCATCAAGCGTCCTCCAAAGTCACTTAGTTGCCCGGCTGGGCCGGCGGGATGCCCGGGAGGCCACGGACCGACTGGCAGCTTCTCCGACGCGCCGCCCCTCGACTGTTCAAAGTCGCCGGGCGCTAAGCGGTTGGCCTGAGTCGATGTTCACTTTATGAATCCCCCCTCCAATGGCCCTCCTGCACTCCTCTGTTGAATCGACCCCGCAAGAGGGGATGGGCACAATGACGGGATGACACTGACCGAGGCCAACCGCTTAGGACAGATACTTCCAAAATATCTCCCGGGTTCGCTGCCACATTTTCTCGGACAAAACGTGTCCGGCGCCGGGTTCGATGAAATAAGTGAACCGGTGCGCGGCATCGGCACGCGCGTAGGCGCCGGCAATTTTTTCCACGCCCCGACGCACCTCTGGAATGGGCGAACTGGCGTCGTCCTCGCCAAAGTTCAGGTGAAGCGCTCTGGGAGCAATCAGACCGGCGATATCAGGCGTATCCCCGTGAACGTGGAAGCCGGGGATAAAGTTGGGAAAACAATGGAGCAACTTGTTGCGGTGAATGGCCTCGTATGTCGGCAGGCAACAATTTCCCACAAGACATTTCAAGCGAGGCTCCCACGGACCCACCAGCCAAGTGTGGGTCGACCCCATCGAATGCCCATAGCACCCCAAGCGACTTTTATCGACTTCCGGACGCGATATCAAGTAGTCGACCGCGCGCCGCATGTCGAGGATATTCTTCCAGGCCATGCTACGACCCTGGACGACTTGTCGCAAGAACTCGAACCGTTCATAGTCGCCACCCTTCAACTTGCCCGCCGGGTCCCGACGCTCTTCGAAACAAAGGGCATCCGGGCAGAGCACCACGTATCCCAATTGGACCAGGGGCCGCTCCGGTATGGTGCATCGGATTGCCTGCCAAGCCCGCGGGTTCCGTCTTGCCCAAATGCCACTTTCCCGCATGCTGATGCCAAACCGCCACCGCAGCCGCCGGCGACGCCTGGCTGACTCCATCGGGAATCAACAAGATCGCCGGCACACGATCACCCGGTTCGACCGCATAATCGATCCAAAGTAGACGGTAACCCTCCTTGTGCTCTTCCTGTTTTATCCTGGGATCGAGATCACAGGGCTCAGGCCAGTCTCCTCCCAGGCAAGCCAGGAGCTTGGATCGCAGCTCGGCCGCGACAGGAAGTTCAGCAGCGGTTTCTACGGCAGTTGCCATCCGGCTTGACGTCACCGCGGAAGCTCCCGCGATCAAGGCCGAGGATTTCAGGAAGCCACGACGATCGGTCGGCATAGTCTGAACTGGCGCGGGTGTGATTGAATCTGAGGGATCCAAGATGTCAAAGCGCTCGCTGTTATCGGTTCCGTCTGGAGCTCTCGCGGCTTTCAGCAGACTCCAGCCCACGGGACCGTCGTCACTCCAGCGGGACCAGCAGGGGAATTTCGGGAGCCACAACAGCCTAGGCGCTCAAGATTCCTTTCTTTACCAGAAACTCCCGGAGCTGCTTTTTCTCCCGGGGTCCGTGAGAGGGAACGGGAGGTCTCCACAGGTTGGTGTGGAAAAGCCCGGTGAGTTGCAGAATGCTCTTGATGGTTTGGGCCCAGCCGAGTGTCCTGGCCACTTTCATGAGCGGATCTTCATACTCGAACATGACGCGGCGGGCCTCATCCAAATCCTTGCGTTCCAGAGCCTGATAAAAGCGCAGTGCGATTTCAGGAGCAAAGGGAGCGTAGGCGCAAAGGTAACCCTGAGACCCGATCAGGTAACCGTACAAGAAATTACGCATCTGCCCCCCACCGATCACCACAAATTTCTTGCCCTCAACCGCTCGGATAAAGTCGTGGTAACGGTATAGGGCGTCATGGCTTTTCAGCCCGCACACTCTGGGTATGGTGGATAAACGGGCGACCAGGTCCGCAGGATAGTCCTCGTCATAAGCCAGGAGGGGGAGTTGGGTCTTGCTGGAGACTTCGGCAAAAGCGGCATAGACCTCCTCCGGCTTTTTTGTGAAGAGGTGAAGGTTGATCCCATCCACACCGGAATCCTCCATGCGCCGGATGAAGTCGATACTCTTGCCGGTCCACCACTTCCCGGTCCCCCCAATCACCAGGGCCCGTCCGCGAGCCTGCTCGGCTGCCGTGCGGCACAGTTTCTCGATTTCGCCCTCGCTCATGCTCCTGAATTCGCTGCTGCCATGGGTGAAGAAGATCACGGGCGCCTGGTTCTCACAAAGAAAGTCCACGTAGGACCTCAGATTGCCGTAATCGACGGAGTAGTCCCTGGCCAAGGGAATGTTGATGGGCACCACCGGGCCTCGAAGCCGTTGGAAGATGCGCTCGACACCTCTCTCGGCATACGCTCCTCCAGGAACTTGGGAGGTGGTTGCTTTTCCCTGCCGATGGAGCGCCAAAAAGGAGGCGACCACCGACCCCGTGAGGAAACCGCGTCGGCTCAGGCTGGTAGTGGAAAGTTGTGGTGATGCCATCGAATGACTCCCTGGTGATCGAACTGGTTGCAATTCAAGCCCCCACCCCCAATGGGTTGTGCCGTGGAGAACCGTTGCCGGTGACCGGGCTAACGCAACCGGGACGCCCGGCTAGGGCCCTTGTCCACCGTCATGTCTGCGAGCATCTCATCGGTGATGTACCGTCCCAGGACAAAAATTTTTCGGTCGGCATACCACAAAATTCGTTTCCCCTGGTGCTCGGTGAAGCTGGCGTACATCGACAACCACTTCCAGTACTTGGGGAAAACACCGGTGGCATGGGTATCGAAGATCATCTTGGGCTGGCTGAACCACACCGGTTGATGGGCCTTGGGACGAAATTCTCCAACCACGAAAAACTGGGGCCGTCGGGCATTGAGATCCAGCGGCCCCTTGCCTCCGTAACCCGTGCCGTCGTGGTTCTGCATAAAGAGCAGATAGCGGCCATCGGAAAGTCGGAACATGGGCGTCGGCGACACCGGGTTTTCAACCGGTTTGCCGCCGTCCCGGTATCTCAATATTCCGGCCTTGCGCCAGGTTCGCGCCTCGGCATCATCCGACACCGTATACCACACCTGCCCATTGGCCGTGCGCATAGCGGCGAACAGGCGGCCGTCCGGCAGGAGCACGGTTCCGGGTTCCTGACAAAAAGTGTATCCCTGCGATTTTTCCGGTTCAAAAGTTACGGGGACCCAGATCAAATCCTCGTCCTCCGGAAGATAGGTCAGCTTGAGATCCCTGGGATGCGGCCCCTCATCGATGTTCTCATAGCGGATGAATTCACAGCGGCATTCACCCAGGTTCTTGTCCTTGGAAAACGGTCGGACGTAAGCTGCTGTGGAACGGGTCAAGGGGACGACGGGGCGGTCCTTGGCATCCCGGATCGGCTTCTGCCAGACAATGCAGCGGCTGAGCACATCCGGGCCGGGGTGATCGTATTTCTTGTTCCTTTTGTACGGCATGTCGATTCCGGCATCCTGCCAGGTATGCCCGTCATCGTCCGAATATTTGCAGCGCATGATGGCATTGATAAAACCTTCTCCAATGCCGGGGGCAAAGTTGTAAAAGACGTAGATGCGGCCCGACTTGCTGACCACCGGCCAGCCAAAGTTACAGTAGGTTCCCAGTTCCTCGGGGGCGGCTATGGGCTCAGGCCGGGTCCAGGTTACTCCATTGTCGGTGCTGCGCGCATAGACCACCGAATTGTCGTGGGCCCCTTCTTTGGTTGCCCAGGTCCAGATGGCCAGCAGGTCGCCCCCGGGAGTGACCTCGACCAGAACATGATCGTTCGCCTCGGCTGCATAGGGAGGCTCTTCAGGCAGGTAGAGCACCAGATCCGGCTGCGTCCGCTTCCAGTCAGAGGTGTAGCACACCGGTTCTTTGGAACCGGAGCTGGATGGCCCCCCGGAAGCCGTTCGGCTGCCCGGCTGAGTCCGGCAGGCCGCCATGGTGGCCGTCAATCCCGAGGCGACGGTCAGACTTTGTAAAAGCTCTCTGCGATTCATCGAGGGCTCCTCAATCGGGGATTCTGAGCGGTGTCGAGCCTGTTGGGTTCCTTCGTTTCCCGTGGATGAACAGGATAGACAGGATTATTTCTGTTTTCCTACCCTGTGTATCCCTTTCAGGCTTGTTGCGGGTGAAGCCTTTGAATGCCAACCCGGGGCTGCCAACATTGGTAAGCCATCCGACCTCGATGCCGGTGGAGTTCAAAGAGTTGATTCCTTGGGTTTCATGTTCTGGAGCGAGAGCCTCCACTTAACCGAGCGAGTCAGCTTGGCAGGCGCCGGCTTCTTTTCCTGTCCATCCATGTTTCCAAGCAAGAAGTGAACGTCAACTTGGGTCGGTTGCTCAGGGGGAAGACTGACGCCGGGTTCGTCATCCATCCGGCGCTACCGGATCCCGGCTCACGTCGACGTCGGGATAGAAATAAGCGATCACCATCGGTTCAGGGCTGTCATTGCGAAAGCAGTGAGGCACCAGTGGGGGCACGATGGTGGCGTCGTACTTGCCAAGCTGAAAGATCTTGCCGTCAATCTGAGCCGTTGCCCGACCCTCGAGAATGATCACCGTCTCTTCACAGGGGTGGGTATGCAACAGAACCGCCGAGCCGGGAGAGAAGGTTGCCACCCCGGCGGTCATGTGTTGAGCGCCCTGCTGGCGGTTGACCAGCCGCAAAGCCTCCAGGCCGGGGTCACTGCGATCGATGGGTTCCTGCTTCGAGTAAACGATTTTCACGACGGCCCCTGCCCAAGCAGTTCCTGCCAGCTCACTTCACTGATGGATTGAGATTTCACCTCACCCAACTTGGCAAGGTCCCGCAGCAACTGTTCTGCATTGGATCGTTCAAAGCAGCCGACCTTCCATTTCTCGATCCCACCCTGCTGAATTTCCATGCCGATCCGAAAGCCGTGGTTCCTGGCGACGACCTCGGAGCAGTACCCCTGGCCGGGGCTGGCGGACGTCAGGATACGAACAAAGGCCTTGTCTCCCGATCTTTCCAACAAGCAACTTTCCGCGATGCCGGAAGCCTGCTCGAGGTGGTCCAGAACGGCCTGAAGCTCTGGTTCGCTGGGGTTGTCCAAAACCAGAATCTCTTCAGCCGAGGTGGGTCCCAGAATGAAGCCACCGGGACAAATGAATCTCACACTGGGAACGGCCCGGGACAACTGATTCACCAGGCACCCGCGGTGCACGACCCCAAACTCTACTTTAAACATTAGATGAACTCTCCTGATTGATAGCTCGAGGCAGCGACGCAACACAACCGACTTCTCAAAAAGGAATAGTCGTCTGCTTCAAGCCCTGGAATGCACCACCTTCAGACTGCGAGGCGGGATTTGAAGCGAGAATGAGCCGTCCGCAACGCGCAACTCGCTCTTTTCGAGAAGGTCCTCTGCCTGCCCGGGCTTCTCCTCCAGGGCAAGACGAACCTCTGCCGCCGAGTCTTCGAGGTTGAGGACAAACAAAATCTTGCCGCCAGCAGCCGATTCCCTGGCCAGCGCAATCACCTTGCTCCCTTCGGTGGACAGGGGCCAGCGGACGCCGGCCGCCTCGAGAACGGGTTTCAACAAGCTCATGGGCGCCACACCATCCAAGGCGTGTCCATAAGGAAGGTCTTTGAGAACGGCTTGGGGAAGCCCGCCGAAGGCGGCCCCCCTATGGGTACTGCCAGATAGGTAAAGCGACCGTCAGCCGTTTGCACGCCAACCACTTCCTCGCCGTAGTGAGCGATGGCCCGCGTTTTTCCCTGGGGGTCCAGGCTCGCATAGTTGCAGGCCTGTTTGATCTCGTATTTCCCATAATCGGTGTCGATCACACTCCGACCCTCGCGGAGGTCGAGGGCATCGATGCGGGAGTAATCCAGGACCTGGACTCCCAGCAATTCCGTCAGCCCCTCGGGAGGATCGTAGCTGAACCTCCCGGTGGGCGCGTTGGTGCCCAGGATTCCATCGGCGAACAGATGGATCTCCGGGTGCTTTTGCCGCACCTGGTGGATCTTGTCAATCGTCGCTTGAGTCAGCAGCATCAGATTCGGCAGGAAGACCAGCTTGTAACCGGACCAGTCCATCCTGGTGGTGACCAGGTCGACCGGAACGTTGTGCTCCCACAAGGTGCGGTGAATGCCGCGAATAAAGCGCCACTGCTGCTCCTTGGCATTCTCCATCTCCATGATGATGGCGTTGTCGCTGTCGTAGGCAATGGCGACCTCCGCTTGAGGAATCTTCAGCGGCAAGTGAGGCTCGAGAGAGCGAATGGACCGGATGGCCTCTTCGATGGCCTTCAATTGCGGCAAGGGTTTGCCGTTCATGGTCACCAGATTCAGGCCCGGCGCCTCGTGGGTTCCGTACTCCGGACGATACTGCCAATAGATGGCTCCTTTGGCGCCATAGATCAGGCCCATCCACAGGCACATCGCCAGATCCTCAGGCAAGGTTTGTTTCCGATAGGTCATTCCACCGTGGTAGAACCCGGAATAGATCTCGGTGTACCACCATTGGCGGTTCTTTCCCACAGCCCTGGACCACTGGCTGGCATAGGCGATGTTGCTGTATTGATAGGGGTCCTCACTGGCAAACAGGTTGGTGCTGTGCGCCGCAAAGCCCCAACTGTCGCACTCCTGCGCGCATCGCTCATCCAGGGCGTTGGGATAGCGGAAGCCATGGCTGTGCAACTCGTGTTTGGGATCCAGACTGCGGACGATTTCGACCTGCCATTTCAGGATGTGAGCCACGTTCTCATAGAGAAACTGCCGGAACAGCAACATGGCCATGAGCAGATTCTTCGATTGCGGGGCTTGCACGTCTTCCCAGGTGCGATATCGCATCCCCAGGCGTTCGCTCAACTGCTCCAGAGTGAAGCGCTGTTTCAACCACTGCTGGTATTTGGCTCGGGTGTGAACGCAATAGCAACTCCAACCGGGCCGGTTCACGTCGCTGCCCATCCCCGCAAGCCCGGGGCCGTCCCAGACCACCCACATGCCGAGGGCCGGGGAATCCTTATAGCGGTTGACCACCGCCCGCAGCGCCTCTTCGGCGTAAACCTTCCACATGGGATGGTCGAAACAGTGTCGATTGCCCCCCTGCACGCCGGCAGAGTTGGCGAAGGGCTCCGCTGTCTCTCCGGTGTGGTAGACCACCCGCATATCCGGATGCTTGCGCATCATCCAGTCCGGGCAAGCCATGTGCGTGGACAGAGTAAAGTCGAAGACGACCTTCAAGCCGTGCTTGGCGGCCAGCTCGAACATTCGATCGAAATCGCTCAACTCGATCTTGCCCGGCTCCGGAGCCATCCAGTTCCAGGAACTGAAGGTCCGGACCGAGTCGAAGCCGGCGCGCCGAATGGCCGCGAAGTCCTCGTCCCACATCTCCATGGGAGGCATGGGAGCCCGGTAGTACTCGACACCGACCTCGTAGCTGGCCGGCTTGCCGGATTGCAGGGGCGCGTAGGCCGCCGGCGAAGCCAACGCCAGACTGCCGGACGCGGCCATCGCGCCAGAGACCGCCAAAAACTCTCTTCGGTTCACAAGGAATCTCCTGACAGCTTGAAGACTCAAGGGCTTTCAAAGCCATTCATCCTATGTTGACCGCCCGGGAATGTCAATCCTTCGCCGGAGCGGGCGCGCAGTGGGTATTTTGAGAGATACGAAGCAGCTCCCGGTGACTTGGTGAACAGGCAGGAAATCACCTGTTCCGTGTGACGTTTGCAACAGCTCGGCATCTTCCTGCCGGGTGGGGCAAGAGGTATTCCTGAAAACGTACTTGATTTCCGACAGGTGGGAGCTGTGCGGGTTCCGATACAAGTGAGACTGTGAGAATGATGGGGGAGGGGAGAAGGATCGGGATGCCAACCGTGGCGGGTTTGGGGCAAAGGGAGCGGAGCGACCGTAGTCCCAACCCCGCCCCAACCCCGCCTTGAGGGTCCCTGATCCCCGTCTCTCACACCCCAAAAAGCACGGCGCCTGGCCCCCAATTCGGGACCCAACGCCGCCCCTGTTCAGGTAACCTTTCGTTTCCACCAAGAATCCAAGGAGCCTGAACCCTGCAGGTTCCATCGCTGCCCATCCCCTCTGATCACCGTTTCAAACTCGACCTCACCCTGCCCGCCGAGGCCATCGTCAGACAGCGCCAACTGGAAATCTACCGGGACCTGCGGGCCGAGGGCTGCTCCCCCAAGACCGCCCTGCGGGCCATCGGTGGGTCCAGAGCCACCGACTTCGGCTGGGCCGCGCGCTATCGGGAGCAGGCCCCCCCGGGCTTGGCAGCCCTCAGCCGGCGCCCGCAACGCCTCCGCAGGCGGCCATGGACACCAACCCGGCAGCGCCAGGTCCGGGCCTTGCGGCGGCGCTATCCCTTCAGGGGCAAGCGACTCCTGCGGGTCCTGCTGGCCCGCCAGGGAATTCATCCGGGTGAATCCGCCCTGGGCCGCATCCTGGCCCGGGGGGTGCGGCTGGGGGCGCCTCAAGCTGAAGAAGCGCCGCCGCTTCGACCCGGGCCACGCCCAACGCCGGCCCTACGGCGCCCAGGCCACCCAACCCGGACAACGGGTCCCGATCGATCACCTCTCGGTGTCCCTCGGCGGTACCCAACTCAAGGAGTTCCGGGCCCTCTCCCCGGTCGGCGAACACAGGACACCCCGCGTCTACTCCCGCGCCACCGCCGGACCCACCCCTGGCCTTCTCTCAGAAGGCCAGCCCCTCCCAGGAGGGGAATCACGCCCGAGGTTTCCTGCCGGCCGTGATCCAGGACCTACCTCTGGCCTGACTTCTCCTCAAGAAGTCAGTCTCTCAGACGTGTGAGCCTCTCAGGCTCACACCCCCTCAGGAGTGCAGCCCCTCCACTCCGTCTAGGTTAACGGCGGTAGCGAGTTCATGGCCGAGTTCGAGCCAGCCTGCCAAACCCTGGATATCCCCCCGTTTGTCCTGTCGCCCCGACGCCCCGGTTCAATGGCTGCGTCGAACGCGCCAACCACAGCGCTCGCCTCGAGTTCTGGAAGCTCTACACCGGCCAACTCACTGTCGCTGCGGCTGGCGTTGCCCTGGCCGACTACCAACACTTCTACAATGACATCCGATCTCACCGAACCCTGGACACGAGGACCCCGATGGAGTCCCTTGATATCTATAAGGCTGCCCGACCGAGTCTCACAGGTACTCAACCCGCACAGAGCTTCTCCTTTCGTGGTCCCGTCTGGTATCCTGGCTTGCGGCAAAGGGGTGTCAAGTTCCCGCAACTGTTCCAGGGTGAGCAATCCTGGAAGTCATGACGATATCTGAATGGGGGCTGGAAAGCCCCCGTTCCCTTTAATAAGGCGAGGTGAAAATCGATGAGACGGCTTCTTTCATTTGGGGAAAGGTCTGCATGAGCGGAATGCTTCTGGCGGTGAAGGCTTGGGCGCAAACCGGGGCCGAATGGACCATAGACACCATCGCGGGAACTGGGAAACGGGGCTACAGCGAGGACAATGGCCCGGCGGTCTCGGCGCAACTGACCTTTCCCGATGGCGTGGCGGTGGACGGCGCCGGCAACCTCTACATCGCCACCGATAGCCGCATCCGCAAGGTAGATGTCGCCACGGGGACCATCACCACTGTCGCCGGAACCGGGGAACGGGGCTACAGCGGGGACAATGGCCCGGCGGTCTCGGCGCAACTGGCCTCCCCCCATGGCATAGCGGTGGACGGCTCGGGGAACCTCTACATCGCCGATACCTCCAACCACCGCGTAGGAATTTTAACGCGATCTTTGCCTTCCACCACCTTTTCACCCCCTGGCGGCCTGAGGGCCACGGCGGTGTCCACCTCTCGAACCGATCTGACCTGGCAGGACAACAGCACCAATGAAACGGGCTTCAGGGTGCAGCGCCGACGGGAGGGCTCGACCGCTTGGGTTCAGATCACAACCACGGCCGCTAACGCCACTACGTTTTCGGATACGGGGTTAGAACCGGACACCACCTATCACTACCTCGTGCGGGCCTTCAACAACACGGGGGCTTCCGCCTTCTCGAACCAAGCCATAGCGACCACTCCAGGGACAACTCCGCCGACCGGGAGTGGAACCCGCAGCCGGTTGTTCGTGCCCATCGTGCTGAGGTCGTGGGACCGGGCGGGTTCCTTCTTCACTTCCGAGATGACCTTGACTAACCGGGGCAGCCGGAAGGCCGCCATCCGCTACACCTACACGGCTGCCATCGGTTCCGGTTCGGGAACAGCCACCGATTCCCTGGGAGCCGGCCAGCAACGGGTGATTCCCGATGCCATCGACTATCTGACTTACCTGGGAGTGCCGATCGGGGAGGGCGCCGCCGGAGGGATGCTGAGGGTGGATTTCTCCGACCGCTCCTCGGCTTCGGATGCCGCTGTCACGGTGCGGGTCAGCACGCCGGTCGGGGAGGGACAGGGACGAGCCGGCTTGGCCTACCCGGGGTTGAGTCCTACCCACCGGCTTACCGGCCCGGTCTGGTTGGCAGGCTTGCGCCAGAACGCCATGGATCGCTCCAACGTAGCCGTTCGGAACGCGGGGGAGGCCAGCGAGGGAGACGTCACCCTGCAAGTGACCGTTTTCTCCGGGGACCCGGAGGCGACAAGGGGCTCGACGTTACCGGATATCCTCCCACCGCGGAGCGTGAGGTTGCCGGAGGTCACCTTGTCTCCGGGAGGGTTCCACCAATACTCGGGCCTCCTCTTCCAGATAGTCGGCGGCTTCGAGAGAGGCTCCTTCGAGAATGGCTACGTGAAGGTGGAGCGGGTGAGCGGGACGGCCCCTTACTACGCCTACGGGGTCATCAACGACCAGGCCAACTCGGACGGGTCCTTCGTCTTTCCGGTCACTGAAAGCTCGCTGGTGGGGGTCACCGGACAGACCTTGCCGGTCATTGTCGAGACGGGAACCTTCAACAGTGAGTTGACGGTGACCAACTTCTCGGTCTCGGCCAAGAGAGTGGATTTCAGCTTTGTAGCCGATGCCATCCAGACCGACGATGACACCGTCATCTTCAGTCTGAGACTCGAACTCGGTGAACAGAGTATCATTCCCCATATCGTCAACGAGTTGCGCCAGCAAGGTGTGGCTGAGATGGGTCCGGCCGGCCAGACCTTTGCCGGGGCGGTGTTCGCCACCGTGGAAAGCGGAGATATGAGCGGGATTGTGATCGGAGTCCGTACGGGGTCGGCGGGAGGCAGTACAGTGTTTTCTACAATGCGGCCCCCGATGGCGCAGCCTTCAGCGACAGCGCCTGGGTCTACGGACTCCAGCAGAATGCGGAGAATCGGAGCAATCTGGCTCTGGTCAACACCGGAGAAGTCGATGGCAGCGAGAGTGTCTTCAACCTGGACATTTACGACGGCGACAGCGGTCTGTTGGTCAACACCGTGGGTGGTCTGAGGGTCTCGGCCTGGCGCTGGCGCCAGTTCAACAGCCTCCTGGACCGCTACGCTCCGGGAACCACCCAGGGCTACGTGCAGGTCCGGAAGATATCCGGCGTCAATCCCTTCCTGGCCTACGGGGTGATCCACGATGGAGCGGCTCCCGGACAACGCAGCGGGGAGGGGGCCTACGTGCCGGCTCAGGAGTAGCTCAGCCTGATGTGCTCGGATATTCCTGCCTCTACCTGTGCCGGTGGCACGGCAGATAGGTGTGTGTCGCACCTGTCTGTCAAGGTTTTTCTGCTTCAAGCCAGGGGCGTAGGCACCCGACCTTGATCTTGTCGGCCTTCTTCATCTCTTTTTGGTGCGGCAGGATATTCAAACATGGATAGACAGGATGCACAGGATAGGAAAAGTAAAAATCCTGTTTATCCATGTCAATGGGAGATTGCCCCAGTCTCGGCTCCGCGTGGCCCATCGGAGTGATTTTGATCCCATGAGCCTCCCCTCATTTTCTCCGAGTAGATGGACACGCAGAGGCAGGCTCGCGCACCCAAGGTATTTTGTGGCTGGCTCGCCGTTGGGTTTTAGTTGTAGAATGAGGTTGTTCAGCCAGAGCCCAATCTCTTCATGCGAGGGTCTTCCATGAAAATTTACCGATATCTTTGCTCGATTCTTTCTTGCCTCGTCCTTACCCTGCTTCCTCTCGGGGACGCCGGCTATTTCTCGGCTTCCTCCGGAGGCTGGCGGACGCTGGTGGACGGCCAGAGTCTGAAGGGCTGGCAGGCCCAGGATCCCTCCAAACCTCATGAGTGGCGCACGGCCAAGACGGTCCGCCTCCATGCGAAGGACAACCGCTATTTCGAGGTCGAGTCCGGAAAGGGGATTTTCGTCAATGGTGAGACAGGCGGGAAAGGAAAGACTCAGAACCTGGTCACCCTGGAAAAATTCGGCGACGTGGAAGCCCACGTCGAATTCAACGTGCCCCACAAGTCCAACTCGGGAGTTTTCCTGATGGGACTCTACGAAGTCCAGGTGCAAGATGACTTTGGCCGGGAGGATATTGTCTTCTCGATGTCCGGCGGCTTTTATGCGCGAAAAATCAACGACCAATGGATTGGCGGCACCCCTCCCCGACTGAATGCCTGCAAACCCCCGGGAGAGTGGCAGGTCTTCGACATAAAATTTCGCGCGCCCCGCTTCGATTCTAACGGGAAGAAAATCGAGAACGCCCGATTCCTCGAAGTGCGGTACAATGACCACCTCATCCATGAAAACGTAGAGATGGAGGGCCCCAACAGCGCTCACATGCCCATACCGGAGGCGGCCAAGGGTCCGTTGATGCTCCAGGGAGACCATGGCCCGGTGGCTTATCGCAACGTTCGAATCCGCCCCTTGCGGTAAGGGTTGCTGAGGTCTCGGCGGATGATTTCCCAATCATTGGTCTTCCCCATTGCCAGGAAGAGGCGAGTCGCCGGCGCCAGCAAGTGGAATGAGTGGGGAATTGTGAGAATGGGGAAACTCCCGATCGGAAAAGGTTCGAAGAAGAACCGGAGGCTGCACGTCAAATCAGCCGTCAGTCTTGCAACCTGTCTCGCAACTCTCCTGCTAACTCCCATCCGGTTGACGCCGCTGGCAGAAACCAAAGCAGGGACTCCAAAACCGGCTCCTCTCTCTTCCCGTCTCCACTATCCTGAATTTCAAACCGACCTGCTCCCTGTTTTTCGTGTCCATTGCCTGCGCTGCCATGATTCCGACACTCGGATGGCCGGGCTGAACTTGAGCACCAGCGCCGGACTATTCCAGGGCAGCGCCTCGGGCAGCATTGTGGTTCCCGGCGAGCCCAAAGAGAGCCCTCTTTACGAAATGGTCCGGAAAGGAGCGATGCCGCCGGACGGAAAGACGGAGCTTTCTCCGGCCGAGGTGGATGTCATTCGTGCCTGGATCGAGTCGATCGCTTCCCATGCTTCTGGCGACAGCCCGTATTCCACTGGAACGCAGCTCCCACCGGTCAGCCAACACGATGTCATCCCCCTGATGCTCCTTCACTGCACGCCCTGTCATGGCCAGCGCCTGCAGGAAGCGGGCCTGGACCTCCGCAGCAAAACCTCCATGTTGAGAGGGGGGCAGTCCGGTCCGGCGATAGTGCCCGGCAAGCCGGAAGAGAGTTTGATCATTCAACGGATCCGCGCCCGGGAAATGCCTCCCAGGGGAAGGGAGGTGGAGGCCAGCCTCCGGCAAATGAACACCCGCGGATTGGAGCGTCTCACCCAGTGGATTGCCCTGGGCGCCCCGGAGGTTCAAAGGGAGGAGCAGGATGAAGAAACCGGGTCAGGTTCGCTGGTGACTCCCCAAGACCGCCGGTTCTGGTCGTTCCAGCCACCCCGGGCCGCGAGACCCCCCCGGCCCACGGCCAGCGACCCCTCTCGGCTGCGCAATCCGGTGGATGCCTTCATCGTACGTAAGTTAGAGGAGAAGGGACTCAGCCTGTCTCCCGAGGCCGATCGGCTGACGCTCATCCGCCGCGCCGCCTTCGACCTCACCGGACTGCCGCCGGAACCGGAAGAGGTGAAGCGGTTCCTGGCCGACCCGAATCCGGCGGCCTATGAAGCCCTCATTGAACGGTTGCTCGACTCCCCCCGCTACGGCGAGCGTTGGGGCCGACACTGGCTGGACCTGGTCGGCTATTCAGACCGTCCTCATGCCTATCGCTATCGGGACTATGTCATTCGCTCTCTCAATGCGGATAAACCTTATGACCGCTTTCTGCTGGAGCAACTGGCCGGCGACGAGTTGGTTGACCTGGCCAGGGAGCCCATCATCACTCAGGAAACTATGGATAATCTGATCGCCACCGGCTTTTTGAGGATGGTGAACGACGAGACTGGTAACCGCTTGACCAACTTCGTGCCTCACCGTCTACAAGTCATCAGCGACCAGATCCAAATCTTCAGCTCCAGTCTGCTGGGCCTGACCATCGGTTGCGCCCGCTGCCACAACCATAAGTTCGACCCCATCCCGCAACGAGACTATTACCGTCTGGCGGCTCTTTTCAAAGGGGCTTTTGACGAACATGATTGGATTCCACCGGAAATCACTGACGATCCCAACCGTCCGATGCTGGTCAAGGAGACGCGGGTTCTGTCCTATGTCACCCCCCTGGCCAATCCTTTCCGGCTCCATGAAGAGCGTTTGAAGCGCGAAGCGCATAACGACAAATTCAATAGTGAGATTGAATCCTTGCAGGCTGCGCTCAAGCAAAAGGCCAAACCCCTGGAGGAAAAGCTCATTAATCGGAGGCTGGCCGTGCTGCCCAAGGCCTTGCACCAGGACCTGCGGGAAATGCTGGCCACACCGCCTGAGGATCGAACCCAGGCCCAAAAGGATCTGGCCAAGAAATTCGAGCAGGGCCTGAAGATTCGATTTGGGGACCTCGAGGAAATCGACCAGGACTATCGGAAGGCGTCGGAGAAAACAGCCAGGCAGGTCAAGCTCCTGAAGGCCAAAATCAAACCCGAACCCCTGATTCGGGCCCTTTGGGACCGGGGCAGCCCTTCTCCGACCTACATCCTGAGACGAGGCGATCCCATGAGTCCCGGTCGCTGGGTGGAACCGGGGGTTCCGGCCGCGTTGACCGAGGGCCAAACGTCGTTGAAAGTCGCCCCACCCTGGACAGGCGCTCAGAAGACGGGACGGCGCCTGGCCCTGGCCCGCTGGCTGGTTGGTCCCAACCACCCCCTCACTGCCCGGGTCATGGTCAACCGAATCTGGAAGCACCATTTTGGTCGGGGGATTGTCCAGACTCCGGGAAACTTCGGCCGCACCGGCGCCCGGCCTACTCACCCTGAACTTCTCGATTGGTTGGCTCTGGAGTTCATCCGGCAAGGTTGGAGCCCCAAGGCCATGCACCGTCTGATGATGACCTCCAGCGCCTATCGGCAAATCTCGACGGTGACGCCGGCGCTTGAGAGGCTGGACCCTCAGAATCTTCTTCTCTCCAGGATGCCGCTGCGCCGCATGGAGGCCGAGGTCCTGCGGGATACGCTCTTTCTGGTTTCAGACCGCCTCGACGAAACACCCGGAGGCCCTCCGGACCCGGTCCTGGAGCGGAAGGATGGGTTGGCCACCTCGGTTGCTACCTCAAGGGGATGGCGCCGGAGCATTTACATCACCCAGCAAACCAGTCATCGAATCGGCGCCAGCAACCCCACCATTCTGGACACCTTCGACTTTCCCGAGATGACGCCCAACTGCCTGGAGCGGGTCGAATCCACGGTGGTGCCTCAGGCGTTGCACCTGATGAACGACATGACTGTGCGAAAGCTGGCCGACTCCCTGGCGGAGAGGGTCCGAAGGGAGGCCGGCGGGGACCCATCGCACCCAATTGAACAGGCTTATTGGATTGTTCTCAACCGACCGCCAACGCCTGAGGAGAAGGCCGTCAGCCAGCAAGCGCTGCTGGAGCTGGAGAAGACCGCCGGCAGCGCTGAACGGGACAAAGTCGCTGAGCAGGCTCTGGCCAAATTTTGTCTCACGCTTTTAAACTCGGCGGGTTTCATCTATATTGATTAAGTGGAGTGGTTGGCCGCAGGGCGGCCGTTCCGGCCACTCCTCCTTGCCGGCGCTTGTAACGACAGAATCGGTCGAACGAAGATCCATGGATCATCACTCCTCGAGACAATCGTCAATGAGTCAACCTCTGTCGCGCCGCGGCTTCTTCGCCAGTTTGACCGATGGGATCTCGGGAGCGGCATTGGCCTATCTCTTCAACCAGGACCTTTATGGCGACGCCGGTTTGCCCGCTGGCGAGAAAGCGTCAACCCCCCGGCGAGTTTACGACCTCAAGCCGCGCCGTCCCCATTTCGAGCCCAAAGCCAAGGCAGTGATTCATTTTTTCATGAACGGCGGGCCCAGCCAGATGGACTTGTTCGATCCCAAGCCCCTCTTGGACAAGCATCACGGGCAACCCTATCTGGACAACATGGCCGTAGCCGACGTTCAGGACCCCGAAAAATCCGGGGCCTTGATGCGCAGTCCGTTCAAATTTGCTCAGCACGGTCAGTCCGGAATCTGGCTGTCTGAAGTCCAACCTCACCTGGCTCGGCAGGTGGATGAAATAGCCTTCATCCGCTCTATGTTCACCACCACGCCGGATCATGGGGGCGCCTCCTTCAAGATTCACTCCGGGCAGATGTTCCCCGGGCACCCCAGCCTGGGTTCCTGGGTGACCTACGGCCTGGGTAGCGAGAGCCGGAACCTCCCCGCCTACGTGGTGCTCGAGGATCCCATGGGGCCGCCGGTCAACGGTTCGCAGGGTTGGCAAGCTGGTTTCCTGCCTCCGGTTTATCAGGGGACGCCCGTGCGGTCGGTTGGTTCCCCCCTGCTGAACCTTCGCGCTGAGGTCGAGGAACCCACAGAATTCGTCAAGGCCGGACGGGATCTCCTGAGTCGGTTGGACCAAATCCACGAACGTAGTCGTCCGGGCCAGCCTCGGCTCGATGCCCGGATCTCAAGTTACGAACTGGCCGCTCGCATGCAGTTGGCAGCCACGGATGCGCTGGATATCTCCAAAGAGAGCCAGGAGACCCTGGACAGGTATGGAGTCGGTGTGGAATCCAAGTACCGGGGGCGTACCCATCCCATCAGTGGACCCGACTCTTACGCACGGCGCTGTATCATGGCCCGGAGACTGGTGGAACGAGGTGTCCGATTTGTGCAGATCTACATCAACACCCAGATCTGGGACATGCACACCCACATTGAAAACGACATTCGAGCGGCCTGCAAGAAAACCGATCAGCCGATCGCAGCCCTGATCCACGACCTCAAGCAGCGCGGTCTGCTGGACAGCACCCTGCTGATCTGGAACGGGGAGTTTGGACGGCTCCCCATCGCCCAGTTCGATGAAGGCAAGGATGCCGGACGAGACCACAATCCCTATGCTTTCACGGTTTGGATGGCCGGTGGAGGGACCAAGGGAGGAACGGTGTACGGAGCCACCGACGACGTTGGATACAAGGCGGTTGAAAACCCCGTCAGTGTGGCCGATTGGCACGCCACCATTCTGCACCTGCTCGGCTTGCACCACGAGGAACTCTTCTTCGAACGCAACGGCCTGACGGAAAAGCTGACCTCCACCTTCGAACCCAGGATCGTTCAAGAAATTCTGGCTTGAACCCCGGCGAGTCAGCCGGCATTTCTCATGGAATGAGGCCACATCGGTTCGCGGAATACGCTGAGAGTATTGCAGGAAAAAGACTCATCCGGATTCCACGACAACCACGACCACCCCTGCACTCCCGAGGGGACAGGCCCCCTGAACTCCTCTCAGCGGTACAGCTCCTCCTGACACAGAAGGGGATCTTGGTATGACACCAGCGAGAGTACAGGCAGGCCGCGGCAGCATGTAGCCGTGGGCATTAGCCCATGGACGACAGGCCACACCCCGCCGAGCCGCGTAGGCGGCGGCAGCAATTCTGAAATTTCCGTGTCGTTTCAGTTCAGGCCAGGATGTCCTTGACAATCCTGGGTTCGAAGTTGAAGGTGATCTTTTCCTTGAGCCCGCTGCGTTCGAAGAAGAGTTCCTCGTGGTGCAAGCCGAGCAGGTGCAGAATGGTGGCATGCAGGTCTTCGATGCTCACGGGGTTCTCGACCGCCCGGTAGCCAAAATCATCGGTGGCTCCATAGACGGTTCCCGCTTTCACCCCTCCACCGGCCATCCAGAGGCTGAAGCCTCGGGGGTTGTGATCCCGACCGGCCACTCCCTCCTTGGGCATGATTTGGGCAATCGGGTGACGTCCAAACTCACCAGCCCAGATCACCAGGGTGCTTTCCAGCAACCCCCGCTCTTTCAAGTCCGTCAGCAGTGCCGCCACCGGTTGATCCGTTCGGTCGCAACAGGACCTGAGATCATCTTCGAGGTGCGAATGGGAGTCCCAGATCTGACCATTCACACACACTTGAACGTAGCGAACACCGCGTTCCACCAGTCTTCTGGCCATGATACAACGGCGCCCATAGTTGTCCGGACCGGGGTTGACATGGGTCCGCCCAACCACGGCGGGCTTTCTGCCAACGCCATACATCTCCAGGGTCCTGGGACTCTCCCGGGAAAGGTCCAGGGCATCGGTCGCTTCCAACTGCAGGCGTGCGGCCAGCTCATAACTGGCTATGCGGGCATCCAGCTCGGGCAAACCGGGGCGGTCGCGCCGATGGATTCGGTCGAGCTGGCGACGCAGATGGGCGCCCATCCTCACTAAAGCGGTCGGCTCTTCAACCTCCGGGCGGAGGTTCAGCAAAGGATCTCCCACCGAGCGGAGCCGCGTCCCCTGGTAGATGGGAGGCAGGAACCCCGACTGCCAATTGGCGATGCCATTGATGGGCAACCCCTGAGGGTCATCCAGCACCACAAAGGCCGGGAGGTTCTGGTTCTCGGTTCCCAATCCGTAGACGACCCAGGCTCCCAAGGTCGGCAGGCCCGGGATCATTCGTCCTCCTTGAAACTTGTAAAGCGCGGCGGGATGAGCCGGACTGGTGGTGTGCATGGACCGGATCACTGCGATATCATCCACTTTTTGAGCTATGTGGGGCATGACCTCAGACACCCACATGCCCGATTGCCCGTACTGGGCAAATTTGAAGGGGCTGCGCAGCAACCCCCCGGCCTGCTGGGGAGAAGGGACGTCGACGGCAACCTGGTCGAAGTAGGGCTCCCCATGATGCTTGTCGAGCATCGGTTTGGGATCGAGGAGATCCATGGGACTGGGACCGCCGTTCATGAAAAGCAGGATGACCGACTTGGCCTTGGGTTCGAAGTGGGGCTTTCCGGGCTTGACATCATAGACACCGCGACGGCCTCTGCCAGCCGGCACGGTCGCATCCACCAGGCTGGACACGCCGAAAAGGTCACCAGACAGCATGTGGGTCAGAGCCATCCCATAGATGCCGTCAGACACCCGCCCGAAAAAATGCCGCCGCGTCATGGAACGAGGTAAGCGGTTGGATGGAGCTCGGTTCATTGTTGGATTCCTTCAGTCGATATAAACGAACGCTGCTGAATTAAAAAGCGTGTGGGCAAATTTGGCCAACACCCGTTGGCGGTCCTCGCCCCCGCCCTCCAGGCTCTCCCAAGCCGTTCGGAAAGATTGCAAACTCACCTGTTTCTCTTCTCGGGTGGGTGGTCGGCTCAGGACCCTCCAATAGATGCGCTCAATCTGTTCTGCCGGACGATTTCCCACTTCAGTTCCGACTCGCTCCGCCAGAGAGGCTGCCAGCCGGCGAATGGTCGAATCGTTGAGCAGATGCAGGGCCTGAGGCGCCACCGTCGACTGGGCCCGTTCCACGCAATTGGGGTTCATGGGGGGGTAGTCAAACAGGTCCAGAGTCGTCGGAGAATTCAGTCGGAGTTGTCGCAGGTAGATGCTTCGCCGCCACCCCCTCTCTCCCTCGTAGGCTGTTGACAGCCCATCCCCCCGGACATAAACCGGGTCCGGGGGACCGTAGGGGGTTTCATCCAGACGGCCACTGACCCAAAGAAGGCTGTCACGAAGGGTTTCTCCGTCCATTCGTTTCAGGGGCCATCTCGACAGGAGGCGATTCTCTCGGTCCAGCCGTTCATGCCGGGGACTGACCTTGGACGACTGGCGGTACACCCTGGAGGTCATCATCAACCGGTGGATGGCTTTCATGCTCCAACCCCGCTTCACGAACTCCACCGCCAACCAGTCCAGCAACTCCGGATGCGTGGGGCGGGACCCTGACTTGCCGAAATTCCCCAGGGTTTCGACGATTCCCTTTCCAAAGTGGTGCCGCCAAATCCGATTGACCATCACCCGGGCCGTTAAGGGATTTTCGCTGTTCACCAGCCATTTGGCCAAAGCCAGACGTCTTCCGGTTTTTTTGGACCCCGGCCAGGGGGGTTCCACCCTGAAAGGTGTCTTGCCGTCGGTCAGAACCGATGGAACACCCGGTCCTACCAAGCGGCCCGGACTCAAGTAGTCTCCCCGTTTGAGCAGATAAGTGGGGGATGGGGCTCCTCGGTCCCAGAGCGCCCGAATACGCGGCTCCGGCTCTTGCTCATACTTCAGCCAGGCGATCTTCCGTTCCACCGTCTCCGCCTCCTGTTGGTAGACGCTGTCCCGCTCTTTGAGCTCATTGGGGAGGACGGTCAACAGTGGAGAATACTTTTTGGCCAGCGATTTCTGCCGGGCGTCCCGTTCTTCCTCCGGAGTGGCCAACAACTCCCTCAGGTCTTTGGCGAGAGCCGGGGAAAGCTGAGCCAACCGTTCTTCCAGAACTTTGTCCTTCAAGGCCTTGCCTTTTTCCTCCAACACCTCCTGCAGCTTCTTGACCTCTTCTTCCAGGCTTTCGTTTCGAGCCTTTCGTTCTTTTTCCTGCTCCAGCAGACGAATGGGATTGGTCAAAGGAGGAGCGTAAGGTAAAACCCGTTGTTCGAATTTAACCACTTCGTTGATCGGGGTACCCGCCAACCAGTCGAACTCGTCCAACGCGCCCTTCAAGAGATCGGCCAGTCGGTAGTAGTCCCGCTGAGGAATGGGATCGAACTTGTGGCTGTGACATCGAGCGCATTGGAGTGTCATTCCCAAAATGCCGGTACCCAGAATCTCAATTTCGTCGGCGATGACATCGAACCGGTCTTCCACAAAGCTGAGCTCATAGCCGGTGCTGTCCGGACCCATGCGCAGAAAGCCGGTCGCCATCAGGTTATCAACCATCTCCCGGGTAACCACCGGTGATGTCTCATAATCGATCAGCTCATCTCCTGCAATCTGCTCAAGCAGAAAACGGTCGTAGGGCTTGTTTGCGTTGAACGACCGGACGACATAGTCGCGGTAGCGCCAAGCATGCTTCCGGGCCGGCCCGTTGGCATTGACCTTGCCGCCTTCGTGGTCCGAGTAGCCGGCCACATCCAGCCAATAGCGGCCCCAACGCTCCCCATAGCGGGAGGATTCCAACAAGCGGTCGATGAGCCTCTCATAGGCGCGCGGGTCCGGGTCCTCGAGGAATCGCCGGACCTCAGCAGGTTCGGGAGGCAGGCCCGTGAGGTCCAAGGTGGCTCGACGGATCAACGTCAAACGATCGGCTTCCGGTGAAAGCGACAATCCTCTGGCCTCGAGTTTTCGAAGAACAAAGGCATCGATGGGATTCACCACCTGTTCCTGGTGCTCCACCGCGGGAGGTTCGGCCTGCCTGGGGGGCTGGAAAGCCCAAAACTTGCGGTCTTCCTCGCTCACCAGGGGATCCGGGTCGGTTCCGGCAATATCGGGTTTGATGTCCTCCTCCGGGGCTCCCTGCAAGATCCACCGTTGGAGCTTTTCGAGATCGGCATCGGAAACGGGAGTGACTCCAACCTCGAAGAGTCGTTTCTTCGGAGGCATCTCTCCGGAACGGATCTTCCGTACGATCAAGCTCTCCTCCGGATTTCCGGGTATCAGCGCCGGCCCCGACTTTCCACCCCGGACCATCGATGCCTTGGTCCTCAGGTCCAAGTCGTTGCCCTGCCGGCGCAAGCCGTGGCAGGTGGTGCAGTGGCGAAGCATGATCGGGATCACGTCATGTTGGTTCAACGCCTGGACGACGGTTTCTCCTTTCCTCTCGCTCGCCAGGCTCGTTTCAATCCAGGCCCGAATGGTTCTCCTCTGTTTTTCCGGAATACCCCCTTCCCGGTCGGGGGGCATCACACCGCTCTCAATCAACTGATAGAGTTTGCTCTCCCGGGCCTTGCCTGCGATAACCACCGGACCCGACTCGCTCCCGTTCAGCACGCTCCTCAGTCGACTGAGATCGAGTTCCTTCATCCTCAGTTCTGCCCCGTGGCAACGCAGACAGTGATCCCTGAAGATGGGCAGAATCTCAGCCTGGAATGATTCTTCCGCCTTGGATCTCGAAGGCTTCTCCTCGTCAGGCTGCGAAGCGCTGATAGAGGGTAAGCCATTCCAGAAAAAAAGACCCAAACCCAGAAGCAGGCTCGCAGCACTGTGGAGCCGAATTTTCCCCGGATTGAAGTCTGAAAGGATCATCATTTAGCCCGTAACGGTCAGAAAATACCCAGTCCTTCGTTGAGGATCACAATCCCAAGCCTCGATTCCTGGAGCAGGCCTGTGTCCGAAAGGGGGCTGGAAGGGCCGGCGCCGCAAGTGGCCTGGAACCCGAAAGGCGCCATAGCCGCCTTTCTGATTCAGGGGAGAATGGATAAGCACTGGGGATTGGTCCCTCATCCGGAGCCCTGCCCGGAGACCGAGGGCCGGTCAAGCAGATCCTTGACCACCCTTGCCCCGGTCACCGGAAAGTCAGTGGGGGTCTCGTCCCGACCGTGGTGGAGATAAGTCAGTTTCCGGTGATCCACCCCCAGTTGGTGCAGAACGGTGGCCTGCAAATCGGGCACACTCACTCGACCTTCGACGGCACGGTAACCGAACTCGTCGGTGGCCCCATGAGCGTAACCGGCCTTGAAGCCCCCGCCCGACAGCCACAGCGTAAAGGCGTTTCGATTGTGGTCTCGACCGGTTCCATTCTGCGAGACGGGAAGCCGCCCGAACTCCCCGCACCACATGACGATGACACTATCCAGGAGACCACGACTCTTGAGATCTCTCACCAAACCCGCGGCCGGCAACTCTGTTCTGGCGGCAATGGCTTCAATCTCATTCCTGGTGTGAGTGTGGCTGTCCCAAGGTTGGGTGGAGGGCTTGGCCGGGGGGAAAACTTGAACGAAACGCACACCCGCCTCGACCAGGCGTCTGGCCATCAGCAGTCGGATCCCGTAACTGGAGGTTTCCGGGATATCCAGCCCATAGAGTTCCTTGGTGGCTGGAGATTCTCGGGAATAATTCAGGACTTCCCCTGCCGCCAGCTGCATACGCGCAGCCAATTCATAGTTGCGAATGCGCGTTTCCAGATCAGAGTTGTGTGGATAGTTCTTTCGATGCCGCTGGTTCAGCTTCTCCAAAAAGTCCAGTTGATCGGTTCTCGATTCGGCGGCCACGGGATGGGCGGGATGCAGATCCAGGACCGCTGAACCCCTGGAACTGAATTCCGTTCCACGATAGAGTGATGGCAACCAACCATTCTCCCAGAGCGAAGCGGCGCTGGTGCCGTAGCCTTCGGGATCGCGCAAGACGATGTAGGCGGGGAGATTCTGGTTCTCGGTCCCGAGACCATAGCTGATCCAGGCTCCCATCGTGGGTCGGCCGGGAAAGATCTTACACGTCTGCAGCATCACCAGGGCTTCGGTGTGGTTGTTGTGCTCGGTGTACATGGAGCGGACAAAGCAGAGGTCGTCCACCATCGAAGCCGTATGAGGGATGGCCTCGGAAAGCTCGATGCCGGATTGTCCCCGCGGAGCAAATTCAAAGGGACTGGCCAGCAGAACGTTGGCTTCACTGCCCGGTTGAAACGTCTCCACCTTCTCGGTATGACGCTTCCCGGCCCGCTTCTGCAGCTCAGGCTTGGGGTCGAAAAGATCCATCTGGCTGGGGCCGCCGTTTTGCATGAGTTGAATGACCGCACGAGCCTGTGGCTGAAAATGGGGTTGTCTCGGCAGAAGATTCGGACCCTTCGAGGGCGACAGGTTCTCGGCAGCCAGCTCGGCTTGCAACAGATGGATCAAGGCCATTCCGCCGAAACCCAAGCCGGATTTCTGTAAGAACTGTCGCCGCGACCAGGATGCTTCACGCCAGGAAAAAGGTATCATTCTCTTATCCCACATGGAGGAATTCATTGCTGTTGAGAATCATTTGGCACAAGCTGGCCAGCGCCTTGAGATTCGCAGCCTCGGCGCTCGACCCGGTAGCCAGGTGACGCCCGACTTCCCGCTCCAAAAGTTGTTGGCTCCAGGAAACTTCTTCCATGCTGGGTTTCCTGGCCAACGCCAACCGAAAGGCCAACTCGATTCTCTTGCCTCGGTCTCGAGCCAATGCGGCCACCCGCCCGGCAAAAGACCGCGCCTGCTCCAATACGAATTCATCGTTCAACATTGCCAGGGTCTGCAGCACCGCAGCCGAGGTATGACGCCGGGTGCAGTTCATCGACATCTTGGGCTGGTCGAAGACGCTCAACATCGTCAGGTTGTAATTTCGCCGGCCCACCAGATAGAGGCTCCTCCTCCACTGATCGCCCCGATGAGCCAAGTCTTGCTCCGACACCGTCACCATGCCATCCCGCCGGCCGTCCAGGCGGATGGCCGGTCCTCCCATGGTGCGAACCAGCTTACCGCTCACCGCCATGATGGAGTCCCGGATGATCTCCGACTCCAGGCGCCGCAGACGCATCCGCCACAGCAGGCCGTTGCCTGGATCAACACCCATGGCAATCCGGAAGTGATGTCTGGACCTGGGTGATGCCTCCGGCCCGGGCAAACCTGAAACCTGACGATAAACGGTCGAAGTCACCAGCAGCCTGACCAGGGGCTTGACTTGCCAGCCGTTGGTCACAAAGCGACCGGCCAGCCAATCCAGGAGCTCGGGATGCGTGGGACGGGCTCCGTTGCGTCCGAAGTTATCTGAAGTCGCGACAATGCCCTCTCCAAACAGACGTTGCCAGATACGATTGACTCGAACGCGAGCGACCAGGTTGAATGCCGGGGAATCGAGGTCCGTCAATCGGCGAGCCAGAGCCAGCCGTCTACCGCTGCTCCGGCCGGCCGTCCCGTTTCCCTCAAGCAAGGGATTCCTGCCAGGGTCGCTGAGCACGGCGGGCATTCCGGGCTGCACCTCGGGTCCCGGAGTCAGGTAGTTGCCGCGGACCAGGAAATAAGTTGGCGGAGCCGGCCCACTGTCCACCACTGACTGGAGCATCCCATAAGTCCGGCGGTGCTTCTCCAAGCCGGCAATTTTTTTCTTGAGCCGTGACGCTCTCTCGAGCTGCTCCGAATCCAAGAGAGCTTGAATTTCTTGTTCACCAGGCATGACCACCGGTTCGAACTTTTCCTTGAGGTAACGCTGCGCCGGTCGAAGCTCGTTTTCGAAGGATTTCAAGGCGACTCTCAAATCCTCTCGGATGACTTCGGGAACCTGCGCCAGTTTCTCTCCCATCAGGCGCTGCCTGTAGGGGTGATAGAGTGCATTGAGCTTGCGGCGGAAGGGCTTGATCTGAAGATCCAACCGCCGGTTGGCTCTATCGATGGATTCCTTCTCAGCCGGCGAGGCATCGGGTAGAGATCGGTCGGCAGGTTGCAGCCACTGCTGGGGGTTGTAGGCCGGAGTGAAGACGGCTGTCAACCGGTAGTAGTCCAACTGGGAAATGGGATCGTATTTGTGGTCGTGGCACTGGGCACAGCCGATGGTGAGCCCCAACACGTTGCTGGCGAAAGTTTGAACGGTTCGTTGCAGGACGCCGTAACGAATGTCGGGCGTGTTGAGCACATCCTGGTTGGTATCGTCGGCTGCCACCCTCAGAAAACCCGTGGCCTGCAGCAACCGTCGTATTCCGGGGCTGAACTCCTGAGCCGCCCGCCAATCCACCAACTCGTCTCCCGCCAACTGCTCCAGCAGAAAACGGTCGTAAGACTTGTCTTCGTTGACCGACCTGATGACGTAGTCTCGATACTTCCATTTTCCAGGAGCCCCCAGAGGCTGTTTCCCCGCTACAAAGTCGGTGTCCCCACCCAACGTATCGGTATAGCCGGCCTCATCCAACCAATGGCGTCCCCAGCGCTCCCCAAAATGAGGTGAAGAAAGTAACCGGTCAACCAATCGTTCATAGGCTCCCGGCGAACGGTCGGCCAGGAAGACATCGATCTCCCGGGGTGCAGGCGGCAGGCCGATCAAGTCCAGGTAGAGGCGTCGCATCAGGGACAGACGGTGCGCATCGGGTGAGAATCCAATCCCCTTTTCCTCCAGCTTTTTCAACACAAAAGCGTCCACCGGAGTGCGCACCCGCTCTTTTTGTCGAACCGGCGGCGGCTCTGAAACCGCCAACTCACGAAAGGCCCAGAACTCCCGGTCCGCCTTGGAAAGGGGCGGCGCCTGGATGTCCACCATTCGACGCCGGCTGGCGGCCCGGTCTTCAGCTTGGTAAAACTTCACGGTGGGTGCCCCCGCTCCTATCCACTGGCGAATGACCTCGATTTCTTCATCGGTGGGCTTTTTCTGCCCAGCCGGGGGCATGGATCCCTCCACCAGCCGCTGGTAAATCAAGCTGGCCTCCGGCGAGTGTTTCACCAATCCGGCTCCGCTGGTTCCACCTTTCTCGATGAGTAGAGGATTGGTCAGATCCAGTCCTCCCATGGGCTCCAGCGACCCATGACAGTGAGTGCAGTACTTCGACAAAATCGGTACGACTTCCGACTCGAACCGGGGTATGGATTGGGCCTGGGATCCAATGGAAGCCAACAGGATGGAAACCAACAGAAACACCGATACACGCATCTTGGAGCTCACAAAAACTCTGTACCTTAGAAGCTTAATTATCTGAATCATTCAGGAACCAGTCAAGAGCCTGTTTTTCGTGGACCCGACCGGGTGGCCCTCTCCTTCACTTTCGATTCCTTAATGGGTGCGACAAAGGGGCTCGTTGCGCTGGGGCAATGTCGCTCGAGGTGAGCAGAGCGGGGAACGACAATGAAGAGCAGGGTTTGGCGGGTCGTCATTGGAGTGTTCGGGTGCTTGGCGTTGGTCGTGGTCTTTGAAAGGGGAATGACGGCTCAAACCCTGAAGGATGAGAACGGGAGGTGCGCGGCCACCTCGAAAAATACGACACAAACGGGAACGGCAAGATTACCTGCGCGGAAGCACGCGCAGGTGGATTGAAGACGCCCATCAAGAAAGACTATCCGACCTATGCTTGCATGGCGGACCGGGACGATGATGGGCTGGTCTGCGAGTAAACAACGCTAATCCGATTTTGCGGATTCAATCCGCTTGAAAAGGTCGGCCGCGAGTTTCTGTGCTTCGTCCACTGGCTCGGCGGTGGTGGGCGGTGGATGTCTACTTGTTGGCCGTCTTGGCGAGGGGCGGGTAGACGATCAAGGCGTCAATCCGGGTGTTTAGGCGGTTTTCCATCTCCCGCATCTCCCGGCGTATGTCACGCATGTCCTGGCTCATATCACGCATGTCCTGACGCAGGTCACGCATGTCCCGGCGCAGGTCACGCATGTCCTGGCGCAACCATCGAAAGAACACTACCAGGGTGCCGACGATGGCGACGCCAAGACTCGCGATGCTGATTACTTCGGGGCTCATGCTTGCTTCCTCCCTTCAATGAGGCCATAGCAACCAGGGAAAAGCCTACCCCAGACAGCTTTCCAGGCTCAACGTCTCCGGCAAGGTCCGACTACAACAGGTTATGCACGTTCCAAGTCGGGAGAAACGCTAGGCCAGCATGGCCGCAGGGATGTCCTTGCCCAGCAAGAAGTGTTTGCGGTCGGGATACCACAGGATCTGCTTGCCTCCGGCGTAACTCATGGCTCCGTAAAAGGAAAGCCAGGTTCTGCCGCCTTCCAGCCCCCCATTACCGGGACCCACCGCCACGTTGGCGGCATCGCAAAATACTTTGGGCTCACTGAACCAAATGGGTTGATGGGCCTTGGGTTCGAACTCGCCGATGGCATAGAACATGGGAGCTCTCCGGGCCCCCATGTCGCCCGGACCTTTGGCGCCATACCCGGTTCCGTCGTGGTTCTGGAAGAAAAGGACATAACGGCCGTCCAGCAGTCGATAGAGAGGAGCCGTGTTCTTGGGATGGGCCATAAAGCGGCCATGGTCTCGCGTACGCAGCGCCTCCGACTTCCTCCAGACCCGGCCATCGGAATCTTCAGAAACGGCATACCAGATGTTTCCGGTGATGGTTCGCATGACGGTAAACAGCCGGCCATCGGGCAAAAGCACAACCGCCGGCTCTTCACCCAAACTGTAGCCGCGGCTCTTATGAGGCTCGAAAGGACAAGGCACTGAAATCGAATCCCCTTCCGGAAGCCAGGTGAGCTTGAGATCCCTGGGATGAGGACCGTCATCGAGGTTGTCGAACCGAACGAACTCTGAACGGGAGTCCGGGTACCATCCCGCGGGACCATTGGCCATGGGGAAGCGGCTCAAACTGCTCCAGCGAGTAAACCCGAGCAGCATGCGGCCTTTGGCGTCACGAATGGGAAGCTGCCAGAAAATCAAGTTTTTTTGCATCTTCGGATCGGGGTGGTCGTACTGCGGACGGCGGCGGACTTCCAGGTCGGCCCCCTCCTTCCAGGTATGGCCGTCATCATCCGAATAAATGCAACGTTGAAGCGCGGTGACGGTGTAAGACATATCCGTGACGCCCACGTGCTTGTTGAACAACAGGTAGACGCGCCCGCTGCGGCTAACGAGTGGAACGGCAAAGGCTGCCGTAAATCCCGGGTGGTCGGTGGGGCCAACAATGGTCTCGGGGCTGGTCCAGGTAACGCCGCCATCCCGACTGCGTGAAGCGACAGTACGATAATCACGGGACATCTCGTAGGCCCCCTGGCTCCAAGTCGCCAACAAATCGCCTTTCGGCGTTTCGACTACCAGAAGATGTTCGTTGTCCCCGTCATTGCCCAGAGGCTCCGGAGGAAGGTAAAGCACATAGTCCGGCTTGGTGCGTTTCCACTCGTCCGTGTAGCAGCGCGGGAAACCTCCAACTGGCTTGGCCTGCCTCCCCGCGGCCGGAGACGCATGCAACGTTTTGGCGGCTCCCGCCACCACCGGCACCGCAGCCAACGACTTGATGAGTTCTCGTCGATTCATCCTCTTCCTCCCAGTTATTTCACAAGCTCTCTCACTTGATCGATGACACTCTTGAAATGGCCTTCACACTGCCCATACCCGGTTCTCGGCAGGATTGAGACTCCCCGACCAGTTTTCCTTGAAACCCTACCCACCATCCTGAATGGAGATGATTGTAAAGGGACACTACGGCCCGGCCAAGGAGCGCTACCCACGGATCATCCAATAGGCTGGTCAGCCTATGGGCAGGTCCTTCCTGATCTGAGGGCCAGGGACCCAGGCCATCGACTCCCTCAGTCATCCGCCCGAGTTCTCAGCCTCAGGAAGTATAAACCAATCCTTGCGCCCCCTGCACTCAATTGATTCCCGAAGCAACCCTTGGCCTGCCGGAGTGTACCGAGCTATTCTTGTTTCAGGTGAACGCATCCGTGCTCCACTGACCCAAGGCGATTTGGGCAGGTGATCCTAAGCGGTTGGCCCGAGTCGATGTTCACTTTATGGATTCACCATGGATTCACCCTTCAATGAACCCACCCCTGGCCTCCTCTCAGGAGGCCAGCCCCTCCCAAGAGGGGAATTTTGTTGAATCGGCCCCGCAAGAGGGGATGGGCGCAATGACGGGGTGACATGAACTGGAGCCAACCGCTTAGTCGCCTTGCTGGTTTGGGTGGATGAATCCACCTGTCTACCGTCCACCTGCATGCTCAGGGCGGGCAGGTCCCAACGAGACAACAAACTCTGACCTTCGACTACCGTTGACGCTCTATAAATTGCGGCAACTCCTGTCGAAAAGCGGGTTGAGCCCGAGAGATCGACGCTGTAAACTATCAGCCTGTAGACAAAGCTCGAAGAGGCGCCGACCTTGGCGTCCAAGACGAAGCGGCACTTGACTTTCTTCCACCAAAGGGGAACGCGAGATGAGGTCTCAATGGCTGATCACTCTCACTGTATGCCTGTTGCTGGCTTGCGCCACCGCTTGCCTAAGCCCACAGGGTCCGCAGGAATGGTCCTTCGGCCTGATTGGAGATCTTCCCTATGCGCCTGTTGAAGAACAGCAGTTCGAACGCCTGATCGCTGAAATGAACCAGGAAGAACTGGCGTTTGTGGTTCACGTTGGTGACTTCAAGGGCCAGAACGATCCTTGCGAGGACGGCGTCTATCAGCGGCGCCTCGAACAGTTCAACCACTTCAAACATCCACTCATCTTTGTCCCCGGCGATAACGAATGGACGGATTGCCACAAGCCGGAAGTGGCTTCGGATCCCCTGGAGCGATTGGCCTTCCTCCGGCAAGTGCTTTACCCCAATGACCAAACGTTGGGTCGAAGCACCTTCAGACTGGAACGCCAAAGCAGTGTCGCGGCATTCGCCAGCTTCAAAGAGAATAGCCGCTGGAGCCTGTTCAATGTCCTGTTTGTCACCCTGCATGTGGTGGGGAGTAACAACGGTTTCGGCCGATGGCCGGAAGGCGACCAGGAGCACGCGGAGCGCCAGGCAGCCAACCAAGCCTGGCTGGAAGAGGCCTTTCGACTGGCTGCCCGAGAGGATTACCTGGCCCTGATGCTCTTCATTCACGGCAATCCCCGCTTCGACTTGCCTCACGGCGACCTCGGTCGCGCCGGATTTGAAAAATTTCTGCTCTCTCTGGAGATCAGAACTTCGGCCTTTCCCAAACCGGTAGTTCTGGTGCACGGAGACACCCATTACTTCAGGATCGACAAGCCTCTGGTAAACTCGGAAACCCAACGCCGAATCGTCAACCTCACCCGGGTGGAAACCTTTGGAGTCCCAGACATTCACTGGCTGCGCGCGACGGTTCAGCCGACCAATCCCAACGTCTTTGTCTTCGATCCAGTGCTTCTCTCAACGGGCCGCAAGGAACAATGACCTCTACCGACATCGGTTACGCCAGCCTGACTCAGCAGGCGGAATGGGTCCGCACCAAAACGCTTTCTCCCGTGGAGATCGTTGAGGCCCACCTGCAACGAATTCAGTCCCTCAACCCCTCGATCAATGCCATCGTCACTCTGGCGGATGGAAGCACCGAGCGTGCTCGCGAGGCGGAGGCTGCTGTGATGAGGGGCGAACTCTGGGGGCCGCTCCATGGAGTCCCTTTTACTGCCAAAGATTGTTTCGACACTGCGGGAATACGGACCACGCGCGGCTCGAAACTGTTCGAGCACCGCGTTCCCGGTCAAGATGCCACTGCGGTTCACCGCCTCAAGCAAGCCGGAGCCATTCTCCTGGGAAAGACCAACCTTCCGGAATTCGCCTTGTGGTCAGAGACCTCCAATGAGGTGTTCGGCCAAACCAGGAATCCGTGGAATCGGGGCAGAACGGCTGGAGGTTCCAGCGGCGGAGAAGCTGCGGCCGTTGCTGCCGGTTTCTCTCCTCTCGGCATCGGCACGGATCTCGGAGGCTCCAATCGGCTGCCTTCTCACTATTGCGGTATCGTGGGTTTCAAACCCACTCATGGCCGAATTCCGCTCAGCGGCCAATGGCCCGAATTGATGTCCAGATATATGCACGTAGGACCCCTCTCCCGTACGGTAAAGGATGCCGCTCTGGCTCTGTCTGTGCTGTTGGGACCCGATGGTCGAGACCCCTACGCCGTGCCCGTTCCGGCGCCTTACTGGTTTCCCTGGAATGCGCCTCTACCCCCACTACGGATCGGGTTGCTTTCTGAGGAGCCCTTTGCACCGGTGGCGAAAGTCATTCAAGAGACGGTCATCCAGGCCGCGGCCAAGCTCGAAGGTCTCGGCTGCCAAGTGCAGCCTGCCTCCCTGAAGAGTTGGAAAGAGTCGAAGCCGATTCAGATGGTGATGAGCCTGCTGGTGGCCGAGGCGCCTCATTACTTCCAATCGATTGTGGCTGGGAGAGAGGATCAATTGGCGCCCTCGGTTCAACGACTCCTCGATACTCCCGAGCCCGGTCTTCCGGAGTATGTGGCGGCCCTGGCCGGTTGCGAGCGGCTTCGAGTCGACATGATGCAACACTTTTCGACCTCCGACCTGCTGTTGCTGCCAACGGCGCCGATCACCGCCCATCCGCACGACGCCGTCAGCCTGGATGTTGACGGCCAAGCCACCCCGGCTGTGCACGCGGCCAGTATCACGCCAGCCTTTGGCGTCACCGGCTCGCCGGCAATCTCCGTGCCCCTTGGACTGAGCGCGGACGGTTTACCCATTGGGGTCCAGTTGGTGGCGCGCCATTTTGATGAGGCAATGCTTTTGCATGCAGCGGCGGCGCTGGAATCCGCTTCTTCTCCAGCAACTCGCCGGCCCCCGATCTGACGCAAGATTCTGGAAGCACGGGCATCCCGCGCGCTTCCGATGCGGGCCAAAGGCCCGCGTTCCCAGGCATACCCGGAGGCAGATCCCTATGAAGTCCATCCTGGTGATTGGAAGCCTGAACATGGACTTCGTGGTTCGAACCGACAAACTTCCCCTTGGAGGAGAAACCATCAAGGGCCGGGAGTTCAGGATGATCCCCGGCGGCAAGGGAGCCAACCAGGCCCTGGCGGTCGCCAGACTGGGCGGCCAAGCTCGAATGATCGGTAGAGTCGGCGCAGACAGGTTCGGCCGAAACTTGAAGGATGGCCTGTCATCCGCAGGCGTCGATACCAGCCAAGTCTGGTCGACTCCGGATGTGGCCACAGGAGTCGCGCTTATTTTGGTTGAGAACGGCGGGCAGAACCAGATTACCGTAGCCGCCGGCGCCAATGAACGGCTGACACCCGGCGATCTGCAACAGACCTTTGAAACATTCAAGGACGGATACCTTCTGCTGCAATTGGAGTCGCCCCTGGAAACGGTCCAGGCCGCAGCATCTCTGGCTCGCCAGCGGGGTCTGACGACCATCCTTGATCCTGCCCCGGCAGCTTCCCTGCCTTCCTCCTTGTTGCGCAGCCTGGATTTCCTCACCCCCAATGAGAGCGAGGCCCTTCTGTTGCTGGGGCAACCGCCCGGCCAGATCCGTCTTGGAGAGGCGCCGGCGCTGGGCCGACGTTTGATGGAACTCGGGCCGGACACGGTGGTTCTCAAGCTCGGAGACAAGGGAGCCTGGCTGGTCAATCGCCGCGAATGTCGTCATTTTCCTGCCCATCCAGTCAAGGCGGTGGATGTCACCGCTGCGGGAGACACGTTCAACGGGGCTCTGGCCGTCAGCTTGGCCGAAGGTCGATCCCTGGAGCAGGCTCTCTGCTTTGCCAATGCCGCCGCTGCCCTGTCGGTGACCCACCCGGGAGCCCAGGCATCTATCCCCTCGCGCAGTCAAGTCGATCTCTTCCTGAGTCGAGAGCAAGGCTGAAAGCTGCCCGGCCAGGCGCCTCGATCCACTTTGAAGCCGTCCGGGCGATAGATGATGACCTCCCGAGGACTCACCGTTGCTATAATGTCGGAGTCAGGCATTCCGGGCGTAGAGCTGAGAAGTCGATTCCTTTGCCGATGCTCATGATTCGTGGAGCAACGTTCAAGGCGGACCTTTCATGAGAAATCGTGGCCGTTTTCTTCTTTCTGCCGCCGGCCTCATTCTGGCCTTTGGGGTAACCCATAGTCCAGCCCAGACGATCCCCGAGTACCGGCAACAGGCAGAGCAACTGCGCCAATACCATCGAATCGAAGAGGCCATCGAGCTGCTGGAGGCCGGCTTGGAACGACACCCGAATGCCCCCCGACTGCTCCTCCCTCTGGGGCTGCTCCTGATCGAATCCGGAAGAGCCGGCGAAGCCCAGGAACGGCTCCAACGAGTCCTGTCGTTGCACCCGCTGAACCCGGAAGTCCATCGGAGTCTGGCCGAGGCCTGCCTGAGCCAGGGCCGACTGTCTCAGGCGATCGAACATTTTCAAAAATCCATCCAGTTCAGGGAGGACGATGAAAGAGTTCACTATCGGTTAGCGTTCCTTTTTTTGATTCAAGAGCAACTCGATCTGGCGTTGGAGCACGCACGTCGGGCGATTGATATCAAACCGGGCAAACCTCGTTATCGCCAGTTGTACTCATTGCTGCTGGGCATCAAAGGACGCGAGGGAGACTCCTACCAACAACTCAAGATAGCCCGGCAGTTGGCGCCTGGAGATGCTTCCATTCTCTTCAGGCTCAGTGAGAAGGAACGCGCCGCCGGCCGCATGAAAACAGCCCTTGAATCTCTGAAGCTGGCGTCAAAAATCGATCCGGAGAATCCCCTGTATCACTCGGAGCTTGCCCAATTGTATGGTGATCTGGGACAGGACCGGTATGCCACCGAAGAAACCAACAAGGCTTTTCAGCTTTACCAGGCCTTCGAGGACTATATTGAAGCCCTGACGCTGATCAGCCGGGGGAAAACTCCCCAGGCCCTGCCCCTCCTGGAGCCCGCTGTGCAACGACACCCGGAGTTCACCAGCGGCAGGCTCCTGCTGGCAGACGCCTACCAACGGCTGGACAAGCCGCAACAGGCTTTGCAACTCTATCTCAAAGTCCTGGCAAGCGATCCTTCCAACACCAAAGCCATGGAGGCAGCGGCCTGGATCATGGCCGATCGATCAGATTTTCGCTCGGCCCTCGGTGCCTTGGCCAAGCTTCCCCGATCAAATCTCAACCAAACACTCATCGAAGCCTACTGGAAACAGGATCAGCAGCAACCGGCGGCTGCTCTGGAGCGGTTTCGTCGGGTTGAATCCAAGAATCCTCTGAATCCCGAGCTGCTGCAATGGATCAGTTTCTGCCTCTACAACCAAGGTCAAAAGCAAGAAGCGCTGCGATATCTGATGAAGGTTGCAGATCTTCGACCGGCCGACGTGAGTGTCCAGCGGCGAATCCGGGAAATCCGAGTGGAAGCGAGCCGGGAGGAGGCCTTCCGCCACTTGAGGGGCAAGGCTTGGCGGGCGGCATTGGAGGCCTTTAGCCAGTTGGTCGAGGACGGAGAAACCGGGGGCCGCCAATCTTCCTACTGGCTCAACATCGCCTACTGCCATCAACAACTGGGCCACTTGCGCCAAGCGGTAACGGCTTACCGGCGCGGACTGCAAATATCTCCGGGGGCCCATTGGGCTCGACTGAACCTGGCGGGGACGCTTTATCGGCTCTCCCGTTACTTGGCGGCAGCCGAACAATGGGAGCAAATCCCGACCAGCGCCAAAACTCCTCCCATCTATTTCCAGTTGGGAGTCTGCTACCTCCACTCGGCCCGTTACGGTCAGGCAGAGGCGGCTTTCCGCAAATCACTGGAGGGGGGAAACCATTCTCCGGCGTTGTTGTACAACCTTGGCGCCACCTTGCTGCGCAGGCTCAGGCCTGCCGAGGCTTGGCCCCTGATTCGGCGTTCGGCCGCAGCCAACTATCCGCCGGCCAATCAACTTCTCAGGCAGGGCCGGTCTGAGCAGACCCTAGCAAGCGACCAGCCATCAGAACCCAAACAGGTCCGTCAGAGAAAAACACCCATGCCTCCGGTGGAAATACGCCCCACTCAAACCATCTTGTCCTTGGATTCCGAGGGCCGAGAACGAGCCGCCCTTTGGTTGCCGGAACTGGTCGAGATCGGGGCCACCGGCGAAAGACCGGTATTCTTCGATGGTCCAGTCCCCTCTCCCGTTTGGAAATCTGATGCCGACTCGGCTGTCGGTTACCAACTCCAGATCCCGGGCCGTCTTGCCATCGACGCCCGAATTCACCCCCGCGGTCTCGGCTTCGACCTGAGCCTTGAACTCACCAATTCAAGTCCACAGGATTGGAAGCAGGTGATAGCGGCCGTTTGCCTGCAACTGACGCCGGCGGCATCCTTTCTCGACCTCAAAAGAGAGCGGACGGGCTGCGTGGTGGGCGGGGAGATCCGATCCTTGGCCGACCTGAAAACCATCGGAGGCCGTCCAGAGTACTTGTTTGCCTTTGTTCGGGACCACACCCCCCAGATTCTCCATGGGGATCCCACCCAACCCGGGGCCAAGTGGAGCCATACAATCGACCGCTCCGATGATGGTTTCTTGTGGGTGCGCTCCACAGATTCAACTCGCACGCTCTGGGTCGGATGGGACGACACTCAGTATCTTCAGAGCAACACCACACCTGCTTATGGATGCGTCCACTCCAATCCGTTCTTTGGCGATATGCCTTCCGGGGCGCGGGTGCAACGCCGGGGCCGAATCGGCATTGTGGAAGGCGGTCCGGCGGAGGCCCACCGGGCCTATGTGACAGAAGTTGGCGGTTAGGGGCGGCGTGACGGCAATGGTCGAATCTCGGCAGGTGGATGGGATTCGATAGGAGAGGGCGGGGTTGGAGGGAGCGTTCAAATCCCGTTTCTACCCGATTCGATGGCGGTGTTTCTCGTGTCTCGAATATGTCTGCCGAGCCGTTGATAGAAGACTACTTCATATATAAGGAGAAGGAATATAAATATAGAGTTAATGAAGCCTTCACAATAGCTGCCTGCCCCTACTGCTGCAGCCGCAAGCCCCCCACCGACTACAAGGATAGGGAAAAAAACTATGGAACATCGAATTCCCACTACCCAACCCAAAATACAGAATTTCTGGATCAGGTCGAATCCTTTTTTCCTGCCGTTCTGAACGTATGAATAATAGATGCCTCCAATCGTAATTAAAACACTCGGAACTCCGCCTGCTATATCCCAATATATCGAATTTTCTACTACTGGATACCCGCCTACTGCCGCAGAGAGAGCGGCGATCATGCCTGATGCTGCGGGGAGACCGAAGAAAAGGATCAGGTAGGGCAGAGCCTCCCGATCACTGAGAGTTCTCTCTTTGAGCTTGTCTTTGAGCGGCTGGTACTGAATAAAATACATGGGCTTAGCGAAGCGGTCTGCGCTGAGACAGAACGAGATACTATTGGGTAAGACAATAGCAGTCAAGCGATGAGCCTGGTGGCTGTGCCGGATGACTTGATTTGTCCTGGTAACCTTCTTGACTGACGAATCAATTGGTGGTTTCGATGGTCTGCGTCCCCGGTTTCGATACCCGAGATGGGGTCGTTCGGTATGGTAGCGGTGGAGCCAAGCGTCGGGATCGGCCCTGGAGCGTCTCGATGTTGTCATAGAATGCCTCACGCATCTTGATGCGAAAAAACTCGTCGGGGACCGTGCCCATCGAATATTTCAACTGACGATGGGCATGAAGATACGGCACTGTCAGGAGGGGACCATTACAAATCCGCGAAGGCTCCCGGGCCGAGAGGAAGCTGTACGTCACCTGGATGCACCACGTACCCCGGCATGGCAGCGTCCTCCAGGTCCTTCTGCAGTGTTTTGATGGTGGAGGCCATGGCTGAGCGTGGCGTAGCGGACAGTTTCACCTCGATCGGAACCAGTCTCCTACCTGTCTCCACCACGAAATCCACTTCTGTGCCCGCTATGGTCCTCCAGAAGTAAACTTGCGGGTCGATCCCACGATGAGTCAGCGTCCTCACGATTTCCGAAAGTACCGCAGTTTCCATGATAGCGCCTCCCATGGGACCGGAAGCCGCATGTTCAGGATCCTTGAGGCCAGCCAGGTAGCAGAGCGTGCCGACATCCGTGAAATACACTTTCGAGGTCTTGACGAGCCGTTTCCCGACATTGGCGAAGTACGATTACCTGGTGGGTGGCTTCAAGCACAGAGAGCCATGCCTTGATCGTGTTGACCGCGAGACCGAGGTCCCGAGCGACCTCGGTCAGATTCAGGAGTTGAGCGCTTCTGGCCGCCAGGACTCGGAGGAAATTCTGATACTGACTCAGGTCCCCAACCTGCCTGAGCGTTCGCACGTCCCGTTCGCGATAGGTCTGGATATAACTGGCATGCCACAGGCGTGCATCCCGGCCGGGTTGCGTGGCAAGTTCGGGATAACCACCTCTCAGGAGCCTTTTCCACAGCTCGCCAAAAGCATAGGGTGTTTTTGAAAAAGATCGGCGCTTGGACTTCCATGGCAGGGAAATTTGTGGCCTTCCCTCCGCTTCCCGTCTGGAAAGCGGCAACAAGCGAAGCATCGCCGCACGATCTGCCAAAGACTCGGGCACCTTCTCTGCAAGCAACAGATTCTGTGAACCGGTCAATAGGAATTGACCGCTCTTGCGCCGGGTTGGCGTCGATCTTCTCTTTGATGTAACGAATCAGGTCGGGGGCGTACTGCACCTCATTGAAGATCACGGGAGGCGGATACATTTCCAGGAAGGTGCGCGGGTCTTCCACGGCGGACGCCTGAACGTCCGGTGGTTCCAGAGAAACATACCGGCAACGCCGACCAAAGAGATGTTGCAGGAGCGTTGTTTTGCCGGATTGGCGAGGTCCGGTCAGCACCACAGCGGGGAACTCGGAGGCAGCCTTCTTCAGGATCGGCTCCAGCAATCGCTTGATGTACGGCGGGTTCATAACGAACTTTCTCAGTGGAAATTATGCAATTATAATGCACAAATTCAATCGACTCCAAGCATCGCGATTGAAAAGCGGCGAAGAACAAGACAATCCTGGTCACATCTCTCTTGCCGCTTTACCGTCGAAGAGACTAGAATAACAGGCTGGTTCTGCCGGTTTGGTTAGCTGATTGCGGACTGTGAGCACTTCGGCAACCCAACGGCCCCGGCTGTCGAATGAGTGGCAATTCAAGGAGAAATCGTGCACTTCACCGAGGAACAGATTGAATTCTTCCAGACCCATGGATACTTGCTGGGGCCCCGCGTTCTGTCGGACGATCAGATTACAGAGTTGAAGCAGCGCATTAAGGGCATTCTGGATGGCAGCGTCTCTTTTCCTGAACTCTATAAGGGAGAAACCGTTGAAAGGTCCGACGCCAAAGGTCAATTGCCCTCCGTAAAGGTGGTCAACCTGTCCCGCCATGACCCGGTGTTCCGCAAGGTTCTGAGCAACGTCGCCGTCAGCACTCTGGCCAACGGCTTGATGGAAGGCCCCGTGCGGCTTTGGGAAGACCAAATGATCTACAAGCCGGCCTATGACCAGAGGACCGCACTGGGATGGCATCAGGATTACACCTACTGGAGCCATGTGGAGCCGCCGGACCTGGCAACCTGCTGGATCGCCATCGACGACGCCACTGTGGATAACGGATGTATGTTCGTGGTTCCGGGAAGCCATCGCTGGGAGCTCGACTATTCTCGCGAGGACGTGGATGTCAGCGACCCGGAGTGGCTCTTGAAACGCTCTGATCTTCCCGTCAAGGCGGCCCCGGTCCCCTGTGAGGTGCCGGCCGGCCATTGCCATTTCCATCATTGTCGAACCTTCCACGGGTCCTATGGCAATAAGACCGACAACCCCAGGCGGAGTTACGTCATGCACCTGATGCCGGGTTATACGCGCCGTTGCGGCAATGACTGGAACGAACGCATGGCCTCGGTCGAGGATGTGGCTCTGGGGGAAATTGTGCGGGGACCCAGTTACCCGGAGTTGCCCGTCCCTGCGTAACCCTTCGGCCAGGGTGGGGACTGCGTTCTCAGACCTTGATCGAGTGCAGTTCCCACTCTGGCCTCCCCGTCAGTCCTTGATATTTCTCCACTCCAACTGAAGAAACTTGAAGGGTTTGTCCCCGAGAACCTTGTACCCGTGTTTGACAAATCGGGGAGTAAAGATGACATCGCCGGGTCCAACTTCTTGTTCGAACTCCCCAATCTCCCACAGTGCTTTCCCTGCCAACACGATCTCGATCTGCTCCATATTGGGGTGATAATGGACCGGGGTGTTGCCCCCCGGCGCATACTCGACCAGAGCGATAACGGAGGACTCAGAGTTGATTTCGGGTGCGAGAAAAGTCACCTGAGAGATGCCGTAGTGCCCGCCGGCCGCTTCGGAACTCAGTTTCTGGATCGGGTGGGTCTTTTCGGAGATCACATATCCAACGGGCTCCGCCACCGCTACATCCAGGGCGCCGCTCCCATTGAGGTCCAATCCCTTCTTGGCCCGCGGCCACCAACGGGTAAAGCCGCCCAGATTAAACTTGAACCGCGACACGGCGTGTGGGTTGGCTGTGCCGTTGGCGACGAAAAGTTCTCCGGAAGCCGTAAAATCCATACCCCTGGGAGACTTCAGGCTCGGATGGCTCACCGGATTTTCTGCTACCAATGCTCCCTCCCGCAGAAAAACACGGTGAAGCTGATTCTTGGCGGCATCGGCAATGAAAGCCTCACCCCAGGGGCTCACCGCAGCGGCCACGAGCTCGCTTCCGGAAAGGACCAAAGCTGTTTGAGGCCCCTGCGTCAAGGATTCTCCGGACTTGTTGGCAAGCTGGTAAACGTGGTCGCCTGAAATGCCAAAGACCCGTCCCTGCAACACAAAGACATCCCGGTAGGTGCTCCCCGTCATCTTCGCGAACTTGCCGCTCAACGGTTCACTCCTGGCGGGGCTGTTCCAGTCTTTGAAATACATGTGACTCCGTTGGCGGAAAGGTTCGTCCAGGTTTGGGTTTTCCAGGAGTCGTCCGCTCAAGCTGGCGCGATCTCCCGGGTTGCCATCGTAGAGTTTCAGTCGATCTGTGTCCGGATCATAGACCAGCCGACCCTTTAAATGTCGCTCCCGGTCATAGACCGAGAGGATATTGCCTCTCTTCATGGCAATTGAGGCAGCGGGAAAGATCCCGGGGAAATCCTGGTGGCCGTAGGCCGCGACCTGCTTGACTTCGTCCTGGCTGTCTCTGATCTTGTACTGGACGATCTCTCCTTCGTCTTTGAGGATAAACACTCTTTCCGTCGCCAGACACTGAAAAGCAGTGAAGAGCAGTAATGGCAACCACACGAGCAGGATCCTACCGTAGCGAATTCGCATCAGTTCCTCCGTTCCTTTGGTCTTCTCGAAGCTCAAACTCATTGTCTCCAACTTTCATCCAGCCTGGGGCAAGCCCGAACAGGGATATCCTTCTATGGGGTTTACCGGAATTGCAAGCGGGTCCACTCCTCGGCGCTCTGGACGGCACTCCCCGGGTGGCTCCGGCTGCGGGCGATGTGCCCCTGATCCTCGCGCAGAGTGGGCTGGCGGGCATCCTGATAGCGCCAGTCCAGATTCCAGCGGACCGTTCGGCTACGATTGGGCAAACCCTGGTGAAACAGCAAGTTACTGAACAAGACCATGTCCCCCGGGTCCAGCTCGATGGAGACGGCCTTTTCGAAGAGTGGCGTATACCTTGGATCGACGATCTCCAAATAATAGCGGCGACTGACGTGAGGAACCACACCCAACTTATGACTGCCCGGGACGAATTGCATACAGCCGTTTTCCTCTCGCGCCGGCGCCAGCGGAGACCAGACGTTGAGCATGCGCAAGTCCTCAACAGCATCCGCCTGGATGCTGTCATCGGTATGCACGAAGTGAGTATAGCCCCCATCTTGATGCCACCAGATTCGAGTCCCTTCCCAATCGGGGAGCTTGGGGCGCACCGTATAGTTGGGGTAAAGACGAATCTCTCCTCCCAACACCGACTCCACCAGGTCGAGGAGTCCCGAATGGAAAAAATATCCGAACATGCCGGGCAAGTGCAATTCCTGACGAAAGCTGCGGGGCGCCCGGTCAAGACAGTTTTGATACAGTCGGTAAATTCGGGTTTCGAAGGGCTCTTCCCGAAAAGGAGTTTTTACTCTGCCCTCTCGAATCAACGTGGCGGCGTGCTCATCGACCAGCGTGCTGATATCGGCCCCGCGCCTCTGCAACGATGTGCGGCTCGACAAGATCGCGCAGGATCAGAAAACCTTCCTCATCGAGTTGTTGCCTCAAGTGAGGTTGCATCGCGCCCTCCGCGGCGGTTCTTCCAACGCAGACTCTGGGCCCGACTGGTCTCGTCTTACTCAGGGCCACCGTCTGCTCCATTCCATGACCTCGGAATCCATCCCACCTCAGCCAGGGGATAGAGGAGAAGTCAACTGGCATTGGCCTGAAGACGCCAGTCGGTCGGCGCCCAAAGGCAATCAGGGATCATAGAGTAAACGGCTGTATAAATAAAGAACACACCGGCGAGGAACAGGAACAAATATCCGGTTGGAGTCTCAGGAAGTTTCCTGAACTGCAGACGCCGTCGCGGGCAGGCCCCGGGTCGGCTAACGCCTGAATCGACGCCGAGCCCATGAAGTCATGCCGGCATTCATGCAGGCGGGAGGCCGCGCGCTCACAAGGGTCAGTTCTGCCGTAATTCCCTTGACTTCTGAACAGGGGGCATCCAACATCAAGGAACAACCAAGGGAATGAGCCTTTACCCGTCTCAGTCATTCCTTTGCAGTTATCCCCGAACTCATCATGGACTCGCAGGAACTGACGCGATCCGCTGACGACCGAGTCTGGTGTGGTGTTGCACCGATCAAACGAGGAACCTCAGGAGCCTGAACAGTGAGAAAAAGTAAAGTTTTGGAAAAGTTCCGCAGAGGAGAATTTGCCCGGGTTTGTGGAATGGGACACTTCCTTCCTTTTTTTGTCCGACACGCCGCCCATTCTCAATACGACGGCATCTGGTTCGACTTGGAGCACCGCGCCATGACCGACAGAGAGGTGCAGTCCGTCCTGGCTTTGTGTCACCTTCACAATATCGACTGCATGATCCGCCCTCCGACCAGAGAACCCGCCCGCTTGTACCGCTACCTGGAGGACGGCGCTGCCGGCTTCATGTTCCCCTTTGTCAATAACGGAGAAACTGCCAAACAATTGGTGCAGGCGGTCAAGTTTCCACCCCTGGGTGACCGGGGCGTTGACGGGGGCCCGGACTGGACGGAGACTACACCTTGACGGCCTGGGCTCCGGGGGGTAACTATTTTCAGGAGACCAACGACCAAACCTTCATCCTGGCGCAGATAGAGACACCTGAGGCATTGGAAAAGGTGGATGAGATCGCCGCGGTCGAAGGCATCGACTGTCTCTTCATAGGGCCGGCGGATTTGAGCTGTCGCATGTCCGCCCTGTCCCGGGCCGCCACTTTCTCTCTCGATCAGGTCGTCGAGCGCGTCGCCGGCGCCGCCAGGCAATCCAACAAGTCCTGGGGGATCACGGCGCCGTCACTGGAAGCACTCGGACGATACCGTAAGCTGGGTGCCCAACTGGTGCCTTGGGGGGGAGATTACTTCCTGGTCAGCGTGTTGAACCAATGCCGTCAGGAACTGGATGGAATCCTGAACCCGGAATGACGCCGATCTATCGCCGGCGCAACACCGATTCATCTCGCCAGGGCTCGAAGTTTTTCCTCGACTCGACGGCGCTTTGGGCAAGGGCGCTGCAGTTTTGGGCCAAAACCTCGAAGATCCGATTGGCGATCACCCGGTGGCCCAGGTTGTTGGCATGAACGCCGTCCGGGTCAACCATCCAGGGCGCCATTCCCTGAGCCTCGAAGACATCGGCATAGAGAACATCACATTCCCGGGCCAGGTTTCGCATGGCGGCATTAAATTCCCCGAACGATTTCAGACTACCCCGGTCAAAGGGGGAGTATTGGTCAAAGGCCGTCATGTAGTAGGCATTGATCACCACCATTAAGGCCCCGCTGCGCTCCTTGATGTCGAGCACGATGTGTCGCAGGTCTTGAAGAAACTGATCGAGCGGCGTTCCTCCTCTGGCATCATTCAGGCCATAGGAAATCAACACCAGGTCCGGCCGATGCGCCAGCACATGCTCGGCGTAGCGCTCCATGGCGCTGGGCTTGCCGGAATGGTCGTAGGCCGGGCTTCTTCGGGAAATGAGGTTGGCTCCCAGGCCGCTGTTGATCATCTTGACAGGCTCCCGTTGCGCCTCGTTGATCAACCGGGCCAGCCGGTGGACCCAGGTCAACTCGCGCTGAGTGGCTGTTCCCCCAGCCGTGGTGCTCTCGCCCAGGGCAACAGCCACCTTGAAGGGCGTCTTACGGAAATCGCGCTTCTTCCAGGACATTGGTGTCTTGTCCATCGGGAAGTATCGGCTGGAGAGGGCTTGGCTCTACGGGACTCCATACAAGTCAAGTGGCCAGGTCGCCTTGACCGGCGAGAGTTTCATGGGCCAAACGAGCTTCAGACCTTTTTTGCGGCAGGCCGAACCGACCCCGAGTCACCGCAGCATCCGGTGCTCCTCACCGCACGAACCAGCGGACCGCGCACCGGTCCTGGCTCTTGTGAGACTTGAGGGTGTAAGGATCCACCAGCCAGCGGGCCAGGTATCCGTCGGTGCGGGCCAACAACCAACCGAAATCCCAGCCCTTGCTCTCGTACCGAATGGGTATGGAGGGTTTGACACGAACCACGGGCTGGGTACCTGCCCACAGCCGTTTCTGCTCGGTATAGTAATAGTTGGGCCCCACATGAACGAAGACTTCGTGGTCCATGGCTTGTTCCCGGTCGCCAGCCAGATCCGCACACAAGCCCCGGATGCCTACCTTTACATCCCGGCCGCGAGCGCATTCCCTGGCCAGCGCTTCTACCGAACCGGACACCACGGCGCCATCCTGACGGTGGGAAAGGATCTCTTCCCAGACATCATGCACACAGAACCGATAGGTCTCAAAGTCGTAGACAAAGTTGTGGCTGGGCGCATTGGTTGCATCGTCCCACCCGTCGAAGTGGTGCATGTTGGGGTCCGAATCGCGGTCGACCTGGGGCGAGGCCCCCGGCTGTCCTTCGGCGGGCTTGCCATCCAGGTAGGGGCGGGCGATGGCCTGGAGTCCGTTCTGATTGTACATGAAGAAGGACATTGAAGCGCGGGGTCCGAAGCCATCGTTCACCAGTCCTACCGGTTGCCTCAGATTCATAATTCCGGCTGTCCATCGGTCCTCCAACAGATAGGTCACGCGAAAGTCGGAGACCTCTTGAACCAGCTCGGGATTGTCGGAACTCCGATCAACGTGCTCGTTGTGCCGGAACTCCGTGTAGATTCGCAGATCAGCGCCCCGCCGGATGGCGTTTGCCAACATTTCTTCACTGCCGGACACCCGACGGCGGTCCTTGTCCAAGGCGTAGACCAACCTCCATCGGTTGCCTTCTGCCTTCGCCTCTTCCTTTGAATCTGTTCCGTCAATCATAGGTTGTAACCTCTCCTGGAAGAAAAAGTGGTTTTGACGAGCATCGACACAGCCAGGGCGCGGCGGTGGCTGTCGACTTTGTTGACATCTAGCGCCTCAGGGGGCAACCAGGATATGACCCGAGGAGTTTCCCCTGGCGCAGGACCCACTCCCCATTCACCAATACGTGATGGATGCCTTCGGGAGCGTGGCGAGGCTCCAGGTAGTCTGCTCGGGTCCCGATTCGTTCCGCATCGAACACCGCCACGTCCGCCCAGTACCCTGCGGCCAGAAGCCCCCTTCGGTCCAGCTTGAAACGGCCGGCCGGCAGCGCCGTCGCTTTGTGCACAGCCTCTTCGACCGTGAACCAGTGTTTCTCTCGAACGAATTGTCCAAACAAGGTGGGGTAGGTTCCAAAAGTCCGAGGATGTGGATTCCCTTCGGTGAACAGACCGTCGGTGATGATAGACGTCAGGGGATGGGTCAACACCTTGCGCAAATTTTCCTCGGATTGGTTGAAAGAAACGATCACCAGGGTGGCCTGCGTTTCCAAGAGAAGATCCAAAGCTGTCTCCACCCCCGAACGGCCGCGTTCCTGGGCTATTAGCTGAATGGTCCTGCCGATGAGGGATTGCCTCCCGCTCTCTCGAACGGATGCGATCAAGATGTTCTCCCAGCCATTGGCCATGTTGGCTTCGGTCTCATCCGCAATTCTGGCTCGTGTGTCCTGGTTGGACAGGCGCTCCAGCAGCCGATCGGTTCCGCCCTCCAAAGCCCAGCTTGGCAGGGTCTGGGTCAAGTGGGCTGATCCCGCCAAGTAGGGGTAGGCATCGATACCGACATCCACGCCTTCCCGCCGGGCCTGATCGACCAAATTCAGTACGGTATCCATCTTTTCCCAGTTCTTGCGTCCCACAGTCTGAAGGTGTGAAAGCTGAACGGGCGCCTGGGTCTTGCGCCCCAGGTTGAGGGCTTCCTCCACAGCCTCGATGATGTGAAACTTGTAGTCCCTCAGATGCGTGGTATAGAAAGCGTCATGTTTTTTGACGACCTCACAGAGCCTGGCGAGCTCCGCAAAGTCCCCGTAGCTGCTAGGCGCTTCGTTCAAACCCGTGGAGAAACCGATGGATCCTTGCTCCAGGCAGGATGACAACCGGCGCTCCATTTGGCGCCATTCCCGCGAATCCAGGGGCGCCGCCTTGATTCCGGAGACGTTGGCCCTGAGAGTGGAGTGGCCGGTGAGCGCCGCCACATTGGTCAAGCTACCGCTGTTTTGGAGGTCGTCAAAATAGGCCGCAGCATCGTTCCAGGTCTTGGACCCCCGTCTGTCGAACAGATCGAAGCTCGGGACCAGAGTCGCCGCCGACAGCTTGGGAAACAGAGAGAATCCGCAGTTGCCGACCACTTCCGTGGTCACCCCCTGCATGACTTTGTCGGGGCGGTGTTCCAGCGCCTCGAGGTCGCCGTGGCTGTGGACGTCGACGAATCCCGGCGAGACGGTGAGCCCGGAACAATCAACGATCTCCATGTCCGGTGAGGCATCGATGGGGCCTATCTCCTTGATCCGACCGTTGTCGATCAAAACAGAGGCCTCCTTGCCAGGCTGGCCGCTGCCGTCCACGACGTTCCCTTTGGATAACAGGATCATTTCAGCTCACTCCATTGCCGCTAGCATATCAGCCGTTCCATCAGGCTTCGACCCATTCCTGAACCCCCCTCCACAGGAGGGGACTTACCGTGAGTTTCCTTGTGAAAGGGGAGATGTGAAAAACCCTTGATCGTCAAAACTCCCCTCGGTCAGGAGGGGGCCTTTGCCGTTGGCTCTCCGCAGGCATCTTCAAGGTGGAACACCACAGAAACACCCTGCAATTTCAGTCTGGATCCACTTTATCGCTTGAAAAAGAAATCTTCAGCCGTCTTCACCAGAATCTGTTCTTTGTCGCTTTCACTCAGGAAGTCCGCATGATCCCGAATCAAGGCCACCGCGGCCTCGTAGCTGTGGGGCGGCTTCATGGCCTGAAGGGGGCAATCGCTTTCCCACATGCAGCGCTCGGGACCAAAGGCATCCACCACCCGGCGAATGAGGGGAAGTTGTTCCAAATAAGGGGGCTTTTTTGCGCCGAGCGCATAGAAGGCTCCAATTTTGACCATCACCCTCTTGTGCCCGGCCATTCGACACAGCGCTACAATCTCCTCCTCCGGAAATGTCCCCTTTCTTCCGATCAAACACAGGTGATCGATGATTACCGGGGTCTCCGGGAAGCGCCGGCACATGCGATCCAACTCCGGAAGGTCCGGGGGCGACATCAGGAAGCTGAGGGCCAGGCGGTGTTCCGCCGCTGCTCTGAACATCTTCTCATACCCCGGGTGATCGAGCCACCGAGGCCCGTCGCCCAAAGGCGGTCGGGTGCTTTTGCCTCGAATACGGAACGCCAGGACCCCACCCCGGGCCAGGGCCACCATGGTTTTGTCAGGGCCGGCCAGCGAGACATCGGTAACCGCCGGAACGATCCCCGTGCCCACGAAATTCCCGGGCTGCTGGGCAATGATGTCCAAAATATAGCGGTGGTCGAGGCCATACCAGGTCATCTGGATCAAATTGATCCGCTGGACTCCTTGCGGCTGACTGTGCCGGGCCAGATCATCCGGGGTAAAACTTGGAAACCAGAAATCCTTTTGGGTGAAGCCCGGCGCCAGCGGATACCTTTCGGTATCGGGAGTCCACACGTGGACGTGGGCATCGACGATATCCAACCGTTTCTTTGAAACGGCAGTCGCCTGTTGAGCCGGCTTGCTCGCAGCCAGCAAACCCATACCGGCGCCCGACAACAGCAATTCTCTCCGTGTGATGGGTTTCATCAATGTCTCATGAGATGCCAAATCGGACCTCCTTCTTGAACCGGGGCGACAGGGATTGAGGCCAATTCAACCGACCCTCAGCGGTAAGCATTTCCGAATTTGTCGGGCTCCATGGCTGTTGATCTGCTTTGTCCCTGTCATCCATGCTCAAATCCAGGCATGGTTACTTTGCCGACCACTAACTTTTCTTTTTGGCGCCCTTCACCAGCTCCGTGTAGGCATCAGCGGCCGCATTCAATTGTTGGATGGCCTCTTCAGGCAGCTTGATCTGCGTTCCTTTGAAGTTATCCGACACGTGCTCCGGCTTCTCCGCTCCAGCCAACACGCTGGTCACCTCGGGATGACTCAGAACCCAGGCCACGCACACCTGAGGTCTGGTGACTCCCAATTCGTTGGCCACCGCATCCAAAGCCCGGATCGGACCTTCCAAAGCAGACCCTTCCTCCAGTTTCCGTCCCGGCGCCAAGCGCCCTTCCCCCAGGGGACTGAAAGCCAACAAGCCCAGCTTTCCCTGACGAATCAAAGGAAACAACTCCTGAACCATAAAGTCCCTTCGCTCGGCAGCCACAAGATTGTAATAGTCCTCCAACCCCGCTAGGGGGCTTTTCCCCTCCCGTTTTCCCAACCCAACCAATTCTCCCACCTGTCGCGACAAATGGTTCGAGACGCCCCAATAGCGGATCTTGCCCGCCTTCACCAGAGCATCCATGCTGTCTGCAATCTGTTCCATGTGCTCCTGAGTTGGGACATCGGCTGTCGGGGAGTCCGAATCTGTCCGCGGGGTCCGTGCGTCAGGAGAGTGCAACAAGTAAAGATCGATGTAATCCGTCCCCAAGCGCTGGAGGCTTCCTTCCGTCTTACGAAACAAAACTTCTCGAGTAAAGACCAGCCTCTCGGAGCCGGGTCCGTCCGTTGGTGGCGCTTTGGTGCAGACGACGATCTGGTCTCGCTTTCCGGCAATGGCCTTGCCCAGAGCCTTTTCAGACCCGCCCCAGCCGTAGGCCTCCGAGGAGTCGAAGAAGTTGACGCCAATGTCGATACAATGCCGCAAGATGCGTTGCCCTTCCGGGTCATCCGCTTTGCGGCTCACCTTGCGAAAAGCGGTGCCCTGGCAGAGCCTCGAGACATAAAGATCGGTATGCCCGAACTTCACCAGATGGGAGGGCCGTTGGGCCGCCGGAGGCATCGGAGGCGCTTGCTCACAACCGGTCAGGTTGCCTGCCAGCACCGCTCCTGCCGCCGCCCCGCAGGTCTTCAGAAAATCCCGGCGGCTTTCACCATGCTGGGAATTGATCGACATCGTCACTATCCTTTCCTTGTTTGACTTCTTTCCTTCAAGCCGGCCTTCGGCCGGACATCGCCTCTCTCAGGTCATCCAGCTTAGCTCGTTGCTTCTCCATCGCCGTCGTCCTCATTTCCAGAACCGCCAGCTTCGCGTCGACTTCGGCCTTGAAGTCTTGCAGCCCCTCCCGAAGCCTCTTCACCACTTCCCGCAAGCCCTGGTCCATTCTCCGCATGTCCGCACGGATGCTGCGAAAGCTCACAAGGATCAACCCCGCCAAGGCCACGCCAACACCCCAGGAGGCCTATCCGTTCAGCGTTCATCGCAGCTTACCTCCTTCACACGGGACCGCTCGGAGACCTGTATTCTCTAATGGCCCATCCGGCAGGTCAAGCCCGAACCGTTGAGTCCAACACCTTCGAAGTGACACGAATCTTTGCAGGCTGTTCGTCGCTGGTTCACAGGGGGGAGGGGCTACAGAACCCTGGAAAGGATCCAGTCTTCCAGCCGGGCCCATCGCTCGCAACCCCATTGGGATTGCAGTCTCATTCGACCAGGCACAAAAAAAGGCAGTCAAGGTTTTCACCCTGACTGCCTTGAAACCTTCTAAGACGATCCAGATCTAGAACCCGATCCGAGCGCGCAAAGAGATCCCGCGGCTCCCAGATCCCCTGCGCACGATGCCAAAGTTCGGATCGGTGACATTGGTGCCGGCCCCGCTGGAATTGGCGTGGTTAAACAGGTTGCGGACATAGGCTTCGAGCTTGAAGTAGGGACTCTGCTCCAGAGCGGGGATGAGCTTCCACTCCTTGAAGATATTGAGGTTGAGATCCCATCGGTTGGGATGCCTCAGGGCTCCCCGAGGAGCTGTCCCATAGCGGTTCTCGGGCGGCAGCGCAAAGCAACCCCCATTCCAAAGCTGCCCTCTCCCCTCGAAGTTGGTGTCGTTGGGATCACAGCCCGGCACCAGGTCAGGCCGGGCGCCGTCCCCGCGGAGCCGGAGGGCGGGATGGTTTCCGCCGCTGAAGGTTGGAATAAATCTGCCACGTCCACCGGTTCTAAATTCAGGGACAAACGTCCAGTCGCCCACCAGGTGATGGAGCCAGGACGCCATGCCGGAACCGAATTTCTGTCCCCGGCCAACCGGCAGCGGCACTACGGCTACCCACCGGGACGCAAGATCAGGGACGCCCGCCTGCCACCCGTAGTCGTTGTGGCGTTGACCGGCGCTGGACTGGAAGAAGCCGGAAGATGAGCCAAAGAGGCCTCCCTGGACATCGTTCAAACCCTTGGACCAGTTGAACCAGCCTCGGAAGTATATCCCGCTGGAGAACTGCCTGGTCAACTCCAGCTCCAGGGCGTTGTACTTGGAGTTGCCTCCCAGTTGCAGCGCGTGGACGTTGGCGAACTTGGCCGGGTCGAAGGGCTGATAGCTGCTGCCCGGACGGATGGCCTGGAGATCTTCGATGTAAGGCCAGGACACCCCCCTGGCTCCCACGTAGGAGGCCCGCCCCGACCATCCTGCGCCAAACTCCTTCTCCAGGGTGATGTTCCACTGCTGATCGTAGGGCCAGTTGTTCTTGCGCAGGTCCACGTCTGCCGAGGTGAGGCTGGTGGGTCCAACGGCCCCTGCCGGGAAGGGACGCTCCCAGGTAAAGTTCGGAACTCCGTTGACGATCTCGTTGTCCTGGAACAACTCGCTGAACTGGTAGGGGCCCCAGACGTGACCGGCCAGGATCCCGGCGCGATCAAACTCCCCGAAGACGTTGGCGATGGCCCAGGCGGTCGACTTCACGAAGGGCACGTGGAAGATGCCGTAACCGCCCCGAACGACGAAGGTCTCGGTGGCGCGGAAGGCCACACCGAAGCGCGGGTCGATCAGCACGCTCTTGAAATTCCTCAATCCCTCCGGGTAGCCGGCCTCCCTGGCAGTGACTACGGGAATGGGAAAGGCCGGAGCGATATGTTGGAGCGCCCTGTCGCTGGGCACCACTACATTACCGCTAGCCCGGTCGAAGTTGTAAATCGTATCGCTCAAGGCCTCGGAGGGAACCCCGTAGTGCTGGAAGCGGATTCCCGGCGTGATGGTGATCCTGGGCGTCACCTTCCAGTCATCCTGGAAGTAAAAGCCGAACTCGTTGTGGCGGGCTTCGGCCCTGGGACGGACCCCGTCAATCTGCGTCGTGAACGGCAGCCCCAGCAACAGGTCTCCATAATCGTAGCCGGTAAACTGTCCGTTGAAGTCGAAGATCCCAAAAGGCGCCGGGATGCTGATGGTGCTGAACATGTGCGGCGACTGATGGCGGAACTCGATACCGGTCTTGAAGAGGTGGGTTCCCTTGTTGATGGAGACGTTGTTCCGCCACTGCTGGACCTCGCCATCTTCGTAGTCGGTCTCACCGGAAAAGAGCGACCCGATGAGTGTGGAGGGCAATGGGTTGAAGGATCCCAGATGGGAGCTGAGTTGCCGCCCCAGGGTTCGCACCTTGATGTGGGGGGTACCAACCCCTTCCCGCAAGGTGCGGCCGCCCAGTTCTGTGACTCCCAGGATCTGGGTCAGATAATCCCGCCCCTGTACGTCTCCAACGGCCCATACCGACTGCTGGCGGTTCCAGGCGTACTGGAACTCATTGACCACGTTGGCGCCGAAGGTGTGGCTGTTGGAGATACTGATGGCCCGGGTGTTCCCCGTTTCCACAAAGCCGGCGTTGGGAAACGGGTCGCCGCGGCCTTCCGGAGCGACGTTGTTGTAGCGGTAGTGGGCGATGGTCAGCGTGTTGGTATCGGTGATGGCGTGGTCGAAGGTGTACTTTTGCCAGTCGTTGTCGGCTGCGTTGAAAGAAATGTAGCGGAAGTTATCGAACAACTGCCCCGGCGCTCCATGGTTGGGCAAAGGCAGAATGCCGGTGTTGTCCAACACTCTTCGAGCAATGGGGCTGATCATGCTCTCCGGAACGATGTTCCCCGGAAAAGGCTGCTGAATCCCATTGACGACATCGAAAGGGTTGGTCGGACAGGGCACGGTGGGTGTGGGATTGGAGGCGCTGGGGAACACACAGTTGGAGAAAGCAATGAACTCGTTGAGGTCCCCGGCCCGCATCCTGGCGGTGGGAACGACCCGGTTCCGATTGAACACCGGGTTCTCTCTGGACGCCGGTTGATAGAGAAAGTGAAAAAAGGTCTTGTTGCGGCCGTCATACACCTCCGGGATCCAGGCGGGACCGCTGGCCTCGTAAGACCATCTTTTATTCGTCTTGGAGGGTGGCCTGGGGCCTGAATTGCCGGAAGGCAGGGCATTGAGGGCTGCATTCGAGAACTCCCCGAAGATCTCGCCGTGAAACTGGTTGGTGCCCTGCTTGCCGATGCCGAAAACGTTGGTCGGCACCCGGTACTCGGCGGCGGCGTTGAAATCGACCTGATGGACTTCCTGCAGGGTCTCCTGGGTCGCCCGGAAAGAGCCGTAGGCATTGGTGGGGATTCCGTCCTGCTCCTCACTCAGGTTGTTGGCGAAACCGCCATGCACCTGGGCGCGAGCCTCGGTGCCGGGGTTTTGGTAGATGTTGTAAATGAGGGCGGCCCCAATATTGGCGCCATAGACCTCCTGATTCCCGAGGCGGTGCTTGATGACCGACACGTCGGTGTCGATGGTGGACCCCTCCTCCGACACGGTAATCTCGGTGGCCTGCTCGCCGATTTCGAGCTCGACGTCCACGCGGCGAACGTCACCGGCATACACCACCACTCCGGTGTTGACGTACCGCTTGAAGCCCGGCAACGTCACTGCAATGGTGTAGATTCCGTTGTCGAGACCTCTCAATTCATAGTCGCCAACCTCGGTGGTCACGGTGGTTCGGGAGATGCCGCTTCCTTCGTTGGTAGCCGTGACTTCAGCGTTGACGATGGCGGCGCCGCTGGGGTCGGTGACTTTCCCGCGGAAGCCTGAGAGCTGGACCTGGGCTTCCAGCAACGGCGCGTTGAACGTCAAGCTCGCTAAAAGAGTCGGAATCAGGGCCAAGGTAAGGAATAACTTGTAAGACCTCATGCGTTGGATACCTCCAAATTGGGTGATGGAATTTGTTGGTTGAGTTGGCTTCAAGCCAAGTGGTTGCCCGACTCAAAATAAGGATCGGGCCTACTAATGCTAAGCTAAAAAGAACTAGCAATTCCCCTGCCATCGAGCGCTGACCGCACGCCTTTTTTTCAAGGTGTTATTATTAAAAGAGATAAGCAGCGATTCCGGCCTTTGGACGGCCTCTTTCCTAACCCCGAGTCTCCGGGGGATCTACAGGTTTACGGATCCTTCTACACAATTTCGTAGAATTCCGATTGGGGGGAGCCGCTTTCGCAGGCCGGGAGCCTCGCAAGTCCAAAAAGATCTTGTGCGAGCCCGTGGTTGTTGCCCCGGAGATCACCATCCGGCTACTGAAAGGAGAGATGGCTGCCGCCGCTTCGCGGCTGGGCGGTTCGGTCGACATGCCTACCATGGGCTGATGCCCACGGCTCCCGGCTATCGCCGCATTCGCGGCTGGCGCGTTTCGCAGTTCACAACCGTGGGTTTTGCCGCATTTGCGACTCGGCGGTGCTTGGCCGATCGGGTCCTCAGCGGCAGACCGGACTCTCCGGGAAATGAAAGGAGTCCGGTCCGCTGCCGGCTTGACGCCACCCTGTTTTTCTTCCCATAATTTAAAATTGGAACCGGAACGAGGCGATGGCTTTAAAGATGATTGCACCGAGACCTGATCCCGCACTCCCGTCGCCGTCGCGACGAGGTGTCCGGCAGTCACTCCAGCGGAAAAATCCGCTCAGTGCCCTTGGCGCCGTCCTGGCGGTCGTCCTGGCCGTCCCCGCAACCTTTCATCGCCTGGCCGCTGAGCCGGACCGTGAGGAGGCATGGTCCAGTCATCAAAAAATGTTGAAGGTCTTGAGGGAACTGAAAGAGCGCACTCCCACTCACCACCCGGTCCTGGGTGAAGCCCGAGCGCGCTATCTGAGGACTGAACTGGAAGGCTTGGACACCGGACGGACGAAAGCGGGATTCTTTCCCCAGGTGACCCGATGGCGGCTTCATTTCGACCTGGGGCGTGAGGAGCTCCAACTGGGCAACGAACGGCGGTCCCTCGAACATTCCCACGCCGCTTTCAAACTGCTGCCGGAAGTCGAGAACCTGTTGAGGGCGGATTTACCCATCCGGCTGCGGTTCCAGCTTGGGGTATCTCACCTGCGGGTTGGCGAAACCCAGAACTGCTGCCTGCGCGCAAACCCCGAAAGCTGTATCCTGCCCATCCGCAGGGGAGGCATCCATACCCAGCCGGAAGGATCCCAGCAGGCCATCCGTTACTTCACTCAGGTGCTGGAACGCTCCGCCTCGGACTCGATGGCTTATCTGGAATCCCGATGGTTGCTGAACATTGCCCATATGACCCTGGGAAGCTATCCCGCCGGCGTTCCCCGGCCTTATCTCATCCCGCCGAAGGTGTTTCAATCGGAAGAGACCTTCCCGAAATTCGACAACATCGCGGCTGATCTGGGACTCGACACGTTCAATCTGGCAGGCGGCGCCTGCGGCGATGACTTCAATAACGACGGCTACCTGGATTTGATGGTCTCGGCCTGGGACCCGGCGGAGCAGATGCGCTTCTTTCTGAACAACGGGGATGGTTCTTTTGTCGATCGAACCCAGGAAGCCGGGCTGATCGGGTTATACGGTGGCGTCAATCTGTTGCAAGCCGATTACAACAACGACGGCCATGTGGACCTCCTGGTCCTCCGGGGAGGATGGATGGGTGATAGCGATCAGCACCCCAACTCCTTGTTGAGGAACAACGGCGACGGGACCTTCACCGATGTGACCTTCCTGGCAGGTCTGGGAGAGGTTCACTATCCCACTCAGACGGCCTCCTGGGCGGACTACGACAACGATGGCGACCTGGACCTCTATATCGGAAACGAAGCCACCCGCAGGGGCATCTTCCTTCCCCAGCCCTTGGGCGAGGTCCAGGATGACCGGCTGCTCTCCCCCTGCCAACTCTTCCGCAACAACGGGGATGGTTCCTTTTCGGACGTGGCCCGGCAGGCGGGCGTCACCAACGATCGTTGGACCAAGGCGGTGATCTGGGGAGACTACGACGGGGACCGCTACCCCGACCTCTACGTCTCCAATTATTGGGAGTTCAATCGCCTTTATCGCAACAACCGGGATGGGACCTTCACCGACGTGGCCCGGAAGCTGGGCGTCACCCACCCCGTCGCCAGTTTCCCCGCCTGGTTCTGGGATTTTGACAATGACGGGGTTCAGGACCTCTATGTCACGGCCTATATGACCAATGTGGCGGACTTGGCAGCCGCCAGCCTGGATATGCCCTTCGAAACGGAATTGCCCCTGCTTTATCGCGGCGACGGGCAGGGCGGGTTTGAAGAGATAAGCCAACAACAGAACCTCGACTGGCCCACCTCACCCATGGGATCCAACTTCGGTGACCTCGACAACGACGGATATCTCGATTTTTACCTGGGCACGGGCACCCCCGACTACCAGGATCTGATGCCCAATCTGATGTATCACAACCAGCGAGGAAAGCGGTTTGCCGACGTCTCCATCGCGGGCGGTTTCGCTCATCTACAGAAAGGACACGGCGTGGTTTTCGCCGACTTGGACAACGATGGGGATCAGGACGTCTTCGAACAGATGGGCGGTTCTTATGCAGGCGACAAGTATGGAGACGCCTTATACGAAAATCCGGGCTTCGGCAATCACTGGATCACGATCCAGCTCGCCGGCGTGCAATCCAACCGCTCCGCCATCGGTGCGCGCATTCGGCTGGATGTGGAAGAGAGCGGCAAGCCGCGCACCATTTTCAAGACGGTCAACAGCGGAGGCACTTTTGGCGCCAATCCCTTGCGCCAGACCATCGGGTTGGGCCGGACCTCGAAGATCCGGCGCCTGGAGGTGTTCTGGCCCACAACCGGCAAGAAGCAGGTCTTCCTGGATGTGCCCGCTGATCGGTTCATCCGCATTGTGGAAGGCGATAGTGAATATCGTCGCCTCTCGATGCGGAAGTTTGTCCTGGGAGGAGCCTCTAAAGACAAGCAAGAGGCTCGCTCGTTTCGGCGGCAATCGGTCAATCCGGTTGTCAGGTCCCGGGGCGGCAGGTGACGCCTTTCAGGACTGGCATCGGAAGGTCGCCAAGGCTCCTGCTTCGGTGCACACGTCACGAGTTTCACCTCTGATCGATTGGACATCAGGAAAGGGAAACAGCATGGCAACCGTAACGTTCGACACTTTGGCCGCCGCCGAACAACCGGAATCCGCCGACATCGACACCAGGCAGGCCAGGGCCATCGGCGGCATCATTCGTGACGGTGGGGAAGCAGGCGCCTCCAGAGCCGACTTGACCGCCGCTATCGCCGGTCTCAAGGCCGAGATTTTCCGGGCCTTGTGGATTCAAGGCTTGGGTCGGGTCGGTGCCTTTACTGCCTTGATGGGCGTCGACGTCGCCATCATCCAGTTACTGTAGCCGGCGCTCAGGTCCCTTTCGAGAAAGGACTGGCTCGAAATCCACTCCACCGGAGGGATCTATACTTCGACAGGCTCAGCGGCCGGAGTTGTCGCTTTCAATGGATCCCCGATGTTTCATGGGATGACCACCCCCGGCGCTCCGGTCAGGAGTGCGGTCCCTCCGAGCCGGGAAGAGAGCTTTGGAAATCAAGATTCGTTCCTTCACACCTTCAGGGGGCAGCGGTGGGTTCCCCCTTCAGGAGCACAAGTCCGATGAGATGGCTCCCTTCCTCCAGCAAGCACCGCCATTGGGGTGAGATCTTAACGGTCGTTCCCCTCCTCATTATCGTTCTCGGCCTGGCGTCGCCTCCGTTGCTGCCATCGCAGGATCTCCGTTCACCCTTCACCGATGCAACAGCTGCCGCCGGCATTGAATTCCAACACCAGCGGGGAGCTTCCGACCAAAAACATCTGGTGGAAACAGTAGGCTCCGGATGTGCGTTGTTCGACTACAACAACGACGGATGGTTGGATATTCTCCTGGTCAACGGAGGCCTCACCCCCGACTCACCCGCCGCTGGGCCTGTTCGCCATGCGCTGTATCGCAACTTGGCCCAGGGTCGCTTTGAAAATGTTACCGCCCGGGCGGGGTTGGAGGGCAACGGCTCCTTCGGCATGGGCGTTGCCGTGGGTGATTACGATAATGACGGCTATCGGGACCTCTACATCACCAACTTCGGACCGAACGCGCTCTACCACAACAACGGAGACGGGACATTCAGCGACGTCACTTCGAGAGCCGGCGTGGGGTGTTCCGACTGGAGTACCAGCGCGGCTTTCTTCGACATGGAAAATGACGGCGATCTGGACCTGTACGTGACCAACTATGTCGAAACCAGCTTTGAAAAAAATCCCCTCTGCGAACTGAAGAATATTCGGACCTATTGTTATCCCGGACATTACGACGGTGTGGCCGACAGGCTTTACGAGAACCTGGGCGGCGGTCGTTTCCGGGATGTTTCCTCGCCGAGCGGAATCCTTAATGCGGAGGGCAAAGGATTGGGCGTGGTGGCGGCTGATTTTGATGATGATGGCCGGGTGGATCTCTATATCGCCAACGATACAGTGCGAAATTTTCTCTATCAGAATAACCGGCAGGGCGGTTTCGAAGACGTGACGATTCTTTCAGGAACCGGTTACAATGAAGAGGCTAACGCGGAGGCGGGAATGGGTACCGATGCAGCCGACTATGACGGTGACGGCCTCATGGATATCATCGTCACCAATTATGATATGGAGACCAACGCCTTGTATCGGAACCACTCCGACTGGTTGTTCACCGATGAACGCGCGGCATCCGGGGTGACCCGAGGAGATCAATTTCTTCTGGGGTTTGGCGCCGGCTTTTTCGACTTTGACAACGACGGAGATCAGGATCTGCTCGTCGTCAACGGGCACGTCCTCGACAACATCGACCGGGTCCAGTCCGGCTTTCGTTACGCCCAGCCCGACATGCTGTTGGAGAATCGAGGAGGGAAGTTCATGGAAAATTCGGCCTTCTCCCGGGAGGCTTCCCTGGCGCCGAGGGTCGGTCGCGGCGCTTGCTTTGGAGACCTTGACAACGACGGCGACCTGGATATCCTGGTCAACAACTGCGGTGGGCGCCCCCATCTTCTCTTGAACCGGGTCGGGAGCAAAAAAAACTGGATCCTGCTGAATCTGATCGGTTCCCGAAGCAACCGGGACGCCGTGGGCGCCAGGATCACGGTGACCACTGCCGGAGGCCGGCAAACCGATCAGATTATGGGGGGCGGGGGGTATCTGTCGGCCAGTGACTTTCGGGTTCACTTCGGTCTGGGCGACTCCGAGAAAATCCAATCCCTCCGGATCCGCTGGCCGGGGGGTGCGGAAGAGGTGTATCAAGACATTGGCCCCAACCGGATTCTTTCGATCACAGAAGGGGCCGGGAAGGTGGAGGTCACTGAATACCCTGGACCCTGAATACGGTTGGGTTTGTGGCGAGCGTGACGGGTCGTCGTTCATTGATGAGGCGCCCCGCCGGATTCGAGCTTTGGTCAGGGATTGCCGCTGGTGGGAACTGAATGGCCGTGAGGCTCAGGGGGCCGTTGGAGGGAGAAATGATGGCTTTGAGCAACTGCCGCGCTGGAGTTTGGGGGGCGGCTGCCTTCGCCGCCATGGTTTTTTCGCCGGCCTTGCCGGCTCAAAGTCATTGGGAAAAGAAACCGTTCAAGCAATGGACTCGGGAGGAGGCTCGCAAGATTCTCAGAAAATCCCCTTGGGGAAAATCCCACCTCTTTGTCATACCCGGACAGGACGGCTTCGAGAGAGACGTGCGAACGGACCGATCGGCTTGGCCGGGGCTCGACCCCAATGGTCCGCCCGACAGGACCCGGTCCGGGGGCGTCGAACAGAGACAAGCCTCTCGTTCCGACAACCCATTGGATGACCCTCGGAACTCCATCAAGCTCGGGGAGTCTCGAGATCGCGGTGCGGGCGGAGGAGTCAGGCGCTCCGCCGAACGGTATCGCGTCTTCTGGTATTCCTCTCTCAGAGCCCGTCAAGCCATCGGACGCCTTCGCCAACTCAGAGGGTTGGACCTGAAAGAGCAGATGCAGGCTCTCTACCAGCAGTCTCGCCATCATCACATCATTGCCATCACGGGCTCGGTTTCGAGGTTTTATCGCCGCGCCACCCTGGAGGAGATCCAGGGGAAGACGTTTCTCCTGTCTGGAAAACGTAAGCGGAAGAGAATTGAGCCCGTCCAATTTGCCGGACCGGAGAGGCTTCGGTTTCCCATGGCTCTCTTTCTTTTTCCCCGAGTCACCGAAGAAGGACGCTCCCTGGAACTGCGTGATGGGGAGACCCGTTTCATCAGCCAACAAGGTCCCCTGAAAGTGAAGACTTCATTCAAGTTAAAAAAAATGATGACCGACGGAAAGTTGGATCTGTGAAACGGCGGCTGACCCGGAGTCCGGCCCTGCCCCGGATTTCTCGCGGGGTCTTTGAAATTGGGGGAAAGGGTGGATCGGGCATGAGGGTTCTCGGGTTCCGACGCTCACTGGCCTTTTGCTTGTTTTCCGGCCGCGGCCCGTGGAGCCGGCGCTGCCGCCGCTACGCGGCTGGGAGGGGATTTCTGTCCATGTTCCATGGGCTGACGCCCACGGCTACCTGCTGCCGCCGCTTCGCGGCTGGGGTTGTTTCGATCCGGCAACCATGGGCTGACGCCCACGGTTGCCGGCTGCCCGCGGCTTGCGCCGCTGGTGGTGTAACTTCCGGTCCACCCGGTGGATTAAGCATGGCATTGACGTACAGGCTGCCGCGGCCTGCGCTGCTGGTGGTGCAACACTGGATTCCAAGGCCTCTGGAGTTTTGCCGCGCTTCTTGAGATGAGCGCTTCACACTTTGGTCGAGATCGCTGCCGTTTCACTTCAACTGCCGGATGGCTGGGGACCGGTGTGGTGGTGGCGGCCAGCTTGAGTTTCATTGGGTTTTCTGTCCGGTTCCGGGCTGCCGACAGCTTTTCGACCCCGCAGTACGTCGAGCCGCAAATCTGCCAGCCCTGTCACGCCGACATCTATGAGAGCTACCAGGGCGTGGCCATGCAGCAGTCTTTTTACAAGCCGTCCCGGGAGAACGTGGTCGAGGATTACACCACCGCCAACCACTTCTATCATGCTCCCTCCGATCGCCACTACCGGATGATTCAACGGAACGGCAAGTTCTACCAGAGACGCTACCAATTGGATGCTCAGGGCGAAGAGAAGAACGTTTTTGAGCTGGAAGTCACCCACATCATGGGTTCGGGCAATCATGCGCGAACCTATCTGAACCTCTCTGAGAATGGAGTGCTGCGCCAGTTGCCGGTGAGCTGGTATCCCCAGGGGCAGGGCTGGGGGATGAGTCCGGGCTACGATCATGCCCGCCATGACGATTTCCGACGACGGGTCAGTCACTCCTGCATGTTTTGTCACAATGCCTATCCACGGCTTCCGGAGCCGTCCGATCGTTACGGGCAGAAGAGTCATTTCCCCCAGGATTTGCCTTCCGGCATTGACTGCCAACGCTGTCACGGTCCGGGATCACGCCATGTGGCGCTCCTCTCGAGTGGCCAGGCGGAAGTCGAGGAAATCCGTGAAGCCATTGTCAATCCGGCGCGACTGAACTCCGAGCGTCAGATGGATGTCTGTATGCAGTGTCACGTGCAGACGACTCTGGGCAAGCTGGGTGACCGTGTCCGTCGGGCCGGACGTTCAGTCTATTCCTTCCGGCCGGGGGAATCCCTGGATGAGTACATCGTCCACTATGATCTGGTGGGTTCGGATCCGAAGAACCCGACAGACCGATTCGAGATTGACAGCACGGCCTATCGCTTGCTCCAGTCGAGCTGTTTCGTGAAGAGCCGGGGGGCAATGACCTGCACCACTTGTCATGATCCGCATCGGACTCCCAGGGGGCCGGAAGCCATCCGACACTTTCGCGAGCGCTGCTTGAGCTGCCACCCCGGGATATCTGGAGACGACCATCCGCAACCTGCCCGGAGTGATTGCGTGCGTTGTCATATGCCCAAGCGGCGGACCGAGGATGCGGTCCACGTGGTGATGACGGATCATTGGATTCAGCGCCATCTCCCGGGCCGGGATCTGCTGGCCCCCCTCCAGGAAGACCATTCACCGAAAGAGGGAGCGGTGGCTTTGCATGATCCGGAGGCCCTGCCGACTTCAGAGAGAGACATCTATTGGGGGTTGGCTCAGGTCCAGTCCCCATTCAACCTCAGACAAGGCCTGAGCCGGTTGAAGGCAACCCTGAGTCAGGAGAGATCCTCTCACCCGGAGTTTTATGTCGCATGGGCAACGGCCCTGGTGGAGGCCGGCGATTCGGATGAGGCAGAGGGGCATTTGCGTCAGGCGCTGCAGATGGATTCCACCATGGCCATTGCCCGCTACAAGCTTGGGGAAATCCTGAGGGAGCGGGACAAACTGGAAGAGGCCGCCGACCAGTATCGCCAGGTGCTGAGGATCGATCCAACCTATGGGGAAGCCGATTTGGACCTGGGACTCATTGCCAAACGGCAGGGGCAGGCTGATGTGGCCATCACTCATTTTCGCCGGGCTTTGCGAAGCAATCCGTTCCTGGCGGAAGGACATGCCAACCTGGGGACGACCTATTTTCAGCAAGGAAAATTAGCCTTTGCTACCGAACAGCTTCAGAAGGCCTTGAGCATCGAGCCAGCCAACCCTGAGGCATACCTCAATCTGGGTACAGTCTTGGCCAAAGCGGGTCGGCAACCGGAAGCGATCGGGGCGTTCCGGCAGGCTGTTCGCCTCAGACCGGACTTTCCAGAAGCCCATTACAGCCTGGGTTTGGTTCAGGCCCAAGCGGGCCCGGAAGCGGGAGGCGGTTGAGACCCTCCGCCAAGCCATTCGTCTGAAGCCTGATGACGCCGCTTTTCATTACAATTTGGGGGTGGCTTATAGCGAGTTGGGCCAGTTGGAAGAAGCCGTTGAGTCCTTCCGGGAAGTTGTCCGGCTCAGGCCGGAAGACGCTGAAGCTTATTCCAATCTCGGCCTGAGCTATGATCGGCTGGGTCGTGTGCAGGAGGCGATTGAAGCCTGGTCACAGGCCATCCGCATCGATCCCACCGACGCTGAGGCGAGCTTGAGCCTTGGCTTGGCCTACGCTCGAACGGGTCGCATCGGGGAAGCGGTGGATGCGTTCAAGCAAGCCATTCGAGCCAATCCGGACTTGGCGGAGGCCCATGCCAATCTCGGCGTGGCTTACGGCCAGTTGGGCCGCCTGACCGAAGCCCTGCAGGCCTTTCAACAGGCCGTGCGGATCAGGCCGGAAGATCCGGAAGCCCGCTTCTACCTGGGTCTCGCCTATCTCATGCTGGGGAAAAGGGACTCGTCTTTGAGGGAATATGAGGCTTTGAAACGTTTAGGCGATCACGATCGGGCCAGGTTGCTGCTGGATCAGATGAAACAGCAGAGTCCTGCCGACCCACCCCAGGATTGAGGTCGGCGGGGAATGAGGCGTGAGGGCGACATCCTCTCTGGGATTCGGGGTTTGCCCCACAGATGACGGATGAGAGAAGATTCCCTGGGAGCTTGTTTGAAAATGCCTGATTTCGAGGCGAAGCGCAGTTTCCGACTTCGGCCGGTGGCCGGATTTTCCGGGATTGCCGGGCTGGCGGCGGCCTGCTTTGCCCTGGTTGGATATGATGGTGTCTTCCAAGCCTCGAAGCCCGCTGCCTCGACGCAATATGTCGACTCCCAGATCTGCCGGGCCTGTCATTCCGACATCTATGACAGCTATCAGGAGGTGGCCATGGGGAGGTCCTTTTACCGGCCCTCCCCGCAGAACGTCATTGAGGATTACACCATCGATAACCACTTCTACCATGCTCTCTCCGACCGCCACTATCGGATGATTCAACGCAACGGCAAATTCTACCAGAGACGCCACCAGTTGGATTCGAAGGGCCGGGAGCGCAACGTTTTCGAGCAGGAAGTCACCCACATCATCGGTTCGGGCAACCATGCCCGCACTTATCTCAACCTGGACGCCGGCGGCGTGCTGAGGCAACTGCCGGTGAGCTGGTATTCGCAAGAGCAGCGCTGGGCAATGAGTCCCGGCTATGATCAGCCCGACCATGACGATTTCAGCCGACGGGTGACCCACGCCTGCATGTTCTGCCACAATGCCTATCCGCCGCTTCCGGAACCCTCGGACCGTTACGGACTGCAAAGCGTTTTCCCCCAGGAGCTCCCCTCGGGGATCGACTGCCAGCGCTGCCACGGCCCAGGGTCTCGACACCTGGAGCTGGCCTCGAGCGACCAGGCAAAGGTAGAGGATATCCGTCAGGCGATGGTGAATCCGGTCCGTCTTGGCCCGGAACGGGAGATGGACGTCTGTATGCAGTGTCACCTGCAGGTTGCAACGGCCAGCCCTCGCTTCGAACGATTTGGCCGCTCGATCTACTCTTTCCGTCCGGGCGAGCCCTTGAAGGATTACATCGCACACTTCGATTTGGTGGATCCTGTTTCCAAAAAACTCAGCGAACGATTTGAAGTGGACAGCAGCGCCTACCGAGTGCGCCGGTCGCCCTGTTTCATCCAGAGCCGGGGAGAGATGACCTGTACGACTTGTCACGATCCGCATCACGCCCCCGGAGGGGAGGAAGCGGTTCGACACTTTCGGGAGCGCTGCTTGAGTTGCCACTCTCAAGTGTCGGAAGACGTCCATCCGCAACCCGCCAAGAGTGATTGCGTGAGCTGCCACATGCCCAAGCGCCGAACCGAGGATGCGGTCCACGTGGTGATGACGGATCACCTCATTCAACGCCACCCTCCCCAGAAGGATCTGCTGGCGCCCCTCGAGGAAGATCACTCCCCGAAAACAGATGCGGTGGTTTTGCATAATCCGGATGGGGTGCCTGCCTCGGAGCGGGACCTTTATTGGGGATTGGGTCAGATTCAGTCCCCGGCGAATTTGAGCCAAGGGTTGGATCGGCTCAAGACAGCCTTGCCGAAATGGAACGGTTCCAGCCCCGAGCCTTACATCCGATTGGCTTTGACACAGGTGAAGGCAGGTAATTTCGACCAGGCCCTCATCAACCTGAGACGCGCCCTGGAAGTTGATCCGGATCTGGTGCTGACCCGCTTTCAACTCGGTGAGGTGTTGAGAGAACAGGGGAAACCGAAGGAGGCTGCCGAGCAGTATCGTCATACGCTTCGCATCGATCCGAACCATGCCGAGGCCCACAATGCCCTGGGGCTGATCCTGAAGGAACAGCAGCAAACCGAACTGGCCATGGAACACTTTCGGCAAGCCCTGCGGAGCGATCCCCTCTCGGCGGATGCCCATGCCAATTCAGGTATGATCTTCTTGCACCAGGGCAAGCTGGAAGGGGCCTCCCGGCAGTTTCACAGTGCCTTGCAGATCGAACCGGACAGTGCCGAGGCCTACCGCTCTCTGGGTGTGGCCCAGGCGGAGCTGGGCCGACAGCAGGAAGCCATTGGAGCCTTTCAGCGGGCCATTCGCCTGAAGCCGGACTATTCGGAGGCTTATTACAATCTGGGCCTGGCTCAGGCGGAGCTGGGCCGGCAGGAGGAAGCCATTGAGGCCTTCAGCCAGGCCATTCGCCTGAAGCCGGACTATGCAGAGGCGCATTCCAGCCTGGGTGTGGCCTACGGCCAGAGGGGGCGCTTCCAGGAGGCGGTCGATACCTTCAAACAGGCCATCCGGAGCGATCCTGACTTCGACGAAGCCTATTCCAACCTGGGCCTGGCCCATGGCCAACTGGGTCAATGGCGGGAGGCCATCGAGGCTTGGTTGCAAGTCATCCAAATTGATCCCGGGGAGGCCCAAAACTACCTGAAGCTGGGCTTGGCCTACGGCCAGGCAGGTCAATTCCAGGAGGCCATCCATGCTTTCAAGCAGGCAATTCAGGTCAGGTCGAACTTTGCCGAAGCCTACTCCAACCTGGGGGTTGCCTACGGTCAACTGAATCGACACCAGGAGGCCAGTGAGGCCTTCAAGGAAACCATTCGCCTCAAGCCTGATTCGTTGCAGGCCCATCTCAATCTTGGAGCCGCCTATGTTCGACTGGGTCGACTGCCGGAGGCGATCAAGGCTTTCCAGGGAGCCACCCGCATTAAGCCCGATCTGGTCGAATTGCACCGGTTCATTGGTGAGGCCTACGCCAGGTTGGGACAGCCGCGGGAGGCAATTCCCGCCTTTGAAGAGGCAGTCCGTATCCGCCCCCAGGACGCCGAAGCGCGCTTCCATCTTGGCGTGGCCTATTTGGCGATTGGAAAAAGGACCTTGGCTCTCGAGCAATACCGGATGCTGAGAGATTTGGATGAAGAAAAGGCCCGTCAGCTGATCGACCGGATCAACTGGCGGCCTTCGGTTGAATCACCCTAGAGGCGAGTTTTCCACAGGGTCTTTGAGATTGAGTTGTGGGAAGCCTGTCTGCCTGGCAGGCCGGCTTCAACCGTGGGCGTCAGCCCAGGTAAAAAGGTCGGTCCAAACACCAGCGGGCCGAGAATGCGGCGACCGTTGGTTCTTCAGTGCACCAGTCGCGAGTTGGGGAACTGGGCGTGCCAGCCGAACCAAAAGGCTCGATGAGAGGGCAGCCTCGACTGCTTTCCGCCCGCCGAGTTGGTAATTGCTTCCTCGCTGACCTTCCAGACTCGCTTCTCTGTGTCGGTGAGTTTTGCTTTTCGGTTCCAGCGCGAGAATTTCACTCCGGTGGCGTCGTAGACGCGGTTGGCTCCCGAACGGTCGGTCAAAATGACGACCGATCGTTTTCCAACCCGATCGTGATAGAGCGGGTTCTTGAAAAGAAAAGTCGTGTCATAGGCAACCGGCTGGCCCTCCAGCAGCAAGGCTACCACCTCCTGCTTGTTGGGAAGCCGTTGATCCCGAAAGCGGACCGGGAACATCAGTTTCTGAGTGGCGAAATAGTCGCGGTAGGCCACTCCTTCGCCATAATCCCGCTGATGGCCCGTGTCCAGCGAGAGCACCTTGGTTTGGGGATGTTGTTTCTTCCAGGTCCTCCAAGTGGTGGTGACGATGGGAAGACGGTTCAATTTCAATCCCGAGCCCACCAGCTTGCCGGTGACCGGAACTCCTTCCAGTGACGACCAGAGCGACCGGGTTTGGCGATCGTACATGAGCTTGTTGGACCGATAAAGAAAACCGCTGGTCCCAAAGTCAAACTGGCGGTTTCCAATCCGCTGGTCGTAGAGAACGGCCGACCCGCACAGGGTACAGTAGGCGCAGGTCACGTTCATTCCACCCACCGTGTCGTTGAACAATTCGTGCCAGGCTAGAATTCGCTTGGGGTAGGCTCGGGCTTCACCGTTGAGAAATACCCCAAAAACTACGTCCTTTTTGCCTAAATAGATCGCTTCGCCGGCCTCGATGAACTTGGGATGCTCCAGAGGTGGGATGCTATCCACCTTGACCCCTCCCCACACGATCTCATCCAGACGAATGGTGTGCTTCATGCCCGGATAAAACCACCAATGAAATCGCTGATCAATCGGGGCATGAATTTCCGCCTTGAAAGCCGCGTAGTAAGGATGCATTTCGAAATCTTGTTTCCACATCCACTTCAACATGGCATGGTAATCTCGATCCAATTTTTGTCCGGTCTTTTTTTCCAGCAACTCCCACAACTTCTTTGCACGGGACTCAGGTGTGATAAACAATCGAGGATTGGGGGCAAAAAATCGAATGGATTCCAGCACCATGGGCGTCAAGCTCAATTCCCAATTCGACTCCAGTTCTTCAAGCGCGCCATCCTTTTTGTCCAGGAAGTCGAACAGGTTCTGAACGACCTGTTTCTGCCGATCGGTTCCTTGAGGGCCGGGTGGACCGGCCTCGGTCCTGGTAAAACTCGAGACTGGAAGGCAAAGCAGGGCTGAGAGTAAAGTGGCTGTGGCGGTTTTTCCTGACATGCTTGCTCCTGAGAGTTGGTAGGCCATCCGAAGGAAATCTTGAGTCGCCCGTTGAAATTTCCTTGCCCCGACAACGACGACGAGCCTGAATGGGGAACTGCTCTGCCCGGCTAGCTTGAAACCGGTCCCTTGACGTCTCTCGGCAGGGCCCGTCCTGAACTCATGCGTTCGGACAACCGGGTGCGTCCTTGGGGCTTTCTTGTAGTTGCCGCAAAGGGCAGCGCGTTCACGATGCTTTCATATCTCACATTTCGAGATTTAAAGCCAGCCCCAAGCATAGCCGTTGCGGCAGGGAAGAGTTGGAAGTGTTCCTTGAACGGGCTGCGAATTCTGATGATGCGAGTTCCTTGTGGTCCGGTTGGAGGTGATGTGACTTTGAATGTGTAAAAAGGCAGGAGGGTGTAAGCGGGTTTTGCCAAGAAACCAAACCTTATCAAAGAAAAGAGACTTACACCCATGAGGGAGGGAAGTAACACCCATCACAGAGTAGTTTCAACACTTCGTGGAAGAGGTCGGGGGAAGACTTCTGGGGGGATCTGGGCCGATGGACGCAACTGGCCTGGAAGCAGTTCCTCGAGGACGAGTCGATAGAAGATCGGGACCCCTACTGCGGAGTGGACTGGTACGAGCGGGATGGGGAGCGGGAGCAGAAGCGAGACTACCGCAACGGCTTCTACGATCCGGACTACGTCACACGACTGGGGGCGACCCGGCTGCGGGTGGCGCGGACACGGGGGAAGCAGTTTCTACCCGGGGGGCTGGAGTGATTTCAGCGGCGGGCCGAGGAGGTAACGCTGTTGATCCGGGAAGTGTTTCTGCGAGGAGTCAGCACGCGGCAGGTCGGGCGGATAATAGCACCGCTGACGGGAGAGGTGGTGGGTGCCCAGACGGTGTCGAAGCTGACCAGAGATCTCGACGAGGCGGTGCACCAGTTTCATCAAGCCTGTCTGAGGGATGACTGGGCGTATTTGTTTCTGGATGGAGTGAGCCTGCGGGTGAGACGACCGGCAGGGCGCCAGCGGGTGCAGATGTTGATGGCCGATGGGCGCCGGCAACTGTTAGGCTTTGTGCGGAGTCGTGGCGAGAGCCAAGCGGCTCGGGAGGGTTTGTTACAAGACCTTTATCGGCGAGGGCTGCGGGGCCGGAAGCCGACCTTGATCGTGACCGACGGCTGCGCCGGCTTGGCGGCAGCTATTGAAACCGTCTATCCGCGAGCCCTGCATCAACGCTGCCGGGTACACAAGATGCGCAACCTGCTCAAGAAAGTTCATAAACGGAACTACTCCCAGATCGAGCAGGATGCCCAGGCTATTTACCAGGCCGAGAGTCAGAGTCGGGCCCGGCAGGCCTTCGATCACTTCCGTCGGCGGTGGCAGGCTGAATACCCAGTGATGGTCAAACAACTGGAGAGGAACTTGCTGGAGGTGCTTGCCTTCTACCACTTCCCACGCCATCAGTGGAGCCGGTTGCGGACCACTAACCTCATCAAGCGTCCGTTCGTGGAGGTGCGGCGATGGACCCGACCCATGGTTTGCTTCGTCAAGATGGAAAGTGCCGACCATATCATCTACTTGATCTTCCACCGCTTTAACTGGAGTGGCAACAGTGCACTCTCCCGCTTTTTACACAAGCCGCTCGACGTCACCCCTGCCTCGCCCCAAACTCCTTGACACGGAGAGATTATTCGAGAATCCATCCAGCATCCAGCCCTTTACGGGCAGGAGCTCTTGCTAGGGTTATGCCTCTGATATGACTTGACATACAGGTCGTATTGGAATAGTTTCCGGGTCATGTGGGAGCCAGCGGAACAACTCAGGATGACAAGAAGACAGCAGGCGTTGCTGAGGCAGGGGGGCCAGGCGCCCACCAGCCGGCAGCACACAGTCCTTCGAAGCCGGATAGGGCTGGCGGCGGCGAAGGCGACGTTGCACGACAAGCCAAAGGAAGCAACCCATTGGAGCGCGGGGGCATCGAAGGCAGGTAGCTTTTCTTCTCATCTTTTCCATCACGCGAGGGGGATGTTTTTTCGACAGAGCGGACAAGCGGAATGGTGTTGCTTGTTCCAACTTGGAATTGGGGGTATAGACAACATGATTTTCAAAACACAACAGAAAAATCGACTGATGGGTGATTGGCATGTCGGCATGTCGGAGTATCCGACCGAGAGTCGGGGTAGCGAGGTCGCGCCCGGCCGCTGGTGGAGCAATGTCTTTGCCGGTGTGTTTTTCGTCGCGACGGTTGCGGTTGCTGTGGGATTGGCCATCCTCGCAACGCCGGAGGCGGCATCGGCACAGGAAGACGGCGAGCCGAGTGAGCCCGCGCTGGCCTACACGATCGAAACCCTTGCGGGTAATAGCTACGTCCGGGACGGCGGCCCGGCCACCCGCGCCTGGTTGGAATTTCCCCGCGCGGTGGCGGTGGACGCCATCGGCAACCTCTACATCGCGGAGTGGGGTCATCACCGCATCCGCAAGGTGGATGCCACTACGGGGAGGATCAGTACGATTGCGGGCACGGGAGAGCCAGGCTACAGCGGAGACGGGGGGCAGGCTGGTGAGGCTCGAATTGGATTTCCCTCTGGCGTGGCGGTGGATGGTTCCGGCAACGTCTACTTCCCAGCCGGCACCCGCGTCCGTAAGGTGGACGCGATCACGGGGATGATCAGCGCGATCGCGGGGACAGGAGAGAGTGGTTACAGCGGGGACGGCGGCCCAGCCACTGAGGCCCGACTCTTCGCTGGCGCGGTGGCGGTGGATGGTTCCGGCAACCTCTACATCGTGGGCAGGGGCCGCATCCGTAAGGTGGATGGGGCCACGGGAACCATCAGCACGATCGCGGGGACAGGAGAGAGTGGTTACAGCGGGGACGGTGGCCCAGCCACCGAGGCTCAACTTGGAGAGGTCCGGGGCGTGGCGGTGGACGCTGCCGGTAACGTCTACATCGCGGACTACGGGAACGACCGCGTCCGCAAGGTGGATGGGGCCAGGGGGACCATCAGCACGATCGCGGGGACAGGAGAGAGTGGTTACAGCGGGGACGGGGGGCCGGCCACCGAGGCTGAACTTAGAAGGCTCGAGGGCGTGGCGGTGGACGGAGCCGGCAACGTCTACATCGCGGACTGGTACCGCATCCGCAAGGTGGATGGGGCCAGGGGGACCATCAGCACGATCGCGGGCACGAGAGAGCGAGGTATCAGCGGGGACGGGGGGGGCAGCCACCGAGGCCCGACTTGGAGAGGTCGAGGGCGTGGCGGTGGACGCTGCTGGTAACGTCTACATTGCTGCCCACAACCGCATCCGCAAGGTGGATGCCACCACGGGAACCATCAGCACGACCGCCGGCGGGGGAAATGTGGACCATTTCATGGCATTTTTCGGTAAGCTCTCGCGACCTCGTGACGTGGCGGTGGATGACTTCGGCAACGTCTACATCGCGGACTATGGGAACAACCGCATCCGCAGGGTGAGCGCCTTCACGCGGGCTATCAGCACCATCGCGGGCACGGGGGAGGGTGGTAACAGCGGAGACGGCGGTCTGGCTACCGAGGCCCGATTGGGAGAGCCCCAAGGCATAGCGACAGACGCTGTCGGCAATGTCTACATCGCGGACACGTTTAACCACCGCATCCGCAAGGTGGATGCCGCTACGGGGACCATCAGCACGATTGCGGGCACGGGAGGAAGGTTTGGTCATGGTTACAGCGGAGACGGCGGCCCGGCCATCGAGGCCCGACTCAGATTTCCCGAAGGCGTGGCGGTAGACGTTGCCGGCAACGTCTATATCGCGGACACGTTTAACGGCCGCATCCGCAAGGTGAATGCGGCCACGGGGACGATCAACACGATCGCGGGAGGAGAAAGGTTTGATCATGGTAACAGCGGAGACGGTGGCCCGGCCACCGAGGCTCGACTCAGATCTCCCAAAGGCGTGGCGTTAGATGTTGCCGGCAACCTCTACATCGCAGACACGTTGAACTTCAGCATCCGCAGAGTGGATGTCTGCACGGGGACGATCAGCACGATTGCGGGTACGGGAGAGATTGGTAACAGCGGAGACGGCGGTCCGGCCACCGAGGCTCGACTTGGGTCCCTCACTGGCGTGGCGATGGACGGAGACGGCAACGTCTACATCGCGGACGACCTTAACCACCGCATCCGAGTGTTGAAGCCACGCTCGGTATTGGAGCCCGGTGGATGCCCATCAGCCCCGTCAGCGGAGAGGTAAGCGAGGCTGTGTCGTTGGTACGCCATTGATGCCACTGCTTGTCTTGGTATCCGGTGTCAGTCTCTGGATGAATCTTACTGAGCCAGCCCTTTGGCTTCTTGGCTGCAGCCGGTTCGAAGAGACATTTCGGGTCAGTTCCTTGATGGACTGTCCTGTTTCGTCGTCGGGGGCGTTGGCAATTGTCACCGGCTGGCCGATTGAGTTCATGGATTCCCTTTTCCAGTCAATACCCAGGGCTCTATGGATGGTGGCGTAGAGGTCACCCATGGAGACCCTGCGCTCGGAGACCTAGGCCCCACGCTCATTAGTGGTGCCCCTACTTGGCCCCCACACATCCATCCCCCCGACAGCCAATGACCGGCAATAAGGCCAACGGTCTCGTCCAGCTTTTGAATTGTGGTGCGATAACCTGCCTAATTCTCCTATCACGATGTAAAAAACGTTGCTCAAGCTCAGGTTCGGAGCTTTCTCTCCTGTGATCTGGAAACCTCTCTCAAGTTCGAATCGCCCTGTGAAGCGCATATCGTCATTTGGATATGAGGTATTTGTTCAATGTATCCTGCTTCTGCTTGCCATGGCCGTTTGCCTTTGATCCACTTCCGCCTCGTTTCGAGTGTAGGGGGATGAAGTAACTTTGTAATGTGTAAAAAGGCGGGAGGGTGTAAGCTGGTTTTGTAAGAGTGAGGTGATCCTGGTCGTTTGGACAGCTGATCGGCAGATTCAAGGTGTATTCCTGAGCTGTGAGATTCTACCGTTGAGAAGGAGACTTGCCCGAGATGCTTGCCTTCTAACCACTTCCCCAACCACCAGTGGCGCCCGTTGCGGACCACCAACCTCATCAAGTGTTCGTTTGTGGAGGAACGCCCACGGACCCGACCCGTGGGCTTGCTTTGTCGATGTGGGAAGTGTCGACCGCATCATCATCTACTCGATCTTCCATCGTTTCAGCCTGGATTGGCAACAACGACCCTCCCGCTTTTTACACAAGCAACTTGACGTCACCCCGGTTGGACAGAGCTTTTAAGATCGCGTGCGGAATGTTGTAGAATAGTGGGGTAGCCTTTCTCTGGTTTGAACAATTCGTGAGAGATGATGCGATTTCGGTCTTGCCATCGCGTTTGCGCCCTCTTGCCAGTCTTCTGGCTGATTCCGGCCTTGGTGGCTCCGGCTCCTGTAGCTGACTCACAACGGAAGCTACAGAGCAAGCAAGATCCTGCAAAGGGTTCGCAGTCTCCGCCGCCCTTCACCTTCAAGGTGCCGGTGAACGCCGTGTTGGTGAACGTCACCGTTACCGACAAAGTGGGGAGGGCGGTCAAGGATCTGACCGTCGATGACTTCAAACTTTACGAAGACGGCAAACGTCAACAGATCCAGAGTTTCGAGTTGGAGTCCAGCCAACGGGTCGTCAGGACGGATTTGGTGGATCCAGCCGATGGCCGGCCGGGGATGGCAACACCCGGTGAGCAAGCTCCGGCGGAGCCAGCAGGGGAGCGAACCCGACTCATCAGTTGCTTCATCGACGACCTGACTGCGCGCTCATCCAGATACTATTTTTGGGTCATCTCTGCGCTGCAAAAGTTCGTCGCAGAAGAAATGGAACCGCAGGATCAGGTGGGTATCTTCTCGGCTTCCGGGGGCGTCCGAATTCCCTTTACCAGCGACCGGAGGTTGTTGCAGGAGCAGATTGGGGGGCTCCACATAGGGAAACTGCACTTGTCCCGTCCTTTCCGCAGCGATTGTCCCGTCATGACCGATGTGCAGGTGATTCGGATCGTGGACGGACACCGGGGAATTGACTTCACCCGGGCTTTTAGAGAGGCGAGTAATTGCATTGGCGTGCGGGGTCTGAACCCCGGTGACATCGAACAACACGTGCGCGCCGAAGCGTTTCACCAATACGAAGGAGCCCAATCGGCCATTCACAGACTCGTGGCAGGCTTGCGCCACCATCTCCAAACCCTGCAGCATTTTGCAGCCAGCAAATCACTGGTGCTGTTCTCCGACGGATTCGTCCCGGCGCGGTCCATGCGTTGGAGGCTGGACGGGGTGGTGGACCGGGCCTTGCGATCCCGAGTGGCCGTCAACGTCGTCGACATCCGCGGTCTACACACCGTTGGCTTTGACGCCAACAGCAATGCGCAGGCCAGGAACGTCAGTCCTGATGGCCTGACCCGAGAAGACTTCCTTGCGGGCCTCGACGTCGGCCGGGAGATCTCCGGCCTGTACCGGGACCAGATCTATCAGCGACGCCCCCTGGAAAAGCTGAGCGAAGAAACCGGGGGCATCTATTTCAGTGATAATAACGACCTTTTGGCGGGTCTCAAACAAATCAGCAATGCCCAGTCCTTTTACTATGTGCTCTCCTATGCTTCCCCCGATCAGAAGGCCAGTGGTAAGTATCACAAGATCAAAGTGGAAGTCGACCGACCGGGTGTGGAGCTCAGCTACCGCCGGGGGTACTTCGCGCCCCGGGAAAAACTGTCCCTGGAGGATCGTAAGAACGAAGACATTCAGCTTGCCCTCGGGGCGCCGGGCGATTTCGACCAGATTCCGCTGCAACTGGCCTATGAGTCTTCTCGAATCCAGGAGGACCGCCATCGCTTGAGCGTCCTCACCAATGTCAAGATCGAGGGAGTACCCTTTCAGCAGGAAGGGGGGCGACGCCAGAATCGACTTCATCTGGTGGTGATGGTTTACGATGAGAACGACGAGTATGTGGAAGGTTCCGAGAAGACGGTGGAACTCAATCTGAGCGATTCCAGCTACCTCAACATGCTCCGTCATGGATTCACTGCCAAGACGGAGGTGGAGGTTCCAGCCGGCCGGTACAAGGTCAGGGCCGTGGTCAGAGAAAGCAACCAGACCCGGATGGGGTCGCTCCGACAGACGGTCACGCTGCCCCTTCCCGAGAGCAAAGCCAGCCCCCCCGCTTCCGCAACAAAATCAGGGGCAGAGGAGGCGGTCACTCCATTTGTTCCAGAGGGCAGAGCAAAAGCGAGTATTGTCGAAGTAGAACTTGAAGAAGAGGACCTTCTTCCTTCTTTGCCCCTGGCCGGTCTGGAGAGCAGCCATCTGGTGCTGAGCCAGCAGCTCACCCCACTGGCCGACCTGAGCGTCGACCTGCAGGAAAGTTTGCTGGAAAACAGCGACTCACTGATCTTCGGAGACGTTCAGATTCATCCTCCGATCGATGATCAGATCGATCGCCAGCACCCCGTCACCTTTTTTTACACTTTGTACAACCTCAAATACCCCGAGGAAAGTGAGGGGATGACGGCTAAGATCCAACTTACCGATAGAAGGGGTCGGGTCAGCCGATTTCCCCTGATTGCTTTGGGTGAAGGTAGAATCCACCCCCAGGGCCAGGGATGGGTGACGGTGGCCTTTAACCTGTCTTTCAAGAATGTGCAGCCCGGCAGGTACAAACTGACGGTGATGACCCGGGCGCCGGCAGCCCATGGCCAATCGGTAGGCTCCCAAACCACCGTAACGGTCCTGCAGTAAGGAGTGTCTCCCAACACGGAGTATCCCGCCATAGGGGTCATGTTGAGTGATAGTCTGAGTCCTCCTAATCCACCAGGAGAACTTGTCGGGTATTGCTCCTCCCGAAACAGTTGGGGAGCTTTCTTCGTCCGAATTCATTTCCCTTACACCAAACGCACGGCTCTTATACAGGATAGACCGTAACAAAGAATTTTCCTCCACCTGAGGCCGATCGCCAAATTCCCCTCCTCGGGAGGCCCGAGCTCGCGAGGCGAGTGCGGAGGTGAGTATTCCCCTCTTGGGAGGGGTCAGAGGTGGGTTCTTACCCCCCCTCCCGCAGGAGGGGAATCGCATTGAATCGCCGTCTTCCACAGTGGCTCGGTGGGATTTTTTGCCGGCCTCTCCTCATTATTTGAGGTTGATCGATGGGTTACGATCGTACACACTATCGTGTAAACATGGGAGAAAGAGGGCCGCCATGTGCTTTGTGAGCGTCCGCGAATTGCGCGGCCAGTCAGCGGCTGTATGGAAGACACTGGCCGAAGAGAAGGACCTGATCATTACGGCTAACGGCAAGCCTGTTGCCCTGCTCTCGGCGATGTCGGATGAAACTCTGGTCGGATGAAACCCTGGAAGAATCGCTGAGTGCCGTACGTCGAGCTCGCGCCCAGGCCGCCGCAACAGCCATGCAGCAAGCCTCCTTGAAAGCCGGTACCGAACACCTGTCGCTGCAAGACATCAACGCGGAAATCGATGTGACGCGCAGGGAACGCGCTCGATGAGGACCGTGCTGGATACGAATGTCCTCGTATCTGGTCTGCTCTCTCCCTTCGGCCCCCCGGGCGACATCGTGCGGCTGATAACGACCGGGACAGTTAGGGGGTGCTACGATGCCCGCATTCTGGTCGAATACTGTCAGGTGCTCCTTCGGCCCACATTCCCTTTCAGTCAAGTCCCAGGTGGACACTCTGTTGGATCAGATCGAAGCTGATGGAGATCTGGTGGGAGCCCTCCCTCTTGTCAAACACCTGCCGGACTTTGAAGATGAGGTGTTCTTGGCGGTGGCCCTGGCAGGCAGAGCCCAGTGCTTGGTGACAGGTAATCTCAAGCATTACCCCGAGCAGAGCCGGCAAGGGGTCCGGGGTGTTCTCCCGAGAGAATTCCTGGAGTTGTTCCGGAGGTCAGACGCGCAGGATAGTTGAATGGGTTGAGAACCTGGGACTCATCGCTCGCGGCTGCCTTCACGGGTACAAGCTGCTGCAATCCATGGACGGCACCATGCTCTCGCCACATTCGCGGTGATAGCGATACGACGCCGGAGAGGAACATAGCCTCGGAACGTATTGATAGGAGCCACCAGCGCCACCTTGGAATAGCCCGAAGATCGGCGCCAGCCGCGACAGCACATAGCCGTGGGGTCAGCCCATGGTAGGAGTGTCAAACTAATCTCGGAGCCGCGAAGCGGTGGCAGCACATCTTCCCCCCGGATTCCCTTTCCACACACCGACAGAAACTCCCTGATTTTTTGACATCGCGTGTGTGGCGCTGCAAGTGGAGGGGCAACTTTTCTCTGCTTTGAACAGTCCATTAGTAGTATGGCGTTTCAGTCCTGCCATCGTGTTTCCACCCTCCTCGCGGCCTTCTGGCTGATTCCGGCCTTGCTGGCTCCGGCTCCTGTGACCGGCTCGCCACAGAAGCTACAGAGCAACCAAGATCCTGCAACGAATTCGCAGTCGTCGCCCTTTACCTTCGAGGTGCCGGTGAACGTGGTGTTGGTGAACGTCACCGTCACCGACAAAGCGGGGAAGCCGGTCAAGGATCTGACCGTCGATGACTTCAAGCTCTACGAAGACGGCAAACCTCAACAGATTCAAAGCTTCGAGCTGGAGTCCAGCCAGCCGGTTGTCAGAACGGAGTCGGTTGATCCAGCCAGTGGCCAGCCTGGGGTGGAAACTCCACGGGTGCAAACTCCAAGGGACTCAGAGGGTGAGCAAACCAGGCTCATCAGTTGCTTCATCGACGATCTGACGGAGCACTCACCCCGATATTTTGGTTGGGTCATCTCGGCGCTGCAAAAGTTCGTGGCGGAAGAAATGAGGCCGCAGGATCAAGTGGGCATCTTCTCGGCCTCGGGGGGTGTCCGAATTCCCTTTACCAGCGACCAGAGGTTGTTGAGGGAACAGCTTGAGGATCTCGACGCAGAAAAACTGAACTTGTCCCATCCTGACCGAAGCATGTCGGATGTGCTAGCTATCAAGATCGTGGAGGGCGTGCTTAAAGTTCGAGTTAGCATAACAACGCAGGCCGCGGCCGAGCGTCAGGCCGCGGCCGAGCGTCAATATTATCAAGTCCAGAGGGCAATCCACAGGCTCCTGGCAAGTCTACGACAGCATCTCCGATACCTGCAGCATTTCAGAGCGAGCAAGTCATTGGTGCTGTTGTCCGAAGGATTTGTCCCAGCGCGGCCAATGCGATGGAGGGTGGATCGGATGGTTGACCGCGCCTTGCGATCCCGAGTGACCCTCAACGCCGTCGACATCAAGGGCTTGGACATGGCTCCCTTGTCTGTAAGCAAAGTCTTTGGGGAGCTCCCTCTGGAAAAGCTGGCCAAGGACACCGGAGGCCTCTATTTCCGTGGCAGCAATGACCTTTTGGCGGGTCTCAGACAGATCCGCAATGCCCAGTCCTTTTACTATGTGCTCTCCTACGCTTCCCCCGATCAGAAGGCCAGTGGCAAGTATCACAAGATCAAAGTGGAAGTCGACCGACCGGGTGTGGAGCTCAGCTACCGCCGGGGGTACTTCGCGCCCCGGGAACAACTGTCCTCGGAGGATCGTAAGAACGAGGACTTTCAGCTTGCCCTCGAAGCGCCGGGGGATTTCGACCAGATTCCGCTGCGACTGGCCTATGAGTCTTCTCGGCTCGACGAGGACCGCTATCGCTTGAGCGTCCTCACCAATGTCAAGATCGAGGGAGTACCCTTTCAGCAGGAAGGGGGGCGACGCCAGAATCGACTTCATCTGGTGGTGATGGTTTACGATGAGAACGACGAGTATGTGGAAGGTTCCGAGAAGACGGTGGAACTCAATCTGAGCGATTCCAGCTACCTCAACATGCTCCGTCATGGATTCACTGCCAAGGCGGAGGTGGAGGTTCCGGCCGGCCGGTACAAGGTCAGGGCGGTGGCCAGAGAAAGCAACCAGGCCCCGGATGGGATCGCTCCAGCAGACGGTCACCCTGCCCATTCCGGAGGTCGGAGCAAGAGCGGGGACCGTCGCAGAAAAAGTGCCCGATCCGTCTTTTTCCCTGGCTGGCCTGGAGAGCAGCCGTCTGGTGTTGAGCCAACAGATCACCCCACTGGCCGACCTGAGCGCCGAACTGCAGCAAAGCCTGTTGGAAAAGAGGGACTCGCTGATCTTCAAAGACGTCCAGATTCATCCTCCGGTCGATGACCAGATCGATCGCCGGCGCCCGGTCACCTTTTTTTACACGCTCCACAACCTGAAGTATCCCGAAGAAGGTGAGGGGATGACGGCCAAGATCCAACTCACCGATGAGAGCGGCCGGGTGAGCCGGTTCCCCCTGGTTTCGTTAGGGGAGGGCAAAACTCAGCCCACGGGACAGGGAAGGGTAAGGGTGGCCTTCAATCTGTCTTTCAAGAACGTGCAGCCCGGCAGATACAGACTGACGGTGATGACGAGGGCGCCGGCAGCCAACGGCCAATCGGTGGGGTCCCGAGCCAGCGTAACGGTAGCACAGTAAGGCTTTTCCCCTTAACCCAACTTCTCACGGGGTCTTGAGATTGAGAAACAGGGGTGATGGGGTCTTGGGGCTCTCGGGTTCCTACACTGGCGGGCCTTTGGTTTGTTGTCCGGCCTCGGCCTTCGGATCAATGGCTGCCGCCGCTTCGCGGCTGGGAGGGGATTCCGATCTATCATTCATGGGCTTACGCCCACGGTTATATGCTGCCGCGGCTTTCGCCGCGGGTGACGATGAAGACGTTACCGTTTGAGAACCTTTATTCACTAAATCCGCTCATGATGCTATGATCAAAAAATGAAGTAATCAGCGGAATGGCAATGACCGTGTGAGGTTTTCAATTCGAAGTTGTTTTTCCAGGGTGGCGTGATAGGCTGGCGTCGGCAGACCTTCGTTACCGAAAGAGGCCGGGTCGAGTGACCACGCATTTTGGTAGTTGCCGGTGAGCCGTATGGCGCCATGATCTCCGGGCGCCACAGGCACGCCGGGAAGAGGAGATCGCATGTTACGACTGGTGAAGTCTTCATTGTTGCCGCTTTTGGCGGTGACCCTCTATGGCCTTTTTGCCCCTGAGGTTTCAGTGGCCCAAAGGGCGCAAATTCAAGGGCAGGTCAAAGGGGTCGACGGGCAGCCTCTGAAGGGCGCCGTGATTCACATTGACGACACCCGGGTTGTGCGGAAATTCAAGGTCAAGACCAACAAGAAAGGGCGTTACTTTCACGGGGCCATCCCTCTCGGTTTCTACCGGGTCAGTGTGCACGTGAATGGCGCGGAAATGCATGCCGTGCCCAGGGTGAGGATATTCAGGACGAAAGAGCCCGGTGACACCACGGGCTTTGACGCCGAGCCTGTTCGGGTGGATTTCGATCTTCAAAAGCTGGCGGAATTGGCAAGGCAGCGTCGAGAGGCCTTGGCGAATCGTTCTGAAGCCGAAAAAGCCCGAGCCCTGGCCGAAGCAGAAGAGCGCAAGTTCGGCCATATGAACGAAGAGTTCAAGAAGGGGCGGGCTCATTTTCATGCCAGACGCCACAAGGAGGCCTTGGCGGCCTTTGCCAGGGCTGCTGAGATAGACCCCAGGCAGCATGTCATTTTCGCCAACATGGCGGAGGCGCATCGAGCCTTACGGAAATACGACACCGCCATCGAAAGCTATCGCAAGGCTCTGACCGTTCTGGCTCAGAACCCGGACTCTGCCGTTGGAGCCAAGTATCAGATGAATTTAGGCTTGCTTTTTGGCCTGATCGGAAAGACCGATCAATCCATCTCGGCCATCAAGAAGGCTCTGGAACTGAATCCCAGCGACGCGGCCCAAGCCTATTTCAATCTCGGCGCCACGCTGGTGAACAGCGGGCAAACCGAAGGGGCTGTAGCCGCCTTCAAGAAGGCCGTGGAAGCCAATCCCAACCACGCCAATTCCCAATACCAACTGGGTGTTTGCTTGCTTGGCATGGCCTCTGTCACCGAGGACGGAATCCCCGTGCCCCCTCCAGGCACCGTTGAGGCCTTCAAGAAATATGTGGAACTGGAACCATCCGGACCATTTGCCGCCGAAGCGAACAATATGATCGAGGTATTGGCGGCTCAGGTGAAGACGACCTTCGACGCCAAAAAGGATAAGTAGATTCAGCCATTGCCTGCTGGGCGGCGTCTGATGAGTGGCTTGGGTCGCCAGGAAGAATTACCTTTTTTGATTCTTCATGAACGCTTGGGGTGGGTTCCCGTTGAGCTCGGCTGTCCCTGTCGAATCCAATCCGACGGCCTCGGTCGTCACCAGAAAATCTGCTTTGTGATCCTCGGCGGGTGTTGGGGATCGGGCTTGCCGGGGCCGGCGGCGACCGCGGTCCAGCCCATTCCAGGCAGAATTTGCGAAGCAACTCTGCCCGCCCACCTCTGCTCTCGCTGAGGGTGTCCGCCTCCGGTAATCCCAAGTCCCTCTCTTGGAAATGACTGCCTCAGAGTTCTCCCGGGAAAGACGTTGGCTGCGTCCGGCTGCCGGATGGGTGGGCGCGGTCGGCTTGGCAGTGGCCTGTTCAGGTTTTGTCCGGTCCTCCGGTTACTTCACCGTTTCCAGCGAGGATCCTGCCCCGGAGTATCTCGACTCCCGCGTCTGCCAAACCTGCCATGCCGAGATCTACCAGAGCTACCAGGAAGTGGCCATGGCTCGCTCCTTCTACCGACCCTCTCCAAAGAACGTGATTGAGGATTACACCCATGAGAGCCATTTTTACCACGCTCCTTCAAACCGCCACTACCGGATGGTTCAGCGTGATGGCCGCTTTTACCAGAAGCGCTACCAACTGGACGCCGAGGGGAAAGAGAAGAACGTTCTTGAACGGGAGGTCACTCACATTATCGGCTCGGGCGAGCATGCTCGAAGCTACCTGAACCTGGACGACCACGGCGTCCTGCGGCAGTTGCCGGTGACCTGGTATCCACAGATACAGCGCTGGGGGATGAGTCCGGGCTATGATCACGCGCGCCACGAAGACTTCAGCCGGCGGATCACTCACTCTTGCATGTTTTGTCACAATGGCTATCCTCAAGTGCCGGAACCGTCGGATCGATACGGGCAAAGGAGCGTTTTTACGCGGGACCTGCCGTCAGGCATTGGTTGCCACCGCTGCCACGGCTCCGGGTCTCACCACCTGAGGCTGGCTTCCAGCGGGAAGGCGAGCAAAGACGAGATCCGTCAAGCGATTGTCAATCCCGCCAGGCTGAGCCCCCGGCGACAGCTGGATGTCTGTCTGCAATGTCATCTGGAAGCAGCGTCGGCGGCGCCGCGTTTCCGGAGGTCGGGTCGTCCAGTCTATTCCTTTCGACCGGGAGAGTCGTTGACGGATTACATCGTCCACTTCGATCTGATAGACCCTGCGGGGGGGAGTCCTTCGGATCGTTTCGAGATCGACGGCGCCGGCTACCGGTTGCGACAGTCGCCCTGCTTTCGGATGAGCCGGGGCGCAATGACCTGCACCACCTGTCATGATCCACATCGGAAACTGAGAAGGGAAGAGGGGGTCAGGCACTATCGAGAACGCTGCATGAATTGCCATGCCCGCCCATCAGCAGCCGTCCATGGGGATAGGCCCGTCAGCGATTGCGCCAGTTGTCACATGCCCAGGCGACGAACCGAGGACGTGGTGCACGTGGTCATGACGGATCATCTGATCCAGAGGCGCCCTCCCGAGCGGGAGCTGCTGGCTCCACTTCAGGAAGACCACTCCTTGAAAGAGGATCACCCGGTGTTGTACTTTCCGGAGTCGTTATCGAGTTGGGAAAGCGATCTTTATCAGGGAATGGCCCAGGTCCAGTCTCCAGGAAGTCTGCGGCAAGGCTTGGCCCGGCTGGCCGCGGCCCTGGAACAGAAGAGCGCTCCTTTCGCCGAGCCCTATGTCAAATTGGCCATGGCCCAGGCCGGGACCGGTCAATTGGATGAAGCTCGGATCAGCTTGCGCCGTGCCCTGAAAATTGACCCCAACAGCGCCATAGGTCATTTCAATTTAGCCGAAGTGATGAGACGACAGGGTCGTATGGCCGCTGCCGCGCAGGAATATCGGAAGACGCTGGCCATCGACCCGGATTATGCCAAAGCGCATCATGGACTGGGACTTATCAGCCGGCAGAAAGGCGAACGGGCCATCGAATTCTTTCAGCAAGCCTTGCGGAGTGATCCGCTCCTGGCGCAGGCCCACCTCAATCTGGGAAGAATCTATCTGGATCAGGGGAAGGCGACGCAAGCCAGCAAGCACTTTCGCAAAGCCCTGCAGATCGAACCGGACAGCGCCGAGACTCACCTGAATATGGGTTTGTCCCAAGCTCGACTGGGCCGGCGAGGCAACGCTTTAGAAGCCTTTCGGCAGGCCGTTGCTCTCAATCCCGGCTCTCCCGAAGCCCACTACAACCTTGGGTTGGCCCTGGCTCAGATGGGGCGCAAGCAAGAGGCTTTGGAGGCCTTCCGACAAGCAGTCCGCTTGAAGCCCGATGACGCCGAAGCCCACTCCAACCTGGGTGTGGCTTATAGCGAGTTGGGCCGGTTGGAAGCGGCTGTGGGCGCTTTTCAACAAGCGGTGCGAATCATGCCCACTTCAGCCAGGGCGTACTTTAACCTAGGCCTGACTCAGGCGCGTCTGGGGCGCAGTCAGGAAGCCATTGAGGCTTTGTCCCGCAGTGTTCGTCTCGCACCGCAAGATGCCGAGATCCGACTCAACCTGGGCCTCATCCACCTGAGTGTGGGAGACCGGGCGGCGGCGCTCAGACAGTATCAGGTGATAAGGGATCTGGATCGGGAAAGGTCCCAGGTATTGTTCGACCGCATCAGCCGGCGAGAATCAGCCGTTTCGCCTTAGCTGGCAACAAGAGCGGCGAAGTCGCGCCAGCATATAGCCGTGGGCGGGGGGCCATGGAATAGGATGCTCCCATACGTCACCAAGCCGCGTATGCGGCGACGGCAATTGAGAGGGCGACCGCGGCCACCTACTCCAATCTGACCTACCACGTCGTATTCAGTACGAAATATCGTCTCCAATTGATTCGAGAGAGAATTTGCAAACCGCTCTATGAATATATCGGAGGCATCATCAGGGCTCAGGCAGGACATCTGATCGAAATTGGCGGCATGGGAGACCAAGTGCATTTGTTAGCGAACTTTGCGCCGGCGAAACCCGTTCCTGATGTCGTTCGGGGCATCAAGCCAACCATGGGCTACCGCCCATGGCTACATGCTGTCGCGGCTTGCGCCGCTGGTATGGTTCTCCTGGCGCGGGTCTGGCAATCACTGGGCCAGAACCGCCAACCTGGGAAACAAACCCTCGTTGTTAACCCACTGTCTTTTTGTAACATTCGGCAGTTCTTCAGAGGTCCATGGGTATGAACACCGCACGCTTAGGCTGAGCCTCAAAACTCCCCTCCTATTTCAGGAGGGGAATGGCCTCCTCTCAGGAGGTCAACCCAAGAGGAGGCCAAGGGGTGGTATTCATTGACGATCCAAGGCGGGAACTTGTATGGGAGCTTCTCTCCGTTCCCTACAACTAAGGAAGCTCTGATTAATTCAGGGTTTCTGCGGCCCGGGGGAGGCGCCACCATGTTCAATGGCTGATAAGTTATTGAAAATAAAAGAAAAACCAAAACCACGTTTTCTGGTTTTCGTGCTCTGAATAACTCATGGATGAGTTATTCAGAACTTCCCTAAATCTCAAACCCCCGTGGGAACCCCGGGCTGGATCCACGATTAAAATCAAGCATCCCTCGCACTGGGGCTGGCGACTTCCTTGGCCCCCCGAGCCACTGCCGCCATGTCGGAATAGTCGGGCGCCAGTTGTTGCCAGCGCTGATGACAGTGCTGTGTGAATTCTTCCAGGGAGCGGGTTTCGCCGGCCTTCTCCAAGAGGACCGGAAGCCACTTGTAACCGAATTTTACATGGAGGGTTTCATCGACGATATCGTAGCTGACGTATTCGGCTGACTTGAAATCTCCCCTCTCCTGATGTTGCTTTTGACGGGCGTGCATGTCCGGAAAGGAATCAGCCTCAATCACCATGGTGAGGACTCCATACCTCTCTGTCGGTGAGAGCTTCATCCGCTGTCCATAATGAAAATTGGTTTGCGGCACGTCTTTCAGGCTGATTCCAAAGTCCCCCAATCGGTCCACCCCCAAATCGCTGTGGCGTACCTCGTCATACAAGTGGCGCGCGCTGTCGTAGTAGAACTCCCAGGGCATGTCAGTTGTTTCATCGACTTCATAGATGGTCGAGCCGAGAGTCTCGGCGGCCATCATTTCCTGACAATAGTTGCGAAACTCGGTGATGACCGTTTTGTTAACCGTTGGATGGTCGAGGATGACCACCAGTTCCCGGTGATCGCCCAGCAGCACGTCTTCGCCTCTGGCCGCTTGGGCGAAGGGCTGGAAGGGCTTGCGGCAGGGCGGCGCTGGGACGACTGAATCGGGCTGGGGCTGCTCTTGAAAAAGTACCCGCAAATGGGTGCCGAGGTAACGACGCCACTCCGCCATCCTCTTGTTTTGGATCTCGGTTAGCTGTCTTGATTTCAGAGCCGACTGGGCCCAGCCCACCTGTTTCTGCAACTCGTCCGATAACTGGTGCAACACATCCACGGTGGGCGCATCCGCCACGGGGAGTGTGGCCTGAGCATGTTGGCGCACCTCTTTCAAAAGCCGGGATTTGAGCTCCAGGAAAGCTCCGGCCAGCCAGCTGGCATCATCCGGGGCGTGCGCCACCTCGCAAAGGACGGAACGGAGCCACCGGTTCTTTTCAAACCGTTTCAGTGGAAAACGAATCTCCGCCAATCGCTCTCTGAGAGCCTGGGCGTATATCGCATCTCTCCAGATGAAGCCGCCTATCTGCCGCTTCCAATTCCACGGGACCAAGCCCGGCAGCCAACCGCCTTCGATCCGCAGCGCCTGCCAAAGAATCTGATGAAACAAATTCAGGGTCTGCGCATTGTCGATGCGCGACAGCTCCGGTCTGGCGCAATTGCGCGGATGGTTTCCGCCAGAGAGGTCGGTTTTCATGCTTCTTTTTCTTCGGTCATCCAGTGCCCGGCATCAGCGGCCTGCGCCCACAGGGGCGAAACAGGGGCGCCTCTGGCGACCAAGGCGTGCGCTGGGGCTGACCGGTTCACACATCGAGAGCGCCAAGTCAACCAAGCCCCCGGCCAACCGTCCGGCTCTCTTTTTTGGCGCCCGGCAGGGGCATTACCCGGCTCAGGTTGCCAAACGTCTCCCGGCGTCGACCGCCCTTTCGCCGAATTTCCATCCAGCCGAACCGCTGGGCGCCAGGGGCTACGAGTCGCTATCCTCAATAGGTCAAATGAACTTCGACGCTTTGCACTGTCAGTGGCGGTCGCACCCGTGGGTCGCGCTCCAATAAGCGCACCTGGACCACGTGGGCGCCACGGGCGGCTTGACCCGGCTTCAGTGTCCAGACGAACCAACTGTTTTCGGCCACGTCCGAGGGATTGTCAGGGTCTTCTGCCGCCACGTTGCGGACTTGTGGCTTGGGCAACACGGTTCCATCCAGCTTGACTTCAACCCTGTCTGCGACCGAGTGATGTTTCAATTCCACTTGCAACTCGGCCTTCTTGAGACTTCCCGCTCGAGCCTCCTGGATCGGGTCGTCGTAGATGCTGACATGGAAGCGGGGTCCTTCCTCCGTCAAGGTTCGGTAGAGGGCCACCGGAGTCTCTCCGTAAAGGCGGTCATGAAGGTCGGCTCCAGCCCAGGCTCCCTCCTTGGGCTCACTGAAGGGCCAACCGCCAATGTACCGGTGAAGGGCCGCGTATACTTTATCGGTTCCCTTGAGCGTTTGGGGTGATCCAACAGTGGTGAGCAGCGGACGGCGAGTCTGTTCGTTGGCGTGCCAATTGAAGCAGTATATTCCATCGGCCCCGCGCTCCCAATAGCCCGTGGCAGCAGCCCGCACCATGGCCTCATGCCATTGCTGATGTGGTTTCAGCCCTTGATGGGCGCCCCAGAAACCACTGTCGAAGCCGGGATAGAACCGGATCCCGCTGCCTTTCAGCAGGTCGATGAAGGCTTCCACCTCCACACCGTAGTCGGTCCCGGCTCCACCGCCTGCGATCATCATGTCGCAGAGACCCTCCTGGACCCAAGTCTCCAGATCATAGCCAATGCGGCGGCAAGCTTCCAGGGTAGTGGCCACTCGCACCGCCAGATGGAGAGGCCTACCCCTCTCCCGGCCCAGGCGGTTCGTCAACCGACGCAAGGTGCGCTGGAGATCGGTCAACGTATAGCGCAGCCGGTAGGCGTCTTCGAGAGGCAGGTGGAACGCGTGGCGTTGCCAGTCCAACTCAACTCCATCCCAGTCCGCCAAGTTGCAAACCTCGGTGATGTGCTGCAGGCGGTGTTCCCTGATCTCGGGAATGGCGAAGTTCCAGGAGGCCGCAAACCATTTGGGAGCCTGGCGGGGTCCCAAGCACCATTCCGGGTGATCTTTGCGCAAGGGGGTCAGCCCCTCTATGCTGGCGTCGGCCATATCTTCAATCTGTAAACCACTAAAGTGATTGTCGTTCATTCGGATGGATGCATAGACATGCATTCCCAGCTCATGACCTCGCTTCACCAGGGCTGAATAGGGATTCTCGCCCTTGCGGATCGTTTCTCTGATGCCTTCGTTGTGTCGCATGGAGCGCACCGTATCGTAGACGCGGCCCTGCGAGTCGCCCGCCATTTCCATCGTTTTCGAGGGCCACTTGGCCTCGTGTTCTCCCATACACCAAAAGTGAGCCCCTACCTGGGTGTCTTTCATCGGGGCATAGGCTTTTTCCACGAATTGCTCCACAGACTGCGGGAACTCGGAATAATCGTGAGGTGCCCCGTCCCAGTTGTAGATGATTGGATAGGCCGGTGGTCCATCCGTCGTCGGGGATTTCGGGGAGGGACTGGTTGAGGCCGCCCCCTGCAGGGGAAATTTCGCCAGGGATCCTCCCCAGGCCGCCATGCCTAAAGCTCCCGTTTCCAAGAAGGTTCGTCGGTTGTGTTCCATTTCAGGGACTCCTCCTCTTCAGTTTTGGCTGATCACCGTCATTCTGCTTCAAGCTGAGACCATATTGAAACCAAAAACCCGGCACGTCAGTTGCGTCGGCCCTCGGAGTCTCGGAAATCATTGATTGACGGATTTGCCCAAGTTCCATGAAGGGAACCGACCGGTCTGCCTTCCCAACGGCCCAGGCAGGCACCAACACACTGTAACACCAAAACGCTAGAGTTTGAAGGCTTCCGACATGACCGGGTGGAGGCCGGCTTTGACGAAGGTCCCATCCGCCTGTCTGTCCCGGAAGAGGCAGCAACGAGACGATCGACAGTCGGCCGCGAAGCGGCGACAGCAGGTAGCCGTGGGCGTGAGTTGGTGAATCGAATAACCTCGCAGCCGCGAACGCAGCGGCAGCCGGTGGAGCCTTCTCTTATGAAATGCCTTTTCAGGTGAGGAAGCATGGGGTGACAGGGGCGAGGCTGTCCATAGAGACTCGTCATGGATGATGGAACGCCCCCTGAACTCCTGTCAACAGTACAGCTTCTCCCCATCCGGGAGAGGCGCCCTGAATCGACTCGCGGTGGAGAAGTACAGGACCGGATTCATTCATCCAGGTCGTTCCCACGCCGACAACGATCTTTGTTGCGTCCCCATTCTTTGCGCCTGCTTGTTTTGGCCCATTGCAGGGAAAAACTTTTGTCCTAAAATGGAGTTTGCTCTCCAACGCCTCTGTTGAAATTCTGTCTGCATCAGGAGCGACAGGGCCTTGGCCGCAGAGGAGAAAGATGTTCGGAGGAGCTTGGCGCACGGGTTGCTCAATCTGTTCAGAGGTCAGCTCTCCGCTGCCCGAGGTTTGGCTTTGGGTTGCCGAAAGGAGTCGTCATGAGGAAACGCTTGGGGATTCTCTTACTATGCTGCGCAGCGGCGCTGATGATGAATCCGGGCTGTTCGATCGAGGAAGGATGGCCACAGGTGGCCATTGTGGTCGGTCCGGAGGCTCAGGAATTGGAGCGCATGGCGGCTTCGGAACTGGCCGCCATGCTCGAAAGGCTGTTCGAGGTGAAGGTTCTGGTCGGCCCGACCACTGAGGGGGATGCCTTGGCCGTCATTCTGGTGGGTCGTCCCGAAAGCAATCCGCGGCTGGCAAGAGCCGTTGGGGACCGTTGGCCCGACCTTACGTCCCAAGGACTGATTCTAAGGAGTATCAAAGATTCGAGCCCAACGCTGCTGGTGGGTGGAGGCAGTGCGGTGGCGGTGTTGTGGGCAGCTTATGATTTGGGCGAACGGCTGGGTGTGAGATATCTGCTCGACCGTGATGTCTATCCATCCCGGCGTCAGTGGCCCGGCTTGCCCGATCTCGACCTGGTCCTCGAGCCCAACATGCGCATTCGCTGCTGGCGTCTGGTGAATGATTTGGCTCACGGTCCGGTTTCCTGGAGCTTGGAGGAGAACCGGCGCTTTTTACGGCAGATCGCCAAGATGAAATATAATCGAATTCACTGCTCCCTGTGGCCAGTCCAGCCTTTTGTGCACTACAGGTTCCGCGGTATGGAAAAACCGCCCGGCGTCCTTTATTTTGGCCATCGCCACCCAATTGGACCAGATACGATTGGTCGTGAGCAGTTCGCCGGCATGGAGGTCTTCACCAACCCCGAGCTGGTGGGTGCGCAATCCGGGGAAGAAGTGCGGCGTCGGGCGATCGGCCTGGTTCGCAGCATCCTCCAAGAAGCAGACAAGCTGGGGATGGAAACCGGTCTTTCAATTCAGCCTTTCGAATGGCCCAAAGAGTTCATGGAGGTCCTGCCGGGGTCTGAAAGGGTGAGACAACTGGGTGGTCTGACGGCGGGCCCGGGGCGGCGTCAAGCCCTGGAGGATCGGGGGCTGCGAGAGATGGTGACCACCATCTTTCGCGCCTACGTCGAAACCTATCCCGATATTGATCACATCCACGTCGGCATGCCGGAGCATCGCAGTTGGGTTAGCCGGTCGGCCAATGCCTACAGGAAACTGGTGGCTCGCTACCCGGCGCCGGATTTGGGCAGCTACAACGACCTCCGAAGGAGCGCGCGCGGCCGGGTTTCATTCCCCGGGGGCGGCGAGCGAGTGGAAACCATGCTGCGGGGAGATTTGTCAAGTCTCTGGTTCTTCGATTCTCTGCTGCATGAGAAGCAGCTTTTGAAACGGCCCGGCAACGGGGAGGACATCAAGATCGTCTACAACGGCGTGGCGGCCGAGCTATTCCCACTGGTGGCCCGCATGTTGCCGCCGGGCGGTGAGATGTTGAGCTTTATCGATTACACCGCAAGCCGTCAACTGCGCCAACCGGAGTTGCTGAAGCAGGCGCCGCCCGGGCAGGTCCCCTCCACTCTCATCTTTACACTGGCGGACGACAACGTGGGTGTGTTGCCGCAACTGGCAACCGGGTCCCTGCACAACCTGATGGGCGAACTGCGCAAGAATGGTTGGGCGGGCTTCTATACGCGGTATTGGACCGTCGGGGATCTTGATCCGACTGTACACTATCTGAGCCGCGCCAGTTGGGACGCCGCCATGACGCCGGAGAAGGCCTACGCCGACCAGATCCGGCATATTTGTGGACCGGATGCAGTGGAGCCGGCTCTGAAGGCTTTCGCCCTCATTGAAAAAATCACCTTGGGGCTGGACCAACATGGGCTGGGGTTTGGTTTCCCCGTGCCGGGCATGATGACCAAACACTATGAGCAGGGGGGGCTGTCGGAAGCCATCAGACAAGACCGCCGGCATTACGCTGAGGCACGCCGACACATGGAAGAAGTTCACCGGCTCAGCCGTCCGCAGGGACGGGCCTATACCCAATATTTTTTAGGACGACTCCGCTTTGCCGTGCGTTATCTTGATGCTGCCGATGCCTTCGGAGCCACTGGCCGTGCTCTACGGGCCGGACGCAAAGAGGAAGCCGGACGTCAGGTCGAGCTGGCTTACCGGGCCATTCGAGAGGCTCTGGAGGCCTATGTGAGTGTGGCTAAGGATCACGGTGATCTGGGTGCGGTGGCGCTGATGAATGAATATTGTTACCGGCCGATTCGGGAAAAACGCCAGGAGCTTGGATCTTGAGCATCCGTTAGAGGGGGAAAATGGATTATCAATTAAAAGGCAGGGTAGCCGTTGTTTGTGCTGCCAGTCAGGGGTTGGGAAAAGCTTGCGCGCTGGCTCTGGCAAGGGAAAAGGCCAGCCTGGTCATCTGTGCCCGAAACCAGGACCGATTGAAGAAAACGGCCCGGAGCATTGCCAACCAGACCCAAACCCAGGTGTTACCGGTTGTGTGTGATCTGGCTCGCAAGGAAGAGGTAGAGCGCCTTGTTGCCACAACCCTGGAAAGGTTTGGGACCGTCGACATCCTGGTCACCAACGTCGGCCATCCCCGGATGGGTGATTTCTTCTCACTCGATGAGGAGTCGTGGCAAACCGGATTTGAGAGCGTGCTGCTGCCTGTCATCCGGCTGTGCCGCCTGGTAATTCCGTATATGAAAAAACGGCAGTGGGGGCGCATTGTCCATATCACCAGCGTGGCGGTGAAAGAACCCCATCCTCCCTACTATCTTTCGGCCGTCTATCGGGCAGGCGTGGCAGCGCTGAGCAAGTTGTTGTCCCATGAATTCGGCCGGCATGGCGTGCTGGTCAATACCGTTTGCCCGGGAGCCTTTGAAACACCCCTGGTCGACAGCCTGTTGGCGCAAGACGCCCGAAAACAGGGGAAATCCATCCAGCAAATCCAAGAGCAGTGGGCAGCGGGAACAGCTTTGGGTCGCTTGGGCGAGGCCTCGGAGCTTTCCTCTTTGGTGGTCTTCCTTTGCAGCCAGGCTGCAGCCAACATCACCGGCCAAGTGCTGGTAGCTGACGGGGGAAGCACGAGCAGTCTCTACTAGGTTGTCGCTACCGGCGGCGAACGCCGCGTCAGCGGATAGCCGCGGGCGTGAGCCCATGGATAATGAATGGGAATCCGTCCGTCCGCGAAGCGGCGGCGCCTCTGAGTTGCCGTGTGAGGCCACAGGATCCCGCCGGGCTATCCGGGTCAAAATTTTTCCTGCCCTGTTTCCGCAGATTCCGGGAACCGATGTTGCATCTTACCGTGAGAAATCCAGGCCGGAGCCAGAAGCTGAAACCAGCGCTTCAACGCGGGCGCGACAGCAAGATGCCTGTCCCGATAAGGCCACTCCCCACCGAAATCGACAGAAGTCGAATGTGGTCGGAAGTTCAGTAGCGCACCAACAGCTCCAGTCCCGTCACTTTGGAGGACAGCCGCCCCATCGCATTCAGTCCCGGGAGGACGACGATAGTGTTCACTCCCTGTTGTAAGAGCGGGGCTTGCGGCCGGACGGCAAAGGAGGTCTCACCGGTGCGCTCAACGCCGGCGGCGGAAACGCGAGTGCCGTTTACTTCGACGACAATATCCTCACCGGGGGCCAGATCTGCGACACTGATCTTCAGGAGCCGTTTGCTCGCTGATCGGCCTGCTTCCCGCAAGTCGTCACCCACCACCAATTCGATGGGGGTTCCATCCACCAGCCTCACCGGGAATTGTCTCGGGGCGTTGGCAAAGCCGCAATAGTAGATGTCGGATCCGTCGTCAGGCAGGAACCGTTTGTCCAGTCCCAAGATCGATTCAGGAGCGCCAATCTGGCTCAAAACCTTAATCCGCTCAGCGACATCGCTCACTTCCGGCTGCATGCGGCCTCCTTCCATGCCCGATCGGGTGCCGAAGTAGTTGAACAGATAGACCCCATCGGCTCCCAGGGCCCAGAAATTGGCCGCCAGGCTGTGCATGTTGATGGGTTCCCGGAAGTGGTTGATGCAGGGATAGGCCGGTAGGCCATATTGATGAGCCAGATCGATGAATGCCTGCAATCGACCGGCATAGGGCATATAGCCGCCTCCCACGATCAGAAGATCCAGCAAACCTTCTTTCATCCAACGCTCGACGTCCAGACCGGTCCTGAGGGCCATTTCAGGAGTGTCGGGAACGCGAATGGCCAGCAGATAGGGTTTGCCCCGTTCCTGGCCTATCTCACGCAGGCTGTTGCGAACCTTTCGCACGAATTCGGTCATGGTGTTCAGATTCTGCCGCGCTTCGCCCAGTTTGAAGAACAGGGGATGACGAAAGTAATCCAGTTCGAGGCCGTCATAGTCGTATTGGCGGCAATAGGTTTGGATGAACTCCAAAAAATGCCGGCGGACATCTTCTTTGGCATAGTCGAAGCCGGACCAGAAGGCGCGCATAACAGAGTCTTGGGCATAGTTCTTCCTGGTTCCCAGCAACAGATCGGGCCGCTCCATTTTCAAAGGGTACGTCAGCCGGGGCATCCAGGCGTCGTGAATGTCATTCATCCGAATGGAGGCGAAGATTTCCATGCCGGCTTTTTTGCCGGCTTCCAGGTAGGCCCGGGTCATGCGGTCTATTTCCGGCGGCGCCTTCATCTCCGGAAACCATCGGTTCTGGGTGTCCTGAAGTCGTGGCTTCTTTCCCGTGGCCGGCCCGCGGTCGGTGCTGCCCACGCAAATGAAGTAGGAATCGACTTGAGAACCCACCGAGTCCTGGAAGCGCTGAGCCAGGTAGGCTTCGAGCGATCCACCCTTTGGGATGGGGTTCGCTTCTCCGTCATCATTGACAATGATGCGGCGCTGGCGGGTCGATGCCTGGGCTGGCGGGTCCTTTTGCCTTCTCGGGTCTTGTTGGGACGGCGCCCCACAGCCCACCCCCCCGGCCATGGCCAGCAGCAAAAACCACCGAGTGAAATTCCTGAGGCCGTTCATGATCTGGTTCCCCCTCTCAGCTTAAATCTATAACCCAATGTATTGATAATTGTATAAGATAGTAGCTTTGGAATCGTATGGTCTGTTTCCGAAAGGCGGTGATCGGCCGAGGTCGGCGGCGCATGCGATCCGAAGCGGGTGGGCAGGGCAGCTCCCCGCGACGAGTTTTTCCGGGCAGAGGTTGACAGGTTGGGGCTGCTTCCCGTAACCCCAAGCGGAATCGATCCCGTTGTCAAGGGAGCCGGGGTGGGCCAGTCTGAGTCACTGCCGGTTTCGACCCGGGACCCCATGAGCGCAAGCGGGGCTGCGAACCCTGTTTCAAACCAATCACAGGGGACCTTTTGACCCATGGGCCCCACTCGAACGAGCGACTTCCTCACCTTTAACGGCTCGCGACGACCTGCCGGGTTGAGCGAGCGGCAAGTAGAATTCTCGGAGGTAACCATGAGCTTTACACGTCGGAAATTCATGCAAACCCTCACCATTGCTGGCGGAGCGGGGGTTACCGGTTCTTCTGTCAGGACCCTGGCGGAGCCGCGGCCCAAGGGACACGTCGGGCGAAAACGAAGAACCCTCTATTACAACGATGCCCGGCACTACTATCTGTACGTGTTCGAACCACCCATGACAATGGAAGATGCCTGGCGACCGATTGACGAGGTCGCCGGAACGTCGGTGGACACCTTTGTCTATGGCGTGGAAAGAGGGGATGGTCTGTTTTATCCCTCTCGGGTGGGTCAGCGCTTTGGCGCCGATATGCGCCCCTTCGAGCTGTCGGCCTACTGGCGGACCTGGGAGAACATGCAGAGTCTGATGGATCGTGGACTGGACCCGCTCACCGTATTGATTGACCGCGCCCACCAGAAAGGCCTGGATTTCTTCGCCAGTGTGCGCATGGCCTCCTATGGAGGGCTGGATGCAAAGTACAAGGTTCCCGAGGGTGGACGGGGCTTGGCCCACGAGTTCATTCGCGACCATCAGTTTGCGGTGCTGGAGGAGCTGGCAACCAATTACTCCACCGAGGGAGTGGAACTGGACTTCGCAGCGGCGCCGGGCGGTATGCCCCTGTTCTTGAGGCCGGAGGAGGTGTCGGCGATGACGCCGGTTTTGACTGAGTGGGTGGCCAAGATTTCCAGGATGGTCCGTAACCGAGCCGGAAGTCCGGGCCAAGTCGGTGCGCGCGTCTATCCCACCGAGGAGATGTGTCTCAAACAGGGTCTGGACGTGCGTCGCTGGATCCAAGAGGGACTCGTGGACTATCTGGTGCCCATACTCTATATCGACTTCACCCTGGATATAGATATGCCCATCGATTGGGTCGTCGAGGCGGCCCACTCCAAGGATATCGCCGTCTATGGAACCCTTCAGCCCTACCTCAGGGACGAAGCCACCGGAACGCCGCCGGCGGCTCTCAAGAGGATCTATCCCACTCCCGAGAATATACGGGGAGCGGCCGCCAATTATTGGAGGCGCGGCGTGGACGGCCTTTATGCCTGGTTTTTCAGATGGCCACTGGGCGACATGGAGCGGCGTATCCTGACCGAGTTGGGTGACCCGGAGGTGATCCAGGAGGCTGACAAACACTATGTGCTGCGCCGGCGGTCCGAGAGAGCCGTTGAAATGGGCTACCAGGCCAGTCTGCCCCTGGCGATTCCCGGCCCCGATCCCGGCAAGCGCTACTCTATTCCCTTCTCCGTTTCAGACGATATCGAGGGCTCGGCGGAACGGATAAGGCAGGTCGTTCTGAAGCTCCATATCGACAATCTGGTGACTGCCGACCGCCTCACCCTTCTGCTGAATGGCCAGTCCCTGGCAGAGGAAACCTGCCTGCGGGACTATGCGGATCATGTCGTTCCCTACCAGGGGCAGTGGTTGGAGTTTCATCTGCAGAAAGTCCGCCCGCGTAAGGGTCAAAATCTGCTTGAAATTTCCCTGGATCAGCGACCGGCTGAAATGGGAGTGGGAATTTCAGTAGAGTCGGTCGAAGTCCGGGTTCAGTACGGATCTTATCCGACCACCCCGAGCCTGTAGACAGGCGCCAGGGGCTGCCGCCCACGACGACACCCTGCCGCGGCTTTTGCTGCTCTTATGCCGAGAGTATTCTGTCGGCGTGCCGCCTGAAAACGCATCCCTACCTGAAGAAGAAGGGATTGCCGAACGTGAAGGCCCGCGTCTGGAAGGACAAGCTGCTGGCGCCCGTCATGGTCGAAGGCAAGGTGTCGAGCCTTGAGATGGTAGCGCCGGACGGTGAGAAACGTTTCCTGAAAGGTGGAAGGGTGGCCGGAGGCGTCCCCCACTTGGGAAACGGCCGGTTTTGGGCTTGGGTCGAGGGCTACGCCACCGGGCTGTCGGTCTGGATGGCGCTGGCGCGGCTGTACAAGCGCGACGTGAGAGTAACGGTCTGCTTCTCGGCTGGCAATCTCAGGAAGGCGGCCCGCCAGGCGGGTCGCGGCGTCGTGGCGGCGGACCATGACCACAGCGGAGAAGGCTTGAGCGCGGCCCGGGCAACCGGCCTGCCCCTCTGGATGCCGGACGAGCCGGGCGACGCCAACGACTGCCACCAGAAGCACGGGTTAGAGGCGTTGGCCTTCGAGTTGATGGGGCTGGAGCCGAATAGGTACAAAGCGGCTTAGCTCCAGAAAGAGCGGCCCAACCACAAGATGTTGTGGTCTGCCCTCTTTCAGCGGTTCGGACCACAGCCATCCGGTGGAAGGACACCACAGCATCTTGTGTCGAGAAAGGGGCTGTATCCCCTCCGAAACCGCAAGATGTTGTGGTTGGAGCGCGATAAGCGAAAGGTTCCAATAATGATCTATTATGCCAACTCTCAGAGATTGTTGAGGTGTATCGTGAAGAAGGTTAGGAAGGCGCTCTGGGTTGTTCTGGTATTGCTGGCTGTGCAGGGGACGGCTGTCGGGAAGGTTGTGGGCGAGAGCCACCGAGAAAGCCACGAGGTACGCGGTGGTCGTCCAATTCCTCCCGACATGTTCCTTTTCAACGCCTCGATTGGGTTTGGAGACGGCTGGTACTGTAGCGCAAGCCTCATTGCTCCCCGATGGATACTCACGGCGGCTCATTGCTTTACGGATTACGACGACGGTTTTGGCGCCATAACCCTGAACCACAATGCGGTTGTCCAAGTGGCTGAACATTCCAGGTCTCCAGGCGCCGAGCTAAACGAACGTTACTCTACGCAGTACATCAGGAGAATCATTCTCCATCCGGAGTATTACAGTGGAAGGGCGGGGTTCAAGAACGATGCAGCCCTGGTCGAGTTAACCATTGACTCCATGCACGAACCCGTATCAATCTTAAGCCCTGAAGAAGAAGCCCGCTTCGCGCCTTCCGGCACGACGGCAACGGTTGTGACGGTAGGAGGCGATCCCGGATTCGTCGAGATGCCGTTGTACCTGGGCAGAGATTGCCGCGACGCTTTCAACATCAGAGATGCTAACGAAGTAGCCCATGACCGAACGGTTTGCACCGGTGTGCCTGGCGATCCGAGAAAGGGCACCCAGCCCGGCGACAGCGGCGGCTCCGTGGTTGTTCCGATTGGAACGGCTCAGTCCGGTGAAACCCTTTGGGGGCAGGTGGGCGTCCATTCAATGAGCGGCAGGAACAACAGAGACGAGCGGATTGTCTCGGTTGCCACCCGCGTTTCGTCCATTTACGACTGGATCAAGAGCTATACCGAACAACCGATTTCCGACGTTGAGCCAATCCTGCCCTACAGGAAGATTCTCACCCATGTCTTTGCCGGTCCTCTTGCCAACGCCACGGCGGAAACTGAAATCACTGTCATCAACAGGTCGCACGACCCTTGCAGCGGCACCATCCGGTTTCATCGAGGAACCGAAGAAGCGCCGCCCGTCCGCTTCAACGGAGAGTACCAGGAAGGGAATCGAGCGAACTTCGATCTTCCCGGCCACGGCAGGAAGCAGTACGTCTTGACAGTAGATGCAGGCAACGATCTCACTGTTGGGGCCATCTACGCGGACCAGACCAGATGCCCCGTCGATTCCCTGCACCTGGAAGGCCGATACCTGGTGACAAGCAACGAGGGGCAAATCATGGAAGCCTTTTCCATCCTGCCCCAATCAGAGAGAGACTGGTTGCGTGATGGAGAGTGCCGCTGGCTGTCGAGCCGCTTCGGCAGTCAGGACAACGTTGGCCTGGCCATGGTGACGGCCAACCCCGGACAGGGCCGCGCCGGAGGGAACGAGACTTGCCTATACCTGGTATGACTGGAACGGGGCACGGGTAAGCGAGTCTACGCCCATGCTAAGAGTGACCGGCGAGCAGCACGCGCTGACCCCCTGGAAAGGTGTTGAGAGTCCGAGACAAATGGAGATATGTCTTGACGTGCCAGGTGAGGGAAGCGGCCCGCCTTGGAGTCGGACCTACGACGACATGAGCGGCTTCCGGCTGTCCCTGATTGCCATTGCCGCTCGCATCACCAGCCGAAGCGTACAGTATTCTTCACACACCCTGACTCGGTGGTCGGATCATCGGCGGGATCCAAGGTAAGCCGGAAGCCTGTCACAGTCACTCTCTGTTCTCATCCCCTTCTTCTTCCGGTTCCGACAGGTCTCGGAAAATCGTTACCTCATAGGTAAGGATTCTGTTCTTCCGCTTCCTCTCGAAGCGCGCGATCTTCAAGTTGAAACCATCCAGTCCCACAACCCCCTAATCCAGGTTTTCCAGGGCAACGTGGATTCTGCTGACACCGCCCTGGACCACGTGCCTTGCAGGGACTCGTTCGGTTGTGATGGTGACTGGAACCTATCTCAAAATCATATTCCATATCATTCAGTTCATGAAGAGAATGTCGGAGACACTGAAAATCAAGTAGTTAGCCTGTAGCCCTATAGGCCACAATCCAGGATTTCAATTTTAAGATAGGTTCTAGAAACCGGAATAGACTACAGAGGAAGACCGAGAGAGAGGCAAGAGCCTGAAAACGCCGTAGCGCAGGGCATCGCAGCAGTAGTTGTTGCCCTTTCTCGGCTTGTCCTCAAGCTCGTCCCACTCGTAACCGCCCGATTCCCTGATGAGATTCAGGCATGACTCGAACACGCGCAGAAAACCGCGAGAAAAGACGTTCACCACGGCAATAATGCCCCGCCGCAATCGAAACATGGAAATGTTTCTTGCACAGGGCGGAGATCAAAGGGATGGCGGAAGGGTCAACGATGATCCGCTTGAGCTTGTAACCCATGGCAGCCACGTGACCCGCGTGAACCTCTGCATCCAGCCGCCCGGTTTGCCTGCCGTCGTGGTAATACTCATCCACCACGTCGTAACCGCCTGGCCGCTTTCCAAAGACCAGGCCCGGAGTGACGCCCGAAGGCCCCCAATCCATCGCCATAGCGTGCTCGCTATAGGACGGCTCCAACCTGTCGATGGTCTTCAGGTTGTAGACCAAGCTCGACAGCGCCGCCCATTTGTTGTCAATCAAATGCGCAAAAGCATTCAGCCTGGGCCGAGCCTATGGATCACTGCGGTCGTGGGAATCAGCGAACTTCGAATTTCGCCACCTGGCTGAGAGATCGCTTGGACAGATTATCGGTGACGTTAACCACTAATTGATAGCTGCCGGGGTCAAGGGCGCTCAAAGCCAGATGTTGTTCCAAGGTCATCTGCTGGGCTGCCCCTGCCAGGTCCTGGTGGCTCTTGGTGAGGCGGGTGATCTCCCGGTCCTCCTTCATCAGGACATATTGAACCGAGGCGGATGGCTTCCGGGATTGATCGTCCAAGGTCAAGTTGTAGACCTGGAAGTAGATGCCCATGGTCTCTTTCCGGTCGAAGCGGTCTTCGACGTTAGGATGGATCTTGTTGGTCCCAATCACAAACATCCCGCTAGCGACCTGATCCAGGGGCAGCGCTTCGATGGTGTCTGCCAGGATGATCGAGCTGCTGGCCAAACTGTCGTCCGGAAAGCGTGGGATCACCAGTCCAAAATACTGAGTTCCCATGTGACCGCTGTGGAGGTCTTTCAGCACCAGCTCCAGTTTGTATCGCCCGGAGCGCAAAGGTAAGGACTTCTGATAAAGCGAATCGCGCTCCAATGCCTGTTTCAGCAGAGCTTCGGGGACATCCTGTGAGATGACATCCTCAAAAACATCCACCACTCGCCCGGTAATGGTGGAGACGCGCCCGAACACATTCACACGAGCGCGCTGGACGCCGTTTTCATTCTTGAAGGTCAAATCCCGGTGATGCAGTCGGATGGTGATGGGTGTCAGCACCATGTCTTCGGTAATCTTGAAAAAGTCAGTGCTGAAGTGAAACGGGAGCAGGTTGTAGGAGAGCTTGGTATCGATGACCGTTTCCAGGTCTTTGAACCGGACCTTGGGGGCCCGGGTCAGGGCCGCATACTGCCTGAGCCGGTCGAATTGCTGGTAGGGTCTCAGGTTTCCCGCCATGCCGAACCCCGTTCCACCGCGAGCATCGCGGTTTTCCTTGTAGGGCCAACCCCATCATCTCTGCCGTGGTCAAGCCGATTTGCGGGGTATAGTAAATGGCGTCTTTTTCCGAGGCCCTCAGGGCCATCCGATATTCCCCGGTAAAACTGGGATCTACGAATTCGATTCGCACCTCCTCCCCTAAAGCCCTGCCTTCGAGATAGCGGTATCGCCACACTTCAAATGGAAACGTCACCGTTGTTCCTCCCCCCTCTTCGGGGGGGCGATCGTAGGTGCCGCCAGAGGAATGCCGCTCGATCTCATCCGGGGGACCGAAGGTGATGTAGACGCGTCCTCGATCCGTTTCCCACCCCGGCTTTCCTGAGGCGAAGCGTTCGTTGGTGAAGGCGATGCGACGGTAGTGCTCCTCCCGCACTTCGTTGTCAGGGGTGTCTGGAGTGGGATCCCGCCGAAGCCAGAACTGCTCGATAAACTGATAGCGCTCATCGTCAGTGGTCAGTTGCTTGAAGGCCTCCTTTTCCTCCTCGCTGATGATGTAGGTGACGTCTTGCTTGAGCCACTTCTTAAGATATCGGTCCAAGGTTTCCGTGCGAAGCGACTTTTCGCGGCGCCGGTCTTTCTTCCGGTCCGCCATGAGCAGTGATAGTGATCCGGAGAGAATGATGAAAAAAGCCAACCAGCAAGCTAAGAATTGATTCCACTTAAGTTGGATTCTCATGGGGCACCTTGATCTCTCTAACCCATTGGCAACAGGCTTTTCCTTATTCGCCTGAAAATTCTATTATAAAGCGCATTTTTGTTCCGTCAACAATGGCTTTCCAGCTGAGTCCGCTGAACAAGAATCGTTGAGTTCCGGACATCCTGCCGGCCGTGTTCCATGCCCAACCGGTTACGGTGACTTAATCAGGCGGGTGTTGGGCAACTGAGTATACCCTTCGAACCGGAATGCCCGTTGTGCCGGGAGGTGAAAGCGTTGTCAGGGGGAGCTTCAAACCCGGGCCGGCCGGTTGCTCGGGATTCAGGCTGTCCTGCACCGGTGCGACACCCCGCGCGCTCGCCATCATCAGCACAGCCCCAAGAGCGGCGCCACCCGCGGCAGCAGGTAGCCGTGGGCGGAATCCCCTGGATCATGGAGGGGAATCCCCCTCCCATCCACGAGGCGGCGGAGCCATTGCTCGGCAGGTTAAGGTCGAGCGACAAACAAGAGGTCGGTGAGAGTCGGAACCCGAGAACCCCGATGCCCTGCTATTCTGCCTGTTCCTCAATCTCAGAGACCCTATGAGAAATTGGGGTTGAGGGCGGCGATGTCAGGGTTGAGACAAGACAGGAGACCCACAGCCTTGGAATTGCATGATCCAGTGCGACCCTTGAGACTTGCCCTGCCTCATGTAACGGGATCAAGGGCCTAGACCACGATTTCCTTGATCACACGGCCGCCCAGGTCGGTCAGTCGCTTGAAGCGTCCCGCGTGATAGTAGGTCAGGCGCATGTCATCCAGACCCATCGTATGCAGCAGGGTGGCGTGCAGGTCGTGGAGGTGATAGACGTTCTCGGCTGCTTTAATTCCCAGCTCATCGGTGTTCCCCACGACCGTTCCCCCTTTGATGCCGCCGCCTGCCAGCCACGCCACCATCGCTTCCTTGTTATGGTCGCGCCCGGGATGGGACCGGAAGAAGTCCATGGAGTTGTCTGCGGTGCGTCCGAATTCACCGGCCCATACCACCAGGGTTTCATCGAACAGGGCCCCCTTTGCTTCAGGTCCTTCAGCAGCGCCGTAACCGGCTGGTCGGTCTCGTAGCCCCGCTTGCGGTGCTCTTCCGCGATGTTCTCGTGCGAATCCCAGCCACCGCAATAAACCTGGACGTAGCGCACCCCCCGTTCCACCAGGCGGCGGGCCATCAAACATTTCCGAGCCATCGGCTCCTTGATCTTGTCGTTGAGCCCGTACATTTCTTTGATTTCTTCGGGCTCACTTTCTATGTCGACAGCCTCCGGCACGGCAAATTGCATGCGGAAGGCCAGTTCGTAGTTCTTCATGCGCGCCAGCAGGTTGCCGTTGCTGGGGTCGGATTTCAAGTAGGGCTCGTTCAGCCGATTGAGCAGCTGGATATCGGTTTCCTGCTGCTCGCGAGTTACTCCCTCCGGGGGCTGAAGATCAAAAATGGGCACGCCCTCGGAATTCAGCAGAGTGCCGTGGCAAGCGGCCGGCAGATAGCCGTTGGCGTAGTTGACGGCCCCTCCGGCAATTCTACCGCGGTGATCGGGCAAAACCACAAATGCCGGGAGACTCTGACTCTCACTGCCGAGTCCATATACCGTCCAGGCGCCGACGGAAGGACTGCCGGGGATAGAGACCCCGGTGTTCATCATGAAGCAGGCCCCGGGATGAGCCTCTGAATCCGTATGGAGCGAACGGACTACTGCGATGTCGTCCACACAGGTGGCCAGATGAGGAAAAATCTCCGAAACCTCCATGCCGCACTGCCCGTGTCTGGCAAACTGAAAAGGGCTGCCCACGTAAATGCGCTTCTCCAGGCTGCCGTAAATACGGGTGACGGGGGTTCCATGGTATTTGTCCAAAGCCGGTTTCGGGTCAAAGGTGTCCATCTGACTGGGCGCACCTTCCATGAAGAGAAAAATGCAGGCTTTGGCCTTGGCGGCAAAATGCGGATGCTTTGGGGCCAAGGGGTCCTGGACTGACTCGGCTGCCTCCAGCCAACCGTCCTGGCAGAGCATCGAAGACAGCGCCAGGCTTCCCAATCCTCTGCCGAATCCGAACAGGAAATCTCTGCGCCCCAGTTCTCCCAGGCGCAGGTCCGGTTGTTCCACTCTCGCACAAAGATCGAACTCACCCTTGGCCATGATCATTCCCCCTGCCGTTGTCAATGCAAGGCCGTGTGATCCAACCACCGCTCATTGCAAGAAAATAAATTCGTTCATATTGATGAGAATCAGACATAGACGTGACAAAAGGTTTTTGCTCTGATCCTTTTGCCCGGCTAATGAACTCCCCAAGCCATTCCCAAAACGAACCGGTAGCAGCGAAACCTTGGAAGGCGGGCTTGGATTTACCTCATGCTGGGTCAGAAAAGCCAGGCACTCGGTTCGCTCCAAAGCCGAAGGAGGCCGCTGAAAAGCCAGCTGGAAGGCGCGCTCCACCTGCCGGCTGGGATCATTGCCCACTTCACGAAGAATACGGTCCGCCATGAAGTGACTTTGCTCTTGAGAGAACTTGCTGTTGAACAAAGTGAGGACCTGGGGAGTCACGGTCGTGACGTCCCTGATGGGACAACTCTCATTGATATTGGGACCGTCGAACACAGTCACCATGGGGAGTTGCAACGATCGACACTGGAGCAGGTAAATACTGCGCCGACTTCTTTCCTGCCGTGACGAAGGCTCCCACCACACCCCGGCGCGCTGCTGAACCTGATCGTCGATATCCGGGAAAAACGGTGGGCCGCCCATCGACGGGTTGAGCTGACCGCTGACCGCCAGCACACTGTCCCGCATGACCTCCGCTTCCAAACGAATCGGACTTCTCCGCCAAAGGTAACGGTTGTCACTGTCTATTTTCTGGTAGGACTCCCAATGGGGTGTTTGCAGGGATTGCCGATAGACGTTGGACTGCAGAATCAGCCGGTGCATGTCCTTGACGCTCCATCCGCTGTCAATGAATTTCCAAGCCAACCAGTCAATCAGCTCCCGATGGGCGGTTCCCCCGCCATTCCTGCCCAGATCGCTGGGAGTCGCCACCAAGCCCCGGCCGAAGTGGTACTGCCAGATCCGGTTCACCATCACTCGGGCCGTCAGGGGATTATCGGGACTGGCGACCCATTCAGCCAAGAGTTTGCGGGAGCTTCCGCCCGAGGAACGAATATCCAGGCCCTTGCGGTCCGCCGGCTTGGAATGACCGGTGACGGCGCTCAAGTATCCCGGTTCGACCGACTCGCCCGGGAGCTTGTAATTGCCTCCCTTCAGCAGATAGGTGGTTGGGGGGCCGGCAGTGTTTGCGCGGAAGCCCTCCGAGGGGCCCGCATAAGCCATCGCTTTATAGTAGTCGGGACTGTTGGGATTGGCGAAACGCTGGTTTTGTCGTCCCATCAGGCGTAGCCGCTCCTTCTCCTCCCTGGTATACAGGGACCCCTTGGGGAAGGGGGTTCGTTTCAAATCGGAGACCACCCAGTCCTTGAGATCCTGAGGCGCCATGAGTTGGTAATATTTCTCGGCGCGCGCCGCCAACTCGGCCCTGAGCTGATCCGCCGCTTCCTTCCGCTTGGCCAGCCGGGTCTCCCATTCCTCGGATTTTTTCTTCCAGACCTCCGGCTCCAGTTCCGGCATCTCGTACGGGGTGAATGGCAGGGCAACGGGCCCAACCGTCACCGGGGCGAAAAAGGCTTCCATTCGGTAATAATCCCGAGTGGGAATAGGGTCGTACTTATGGTCATGGCAGCGGGCGCACCCCAGGGTTACTCCCAGGAACACGGAGCCCGTGGTACCCACCACATCGTTCAGGTAGTCACGCCGAGTCTGGGGCGAATCCACTCTTTGCACGAACACCCACTGATGCAGGAACCCTGTGGCGATCGTTCCTTCTATGCTGTAATTTCGGTAGGCGTCGCCAGCAAGTTGCTGCCGGACGAAGCGGTCATAGGGCGTATCCCGATTGAAGGCGCGGATCACATAGTCCCGATAACGCCACATGTGGGGCCGCGGGTAGTCGACCGCCTCGCCCACTGTGTCCGAATACCGCACCAAGTCGAGCCAATGCCTTCCCCAACGCTCTCCGTAGGCTGGATTGGCCAGCAAACTCTCGATCGCGCTGCGATAGGCATCCGCCGAGGAATCGTTGAGAAAACGCTCCATCTCTTCGGGAGAGGGCGGCAGACCGATCAGTCCAAAATAAAGACGTCTCAACAGGGCGCGTCGGGAAGCCGGCCGAGCCGGCTCCATGTTCTTACCCTCCAGTGCGGCCAGGACGAAGGCGTCAATGGGATTCTTGACCCACTCTGCCCGCTTCACCTGAGGCGCTTCGGGCAGCGAAAGCTTGGTCCAGGGCCAGCTTCGTGCTTGGCCTCGGGCTTGATCCCCAGTCAAATCAGCGGGCCCCAACTGATCGATCCATTCGGCGATCAGGGTGATTTCCTCTTCGGAGAGGGGGGCTGCATTCAGCGGCATCTCAGGCTTGTTTCCTCCCTTGAGTCTCAACACTAAAGGGCTCTCCCGGCTTTTCCCTGCAATCACCGCCGGTCCATCCAGTCCGCCTCCCTCCAGCAGCGATTCAACGGTTTCCACCACAAGCCCGCTCTGGTGGGACTCGGAACTGTGGCAGCTCATGCAGTTCTTCTCCAGAATAGGCCTGATGTCTTTTTCGAAGCTGATCTCGGAATCCCCACCGCTGACGGCAGGACTCACGGACCGGACTGACAGGATTAGAGCGGTGGCGAGGCAGAAAAACCGAAGCAAGTGGTTCATCGCTTCCCTCCAAAGACAAACCGCCTGTAAATGAACAAAGAGAGAAAATCTGTGGCGCGCAAATACTGATGGTTTGCAATTTTACGAGCGCACTATATAACAGGAACCCAAGCGGGTCAATCAACTGTGCGGGTTCAGTACCTAATGAGACGGAGGGGGCTCTGCGAGGCTGTGACCGATGAGATGCTGGTTTGGAGTTCTACCATCCAGAGCATCGCGGGGGCTGAAGTCGTTGTATCGGTGTGCGAAGGCGTCGGTCCGGGTGTCGAGGTCCTTCCTGCCTGGCGTCAGACAGGGATCGGGGGAGGATCGTAGACGGCGTAGAACTCGTAGCGCCGGGTGGCCTGCCCGGGGTGCTCCTTTCGCTCGTGTGATACCCCAAGAGCTTCGGAGAACCCCGACCCCCATGCAAGGTCAAAATCTCATCTCTGTCTGAGCCGGCGCATCGGGCCGAGGCATCTGTTGCATCAGTCACGGCGGCAATCCTGAACGGCCCGGCCAGAAGCGGCAACTCCCCTCACGGGCAGCTATCCCTCGCGCTGTGAGGCGCGGGGCCGCCGACAGGTCATTCCCCAAACGGTAAGGAGGGCTTCATGGCTATCTTCGGTCGCCGGTTTTCCTGGCGGCGGCCGTGCTACCGTTTTTGGTTGCAAGGTGTGGATCAACGAGCTGGCAAAAGACTGGCGCCGCGGCTTCAGCCGGAGCCCAGCGATAGGGAACCGCAGGCGGCGGTCCTTCAGAAATGCCTGGACCGATTCTCGGATCAATCCGTTTCAGCATCAGGATCACCCTCACTTTCATCGCGTCAGTACCCATCTCCACACCCACTATTGGCGTTGTCAACCAGCCATCCCGACCCTGCAAGGAGGCCGGTCCACCGGCGCATTGAACTGTTGCGCTCAGGGGAAGCCGGCCGCACTCTGTCTACTCTCGGGTTGAAGATCAGCGCGCCGGGAAGCCGGGCCTTCAGCCTGGGGGGCTGCCCGACCCATGGAATCTCTTTTGGAAACAAGGGCTGGCAAATCCTGGTGAATGGGGCCAATCCTTGGCAAGAGAGGACCCCAGTGAATGGACTGGACCACCGGGACTGGCGCACCTGGGTTTTGAAAATTCCCGGCGCCGCCGGTCCAGCGCGGGTTTACTGCGGCGGCCGCTACCTGATGGACTTGAACCAATCCATCACTGGCGCCCAAAGAGAAAGGGCTGCCCAGGACCCGAATGGCCGCCATGGTTCCATTCAGCAGTTGGTCCCGGAAACCCCGGGGAAGGGAGATTATGTCTTCCTTGAAAGCCGGTGCCCCAACCCGGTCATTGACATTGACCGCTTTTCTGGCTGTGACGTCCAGGTGCGGGATGTGTTCGGAGCAACACGCGGGGCGGCGCATTGCTTTGGGTATTATCAAAGGCTGGTTGCGATCTGAATGCACAAGATTGTGATAGCATTTCCAGGATACTTTTAGTGAAACTCGCCTCCGATGGATTGCAAGCCGGAGGGAGTACTGCATCGGAGAGGAGAATCTCATGCCACCTGCTGCCCGTCGTGAATTCCTGGTCTCGGCGGCCCTCGGCCTGGCTGGGCTGGCCGGTCCCCGGTGGCTGCGGGCTGCGCCGCCAGGAAAATCCCGGGAGGACCTGCAGATCACTGACATCGAAGTGCATGAGGTTTGTCCTCCCTACCACGATTACAATGCCGGTTGGCTTTTTCGTTATCACGGATTGGGGGTGCAACTTCGCACCATCTATATCGTGAAGACAAGCAGCGGCCTGGAGGGAATTGGAGAGAGTTGGGGGCCGCGGCCCAAGAACGATCCTTCTTTCCAATACATCGGATCCAATGCCTTCGACTGGATAGGAGATACCCGGAACCTGGCCATCAACATGGCCGTCTATGACCTGATGGGCAAGTATCTTGGCTTGCCCTGTTGGAAACTGATCGGGCCACAGGCGCGCTCTTGGGTTCCGGTGGCGGCCTGGACCGCCTCTCAACCCCCCGAGGGAATGGCGGAAGAAGCTCTCAGTGTGGCGCGGCGCGGCTACCACTGGCTCAAATATCACGTGGACGTCATTCAAAACGTGGTGGATCAAACGGAAGCCATTCAGAAGGTAGCCCCTCACGGCTTCAAGGTCCACTACGATTTCAATGCCGACTCGAATCTGGAAGCCGTCCGCCCGGTCCTCAAGGAGCTGGAGAAATTCAGGGTGGCCGGCCGCGTGGAGGACCCCCTGCGGGCCATCGACCATGATGGATACCGGATTCTTCGAGAGACATGTTCGATCCCCATCCTTATCCACCACGGCCCCGCCGACTACTTCATGCGACACGGTCTGTGCGACGGGTTCATGGCCGGCCATGCCCCTGTGGGGATAGCCGCAAAATTGGCCGGCATGGCCGAGGCCACCAATACCCCGTTCATGTTGCAGCAGGCGGGGGGGACGATCAACCAGGCTTTCCTGGCGCACGAGGCGGCAGTGTTCAAGATGGCTGTCCTGGATCATGTGAACCTGTGCCATCTCTGGAAGGACGACGTGACGGTCGAAACCATGCCGGTCGTGAACGGTAGCGTGCAGGTTTCCGAGAAGCCGGGCCTTGGCGTCACCATTGATCGCCGAAAGTTGCGCCGGCTGAGTCAGGCCCCGCGGCCCCGACAAACACGCTTCCTGGTGCGGATGCGTTACCCTGACGGCTTTACCGTTTATTTCCGCTTCGACCCGGACGCCCCGGGAGCCAACCTCCGGTTTCTGAACCCTCCGGACGTTCCCGGGCCACGATTGCAACGAGGGACGTCCGGCTATGGGAATCCGGTGGTCACTGATTTTTGGGATGAAGCCGGTTCTCAGGAATTCGAGCGTTTCTGGAAAGAGACGGACTCGGGGCCGGTGTGGCGGGAGGAAAGAGGATCTTCAAGCCAGGGAAACTCGGATTGATTCAGGGTTTCTGCGGCCCGGGGGGAGGCGCCGCCATTGTCAAGGGCTGACAAGCTGCCGACAATGAAAGAAAAACCAAACCACGTTTTCCGGTTTTCGTGCTCTGAATAGCTCTTGGATGCGTTATTCGGAGCTTCCCTGCATCAGCAATCGAACAAAGGAGCGACTCATGACCCATCGCCGTTCTTTTTTGGCGTCGCTAGCGGTTGGGGCCTGGGGGTCTGCCCGGACTCCCCAGGGACAGGCGGAAGCTGCGAAGCCTCCCCGTCGAAAGATTCGCGTGGGAGCCCTGAATGTGGGCGAGTACACGTTCTGGGGAATTTGGGCCGATATCCTCTCTGCTCAGGGACCGTTCGCCAGCGGCCTTTTGAACATGGAGATCACCCACTGCTGGGATGTGAATCCCCAGCTGGCGCGCGAGTTCGCCGCCAAGTACGACTGCGTTGCCGTTGACCGTTATGACGGGATGCTGGGCAAGGTGGACGCCATCGGCTTTGGCGGACTCTACGAGGTTCCCTGGCAACACCGCCTGGCCCGGCCCTACGTGGAGTCGGGCGTTCCTACTTATTTGAGCCGCCCTTTCAGCTATCGCCTGCGCGACATCGATTCGATATTGAACCTGGCGGCCAAGCATAGCGCCCCTCTGATGGCCACCAGTGTCCAGGAGCATTACTACCAGGCATCCTATCTCAAAGATCGACTGGACAACGTGGGGGTCATCAAGGGGGTTCACGGTCTCTGTTTTACCGATGAATACCCGGCCCATTTCCACATTCAGTGGTTCATCTTGCGGGCTCTGGGTTACGAGGTGGAAAAAGTCTCCCTTTTCACCGACGATGAGCGGAAAGCTTCCTACCTGCAAGACACCATGCTGTTCAAAGGGTGCCAAGGGCAACCGTCCTTCCTGGCCGCCCTCCATGGGGTTCCCAACACCCATCACCTCTATTTGAAGGTGGTGGGGGAACAGGGAAGTGAGACCGTCACCATGGACCGAAGTCCGGACCGGAGAGAAACCCTTTATTACTACTTTGCACCCCAACTCCTGGACATGCAGCGGACTTTCGAAGGGAAGAACTACCAGTCTCTGGATGTCATTCGGAAGAAGACCCAGGTTTTTCTGGCGGGCTATTACTCTTATCTCGAACGAGAGGGGAGTCTCTTCCCGGTGGATCAAGTTCCGATGGACTGGTCTCCCCGCCACTTCAGGCCCGGCTGGATCGACGAATCCATTTTTCGCGCCAGAACCTGACCCTGGAGTGGGTTGAGCGGTTGGCCTGAGTCTCCGGACTTCGCGGCTGGGGGTGTTGGGGCTGCCGGGTTCCGTGGGCTCCCGCCCACGGCTATTTGCTGGCGCCGCTGTCGCGGCTGGGGGGAAGAACCCACCCCCTGCGCTCCTCTCAGGAGCGCAGGCCTCCCAGGAGGGGAATTATGGACCCACCCCCTGCACCCCTCTGAGCCGCCGGCCGGTTGGAAGGAACGGTGAAGCCAGTCCCTGGGGTTGCTGGAAGGTCTCGGGTACGGCTCCGGAGCTCGATCAGGCTCGATCCATCCGCCGGCGGTCATTCACGCCGATTTTCTCGGAGGCATAACCGATCGACAGTTCCATTCGTCTTACCCGCACCGGCCTCTCAGCGCCCGAGGGGCGCCGTTTGAGTTGGAGGGAGACTTGATTGCGCCCCCGGGTCAACCATGGGACGGGCGCCTTCAGCCGCAGACCTCTGAAAGTCATATCCAGGCTGCGGCGCGGCGGGAAGCCAAGAATCCCATGACCTGGCGGGATCTCCAGGCGGCGCTCCACCGGCTCCAGATCCTGCACCACGTCCATCTCCCCCGGCTCCAGCGCCTGGCCGTTGAGTGAAATCTCCAAAACGTCGCCGGGTAATCCGTCCAACCCCACCAGCAGTTCCGCCCAGCGGGGTCTGTTGGTCCTTGAAGTCACCTCATCGGAGACCGGGATGACAACCGTTTCAGCCGCTCCCGCCTTGCCCAGGCTGAAGGGAAGCGGCGCTGCCTTGATCATGGTGTTGAAGCGGACGGAATCCGAACGGGGGGCCCAAGGACGTCCGATGAGACTCGAATCGCTGCACCACCGTATACCGCTTATCCTTCTTCTGGAGCAGAGCGGCATCGGCAACCTCCCGCAGGAGGCGCCTGCGCCAGGTCCCGTAAAAGGACCAGTTGAAGGCGTAAAGTCCGTCGGCGCCATCCCGCCAGAGGTTGGCGGCGCTGCCTCGAATCACCTCATCGGGAGACATGGGATAGCCGTTACCAAAGGGATAGAGACAAGGGTAAATCGGAAGGGGATGGGCGCCCATGATTTCTCTGAATGCAGACAGGGCCGGACATTCCGTCAAGCCCTGGCCCAGAATCAGAAGGTCGACCAATCCCTCTCGGATCCAGGTCGGCACTTCGAAGCCTCCCTCCAAACACCATTCCAAGCGCTCGGGCACACGCACGGCGATCTCGATCGGGCGGCCGCGCTCGACAGCCCTCTGCCGGAGGCTTTGCCTCACGGCGCGCATGAACTCCGTCAGGTATTTGCCTTTTTCCCGCTCCATCCCACGCGGAAAGTAAAAAGTGTGACGAAGCCAGTCGAGTTCGATACCGTCAAAATCCCAGCGATCGAAAAATTCCTCGATGACTTTCAACTTGAGTTCGCGCACTTGAGCGACCTCATAATTCAAGGCGCTCCACCAATCCAGATCGGGAACGAGCCAATCGGGATTCAGTCTCTTGAAGGTGGGTAACTCCGGGTTGGGAAGGGCGCCCCGGGGGTGCTGTCCATCGTGGATATCGTTCATCCGAAGAGAGACAAAGGCGCTCAACCCTCTTTTGCGGCATTCCTCTACGATGACTCGAGGCGGGTTATGCCCGGCGTCGGCCAGGCTCCTGGGGTTCAGATACTGGTCTTTGGGATCCACTTCGATGCCGCCATGCCAGGTCTTGCTGTCGGGAAATTCAAAACGGTCGGCTTCGCCGGGCCATTCCAGGACGTTGCTCTGGTACTCGGCCACATTGCCGCTGCCAAAGCTGAAGAGCAGGGTGTCGACGCCGGTATTCTCGATGGGGGTGAAGACCAGTGAGGTGAACTGCTGACGACTCAAGGGACCGGAGGTCCGAGGCAAGGCGGCGCGGCCCCCAGCAGTGAACCATCGATCCATCGCAGTTGAACAACAGCCGGCGGGGCCTGGAGCGACGGCCGCTCGACCTCCCGGGATTGGCGAGATGAGCCAGTCCACCGGCTCCCAGCAGGAGGAAGGCGCGTCGGCTGATGGCCCGTCCGCTTTGGGTTGACGGAGATTTATCGGAACCAGTCATAGTTGAGACCCAGTGAACGGTCGGCCAGCGGAAGGTCGATTCGAGCCCCGCCCTGCCTGGAGGACAGCTTCAGGGCGATTTCCACTTCCAGAGCAACGGCAACTCGGCGTCCCGAGTTCTTGGGTTCGTCCAGCCTTCCTTCCAGGCAGTCCACGATGTCGGCCAGACTGTACACGGCTCCATAGGGAGGGACGAACTGGGGGTTGGGCCATGGCATTGGGACAGGTCTCTTTCCAGCCGGTGTTTCCACCTCCTGCCAAAGGCGCCAGCCGGAGAGAAAGGAGAAGGTCATCTCTCCACTGCTGCCGCACAGGCGGACTCCGGGCGCTCCCTTGCGAAAATGGACGACCTGGCCGTTGCGAGTAACCATCATCCCCTGGCCGCTGAACTCATCGCTTCCGGATTTTCTCCTGGGCCCATCACCGGACCCGCACACCCAAGCCGGCGGGCTATCCAGAAAGTAAGACCAGTTCTGATGTTGAGCTGCGGGACCCGAAGCCTCGATGGAGACAATCTCACCAATCGCGCCCTTTTCCACCAACTCCCTGGCTCGGGCAAAGGAGGGGTGAGTGGTGGTGATAGCGCCGCAGTTGAGAGGGATTCCCCGCTCGGCGCAAACCTGGACCATGCGATCGGCCTCCTCCAGAGTGTGGGCCATGGGTTTCTCGGTGAAGATTCCCCGGGTGCCGAGTTCTGCGGCCCTGGTAGTGAGAAAAGCTCGACCCCTGGTATTGGTAGCCACGGCCACGATATCGAGCCTTTCCTTCTCCATCATTTCAATCCCATCCGTGTAGAGGGCCTGGATGCCATAGCGTTGGCCAAAGGGTTGGAGGCGTTTTTTGTCCCGGTCGGCTCCAGCCACCAGTTGGACTTCCGGGCGGTCCCACAGCGCCTCGGCGTACGAAGTGGGGAGCCCTTCATTGCCTGGGTGGTCGTGGAAGTGGAACCGGCGGTGGATGTTCAGTTCAGGAGTGGGCCGGTCAACGTCGTCCACGTCGAAACGATCGGGGATACGCTCGGCCAGGTCGTAGAGCAGACCCATCCAGCCCAAGCCAATCACTCCCGCTCGATATCTGGCCTCCCGGGGGGCCGGCCTCCCGGTTTTCGAAATCCCGGCGGAGGGTCTCACACCGACCGTAAATCCCGTGGCTAAAGCCGTTTGAAGAAAATGTCGTCTCTGCATGGCCTTCTCCCTTCCGGCATGTGGGGTTTGCCCGAGCCGAATTTTGGCAAGCACTCCCGATGAAGCTGAAGACCACCCCCTGGCTGCCCCGACAAGGGGTGTTCCCCGCCGGCGGCAGAATTTCTTCTCGGCAGGGAAGGAATCGGGTCGCAGCTGTCATTGCCCCCCGCAGGTCCTCCCATGCTTCTGGCCGCAGCATTGGCGGGCTGTCAAAGGCGCGTTGGCCCCCATGGGTTGGTCAAGGCGGCCCCATCGAATGCGGCTATTCTATGAAACGTTGGCTTGTCCTGTCGACAGCGTGGCATTAAACTATGGGAATCGATTGGTTGGATGGGGCGCAAGCATGTTGAGAGCGATCTTGGCCGCGGCGGTTTTTTTGACCGGGGGCGTGAATTCCGGCACAGCGTCGGAAGAAGCCTCTGCGCCGTTCGAGACGCGGATCAAACCGATTTTGGAGAAGCATTGCTTATCTTGCCACAGCACCCGAACCCACAACAGCGGTCTGGTGCTGGAGAGGCCGGATTCGATTCTTGCGGGAGGCGCCCTCAGTGGTCCCGCCGTCATTGCCGGTAAAGCCGAGGCCAGTCCCCTGGTTCAATACCTCCGGGGTGAAAAGCAACCGGCCATGCCCCTGGGCAAACCACCTCTGTCGGAAGAGGAGATCGGTCTGATTTCGACTTGGGTCAACCAACTCCAGGCCGCTGCCGATCCACCTCGGGGGGAGGCAGCGTCCTGGCCCTTCACCCAACGGAAGGCGCCACCCCTGCCGGCGGCGCAAAACGACCCGTGGGTGAAAACCCCCATCGACGCCCTGGTTCTGGCCCAGTTGGAGAAGCGGGGAATGCAGCCGGCCCCATCGGCTTCCCGGAGAGTCTTGCTGCGCCGTATCTATTTCGATTTGTTGGGACTGCCGCCCACTCCAGAGGCGATGGCCCGGTTTCTGAGCAACCCGGCGGAGGATGCTTATGAGCAGGAAGTCGAGAGACTCTTGCGCGATCCTCACTACGGGGAGCGGTGGGGCAGGCATTGGTTGGATCTGGTTCGCTACGCGGATTCCGAAGGAGGTGGACCGGACTATGCCCGCGCTCACATCTGGCGCTACCGTGATTATGTGATTCGGGCCTTCAATCAGGATCGTCCCTATGATCGCTTTATCAAAGAGCAACTTGCCGGGGACCTCTTCGGTGTTTACGGCGCGGAGGGTAAAATCGGCCTCGGCTTCCTCAATCTGGGGGTTGTGGGGGAGGATGCAGGACGGCAGAACCTGCTGACAGACCTGGTCACCACCACCGGTTCAGTCTTTCTGGGACTCACCCTGGAGTGCGCTCGCTGTCACGATCACAAGTATGACCCCATTCCGACTCGGGACTATTACCGAACCGAGGCTTTCTTCGCCTCCCTCAGCGTGGGGGAGGCCGAGGTTCCCTTCACTCCCTATGAGGGACCGAGCCTGTATCCTGAAGAATGGAAGAAACGTGCTGAGGCCTGGCAGCGAGAGCTGGATCAGCGCAAGGCGTTGAAAGAGAAAACAACGGCCAGATTTTTGAAGCGCCTCGATAACCCTTTCCATTTGGTGGCGGGGCAGGACCTGAAGGACGGGGTCGTGCCGTTGACCGACGCCGGCGATTTGAAGAACGCTCTCAAGGAAGGGGTTCTGTTCAGCCGGGAGGAGAGGGACCTCTATCGTCTGATCGAGAGGCAGAACACCAGCTACGGCAATGTGAGTCATCGCGGCTTCTTCAAACCCAAAGTTCACACGGCTTGGGAGATCCAGAGCCGTTATGGGGGGCGGCGGCCTCACCCGGCGATGCCCGCCACCTACATCCTGCAGGGAGGAAACCCGGAATCCAGGGGTGAAGGGGTGAAGCCGGGTTTTCTGAGCGCGGTCGAGAGCGAGTTCACATTCAAGCAGCAGAATCCCAAAACCCACCCGCGGCAGTTGCTGGCCGAGTGGATTGCCCACCCTGAAAATCCTTTGACGGCCCGAGTCCTGGTGAACCGAATCTGGCAGCGCCATTTCGGTGAAGGACTGGTTCGAACCGCCAGCGATTTTGGGAGGAACGGATCGGGAACCCTTCATCCCGAGCTGATCGACTTTCTGGCTTCCCATCTGGTCGAGAGCCGTTGGAGCATCAAGGCGGTGCACCGTTTGATCCTGCAATCCAATGTTTACCGTCAGTCGATTCGGAATCCCCGCGCGGAAGAATATCGCGAGCTGGATCCGGAGAACCGCTACTTCTGGCGCAGCAATCCGCTTCGACTGGAAGCCGAAGCCATCCGAGACAGCATTCTGGCTGTCAGCGGCCAGTTGAATCCCCGGATGGGAGGACCTGGTTTTTTCCCCAGGGTCAAGGAGGAGTTGCTGTGGGAGGGGGGCACCTGGTGGAAAGCTTCCAGTCAAGAAGAAAGAAACAGGCGCACCGTCTACATGTGGCAAGGTCGATCGTTTCAGTTGCCGATGGTGAATGTCTTCGACGGAGCCAACAGGAACGAAAGCTGCTGGACCAGGCAGGTGACCACCGTCGCGCCTCAAGTTTTCGCCTTGTTCAACAACGAATTCGTGCATGAGCAGAGTCGAAAAATGGCCCGGCGGATTGTCCAGGAGGTGGGAAGAGATCCGGAACGTCAACTGGTGCGGGCCTTCCAATGGGCACTGCAGCGTGATCCCACGGATGGGGAACGATCCAGAGGCCTGAAATTCCTCGCCCGGCCCCTGACGGCGATTGAACGTCCGGTCCGGTTGGCCAGCGGGCCTGGAACAGGCGAGGGCCTGAAATCAGATGCCTGGCCCTCTTTGCCGTCACCCGCCGGGCGCAAAGATCTCCTGGCTGATTTCTGCCTGGTTCTCTTGAACATGAACGAGTTCATTTTCCTGGAGTGAGGCGCCGGCGGGGCCGCGCTCTGCACAGCACGAATGGGTTTCCATACCTTCTCCGGGTTCGGCGCCGAGGTCATGCAGGGCCAGGGGGAATTCAACAGCGGAAAACTTTCCATGAAGAAACCAAACCCTGATTTCTGTGGTCGAGTCGAGGCTCCGGATCCTTCCCTGGGCGAGCTGGGGCGCCGGGACTTCCTCTTTCGCCTGGGCCGGGGGGGTGGGTGGCGTTGCTTTGTCCTCGATGCTCTATCGGGAGGGCTTGTTCGGCGCTGAGGCCATGAGGAATCCGCTGGCGCCGAAGGCCGGCCACAGACCGGCTCAGGCCAAATCGTGCATCTTCCTGTTCATGGCGGGCGGCCCCAGCCAGATGGATACCTTCGATCCCAAGCCGTTGCTGAACAAGTATCACGGTACGCCCGCTTTCGACGGCGCCCAGCAACGCACGTCCGGCAGGAAACTGCTTTACGTGGGCAGCCCCTTCCAGTTCAGGAAGTATGGTCGATGCGGCACGGAAGTGTCGGACATGTTCCCGAACCTGGCCACCTGCGTGGACGATATGGCCGTGGTGCGGTCGATCCACACCGATTCCGACGCCCACTCCCTGGCGACCTTTCTGATGAACACGGGGCGCCCTTTACCCGGCAGCCCGTCGCTGGGGTCCTGGACGGTCTATGGCCTTGGAACCGAGAATGACAATCTGCCGGCCTTCGTGGTGTTTCCCATCGAAGGTACGGGCGGCTTCGGCGGACCTCAAAATTGGTCCAATGGATACCTGCCCGCCATCTATCAGGGAACCCCGCTGAGGCCGGAAGGCATTCCGATCGTGGATTTGCAGCCCCCGCCAGGAACGACCGCTGAACAACAGGAAGCCAATATTCAACTGCTGAACCACTTCAACCAGCCTTACCTGGAAGGACATCCCTTGAAAGGCGACCTTTGGGCCCGGATGAAAAATTACGAGTTGGCCTTCCGAATGCAAATGACGGTTCCGGAGGCCCTGGATGTGGACAAAGAGCCGCCGGCCATCCGGGAGCTGTATGGGCTCGACCAAAAAATCACCGAGCCCATGGGCAGGAGATGTCTGATGGCGCGACGTCTGGTCGAACGGGGCGTGCGCTTCGTGCAGATTTACTCGCGAGGTTGGGATTCCCATCAGGATATTGCCGGTCAACACCGGCAGAGAGGTCTTGAAACCGACCAGCCGATGGCGGCGTTATTGAAGGATCTCAAGCAACGGGGCCTGCTGGAACAGACCCTGGTCGCCTGGGGAGGAGAATTTGGCCGCACCCCGCAGAGCCTGCCCAACAATTGGAAAGCCCCGGGGCGGGAACATAATAAAACAGCCATGCCCATGTGGTTTGCGGGCGGTGGCGTCAAGGGAGGTACGGTGGTGGGCGCCACCGATGAGTTGGGAGAAAAGGCCGTTGAGAATCCGTATCATCTTCACGATCTGCATGCCACCTGGCTTCACCTGTTGGGTTTGGACGATATGCGCCTGACCTACTACCACGCAGGCAGATTCAAGCGCCTCACCGACCTGGGTGGAAAGGTGATCGAAGAGATGGTTTGAGCGGTGAATCCCCGGACCCTCGACAGGAACCGCCGCAAGAGGCCTCCCCGGGTTTCGAGGATGGAACGTTCGATCCTCCGCCAGAACATCCGACGTCATCCGGAAAAAATCATCCCCGCGCCTTGTTCGGGCTGCCATAGCGGCATCCAGCGGGTTTATCGGAACGACTGTCGCCGTCATTCGTCAGGGTCCCATTCCAGGCGCGATCAGGCGCCGGAGGAGCTTGCAGCCATGAAAAACACTCTCTCACGAAGAAGATTTCTTGAAACCACGGTCGCCACCGCCGCCTGGCCCGGCCTGGGGGGATCGTTTCTGTCGGATCAGACGGAGCCGCCGGTCGAGCTGGGGAGTCTCGCGCCCCGAGGCTCGCACCGCATCCTCTATGTCAGCGACCCTTCCAGCATCGCTCGGCGGCATCTGCCGGACCCGGTGTCCGAGGAGGATCTCAGGAGGTGGGTAGACACCCTGGCCGCGGCCCGGGTCGATCTGTTCATTCAGGAGGCCTACACTCAGGGGTGGACCACTTACTGGCGAAGCCGGCGATTCGATTATGATGCCAGACCCCAGCACCGACGGTTCCTGCCCCTCCTGGATCAGGGGAGACAGCCCCTGGGAATCCTCCTGGATCAATGCCGCCGACGGCGAATGACGTTTCTGGCCGGCATTCGGATGAATGACAATCACGGCCATGTTTCCATCCGCCAGGGAGTGGGAGCCGGCGCCGGCTTCCTGGTCGACAATCCGCAATGGCGAATTCGGGAAAGACCTCCCGGTCCCTACTACGCCCTGAGCACGCCTCTGGATTTCACTTTCGCTCAGGTGCGGGATTATCTGTTTTCGGTGACGGCCGAGCTGGTCGATCGTTTCGATGTGGACGGCCTGGAATTGTGCTACCGGGATCACTATTATTTCCCCCCCGGCAGAGGACCTGAGCGAAAGGACCTGATGACGGCACTGGTGCGTCGAATCCGCCGGATGCTGGATGAAAAAGGCCGGGAAAGGAACAAGAAACTGTGGCTGGGGGCGCGTGTCTTTCAGACCCTCGAGGAGTGCGGCTCGCTGGGGCTGGACGCGCCAACCTGGATTGGGGACGGTCTCATCAACTATGTTTCCCCCAACGACACCATGTACTGCGAACCCAATGCCTCCCACGAGGTGTTTTCCCGCCTGACCCGCTCCAGCGACTGTCTCCTGTACCCGGGGCTTCTCCCCTGGAGCAGTATCCGCATGAGACGGCGGCTGGGGGGGCAGCCCATCACCTCGGAACAGCAAAGAGCCCTGGCCATGAACATGTATGGCGCCGGAGCCGACGGCATTTTCTTTTACAACCACTTCGTGACCCTCTCCTGGGCTCCTTTCTACCCCTGCATGCTGCGCGGGCTGGCCGAGACCCGCGATCCCCGGGCCCTGACCCAGGGCAACCGCCACTATGTCTTCGAGCCCCTGTGGGCCGGGTGCCTGGGATTTGGCGCGGATCGGACTTCCACCGGAGCCGTCAAGGCGGACCGTATGGTGTTGAAGCGGGGAACTCCACCCTCTCGGGGAAGGTATCGGTTCCGGGTCTGTGAGCACATCGCCCGGTCGCGCGGGGCGTCTCTTCTCTTCAGAGCTTACCATGCAGCGCCCGGAGACCGGTTTCAGGTTCGGATCAATGGCTCGGTTGTTCCCGAGCCCCGGTTGCGGAGACGCAGCGATGAAAAAAGATCGGATCTGCGGGCCATTGTGGACCCCAATTCCACCAGCAGTTCGGGCCTGCCGCCGGTGCCCGAGCTCCCCGGCCCCTTCTCCACTTTCTGGTTCGACCTGAAGGAGCCCCCGGCAACGTTCGGAGACAACTGGTTGGAAGTGACCCTGATGACCAGCGACCCGTCTCGAACCGAAGACATCCTGATTGATGAAGTGGAGGTCTTTGTCAGTGCTTGACCCGCAAACGGCTGCAACGCCCAGAACCGGACGCCGCATTCGAACCAGGACTGGCGTCTGGACAGGTGTTTTCCAGGTCGGTCCGTCTTTCCATGCCGCTGACGACACAACCCGTGGAGCACATCTGTTTTCTGTTGGTAGAGAGTTGGTAGAGAATGGACAAAAGAGAACTTGCCGGCCTGGAAGCGGGAAACCACCGGGTGGATGTTTGTCGAACGGGCGCCCATCGATGGGTATTGATCTATTGAAGGTCAAATTGAAGGTCAAAAGGAAGGGATCTGCGGAAGGCTGTCGATCTTCCACCATTCGGTCATCTCCGAATCATGGGTTCCCTCGAAGCCCTGGGAAACCAGATCCTTCCGGTCAGACATTGGTTGGGCGCGCCCTGTCCAGGCGGCGGAAGCTTGGTGGCCTGGTATCTCGGTTGATGGTGGGCCATCTGTTTTGGCTGCTGTTCACCTTTGGCATCGTCACCCTCAACGCCGCTCCGGCCTCTGCCAATGAGTTGCTGATTTTTCATCATCAACAACGGGTCACTCTGCCGTTGTTCCCCATCGGGGATCAGACCTATCTGCCCATCATCGAAGTTCTTCAGATTCTGGATCTTGCCTACTCCGAGATCGGCTCGGCAGGATACCTCAGGATATTCTCCCGGAACGACGTGGTCGAGCTGAATCGCAATGAGGCGCTGGTTCGATTGAATCGAAGTTCGATCGGTCTTCCAGCTCCCGTCTTGTTCGATCGAGGTCGGTGGCTGGTCCCTCGGGGGTTTGTTCCGGATGTCCTGAATCGAATGATCGAGCCCGACATCAAGATCTCGCAGTCAGGGAAGCGCTGGTTGATCGGGGCCGGGGATTTCGTCCGCATCAGCCTCACCGCACGCAAGACAGACGACGCCACCCGGATGGTCTTCTACCTGGTGAACGCGGGCGAAATTGAAGTCCGCAAGGAGGAGCGCCGGGTCGTGTTCTTCCTGGGCAATGCTCCTGTCAAGCCTCCTGGCGCCGAGGTGTCTTCTTATCAGGATGAACGGATCGGCGGCATCTCGTTCGAGGAAACGGCTGAATCCGGCCAGTTGGTCGTCTATCTGGCGGACGAGTCGGTCGAGGCTCGCATTACCCGCATCGCCTCTCAAGGAGCCTACTTGTTGGAGGCCCACCGCCGCATGCCGGACAGCCTTCGAACCTCCCGGGGCGCCAGGCGGCCGCTCCTGTCGCCGCGCGAGCCCGAGACTTATCGTTGGAGACGAATCACGATCGACCCCGGACACGGGGGCGCCGACAGGGGAGCTTTCATCAAAGAAGGTGTTTACGAACAGGATGTGACATTCTCCATTGCTCGTAAGGTGCGGTGGGTGCTGGAAACCAGACTGAGCGTGGAGACGGTCTTGTCGCGCGGCCAGGACGAAACCTTGTCCCTGGAGGATCGAGTGCTGGCCGCCAACCGCGGACATTCCGATCTCTTTCTGAGCATTCACCTGGGGAACTGGAATCCGTCAACGACTTCGAAAAGCTACGTGTACCTGGCAAAGATGCCCCCTGGCCAGGATCTGCCGGAGAATCGGGGGGACCAGGGTTCATTCGTGCTGCTGCCCTGGAATCAGGCCCAGGCCCCCGTCCTTCATCGAAGTTTCCGTCTGGCCGGGATCTTACAGCTTGTAACCAACGAACGGTTCAATGGCGGCGACTCTCTTCGTTTTCGACATGCGCCCCTGAGGTTGCTGTCGGCCCTGGCCATGCCGACTGTCCTTCTGGAGCTTGGAAATGTGAACGAAGCTGGCTTCAGGGAAGCAGTTCTCACGGACTCATTTCAAAATAGTGTCGCCGTTGCCATCCTCTCGGCCCTGGAACAATTCCGCAGGGTGGATGAGGCAATGATGGCCTCCAGGGGAAAGCCCTGATGGCGCACGTCGGCTCACCCGACAGGAACGAATGCGACGACCAGGAGACCTGGATCGAGATGTATGGAGACCTCTGCATAACTCAGCTTGGTCAAAACTAAATGCTTTATGTAGTGGGATTCTGATGGCTTTTACATTATATATAGTGTTCGATGGTCCGATCCTTGAGTTATGCAGAGGTCTCGTATGGCTAAACGTTGTTCCGGGGAGCCTCCCCTATCTTTTTCAGCCGAAACGGATAGAGGATGCGGCCCAGGATCCCCTGGGGATAGCTTTCCATGTCGGCAAAGCCCAGCTGTCGAGGTTGTTCGACGGCCTCGGGCCAGTAGACGGTCCCGAACATCCAGTCCCACAGGCTCAGCACAATGCCGAAATTCTGTCCGCCCTTTCCGTGTAACTGGACGTCGTGGTGCCATACATGCATCTTGGGGGAGTTGAAGAGATAGCGGAGTGGACCGTAGCTCAACGGCAGGTTGGCGTGGTTGAGGTTCTGCATGAAGGTGCCAAAGACCACTGTGATGAGAATCGCCAGGTCGTCTGCCCCCAGTACCACCAGAGGCAGGTAAGAGAGAGTTCTGTAGATGACGATCTCTCCCCAGTGAAAACGGAAGTTGCCGACCCAGTCCAGTTCCTGGATGCTGTGGTGGAGCTTATGGAATTCCCACAACCAGGGAACGTTGTGCAGCAGACGATGGATGTTCCATTCGATGAAATCCTTGAGCAGGAAGAAGAGCGCCAGTTGCGCCCACAAGGGCAGGCCAGCCACAAGGGCCAGGGATTCAGGGACAGGCAACCCCGCCTGATGGAGCGCCGAGTGGAGTGAATGGATCAGCTTGCCGGAGACGACGGCAAGGATCAGACCCAGATAATGACCGTTGAAGATCAGCCAGAAGATGTCTTGCCAGAACATCTTCCGAAGCACTTTCTGTTCTGGTCTCCAGGGGTTGATGCGTTCCAGGGTCAATGAAAGAAGCGAGACGGTTATCAGCCAAAAGTAGTACTTCAGGTAGATGGTCATCGTCGTTGGCGTTCATTCAAGCCTGAATCTATATTACCCCGAGCCAACGCTTTTGGGGAGGGGAACGAAACCCGAAGGCCGAGGGGAGGGGAAACGCCCTGGCGCCGGCGTGAGCCAACTGACGGAACCCTCGTAAAAACGGGAGGTTCATCAGTCGCGCCGCACCAGGGGCCCCGACCTTGGGCTGTTGAGTCAGGAAGATCGGTTATGCCTCGCCACGTCAAGTTCGGTATGATGGTTCTGGTGGTGATTCTCGGCGGGGGAGCGGCTTACTTTTTCAATCTTCAACGGCAGATTCAACAGGCGGTGGATACTCCCCGGGAGGCCCGGGAGCCTTTGCTCATCGAGGAGTCGACTTTCGAGGAGACGGCCCCCAGGAAAAGGGTGGTCCTCTTCTTTCCTTCCACCGATGTCGACGGCCGGCTCGAAACGGAGGAACGCGACATCCACACCTCTGACGAGGTCACTGTGGAAGCCAAGCAGATCATCGCTGCTCTGATCGAGGGATCTCTTTCCGGTCATGCCCCATCGCTGCCTTCGGAAACTCGGTTGCGAGAGGTCTACTGGGTAGAATCGGGTTTGATGGTGGTGGACTTTACCCGGGAAGTGGCCGCCCTGCACCCGGGAGGGATCACTCGGGAAGTCTCGTCGATCTATTCCGTAGTGAATTCCTTGACCTTCAATCTTTCGACCGTGAGAAAGGTGCAGATATTGATCGACGGAGCCGAGACCGATACCCTGGCGGGACACATAGACCTCAGGAGGCCGCTCGTTCAGGACCTGACCATGACGGCTGAGTTTCAGAGTGAGGATCCCATGCCGGGGAACGAATGAATTCCAGGAGTTTTGAGAGGACCTTTATGCGCAGAGATGGACGAGGGAACCAGGAGCTTCGCCCGGTGACGATCCAGCCCGGCTTTATCGCCGGCGCAGAGGGCTCGGTGCTGATCTCGGTGGGCAAGACGCGCGTCATCTGCACGGCCAGCATCGAGGAGTCGGCGCCGCCCTTTATGCGGGGGCGGAACAAAGGGTGGGTCACCAGCGAGTACGCCATGCTTCCCCGGGCCACCGACACTCGGACTCCTCGTGAATCCAGCCGGGGGAAGGTGTCGGGCAGGACCCATGAGATTCAGCGTTTGATTGGTCGGACCCTGCGGAGCGTCACGCGACTCAAAGAAATGGGAGAGCGGACCGTTTGGGTTGATTGTGATGTGATCCAGGCCGACGGCGGCACTCGTACCGCTTCCATCACGGGCGCCTTTGTGGCTTTGACGCTGGCCCTGCGAAAACTGGTGGACCGAGGCGTCCTGGCGTCCTTGCCGGTCAAGGACTTTGTGGCGGCCACCAGCGTCGGCATTGTGGACGGGACTCCCTTGTTGGACCTCAACTATGAAGAAGATTCCCGCGCCCAGGTCGATATGAATGTGGTCCAGACCGGCGCCGGCTTGCTGGTGGAAGTGCAGGGGACTGCCGAAGGCGATCCTTTTCCTCGAGAAACCCTGAGCACCCTCATGGACTTGGCTACCGCCGGGATTTCCCGGCTCGTCGAGATCCAGAAAAGCTTGATCCGGCTCTGAAAATATCGCCCTGCGGCACGCAGCCCCGACCATCCGGCCCAGGCGACCCGGTGAAGACAGTCGCTGGGGCCCCTGTGGCGCTCTGGGAGAGTCAAGCGGCCACCAGGCTGCACAGGTTGGTTGGAAACAGCATCCGGCGCCAAGCTGCAAGAGCTTCGAATCGGGACGTCCGGGCTGTTTTACCTCGAGAGAGTCTGAACGTGTTTCCAAACGACACCGCGGTTCGCGAGGCGTTGCAGGCATCCGTGGGCTCTCCGCTCCTGGTGGCTACCTTCAACCCAGGCAAGTTCAAGGAAATGCAGTTGTCTCTGGCTGCCCTTCCCCTGCAACTGGTTTCCCTGGCGACCCTTCCAGGCGTGAAGCCGGCTCCTGAAGAGGGAACGACCTTCGAGGCCAACGCTCGCCAAAAAGCTGTCTACTACAGCCGGTTCACGGAATGGCTGACCCTTGCGGACGACTCGGGACTCCTGGTGGATGCCCTGGGTGGCCAACCCGGGATCTATTCTGCGCGCTATGTCAGTGAGCAGGCTACCGATGAAGAACGTTGCCAGGAAATCCTGGCGCAACTGAGCCGTGCGGTTGCCCCCCGGCGGACCGCGCGATTCGAGTGCTGTGTCGCCCTGGCCCGGGCTGGAGTGGTGTTGGAGGTTTTCAGAGGAACCTTGGAGGGGTTGATTCGTCGAGAAGCCCGGGGCAGGAACGGCTTTGGCTACGATCCTATTTTCCAGGTTCCGGAGTTGGGTCGGTCACTGGCGGAACTGACTCCCGAGGAGAAGCTGCGGATCAGCCACCGCGGACGGGCGCTGCAAGAAGTGCGGAAGGCCCTGGGCTCCAGCTGGCCTGGATGCCTCTGAGTACCGGTGGCTGTGGGGGCCCTGGTTCAACAGGGGCCTCGGATGGGGACAATCCAAGGGGTGAGTCGATGACCGGACTTTTGGCATGGACAGCCCCCCGGGATCCTCTTGACAGCCATACATCCATCCAGTAGCGTGAGGGGCTGCCTGGCAAACGGGACGGGGCGTAGCGCAGTCTGGTAGCGCACCTGCCTTGGGCGCAGGGGGTCGGAGGTTCAAATCCTCTCGCCCCGACCAAATCTGTCAGGAAGCCAGTCTGCACCGGTACCCACCCCCAAACACCAAGTTCGCCTGTAAGTCCACATAGACCTGAGTTTGGGCCCTCTCATGGCCGCGGAGAATGCCCCGGGAGCCGGGATCCAAGATCCTGCAACGCATTTCATGACACAAAAATCCGGGAGTCTCAAATCCTGATGAGACCAGGAATTGGGTGACCACGCGGCTGTGTTCGATCTTTGCCGCGCCGGATGGGAAGTCGGTCAGTACAAGGCGATGGAGCTGGAGGGCGTGGGCTGCATGGCCACGATGGTGTCCCCTTTCCACTCGACCTCGAAGAGACCGGGGAACCCCGGCGCCTGCTCTCGGGTTTTTCGCTTGGGTTGATCGAGGCTGACCGTGACTCTGGTTCCCCGGGCCGGGTTGCCCGGGTCAAGGCTGTTTTCCGGCCAATGGGCCTCTCGACGGCGCCCGTCTCTTTTGACTCCTGCCTTTTGGCGCTCGCCCCAATCCGGCATCCGAACCATGACCCGCTCCTCTTGAAGATCCTCCAACCTCGGCCGTCCCGCTCGCGGCGCCTCCGAACGGACTCGGAGCCAAGGGGTGTCGGTGCTGAACAACAGGTTCACATGGACGACTGCTTCCTCTTTGGTCACGCTTGCCTGGTAAGCCTCGGCCAAACTCTGAAGAGACCCTCCCATCAGATCCGTATTGTAGGAGTGATAACTGTTAGGTAGCGTAAAGGCGAAAGCTCCTGTGGCCCGTGTCGGGATCTGGCGATAGGCGTAGTCCTTTGTGTCGGCAGGGGACGACTGCGGGATCCAATCGGTAGTAACCACCTGGGCGGCTAACAATCCGTTGCGAATGATCCGCTCCGCATCCCGAAAATACTCCGGGTGACCACTCTGCCCCAATAGCAAGGCGGCCTTGACAAAGTCACCGGTGTTGTTGGCCTCCCGGCGACCAGGTTTGTTGTCCCTGCTCTCCTTGGCCCAACCCCAGGATATCCGCCAGCGACGCAGGCCGACGTCGTAGAGGAGACGTCCGATTTTTCAGGTACCGCTGTTCACCCGTGAGCAATCCGAGATCGATCAGGAACGTCATCGATCAGGTGGGTTTCTCGGTCAGATTGAAACACACATAGGGGAGACAGCCGCGGCTTCGGTCGATGGCGCTCCGGTAGATGTGCTGTGTTCCCAGACGCATGTAAGAACGGAGATCCGAATCTTCAAGACGCAACGGGTTGAGTGTCGCACGCTTCTCATTAGCGAGTCCCAGAGACGACCCGGCGGTCCCGGTAAAGTGCGTGGCCATCAGGACTAATCCGGCGTTCGGGAGCCAGTCGCGGCGTCCGATCAGGTCACTCATAGTTGCCGCCTGATTGAACACGAATGGTCAATTTTACCTCCGCTGAAAGGTTGCGTTGGCGTTGTTGCTGCAGGTCCGAAGCCGCGGCAAGATAGTCCGCACTCTGGAGACCGCTCGAATTCAGTAGTCTCAATCATTATTGTTGCCATAATCGCTTTTTTCAATCTGCACGGGCCTTGCTGTCCGGGTTCCGGCACAAGTGATAGGGTGAGGATGATGGGGGAGAGAAGAGGGATCGGGATGCCAACCACGATGGGTTTGGGGCGAAGGGAGCGGAGCGACCGTAGCCCAAAACCTGCCGCAACCGCCCCTTGAGAGTCCCCGACCCCCGTCACGCACACCCCAAAAAGCACGGCGCTTGGCCCCCCATTCGGGACCCAACGCCACCCCCCTTCAGGGAGCCTTGAGTTTCCATCCAGGATCTGCCCTTCCACTCCGTCCCGGTTGACGGCGGCTCCCGGTTCAGGGCCGAGTTCGAGCCAGCCAGCCACTCGATATCTTTCCCCGTTTGTCCTGCCGCCCCCACCACCACAACTCAATGGTTGCGTCCAACGCGCCAACGACAGCGCCCACGTCGAGTTCCGGAACCCCTACAGCGGCCAACTCACTGTCGCCGGCGCTCTCGCCGACTCCCAACATTTCTACAATGACGTCCGACCGCACCAAACCCTGGACATGAGGACGCCGATGGAGTACCTTGACACCTACAAGGCCGCCTGACTGAGTCTCACAGGTACTGAACCCGCATAGGGTCCCTTTGACGTGGGTTGAGTTTGGTGGGTACTTTGCAATGAGCAGAACCGAAAAGTAGATGAGAAGCGCTTTACTGCCAATCAGCACCCTTCTTTGTGGCTTGCTGCTCCATCTCGGTCCGGTTGCTTGGGCGGATGAGGTCGTTAAGATCGATCTATTTGTAGCCGGCAAAGGCGGCTACAAGCTATATCGCATTCCCGGCATTGTCGTCACCCGGAGTGGCACAATCTTGGCCTATTGCGAGGCTCGCAAGAGTGATTCCGGCGACTGGGGGATCATAGACGTGCTGCTGCGCCGCAGTACCGACGGGGGAGAAACATGGCTGCCTCGTCAGCAGTTGGTCCATGTCGAAGGTGATTTGCCCATCAACCCTCTGGCCGCCGCGCAAGGCCCTGGACAAGCCTGGTGAGAATACAGCCAACAATCCCGTGGCTATCGTTGATCACGAAACTGGCGCTGTACACTTTCTGTACTGTTTGGAGTATATGCGCTGTTTCTATATGCGCAGCGACGATGACGGTGTCACTTGGACGGAACCGGTTGAGATCACCGCCACCTTCGACGCGTTTCGACCGGAGTATGCCTGGAAGGTCGTGGCGACAGGACCTGCCCACGGAATTCAACTCAGGCACGGAAAGCACCAGGGACGACTGGTGGCGCCTGTTTGGCTTTCGTTGGGGACCGGCGAGCACGCCCATCGTCCGTCGGTTGCTGCGACGATCTTCAGTGACGATCATGGGAGGACGTGGCAGCGGGGTGACATCGCCGTCCCCGACACGCCCGAGTTCATCCATCCCAGCGAAACGATCATTGTTCAATTGAGTAACGGTGGCGTGATGTTGAATACACGCAGCGAGGCCAAGCGACATCGTCGACTCGTGACAGTCGGTCCCGATGGCGCTACCGGTTGGTCAACGCCACGGTTCGACGAAGCCTTGCTCGAACCCATCTGCATGGCCGGGATCGTGCGAGCCCGTGAGCCCGGAGAACAACAACCGGATCTCATCGCCTTTTCGAACCCCCATAACTTGTCGCGTCGCCACGGTGAGACAATCGCCGGGCACCCTCGTGATCGCGTGAAGTTGTCGATCAAGTTAAGTTACGATGAAGGTCGGACATGGCCGGTCCACCGCACCTTGGAAGACGGTTTCAGCGGCTACAGCGATCTGGCTGTATTGCCCGATGGAGGGTTGCTCTGTTTTTATGAAAGAGGCAGTACGGATGGAAAGAACAACTACCGGCCTGGCCGACTGACCGTTGCCAGGTTCGATGAACAGTGGGTTCGAGCGCAGAATGCCTCTGTGCAGTCACGTCCGCCGCTGACCGTCGAGGGTCTGCGGGGCAACTGGTGAAGATTTTCTCTTTACCCGCATTTAACGAGGAGCCATGGTGATGAATAGAAGAGATCTCCTGCTCGGAGGTGCCGGGGCTTTGGGAAGTCCCCTGGTTCTTGAAGGCAAGGCGCCAAGGGTCTCTCTTCGGCCAAGAGTGGGGAGTGCTTATCGCTTCAAGCTCGGAATCTGGATGAGCGAATTGAAGTTGCCGTTCGAGCAAGAGCTGGATGCCGCCAGGGACTTGGGTGCGGAATATGTGTGGTTTGAAGGAGCCCGGCCCGGTAAGAAGTCGGACATCCCCGCCGGCGAGCCCTGCATTGCCACCATGAGTGACGCTGAGGCTGATGCAATGGGTGAGAGCATTGCCCGCCGTGGCCTCAAACTCTATCAAATTTGTGCTTACCGCCCCTTTCATGACATGCGGTTGGTGGGACTGACCAAAGAAAACCTGCTGAAAGATCCCACATTTTGCAGCGAATTCAAGGGGTTGGTTCGTTCCATGCAGATCGCTTCGCGACTGGGAGTTGGAGCCGTGCATTCGTACGGTTTCTGTTGGCCGGGGGAATGGTCTGCGGGACAGAGGACCTGGTCAAAGGCACCGACTTGGCCGATGAAGTGGTTGACCCGAGGTGGTGTGATCGCCGAGGTCGACCTGCAAAAGCTGGTGGCTGCCTTTTCGCTGGTTTTGGAGCAGGCCGACAAACACAACGTTGATGTCGTGCTGGGGATGCGGCCCTTCCATTACATGAGTTCCACCGGCAACTTCCGACGTTTGGCGGAGCGGATGGCCTCGACCAGGCTGAAGGTCCAGTGGTCACCGGCAGACAATGTGCTGATGGGTGAATGGGATGCTGCTACGGCGGGCTTTACCAACGTGCGGCCTTACCTCCACGGGCTGCATTTGAAAGATGTTCATGTCTTTGACGGAGTAGGGGGAGAATTTGAGTGGCGGGCTCTCGGTGAGGGGGACGTAGGCTATGCCTCGGTGCTGCGAAATCTGCGCCATCACCAGAGCGAGGCAATTCTGATGGTGGCCAGCCACTTTCGTCCTCCCGGTGGCACCAATCTGGATGCCATGAAGATCAATTTTGCCAAGCTCAAATCTCTCATTCAACAGATTGAAGGGAAAACTCAGCTCTGAAGGTGGGAAGGCATCCCCGACCCAAAGGGTGCAAAGAGGGACTGAATCTGTACCTTTTCTTTGGCAAGCGATGAACTGCAGTCGGCAGGAGTGGTGGAAGCGGCGGCAGCACATCATCAGGGTCTATGGACCCAGGTTCCGGCCAGGGAATCTGTATCCATTTCCCCCACCCTGTTTTTCTCAGATTCCGGGGGCCAATGTCGCCGCACACTGTGAGAAGTCCGCATCAGTTACAATTGATGAATTTGTCGTCCATTGTCGAATTCAATGTTCAGAACGGAGCCTAATTCCCCATGTCCAACTGGAAGAATCTGAGCTGTCAATCCAGCCAAGCGGTATCGATAATGTCACCCGACGAAGTCGGCTCTGCCTTAACACAACTCGATGGCTGGAAGGCCAGCCAAGATGGCAAACGTATTGTTCGTTCCTGGAAGGTGAAGGATTTTGTTGCAGGGATCGAGTTCTTCAAACGTGTGGCGGAGCTTGCCGAAGCGGAGGACCATCACCCGGACCTGCATTTGGTCGGCTACCGCCAAGTGACTATCGAATCCTGGACACACTCCGTTGACGGTATCTCCGTCAATGACATCATCCTGGCTGCCAAGATAGACGACCTTCCGGTTGAGCGGTTTGGTGCGAAGCCTTAGTGGCGACAGTCCCATTGGCCGAAGGTGGTCATTCTCGAATAACTGCTATTCAATTTTTTGGGGAGTTGAGGGTGGTGTGCTGAGGGAATGCAGGCAAAACTCTTCCCAATGTTCGCCAAGGTTGACCGTGGCTGAGGTGGACCTGACCCTGCTATCCCGGGCTTGGCAAAGACCATCAAACCTTTCGATTGAGATACCGCGGCGCCGGGCAATTCAGAGTGGGGTACAGGTTGCCGCACTCTTTCCACTGAGTAAGCTCCGTCCACAATCTTCTCTTTTTCGAGTTCTAACAGCCAAGCTCACTGGCTATAATGGAGCGAGCGAAACGACCTTCGGCGGAGCGCCTTGTCAAACATTTTGTTTTTCGGAATCGCGATAAAGCGTATCAGGTCAAATATCTTGTTCATGTGGCCAAACCACGCTTCCATTAAGTGCCGTTGGTTGTCTGAAATAATGTATAGCTTCCAATTTTGTGAAAACCCCAAAGTCAAAAAGGCGGAACAATCGTAAACTCCCTTTTCGCCATTTGTGAAAGCAAGTTCTAGCCGATAGCTATCTGTGGTTGTCGCCTGACTGACTCTTGAATTGATTATCTTCACCTCAACGGCTCAATTTTGTATGGATGCTCGCCTGATGCAGCTAAATCCCAATCTGCCATTAATTCATCTTTATGAACTTCAATCACCATGAAAGTCGCCACCTGGAATATTAACGGGCTGCGAGCACGATTCGACTTTCTCCTGCACTGGCTGCAGGCGCGGCAGCCCGATGTGGTCGGCCCTTCAAGAATTGAAGATGACCGATGAACATTTTCCCTACGAGGCGCTGAAGGCCCAGGGTTACCATGCCGTGACCCATGCTCAAAAATCCTGGAACGGGGTCGCCATCTTGAGTCGCGACCCCCCAAGCTTCCTCGAAAAGGGCTTGCCCGATGAGGAGGCGATGGGTGCGCGATTGATCTCCGCCAAAGTAGGCGGTTTGAATTTTACGACCCTATACTGTCCGAATGGCAAGAGCGTGAGTCATGCCGATTTCCCTCGCAAGCTGAAATGGTTGGATTCTCTGGCGAGATACCTGGCGGGGCAAAAGAGTTCAAGAGATCCCGTGGTTCTTTGTGGCGATTTCAATATCTGCCCCACGCCCTTGGATACTTGGAACGAAACCGCCTTCAGCGGCGAGATTTTTCATACCCAGGAAGAGAGGGTCCGTTTTCAGAGGCTGCTCGATTGGGGCTTGCTGGATGCTTACCGGGAGCTTTTGCCCCATGACCAGGCTTTTTCCTGGTGGGATTATCGCGCCGGCGCCTTCCACAAGAATCAGGGATTGCGAATCGACTTTGTATTAGTGACGCGCCCATTGAGGAACGGGATTAGAGCAGTGAAAATCGATCGGGAATATCGTAAGAAGAAAAAGGGGTTGACCGCCTCTGACCATGCTCCAGTCCTTGTCGAGCTCAACACTTGATTTTGGTTTTGGGGCAGGTGGTGCTTGTCCGGAGGCTGAGAGGATTGGCTTGGCTTCAGTAGATTGGGCATAGCCTTGAAACTGCAGCATCTGGTTGTGACATCTACCTCCTAATCTTCCGGCAGTATAAAAACTGATTGCCGGGGAGCTTCGGCAATCGGTTTAGCCAGAGTTGAACAGGGGGGGATGAATATCGAGAGAGTACCCTTCGATGGGGCCTGAGGATTCTATCGCTGCAGGTTTGGGTGTGATATATTCCTGCCGCTATCTTGCGAGCGGAAGCGTCTGAGGCCGAGGGATTCAAACCGCCAGAGCGGCTGAAGACCGATAGCTCTCTCCTCGGGCGTGAAACTTTCCGGGCCAACAGCCCCTGTCCTCATCCCAACCCGCAACAGATAGCTCCTATCCCGTTCCCAACTTCACTTTTCACGGGCTCCGGGACCGACGGTCCCGGTCAAGAGGCCAGCCCTATGGACAGCCACGAACTCCGTAACGTTTTGAAGGAAAAAGCGACGCGGTTGAGAATCCATTCTTTGCGAGCTACGGCAGAAGCCGGTTCGGGTCATCCGACTTCTTGTTTGTCTGCGGCGGACCTCGCAGCGACCCTGTTTTTTCACGTCATGCGGATTGACTTTCAGGATCCGCTGAACCTCAATAACGACCGGTTCATTCTCTCCAAGGGACACGCAGCTCCTTTGCTTTATGCTGCCTGGGTGGAGGCGGGCTTGATCGAAGCTGCCGAGATCCTGACTCTGCGTCGCTTCGGCAGCGATTTGGAGGGCCACCCCACGCCGCGGTCGAAGTGGGTCGACGTCGCTACGGGCTCTCTCGGGCAGGGTCTTTCCGTCGGGGTGGGAATGGCCTTGAGCGCCAAATTCCTCGACCGGTCAAAGAGTCGGACCTTTGTTCTGATGGGAGATGGTGAAAGTGCCGAGGGGTCGGTCTGGGAAGCCGTCGCCATGGCCAGCCACTACCAACTGGATAACCTGGTAACCGTGGTTGATGTCAATCGTCTGGGGCAGAGTCAAGAAACCATGTACGGTTGGGATTTGGATGTCTACGCTCAGAAGTTCACCGGGTTTGGCTGGCATGCCGTCTCCATCGATGGACACGACTATGGGCAAATTTTGAAGGCCTTTGACGAAGCAGAGGCGGTGAAAGGTCGCCCCGCGGCTATCTTGGCCCGGACGGAAAAGGGTCGTGGGATTTCTTTTCTGGCGAATAAGGACGGATGGCATGGTAAGCCTTTGAAGAAGGGAGAACAGCTCAATCGGGCCTTGCAGGAGCTCCCGATGAATTCAGATTCCCGGCCTTTTCGCAATTCCACAGATTTTCCGGTTTCCACTTTCAGGACTGCGCCGTTGAAAGATCCCGCGTTCCGGATTGGCGATCGGGTAGCCACTCGGGAGGCTTATGGGAGCGCGCTCGTCAAGCTCGGGGATTGCTACGACAATGTGGTGGCCTTGGACGGTGACACCAAAAACTCAACCTTCTCGGAAAAATTCATGAAGGCTTTTCCCGATCGTTTCTTCGAATGCTTCATTGCCGAACAAAACATGGTCGGAGCCGCCATTGGCCTCTCCAAGAAGAACAAGATTCCATTTGCCTCCACCTTTGCCGCGTTCTTCGGCAGAGCCATGGATCACTTGCGCATGGGAGCTATCTCCAGGGCCAACATCAAGTGTGTGGGGTCTCATTGTGGCGTATCGATTGGTGAGGATGGTCCTTCTCAAATGGGTCTGGAGGATCTGGCCTTGTTCCGTTCTCTGCCTCATTCGGTGGTGTTTTATCCTTGTGACGCTGTTTCAGCCGAGAGGGTGGTCGCTCTGGCGGCCGAGCACCGCGGGTTGGTCTACATCCGCACCAGCCGGCCCAAGACCGCTGTGATCTACGGCAACCAAGAGGCTTTTCGGGTGGGTGGAAGCAAAGTATTGCGTTTCGGTCCTCACGATCAATTGCTGGTGGTGGCCGCCGGCGTGACGGTGCACGAGGCGCTGAAGGCCCATGATCTGCTCATGTCCGACGGCATTTCAGTACGAGTGCTGGATGCTTATGGCGTCAAGCCGATCGATGAGGCCCGGTCTGATCGAGGCGGCTTCCGCCAGCCAAAAGACTGTCATTGTGGTGGAGGAGCACTACGGCGAGGGCGGATTGGGGGACGCCGTGTTGAATGCGGTTGCCAATCAAGGGGTTCATGTCCACAAGATGGCGGTCCAAGAGATTCCTCGCTCAGGCGAGCCCAATCAACTTTTGGAGCATTACGGCCTGAGCGCCAGCCGGATTGCGGCCAAAGTAAGGGAGCTTCTCCAAGCAGGCTGACGGAGCAGACGACCTTGCCTTCTCGGTTCCAAAATCCCACGACGGTCCTGTCTATTCGTCAGACTCTCCCGTAAAGCTCTTGAAGAATCCGCGGCGGGTGAGTCTGGGGTTTGACGGGCGGAACGACAACCTATCCAGGCTGAATCCGTAGTGGAGCTTCTCCAAGTCGCTCAAAAGCTCATAAGCGGATGGGTATCGGTCGGCGGGATCCTTTTCCAAGAGGGCCCGCAGCAGGCGGCTCCATCCGGGAGAAGTTTGAGGTCGGACGGTTATCAGCTTGGGAAGCTCCCGGTCCTGAATCTGTTGGTCCAGCGCGACGGCGCTCTCACCCGAAAAGAGAAACTCACCTAAAGAAAGTTCGTAAAGCGCCACTCCCAGGGAAAACAGGTCGGTTCTGCCATCGGCTGGTTTACCCCGCACCTGCTCCGGCGCTCGGTAGCTGAGGTGCAGCAGGGGTGGCTGGTCGTGCGGGAAGGCCAAAGTCTGCCCCTCCGGCTCCTCGGGGTCGTGAAGATCCAGGCCGCTTGGCAGGAATGGTAAGACGAAGTCAAGCAGCTTGAGCTGATTTCCCCCTTGAAGAAGCAGGCTTCGTGAGGTGAGGCGCCCGTGGACAAGACCGCTCTCGTGGGCATCCAAGAGGCCGCGAGTCGCTTGGATGGCTATCTGCAGGGCCAAGTCGAAGTCGCAAGGACCTGTGCCAATCATTTCAGCCAGGGTCTTCCCATGAACAAATTCCATGGGAAGGAGATGATAGTTTTCATAGGTCTCAAGGGGGAAAAGACGAGCCAGATTGGAGTGGTCCAAGGCGGTAAAAAGAGCAAGCTTCTTCAGGAACTGCGTTTCCCCAGGATTATCTTGTTGGAGGGGGCGCGAAAGGAATGTGAGGGCAAAAGTCTCTCGCTGTTCGACGTGGACCGCTTTGTAGAAGATCCTGATGCCACCCGGCGTGTTTCTGGACAGGATTCGGTAAGGGCCGATCTGCTTTCCAATGAGCACGGGTGAATTCTAAAAGGCGGGAGTTGGGGAGCTGCAAGCGAGCGGGACAGCTAGGGGACGCGGGCGGAAGCCCAACCCACGGTTCGAAGTCTCCTCCGATTGGCAGGGGCTTCTTTGCAACTTGAAACCACCCTGCCCGGCTTTCCCGCCGCAACTCTTACAGTTGGATAGTGTGGACTGGGCTGTCGGCCTCTCGACCCACGGCTGGTGCAATCAGGTTTCAACCGCGGGGGCTACCGGTGAATTCGGTTTCCAGCAAAAGCCGGGAGCGACTCGAAACCGATCCCCTCGGCATCCATGCCTTTCGATTCCTAGAACGGAATGTCGTCATCACCCGTTTCGGGTTCCGAACGGGCAGCTGCAGGGGACGGAGGAGGCGCGGATGCTGCAGGCGCCTGCCCTTCCTCCCCTTTTCCACCAAGCATGACCATGTTATCGGCTTGAATCTCAGTAGTGTACCGTTTGTTTCCTTCTCGGTCCTCCCAGCTCCGAGTCTGCAACCGCCCCTCGATGTAGACCAGCTTTCCTTTCATTAGATACTGGCCGCAGATTTCCGCCAGCCTCCGCCAAGCGATGATATTGTGCCATTCCGTTCGCTGCTGCCTTTCTCCGTTCTGATCCTTCCAGCTCTCGTCGGTCGCCATGGAAAAGCGCGCTAGGGCCACGCCCCCTTGAGTGAATTTAACCTCGGGATCTCTACCAAGCCTGCCCACCAGAATGACTTTGTTGACTGAGCTTGCCATACCACTCCTCCTTGATTCGGTCGATCCGAGAACTGCTTCAACGGCGAGACGCCCGACGACTCGCGCGAGTCGATACTCCCAGGGTTTTCAGGCGGTTCTTAGCCACTTGCGCCGAGTCGGAGGATGGATACTTCTGAATGACCCAGCGAAGCTCTTTGATCCCGGCTTGATCATTCTTCAGCTCCAGATAGCTGAAGCCCTTTTTCAATATCGCCGCCGGCACCTTGTTTCCCTTTGGATAGACTTGAATGACCCGGTCAAAGGCATCCACGGCCTCAGCGAACTTCCGGTCTTTGTAGTAAGTCTCGCCGACCCAATAGAGAGCGTTGTCGGAGAGTTCAGTTTCCGGATAGTTGTTCACGTATTCCTGGAAACCTTCTCGGGCCAAATCATAACTGCCTTTAATGTAGTCACCGTAGGCGGAATTATACAGTGCTTCCGGAGACACAGGGCCGACGTCCCGGCGTGGGGCATCCAACGACTCGACGCTGGTTTTAGTCTCAGCCATCTGCATGGAGAGTTTGTTGATTCTCTCCATCACCATGTCGATTCCCGTATTGACCACGGAGAACTGGGTCTCCATCGTTTCGATCTTAGCCCCGACGGTGGCCTCCGTCTGTTGGTTGAATGACTTCATTCCTTCAAGGGCGACTTGCGTCTTAGCCGACTGATCGTAGAGCTTTTCGACCAGATCTTTCAGCACGGCGATGTCGGAGTCGAAGCTCTTCTGCAATTCCCGGACTTGCTGTTGCAGTATGGACACATCGGCTTGCAGCCGAATGATTTCTTTCTTGGCGGCTGAGACCGGCAGCGTCGCCACCAAAAGAATCCCCAGGCTGAAAAAAGGGGTGGTTCTAAACAATTCGATCACCTCGATTCTTGGGGTCCGAAGCTATCACTCCCGCTATCATAACAGTTGGTGGGTGAACAGAGCAAACTTGGTATGCACCCATTCCACTTCAAGGCACGACTTGGTTGACGATGTATCCTGGTGGCGCCCTAAGAGAGATTGGGTCATCGACCACCCCTGTGAGTTTTCAGTAAGCCTTCAGATCTTGGATGACTCGAGGAGAGAGCTGCGCTTTTGGGACAGGCGAGGGAAAGAAAACGCTGAGGAAGCCCGGAGTAAAAAGGCGGAACCCCCCGCGGCTGGTCATAGCCGCGGGGGGTTCCGGGACTGGTTCCTGGCCTTAGCGGTTCAGGACAAAATGGCCCCGGCGGTTCCGCTGCCAGCAGGACTCATTGGACTCGCGGCACTGCGGTCGTTCCTTCCCGTAGCTGATGGTCTGAGCTCGAGAGCTGGAGATGCCCAGGGAAGAGAGATAACTGAGGGCAGCGTTGGCTCTGCGGTCGCCCAAGCCCAGGTTGTACTCCTCGCTACCCCGTTCGTCGCAATGCCCTTGAATGGTAAAGCGAACACTGGGATGCTTCTTGAGAAACTGAGCGGTAGCCGCCAGCACTTGGCGTGCGTCATCCCTGATCTCGGACTTGTCGTAGTCGAAATAGACATCCTTGACATTTTTACTGAACAGTTCCTCAACAGTCGGTTCCCTCTTTTTGGGAGGCGGCGGTGGAGGTGGAGGCGTCGTCACCGTCACCCGGGCACTGGCTTTGTCCGTGCCCCCCTCGCCTTTGGCGGTCAGCATATAGGTCGTCGATGAGCTCGGGGAAACCGAGCGCGACCCACTGGTGCTCACGTCACCGATCCCCTGATCAATAGACACATTGGTGGCATTGGTGGTGCTCCAGGTCAGGGTCGAAGACTTTCCTTTCTCGATGGTCGTCGGATTGGCCGAGATAGTGGCTGTTGGCTTGGCCGGCGGGGGCGGGGGCGGGGGCTCTTCTGGAGGTGCTACCGGCACCTTCTTTTTACAGCCACCCGAGATAGCGATGAGCAGCGCGAAGAGACACAATGCAGCCAGATTCAAGGACTTCCTTGTGTTCATTATTTCCTTCCTCCGTTAGAAGATTGGTGTGGGACCGTGTGACAGTGCTCTGATGATTTGAGAACGGGCCATAGTGTATAAAAAAAAATTCAAGTGTGAAACAAAAAAATCACTCTTGAGAGTAATTGGACCAAGCAGGAGCAGTATTTTGGCCGCTCCGGGTCAGTTGCTCCTTCTGGGTGCCATCGGCCAGCATGATGAAGATCTGCCGGCTTCCAAAACGATTGGATTCATAGGCAATGTGTCGACTGTCGGGCGACCAGACCGGATGCTCGTTGTTGGCGCCATCTCGAGTGAGCTGGGTGGATTGCCCACTAACCACGTCGAGCAAGTAGATGTCAAATCTCCCGGTCAATCGCTTCCTCCAGGAGAAGGCGATGTGCACACCATCCGGACTCCAGGATGGACTGACGGCTTCGCCTCCGTCCGTAATCAACCGACGGAGGTTGGCGCCGTCGTCATCCATGATGTAGATCTGGGGCGAGCCGCTGCGTCCGGAGACAAAGGCGATTTCCCTGCCGGACTTCGGGTTCCATACGGGGGAAATGTCCACCCCCCGAGTGTGGGTCAGTCGGCTGAGACTTCGTCCGCGAAGATCGGAAACGTAGATTTCAGGGTCACGGCTCTTGCTGGAGCTGAAAGCAATCCTTTCTCCATCGGGAGCGAAGGCCGGAGTGGTGGTCAGCCCGCCGCGAATGGAGAAGGGGATGAGTCGTTGATCATAGACGGTTCGGAAGTATAAATCGGGGTTGCCCCGGTGATAAGAGGTGTAAGCAATGCGTGAATTGTCGAACGACCAGCGCGGAGTCAGGCTGATCGAACGGTGATTGCTGAGCGGCTTTTGGGCATGGCCGTCATAGTCCATGGTGTAGATTTCCTTGTGGCCGTTGCGGTCAGAGACAAAGGCAATCCGGGTCGAGGCAATGCCTCGAACTCCCCCACCGATTTGGAGCACGATTTCGTCGGCGAAACGGTGAGCCAGGGACCTGACGCCCTCCTCGTCCGGGTCGACGCGATACCGGTTCCCAATGATGGATTCCTGGGTATTCACATCGATCAAACGGGCCTCAACCACAAACCGGCCGCGCTGTAAATAGGTGTTTCCATACACCAGGTATTGAGCCCGCACATCTTCGGCGGTCCACTCCTCGTAGTTGACTTCATAGGGTTGGGAGGGCAGTTTCAAGGGATAGAAGCTTTTGGGAACCAGTTCGAACACACCCGCACGCCTGAGATCGTTCCACAGAACTTCGTCTAAGAGCTGGGTGTGCTGGGGCAGTTCCCCCTCGGAGCCGCGCTGCTGGAAGTCGGCCACCGCCACCCGAGCCCTCACTCCCTCGGTTACCCGCACGACGACTTGACTTTCGGTATCCTGGGCCGAGGCAAGAGCCATCACACTGGCGAAGGCCGCTACCAGTGAGCCCATGTAGGAAAGAACTTTGGTCATGGGGCGTTTGTTACCTTGAATACTCGAACCAAAATTCAGCCACCAAGCGGGTCTCACCCCCGGGCAGGGGAGGGAATCGGGAGGCTTTGATGGCTCTCAGGCCGGAACGATCCAGTGAAGGGATGCCACTGGATTCCTTGATAAATTCATTGGTGATCGAACCATTCCGGCGGATGGTGAACTGAATCACCACTCGTTCCGCGGAACGCACGTTGGGACTGACCAGGTTTTTTAGCCAGTTGCTGCTGACGATGTCGCGAATCCGTCGCACATACGAGCCATACTTCTTTCCAAAAAAACCATCACCCAAGCCGATGCCGCCTGCCCCCCTGCCGGTTCTGAACTGAGAGTAGGAAAGGTCGGGCGCGCCACCCTCTCCAAAGGGAACTCTATTGGAAGGAGGGGGGACTTGGGCAACCTGCTTTGGGGCTTGCTTGACAGCGCGCTTTCGCTTCTTAATCTTGGGCTTTTTCTCCTTCTTGACCTCGAAGGCCTTGGGGTCGGGAACCTCCGCCTCGGGTTTGACTGCCTTAGCCTCCTCGGTCTGACCGAGACCCTTGGACTCGGTGGCCACGTTGCTGGCAGTCGTCTGCTGTGGACGAGGCAGGTTTAGTCCTCGGATAGGTGACTGCTGCACCAAACCGATCGCAATAGAGCCTCCCCCACTTTGACTGTCTCCCCACGGGTCGGGGCTCGGGTTGAGGTAGGAGGGGAGAAAAAAGAAAATCACTCCCACCAACAAATGGCTGAAAACCGACAGGTAAACATACCCCCCCAGTTCCTCCTTCTGAATCTCGAAGATGGAATGTCGGTAAACAGGCATCAGACTATTGAGTCCACTCGGGCCGGGGGTTCTGGTTCTAACCAAACCGACCAGACTTGCGGCAGCGCTGCTATTGCTCGGGCTGTGTCACAACATTAATGTTCTTCACACCCGCTTGCTGAGCCCGATCCATGACTCGAGCGATGGTCCCGAAGGGCACCTCCTCGTCGGCGCGCAAATAAATCATGGCGGTCTCCGGATCCTTAATTCTTGCTTGGAGGCGGGCCCCCAGCTCGTTGATGTTGATTGGATCAGAGCCTACAAAAAGTCGCTGCTCGCGATTGATGCTGACAACCAACAACTCCTTGGTCAACTCCGTGACGGTCTTGGTCTTGGGGACATTGACCTCGATTCCCGACTGAATGATGGGAGCTGTCAGCATGAAGATAATGAGCAAAACCAGCACCACATCCACGAGAGGAACGACGTTAATTTCGGAAAGCGAGGTCTGCGTTCTCCCTTGCATGTTCGTGAAAGCCATTGGTTGAGTCTTCTAATGCGATTAGACGCGATGCCGAAAGAGCAGGTTGACTGGAATGGTCGGTTTTCCGGGGCCCTTAAAGGAAAGTCCTCTCCATCAAGTTTAGGAACTCCAGAGAGAAGTCGTCCATGGCGGAGCCGAATTCCTTGAGGTGATGGACGAAATAGTTGTAGGAAATAACCGCCGGAATCGCTGCGAAGAGGCCCGCCGCGGTAGCAATGAGAGCTTCAGAAATGCCGGGCGCTACGGCGCGAATGGTGGCGGCTCCCTCCATTCCCAGACCGGTGAAAGCGTCAATCACGCCCAAGACCGTGCCGAACAGCCCAATAAACGGAGCCACCGCCGCTGTTGTGGCCAACCAACTCATGTTGCGCTCCAGTTTCGTCAGTTGCACTGAGGAGGCTCGGGAGAGCGCCCTCTGAATGACGTTAATGGTCTTGAGTGTTGGGGAAGGAGAGGGTTGGTCACCGGAGGAATGGCTCATCAACTGTGCTTCCAGTTCCTCATAGCCGGCGAGAAAAACTTCAACCAAGGGAGTGTGCCGCAGGGTTTCGCAAGCTCCGCTGATTTCCGAAAAGCGCTTACCCTTCCGAAAGATTCGCAGAAACGCTTCGGAGTCGGTGCGCAACTTCCTCAAAAGAAAGTACTTTTTGAAAGTAATCGCCCAAGAAAAAATAGAGAAAACCACAAGGATTAGCAGGACACCCTTAGCCAAGGGGCCCGATTGAAGAATCAACTTCAACAAGTCCATCTCAGCTCCCTGTGCGAGCAGAGGGAGCAGGTCGCGCGGATCGATGGTCAAACAGGTACCCCCAGCGCTTTTCTGGACCGGCTAGATTTATCGGCACCCCACTTTTATCGGGCGGACCTTATCATAGACTTCTCGGAGCCGTCAACCTTGCGCCCGCCCTCGACTACAGGGCTGTAGGACAATGATTTCATAGGCTTGAAGTTTGAGTCGTTGTCCCCGCAGGCTTCCGCTTTCTATGTTACACTCAGCCCGCCTCGACGGGAGGCTCCGAATTCTGGGCAGAGCCCGAAAATGAGCCGGGCAAACCCACAGATGGGACCTTGGTGAGGATTGACCCCCAGCAAACACCACAATCTCCAGCCCCTCCACTTCCCCTGATGCTGAAGTTCCTCGACATCCGCGATTTTGCTCTGGTTGACCACGTTTCCCTGCAGTTGCGAGAGGGTTTGAACCTGTTGACGGGGGAAACGGGTTCGGGCAAGTCGATTATCGTGGATGCCTTGGGGTTGCTGGTGGGCGCCAAGGCCCAGGCTGAAATGGTTCGAACCGGGTGTGACAAAGCCATCGTCTCGGGTCTCTTCGAGGTGTCGGAAGCGGAGCCACTGCGCAACCTTTTGGAGGAGAGTGGGCTCGAGTTCGATCCGGAGGGCCTGATTGTCAGGCGAGAGATCATTCAGGGTGGCAGGGGGCGAGCATTCATCAACAACCAGATGGCGCCGGTAGCGTTCTTGAGGAAGCTGGGCAAGCATTTTGTCGATATTCATGGGCAGAGCGATCAGCAGTCCCTCTTCAGTCGTGATTCCCAGTTGAGGTTCCTCGACCTCTGCGCCGATCACCGAGATTCTTTGTCTGAAATCAAGGAACTTTATCAAGAGATCGAGCGGCGATGCGAGCAAATTCTGCACTTGAAACAGAGCGAGCAGGAGAGGCTTCGGACCATCGATCTGTTGTCTTTTCAGGTCGAAGACATTGAGAAGGCAGGATTGTCTTCCCCAGCCGAGGAATCGCAACTCATGGAGGAGCGCCGGCTGCTTTCCAACGCCGATCGTCTATTCCAGGCATCCCATCAGGGGCCCTATGCTCGTCTCTATGATTCGGAAGAATCGGTCGGCGTCCTGCTGAAACAAACCGGTCGCTTGCTGGAAGAACTGGAAGCGCTGGATGCCCGCTGCCAAGGTCTTCACGAGCAGTTTCAGTCCGCCCGCATCAGCATTGAGGATGTCTCCCTGGCTTTGCGAGAGTATCGCTCGCGGATCGAAGTGAATCCCCAGCGGTTGGATTGGGTCGAGGGTCGGCTCGCTGAAATCGACCGCCTTAAGCGAAAGTATGGGGGATCGGTTGAAGAGGTCATTGCCTATGGCCAAAGAGTAGAGCGCGAACTGGCGGAGCTACAGGAGGCGGACCGTACGGTTGAGGTTCTCGAAAAAGAGAGACTGGACCTGGAGAACCAGTATCTGCAACGGGCCAAAGAACTCAGTCAGCGGCGAAAAGCGGCTGCCGGGAAACTTGAGACCTCTATGCAAAAAGAGTTGGGGCAATTGGCCATGGAGAGCACTCGGTTTCGAGTTGCCTTTTTTCATGCTCTCGGCCAAGGCGCCGGGGCCGCGCAGAAGATCCCCGGCACTTCCCGCGGGATCGATGTTGTCGACTTTATGATCAGTCCCAACCCCGGCGAGGATCTGAAGGCGCTGGCCAAGATTGTGTCCGGTGGAGAAATCTCCAGGATTATGCTAGCCTTGAAAACCATTCGCACCATTGATGATCGGGGTAAGACCCTGGTCTTCGACGAGGTAGATGCCGGCATCGGTGGGCGGACAGCGGACGTGGTGGGCCGGAAGCTCAAGGGGATCTCCAAGGCCAATCAGGTATTGTGTGTGACGCACCTTCCACAGATTGCCTCCTACGCCGACAACCATTTTCATATCGAAAAAAAGGTGGAGAAAGAGCGAACTGTTACCCGGGTCTTCCAACTGAACCGCAAGAGCCGCGTCCGCGAAATTGCCCGCATGATCAGCGGAGAACGAGTGACGAGTAGTGTTTTGAAGCATGCTGCGGAACTCTTGAAGAGTGCTTCGAATTGAAGAGGGGCGTCCTCACAAATCGGTGGCTCGAGGACGGCGCCATCCCGATACTGCTGCCGAAAGTAAGGTCAGGATTCCAGCATTGGCCCAGAGCAAGAAATTCTTCATTGAGACTTTCGGTTGCCAGATGAATCACCACGATTCTGAAAAAGTGGCCGGAGCCCTTGTGAAAATGGGCTATGCTGCCACCTCCAATTCCGCTGAAGCCGATCTGCTGCTCCTCAATACGTGCAATATCAGGGAAAAGGCCAACCAGAAAGTATTTTCCCGTTTGGGAGCTGTCCGTCAAACCTATAAGGCCAAGCCCGATGCGAAAATTGGTCTGCTTGGCTGTATGGCGCAGATGGAAGGGAGTGCGATCTTCAAGAAGGCGCCCAGGGTAGACTTGGTGGTCGGATCGAGCAGTTACTCTTTTCTGCCCGAACTCGTTTCTAAACTGGAGCAGGGAGAGCAACAAGTCATCGATGTGTCCCAGGACAGCGATCGTTTGTTCGAGACCGAGGCGCAGACCAGAGAGAATCCCTACAAAGCATTCGTAACCATTATGGAAGGTTGCAATCGCTTCTGTACCTTCTGTGTGGTTCCCTACACCCGGGGGCCCGAGCGCAGCCGTCCAGCCCGTCACATTTTGGCCGAGGTAAGCAATTTGTCCGCCCGGGGTTTTCGGGAAATCACCTTGCTTGGCCAGACGGTCAACTCTTGGCGAGACCCTCTGGGCCAGGTTGCCTCCTTCACCGACCTCCTACGTCGGATCGCGGAGATCGAAGGAATTTGTCGCATCCGCTTCACGTCTCCTCATCCGAGCGACTTCCATCCCGACATCGTGGAGGTGATTGAGACTGTCCCGGAGGTCTGCAACCAGATCCATCTTCCTTTGCAGTCGGGTTCAACCGCCGTGCTGCGGCGGATGAAACGGGACTACACCCGCGAGCAATACTTGGAAAAAGTGGCCTTTCTCAAGCACTCCAAAAGAGAGATTGCCCTCTCCACCGACATCATCGTGGGATTTCCCGGAGAAACCCAGGAACAATTTGAGGAGACGCTCTCAATGCTGGAAGTCGTCGGTTACGACTCCATCTTCTCATTTAAGTACTCACCCCGACCGGGGACCGAGGCCTTCACGTTCGCTGATGGAATCCCCGAAGAGGAGAAGGGCCGAAGGCTTCAAGTTCTCCAGCAATTTCAGCGTAAGATTCAACTTGAAAAACATGCTCGTCTGGTGGGTAAGGAATTTGAAGTCTTGGTCGATGGAAAGAGTCGGCGGGACACGGAGGCGTTGGCCGGACGAACGACTCAAAACAAGATCGTCAACTTCGCCGGCCCGCCAGAATTGTTGGGCCAGTTTGTACAGGTAAGGGTGACTCATTATTCCCCCAACAGTTTGCAAGGAGAATTGGTTCAGTGCTAGACTGGGACGGTTGGGGGGATTGGGGCCAGGTGACCCGAGGATCTCGGCGATGCAAATTGAAATGAAGATTCGCGGATTGATGATGGATCCAGTCACCAACGTACCCATCGTGATCTTGAAAGGGGCTGAAGGCAATGCCCTGCTACCCATTTGGGTTGGCGTTTACGAGGCCAATGCTATTGCCTTGGAGATCGAAAAGATTGCCACCCCACGCCCAATGACTCATGACCTCCTGAGAAACGTCCTCAATGGACTGAGCTGTTCGGTCATGAAGGTGGTGGTGAATCAGCTCAAGGATGATACCTTTTACGCCATTATCTGGCTGGAGCGGGAGGGTAGCCTGATCTCGATCGACTCCCGTCCCAGCGATGCCCTGGCCTTAGCCCTCCGCACGGATTCTCCTATTTTCGTGGAGGAGGATGTGATCAAGACTTCCAAGGCGGCCTCAGCCGACAAAGAGAAGTCGGGTGACGAGGAACTGAAGCGGTGGCTGGAAAATCTCAACGACGAGGACTTGGGCAAATACAAAATGTAGCCCTCTTATGGGCGCCATGCCCTCCAGGGCAGCCCTAGCCGAACGCTTACCGAGAGCCGGTACTGAATCGTCCGAACGGGGCATTCCAGACAAGAGAACTCTTAAAAATCGAGCGAGGGAGGAAAGTTCAATCTCCCTCTGCGCCTCCCAACCCGGGAGCATTGCTCTCGAAGTGCGAGGGAGGAACCTTCCGCAGGCATCCGAGTATTCCGTCTGATCACGATCGTCAAGCCTATGGATCGGAGGTCGCCCCACCAGGCCTCGGGCTGAAAGACCATGATCCTGGCGATTGCCAACCAAAAAGGTGGGGTCGGCAAGACCACGACCTCCATCAATCTCGCCGCCGCCTTTGCGAACCAGGGAAAAAAGACCCTCCTTCTGGATTTGGATCCCCAGGCCAATAGCTCGATTTCTTTTCTGGATATGGCCTCCGTCCAGAAGAATATTTACGATGTACTCGTTAATGGAGGGTGCGAACTCAGAGATATCATCCGTCCTAGTTCCATTGTCCGCTTGGATATTGCTCCATCCAAAATCTCTTTGGCCAAGTTGGAGAGTCATCTCATCGGAGAGTTGGATGCCCCCTTTCGCTTAAAGGACATGCTGGCTTCGGTGCGCGACGACTATGATTGGGTCGTGATCGACACGCCTCCCACTCTCGGGTTGATCACCGTGAACGCTTTGGTTGCCTGCTCACACCTGCTCATTCCCATCCATTCTTCCTACTTCGCTCTTGAAGGAACGGATGACTTGTTGGAGACGGTGGAGAGGATCAAGGCTCGAACGAACCCGGATCTGAAGGTGCTGGGAGTGCTCATTACCCTGTATGACAGGCGCACCATCCTGGCTAAAGACATTCAATCTCAGATTACCGAGGTCTTTGGCGCCAAGGTGTTCAAGACGGTGATAAGCAAGAGCGTACGTTTAGAGGAGAGTCCTGCCTACAAAGAGTCGATCTTCACCTTTGCTCCTGAGTCTTCGGGAGCCTTCGAGTACTTTCAACTCTCCAGAGAGGTGCTGGGTCGTGTCTAGGAAAGCTGGCCTTCCGGCTCAACTGGGGATGCGTCAATGACCACCACTACGTGGATGATCTCAACTTGCGTAGCAGTACCCCGGTGGATCGCATGATTCCCACCGATCGGTCGGAGCTGAATCCGAATCAGCCCCGCCGGAGGGTGGGCGACCTCAGCGACTTGACGGCCTCGATTATGGAGAAGAGGGTACTTGAGCCGATTCTGTGAAGCCTCTCTTCCATAGCGACAGGTTCATGATTATCTCGGAGGAGGGTCGTTATCGCGCTAGCTTGGCGGCTGGTCTCAAGGAAGCGCCCTGCATCGAGAAAGATGTGGACGAGGCCGAGGGACTGAAATCCCTGGCTGATCGCTTTGATTATACTCATGAACAGATCGCCGGGAAAATCAGCAAAGCTCGTTCCTCAGTGACCGAGACGCTCAGCATCAACGACATACCGGAAGATATTCGGGAAATGCGCCGCCAGACCGGAGTCATGAGCAAATCGATGCTCCTGCAGATCGTTCGCCAACCCTCGCGCCGGAAGATGACAGAAACAGTGCGGCGCTTTGCCCAGAGAGAAATTTCTCGTGAAGACGCTAGAAAAGAACGGGTGAAGGGAAACAATCAGCGCCCTCAACCCTATGTCTTTCGGCTTCGTCCCCCGACCAGGAAATTCAATCTTGATCTGCGCTTTGCCAAGTCCGAAGTTGGCAAAGAAGAACTCATCCAAGTGCTCCAACCCATTCTCAAGGCACTGCAGGAAGAACAGGAAAAGACAGAGTCCTGAGCCCCGTCCGGCTCGCTTGCACTCAACTCTCAAGGCTGCTCCATCCGTTGCCATCCTCCGGCCAGCGGCCAGCCTCTTTCGCAACCATAGCCATTTTACTTGCGCTGGAAGGCAAGAAGATTATAATGAATAGCATTTTCCAGAAGCATCCTGATCGAAACGGCGTGAACCCACGTCGGGATATTCGAGGAGAAAGTCATGAGACAAGCACTCTCGTGCCTCTGTCGTTTTGGTAGCTACCTGGCTTTGGCGGTCGGCCTTTGCCTGCTATGGTCAAGCTTTGCGGATGCCGCTCTTTCACCGGTACCTGCCAAGCAAAAGCAGTCGGCGGCCAAGGCTAAGAAGAAGTCCAAGAAAAAGGGCAAGAAAAAGGGGCAACAAGTAGAAGAGCCAGCTCCGCCGGTCGTGGAGACGGTCGAGGTCCCCAAACCGCCCAAGGATGACTTTACCGTCCAGGTTTACCAAAAGATGGACGAGGCCAAAATGCAGACGGTCAGTTTCAAGGGCACGTTTGAAAACGACCAGACCAGTGAGAATGTAGAGGTAGTGATTACCTATTACAACTGGTCCATTTCTGGTAAGGACTACTGGAACCGACAGATCAATATCGACACCAAATCTCCATCGGGAGCCATCCTCGAAAACATCGTCAAGAGCGGTTTTGGAGAACTGGGCTACGTGCCGGAAGGCGAAACCGCCACTCAGGACGTCTATCGCAAGGAGCAAGTCGTCACCAGGGGTGATGTGGCAACAGCCCGGATGGTTCAAAAGGACATCGGTCCTACGGAACGGGATCGATTCCGGTATTTGATGACCAAGTTCGTTCTTGAAAAGTGAAATGGCTGGAATCCACCGGTTGCCGGCTCTTCGTGACAGGCTGGGTCAGCAGCTCTATTCTCGCAAAGACATCCTCCGCGCCGGCAAGGAAAATGTTTCCCTCCGATTCACTGGGGTGACCTTTCAGACGGTACCGGCCTGGGTGCTCTGGTGGGGCCTTCGCCACCGTTCCCAATCAGGGCATCCCATTAAAGCTCACCAACCCGAGCGGCTGGGTCCAAGACTTGCTGCTCAACGAAACTCCTGACGGTTCTTGACATCTACGAAAGCAAAAGGGAGGGCCCCCGCAGCTTTTTGGTCGGCCAGTGACTGGGGCCCTCCAGGGGAGATGACCGAACACGGGTCCCGAGAGCCTGGTTAGGGAATCAGGCCTCTGTTGTCGGTACTGACCAACCTTTCGGGAGTGGTCGACTCGGGGTGAAGTAACGAGCCAGCCCACGGTTGGGAATCAGGGGCACTTATGCAAAAGTCATCTTGGAAGATTGTTCTTCTGGTTGTGGTGGCGCTGGCCTTGCTGGCGCCTAGCCAACTCCAAGCGAAGAAGCTCTTCCGGAAAGCCGCCAAAAAACAGCTCAGGCAGTACCTGGCAGAGATTTGTGATTGGATCGAGTCCGCCACGTTCGAAGGGCCCAGCTCGACGGGATTGACCTCAGCCGGTTCCATTCGCACGCTGTTGGCCGGCTATGAACTGGCGGGAAAGGAGCAGCGCTATCTCGCCGCCGCCCTGCGGTGGGGAGATCGGCTGATCGGGCGACAACGGGGTTTGGAGACCTCGCGTGGTAACCAAGGGGCCCTGTGGCTCAATGAGGATGACGGTCTGCCCCTGAACCTGGCTGACTCCAGTCTGGCTGCCGCAGCCCTGGCCCGCAGCTATGCCTATGCGGACAAGGACCGCAAGCAAGCCTATCGTGAAGCCCTGGAGCAGTATGCCCGGGTCTTGGTGGAAGGGCACAAAGAGAATCCCTTGAAAAAGGAATGGAAAGGATCGAAAGGCTGGGTCATTACCGAGGAAGACGACCAGGGGGCGATCGGGATGGGATATCTCGACGGTCAAGCTGCTGCCAAGCCCTCGACTGCCTCTACCGCGGCCGGCAGCCTGTTTTTTGCTCAGCTCTACCAGGTCACTGAGAAGCCACACTACAGACGGCTGGCCACGGATGGGGTGCGTTGGTTGATCAAGAGCCGGAGAGCGAACGGGCAGATCCCGGCCATTGTGGATGGAAACATTTCCCTGAACGATTCCCTGCAGGTGATTCCTTATTGGACCGAGGCTTTTCAAGCTGCCTACTACCTGTTGGCCGATCCTGATTTGACCCGTTGGATGTTAGTGGAACTGGATCTGACCATCCGCTGGTTGCTTCGCATCCGAAATGAGCGCGGTCTTTGGGGCGAAGGCGCCGAAGAAACGGTCACCCCCAGTATCACGACATTGCTGGCCTGGTTCTATCTGAGTGCTGAGACGGACGAGTCCATCCCTCCCACCCTCAATCCACCCTGGCAACTCTGGCTGAATCCCGTTCACGCTCAGTCTTTCGGAGTACTGGTTGACGGACCCACCACCAGCCTGGTCGGGATGACCACAGCCGAGATGATCAAGCCGGGAATCACCTTCAGGAAAAAATGAGCGAACAAGGCTGAGGTGGACTGCTTTAGAGTCGATGTCGGGGATATTGAGGTTGAGGAAGAGTCCGGGGCGCCGTAGCTCTGACTGCTGAAGCTGATGAACGAGCCATCCTCCAAGGCAGTCCGGGTTAGGCGTTCTAAGAGTTATCGCTCGGGCAACTCCACGACTCTGAGGTTCCGAAAGTCCAGGTTGGTTGTCGGATCGTGAGCTTGCAGGCTGAAAGTGCCTCGCTTCAGGCGGGCTTCGCGCCAGGCATTTTTCCCTTCGACCCGACGGTCGGTGAAGTCGCTGACCAGGTAACCGTTCACCCACACCGCGATGTGGCGCCGCCTGGCCACGATGGTTTTGGTGAAGAACTCGCCGTCGCGCGGAATGACTCGACGCGCCGGATGGTAGAAATAGAGGCCGCCCGTGCCGAAATCCACCGGCTTTGAGCGATCGCCTTTCTCGAACTCGTTGCGGATCTGGGATTCATACCCGGTCCAGAATCCTCCCGGGTCTCCGCGAAAGAACACCCCGCTGTTGGGATGGCTCTCCCCGTCCGGTGGATTGGTCCGGATGTCGAGTTGGAACACAAAGTCCTTAAAGGTTTTCTCGGTTTCGAGTTGTCCGGCTCCCTTCTCAACGTGAATCAGGCCATTGCTCACCGACCATTCGTGGGGCACTGGCTTGCTTGGCCGGTCGACCTTCCTCCAACCCTTCAAGTTTTTGCCGTTGAAGATGGATTTCAGACCCAGTGGCTTCAACTTGATGTTTCGAAATTCGATTTTCTTTCCCTGGTTGTACTGCAAACCGATATGACCCATCCAGTGTGCATCCTCTCGGGCATCCAGAATCTTCTCGCCATTGAGTCGCACCACGAAACGGTCGCCTTGAACTGAGATTTCATAACGATGCCAGCGGTTGGGAGTGGTCTGAATCCGCCTGGCTTTGAGGTGGTTGACCAAACTCCCCGTGGTGTAGCTCGGGTGCGAATCGCAAATCTGAAGCTCATAGCCTGTCTTGTGCGGCTCCCCATCCTTGAGAGAGCGCAGGAAGACCCCACTGTTGCCATCGGCCCCCGTTCGATATTCCAGCTTGAGGAGATAGTCGGCAAATTGCGCGTTGGTGGCCAACCAACCTGAGTTGCCGGAGGCTGCTGAGAGGACTCCGTTCCTGATCCGCCAAGCTGCCCCTCCCAATGCTTCCCAGCCAAAGGTGGTCTCTCCATCCCAAAGAAGAATCCAGCCCTCGGTGGCTTCTTGGGGGGAGAGTGTGTTGGGTGATGTTGCCGCCTCTAATCCGGGGCTAAGTAAGAGAAGAATGGATACGAGGGATCTCCAGCCACCAACCCCGGTCCTCACCCTCCGAAACCTTGTGCACAGCTGTTCCAAGGCTTACCTCCTTGTGTTGTCGTCCAGCGCTCAAGGAACGCGGAGACGGATGCAACGGCCCGATTCAACTTGGCGCCAAAAAGGCATGATAACATAGTTGTTTGTCGCCGGTCCGACCTCGTGCTCTGAGGGATGGCGGTTTCACTAGAAGGGCATAGCCATCAGCCTGGGAGACGGCAGGTCTCTGGTTTCACCGGCGGTGCTTCCCGTTGGGGTGTGAGGGGGGCGAGCGACTGGGCAAACCGAAGGAGCAGGGAAGAATGCCACGGTGTTTCTCCAAACGTTTGGGTCTATGGGTGCAATCGATCCGATGAGAGCAGGGTTCCAGGGTCTGAGGGTTGTCGCCTTCGAAAGCCGTTTTGCGGCTGAGATGGCGGCGCTGATCTCTGCGCATCACGGGGTCGCCCAACTGGCTCCTGCCATGGCTGAAGTCCCGCTGGAGCAAAACGTCGGCGCCGTCCGATTTGGGGAGAAACTTCTCGAAGGCGAGATTTCCTTAGTGGTCTTCATGACAGGGGTTGGCGCGCGCACCCTGATGGAAGTACTGCAGACTCAGTATCAGTGGCGGGAGGTGGTCGAAGCCCTTGGGAGAACCACGTTGATAGCTCGCGGTCCCAAGCCCATCGCAGCCCTGCGGGAACTGGGACTGTCTGCGGCCATCCCGATTCCCGAACCCAACACCTGGCGGGAGATTCTGGAGGTGATGGATACCAGCGAACGCTGTCCCAGCCTTTCCGGTCTCACCGTGGCCGTCCAGGAGTACGGGACTCCGAATCATGAGTTTCTGCGAGAGATCAAGAAACGGGGGGCTACGGTTCTGCAAGTTCCGGTGTATCGCTGGACCTTTCCGGCTGACACCGAACCTCTGCGCCAGGCGGTCGATATGCTGATTAGCGGAAGGTGTCAGGTGGCGCTGTTCACCAATTCCATGCAGGTTTCCCATCTCTTCCAGTTGGCCGGCCAACATCAACAAGCCGAAGCATTGCGGCGCGCCTTCTCCACAATCGTCATTGCTTCCATCGGGCCCAACTGCAGCCAGGCGCTGCGGCGCGAGCTACTGAAGGTAGATGTGGAGGCCGATCGACCGAGCATGTCCCGGCTGGTTGAGCAGACCTCCAAGAGATCGATCCCCACGCTGGCTCAGAAACGCAAGTCTCCTCTGTCGTCGATGGCCGTTCGGGTAGAGGAGCAGTCGGCGCCCCCGGCTTCCCCGGCCTACAGCCGGCTGGATGCCAGCGCCTTTATGAGGGCTTGTCGTCGTCAGACCACTGACTACACACCCATTTGGCTCATGCGCCAGGCTGGGCGCTACATGGCGGAGTACCGGGAAATTCGCGCCAGGACTTCTTTTCTCGATTTGTGCAAGAACTCCGACCTGGCCGCGGAAGTGACGGTGACTGCAGCCCATCGCCTCGGGGTGGACGCCGCCATCATCTTTGCCGATATTCTCTTGATCGTCGAACCCATGGGCTTGGGACTGACCTTCCAGAAGGGCGATGGGCCAAGCATCCACGGGATGATTCGCTCACACTCGGACGTCGACCGGCTGAAGGAAGTAAACCCCGAGGAGTCTTTGCCCTTCGTGTTCGATGCGATTCGTAAAGCGCGGGCCGGTCTGCGGCCTGACCTGCCTCTCATTGGTTTTTCCGGCGCCCCGTTCACGCTGGCCTCCTATATTACAGAAGGAGGGGGCTCGAAGAATTACGTCCATACCAAGGGACTGATGCACCGCGACTCCGGAGCCTGGGATGCCTTGATGCAGTTGATCTCCCGAAGCTTGGTCAAATACCTCAATGGCCAAGTGGCCGCAGGGGCTCAGGCCGTTCAGCTCTTCGATAGTTGGGTGGGTTGCCTCAGCCCGGAGGATTATCGCCGGTCGGTATTGCCATACACCCGCCATGTGATTGAAAACATCAAACCCGGTGTCCCGGTGATTTACTTCTCAACCGGAACGAGCGGGTACCTGGAGTTGGTCCGCTCGGCAGGAGGGAATGTCATTGGCGTCGATTGGCGCGTCGATCTGGCCCAGGCGTGGGAAAGATTGGGTTACGATCTGGCGATTCAGGGCAACATGGATCCTCTGGTGCTGCTGAGCAATCCTGAAAGGATCGGGGAGAAAGCGGGAGAAATCCTCGATCGGGCCGGGGGAAAACCAGGCCACATCTTCAATCTGGGGCACGGAATCCTTCCACAAACCCCTGTAGATCAAGTACTCAGGTTGGTCGACGCTGTTCACGAGCGGAGCCGGAAAGCTCTGCGCTCAAGCTGAGCATCGGGAGGGTGTCACCATTCTGCTCTCGGAGTTGTGTTCTATTGCCAAAGAGGGATTTCTCGGTTTGATTGCAGGATACCCTCCACCCGGCTTTCGGTGATCATGACGAGTCAGGACACTCTTTTGCTGAAAAACGAATTGACTTTTCTGGCGAAGGCTCTTAAGGTTCAGGGCATTAGCGGGAATAACTCAGTGGTAGAGTGCAACCTTGCCAAGGTTGAAGTCGCGGGTTCAAATCCCGTTTCCCGCTCCAGATTCCAGGTAGGCTATTGAAACACCCTGGCTGCGAGTCTTGCCAAGTCTCGAAGCCGCTGTCCTGCCTCAAGGGGCTCGCTGATCCCATTGGTCTTTACCGGTGGCGTTCAGTGTGGAAGTAAAGGCTGGCTCGTCCGTGTTACCGCGCGGGCGGGCTGGTGGAGTTGATCATGGTTGTTGAGGTGCTCCCCATCGTTATTGCCGCTGTCAGTGCCGTTGTCGCTGTGTGCGGTGTGGTATGGGGCATGGTCTCGCACCTGGGGACGCGGTTGGACAAGCGCATTGATGACTTGAGGGTACACGTGGACAAGCGCATTGATGGCCTGGACAAGCGCATTGATGGCTTGGACAAGCGCATTGATGACTTGAGGGTACACGTGGACAAGCGCATTGATGGCCTGGACAAGCGCATTGATGACCTGAGACAAGACCTGCACGTACCCACCCGCACGGCTTCCTGAATGAACCCGCCCACAAGCCCCTCTGCACTTGGGCGTTGCTGCTATTCTTGGCGTCACTACTCCAAGCCAAAACCCTGACTGGCCAAGCGCGCATCGTTGACGCTGACACGGTAGAGATAGACGGCGAACGGGTTCAAGTGGAAGGGATAGACGCCCCCGAACGTCGCCAGACGCGCAAGCATGATGCCTGCGGGCAAGAGGCGACCGAGGCGTTACGTGCCAGGGTTGAGCAATCCGCTACCACGTGCAATTGATCAGGAACCCCTTCCTCGTTCCGGATCTTTCTTCTCGATAGCCTTTTTTGTGGGGTTTCTTTCAGGGGGGAGCTTGGGATACAGTTCCCGTGAGGAAGAAGGAACAAGAGAGCCTTTTCTTTGCGAAGCCAAGTCTAATTTGAAGACCGCCGGCTGGCCTGCCTCTGCGGGATCAGGCTGCATCCGCTCTGGTTGGCAAACATCATTTGGCACACAAAGACGCCCTCACTCACCTCTTTCAGATCAGCTTTGACACAGTAGAAGGGCTCGAAGTTTGTTTGGCTGTCCGGCGCTCCGCCATTGGAGCGTTCCTTCCTTTGCCTCTGTCGAGCCAGCGCCACCACTGCCAGAGTTACCACCTTGGCTGCCAGGATGATGGACAGATAAAGATAGAAGTTGGCCACGACCTACACCGCTGAAGGAAGCTCCGGGTAAGGGATCGGGGTGAATGTCGAACTTGAGGGACACCATACACTTGCAACCCTAACTCTAGGTCACTCTCCGGGGGTTGTCAACCAGCCCCCGGCTGATGTGGTGCCCCGGGAGCAATGGAATAAACCCTTTACAGAGTGTCGGTTTTCAACTTGACTTGAACTTTCTGAACCGCTTAGATTGGTCATATTAGCTGGCTAGGTTTCTAATCCTGCTTTAAACGGATGGCCAGGGGATTTATGAGGGTTCTTTCAAGCAAGCAGATGCGATGGGTGGATCAGGAGACGACAGCGCGATACGGCCTTCCGAGTCTGCTGCTCATGGAAAACGCTGGCAGCGGTGTCGTGCGTGAGATGGACCGACACTTTGGAAGCCTCCAGGAGATGCGAATCCTGGTCGTCTGTGGCAAGGGGAACAACGGGGGAGACGGCTTGGTGGTAGCCCGCCACCTCCACCTGCGAGAAGTCCAGACGCAAGTGCTACTGGTGGCCCAGCCAGGATCCCTGAAAGGCGACGCGCGGACCAACCTTGAGATTGCCCAGAAGATGGGCGTCCCGATCCAGTGGATGGCAGAGGAAGAAAACTGGCAGGAAAAGCTCCAAGCCTGTCTCGATCCGACCCGGACCGACATCCTTGTTGACGGCCTGTTGGGCACCGGAGTTCGACTGCCGTTGAGGGAGTTCATGGGTGAGGTCATCCAGAACCTCAGGCGCTTTCCTCGAGTGGTTGCCATTGATCTTCCCTCCGGCTTGGACTGCGATTACATGGGAGGCGTCGCCGACGAAATGGCGGCTCCGGTCTCGGAGTTGACGGTGACGTTTTCCTCTCCCAAGCCTGGCCACGTTTTTGAGCCGGCTGCGGGGTTCTCCAGGAAATGGGTGGTCGTCCCGATAGGTACGCCTCCGGAGCTTGTAGAAGAATCCGGTTCCTGGCTCAGTCACGTCACCAAGACTGAAGCTGGAAAGGTCCTTCAGCGTTTTCAGAGACAACCCGACGCTCACAAGGGCCACTTTGGCCACGTCCTGGCCATTGCTGGATCCATAGGCAAGACTGGGGCCGCCAGCATGACGGCTCAGGCGGCTCTTTCCTGCGGCGCCGGCTTGGTCACACTGGCGGTTCCCGCCCCCTGCCAGCCCATTGTGGCAAGCCAGCTTTTGGAGGTCATGACAGAACCCCTGGCAGCGACCCCGGGAGGGGCACTGTCCACTAAAGCCTTTGATGACTCCAGAGTTGAAGGCTTGCTGCAAGGAAAAACGGTGGTTGCCCTGGGGCCCGGATTGGGCCGCGAGAGTGAAACCGTCGAGTTTGTCAGGCGCTTCCTCAGGAAATGCCCGCTGCCCATCATCCTCGACGCCGATGGCATCAACGCTTGTCAGGGTGCTTTGGAGTTGTTGGATCGGAAGGAAGATGTGTTGGTTTTGACGCCCCATCCTGGGGAATTTGCGCGGCTTCTCGGGATTTCAACCAGGGCCCTCTTGGAGAATCGAATCCACCGGGCCAGGAATTTCGCCATGGAGCGGGGGGTATACCTGGTCTTGAAGGGACACCAGACGCTTCTGGCTGCCCCCTCCGGTCAGGTCTACCTGAACTCGAGCGGGAATCCGGGCATGGCCAAGGGTGGCTCGGGAGATGTTTTGACCGGTGTCGTGACCGGGCTGTTGGCCCAATGGCTCTCAATGCCTGCCACCAGGAACTGTGCCGGAGCCCGCAATCTGGAGTCCGTGATCGTCTTGGCTACCTTCATTCATGGTCTGGCTGGAGATCTGGCGCGAGAAACTCGTGGCGACCAGTCACTGATGGCGTCGGATCTCACCACCTTCATGGCAGAGGCGCTGCGCCGGACCAGAAACGCGGCGCCAAACTCGGGGGCGAGCACCGGTTTCTCTCCCGAGGGAGGTTCGATGATGCGGAACTGATGACCCTGAATATCTTCAGCCACTCTGCCGAGCAAACCTTCCAGGCAGGCTTCGCCCTAGGCCAAACGACGAAGCAGCCCCGAATGTATCTGCTGTACGGTCCCTTGGGAGTTGGAAAGACCGTGTTTTGTAAGGGTTTGGTCTGTGGTTTGGGACTGGAGAATCCTGATGACGTGACCAGTCCATCCTTTACCCTCATCAATGAGTATTCGGTCCGGTTACCGGTATTTCATGTGGATTTGTATCGAGTTGACCCAGGGCCTGACCTGGAGACCTTGGGCTTGGAGGAAATCCTGGATCAAGCTGCGGTGATTCTGGTGGAGTGGCCGGAGAAGCTGAGGGAGCAAGACCGAGAGGGGGCCACTCTGGTTCGAATGGTGGATCTGGGAGGTGAGAATCGCCGCATTGAGATAGAAGAGCCGGCAGCAGAGAGATCGTCACCGCTGGCTCGATGACACGGTGAAGGGGGGCGCTGATGGCAACGGGATATCAAGCTGGAAAGTGGATGGTCTCATGAAGTTGGACGCGTTGGCCTTCGGAGCTCATCCGGATGACGTTGAGTTGTCGGTGGCTGGGACCCTGGCCAAGTTGGCCAACCTCGGTCATCGAACGGGTGTCGCAGACATGACGCGCGGTGAGTTGGGAACCCGCGGCACCGCCGGAATCCGGGCCCGAGAGGCCAAAGCGGCGGCCAAGATCCTGGAACTGGAAACGCGGGTGAACCTGAGGCTTCAGGATGGCCACCTTCAGGACACGCCGGAAGCGCGTCTCAAGGTTATTGAGCAAGTGCGGAAATACCAACCCAGCGTGGTTTTCACTCATCACTGGGACGACTCACATCCCGATCACGTTGCCACCAGTCGGATTGTCACCGCTGCCTGCTACCTCTCCGGTTTGAAAAAAATCTCCACCGGGCAGCAGCGATTCCGACCCGATCGAATCCTCTATTTCCGGCTGTCGGGTTCCTTGCGTCCCTCTTTCCTGGTGGATATCAGTGCTTTCTTTGAGAGAAAGATGCAGGCCGTCGGCTGTTTTGCTTCCCAAATGCACGACCCCGAATCGAATGATCCGCAAACCTACTTGAGTGTTCCCGAGTTTCTTCCGGCGCTCAAGGCGCTCAACCAATACTATGGCTCGTTGATCCATGCCGGCTTTGCGGAAGCCTTTTACAGCCAGGAGGCCTTGGCAGTCGAAGACCCTGTAGCTTTCTTTGCCGAGCCCCGAAAGATGGCAGCGCCATGAGAATTGGAATCACCTGTTACCCCAGCTATGGCGGCAGTGGCGTGGTGGCCACAGAAATCGGCAAGGAACTGGCTGAACGCGGGCATGAGATCCATTTCATCAGTTATGCGATTCCAATCAAGCTGAATGCGACCAGTGACCGAATCTACTTCCATGAAGTTGAGATGATGAACTATCCGCTGTTCGAGCATCCCCCCTATGCCCTGGCCTTAGCGACCAAGATGGCCGACGTGGCGATCCACCATGATCTCGATCTGCTCCACGTCCACTACGCCATTCCTCATTCGGTAAGCGCCTACCTGGCTAAGGAGATGCTCAAGCCGAAGCAGCTTCCCGTAGTCACCACCTTGCACGGGACCGATATTACCCTGGTGGGCAATGATCGATCTTATCTGCCCATCACCCGGCTCTCGATCGACAAGAGCGACGGGGTGACGGCGGTTTCCGAATTCCTGCGAGAACAGACTTGCCGGGAGTTCGAATTCGACGGCCCCATCGCTCTGATCCCCAATTTCGTCAACTGCGATGTTTTCCAACGATCCCAGGATGAAAGCGTCAGGGAAAAGTACGCTCTCCCTGGAGAAAAGATTCTGGTTCACATTTCAAACTTCCGCCCTGTCAAAAGGGTCACCGATGTTATCGAAGTTTTTGACAAAGTGCAGCATCACCTCCCGGCCAGGCTTCTGATGGTTGGCGATGGCCCGGAGCGCTCCCATGCCGAGTGGTTGTCTCACAACAAGGCTCTTGAGGATCGAGTGATCTTTCTGGGGAAGCAGGACTCCATCGCCGAGTTATTGTCTGTGGCGGATCTGTTGCTCCTCCCCAGCGAGAATGAATCGTTCGGCTTGGTTGCCTTGGAAGCCATGGCCTGCCAGGTGCCGGTCATTGCCTCAAAAGTGGGAGGGCTTCCCGAAGTGGTCCGAGATGGTCTGGACGGTTATTTGGTGACTCCCCGAGACGTGGCCACCATGGCTTCCAAGGCGGTCGAGTTATTGAAGGATGCGCCAAGACATCGGATCATGGGCCTCAACGCCCGAGACTTTGCCATGCAGAAGTTCTGTTCCACCAAGATCATCCCTCTTTACGAAGAGTACTATCGCCAAGTGATTCGGGCTGTTCAGCAGGGATTGGAGCTGGGGGCTGCGATCGTTTGACCCGCACCAGCGGCAGAATCAGGATCACTCCCGCCCGGCACAATCCCGTTAGCCGTTCTCCAGCAACCATGTATCTGATCGATGGAAACAATCTCATCGGACACACGAGAGACCTCTCCCTGAGAGATCGCAACTGTCGGCAGCATTTGATTGATCGCCTGATCCCGTTTTTTAACCAAAAGCGGAAAGAGGCGCTGGTTTTCTTCGATGGCGCCAGTGAACCCCTGAGAAAGAGTCGCCGTATCCAAATCCAATTCTCCGGCCCCAACCGTATTGCCGATGATCTGATTCGCCGGAGGGTGGAGCAGGAGGGGGCGCCCAGGAGCCTTTGCGTGGTTTCCTCGGACAACTCGGTTTATGGTTATGCGCGCAGTTGTGGGTGCCGCGCACTCCGGTGTCATGAGTTTAATCGCCTTGCGACCCGTCTCGAGGATGATCCGATCGGTTCGGAAGAGGGAGTGCCCTCTGAACCGAAAGAGGGGTGGTTGCGATACTTTGGGGAAGAGGACGCCTGAAGAGGGGGTTCTGACTCCCTGGGGTCATCTTTGGGTCGTCAGGCCATGAGACGGAAGGATGTGATGTCGGTCAAAGCCGCACCGGTCGAGCAGGTTGAAAAGTTGAGGGAACGGATCCGTTACCACGAGCACCGCTATTACGTGCTGTCGGACCCGGAAATCGCCGATCCGGAGTTTGACGAGATCTTCAGACAACTCAAACAATTGGAGGCAACTCACCCCGATCTGGTAACTTCCGATTCTCCTACCCAGCGAGTGGGAGGGAAGCCGGGGCAGGGGCTTGCCGCGGTGGAACATGCAATCCCGATGTTGAGTCTGGACAATGCGTATTCGGAAAGCGAGCTTCTTGATTTTGACCGGCGCGTCCGCGAGGTGTCCAGAGGCCGCCGCATCGGCTTTGTTTGTGAACTGAAAATCGACGGACTCAGTCTGGCCTTGACCTTCGAGAAAGGATCGTTGGTGCGAGGGATCACCCGGGGCGATGGGTTGCGCGGAGAAGACGTCACCACAAACGTTCGCACCATTCGGTCCCTTCCCCTCTATTTGCCTGGTCTGGACAGAGAAGACCAAAAAACGGTCGAAGTGCGAGGGGAAGTTTTCCTCCCTCTGCCATCCTTCCAAAAACTGAACGAGGAGCGTGAGCTCAACGGAGAGTCGCTGTTTGCCAATCCCCGCAACGCTGCGGCGGGAACCCTGAGGACCTTGAACCCCGGCGTCGTCGCCAGGCGGAACCTTGACATTTTTGTCTACCAGGCGATAGTGGATGGGCGCGCCCCACGCGCCGACCATGCTGAGGTTTTGGAGTGGCTCAAGGAAGCGGGGTTCAAGGTCAACCCCCACTGGAAGCGGTGTGGCTCGGTGGGGGAAGTGGCCGATTATTGCCGGCAGTGGGAGGCCAAGCGGGACGACCTCAGCTACGAGATTGATGGCGTTGTGGTGAAGGTCGATTCCGTTGCGCTACAACAGGACCTGGGAGCGACCTCGAAGTTTCCTCGCTGGGCCGTAGCCTACAAGTTTCGAGCACGACAAGCTACGACCGTGGTGAAAGACATTCAGGTTCAGGTGGGGAGGACAGGGGCGCTGACACCGGTTGCGATGCTGGAGCCAGTCCGGCTGGCTGGTTCCACCATCAGCCGCGCCACGCTGCATAACCTCGACGAAATTGAACGTCTTGGGCTCCAAATCGGAGATACGGTATGGATTGAAAAGGGAGGCGACGTCATTCCCAAGGTGCTCAAGGTGGTCGATCATTTACGGCCCGAAGGGGCTCGGGACTTCGAAATCCCTCGCCAATGTCCCATCTGTCAAGGGGAGGTTCGCCGGGCTGAGGATGAAGCCGTCCTTCGCTGCATCAATCTGGCATGTCCTGCAAAGACCAGGGAAACGCTGCTGCACTTCTCCGCGCGTAAAGCCCTTCGAATTGAGGGACTGGGAGAAGCCCTGGTCAGCCAGCTCCTCGAAAAGGGCTTGGTCCGGGACCCCACCGATCTCTATGCCCTGAAGCTCGAAGACTTGGTTGGCCTGGATCGTATGGGGCCCATATCGGCCGCCAACCTCCTGGCCCAAATCGAAGCAAGCAAGAAAAGACCCTTGTCGCAGGTCATCTTTGGCTTGGGTATTCGGCACGTTGGCGAGCGCACTGCTACGGTTCTGGCTCAGCACTTCGGCTCGTTGGAGAATTTGTCGAAGGCCTCCCTCGAAAGCCTGGAGTCTATCTTCGAAGTGGGACCGGTGGTCGCCGAGTCGGTTCAGCAATTCTTTGCTCAGTCGGGTAACCAACAGATTGTCGAGAAGCTCCGCCATGCTGGCGTGAATTTGGAGGAAAGGCAGTCGGGGAGTGGGTCGACTGCTCTGCAAGGTCAACAGGTAGTACTGACAGGGAGGCTGGCCTCACTCACCCGGGAGGAAGCCGCCGAGTTAATCAGGCAGCGAGGGGGACGGGTGACTGCCTCGGTCAGCAAGAAAACAGCTTTTCTGGTGGCTGGAGAGGATTCAGGTTCTAAGCTGTTGAAAGCTCAACAGTTAGGTGTACCTGTTCTGGGCGAAACAGAATTTCGTAAGCTCCTGCAAGCCCCCTGAGGCAACACCAGGGTCACACTCCGACGGAACCCTCACAAATCCTTGACATTTACGGCAAAAGCGGCTAGTTTGGCGCGCGAGTGGGGAAAAGGTGACCTCGAGATCTTCCGGAATGGAAAAGTGGCCATTCCTCAACCATATCAAGCCCCATCTACCTCTCGTCGCAGCCGCCACCGTGCTGATGGGACTGGCAGCGGTTCTCAGGGGATTCCAGATCATTTTGATCGGACCGATTCTGGATCACCTCCTCGTTCCCGATCCCCCCAATAGGGTATTGCTTGGCAAGCTTCCCATAATTTCGAAGGAAATCTATCTGGACCACATCAATCCTTTTCCCTTCGACGACCCTTGGCTGATTGTGGGCCTGCTGGGGGTTCTGGCCACGCTCACCAAAGGAGGTTCCGAGTACGGATCGACCTATCTCTTGAACTACGTCGGCCAGTCCTGCGTTTTCCGACTGCGAGCGAGTGCCTATGAAACAGTAGTGTACCAGTCATCCCACTTCTTCTATAACCACACGACCGGACATTTGATCTCGCGGATCACCAACGACGTCGAAAAAATCCAGTTTGCTCTTTCCACCAATCTGGCCGACGCGCTGAAGCAAACGCTGGCATTGCTGACTTTTCTTGGCATTGTGTTTTTTCTCGACTGGAAACTCTCGCTCATCATTTTCGTGGCTGCTCCGTTCATCATTCTGCCCTCGAAAATCCTGGGGCAATTTGTCCGGCAGTTCAGCCGATTCAGCCAGGACAAGCTGGGCGAGATCTCGGAAATTCTTCAGGAAAGTATTAGCGGCCAGCGTATCGTCAAAGCTTTCTCCATGGAGCGGTTTGAGCTGGACAGGTTTCGGCGCGCCGCTCGACAACTGGCCAAGATCAATCTCAAACACCTTCGCCTGCAAGCTCTGCCGTCACCGCTCATGGAGGTCCTGGGTGCTTTGTTGCTGGTGCCACTCCTTTACTACGCCCAGCAGGCGATCAGCCAAGGTCATAGGAGTACAGGAGATTTCGGGATTTTTTTCGGAGCCCTGCTGAGCCTCTACGAACCCATACGGCGCATGAGCGGCATCTACATGAACTTCCAACATGCCAACGGCGCATCGGGTAAGGTCTTCGAGATCATAGCCGAGCCCAGGCAGGTGGTGGAGAAGTCCGATGCGATCGACTTACCCGACTTCCAACGGCAGATCGAGTTTCGTCAAGTGAGCTTCAACTATCCTGAGAGTGGCCTTCCGGTCTTGCAACGTGTGAACCTAGTGGTAGGCCGCGGTGAAGTAGTAGCCCTGGTTGGGCCCAGCGGCTCAGGGAAAAGCAGCCTGGTCAATCTTATTCCTCGCTTTTTTGATCCCACAGGGGGGCAGGTGCTGATCGATGGAATCGACATTCGCGAATTGAAGCTGGCATCGCTGCGTGCTTTGATTGGGATGGTGACTCAGGAGACCATTCTCTTTAACGATACGCTGCGCAACAACATCTGCTACGGAAGGACTCAGGTAACGGATGATGAGATGCGTTCGGCGGCTCGGGCGGCCTTAGCCGAAGAGTTCATCGTTGAATTACCTTCCCAATACAACTCGAACATCGGCGAACGAGGCCAGCAACTCTCGGGAGGACAGCGCCAGCGTCTGGCGATTGCCAGGGCGCTTCTCAAGAACGCTCCAATTCTCATTCTGGACGAAGCAACATCGTCCTTGGATACCGAAGCCGAGATTCTGGTGCAGAGAGCGTTGGCGAATCTCATGCGTGGCCGAACGGTGATTGTCATCGCTCACCGGCTTTCTACGATTCGCCGAGCCGATCGCATCGTGGTCATCGACCAGGGAAGGATCAACGAGGTCGGGACTCACTCCGACCTGATGGAAAAGAAAGGGATTTACCAAAGGCTGCACGATCTCCAGTTCGAAGGCGATGGTTCCAGCTTGGCGTCCTAGCAGCGTGGGGACATCGGAGTCAGTTCTCGGGAAGGACGCCCACGGCAGCCGCCAGAGTCAGCAGCAATGGCCGAGCCCCTATGATCAAGAGCATGACCGGATACGGTCGAGGGCAATGGGAAAATGGGAGTTGGGTCTGCCGAGTCGAAGTCAAGTCTGTCAACCACCGATATCTGGACATCCATAATCGGCTGCCTTCCGAGCTCTCGAATCTGGATGGAAAGATCAGAAAATGGATCCAGGCAAGGATCAAGCGAGGCCGCATCGATCTTTTTTTGACGATCGAGAAAAATGATGGCCGGGGGTTCCGCCTCAATACGCTGCTCCTGCAAGGCTACCTGGATGCGCTCCAGCGTCTGGAGAGGGATTATTCCATTTCCGGCAACATTGATCCGATTCAGCTTCTGAGAACCCCCGGCATGTTGAGCCAAGAGGCCCACCAGGTCCCTGATGACCAGTTGGCGGAGGTCGAGGTTGGGATCGCCAGCGGTGTCGCCTGCGCCCTGAGCGATCTGGAAGCGATGAGGGTTGCAGAGGGTAAGGTTTTGAGGGCTGAAGTCCTGCGGCGCCTGGATGTAGTCAAGAGGGAAGTTGGCAGGATAGAAACGCAGTTAGAAGGGCTGTTGGAGTTGCATCGAAAACGATTGAAGGCCCGCATGGAAGCAATCCTGGACGACGTCAGCATCGACCCGGGCCCGTCTGCTTCAGGAGGCTGTTTACCATGCCGACCGCGGGGACATCGGAGAGGAACTGGCTCGGCTGAATAGCCATGGAGAACAATGTCGGGCATTGCTCTCCGGTTCAGGTGAAGTAGGCAAAAAGATCGACTTCATGATGCAGGAAATGAACCGCGAGGCCAACACGGTCTTGTCCAAGAACGCCGGCCTCACGGAGAATCGGCTGGAGATCACAAACGCAGCCATTTCGATCAAGACCGAGATCGAAAAAATTCGTGAGCAGATCCAAAATGTGGAATGAACTCAGTGCCGCTTCGGGGCCACCGGGTTCCACTGCCTTTTCGAGTCCATGTTATGAAGGAACGGGGCCAGATCTTTATTGTGTCGGCGCCGTCCGGGTCGGGTAAAACCACATTGGTGAGAGACCTCTTGGCGGAAGATCAGGACCTGACCTTCTCCGTGTCCTACACCACCCGACGGCCTCGAGGACAAGAACATGACGGAGTCGAGTATTTCTTCGTCAGCGAGCCGGTCTTCGAGGCCATGATCCGTCGCGGTGAATTCCTGGAGCACGCCAGAGTCTTTGGGCATTGTTATGGCACCTCCCGACAATACGTGGAGGAGTGCATCGCCAGTGGCGCTGATTTACTCCTGGATATCGACACCAGAGGCGCTGCCCAGGTGAAAAAGCAACTTCCCGGTGCCGTTTCCATTTTCATCATGCCCCCTTCTTACCAAGCCCTCAAACAGCGCCTCGAGAAACGCCAACTGGACAGTGCCGAAACCATCCGACAGCGCTTGGAATGGGCGAGCCAGGAGGAGATTCACCAATTCCGTCATTATGACTATGTGGTGGTCAACGACCAACTGAGCCGGTCGCGTGATCAACTTCGTTCTATCGTTCAAGCGGAGAGATGTCGTCAAGAGCATTCTCTCCATCAAATCGAATTCATCCTGAAGTCTTTTGGAGGACCTTCCATTGACGAGTAACATCGGCAGCATCGACAGCAAGTTCCGTTACATCATTGTGGCGGCCAAGCGAACCCGGCAGTTACAAGGCGGGTCCGTACCGCTCATAGAGGGCCCCTCGCGGAAATTAACTCGGATCGCCCAAGAGGAAGTTGCCTCGGGACTGGTGAACTTCGAGATCGTTGGCGCAGAATCCGAAGGTGAAGCGGAGAGCGCCTCGAGCAACGCCACGGCGCACTAGCCGATCCAGACCTGCCTGGACGGGGACTCCCTCGGCTTTCCGTTGGGGCAGTGGCTTGAAATTCCTTCCCACAGAACCTCCCCCTGCGAGGCGGTTTTTCCGGAGGCCGGCAGATAAAATGAATCCGAGTCTCATTGTCCTCGGTGTCACGGGTTGCATTGCCGCCTACAAGTCTGCTGAGCTTCTGCGTCTCCTCCAGAAACAGGGATTCGAAATCCAGGTGGTGCTCACCGAACACGCCCGGAAATTCGTAACCTCGATAACTTTGGCAACATTGAGCCGACGACGAGTCATTGCGGCGATGTACCAGGAGGAAGAGCAGGCCAGCGGACCCCAGGCCGTTGCCATCGAACACGTTCGACTTTCCCAAGCTGCCAGCGCTCTTCTGGTAGCCCCGGCAACCGCCAACTGTCTGGCCAAGTTTGCTCGCGGCATCGCCGACGACTTTCTTTCGACCCTTTATTTGGCGACCTCCGGTCCGGTTGTCGTGGCTCCCGCCATGAATGTTCAAATGTGGAACCATCCAACAGTCCAGGAAAACGTACGCCAGCTTCGCTCGCGGGGAGTGATTCTGGTGGATCCGGAAGAAGGATACTTGGCCGAGGGAATCGAGGGGCAAGGCCGCATGGCCAATCTGGAAGCCATTGTGAGCGCCGTGGTAAAGGCCACTCGAGGTCCGCAGGACTTGGCCGGCGAGACCGTTCTGGTCACAGCCGGACCCACTTGCGAGGACATTGACCCGGTCAGGTATCTGACGAATCGGTCTTCCGGAAAGATGGGATACGAAATCGCTTCCGCGGCGCAGAATCGAGGAGCCGCCACCATTTTGGTCAGCGGTCCTACGCAGCTTTCCCCACCCTCGGAAGTCCAATGTTCCCAGGTGCGTTCCGCAGAGGAGATGAGAGAGCAGGTACTGCATCATTTTCCCAAGGCGACGATCGTGATCAAGGCAGCCGCCGTCGCCGATTTCAAGCCGGCCAGCCCGTCGAAGCAAAAAATCAAAAAGGGGCAGGCTCTCCACCACTTGTCGCTGGCGCCGACTCCGGACATCCTGGTTGAGCTGGACGGGCGCAAGCGTGGCCAGATTCTGGTGGGCTTTGCCGCCGAAACCGAGCGGGTACTGGAGAATGCCCGGAAGAAGTTGGCCGCCAAGAAACTGGACCTCCTGGTGGTGAACGACATTACTCAGGAGGGAGCCGGGTTCGACTGCGACACCAATGTTGTCACCATGATCACCAGCGATGGAACCGAAATCCCGTTGGGGCGACGCTCCAAAAGGGAGGTTGCTCACGCCATTCTGGATCAAGTTGTTGCCCTGAAGAAGCATCATGACTGACCAGCCCACCTCTTCTGTGATCAACCAACTGAAAGCTCACTTGGAGTATTACCGGGAAATGGGTATCGACCGTTTCGATCCGAGAGTAGCGGTGGGCGTCCTGCGGTTAACGGCAACGCGAAGCAGAGGAACGGGTCAGGAAACAGACGGTCCACTGAACCCGGCAAACTTAACCCAGGCTCCCCTGTTCGCTGAGTCCAGGCCAGTTCCCAACCGAGATACATCCCTGGAAGAAATCCGCGATGATCTTGGGGACTGTCAACGCTGCAAGCTCTGTCAGGAACGTACAAACATTGTGTTCGGATCGGGTCACCCGCAAGCCCGCTTGGTTTTCGTCGGTGAGGGCCCGGGCGTTGACGAGGATCGACAGGGTTTGCCTTTCGTGGGTCGGGCGGGACAGTTGCTCACCAAGATGATCGAATCCATTCAACTGCGGCGGGACGAGGTCTACATTTGTAACGTTGTGAAATGCCGGCCACCCCAAAATCGCACTCCGGAAGAGGATGAAATCGCGGCTTGTTCCCCCTTTCTGCTTCGCCAGCTGGCGGTATTGCAGCCCACAGTGATCTGTTGCCTCGGCGTCACTGCGGCCCAGACCCTTTTACAACTCAGGAGCCCGATGAGCAGACTCCGAGGAAAAATTCACTCCTTCCACGGCGCCCAACTAATCGCCACTTATCACCCGGCCTACCTGCTGAGAAACCCGGCCGCCAAGCGAGACGTCTGGGAAGACCTCAAGAGAATCCGGTCCCTCTTGTCCTCCTGAGCGATCGGTCTCTGTTAATGTTACCTCGTCATTGCGCCGATGTGCTTGGGCGTGACCGAAAACCGGGTTCGCCGTTTGGCAATTCCTCCCCTTCACCGGGAGAGGGCCAGGATGCGAGTAATGTCCTGTTAACCTTCTTTCCATACCATCATGTATTGAAAGGAGGGAGTCATGGGAGGGACGAGATCGCAGGGAAGAAGCCATGGAAAGCGGGATTCAGGGAGCAAACTGGCCGAGCAGCCTCCCAGCGTTTTGGAGTTGGCATGTGAACTGGGCAAGGTAGCCGATGCCTGTCGTCGGCGAGGCCCCTGGCTCGAACCAGCTTCCCTGTCTGCCGCGCCAACGGCACAGGCAGGTACGAGTGGAAGCGGTGCTTTCCAACCCATGGTTTTGGAAGGTCTGAAAGACCTGTCGCCGATCCACAGGGGGCATCCCCAGACGACGCCAGCGGAGACGGTGGCCAGGGTCAGGGAAATGGCGTTGGAGCACCCGGCTTACGGATGCAATGGGATCGAGGCTATGCTCTCGCTAGAAGACCAGCAGCTGTCGGCCATCACGATTCATCTGTCTGCGCCTGCCTGTGCTGACACGCTTGCCTGCGCCCAAGCAGGGCAGACAGGTGCGACGCACAGGCCGGCGCAGATTCTCAACGGATACGGCCTGGCCACGCTCGTTGCTTGCCGACCCTTGGGATGGGGCGGTTTTCAGACCCTTCAGGCCCGATTTTAAGCTGTTCAGACGCATTTATCCTGCCTACCCCTTCAAACTTCAAACTTCCCCCTTCAAACTTCTCACTAGCCCTCTCTGGAACGCCATAAAGACCCGGAAACCGGGCGCCCTTGCCCATATTGTGGGCGATGGCCGCCAAGCCGTAGAAGGTCACGTTCTTCGCCAAACCCAGCAAGCGGGTCCGGGCCAAGCCATAACAGCGTTTATCAGTGGCAAAGCAACCTTCTACGCCTGCCCGGATAATGGCAATCTCGGCCTTACGCCGCTTCTGTTTCTCACTGAGGGGGTGGTTTCGATAGCCTTGGCGCTGGACCTGATCCCCAATCCCAAACCGTTTCAACTTCTGGCGGGTTTGCCGGGAACTGTAAGCGCTATCGGCATACAGCGCTGCCTCATCCCCCAACAGCAGCCTCTCACACTCCTGGCTGTCATGAACATTCCCCGGCGTGAGGCTCTGGCGGTGGATGAACCCGTCCTCGTCCACCCCCGTATGGACCGAATAGCCGTAGGTGGCTTCGACCTTCCCCCGACTGTTCTTCTTCACAGGCCAGCCCCCATCGCCATCACGAGTGGGCATTCCATCCTTGCCCCTGCCGGAACCGGATTGAGCCGCCTCCACCGGCGTGGCATCAATGATGTTGATCCGTCCTTCGGTCATGAGGATGCGTTGGGCTTCCAGTTGGCGATTCACCTCTCCCCAAAGCCGCTCCCACAGACCCTGCTCCACCAGCCGGGTGCGGAACCGCCCCAGCGTCGCGGCCTCCGGAACCCCGCCACCCAACTCAAGAGGGCAGAATTGGCCAAACAACAAATCCCGCTACAGGCATTGCGCCCGTTGCCCATCCGACAAACGATACCAGATTCCCAGCAACAGACCCCGAAACAGGGTCAGCAGCGGATAGCCGGGACGCCCCGTCCCAGCGGCGTAGATCGAAGACAGCAGACCTTCAATCTCCGACCACTCCAGCAACGCTTCGGCATCGTCGAGCGCGTGCAGGGTCGGATGATCCAGTTCCGCAGCACAGACAAACATCTCAGGTTGGGTGGTGAATGATTTTTGCATTATCTGTCATAACATCTTGCCGGTAGTTATGCAGAGGTCTCTACACTTTTTTCTCGGGGGAGGTCGTTTTTTTGCGGGGGCCGTTCAGACCCGGCAAAGGCGCTCCCATGGGACCTGATCGGTCGCCCTGGAATCTGCTGGTGATGAGGGTCGAATACGGGCGTCGATGCGGCGCTGGATCCAATGGGTGGCGCGATTCAGGCGGACGGCGACGTTCGAGTGAGAGACATGCAGGCGTTCAGCGATCTCCGGGTTGGAGAGACCCTGGAAACGCAACTCCATGACCTGACGGTAGGTATCCGGCAGCATCGCGACCATCTCCCGCAGCAGGACCAGCCACTCGTTGTTGTAAGCCAGATCTTCGGGGGATTGCCCGGGAGCTTGCACTTCGGAGAGGCGGGGGACTCCGCCTGGATGGTTGGGGTCCCGCGGCCCGTCACCGCTGGGGTCCTCCTCCTCCCGGAAGGGAACTTCCCGGCGGCGGCGGTCCCGGTTACGGCGGACGTTCCTGGCGGCATTGCCGACGATGGCGTGCACCCAGGAGCAAGCCGTGGGGCCGCCGAAGCGGGCCTCGTCGATCTTCTCCAGAATCTTGATCCAACTGTCCTGAAGGGCTTCCCGGGCCAGAGCGTCGTCGCCGGCAACCCGCCGGGCGAGGGGAACGAAGCGTTGGGAGCAGCAGGCAATCCATTGTTCTCCTCTGTCGCCTTCCAGGAGGGAACAGTTCCTGGCGGCCCCGCTTGGGTTCCGGGGTGGGACGAACAGGAAAATCGAGGGTTTTCTCTTCTGACTTCTGGCTCATTTCTTCTGACCCCCTCTTGGGACTTGAGACCACTCCCCAAGAAATTGCCGGGCGACACAGTCAAGAACAACACTCCCACCCTTCAGGGAAAGAAGGCCAGCCGCCCATCAGGTACAGCCTCCTGAGATTCAGGTCGAGGCGACTCGCGCCGTCCCAGCCGCCAGAAACAACCCGAATTCTGTTACAGGGCAAAGGCTATGAAAAAATCGTGGCATGGATCGGAACCGCAATCAAGAAGAATTTCAGCTGGTCAGTCGCCTGTGATTGGTCCGATGTCTTTAGCCAGTGAGGTGTCCGATCCCGCGGGGAACGGGGATTGGATCTCCCTAAGCGGTCGGCCTCGGTTAATGTCATCTCGTCATTATGCCGGCGACTTCTTCAATGGAAGCTCGGGAACCTCACGCGAGTCCGGTTGCTTGGGTCCCGCGGGGTGTGCTAGCATCCAGGTTTTTTACGAGCGGTTCAATGCGGGCGATTAGCAAGCTCCGATCGGAAAGGAACACGCCATGAAGGTCTACAAGCCTGCGGACATCCGCAACGTCGCCGTGACAGGACACGGATCCTCCGGGAAGACTTCGTTGGTTGCGGGCTGTCTCTACGCCGCCGGCGTAGGAAATCGGTTGGGACGTGTCGACGAAGGAACCACCCTCACCGACTTCGACCCGGAAGAGATTGAACGGAAGGTCAGCATCTCGACAGGCTTGGCTTTCATGGAATGGGGTAAGACGAAAATCAACTTCCTCGACACCCCGGGAAAGGGCATCTTTATACAGGATGCCCGTAATAGCATGCGCGTCGCCGATGCTGCCCTCATCGTTGTGGATGCTGTGGCCGGGGTTGAGGTCCAAACCGAAAAGGTATTTCAATTTGCAAAGGAGCTCGACCTGCCCATTGGCTTTGTCTTGAACAAGCTCGATCGTGAGAACGCGGATTTCGACCGGGCGGTAACCTTTCTGCAAAAGCACTTTGGTCGTACGGTCATCCCGATGCAAATCCCCATCGGTGGTGAAAAAGAATTCAGAGGAGTGGTGGATCTTATTGACTTGAAAGCTTCCCGGTACGAGCCGGGAGGGAATGGAAAACTCACCTCCATTGAAATTCCCGAGTCCCTCAAGGAAGCAGCCGAAAAGGGTCATGAGACGATCGTGGAAATGGTCGCGGAAGGAGACGACCAATTGATGGAGCAGTTTTTTGATCAGGGCACCATCCCCACCCAGGACCTGATTCCAGGGTTGAAGCGAGCCATCGCGGAGCGTCAACTCTTCCCAATCTACTGCTGCTCAGCCTTCCTGAATGTGGGAACATCCGATCTGGTGGACGCCCTTATCCACTACCTGCCCTCACCCGCCGAATCCAAATTCCGGTTTGGCAGCCATGGGGAGGACTCCCCACAGCGCAAGGGAACCGAGAATGAGCCCACGTCCGCTTACGTCTTCAAAACCTTGGCGGATCCCTTTGCAGGAAGACTGTCCTATCTCAAAATCGCCTCGGGGGTTCTGGAAAATGACGTAATCCTCTCCAACTTCAACCAAGGACATTCGGAGCGGCTCGTCCACCTGTCCATCCCCCAGGGCAAATCTGCTGTGGAAGTAGCCAAATTGTTTCCCGGAGATATCGGTGTGGTGGCTAAACTCAAGGAGACCGTTACCGGAAACACGCTTGGAGACAAGGACCACCCGGTCCTCTACGACAACTTGAGCTTTCCAGAACCGTTGATATCCTTCGCCATCTCACCCAAATCACGGGGTGATGAGGACAAAATCAGCAACGCCCTCCACAAAATTCTGGAAGAAGACCCCACTCTGCGCTTTGGCCGTGATCAGCAGACCAACGAAATGCTGTTGTCGGGAATGGGACAACTTCACATCGAAATCATCGTGTCACGCCTGAAAAAGCGATTTTCAGTTGACGTCGGGCTGAAGCCTCCCAAGATTCCCTACCGGGAAACCATTCGTGGAAGAGCCGATGTTCAGGGGAGACACAAGAAACAATCCGGCGGCCATGGGCAATACGGTGACTGCAAGATCCGGATGGAACCTTTGGCGCGAGGAGAAAATTTTGAGTTTGTGAATCAAATCTTCGGCGGGGCAATCCCCAAGAACTATATCCCGGCTGTTGAAAAGGGGATTTTGGAATCAGCGGCTCGGGGCTATCTCGCCGGTTATCCGGTCGTCGATTTTCGAGTGACGCTCTACGACGGGTCTTACCACGACGTCGACTCCTCGGAGCTTGCCTTCAAGATTGCGGGATCCTTAGCCTTCAAGAAAGCAATGGAGCAAGCCCATCCGGCTCTGCTGGAGCCCCTCATGAACGTTGCAGTCTATGCGCCGGAGGCTTACGCCGGCGATTTGATGGGCGACTTGAACGGTCGCCGCGGTCGAGTTCAAGGGATGGATTCACGTCCAGGCATGCAGGTCATTAAGGCGCAAGTCCCGATGGCCGAGATGCTCTCGTATGCGCCTACCCTCACCTCAATGACCCAGGGCCGTGGTGACTACACCATGGAATTCTCTCATTACGAGATCGTGCCCACCCAGATCGCCGAGAAGATTATGGCTCAGGCCAAAGTAGCCGCTGCGGGCGACCAGGAGGCTGAATAGAAAGCCGCCTCTCCAGTCGAGCCGCGACCTCAGGGGGTTGCTTGATCCCTGCTCATTTCTCCAACAAAGGCGGTGGCTCCTTCCTCAACTTCGGCCTCTTCTTCTACTTCTTCTTCCAACGCCTCGGATTTCAGCTTCACATTGCGATAATACTCCATTCCGGTGCCCGCCGGAATCAACCGTCCCATGATGACGTTTTCTTTGAGACCCCGCAAGGAATCAACCTTGCCGCTGATGGAGGCCTCGGTCAGCACTCGGGTTGTCTCCTGAAACGAGGCGGCGGAGATAAAGGAGTCGGTTGAGAGAGAAGCCTTGGTAATCCCCAAGAGTAGCGGGCGACCCTCTGCAGGTTTGCCATCCGCCACCATGGTTCGCTCGTTCTCTTCCTGAAAGCGGAACTTGTCCACCTGTTCTTCAAGCAGAAACTCGGTGTCCCCGACGTCCTCAATCTTCACCCAGCGCATCATCTGACGAACGATAACTTCTATATGCTTGTCATTGATATTGACTCCCTGCAATCGATAGACCTCCTGGATTTCGTTGACCAGGTAGGATTGCAGTTCCTTTTCCCCAAGCACCGCCAGAATATCATGGGGGTTGCGCGGACCGTCCATCAGGGGCTCCCCGGCCCTGACCATGTCTCCCTCCTGAACATTGATATGGACGCCTCGGGGTAACGAGTACTCTCGGTCCATGCCATTCTCGCTGGTTACCGAGATCTTGCGAGTGCCTTTCGCGATGTCACCATACTTGACCACCCCGTCGATCTCGGTAATGACTGCGGTTTCCTTGGGTTTACGGGCTTCAAAGAGTTCCACCACCCGGGGCAAGCCACCGGTGATGTCCTTGGTCTTGGTGGTTTCCCTGGGTATTTTAGCCAGGATGTCGCCGGGGTGCACCTCCTCGCCATCGGTCACCATCAGGTGAGCTCGAGAGGGCATGAGATACTTCTTCACCGTTTTGGGTTTGACGGCGTGAGCCCGATGTTGAAGATTTCTCCGATCGGCGCTCTTGATGATGATCTGGGGTTGTCTCTTTTCATCTTGCGACTCGGTGACCACCCAATGCGACAGGCTTGTCACTTCATCGACCTCTTCCTCCATGGTCAAGTCTTCCACCAGATCTTTGAACTGGATGATTCCACCCACTTCGGTGAGGATGGCATAGGTATAGGGGTCCCATTCCACCAAGCCTTCCCCAACCTGCACGGCTTGCCCTTCTTCGACCTTAATCTTGGCGCCGTACACCACCGAGTAGCGTTCTTTCTCGCGCCCCTTTTCATCCACTACCGCAATGAGACCATTTCGGTTCATGACCACTAAATCACCGGTTTTATTGCGCACCGTCGTCAGATTGATGAATTTAATCAGCCCATCGTTCCTGGCTTCCAGAGTTGATTGCTCGGAAACTCGGCTGGCCGCACCACCGATGTGGAAGGTGCGCATGGTCAACTGGGTACCCGGTTCTCCGATGGACTGAGCCGCGATCACACCCACCGCCTCACCCAGCTCAACCATGTTACCGGTCCCGAGGTTGCGGCCGTAACACTTCACACACACCCCCCGTCGTGATTCACAGGTGAGCACCGACCGGATCTTGACCCGCTCCACGCCGGCCCCTTGAATCTCGCTGGCCAATCCCTCGGTGATCTCCTGATTGACACCGACGATGGTCCCGCCTTCGTAATCCTTGACCTCCTGTAGCGACACTCGACCCACAATACGGTCCCGCAACGGCTCAATGATTTCGCCACTTTCCACGATCTGACCAACCCAAATACTGTCCAACGTCCCGCAATCTTGCTCGGAGATGATGACATCTTGAGCGACATCCACCAGGCGTCGGGTGAGGTAGCCCGAGTCGGCGGTCTTCAAGGCTGTGTCGGCCAAACCCTTACGAGCCCCGTGAGTCGAAATGAAGTATTGCAACACGGTCAACCCTTCACGGAAGTTGGCTTTGATCGGAGTCTCGATAATTTCACCGGAGGGCTTGGCCATCAGGCCTCGCATCCCCGCCAACTGACGGATCTGTTGTTTCGAGCCCCGAGCCCCCGAATCCGCCATGATGTAAATCGGATTGAACTCCTTCCCTTCCTGGTTCTCTTTTTCAATCCCGTGAATCATCTCATCGGCAACTTTTTCGGTAACATCGGACCAGATCTCGATCACCTTGTTATAGCGTTCGCCTTTGGTGATGGCCCCCTCCTGGTACTGTCCTTCAACTCTGAGAACCTCCTTTTCCGCGTTGTCCACAAGTTTGGATTTTGCCTTGGGGATAAGCAGATCCTCGATTCCAATCGAAATCCCCGCCTTGGTGGCGTAGGAAAAGCCAAGGGCCTTGATCTCATCCAGCATCTGGACTGTCTGCTCCAATCCCAGTTTCAGATAGCAATACTGCACCAACTGGGCCAACCCCTTCTTCTTCAGCAGCCCGTTAACAAAAGGCAGCGCTTTGGGGAGATGATCATTGAGGATGACCCGACCCACGGTCGTATTGATGAAATCCCGCTTCAGTCTAATCACTTCCGTGTGCAGGACACTTTGGTCATCATAAGCGGTGCTGAGGTCAATCGCTTCCCCGGTGTAGCGGTAGCGAATCGGAGTGAGGGTCTCCAATTCTCCCATTTCCAGGGCCAGCAGAACTTCGTCACTGCTACCGAAAGCACGTCCCTTCCAAATACGATGACTCGCGTGATCGTGGTGTTTGTCGGCCAGCTTCACCGCATTCTTCCCCTCCCACTTTTTCCCGCATTCGAAGCACCCTGCAATCCTACAGGTCCCCGGCTTGGACATGGTGAGGTAGTAGCAACCCAGAACCACGTCCTGGGAGGGAACAGCGATCGGGATGCCATTCGATGGTGACAATATATTGTTGGCGGAAAGCATCAAGACCGAAGCCTCGATCTGCGCTTCCGGTGAGAGCGGGATGTGAACGGCCATCTGATCGCCGTCGAAGTCGGCGTTGAAGGCCGTGCAGACCAACGGATGAATCTGGATGGCCTTTCCCTCGACTAAAATCGGCTCAAAGGCCTGAATTCCGAGACGGTGCAGGGTGGGAGCGCGGTTGAGCAAAACGGGATGCTCCCGAATGACTTCCTCCAGGATATCCCAAACGATGGGGTCTTGCTGCTCCACCATCTCTTTGGCCGCTTTGATGGTTGTGCAATGTCCATCCTGCTCCAAGCGGTTAAAGATGAACGGCTTGAAAAGCTCAAGGGCCATCCGCTTGGGCAGCCCACATTGGTTCAACTTGAGGTCGGGGCCCACCACGATCACCGAACGCCCCGAATAGTCCACACGCTTCCCAAGCAAGTTCTGGCGGAAGCGGCCCTGTTTGCCTTTTAAAGTGTCGGAAAGGGACTTTAACGGCCGATTGTTGGCGCCGCGTAAAACACGACCCCTTCGACCGTTGTCAAAGAGGGCATCCACTGCCTCCTGGAGCATTCGCTTTTCATTACGAACAATGACGTCGGGCGCATGTAACTCCATGAGTTTCTTCAACCGGTTGTTTCGATTGATCACCCGCCGGTACAAATCATTCAGATCCGAGGTGGCGAAACGTCCTCCGTCCAGAGGCACCAGCGGGCGGAGCTCCGGAGGGATCACCGGAATCACATCCAGAATCATCCATTCCGGCTTGTTGCCGGACTTACGAAATGCGTCCACTACTTTGAGGCGTTTGGAGAACTTGAGCTTTTTCTGCTGAGATGTCTCGCTTTTCATCCGATATCGGAGATCTTCGGACAGTTCCTCGATATCGATCTGCTTAAGGAGTTGTTTGATGGCCTCTGCGCCCATCAGGGCAGTGAATTTTCCCGGATATTCCTTCTCCATTTCCCGACGCTTCTCTTCGTTGAGGACCTCCTTTTCCTTCAAGGGCGTATCGCCGGCATCCAACACAACGTAAGCTTCGAAATAAAGAATGCGCTCCAACTCTCGCAAGCTCAGGTCCAAGAGGTGCCCGATCCGACTCGGCAGACCTTTAAAGAACCAGACATGGGAGCAGGGGCAGGCCAACTCGATGTGGCCCAGCCGCTCCCGACGCACCTTGGACAGAGTGACCTCAACGCCACACTTGTCACAGATCACTCCCCGGTGTTTCATCCGTTTGTACTTCCCGCACAGACACTCCCAGTCGGTTACGGGGCCGAAGATTTTGGCGCAAAACAAACCGTCGCGTTCCGGCTTGAAGGTTCGGTAGTTGATGGTCTCAGGTTTGGTTACTTCACCCTTGGACCAAGAGCGAATGGTATCCGGAGAGGCCAGGCTGATCCGAATACTGTCAAAGTCTGCGGTGAAGTTTCCCCGATCATGAGGGTTGGGTCCAAACACAATCGCCTCCTTGAGAAGCCGATTCTAAAAGATGGTGTTTTTCATCACTCCGGGCCATGGGCCACCCACGGGAAAACCCATGACAGAAAACTGCTCCAGGCTGCTATTTCTCTTCGTACTTTTTCAGAAGCTCCACATCCAGACAGAGGCTCTGCAGCTCACGAATCAGAACGTTGAACGATTCCGGCAGCCCGGGGTCGATGGCCGCCTCGCCTTTGACGATGGCCTCGTAAATCTTGGCTCGACCGTAAATATCGTCGGCCTTAGCGGTAAGCAGTTCCTGCAGGATATGGGCGGCGCCATAGGCCTCAAGCGCCCAAACTTCCATTTCTCCGAAGCGCTGGCCTCCAAACTGAGCTTTGCCGCCAAGCGGCTGCTGGGTAATGAGAGAGTAAGGCCCAATCGAGCGCGCATGGATCTTATCATCCACCAGGTGAGAGAGCTTCAACATGTAGATGTAGCCTACGGTGACCTTCTGTTCGAAGCGTTCACCGGTCAAACCGTCACACAAATAAGATTTGCCGGACAGGGGGAGCCGGGAAGCTTTCAACCGGGACTTGATCTCCTGCTCTGAAGCGCCGTCGAACACCGGGGTGGAGAAATGCAATCCCAGAGCCCTGGCAGCCCAACCCAGATGGGCCTCCAGAATTTGTCCGACGTTCATGCGGGAGGGTACCCCCAAGGGGTTCAGGATGATTTCAACGGGAGTCCCATCCGGCAGATAGGGCATATCTTCCTCGGGGAGAATCCGTGCAATGACCCCCTTATTGCCGTGCCGTCCGGCCATTTTGTCGCCCACCGAGAGTTTCCGTTTCATGGCCACGTAGACTTTGACCAACTTGATGACTCCGGGCGGCAGCTCATCTCCTTTTTTCAACTTTTTGACCCGCTCCTCATGGAGATCTTGCAGAACCTCGATCTGCCTGGCCGTCATTTTTTCGATTCGCAGCACCTGGGACTCCCACTGTGGATCCTTCCGGCCAATCTCGACCCGAGAGAGATCCTTGGCCCCCAAGCGTTGAATGATCTCCCGAGTCAAGGTGGTTCGGCGCGTCAGGATTCGCTTACCGCTGCGCTCATGGATCAGGTCCGAAGTCAGCACGGCCCCTTCCAGCAGTTCACAAAGCCGCTTGTTACGCTCACCGGCCAGAATCCGCATTTCATCGTTGAGGTTCCTCTCAATCCGCTCCACCTCTTGTTCCTCGATGGCTTTGGCTCGCCCATCCTTCTCCTGACCTCTACGGGAGAACACCTTGACGTCCACTACTACGCCTTCAATCCCCGGAGGGGTAATGAGAGAGGCATCGCGCACGTCACCTGCTTTCTCCCCGAAGATCGCCCGAAGCAGTTTTTCCTCGGGGGTCAATTGGGTTTCACCTTTCGGGGCCACCTTACCGACAACGACGTCTCCGGGTTTGACGCTGGCCCCGATGCGAATGATTCCGCTTTCGTCCAGGTCCTTCAGGAAACTTTCACTCACGTTCGGTATATCTCGAGTGATTTCCTCGGGTCCAAGCTTGGTATCCCGCGCCTCGATTTCGAATTCTTCGATGTGGATGGAAGTGTAGTAGTCGTCCCGGATGAGTCTTTCGCTGACCAGAATGGCGTCCTCGAAATTGTAGCCTCGCCAGGGCATGAAGCCTACCAGGACGTTTCTGCCCAGGGCCAGCTCTCCGATGTCGGTGCAAGGTCCGTCGGCCAAGACCTGCCCTGCCTCCACGCGGTTCCCCCTGACAATGATCGGCTTCTGGTTGATACAGGTGTTCTGGTTGGAGCGGCGAAACTTCTTGAGCTGATAAATATCGGCCCCGACTTCTCGGGACAGTTGGCCGGTCTCACCCGTTTCCACTCGCACGATGATTCGTTCGGAGTCCACACTATCCACCACGCCCGACCGACGGCACAGCACGACTGCCCCGGAGTCGTGAGCGGTGACCTTTTCCATTCCGGTCCCAACGTAGGGGGCCTCGGCCCGCAGGAGAGGAACCGCCTGCCGCTGCATATTGGAGCCCATCAAGGCCCGGTTGGCGTCATCGTTCTCCAAGAAGGGAATCAAGGAGGCAGCCACACTGACCAGTTGCTTGGGAGAAACGTCGATGTAGTCGATTTCCTCGCGGCTTTTCAGCACAAAGTTCCCGGCTTGACGGGCGTTCACCAAGGGGGTCGTGATCTCTCCTTGAGAGTCCAGCTCCACATTTGCCTGGGCAATGACGTGGCGGTCTTCTTCCCAGGCAGTGAGGTAAAAGGAATAGGGTTCAAACTCGACCAACCTTTGCTTTCCGGCCTTGAGTTGCCGGTTCTCGTTCTCGACCACCGAACGTTCCAGATGTTCTCCGATTTTGAAATCGGACTCACCTCCGTTAGTCACGGTGACGTAATCCACCACTCGCCCGTTCTTCACCTTCCGGTAGGGACTCTCGATGAATCCAAACTCGTTGATCTGAGCGTAGCAGCTCAAGGAAGAAATCAATCCGATGTTCGGGCCTTCCGGAGTTTCAATGGGACAGATGCGTCCGTAGTGTGTGGTATGGACGTCCCGCACCTCAAATCCTGCTCTCTCTCGACTCAAGCCGCCAGGACCCAATGCGGATAAGCGCCGCTTATGGGTAATTTCCGACAACGGATTGGTTTGATCCATGAACTGCGATAACTGGCTTGAACCGAAGAACTCGCGAACGGCCGCCATCACCGGCTTGGCATTGATCAGATCATGGGGCATGGCTGTGGAGATCTCCTGATAAACAGACATCTTCTCCTTGATAGCCCGCTCCATGCGCACCAGACCGATTCGGAACTGGTTCTCCAGAAGTTCACCCACAGCCCGAACTCGCCGGTTGCCTAAATGGTCGATGTCATCGACGTTGCCGATACTCTTCCGCAACTTCAAGAGATAGGCGATCACCGCGTAGAAGTCATTGGGGTCCAGAGTGCGTTTTTCCAGCGGTGTACTGAGGTCCAGCTTGATATTGAATTTCAGACGGCCCACTCTGGAAAAATCGTACTTTCGAGGATCGAAGAACATCCCTTGGAACAAATGGGTCGCCGTTTCCAAAGTGGGGGGGTCGCCCGGACGGAGCTTGCGGTAGATTTCGATCAAGGCTTCGTTAGTCGTCTTGATGTTGTCTTTCTTGATGGTTTGGCTGAGGACCACGCCCACGTCGTCTCGTTCCGGATTGAAGACCGAGAACTCCGGGATGCCGGCATCCATGATATCTGCGATGCCGGGCGCCTTGAGCTCTTCGTTGGCCTCGATCAGCACTTCCCCCGTCTCCGAACTCACCACGTCCGCCACGGTGAAGTATCCCTCCAGGTCATGGGGGCTGATTTCCACCTGGCTGATGTGAGCTTTGGTCATGAGATTGTATTGGCTGTGCGAAATCCTCTTCCCGGCATGAATCAGAATCGCTCCGGTCTCGGGGTGAACCGCGTCGTGCGAGATCTTCATGCCAATCAAGCTCTCCGACACGTTCCACAGCAGACGCTGCTCCGACACGCTCACCGAATCTGTCTTGTAGAAAGTACGGATCAGTTCCTCATCACTCTTCAAGCCCAGAGCTCGCAAAAAGATGGACCCCAGGAATTTCCGCTTCCGGTCGATCCGCACGTACAGGATGTTCTTCTGGTCGTACTCGAACTCTACCCAGGAACCGCGATAGGGGATGATCTTGCCCAGGAAATAGGTCTTGACACTGGCCGACTCGAAGAAGACTCCAGGAGACCGATGCAACTGACTGACGATCACGCGTTCGGTGCCATTGATAATGAAAGTTCCATTTTCGGTCATCAGCGGAATTTCACCGAAGTAGACTTCTTGCTCCTTGATGTCTCGAATGGCCTTTCCTCCGGAATCAGGATCCTTGTCGTAAATCGTGAGCCGGATGGTGACTTTCAGGGGGGCGGCATAGGTCATCCCCCTCTCGTGGCACTCGGTCATGTCATACTTCAACTTGAGGCTGACCGGATCGCCGCAGTCGTCGCAGAACTTGGCCGCATTGCGGTTGTAGGCTCCGCAATGGGAGCACACCGCGTCATCGATTGAAAACGGGTTGGTCACAATATCCAACCCACACGACGCACACTCGACTCGCAGGTGCTGGAGCCCCTTGAGGCGAGCACATTTGCACTCCCAATTTCCAATCGAATAGTCCACATACTCCAAGGACGAAACACCCCGAAAGTCGCTGATTGGAAAAACGGAATTGAACACGGTTTGCAAACCGATATCTTGACGCTCGCCAGGCAACAGGCTCATTTGAAGGAAGCGCTCATAAGACTTCCTCTGAACTTCGATGAGGTTGGGAATCTGAATGGAAGTGAGGATCTTGGAGAAATTCACTCGCTCCCTGGACCGTCCGTTTGAAGCAGCGTCCATTGGCTTAACTCCTTCAGATTTCAAAGAAAACCTGCCATGCCAGGCTTTCTTCCGACGACGCAAAACGAACCGGCGCGCCCTTGAGCTTGTGGGACCCGCCCCGGTGAACTGCAGACACACAGGTACGTCGTTCTGTGGATTTGGATAATCGAATTACGGGGATCGTGGTTCTCAAGCTATTTCATTTCGACGGTAGCTCCCGCCTCTTCAAACTTCTTCTTGAGGGCTTCTGCCTCGTCCTTGGGAATTCCTTCCTTAACGGGCTTGGGAGCACTGTCGACCAGATCCTTGGCCTCCTTGAGGCCCAGGCTGGTCACTTCGCGAACCACTTTGATGGTATTAATCTTCTTATTGGCGCCGAAACCAGTGAGAATAACGCTGAACTCCGTCTGCTCCTCAACCTCCTCTGCTGGCCCGGCCGGGCCAGCCGCGGCCACGGGCGCGGCTGCAGCCGCTGATACTCCAAACGCTTCCTCCAAACCCTTGACGAGTTCTGAGGCTTCCAGCAACGTCAACTCCTGAATCCCTTCGAGCAACTTCTGAATTTTCTCCGACATGAAGTCTTCCTCCTCTGCGGTAACGAAATCCTACTCCGGAAATTTCTTTTCTTTGGCAGCTTGATCCAATACGACAGCCAGGTTACGGGGAACCGCTTGCACCACGCTGGCCAGCCTGTGGGCTCCTGAATTGAGCAGAAACATCAACTTGGCGATCAGTTCCTCTTTGCCTGGCAGGCTGGCGATCTGATTCAGATCGGCCAAATCAATGACCCGACCTTCCACCACACCTGCTTTAAAAACCAGACGGGGATGAGTTCTGGCGTAGGTGGTGATCGCTTTGGCCAAGATCACCGGATCCTCGTCGTTGTAAGCCACGGCGCTGGACCCGGTGAATTGGTGCTTGATGGGATCCAGGGTGGTCCCCCGCGCAGCGCGTTGGGCCAGCGTGTTCTTGACCACCCTGTACTTGGAGCCGGCGGCCCGAATCGCTCGTCGCAGCTCCGTGTCCTGGCGAACCGTCAATCCCTGAAAGCCCGCCAAAAACACGTTCTTGGCGCCGCTGAATTCCTTTCGCAGGTTTTCAATCTCGTTTTCCTTGTCATTGCGATGCATCGGTAACCCTCCAGATGGTTACTTATCCAGCGATGTCATTTCCACAGCAATTCCCGGGCCCATGGTGGAGCACACGAAGATGCTGCGCAGGTACTTGCCTTTGGCTGCGGACGGCTTGGCCTTGATGACGGAGTCAATGAGCGTCCTGGCATTCTCCAGAAGCTGCTCGCCGCCAAAAGAGACTTTGCCCACAGGAGTGTGAATGATCGCCGTCTTGTCGACCCGAAACTCGACCTTCCCGGCTTTTATTTCCTTTACGGCCTTTCCCACCTCAAAGGTTACGGTTCCTGTCTTCGGATTTGGCATCAGACCCTTGGGTCCAAGAATTCTGCCAAGCCTTCCCAAAAACTTCATCATGTCGGGGGTGGCTACCAGAGCGTCGAAATCCAACCAGCCACCCTGGATCTTGCCGACCAGCTCCTGGCCCCCCACGTGATCAGCACCAGCCTGCTCGGCTTCTTTCTGCTTTTCGTCGCTGGCGATCACGCAGACTTTCTTGCTCTTTCCTAACCCGTGGGGTAACACCACGGTGCCGCGCACCATTTGATCGGCGTGCCTGGGATCCACCCCCAACCGCAGGGAAATTTCAACGGTCTCATCGAACCTGGCAGAGGCCAACTTTTGGACCAGGGGAAGGGCCGCCTGCAAAGGATAAGCCTGCCCCCGGAGCTCGTTTCTTGCCTGCGCCATGCGCTTACTTGTTCTGGCCATGGGGGACTCCTTAGTTGACGACATCGATTCCCATACTGCGGGCCGTCCCTTTAACGATGGCGACGGCCGCAGCCAGATCATGGGCATTCAGATCCGGCATTTTTTGCTTGGCTATCTCTTCCACCTGATTCTCGCTTACTTTGCCCACCTTGCTCCGGTTCGGAGTGCCAGACCCCTTGGCAATGCCGGCCAACCGTTTCAGCAGGGCGGCTGCTGGCGGGGTTTTGGTGATAAATGAATAGGAACGATCCGCAAACACCGTGACCACCACGGGAATGATGAGACCTTCCTGGTCTTTACCGGAGGTCTTGGCGTTAAAGGCTTTGCAGAAGTCCATGATATTGACCCCGTGCTGACCCAGTGCCGGACCCACCGGGGGAGCGGGTGTCGCCTTGGCAGCGGGGATCTGCAGCTTGATATTTCCAATCACTTTTTTCGCCATCAAGACCTCCGCCTGCTGTGAGAACCGAACCCGGACTTGCGGCGCCTCCGACTGGCGGCGTGTCCTGACCGGGCTGGCTACGACTTTTCAACCTGTAGGTAGTCCAACTCCACCGGGGTCTGACGTCCAAAGATGGTGACGTTGACTTTGAGTGTGTTGCGGTCTTCGTTCAGCTCTTCAACCGTGCCGGTGAAATTGCTGAAGGGACCGTCGATGATCTTGACGGTTTCGCCGCGCTCGAAGGTCAACTCGACTTTGGGTTTTTCTGCCGTGGCTTCCGCATGGTAGATAATCTGGTCGACCTCCTGCTGGCTCAGAGGCAGAGGAATCTGTCCCGAACCGACAAAACCCGTTACCCTGGGGGTATCCTTGACGATATGCCAAGCCTGGTCTGTCATTTTCATTTCAACCAACAGGTACCCGGGAAAGGTCATCTTTGAGCTGGTGACGCGTTTTCCGCCCTTCATTTCGACGACGTCCTCGGTCGGGACCATGATTTCGCCGAACTCTTCCCCCACGCCAAACGCTTCGACCCGGCTTTTTAAACTCTCGGCAACTTTGCGCTCAAACCCGGAATAGGTATGAACGATGTACCATTGTTTGGCCATTCCGGTTCCCTCCTCAAGGCTGGCCCTTCCCAAGGAAATCAAACGCAATAACCGCTATTGGCTGGCCAGCCAACCATACAACCCCTGGACCCCGAACTGCAGGAGGGTATCGACCAAACCCAGAAAAATACCGAAGAAAAAAACAGCACAGAGAACCACGATCGTTGTCCCATAAACTTCCTTTCGCCCCGGCCAGGAGACTTTCCGCATCTCCAGTTTGACGTCACTAAAAAACTGGTTAATTTTGGATACCTTCAAGTTCTCCAACAACGGGCCATCTCCATGACAGGAACGACAGGGAAATCCACAGGGGAAAATTGGCAGGCCAGGAGGGATTCGAACCCCCAACATCCGGTTTTGGAGACCGGCGCTCTACCAATTCGAGCTACTGGCCTACAGTGAGGATCGAGAGGGAAAGGTTCCTCTTTCACTGACGGCCCCTTACCCGGAATACCACCGAACCATGCTCCGCCTATCGGGTCTCTCGATGAACCTTGTGCCCTCGACAGGTGCGGCAGAACTTCTTGATTTCCAACCGCGCGGGAGTCTTTTTCTTGTTCTTGGTCGTTGAATAGTTTCTTCTTTTGCAACTGGTGCACTGCAAAGTAATGATGTCTCGCATCTGTCTGATCTTTTGCTCCCTGCATTCCGGTCACAGACATCCCTCGCGTCCTACTCCACAATTTCGGTAATGGTGCCGGCGCCCACCGTCCTGCCTCCCTCTCGAATCGCAAACCGCAGCCCCTTCTCCATCGCTATCGGCGTGATCAACTCGATCTCCAACCCCACGTTGTCTCCCGGCATCACCATCTCCGTCCCCTCTCCCAGCGTCGCTACCCCCGTCACGTCCGTCGTCCGAAAGTAAAACTGCGGCCGGTACCCCGTGAAAAACGGCGTGTGCCTCCCCCCTTCTTCCTTCGTTAATATGTAGGCCTCCGCCTTGAACTTCGTGTGCGGCGTGATCGATCCGACCTTCGCCACCACCTGCCCCCGCTCCACGTCTCGCTTCTCCACCCCCCTCAATAACAACCCTACATTGTCCCCCGCCACCCCTTCATCCAATAACTTCTTGAACATCTCCACCCCCGTCACCACTCGCTTCTGCGTCGGCCTCATCCCCACAATCTCCATCTCCTCCCCCACCTTCACCTTCCCCCGCTCCACTCGCCCCGTCACTACCGTCCCTCGCCCCGATATCGAAAAAATGTCCTCCACCGGCATCAGAAACGGCTTGTCCACCTCTCGCTCCGGCAACGGAATGTACTCGTCCACCGCCGCCATCAATTCCTCAATCGTCTGTTCCCACTTCCTTTCCCCATTCAACCCCCCTAACGCCGATACCCGCACCACCGGAACCTCGTCCCCAGGAAATTGGTAGCTCTCCAGTAATTCCCTGACCTCCAACTCCACCAAGTCCAAAAGCTCTTCATCATCCACCGCGTCTACCTTGTTCATCGCGACCACTATGCACGGAACCCCCACCTGACGCGCTAACAAAATGTGCTCCCGCGTCTGCGGCATCGGCCCATCCGTCGCCGCTACCACCAGAATCGCTCCGTCCATCTGCGCCGCCCCCGTGATCATGTTCTTGATATAGTCCGCATGTCCCGGACAATCCACGTGCGCGTAATGCCGCTTCTCGGTCGAATACTCCACATGCGCCGTCGCTATCGTGATCCCTCGCTCTCGCTCCTCCGGCGCATTGTCGATTGAATCAAAACTCCGAAACGCTACCTTCGGGTCCTTCCTCCCCAATACCCGCGTGATCGCTGCCGTTAACGTCGTCTTCCCGTGATCGATATGCCCGATCGTCCCAATGTTGATGTGCGGCTTGCTTCGATCAAATCTCTCCTTCGACATCGCTTGCTCTCCTTAAAATCCCAGGACCATCCTCAGGCCCCATCCCGACATGAAAGTGAAATCGGACTCTTTTGGTTCACGGCAGGCCGCTCAGCGGAAGGCGGAGCCCACGACCAGGCTTGAACTGGTGACCTCGTCCTTACCAAGGACGCGCTCGTACCATCTGAGCTACGTGGGCATAACTTTGGAGCGGGAGACGGGGCTCGAACCCGCGACCAACAGCTTGGAAGGCTGTGACTCTACCACTGAGTTACTCCCGCCTCACACTCTCTAATTGTGGTGGAGAGAGGAGGATTCGAACCTCCGTAGCTCGCAAGGAGCGGCAGATTTACAGTCTGCTGCCATTAACCACTCGGCCATCTCTCCCAACGAACTCGATCGCTGGAGCTGGCGAAGGGACTTGAACCCCCGACCCTCTGATTACAAATCAGATGCTCTACCAACTGAGCTACGCCAGCCCGTTGGCAAACCCTGAAATTTAGCAAAAACTTTCTCCTTATGCAACAAGGAATTACACACTCAGGCAATTTCCGGCGTTTTTGCACGCCGCTGCCGAACGGCCTCATAGAGGACAATACCGGCAGCAACCGATACGTTTAGCGAGTGGAGGGGCCCCGGCGTGGGAATCGAGGCTAGAAAATCACATTTTTCTCGCACTAATCGCCTCAAACCCACCCCCTCATTGCCCAGAACCAAAGCCGTGGCCGTAGTCAAGTCCAGATCCTGGCAGCTCACCTGCTGCCCGGTCTCCACCCCGGTGATCCAGATTCCCTTGTCCTTAAGCCGGTCAATGGCTCTGGCGAGGTTGGTCACCCGGGCGATTGTCAAGTGCTCCAGTCCGCCCGCGGCGGCCTTGGATGCCACCGTGGTCAACCCGGCGGCGTGGTCCTTGCCGATAATGACCCCATGCGCCCCGGCGGCGGCGCAGCTCCTCAAGACCGCGCCCAAGTTTCGGGGGTCCTCGATGGAATCCAAAACAACCACCAGGGCGGCCGGGCCTAATTGGGCCAGAAGGTCTTCCAAGTCGACATAAGGCCCAGAGGTACAGACCGCCAGGACCCCCTGATGATTGGCGCCCCCAGATCTACGATCCAGAACGGTTCTCGACTCAAACCGGATTGGATGGCCTCGGCGCTTGGCAAGATGGAGCACGGCTTGCAGACCTGAGCTGGCGGCCTCGCGCGCGAAATAGAGACATGAAATTGGTCTGGAACCGGATCGCAGGCACTCTCTGACGGGATGGATACCGTAAATCAGATTCTTCATCAATTGCCACAGGCAGGAATCAGTCTCTGCCTTTCCATTGCGGCATAGAATTCGCTGGTTCTGGACTGGCAACCTTTGACTCGATGCGGCAGGTCAAGCTGGCAGCCAAGTTCGAAGATGGGCACTAACTTGTCCAGCTCGGGTCCGGAATCCTTGCCGGTCAGAGCCACGCGAATGGGGTGGAAGAGTTTCCTGCCTTTTTGCCCGCTCTTGGTCTTTACCGTGTGCACGATGGAGGACCAATCCCGGATCACATCGCGGCCGGCAACCGAAAGCTGGTTCTTCAGTTCCTCGACGACTTTCGCGGCCCCCGGCATGGACAAAACCTGGAGAACTCCCTCTTCTCGAATGGCTTTCTCTCCCTGAAAGAACCACAGGGGGGGAGCTTTGAGAGAAAGCTCGCTCAAATGATCCATTCCGGGCAAAAAGGCTTCGACCACCAGCCCAACCCAATCGCGCACTTTGGAGTCCACTGCTTCCACCAGGCCTTCTCGCCGCAGATAGGAGATGGCCCACGCGACGATTCGGGAGCGCTCGCACTCTTTGAGGTAGTGCCGGTTGAAAAAGTACAGCTTGTTGACGTCAAATATCGCTTGGCTCTTCGACACTCGCTCGATGTCGAAGCTTGCAATCAGTTCCTCTTGCGAAAGGATCTCGCCCTGATCTTCCCCAGGCGCCCAGCCCAGCAGGGTCAGATAGTTGAGCAATGCCTCGGAAAGCACTCCCTGATCTCGAAAGTGTTGCACCGAGGTTGCCCCGTGCCGCTTGGAAAGTCGAGTGCGATCAGGACCCAGGATGGTTGATAAATGGGCGAAGGCCGGTATGGGCCAACCCAGGGCCTCGTAAATCAGTACCTGGCGAGGTGTGTTGGAAAGGTGATCGTCACCCCGGATGACGTGGGTAATCTTCATCAAGCCATCATCCACGACCACCGCGTAGTTGTAGGTCGGCATCCCATTGGATCGGATTAGAATGGGATCGCCCAGCACTTCGCTGGCGAACTTCATCTCGCCATGGACAAGATCGCGAAAAAGAACCGTGCCGGCGCGGACTTTGAGCCTGATTACAGAGGGGTGTCCCTCAGCGATCCGTTGAGCTACCGCGCGCGTCGAAAGATGGCGGCAAGTCCCCGGATATTTCCAGGCCAGACCCGCCTGTCGCGCTCTCTTAGCCTGACGCCCCAGTTCCTCCTCGCTGCAAAAACACCGGTAGGAGGAACTTCTCTCCAGCAAAGCCTCGGCATTTTGTGAGTAAATCGCCGTGCGATTGCTCTGACGGTAGGGCCCGAACGGACCTTCAACATCCGGTCCTTCCTGCCAATCCAAACCCAGCCACTTGAGATTCTCGTAAATGAGTTGTTCAAAACGACTTTCGGAACGGGCTTGGTCGGTGTCTTCAATCCGGAGGGTCAGGCTCCCGCCATACTTCTTCACAAAAAGCCAGTTGAAGATAGCAGTCCGAGCATTTCCGACGTGTAACTCGCCTGTCGGGCTAGGAGCAAAGCGGAGACGATTGGGCATAGCTAATCCACCCCTTGGCGGGCACACAAAGCTGGGCCTTGACGACAGGGACGCAAGATTGATGGTATAGAGAATTCCAAGCGAAAGCTTCGGGGCTACGACCCATGCTGCAATCGACCGGCAGGGCAAGCCACAGGCCGGGGCAACCATGCTGCCAGGGCCCCCTTAACCTCCAACTCCCAAGAGGGAAGATTCCTCAGCCAACAGCTCGGCCAGCGGCAAATCGGCAGGCTTGGTGATCTTGATGTTCCGCTCACTACCCAGCAGTACCGTGACCGGAAATCCGAGACGCTCCACGAGACAGGACTCATCGGTCGCGTGGAAATGGTCGATTCTGGCCCTTTCGAAGGCCTCTTTCAAGATCTCGTACCGAAAGGCTTGTGGAGTCTGAACCATCACAATCTTGTCGCGAGGCAGCGTGGCCACGACTTGATGACGTTCGACTTGTTTGACGGTATCCACACAGGGTAGGGCCATTATGGCGCTGCCCTTTTCGGCCGCAGTGCTGATGACGGCCTCAATCATCTCCACCTCGACAAAGGGTCTGACACCATCGTGAACCACCACTATGGTGGTGCTCGGGTCGAGCGTCTTGAGGCCGTTGTAGACCGACTCCTGGCGATGGGGCCCGCCCGGCACCAGGTGAGCGAAGTCCGCCAGCCCCCGGTGCTCCAGCTCTTCCCGGAATGCCGGCATCTCAGTTTTTCTGAGTGGGACGCGGACTGTTCGGACTGGTTTGCACGCAGCAAACTTGCCCAGCGTATGAATGAGGACGGAACAACCACCCAAGGTGATGAACTGTTTCGGGCTGGAAGACTTCATTCGTGTCCCCACGCCCGCTGCGGGTATGATGGCAGCCACGTTCATGGTCCAACCGCTTCCATTTTATGAGACCGGTCATGATAGCGACCAAAAATCATCTTACCCGCCGTGGTTTGGAGAACGCTGGTGACCGAAGTGTCGATGGTCTTTCCGATCATCTTTCTGGCGTTATCCACCACAACCATGGTGCCGTCGTCGAGGTAGGCGACGCCTTGGTTGTACTCTTTGCCCTCCTTAAGAATGAAAACCTTCATGATCTCGCCGGGGAGCACCACCGGCTTTAAAGAGTTGGCCAGCTCATTGATGTTCAGCACGGGAACACCCTGCAACTGAGCAATTTTGTTGAGGTTGAAGTCATTGGTGACAATCTTCCCCTCCAGTTCCTTGGCCAGTTCGATGAGTTTCAAATCGACTTCTCGGATATGGGAAAAATCCTTCTCCAGAATCTGAACCTCGATCCCAGCCATCTTCTGAATACGCTGCAGGATGTCCAGACCGCGCCGGCCCCGATTTCGCTTCAAAGAATCAGCTGAATCGGCTACCTGCTGGAGCTCTCGCAGAACGAACTGGGGAATCAGGAGAACACCGTCAATAAAGCCGGTCTCACAAACATCCGCCACCCGTCCATCGATGATCACACTGGTGTCCAGAATCTTGTAGTTTTTTCCACTGCGCCTCTCCCCGCCAAAAACTCCTCCCAAGGCCGAGAGATTGAGAAGATCACCTTTATTGGCTCCCATCACCAGGCCGACATAACCCATGAATAAGAACAGTCCGATTTGAAGAAACGACAGAGTTTCAGGGTCCACGGTGGTCTTGACCAGCATGCTGCCAATCATGGTGGCCCCGCTGATGCCGAGAATAGACCCGATCGCAGCACCGATGAGTTGCTTCAAAGAGGTCTTTCTCAGTCTGGCCTCAAAGATAATAATCGCCAACGCCGTCACTGCTCCGGCAGCCAACGACCAAGGTCCGCTCAGCTCAAAGGGCTGAAAGTAGTAACAACTAAAAATGAAAACTGCACCAAATACCACACGAACAAATGTTGTCTCCAGCAAATGGCCTCACCCCTTTCGTTATATGAAGTAGAATAAAAGTTGGAGTTCAGTCTTCAATATTCAACTTCTTGGCGCTTCAGGACAGGCTCTGCTGCACCAATCCCCTGGGGACGACCTTGGTCTCAGATCGCAGCCCACCGGGGCAGAAGACCGCTCCCAGGTTTCAGGTAAATGCCCTCCTCCCAAGAGGCTTGGCCCCGAACGCTTTTCCATCATGGCTATCAGTGATGCGACTCGGTTCGCATCAACTCCGACGTCCATGCAACGCTCCTAGCGTTGCTCACCAATGTCTACAGCCCGACTAAAATAAGTCGCGCTCCTCAACACAATAAATGACGACGGGGCCACTGGCGCAGGTAGGTCTTTCGGCGAGAAAAAGCTGAGAGGAGTTATCAACGGACAGCCAGCGTTGGTCATTTCGAAACCCCCACTTCATTCGCGGCACTGCCCCGGTTCTTCCATCCGACGAACGCGATGGGAGTAACATCTTGCAGCGGAAAAGTATAGCACCGTGCCGACGATGTGTTCAAGCATCTGTGCGGGTTCAGTACCTGTGAGACTCGGTCGGGTAACCTTGCAGGTATCAAGGGACTCCATCGGTGTCCTCCTGGCCAGGAACTGGCGGGGTCGGATGTGATTGTAGAAGTGCTGGGAGTCGGCCAGGGCGGAGACGGTGAGTTGGCCGCTGTAGAGATTCCGGAACTCGACCCGGGCGCTGCCGTTGGCGCGTTGGACGGTCCAATCACCCCCCTTCAGGTTGCTCAAGGACAGGCCTTGAGCGGGTGTGAGCTTGACAAACTCACACGCTTATTAAGCTCGCAACAGCCGCCAAGCGCCGGCGGCTGCGGTGGGGGGGGGGCTGCAGGACAAACTGGGGAATATCGAGTGGCTGGCAGGCCGGCTCGAACTCGCCCCTGAACTTGGAGCCGCCGTCAACCGGGACGGAGTGGAGGACCTGCACTCCTGAGAGGCTGCACTCCTGAGAGGAGTGCAGGGGTGGGTGCCTTCCCCTCCTGGGAGGCCTGTCTTCCTGAGAGGAAGACACAGGGGGTGGGTCAAAGCGGCGGCGCTTCCTCAGCCTGAGGCGCCCCCGGCAGAAAGCGCAGGGGCGAATACGACCGAGTTGCACACCCTTGGCCAGGATACGACCGACAGTGGATTCACCGAGATGGATGCCCTGGCGGGCACGGTGGAGCTGGCCAGCGTCTGAGCAGCGCCCAACTACGCCCGGGCCGACAACCTGTTCCACGCTGCACGGCGCGCATTGCCATCGCTCAATAACGAGGGCGCCACCCGCTGGATGGGCTGCCGGTGCTGGGGCGATTTCCGGTGCACCCGTCAGTCTATTTCGCCTTCGGCCACGGTCATCTCGGACTCACCGCCGCCGCGGGCAAAATCATCGCCCATCTCATCGCCCATCGAGCCAAGGACAGCGACATCGAGCCCTTTCGCACCGATCGTTTTTAGTCATTCCTGCACCTGCGTCATGGTGTCGTACTGGCAGTCGCCCCCGCCACTCGCGGTTGAATGCTGAGACGCTGGCGCACCTCCTGATAAACTGGGATGGTCTCGCCAGCTTCGATGGTAACAACCAACCCGTACCTGATCAACCGATCGAGTGTCCCGCCCTGTTCGCGGCAGAACACACGGAACAGCAGGTGGCCGTTATTGACGAACGCCACGGCCTTGGCGCCTTCGTAGTGAACGTGAAACAGCGACCCGCGCGGCACAGACTTGTCCGAAGGCTGCGATTTGCTACGCTCGACGCCGACCTTGGTTGGGAAGCTGTCCGGTTTAATTTCCAGCTTCGCGCGACGATATACCGAATGGCGAACGTTGACGGGTGAGAACCAAGCGAGGGTCAGCGTGATCGAACGAGGTTCGGTAACGCGCTCAAGACTGCTGGGTAACGGCACCCGATAACGGACGGCAGATCCATTCGCAGCGACTTCGCCATATCCCACCAAATCGCTAGATTCGCCTCGCACCCCATCGCTTCTTCGACAATAGGCCGTCCATAGCCGAGAACACGGGTGCGGCGTCGTTGCACTGGTACGCCGTCGAGCAGCGCCGCGATCGGTGGACCACCCTCGGAAGTCACTGGCTCGACGGGTTTGCCGGCGTCCATCGCATCGACTTCCAGCGGAAACGTGGCAGTCGACTGAGGCCGCACGAACATCACTTCGTCACAGATAGCGAGTTCTACTTCCTCTCGCCGAGCCAGATGGCGGACTTCGGTCGCCGGCAGATCGATCAGCGCCGCCTCGTAGGCGATCTCCGGGATCGACGCTTGGTGGACGATCTCGCCCTCGGAAGCTCGGACAGCACCCGCAAAGCGTGAAATGACCTGTCGTTGCCTCTCGCGGCTCCGATAGCTCCAGAGTTCAACCTCAATGCGAATGGCGGAGTTAGGCCGGGCGGCGAGTTCGTCATTGAGGTAGGCGACCGTATCTTCGGAGATTCGATCTAGAGGCCCCCACGCCCGGAGCCGACGGAGCCTCCTGAATACGTCGAACCACGGACCAAAGCCGGGGGCGGGCTGTTGGCCGGCTTGGTAACGATCCCAGAGGCTGACCAACTGTCGGAGCGCGTCCGTGTCAGGCATCGCCAAATACAATCGTCCACCGACTGGCTTATCGTCGCGGACTTGGCCTTCCCGGCCCTTTCGCGTATCGCGCACCGCAAAATCCGCGTCCGCATCGAACTCCGTTTCCTCGTCACCGAGATATTCAAGTCCAGGGACGTGACTAACAGCCTGATAGAACGTATCGACTGATCCCGCGATCTCCAGCACAAGCGCACGCTCGGGAGCGATGCCAGCCGGATCATGGCGCAGAGTCAGCGGATCACGGTCGCTGTCAAAAACGTCTCGGAGGCGCTGAAAAGTGGGTTGAAGCTGCTGTCCCTGGCGTTGGCGCGTGGGTAACTGAAGATTGCTGCCCCCGCGTGGACCGGCTGGGCGTTGATCAACCTCGGGTGCCGGGATCGGCAGTAACGGAAACTCCGCCATCCAACGCCTCCCTGTATTCGGATACCCGCGACCGCGCCGTCCAGTGCGCCAGGCGCTCGGCAACGATGACATCCAGCGTCTTCTCTCCCATGGCGAGGACGCTGCGCCGCTGCACGTCTCGACAGAATTCCTCGGCCTCGGCATAGCTGACGGCGCCGAGCTTCCTCGCGATCGTCTCGGCGGTCCGGCCAAGCGGTTCATCGAGGGTCGCTGCGAAACGCGCGAAGTAGGCGGTCAGCTCCCGCCGGGTTGGCGGCTTGAGCGCAAGACGCAGCTGGAACCGGCGCCACGCCGCCCGATCGAGCAGTTCGGCATGGTTCGTTGCGGCCACGACCACCGTGTAGCTCGGCAGATCGTCCACCTTCATCAACAGCGACGTGACGACGCGCTTGATCTCTCCGGTCTCGTGGATGTCGCCGCGCTCTTTGCCCACTGCATCGAACTCGTCAAAGAACAGGACGCAGGGGGTCGTGCGGGCGTAGTCGAAGACACGCTTGAGCCTCGACGCGGTCTCCCCGAGGAAGCTGCCGATCATGGCTTCGTAGCGAACGACGAAGAACGGCACGGCCAGGGCTTCCGCGACCGCCTCGGCAAGTGAGGTTTTGCCGTTGCCGGGCGGTCCGACGAGCAGCACGCGATGCCGTGGCTCTAGTGAATGCGCCCGTAATACCGGACCTCGATGCTGCTCCTCGATCAATTCCTGGCAGGCTTGACGATTGAGGTTGGAGAGGATCAGGTCCTCAAGCCGCCGGCGGGGAGTCAACTCGATCAGGAACTCTCGGTGTCGTTGGCTGTTCTGCCCGACGAACCCGGGCAAGGGGGGCTGATCGCCGTTGACGCTCATCGCTTCCGTCAGACGGTCCGCCAGCACGTTGTGGTGCTTCGCCCGCTCCTCAGCGATGATTGCTTCTGTTGCGGCGCGGGCGCCTGTCTTATCGCCGATCGATCCGGCCTTTACGAGCGAAATAAGAAGGTCACTACGTGCCATACTGACCCCTCCGTGTCCAGCAACTTCTCCCTGAACGGTGCATCCCGGAGACCAATATATGTCAGAAGCCGAAGGTTTGTTACCCATCGCGCAGCGCGTCACCCGGACGGCTTTGCTGAGTTTTGGTACGCCCGGCAGGATTCGAACCTGCGACCCCCTGCTTAGAAGGCAGGTGCTCTATCCAGCTGAGCTACGGGCGCTTTGGTGGGGTTTTGCGGTTGTCCTCAAATGCTCAGGCAGTCTTTGATTCAGCCCGGAAGGCGACAAGAATTCCTGGCTGGCCCTTGACAAATGCCGCTTTCGAAACGTCATAAAGGCCCGTTGACCCAACGGCCCTGAAGTCTTCGCGCAACGTTGCGGCGTCCCGTCAAGTGCCGGACTGAGAGGCGATCCTGGGCCACGCTGCCGACGACAAACCTTGACGTAGGCTTCTGATCTGAGTCCCCTCAGCAGCCCTTGCTTCCGAACTTATATTGGTTCCAACTCAAAATAAGTTCCCTAATGAATCGAGAATCTCGTCCCCGTCCTCGACTACGGCGTCCACTTCAAAATGCTGTATCGGAATGTCGAGCGCTGCTTTCGGTCTGGGGTCGTTTCTCACCGGCAGCCACTTTCCCGTGTCTTCAGAATACTTCCACACCTCGCCGGTCCAGGTGTCCAGCTTGAGCACGGTCGCGGGAGCACCCTGACTCGATGGAATAACCTGAAGCTGAAATCGCTGCCTCCAGTTTGAACTCACCAACGTCCGTGGCGCCGCTACGTACTGCACAGGCTCCAGAGACTGAAATGGTTGAATCGAGTTCCAACCCATCACCGTATCAGGATGTCTTGAGGCAGCACGCTCGCGACTCAGGTAGTGATTCAGCAGCACGGCGCAAGTAGCAACTCCGAGGGCTAAGACACTGACGATAAGGGTCCTTTTCATGTTCTTTTCCTTCCCCGGATTTAACCCGGTCCATAAACTTCTACCACCAAAGAATATAGTGCCTTTTCCGGTGCAAGTCTACATCGTCTGACCCGGGCCGTGGCGCCCGATCCAGTGGCGACCCGGCAGTTCAATCACGCGAAGGCGAGGTCCTGACGTGGGACGCCAAAAAAGAACTTGGCCGTTGCCTCTGCGGCCCTTAACAAACAGCTATCGATAATCAGACATCCTGCCAATCGACAGGTTTGAAGCCCCAGAGGGCATTCAGGCTAAGGCTGGGCCGGATAAATCCGCATAACGTGGCCTCCCCCTGGAGCCAGACGGGCGACCACCACATCCGTTGAGCGGACTCGAAGGCGTTCTTGACGGACCCCGGTTGGATCAACGTCCCTGTCCGCATAGACTTCGGCCAAGTAGGCGCCGGATCCCAAGAATGTCAGTGGAATGGTCAATTCCCGCGGCTCCCAATTGGTCATGCTGCCCAGGTACCATTCCTTTCCACTCCTTCGGGCCACGGTGATGAATTCCCCCACCCGGCCGTCGAGAACCTTGGTCGCCTCCCACGAGGTGGGAACCTTCTTCAGGAACTCGATGCCGGTCTGTCCGCGATAGGCGGCGGGGAAATCCACCAGCATCTGCAAAGGGCTCTCATAAACCACGTACATGGCCAGTTGGTGACAACGGGTTCCCTGGGCCAGGGGTTCCTGCGCCCGGGGCTTGAAGTTTTCTCGGCTCGCCGTACGGAAGGCTCCCGGAGTGTAATCCATGGGGCCGGCCAGCATTCGGGTGAAGGGCAAGGTGACGTCATGAGGCAGGCTGCAGCGAGTGCTGAACCGGTTCCACTCCAGCCCCAGGACGGCTTCACGGGTCATGAGGTTCGGCCAGGTCCGACGCAGACCGTCCGGCTTGTAGGCTCCATGAAAGTTGACCAGCAGGCGGTGGCTGGCGGCCAGAGAAGCCACCCGGTGGTAAAAGCGGACCATCTCCTGGTCGTCACGATCCATGAAGTCGATTTTGACTCCCGCCACTCTCCAGCTCTCATAAAGTCTGAATGCCTCTTCCATCTGAGCTTGAGCTCTCTTCCAATGCAGCCAGAGCAGGATGCCGATCCCCCTTGTTCCAGCGTATTGGATCACCTGCTCCAGATCGATCTCCGGTCGGCTTTGGGTGGCGTCGCCGTCCTCCTCGGTCCCCTGATGCCAGCCGGCATCGATCAGGAAGTATTCCAGGCCGTGCTCGGCGGCAAAGTCCAGATAGTGCTTCATGGTTGCCGTATTCATCCCCGGCTGAAATCCAACCTCTTTGGCGGTGGTGCCGTTCCACCAATGCCAAGCGGATTTGCCGGGTCTGATCCAGGAGGTGTCGGCGATCCTGCTCGGTTCATTGAGATGCAACAGCAGGACGTTGTTCTCAATCAACCGGCCCGGAGTGGCTCCCAGAAGGAAGACGCGCCAGGGCGATTGGAAGGGTGTCGAGGTCTTGACCTTCAACCCCGATCCCAGAGGATGAGGCGAGAGCCGGCTCTCCAGGGTTTCCGGGATACCCGGAGTGGGCGTCAAGTACATGCCGGCGTAGTCGGTAATGTTGGCCTTGGTGATCGCTATCCAGGCGCCTTTGCCGGTCTCGACCAAGAGCGGCAAGCCGATGATAGAACCGGGTTGCAGGTGCCACAGGGGCTGGGCATTGAACTCCGACTCATAGTTGGTGGCATAGCCTCCAAGTTGCTGGGGCCAGGCTCTGCAGCCCGCCGGGAAAAAGAAGGTGGAGTTCTCTTCAATCAGCTCCAATGTTGACAGTCCGGGCTGTTGAGGAATGCGGTAGCGAAAAGCGGCTCCTTCATCGTGGGCGCGAAAAACCAGATGAAGCTGGCGCCGGGAAGGTCCCATTTCTTGAAGTCGAAGGATTCCCTGACGGCAAGAGTCGTGCAATTCCCCTCGGGTGCCGTAGGGAAGACTGTAGCGCTCTTTCACCCTGGACTCGTCCCAGCCAAGGAGGGCAAAATCCCGCTCAAGCGGTGGGCCGCCCTTGAGCTTCAATCCCAGCCAGGATTCCTTCACTACCATCTCCTGCCTGAAACGAATTTGATAGTAGGGGCGGATTCCCTTGGGATAAGGGGTTCGCTTTTCTTTCAGACCAACAATGACGGTGACTTGGCCGTTGGGCGAGCTGAGTTGGAAGCTCCGGGCCGGGGCTGCCGCATTCGAGGGGGCTTGCAACACGCCCAGAAGCAAGGCTGCCAGCACGGTCTTGAGCGGACCCATGCGTTTGCCGTCTTTCGTCCGGTTGCCGCTCATTGGAGACCCCAGCGCAGGCCGCCGGGAACGGTGGCGAGCGCTACCCTAGTATAACGTGGGGCCCTGCTCACGACATCGTCCAACAGCCTTCCGGGAGCATTCGTCCTGAAATCGGCCTCACCCCAAACCATCAAATCCTTCCCCAAGCCCTTGCAGTGACGATCCTTGCGGGAGTAGACTTTGATCGGGTCGCAACGCTGCCGGGAGATCCTGGAGGCGGCAATGCCGGGCGCCACCCTGCGGCTGCCGCTTGGCCGCAAGCGAAGAGGCCGGGGCGTGGAACATCCCGGATTGCCTGTAACCAACCGGAATCATGCTCGATCTTTTGATCATGGGGAGTGGTGTGGTAGGCAATTTTGCAGCGGCCTACTTCAGGCGTTATTTCCCTTCTCTTCAGGTGACGGTGGTCGGTCGGTCGGATCAGGATCTGCCCATTGTGGGGGAATCCCTGGTAGAGCTCAGCACCCACTTTCTCCAGGATCTCGGCCTCAGCCGCTACCTCATTGAGCACCACCTGCCCAAGTACGGTCTCACCTACTATTACAAGCTGGATCCTTCTTGTCCCCAGGACCCGCGTTACATCGTCGACGAAGCTCCCGCCAATCCCCCCTTTCCCTCCTTTCTCATCAACCGGTTCAGCTTCGACGCGGAGTTGCGGCGAGTCAATCGGCAGAACGGCGTGGAAGGCATCGAGGGAAAAGTGACTCGGGTCGACCTGGGGAACGGCGCGCCCCATCGGGTCACGGTGCAGCGTACCGATGGGAGGGAGGAGCAACTCACGGCCCGATGGCTGATCGACGCCACGGGACGTCGACGGTTGCTGGCGCGCCATTTGGGATTGGGACTCAAGGCGCCGCATCAGCGCAGCGCGTTCTGGTTCCGCCTGGTGGACTTCGACGCGGCCATTTTGGATCGGATCCATGCGGTCAAAAAGGTGAACCGGTCGTTCGATTCTTACTTCTGCACCCACCACTTCTTTGGAAAAGGCAACTGGGTCTGGTTGATTCCGGTGCGGAGCGAGGACTCTCGAAGGATGATCAGCGTCGGGCTCACTTACCGCCCCGACCTTTCCCCGGGTTCCATCACTTGCAGGGAGGAATTCCTCGACTGGATGGCCCGGGAGCATCCAGTGGTTGGCGACTTTGTCAGGAGTGGCGAGATCATCGACACCAACCTATACCGCCATTACATGTATCGCGCTCGACAGCGGTACTCCTCTCAAGGGTGGTTCCTGATCGGTGATGCGGCGGATACCGTGGACCCTCTCTACAGTACCGGCCTGGCCCTGGCCTCCCTATCGATCCAACAAGTGGGGGCCATGATCCGCCGGGACTTGGAAGGAATGTTGTCGGATGAATTCGTTGGCGACTTGGACGAGGCCTACGCCGGGATCCACAGCACGGCCAGCGACATGGTGGGGAATCTCTACGAAGCAATGCAGGATGGATTTCAATGCCATATGCGCATGAACCTGAACGTCACCGCCATGTTCCATATGGCGATTCCATTGATCTTGAACGGCTACTACACCGATGCCGTCGGAGCCAGGTTGGCGGCCCGTTTCGGGGGACCCAGGGGAATGACTCGGCAGTTGAGGAACTTCGACCCCCTCATCGCCCGTGCCGCCGAGAAGCTGTCGCACCCTTCACCCCGGCACTTCATCAAAGTTCAGTCGGCCTTCACCTTGAACTTTCCCTATTTCGAGTACCATCGGGAAGAAGACATTCCCCGGTCCATCTCACAGATGTTCCATCACATGACAGCTTTGCGCTTGCGGCTGTTTCGGCTGGCCGGGATGCGATCCTGGTTCAACCGCGTTCAGCTCAAGGCCCTGGGCCTGACCCTTCTATGGGCGGTCGTTGTGGGTTGTTTCAGGAGACGAAGCCTGAAGAACAGCGGATTGATTCGATGGCTGGTGGCGCACAGGTCTGGAAGGCTCCGGATGGGTGTCTCCGGTCCCCTGGCAGCAGGAAACCCGAAGCAATGGCATCGAAGAATCGGAGAGCGACTCCGCCTCCCGATGCCTCAACGCACACGCCCCCGCTAATTACGGACTGTCTTCCCCTTCCACCGAGTTTCCAACCGACAAAGAGGGAGGCTGCTGCGTCAGCAAGAAAGAATAGAGCTTGGCCCTCCGCAGGGTGAACCTCAGACGAACCGACTGCCCGGCCAAGTCCGCCAGTCGATGGGGTCCCACAAAACTCACTTCAGCGTCGGTCACACTGCCCTCGACGGGCCGGCCCGTTGCCAGAATCCTCCCTTGATCATCCATGAGGGTCACTTTCACCCAACCGGATGCCGAGTCCGCCGTCAGGCGCAGGCCGCCTTGCCAGGTCACCGGTTTAGTCACCACCGTTGCCTGTCTGGCGGGATCGACCGGCTCGTAGCCGGCCCAGCCGTCCGGTCGCAGCGTTGCCAGGCAGAATGCCCCATCGCGCCAATCGCGGTGAGCGCCGTTGGAGCCGCCGTAGTAGATGCGGATCCCCTCCCCGGTGACAATGGGAGCATTGGCGGCATACACACAGCCCCAGTCGTAGTCACCTTTGATCGGCGAGTTGGGAATGAAAGGAGTGCCGGGATCAATCCGTTCCCAGTGAATCGTATCGGGACTCCAGGTCAGCTCGCAATGAACGCGGTCCTGGCTGCGCCGGATGATCATGACCAAACCCAGGTAGACTCGACCGTAGCGAAAAACTTCCATGGCATAGGTCTGGTTCTCCGGATCGCCCCGCAGGACTTCGACCGCCTTGGTCCACTTGAGGAAGTCGGGACTCTCGGTCCGCCCCACGATCCGCTGACCTTCATAGAGCCGGGTAATGGCCACATAGCGGTTGAGTTCGGGGGCCCACCAGGCGTTGTTGTGGGTGTCACCGTTGGCCTGAACCTCCGGGCAAGAGACAGGCTCGCTCCACAGCAGCCCGTCATCCGAAAATCGAACCGCAATCCCGGCTTTCCATTTCCGAATCCAGTTACCCCCATAAAACATCTTGTATCGGCGCTTGGGGTCTCGCACGTCCCTGAAGACGCCGGCGCCGTGCACACCCCGCAGCAACAAGTTGTTGGCCTTGCTGCCCTCGAAGTCTACGAGGTTTAACGCGGGCTTGGTCCACTTCAGACCATCTTTGCTGAAGGCATAGCAGATGCCAAACTCGCGATCGTAGGGGCGGTAGGGCACTTGGTGTCTCTGCTCACGCGGCGTTTTTCTGACCAGGGGATCCGCAATGAAGGGATTGTACCAGCATCGGTAGAGTTCCAGTTCATCATCATAAAAAACGTTTGCGTACAGGTTATCGAAACGCTGCTCCCAGGGCTTGTCTTCACCGAAGAGCGGATTGGCTTCATGTTTCCTGACGGACCCCACCGCCAGGCGGGCGTTGTGCTTATCTTCGAGGGTGCGGCTGTCGAGCAGGAGATAGCGGAAGCGAGAGGAATCAGCGCCGGCCTGCCGGGGCATTGCCGGGTCGGCCGGTAAACGGCTACCTGCCAGAAAGTAGCCGGCCGTCATGAGCATCGACACTAAAAGCAGTGGGTGCATTGAGTGGGTCACAGTCCCTTCTCCGGGGGAATCCTGCGGCCCCGGAACCTTGACTTGGAATGCACCCATGGTAACCCTCCGAGCCCTTGGGAGGCAACGACTTTGGCCCATCATCTCAGTGGCAGCGCAAGCTCGTCGGTATCAAATATCTGTTGTCCCGGAAACAAGAGTGAATTAACCTCGCAAGATGTCCGATTCATCGGCTCTTCCATGGATTGCCGGCGGATTCGAAGGGGCCGAAGGCATGCGAGGCAACCATCGACCCGGATGGTTGGAGTCTTGGTTGAGGTCAGTTTCGCCGCGGGCCCGTTGCAGGGCATCGGATCGGAATGATTTTGCTTATGAGGAAGCCAATCCTTCTTCTTGTGCTGATTCTTCTGGTTCAGGTCGAACCAGTGGGGTGGTCCCGGAATCTGGAGACCCTCCCCGATACCGGTGAGTTGACCTGGGGAGGCGATCTGTCTGCTCGCATGGTTGCAGGGATCGACCGTTTTCTGATGGGTCGTTTGGAAGCCGCGCCCGAGGAAAGAAAGACGTTATGGGAAAGGGATTACTCCTCCGATGCTGCCTACGCCCGGTCGGTCGAGTCCAACCGGAAACGTTTGCAAAAGATAATCGGGGTCGTCGACGTGAGAATGCCTGCTCGGCTGGAGTTCCTGTCAGCGGAGGGAGGGGCGCCGCTTGGGGAAACGAACTCCGTTTCCGTCTGGCGGGTTCGGTGGGACGTGGTCGCGGGCGTTCGGGCGGAGGGACTCTTGGTCGAACCGAAGAACACGGCGCCGATCGCCCACGTGATTGCCCTGCCCGATGCCGATGTAACGCCGCAACAACTGGTGGGGCTGCAGCCAGGACTTCAGCCGGAGGCAAGATGGGCTCTTCGCCTGGCAGAAGCCGGCTGCCAGGTTATCGTTCCTGCGCTCATCAACCGAAGCAGTGAGTTCTCGGGGAACCCAACCCTTGAGACCGACCGGTCGACAATGACCAACATGCCTCACCGCGAATGGCTCTACCGAATGGCCTATCCCATGGGGCGCCACCTGATCGGATACGAAGTTCAGAAGGTTCTGGCCCTGGTGGATTGGCTGGAGTCCAGGTACTCGGCGGATGCCGGGGTTGCCGTGGCCGGCTACGGCGAGGGAGGATTGGTCGCGCTTTACGCCGCTGCCGTGGACTCGCGAATCGACTCCTGTTTGGTGAGCGGTTATTTTTCGCCCCGCGAGAGGATTTGGCAGGAACCGATCTACCGCAACGTTTGGGCTCTGCTGACAGAGTTTGGCGACGCCGAGATTGCGAGTCTCATTCTTCCCCGCAGCGTTGTGATTGAGCACTCGGAGGCCCCTTTGGTCGAGGGCCCCCCTCCTGCCGGGAGGGGCCGGAAGCCAGTGGCGGCTCCCGGAAAGATCAAGACTCCGTTGGCCGAGTCGGTGATCTCCGAGTTCAACAGACTCAAGAAGTGGGAAGAGTCGCTTCCAATGGGGAGCCGCGCCAGGGTGACGCTGGTGCCCGAAGATCCGAGCGCAGGTGCGGTGTCTCCCGGTTCTGCTCCGGCGCTGCAGTTGTTGCTGGCTCCTTTTGTAAAGGTACCGTTGAAGCTGGGAATGCCGGATGCAGCCTTTCGAAGACGGGGGGAGAGTTGGGGGTTGATCGAGCAGCAACGGCGCCAAGTGCGCGATATCGAAAGGACGCTTCAGGACCTCCTGCGAATCTCGGACCGGATTCGGGACCGATTTTACCTGAACCAGGTCGACCGTGAATCGGCGGATTCCTTCGCCCATGACTCTGTGGAATGGCGCTCCTATTTCTGGAAAGAGGTCATCGGAAAGATCGAGGATCCAATGATTGCGGCCAACCCCCGTTCACGCAAATGGCGGGAGAACGGAAAATGGACAGGATACGAAGTGGTGCTCGACGTATGGCCCGGCGTCTTTGCCTGGGGAATCCTCCTGGTCCCAAACGATCTTCGGCCCGGTGAACGTCGTCCGGTAGTGGTCGCGCAGCACGGACTGGAGGGAGTTCCCGAAGACGTGGTCCGGACGGATGTTGAAGGCTTCCGGTATTATCGGGCTTTCGCTGCCCGTTTGGCCGACGACGGTTTCATCGTCTTCGCTCCACACAATCCATACCGGGGCGGAGATCACTTTCGGGTGCTGCAACGTAAGGCAAACCCCCTCAAGCTCTCCATTTTTTCGTTCATCATCGGTCAGCACCGTCGGATCCTGGACTGGCTGAAGAACCTTCCCTACGTCGATGGCGAACGGATTGGATTCTATGGCCTCAGTTACGGCGGCAAGACTGCCATGAGAGTTCCCGCCCTCCTGGAGGATTATGCCCTGTCCATCTGCTCCGGGGACTTCAATGAGTGGATCTGGAAGAATGTGACGGTCGACTGGCCGAGCAGCTATATGTTCACCGGTGAGTACGAAATGCCGGAGTTCTCTCTGGGTATCAGCTTCAATTACGCAGAAATGGCCTACCTGATCTTTCCCCGCCCCTTCATGGTGGAGCGGGGGCATCGAGATGGCGTTGGCCTGGACGAGTGGGTGGCCCATGAATACGCCAAGGTCAGACGTCTCTATGATGAACTGGGCCTGGGCAGCCGCACCGAGATTGAATTTTTCAATGGCCTGCACCGGATCAATGGGGAGGGGACCTTCCAGTTTCTCCGAAGGCACCTCGACTGGAAGCCGTAGAAACTTCCACGAAGCCGGTTGTTTTCAAGAGATCACTCCCAATCGTTGTTCCTGGAGTTCTATCAGACTGACAACCTTGATTTCTTTACTCTTCACCCTGGAGCGGGTGTTCGAGGGTCCTGGCAGGCCAGAGAGGCTCTGATTTATTCATAATCAGAGTTTCCCTGGTACGAGCCCGTGGTTGTTGCCCCGGAGATCACCATCCGGCTACTGAAAGGAGAGATGGCTGCCGCCGCTTCTCGGCTGGGAAGTTAGATCGACATGCCTGCCATGGGCTCACGCCCACGGCTCCCGGTTCAGGCGGCTTTCGCCGCTTGCAGGGCTATTCCTATCGTGAGGAACCAGGTGTCCTCTCCACAATTCTGTGATATCGATTGGCTTTCAGTCCTGAAACGCTCTGCTGATGACCGCTGGGCCACTGGATGGTCACCGTGATCTGATCGGGATGGGTCTGACCCAACCCAAAGACCAGACGCTTGTCGTGCGAAGCCAGGAAACTCCCCCCGCCAGTCAGCCATCGGACTCTTTTTTGTTCTCCCCAGGCGACCGTTACTCGGGAGCCTATCGCGTCACGGTTGCTCCGGGTTCCCTGCAACCGGAACCCAATCCAGGACGAGTCCTGACCCCGGTTGTTGCGCAGCAACACCGGCCGCTGGTTGAGGCGAACAAAGAGCGCATCGGAATCGCCGTCGTTGTCGAAGTCGCCGGTGGCCAGGCCACGAGCGGCATGATTGGCCCTGAAAACGGGTCCGGCGCGCGCGCTCAGATCTCGCAGCTTTCCCTTTCCGTCGTTGTCCAACAGCAAGGGGGGTTGCAGGTAGGTGATGTCTTTGCGGGCGAACTCGATGGTTCGGGTGACGTGACCGTTCACGATAATCAGGTCCCGGTCGCTGTCGTTGTCATAGTCGATGAAGCGGACGCCCCAACCGACATAGGGTACGGTGAATCGGGTGAGCCCGGAACGGCGAGACAGTTCCTGGTAAGGAAACCTGCCGCTGTTGCGGTACAGGGCATGGAATTCGTCGTGAAAATTGGTGACCACGAAATCGGGGTTTCCATCCCCATCGAAGTCGCCGGCGTCGATCCCCATGCCGGACCGGGCCACGCCTTCCGAATTGAAGGCCATGTCGGCCTCGAAGCCCACGTCTTCGAAAGTTCCGTCTTGTTGATTGAGCAAGAGCAGATTGGGTGTGGCGTCTCCAGCCACCAGCAGGTCCTGCCACCCATCGGCGTCAGCGTCGATGCTCACCACACCGAAGGCCCGGCTTTCATGCCGGTCAATGCCCGAAAGGCTACTGACGTCGGCAAAGGCGCCATCGCCCTGATTGCGATACAGCCTGGACCGGCTTGGAGTGTAAGACCGCTGATCGCAATAAGCGGGGATTCCCTTGTGATCGCAGGTAATCGGTTTGGAAAACGACAATTCCGCGTAGTTGCACACGAATAAATCCAAGAAGCCATCACGGTCGTAGTCAATCCAGGCCGCACTCGCTCCCCAACGCTCCTTATTCTCGACCCGAGCCCGGCTTGTAACATTTTCAAAAGTCCCGTCACCGTTGTTGCGAAACAAGGCCGATGAAGGAAACCCCGTGACGTACAGATCTTGATCGCCATCGTTGTCGTAATCCGCCGCCGCTACGCCCATGCCATAGAAGCCAACCGCTGCGACACCCGCCCGGCCGGCGACATCCTCAAACTTGCCCCCGCCCCAATTGCGGTAGAGCCCATTGCGCACCGCAGTTGGACTCTTGCCTCTCGGGGTTTCCCCTCCATTTACCAAGTAGATATCCAGCAGTCCGTCTCCGTCGAAATCCAGGAAGGCCGCTCCCCCGCATGAGGTTTCAATCAGGAAACGGTCCGGGGATTCGCCATTGAAGTGCCTCCAGGAAATGCCCGCCTGGTCGGTTACATCGGTAAAAAGACCTGCCTCGCCAGCGTTAGCAGGCAGGTCGGTATTCCCGGATTGACCCGTCAGAGTCATCGTTCCCCACGCCCAGGAAGTCCCCAGGACAATGCAGACCCACAGAGACCAGCGCCTTTTTCCGATTCGACGATGTGTAGGAAATTTCAAGGGAACCCCGCTCCTACGGCGGGAAATCCGGGATAGGCTCATTCTTCGACGGCCCTCGAACGACGAAGGGCCGTCAGTTGCTCTGAGGCTTCGGCGGAACGACCCGGACGGCGGTAAGTACGCGCCAGCGAGTAAGGAATCTTGCTGACGTCGGGTTCAAGCTTCACGGCTTTTTCCAAGCGCCGCAGAGCCAACTCGACTTCTCCTCGCTCCAGCGCCAAGTAACCCAATTGATAATTGGGCATGGCCAGACTGTCGTCCAAAGCGAGTGCTTTCTTGAGCCACTCCACACCCCTGGCCTCCAGGGCATCGTCGCCAGCAGCCTCCTGCTTCGTGAGCAAACGACCGTACTGCTCATCAATCAAGGCATCCTGGGGAAACCTCGCCATTCCATTTCCTGAGTGAACTTATTGGCCGGAAAATCGTCAAAACATGACCTTGGGGTTGTCCTTGGAGAGCACACCATCCGTCTACAGCGGACCCTCAATCGCATTATAACAGCAAGAGTGGGGACAAAGACCGAGACCCTCACGGGCAGAATCACCCCAAATTTCTCGAGGCCAATGGAGACCGGCAGCCGGTCCCGGTTCCAATGCAAGATCTATTCGGACTCGATCGAGCGCACCGGAAGTGGCTTAAGGAAAGGGATGAGGTTTGGAGACATGAAGGAAGGTCAGATCATCAGGCGTCTTAGCTGCGGCGCCCTGGTGGTCGTCACTGTTGCTAGCGGCCGGCCGGGCCGAGTGTAACTGTCTGCTCTGTCTGTTCCTGATGGACTTCTGCATCCAGCCAGGACAGGACTCGACTGAGCTTGTCCACACCTTCCCGGATCTGTTCGGCTGTGACAATGAGCGGTGGAGCAATCATCAACAGATTGCCTCGAGCCAGGAGGTGTAACCCTTCCGCCCAGGCTTGGCGGCGAAGGCGATTGGGTAATAAAGCACTGACGAACGGCGGACTGAGCGGTTGCCTGGAAGCCTGATCGCTGACCAGTTCGACACAGGCCAGCAGGCCTTTGCCTCTGACGTCGCCGACACAGGGGTGGTTCCCCCGAAGCCCTTGTAGTTCCTCGAACAGCAGCTTTCCCATCCTTTGTGCGTTGTCGACGCAGGCCTCCTCCTGATAGGCAGCCAGACAGGCTCGGGCAGCGGCTGTGGCCAGGGGACTCGCAGCGTAGGTTCCGCCAATGGGCAGCATACGGGTTTCGAAATGACGGCTGATGTGGTGGCGAACGACGACCGCGCCCATGGGAACATACCCGGAGGTGATTCCCTTGGCCAGGACCATGAGATCGGGGACCACCGATTCGTGGTTGACGCCAAACCAGGCGCCTGTGCGTCCGAAGCCGGTGATGACCTCGTCGGCAATCAAAAGAATTTGATGGCGATCGCAAAGGTCTCGCAGGCCGGCCAGGTAGCCGTCCGGTAAGGGGAATCCGCCGGCTGCCCCGGTCACCGGTTCCACCACCACCGCGGCCACCATTTCAGGGTTTTCCAGCTCAATCTGCCTCTCCAGGGCCTGGAGGCAATGAATGCCGCAGTCGGGATAGGTCAGGCCAAAATCACAGCGGTAACAGTAGGGGTCGAAAAAGCGGACAGATCCCGCCGGCCCGGGCTCCACCGCCACCCGGCGAGGATCTCCCGCCGTGCCCAACGTGCCGTAAGTTGTGCCATGGTAGCTGCGGTATTTGGCAAAGATCTTGGGCCTACCCGTCAACAGCCGGGCCATGATGAAGGCCAGTTCATTGGCCTCGCTACCGCTGTTGACGAACAAACACTTGTCGAGGTCTCCCGGAACCAGACTCGTCAGCTCCTCCGACAGGGATGATCGCTCAGCGGTCAGAAGCTGAGGAGAAACGCAGCAAGCCCGTTCGGCCCTGGCTCTTGATGGCCTCAACGACCCTGCGATTTCCATGGCCGAGGTTGCAGTTGAACAACTGGGAGAGGAAATCCAGGTGGCGCCGTCCCTGGCGATCATAGAAGTACACCCCCTCCGCCCCGGCAAACTCCAAAACCGGGTCCTCACGTTCCTGGACCGTCCAGGGAAGAAAGATGTGCTCACGATCTGCTGTCATCTCGGAACCCGCCCAAACTTTACCCGGGATGTGGTTGCGGCGAATATCAACTCAATCGGGTTGTCAGACCTCCAGGTTATACCCCTGCTCCTCATGCTGAGTGATATCCAGCCCCTGGGTCTCATCGTCTTCACTGACTCGGAGGCCGATGAGGGCATCCACCACCTTCAGGATGATGAACGAGATCACCCCACTGTAAACCAGGGTCGTCACGACACCGATGAACTGGACTCCGAGCTGGGAGCCAATGGTCATACCTTCGGCCAAGCCCTGACCGCCCAACTCTTTGGCGACAAAGATTCCCGTTAACAAGGCGCCAACGATTCCGCCGATGCCATGAACCCCAAAGACGTCCAGCGAATCGTCATAGCCACACTTGAACTTGAGAATGGTGGATCCCCAGAAACAACAGGCTCCCGCGGCAATGCCGATGACGATGGCCCCAAGGGGACCGACGCTCCCGGAAGCGGGGGTAATCGCCACCAGGCCGGCGACGGCGGCGGTAACGATCCCGAGCACGCTGGGCTTGCCGTTCTTGACCCATTCGATCCCCATCCAAGTCAGTGAAGCGGCTCCCGTGGCCACCTGGGTGACGAGCATGGCCATGCCGGCGGCGCCATCGGCAGCTAGGGCGCTACCTGCATTGAAGCCAAACCAGCCCACCCACAGCATGGAGGCGCCGACGACCGTCAACGTCATACTATGGGGAGGCATCGGAGCCACCAGGTAACCACGCCGCTTACCAATCATGATTGCTGCAACCAGAGCTGCAATCCCCGCATTGATATGGACAACAGTGCCGCCGGCGAAGTCAAGGATACCCAAGTCGCCAAAGAACGAACCATCTCCCGCCCAAGTCATGTGACAGATCGGGGCATAGACCAAGAGGGACCAAAGCGCCATGAAGACGACCATGGCCGAAAACTTCATTCGTTCGGCAAAAGCCCCTACCATCAGAGCCGGCGTGATGATGGCGAAGGTCATTTGGAAAGTGAGAAATACGGTTTCAGGAATCGTACCGCTCAAGCTGTCGGCGGTGATGCCGCTGGCAAAAGCCTTGGACAGGCCTCCAACAAAGGAATGAAGATTGGTCACTCCTGCCTGCATGCCGCTGGTATCAAACGCCAGACTGTAGCCGAACAGGACCCAGAGAATCGTGATCAACCCGGTCATGGCAAAACACTGCATGAGAACAGAGAGGACATTCTTGGCCCGGACCAACCCTCCGTAAAACAACGCCAGCCCGGGAATATTCATAAACAAAACCAGGGCAGTTGCCGTCAACAGCCAGGCTGTGTCTCCGGAGTTGAGTTGGTCGAGTCCGTCGGCAAGCGCCACGGAAGGCATCCCAAAAGCCAGAACAAGCAGCAGCGCCCCCGTAAATCGGAGCCGCTTCAAGCTTGGCCTGCTCCCTATCGATAATCGCTGCGTTTGTTGCATGGTGAGTCTTACTCCTCGGTGGATTGGTTTGAATACAAACTTTCAGCCCGTAAGGCGGTAAAGTCGACAACTTCAGGCTGGCTGGAAAGGGCGTTTTCAGGCGGTGAGTTCTTGTGAATAGCCAGACGATTGTATACTACATAACGGGTCTCTCTTCAAACGATTTGTTTCAGAAAAGCGCGCACCACCGGCTCCGTTTCGGACCTTGCACGGGAAAACGTTGCTCAAGAGGCCGTCCAGCGCGGAACCAATCATGATTTACTCGCCCCCTCCCAAGCGTCCTGAAAGCACCGGTCTGTGGGTCTCTGCTGGATGAGGTCCCCCTCTAGGCCATTTGGAAGGCTCGGGGCCGAAATAGAAAATCGACAATATTGCCCTCGTGGGGCTGGCGCCAGTTGAGGCGAATGGTCGGGACCGGACCCAGATTGAGCCGATCAATGTTTCGGGCATCCAACAGGGCGCGCCGGAAGGCCTCGTCCCTGGTGATCCCGGTTGCAACCAGAGTCGGACCGATGGAGTCGATCATTTTCGCCTGGGGACACTGCACCACCGAAACAAACGGGTACATATACTCCTTGTGAGCCAGCGTGGCCTCGGCTGATTGACAGTGCACAACCGTGGGTCGGAGATAATCACATCGTTCTTTTTGGACCAACCGATCGCCTTCTCTGAATTGGCGGGTCACTTCCTCAACCCCCTCCTGCTGCAGTCCGGCATCGATATCGCTTGAGATCGCTTCCGCCTGACCAGGCACCGTAAAAGCCGCCAGCGCCGCCTGGGCGTCCTGGGGCGGCAGCGGTTCAACGGGGCCTAGCCGCTGAGACAGGGCCTCTGCGATTTCTCGAGTGTGGCGTGAGGCCCAAATGCCGGAGCAGTTGATGCAGCTTCGACCGCTGTTGACCAGAACGCTATCCACCATGAGGTCCAGGACCTTCTCCCAATGATCCACCTGGTCATCCCCGATCAAGATCTTGCTGAATCCGGGGCCATGAACCTGAACCGCTGGATTCGCCTTGTATCGCTCCACCGTCGGGGTCCCACCGAAAATCAAACTTCTGGGACAATGGTTGAGGACGGCAGCCCCTATCTCCCCGCCGCCCGGATAGAGCGCAATCGCCCGCTTGGGAATCCCGGCCTGAAAGAAAGCCTGGGCCATTCGCCAGGGTGTCCAGGGATCCTGAGGCCCGGGCTTGAGAACCAGACCGATCTGCAGGGGAATGACCGGGAGCCAAAGGCTGTGGACGCCGGGTGAGTTGGAGGGCAACACCATGCCCAGCACCGGGGTATTGGCCTGGTAGCTGCGCATCAGGCCGTCTTCCTCTCCGTAGCCCCGTCCCAGCAGGCCCAAATCAAGACCTCGCGTCAGCGAGCGGAGAATGTTACCGATCTCATCCAGCACATACCTGAGCTTGGCCATGTTCATCCGGCACATGTGCTCGGGTAGGCCTGTCGTCGCCGACTGTTGTCGGACGAACTCCTGGGGAGTCTGGGTTCCCTCCCCCAGCGGCAGCTCAGCCGATGAGAAAAGGTTGCCGGCCTTTTGGATCCTGGCCACAAGTTCTTTGGAAGAAATCTCTCGCAAAACCTGCCGCGCCCGCTCTGCATGACGCATGTCCCTGGCAACCAGGCCAGGGTTGGCTTGGCTGACTTCGGCTACGGGCTCTCCCGTCGCGAAGTGAACAACCTTTTCAACTTCGAGGCTTTTGTAAGGTTCCCCCCAACGCAAGACCGGAAAGTGAATCACAACATCCTCCATTCAAACATGAGCCGCCACGGCGCAGTCTGACGATCTCAGTCGTTCCCGTCCTCAATAAACTCCCACCGTGGTGGCGGAAGCGAATCGGCTGTAGGGTCGCAGCCCACTCACCCCGTCCCAGGGATAACTCTCACAAGGCAACTCCCGTTCACCCTCGTCCCGTTCCAGAAATCGGGGCAGGAAGAACTCTTTGGTGAGAGTCGTCAGCATGACTCGACCCGTCTCGCCGGGGGCGACGACCCGTGAGGAGTCGTCAAAATCCACCAACTGGATGACCGCCCTGGGTTGGGGCGCATAATAGGTGATTTTGTAGTTGTTCTCCGGCCCACTGGGCCCACTGGCAGCCAGACCCATCAGCGTATTGCCATAGGTGGGAGTCAGGTAAACACCGTCCAAGAGCTCTTCTTTGGCAAAGCGGTGCCACTGGGGCGTAAACTCGGTGCCACCCGAGAAAATCCCCTTGATCCCGGATTCTTTGATACTGGAATCCTTCTGCTCCAGGCGATTGGCCAAGGCCTCCAGAAGCTTGGGGGTCGTGAACAGACATTGGATATCGTGACCGGCCGATAAGAGGTTCAGGGCTTGGTCGATGACGTGATCTTGATAGGCCTTAAGATGCTCCATCCATCCTTTTTTGATCAGTTTGATGACCCACCGTGGGTCTAAATCCACGCAGAAACAGATGCCACCCCGATGATGGGCGAGATGTTCAACGGCCAGCCTCAAGCGGCGAGGGCCCCGCTCGGACCCAACATCAGCCAGTTGGAGCCTTTGGGAAAGTGTTCATCGGGAAGGGTTCGAGAGAAAAGCTCGTAGTCGATGCGAAAATCGTCGATGCTGATCCGACTCTTGGGAATCCCGGTCGTTCCGCCCGTCTCGAAGACATAGACGGGACGGTGAGCGAATGCCCTGGGAACCCAACGGCGCACGGGTCCGCCCCGAAGCCACTCGTCCTGGAAATGGCCGAACTTGTCGAGATCGGCAAAGCCACGAACTTCCTGACGAGGGTCCCAGCCGGCTTGATCGGCCCACCCCAGCCAAAACGGACAACCCGTGGCAGGATCGAAGTGCCAATGGATGACCTCGGCGACATGGGCATCCAACCGCTTCCGGTGTTCCTCTATTTTTTCCTGAATGGATCTGCCCGTTGAGGTGTTCATCACCGTGGTTGGAGTAGAATAAGGCTGTTTTCGACTTGAGAGGTTCGGTTCCGTTAATGGTGCCGTTCCTTGCGGCGGCGCCCCCTCCATGGATTGGGGCGGGACGACGGATTATATCTTAACTTGGCTGAAAAACTGCACCTTTATGACCGCGGCTGATTGGGCTAGGATAGTGCCGTAGTGAAGCCTGCAGTTTCATGGAGGACCTCAATGAACTTGTTTCCTTTACCTCGACCCGGCGAAATCAGACCGACCCGGGTGCTCTCGCTCGAACATTACTCGGAAGGTCCCGTTATCGACCCGGAGGGGAACCTGTATATCTCTCACGGTACTTCAATCTCCAAGATTGCACCGGACAGTGATCCAATCACCTGGGCCACCACCACGGCTCCCAATGGTCACAAAGTCATGACCAACGGCGATCATCTGGTCTGTGACGGCAAACAACATGCCGTTCTACGGTTTGATCCGGAGGGGCGTTTGATCAACCGGGCTGCCGGGGGGCGTTGCGATGACCTGGAAATCACCTCTCCCAATGACCTCTGCCTGCACCCGGGGATCGGATTTTATTTCACCGACTCTTTGCCGCAAATGGGCGCCGTCTATTTCGTTGACATGGATGGCAGACAGAACATTGTGGCCCGAGATCTCGACACCCCCAACGGCATCCTCTTGTCCGCCGACTACCGGCGTCTCTACGTCTCTGAGAGCTATCCCAACAGGGTGCTCCTTATTTTATTGGGCGCCCCGGGTCAGGCAGAGCAATCGCCCAAGGTCTTCGCCGACCTGCCACGCCACGCCACCAAGGAAGCAGGATCCCACAACATGCCGGACGGTATGGCCCTGGACAGGGAGGGTCGTCTCTGGGTGGCCCACTACGGAATGTCGGCGGTTCAAGTCCTTTCTCCTGAAGGCCGACTACTGGCGACTTACGACACCGGCATGCGCTGCACCAGCAACATTTGCTTTGCCGGTGACAAGCTGACCACGGCTTTCATCACCGGGGGCGACGGGGAACCGGGGCCTGGAGCCTTGGTCCGCCTGGACGTCGGCGTTCCAGGTCTGCCAGTCCTGCCAGCCGGCCATTAGCCCACCAGCGAGAGAAGACCTTAGGTCGGGGCACGATCTCAGGCAGGATATTCCTACCGGCAAGATCAGAGAAAATTCCTTGACGGCATTGGACTTATCCACTAGAGTTGGCCGGTATCTTTCCAAAGGAAAGGTTAGGCGATGATCAAACAGGACATCATCAACCATGTCGTCGAACGGACCGGCATTTCCAGAACCAAGGCCGAATTGGCCGTCGATGCTGTGTTCAATGCCATGAAGGACGCACTTCGGCGCAATGATCGGATTGAGCTCCGGGGCTTCGGGGTGTTTAATATCAAGCCTCGCAAGACTGGAATCGGCCGCAACCCAAGAACAGGCGAGGAGGTCTCCATTCCACCCGGCAAGGCGGTTCGGTTCAAGCCCGGCAAGGACTTGCAATCTATCTAGTCGGTCCAGTATGCAGGTTGATTGTCGCTTCGGTGGCCTCTGCGTCAGGTGTTTCCGTGAGAGGTCGTTGATCAGTGCCTCACACGGCTGTCCTCTATTTCCCTTTGGCGTATCCAAGGACTACTCCTTGCTCAGTTAGTTTCCAGGGAAGCTCTGAATCACGCATCCACGAGCTGTTCAGGGCGCGAAAACCAGAAAACGTGGTTTTGTTTTTCTTTCATGTTCAACAGCTGACCAGCTATTGAACAGGGCGACGCCTCCCCTGGCTCGCAGAACCCCTGAATGAATCAGAGCTTCCTTGAAACGGCTCGCGGTCACAACTTTTTCAAGCCGTTCCTGACCGCTGTGGGCCCCGCCCTCAGCCTGTTCTAGGGGAGGCTTCCCTTTGCCTTGGGGACGAGGGTTTCTTGTTGAAGGCGGGCTTCCAGATGGCGCCTCACCAGGGTGGCGGCGCGGTTCAGGCGGGTGTTGACGTTCGTGCGGGAGATGTGAAGTTGTGCGGCGGTCTCGTCGGGAGAAAGGTCCCGGCCGTAGCGCAGTTCCAGGACCTGGCGGTAGACCTGGGGCAGCCGGACGACGATTTCGCGGAGCAGTCGGAGCATCTGTTCTTGTCGAGCCAGAGCTTCGGGGTCCGGGTCGGGATCTTTGGCCTGGTATTCGGGGAGAATCGGAACTTCCCTGGCCTTGGAGCGGAAGGCGTCGATGGCGAGGTGGAAGACGATGGCGCGAACCCAGGCGCAGGCGGGGGAACCGCCGCGATAGTCATGGATGTCCTCCAGGACCTTGGCCCAACTTTCCTGAAGGAGGTCTTGGACCAGATCGTCCTCGCCGGCGATGCGCTTGGCCAGAGGGAAGAAGCGCTTGGAGCAACAGGCGACCCAGGCTTCCTGGTTCCCTTCCAGGAGGGGACAGGATACGGCGGCCGGTTTGCTTTTGCCCGGCATGGCTGGCTCTCTGGTGCGGACTCTCTCGGCGGTATCAATAATATCGAGCTCTACCCCTTGAGACGGTCGAAACGGGCTTGCAGTTGCCCGGACCCGGTCGCAAGCGGGATACGCGTTGGAAGATCCTCGTCGTCGGCGCCGTGCTGGCCCGCGCCACCACCGACCTGGACGCCGCCAGGTGCCTCGACCGGATAATGGACGAGGCCCTCACTGCGGACCGCGAACTGCTGGAGGAATGGCGCTCGTTCCGCTAATGAGCGGCGTGCCGCTCCCTGACCGAATCAGACGGGGACACCCCCTTCATCACAGCATCGGTTAAAGTAAATGGTTTTTTTACGCCATTGCATTTGCCGGTTAAGCGTATATTGGTAACTTTGCACCATGGCTCTGTTGATCCGCTGCACTGTATATTCAGGAAAGTGCAGGAATAACTTGTCGGCTTACGGTCCATGGTGAAGTAATACGGAGTTGGGTCGCAAGCGGAAACGGTACGGCAATCGGAACGCGACCAGCTCCTCGCCGGGCAAGAAGCACCCAACAGCAAACTGACAAAAGGAGACGCTGTCACTGTACATGGAAACGAACTACTTCCAAATAGGAACATGACAGTCAATCACGCTCCAATATTGCGAAAAGTACTAAACATACACATACCATAACTACTATAATGTTACCGGTCCTGACAATTGATGTGACCCGCTCATCAGGGATACCTTTCTTTCGAGTCCACAGCCTGATCAACTGCAGCACAGCTATACCGACCATAATAGGGGCCGTATAAGGGAAGAGAATATCCATCGATCGGTTATAAAATTCTTCCATTGAAAAACTCCTGATCAAAGGTTAGCACAGGGAGACCTCTGCATAACTCGGTTTGACCCAAACTAAACGCTTTATGTAGTAGGCTTCTGATAGCTTTCATACTATATATAGCCTTTGATGGTCTGATCCTCGAGTTATGCAGAAGTCTCCTACTTTTGGTTTTTAGCGCTCAAATGGGAAACCTGGCAACCTTTCCGTCACCTTGAATGAACAGGTGGGTGTCCGAAACACCGATGAACTGGGGAATCATCTGCCCACCCGGAAAATCCTGGGTTTTCAATTCGTCGAAGGCAGGCAGCTTGCAGCGCAAGCTGCGGGAAAGATTGCCGTCTTGGTCCAGCTTGACGATCACTGCGCCTCGACTAACGTGATGACCCAAGACGTTCAAATAAATGTCACCGTTGCCGGTTGTGGCGATGTCGTTAACCACCACACTCCTGGCAATGAACTTCGTTCGCTCCGTATGGCGGCCAATCTCATCCGGGTCCCGCCCGGCAATTCCTTTATTGATTGCGGGAATTGGCGCCAACGAAACAGTCTTTCGGCTTCCTGAGGAGAGATCAATGAGTTGTATACGACAATCAATCTTCCCCAAAACGACTAGCTTCGATGAAGTCAGTGGGCTACATAGAAGGGGACCGTAGGCTTCCCACTGCGCTACTGATGAAGCTTGATTCATTGATAATCTCTTGAGGGCAACCGGGGTGGACTGAGTCACCGGCACTCCGTCGATATAGAAGATCGTGCCGTTGTTAAGGCAAAAAGTCCTATTCGGCTCCATAGTGGTGACGTTCGTGCTGTCTCCCTGCGGGTTGTAGACCACAAAGCTGTTCTCGTACTCGTGGCGGCTTATTCTCTTGGATTGGCTGAGATAGATGTTTCCCGAGCCATCTACGTTAATTCCGTAGTAATATCTTCTTTCCACGCCATATACACCCAAACCGGTGGGTGGCAGCGTAATCAGCTCTTCACGAGTCCCCGCCGAGTCGGTGTGGAGAATCACCGTTTTAGCAATGGGTGGGTGTTCTGGGTTTACCTTAATCAGAAAGTACAGGCCGGAGTTATTGGCAGTAAATGCCCGGACTGCAATCTGATCGCTCGCATAGCTGGGGGGTAGAGAGCTCTTGATGTCAAATGATCCAAGTGGCTCGACAGTTTCCGCGAACGCTGATGCACCCCAGAGAGCCAGCGCCGCCAGAATCGAAAACCTGATTGTTGCCGACATAGCTTCCTCCTTCTTCAAAATCATAGGAACCCTGGTACCAGACTGAATCGCTTCCGCTTCATGGTGAGTCCTGCCGGGTTCTTTTTACCCGGATACTCACTCTCTGAATGGACGATGCGTTTCATTGATCCTCCCTATATATATAGACGGGCGAAACGGCTTTCAGTCACAAACTTTTTTACTTTTTTTGATGGAGACTCCCGGGATGAAGAATGCAGACGGGATGCTTGCGCTCCCGGGGCGTCAGCGAGGCGCAGGACCCAGTTGTTTTAAGTCCGTCAGGGTGTTCAGGTTGGTGAAGATCCTTCTGTCCAGTCCTAAGCGGTGGGTCTGAGTCGATGTTCACTTTATGGATTCACCATGGATTCACCCTTCAATGAACCCACCCCTGGCCTCCTCTCAGGGGGCCAGCCTCTCCCAAGAGGGGAATTTTGTTGAATCGACCCTGCAAGAGGGGATTGGCGCAATGACGGGGTGACATTAACCGAGGCTTACCGCTCAGGTGCCGGAGATCCGTCTCCGTAATATAGGCCACCGTTAGCTCGGCCAGCAGGTCGGAGAGCTTGAACCGCTGCTTTTCAAAATTCGCCTGGACCGCCGCCAGGCAAGAGCAATGGTAGACGGCGCACAGCGGCTCCAGGCTGCCGTCCTCGAAGCGCATCAGGACCGCGTCGACCCGGCGGGTTCGCTCCACCAGAAGCTTCAGAAAGCGAAGTTGCATCAAGGGCATGTCGCAAGCCAGGAAAAGATTGAGGGCTGTCCTGGAACTGTCCAGCGCCGTGTAAATGGCGCTGAGGGGGCCTTGAGAGGAGACTTGGTCCGGCAGCACGGGCACGCCCAGCGCCCCGTATCGCTCGGAGGGTCCGAGGATAAAGACTGGATCGGTCAAACCCCCGGTCGTGATTTGGCCGGGCTCCTTGAGCTTGGCCCTACCACTGATGGCATCGCTTGATTCTTTGAACGCGAGTTCGTCGACTCGCCTTTTTTCGTCTGGCGGGCTGGAGGCGGAGGGCTCGATACCGGCGGACGTCATGCCTCCCGCTTTCGCTACATCAAGTTCACCGGATCGATGTCGATGTGAATCCTGCGGAGATCCAAACTGTGCGCCTGGGCTTGGTGAAGTGTTTTTTGGAGAAGCCTTTGGAGCCGTGATCGGCTCTTGGATTTTATCAGGATTTGATAACGGTGCTCCGACCGAATCATTGCCAGCGGGGATTGTGTCGGGCCTAGAATTCGAATCTCCCGGTCGCGAAACCCTTGGAGCAACTCCGCGAATCGGCCTATGGTCTCGGTTGCCACCTTGACGTTCTTGTCTCTGACCAGGATCAGGGCCAAGGCCGTGAACGGCGGATAATGCATGAATCTCCTGAACTGAATCTCCTTTTCATAGAACCCGTGGTAATCGTGTGAGGTCACAAACTGGAAACAGTAGTGTTGGGGGCAATAGGTCTGAATCAGGACCTCGCCGGGCAAGTCCCCTCTACCGGCCCGGCCCGAGACCTGGCTCAAAAGCTGAAAGGTTCTCTCCGCCGCCCGAAAATCCGGAAAAGACAGGGTGTGATCCGCCGATAGCACCCCAACCAGGGTGACATAGGGAAAGTCGTGGCCCTTGGATATCATCTGAGTGCCGGTGAGGATATCGGTCTTACGCTGTCTGAACCTGCTCAGGATTTGATGATGGGCATCCTTCTTCCTGACCGCGTCGCGATCCATCCGCGCCACACGGGCCTGCGGAAAGGCGCCCTCCAGAAGACTTTCCACTTTTTCGGTGCCTTCCCTCATGAAGTAAAGGTACTCGCTGGAACATCCGGGGCACTGCTTGGGGACTGTTCGGGAGTAGCCGCAGTAGTGGCAAACCAGGGCTTTTCGGACTTTGTGGAAGGTCATCGCTATGCTGCAATACCGGCATTGAATGTTTTCTCCACAACTGCGGCACAGCACATAGGCCGAGTATCCCCGGCGGTTGAGCAGGATGAGCACCTGTTCCTGCCGGTCCAACCGTTCCCTGATCGCCGAACTGACCTCCACGGAGAGGACGGACTTTCTTGCCGTGGCCCTGAAGTCCGCTCGCATGTCCACCAGGCGTGTCTCGGGCAGCGGTCGAGAGTGGATGCGGGCAGCGAGTCGAAGGTAGCCATATTTCCCGTTTTGCGAGTGATGGAAGGTCTCAATCGATGGGGTGGCCGAACCGAGAACCACGACAGCCTCAGCCTTCTGGCCCAGTACCATTGCCGTGTCACGACCGTGGTAACGGGGGCTCTCTTGTTGCTTGTAAGAGGGGTCATGCTCCTCGTCAACGACAATCAAGCCAAGGTTACCCAACGGAGCAAAAACGGCTGAGCGAGTGCCGATCACCACCCGGGCTTCTCCCCGCTTGATCCGCCACCACTCATCATGACGTTCTCCGTGGGACAACGCACTGTGCAGGATGGCCACGATGTTGCCGAGACGGGCGCGAAAGTCCTGGGCCACCCGGGGAGTCAATCCGATTTCCGGCATCAGAACCAAAGCTGCCTTCCCCAAACGCAGGGTACGCTCGATCAAGCTGAGGTAAACTTCTGTCTTGCCGCTGCCGGTCACGCCATGCAGGAGCACGGCCGCAAACCGCTGAGCGTTGAGCGCCTCCGTCAGTTGGGCCACGGCTGTTTCCTGCTCCTCGGATCGAACGGGAGGTTGGCTGTCACAGGAGGGACCGAGCGAGTTGAAGGGATCCCTTGGGACCTCTTTCCGGCTGAGCACGACGACTCTCAGTCGCTCGAGCCGCTCCAGCGAAGGACGAGAAACCGAAAAGAGCCTGCGCAAATGAGCCAGCGTCAGGGAACAGCCGGCGTTCCGGAGGTGAGAGATCATGGCCTTTTGATTGGCAGTCAACCGAGTGGCCGGCAGTGTTTCTCCACAGCTTGGGTGCAGTGAGAGGCACCATTGTTTTTTGGCGCTCATGACGTGGCGCTCGCGGGCATGCTCGATTTGAAGATAGTTTTCAGCCTCCAGATCTCTGAGGTCCGCGGCAGGAATCTTGTGTCCAATCCGCCTTTCCAGCGACCGATGGTCCAGGGCCGGGTGCTGAGCGAGCAACTCCAGGATTTGGCTTTTTCTTTTGCTGAGCTCTGCGGTATCCTTCGTCCGTTTCAAACGCTGCTCACCCGAGGGCGTCAGTCTGAAGTGTTGTTTCATCGCCGGGTTGATCCTGGGTGGCAGGCAGGCTTTCAAGACCTCGCCCGGAGAGGCGAAGTAATAGCGAGCCACCCAGCGGCTGAGGTCGAAGAGAGGCCGGGAAATCAGAGGAGAGGCATCCAGGACTTCCAGGACCGGCTTGAGCTCGGCGCTCGAGGGAAAATCTCGAGGGAGTTGAGGATGGGTCCGAAGAACGTAGGCCGTCAGCTTCCGATTCCCAAAAGGAACCAGCACCCGTTGACCCGGCTGCAGCGGCTCCACGGTTTCGTTCTGGAGACGATAGTAGAAGCTCTGTGTGATCGGGAGTGGTAGGGTAACTTCCACATACATGGCTCTTTACTTACCTGATTTCGATCCGGTTGGAAAGAGGAATTCAGCACGGTCGGACCCTGGAGGGTGGGCATGGATTGCCCTGGTTCTGGACCGCGGCTGAAACCTGGGAATCCGGGAGGATCTGGATGGTGAGTGGGAAACGCGCTCTTCGGATCCTGGCAGTCCTCTGGATCGGCTGCTGGGGCGGCTGGGTTTTTCTGCCCTCCTGTCTGGCAGAGGGTGGCTCTCTGGTGGGTTCTTCGGCCCCATCCTGGAGGAACCGCGACTGGATCAACTCCAAGCCATTGAGTCTGGCCCAGCTCAAGGGCAAGGTGGTTCTGGTAAGGTTCTTTACGGGTCCTTCCTGTCCCTTTTGCCGGGCCACGGCGTCGGCCCTCAATCGACTGCACGCCCAATACGGAGACAAGGGTCTGGTGGTCATTGGCATGTACACGCCCAAGCCTGTTCCGGCCCACCAACCGTTGTCCAGGATTCGGCGCCTGGTCCAGGAGTACGGCTTTGAATTTCCGGTCGCCGTGGACAATGATTGGGCAACCTTGAAGGCTTTTTGGCTGAATCGAGTTTCCAATCCGGCTTTTACTTCAGTTGCCTTTGTGATTGATCGACAGGGTCTGATTCGTTGGGTTCATCCGGGTGGCCAGTTCAGCCCTGAGGGAAGCAGTGTCCGGTCTCGGCGCGCCTACGAGGAAGTCCGGGCGATGGTTGAGAAGCTGCTGTCCCGCCATTGATATCGGAATCCCAGTCGCCCCGGCCGGGGCAGAGGGTAGCATCCAACGGTTTTAGATCACGGAGAGATTCCTCTTGAAAGCTACGCGGCAAGCCCCTGTCATTGACTTTGAGAAGTACCGCCTGGCCAACGGTCTTCAGGTCATTCTCCACTCGGACCGAAAGCTTCCCGTGGCCCACGTCAATTTGTGGTATCACGTCGGCTCCAAAAACGAGCAGCCCGGCCGCACCGGGTTAGCCCACCTGTTCGAGCATATGATGTTCCAGGGATCCAAGAACGCCGACGGAGAGTATCTGACCTATATGGAAAAAGCGGGAGCAAACATGCGAGAGGGTGGAGTCAACGGCACTACCAGCTTTGACCGCACCAACTACTTCGAGACGGTACCCAGCGAGGCCCTGGAATATGTGTTGTGGTTGGAAGCCGACCGTATGGGTTTCCTGGCCGAGGCCCTCACCCAGGAGAAGTTGGATAACCAGCGCGGAGTGGTCAAGAACGAGCGCCGACAGAGCTACGAAAACGTTCCCTACGGTCGAGCTCTTCAGTTGATCTTCGAGAACCTGTTCCCCCAGGGGCATCCCTATTCCTGGATTGTGATCGGTTCCCAGGAAGACCTGGATGCGACCTCCCTGCAAGAGACCAAGGATTTTTTTCATACCCACTACGCGCCCAACAACTGCAGCTTGGTGATTGCCGGTGACTTCGACACAAATCAGGCCCGAGAATGGGTGGAAAAGTATTTCGGGCCGCTAGCTCCCGGACCGGCATTGGATCGCCCCAGATTGTGGGTGCCCAGGCTGGAGGGTGAGCGAAGAGTCACCGTCTCCGATCGTGTGCCTCTTGAGCGCCTCTACCTGGTATGGCCCACTCCCGCCTATTTTCATGCCGGGGATGCCGAACTCGATCTGGCCTCACGCATTCTCTCCCAGGGAAAGAACTCCCGCCTGTACCAACGGTTGGTCTACCAGGAGCAGATTGCGTCCGATGTGTCCGCCTTTAACTATTCTTTGGAAATCAGCGGGTTGTTCGGTGTAGTGGCCACCGCTCGTCCTGAACAGTCGCTCAAGGACCTGGCCGACCTCATCCGTGAGGAAATCGCAGCCTTTGCCGAAAACGGCCCCAGCCCTGAGGAACTGGAGCGAGAGAAAGCCAAACAGGAATTCGAGTTTGTGAGTGGCCTGGAGCGACTGGGGGGATTTGGGGGGAAGGCGGATCTTTTGAACCAGTACAATACCTTCCTTGGGGACCCCGGTTATTTCCAGGTGGATTACCAGCGCTATCAAACCTTGGGAGTTGAAGAGGTGCGGAGAGCTGCGGAAGCCTATCTGGACAGGTCCAATGGAGTCGTCCTCAGCTTTGCTCCGGAAAAGTCCGGCCGTCCTCAGGGGGTCGAACCCAACCGCGAGCAGCGGCCCGGCATCGGAAGCCCGAAACCCTTTCAGCCGCCTGCTCTGGCTTCGGAAATGATCGCCCCGGGAGTCAGGGTAGTGGTGGCCGAGCGTCATGGTCTTCCCAAAGTGGCGGTCAGCTTGTTATTGAGATCCGGTTCCTCCTCGGATCCGCTGTCCAAGCCAGGCGTTGCCTGGATGACGACTGCCATGCTGACCGAAGGCACCCAGTCGCGGTCAACCCTCGAGATCCAGGGCGAGCTGGACCGCCTGGGTGTCTCGTTCGGCTCTTCCGCCGAATCCGAGAATTGCCATCTGGCTCTGGAAGTGCTTAAGGGGAATTTGAAGCCGGCGCTTCAGCTTCTGGCCGACCTGATCCTGAACTCGACCTTTCCGGCAGAAGAACTGGAACGGCAGCGGAAATTGCGACTGGACAGTATTCTTCAGGAACAGAACAGCCCCTCGGCTACGGCTGGCAGGGTTTTTCGATCCGTGTTGTTCGGAGACGAGCATCCTTTCGGGCTGCAAACGGCCGGTAATGAATCCTCGGTGCGAGCCATCACCCGCGAGGAATTGGTCGACTTTCATCGCATTTACTGGAGGCCAGGGAATGCAGTGCTCCTGTTCTCGGGAGATATCACGATGACCGAGGCCGCCCGGTTGGCTGGGGAAAGCTTGACCGGCTGGGAAGATGCTGAGGTCCCCCAGGTTTCCCTGCCGGAAGTTTCTCCCCCCGACGGGGTTCGCATTGTTTTGGCGGATCGTCAAGACGCCCCCCAGTCGCAGATTCGCATCGGGTCGACGGGGCCCGCCCGCAACGTTGCCGACTACCATGCTATCGAGTTGATGAACGCTGTTTTGGGCGGCAGCTTCAGCAGCCGTCTGAATCTCAACTTGCGGGAGGACAAAGGGTACACCTACGGGGCCTCCACCCGGTTTGCCTATGCTCGCCAGGGTGGATTCTGGGCCGGAGGGACTGCCGTCCAGACCTCGGTCACCACGGAAGCACTCCTTGAGTTCCGGAAAGAAATTTCAGCGATTCGCGAATCTCAGCCCATCACCCAAGCCGAATTGACGACGGCCAAGCAGAATCTGGTTCGGGGATTTGCGCAACGGTTCGAAACGTTGGGGCGGGTGGTGGATCAAATGTCCGAACTCTTTGCCTATGATCTTCCCCTGGAGACAATGGCTGGTTATCCGGCGGCCATCGATTCGGTGACGCTGGATCAGGTTCAGGCTGCAGCCCGACACTATCTGGATGAAACCCGGCTCGTCATCGTGGTGGTTGGCGACCTGGATCACTTGGAAGATAAGGTGCGCCAACTCAATCTGGGACCGATAGAGATAGTAGATCCCAACGGCAAGCCCCTGGCATGACATTCAGCTTCTCCCTCAAACAACCATACCGGGTACCGCAGGCCGAAGCAGGACGCCCCCCTGAACTCCTCTCAGGAGTACAGTCCTTCGGGAGCGCACCCCTCCTGACCTGGGAGGGGTGCTTGTAGGAGAGCCGCTCTACCCGGGAAGCCAGGGGTGGTAAAGATTGAAGGTCCAGGAAGTCTGTGATTACTACCCACCGCGACCCTGAAGAAAACGAGGCCTGTCTTTGGATGTTTCTCCCTGCCTGCGCCATCTCCCCTCCTGTTTATCCTGTCTGTCCCTGTTTGATATCCTGCCGACGTGGATGAACAGGATGGACAAGATCAGTGGCGCGGATGGATTGAGGTCCCGTCCCCGATCAGGTTCTCTGCCCTCGCGGCGGATGACTCCGATGTTGTGACGGCTTAAGTACTCAGTCCGTTGTGAGTCGGAGTAATCAGCCGTGGAGTTCAAGGCGCCTTTCCCATGGATTCAACGGTTGCGCCTCCCTGTCCTCACCCGAAGCTCCCCAGCCCTCTGCCCCTTGACCCTCTTCGGGTCAGTCCGGGGCCATAGTTTCTTGACAGGCATCCTGTCGATGCAATAGATTGTGCCGCGGGAAACGGAGGGCATCATCGCACTCATCCTGCTGTCCGTCCTTTGCATGACTGATCTTGCCTGGTTTCTAGTTTAAGGAGAGTTCTGATGAGTCAACCTTGGAAGACCGATCGCTGGTTTGCCAGTCCATGGAACTACGCGCCGGAAGCAACACAGGGAATGAATTTCCCCGAGCGGATTCGCATTCACGACGTCACGCTGCGCGATGGGGAGCAGCAAACGGGGATCGTGTTTCGTCGTCAGGAAAAAGTGGCCATCGCCAAGAAGCTGGCGGCGGCCGGCGTTCATCGCATCGAGGCAGGAATGCCGGCGGTTTCGGCCGAAGATGAGGCGGCGATTAAGGACATTGTGAGCTTGGACCTCCCCCCCGAGATATTTTCTTTTGCCCGGTGCATGCCGGCTGATGTCAAGCTGGCTCAGGAATGCGGGGTCAAAGGCATCATCACTGAGATCCCGTCCAGCGACCATATTATCAGGCACGCCTACGGCAAGACGATGGATTGGGCCATCAAGTCATCGATTGAAACGACTTTGGCGGCCAAAGAAGCGGGGCTTTACACGGTCTTCTTCACCATTGACAGCACCCGTTCCGACTTGGACCGGTATCTCGACCTCATGGAACGAGTAGCGACCGAGGGGCACATGGACTCGATGACGCTGGCTGATTCCTTCGGCGTTTGCACCCCTCAGGGAATTGCCATGGTGGTGAGCAAGCTCCGGGCCCGCTTCAAGCAGCCCATTGAGATTCACTGCCACGAAGACTTTGGACTGGGAGTGGCCAATACCATCTCTGCACTGGCCAATGGAGCTTCTGTGGCTCATGTGACGGTCTCGGCTACCGGTGAGCGCGCCGGCAACGTACCCCTGGAGGATACCGTCATGGCCCTGCGTGTCCTCTATGGCGTTGATACCGGCGTCAAAACCGAGGCGCTCTATGAGCTGTCCAAGCTGGTTCAGGAACTGTCCGGGATGAGCGTTCCTCCCAACCGACCCATCGTGGGAGATTCTCTCTATCATATTGAGTCCGGCATCGTCGCCATGTTTCACCGTCGCTGCAAGCAGGCGGAGCCACTGGAATACATTCCGTTTCTTCCGGAAGTGGCCGGTCGGCCGGCGGTGGACATTGCCTTGGGCAAAGGGAGCGGTCTGGCCAATATCGAAGAACACCTCGAGCGGCAAGGGCTTCAGGCCACACCCGAGCAGGCTAATGAGATCCTGGCTCAAGTCAAACAGGCTTCCATTGACAGCAAGCGTCTGTTATCCGAGTCCGAATTCGAACAAATCGTAAAATCGGTTCTCCAAGGGACGCCGGCCTCGGTCTGAGCAGCGTTCTTGCTGACGTCCAACCCCTGGGGTAGACAGAGTGTGAAAAGCTCCTGGCGTGACCTCTGGTCGGGGATACCCGGGACTGTCACCCGTTTCAACCTGGAACCAACTTTGGGGCAAGGCAGTCGTGGCTCAGCTTGCCCGGATGCTCCCGGAGAGCTGGGCCGCCGTCCTCGGACAGGTGATGCTGTCGGATGGCGACAAGCACCCGTCAATTTCGGAAACATACGGATGTCCGCTCATGATTGAGGGCCAGGCCCGAACCAGCGAGTCGTACCCGGCCCAGTCGTGAACTTTCAGTAGAGGAGGCAGCGCGCCCATGTACAAGAGCTTGGATGAACTGGTGGCTGCAGCCAGAAGCCAAGGCCCTGCCAGGATCGCCGTGGCCGCCGGCCAGGATCCTGATGTTCTGCAGGCGCTCAAGGAGGCGCAGGCGATGGGTTTGGCTGAAGGTATATTGGTGGGCGACCTGTCCAGGATCAAGCCTATGGCCGAACAGGTGGGACTTGAACTGGCCCCGGAACAGATAATCAATGAACCCGATCAGGCGAAGGCGGCTCTCAAGGCCATCGCTCTGATTCGAGAAGGCCAGGCGAGTTTGCTGATGAAGGGGAAGATCAATACCTCGACCTTGGTCCGGGCGGTCCTCAACAAGGAAACAGGCCTTCGAACGGGACGGCTCTTGAGTCAGGTGATCGTCTTTCAGGCGCCTGGAGTTCAGCGACTGATGATCATGACGGATGCCGCCATCAATATTGCTCCCAACCTGGCTCAAAAAGCGGAGATGTGCCGCAACGCCATAGAAGTGGCTCACGCTATCGGGGTGACCAAACCAAATCTGGCGGCGCTCTGCGCTCTGGAGTTTGTCAATGCCGAGATGCCGGCAACGCTGGACGCAGCCGGCTTGACTCTGATGAATCGCCGCGGTCAGATCTCGGGGGCTTATATCGAAGGACCCATCGCCCTGGATTCTCCCTTGAGCCGGTTTGCCGCAGAGCGAAAGGGAATCAAGAGCCCCCTGGTGGAAGCAACCGATATTTTCCTGGCGCCCGATATCGAGGCGGCCAACATTCTTTATCGGGCGATCCTGTACTTCGCCAAAGGGGAATCGGGGGGCATTGTCCTGGGCGCTCGGGTCCCTCTCATCCTGTTGTCCCGAGCGGAGACTCCTGAAACGAAAATCCGATCCATCGCTCTCGGCGTCCTGGTTGGCAAGGCCGCAGGCGGCTCTGTCGGATGAAGCCGGGGAGAAAGGGTGGTTGAAGCAGTCATGAAGATTCTGGTGGTCAACGTGGGGTCCACTTCCCTTAAATTCCGACTGTTCCAGATGGAAGATGAATCGGTGGTTGCGGTCGGCAAGGTCGAGCGGGTGGGTAGCCCCCGTTCGCCGTTGAGCTGTCAGTTGGGAGACGGTCCCAAACACCAGCAGGAAATCGAATGTCGCAACCATCGCGAGGCCATTGAGCATGTCCTCAAGATCCTGACAGATCCGGCAGCCAAGGTCTTGTCAAGCTTAGAGGAACTGGATGCCGTGGGTTTCAAACCGGTTCACGCCAAGGGCATTACCGACTCGGTTTTGGTGACCCATGAAGTGATTGAGGCCATGGAGGCCTACACGCCCCTGGCGCCGGCCCACAATCCGCCCTACATCGAGGCTTTCCGTATCTTCCAGCAGCTTCTCCCGAAAAAAGTGCTGGTCGGTGTGTTCGAGGCAGCCTTCCACAAGACCATTCCAGACTACGCCAGGACCTATGGGATTCCTTATGAATGGGCCCGGAAGCATTCCATTCAACGATACGGATTTCACGGAGCTTCCCATCGCTACATCTCATGGCGGGCCCCCGAACTTCTGGGACGCTCCGGCCAGGATTTGCGAATCATCTCCTGCCATTTGGGAGGCAGCGCCAGTATCTGCGCCATCAGGAATGGTCGCTCCATCGAAACAAGCATGGGATTTTCGCCCCAGGCAGGTTTGTCGCACGCCACTCGAAACGGCGACCTGGATCCCTTTATTCTGCTCTATCTAATGGAAAAGGAGGGCCTCACCGTCGACGAGCTGCGGACGGCGCTCTCCCAACGAGGCGGGCTCAGGGGAATCTCGGGATTGAGTGGAGATGTTCGCGATCTGGAGGAAGGCGCGGCTTCAGGGAACACCCGGGCGCAACTGGCCCTGGATGTCCTCGTTCATGAAACCAAGAAGTACATCGGCGCCTATACAGCAGTCTTGGAAGGCCTCGATATCCTGGCTTTCACCGGGGGCATCGGCGAAAACGGCATCAAGATTCGCCAGGCGATCTGCCAGGGCTTGGAGTATTTGGGGGTTCAGATTGATTCTGCCAGGAACCAGGTGCAAGGAAGGGACGCGGTGATCTCAGCCGAGGGTGCTGCGGTCCCGGTTCTGGTGGTCCTGGCCAATGAGGAACTGGTGATCGCTCGCGAGACCGCAAGGTTGCTGGCCGAGTCCGGGGAAAGCCGAGGTGAGGCCGGGTAACGCCGCCGCCAGTTCCCCCCTGCGGTCGGCCTGAGTCGAGGTTCACTTCAGGAATTCACCCTCCCATGAACTACCCCCTGTCTTCCTCTCAGGAAGACAGCCTCTCCCAGGAGGGGAATTGGGTTGAATCGACCCCGCAAGAGGGGACTGGCGCAATGACGGGGTGACATTAACCGAGGCCAACCGCTCAGCAGCGGCCGATCAGGACCCTCCCATCTCTTGCACGGATACGGCCACTCCGGACCGAGCGCTTCGGGTCACCGCTTCCGTAAACTGCATGTACTTGAAGCCATCCTCAAAAGTGGTGTGCGAAATGTTCTCCTCTCCTCGGATGGCGTTGATGAATTCCTCTTCCACCCGCCAGCCTCCTTCCAATTCACCGGGTATCGAAATCGGTCTGAGATCTGTGTCCCCCCGCTTTCCGCCGGTCAATTGATCGGTGGCGAGGTCGTAGCAAAGGGTTCCCTCACTGCCGAATAACCAGGCCCTGGAGATAGAGGAAGCCAACCCGGTCACTGCGCTGAATTGCCATCGCGCCTGGGCTCCACAGGCCATTCGCGCCAGGACGTCCACGTGATCGGGGATGGTGATGGTCTTCAGATCTCCTTGCTGGTTCCTGCGCTGCTTGACGTTGACCTGGATCATGGCCATCACCCGGCTGGCCTCGCCGACCCAGCGCATCAGGGCCTCATACCAGATCCCCATCGCCAAAATGTTCAGACCACTCAAATTTCGATTGTGCCGCCAGTGCAGCGGGCTCGACCGGTCCACGAAATCGTTGGTGTTGTTGGTGATGTCCAGCGCCAGGATCTCCCCCAGGTAACCTTCGGTGAGAAGGTGTTGTATCATCCGGTCGACGCGCAGGGTGATGGGGGAGGGAACAATCTGAGTGATCAGGTGAGGATTGGCTCGCGACTTCTCCAACATGGACCGAGCCTGTCGGGCGTCCATGGCCATGCGCGCCTCGGTCATGACGTGCTTGCCGGCCTCCAGGGCAGCCAGGGTGATCGGACAGTGGAGATAGGGCCAGGTTCCGATCACCACGGCATCGATGGCATCCGAAGTAATCAGTTCCCTCCAGTTGTTGTGAACGGTCGGGATGCCGAAGTCCCGGGCTACTTTTTGGCTGGACTCTTGGCTGCGATTGCAGACGCTGACAATCTCCACTCCCTCCTGCTGTCTCAGCCCTGGAATGTGACGAACACGGGTGTTGTCTCCCGCGCCCACGATACCGATGCGAATGGCCGATGCCATGGAATGACCTCCTGCTCAGTTTTCTGGGATTTTGTTACATTTCGTAACCGGGGGATTCTGCGGGTCACAAGTCGATGCTCTCCTCCTACGGGTTCCGTGGTGAGCCGCCCAACCGGTCCGGCTCAGCGGGAGAAGCCAACTTCCAGGTGCCGTCTCCCGCCATGATCTCTTCCAGGCTCAGCAGTCTTCGTTTTCTCTGGAGCCCCCACCGATAGCCTCCCAGCCCGCCATCGCTGCGAATGATCCGGTGGCAGGGAATGACCAGCGCCGCCGGATTGGAGGCGCAAGCACCGGCAACGGCCCGAGTAGCGGCCGGATTGCCCAGGGCTTTTGCCAGGCTGCCGTAGGAGAGAGTCGCGCCGAGCGGAATCGCCCGGATTCTGTGCCAGACGGTCCGTTGAAAAGGGGTTCCTTGCACATCAAGAGGGAATTCAAGATCGACGGGTTCCCCTCCAAGATACCGGTTGAGTGGTTCCGACCAATCCTCCGGCTTCTCAAGGCCACAGGAAAGAACGGCTCGGGGAAGCAGCCTCCTCAGGGAATCCGCGAGTTCTTGATCGTTATCTCCCCACATCAGGCTGCACAGCCCCTTTGAGGTAGCCCCGATCAAAAGTCTCCCCAGGGGAGAATCGATGATGTGGTAGCCGACCTTTCTGTTGCGCTCAACACCCATTTCCTCTCCTCGCCTGGTTCACTCTGATCCCGGTCCAAAGAAACTCTAGCGGCCGTGTCCCGGCCTCATTGTACCGTACGAGATTCTCGTTCCCAATGGCTAACTCTCTTGGCCCTCGAGAGCTTCATATGGATGAACGCTAGGGCCGGCTTGGCACGAAAGCGCCATCCCCACTCCGTTGACCGGGTCTGCGGCCGTCATTGATCACTCCGTAGGCGATAAACGGGTTATTGCCCGAGGTCTGCGTCACCCGAACGTATCCTTGACGCGGCACCAGAACCAGATCTTTAAACAGATCTCCGAACAAATCGCCCAACAGATCCCCTAAAAGGTCACTAAACAGACCGATCAGGTCTCCGCCCAGAACCCCATCGACCTGAGCCCACCGCCGGGGACCAACAGTCACCAATCGGGTGCTCGTTGGAAAACCACTGATTCCTTCGTAAACGTCAACGGCAAACTCGCTGGGACTGTCGTCGACTTCTCCGGTGTTGATCAGGGCCACGCTGCTGCGATTCGCGGCGTTCTGCTGCAGACCATAGATCCAAGCGCTCTGGCCGCTGCTTGTGGCCGAGCCATCAGGAACAGCATTGTAGAACAGCCCGTATTGTCCGCCGCCTCCGGGCGACCCCGTGCGGGCGCCGATCACAATGCCGCTCATGTCTCCACTGGCCACCGTGGCGAAAACAGCCCCGGCGAAGTCCCCGCCCGCCGGACCAATCCCTTCGACACCCTGCTGACGCAGTTCGTTGACGATATTGGGAATAATCCTTTGTTCACCCGCCTGCAACTCCAGGCTGAAGGTGGCGGTGTTATCAGCAGTCTCGATGGCATCGGCCACAAAACTGAAACCCACCGTCCTGGCCGAGGCCGAGAAGTTCGTCACCGCCAGTTCACTGTTGAAGGCCTCCATTTCCACCATCAGCGGCAGTGTCTGTCCCCTCTTACCCACCAGCGAACTTTCCGTGACCGGAACGACGAAGGATCCGTCCGAGTTGGCCTGATCGTTGATGACGCCATAGGCATAATAGGCCGCCGTCCCACTCACCCGCTCGATCTTCACGTACCCATTGTCGAAACCGGCCGTTGCCAGCAGGCCCGAGTACTGGTGGAACCCTCCCGGAGACAGGGTGACCTCCGGCAAGACCATGCTCCCCGGCACCGCCGGGTCCCCGGAGAAAGCCGTGACTCTCAGGGTGATGTCCCCGTCCGTTGCCTCCCCGGCATTCTGAACGGCCACGTTGGAGCGGTCCATCGTATTCCAACGCAAGGCGGCCAGATAGGCCGGGCCTGTGAGCAGATCGGCAGGACTCAACCCAACGTAGGCCAAACCTGCCCGCCCATCCACTACGGGCGTGCCGGTCCTCACCGTGACTGCGGCATCTGAAGCAAAAGAGAGGTTGAAAAAGTCAACCTGCAGCGTACCGCCCGCCGCACCGTCTCCGATGGGTACTCCCAGAGAAGCCAGATAGTCGATCGCATCCGGAATGACTCGTTGCTTACCGGCCCCCAGGGAATCCACTGCCGTGCCAGAGCCGGTACCGATAGAGGCCGTATAGGTGTACTGAATGGCTGTGTCGTGGCTGCCGCGGTTGGTGAGCGTCAACTCGGAAGTGTAGAAGGAATCGGCCAAGCCTTTCGACTTCAGCACAATGGGCACGAACAACCGGCTGCGGTTGAGGATCACCGTAAAGTTGCCATCGCTAATAGCCTCCCCGCCTGGCGTGACCACGGTTATCGGTCCGGTTGTTGCTCTTGGGGATACGGAAGCCGTGATTGTTGTCCCCGACACCACGTCGAACTGTGGAGTGCTGACTCCATTGAACAGGACATCCCTGGCGCCCAGGAAATGAGTGCCGTTGATGGTGACCCAAGCGCCAACCGTCCCGCTCGTGGGCGTGAAACCGACCACCGTCGGAGGAGGCCCCACCGGGGTCGTCGCCATGACATTGTTCGAGAAGGCGGAAGATTCCGTGTCATTGAAGGCCCGCACGCGGTAGTGATAGGAGGTGGCTTGCGGCAACCCCTCATCCGAAAACGTCGTTTCATCGGCGTCTGTCGTTCCAAGCTCAGCCCAATCACCTGAACCATCCAGCCTGCGCTGCACCATGAACCCCGTCTCATTGGTGCTGTTGTCCTGCCAATTCAGGTCGATTTGAGAGTAGGAAACGGCCATTGCCGAGAGGTCGGTGGGTGGCTGAAGGGTGATGGGCTGAGTGGTCAGGCAACGGTTGTGGAGCGAGACGTGGGTCCCAATTTCTTGTCGAGAGAATTCACAGAAGGTGAACCCTGTGTTCGGAGTCGTCACAGACTGCATGATGGTGTTGACGCACCCTGCAATCGGGGGCCTTTCCTGATCAGGATGAACGGCCCCGAAGTTGTGCCCGATTTCATGGGCCGTGAGAGTGTACTTGGTTGGAACAAAGGGCTGGCGACTCGACAGACCGTAGCTGGCGGAGCGATCTTTGCAGGAAGTTCCCAGGGAAGCAATACCCGCGACTCTTCCATCCAGGTTTTTGCCGGTCCACATATGGGCGATATCATAGTTTTCATTGGCTGCAAAATTGGCGTTCCAGTGGGCGGCGAACTCGTCCCCCAGATCAGGCGCATAGGTTGTCGTGTAGGGATCTTCCTCTGTAGCCCAGAAGTGCTGAAAGACAATTTGCAGTTGCAGCAACAACTCGCTCTGATAAACGCCTTCCACCTGGTTCATGATGCCCTGAATCTCATTGTTGGCCCCGGTGGAACCTCCCAGGGCTTGCACGTATTCGAAGTCCGCTTCCGTGGCTACCTCCACCACGTAATTGGTTGCCGTCCCTGCTTCCACCTGAGCCGCTACCTCGTTCACGCCGCGCCGCAGCCGCTGCGGCAACGACACTCCGCACTTCCAGGCCTGGCCGGGTTTGATGTCCGACTGTCTGTACACCACCAGTTCAGACGCCTCGGCGCTCGGAAGATAGCGCCGTAACGGCTCCAGGTAGTACCAATCCTCAGGAGCGAACACCACGCCCTCCACTCCATTGTCCCTGAGGGTGAATCGACCTTGGGTGTCCTCTTGCCCCGCGAGCCTTCCCTTGAAGGTGTTCACCGGTCCAGGGGGGAGCGTTCGCCTCACTCCTCCGGGTCCCGTCTCCACGGCCCGGTAATGAGGGCCTCGCATATCGTGAGGCTCCAGTCTGAAATAGAAAACGGTCTCCTGGAACCGGAAGCGCAGTTCCCCGGTCGTGCGGACCTGTTGCTGGATGTCACCCGGTTCCAGGCGAATCACTTCATAGTGGGACAAGACCGGATCGAGGGCTCTGGCGACCTCGGAGGTTCGGGGCAGGACTTGATAGGGACTGACTGAAATGCCAAGACCGATAAGCGTCAGCATTACCGGCCAGGATGCTGCCTTCTTTCGGGTTGTCATCGTTACCTCAATTCATCGAAAGCCAAGTTGAACCGTCCTTTGGGATCCATTGTCAAGGAAGTATCCAAGTGAATTCGTCCCCATTCTTATAATAATGAAGAAAGTACAGGCGAAACCCTGGTATCAGTCCCGGATTCTGACTTCGACGCCAAGTTGCGATTCCAAAGCCTGGGTGAATCGTTTCCGGTCCGAATTGCGATAGGGATCGGTGCTAGGGCCGGCTTGGCACGAAAGCCCCATCCCCACTCCGTTGCCCTGGTATGCTCCCATCATTGAGTACGCCGTAGGCGATAAACGGATTATAGCCCGAGGTCTGCTTCACGTGAACGTATCCTTGGCTCACTGTGCCCAGAATCCTATTGATCTGGAGCCACCGCCGGGGACCAACGGTCACAGACCGAACGTTCACCTCGGATCCCCTGGCCCCGTCGTAAACGGTAACTTCAAACTCACTGGGACTGTCATCGAATTCTCCGGTATTGACCAGGGCCAAATTGCTGCGGTTCGCGGCGTCCTGCTGCAGACCATAGATCCAGGCACTGTCGATCGAAGCCGAACCATAGGGAACGGCGTTGTAGGATAGCCCATATTGTCCCCCGCTTCCGGGCGCCCCCGTCCGGGCTCCGATCACGATGCCGCTCATGTCCCCATCGGCCACATTGGCGAACAGAGCCCCGGCAAAGGTCGAGCCGGCAGGACCAATCCCGAGGACACCCTGCTGGCGCAGTTCGTTGACGATATCGGGAACAATTCTTTGTTCCCCGGCTTCGAGCCCCATACTGAAGGTGGCTGTGTTATCGGCGGTCTGGACGGCATCGGCGACAAAGTCGAAATGCACCCTCCTGGCCGAGGCCGAGAAGTTGGTTACCATCAACTCGCTGTTGAAGGCTCTCGTTTCGACGACCACCGGCAGTGTTTGCCCCTTCTTACCCACTAGAGAGCTTTCAGTGACCGGAAAGACAAAAGACCCGTCCGAGTTGGCTTGGTCGTTGATGACCCCGTAGGCATAGTAAGGGGCTGTTCCACTCACTCGCTCGATCTTCACATACCCGTGGTCGAAGCCGGCGGTGTCCAGGATGCCGTTGTACTGGTGGAACCCTCCCGGAGCCAGGGTTCGATCCGGCAAGGCCATGCTCCTCCCCGGAGCTGCCGAGTCTCCGGAGAAAACGGTGGCTCTCAAAGTAACGTTCCCGTCGCTTGAGTCCCCCGCGTTCTGAAGGGCCACGTTGGAGCGATCCTTGCTGTTTTGACGCAAGCCGATGATGAAGGCAGGGCCGGTGAGCAGGCCGTCAGGGTTCAATCCCACGTAGGCCAGGCCGGCTCGTCCCTCTTCGACCGGCGTGCTGACCCTCACGGTGACGGCGGCATCTGAAGCGAAGGAGAGGTTGGAGAAATCCACCATGAGCGTCCCGCCTGCCGAACCGCTCCTGATGGGAACGCCCAGAGCAGTCAGATAGGCGATGGCGTCGGGAATCACTCGTTGCCGGCCGGGCTCCAGGGAATCCACGGCCGTGCCAGAGCCCCCTCCGAAAGCCGCCGTATAGGCGCACTTGACGCCTGCCGTTGTGGTTCCCCTATTCGTGAGACTCAGTTCGGAAGTGAAGAAGGATCCCGGAGTCCGTCCTCGTGAACTCAGCACGATGGGCACGAACAGCCGGCTGTGAACTCCCGTGTCTGTCACTGTGAAAGTCTCACGGCTCACCGCTGTCCCCCCCGGTGTAATCACGCCGATTGGGCCGCTGGACGCGCCCGGGGGAACCACGGCCTCAATGCTTGTTTCCGACACGACCTCGAACCGGGCAGCAGGGACTCCATTGAAGAAGACGGCAGTGGCGCCGAGCAGATAGGTCCCGGTGAGGGTGACTCGAGTGCCCGCCGGCCCCCTTGTCGGCGTGAAATGAGTCACGGTCGGCGGAAGCGCCGCCAGAGTCTGCGCCAGGGCCTCGTTCGAGAAATAGGAAGACTCCGTATTGTTGAAGGCACGCACGCGGTAATGATAGGTCGTGAGTGGCTTCAATCCCCCGACTGAAAACGTGGTGGCGTTGGCTTTTGTTCTGCCGATCTCAACCCAATCGGCCATCCTCGCAACCCGGCGACGCACGATGAAACCCGTTTCATTAGTGCTGTTGTCCTGCCAAGCCAGGTTGACTCGATAAGGAGAAACCGCCGTTGCCCTCAGGCGGGTGGGGGGCTGAAGGGTGGTGGACAGCGAAGATCGCGTGACGACTAGAATACGGTTATTCCAGGAATCAGCGATGTAGAGGTAAACGTTGCCGCCGCTTACCGGAACAGACCGGTCCACCACCACGCCTCCGGGAAAGTTTAGCTCGGCCTGGGCTGCCGGACCGTGGTCCCGTCTGGACCCCCGCTCATCGGTTCCTGCAATGGTGGTGATGGTCCTGGTGGTGGCATCCACGCGGCGAATGCGGTGGTTGTCGGTATCGGCGATGTAGAGGCTGCCGGAGCCGTCCACCGCCACGTCTGTGGGCCGATTTAGCTTTGCTTTGACTGCCGGACCGCCGTCTCCGCCGTAGCCAACACCGAGTCCCGCGACGGTAGTGATGATCCCGGTGGCGGCATCCACGCGGCGAATGCGGTGGCTGCCGGAATCGGCGATGTAAAGGTTGCCGGCGTCATCCACTGCTAAACCTCTGGGAGTGTACAGAGTAGTCTCGACCGCCTGGACGCCGTGCCAGCCGTAGCCCCTAGCGAGTCCCGCGACGGTAGTGATGATTCCGGTGGCGGCATCCACGCGGCGAATGCGGTGGTTTCCGGTATCGGCGATGTAGAGGTTGCCGGCGCCGTCCACCGCCACGCCTGTGGGCCAGTTTAGCTTTGCTTTGACTGCCGGGCCGCCGTCTCCGCCGTCGTCCCCAAACCGCCCGCTCGTCCCCGCGATGGTGGTGATGATCCCGGTGGCGGCATCCACGCGGCGAATGCAGTGGTTGTTGGTATCGGTGATGTAGAGGTTGCCGGCACGGTCCACCGCCACGCTTGAGGGGCCGTTTAAAGGTGCCCGGGGCGCCGGTCCACCGTCTCCTCCACCGAAACTTGGCTCCCCAGTCCCTGCAATGGTGGTGATGGTACCCCCGGCATCCACTTGGCGAATGCGGTGGTTGAAGGTGTCGGCGATGTAGAGGCTGCCGACGCCGTCCACCGCCATGCCTGTGGGCCGGTCTAGCTGAGCCTCAACCGCCGGTCCGTTGTCCCCACCGCCGTCCACCACACCGGTTCCGACGACGGTGGTGATAGTTCCCGAGACATCTACCCGACGAATGCGGTGGTTGTCGCTATCGGCGATGTAGAGGTTGCCGGCGCCGTCCAGAACCATGCCGTCGGGAAAGTTTAGTTGAGCCTGAACTGCCGGGCCGTTGTCCCCGCTGAAGCCGCGAACACCGGTTCCGATGACGGTGGTGATAGTTCCCGAAGTGCCCACCCGACGAATGCGGTGGTTGTAGGAGTCGGCGAAGTAGAGGTTGCCGGCATTGTCCAGCGCCACGCCAGAAGGGCCGTGCAGCCGCGCCGAGACTGCCGGGCCGTTGTCCCCGCTGAAGCCGCCTACACCGGTTCCGGCGACGGTGGTGATAGTTCCCGAAGTGTCCACCCGACGAATGCGGTGGTTGTAGGAGTCGGCGAAGTAGAGGTTGCCGGCATTGTCCAGCGCCACGCCAGAAGGGCCGTGCAGCCGCGCCGAGACTGCCGGTCCGTTGTCCCCGCTGAAGCCGTCTACACCGGTTCCGGCGGCGGTGGTGATCATCCCCCTGGCATCCACCCGGCGAATGCGGTGGTTGTCGAAATCGGCGATGTAGAGGTTGCCGGCATTGTCCAGCGCCACGCCTGTAGTCCGGGATAGCTGAGCCTGGATTGCCGGTCCGTTGTCCCCGCTGAAGCCGTCCACACCGGTTCCGGCGGCGGTGGTGATCATCCCCCTGGCATCCACCCGGCGAATGCAGCGGTTGCCAAGATCAGCGATGTAGAGGTTGCCGGCGCTGTCTACCGCCACTCCCGTGGGAAAGTCCAGTTGCGCCGCAACCGCTGGGCCGTTGTCCCCGCTGTAGCCGCCTACACCGGTTCCGGCGACGGTGGTGATGATTCCCGAGGCATCTACCCGGCGAACGCGGTTGGCCTGGAGATCGGCAATGTAGAGGTTGCCGGCGCTGTCTACCGCCACTCCCGTGGGAAAGTGCAGTTGCGCCGCAATCGCGGGGCCGTAGTCAATGACCCGGCGACCGGCGACCGTGTCGATTCTCCAGTGGGTCCCAGTTAGCGACACTCCCAAAGTCGTCGCCGCAGCTTCGTTCGAGAAGGCGGACGATTCCGTGTCATTGAAGGCCCGCATGCGGTAGCGATAGGAGGCGCCTGGCGATAACCCGCTATTCGAAAACGTCGTGGTGTTGGCGGCGATTCTTCCGATTTCAACCCAATCTTCCGAATCATTCAGCCTGCGCTGCACCCTGAACCCCGTCTCATTGTCGCTGTTGTCCTGCCAAGTCAGGTCGATCTGGAAGGAGGAAACAGCCGTTGCCGTCAGGCCGGTGGGGGGCCTAAGTGTAATGGGCTGAGTGGTCAGACAATGGTTGTTGCGTGCGACGTGGGCGCCAATTTCTTTTCGGGAGAACTGACAGAACGTCAATTCTGTGTCTAGAGTCAACATCGACGGCATGATAGTGTTAGTACACCCTACGGCTGGGGGTCTTGCCTCATCAGGATGCTCGGCTCCAAAGTTGTGGCCGATTTCATGGGCGGTGACAATGTACTGGGCTGGGACAATGGGTAAGTGCTTTGACAGGCTATAGCTGTGGGAACGTGCACGGCAGGCAACTCCTAACCAGGCGATACCCCCTATGCCCTCCAGGTCCTTGCCGGTCCACATATGGGCGAGGTCATAGTCTTCATTGGCTTCAAAATTGGTGTTCCAATGGGCAGTGAGCTCATTTAATAGATCAGACCCATCCGTTGCCGTGTAGGGGTCTTCCTCCGTAGCCCAGGTGTGCTGGAAGACAATTTGTAGCTGTAGCAGCAGCTCACTCTGATAAACGCCTTCCACTTGGTTCATGATGCTCTGAATTTCACGGTTGGCCTCGGTGGAACCTCCTAGGGCTTGCACATATTCAAAATCAGCTTCCGTCGCCACCTCCACCACGTAATTGGTTGCCGCCCCTGCTTCGACCTGAGCCACTACCTCGTTCACGCCCCGCCGCAGGCGCTGCGGCAACGACACGCCGCACCTCCAAGTCTGGCCGGGTTTGATGTCCGACTGTCTGTACACCACCAGTTCAGACGCCTCGGCGCTTGGAAGATAGCGCCGTAACGGTTCCACGTAGTACCAATCCTCAGGAGCGAACACGACTCCTTCCACCCCATCGCCCGTGAGGGTGAATCGGCCTTGGGTGTCCTCTTGCCCCGCGAGCCTTCCCTTGAAGGTGTTCACCGGTCCAACGGGAAGCGTTCGCCTCACTCCTCCGGGTCCCGTCTCCACCGCCCGGTAATGGGGGCCTCTCATATCATGAGGCTCCAGTCTGAAATGGAAAGAGGTCTCTTGGAACCGGAACCGCAGTTCCCCGGTCGTTCGGACCTGTTGCTGGATGTCGCCCGGTTCCAGGCGAATCACTTCATAGTGAGACAAGACCGGATTGAGGGCTCTGGCGATCTCGGAGGTCCGGGGCAGGACCTGATGGGGACTGACCGAAATTCCAAGACCGATAAGAATCAGAACGGCCAGCCAGGATGGCGCCTTCTTTTTGGCTGCCACAAGTCACCTCGATTCACAGAAAGTTCGGTGGAACCAGCTGCCGCTTTGAAAATATCTCAAATAGGCGCAAGGCTATTCTCCATGGACATGCCCTAACCGTGCTGCGATCCTGGAGAACTGCTGCAGCGCAGTCTCAAGGTCGGCGGCGGTCATGTCGGGTGGCGGCAGCGAGTCTGTGTCGGTGAGGCTCTTGTCCTTGGTCCAGAAGAGGTCGAGGCTCAGCTTGTCGCGCTTCAGCAGTTCGTCGTACTTGTAAGACCGCCAGCGACCCTCCGGGTTGTGCTCGCTCCAAGTGGCCTCGCGTTCGTGCATCCGGCCGGGCTTGTAGCACTGGACAAATTCATCGAAGTCTTTGCGCCGGATCGGTTTTGGCTTCAGCGTGAAGTGCCTGTTGGTGCGCAGATCGTACACCCATAGCCGGTCGATCCACGCCTTGGCGCGACCTTCCTTCTTGTCGAAGAAGAGCACGTTGGCCCTGACGCCGGGGCGAGTACCAGATTCCCGTCGGCAGCCGAAGCAGGGTGTGGACACGGCATTTCTCCAGCAAGTTGCGGCGCACTTTTTCTCCCGCGCCGCCCTCGAACAGCATATTGTCCGGCGCCACCACCGCGGCGCGCCCGTCGACCTTCAGTAATGTGTAGATGTGCTGCAAGAAGTTGAGTTGCTTGTTGCTGGTCGAAGTCCAGAAGTCCTCACGGACAATAACCGGATCCTCTCTCTCGGTGTCGCTCTCCTCGTTGACGAACAGCAGGCTCTGCTTCTTGCCGAACGGGGGATTGGTGAGAACCATCGAGTATTCCAGACTCCAGGTCGCGGAAAGACTGTCGCTCTCCGTGTGGGCAACCACTTTTTCGCCGCCGATGTTGTGCAGATAGACGTTCATGGCGCACATGCGGCCAACCTTGGTTGAAAGCTCCATGCCCTCGACAAGCTCTTCTTGCAGTGCGCGGAGTTCGTCTCGGTCAAGATCACTTCCGTGGTGGTCGAGCACATACTGATAGGCGTTGCAGAGAAAGCCGCCCGTGCCCGCCGCCGGATCGCAGATACGGTCCTCGGGCTTCGGCTGCGTCACCTCGCACATCGCCTGGACCACCGGCCTCGGAGTGAAATACTGCCCTGCCCCGAGCGCCGATTCCTGCGCCGAGCGGGCGAGTAGTTCCTCGTAGATGGCGCCCTTCACGTCCACCGGCAGCGAGAGCCAGTCTACCTGGTTGAGAAGGTTGACGATGATCTGCTTTAACAGGGGCCGGATTGTGAATCTCGCAGCGCGCGCCCTTGAAGATGACGCCGAGCGTTTCCAGGCTCTTGCGGTACTGGGTCTCCAGCGCGGAACCGTCAAGGCGAAGCAGCGGCTGCCAGCCGAGCTCCGGCGGCACGATCGGTTCGCGCTCATAGGGCGGCTCGGTCAGTTGGTCCGCCATTTTGAGGAATAGCAGCAGGGTCAACTGCTCGACATATTCGAAGCAGGAAAGCCCGGCATCCTGCAGCACGCCCGCATAGCTCCACGCTCGTTTGCCAATTTGCGATGCGTCCATCACTGACGTCGCTGTTCCATTCTCACGGTCCTGGCTCCACCCTGTTCACCAACGTTGCTGCCTGCCGCCTTCATGTCGGCGGCTTCGCTGGCGATCCGGTCTGCTTCCCGTACCGCGTCACGGGCTTTCTCCGGAGGGATATGGGGTTTCAGTTTCGTCACTTCTTCAGTCCTGTTGTCAACCGATTCCCCTGCTTTCAGAAACTTACCGACATAGAATGCGGTTCCCAGACGCTCAAGTTCGACAACCTTTTTCCCGCCGAACTTCTCAACAATGAAACAGATGCTTTTTCATACTTGGCCAAGGTCTTCGGAAAGAACCCCTGGATGTACTCACATTGTTCTGTCGGAACAAGCTGCGCGCCGTACAGTCGCGGCTCAAGTTCCAGCAGACCGTCCGCGCGTAAGGCTGTAAGCTCATCCCTCAGATCGACGGTTATCAGTCAGCCATTGACTGGCATCATCGAAAATCGATCGCTCCACGAATACGCAATCGACCGAGACGACGGGCAGATTTTTCAACACATCGGAAATAGCAAGGGAAGAAACGATTCGACCGTCGCGCATCCGAATCGGAAAATCCGGCGCGCTGCTTACCCGGCTGTAGCGATCATGACGAAAGCGATCTTTACCGTACCGTTCACTCAGGGCGTTAAAGACGGCTCTGCCGGATTCCGGGTTTCTTTTGACGTCCTCGGGATTCCACTCGTACAGGCGCTTGAAGTGCTCACGTCGCAGGATTCGACACGCATGTAAATGACCGGCTTTGTTCGCATCGAGTGCGCCTTCCCGTAACGCGGCGGTGACCTCATTGTCGGTCATTCCCAGATGACTTTCCAGGTTCATCGAGAAGGCGCCGCCATCAAGCCATTCCTGAAGAAAATCCCTCAGTATGGATGTCGTAAATTCGACGGACAGGGTGAAAATAGACTTGAGAATACATGAAGTAGCGCGCCAGCATCAACGCTTCGGCGGACTGAATACCGCCTTCCTCCACGCCAAGCGCCGGTTCTTGAAAACCCTCGTTCTCATTCGATTGCGCCGGCGGAAGGATGCGCAGAGTGTCAATCAATCGGTAGTGGTCGAACTTGCCGTAAGCAACCCCTGCATGGTGCGAGTCACGTAGAAGGTAGTCCACGCGGTCCACGCCGAAAGTGTCTCCGACGATGATTTCGGCCAGGATTGCTTCCCAGTCCGTAAATTCCAGGTCCTTGATCTTCTTCGGTCCAACCGCCAGCTTTTCGATGTCCTTATGACGCAGCGACGGATTCCCAAATCTTTTTCATTTCCTCACTGGAAACAATCTGCCGCGTGAGTTTTTCATGATCCCCGCCGTCTGGTAGAAGCTCTTGCTCGGCCGCGTGTGAAAATGGCAAGTGGCCGACGTCGTGGCAAAGAGCAGCCATTCGCAGCACCCGCCGCCAATATCGCAGTTGGTCGGGGTTACCAAGCGGCTCCAGCAAGGTCCGGATTTCATCCGTTAAATTATCTGGATGGGTGACGATATCAAAGACTCGGCTTGCCAGTTCCATGACCCCGAGCGAGTGCTCGAATCTTTTGTGCGTTGCGCCGGGGTAAACGAGGTAAGTCAACGCCAGTTGGTGGATGTGACGCAGCCTCTGAAACGGACGGGAATCCAGAACGTTACGCTCGTCACTGTCCAGACAGACAAATACGTGAATTGGATCTCTGATTTCGTGAGAGTTCTTTGCCAGATTAACCACTTGAGACCTCGGCATAACTCAAGGATCGGACCATCGAACGCTATATGTAGTATGAAACCCATAAGAAGCCTACTACATAAAGCGTTTAGTTTTGGCCAAACTGAGTTATGCAGAGGTCTCCACTTATTCGCCGGGCAATGTGAGTGCCGCGCATCGGACGAAAATACGCCAATGCCTCTCTGCCAAATCCATCACCTAAAGCCCTCATTCCATTTTTCGAAGTCTGCGTCGTCTCGTGCTGCGACCAGTCTTGCGATCTGATCGCTTGGTGGCGGCAGCTTTTCGGGCGCGCGCCTCGCGCTCGGCGGCAATGCGTTTCAGCAACTCCGAGGCCGGTTCGTCGTTGGGGTCTTGGGGCACGAGTTTGCCGGTGAAGGCGCGGCGCAGGGTGGCTTGGCGGAGGGCTTGGGCGCTTTGCAGCTTGGCCTCAATGTCAGTTTCGAGATGCTCGATGGTGGAAGGTTGATCCTCAATGGTTTCGACTATAGCTTCCTGCTCGGCAAGAGGCGGTAAAGGGACTGTCTGTGGGGCGATATGTGGATTGTTAATTTGAGGAACATTTGATCCATCGCTCAGCTTTGCAAGATCCAACTTTTGAAACCATTGCCACAGATACCCCGCTACCCCTGGATCCGGGATTATTGCCATGAGATTGAGGTCGCAAGCAGCGGGAAATTTGAGAAGTCTTTTTTATTTGTTTTGATCGCTCCACCCCGTTTTGGAAAAACTATCGCCCCAAATGACAGCGTCCTCAATTTCAGTTTTTCTGCCATGTCGGGTTTCATGTATAGCCCTCCGCTGATCATCCATTTTTCGTTTCCTGGCTCGTTCATGTCCTTCACTCGAAACCAAACCACGGAGCCTGCCCTGTCTGTTGTCTTCGGAATACCCTTGGGAGTCTGCCCACTTCGGGTGTCTCCAAGCTGATCCACAGTCGCCCGGCACCACCCTTCGGGCAGCGCCGGCAGGGCGGCGGTGTCTGGCGCGACCGGCTCCTTGTATCTGGCCTTCCAGTTCTTCGGCGGCGTTTTGCCCTGTTCCTCGAATTTGCGGAGTTGGTCATGCTCCCAGCGGCGGCGGCATTCGGCGAGGATGCGCTTGAGGAGTTCACTTGCAGGCTCGGCGTTCGGGTGCTGCGCGCGCCATTCCGCGGTCAGCGCGCCTTCCACTGCGGCCTTGAGCACCGAGGCGCGGTGGAGTTTCAGCTTGTCCCGCGCCCGCTCCAACGCGGCGACTCCCGCGTCAAGATCGGAGAACAGTTCGTCCAGGGTGTCGGCGATGCGGGTTTGTTCTGCGGTCGGCGCAACAGGCACCGTGATTCCTTTTATTTTCGAGAACGGCAATGAGGGTAAAGTGGTTGCGTGGGTATAATGGAAAAAATCCACCGTAGACAGCCAATAATAGAGCCACTGGCTGAGTACGCCCTTTTCTGGAATAGACGCCGCGATATGGCTCACCATGTACATTGGCCGCTGCAACACTGCTCGCTGATTGAGTAGTGTGGACGCGCCACTCTTTGTAAAAAGCACTGACCCCGCAGGAAACAGTCGCAGATTTTCCGCCACGCTCTCGGTCAAGTGATCTTTAGTATCTGTAAGCCGCATCCTTGTCCCCAAACGCCCCATATCTTGCACGCGAACAAAGGTCGGACCGGGTTCCGTAAATTTTTCGTCCCCTTGCGGAGCCGGATTGCCGGCGAGTAGGTTTGAAATCTTGTCAAGAGATGCCCAACGCCATCCTGACGGCAACTGCTTTCCATCGTCCCCACTCATTCCGCCCTCCTCAATCCTTCCAGGGATTCAGAAGTTCGACGCCCGTGGCGGCAAAGTCGGCCTCGTTGCGGGTGACGAGCGTGAGGCGGTGGCAGAGTGCGGTGGCGGCGATCAGGCCGTCAATGGGGGGAATGTGCTCGGGGCGGGCCATGAGGCGGCCCCACGTATCTGCCACATCGGCATCGACCGGCAGAACGCGGTCCCCGACCCAGGCCGACAACTTGGTTTCCAGCCACGCGGTGAGCCGCGCACGGCGGCGACCTTCCCTGAGCATGACGGTCCCTTTGCGGATCTCGCCCAAAGTCAGGACGCTCACGAACATGGTGGTGGACGGCGTCGCGGCAAACCACTCGGATATGCGGCGCGAAGGTCGCGGCTTGAGCAGTTCCGAGAGCACGCAGGTGTCGATCAGAAAGCTCACAGATCGATATCACGCATCGGCGATTTGTCGCGCTCGATATTCAGATCGACGCCCACCCGTGCGGAGGCTCGCAAAAACTCGGCCTGCGAAAGCCGAGGGCGCTTCAGACGATCATAGTCGCCCGGGGAAAGGACGACAGCCGCCCTGCGCCCGTGGACGGTGATCGTCTGCGGGCCGTCCGCGGCGGCGCGGCGCATCAGTTCGCTGAAGCGCGCCTTGGCCTCTTGCATCTGCCAGCTTTGCATGAAGGTCCTCCTTTCTGACCATTCTGACCAGAATATACGCCACGCGCGCCGGAAGGGCAACAAGATCAAAACGACATGACCGGATTGTTGCAGACATTGTTGACCAGGTAGCTACCAAGCGCTACTTTTGTATCCATGAGATCGGTCGGTATCAAGGCATTGAACAATGGAGCGCCTTCTACATCGAAACCTGTAGCGCCGTTACGCGAATTTCTGGCGGAACTGGAAGACGACCGAGGCGAACGGTGGTCTACATTGATACCTCCCAGTCACCTCGCTCAGGCCGCCAGCCGGTCGTTCAATTCCGCTATCAACGGCTTGAGCGTATCGCCGAACAGGGCGTGCGCCCGGCCCAGGCTGCCCTGCTGGCCGAACCAGCCGGTCTCGAAGTCCTCAACCTCTATGGCGAGGCTGGCGGCGACGCGCCCGGCCATGCGATCGAGCCATTCGCGTTGCTCGGGCGTAAAGGTATGCTCGGCATCGCGTTCCCGGAGCCACGTCTGGTAACGCTCCTGCAACTCATCACGGTAGGGCGCCAGGGTGAAATCCGGGATCAATGCTCCACGCACGGGATTCACCAGATCGGCGAGGGGCTCCCCGCCGCCGCTCTTGACCTTGGCCGGTTCCGCCGCCTCGAAGGCGCGCCAAAGCTGAACCGGCGTGACCGCAAGCGGTGGGCGGGCGAGCGCGTCCCGCAGCCGGCGCAGGTCCTTGAGTGACAACTTGAGTAGCCGCGCGCCGACGTATATCGCCTGAACCGCGGTCACCTCGTCCTTGTGCTCCTCGATCCAGGCGCGGAAATCACTCACCTTGGTGCGAGCCTTCTCCACCGCCGAGGCATCGAAGCCGGAATAGAGCGCGTCGTCGATGGTGTGGCGGTCGATGGTCTGCTCGTTCTGTTGGCGGATTTCCAGGATTCGACGACGGAAGTCCGGTTTCAGGAACGGCGTAACCGCATCTTGCGCAAGCTGCCTGGCCGCTTGGTTGATCTGCTTCTTCAACGGCTGCTCGACACTGAATTTCGCTTTCGCGGCTTGAACCTGAACGTCAGCGTCGCAGGCGTTCAACAACTCGTGGGCGAGGTCCGGGAAGGACTTGCCGCCGGCGAGCCTCTTCAGTTCGGCAAGCTGGGCAGGGCCGAATTGGCGCTGAAGGCGCGCGAGGCGACCTGCCAACGTGGTAAGGGCATCCGGCGCGATGCCGCCTTTGGCAACATAGTTCAACACCTGTTCGAGCGTCTTCGATGGTCAATAACTGCAACCGTGCGGCTCGCGTCAATTTGTTGCGCTTGTCAACATAGACTCCGCTATCGTCCGCCTTGATCGTCGCGCCCTGTTCCGTCACCCGTGTACGGATGCGGTATACGTCGAAGTCCAGGTTGACGCCATCCACCACCGCCTCCTCGTGACCGTACTGCATGACCAGATTCTGTTTGAAGAAGCCGATGGTTCTTCCGGCGGGCGTGGCGGTCAGGCCAATCAGGAAGGAGTCGAGGTAGAGCAGTACTTGGCTCCAGAGGTCGTAGATGGAGCGGTGGCACTCGTCTACGATGACGAAGTCGAAGAACTCTGGCGGAACGCCAGCATTGTACGCCACATCGGGCGGCTCGCCCTGCCACGTCTCAGCGAAATCGAAGGCAGAATCATCTTCGTTCCTGGCCTCGTATTGGGCGTCGCCCTTGAGCATCGAATAGAGTCGCTGGATGGTGGTGATGAGCACCTTGGCGGCGGGGTTGATCGAGTTCGTGTCGAGACGCTGGACCGTGTAGAGATCCGTGAACTTGCGCGAGTCGTCCGGCGGTTGGAAGTTGACGAACTCGTCATACGCCTGCTTGCCGAGATGGGTGCGATCCACCAGGAACAGAATGCGTCCGGCACCGCCGTGCTTCAGCGGGCGATAGACAACGTTGACGGCGGTGAAGGTCTTGCCGGAGCCGGTCGCCGTCTGGACCAGGGCGCGCGGGTTGCCGTTGGCGAACGACCGTTCGAGGTTGCGGACGGCGCGGGGCCCTGGACGGACCACAGACGAGACTCGTCCATCGGCGGCAATTCTTTCAGCCGGGCGCGCAACGATCCGGGTTGCGCCAACCACTCCGCCAGCGTCTCTGGCCTCGGGAAGTTGAACACTTGCCGGCTGCGGGGCCTCGGGTCGAGCCCGTTGGTGAAATAGATCACCGAGCCGTTTGATTCGAACAGGAACGGCAACGGGCGGCGGTGGGCGGGTAGATTGTCGGGCAGGCCGGCAGCGTACTGCTCGGATTGCTCCCCAACGCCGATGAGCGCGCCTTCGGCCTTGGCCTCGATGGCGCCGGCGGCCCTGCGGTCGAGATAGAGCAGATAGTCCGCCCTGCCGAAACCGGGTTTCATCGGGAATTCGCGTACGGCGATACCCCGACCGGCGGCGAGGTCAATCTCCTCTCGGTTCCGAACCAGCCAGCCGGCCGTCTCAAGGTCTGCGTCGATGTTGTGTCGGGATCCCTGTTCGGGCGTATCTGCTAGGTCACCGCCCTTCCGGACCTGCGCAGGGAATCAGACTCCACCTCGGATTCATGAGGTCGAGAAGGGAGTTGCGGTCGTCAACATTCCCTCGCGATTTCTAATCCATTATATACGGTGGATTCAAAACAAATACTTTAGAATAAATAATTTAAAGGAGACTCTCTAGTACCAGTCCCGGATTCTGACTTCGACGCCAGGCTGCGATTCCAAAGCCTGGGTGAATTGTTTCAGGTCCGAGCCGCGGTAATGGTAAGGGTAAACGATCTTTGGCTTGAAGGCCTCGACACACTCAGCCGCTTCTTGTGTCGGCATGGTATAGGGCAGATTCATGGCAACGAAAGCGATGTCGATGTCGGTCAGAGCCTTCATCTCCGGAATGCATGCAGTGTCTCCCGAGATATAGACTCTTTTCCCGCCCAAAGTCAACACATAGCCGTTGCCTCTTCCCCGATCATGGTACAGCTTTCCGGGGCTGGGTCCCCGCTTGAGGTTGTACATGGGCACCGCTTCGATTTCCAGATTGGCGATCACCTTTTTCTCGCCGTTATGCAGGACCACGGCCTCGGTCACGGTTCGAGCGGCCGCCTGCGGAGCCACAACCACGGTCCCACTTTTCTTCAGTTTCTTCACTTGAGCCGGGTCCATGTGGTCCCCGTGGATGTCGGTGATGAGGATCAGGTCGGCCTGAGGCAGCCCGGTGTAATCTCCCCGGCTCCAGGGGTCGACGTGGATGACCTGACCTTTGAACTCCAGCATCAAGCTGCCGTGAGTCACCGGTGTAATCCTGAGCACCCCCTCCGCGGTCTGGACAGCGTCGGGTGAACCAGCCAGAAGGTTGGCAATGGGGCTGAACAGCAGGAACGTCAAGGCGATTTTTTTCATTTTAGGTCTCCAGAAAAGACGCTCAATAGTGGGTTGGCCGGCTCGATCCCGGGTTTCGGGAAAGGTCTCACTCCCCCAGGATCTTCACCAATACTCTCTTTTTTCGTCGACCATCGAACTCACCGTAGAAGATTTGTTCCCAGGGACCGAAATCCAGCTTTCCCTTGGTGATGGCCACCACAACTTCTCGACCCATGATTTGACGTTTGAGATGAGCGTCTGCATTGTCCTCCCCGGTGTCGTTATGTCGATACTGTCGCACCGGCTCATGAGGAGCCGTCTTCTCCAGCCAGGTTTCATAATCGTGATGGAGGCCCAGCTCGTCGTCATTGATGAACACCGAGGCTGTAATGTGCATGGCATTGACCAACACCAGGCCCTCTCGGACCCCACTGTCCCGAAGGCATGATTCAACCTGGGGGGTGATGTTGACGAATCCTCGTCGGGAAGGGATTTCAAACCAGAGTTCCTTTCGGTAGCTATTCATGGCCATCAGACCTCCAGTCGGTCACCGCGGCTCAGGGCGCCAGTCTTTCGAGGACCCACTGCTCTTCCGCCGAGCGGCGATAACGGAGCCGGTCGTTCAGACGGTCGGGCCGGCCCTGCCAGAATTCGATGTGAGTGGGAGACAGACAATACCCTCCCCAAAAAGAAGGGAGGGGAATTTTGCCCCCCCCAAATCGGATACGGCACTGATTCCAGCGATCGTCCAGCACTTGGCGGTTGTCGATCACTTGACTTTGAGGCGAAGCCCAAGCGCTCAACTGGCTGCCGGCTGAACGAGTCTCAAAGTAACGGACGGATTCTTCTCTGGAAATCCGTTCAACGCTTCCGGAGATGCAAACCTGACGAGCCAGTTCCACCCAGGCCACCACCAATGCTGCTCGAGGATTTTCGGCCAACTCTCGAGCCTTCCGGCTCTCGTAATTGGAGAAGAACAGGAATCCCCGGTTATCTACACCCTTCAAGAGCACCATGCGCGCCGAGGGTTGGCCTTCTCGGCTGGCTGTCGCCAGGCAGGTGGCGCTGGGCTCGAAAACTCCGGCGGCAGTGGCATCCTGAAACCACTGATCAAATTGCAGGATAGGATCGGGATTCAGCTCAGTTTCGCTCAGGGCCCGCTTGCCTGTATCGGCTTCGAAGATCGTCAATGGACATCCGTGTCTAAAAGTGGGCCTTCCCCCTGGCAAAGTTCTTGATCCCGCGCGGACTGCAATCCCGAGACGTGCCCGAATTATACCAGATTGACTTTATCGGTCAGCTCCTGGTCGCCTCAGTCGCTGCGATGCAGCGAACTCTTCCTCACCCGGACCCCTTAAGGAAATTCAGTATCGCCTGATGGTGGAATCATAGATAATAGGTCGATCTGAAAGACAGGAGTGAACCATCATGCCGCCGATCAAGATCGACTTGTACAGTGACACGGTCACCCAACCGACTGCACCCATGAGAAAATTCATGTCTGAGGCCGAGGTTGGGGATGAGCAAAAATTTGAGGATCCGACGGTCAATCTGCTGCAAGAGACGGTTGCCGAGTTGCTGGGCAAGGAGGCCGGTTTGTTTCTGCCCTCGGGCACCATGTGTAACCAGATTGCCTTCAGGATCCATTGCCGTCCTGGAGACGAGGTGCTCCTGCATCGTTCGGCGCATCCATTGATTTCCGAGGCTGGGGGATTGGCAGCGCTGTCGGGGGCCATTCCCACTGGCCTGGAGGCTCGACGAGGAATTTTCAGCGCCGAGCAAGTCAAAGCGGCCGTCCGGCCGATGAACCGCTATGCGCCTCGCACGCGGGTGGTTTCAGTAGAACAAACTTCCAATGCGGGAGGAGGGACCCCCTGGTCTCTCGAGGCTGTTCAAGAGGTCGCGGCGGTGGCCCGGGAGCACAACCTGATCCTTCATATGGACGGGGCCCGCCTGTTCAATGCGGTGGTGGCCACTCAGACTTCGGCACGGGACTTTGCAGCGCCTTTCGACACGGTCTGGGTTGATTTCAGTAAAGGACTGGGAGCGCCGGTGGGCGCCGTTTTGGCAGGCCGCCGGGAGCTGATCGACGAAGCCTGGTTGTGGAAGCAACGTCTGGGTGGAGCCATGCGCCAGGCCGGGATCATCGCGGCAGGGGGGCTCTATGCCTTGAGGCATCACATTGAGCGGTTGGTCGAAGATCATGCCAATGCCAGGATTTTGGCCCAGGGCTTGTCAGAGATCCCAGGCATCAGGCTGAATCCCGGCGAGGTCGAGACCAACATCGTGATCTTCGAAGTTTCCGAATCGTCGGCAGCCGTTGCGGGTCGGTTACTGGAACACGGCGTGAGGATGAGCTTGCCGGGTCCCAACCGTTTGCGAGCCGTGACCCACCTCGATATCGCACGCCGGGATGTAGAAGAGGCCCTCCAGATCGCCCGCCGGTGCTTCGCCTAGATCGGGGAAGACCGCCGCTGAGGAACAGCGGTCGGGCCTTACAACGGCCAGAGGGCAGGGACTCCACTATGCGGTCGGCCTGAGTCGATGTTCACTTTTTCCTCCTCCAATGAACCCACCCCTACGCCCCTCCCAGGAGGGGAATTATGTTGAAGGGCCCCACCCCCTGCACTCCTCTCAGGAGAGCAGGCCTCCCAGGAGGGGAATGAACCCACCCCTGGCCTTCTTCTCAAGAAGGCCAGCCTCTCAGGAGCGCAGCCCCTCCCAGGAGGGGGATTTTGTTGAATCGACCCCGCAAGAGGGGATTGGCGCAATGACGGGATGACATTAACCGGGGCCAATCGCTTAGGTCTGTCAAGGGAGCCGTGAGGCAGGAGCTTTGTCGTTGAAAACCCTCCGGAGCTTGACGGCGGAGGTGAGCCAACCCGGTTGGAATAATCAATAGAGACCTCTGCATAACTTAGTTTGGCTAAAACTGAACCCTTTATGTAGTAGGTTTCTGATGGTTCTCACACTACATATAGTGTTCGATGGTCAGATCCTTGAGTTATGCAGAGGTCTCCAACAGGTGGTTAGGGTCATTGGGGTTCGAAAGGACGGTAGTGCCTGAAAAAGCTGACGTAGCGAAGCGATACCTTTTGGGTGGCCTGGAAATCGGTGACACCGCCAGCATCGAGACCGCCGTCGGCCAGGGCGTTTGTTTTGACAATGACGTGCAACTCGGCAGGCAGCCAGAACAAGTTGTCTGCCAGCATGACCTCCTTGTAGCGGAGCACCAATTGCTCACCGGCGATGGGAGCATCCCGGGGCATGTCCGTGGATTCGGATTCCAGTCTGATCACCAGATAGCTGTCGAGATCCACCCAGCAACGCCCGCGATATCCAAAGGCGACAGAGCCTTTGTTCTTGACACTCAGGGAACGGCTGGAGGTTTCCCGGGGAACCTGAAAGCCCAGCTTGGCCGTCTGCCGCCCCTGCTTTTTTTCCAGACCTTGTAGCTTGAAGGTTGCCTGGGTTGCCGGCGCGAACAGTCCTCTCAACACGGTCCCGAACTCCCCCACCGGACGGAAGAAGTTGGTGTGGCTGATCTGCTTGTAATGGGGTGATTTGTTGTAGTAAGAAACCTCGACCTCAAAATTTCCTCGCGGTGTCCAACCTCTCCGACCGATGGCTTGGTATTCCCGGGTTCCTTGGTTACAAGCAAAGTTCGGTAAGGCATCGGTGTAATTCAACACCTTTGTCCTGACCGACTCCAAGAATCGAGGCCAGTTCTCAGCCGTTGGCGCTGTTCCGGTCGCTAAGAGGTCCACCTTGGGCGCAGCCGGCGAGGTCTTTGCTGCCGGCTTGGGCGCCCATTGAATAGTGCCCGGGGCAACGGCAGGTTGCTTTGACGCCTTCCGCTTCTCCCCCAGTTCTTTCAGGGCCGCCAAAATTGCGGAATCAGCTTCCATGGCCTCCATTTCCTTCAGGAAACCGTCGGTCACTGCGAAGGCAATGCCGCGCTCGCGAATAATTTCAACCGCCCGCTCGGCGGTGATCCCGAACTTGGAGGCAGTAACGATGGTCGTGACCTGTTCCTGTGTCAGTGCCGGCTTGGCAGCCGAGGTTGCGGTCAGACTGGGCATGAGCTTGACGGCCATCAAGGCTAAAAGCCCAATCCTGACAGTTGCTTTGCTCATGGTTGCAGAATCCTGCGCCAAGGGTTTAGCGTATAGTTTAGCATGTCATTGGGACGAATCGAGACGATCGTGGCGAGCGAACCGCTCTGGAAGGACGCTTCCAGTGGCCCTCGCTGTGTCGTTCCCTGGTCAATTCCCAAACTCCCTGGTTAAAGCCTGCCCTCGCTGTCGGCAAGCGGGGACGGTCCTGCGCCAGGCCGAGTCCAACAAGGCCGTTGCCGGCTCAGACGGATATGAGATTTTGGTCTTGCATTGAGGTTGGGTTTTTTCGAAGCTCTTGTTGAGACCAAACGAGCGAAAGGAGAACCTCCTGCAGGCCACTTGGCGCTACAAGTTCTATATGTCGTCTATGATCTACTGCACCTAATCCAGGCACTCAACCCCAGGGTCGATGCCTTGGCGCACCGATACAACGACTTCAGACCTCACGATGCCCTTGATGGTATGACTCCAAACCAGTATCTTAAACGTCACAGCCTCGGAGCTCCCCCCAGTCTCGTATGTGCTGAACCCGCACAGACACGTGAAGGGAAATGGAATTATGGTCACGGTGATGACGAAAGCCGAATTAAGAGAGCAGTTGATGAAGCTCCCATCAGAGGAGCGCCTTGCACTTGGTGAAGAGTTGGTGGCTAGTGTTTACGCAATCACACCAGCGCAAGAGGCAGAACTCGAGCGGCGTATCAAGGAATATAGAAAGAATCCTAACGGTGCAATCCCAGCCGAAGAGGTGCACGAACAAATTGACGCCCTGCTGGAGCAATGATACTGAGCTACACTGAGAGAGCAAGGGCGGAGTTTTTCTCTACTTATACTTGGTATGAGGAGCAGCAATCGGGTTTGGGACGTCGTTTTCTACGTGTCTTCAGAAGATTGATCGATAACATTTTCCGCCATCCAGAAATGTATCCTCAGCACCGTGACAATATCCGGTGCGCCTTCATGGGGCAGTTCCCGTACAGCATTTTCTACAGCGTTGAAAGTGAAGTCATCCTGATAGTTTCAGTGTTCAAGGCTTCACGCAATCCAGAGTTGAAGCCGTGACGTACAGGACGTGCAGAAGGTTGGTTTCGTGGGGAGCCGTGGTTCGAGGAACCTCCTTCGCCTCGGTTGCCGCTTCAATAAGATGTTCCTTCCGAATCCAGACAGCTTCACGCAAGAAGAGTGACCTTGGTCAGCAGCTTATTCAGTGCTCGAACTCAACTTCTCTTGAACTCATCGGTAGCCAGATGTCGGCATCATTCCCTGGTCAATCCCCGAACTCCCGGGTTGAAGCCGGCCATCGCTGTCGGCAAGCGGGGACGGTCCTGCGGCAGGGCCGAGTCCAACAAGGCCGTTGCCTGGACTCCTTCCATTGCCTATAATCCGAAGCTTCAGCGGACCGTGACGCTCGCTTCCTGGTTGTTGACCCACCCCCTGAGCCTCTCTCCCTCGAAATTCAGGTCAGGCTGTGGTTCTCCACGGAATGGAGTTCGGCTTCCACAGGTTTCGGCAAGAACGCGGCCGACGCCGGGCTTCAGCCTCTTCAAGCCGGAGATCTGCGGAGGTGAGGATGCTTTTCAAAACCCTGAGTGCGGCGGTGCTTGGGATTGATGCCTACGTCATCGAGGTGGAAGTCGATGTTTCGGCCGGAAATCCCAACTTCATGACGGTCGGGTTACCGGACGCTGCAGTGAAGGAGAGCAAAGAGCGTATCCGCTCGGCCATCAGGAACTGCGGACTGAGCTACCCGTTCCAGAACATCACCGTGAATCTGGCGCCTGCCGATGTCAAGAAAGAGGGCTCGGCTTTCGACCTTCCCATGGCGCTTGGCATCCTGGGCGCCAACGGAACACTGCAGAAACAAGATCTGAACGACTGGCTTTTTCTGGGTGAGCTCTCATTGGACGGGGGACTGCGTCCCATCCGGGGGGCTCTTTCCATCGCAGTCGCTGCTCAGAAAAGAGGGATTCAGCACTTGGTCCTGCCTGCTCAGAATGCCTGCGAGGCGGCGGTTGTGGGAGGCGTGTCGGTCTTTGGTCTGCAAAATCTGATAGAAGTTGTGGACCTGGTCAACGGCGCCCGTGAGTTTCGGCCATTGGAGGTGGACCCCAGTGGCCTCTTGGAGGCGTCGACTCGATCTTCACTCGATTACCGGGATGTGAAGGGCCAGCTCACGGCCAAGCGAGCCTTGGAAGTGGCCACAGCCGGCGGGCACAACGTCATCATGATTGGTCCGCCCGGTTCCGGCAAGACCATGTTGGCCAAACGCATCCCAACCATTCTGCCACCTCTGAGTTTTGGTGAAGCTATCGAAACCACCAAGATTCACTCCGTTAGCGGTGTGCTCTCAAACGGAGCCGGACTCATTAACGAACGTCCCTTTCGTTCGCCTCACCACACCATCTCCGATGCAGGGTTGATTGGCGGGGGCGCCCTGCCTAAACCGGGCGAGGTGAGCCTGGCCCACCACGGCGTCTTGTTTCTGGATGAACTTCCCGAGTTTGCCCGCAATGTTCTGGAGGTGTTGCGCCAGCCCCTGGAGGATGGAGAAGTCACCATTGCCCGAGCCACCGTCTCACTGACTTTCCCTTCTCGCTTCACGCTGGTGGGCGCCATGAACCCCTGTCCCTGCGGTTTCTACAACGATCCCACGCGGGAGTGTTCCTGCACACCAGGTCTGATCCAGCGCTACGTTGCCCGGATTTCCGGACCGCTGCTGGACCGCATCGACATCCACATTGATGTCCCACCGGTGGCCTATCCCGAGCTGGCCACCAAAGCCACCGGGGAACCGTCTGAGAACATCCGCCAGAGAGTTACGCAGGCGCGGGGGGTTCAACAACGACGCTTCGCCAAGGAGCGGATCTACTCCAACGCCCAGATGACGCCTCGCTTCATTCGCCAGTACTGCGATATTGGGGAGAACGCGGAACGACATCTGGAGCAAGCCATGACGCGCATGGGTTTGAGCGCTCGCGCCTATGACCGAATCCTGAAAGTGGCCCGCACCGTTGCCGATCTGGAACAGGCTGAGCACATTCAGACCCGTCATATCTCCGAGGCCATTCAGTATCGCAGTCTGGACCGGAGTTACTGGGTCTGAGAGTCGCCAGGAAAGAAGATATAAGGCTTGAGGCCGCCCGGCGCGAGCAGCGAGCGTTCAGGCGTGATAGAAGATTGCCAGATGAGTTTCCTCCAGCGTCAGACCGACCGGGTAGTTTTGATGGACCCGGACGGTGAAATCATTCGTCCCTTGATGCGCATGGCCCGGCGGCAGCTTCCATCACAGCCATGGCTCACCGCTGGAATCCGGTTGCCGGACTGTATCCTTACCGGAAAGACGGAAACCTTTGATCGCCAATCCGGTCCGGTAAGACCAACTTCTGGAAGCGGGCTTTCGATTCCGCCGTTGACAGGATGCCTTCCCGGTTGGTCTTTTTCAGACCATCTCCCACCTTGGTTGAGGGGATCTCGGGCTTCAAATTTGTTGAGAGCCTGGTGTCTCTGTCGGCAGTGAGCGTCTCCAAATCGTATGTTCCCTGGGAGCGGGTTCGAGGCGTAGCGCTCTTGCCAGAATCAGGCTGCACGGGTAAGAAACTGCCAGGCAGATGACCGTCCCCAGGGGTCCGAAAAAGACCCAGTGCGTGTCCGTGAAGTTCTGGATGTAGACCTCCAGCGGGATCGTGACAAGGCAGGCGCCAATCAGCCATCCCCCAAAGTGCCCCCTACGGGTCAGAATCCCCAGGAGAAACAAAGCGGTGACGGGGGCGGCCACATAACCACCCACCATGCTCACTGCCTTGAGTATTCCCTCGATCTGAGAGACCAAGAGACCGGAAATGGTCGCCAGCAGCCCCAGAGCGATCGTCAGTCCGCGCGCGACCTCGAGACTCCGGCGATCGCCCAAGGCCCTCTTCCTCAACGGCTGGATAAAGTCGACCAGGATCAAGGTGCTCATGGAATGAATTCCCGAATCGACGGTGGACATGGCGGCCGCGAAGATGGCGGCGATGATCAGCCCGGAAAGACCTGCCGGCAGGGCATGGATGATGTAGAAGGGCAGAATGCGATCACCGCTGATCCCCTCAGCCAGCCGCTCGGGAAACAGGGAGAAATAGGCGAAAAGGCCCACACCGATAAAGAAGAGAAGCCCCAGGAGAATGATTTCCAGAACGTGATCCAGAATGAAGGCCTTGACCATCCCCCCAAAAGTCTTGATCGAGAGTAGCCGCTGGACCGGGACCTGGCTGGTGCCATACTGACCGAAGGCGACAATGAAGTAGCAAACAGCTACCGTCAACCCGTTGATCTCCGAGAAGCTGAAGGTTGGATCCAGCAGAGGCAGTTTGTCGTGGGCGGAAGCCATTTCCATGATCTGACCCAGCCCCCCGGGCACACGCTCCACTAGCGAGAAGGTAATCAGAACCGCCCCAAGGGCCAGAACGAGAAACTGCGCCACGTCGGTCCAGATCACTGCGGCCATCCCACCCAGGGTGGTGTATGCAGTCGCCACCAGCCCCATGACGATGATCGCACTCCAGAGGTGGAGTCCGGTTACCGTCGAAAGCGCCAGCGCCGGGGCGTAGAGGGCGATTCCCATCCAACCCAGGAGCTGCAGAATCGAGAAGAACGAAGCGGCGTAGCGGGCTCGGTTCCCGAAACGTGCGCCCACATACTCGTAGATGCTGGTGACCTTGAGCCTCCGATAGATAGGAAAGAACAGCCAGATGACCAACGGCGCCGCCATCAAGGGCCGCCGGCAGTCCCACCACCAGAGCAGCATTCTCCTTGTAGGCCACCGCCGGCGCACCCAGATAGGTGAGGGCGCTCAGGAGACTGGCGACCACGCTGAGCGAAACCGCCAGCCAGGGCATGCGCCGGCTGGCCAGGAAGTAGGCGCTGGTGTCCTTCTGCTTCCCTGAGAGGGCGAGGGCCAAACCGACGACCGCCGCGAAGTAGCCCACCAGGACCAGGTAGTTCAGAGTTCCGAATGATGTTCCTTCCAGAAGGGCACCCCCTCATGGTTGCGGCTGGGCGGAACGGCAGTCCCGAGCCCCGGACCCAACGGCTGCAGGATCAGAACGTTGTTCCTCCCCGGCTCCGAGCGTGACCGGGAGCCGCGTCCGTCAACTCCTTTTCCCAGCCGCTTCGGCGGGCGATTGGGGCCGATTGGTGACGTCCCCACCCAGCCACCGATAGGGTCGGGGGTAGAGGGTCAGTGATCGGTCTTCGAGCGGCAATTCGACGGGACGGTTGCCGAGTTGGGCCGACAGCTTGCAGGCAATGGCGATTTCCAGGGCTTGTCGCAAATCATGGCCCGAGATGAAAAGCTCGCGTCCTTTGTCCATAGCATCCAGGAAGGAACGAATGGAGCTGACGAGGTAATCATCCCCGTACCAGGGGGTCTCCGGCGTTCCGGGAATCGTCCCCTTGGCCTGATTGAAAAAGTCAGTCCAGGGAAAGGGAGCGAAGCGCGGGTCCACCTCCTGGCGTGCCCCCTTTGAATCCGTTCCCTGAAAGACCTGAGGATCGGCCCAGTTCCAGCGCACCAAAGCATCCTGGGTCCACACGTCGACACCGCTGTAGGGAGTCTTCTGGCCGAAAACCGAAGCTTCCAGGCCGGAACTCAGGCGAAAACGACCGTTGATAAAAAGCCCCTGGTCGTCTTTCTCAGGGGCCAGCGCTTCCAGTGGGCTACCCCAGGCGAGAACTTCCTGCACTTCCGCTTTGGCGAAAAGTCGGAGGACCGAAAGGTGCTGGCAGCCTCCACCGGAAATCTCGCCGCCGAAACTGTGGACCGAAGCTCCCAGAGGCTTTCCCCATTTTCCTGAGTGCAACTGACGAGCCGCCTCCTGCACGGGCCACTTGGCCCGCTGTAAATTGCCACCGGCAAAAACCACGCCTCGCTGCTCACAGGCATCCACCATGGCGTCGGCATCGGACAGCCGAGCCGCAATCGGTTTGTCGGTTGACACCCCCTTGACTCCGGCCTCCGCGCAGGCGATGACCGCTTCTTTCATGAACTTGGTGGGGGTGATGACGGCGGCGATGTCCGGCACGCTATCCTTCAAGAGACCGTTCACGTCCTTGTAAAGAGCCTTGACGCCGAAACGCTCACCGACCACCTTGCGGCGGTCCGGATTCCATTCGGCAATGGCAACCAGATCGGTGTCGGGCAGGGCACGGTAGACTTCCGCATAGTACTGGCCCATCCTTCCACAGCCGATGATGGCCACCCGGTGCTTCTTTTTACGACTCCTGGCTTCGGTGGGGCCGGTCAGTCCCTGGGACGAAGAGCATCGCAGACCCGTGGCTGCCAAGATCAATGCAGCCGATTGCAGCAGGAAGTGTCTTCTGTTCATGAATTTTCTCCCCTTTGGGTTGTTCCCGATAGGTCGGTAGGTTTGCTGAGCCAGTGATCTTAGCAGATCGACCTGCGAATCGTCATTCCAGGCAGGGCTTCTCTTGAGCCATGGAGCGGACGACTGACTTCCGAATAAAGCCGCAACGGAAAAATTCGGGGCAACGGCTTTCAGTATGGCAGTCACCGGCATGGAGGCCGCCGATCTCCCACAGACTCCCCAGACCGTTCCTCCAGCCGTCCCCGCTATCGGGAGGCTGTGTCCGAATAACTCGCTCCGGCATCGAACCTAAGCCCCATTTTTTCATAAGCTGGGGGTCACTGGAGAACAAAGAGATCTGTCGTGTCCATAAGACGGGTCAAGATTCTGGGTTCGGCTTCGGTCACGACAAAGAGGTCCTCGAGGTGGTAGAGGAAGCCCTGAGAATCCATGACGGCCGGTTCCACGTTGAGCACCATGCCGGGCTGGATCGCAGCCGTTTCCTGGCCGTGCAGCACCGGGAACTCGTGTAAGCCGATGCCCAATCCATGCCCGATGGCCTGGCTGGTGATAGAAAGGCCCCGTTGTTGGAGCGCCTGTTTGCCGATGAAGTAAAGGTCACAGGGCCCCCGGATGCCGGGCCGCGCTGCAGCAATGGTTTCTCGCTGTGCCTCCCTGAGTCGTCGGTAAACCGATTGTTGTTCCCGGTTGGCCGTGCCGATGGCGGCGGTGCGAGCGACATCCGATTGATAGCCCTGAAAGGCGCCGCCGACGTCCACCCGTAAGATTTCTCCCGGGGTCAGCCGCTTGGAACTGGGATAGGGATGGTTGATGGCGGTATTGGCTCCCACAGCCAGCGTGATCCACTGCGAGGTCGCCCCGGCGTTCAAGACTCGGCCACATAAGTCATCGGCCATCTTTTTCTCGGAGCCACCCGGACTGGTGGTCTGGAACACTGCCAGAATAGCTCGCTCGGTGAGAGAAGCTGCCTGGGCCAGGAGTTTCACCTCGGCAGGAGTCTTGAAGGCTCGCACCCTGTCGAAAAGCCGATCGGCGCCAAGCAGACAGGCCCGGGGCAGGTCTTGGACAAGTTGCTCGAGGTCGCTGGCGGTGAGGAAGTGTTTTTCGATGCCGATGCGAGACCCGGCCAACCCCCTCTCTTCCAGGGTTTCAGCCAGAACCTTCATGGGCCGTTCCTGGTACTCCAGGTAGGTGCGAATGTCGGTAATCCAAGAGTCTTGCCGAGTCTGCCGTTCCTCACAATAGCAGACAATAACCACAGGGGGTTGTTCCCTGGGCGCAATCACCAGACAGAGGCGGCTCGGAATGATCTTCTGAGAAAGCAGCAGGGAATTTGTCAGGTAAAAGAAATTCTCGGGAGATGCGGCGACGACGGCGTCCAGGGCTGCGGACTCCATCTCCTGCTGCAGGACAGACCAATTGATCCGTGAAATCGGTTGGGTCCCATCGGCCATTTGATTGGGGTTGTTCATGGGAACGGCCTCCTGATTGCCTGTCCGAGTTTATGGAGCCTGTTCGTTCCGGGCCCGGACTGAACCATCCACACCAAGGTAACAGGCGATTTCTCAAGGGGACTGCAAACCCCTCATCCTCGGCCGAACTCCCTCCAGCTACTCGCGGCGATCCTTTCTTTTGCCGGGATGAGGGCAGTCCCTGGTTCAATGAGTTGATTCAAGCCCGGGTGCACAGGATATGCGGGAGTTTTTCTATATTGAGACCTCTGCATAACCGTTATTCCGGCGAAAGCTGGAATCCAGGAATGGCGAGTTTCCAATAGGATAGCGATAGCGCATTGCCAAATTTCGCCTCCCCCGAGGAGTTATGCAGAGGTCTCATATTGCTATATCTGTGCATCCTGTTGGTCCATGTTCAACTGTGCCTGAGTGGCGGACAAGTACTACGCTGAGCCCTGTTTCTACGGAGCGATGTCCGGGCGTAAGGACTGTCGCCGCCGGCGCAGGGTCCATGCGGCGTCCCCAGGGGAATGCTCGCGCAGCCACTTCCGCAGAGGGACATCCGGGTCTGCCGGGGCGTAGCAACCGTTGTTGCTGGGGTTGTCGCCCAGAAGCTGGCGTTGAATGGGGTCGAGGTCAGAGTAGAGTTGTTCAACGGTCATCTGGTCCTTGGGCCTGAGCCAGCGGTAGCTGTACCCTATCCAGAGCACCCGGCGTGGGATGTCTGACTGATTTCGGCTTCGACTGTGCCAGAGCCGCCGGTCGATCATGACGGCAGATCCCGGTGCGACACAGATTGGAATGGCGCCGGGCGGGTTGGACCGCTGGTCGGCTGGAACCTCAATTTCGTCTTGCAGGTGCGATCCCGGAACGATCAGGGTGTTGCCGCGCCCAGGCTCAGAAACGTCGCTCAGGTAGTATCCGATCTTGAGGGATAGCCGGGGTCTTGGGCTGGATTCGATTTCGTCGTTCACCCTCAAACTGTCCTGGTGCCAGGCGACCGTCGGTGAGCCGGGAGGTGGGCTGGGGTCGCTGGGCGGGGTTACGTCGATGTGGGAGTGGTAGAGATAGATATTCCAACCCAGAATGCCCCACACCTTGGGAAAGGTCGTCTCACAGTCGATCATCTCCACAAGGACCGGGTCTTTTCCGATGACATTGGGCTCGCTAAAGGGGGCATGCGAGGCCAGCCCGGCTTGACGCTTGAGCTTCAGCAAGCAGTTGCAGACGTTGACCAGGCGATCCAATCGACTGGCTGAGACGGCGTTTTCAATCACCAGATATCCAGCCTGTTCGAACTGCCGACGCTCTGGTCCGCTGAGGGAATGCCTCAGGCAACTTGGGTCCACCGGTTACCTCAAGGAAAAACAGCGATGGATTCTTCGCAAAAAGAACGTTTCAACATAGGTCCGCCAGAGGTCTTGGCTCCTACCCGGTCTCCCGATCCTCCAAGACCCAACCGGTCTTCCAGCGCAAGACCTGTTCACCTCCGGGTTGGCAGTCTTCCTATGAACGGGGCCCGCTTTCACAGCGCAGTCTCTTCGTTTCCACGCCGTCGACTCTCCAGGTGGCTGTGTCCACGGCGACCCCATAGACGCTCCGCGCTCTTTCCGGACTGACCTTGCCTTCCCGCACATCCCGCAGGACCGCCTGGGCTGAGCGTTGGTGAGGCGGACCGTTGCCGCCACCGCCGCAGGTGCGATAACTCATGACCTCACCCGGCTTGAGCTGCAGCGTTCGCTTGGACCCCAATTCGGCGCCGGCGCTGCCGGGATTCAGAACATAGCTGGCTTTGCGACCCGGGAGTCCGCCAAACAGCCCGTGCGGTCCCCAGCGTTCCCGGTCGGCCAGAATGGTGAAAGAGACCTCGTGGTTTAGGAAGAGGTAGTCCCGACGCAGACCGAGTCCTCCACGGTATTTGCCTGCGCCCTCGGAATCGTTCACCAACTCGTAGCGTAGAATGCGCACCGGATAGTTGGACTCGGTCTCCTCGATGGGTGCATTTTCGGTGTTCTGTCCATGGGTCTGAACCGCGTCCGGTCCATCTCTGCCTGCCCGGGATCCGTAGCCACCGGCCAGAGTTTCCAGGAAGCAATAGTAATCGCCGCTGACAGGATGGATGCCGCCAAACCCGGCGTGGCACTGCATGGCTTTGGAACCGGCCGGGACCTGCTTGGGAAGCGCCGAAGCCAGAGCCTTGAACATCACGTCGGCCAGGCGAGTTTGCACCTCCCAGCCGCCCACCACCGGGGCCGGCGGCCTACAGTTGACGACGCTGCCGGCCGGAGCCTCCATCTTGACTAGACGATAAAAACCGTCGTTGACCGGCAAATCCGGGTCGATCAGGGTTTTGAGAACATAAGCGCAGGCCGAATAGGTCTGCGCATAGGTGGAATTGACGGGAGCGCGTCTTTGTGGGTCGGAGCCTGTAAAATCAAATCGGATTCCCTCGGCTCTATCCATTATAATTCTGGCGGCCAGATGCACCGGTCGATCGGTGAAGCCGTCACTATCCATCACGCCCTCGGCGCTGAACTCGCCCTGGGGGAGTTTGGCCACCTCGGCGCGAACGCGCCGCTCGGTGTATTTCAGAAGTTCCTCAATATAAAAAGCGATCGTCTCCAACCCCAGTCGCTCGATCAGGCCGGTCAAACGACGGGTTCCGGTGTGATTGGCGGCGACTTGAGCCCGAAAATCGCCGCCTGTCTCATGCTTGGAGCGGATCTGGGCCAAGACCAGCCGAAAGACGTCCTCCACTACCTCACCGTTCTCCACCACTTTGACCGGAGGGATAATGACGCCTTCTTGAAAAACTTCTTGAAAGGCTCCGACGCTGGCTGGCGCCCCACCCCCCACATCCACGTGGTGCGCCAGGTTGGCGACGTAGCCGAAGAGGCGCCCTTTGTGGAATATCGGTGAAATAAAAGTAATGTCATTCAGATGGACGCCCCCTTGGTAAGGATCGTTGGCGATGAGCGTGTCTCCCGGTCCAAGCCTGTCGAGGCCATAGGCCCCGAACCAAGCTCGGCACACTATGCACCAGAGAACCCAAATGGACCGGCTGATTGAAAGCTTGAGCCACGGCCCGGAGCCGGCGATCGAAAAAGGCGCAGGAGAAGTCGTTTCTGGTTTTGATGTTGGTCGAATAGGCGCTTCGGCGCAGCGAGACCGACATCTCTTCGGTTGCCTCGACCAGGGCGTTTCGGATGACTTCAAATTTGATTGGATCCAATCGGGATGACGCCGGCATCATTGAGCCTTTTTTCGACCCTACGGAGCACCCGGGGGTGAGGTCAAGGTCCTGCCGGCGGGGTCTACTGGAGATTAGCATGGCTCCTGTATCGTTGATCCGGACCGTGGTCCTTGCTTGGAGAACTTTGTGGTTCGCTGCTTGGGCCGCACTACGGAATGGGCAATAAGCCTGAAGACCCTGCTAGCGAACGGCGATCGGGTTGCCGGGGGAGCCGGTGGCGCCCCGCAAGCGCAAAGGGGCGAAAATGAAGGCAAACTCGTAGGCCCGGTCAGTGGCCATTGCCTCCAGATCCAGATTCTCCAGGTTGTAAATACCGTGCTTGACCAGAAGCCATTGATGCACTTCGAAAGGGCGGTCAGGATTCTCATGAGGGACCACTTCGGTGGCCCAGGTATCCGACCCGACCATGGCGATGTCGCGTTGGATGAGCCACTTTGCCGCCGCCAAGCCGATGCCGGGCTCCCCCGAACCGTAGGTTGCATTGTCCTTCATCCATAACTGTCCGTGGCCGGTGTGAATCAACACCACGTCGCCCTTGTGAATTTGTAGTCCCTGCGAGCGCAGCGTTCCCCGGAGATCTTCCACCGTGATCACGTACCCCGGTTCCAGACGCCTGGTGGACTTATAGCGGGCAACGTCCAGAAGAACACCGCGGGTGAAGAACACTCCAATGTTCTCGACACCGAGTTTTTTCAGTCCAAAGGCATTGCCGAACTCCGACCTGCGGAAGCCATTGTAGAAATAATCTTCGCCATCCCAATGGGCGCCTACATGGCCCAGCCCGTCGAGTTGAGTCCCCACCTGTCCGATTTCCCCGGAGAACACTTCATCGTGAGAGACGATCTGGTTTTGCCCTGTGGGTCCCTCGGTCGGTGAACCGGGAATGGTGAGGCTGAAGTGCCTCTTGCCGGGCAAGGGCATTCCATGCTCATAGATACGCCCGAGCTGATAAACTTGGCCTTTTTGGATGAGACGCGCGGCTTTCAGTGCTCGCTGTGCGGTCATCAGGTTAGCGGCTCCCCGTTGGTCATCGGCTCCCCAGCGTGAGGGCCACCATTTTTCCCCGATCGGGGTTTCTGCCTGAGTCAAGACGCTTGCGCCGGCGAGTGCTGTCAACGAGAATAGGACCCTACCGAGCTTCGGATTGAGCCTCATAGCGTGCTCCTTTCATGACCAATGGCTTTGCAGGCCGAATGATATCACCTTTGCCGGTGGGCCGTCCTGCCCCCTCCAGATGCCTGAGACAATAGCGCTGCCTGGAGGAACACCCGCCTCCGGCCATTTCTCAGAGTATGGTCTTTGTGTTGACCCCCACTCTCTGTTTGAATTTGGAAAAGCCGATGTTTCAAACCACCGGCGAAAGCGGTAGAGTTTGATGGTGAGCAACCGACCAAGGCGCCTGCGCAGCAGGTCGTCAACAGAAACAGGTGGTGCTTTGCCGCTTCTGGCAGTGGCTTGGGTTACCCTTCTGCCATAACTGTCACCGCCCTGAAATTTCACCAGGAGAACATCCATGATCAAAGGCCTCCACCACACCAACATCGTAGTTTCCGATATGGCGAAAACCAAGCAGTTCTACACCGAAACGCTCGGACTTGAGATCGCTTTCGAGGCATCGATCGAAGACAGCGAATTCAGCCGCGGGGCGGGTTTGCCGGGCGCCAAAGTTGCCGCAACCTTCTTCGCGGTTCCGGGTTCCAACACTCTGGTCGAGACCTTCCAGTATCTCAACCCTCCGAGCCGTCCCCTGCCGTCGGACTCCAAAGCGAATGACATGGGATTTGGCCACATTTGTTTTGAAGTTAACGACATTCAGCAGACCTTCCGGACGCTCCTGGAAAAGGGAGTTGAATTTGCATCGACTCCAGTGACCATGGCCAACGGCGTTCGCTGGTGCTACTTCTACGGGCCGGATCGAGAGAGGTTGGAGCTGTTGCAGCTACCACCGACGTCGGGATAGGAGCCTGTAGAAACCTGTGCGGGCAATGGACTGCGGTCCAGGTGCGGGCGAGACGCCCGCGTTCCCAGGCGCTCTGCGCAGCGTTACGGTGAGGGGGCCTTCTCAGCTTCTCGTTCCGCTCGATCTATAAAAACCCGCTGATCCGGGTGCAGCCTGGAGCGAGCTTCGGCGGCCAAGCAAAATTCAACGGCGTCTACCTCCCAGGAAGCCGGCTCCAGAATGGTTTCACCCGCAGCCGACACCGGTTCGGCCAGGAAAGCAAAGACCTTCTTCCGGCTTTTCTGATATTGAACCTGGCCCAGTGGCCTCAGGAGGCGGCACGCCAGACCGGTTTCCTCCAGGGTTTCCCTCAGGGCGCCCTCCTCAAGGGCTTCATCGGGCTCGACCAGACCCTTGGGAATCGACCAGGGCGCTCGCCGATTATAGTTTCCGGAGGGATGAACAATCAGGTAACGCCAGCCGTCGGGGAAGGCAGAGCGGACCAGACAGCCGCTCGATATCTGGACTCGTGATCGCCCCGCAAGATGGTTTGGCATTCTCAGCCGCCTCCCGTACTGGTTCTCAACGGATCGAGTTTTTTCCATTCTTTAACCTCAGACCTTATCAGTAGTCGAGAAGATGATTGAACTTGATGAAAAGGGCTCGGGTCAGTGTCCGACGGGGAACGTGGTGAGGATCGATGAAGGTTGTGGTGGCGTTGTTTGTATTGAAAACCACGAACAGGCCGGTGCTGGAGGACGAAAGCAGACCCAAGCGGATGTTATGCCCCAGGGACTGCGAAGTGCTGTTGTACTGGCTGAAGGTTTGAAGGAAGCTCTTGGAGGTGAAGGACCAATGGAAACGCAACCCCACCAGATCGGCGTTGAAGTCACCGGCCGGCAGCGTGACGGAGTTCCGAACGTAGGAGGCCGTCCAGGAAAGATTATGGCTGTGACGGTAGCCTCCATTCAAATTGAGGCTTCGGATATTTCCGTCGTAGAAGCCACCGGCCGCGGCATTGCCGCTTAGAAAGAATCGGGCGCTGGGATCGGTGCGGTAGTTGGCGATGATCTCGTCGAAGGCGTAGCGACCCACTGGGATGATCACCCCGGGGACCACCTCGAGGGGCTTGTCCAGGCGCTCGAAGTTTCGGTTCCAGGCAAGGCCTAGTCGGCCACCGTTCTGCCAGCGGGAATCCATGTGGTAGTGCTGGAAGTCAGACTCCATGTCATTGTTTTCCAGCGAATACCAGACCTTTCTTGAAAAGTGGGGTGTGACGTTGCGGATCAACCGACTGTCGGGGTAATGGGTGTATCGGTAGAAGTATTCGGGCTTACGAAATCCGACTCGGGGAACAAAGCCGACCTCGGGGTTGAAATGATCCCCCACTTCGAGATAACCGAGTGTGAATTCATGGGTGGAATCGTCGTATTCCAGGCGCGAAGAGTAGGCATGGTTGCGGCCTCTGAATCCCGGGGTTTGTGTCAGAGAGGCGTAGTTGAACCAATTGGCGAATCGCCCTAAGCCGAGATTGGCGTCGGCCCCGAAGGTTCGATTGTAAGAACGATCCTCTTCGATGACCGACGTCGGTTGGCGGTTCACGCCAATGACTCCGATTGAGGAGCGGTTGGGGAGTTCCCGGCTGAACCGCGCCACCGAATAGTTATTGGCCGGCACGGCGCCGTTTACTTTGCGGGTTTGCATGTTCAGCAATCCCAGCTGATAGGGGCCGGCCTTTCCGCTCATCCGCACACCGCCGTCGATGGGAACCTGTTGTTGGTTTTGGTCGATTCCAATTCGCCTGGAAAAGAAAATCTCCACTTCTTGTGGCGTGCCGAACTCGAAGAAACCGGAGTTTTCCAGAAAGAAGGGGCGCTTTTCGGGAAAGAAAAGATCGAATCGAGTGAGGTTGATCTGCTCGTCATCGACTTCGACCTGGGCGAAGTCTGTATTGATGGTGCCGTCCAGGGTGATGCTGGGCGTGAGGCTGTACTTCAGATCCAGCCCGACGTTTCTTTCGAATTTGGAGGGATCTTCGAAGCGATTGTAGTCTTGACTGAATCCCCCCAGCACGTAGGGAAGCAGCTTGAGGCTGCGATGATTCCGGATTTCCAGCCCGTGCAGCGCCCCGGCCAGGTCCACTTGCATGAAGCGGAAGGCCCGTGAAACCGGGGACCAGTGGGACAACTCGTTGCGACGGCGCAGGTTGCGCTCGATGTTGAGGCCCCAGGACCGATCGAGACCCGGCTGATACCGCAAGGTGCGGAAAGGAATCGCCATCTCGCTTTCCCAACCGCGCCGGGTGATCTGTGACCTTACTTCCCAGACGCCGTCCCAGTTCAAACTCAGAGCACTCGATCCTCCTCGTTGGGCTCCTCCTCCCCCGGCGCGTGAAGGTCCACCGCCCCCCCCGCGTGACTGTCCCGCTTTAGAGACCTGGGCGTCATGCTCGATGCCCGTTGGGCTGGTGCCGAAGATGAAAGCGTTTTGCCCATCGTGGAAAGTGTCCAGCAAGAGCATGACATAGTCTGAATCGGTTCGCAGCCCGTCTCTCCGGTTGTGGTTGATGACGATATCTTCGGGCTGAGAGTCGAAACAGATGATGCCTACGTAGAGATGGTTATCGTCAAATGCGATCCGCACTTCGGTGTTTTCACTGGAAAGCTCCCCCTCGTCCGGATTCTTTTGGATAAACCCGGTGGCTGGTTCCATGCGGAGCCACAGAGGTTCGTCGACTCGACCGTCCAATTGAGGCGGTTGCTCGATGCGCAAGGCCCGGAGGCGTCTTTGGGAAACTGCTTCTTCAGCTTCCGATTGAGCCCGGCCCTGCTGAGGAACAGCGGCAGCAAGAACAATCGCCACCAGGGTAAGAATGGAATGCAAAAAGCGCTGCATGAGAATTGAGAATACGGAGCCATCGAAATCCGGACAGGCGCCAGCCGCCGCGCGCTTCCGGCAATTCTCGATGCTGTGGCCAACATCCTGGAAATCATCCACAGCTTGAACTCACCGTGACTCGTCAGACCGTCGCTACTTGTCCTTCGGGTTGGGACCGGTCGGGTGTGATTGGGGCAGCTCCTTGGCAATGTCCAGAACCGCGGCCCCCGGACAGTTCAGAGGATGGCCAAAGCCTCCCGGGCTGACTGCAAGTCCGGTAGCGAGATCGACCTTCATGTCGAAAATGATATTGTCGTCCCCGGTTGGACTGATACCGACGGGCACATGGTCCAGAGCCAGACCATCCCGCACTTTCCAGGCGACGACATGATCGGTGCAAGAGGTATCTCCGCTGACACCCAGCCCCCCGACGAGTTGGCCTTCACTGTCATATAAACCGAGTCCTCCTCCAGACACGTTGATGCCCCCCACCTTCCGGCCGACCATCGGATCCTTCGGGGATCCATAATTCTTGGCGTTGCCGCGGTAAGCGGCTCGGGGATCGACCGGATGGCTGGACTGCAGCCCGAAAAGACTGCCCCCCGGTTGCACGGCGGAATAGAGATTGGCCGTTGACAGCGCCAAGCCGGGCAGCGCCCCGCCGGCTCCCTTCGGAAGACTGAAGGTATTGGCAGTATGGGCTTTCTGAGCAGAAATCCCTCGACTTCCGGGCCACTGGCTACCTCGGTCTTCCCCGGAAAAAGTCACGACGCACACCACACCGTCTCTGTTGACGAGGGTGGCCCACATATCGTTGCCGAGTCCGCCATTTCCGGTAGGAGCCTTGACGATTTCCTTGAGAATCTCGGTCAGCGGGTCGTGACCAGGCAATTCCTTGCACACCTTTTTGGGATCGAAGTCGTCTTGAGCGAGAACCGGGTGGACCGCCAGGAACAGAGCGATCAGGACCGCTGCGCAGAAGACCTGACAATAGGACAGTTTAGTAGAAGACATCCTTCACCCTCGTTTGCGTTTAGCTGCAAGCCTCTTGGGGGGAACCCGGGGCGACGACTGCTGAAATTGGGACATTGATCGATCAACGAACCGGACAGATGATGGATCACTAAAACCGGCCCACTTGACGTGCTATGGACACCAGGCAGTGAGAGTCCCACGGGTCCGGGAGCAGCAACGCCCTCAACACCACCCGCGAGGAGGAAGCAGCCGTTGCACCCGCCACTGGTGAAATGATTGCGGGTGATGGAGGACTACCGGTTTCTCCCGCACCGTGTGCTTGGAGACTTCCGCGATCGGGAAGTCCACCTCAGCCGACCGCTTGCGGTCTTTGGGCATCATGCTTTTTCTTCTCTCTGCGAATGGGGCGGAACGATGATCTCACACTTGGGACCGCTGGCGTGGCCGAGCTTTCTGTCAATCGTCACCAGTGGGCAATCGAGCGCCTCGGCCAGCGCTACGTACCAGGCATCGTAACTCGTCAGGTTGCTCCGCAATGTCCATACGCGGTCGGCAAACGGAGCAAAGGAAAACAACTCCAGGTCGAGCCGCAGCAGATCCTTGTGTGCGCTGTTGGCCTCAAGCCGTGAGATTTCGCCGGCTCGTTCCAACCGGCGCAGGATGTTGCTCGCCTCGGCCAACGCCAGTTCCGGACCGGCCAAAGAGCCTTCAGCGACTGCGGACTCCGCCCATTTCCCTTCGCGCCCCGAGTCGACCAGGGCCGCGACCAGCACGGACGCATCGACGACGACCGTCATCTCCGATCCTCATCTCGGGCCCGTAAAATGCTGGAAGGTGGAACGCGAGTTCCCGCCGCTTCCTTGCGGTCACGAACTCCTTGCAGCCACACTCCGAGGGAGGGCCGGGATGCGATCCGTTCCAACTCACAGCGGAGAAATTCCTGCATGGATTGGCGTTGCAACGCCGCACGCGCCGCAAGCTCGTCGCGCACACCCTCGGGGACGCCTCTGATGGTGATCTGTACCGACATGAACGCATTATGCCATCAAGGCCATTATTCAGAAAGCAATTTGTGGTCGGGTCGAGGTCCCCCTCGATCCCCGCGCGCCAACGACACGGCCCTCGGAACTCTCCCGGACACCCAATGACTTCAGGACCCTCCGGGACCCTCACCCCGAAACGGACATTTTTATCCGGGACTGGTGCTGATAGAACGACGCTGGTCCGGTAAACCGGGCAGTGAGAAGATGAACCAACCCCATAGCGCGGTGGACACAGGGCCAGCGTCGGCTGGCCCGACACCAGGGTGAGAGCATGGATGGACCTCTTCGTCTGTCGCGTGGACACGGAGTCCGAGCCGGCGCGTGACCGGCAGCCCATGACAGTCACCGACGTGTATCTTGGACACGTTACGATGGAAGACTTTCGAAGAAGTCCCCGTGGAGAACTGGGTACACCGACCGCTACGCTACACAAGAGTGGGATTCAGAGGTTCCGTGAAAGTTGGGTCTATCGCGCCCACTAACTCCTGTTTGGAGAAAACCGAATCAATTTTGGAATCGCATCGGTGGCCATCTCGAAATAGAGTTCGTCCTTCTCCACTCCGATGCTGGTGTAGTCTACTGCTTCTGCGGCTGCCAAGATTGACCCCGCGCCTGCGAAAGGGTCGAGGATAATGCCCTCTCCCAGCGGTAATACCGCACGTACGAGTTGCCGAAGAAAAGACTGAGGCTTAAGGCTGGGGTGCGGCGCCAAGTCGCGCTCACTCTTTCTTGTTGGCGACGAAGAGATCACGTCCCCGAACGGCTTATCGGGACAAAGTCGACGGAATCCGCCCGTTTTCCATCTCCTCAGGTTATCCTGGACTCTCCCTTCTATAGGCTTCCGGTAAACGACCCACGGTTCCCACATCGAACGGGGCATGACACTGACTTCGGAGAATTCGTTGTGAGCAGCTTTCGGCCGGTCTCCGCCTCTCATGGTCATCGTCAACCGTACAATTTCCCCGCGTCGCTCCAGGGCCCGCCTCCGCTAGGGCCACCGATACCAGGTAAGACACCAGAGGATTGGACGCTACGACCACATGGGCGCCCGGAACCAATTTCGGTAGAAGCCGGCGTGTCCACACGAAGAAAAAGGTCCCGATGCGGCCGAGTTGCTCCTCGGTAAGTGTGGTGAAGCGGGGAAGGGGGGATCGAAGGTGGCCATCAAAAGACGGTGGAATGCGCCACACTCCGCCTTTCCCTCGTCGGAGTTTGGCTTGTTGCTCACGCGTATACTCGTGAAGACCGTAAGGAGGGTCCGTCACAACGGCGTGAATACTATTGTCTGCTTGTTGCCCCAGCCAGTCGAAGCAGTCTGCGTGATGAAGTGTCGCCCGTCCAAACGATACTGGCGCCTTGGACTCTCCGGCCAGAGACGGAGCGCGTTGGATGCTCAATGACGCTGATGAGTGCAGCTTGTACACCCCCCGTTCTTCTCGTATGAATATCCGGGGAGTGTTCAGCCTGAGATAAGACCGAACAGAGGACTCCTTAGTCGGCCCGACAACCTCGGACACCCGTTCTCTGATCTCCTTAACCGAGAGCGCCTCCGACGTAAGCGACATCACCTGAAGAATGCCGTCTCTCACGCGTCCCGGGGCGTATCTGGTTTGACTCTCCGTCATCTCGGCCTGTAGTATAGACGTCTGGACGTCTTTAGTCAAGGTTCAAGAATTGTGGTTCAAAGAGGGCAAACGAGAGAGCCGTGAAGGTGTTAGTGGTACAAAGCTTTTGAGCCAACCCGGCAAATACGAACAGGAAACCAGAGCATATAGCTGGGGACTCTTCCCCTTCAAGAACGAGAGCAGAGCCAGCGAGAATTGACAGTGGAGGCTCCTGGGCTGTATCGTTTTGATAGAAAATAATGTTTTCGGGTGGACTGAGCCGAGTCGGTGGCGCGTGGCCGCAAATCGAGTGGAAGGGCTTCTACGTTGAGCAAGATCGCAAGACGGGGTACGACGGCTCTGGTGCTTGGTGCTTGGCTGGCGAGTCCGCTGCTTCCTCAAGATTTGACGGCCCCGCCTACCGAGCCGAAACTCCTTTCGGTCTATCCTCTGGGGGCGCAACCCGGCTCCTCTGTGGAGATGGAAGTCAGAGGGTATCTGATTGAGGGCGCCCGAGCTGTCTGGTTGGAGCAGGGCCGGCTCAGGGCCCGGGTCCGGAGCGTCGAGCCGCTCTCAGCCGGTGAGAAAGCGGCTGAGGAGGGCGTCGGTGGAGAAACACCTGTGCTCCTCAGAGCACGGATAACCATGGAGATTCCCTCCACCGCCAAAGCCGGCGCCCATTCGTTTCGGCTGGTATCCCATCGCGGAGTTTCCAACGCCCTGATTTTTCGGGTGAACTCCGATCCGGTCCAAGTCGAAACAAATGACCCTCATCAGACACCCACAACGGCCCAGTTGGTCAAGTTTCCGGTGGTGGTCAACGGCCGGATCGCTAAAGACGGTGAGGAAGATTTCTATTCTTTTGAGGTCAGTGAAGGGCAGGAGTTGCGGTTCGAGGTCTTTTCCAAGCCTCCGGGAAAACCACCCAATACTGTTGGCCTGGATCCGGAGCTGACGCTCTATGAACTGACCGGTAGCTGGTTCGACAGGGAGCGAACAACCCGGCTTGCCTATAATGATGAGCCCAGTTCCTATCATGTGACGCGGCTTCCCGTGGTGACTTACCGGTTCAAAAGGAGCGGTCGCTACTTGGTCGGTGTCGGATCATTCCTGGGTGGCGGCAGTCCCCACTACTCCTATCAACTGAGAATTGCTTCCTCGCGCGCCGCCACTTTCTCCAGGCAAGACCAGAGTTCCCGGGACCAACGTCTCCCTTCCTGGAGCGAGCGCACCTTTCGTCGCCACATTGCCTCCGATCGGCTCCAGCTTCTCCGGTCAAGGGCGGCCGGGTCGAGCTTGGCTGAAGCCAATGGCAAACCGCGCAACGGTGCCCGCTCCGGCCGGCAGGAGCATTCTCATCCTGTCACAACCGGTAGGGACACCCAGGTCCTGGTCACTCCCGTGAAAGAGCAGGAGAGCCAAGAAAAGGAGGGCCGACCTCTCCGGATATCGGTGCCCAGCCTGGTAGAGGGCAGCATTGACCGCCCCGGTGACGTCGATCGCTATGAGTTCAAAGTCGAACGTGGGGAACAGTTGGCTTTCGAAATCGAGACTCCTCAAACCGGTCCACCGTTGTTCAACCCCCGCCTCAGCATCCTGGACGCTGAAGGGAAAGAGATCTTCACCAATGTTTATAAACGCCTTGGCCGAGCCTTCACTTTTTATCTGAAGACGGTTGAGCCGAAGACGCTTTATACTTTCGAGCGAGGAGGAGAATACGTCCTGCTGGTGAGCGACTTGACCCGACGGTTTGGGGATTCAGGATTTCGTTATCGCTTGCTTGTCAGGCCGCAGATCCCTCATGTGGGAGCTGTTCGCACGGAGGCCGATTGTTTGAACCTGGTTCCAGGGCAGGCTAAGAAACTCACGGTGACCACCGACCAGGAGGAAGGGTTTTCGGGTGATATCGCCTTGGCCCTGGAGGGTCTGCCTGAAGGTGTCCAGTTCTTCCCCGGCACAGAAGTGAAGGCTTATCAGGGCCCGGTGCCTGAGGATGGGGAGAAACAACGATTTGCTCCAAAGAGTGAAAACGTCACCATTGTTTTGCTGGCCCGTCCCGATGCGCCGACCACCCTGCTTCCCTGGAGGCTCCGGCTCGTGGCCCGACCGATTTTGAATGGAGGACCTGGACCCGGCCTTTTGGTTAAGGAGATTCCCATCATGGTGGTTCGTTCCTCCGTGGACATGGAGGAGAGCTGATGAGAAGGAGAGGCGTCCCCGGCAGGAAGCTGAGGCGGTGGGTTCGCTTCGGGCGGTTCAGTGTCCTGGTGGCAGTGATGCTTGGCCTGGGTCAGGCGGGGCGAGTTGCAGGTCCGCTTTGGGCTGGTGGGGAAGAGGGAGCAGCCTCACCTCGATTGCTCTCTGTGCGGCTACAGCCGCGAGAAGTCACACTCGCAGGTTCGGGCGCCTCCCAAAGATTTCTGCTGATGGGCCTTTACTCGGATGGCCTGCAGCGTGACCTCACCAGACAAAGTCGCTTCGGGCTTTCCAACTCCCGGACAGCTAGGCTGACAGAGCCTGGCCGGATCGTTGCCCTTGAAAATGGGGAAGTGGTGTTGACAGCCGAGTTCGAAGGCTGGTCGAACCAGGCCGAGATTCGAATCGAGGACGGCCGCAGTGCGCGGCCGTTCAGCTTTGCACGCGATGTGGGAGGGATCCTCACCAAGCGCGGCTGTAACAATCAGGAGTGTCACGGCAGTGTCAAAGGTCGGGGCGGGTTCAAGCTCTCGGCCAATGCCCTTTATCCCAAGGATGATTATGAGTGGATGGTCGAAGGAGGAACCTACCAGGTTCTGACTCCTGAGCCTTTGGGGCGGCGTCAGTCCAGGATCGATTTGAAGCAACCGGAGGAAAGTCTCCTTCTGATCAAGCCCGCTGCTGAGGTTCCTCATGGAGGAGGTGAGCGACTGAGCCGAGACTCGGCAGACTATGAAACGATCCTGCAATGGATTCGCAACGGGGCGCCTTATGGTAGTGAGCAGGACAGCAACGCAGGGCGAATTCGTCGGCTTGCCGTTGCGCCTCGCCAGCCGGTGGTGGAAGTGGGTGGGGAACAGCAGCTTTGGGTGACGGCCACCCTTGCCAACGGACGTCAGGAAGACGTGACGGACCAGGTGAACTATGAGTCGAACAACTCCGAGATCGTCGAGGTCAGCGAGTCCGGTTTGGTTCGGGCCAACCGGCCCTGGCGAGACAGCCATCGTGATCAGGGCAGCGGGTCAAGCCGCGACGGCTGTCTTTGGGGTGATTCGACGGTCCCTGACCGCCTATCCCCAGATCACTGGAAGAAACTTCATCGATCAATTCGTGTTCGCCAAGCTGCGACGGTTTCACATCCTGCCTTCGGAGCCGGCCAGCGATGCCCAATTTCTGAGGCGAGTCTGCCTGGATCTGACCGGTATCCTGCCGCCGCCGGAAAGAGTCAGGGAGTTTTTGGCCAGTGATCATCCCAACAAGCGCGATGAATTGATCGAGAACTTGTTGAATTCTCCCGAGTCTTTGGATTACTGGACCTTCAGGTTTGCCGATCTCTTTCGGGTGGGGAAAGCCGTTCAAGGGTTCACCAAATACAGCCGGTTGTACTGGGAATGGATCCGGGATTGCATTGCGCAGAACAAGCCCTATGACCAGATGGCCCGGGAGCGAATTGCGGCTCAAGGGTATGGCGGTCCGGCGCTTCACTACTACCTTATTGGAGGGGACTTACCCTCTCCACAGGACATGATGGGTGAACAGGTTCGGGTCTTTCTGGGGAGGCGCCTGGACTGTGCTCAATGTCACAATCATCCCTATGAGCCCTGGAGTCAGAATCAGTTTTGGGGAATGACTGCCTTTTACGGCCAGTTGACGCGCGTTGGCGACATTAACACCGCCACGGCGCCCTATAACATCATCATCGATGACGCCGAGGGACACGGCGTGATGGGTAAAGGTGGGCCGGTGATCCACCCCCGCAACAAGAATGTTGTTCCACCCGCGTTTCTCAGCGGTGAATCCATGCGGCAAAACGGAACTGCTGACCCGAGAGCCTGCCTGGCGGAGTGGATGACCTCGCCCAATCGGCCCGAGTTTGCCGAAGCCATCGTCAATCGCATCTGGAGCCACTTTTTCGGAAGGGGAATCGTTGATCCCGTGGATGACTTCAAGCTGGCGAATCCAGCGACTCACCCCGATCTGCTGGCGGCTCTGGCTGAAGACTTCAGAGATCATGGGTATGACCTCAGACATCTGATGCGAAGCATCGCTCAGTCCAAGGTCTATCAGCTCTCCAGTGTGCCCAATGCCAGCAACCAGGCCGATCGGTTGAATTACGCGCGTTCCCATCCCAGGCCATTGGATGCTGAAGTGCTGTTGGACGCCATATCCCAAGTCACCGGCGTGGCGGAGAAGTTCGGAACCAAGCCCGAAGGGACTCGAGCGGTCAACCTGGTATCCACCGACATGTATCCCTCCCGCTTTCTCGACCTCTACGGGCGGCCCAACCGGCAGATGGTTCCCCAGCGAAAGGTTGAAGCCAGTTTGGGTCAGGCTCTCCACCTTCTGGCCGGGCCCACCTACACCAGCAAACTGTCAGGGAAGGGCAGTCGGATTCGACGTTTGCTGGGAGCTGGGGCTTCGAATGCTGAAATCATCGAGGAGTTTTATCTGGCGGCGCTTTCGCGGCTCCCGACAGCCGACGAGCAGCGGGATCTGGAACATTGGATCCAGGGACAACACCCGCGGCGAAAGGCGGTGGAGGACCTGGTTTGGGCCTTGATCAGTTCTCGCGAATTCGCTTATGTTCACTGAGAGTTGACGCTATAATCCAAAGGGAAACCTCTGAAGGTGGGGAGCAAAACCATGAAACGGTCGGGTTGTTTAAGGTGCACCGAGCAGAATCTCCGACGACGCGATTTCCTGCGGATAGGCTCGCTGAGCCTCTTGGGCTTCAACTTGAGCCACTACCTGGCCCTGAAAGACTTGGTGGCCAAGGAAGCGCCGGCTCGGAAAGCCAAAGCAGAGTCTTGCATTCTCCTTTGGTTAGAGGGCGGACCGAGCCAGGTGGACACCTGGGATCCCAAGCCCAACAGCGGTTTCAAGGCCATCCCGACCAACGTCGCCGGCATTCAGGTGTCGGAGCTCCTGCCCCGTGTGTCCCGACACCTGGACAAACTGTCGATTATCCGGTCCATGCAGACCGAGGAGATCGACCATCCCGAGGCAACCCATTACGCCATCACCGGGCATCGACCCAACCCTGCCATGCAGTTTCCCAGCCTGGGATCGATCATGGCCAGGGAACTGGGCCAGCGGAACGGTATGCCGGCCTATGTTCGCCATGGTGAACATGAGGACTGGAAGGGTTACGAACGCTATTTCGGTTCGGCGTTCATCGGGCCGAAATTTGCTCCGATGGTTGTTCCGGATCCCGACCGCAAGAATTTCGCGGTGCCGGATCTTTCCCTGCCCAAAGGCATTTCGGTCGAGCGTATTCAAGACCGTCGCTCGCTGCTCCAGATTGTGGACCGACTTTGTCGCCAGAAGGAAGAGGTGGCCGACTACGCCAGGATGGACACCTTCACCGAGCAGGCCCTCAGCCTGATCCTTTCGCCCACCGTCAAAAAGGCCTTCGACCTGTCCCACGAAAGTGAGAAGACCAAGGACGCCTACGGTCGTCACGGATTTGGCCAGAGTGTTCTCTTGGCGCGCCGGCTCGTCGAGCAGGGATGTCGATTCGTGACGGCAGCGGGCTACAAGTACAACGAGTGGGATTCCCATTCCAAGAATAATCAAGATCACCGAGACAAGCTCTGTCCTCCCTTGGACCAGGCGCTGTCGGCTTTGATGGAAGACTTGGAACAGAGGGGCTTGTTGGAGTCCACCGTAGTTTTGGTCATGGGAGAGTTCGGGCGCACGCCGAACATCAACCCCAACAATGGTCGGGACCATTGGCCTCACTGCTGGTCGCTGGCCCTGGGCGGCGGAGGCATTCGAGGGGGCCAGGTGATCGGCGCCAGCGATGAACGCGGGGCTCGGGTGTCGGAAGGCCGGGTCACGGTGGGTGATCTCTATGCCACACTCTACAAGGCTTTCGGCATTGACTGGGAGAAGACCTATATGACACCCGTCGGACGACCGATCAAGATCGCCAATTCCATTGGAGACGCCACCGGCGTGCCGATTGATCGCTTGGTGTAGGTCGTTGCGCCAAAGCTCGATTGCCGTTGAATAAAGTCGAATCGATGCCATCGCCGACGCGCTGGGGTTTGCAACGTCGGATACGGATCGGAGGCCAACTGTCAAGAGGAGAGAACAATGAAAAAATACCGACTGGCTTACAGTATCTTTTCTGCTGCTTTGTTGGTGCTGGTCGTCTCCGCTCCGGCATGGAGCAAGGGAAAAAAGGCCAAGCCCCGAGTCTATATCACCGAAAGCCAATCCTGGGAACTCAAAGGCGGTGGTGGTGGCGCCGTCGTTGAAGGCGTCGGAGGTTTCGGAGGAAAGGTTGCTGGGGGCGCTCGGCCTCAGACGGCGGAAATCATCAAGACGTTCCACAAACGCTGCGGTGGATGTATTGTCACGATGAAAAAGGAACGCGCCGATTACGTGGTGATTCTTGAGCACGAGGGTGGAAAGGGCGCCCTGAGAAAAGACAACAAATTTGTCGTTTTCCGCCAGGACGGCGATGCCATCAAGAGTGGAGCAACCAGGAGTCTTGGAAACGCAGTGAAGAACGCCTGTTCCGCTCTGATGGGTGACTGGAAAGACAAAGAAGGAGAGCGTTAGGTTCTCCTCACTCTGCATTCTGAATCGAAATTAGTTTTCACTCGCAACCACGTCAAGACTGGCCGGGGACGGAAGGGTTTGGAGGGTCTTATTGAATGATGAGACGACCCGGCTTGGTGATTCTGTAATGCCTTGGGGATCGTTGAGATCGTGACGCCTGACTTTCGAGTGACCTCCGCTAGAGGCAACCCGAGAGCCTCCACTAACGGGCTCCTCAGCGCCTCCGGAGTCTTCGGCAACGTTACCCTCCGACTGCCGGCCTTGAGTTCTTGGGCACTGACACCAGATTGCTGACAGCCTTGGTCGATCACCTCTGACACCCCAGACTTGTCTCGCCTCATCCCAAGCTGCTTTCTTACCCGCCCTCTCGCCTGTTCGAGCAGCGCTGCAGTCCATCTTCTCCCCCCGGGCTCCACGCATTAGAAAGAACATTTCGCTCGCTGATAGGACCGGACAGTTCCATGTCACCTACAGAACGGGTTGCCGGGATTGACAGCAAATTATGCTAGTATTGAATTGGTTTCCGAGATTGATATAGTGCCCGACAAGGAGATGCCACGATGAGTTCCACTATCACCGTCCGCGATATGTATCCAGGGGACAAATCCTGGCTCAAGCGCGAAGCACGCCATCTGGGCATCTCAATGGAAGAGTTCGTTAGGCGTCTCATCCACGAAAAGCGTGAAAAGACTGAACGCCATGCAAAACCTTCCGAAGCCTTCAAGCGATATTTCGGGCCGGAACACGGAGTCGACCTGCCGCCACGAGGCCACTGCGGTTATCGGCCGGTTGAATTCGCCGATGAGGGCAAAGCGTGAACGTTCCTGCTGCTTATCTCCTCGATACCAATGTCGTTTCGGAAATGATGCGGCCGAGCCCGGAGCCGCGGGTCTCCGAGTTTCTGGATACGATCGCCGGGGAGGGGATCGTTCTTGCATCCATCACCGTCTGGGAAATCCTTGACGGCATCGGACGCCTCGACCCTGGCCGGCGTCGTGACAATCTTGCCGAACGGTTTCAAGGTGTCCTCGAAGACTTCTTCGAAGGACGGGTGCTCGATTGGACAGTCGCCGACGCTTGGGCTTGCGCCCGAGTAATGGAAGAAAAACGCCGGCGGGGCGAACCACTCGATGACCACCTGCCAGATGCCATGCTCGCCGGAACGGCTGTTTGTCATGGGCTCGCCGTCGTGACGCGAAACGAGAGAGAGTTCCGAAACACCGGTGTTGCCGTCGTCGATCCATGGACGAGCACGCGCTCATAAGCCGGCAACATCCCGTTGACGACATGAAACCAGCAGGATGAGTTAGGTGGCGTTTTTGAATTACGAGAATGATTCGGCTTGGGGATGGCTGAGATCGCGCCCCCAAACTTTCGGGTGACCTCCGCTAGAGGCAATCCGCGAGCCTCCACTAATGGGTGCGTAAAAGCGCTGCCCCAAACGCTCGACAAACGTCCCAAGGTTTTGCCTCATCAGCCGCAATAGCCCGGCGTTCGGTGCCCGCAGGATGACACGGTTCAGCCTTGCTGGGGAGTCTAGCCGCGCTTGGCGAGGTATCATCAGCTTCTCTCCGCTTATCACGCACCATTCGGAAGCTCGGCAAAGTGATTTCCTCGGAAACATCACCCCAAGCACCCATCAAACTTTATTATTCTCAGTGTGCATTGTTTTAGCGTTGCTGGCTCTTCTTGTTGATCAGTTGATGTCACCACCTCCCGACCAAAGAGATGAGGTCCCTGAAGTGAAGCCTGAGCCGGAACCCGATACCGGCAACTGGCGGATTGGGACCGGTATTCCCCTTGTACCAACGGAAGTTGACGACAGGAATGTGGAGCGATGGCTTCAGTCAGCCCTCGATGATGCTCCCGATTTAGTTAGCGAGGAGGGTTCAACAAACATGTCATCTAATTCAAGAAAATCCCTCTGAAAATGTCCCCTCGCCCTTCTAGGAGCACAACCGGAGATCATGGAGGAAGCCGAAGCTCGGCTTCGGGCCAATGGCCGCCTGTAGATTGTCACGGAGATCGGCCACCGATCTCAACGGAATCTATGAGTACACTGTGAATTTCGGGCTGGCGCAGGCACTGCGCTGTTTGAACGGCCTGCATGAGTGCGGAGGAAGCTTGGCGGAGTATCTGCACAATCCGTTTGTTGTCCGGCGCCAAGTGTGTTTAAATCCTGGGGAAATGGTCGAATCAATCTATCAGTGGGGAGTGGCTCATGCGAATTGAACCTGTGGAGATGCTTGTTGAGCGGAGGGACAGGACCGAAAGGAAAATCATCCCCATCGGGTCGGTGGCTGGAGCTCGATTCTCTTCTCGGGACGTGAGGGGAATGCGCCAGCAGCTCGACGCCATGCTGGCTCGGGGCGAGTCCGGCACCAAGACCAATCCGGCGATCTTTCACATTGGCCGCTACCTGCTGACCCAGGGGCCCGAGTTTGAAGTCCAGGGTCCGCTGACCGGCGGTGAGGCCGAGATCGTCGCCATTCGGGATGGAAACGAAACATTCATCACGGTGGGGAGCGACCAGTGTGATCGGGAGTTGGATCCTTTGTTCCAGGACAAGCCCAAGCAGATGTGCCCGCATCCCATCGGCCTCACCGCCTGGCCTTACAGCGAGGTGCGCGACCATTGGGACAGCCTGAAGATATCCAGCCAAGTGACGGTGGGGGAGAACATCGTACCTCTTCAGGATTGCGCCGCCTCCGAGTTGGTCGATCTGGAATATCTTCTGGCGATGAAGGACGTACAGTTCCTGATCCTCCCATCGTTTCTCTATTGCGGCTCGGTGCCTTTCCTCGACTCCGTGGCCCAGGCCATTCAGGACCATTCTCTTCCCGAGGAGACCAGCCACGGTGTCGGCGATGCCTTTGTGGCCCGGTTGCACGATCCTGTGCTGAATCGAACCCTTGAACACCGTTACCGGGCTGTTCCGGTTGGAGATGATTTGGCCGAAAGACGTTGACTGACGCCGCCGGGCTGAAAAGCCTGTTTGGATCATTCTGGTTTTCAGGAGGAGCAGCGTGAAAATCTATTACGGATTACTCACTGGATTGGCGGGTCTCGGCTGGGTTGCCGTCTCGTGTTCTTCATCGGGTTCCGGCGAGCCGATGCCCCCCATGAAGGTGATCACGGAGCCGACGGTGATGACTCAGCAGTTGGGAGGGGTTCCTCCGCCGTCCAAGGAAGTCCTGGAAACCATGCGCCGGTCTCAGTACATCCTGCATGCCCGGGCGGGCCAGCTCACTCAGATTCCCGTGACAAAGGTTTTGCTACCGCACGATCAGCCCATGAGTCCCCAAGGCGGCACCTCGGTCGACCTGGGGCCGGATGGCGCTGTCTACGTCCGCCAGGTAAAAAAACTGTCCAAGTCTACCGATGGAGGACTCACCTGGTCCGCCCGGGAGGTGAATGGCCCTTCCGGGTACGAGATTCAGCAGACGGGCCGGTGGAAGGTGTTGCGTGACGGAACGTTTGTCTGTGTTTCGGTGGTCACCGGGGCAGACGTGCGCGCGCCGGCCGAGGTGTGGGCCTCCCAGGATGAAGGCCAGTCCTGGAAAAGGATCGCCCAGATTGATCTGGACCTGAAGATGCCCGGCTCCGGTCAGCCTTACGATGAGCGCTATTGCCATCGAGGGCTGGATCGGCTGCAGGATGACACCTTATTGTGGACGATCGATGTTCGAAGCGACGCTGACCCGGAGGATGGCTTACCGAGACAGCACGGTCTGTTCCTGTTCCACTCTCAAGATAGGGGTCGAAGCTGGCAAGGTCCGACTTTGATGTGGGATTGGGGTTCGGAGGGGTCCGCCACCAAGCTTCCCTCTGGGGAGGTCCTGGCCACGGTTCGTTATCAGCGCGACCGGCATCCCCAGGACTCTCCCGAGATCGTCAAACATATGGGGGCCTACCCACGTACGCCGGATCGCCTCGGTTTCAAGAACGTCTTTTTGATGAATTCCAAGGATGGCGGGGCCAGTTGGACCCGGCCTCGAATGCTCACCACCGCCTATGGCCAAACTTTCGGCTACCCTGCAGCTCGAAGTGACGGCACGGTCATTGTCATTCACGATACCCGTTACGGTCCGGGTCCACCGGGGAGTCGAGCCATGATCAGCCGGGACGAAGGCCAAACCTGGGAAGATGAAGTGTACTATCTGGACTCCACCAACTTCACCGGCAGTTACAGCGCCAGCGTGGTGCTGGATGACGACACCATTCTGACGATTGCCGCTTCTTCCGTGGGCCATTCCTGGGAAGCGGTCAAGGACAAAACGGACCTTTACGCCATCCGCTGGAAGCCTGTCAAAGACTGAGAGATCTCGGCCCGAAAACGGCAATCTTTCCGGAGGGCAACCGCTGAAATCGAGTTGAGACTTCCAGGTGAAGCAGTCATCGCCATTACGGCTTCCCGGTGCTAGTAATTGGTGAAGGAACCGTCGCGGCGCCGGAAGTGGGGAGCTTCCCAGGGTAGCGGAGGATAGCGGCGAGCGGCCTCTTCGTCGAACTCGATGCCGAGACCGGGGCCTTGCGGGAGAGGAAAATGATCTCCTTCCAGTTGAAGCTGTTGTGGGAACAGGTCTTGGGGAAGGTGAGGCATCTGCCAGTTGTATTCCAGGATGGCGAAGTTGTGGATGGCAGAGCAGAGATGAACGGAAGCAGCCAGACAAATAGACCCTTGGGGGGTGTGGGGGGCGATGTCGAGATAATGAGCCTCGGCCATGGCGGCCACCTTGCGGGCAGTCGTGAAGCCACCCACGTTGCAAACATCCAGGCGAACGTAGTTGGCGAGACCTCGTTCAATGAAGGGAGCAAAAACGTAGATCCCTGAAAACTCTTCGCCGATGGCAAAAGGCATGGGCGTCATTTTCCGGAGAGATGAGTAGGCATCCGGGCTCTCGGACCGGATGGGTTCTTCCAGGAACAAGAGGTCCACGTCCTGAATGCGTTGACAAAAGGTGGCTGCCTCGGCGACATTGAGGCGGTGGTGGTAATCGATGGCGAGTCGGATGTGCGGTCCCACACGCTGCCGGGCCTGCCGGATCTGATCGGCCGTCCAATCGATGGATTCCCAAGGTTCGAAGATGCTGTCCCGGTCTTGCCTGAATTCGGGGTCCCCCGTCTCGGGAGCGAAGCGGATGGTTTTCCATCCTCTCTGCACCAGGTCTTCGGCTTGATCGGCGAAGGTTTGGCCGGCTCCGGCCGGACCATCAATGAAGCAAGTGACGTGGCGACGGGTGGCTCCGCCCAAGAGTTGCCAGACGGGAGCGTTCAGGTGCTTTCCCAGGATGTCCCACAAGGCGATGTCGATGGCGGAAGTGGTGGCGGTGATGATGGTTCCGCCCTCATAGTACTGCCCCCGATACAGCTCCTGGTTGATGTCTTCGATGCGGCGAGGATCCTTCCCGATGAGAAAATGCCGCATGGGCTCTATGGCCCCGGTCATGGCGAGCTCACGGGTGGTGGTGCCTCCCTGGCCGATGCCGTGGATTCCCTGGTCGGTTTCTACTTTGACGACCAGGAGATTTTTGCCTTGGACCCCGATGAAAAAGGTCTTGATGTCGGTAATCTTCATGGCTGCCCCTTCCTGGATTCGGGCCGTTGACGGGTTGGGATCTTCCTCGGCTCTTGAAGGTTCCGGCAGATGTCGCAGAGCGTTGGAATGCTAATGATAGGCTAAGACCTGTTTCAGGGAAAGGACAGCCGGGTTTCCCGCCGCCATCGGACAAGCCGGTTGGGGAAGAGCGCTTGCTGGGAATGCCGACGAACGTTTCAACCGGATGATGGAGAGGAGATGATGCTGTGGTCCTCGACAGTCGTCAATGGGATGCTCGATATGGCTGGAGCTTGATCGCTCAACATGCCGAGCCGTTCAAGGATTCGGTCGTGGTGTCTTCACCCAGCGCCATGGCGGTCGTCGAGCCCTACCTGGTCCATCGCCCCATCCACGTGGAGTTTCAAAAGGGAATGAGAGAGCGATACCTGGAACAGTTGTTGCCGGGGCTTCCCCAGGCAGAGCGGTTGGTGGCGGTCGGCGGGGGCAACGCGCTGGATGTCGGCAAGTACGTGGCTTGGAAAAAAGGCTGGCCTTTGGTCATGATACCCACCATCGTCTCGACCGGAGCCGTCTTCCAGTCTCCTCTGGCCCTGAGACGTAAAGATCGATTCGAGTGGCTCCTGGAAACGGTTGCCCCCAAGTATTTGCTGTTCGACTACGGAGTCATCCGTGAAGCCCCGGCGCACTTGAATTGTTCCGGCATGGCCGAGTGTATCTGCTATCTTTCCCAGGTGGGAGCTTGGAAGTGGTGGTTGGACCAAAATCTGGAGGCGCCGAGCTGGGACCAGGGGGTGGCGGATGAGGTCGTCGCGTGGGTTCGCGGTCGCGTGAAGACTTTTTGTCGAAGTCTGGATGAACAGGGTCAGCCGGGGGAGGTCGGAATCAAGATCGCGGCTGAAGTCAACCGGGAACGATATGACTTGCAGCTTCATTCGCTCAAGGTGGGGCACAGTTTGGACCATGCTTTCGTCATCACCTTCGAGTGGGTCCATGGTCGAGAACTGCTGCATGGAGAAGGCGTGGCTCTGGGGTCGTTGATCAATGGCTATCTCTATGGTTGGGGATTTGAAGAGACCAAGGAGATGCTGAATGAGTGCCGCACGCGTTATCGACCGGCCGAGATCGGGTGCACCCGTGAGGAAGTGCTGGAGACGCTGAATCGTCTGGCTGACTTTGCCGATCTCGTCAACCATCCTCAAAATTACTTTCACTATCGTTGTCTGGACCGCAAGAAGTTTGATCGGATGATGACTGCGATCGAGGCTTAGCGACGGAATTTCCGCCGAAAGGGGCGATCGGAGCCAACCGGCCGGTCGCGGCCCGGTTCCGGCAACTGCAGGAGTATCGAGTGGTCCACTTGGGAAAGGAGTATTGCGATGAAACGACGTGAATTCGTAAGAACGGCTCTGACCGCAGGGTTGGCCTCGAGTGCCGTGCCCTCGGGGGCGGTTGGCCTGGCTTCGCCCTCTCTTGGCCCCAAAAGGCCCGGTTCCGAAAAGAAGCCAAGGATTATGTTCTATCACGACAGCCGTCACCCCGCCGTCTACATGTACGAGCCGCCCATGGAGAAGGAAGAATTCGAAGCGGCAGTGGATGAGATTGTGGGAACACCTGTCGATGCCTTGATGTTTGGTCTGGCAGACGGGCGAACCATGTTTCACGACACCAAGGTCAGCGAGGTTTTGGGGGATCCGGTGAAGAAGTGGCCCCATTTGATCTTCCGGCGAGCCCACCAGAACGCGCGCATGATGTTGGACTCGGGGCGGGATCCTCTACGACTGGTGTGTGAGCGGGCTCGAGTCAAGGGGGTGGCTATTTATCCCACCTTGTTGGTGAACCAGGGCAGGAGGGGAACACGGGAAGAAGATGTCCGCAGCTCGAACTTCCGCTGGGAGAATTTGCACCTGGAAATAGGGGCCAAGGGAGATCTGAAGGATCTTGCGGGAAGCACCAACCTCGACTTCAAACATACGGAGGTACGCGACGAGCGTTTCGCGGTGATCGAGGAAGTGTTGCAGAATTACCCGGTGGACGGCTTCGAACTTCAGTTGAACTACAAGAGTCCGGCAGTGCTTTTCTTTCACCCCAGGGAGGTTGACCAGGGGCGTCCGATCATGACGTCCTGGGTCAAACGGGTTCATGAGGCGGTCAAGGGCCAGCGGGCAGGGGAGAGAGTTGGCCATCAGGGTTCCAGCCAGTATTGAGACCTCCTACGCTCTGGGACTGGATGTGCGCGAATGGATCCGGCAGGGCATTGTCGACGTCCTGATCGGAGAGACCTATCAGCATGCAATGGATCAGCAAGCCAATTTTCGGCCATTGGTGGAGGCGGCTCAGGGTTCAAGTTGCCGGATTCATGGGGCCGTCGGCTTGGGAGTCTATTCCGATCGGCTGAGAGACGGTACGGTTGAGATCACCCGGGCCGTAGCCTGCAACTGCTGGGATCAGGGTGTGGATGGACTTTACTTGGCTCAGTGGTTTGCCGCCTGGCCCTACGAAGCCAGCTTTTACGAAAAGCTGCGGGAGCTTCCTCATCCGGACGTTATGGCTGCAAAGGACAAGTTCTACTTTGTGTCGACCCAGGGCGTTTTCCGCCCCAACCCTTCCGAACCGGAACCGGGGCTGCCCAGGACGCTGGAGGTGAATCGACCGGTCCAGGTTCAGTTGCCGATTGCGGACGACTTGGCTCGCTGGGACAAGGTGGGACGGGTTCATGAGGTGCTGCTCCGCCTACGGCTCACCGGCGCCACTGAGACCGATCAACTGAAGTTTCGCTTCAATGGAAAGGAGTTGCCCGATTCCAGCTTGAGGAAGATCAATCGCACCTATCGGATGAGAGCGCCCCGTTTCCGTGTGTTTGGCTACTGGTTTGTTTACCGGCTTCCACGGGAACACTGGCCCGGAAAAGGACAGAACCAGGTGGAAGTGACCCTGTTGCGGCGCGATGCGGATATCGTTCCCGAGTTGGCGTTGAAGGATGTGGAGATGGAAGTCAAATACCTGGGAGGCAAGAACTTTGCCCGCGGCCAGGACCCGGATACGGGTCCTTACGTGGTGCGAACCTCTTAGTGATGAACGGGCCGGGAATGGGTGATCCTGTGGCCTCGTGCCGGTAAGTTCAAAAACTTTGGAAAGGAGTCTTTCAAAATGAAACGACGCGAATTCGTGAAGACCGCTTTGACCGCAGGCTTGGCCTCCACGGCCGTTCCTGCCGGGGCCGCCAGCCTGGCTTCACCGGCTCCCGGTCCCCGGAGTCACAGTTCGGGCAGGAAACCGCGACTCATGTTCTATGACGACGGCCGTCACCCCGCCATCTACATGTACGAGCCGCCGATGCAGAAGGAAGAATTCGAGGCCTCGGTGGACGACATTGTAGGCACGCCCGTCGATGCCTTGATGTTTGGTTTGGGGGATGGACGGACAGTGTTTCACGACACCAAGGTGAGCGAGGTTTGGGGAGATCCGGTGAAGCAATGGACGCACATGATTTTCCGGCGAGCCCACCAGAACGCCCGCATGATGTTGGAATCCGGAGGGGATCCCCTGCGCATTGTCTGTGAGCGGGCCCGGGCGAAGGGACTGGCCATCTACCCTTCGCTGTTTCTCAACCGGGGGAGAGGAAAAACCCGCGAAGGCGACGTTCGCGCAGCTAATTTCACTTGGGAAAATCAGCATTTGGAGATCGGAGCCAAAGGCGACCTGGATGAGAATTTTCCCGGGTTGAGGAAATTGGACTTCAAGCATCAGGAAGTGCGAGACGAGCGCTTCGCTCTCATCGAGGAAGTGTTGAAGAATTACCCGGTTGACGGATTTGAGTTGCTGTTTGGTCACTACCATTACCTCCATCCCAAGGAGGTCGATGCCGGGCGGGGCCTGATGACCGCCTGGGTCAAGCGGGTCTATGATGCCCTCAAGGCCAGTGGACGGAACCGGGAACTGGCGGTTCGCGTGCCGGTCAGCCTGGAGGAGGCCGATTCCCGGGGTCTGGACCTGCGGGAGTGGATTCGCCAGGGAATTGTGGACGTGGTGATCGGAGAAAGCTACTCCAGCCGGATGGATCAGTTGGCCGACTTCCGTCCCTTGGTGGAAGCGGCGCAGAACTCGGCCTGTCGCGTTCATGCCACCATTCAGCCCGAGGTTCACTCCGACCGGCTGGACAACGGCACCATCGAGTTTATTCGAGCCGTGGCCTGCAACTATTGGCCCCAGGGCATCGATGGGCTTTACCTGGCTCAGTGGTTTACCGCCTGGCCCTATCCAGCCGATTTTTATGAGCAGTTGCGGGAACTGATCCATCCCGATGTCATGGCCTCGAAGGACAAGTTTTACTATGTGCCCACCAGGATGAGACCCTCGGGCCCCCGGATGCCCTTGCCCAGGACGCTGAAGGTGAACAAGCCGGTGCAGACGGAACTGGTGATCGCGGACGACTTGCCACGCTGGCACAAGATGGGTCGCGTCCATGAGGTCATGCTCCGTTTTCGGCTGACCGGCGCGACGGAAACGGACCGTCTCGAGTTCCGTTTCAATGGCAAGATGCTGCCGGATTCCGGCTTGAGAAAAATCAATCGGGTGTATCGAATGAGGGCTCCGCGTTATCGGGTGTTTGCTTACTGGTATGTTTACCGGCTCCCGCGAGATCACTGGCCCATGCAGGGAAGGAACCAGGTGGAGGTCACGCTCCTGCACCGAGATTCCGACATCGTCCCCGAACTGGCGTTGAAGGATGTGGAGATGGAGGTGAAATATCTTGGAGGGAAGAACTTTGCTCGAGGCCAGGACCCCGATACAGGCCCCTATGTGGTTCGAACCTCTTAGCGCCCGGGATGACGGGAGAGAAGAGAAACAAAGCTGAATTCGGCGACTTTCAAACTCCACGGAGTCTTGCCCGCGATGTCTGCCTGGTCATTAAGCGCACCGGTTTTTCGCCGGCTTCGGTCATCGAGCCAACCTGCGGTCGCGGGACCTTCCTTCAGGCTGCTCTCGAAGTCTTTCCCGGAGCCGGTCATTTTCTCGGAGTAGACCGAGATCCTGGTTACGTCCAGGAGGCCAGGTTGACCTTGAGCCTCACCGATCGTGACCAGCAGGTCCAGATTCTCCAGAGCGACTTCTTCAACACGAACTGGCCGTCTCTCGTCGCAAGCCTGCCAACGCCGCTCCTGATTTGGGGCAATCCGCCCTGGGTAACAAGCTCGACTTTAGGCGTCTTGGGGAGTGCGAATCTCCCGGAAAAGGTGAACCATGACAATCTGCGGGGAATCGACGCCCTGACCGGAAGGTCGAACTTCGACATATCGGAGTGGATGCTGCGGCAAAACCTTGGCTGGATTGCCGAAAGACCGGGGATGCTGGCCGTCCTTTGCAAGACGGCAGTCGCCAGAAAAGTCCTTTCGTATGCATGGTCGCACAAGCTGCCAATCAAGTCTGCGGCAATACACCGTATCGACGCGAAGCTGTACTTCGAAGCGTCGGTCGACGCGTGTCTGCTCGTCGCGAGATGCCAACCGAGCACCACATCAAAGGATTGCAGTGACTACCCCTCTCTTGAGGCTACGACGCCCGACGCAATCTTTGGAGTTCGGGACGGCGCTCTGGTCGCCAATGTCCGCCATTATGAGCGGTGGCGTGGTCTCTGGGGCCGTGGCCTTTCCGGTTGGCGTTCGGGAATCAAACACGACTGCAGCAAGGTCTTCGAGCTCGTTCGGCGAGACTCTGAATTCGAGAATGGACTGGGCATGGGAGTCGATGTTGAAGCTGCAGTCGTATTCCCGCTGCTGAAGAGCTCCGACCTCGCCAGGAACAGGCGTCCACGCAAGTGGCTGCTCGTGCCGCAAAGAACGATGACGGAATCGCCGGAAGATTTGCAGCAGCGTGCTCCCAAGGCATGGCAGTACCTTCTTGCAAACGCTGAGCTTCTGGCGAAGCGTGGCAGCGCGATCTATCGCAACCGCCCGCGCTTCTCGATCTTTGGCGTCGGAGAGTACTCCTTCTCGCGTTGGAAGGTCGCCATTTCAGGCATGTACAAGAAGCTCGAATTTGTAGAGGTCGCACCCTTCCAAGGTCGGCCGGTCGTTTTGGATGACACCGGCTACTTCTTCGCCTGTCAGTCTAAACAAGAACGTCAAACCCTGCACGCACTTGTCGAATCGGAGCCCGCACAGGAATTCTGGTCGGCCTTCGTTTTCTGGGACACAAAGCGCCCCATCACCGCTCAGATTCTCAACCTGCTTGATTTCGCAGCTCTTGCCCGTGCCACAGGTATGGAGTCCGATGTCACCCGCATTCTGGCTGAGAGGCAGTTGGCGCGGTACACTGAGGGAGCGCACCTGCCTGCGTGCCCCGCACAGTCAGGTCAGCAACGGCTCTTCAGGGAAGACTCTGGGGAGTATTGTGTTCATCCGAACAAAGATTGGCCCGGTAGGGAGTGAGCGGATGCACTGCAAGCCGCCGGCATTCCAACGGTTAGTCAGAGTGACGATTGAGCGGCAGTGCCCACTGGTGCTGGCAGGGGCCATGCCCTATTCTACGAGCCATTCCTGGAAGTCTTCGGTCCCGACCTGCGTAAGTAGTTGGGTGTCTGGTACACGCCTGCCGAAGTGGTGCGTTACATGGTTGCCCGCTAGGACAAGATGTTCTAAGGAAGGTCTCGACATCGCCGGCGGGATCGTTTGCACATCTCAGGCCGCTGCGCTTAGACTTGCGTCGGTCGATTTCAGTTCACACAGTGTACTTTATTGGTTATTGGCGACAAACTTTGAAGAAGAGACTCACGGATGAACGGTCCCCACGATGTACCTCAACCGATCCCCTATCAGGGGAGCAAACGCCAAATCGCACCAACGATCCTGCAACATTTTCCCGACAACGTATCTCGCTTGGTTGAGCCGTTCGCTGGTTCCGCTGCATTGTCGATTGCAGTTGCCGCACGCCGCCGGGTGTCTTACTTCTGGATCAACGACGCCCATTCCCCGCTGATTCAATTGTGGAAGAAGATCATTGACCAACCTGATGAACTCGCCGACAAGTACACGTTTCTCTGGAACGACCAACTTGGCCGCGAGAGGGAGTATTTCAATAAGGTGCGTAATCACTTCAACAATGAACACGACCCTGCCGACTTCCTATACCTGCTTGCCCGTTGCGTGAAGGCCGCGATTCGATACAACTCAAATGGTGAGTTCAACAACACGCCAGATAATCGACGCAAAGGCGCCCGTCCAGCCGAAATGCGCCGCCGTATCCACTATGCCTCCGATCTCTTGTGTAAGCGAACACGACTCACATCATGGGACTACAAAAAAGTTTTCGACGGCTGTACAGAAGAAGATCTCGTGTATATGGATCCACCTTACCAAGGTGTATGTGGGAATCGCGATCAGCGGTATCTTCCTAAGGTCGATCACGAGGAGTTCTGCGACAAGCTCGCAAAACTTAATGCTCGGCGCATTATGTTTGCTGTGTCGTACGATGGACGCACTGGCGCCAAGACTTACGGCGAGCCGCTCCCAGCTTCGCTAAAATTAACACACTTGGAAATACGCGCTGGACGATCCACTCAAGCAACGCTCTTGGGGCGGTCCGACGTTACCTATGAATCGTTGTATTTGTCACCAGCTCTTAGTGCATCGCTCAAACGGGCTGCACGCATCAATGAATGTCAGCTTACTTTCTGGTGAGGGCTTGGCGGGTGGCAAAGAAAAAACGTGATCAGAAATCCGGGTTGCCGCAGGAATTCCTTGATCGACTACAGGCTGTTACTGCAAAACGCCCAAAGACCGTCATCGACCACATTCTGAAGCACGGCTACATTACCACTGAGGAACTGAGCGGCAAATACGGATATGATCATCCACCACGAGCGGCACGCGACGTGCGAGAGCAAGGTATTCCGTTGGAGACCCTTCGTGTGACTGGAGCGCACGGCCGCAAAATCGGGGCGTACAGGTTCGGCGATCCCGAGAAAATCAAAGGCGGCAAACTTGGCGGTCGCAAGACTTGGCCAAAAGGCTTCAAGGAAACCTTGGTTGAACTCTATGATTCGCGTTGTGGTGTGTGTTTCACTGACTATGAGTCTCGCTACCTTCTAATTGATCATCGCGTTCCCTACGAAGTCAGCGGCGACCCTGCTGGAGAATTGGATTCGACTGAGTTTATGCTGTTGTGCGGCTCCTGTAACCGAGCAAAGTCTTGGTCGTGCGAGCACTGCAAGAATTGGACAATGGACCACTTACCCGAAGTCTGTCAATCATGCTATTGGGCAACCCCGGAGAACTACGCTCATATTGCCTTACGTCTAACTCGGCGACTGGACGTTACCTGGTCTGGAGACGAAGTGCCCCAGTATGATCACCTCGTCCAGTTATCCAAACATGCCCGAAAAAACGTTCCCGAATTCGTCAAAGACGTATTACGTGAGGCTCTCAGTGAAAAATCAGAATGAATTACAGATCGAGACCTCTGCATAATCGCCATTCCGGTAAAAGCCGAACTGCCGGGAACGGTGAGTTTTCAGTAGAATAGCAGTGGCGCATGGCCTCATTTAGCCTCACCGGATGGGTTATGCAAAGGTCTCATATTATTAAAAATTCCGGCGGAGCTAAGCAAACATGATCTTCCCAAAAGGGAATTCGTGGACCAGCGACGACCGGCCGAATGGCGTTATACTTTTCGCTCAGCCGAAGATCATTCTAAAGAAGTAATCGTTCATGTCTTTGCGGCAAATCTATCCATCTGAGTTTCTACATTTCCCAAATGGAAATCTACTTTGCCATGTCGGCCGATGGTAGTTCCTGACGGAAAAGACATCAACAATGCGGATGCGGGAGAAGTGGCAGCGTGAGGATGATGCTGGAAATGGAGTCAGCGTCCGGGCCAGGCGACTGATCCCAAGAGAAAAAAGGAGGTGACAACGTGGCGAAAATTACCCGGTACAAAGGCTACCCAAAAGGGCAGGAAGCCCCGATTCCCAAACCGAAGGAGCCGGTTCAGCCCCATGTGGTGACCGTGCAGGACGGGTTGCCGCTCAAGTTCCCGGGCAGCGAGGGAGTCGGAGTGCGTGTGCTGCACCCCACCAACCCCAAGGCCCCTTCCAAAAACTTTGGGCTGACGATGTATTACCTGCCGCCCCATGTGACCTCTGAGACGGCCAGTCACTACACCGAAGAGTGCTATCTGGTCCTGCGGGGCAGCGGTGACATGATCCTGGCGGGGCGAAGGGTGCCGGTCAAGCCCGGTGTATTCGTCCATCTTCCCGCCTGGTGTGAACATGCTGTGGACAACACCGGCGAGGAAACCATGGAAATCCTGGTCTGCACCGCTCCCACAAACCCATAGTGCGGAGGTGCAGTGATCCTGCCCGGGACCGAACTCTCGCACGTTCGATCAGGAATCGTCCAGAGTCATCAGATTTCAGCGGTGTGTCATGCGGGGTTGGGTGCGCCGCTCCTCGCGTCGGGCAGAATCAGGCTGGCCAGCCAACCGACAGAGAAAGAGGCGATGTTGCCCAGGGCCAGGATCAACCAGGGATGCCACGGAAAGCGCACGTTGTCGATGAACTCGGGCGAGACGCCGAGTGCCCCCAGAATCTGATCGACTCCTCCCCAGAGCGAGATCAACACCCCGGTCGCCAACCCTACCCATACGCCGCGGGTGTGCGCCCGACGAACAAACATTCCCAACAGGAAGAGTCCCAGGATGCCGCCCCCGATGAACGAGCTGACGGTCGCGCCGAAATAGTAAGCCCTCTCAACACCCGCCAACAGCAGTAACCCAACGCCCATTCCCAGAACGCCCCACAGGCAAGAAGCGAGTTGCCCCAGACGGAGTTGCCGCCGGTCGCTGGCTTGGGGACGGAAGTGAAGATAGAAGTCACGGACCGAGATCATGGCCAGGCTGTTGATGGTGGTGTCCAGGCTCGACATGGCCGCCGCGCACATGCCGGCCAGAATGAGCCCGGTGATTCCGGGGGGAATCATTTTCATCACGAAGTAGGGAAAAATTTGGGTCTCTTTGGCCGCGATTTCAGCAGGCAACTGACCCGGGTGGGTTTGATAGTAGGCGTAGAGGAGTGAGCCGATGAGCAGAAAGAGGGTCCAGGTGGTCACAATGCTCAGGCCGCCGCATAACAGGGCCTTTTGAGCCGATCGAGTGCTTGGAGCAGCCAGGTAGCGTTGGGCCGTGTCCTGACTGGTCGTGTAGAAGGTGGCGTGATGGAAGAGTCCGTAAAGAATCACCACCACGACCGTTGGATGGGACAAATCCAAAGACCAATCGACCAGCTTGAATTTATCTGCGGCGTCGGCAACCTCGAACAGGTGAAAAACCCCTGCGTCCGAACCGAGGGTCAGAAAGTAGAGACAGAATAATCCTCCACCGAACAGGGTGACCGACTGCAAGACGTCGGTCCAGATCACTGCCTCCAGTCCCCCGAACATGGTATAGAGCAGAGCCAGGATGCCGCTGACAACCACAATGGCCACAGGGTCCCAACCCGTCATGGCGTTGAGCGCTTTGGCCATCAGGAACAAGATCATCCCATTGCGGAAGAGGTGATAGATGACATAGATCACCGAGGCGTAGCAGCGAGTGCCGTAACCAAAGCGCTGTTCCAGAAATTCATAAGCGCTCATGCTGACCCTCTGTCGGTAATAGGGAATCACCCACAAGGCCGTCAGCAGGGCAATGATTGGGAAAATAAGGTGGGACAGGTGGGGAATCCAGTCGCCCCCAAAACCTTGACCCGGAAAGGCCAGGAAGGTTCCGGTGCTGATCGAAGACCCAAAAAAGGAGAAGCCCACCGCCCACCAGGGTACCGAGCGACCTCCCAGGAAAAAGGCCTCGGTGCTATGCTGACGGCGGGCGAACCAGATCCCCATCACAACAATAAAGACGAGGTAAGCCGCCAGGATCAACCAGTCAACCGTAGCCATTGAAACATTGTCCTCGGCAAGGTCTGACGAAGGGTTCTGTCGCCGTTTCGGCTCATTGCGCCGGAGCGGCGCGTTGGACGACGTTCTCGCCTGGTTGGCGCCCCTTCATTCCGTGTGCTCCGGGTTTGTTGTCTGAGCGGAGGTCCGCGCGAGAATTTCCTCCACCACTTTCGACTTTGCGTCCGCGTAGTTCTGGGTGTATTTCCAGGTTTGCACTGCGAGATGCCGTTTGGTTTGATCGTAGTACGTCCGGTCGTCCGGGTGTGCCCGCAACCCATCGCGAAACCGCAACATCCGTTCGATCTCGTTGGAACCCTGCGAGAACACGTGCAGGTTGCCGTCGATGCCGGGCGCTTTCAACAGGCGGTGCTCATGCCAGTCCGGTTCCCGGATTCGAAGCGTAAAACCTTTGGCTTCCAGGGCGCCAACGTATGCCGCTTCGTCTGCCGAGTCGGCCACCGCCAGCACCATGTCGATGATCGGCTTGGCCGCCAGTCCCGGTACTGAGGTGGACCCGACGTGCTCGAGCAGGAGCGCGCGCTCACCGAGCGCCTCTCGAACCAGGCGGGCCAGGCGCTTGAACTGAGACGGCCATGCCGGATCGTACTCCGCAAGATGAATGGTCCCGTTCAGCGGTTCCCGTTCGCCGACCGTCACCGCCAGCAGCTCCCGTTCCCGCTCGGGTTTGCCGGCGGTGACCGGGTGCTCGTCGTTCCGTTCGTCGTCCATCGAACGCTTCCACCCCAATGGTGTTGAGTTTTTCGGCGGGGAACGTCTCGGTCCTGTTCCCAAGGGGTCCGGCGCCAAGCTTTGAGAAACGCGCCCCCGCACCTTCTGCCGAGCTGATTGTAAAGTGGATTCCTGAGGCTTCAAGCCGTCACTGTGAATCGCCGCTCATGGGATCGGCTCAGGCTTGCATCCACCAGGAAAAGGCCAGGGCCGCGGCAATCAAGCCAAGGCACCAGAGCGTTATCGAAACGAACCCGCGGTAGAACCACTCCAGCCCGGCTTCTCTCCGCAGCTCGATGGCGCTGGACGGCCCGAAAATCTTATCCTGGGCGTAGAGCTCGTAAAGCCGCCGTATTTTCTTGGCGTCTGCCGACGGTGGCTTCGAAGCATCGATCCGGGCCATGGCAGGGAGCTGAATCCCGGCCTCGTGCAGCTTTGCGTCCTCGCCCACCGGGCTGCCGAGAATCGCGTAGAAGCGGTTGAGCAGCGTGTCATCTTCAGGAGATGTCGTGAGGCTGACCATCCAGGTGACCAGGGCGCAGGCCAGTGTCGGGATGAAGACGGTGTATTCGAAGGAGGCTCCCAGAACCAGCTTGAGAAAGGTGAAGAGCGCGGCGCCGGTCGTCACACCGGCCCACAGAGCTTGGCGGTTGGTGCGTCTCCAGACCAGACCAAAATAGAGGGGAACGGAAATAAACGAGATCAGAGACCAGCCCAACTCGATGTACTGCACGATATTCTCCAGAAACCGAGTGGTGACGTAGCCGAGGAAGACGGCGATGAACCCCCAGATCCGGGCCTGATTGATATAGAAGCCCGGCAAACGGTTGGGAAAGAGCCTCTTTCGATAGAGATAGTCCACCACCAGCCCCGAGGTGGTCGTGGCAAAGGTGTCCACCGAGGACATCAGAGCGGCGGCAAAGCTGGCTACCAGGAGGCCGAGTGCGCCTGCCGGCAGCAGCGACTTCATCAGGGTCCCCCAGGCCAGCTCCGGATCTGCCAGACCAGGGTAGTAGAGGGCGAAGAGAATACCGTAGAGGGCAAAGAGGATGGTGATGAGCCGCTTCCAGACGTGAGCCCAGCCGCACTGGGTGCCGGTCTTCTCGTCGCGGGCAATGGCAATCCAGGTCAGGATATTGGGCGCCACCACCGAGCCGACGGCGCCGGAAAAGAGAAGGGCCAGCACGTAGGTCCAGGGAATCTCCTTTGACTGTAAGGACCAGGTGGTGCCGGGCAGAGTCAGCAGCGCTTCCCAGCCGCCGGCCGCGTCCCAGAGGAAGGGCAGCAGGCCGAAGCTCAGCACGACCAGGCAGAGAATTCCCTGAAAGAGGTCGGTGAGCAAGGAGGACATGGCCCCGCCGGTCGCCACGTAGAGGGCCACCAGGGTGCAGCAGATCAGCACAGCCGAATCCACCGAGAGCATGGTGATGGCCGCCAGCACTTTTCCGCCGCCCGTGATGAAGATACCGATGAAGTTGACGCAGATCAGCAGTCCCAGAACGGAATAGAGGGTGGCGACGCCCGAACCAAAGCGCAGCTCGAAGAACTCCGCCATGTTGAACACCCGGGCCCGCTTGTAGACCACCGCGAACAGGTAATACATCGGGGTGGCGAAAAGCTGGGACCACCAGAGCCAGATGCCCGACAACCCGCTCCGGTAGGCGGCGGCGCTGACCACAACCGCTTCAGCCCCGGCCAGAGCGGAACTGAAGTTGAAGAGGAAGGCCGGCAGCTTGCCCCAGGTTCCTCCGGCAATAAAAAAATCACCTAAGGATTTGGTTTTCCTGGCTCCCAGAAAGAGGCCCAGGTAAGCCACGACACAGATGTAGAGGATGAGAATTACCCAGTCCAGGGCGTGCAGTCCAAGCATTGGTTCTCGCTTTCATCGGGTGGATTGGCCGGATCGCTTCTTCGACAGCGGGCTTCCGGTTTTCGGCGGCCTGCGGGTTCAGGGTACAAGCGTGAGGATGCTTACCGGTCAAACGCAAGCCGGCCGCGCAGATCTGTAAAAAACTCATGTGGTGGCGACAGTCCATGAGGCGTGGACCAAGCAGGGACTCCGGGAAGGCCCCCTAGACTCCCGGCATCCCTTCCACCGCGACCACCCTTACCGGGCAGGAGTCGAGGCCGTGAATGGGGAGGGGAGTGAAGGTGATCATGAAGGTTTCTTGCCGTAACTGGTCGATGTTGTACACGACTTCCAGCAGAAGGATGTCATTCCCCAGCAACAGCTCATGGCAGGCGATGCAGCCCTGGACGTGGTTCTCGATGGCGATGCCGTCTCCCCAGCCGACGCACTTCACTTGCTTTTCCAGGAACCAACGTCCCGCATCCTCGGACATGTCCGGGCGCTGGTCGTCCGGAGATTTTACGAATGGGGGACTGTGAAACGGAGAGTCCAACAGCACCGTGTCCCCCGGTCGAACCCGACCGCGGTCTGCCTGTTCCAGGTCCTCCCGCCGGATCAGCTCCCGGGGGCGGGCGGTTTGCAGGTTCAGCAGGATGCCCCGGCCCAGGAACCGGTCAATCGGCAGCTTCATGCCGTCCTTCCACTCGTTGTTGAAGTGGTAGGGGAACTCCAGGTGAGTCCCCAGGTGGGAGGTGATGTCCATGTGGGAATGGTAACCGTCCACGCCGCCGATGAAGGTGTGATGGCGATGGAGTTTGCAGCGCCGCTTTTCGGTGGCGGGGTCCAGCGGCTTGGAAAGGTCGACGACTCTCAGTTTGTCGAAGTCCAGGATGGATTCGTCCATGGAGCGTGGTGCCCTCTTTTCATTGGTGTCGTTATTGTTCAGGTCTTATATAGGGAAGCTCTGATTAATCAGGGTTTCTGCGGCCCAGGGGAGGCGCCGCCATTTTCAATGGCTGATAAGCTGTTGAAAATGAAAGAAAAGCAAAACCACGTTTTCCGGTTTTCGTGCTCTGGCGCACGAGACCTTGACAATCATACAAGCTGACCTCGATGAAATAACCATTTGAGGTCATGTTGTGGATGACGATTCGTGTCTTGAAATGGGATCCAAATCTCCCCGGTGTGTTTGCCGCAGTAGGGACAACCACCGTGGGACTGGCTACCAGAAATCCTAACTCCTTCTTTTCTCATGGTGTTCACCTGGAGCAAACAGGTTTAGCCACTCTCTCCACAAAAATCCAGCCATTTTGGTGCATGGCAAGTGGTTTTATCCCAACCTCCCCGGCCCTTGGGGATTGAGACGGCATCCCTTTGTACCGCCGGTGCAAGCCATCTCCAATCAAAGCATCACGCACACGCAGTACAAACGCCTTATCTTCAGTATCCACCTTTTCATGCCAGCCCTTTAGAAGGGTGGAATGGTCTCCTGACACTGGTCGTATCCTCGAAATTCCTTTTCATTTTCAGATATCCACTGCTGCAAAGTTTTCCCTTCAGGCAATTTCCTTTCTGATCGAGAAGTATAACCCTCTACATACTTTCCAAGGCACTCCTCCGACCGATACCAATCAACATAACGTGGAAACAACTTCCAATCACTCAACATCCTCCTAAGAGTAAATATGGAAGCCAGTTCACAAATAGCTTCGTGAAACCAGCTATTCGGGTTGTCTTTCAACCGTTCATAGCCTGAAACCACATGACAAAATTCGTGTGCAAACTGATAGGTAAATTGCATCCAATAGCTACCTTCAACACTCAGACCAATTTTAAATTTCGCATGAGGGGATTTTCTATAGAGACCTCTGCATAACCGTTATTCCGGCGAAAGCCAGAATCCAGGAACGGTGAGTTTTCAGTAGGATAGCGATAGCGCATTGCCGAATTTCGCCTCACCTGAGGAGTTATGCAGAAGTCTCCTATAATAAGTAATCGGTATTTCATCGTGTCTTACTTCAATACAATCATCAAAGGGTTTCTCAATAAACCGGTTTAACTGCCGGGCAGTATTTTTTAATACAGCCTCCATATCATTAATTGAAGCATCCCCGCATTCCCCAGGAACAACTTCAATCTTCATGAAATACCTTTTATTCCCTTTGAATCATCCCCTATCTCTTCAACTTAGCCTTCAACTGTGCCTGCATCCCTTTCCCATTCGTCGAATTGCACGCTCCGCGTTACCAACGGCCATTCGTTCAGGCACCGAGGGGGCATTCCCGGCATGGCGGGGTAAGGACGTTCATTTTTGACATTCTGTAGTCATTTGGCTACAATTATAATCGTGATCAAGGTTGTCCACTATGTCTCGGAAGAGGGCACGGACCACTTCGACACCTGGTTTCGGAACCAGACTCCCGAAGCTCGCGCCCGCGTCCAGACACGGATCGACCGAGTGGAGCTAGGGAACTTCGGCGACTACAAGAGCGTCGGCGGAGGCGTCTCCGAGCTTCGGATCGACTTCGGTCCTGGATACCGAGTGTACTACGGCCACGATGGTGAAGAACTTGTGGTCTTGTTGAACGGCGGGACGAAGAAACGTCAAACCGGTGACATCGCGAAGGGTCAAGCGTACTGGAAAGCGTACAAGCAGGAGAAATGAAATGCCCGTAAGAGAACATAAGGCCAGCGAATACCTCAATACACCCGAGGATATCGCCGCCTACCTGAACGCGGCGATCGAGGAAATGGACGACGATCCCCGCTTGCTTATGAAAGCGTTTCGCAACGTTGCCGAGGCGCAGGGCGGAGTGTCCAAACTCGCGCGACAAGCGAGTTTGGATCGAGTAGCACTCTCCCGGGTGCTGTCTGGCCGGAGAAACCCTCGGCTCGACACGCTGGCAAAGTTGTCTGCCGCTTGCGGCATCAAACTCCGGTTTTCGGCATAGGGCCGTTGGTTTAGCGGTCATGACCTGAGCTGGGTCTTTCCGCCCGTGTAGGCATCCCAGCAATCCAGGGCGATGTCCACGTCGCGCGGCTTTTCAGATATTGAACGATTGCGCTCCCTCCACTGAACATCGCTTGCTGGGTGGCGCGTCATTCGGCCACCTCCTTGTTCTGATACTGTGAGCGATCAAGAAGCCTTGCAGATCTGTCGAGAGGTGCGTTTCATCCCGGACGGATTAACGGAACCAATCGTAGAGCAGTCCCAGGGATCGGTCCTGGAGCGGCAGGGCAGCGCGGGCCCCGCCCTGGGCAGAGGACTGTTTGAGCGCGATCTCGACTTCAAGAGCCGTAGCCACCCGCCGTCCGGAATTCTTGGGCTCCTCCATCTCGCCGGCCAGGCACCTCATCAGGTCGTCCAGGCTGTAAACCGCCCCGTAGGGGGGTGTGAACCGGGGTTCCGGCCAGGGCATCTCCACCGATTGCTTTCGGCCAGAGGGTGTCGTCACTTCTTGAAACAGTCGCCAGCCGGGACGGAAACTGAAGTGGATTTCGCCCCGGGTCCCGCTGATCCGCACCCCCGGACTCCCCTTCCTGAAATGGACGACTTGCCCGTTTTCCGCCACAAGTATCCCCTGGCCGCCAAACTCGGTGCTTCCTCCAGGACGCCGAGGCGGATCTCCCGTGCCGCTGACCCAGGGCCGGTGGACTGTCCAGGAAGTAGGACCAGTTCTGGTGCTGAGCGCCGGGACCTCTGGCTTCGATCGAAGTCACCTCGCCGATGGCGCCGCTGGTCACCAACTCCTTGGCTTTGGCGAAAGAGGGATGGGTGGTCGTGATGGCGCCACAGGAGAGAGGGATTCCCCGATCGGCGCAGACTTTCACCATACGGTCCGCCTCCTCCAGGGTGAAAGCCATCGGCTTCTCGGTGAAAATGGCTTTGGCCCCCGCCTCGGCGGCCTTGACGGTCAAAAAGGCCCGACCCTTGGTATTGGTGCAAACGGCCACGATGTCCAGCTTTTCCTGCCGGTACATTTCCAGGGCATCGGTGTAGAGGGCCTGGATGCCGTAGCGCTCCCCAAAAATCTTCAAGCGGCGCTCATCCCGCTCTGCCCCCGCCACCAGTTCGACTTCCGGGCGATCCCACAGAGCCTCGGCGTAGGAAGTGGGCAGTCCCTCGTTCCCCGGGTGGTCATGATGGTGGAACTTACGATGGACGTTCACCTCGGGGGTAATGCGCTGATTGTCTTCCACCCGATAGGCCGGATCCCAATGGGGGCCCTGGCGGTGAGAGCCGTCCCGTTTGGCCACATCGTAGAGGAGGCCCGTCCATCCCAGGCCGACCACTCCGGCGCGATACTTGGCCCCGGAAGGCTTCTTCGGGAGAGGAATGGCCGCGGCGCCCAGGGAGAGACCGGCCCCTGAGGTGATGCCCAGAGCCATGGTGGACCTCATGAAGTCTCGTCGAATCACTTTTGCCCTCCTTCTTCTTTTTTGATTGAACCCGGATGACGCTGATGAAAGCGACTCGCGCCAATGGGCCGGAGTGGGTTGTTCAACAGCCGTTGGACGATTCTGGAGTTTTCGCGTCCGTGGCTGTACGCCTCGCCCCTGTTGGGTGTTCAAGACGCCATTAACGGAACCAGTCGTAGGTCAGACCCAGGCTGCGATCCTTCAGCGGCAGCTCGACGCGTTCGCCTCCCCGGGCCGAGGACTGCTTCATTCCCAACTCTGCCTCGAGAGCCGCGGCCACCAGGCGGCCTGAGTTCTTGGGTTCTTTCATGCGCCCCTCCATGGTGGCGATGAGGTCGTCCAGGCACCAGGGGGTTCGCATGGAACCGAACTGGGGGTCGGGCCACGGCATCTCCACCCGGCCTTGGCGTCCCGAGGGGGTATCGATGTCCTGCCACAGGCGCATACGCTTGCCGTCGAAGGTAATCTCGCCCTTGCTTCCCGAGACTCGGAGGGGAGGCGCCCCGTCCCGGATGTGAACCACCGTGCCGTCCTTGGCTACGATGATCCCTTGTCCCATGAACTCGCTGCTGCCGCGCTCTCGCCGGGGCTTATCGCCGATGCCACTCACCCAGGCCAGTTCGCTGTCCACGAAATAGCTCCAGTCCTGGTGTTGGGACAATAGGGGGACACGAGCTTCGATGGAGGTGACGTCCCCGATGGCCCCGCTGCGGATCAGTTCTTTCGCCTTGCCGAACGAAGGATGAGAGATGGTGGTGGCTCCACCGACCAGAGGCACACCGGCATCGGCGCAGGCTCGGACCATGTCGTCCGCCTCTTTCAAGGTAAAGGTCATGGGTTTGTCGACGAAGATCCCTTTGACGCCGGCCTCCACGGCTTTGACCGTCAGGAAGGATCGGCCTTTGGTGTTGGTGGCAATCGCCAGGATGTCCAGGTTTTCTTTCTCGTACATTTCCAGGGCGTCGGTGTAGAGGGCCTGGATGCCGTAACGCTCACCGAACAGGGCCAACCGCTTTGGGTCCCGGTCGGCGCCGGCCACCAGATCGACCTCGGGCCGGTCCCACAGGGCCTCGGCGTAGGTGGCTACCAGTCCTTCTTTGCCCGGATGATCGTGATGGTGGAACTTCCGGTGGACGTCCAGCCAGTCGGGGGTGGGGCGGTTGGCGCTCTCAAGTTTGTATTTGGGAGTCTTGTAGGACCCCCCGATATTCTCATAATCACGCTTTCCCATATCGTAGAGCACGCCCATCCAGCCCAGACCCACCACGCCGCCGCGGTATTTCGCCTTTCCTGTCTTTTTGGGAAGAGGACCGGGAGAGGCGCCAAGGGACAGGCTCCCGCCTGAAACTGCTCCCAGGGCGATGGCAGACTTCATGAAATCACGTCGAATCATTAGGGTTCTCCTTTTGTTCCCTCACTGCAAATCACGCTCACGACATGAATGCCAGCGGACCTCAGGCAATCGGCGCTGTCGGTCTCATCGGATGCCCGCTGCGTCACCAGCCAGCACTGGAAACGCATTGGGGAGCCCCGGTCAAGCGCCGAGGTTCTCTTTTTGGGAAAACCGGTCACAACAGGTTGCGCTTTTGTTAACCAGGCTGCGGCCCGCGGCCACCCAGGGGGAGTTTTCCTGTACCAAACGGGTCCACTTTCAGGCCGGATAAGTCTCCTTTATCAGCATTCACTTCCCCACAGAAGGCGAGGGCGGCGCCTCTGAAATCACCTAGCTGGCCACAGCCCGTCCGGTGATGGCTTCGCGCAATCCTTCCAGGAGCCCTTCGAGCTTGGCTTGTCCATGCTCCAGCCTGGCCACGCGGTCCCCCAGTTGCTTCATGTCCTCCCGTAACTCCCCTCGTAACTGGCTCATGTCCTCCCGCAACCGCCCTTCCATCTGCGCCATATCCTGCCTCAGTCCGCGATTGCTGGTCAGAATCAATCCCCCCAGGGCTACGCTGACCGCTGCCAACCCAATCAGAATGCTTAGCAGCTCGTTACTCATGTCTTTCTCCTCCCTAAACTGGGGCCATCAACCTTCCCAAAACGCCGGCACAGGCCCACTCTGCGCCTCCACGACCCATAAGAGACAAGACCTGCGGCCTCTCTGACTGAGATCACTGGCCATCTGCCCCCCTCCGTGTTCGGAGTTAAAAAGGTCATTAACGGAACCAATCATAAGTCAGCCCCAGGCTGCGGTCCTCGAGCGGTAGCTCAATGCGTTCGCCTCCCCGGGCCGAGGACTGCTTCATTCCCAACTCTGCCTCCAGAGCCACGGCCACCAGGCGGCCCGAATTCTTGGGTTCATCCATGCGACCCTCCATACAAGCGATCAGGTCGTCGAGACAATAGACCGTGCGCATTCCCAGGCCGAACTGGGGGTCAGGCCAGGGTATTTGCACCCGTCTCTTGGCCCCCGAAGGAGTATCGATGTCCTGCCAGAGCCGCCAGTAGTATCGGGTGCGGTCAAAGCTCATCTCGCCTTTGCTGCCGGAGATTCGCACCATGGGCGCCCCGTCCCGGATGTGGACCACCGTGCCGTCTTTGGCCACGATAATCCCTTGTCCCATGAACTCGCTGCTGCCGCGCTCGCGCCGGGGCTTGTCGCCGATGCCACTCACCCAGGCCAGTTCGCTGTCCACGAAATAGCTCCAGTCCTGGTGTTGAGAAGTGATCGGCGCCTGGGCTTCAATCGAGGTGACGTCTCCAATGGCCCCGCTGCGGATCAGTTCTTTCGCCTTGCCGAACGAAGGATGAGAGACGGTGGTGGCTCCACCGACCAGGGGCACACCGGCATCGGCGCAGGCTTGGACCATGTCATCCGCCTCTTTCAAGGTAAAGGTCATGGGTTTGTCGACGAAGATCCCTTTGACGCCGGCCTCCACGGCTTTGACCGTCAAAAAGGATCGACCTTTGGTGTTGGTGGCAATCGCCAGGATGTCCAGGTTTTCTTTCTCGTACATCTCCAGGGCGTCGGTGTATAGGGCTTTGATGCCGTATCGCTCACCGAACATGGCCAGCCGCTTTGGGTCCCGGTCGGCGCCGGCCACCAGGTCGACCTCGGGCCGGTCCCACAGGGCCTCGGCGTAGGTGGCCACCAGCCCTTCTTTGCCCGGATGATCGTGATGGTGGAACTTCCGGTGGACGTCCAGCCAGTCGGGGGTGGGGCGGTTGGCGCTCTCAAGTTTGTATTTGGGAGTCTTGTAGGACCCCCCGATATTCTCATAATCACGCTTTCCCATGTCATAGAGCACACCCATCCAACCCAGACCGACGACGCCCCCGCGGTATTTCTTGGCGGCTTTCTTTGATGGTCTGGTGGGCGCTCCTGCGGCCGGCGCCCCTCCGAGTCCGGCAGCGGCGCCCGCCGCCAGGGCCGACTGGATGAATTCACGTCTGATCATAAGAAACCTCCCTCTTGGCCGAAGATTCAGAGTCGAGTTCAATCAAAATTTCTTCCGGGGCCATCGGCGAGAATTTGACCGTGTCCTCGAAACAAGGTGACGTTGGCAGGAGCCTCACCTCTCCGCCCGGGCCTGGATTTCTCGGTAAACCTTCTGTCCCTTTCTGAAAAGTCGAATCATGGCCTCTCTGTCCGCCGAATCCCTGAACACCCCCTGGGTTTGTACCCTGTGGATGAGTTGATCAATTTGCTCGATGAAAAAAGAGGCTGATTTCTTGAAGTGAATCTTTCTGCCTCCCCGGTAACAATACACGGGACTGCTGTGAGCGTAAAGAGCCGTATCGTTGGGGATCAACTTGTGAGGGTCGCCATGGACCCGCACCGCCACCCAGGCGCTGTCCGAGATCGGCAGGTCGCGTGTCATTCGGATGAGTTTTCCGCCCTCTTCCGCTTTTTGACTGGCCGCTACCTGGCCATTGACGATGAGGTCCATACGTTCCATGGGCACGTGGGAAACGGCCTCGGCTTCGACCTTCAGGCTCAACGGACCTGCGGCCCAATGGATTTCTTCTCCGGCGCCCTTGCCATTGACGCTGAACTTCAGCAATGGAGCGTTGGTGGCGAAACTCCGGCCCTCCCGATAACCCTTGATCCAACCGTCATAAGTGAGGGAGGAACCGACCTGGACATAGACTCGGCCCGCTCCGGCGATCAAGTGATAGGGCGTATTCAGAAAGGAGTCTGTTCCTGCCGAGATGGGGCATTGAAATCCACAGTTGAGCAGCTGGTGCCAATGGTCGGTATTGGTGTCTTCGTTGCGCTGGCACAACACGTCAATCATCTCGGCGGCGCCCAGCGCAATATCGACCGGGTATTGAGAAGGCAGACCCGGATGCACATAGGTGACCACCGCCCCTTGAGCCTTGGCTTTCAGACCCATGTCATAGTTGGGAGGATAATCATAGGGCAGCGGAGTTCCCGGCCAACCCACGAAGGCCGGCTGCACCAGCTCTTTCAAGCCGAGATAGCCTACATGGTTGTTGACGTCGCCGGCCCGCATCTCCTGGTTCCAGTAGAGGATGTAATTTTCCTCCGAGAGGTGATGGGGCCGCCCCTGGAAACGCTGTCGGTCGTTGATATGGGATGAAACGTCGTTGCAGGCCAGGAGCTGGGGGAGGTTGAGGTCCTCGGCCTTGGCGATGAGCAGGACGTCGGAGGGCCGGATGAGACGATCGTTGTACACATTCGGATGAACGTGGGTGTCGCCGGAGAACCACCCCTGGCGGCGCAGGTCGAACGGCTTCTCCAGTCGGATTTCCACTGCGGTCGCCTGTCCTCCGGCCATGGCGATTTGCCTTGAGGCCGGCGCGTATTCGAAACCCTTCACCACTTCGAGAGTGGCAGCCCCCGGGGGCAGGTTGACCTCGAAATTGCCGTCGCTGTAAAAATAGTAATCCCCGCCGTAGGGTTGTCCATAGTCTGCATTGGTTACTCGGGGTTGCGTGTCCACCGGGAGGTAAGCACGGCCGTCGGCACCCGTCAGGTACACCCGGGCCGGAGTCGGCGAGCCCCCTTCGTCCAACACTCGCACCGTCAGTTGGCCCGGCTGAGCCAGGGCAACCGTCAGTGGAATGAGTTTCTTCTGATCTCCTGCCCGGACTTCCAGACCCATCGGCGCCTTCAACGTCGGGGGCGCCTGGAGAGTCAGGTAGATGCCCTCGGCTTGTCCGGGCCGCAAACGGAGCGATTGCGCCCGTGGAGTTTTCCCGCCCAGCAGTTTGACGGTCGTCACCAGGTTCACCGAGCCGCTGTTTCGCAGAATGACCGGCAGAGGATAGGATTCTCCCTGAAGCAAACGCAGGTCCTGCGGCGCCTGGACCAACTCAATGTCCTCGCCAACTTCCAGCTGGATCAGCCGCGGACTTCGTAGGGACCAGTAACCGTCACTCGCTATTCGGATGGCATCGGAAAGGCTCGGATTTTTCACCCGACTTCCCAGAGGGGTCTGGTTGTAAAGTTCCATTTTGAGCCACTTCTGCGCCTCGATCACCGACGGACGGTCCGTGTCCTTCCATTGCAGGAGTCGAATGGAGAATTCCGCCAGCCGGGCGAAGTGGGAAGCCACCTGCGGGTCGCGTGCGAACTTTGCGATATGGGGGATTTGGGTCATGGGAACTTCCCTGTCCCCCTGACCCCAAAGAGCAAGGCAGTTGCACCCATAAAACAGCAGGACAATGGTTGCCAGGAATCTGGCCGAGCGCCACATGCCGTCTGTTCCCCTTTGAATGAACCGTTGTCTCATTGATTCTCTCTCGCAAATATCCCGGTAGAAGTCCATGCCCTGGCTGATGGCTGTCAGGGCCCTTTCCCTCTGTAGGCTGTCCTTCTTGCTTTTCGCTGGCGGCGTCTTTAGCTCAAGGGCCTCGACCTAGCCGCGGGGCCGAGATCGGAATCCTCGCTGCTGCGGTAGTAATTCTTTCCTATCAAGTACCGGGTTTCGATCTCGACGTCGCGGAGTTGCAGCGGAGGAGTGACGTCGGGGTCCCGCTTGACGAGGGTGACCTCGATGGTATTTTTCCCCTGGTTGGGCCAGTGGTCGCGGTCCAAACGGTAGATGTACCAATAGCTGTTGTTGACTCTGAAGCGCGGCGCATGCATGCGATAGAGGTGGTTGATTTTGCGCAGGTGGGATTCGGGCAGCGCCTTGCCGTTGAGCTTGAAAGTCACTTGATCGAGCTCGGTGTTGTTGAGCAGGCGAATGCGTAACAAGACCTCATGAACCCGTTTTTGCGCGTCCCAACGAGGCAGATCGTCGGCAATGGGCAACTCGACTTTGGCAGTCCGGTTCACCTTCAAATCGATGGGCAGAGGCGTTTGGGGCGAGGGAGGCCGGCTTCGCCTCTGATCCATGGTCGGGACCACGTAGAACTTGTCCCTGGGGGCCATGAGCTGCGGGTAAGCGACCTCTCTCAACTGCTCGTAGAACGGGGCCTGGTAGGGCCAATTGGTGCCCGCGAACCACTGGCTGAGATAGAGGCCATCCACTCCTTGCGCCCAGTAGTTGCAGGCCACGGCGCGAATCATTTCGATGGCGCCGCCGCTCACACGGTCTGAGTTCAGAATCCCGTTGACGCCGGCGTGAATGCGGCAGGATGCGCCCTGGGCGGCTTCGATCAGGGGCCGGAAATCCGCCAGGTTGTCGATCTTTTGATAGTAATTCTGGGCGCTGATCACGTCCACGATGCCCTGTCGAATCCACTCGGGCAGGTCCAGCCCCAGTGACCGGGCCGTCTCGATGCTGGCGGGGACCAGAACCGTCAACTCACGCTGCTGACCGCTGGCCTTGACGGCCTGGTAGACCCGCTTGACCCAGGTGGTCATGATTTCCCGGCCGGCTTCCACCTCCCTGGGGTGGAAGTAATGGTCGTGGCCGAACAGCAACTCGAATCCGTCCACCGGGTAATTCTGCAGCACTTCCTGGATGAGAGCGAAGCGCTCGTCCTGCACCTCCTGGTGCTTGAAGTCCAGCTTCCTCAACCCGGTAAAGTCCTCATCCAGGTCACCCTTGGCGCCGATTTCCAGATGCCGGTTTTCCCAGGTGAAATTGGCTGCGCGAACGTCCTCTCGGCGGTTGGGTCCCCTCCCGCGGTTGAGAAGCAGAGAAGGATAGAGGAGCAACCCGTTGGCATGGGCGTGGTCGCACACAATCCGTAGCGGATCCTGTCCCGATTCCAGCATCATCCTGGCGTTCTGGTGGGCCCGGCGGAAGATCAGGTGAGGCCACTTCTTCACCGGGTCTCCCCAGAGCTCTCCGACCTTGGTTCCATGGAGAACCGTACGCCCATCTCCCAAACCGAACACCAAAGCGTCCACCGGAGTCCCCAACACTTCATCGACTGCGGCCTCGAACTGCTCCTTCTCCATGGGTGGTTCATACATGTAGATGGCAGGATGTCGGGCGTCGTTATAAAACATGATGCGGGGCTTTTTCCGGACTCCGTGGGCGCTGGCTCCGGAGGAAGACCGCGCCGCGCCGGCGGCCGTCGGGACGGCTGCCGAGGTCAGCCCGGCGGCCAAGGCTGTTTTCATGAATTGGCGTCTGATCATCGGAAATCTCCTTGCGCAGAGTGGACGTCAGGGAAACGATGTTGTGGAGAGACGATCCCGGGTGAGGCTGTCGCCACAACTTGCCGGTCCACATAGGTTCTGAGGGACCTGAAGGATATCATGAACCCCTCTTGCCGGGAGACCTTTTCGCCCCGGTTCGGTCGTCTTTTTCCAACCGACGTGCGGCGGCTTTGGCTCCATCCTCCAGGGACCTAACGCCATGAGGTTTCTCACTGCCGATCATGAGCGTCGGGAAATAATCGGAAAGCGTTTAGAGGCTCGAAGGGAAAAAAGGTATGATGACGTTTTGCCCAGGATTGACCTTGGCCCATGGCAAGGGTCGACTGGCTACCGTCAGTCGCGTTCAGGCCGGGTTTTCGACAGGATCTGGAGAGGAACGGAAAACATGGCAACTGTGAACAGAAGAGACTTTCTCATTCATTCGGTAACCGCAGCGGTGGCGGCCGGAGGACTCCATCCCCGGAAGGGCCTCTGCCGTGACGGGGAAGGGCAGGCTGAAGGTGGCTATCATCGGATGCGGCCGCTTGGGCCAGCAATATGCGGAGATTTATCGGGCCCTGGCCCAAACCGACCTGGTGGCCATTGCGGAATGGAATCCGGAGCGCCGCAAGGTGGTGGGAGAGCGTTTTGGCGTGAAGGCTCTCTATCGGGATGCCGAGGCCATGCTGAAGGAAGTGGTCCCCGATCTGGCCGCGATCATCACCCCCACAAAGTATATGACGGACGCCGTGATTGCTTGTGCTGAAGCCGGAGTCAAGGGAGTTCAGACCGACCGGCCTTTCGCCGCCAGGTTGTCCGACGCTGACCGGATGATCGAGACGTGTCAGCGGCGCGGGACGGTGCTGGCCGGCGGCGCTCTGGAGCGAGCCAATTGGGAGGTCGAGGAGGCCGGAAGACGGCTGGCGTCCGGAGAACTGGGTCGGCGCCTGGGAGCTGCGGTCCACAGCTACCGCGGCGAAATACTCGCCGGCGGAACGGCGCGCATACTGGTTCTCCAGCACTTCGCCCAAGCCAAGGTGGACGAACTGATCGCCTGGGGAAGCCCACCTGAGGCTCTGGACCCCGCCGCCACCGACTACGGTCTGAGTATCAACGGGCTTTTCCATTTGACTTCAGGGCTGGAGTGTCAGGTTTTTGGAAGCGAGGCCGTAGCTCCTCATCGCGGAGTCGAAGTCTGGACAGAGAACGGGCTGGTGAGATGGGACCGTCACGGAGAGCCCCTGACCCAGATCTTTGAAGGGTTCGACGCCAAAGGTGCGCGCAAAGAAGTGGATCTCAATTATCGGTCCTGGTCCTGGGACTCGGTTTCCAGAGAAATGGGACCTTTATTGGATCGAATTGGCCACCGTGGATCGGAGCGGCATTACGTGTTAGCTCCCATCACTTCGCTGATCGATGCCGTGACCAAGGGCATTCCACCCCGAATCACCGGAGAGACTCAACGCCATTCCCTGGAAGTGGCGATCGCCTCCAAACTCTCGGCCCAGTTGGGAAGCGTGCCGGTCAAGCTGCCTCTGGAGGATCGCTCCATGGTGCTCTACCCGCGACCCTACCGCTGGCTCGGGGGTGACGTTTCGGGCCGTCCGCAGTCGGCTGCCGAGGCTGCCGGCAAGAAATAGCCCCGATCGTCCGGGACGGGTTCCAAAGATCCGGCTTGCGCAAGCGATGGTCGAAACTTGTTGCCCTTCTATACAACCAAACCGAATGGATCCAGCATCGGACTGGTCTTAAGTCGCCAGATTGCCGAAGCCCAGGGTGCAGGCTTTCGTTGGAAAACCGAAAGACCGGCCATGGATGCGGAGCGGGGCGTTACCTTCCATTCGAGCTCGGAAATCGAGTGATCGGGGCTTGGCGCGAGGCGGAGTGTCCGCTTCCGGGACTCATCCGTTAGCGAACACTTTGGTAGGCAGGCTGTTTCCTCACCGTGTGCGGCGAGTTGCCGACCCGGATGGTTGCAACCGACCGAAAGCGCTGTGATGGGGGCTAACTGCTGAAAAACAAGTCGATAAGCGGCGTAGCCTCCAGCGCCTCCACTCACCATTGCCCAAACCGGCGCGGAGCCCTGAAAGCTGTCCCGGCGGCAATCTTCTTGCGGAGCCTTATCAGGGTGGCGCCCAAGTCCTGCCTTAACGGGCGACGCAAGCGCTGTTTTCATGAATACCTCTTCTTCGAAGACATTAGTGGGTAAAGGCAGCGGGTTGGACATCCCTCGCAAGGACGCCGCTCGCAGGCGCCGTTTGCGCCGCATCCTTTACCTCGTCATCACTGTGGCTTCGGTGGTGGTGATCACCATTGGACTGTCCCGTTTGAAGCCGGCGGCGCCCACAGTGGAGCGGGAGACTGTGTGGACGGATACAGTCAAGCAAGGATCGATGCTGCGACAGGTCCGCGGACTGGGATCTCTGGTGCCCGAGGAGATTCGTTGGATACCGGCAGTGACTGACGGCCGGGTGGAGCGAATCCACGTCCTCCCGGGCGCCGCGGTGAAGAAGGAAACGATCGTGTTGGAGTTGAGTAACCCCGAACTTAACCTGGCCGTGTTAGAGGCGGAGTTCCAGTTGAAAGCTTCGAAGGCCGAATATACCGATCTCAAGGTGAAGCTGGAGAGCGCACGCCTGGATCAAGAAGCCGCAACCGCCCAGTTACAAGCTGAATATCGCCAAGCCAAGCTGAGAGCGGACCGGGATGAGATTCTCGCCAAAGAGGGATTGACTCCTGACCTGACGCTTCAGCTTTCAAAGGTCATAGCGGAGGAACTGGCTAACCGCTTTGCCCTGGAGAAGAAGCGTCTGGAAATCAGTTCGGAGTCGACCGAGGCGCAACTGGCAGCCCAGCAAGTAAAGGTGGAGGAGCTTCGAGCCGTACACCGCTTGAAACTGGATCAGTTGGCCTCGTTGAAAGTCCGCGCCGGGATAGAAGGGGTGCTGCAGGAGCTACCCATAGAGGTGGGCCAACAGGTGACTCCGGGTACCAACCTGGCTCGGGTATCGGAGCCTTCCAGGTTGAAAGCGGAGCTCAAGATTGCAGAGACCCAGGCCAGAGATATCCAGATCGGTCAGCCTGCCAGTATCGACACCCGCAATGGCGTGATTCCCGGCCGCGTCGTGAGGATCGATCCGGCTGCTCAGAATGGGACCGTGGCGGTGGATGTCAAACTTGAGGGACCGCTGCCGAGAGGGGCGCGGCCTGATCTGAGCGTTGACGGAACGATTGAGTTGGAGCGGCTCGAGGATGTGCTCTACGTGGGTCGTCCTGCCTTCGGCCAGCAGGAAAGTTTGGTGACGCTCTTCAAGCTGGTGGGGGAGACGGGCGAGGCCATTCGCGTTCCGGTAAGGCTGGGCCGCAGCTCGGTCAATACCATCGAGGTCCAGGAAGGCCTTTACATCGACGATGAGGTCATTCTGTCCGATACGTCTGCCTGGGACGATTACGATCGCATTCGGCTGGATTGACATCTTCTTTTCGTCGCCGCACCGAGGGGTAGCAGGGTTCATTGGCACTGTTTTCTCGAAGCTTCAGTCGAGATCGGAAAGCTCGGCCAAGGCCTGAAAAAGTTTGTAAGCCAAGATCAGGAGAAACTTCATGAATACCAACGATCAAACGTTGATTCAGTTGGATGGTGTGACCAAGGTGTTCTTCACCGAGGAGATCGAGACTCATGCTCTCTCCGGTATTCATTTGGAAATCGACAAAGGGGAGTACGTTTCCATCACCGGTCCGTCAGGCTGTGGCAAATCGACGGTGCTTTCGATCATGGGCTTGCTGGATTCCCCAACAGAGGGACGATACGTGCTGAATGGGCGGCCGGTGGAGAGTCTTTCCCACTCGCAAAGGGCGCACATTCGTAACCGGGAGATAGGCTTTATATTCCAGAGCTTCAACCTGATTGGCGACCTGTCTGTCTATGAGAACGTGGAGCTGCCGCTAACCTACCGACGGGTGAAATCTTCTGAGCGTCGGGACTACGTCAACCAGGCTCTCGAAAAGGTCGGGATGGAGCATCGTTCGAAACACCTGCCCAGCCAGCTCTCCGGCGGTCAACAACAGCGTGTGGCTGTTGCGCGAGCCCTGGCGGGTCGACCTCTTATTCTTCTGGCCGATGAGCCCACCGGCAACCTGGACTCCAAGAACGGTGAGGCGGTCATGGAACTGCTGGATGACCTCCACAGGGAAGGGGCTACCATCTGTATGGTTACCCATGATCCTCGCTTTTCGCGGCACGCCGGTCGAACCATCAACCTGTTTGATGGGAGGGTCGTCGACGAAGAAGCGGCGGCAGATCATCAAGAGTGAGTCGTTAACCCTGACCAGGTCCTGGATGCTGCGCTAACCGATTTCTCGCTCGGCTGCTGATCCCGCGCCGACTTTTCCGTTCATCGACAAGCTGACCCCCGAATAGGGAGGAGGGAGGCATGATGGAGACTCTTTGGAACGACCTCCGCTTTGGGGCCCGCATGCTGCTGAAGACCCCTGGGTTTACGGCAGTGGCGGTGCTTTCCCTGGCCCTGGGGATCGGCGGAACCAGCACCATCTTCAGTGTCATTAATACACTGATGTTCAGGCCGCTCCCTTATGAGGATCCCAACCGCCTTGTGGCTCTCCACGAGGAGCCGCCCCGGGAAGTCAGATTCCCGCGGGGAACCTCCACAGGCAACTTGCTCGACTGGAGGGAGCAGAATCAGTCCTTTGAGCAAATTGAACTGATCGGTCCCGGCGCCCACTCGATGAGCATGACTGGCGGTGGTATGGCGGAGCGCATTCGCTTTCGGTACGTCACACCCGGCCTGTTTCGAGTCTTGGGAGTTCAGCCTGTCGTTGGTCACACTTGGTTTCCGGAAGAAGAACAACGGGGTTACGTGGTGATCAGCCACGAGTTTTGGCAGCGCCGCTTTGGCGGGGATCCAAACGTCGTAGGGCAGATCCTGAAGACCAGTGACCTGGATCACACCATCATCGGCGTGATGCCTGCTGGCTTCCAGTTTTTCCCCTTTGCCCCCCGGGTTGACTTTTGGGACCCCGTGGTCTTGAGCAATCCAAACTGGATCAATCGTGGAATGAAAGGGTGGTTTGCGGTGGCCCGGCTCAAGTCGGGCGTTACTTTCGGACAAGCCCAGGCTGAGGTGGAAACGATTGCTCAGCGATTGGCTCAGGCCTACCCCGAGGCGAACAAAGGGTGGGGCGCCAGGATCGAGACAGTGGGGGAAGCCCTCTTCTGGAGGTATCGCCCCGTCCTCTATCCCTTATTCGGCGCTGTCGTCTTCATCTTACTCATTGCCTGCGCCAACGTTGCCAGTCTGCTGTTGTCCCGGGCCTCGAGACGACAGCGGGAAATCGCTGTCAGAGCTTCGTTGGGTGCGGGTCGACTACGCTTGGTCCGTCAGATGTTGACGGAGAGCCTATTGCTCTCCGTCCTGGGAGGGGTAGTGGGTCTGCTATGGGTTCGCTGGGGAATTCAGCTCACGCTTTGGCTGGCGCCATCCTGGTTTCCTCAGCAGGCGCCGATTGACGGGAGGGTGGTGGGGTTCACCCTGGGGGTGGCATTGCTGACGGGTATCTTGTTCGGGCTTGCTCCTGCCTGGCAGGCTTCCAGTCTTCGTCTGGGTGAATCGCTCAAAGAAGGCGGGAGGGGTTCGGGAGGCAAGTCCCGTCACCGCACCCTGGACACTCTGGTCGTCGTGGAGGTCGCGCTGGCGCTGGTCCTGCTGGTCAGCGCCGGTCTGATGATCAATACCTTTCTGCGACTCCAATGGGTGGACCCTGGTTTTAATCCAAGGAATCTGATCACCATGGAGGTGTTGCTCGACGGAGATGAGTACTTCGATAGGCTTCCGAAGCGCGACGAGCGCCATCTGGGACAGGCAACACCCCGGGTGGCCATGTTCTTCAAGCGAATCGTGGAGGAAATCAATACCCTGCCAGGGGTGGAATCGGCCTCGGCCATCGACTTCTTCCCCATGCAGCGAGCCTACATATTTTCATTCAGGATCGCTGGTGAGCTGGATTTACCGCCTGCCGAGAGGCCGCGGGCAGTTTACAATTCGATCGCTCCCCATTTCTTCAAGACGATGCAGGTCCCCCTCAAGCGAGGCCGAACCTTGAGCGATCGCGATGTACAAGAGTCACCGTGGGTGGCCGTGATCAACGAAGCCATGGCTCGCAAGCATTGGCCTGACGAGAATCCCATCGGAAAGGTCATTACCTTGGACATTATCGAGGAGGAAAAACCGCGCGAAATTGTAGGTGTCGTGGGAAATATCCGGCATGAAAGCCTGTCGAAGGATCCGGAGCCGGCTGTCTATGTATCCCACCTGCAGCAACCGGCCGTCTACGCCTCTCCAAGCAACTTTCGTTACCATAAGAGTCTCGTGATCCGTACCCGGTTAGGACGTACAGGCCTTACCAGCGCCGTCCGTGGGATTGTGGCCCAGGCCGATAGCCTGCAGCCCTTGTACGGTGTCCAGACCGCGAGTCAAGTGTTGTCACACTCGATGGCGGCTCACCGGTTCTACCTGGTGCTGCTCGGGGGCTTTGCCGGCTTGGCCTTGATACTGGCCGCAATGGGGATTTATGGCGTGATTTCCTACTCGGTCAGCGAGCGGACCCAGGAAATCGGTATACGAATGGCTTTGGGCGCACAGACTCAAGACGTCTTGAGGTTGGTCCTTATAAAGGGTGGGACTTTGGCGCTTGTCGGAATAGGTATCGGGTTGGTTGGATCCTTTGCGGCCACTCGCGTCCTCTCCAGCTTCCTTTATGGCGTTGAGGCGCACGACCCGCTGACTTTTGCTCTGGTGGCTTTCGTCTTGCTGGGCATCTCGGTCGTGGCGGCTTACATCCCCGCCCGGCGAGCCACCCGGGTGAACCCGGTCCAGGCGTTGCGGTACGAGTAGGGGCGCTGCTTCCCGGGCGAGGCATGACGCGGACAGGCTGGGCGCCTGATTACGCGCTGTGGTCTGGGAAGCGTGTGAGAAGCTGATCTTCTATGGGACCGGCGAAGGCATCCTGAACGCGTCATGGGAGATGGTATGGAAACGTTGCTGCAAGATGCGCGCTTCGGTGCTCGTCTCTTGAAGAAGAATCCGGGGGTTACTGCGGTAGCCGTGCTCTCTTTGGCTTTTGGGATTGGCCTGAGCAGCACGATTTTTAGCGTGATCAGCGCTCTTTTCTTGAGGCCCCTTCCTTACAGGCACATCGACCGCCTGGTGTATATCGGTGAGACGCATCCGGAGCGAAGGCGGGCCCTTCCGGCGACAGCCACTGCCAATCTCATTGACTGGAGGGAACAGAATACGGTTTTTGACCAGATAGAAGCACTGATCTTGCCCGAACCGCGGACGCTGGTCGGGTCGGACGGCCTACCGGAACGTCTTGGCTATCAACCGGTTACGCTCGGATTCTTTGGTCTTCTGGGACTCAGAGCCGTTGTGGGCCGTCTGTTTATGGAAGGAGACGACAAGTATTGGGATCAGCACGGAGGCCCCCTGGTGATTTTCAGTCATTCCTTTTGGCAACGTCGCTTTGCCGGTGATCCGGGGGTCTTGGATGAGAAACTGAACATCAGTGGTTACCCCGCCACCGTTGCCGGTGTTTTGGAGCCGGGGTTCAGGTTTTTCAGTTGGTCCCGAGACGTTCATTATTGGGGAACGATCAGCGTCGATGGCTGGTCGAACAATCGAAGGGACAGAATCCTTTTTGCGGTGGCGCGTCTGAAGCCCGGCGTGACTTCGGAGCAGGCTCAGGCGGAGATGAATGTCATTGCCAAGCGGCTTGAAACCGCCTATCCCGAGACGAATAAAGATTGGGGAGTCCAGGTGACTCCTCTGCAGGAGGCCATTGGACAGCCCTATAAATCTGCCGTTTATCCCCTGTTTGGGGCGGTTGTTTTTCTCCTGTTGATGGGTTGCACGAATGTCGCCAGTTTGCTGCTGGCAAGGGCTTCCAAAAGACAGAAGGAGATGGCGCTCCGCGTCTCACTGGGCGCTGGCCGTTTTCGCATCATTCGCCAACTGCTGACCGAGAGTCTTCTGTTGGGTATAGTGGGAGGAGTCCTGGGACTGTTTCTGGCCTACTGGGGCGTGGATCTTTTTGTGATGCTGGGACCCTCCGGAGGTCCCCAGGGCGTCACCGTGGATGGACGCGTTCTGGGCTTTACGCTCATCATCTCCCTCCTCTCCAGCCTGGTGTTCGGGCTGGTGCCGGCGTGGCAATTATCGAAAACCCCACTGAATGAGTCTCTCAAGGAAAGCGCCCGCGGTTCGGGAGGAAAAGCCCGACACTGCACTCTGGGCAGTCTTGTCGTAGCCCAGGTTTCCCTGGCCCTGGTTTTGTTGACGGGAGCGGGGCTTATGATCAACAGCTTCCTGCGCCTGCTGAACGTTGAGCTGGGATTCGAGCGCGAGAATCTCTTGACCATGGCCTTGAATCCAGGGGGAGAGCCTCATTTCGAGCGCATCAACAAGCCGGACCAACCTCCGCGGAGCCGGGCCAATCCGTCCCTCGAGCAATTCTACTCTCGCGTGCTGGAAGCCATGGCGAGTTCGCCGGGCGTGAGATCCGTGGGGATGATCGACTATCCCGCACCGATCGGTTATTCCTACCCGTTCACAATCGTTGGGCAGCCGGTTCCGGCTGAAAAGGAACTCTTGAAGGCCGAATATAATTCGGTTAACGAGGACTTCTTTGAAGCCCTGCGCATTCCTCTCATCAGAGGTCGGGGACTGCAAAGAACCGACGCGAAGAACTCTCCTTGGGTGGCGGTCATCGACGAGCGGATGGCTCGGGAGTTCTGGCCGAATGAGAACCCGCTGGGTCAGGTCATCACTTTCGATACCGGGGAGGAAGAACGCCCCAGGGAGATTGTGGGGGTTGTGGGTGAGGTGAAGTACCCGGGCCTGTGGTCCAAGCGTCCGCCGAAAGTTTATATCTCTTATCGCCAGCAGACCGACGTGGTCCCCGTCGGTCATTTCGGCCGTCACTACAAGAACTTTCTGGTCCGCGCCGATGCTGACGCTTCCGGGCTGGTCAATGGTCTGAGGGCTGGAGTGGCGAAGATCACCGACACCATATCCCTGTATGAAATCAAGACGATGAATGAAGTTCTTGACAACATGCTCTCCTTTCCTCGCTTCATCACGGTGCTGCTCGCCATCTTCGCCGGGGTCGCCCTCTTGCTGGCTGCTGTCGGGATCTATGGAGTGATCTCCTATTCGACCAGTGAACGGACCAACGAGATCGGCATCCGGATGGCTCTGGGCGCCGAGAAGAAGGATATTTTGCGTATGGTCTTGTGGAGAGGAGGTCTGCTGGCAATCATCGGTCTGGTGATCGGCCTGGGCGGGGCCTTTGCTGCCACGCGAGTGCTGGCCGGATTCCTCTTCGGCGTCGGGCCCCAAGACCCCCTGACGTTTGCTGTGGTTGCCCTGGTGCTGCTCTCTATTGCTCTTCTGGCGACTTACATTCCCGCGCGTCGAGCAGCCAAGGTCGATCCGGTGGAGGCCTTGAGGTACGAGTAGCCTTGGGGTTCATCCTCGGCTCAGGAATCGTTGGGTGACCTGGGGTCTGAGGGTGGCGCCTCGGACGGCGTCAACCATCACCTGCCTGGGTCCAGGACGAAACGGGAGGAACGGTGGAAACCTTCTTGAAGGATCTGCGTTACGGCGCCCGTCTCCTCAGGAAAACCCCCGGCGTTACTACCGTAGCCGTTCTATCTCTGGCGCTTGGGATCGGCATGAGCAGTACGATCTTCTCGGCCATCAGCGCCGTATTCCTCAGGCCGTTGCCGTACAAGGACATTGACCGCCTGGTGGCGGTGGGTGAGGTTCGCCAGGAGCCAAAGCAGCTACTGCCGAGGGTAGCGACGGCGAACCTTATCGACTGGAGGAAGCAAAACACGGTCTTTGACCAGATAGAGGCGCTCATGTTTACCTGGCAGCCGCGAACGATGACCGGTTCTGACGGCCTGCCCCAACAACTCGTCTATCAACCCGTCACTCCAGGATTCTTTGGCCTTTTGGGGCTGAGAGTGGTTGTGGGGCGGCTTTTCGTGCTCGAGGATGCCAAGGAAGGCGCTGTGATCTTCAACCATGGCTTGTGGCAGAGTCGCCTGGGAGGGGATCCGGATATTCTGAATGAAAAGTTCAGAATCAGTGGTTACCCCGCCACCGTTGTTGGTGTTTTGGAACCGGGTTACAAGTTCTTCAGTTGGGCCCAGCCGGTCGACTACTGGGGGACGATCAGCGTTGACGGTTGGTCAAACAACCGAAGAGACCGATTCCTCTTTGCCATCGCGCGCCTCAAGGAGGGGGTTTCACTGGAACAGGCACAAGCGGAGATGGATGTCATTGCCAATCGGCTGGAGACCGCCTACCCGGAGGCAAACAAAGACTGGGGAGTCCGAGTTCAGCCACTTCAGGAAGCCCTCGGCCAACCCTACAAATCCACCGTCTATCCCCTGTTTGGAGCGGTTGTTTTTCTCTTGCTGATGAGCTGCACCAACGTCGCCAGCCTTCTGTTGGCTCGGGCCTCTAAAAGGCAGAAGGAGATCGCGCTCAGGGCAGCGCTGGGCGCCGGCCGTTGGCGTATCCTTCGCCAATTGCTGGCGGAGAGCTTGCTGTTGGGTCTGACGGGAGGTGCAATCGGATTGTTTTTGGCTTATTGGGGGGTCGATCTCTTTGTTGGGTTGGGACCGAGTGGTTTCCCTCGAGGCATCGCCTTAGATGCTCGAGTCCTGGCCTTCACCCTGGGTATCTCCCTGTTGTCCAGCCTGTTTTTCGGCTTGGCGCCGGCCTGGCAACTATCAAAAACCAAGCTGAATGAATCGCTGAAAGAAGGAGCGCGTGGCTCAGGGGGAAAAGCCCGCCACCGCACGCTTGGTGGTCTGGTCGTGGCCCAGGTTTCCCTGGCCCTGGTTTTATTGACCGGAGCGGGGCTCATGATTAACAGCTTCGTGCGCCTGCTGACCGTGGACCTCGGGTTCGAGCCCGACAACCTCCTCTCCCTGTCGCTGGCAACGGGTGGAGGGGATCGTTTCGATCGAATCAACAAGCCGGAAGAAGCTCCGAAACAACGAGCCACTCCGGCCTTGGGCCTGTTTTACCGCCGAGTTCTGGAAGCCATGACAAACTCACCCGGCGTCAAATCGGTGGGAATGATTGATTCGCCTGCCCAGTTTGGCTATCTCTATCCCTTCACCATTGCGGGACACCCGGCGCCAACCGACAAGAACCTCCAGAAGGCGGAATACAACTCGGTGAATAATGCCTATTTTCGGACCTTGAGAATCCCGTTGGTGCGAGGTCGGGAGTTTAATCGGTCCGATACCAAGGAGTCTCCGTGGGTGGCGATCGTTGAGGAACGGATGGCGCGACAGTTCTGGCCTGAGGAAGACCCCTTGGGCCAGGTCATTACTTTTGAAACCGGCGAGGAAGAAAGACCGCGTGAGATTGTCGGCATCGTGGGTGACGTCAGCTATCCGAGTTGGGGAGTCAAGCGCCCGCCCAGAGTCTACATCTCCTACCGTCAGCAAACGGACGTGGTCCCGTTGGACCATTGGGGTCGCCACTACAAGACTTTCCTCGTCCGGGCTGATGCCAGGACTTCAAGCCCGATCAAACATCTGAGGGCGGCCCTTGGCCAAGATCGACGACACGCGTTCCTTTTATGATATCCGCACCATGAACGAGCTTCTGGATCGGGGACTCTCCTTCCCACGCTTCATCACCGTGTTGCTTGCTATCTTTGCTGGAGTTGCCCTGCTGTTGGCGGCTGTCGGTATCTATGGCGTGACTTCCTACTCCACAAGCGAGCGGACCAGCGAGATCGGCATTCGCATGACCGTAGGAGCTCGGCGCCAGGACATTCTGCGCATGGTCTTGTGGAGGGGGAGCCTGCTGGCAATCATCGGTCTGGTGATCGGTCTGGGCGGGGCCTTTGCTGCCACCCGCGTCCTGTCCGGGTTCCTCTTCGGCATCGAGGCCCAGGATCCTCTTACCTTTGCCGTCGTAGCGTTGACGCTACTCTCCATTGTTCTTCTGGCCACCTACATTCCCGCTCGTCGAGCAGCCAAAGTCGATCCGGTGGAAGCCTTGCGGTACGAGTAATAACCGGAGATGGTCCCTGAAATAGAAGCAGGTCAATGGCAACCTCAGTGTGGGGGAAACCGGCGAGGACTCTTGACGTCGAACGGCGCCAGGGAACGTTTTCGCTGGTTGGCGTCATGCTCCGGTGGGTTCGAGTTATTTAACGCACGAGCGGCCGTTTTTGTGTGTCCCGGTTCAGGTCAGTCTGAGTAGCCTGGCGGCGTTATTCCAGAAAATATCCTCGATCTGTCGGTCGCTGAGACGCTCGGACCAGCAAGCCCACTTCAGCGATCTCAAATGCTCCAGGCCGGTGAACACCGGCTTGAGCACTTGATGGTTTTCTCGCCAGACCGGAGAGCCTCCGTACAACCAGAGAAAAGAATCCTCGACCGAGACCGAGCGACCGCGTTGGTGGGTAACCGGCAAATCTCCCCCATAGAGCAACTTGTCATGTCCAATGATGCGCAGGATGGCTTGGTGGGCCATGGCCTCACAATTGGCGCTGGTATCAAACCACAGATTGTCCAAGCCGGTCAGGTGAGGCAGTCCCTCCAGATTGTGCGCCGGCTGAAAGCCCCGCGCCGAGTGGGCCAGAATCAACTGCATATTGGGATAATTCTCACAATAATGCCGGATCCAGTGAATGTTTCCCGGGTCGGCAGCGGCGCGCGCTTTTACCATGTGCAGAGTGACGGTCCAACCCTCCTGGTGCGCAACCCTGATGATCGATTCAGGCAGGTAATCGGGGATTTCTGCTTCCCAGGTAGGTTCCACGTGACGCGCCAGGGTGTGATAGCACTTCAAGCCGTGGAGCCTCAAGCGTTTGACCTCTTGGCGCACCCACTCGGGATCGTCGTCGGGAGTCACGAAAAAGTGTCCCCGACAGCCAGGGTCCTTGGCGGTTTGCTCGCCGGTCCACTGGTTGGCCGCGGCGATAAATTTGGGGTCTCGAAATGTAGGCAGGAACAGAGCCTTGGTGACTCTGCCCGGATAGATGTCCTCCATCAACTGCATGTAGGTCTCGTAGTCCACAATGGGAGGAAAGATATCAGCGAAGACGTTGTGGTCAGGGTGCCACACATGGGTGTGAGCGTCGAACACCCTGTCCGGAATAAAAGAGGCCAGTTCCCGTTGGTAGAACTCCTTGTCTTCCACGCGGGCCACATAGTTGGGAGAAATCGTTGCCATAGATGCGCCTTTCAACTTCAACACTATTGAATTTCAAAAAGTTCAGCGGCGTTGTTCCAGAAAATGTCCTCCACCTGTGGGTCGGTCAAGCGCTCTGACCAGCAGGCCCACTTGAGCGAACGCAAGTGCTCCAAACCGATCAGCACCGGTTTGATTTTCAAGTGTTTCTCTCCCCAAACCGGAGAATCTTCGTAGACCCAGAAAAAAGTGTCGGCTGCCGCCACCGACCTTCCACGCAAGTGGCTGACCGGGATGTCGGTGCCGTACATGAGTCGTTGGTGGCCGATGAGACGGATGATGGCTTGGTGGGCCATGGGGTCGCAATTGGCGCTGGTGTCAAAATAGAGATTTTTCAGCCCTTTCAAGTGGGGGAGGCCCTCCAGGTTGTGCGCCGGCTGGAAGCCGCGGGCCGAATGGGCCAGAATCAACTTCATGTTGGGGTAGGTTGTGCAGTAGTGGCGAATCCACTGAAGATTGCCGGCGTCGGCGCAGGCTCTGGACCGCACCATGTGCAGCATGATCGCCCAACCTTCTTGATGAGCGACTTGGACCTGGGACTCCGGAAGGTAGTCCGGAATCTGCGCCTCCCAGGTGGGTGTGACTTTGGCGTAGAGGTGATAGCATTTGAGCCCGGCAAGCCCCAGACGCCGCACCTCCCGGCGTAACCACTCAGGGTCGGCGTCAGGAGAAGTCAAAAAAAGACCTCGGTATCTTGGATCGCACTGGACCTGCCGGCTGGTCCAGCTGTTGGCGTGCTCAAAGTGTTCGGGTGGACAGATCCGATGGAAGATGTTGGCCGCACAGGCTCGACCGGGATGCAGGGCTTGCAGCATCCGGGAGAACTCCGAAAAGTTCCCGTCCTTTGGCAATGAGGCGATCCGTCGACCGGGGTGCATGTTCCGGTGGGCCCAGACGTGGGCATGGGCATCGAACACCCGATCAGGCACGAAGGAGGCCAATTCTCTTTCAAAGAAATCGCGGTCTTCGGGTTGGATGATCGCCAACTTATTCCCAGCCCCCCCCAAGATCTTCTCCCTGGAATCGTTCGAGATCTCAGAGCCTTTTGGAGAAAGCGATGATATCCTCTTGCCTGCTCCATTTCAACCAACGCAGGCAGAGCCTTCGGGAGCTATGCCGGTCGGCAGTCGAGGCCGGATCACAGGAGAAAGCCAAATGAAACACACTCGGTTGAGAATGATGGCAGCGGGAGTCGCTGTCTTTGCCCTGGCCCTCCCCGATGAGAGCCCGTCGCAAGCGCTACCCCTGGGTTCGCAACGACAGCTCTTTGTGGACCACTCTTTGGTCGACCGGCTCGAAGGTCTTGAGCTCAGGCTCCAACAACCCAGCCCCAAAAACATCGCTGTGAAATATGATCGGCTCTGGGAGGATTCTCTCGCTTTCTATACCACCGTTTTAAAGGACGGCGATATCTACAGGATGTATTACCGTTGCCGGCTGGCCAGGGCCCCCGGTTGACCTGCTACGCAGAAAGCCGGGATGGTATCCATTGGACCAAACCCAACCTGGGATTGGTTGAAGTCAACGGCTCAAAGGCCAACAACGTCATCCTGCCCCTTTCGGGACAGTTCTGTGCTTTCCTCGATACGCGGCCAGGGGTTGCTCGGTCGGAACGCTACAAGGCCAACGCACGAGACATCAAGGGGCCGCACAGCCTGGTTGGCTACGTCTCGGAAGATGGTGTTCGTTGGCGAAAAATCCGCGAAGCCCCGATCGTCCCGTTTTCCCTGGAAAACAACTTTGATTCGCAGAATGCCATGTTCTGGTCTGAAGTGGAAAAACGGTACGTGCTTTACGCCCGCCACATGGTGGGAGGACGCCGCGCGGCGGCCCGGGCCACCTCCAGGGATTTCCTCAATTGGACCCCGCAGACACTCATGAGTTACAGTGACACGGGTAGCACCACCCCTTCACAGCATCTCTACACCAACCAGACTCAGCCCTATTTTCGCGCGCCGCAAATCTACATTTCTCTCCCGGGCCGCATCCATTTTGGCAGGCGCCAGCTCGTGACAGGAGAATTGCAGTTCCTCAAGCTGCGCCACAATCGCATCAGCGGGGGCATGAGAGACGTCTCCGACGCAGTGTTTTTGTCGTCGCGGCCCGGGTCGACCCGCTATGACTTCACCTTCTAGCAAAGCTTTGTCAGACCCGGCGTCGGTCAGAGCAACTGGTCTACCCGCACCAACTACCCTGCCTTGGGGGTGGTGCAAACCGGCCCTGAGGAAATGTCTCTTTACGTGCAGCGCGACTACGGCCAGTCAACGGCTCATCTGGAAAGATTGTCGCTCCGCCTGGATGGATTCGCCTCGCTTCATGCTCCTTACGGGGGTGGAGAGATGGTGACGAAGCCGGTCACCTTTGAGGGGAGTCAACTCGAGATCAACTATTCAACCAGCGCTGCAGGCAGTGTTCGGGTTGAGATTCAAACCGTGGATGGCCAAGCCATTCCAGGTTTCTCGCTGGCGGAGTGCCCGGAGATCATCGGAGACGAGATCTCGCGCATTGTCAGTTGGGGTGAGGTACCGGCCCCTCTCAACACCGGTCGGGACCCGAAAAGCCTGGCAGCCGAGAGCGGCGTCAGCTATGAGGCCAAGATCGTGCCCTGGGAAGGCCACCGTGACGTGAGCCGATTGGCGGGTCAGCCCGTGCGCCTCCGCTTCGTTATGAAGGATGCTGATTTGTTCTCTTTTCGCTTTCGAGATTAACTTCCAGGAAAGCTGACGATCCGGGAAACGGCTTTGGGAGCTTTGCCCCGCCTCCCTGCTCACCCGGCGGCCCAGTCCGCCATGTCACGAGATCCGGGGGACCCCGGCTCTGCCGGGAGAGTCGGGGAGGCGAGAATGTGGCGGAGGTCTGCCAGGGGCCCGTGGCGCCGGGACTGGAGGGTAGTAGACCCGTGGGCGGGTGACTACGCGCAGAAATTCGTAAACGCAGGGCCAGGGCAGAGCCCACGGGCTGGCGGCCTCAGTGAGGAGTTGTCGAGCTGTTTGGTGGAAGCGGCTGGACTTGATTTCGGCGAAGACCAGGACGTTGGTGTCGAAGGCGCGCACGGGTCAGCCTTTCGCCATGATGTCGAACAGCTTGTCCCGGTCGAGCACCTCGACCCCAGGCAGTTCCACTGCATCCCAACCTTCGAGTTCGAGTCGGTAGTTCATCCGTTTCGGTCGTATGGCCAGACCCTGCTGCAGCAACTCGTTGACGACATCCTGAAGAGTCCGCCCCTCTCGAGCCGCTTTCTCCTTGAGGCGACGCAGAAGGTGGTCTTCGATGGCAAGTGTTGTCCGTGTCATGCATCAAAATGTATCAACAGAGGCATCAAACAGAAGCATCAAGATGTCAAACCGTGTCTCTGGAGCCGGGAAATCCCGGCCCTCCAGCGGCCACATAACCGTGGCTGGCGCCGGTTTCTCTGGAGCTGACCCAGAACGAGTACAGCTTGCCGTTGGTCAGGTGAAATCGGAAGCGCACCGGCTGGCCGGCCAATCGAGCGAGATCCCCGGCTCCCCTCCAAACGACCGGGCTGAGTGTGCTATCCCTTCTCAGGGGAATACAGTTTTTCCTGGAGAAAGGTGAAATCGGGGTCCCTTTTTCGTCAAGGATCTCGGCTTGCAAGAGACCCTCGGGGGCTTGGAGGTTCACGAACAGATAACGACCCTTGAAGCGCACCAGCCGTGTGGTCACGGCGCCCCCCGATTCGGGGGCCTCCAGAGAGGCGAAGCCATCCCGCCGCAGGACGGCCAACCCCGTGCTGCCGCCCGCATACATGTCGCCCCCCAATTGGGGAGACTCGCCGGACCAGGCGCCGAAATAGAAGTAGAGTTGATCTCCAACCACCAGGCATCCACCCCCCGCTGAATGGAGGTAGGCGCGATTCCAGGCGCCCTTGCGGCGAGAGGGGGCGATGAACGAGCAACGGTCGGGGCGGCGCCAGTGAAAGCCGTCTCGACTGTAGCCCAGGACCAGTTCGGTGAGTTTGGGGAATCCTCCCTTGGCGCAAATCTCGTTGGGCGGCCCCCGATGGATGGCCAGGAGGCCGATCATCAGGCTTTCATAAGCCACAGCATCCACGTTGTAAAGCTGGGTGGAATAGCCCAGGTCCGGCGCCGGCAAGTCGAGTTCATCGGCGCCGGCCCAATGAAACACGTCTTTCTCTTCCCAAGCCGCCCCCCGCAGAAAGTCAGGATGCTCCCGATAGCCGCGCAGACGGCCCAGCTTGGGGTGAAAGGTGCGAATGCTGTAAACCCAGACCCTGCGGAAGGGATTGTAGAAAAAAGTGGTGTTGTCCCCGCAGGGACCGGTGGGTGTGGGTCGGCTCCAATGAATGCCGTCGGCCGAGGTGAATACCTCGCCTCTTCTGAAGTTGTCCGGCCCCCTGAAGTAGGCAAACATCTTGAATCGCTGTGCTCGGTCGGGGCACTCGTGGTCCAGCCAGACCCCAACGCCGTCCCTCTGATATCCCTTTCCCCGAACCAGGACTCTGTTGGTGCCCGGGTCCACGTCCAGTTGGGGTCGTGTCCAAAGAATCCCGTCCTGGCTGGTCGCGTAGGCGATCCCATCGAACCATCCGGCGTGGTACCACATCTTGAACAACTTGTCTTCAGGGTCGTAAAAGACTCCGTCGTTAAAGGGACAGGCCACCGGACGCAGACCGCCGTTCACCTCCAGAGCTGTTTCGGGCTTGAGGACCGGATTCTGAGGGTGCAGGCGAGCGGTGTGAAAAGAACGTTTGAGGGTGCTGTCGAGGATGAGAAAGTCATCGACAAACAGTTGGCGTCCCTGATCAATCGGGATGACTTTGGGAATGTCCACCAGGTAGGGCGCCGTTATGGGTTTACGGGCATCCTTCGGTGGATAGCGGGGGGGCCAGGGAGCATTGAGTTGGATGCCATTGTAGAGTGTCTCTTGCCGCCCATCCTCTTTTGGCTGGAGATGGCTGGGCGCCAGTCTGGCCGAAGTGGGCGAGGAATAGAACGAAGCCGGGCGCGCCGCCAAACTGCCGGACAGAAGGGTGATTTGTTGCAAAAACCGTCGTCGGTTCAACGGGACACTCCTGTGAAAGTCGAAGAATTTATCGAGATGGAAGAGCGCCTAAACATCCAGAAGGAACAAAGCCCCCTCGCTGAGTCTTTCGGAGGTAGCCGGTCGAAGAGCCTGGCGTTGATCGGTCTGCTGAGGTTGATCCCTTCCACAAAAATAAGCGGTGATGGAGCGGCGTGGCTCCCCGGTGTGGTTTCGGACGCCGCTATGCCAGGTGTGGCCCGTGAAAACGACCACGGCGCCGGCGGGTCCGGTGATACGGATTTCCTTGGGGTGCGGCTGCTCGGTATCTTCCATCTCATCTTCTGGAAAGGTCAGTCCCAGATGAGATCCGGGCACCAGCCGGGTGGCGCCGTTTTCCGGCGTGAAGTCATCCAGCATCCAAAGGGTGTTACAGGAAAAATGGTCGCTGGGCTGCTTGCGGTCCCGCCACCAGGCGGGATGCCAGTCGGGATGAAGCTCTTGGTGTCCGCCGCCGGGCAGCACGGCCCGAGAACAGAGAGAGGAGAGCCGGAAACCCTCCGGCAGGACGCGGTCGACGGCTGCCAGAATCCGTGGGTGGCTGATACAGAGATCGAAGATTGGATCTTTGTTGACCAGGTCGAGAACCACAATGGTCCCCTGCTGGAAGCCCTCGACCACCCGACCGCCGTTCTCTTCCTTCTCGGCCAGCCTCGCCAAGTGGTTATTGAAGGCTTGGACTTGATTCGCAGACAGGATGCCTGGAAAGGCGAGGTATCCATTCTCATCCAGAAAGGTCTTGTCCTCGGCGGATAGAAGATCCTCATGAACTCCCAACTGATCCAGAGCCGCGCGCATATCCATTTCCATTAAACCTCCAAGTGCGTCTATCCCAATAACGAAGCCTGGTCGTCCGCCGGCCAATATTACGCGACGTTCAATATTAACGCCAATGGACTCTCAACTCGACTCCCACAAATTGTAACTCGTGGTTTACTGATTGGCCATCGGCCTTTTTGGCGTCCAGCGAATGGCGGTGAACTCCGAGTTGGCGGTTGCGGCCTTAAAGCTGTTTCTCGCTTGGCTGTTCCCGACAATCGTGAGGATCACATCCTCCGGCAGGACAACGCTGGAATTATGGCTTCCGGTGAAGGTCGTGGAGTCCAGGTAATAAACTTCATCTTCCCAGGTCTTCCCCTCGTCGAAGCTGATCATGGCCCGGCTGCCATGAGGTCCCGGACCATAGCGGGTATCGTGAACGACCATAACCGTGCCGTCCCCAAGCGCAGCGGGGTAACCGCGGGTCTGTCCAAAGGCGGTGGTGAGCTGACGAAAGTTACTCCAGCTACGTCCCTGATCATGAGAATCGGCCAGAAAGACGTTTTTGTAAGGCAAGGTGCTTCCGGTTCATTCTGCCAGGTCAGGAGGGTCTCCGGGAAGGTGGGGGCGCTGGTAACGGACGACGGCCAGCAGTTTGCCCGATGCCGTCCAGACGGCTCCCCCTTTGCTGCTCCAGTCATGCAGGATGGCAGCCTGGCGCCAACTCTTGCCTCGATCCGTAGACCGCAGCGTGCGGAGTTGACCTCCGCCCGAGACAAGGGTGAGTCTGCCATTCACTTCCTTAGAAAACATGGTTCAAGGCGCCCACGGCAGCCACTAACAGATCCAGCGACAGACGCAGTACCCATTTCACACCGCCCCAGTGGCCGGCGGGGGGCTGATTTCGGATCGTTGAGACCAGGTGAGCCCTCGGTCGGACGAGGCAGACACTTTCACCGGCTCATCGGCTTTCCCACTTCCGCTGAAGACGATCAGCGTTCCATCCGAGAGGACATGCAAGGCTGAATGCATGATGGCGGAGTGCTTGGGCCTGGCTGCCCAGGTCCTGCCTCCATCGGTGGACTTGCAGATAATGCCGGCCAAAGCCACATAGACAGTCCTGTCAGGTCCGAGGAAGGCCTGGACGGCCCGAGGATGGGCTTTGGGATCGTGGGGTAGGCGAATCTTCTCGACCGACATTCGGGTGGGCCGTCCCTCCCGAGCCTGCAAAATGCAGGAAGAGCGGTGCATTTCCAGCGAGGTCTGAGCGGAGGGATGAGGCGCTTCACCGAGCTGGCCGGTATCCAATGGAACTCTCGGCAGCGTTGCCTTTTCCGGTTCGGGTTAGCGTCGGCAAAGTAGCAATCAGCGTCAGAAGCCCGAGTGCGAACAATAGCTTTTTTAGGGGATGATTCTCCCAAGCATTGACCACGTCCTCTGACCGTAGGACGTTACCCGATCCGGGTCGGCCAGGACAGATGGCCCCGGGACTGCGACCTGCAGCCACAGTCAAGCTGCGGTCAGCAGCAAGATCAAGAAGATGATCCCATTGATGGCGTGAGAGGTAAAGCACAGGAAACATCGTATTCGGGTCAGGAAAAGCAGAGAGTAGCTGAGATAGACAGCTAACAACACGGTAAGGAAGCTGGCCGACAGAAACAGGAAAAAGAACGGTTCAAGGAAGAGCCAGTTGGCAGAGGCGCCCAGGATGATCGCGATATAAAAGAGTTGACCCAAGAGAGAATTGGGAACCCCGAAGACCTGGGCTCTCGGCGAAAAAATGACCCGGCTGCAGGTTTGCTCGCCCAACCGGCAAAACGAGGGGATCCAGTCGTTTTTCGGGTCCATCCAGCCAAACGAAACAGCGGTAAAGTAGCTTGAAATCAAGAAACCGACCGCTGCCAAAATGATCAGGATGACGGGGACCAAGGAGTACTCTCTTGAGAGATCGGGGAAGGCTACCCTGTCTGTCTGGAAATCCTTACGGTCAGAATCATGATGGGCAGGATCAAAAATCTGATCGCTGCTCGAGCCAAGCTGTTCCCACTACCCGGGCTCTGGTGCGGGGTGATGACAGCCTAAAGTCGGCGGATACTCCTTGACCTCACTGGCTCAAATGAGGCCCACAGCGTGCAGGAAAACCAACAGAATGGCGATGGGCACCAGAAACTTCAGCAAGAACAGCCAGGTCTTGTAGAAAATACGCAATCGGCTGCCCTCCAGGAAATGCTCGTGACGCAGCGCCTCGTTCATGCGCCAGCCGGTAAACAAGGCAATGGCCAGTCCCCCAAGTGGCAGCATCCAATTGGTAGCCAGATAGTCCAGGGTATCGAACCAGTTTTTGCTCGCCACAGCCGCCATGCCGGAACCGAACCACCGGGTTCCGCCGCTGAGAGCCGAGGGCACCCCCAGCAGGGCAATGGTCAGTCCCGCCAGCACCGCTGCCCGTCTCCGCCGCCAGCCCCGCTCGTCGATGAAATACGAAGTGGCGACTTCCAGCATGGAAATGGCGCTCGTCAAGGCGGCGAAAACCAACAGAGCAAAGAAGATGGTCGCCAGGAAGGTAGCGCCGGGCATTTGGCTCAGGGCGATGGGGACGCTTTTGAACACGAGGCCCGGACCGGCCGCCGGTTCCATGCCGTAGCTGAAGATAATGGGGAAGAGGACCAGGGATGCGATCAGAGCAATCGCAGTATCCAACGCGGAAATCGTGATGGAAGCGCCAACGATGTCGTCTTTGCGGTGCAGGTAGCTGCCGTAGGTGAGCATCGCGCCCATGCCCAGACTGAGGGTGAAGAAGGCATGTCCCAGCGCCTCCAGCGCGCCGGCGGCAGTGAACTTGTCATAGTGAAGTCCGAACACGAAGTGGACCGCCTGGCCGAATCCATCCAGCGTAAAGGCTTTTCCCAGCAAGATCAGCATGATGGTCAACAAGGTCGGCATCAGGATCCGCGACCAACGCTCGACTCCCTTCGAGATTCCCCCGAAGACCACGGCGATCGTCAAACCCATAAAGATCAAGTGCCAAACGAGGTTCGCCCCGACCGACTGGTAGAGCTCATCAAAAACAGGGGCCATTCCTTCCGGCCCCAGGCCAGCCAGTTGCCCACTGATGGAAAGCCAGGTGTAGTGGAGAGACCAACCGGCCACGATGCTGTAATAGGAAAGGATGATAAAAGAGGAGAAGACTCCCAGCCAGCCCACCCATGCCCAACGGCTTCCAGCGCCGGCCAGGGACTTGAAGGCTCCCACCGGAGAACTTTGGGCGGCGCGCCCGATCAGGACTTCGGCTACCATGACCGGCAAACCCACCAGGGCCACGCAAGCCAAATAGATGAGGACGAAAATGCCTCCACCGTTTTCTCCGGTCACGTATGGGAATTTCCAGATGTTGCCCAAGCCGACGGCTGAACCGGCCGCCGCCAGCACAAAACCAATGCGGGATCCCCAATGGGTTCGCTTCATTAACGCTGTTCCTCTGTCTGGACGTCTCGATGAAATCGAGAGTCATTGACAGGTACCCGATAGATCGACGGGCTGAACCGCTGTCGACCGCAGGGTCGGCTCCGAGACTCCGTCAACTTGAAACGAGCCACCTGTAAGGACAGGGGGTTGCAACCCGTTTGATCCTGAGCCTGCAAACCGAGTGACAAGATAGCACAATCATGAGTTTTAAGTAAGGTCATCCAGGAAAGCTCTGGCGACGATCGATGCTGATATGGGACGATCAGTTGGGTGAGGAAGTTTCAGCGAACGTGACCGTTGGAACCGGCCCTCTTGGTCGCAACTTCCGTTCGGCGCAGGCGGGGAAGGTTCCTGGCGAAGTAGCCAGTGAGGATGGCCACACGCTCCTTCTCGCTGCGGCCTTCAAGGACTTGTTGTTTCACCTTCTTCGGCAATGCGGGGACCGAGGCGATTTGGAAACTCAACCCCTCGTAGCCAGGTGAAATCGAGATCTCGTCAGCTTCCTTCTTGTTCAGGATGTAGAAGGTTTCACGATAAAGCTCCAGAAGCCGATCGACTTCATCCTGCCCGGGTGATGCCACCGAGTCCGTGTCAGCATAAGGTTCCGACCATCCCCTCAGATATGAGGCCGCGGTATCAAAATGCACGATCTCGAAACGCTCCCCTCCTTGGGCCAACAGATCCATTCTGCCATCTTCGTACTTCTTAAAGACCTTGAGAATCCTGGCCAGACACCCAATCCTCTCTGTGGTGTGGTCGTGGGCGTACAACACCCCGAACGGCGTCTTGGCGCGAAGGCATTCCCCAATCATCTCCTTGTACCTCTCCTCGAAAATGTGGAGCGGAAGGACCATTTTGGGAAACAAGACAATGTCCAGGGGAAACAAAGGCAGGTATGGAGTCATGAGGCATGGTAGCCCCAGGTTTCGTCTGGGGTCAAGGTCTGTTCAACTAAGAGTCAAGAATGGGGGGGGGACTGGGAGAGATAGGGCGGATGCTTTCACCATTTTTTATAGGAGCCTAATTATTGAGAGAGATGGTATAGAAATACAAGAAGCGAGCTCCGTCTGGCTTACAAGGCAAATTTGCAGACCCAATCGTTGACGGTTGGTCGGGGTGGCCAGCCGGGTTGATCTGATATACAACGATCAAACTATTAGCATTAGGACCTGTTTTTGGACCACTCATCCCGGAAATGGAACCATTCCCTGAAATGTGCTTTTCAGGTGTAAGGCGTCGATAATAAATTTTTACCCTTTTCTATCATTGGAGAAAAGTATAAACGGACAATGACCGATTAAGGTAGTATTTGCCAGACGTCTACCGTTGGTTTCACCAAGACATCATCTAAGGATAATCTTGATTTAAGGCATTCATCATTGATTGTGAAGTTCAAGGTCTGCTGTTTCCGGTCTCGCGTCTTCATCGAAGCGACGCGATTCGATGGGTTTTTAAGTTTTCACCTCTTGCCGTAAAGGGGTGAAAGAACCTTTTAGGAGAAAGAGAACATGTCTAAAGCTACCAGTAAGCATCTGATGAAGTACTTGGACACCGCCGCATGCTCGGCGGCCGGAGTGGTATTCAACACCGTCCAGTTCTTCAATAAGTACGTCCCCAATCCTTCCTTTACGCCTAAGTGGTCAGACAAGCCTCTACTGAAGTCATGGGAGAAGTCAAAACCGACTCTCGGGTTTCCGAGGACCACGGACTCCCTGTGTCCTGTCTGTGTGATGGAGGCCAGAGAAAAGATCATCAACGGAGAACAGGATTGGCGCTCGCTGGTTACCGACCATGTGGGCGAAATCAAAGCCCAGATCGTTGAGCGGGATGGCGAGGTCTGGATGGTCAAAGAGTGTCCGCAGCACGGCAAGTTCGAAGACATGATGGCCAAAGATGTCAGCTTCCTGGAGTGGATTGAGAGCAATTTCCCGGGCAGGGACATCCGTGCTCACAACGACGAACGATTGCACAAGCACGGCACCAGCACCATCAAATATGGGAGGGGGTCGGTCTTGACCGTCGATCTCACCAACCGCTGCAACATGATGTGCGACCCCTGTTTCATGGATGCCAATCAGGTTGGCTATGTTCATGAGCTGAGCTGGGAAGAGATCCAGGAGATCATGACCAATGCCATGGAAATCAAGCCCAAGAGACAGATGTCCATTCAGTTCTCCGGCGGGGAGCCGACCATGTCGCCGCACTTTTTGAAGGCTGTGAAGTTTGCGCGCGATCTGGGATACAACAGCGTTCAGGCAGCGACCAACGGCATCGAGTTCGCCAAGAGCAAGGAGTTTTCCCGCAGGGCTGCCGAGGCGGGACTCCGCTATGCGTACCTCCAGTTCGACGGTATCGGCAATGATGCCAACAGCCATCGCCAGATCGGCAACCTCTTCGATGTAAAGCTGAGAGCGATCAACAACATGCATGAAGCCGGCATTGAGATCGTTCTGGTGACCACCCTGGTCAATGAAATCAACAACGATCAGGTCGGTCCCATCATCAAATTCGCTATCGACAACCCCAAAAAGATTGCTTTCATTGCCTTCCAGCCGGTTTCCTTCACCGGGCGGGACGAGGAAATCACGCCCGAGCGGCGCCATCGTCAGCGCTATACGCTGTCCCATATGGCCAGTGACGTGAAGACGCAGACGGGGATAGCGGAACCGACGCGGGATTGGTTCCCGATCTCTATCATGTCCGGCTTTGCAGATTATGCGGATCTGGTGCACGGCCCCGAGCGGGAGTGGGGGACTTTTAGTTGTGGCTGTCACCCGAACTGCGGGGTGGGAACTGCTGTGATGATCAACAAAGAGAGCAAGGAAGTGGCAGCGGTTCCCCAGTTCATCAACGTTCCTGGATTAATGAGGGACATGCGGAAGATTACCGACGCGGCTCGAGGAAAGAACTTCTCCAACTTCATGATGGGCATGGCGCTGTTGAAGAACTACTCTCCCTTCCAGGCCCCCCCCAGCTTGACTCTGGCCGATATCTTCAAGAAGTTCGATAAGACCTGGAATGCCTCCGGTAGGGCCCACCTCAAGTATGGAAAGTCTGACCCGAGCCGAACCTTGGAGGATATCCAGAAGCGGCGCTCGGATCCGTGGAACTTCCTCTTCATTGCAGGGATGTGGTTCCAGGATCTTTTCAACTACGACTTCCGGCGGACTGAAATGTGCATCATCCCCTATGCCACCCAGGAAGGAGAGATCTCATTTTGCGCTTACAACACCGGGGTGGGCTGGCGGAAGATTATCGAGAACATGCACAAGAACGCGACCGTGGCCGAGTGGTATCGAAAGCACGGTAAGCACGAGGTGTTCGCCAAGGGAAAGAAGGTCAATCTGGGCAGTTACGAACACTTTCTCAAGGTTGACGCCGAGGATGCCGCCAGAGTGAGAGTTCAAGGAGAGGGGCCACAGACAGCGGCCGACGAGGAGCGGCTGCGCAGGAAAGCGGCCCGAGAGGCCGCAACAGTGCGCAAGGTCTATGAGGAAATGGTCCTCAACAAGAAGCCGGACGATCTGGTGCAGATCGGAATACCCTCCAAGTAAAGCTTTGGCAGGACGTTGGTGATCACAAGGGGCAATCAATGGGCTATCCTTGAAGGATAGCCCATTTTTGGTTGGGCGCGAAAAGTGGGGAATCAAGTTTATGGCTACCGACAAGACTGGTTTTGAGAGTTATTTGAGTCAGTTGGACGAGCGCGTCTGGGCTGAGTCCCTGGCTCGAATTCTTCCCCGGATTCACCCGGTCGACAGAGAGGCCACGCAAATCTGGTTTGCTTTCTGGCCCCTGAAGCTCTCACTGGCTCTGGGTCGCTCCAAGGACCCGCGTCAAGTGGCCAAGGACTTACAGCTCGATGGAAAGCCTCGCTTGGAGCAACAGGTCGATACCTCTGTGGTATTCCTGTTTGGGTCGAAATATTGGCCGGAGGTCAAGCAGGCGGTTGTGGCCTACGCCGAGGATGCCTCGGAGCCCGAAACAGTCGGCCTGGATGTCCATATTCTGGGATTGTCCAGGAGACTGGCAGCCAAGCTGAACGTGGAGCAGGCTTTGTTAGCAGGCATCACAGCCGTGGGCGTGATGGTGTTGCGGCAAGTTGGGGTGTCGTCTCTGACCAAGTGCGCCGGCGAGCCTGCCTTGGACGGTAGTCAGAAGTCGGCTGCCGAGCTCCTGAAGTCCCGGAGGGCTGGAGCAGGTTTCTGGAAGTCCCTGTTTGGGAAGGCCAAGAGGCACCGGGTGACCTTTGATGAGAAAAACTCCGCCTCTTTCTACGAGGCCTTGGAGGGCCAGGACCTGTCGATGGCCAGTGGCAACGACCAACGAGATTTTCGTGAGTTGGATCATCGGCGCATCGCCGGACCCGTGCCGGTGCAGTGCCGAAGTGCTGCTTGCGGTTACTGCTGGATCGGCATTCTGTCCGGCCGGGAACACCTGTCGGAAGTTACCGATTTCGAGAAGAGCCGTTTGGAATATTTTGGCTACGCACCCTCGAAGGAGAAATCCGAGAAGCACCCTTTGGTCCGGTTGGCCTGCCAGTCGAAGTGCTATGGGGACGTTTCGATCCTGGTTCCTCCCTGGAACGGAGTTCTCCAGGCGCGTGCTTTAGCCGCTTTAGAGGGTGCGGGGGATTGATTTTCAGGGCAAGGAGCCGACCCGGTTACTGGAGCGCTCCAGACCGGAGCTTCAGAGGGTTGATTTTTCCAGAATCGCTAAAATAACTCGGAAGAGAGTCGTCTGAGTCTGAGGGCTGAGTAGTACGAGGCGCCGTCAAGGATGCACGGGAAATCCTCACAGAGGCGCTAGAGTCAGGTTCGGAGGCCACTAGCGCTGCACGTGTTTCGAAGCTTCATGTGCTTCCGTTGAACCAGAGGAGCCGTCCCATTGAAGCCGGGGAAGCGCTCGCGGGTCGGCGTGGAACTATCCCGGGAGGCCAAGCGGCGTCCGGAGTGAGTCGATTGGCGCCAGGCTGATGGCAAGAAGTCTCGTGGGAGGCGCCGGCGCTTCAGCATTGCCCCCGACACCCTGTATCGGCCCGCCCGTGCGCTTGCCTGAGCGCTGTGCGCAAGCAGGTAGCGCCTGTCTGCCATGTTACAGGCGCAGACAGGCGGCTGGGGCGTTACGATCCAGAAGATCTGACCACCTTTCGGCTGAGTGTTCGACGACTCGACTGAATTCGTGGATGTCCGAGTTTACGGCGAAGTCTCAGGTCGAAGCCGTGAGTGGATGCTATCTTCACTATCACAAAAGCAGGCAAGGTGCACGGGCATGTACTGAACCCGCACACCCGTTTGACACTGCTTGAGCGCCTCGGCTATGATGGCGCGGTTAAGAAGGCTTGGACAGAGAGGTTAAACCCGGATATGGAAGGTTCCCCGTTGAATACCCGTCGAATGGGTCCGGAGCTAGCCCAAATCAGTGACAAGGTTCTCGCCGGGGAAAGGTTGTCTTTTCAGGAGGGAATCACACTCTATCGGACCTCAGACCTGCACACCGTGGGGGCTTTGGCAAACTGGGTTCGGAAAAAATGGAATGGGAACATCGGGTATTTCAACGTCAACCGGCACTTGAATCCCACCAACGTCTGCGTGGTGGACTGTAAGTTCTGCGGGTTTGCGCGCAAGCCGGGCAAAGGCGGATATACGATGCCGCTGGAGGAAGCTTTTCACCATGCCTCGATGGGCTATACCGAGTCCGTCACCGAGTTTCATATCGTGGGCGGCTTGCACCCCTACCTTTCCTTCTCCTACTTCACCGATTTGCTCCGGGGTTTGAAGCAACGCTTTCCCAAAGTCCATCTCAAGGCCTTTACTATGGTTGAGCTTGATTTCCTGGCCCGCCGGGCCAAGCTGTCTATTGATGAGACCATCCAGGCGCTGCGAGAGGCAGGGATGGATAGTTGCCCCGGAGGAGGAGCGGAGATTTTTGCCGAACGCGCCCGCGGCATCATTTGTGACCACAAGGTGTCCGGCGAGCGCTGGCTCGAAATAGCCAAGAGGGTCCACCGTTGTGGACTGAAGTCCAACGCCACCATGCTTTACGGGCACGTCGAAACCGTGGAAGAACGAGTCGATCACCTGATCAAGTTGAGGGAGCTACAGGATGAGACCCACGGTTTTCAGTGTTTCATTCCTCTGGCCTTTCATCCGGCCAACACTCAGTTGAACCACCTGCCAGCGCCAACCGCTATGCTGGACCTTCGGACCATTGCGGTAAGCCGTCTGCTTCTGGACAATTTCCCCCACGTCAAAGCCTATTGGATCATGATCGGCGCCCAGACAGCCCAAATCGGGCTCCACTTTGGAGCGGATGATCTGGACGGGACGGTTGTGGAGGAAAAAATTGTCCACATGGCCGGCGCCCGAACCCCTGTCGGAATGACACGCGCAGAGATCGAGCACCTCATCCGCGAAGCCGGGCGCGAACCGGTTGAAAGGGATACCCTCTACCGCCCGGTCGCCCGCGTGGCCGCCGCTTGACGGATCTTTTCCAAGGGCGGGCTGCTCCCGATCCAATCGAAAAGGAACGGCGAATTTTCCCGGGCTCCGTTCACGCCGACGGCTCAGTACAACGAGGTGCCGGAAGAGTAGGACCAAGGTCCGAAACCTTAAGACGCCCGACCTGTAGCACTCCCCCTTGTCGGGTCAAGGCGGCTCACGCGAATCCGAAGGGACTCGGACTGAGTGTCCTGGCCTGAAGCGTCCGAGTTGGCTAGCTTTCCAGTTGAATGGTGGGGCGGGGCTTCTCCCGCAAATCCTGGGTCCAGCGAGTTTGTTCGACAGAAATCCCTCGGTAGAATTCCTCCATCTGCTGCACGAATCGCGAAACGTTGAAGCGCAAAAAGCAGCCAGGGAGTTGGCGGAATCGCTCCAGGGCCTTCCGGTGGCAGCTCAAGGCCCCTTCCAGATTTTCGTTTCCAAAATGGTAGAGTGACACGGCCGACATGATGAGGGCTTGATAAAAGAGCTTCTCTTTACCTTTGGCGTCTCCCCAAACTTCCTCCCAAAGGTCGTGGCATTCGTAGTAGAACTGGCGGTTGAAGCAGTCCAGGCCTCGATAGAAATCGGCTGGATGAGGATTCCTGGTTGAGTCCACCCATGGCCTCCTTCCGTGCTAGCGGTGTCCGCGGCTTTGTTGCATAATCAACCGTAGTCTAATGAGGATGGCTGCGGAAGTCATTTCGAAGTCGGGCTGAAAGCCTGGACGCGGGTAAATCGTGGCTTTTGACAGCTTTCGGTAACTCTGCAACGATCACAAAAAATGCACCTCTCCGACTCGGCAAGTCCCATTGGCAACGTGCATCGGGAGGGTGTGGAGACTCATGCAGATCCGGATTGGAACCTAAGAGCCATCAGGGAGAGGATCTCAACATGATTGGGATTTTGAAGAACTCGGTGAAGGTGGCCGTGTGCTTATTCATTGGGGTTGGAACCCTTGCGGCCGACAGCCTTCAACAGCAGGAACGAGCGGCGGAAGAGAGAATCATCGGCTACCTGAAAACTCACCTCAAACCGGAAAAACCCGTCCTGGTGACGGAACTGCACCAGCGTTTCACCAAACCGGAGGAACGAACGGTTCTCAGTCGACTATACAACATCTTCTTCAAGGTGCCTCATTTCGTTGCCCAGTACTATGCCACTCACCAAAAGCCGCCTGAGCTTCGAGAAATCGCTGAGCAATTCAATCTGCCTGTTGAGGGAGAGGTCGACGTGATTCTCAGGATCGTCGAGTACGACCGACGGGTGCCGCAGTTCTTCGATCGCGATCTGGAGAGCGGTGAGATTACTTCGGTGGATCTGGATAAAATCAAGGCGGACCCGCGCTTTAACAAGGTCATCGAGCGCTCGATTGCCGGTTGGGAAGGAAAGAAGGCGCTGCGATTCACGGTCCGGTTGCTGGATGGAGCCGCCCTCAGCCTCGAGCCGGCCCAGGGAACTCGTTTGGTCTACTTCTGGTTTACCCACTGTCCCCCCTGCGTGAAAATTACCCCCCATCTGGTCTCCCTGCAGAAACAATTCGAGGAGCAGCAATTTTCAGTGATCGGCCTGAATGCCGATCGGGTATTGGATCTGGGTTATCCGGACTCGGAGCGCGCAGCCTACCTGGACAAGCACAAGATCAACTTTCCGGTGGGCCATCTCACCGCCGAGGTCCAGGAGGCCTATGGGGGTATCCAGTTATTCCCCAGCCTGTTTCTGGTGGACAAGGATGGCGTCATTCGCCACCATTTCGTCAACTACCAGGATCGGGCAACCCTGGAAGAGGCCGTCAAATCCGTCCTTTGAGGGAAAGCTGGATGCCTGCGGAGGCAGTGGAGCCCCTCTGTAGCCAGGAGCCAATCTGGGTTGTCTCCTGGCCATGCAGTTGGCGAGACGCCGTCGAAGCGAATCGGGTCTACTTCAAGAATGGGTTGTGTTGTTTTTCCTCCCCAATGGTCGTGGGGAGACCATGGCCGGGATAAACCACCGTATTTTCGTCCAGCACCAGCAGTCGGTTCCGTATGGACGCGATGATGTCTTTATAGGACCCGTCCCAGAGGTCGGTTCTTCCGATACTCATTTGAAACAGGGTGTCTCCTGCAAACAACTGCCCCGCTTGCTCCGGCAAGTGCAGGCAGAGGCTCCCGGGAGTGTGGCCAGGAGTGAATAACACCTCCCCGGAGTGTCTCCCGAATGAGATCCGGTCTCCCTCGTGAACAAAATGGTCGATCTCGGTAATCGGTGGCGTCGACAGGCCAAACCGGGCGGCTTGCATTGGGAGGTTTTGGTACAACTTCAAGTCCCTCTCGTGTAAGAGGACCTGCGCGCCTGTCTGTTCCTTCAGCTTCTCCAGATCGCCCACATGATCGATGTGAGCATGGGTGCTCAGAAGATACTGGACCGACAACTGGTGCTTTGCAAGCAGGGGAAGAATCAACTCCGCTTCATCCCCTGGGTCGATCACCAGAGCCTCTCGAGTTTCCTCACATCCCAGAATGTAGCAGTTACACTGCAAGGGGCCTACGGCCACGTGTTCGAAAATCACTTCTTGTCTTCTCCCTGGCTACCGCCTCGTTTGGGTCGAGATGCAGACACATCAACTCGGAATCTCCGGGGGTGGGCAGGCGCCACCACAGAGACAGCCACGTCTATCGGCTTCCGATGTCGGACTATCGAGACTGTCGGTGGCGAATCCATCCTGGAGAAAGGCGCCGGCATTGGCGTTCATTCGATAGGACTGTACTCCAGAACCGCTGAAACGGCTCCGGTTTTCATTGCTGATCCGCCAAGCTCTTGAGCAGATCGGGTTTGTTTGAAATGATGCCATCGATCTCAAGATCCAGCATCCTTGCCATGTCTTGCGGTCGATCCACGGTCCAGGCGAAGATTTTCAGGTCCAGGGTCTTCAACCCGTCGACCAGCGGCTGGTTCAAACACTGGTAGTCGAGACAAACGCTCGAAAAGCCGACACCCATTTCCTGAGCTTTACGGATATTCCGAAGACTCCTGGAAACGACTCCCAGTGACAGCCGTGGGTCCATTCGATAGATTTTGAGCAGTAAGGTGAGATCAAAAGAGGTGAGCATGAGGTTACGGCGCCGTCTTTCCAGGGCAACCCGATTCACCAGTTTGGAGTAACTGCGAAGCGCCTTTACCTCTACCAGGACCCCAATGCGGGCAGGGATGATTTTGAAGGCTTCCTCCAAGCTCAGAAGTTGCAGGCCCCCGTGCAAGTCGACGCTTTTGAGAACGGCGGCAGCGGTCTTGTCTACCCGGTGTGGTTGTTGGGAAATGCGGCCGAGGTGGTCATGGTGAATCACCAGAAACTCGTGATCGAGGGTCTCGCGGATGTCGAGTTCAATCCCGTCCACACCCATCTCGATGGCCTTCGAGAACGACAGCGCAGTATTTTCCAGGGCATGGCTGGCTGCTCCCCGGTGTCCAATCACCAAGGTCTTCGATCGATGAGAAGCTTTCAAGGTCATGGTTGACCGCCCGGCGGTAGCTGAATGGTGTGGAGACGGGTTCCGGTCCGTTGCCCGGATCAACCCCCGCTATGCCCATGAGGAGCGCTTATATCAGCCCTGTCCGGCAAGGGGTCGAGAGACTCCCATTCAGAATACGGATTGGGCTAACCGTGATTGGTAGAGAGGGAAACGGTCTGAAAGTTCCCTGGTGCAGGAGCGAACTTCTTCCTGAACCCCCTCATTCTCAACCTGGTTCAGAACCTCGCCGATCCACTGGCCGATGCGTCGCATTTCAGGCTCGGCCATTCCGCGGGAAGTGAGCGCGGGCGTCCCCAACCGAATCCCGCTGGTCACCATGGGGGGATGGGTGTCAAAGGGAATCGTGTTCTTATTGACCGTGATTCCGGCTTGGTCGAGGGCCAGTTCCGCTTGTTTACCGGTGATCCCTTTCGAGAAGACATCCACCAGAATCAGGTGATTGTCGGTTCCACCCGACACGAGACGATAGCCACTCTCTTGAATGCTGTCGGCCAGCTCCGAGGCGTTTCGCTTGACCTGCCGGATGTAGCTTTTGAAGTCGGGCCGCAGGGCTTCCTGAAGACAGACAGCCTTGGCGGCGATGACGTGCACCAACGGTCCGCCTTGAGTTCCCGGGAAGACGAGCCTGTTCAAGTTCTTTGCGAAGGCTCGCTTGCACAAGATCATTCCGCCACGCGGTCCGCGCAGGGTCTTGTGGGTCGTCGTGGTGACGAAGTCGCAGTAGGGGATTGGGCTGGGGTGCTCACCGACGGCCACCAAACCGGCGACGTGGGCCATGTCCGCCATCACCAGGGAGCCGCTCTCCCGACCGATCTCTCCGATCCGCTGGAAGTCGATTTCACGGGGATAAGCACTGGCCCCCACCACAATGAGCTTGGGTTTATTCTGTGCCGCCAGTGCAGCCAGAGCGTCGTAATCAATCGTTTCCGTATCCTTCCTGACCCCGTAGGGAACGACCCGATACATTTTCCCGGAGAAGTTGAGCGGGTGGCCGTGAGTGAGGTGACCTCCATGGGACAGGTTCATGCCGAGAATGGTATCTCCCGGCTTCAGTACCGTCATGTAGACCGCCACGTTGGCCTGAGTTCCGGAGTGGGGTTGTACGTTGGCGTGTTCAGCCCCGAACAATTGTTTGGCCCTCTCGATGGCCAGGCGCTCCACGACGTCGGTGAACTCACAGCCCCCATAATAGCGTCGACCGGGATAACCCTCGGCATACTTATTGGTGAACACACTTCCGGTAGCTTCCAAAATGGCCTCGCTCACGAAATTCTCGGAAGCAATGAGTTCGAGCTGAGAGGCCTGACGCCGTGTTTCCTGGTCGATGGCTTCAGAAACCTGTGGATCGACTGAGGCAAGCCTTCTTTGAAGATCAGGGTTAGCGGCTGTGGACATATTGGAGATCCCCCCTGGAAAGTGGTGTTTATCCGAACCGCGGCCATTGGCTGACACTACCGCTCGGGCCCGGCGTTTTCGGGTCAAATGTTAACGAACAAACCAAGTGCTGACAAACGAATAATCTGCTGGAAGCGGCTCTTCTCCCGCTTCTGATCCAGGTTTTCAAGGACTGGGCCCCACCCCCATTCCCACCACAATTCGCTTGACGCCATGGGCGTTATTTTCTACTTTAGCGTTTCTGTTCCTGGTTGCCAGGTGCGGTCTGAATAGCTTGAAGTCCCTCTCGAGGAATCGGCATGCGCTGGAGTCAAATGTTCATCCCCACCCTCCGGGAAGCCCCGGCCGAAGCCGAGGCGCCGAGCCATATCCTGCTCCTGCGCGGGGGATACATTCGACAACTGGCCTCGGGCATTTATTCCTACCTGCCTCTGGCCCAGCGGGTCATGCTCAAAATCACCCGGATCATTCGCGACGAACTCGATCGCATGGGTGCCCAGGAATTTGCTCTACCCGCCCTTCACCCGGCTGAAATCTGGCAAGAGAGCGGTCGATGGGAGGGCATGGGACCGAACATGTTTCGTCTCAGGGACCGCTCCGACCGTGACCTGTGCCTGGGCATGACTCATGAGGAAGTCTTCGCCTCCATCGCCCGTAATGAACTCCGCTCTTATCGCCAACTGCCCCAGATCTGGTACCAGATCCAGACCAAGTTTCGTGACGAGCCTCGGCCCAAATCGGGCTTGCTGCGGGTTCGCCAGTTCACCATGAAAGATTCTTATTCCTTCGATATCAACTGGGAGGGGTTGGACGTCAGCTATCAGAAGCACTACGCCCTCTACTGTCGTATCTATGACCGCTGTGGGCTTCGATATCAAGTGGTAGAGGCCAGCAGTGGCATGATGGGTGGGAGCCAGTCTCATGAATTTATGGTGCTGACCGAGGCGGGCGAGGACATGATTGCCCATTGCGCCTGTGGATACGCCGCCAATTTGGAGAAAGCAACCTCGGAGTTGGCGCCTTTGGTGGATGAAGCGGGTCCCGACACACCCCGGCGGATAGCCACCCCCGGCCAAAAAACCATTGAAGATATTGTCCGTTTTCTCCGGGTCCCGGCTTCCCACCAGATCAAGTCCCTGGTTTATCGGTTTGGCGACGAATCCTTGTTGGTCCTGGTGCGAGGGGACCACCAGCTCAATGAAGCCAAGCTCCAATCGACACTGGGGGGTGAAGCTCGTCCAGCTCAGCCGGAGGAAATCCAGGCGGTCATGGGCGCCGATGCCGGTTCGTTAGGTCCGGTGAAGGCCTCGGGGTTGCGCATTCTTTCCGACCATACCCTGAATGGGAGAAAGAATCTGACCTGCGGAGCCAACCAGAACGATTTTCACCTCTCCGGCGTAACCCCCGGACGGGATTACCAGGCCGAGTACTTCGATTTGCGTGTGGTTCAGGCTGGAGAGGCTTGCCCCCAATGCCAATCTCCGCTGAACATACAAAAAGCCCTGGAGGTGGGGCACATCTTCAAGCTGGGAACCCGGTACTCAGAGAGTTTGGGAGCCACGGTTCTCAACCCCCAGGGTCGGGAGGTTCCTGTTGTCATGGGGAGTTATGGGATTGGGGTTGAAAGGATCCTGGCTGCGGCCATTGAAAGGGCTCACGATGCCGACGGAATCGTCTGGCCACTCTCCATTGCTCCTTTTGACTGCCTGCTTTGCGTGGTGAACGCCAAGGATAACTCTCTGGTTGAAGAAGCCGAAAAAGCCTACCACGAGTTACGGAGTCTGGGCGTCGACGTCTTGCTCGATGACCGAGGCGAGCGTCCGGGCGTAAAGTTCAAGGATGCCGATCTGATCGGGATCCCGCACCGGATCAATTTCGGCAGCAGGAAGCTGGCATTGGGAAAGGTGGAATGGGTGGAGCGCGCCACCAGGAAAATCGAGGAGGTTGACTTGATTGATCTCATCCCCCATGCTCGAAAGAGGCTGACACAGGAGGCTGCTTCTTAGCCTTGCTGCGGGCGCCAAGCCCTGGTTGGTTCCTGTCCGGCGGCCCGTCAGTATCCTCCTGCCGCTCCTTTTCCCTACCTGCAATACCTCCACGGGCCGCACTGATACCGAAGCCTTCACCGATGACCATTGCGCCCCGCCTTTTGCTGGGAGGCGCCGTATGGGAGATTGAGGAAGTCGGGATTGGATTGGGCCTTTTCTTTGGAAGATCGACTGGCTTGAACTCCGGAGTCCTGCGGGTGCAGCAGTCGTTCAGGGATTGCCTGCCTGCAGTCAACGATCAATCACGGGACTCGTTGGAGGGACGTCTTCGAAGAAGAGCCCTCAGGGTCGTGATACTCCTGGGGGCCAGGGTGAGTATCTGGTTTGGGCCGGCAACCAGAGTGTGGCGGGCAGCCTGATTGTTTTCTTCGGCTGAAGTTCGAAAAACCCCGATACGTTCCAGCGTAAATCCTCGAAGCTCGATTTCTTCATTGAGCGGTACTTTTCCCGAATTGACCAGGACCACAACCAGTTGGTTGTACTCAGGGCTGCGGAAGGCCACAACCGGTGTGCTGCCTCCCGCGGCGAACACCCGGACGGCATCTCTTGGGATGAATCGGCTGAATTGGGTGAGGGTCCAGAAACGCTTGGGTGCACGGAATCCGGCATCCTTGCGTTCGAGCAGCCCCAGTTGGTCGGGCTGAACCTGGGTGGCGAATACCGGGCCGTAGAGCCAGGCTCGACACCCTCGGCCCAGGTCATCAATGATCGTTCGAGCCAGTTCCAGGGCTTCATCCATTTCATCCTTGCCGCCGGATCGAGTGGTGAATTGAGTCTGCCACAGCTTGAGGTTGTTCTGTCGGCTCAGGCGGCTGACGGCGTCGGTTGGATGGCTGTGATCCGCTGAAGACTGAACTCCCACGTGCGAGAGGAAAGGCCGGATCTTGCGATCGGCCAACACAGCTTGCAGGAAGGGCGCGTCCTCGTTCCAATCGACCTCCGGCGCCATGAGCTGAGTCCGGATTCTTTTCCGCTTGAAACTCTGTCCAACGGTCTTCACCAATTCCTTCAGTTGTTCTGCTCCGTAATGACAGCCAACGGGGGCCTCTTTCCTGCCAGGCTGGTTCTGCAAACTCAGCACATGGACGGGTTGGCCACGCAGCCGGGCGTAGTACTCTACATAGCCAACCAGGTATTCCGCCAAGTCCCCGTAGCGTTCAGGGCCGGAGTGACCCCGAGCCATCCACCGCCTGATTGCTCTTCCAGGAAAGTGGGGGACTCCAGATGCAACTGTTCAAAAGTATTTCCTGCCGTTTCTTGGCCTGACGGAGCAATGAGAATTGGGAGGTCTCCCTTTCGTCGTCTCCGAAAGAAAAGGTCAAGCCTGTAAGTCGCAGGCGGTCGGTAATTCCTACCCGTTGTCCCGTCCACCAGATTTCGTTTCGAAGAATATTCAAACCCGCTCCTTTGGCGCTGAAGAGCAGGTCGAAGAGTTTCAGGCGTTCCGCCGAAGGCAGGCTGTCGATTTCCCGGGCGCAGCCATTAGCGCCGCTGACGCCAAACCCATCCACCCGCTGAAATTGGATTTGGGGTTGAATCAGGATGGGCTTGCTTTGCCCCAACGCGGTCGGCGCCCAGGTGAACAGAATCAGACCCAGGGCAATCTGCCGACACAGCCAACCTCTTGGAATCTTGAGGGTCTTAGCGATCGGGCGGGCGCCAATCGTAGAAAACGTCATCGCCGACTCAGATGGCTGACAATAGGCTGCCATGTTCTTCGTTCAGTCTAGCATGAGGACTTGTCGTTTCGAGGAGAGCTGGTGGTTTCCTGACTGTCCGACGCGTTGCCGGACCCAGGGGTTAGAGCATCACCAACGATATTCGCAATTTCTTTTCGCAGCGGTCTGACGTCGCCCTTTCCATCAGGGTGGAGACGGCTGGTCAACACAATAAGGTAGGTCTGGATCTCGGGGTCGATCCACAGAGAAGTTCCCGTAAACCCGGTGTGACCATAGGAGAGAGGCGAAAAGTGTTCGCCCTTCACGGAAGAGTAAACGGACTGAATGTCCCACCCCAATCCCCGAATGTCGGGCTTGCCCGGGGGGGATTGGGGAGAGACCATTTGGCGGACAGTCTGCGGATTGAGCACTGGGGCGCCATCGAGGGACCCTTCGTTCAGAAGCATTCGGCAGAAACGAGCGAGGTCGCGAGCAGTGGAGAAGAGGCCGGCGTGACCGGCAACCCCGCCCATCATCGACGAGAGGGGGTCATGGACTTGACCTCGAAGAAAGGTTCCATCAGCACGTTTTTCGGTGGGAGCCGTCTTCTGATAATCCCTGAGACGAGAACCAAAATGAGTCTCTGACATTTTGAGCGGAGAGAAGACTCGGGATTGAGCCCATTGATCCAGGCGCTCACCGCTCACGACTTCTATCAACCTGCCTAACAAGATGAATCCGAGATCGCTGTAGATGAATTGGGTTCCCGGGTTGGCCGAGGCGCCGGATTGGTAGATCTTGTCCACTATTCTTTCAGTGGCCCCAGGTCCTCTTTGGGGCAAACGGAAAAAGGGAGCCAGCCCCGAGTAGTGGGTTAACAACTGTCGGATAGTAATGCTCTCTTTCCCCCGTTGCCCAAAATGGGGCAGATGTTTGACCACCGGATCATCCAACTTCAGTTTTCCTGCTTGAACCAGCAGCATGACCGCGGGGGTGGTCGCCACCACTTTCGTCAGGGAAGCCAGGTCGAATCGTGTCTCCAAAGTCATCGGCTCAACCTTGGGCGCCAGGCTACGATGACCGTAGGCCTTTTCAAAGACAGTGCGGTTGGCCTGCCCCACGAGCACCACTGCGCCCGGGATTTGGCCCTTATCGATGGCCCGCTGTACGACTGGGTCGATCTTGGCCAATTTGGCCGAAACGCCCTCTGGGCCGGCAATCAAAGGAGTAGAGAGTGATGAAGCCGTGAAGACGGCGGCTATCGTGAGGGTAAGCAGTGGGTGAATCAAGCGTTGGGCAGGCATTCCTGGGGGAGCGGTGTTTCCCTAAGTAGGGGTGAACACTGCTTAGACTTTCTCTTTTTTAGCCTTGACGGGCTTCTTTTTCTTACGGGCGCCTGCCTTTTTGTTGTTGGTGAAGCTCCTCATGGCAGCCTCTTCATCATCAAAAATCTCAAAAGAGGGAAGAAGGTTCATGACTTTAAGTACTTCCAGAATTTTAGGCTTAACCTTGAGAAGTTCCAAGCGACCGCCGTCCTGAGTAATCGAAGTGTGGCTACTGACCAGAAACCCGACACCGGTGCTGTCGATGTGAGGAACCTGGTCCATGTCCACCACCAGCTTTCGAATTCCCATCCCCAGGATGTGCTGGACTTTCTGCTTCAGAAAGAAGCCGTCGCCTCCTGTCATGAACCGACCATCCAGTTTTAGAACGCAAACGTCGTCAACAATTTTTAGTGTAAATTTCAAGGTATTGCTTCCTCCTCGCAACCGATTCAGTTGCGAATCTTTAGATGAATTGGGACAACTTTGTGGGGCAAGACAGCAAAGCAAAGACGAGGGAAGCGTTTCCACACTCCCTCTAGTGAGTTACTGATGATGCGAACACTGCGGGCACTTTAGCTGTAGGTGCAATCAGCGCAAGATTCAGACGGTTGGTAATCTTAGTGTTTTCCTTTTTGTTGGGCAAGAACTTTTCAGCCTGTGGCCGCTGGTCTTCGTGATCACGCGGTTTCCAACTTCCATTGACACTGGCAACTGCTGGCCGTGGCCATCCTTCTCAATCCTGGCCGCTTTCCCTTTCGGGAAGCGAATCCCTATTCATAAGACTGTTAAAAAAATAGATTTGGGAATTAAACGTTCATCCGGGGGAACATTTCTTCTCCCAGCGGGGTCTAAAGGGCTGAGTCTTGTCTCACAGGCCAATGGCTTGCTATCTTGGATTCATAGGTCGAGGATACGGCTGGCACTTCTCGGGAGAGACTCTTGAGCAATTGTGAAATAGGACTGAATTTCCTCGACGACGAACTGGCCTTGGTGGATGGGTTGCAGTTGGGTTCCGAGGAAGCTTTTGAGACGCTGGTTCACCTCTACCAAGCGCCCATCTATAACCTTGCTTATCGCCTGTTGGGGAATCCGGTTGAGGCATCGGATGTGACCCAAGAGGTTTTTGTCAGAATCTACAAGGGTATTGGTCGATTCCGCGGAGATTGTGGGCTCCAGACTTGGATCTACAAAATCGCTCTTTCAACCAGCCTCAACCACCGTCGCTGGTGGAAGCGCTGGAGAAACCATGTGCCTTTCTCGCTGGACAGTCCGATACCCTCTTCCTGGGAAAGCCCCAAACCGTTGGAGGTCCCTGATCGGGGCTTGGGCCCGGAGGCTGCCTGTGCCAGACGGGAGACAGAGCGGGCTGTCCAACAAGCGTTGGACGCCATGGCCGTTGAATTCCGCACGGTCATTGTCTTGCGAGACATCGAGGAGTTTACCTATGAGGAGATTGCCGAAACCCTCGGCATCTCTCTGGGGACAGTCAAATCGCGTTTGTGGCGCGCTCGGTCCCAGCTCAGGAAGCGTCTGAGTCACTTAATTGAGGAGAGGCCCTAAGGGTTCATTGGATGCCAATTTTTGGTAAGGCGCCCATCCTCAAAGGGAGAAGGGAAATGAAGTGCAAAAAGGTCCTCAGATTGATACCAGCTTATCTGGATGACAGCTTGGTCTGGCGCGAGGCAGCCGAGATCGCGCATCATTTGGAGGATTGCGCCGCGTGCCAACGAGAGTTGGATGAGTTGAGGGCGCTGCAGCGAGTGATGCAACGACTTGACCGCCAGAAGCCGCCCCCGGATCTGGGCTTCCGAATCAGAAGCGCCACCTCCGAGCAGGGAGAGTGGATTCCCCTGAAGCAGATCGTCGGGAAGTTCGGTGATCTTGTGAGTCCCTTGGCCGTTCCAGCCTTCAGCGGAGTTGTCTTGACCGGACTGGCCTTTGTGGCGCTGTTAAGCACCCTGTTTACGGGCGCAAGCCTTGGCGCCGGCGACCAGGACGCGGCCTTGGGATTGTTCACCGAGCCCCGCGCCAGATCCCTGGCGATGTTGCCGGTTGTGTCTGGCGAAAATCTGGCGTTCATGAACCAACCGGTCACCGTGGAGACTCTGGTGGGCAACGATGGTCGCGTGATTGACTATAAGGTCTTGAGCGGGCCCCAAGATAAGCAAAGTCTCGAACTCTTGGATCAATTCCTCCACTTTGGGGTTTACATGGCCCCTGCCACCTTCCTTGGCCGTCCCACCGTCGGCACTCTTGTGATGACCTTGAGTTTCTATCCCACCACCAACGATAGGATCGATGTTTCGGGGTAGTCCTCTGGAATGGGTGATTCACCTTACCTCGGATCTTTGAACTCACGGGTCTTTCGCGCCTGCGCTCAATGGTCTACTGTTGGAGCGGATTCCGCGGTCGACAGGTCATGGTATGATTCCGGGTTACCCGACCGCGTGGAGATCTGATGGCGCTGAAGTGGATTGCTGTGGATATCGATGGGACCATGCTCGACAGCTCAGGCCAACTTCCCTCTGGGAATGTTGCAGCGATTCGCCAGGCACTCGACCGAGGGGTCGAAGTTCTTCTGGTGACGGGACGACGTTTTGGCGCTGCCGTCTGGGTGGCTGAGGCCTTGGAGTTGTCGTCTCCGCTTATTGTGAACAATGGAGCAATGATCAAGTGCCCAATCCAATCCCATAGGCTGGCCCGGTGGTTTCTGGCGCCCGAGGTGGCGCGCGCGATTTTGTCCGCCACCGCGAGCTTCGTCGACTGCACGGTCTTGCACAAAGATCGGCCTGCGACCGGGCAACTGGTGGTTTGTGCTCGGCCCCGAACCAATGGACAGTTACAACATTATCTGAACAAGGCGCCTCAGGCGACGGTTCAAGTGCAGTCGCTCCAGAGCGAGATTGACAGCGACTTGATCGAGATCATGTTCAGCGGGCCGCTCGACTTGATGGAAGCCGTCGAAGGTTGCCTCAAGGAGTCCGGCCTCCAGGAGCATGTGCGAATAGCCAAGACTTACTATTGGGAAAAGAACCTGGGAATCATCGATGTGTTGAACAAGGATTGCTCCAAGCGCTCTGCGCTGGACTTTTGGGCGCGATCTCATAGCATCCAGGCTACGGAAATCCTGGCCATCGGCGACAATCACAGCGACCTCGAAATGCTGGATTACGCTGGGGTGAGTGTGGTGATGGCCAACGGGGTGGAGGCGCTCAAGGGCCGAGGATTTTATGAAACGGCATCCAATGACGATTTGGGAGTGGCCCGAGCCCTTCACCGGTTTATTCTCTGAAGGAAAATGGAATTTTGGAGACGAGACGGTCTTGATCGCACTTTAGCCGGTTAACTCTCCCGTGAAGCGGAGAGAGTTCACTTTCTCCATCCTCATCACCGGAGGCGTCAGTGGGATTGTTCTGGATACCCAAGATTGGCTTAGCGCTCATAATGTTTGGGGCTGCCGCCAGCCCGTCGGCTGCTGAGCTGGTTTACTTCAAGAATGGTCGAAGCATGAGGATCGAAGACCACCGGATGGGGACGGACAGGGTGGTTCTGACTCTTTTGGGTCGAGGGCGGCTAGAGATTCCTGCCGATTGGGTCGATCGCTTCGTCCCGCTTCCCCAAGAGCCACCGTCGTTTGCAGCGCCGGCAGTGCCTGCCGAGCCGGTGGCCAGGACGAGGCCCACCCGGGAGGAAGTCGATCGGGTTATCCGCGAGGTCACTCGAAAACACGGACTGGACGAGAAGCTGGTGCGATCGATCATCCGGGCAGAATCCAATTTCGATTCGTGGGCGGTGTCCGACAAGGGCGCCAGTGGATTGATGCAGCTCATGCCCGAAACCGCTTCGGCTTACCGAGTCAAGGATGTTTTTGATGCCAAGGAAAACATGGAAGCAGGGGTCAAGTACTTGAAGCACCTGATGGCTGAGTTTAATCGGAACCTTACCCTGGTTTTGGCCGCTTACAACGCAGGCCCTTCAGCCGTAAGGAATTATCACGGGATTCCACCCTTTGCCGAAACACACGAGTACATTCGTCAAGTTCTTCAATTTTATCGGGGGAAGGGACACTAACCCTTGCAGCAACCAGCTCAAATGCAAATTCGAGCCTGCCTCGCCGTGCAGGATCTTTGGATAAGATTTACGACCGGGAGTGGAATTTGTTTAGGATCGCCGCCGGAAAATCATGGAAGGCCCTGGACGATCTTGGTCGACGTTTTTGGTAGAGCTGCCAGTAACTGTCTTGTATAAAGTCGCTTGGCTTGTAACCAAGCTGGGCGGCCAGGCTACGAATCTCTTGGCCAGAGCTCTCGATTTCCAGAAAGTTTCCAATGGGCGTTTCGTCGAACGTCACAGTCAGTTTTCTTCTGGATGAGTTCTTGCGCTCAAAGACAGTCCGGAACTTTTGGTAACGGAAGCTGGGCTGGAAACCAAGGCTCCTCAATAGCCGCTGGCCCACTTGGGCGTCGCCGAGTTCTGTTTCCAGTTCCTGTCGTACCTTGAAGTGGGTGGAACGACGGGATGGGGTCTTCAGGGTGATCCAGGCCCGACCGTCGAAGGCTCGGACCCGAAGAAGCTGGCGACGTTGAGCTAGGGAGCGATCCGGGAAGTCGAAAATCCAGTTGTCCTCGAAAGCTCGAGGGGTTCGGATCTGAAAACCGAGCTGAATGAGCCGATCGCGAACTTTTGGGAGATCGGCCAACTCGATTTTGATTTCAGTTTCGATGGATTGGCCCCGCTCATCTCGGTGTGATCTGGTTCCCACGGGAAACACTCCAAAGGTTGGCAACGACGATTGAGTCTATTATGGCTCAATGGTAGAGGCTTTCCAATCCTTATTGGCCACACCGTCCTGGGGGTATATGAGTCAGACTGGATGTCATCTCTCAGCCAATGCCCGTCCTGTCCGCAACGCGGGCCATTGGAGTCCGATGTCTGCCCGAGATGCCGGAAGCCACTTCTCGCCCAAACCCGTCCGACGATTTCGACGGCAGCTTCGAATTGGACTACTGCTTTGAAAGGCAACCCGGATCCATCGGATCGGAGATAACCCCCCGGTTGCTGTCCGGGTTCCGATACAAGTGAGACGGTGAGGGTAATGCTGGAGGGAAGATGGATCGGGATGCCAACCATGGTGGGTTTGGGGTGAAGGGAGCGGAGCGAGCCTAGCCCTAAACCCGCCACAACCGCGCCCTGAGGGTCCCCAATCCTCGTCACTCACCCCCCCCCCCCAAAGCAACGGCGCTTGGCCCCAATTCAGGACCCAACGCCGCGCCCGTTCAGATAACCTTGAGTTTCCACCCAGGAACCCAAGGCCTGCCTTGAGCCCAGCCGAAAGGAGCCTGAACCCGGCAGATTCCATCGCTGCCCATCCCCTCTGATCACCGTTTCAAAGTCGACGACACCCTGCCCGCCGAGGCTATCATCAGACAGCGCCCACTGGAAATCTACCGGGACTTACGGGCCGGGGGCTGCTCCCCAAAGACCGCCCTGCGGGCCATCGGTGGGTTCAGAGCCACCGACTTCGGCTGGGCCGCGCGCTACCGGGAGCACGGCCCCCCGGGCTTGGCAGCCCTCAGCCGACGACCGCAACGCTTCCGAAGGCGGCCATGGACCCCGGCCCAGCAGCGCCAGGTCCGGGCCTTGCGGCGGCGCTATCCCTTCATGGGCAAGTGACGCCTGCCTGTCCTGCTGGCCCGCCAGGGCGTCCATCCGGGTGAATCCACCCTGGCTGCATCCTGGCCCAAGGCGTGCGGCTCGGTCGTATCAGGTCCTGCGCCTTCTGTCGGGGCCGCGTCAAGCTGAAGAAGCGCCGCCGCTTCGACCAAGGCCACGCCCAGCGCTGGCGCTAGGGCGCCAAGGCCACCCCACCCGGTGAACGGGTGCAGATCGATCACCTCTCGGTGTCCCTCGACGGTGTACAGCTCCAAGAGTTCCGGGCTGTCTCCCCGGTCGGCAAGTAGAGGGTGACCCGCGTCTATTCCCGCACCACCGCTGGACCCACCCCTGCACTCCTCCGAGGAGTGCAGCCCCTCCCAGGAGGGGAATCACACCAGAGGCTTCCTGCCGGCCGCGGTCCAGGACCTGCCCCTGGCCTGATTTCTTCTCAAGAAGGCTGGCCTCCTGTCAGGAGGCCAGATCTCAGGAGTGCAGGCTCTCCATTCCGTCCAGGTCGACGGCGGCAGCGAGTTCAGGGCTGAGTTCGAGCCAGCCTGCCAAACTCTGGATATCCCTCAGCTTGTCCTGCCGCCCCGTCCCCCCACCGCAGCCGCCGGCGTTTGGCGGCTGCGACTCCCCCTCAAGGGGGGAGTGATTGGACTGTCGAACGCGCCAACCACAGCGCCCGCGTGGAGTTCTGAAACCTCTACAGCGCCAACTCACCGTCGCCGCCGCCCTCGCCGACTACCAGCACTTCTACAATGACATCCGACCTCACCGATCCCTGGACATGAGGACGTCCATGGAGTCCCTTGATACCTGCAAGGCCGCCCGACCGAGTCTCACAGGTACTGAACCCGCACAGAGCGTTGACAACTATTTACAGAGATGCTACAACCGCAAGGTTGAGAAAATCGTAGGTCCTTCCCGACTGTTTGGGAGGTCGTCTAACGGTAGGACAGCAGACTCTGGATCTGCTTATCGGGGTTCGAATCCCTGCCTCCCAGCCAAGTCTTAGAAAAGCCATTGACGGCCTTTCAGTAATCCTGGGTCGATCATAGTAGTCAGTTTGCCATCCCGCCAGAAGCAGTTCGAGACCACGAAATTGAGCAGCCGTCGTTCTTCTCGCGCATCCTGCCGCCAAAAGCGCCGTTAGGTGTTCTACACCGGTTCGATAAGGCGCACGCCGTCTCCAGAGCAGGATTGGCCGGCGCACAACCGTTCGATGCCAGAACATCCGGAATCCCTTAGGCAGACCATAGAATTCAGGCGGCTGGTGCTTGGCCTTATGCTCCCGCGGGCTTGTATCGAAAGCCCTTGAACTTAACTCGAAAAAAGAGAGTGTAGAGCACCGGAACGACGCCGAGCGTGAGGAGGGTTGCGAAGATCAATCCAAAAATAATTGCAATCGCCATGCTTTCCCACATCGGGCCTCCGCCCAACCATAGGGGGATCAAGCCGCCAACTGTGGTTACCGTCGTTAACAGGATGGGACGCAACCGGCGCTGGGCAGCCTCGATCACGGCTCGCGGCGGTGCATGCCCGTTCTCATTGATCTCGATCGCGATGCGGTCAAGCAGGACGATTGCATTGTTGATGACTATGCCGGCCAGGGAGATTAATCCGAGCAGAGTCATAAAACCGAAGAAGGAACTGGTAACCAGGAGACCTACAACAACCCCAACCAGCGCGAGTGGTATGGTCAACAGAATGATCAGAGGTCTCCGGAACGAATTGAACTGCATGATGAGCAAGATCAAGATCATGATCCCGGCGTAAGGAAGTTTGTCGATGATGGCTCCTTCGCCTCGGGCAGACTGTTCCAGTTCGCCCCCGAACTCGTAGAAATGCCCCGGTGGCCAGGAAGATTGCTCCTTTTCCAGCCACCCGGCAAGTTGGGTCGTGACTTCAGCAGTTGTCACTCCTTCGGTGAGGTTGCTCGAGACAGTTACCGTTGTCAGCCGGTTACGTCGCAGCCGCTTGGCGGGTTGCCATTCGATGGCCAAAGCCGCCACCTGCATGAGCGGGACTGAAGTGCCTTGGCTTTGAGAGTAAACGTTCAGGCTCTCCAGCTTCGAGACATCCTGTCGGTCCGCCGCCACGGATCTGATGGTAACGGGAATGATCTCGGTGCCCTCGCGATACTCCGTCGCCGCGTAGCCACTCAGCACCGACTGCAGCGACATTGCGATGTCCTGGTGAGTGACACCACTTCGTCTTGCCCTCGGCTCATCAATCTGCACCGTTAACTTCTTCGTTCGCTCTCCCCAGTCGTCTCCAACATTCCTGGTCCCCGCGATAGACTGCATTTGAGCCTTGACCGTGTCGGCAATGGCGAAAACCTGGGTTTGGTCGGATCCGGAAATCCTGACTTCTACTGGATTGTTAATGACGGCGCCCAAAGGCAGTGGCCCTATGGTGGGAATCACGGAGGGATAACGCTCCCTACAGAACTGCTCGATCTTGTGAGCGAACTCCGGAATAAGTTCAGCAGTTGTCAAATTGAAGAGCAGGTAAGCATACTCGGGACCCGCGGGGTGCGAACTGTAGGTCAACGTGAACCGGGGCGCTCCCTGGCCGACATAGGCGGACCAATTGAGCACTCCGTCCGAACGCTCTTTTGTCTGGACAAGCTCTGTCTGGATGAAATCGTCCAGGTCCTGGACGAACTCTTCAGTCTTTTCGATCGACGTCCCAATCGGCGCCTCGAATTCGGCGGTCATTATCGGCGTATTGTCCGGCGGGAAGAAGACATTAGGAATCAAGGCGAAACCCTGTAACGAGAGAAAAAAGATGCCGAGAATGAGACCCAGGGACAACAGCGGGACTCGCACCAGCCTGAACAGGACGCCCCGATACATCCGATAAAAAGGGGTGTTATAGGCATCCTTGCCCTTTCTCCCTTTAACTTTGAGGAACCGGGCGCAAAGAAGTGGAATGACGGTCAGCGCGAGCAGCCAGGAGCAAAACAGAGTAATCGTGACGACAGTGAACAAAACGCCGGTGTACTCGCCCATTGACCCTTCGGCGAGATAGATTGGAAGGAAGGCGGCGGAAGTGGTCAGGGACGAAGTGAGCAACGGAATCCGAAGCTCTTTGGCCGAGCTGACAGCTGCTTCAACGGGCGGTACGCCCTCTGACATCGACACCATGATCGACTCGTTCATCACGATGGCGTTGTCCACCAGCATGCCCAAGGCGATGATTAACGATGCCAGCGTCATCTGGTTTAGCCCCAACCCCATCCACTGCATCACCAGCAGGCTCATCAGCAAAGCCGAAGGCACCAGCGTCGCAGTCACAAGGCCAGTGCGTATGCCGAGCATCAGCAGCATAGAGGCCAGCACGATGAGGACGGCCTGCACTACGCTGCTGGTGAACTCCTCGACCTTCTTTGCGACACGCTCCGGCTCGAAGGCCACGATGTCGAGATTGACTCCGAGAGGATACTGATTTCTCGAGCGTTCCAGCAGATCTTGCACTTCTTCGCCCAACGTCACGATGTTACCGCCCTCTCTTACGGAAAGGGCTAACATCAGGGCCGGTTGACCGTTTGCGCGCACCTTGCTGGCTGGAGGATCTATGTAACCTCGACTGATTTCCGCGATGTCTTCCAGGTAGAGCAGGCCCGGACGGCTCGGCACGCTGATGACGGTGCGCGCCAGTTCCTCGACAGTGTTGAAATTTCCGGAAGGTTCCAACTCGAGTCGTTCCTCTCCTGCAAGCAGGCTTCCGCCGGAAATAAGGATGTTTCGTGACTGGAGAATTTGGCTCACTTGGCTGACTGACAGATTCAGTTTAGCCAGCCGGGCATCGTTGTACTCAACGAAAATGCGCTCGGCCTGACTTCCCAGGAGGTCTACTTTTCCAATGTTCTCAAGCCGTAGCAAGCCATCTCGCAACTGAAGTGCGAAGTCCTTGAGCTCACGATAGTCGAACCCGTCTCCAGTGACAGCGATGATCGTTCCGTAAACGTCACCGAACTCATCGTTGACTTCGGGGGTGAGCGCGCCTTTGGGCAGACTACGAGCAGCATCATTGATTTTGCGTCGCAGCTTGTCCCAGATCGGCCGCATGGTTGTAAACTCGTCCCGAACGTTCGCAGAGATGATCGAAACGCCCGTCTTCGATGTGCTGGTCACGAAGTCGAGTTCGGGAAGCTCTTGAATGGCTTTTTCGAGCTGGTCGGTCACCAGCGCTTCGACTCGCTCCGGGTTCGCGCCCGGAAAGCGAGTGACGATCTGGGCAGTGCGTATCGTGAAGCCAGGGTCCATGGACTGTTCCATGGTCTGATAGGCGCTGTATCCGCCAAGCAGCACCGCCAGCAGGAAGATAGCCGTAACGCGGTTGTTGGTAATGGCGAAACGCGTCAAATCCATAGTTGCCCCTAGTCTCGGCCTAGCAGGCGCACTTGTTGCCCGTCTCGTATCTGATTCAGTCCGGCCGTGATGACCTTGTCGCCGTCGGTCAGACCCGCAAGCACTTCGATTCCTGCCGCAACGAGTTGGCCGGTTTCGATACTTCGGCGTCGGGCGACACCGAAGACGTCGCCACCCGTCTCAACGACATAGACGAACTTGTCATCACCATCCACAACGACGGCATTCGGAGCGACGACATGGCGTGCCCGCCCCCCTCCACCCCCAAACTCCATCTGCGCCTCAACTGCCATCCCAGGCCGAATGGGCACGCCGCCATAGCGACCCATGAGCTCGGTCCAAGAGCTGTTTAATTCAATGGTCGCAGGATAGGTGGTTACGCCTTGTGCGGGAACAACTCCCACAGTGGTCACGCGGCCGAGGAAGGCGTGCCCTGGGACTGCCGGGAAACGGACGCTGGCTGAAGCGCCCTCGGAGATCTTAGCGATGAACCTCTCAGGAACAGCAATCTCAACGTGGGGTTTTCCGCCGGTCACCACTTCCACCACAGGGGTGCCTGCCTGTACGCTTTCTCCTTCCTCGACTTTCACTTCGATGATGGCGCATCCGGTTGGGGCGCGGAGTCGCGTGTGATCCAGCTGCCGTTTGGCTTGTTGCAGTTTCTGCTCGACCGACTCGACACGCGCATGCGCCGACTCGCGCTTGGCCAGCGCCGACTCAAATTCTCCCCGAGAAATATTATCTTTCTCATACAAGCGCTGAGTGCGCTGAAAATCGGAATCCGCCAAGACTGCTTGTGCTTTGGCTTCTGCGAGAGAGGCCTCCGTCTCACGAAGCTGAATCTCCAAATCCACGGGATCGATCTCCGCGATCACGTCTCCTTCTGCGACGATGTCACCTTGGCCGATATAAACCCTTTGCACCATCCCGGAGACGCGAAAGGCGTACTCAGCGCGTACGTCAGCCTTTGCGAAGCCCGTAAACGTGCGCATCCGAGTACCGCTCTGTGCGACGACTTCGACGTACTTGACTGTGCGAGGCTGTGGTTCCTCCGGTGGCTGCGGCTCCTCTGTGCATGCCACTCCAACTGCATTGATCAGCACCGCGCCGCAAAGAACCATTTGCCTGTAGGATTGCGTCTTCCATGGATAGTCGATCATTGGTCGGACCTTGCTAATTGTTGCGAACGGCATAGCCTTTCTCTTGGAAAAAGGCCTTGAGGCGGCGGATAAACACATCTCGTTCCTCCAGGGACCGAAAATAGTCGAAGCGGCCGGCAGCTCGCTGCGTCGCCATCAGGTCGATCAAGTGATTGAACACCGCGTTTGCCGCGTCCAATTGCGCCGACAGAGCCTGGGATTGCGCGTCCAAGACGCGAACAATGTTGACAGACCCTTCGGAGTAGGAATCGCGGACCAGTTCAAGGTTCTCTTGAGCAGCCATGGCAGCCTCTCTTGCCAACTCGATGCCGGCAAAGGAAGCCCCCGCCATGTGGAGAGCCGAGCGGATGTTCTGCTCGATTACCAGGGATGTTGCTTCTCGCTCGGTTGTTAGTTGCTTTAACTCGATTTCAGCTCGGGTCTTTTGGGCGCGCAAGAGCCCGCCCTGAAAGACAGGCAGAGAGGCGTTGAATCCGACCGTCCAGTCCGTGTTAAGAGCACCTTCAGGCGGGCTTGTAGTGTTCTTGAATGTTCGCGTTTGCGCATCGACGCTGACCTTCGGGATGTAGAAAGCCCGCTTGGAGGCCAACAACCTGCGCTGCTGGGCGCGAATGCCCGCATCGAGTTGTCTCAGTTCCGGCGAGCTGTCAAAAGCTTCCTGGGCCATGAATTCCCGAAACAACTTGAACGATTGAGGACTCTCGATATAAGGTCGTAGGACCTTGAAGTTCACCGTCAGATCGGGGTCATCCAAGCCCGCTTCGGCGGTTTCGAACGGCTCCTCAAGTGTGCGGTTAAGAATTCTGTTGAGGATAATCTCAGCTCGATTGCGCGCCGCTGAGGCCTCGATCACGCGGTGGCGGTTCTGGGCGATCTGGCTGAGCCAGCGCAGAACTTCATCGCGTCCTGCCGTGCCGACATCGACGCGAGCTCGGGCGAGGCCCAGGTTTGAGCGAGTTAGCGCCAAGTTGTTCTTCTCGATATTCTCGACTGTCTTTGCCCTCAGGATCTGGAGGTAGCTTTGCGCGGCCTGCAGAATAGTATCCAGGCGTAACTGAAACCGTTGCTCTTCTCGCGACATCTGGCGATGGCGCTCAATGTCATAGAGAGACTTGGCTTGTTCCGAGTAGATGAACTGACTGAGTCCTGCAGTTCCCGCAATCCGTCTTCCGCCGCCTCGGAAGGTGGATCCTTGGCTCGAGAGGCTTGCCTGGGGCAACAATACCGATCGTGCTTCTCTGACAAGCTGAAATCCTGCCTCCACTTGGCGCTCGGCAGCTATCAGATCAAGATTGACGTTGGCAGCCTCGTGGACTACTGAGGAAAGCGATATCCGCCGGACGGGAGGTTCTTCCATTTCTCCAATAACCTCTGCCTCGGTGAGTAATACGAATGTCGGATCAACTTGGACCGCCCGCGCTGTGGTCATGTTGATCGTGAGTTGTTCGTCCGCGCCGAAGTCTATCGGGAGGTCGTCCGCGTCTTCGCCCTGCACGATGTTGAAGAGATTCAGGGCGACTCGGCGGACGAGGAACAGCTCGTTTCGGTCCGCTTGCAGGCTGGCCATGACTCCACGCCGCACGTCGCGCTGTCCCCGCAGCGAATACGTCGGCAGCTTCCTCTGATTGAGACCGGCGATGAGCCGCTCAAACTCCTCGGAAGGCAAGTGGGGCATGGCGCTCAGCATGACCGCCTCTGTGTCCGCCGGTAGACTCGCAAGCACTTCGTCGATCGAGGACCCCACGGGCAGGAAGGGCCGCTTCCACGCCCAATCCCCTGAGCGTTTGTTTCAACCTTTCCAGAACGCTGGCGAGTTCGTCCAGCCAGCCCTCGATCATCAGAATGGTGAGGTGTTGCGAAAATGGTGTAATCCTGCGGAAGGTCTCAAGTTCCCTTACCAGATCCTGGTTGTAGGAAACGTAACTCAGGTTCGTCACGCCGCTAACGCGGACACTCTCAATGCCGTCTCGTCCAGGCACTGGCCGTTCCCGTATCTCTACTGGAATCCCATTGGCTTCGGGATCGAACACAGCCGCGGCAACTACCGGTTTGGGGATTTCAGCGCGGCGTGTCACGTGGACCGGGCCGACAATCCCGAGGACAAGAACGGCGTCGACTTCCGAGTCCGCCAACAGCGAATCTATGTTCCGACGGGCAGCCGCAGCGGACCAGTCCCCAACCAACTGTTTTTCCGGTGGAAACAGCACCTCGTACCGTCTGCTCAGCAGGCGGCTCACCTCGCTTTCCAGAGAGGCTCGAAACGCCACATCCAGGCCGCCAGGGCCATCCAGTACAGTACCCACTCGGACGGTTTGCTCCTGAGCCAGCCCGGGGACGGCTGTCAACATGATCAGAAAAGCAACGCATAAAACCTGCCGCAATCGAAGGAAAATACTCATAAACGCGACCTCCTTGTAGCTTGGAAGGCTTGGGGCCAGGGCCTGTTATTCTACTGATGTGTAGAACTGGGTGTCGGCCTAGCCGGCGCCGGCATCGTACTGGAATGCCTCACGGTTGCCCCGGCCAAAGTGATGCGCCCATTGCTGACCTTTAGCCCACCCTCCGGCATCGCCGGTCCGTCGTGGTCTCGAAAATAAAGGGGCAATCCTTCGGAGAGTTGGAGAGGGCGATGCCGCGGATCCTGGCGTTGATGATGGATGTGTATGTGTGGTTCGCTGGTGTTGCCTGAATTGCCACAGGCGCCGATGGGTTCCCCCTCGCGTACTTGGTCGCCGGCCTCCACCAGGACACTACCGGGCTTCAGGTGCGCAATCATCAGATAGGTGCCAGTCTCGAGTGCGAGCACAACGACGTTGCCGGTCGGGTTTGCCGTGTCCATGCTGACTGCTCCCGGCGTGTGATCCGGCGCCCCATCGGTGGAATAGTGCACTCGTGCAGAGACGGGCGCAACGACTGGTGTCCCGTAACAACCGTAGTCCTCCAGGTTCTCTGAACCGTGCATCGCCGGTTCGACGACCAGGTCGTAGGCCCAGCGTTGGTCGGGTGTTGATGCGTGGTGATAGTTTGTTGCCAGGCGATCGCCTCCCCAGGCAACGCGAATCGCTTCGTTCGATGGCAGGCGAACAGTGACCGACGGCTTTGAGCGTTCGAGATCGTAAGGAAAGGCCATCTGCAGTATGCCAAAATTCCACAATCCGGGCCAAAGGGCGAGCAGCGCCAGTGCCAGAGTGATCCACATCGGTGTGCTGAAGCGACGCTTACGGATGACGTGGATGATTAGCGTCAGCATCGCCAGCGGAGCGAGCAGTAGACCGGTGCTCATGAGGGCTAACCAGCCGTAGACAGCTGGCATGCCACCGGAGAAGAACAGTGTCCACGAGGGAAGTAGAACGACGGCCAGTAAGACGGGCAGAGCCCAGCGCAACACTGTTTTGAATCCACCTTGCTCCATACAGAGATAGCCTCCCGTCAGAACAATGTCTTCAATTTTTTTTGCGCCCCGGTCACCTGCGTCTTCTACAGCTCTGGGCGAAAGTCAGCGAGGTCCTGCTTGGTTGCCCGTTGAAACGTTGAAATTCCGATTCGAGCCACCGGAGACCTAGGGCTGAATTGCCTGACGAGTCGCTGCCAGCGTTGATTGCAGGGACTCTTTCGGAAACTCTCGGATGAACGGTTTAATCAGCCAAGCCAATCCAGTGGGCATATCCCGAGACAGCGAAACCGTTGACAGTTCAACGTAAAGACCCTGGTCGGTTTCCTCCAGCCTCCAGTAGGCGTTGAGTCTCCAGAGAAATCCGCTATCTTCCCCGACCGGCATCTGGGTTTCATCGGGCTTGCCAGCGTTCTTGACTTCAGTAATGCGAGTGCTGCGTGAGCGAATGAACCCACGCTTATGGCTGATCTCTCGGAACTGGACCTCGTGTTCCGTGTTCAACACCACGGTTAACACTCTCGTTTTCGCTAGGCGCAAGTAAGCTCTCAGAGTGTCATCTTTGCTGGACAGAAGCCTGGAGTCGACAACTTCCGGATAGATGTCTTGATGACGGTCATAGTCCCGAAGTAGCTGCAGCGTTTTTCTTAGCGACCCTCCAGGGATCAACATAGCTCCGATCCAATCTTGGACTATGCCGCCTGGAACCCCCACACCTTGACCACTGTTGTCCTGGATCACGATCTCTCCTTTTTCAACGAGCGAGCGATGGCTCGGAGAATCATCGATCCATAGAAAGGGTCTGTTGTCGTTCATCCTTTGATCGTGAATGGCTTCTTGGAATTCCACGTACTTTTGGAAAGCCCGGACGGCTTCAGCTTTCAGCTTGACGGTTGGTAGGACCTGACCCCAGCAGGGCGCCGCGGTCAGCAAACAGCTCAGGGATGCCGTCAATACAGGGAGATATGCTCCTCCGATTCCCACTTGGGCCCTCCGTCTTACTTCCATCCCTACGCCACCCGTTGAAGGGCAATGGACGGGTCGCCGTTTGGTTGGACCGGGGATGGCTCCTGTCGCCAGTCCACTCAACCTTCTGCAGGCCGTTTTTCCGGCAGCGTCGGTCCACCCCTCGTTGTCCACCCGGTCCCGCCTGATTTCCGGACCAAGTTCGTGGGTTCACCGCGGATGAGGTCAGGCCAGATTTTTTCTGAGGCAGCGTCGAAAACGGTCTTGCTATCGGCGCGGAGGATCTTCCAGTCTCCCTGTTCCACCTCAGCGTCTAGCTGACCCGGTCTCCATCCAGCATATCCAGCATAGGCGCGAAAGGGGTTCTTGCTGTCGTCCATCAGCCGTTCCAAGGCTTCCGGGCTTCTACTCATGTAGATGTCTTCCACCACGTGTATAGTTTTCTCTCGTAATTTTGAGGATCGAATCAGTAGCAGCAGCTCCGTCCGGGATACAGGACCACCGATAAAAAGAAGGCCCTTTCGCTTCCTGGATGGATCCAGATTGGGCAACACTGCAGAGAGTTTCACCGGGCTCGGGCGATTGATGACCACCCCCATTGAGCCATGCCAGTCGTCCGAAAGCAGCAGGACGACCGTTTTGGCAAAGTTGGGATCTCTGATGTGTTCACTGGCCACCAGGAATTTGCCGGCCCCTGGAGTCTCTCCGGGGAGGCGAGAAGACACAAGCCTCGGTGGCACAAGGCGCTCGTCCTTCTGTGTCCAGATCGTGAAACCAGGTCTGGCCGGACTCGGTGGGTGGGTTAATAGGGCCGTGGCCAGCGTCATTCCCAAGGCGGCCGAAAACCGGCGCCAGCGCCGGTGGCTGCAACCCAGAGAGGTTATTCTGTCCAAGAGGGTCTTCATAACGGATGGTTCAGGATTAATAACCCTGTTAGCGGTTCGGGCTTACCTCGCCTCCGGCAGGCCCTTTCGGTATTTTAGACCCGAGTGGGCTGTTGAAACGAGTAAGATTAGTAGAACCTATCTCAAAATCATATTCCATGGCATTCAGTTCATGAAGAGGTTGTCGGAAACGCTGAAAAATCAAATAGCCAGGTCTGTAGCCCCATAGGCACACAATCCGGGATTCCAATTTTGAGATAGGGTTCTAGTCTCCATCCAGTCGAGTTCAGGTCCTGGCAACATCAACCCTCCCAATCTGACTCAATGTGGTCAACGCAGCCTCGCCAATTAGGGGTGTCTTCCTTGTGGCCAGATCCGCGTCAGTGCCGGCGAACCACCGTTTCCCGTGGAGTGTGACGGAACCTGACGGATCTGGGCTGCATCCTGCATGACGGTGCGCTTGTGAGTGGAAATTACCGGGCCCGTTGCCGGTTATGGCGCAACTTTCGGCTGGTGAAGACTCAGCCGTGCAGGCCATTCACAGTTTTTGTGGAAAATCCTGTGGAAAAAAGGAGCTCCGGGGACCGGAACTCCTTATAAAACAATGACAAAGACCAAATGGCACACAAACGTATCCATTCTTCTAAGTTATAGAAATTGAATACTTTAATTAAAAAGTTCCCAATGAGGGGTCATTTTGGAGAGAATTCCGTTGGAAGCCCTACAAAAACTGAGTTTTCCACAATCGGAGCAGGCAAATGGCGCACTGGGAGCGGGTTGGGAGAGACACGGTCGTGTAAATCCAAGTATAGTCTGGCTTTCCGGTTGAGGCGTGTGAACAAAAGATGTCCTCCGTGTTACCGATTGTCTATAGGATTTGTGCCGGCATCGGCATTGGATTGATGCAGCAGGGTGAGGATACAGGGAAATACCGCATGTCTTGATCAGGTCGTCTGAACGATCTCGAGATATCTGTTGAGGCAACCTTCCAGACCGTAGTCGAGGGAATCCACGGCGATAGCATGGCCAATGGACACCTCAAGGATTCCCGGAATGGTGAGGAAGAGGCGAAGGTTCTCAAGATTCAAGTCGTGGCCTGCATTGACACCCAAGCCGAGCTGGTGGGCATGGAGCGCAGCCGTTCGGTATCTTTGGAATACTTCCTCTTGGGAGTCTCCCCCGAAAGCGTCGGCGTAAGCCTCGGTGTAAAGCTCGATGCGCTCTGCGCCGGTCGACGGAGCCCGACCCACCTGGGCTGGATCCGGGTCCAGGAAGATGCTCACGCGAATTCCTGCCTGTTGGAGGTCCAGGATAATGGGTTTAAGGCGATCTCCATCCCGACTCAGGTTCCACCCGTGATCGGAGGTTAACTGTTGGGGAGAATCAGGGACCAATGTGCACTGGGTCGGCCGGGTTTTCTTGACCAACTCCAAGAAAGAGGGAATTGGATTCCCCTCAACATTGAACTCTACCGAGCCCTCACCCGTAACGGCTGCCAGATCATGCACATCCTGGCGTCTGGTGTGACGCTGATCCGGGCGGGGATGTACGGTGATGCCGTGGACCCCTGTTTTTATACAGCGCCGTGCCATGGTGACCAGATTAGGCGAGTCTTTGTCTCGCGAGTTCCTCAGCAGAGCGAATTTATTCAGGTTGACACTGAGTTTAGTCATGGATCAGTTTGGGAGACGAAACCGACTTCTCTGCTTTTCATCACGCTGAAGCAATCGAGCGGAAAGGACTTCAACTCCAGTCGATGCCCGGCGGCTGGCATTCCGCCGTTATCAGGAAAGTTCTTCAACGATATCCTAATCATCTTGACACGGATTTGCCAACTTTCTTTGGCTTCCAACCAAGAGACTGGCTGCATTCTAATCGGGTCACAAGTCGCATGACACCAGACAGACGCGTCGCGCCTGAGACCTGCAATTTTGGGACGTGACGTCCTCGATGGATTCCTTTGTGGGCGTTTCGACGGACTGGCCAACTCCAACTCTCAGGCCGCTGTTGAAAAAACCGCGTCCGCAGACGTAGAATGCTCGGGGCGAAGGTGCGGAACGCTCCAGCGGGTATGGAACGGTTCTCCAGCCTTCATCTTCGGCGGCATCAAGAGATCCCGGTGGCTGAGGTTGCAGCATCTGGTCCCGGACGGAAATGAGAACCGGCATTGCAATCCCGTCGAGTCATCCTCTTAGTCAACTTTTTCGGCATCTGGTCCGGACACGTTTTTGCCGGGATGCGGGTGTTTGCGATGCTGAGGCGTGCCTGTATGTCTCGGAGGTTTTGATCCGGTTCACTCACATCGAGAATCTCTACAAGATTCGCAATGCTCGCGGACGGATGCTGGAAGATGTGGGAGAGATGCTTTTGGAATCCAATCCGCTACTGGAAGGTCGTTCTTTTGATCGCGAGCGAGAGGTCCGGCGGCACATTGGCGACTATACGCTCTTCTTTGCAGGAATCTTTCCGGAAAGGTTACAGAACCTGCCTCGACTCCGCCGGCTGTCTCTGGATGTTTTTGTCGACTACGTCAAGGCCGGCAAGGAATCCTACGGGATTGTGTCGGCCTTTAACGTCTTCGAGTATCGTAAGGAGGCGTCACTGTTCCGAAGATTGGCCGACGGCTTTGAACAGTGCGTCTATGGATTAAACCTGGTCAAAAGAGACCTTGAATACCTGCAACGAAGACATTATCGTCTCTGGCAGGAAGTCCTGGATTAGCCTTGTGTCCGGGTTGTTCATTGAAGCGGAGAACGTGGGCGCCCGATGGGTCTTGAATCAAGGGGGGGGAATTATGCGACCTGCAACAAAGGTGTTGTTCATTGCTGGACTCGTGGCCGGGTCATGCCTGTCTCTATGGGGCGCAACGCCCGGGGTCATCTCAGTGACAAAAATCTGGGATCGAGCGCCTCACAATGCCTTCACCGACCTGATTCGTTTCCGGAATCAATGGTACTGCACGTTTCGTGAGGCAGACTTTCATGGGAGCCGGCCGACCAGAGAGGTGATGCCCGAGGGGAAAGCCGGCAGAAGCGGTCAGATTCGAATCATCGTTTCCAGGGATGGTGAGAGTTGGAAGTCGGCAGCCTTGTTGAGCGAAAAAGGTGTGGACCTGCGCGATCCCAAGCTTTCGGTTATGGAGGATGGCCGCCTGATGCTGTTGGCCGGCGGGATTATCGATGATCCCCGCAAAGAGGAGCAATGGGGTTATGTCACTCGGGCACCGCGGGTCGCCTTCTCCCGGGATGGCCACACTTGGACTCCCACTCAACGGCTGCTGGCTGAAGACCATTGGTTGTGGAGAGCCACCTGGCATCAAGGCAAAGCCTACAGTCTTTCCAAGATGGGTGAAACTCCAAATCCCCGCCGCGGGTTTTTGTACTGGACCCGCGATGGCCTGAATTGGCATTGGTTGACCGAGTTCAAGATCAAAGGAGTCAGTGAAACCACCTTGCGAGTCATGCCAGACGGTGAAATGGTAGCCTTGATTCGGCCGCACTATGTCGGCAGGAGCCGACCACCCTATAAGAAATGGCAATTCCTCAAGATAGAACACAATATCGGTGGACCCAACTTTATTCGAATTCCCGATGGAAGTTTGTGGGCTAGCAGCAGACTGAATGGCAAGACAACCCTGGCCAAGATGACTACGGATAGCTTCGAGCCAGTGCTGACATTACCCAGTGGCGGCGACACCAGCTATCCCGGCATGGTCTGGCACGATGATCTGCTGTGGATCAGTTACTACTCCTCCCACCAAGGCAAGACCAGCATCTACCTGGCGAAAGTTCGAATCAGGCCCTGAAGCCTTGACCCTCATCCGATATTGGGCACTGGCTGTCACTTGCCGGTATGGGGGCGATCGCTATCTGTAGCCGGTTGATCCTGTTGTGCTCGGACCCGAGCAGAAGTCGGTAACCCGTGTCGGCGCCGCCGGAACCGATCATAGGATCAGTCTTCCGAATTGAGCAGGCCGTTTCTCTGGCCCTATTGCCCTCGGATCTCCTGCCTTATCCCCATGAAAATTTTTGGTCTCGACTTTACGAGTTCCCCCGGCCCTGAGAAACCGATCACCTTGGCGGAGGGTGAAGTCGTCCGCCACTCCCTGTGCATCACTCGCCTCGACCAACTGCCTTCATTCCAAGAATTCGAAAGCTTCCTCACCTCGGGAGGCCAATGGATTGCTGCTCTGGATTTCCCTTTTGGACAGCCCGAACTCATGGTCAAGGAACTGTCGTGGCCTCTTGCCTGGAAGGATTATGTCGGGCTGGTTGGGTCCATGAAACGTGAAGATTTCAGGGTCATTCTTGAAAAGTATCGTAGAGAGCATCCCTGGGGAAGTAAGCAACTCCTGAGAGCCACCGATCGCCGGGCCAATGCGCTGAGCCCAATGATGTGGTACGGAGTTCCCCTGGCTCGGATGTTCTTCGAAGGATCCCCTCGCCTTCTGCGCTCCAATCTGAGTGTCGTCCCGTGTCGCCCCAACAGCCGCTCGCAGATTGCGATCGAAGGTTACCCGGCGCTGGTTGCCAGAAAGTATCTTGGGCGAGGGCGCTACAAAGACCACCACAGGCCGGCTTCGGAGGGCCCAATGCTGAGACGCCGGCTGCTGCAGCAACTCGGTTCACAGGAGGCCCGGTCTCCCTATGGTTTAGGCTTTGGACTGAACCCGGGTATTGCGGACGAGTGTATTCAGGACGATCGGGGCGACAAACTGGATGCCGTGCTTTGCGCCCTGCAAGCTGCCTGGGCTTACTCTCGGCGGAGGTTTTCCTTTGGGATTCCTCTCTGTTGCAACCCCGATGAAGGTTGGATTGTCGATCCGGCCATGGCCAGATGACCGGAGTGCAGGCAGAACGGCCAGAGCGCCCTGAGCCTGCCAGGAGAAAGGGGATAATAATTGCCAATCCCGGGGCAGTGTGACACCATGGTCGCCCGCAAGGTCAGTCAACCCGGACCGGCAGCGGGCTGATGATTCAGATCGACGACCTTGAGACAGGTGGCTTCGATCCAAAAGAAAACACTTGGAATGAATAACGCTGAGCCACAACTTCAGACACCGCCGCGAGCCCTGATTTCAACCAATCCCCTGCAATGGATTCGATTCTTTGGCCCCGGAGCCATCCTGGCATCGGTAACGGTTGGCAGTGGAGAAATTCTGTTTCCTTCTCGCGGGGGCGCCATTTTTGGGTTCAAGATTCTGTGGGTCATTCTGTTCATAGCTTTTTTGAAATGGATCTTTGTGTACACCAGCATTCGCCACATGATTCTCAGCGGGGGGCACCCCCTCGAGAGATGGCGTAAGATTCCCGGACCCAGTGGCTGGTTTCCTCTCTTTCTGATCTTGATTGTTGGCTTGGCGACACCGCTGTGGTTTTCATTTCTGAGTGGGCTGACAGGTCAGATCTGCACCGCCATAACTGGTGTCGGGGACCAATATATCTGGGCCACCGTTTCGGTTTTTGGGGCTATGGCCCTCTTGTCGTTCGGAGGGTATGACTTTCTGGAAAAAGCCCAAACCATCATTCTGGGGCTGATGGTGTTCTCCATCATCATTGCCGTGTTCTATGTGGCGCCTTCCTGGTGGCAGGTGCTCAAAGGTTTCTTTCCACAAACTCTCAGCTACCCCGATTGGTTATATTCAATGATGCCTCAGATGAGGGACCGGTCGGTGTGGGTAGAGGTGGTGGTCTATTCCTCAGCCATCGGAGGGCAGAGTTACGACTATCTGGGATATCTTTCTTTCTTGCGGGAGAAGAAGTGGGGTTGGAGCCACCTCGGGACGGCGACACCGGAGCAACTCGAGGGGATTGCTGCACGAAAGGATCACCCGGCGCGCCTCTGGGTCAGGGCGGCCCTGGTCGATACCAGCGCCAGCTTTTTCATGGTCGTTTTCATTGGAGCCTGCTTTGCCGTTCTCGGGGCGATCATTTTACGACCGGATCAGCAGGTGCCGGAAGGGCTCCACATGTTGACCTACCAGGCGGCTTTCTTAACCACCCTTCACCCTTGGCTGCTACCCCTCTACCATCTGGCTGTCTTTCTGGCTTTCTTTGGAATCTTGTATGGGGGCCCGGAACTTACCTATCGAGTCTTTTTCGAATACTTCAAATCACTGCCACGCTTCCAAAACAGACTGCCTTTGCGGGGGGTGAGGACCGCCTGGATTGTCTGGGCCTTGGGCGGCGGTACGCTGATTCTCTGGTGGAGCCGATTCTATCCGGATGTTCGATTGTTGGATATCGTGACGCCGGCCGGCATCTACACGGGAGTCTTATCCTGTGGGTTTTATGCGCTGGCCAATCTGTGGGTGGATCGGCGTTTCCTGCCAATTCGATTGCGCATGGGAGGCTGGCTGGTCTTCCTCAACATTGCCTCTGGTATTGCCCTCTCCTACTTTGGTCTCAAGGCGCTATGGGACTATGATCAATTTCGAGGCTACGTGGTGCTGGCCTTGTTCTTGGCCCTTTGCTTTGTACTGGCCAGACTACTGCGTTTTGTGAATCGCACAACTCCTTCCCTTGAGACGCAGGAAGGCCGGTGAGGGTAGTGGACTATTGCCGTAGGATTCGGAGGACGCTATGAAGCTTGGGGTCATTTCATCGAATCTGATGCAGTTTGAGTTCGAGGCTGGCTTGCGCTATGCCCACGACCTGGGGCTCAGAGCCGTCGAGGTAGGCGCCTGTGGCCTGGCCAGTAACAAGAAGTACTGCGACCGTGAACGGTTGGTGGCCCATCGGGATGAGATTCCCCGCTGGCTCGAGGCCTTTGCCCGCAACGATCTTGAGATCAGCGCTCTCATCGGACACGGGGCGCCGCTGATGCCCGACAAGGAGATCTCCCGCGAATATTCCCGACAGTTCCGACAAACCTGCCAGCTCATGGAGTGGGCGGGCATCCGCCGGATGACCCTGCTGGCCGGACTGCCCGAGGGTGCGGAAGGCGATCGAACCCCGGTCTGGGTCACTTTTGCCGACCTCCCTTTTTTGCGTGATACGGTGGAGTGGCAGTGGGAGAAACGTTTGATCCCCTATTGGCGGGAGCATGGGAAAATCGCCGGCGATCACGGGGTTACCCTGTGCTTTGAGATGCATGGTGGAGACCTGATCCATAACCCGGTGACCCTCAAGAGGCTCAACCAGGAAGTCGGACCGGTGGTGGCCTGCAACTTTGATATTTCACACATGTGGTTTCAGAGCATCGATCCCTGCGAGGCAGTGCGGTATCTCGGGGGCTTGGTCCAGCACGTCCATGCCAAAGATACCCATATCCAGACCCACAATGTCCGACTGCGGGGCTTCAACGACTCTGCTTCGGTGGAACACCCCGATCAACGGCCCTGGAATTTCACCATTCCGGGTTGGGGCCACGGTGAGTCTGCCTGGAAAGAATTCGTGACGGCTTTGCAATTTGTGGGTTACAACCACGTTCTTTCGATCGAGATGGAGTGTGAATATCTCAATGTCGAGGAAGGTTTGAAGAAGTCGGTTGATTTCCTCAAGCCAATCGTGCTGGAAAAGGATCCTGGACCGAAGTGGTGGGAGCTGGCTGGGATGAGCGATGCCGGCAGTTTGTGGAAGGAGGACTGAGGGTGTCTCTCGCAATCGAGTGGGTTGGACTGGCATGCTTCAGACTGTGGCGGGACGACCGGCCTGCACTGGTGATGGACCCTTATACTCCTTCCGCTGTGGGTCTGGGAGGGCCGGATGTCCCGTTCCTCCAAGCCGACCAGGTCATCGTCAGTTCTCTCACCGACAAGGGGCACTCCTGTATCCGGTTGGTTGAGGGTAATCCCCCGGTGATCAACGCCCTGGATGTGGCGGAAGGACGCAGTCAGGCAACAATCAATGGGGCGCTCGTCGTGACGGTCAAGGCGGCGGAGGCCCCGGATCATCCCGAAGGAGCCGACGACAACGCCTTGTATGCCTTTAAGGCCGAAGACCTTTGGATCCTTCACATGGGAGACCTGGGCTATGGACTGAGTGCCGATGATCTGACCCCGTTTGTCGGTCGCTGTGATGTCTTATTGGCCATCGTGGGCCAGAAACTCACGCTTACCCTCGACGAACTGGACCCGATCATCGGCATTCTCAAGCCCAAGTGGGTCCTGCCCATGCACTACTATCTCCCTCCCATTGACGGTGGGATGACTCCCGTTGAAGTCTTCTTGAAACGGCGCCCAAGAGACCCCTTGTTCCACGTGCGTCATCATACCGTGCCACTGCCTCCTCCCCGTTTCTCGGCGGACAGACCAACCCTGGTCGTGCTGGAGCCTTCAGGCTATCGGGCGAGTTGAGGTGTCGGGTGCGTCTTCTGGACGCTGGTGGGTTCGGGTAAACCTGTAAAAGGGGACCGGGCTCGGTTAAAGGAGAGCACACCGATCCACTCGATGCAGCGAGTCGAGGAGCAGTGTCCTCGATGCTGAGAACCAGGGGGGCGACTTTGAGACGGGCAAGACCCGAAACCTGCGATGAGGACAGGTCTAAGAACCGAGTCAATAACGACGGGCATCGGGAGTGGAACACTTCCGGGATCTTTTGGGAGTCCCTGGGAGGAGGGACCTGTTCCAGATGAGTGACAGGTCCGGTGGTCAAGACGCAGCTTCTGAAAACACTTGGCGGAAGCGCTCCAGGGCAAGACGGTCGTCGCTCTCCGGAAACGCTTCCAATCCCACCGTACCGCTATAGCCGATCTCCCGAAGGGCGGCGGCCACGCGGGGGTAGTGAATTTCTCCCGTGCCCGGCTCGTGGCGTCCTGGGACGTCTGCCACGTGCACGTGTCCGATGAGGTCCTGATAATCTCGAATTCCTTGAATGATGTTGCCTTCTTCCACCTGGGCGTGGTACACATCGACGAGAAGTCGCACTCGTGGACTGCCCACTTGACGGATCAGTCGGGCCCCGTCTTCCAGTTTGGGAAAGGGATAACGGGCGTGATCCACCTTGGTGTTGAGTACTTCGAAGTTGTAGAAAATGTCCTGCTTTTCAGCCATTTCCGCCAACTCACCCAAGCATCGATAGGCGGTGATCCAGATGTCCGCGGGATGCTCGGCAATGGCATGGACCACTTGGCCTTTTCGGTTGAGCTCGCCGGTTGCGATGGCCAGGTTCTTGCATCCGAGTCTTTGGGCCACGGATAGATTGCTCTTGGCGCCATCAAGAAAAGTGTTGACCCCATCGGGGTGAACCATGCTGCCGGCGCCCCAGCCGGGCATGGAAGCGATTTGGATGGTAGGGTCAGCGGCAATCGCATCGAGGGCCTGGTCTTCCCAGCCCCAGAGTTCCACGGAGAATCCGGCGCCAGCGATTTCACGGACCCTTTGTTCGAAGGGAAGGTCCGGAAAGACAGTACCTTCACAGACGGAAAGTTGAAACATGCTGGGTCCTTTCGATGCTGACGAGGGTGGTCGATCGACCCCTCGTCTCCGATCATTCCTGTTTTCCGGTCGCGTCGATCACCGCAATCTGTTTTCGGCTCGAAACACCGCGGCTGGTTGGACTCTACGCTATCCCCCGGTGGGATTGCAAGGTTCACTTCAGGCTGATGAGACTTGGGTAATCCAGGAGCCTGTCTGAGTCATCTCGGACCTGGGTGGGTCGAGGAGGTTTTTTGATGGGGGAGTCCTTGGCATCCGGTCCACATCCGGAGACGCAATCCGTTACTCGAACAGTCTCCTGGGAGGAGGGATTCTATGAGCGGTCGTTTTCGCGAGTTGCTGAAAACACATGATGTTCTCTACGGCGTGATCTGCCGTGATACCACCATGACCGAGCTGGAGTTGATGGCCCAGATCGGCTATTCGGTGATCTTTCTCGATCTGGAGCACAGTCCGCAATCGACTGCGGAAGTGCTGAGGCTCGGTCGAACCATTTCTCATCTGGGGATGGTTCCCTTAGTGCGCATTCCTGAGTTGTCACGGACACATGTGCAGTGTCTTCTCGATGGAGGCATTGAAATTTTAACTCTGCCCGACGTCAAGAATGCTGCCCAGGCCTCACGGCTGGTGCAGTTGGGCAAGTTCCCCCCTCTTGGCGAACGGGGGGTATCGACATCCTCTGCCGGGACCCGTTTCGCTCTTGGGACGGACCCACAGCGCGCACTGAGAGAGGCCAATGAGAGAACCTCCCTCATGGTCATGATCGAAAGTGATGAAGGCTACGAGGCCTTGGATGACATTCTCAAGGTTGAGGGGATTGACTTGGTGACTGTGGGCGAAATGGATTGGTCGGTCAGCCTGGGCCTCTTCGGCCCGGAGGCCAAGCAGGTCCTGGCTCCGAAAATTGAGCGGGTGCTGACGGCGGCTCACCGGAGTGGCAAAATCCTGGCGATGGGAGGAGGGCGCCCCCAACAGGCTGCTCTTTACCGGAAGCTGGGTGTCCGACTCTTCTTTGTGGGTGTCGACGTCAACCTCAAGCGCAAGATGCTGTCCGAATCGCTGTCCGGCTTCAAAGAAATTCTTGGCTGAGATCCGGCGGTCCCGTCACCCGGTCGGGTCAGAGTATCCCGAGCGGCGCGTCACGGTCAGGTGCAGGAAAAGCTTCTTCGATGGCGTCGAGATCGTTGCTGGAGAGTTTCCACCCCATAGATTCGCTGTTCTCCTGCACGTGCTCATTCTGGCTTGCCTTGGGAATGGTGAAGACTCCCGAGTGCCGCGTCAGAAAATTAATCACGACCTGCCGGGCCGTTCGCCCATGCTTTTCAGCAATGTTTGCCAAAATACGCCCCCCTCTGCTGGTTGATGAGGGGAAGCTTGAGTGACCGAAGGGACTGTAGGCGACCACAGCGATCTGTTGCTCGGCGCAATAAGGGATGAGCCGACGCTCAATGCCCCGGTCCCCGAGGTGGTAGAGAACCTGGTTGCAGGCCAGTCGCTCATGGCGGAGCGCCCGCTGGGCCTCTTTCAATTCATCCAAATCCAGATTGCTGACCCCGATAAATCGAATGCAACCCTGGTTGACCAGAGTTTCCATGGCCTTCATGGTCTCGTGGATCGGGTGGTAGCCACTCCAATGCAGCAGATACAGATCCAGTCGGTCGGTTCGAAGTCGCTTCAGGCTTCGCTCGCAAGCCCGCAGGGTTCCGTCGTAGGACGCGTTGGAGGGAAGCACCTTGCTCACCAGGAAGACCTGGCTCCGTCTGTTGCCCAGAGCTTCTGCCGTTAACTCCTCGGCGCGGCCATTGCCATACATCTCGGCAGTGTCGATGTGCGTCAGCCCCAGGTCGAGCCCCAATTGCAGAGCCGCCACCGCTCGCTGCTCCTTGGCGCGGCTGCCTTCTATCATCCAGGTCCCTTGTCCCACAACCGGGACCTTAACGTTGGTCCAACCGAATTTGCGTTTGACAATTGGCATGATGAGCAGTCACTTTCCGATGTTCTTGAGCCTGTCGGGTGGGTTGAAATTTGTTCATAGCTCAGGCCGGGCAGCTGTTTTCCCGACTCTCCATTACGAGGGTCCGGATTGCGCTCGGTGTCAACCACCCGGGTTGAGGCTTCATCCGCAACCCAGTGGCTCATGGGCTCCGCTTGGTATTGCCTGGGCAGTCAGGATTGCCCCTTCGGCTTCAAGACTTTCGGTTTCGGCATCGCTGTAACCGTGTTCGCGCAGCACTTCCCGTGTGTGCTCGCCCAGGGCAGGCGCCCCTCTCTGTAAGGAGGTTGGGGTCTCGGAAAATTTTACCGGTACTCCCAACGTCTTCACCTTGCCCAGGCGGCTGTGCTGGACCTCCGTCACCATTTGGCGTTCTTTCACGTGAGGGTCGGCGTGCATGGCGGCGATGGAGAGCACCGGGCCAGCCGGAATTCCTGCGGCTTGGAGATCCTCAAGCCAGGCGGCAGTGGTCTGACTTTGAAAGTAGGGAGTCAGAAGCTCGACTAACACAGCTAGATGCTGCATCCTCCCCGCATTGTCGGCGAAACGCTGATCTCGCCCGATCTCTGGAACCCCGAGCACATCCAGCAACCGTTCCCAGTTGGCCTGGTTGGCGGCGCCGACGTTGACCCAGCCATCTTGGGTTTCAAAGGATTGATAGGGAGCCATCAATGGATGGGCCGACCCCATAGCTACCGGGGAGACACCCGTTGCCAGATAGATGGCCGACTGCCAGTAGGTGTGAACGATGCCGGCTTCCAGAAGGGAGGTGTCCACCACCTGTCCTTCTCCTGTTCTTTGTCGGTGAACGTAGGCCGCAACGATTCCCAGAGCCGCCAGGATTCCCGCCGTGATGTCTGTCATGGGAGCTCCCACCTTCACCGGCGCCCGGCCGGGTCCTTCACCGGTAATGCTCATCAATCCACTCATTCCCTGAGCGATCAGGTCAAATCCTCCCCGGTCGGCGTAAGGACCGGTTTGACCGAAGCCCGAGAGTGAGCAGTAGATGAGATGGGGATTATCCGGTTTCAACTGTTTGTAGCCCAACCCCAGTGCATCCATGGCGCCCTTGCGGAAATTTTCAATGAGAACGTCACTGTTTCTCGCCAATCGCCGAAAGACCTCTCGACCTCGCTTGGACTTGAGGTTGATTCCAATGCCGCGCTTGTTGCGATTCATCATCATAAAAGCGGCCGACTCCCCCCGGATCTCCGGCGGAACGGCTCGCCTGGTATCGTCTCCACCGGGAAGACGCTCCACTTTGATGACGTCCGCTCCCAGATCAGCCAGCATCAGTCCACAAGTCGGCCCCGCCATGACGTGGCTGGCTTCCAGCACTTTCATACCGGTCAGCGGACCGGCAGGAGCCGGGGTTTGCTGTGGGCCCATGGTCAACGTCCCTTAAATCGTGGCTTGGTCTTTTTGAGGAAAGCTCGATAACCTTCCCGGTGGTCCTCGGTTCCAACGATCTCAAAACCTTGGTCCACTTCTGCTAACGTCAGCGGCATAGGGTCCAGGAGGCGGTAGGCAAACCTCTTGTGCAGGCGATTAGCCAGGGGAGCTCCATCCGCGATGCGTCGGGCGGTGGCGTAGGTTTCCTTTTCGACCTTACTGTCCGGAACGACGCGGGTGACCAGGCCCTTGGCTTTTGCTTCCTGGGAGCCGAAGACGCGGCCCTCCAGAAGAATCTCCAGGGCAGTCGCCCGACCTACGAGGTCGATCAGCGCCCGGATCTCAGGATAGGCCATGGTGATGGCGATGCGATTGATCGGGACCCCGAAGCGGCTGGACTCGCCACAAATTCTGAGGTCGCACATGGAGGCCAACTCTAAACCTCCACCCACGCAAACGCCCTGGATCATGGCGATGACCGGGTGTTGACAGTCCCTGATGGCTTGCATCGCCTTTTGAATCAGGTCTCCGTAGGCTCGTGCCTGCTGGCGATTGGAACGGTGTGTCGCAAATTCGGAGATATCGGCCCCCGGCGAGAACGCTTTCTGCCCGGCGCCCCGCACCACAATACAGCGTAAGGTCTCATCGGGTGAGAGATCCCGCATGACCTGTCCCACTCGTCCCCAGAGAGCCCGGCTGAGAGCATTCAGCTTGTCCGGTCGGTTCAGGATGACCGTTGCAATATCTTGTTCGCGCCGAGTTAAAAGAATGTCTTCCATCGAATTCGATTCAACCCTTGATGAGTCAGAGATATCCTGCTCGAGCACTCCGGCACTCAAGCTGCTGTCGCCCTCGTCCGCCAAGTGCGGCACTCGAGCCATTCACAGATATCGTTTCACCGGTGGTTCTGTCAAGGTTATGCCTGTCGGCGATGAAGGGGCGGACCTTCGGTGGCTAGGGTGCTCCGGTTGGATCTACCCGACCCGGCCGCGCAGGGAGTCGGATCTCGATGATCAATCCGCCACCCGGAGCGTTGAAGGCCGTCACTGAGCCGTCATGCAGGTACACCGCCCGTTGTGTAATGGCCAGTCCCAGCCCGGTTCCACCGCTCTGTCTGTCTCGGGCTGTTGCCACCCGGTAGAATGGCCGAAAGATCTCGGTGAGTTCCGACTCACGAACCCCTTCCCCATGGTCGCGCACTCTTATGACGGCTGAGCCCCGGTTTTTCCCTACCAGCTTCAACTCAATTTCGACCTCGGTTTGGTCCGCCGTATAGTAAACGGCGTTGCGGACAACATTCTCAATCGCGCTTCGCAGCAGTTCGTGGTTTCCCACGGTAACGCAGGCTTCGCTGGAGATGATGGAAACCCTCTTTTCCGAACTGCGGGCCTCGAACTCAGCATCGGCGGCTACCTCCGCCACCATTTGGGCCAGATCGATGTCGTCGTGGGCAATCTCCACGGCGCCGCTTTCCATGCGCGTGAGAGTGAGTACATGGCTGATGAGTTTGTTGAGACGCCCCGCCTCCAGCTCGATGCGGTCCAGCTCATCACTGGTTTTGCCGCCCGCCTGTTGACGAATCAATGCCAGAGCAACATGGAGGCGGGCCAGGGGAGAGCGTAGTTCGTGAGAGATGTCACTCAGCAGACGACGCTGAGCGGCCATCATGCTTTGGATGCGTTCGGCCATTCCATCGAAATCATGGCCAAGGTCGGTGAGTTCATCGCGGCGGCCCCTTTTAGGTTGCCCGACCCGAGCCGCCAAGTCTCCATCCGCCAACTTTTGTGTGGCGGCCCGAAGTTTAACCAGGGGAGCTGTCAGGTAGCGCGCCAAGCCATAGCAGACGATTCCGGCCGTGAGGAACATCGCCAGCAAGCGAAGCCCCTGGGTCCAGAGATCGGCGTCCGGAATGCCTAGAGCCCCCCAAACGAATGGTGGCCCCGGTCGTTGTCCCCGCCGTCGTCCAGGAGGAAATCTTGGCGGAGATGTCCTGATTTTGCCTGCTAAGGCGAACTGTCGACCTTCAGATGAAACCATACCCTGCGCCACCAAACGCTCCCCCTCAGAGAATTCCATCTGGCGCTCGCCGCTCTGAATCGCACGCATCGCCAAGGTTCTCGCCCGGGGTGACAGAGCAGGTCCAGCCAGGATGTCCCCCTGCTCATTGAGGAAAGAGATATGAAATCGCCGCCGCCGATTGACTCGATTGATGTATCGATCCAAAGCCGAAGGTCCCTGTTTCTCGAAAGTATCAGCCGCCGTTTGCGCAACGAGGGATATGGCCATCTCAATCCACTGGCGCCCTTGGCGGTCGGCCTGTTCGGACATGGTGGCTCGGGTCGAGAGATAGAGGGCCAGGCCAACCAAAGCCATGGCCGCCCAGAACCAGATGAAGATTTTTAATACGAGACTGTTCATGCTTTCAGTTTTTAACCAATGACCGCAGAGGCTCCCGGCTTGACCCAAGGAATACAACCCGCTATATCTGATTCGACCTTGATGGCCGGTAAATAATGGACCCGGTTTTCTAAAGTTTTGTCAATGAAGCAGAGGAGCCGTTGGTTGAAGACCAAGGACGAGACGGTTTCGCTCGCCCCTGAATCAGTCCTCACGAACAACTCTCGACCTCCTCATAGGGCAGGCTTTTCACGAGTTTAAGAGTCGGAAGATAGCCCTTCCTCCTCAAGAGTGTCTGGATGGGGATAAACATAGCCGACTCCCCGAACCGACTTGATCCGCTCGACTCCATTCGCCTGGCGGCCCAGTTTCTTGCGCAAGTTGCTCACGTGCATGTCTATGCTGCGGTCAAAGGGATCGAACTCACGTCCCAGCAGTGTTTGGACGAGTTCTTCACGGGGCACCACCTGGCCAGCCGACCGCAGTAACAGTTCCAGAAGATTGAACTCCAAAGCTGTGAGTCCCACCGGTTCGCCCGCCCGCCTGACCTTCCAGGCATTCTTGTCCAGTTCGACGTCACCCACAGTCAGCATCGGATGAATGACTTTTTCGGGCGCAAGCGGCTCTTTGGGCTGAGTGCGACGAATGATGGCCCGGATTCGCGCGACCAGTTCGTGAGGATTGAAGGGTTTGCCAAGGTAATCGTCAGCACCGATTTCGAGTCCCACGATTCTCTCGACATCCTCGGCTCTGGCCGACAGCATCAAAACGGGGACTCGCGATTCAGCTCGGATGCGGCGCAAGGCGTCAAAACCGTTGACGCCGGGCAACATCACATCCAGAATCACCAAGGCATACTCTCCCGAAAGAGCCCGTCCGATCCCCTCCTGTCCATCGTTGACACTGTCCACTTGAAAACCCTCTACCTCCAGATACTTGGTGACCAGCGAGCACAGCTCGGTGTCGTCATCGATGACCAGCAAGCGATCCATGGTGACCTCAATGTGGGAATAGGTGCTGTCCGGGTTGTACTCGGATGGTTAAACGGAGCTTAAGTTGCCCATCGCCTAGAGTACCATTTTGGCTCGGTCAGCGTTCAGTTTTCCAGGGTAGGTTTCACTTGGCGAACAGCGTTCCCTCTGGGATCAGGTTATCGAACAAAATCCTCATCCGTGCAGAAGCCGATGGCAAAGCTTAGTGACGGCCTTGTTGACGTACCAGGAACTGTCGCCAGAGGATTTTAGATGTCAGTGCATCCTTCCTGAGTCCGATATTGTTCACCACTTCTCCTGTTATAGAGGAGCTTCACCTCCAACACCTGCCCCCTATCCCCAAGACAGGTCATTTGTAAAGAATTGTAAGGGGGTCTGTCGTTCGCTGACAAAACTCTACTGAACACTGACGCACTCTTTACGACCCTTTTGCCTTGAGCGACGTATATATAGGGTAAGAGCCGGGGACGCAGCAAGGTCACTGTGAAGGCTCTTCCAATCCAAATCTTTGCTAAGGAGGAAACTCAGATGTTTCAGATTTCAACAAAAATCCAAACGGGCCGGATTCTTGCAAAAGGCATGGTGGTCGCAGCCTTTGCTCTGGCCTCGATTCTCTTGGTGGAATCCGCTTTTGCCCAGTTCCCGGGCTTCGGTGGGCGCGGTGGTCGCGGGCGAGGCTTTGGCGGCAAGCACATGATGGGAGGCCTGATGGCCGAGTTTTTGGGGTTGACCGAAGCTCAAAAGGCCGACGCCAAAGCGATCCGACAGGCTGCCCGGGATCAATCCCGACCCATCCGCCAACAGTTGCGGGCCAACCGGCAAGCTCTGGGCGCAGCCGTCCAGGCAGGGGATACGGTTCAGATCGACACTTTAGCAGCCGAGCACGGCCAGCTCCAGGGTCAGCTGGTGGCCATTGGCGCCAAGACGCGGGTGGAGTTTTTTAATGTCTTGACGCCGGAGCAACAGCAGAAATGGACCTCGTTTCAAGAGAAGCAAAAAGCCCGCAGAGAGGAGCGCAAGCAGCGGAGGCACGAGCGTTTCGGCGGCAGCCCTGGCCCCGACCAACCGTAAGGACCGAACCGGGTTGGTTGGGTCTCGCCAGCGGCGATGAGGTTGACTGGTTTTCAGGCAAAGGTCGACCTCATTGCCGCCGGTTGGCTTTTAGGGGCGTTGACAGACATCGAGCAATCTACTGACAACCAACGACGACAGCCGACAAGGAGGAAAAGGTAATGGGAACCAAGAAAGCGATGACCGTCTCGGCGATATTGTTTCTGGGTCTGAGCCTGATGCTGATGGCAGGTGAGAAACCCAACTTCTCAGGCGCCTGGGAGCTGGATCCCGAGAGGAGTGAAATGGGCAGGGGTGGCCGTGGACCTGGCCCCGGCGGGTTTGGTGGAGGACGGGGCGGTGGGAGGTTGGGTGAAGGAGGGCGCCGAGAAGGGAGGGAAGAGGGGCGGTCTGGCAGGGAACGTATGGGCAGAGGAGGTGGAATGGGCAACCTGACCATCGATCACCAGGAGCCGCAGCTTATCATCAGACAGACAATGAATTTCCGGGGCGCCGAACAGGTCCGTGAGTCGAGGTACACCACAGACGGAAAAGAGTCGACCCATGAGGGATTGGGTGGAATGCCCACACCGTCAAAAACCTACTGGGAGGGGAGTCAGTTGGTGACTGAATCCAGCATGGAAACCCCCAGGGGAAGCGTGGAGTTGAAGGAGGTCCGCAGCCTCTCTGATGACGGCAAAGTGATGACCGTCACGAGAACGATCAAAAGAGGGCGAGGCGAGCGAACTCAGAAGTTGGTGTACGTTAAGCAACCGTCTCGCTGAGAGTTTTCAGTTGGATCGTTTTTCTTGTATGGCTTTACGAGCGCCCCTGCTGCAGACAACCCATCGAGTAGAGTCCCGCCTCGCTGACCGTGCTTTCGATTCTTATCAGGTTCCCCACCCTCTGGAGGGATCTCTCTCAGTCGTTCCGATGGGACCAAACCCGAAGCAACGCCACCCAGCTTGACAAAACTTTACGGAGTGTTGACGCACTCTTGACCTCTTTTGCAGCCAAGTTGGCATCCATTTAAGTGAGGTAGGAATCTGAAAGATGTGGAACCGACAAGGAGGAGGACATGCAATGCCTCAGAAGATTTTTTCTGACCCCTTTGTTGACAGTGAGCCTCGTCAGCGGTGCGCCCTTGGGCGCCAAGGCCCCCAAGAACTCCGATGTGGACGAGATCGGCAACCGTAACGTCAACAAGGGTAACTGGAATCTCATTTCAATAGAGAAGGAGATCGCTCTCGGACGACAACTGTCCCAGCAGATCGAACGTCAAGTCAAACTGGTTGAGGATCCTGAAATCACCGAGTATGTGAACCGCGTTGGCCAGAACATCGTTCGCAACTCCGATGCCAAAGTGCCCTTTACCATTAAGGTCATCGACTCGGAAGAGATCAATGCCATGGCCTTGCCGGGAGGGTTCCTCTACGTCAACAGTGGCCTGATTGCCGCAGCCGACGACGAATCCGAAATCGCGGGCGTGATGGCCCATGAGATTGCTCACGTCACCGCCCGCCACGCCACCGAGCAACAGACCAAAGCCACCATTGCCAACTATGCCATGATCCCTCTGATCTTTCTCAGCGGAGGGATTGCCTCGGCGATCTACAACGCGTCGAGCTTCTTGATCCCCATGCAATTCTTGAGGTTCAGCCGAAAGGCCGAGACCGAGGCAGACTACCTGGGGCTTCAGTACGTATACAAGACAGGCTACGACCCCAATGGGTTTGTTTCGTTCTTTGAGAAGCTACAGGCCCAGAAAAAGAAAAAGCGGGGCAAGTTGGCCACGGCCTTCGCGACCCATCCGCCCACCCACAAGCGGGACGAGAAAACCCAGGCGCACATCGAAAAGATTCTGCCGGAGCGCGACCAGTACATCATTAACACCACCGACTTCGACAAGATCAAAGCCAAGCTCATCGCCATGGAAAATGTCAAGCGGCCATCACCAGGAGGGCAACAAGAGCGACCCACCCTGAAGCGCCGTACCCCTGGGGAAGTTGATGGAGAGGAAGAGCCGCAACCGGATGATGAGAATCGACCCGTGTTGAAGCGGCGCTCGTGAGCGGCTGGCCATGCTGGGGTGATGACAAAACTTTACTTGGCGTTGACCAACTCTTTACATCGCTTTTGGGCTAACAGGCATCTATAGAAATATCAGTGGAGCCAAGCAACCTTCGGGTTGCCTGAGCACTCTCATTGCCGGTCCGGCGGAGATTCAACCATTCACAAGAATCCGGATCGAGCCTGACCAGGAGGATGAAAAACGATGAAAACATTCAGGAAAGCAACGATGACTTCTTTTTTTGTGGCAGTGCTGTTGGCCGTATCGGCGGTTTCTTGGGCGGGCAATCCGCAGACCGGCGGAACCGTAGCTGAGAATCCCTCGGCTCAGGACCAGAGATGGCTGGAGAACAAGGTCCGCCACGAACTGGTCATGCTTCCGTACTTCAGTGTCTTCGACCACCTCGGCTTTCAGATTGATGGTGATGCTGTTCAATTGATCGGCCAGGTCACCAGCCCGGGCTTGAAGAATTCTGCTGCAAGAGTCGTGGAAAGAATCGAGGGCGTTTCCAAGGTCGTCAACAATATCGAAGTGTTGCCGAACTCACCGAATGATGATCAGATTCGACTGGCGGTCTATCGTGCCCTTTACAACCGGGGGAGTCGCCTATTCCCTTACAGCCTGGGTGACTACGAGGCGATCGGGATCATTGTAAAAAGAGGACATGTGACCCTCGTCGGCATGGTCAACAGCGAGTCGGACAAGAATTTTGCCTACCTGAGAGCTCTGGAGGTCCCCGGAGTTTTCTCGGTGACCAACAGTCTCGTCGTGCAGAAAAGCTAAGCCCCGGGGTTCTTGGCGACCGGACTCGCACCGAAAGTGGGGCATCCTCTCTTCGGTGTCCCACCTTCGGTGTGTATCTCTGTCCCGGATGGGCAGCTGATTTCTCAAAATTATCCGGACACCCCAAATTTTCCGATACTCCGGGTTCATCCACCGTTTTCCATAGACAGCATAGAATGACTCCATCGGTCGCTCGATGCTCCGACAGGGACTCTTTGAGACCCGCCGAGAACTGTGCTACTTTTGTGTCGGGGTTCACCGACCGACCTTGCCACGAGGCAATGGTTTTGGAGAATCATGGTTCAACGCAACCGGCAGCTTGGTCAATCCGAGGCCTCTGCATAACGTTATGTTTCGGATAGATTGGTCATCAGAAGGGTTATAGACAGGGGTTTCTGTCCCTTTTGGGGCTTTTCCCCGTTGTTCCGGTAATTTTTGTCCTGTTCAGGGCCGATTTTTCGCCCTTCAGGCACATTTATCCCGAGCCACTTGGCTCGGCTACGCCATAACAGCGTTTGCAGGTGGCGAAGGGATGTTCCCCAGTTGCCCCGGAGGGCAGTTATGCAGAGGTCTCAATCCAGCATTTATGAAGTCCTGGGACTCCGGCCATTCATCAATGCGGGAGGGAGCTACACTCGGTTCAGTGGTTCTCTCATGCCTCCCCAGGTCATCGAAGCCATGGAGGAAGCCTCTAAGCAATATGTCTCCATCCCGGAGTTGCAAGAAGTCGTTGGACAACAGATAGCCGCTTGGCTCGGCGCCGAGGCGGCGTTGGTGACTTGTGGCTGTGCTGCAGCCCTGACCCTGGCGACCGCAGCTTGTGTTTGTCGAGGTGACGAAGACAAGATGAGACGTTTACCCGATACCCGGGGAATGAAGAACGAGGTCATTCTGCAAAGATCTCATCGAGTCGAGTACGATCATGCCATTCGCAATGTTGGAGTCAAGCTGATCGAGGTTGACAGTCGACAGGAGCTGGAAGCTGCAATCAGCTCCAGGACAGCCATGCTTTTTTTTCTGAACATGGCTGATCCCCGCGGGGAAATCAACCGAAAAGAGTTTGTTGGAATTGCCAGGGATTCAGGTTTACCCTGCCTCATTGATGCCGCCGCTGATATTCCCCCGGTAGAAAATCTCAGCGCCTTGATCGAAATGGGCTACGATCTGGCGGCTTTCAGCGGGGGTAAAGGCCTCAGGGGTCCACAATCTTCCGGTTTGTTGTTGGGACGGCAGGACTTGATTCAGGCGGCCTTTTTGAATGCATCACCTAACCCCGACCGTCTCGGTCGAGTGGCCAAGGTTGGCAAAGAGGGAATCATTGGTTTTTGGAAGGCGCTGGAGTTGTATTTGAAGAGAGATCATGAGGCTGATTGGGAGCGATGGGAGGAGCAGCTTCAGGTGATTGCCGCGGCCCTGCATGGAATTCCAGGTATCCGAACCGAACGCTTCGTGCCGGTCATATCCAGTCAGGTTCCCCACCTGGCCATCGAGTGGGATGCTCGGAATCTCAAGTTCAGTAGGGAGCGTTTCGTGGAAGCGCTCCGTCAGGGGGAACCACGGATTGAGGTCTCGCCCGTCCCTATCCAGGGTCCTCGCTTGGAGTTAAGTTCATGGATGCTTGAGCCCGGCGAGGAAGAGGAGGTCGCCCGCCGCTGTAAAGAGGTGCTGAACGACTTTGTCGCAAAGGCTTAGGCAGCCATGCCCTGGCTGCCTCCGGCGCCCTTCTCCCACCACAAAATCTCGTCACCGCGGTTCGAGTCTTGCATCCTTGTGGGTAGCAAGAGCATCCTAGCAGTTGACTCGACCTGACTTCTCGGGCCTTTAGCAGCTGCTGGAAATCTTCTCAGGATGCCTGTTCGAACTGGAGCTCGCAAGATGTCAATCCGCTGACGACCTGTGGCTTGGTATCGTCGCTGTCGGCTCGGATTCAATCCTCAGCCCGGTCTCAGGCATTCGTGGTATTGGATTCCAAGGAGAATACCCATGACACTTAGAGCATTCCTTTCCGGTCTCTTCCTGATCTCAATCCTGGGCCTGGACGGCTTGGCCCAGGCTGCCGAAACGCTGATCGTTCCCCATGGGACCAGAATCCTGGCCCGGCTGGAGACCACCCTGAGCAGCAAGAGTAACCGACAGGGTGACCGGTTCACGGCCAAAGTTACCGAACCCGTTCTTGTGAGAGGTATTGAGGCCATTCCCGCCGGGTCTACCATCGAAGGCCGCGTGGCCCGAGTCGAGGAGGCCGGCCGGGTTCAAGGCAGGGCGGAGATCAGTCTGGCTTACGAGCGCCTGGTTTTTCCCAATGGCATTTCCGAGACCATCGTTGGATCTCAGGCCGACCTGGATGACAAGGAAAAGGTCGATCACCGGGAAGGGACCATCAAGGGGGAATCCTCACGCAAGCGGGACGCGGCCGAGATCGGTGTTGGAGCTGCTGTCGGCGCCGGAATCGGCGGGATTTCAGGGGGCGGCAAGGGAGCCGCTATCGGAGCCGGCATCGGGGGACTGATTGGCTTGGTGGATTCGATGCGACGAAAGGGGAAGCCCATCGAGATTCCTGCGGGAACCCTCATGGTCATCCGGTTGGAGCGTCCGCTTCAGGTTCTGGCCTCCAGGGAAGAAAACAACTGATTTTCGCATTCAGGTTTCGGTTTGGGTTCAAGCTTCAATCCCTCACCAGGGCGGGTGTTGGTCTGCCCCTCGACGAGGGCAGGACATTCCTTCGGGCAGGAGTTTCTCTCTTGGGCCACCTTCTCTTCCGTTCCCGAGATCCAAGGTTCGCTGTCAGTTCTCATTCCTCCGGACTAAGCGCAATATCCCCCATCCAGCATTATGTTTTGTCCTGTGATGTAGCGGGAAGCCTCGGAAGCCAGGAAGAGCGCCACTCCTTTGATATCGTCATATTCGGCCATTCTTCCCAGAAAGACGCGACGATTGTACTGAGACAGAAACGGCTCTTTAGCCACTTCAGGGTTGTAGCCGCCGGGTGAAATGGCGTTGACTCGAACACCATGGGGACCGGCCCCAAGCCGCCAGGTACTTCGTAAGGCCAACCAATCCGTGCTTGTGAAACTGATAATCGGGTGGGGTGGTCATGTTGGTGCCCGCGTAGTTGCTGAAGTCCGGAGCAACGACGCCCTGGACAGAACCAATGTTGATGATGGTCCCCTTTTTCCTTTTCATCATCGGATCTAAAAAAGCCCGTGAGATGGCGAAGAGTCCGGTGGCGTTGACCTCCATCGATTGCCGCCAGTCATCGAGAGGGGCCCCATAGCTCCGCATCGACCGTCCCACCGAGTTATTGACCAGAATATCCACCGCACCATGTTGCTGCAGGACCCGCTCACTGAAGGCCAAAATTGATTCGGTGCTTCCTTGATCATAACTCTCGCCAGTGGCCTTCAATCCCCGATCCACCAGCTTGGCAGCCCAGGCCTCGCAGCGGGACTTGTTGCGAGAAGCGATAATCACAAAGGCCCCGGCTTCGGCCAGAGCTTCCGACAGGGGAGTTCCATAGAGTCCGGTGCCGCCGGTTACGATGGCAGTGCGCCCGGACAGATCAAACAGCTCGCGAACATGCATGATGTTTCTCCTGATAGATGTAGGTGTTTGAAGGGGAAAACCGGTTGTGGGATTGTTTTCCCGCGATGAACGCCTATCATAACCTTACTGCCTTTTCCTTACCTCCATTTTTGAGTGGCTTCATCGGAAGCAAGACCAGGATAGGTATCCGCTTTCTAAACGGGCCGGATCAGCACCAGCACCACGGAAAGAGTCAGAATGCTGGAAAGCGTGGAGAAGAGAACCGCCCGAGAAATGAAGGCGACATTGCTGCCGAATTCTCGAGCAAAGACGATGGGCATGATAGCAGTCGGCATGCTCGCTTGCAGGACGACCACTTGTCCCAGTAAGCCCTCTAAGCCTATCAGGGAGGCAATCCACCAAGCCCACAGCGGGCCGACCAGCAGCCTGAGTGCGACCACACCCCAGACGTCGGAATGGTTCATTCGGAGCGGGATGCGTCCCACTTCCATTCCGATGGTGATCAACAACACCGGAATTCCCGCCCTGCCGAGAATCTCGATGGGTTCAAAGACGGATGGGGGCAGGGAGAATTCAAAGGCCCGGGCGAGCAGAGCCGCCACGATGGCGTAGGGAACCGGCATCCTGGCCAGCTTCCAAAGCGTCTCACCGGTACCGTGGACGCCTCGCGCAGCCAGAAACATTCCACAGGTATTGTGAGGCAGGGAGTTGGTCGCCACCAGGACAGCGGCGAGGCGCAGCCCTTCCTCTCCGAATGCAAAGAGAACGAAGGGAAAACCCAAGGTCACGGCGTTGAAAAAAGTTACCGCCATCACGGCGGCTCCGGTAGCGGGTCCGTCCATTCGGCGGCTCCTCGCGTAGAGCCAGCCCAGAAACGCCATTCCTCCCATCACCAGAAAAACAAAGGCGACCACCCGGCCCGCCTGAGCAAGGGTGACTTCCACCTTCATGAGAGAGGAGAAGAGTAGCGCAGGCGACAGGATGTAGAGACACAAACGACTCAGGCTTCGGAGCTCGAAGTGCAGTAACCGGTCGGTGAGAGCCCCCAGCCCGGCAAAGAAAATGGGGGGCAGCAGGGCATCCAGGAAGGATCGAGCCACTGCAAGCAGAAACGAGGTGATCATGAAATCAACCCGTGAATCCCTTGTTTTCCCCGTCCATTCGGCGGAGTCGATGGTTCACGTTTCATTCAGCGGTGAAGCTGAAGATAAGAAGCAAACAGGCTCTGAGCCGCCAATAACCCGTGAAGACAGAACCCCTACGGGGTTTCCTGAGCCAGCTCTCTTTCGATCGGTGGGAGGAGGCTGTCTGGATAGGCTGCCAAGTGGGCTTTCCGGAGCGAGTTTGAACGGAAGCGGGGTGTCAGACTGCCACCTGAGGACGTCTACTTCCGAGAAGGATTGCTGGGGGACGCCGCGTTTGGCCCAAGGACATAAAGCGGCTGGGCATCGGGAGAACGCCAAACGAGCAAACGACCGTCTTGATCTCCGGCCACAACGGTCTGACCATCAGCGCTGGCCGCCGAAATATGGACGAAGGAGGACACACCACTGAGTCGTCGTTCACCGAAGCGCACCATGGGATCTCCCGAACTGATCAACAATCGGTCGCTGTCGCCGATGAAGTTCAGGGACGTGACCTCCTTCTCATAGCCATCCATCGTCTCCTTCTGCTCGCCCGTCTCGAAGTCCCAGAGCTTGATAACGTTGTCGGCGCCGCAACTGGCCAAAATCTTGCTGTCCGCTTTCCAGGCCACATCCAGCACATGGTGTGTGTGCCCCTCAAAAGTCCTGACCAATTGACGGGTTTTGACTTCGAAGACTTTGGCGAAGCGGTCGGTGGACGCGGTAGCAAGATATTGACCGTCCGGTGAAAACTCGATACCGAGAATCGTGTCGCTGTGCGGGTCAGGAACCTCCCCCACGAATTCGCCATTATCGGCACGCCAAATCTTGAGTTCTCCACTCCTGGATGGATCGCCGCTCCCGGTTGCCAGGAGTTTGCCGTCGGGGCTGAACGCCAATGCCGTAACCCGACCGATGAAATTCGAAGAATCGTCAACCTCCCCAACCACCCGCTCCAGAGTCCAGGAAAATGCTTCCTTTTCATGTCGTGGACTTGCCAGGCTTCCGGTTGAGTCTGACTTCTGCACGCGCCAAAATTTTATCGTCCTGTAGCCTCCCGAAACCAGGAGTTGACCTTCCGGGCTGAAGGCCAGGGAGTGAACCATGTCGCGATGGCTGACGCCCGGTTCTCCATAGAGGCCAGTCCGCTTCAGGGCCGGGTCCACGAGGCGCGCCACCAATTGTCCGGAGGCCAGGCGATAGACAAAGATCTGGTTGGAGCGACCGCAGGCAGCATATTGGCCATTGGGACTGACCGCCGCACTGTAGACAGGGGTCAAAGCAGCCGGGATGGCCTGCCACTCCAGCGAAGGCAAGATTTTGGTTTCCCGGCTTTCGCGTGCACCCTGGTCGATCCACAGTTTCAGGAGGCCGAGCTCTTCGGAACTCAAAGGCGCTGCCTCAGCAGCGTTTCCATCGGGCGGCATGAAGGGTTGGCGAAGATGGGCTGCCACCTGGAGCAGAAGACTGTCGGCGCTGTTGCCTGGAACGACCAGGGGCTCCTGTCGATTACCAGCAAGAATCCGTTGGCGGCTTTCCAGGACGACGTTCCCCAGAGCCAGGCTCTTGCTGTGGCAGGCCAGGCATTTGGACTGAAAAATCGGAAGGAGATCCTTGTCGAAGTTAACCGGTTCTTGCCGTTCCACCACCGTGATCGGAATCGGTCCGGCTTGACTCTCGTCCTGGTTTTGCTGAGCCTGGATGGAGGGATAACCCATGATCAGAGAAAGAGCCAGCCAAAAGATCACCTGTTGTTTCCGAATGGACAAGCAGTGTCGGTGACGTCGAGGTAAGTGGAGGGTCTTGGGTAACCACTTCATGGGCGATGCTTGAGCGAGGTCTGATGCTGGCGGGGCTTTTGGCCGGGGCGCACTTGGATCATCAGAGGCTCTTCGACCTGAATGTCGCTCTCATTCAATTGAAGCTTGGCCTCAAGTTTGAGCTGATAATCACCGGGTTCCAGATCGGGAGAAAGTTGGACGAGCAGCCCGGTAGTCGTTTGACTTTCCGGAATGGTTACCGGCTTGGCCTGAATCCCCGCGATATGAGTGGGAACTTTTAGACCAATCTCGACGGGACCGGTGTATTCGAACAAGCGCTCGATCGACACGGGGAATTCCAGATTGGCCCCCGGGTGCGATAGCTGCGGCGTCTTCTGACTTACGAAGGTGATGGGCGCCGGATGGATGGTGAGATCCAGGGCGCGGGAGTGAGCGGCCATCCGGATCTTTCGCGGCGCTGCTTTGGAAACCGCCTCTCGCAGACGTTTCTCGGCCCCCCTTCGCGCCCTCTCGGCTCCCCGGGCTTGAGCAGCCCATTCCGCCCGGGATTCAGGTGAAGCCGTCTCAGCCACTCTTCTGGCCATGTTCGTTCGCTGTTTGGCCAGTTGTTCCAGTCGTACCTTGTCTTGATAGGTCTGCATCACCTCTTCGGGTTGACTTCGATAGGTGATCTGACTCAATGCCACAGTGGAGAAGGTATACTTTCCGGGCTTGAACTGGTTTCCCCGACTCTTCACCTGGTATATCAGTGTTCCCTCGCTACTCTTGTCGTCGACAACAAGTTTGGTCGTGCCCTCCCTCAGCCCGGCAAGCGTCCCAAGCCGCAGCCTCAACTCTCCCGGCAGAAGGGAGCGATTGGTGAGTTTAAAGGGGATCTCCAAGTTGCCTTCCAGAGGGACGTCCCACTCTTGTTTCTCGATCTGGAACTCCGGAAGCTGCGGCGCCACCTCGTTCCGGCTCACGGCCAGAGTCCGGTTCCGGATGACCCGGGAGTGACCGTCCCCCCGTCGCAGGGAGCCGGAATTCCAGACCAGGGAGGCGTAGTGGGCCTCCCGCTCAACCATCCTGCCGTCGACTCTTGCCCTGCCGATCACCTGAACGGCCCCGGTCCAACCGGCAGCCTCTCGAGAGGCTTCGAAGAACAAGTAGGTCCCGTTGCTGTTTGCAGGGATCGTTGCCCCGGGAAAGCTGATCCCCGATGGCAGTCCCTTGACCTCGAGCGCGATTTCTCCGGTGAACCCATCGCGCCGTATCGCCAGGACATTCATACGTGTTTTTCCGCCCAATCGCAGCAGGGGCTCCCAGATAATACCGTCGTCGTTGGAGCCGCCAGGATCATCGGTAACGACCAACAGGCGGAAGTCCGGATGCGACTGCCGAATCGACAGTCGGTAGAGATGAGACGGTCGGCTTTGCAGGTTAGCGGCCAAATCGTGAATCTTGAGACGGTAGATGCCGTCCTGCTCAACCTCGAATCGGAAGACAGGATCGCGACTGCCGGTGTTATATCGCCGGTCGCCCAGATAGGAGCCGTCATCATCCGATGCCGCCACCAGTTCTGTCTGCTCCTGGCCCTGCCCATCAGCGGATAATCGTTGAAGGAGAACCGCCGGATCGGTGGGCAGGCCCAGCCGATGGGAGAACACTTCAATCCAGTAACTGCTGCCTTTCCTGGCTTCGAAGGTGATCCAGTCCTGGTCTGCCTGGGGGAAAAGCCGGCCGTTGACTTCACAAGGAAGGGATACCTTTTGGGCCAGGTGGGGCTGGTTGTTGGGTTCCAGTTCCTGGATCACGGGCGCCGTCGCGAAACCAAGACTCACGGAATTGGAAACTCCCTCAGGCGCGCTCAGTCGATAATCGATTCCCCCCACCACAATTTGCCTGGGTTCCAGAAAGGAGTTGGAGGGCAGGAGGTGAGAGGTCTGGGGAAGGGTAATGTCGACGGGTTTTTCCTCCAGAGGAACCCCTTGGGCATTGAGCACGGAGGAGACTTTGCCGCCCGGCAGGTTTTGTCCATAAACCGTGTATGTCTGGCGACTTCCCGGAATACCGGCCGGAGGAAAGATGTACTGGATGTGAGGTTGGGTTCCAACAGACAAGCGGTAGGCATATTCCGGCCCGCCTCGATAGAGGAAGTCATAGATCTTGACAATGTAGTGTCCACTGGCCGGCGCGACGAAGTCCAGGAATGGATCGAGCCGGTAGGTATCTCGATCGCTCTGGAGTTCTTGCCCCGAGGCGTCGTAGAGGACGAGGGTCGCGTCCATCTTGGAGTCGAGCCGTTGAGCCGCGACTTGGACGGTGACCCGCTGTCCTTGCTTGGCCTCGAATTTGAAGAAGTCAGCGGCGCCCTCATCACTGTGTCCGTTTACGGTGACTCCCAGGGGAATCTCTGTGGCTTTTGAGAGGGCGTGATTGTCGGCCTCCGAGGCGATTTCTTCCTGGTCTCCGACCATAAAGGCTCGAGCATTGGAGACGCCATAGCGACCCACCATGCGAAGCTCATAAACACCCGGGGGCACATCGGGGGCAATGGAAACCGTGAATTTGCCCGGGACAGGTCGGGGCAGTGGCTGAAGCGGCGAGGTCTCGCCCAGGGTTGGTGAGCTTGTGATGCCCGGATGGGAGAAGAAAAGACGATCGACCCTATCCATGTTGCTGCCGGTCACGGTGACTTCAACGGCCGAGGCGTGCTTCCCTCCCGGAGGAAATGCCGTCATCAACCGCAGGAAGGGCAGTTGGGCCCAAGCCGGTAGGGTAATGATCAGCCAGAGGACTGCCGCTGCGGATAACAGGAGCGCCATCGAGCGGTGGTTCTCTGCCGGGTCTGAAGGCTTTGGATTCATGAAGGTCTCTCCGACCCCGGATACCGGAAGATCAACATCGATCGGACCAGGGAAAAACCAAGTGCAGAGCTGAAGTCTGGGCAGTCATGCCCGAATCGAGACTTTCAATGGTTCAGTAACACCGTCGGGAATCGCGGATCTGATCTGAAGAAGATGGCTCAATGGTTGAAAAGGAACTCCTTGGTGTTGAGCAGGGCCCAGAGAGTGTCTTGATAGGCCTCTTCCAATCGGCTCTGCAAAGCCGTGGTGTCGGCCGCAGCTTGAACCGTCTGTTGTATGTAGCCCAACGCCATCTTCATCTCCTCGCCGTCAGGCTGACGTGAAAGTGACCAAAAGTAGAGCTCTCGGATTTTCTCCTCGTCATTCAGGTTGGAATCATTGGCCAAACGGACGGCCCGTCCCTGCGGGCTGCCGACCTTTTCATGGATTTTCCGGGAGTTCAATAGATGGAGACTCTGGGCCAGGTTGGCGTCATGAGTTCGCTCGGACTCCGAGGCGCTGGCATTGTTGGGTCGACCGAACAACGCCAGGAAGTAAGATTGGGCGTTGAAGCTGTCGTCGGGCAGTTGCATGGCTCGCGTGCCCCGGGGCTGTCCGGGGAAGACAGTCTGCACATCGGTGACCTGGTCGATGGCGTCCAGCAGGACTTCAGCCGTCAACCGCTTGGGGTAATACCGAGAAAAGTTCTGACTGTCATCGGAATTGTGCCGATTGGGATAGGAACTGAGTTGATAGGTTCTGGATTGACAAATCGTTCGTATCAGCTCCTTGAGGTCGTATCCACTCTTGATGAAGTGATGGGCCAGCGCGTCGAGAAGTTCCGGGTTGGTTGGAGGATTGGTTCCTCTCATGTCGTCTTCAGGTTCCACCAGGCCGCGTCCCAAGAAATGCTTCCAGTAGCGGTTCACCAGCATGCGGGCAAAGAAAGGGTTGTCCTTGTCAGCCATCCAATTGGCCAAGACATGCCGTGGGTCCTGCTCGGGCGGGATGTCGAAGGCTGCCGTACCCAGGCCGGTGGGCATCACCGGGAGCTTGGTCTTGGGATTAATGGCTGCGGCCGTTCCGCGATCGTGGAAAATCACTTCCTCCCCGGAATGAGTTCCCGGCTTGCGAGCCAGGCGAGAGAAGAAAGCGGCAAAGCCGTAGTAGTCCTGCTGACTCCATCGTTCGAAGGGATGATGATGACAACGGGCGCACTGCAGCCGAACGCCCAAAAAGATCTGGGCTGCGTCTTGAACTTGATCTTCGATACTCTTGACCTCGCGATACCAGGTCACGGCCGGATTACGGCCCATTTCTCCGGAAGCCGCGACAATCTCCCGCATCCACTGGTCGTAGGGCTTGTTCTCATGAAGGCTTTGAAGGATCCAGGCGTGGAACAGAAAATTGCCGCGCGTGGACCGCTCGTCGCGGCGTTTATTGCGAAGGATGGCATTCCATTTGTTGGCGAAGTAGTCCGCGTAATCGGGACTCGCCAACAGCGAGTCGATCCATTTTTTGCGCTTGTCGGGGTCCGAGTCTGCCAGGAAGCTTTTGGCCTGAGTTGGCGTGGGTAAACGACCGGTGATGTCGATGGCCGTTCGGCGGAGAAAGGTTGCATCGTTGCAGGGTTGGGAGGGTGGCAGTTCGAGAGTTCGGAGCTTGCTGAGCACCCATTGGTCGATGAAGCTTCCGCCGGACGGTCCTTCTTGCACCGGCCCACCGTAGGGAATTGTGACACGAAAGACCGCCACCTGGTCCTGAAATCGGACCATGACGGCTGACTGGCCGGCTCGTTCTCCAACCCGCACCAAACCCGTGGGGCTCACCTCTGCCATGTCCTTTTGATTGGATTCGTACTGGCCGAGGCGCGTCACATCCTTAGTGGAACCGTCAGAATAGGTCGCCGTCACCAGTAGCTGCTGCTCTTGGTTGCGAGACATGAGCCGATGCGCCGGGAGGACTTGGATTCCCGCCACCCTGGCGTCATCGGGCTCGCCGTAGGGCATGCCTTGCCTGATCCAGCGAGAAAGCAGTTCGAACGCCGGGGAATCTCTCTCGACTCGGACCCCGCCCCCGTGAGGTGCCCTCGCCGTGGCCTTGAGCAGGAGCAAGCTCTGGTGGGGAGCAGCCGGAAAAATTCGTCGTCCTCGACCCTCAATGACCAGATGTTCAAAATCTTCCTGAGGCTCGAAGCCTAACAGCGACAACCTGAAACCATTTTGACCCGACGCCTTGCCGTGACAGCCTCCGCTGTTGCATCCCGATTTGGTGAAGATCGGGACAATCTCGTTGGGGAAATTGACGCGCCTCGATTGGCCAATCTCCCGAACGTCAAACTTGGTGCTGGAGGAAAGCCCCGGAGCAAACGTGGCCGTGACGCGGACGGACCCGTTGGATAACGGTGTCACAAAGCCGGTCTCATCAATGGAGACAATACCTGGAGGCCTTGATTGGTAATCGACCAGGCGGGTGTAGTCCTTGAGCCGTCCGTCGCGCAAGCGTCCCGTCACCAAGAGTTGCTGTCTGGCCTCCAGCCCCAGCAAAAATGCTCCTGCTTCCGGATCGCCCGAACGTGGCCGACCGGTCTCGATGGTCAATTCTGTAAGTGGGTTGGCTTCCGAGGTGTCTTTCGGCTGAGCGGTCTCTCCCCAAGCGGGTCCCCCCCGCAGAAGCAAAACCAATGCCAGGCTGGTTACCCCCAGAAAGGTGGATCGAGGGAAAGTCACGATCGCTGACCTACCTTTACATTCAAAGGACTTCCGGCATTGGCAGATGGCCGTCGACCAGATAATGGGGGCGGTCGGCTAGATCGATAATCTGGGTCTTGTTGGCGTCAATGCCGAGATTATGATAGAGCGTGGCAAAGACTTCCTGGACGTGAACCGGCCTTTCTTTTGGTTCCTCGCCCAGACGATTGGTGGAACCGATCGCCTGTCCGGTTCGCATGCCACCGCCTGCCATCAGCGCACAGGAGTTGCGAGGCCAGTGGTCACGACCCGCATCCTTGTTGATTTTGGGAGTACGGCCAAACTCACCCCAGGCAATCACCGAAACGTCTTGGTCAAGTCCGCGTTGATGGAGATCTTCCACCAGAGCGCTGACCCCCTGGTCGAAAGCGGGCAAGTAATAACGGCCGTTCTTGAAATTCGTGCTGTGCCAATCCCAATAGCCGAAGCTTACCGTCACGCAGCGGACACCTGCTTCGACCAGTCGACGAGCCACCACGAATTGATCCATGTGCATCGGAGCTGCGTCGCGTTCCAGCTTCGGTGAGCCCCTACCGTAGCGGTCACGAAGCCGGGAACTTTCTTGCTCGACATCCAGGGCCTTCAACAGGCGGCTGGAGGTCAAAACATCGAAGGCCTGCTCGTGGAAGCTGTCCAGGCCTTCCATCAAACCGGTTCGGTCGACGTCGCGTCGAAATCGATCGAAGCTCTGCAGGAGTTGCCTGCGATCAGCCAGCCTTTCCAGGCTGATCCCGTTCAGGGTCATGTCATTTCTAATGTCCCCGAGCGGTTTGAAGGGAGTGTGGGCCACGCCCAGGAAGCTGGGACGACCAAAGTTGTATTCTCCGTGGCGCGACTTGTGCGAAAGGTTGACGTAAGGCGGGATCGCTGCATCGGTGGATCCCTTCAGCTTGGAGAGAACCGATCCCAGTTCGGGCCAACCTCCCGGAGGAGGGTTCCCCCTGAGGCCGCTCACGCGTCCGGTCATACACTGGTGAGAGGAATGCGAGTTCTCGGCTCCGACCACTGTCCGCAACAGAACCAGCTTGTCCATGATCCTGGCCAAGCGAGGGAGGTGCTCACCGATATGGATCCCCGGGACGTTGGTCTTGATGGGCTGGAACTCACCACGGATTTCCGAGGGGGCATCGGTCTTGATTTCGTACATATCCTGGTGCGGAGGGCCTCCAGGCATATAAATCATAATGATGGCCTTGTCGGACTTGCCGAGGCCGGACTGTTTTTCCGCCCGTAGCAATTGGGGCATCGTCAGCCCGCCCATTCCCAAGGCGCCGATCTGGATAAAGTTTCGCCGCGACATCCCGTCACACATTTTATGGTGTGGCCCGTAGATGGTAAGCATCGTTCTCAGCCTCCCCCTGTTATGATTGCCAACTCCATTGTCGTTTAATCGGTGGCCTTTAATGTACCACTTGGAAGTCAAGAATGTAAAGATCTGCTCCCTAAAATATATCGATGCCGGCGTTTCTCCTTGGACCCGTTGAAGGATCGGTGTGCGCCCGCAGAGAGTTCGACCTTTTATGAAGCCAGCGGTAGCAGGTACGGCCAACGGCATGGGTTTATGAATATCGTATTCTCTATGAATTCGAATTGGATCCCCCATACCCTGGGGCACAGGCTGGAGCGGCTTGACCCGACAGGGGAACCTTGGCCGTAAGGGTGGCGAGCAAGTGGGGGCGATCAGCAAAGACTTGACCTGGGTTTTGGAATGAGTAAGAATCACTCCAGATTGTTTCAACACCCGTTCACGTTGAACCTCAAGCTGCCTCGCAGGCTGGATGGTGATTGGCCCACGGCAGTAGACTGGAGTCGGTCAACGATAAACCTCATGGGGACACACCCTTTTTCCGTTGCGTGTCCGCAAAAACCCGGAGAGGAAGGCAATTGAAACGGTCTGCAGCCCCGTCGGTCTCACGGGAAATACCTCATGGATCCCATAGAGGCTTATCCTCAACTTTTGTCGAAGGAGCTGACCAAATGAGAGTCCATACTTCTATTCACGACTATCTCAGTACCTGTTTAGTAGCCGTTATTTGCCTGACGGCCGCTGGCTGCAGCCAGAAGCCGCAGGTCGATAGGAACAGTCCTGAGCATCTTTTTTCCCAAGTGACAGGTTCCATCGCGGACAGCCGCTATGAAAAAGCCATCAGTTGGACCGCTGATCTACAAGCTCAATTTCCCAAAAGTGAACAGGCTGAGAAAGCAAGGCTCCTGAAGATCATTGTCTTGGCGGGCATGAGCGATGGGTATCGCAACATCGCGGCAGCCTATCTGTCGGGGATGGAAGCCGCTCCCGAACAATACGGGAAGCTGCGCTCCACGGCTTTTAATTACCACCGGAAGCGAAAGAGTGTTGCACTGTCGCTGTATCAGGCCCCTGCGATCGTTTTCTAAAGAGACACTCTCCCCAATCCGCCTATGCGTTGGAATCCTTGTGGCCGGCCGATGCCTCGGATCAGAGTTCGGAGCAGTTGAACCAGATCAAGAGTGGCAAGCTTCTGGATTCCGAAGAGCAGCAGCAGGTAGAAGCCGTCGAGCTTCCCATGGGAGTTGCCCGAACCTTGGCCAGATTTTTGGGCGCTGAGGAGGACCATACTCTGGCCCGGAAGACCCTGGAGCAGGGATCGGTGGATCTGGTTCCGAGCCAACTGCTTCTGACGGTTGCTCAATGCCTCTTGGACAACCAAAAGCTATTTGGTCGGGAGGGTTTGAGTGAAATCAAAAACTATTCTCTGTTTTTACGGGAGGCCGCTGAGTCGCTCAATCTGGCTTTGGCCAGCTTGCAGGACCGCCCCGATGAAGCCATACAGATGAAGGCGGACCAACTGAAGGAGGAGATTGAGGCGATGTTTGGAAAGAAAACAGCAGCCAGCGGCTGACTGGGGGCCGCCGGCCGTCAAACTCCCAAGCGGTTCAGATGACTTCCGACAATGGATGGTAGTTGTCGACCAGGTAGTGGGGCCGGTCATTCAGATCGGTAAGCCGGGTCTTACTGGCGTCAATGCCCAAGTTGTGGTAGAGCGTGGCAAAAACCTCTTGGAAGTGAACCGGCCGCTCCTTGGGCTCTTCTCCCAGTCGATTGGTGGTCCCGATCGCCTGTCCGGTGCGCATGCCGCCGCCGGCCATCAGGGCACAGGAAACGCGGGGCCAATGATCGCGTCCCCCGTCCTTGTTGATTTTGGGAGTGCGGCCGAACTCACCCCAGGCAATCACCGTCACATCCTTGTCCAGTCCCCGTTGATGCAGGTCCTCCACCAGGGCGCTGACCCCCTGGTCAAAGGGTAGCAAGTTGTCCCGACCCCTGTTGAAATTGCCGCCGTGCCAATCCCAAAAACTGAAGCTGACCGTGACACAGCGTACCCCGGCCTCCACCAGTCTGCGTGCCAGGAGAAACTGTCCCATCAATCGGGGGGCAGCGTCTCCTTGATGCTGAGGGGTCCCCTCGCCATAGCGTTCGCGGATTCGTGGATCTTCCTTCTCCAGGTCCAAGGCTTCCAGAAGCCGGCTGGAGGTCAAGACGTCGAAGGGGCCTGTTGGTTAAAGGCGTCCAGTCCTTCCATTCTTCCACTTCGATCGGTATCCCGGCGGAAGCGATCAAAGCTTTGGAGCAATGCCCGGCGGTCCGAGAGCCGCTCCAGACTGATGCCTTGCAGTGTCATATCGTTACGGGTGTCACCGTCGGGTCGAAAGGGTGTATGAGCGACGCCCAGGAAACTGGAATGTCCAAAGTTGTAGGGTCTATGACGCATTTTGGGCGAAAGATTCACGTAGGGGGGAACTGCCGGATGGGTGGGTCCTTCCAGCCTGGAAATGACTGAGCCGATCTCGGGCCACCCTCCAGGGGGTGGGTCGTCTTTGAGACGACCGGTCATGCATTGATGGGAGGAGTGGCGGTCTTTGGCTCCGACGATCGTGCGCAAGAGAATCAATTTGTCGGTGATCTTGGCCAAACGCGGCAGATGTTCGCAAATCTGAATGCCGGAAACGTTGGTGTCGATGGGTTTGAATTCGCCGCGGACCTCGGAAGGCGCTTCCGTTTTGAGTTCATACATATCCTGATGGGGCGGGCCGCCAGGTAAATAAATCATAATGATGGCTTTACCGGATTTGCCCAAGCCGGCTTGCTGTTCAGCTTGCAGCAATTGGGGCATGGACAGCCCACCCATGCCCAGGGCGCCGATCTTGATGAAATTGCGGCGGTTGATACCGTCGCATAACCTTTGCTTTGCTCCGTAGATGTTGAGCATCGTCCTTCGTCCCCTATTCCCTCACTCAAAATGACACCAGGGCGAGTCAGAGTCGGCTTTCAGGCTTGGAGTAGAAAATTGTAACCCTAGTTCCCCACAATTTATCATTTCCCCGGAGACTTTGTAAAGGTTTTGGGGGAAGAACAGCCAATTTGACCCGGCGTTGACAGATTTTTGAGGAAAGCGTTTGGAAGATCCCTCGGCTATAAGAGCGACCTTTGAAGATTCAGCTTGATTGTGACGATTCTGGTCGGCCTTGGTTCAGCCGTTCTACCGCGTGCTCGACCCCCGGGCTCCGCCCATGGCGGCGCCTTTCAGGACCGACGCCGCCGATCAAGACTCATTGGAAAAGGGGCAAACACGTGCCAAGTGAGTCAGCGGGATGTTGTACAATGCATCCCAAGGAATACAGGGGAATCTGGGGACAACCGAGGGCAATCCGGGATGAAGACGGCGTCATCAAGTCGGGACAAGATCCCGCTGGCTGTTCTGGCGGCCGGGCTGATCCTCCTGAGGATTGGACTCTGGGCGGCCTCGGGCGCTGCCAAGCCATTGACTTTCCGGGGTCCTTTCGGCGCCGATGTTTCATCTTTTGCCATCGATCCGACAGACTCCAGGATTCTTTATCTCGGCACCTCTCGCGGCAGCGTGTTCAAGAGCAGTGACGGAGGCGGGAGCTGGAAAGCAAGCGCCAGAGGTCTTCCCGGCAGTCCTATCGAGGCTCTTGCTGTCGCTCCTTCGGATTCTCGAATACTCTACATCGGAACCGCCGGTGGCTCGATCTTCCGGAGTTCTGACGGGGGTGGATCCTGGACCTCGCGACTTCGCGGATTGCCCGGTCAGCCTGTCAAGGCTCTGCTGGTTGACCCGCGTAAGCCTTCCATCGCCTACGCCGGCACTTTCGGCGGAGGTGTGTTCAGGACAAGAAACGCCGGAAAAATCTGGAAACCCATCAATCAGGGGCTGACCGGAAAGCAGGTCGAAGCCCTGGCTCTGGATCCCTTGACACCGCAGACTCTTTACGCCGGAACCCACCGCGACGGTTTGTTCAAGAGCCTGGACCGGGGTAGGACCTGGGAAAAGAACGGCTTGAGCGACAGTTGGATCACGTCGGTAGTCGTCGATCGAGCCAATCCCTCGACCCTCTACGTCAGCACCGACGACAACTTGGGCGGCAACGTATTCAAGAGCCTTGATGGAGGAGGAAACTGGGAGGTCGTCAAGAAGGGGGGCCGTCGTCGTCAGCTTGACCCTGAATGCGTCCAATCCGGCTATTGCTTTTGCCGGAACCTTGAATGAGGGATTGCTGAAAACCACTGATGGGGGAAAGCAGTGGGAGGCTATGAAGGACGGGTTACCCAGCCTGTTCCCTGTGACAGCCGTGGTCATCGATCCGAAGAACGACTCCGCAGTCTACGCAGCAACCGCGGGCGCCGGAGTTTTCCTGAGCACTGACGGGGGCGCTAGCTGGAGCCACTCGAATCAGGGGTTGACCGAGGTCGTTGTGCAAGCCCTGGTGGTTGATCCTGCCAATCCTGAGCTTGCCTACGCGGGCGCCTTGGCCTCCGGTATCTTTAAGAGTTCTGACGGCGGCCTCAAGTGGGTTCCCGTCAACCAGGGACTGACCGAGCCGCGAATCGAGTCCCTGCTGATCGATGCTTCCGACCCTCAGAAAGTGTATGCCGGCACGTTTGGCGGCGGGGTCTTCAAAACGATGGACCGGGGAGAAAGCTGGGTGGCGGCCAGAGGGGGGTTGCCTCCGCTGAGCATCATCAAATCGCTGCTGGCAGACCCCTCGGATCCTGCAGTCCTCTATGCCGCAGCGGACGGGGAGGGTGTGTTCAAGTCGGTTGACGCCGCGGCCACCTGGAAGCCCATGAACGAGGGACTCAGCCGGAAGAGTGTACAGGCTCTGGCCATAGACCCCACCCAGTCCAGCACACTTTACGCCGCTTCCGACGGCTCGGGAGTGTTCAAGACTGTCGATGGTGGGGAAAACTGGACCGCCCTGCCCCAGAGTTTATCCAACGTCATGATTGATGCCCTGGCGATCGATCCATCCTCTCCCCGGACACTCTACGCGGGTTCCTTTGGCGATGGTGTGTTCAAGAGCACTGATGCGGGAAGCACCTGGTTGCCGATCAACCGGGGATTGCCGGCCTTTCCCGTGGTCCGCGCCCTGCTTGTCGATCCGGCCGGGTCCTCCATGGTTTATGCTGCGCTGCGTCACGGTCTCTTCAGGAGCATGGATGGCGGAGCCGGTTGGCAGACCGTCGAAACCGGTCCGTTGGACCAGGCGGCAGCAGGTTCCCTCGGACGCCAACTCTACACCTTGGCGCTGGACGGCTCAGGTCCGGGACATCTCTACGGCGGCACCTCGATGGGCGTACTCAAGCTGATTCTGAGGGCCCGCCGAGGGCACTAATCTAAGGAGGCTCGTGTGAAACCATTTGTGGACTCCACTGGCATTGCTGGTGATGGATCTGAATTGAGACGACGGATGGACCGGGATGGCTATCTGTACATTAAGAGCTTATTGCCGCCCGAACTGCTGGAGGTCCTGCGTCTGAAGTGGCTGAGAGTTCTTGAGGAAGTCGGTTGGTTGAAAGAGAGGACGTCGCCAGAGGAAGGCATCGCCAACCTGGGGGCCTTTTACGTCGAGCCTGAACGGCCCTACATGGAGGTCATGACTCGGGTTTTGTCGGTGATGGAGTTCCAGGCCATCCAGCATCATCCGGCCCTGCTGGCCTTGTTGGAGCGGCTTCTCGGTGGAGCGGTTCTGCCCCATCCACGGATGATCGGACGAACCATCTTTCCACAAAAACTGGAGTACACAACCCCGCCACACCAGGACTGGGTCCCCATTCAGGGGACCGCAGAGACCTACACGGCTTGGTTCGCCGTGAATGACCTCGGAGAGGAGATGGGAGGTTTGCAACTCTGCACCGGTTCTCATCGAGGTGGAATTTATGATTTCCGACCGGCGCTCGGGGCCGGTGGCATGGAGGTGACGGATCGGCTCGAAGGAGAGTGGGTCCATAACCCGGTGGAGCAGGGGGATGTGTTGTTCTTCCACAGCATGATGGTGCACAAAGGAGTTGCCAACCGAAGCAATCGGTTGCGCTTATCGATCGACGCCCGTTTCCAGAGGATTGACCAGCCGATTGCCCCGGGAAGCTTGGAACCCCACGGCAAGGAGATTCGTAACTGGGAGCAAGTGTATGCCGGTTGGCCTGCCGATAGCGAGTTGAAGTACTATTGGCGGAAGTACCCTCTCAAGGTGAAGCCTTTCGATCCCAGCTATTTTGAGAAACGGGACCGGCTCGGCCTGGAAATGGCTGCCGCCGGGGATCCCCGAGCCCGCTCGGTCCTGCAACGCATCATGGCCCGGGATAATGATCCGGCAAAGCGAGCCCAGGCAGAGAGTCTGTTGGCTAAACTGGAGCAGATCCCTGGCTAAAGCCCTCGGGTCCTCCGGCTCGAGTCCTTAGGGTATGGCGGAAAAAGGAGCAGGGTTCAAGGATAGGTGTGAAAGGACTAAACGCTGTGCAGAGACGTCGGAAGCCTTCAAGCGATACTTCGAACCAAAACGGGGGATCGATCTACCGCCGCGTGCCAGTAACGGTTATCGGCCCGTTGATTTTGCTGATGAGGACGAGGCATGAGAGTACCTGTCGCTTATCTCCTTGATACCCATGTTGTCTCGGAACGATGCGACCGCACCCGGAGCCGGGAGTCGCGGCGTTTCTCGACAGGATCGAGGAGAAGGTATCGATCTTGCCTCCATCACCGTCCGGGGAAATCCTCGGCGATATCGGACGCCTCGATCCGGGCCGACAGGATTTCATAGCCAAGCGGTTGGCCTTGGTTAATGTCATCCTGTCATTGTGCCCATCCCCTCTTGCGGGTCGATTCAACAAGATTCCCCTCCTCCGGAGGGGCTGCACTCCTGAGAGGAGTGCAGGGGTGGGTCATAATTCCCCTCCTGGGAGGGGCTGGCCTTCTGAGAGAAGGCCAGGGGTGGGTCCATTGAAGGGTGAATCCAGAAAGTGAACATCGACTCAGGCCAACCGCTTAGGTATTCTGCTCTTTTGCGGCAATGGTATGATAAATTACCTTTGCCTTGGAGTTAAAAGTGTTGGAATTCCAAGGAGGGTGGCGCCTTTGCGGGGAGTTGCCTTTGTCGTGCTGATGCGGCAACCGAGGCCTTCGAGGCGCTTCGAACAGCATTGCCGATACCCGTTGGACGGTTAAAGCCCATTCGAGAACGCTTCTGGGCTTTTGGCTGACGAGGAGCCAGATCTGCCATGTATACCTTGATTCGCTCTCTCCCTCTCTCACGAATTGCGTTGGAGCAGCTTCCGGCGGCCGGTGGAGCGCTGATTGTTGCTGAGTTCTTCTACAAGTTCCAAAGTTTCAGCCTCGAGTGTGTGGCCTTCCTGGCGACCTGGTACGGATTCGACATGATCCTTTCTCTTATCCGCGGGAGGCGCTAGGGGTGGATCTGAGATGGGGTGGCCGTGACGTCTCGGCGGTCTTTCCCATAGTCAAAGCGGAAATGATTGCGACAGGAACCGGGCATGCCGGCTCAGCCCACTCTCGGTCTATGTGGCGAGAGGTGTGATCTCCATTAGGACTGAAGGGCAACAACGCCGATTTCGGGCACACTGAGCCAAGGATTCAAAACTTTCTGCCGAATCTACCTTTTCTACCGATGACTTGCTATGATGGGAGTCATCTATCAAGGAAATACCGAACCACTTGGGGGGAACCAGGATGCAGTCAATCACCAGACGGGGCTTCATGATTGTGGGAGCGGGGGGACTCGCTCAGCTATTGCACGCCGGGAGCAAGCCAAAGTCGGCTAAGTCCTCGGCCAAAAAGCGGCGGCTTTTATTTAATTGGGATGGGTCCATGATTCATTGCTGGGGCCGAACGGCCTTGCCCCATTCCTACGGTCCACTCACCCGTGAGCAGTTCACTTCTCTGGTCTTCACTCCGATTGAGGACACCGCCGTAGACACCCTCCTGTTCAGTTTCGGCAGCGGTAACGTGGCCGAATATCAGAGTAACGTGCTGGAGTGGCCGGGAGAGGCGGACCGCTTCAAGTTTCCGGAGAGCAAGAGCTGGCACGGGGGGATTGAAGTAGACCCCAAGGACCAGTATCTCAACCCTAAGAGCTTGGCGGACGCGGGCCACAATCCGCCTGACGTGATCCTGCAGGAATGCCGCAAGCGAGGTCTGGATGCGTTCGTTTCGCTGAGGATGAATGATATTCACGACGGGCAGCACGCCAGAGGAACTTTGCCCAATCCGGAACTCCCGACCTTTAAAAGGATCAACCCCGACTGGCTGGTGGACGATCTGGATTGGTGGACGGCTCTGAATTTCGCTCATCCGAGAGTGCGGGCCTTGAAGCTCAAAGTGGTGGAGGAGTTTTTTGATCGCTGGGATTTCGACGGCATCGAGTTGGACTGGTTACGGCATACGCTCTATTTCCAGCGAGGCACGGAGCGGGAGAACGGAAAATATCTGACCCAGTTCATGCGAGCCGTGAGGAAGAGTCTCAACGAGAGAGCCAGCCGGCGCGGTCGTCCCATAGAGATTGCCGTCCGCATCCCGGAGCGGATCGAATGGTGTCAACTGGGTGGCTTCGAAATCGAAAAGTGGATTGACGAGGACCTCATGGACATGCTGATCCTGGGACAGGGGCTGACTGAGTTGCCGACACTCGGCGAGTTTCGCGGTCTGATGAAGTCGCGCCAACTCCCGATCTATCCCAGTCTCTATTGTTACGGGAACAGCTACCGCGTCAGCCCGGATGAGGTGATTCGAGGGAGTGCCGCCAACTTGTGGCGAGACGGCGCCGACGGTCTTTATACCTTCAACTGGTTTCTTTATGGGAGTTGGCGAAAGCACCTGCTGAACGAAATCGCTGACCCCAAACGCATGAGAAAAAAGGACAAGCATTACACGGCCGTCCAGCGGTTTGAAGCCAGTCCTCGAGCCCCCGGCGCCGACTATGTGCGCTACAACACCGTTTCCAAGGGTGCTCCGGTCCCCTTCAATTTGAACGTGGCTGATGGAGCCAAGACTCTCCACATCCCTGTGGCTGATGACTTCAGGACCAGCAAACCAAGAACGGCTGAGCTGTGGCTGGCCATGGACTATTCTCAGCCGGGCGACCGTTTGACGGTTTCGGTTGGGGAAACGGTGTTAGAACCAGCCGCGGTCGATGTGGCTTCCAACTGGGAGACCGTGGGTTATCGGATCGACCCGTTGCCGGGTAACAGCATGATTGGATTTGCTGCCGACAAACCCTTTGACATGCATTTTGAGGCCCTGCGATTTCAGGTCCCGGTTGCGGCTCTCAAAAGTGGCGGCAACCCAGTGTCCATTCAGTTGAACTACAGGGGGGCTGGTTCCGATAAGCCTCTGAGGATCAGACGAGTCGAGTTGGTCACCAGAATGTCTGAGAACCGGACCATCAGCCGTGCCCGTCTTTCCCGCCCCTGAGCGGTCCGACGTAGCCTTCCGGGCTGAAGATTTCGTTTCTCACTTCCTCGGAACCGGGCGGGGTTTTTGCCTCACCATCTTCGTCGACCCCGGTTGGGTTGCAGCGTAACTCTGCCTGTGGCGGTTCGTTGTGGCCCAGCCCGGGGGTGAGTCCCTGACAATTTTCCCCGTCGCATTTCAGTTGCGCAGTTCCATGGCGAGCTCCGGCGGTTTGGCGTCGAAGATCGCCGGTTTTCCACCAGGTTGAGGTCATGGCGGAAGAATTTGATGTCATGGTGATCGGAGGAGGGTCGGTTGGGGTTTGCACCGCCTACTACCTGGCCAAGAAGGGCTGCCGGGTGATTCTGATCGAGAAAGGCGAGATCTGTTCAGGCTGTTCCTATGGCAACGCCTGCATGATTGTTCCCAGCCACGCCATGCCGGTTCCTGCGCCTGGAGTCATCAGGAAGTCCCTGAAGTGGATGCTCAAAGAAGATAGTCCCTTGTTGATCCGGCCCCGGCCGGATTGGCAACTGGCTTCCTGGTTGCTGCGATTTGCCGCCTCTTGTCGCCGCCAGCCCATGGAACGAGCGGTCCCCGTCTTGCGCGACCTGGGTCGCGCCAGTTTGCTTCTGTTTCAAGAACTGGCTGCGGCCGAGGGCCTGTCGTTTGATTTCAAGCAACGCGGGTTGATGAGCGTCTATAGCACACCTGCCGGACTGGAAGAGGGGAAGGAAGAAGCCGAGGTGATGGCCCGGCACGGTCTGGACCTGAGAGTTCTGACGGGAGACCAGGCCCGTGAACTGGAGCCGGCGCTCAAGGACACGGTGGTGGGCGCCGTTTATTCTGCCGAGGACGCCCATGGCAACTCGTTTCAGTTTGTCACCGGCCTGGGCGAATCCATCAAGAGGCTTGGGGTGGTCGTGAACACCGGTACCGAGGTGACGGGGTGGTTGATGGATGGAACGACAGCCGTCGGAGTCCGCACGAGCCGGGGAGACTTCCGTGCCAAAGCAGTGGTCCTGGCGATGGGCTCCTGGACACCCTTGCTGGCTCGTCAGCTGGGAGTCAAGGTTCCGGTCCAGGCGGGAAAAGGCTATAGCATGACCATGGACCGGCCTCCGGTGAGCCCGGAGATCCCCTTGATCCACGTGGAACGGAAAGTGGGTGTGACCCCCATCGGCAATCGCTTGCGATTTGCGGGCACCATGGAGTTTGCCGGGCTTGACCTGAGCTTGAACCGGACCCGAACCGAAGCCATCCAGCGGGGCGCCCTGGAGGTGATACCGGGGGCCGCCAACCCGAGCAACGTCGAGCACTGGTGTGGTTTACGCCCCTGCACACCGGATGGGCTTCCCATCATCGATCGGCTTCCCGGCCATCCTCACATCTACCTCTCCACCGGCCATGCCATGCTGGGGTATACACAGGGCCCCATCAGCGGCAAACTGATGGCCGAGATGATCTGCCGGGAACCGCTGTCCCTGTCGGTGAAGCCCCTCAGCCTGGAACGATTCTAGCTGCCACTTTCGAATGTCAGTCATCGAGAGGACCGAGCCGGGACTTGTCGTTCCCTGAGTTCGATCCCCTCATGAATCCTCCGTCCAAACGGGACCGGCCTCCGTCCGTTTCCACATCCGCTCGAAATCTTCGGTACCCACTTCGTCCCAAAAATCAGTCACCACTGGATTGGCGTAGCCTGGGACCGGTCCCGGAACGTGTGGGCCATGCCCTGAATAGCGCCGGCCGAAACCTGGCGGGCTCAGGAACTTGATATTGGCGCCGCGAGCATCCGGATCGAAACGGAAATAAAGATCAGGCCCCCGGTTGTAGCGCACCCGGACCAGGAAGCGTGTCTGTTTGGGGCGGGGCGCCTGGGCCAGGCGCTCCAGTTTCTTCCGGTCGATTCGCACGCCGAGACCGGGTCCCCTGGGGACCGCAACGCTGCCGCCCACCACCGGCATGGTTTCGATGGTCACATCTTCAGCCCAAAGGTTGCAAAGGTCTACATGATCCAGAGTGGCCATGGGAAAAACAGCCGCTTCATGAGCCAGGAAGGCCTGGTTGATGGTGCCGCCGGCCATCTGCAACATAAAGGGGATGTTGGTGCTTTCCGCTATGGCGGCCAGTTTCATGGCCGAACCGACACCCGCATGGCTGGCCATGAATCCGTCACAGAGCCCCTTGCGCATGAAAACATCGGCCGGACCATGGTGAATGAGAATCGGAATGGCGCACTTTTCGCGAAGCAGACGATAGCCATCCTGGTCGATGGATCGGAGGGGATCTTCGATCCGCCCCGCAATGGGGAAGCGTTCCAGTTCTTTCAAAACCGGGTAGACGGCTTCGAAGTTGGAGTCCTCGTTAAAGTCGTAGTGAACTCGGAATCCCCGAGGCGCCGCCTCCTGCATGGCTGCGGTTTGATCGACCACGTTTTGCAGGACGTCCACATGGTACTTCATCCAGCGATAACCGCGTTTCGACAAATTCTTGACTTCTTCCGCCATCTGTTGGGGAGGTTGCGACATGGTCCAGGCGGCTATGGGAACCCAGGACCGTACCTGTGGCCCGATCAGTTTCCAGGCAGGTAATCCCAGAGTCTTGCCCATCAAGTCGTAAAGAGCCATGTTCATGGGCAGATTCCGAGGGTCGGCTATCCAATCAAAGGGATCGGCGCCAAGGTAGTCTTGAAAGTCACTCCATCGAGACCCCCAATTCTCACCGTAGCCCTCGATCCCCGTATCGGTCTTGACAATATAGATCGTCCGTAACTGGCTGTGCAGTCCTTGGTAACGAAACAGCCATTCGGCGTGGTAATCATGATAGGGCGAAAGGACCTCATGAACTTCGATCTCGGTGATCTTCATCTTGCTGCGCAGTTGCGAAAACAGCGATGACGGCCAGAGGGGCAGACTTGCCGCAGCCAACCCCGAGTGACGAAGGAAATCACGTCGATGAATAAAAGCCATGATTCCTCCTAAAGCGGGAAGAGGGTGGGAATAAACGGGCGACTTTGGGAAGAAGTCGTCTTTCGTCTTGAATGGTCAGAGACGACAGGCAGGCCGAATCTTCTCTGAAGTCCTGCCGCCCATCAACCGGAACGGTACTGAATGGATGCCTCAACCATGCCTAATCTCAAGGGTGCGGTCAGATTGGGGGTGCGTTTCACGAGTCGAACCTGGAGGACATTCTTCCCTTGTCGCAGAGGAGGGCAGCCGACGTCGAATTCCAGGGTCCCCGACAGATACTCTCCCTGGTAGGGACCACGCTGTCTGTTCCAGAAGGAAACCAGGTCGAAGGGCGCCGGCCGGTTATCGGGCAGGCGCTCACCGTTCAAATGAACTTCGACCTTGTCCTGGAGCGTGCTGTTCTCGAAGAGAAGCCGCAGTCGAGTCCTGGCCAGGATACCCCGCCGTTTTGCCAGGTCGAGGTCATCCGAAATCCGGAGTTCAAGGCGAGGTCCGCCCCCAATCGGCGCCTCGGTGAGGTTTACCGGAAGCTGCACCGCTGGAATCGCCGATGAAAAAGCGGCTCCGTGGCTGCTCCAGCCGCCGGGGAACCAACGCCGTCGATCCATCTGGTAACGCTTGTCCAAGGAGGCCAACCGCTTCGGGTCACCGATCTCCTGGAACAACCGCTGCTTCCAATCGGTTGGCTGGGCGAAGTAGTTGAAGAGGTGTAATCCGTCGGCCCCGCCCGCCCAGAAACGCATGGCGATGGCTCGGTTGACGTCCAGGTCGGGAGTGGGTCCGGTCATGAAGCGGAGCAACTCCAGTCCTCCAAACACCTGACAGTTGTTGTCGGAAGCGTGGGCGGCCTTCACGAACTCTTCGAAGGGCATGTCGAAAGGCATGAAGCCTCCTCCCGCAATGAGAATGTCCACCAAGTCCTCGCTGATCCAGGTACGCACGTCCAACCCTACCCGCAAAGCATCGGCAAATGTCGGCGGCACACGCATCGCCAGATCGATGCTCCGCCCGGTCGCCTTGCTGACCTGATCCCGCCTGCGTTTGATCTGGCGCAACATGCCGGTCATGTGGTGGTGATTTTCCACAGCCTCGTGCAGCTTGAAAAAGGCAGGATGGCGCATAAAATCCAGTTCCACTCCGTCGACTTGAAAACGTTCGAATGTCTCCACAATGGTCGCCGCCATGTGCTCACGGACTTGCGGGATGGCATAGTTCAATCCCATTCGGATTCCATATTCCCTGCTCCCTTTGGAATAGCCGTCGGAATGGCCAATCAACCAGTCGGGGTGTTTCAGTCGAAACTCGCTGTGATGGGGCGACTTGGGATCTACCGCATAGTGGCTGTTCATTCGGAACGAGGCAAACAGGTCCATGTCTTCCTCATGACACACCTCGACAAAGGTGGCTAAGGGGCCCTTGCCGGATTCAATGAGTTGCCGGGTGTTTTCAAAAACTCGCCAGTCCCAATCGTTCTTGAACGTTCCGTGCCTGCGGCCGAAAACTTCACTCACCTTAGTGTCATAGTGGTAAACCTCTCGATCACCCAGACAGAAGCAAATGGTGTCCACGGGAGTTCCCTGATAGCTTCTGACCACCTGCCGGAAGCGCTCGGCGGTCAATGGTGGCTCCGTCGACATGATGGCGCCGTCATGGTTGGACAACATCCGACGCTTTTTCCGACCAGCCGGAATTGGACGGCTCCACCCGGCGCTCAGGAAAGGGGAGGTCACTCCACCCAGCCAGGGGCTGGCCAACAGGCTGCCACCGACCGCTTTAAGAAAACATCTTCGACTCATGGGGTCTCCTCATGATCTGAATTGGCTGACGAAATCGGTCAGGGTTTGCCGGACCGTTCCCAGACCGGACCTTCTGCCGTGCGCCCCCACATCGCTTCGAATTCGGGGGAACCCGTTTCTTCCCAGAAATCCGTGACGACCGGATTGGCATAACCCGGAACCGGTCCGGGGACATCCGGTCCATAGCCGGAGTATCTTTGCCCGAATCCGGGGGGATTGAGGAATCTCAGGTTGGCGCCGGGAAGATCGGGATCGAACCGGAAAAAAATAGTGAGTCCGTCACTGTACCGGGTCCGCACCAGAAAACGGGTTTGCTTGGGCCGAGGAGTCTCTGCCAACTGCTTCAGCTTCTCCCGGTCAAGACTGACCCCGAGCCCGGGTCCTTGCGGAAGCGCAACGCTTCCCCCCACCACGGGCATGTCTTCCTTGGTGACGTGCTCCTTCCAAAGGTGGCACAGATTGACATGATCCAGGGTGGCCATGGGAAAAACCGCGGCCTCATGGGCCAGGAAAGCCTGGTTGATGACACCACCGACCTGTTGGAGCATGAAAGGCGTGTTGGTTGCCTCCGCCATGGCGGCCAGCTTCATGGCTCGGCCCACGGGGGCATGTCCGGCCATGAAACCGTCACAGAGGCCATGTCTCATGAAGACGTCATGGGGGGCCGTGGTGAATGATGATGGGGATCGAGCACTTTTCCCGTAGCAAACGATAGCCATCGCGATCAATGGAACGAATAGGGTCCTCGATCCGACCGGCAACGGGGAACCTTTCCAGTTCCCTCAGAACCGGGTAGACGGCTTCAAAATTGGAGTCTTCATTGAAATCATAGTGAATCTTGAACCCGGGGGGAGCGACCTTCTGCATGGCCTCGGTTTGGTCGATCGCGTTCTGCAGGACGTCCACGTGATACTTGAGCCAGTGATACCCCCGGCGGGATACACTGTTGACTTCTTCCGCCATGGCTTCGGGTTGTCGGGAGACGGTCCAAGCCGCTACCGGTATCCAGGAGCGTACCTTGGGTCCCAGTAGCTTCCAGGCGGGTAGACCCAGATATTTGCCCATCAGGTCGTAGGTGGCCATGTTCATGGCCAGGTTCCTGGTGTCGGCCATCCAGTCGAATGGATCGGTGCCCAGGTAGTCCTTGAAACGGCCCTTCCTCAGCGGACCGCCGCTTTCTCCGTAACCTTCCAGTCCCACGTCCGTCTTTACCACATAGATGATACGTGTCTGAATGGAGAGTCCGTGATAGCGAAAGAGCGTAACGGCGTTGTAGTCATGAAAGGGGGGAACCACTTCGTGTTCCTCGATCTCGACGATCTTCATCCTCCCACGAACATTGGCGAGCAGGGAGAGAGAGAAAGGAGCAAGACCCAATCCCAAGGCGGCGGTCTTCAATAAACGACGGCGGTGGATCATAGATTTCACCCGTTGGACGCCGGCTTCTCCTCAAGCCAGCGGAGTATGAGTCCCAACCATGATTAAGGCTTCAAGGGTTTCGAATCGAGCCGCGATCAGGGGCGATGCCAAAGGAAGGCCAAGTCGTCTTTCGGCTTGAACCCCAAGAGGCGCTTTGCCTTTTCGTTGAGAAATTTCCCTTGAGGCATATCTCCGGAGATGAAGAAGACCTCGCAGCGAGAAGGCAGCCGGCTGAGTTCAATCTCCAGCCCCAGGCGAAAGGCTTCTCCGGCGTCAGCCCAGGAGACGATGAAGGGAACTCCGCCTGAGCCGACCTTCACGCGGCCAGGGTCTCGGAAATTGTAAAACAAATAGTCCAGAACATAAACGTCATGGTGCTCGCTGAACACTCGACAAATCTCTTGGCCCAACGACTTGGTCAACGCATAGAGAATAGTGCTGGGGTGGGGAGGGACGTCGGGAATGATGCCGTGATCGAGGCCTTCGTAGAGTGGACCCGAAATGGTGAAGTGGGGGCCCGTATTGATCACTCGACGAATGCCCTGGTCGACGGCTGCCCGCATGATGTTGTAGCAGCCACGGGTATTCACGTCGAACGCGATTCGCCGATGCTCCCGCAACACGGACAGGTTGATGATCGCGTCCTTTCCCTCTGCTGCCTGCTGGACCTGTTCCATCGAACTGACATCCACGATTTCAAAAGGATGAGATGTTTTCTCTTTGGGGGGGTTGATGTCGGTGAGGAGGAGCTGGTGATGGCCCTCCAGGGCTTTGACCACGTGAGGCCCGAGATAGCCGGTGGCGCCGATGATGAGTGCTTTCATGGATTTGTTCAGCTATTGTAATAAACGATTCTGGGTGTCATGGGGAACAACTTCCCCTCGTCAATGGGTCCGCAACCTCAGGTCGATCTTGTCGGAACCCCTTTGCCGGCTGCCTCTCTTCTTTGAGGCTTGAACCAGGGTTGGTAGCCAAGAGCACCTTTGGCCCCTCCTACGGGAAACCGCGCACCGGGGAACTCCGACTGCACGTGAAAAATTCTCCAACGCTCGACTCCCTGAGCATGGTCGGACAGCTCGACATCCAGGGCGCCGGCGACCGCTTGGGCGACTTCCCGTTCTTCGACCCAAAGGGGATCCACGGTCTGCCCCTTCACGGCTGCTGCCTTGACCACTTTGCCGATTCGGAGGACAATCACCTGGATCTTCTCTTCCCGAGCGAATTCTCGACAGGTGTATTCACCCAGGTATTTGGCCAGTAAGGACATCTGGGTGGGGGGTAAAGGTCGCCAGCGTTCCCTGACCAGGAAAGCTTCGTCGTAGCCCGTCATCAGCTCCAGTGTGCTGAGAAAGACCAGTCGTCGAACCCCTTCTTGGGTAGCAGCTCTCAGCAGGTTGTAGGTCTTGCGGGTTTGATGATCCAGCTGCTCCTCCTCGTTTGCATCCGGAGGGGGCTCCGCCACGTGAACGATGGCCTCCACACCGCGAACGAGTTCGTCGGTGGCTGAGTCGTGGCCCAGTTCGCAACGGGTATAAAGGAAGTCGCTTTGAGCGGCTGTCAGACCGGTGAGACGAATACGGTAGTCGCGACCAAGGTGGTCGGCGATAACCTGAGCCAGTTCCGACTCGCCGCTGGTAATCAGGATGCGCCGCTCTTTTTTGGGAGAGGCTTGAGCTTCCTGGCGGAGTCCGCCACCGCTCGTCAAAAGAACTCCGGCGCCCTGTAAGAAGTAACGTCGATTCATGATTTCCCGTGTCAATCGGTACGGCTCTCTTGGGCCCCTAAATCGGTATCTTTGCCCCGTCGCCTGTTTTTTCCCTTCAGGTATTTGACTTCCAACTCGACGTTATGAACAGTAATCTGAGGCGTGACCGCCGAGTCCCGCTGCCTCAATTTCACCTCTAAACGATTCAGTCCCCTGGTTGGCCAATGGCCGGGATCCAGCTTATAGACAAACCAATAACCGAACTGGTAGAAGCGCGGGACTTTGAGCTTAAACATTTCGTTGATCTTGCGCAACCTCGAATCCGGGAGGGGCTTTCCGTTCAGGCGGAAATCGATGCGGTCTATTTCGGTGGTATTGATCAGTCGGATTCGCAAAAGGACCTCGTAAATCCGCCCCACTTTCCCCCAACGCGTCAGTTCGTCGCTGATCTTGAACTCCACCGTCACGGGTCGGTTGACTTTCAGGTCTGCCGGTAGTTGACGCCCGGGGCGATTGGGGTAGCGTCCCGTCACGGTCTGCACAAAATAATACTTGTCCCTCGGAGCCATGACTTCCGGATGGGGTAATTCTCGCAACTTCTCATAAAAGGAGCTCTCATAGGGCCAGTTGTTGAACCACTGAGCCACATAAAGCCCGTGGATCCCCTGGCCCCACAAGTTGCAGGCGGCTGCACGGGTCATGGGCAGGGTGGACTCGAGCAGGCGATCAGAGTCCACCGTACTGTGGAGAAATCCGTGTATGCGACAGGTGGACCCTCGAGCGGCGGCCAGCAGAGGTCCCAGGTCCAACATTTGATCGAATCGACCGGGGCCCTGTGGGATAAGAACGTCGACGATGCCCTGGCGCAACCATTCCCGGATGTCCAGCCCGACCGATTCACACTGATCCAAGCTGGCCGGCACACGCAGAGCCAACTCCCGCGCCGCGCCGCTGCGTTTCACGGCTTGGTAAACCCGTCGTATCCACTCGGTCATGATTCGATGTCCGGACTCGACCTCGTCCGGACGAAAGTAGTAGGGCAGGTAGTTGAGCTGTAGCTCGAAGCCATCCACCGGGTAGCGGTTGAGGGTTTCTTCGATCAGGGCGAATCGCTCTTGTCGCACCGCCTCGTGTTTGAAGTCCAAGCCGTGGAAACCGGGGAACCCGGGATCGACGCCAGCGCCGGCGCCTATCTCCAGGTGGCGGTTGTTGAATCGAAACTCGGAAGACCGTACGTCCCGACCCCGCTCTCCCGTTCCTTGCTGAACCAGCAGGACGGGATAGACCAGCATCCCTCGGTCATGAGCTCGGTCGCAAACGACACGCAGCGGGTCGTGACCCGCTTGGATCAAGCTTTTGGCATTCTGGTAGGCGCGACGGAAGATGAGGTGAGGCCATTTCTTGACGTTATGTCCCCAGAGTTCACCCACCCGGGTATCGTGCAACACCGTACGGCCGTCACCCAGGGTGAACATCAGCGCCTCTACGGGAGTCCCCAGTAATTCATCGACGGCTGCTTCGCATTCCTCCTTTTGCATGGGTGGCTCGTACATGTAGATCAGAGGATGGCGGCCGTCGTGATAAAACATGATTCGTGGTTTCTGCACCCTCTGGCCGGCAGTGGAACCGGACGTTCCCGCGTTTCCAGTTTCCAGGGAAGGAGGATACAGGCCACCGGCCAAGCCTGCCGCCATGGCAGTTCGGAAGAAACGACGTCTTTTCATGACCTGCTCCGATCGTTGCGGGACCCATCCCGAAGGATTGGGCCTTTGCCCTGATACGGCACGGCGCCGGGGAGTTCTCCACGAGTGGTGCGCAACCCCAAAGCGTTTGCTTCCTGCTCGGGTTCTGAATCCTCAGTCGGTCAGGGACTCTACTTCTCCCAGGTCAGGGTCCTGACCCCGATGAAAGCTCTTCCCCAACAGGTACTTGACTTCCAACTCCACGTCCCGAAGGAAGATTTGTGGAGTGACGTCGGGGTCCCTCTGGGTCAAGGTGACTTCCAGAGTGTTTTTCCCCTTGCGCGGCCAATGGTTGCGGTCCAGCCGGTAGATGAGCCAGTAGCTGTTGTTGACCCTGTAGCGCGGCGCCGTCATTCGGTAAAGCTGATTGATTTTGCGCAGTCGAGAATCAGGAAGCAGCTTGCCATTCCAACGGAAGCTCAGGCGGTCCAATTCGGTCGAATTGCTCACCCGGGCCCTCAAGAAAACATCATGCACACGGCCGGCTTTGTGCCAGCGGAGAAGGTCATCGTTGATGGTCATCTCCACCTTGGCCGGTTGGTTGACCTTCAGGTCAACTGGCAACTGCATCGTCAGCCCGGGCTCCAGAGAAGGCTTAGGGTATCGTCCGGTGGTGGTCGTCACGAAATAGGTCTTGTCCTTGGGAGCCATCACCTCAGGGTAGGGTAACTCGCGCAGTTTTTCGTAGAACTCTCCTTCGTAAGGCCAGTTGCTGAACCAATGGGCCAGGTAGAGCCCATCGACTCCCTGTTCCCAGTAGTTGCAGGCCGCGGCCCGAAGCATCTTGATGGTGGCCTCGCTCAGGCGATCGGAGTCGATGTGGCTGTGGATGGCGGCATGGACCCGACACTCCGATCCCTTGGCGGCAGCCACCAGGGGTCGGAAATCCGCCATCTGATCCATGAGCTCCGGACCCGAGTAGTTTTGACCGATGAGCACGTCCACAATTCCCTGACGGATCCACTCCCGGATGTCGAGCCCAACCGAGTAGCATCCGTCGAGGCTGGAAGGAATCCGGATGGCCAGTTCTCGCCGGGCGCCGCTCTGCTTGACGGCGCGGTGGACCCGGGCGATCCACTCCGTCATGATCGGGCGTCCGGCATCGACCTCGTCCGGCCGGAAGTAATAGGGCATGTAGTCGAGTTGAAGCTCGAAGCCGTCCACCGGATAGCGATTCACCGTTTCCTCGATCAAGGCGAACCGTTCATTGCGTACTTCCTCCAGCTTGAAGTCCAAACCATGCAATCCCGGGAAGCCGGGATCAACGCCGCCTCCGGCTCCGATTTCCAGATGTCGGTTGTTGAATCGAAACTCTGAGGCTCGCGTGTCTTCTCCCCGCTTGCCGGTTCCCTGCTGGACCAGAAGTACCGGATAGATCAGTATCCCTTTGGCTTTGGCCCGGTCACAGACGATGCGCAGTGGGTCGTGTCCGGCGTCGATAAGTCCCCTGGCGTTCTGGTGAGCCCGTCGAAAAATCAGATGAGGCCACTTCTTGACATTGTGTCCCCACAGTTCGCCCACCTGGGTGTCGTGCAAGACGGTGCGACCGTCTCCCATGGTGAACATGAGGGCTTCGATGGGCGTTCCCAGCAACTCGTCGACGGCGGATTCAAACTCCTCTTTCTGCATCGGCGGTTCGTACATGTAGATGAGCGGATGTCGTCCGTCGTGATAGAACATCATTCTCGGCTTCCTGCCGGAGGCGTGGGTGGTTGGCGAGCCGGGACCGGTGGAAGATTTGGCTCCAGCTCTTTTCGAACCCAGCACGCCCAGGGAAGCCACGCTGGCCAGGGTTCGTGAGAGGAAGTTTCTTCGTTGAAGCATGATGGACTCCTTGATAGAGATTGCAGGGGCAATCCGGGAAGGGACGGCGTTCCGTCACTCTCCAGCCCCGCTGCCGAGCGGAAAGGATGCCAAAGCCTTCATGAATGGTCGGTTGCAGCGATGGTCGTCGCGTTTCTTCAGGATCTCAATCGAGTTCCGGGGCTCCTGTCGCTAGAGAAAATCGGGTCTGGCGGATATGGACTGGGGGTGGTCGTACTCGACCAGGACCTCTACCTGGTCTATGGTCACGCTTCCCTCCAGTCCTTTGGGTCGGGATGCCAGCCGAGCTGCCAGCAGGTTTTCACCGGGGCGAGGAAGAACTTCACTCAGCGTGTATTCAAGCCATTGGAAGTCATATCGGTGACTGGTGCGTCGCAGAGCCTCTTCGGCCAGCGATCTCCCATTCAGACTCAGTTCCAGGCCATCGGCGGTCACCAGGTTTCGTACTCTCAACAGCAGTCGAGTTCGAGCCACCCGATCGGACCCGCAGTCATCCGCGACATAAAAGGCGATGGGTGAACCCCCGGCTCCGTTACTGTTCAACTGCAGGGGGAGAGGATGGCGGTATCCCAGGGCCGAGGCGTCTTCCTGTCTTGTGGAAACAAAGTAGTGTTTGGTTCTTTCCTTGACGGCGTCCGGATCACCGATGTCGGTCAGCAGGGCCCGCTCTTCCTCCCGAAAGGGCCAGTGGAACCAGGGACCCACGATGAGACCGTCAGCGCCTTTGGCCCAATAATTGGCGATGGCCGCTCTCAGCATGGCGGGGCTTGCGTGGTTCTCATGCTGGAGAAAGTAGGGTTGCATGACGGGGTAGACCTCGGCTCCCGAGGCCTGGGCCGCGGTGACCAGAGACTCGAAAGGCAGATTGGGATCAAGCAGGAAATATCCGTAGTAAAGGGGCGCCACATAGTCGACCAGTTTTTCCGCCAGCCAAGCCTTCACATCCAGACCAAGAGATCGATTCATAACCTCCGTAGGAAAGACCCGGGCGCCCACAATCCGATTCTTTCCCTGGCTGCGAATCATCGCCGACAGACTGCGAACGTAATCGGTCATCAGAGGCGTGTGTTCCTCGATCTGGCTTGGCTTGAAATAATAGGGAGTAAAGGCGAAGTCGAATTCGATCCCTTGGGCCGGATAGCCGGCCAATTCTTCAATCCAGGAGAAACGAACCTCTCTGACCCAGGGGTGTGCGAAGTCAGCGTTGTTCTCCAGCCGACCTCCCCCTCCGGCGGCAGGTCCGGCCGTGCCAATGCGGTAGCGGGGGTCCCTGGGGCCTCCACCCATGCGCATGCTGATGATGAAGTCCAGGTGGCGCTCGTGAGCCCGATCAATCAACACCTGCAAGGGGTCCAGCCCCCGATCGATGAGGCTCTGCATGTTGTACCAGGCCCGCCAGTAATAGGCGCTGTCGAAGGGCCGCATTTGCGACATGGCCCGCACGCCCGCCTTGGTATCGCTGAAGAGCCCGCCTCCGGTTTCCACTCCATAGATCAGGGTGTCGACCGAAGTCTCCACCAATTCATCTACGGGCCGCCAGGCATCTTCCATCGTCATGGGGGGCTCGAAGGCGTAGAGATAATAGTGGCGGGCGTCGTTGAAATACATGGTGCGACGCGGCTTGGGTAGACGCTGTACGGATGATTGGGTTTGTCCCTCCGGGGCAGGGCGGCCTGGAGCCAGCAGGCCGGGTGTCACCAGCGCGGCTCCACCCAAGAATTGTCGGCGATTCAGAGCAGGTCTCAAAGTGGGTTTCCTGCCGCATCTTCAAGCGATTGCGGATTTTCAGTGGCGTCTCCCCCCAACCAGCGGTAGGGCCTGGGATAGAGCGCCAGGGACCGATCTTCCAGGGGTAACTTGACGGGACGATTGCCCCGTTGAGCCGACACCTTGCAGGCAATCGCCACCTCCAGAGCCTGCCGCAGGTCGTGGCCCGAGATCCACAGTTCGTTCCCGCTCCTGACGGCATCGATAAACGAACGGATGGAGGCCACCAGGTAGTCGTCGCCCTTTCGAAGACCGGGAACCTGATCCAGGATGCTGCGCCAGGAGAAGGGGCGATACTGAGGATCTATGGGCCGCCGAGCTCCGCTGGCGTCGGTTCCCCGATAGATTTCCGGCTTGGCCCATTTCCAGCGGACCAGTGTATCCTCGCTCCAAACGTCCACCCCGCTGAGCTGTCTGGTCCCGTAAGGTTGGGTGAGGCCGAAAACCTGACAATTGGGGCCGCGGCTCATTCGGAAGAGGGCATTGACGTTGAGACCTTGGTCGTCTTTCTTCTGCAGGGCCTCCGGCGGCCCCGGCCCATGCCATGACTTCTTCGACCTCGGCGCCGGCAAACAGGCGCAGCACGGAGAGGTGCTGACAGCCGCCACCGGAGATCTCGCCGCCAAATCCATGCACGGCCAGTCCCTGGGGTCGGCCGTAACTGCCTGCTTTCAAACGTTGGGCGGCCTCCTGGACCTCGGGCATGGCGCGCTGCAGATTGCCGCCTGCAAAAACGACCCCCCGTTTCCGGCAGGCTTCGACCATCTCGTCGGCGTCAGCCAACTTGGCGGCCATAGGTTTGTCGGTGGAAACGCCTTGGACTCCGGCTTCGGCGCAAGCAATGACGGCTTCCTTCATGTACTTGCTGGGTGTGATGACCGCCACCAGGTCAGGAACCACTTCTTTCAGCATCGCATCGACGTCTTTATAGAGAGCCTTGACCCCAAAGCGTTCACCCACAACCGCGCGCCGTTCCGGGTTCCACTCGGCAATGGCGACAAGCTCGGTGTCCGGCATCGCTCGATAGACCTCGGCGAAGTACTGTCCCATGCGACCGCAACCGATGATACCGACGCGATATTTCTCTTTGGACGGGTGGCAGACGCCCAGGGAAGGCAGGCTTGCCAAGCCAGCGGAGGCAATCAGAGACTGGCTCAAAAACTTCCTGCGGTTGATATTCATGAGGTATGCTCCTCTTGCTTGTGGCCGTCCCAGCGGCAATAGAAGTCCGGGCAGCCACCAAGCTTCAAAGTTCCCTCCACCAGCTCGAATCAGAGCGAAGAATGCTGCCTGCTCGCGGAATGTCTGAGACACGAGCCTACGATAAAGCTCGTGCGGGGTCAAGGCGCAAACGCCGCTGAGCATCGGTGGATGGGGAGTCGATGCCTCAACGGGTTTGGTGAGAATGCAAACGTTCTGGCCAAATCCTTCATTGAGGACCCTCCACGAGCCGAACGACAGGTCGGTTGATGCGCAGGGGAGTCTTTACCTTGGCGACGGCGCTGGACCTGTCGCGTGCCGGGTAAGGGTGAACCTGTGCGCCGATCAAAGGCAAGGCAGGGGCGATGTTTGGGCTGAACTCACAAGCCTTGAAGGACGCTGAGTGATGGGTCGATCGGCATTCAAGCTCTCTGGCGGAACAACCCGGATGGCAACTACCATTCTGACCAAGCTCACTTTCTGCGGAGCACGGATGGGGGGAAGTTGGTCCGGCAGCCTCGTCGATCCCAGCGAGTGGGAGAGGAATGAAAGCAGTTGGGTTGATCTGGAGAACGGCGAGTTGGTGACGGTGTTGCGTAGCAACTACTTCAACTCCGTTGGGTTGTCTCGGTCCACCGACAGGGGCAAGACCTGGAGCCGGGTCGTGCCGGCGCTGTTTCGCACCAGGCAAAACGTTTTGTTGCTGGCAGTGAGGTCTTGGGATATCTTCATCAGCCTGGATCATGGCCGAAGCTGGAGCTGCCCTACCCATATCGGAGGGTACAGCGGATCAGGATTGGCTGCCAATCTGTTGGAAATGGCCGATGGCCGGATTCTGGTGGTGAACTCCACCCACGGGAATGCTCCCAACGGTAGAGTGATGGGTCAGTTCATTGGGGTGGACCGCAAGGGTTGGGTATCTCCGGCACTGCCGGGTCCCCTCCCTTGATAACATCCTTGGAGATGTCGGTCCGGGGACAATCAATCCACCGACAAAGGAGACAAGAAATGATGCGAGGGAATCGACTTAAGGAGAAGCTCAACCAGGGAGGCATGGCCATTGCTGTCGGGGGACACAGCAATACCAGTGACACCATTGATTTTCTGGGTCCCCTGGGCTTTGACGGCATCTGGCTCGAGGGGGAGCACGGTTCCGTGAGTTGGAGCCAGATCGGAGATCTTTCTCGAGCCTGTGACCTTTGGGGAATGACGTCGGTGGCGCGCCTTCACGTCAACCATCCCGGAGTGATTACCCGTACCCTGGACCTTGGCGTCAATGGCATCGTCGTCCCTCATGTCAGCACCAGGGCGGAGGCGGAACAGGTGGTGGAGGCAGCCTTCTTCGCTCCAGTGGGCAAGCGGGGCATCTTTTCAGGCCGGCGATCCTATGGCGGTTCGGATTTTTTTCAACACGCCAATCTGGAAACCCTGGTCATCGTGCTGATCGAGGAGATCAAGGCAGTCGAGAATCTCACCAGCATCCTCTCGGTCGACCACATCGATGTGTTTTTTGTGGCTCCCGGGGATCTGGCTCAAACCATGGGCATGGTCGGGAAGCACAGAGACCCCAAGGTCGAAGCTGTGGTTGAAGATGCTATTCGACAGATCGTGGCCTCGGGTCGGACGGCGGGAGCCCTTGGGTATGAGGATAAATTACAGGAATATTTCGACCTGGGAGTACGTTTCTTTTTGACCAACTACAACGCCTGGCTCCAGCAAGGGGCTCGAGAGTACTTGGCCAGAGCTGCCTCGGTGGCGCCAGAATAAGACCTCAATGTTTCACCGGACCGAGGGGGCCGGGTTCAAACGTAGTCCAGCATCCAGATGTGGAAGGTGAAGGGTAAGGCTCGATCCAGACCCTGGGCGGTCTCTTCCGAAAGGTTGATGATCGCCGACGGCTTTTCGGGTCCGAAGACCAATCGGGCAGCCTGGCGAAGAGAAAGCTCCTGCTCGCCGGGGAGCCGATCACTTCCGACCTCGAGGTGAGCCCCATCCCACTTCAAGCTGACTCGCTCGCCCGTCTCGCTGACAACCATGCCCACTTGGCCGGAGCTTTGGGGCAGGTGGTTTTTTAAGTAGGGAGAAAGCTGCTGCAGTAAATTCCTCAAGGAGAGAATTCTCACCATCTTGAGGCCGCAGCCACTGGCTGTTTCCATGGGAATGCGGTCCTCACAGCCCCGGCTGGTCAGGAGGTCGGTCATCGGATTGTCGGAGGCGGGAACGAACATCTGGATCCGGTCATCTCGGACCTCAGGCAGCACCTGGGCAAGGAGCGATGACATTGCCCCAGAGGTCCCGCCCCACTCGACCACACCCGATTTGTTGTAAGCCTGGGTGACCACAAAGTAACCTTCCGGCTGACCTCCCTCCTCAGCCACCCACGCCTTCGTTTTGGGAAGGCCGAGGAGCTTCCGGTAGTCGGCTTCGGTCCTGCTCACCTGCCGGGGTTGGGCCCTCGTGGATTTCCATGATCCGTCCAAGATCACTGTCGGGCCCCTGATAGGCTCGGACCTCGAGTGGCTGATCGAATCGGCTGGCCAAGTTGGGCTCCAGAAGGTAGGTCCAACCGTTGGACCCCCACAACCTCCCAGCCGAGGCGCCGGTAAAAATCCCTGGCTGGTCCAGTCCACAGCAGGCCGAAGGCGTGGCCTCTGGCCGTCATGGTGGCGATGGCGTCTTCCACGATCCTGGTGGCTGCCCCGCGCTTGCGGTGAGCTGGGTCGGTGGCCATGGCGCAAATCATGCTGATGGGAAGCACACATCCGTTCTCTTTCAGCTCTCGTTCCGCCATGGCGGCATGACTGACGATGCGGCCGCCTTCCAGGACCACCCGCAGGTTCTCCAGATTGCTCGGGTCGAAAACCAGGGGGTAGTCCGTGGACATGTCTTGATCGACGCCACTTCTAAAGACTCTGTTCACCAGGGCCAGGACTTCGTTCAATTCGGTCTGCCTGGCGGCTCGGGATCCTTCCATGGAGAGACTCCTGACGGCAGCCAACCCGCTGCCAAAAAGAAAGGTTCGTTCTGTCGGCGAGATTCTAGTCAGGCCGTCAAGCGAGAGTCAAGCAAGGCCGAAACCCCAGCGAAGACCGCCCAATAGTTGGGCATTGCGAAATCGCCAGGCCGGGTGACTCTCGTCATTCAAGAACGTCCCCCTGATTCTCAGCTAAGATTCCGGTTGCGATATTCTATTGACAAAACGGAAGCCTTGATACTGAATGACGGGGACCATATTTTCGAGGGATTCTTTTCGGCCGATGGCTGACGAGGTCTTCCCGGTCTTCGGAAAAGAGAGAGATCATGACTTCACCACAAAAGAAGGTGCTTCTTGTGGGTCTGGCGGTTGTCTGCTGTGCGTTGATGCGCGGGGGCTCACAGTATCTGTCCCGGCAAACAGCAGCCGCCAAGCGCTGGACAGTCTCCAGTTTTTTGGAATTCAGCCAAGGGACCCTGGAGGATGCCGGTGTGAACACCTACGTTACGGCAGCCGGCGAGGTCCAGCTCATCAATGTGTGGGACCTTAACCGTGACGGTTTTATCGATATCGTCCTCCCCAACACCCATGACAACAACGAGCAAATCGATCTTTTCATCTACTGGAGCGTCGACGAAGATCACGTCAGCCACCGGACTCGTCTTCCCAGCGACGGCGGAGTCTCCCAGGTTCTGGGTGACCTCAATCAGGATGGTTTCACCGACTTGGTGGTGGTCAACGGGTCCAACGGCATCAAGAGCAACCTGAACGGCTACATCTACTGGGGCAGCCCTCAGGGATTCGCGATCGAGCGTCGAGCGGAACTGCCCACCCTGGGAGCCACGGCTGCAGCCGTGGGTGACGTCAACCGGGACGGCTACCCGGAGATTGTTTTCGCCAACAGCGCCAGGGCCGGCGGCAAGCATTCCGGCTCAGAGAACGAATCCTTCCTCTATTGGGGTTCCTCAGACGGATTTTCTCCCAACCGGCGGCTGACTTTGGCCACCGCCGTTGCCAGCGATGTCGCCATCGTCGATCTCAACCAGGACGATTTTTCGGAGATCGTATTCGCCAACGAGGGCAGTGGAACAACCAGCGGCGGCGCCATGATTTATTGGGGCAGCGCCGGAGGTGGTTATTCCAGGGAGCGGCGCACGGTGCTGCCCGGTCAGCGCAGCTCCGCTGTCGCCGTGGCCGACCTCAATGGTGATCGAGTTCCCGATCTTATTCTGGCCAACCGCTATCGTCCTCTGAGGGCCCTGAGCCGGGGGACCGTCGCGAGTTGGATACGGACGTCGAGAGTGAGTCCATCCATTCATTCGTCTACTGGGGATCGAGCCAGGGCTATAGCGAGGAGCGCCGGATGGAACTGCCCACCGTATCGGCCAGCAGTGTGGTGGCAGGCGATCTGGATCAGGATGGATTCCCGGAACTGGTTTTTGCCAACGGTCCACAGCGAGCCGGTCATTCAGCCCCCGGGCCGGGCAGTGGCTCGGTCATATACTGGAATAGTGCTACCGGATTCGAGATCCATCGCCGAACCCTCTTGCCGACTTTGAATCCCATCGACTGTCTGATCGATGATCTGAACCAGGACGGTTATCCCGATCTGGTTTTCAGCAACGAGCATAATGCCCATTCCTATGAGACGCCGTCCTACGTTTATTGGGGAAGTCCGGCGGGATTTGACGCCTCTCGTCGATTGGAATTGGCAACGGTGGGAGCCGCCAGTGTTGGCAGCGCCGACTTCAATCAGGACGGAAAGAAGGATCTTGTTTTTGTGAATCGAATCGATGGTTCCGCCGGGGATCCGGTGCCCGCTTTTATCTACTGGGGCAATGAGAAAGGTGATTATGGCGTGGACCAACGCTTGGACCTCTACCACCCCTTTGGTTCTCCGGGGGAAGGTTACTCGTCCGCCGATCTCGACAATGACGGATGGGTAGACCTTTACATGGGAGGTCCGGAATCAGCCGTCTATTGGGGTTCGTCTCAGGGCTTCAGTTCGACCGACAAGACCGTCGTTTCCTCCGAGATGGCTTTTTCGGCCAGGGTGGCCGACTTCAATCGAGACGGCTACCTGGACCTCGTCCTCAGTGAGTATGCCACCGGTCGCGGAACGGACCTCTATTGGGGTGGACCGATGGGATTCGCCGCCAATCATCGCTACACTTTTCGAGTCGACGGCGTGCGCTGCCAGAGCATTGCGGACCTCAACGGTGATGGTTATCTGGACGTTGTGTTCCCCACGGTAAACCATCAAGTGGTGATATTCTGGAACAGCCGGAGCGGCTTTGATAACGGCAACAAGAACAGTCTCCCGGCAGGTCTTGCCGTTGCCACCGAGATCGCTGACCTGAATCGAGATGGCCAACTGGATCTCATCGTGAACAACTTACAATCGCCTGAGGGAGGTTACCAGGGAGGCGTCTTTATTTACTGGGGAGCGTCCGATGGCTATGAGGCAGAGCGGATGACGAGATTGCCGGCTTTGGGCCCGGAAGGATCAGCCGTCGCGGATCTGGATCGGAATGGCTACTTGGACGTTGTGATCAGCAGCTATCATGCCGGTGAGACCCGGTCGCATCCCTCCTATATTTACTGGAATGCTGCCGACGGCTTCGGTGCTGAGCGCGTCACCCACTTACCCACCAACTCGGCTTCCGGGGTGATGGCCGCCGATTTTAATCACGACGGCTTCACCGATTTACTGTTCGCGTGCCACAAATTGGAGGGCGCTCACCGCAACGAGTCTTTTCTTTATGAGGGGGGGCCTCAAGGCTTTTCAACGGAACGGCGCAGGCTTTTGCCCGGACTCGGACCCCATTTCCTGGCGGGGGCTGATATCGGGAATATCGTCGATCGAGGGGATCGCTACGATTACGTTTCGAAGGTTTTCGATGCGGGACGCCCCGTTCATTTTGAAACCCTCAGTTGGGAGGGGCAAACACCTTTTGCTACGGGCATCGAATTTCAGGTACGGGGAGCAGGCAGTATGGAAGCCGTCCGGCAGGCCGATTGGAAAGGTCCTGAGGGTGAGGGGAGTTTTTACGTCAACCGCCATTCCACTCTGAAGGGCCTGCCGAGCCCGATGCGCTTCCTGCAGTTCAAGGCCACACTGGTTGGCCCCAACGGAGCCGGGACGCCCGTCCTGCGTTCCGTTTCCATCAGTTATCGCTGAGCTGTGGCGGCCCAGCGGATCAGGAGGTTACTCGTCCATGAAGGAATTGAAGGGAATCTATCCGGCTATCATGACTCCTTTTGATGCCCAGGGCGCAGTCAGTGAGGGCAGCCTGCGCAAAATGGTCAACCATGCTTTGGGCATCGGCGTCGATGGTTTCTACGTTTGCGGGGGCGGGGGCGAGGGGCTTCTTCTGACGGTGGCGGAAAGGCAACGCGTGCTCGAAATTGTCTTGGATGAAGTGAACGGCCGCGCTTCGGTGATTGCTCACGTCGGGGCTTTCCAAATTCCTGACGCCCTGGCGTTGGCGAGTCACGCCGGCCAGGCGGGAGCCGATGCGGTGGCCAGCATGCCCCCGGCTTATTTTTATCTGCCGAACTTGGACGGTCTGGTCCAATTCTACGAGCAGGTGGCCGAGGCTTCCCGCCTGCCGCTGCTGGCCTACAACATTCCGGGTCGAATACCCATCAACCTGGACACCCCAACCTTCGAGCGGCTCATTCGCATCCCAGGGGTGGTCGGACTGAAGGATTCCAGTGGAAATCTGGCCCAAATCACCTTGACCGCCATGATTGATGAAAGCAGGATCATCGTTTTCAATGGCGAGGATCAAGTGCTGTGGTATGGGCTGATGGCCGGTTGCGTGGGAGGGATCGGTTCGACCTATCCGGTGATGTTGGAGGTGTTTGTGGATCTCTACCGTGCTTTCGTGGCGGGAGATTCGGCCAGAGGGTTGCAGCTTCAGAGACAAATCAACCAGACCATTCGCGAACTCCTCAAGTTCAATACCCTGGCTGCTCTCAAGCAAATCCTGAAGTGGCTGGATCTGGATTCAGGGAATCCCCGCCCGCCCACTACCCCTCTCAGCCCGGAGCAGGCCCGGCAGTTGAGATCCGGTTTGGAGAAGATCGGCTTCTTCGAACGGAGTCGTCGGGGCTAGATTTTTTCAGCGGATGCGCTCGGAGCATCCCGGCGGTCGTTGCTTCCAGAAACCGGTGGCCTCCTCGAAAGCCTTGGCCAGTTGCAACACGCCCAGGTCGTCCTGATGCCGTCCGACGATCTGGATCCCCACCGGCAGACCCTCCGGAGTGAACCCGGCCGGCACCGAGATGGCCGGCAGGCCCAACACGGAAATCCTCCAACAGGACTGCATCCAGTCAATATAGCTGTTCATCCTGACGCCGTTGATCTCTTCGACGTAACGCTGCTTGACGTCGAAGGGAGGGACCTGGTTCACGGGACAGATGAGAAATTCGTAAGTTTCCATGAACTCTCGGACCCGATGATAAAGCTGGGTTCTTTGGAGTTCTGCCCTGGAAAGATCCGTTCCTTTCAGCTTTTGAGCAGCCTCGATTTCCTGGTGCAAGGTTTCTTTCAGTTGGGCTCGCTGGCCTGGGCTCAGAGCCGAGAGCGTCAACTCGAAGCGCCAGGCTCTCCAGGTCCTGAAAACGAAATCAGCCTCGTTCAAGTCTGGAGTGCGTTCCTGCACCTGGCATCCCAGGGATTCGAAGACGTGTCGTTGTCCTTCAAGGACGCGGGCGACGCGAGGATCTACGGGCAGTCCGCCCAGAGTGGGGCTCCAGGCGATCCGAGTTCCTCGAAAATCACGCTGGAGCGGCGCGGCGAAACAGCCTCCCGACTCAGTGATGGAAATGGGAGAACGTGGGTCGGGACCCGCGATGACACTGAGCATCAGCGCTGCGTCCTGGACGGTTCGGGCCATGGGTCCTTGCACGCTGATTGTGTACCAACCGACTTGGCTGGGCCAGATGGGGACGCGGCCCGGCGAGGGGCGGAATCCCACCACGTTGCAGAAATTGGCGGGATTGCGAAGCGATCCTCCAGTATCGCTTCCATCAGCCAGAGGCTGCATCCCGCAGGCCAAGGCAACCGCTGCACCGCCACTGCTACCGCCGCAGGTCTTGGAGGTATCGTAGGGGTTTCGCGTCTCTCCAAAGACCTGGTTGTAGGTCTGAGATCCGGCGCCGAATTCCGGAGTGTTGGTTTTGCCGATCGTGATAGCCCCGGCCCGCTTCAAGCGTTCCACGATGAGAGCATCCTGAGTGGGCACGAAGTCCTTGTGGGCCAGGGAACCGAAGGTTGTCCGTATCCCCTGGGTCCACACCAGGTCCTTGTGGGCCATGGGAAGACCATGCAGGGGACCTGTTTTACTCCTTCGTGAGAGAGCCTGGTCGGCTGAGCGGGCCTGATCCCTGGCCTGCTCCGGCGCCAGTGTCACAATGGCATTGATCTTTGGATTGAGACGATCTATTTGGGATAGATGGGCTTCCAGGACCTCTGTGGCGGAAAGCTTCCTGGACCGGATGCGTCTGCTCAGTTCGGTAGCGGTTGAGAAACAGATCTCTGTATCAGACATGAATAAGATCCTGTGGGATCTGAATCCAATTCAGTGTTGCCGCCAACCCGGGAAAACGTCGCAGCGTTGGGAGTCCGTCAGGGCATCGGCCCTGCGCGACGGTTGATCTCCTGATAACTGCCTCCTTCGGCAATGACTTGATGAGCCCGTTGTTCCCATTCCTTAATAGCCTCTGCCCGCGTGAGCACCGCTTCCAGTTCGTCCGGCCGGATGACGATCACCCCGTCGTTGTCGGCCACGATCACGTCTGCCTGATGGATCATCCGTCCCCCGACCTGCACGGCTTGCCCGGTGGCGGCGACCTTTGCTTTGCCGACGATGTAACCCGGCGCGATGGTTCGGGAATATGCCGGGAACTCCATCCTGCGAAGATCCCCCGTGTCTCGCACGGCCCCCTCGACCAAAACCCCTGTGAAACCATGCCTTCGGGCCAAGGTGGCCGCCCCTTCTCCAAAGATGCCATGGCCATGGAGCGCCACGGGTATCTGAATGACCATCATCGATCCAGGCTGACTTTGGGCTTGATAAGCGTCCAACAAAGGGGTCAAATCCGCCGAAGCCTCGTCCTTGGCCACCGCGAGCTCCACGGTGACGGCCGTTCCTATCATCGAAGTGAAAGGCACGACGGGCCGGATGCCCGGATCGAGGTGACTTTCCGTAAGCTTCAGTCGTGATCGGGCGTCCGCCAGAAGCGCCGGGGAGAGGTGTTCCAGACGATGTCGCAATTCAGAGCTCAGCATCGTTTCTCCTTGATTATCGAATTCCCGAGGCGCGCCGCTTCGGGATCCCGAATTGGGCGATCCTCAGGTCTCCGCATAGCGCCGGACTATCGTTCGAATCTTGGGTCGATCCTCGGCCAACACCTGGCCCATGGGAGGCCGAGTGGGTCCCCCGGCTCTTCCCAGGGTTTCCAGAGCAACTTTGATGCCGGCGGCGCTGTATTCGGGCCGCAGGCTGCGCACACGGGCCATCGGAGCAATCCGCTTCTGCAAGATCTCGTTCATCGCACCGATGTTGCCGGTCGTACCCTGCTTCCAGAATTGGCGGCAGGCGTTGGGCGCCAGGCAGGCCACGGCCGCCGTGTAAGCCCGGGCTCCGGCAGGGAGCGCTTTGACGGCGTGTCCTTCGCCGCGAGCGATCCACAGAAACCGGTCCGGAATCAACGAACCCAGCGAATGGCCGACCTGTACGTCGCCGCTGGAATCTTGAAACCCGATCACGTTGGGCAGTTTGGAAAGCTCCCGGATCGCTTGGGACCAGTAGTCCTCGACCCGGCCGGGGTAGCCGTGCCACATGTTGACAAAGATTCCCATGCGTACGGCTGTCGCCACCCGATACATGTATTGATAGACACCCCGGGCGGCCGAACTGCCATAAGGGGGGGCAAAGAGCATGAGAGCATCCACGCCGGCCTTCTCTGCATTCCGGGCCGTCTCGAGGGTCAGTTGATAGCCGCCCGCCACCCCTTGGATGACCGGCATCTTTCCCTGAGCGCCCTCGACCGCCGCGCGACCGACCGCCTGATGCTCCTCCATGTCCAGCGAAAACAACTCTCCCAGGTTGCAACTCACGACGATGGTCATGTCCTGGGGATGTCGATCGGCGTGGTGGGCGACATTGTTCCGCAGTCCTTCAGCATCGAGTGCGCCATTGGCTTGAAAGGGTGTGGTCAGAAAGTTATGGACTCCTCTGCAGGCCTGGATGAGTTCACCCATGGAACGTTTTGGCCTCAGAGCCATCGGCGGTCCTGCGGATGCAGCGATGGTTCCTCCGGCCAGCAGGCCAACAGTCCTCAGAAACTGGCGACGTTTCTTTTGCATCATGCTTCGGATAACTCCGCGTACTGGAGTGCAATTTGGGCGATGCTTGCCGCATCGATGACTTGAAGCTTGGGCGGACGCACGCTGCCCCCGGCTCGTCCCAAAGCCTCCAAAGCCACCTTGATGCCGGCAACGCCGAAGCCCGGCGATCGGTCGGGCAGGGGAAGTTGCCTGCGTATTTCAGCCAGGGGAGCGATGCGTTCCTTCAGGACGTTCTCCATGCCCTTGGCGTCGCCTCGGATGCCCTGCCTCCAGAATTCGAGGCAAGCCTTGGGGGCCAGAGAGGCAAAAGAAGTGGCATAGGCCGTGGCCCCGGCCGGCAAGGGCCCGGAGCGCGTGCTCTTCCCCTCGAGCCGTCCATACCAGGCGGTCCCGAATCAGAGGTCCCAGAGATTGGCCGAGTGCGATACCGCCGCTTCCGTCTTTGAACCCCAGGATGTTGGCTTGATCCACCAGTTCCGCGAGCAACGTCGACCAATCGTCTTTCTGCGTCCGGGGATAAATCAGCACACCGATTCCAACCGAGCGGGCAATCTCTCTGTAGTATTGCTGTTGGCCTTCGATGGTCTGCGGACCACCGGGGGGAGGAAACACCAGAATAGCGTCGGCGCCGGCTTCCTCTGCGGTGCGAGCCATCCGCAAAGCGAACCGATAGCCCCCGCGAACGCCCGCCACCACGGCAAGCCTGCCTTCAGCTCCCGCTACTGCGGCGCTCACCACAGCCCGGTGTTCTTCGAAGTCGAGCGCAAACAATTCTCCCAGGCCGGCGGCAACCACCAGGCTGAAGTTCTCCAGTCCTGCCTTGGCGTAATAGGCGGCGTTCTGATGCATGCCCTCCGGGTCGATCTTGAGGTTGGAATGAAAAGGCGTCGGCAGGTAGCTGTGGATGCCACGCAGGGCTTGCCGCAGCTCCTTCAGGGAATGCTTGGGTCGGGACCAACGAGACGCCCCCTCGCTGGCGCTCAATGCCAGGTTGGACAGGAATTGCCTTCGAGATGCTTGGGCCACCGGGAATATCCGCAAAAGGTTCGTATCGCCAAATTCCGGAGAGGTGCAGGCCGATCAAAGCTGGCCTAAGTAGGGAAAGAAGCTTAACACAAGCCGGCGCCGAGCGTCTCAGGTCTTTAGGGAGCTCCAAGGTCGGATAGGCATCTCTGATGTGTGCGACGATCGGCCGGCAAAATATCGGACCATTTGCCGGAGACAGAAGACCAGTAAAATGCCTATGGTCTATCCATCGAAGCTCCGGTCCTATTTCGGGAAGGGCCAAGAGTTGGTGAGGCTTGGGGGCGGGCTGATTCCTGCAGTCTCCAAGTGTCGCTCGGCCCCGATAAGGGAGTGTCTGTTCACCCTTCCTTGCGGTACCAGGGCTGGCGGCCTATAATGTCCGTTCTCTTGCTAACGCCAGCTTGGTCTCCACACCAGAACACGGCCTCTTTACACCACAATTGAGAGCCATGAGCACGCCATCCAAGCCCAATATCGTCCTCTTGATCAGCGACAATCAGCGGTTGGATACGCTTGGAATTCTCAACCAGACGGCTTGTCGAACACCGACCTGGGACCGCGTCGCCCACGAAGGTGTCTTGATGGAGAATCTGCGGACCACCAGCCCCATCTGCTCTCCGGCTCGGGCTTCGTTCTTCACCGGATTCCAGCCCCATCAGGCCGGAATGCCGCACCTGCCCTTTCTGGGCGCTCTGCGGGTGGGGGAGGAGGATGAATATCCCGACATGGAGATTACCCGACCGCCCATTTCCCACTGTTTGCGAGCGGAAGGATATCAGTGCCTCTACGCCGGCAAATGGCATTTGGGAACCCACAACATTCAACGCTGGTTTGATTGGGTCAGTGCTTGTGACAATGGAGAGCGTTCTTACACCGAGTGGTGTCGTTGGCAGGGAGTTCCCGATGGGTTTATCTTTCATGACGACCGGCGAAGCGGCCCTTTCCGTTCCGAGCACTATCCTCGAATGACGGTGCCTCGAACCGGAATTCTGGATATCCCCGCCGACAAGGAACACAACCGCTGGATTTTGGGTCACGGTTTCGAGTTGTTCGGCTTGCGAGATCCCGCGAAACCATTTTTCCTGGTGATCAGCCTGGAAGGCCCCCATCCGCCCCTTGTGGTTCCCGAGCCCTATTACGACCTCTATGACCCCGAGGGCATTACCCAACCAGAGAACTGGAACCCAGGCTGCGGAGAGCCCGGTTTTCTGCAGGGAAGCTACTACCGTCGTCTGAGGAACGAATGGGGTCAAGACTTCTCAGCCTGGCGCAAGGCAATCGCCGTCTACTGGGGTTATGCCACCTATATCGACTTTCTCTTTGGTCAGTTCGTCCAACGGCTGGAAGAGTGTGATCTGCTGGAGGATACCTTGCTGGTGATGCTCTCCGACCATGCGGAGATGATGGGACAGCACGGCCTCTGGCAGAAATTCTGTCCTTACGAAGAGGCGCTCCGAGTTCCCTGGGCTATGCGGTGGCCGTCAGCCTTCCCCGCCGGCGCTCGTTGTCGAATGGACGTCAGTCACGTGGACGTGGCGGCCACGCTCCTGGCTCTGGCCGGCCTGGACGTCGAGAGTATGGGCCTGGAAGGGGAGAATCTGGTTCCCTACCTGACCGGAGCCCAACCGGAGCCCGAGTCTCGCGACTGTTTTTCGCAATATAACGTGGCTCGAAATTTCGCCAGTTGGCACGGAGTGGAAAACTGGCGGGCTATTATCCGCCGCCCCTGGAAGTATGTGCTGCATGAGAATGGAGAAACCGAACTCTACAACCTGATCGATGATCCTCGGGAATTGACGAATATCGCCGGTCGGCCAGACCGGGAGTCAACGGTAGCGACCCTCCGGGACGCGTTGCTTTCCTGGTCTCGCCGCACACACGACCCGTTCGTGGGGCGGCTGGAAGAGCGGATCGGGAGTTAGCCACTGTCAGGGTGGGACCTTCCCGATGGAAAGGACAGAAGGCGTGAAGCTGAGAGACGGGCGCATCCTTGAAATTGAGGTCTTGACTTTCCCGATTGATCGCATTCATCAGAATACGCTCATCGGGTTGTGGCGCACCGAGTGGACCCAGGGGGATTACGACTGGCTGCGATCGATGAACGGTGACTACAGCCAACATCTCAGAATTCAAGCGGCCCTGGGAACCGTCGAGGGTTGCCCGGCAGGAACGGCTTCCGTGTGCTACCCCAGCGAGGGACCGGAAGTCTCAGTCGTTGGGTCGGTGCTGACGCATCCCGGCTACCGTCGCTTGGGAGTGGCCGAAGCCATGACCCATGCCGTGGTGGATCTGTCCTACCAAGCCGGTTGCAGAGTGTCCTACCTGGGGGCCACTCGAGATCCGAGAAACGTCTATCTTCGTTGCGGTTTCCGCTGGTGGAATGGAGGCGTCATGAGGCGGGAGCGGGAAGATTCATTCCGGTGTGAGGAGGAGTTTTTTACACCGGGTCAATCCACCTCGATTCGTGAATCGAATTGGGGGGATTTGCCGGCCTTTGCCTGTTTTGTGGTTCAACCCTGGAATTCTCGGGTGTTGGACTATCAGAGGGCCTTGCTGTCGGGAAAATACGTCAGATTGCAGCGGTGTGTCTCCAACTTTCCGGTCGTCCACAATGAGGTGATGGAACGCGGAGGAGCAATCGGCGTATTGGTGGGCCAGTCACCCCATCGGATCCTGGGCTTTGGCTCCATCACCCCGGAGCCTGGCGAAGCCCGGCGTCATAAAGCGGTGATCGACGTCTGCACTCATGATCGCTACACCCACCGAACGAGCTCATTGATCCATTGGTTGATGTCGGAGGCCGCGAAGCGCAAGATTGAGCGACTTCAAGCCTATGTGGCGGTTTCAGACATGGACAAGGAGGCATGGTTCCGGCAATTCGGCTTGAAGCCCGCGGCCAGACTGCCGAGCCAATTGAAGCTGGAGGGCGAACGGGTGGACGTTGTGGTTTTGGAGGGTCCGGTCGCGAGGAAGGATCAATAGGTACTGTTGGGGATACGAAGGAGTTTTTCTATGCCGACCAACAAGAAAATATCGAGACGGGACTTTATTAAAGGGGCCTTGGCCGGGACCGCTTCGGCGAGTGCCCTGAGCGGCTTCAGTGCCTGTGGAGGGAGATCGACTGACTCTCTCTCCCTTACGCCGCGGCTGGCCGATGACCGTAAATCCTGGACCTTCGTGGGCAGCGAGGAATGGTCCCAGGACAGCCAGGGGATCCTGTTTTCTCCCGTGTGGAACCAGAGAAAGGCTCGCTACAGCGATCTCCTCAAACGAGAGGACTTTGCCTATCCTGGCAGGGAAGTCTTGAGCGACACCGACCTCAGCGTGGAGTTTCAGACCTTCTACTGGTCCGTCACCAATGTATCAATCATCTTCCGGGCTCGGGACAGCGTTCAATTCTATTGCGTCGAGTTCTACGACATGGGGCGGAAAGGGCCAAAGTACGGGGTGCGTCTGTTTGTCCAGGACAGCTCGGGCTACCGGCGGGATATTGCCAGTGGTTTTGCCCCTCATCCCGAGCTGCGCGAACGCTGGGTGCAGCAGGGGCCCAAGCCCGAAGAATGGGAAAAAGCCACACCCGGCTGGATGAAAGCCCGCGTTCAAGCCGAAGGGGATCGGATTCGTGTTTCCATGGACGGCGAATCGGTTCTGGAGGCTCGGGATGGTGCCTACCGGGCCGGTCGAGCCGGCATCATGGCTCGCGGGCCGGTCAAGTTTCGCAATCTCTCTATTTCGGGAACTCGAGGACGTTTAGAGGACTCTTGGAAGAAAGTGGTTGAGGAACATCCGAAGTATTTTTATCCCCACCCGGACCCCGGCAAGATCTATGGCGACAACCAGACTTACCCCGGGGTGTGCCGGACGGCAGGAGGAGACCTGCTGGTGTGGATGAGTGTCAACGGCGACCCTCACCACTTCAACGACTTCCTGCTGGTGCGCTCGCGGGACGAGGGGCGAAGTTGGGGGGAACCGGTGCTGGTCGAAAGATTGTCCGACGGCGGCAGACCGGGTTTTTTCTTCGGCCACCAAGACGGCCGGTTGTCCTGTTTGTACACCTACGATTGGGAGTCCAAGATTCCTGGCCCCAAGGTGGCTTATTCGGCTGACGATGGAAAAACGTGGACCGACGCCAAGCCGTTGGAGGTGAGTGACAAACCGTTGCATGCCGCGGCGCAGGAGGGCAGGATAGGTCCTTACTCTCCCATTGCCCGTTATTCGGATGGCACCCTATTGCAGTTTTACTACCACGTGCAAACGGTGGAAGGCGGGAGCGTCGAGTCGAACGCCGAGCGTCGTGACCGCTCTCTGGCCATTCGATCCACCGACGACGGCCGGACCTGGACCGGCCCCTACTACCTGGACCCTGAGAACTTCGACAGCAACGAGTGTATGGGCGCAGAATGCAGCGATGGCAGCATCGTGGCCTTCGCCCGAACCTTGCGTTCTCCTTTCATGTGGGTGAGCCAATCCAGAGACAAAGGCATCACCTGGTCCAAGCAGGCACCCTCCGACTGCACGGGAGAATGCCCGCAATTGCTGCGCCACAGTTCGGGTGTCTTGATCATGGGAAGCCGCGGCTCCGGAATCTTCATGAAGACCAGTATCGATGAAGGCCAAAGCTGGTCTCGAGAAACCCGCATTTCGCTTTGTTCGGGGATGATGGGTCTGACTGAGATGCAAGATGGGCGCGTGCTGGTGGTTTTCCATGAAGCCTACCGCACGCCAACCCGCATTCGCGGGCACTATATGAGGGTGAAAAGTGACGGCAGCCTGATGTCTGCCTGAGCTCGGTCTGGGATGGCGGTTGCGGGTTTTTGACGGACCGGTACTCGTCGCCAGTTCCTCGATTTTTCCTCGAAGAACTCCAGTTCTGTCTGCGCCTACCCGGATTTTTGTCGCCGGGGCGCTATCCGGGCCATCCCTAAGATAAACCTTGAGGCGGTTGCCGTTCCATATTCATGTGGGGGATTGATCCATGCGCGTCACTATTCTTTCCGATCAAGCGGTTTCTTCCAACCTGGCTGCGGGCAACTCGGCGAGCGCCTGTGCTTATCCTCTGTCGGCCCTCCTGAGCGACGGCTCCGTCTGCTGTGTCTACCGGCAGGGGTCAAGCAAGCACAGTGTCGACAGTTTGTTGATGGTTCAGACCTCGCAAGACCTGGGGGATTCCTGGTCGGCGCCCCGGGTGGTGTTTGACGGCCGCAAGAGTTCGCCCCCGGTGACCGTGGTCTCATCCGGTGTGTGTCAGACTCATGACGGGAACCTGCTGGTCGTGTTCGGAGCCGTCGAGGGGCTGGCTCCGGGCGTGAACATGTTCAGTCAGGAAGGAAGGGCACTGCCGCATCCGCTCCTGGCGACGCGGAGCTGTGACGGCGGACGAAGCTGGTCGCAACCTTGGTCGATTGCCCAGCTGACCTTGCTGAATGCCGGGGTCACTTCTCGTCCCTTCACCCTGTCGGATGGTGAACTCTGTGTTCCTCTGGAGTACAAGCTGACTCCTGCAGGTCCCAATGGGTCCGCCATGATGTTCTCACAAGATAACGGTGACACCTTTGATCCGCCGGTCGTCGTTGCGGCAGACCCCTCAGGAAAGCTCAATCTCTGTGATGCCCGCTATGACGTCTTGCCGGACGGACGGATCATCGCGCTCCTGTGGACCTTTCGACAGGACAACGAGGAGACCATTGAGGTCCGCCGCTCCTTTTCCTCCGATCGAGGACGCACCTGGACAAGGCCCGAGAGTATTGGATTCGTTGGCCAGATTACGGCGCCGTTGGCGCTTCCCGGCGGCGCGATGGTGGCGGTGAGCAACTATCGTCTGCCCCCGGAAGGCATTCGTCTTTGGGGATCACTGGACGGGGAACGGAGCTGGCCCGGGTTGGGTCCGATTCAGATGTGGGATCCTCATGCGAACCGCATGGTCGGCGAGCCATTGGTCCAGCAGGAAGAAGCTGCCGGTGAAGAAGAGAGTATCTGGGACGCCTTGGACCGCTTCACCTTTGGAACGCCCGATCTGGTTCTTTTGAGCGATGACAGTCTCTTGATGACCTATTACGCGACGCTCAACGACATAACCCACGTCCGGGCCTGCCGCTTCCGGCTGAACTGGGACTAGGGGGGCGGCCTTAGTCGATGTTCACTTTCCTCCAATGGACCTATCCCCCCTGTCTTCCTGACAGGAAGACAGCCTTTCAGGAGGGGAAGCACCCACCCCTTTTATGTTAGGGAGTGTAGCGGAGAGCGAATCCCAGCTAAAATCCGGGAACTCCTCTTCCCCGGCCACCCCCAGTAGAACCCACTGTGGCAGCAGGGGAATCGGATCCCTCCCCCACAGCACGGGGAGGCCGGCGGGGGCGACGGGTCGGACCGTACCCACCCCGGGTTTTCAGAACCGAGGATTAGCCAGGTCGCCCCGTCGCCGTCATCCCTGCGCGTCCTGGACGGAAGCGTGGGCGCCAGACCGGTATCGCAAAGGAAAGGAGAAGCAGAGATGACTGCCTCAACTATAGTCGCTGGTGTCGATATCGGCAAGTTCCATCTGGATGCCCACCTGAATCCGAGCGGGGAGAGCCGCCGCTTCGACAACGATCCGGGCGGCCGCCACCGCCTACTCCACTGGCTGCTGAAGCACGGCGTCGAAGGCGTGGTGCTGGAACCCACCGGGCGCTACCACCGCCGGTTGCACCAAGACCTGCATCAAGCTGGCTTGGAGGTCGTGCGGGTCAACCCGCTCCGCTCGCGGCGCTTCGCCGAAGCGATCGGCAAACGGGCCAAGACCGATCGGGTTGACGCGGCCCTGCTGGCGCGGTTCGGGCGCTTGACGGGTCTCAGGGCCACACCTCCCCAACCGGGGAACTTGCTTAAGCTCCGAGACTTGTTGGCCTTGAGGCGCAAGTTGGTGCAGCACCGGGCCGCCCTCCAAAGACTGAACGACGAGTTGGAGTGCGCTGAAGCCACCAGGCAGGTCTGATCTGCCAGGCCCTCGACCGTCGTCTGGAGGCCCTCGAAGCCTTGATCGTGGACTGCATCGGAGCCGATCCGGCCTTGGCGCGGTGAGCCAAGATCATCCCATCGATCCCGGGCTTCGGCCCCGGCAACGCCGCCAGTCTGTGCGCCGACATGCCCGAACTCGGCCACCGGCAACCCCGCCAAGCGGCCGCCTTGATCGGCTTGGCTCCCTTCGCCGACGACAGCGGGCGCCGGCAGGGCGGACGCCAGCATCCCCGACACCTGCTGTTCATGGCCGCTGCCGCTGCAGTGCGCTGCTATCCTCAGATGGGGAACTTCTACCAGCGGCTGCGTGACCAAGGCAAGCCCTACAAGGTCGCTTTGGTGGCCGTGATGAGGAAATGGATTGTGCTTGTCAACACCCTGCTGCGGGAGGACCGCCTCTTCCAGCTCGAGCCACCCGTCGCACCGGCAACGGCAGGAACGCCAGCGCCGAGGCCTTCTCTCAGCGCGCTGCCCCCCAGCTTGGGGGCCGGGGCCGCCGCAAGATGAAGTCCCCCCAAACAGGTGAAAAACTCATTTTTTCAGTTGACAAAAAACACGGAAGCTACTCCCCTCCCAAGAGGGGAATTGGGTTGAATCGACCCCGCAAGAGGGGACTGGCGCAATGACGGGGTGACATTAACCGAGGCCAACCGCTTAGGGGGGGAAGCGTGGGCGCCAAACCCGAATTTTCAGAGGGGCGAGCGTTCCCGGGAAGATGTAAGAGCACCGGCGCACATACCAAGACTTCGAAGGGAAATGGGAATGTTTGCCGTCAAGACTAAAGAGGTGGGCGTTTTCCTGAACAGCAAGCGGGGCTGGAGCCTCTAGGGTGCTGGCGTTCCTGGTCCCAATTAAACCAGGACCTCTTTGATGAGCTTGCCTCCCAGGTCGGTGAGGCGCTTGAATCTTCCGGAGTGATAGTAAGTCAGACGCATGTCATCCAGGCCCATGAGCCGCAGCATGGTGGCATGCAAGTCATGGGTATGATAGACGTCCTGCACGCACTTGATCCCCAGCTCGTCCGTTTCACCGACCACCGTCCCGCCCTTGATGCCGGCTCCGGCAAGCCACATGACCATGGCATTCTTGTTGTGGTCACGACCGGGACCCGTTCGGAAAAAGTCCATGGTGTTGTCGGCGGTGCGTCCGAACTCTCCTCCCCAGACCACCAGGGTTTCATCGAACAGGCCCCGTTGCTTCAGATCCTTGAGCAGGGCTGCGATGGGCTTATCGGTTTCCATGCCCCGATTTTTATGTTCTCCCGCGATATTCTCGTGGGAATCCCAACCACCGCAGTAAATTTGCACAAATCGCACACCGCGTTCCACCAGACGCCTGGCCATCAGGCATTTCCGGCCCATAGGTTCGGTGATCTTGTTGTTGAGGCCATACATTTCCTGAATTTTTTGAGGCTCGTTGTTCAAATCGAGACTCTCAGGAACGGAGGCCTGCATGCGAAAGGCCAGTTCGTAATTTCTCATACGGGCCAGAAGATTGGGATTTCTGGGGTGGACGTCCAGATAGGGCGCATTGAGTTCATTCAGAAGCGCCAGATTCTTTTCTTGTCGCTGGGGCGTGACCCCTGCCGGTGGCTGCAAGTCTACGATGGGGTCCCCTTCCGAGTTGAGCAGCGTCCCCTGGGTCGCGGCCGGCAAATACCCGTTGGCCCAGTTGATGGGGCCACCGAAGATCCTGGTTCGGGTATCGGGCAAGACCACGAAGGCCGGCAGGTTTTGATTCTCAGTCCCCAGCCCGTAGACGGTCCAGGCTCCCACGGAGGGACTCCCGGGAATGGTGACGCCGGTGTTCATGAAGAACGTCGCGGTGGTATGAGCTTCGGAACTGGTGTGCATGGCTCTCACGACTGCAATGTCGTCCGCGCAGGTGGCCAACTCGGGGAAAATGTTGGAAATCTCCATTCCGGATTGTCCGTGCCTTGCGAACTTGAAAGGACAGCCCACATAGATCCGCTTTTCCAGGCTCCCATACTTGCGGACGATCGGTTCCCCGTGCAGCTCGTTCAACTTGGGCTTGGGGTCAAACGTGTCCATCTGGCTGGGAGCTCCCTGCATGAACATGAAGATGCAGGACTTGGCCTTGGGCGTGAAATGGGGCTTTTTAGGGAGCAGGGGATCGACGGACTTGGCTGCGGCTGCCAGCCGCCCATCTCGAAAGAGCATCGAGGAGAGCGCCAAGCTGCCCAAACCCTTGCCGAATCGGTAGACAAAATCTCTCCGCCCGATCTCGCCGAGTCGTGGATCCGGACGCTCGACCTGGTTACAGAATTCAAATTCTCCCTTGGGCATGATGACGGTTACCCCCTCTATTCTCCCATGCAAAGGCTGATGATGGCGTCCTCGTGGCAGTCAGTACTGCCTACTCCAGGTAAACAAACTCATTCATGTTGATGAGGATGAGACAAAGGTCCGGCAAGGAGCCGGTCTCATCCAGATCTTTCCCGGCGGGCTGGATCTCCGGCCCCTGAACCAGGGCGACCTGTTTCAAAGAGAAGCGGTCCTGTTGCTTGGGAACCGACCTTGGTCCCCCCAGGAAGGCCAGGCTTTTGGCCTTTTCAGTGGGTGAAGGATTGCGCTGAAAGGCCAGTTGAAAGGCCCTGGCAATCTGTTTGAGCGGATTCTGCCCCACCTCGGCAACGATGCGTTCCGCCATGGCCTGGCTCTGCTGGTGGGGGAATTTGCCGTTGAAGAGGGAAAAGACTTGAGGCGTCACCGTAGTATTTCCCCGAACCACACAGCTTTCATCCAGATTGGGTCCGTCGAAGACCTTGATCAACGGGATCGGATAGGAGCGGCTCTGAATCATATAGACGGTGCGGCGGTTGACCTCCTCGGGGTTGGAGGAAACCCACCAAGTGCCGGCGCGGGCCATCTGCTCGAGGTTTTCCTCGGGAAAGAACGGCGGTCCACCCATGGCCAAATTGAGTTGACCGCTGACAGCCAGAATGCTATCGCGTAAAGATTCCGCTTCGATTCGGACGGGATCTCGGACCCAGAGATACTGGTTGCTGGGATCAACCTTCTCGTATTGCTCGGACCGGGGATGGGTCATCGATTGCCGATAGACGTTCGAATTCAGGATCAGACGATGGATCTCCTTGACGCTCCACCCACTCTCCATAAATTCCCACGCCAGCCAGTCGGTGAGATCCTGATGAACCGTCCCGCTGCCATTTGCGCCAAAATCGCTGGGGGTGGCCACCAGACCTCTGCCGAAGTGATACTGCCAGATTCGATTCACCATCACTCTGGCGGTCAAGGGATGCTCTCTGCTGGCAATCCACTTGGCCAGCAGTTGCCGCCGGCTGCCAACCAGACCGTCCAGATTAACCGGGTCGGAGTTTCCGGTAATGGCGCTGAGGAATCCTGGTTGTACCTGCTCGCTTCGCAGTCTCCAATTGCCGCCGGTCAAAATGTAGGTGGCGATGTTGTGCTGGAGGGAGGAGTCTCTCACCCCATAGGCCTTGGGGTCATAGTAACCATCGACGTTGGGGTTGGCGAAGCGGCCCGTCATGAGGGAAATTTTGCGCGAACGTTCTTTCTCCTCCGGGCTGCGCAGGGTGTCTTTGGGGAAGGGTATTTTTTTCTGACCCGCATGGGCCCAGTCTTTGAGATCCTGGGGAGCGACCAGAAGCTGGTGTTCGATCTCGCGTTGTGACAGTTCCTTGTTGAAGGCCTCGGCGTTCTTCTTGATTCTCTCGAGATGCTCCTTCCAGGCTTTCTTCCGGGCTTCCCATCTCTCCGGTTGCTGGAGCGGCATCTCATACTGGTGGAACGGAAGGTCCTGTCGATTGAAATTCACCGGAGAGAAGAAGGCTTCGATCCGGAAGTAGTCCTTCTGAGGAAGCGGGTCATACTTGTGGTCATGGCAATGGGCGCATCCCAGAGTCAATCCCATAAACACCGAGCCGGTGGTGTTGACCACGTCTGTGATGTAATCCCGGCGCCTCTGTTCCCCATCGGCTTCAACCGCGACCCATAGACCCAGAAAGCCCAGGCCCAGCTTTCCCTCATCCCCATAAGCCCTGAAGACATCCGCCGCCAGTTGCTCTTTGATGAAGCGGTCATAGGGGCGATCCTGGTTGAAGGCCCGAATCACGTAATCCCGGTACCGCCACAAATGGGGCTGGGGATCATCGATGGCGCCCCCGCGGGTATCGGAATATCGAGCCAGATCCAACCAATGACGGCCCCAATGTTCCCCGTAACGCGAGTCGGCCAACAGCTTCTCCACTTCTTGCTTGTAGGCTACCGGAGAAGGATCGGCCAGGAATTGCTGCATGGCTTCCGGCGTGGGAGGAAGACCGAGCAAGCTGAAATAAAGACGCCGCAGCAAGCCGCGAGGCGAAACCGCCGGCGCCGGCTCCAACTGCTGTTTCTCCAGCTTGGCCAGCACGAAAGCGTCGATCGGGTTCTTTACCCATTCCTGGTGTTTGACTGCAGGAACTTTGGGTTCGGTGACGGGTGTCCAGGGCCAACCGAGCGTTTCGGAATCTTCAGCGGTTTCAGTCAGGCTGACGGGATCCAGTTGATCAATCCATCGTGCGATGCGCTGGATCTGCTCCTCCGACAGCGGTTGCCCGTTCATCGGCATCTGGGGAGCCCGGGTGCCGCGCAGACGCTGTATCAGAGGACTTTCCTGACTCTTCCCGGCAATGACGGAAGGTCCCTGGATCGCGCCTCCCTTCAAGAGAGCCGTCTGGGTCTCCAGCACCAATCCGCTTTGGTGGGTTTGGGAGCTGTGGCAAGCGAAGCAGTTTTGTTCCAGGAGAGGCTTAATGCCGGTCTCAAACTCATGAGTGGAAGCCGTTTGGTCGGCCATCTGCGACGGTCCGTCCTGGGCAGCCGAGGGACCCAGTTCGTCAATCCATCGGGCAAGCAACGCAATCTGCTCTTCCGGGAGTGGGTCGCCTCCGACCGGCATCCGGGGCTCGAGTTCTCCCCGAAGGTGCCGAACCAAGGGGCTGTTGGCGCTGTCGCCGGCAAGGATCGAGGCCCCGGCTTTCTCTCCCCCCTTGAGCATCGACTCGATCGACTCCATGACCAAGCCGCTCTGGGGCGCATCAGCCGTGTGACAAGACAGACAATTTGCCTCAAGAATGGGCTTCACATCCCTCTCAAAGTCGACCGGGAACTCTCCCAGCAGGCGACTCCCACCCAATGCGGCCAGAATGAACCCCAACGAAACCCCAACCACTCGCCATTTCATGGGTAAAACTCCTTGCCAATGTAAACTTAACACCCCACCTTACCTCAATAAATCAGATCCTGTCAACCAAAGAACCGCCCTGAGGACGGCTGATAAATCTGCTTCGAATTCAGTCGATTGACGCATGGCTGAACCACTCGCTGTGACTTGTCGAATGATCGGCGCGCCAGCTTCAACCGGGCATCGCCCAACAGTTGATGATCCCGGGCTGGTGAATCGAAAAAGTTGCGGCATTGGCACGGGGAGAAGTCAAGAATCCTTCTTCACCGGGGTATAGATGGCCGTGGGTAGCTGATGAATCTTCACGTCCTTGTCGGTGAGATCATGAATCTTGCTGGCTCCTCGCTTCTCCACTTCGTCGATGCGGATCACCGAGTGGAGAGGAATATAGGTCCGCTGCACTCCCCCAAATTCAGTGCGAAGCTTTTCCTCGGACGGATCCAAGACCACGGAGCTTTTCTGACCGAAAAGCAGTTGCTCGACTTCCACAAAGCCGAAGAGACCGCCTTGGCTCACCCGTTTCGCATAAATCTCGTAGACCTTACCTTCATTCAAAAAAGTGATCTTGTAGACGCGTTTCTTTTCGCTCATAGTTGTCGACACATCTTAACCTAATTTGCCGACCCTTATCCAATGGTCTTGAAGGTGGCTCGAAGGATTCAGGAGACACCTGTCGACTAGCCGCGCGTCAGCTCTCTGCGGCGAGGGCGCAACTTGCCAAAATCGGCTCCCGAGATGATGTAATACCAGTCGGCAAAACGATGGCGTAGCTCACGCTCCAGGGTTTGACCCTTCTTGTCGACGGTCTTCCCTTCGGAGTACTGGCGCGCCCGAGCCGCGCTGTAGTCGACGGTAATGAATAGATACCGACGCTCTTTCGTCTCAGCGGGTTTGAGGGTCGCCGCACCTTCCTCCTCGGAGGTTGCCGTGGAAGTACTCGCTCCTCCGGGAGCGACCTCGCCGAAGCGCAGGGTGTATTGAAGCCCATTGGCGGTTTCCACCAGGATTTCACCCTCATTGGACAGTAACTGGCCGAAGGGAGTAATGAAAAATCCTTTCTGCCGGAGGGACACGACCGACGCCATGGACAGGCGAATGCCTTTGGGCGTTTTGAGGTCGCGGGTCAGGTTCTTGGGCTTGGGCTGAACGTCGACAATGCGCAGATTGGCAAGCGCCTCAGTCAGGGCATCGATCTTCTTCCCACGCAGCCGGCGTCGGCCCAGGAACCACCTGTCCTTTTTCTGGGTCAGGACCATTCGCTCGGCATTTTCCAGCCGGCCCAGCCGCTCGTTGATCGAGTAGCTGTTAATGGTCACTTTGCGAATATCGCCGCTGGCCAGCTTCAAGAGATCCGTCTCGATCCAGTCTTCAAATCTGGAGGAAACCTCGGCGTCGGTTTTGACGGAGTAGATCCGTCGTTGGGTGGGGACCCGCATGTAGCGGTAACCTGCTTTGCCCTCGGCCGACTTGCCGATCACGAAATCTGCCAGAACCTGGTCGTCCTGACCCTTGAGGGTCACTCGTTTACCGCGCCCGGTCAGACTGGTGGCTTGATCGTCCAATGGGTTGATCACCCCGTAGCGGCCGTGATCTTCAATGCGGTCTGAAACGACCCTGTCCTTCCTGAGCGCCATGAGAGCGGCCGCGGTGTTGGCCAGCCGATTTTCCGCATCCGCCGGATAGTTGTGGTGCGAGGGGATTCCCCATTTCTTATCCTTGAACTCGACCTTCAGGGGGCTGGCGGTTGCCGTCACTTCATCGTAGTCGATAATCTCAATCGTTTTGGGACCCTGAGGATCGGTGAATTCCGGATAGAAGAGTTCTCCCTGATCGTCAAAGATGTCGGGGATTCTCTTTCCGGGATCGACCAGCACCGCAGCCGTCGAAATCGCTCCGGCTACCAGACAAAAAATCAAGGTTCTGAACCACTCACTCATTGCTGGCTTTCCTCACGGAAGAGTGTTGAAGCCCCCGGGTTTTCCTGCCTATTCCACCAAGCGGTCGGCAGACACGCCGATTCTTTCTCGACGCAGCCGTCGCACCGATACCACCAGGAAGAGAGCGAAGGCCGGGACCGGTGGCAAGGCCGCAGCCAGGAATTTGATGGCGTTTTGAATATCCCGGATGGAAGACTCCATGTCGGCGCGGCTCTGCTCGATCAGTCGCTGCTTCTCCTCTTCAATGTTGGTCCGAGCCACAGCCAGGCGCCGATTCTCGGCTTTTTCCTGATTGGCAATCATGATGCGCTTGGTCTGTTCGTCCAGATCTCGCCGCTCGCGTAGCGCTTTCACGGCCCGGTCGAGCCTGGCCTGAGCTTCCTGTAACCGTTGAGCCGCAGTCGCTTCCGCTTGCCGGGCTTCCCTGAGACGCTGTTCCTCATAGACTTTGGTTCGGGATTCTACAGCCTCCAGGGTGCGGTGCCTCCGACGGCGCTTGCGCAGAGCGATGAACGATTTGTCGCCCGCCAGGTGGTCTACGGCGTTCAGCAGGAAAGTCACGTTATCGAACTGCAGGGTTTCAATGCCTCGACGCCGTATGGAAAAGAACTGCTCGCCCATCAGGTCGACGTCGGCGATGATGATGGCTCGAACCGGATTTTCAGGCCTTTTGCCGACCACGCGGGCAGCCAGCGTGTAGCGGCTTGAGTCGGGTTCGTGGGGCAGATTGCTGGCCAACTGAACACCAAACAGTGACCGTTGCACCAGCCGGCTCCAATCGGTCAAGCCTGAATCCGGGCCGGTTTGAAGCAGAGGAATCAACTTGGCGCGGCTGTTCGCTGAAGACTTCAAAAAACCTGGATAAATCGAGACCAATTCCTGAAGCCCGGAAGAGACGGCCTCGTCCGGATTGAAAGGAGGACCGTCCCCGCCTCCGGCTCCCAGGAAGATGACTTCAGGGGGTAGCGAGCGGAATTGAGGATGAGGGTTGTACTTGTCCCAGACAATCTGGCCGGGGGCCCATTCCACCCCCAAAGCCTCCATCAAAGGCTTGAGGTCGGCTGGCTTCCTTTGTGGCGGACCCTGGCGGAAGGGACCGGGAGGCATTGGTTGCGCAGAAAGCTCGGGATCGAAAGCTGGAAGGGGATCCACCAAGAGCAGGGTGGGGTTGCCCTCCTTGACATAACGCGTGAGACGCTCCACCTGATCCTGCTCCAGGGTGTTGGGCAGCACTACCATCAGAGCGTCCAGGTTCCCCGGATAATCTTGTGCAGGCGGAACTTGCTCGACGTCATATTGCTTCCGCAGTTCGGCCACGATAGACCAGTCAGTCGAGTGCTGGCGCGACTGAAAGTCGAATCCGCCAAAAAGCTTGGCTCCCGTTTGCAGGATTCCGACCTTCTTGCGTTCTGCCCGGGAAACCACCCGAATCGAGCGCATCAACTCATATTCCACGGGCAGCCCGGGATCGAAAAAGGGAATGACAAATTCTTCGGGACCGCAACTAAAGGCAACCCCCAGAAAAATGTCGTTGGGAATACCTGCAGTTTGCTGGGAGGCCGGAACAGAGCGAGCGCGGATGTTGAAACGTTCTTGGGCTTCGCGCGACTCGGGGGTGTATTTCTCGGTTTTAACGACTCGGGTTTGAAGGCGGTCGCTGCCCAACGCCGACAGCTCGCGGAGCAGGTTGATCAGGTTGTTTCGAGTGCGAAGATGGCTGCGAGGCGCCTCCGGACTCAGGTAGGCTTGAATGAAGACCGTCTGGCCGGGACCGAGCCCGGCGATCAGCGCCCGGGTGTCGGGAGAGAGAGAATGAATTTGTTCGGCAGTGACGTCGAACCGTCCTCCCAGGCGATCCAACAGCAGCGTCAGGCCGGCCAGACTGACCACTAATGCCAATCCCCGGACCACCAGGTGAGGGCCGACGGCGCTGGTCTTTTTGCCCGTGGGCCAGTGGCGACGTCCCAGGAGCGCCACGTTGAGATAGACCATGGCTGCGGCGAAAGAGAGGAAGTAAACGACGGAAGAGAGAGTAATGACTCCGGCAGAGAGGTCCTGGAATTGCTGGTTGAAGGAGAAGCCGGCCACCAGTCGTTCCGGTCCGCCGCTCAGGATGGTCCCGGCATGGTCAATGAAGACGGGGACGGCGCAGAGCAGGCCACCCACGATAAAGGCCACGGTTAGGTTGTCGGTAAGCATGGACCCCAGCATGCCCAAGGCCAGCAACGCCACTCCCATGAGCCAGTAGCCCAGGTAAGTGGAGGCAATGAGGCCGGGGTCCGGGTTGCCCAGCCACCCCAGCACCAGGACGTGGGTCAGGGAAAAAATGAGAGCCACCGTGTAGATGCCTGCGGCGGCCAGGTATTTCCCCAACACAATCCCCAAGTCGGTGGCCGGCAAGGTCAGCAGCAATTCGTCGGTTCCATTGCGCTTCTCTTCCGCCCAGATGTTCATGGTGATGGATGGAATCAGAAAAATGAGCAGATAGGGAAAGACGCGGTTGAGCGGGTCCAGATTGGCCAGATTATTGGCGAAGAAGCCTTCCTGCCAGAAGGCCGCCAGGGCGCTGAGGAAGACAAAGAGCGTGATGAAGACGTAACCGGTTGGACTGCTGAAATAACTGCTCAGTTCCCGCTTGCAGACCACTGTGGCCAAGCCCCAACAACCGTTCACTCTCCCATCTCCTTTCCCGATAGGTCCTGATCCCGGTTCGGAACTGGGGGGTCCTGACCGGAGCCGGTCCCGCTATCCATGATCTGAGGGGATTCTTCCGGCTGGAGAGAGGCATCCTGCCCATCCTTGCCGGTCAATCGGTAAAAGGCCTCTTCCAGACTCTGCCCTCCCCTCATTTCCTCGGGCGTGCCGTCGAAGACGATCCGGCCCCTCATGAATGAGAATGACATGGTCGGCCACGGCTCGCACTTCCTGAAGAATGTGGGTCGAGAGCACCACCGTCTTGGTTTGGCCCAATTGCCTGATCAACTCCCGGACCTCACGGATTTGGTTGGGGTCCAGGCCGCTGGTCGGCTCGTCCATGATGAGGATGTCCGGCTCATGGAGCAGGACTTGAGCCATTCCCAGGCGCTGGCGGTAGCCCTTGGAAAGTTTGTAGATGCTTTTTTCCAGAACAGCCTCCAGACTGCACTGCTGAACCACGGCCTCGATGCGTTGGTTGAGCCTGGTTTTGGTCAGTCCACGCGCCTCGCCGAAAAACCGCAGCAGTTCCAGAGGGGTCATCTCCGGGTAGAGGGGACCGTTTTCCGGAAGATAGCCAATTCGGGCTGCCGCTTCGATGCGGTGGCGAGAGACATCCTGCCCCGCAATGCGGGCAATTCCCCGGGTGGGTGTGAGATAGCCGGTCAGGATCCTGAGCGTGGTCGATTTGCCGGCTCCGTTTGGACCCAGGAAGGCGGCCACCTGTCCTCTGGGAATCGAGAAGGAAACGTCGCGGAGCGCGGCGAAGGTCCCATAGATCTTGCTCAGACCTTGGGCTTCAACCATGGGTGAGGCATCAGGTTCGGTCATGGGCGTCGCGAAGGGTCCTCGTTCTTCGACAGGACCTTGGGCAGCAGCGAGGTCCTCCCGGCAACGGAATCTTCTGTCTGCTGAAAAAGGCAGGGAATGCCCCCAGGTCTCCAACCGGTCTCGACTCTCCCGCCTGTCCAGCGCTCCAGCCTTCGCCCCCAAGACCCCCTGGCGAAACCGCTGGAGAAGTCCAACCCTGGGAGGGCGCGTGTGGATCCCGTAGGTCCTCCTGTTCATGAAACCCCGGGCCGAGCAGGGCATCATGGGAAAGGTTGTGCACGAGTGTGCAGCGGGTTTGAAGGTTCATCCTCGACAGCAAGAATCGCCTTCCACGGCTCAGGAAGAAAACTCCTGTGACAGGACATTCACTCAAAAACCAAAGGTTAACCTCAACCCGATTTTTTTTCAATGGGGAGGTTCTCACACGACCTGGAGGTGATCCAGAATGTGGACTTCGAGATCGCGATCCACTACCGGCGCTCCAATAGGCGCACGTACGACATCCACTGCGCTCTGAACTGAACGTTCCTGTCTCCACCTAGACTTTTGTCGGATCACGGGTAGCGAGCCTGTCGGTTCATCGAGGTAAGCGGGTCGGCGTTCTTGCGAATCGAGGTAGGCATGACGCAGTATATGCCGGGGCTGCAAGGAACTGCCGGCGATAAGCTCGGCGGCATTGTGCGTCAGATAGTGACGCTCGGAACAGTCGAGGCCTGACCCATCGTTGCTTCCGCCGAGATGCGCCGCCGCGCCTTCACCAGGCTTCCGTTTGGGATAGGCGCGGGGAAGAGTTTATGCCTGCAGCAGGCGCCGCTGCAGCAACGTCTGCATGTCACGCCGCCCATCGGCGATCAAGAGCACATAGACGTTATTTCCCAATCACCCGGTAGATGATGCGGTAGGGCTTGAAGAATATCTCACGGTACTCCCGAATCCCAATGTCCAGCAATTCCTTCGGGTAGTTTCCGCGCTCTACGACGTCTTCATCCTACGACAGAATTCTCGGTTGTTTTTGGCAGCTTAGAGGGCGCGAGTTGCGTCCACCTGAATCTCAGGAGGCTGTACATAATGGGCTGGCCTTCTTACTCTGAGGGGTGGGAGTGTTGTTCTTGACTGTGTCGTCAGACAATTTTTTTGGGAGTGGTCTCAAGTCCCAGGAAGGAGTCAGAAGATGATGAGCAGAGACCTCTGCATAACTCAGTTTGGCCAAAACTAAACGCTTTATGTAGTAGGTTTCTGATGTCTTTCATACTACATATAGTGTTCGATGGTTCGATTTTTAAGTTGTGCAGAGGTCTCGAGCAAAAAGTCAGAAGATATGGTCAAAGACTTTCATATTCTTCCCACCCCGGAGCTCAAGCGGGCCGCCAGGAACTGTCCCCTTCTGGCAGGTGACAGAGGAGAACAATGGATTGCCTGCTGCTCCCGGCGCTTCTTTCCCCTCGCCAAGCGGATTGCCGGCGACGACGCTCTGGCCCAGGAAGCCCTTCAGGACAGTTGGATCAAGATTCTGGAGAAGGTCAACGAGGCCCGCTTCGGCGGCCCCACGGCTTGCTCCTGGGTGCATGCCATCGTCGGCAATGCCGCCAGGAACGTCCGCCGTAACCGGGACCGCCGCCGCCGGGAAGTTCCCTTCCGGGAGGAGGAGGACCCGAGCGGTGACGGGCCGCGGGACCCCAACCAGCCAGGGGGAGTCCCCCGCCTCTCCGAAGTGCAAGCTCCCGGGCAATCCCCCGAAGATCTGGCTTACAACAACGAGTGGCTGGTCCTGCTGCGGGAGATGGTCTCGATGCTGCCGGACACCTACCGCCAGGTCATGGAGTTGCGTTTCCAGGGTCTCTCCAATCCGGAGATCGCTGAACGCCTGCATGTCTCTTACTCGAACGTCGCCGTCCGCCTGAATCGCGCCGCCCATTGGCTCCAGCGCCGCATCGACGCCCGCATTCAACCCTCATCACCAGCAGATTCCAGGGCGACCGGTGAAGTCCCATTGGAGCGCCTTTTACAGGTCTGAACGGCCCCCCCCCAAAACGCGCCCCTCGAAAAAAAAGTGTGACAAAAGGACCGTTTCAGACGTTTAGAGACCTCTGTATAACCGTTATTACGGCGAAAGCCGGAATCCAGGAACGGCGAGTTTTCAGTAGGATAGCGATAGTGCATTGCCGAATTTCGCCTCACCTGAGGAGTTATGCAGAGGTCTCGTTTATATAAGTAGGGGCTAAAAATCATGCCGCGGTCCAAACCTGGATCAGGAGAAGAAAAGGAGGAGGTGATACCCATGATGAATCCAAAAGGAAAATGGGCGCATGCGGTTCGGATAGTCTGGTTTGCGGCTATCTTCATTCTGCCGTCGCTGGTGCTCACTCAGGATCAGGCTGAAGGGTGCGCCGGATTCGCTAGCGGTACGCCGGGATACTGGGACAACACTTGCATGGCTTTCTCGTCCAACTATTGTGGGGCGGGGGCTGTTTGTATCGTCGAGAGGTGTTGGTGTACAACGGGCTACGATCAATTTTGCTCGTACTGCATAGGGACACCGAGATGTTCACGCGTCTTGAGCGGCTGCTGGAATTCCCCATGTTAATTCAGGTTCCAACACCGACCTCAATTCATCAACGAGAGAAAAGAGAAAGAGAATATGGAGGACATGGTGGACAAAAAATTTATTCTATGGACGTTTCTGATCCTGTCAGCAGGAACCCTCTTTTGGCTGGCGAGTGACTTCGTATCGGCTCCGAAGTTGGTGGACCGGGTTCCGTTCACCCTGACCCAGACCTACACGGTAACCACTTCTGAAGGAGGGGATCTGTTCCACCAGGAAATAGAGCTGGCCTTCAAGAGTAATGGCTCCAAGGCGAAGCTGTACCCGAGACATTTCACCAGACGGAATGATTCTCTCTGATCGTCGGGAGGTTTACGATGTGGCGACCGGTCAGGGCATCGAAATCGATCCGGCCACCAACTCGAAGACCACCATGTTTTTGCCTCAGCCGATCGTCGACCGCCTGAGTAAAAGAGTCAATCCCTCTTGTGATGGCGGTCTCCTGCCTGATTCAGTGGTGGAGGACGGTGCTGAATCGATCCTGGGATATGACGTGGTCAAGGTCACGGAGAATTCCGAGATGCCCAACGGTGTAACCATGACGAATGAGGAATGGCGGTCTCCGCAACTCAATTGTTTTCCACTGCTGCAAAGAACCACTGTTGTGGATTCTGCCGGCATAGGCGCCCTCAACCTCAGAGAAGTCAAGGCCGTCGTGCAAGCGGAACCTGGAGCAAAACTGTTTCAGATTCCCAAGGGCTATGCCGAACGTTCTCCGTCAGAGGTTGTCGCTGCAACCGAGCGACTGAAAGGTGAGGAGCTATGCATCCCTTGCAGCGAGGAGTGGGTCACCCGAGCGGATCAAAACTACTACGGGAGCCAGGTACCGCGTTCGCCTGACTCGGTTGTCAAGTAGTCCAACACGACCGGATTCGGCGACGGTCGGCCGTGTCCCCCGACCCGCAAAGTCCCTTAATCCAAGCCGGGTGCTGCGCAGCGGCGGCGCCCGGTTTGAAATCTCACCGAAGTTCCCCACCCCTCTGGAACTGCTCCGCTCGGCAGCAGTGATATCCGTGCTAAAATTCCAGTCCACCGGGAGGGCTGGGCCTGATCAGAGGTCGCTTCAGTGACGAGTGATGGCGCCAGCCCGCCTTCATCCAGCCGCCTACTAAGGAGCCAGGTTTGTTTTTGTGGCGTCGGCTCTCGTTCCCCGTGGGGACCTTCATCGCCATCGCCGGTCTGATTCCTCTCAAGCCGGCCGCGGATCCCTTGCAGGCAGAAACAACGTCCCCTTTCCTGGACAAAACCCGGGCGCTGGGCATTGATTTTCCGCACCAGCGTGGCGCCTCGGAAGCAAAGCACCTGGTGGAAACCATGGGGTCGGGCTGCGCGCTGCTCGACTATGACGGCGACGGTTGGCTGGATGTTCTGTTGATCAACGGCGGCGCCACACCCGATTCACTGCCCGTTGAGCAGAGGTCTCACGCGCTTTATCGCAACCGGGGTGAAGGGCGATTGGAGGAAGTGACCGGTGAGACCGGTCTGGACCGCCCCACGGCCTACGGCATGGGAGTTGCCGTGAGTGACTACGACAATGATGGGGACCTCGATCTCTACCTCACGACTTTTGGTCCCAATCGCCTTTATCGCAACAACGGAGACGGCACGTTCAGCGACGTGACCCAGGCTGCGGGCGTCGCGGGCGCCGAATGGAGCGCCAGCGCCGCATTCCTGGACTATGACAGGGACGGGTCCCCCGATCTCTACGTAGTGAACTATCTGGATGCCGCCTTCGAGCGAAACCCTCCCTGCGAAATGAAGGGGATCCGGGCCTATTGCCATCCGCGCCATTTCGCGGGGGTCAGCGATCGTCTCTATCGCAACCGGGGCGACGGCGGATTTCAGGACGTCAGCCGGTCCAGCGGTATCCTGAATCCCCAGGGAAAGGGCTTGGGAGTGGTGGCGGCTGATTTTGACGGGGACGGGTGGGTCGACCTCTATGTGGCCAACGACTCCGTGCGGAACCGGTTGCTCAGGAACCGTGGGGATGGAACCTTTTCGGATAGGACACTTTTTTCGGGGACCGGCTACAACAGCAAGGCCCAGGCGGAAGCGGGGATGGGAGTCGATGCGGCGGACTACGACGGGGACCGCCTCTTGGACATCTTCGTGACCAACTACGACGTGGAGACCAATGCCCTTTACCGGTATGAGGGGAATTGGTTGTTCGGGGATGAGCGCTGGACTTCCGGCTTGGCTCGAAGGGATCGTTTTCTATTGGGATTTGGCGCCGGTTTCTTTGACTTCGACAATGATGGGGACCGGGATCTTCTGGTCGTCAACGGGCACGTGGTGGACAACATTGAAAAGATCCAGCCGGATCTTTCCTACGCTCAGCCGGATCAGCTATTCGAGAATCGAAGGGGCCAATTTTTTGAACATGGGGCCTTCTATGAGTGGTCGTCCCAAGAGCCGCGGGTGGGGCGGGGGGCCTCGCTGGGGGATATCGATAACGATGGCGATATCGACGTCCTCATCAGCAATTCCGGCGCCCAGCCGGCCTTGCTCATCAACCAGGTCGGCGCACGAAAGAACTGGATCCAGCTCCAATTGGTGGGAACAGACAGCAGCCGCGACGCCGTGGGAGCCAGCGTCTCCATCACGACGGCTGAGGGGGTTCAAACAGATCAGGTGACCGGAGGGGGAAGCTATCTCTCGGCCAGTGACCTGCGAGTGCACTTCGGACTAGGTAAAGCCGCCGTGGTTGAGAAAATCAAGATCCGGTGGCCCAGTGGAGCAGAAGACGTCCTGGAGAACATTCGGGCCAACCAGACCCTGCGTGTGACCGAAGGCCAGACTTGCCTGCCGAAGCCTCGGCGCAGGCAGGCGGCAAGGGGGGCGGCAACCCCGACCGACGGAGAAGCAGCGGAGTAACCCACTGTGCTCATCAAGCAACTCCTTCTTTGTACCGTGGCGGGCGGTCTGGCAGCCGGCCTCCACCTCTCGGGTGACTTGCTGGCTCAAGCCAAACCCGGCACCCGGCGCATGGCCGCTCGCTTGGCCCAGGTGGCTCGCAATGCCAACTTCTTTCTGGACCACCCCATGAATATCGAGGCGGTGGCGCGTCTGCGCGGCAGGCTGAAGGCCAGCAAGGATCCACTTCAGCAGATGAGCCTGCGGCTTCAGGTGGCGGTCAGACTTCTGCGGAGCGGCCAGAGCGAGGCTGCCATACAGGAGTTGACGGCCATGCAGGGCCCTGGATCGATCAGCGCCAGTGGCAACTGTCTGCCCAGACCGCCAGAACCATCCAAGACTTGTTGGCGGTTGCCTACTTGCGATTGGGCGAGCAAGAGAACTGTGTCGCCGGCCATGGGGAGCACTCTTGCTTTCTCCCCATCCGGGAGTCCGGTCAGCACCGGTTGGAGCGGGGCTCGCGGGGGGCCATCCGAGTCCTTCAGCAGCTCTTGTCGGATCACCTGGACCCTCTGGGGTTTCGCTGGTTGCTCAACCTGGCCTACATGACCGTGGGGGAGCACCCGGACAAAGTTCCCTCGCAGTGGGTCATCCCGGTCGAAACCTTTAACTCCGACCATGACATCGGGCGCTTCAAGGATGTGGCGTCCAACCTGGGTGTCGATGTCGTGGCTCTTTCCGGGGGCAGCATCCTGGAGGACTTCGATCGGGACGGCTACCTGGATATCATGGCGTCGTCTTGGGGGATGCGAGACCAGCTCCGCTATTTCCGCAACAATGGCGATGGCGCCTTCAGCGATCAGACCCGGTCGGCCGGCCTGGAAGGCGAGGTCGGGGGGCTCAACATTTGCCAGGCCGACTACAACAACGATGGCTATCCGGACGTGTTGGTGCTGCGGGGCGCCTGGCTGCAAAACCTGGGGGATCATCCCAACTCACTGCTGCGCAACAACGGCGACGGCACCTTTGAAGACGTCACCGAATCGGCGGGGCTTCTCAGTTACCATCCCACTCAGGCAGCCGCCTGGGGGGACTACGACAATGACGGCCACTTGGACCTCTTCATTGGGAACGAATCCACCGGCGCCGAAATTCATCCCTGTGAGTTGTTTCGTAACAACGGCGACGGGACTTTCTCGGATGTGGCCGCCCCACTGGGTCTGGCCAGGGCCGGATATGTCAAGGGGGTAGCCTGGGGCGACTACGACAACGATGGGGACCTGGACCTTTATCTGTCGCGGATGGACGCCGGCAATGTCCTCTATCGCAATGAGGGTCCCGGCAAGCCCGCCGAGGGGAGTTCCGACGGGGAACCTTCATGGAGCTTCGTCGAGGTCGGTCAGCAAGCCGGGGTGAGCGAACCGCGCAAGAGCTTCGCCACCTGGTTCTGGGATTACAACAATGATGGATGGTTGGATCTGTTCGTGGCCGGATATTCGCTCAAGCCGGATTTTTCCGGCTCGTTGGAGGACGTGGTCAAAGCAACCCTGGGTCTGCCCGGCAACGGCGAATTTTCCAGGCTCTTCCGCAACAATCAGGACGGAACGTTCCGGGATGTCTCTCGAGAAGCGGGATTCGAGAAAGCGCTGCTGACCATGGGGGCCAATTTCGGCGATCTGGATAACGACGGATTCCTGGACTGCTACCTGGGCACGGGCGAGCCCGATTTGAGGACTCTCATTCCCAATCAGATGTTCCGGAACGACGCGGGGAAAGTCTTCCAGAATGTCACCACGTCAGGAGGGTTCGGTCATCTGCAGAAGGGCCACGGCGTGTCGTTCGGGGATATCGACAACGACGGCGACCAGGACATCTATACGGTGATGGGCGGCTGGTATTCCGGTGATGTCTACCAGAACCTGCTTTTTGCCAATCCGGGCCACGGAAACCACTGGATTACCCTCAGCCTGGAAGGCGTGAAGACCAACCGGATGGCGCTTGGAGCGCGAATCAAGGTGACGGTTGGGACCGAGGAGGGAGATCGAGACATCTACGCCACCGTGTCCACCGGGGGAAGTTTCGGGGCCTCCAGCCTCCAGCAGGAAATCGGACTGGGGCAGGCCACGGAAATCAAGTCGATTGAAATCTTTTGGCCCGTCACCGGCAAGACTCAAACCTTTTCCAATCTCGCCATGGATGAATTTCTCAGAATCCGAGAAGGCGAAGCCCGCGCTGTTCCCTTGGAGCGGTCGTCCTTCAACCTTGAAGAAGCTCAGGCCAGGCCCCGGCATCACCATCCGCGGAGGGAACTGCCTTAGGGGGGCCCTTCAGGGTAGATGCGATGCCGGCGGCCCCTTGACCGTGGATGTTTTCACCGCTTGGCTTCAGGGCCAAAGCGTGTTTCCTGAGTGTCTCGAGCCTCTCCCGTTCTTGGGGTCCTTGCCCCTGGATGGTTTGCGCGGTAGAATTTGCACATTCAGTGGAATGATTTTGGAAAGAATCCAAAGGTGAAGCAGTCAAGCTTTGAGTCAGGAATTGAGGGTCCTATGCGTCGAAAGGTCATGCTTGCTGGAATGCTGTTGGTGGCAGTCTGTGCCGCCACGTTAACCGCTGAGGAAGAAGGCGCCAAGATGGGAAACGGGTTTCGAGACTCGTATGCGACTCTTAAACGAGCCCTGTGGACCACTTCGCGAGTCAAGGGGGCGCCCGATCCCCCAAACCCTTTTCGGACCGAAGTGGCCTTTCCTCACTTGAAGTTCGAGCAACCGCTGGAACTGACCAGTGCTCCCGGAACTCACCGATTGTTCGTGGTGGAACGATTCGGGAAGATTTTTTCTTTTGCCGAGGATCCAGAGGTCGCTGAGGCGGACTTGCTGATCGACCTCAAGAAGACCACCTATGGTTTGGCCTTCCACCCTGAGTTTCAGGAGAACGGCTACTTCTACGTCACCTACGTGCTGGACCCCAACGAGGCCAATCCCAAGGGTACCCGTCTTTCGCGGTTTCAGGTTCGGCCGGATAATCGCCTGCGCGGCGACCCCAATTCCGAAAAGATCCTTCTGGAATGGCTTTCCGGCGGTCACAACGGCGGTTGCCTCAGATTTGGTCCGGATGGTTACCTTTATATTGCTGCGGGGGACGGCAGCGGGATTGCTGACGAACATGACACGGGACAGGACGTGTCTGACCTGCTGGCCTCCATTTTAAGGATCGATGTCGATCACCCCGACCCCGGCAAGAACTATGGGATTCCAAAGGACAATCCTTTTATAACCCGGGAGCGGGCCCGCCCGGAGATCTGGGCTTATGGCTTGCGTCAGGTCTGGAAGATGAATTTCGACCGCAAGACCGGGAATCTCTGGGCCGGTGAAGTGGGCCAGGACCTGTGGGAAATGATCAACTTGATCCGTCCGGGGGGGAACTACGGTTGGAGCGTCCAGGAAGGAACCCACCCCTTCCGACCGGAACGCCGGTTGGGTCCGACGCCCATTTTGGAGCCCATCGTCGAGCACCCGCACTCCGACTTTCGCTCCATTACCGGAGGTTTCGTCTACCGTGGAGATCGTCTGGCGGAAATCGGGGACACCTACGTCTACGGCGACTATGACACCGGACGCGTCTGGGGGTTTCGCTATGACGGGAACCAGGTCAGTTCCCATCGCGAATTGGTGGACACTTCCTTCCGCATCATTGATTTCGGACAGACGCACGACGGGGAACTGTACCTGATGGACTTCATTGGCGGCCAGATTCATCGACTGGTCCCCGCTCCAACCGTGCATCAATCCAACCGGTTCCCCCGCCGGCTGAGCGAGACGGGCCTCTTTGCCTCGGTCCGGGACCACAAACCTGCCCAGGGGCTTATTCCTTATTCCGTGAACTCGGAACTTTGGTCCGACGGAGCCGTGAAAGAGCGCTGGATTGCCTTACCCGGAGACTCACAGATTGAATTTGATACGGTGGAGTACCCGCAGCCTGCCCCCGGGGCCCCCCGGGGTTGGCGTTTTCCTGATGGCACGGTGATTGTCAAAACGTTTTCCTTGCAGATGGAGGCGGGGAATCCGTCCAGCCGCCACCGGGTCGAAACCCGCTTGCTCCACCAGGAAGCCTTGGGTGGAACCGAGGAAGTGGGGGACCAGTACTGGAAGGGTTATTCCTATGTCTGGAATGACGACCAGACCGACGCCGTCCTGGTCGAGTCGGAGGGGCTGGATCGGACCTTTACCGTTGCCGACCCCAAGGCTCCCAACGGGCAACGCGAGCAGGTCTGGCGCTTCCCCAGCCGTGCCGAATGCACTCTCTGCCATACCGTCCCCGCCAAGTATGTGCTGGGCTTGAATACCCTGCAAATAAACAAGGAACACGACTATGGATGGGTGGTGGCCAACCAGTTGGAGGTGCTGCATCGGTTGGGGGTGTTCAAAGAGCCTTTGCCCTCGCCGCCGGGGGAGCTTCCCAGGATCTACAATCACCTCGACCGGAGCCGTCCTCTGGATGATCGGGCCCGAGCTTACCTGCACTCCAACTGCGCCCATTGCCACCAGAAGTGGGGAGGCGGCAACGCTGATTTTCAGTTGCTGGCAACCCTTCCCCTGGGTAAGACCCAGACACTCCGGGCACCGCCCGCCCACGGCGATTTCGGCATCTCCGGGGGCCGGTTGCTGGCTCCAGGAGATCCGGAGCGGTCGTTGATCCTCTACCGCATGACCAAGCTGGGTTTGGGTCGCATGCCCCATGTTGCCTCGAACCTCGTCGACCGGGAGGCTGTGAAGCTGATTCGAGAGTGGATCTCCAACTTGCCGACTGAAGTCGCCGCCAACAAGCCCTGACCGTTGAATTAGAGCCAGTCCCCACCCCTCGAAATGAGGCCATCTGCCAAGTATCTCCGCCCGGCAAACCTGGTCATGGCATTGCTGTTTCTTTTTTGCATGGCCGTTCAGGTCAATGATCCGGATCCCCTGCGCTGGATTGCTCTCTATGGTCTGGCTGGCCTGAGCTGTGGCTTGAGCTACTTCGGTCGCTTGCCTCGAATGGTCCCCTTGGCGCTCGGCTGGTTGTCCTTTGTCTGGGGCCGGGCTGATCTCTGCTCGGGTGTTCGGCAACGTACCGACCTTGGACCTCTTGACCTCGTTTGAGATGGTGAATCTGGCAGTGGAGGAAGCCCGGGAGATGATCGGACTGATTCTTATCGGATTGTGGATGGTTGTTTTGTTCCTCTTTCCCAATCGGACTGCCTCAATGCCTTCGGACTAAGCGTGTGCCGGGTGGCAGCAGCGGCGAGTTGGCGTATGGAACGGGAAATGGCGATGGGAGATGCTCTCAAGACATCCGTGGCGTCTGCAAGATCCTCGCAGCCGATATCGCCACGCTGACGCATCGCCCACAACACGGTGGACGGTTCCGCAAAAGGAGGTTCCGGAGCAATGAGCATCGTCTCGCCTTCCAGCAGGCTTGATGCCTCGTCGGAGAATTCTTCCTTAACCAGCCATTTCACAACGATGCTGGCATCGACCGCGTAGCCAGTCATGCCGCACCGTCCCGGTCGACGGTCGGCCCGTATGACTTGGCTGCTGCCCACCGAGGGTCGAAGCCGCTTCCGAAGAGCTCTGGCCCGAGAGGCGAAATTCTCATCTCCCTCGAGAAGTGCGTGCCGGAGGACTCCCTGTGTTCGGCCTCAGCGGAGCAGCCATGGGCCGCGGCTTTCCGCTTGAGCGCTCGGACCACTTGCTCGGCCACATTGCGGACGGTTAGTTGCGCCATGGGATCTGCCTTCAACAAAGTGCTTTGATTGCCATCAGGTTTGACACGCCTGTGCCTGACCGGCAACTGTTTTTGGCAGGACTTTACTGCTGAAAAAAGCAGATGAGCGGATGCGAGGACAGCTCGCAGCGAGGCGAGAAAGGTTTGGGGTGTTTGAGATGGTCGAACGGGTTTATCAGCAGGTTGGCGTCGGAGCTCAAAAACTTCAGGTAAGGAACTGGCGCGGAACATTGCCGAAGACCCCGGCGACGCTAGCGCGCCAACCGGGCGAGAGTTCCGGGGTTGCCTCTCGCGAAGGTCGCCCGGAAGTCAGGGGCGAGGAGCTCAGCCGTCGCCAAGCCCAATGATTCTCTTAATTCGAGAATATCCCCTAACTCACCGTGCGTCCTTGCAGGATATCCAGTTGGATGAGCACTCGAGGGCCACTCATCCGGCTGCTGTGTTCAGCCCTTGAGCCGGTTGACCGTCCTCACTGCGAGTACGGTGATGACACCGGAATATAGAGCGGTACTGATGTGACCGACGATGGCGTCCAGGTGAACGCCAATTGCAGGGATGTGGTTGAGCACGTCCGCATTTGCAGCCGCGCCGACCGCAACAGCAACAACCAAAACGGCTGTCGCGTCCTCAGCGTTGACGGCAATCGCAGCATATGCCAAGCCTAGAATAACCAGCAAAGGCACCAGAATGCCTGCCGGCGCGTTGGGTACCAGGGCCTGCACAATTGCCAGTAAAACCACCAAACCGACGATGATTCTTGTTGCCATTTTCTTCTCTCCTCGTAATCACTTGTGTATGGCACTGCACATCATCGACCTCCCGCAATGGACACCATGGGACCATCAAGGACCACCAAGGAAATGTCGCGCAGTGTGAGTGGGAGATATATATCAAGGCTGGACGGTTTTCAATAGAAAAAAATAAAGAAAATTGCCACTCGCAGCGTTACTGCAAAATATTTTCGTTGTTGCTCGGTTAAATTGCAGTACCTGATGCTCACCTTATGCGGGATTCGATCCAAACCGTCGCCGCGCGCATCACTGAATGCACCGGCATTAATCTCATGAGCGGTGGCATCCAGGGAGACCCACAGCTTTAGGATTGACCATCACCGAGAGAGTGGCTGGGCAAAGCAGTGGCGCCACCGCTGGTTCGGAGGCAGGGTATCTCTGCGGCAATTGCAGCACAAGTAGCCGCACTACCCGATGCCTTTCACCGGGACCCCCGCGGACCGGATTTTGGTGGCGATCATCCGGATTCTGGGCGCGACGCTGTTGACCCAGGATCGCAGAATCGTCGAAGCGGCGTTGGTCGCCACCCTGAACTGCCCCGGCTTTCCTTCAGCTATTGGCCAGCTTGGGAGATCGAATGCCTGGCTATATTCTCTGTGGTCATTGACGCCCCCCACATGGTGAGTGTCATACCTCGAGATCCCTTTCAGATACCATCACGGGATCAACGCTTCCACGGTTCCGGGTAGCCAGCCGCTCAGTCTTGGGTGACAGGTCTCAGCAGTTCCTGATAGAGATCGGGACGGCGCTTGCGCAGCGTGAAGTTGGTATGGGCTCGTGCCTTGGCGAATGCTTCTGCCGTCAGGTCGGCCACGGCCATGTCCGGCTCGATCTTCGTGGTTTGGGATTCCGCCAGGAGGGAGCCGTCCGGAGCAAAAATGAGCGTTCCTCCGGCATGATAGGGTTGACGACGATACCTGGGCCGGTAAAATTCCACGGTTCCCGCTGCGCCGGCCTGATTGGTGATTACGGCAAAGACACCGTTTTCCATGGCGCGGAAACGGTAGATGCTGAGCTGGTCTTTGGTCTTGCGGGCGACCGCTTCCTCCGTTTCCCTGTTCCAGGAGCCGCTGCGTCCGGCACTCGGCATCAGAAAGACTTCGGCGCCTTTGAGGGCCAAAATGCGAGCGACCTCGGGGTAGATGGCGTCGTAACAGACGATGATTCCAACTCTGCATTTCCCCACATCATGTACGGGCATGGTGCTACCGCCCACGTACATCAACCCCTCATCTTCGGACATGTGGACCTTGCGAGATTTTCCCAGGTAACCGTCGGGTCCAACCAGGGCTTGGCAGTTGAAGACCAGATCCCTTTCTTTTTCCGACAGGCCCACTGATAGCACCATCTTGAACTCGCGAGCGATCTTTTCCAGGCATCGGACGCTGGGTCCTTCCGGAACGGACTCAGCCGCCGACCAGCACTCCTCCGCCATCCAGTGGCCGTGGATGGCCAGCTCAGGGAAAAGGGCCAACTCCACGCCTCGGTCGGCCGCCTTCCGTACCCAACGTTCGATCTCCTTGAGATTCCGCTCGGCTTGACCGAGCCGGCCATTCATTTGGATTCCGGCTGCTCTGATGGTTCGCAAGTCGTCCTCCCTCCTTTTTTAAGTTGGAACCTTCGAAGCCGTGGGAAACTTGACGGAGGCAGCCCAGAGGATTGCCAAGGGTTCGCTACTCAAAACCGAACGCTCCAGGTCCCCGACTCCAGGTAGACGTCCAGAGCCACCCCCTTGAGGTAGTCGTAGCAAAAGTAATTGAGGGCGCCCAATGCTCCCAGGTCTGAGGGGTCGCGGACGACGGCAGCCCACTGTTCAATGGCGGATCTCAGCAAGGCCAGAGCCTTTTCCAGTCTGCGGTTGGTTTCGGTGATGTTTCTTTCAAACGCCGGGGCATCCTTGTCGGTGAGTGCTTTCCGGGATTGCTCGTAGCTGAGCCTGGCGCGACGCACTTCTTGCACCGCAGCGATGTAGTCCGTGCCGAAATTCAACTGCCCCAGGAGCTGTTGGACATAGCTCTTACCCTGGGGACGGCTTTTTTGCAGGGCCGATTCCACCAGAGGCGTTGCTTTGAGATAGTGCGCGCGCAGCTCATCCCATCCCGGGTTCGGACCCGAATCGGAATGCCAGTGCTTGCGCATCATGGTGGTGACCGGGAAGAGAAAACCCATGGCCACCCGGTCTCCGATGAGCGTGGCTTCTTCCAGGAGGCGGTAGGCGCTGAGCATGTCGGACACGGCGCCCGCCCCGCACACCTGTTGGACCTGGTCCCGGTAGACGGATTCAGGGGTGACGTTGGAGGACCAGGAAGCCTGCGCCAGGTAAGCGGTTCCCGCCTCCAGTTTGGTGACCAGAAACTGCCGGCCGAAGAAGCCGAAGACTTTATACTGGTGCATCGCTTGGAAAATGCGATGGAGGGGCTGGGTCGGTAGCTGAGGGAGGATGCCGATGTTGTCGTCCGCCAGGGTGGCCAGGACCCCCACCTTCATGGGAGTGTGTGCAGCAAAGGCGAGCATTTCGGTGCGCTCCGCAGCCAGGGACGTCAGGTAATCCATCGGAACCATCATCATGACCCGACCGGGAAAGATCCTGGGCATCACCGCGTAAAATTCGTCACTGAAGGTGCTGACCACCACGGTTGCCTCAGGATTCGCCGTCTCCTGGAGAATTCGGTCCTGGTTGAGCAGCTTGTCCAGAGTGTCGGCGTTGGCCAGGGCTCCTTTGAGCTCTTCGACGGGGCGAGTTCCCTTACGCACACCAACCGGCAGGGTATTGGTTCGGGCGGATTGCAACATTTGGTCGAGACTGAACTCCGGTTCGAGCTGATACTTGCGGTTTAAACGATCCCACATCTCCCGATACTTTTCTCCTCCTCCCGGCAGCTCGGGTTGGGTCAGCCCATAGAAGTCTGCTTCCGGATAAGTGTTGATGTGAGCCCGGATGATGGTCCTGTTCAACTCCATGACGGCCGGGTTGTCGGGGGTCATGTAGGGAAAAGCCCGGGGATCAACGGCATACTCCGAAATGCCCAGGCGAGCGTTTCGGGCACCCTTCATGGCCTCCTTGGGGAGGTATTCCCGATCGGACCACTGGGGGAGCTTCCAATTGAATTCGTTGGGGAACTGGTTGATTCTGAAGTGCAAGCCGGTTTGCATGCCGCGGCGTTTGGCATAGGCAAACAACTCGTGCAACAGTCCTTGGGCGGCCCGCACCCGTTCCCGGTAGGTCCTGGCGCCGGCCAGTTCCGGGTTCACCAACTCGCTTCTCCCGCCGAAGAGATGCCTTCCGATGGTTTCTTTGTGAATGGGGACCTTCCAGCCGTAATGAAGCACTCCGGTGACTTTGGGTTGGTCCCTCATTTGGTAATGGACGAAGGGCTGATGCGGATAGATCTGCACGTAAAGGACGTTGAACTTCATCTTGGCCAACTGATCAATCAGGTGCCGGTAGTCCTTCATTCCGTAAAAGATAAGAGAGGTGGCCAGGTTGTTGATAGCGCGGTAGGAACGAAATTGGAAACGGGGTTCCTGGACAACGTCCAGTTGCCGGGGTGGAAAGGGTTCCGGGACCTCCGGGAACACGTCTTTCTCCAGCAGGAAACGCACGCCGGCGCGCTGCACCCACTCGTAGACGGCCCACAACGATGCCGAGGGACTGCCTCCTCCCAGAATGAGCATGTCCTGGTCTCCGGCGATCACCCGCTGTAAAACGATGCCCTGGTCACTGACCTGCGGCCAGGTGAAACGGTCTGAGATCCGTTTGAAGGCCGGGTTGGTTTCAGGATTTCCGAGGATGACGTGGAGGGTGGATCCTGCAGACAGGGTCCGGGTCAGATCGGCCTGGATGCCATAGAGTTCTCTCAGGTAGCGACGCAGTTCGTTGGCGGCAAAGCCTTCCAGACGAGGTGCTTCAGGCCCTAAGACGATGGAACAACGGATGGATGGGGCTGGCGTTGGGGCGGCCTCGGCTCCCAGTCCGGTCAGTGGGTTCCCTATGCTTAGGCAAAAAGTCATTGCCAGGAGTGGAAACAGGCGTCGTCCCAACCGTTTGCCCCCAAGGTGTTTTTCATCCATCAGGACCTCCATTGTTGCAGGCCAGGAAAGGCCCGGAACCTTTGATAGATCTCCGCTTGCTTGACGATTGCTGCTGGATGGTCACTAAGGCTGGCAGGCTTGGCGATAGTGGGAGAGCTGTTCTGCCAGGAAGCCCTCCAGGGTGATCGATTCAAAAAAGCGGGCTCCCTTGTGGTGGAGATCCTTGGCATCCTGATCATCCTGGGGTGAAACGCCGATGTGGATACCGTATTGCTTACCAATTTTCAGGGCTTTGTCGAGGGCCTGCAGCACCAGGGGATGGCTTGTTTCGATAGGATGCCCGTAGGCCGTGGACAGATCCCAGGGACCCATGTTGAAGATGTCAATTCCCGGAACGGCTGCAATAGCCTCCAGGTTCTTCACTGCGTCGGGTTCCTCCAGCATGAGCGCCACCAGGACGTGGTCGTTGGCTTGCTCGAGGTAGGCGCGCGCGTCTGCCAATCCATAGCCGATGGGGCGTCCGGGACCGGTGCCGCGCTTGCCGTCAGGAGGATATTTGCAAAGGGAAACCGCCCGTTGGGCATCCTCGACGGTGCGAACGTGGGGAAAGAGGATGCCCCCGGCCCCGTGGTCCAGAGCTTGTTTGACCAGGGTTCGATCCACCCCGGGGGCCCGAAAGATGGGGGTGGCTCCGGTTGCTTGCACGGCCAGGATCATGGCATCCAGGGTATCGCTGCTGATCGTTCCGTGCTCTCCGTCCAGCATGACGCACTCATAGCCGGCCAGACCGGCAATCTCGGCCAGATTGGGGTGAGGGGTTCGGATGGTACAGGAGAAGACGGGTTTGTCTTGGCGAAGCAGGTCCTTCATTCGGTTTTGCATGGAATCAAGACTCCTCTTGGATCGGAGCAACTAGGAGCGCCTATAACGAAAATGCCGCCATCAATCGCAACACAAGGGATGTAAGGAATTCAAAGGCTATGGAGAGCCGACAGTCCACTGCGCCTCGCCGATGATCTCATTTCGCCATGCTCTCGCGGGCGCGCCCGAACATCGCTTCTGTCAGGCCCTCCAGCAAACCCTCCAGCCTGGAGATGCGCTGGTCCAGTCCCTGAACGTCTTCCCGAAGCCCCTGGATTGCTTTCCGATTTTCCTGTATCGTCGAGCGTAACCCGCGAAAGCCGGTGAGTATCAACCCGGCCAAGGCCGCGCCGACGCCCAAGACAGCCACACCAAGGCCCAAGATGCTGATCACTTCAGGACTCATCGCATCTTCTCCTCATAACAGGCTGTTCGTCTATTGAATCTTGCCGATTCCCCGTCCACTCTTCCGGATGGGCAGGGGGGTCGTGAACCGATCGCCCCCGGCCTCCCGACTGGCGCTGCAGCGAAGAACCAAACGTCGACACCTAGCTCAGGCCCTCCGGAACCCGAAAGCCCTTGACTTTGGTCTGGATGGACCACACCGACGATTGGCCCACCATATAGAGCACGTCATTGTTTTTGCCGCCGAACGTCAGGCTGACCGGAAACTGCGGGCACCAGATGGTTCCGACGTAAACGCCGCTGGCGTCGAAGACCTGAGCCCCGGAAAGGGTGGCCACGTAGAGACGCCCGTCCCTATCGACCGCCATGCCGTCGGCCTGGGAATTGAAGCGATCCTTCACTTCTTTGGCGTCCAGCACCTCCGGCGTCAGGTTCAGCATGGCGAATTTTCGCTTGTTGGTAAGCGAACCATCCTCCTGCACGTCGTAGGCGTAAACGAAGTTTTCTCCCGGTTGCAACCAGGTGTTGTTGACGTAAAACGTTTTGCCGTCCGGTGAAATTTCCACTCCGTTCGGCATGGCGTATTCGCCCGCCGGTATCACCACTTTGCTTTTGCCCTTGGGTCCACGGTAGTAAACCTGGGTCCCCGGCATTTTCTTGGCGTCGGGTATGAACTGGGGGTCGGTGACGTAGATGCCGCCTTTCAGATCCATCACCAGGTCATTGGGGCCATCAATACGGGCGCCGCCTACTTTGGAAAGCACGGTCCTCAGGATTCTGCCGTTCCGGGGACTCATCTCTATCACTCGATGGCCGAACATGTCGCAGACCAGGAGGTTGCCGCGCTTGGAGGCGATGGTCCCGTTGGTTTGCATCCCCCTGGCTATAACCTTCCATTTCCCGTCCGGTGACATGCGGATGGTTCGACTCTTGCTGACATCGGCGGACCAATCCTCCCGGAAGTGCATGTCGGAGAAATAGAGATTCCCTTTCAACCAGGTGGGGCCTTCGGTGAAAGTGAACCCCTCGGCCAGCTTGACGGGCTGGACTCCCGGATCAATGACCTCGTGGTAAAGAGCGTTTTGTTTTTCCGCGTAGGAGATGTAGTCGGGGCGGACAGGCCAGAAGACGTCCAGGGCATCCGCTCCGAACTCTCCCATGTGGCCGGAGTGGACCATCCCGCCGGGTTGCAGAAGGATGTGCTGTTCTTCAGCGTTCATCGGGTAGCGGCCATCCATGATTCCCTCTTCCAACGACCCGCGTAGGGTGATCATCAATTGGTCCTCGGGGTGGATGTGGAGGGGGAAATTGGAATTGGGATCCATCCGAATCAGGCTCAGCATGGCGTTTTTCCCCCAGACGAGCCGGGAGAGGGCCCCGCTGCGCTTATAGGTCAGATCCTTGGCCGGCGGGGTCAAGGCAGTCCACTGAATCGCGTTCAGATTGTGGACCTTGTTGGGCTCAATCGATGGGGTTACGCCCTGGTCGGGAAAGGACACGCGCGTATCCTCGGAATGTGGCTTCCCGGCCGAGCTCAAATGATCCAGTCTCACGGGAGAGAAGACTTCCAGTGCTTTGAATCCTTCGCTGCCGGCCTTGAGGGAACGCTTGCTGCCCGGAGTCAGGTAAAGCACGCTGTCCTTGGTCAACTCGAAGGTTTTATCCCCCACGGCGCAAGTGGCGGAGCCTTCCTGAACCACTGTGATGAGTTCTTCATTGAGAGATTGTTCGGGATAGCTGCTGCCGGCCTCCATATTGAGCAGTTCCAATAGCGCTCCCTCTCCCCAGGCCACTTTGGCTTGGACACCCTGAGCGATATCGATGACCGGAAGTTCCCGGGAGGGATAGACCTTGCCCGCCTCGAGGCTGGGCACGACCTCCGTGTGGGGAATTTGGCGTTCACGCCCCTTGATATTGTTTTCCTCGATGACCTTCTGGTTGACGGCTCTCCAGGCTTCCTGGGCCGAGCAGCCGGCAGCCATGGAGCACAAGACCCCGCAGACCAGCAGAACCAACGATTGTGAACCTCGGTTTACTTGCTTCATGGTGGATGCTCCTTCTTTGAATGGGATTGAAGAATGACTCACTTTGAGATTTCCGGGACGGCGCTTCCGCGCGAGAGGCGGAACCCGACAGAATCGGCTAACCTCGATGGTATTTCAAATGGACCTCGACGCTCTGCACGGTGAGCGGTGGTTTGATACGGGGATCACGCTTCACCAGCCGGACCTGGATCTCATGGATTCCCCGGTCTGCCTGATCGGGTGACAGCGACCAAACCAACCAACTGTTTTCCGAGACGTCCGAGGGATTGTCCGGATTCTCCTCCGCCACGTTCCGTATCCTGGGTTTCTTGAGAAGGGTTCCATCCAGACTCACCTCAACCCGGTCGTCTGCCGAGTAGTTTCCGAGCTCCAACTGCAATTCGACCTTGCTCAGATTTCCGGTCCGAGCTTCTTTTCGGGTATCGTCGTAAATGCCCAGGTGAAAGCGAGGCCCCTCCTCCGTCAGGGTGGGATAGAGCTTCACGGGAGTTTCTCCGTAGATGCGGTCGTTCAAGTCGGCTCCGGCCCAGGCCCCCTCTTTGGGCTCGCTGAAGGGCCAACCTCCGATGTGACGATGGAGGGCGGCGTAGACTTTGTCGGTTTGCTTCAAGGTTTGTGGATCCCCGATGGTCGTGAGCAGGGGCCGCCGCGTTTTTTCGTTGGCATGCCAATTGAACACATACATGCCGTCGGCCCCCCGTTCCCAATAGGCGCTGGCGGCCGCCCTCACCATGGCCCGGTTCCACTCCTGGTGCGGCAACAGACCTTCATGGGGGCCCCAGAAGCCCGAGTCGAACCCTGCATAAAACCGAATGCCCGAATCCTTGAGCAATGCCCGGAAAGCCTCCACCTCGATGCCGTAGTCGGTTCCGGCTCCTCCGCCGGCAATGACCAGGTCGCAAAGTCCTTCCCGGACCCAAGTCGGCAGGTCATAACCGATTCGCCGACAGGACTCCATGGTGGTTGCCACCCTCACTGCCAGGTGAAGGGGTTTGCCTCGCTCCCGACCCACTTGCTCCGTCATGCGGCGCAGCGCGCGCTGCAGGTCAGTCAAGGTGTAGCGCAGCCGATAGGCATCGTCGGCCGGCAAATGAAAGCCGTGTCGCTGCCAGTCCAACTCGATGCCGTCCCAATCCGCCAATCGACAAACTTCGGTCACGTGGCGCAGCCGGTGCTCCCTGACCTCAGGGATGGCGAAATTCCAGGAGGCCGCGAACCACTTCGGGGCCTGCCGCGGCCCCAGGCACCATTCCGGGTGGTCTCGACGCAGCTGGGTCAGACTCCGCATTCGGGAATCAGCCATCTCCGAGACTTGCAAGCCGCGAAAGTGATTGTCATTCATTCGTATGGAGGCGTAGACGTGCAATCCCAGCTCGTGCCCTCTCTTGACCATGGCCCGGTAGGGGTTCTCGCCCCGCTCGAACATGGCGCGCACCCCTTCGCTGTGCCGCAGGGACCGCACCGATTCGTACACACGTCCCTGGGAGTCGCCGACCATCTCCATGGATTGGGATGGCCACTTGGCCTCATGGGTCCCCACGCACCAGAAGTGAGCGCCGACCTGAGTATCCTTCATCGGGGCGTAGACTTTGTCCAGGAACTGATCCATGGACTGCGGAAACTCCGAATAATCGTGGGGTGCCCCATCCCAGTTGTAGATGACTTTGTAAGCGGGTGGTTTGGGTCGTCCATCGTTTCCCGGCGGGGCGCCGGGCTGCGGCCTGGAAATCCCGGGCGGGGTGGCCAAAGCGCCTCCAAAAGCAGCCACTCCAAGAGCCCCGGTTCCCAGGAAAGTTCGGCGAGTGTGTTCCATTTTTATCCTCTATCACCCTTCTGGCCGGAGTGTGGAAACCCTGAATAAAAAAAGTCTGTCCTCACCGGGAAGGCTCAGGCCCTGCAAAAATGAGAAGGCTCGGGCGCCTGGTAACGGATCTGCAATTCAGGAGTCTCAAGTTGGCGGTTGCCCCGAACTTTCGACTCCAGGCAATGGTCGAGGATCCCGCTGACGATCAGCGTGCGTTCCACGGGATAGGGGGCTTGGCCGGTTTCGATCATCTCCTCGATTTTTTCCGCCAGGCAGGCGGAATAGGCCACGTTGTCTCGGGGAGGGAGGTGAAACAAGGTGGCCTGAGGTTCCGACATGCCTTGCAGCCGAGCCGCAAAGGTTCGGTCCTGGACGGCCCCGTTCAGCATGAGCAGGGTGGACTGCAAGCCATCCGAGTGCTCAATACAATAGGCGGCCGGTTCTTTGACGATCTTTGGCAACTGGCCGTTGTTGGCCAGATCCTGAGGGCGGGCATCGATCAGGGTATCTCCCAGGAGCTTGTTGGATCGCGACAACGCCGCTTCCAGCAGCCTCTTGGACCACCGGCCTTCTTCACCGGCCTTCCATACGGCGTCACCTTGAATGAGTTGAACGGATTTGACGCCCGACTCCCCTCCCCGGCGTCGTTCCACCATACATTGCATGGCCTCCAGGGCATGATAATCGCTGGCGTCCGAGGATCCGACACCGACCATCAGGGCTTCCTCGATGACGCAGTCCAGTGGGAACTCGATGGCGGGAATTCTCCAGGTCACCGGTAACGAGGACCCCGCCAACATGGGGAACCCCAGTCGTTTGGAGGCAGCCACCATCTGCTTGGCCTTGGCCGTGTCGTAGGAGAGGTGTTTGTCATTGAACACCGGAACGGCACGCCCATCCTGTTCGAAGACCTCGACCACTTGTTGGAAAAGCTCGTAGCGTGGATAGAGAACCTGGCCCTTTGCGTTGCGGGGATAATCCCCATGTTCAATGATCGACAATACGCCATCGACTGCCAGCTTGTCTCCACCGCACCGCAGGGCCTCCCGGACGGTGGGATAGACCTGGAAACCAAATTCCCTGGCCCGGGACTCGCTTTGGTCTCCCTCGGGCTTTTGATCCACATACAGGGAGACCACGTCCATTTCCGGAAGATGCCATTGCCCTTTGCTGGGGTACCCCACCAGGAATCGATCTCCGAAATGCTGGGCATGGGAGAGATACCTCCAGATGGAGGCGATAATGGCCAGCTTCTTTCGTTTCCCGGTTGCCTCTCTTGCGGAACAGCCAAGGTGGGCTGCCAAGCCGGAGGCCGCGGCTATTTGCAGAAAGGTTCGTCGGCTCAGCATCAGCTCCTCCAGAAGGTTGACTCTTGAGTCGGTTGGTAGCGGATGTGCAAATGGGGAGTCTCCAGGCGTTTTTGCCCTTGCCAGATGGATTCAACTCCGGCGGCCGTCAAGCCCGTCGTCAGCAGGGTGCGCTCCACCGGATAAGTGGCTTTTCCCGTGAGGAACATCCGCTCAACGTTATGGCATTGAGGGCTGAAGAAGTTGCAAACTTCCCGGGGCGGCAGGAACATCTGAGTCGAGAACAACTCCCTTTCGCCTTTGAGACGCGCGGCAAAGGTGAAATCCATCACCAATCCTTCCATCAGCAGGATAGTGCCTTTGAGGCCGTCCAGATACTCGAATCGATATGCGACCGGTTGGTTCTGCGTGATCAGGCCCGGAATCTCGTCCAGCTTGGGAAGGATGTGATTGAACCCTTCTCGGCTGGGCTTCAGGGTATGGCTGCGGCAGAGGCACGCCTGGAACAATTCAGGATCCCATCCTCCCGCCTGCCAGGAGCCGGCCTTCATGGCTTCGTAGACGGGGGCTCCTCGCAGGGCATGGATGGCCGCGGCTCCTGTTTCGCCGCCGCGTCGGCGCTCGACCATGCACTGTAACCCTTCCAGGGCGTGAATGTCGTACCCGTCAATGCCTCCCACGGCCAGGCAGAGCGCTTCCTCGATCTCTGCGCCGAAGGGCATATCGATGGAGGGCAGCCGGGGCGTCACTGGAACCGACGACCCGGCCATGAAAGCGAAGTCCAACTCCCTGGCGGTGTCCACCATCTCCCTGGCCCATTCCCATTTCCAGGAAAGATGCTTGTCATTGAATACCGGGACACTTCGCTTGCTGTCCCGGAAGACCTTGGCGATTTCCTGAAAGAACTCGTACCGGGGGTAGAGCGTCTGTCCTTTCTCGTTCCTGGGGTAGTTACCGTGCTCGGCAATCAAGAGAACCCCGTCCACGGCCAGTCGACTCCCCCCGAGGGTCAGGGCTTCCGCAATCGTTGGGTATTTCTTCATGGAGGGGAATCGTCGAAGACGATCGTGAATGAGCGTGTTCTTGGGAGTTTGATCGACGTACACGGACACCAGATCCATGGGGGGGTGATGGTGCCGATTTTCCCAACCGTAGCCCCAGAGGAACCGATCTACAATATGCTGGGCATGAGAATAACGGCGGTACTCGGTGACTACCGCTGCAATCCGGGGTCTCTTCCGGGACGGAGCGCTGTAGGCGGGTCCTGTTGCCGTTGCCAGCGGTAACGCTGAGAGCAGGTTTTTTCGAGAAATTTTGGATGAAGGCGCCTTGGGCATGACTGGACTCCAGGAACCGTAGGATGAAGGGTGAAAAGGAACTTCCGCAAAGATTAGAAGCATAATCAAGCGGGTCCAAAGAAGCAACTGGTTTCCGGGGTTGTTTCCGCGTCCGCGGCGGTGTCCTCCGCGGGATGCAACCGTCCCGGGTGAATGACTCCGGGAGGCTCATGAGCTCGGGGCAGCCAAGTTCTGGAAAGCCCTCTCGCCCGCGTTTTAACCTATCAGCGGCAGCCGGCACCGCAGAGGCGCCTCCGGGATGCCCGGAGCCGTCCGGTAACATCCGTTGCATCTTCCTGACTTTGACTGAGCGGGTTCGCTTTCCTAAAATCATTGCCAACTGCTTCGAGTTCGCAAGCCATTGGGTCAGGGGCCGACCTGTATGGGGCCTCCCCCAATGGCGAAACTCGGACCCTGACGAACTTGAAAGCCTGTTGGAAGCTGTTTTCTGATCTCTTATGGTCGTACTCCCGGATTTATCCAGAATCCTGGTCATACGGTATGGCCGATTGGGAGACGTTGTCCTCCTGATTCCAGCCGTCCGGTCTCTTCGCCAAAGGTTTCCTTCGGCCCACATTTCCGCACTGGTGGATCAGCGCTATTCGCCGGTTTTGGAAATGTGTTCCGCCATCGACACCGTGATCCCTGTGGATCGGATTGGAATGCGGGATAGTCCCTGGTGGTCAGGAACTCGAAGCGCTTTCCGGTTGGCCGAAGGGCTTCGAAGATCTCGTTATGATCTGGTGGTCGATTTTCACAGTTTTCGAGAAACCAACTTGCTGGCCTGGTACAGTCGGGCGCGTTGGAGGATTGGCCTCAAGAGGACAGAGCCTTCCTATTTACCCTTCTGCTTTAACCTGGATCCTGTTTTGGAGAACCAGAACCTGCATGTGGCCGAGCGGTTTCATTCACTGCTGGAACCCTTGGGGGTCGTTTCAGGGACGCAGGACGTCTTGCTTGAGATCCCCTCCGAGAGCCAAAGCAAGGCGGAGGGATTCTTACGGCAAAGACAGTTGGCCGGATGTTCCGTCCTTATCGGAATGAACCTGGGGGCCAGTACGGTCGGCAAGATGTGGCCGGCAGCGAGCTTTGCGGCTCTGGCCGACACACTTGCCAGGCGGTTTGAGGTGGGAGTCCTCTTTCTTTGCGGACCTGAGGAAGAGGATCTGCTCCGGCAGGTGGAATCATCCATGGAAACCAAGCGATATGCTCTGGCGGGTCAGCTCGGATTGAAGGATTTGGCGGCAGTGATCAGCCGGTGTGATTTGCTGGTGAGCAACGACTCCGGACCGATGCACTTTGGCCCTGCTTTGGGAGTCCCCACCCTGGGTTTGTTTAGTTTGAGCTCGCCCTTGCATTACCGTCCCTTGGGCGAGCACAGCCGTTTTTTGAGGAAGGTTCCAGTGAGAGAAATCCAGGTGGAGGAAGCCTTTGAGCAGGTGGTGGACATGATGACCCTCATGGCAAAAGGATCCGAGTGAATTCCGTCGCGAGAGGGTCGAGCCGGTGCGAACAGAGGCGATTCAACGCAACTCCCCTCCCGCGGAGTCAACTCAATGCAATTCGGCTCCTCCGGAGGCGTATATGCAGGTTCCTTCGTCGAAGCCAACCGGGTGACCGGGTTGGAGAACGGCGTCGGGTGAATGGACCCAACCGTGAGGAAATACTACTAGCGAGGATCCGGGGGGAGCGATTCCATATAGGCGACGATGGCATTCATTTCGTCTTCAGGGAAATCGTAGGCCGGCATGATGCTCTGACGGTCAAATTTCTGAGGATTACGGAAGTGAGCGACCAACCATTCCGCAGTTCTGCGCTGGCCGACGCCGTTGAGAGGGGGACCTAGTTCCTCTCCACTCCCATTGATTACGTGGCAGGAGCCGCATTGGTTCTCCTGGTAAATCAGGGCGCCTCGCATGGCGTAGTCGGGGACGGCTTCCAGGGTCCCGGCGTTCTCTGGAGTGAGTTTCACCAAAAAGGCGGCCAGGCAGTTCAGTTCCTGGTCAGGAATGGTCATGGCCGGCATGGGGCTGCCGGGAACGACTTCGGAAGGATTCTTGAAGTGTTCGATGAGCCATTCGGTTGACTTTCGCTGCGCCACGTTGGCCAGCGTCGGTCCCATCTTGGGCTCACCCTCACCGAGGTTATGACAACTTGCGCAATTCTCCCTGCGATAGTAGGCTCTCCCCGCCAGTTCCACCGGCGTGAGTTGTCTCCAGTCCGCGGCGCCCTGCAGCGTCTCTCGAGCCGGCTCCACTGGCTCGGGAGTGGTCATGACCGCTCCCACAGTCAAGCCCAGCCAGCCGACCACAACCAAACCGACCACAGCGAAGGCCGCCGTCCGTTGCCGGATTTGCTTGACCCTGCCGCGATCGAGAAAAGGAACGGCCATCAAGGCCAGAATGGCCAGCGTGGGCAGAATGACGGCCCCGACCACTTCCCACGAGCCCTCGAAGAACTTGAGCATCTGGAAGAGAAAAAGGAAGTACCACTCTGGACGGGGGACATAGGTGCTGTCACTGGGATCGGCCAAACGCTCCAGGGGCACGTCCACGGCGACAGCCAGGATAAACAGAAGGATAAAGACAGCGAAAAAGGCCATCAGGTCCTTGAAGGCTTGACCGGGATAAAATTTTTTCTTGGGTCGTCCCACCGCTTTGGGGTCGGGAGTGACTCCATGCTTTCGAACCAGGTAGATGTGGAGCATCATCAGCAGCACCGTCAAGCCCGGCAGCATCAAGACGTGAAGGGTATAAAAGCGGGTGAAGGTAGCTACGCCCACGCCGTCGGAACCGCCTAGAAACTCAAGGACGTACTCCCCGACGACCGGTGCGAGGCCGGCAATCTGGACCGTCACCACCGTAGCCCAATAGGCCCGGTTATCCCAGGGGAGCAGGTAACCGGTCAATCCGAAGGCCAGCACCAACAGCAGCAGCAAGACCCCCAGGATCCAGGTTGCCTCCCGCGGCTTTTTGTAGGCTCCCCACAAGGCCACCTGAATCATGTGCAGCCCAACCACCACCACCATGAGGCTGGACCCCCAATGGTGGAGCCCCCGGATCAAACGTCCGCCGGTGATCTGGTTGACAATGTACTGGAGACTGTAATAGGCATCCCCGGGTTGAGGGGCATAATTGAAGGCCAGCAGAATGCCGGTAAAGGCCTGCACAAAGAAGAGGAAAAGGGCAACGCTGCCAAAGACCTGGTGCCAACCGCTCGAAGCCGGGATGTCTTCATAAAGGAAGTTCTTGACAGCCGTTTCGAACCCGGTGCGATGATCCACCCAATCCAGGATTCTTCGAAGCAGATCCCTCATACGCCAGTGTTCTCCGGGATGGGTTGAACCCGACCGAGCCAGAGGCGGGTTCCTTCGGTTCGAGTTTCAAATCGATCCAGAGGGCGAGGGGCGGGGCCTTCCAAGACCTCTCCGGTGACGGAAAAACCGGAGGTATGGCAGGGACAAACAAACTGGTTCTTGACCTTGTTCCAATGATAGCCACACCCCAAATGGGTGCATCGGGGAGAAAACGCGATCAACTCCTGATCGGTTTTGACCACCCAAGCCGTAGCCTTGACGGTGGAGGTCTTCCAGCCGTCGATCCGCTTGCGCTGGAAAATCAGTTCCCGGGGTTCGTTCAAGGGGAGAACCGACACATCTCCCGCATCAGTCCATCCCTTTCGATCGTTGCCCTTTCTCCGGGTTGGAAAGAACAAATAGCCGATAGCCGGGACCGCCAGCGCGGCAGCGATCAAGCTGCTCACTCCGTAAATCATTCGCTGATAAAAGGTTCTGCGCGAAGTCAACTGTGGATCGTGATCCATGATTTGAGGCCCCTTTGGAGTGTCAAAATAGCGGCGAGCCGCCAAACCGCCACCTATTATGACAGACCTCAACGATTGAGCAGAAGGACAAAAAACCTCGGCTGAAATGCTGCTTCCGGGAATGGTGGACTGGGAAGTGGCTTGCCGGCGGCTCGACGGCCGCGATCTTGCGATGACCGGGGTTGTCTTCCAGGTTACGGCAGCGGGCTGAAGTTGCGCAATGGATAGGTTCCCGTGAACCTGGAGTATTGCCTGCCCTCGGAAAAAAATTCGAAAAAGGGGTTGGCGCTCCAGCCTGTTTGATTGTATTCTATGCAGGCTATGCGTTGCTGCACTTGCCTGTGGGTCTTGACTGGGCTCTTCCTTGGCCTCTCCTCCACCTTGGCCCGCCCCCAGACCCAGCCGCCGGCCCGGACCTTCTCACTCACTGAAATCTCCGATCGGTTTCCTTCCCGGGGGTTTGAGCCCCGGATCGCTTTCTGGCGGGCTGTCTTCACCCGGTACGGAACCAATGAAGTCGTGCTCCACGACACGGACGACTTGAGACTGATTTACGAGGTCGTTCAGTTCAAGCAGGGAGCGGGTCGAGGCAAAGCGACAGCCCGACGTCAGAGGCGAACAGTGAAGGCCCGTATGAACCGGTTAGCGGTTGCCATGACTCGTTTGCAGACCGGCGGATCGCAATCGGAGAATGCGGACGAAGTGCAGCAGCGCATCCTCAAGGTGCTCCGATCCGCCGGCCTTCAGCCGTCACCCTCCCTTTTCAGAAAGCTTCGCCATAACATCCACGCCCAAAGAGGTGTGAAAGAGAGGTTCAGGGATGGGATCGTTCGCTCCGGTCTCTACCTGGCGAGAATGGAGGCCATTTTTGAGCGGCACGGGCTTCCCAGGGAACTGGTGCGGCTGCCCCATGTGGAATCGTCGTTCAATTATGCGTCGCGCTCCAGAAAGGGCGCCGCCGGAATTTGGCAATTCATGCCGAGGACAGGGAAAGCCTACAAGCTCAGGATCAGTCGTTCCATCGACCAACGCCGGGACCCCATCGCTGCCACAGAGGCGGCGGCTCGCTACCTGAAAGACAGCTACCGGCAACTGGGGAACTGGCCCCTGGCGGTCACCTCTTACAACCATGGCCAAAGTGGCATTGCCCGGGCCAAGCGGCGCCACGGCCCCAATCTCCTCAACATCATTGCCAAGTACAAATCCAGATCCTTTCGCTATGCCAGCAAGAACTTTTACGCCGAGTTTCTGACCGCCGTCGAGGTCTCCAGGAACTACCGGACCTACTTCGGCCCACTGACCCTGTTGGAGCCCCTCGAATACCAGGAGGTCTTGCTGAAGAAGGCGGTTCGTCTCAGAAGCTTGACCGGGATTGAAGGTCTTTCCCAAAAGGTTTTACGAGAATACAATCCGCAATTCAGTCGTTACGTGTGGGCGCGTTCGGGGGTGTTGCCGGGGGGATTCAAGATTCGTGTCCCCGCCGGCAAAGTGGAAGAGACCCGATTGGCATTGGCGAAGGCCCCGCCTGTCGGAAGCCGCACTGCTTCAGCCAAGCTTCCCCCGGACGGCTATCGGGTCAAGTGGGGTGATTCCCTGACGGTCATTGCCAGGAGATTTGGGACTTCGGTGAAGGCCATTCAGCGGCTGAATGACCTTCAGGGCACGCGGATCCAATCGGGCCAGGTCCTGAGAATACCCGGCTTGCGCCGAGCCTCGGCCAGCCAGGATGGTTCAAACCAAAAGCCGTCGGCCGGGGGCGCTTCCGCTGAGTCAAGGGCATCAGCGCCGGGCTACTATCGGGTCAGGCGGGGTGATTCACTGGGTTTCATCGCAAAGAGGTTTGGCACGTCAGTGAGGGCGATTCAACGAATGAATGGTCTCAGGGGATCTCGGATTAACGCCGGCCAGGTGCTGAAGTTGCCCGGGTCGCCTCAGCTCGCGGGGAGCCATTCGAATGCAGCCCGAAAGGGCCCGGCCAAAAGTGGGCAGCAGCCCCCTCTACCGCAGTCAGCGAAATCTCAGCCGGGGGTTTATCGGGTCAAGCGGGGAGATTCGCTGATTAAGATCGCGCGACGGTTCGGCGCCTCGGTGGGTGAGATCCAGCGGGCTAACGGGCTGAAAGGGTCGCACATTCTTGCGGGTCAGGTCCTGAAGATACCCCTGCGGCAAACGGCAACCGCAGGAAGCCAGCCGGTTCGGACGGCATCAACCTCGCCCGCAGCCAAAGCGGTGCCGTCCATCTCCGCCAACGGACACTATCGGGTGCGGCGCGGCGACTCCCTGGCCACCATCGCTCAAAAGTTTGGAGTCTCGGTCAATCAGCTCAGAAAGGCCAACGCCATCAGGGGCCACCTGATTTATCCGGGTCAAACCCTCATTGTTCCCGGGGGCAGCGCCGCTGTTAACGCCCAAGAACGGCCCTAGAGATTCCGACGCGATCCTTCCGCAACCACTCCTTCTGATTCCTTGAGCAACCGGTCGTCTCCGTGCCGTCCGGTGCTTTTGGCTCCTCCCTTGCAGCTCCGGAACCTTAATCCTCCAGATCCAGCTTTCGCCGCTAACGCCTCAGGATGATGTCGAGGCCGGCACCAAACCCCGAGGGCAGAGAAGTCTTGCCCGACTTTGTTGATTTGACTATACTCGTGAGCCATTTCTATGGTGGTCTTGAGATGGAGTTCCCGACAATGAGAGGCGCTCCCACAAGTGATGATGCCGAGAGTGCCGGCTTCCGTAGCTTGTCCGGTCAATTCCCCTTAGCGCATGAAGTCAAATCACATCAGCGAGTTCGTTGAACGCCACTTCCGCCACTTCAATGCGGCGGCGTTGACCAATGCGGCTGCAGGATACCGGCAGGTCATCTCTTCGGGAGGACGCATGTTGCTGACCCTGGCCGGCGCCCTGAGCACTGCCGAGATCGGGCTCAGCCTGGCGGAGATGATTCGGAGGGAAAAGGTTCATGCCATAAGCTGCACGGGAGCAAATCTGGAAGAGGATGTTTTCAACTTGCTGGCCCACGAAGAGTATCTCCGCCTTCCCAACTATCGAGACCTGACCCCGGAGGCCGAGCAGGATCTCTTCAGCCGTTCCTTCAATCGAGTGACCGACACCTGCATTCCGGAGAAGGCTGCGATGCTGAAGGTCGAATACGCGATCCGGGAGATCTGGCAGCAGGCCGATTCCGAAGGGCAGAGATTTTTCCCACATGAGTTTCTCTACCAGTTGTTGCGCAGCCAGCGTTTGAACGGTTCCTACCAGATCGATCCCAAGGATAGCTGGCTGATGGCGGCCTGTGAAAAGAACCTGCCCTTGTTCGTGCCGGGCTGGGAGGATTCGACCTTGGGTAACGTCTTTGCCTCCTACTGTATCAAGGGATCCATCAAGAACCCCCACACCGTGCGCGGCGGCGTTGAATATATGATGTTGCTGGCGGATTGGTATCAAGAGACTTCGCAGCAGGGCCCCATCGGCTTCTTTCAGATTGGAGGAGGTATCGCCGGAGACTTCGCCATCTGCGTGGTACCCATGCTGAAGCTGGACCTGAAGTTGGAGAAAACACCGCTTTGGAGTTATTTTTGCCAGATCAGTGATTCGGTCACGAGCTTTGGTTCCTATTCAGGGGCCGTGCCCAACGAGAAAATCACCTGGGGAAAGCTTGGAGTAGATACCCCCAGGTACGTGATCGAATCCGATGCCACGATTGTGGCGCCGCTTATTTTTGCCTACGTTTTGGAAGAATAGGCCCCCGCCGGTCACGGCCATTTGCCTGCCTCTATAGAGCACCCTCACCATCCCCCCCCCCCGCTGACGACAACCATTCGAGCGGCGAGAGCCGCGTCAGCAGGTAACCTTGGGGGCCCTTGGTGAACGGACGAGGATTCCTCCCAGCCGCGAAGCGGCGGCAGCACATTTTCCTGCAATATCTTCGCAGATTCCGGAAACCGATATCGCCGGATGCCGTGAGTAACGGGTGTTAGCGCGAATTCATCGGGGGCCGGCCCCATAGGGTGAGTTCAATCCTCGCGGCGGGACCGCTCATGAAGAAACTGGCAAGATAACCCAAGACAAAACTGACTCCAAACGAGATGGGAAAATAATGAATAAAGTGGACGTCCGTCCAATTTTGCAACCAGACCGAGATGCCCAAAGAAGGCAGCGTCCCCAGAATCCAACCCCGAAAATGAGCTCGCCTGGTCAACATTCCCAGTAGAAATAACGACAATACGGGACCGCCGAAGAGGCTTAGAAAGGCCGAGGCAGCTTTGAGAATCTCACCGATCTGGACCGTATAACAGGCGGCGCCGATGGCAAAGACGCCCAAGACCAGAGTCAGGGTCCGCGCCAGCTTGACGTCCGACTGACTCGAGACCGGCTTGTGCCGAAAGGGGTTGACGAAATCGTTCATAATGACTGATGAGAGCGAGTTGATCCCCGAGTCCAGGCTCGACATGGCAGCCGCCAGGATCGCCGTGATCAGCAATCCGGAGATGCCGTCGGGAAGGGCGTGGATCACGTAGTAGGCGAGAATCTGGTCTCCCGTCAGCCCCGAAGCCAGCCGCTCGGGGAAGGCCTGAAAGTAGGCGAACAGGCCCAATCCCACGAAAAGAAGCAGGTTCATCAAGAAAAGATCGATCAGGGAATTCAGGATGGCCGCCTTGGCCATGCCGCGGGCATCCCGAACCGACAAAAGTCGCTGGACCGAGACCTGATCGGTGCCGTAGTCCTGCATCAACTGAAACAGGTAAGAGAGCGCTGCCCCCAGAGCGGTCATCTCGAACCAGTCCAACCGCCATTGCCAGACGTCCAGGCGTTGGGTTTCACTGGCTAAAGCCATGATTTGCGCCGCTCCGCCCGGAATGCCTTCCATCAAAGCTATGGCTACCCATACCGCTCCGCCCGCCAGCAAGGTGAACTGGAGGACGTCCGTCCAGATCACCGCCGACAATCCTCCCAGGGCGGCATAGGCCGTGGCGATAATTCCCATCAGGAGAATGGCCGGATAGAGGCCGATGCCGGTCATGACCGAGAGGGCCAGGGAAGGAGAGTAGATAACCACGCCCAACCAACCCATCCGAGCCAAGCAGAACAAGCCCGCCACGCACAAGCGCGCCCCTCTCCCGTAACGTTGATCAATGTATTCATAAGCCGTGGTGACCCTCAACTGACGATAGAAGGGATAGAATACCAGGATCAGCAGAGGGGCGACCACCGGGCTGACCAGCCCAATCACGATCATCGAGATGTTCTCTCGAAAGGCGATGCCGGGGACTCCCAGGAAGGAGGAAGCACTGGTGAGCGAGGCGAACATACTGACTCCGACCGCGAGCCAGGGCATGCGACGCCCTCCCAGGAAGAAATCCTCCGTACTCCTTTGTTTTCCTGCCAGTCTCAGGCCGATCCACACCAGGACTGCCAGGTAGATCACCAGAACAAACAAGTTCAACCGACTGAATCCAACAGGGTCCATAGGCTGCCTCTGACGGCGTAATCTCGGGCCTCGAGAAGCGATGAAAGGTCCAAGGAACCGGCTCGCCCTGAGGTGGCTGAGGCTTGCCGGCGTCCGCTTCTCGACTATAATGGCTGGCGCGGTTGCTAGCATACCATGCCTGAGCCGGGGAATCGGTGGAGCCGTCAGCTTTCAGGAGTCCGATTTGGTGAGATTCTCGGGGCGGAGCTGATTCGCTGCCTGCCTTTCCCTCTCTGCGCCCTGCCTCGCCGACCTCAGCGGGCGGCGGTCGCTCTCTTGCAGCCACGGGTCCGATTACCTTTGTCGAAAAACTTCCCGATCCCACCCGTATCACATTCGGTCTGGGTTCTGACAGGGATCCTGACTCTGACGGCCCTGGGGCTCTACGTCTATACCGCTGCTCCCGGCTTGACGCTGGTCGATTCCGGTGAGCTGGCCTTAGCCTGCCTCGGTGGAGGGGTGGCTCATCCTCCCGGATTTCCGCTCTACCTTTTGCTGGGGAGTGTTTGCGCGGCGGTATCGCCTGAAAATGGACCCCGCTGCCTGAATCTGATGTCCGCCCTGTTTGTGGCCTTCTCGGTGGGGAGCCTCTTCCTGGCTGGTGAACGACTTCTGGCGGTCGCGTCCCGAGGTTTGCCAAATGACGCGGCTCGTCGCTACGGCGCGGCCCTCATTGGGGCGCTGACCTTCATGACTTCCCGCAATCCCTGGACCTGGAGTGGCGTCACCGAGGTTTACGCCCTCAACCTGGTTTTACTGACCGCGTCTTGGGCCCTGGCCTGGGTTGTGGTTGGCCGGCTGACCCACTCGGGATCGATGGATCGAGGGCCAGCCCGGAGACCTCAAGGCTCAGTTGGCCCCTGGCTCTTTCTTTCCTTGCTCCTGGCCACCCTCGGTCTGGCCAACCACCATGCCACCGCCTTGCCGCTGTTTCCGACGCTGTGCCTCACGTTCTTTCTGGGTCCTCCTGGGCTGAGGCAGTGGAAGAAGTTGCTGCTGGTTTCAATCGGCGCCGGTGTCCTCCTGGTATTGGGCCTCTACGGATATTTGCGGATGGCTGCGGCAGCCGATCCTGGACTGGGTTGGGGCGGCATCCGTTCCCTGCCGCTCCTCTGGCGACACGTGATGGGGCAGCAGTATCAATCCCAGTTGGGGTTTGGCCCGGAATCAGTGGAGGTGGCCGGCCAATTCTTTCAGACCCTGTTGGCAGGTTGCGGTCTGCCGGCCGCTCTGCTCCTGGGACTGGGAATCCTGATCTCCTTTGGCAAACGGCAACCGTGGCCGAATCGCGCCCTGGTGATGGGAGTTCCGCTCTCCCTGGTGGTTTTCAACCTCCTTTTGTCGCTGAGCTACATCGCCGGTCCGGAGGATCGAATGGCCTACGATCTTCCGGCAACCGCTGCCGGGTGCCTGCTGGTGGGAATTGGCGCTTGGAGCCTCCTCGGCCGTATCCGAATGAGACCCGCGCTGGTCTGGGTTGCACTGATGGCCCTGGTCACGACGGGGTGGAACTTGGCCAAAAACTTCGACCTCTGCAACCTGCGACAGGAAAGGACGGCTCGAATCTTTGTTCAGGAGATGCTGCAGGAAGTGCCCGAGGACAGCTTGGTGCTCACCTCGGAGTGGAATTTCTACGCCCCGTTCTTGTACATGAAACACATTGAGAACTATCGCCCCGAGTTGAGAGTGATCGACGTTCTGATGATGAGGCGATTCTGGTATCTCGACTACCTTGAGCGGACCCTGCCCGGACTCGTGGCCCAAAGCCGGCAGGAGTTCGAGGATTTCCGCCGTGAAGCATCCAGGTTCGACTTGGGCATGCCCTATGACCGGGTGAACATTCAGAAACTCTACGACAACCTCATCCATCGTTGGATTGCGATTGCCAAGAACCGGGGAGGGGCTTTTGTCGATTGGGCTTGCCTGGACAGAGATCAGGAACGCTCTTGGATTCGACCGCTGAAGTTGATCCCGGAAGGTCTCCTGCTGCGCTTTGTCGATGACCGGCCCCGGCTTCCCCCGGAGCCCATCCCGCCAAAAGATTCAGCCCATCTGCGTTACCTGTGGTCCAGGCTGAAGCCGGGCCCGGAGGAGCATGTGGTGGCGCCCCTGGCGGGGAGATTCGATCCTTATCGAAAGGTTTGGATGAACTATCAGAGGGCTGTGGAAGCCCATTGGCTCTCGGTCATGCAGCGGAGTGACGATTCCCGGCTGGCCGAGCACGCCCAGGAGTATGCTCAGTGGTATCCGGCGATGGACCTGTCACTCCGAAACGTCCGGAGCTGGGGACGGCGTTAGCTGTGCAGGGTTGTATCAGCAGAAGCGACAAGCGTCGGCGGAACATCTCCAGCGATTCCCGCCGGATGTACCTGCCGGAGTGCTTTCGTCAGGGAATGATATACAATCTTAGCCAAAAAACTGCGCCGGCTCAGACGGATATGAGATCCTGACCTTGCATTGAGGTCCGGGTTCTCCGAAGCTCTTGTGGGTATCACATGAGCGAAAGGAGAACCCCATGCAGGGATTCAGGCTGCCCCGTCACCTTATCGGAAAGGCCCAGGAAACGTCGCGCCTCCTCGACGCGCACTCCCTGGACCCTGGAGGGGCGATGAGGCGCGACGACGCCCAGGATCGGAGGCCTTTTGTCGTCAGCAAACCGGACAGATCCGGTGTCACTCAAACCGGTCAACGTGACCTGCTGTTGACATCCTATCCTGGGGGGGGTTGACAAAGGTCAGAACATTCAGGGGTGGGTGGTCGCTTGAAAGGGATCGTGATCTTTCGTTGGGCATTTCCAGCCATCCAACTTTCCATGCCTCTCATCAGGCGCCTCCAAACCTCATAACAACTTATCATGGGATTTGAAGGTTTTTTCAGTCTCGGATCCACACACGAAACTTTCGCCTGGTTGCCGCCCTTGAGTTCAGTTAGGATAGGGCCCCTGATAGTAGCAGGCCAGGCTCCAAAAGGGCGCCGACATCTGAAAAAGAGATAGGCCTCCAGCAGTTTTGGCGGGTGCGATAGCGGCCCGGCCCTGGACAAGGAGAGCCGGTGAGAGTCATTCTGATCGGTTGTGAATATGCCGGAACAACGACTCTCGCAGAGGGGATTCGAAGCTGGAGCAACACGGCCATGGGCAAAGGGCTGGTGGTCTACCACGACCACTGGAACATCCCGCATACCAGCGGCCACCCCGGTGTTCGATGATGAGAATCTGTTCACGCCAGAGGAGCAGGAGCAGATCCTTGCCCTGAGCCCGAAAGCCAAGGAGATGATCCAACGGCGCAACATCGCCTACCACACCTGAAGCCCTGGGCAGCCCGGACTATCTCACCATCGGCCTGCACATTGAGAACGCCATTTATGGTCCGATGTACTTCGACTACTACGTGGGGGACCAAGCTCGGGCCTGCCGGGCTGTGATCGATCACGTCGAGGAAACCATCGTCCAACTCGCCCCGGACATGCCGCTCGTGCTGGTCACGGCGTCGCCGGAGGCCATTGCGCGGCGAATGAAGGAGAGTCCTCACGACAATGCCGTGCTCCGGGCGCCTGACATCCAACAGGTGCTGGATGAGTTCCAGCTGGAGTTCGAGAGATCGACAATCCACAACAAATTCACCATCGACACCAGCCAGGGAACCGAGGAAGAAACGCTGGCCCGGTTCACTGAACAGTTTGAGCCCTATTTGAACGACGGCGACACCCTGCGCATCCTGGCTCACAAGGCCCGTCAAGAGGAGGAGGGAACCTGAACTATGGCAGAGGCCATTGGAGTCGGCATCATCGGGGCCGGGAAGATCGCCCAGGACAGGCACATCCCACTGCTTCAAGAGGTACCCGGGGTCTCGGTCACACATGCTTGGTCGCGCACACCGGAGACGGCCCGGAAGGCAGCTCGCGAGTTCGGCATACCCAACGTGGTTGAGCGCTGGGAGCAGATTGTAGCGACGCCGGAGGTCGATGCCGTCGTCATTGCAACGCCGCCAAATCTCCATCTGCCGGCAACTTTGGCAGCCCTGGATTCCGGCAAGCACGTTTTGTGTCAGGCGCGGATGACCCGCAACCTGAAGGAGGCCCTCCGGATGCTCGAAGCATCCCAGGCCACCGACCTCGTCACCGCACTTTACGCCGCTGGTTTCGGGCTCAAGGGAGACAGGGTCATGCGGAGGCTTCTCCACCACGAGGACTATATTGGAGAGATTCTGGAGGTTCGCGTAACCTCTCTGTTCCCGGCGTTACCCGAGACCGGCGCCTGGTTGACGGACCCGGAGGTCGTGGGCATCAACACCATGATGCTGGGCATCCTGGCAGAGGTCCTCTACCGTTGGATCGAGCCGGCCCGGTCGATCACGGCCTCCACCGGCGAAGACTTGAGGGCCGTACCTCAGTCATTGTCCATCGGTGCAGAGCTGCAGGGTGGGGCCACTGCCAGCTTTCATCTTTCCTTCCGAGTCACCCGGGGACCGGGAAGCTCGGTGGAGATCTATGGAACCCGCGGTGTGTTGGACTACAAGCTTCTGGTCGAAAAGCCGGGCGGCCTGGTCGAGGACGAGGAGCTGTTCGGCATGACCGAGGGTGAGACCGAGATGCATCCTATCGAGATGCCGTTGGCGGAACAACGGGATCGGACCATGGACGCCGAGTTCATCGAGGCCATCCGAAAAGGCGCACCGGTGTCTCCAGACTTCGCCGAGGGCGTGCGCTACATGGAGTTCTCCGAGGCGGTGGCCCAGTCGGTCTATGAAGGCAGGAAGATATCGATGCCGCCGGAGCCCAAGATGGGCTCCTGGGGCAGGCCTTTGTAGAGTGACCCGGTGGCCGGTCGCCCACCGATCGCCGGCATCGACGAGATCCCGGCCTGTTGTTCTCATGGGCGGCTGAGGGTGCTCTGTTTGCTTTGAGGATCTCTTCCCTTTGAGTTAAGGCAGACTTGGCCCTATGAAAATCACCAACATCCGTGTCCGTGGCGGTTGCCTTTCCAGCCTCACCTTCGTCCAGGTGGAGACGGACGAAGAGATCACCGGAATCGGCGTTACGGGCTCGCCGTCCTGGGTCATCGGACCCATCATTTTGGACGGTCGGGGCGGTTTAATCCGCTTTCTTGTCGGCCAGGATCCACTGGAAACCGGCCGGCTCTGGTTGAGCATGTTCCAGGGCTGGCAGGCGCTCAGAGGCCGCGGCGGTGAAGGAGGCTTGGCAGTGAACGCCATGGGAGCCATTGACATGGCTCTCTGGGACCTTGCCGGAAAAGCATTGAACCAGCCGCTTCACAAGCTGCTGGGAGGACCGGTTCAGAGCCAGGTCATGGTCTACGCAAGCGGCACGGCTTTTGACCCCGACTCTTTGGAAGGAGGAGGTCCCGCCAAGCTGAAGACCGCCGAGCAGTTGGCTGCAGAAAGCGAAGCGTTTGTCCGGCAGGGGTTCCGAGCCATCAAGTTCGGCTGGGGAAACCATTTTCAACCCGAGGACGAGGATAAACTGACTGCCATCCGCGAGGCCATTGGGGCAGACACTCGCTTGATGCTCGACTTCGGTTGCCCCGCCTACTGGACCCACGGCTGGAACGCCAAAGAGGCCATTCGAGTGGCTCGGCTCCTGGAAGAATACGATCTCTACTTTCTGGAGGAGCCCCTGTCACCGTTCGACGTTGACGGTTACGCCGTTCTCACCAGTGCCGTCGACATCAAGATTGCCTCCGGGGAAAGTCTGAGCACCACCCATGAATTCCAGCACTTCATCGACCGTCGGGCGCTTGACGTCATCCAACCCGACGCCGCGCAGATGGGGGTGACCCAAACGCACTACGTCGCCCGCCGAGCCGAGGAAGCCGGTCTTCTCTGCGTCCCCCACAGCCCCTGGTCGGCCACGGTGGTTGCCGCCCATCTTCACATTCTCTCCAGCCTCACCAACGGAGCCATGGTGGAGTATCCCGGCTGGGAAGCCCTTCGAGAGAAACCGACTTTCCAGATTACCCGCATGAGCCATCATGAAGTCGTCGAAAAACCCTTGACGCTGCGTGACGGCTACCTTCAACTTCCGGGCGGTCCCGGGCTGGGATTGGGAAACTACGTTCCCGAAGCACTCTCTCGAATCGAGCAGCTTGCTGCGCAAGGAGACTGACCTGGCAACAAAAACACCCTCCCTGGCAGTGGTCAGTTGGATCCCCCGGGGTTTAGAGAAAATCGAGAGATGCGTGGAAGGCGTTCGCGTGGTTGCCAGCGAAGATCGGAAACGCTTGCTCGACTACTTCGCGGAGGCGGAAGTGGCTTTTGTGGGAGCTTTTGACGCCGAGCTTCTGCGGGTGGCCGAGAAACTTCGTTGGGTCCACGCCGGCTCGGGTGGAGTCGAAGGCTACCTCTTTCCGGAATTCGTGGAGAGTCCGATCCCTTTGACCTGCTCCAAACCCTGTTTCGATTCGACAGGGGCGGAGTATGCCCTGGCCATGATGCTGGCTTTCAGCCGCCAGCTTCATTCTGATCTCAGACATCGGCCCGACCGGGAATGGGAATGGACGGTTCCGGGAACCCTGCGCTCGAAAGGCCGATGGCCCACAGAGTTGAAAGGGAGGACAGTAGGCATTCTGGGCCTGGGTGTGATGGGACTGGAGATCGCCCGGATCGCTCGCTGTTTCGGCATGCGCGTCATTGGACTGGCCAGAAAACAGAGACCCCCCCCGGAAAACGTGGACCGGTTGATCGGACTGGCTCAGATAGACGAACTCTTACGAAATTCGGATTTCGTGGTTCTGAGTCTGCCCCTCACTCCTGAAACCCAGGGACTCATCGATGAGAGAGCGCTGAGGGCCATGAAAGAGACCGCCTACTTCATCGACGTTTCCGGGCGGCCTGCCCTTTATGACCTGGAAGCCATTCGGCGGGCCCTCGCGAAAAAAAGAATTGCCGGAGCCAGCTTGCAACTGGAAATGCCGTCCCCGGATTCACCGTTGTGGGTGTTGGACAATCTGCTCATGTCCTTCCACCGCATTGTTTCTCGCGAGGAGTATGAACGCTGCACTCAGCTTTTTTGTGAAAATTTACGGCGCTACTGCCAAGGGCAACCCCTGCTGGGGCTGGTGGACAAGTCAGCCGGATACTAGCGCCGAAGCCGCTCAATGCCCCAACCGCAGCAGGCAGACCCCCTGCCTTTCGTCTCCGGAGGGTTCCTGCGGTTTACAACACCCCTCCGCCGGCGGTTGTTGCCTGGGATGTTGGGGTCGCGGCCGGCGAAGTCTTCGGCTGCTCAGAGCAAACCGTTTTTCTTGAGGAAGTCTTCCAACTGCTCCATTTCTGCGTCGCTGAGGCTGTAGTAGGGCGGCCTCCTCCACCGTCCACAGAGGCCATACACCTCGTAGAGCCCGTGAAACCAGGCATCAAACCCTCCTTGCCGCGGCTGGATGAAATCAAACAGAGGCAGGTCACAGGTCCGTATGATTTCTGTAGCCTTTGGCATGTCTTCCGCCTGGATGGCCTTCCAGTAATCATGGGAAACCTGGGGCTTGAAAGTGATAAAGGTTGAAAGGTACCCGTCACAACCATAGGGATGAAGGTTTAAGTGATTCTGCTTTTGCCCGCCGGCGAAAACCGCCCAGTGGTCGTGAACCAGGAGACTCATCTTCCGGCCGAACTCCCCGCACCAATCGTCCTTGATGGCCACCACGCCCGGGACCTGGTCCCGAACCCGTTTGAGCGTCTCCAGCCCAAAGGCCTCCCCTCGCGGAACAAAGGTGGCTGTGATGATCATGACGGGCAGTTCGGCCGCCACAGCAGCATAGTGATCCGTCAGGGTGGCGGGGGTGCAGGATCCTGCCCAGTCGGGAGGCATCACCATCAGGACGCTGGCTTTCACCTGCTTGGCGTATTTGGCGAACTCGACGACCTTCGGGGTTCCCCAGTTCCTCTCAGCGGCAACGACCATGGCCCGTCCAGCGGCTTGTTCGGAGACAACCCTGGTGACCTCCGCGATTTCCTGATCGGTCAGGAGTGTGTACAAGCTGTCGCCCCAAGTCAGCAGCATGGTGGGGCTTCCAGCCTCGATGGAAAAATCCACGTAGCGGCGTAGACCGGCAAAGTCGATTTGACCATCCTGCAGAAACGGAGTCCTGATCGAGGCTACCGGGCCGCTCAAATTGTGTCGAATTTCCTCTTTCCGAGTATCCATTGTCCCTCATCTCCTGAAATCAGGCGCACTCACCCGCACGACTGAAACTCTCTCAACAGACTTCCGTGGAAACCGCTGGAGGAATGCCTCTCGATCGGCGCCGGCGAGACCGGCTTATTCCTTGACGATCAGTCCGAGTAAAACGCCGGCCACGGTGGTTTCCACGATGGTGCCCAGGAACCAGACCAGTGCGATCGTATGGGTGATGGGCGATACGGAATAGAAGCCATAGCCCATGCCGATTCCAACGGATACGCCAAAGAGCAAACCATATTGGATGGCCCGGCTCATCTCCTTCCGGCAAATCAATAGCGCGTAAATGCCGACAAAGGCCGCCGCAGAAACCAGTGTCACAAAGTACATCAACACAGGCATCATCTCATTCTCAGGTCGCCACAGGTCGGCCGTAGCCTGATACTGACCGCCAAGGATCAGCGCATGGATGACAAAATCCAGCACGGCCCAAGCCACGAAAACTGCCAAAACAGCCAGGATTGCCTTTTTCCCCATTTCATTCCCCTTTCGTTACCCATATAGCGGACTCACGACAAAGTGATGCTGCATCCCTTTTCCAAAACATTATAAGGGCTTCTCCCCCAGCCATCCTGCAAGAATCAGGAGCCAGCCACCGGCGATGAAGTACGGGAACCAAGGTAGATCAACGACCCGAAAAAGAAGCTGAGTATATCACCACTTCCGCGGCGATGACACTTCCTGCCGGACCCAACGAACCCGGTAAGAGGGCCATCGCTGCTGATTCCCGGTCCAGCCGACGCGGTGTCGACCCGCGAGACCGGAAACCCGGCCGACTTGCGGGGTCGCGATGGCTTCAGCCCGTCAGGAAGCGGCCAAGCGCAGTTCCCCCACCGATTCAAGCATCTGACGCATTCCGTCTACGAACCAGGCGGGCGGATGCCGCAAGGGCAATCGGGCCGGACCACAAGGAATTCCGACCAGCGGCATGCAGGCTTTGATAAAGTTGCCCTCCCCCGTGATACCCTGGCTCATGACTTCGTCCAGGGCTCGGTTGTATTTTTCTTCCGAGGCCATATAGAGATGGGTGGCCTCTTCATATTCCTTTGCGCGCAGCGCCTGGAGAATCCTGCAGTTCATCCGGGGTGCAAAATTGGCAGCTTGGGACACATACCCCCGGGCGCCCAGGATAAAAGCCGAGGCCACAAAGGCGCCGTGAAAATTGCTGATGATACTGAACCGACCCTTATAGGTGGACAACACGGCCACCAATTCACTGTCACGTTGGTTGGACCATTTCAGTCCCACCACGTTTTCCAGTTGGGCCAGGCGCTCCACAAACCTCTGGTCCATATCGAAGCCGCAGGTCCAGAACGTGTTGTAGGCAGTCAATCCCAGGCTCACGGCTTGACTGATGGCGCGGTAGTATTCGAAGGCGTCGTCGGCCGTACTGGCGAAGTACCAGGGAGGCTCGACCTGCAAGCCGTCAGCTCCGATCCGCTCGGCGTGTTCCGCCAATTCCACTGCGGTTCGAGTGGATTGATGAGAGATCCCTACGAAAACGGGCAGGCGACCGGCAGCCGCCCTGACAGAGGCCGCTGCCACCGCCTTACGTTCCTCAGTGGACAAATGCATCTGTTCTCCGCCCGCTCCCAAGGCCGCATACACCGCAGTGCCGGTCCGCAATCCGCCGCTGACGAGATAATCGATACAGGTTTGGATCTTGGGTAAATCCAGCGCATAGTCTTCCTTCATCGGAGTGCAGGCCGCGACAAAAATTCCCTGATACTTCGACTTCGTCTCTTCACTCCTGGTCATGGTCCTCTGTCCTCTTGGGCTGCAGCCGGTGGCAGAAAGAGCGGTCTGCGCAGCCGGGCAAGCGTTCGGCTGTTGGGGAATTTACACGATGCGGTCAGCGAAGGAGGCCGTGCCGGCCGCAGCTCAATGGCGTTGTACGGAATTACCTGACTTCAGCGATCGATTCGGAACCGGGGCGCCCCATATTTCTCGGTTCCAACTTGCACGATGGATCAACAAACGCCCAGCCCGCCTTCAAGGGATGCTTCCACCAGCCGCACGACTTCAAATGGGTGAGTACTTCCCCTGCGGGCTCGGGTGGATGGTGGGGCGGCGGCCACCCTGGAGCCGTGTGATTTCATCTTCAATGGCCGCCACCTGTTCTCGACTGGCGCAGACCTCGAGGGTGAGCTGGCAGCCATAGCTCTGCCCCGGCTCCAGACGGACGACTCGACCTCTTTCTCGTTCAAAACGCTTCAGGTTGGGGTAATTGGTTCCCGGCTCCAGGCCGGTAACGTAACCCTCGGACAGGGCCACGGTATTCTTCCATTGAGTGAAGCAGGGAAGTTCTTTCTTGCTGAATCGAAGCGCCACGGCCCGGTCTTTGGAGGCGTTCCGCAGAGCCACCAGGGTGCGGTTTTCCGAACCTTCCAGCAAATCGTAGAAGTAAACCTGCTCCACGTAGCCGGGGGTCGGGGGCAAGTACGTATCGACCTGCCGTACCCCCTCCACCGCCCGTGCGTCTCGGGGGGCTGCTTCCAGGGTCGGAGCCAACAACTTGGAGTCCGCCCCCAGGAAGGGTTGCCCGAAGTTGCAATGGTAAACCAACTCCAGTTCGGAGGGTACCGCCTTCAAATTAGTAATTTCGTCCCGGATGGTCAACCGGTTGGAGCGGGCGCTCGTGCTTACGGTCGATCGGAGGCGGAGTCCCGGAAGGAACAGGGAGGATTCATCCACCTCTCCCACCACGGAAACCGTGCCGGCCCCCGGGTCGGAACGGATCTCCAGATAGTGAGCGGGCAGGTTTGCAATTTTGCCGTGGAGAGTGAGATCGACCGAGACGCGATTCCCATTGTTGTCGATGATCACATCTTCGCCGGGGGAGCCATTGGAGTCCAAACCACAACGCACGATGCACTCGTCGAAACCCTTCAACCAACCCAGTCCGCCTCTGTCCCCTTCGTCCACCCACTGGGGATGCACGGGGCCTTTGACGGGTGACTCCCAACCCACCGGAATCCCGCGGTAGGAAGCTTTCCACAACCCCATGCCGCGAGTTGGCAAGATCGAGAACGACAGATCGGCATTGGTGACCTCCACCAGATCGACTCCGCTTCGCAAGCCCCCTTGCAGGCAGGTCTTGGAGGCTGTGCAATCCGGCGCCCCCAGGTCATCGTGCCCCAAGAACAGGCTCTCCTTCCAAACGTTTGCGCCGACATCGGTTAAGATCCAGGACTTGGCATCTGACATGGTTGTTCCCCCTTGACTTCAACCCCCGTATTCTAATGAAAAGCTCAACCCGACTGTCAACCTATTCTCGTTCTTGGCAATGCCGCCAACCCTCGCTTCAAACCCTGAAGGCCTCACCCAGGAATCGCGATCGAAAGGAGTGGATCTCCGGCTTCGGCCAAGGTGTTTTGACCCATGGAACCCAACCGCCCATCCTGTTGGGAATAGACACTTTATGGGTTTAATGGGCTTACAGATGACGGATCAATGAGAGTTTCCCTGGCACTGGCCGACCGGAGTGACCGCTATTCTGTTAGACTCCCGCTGGGCGACTTCGCACCATGGTATCTTCCGGGTTTGAAGGAGAAGGAGGTTATTTTATGGACGAACGAAAAACTCGCCCTTACGTCCTGGGTCACACTGAAAATGAGTTGCAACGCCTCGTATTTCAAGGACGGTACTGGGGAGAAATCAGCCTGGAAGTGCTGCAGCAGGCCGGTATCGCGGCCGGCACGAGCGTCCTGGACCTCGGCTGCGGCGCAGGAGATTTCAGCCTGCTGGCAGCCGACCTCGTGGGTCCGTCGGGGTCGGTGCTGGGCATCGACCGTTCACCGGAGGCGGTGCAACGGGCAAAAGAACGGGCTGCTTCATTGAACGCCCAGCAGGTGCGCTTCGAAGTCTCCGACGTGGAAAGCATCCACCTCTCACGCAAGTTCGACGCCGTCATCGGGCGCTTCGTCCTGATGTACGTGGCCGATCCGACGAAGACGCTGCGGAGACTGATCGATCGGTTGGAACCAGGGGGGTTGGTTGTGTTCATTGAAGCCGACATGTATGTCGCCCGCTCGGTTCCGCCCGTACCGAAGGTCGAAACCGTGCTGGGCTGGGCCAGAGAAACCTTCAGGCGTGTCGGGGTCACCCTGGATCTGGGTCCCCGGTTGTGGCGCGTATTCCGGGATGCCGGGCTGGAAGAACACAACCTGATCGTTCGGCAGAAGCTGCATCCGGCATCCTCTATGGAGGGGACCAAGTGGGTATCGGAACTCGTGCGCAGCCTGCTTCCGATGATGGAACAACTCGGGGTAGCCTCGGCCAAGCAGGTAGGGATCGACACGCTTGAAGAAGACCTGCACCAAGCCCTCCTGAGCAACGATGCCGCGCTATGCACGCCATGCGTCGTCGGCGCCTACGGTCGCGTTCCCACACCGTGAACCGCCCGGCGTTGCGCTTCGATGATCGAAGTTGCCGGGGGCAGAGGCTTCCCGTCCTTCCGATAAAGCGAGACCTCTGCATAACTACCGGCAAGATGTTATGACAGATAATGCAAAAATCATTCACCATTCAACCTGAGATGTTTGTCTGTGCTGCGGAACTGGATCATCCGACCCTGCACGCGCTCGAGGATGCCGAGGCGTTGCTGGAGTGGTTGGAGATCGAGGGTCTGCTGTCTTCGATCCAGGCCGCTGGGACAGGGCGTCCCGGCTATCCGCTGCTGACCCTGTTTCGGGGTCTGTTGCTGGGAGTCTGGTATCGTTTGTCGGATGTGCAACTGTGGCACTGTCTGTAGCGGGATTGACTGTTTCGCCAATTCCGCCCTCTTGAGTTGGGTGGCGGGGTTCCGGAGTCCACGACGCTGGGGCGGTTCCGCACCCGGCTGGTGGAGCAGGGTCTGGGGGAGCGGCTTTGGGGAGAGGTGAACCGCCAACTGGAAGCCCAACGCATCCTCATGACCGAAGGGCGGATCAACATCATTATTGACGCCACGCCGGTGGAGGCGGCTCAATCGGGTCCCGGCAGGGGCAAGGATGGAATGCCCACTCGTGATGGCGATGGGGGCTGGCCTGTGAAGAAAGACAGTCGGGGGAAGATCAAAGCCACCTACGGCTATTCGGTCCATACGGGGGTGGACGAGGACGGGTTCATCCACCGCCAGAGCCTCACGCCGGGGAATGTTCATGACAGCCAGGAATGTGAGAGGCTGCTGTTGGGGGATGAGGCAGCGCTGTATCGATAGCGCATACAGTTCTCGGCAAACCCGCCACCGGTTGAAACGGTTTGGGATTGGGGATCAGGTCCAGCGCCAAGGCTATCGAAACCACCCCCTCAGTGAGAAACAGAAGCGGCGTAAGGCCGAGATTGCCATTATCCGGGCAGGCGTAGAAGGTTGCTTTGCCACTGATAAACGCTGTTATGGCTTGGCCCGGACCCGCTTGCTGGGTTTGGCGAAGAACGTGACCTTCTACGGCTTGGCGGCCATCGCCCACAATATGGGCAAGGGTGCCCGGTTCCTGGGTCTTTACGGCGTTCCAGAGAGGGCTTAGGCAGGATAAGTGCGTCTGACCGGAGGAAAATCAGGCCTGAGGAGTCTGAAAACCGCCCCATCCCAAGGGTCGGCAAGCAACGAGCGTGGCCAATCCTTGCCAAAAGCCGCCAAAAACCCGCCTCTCATGGTCAAGGCCTTCAAATCAGGATGTTATGCAGGGGTCTCGATCTTGTTAATGGGGTTGAAAAAGAATCGTTTTAAGATGAAATAGAGAGACCAGACGAGCAGGATAATCACAAGGACAGACAGGTCTGGCTGCACCAATTCCATATTTCAGCTTTCTCTTTGAACGAGACAGTATCCAGGAAGCTCGCCGCATAGCTCCCGTGGCAACAACTCCTCAAGCAGGATGCGCCGTCGTGATCAGCGCCTTCGCCGGCTGTTCCACTTTCTTCCGGTGCGCCTTGGGCAGATGGTCCACTCTCTGGGTGAATGTCGTCATCTTGACCATGTTTCCTATTTCATCTGATCCGGGTGCGTATCGAAGGCAAACGTGACTTGCCGCACATCCAGACCCGGACTGTGGCCGCAATTTTCCTTAACATCGCACCCAAGCGATCCAATCCCATACCCTGGAGTCCCCTGCGGCTCACCTTGAGGTTGTCCTGGAAGACCGCCGGACGTCAGCTCTTGCGTAGGCTCTCAATTCGATCTTTCCATCGTGAGTTGCGGACCCGATCGGCAAACACACGGTCTGCTGTGACCAGCCGTGTCTCTTCGTCCTGGGCAAGCGCAAGGTACAGGCAATCATAAACCGGGTGCTCCAGAACACACGCCATCTCGAAAGCCGCCTCATGCAACCGCACCGACGGAGCCAGTGACTCGAACCAGTGCGGCAGAGCCTTGAGGAAGTCCTGCGCCTGTGCCCGCGGCACTGTTTTGCTCAGGACTCTTCGCCAAGCCGCGTTCGCGCATTCCGCAAGAATCAGATCCGGGGCGGAAAAGACTGCGTCCGACTCTGCCAGGGCCCGAGCCTCGGACGACAAGTTCTCCTCGAAGAACCATTTGCACGCAACACTCGCGTCAATCACCAGATTCATCGACTGTCACGATCCTTCCGCAAAAGCGATACGCTGTCCTCCAGAGGGCCGGCGGTCATAGCCCGGATGCGATCAGCTTCGGCGATTAGTTTTGACCGCTCCGGACGCGCCGCTCGCATCAGAATCATCCTCAGTTCCCGTTCCAGAGAACGGCCCTTCCGTTTCGCTCTCTGCTTCAGTTCTGTAACAACCCCCGCATCCAGATTGCGCACGATTACCTGCGAAGGCACATGGTCGATAGAGCGATCCTTAAGAGACCAGTCGCTACGATCGACCCGCGTGAAATGAACCTGCTCCTTTCCGAGACGGGGCCGTTCGACCTTCCAGCCCGCGCGCAACCAACTGGATGCTTGCGTATGAGTCTCGTCATTCCCCCACCACGGCTTATGTTTCCTGGCGCTAATAGGGAGAAAGTCGCCGATGATGCCTTCAATTTCGGAGAATGTCAGCACGCAGGAATTGCTACGTTGTCCCGACAGGTATTCTCGTAAAGGGTCGTACTTTCCCATAACGCACCTCATAAAAGGATTGATAAGGGAACGATATCATAATTTGTTTCTTTCCTATCCGTCAAGGGAATGAGTATAAACGACCGTGCTTAAAAGACAGCCCGTTCAAGGAACCAATACAGGCCGATGGCGCCGATCAGCGCTGAGCCGGGCAGGACCACGGCCTTGCGGTACCAGGGCTTTTCCCGGAACCATCCGACGGCGGCGAAGGCCAGAAGCAGGACGCTGAGTTGACCCAACTCGACTCCCAGGTTGAAAGTCACCAGCGCCGTCATGAAGTGTTGCCCCGGCAGACCCAGTTCCCGCAGAACTTCCGCGAAGCCCAGGCCGTGCAGCAGGCCGAAACCAAACACCACGGCCGGCCGCCAGGGTTTCAACTCCGTCGTGGCGATATTTTCCACAGCGACGTAGGCAATGGAGAGTGCAATCAGCGACTCCACTGGCCGAGAGGGAAGCGCCACCAGGTCATAACTCGAGAGGGTCAGGGTTACCGAGTGGGCCAGAGTGAAGGCGGTCACCTGCCAGAGCAGAGGTTGGAACCGGCGGCTCAACAGAAACAAACCCAGCACGAACAGAATGTGGTCCAAGCCCTCTGGAAGAATGTGCTCGAACCCCAGTAACAAGTAGCGAAACGCCACCGTCCCTTTGCCGTCCGGAACGGCATCCCCTTGCAAGTGATAGGGAGAACTGTCCTCCCCCACACCCAGCAACTGCCGGATTGCCCTCCCCGTCCGTTGATCGAGAAGGGTCAGGTGGACCGCCTTGAAGGCGCGCGAGGCTCCAAAAGTCATTGTTGCCGATCCGCCGGGAATCGTCCCCGACAGCCGGGCCGTCAGTCCCAGGAAGGTCGGAATCTCGTTTTCCACCGCCAATCGGGATCCATGTTCTGGAAAGGTAATCGCCGGCCTCTGTTTGACGCCATCAAAGCGAAGTCTTACCCGGCGTTGGATGGTTTGCCTGGCATTTTCAATGGCCTCACTCAGCTCATCGGGTGACATGGCCTTCAACTCGGCAGCGACCTGAGCGGAATCGGAGGTTGGCGGGACGCCCAAAGCCAGGGCATCCACATCGATTCGCATGTCGATCTGATAGGATTCCTGGCGTTGCAGGAGCACCGTGACCTCAGTGATTGCAAAATCATGCGAGAGCGCTTCGGCGGCAGGGAAAACGGTCGCCAACACTGCCAGGAAAGTGGCTATCCTGCTTCGGGGAACGGCGGACAGTCGGGTGAAAGTCGGTAATCTTTCAGTGGACACGAAACCTGCTTGTGAGGATGGGTGAGATTCTGTGGCGCGGCGGCGGGCAGCCTTCAGCCAATGACTAGAAGGACCCCGAGAGGTAGATATCGCCAGTGAGTTGAGGCGCCCCGCCTGCCGGCTCCATACTGACGGCGAATTCCGTGGCTTGGGCCGACGCGGCCAGATCGACCACCTCCAGAAAACCTTGGCCCGCAGGATTCACTCGAAAGGTTCCCGCACCCACAGGCTCGTCGGCAATCAGCCAAAGCTGGTAGGTCTTTTCCTTGGATAATTGAGGGAGCTTGGAGGCGTAAAAGCGGGCCTTCCTCTCCTGGGTGTTCCAAAATACTGCGCCTCTGGCCTCAGGGCTCTTGGGGGTGCCGGAGAGCAGCAATGGCTGGACGCCGGGGTCGTTCGGAAAGGCCATCTTTCCAACCTCTCGGTCCAGTTGAGTTTGCAGTTCACGAACATGGCCCGTCAGCTCAACCAGTCCAGCCTGGTATATGGCAAGCTCCTGGTTCAAGCGCCGCAGGTTCCACATCGAAAAGATCAACGCCAAGCCGGCGGCGGCACAGACCCAGGGGAGCCAACTCCCAAAGCCAACGGGCGCCTTCGATTCGACAGGCTCGGGAACCGGAGTCTTCCCTACTTCAGGGTTGACACTCTTGATGGCCTCGAACACCCGTTCCTTCAGTTCGGGCGAGAGAGGCGGGTCGAGCAGCGACCATGGCAACGGCGAGACCCGCTTGCCGTACTCCCGAATCTGTTGTTCACAAATGGAGCCCCCGCTCGCCAGATGGGACTCGAGCTCGCGCAACTCCTCACCGTCGAAGGCCCCCCTCTCATCGATCATGCAACGCTCAGTGAACCCTTCGCGGCTCATACCCGCCTGACCTTCCTTGCTCACCGACAGACATTCCCTCAGCCGATTCAACCCACTCGGGCTGAGGTCAAGCCGTTGCCACTTTCACCCCGCCCAGGCTTTTCATTGCTCGATACGTCGCCGTCAACTCTTCGGACCCGCCTCAGGCAGATAGGCCTATTTTAGAAAACAGCCTGCTTCTTCAGTCTCTCTGCAATGTGATCAACCACAACCTTACCATGAAACCGGCCGTTCTCGATGAAGACCTCGTTGGTGATCATTCCCGCAACAACCACGCCGGCCAGATAGACTCCGGGCACGTTGCTCTCGTAGGTGTCTTTGTCGATCAGGGGCCGCCGCTCCTCAGGACTCAATCGAATCCCAACAGACTTGAAGAACTCCAGATCAGGGCGATATCCGGTCATGGCGAAAACAAAGTCGTTATCGACAGACCAGGTCTCACCCGAGAGACGTCTCAAAAGAACCCAGCGTTGGGCAATTTCCACCACCGTGGTGTTGAACAAAGCTTTGATCTCTTTAGCCTTGATCCGGTTTTCAATATCGGGCTTGATCCAATACTTAATGCTCTGACTCAATTTGCTCCCACGGTGGATGAGTGTCACGCGGGCCCCGGCACGATAGAGATCCAGTGCGGCCACGGCGGCTGAATTCTTACCCCCGATCACCGCAACCTTCATACCGTAGTAGGGATGCGCTTCCCGGTAGTAGTGAGTCACCTTGGGCAGGTTTTCTCCAGGCACGTTCAAGGAATTCGGAATGTCATAGTACCCGGTGGCCAGGACAATCTTTCGTGCCCGGTAGTTGCAGGATTTCCGATCCCGTGTTTCGGTCTTGACCTGAAAGTTACCGTCGCTGCCCTCAACACTCAATACGGTTTCGTAGAGATGAAGCTTAAGCCCGTAGGTATCCGTCACCCGCCGGTAGTACTTCAAGGCCTCCAATCGAGTCGGTTTCTGATAGGGAGTCACAAAGGGCATTCCACCAATTTCCAGTAGCTCCGGAGTGGTGAAAAAAGTCATCTGAAGCGGGAAGTTCTTGATTGAATTGACAATACATCCCTTTTCGATCACCAGGTAATTCAGCCCCTGTGTTTCTGCCTCAATCGCACAGGCCAAGCCCGTGGGCCCCGCACCGATGATGATGACGTCTCTGACCTGAGCCAGCTTGGGAATCATGAGCTTCGAGGGGTGATCCTTCTGGTAACAATAGCCAGAGAACTGGCTGAATTCACAGGCTGTCGGCGGCGAGGATCAAACTCGGCGCCCCGGGCAGGTCGAGGTCCGGCGCCCTCTAACCCTGCACGACTCGGGTTTCCCGTCCGGTTTCTGCCGAACGCCGCAACGCCTCGATGGCCGCCATGTTACCCAGTGAATCTTGTAACGGCAAGGACAGCGGCCGTTTCTCCAGGATCGAGCGACTGAAATGATCGACTTGCAGGCGATACACCTCTCCCCCATTTCGGATCGGAACTTCCCGGGTTTTACCAGCCACCTGCATCGTCAGCGAACCGTGGTTGGCGTCGGGCTTAAAAGGTTTGGGCACCAGAATGCGTCCTCGCGAGCCGAGGATTTCGAGTTGAAAGTCGAGAGCGGTCTGGAAACTACCGCTGAAAAGCCCCAGACGCTGACCTGGAAAGACCAGCATGCCCCCGAAAGTCAGGTCCACTCCATGGCTCGGACCACACAGGCTTTGACCCAGTGCGGTCAAGGGTTCTCCTCCCATCAGGTAGCGAATCACATTGACACAGTAACACCCCACGTCCATGAGGGCGCCGCCACCGGGGCTTTTCTTCAGCCGAATGTCGGGCAGGTCGAAGTTGAGCGGAAATCCCAGGGACGCCCGAATAATGCGAACCTCGCCCACTTCCCCGTTGCCGATCAGCTCTTTGACTTTAGTGGTCTGGGGATGAAAGCGAAAGGCAAAGGCTTCCATTAACAATCGACCACATTCCTTGGAAACGGCAATCATTTTTTGGCACTCGGCCCTGTCCTCCGCCAGCGGTTTTTCACAGAGCACGTGCTTCCCGGCCTTCAAAGCTCGAATGGACCAATCACAGTGCAGCCAGTTGGGCAGAGGGTTGTACACCACGTCGACAGCGGGGTCTTCCAGGACGTCTCCGTACCGGCCATAGCTCTTCAGAAAGCCATGCCGGCGAGCGAACCCCTCGGCCTTCTCCCGGGTCCGACTGGCGATTGCATAGGGTACGGCCCATTGAGACTCTCGAATGGCGGGGGCAACGATCTCGGAAATTTGACCGACCCCTAAAACGGCCCAGTTGAGTGATTTCTCAGGCATGAAATTTGATTGCGTGGGGATCAAGCTCCGGTTTCAGATCAAGGCCGGCAGCGCCCCTGGAATGACAGCATCGGTCGGTCACCAGCGATATCCCGAAGACTGGGTTGCCGGACCCATCAAGACTTCTCGACCCGCACCCGAACGCTGCGGGCGTGGGCATCGAGTTTTTCGGCCAAAGCAAATTGCTCAATGGCCTCGTGATGCTTGCGCAAGGCGGCTCTTGTGTATTTGACTAGATTGGTTCTCTTCACGAAGTCATAAACTCCCAAAGGTGAAGCGAAACGCGCAGTTCCCCCGGTTGGGAGGACGTGATTGGGGCCGGCAAAGTAATCGCCGACTGCTTCACAGGAATCGGAACCAAAGAAGATAGCCCCGCAAGTATCCAGGCCTTGGGCCAGAGACTCTGCGTCCCTGGTCAACAACTCGAGGTGTTCCGGGGCAATTCGGTTGACAATCCGGATGGCCTCCCGGGGTTGACTCACCACCAAGATGGCTCCATAGCGTTCCAAGGCTTTTCTGATCGTCTTCCGACGGTTCAGGGTCTGAATTTGGCGGCTGAGGCTGCTCTGGATGGCTTGTGCCCGATGGCTTGAAAATACAATGGCCAGGGCCACAGCCGTTTCATCGTGTTCTGCCTGAGCCATCAGGTCAGCCGCAACAAAGTCAGGGTCAGCCGATTCGTCGGCAACCACAATAACTTCTGAAGGTCCAGCCATCTTGTCGATATCGACAAGACCGAAGACCTGCTTCTTGGCGGCGGTCACAAAAGCGTTGCCCGGACCCACAATTTTGTCAACCTTAGGGACGGTCGCGGTCCCATAAGCCAAGGCAGCGATGGCCTGGGCGCCCCCCACACCATAAACCTCCTCCAATTCGAGTTCCGACAGCACCGCTGCAACCACTGGACTGGCTTGGAATTGACGATAGGGGGTAGTCACTGCAATCCGACCTACACCCGCTAGTTGCGCGGGGATGGCGTTCATGAGCACGCTGGAGGGGTAGGCCGCGCCCCCCCCCGGCACATAGAGGCCGACGCTTTGCAGGGGCGTGATGCGTTGACCGAGTCTCACTCCGTCCGAAGCTTCAAACTCCCATGACTCTTGTTGTTGCCGCTGGTGAAAGGAAGAAATATTCTCCTTGGCCTGCTGGATGATCTTTCGCAGATTAGGGTCCACCTGGCTGGCCAGGCGCCGGATCTCCTCAGGGTCGATTCGCAGCGACCCGGGTTCGAAGCCCTCGAAGCGGAGGGTCCATTCCCGCAGGGCATCGTCTCCCTTTTCCCGAACCGAAGCTAGAATGTCTGCAACGCTCGCTTCGATCTCCTCATTCCCCCCAGTGCCTCGGGAAATCACTTTTTCGACGTAGTCACTGGCCTCAGGGCTCGGCCATAAGTAACTTGGAATCATCGTTTCGACGCTCTCGAACAGTGAGTGGCCATCCTCAGCAACCAGGTTTGAAGCCTGCGCCCCGGGGGGTGACGTCTGCGAGGCGTTGGATGAGCTGGGTCACGGCCCGGCGTTTCACCTGATAGCTGGCCCGGTTTACAATCAGCCGAGCGGAAACCTTACAAATCGGTTCAATGATTTCCAGCCCATTATCGGCCAGGGTGCGCCCCGTGGCGACCAAATCTACGATGTGCTCCGAGAGTCCCAGTCTGGGAGCCAGCTCAACGCTTCCAGACAGGTAAATGATCTCTACCGGGATACCCTGCCGGGTGAAATGTTCCGTGGTAATCCTGGGGTATTTGGTGGCGATGCGAACGGCAGACAGTTCACGGTAGTTCTTCTTAGCTGCGCGCTTGGGACCGGCAGCAGCCATGATGCATCGACCAACCCCCAAGTCAAGAGGCTGATGAACATCGGCCTCCGATTCCAACAAAACATCCCATCCTGCAATGCCCACGTCCGCGACTCCGTATTCAACATAGGTAGGGACATCGATCGGCTTCAGCATGAAGAACTGAAGGTGCCTGCTCTTGTCCTGAAATATCAGCTTTCTGGAGCCAAGCTCGGAAGAGGCCATCTCAACACCGGCCCTGGCGCAGCAACCCCAGGACTGTTTTCAGCAGTCTGCCTTTCGAAAGGGCCACCGAGATGGTTTCTTCAGATCTCATTGGGTTGCTAACGCTTACGTTAAAGACAAGGACATCAACCGTTCCAGGAAGAAGGTAAATCCGACGGAGGGAAGGTCGCAGCCAAAGTTTTTCAACAAGTTATCGTAGCGACCGCCGCTGCCAACCTCGAATCCCATCCCAGGCACATAAATCTTGAAAATGATGCCCGTGTAGTAATCCAAGCCCCTCACTTCGCTAAGATCGATCGTGACGTGCGTGGAGAGCTTCTGACGCCGCAGCTCAGCATAGAGGCCGGCCAAATTGTCTAAGGCCAACAGTGACTTTTCATTGGAAACCAGACGCCGGGCGGAATCGATCGTTTCAGAGTTGCCTGTGAGCTGAAGCAAGGCGTACAGCACTTTGCGTTGCTTCGTGGATAGTTGAAGACGCTCCATTTCAACCTGAAGTCCCACGGGATCTTTCAGGTCGATGAGTTTCTTGATTCTTGAGAGATCCGGAGCCGAGAGGCCAACTCGCTCGACCAAACCCGCAAAAAAGCCCATCTCGCCCAAATTGAACTGAAACCTTTGGATGCCCACTCGCTGCAGGGCTTCCATGGCTACCTGGATCACCTCGGCATCACAAGGAATTCGTTCACCGCCGATGTTTTCAATTCCAAGCTGGAAAGACTCTCGCTGCCTTCCTCCCCTGGGGGCTTCGTAGCGCAAGACGTCACCGCTGTAGCACAGCCTCAAGGGCTTGGGACGATCCTGAAGTCGGGTGGCTACGGTCTTGGCCACCAGGGAGGTGAATTCGGGGCGCAATGCGAGCAAATTGCCCTCCCGATCGACGAAGCGATACAGCGCTTCCTCAGACTCTGCCCCCATCCCTTTGGAAAAAACATCGTAGTAGTCGAAGATCGGGGGGATGATTTCCTGATACTTCCAGCGACTGAAGACAGAAAAAATGAGCCGCTCCAACCGACGGCGGTGTTTCGCCGCTGCCCCGAACAGCACTTGAGTGCCCAATGGTATCTGAGTAAGGGTTTTCATCAGCTGGTTTCCGAGCGCCGCTAGCAGACTCGCGGTTTTAGGGATGGCCCGGCGATGCTCAACTCCTCCGGATGCTCCTTCCCCGGTTGTCGATTTCCAACTCGACCGGCCGGCAAGTGATGCCATGGCGATTGAAAATCGCTTGGATCCGCCGAAAAACTTCCCGGCCGTCCCCTTGAAGAAAGGTCATGATACTGGGCCCCGCCCCGCTCAGACTGACGCCCAGCCACCCTGGGACCTCTCCAACCTTGATCTCCAGAATCTCCTCCAACCCCGGGATGAGAGAGGCTCGATAGGGTTGATGGACCCTGTCACGCAGCGATTCATGCAAGAACTGGAATTGCCCCCCCATCAAGGCCGCCACCGTCAAAGCACTGCGCTGTAAATTAAACACCACGTCACTCATCTTGAGATTGTGGGGCATGACAGCCCTGGCCTCCGCCGTAGGCAGTTGAAGGTCCGGGACAACCAGCAGAATCTTCAGTGCATGCGTCACCTCAGTTCGATAGAACGATACTGCCCCCTGTTCGTCAACGCAGCTAATGGTAAAGCCACCGAAACGGGCGGCGGTAATATTGTCCGGATGGTTTTCAAACTCCAGGGCATAGCGGAAAAACTTCTCCTGCGTCAACTCCTGACCCACCAGGGCTTCATAGGTTCCAAGGGCTGCCACGATGGCCGCCGCGCTGCTACCCAACCCACGCGCCAGAGGAATCGCATTATAGACTTCCAGTCGGAGGCTGGGCAGGCGCCGCCGTTCGCCATCGAAAACCCGCTGGATGACCTTCCACATCAGGTTCTCGCGGATGCTGAGCAACTCCCGAGCCCCTTCTCCCTCCATGTGGATTTCGGTGGACCCGCGGGCGACCTCTCGAACCTGAACCTTGAGGTAGAGACCGACCGCTAACCCGAGAGAGTCAAAGCCGGCCCCCAGATTGGTGGAACTTGCCGGAACCTGTATGGAGTATACGGAGCCCAAGGAAAAATACTCCCAACCTGAAATAACAAAAGCCTCTCAGCCGGAGGATAACTGACTCAGGGCAACTTCTCGCATCTCTTGCAAGGGCGCCTCCCGGCCGGTCCACAGAAAGAACTGTCGAGCAGCTTGCCCCATAAACATCTCCAAGCCACTCACGACCTGGGCCTTTCGGCGCGCCTCTCGAAGGAGTCGCGTTTCCAGAGGATTGTAAACCATATCAAACACCATACCGTAACTCAGTGCTTGCTCCGAGACCGGACTCTCCTGGCTGGCAGGGGACATGCCCACCGGAGTCGCATTAATCAACAGATCGCCGCTGTAGCGCTTGAATCGATCCAGCGAGTCTGCCTCAAAATCAAAGTCTTGCGCCAAACTCTCGGCTTTCGACCGATTCCGGGCCAGGACAGTGACATGGAACCGGGCCTCCTTCAAAACCGCGGCGGCGGAACGGGCTGCTCCCCCGGCCCCAAGCAAGACAGCCCGACGAGGCGAAAAACCCAGGCAGCCCCGCAAGGCATATCGAACCCCATCCAGGTCGGTATTGTAAGCCCATAGACCATTCTCATCCTTGACCAGCGTGTTTGCAGCGCCGCTCTTGTCCACGCTCTCGTGCCGGGCTGCCACATACTTCAAGACGGCGATCTTATGAGGAATGGTGACGCTGAGCCCGGCGAAGCATCCAAGATAGGGCGCGAACGGCTCCAGACTCGGGGTGGGCAGCGGAAGATAACGGCAATTCAGCCCGAGCTTCTGAAAAGCAACGTTGTGAACCTGAGGAGAAAGGGAATGACCGATGGGGTAGCCGATCACACCATAAAAGACAGTGTCGAGATTGATGGTATTCAGGCGATAGACAAACTTCAGGTCTCGAGACGTCAGTTGCCCGGGGGCCGTCTCTTGACCCGCTCGAGCGGACGCGTAGGTCAGCATGGCTCCCCGACTGGGCGCCACCAGACGGGAGTAGGCGCCCAGTTCGCCCATGGCCACCGGAATGATGGGAAGACCATGATCCTTTGCCCGGGAGATCATCTCAAGCAGGCGAAGGTTGTCGGCGAAACAGCCCGCCAGGGTCGCGATCTTCACCACGTCGGCATTGACCGCTAGAATCCTTTGGAACATCGGTTCGAGGTCCGAGGGAGTTTTTTGGAAATTATGGTAAGAACCAATCAATCCGCACGATCCGCCTTTGATCTTCTTCAGTTGACTGGGGGCAACGGCCTCGAGGGTCTCGACCTCGACATCCAGGAATGAGAAACCCGCACCCCGAATTCTCTCCAGTATTTCCAACTGTTCCGATTCACTTCCCGCAAACAGTCCTCCACAAGGTTTTCTGCGCAGCGTGGCAATCACCGGAACACCCGCCATGGCCACCCAGCGCTGCATCAGTTCCAGGGTCAAATGGGAGGGATCCAGGTAGTCGAGACGGAATTCCATGAGGTCGGAATCGCCGCGACTCTGCAGAATGGCCGTTTCAAAGCCGCTCATGGCGCACTCCCGGATAACGGTGCAAATTTTTCCGTTTGGCGATGCGGACATGAGGGGTGGCGTTCCGGGTGGCAGTGCTTGTTGGGGGTAAAGCGAAAGTAATATACAGCTTATCCTAATATAGGAACAGGACTTAAGAGATCAGTCTAGCACAAGCCTTTTCCTGATGCCAAGCGGGGAAGGGGTAATCGGGGAACAGGGGAGCGTCGAAGGAGACCAATCCACGGTACTCGTGACCTGCAGAATGCAGAACATCTGCTTGAACGATTGGTTGGAGGCAATCCATGCCGAATGACCGAGTCCCCAGTTGAACCCTAGCGTAGTGTCTCGTAAATGACTTTACAGCGATGGATCTTCTGCATGATGGACTGTACAGAAGCGGTCCAGATGAAAGGAGCCGGATCTTCGTTGTGGATTCGGACGTAATCGTTGATGACCTGGACCCGTTCCGGGACGCTGTGAAAGACACCGCGACGGATTCTGCGTGCCGTCAAGTTGGCGAACCAACGCTCGATCATGTTGAGCCAGGAAGCGCTGGTCGGAATAAAGTGCAGATGGAAACGAGGCCGTTTGGCTAACCATCGTTTCACGTTCGAGTGCTTGTGGGTTTGGGTGTTGTCGAAGATCAGATGCAGGTCCTGTGCGGGGAATTCCCTCTCCAAGCGGCGAAGGAACTTCAAGAATTCCTGGTTGCGGTGACGCGGCAGGCAATCAGCGATGACGCGACCTTCCAGCAGGTTGAGAGCCGCAAACAGAGTAGTGGTTCCATGACGTTTATCATCATGAGTCCGGGTCTGACAGCGCCCTTTCTTCAGGGGCAGGCCCGGCTGGCTTCGGTCCAGGGCTTGAATCTGACTTTTCTTCATCCACACCCATGACCAGGGCCTTGTCGGGCGGGTTCAGGTAGGGGCCGACCCCATCGGTCAGTTTCTCGACAAACTGGGGGTCGCGCGACAGCTTGAAGTGGCGGAGCCGATGAGGTTTCAACCCATGGGCATCCCCTATTCGATGAACGGTCGCCGGACTGAGGCCGCACTGTTGGGCCATGATTCGACAACTCCAGTGGGTGGCGCTCTTCGGTTGGGTGTGCAGCGTCATAGGCACAATCTTTTCAACTTTTTCAGGACCAATCCTGGGGGGCGGCCCCGTCCTTTCTGGATTTGGGTCAAGCCCGCTGGTCCGAGCCTGGCGAAGCCTTGGCGCCAAAGCAGGACCGTGGGGCGGCTGACGGGGAGTTGTTGGGAATTTGGTTGTTGGGTATCTCCTCGGCAGCCCTCAAAACGATCCGGCAGCGGGTGACCACGCTTGGGGGGGGTGTGAGTCCGCAGCCAACTTCGCAGCGTTTCCTTCTGTTTGGGGGTGATCGGCAATCTTGCGGCAGGTTTCCACATGAGCCGCAGCATACACCCAGCCAGGGTATTTGTAAGTCTGTTTGTGAAACACTACACTAGCTTGGACTTGGGGGCTCTTTTTTCTCCCTCCCGAAAAACCATGGCGGTAAACTTCTCTATTTGGGCTCCGCTTCTCCAAGCCATGAGGGGCAAGCCGGCCTTCCGACAGGTCTGCTCCAGAAACTCTTCCGGCGTCCAGCCATGCTCAACCGCGACCTTTGGCAGCAGCAGGCCGCGGCGAGATTCCTGGCTGATCAGCAGGCCGTGCGTCCCGACCTCAATGTCGGAAGGGATCTTGACCTCATCCAGGTCCGAGAGAATGGAGATCTCGATCTCAGTGTCCGGCAAATCTTTCAGTTTCAGCGCCCGAAAACGCGCGTCGTCGACCGCGGCAGACACGGAACACTCGGCTACTACACGGTAAAGAGGAATCAACGGCAGGACATAACCGACGCACCCGCGCAAACGCCCTTGGTGATAGAGCGTGACAAAGGCGCCCCTTTTTTGCAGGAGTTCTTCAGCGGAGGGAGGGTCGGGAGCAGGCCTGATTCCTGACCGCAGGTAAGCCTCAAGCGTCGAGCGAGAAACCCTGAGGAGGTAATTCTGATGGGACTCATTGAGTTGGCACATCACGCTGTCTTTTCTTCAGGATAACCAGCTTCCTCCTTTGGCCCGCTTCACCGCTGACATCGACCGTCTTCCAGAATTTCCGGAAATAGTCGACGGCCGAAGCCAAAGCGAAGATCACAACCAACCACAGCGCTGCAGTGCCGAGTGGCTTCAACCAGGAAAAGACATTGCTCAGGATGATTATGGTGACGGCTATGACCTGCAAGACCATTTTGATTTTTCCCAGCTCCGAGGCATCGATGTTGAATCCCTGGTTGGCAGCGATGCTGCGAAGACCTGAAATCGCCAGCTCACGCCCAATAATGATCACTACCATCCAAGCCGGCGCCCAACCAAGCTCCACGAGCGAGATAAATGCAGCCGATATCAATAACTTGTCCGCAATCGGATCCAAGAGCATGCCCAGCGCGGTCACCTGACGGCGTCGGCGAGCCAAATAGCCGTCAAAATAGTCCGTGATGGAAGCGCCGAGAAAGATTAACGTGGCCAGGAAGATCGATAGGCTCTCGACTTGTTGTTCCGGGTTGTAAACGCGGGTGAGAAGGACAACGACAAGCAACGGGACTGCGAAGATGCGCGACAGCGTCAGAAAATTCGGAAGATTCATTGAAAGAGTCTGATTTCTTTTAAGGCAGAATTCAACAAGAAAATCATCCCTGTCCATGTATGAAACAGGTCGATAAGTCCGGCTCCACAGGACCTGAGAGCAAGGAGCGTTAACTAGGGAGATTCTTTGTGAAGGGAGTTACAGCTTGATGACCTTCGCGTTCTCAATCCCCTGGGTGGCATTGCGAGTATCGATGATCACTGGGGAAGCCTCCACCACGTATCGATAGTCGATCGAGCTGTGGTCGGTCACGATCACAACGCAATCCGCTTCTTTCAAGCCACGGTCCAGCGATACAGACTTCAGGGAAAGACCATCCAGCCGGATCTCGGGAACGTAGGGGTCATGAAAAGCCACTTGCGCTTCCCGATTGCGCAACAACTGGATGACATCCAAGGCCGGAGACTCGCGGAGGTCATCGACGTCCTTTTTGTAGCTGACACCGATGATCAGCACGCTGGAGTTCTTGATTGCTTTGCCAAACTCATTGAGAGCGTCGTTGATCTTGTCGACCACGTAGTGAGGCATCTCCGCATTGACTTCACTGGCCAGCTCAATGAATCGGGCCCGATGATTGATGGTTTTCAGTTTCCAGGAAAGGTAAAGGGGATCAACGGATATGCAGTGTCCTCCAAGGCCGGGCCCCGGCCGAAAGGGCATAAAGCCGAACGGTTTTGAAGCCGCAGCGTCAATGACTTCCCAGACGTCCACCCCCAGCCGATTGCAAACCATGGCGATCTCATTGACCAGTCCGATGTTGACGCTGCGAAAGGTATTCTCCAACAGTTTCACCATCTCAGCAGTCCGAGGCGAAGACACCGGCACGATCGTCTGGATGAAATGACGATACAAATGGGAGGCCACCTTGACACATTGAGGGGTGACCCCGCCGATCACCTTGGGAGTGTTAGATCTGTGGTACACTGTGTTTCCGGGGTCAACTCGTTCGGGAGAAAAAGCCAGGAAGAAATCCTGACCCACCGTACCGCCTGCTTCTTCCAATTTGGGTAAAATCAACTCTTCCGTGGTTCCAGGATAAGTGGTGCTTTCCAAGACCACGAGCTGGTCCTCCCTTCGGTTCTCGGCAACTCTCTCCACCGCAGAAAGCACCATTCCAAGGTCCGGATCCCTGGTCTTGCTCAAAGGCGTCGGAACGCAAATGATTATGGCATCCAAGGTCCTGATCACCCGGAAGTCGCTGACGGCACGGAGTCGCCCCTGCCCGACTTGTTCGGCGACCTCCTGGTTGGTGATGTCCAGAATGTAGGAAGCGCCCGAGTTGACGGCCTTGATCTTGGACGCTACCACGTCAATTCCAACTACGTGGATGCCGGACTTGGCGACTTCGACAGCCAGGGACAATCCAACGTAACCCATTCCAATAACGCCAATCTTGACGTTCTTGGTTTCGATTTTCTGGAGTAGTTTCTGCATGGTCAGGACAACATCCCGGGAGATGGGCTGAGAGGCAGATTCTTAAGGTTCACTGAGTTGTTGCTTGAGCGGCGGCCGATTATAGCCCAAGCGGGAATCGATGGACACTGTCCCAAGGAGAGCAGGGGGCAGGAAAGGCTGACCATGGAATGTGATCAAAGCATTCCCAATTGAAGCTTGGCGGCCTCCGACATTTTCGCCGGACTCCAGGCTGGATCCCAAACCAACTCAACCTGAGCAGAGGACACGCCTTCAGCCGCGGCAACTTTGGCTTCGACCTCCCCCGGTAGCGTTCCGGCCACGGGACAGGCCGGTGAGGTGAGGGTCATTCGAATCTTGACCGTGCTGGCCGGGTCGATATCGATTCCATAGATGAGTCCTATCTCGTAGATGTTGACGGGAATCTCAGGGTCGTAAACCGTTTGCAGCACCCCGATGATTCGCTGCTTAAGCTCTTCTGACTGAGATGGCTCGAGTTGGGTGGAGTCGGTCTCCATGATGAAATCCTCGCTATGGGCGCAGTTGTCGCTGGCAGCCGGACGTGCGGCCTACTCCGTGGTTACCGGCTGATGTTTGTTCTCCAGGGCGGCCTTGACGGCGTGCCAGGCCAGGGTTGCGCACTTGACACGAACCGGAAACGCAGCAACACCGGCAAAGGCCGCCAGCTTCCCCAATGCTTCCGAAGGTTCAGATCGTTTGCCTGTCACTAAATCATGGAACAGTTGAAAAGCCGAGTGGAGGACTTCAGCCTTTTTGCCCTTAAGCACCTCGGTCATCATCGAGGCGGAGGCGGTGGAGATGGCGCAACCCTTGCCTTCAAAACGAATGTCCTGGACCACGTCCCTGTCGAGTTGCAAGAAAACAGTCACTCGATCCCCACACAGCGGATTGTAGCCGTCGGCCGTGTGGGTGGCATTTTCCAGACTCCCGAAGTTACGGGGCCGTTTGGCATGGTCCAGGATGACCTCCTGATAGAGATCCATCAACTCGGACATAAACCGAAGATCTCCGTGACTTTGCGAACCCCATTCGCCAGGGCATCTACCTCTGCGCGAGTGCTGTAGAGACCCAGGGAGGCCCGGGCCGTGGCAGACAAGCCGAAGCGCTCCATAAGAGGTTGAGCACAATGATGGCCCCCGCGAATCGCGACCCCCTCTTGATCCAGTATGGTTCCAACATCATGAGCGTGGGCTCCATCCACAACAAACGACAACACGCTCGCTTTTTGCCTGGCCTGCCCAATGATCCGCACTCCGGGAATCGAGGAGACCTCGCAGGCCGCATAAGATAACAGTTCACTTTCATAGGCAGCGATGCTCTGCAAACCAATGGCGTTCACGTAGTCAATGGCTGCTCCCAAACCGATGGCCCCCACGATATCCGGAGTTCCGGCCTCAAACCTGTAGGGAATCTCTTTGTACCGAGTGCGCTCGAAAGAGACCGAGCGAATCATCTCACCCCCACCCTGATAGGGCGGCATGGCTTCCAGGAAGCGCGCCTTACCATAGAGAATGCCAACTCCCGTGGGACCGTAAACCTTGTGTCCCGAAAAAGCATAGAAATCACAGTCCAGCGCTTGAACATCCACTTCGAGGTGGGGGGCAGCTTGGGCTCCGTCCACCAGCACCGGGATTTCTCGGCTATGGGCCATTCGAACCATTTCAGCTACGGGATTGATGGTTCCCAGCGCATTGGAGACGTGCGTTATGGCGACCAGGCGAGTTCGTGAGCTGAGAGCTTTCTCAAAGGCCTCCAATATAACTTCCCCGCTGTCATCGACAGGAGCCACTCTCAGGATTCCCCCCTTTTCCTCACAAACCTGTTGCCAGGGGACAATGTTGGAGTGGTGCTCCATGGCCGAGATGAGGATTTCATCACCTGCACTCAAGGCTTGGCGGGCATAGGTGCTGGCCACAAGGTTGGTGGCCTCCGTCGTTCCCCGGACGAACACAACCTCGCGGGACTCTCTGGCATTGATAAACCGCTGGACTTTGTAGCGAACCTCTTCGAAAGCCTCAGTAGCTTCCTGGCTGAGCCAATAGAGGCCCCGGTGAATATTGGCATAGTCCCGTCGTTGGAAGGAACTCATGGCTTCGATGACCTGATTCGGTTTCTGAGTGGAAGCGGCGTTGTCGAGATAGACCAGAGGCTTGCCGCGGACGTCCCTGGCCAGAATGGGGAAGTCCTGACGGAGTCTGTCTGTGTCCAGCAACGGTGCGGTTAGCTTGACTAATGGGGTCATAACCCTGCTCATCCGAGTCACTCCTTGGGTCACTTTTCCGCCAGACGGTGAAAAAGAGTCTTTTCCAACCTGGAGCGAATGGGTTCGATCCGGATCTGGGAGGTAATGTCGTTGGCAAAGGCAAAGGTCAGGAGCTGGCGGGCGGCCTCCCGGGCCATCCCCCGTGACCGCATATAAAAGACGGCCTCGGGATCCAACTGCCCGATAGTCGCCCCGTGTGTGCACTTCACATCGTCCGCATAGATCTCCAATTGAGGATTGGTATTGACCAAGGCTTCCTCAGAAAGCAGAAGATTCTGGTTGGTCTGCTTCGAATCGGTCTTCTGGGCGTGGGGACGGACAATGATCCGACCATTAAAAACCCCTCTTGAGCGGTCGTCCAGGATCCCTTTGTAGAGCTCAAAGCTATTGCAATGAGGTTTGACGTGATCGATGGAGGTGTGATTGTCCACGTGCTGCCCGTCGGTTGTTAAGGAAAAACCGTTCAAGGTAGCTTCCGCTCCTTCACCATCCAACACCGCATTGACATGATTCCGGACCAGAGCCCCTCCCAGCGAAATAGAATGAGACGACACCGTCGAACTTCTTCCCAGATGGAATTGAAGCGTGGCGATGTGAAAGGCCTTGACGCTCTCCTGCTGTAGTTTGTAGTGCTCAACCACGGCTCCGTCCCCGGCCACCAGCTCGGTCACCGTGTTGGTGAAATAGATCGAATCAGCCTGACCTGAATAGGTTTCAACGATACGGGCTTGGCTATTGGCGCCGGCCAGCAGCAGGCAACGCGGATGGGAAACCACGGGTTGTTCCTCTCCCCAGGAGAAGAAATGCAAGTGAATCGGTTGCTCCACCACGGTGTTCTTCGGAAGGTAAACCAAGGCAACATCTTTGAGGAAAGCCGTATTCAGGGCAGCGAAGACTTCCTCTTGGCCTCCTGCGTATCGAGCCAGCGCTTCCTGGACGGCAGCGGTCTCGCCGTTCGAGAATTCCGCCAATCCCTGAACCCGAACACCCGGTGGAAGGTCACCGAAGGAAGATTGCTCCCTGGAAAAACGTGCGTTCAAAAACACCAGACGGGAGGATCGCGAGTCGTCACCGGTGAGGGACCCCAGATCGGCTGGGGCCAGCCCAGGGTCGGAGACGCCGGAAGGAGCAAACGACAGTTGTGTCAGTGGGGTCAGGCTGGTGAAGCGCCATTCCTCATCGTGAGTGGTCGGAAATCCAAGTTCCGCAAAACGAGTGATTGCAGCCTGGCGCTTTGCCTTTAACCAACCTGGGTCCCGGTCCGCTTGGCTTCGAACAAAGGCAGCATACTGCGACAAGTAGCGATCTTGCTCACGGTCCGGTCCAGCCCTGTCTCGATTCATCAACGTCTCTTCGCTCAGCTTCCCGGCGTAACGGCAACTTGAGATTCAACCCAGCCGTAACCCTTGGCTTCCAATTCGAGAGCCAAATCCTTATCGCCGGACTTGACAATCTCCCCGCCCGAAAGTACATGAACCCGATCGGGCACGATGTAGTTCAGCAATCGCTGGTAATGAGTGATGACAATGATCGAACGGTCGGGCTGGCGCAAGGCGTTAACGCCGTGGGCCACCGTCTTCAGAGCGTCGATGTCGAGTCCTGAATCCGTTTCGTCAAGGATGGCTAACGTAGGATCGAGTACAGCCATCTGAAAAATCTCGTTTCGTTTCTTCTCACCGCCCGAGAAACCCTCGTTGATCGAACGGCTGATGAAGGTTTCGTCCAGGTTCACCAGTCTGATTTTTTCCCGAATGACCTTCATGAATTCCATCGCGTCAAACTCTTCCTCACCCCGATAGTTGCGGATGGAGTTCACGGCGGCTTTCAGGAAGTAGACGTTGCTGACTCCGGGTATTTCAACCGGATACTGAAAGGCCATGAAAACGCCTTCGCAGGCTCGCTCCTCCGGCTCCATGGCCAACAGGTCCTTCCCTTGATAGGAAACCTTACCTTCGGTCACTTCATAGCTGTCCCGGCCCGCCAACACTTGGGCCAAGGTGCTCTTCCCCGATCCATTGGGACCCATGATGGCATGCGCTTCTCCCGCCGCCACTTCCAGATTCACTCCTCGCAGGATCGGCTTACCCTCGATTTGGACATGCAGATTCTCGATCTTCAGCACTGCTTCTGTTCTCCTCGCTAATCTGTCTCTCCACCGACTGCCAACTGCCAATGCACTGGCCGCCTAGCCGACACTCCCTTCCAGACTGACGCCAAGGAGTTTGCGAGCTTCGACGGCAAATTCCATGGGGAGCTCACGAAACACCTCTTTACAGAAACCATTCACAATCATGGAGACGGCATCTTCCGCCGAAATTCCTCGTTGCTTGCAGTAAAAAATTTGATCCTCCCCGATCTTCGAGGTCGACGCCTCGTGTTCCATCTGGGCTGTACTATTCTTGACCTCGATGTAGGGAAACGTGTGGGCGCCGCAGGTGTCGCCCATGAGCATCGAATCGCACTGGGAATAGTTACGGGCTTGGGAGGCGCCTTTTAGAATCTTCACGGCTCCCCGGTAGGTGTTCTGCCCGTGGCCGGCCGAAATCCCTTTCGAAACGATGGTGCTTCGGGTATTCCGGCCGATGTGGATCATCTTGGTTCCAGTGTCAGCCTGCTGGTAATTGTTGGTAACCGCCACTGAGTAGAACTCGCCAATCGAGTTATCGCCCTGCAGAAGGCAGCTAGGGTACTTCCAGGTGATCGACGAACCCGTCTCCACCTGTGTCCAGGAAATCTTGGAATCCACACCCCGACATTTACCCCTCTTGGTGACAAAGTTATAGATGCCCCCCTTGCCCTGCTTGTCTCCGGGATACCAATTCTGCACGGTCGAATACTTGATCTGGGCCCGGTCCAGCGCCACCAGCTCCACCACGGCCGCATGGAGTTGATTCTCATCCCGCCGGGGCGCGGTGCAGCCTTCGAGATAGCTGACGTAGCTGTCGTCCTCAGCAATGATCAGCGTACGCTCGAACTGGCCGGTGTCTTTTGCGTTGATGCGGAAGTAGGTCGATAGTTCCATGGGACAACGCACACCCTTTGGGATGTAGCAAAACGATCCGTCACTGAAAACCGCCGAGTTGAGCGTGGCAAAGAAGTTATCCGTGTAGGGCACCACCGAGCCCAAATATTGCTTCACCAGTTCCGGATAGTCCTGCACCGCTTCCGAGAAGGAACAGAAAATGATGCCCATTTCCGCCAGCTTCTCGCGAAAGGTGGTTGCCACCGACACGCTGTCGAAGACGGCGTCCACCGCGACGCCACTCAGGCGCTCCTGTTCTTGCAGAGAAATCCCCAGCTTTTCGTAGGTTCGCAGCAGTTCAGGATCAACCTCGTCCAGGCTCTTGGGGCCATTCTTCTTGCTCTTGGGGGCGGCATAGTAAATGATGTCCTGGTAGTCGATTTCCGGGTAGTTGACGTTGGGCCAAGTCGGCTCCTTCATCGTGAGCCAGTGCCTGTAGGCCCGCAGCCGCCACTCGAGCATGAAACGCGGCTCGTTCTTCCTGGCCGAGATGCTGTGAATGACCTCTTCATTCAGCCCCCGCGGAATAGCGTCGGCCTCGATGTCCGTTACAAATCCGTACTTGTACTCCTTGTTGGTCAGTTCTTCAATGGTATCGTTCGCTGAGGGCATAATTACTCCTTAAGGCATCATCACTCATCATCCTGAAGATTAGACTGCAACAGCGGCAGCACTCACGCTCTGGGGTCGCCCGACAACTTGACCAACCGAGGGGCTTCACCCCCCGGGCTCCTTTCGCTGCAGGATTGGTCTTTTTCCGGATTCAACCTCGGTGGCGCCAACCCGTGGCGGCTCATTTGGGCCACCGTCATCCGTCTCAACATCATAATCACACTGTCACTGAGCAACTGGAGCGGGCTCTTGATCGTACATTTCTCGAACTGCAAGCAGTAGCCATTCTGCGACACGCAACTAGTCATGGAGAACGGGCCCTCAATAGACTCAATCACTTCTGCTGCATTGATCAGGTGGGCGGGACGACCCAGGGTGTAGCCACCGTGGGTCCCCTGGTGGGAGACCACGATTCCGCTTTGCGCCATCTTTTGAAGCACCTTTGCCATCAGGTGAGGCGGAATGTTGTAGGACTGGGCGATTTCGCGTGCACTCCAGGCGACACGGCCCGAACCTTGGGCGAGGTGGATAAGGGCCATAAGCCCGTAGTCTATTTTTTTTGAGAGCCTTAACATGGATCCCAGATATCGGACCATTTCAGTCCGATATATTATCCCCAACTTGGCATCCCAAAGTCAACCCCTTGTGTGGGTTCAGCACCTATGAGACTCATTCAGGCACCCTTGCAGGTGTCAAGGGACTCCATCGGGGTCCTCAGGTCCAGGGATCGGTGGGGTCGGATGTAATTGTAGAAGTGTTGGTAGTCGGCGAGGGCGGCGCCAGCCGCAGCGACGGTGAGTTGGCCAGTGTAGAGGTTCCAGAACTCGACGCGGGCGCTGTGGTTGGCGCGTTCGACGCAGCCGTTGAACCGGGGGCGTCGGGGCGGCAGGACAAACGGGGGGATATCGAGTGGCTGGCAGGCTGGCTCGAACTCAGCCCTGAACTCGCTGCCGCCGTCGACCTGGAGGGAGTGGAGGGTCTGCACTCCTGAGAGCTGGCCTCCTGAGAAGAAGTCAGTCCAGGGGCAGATCCTGGATCACGACCTGCAGGAAGCTTCGGGTGTGATTCCCCTCCTGGGAGGGGCGTGGGGGTGGGTCCAGCGGTGGCGCGGGAGTTGAGGCGGGGCACCCTGTGTTCGCCGCACCATCTCTCGCTTCGAGAAGCTCGACGGGCTCTTTCGGAGCTTCATCCTGTTTGCTCTCATCTTCGATGCGTTAGTGTGACCAGGGCCCTAGTCCCTGGCCATCGGATGCGAACTTGACAGAGCCTCGCAGATCGAGGTGACCAGAAGACGGAGGGATTTTTGGATTCCGGCGCCCACCCGAAGAACTTCCTGATGAGCCAGCGGGGTCTTGGCCAAGCCGGCAGCCAAGTTAGTGATTACGGAAATCCCCAGGCACTCGATGCCCAGATGTCTGGCTACAACGACTTCAGGCACGGTTGACATTCCCACGGCATCGGCACCCATTCTTCTCAGCATCTCGATTTCTGCGGGTGTTTCATAGCTCGGCCCGGGAACGGCAACGTAGACCCCCTCCCTGATCCTCAGCCCCAAATCCCTGGCGCATTGTGCCGCAATCTCTCGAAGGCGCTCCGGGTACGCTTGGGAAAGCTCGGGGAAGCGTGGTCCAGCGGCGGTCAGGTTAGGCCCCCTCAGCGGATTGGGCAGGAAGAGACCGATGTGATCCCGAATGATCATGAGGTCCCCGGCTCGAAACCTGCGACTGAGGCCTCCGGCGGCATTGGTCACGATCAGACGCCGAACTCCCAGGGCTTCCATCACTCGCACCGGGAAGGTGACCGTCTGCATGCTGTGCCCCTCGTAGTAGTGCAGGCGACCTTGCAGACAGCAAACGGAGGCGCCTCCCATCTTGCCAAGCACGACCAGACCCGAGTGCCCGGCAACGGATGAATCGGGAAACTCCGGGATGGCGTGGAAGGGAATCGTCTGCCCGGATATCACAGAGCGGGTAACCTCACCCAACCCCGATCCCAGAATGATCCCGAAATCGACCCTGGTGGATTGGGCAAGTCCAGCTTCTCTGCGAATGAATTGCGCTGCCTGAAGGACCTGGAGCTGGGCGATCTTCTTCTGAGATTGAGCCATCCTGATTGGAGGGCATTCTCGGCGAAATGGCCCCACCGATTTGGCTGGCAAGAAACTTTGATGAGAAGCCTTTTCCAGCAACATGCAGCCCAAGAGCCAAGGCTAATGGTTCGGTCAACAATCCGTCAAGCCCGAGAATGCCAAGGAAGATTCGTCGCCACCTGACAGTCTCGGCCGGATAAGAGTTGACAACTACGAAAGTCAAATCCTATGATGCAAGTCTCACTTGAATCACACGGAATCCAAAAGGATTCGCAATAATCCCCAGGACCCGGCACGGACCCATGACAGTGACTCGCTATTCGCCGGCTTGGAGCAAGCTGAAACCAATGGCCCACTTTCCGAAAGCAATCATTTTTCCCAACGGGAGGTAACGCATGGCAAAACCCAAAGAGCCCGAAGCCAACGGCTCGTTAGAGGTATCACGCCGAGGCTTCCTCACAGGAGCCAGTGCTGTCATTTCCTCGAGTCTGGTGGCCGGAACCAAGTCGCTGCGCGGTGCTCCGAAGTCATCGGGGACTCAGATTGTCGGCCCCGGCAAGGTCCCCATCATTCTCAAGGTCAATGGAGTTGCAAGAAAGCTGGAGTTGGAGCCTCGGATGACTCTTCTGGACGCGCTTCGCTTTGAGCTGGAGCTCACCGGCGCCAAGAGAGTCTGCGACCGCGGCACCTGCGGGGGCCTGCACGGTCACTATCGACGGGAAGCCCGCCTATGCCTGCTCCATTCTGGCCATCCAGGGACAGGGGAGGGACATCAGGACTGTCGAGGGACTCGCCCAGGGAGATCGTTTACACCCGATTCAACAGGCTTTTGTCGATAACGATGCTCAACAGTGTGGCTATTGCACTCCAGGGTTGGTGATGGCTTGCAAGGCTTTTCTGGACAAGCATCCTAATCCGACCCTGGACCAGATACGCGCCGGGCTGGGGGGTAATCTTTGTCGATGTGGAACCTATGTGGGTGTCACCCAGGCTGTGCTGCAGTCGTCGAGACGTCAGACCGGCAGCCTGGTAGGCGAAGGGAGGAAACATGCCTGAGTATCGATGGCCAAACAGGAATGAACGGCGAGTCCTGGGGCAACGAGTCAATCGCCTCGATGGTCCGGACAAAGTCACGGGAAAGGCCAAGTACAATTCCGACCTCAAGCTGGCGGGCGCCCTGTATGCCAAGTTTCTGCGCTGCCCCCATGCTCACGCTCGCGTCAAGAGCATTGACATAAGTGCTGCAGAGAATCTTCCCGGCGTCAAGGCTGTTCGGGTGATTCAAGGTCCGGGCAAAGAAATCCAGTGGGCCCTGGATGACATTGCAGTGGTGGCCGCCGTTGATGAGGCTACGGCTGAGGACGCGGTTCGACGGATTGTCGTCGAGTATGAAGAGCTGCCTCACCTGGTCAATGAAGACGACCCCTCCAAGGCGGGTGACCGCGGCAAACCTCCGTCGGAACAGGTCAAAGGCGATCCCGATCTGGCCTTTCAAGAGGCCGACGTGGTGATCGAAGGCGAGTACGGAATCCCCGTCATTACCCACTGCTGTCTGGAGCCGCACGGCCAGGTCATCGATTGGAGCGGGGAGACCCTGACGGTATACCAGTCCACTCAGAACGTTTCCGGCATGGCGAACCAGTATGCGCAGCCGCTTGAAATCCCGGCGGCCAACGTTTCCATTGTCCAGGATCACATTGGTGGGGGCTATGGAAGCAAATTCGGAGCGGATAGCTGGGGTCTGGAAACCGCCAGGCTTGCCAAGCAGACAGGCAGACCGGTACGCAATTTTCTCGAGCGGGATGCCGAGCTATTCGTGGCTGGAGTCCGTCCCTCCGGTTTCGCCAAGATCAAGGCAGGAGCCAAGAAAGACGGGACTTTAACCGCTTGGGAGGCAGAGTCTTGGGGTACCAGCGGTCCGCGTGGAGGAGGAATCTCCATGCAGGTGCTCCCTTATGTGATCAGTCCTCCCAACGTTCGGAAGCAACATACCGGGATTGCAACCAACACCGGACCGGCGCGAGCCTGGAGGGCTCCCAACCATCCTCAAACCTGCTGGTTGACTTTTGCAGCCCTGGACGACCTGGCGGCCAAGCTCGATATGGATCCACTTGATTTCTACCTCAAGAACCTGAATCTCACCGAGCGAGCGGATCTCTATCGCAGCCAGTTGAAAAAGGCCGAGGCATTGATGGGATGGCGGGAGAAGTGGCATCCCAGGGGACAAGAAACGGCCGGCCCGGTCAAGCAGGGACTGGGGCTGGCCTTCCATACCTGGGGAGGGCGGGGCCACGACAGCACCGTAAGATTGTTGATCGATCCGGACGGCTCCGTTTCGATCAGCTTGGGAACCCAGGACATCGGTACCGGCACCACAACGGTCATCGCCATGGTTGCCGCCGAAACCTTTGGGTTGCCCATCCATTCCATCAAGGTCAAGGTCGGCCGCTCCCCGGACTATCCCCGTTCCGGCCCCCTCCGGCGGCAGCACAACGGTCGGAGGCGTTTGCGCAGCCACCCGGCGCGCCTGCCAACTGGCGCTGGAGGAGCTCTACCCCAAAGTGGCGCCCGCACTGGGCGTGGAGCCTTCGCGACTCGAAGCCGGCGGTGGCAAGATTCAGGTGAAGGGCAATCCCTTCAGGAGCATTTCCTGGCAAAAGGCCGCTGCTCGGCTGGGCGTGGCTCCCCTCGAGGTGACCGGCAAGAACATCAGCGCCAGTCGCCGAGCTTCTGATGGCAAGCTGATCGATTCCGGTGTCGCCGGAGTTCAAATGGCCGAGGTCACGGTGGATACTGAAACCGGTGTCGTCAAGATGAAAAAGTTCGTGGCCATTCAAGACTGCGGGCTCATCGTCAACGAAAAGTTGGCGGAAAGCCAGGTGTATGGGTCTCTTATCATGGGGATCTCCTCGGCGCTGACCGAGGAGCGCATCATGGACGAGACGACCGGGACACTCTTGAACGGAGAGATGGAGTTCTACAAACTTGCAGGCTTTGGAGACATTGGTCAGTTGGTTGTGCACATGTGGAAAGACCCGGAGCAAGATTCTCGCGGGGTGATCGGGCTGGGTGAACCCCCTGTGATTGCTCCGGTAGGCGCCATCGGTAACGCCGTGGCCAATGCCATCGGAGTGCGCGTGCCCCGGGCGCCTTTCATTCCCAGGCGTATCCTGGCGGCACTGGAGAACAAAGGAGGACTCTACGCATGAACGCTTTCGAGTATGCCAGTCCGAGCACCAAGGAGCAGGCCATCCCGTTGCTGGGAGCCCAGTGGGGAGAAACGGAGGTGCTGGCTGGGGGAACCGACCTCCTCAGTCTCATGAAGACTTTCGGCGCGACCCCCAGGAGAGTGGTGGATATCCAGGGTATCCAGGAGTTTCAGGGAATCGACTACATCGCCTCTTCCGGCCTTCGCCTGGGAGCGCTGGCGACCCTGGCGGATCTCATCGATCATCCGGGGGTCCAAAGCGTTTATCCCTCGCTCGCGCAGGCAGCTACCGGTGTCAGAAGTCAGCAAATCCAAAGCTTTGGCACCATCGGCGGTGACCTTTGCCAGCGGCCTCGCTGTTGGTATTTCCGCAACGGCTTCGGCTATTTTCCCAAGGATTCATCCGGGCAAGACCTGGTTCGACAAGGCGAGAATCAGTACCACGCCATACTGGGAAACTCCGGACCGGCTGCCTTCGTCAGCGCTTCCAGTCTGGGCCCTCCACTGATCGCTCTGGGCGCCAGGTTCCGCATTTTCGGGAGTGATGGTTCCCGTGAAGTGCCCGCCGCGGAATTCTTCAGGGTTCCGCAACAGGAATCCGATCGTGAAACGGTCTTGAAGCCCAACGAAATTTTGGGCGAGATCCATATTCCCCCGGCCCAGGACGTCCTCAACGCGACTTACGAGGTTCGAGAAAAAGAGGCCCTGGACTGGCCGCTGGTCACGGCCTCGATGGCTTTGAAGCTGAGCGCCGGAAAAGTGAAGCAGGCCCGCATTGTCCTGGGTCACGTGGCCCCCACTCCCTGGAGGGCCGACCAGGCGGAAAAAGGCCTGCTGGGAAAGGGGATCGACGAGAAATCGGCGGCCGAGGCCGGCAGCGCCGCCGTAGCCGGGGCTACACCTCTGAGCAAAAATGGTTACAAGGTCCGATTGGCCCGCGTAGCGGTGAAAAGGGCGATTCTGAATGCTGTCCTGGGAGGAGCCTAATCATGCCTGGACGATTTGACGGTCTTGAACATGAAGTCTGCAACTGTCTTCGCTGGAAGAGCCTGTTCTATGAGTCGGTCCCGGACCCCACAGTGCCTCCGCCTGGTGACGACAACTACTGGTGTGCACTGACCCAGAGGATTCTGGGACCCGACGACCAACTGGTTGAGCCGGAAAGCTGCAAGCTGGGCCGCTCCTGCTTTCGAGGAGGTTTTTAAGCCGGGGAGGCCAATGGGACGCCGCTCGACCGGTGAGATTGAGTTGGATCTCATCGGCGTACTATAATGGCGACAAAGGTTGAACAAAGGAGTCGGAAACTATCCACGGGAGGGAAAGCAATGATCCCCTTGGTTTTGGTGCTGGGCCTGGTAAGCTCGGGCTGGGCGGCTGTCATCTCCGGCGATTATGTGGAAACGCGCAGCGCCAATGTCTATACAGGGCCCTGTGTGGCCAACGCCGAAGCAGGTCTGACGGGTGACCAGGCCATCATGGCCTGGCGAATTCGAGAGGGAAGCTGGAAGGGAGTGAAGCTGGACGGCCTGGGTGTGGTAGGAGTCACCAAAGCCAAGGCCACGCTGGGCGATCCCTACTTGAATCCCTATCCCGCAAAATCGGTGCTCATCGTGGATTCCCGAGCCAACGATCGGCAGAGATCGGCTTTGGAGGCTTTTGCTCAAGCCATGGCCCCGGAGCTGCTGCGGAACGTGGTGAAAGTTGAAACCGCAGCCATTCACCTGGTGGTTGGGGAGGGTGAATCACACGGATCCGCCGAGTTGCAGGCCGGAAACCTGGCCAGAGTCAAGGCCCGGAGGATTGGGGCCAAAGATCACCTTTGCGGCAATGAGCATGTTTACTACCCGCCTCTGACCAAGCTTTCCCATGCCATGCCGGCCTACACCATCGCCGACGAGTTCAGCGGACGTGGACTGGGAGTGAATTGGAAAATCAACGGCAAGACGAACGCCTTTGTCGGACACTTCTCCTTCGATTCCGCCGTTCAACCCTGATTTCACGGGCTCGGCCGCTAAACCGGATGCGAGAGCCGGAGGTAATGCTCTGGCCATCCTCATTGCCCTACCCTCATGATGTTTCGTTTCGTCAGCTACAGCCTCCTCCTGCTCGTTCTCTTTCGGACGGAAACGGCACTGGGAGAAAGTTTCTCTCTGGAGACGGTCGAGCTTCCGCCCAAAGCCGTTGGAGAAACCCTTAAATCCATTCTGAAGCCAAGCGGGTTTCGAATCCTGAATGGACAAGGAAAGCCTTGGTGTGAGGTCTGGGTGCGTCGAGAGATCGCCGACACCCGGCAGCCCGCCTCACCCGAAGCTCAATACCCCTCTTTCCATTCGGGAGTTCTCCTGGGGTTGATGAGGTTTCCCGAGGATGGATCCGACTATCGGGGCCTTCCGATCAAGAAGGGAACCTACACCATGCGCTACGGAGTGATTCCTCAGGATGGGAACCACGTTGGCGCTGCTCCAATCGTGGACTTCGTTCTGCTGATCCCCCTGAGCGAAGATGCCAGGGTGCCGGATGCACGTCTGAGTTCCCAGGAGTTGGTGGAGCTCAGCAAGAAAGCCTCCGGGACCCACCATCCTACCGTCATCAATCTGGCTTTCCCTCCGGACTCCGTGGATAAACCCTTCCTGGAGGAAGACGATCTCGACCACTGGATCCTGTCTCTGCCCATTCGCCGGAAACCCGATGGGGAGTTGCCGCTGAGCATCATTGTCTACGGCCAGGCTGCCGGCTAGAAAGCCTCAGGGGTGATGATGCTTTGAGCGCAAACACCCCAGAACCCGGGATAACCTGATTCTCCTCAATTCAAAAGTCTGCGCCGCCTTCCTCTTGGCGGGTATTTTCAAGTTGCCATGGATGCCGGATTCGTTGCATGATTTCGGTTCGTTTGGACCACCCTACTTTTCGGAGAGCGCGCTGTGATCAAGAAAGGGACCAAAGTGGACGAACCCAAGGGTAAATTGGGAGTCCTTCTGCCCGGAATGGGTGCTGTAGCTTCCACCTTCATTGCCGGAGTCGAGGCCATTCGAATGCGGAAAGCGCCGCCTATCGGGTCTTTGACCCAAATGGGGACGGTCCGGCTGGGCAAACGCACGGAAAAACGAGTGCCGCTGATCAAGGATTTCGTACCGCTGGCCTCGCTGGATGATCTGGTTTTCGGCGGATGGGACATTCACGGCGAGTCCTGTTATGAGACGGCCGTCCGTTCGGGGGTGCTCAACCCACAAGATCTGGAAGCCCTGCGGCCGCGCTTGGAGGAAATCCGTCCCTGGAAAGCTGTCTTCAGTCGGAAATACGTCAAGCGGCTTGCAGGACGTCACGTCAAAAAAGCCAAAAACAAACGTCAACTGGCCCTCGAAGTCATGAAGGATATTGAGGAGTTTCAGAAGACGCACGCTCTCAGCCGTCTGGTGATGATCTGGTGCGGCAGCACCGAAATCTTTCTGCAGCCCAGCGACGTTCACTCAACGCTGGCCAAGTTTGAGAGGGGACTGGAAGAAAACGACCCCAGGATCACTTCGAGCATGATCTACACCTACGCTGCCCTTTCGATGGGGATTCCTTATGCCAATGGAGCTCCCAACCTCTCTGCGGACATCCCGGCCATGTTGGAACTGGCAAAGAAGAGGAAGGCCCCAGTTTGCGGCAAGGATTTCAAGACGGGTCAGACGCTCATGAAGACCATCATCGCTCCGGGCCTGAAGTCCCGGCTCATCGGTCTCGCCGGCTGGTACTCGACGAATATCCTGGGGAATCGTGACGGCGAAGTCCTGGACGAACCGCAGTCTTTGAAAAGTAAAGAAGAATCGAAACTTTCGGTGCTCGATCAGATCCTGCAACCTGATCTCTATCCTGATCTGTATCGGGATTATCATCATCAAGTGAGAATCAATTACTATCCGCCCCGAGGAGACAATAAAGAGGGATGGGACAATGTCGATATCTTCGGATGGCTGGGATACCCCATGCAGATCAAAGTTAATTTTCTTTGTCGCGACAGCATCCTGGCTGCACCTCTTTGCCTGGATCTCGCCCTGTTCCTGGACTTGGCCAAGCGCGCCAAAATGCACGGGATTCAGGAATGGCTGTCCTTCTACTTCAAGAGCCCCCAATGCGCGCCGGAACTCTACCCCGAACACGATATCTTCATCCAACTCATGAAGCTCAAAAACACCCTGAGGTATCTGAAAGGTGAGGAGATGATTACCCATCTAGGCCTGGAGTACTACGACTAAGTAACTATCTCAAACAACAGTCAAGATGTGAAGTTAGCGTTAGGATGGTAACTGTTCAGAGTTGATGAGGCGAATGGACCGGATGCTCCGTCTGTCATTCCCGCTTTCGCGGGAATCCGGCAATACCGAAGCGGGCGGTCGATGCCGGCCGCAACGTTTCCGGAGTCCGGCTCGGGGCCGGAAAGACGGGGTTGGCGGCGGGAAAGATGCGTCAAGTCTGAACAGTTGCTTAGGATGGGGGCTGTTTTCTCTCGGCCCACCTTTTGATGCCGCAGACGGGCAAGGACGCGCCAATGCCTTTTTCGATGAGCCGTTACCGGCGCTTGAAGTTCCTGATTCCGCTTTTCCTGGCTTTCTACCTCTTTATGGTGTGGCTGAAGCCCGTTATCGGGGTCGCCCACAACGAGATATTCCCGTTTTTCTCTTGGCGTCTGTTTTCCGACACTCCGGGATGGTACGCATATGAAAATGCCCTGACTGTCCACTCGATAGACGGCGCGCCGGTTTCCGGTACGCGCTACCTGATTCCAAGCGCCAACATCAGAGACGATAAGGCTCTGGGGAGTACCGTCAACGCCTGCCGCATCCTGGCTGGCTGTGATGAAGAGGTGAAACGAAGGCTTTACCCGATTGTGAACAGACTCGCCCGGGGGAAGGATGTCGAATTCAGTATCGTCAGGGTCCGCATTGACTTGCGCGAGGTGCAAAGGGCCGTCGCGAGCCTGGCCGAAGGCGAATCAAGACGCAGCGACTTTTTCCGGCAGGACAGACTGATAGGCCGCTGGACTACCAGCGGAGGCCGCGTCTGGGCCAGCAATTATGAATCCACAGAGTTGCTGTTCCGTTCCCATTTTGACGTTTACCACAACAAAAACAGCCTGATTTACGTCAGGGAGTCCTGCAGCCAAGCTGACACGGACGCGCACTTCTTTTTGCACGTATATCCGGTTGATGCCAATGACCTCCCCGACCATCGCAAGAAATACGGTTTTGACAACCTGGACTTTAACTTTGGCGATTACCGATTTCAGTTCAAGGTGGACGAGGAATGTATAACGGTGCGGGAACTCCCCGACTATAAAATCAGCCGCATCCGCACCGGCCAGTTCATAAGGGGGAAGGACCTCATATGGGAAGGCGATTTCAAGTTCGCCCGATCAGGGGACGACAGGTAATTTGAGCCGCGAACGCCGGTTGCCTCGCAGAAGTATGATGAGGCGCGTGTCCCATGCGGCGCAACTTTCTGCAATTCGACGCCGGGGACCACCGCACCCCGGCCGACTTTTCGCGGGCCGCTGCCGGAGTGGTCTGGCTGGCCCGGTTCTACTACCTGTTCACAGTTTACTCGATAGCCACCTTCTTGAAGTTCGAGCGCGCCTTCCGGGGGAATCCGCCCACCGACCCGCTGTGGCCGGTCAGCCTGCTGATGGACACCACCGGCGTCGGCTGGTTGGACAATGTAACCTTTATATCGATAGCGGGTTCGCTGGTGGCGCTGCTGGCGGTAGTCTTCCCGGGCGCACTGGTCTGGCGGTTCGGCGTTTTCCTGTATCTTTTCCTCACGGGCGCGGTGGCAAATTCCTATGGCTCCATAAATCACGGGGTCCATTTCCCCCTGTTCATCAGCTTTGCGCTGCTGTTTCTCCCCCCCCCCCCCCCCCCCCCCCCCGCGGCAGGCCATCCGGGTCGGATGCCGCGCGAAGCCGCCATGGCCTGCATCATGGTCTTCTGGTTCATCCAGAGCATCATGCTGCTCTCCTATTCCCTGGCCGGCTTTTGGAAAGTGCTGCACAGCAGATTGGAGCTTTTCGCGCCCGACGGCATGGTCCGCATTTTGCTGGTGCGCTTGATGTCCGATACAGCGCCAGTGCCTCCACTGCTTCCGTTGGTCGCCTCGCAGGAAAACCTGCTCCAGCTTATGTTTCTGGTGACGGTTTATACTCAGCTTTTTGCGATTTTCGCTTTATTCCGTCCGCATCTGCACCGGCCCCCTTCGGAATCGTGCTGATTCTCTTCCACTTCGGAAGCGGCTGGTTGACAGGCGTCCTCTTCCTTGTCCACATCGTTTTCCTGGGTCTGTTCATGGTATTTTCTCCCTTGGCGCCGGCGCGGTTTCATTTTTCCGGCTTGGCGCAGTCGCTGCCGTTATTGGGGATTCCGTTCCGGTTATGGAGGAATTACAATCGCTCCATGAGGGGCGCGCCACCGATAAGTAACGATCTCAAATAGCAGTCAAGATGTGAGGTTAGTGTCTGGACGGCTTAAAGGCGTGTGGAGGTGAATTGGGGTTGAGGGGGAACGTTGCCTGCCGTTCGGGATATACCGGACGGTCTTTGGGATCGAATAGAGCCGGTGATTCTGGAGTTGGACCCGCCCAAGGCCAGGGGACGCAAACGGGTGGATCAGGGGAAGATACTGGAGGGCATCTGGGCCGTCGTGCGTGATAGAAGAATGCGATGAGTTGGGTGGGGTAAGCTGGGGCTCGTCCCCGTCTTGACAGCCCTTCCTCGTTGACCGCCGGCTACTGCGCGGAGTTTTCTCTGTTTGAGTGGCGTTTTTTGTTTCCTTGGGATGGCGAATCACCAGCCTTGACGAATCCAGCAGACCACATCCCATCACCCGTCTCCAACGGCGATTCACCATCGTCATCCGAAACAGGAGATCACGGCTAGGTGTATCGGGCAATGAAGTCTGCAAGCTGTTCAAGCTTCAGCTTCAGAGCCAGTTCGCGAATTTCGGCAACGATATCCTGAGAACCACTCTGGCCAAGCAGATTCTCCAGGTTCGCGATCTCTTCCAGGGCAACCAGGCCGGGGAGAGCTTGTCTGAGCCCACTGGCAGCCCCTTGATAGGCCAGATAGTGACTGAAGGCCCTGAGGGCTGGATAGTAAAGAAAAAGATTCGGACCGGGTATGGGCACAAGGAAAGGAGTGAGAGCCAACGCACCCAGGGCCAGCAGCGCATCGAAGATCATCCAGGCCGCGTGGCGTTTTCTTTGGCTTCTAAGCAGGGATTTCAGTTTATCCAGCGCCTCTGATTCGGACAAGCGAGAGGAAACATGCACCGTCAGTTGTTTGTCATGGCGCATCCGTTTGAACACCCGTTCCATAGGATCGATCCGGTTCTCCAGGCGGTAGTACAGATTCCTCACGGCTCTGATCAGCCGACTCAGGAAGTTCCCCCACCAGACCTTGCGTTCAGTCAGCCCCTCGGCGACACGGTCGATACGGTCTTGCGAGTTGTCCTTTGCCTCCGTGTACAGGACGCAACGTTTTCTTAATTGAATGAGGTAGAAGTTCATTGAGACTCTTGCCAGGAAGTCGACGATGAGGCGGGAAAACCAGCCGACGTCTCTTTCGGCCGACGGCCACAGCCCATGCGGGGACAGCCAAACCTTTGTGTGGCCCCAGGATTGGCAGTCAATGTTTCAAGAGCTTGTGAGAGGACGCTTGGCACGAAAGCCTGGTTTTCATGGGCAAGAAAAGCAGGCGGGCCCGGGTGAAAGGGGCCCGCGGTCATTGGGAAGGGAGTAATAATGATCGACGACCTTGTCGTTGATTACTCCGGCAGTTTGGGTTTCGTCAGTTGACAGTCAGTGGTTAGTGACCCAAGGAAGGCAATCAAATCTTTCTTCTGCGCTTTGGTCGCCTTTCTCTTTTTGAGATTCTTGCGGTCCAGATGCTTGTTGGGCTTGCCTCCTCCGATCATCAGGTCCACGGCCTCCTCAAGGGTCGCCACGCTGCCATCGTGAAAGTAAGGCCCCGATTTGGCAATATCCCGCAAGGTTGGTGTCTTGAATGCTCCCGTGTCTTCCGGTCTCTGCGAGACTTTGAATCGCCCGACGTCGGGTTGTTCAGCATCCATTCCGATCCCAACGTTGTGGTACTGCATATCGGTGAAGAGCACACCGTCATGGCAGTTGGTGCACTCCAACTTTTTGAAAACCTCGTAACCCCTTTTAACCTCCTCACTCACCGCCGATTCGTCCCCGGCCCGCCACCGGTCGTAAGGGGTGTTTCCGCTGATAATGGTCCGTTCGAAGGCGCAGATGGCCTGGATGATCCGTTCAGGAGTGGCCTTCCCCCCAAACACCTTTTGAAACTGGGCCTGATAGCCTGAGATGGTATTGATCTTGGCAGTCACGACCTCCGGGTCAGCTCCCATGTTGCCGCCCTTCCAAGCGGCCATGCCTTGCTTTTCCAGAGAGCCGCTGCGGCCATCCCAATAGAACTCCGTGTGATAACCGATATTCCAGAGTGTGGGACTACTGCGCGGCAGCTTCTTGTTCAAAGCGCCGATTGCCTTCGGTAGACCATCGGTCAATCCTTTTTCGCAGAGATGGCACGAGTAGCAGGAACGTGAACCGTCAGCACTGAGTCGCTTGTCAAAAAATAACTGGCGACCGAGGGCGACCTTCTCCGGCGTCATCGGGTTATCCTCTGGAATCGACATCTCCTCATAGGTTGCCAATTGCTCGGGCAATGGCAGGATTTCCGGTTGATATTCCGGAACTTCTGGCGCCGGTGGTTCACTCGGGGCGCATCCCGGAAGAGATACCCCCAGAAGGAAGACGATGGCCAGAGTAACAGCCCCAGGGCTTAAATGATGCATGGACCTCATGATTCCTCCCCAACTCTGTTTGATGTTTACCTTGGTTTCAATCCTGGCGCCTTGATCCAATCGCACTCATCAGGACACTTCCTCCCAGGTCCGGTGGGATAGCCTTCAGATCTCGACAAAAGCCTCTCTTACCAACTTCGTTGGGCAAACGGCGTTCCCCTGCCAACTCCGGGAGGTATTGAAAGTGAAGAAAGGACCGCAACTTCCACAATCTTGCTCCATTGTACCCAAGGCTTCCCTGGGACTCAATAGGGAGATAGCCGGTTGACTGGCTGCCCCATAGCCTCTGCTGATAAGGAAAACGACCCAAACCTGAAACCAGAAACGGCTTAAGAGTCCTCCAAACAGCCATGGAGGTTGTTCCGGCAGATCGACATCGACACCGAGGACCTCGGCGACATCCCCGAACTATGGCCCCGGGTTCGTCGCCTCCGCTGGTCCCTCGTCCCATACACCGCCCAGAAGTCGTCAGGGGTGCCGATGCCCGGCAATGCGCCGCTCCGATGCTCATCGGTTTCTCCGCTTGCCGCTTGTACATCTCCCGGCTGTGGGACCGCTCTCACCGGCTCTCGCATTCAAACCGACAACCGCAAGTCACTACCTGCAATCCACAGTTCCATACCATCCCAAGAATGCCCGTAAAGCCAACCGCTCCCTCTGGAATATCTCGCAGGGCCTGTGACCCGACGTTGCCTGAAAAATCATCGCTTTCCCTCCCCATCTTCTAAGATGAGTCTTTTCATCCTATACTACCCTTTGGGCGCTATGATGTTATTCCTGTCCCTGGAGCCTGGAGACCAAAGGCTTACTACCGGTGATGGATCACTCTGGACTCTGCCCTGCGACAGAAGCCACCCCTGGCTTGACCCAAGGGACCCATGAAGCTTCAGAGAACCAAGACCCACATCAGGAATCAACGGCCTGAAACGTTTGGGCAAGGCGGCGAAGGCCCAATCCTATCCTCGGAGGGGAACGTTGTCGCTCTCCGGCGAATGATGGAGTCGTTCCTGCTGTTTCCGGAGCGCGCCATGCTGTGTCGAGGCAATCAGCCCCTCGGCTCTCTCAGTCAGGTTGGGTTTTCTCTTGAAGAGAGGGGGCGCTCCCTGTGCTGCAGATTCCGGTTGCAATCTCGCATTGTGGTGCGAAGGGTAGTGGCCGTGGGGCGCCGGGATGATGGCGGTGTTGTCGTGCGGATGGAGCGATTCAAACGACCGGAGTGGTTTGACATCCGTTGGAGGGAGAGGTCCACCGAGGACCTTGAGGGGGTGAGTAACCGTCATCAGTTTCGCGAGGCCGTCGAGCGGCTCATTCTTCGAAACTTTCCACGAGCCAGGATTCAAAATTTGTCCATGGCTTGCGATCGTGCCCACTCGCTTTCCGGAAGGTATGTCCGTGTCCGCTTTGCGACAGGCCGAAGTTCCTGGGCAGCGGTTGCCGTCGGCCCTTGGGAGGACCAGCCGATGGTGAATCAGATATTGAGCGATGGTCTGATCTGGCGGGAGGTGCTCAGAAGTCGGGGGCATTTTCCCGATAATCTGCTCTTCCTGGTCCCGGTTGCTCGGTGCTCAGCCGTGAGAAGCCGGCTGGCCTGGATTGGAGGGAACGGGCAGAGGCTGCACTTGATGGCGATGGATCTGGACGGTGAGTCGTTACGTTTTTTGGACCCTCACTGCGAGGACCCAACCGATAGCAGGCTCCCGCCAACCCCGGGGATGCTCCCCGGTAGGAAGCGGATTGATCGCGACCGTTTGAGGCAGGTGTTGGCTTTAGCCCCCCAACTCATTGAACCCAGGCTGAATGCGACCTCGAGTGGGATTTCCTTTCGGATTCACGGACTCGGATTTGCTCGGATGTCGCTCGAAGACGTGCCAGGGGTGACTTTTGGTATTGAAAAGCATAAACCCCTTGAGACAGCCAGGGACTGGCAGGACCTCGAAAGCCTGGTTCATGCTCTCTGCCGGCAACGACGTCCCTGCCCGGTTTCGAAGAAACCGCCCTTCTACCGCCTGCAAGCGGAGCGGTGGCTCGAAAGTCTCATTCTGAGAGACATTCAGCGGATCGATGCCCGACTGGACAGCAGGTATGTCTACTCTCAGGTGCCGACCTTCGAAGGGAGCAGCCGAGGAATCATCGATATTCTTACGGTGTCGGCTGAAGGCCGGCTGGCCATTCTCGAGCTGAAGGCGGCTGAGGATATCGAGCTACCCATGCAGGGGCTCGACTACTGGCTGAGAGTGCGCTGGCATCAGCTGAAACAAGATTTTTCCAGCAAGGGATATTTCCCCGGAGTCCCCTTGAGTCCCGTCCCTCCCTTGCTCTACTTCGTCTGTCCTCAGTTCTGCTATCATAGTACCTTCCCGCTGTTGGCGCACTCGCTGTGCCAATCTGTCCCCATGATCCAGGTTGGTTTGAACGAAAACTGGCGAGAAGGGGTGCAGGTCGTATTCAAGCGAGAGTTTAACTTGGGCTCGTGAGGACGGTTCAGGCAGACCCGGCTGGGGCGGCGGTCGCCGGGTTCCTACGGTCATGCCCTGCTGATCTTCGAGTGGTTATGAGAGGAGACTTGCGATGACGGATACCAAGCTGACGGTGAATAAACATGGTTCCTTGAGGATTACCGGGGAATTCACAATCTACGACGCCCAAGGGCAGGCCTTCGATCTTGCCGGTCGAACTACCATATCTCTCTGTCGCTGCGGCCATTCCGAAAGAAAACCCTTTTGCGATGGCAGCCACCGCAAAGTCGGTTTCCAGTCCGAGGTTCAGGCTCTGCGACTGCCGTTTCCGGCCGCCAAACCCTAGTACCGATGGAATTCGGAATCGGTAAACGAAAGTGGCGCCATCGACACCCTGTCGAGATCACCAGGAAAACAGAAGGCCTACCGTACTTTCCAGGAAGTTGAGACGAGTCTGTAGATTGAGCGGACCCACGGACACTCGCGGGACCGTGTAACCTCGGACGTCGACTCGCACCCCCAGGGGGCCGGCCAAGTTCGGGATCTTCAATCCGCCACCATAGTTGATGTTAAATCGCAGTCCAATGTCTCGCAGTTCCGTCTCAGCGCCGCGGGTCGTAATGAGACCCACTCCAAAGGTGGCGTAAGGGACTGTTTTTTGCGCGGGGAAACTGACAACCAGGTTGGCCTGAGTGTTGAAAGCTTTCTGACTCGATTCCAGAAAACGGGGGCTGATCCCGGCGCTCCACTCAAGCCCCAGCACCCGCCCTCCTGAGACTCGGGCTCCAAAAACCGACCCGGCGCTATTGCTCACCGGCGAGGCTTGGACGTCCCTGAAATTCAGCTTCCCTGGGTTTTGGATCCCTCCGTAGAGGGTGGCGTCCCCGGCGGAAAGATTCAGGGACATGGCCAGAGAAACGGCGACAATCGGTAGAATAGTTCGCTGCATCACTCTTGCTCCTCTCTTCATGGGCGAGCCCCGAGGCTCCCGTATCCCTGCCTGAAGTTGAATCGGCGGGATTTGGGAGAGCGCTTAATGATTGGCATATTCCTGGAGGTCAGCCGTCCGAGAGCATTGGATGCGGCCGGCGGCTGTGAGATTTCCGAAAAAATTGCCTGGAATGGGATGTTTTTGGTTAGAATCTCGCCTGTCTGAGCCAGCGGGCGCATGGCAATCAAGGCTCACGGGATCTGGCCTGATGACGCTCAGCAATCGACAGGTTGCTGCGTGCTGTCCGGACAGCTTGGAGGCAAGTATGGCGGACATTCTTTCCACGGTCAAGCCTGCAGTCAGAAGCTTACATCCCTATACACTAAAGCATTTCAGCGCACCAGTGAAGATCAATCAGAATGAGAATCCCTTTGACATGCCCGAAGCCGTTAAAGGAGCCGTTCATCAGGTGATGGTCAAGAAAGCCTGGTCTCGCTATCCGGAATTCTTTCCCACCTCCCTCCTGTCTCAATTGGCCGACTTCAGCCATTGGAAGAGCGAGGGGGTGCTGGTGGGGAACGGCTCGAACGAGCTGATCGAGGCTTTGATGTTAGTGGTGGTGGAAAAGGGCAAGAGAGTGGTTTTGCCTCAGCCAACCTTTACGCTCTATGCGATGTTCACCCAGATATTGGGCGGGGAATGCCGGGAGGTCCCCCTCACACCGGACTTGGAGTTCGATGTTGCGGGACTACGGAGGGAAGCCGGCGAAGCGGGCCTGACGATCATTGGCTCGCCCAACAATCCCACCGGAGGCGTGCTCGCCCCGAGCGACCTCAGGGAAATCCTGCGCAATGCGGGGGGATTGGTCGTCATCGACGAGGCCTACCATGAGTTCAGCCGACAGACGGTCGTTCCGCTGCTCAACGACTTCGAGAATCTGATCGTGCTCAGGACCTTTTCCAAAGCCATGTCGATGGCCGGGCTGAGAGTCGGTTACCTGCTGGGACACCCAAGGCTCGTGGAGCAAATTGCCAAGGCCAAGTTGCCCTACAACCTCAACGTTTTCTCCATGGCGGCGGCCTCGGCGGCTCTGGACCGTTTCGACTTGTTGCAGCCCCAGATCGACCGGGTGATTGGCGAGCGGGATCGGCTGTGGGAGGGGCTGCGCCGGATTTCGGGAGTCCAACCCTTTCCATCTCAGGCCAATTTCATCGTCTTTCGACTGGCTGCCGACCCGCGGAGGGTCTTCGAAGCTCTTTGCGAGGAAGGAATTCTCGTTCGCGACGTCAGCCGTTACCCCATGCTGCGGCAGTTTCTCAGGGTGAGCGTGGGATTGCCTGAGGAGAATGACCGTTTCATAGCTTCATTGACGATGCTCATGAAGGAACATGGTGTAGTCACAAACCAGGAGGAATCGGGCTTGAGGGGGACCCGACCGGCCAGCCAGGAGACCCTGTGAACGCGGATGGACGGAGCGGATGAATTTTGGAGGCTAGGATTGAACAATAAGCGGACGGCCGAAGTATCGCGGAAAACGAAAGAAACCGATATTGTCGTCAAGCTGAACCTGGATGGAGAGGGGACCTCTCAAGTCTCGACGGGCATTCACTTTTTCGATCACATGTTGGCGCTGTTGGCCAAGCACGGCTTTTTTGACCTCGAAGTGCGCTGCAACGGCGACCTGGAAGTGGATGGCCACCACACCGTCGAGGATGTGGGTATCACTCTGGGAAAGGCATTCAGCCAAGCCTTGGGTTCCAAGGAAGGTATTACTCGCTATGGCATGGCGTATGTGCCGATGGATGAGACGCTGGGAAGGGCCGTGGTCGATTATTCGGGGCGTCCCTTTTTGGTCTGCAAGGTCCAGTTCTCAGCCGAAAAAGTGGGTGCACTCCACACCGAACTCGTGGAGGAATTCTTTCGTGCCCTGGCCGTCCACGGCAGAATGAATCTCCACATTGAGATCCTCTATGGCAAAAACTCTCACCACATGGCTGAAGCGATGTTCAAATCGGCGGGTCGGGCGCTTTCTCTGGCTGCCGCCAGGAATCCTGCGGTCAAGGGAGTTCCCTCCACCAAAGGTGTTTTGTGATGATCACGATCATTGATTACGCCATCAATAATCTTCACAGCGTGCAGAATGCCTTTCGCAGCCTGGATATTCCGGTGGAGATCAGCCAGGATCCCGAGGCGATCCGGAGGGCCCGCAAACTCGTGTTGCCCGGGGTCGGCGCCTTCGGCGATGCGATGGACAATCTTCGGGCCAGGAACCTGCTGGAGTTGCTCCGGGAGAAAGTGGCGTCGGGAACGCCTCTGTTAGGACTATGCCTTGGTTTGCAGCTGCTCTTTACGGAAAGCGAGGAATTTGGCCCGATTTCCGGGCTCGATTGCATCCCGGGAGGAGTCAGGAGGTTGCCGTCGGAGGTTCAGGTTCCCCACATTGGTTGGAATCAACTGCGCCTCCTGAAATCCGATCCTCTGCTTGAGGGTGTCGCTGAGGGGAGTTTTGTCTATTTCGTCCATTCCTACTATGCTACTCCTGTCGATTCCGGCCACGTTCTCGCTACCACGGACTATGGCATCGAGTTCACAGCCGTAACCCGTAAGGGAAATGTGTGGGCAACTCAATTCCATCCGGAAAAAAGCCAGGACGTCGGTTTGCACATCCTCAAGAACTTTGCCCGGCTTTGAAGTCCTGTTGGATGGGGTTGTTGATGTTCTTGAAGACGCTTCAAACGACGTCGGTCCGGCCCTGCCTACCATGGAGACTTTGAGTCCTGCCCGATTCATGAGCCCCATTGTTAATGGAGAGCCGGTTTCCACCCAATCCTGATGACCATCTTTCCAGCAGTTGACATGCGTCACGGAAAATGTGTTCGCCTGGTGCAAGGGCGGGCAGAGGACGAAACGATCTACTCTGAAGATCCCGTGGTGATCGCACGCCAATGGTGCGACCAGGGAGCTCCCTGGCTTCACCTGGTCGATCTTGATGGGGCCATGGTAAGAGGCCGACACAACCGCACCATCGCCCAGAGGATCTTCAAGGCCCTGCCCATTCCCGTGCAGTTCGGCGGCGGGGTGAGAACCTTGTCCGATGTCCGGGAATTGTTGGCCGCCGGAGCCGCGCGGGTTATTCTGGGAACGGCCGCGGTGGAACAGCCCGATCTGGTGGAGGAAGCTTTGATCAGGCATCCCGATCGAGTGATTGTGGGTCTGGACGCCCGCGATGGGTTGGTCGCGACCCGCGGATGGAATCGTGTGGAAGCGCTGGAGGTTCTGCCCTTTGCCCGCGAACTGGCTCGCCGAGGCGTGCCAAGAATCGTCTACACCGATATCAGCCAAGATGGAACCCTCAAAGGACCAAACCTTGAAGCCATTGGGCAAGTGGCGCAAGGTAGCGGAGTGAAGGTGATTGCTTCCGGCGGGGTTTCCTCGCTGCAGGATTTGGCCCGGCTCAAGACTCTGGAATCCAGAGGTGTGGAGGGAGTTATCATCGGCAAGGCTTTGTATGAGAGGAGATTCTCCCTGGGGCAGGCACTGTCCAAGGTTTAGCATCGTTTGGTTCGGGGAGCCGAGGGATGGAAACTGGGAGCAGCAGGTGAAAATGTCATGATTCTGTTCCCAACGTGGCTCGGGGAACTCATTGTGTTCGCGAGGTTGATTCACTAGAACGAAAGATTTATGCTGGCTAAGCGTATTATTCCTTGTCTGGACGTCGACCGAGGGCGCGTCGTCAAGGGGGTTCATTTCGTTGATCTGGTGGATGCCGGCGACCCGGTTGAATGTGGGAAACGTTATGACAGACAGGGTGCTGACGAACTGGTTTTCCTGGATATCATGGCCTCTTCCGATGACCGTCATATCATGGTGGAGGTCGTTCAGCGAGTTGCCGAGGCCATCTTCATTCCCTTTACCGTTGGGGGAGGGATCCGTGATACCACGGACGTTCAGCAGATATTGCGGGCCGGCGCCGACAAAGTTTCGCTGAACACGGCGGCTGTGAAGAACCCTCAGTTGGTCAGGGCCGGAGCGGAGAAATTTGGAAGCCAGTGCATGGTGGTGGCGATTGATGCCAAAAGGACTGCTTCATCCGAGGGGCCTCGCTGGGAAGTGTATATCCACGGAGGACGGACGGCAACGGGGCTCGATGCCTTGGCTTGGGCCCAGCAGGTCGAATCTTTGGGGGCCGGAGAAATCTTGCTGACCAGCATGGATCGCGATGGCACCCAGGATGGGTATGACCTGGACCTGCTGCAAGCCGTGACCTCCCGAGTGCGCATTCCGGTGATTGCTTCGGGGGGGGTTGGCACGCTGGAGCATATCTTCGAAGGTTTGACAGTCGGAGGAGCCCATGCAGCTCTGGCGGCTTCGATCTTTCACTTTGGCGCCTATACTCTCCAGCAGGCTAAGGATTATCTGAGGGAACGAGGAGTGGTGGTTCGCTGAGTTTTTGGGAGGAGGGCATGTCACAGAGCCAAGCCGAGGAGATCGTTTCTCGATTGAAGTTCGATGCCGATGGCCTGATCCCAGCCATCGTCCAGGACGCCTCGACGCGGCAAGTCTTGACCGTCGCTTACATGAATCGAGAGACGGTGAAGCTCTCGCTGACCAAAGGAGAAACCCATTTCTGGAGTCGCAGTCGCCAGGAGGTCTGGCGCAAGGGTGAGACCTCGGGGAACACCCAGAAGATTACGGGCATCCATTTGGACTGTGACGGAGATGCTCTCTTGGTGTTGGTGCAACCCAGCGGTCCGGCTTGCCACACCGGCGCGGAGACCTGCTTTCATCACCGGCTCTTTTCTGCAACTCCTCAGGGCGACACTCCGTCCAGGCGTTTCCTGGAAACCGTGGATCGATTGGTGCGCACTCTCAAAAGCCGCCGGAAACATCGCCCCGAGGGATCCTATACGAGCTACCTGTTCACACAGGGTCGTGACAAGATTCTCAAGAAGATCGGCGAGGAGTCGGCTGAGACCATCATCGCCGCCAAGAACCAGTCGAGAGCAGAACTGACTGCGGAGAGCGCCGACCTTTTCTTTCACCTTCTGGTGCTGCTGACCAACGAGGGCCTCGAGTTTGAAGAGGTGCTGACCGAGCTCGACAGGAGATCCAGAAAGGGGCAGGCCGACCCGAGGGGCCAGAGATAACGGCCGGGATCTGTGGTCGCGTTCCGGCCGTCATCCTTGATCTAAGGGGGTAGCGGGAACCGAATACCGCTCCAGCTACTGGCGGGGGAGCGATACTCGGGGTCGACAACGTCGATGATCGAACCCGGTTACAATCAATTCGCGGCCTATTGCCAGCGAGGCAACATCGTCCCGGTTTACAAGGCGGTCAGCGCAGACCTGCTGACACCGGTACTGGCGTTTCTCAAGATTGAAGCCTCCATGCCGAATGCCTTCCTCCTGGAGAGTGTGGAGGGTGGTGAAAAGATCGCACGTTACTCGTTTCTTGGCTGTCATCCCTATCTGACGTTTTGCTCCAAAGGGGAACTGGTTGAGATTAAGCGGGGCAACGAGGTGGTGAAACGGAAGGGTCGGCTACTGGACGTCATGCGGAAGACCACTCACCGCTACAAGCCCGTCAAGGTTCCGGGGTTGCCGCCCTTTTCGGGTGGCGCAGTGGGGTACTTCGCTTATGACACGGTTCGTTGGATCGAGAACATTCCTCAATCCGGCCAAGACGACTTGAATCTTGATGAGTCGGTCATGATGTTTTTCTCCAACATCCTGGCTTTCGACCATGTCCGGCAGAGGATCTTGATTATCTCGAACGTCTTCATTGAGGAGGGAACGGCGCCGCTCCAGGCCAAATACCAAAAGGCTGTCTCTGAGATTGAGGCCCTGGAGGAAAAGTTGCATCGACCGGTGTCATCTCCCGACCTTCGGCCTCCCCATACCGACTCGATCAAGATCAAGTCGAATTTTTCCAAGGCCGACTATCTCAAGGCGGTGGAGCGCGCCAAGGAATACATCAAGGCCGGAGATATTTTTCAGGTCGTCCTCTCGCAGCGCTTTACCGTAGACGTAGAGGCTGCGCCCTTCAACATTTATCGAGCTCTGCGTATGGTTAACCCATCGCCCTATATGTTCTACCTGCGGCTCAGCGGGTTCTCGGTGATCGGTTCATCTCCTGAAAGGTTGGTCAAAATCTCGGATGGAAAGGCCCATTATCGGCCCATCGCCGGGACCCGTCCCCGGGGACGCCATGAAGATGAAGATGCCTTGTTGGCGGAAGAGCTCAAGGCCGACGAGAAAGAGCAGGCTGAGCACATCATGCTGGTGGACTTGGGCCGAAATGACCTGGGCAAGGTCTGCGAGTACGGGAGTGTGGAGCTGATGGATCTGATGTTCGTTGAACGCTACTCCCACGTCATGCATCTGGTATCCACCTTGCGCGGTCGTCTCCGTCCCGATATCGATCGCTTCGATGCTTTAATGGCCTGTTTTCCCGCCGGCACGGTGACGGGCGCCCCCAAAGTCCGAGCTATGGAGATCATCGAGGAATTGGAACCCAGCGTGCGAAGTGTCTACGCCGGCGCGATCCTCTATTTGGACTTCTCGGGCAATCTGGATTCCTGTATCTCCATTCGTACCCTGGTGGTCAAGGACGGCAAGGCGTATGTCCAAGCCGGCGCCGGAATTGTGGCCGACTCCGTTCCGGAAAGGGAGTTTCAAGAGACCCTCAATAAAGCTCAGGCCCTCATCAAAGCTCTCGAGCTGGCGGGGGAGGGCCTCTGAATCTCATGGCCACGCCTGCCACTCGTACCCTGGTGGTCAAGGACGGCAAGGCGTATGTCCAAGCCGGCGCCGGAATTGTGGCCGACTCCGTTCCGGAAAGGGAGTTTCAAGAGACCCTCAATAAAGCTCAGGCCCTCATCAAAGCTCTCGAGCTGGCGGGGGAGGGCCTCTGAATCTCATGGCCACGCCTGCCACAGAGAACAGAGATTGGTCCGCCGAAAACCTGTCCCCAGGGGTTGTGAGGAAACATTGTGATCCTGGTCATCGATAACTACGACTCCTTCACTTACAACTTGGTCCAGTATCTGGGGGAATTGGGCGAGGAGGTCGACGTCCATCGCAACGATCAGATAGACGTATTGTCGGCCGAATCGAAGAAGCCCCAAAAGATTGTTATTTCGCCTGGACCCGGAGTTCCGGATAATGCCGGTGTGACCTTGAAGCTCATTGACCACTTTGAGGGGAAGCTGCCGATTTTGGGAGTCTGTCTCGGCCATCAGGCCATTGGCCAAGCGTTCGGAGGGAAAGTCGTTCCGGCCCCCTATCTGATGCATGGCAAGACCAGCGAGATCCGTCATGACTACAAGACCATTTTTCAAGGTCTCCCCGATGGCTTTCCCGCGACGCGTTACCACTCGCTCATCGTTGAGAAAGAAAGTCTCCCTGAATGTCTGGAGGTCTCTGCGACTACCGGCGACGGCCTGATCATGGGTCTTCGCCACCGAGAATTTCCCATCGAGGGGGTCCAGTTTCATCCGGAATCGGTTTTGACCACTCATGGCAAGAGGTTGCTCGAAAATTTTTTGAGGTTATGACATCCCCGTGACTCCAAACGCGCTTTACCTAGAGGCAATCAGGAAGATTCAAAGTAAGAGATCCCTGGAGGAGCCGGAAGCCGAGCGGCTGATTGCTGCCATTCTGGACCGGCGGATCAGTGAGGTGCAGGTGGCTGCCCTTCTGGCCGGCATGGCTGTGAAAGGAGAAGTTGCCAGCGAGATTGCAGGTTTTGCCCGAGGCATGAGACGTGTGGCTACCGCACTCCATCACCACCAAGAGCGCTTGGTGGACACGGCGGGTACCGGGGGCGATGGGGCGGGCACTTTCAATATTTCCACCACGGCAGCATTCGTCATTGCCGGGGCAGGAGTGCCGGTAGCCAAGCATGGCAACCGAGCCATTTCCGGGCAATGCGGTAGCGCGGACGTCCTTAAGCAGTTGGGTGTCAAGATCGATGCGGCTCAGGAGGTCTTGGAGTCCTGTTTGACTTCCTGCGGCATCACCTTTTTGTTTGCCCCGATCTTTCACCCAGCGATGAAGGTCGTAGCGCCATTGCGCCGCAATCTGGCCATGCGGACCATATTCAACCTGTTGGGCCCTTTGCTCAATCCAGCCGGCGCCCGGCGGCAGATTATCGGAGTCTTTGCCCCCCATCTCACGGAAGTGTTCGCGGAGGTGTTGAAGTCTCTCGGTTGCGAGCACGCTCTGATTTTCTCGGGCCAGGATGGTTTGGATGAGATCTCGATTGCGGGCCCTACCCGGGTCACTGAACTCAAGGATGGTGTCATTCGAACCGACAGGCTGTGCCCGGAAGACCTGGGGCTCCGGAGCCGGTCCATGGTCCAGGTCCAAGGGGGCGATGCCTCTGAGAACGCTCGGATCTTGCGTGACGTCCTGGAACGAAAGTGTCTGGGGGCGCCAAGGGATGTTGTGCTCCTGAACGCTGCGGCCGGCGTTTATGTTTCGGGGAGCACGGATTCTCTTCAATCTGGACTGGAGGCCGCTCGACAGTCCTTGGACCTGGGGCGAGCGCTGGCCAAGCTGGAAGCGTTGGTGCACTGCTCCAACCAGTCGATCTGAGGAACTCTCTCCTCGCTAGGTCTGGGACTTGGTGTGGGGATTGGAAGCCGGGACGGAACTTCTGGGGACGACCGCCGCCAAGCTCAGGTCCAGATCCTTCATTGGAGAATGACCTCGGAATCCCCCATCCTCTTTGGAGGAGGCTTATGAAAGAAAACATCCTGACTGCAATCATCAATGCCCGGCGAAAACGAGTCGAGAAACTCAAGAAAACCAACCCCCTGTCCGAGGAACAGGCATTGGCGGGCAGGAATGAGGTGGGGATGCAACCGCGTTCCCTTTACAATGCCTTGAGCCGATCGGGCCCAATCAGTTTCATTGCCGAGATCAAAAAAGCTTCTCCCTCCCAAGGTATATTGAGGGAGTCGTTCGAGCCGGCCGAAATCGCCATTGCCTACGAGTCCAACGGGGCGGCAGCCGTCTCCGTCTTAACGGAAGAGAACCATTTTCTGGGCTCCATGAGTCACCTCAAAGCTGTCCGGCGCAACATCTCGCGGCCTGTCCTGCGAAAGGATTTCATTGTCGATCCCTATCAGATTTATGAGTCCTCTGTCTTTTGCGCCGATGCCGTTCTTCTGATCGCGGCAATTCTAACGCCTGAACAGCTCGTGGAGTTGAGGCAATTGGCGGAACACTTAGGCCTTGAAGTCTTGGTGGAAGTCCATGATCTGCAAGAACTCAGGATTGCCTTGGACTCCGGAGCCAGGATAATCGGCGTCAACAACCGTGATTTGAAGACGTTCAAGGTGGATCTGCAAACTTCCCTCAATCTGGCGCCTTATTTTCCAGGATCGATCATCTCGGTTAGCGAAAGTGGTATTGGGACCCCTGATGACATTCGAAAGTTGCGGGAAGTGGGCTACGATGCCTTCTTGATCGGCGAGCGATTGATGAAGTCAGCGCACCCGGGAAGAACCCTGCGTGAGCTCATGGTTCATAGCCTCAATTATGTGAGGGGGGGGAGCAACTCTGGGGGTAACTGCTTCGGCTGATGCCCATGGTCCCAATGGTTAGAGCAAAAATCTGCGGCATCACCAACCTTGAAGATGCCCGGGCTGCCGTCGAGTTGGGGGCGGATGCGTTGGGCTTCAATTTCTATAAGAAAAGTTCCCGATATATCGAACCTGGCGAGGCCAGGTCCCTGATTGAATCCTTGCCACCTCTTGTCTCAATGGTGGGAGTCTTCGTGGATGAGTGCAGTCCCGAGCGGGTGGTCGCCATGGCCCATGCCGTGGGTGTGGGAACGGTCCAGTTACACGGGTCTGAAAACCCGGAGTACGCCAGGCAAATCAGCCCGGTTCCAGTTTTCAAGGCCTTCGGCGTCGGCCAGCAGTTCGACCTTGACCGGATTGCGGCCTTCCCTGTGAATACCTTTTTGCTGGATACTGGAGGCGGAGCACTCAAAGGGGGGACCGGCAAAACCTTTGACTGGGAAGTTGCCGTGGCAGCTAAGCGGCTTGGACGTGTTATTCTGGCCGGAGGGCTCAACCCTGGAAACGTGTTTGAAGCCATTTTCCGGGTGAAACCTTACGGCGTAGACGTTTGCTCAGGTGTAGAGCGGGAACCGGGCAGAAAGGACCATCGGAAAATGGAAGCACTTTTCGATGAGATCCATCGAGCCCGGATGGCGCTTCGGCGGACGCGATGACAAGGACCATGGCCAAAAGAAAAATGGGTCGAACTCCGGACAGCAGGGGTCATTTTGGTCCTTATGGGGGCAAGTTCGTTCCGGAAACTTTAATGCATCCGTTGGAAGAATTGGAGCAGGCCTACCTGAAGGCTCAGGAGGACCCGAGCTTTCAAGCTGCCCTCGACCGCCTTTTTCGCGACTACAGTGGACGGCCGACTCCTTTGTCGCTGGCGAATCGACTTTCCCGGCATCTTGGAGGCGCAACCGTTTACCTCAAGCGCGAGGATCTGAACCATACCGGAGCCCACAAAATCAATAATTGCCTGGGGCAGGGACTCTTGGCGAAAAGAATGGGAAAGAAGCGTGTCATCGCCGAAACCGGCGCCGGACAACATGGCGTGGCGACCGCAACCGTGTGCGCCTTGCTCGACTTGGACTGCGAGGTCTACATGGGTGAAGAAGATATGCGGCGCCAGGAGTTGAATGTCTTCCGCATGCGTCTGTTGGGAGCTAAAGTCCATGCTGTCTCCAGTGGCAGTCAAACTCTGAAGGACGCCATCAACGAGGCCATCCGAGACTGGGTCACCAACGTGCGCAGCACCTACTACCTCATTGGTTCCGTCCTCAGCGCGCACCCCTACCCCATGATGGTGAGGGATTTTCAATCGATCATTGGCAGAGAAGCCCGGGAACAGATTCTGGATCAGGAGGGTAGACTGCCTCACACCTTGGTGGCTTGCGTGGGGGGAGGCAGCAACTCCATCGGCCTCTTCCATGCTTTCCTGGAAGACGAAGCGGTGTCGATGGTGGGAGTCGAGGCAGGAGGACGAGGTTCGGACTTGGGTCAACATGCGGCTCGTTTCAGTGGGGGGCGACCAGGGATTCTCCAGGGGACATACTCCTATGTGCTACAGGATGAGGATGGCCAGATCGCTAAAACCCACTCGATCTCGGCAGGTCTTGATTATGCTTCCGTTGGACCGGAGCACGCCTTCCTGCGGGATCAGGGGCGCATCCGCTACACCTCGGCCAGCGATCAGGAGACACTGGACGCGCTTCATTGGCTGAGTCGACTGGAGGGTATCGTCCCAGCTCTGGAAAGCGCTCATGCAGTCGCCGAAGTGATTCGTTTGGCTCCTCGACTTCGGGAAGAGGACCTGCTGCTGGTGAATCTCTCGGGCCGGGGTGATAAAGACGTGCAGACCGTTGCTGCTGCCGGCGCCTCGTAAGCCTGGATCAAACTCGGCAAGACTCTCCCCCGCCAGGGATTTTGGGGAGAGTTCAGCAGGCAACTCCTCGGCGCCGATCGGTTGAAAAATGACCCGCATTCAGGAGATGTTTCGCCAATCTCGGCAAGAGGGAAGAGGCGCCTTCGTTCCTTACGTCACGCTGGGCGATCCCGATCTGGAAGCAACTCGGCAGGTTGTTCTTGAGTTGGAAGCAGCGGGTGCGGACCTGATTGAGCTGGGCGTCCCCTTCTCCGATCCGTTGGCGGACGGTCCGGTAATTCAGCGAGCCACCGAGAGGGCGCTGGGCCGCGGGTTCACCTTGGAGAAGGGACTGGCTTTGGTTTCCGACTTGCGCCGGCAGACTCAAGTCCCCTTGGTGCTCTTCAGCTACTACAACCCGCTGTTCGCGTACGGGTTCGAGAGATTGGCCGCAGAGGCCAAACGGCGCGGGATCGATGGCTTTCTGATTACCGACCTCTCCGTTGAAGAAGCGGAAGGCCCGGTGCAGGTGCTCAGGGCGGCCAAGCTGGACTCTGTTTTTCTGGCGGCCCCCACCAGCACTGAGGAAAGAATCCGGAAGATTGCCGCCTACTCCTCCGGCTTTATTTACGCCGTCTCGCGCACGGGCGTGACAGGAGCTCGAAAGTTGATTTCTGGTGAAGTCCAATCCCTGATCCAGCGAATTCGTTCCCACTCGCCTCTTCCCGTCGCGGTCGGGTTCGGAATCTCGCAGCCAACTCATCTTCAGCAGATCTGGTCCCAAGCCGAGGGCGCTGTGGTCGGAAGCGCCATAGTCCGCTGTATCGAGCAGAATCTGGGACAGCCGGACTTGGCGAAACGGGTCGGCGAATTTGCGCGGTGGCTGAAAGGAGGATCCTAGATTATGGACATATCCGATTGGCGAAAGCGAATAGATGAGGTCGATGCCAGGCTGGTCGATCTGCTATCCGATCGTTCTGACTGTGTGGTTGAAATTGGCAAGATAAAACGCCGCCGCCAGCTTGCGGTGAGAGATCCGCAGCGGGAGGAAAGGATCCTTGGGCAGATCGCCCGGAATAATAAGGGTCCACTCGCCAACGAAGCCGTGGCGCGAATTTTCGAGACCATCATCCATGAGTGCATTCGTTTGGAGGAGCAGGTTGAGAAAAAACAGGGGCTGGCCAGCGGAAACTCCCCGCGATTGCTCTAGCTCCTCGTCTTCCCCAAGGGATTTCTTTCTGCGGGAGTTCACAGGTCCCGCCGTTTCCGGGTCAAAGCAGTGGGGTCTCCGGGGATGGGAGGAAGGAGAGGTTGAGAGTGTCGGTCCTCTCAGGAGACAGCAGTGAATAAAGTCATTGACGATGCCTACCAAGCCGTCAGCGATATCTCGGACGGCGCCACCATCATGATGGGCGGCTTCGGCCTGTGTGGGATTCCAGAGAACCTCATCCAGGCCCTGCGTGACAAGGGCGCTCAAGAGCTGACGGTGATCAGCAATAACGCCGGGATCGATGCCTTTGGCATAGGAGTCTTGTTGGAAAAACGCCAAGTCAAGAAAATGATCTCGACCTATGTTGGAGAAAATCGGCTCTTTGAAGAGTTGGTGCTCAAGGGCGAGCTGGAAGTAGAGTTGTGTCCGCAAGGAACCTTTGCCGAGCGTATCCGTGCCGGAGGATCTGGCATTGGGGGATTCTACACTCCCACCGGCTACGGAACGATTGTTGCCGAAGGCAAGGAAACTCGCTCCTGGGGCGGTAAGCATTACGTCTTGGAACTCCCGCTTCAGGCAGACTTCGCCTTCGTCAAGGCTCATTGGGGAGACCAAGCCGGCAACCTGGTCTACCGAAGAACCGCCAGGAATTTTAACCCCCTGATGGCTGCGGCCGCCCGAGTCACCATCGCCGAAGTGGAAACCCTGGTCTCACCCGGTGACTTGGACCCCGATGCCATTCACACACCAGGCATTTACGTGGATCGAATCTTTGAAGGGGTGGACTACCAGAAGCGCATTGAGAGAAGAAGAGTGAGAAATTGACATGCTGGATCCAAGACGCGACTCCATCGTCCGACGGGCGGCCCAGGAACTGAGGGATGGATTTTACGTCAACCTTGGCATCGGATTGCCCACCCTGGTGGCCAACCATATTCCCGAGGGCATGAGCGTTACCCTTCAGTCGGAGAATGGGCTTTTGGGTTTGGGTCCTTATCCGAGGGAAGATGAAGTGGATCCCGATCTCATCAATGCCGGCAAGGAAACAGTGACGGCCCTGCCGAGCGCCTCCTACTTCTCCAGCGCCGAGTCATTCGATATGATCCGTGGGGGGCACATCGACCTCACGATTCTTGGGGCCATGGAAGTCGATGAGCAGGGAAACCTGGCAAACTGGATGATACCCGGCAAGATGGTCAAGGGCATGGGCGGGGCCATGGACCTGGTGGCGGGCGCTAAGCGGGTTATCGTTGCCATGGAGCACAGGACCAAGCGTAATCGCCCCAAGATTCTCCCCAAGTGCCATCTCCCTCTAACGGGATTGGGAGTCGTCAACCGGATCATCACCGAAATGGCGGTATTGGATGTCACCCCGGAGGGCTTGCGGCTCAAGGAAATCGCTGAAGGCTTGAGCGTGAACCAGGTTCAGCAAGCGACAGCCGCCAAGTTCGCAGTGGACCCCGACCTCAAGAGAATTCAAATCTGGTAACCCCGCCAGGGCCTTCCGGATTCCTCCTGCCGGGGGGAACATCTCTCGAAGAGGCGTTCGCTTTCACTGATGGCCTTGATTCCTGCCCGGTGTCGCCAAGTCTCACTGGCTGGCCGACAGATGCCGGTGGAAGAATTGGATCATGCGAGTCCAGGTGTCTTCGGCATCGGCTTTATGGTAGACCTCTGGTCGGGCGTCGTTGAAAAAGGCGTGGTCTCGCTGGGCGTAGATGTGAAACTCTACGTTCTTCCCTGCTTGTTGTAGTCTCGTCTCCAGTGCCCGGGCAGCATCAGGGGGGACCGCGGCGTCCTTTTCGCCAAAGAATCCAAGCACGGGAGACTCCAGAGAGGAAATATCCGGTTGCACCTTGGGATGAATGCCGTAGTAGATGACGCAAGCCCCGATATTGCGGTTAGAGCAGGCCGCATAGAGGGACAACTGGCCTCCCATGCAGAAGCCCACGCTGCCCACTCGGGAACCGGTGGTCTCCCCCAGGCTGAGTAGATAGTCAACAGAACCTGCCAGGTCTCGGGCCGCCGTCTCGATGTTCAGCGCCATCATGAGTTTCCCGGCCTCATCGGGACTCTTGGTGGATTGGCCATGATACAAATCCGGAGCCAGCGCTACAAAGCCTTCTTCAGAAAAACGATCCACAACCTGTTTGATCTGGTCCACAAGCCCCCACCACTCTTGAAGCACGATAACTCCAGGGCCACCTGCCTTGGACTTGGCCAGATATCCCTCACACAAGCCGCCATTGCTCGAGAAAGTCACCATTTCGCCAGCCATCTTCACTCCTTCATTGTCCTGTTTGACCCCCGTTGGGTTGTCCCTGCTTTTCTGCTGAACTTCGCGCGCCGATCTAACGAGGAATTTTCCGACAGCGCCTCGGGAGCCGCTTGGACCGGAGCCTGTCCCGCTGTGCGGTAGTATAACATGTTGCCGGAGTTCCTCCGTAGCCGTGCGCCGGATACCGGAACTTTAAGCTTCCCAAGTTTTTTGAGAACCCTGAACGATACGAAAGATGAGGCGAATGAAATCCTCGGCTCAGGCCCCGAAGAAACGATCCTGACCCGAGTCGCGAATGAGACACAGGCTGCAAGGGGGTTCTTTGGCTGGAGCGGTTCTCCTGCCGCAAGCCTCAACCCGACACCTGGTGAATCTTCATCATGTTGGTGGCCCCCTGCACGTTCATAACGCCGGAGACAATCACGATTCTCTCGTCTCGAGTCGCCAGTTCTCGCCCCCTGAGAAGCTGATCTGCCATCCGAATCAACGTATCGGTGTCGGCAATCTGATGAATCAGGACTGGAACCACTCCCCTCAGCAGGTTCAGTCGGGGGAAGACCGCTTTACTGGGGGTGATGGCGAAAACCGTTTGTCGGGGTCGGAAGCTGGAGAGAATGTTGGCGGTTGCTCCCGAGGTGGTGAAGACAATAATTTTCTTGGCTTCCAACTGGCTGGCGGCCAGCAAGGCCGCGCGGCAAACGGCGTAAGCCGTGGCGGGGTGATGACGGAAAAAGTCGTGCTCCTCGATAAATCGGGCGTAAGGAGGAGAACCGGCTTCGGTGTGGGCGGCAATGCGATCCATGGTTAGAACGCTTTCCAGCGGGAAGCGTCCGGTGGCGGTTTCTGCAGAGAGCATGATGGCATCTGTCCCATCCAGAATGGCATTGGCGACGTCAGAGGCCTCAGCGCGTGTCGGGCGGGGATGGCCGGTCATCGACTCCAGCATTTGAGTTGCCGTGATCACGGGCTTGGCCAACTGGACGGCCGCCGCGATCAATTCCTTCTGCAAGAGGGGAACTTGTTCCGCGGGCACCTCTACCCCGAGATCCCCACGGGCAACCATAATACCGTCTGAGACTTTAAGGATGTTTGGCAAGTCATCCAGCGCTTGCGGTTTTTCAATCTTGGCGATCAGAGGAAGCAGAGTCTCTGGGTTGCCTAAGTGGGTCAATAGTTTTCGTGCCTGAACCAGGTCCTGCGCCTTACGAACAAAGGAGAGCGCCAGGTAGTCCACCTGGTTCTCAACCGCAAATTGCATGTCCACCTCGTCCTTGGCCGTCAGAGCGGGCAGGGAGAGGGGAGAATCAGGTAGGTTGACGCCGTTACGATTCCGCACAGTGCCGCCGGAAACCACCTGGGTGGTCACCTCCTTGGGGGATCCCCCCAAGACCTTGAGTTCCAACAGGGCCGTCGTCAACGAGGATACGATCCCCAGCACGAACATTCCTGGGAAGCGACTCGTAGTTAATGCCGGCTACCTCATGATTACCCTCCACTTCCCGGGTTGTTAAGGTGAATCGCTGATTGGTCTTCAACTCGGCACGTCCTCCCTTAAACTCCCCTAAGCGCATTTTAGGTCCCTGGAGATCGACCAGGATGGCCTTCGGGAGGTCAAGCTCCCTGGCGATTTTACGAATTCGTCGGATCACCTTCAGATGCGAAGCGTGGTCGCCGTGAGACATGTTGAGTCGAAAAACGTCGACACCGCCCTGGATTAATTGCCGAAGGCCATTCTCCGAGTCACATGCCGGTCCAACGGTTGCTACGATTTTGGTTTTTCGCATCAGCGGGGGCGTCTTAGCAAGAAGCGATTAAGAGGTTTCAAGAAAGCGGCCGAGGCTCATCGGTCCACCCCGACTAATCGGGTGTATCTGTGGTTTGGGAGGTAAGGGCCTGACGTGGTTTGAGGGCCGGACTCTTGCGGCTACGAACCGCTTTGCTACGGCTGGTCTTCTTTCGGGCGGACAGCGCTTTGCCCGAGCTTTTCTTCGTGTCATTGCTTTCCGACCCTATTTCAGTTGCGGGTCCGGCGGCATCGCTCGGGGAGGTAGCGTCCGGGAGTGGCTCTTGGGCCGGGGTGGTCACGACCTCCACGGGAGCCACCGTGGCGGATGGACTGTCCAAAGTCTGCGTCGGCTCGGCAGGAGGAGCCTCGGGCATGACGGCTTCATCCAGGTCCTTGTCCTTGGCCGTTTCTCTACTCCGGGTGCTGCGACCTCGTGAAGGCCGTCGGCGGGGAGGCCTGGGCGTCTTTTCAGGAGGAGAGGGAGCGTCCGAAGAAGGCTCGGTTCCGCCGGGTTCCGAAGGAGAAAGGCTCGTAGCCGGACCCTTGGTTGTTGACGGCGCCGACGCAGGGGGCGATCCACTCTGGAGGGGGGCTTGTGGGAATTCAGCCAGACGCTGAGGGTCTCGCTCAGCTCTGTCTTGCGTCCCCTGCTGGAGACTTCGGGACGAGCGAGTTCTGACCGGGGCGCCGCTGTCCTTGGCCGGGGGCGGGGGGCTCTCCCCGTCAGAGAGCGTTGATTCCCCGGAATCTGCCGCAGACGGCTCTGCCTCAGCGCCATCGCCGCCCAGGGTGACAATGTAGCCGCCGCTCTTTTGGTCCTTGGTCAATTGGAGCAGTTTGTTTTCAGCGGCGTCCTCCAGCAGGCGGGAGAAACTTGGATATCCGAAGTAGGTTTCATTAAATGAGGGCAATTTGCGTACCAGCGTCTGCTTGATCACTGAGCCGTAGATGACTTCCTTGCCTTCTCGCTGCAGCGCCTGGAAAGTTTCGACCACCAGACGTAGAGCCTCGGCTTTCTTTCGAGGGAGTCGATTCAGCTTGGGGGCCAAGGTCGTATTTTCAGTGGAGGGTCGAACAAGATCTTCGTAAAAGATGAACTCGTCACAGTTGTTGATCAGCAGATCGGAAGAGGACTGCCGCACCCCCATTCCAATAACATACCGGCCGTTCTCCCTCAACTTCGAGACCAAAGGCGAGAAATCGCTGTCCCCGGAAACCAGAACAAAGGTGTCGATGTGATCCCGTTGGTAAGATAGATCCAGCGCGTCCACCACCATTCGGATGTCGGCGCTGTTCTTACCGCTGTAACGGCTCTGGGGCACATCAATCAGCTCAATGGCAGCCTGATGAAAGGCCCTCTTGAACTCGGTATAGCGATGCCAGTCGGAGTAGGGGGCCCCGCTTGACCATGATTTTTCCCTTCTCAACCAGCCGCTTCAAGACAAGGTCAATATCGAAATTGCCGGATCGACTTTCACGCACACCCATAGCCACATTTTCAAAGTCGATAAAAACGGCGATTCTTCGTTCGTCGATCTGCATCTCAGGTCCTTTGATAGTGTAACGCAGCTCTTGACCTAAGACAATCGGGTGTGCGGGTTCACAGCACCTCCCGCCAACGCGGCTGGCAACCCACTGGGCCGCCATCTACTCCGCCTTGTCGCGGGCGAGAGTTTCAGTAAGACAAACCACCCCTTCCTCCCTCCGGCTGAAGCCGGATGCCTCAAGTGGCCACCGTTTCCCCTGAAGAACCTGCTCTTGGCGCCGTCGGTCACAGTCACCCGGTTACGAGGTGTCATCGGGAACCAACGCGGCCCGGTTCAACGCCAATCCAAGCGTCATTGCCGCGCTGGTGAAGGCCGGTGCAGACCCCAATGTGCAGAGTAAATATTACGGGATTCCCCTGAATGCGGCGGCAGCAAGCAACGCCAATCCCGCCGTCATCGCCGCGCTGCTGGAGGCCGGCGCAGACCCCAAGGCGCGAGACAAAAAAGACAGGGTTCCGTGGGACCTGGCCAAAACCAACGACAAGCTCAAGGACACGAATGCCGGCGATTGAAGGACGAGCGGTGGAAGGTGGAGTGAGGAATGATGGTTCACTTTTAACCAGAATACATCCGAATAACCCGTAAGGAAAAAAGCCGGGTACGCTCAAGTATGCCTGCCCCCTCATTCATCACTCATCACTCCGCATCCATCATTCCTCACTGAGGTCGAAAGCGACGATCTTTTTTCTGTTGCGGACGTAGAGATGGGCGCCAACCAGGGAGGGAGCCGTCCAGCAATTGTGTTCCAGCGGTTGGGCCTTGGCCAGGACCTCGATTCCGTCGCCGGTCGGCGTTGCCAGGGCTAGCGTGCCGTCCTCATCCAGAATGATGAACTTCTGGTCGGCGTACAGCAAGGTGGCCTTGGCAAAGCCTCGTTGTCGCCAGGCCACCTGGCCGTCGGAGACTCGAATGGCGGTGAGAAACGCCGGTCCAAAGTCGCCACTGGACCCATAAGCCAGGCCGCCCAGGCGAATCACGTTCCCGTGATGGACCCGCATTCGCTTGTTGAACCACAGCTCTTCCACAGAGGTCTTGCCGTTGCTCCGGGTGAGTTTGAGGGCGCGACTTCCACCCTTGTAGGCCGTGGAGAGGAACAGCAGGTTGTCGTCGCCCCAAACCGGGGTGCTGACGGTCAGGCCTCCGGCCAGACCATGGGTATAGCTCCAGAATAATTCCCCGGTGTCGGGATCGACCCCAACCACCTCTCGGTCCATCATTCCCACCACCTGATCCTGACCGTCGACGTTGATCAGGATGGGTGAGGAGTGAGAACGTTTGAAATCGTGTTTTGCCCAGACCACGCGGCCGTCTCCGGCATTGAAGGCCATCAAGCCGCGACCGGGTCCACCCACCAGACAGATGACCCGGTCTTTGTAGGCAATGGGGCTGGAGGAGAAGCCTCGGCTCATGGGAGTGCTCTGGAAATCCTGAGTCAGGTCGTGAGACCAGAGGATCTTTCCGTTGTCCTTCTTCAGACAATGCAGGTTGCCGTTCCAACCGATGGTCACCACGGCGTCCCGGATCAGCAAGGGAGTCGACTGGGGTCCGAGTCCGTATTTTCGATCGGTATTGTCTCGCTTCTTTGGAATCACCGCCGGGTAGCTGTATTCCCAAAGAGTGTGGCCCGTGGCGGCCTCCAAGGCGACCACGACTTCGGTGTCTTCCTGTCGGTACAGGGTGTATAAACGATCCCCGTCCACCAGGATTCCCGAGTAGCCGTCCCCGATCTCACGACTCCAGAGTTGAGGGGGACCTTCGGAAGACCATGAGGTGGACAGGGCCCCGTGGCGTTGACTTTGAAATCACCGGTAGGACCGCCCCAGCCGGGCCATCCTGGTGACCGGGTGGTGCTGCAACCCGCCAACAGGAGAATTCCGATCACGGTCAGTGGCGGGAGGCTCGGCGGCCACCATCGATGACCGGATGGCTTGTCTGTCTGCCAGGGTGTTATCAATGAATTCTCCTCCAGGATAAGCGACAGGAATCCGGCCTCTTTCCGTCATGGAATCCCGGCGATGGGACACTCGGCGTCAGCTCGAACATCGCTGATCCCCAGTGATTCTGCGGTCTCGACCACCTTCCGCCAGACGTCCTCTGCAATAGGGATGCCCTCTCGTTCTCGCCGGGCTTTGGCCTGCACCTCAGGGTCGCCCGGCACCTTCACATCTTGGAATCCCGGCGCCGGTGGAACCGCTCGAACGCGCTGCTGCATCCGGTCCGCCCGTTCTCCGAATTGGGAGAAAGGCTGGAACAGGTCTGCCCGAAATACCAGAAACGTATCCCCTTGGTGACGCAACGCGTCGTCGGAAGTTTGCGAATCGGCAAAGGAGTCGGAACCCAGCAAGATGCGGCTCAGAAACTCGGCCGCCAGCATGATAGCCCAACCCTTATGCTGCCCGAAAGGGGTGTGGCCTCCCCCGTCAAAAAAGTCGGCAGGGTTGGTGGTGGGCCGGCCTTCTTTGTCGACAATACAACCGGGAGGCAGCGATTCACCTCGGTTGTAGGCATTGTCGACTTTGACGCCGGAGATAGCCGAAGTGGCGAAGTCGACGATCATGGGCGGCTCATCTCCCGCCGGTATTCCCAGAGCGATGGGATTGGTGTGCAAGAGCCGCCGACTGCCACCGTAGGGCATGGCCCTGGGATCGTTCTGGCTGAACCCTCCCACCCACACCATGGAGATCATTTGCTCCGTGGCGGCCATTTCCACGAAATGTCCCAAACGTCCGATGTGGTGGGATTGGACCAAGCCCACCAGAGCGACCTGGTTCTCGGTTGCCTTGCGGATGGCGGTTTGCATGGCGAATCGGGCAGCCACGTGGCCGAAAGTCCAGTTGCCCGAGATTAAGGCGCTGGTCGGTGTCTGTTTGAGGATTGCGGGTTGTTGGGTGGGGGCGAGCTGTCCGGCTCGGATCGCCTTCACATATCCGGGGATATGCCATACGCCATGGGTGTCAACTCCCTTGAGGTTTGCCAGCACCAGATGCTCGGCAACCTGGCCGGCGTTGGACTGGTTGGCGCCGGCGGCCAACAGGATTCGACAGGTCAGTTCGCGGAGTTCCTCCGCTGTTCGGATGATCATTTTGAAACGACTCCTGAAGTCAAGGTTCCTTCTGGGTTGACGGTTAATCCTTCAAGAACCGATCCCTGGATATCTCGTCGGACCGCCAGAGCCTGTGTCTGCCGCTGCGCGATGGCGTCTCAAAGGGACCTCACATGTCACTACTGAATCAAGCCGCTTTGAACGGCCAGCCCGAAGATCACACATCCAATGATGACGCCGGCCGAGGCCAACAACAGCGCGGCGATTGGCCGGCTCATTCTGAGAGGTCGCTCGGTGCGAAAGGCGAGCCAGCAGATGGCGACGGTCGCCAGAGGAGTGCCCAGCACTCCGATGATATAGTGGCTCATCAGCACCATCAGGGCGGGTCTGGTCGGCGCCAGAAGATAGAGAGTGAGAACGCTCAACAGAAAGGCGGTCTGAACCACCTGGTGCGATTGACGGACGGCTTGGGGTCGGCTTCGATCCACCAACCCCAGGCTGCACAGGAAATCGGTGATGATTCGCCCATTAACGGCCGTTGCCGCCAGCAGGGTGGACAGCAGGGTTGCCAGAGCGCTGACCAGGAAGATGCTCTTGGACCAGGGACCATAGCTGGCCGTGAAGATGGAGGATATCTGATCCACGACCCCGATGCCCGACGGCGTCTTGCCCTGAGGAAAAAGAATGGCTGCCCCCAGGATGAAGTAGGCCGCGGTCACAACGGTGGCCATGAGGGTGGCCAGGCCGGCATCCAGCTTGAGGATTCGGATCCACCCCCGGGCCCGATCGAGCCACCCCTGAGAATCACGAGATCCCAAATGCCTTCCGTAGCCTTTCTCCAGCACCCAATAGGGGTAGACCACCAGTTCCGAACCGGAGACTCCCAAGGCGCCGATGAGACTGATAACGGCGAAGGCTGCCAGGCGAACGTCCGTATCCCCCAGCGAGAAAGCCATGCCGGACCACAAATCCTGGCCACTCACTCGGTAGGGTGTGCCTTGAAGCATGACCAGCCCTACCACGGCCGAAGCGCTCAGAACCAGGGCCAGAACGATCATCAACTTCTCCAGCGGCCGATAGAGGCCCCTCCATAGCAGCAGTTGCGCCCCGGCCACCACCGCCACCGCCCAGACTTGTACCGACCCGATGGTGTTGGAGAAAAGCGGGGCCATCCCGTGCAACAGGCCCGCCATGGCTCCCACCAGCCCCGAGGAGCCCACCTGGGCCAACAGCCACCCCGCCATGAAGGCCCACACCCACCAGGAAGTCCTCCGAAACTTGGGACCCGGGAAGTGGCTGAGGGCTTCGAATATGGTCTGGTTATTGATGAGGCAATAGCGCCCCACCTCGACTTGGAGGAAATATTTGATCAGGCACGATAGCAGAACGGCCCACAAGAGAACGAACCCGAACCGCGCGGCCTGCAATGGTGTGTTGATCAGCTCGCCGGAGCCGATCACGCCAGCCGCTAACACAATTCCCGGTCCCATCGTGAGCAACACCGGCCAGGTTCCAACCGGCGCCGTTCTGGTCTGAGGTTCTGAATTCATGGGTGTGTCGTGGGTCCCCAAACTCGTTTTCTGTCGCTTCTTCCGCAGAGAGATCTGTCCCGGCTGTGAACCGGTTCAAGCGGAAGCCGCCACCCCAGGCCCTTTCTTGCTGCCGGCGCCTCAGCGATTGGAGGTGCGGGCACGGCTCCCGGTCAGGGCTTGTCGGGCCGCATGCGGCGTTTCAACTCATCGAGGCTGAATCGCTTCTCCAGGAAATCGAAATATTCGGCTTCTTCATCGCGGACCACCTGTGCCTGGGCAGCCAGTGAATCGACGATGTCTTCAGGGATTTCGATCAAACCGCTCTCGTCTCCGTGCAGCAGATCGCCCGGTGCGATGGTCAGGCCGCCGACGGTAACGGTGGTGTTGAAGCTGACGTAGGCCGGATACCCATGGGAAGCCACCCAACCGGCGCTGAAGATTTGAAATTCAGGCGTTCGCTGCGCGATACCGCTTCGGTCTCGCGCATTGGCATCGGTGACGATGCCGATGCAACCCAGTTTGTCCAAAGCGCAGCAGAACATGTCTCCGATGACACAACATCGCTGGCGGTCGTGACCATTGTGCTGGATCACCAGGACGATGGGTCTGGGCGCTGCCTCCAATGCTTCCAGCAACTCGCCGATTCGAGGCGCCCTCCGGTCGCCGGGAGTGGTGCTGTCCGCTGTGGCCGTGACCGCAAAGCCCACCATCGGTTTGAGTCGGGGGAACTGGCAAACGATCTGGTTGGAGGCATAGCCGGTGGCCCGATCGCGAATTCCGAACTTCTCGATGGCGTTGGAAACAGTCGCCGTATCGAAGCTCCTCAGAGCTTCCAGGGCTTGTAGCGAGGGACTGGGTTTCTGGATCATTGGGTCTCCTGTGTCCTCAACCAGGGGAGAGAACCGAAGCCTGAATTGTAGCCATCTGCCGCAGTGATGAAAACGGGCTCCGATTGTGCGGCCGCAGCCCAATTCCAGAGGAGCAAGCTCCGCAATCGTTTGCGCCGGCTACCGGGAATCCCTGGCCGGAGCCGATCACCGAGTGCAGTCCTGAGCAACCGGCTGAGAAGGCTCAGACGGCTTTGGCAATTCTCTCCTGTAAGGCCGCCATTTGCTCCATCTGTTTCATGAAGTCAATGGTTCCGGTGAGGATGGTTCTCCAATCGGGTTTGGCGGGAACGCTGTCGAGAGAGATGTAGCCCGAAAACCCCATGGCGTTGAGAGTCCTCACCACCTGCAGAAAGTCGATGTGGCCGGTCCCGGGCACCTGCCGGTTGTTGTCGGCCAAATGGATGTGCATGAGCCGGTCACCGGCGGCGCGCAGGGCGTCGTTCAGCGGTCCATCTTCCATGTTCACGTGGAAGAAATCGGCCAGGACTCCCAGGTTGCTGGCTCCGATCTCTTCCACAATGCCTTTCGCTTCAACCAGGCTGTTCAGAAAACCGGCATAGCCTTCGAATCGATTGATGGGCTCGATGGCGATCTCGACGTTCCGTTCGGCCGCATACTCAGTGATTTCTCGGGTGGATTGGATGAAATTGGCGCGCAGGACGTTTCGAGGCGTCTTGGCCACCGGGTACTCGGATTGGGCCGGTGAGGCCACAATTTCAAAGACGGGAGGCTCGTCGAAGGTCGCCGCCAGATCGACGCTTTTTTTGGCATAGTCCACGCCGTGACGCCGCTCCGACTCGTCACTGGAGGCCAGGTCCCGGACTTCACCCGCGTGCCACGGCGCCCAGGCTCCAATCAGGGCCGGCACTTTCAGGCCCAGGGAGGTGGCCAGGTCCTTCACCTCGTTGAATCGCCTGGCCTCGATGCGGTCCGGCTCGGCATCCAGGTCGACACCGTCATAGCCCGCTTGGGCCACGGCCTCCAGGACCTCGCGGGGTTTCTCCCAGACGTTGCCTCCGCTCGCCGCCAGCGTGCAGAGAATCACCGAATACTTGTGCCCCATGGTAAAGCCTCCCTCCATCCCTCACATTCACTCACATTTTACGTGGGTTGGCTGCCTGGATGGCTGACCTTCGGTTCCACGTTATCCAGGCACCAAGGCAGTCTAATCCAAAGCCTCGTCTGGTTCAAGGATTGGAGTGGTTGCTGGCGTCGGAAACCGTTCCGGGGCGATCACCGGATGACACGGCCGGGGATGTCCTTGCCCATGGGTGTGGTCCTTCTACAGATGCCGGCGCACTAAGACCGAGGGGACCAGTCGAGGCTTCTTCTTTTGCCTCGATAAGCAGCGGGGGCCTTGTGCCGCCACTCGAATTCAACCGAGACGGACACGTTCAGATGTTGCGCCAAATGGAGGACGTAGGACCACGCCTGATTGGCGCTTGCACCCTGGATGGAGACTCCGAGGTGAGGAATATAATGGAAACCCTGGTCAGATTTGCTCCCCCGTACGATGTTAGCCAGTGTTGCAGATTTCACGGCTTCGAAGCCCCCGAGCTTCTCGAAGGCGACTTGAAGAGAAACGGTTATTAGCTCGTTCCATTTTTGGGCGTTTCGTCCGTTGAACTGAGCCGACAGAATCTTTGCGTAGCGTAGGTCAGGCGGCCTGTCCGGATTTGGGGACGGCGGCTTTCCCGGCGGTGGGGAAGGTAAATCTATGGGCGCCACAGGGCCATTTTCGTTCCGATTCTTTTCGTAGTAGTCGAGAAGCCTCTCAATGACGATTCCAGGTGTGTCGACGAATGGTTCAGCAAGTTTCTGGAGTCGACTAAAAACTTGGTCGGAAATGCGAATGACGGGCATGGGTCCCTCCCTTTGTGTTGTGGAGCTTGCTTTCGGATAAAACAATTTAACAAAGTAACTATGTAACACAATGGCGTCCTCCGTTTCAAGTCAAATATGGCCTCAGGCTTGCCTTTGGCGGACCGTTGCCTGTAGTCTGAATCATCTGGAGTTGGAGATAGGGAGAGAGTCATGCTGAGTCCACAGCAAATCAATCAATATCACACCGATGGCTTTACGGCCTGTGAGGGGTTTTTGAGCGCCGCGGAGGTCGACCGGTTCCGAGTTGAGATTGAGGAGATTTGCTCAGGGAATACGTTGGCCCGCCACGACCAGGCCAGGATGGAAATGGAACCCGACCAGCCGCCCGAGGGGACTCGGGTGAGGCGGATCTACCAGCCTTGCGACGACAACCCGGAATTTCGTCACTGTTCGGAATCCGCCAGGCTGCTGGATTGTGTGGAACAGCTTCTGGGACCGGACCTGCTGCTCCAGTACAGCAAAATCAATATGAAGCCTGCAGACGTGGGTTCAATCGTCGAGTGGCATCAGGATCTTGCCTACTATCCTCTGACCAATCGAGACTCTCTGGCGGTTTTGTTCTATCTGGACGACGCCAGCCGGCGGAACGGCTGCCTGCAGATCATTCCGGGCCGCCACACCGGCTCATTGATGAGTCACACCCGCGACGGGCCCTGTTCCAGGGGCGGGTCACCGAGGCAGTGGATAGCTCAGGGTCCGTGTTTGTCGAGGGAAAAGCCGGAACGGCGATCTTCATGCACTGCATGGCGCCCCATGCCTCGGCTCCCAACACCTCGCCGCAGCCGCGCCGGACGCTCATTCTCAGCTACCGGGCTGCGGATGCGTTCCGCATTTACGATGGCGAAAACACGACCGGTTCAGAGGCTTTTGTTCGTCTGGTGCGAGGTCGGCGTCTCAGTGTCGCTCGCTTTACCATGAACGAGTTCCCGATTCCAACCTACCCGGGGAAGTTTGTCTCGCTCTACGACCTTCAGAGCAGGTCACGCCAATCTGAGGGGCAGAGGAAGGCCGTCGGGTAACCGGCTCTCCCGAAATTCCGGCTGCCAAGGCAGCATTAGTGCTCGAATGACAGCAACTCATTCGTAGTAAACGACTTGCTACCATAGCGTCAGCCATGATCCCCCCGTCGATTCCCCCTTTTCGAACGGGAATCCACGGGACCATTGAAGCCGGGTCCGGACCGCTCTGTATCGGCGGTTTGTCCGCCACTCGCCGTTCAGCAACAACAGGATCTCGCCGTCGAAGGCTTCCGCGAGCCCGCCGCCAGCTCCGGCCAACAGGCCGCGTCGAGGACTCAGGCGGCTGACACTGCATCGCGAAGTCTTGTAGGATCCTGCGGCGTATGGCGAAGAATTGAGCCGCCCCCAGTTTTCTTGGACACGGATTAAGGGAGAATCCGATGTCACCAGGAGGTGGGGGTATGGCTGGATCGAGGCGAGTGAAGGGAGCTGGGTCGGCGCGGCGGTGGGGTCGGGGGCGTTGGCGCCGGGCCAGCGGTGGAGCGCGAGCCGGAAGCGGGACGTGGTGTTGCGGCTGCTGCGTGGCGAGTCGCTGGATGCGATCTCGCGTGAAGTCGGGGTGGAGGTCTATCGCCTGGATCGGTGGAAGGTCCGGGCGCTGGCCGGTCTCGAGCTGGGTCTGAAGGAGCAGGCTGGTGCGCCGCTGGCCGCCGAGCTGGATGCGGCCAAGCGGCACATCGGGGAGCTGTCGATGGAGAACGAGCTGTTGCGGGAGCGTGCCCGCGCAGCGGAGCGCCGCCTCCCTTTGGCGACGCGGAGGTCGCGACGATGAGCCGAACGACCTCCGCGACGACGGGGCGGCGCTATGGTCTCGAGCGGGTGTGTCGAACGTGGGAGCGCTCGGCGCTCTACGCCAGGCGGGCTCGTTTGCAGCGCCCAGCGCGGGCTGAGGGTCCGCGCCGCCGCGGGCCGACGCCCGCGCTGTCGGATGCGCAGCTTGTGGCGGCCATTCGCAGCGACCTGGCCCGCTCCCCGTTCCAGGGCGAGGGCCATCGCAAGGTCCACGCGCGGCTGCGGATCCTCGACGGGGTGCGGGTCTCGCGGACGCGGCCCGCGGCCTGGCGCTGCGGATGGACCACGGCAGTCAGTATCTGTCGGACCACTTCCGCAACCAGGTCCGCTACTGGGGCATCCGCCCCAGCTTCGGCTTGCTCGAAGAGCCGGAGACCAACGGGGTCGTCGAGCGCTGGAATCGCACGCTGAAGGAGCAAGCCGTCTACGGCCGCGTGTTTCGAAACCTCGCCGAGGTGCGCGCCGCCGCCGAGTTCGTCGAGCGCTACAACCGGTGCTGGCGCCTCGAGAAGCTGGCGTATCGCACACCACTCGAAGCGCGCGAGGAGTACGAGCGACGCCAGGCCGCGTAGCCTAAACGTGTGTCCAAGAAACCGGGTGCAGTACAGCTCATCGCCATGCCGTCCAGTGTACGGAATGCAACCGATGCAGGCGAGTCCAGACCCCCGACTTTTACCACAGGCTGTTGGGCTGGGGCTCGCTCATCTGGCGGCTTGATGGACTGCCGATCAACGGCTGGCGGCCTGACGGTCCGTGCGTCAGAGAGGTTGGCCGGCGTTGCGCCACGGCCATCTCCAGCGCCGTGCGCAGGGGCGGCGCCATGGCCAGCCCGCATTCAAAAACAAACCATTCTCTCATCGTATACTGCGTGGTATGATGCGTGGCCACTTTACGAGGACCTCATGTATCTGTTGCCGGCGCGTCGTGCGCGGCGCAGGCTCACCTGTCGGGGCGAAAGACGAGCTTGCCCTGCTGAAAAGACTTGCGGGGGAGTGAATGCACGGACATGACCACGCGTACTTACCCCCCCCCCCCCCCCCCCCCCCCCGCAATCCGCTGCTTTCCTCAACGCCCGATGAGCCGCGCACGATGGCCGCATCTGCTCCTCCGCGCCGCGCTGGGCGCGCTCGCCCTGGCGGCGGGCAACGGGCAGGCGACGCTGAGAGGGGGCGACCCCTCATGGTGAAGCGACTGATCGACGCCCCACGCGTGATGGCCGTCGTGGTCGGTATCGCCCTGTTGCTGGCCGCCACCGGCGCTGCTGCGCAGGTCGCCGCCCCGGGCAAGGTCAGCGGCTTGACCGCCACCGCGGCGTCGCAAACGCAGATCAACATCCGATGGACGGCCACGGCGACGGCCACGAAGTATCAGGCTCGCGCCGGCACGACCTCGGGGAGCCTGGGAAGTTGGAGCCAGGACCTGACCGGCACCCGTGCCGAGATCACGGAGCTGACAGCCAACACGACGTACTACATTCAGGTGCGCGCCGGGAACGACCTCGGCTGGGGCACGCCAAGCGACGAGGCCAGCGCGACGACCCCGCACGTCGACGCCCCGGGCGCTGTGATCGGCATGCACGTCGAGGCTGTTTCGCCAACGCAGATTGACATCCGGTGGCCGGCCACGGAGACGGCCACGAAGTATCAGTATCGCTACGGCCTGACCCTGGTGAGCCTGGGAAACTGGAGCGCGGACCAGACAGAGACCAGCGCGAGCATCACGGGGCTGACTCCCGACACGAGGTATTGGTTCCAAGTGCGCGCCGGGAACGCCGACGGCTACGGCCCGATAGCCGAGACGGGCGGGGCGACGACCTGGGTCGTCGCCCCGGGCAAGGTGGCCGGCTTGACGGCCACCGTTGTTTCGCCAACGCAGATCGAGATCTCATGGACGGCCACGGCGACGGCCGAGAAGTATCAATATCGCTACGGCACGACCTCGGGGAGCCTGGGAGATTGGAGCGCGGACTGGTACGTCACCAGTGCCAGCCTCACGGGACTGACCGCCGACACCGAGTACTTCATTCAGGTGCGCGCCGGGATCGATGAGAGCTACGGCGAGCCGAGTGACGAGGTCAGCGCGACGCCGACGCTGGTCCCGCCAGCGGTGAGCAAAGTCGTATTCACCTCCTTGCCGAAGGATCGCGTCAGCTACACCTACACTCGCGGCGAAAGGATCACGGTGAGGGTTCATTTCTACGCGCCTGTGATCACGACAGGCGCGCCGACACTCACGCTGATGGTCGGGACAAATGAACGGACGATGGACTTCGGATCCGGAGCCCTTTCCAATGAACGCGTACTATCTGTGGCGTTCGGCTACACCGTGCAGGAGGAGGACGTCGACACCGACGGCGTTCACATTCCGGCCAATACGCTCTCCCTCAACGGCGGAACCATCAAGGCGTTCGCCGACGGCACGACGGACGCCGTTCTGACGCACGACGCAGTGTACGGCTTGGCCGGCCACAAGGTGGACGGCAACGATGTCCGCGCTCCGGAGGTGCAGCGGGTCGCCTGGGGGAACAGCCCGGCGGATGGCGAAACCTACACCCTCGGCGAAGACATCCGCGCGGAAGTCCACTTCGACGCCGATGTGACGCGGGAGGGCGCTCCGCAACTGGCGCTGCAAATCGGGTCGAACCTGCGGCAAATGGACTTCGATACCAACGTCGTGCCGTATCCGGACATACTGCACTTCCGCTACACCGTTCAGGCGTCCGACACCGACACGGACGGCGTCAGCATCCCCGCCAATGCGCTCTCCCTCAACGGCGGGAGTCTCAAGGCGTCGGCGGACGGCACGACGGACGCCATTCTGACGCACGAAGGGCGGGCCGCGGACCCCGAACGCAAGGTGGACGGCAGCACCGCCCGCACGCCCGAGGTGGCCGACTTCCATATCTTCCCGCCGGCGGACGGCGACACCTTCGTCCACGGCGAGACGATCACCGCGGAGGTTGAGTTCGATGCGGGAGTGACGGTTACGGGCACGCCGGAACTCACGCTGACCGTGGGAGACAACGCGCGGCAGATGCTCCAAGAGGATATCGTGGGAGCACCCAGGCCACGCTTTGTCTATTTCCGCTACACGGTGGTGGCGGCGGACAGCGACACGGACGGAGTCGGCATCCCCGCCAACGCGCTCTCCCTCAGCGGCGGAACCATCAACGCAGCCGCCGACGCCACGACCAACGCCGTCCTGACCCACACCGCGTGGTCACCCTCCGAGCCCCTCGACTACAAAGTGGACGGCAGCGTGGTGCTCCCTCCCGAGGTGCTGCCCTCTCACCTTCCTTGGCTGCAGGTCACAGACCCGGCGAATGGCGCCACCTACATCCGCGGCGAAACTATCGAAGCGCATCTTCAGTTCGACGCGCCCGTGGCAGTCACGGGCACGCCGCAGTTAGACGTGACCATCGGCGACGACACGCGGAAGATGAACTTCATTGGCCTTCAGGCCGGAAGCGCGAACCGGACGCTGACCTTCGGCTACACCGTGGTGGCGGCGGACAGCGACACGGACGGGATCACCTTCCCCGCCAACGGCCTCGCCCTGAACAGCGGCAGCATCACCGCGGAGGCAGACAACGACGTCGACGCCGATCTGGACCACCCCGCGGGCACCACCAACTTCAACGTGGACGGGAGCCTCAGCCTGCCGGCGAAGCCGGCGAACTTCGCGGCGGCGGCGGGCAACGCGCAGGTGACGCTGAGCTGGGACGACCCGAGCGACAGCAGCATCACCGAGTACGAATACAAGCAGTGGACGGGGCAGATCGAGTCCGGCTCCTGGACCGACATCGCCAGCAGCGGCGCAACCACCACCAGCCACACCGTCACCGGCCTGACGAACGGCACGGCCTACAACTTCCGCATCCGCGCGGTGGGCGCGGATGGCGACGGGGCGCAGTCGGACGCGGCGACGGCCACGCCGGCCGATGCTCCGGCCAAGCCGACGACCTTCACGGCCACGGCGGGCAACGCCGAAGTAACGCTGAGTTGGGACGACCCGAGCGACAGCAGCATCACCGAGTACGAATACAAGCAGTGGACCGGTACCGAACCCAATCCCGGCACCTGGACCGACATCGCCAGCAGCGATGCCGACACGGTGAGCCACACCGTCACCGGCCTGACGAACGGGACGGCCTACAGCTTCCGGGTCCGCGCCGTGGCCGGCACGGTGAACGGCGCGCAGTCGGACGTGGCGACGGCCACGCCGACGATCACCACAACGGGCGCCGACTCTTCACCGGCGCCCACCGTGGTCGGTGACGACATTACCGCCACGGTTGGCGGCACGGACGTGCGACTGATGCTGCCGTCCGGCCATGGCGTGACCACCGTCACATTTTCCGAGCCGACGCCCTCCGTGACCGCGCCCGCCGGCGTGACCTTCGAGAGCGCCCCGGCCTACGTGGACATCGAGCTGAACGCGACCCTCGCCTCGAATGCCACCGTATGTCTCGAGGAGCCGACCGGGCTGACCGGGACGCTGGCGCTCTTCCACCTCGCAGACGGAGGAGCGGCGTGGACGGAGCTGACCGCGCCCGCCTCGGCGCCGAGCCGTTTCGTATGCGGGGACACGAGTGATTTCTCCACCTTCGTGGTGGGCCAAACTGCGCAGAAGAGCGGGCAGCCCCCCGCCAAACCCACGAACTTCGCGGCGGCGGCCGGCAACGCGCAGGTGACGCTGAGTTGGGACGACCCCGGCGACGCCACCATTACGAAGTGGCATTACAAGCAGTGGACAACCGACGAATCCAGGGCCAGTTGGGAGGACATACCCAGCAGCGGCGCGACCACGACGAGCCACACCGTCACCGGCCTGACGAACGGCACGGCCTACAGCTTCCGCGTCCGCGCGGTGAACGCGAACGGCAACGGCGCGGAATCGGACGCGGAGACGGCCACGCCGGCCGCCGCGCCGGCGAAGCCCGCGAACTTCGCGGCGGCGGCCGGCAACGCGCAGGTGACGCTGAGTTGGGATGACCCGGGCGACAGCAGCATCGAGAAGTATCAGGTCAAGCAATGGACGACCGACGAATCCGGTGCCAGTTGGACGGACATACTCAGCAGCGATGCTGACACGACGAGCCACACCGTCACCGGCCTGACGAACGGCACGGCCTACAGCTTCCGCGTCCGCGCGGTGAACGCGAACGGCAACGGCGCGCAGTCGGACGCGGCCACCGCCACGCCGGCCGATGCGCCGGCGAAGCCCGCGAACTTCGCGGCGGCGGCCGGCAACGCGCAGGTGACGCTGAGTTGGGATGACCCGGGCGACAGCAGCATCGAGAAGTATCAGGTCAAGCAATGGACGACCGACGAATCCGGTGCCAGTTGGACGGACATACTCAGCCACGCCGGCCGATGCGCCGGCCAAGCCGGCAGGCTTCACGGCCACCGGCGCCGACACGACGGTGACGTTGGCATGGACGGATCCCAGCAACAGCGACATCACCAAGTGGCAGTACAAGCAATGGACGGGCGGAACCGAGTCCGGCTCCTGGAACGACATCTCCGGCAGCGGCGCCACCACCACCAGCCATGCCGTCACCGGGCTGACCAACGGCACGGAATACAGCTTCCGCATCCGCGCCGTGGCTGGCACGGTGGACGGCGTCGAATCGGACGTAGTGAAGGCCACGCCCGAGACGGCGCAGATTACGACGGGCGGGGTGGCCATTACCTCCGATCCGGGCAGCGACGCCACCTACGCCATCGGCGACGTCATCGAAGTCACCCTGACCTTCGACCAGCCGATTCACGTGAGCGGCGCCCCGACCCTGTCGCTTACCGTGGGCAGCAACACCCGCACGGCGACCTACGACAACACCAGCACCGACAACCTGAAAGCGATCTTCAGCTACACCGTCATCGAGGGCGACGCCGACGACGACGGCATCTCGATCGCCAGCGGCAACATCGCCTACCCGACCGGTAGCAGCATCAAGACCAACAACGCCAGCGGCAGCGCCGTCAATGCGGCCATACCGGCGCTCGCCGCGCAGTCCGGTCACAAGGTGGACGGCGTCAAGCCAGTGGCCACCTACACCAATCCCACCGAGACCTACACCTCCGGCACGGCAATCACCGCGTTCTCGCCGACCACCACCCACACCGACATTGCCAGCTACGTGGTGAAGTCGGATAGCAGTCTGCCGTCGGGCCTGGCGCTGAACGCCACGACCGGCGAGATCACCGGCACGCCGGACACGATCGACGCCGACACGCACGACACCGTCATCGTCGTCACCGACACCGCTGGCAACACCAATGAGGTCACCGTCACCTTCCCGGCCATCGAGGCGCCGACCGCGCCGCCCACCCGGTTGACGCTGTATGCCGATGACGACGGCTACACGCGGCCTTTCAACGGCAACATCAGCGAGAGTTTCAACGAATCCGCGATCGTGGTGATCGGCGAGTTGAACGCGCCGGCGCCGGCGGGCGGGGTGACGGTGACGTTGGCGTTGGCCACGGACGCGGGCACTGCCACGGAGGGTGAGACCTGTACCGAGGCCGGGGCGGATTACACGTTGGCGATCACGGAATTCACGATCCCCGCAGGAAAGACGATCGACCTCGTGAACGCCTACGGGACCATCCAGTTCTGCGACGACTCGCGCGATGAAGCGGACGAGACCATCCACGTCACGGCGACCACCGACACGGCGAGCATCGTCACCGTGGACCCGGTGACGGTGACTATCCTCGACGAAGACGGTGAGGCGATCGGGGTCGTCCTGAGTTTGCCGTTGGGAGCGACCCTCCAAGAGGACAGCAATGCGAACGCGCGGGTGGAGGCGAGACTTACAGGGGGCACACGGACGAGCGCGACCGATGTGTCGGTGACGGTGGCCGACGGCACGGCGACGTCGCCGGCTGACTACAGTGCGTCCCCCTCCTCCTTCACGATCACGATCCCGGCGGACACGTTGAGCGCTACCGCCGAATTCGACCCGGGGCTGGTGGACGACGCGATCGACGAAGGCGACGAGACGGTGTTGATCCAGGGAACCACGACGGTGGGGCTAACGGTGACCGGGACGACGATGACCATCGTCGACAACGACGGCATGCCGACGGTGACGCTGAGCCTGACCGCCGACACGATCGCGGAGTCGGGAACGGGGAACTCGACCACGGTGCAGGCGTCGTTGAGCGCGGCGTCCACGGCGGAGACGACGGTCACCGTGGCGCCGCTGGCGGGCGCCTACACGGTGAGCGGCGGCGGCGTACTGACCATCCCGGCGAACGCGTTGTACAGCACCGGCACGGTGACGATCACGGCGGTGGACAACGACGTGTACCACGGGCCGGCGGGAAGGACGGTGGCGGTATCGGCGACGGCGTCCAACACCGCCGGGGTGACGGCCCCGGACGACGTGACCCTGACCATCACCGACGACGACACGGCGCCGACCGCCATCGCCCTGAGCGTGGACACGGATTCGGTCGCGGCGGGCGCGCAGACGGACGTCGACGAGGGCGACAGCGCCACGGTGACGGTGACCGCCGCCTTCCCGCAGGGCAGCGCCTCCCTGACCACGGCGACCACGGTGACGGTCACGGTCGGCGGCACGGGCAGCACGACCACCTCCGGCACGGACTACACGGCGGTCGCCAGCTTCGACGTGACCATCCCGGCGGAGGCGACGAGCGGCACGGCCACCTTCACCCTGGCGACGACCGAGGACACCGCCGACGAGGGCGCGGGCGAGGTCGTGCGGCTGGCGGGCGCCGCGCAAGGCTTCACGGTGAGCGCTGCCGACATCACCATCACGGACGACGACGGCGCGCCGACGGGGATCTCCCTGGCGGTGGACACGGACGCGGTCACCACCGGCGACCAGCACACGGTGGATGAGGACGGCACGCAGCAGACGGTGACGGTGCGGGCGGCGCTCGAGGGCGGCACGACGCGCACCGAGGCCACGGCGGTGACGGTGACGGTGGCGGCGGGCACGGCGACGCTGACGAGGGACTATGCGGTGACGGTGGCGGACCCGTTCACGATCACCATCCCGGCGGGCTCGGCGAGCGCGACGGGGACCTTCACCATCACGCCGGTGGACGACGACATCGACGAGGCCAACGAGACGGTGTCGGTGACGGGCACCAACGCGGACCCGGGCCTGACGGTGACGGCGGCTGACCCGGCGCTGACGATCACCGACGCGGAGGCCACCCCGACTGCGACGCTGACGCTGACGCCTTCGTCCATCTCCGAGAACGGCGGGGTCAGCACGGTGACGGCGACGCTGAGCGGGGCGTCGAGCGCGGCGACCACGATCACGGTGGCGGCCTCGGCGGGGAACTACACGGTGAGCCAGAACGCCGTGCTGACGATCGCGGCGGAAGCCACGACCAGCACGGGCACGGTGACCCTGACGGCGGTGGACGACGATGTGGACGGCCCGGACCGGGAGGTCGATGTGACCGCGACGGCGGCGAACACCGTCGGGGTGACGGGCCCGGCCGACGCGACGCTGACCATCACCGACGACGACACGGCGGGCATCACGGTGACGCTGCCCACGGGGCAGACCGCGCTGACCACCACGGAGGCGGGAGGCACGGACACCTTCACGGTGGTTCTGGACAGCGAGCCGACGGCGGACGTGACCATCGGCGTGAGCAGCGACGACACGACCGAGGGCACAGTGGCGCCGGCGACGCTGACTTTCACCTCCGGGAACTGGAGCACGGCGCAGACCGTCACCGTCACCGGCGTGGACGACGCCGTGGACGACGGCGATGTGAGCTACAGCATCGTCCTGGCGGCGGCGCAGAGCGGCGACACCAACTACAACGGCGTCGACCCGGACGACGTGAGCGCGAGCAACACCGACGACGACGCCGCGCCGACGGCGATTTCGCTGCGGCTGGACCCGGCGACGGTGACCGAGGGCGGCGGGGCGCAGACGGTGACGGTCCACGCCGACGTGGATGGAACCACGACTTTCGGGTCGGCCACCGAGGTGACGGTGACGGTGAGCGCGGGCACGGCAACGGTGACGGATGACTACGCGGTCAGCACGGCGCCGGGGACGATCACGATCGCGGCGGGGGCCGCCACCGGTTCGACGACGTTCGCGATCACGCCGGTGGACGACACGATCGTCGAGACGGACGGGGAGACGGTGACGGTGGGCGGCGAGTCGGGGAGCCTCACGGTGAACGCGGCGACGCTGACCATCAGCGACGACGACACGGCGCCGACCAAGGTGACGCTGAGCGTGGACACCGCGACGGTGGCGGAGGACGCGGGGACGGGCGCGGCGACGATCACGGCCACGCTGGACGCGGCGGCGCAGCCGGGCGGCGTGACCGTGACGCTGACCGCAGCGGGGACGGCGACGGGCGGTGGGACGGACTACACGCTGAGTTCAACGACGATCACGATCGCCGCTGGTGCGACGGAGGGCACGGCGACGCTCGACATCGTGGACGACACGGTGGACGACGACGCCGAGACGATCGAGATCTCCGCGACGGCGAGCGGCGGCCTGACGGTGGAGGGCTCGCCGGTGACGGTGACCATCACCGACAACGACGCGGCGCCGGTGATCTCCATCGCGGCCCAGCCGGTGGACGAGGACGCGGGGAGCACGACGCTGACGGTGACGCGGACGGGCGACCTGAGCGGGGCGTCGAGCGCGTCCTACGCGTTCACCGACGGCACGGCGACCGGCGGCGGCACGGACTACACGGGGACGGATGGCACGGTGACCTTCGCGGCCAGCGAGGCGAGCCAGACGATCCCGGTCACCATCGTCCAGGACACCATCGACGAGGGCGCGGGCGAGACCTTCACTGTGACCCTGAGCGCTCCAAGCGGCGCGACGCTGGGCGCGGACCCCGAGACGGCCACCATCACCATCACCGACGACGACGACGCGCCCACGGGCATCTCCCTGGCGGTGGACACGGACGCGGACACGGCGAACGACCAGAACACGGTGGCCGAGGACGGCACGGCCCAGACGGTGACGGTGCGGGCGACGCTCGAGGGCGGCACGACGCGCACGGAGGCGACGGCGGTGACGGTGACGGTGGCGGCGGGCACGGCGACGCTGACCACCGACTATGCGATCACCACGGCGCCCGGGACGATCACCATCGCGGCGGGGGCCGCCACCGGTTCGACGACGTTCGCGATCACGCCGGTGGACGACAACGTCTTCGAGGGCAACGAGACGGTGGCGGTGACGGGGAGCACCACGGTCCAGGGTCTGACGGTGAGCGCCGCGGACCCGGCCCTGACGATCACCAACGCGGATGCCGCACCGGCGTCGGTCGCCCTGTCGGCCGATGTGTCCGAGGTCGATGAGGGCGACGGCGATGTGGAGGTCACCATGACGGTGGAATTTCCCGTCGATGGCAGCACCTTCGGACGGGACCTGGTCGTGTCCGTCTTCGTGAGGGGCGTCGCGCCCACAGGGCAGCGCCCCGCAACCGAGGACGAGGACTTCAGCGCTCCCCAAAGAGGGGGCGGTTTGTCCGAGCTGGCTATCACCATTCCCGAGGGCGCCCATAGCGCGAGCGCCAGCATCACGCTGACGATAGTCGACGACGCAGTGTCGGAAGGCGACGAGTACATCGCCTTCAACGGCCTGAACAACGCCTTTATCGCCGTCAGCCCGAGAGTCTATCTCCCGATCCGCGACAACGAAGCCACCCCGACGGCGACGCTGGTGCTGACGCCCTCGTCCATCTCCGAGAACGGCGGGGTCAGCACGGTGACGGCGACGCTGAGCGGGGCGTCGGACGAGGCGACCACGCTGACGGTCTCCGCCGCGCCGGTGAGTCCGGCGGTGGCCGGCGACTTCACGCTGAGCACGGACACGGAGTTGACCATCGCCGCGGGGGCGACGACGAGCACCGGCACGGTGACCATCACGGCGGTAGACAACAGCGTGGACGCGGCGGACAAGACGGTGACGGTCTCGGCGACCGCCACCAACGACGTGGGCGTCACCGCGCCGACCAGCCAGACGCTGACCATCACCGACGACGACGTGTCCGCCGCGCCGGGCAAGGTCACGGGCCTGACCGCAACGGGTGTTTCGCATGTCCAGATCGACATCTCGTGGACGGCGACGGCCACCGCGACCAAGTACCAGTACCGCTACGGCGCCACCTCGGGGAGCCTGGGGAGTTGGAGCGCGGACGAGACGGAAACCAGCGCAAGCCTGACGGGGCTGACCGCCAACACGACCTACTACGTCCAGGTGCGCGCGGGGAACGACGGCGGCTACGGCGACCCGAGCGACGAGGCGAGCGCCACGACCCAAGAGGCCCCGGCGCCGCCCACCCGTTTGACGCTGCACGCGGACGAGGCGGGCTACCGCCCGCCGTTCACCCCTACCGTGAGGGAGACCGCGGAGGGGACGACTCCGAGCACCTTCGTCGTGCTCGGCGAGCTGAACACGCCGGCGCCGGCGGGCGGGGTGACGGTGACGGTTGCGGTGGCCGCGGACCCGGGCACCGCGACCAGCGGGACGGACTACACGCTGCCCGCGTCTCTCTCCTTCACCATTCCCGCCGGGGAGACGATCGACACCGGGGCAGGAGTGGTGGTCGTCGCCGTCACGGACGACACGGAGGTCGAGGGGTCCGAGACCATCAACTTCACGGCCACCACCGACACGGCGAGCATCGTCACCGTGGACCCGGTGACGGTGACCATCCTGGACGACGACGGCACGCCGACGGGGGTGGCGCTGAGCGTCAGCCCGGTCCAGAACTGGGGCGAGGGTTCGACCGAAAACGTGTCCGTGACGGCGACGCTGTTGGGGGGCACGCGGTCGGAGGCGACGGTGGTGACGGTGACGGTGAGCGACGGCACGGCGACCTCGCCCGCCGACTACGCGGCGGTGGCGGACTTCACGATCACCATCCCCGCGAACACGTTGAGCGCCCAGGGGGGCTTCGACCCGAACGTGGTGGACGACACCGTCGTCGAGGGCGACGAGACGATCACGCTGTCGGGGAGCACGACCGCCGCGGTGGGGCTGCCGGTGACGGGGACGACTCTGACCATCGCCGACAACGACGGGGCGGTGGTGTCGCTGAGCCTGACCGCCGACGAGATCGCGGAGTCGGGAACGGGGAACTCGACCACGGTGCAGGCGTCGTTGAGCGCGGCGTCCACGGTGGAGACGACGGTCACCGTGGCGCCGCTGGCGGGCGCCTACACGGTGAGCGGCGGCGGCGTACTGACCATCCCGGCGAACGCCTTGTTCAGCACCGGCTCGGTGACGATCACGGCGGTGGACAACGACGTGTACCACGGGGCGGCGGGAAGAACGGTGGCGGTATCGGCGACGGCGTCCGCCGGCGTGCGGGCGCCGGACGATGTGACCCTGACGATCACCGAGGACGACACGGCGCCGACGGCCATTGCGCTCAGCGTGGACACGGATTCGGTCACGGCGGGCGCGCAGACGGACGTGGACGAGGGCGACAGCGCGACGGTGACGGTGACCGCCGCCTTCCCGCAGGGCAGCGCCTCCCTGACCACGGCGACGACGGTGACGGTCACGGTCGGCGGCACGGGCAGCACGGCCACCTCCGGCACGGACTACACGGCAGTCGCCGCCTTCGATGTGACGATCCCGGCGGAGGCGACGAGCGGCACGGCCACCTTCACCCTGGCGACGACGGAAGACACCGACGACGAGGGCACGGGCGAGACGGTGCGGCTGGCGGGAACCGCGTCAGGTTTCACGGTGAGCGATGCCGATATCACCATCGCGGACGATGACGGCGCGCCCACGGGCATCTCCCTGGCGGTGGACACAGACGCGGATACGGCGGGCGACCAGAACACGGTGGCCGAGGACGGGACGGCGCAGACGGTGACGGTGCGGGCGACGCTGGAGGGCGGCACGACGCGCACGACGGCCACGGCGGTGACGGTGACGGTGGCGGCGGGCACGGCGACGGCGACGACGGACTATTCGGTGACGGTGGCCAGTCCGTTCACGATCACCATTCCGGCGAGCGCGGCGAGCGCGACGGGCACGTTCACCATCACCCCGGTGGACGACGCCATCGACGAGCCGGACGAGACGCTGGCGGTGACGGGGAGCACCACGGTCCAGGGCCTGACGGTGACGGCGGCGGACCCGGCCCCCTGACGATCACCGACGCGGAGGCCACCCCGACGGCGACGCTGGCGCTGACGCCCGACACGATAGACGAGACCGACCAGGGGGGGCTCCAGCCACCAGAGCACGGTGACGGCGACCCTGAGCGGGGCGTCGAGCGCGGCGACCACGATCACGGTGTCGGCCTCGGCGGTGAGCCCGGCGGTGGCCGGCGACTTCACGCTGAGCACGAACACGGAGTTGACCATCGCCGCGGGGGAGACGACCAGCACCGGCGCCGTGACCATCACCGCGGTGGACAACAGCGTGGACGCGGCGGACAAGAGCGTGACGGTGTCCGGCGATGCGACGAACAGCGTCGGGGTGACGGACCCGGCCGACCAGACGCTGACCATCACCGACGACGAGGGCGCGCCGACAGTGACGCTGGTGCTGACGCCCTCGTCCATCTCCGAGAACGGCGGGGTCAGCACGGTGACGGCGACGCTGAGCGGGGCGTCGAGCGCGGCGACCACGCTGACGGTCTCCGCCGTGCCGGTAAGCCCGGCGGTGGCCGGCGATTTCACGCTGAGCACGAACACGGAGTTGACCATCGCAGCGGGTGCGACGACCAGCACGGGCACGGTGACCATCACCGCGGTGGACAACGCCGTGGACGCGGCGGACAAGCAGGTCACCGTGTCGGCGACGGCGGCGAACGACGTGGGCGTCACCGCGCCGGCCAGCCAGACGCTGACCATCACCGACGACGAGGGCGCGCCGACAGTGACGCTGGTGCTGACGCCCTCGTCCATCTCCGAGAACGGCGGGGTCAGCACGGTGACGGCGACGCTGAGCGGGGCGTCGAGCGCGGCGACCACGCTGACGGTCTCCGCCGAGCCGGTGATCCCGGCCGTGGCTGGCGATTTCACGCTGAGCACGAACACGGAGCTGAGCATCGCGGCGGGGGCGACCACCAGCACGGGCACGGTGACGATCACCGCGGTGGACAACACCGTGGACGCGCCGGACAAGATGGTGACGGTCTCGGCGACCGCCGCCAACGACGTGGGCGTCACCGCGCCGGCTGACGCGACCCTGACCATCACCGACGACGAGGGCGCGCCGACGGTGACCATCGCCGACGCCATGGCGGTGACCGAGGGCGCCGACGCGGAGTTCACGGTGACGGTCAGCCCGGCCAGTTCGAGCGAGCTGATGGTCGATTACACGGTCACTACCGAAAGCGGCGACACGGCGGCAGCGTCGGACTACACCGGCACCAGTTCGGGCACCCTGACTATCCCGGCCAACGCGGGCAGCGGCACGATCAGCGTGGCGACTGCGGACGACGCCCTGGACGAGGACGACGGCGAGACCTTCACCGTGACGCTGACCGGCGTCTCCACCGGCGCCAGCCTGGGCACGACGACGACCGCCGAGGGCCGTATCAACGACAACGACGACCCGTCCGTGCTGTCCATCGCCATCACGCAGACCGAGGCGGCGGTCAACGAGAGCGACAGCGACCTGACGGCGGACGCCACGGTGTCGTTGAGCCCGGCCAGCGGCAGGACGGTGACGGTGAACTGGAAGACCGCCGACGGCACGGCCACGGCGGGTTCCGACTACACCGCGGTCGCCGCCACGACGCTCACCTTCGCGCCGGGCGATACCAGCAAGACGGTCACCGTGACGGTCCTCGACGATACGGATTACGAGGCGAGCACCGAGACCTTCGACATCGTCCTGGAGAGCCCGTCCAACGCCACGCTGCACACGACCGACACCAGCGTTACGGTCACTATCACCAGCGACGACGGCCAGACGCAACTGGCCACGCCGGCTGGCGTGGGCGTCAGGGAAGAGGGCGACGGCTTCATCGTGTTGTTCTGGGAAGCGGTGACCAACGCCGACGGCTACGAGGTGCGGCGCCGGGAACAGGACGGGAGCTGGGGCAGCTGGAGCACGGGGGACGCCACGTCGGTGACCGGCGGTCTGACGCACCGCTTCACGGGGCTGACGACCGGCCAGACCTACGAACTGGCAGTGCGGGCCACGAGCACCAACGCGGCGTACCTCACGTCGGAGGCGGCCAGCGAGCTCGGAACACCGGTTCAGGGAACTCTGGCGACGCCGCAGGGCCTGACTGCGGCGCCGGGCCACGAGAAGGTGACGCTGACGTGGACGGCGGTGGACAACGCCACCTCGTACTGGGTGAACTACAAGGACAGCGGCAACTACGACCCGAACGACGCGGAGCAGGTGACGGGCACGACGCACACGTTCACGGGGTTGACGAACGGGCAGAGCTACGACTTCTCGGTCATCGCCACCGTCTACCCGCTCCGCACCTATCACGACGGCCACCGGGCGGAAGTGACGGCGACGCCGGCCGCGCCGGTCATCTTCATCGAAGCCCAGAGCGTGGGCGAGGACGCCGGCTCGACCACCATCGAGATCACCCGCACCGGCGACGGCGCCGGTCACCATCGTCCAGGACACGATCGACGAGGGCGCGGGCGAGACGGTGCGGCTGGCGGGAACCGCGTCAGGTTTCACGGTGAGCGATGCCGATATCACCATCGCGGACGATGACGGCGCGCCCACGGGCATCTCCCTGGCGGTGGACACAGACGCGGATACGGCGGGCGACCAGAACACGGTGGCCGAGGACGGGACGGCGCAGACGGTGACGGTGCGGGCGACGCTGGAGGGCGGCACGACGCGCACGACGGCCACGGCGGTGACGGTGACGGTGGCGGCGGGCACGGCGACGGCGACGACGGACTATTCGGTGACGGTGGCCAGTCCGTTCACGATCACCATTCCGGCGAGCGCGGCGAGCGCGACGGGCACGTTCACCATCACCCCGGTGGACGACGCCATCGACGAGCCGGACGAGACGCTGGCGGTGACGGGGAGCACCACGGTCCAGGGCCTGACGGTGACGGCGGCGGACCCGGCCCTGACGATCACCGACGCGGAGGCCACCCCGACGGCGACGCTGGCGCTGACGCCCGACACGATAGACGAGACCGACCAGGGGGGCTCCAGCCACCAGAGCACGGTGACGGCGACCCTGAGCGGGGCGTCGAGCGCGGCGACCACGATCACGGTGTCGGCCTCGGCGGTGAGCCCGGCGGTGGCCGGCGACTTCACGCTGAGCACGAACACGGAGTTGACCATCGCCGCGGGGGAGACGACCAGCACCGGCGCCGTGACCATCACCGCGGTGGACAACAGCGTGGACGCGGCGGACAAGAGCGTGACGGTGTCCGGCGATGCGACGAACAGCGTCGGGGTGACGGACCCGGCCGACCAGACGCTGACCATCACCGACGACGAGGGCGCGCCGACAGTGACGCTGGTGCTGACGCCCTCGTCCATCTCCGAGAACGGCGGGGTCAGCACGGTGACGGCGACGCTGAGCGGGGCGTCGAGCGCGGCGACCACGCTGACGGTCTCCGCCGTGCCGGTAAGCCCGGCGGTGGCCGGCGATTTCACGCTGAGCACGAACACGGAGTTGACCATCGCAGCGGGTGCGACGACCAGCACGGGCACGGTGACCATCACCGCGGTGGACAACGCCGTGGACGCGGCGGACAAGCAGGTCACCGTGTCGGCGACGGCGGCGAACGACGTGGGCGTCACCGCGCCGGCCAGCCAGACGCTGACCATCACCGACGACGACGCGGCGCCGGTACCCGCCGCGCCGACGGACCTGACCTGCGAACGGCGTCGGCAAACCGCCACGTTGGACAGGTCGCGCGTGCGGTGGACCGCGCCTCCGGGCGCCGTTACCGGGTACCAGGTCGGGGCGGCGTTTACGGGAGTATCGGAAGGCATCGCCCCGCCCGTAGATAGCGACTTCACGATTCTCTCGAATGACGACACGAGCTACAATCACGCTTCGCAAAGGAACAGGCGGTTCCACTTCCGCGTGCGCGCCTCCAACGCCGCGGGCTGGGGAGAGTGGACGGATACTTGCGTCAACGACCCGCTGCTGGGGCTCAGGGTCGCCGACGCGGAGGTGGTCGAAGGCGATTCCGGCACCACCAGCCTGCAGTTCACTGTTGGCTTCGACGAAGCGGTCAGCAGCCGCACCACCTTCGAGTACGACACCAGCGACGGCACCGCCACCGCCGGCACGGACTACACCGCGGTCACCGACGGCGAGGGCGTTATCGCGGATGGCGAAACGGAGACGACCATCGCCATCACTGTCAGCGGCGACACGGTTAGCGAGCCGGACGAAACCTTCACCCTGGAAATCAACAGTCTTTCCCGAAACGTCCGCTACGGCACCAGCGACGGCCGGGAAGTTACCGTCACCGGTACCATTCTCAACGACGACGCGGGCATCACGGTAACGCTGCCCCAGGGGCAGACCTCGCTCACCACCACGGAGGCGGGGGGCGAGGCGACCTTCACGGTGGTGCTGGACAGTGCGCCGACGGCGGACGTGACCATCAGCGTGAGCAGCGACGACACCGGCGAGGGCACGGTGGCCCCGGCGACGCTGACGTTCACCTCTCAGAACTGGAACACGGCGCAGACAGTGACGGTCACCGGCGTGGACGACGCCGTGGACGACGGTGATCAGGACTACAGCATCGTTCTGGCGGCGGCGCAGAGCACCGACACCAACTACAGCGGCATCGACCCGGACGATGTGAGCGTGACCAACACCGACGACGACGCGGCGCCGACGGCGATTTCGCTGCGGCTGGCCCCGGCGACGGTGACCGAGGGCGGCGGGGCGCAGACGGTGACGGTGCACGCCGACGTGCAGGGTTCGACGACCTTCGGGTCCGACACCGAGGTGACGGTGAGCGCGGGCACGGCAACGGTGACGGATGACTACGCGGTCAGCACGGCGCCGGGGACGATCACCATCGCGCCGGGGGGGCCGCCACCGGTTCGACGACGTTCGCGATCACGCCGGTGGACGACACCCTCGCCGAGTCCGGCGGCGAGACGGTGACGGTGGGCGGCACGTCGGGCAGCCTGACGGTGAACGCCGCGACGCTGACCATCACCGACGACGCCGCAGCGCCGACCAAGCTGGCCACGCCGACCGGCGTCGCAATCAGGGAAGAGGGCGCCACTTTCATAGTGCTGTTCTGGGAAGCGGTGGCCAACGCCGACGGCTACGAGGTGCGGCAGCGGGAAGAGGGCGGGAGCTGGAGCGACTGGAGCGCGGCGGACGCCACTTCGGTGACCGGCGGTCTGACGCACCGCTTCACGGGGCTGACGACCGGCCTGCCCTACTATCTGGAAGTGCGGGCCACGAGCACCGACCCGGCGTACCTCACTTCGGAGGCGGGCAGCGCGGCCGGAACACCGGTGCTGGGAACTCTGACGATACCGCAGGACCTGACTGCGACGCCGGGCCACCAGAAGATGACGCTGACGTGGACGGCGGTGGCCAACGCCACCTCGTACTGGGTGAACTACACGGACACCAACACCTACGACCCGAACGACGCGGAACAGGTGACGGGCACGACGCACACGTTCACGGGGCTGACGAACGGGCAGAGCTACACCTTCTCGGTCATCGCCACTGTCTACCCGCTCCGCACCTATCACGACGGCCACCGGGCGGAAGTGACGGGGACGCCGGCCGCGCCGGTCATCTCCATCGCCGCGCAGAGCGTGGACGAGAGCGCCGGCGAGACGACACTGGCGCTGACCCGCACCGGCGACACGAGCGTCGAGTCCACCGTGGCGTACGCCTTCACGGCGGGCACGGCGACGGCGGGCGGTACTGACTACACCGCCACCGACGGCACGGCGACCTTCGCGGTGAACTCGGCGACGGCCACCGTTCCCGTCACCATCGTCCAGGACGCGATCGACGAGGGCGCCGGCGAGACCTTCACGGTGACGCTGAGCGGCCCGACCGCGGCGACCCTCGACCCGGACAACACGAGCGCCGTGATCACCATCACCGACGACGACGGCGCGGCGACGGGGATCACGCTGGCGGTGGACACGGACGCGGACACGGCGGGCGACCAGAACACGGTGGATGAGGACGGGACGCAGCAGACGGTGACGGTGCGGGCGGCGCTGACCGGCGGCACGACGCGCACGGAGGCGACGGCGGTGACGGTGACGCTGACGGCGGGCGGGACGGCGACGGGCGGCGGGGTGGACTACACGCTGAGCTCGACCACGATCGAGATCGCGGCGGGCGCGACGGAGGGGACGGCGACGCTCGACATCGTGGACGACACGGTGGACGACGACGAGGAGACCATTGAGATCTCCGCGACGGCGAGCGGCGGCCTGACGGTGGAGGTCTCGCCGGTGACGCTGACCATCACCGACGACGACGGGGCGGCGACGGGCATCGCGCTGGCGGTGGACACGGACGCGGGAACCCAGGGCGACCAGAACACGGTGGATGAGGACGGCACGCAGCAGACGGTGACCGTGCGGGCGGCGCTGACGGGCGGCACGACGCGCACCGGGGCCACGGCGGTGACGGTGACGGTGGCGGCGGGCACGGCGACGCTGACGACGGACTACACGGTGACGGTGGCCAGTCCGTTCACGATCACCATCCCGGCGGGCACGGCGAGCGCCACGGGCGCCTTCACCATCACGCCGGTGGACGACGCCATCGACGAGCCGGACGAGACGCTGGCCGTGACCGGCACCACCACAGTTCAGGGCCTGACGGTGAGCGCGGCGGACCCCGCCCTGACCATCATCGACGCGGAGGCCACGCCGACCGCGACGCTGGTTCTTACGCCCTCGTCCATCTCCGAGAACGCCGGGGTCAGCACGGTGACGGCGACGCTGAGCGGGGCGTCGAGCGCGGCGACCACGCTGACGGTCTCGGCGACGGCGGTCGATCCCGCCGTGGCCGGCGACTTCACGCTGAGCACGAACACGACGCTGACCATCGCTGCGGAGGCGACCACCAGCAGCGGCGTGGTGACGATCACGGCGGTTGACAACAGCGTGGACGCGGCGAACAAGCTGGTCACCGTGTCGGCGACGGCGAGCAACGACCAGGGCGTGACGGCCCCGGCCGACCAGACGCTGACCATCACCGACGACGACGCCACGGCGGGCATCACGGTGGGGACGATCAGCGGCGACACCACCGAGGCCGGGGGCACGGCGACCTTCACGGTGGTGCTGGACAGCGAGCCGACGGCGGACGTGAGCATCGGCGTGAGCAGCGACGATACGACCGAGGGTACGGTTGCTCCGGCGACCCTGACGTTCACCACCAGGAACTGGGACACGGCGCAGACCGTCACCGTCACCGGCGTAGACGACGACGTGGACGACGGCGATCAGACCTACACCATCGTGCTGGCGGCGGCGACCAGCAGCGACTCCAACTTCAACGGCGCCGACCCGGACGACGTGAGCGTGACCAACACCGACGACGACGCGGCGCCGACGGAGATTTCGCTGCGGCTGGCCCCGGCGACGGTGACCGAGGGCGGCGGGGCGCAGACGGTGACGGTGCACGCCGACGTGCAGGGTTCGACGACCTTCGGGTCCGACACCGAGGTGACGGTGACGCTGACCGCGGGCACGGCGACGCTGACGGATGACTACGCGGTCAGCACGGTGCCGGGGGCGATCACCATCGCGGCGGGGGCCGCCACCGGTTCGACGACGTTCGCGATCACGCCGGTGGACGACACCATCGCCGAGTCCGGCGGGGAGACGGTGACGGTGGGCGGCACGTCCGGGAGCCTGACGGTGAACCCCGCCACGCTGACCATCAGCGACGCCGACACGACGCCGACCGTGCCGACCGTGCCGCCCGCCCCGACCAGCATCGCCCTGGGCGTGGACACCGAGACGGTGGCGGAGTCGGCGGGGACGGGCGCGGCGACGATCACGGCCACGCTGGACAACGCGGCGCAGTCGAGCGTGACGGTGACGCTGACGGCCTCGGGGACGGCGACGGGCGGCGGCGTGGACTACACGCTGAGTTCGACGACGATCACGATCCCGGCCGGTGCCACCGATGGCACGGCGACGCTGGACATCGTGGACGACGCGATCGACGAGGGCGACGAGAAGATCACGATCTCGGCGACGGCGTCCGGCAGTCTGACGGTGGAGGGCTCGCCGGTGACGCTGACCATCACGGACGACGACACCGCGCCGACCGTGCCGCCCGCCCCGACCAGCATTGCCCTGGGCGTGGACACGGACGCGGACGTAGCGGGGGCGCAGACGGAGGTAGCCGAGGGCGCGACCGCGACGGTCACGGTGACGGCGGCGTTCCCGGCGGGGAGCACGCCGCTGGGAACGGCGACGGACGTGGCGGTGACCGTGGCCGGCGGCGGCGACAGCCCGGCGACCGGGGGCGGGGTGGACTTCGACGACGTGGCCGGCTTCACCGTGACGATCCCCGCGGGCGAGACCAGCGGAACCGCCAGCTTCGACCTGACGGCCGCCGCCGACGACGCCGTCGAGGGCGACGAGACCGTGCGGGTGTCGGGGACGGCGGGCGGCTTCACGGTCACCTTTGCGGACATCACCATCACCGACGATGACCTGGCCGGGTTCACGGTCGGGGCGCTCAGCGGGGACACGACGGAGGGCGGTGGAACGGCGGCCTTCACGGTAGCGCTGGACACGCGGCCCGACGCCGACGTGGTGGTCGGGGTGTCGAGCAGCGACACGACCGAGGGCACGGTGTCGCCGTTGAGCCTGATCTTCACCGCGGCGGACTACGGGGCGCGGACGGTGACGGTGACGGGCGTGGACGACGAGGTGGACGACGGCGACCAGAGCTACACGGTCGAGTTGGCCGCGGCGGTGAGCGCGGACCCCCGCTACAGCGGCCTCGACCCCGCCGACGTGACCGTGACCAACATCAATGACGACGCGCGGGGGATCACGGTAAGCGTGGCCGAGCTGGCGGTGACCGAGGGCGCGCCGGGCGCGACCTACACGGTGGTGCTCGATACCGAACCGACGGAGAACGTGACCGTCGCGATCGCGAGCGACAAGGAGGACATAGAGGTCTCGCCGACGTCGCTGGCATTCACGGCGGGCAACTGGGATGAACCCCAGGCCGTGACGGTGACGGCGGGGGAGGACGAGGACGTCGAGGACGAGACGGCGGTGCTGACCCATACGGCGTCGGGCGGCGACTACGGCGACCGGGAGGTGTCCGCGACGGTGACGGTGGCGGTTGCCGACAGCACGCGCAGCATGGCGCAGGGACGGCTGCGGGGGGTCAACGAGGCGATCCTGCCGGAACTGGCGCGCTCGATGGTGTCGGGGGTGACGGATGCGGTATCGAGCCGCCTGGGCGCGGCGGCGGGCGGCGTTGCGACCCGGCAGCCCGTCCTCTCCGACGCACTCTCGGTCTTCGGTAGCGCGCTACGGTCGGGCGGGCGGGGGCCGTCCAGCGGGATGGCGCAGCAGCCGGGCGATTTCTCCGGGCGCGGAGCGCTGGCCGGCCAGTCCTTCTTTGACGGGGCGCGGTCCAACAGCGGCGGGACGTTGCCGTCTGGCGGAGTGGCGCAGCGGTCGGGCGGCGGGGTGCTGTCGGGCGGCGGGAGACCGCTGGCTGGCGACGAGGCGCAGGAGGACGGCGATTTCTCCTGGCGCAGAGCGCTGGCCGGCAAGTCTTTCGCGCTGAACCTCTCCGAGGGCGATGAAGAGGGCGAAGAGGGCGGCGGCGACGGCTTGGTGGTCTGGGGCGCGGGGGACTGGCGGCGGCTGTCGCTCGCCGGGGGCGACCCGGTGGACTGGGACGGCGAGCTGTTCGCCGGCCATGTCGGCCTCGACGCCGGCATCGGCTCCGGCCTGCGGGCCGGGGCGGCGCTGTCGCGGTTCGAGAGCGACATCGACTATATCACCGGGATCGGCGGTGGGGCGATCGCGGGCGTCCACGAGAGCCGGATGACGAGCGTCCATCCCTACGTGGGCAGGCGGCTGGGGGACGCTGCGCACCTGTGGGCAACGGCGGGCTACGGCGCAGGCCGGATCGAGATCGACGATGGCGAGGCCGGACGCGAGTCGGGCGACACGACGCTGTGGTCGGGTGCGGTGGGCGGCGGCACGCGGCTAGTATCGAGGGGCGCGCTGTCGCTGGACCTGAAGGGCGAGGCACAGTTGGCGCACCTGGAGGTCGATGGGAACGGTGAGCTGATCGAGGGGTTGGCGGTGGAGGCCCACCGGCTGCGGTTGGCGGTGGAGGGTTCGCGGGCGTTCGCCGTGTCGGCGAACACCACCCTGAAGCCGTTCGCCGAGGCGGGTCTGCGCTGGGACGGCGACGACGGCGAGACGGGGGCCGGCATGGAGGTCGGCGGCGGCCTCGGCGTGGCGAACCTGGCGGTGGGCCTTACGGCGGAGGTGGGGGCGCGGACGCTGGTGGCGCATGCGGGGCGGATGCAGGAATGGGGCGTCTCGGGCTTCGTGCAGCTTGACCCGGGGGCAGACGGCCGCGGCCCGTCGCTGCGCGTCGCGCCGACCTGGGGCGAGTCGCAGAGCGGCCTGTCGCGGCTGTGGGACGAGGGCACTGCCGCGCGGGCGGTGCACGGCGGTCCGGGCCCGCGCCCGCGCAACGAGCGCCTGGACGCGGAACTGGGCTGGGGCCTGACGGCGTTCGGCGGGGCGGGCCTGCTCACGCCCTATGGCGGGACGTCGTTCGCCGGGGCGGGCGAGCGCAGCTTCCGGCTGGGCGGTCGGCTCGCGCTCGGCAACGCGTTCGGCGTGAGCCTGGAGGGCACCCGCAGCGAAGGAGCCTCGGGCAAATCCGCGCACGGGGTCGTGCTGGTCGGCGAGATCGGCTGGTAGGCTGCGACCGGTGTTCAAGCTGGCGAGGTATCTCCTGTCGGCAACTCATCCCGGCGGGCGCAGCAAGGCGACCTTCTTCGCGAGCTTCGGGTTTCGATTGCAGCGCGCAGCCCGCCGCGCCGGCCGTACGCCGTTCACCCTCTACCAGATCCGCCGCTCGTTCGCGTCCGGTCTCCGGCGCGCCGGCACCGACGTGGCGGACATCCGGGACATGTACGGGCATACTAGACTGGAGGCGACCATGATCTATGCGCCTCCCGAGTTGGCGAAGCACCGAGCCACAATGGAGCGACTCCGGCAGAGCGACCGGACGGGTGTCGCCGCGCCGTCCGCGGTGCCGATTCGGCTGGCATAACCGGCTGGCAGTAGAGACATGTAACCTGGTAAGCCACTGTAAAATAAACACTTGGGCCGCTAGCTCAGTGGTAGATCACCTGACTTTTAATCAGGGTGTCGAAGGTTCGATCCCTTCGCGGGCCGCCTCATCTTCACGGGAAAGACGCGCCTTTCGCGGTTTCGCCCCTCAGAAGCGGTAGCTGACGCGAGAGGCCACCTGCGCCGCATCGAAGTCCTCGCGGCTGAGCAGCACGCGAAGCCAGCGCACCTCGACGCCCAGGGCAAGGCCCCGCCACAACCCCACGTCGAGCCCGCCGCCGCGCGTCAGGCTCAGACCAGTCTGCGCGTAGTCCTCCGCGGGCCACGGAAACCGCAGCGACACCGGCTCCAGCCCGTCTCCTCCGCCCTCGCTGGACGACGTCACCGCGCGGGACCAAACGGCCGGAAACAGCGGCCCCGGCAGGGCGACGACTGGGGCGCCGCTCGGTCCCGCGACGTGTCCCAGGCCGCCGCCGCCCGTGAGGTACGGGTACAGCCGCCCCTGCGCCGCGGGGAACTCCACCGTGAACTTCGCCAGAAACGTCGTCACGCTGCTGTGCCGCCACCGGTCGTCGTCGCTGAACACGCCACCCCGTCGAACGCCACGCGGACCCGGTGTGCTCCACTCCAGCACCGACCGGATGCGCTGGCGGACCTCCCTGGCCGTCGCCGCCTTGACATGCCAGATCGGCGAGAGGATCTCCAGCACGTCCGCCGTGTTGACCTCGGAGACGGGCAGGCTGCCGATGCGCGGGAACACGTACCGCTCCATGCTCCGCCACCAGTTCTGTGCGTGCCACCGGCCGCGCCAGCCGCCGCGCTTCTGTTCGAGCACGCGTTGGGCCGCTTCGGCGAACGTGGGAACGCCCTGGACGCGGCGCTTTTCGGAGAGCGGATCTCCGCCGGACCGCGCCAGCATCCGGTTGGCGAGAGCCTGCTCGCGGGCCTTGGCGAGCGGGACGAGCTTGGCGGCGCCAAGTCCGAGTTCGCGGCGCCGGCCGCGGATGACGAGCCGCTGGACCCAGCTTCGCGTCCCGGTCGGCTGGACGAACCGGTACAAGCCGTTCCCGTCGGCGTGGCGTCCGGGCGGCGCGGAACGGACGAAGGCGGCCGAGAGCGCCTTGTCGGGGTGGCGTCCCCGGCGCTTGGTTTTGCGGGGCGAGGGGGCGGATTTGGCTACAACATCCATTCCCCCATTATATACGGGATTGAGCCGGATTCCCCAACACGTCCTGACCCGGCCAGCCTCCGACGACGAATCGTAAATGATTGCAGAATAAGTTATTTATGGTCTGTATCGCACGAATCCGGAAGTCAGAGGACTACCATTGGGTGTCAGGGCAGCGCAGAGACCTTTCCCGCTGCCAACGTCCTCCCAATCGCCTGAATCCGGGCAAAAAGCAACCTCAAGATTGAAGACCCCGGGAGCGAAGACCGGGCGTGAGCCCTGCAGTCCCCGCAGTAAGTATTAGAAGAACGCTTCCAGGTATCTGAGAGGCTGAGGAGTAAGGAGGAGTTGATCCAGGTGGTATTGCCAGCAACGCTCGGTGTCGGTGGCATCGTAATCGACTCGACACCGTGAGCAATGGACCAGGGAGACCCATTGGTGTCGGGCGCTGCCGAAAAAGGCTTCGGCGAAATCCTCGGAAAAGAGGATTTGGCTGTAGTGGTTGAAGAGCCAGGTTTTTCTGTCCAGCAGGGAGGCGTTGATACGAACCGTTCCCTGCCGAAGGATCACCCCATCAAAGCGGTAGCCCATACCCCGAATTCCCAGCCATCCATTGGCCACCGCCCGATCGATGGCCCTGACCAGGATCTCAGACTCCGTCATGACCTGCGAGCCGGGCGATCGTCTGTTTGGAGGGGTCACTGCAGGGCCAGGGGCGACCTGTTCAAAAGCTCAGGCCATGATCTTCTGGGCGACGACGCCGTGAACATCGGTCAGACGAAAGTTACGGCCGCCATGGCGGTAGGTCAGGTTCTCATGATCCAGACCGAGCAGGTGGAGGATGGTGGCATGGAGGTCGTGGATGTGCATGCGGTCTTCCACGGCGTGGTAACCGAATTCGTCGGTGGCCCCGTAAATGGTTCCCGGCTTGACGCCCCCGCCGGCCATCCACATGGTATATCCGTAGGGGTTGTGGTCGCGACCGTCGTGTTGGGCAAAGGGCGTGCGACCGAACTCGCCCCCCCAAATGACCAGCGTGTCCTTCAGAAGCCCTCGAGCCTTGAGATCGGTCAGCAGTCCCGCAATGGGTTTGTCCACCTCCCGGGCGTTCTGAGCGTGAAGCCGGGCCAAATCGCTATGCTGGTCCCATTTGTAGCTGTGCCAACAGCGCACCACCCGAACGCCTCGTTCGACCAACCGGCGGGCCAGCAGTAACTGCCAACCATAGTCGTGGGTGCGCTTGTCGTCCAGACCGTAGAGTTTTTGGGTGGCCTCCGATTCCCCCTTGATTTCCAGGACCTGGGGAGCCTCCATCTGCATGCGAAAGGCCAGTTCGAATGACTGAATGCGGGACTCCAGTTTCGGGTCGAAATCATTGCTGAGGGCGTTGCGCCGGTTCATCTTTTGCAGCATCTCCAACTCGTAACGCTGTTGCTCGGATGTTGCTCCCTGATGGGTCAGGTGCTCGATGGGATTGTTCTTGATGTCTGCGACCTGGGTCGTGTCGTTTCCAATCGGAGTTCCTTGATAGACGCCGGGGAGAAAGCCGGAATGCCAGTTCCTGGCTCCCCCATGGTAGAAGGAGGGTTTGATTTCAATATACCCCGGAAGATTCTGATTCTCGGCTCCCAAACCATAGAAGATCCAGGAACCCATGCTGGGGAGGGTGAAGTTGAGCGTGCCGGTGTTGAGCTGTAGCAAGGCCGCCCCATGGTCCACGCCCTCACCCACCATGGAACGAATCACGCAGAGATCGTCGGCGTGGCCCCCCACGTTGCGAAAGAGATCGCTGACCGGAAGGCCGCTTTGTCCGTAGCGCCGGAAGGCAAAGGGTGATTTCATCAGGCCGCCCAGATCTTTAGGCGCAAACTGGAGTGAAAGCTTGAAAGGGATGGGCTTGCCGTGATCCCTCTCCAGCCGGGGTTTGGGGTCGAAGGTGTCGACCTGAGAAGGGCCGCCGTGCATGAACACGAAAATGACCCGCTTGGCCCGGGGGCTGAAGTGGGGAAGCTTGGGGGTGAGTGGATTTTGAGATGCAGACCTGGCCAGCAAGCCGGACTCTTGGGCCAGTAGGGCGCTCAATCCCAAGGCGCCGAATCCGCAGGCTGTTCGGCGCAGCATCGCCCGCCGCGAAATGGGTGGGGGTGGCAGATCCATGGTTTCCTCAGTTGACATAATTGAACTCGTTGGACGTCATCAGAATTCGACAGAGGCTTTGCCAGGCGTCCAGGTAAGGGTCCTGGTCCTTGGCGGTGCCTGCAGGGTATTTCTGCAAATAGAGCAACGCCTCATCCACCTCCTCGGGTGTGGCCTGTCGGGTCAAGGTGATTCGGTAAGCCCTCTGAACACGCTGGGAGTCCTCCAGGTCCTTCTTCGAGATCAGATGCTTGGCCAGGGAGCGCGACCGTTCAGCCACGTTTTCGCTATTCATCATGTAAAGCGCCTGAGTCGCCACGTTGCTTTCGGTCCGTTTGGCCGAGCTTGAGGAACTGTTGGCGAAGTCGAACAGCTTCATGACGCTGGGAATCTTGTTGCGAATGACGGGAACATAAACGCTGCGCCGACGGGTTTCGTTGGGATGAAACGCCTGCTCCGGCCCCTTCTGAGCGTAGTCCATCTCCCGGGAACCCAGAGTGCCGCCCATGGTCAGGTCCAAGGAACGATCCACAGCCAGGAAAGCATCCCGCATTTCTTCCACCGTGAGCCGGCGGCGTCTGGTGCGGGACCAGAGGCGGTTCTCCAAATCGGATTCCCTGGTCCTGAGAGAAGCCTGGCTACTCTGTTGATAGGTGTTGGACAGCAGCAGAAGCCGGTGCATGGCTTTGGTGGACCAGCCGCTCTGTACGAACCGCCGCGCCAGATAATCCAGCAACTGCGGATGAGTGGGTTTTTCCCCGGTGGCGCCGAAATTGTTGGGGGTACGCACCAGCCCTTCTCCGAAGTGCCACTGCCAGATGCGGTTGACCATCACCCGGCTGGTCAGAGAATGGTCGGACCGAGTCAACCACTCGGCCAACTCTTTGCGTCCACTGCCCTGGGTGATCGGGGTTTGCCGGCTGCCGGCCAGCACCACCGGGAACTGCTTGGATACGGACTCCCCCGGTGTCTGGTAGCTGCCTCGGACGAACACCCTCTGGTCGACGGTTTTCCCCTCGGCTACGGCTGAAGCCAGAGGCGGCTCGGGAGGTGAGGACTGTTTCAAGATCTCTACTTCCTGTCGCAACCCGGCAATTCGGTCCTTAGCCTCTTGGGGGAGTAGTTTTTCCTTGTCCTCTTCGTGAATGCCGAAAGGGCCGCTGTCTGCTTTGGATCCCGCCGATTTGGGAGGAGGGCTCGTCACCGAGTTGAAGAAACGCCCTTGGACCGTGATGAACCCATCCTCGAACGCGGGTTTCTTGGGCGGGGCCCTGCCCTTTTGGACCGACAGATTCACCGCCTGCTTCCATTGCCTCAGACGCTGGCGCCACTCTCCTGCCAGCCCGTCGAAGAGGTTCTGGTATTCCTGTGCGATCTCGGTGAGCTCGGAGTTCTCGGCTCGGCGCCATTTCTCCAGGTAAGGCCGAAAGGCGTTGCCGGGGCGAAGATAGTCGATCCACCTCTTGAGGAGTTTTTGGTCCAGTTCCTCCTGTTCAGCGACCTCTTTCAGGGACTCCCCGTCCCGGTAAATGCGGCGAGCCGCCAACAGGTACTCAGCCAGATGAGGGTAGAGCTGCTCCGCAGCATACTCGGCTGCTCCTGTCAACACCATGGCCTGAATCTGGGTTTCTCGCCCCTTGATCTTGTCCTGGTGCCTCTGATAGCGCTGGTGGATTTCCTTGGGGACCAGGGGTTCAAAGTAGAACTTGGACACGAACGGGGGTTTCATGTCGGCCGGCTTGAGGACGGCAAAGCTGCGTGTGCTGGCGAAGATAGAAGCGAGGGAGTAGTAATCCTTGGTCGAAATCGGATCGAACTTGTGATCGTGACAACGAGCGCAGGCGATGGTCAGCCCCAGGAAGGCCTTGGAGAGGGTATCGATTTGCTCATCAACCAGGTCGTAGACCATTTTCACTTTGTCCTGTTGAGCAATGGCTCGCGGGCCGATCGCCAGAAACCCGGTACCCAACAGACCTCGAACGTTGGGGTGTCCTGGCTCCAGAGCCGGATAGAGATCTCCTGCGATCTGGTCTTTAACGAATTGGTCGTAGGGAAGGTTCCGGTTGAAGCTGTCGATCACGTAGTCCCGATAGCGCCAAGCGTAGGGCATGGTGATGTCTTCGTCCAGGCCACTGGAATCGGCGTAGCGGGCAACGTCCAGCCAGTGCCGGCCCCAGCGTTCCCCGTATCGGGGCGAAGCCAGCAGCCGATCCACGACTCGAGCGAAAGCCCCCGGGGCGGTGTCGGCGAGAAATTGCTCAATTTCCTTCTCAGTCGGGGGCAGGCCATGAAGGTCGAACGTGGCGCGCCTGAGCAGGGTCAGCTTGTCGGCGCGAGGCGCCGGGTCCAGGCCGCTTTCCTCCAGCTTTTTCAGAATGAAAACATCCACGGGTGTCCGAACCCAGCCTCGATTGTGGACCTTGGGTATCGGAGGGTCTTGCAGGTCCTGGAAGGACCACCATGACCAATGACCATTCGAATGATGCGAATCCTCCCCCCAAGGCGCCCCTGCTTGAATCCATTGGCGAAGGACCTCCACCTCCTCGGTTGACAGGCTGCCTCCCACCGGCATTTTCAACTCCCCGGTCTGAAGGACCGCCCGGTAGAGTAGACTCTCTGCAGGTTGCCCGGGAATGATGGCCGGCCCGCTGTTTCCGCCCCTGAGCAGGGACCCTCGTTCGCGGAGGTCCAGGCCCGAGTTGCGCGCCTCCCCATGACAAGCCAGGCAATGCTGCTGCAGGATTGCCTGGGCTTTTTGAGCCAAGGATGCTTCGGCGGCCCCGACCCGGAGCCGAGCCGGCAAGTACAATGAATGGAAAGATAAGAAGGAATCTCGGACTCAATCCAAGCCCTCCGGTTTTTCGGTTGGACTCAGGCGCGTTTCCGCCTACTATAGACCTTAGACCTTCATTCTAGCACAGAGCCTTTGAGCAGCTAACGGCTTTCAGGTCCAATCGCCAATGACAACCAAGTCGGGTTTCCAACAACAGGGATGGGTTCTTGTTTTTGAGTCCACCGATGTGTCTCTGCTGATGGTGGTCAAATCGGTTCTGGATGATGCCGGCATTGACTATACGGTGCAGGGCGAGGAAGCCTCTTCGCTCTTGCCCCTGGGTCCCTTCGGGCAGGGCATCAGTAACCGTCATGGCTTCGGCGCAAGAATCCATGTCCCGGAAGATCAGGTCTCGGACGCCAGGGAAATTTTGGCTATTCTGGACCGTGAGTCGCCGGCTGATGATGCTGACGCTAAGGGATGATGTGAATAGTGTCCCTGACTTTGTCCACGACGTCCGGGTGGCGGACGCTGCCGGTCAGCTTTCACTTTGAGTAAGGTCCTGCTGGCGGTTCCAGGAGCTTCCAGCGGGCGCTTTGGCAACCGGAATGGGAACTGAGGAGGTGCTCTATGCTCGATTTTACTGAGTACACCAGGCACTTTTAGGTCTTCTTGAAAGCAGCTGCGAGAATTCCAGGCCTCATCCTGGTGGCATGGGTTGCCTCTCGAATGATTCATCGCTGGGTGCCCAAGGTCAGGATGCAGTGGGTCGAGACCATGCAAGCCCGCCGCCCGGAACCCGACGTTGAACTGGAGAAACGCGCCGCTGGGGGGCATTTTCCGGAAAACCGTGGTGGGGCTGATTAGGGTAGTGATTTTCATGATGGCCTTGCAGAAAGCAGGCTTTGGCGTGGGTCCGCTGCTGGCCGTCGGCTTTGGGAGCAAAATCTGGTAAGGGACGTGATTTCGGGGTTGTTCCTGCTGAGGGAGAATCAAGTCCGTGTCAACGACCTTGCCATCATCAACGGCATCGGGGGATTGGTGGAGGAGATCAACTTGAGGACGGCGGTGCTGCGAAGTCTGGACGGTGCCGTTCACATCTTTCTGAAGATCACCATCAATACCTTGTCCAATAGGACCCGGCAATTTTCCTGCTATGTCTTCAACATCGGCGTTGCCTACAACGAGGATACCGACCGGGTTGCCGCGATCCTCGAGGATCTGGCCGGCGAAATGATGCAAGAGGATGCCTAGCGATCCGCCATTCTGGCTCCGTTGGAGGTGCTGGGCGTCGATCCGTTTACCGATTCCGCTGTCATTCTCAAAGCCCGCATCGAGACCGCGCCCATCAAGTAGTGGATGGTCGGCCAGAAAATGAATCGCCGCATCAGGAAGAAGTTCGACGAACTGGGCATCGAGATTCCTTACCCAGGCCGGTGTCCAAATCGCCAGAAACTGAAGGAAGTGATCAGCAAGGAAGTGATCAGCGAAGTGCTGGAAGAGCAGGGTGTCCGCTCCATTGGGGTCAAGGACCAAGCCGGGAAGCCAGATTCAACGAGTGAGCCGACGAAGTCCCTTGGCGAAAGACATTCCCCTCGGTCAGCTCCCCAGGAAGACACCCCCACCGAATCCGGAGATTCCGAATGATCCGCGTCCGGTCCGCAAACCGGGTAGGGAGTTCAGGCGGCCTGGAGACCCCATGAAATTGACGACGGAGCATTACAGCGCGGAAACGAACCGGCTGCAATCCTGTATTGTCCACTCTTTGCGGAAACAGGGATTCCAGATTCGATCGGGGCTCCTCGTCCCCCCCCCCTGATTTGAAGGACAAGAGCAAGCTCAGGGATCTTCACCGGGAAGCGGTCAAGCACAATGTGGCGTGAAGTCGCCCGGGGCTCGAACGGCACGAGGATCGGTTGCTGTCGTGCGTCGCGGCAGGCAAGGGCGTCATCCCCGAAAGAATCCGGCCGCGGCTGGTTTTGGTGCGGCCAGGTTCCGAAGATGAGCTTCTGTTCCGATACGCACGCCTGCACTGGAGCATCCCAGTGTCCGCGGGGTACGGGCGACGCTTGAGATTCATGATCTACGATGAATCGAACGGCAAGTTGATCGGCATCTTCGGACTGAGCGACCCCATCTTCGGTCTCAAGCCTCGTGACCGCTGGATAGGGTGGAACCACGATGCCAGGAAGAAGCGGCTTCAGTGTGTCATGGACCTCTTTGTATTGGGTGCCGTACCACCGTATTCTCACCTTCTTTGCGGGAAGCTCGTCGCTTTATTGGCGACCAGCCAAGGCGTCCAGGAGGCATTTCGTCGCAGGTATGGCGGCCGGCGGTCATACATCAGCCGCAGGCTTCTGGACGGTCGCCTCGCCCTATTGACCACGACCTCCGCTCTGGGTCGATCGTCCTTGTACAATCGGCTCCGATACGGGGAACACCGCGTCTTCCAAAAAGTGGGCGCCACATGCGGCTCCGGGGATTTTCACTTCAGTAACGGTTTTTATGCCGACTTGCGTCGGTTTGCGATCAAACATTGCGACGCAACCGCCAAGCACCCGATGTGGGGTGACGGATTCCGAAACCGGCGGGAGCTTGTGCGAAAAACGTTGCCACTGTTGGGTCTCTCGCGGAAACTTTTGTGTCATGGGGTCGAGCGAGAGATCTTCATGGCGTCACTGGCCGCTAATACGCCAGCGTTCCTTCGCGGTGATCACGATCGGCTTCGGAGCCACAGCCGAACTGTGGATGATCTCTTCAGAATGGTTCCGGAGGCGATGGCTCCTGCCCCGAGCAGCCCGCGACGATCGCTACCGGACCTTTGATCCCGAGGACTACCGACTCTGGAGATCACCGTGACTCAAGCTCCCTTGTCTGCCGACCAGACTCCGTTCGCCGATCTCCCCGCGGCGCTCGTCGATGACGTCCTTGGCCAGACCTCCGCCGTCGCGCGGAAGCTGCTGACCTCGTTCCAGGAGGCAGAGAGGAACGTGAAGCACTTCGCGCGACGCTCGTAAAGTCCGGCCTCGTAATAGGCGAGCCCTCCCTGGGCTATCCGCCTCTCCCGACCACGTGCGCCGCGGACGGTTCGTACGCGATCGAACGGCTTCTGACGACGGATCTCGCCGCTGCCGCCGCGGTGGCGGTCGAGGGGCTCACGCCCCCATCCGAGAAACGGCATTGGGAGCTCCCGCGCCACAAGAGCTTCGTTGCCGCCGAGCCGCACCATCCAGATACCGCTACCGTTCTCCGCGCGGTGATGCTGGGGGAAGAGCTGCGCTTGGTCACCGGTGCCCCGCATGACCTGTTGATGCTGGACGGCACGTTGACGCTGCCGGTCATCTACTTCAATCAGGCGCTCAAAAGGTTCCCGATACTATCCAGCTACGCTGCGCACGGGAGTTCATCGAGAACTGCTCAACCTACCTCGAAGCCTATCTCGCCGCATTGCGGTCTGAACGCTCAGACCAGCACTTCGTGGCGCTTCCAAAGTACTCCACCCGGCGGGAGATCGGCAGAGAACTGGGCTGGCCCGAGAGCTACGATGACCGCGGGATGCTCACGATGCTTCTGAACCCCGGTGAGATGACGAAGCCCCATCTCCTGGAGCACCCGCGAGACAGTGAGGGGAATATCACTTGGCGCCTGAACACGCGGCGACTTCCCGACGACACCAAGTGCAGGGCCGGCGAACTCGCGAATCAGATCGTCTCGGCGCTCAGTCGTCTCAGAGTGTTCTACTATAAGCCACAGAATTGGCTACCTGCGCTGCGGATCGAGGTTTCCGCGAGCGTGGCGTCGAACAATCACCGCTTGGCGACGGTGGTCCAGGGCATCAAGCACCAGATGGCGACCCCTTCGATGCTGGAGCCCTATCCGATCTACCTTGCCTACCGCACCGTGAAGGCGCTCGCCCGTGCGATTCCCGCCTTCCGGCAGGTGACGACCCAACGGATCTCGGAACGATACGAGGGCGATATCGGCGAGGTATTCTTCGCGATGCATGCTTGCCGCAGCGAGACCGGGAGGTAGTATGGCAGACGACGCAACGGAACTTGAAAAACTCATCGACCAGACCGATCGGTTGGGCGTCGTCGGCTCGCCGTCTTCCACCGCCCAGCTCGCGCTCGACATTCTCGGCTCCGCGGTTACCCGTAAGCTGGTGGGAGAACTTGCCCTCTTCCGCTTCTTGCAGGACACGAGCGCCCATTATGCGCTTGGCCAAATCACCGAGATCCAACTCCGTAACATCTGGCACGAGGATCCTACTATGCGCAGCCTCATCCGCCAGCGTGGCCGGGTCGATGCGGTGAGCGAGCGGCAGGACACGCACCTCGGCCAGATGATCATCAGCGCCGTCTTTCGCGAAGCCGGTTCAGCGGGGTACGAACCGAGCATCCTCGGCACCGTCCCGTCAACGGGAACGCCCATCCACCTCGTGACCGATCTGGTACTGGACGAACTGCTACGCCCTTACCGGAAGCAGATCTTCTATCTGGGGCACGTGTACGGCTCCAAGCCGAAGCTCCCGCTTTGGTTCAAGCACTTTGACAAGGGGCCGGACGGCGCCGGAGAAGCGTATCACCTTGGCATCTTCGGCAAGACGGGATCGGGTAAATCGGTTCTCGCCAAGATGATCCTGCTGGCGTATGCGCGTTACCCGAAAATGGCGCTCCTCGTGATCGATCCGCAAGGAGAGTTCGCACGGGACATGCGAGGGGGCGCATTGAGTGGCGAGTTTGCATTGCCGTCGGAGATGTTGTGCGCAAGTTGGGCAAACAGCCCGTCGTGCTTACCGTACGGAATTTGGTGCTCGACCGCTGGGAACTTTTCGAGCAGATCCTCTTCGAATCTCAATTTTTTGAGCGCCTCACGGTTCCGAAGGGAGAGAACCGGGAGCTGGCGTGCGGGATTCTCTCGGATCGTCTGCGAGAGGCCAGGATGAAGCTCAAGAGCCTTCACGACCGTAAATCGTTCGATAAGGCCTGGGAGTTGCTCCAGGACGAGCGAGTTCAGAGGGTGTTCTATCGGACCGAGGCATCCCGGGCACGGTTCAACGATGCTCTGCGCGATGCCGAACCAGATGAGTTCTACAGCCAATACTGGGCTCCCGTGGCCGAGCTGTTCCGGGAGGATCGCGCCGGCGCCAAGAGTATCGATCGCGCGCTTGAATGGCTCCTTGGAATGGACGAGCCGAACCGCCCGATCCTCGTGGTCGATCTGTCGAAGGAGCAGGCTCGGGGACTCTTCTGGAATGACAAGATCCAGTCGCTGGTCGTCAAACGGTTGCTCGACGGATTGTCGTGGACCGCGGAGAAGTTCTACAAGGAAGGTCAAAGCCTCAACGCCTTGGTCGTTATCGACGAGGCCCACCGCTTGGCGCCTCGTGAGCTCTCGCGTGAAGACGATGCGAGGCGAGGCGTGCGCTCGGTTTTGATCGATGCGGCGCGGACGACACGGAAGTACGGACTGGGCTGGCTCTTCATCAGCCAGACCCTATCGAGCCTGCATTCCGAGATCCTTCAGCAGCTTCGTATCTTCTTCTTCGGTTTCGGACTTGGTCTTGGGCAGGAATTCCAGTCGCTCCGGCAACTCGTGGGCTCGTCCGGTACGGCGCTTGATCTGTATCAGTTGTTCCGTGATCCGCATTCGGCCTTCGATACCGCGAGCCGGCAATACTCGTTCATGACTATTGGCCCGGTGAGTCCGCTCTCGTTCTCGGGCAGCCCTCTTTTTTTGAACGCTTTCAACACGGTAGATGCCTTCCTGGCAGCGAATGACCTTGGCGCCTGAAGGGATGGGGGCAAGGGGCTTTTTCCCCATGGGCAATGCGATCGTGCGGCAGCGGCAATAGTATGCGATTTTCATACAATCGCTCGGAGGCAATGTGGGAACCGGACGGAAGGCCATCATGACGACCGATCAGCAAAACCAGTGGATCAAGGCGCAGATCGCAGCCGGCGGTTTCTTGCCAACGACAGCTTTCAAGGCCGGAGTTGGCGCGGCAAGCAGGTGAAATCGACGGCGACTTTACCCGGCTGCTCGATGATTCAATGAAGGGTGGGATTACCCAAAATGCTTTGCTCGATGCATCTCGGTTCATCGAGGTCAGACTACGGTCACATGCAAAAATCCTGTCTGTGGCCTGGTGTCTGTTAATTGAAGAAGAGTTGCTGATTCTGGCTGTCGTCACCCATCAAATGGTTCAGCGTTGGTCGTCGGCGCTGATCTCTCACGGAAAGCGCAAAAGTCCATCCGGGTTTGTCCCGATGGTCTAAGTACTCAAGCACTGGGTCTGAACCAGCCAACGATGCCACCTCATCTGAAATAAAAAGCCTTGAGTAAGCCGTGTGGAATCCTCAACAGTTTTTAAGGGCAGGTCATGGTAATTTAGAGCCCGACTGGGAGTGTGATGGTCATTCCATGTTGGGGAGAAGAGAAAATGAACGGCATAACGTCTCGGAAATTAGTGCTGCTGGTTTGTATGGGAGTATGGGTATTCTCCGGCCAACTGTTGGCTGAGGACGGGTTGTACCTGGGGATGGACTTGGGAGTCGCGGTAGCCCCTGGCATGGTTGTGACCGGCGCGTCTGACGATTGGGGTACCAAATGCGACAAAATCATCAACCCGGAGGAAAAGGAGGTGGGGGATGATTGTCTGGCCCCGCCACCGCTATCGGACTGGTGGAATGAGGTGGATAGAGGGGTCGGGATTCTGGCGGGGGTTACTCTCGGGTATCGTTGGGGGAACTTGAGGCCCGAGGGGGAATACCTCTATCGAATCACAACCTACGATGATCGTTCCAACACGGGTGTGGGCGACGCGGTGCTCGTTGGAAAGGTGGATCAGGAACTCCAGGTCGCGGATGGCGGGGTCGATGACGTGCTGTCGCACAATTTTTTCGCCAATCTGTACTACGACTTCACTTCAGACTCACGGTTTACGCCATACCTGGGGGTTGGAGTGGGTGTTGCGCAAGTGTCCCTGGATTACTTCAGTCGATGGCAACGCAATGGCGATCCCGAAGCGATCAAAACATTTGTTGATCGCGAGCTGCGGGACAAACTGGCTGGCACGACCAGCATTGCTATGGCCAAGTTGTCGGATAGGTTGCCTGGCTATCAGGTGCTCGGCGGCGTGGATTATCAGGTCAGCGACCCGTTTACCATGGGTCTCAAGTTCCGATGGGCGGATTTCGGTGAATTCTCGGAGCATGGACGAGAGTGGGATCAACTCCGCAGTCACGACTCCACGATTGGCCGCGGCTTTCGCGTTCGATACAACGTGATGACGGATGACGTCCGATTCTGGGGGGTCAGCTTCGTCATGAAGTATCAGTTTTGAGAGTCTGTGAACCATTAGGAACATTCTGATCGTGGGTGGGGGCAACAGCGCGGTCGAAGCCGCACTCACGCTGAGCGAGCAGAACCGGGTTTCTCTTTCCTACCGGGGCAACAAATTCTCAGCTCTTTTCCAAGTTGAAGTGGAGCCGGTTCAAGATTGTGTCCAACGACAAGTGCATCGGCTGCAACGAATGCTCGCGCAACTGTCAGGTGGGCATCGACGTGATGAACTTTGCTCTGAAGCAGGAGGATCTCGACAACCGGCGCACCTCTTGCATCGGTTGCGGCATCTGTGTGACGGCCTGTCCCCTGGATGTGCTTTCTTTCGGCCCCCTGGCGCCAATCACCCGGCAACAAAAAAGCGGCGGATCGACTTCCCGGGAGATTGCTTAATCCCCCCGCGACCCGCCACCTCGGGGGAGTGGACTTCACTCCCGGGATACCACAAAAACAAACGGAACCATAACCCCTACGGCTTCAAGCCTTCCACTTCTCAGGGATCCAGCGGGCCACGGTTTCTATGGTTCTTTGTTTTCTTCACAACCCATGCATTTCGACTGATCGATCGTGTAATCTGACGGGAATCCGAACTTCGACCGATCGGGCTCGGTGAACTGGATGTCGTAGAGTTCCCAAACGTAGCGACCGTTGGAAAATCTGTGTTCCATCTTTACCATTAAATCATCAACGTCCAACGCCCTCCAGACTTTGCCAGTAATGTTTCCGTCAGAGTCTTTCATTGGCGTTACAATGCACCTCAGCCCATTGATCATCTCCTTCCCAAGTACATAGTTGGGATCGTCAATGTCTGATGGGCGTATGGGAGCAAGCGGCGATGTCAATTTCTGCTCAAGCATCCCCTTTCTGAAATTGTGATCCAACGAGTAGATTTTTCCCGTTGAAGCATTGACATACATCGATTTGCCCGGCTCCCTTCTCTTTCCGTTTTCATTGACGGCGAAATCAGTCTTCATGCCGTCACCGGATGAGGACCGATGGTAGAATCCTTCCCTGACCTTCGTTACCTTTTCTGTGCCGTCGGACTGCGTCCGGTAGTACCTGATTTTGATCTTGGCCACAACAGGTGTGAATTGCGCCAGTGAATCCGAAGCGCAACCAAACACCAGTGCCAGACAAGCAAGCAACGTTCTGAATTTCATGGAACACCCCCTTACCAAAGAGATATGCAGCTACACCCTTTCGTGCAGCTCGTCTGTAGGGTAACTAACGGATTGCCACCAGTACCCGGGTTAAGCACCTGGTAGTAATATTTTACTTTGCATTCACGTTGGAATATCCACCAGTCGTTGCATTCGCTGATATCCCAACAACTAGTACCGATCACCACCCAAGCGCCCGGTCCTGGACAAACACTGAAGTTTCGATTGGGGCAACTGGCATGCATTTGCCCCGGCACGGAAAGCAGGGCGGCTATCAAAACAACGACACAAAGTCCTTTCCTATCCACATCCCCCAAAGGGTGGAGAAGATAGATTCAAGAGAAACTTAACTCAGCGGCCGCAGGTGAATGGTCAGCCGGAGCATCAGGGGAAAGCCGATTTGTTTCTCATGGCTTTTTGCACCCCCTGATCCAGGTTTGGATCGGGGCATGATTTTTAGCCCCTACTCTATATAAACGTTTGAAACGGCCTTTTATTACACTTTTTTCTCGAGGGAGGTCGTTTTTTTTGCGGGGGCCATTCAGGCCCGGCAAAGGCGCTCCAATGGGACCTGATCGGTCGCCCTGGAATCTCCGGGCGATGAGGGTTGAATGCGGGCGTCGATGCGACGCTGGAACCAATGGACGGCCCGATTCAGGCGCACAGTGACGTTCGAGTAAGAGACATGCAGGCATTCAGCGATCTCTTGGTTGGAGAGACCCTGGAAACGCAACTCCATGACCTGGCGGTAGGTGTCCGGCGGCATCGAGATCATCTCCCGCCGCAGGACCAGCCACTCGTTTTGTGGGCAAGAGCTTTGGGAAGAGGGAGAGGGTGTTTGAGGAGATCCACCGAGATCTTGAGTGGGAGGGCTTGGGGAAGGGACGATGGTGGATGCCAGCCTCAGGGAGGCGCTGGCGGAGCAACTGAAGGCGTCGGTCGGGGCCAAGGCTTCGACCTGAGATCTGCCGAAGGGGGAGCATCCCTTCCTGTCTGTGGAGCGGTGCTTTGGCTACGCCAAGGCGCCCTACCGGGGCTGGCCAGGAACAGGCAGCGGCTGGCGTTGTTGCTGGGGCTGGCCCACTTGATGACCGCCGAGCGCAGCCTGGCGGTGTGACGAGGGAGTCGTGCGCCCAAATCAGGGTTGGGAGGGGCGACATCTCCCAACAGAGCCGGTTTAAGGGCCAGGACAGCCCCTATCGGGGCGCCCTCGGAGGGCTGAGCCTCTCCAAAAAACTCTTACCATTCATTCAATCCGGCTTACACCGGGCTGTTCAGAGGTTCCTTAGCGTAGCCGACCCGGGTCCCGGCCGAAGGTGAATGGTTTCGATGGTCTGACCTTCGGAGCAGGAGTATAATTCTAAGGAGTGCTGGTGGCAGGTGTTGTTGGAGCAAGACCGCTCCGGCCATCCCTTGAAATCGCGGTCACGAGTCATGGCAACCTTGCAGAACATCCTGAAGCACAAGGTGCGGGAAGGCGATCTCTACCAGCAGCTCGACGAGAAACGGATCCGTTGTTATGCCTGTGGGCACTGTTGCCCTATCCCTGACGGCCACTTGGGCGTCTGCCGGGTTCGATTTAATCAGGGCGGCAAATTACTGGTCCCTTGGGGTTACGTCGGAGGGGTCCAGTGCGACCCGATCGAAAAGAAGCCTTTCTTCCATGCTTTTCCCGGCGCCCTGGCCTACAGTTTTGGAATGCTGGGTTGTGACCTCCACTGCGCCTATTGTCAGAACTGGGTGACTTCCCAGGCGTTACGAGACCCGGCAGCCGTGGCGCCTCCTCGCAAGGCCACGCCGCAAGCACTGGCGAAGGCGGCGGTGAGGCAGTGCGCCAAGGTGATCGTGAGCACTTACAACGAGCCCCTGATCACCAGTGAGTGGGCGGTGGCGGTGTTCAAAGAGGCCCGCAAGGAGGGCCTGACCACCGGGTTCGTCTCCAACGGAAACGGCACCCCTCAAGTGCTGGACTACCTGCAACCTTGGGTGGACCTCTACAAGGTGGATCTGAAAAGCTTTGGCGACCGCCAGTATCGCAAATTGGGGGGGCGGCTGAAGCCTATCCTGGAAACCATCCGGAGCCTGTTTCAGAGAGGATTCTGGTTGGAAATCGTGACTTTGTTGATTCCCGGCTTCAATGATTCAGAGGACGAGGTGAGGCAGCTTGCCGCCTTCCTGGCAGACGTGTCTCCCGATATCCCCTGGCATGTAACGGCCTTTCACCAGGATTACAAGATGACCGATCCCGCAAATACCAGTGCGGAAATGCTGGTGCGAGCGGCCGAAATTGGGAAAGAAGAGAGGTTGCGCTACGTCTACGCCGGTAACTTGCCAGGCCGGGTGGGGGATCTGGAGAACACGCGTTGTCCGGATTGCCGAACTCTGTTGATCGAGCGGTTTGGTTACCTGATTATGAGTTACCACTTGACCCCGGAGGGTTGCTGCCCGGCCTGCGGTCTCGCCATTCCTGGGCGGTGGGCCGATTCGTTCCAGGGTCAGGTGGCCGCTCACCCCTTCATGCCCCGGTGGGGCGCCGCGGTGGGTTCATTCATTGAAGAAACCAACAAGGCGACCGGGTTCGAAGATGAAGAAGGGAACGATCATCCATGATGACCCTCGAATGACTTCCATCCACAGAACCCCATCGACCACTTCATCGTCGACCGCTATTGCCCGGAGTGGCTGCCTGCTGTTGGAGCTAACCCTTTAAAGCCGCAAATTCATCCAGGTCGCTCCTCCACGTCGCTCCCCCACTGAAAACCATTGGGTTTCAGTGTCAAATTTCCAAGGCCGGCAATTCCATCCGGCGGACCAGCGCGTTGAAGGCGGCCGCCTCGCCCTCACAAAACTCTTGGAGGCGGGCGATCTGAATATCGATCTGGGCGCAAAGGTGGTCGAATACGTCGTAGGCCTGCCTTGGAGGCGCGGCATCGGCGATGCCCACCACGCTCACCAGCCCGCCCAGTTTGGCGTTCAACCGGTTGGGATAGCGCAGGCGGTCGATGGGGCTTTTGTCTTTGGTCTGAATTAGTTCGTTCTCGATGGATTTCAATTGATCCCGTAGATTTCGGGTCTTCTCGGCGATCTGCCGCGACTTTTCTGGGTCGGCTTTGTCCGGTTCTTCAGCGCGCCGCGACCACTCGTCCAATTGTCGCTGCAAGCGGCGTATGCGGTTGATGGCGCCGTTGGTCTCCGATAGCTTGTCGCGGATTTTAGTCCACAGGTCGAACTGGGCCTGGAAGTCCGCCGGCGTGGCTGTCACGCGCGGGTCCTTGAGGATCTCGAAGGATTCCGTGTGGGTCTGCCCCCCCACTGTGAGACGGACCTGATAGGCGCCGGGAGGGGCCAGGGGGCCGTTCCCGATCTTCTCCTGCGAGCCCAGGAATGTGGGGCCGGCTTTCTTGTGTTCCTCGATTTTCTCGGCATCGGGATAGCGCATATCCCAGATGAAGCGGTTCAAGCCGGCTTGGGCGGTGAGGTAGCGGTCCGGCTTGGAGGTATCCTCCTCCGGGTCGTCTTTCTCCGGCTCTTCCAATTGATTGGCAAAGCTCTTGATCTCATTGCCGCCGGCGTCTAGGAAGGTCAGCTCGACAGGCTCGGTGGGCGCCTGCCCCAGCAGGTAATAGACGATAACTCCCGGGGGCGGGTTCTGGCCGGCGTCGAGGTAGCGGCGGACGATTTCGCCCTCCGGAGTCTCTTCCTGGTAGTAACCGGCGTTCCCCCCCAGGCCCAGCATATAGTTCTTACCCTTTCCGGCGAAAAGATTCAGGCTCCAGTGCAGCAAGGTGCGGTAGGTGGGTCGTGGCGGGAACAAGTGAGCGGCGGGCTGGCCCGCGTCGGCGCCGAGCTCGCGCAGCGGTGTCAGATCGTCCAGGACCCAGAAGGAGCGGCCATGGGTGCCGGCCACCAGGTCGGAGTCTTTGATTTTGAGGTCGTAGACGGGGACCACCGGGAGGTTGTTGCGCAGCACTTGCCAATGTGTCCCGTCGTCGAAGGACACGAAGACACCCGTCTCGGTACCGACGAAGATCAGGCCCGGGCGGACGGGGTCGGCTCTCACCACGCGAGTAATCTGCCCTGGGGGAAAGTCGCCGTTGATGCTTTGCCAGCTCCGGCCGTAGTCTGTGGTTTTGTAGAGGTAGGGCCGATAATCGTCGAGCTTGTAGCGGGTGGCGGAAACATAAGCCGATGCCGGGTCGTGAGGGGAGACTTCGACACAGCCGACATAGGCCCAATCCGGCAGTTCGGGCGGGGTGATGTTGTTCCAATGGTCGCCACCGTCTCGCGAGAGGTGGATCAATCCATCATCGGTGCCGGCCCAGAACACGCCTTTTTCGTGCGCCGATTCCACAAAGGTAGAGAGTGTGGCGTACTGCTCGGCGCCGCTGACGTCTTTGGTGATGGGGCCGCCGGAAACCTCCAGCTTGCTTGGGTCGTTCCGGGACAGGTCGGGACTGAGGGCTTGCCAACTGCTGCCCCCGTCGAGGCTGCGAAAAAGGATGTTGCCGCCCGCATAGAGCACGTTGGCATCGTGGGGTGAAATGGCAATGGGGAAGGTCCAGGCGAAGCGGTACTTGAGGTCCCTGGGCGCCCAACCAAACGACTCCTCGGGCCAAACGTTGACCAGACGAATCTGTCTGGTTTTGTGATCGTAGCGCTGCAGCACACCATTGCCGCCCGGCGAGCTCCCTACGGCGCCGAGGTAGACGACGTCGGAATTTTCGGGATGCACAGCGATAAAACCGCTTTCTCCGGTACCGGGCGAGTAGCAGTCGCTCCAGGTAATGGCGCCGTACTCGGTGGCGTTGGGCACACTGATGCAGGCGTTGTCCTGTTGGGTTGCGTAGACACGGTAGGGGAACTGGTTGTCGATGTCGATGCGATAGAGCTGCGCCGTGAGCTGATTGTAGATGGTCGACCAACTCTGGCCGCCGTTGAAGGAAACACAGGCGCCGCCGTCGTTCCCCTGGACCAGATGCCGGGGATCACGCGGGTCGATCCACAAATCGTGGTTGTCTCCATGGGGCGTGGTCACCTGGTCGAAGTGACAGCCGCCGTCGGTGGACTTCCACATCTTCATGTTGGTGACGTAGACGGTGTCAGCATGCTGTGGGTCGGCAAAGACGTGGCAGTAATACCAGGGCCGGTGCATCAAATCGCGGTTGTCACTGACCCGCTGCCACTTGGCGCCGCCGTCGTCCGAGCGGTAGAGGCCTTCCTGATCCGCTTCCACGATCGCCCAGACGCGGTCCGCCTGCGCCGGCGAGACGGCAACGCCTATTTTGCCCTTGATGCCCGTGGGTAGTCCTTCGTTGTTGCTGATCTCGGTCCAGGTATCGCCTCCGTCAGTGGATTTGAAGAGTCCGCTGTCGGGGCCGCCGCTGGACAGAGACCAGAAGTTGCGGTAGGTCTCCCAGATCGAGGCGTAGAGCAGGCGCGGGTTGTTGGGGTCCATGGCTATATCCACCGCGCCGGCTTTGTCGTTGCGGTAGAGCACCTTTTCCCAGGTCCGGCCGCCGTTGTCCGAGCGGTAGACGCCGCGTTCCTGGTTGGGGCCGAAGGCATGGCCCAGGGCAGCCGCGTAGACCAGGTCGGGATTGTGCGGATGGACGCGAATTTCGCCAATATGATGCGTCTCCTCGAGTCCAATATGAGTCCAGGTCTTGCCGGCGTCGGTGGATTTGTAGACGCCGTCCCCGTAGGACACGTCGATGCGAATGGTCGTTTCGCCGGTGCCGGCGTAGATGACGTTGGGGTCGGAATCGGCCACCGCCAAAGCGCCGATAGAGGACGTGTTGAAGTAGCCGTCGGAGACGTTTTCCCAGTAGGCCCCGCCGTCGGTGGTTTTCCACACTCCGCCGGCCACCGCGCCGAAGTAGGCGGTCATAGGGTTGACGGGATCACCAGCCACGGCCACCACCCGGCCGCCGCGCGGCGGGCCGATGCAGCGCCATTTGAGGTCTTGTAAGAGGCTCGAATCGTAGGGGGGGGTGCTCATGAGCTTGGCTCCCTTCTGACGATGTGTAGGGATTGGGGGGGTTTGGCCGCCATGATTCGCTTGTAGCGGCGCCGGCCGCCACCGGTGCTTTAGTTGCTGCCCGGGCCTTCTCCCCCGAAGGCAGCTTTATGATACACCCGCGCCGCCGTCGCTACCAGCTTGGCCCTCAGGCCTGGCGGCGCACATATCGGGAAACTTTTCCCGAGGCCGGGTTCAGGAGGAGTGAGCGCTCGGGGTTGGCGCTCTGGAATGGGTATTGCGGAGCGCCGGAGGCCGGGTGAGGGATCGCATTGGGGTGGGAGAGAAAGCCGGGAAAACAAAAGAATCGGCTGGACCTGTCTCGTGTCTCGTCGAAAGCCCGGCCGGGCCAGTTACCAGTACCACCGAAACTTCGCGGTTAACATTCGCGGCTGCACCACGCGAGTGCCGACAAAGACCGATTGGAAGTTGTAGAGCGCCGTCTTGTTGGTAAGGTTGGCCACTTGGAGAACGATCTCCCAATCACGGCGGTCGCCGCGAAAATGCTCGTAGCCGATGGTTGCGTCAACGATGGTCCTCGCATTGACCCGAGGCGGATCAGTCGTCAAGGTCACGAGGGACAATTGGTCGAAGAAGTCCGGGTCACGAGCGACTTCGGCAGGGTCGGATGGGTTCGGGACCAGACCGCTGTCATAACGAATCTGCCAACTCGTCCACCAGTTCCTCCGGGGCCGGTACATGAGGAGACCGCTGACCGCCAACGCTTGGTCGTGGTCGATGACAAACGGCCCCTCGCTCAACAGGTCGAGAGCGGCGCTGCCCAGAAAGAGCCCGCCCGTAAACGGTGGCGTGACCACCACGTGGTAGTGCGTCGTGCTGAGCCAGCCGCTGAAGCGGTGAATTTCCGGCAGCATGAGCCGAGTCTCGAAACCGTTGACGTTGGATCGAGCCAGCGAGGTGGGGAAGATGATTCCCGTGTTGAGGAAGTTGTCGTTGTCTTGCAGGTCGCGGGAGTCCTTGTGATAAAACACCGCATTCAAACTGGCCCGCTCCGCAAGTTTTTGCTGCAGACCCACCTCGTAGACGTTCTGGCGCTGTGGTTTCATCAAGATGACTCCACCGTTGAGATCACGCCTCACGTCCGGCGGGGCCAGACGTCCTGCGGCCGCCGAGTTGGAAAGCAACAGATTCTCGTTCGGAGGAGTCTGATAATTTCGATTGTAGGAGGCCCTCAAGACGGTTCCGGTCTCTTTGAGGTGATAAGCCAAACCGACGCGCGGCTGAAGCTGAGCCCCCACCGTCACAAAGCGGTAGTTGTCATAGCGCCCGCCCAAGTTGAGTTGAAACCGGCCGAGCCTGACGCGGTCCTGTAGAAAGAACGTATAAAGATGGCCGGATCCCTTGTCGGAAAACCGGAACCAATCGCCGCCGCGGGTGAAGTCGAAGGGAGCCAGATTAGGGTTGAAGTCCGGCGAAGCCGGATCATTGAAGCCTGGATCGGTGATGCCGAAGAAGAAGTTTTCACTGACCGGGAAATGCTGATAGTCGAGTCCTATTTTCAGATTGTGTCGACCACGCACGATGTTGAATCGGTTAAAGGTTGAGAACGTCGAGAGGTGCCGGGCCAGTGAGGCTGTCACTGGGATGTCGCCCGCACTGGGGAACAGTTGGGCCACTGTGGTTCGGTAAGAGGTCGTGGAATCGAAGGTCGTCGAGGGGGAGATCAGCCGGACCCACCCCAGGGAAACGGCGGCATCGCGCAGGTGGCGCCTCTGTTGCTGCCCGTTTAAGTGCTGAGACCTCAAGTTGGCCAACTGGAACGATGAACGCCCAGTCAACAGGCTCAGCCGAAGATGGTCTTTCTCCGTAGCGTGATAGTCCATCCGAACGAATCCGCGCTCGGCGTTGCCTCCGTTGTGAAGGTTGTCAAGGGAGGGGCTGTCGAGAAAGCGGTTGCTTTTCACTCCGGAGAAGGACGCGAAGTAGCCGAGCTTCTCCGTCGATCCGCCGAGCTGTACTATCGCCGAGCCGGTATCGAATTGCCCGCCGCCGAGTTCGAGCATCCCGAAGAACTTCCGCCCGCCGTCGAAGCCCGAATGGGTAGTGATGTTAGCCACTCCCGAAACCTTGCTGCCATAATCCGGCGGAATGTCACCGGTGTAGAGTTCGAGGGATTGCACCATCGATGGATCGATCGAGGTCGCAAAAGAACCGGAGAATTGATCGCTGATCGGCATCCCGTCGATGACGTAGGTCATCTGATTGTGGGCGCCCCGCGGATGGATGGCTCCATTGGCATTGGCGGCGAAGCCGGGGAAGTTGAGCAGAATCGCCTCCAACCCGCGGGCCCCTGCCTGGATAGGCATCTGCTCGATTATTTTGCGGCTGAGTTCGGTGCGGGTCCCGGTGGCCTTGGTGTCGATTAAAGTCATTCGCTCGACGACAGAGACATCGATGGCCTCGCGCTGAGTCTCGAGTGCGAGTTGAATCTGAATGGCGACCGGAACATTGGAACGCAGGGGAACGGCTTCGGTGTGGGGCGCAAAGCCCGAGTGGCTCACTCGCATCTCGTAGGTTTGAAACGGAATGTTGAGCGCTTGGAAGAAACCGTCTGAGTCGGTCGAGGTCTGGCGCTCGAATCCGGTCAGGACGTTGGTCAGACGAACGACCGCGCCGGACACGGCTGCGCCCACGGGGTCCACCACGGTGCCGCTCAGTTGTGCCGTTGCCTGAGCCCCAGCCCGCCAGGGGACAACTGAAACCACCAGGATACCCAGAAGAATCCTGGAGACCATCGTCTTGAGAGACGCCAATCGAATTGTCGGCGATAGGGGACCTGGCTCAGCTTGAGGCTTTTTGGGAGATAGCGGTGCAGCGAGTCTCTTGAGCTGCTCCGAAGACACCCTGTGCGGGCTGCGCGCCCACGGGACGATACTCTGAGACCTCTGCGAAATAACCCCCATTCCGGCAAAAACCGAAATCCAGGAACGCGATGAGTTTTCAGTGGGACAGCGGTGGCGCATTACCTAAGTTTGCCTCATCTGATGAGTTAGGAGAAGTTTTATTCTTTCCCTGAAGCCTGAATGCCCGCCGGATTCACAAAATTTTTACGAGATTAAAATAAAGTTTAGAGATAACTAAATTTTTTGTCAACGATTTTCTTCGTGCCCCGGCAGCCCCACAAATAGCCTGAGACCCCTGCATAATCGCCACCCGGGGCAGATGGGGAACGTCCCTTCGCCATCTACAAACGCTGGTATGGTGTCGCCGAGCCAAGTGACTCGGAGGGAAATGTGCCTGAAGGGCGAAAAGTCGGCCCTAAGCAGGATAAAATTACCATAAAAAAGGGAAAAAATCTCAAAAAGAACAGAGATCTCTGTCAAAAATCCTGCTGATGACCCATCGACCCGAAACATGGCGTTATGCAGAGATCTCAGGCTGCCCCTCGAGAAAAATGGGCACGCTTCTTTGAGATCTTGAGCTGAAAAAGTCGGTTCTTGCTGGATACAGGCGGAATCGTCGGCGTAGGGGAGCCGATGTTGAGAGGCCGCTGCCCGACAACTCTTTGGCGTGTTTGAAGCGCCGAAGATCAGGAATTCAGTGAAGCCTGCATATTTCTTGCTATCTGCCGCTGACCGCGGCGGGCAGGCGCTGCTAAGTGGTGAGGAGGGAGAACAACCAGCCCAGGACTCCGCCACCCGCCACTATCCAGGCCAGGTTGACTTTCCAGCGAAGGCCGATCAAGGTGGCAGCCAAGGCAATCAGCCAGCCGGGCCAGGCAGTGAGGGTGGCTCGGCTCAGTTTCACGGTGACGGCCGCCATCAGCGCCACGGCGCTGACGTTGACCGAATCCAAAAAGGCCGAGGTCCAGCGGGACCGGCGCAGGCGAGGCACCCAGGGATTAATGAGGGCTACGAAAAGAAAGGATGGAGCGAAAATGGCCAGGGTGGCCACCGCCGAGCCGGAGACTCCGCCGATCAGATAACCGATGAAGGTGGCGGTGGAAAGGACGGGGCCGGGTGTGAACTGACCGATGGCGATGGCGTCCAATAGCTGCCGCTGAGTCAGCCAGCCGTATTCGTGCACTAGGCCACCCTCCAGAAAGGCCACCAGAACGTACCCGCTTCCGTAGAGGACGACGCCGACTTTCAGGAAGAAGAGACCCAACTTCCACAATGAGAAAGAAACCGCTCCTGCCCCGCCGGCTCCCGTGGCAACGGCCATCAGAAAGTGCGTCTTTTGCCCCGCCCATTTGCCCAGCCAGGTTCCCAGAAGAACAGGGAGAATCTTCCGGCGTCGAGAACGGATTGCCGGGGGCAGCCGCAACCAGAGCATGCCCAGAATGCCTCCCACCAGCAGGGCTGCGACCTCGTTGACCTGGAGCAGGGAGGCCATCAAAACGCCGCTGCCGATGATCCCCAATGACCACGTCTTACAAGCCTTGTTTCCCAGCCTCCAGACCGAGACGGCAATGACCGCCAGGACGGCGGGCTTGATCCCCAGCAACCAGGGTTCAACCTGCGGAAGCTGTTCAAACTGGACGTAGGCCCAGGCGAGGCCGGCGGTCAGGCTTACGGCAGGAAGGATGAAACAGATTCCCGCAACCGCCAGTCCGGTCCATCCGGCTCTGGCGTAGCCGAGATGGATGGCCATTTCGGTCGAGTTCGGCCCCGGGATCAGGTTGGTGGTGCCCAGCAGATCGAGGAATCGCTCTCGTTCCAGCCAGCGTCGCCGCGCAACCACTTCTTCTTCCATCATGGCGATGTGGGCCGCGGGCCCCCCGAAGCCCAGGACCCCCAGTTTCAGAAAGACCAGCGCCAGTTCCTTGAGGCGCGCCACTCTGCTTTCGAACAAGGTCATGGGTGAGTTTCGGGAGGTCAGCCAAGACACAGGATGATGCTAACACAGAGCGAACGACACCGGGTGGACAAGAGCGCCCACCGGTCCCTGGGCTGGGGCGTTTTCCGAGCTGGGGCAGGGACCCTCGTTTTTGTTTTGAGTCCGTCGGTCGGACTCGCCTATGATGCTGTTGTTACTGATGGTTCCGTTTGTTTCGTAGGATCATGGATTGAAGACAAAGATGCGGATCGACGAGGATAGGGAAATGATGCCGGCTAACTGGAAAACACAGCCTTACAATGTGATTCAAAGTTTACTCTTCAATAACCCTCAACGGGTCATCGAGTTTCGCGTCCGTCAGCCCCAAGGGGGATGGCGCAACCGGGCGGAAACGCGTTCCTCGGTGAGAAGACTCTATGAAACCGAGGCGCCTGCGGAACGGACCTGTCTGCAAACCACTCAGTTTGTTCACCACATGATGATTCCTCCGGGAGGACGGCACGTGTCGGAACTCCATGTTCATCCGGATGCCGAAGAGATCGTCGTGGTGACCCGGGGATGCGGCCAGGCTCGGGTTGCGGGCCACAGCCATCCGGTGGAAAGGGAAGACGTTCTCTATATTCCCCCTGGAGCCGAACACGAGATTCTCAACACCGGGGAGGAATTTTTGGGAGTTCTGTTTATCAACGTGCCTGCGGGAGAAGGAGTGAAGAAACTTCTGGCGGCTCAGGAGAAAGCGAAGAGCCGTCCATCTCCTCCTCGCGGATAATCTCCAAGCCGTCATCGACGAGTACGTCGCCGTTTTCGAGGGGGGGCGAGAAATGGCATTGGAAATCGTGGTCGGCGACGAAACATCGCTCGAACGCAGCAACGACCCCAATCGAGACCGGCGCGATGTGATCGGTCATGTCTCCGATGTCGAGCGCGAACCGAAGCAGAAATCGGTCGATAGGAACTTCGGCCTGTAGCGGATCGCGCCCCATTCCGGCCATGTCCCGCATGAAAACAGTCCGGCCCTGGACACAAACCGGTGCGGTTCGAGCCGGTTCCACCCCTATCCTGGCTCTGTTGCCGGTCGCGTGATCACAGTGCGGCGCAGGTGTGGCAGCGACGTAATTGGCGGACACACATTGATGCTCACCGATAGATGAACGTAGGCTCTGACAGCCGTGCGCAGGTCTGCGCGCGCATTTGGGTCGCTCCGCAGGAAACAGGCTAGTTGCGACGCCCGCCGAATCTGTGCCGTGTTTGGTCGGAGGAGTTGCAAGGCCGCTGCCAAGAAGCTCGGCAAACCAAATCGCCCACCCTGTACGTCACCGCTCTTGCAATGACGCCGCCGATGCGCTCGGCGGAACGAGGGGTGCTTGGCCGACGATGGCTCAAAGCCGACGGCGGTAGAGCAGGCGGTTGGCCTCGGTCAATGTCATCCCGTCATTTGGCAATCCCCTCTTGCGGGGTCGATTCAACATAATTCCCCTCCTGGGAGGGGCTGCACTCCTGAGATCTGGCCTCCTGAGAGGGTGTGAGCCTGAGAGGCTCACACGCCTGAGAGACTGACTTCTTGAGAAGAAGTCAGCCAGAGGGTGGGTCCATTGGAGGGTGGATTCATAAAGTGAACATCGACTCGGGCCGACCGCTTAGCCCGACATAACGGCGCGGTTGACCGCAGCTTCGGATTGCTGGCCGAGCCGGCGCCGGTAGTCCTCTACAAGGATGCGTCCCGAGCCTATTTTTTGGCAATCAAGCATTGACTGCGTCCGAATATGACGTATGTCCTGGTTAACCTTGCTCGTAAAAGCCACGGACACGGAGGACGCCATGCTCGCTGCCTACGAACGACGCCTCATCCTCTCCTACCTCTCGAACGCTGCCTCGCGCCTTCACCACCGTAGCCCGGAAGCCCGAGCGCTGGCCGATTGGATAACCGCGAACGATGATTGGTTGGCGCTCACGGGCCGAACTGAAAAGCCGTGTGAACCTCAATCGGCAATGGACTACGAAAGAAGGTTGCCGGCGCAGGAATGGCGGCGTCTCCAAACGGCTTTGCAGGGCGAATGTTCGGCGACGAAACGGACGCGGGGAGACCGGACGGCGCAGCGACTCCGGCATCTCGGAAGGGCGATGCGCCTCTCTCGAACCGATACGGCCATCCTGGAGTTCATGCTGCGCTACCGCACGCAACCGATTATTAAGTCAATAGTGGACAGCATGGTCGGCTCTTTCCGATGGGGGGTGATTCTCGCCAACATGAGAGAGGGGTTGTCTTGTTTCCTCGGCGTATCGGCCAACGCGATCTTCAGCCGATTGGCGCCCGACGCGCCGCTCGTGAAATCGGGGCTTATATTCTTCGACGACAACGGTAACCTGAGGCTCATCAACCGGCTGAATCGGCTGCACTCGGTTTCGAATCGCGCTGGTTCGGACGTGCAGCGCCTGTTGCTCGACGCGGTGGCTCCGAGCGAGCTCCAGTGGTCGGACTTCGGCCACGTTGCGGAGGATCGCGATCACGTCGAGCGAATGCTGAAGGGCGCTCTGCGAGCCGGCGAATCAGGCGTGAACGTGCTCCTGTACGGACCTCCGGGGACCGGCAAGACCGAGTTCTGCAAGGTGCTGGCCGCCCGGCTCGGCGTGACTCTCTATAGCGTCGGCGAGTTGGACGAGGGCGGTGACGAGCCCCATCGCCGCGAGAGACTCCAGCAACTCCAGCTCGCCCATAATCTGTTGGCTTCGGGTCACGGGGCGATCCTGCTCTTCGACGAGATGGAGGACTTGCTCGGGGATACGGTTTCAGGCTGGTCGCCCTTCGCGCCGCCCGGCTTCCCTTGCCGGGCCAAAGGCTCGAAGGTGTTTATGAACCGGCTGCTGGAGCAGGCGGCGGTACCCACCCTGTGGACTTCGAATGCCGCCCCGGAGACCTGTCCCACCATCCTGCGCCGCATGATGTTCGCCCTGGAGCTACGCCAGCCGCCGCCCCGGGTCCGAGCGCGCATCTGGGCGCGGCAGCTCGCGCAGCACGGCATCGAGGCGGGAGAAGACCATGCACGCGCCCTCGCCACGGAGTTCAACGTGACGCCTGGGGTGGCGTCCGGGGCCACCGCCGCCGCGCGGCTCGGCGGCGGCGATATCGACGCGGTGCGCCGCAACGTGCGCAGCCTGTGCCGGGTGATGGGGTGTGAGAAGCCGCCCCAAGGGCCGCCGGAGAGGTTCGATCCCGCCCTGATTCGAGCCGATGTCGATCCGGTCAGGCTTGCGGAACGGCTTGCGGGGAGCGGCAATCGGCGTTTTTCCCTGTGCCTGCAAGGGCCGCCCGGCACGGGGAAGAGCGCCTACGTCCGCCACCTTGCCGAACGGCTCGGCCTGGAGGTCGTGCAAAAGCGCGCATCCGACCTGATGTCGAAGTGGGTCGGGGAAACCGAGCAAAAAATCGCCGCGGCCTTCGCGGAGGCGCGCGCCGCGCAATCCTTCCTCGTCTTCGACGAAGCCGACTCGCTGCTCGCCGACCGGCGCTTCGCCGTGAGGACGTGGGAGGTCAGCCAGGTCAACGAGATGCTGACCTGGATGGAAAGCCACCCCCTGCCCTTCGCCTGCACCACCAACTTCGGCGAGCATCTCGACCCCGCGACGCTGCGCCGCTTCACTTTCAAGATCATGCTCGACTACCTCGCTCCCGAGCAGACGATGGCGGCCCTTCCGCGCCTACTTCGCCCTCACCCCGCCGTCGGAAGTCGCCCGCCTCCCCGCCCTGACTCCCGGCGACTTCGCTGTAGTCCGCAGAAAAGCCGAAATCCTCGGCCACCTGCAGAACCCGAAGGCGCTCGCCGCCCTGCTGCGCGTGGAGTGCGAAGCCAAGCCGGGGCGTCCGGGGCGGGTGGGCTTTCGGAAATGAGATCGGAAGCTGACTGAAGTATAATCACTTAAGGCGATGGGGTTGGCTAAAAACGTGCTCTTGCTCTGAGGGCAGAGAATGAGCACTGAAATGGCCGAGAAGAAAATCTAATTTCACTATTTGATACGAAAGGAAAGAAATGACTATCTACGCAATTCAGGCCTCAGACGAGCAAGAATACGTCGATGCAGTTTATGAATCGCTTAGGGGCGGTGAAGGGCGATTCGGTTGGAGCGGTCACGAGAATGCAGACTTACGTTCGTTGGAAAACAGAAGAAAAAAATATGGATGGGATTCTCTGACCCAAGAAGAAATAGAATGGTACCACCACATTTTCCTCTTGCGGTTGAAAGACGGTGATCATGTTGTTTATATCAACGTCCCTAAATGGGGTCAATGTACTTTGGCCAAAGTAACGGGACCATATTATTGGCGGTATGATGGCGGTGACTTCAATCATAGGTTCCCGGTCGACAAGGAGTCAGTGCGTGAGTTCGGCCGGAACGATGCTATAGTGCCACCTGCATTAAGTGCACGTCTCAAATTACAGCGCAGATGGTGGACCATCTATACAGAAAGCGAATTCAAAAAGCTATTGGAAGATTTGTTTCAAGATACGAAACCCGAGCCACGAACAACGGAGACCAATCGACGATACCTAGCAAAAGAGAGCCAGCCGCTATTAACAGCGATTACAGAAAAAATACATAACACACATCCCAATATAGCTCTTGAATTCCTCTTGGAGGATGTTTTCAGGAAAGTCCCAGGAGTTAAAGAAGTGAAGCGACAAGGGGGACCGACTGATTATGGCGCTGACTTGTTAGTGTATTTTGAATATGGTTCAATCCCTGGATTGGTTCAGACGCTCGTTGTTCAGGTCAAATCCTACGAAGGGGAGCATGCAGATACTTCCGCTATTCAGGATATAGAGAGAGCATTCAAGCACTATGAATTCGCAAACATGGGATTAATCGTCTCAACCGCTACGTGTGCGAGCGAGGAGTTCGAACACGAGTTAGATAAACTTCGAGAAAGAGAAAAGAAGCCCGTGGCCTTTTTGCATGGTGGCGACTTGGCTGTGTTCTTCTTGCGCTTCGGGGGCGATCTCTTGCCCAAATCCGCAGCGCAATTCTCTTAGGAAGCCTCGTTGGGAAGTTTTCGTCTCCCTTGGGTCTGATGAAGAGTCGGTACCAGTGGATATAGCGGGATGCGTTACGAGCGCCTTGGGGACATCATGCGCTTGGCGATTCGTCTCCAGGGAATACGGGGCGGAACGACCATTGAAGACATCCAGCGGGAATTCTCCGTCAGCCGGCGCACGGCGGAGCGGCTGCGCGATGCGGTCGAGGCGGCCTTCGGACCGCTGGAGACCGTGGACACCGGCGACCGGCGAATCCACTGGCGGCTTCAATCGCCCGCCTTGGGCCGACTCGTTCGCATCTCGCCCCAAGAATTGGCGGAGATCGAATCCGCGGCCGAGGGGCTGGATCGGGCCGGACTCGTCGAGCGCGCGGCCACGCTCAGGGACCTTGCCGTTAAGCTGCGCGCCCTGTGGCGCCGGTGTTCGCCCGCGGAGATCGAATCCGATCTCGAAGCGCTCATGCAGGCCGAGGGGCTTGCGATGCGCCCCGGACCGAGACCGCGCCTCGAAGAGGGCCTGCTCTCGCTCCTGCGCGACGCCATCCAGGCCGGGCGCGTGGTCGAGTTCCGTTATCTCGCCCACTCGACGGGGCGACGAAGCCGGCGGCGCGTTCAGCCCTACGGGGTGCTCTACGGAAACCGCGCGTTTTTGGTGGGGCGGACGGATTGGGCCAATGATACGCGGCTGTGGCGGCTGGCGAACATGAGCGAAGCCCGGACCACCGACGAAGCGTTCGAACGCGACCCGGCGTTCGACTTGCAGCAGTACGCCGAGCGTTCGTTCGGCGCCTTTCAGGAACGACCCGTCGAAGTGGTCCTGCGCTTCGACCCAGATGCCGCGCGGGATGCGGCGATGTTCCTGTTCCATCCCGGTCAAAGCGTCGCCGAGAACGGCGACGGCTCCCTGACGGTTCGCTTCAAGGCGGGCGGCATCAATGAGATGTGCTGGCACCTCTTTACCTGGGGTGCAGGGGTGACGGTAGAGAAACCGGCCAGCCTTCGCCGGCGGTTGGTCGAGATGTGCGCATCGCTGTCGACGCACCACTCCCTTTGAGCGGGCATGATCCACGCTGCAATGTGCCGCGGCCTTGCGAATACGGCGAAAGCCTCGGGGGAAGCTTACCGTGGAGCTTTCAGTGCTTCAGGACCACCAGCGATCCGTCCGGTTACGATTCTTATTTCGAAGATGCAACTTTCCGGCGGGAAACGACATCTGGATAGGGGGCGATGAAATTGCTTCTATGGAATCGAAAGTCGCTCTCGTTTTTCCGGGCAACTATTGATCATTGAAGGAGTGTTGGAGATGTTTGTCACCTGTCCCAAATGCAATCGGGGACTCACCGTTAAAGAGTTGGTAACCGATTCGCACCAATGCGACCGTGAGAGGTCTTCAAGCCAAGCGTCCCGCCGAGCGAAACGTTCGACCAGGGTCCCGCACAGCAGAAAATACATTAAGGACAACTTCGACTCACTGGTCGCGGCTGCCCTTAAGAACTCCTAGAGACTCCCTCCTTGTGAACTCCGACGGACATCTCCCTCGCCCCCCTCTCAATGCTCGGGGGCGGTCTCGATGGCCACCGCCGGGACCTCACCCTCGGGCTCGCGAACCGAATCCACCAGATCCTTCACCTCCTCGCTAGGCTCTCGGCAGAAGGGCGTCAACCCCAGCGTCACCATGAAGTTGAGGGCCATGCCGATGGCGCCGATTCCCTGGGGACTGATGCCCTGCCTGAAGACGCCGAACGTCCAGGGTGCCATACCCCCGTAGACACTGGCGACGATGTAGAAGCTGGTGAAGGCCAGACCCGTGATCATGCCCATCACAGCCGGAACGGTCCCGACTCGTTTGGCGAAGATGCCCAGCACAATGGCGGGAAAGAACGAGGCCGCCGCAAGGCCGAAGGCGAACGCCACCACCTGGCTCACGAAGCCGGGCGGGAAGATGCCGAAAAGTCCGGCCACCACCACGGCCACGCCGATCACGCTCCGACCCACCAGCAGGCGCTGCTTCTCGCTGGCGGCGGGGTTGATCACACGAGCGTAGAGATCGTGGGCCACGGCCGACGAGATGACCAGCAGCAGCCCCGAGGCCGTGGAAAGCGCCGCCGCCAATCCTCCGGCTGCGACCAGCGCCACGATCCAGGCGAAAAGCTCCGCCATCTCGGGTGTGGCCAGAACGATGATGTCACGGTCCGGACCGGAAAGATTGGCCTCTCTGAGAACGGGACGCCAGTCGCGTCCTTCCGAGCCGCTCGAAGCAATCCACTCTTGATGATTCCTGGCGATCTGGGCCAGCGACATCGATTCACCGTCGACAACCACCTTCCCGGCCTTGTAGCTGAAGATCTCGTTATCCTTGCCGGCCGAGTAGCGCAGTCGGCGGTCGCCGTCGTCGAGCCACAGAATCAAGCCCGTCTTCTCCCAATTCCGGAACCACTCCGGCAACTGAGCGGCGGTCCTTCCCTGAAGAGAGTCGATCATGTAGTAGCGTGCGAATGCCCCTGTCGCCGGCGCCGTCAGGTACAGCAGCGCGATGAAGAACAGGGCCCAGAAGGCCGAGGAGCGAGCTGCCCGGACGGTTCTTACCGTGTAGAAACGCACGATCACGTGCGGGAGGCCGGCGGTGCCGGCCATCAGGGCCAGGGTTACCAGGAAAACGTTGGCCTTGTCCCAGGGTCCGTCGAAGGCCGCGGTGTAACTGGAGAAGCCGAGGTCGGCATGGATCCGGTCCAGCTTGTCCAGCAGGTAGCCGCCTTCGACCAGCTCGGAACCCAGCCCGATCTGCGGCAGAGCATGACCGGTCAGGCGAATGCTGATCGCGATGGCGGGGATGAGGAACGCCGTGATCAGCACCCAGTACTGGGCGACCTGCGTCCAGGTGATCCCCTTCATCCCTCCCAGCGTGGCATAGACGAAGACGATGCACATGCCGATCGCCACGCCCACGTTGATGTCTACTTCGAGGAACCGGGAGAAGACCACGCCCACTCCGCGCATCTGCCCGGCAACATAGGTGAAGCTGACGAAGAGCGCCGAGACCACGGCCACCAGGCGCGCCGTGTTGGAGGCATAGCGGTCACCGATGAAATCCGGGACCGTGAAGTGACCGAACTTTCGCAGATAGGGCGCCAGCAGGAGAGCGAGCAACACGTAGCCCCCGGTCCAGCCCATCAGGTACATCCCGCCGGCGTATCCCATGAAGCTGATGAGCCCGGCCATGGAGATGAAGGAGGCCGCGCTCATCCAGTCGGCCGCGGTCGCCATGCCGTTGGCTGCTGCCGGCACACCCCGTCCCGCCACGTAGAAGCCCTGGGTGTCGCGCACCCGGCTGATCCAGGCGATGAGCAGGTACAGACCGAAGCTCAGCCCGACGAACAGGAACGTCCAGGCGCCAACGGTCATTTCTCCTCCCTGCGGCCGCTCTGCTTCAAGCGCTCCGTCTCGGCGTGGTGCTTGGCGTCGAGTCGGTTGAGTAACAGCGAGTAGATCAGAATCAGGAGGACAAAGACGATGATCGAGCCCTGCTGAGCGAACCAGAACCCCAGGGGGTAACCGCCCAGTCTGAACGCGTTGAGAGCATCGGCGAAAAGGACTCCACAGCCAAGACCGGCAATCGCCCAGATGCCCAGGAGCACCGTCATGATCTTCAGATTGGAGCGCCAGTAGCGCTTCAGAGAAGCCTGAACGGCCCCGCTCAGGTGTGGAGCTTTGGGCAAGCCCGGTTCGACGCCCGGCGGTATCTCATGAGACATGGTTTTCCTTTTGGGTGAGTTGGAGATTCAACGAAAGAACGCCCATGTTACCAGCATCGTCCTTCGAGGTAAACGGAGAGAGCTACCCCACAGGAATGGCGCGGCTACCGGGCGGGATGATCTTTTCAAGGAGCTTGGTGAAGATGGATGAGGCGAGCCGTCCAATTACATCTTGCATTGAGACAGGGATAGAGGCAGTATGGGGCATTCTGAACGTCGCAGTTTGGTGAGGGTTTTCCAGTTGGGGCAGCCTTGACCGTTGGGCCGTGCCTGGTGACCCGGTAAGCGATGAAGGACCCAATTTCCGGCAAGCAAAGGAGCCTGGACCAACGATGAAACGTCGACACTTCTTGAGAACCATGGGAGCGATGGCTCCCGGGGCATTGGCCGCACCTTTTGCCTCTCAGTCCGCGGCTGGCCCGACACTGTCCAAGGACCCCGAACGGCCCGGGGAGCCGCGTGTTTTCTTTTTCGATGACGGGCGCCACGCCGCAGATTTGTACTGCTTTGAACCCCCGGTCTCGCCAGCCGATCATGCCTATATCGTTGACCAGCTCGCCAGCAGCGGCGTGGACGCCTTGGTCTACTTCGCCGGCGTTGAAGGTGGAACCGTGCTCTACGACAGCAAGGTGGCTCAGCTCTGGGGAGCGGAGGTCAAGCAGTGGACGCATTATGTCTGGTATCGAGCGGGACGGATATTGAGGCAACTCATCGAGGAGGGCCATGACCCCCTCAAGATTTTGGTGGACCGCTGTCACCAGACCGGGATCCTGATGATCGCCAGCGCCTGGGTCAGTCTTCAGGGGGGAACCCGGGAAAACAACGAAGGCCTGGGCCGATGGTCCGCCTTTGCCATGGACAACCCTCAATTTCACGTCGGGGAAGATCCCGACCCCCGCGCCAAAGACATCGACAAGGCTCGATTCAACTTCCTTCATCCCCAGGTTCGGGAGGAACGGTTCCGTGTTTTCGAAGAGCTGCTTTCAAGGTATGAAACAGACGGCATCGAGTTGCATTTGACCTGGTCCATGCCCTTTTGCCGCTTCGATCAGGCTGCCGAGCTGGCGCCCGTCATGACCCGGTGGATCCGCGATTTGCGACAGGTCGCCCACAAAGCCCAGCAGGCCCAGGGTCGGCGGAAGCGCATTTACGCTCGTATCCCGGCCCATCCCGAAGCCTGGAAAATGGTGGGCTACGACGTTCCGACCTGGATTTCGGAAAAACTGGTGGACGGCTTTTTCTGCGAGGGCAGTTATACCGAGAATGAGGGCGTAGTGCAGGACGTGGATTGCGCTCCGGTGGTGAAGCTGACGCGGGGGACCGGATCCCGTGCCTACTTTTCCTTCCATAACTTTCTGGGCAGGCAGTTCGCCAGATATGCGACCCCCGAAATGATTTGGGCCGGCGCCGCCAACGCCTACGATCAGGGAGTGGATGGCATCGCCATGGGTGACCACCTTTGGACCCCCTCCGGGTGGCCGTGGACAGCCAAGGAATATGATACCTTGCGGCTGCTGGGGCACCCGGAACTGCTGGCCAGCGCCGACAAATACTATATGGTTCGCTCCAGCCGCCAACGGGACACTTCCATGGATTGGATGCCCGGCAGGTCGAAAGCTCTACCCCAAGAGCTCGGGGAGGGAGAGTCGATGGAGGTCTCTTTCCGGGTGGCGGACGACATTGAGCACTGGCGGAGGTTGGGACGGATCAAGTCCGTTGTTCTAAGGGTGCGCTTCGGGGGGATTATTCCGACCGTCGATCAGGTCCGCATCGAGTTCAACCACCGGATGCTGCCGGACTCCATCCTGCAAAAAGTCGACATGACCTATCGGTTGGTCGGGCAGGAATCCAGCTCGCATTCCATCGGACCCTATGGGTATGCCTATGACTATCATCTGGGTCCGGAGTTCACGCCCAAACGAGGGCGCAACACTTTGAAAGTCAAAGTCCTGAAACGCGACCCGGACATAGCGGGGAATCTCTCTTTGATCAATGTCGATTGCAAAATCGCCTACCGGCTCCATCGTCACTTCGAGCAACGGCCCATTGAATATTGAATACGGACCCTCGGCGCCACGCGGTAGCCCTTTACTGAACATTGGTGTGGTAGACGGGTTGGAGTTTCTGCTGGATCTCGCGGTAGCGGTTGAAGAGCGCGGTGTAGCGTTGCTTTCGCTCAGGGTCCGGTGAGAGGACCTCCGTTTCCTGCTTGGACCGGGCAAGCGGCTGGGAGACGTCCGAGTAGAGACCGATGCCCACCAGGCCGAGAAGGGCCGTGCCGTAGGCGGAGTCCGTCATCCGCGAAATGTGTAAGGTCTCGCCCAGCACGTCGCAGACGATCTGTGTCCACAGGCTTCCTGCCGTACCCCCACCCACGGCGGTGATGGTTCCCCGCCGTCCCCCAAGGTCATCCAGAACTGTCAGCGCGTCGCGTAGAGAAAAGGCGGCGCCCTCGTAGGCAGCGCGGACAAAGTGCGCCGGACGATGACTGAAGGTGGCGCCAGTGAAGCTGGCGCGCAGCCGGCTGTCCCAGTAGGGGCAGCGTTCCCCTGAAAGGTAGGGGTGGAAGAACAGCCCCTCGGCCCCCGGTGGGATAGCTTCAACCATCGAATCCCATGCTTGAAAGGTCCGGGGGCCGGTTAGAGCCGACCGTGCCAAACACCCAATGGAGCGCTGAGGTGCAGGAGTTGGTGCCTGCCTGAGAGTACCAGAGCGGAGGCAGGGGGTGCGGGTAGGTGATGAGTCCGGGGTGAGGGCGGGGACCGTCGACCACCAGGTGGATCCCTCCCGCTGTCGCCAGCCTGAGCAGACAGTCGCCGGCTCGAACCACCCCGGCGCCATAGGTTTCAGCCGCACTGTCCAGGGTCCCGTTGATCACCGGCACGCCGGCGGGAATCCCGAGCTCTTGAGCCGCAGTTGCCGTCAGCGACCCCACCGGAGCCGTGGACGGAAGCACCTGGGGAAGCGCCTCGGGGGGCAGCCCGAGCGGCTCCAACAAGCGCTCGGACCAGCGCCCGGCTTCCGGGTCGAATAGCATGGAGGAAAGGGCGGTGGCGGGATCGGTGGTCTGCCGCCCCGTGAGCCAGCTCGACAGGTAGTCCTTCGAGAGAAAGACCCGCCGCATCTTCGACCATAAGTCTCCTTCTTGCCGGCGAATCCAGAGAAGCTGAGGCAGGGTCCAGGTGGGAGAAACACGGTTGTGGGACTGCCTGAAGATCTCATCACCCTGTCGCGACCTCAACTCATCCACCTCATTTTGGGAGCGCTGGTCGTACCACAGGATGGCGTTTCTCAGAGGACAGCCCTCAGCGTCGAGCAGGACGGCGATATGGGCGGCGCTGGACAAGGAAATGCCTCCAATACGCTCGGGGGAAAAGGAACTCTCCGACAGAAGTTGACGGGTCGCCTGGGTCACTGCCGGCGCCCAGCGCTCCGGATCTTGCTCCGCCCAGCCGGCGCGCGGGGTAACGGTGGGGAAGCCGGCGCTGCGCGTCCCCAGAGGTCTGCCTGAAACATCGACCGCACACACCTTGCAGGAAGAAGTACCCAGATCGATGCCGATGAGGTAAGGGGGATCCCCGGGTTGGAGTTTGTTAGTGGTCATCGGTGATCGGGTTGAATCCGGGGCAACGGACTTGCCTACCGGGCGGACGCCGACCGGGTGACTCGGGTCAAACCGTGCTGTGTCAGGAATTCACTGATGGCTTCGTGAGCCTGGAGGGTCTCCTCACGGCTGAAGGGCCCGTGCGGCCCCCTGGATATCGTGATCAGCCGATTGGGGACCCCGACCTCGGTTAAAGCCCGGTGCAGCCGAACGGCGTGCTGGTAGGGCACGAGCCGGTCATCCTCGCCGTGGACCGTCAAAATGGGGGGAAGCCCTGACCGGACGTAGGTCAACGGCGAGACCCTTTTTGCCAGTTGCTGGCGGTCCTCTCCGCTGCCCAGCCAGTGGAGGGCGTAGCGCTGAGTGTTTTGGCCCTGGATCAAATCCAGGACGTCCGTCACGCCGTACCAGTTGATGATAGCCGCCACCTTCGGTTCTCCCTCACCGAGGCAGCGACGGTCCAGTCCGGCGGAGGCCGGCAGCATACCCGTGGTCAAGGCCAGGTGGCCTCCCGCCGAATGGCCGGAGACGACGACCCGGTTGGGATCGAAGTTGTACTCTTTGGCATGGTCCCAAACCCAGCGCAGGGCGCAGCGGCAGTCTTCGACGGCAGCCGGGGCCAGGGAGACCCGGCTCAGCCGATACTCAACGTTCACCACCGCCCAGCCCATCTCCAGGTAGGGGAGCAAGCGCAATATGGGTTCGTCTTTGTCGCCCGTGTACCAACCTCCTCCGTGAAAGTAGATCAATGTCGGTACGGGTTCGTTCACCGAGGTAGGTTCATAAAGGTCAAGCGTGGCTTCCCAGTTGTTGGCGGTGAGATAGGTGATGTCCGGGTGCACTCGGTAGTTCTTGAAAAGAGTGGCGGCCCAGGAGGCAATGGGCGAGAGTTGTCCCCATCCCCTGAGCGACCCTGCCGTCACCAGCAGCATCACCGGAATGAACGCCCGCAAGAACATTCTGTGGTACACGTCGCCACCTCCCTTGGCCGTTTCCGAAATCTAGCCCGGAACGCCGCTGAAGTCAATCCTGTTCAGCCTCAGGCGGTGCAAAGCGCCAGCCCATGAGATATCCAGGCGCAACCCACGTTCCTGGTGGCATCCGAGGGTGCTTGTCCATCCTCGAACGTCATCACCCGGACGCCCTCGACCCTGCGGCCCTCAAGTCTGTGCCGGCTCAGACAGATGTGAGATTTTGACCTTGCATGTCCAGGTTCCGACAAGTGAGGCTGGTCCGGGGTGACGGGTAGAACCGATCCCGATGAAGTGAAAGACGTGCGCTCGTCTCGTGCGGAGGGAGCGAAGCGACCGGAGCCCGAGGCGAGCGCCGATGGGATGCGCCCCGCCCCTCAGTATAAAACGCCGCCCCTGTTCAGGTAGCCTTGAGTTCCCACCCAGGAACCCAAGGAGCCTGAACCCTGCAGATTCCATCGCTGCCCATCCCCTCTGATCACCGTTTCAAAGTCGACGACAGCCTGCCCGCCGAGGCCATCGCCAGACGGCGCCCACTGGAAATCTACCGGGACCTGCAGGCCGAGGACTGCTCCCCCAAGACCGCCTTGCGGGCCATCGGTGGGTCCAGAGCCACCGACTTCCGCTGGGCCGCATTCGGCCCTGAGCCTTCTGCCGGGGGCGCGTCAAGCTGGAGAAGCGCCGCCGCTTCGACCCGGGCCACGCCCAGCGCTGGCGCTACGGCGCCAGGGCCACCCCACCCGGTGAACGGGTGCAGATCGATCCCCTCTCGGTGTCCCTCGACGGCGCCCAACTCCAGGAGTTCCGGGCCGTCTCCCCGGTGGGCAAGCAGAGGGCGCCCCGCGTCTATTCCCGCGCCACCGCCGGACCCACCCCTGCACTCCTCTCAGGAGTGCAGCCCCTCCCAGGAGGGGAATCACGCCCCACGCTTCCTGCCGACCGGGGTCCAGGACCTGCCCTTTCTCCTTCAGTCCGTCCAAGTTGACGGCGGCAGCGAGCTCAGGGCCGAGTTCGAGCCAGCCTGCCAAACCCCGGATATCCCCCAGTTTGCCCTGCCGCCCCGTCCCCCCACCGCAGCCGCCGGCGCTTGGCGGCTGCGACTCCCCCTCAAGGGGGGAGTGATTGGACTGTCGAACGCGCCAACCACAACGCCCGGGTCGAGTTCTGAAACCTCTACAATGGAATATCTTGTGGCCTCCAAGGCCCGCCGGACCGAGTCTCATAGGTACTGAACCCGCACAGACCCTTGACGGTATGACTCCAAACCAGTACCTTAAACGGCACAGCAAACGGCACAGCCTGGGAGATTCCCCTCCGTCTCATAGGTGCTGATCCCGCACACCACCTCCGGTGCTAAGCTGATGAGAGCCGGGAAGTGACCGAAGACACCAGTGAAAACAGCCTTGAGCGGTTGATCTGCACGGTGCCGACGGGCCGTGCTTGCGACCCGCGGCGAACAGGTGCGGCGCACGAGCGGCCCTCATTCTACAGCGCCGGCAGGATGGGTAGGGACTCGACCGACTGCACTCACGATGTAAGGGCGAAAAAATTTGTGCTTCTGCGGGCATGCTTTTGGGTTCGAATTTTGCTGCTGGTTGCTTTCTGCTTGGGAATCGTCAGCCATCTTTCAGCCGCACCTCCCAACATCCTGTTGATCATTGCGGACGATCAGGGCCTATGGCGATTTTGGCTTCATGGGCAATCCCCTGGTCCGGACGCCCCATATCGACGATCTGGCCAGCCGCTCGGCAAGATTTGTCAACGGCTATGTTCCCTACAGCGTGTGCCGCCCCTCACTGGCCACCTTGCTGACCGGGTTGTATCCCCATCAAAACGGCATCTACTTCAACCGTCCCTACTTTGATCTGCCCCACACGCTGGAGAACCGACAGCGGGCCAGCTATCTGGTGCGTCGGGTGGCCACGCTGCCGCGGCTGCTCTCGCAGGCCGGATATCGCACGCTGCAAACCGGCAAGCACTGGGAAGGCGATTACGCCAACGCAGGCTTCGACGAGGGGATGACCCGGGCCAAGCCTCACCCGATCGAGCGGACTCCCGCCTTCGCTGAGCTGGGCATGAAATCAGGGCACGGCAATGGCGATGCCGGACTCCTCATTGGCCGGCAAACCTTGAAACCCATCTATGATTTTGTGGACAGGACAACGGGAGCCGGGAAGCCCTTTTTCGTCTGGTATGCTCCTTTTCTGCCGCATGTGCCCCATAACGCGCCCCGAAAGCACCTCGATTCCTATGCGCGGGACCCTCGCCTGCCTACCTACCTGGCTCCCTACTACGCCAACATCAGTTGGTTGGATGAGACCGTCGGGGAACTGCTGGGCGCCTTAGAACGGCGGGGTCACCTGCGTGAGACGATCGTCGTCTTCGTTGTCGACAATGGCTACGTTGTGGACCGGGAGAACCGGAACCAGTCCGTACGCAGCAAGAACACGCCTTTCGAACAGGGAATCCGAACCCCCCTCTTGATTCGGTGGGATGGTCAGGTGCGGCCTGGAACCCATTCCGGGCTGGTGAGTACCGTAGACGTCCTGCCGACTCTATTGGCAGCAGCGGGAATTGACCCACCGGATCAGAGGCTTCCGGGAATCAACCTGCTGCCGATCGCCAGGGGCCATGCTCCCGCCTCACCGCGCGCTGTTTTTGGTGAGATCTACCGGGGCTACGCGATGGAGCTGGAACAGGCCGAAAAGGAGATTCTTTACCGTTGGGTTCGCTGGGGCAATCACAAATTGATCGTATCCACGCATTCCGATCAGCAAACCATGCTGTTTGATCTGGCTGCCGACCCGAACGAGCTCAGGAATCTGGCCGGGAATCCTCGGTTGCGGAAACGGCAGCAAGCGTTGAAGCGGCTCCTGGATGATTGGTGGGACCCCCAAAAGCACTAGAATCGGCGGGCGCCCCAATCTTTGGGTCCAGAGTTGGATGGACTCGTTCCCCTCCGGGAGGTTCAGCCGGCGCCAACAAGTCACCCGCCTGGCAGTTTCGATGGCTTTTGCCACGCCCTCGACGAGCGCCTCTGCGGGTTATCGGTCGAGGTTCTTGGCCGGTTTACCTGCGGTCCTGACGATTCCCAAATGAGCCAAATAGCCACCGACGCAAAGCAGAAGAGCCAACACTGTAAGCTTCTTAACCATTTTCAATCACTCCTTTCAATGTTTCTTGGACGCATAATCGGTTGATGGGGATGCTTCCCCGCGTCCCGGTTTTGCTCATTGGAACAGACTGAACGCCGATGCAGCCAAGCCTGGACTCGGTCGAATTTCCTCCGAAGGCGCTTTCCTGTCTTGAAATTCTGAGAGCGGAGTTGCTACGCTCTGGGTTCCTCAACGGTTCATGAGCTGCAGGCCTGAGTGGAGAATGGCGGAGGCCATGCTGACCATATGAGATTCTGGACTGGAGTTTTCTTTAGATGGTTCAGCCAAGGCTTCCTGGCAGCAACTGCTGCTTTTCTGGCGGTGTCCCCGCTTGCCGCCGTGGGCAAGAACCGCCCCAACGTCTTGTTCATCGCCGTGGACGATCTCCGGCCACTCCTGGGTTGCTATGGCGAGCCAGCCGTTCGGACTCCCAGCATCGACCGCCTGGCCGCCCGAGGGACCACCTTCCAACGGGCTTACTGCCAGGCTCCGCAGTGCAGTCCTTCACGAGTTTCCCTGATGTTCGGATTACGACCCGACACCACCGGCCATTATTCCAATCGGCATGAATTCAAGCGGGAGCAACACGCGGGGAGTCCCAGTCTGCCTGAGCATTTCAAGAACCACGGCTATCACACCCAATCCTATGGCAAGATCTATCACGACGGGGCCGACCACCCGGACGGCTGGTCGGCGCCCAGTTCCCCCGGACGCGAACGAGAAATGTGGGAGACGGTCGATGAAACGGCCGTTGCCGAAGTGAGCTTCGAGGAACGTGTCCGAGTCCCCACGATCATCTCGCCCAGAAACGATTGCCCAGCCATTCAGGCGCCTGAAGTGCCGGGCGAAGCGCTCTATGCCGGTCGAATGACCGGTCAGGCCATTCGCACCATCGCAGCCTTGAAGGACCGCCCTTTCTTTCTGGCCGTGGGATACCGGCGGCCGCATCTCCCCTTGGTAGCCCCCAAGAAATACTTCGACTGGTATCCGCCAGATCGCATCGCTCTTCCCAAGCACCGTCAGCCGCCAGCCGGCGTGCCCCTGTGGTCGATTTACAATTCGGTTACCTACTGGCACCCCAGAGCCCGCGAAGTCTGGCGCATCGACATGGATTTCCCCCAATACCCGTCATCCCTGGAGGAGGCTCTCCGCTTCGCCGGGTGGGAGTTGCGGAGCTACCGGGGAATCCCTGCCGGCGGGCGCATTCCCGACCCACTCCAGGCAAAGGTCTGGCAGGCTTATATGGCCTGTATCAGCTATGTGGATGCGCAGGTCGGGAGACTTCTCCAGGCTCTCGAGACCCATGGATTGTCAGACAAGACTATTGTGGTTTTGTGGGGAGATCACGGGTGGCATCTGGGTGAACATGGAACCTGGGCCAAGATGACCCTCTTCGAATGGGCTACCCGCGTGCCGCTGTTGATTGCGGCGCCCGGCCGCTCTCAACCCTTGCAGATCGAGGCGCTGGTGGAACTGGTTGACCTCTACCCGACACTCTGTCGATTGGCTGATTTGCCGATTCCGAGGCACGTAGAGGGTAACAGCCTGATTCCACTGTTGAGTGATCCGGATCAACCGTGGAAAACCGCCGCATTCAGTCACTTCCCGCGTCACGGGCACAGCCTGGGGCAATCGATGCGTACCGACCGCTATCGCTACACCGAATGGGTGGGTCTGGATGGTCGCATCAGAGGAAGGGAACTCTACGATCACGCTAACGACCCCCTCGAACTGCTCAATCTGGCAGCCTCTCCGGCCAGCGCCCCAACGGTTCGACAACTCGCCAAACAGTTGCAGGCAGGATGGCGCGCCGCTCGACCTCGCTAATTCGCTGTCTTGGTCCGTTCCTTCCGACGCGGCCGGATCTTCCATACTCCTACTGTCAACACGGGGAGGACATAGCAGAAAAGCACGCCCCAGGTTGCGCTGCCATAGCCTTTGGCAATCAGGTTGATCAAACCCAGTTGGGCCACCAGCGAGGCCACAACCAATAGCAGGATGGCCACCGCCGGGCGGAGGTAGGCCGGCATGACGGATTGATGTTCGCCGAAAACGCCGGCCACCCTCTCGTTGAAAGCATGAATAACCCCGGTCCCGGACTCGATGAGCGTCCCAAGCAGCACCGTCTGAAAAATAAGCTGGAAGGCGACCGATCCCAGGGCCTTGAGGAGAAAGGTGGAGGGAACGGTCTGATCCAGGATATCGGGGTACTGGCTGACCGTGGCCAGAAAAAAGAAGAAGGCCGGGATCATGCCGATGGGTCCTGCCAGAATGCCGGCCCCGATCGCTTCCTTTGGCTTTTGGATATGGCGGACACAGAAGAGAAGGGCGGGAATAACGACCATGTTGTAGCCTGCATACTTGACGCCTGCCAAAAACCACCCGGGCTTGATCTCCAGGGCAGGGTGGGGCTTGTCTCCAAAGAACTGGGAGAGGCTCCAGGCAAAGAAAACCAGGTAGACTGCGTAAAGGACGAAAGACCAGACGGCAAAAGATTTCTCGATGACCGCGGTTCCCTGAAAAACCAGAAAGCCAACGCAAGCCATGATGCCGACGACACCGACGTAATAAGGCAGGGCAAAGACGACCTCGATAATGCTGCCGCTGGCGGCAGCGATGACAGCCAAGCCCAGCAGCATCATGATCAGATAGCAGACTTCATAAAGAAACCACCAGCGGTTGAGCAACTGCCGGGTAAAGGTTCGGTAGTCGTAGGAACGAGTCAGACGCGCCAGTTCAAAGGTCACCGAGCAGACCGCTGACCAGATCAATGTCGAAAGCGCCATCCCCAGCAGACCACCCACCGGACCAAACTTCAGAAAGAACTCGACCAGTTCCCGCCCCGTCCCGTAGCCACCGCCGATGACGATGGACTGAAAGACGAAGCCTGGCAGCAGGTATTTCCTGAAAAAGGGCGACTCGAGCATGGCATCCCTGCTGAACTGACGAATGGGGCGAGCCCGCAGGCCCTTTTCCGGAGGCTCCTCGCCGCCCAACGCAGGACTGGGCCGTGGAGATGAACGGTCCGCGACCCGAACTCCTAGAGCACGCCCTTGTCCCGGAACCGCTGGATTTGTCGTGGCGTCATGTCGAGGTAGTCCTTTAAGACTTGATCGGTGTGCTCGCCCAGTTGGGGTCCACGACGATGGGTCGTGGCGTGGTCACTGATTTTGATCGGGCTGGCGACTTGGCGCACGACGCCGAATTCAGGATGAGCGGTTTCGACGATCATGTGACCCTCCCGCACTTGTGGGTCTTGTAAGGCTTCTTCCACCGAGTTGACCGGCGCACAGGGTACCTGACCTTTCAGCAAGCAGAGCCAGCGGGCAGTGGTCCGGGTTCGAGTACGCTCTTTCAGGAGAGGCGCCAACGCCTTGCGGTGCTTCAGTCGCTGCGCAAAAGTGTTGAACCTCGGGTCTTCGCCGAGTTCGGGAACTCCGAGGATCCGCACCAGGTTCCGGTAGAATTTTTCTTTGGCGCACATAACCACCATCCAGCCGTCTTTGGTGGGCAGCAACTGGCTGGGCACCTGCGATGGGTGGGACGAATCGGGCGTTCGCTGAGGCTGGTAGCCGTTGGTCAAGTGCCAAGCGCCAACATAGATCAGTTGGGAAAGGGCTGTGTCGAACAGGCTGACATCCACATCGCAGCCAATTCCGGTGGCTCGGGCGCGCATCACTGCGCTCACCAGACCCAGAGCTGCCATGGTACCCGCGCTCAGATCGACCAGCGACAAGCCGGCTTTTTGCGGGGGGCCCTTGGGGTCTCCGGTCAGGCTCATCCAGCCGGCATACCCCTGCATCAGATAGTCGTAGCCAGGTTCGGCCGCTCTCATCCCCGTGCGGCCAAAGGCCGAGAGCGAAGCGCAGACAATAGACCGTTTGACCTGGCTGAGGCCCGGGTAGTCCAGGCTCATCCGGGCCGGCAGGTCGCCGCGCAAGTTGTTGAAGACACAATCGGACCTCTGGACCAATGGGTGAAGCACTTCAGTGGCTTCCGGATGGCGCAGGTTGAGTGTGATGCTCTTCTTGTTCCGATTAAAGCTTTGGAAGTAAACGCTGTCGTCGCCCGGAATTTCAGGAGCTACATGGCGCGCAACGTCGCCCCGGGTGAGGGGATTTTCAATCTTGATTACCTCCGCACCCAAATCGGCCAGCAACATGCTGGACCAGGGGCCGGCTCCGAATTGCTCGGCAGCCAGGATGCGAATCCCGTTCAAGGGCGCTGGTGGTTTCATGGATCCGAGGGTTCTGTGGATTGCCCGGACCGGATCGGTTCCCCAGTTGAGATCAATCCGGTGGATCGGACTTCGAGGCCTCCGCCAGCTGGATCAGGCGCCGGGCCTTCTCCACAATGGGTAAGTCAACCATCTTGCCGTTCACCTGCACCGCTCCGGCCCCTTGTTGGTGAGCCTCTTCGAAGTGGCGGATCACCTGCCGGGCTTTCTCAACCTGTTCGTCCGAAGGGCTGAATGCCTCGTGCACGCAGGCGATCTGTCGAGGGTGGATGATGGCTTTGCCGCCGTAGCCGAGGCGGTAGGCTTGCTTGGAATCGGCGGCCAGCCGTTCCAGCGAGCGAAATTCCGTCACGATGCGGTCCACGGCGACCCGCCCACAACTGGCCGCAGCCACGGCCACCGCCGAACGGGCGTAGATCATTGCGTCGGAGCTCTCGTCGTCCAACGTGAAGACCCCAAGGTCCAGGGTGAAGTCCTCTGCTCCGAAAAACAGTCCTATGATTCTCCGGGAGGAAGCAGCAATGGCCGGTGCAGCCAGTAATCCACGGGTGCTTTCGATGGTTGCCAGAAGTCGCACGGTTCCCGGTTCAATGCCTCGATCGGATTCCACCCTGCTGAGTGCAGCGTCTATCTGCTGCACACCGGAGGCGCTCGCCACCTTGGGCGCAACCAGCCCGTCCAGCCCGGGCCGGACGACGGCGTGAACATCTTCCAGGCTCGCCGACAGGTCGGCCTGAACCCGAACGTAGCGCAGCGACCGGCTCCTTGGGACCTGAAGCGCCTCTGCGACCAGATGCCGCCCCAGTTCCTTCTGGCTGAGAGGGAGGCTGTCTTCCAGATCGTAGATGATCACATCAGCGCCCAGAGTCGGCGCCTTGTGGATCATCTTGGGCTGGTTACCCGGAACAAAAAGCCATGAGCGTGTCCTCTGCATTTCGCTTGCCTGCCCGGTTATCGGATCCGGGGAAACTTTCCCCGCTGAGGAGAGTGTTCACGCCGGTACACCATGACGTGGCGAGTCAGATCAATGACCACCTTTCCCTCCTGGTTGATGCCCCGGGAACGGACGGTGACGATGCCGGCCTCCGGGTGGGATTTTGAGGCCCGTTTGGCCAGGACTTCCGATTCGCAATAAATCGTGTCGCCGATAAAGACAGGATTCTGTAGTCGGACGTTCTCCCAGCCGAGATTGGCCAAGGCGTTCCGACTGACGTCGGCCGTGCTCATGCCGGTGACTAGCGCCAGGGTGAAAGTGCTGTTCACCAGAATGCGCCCCCATCTGGATTCCCGGGCGTACTCCCTGTCGAAGTGCAACGGGTTGGTGTTGAAGGTGAGATGGGTGAACAAGGAGTTGTCCAGTTCGGTCACCGTCCGGCCATGCGGATAGCGGTAGGTATCCCCGATCTGGAAGTCTTCGAAAAAACGGCCCTGCCAGCCCTCTCCAATAGATCCTTGGGGTATGGTCATCGGTTCTCGCTACGACCTTCAGACAGGGTACCAAACAAGAATATCCGGAAGCCCGGTCCAGACGGCTGCCTGCAAGGACTATTGTTTGACATATCCTGAGTTGAAGGCAAAACAAAATCTTCAAAACGTCATGGCAGGCGTAAGGCTTTGGGCTGCCGATTTTGTGTTTTGAGATTCAGGACTTCCGTCTTAGTCTGTTCAGGGAGGAATCACATGTCAGTTCGTCGGAGCAGATTGCTCATCAACAAAAGTGAAGTGGCGGTCGAGAACGGCTTGGTTACGGCCATGCACCCTCTTGCTGCGGAAGCCGGGGTGGAAATTCTCCAGCGGGGTGGCAACGCGGCGGACGCAGCGGTGGCCACTGCTTTTGCCGTGGGAGTGGTCGAGCCGTTCATGAGCGGGCTGGGTGGAGGTGCCTCCGTGGTGGCCTACGACGCCGCCAGCGATCGGACACTCACCCTGGATGGCAGTGTGGTCGTCCCTCAAGCAGCCCGGGAGGATAGGTTCGAGTTGTTGGCCCCCTCGCTCAAAGGCGGTGGCATCTATGGTTGGCGAGCGACCAGGGGCGACGCTGCGGAGACGGGGTATCTTTCAGTGGCGGCGCCGGGGGCCGTCGGCGCCTATGCCAGGCTCCTGGAAACCTTGGGCACCCTGTCGTTGCGTGAGGTGATGGCCCCGGCCATTCGCCTGGCCAGGGAAGGCTTTCCGGTCGATTGGTACGTCTTCGCCAACTGCGCGGCCGGACTCCGGCGACTGCGGGCCTTCCCGCACACGATGGCCGTCTTTTTTCATTCCGATGGGACACCCTACAGGACGGCCAACGCGGACGACATTGGGAAAGCGGAGTGGCTGGTCCAGAGAGACTTGGCTCAAACCCTTCAACAGATTGCCGAGGAGGGCCCCGAAAGCTTCTACCGGGGTGAAATTGGCCAGGCCATTGCCCGGTTCCTGACAAACCATGGCGGCATGATCACCCCGGCTGACCTGGCCGATTATCAGGTGCGACTCCGCGAGCCGCTGTGGGTGGACTATCGCGGCAAACGAATGGCGTTGGTTTCAACCAATAGCGGCGGACCCTCCGTGGCCCAGATGTTCAATATCCTGGAGGGATACGATCTCGCCGCTTCCGGGCACAATACCGCTCTCACCTTGCACTTGCTGGCTGAGGCTCAACGGATGGCCTTTGGCGACCGCTTTACTCATCTCGGCGACCCTGACTTCGATCCCATTCCATTGGAGGGCTTGCAGTCCGCCGCCTATGCTGCCGAGCGGCGCAGCCACATCAATCCAGGTGGTCCTCCGGTGTCCGAGATTGTGGGGGACCCTTGGCCTTTCCAACCGGGAGGCCGCCCTGCCGGCGTGCGTCCGGCCAGCGCCGCCGCCGCCGACCAACACACCACCCATTTGACCGTGGTGGACCGGCATCGCAACCTGGTCTCGCTAACAGCTTCCCTCGGCCAATTGTTCGGTTCGGGGGTGGTCGTGCCCGGCACGGGTATCACCTTGAATAACGGAATGATGTGGTTCGACCCCGAGCCGGGAAGAATCAACTCTATCGGACCGGGTAAGCGGGCCCTTCACGCCGGCACGCCCGCACTGATTTTTGACGATCAGGGGCCGTTGCTGGCAGTGGGATCACCGGGCGGCAGGAAAGTGTTGACGGCGGTCCAGCAGATCATCCACAACGTTGTTGATTTTGGATTGGGCATCCAGGAGGCAATCAGCGCGCCGCGAATTCACTGCGAAGGCTCCCCGGTTCACCTGGATGCTCGGCTACCGGCCGAAGTGATTGAGGCGGTGCAGTCCCTGGGCCACCGGGTTTCGGTGAGAGAAGAGCATTGTCTCAGTTCCTACTTTGCATGGCCCAACGGCATTCTGGTCGATCGCAAATCCGGTTTGCTGCGGGGTGGAGTGGAACCCTACAAGGTGAGCGCCGCCATCGGCTTTTAAGACGGTAGCGTTGGTCAAGCCTGTATCCCATGATCCGAAAGGAGGCTGAACAATGAAGCCACTATCAACTCTTGCCAGGGAAGATTTGAACTCAGAGGACAACCATCAGGCGCCGTATTTCGTCGCCAGGGATTTCAGTTTTTGGGTGAACTGAGGAACTGCAATTTCGGGATCCTCGTCCGCTTCATATTCGAGCGCCAAATAACCCTTGTAGCCGGCTGTAGATAGGATCTTCAGGATCCGGTCCCAATCGGCAGGCGCCAACTTCCCCCGATTGTCCATCACTCTTGTTTTCACCTGAACGTTCACCGCATAAGGCGCGCAGACCTCGATCTGGCCGTAGGGATCATCCCGGAAATTGCCCGTGTCCAGGCTCACGCCCACCCAGGGTGAATTGACTCGCTTCAGAATCTGAATCATTGTCTCAGCTCTGCTGGTAATGCCGCCGTGGTTCTCCAGCCCCAGGATAATCCCTTTTTTACCGGCGTCTTCCGCCGCCCGCCCCAGCACGTCCACTGCCCAACCCGACGCTCGGTCGACGTTGACGCCTTGAGGAACGTCCCCTCCAAAGATACGAATATGTCCGGCGCCCAGCTTATGCGCAACCCCCATCCACCTGCGAATCTCCTTCAGCTCTTGAGCCTGTGACTCCGGCGTGGACCGGCAAAGGTTGGTCCGAATCGAGATGCTGTAGATTTCCACGGCGCTCCGATAGGCCAGCCGTTTGAGTGGCAGCAGGAAGGCGTCTTCGGTATTGGGGAACCAGTACACGGTCAGGTCCAGGCCGTCGACCTGCTGCTCGACGGCCATGCGGACCAGATCCTGATAGGTCAGTGTCCGGGACTGCAATGCGTCCCTGAAGGAATAAGCGCAAATGGCGGTCCGCAATCGAGACTCGCCCCGCGTTTTCAACAGGTCGGCGGGGGGGGGGGGGGGGGGCCGTTAAGGGTTTCCCCAAAGAACCCGCAATGAGAAGGGGCGCGGTTCGAAACAGTTCTCGACGGTGCATGAACACCTCCACTTGGATTGGTTACCTGACCGAGTCGGAAAACAAGCCTGCGGGGGTCTTGATTCGGCCAGAAGTTTATTTCAACTAGGGAGGGGGGATCAATTCCAAAGGGGATTGGACTTTCCCCATTTTGAAAGGTCGGGTCCCCGGAAACACGGGCAAGATTTCCCGGGAGAGCGCCTGTCTGCTGAGTGGGCGCAGGAAGTAGCGTCCCGCCCGCAGAGATGGGCCGCGGGGCCGCCTTTCCGACAGTGCCACGCCTCACCGGAACGCTCCCTCATCTCCCCTCCGCATCGGCCCCGCCCCCTTTGAGTCAACCACCTTTTAAGAAACCTGTAGGCATCTTGGCGTGTCTGGGAGGGGAATTCGTGACCAACTTGGGGATGTTGCCAAACCAGTCGGTCAGGACTCTCGAAGAGATGTTCATAGACGGGAAGGGCGCTTTGAATGCAATCCCTGACGCCGGCAATGTCGAAATTATGATCTCCAACCGGCGCCGAGATGAAGACGGGCCGAGGAGCCAGAATGCCGAGCACCTCGGTGAAGTCAAAGGGCATCCGGCCGGCGTCACTCCCGTAACGCTGGGCAATGTGAGGCATGTATCCCTGGTGGCTCCAGCCCGTCAGGTCACCGCCATCATAGTGCTTGAACGCATTGAAGCCGCAACTGGTCACCACCGCCCGCACTCGACTGTCAAAAGCTGCCAGAAAGAGGGCATTGTGCCCGCCCAGGGAGTGGCCGATCACGCCGATCCTCTCGCCATCGACTTCGGGGAGTGTTTGCAGGAGATCGATGGCCCGGCGGTGGTTCACGATTCCTTTCATGGTGGCGCTGACGTAGCCCAGAGCGTAAGGGTTGGTCTGGTAGTCGCCAAACCTTGGATAATCCGGCGCCAAGGTGACGTAGCCCAACCGCGCCAATTCCAGGGCGTAGTCCAGATCGCCGCTGCCTCCCAGCCCAGCCGGTTCGGCTTTGCCGATGGGGATCGTCTGGTGAAGACAGAGCACGGCAGGAGCGGAAGTCCCTCCTTGCAGTGAGTTGGGAATCAACAAATAGGCCGGGACACGATCCGGTTCTCCCTCCACCACTTCGCTGACAAAGGTGATTTTCTTGCGCAGGACTTGGGGCAGAGTCTCCGTTTCCAGCACCTGAACGGCCAGCGGGTTGGTCGGAAGCTCGGGAAGAGGTCCCATCACCCGCTGCATGTTCTGCAGCGTATGCGCCCGACGAATCGACCAGTCGCTCTTGTTTTCGACGGGATGGGGGTTTCCCTGTGGGTCCAGGTAGTGAAGCAGATCCTGCTTGTCCTGATAAACGGGTGTTTCCAGGGCGCCGCAGGCGACCATCCAGAGAGGCAGCAGCCAAGGTCTGAAACGGTTCCCGATCCCTCTTCGGCGGAACTCCGATGGCGGAGACGGACGGGCGGACCCCCTATTCTCGTGGGAGCCGGATTGGAACCACAGACGCCTGCCGGACGCAAGGGATGAGTTTTCCCGGTGGATGGTGAGCGGGTTGTCCATGAACGCCCTGCTTTGATTTCCAGCGTTGCCTGCCATGGTAGAACCACCAGGATCCTTAATGGAGATTCGCGCCCTGCAGGTAAGCGATCAGGTCGGCCATCTGCCTGGGGTTGATTCCGTCCTCGAACCCGTCGGGCATCAAGGACACGTTGGAGGCCCGCACTTCGGCGATGGCGGCCTTCAACAAAGTGACGTCATCGGCCTCGGGCCGCCGGAGCGTCAAGCTGTTGGAGGTTTCGTTGACGATCAATCCGTCGAGCAGCCGCCCGTCGCGGGTTTCCACCAGGTAGTTGGTATAGCGGCCGCCGATGGCCTTACTGGGATTCAGTATGGATTGCAGCAACTGGGTGCGGGTATCGCTGCTCACGCCCGATAAATCCGGCCCGATCCGTGGACCCAGCTTGGGCAGATGGCAGGTAGCGCAGTGCTTTTGAAACACGGCTTTGCCGCCCTCGACGCTACCGGTGCGGTCCAATACGGTCAGATACTCCTGGACGGTTTCTTGACGATCTCTGTTTGCCTCTCCCAGCAGCTTTCGGGCGCGCACGGCCACTTGGAGGTCGGGGTTGCGGAGGAGTTTTTCCTTTCGAGCCCAATCGAGAGACCCCACCTCGATGCCTCCAGCTTCCAGGGTGTCCAACAGAATGGTTGCGCGATCTTTGTGGTCGAGCAGCACGTCCAGGACTTGAAATCGAGCGCTCACCGGGTAGGCCCTTCCAATATCGCACCAGGAGTTGACCGGCGGCGCTGCCCTCGAACGAGTCCAGCGTCTCCAGGGTGGCATCCAGGAGAGCGGGCTCGAGCGGATCAGCCAGAAGCCGCTTGAAGATGGGAGCGGCTTCCTTGAAGGAGTAGCTGCCAAGCGCGCAAATGGCCAGTTCTCGCCTTCCAGTGGGCGCCGACGGGTCCAGAGCATCCTGCTTGGCTCTGGCAAAAAGCCCCGGCAGTTTGAATTGAACGACCATGGCTCGCGCCGCCTGTTGCGCCTTGGTGGAGGAGGCCGCCATCAGGCGCTGAGTGAGCTTCTCGGCGCCACGAATTTCTCGACGGGGCGCGCCGGCAATGCTCTGTCCACGGGTCAGACCTTCTGCCGCAGCCGTCAGCCACACCTCGTTGTCAAAAAGGCGATTCCCCGAGACTTTCGCCAGGAAGGCCCTGATTTCCGAGGGTTGGTTTCTGGCGCCGATCACCGCGGCAAGCTCGCCAAAGAACGAGACCGCTTCGGCCGTCTCGTTTGTCCGCCAGGCTGGAGAGGCGAGTAAGGTCTCGAGCATGGCGTTGGAAGTCCCCACCTCCGAGCTCAGCACTGCGGTGCGAAACCAGCGATCTCCGGCATGGCGTTGGGCCAGCTTGGCCAGGGTCTGGACCACCTTCTGTCCCGAGAACTCACCCAGGCTCAAGGCCAACTGAAATCGGACCCGAGGCGAGGGGTCGTCCACCATGAGGATGAGTCGTCCGGCCAGTTCCGGAAAAACCTCAGACAGTCGAACGGCATGGACCCGCACCTCGGCATGGGCGTCCTCGAGGGTCGATTCCAACAACGCCGCCTCCAGCGCTGAAAGTCCCTCCAACGCGTTCAGGGCATGCAAGCGTGCTTGGGGAGAAGAGTGGTCGCGAGTCATGGCTTTCAACCGGGGGATGACGGACCAGTCTTGCCTTTCCAGAAGAAGACGTTGAGCCGTGAGACGCCACCAGATGTTGGGGTGGGCAAGATGGGTGATCAACTGTTCCGAAGTCAGATTCCCCATTCGGGCCGGCGTTGCAGTCGAGGTGGTCTCCGACCGCGGCACAATCCGATAAATTCGCCCCATGCGGTCCCCGCTGTAAAAGTCCATGTCCTTTTTGAGCGCTTCCGGGACGGACTCGGGGGTTTCAATGAATTCGCGGTACATGTCCACCAGGTAGAGGGCCCCGTCAGGACCGGTGGTGAAATTGCAGGGACGGAACCAGACGTCGGTGGATGCCAGAAACTCACGATCAACCTCGCCGGGAGCACGGCTGGCGACGAAACTAACGCCTTGAGGTTGCAGGAGGTCCCGATGCACCAGATTGGCGCTGACATCTCCGGTGAAGAGATTGCCCCGGTAGACCTTTGGGAACAAAGCACCGCCGTAGATGGCGCCCCCGGCGGCTCCGCTGAAGTAACCCCCGGCGTGTTCCACCCGGTCCAGCTCGTTCTCTCGGTAGCGCTGCTGTCGCATGCTCGTACGCACCCGGCGCCAATGCTGGGGTCGGGTTAAAGGGAAGATGGGGACCATCGGCTTCCCGTGATCCGAAATATCCAAAGCCGGTGCGCCGGCGACAAAGAAGGGATTCCGACGCAGATAGCGCCAGGGAAGCACCACGTGGCGAACGTGAGTGGTGTTTTGGGTAATGAAACGGTTTCCCCAATCATCCATGGCGATGCCGAACTGAGCCGGACCGGAAGCCGGCTCGAAGAGGTTCCGGTCCAAGCGGAAGCGAAAATCCGCCCCCTGGACTGAGACTGGTGGGGCGCCGGGTTGCCGGCTGAAGGTGATTTCGCCCGGGCGGCCGTTGTTGGAAGCATAAATCCAGTTGTCGATGGCAAAACGGAGGTTGGTAATGCGGGCCTCAGGATCGACCAGCGCAAAGCCGGTGAAGAGCGCCTGCCGCTGATCGGCGACACCGTCGCCCGTAGTGTCTTTCAGGTAAATGATGTCCGGAGCTGCAGTGACCAGCAGGCCACCTTTCCAGGGGAGCACGCTGGTGACTTGCTGCAAGCGGTCGGCAAAGATTCGGGAACGGTCGACTCGGCCGTCTCCATCGGTATCCTCCAGCAGACGGATTCGACTTCTCGGCGGTTGGCCGGGTTCGGGGTCGTAGGGAAGATCGAGCATTTCGGCCACAAAGGCTCGTCCCCAGGCATCGAAAGCGATCTCAACCGGATCCATCACGTCGGGTTCGGCCGCAAAAAGCTCTACACGAAAGTCCTGATGAATGCGGATGCTTTGCAACGACTCTTCAGGAGAGAGAGGCCCCGCATCCGGGTGGCGGGAACAGGCGGCCAGCAAAAGCAGGGCGACTCCCAGGAACCGGGATGGTTTTGGAGCTCGCCCCTTACGGGGTGGCGAATCAATCCAGGGTTTCATTGGACCGGCACTCGGGACGCGCCTGCCTGACAGGCGGGAAAGGGCGTCCCGCCTGCACAAGAGGCTTCAGTGAGACACATGGGATTCATCCTTTACCGGACAGGGAACGGAGGACCGTGTTCCGCGGATCGTCGCTCCTGACGTTACCCCAGGATTCAGGTGAGCTTCAGCAGACGAGCGGCGTTTTCATAGAGGATCTTGCGGCCCACGGTCGGATTGGACGCCAAGCGTCGCACAGCCGCCAGCCCCTTGAAGCCGATACACCCCTCTCCCTCGCCGTCACTATCGGGGCAGTCGCTGGCCCAGAGCAGTTGATCCTGATGGCGGTCGAGAAAGCTGCGGGCATGAGCTTCGTCCCGCAACATGGAATTCAGCCCGGAGTTGGCTGAGAGATCACCATACATATTGGGATAATTGGAAAGCAGTCGGTCGGTGATGCCGCCCTTTGTGACCGGACCTTTCGGATAGGACATCTCCTGGTCGTGGTTGAGGTCGATGTTCCCCCACCAGGCTTGAGCGTGGCCGATGAAATTCACCTTGGGAAATTTCTCCAGGATTTTATAAAACCGCTCGAAACCCATGTTGTACCTCTGGTGCTCGAAATGAATCAGCACTGGAACGTCGAACTCCTGGGCAATGGAGTAGACCAACTGCATGGCCTTGGAGTCGCAGGCCACCTTGAATTTTTGTTCTCCAATCCCACGGGCTCCCTTTCTGAGATACTTTTCCAAAACCGACCGGGTTTCCGGGATGTCGGGCAGCTCGTTGGCGAAGTAGACAAACTCGTCCGGATACTGACTTGCCAGGTTTACCACCGAATCGTTTCCCCAAACCTGGGCGGCCAAGCCGTATCGGGAACCTGCCGGGAGCAAAACCGTTTTAGCCACGCCGAGCTTGCGCTGGTGAGCTGCTAAATCGGCGTCGCTTCGGCCCAGGTAGTGGGTGTGTTGATGAAAGTCGATGAGGCCTTTGTCGGTGGCGCCGGTGCAAGCAGCCAGGCCGATAAGGCCTCCGGTCGCAGCCAAAAACTCCCTTCGGTCAATAGCGCTCATGGCAGGCGCCCCTTCGCTGGTGGATGTTTGATCCCGGGCCCCCGGCTTTGGACGTGGCGAAACCTGACCAGGATGCCGCCTCCATCACCCAACTGTTGGAATTCGAACCAGTATCTCTCGAAAACACAAACGGCTCCCCGCCTTTCTTTTTCGGAATACTCACACGGAGTTGAGTCACTTTAACAGCCCTGTCGAATGATCCTGTATTATAAGTCAAATGCTTCGGCGATTGTGGAGATGTCCAGGACTCCGGCTTGGCTTGGCCGAGGACACGCAAGCCTATTGGGAATCGCTCTCGGTTGGATGCTACCCCCACGATCAATAAACGCCTCCAGGCTCGACGGGGAGTAGCCTGGGACATGGATGGACATGATAGGGAATGCTGGATTGAAACATCCTGTATATCCTGTCAACCGATGTGATTGAGCCGACTAAAACAGTTTGTCGGAGGTGGAACGTTACTTGGCCCGATGGCGGGCGCCTGCCTGCCGCGATGTCGGCGCAAGCGAAGAGGAAACGATTGGTCTCAACCTTGCCCGTGGTTCCGGAGGGGCTGACGCTTTAAAAAATGGAGAAACTCCCGAAACATTGATTTGATGCCAGGTGCTGTAGAATATTCAGGTCATGTTTCCTGTCGTATCCCATGGCCCGAGGATTTTGGCTGAGGAAGGATGATTCCCGTGCGAATGACCGTGTAGAAGTCCGGGTCGTCGGTCCCGAGGTGCAGCGCTTCTCCTGGTCCCACGACTTGCCGGAACAATACATGACGAACACCGTGGTGCGTATCTTCACCGATGAGGGAGTTGAAGGCATTGGAGGAGTCTCCAACTACACCTCCTATAAGTACGACCGCTACACGGCCGAGACGCTCCGCCACATGATCCCGGCTCTGATTGGCCGGAATCCCCTGCAACGTGAAACGCTCTGGCGCAACTTGTGGTCTCGCGTGTTTCCCCTGGCGCCGGGGGCCCTGGCCGTAGTCGACATCGCCCTCTGGGACCTGCTGGGTAAAACCGCCGATCTACCCATTTATCAGCTCCTGGGGGGAGCCCGCCGGCAGATGCGTTCTTATGCCAGCACACCTTTGTTGGAGGATGTTCCTGCCTACCAGGATTTTGTGGAGGAATTGCTGGACCAGGGGTTTCGGGCCATCAAGTTCCATTGTTGGTGCGTGCCCGACAAGGATTTGGCGCTCGCCCGCGCGGTTCGCAGAAGACATGCTCGCGATAAGGTCGCCTTGATGCTGGATGTTGAGAACAATTACGATTGGCAAAGCGCTCTGCGGGTCGCCAGAGAACTGGAGGCGTTGGAGTTTACCTGGTTCGAGGCTCCGCTGATGGATTATGACCTTGAAGGTTATCGCAAGTTGACTCGCCGAGTGAATATCCCGATTCTGCCTTCGGGGAACTGGATCCAGGACCTCCCGTCGTTTCAGGAAGCAATACGCAGGGAGGTCTGGACCTCGGCCCGGACCGACGTCACGGTTTGTGGAGGTCTGACGCCGGCTCGCAAGGCCATGGCGCTGGTCGAAGCCGCCGGAATGAACTGCGAAGTGATGTCTTGGGGCAACACCCTGGTTTCCGCAGCCAACCTGCATCTCATGCTGGGTTTCAACCTGTGCAGCTATTTCGAACAGGCCGTTCCCTATCAACCTTACGAGTACGGGATGAAGGACGTGATTCGAACCCGGCCGGATGGAACGGTGCCGGCGCCTGGTGGCGCGGGTTTGGGCTTCGAAGTGGACTGGAAGGCCATGGAAGCAGCCACCTTGGTTACTTTCAGCAGCGACTCGGGTTGAGGGAATGAATCAAGAATAGTCGGACGGAGAGAGCCAATGATTAATCGACGCACCTTTATCGCCACCCTCGGGGGCAGCTTGGCTGCCACCCCGCTCCTTTTGGGAAACTCCAAGGAAAGCAAGCGACTGGCTCTGGTGACCACCGAGTGGCGATTCTGGTCACATGCCTGGCACATGGGGGAGAGATTTCTGGTGGGATATCCTATCGAGGGCCGGTGGCGCCGGTCCCCCATCGAGTTGGTATCGGCCTACGTGGACCAGGAGCCGGAGAATGACTTGAGCCGCAGTCGGTCGAAGGAGTTCGGGTTCCCCATCTATCCCACCATCGCCGAGACGCTGCGCTGCGGCGGCGACAAACTGGACGTCGATGTCGTTCTATTGGTCGGCGAGCATGGCAAGTACCCGGTCAACGATCTGGGACAGACGCTCTATCCCCGCTATGAATTCTTCAAGGAAATCGTCGAAGTCTTCAAACAGGATGGCCGTACGGCGCCCGTCTTCAACGACAAGCATCTGTCATGGAAATGGAGCTGGGCCAAGGAGATGGTGGATACGGCCCGATCCATGGGATTTCCGTTCCTGGCCGGCTCGTCATTGCCGGTCACCTGGAGAATGCCTTCCATCGACATGCCCTATGGAGCTCAGGTTGAAGAGGTGATGTGTGTGGCCATCGGCGGAGTGGACAGTTACGACTTTCATGCTCTGGAAACCATCCAGTGCATGGTGGAACGTCGCCGGGGCGGTGAAACCGGAGTCACCTGGCTCCAGGGAATGCGCGGTGACTCGGTCTGGGAAGCTGCGGGGAAAGGCTCTTTTGAGCGTGGCGGTTGGGACCCGCAGCTATTCCGCTCGTGCCTCTGCCGCAGCCAGACGCTCACCCAGGCGGAAACCATGAATCACCGATATCCCACCAAGGAGCAAATTCGGCAGTGGGTCAAAGAACCGGTCGTCTATCGTTTCCAATATGCCGATGGATTGAAAGCCACCATGCTGCTGATGAACGGCCTGGTCGATGACTTCACCTTCGCCGCCCGGCTCAAGGACCGCCCCCAGCCCCTTTCCACGCTGTTCTACCTTCCACCAACGCCCAATGTTGTCTACACCGCGGCCTTGATGTCCAAAGTCGAAGAGATGTTGCTGACGGGCAAGGCTCCCTATCCTGTAGAGCGGACGTTGCTGACCTCCGGCTTGGTCGAAGCCGGAGTTCAGTCGCTCGCGCAGGACGGGAAAAGGCTCGAAACACCCCACCTGTCGGTCCGTTACCAGGCCCCGCAACAATCGCAATTCCTGCGGAGTTGAAGGAAGAGGGGGCAGGTCTGAGTGACGAATGCTGCCGGCACTCTCGGTTAGTAACTAGGCACCACCGCTATCCCCCAAAGTTTAGCGAAAGAAGGGCCTGAACTGCCCTGCGTTGCGGAGTCCCGGTTTTACTTCGACGCGGTTCATGCCCCCATATCCGCAAGCTCAGCGTTCCCCGCTCCGTTCATGGCGTCGGCCGCAGTTCGATGTCATGGATTTTTTTCAGGGGCAGGGCGGTGATGGTGTCGGTGAGAGGATACTCCCGATTGCCGGGATAGAATACCCATATTCGCTCCAGCCCCAGGTCTTCGATGACGACGTGCATGGACTTTGTCGTCCGCAGGGCATCGGCGCACTTGAATTCGAAGCCCCAGCGCCGACCTCGCCGCACCAACGTCAGATCCAACTCGGCGCCGCGTTGGGCGCCGTAAAAGTAAGCCTCGCGCTCGCCGTGCGTCATGAGCGTCTGCTCCAGGGCGAACCCCTCCCAACTGGCGCCGTAGCACGGATGCATCGGTAGTTCCTGAATATCTTCCAGCCCCAGCAGGAAGTGCAGGACGCCGCTGTCGCGCAGGTAGACTTTAGAGAACTTGACGATGCGCTTGCCGAGGCTCTCGAACCAGGGCGGCAGCACCCAAATCATGAAGGCGCCAGCCAGCAGGTCGCGGTAGTGGTTCACCGCCGTCACGCTCACGTCCATCGATCGCCCCAACTCCGAAGCGTTCCGGGGCTGCCTGTGACAATGCGCCAGCATCCTCCAGAAGCGTCTCAAGACTTCGGGAGATACTTTCGAACCCGGACCCGGAATGTCCCACTCCAGAAACATGCGCGTGAACGACTGCATCCAGCGAGTCCATGCCGGCGGCGCCAGCCAAGCTCGGGGAAAACCGCCGCGCATCCAGAGTCGGTTCTGATTCCGGCCCCACCTCGGCCAGAGAAAAGCCGCCCACGTCCACGAAGAGGATTCTCCCCGCCAGCGTCTCGGAAATCCCCTTGATCAAATCCCAGGAAGCGCTGCCCAGCAGCAGAAAGACTGCTTTCCGGTTCCGGTCGTCACCGATCGGGCGCAGTACCTCGAACAGTCCCGGCATCCGCTGCACTTCGTCAAGAACAACCAGATCCTCGCTCTGGCGGAGCAGTCTCTCGGGAGTCCCGGACATCGCTTCCCGCACGGTGGCAACCTCCAGATCGAAGACCGTCGACGGTCCTGACCACGCGGACGCCACCTGCTCGGCCAGAGTCGTCTTGCCTACCTGCCGCGCTCCCAACAGGGCCACCACCGGAGCTTCGGAAAGCCTGCTGATCGCAGCGGCGAGCAGAGCGGGGCGTGCAGTAGATTGTTGCATATCAATCTTTCATAACTGAATATTCAACAATCCATTCCAATGGATGCATCCGGTCTCGTCCGGCCCCATCGTCAATGACATCGGAGAGGCGAGCCTGCGTCCGTGATTACTCCTGACGCCCCTACTCGACGTGTCGGGCTCTTCGGGCGCTGGCGACCGTGCGGAAGTCGGGAATCGGGACGCACTCGACCGTCAGCTGGGTCGAAGCCGGGATCCAGGCGCTTGCCCAAGACGAGAAAGGCTCGAAACACCCCACCTGTCGGTCCGTTACCCAGTGCCAAAACAGTCTCAATTCTGGCAGGGTTGAGAGAAGATCGGGAAGTGAGGTTATGTGACGCCGGGGGCCGACGATGCCCGCGTGCGGGCGCTGGGCTCGGTCCAGCGTACTTGGGACGAGTGAGAGACCAGCCTCGTGGTGACCGACTTCGCTTGGTCCACAAGCGGCGAATCGTAGAGCGAGGCAAGCCAAGGCGATATTTCTGGAGCGATGAGAGCGCACGATTGGAAGCAAGTTCTCTGAAGAGAGGATGACTGTCTGTGTTGCGTACGGATGCCCAGGAGAGGATGAATGTTGAGATGGGTGCTTATATCTTCATGTAATTATGATAATAAAATGAAATGATTACGCGATGTCTCACGCCGACTAAAGCTCTATGCCTGTTCACTGGCATGGTGTGACGTGGTGCAAGTAGAGTTGTTCACACGATTTGGCAACGATGAACCGGACAAAGCCACGGAAAGAAAAGGTGGTGAAAACAGAGACCACAGCATCAGTGCGCGCCTCAGTGAATTTCCCACCAGCGCTTTATCAAGCCTTGGAAGAGATCGCCAAGGAGAAGGTGTCGTTGGCCTGGGTTATACGAGATGCTGCCGAGCAGTACATGGCGAAGAAGTGGCCTCTCCTTGTGAAACAGGATCATTCTTCTGTTGGAGAGGCGACCATGATTGCAGTCGATCGAGTGCGCCAAACGGCAAATAGCTTGCTGCATGCCGAGCGAAAGATCGAACTGGGGCAGTTCATGATGCCGGCGAGCGTCGCTCAGTTCATGGCGGCACTGTTCTCGGGGAGGCGTGGCCCTGTCCGGTTGTTGGATGCGGGCGCGGGTATCGGGTCTTTGACGGCTGCAGTCATCGACCGCTGGGGTGCTGGAAGCGTGCATGCATGCCACTGCGTACGAGATCGACGAGACCTTGACTTCGTTCCTGCGAGACATACTGTCTTGCTATGGGAACTGCAGCTTTGAAGGGACGATTGTCAACCGGGACTTCATTCAGGACGCTGTTTACCGCATCAAGCTTGGCAGGAAGGGAGAGGGTTTCACACACGCGATCCTGAATCCTCCATACAGAAAGATCAGCAGTGACTCGGTGCACCGCGCGTTGCTGCACGCGGTCGGTTTGGAAACGGTCAACCTCTACACGGCATTCGTTGGCTTGGCGATCGCGCTGATGAGGCAGGGCGGGGAAGTGGTTGCGATCATTCCCCGGAGCTTCTGCAACGGGCTTTACTATAAGCCGTTCCGGGAGTGGATGCTGGCTCGCGCTTCGCTCGACCACATCCACCTGTTCCACAGCCGGACAAGCGCATTCAACGACGACGCCGTCCTTCAGGAGAACGTCGTCATCAAGCTGGTGCGGGGCCAAAAGCAGGGACCGGTCGCGATCACGACATCAAGCGATACGAGCTTTTCCGATCTTCAATCACACCTGTACCCGTTTGCTCAGATCGTTCACGACGGCGATGCGCAGAAGTTCATCCATGTACCCATGGCACCCACCCATGGCGGCCTCAATGGTGTGCCGTTGGCAGAGCGGTCTCTTGACGAGATCGGGCTTGCCGTCTCGACGGGGCCAGTTGTCGATTTTCGCTTGAAAGAGTTTCTGTGTGAGCAGCCCGAATGGGGTACTGTCCCGCTTTTGTATCCGACTCACTTTGCCGGCGGCGGGTTGGAATGGCCCCGGCAGTCGAAAAAGCCGAACGCGTTGATGGATCGGGGCCGAGACGAGGAAGTGGCTGTACCCGAGCGGGTTCTATACGGTGGTGCGGCGGTTCTCCTCAAAAGAGGAGCGGCGGCGGATCGTGGCGCATGTGGTTGATCCGGCTGCATTCAAGGCAACGGACATCGGCTTTGAGAACCACCTGAATGTGTTCCATTCGGGCAAGCGGGGCATCGACTGTGATGTCGCCTACGGTCTGAGTGTGTTCCTGAATTCAACAGCGGTCGATGAGTACTTCCGGCGGTTCAGCGGACACATCCAGGTCAATGCAACGGATCTGCAGCTGCTGCGGTATCCGGATCTGGACGTGCTGAAGCAGCTTGGTCGGTGGATGTGGACGACTGGTCGTCGCACACAGGAGCAGATTGATAAACAGGTAGAGTCGCTGCACTGACACTGACCATGCCGGCGGAGACGGGCACGGTGCGGCCTGTTGCGGACCAGGAAGCTCTCCGGCAAAGGAGGTGGACAGGATGTGATCAAGCGGCTAGTATGAATCAACCTGAAACCATCCGGGTTTTTCGGAGCAAACCCGACCATGAGGAAAGGGGAGTACCTGAAAGAGCAGGTGTCCGCCTTTCACACCGAATGCCGGGCTGTCACTGATAGAACGGCGTCGACCGACCACCGGGCAATCGAACCTGTTCGAGTTTTATTTCAGGTGGGATTGGATCAAGGCCACGCGTAACCGGCGCAAGCACGAGATCAGCTTCGATCTGGCAACCACGGTTTTCAACGATCCGTTGATGTTGTCGATCCCGGATGAGGAACACAGTGAGACCGAGGAACGTTGGTTGACCTTGGGACAGGCGAAGAACGGGATACTGTTGGTGGTGGCCCACACGTATCAGGAGATCGGCGCCAACTCGGCAGAGGTGCGAATCATCTCCGCACGACGGGCCACTAGACACGAACGCCGCCAATACGAGACAGGGCCGATGAAGCAGGAGTACGACTTTTCCAAGGGCGAGACCGGCAAGTTCTTTCATGAAAACGCCAAGCGATATCTGCCCGCTTACGCCTGCGAGGAAGCGCCAAGCTGGGCTGGACCGGACGGGGAGTTGGGCGCCTATATCGCCGAGGAGTCGAAAAAGACTCTCGACGCCTATGCTCGCCAGCCCAACTTGGTTGATGAACATGCCAACCACGAAGAAGACACGGCGCGAGGCGGATACGCTCACCGCCAACTGTTCGAACTGGTCCAGAACAGCGCCGATGCGTTGGTTGGCAAGTCGGACGGCGGACGCATCGCCATCCGCCTGACTGAAGCCTATCTGTACTGCGCCGATAACGGAGAGCCGATCGGCCAGGATGGCGTGAAGGCGCTCATGTTCTCACACCTGTCGCCCAAACGGGGAACCAGCGAGATCGGAAGGTTCGGCCTCGGCTTCAAGTCCGTTCTCGGCGTGACCGATGCCCCGGAATTGTTCAGCCGCTCCGGTTCATTCCGCTTCGACCGTCACCGCTCGCGCAAGCGCATGCGGCAAGTCGTGCCGGACGCCGAACGCTATCCGGCGTTACGCCTCGCCTATCCTGTCGATTCTTGGAAAAGCCGCGATCAGGACGATGTTCTGCGCGAACTCATGGATTGGGCGACCAATATCGTGCGGCTGCCGCTCAAGCCCGATGCGCACGAGGACCTCGGCCGACAGATGCGCGATTTCCCGTCGGAGTTCCTTCTGTTCGTCGAGCACGTCCGCCAACTGACGCTCAACGACGGCCTGTCGCAACTCGATCGAACTCTCGAACTGGAAAACGTCGATGGCTGCTACCGTCTCAGCGGTGGCGGTACGACCGGCCAATGGAAGCTGGTCAAGCATACGCACCGGCTATCAAGCGATGCCCGAGCCGACCGGAGGTCGCTCGACGACAGCGACGAGGCGCCGATCCGTTGGGCCGCTCCACTAGATCGGTTGACTGATCCGGGCCATTTCTGGGCGTTCTTCCCGACCAAGACTGCGAGTCTCGTCGCCGGCATCCTGAACGCGCCGTGGAAAACGAACGAAGACAGGCAGAATCTGCTGCCCGGGCCATACAACGACGAACTGATTGAATCGGCAGCGACGATGATCGCCGACGCGTTGCCTGAACTCGCGACGCGAGCCGACCCCGCTCGACACCTGGACGCACTGCCTCGTCGACACGAGTCGGGCGACTCCGAGCAGGTGGGGCCTGCTCCGCAAGCGCCTCTTTTCTAATCTTCACGGGCAGGAAATCGTCCCCGATCAAGATGGAAATCCGCATGTCGCCCAGGAAATTTTGTACCCACCGGAAGAAATGACTTCTGATCAAAAGATAAACTTGGCGCCGTTCGAGCGGTGGACAGCATATCCCGGTCGGCCATCGGGTTGGCTTCACCACAAGGCACTCACGCGTATCAGGCTCTCGCATATCGACCGGCTGTTCGACCGGCAGGGTGAACCGTCCAAGTGGAGGCCATCCAGTATGCCCCGGGCCACGATTGCCGAGTGGCTGGAGGCGCTAGTCAAAGACCAGAAGCAGAAGCCTGATGAGGCCGTTCGAGCCTCCATGGCCGCAATCCAGACGGCCGCGCTCATACCGCCCGAAATACGATCAAAGGGCAACCTTGGCGATATCGTCCTGACAGCTGGCGGTGGCCGGCGGGAGCCCGATCCCGAACAAGTCTTCCTGCCCGACGAATCACCGGATGGCGGACAGGCTCCGAGTTCGAATTTGTTCGTACACCCGGAACTCGCATCGGACAGCGACACGCGCTCGGCGCTGGAGGCATTCGGCATCAAGGAGATATCGCCTGAAAGGAGCTTCAAGTGCATCGCGAAAGAGGCTCTAAATAGCTACAGAAGACTGGATGAAACGCTTCGGCGCAAACTGTGGACCGATTGGATTGACCCTAAGAAATACTGGAGCGTAGGGAAGGCTGCCGGTGACGCCGATATCTTCGAGGTTGCGTGCCGAGTCTTCGAGGCCACGTGCCGAGTCATCATCAACGATTATTGTCCGAAGTGCGATGGAAAATCGGAGTCAACGCTTTGGTCCGAATTCTGGAAACAGGCGCGCAAGGTCGGGGCCGACACGGCTAAGAACATCATTCAAGACCACGCTGGCTGGAAATCACAACTCCGCGTCCACACGCAATCCGGCGACTGGCGGCCCCTTCACTCCGTGCTGCTGCCGGGCACGATCGTGCCTGGTGGGGATGTCCGCGATGCCAAAGTTGCTGTCGACATGGAGTTCCACTACGCTGACGAAGATCTGATCGAACGTCTCGGTGCAGGGGATGCGCCGAACAACTCGCTCGACCTGTCCTCTGAACCTTGGTATTTGTGTTTTTTGTTTAATCACCGCGATGACTTTATGGACCGAGACCTTCCACAAAAACCACGAGGGGATCGCCTGAACTTCGAATCGACTGTCGGAACCGGTCCGCTGGAGGTACTCACCGAACTCTCCGCCGAAGGCAAGACGCTCTACACGAATGCTTTGCTGTCACTCGACGCCACTTACAAGCCGTGGACGATGCGACACGATACTCAAGACGTCTATCCGAAAATGCCGTGCGAGTCGCCGACGATTCACAGGCTTCGCAAACATGGGCGAATCCGAACTCCGGGCGGCATTGTCCCGTTCGCGGATGCGCTCGGACCACAACCGAAGAACCCGGCAGCCCTGCGCGTGCTGCTGACGCACTTGAAGGCCAACCAAATCATAAAAGCATTCGGCCTGGCGGAACCGCCGCCCGTATTCATTGCGGAAGATGACCCGATTCCCTTGACCGACGTTTGGCCGGGATTGGAAGAGTATCTTCCGCCGCATCGGAAAACATGCCAACTCATACGCTGTGAACGAATCCTCGTCGGTGGCTCCGAACTGGAGTGCATTCTCCACACTTCCAACATCTATCTCGCCCGCACAGGTGACGACGAACGCCAAGAATTGCAGCTCGTCTCGAAAGAGTTGGAACTCGATTTGAACGACCGCCAGCTCGAGGAGATACTGCAATACAAAACGCGAGAGGAAATCAGGAAACGCTGCGAGGCCATAAGAAGAACATGTTCGACAGATGCAGAGCGTCTCCTGGCCGCGGTAGGCCAACAAGCGCTCCGTCAGGGCTTGCCCCGTTCGCTGCTCGCCATACTTGAGAATGAAGGCGGTGCGTTGACGGGCGTCCCGGTCGCCGAGGCCGCCATCGCCACCTATCACTCGGACGCGCTCAGGCAATATCGGTGGGCGTTAGCCAGCTTGGACCCGCCGCAACGCTGGGCCGGTTCGGCGCGGGCTGTCGATTTCGTACGCTCGCTCGGGTTCTCCCCCGAATGGGCCGGAGAGCGAAACAGGCGCCGCGAGCCCTATCTCGAAGTCAAAGGCCCGTACTCGCTTCCGGAACTCCACGACTACCAGAAGACCATCGTCGCCAAGGTGCGGGACGTGCTTCGCAACGGGCACGTGAAGGGCGCCGAACGGCGCGGGATGATCAGCTTGCCGACCGGTTCGGGCAAAACGCGCGTCGCTGTGCAGGCGATTGTCGAGGCAATGCGTGATGACGGCCTCAAGGGCGGCATCCTTTGGGTCGCGGATCGGGACGAACTGTGCGAACAGGCGGTCGAAGCATGGTGGCAGGTGTGGTCTAGCATCGGCGCCCAAGCGGCGCGGCTGCGTGTTTCCAGGATGTGGGGCGGCCAGCCCAGGCCGCAGCCGACGAGCGACCTCCATGCCGTCGTCGCCACGATCCAGACGCTGAACACCAAACTCTCGAACCAGCCCGGCAAGTACGGGTTTTTGTCGGACTTCAAACTCGTCGTTTTCGACGAAGCGCATCGGTCGATCGCTCCGACCTTCACCTCCGTCATGCAGGAAATCGGCTTGACCCGCCGGAAAAAGGCGGACGAGCCGTTTCTGCTCGGCCTCACCGCGACGCCCTATCGTGGGTATAACGAGGAAGAAACCGCTTGGCTGGCCAACCGTTACGGCAGCAACCGGCTCGACGCCGGAGCGTTTGCGAGCGACGATGCAGAGGACGTCATCCGCGAATTGCAAGGTATGGACGTGCTCGCGCAGGCCGATCACAAAACCATCGAAGGCGGCCGTTTCTCTCTGAATCCCGATGAATGGACACAGATGAATACGAAGCCCCCGCCGCCGTGGCTTCCGCACAGCATGCAAGATCGCATCGCACGAGACTCTGAGCGCACCAGGCGCATCATCGAAGCCTATGAAACGCATGTCGCTCCGAACTGGCCCACCCTCATTTTCGCAACGTCGGTCGAGCACGCGCAGACCGTGGCGGCTCTCCTGAATGCAAAGGGCATCAAGTCAAGGGCCGTGAGTGGAACGACGGAGACCTCGACACGCCGAAGGGTGGTCGAAGAATTCCGGCAGGGCGAGATCAAGGCGCTGGTGAACTATGGCGTATTCCGCGAGGGTTTCGACGCGCCCAAGACGCGGGCCATCATCGTGGCGCGACCGGTCTACAGCCCGAATCTCTATTTCCAGATGATCGGCCGGGGCTTGCGGGGCATGAAGAACGGTGGCAATGACCGATGCCTCGTTCTCAACGTCCGGGACAACATCGTGAACTTCCAGCGAGCGCTCGCATTCTCGGATTTGGACTGGCTTTGGGCCTGATGCCAGCCTTCGGGATGAACATCCGCTGAGCCTGCGCCCTGATCGGCGAACTCCACTCCGCTTGAAGATGGGGAAACGGTTCACAATGCCTTCTTGGATCGGAGTGATCCAGCAAAGGGAAAGGAATGAAAATCAACTTCTTCGGAGATACGAACACTGCATTAGTTAAGGAAGCTCTGAATAACTCATCCATGAGTGATTCAGAGGACGAAAACCAGAAAACGCGGTTTTGGTTTTTTCATTTCAACAGCTTGAGACTTCTGCATAACTCAGTTTGGCCAAAACTAAACGCTTTATGTAGTAGGCTTCTTATGGTTTTCACACTACATATAGTGTTCGATGGTCCGATCCTTGAGTTATGCCGAGGTCTCAGCTTGTCAGTCATTGAAAATGGCGGCGCCTCCCCCGGGTCGCAGAAACCCTGAATTAATCGGAGCTTCCTTAAGTTCACCTCCAAGCCAGTCATCGCGCCCCGAGAGGTGTCGGAGGACGTCTATCTGGACCTCGACGAGAATGGAAACCTCGTCTCCATGACGATCGGGCATGACGAGCAGAAAGCCAACATCCGGGATTTTGCTTTCGAGCGTCAACCCAAAGTGAGGGCATGACCCGTCGGGGCGTATCGAGTCCGCCCGGGGCGCGGGGACTTAAAAGGACTGTTAGGCAACCTGGATGATTCTTGGGGAAATGTCCTGATGACCATTACTATCTGACTATAGTAGTCTCATATGCTCCTATAGGGTCGCTGGTAGGGAAACCACGTCTATCTCCAAACTCAGGGTCTCGCTCAGCCACTATCTGGGCATCGTCCACACCGGCGAAGAAGTCCTGGTCACCGATCGGGGCAAGGCCGTAGCCAAAATCGTTCCCTTGTCCCGGGATGGCCCAGCCTGGCCACTCCACCTCCGCGAGCTGGAACGGGCCGGTCTGGTCCGACTCGGATCAGGCGCGACCCCCGCATCCTTCTGGAGCGACACACGGTCGCCCGACCCCGAAGGACGCGCGCTCCAAGCTCTTTTCGGCGAACGAGCAAAATCGCGATGATCTTCTGAGATGCCTCCGCTGTCCTCCTGCGCTGCTTTCCACCACACTTTTTGACGGACAGGAATTTTGAGTGCTCGGGTCAGCGATAAAGCACGGTGCAGTTGGGAAGAGCGGCCTTGAGTCCTTGGATGCCGTCCGAGGAAATCTGGGTTCCGTAGAGGCCCACCGCTTTGAGTTGGGAGAGTTTCTGCAGAGGCTCTAGTTCCATGTCGCTGATTTTGGTGTAGGAAAGGTCGAGCCAGGCCAATTTTGTGAGACCTTGCAAGTGAACCAGTCCCGAGCCGGTAACCTCGGTATGCTGAACGCCGAGGAATTCGAGTTGATGAAGCACTTTGAGATGCGGGAAGCCGGCATCTGTGATTTTCGACCCGTAGAGATACAGTTCTTTGAGATTGGATAAATTGCCCAGACCGGCCAAGCCTCCATCGGTGATCTCGCTTGGAGGGTAGAGTTCCGCCAGACTGGTGAGACCCTGCAGGTGTTGGATCCCTGCCATGGTTGCCCGGGCGGGCAGAATAATGGTCCGGAGTTGGTTCAATCCTCCCAGGATCTTGAGGTCGTCGTCCGTCAGATTGGTCCAGTAAAGGTTGAGCAAGGTGATGTTTCCTTGGCTGTCCGACTGTACCTCGGCGCCGCTTGCCTTCAACTGGGCCAGAAGCGTACCCTGGGTATCGGGGGGACCTCCGGCCGGCGGGCTGGAAGTTCCGGGTTGCCCGCAAGCCCAAGCCAGGATAAAGGTTGACCAAAGGAGGCAACGGCCTCTTCGGAAGCAATAAGGTAACATGGGCCTTTCTTGACCGACTCGTAAAGAGGTATCCGACAGATTCAACACGATTCTATCGGAGCCTGCTTCAAAAACAAAAGTCCCGGACCCCTCTGGAGGAGGGGAAGGGTTTGAGACCGGCTTGACCATGGCCGGATGGGGAAGAATAACCAGTGAAACATTGCCTTGAAAGCGACAATCCCCCTTACGCTCCTCCCAGGCAGGGACTTGGGTTGAATCATCTCGGAGGTCCAATGATGCAAGTCACTGCGATCACAGGCCGGGAGGGCCTGAGGCCGTTCAAGACTTCGCGGCGCGAGTTTCTCGCGGCGGTGGCGACGGCCTTGGCCGGCTTGGCAGGGCAGTCGAACGATAGCAGGGCGAGTGCCGTCGAGGTTGAGTGGCTCGATGAGGTTCAAAGGCCACCGTCCAAGCTTCCTGAGAACGCTCCGAATCTGCTCCCACTCCTGGTTGGACCGGAGGGAGCACCCATTCGCTCACGGATCCAGTGGCAGGCCGAGCGCCAAAGGATCCGCCGAGAGTGGATGGAGTTCCTGGGACCCATGCCTGCTGACAAACCTCCCCTCGAGTTGGAAGTGCTCCAGGAGGAAAGGCTCGAAGGGGCGTTAGTGCGGCAATTGGTTCGATACAACGCGGAAGCCGGTCTTCGGGTCGAAGGGTACCTGCTGAGACCCATGGCCGACCAAGGACGCAAGAAACGGGCGGGGGTGGTTGCCCTGCATCCCACCAGCACCCTGACCATCGACCTGATTGCCGGAGTCGATGGGCCCGAGGAGCAGCAGCTTGGGTTGAAGCTGGCGCGTCGTGGTTTCGTGGTTTTTTGCCCGCGTTGCTTTCTTTGGCAGGATGCCGCCAACTTCCTTCAGGCCATGGCTCGCTTCAAGAAACGACACCCGGCGACCCTCTGCATGCACAAGATGTTGTGGGACGCCATGCGTGGCGTTGACCTGCTTGAGAGCCTGGGCGAGGTCGACGCCTCCCGAATTGGAGCCGTCGGCCATTCTCTGGGTGCCATCGAAGCCCTCTATCTGGCAGCTTTCGACGAAAGAGTGCAAGTGATCGTGGCCAGTGAAGCGGGGCTGGACTTCAGTTTCACCAACTGGCATGACCCCTGGTTCCTGGGACCCGCCATCCGAAGTCCGGATTTCAAACTGAACCACCACCAACTGCTGGCCCTGACTGCGCCCCGAGCCTTCCTGCTGCTTGCCGGAGAGTCGGGGCGCCATGCGGCGGATGGTGATCGCAGTTGGCCGTTTATCGAAGAGGCCTTGAAGGTTTATCGCCTGTTTGGCTCACCGGCTCGCCTGGGCATTTACAACCATCGGCAGGGCCATTCCATTCCGCCTCCAGCTTTCCGAAAACTGGCGCAGTGGCTGGAAACCTATCTCAGGGAAACGGGCGCCCCGCCCGCTTCCACTGTGGGCCAGAGGCCCACGTTCCCAGGGATCAAGAGAAGACATACATCATGAAGACGGCCGTCGAGCAAAGGATCCCGGCCCAGAATCGATCGTCCCGAATCCGGTTAACCACAGCCCCCAATCCCCTTTTGCTTCCTGTCTCTCTTCCCATGCCAACCAGGAACAGCACCAGGGTCCAAACGGCTCCCAGCGTTGCCGCCGTCAGTGGCCCCAGCGTTTCCCGGTAGACTCCCCAGCCGAGAAGCGCAAACCAGGCTATGGAGACCAGCAGGCCGATGGCGACCTTTCGAAGATCGCTGGGTAGGTGATCGGTGAGGTCGGTCCAGACCAGTCGCTCTTTGGCAGGGTCACGCTTGCCGCTCAAACTGACCACGACCTGGGTGACGGCGCACAGGAGCATCACCAGGACCACCCGGTGAAAGAAGTTGAGTTCCTGGCCGAAGTATTGTGAGACACCCACGTAGCTTGCATGGTAGGCGTTGTAGGCAAACTCCACCAGCCAGGAGAAGAAGACCCCGCCAACAATGGTGGCGAACCCGGCGCGGGCCGTGCTGCGCTTCCAGAACATGCCCATCAGGAAAGCAACCAGCAATCCGGGTGTGAGGTAGCTCCCATAGTGCACGATCTGGAGGAAGAAGTTTTCTTCCGAGTTGGGATCAAGCACGAAAATGGCCAGGAGAGCTGCCAAGGTCACGAAGAAGACAATGGACAGGCGCCCAACCAGGATCATTCTTCGTTCGTTTGCTCCGGGATTCAGGTGCCGCTTGTAGACGTCAACGGCCACCAGAGTCGCCGCGGAATTCATCATCGAGTCGATAGAGGAAAGAATCGCGCCGATGACGCCGGCCATGATCAGGCCCACCACCCCCGTGCCGAGTGGAATCACCAGCTTGACCAATTCGGTAAAGGCGGTATCCGGGGCGATGGTCCGGTCAGGCGCCTGCGTTTGAAACAGGTAAAAAGCAGCCACGCCCGTTCCAATGGCAAAAAAGGGAATCAGGAGCTTGAGAAAGCCGGCTGCGATGATGCCCCAGCGCGCTTCAAGATCACTGCGGGCGCTCAAAGCCCGCTGCACAATGAACTGGTTCGTTCCCCAGTAGAAACAATGCAGGGCCATCAGTCCAGTGAGGACGCCCGTCCAGGGCAGGTCCGGGTGATTGCTTGGAAGATAGAGGTGCATTTTGTCGGCGCCTTGCCTGTCCAGAGCCATCATGGCCTCCCAGCCGCCAATCTGGCCGAAAGTCAGAATGGCCAAAAGTATCCCGGCGCCCAGCAGCAAAATGGACTGAATCACGTCCGTCCAGATGACGGCCTTCAAGCCGCCCCAGATGGTATAGCTGGCCGAGACCGCCGCCAGTCCCAGAACGAAGGCGGCGTAATAGAAAGGATTCACATGGAGCTTGGCGCTGTTTGGCCTGGAGGGTTCCCGATCCGGCGCGATTCTTGTTCTTTCCGCAGAGCTGGCTGCGAGGATACCCGGACTCGCGTCTACGCCTTCCATCACCGTGACCCGGCTGACGGCGCTACCGCCCAGGAGGACACAGACAGAGCGCGAGCCGATGTAGAGCGCCGGCACCATTTGGATGACGGCCATCAGGACGACCATGATGAGCGAATAGGCCAGGCGGCTGCGCTCGTCGTAGCGAGCCCCCAGGTAGTGTGAGAGGGTGTAGACCTTCAACCGTCGATAGACGGGCAGGAATCCATAGCAGAGCAACATCAAACCCACAATGGCTCCGAGCTCAAAATGGGCCTGGGCGAAACCCACGCTGAACCCGATTCCCATCATCCCCACCATGTGGTTAGCGCTGACGTTGCTGCCGAAGATCGAACCGGCTACGCCCCACCAGGGGGTGTTTCGGCCGGCGAGAAAGAAATCCTCCGAAGTCTCCTCTCTGCGGCTGGCCCAAAGACCGATGGCCAACACGGCCAGGAGAGATCCAAAAAAAACAATAAGATCAGGCGTTGTCAGGACGTTGGTGGACAATGGCGGTCACTGTTCCTGAGATGTTTCATCATGGGTGGACAGGATGAACGGGATTCTTTTTTCATCCTGTCTATCCTGTGAATCCATGTTTAACAAGCAGGTCGGCAACCCCGGTCTGCCCGAAGGTAGCGACGGGACGCCGTCATGATGGAACAGGGAAATCGGCTCGGCAGGAGTGGAATAAGCAAGGACGATAGTTGGAGTGGCCGGTTATTCAGGAGAGCGCGGGGTTGCTGTATGTTTTCATTCCCTGAGATGCTTCACCAGGGAGGGACAGGATGAACCAGGTTCTTTTTTGCCCTGAATATCCTGTCCATCCATGGGTGTCAAGGAGCTAGACCAACTCGTGGAGGGGCTCGCCCTGTTTGTCGCCGATGGCGTTGGCAATATAGATAGGCCGGCGCCCCGGACCCATGTAGGTCTTGGTCCAATCAATGCCCAGCGCTTTATAGATGGTGGCGAAAAGATCCCCAATGGTGACCATTCTGTCGGCCACGTAGGCGCCCCGCTCATCGCTGGCCCCCACAATCTGACCACCCTTGATGCCGCCGCCTCCCAGCACCAGCGACCAGCAATGTCCCCAGTGATCGCGGCCCCGCCCTGGATTGATGTTGGGTGTGCGACCGAACTCTCCCATCACCAGAACGATGGTGGAGTCAAAGAGACCTCGCTGATCGAGGTCTTCCAGCAGCGTCGACAGCGCCCGGTCCAAGGGAGGGACCAGCACTTCTTTCAAATAGTAGTCGTTCCTGTAATGGGTGTCCCAGTTGTGTTCGTCTGCGGGATTCCAGCCGTCGATGGTCACGAACCGGCATCCGGCCTCGACCAGACGGCGAGCCAGCAAGGCTCCCTGCCCAAACCGCCCCGTCCCATAGGCTTCCTTGGTTTGGGTGGACTCGAGAGAGAGGTCGAAGGCTTTCCTGACGGAAGGGGAGGTAATCAGGCTCAAAGCCCGTTCATCAAAGGCATCCACCTGGGCAAAGTTGCTGCCGGCTTCCATTTGACGGTAACGCTCGTCCACCAGATTCAGGAAGGAGTGCCGGGCATGGAGGGCCTCGACGGAAATCTCTCCCGGAAGAGTCAGATCGGCCACCTTGAAATCCTTTCCGTCGCTGATCCGATCAGCCGACGTCAACGATAAGGGTTCATAGAGAGGAGAGATAAACCCGGCGCTGCGACAGTTCATTCGGCCTCGACTGGTGGTCACGTAGGCAGGAACGTCGGTGAGCTGGCCCAGTTCCCTGGCAACGATTGAGCCGACGCTGGGGAATCGTGTGGTCGTCGTGGGGAGGTGGCCGGTCATGGTGTAGTAAGTGCCCTCCGAGTGAGCGTTGGATTCGCTCTTCATCGAACGGATAATCGAGAGCTTGTCCATGTGTCGGGCCACCCGCGGCAGCAACTCCGAGATCTGGATGCCGGGCACATTGGTGGAGATGGGGTTGAAGCCGCTGTTTCCTTTGACATCCCAGGTGTCCAGATGACTCTGGCCGCCAAAGAGCCAGATCAAAATACAAGACTGGGCTTTGGCCTTTTCGGTAGTTCCAGCCATAAGGCTGGACAACTGGAGATAGTCGCTCAAGCTGAGGCCCAGGTAACTGAGGGCGCCTGCCTTCAGGAAGTCCCGGCGGCCCACAAGATGTGGCCACGCCTCTTGACTGTTTGCCGATAGTTTCATCTGAATCCCCCCGAACTTCGGATAGGAAGTAACCTAAAGTTTCGGCACGGTTGTTGTCAAGGAGAATCGTCTTTCAGGTTCGGGAAGAGTTGTGATTCCCAATGGATAGTGTGCCGGGGGATCCCTGTGAAGCGGCCACCCGCCTTGCTGACCCTGTCGAAACGTACATCCCTCCCGGGAGGGAAAAGAACCCACTCCTGCACCCCTCCCAGGAGGGGAATTGTATTGAACAGGTTTCCGGGAAGGGACGGGTTAAACTGGATCTTCTGTTCTTACCTCCCTTGGCTTCCTCTGAGGAGGCGGATTTTCCCGAGAGGAGGGAGCTTCGAGGAGTTCTGAAAAATAGAGCACGCCGAATCCGGCCACAATCGATTGCGGCCGGTCGGATCATGGTAAAATGTAATGGTGTTCCGGGAATCGTGTGACGTTTCTTTCCCAGGTCCTGAAGGCGGCAACGCCACCCTGCAGGGATGATCCTTTCCTGACCGCAGCCAGCGCCGCACCGAGTTTGGCGGGGATTTTCTTGAAAGAGCCGGCATGAGCGAAAACAATCAGAGGAAGAAATCCAAAAAACCGTCCTTGGCCACGGTCAGATACGTGTTTCAACACATCATCTGGCCGCGGAGAAAGCTGGTTTCCATCGGGATAATCCTGATCATCGTCAATCGTCTTTCCGGACTGGTTCTTCCGGGGTCACTCAAATATCTGATGGACGATGTCATTGAAAAGAGTGACACGGCTCTCCTCAATATCTTGCTGCTTGTCCTTGGGGTCGCCCTGCTCATCCAGGCAACCACCTCCTTTGCTCTGACGCGTCTGCTCAGCGTGGAAGCGCAGCACCTGATCTCCGTCTTGCGCGTGGACGTTCAAAGGCATGTGATCCATCTACCGGTGCGTTACTTCGACAATACCAAATCCGGTGAACTGGTTTCTCGGATCATGCTCGACGTCGAGGGAGTGCGAAATCTGGTCGGGACCGGATTGGTGCAGATGTTCGGCGGCATTCTGGCTTCCATCGTCGTCCTTTTCATTCTGATCGAGCTCAGCCCATTGCTCACCCTTTACGTTGTGCTTCCATTGGCCCTCTTTGGCGTGATTTCCTTGAAGGCCTTCGGGTACATCCGCCCCATTTTTCGGGAGCGGGCCAAGGCCAACGCCGATGTCACCGGACGCTTGACCGAGTCGCTGGGAGGGATTCGGGTCATCAAGGGGTTCAATGCAGAGCGGTCGGAAGTCAAGGTCTTTGAAAAGGGAGTGGCCCGGATTTTCGATAATGTCCGCAAGACGCTCACGGCCACCAGCCTGGTCACGAGTACGGGCACCTTACTCGTCGGATTGGCGGCGGTCAGCATCATGTGGTTGGGCAGTTTGATGATCCTTGAGGGGCAGATGACGAAAGGTGATCTGTTGGCGTTCATTTCATACCTGGCGTTTCTGGTAGCGCCCGTGATCCAAATGGGCAATATCGGAAGCCAGTTCACCGAAGCCTTCGCCGGTCTGGACCGCACCAATGAGTTACTGAGCATTCCCAAGGAAAATCAAAATCGGCGTCGGACCCGCCGCCTCGACAGCTTGAATGGACACCTGACCTTCAACCACGTCCATTTCGCCTATCAGAAGGGAAACGAAGTGCTCAATGACATCTCTTTTGAAGCTCTCTCGGGCTCGGTAACGGCCTTGGTGGGCAGCTCGGGTTCCGGCAAGACCACCATTGCCGGGTTGGCGGCAAGTTTTCTCACGCCGGATGAAGGAGTGGTTGAGGTGGATGGAATCGACTTATCCACGGTGACCCTGGACAGCTATCGCTCCCAGCTGGGAGTGGTCTTGCAGGATGATTTCCTCTACGAAGGGACCATTCGGGAAAACGTCCTGTTCGGCAAGCCGCTCGCTTCGGAGGCGGATCTTCTGAATGCCGCGAGAGCGGCTCATGTCAAGGAATTCTCAGACCGGCTCGAGAACGGATTGGACACTCTGATTGGGGAGCGAGGGGTTAAGCTGTCTGGTGGACAGCGGCAGCGTGTTGCTATGGCTCGGGCACTGCTTGCGGATCCCAAAATCCTGATTCTGGATGAAGCCACCTCCAACCTGGACACCGAGAGCGAGATGTACATTCAGGAAAGTCTGGACGAATTGATCAAGGGGCGCACCACGATTGTCATCGCCCATCGGTTGAGCACCATTCGCAAGGCCGACCAGATTCTGGTCGTCGAGGCCGGGAAGATCGTGGAGCGAGGAACGCATAGCCAGCTCATCGCCAAGCAAGGGCGCTATTACAGGCTCTACACTTATCAAGCGCGGATCTAAGAGGGTTGCCGCCGCCTTCGCGGTTGCTTATCGATCCTCTCGCCGGTGTCATGCGAAGCTTCCCTCCTGGGTCGGGAGGGGGGCAGGGAGGCGTTTGGCGCCAATGGTTTTCTCGGAACCAGGGAAACGCTGCTACCGCCTGCGGCGAGAAATTCAGCTCAACGGCCAAAGCGAAAGGCGTAGAGGTCGGCATCCTTCAAAACGAAGCGCAGGCGGACCGGTTTCCCCGCCAGGGGACCAAGGTCCGCGCCGCTTTTCCAGGTCACCTTACCGTCGATCCGGTCCCCATAGATTTCCGGGGAGTCCGCTAGACCGAAGCCTGGAATCGGGCGACCGCCGGTGTCCTGAATTTCCACTTGCAGGCTGCCGGCTGCTGAAGTGGCGTAATTCATCACCAGCTCCTTGCCCTCAAAGATCAACGGCTTGGTCACCAACTCGCCTCCACTGAGGCTTGCCTGCATTGAGACAAAGCCGTCGATTCGCAGAGTGTAGCGACGCAGCCGTGTCGCCTTGTCGTTCGTGGTCCAAAAGCCGCCGTCATAGACGTACAGGGACAATTTGTCCGGCATGTCGGCTGTTTCCGACCGGGTCACCAGCAGCCCGTAGGCGGGAAAGGTGGAGGCATAGATCCAGCGCTCTTTGCGGGGGGCCGGGTCGGACGAAGGCTTCACCCCAACGCTTGAAGGAGAGGCCGTCCCGACTGGTCATGAACAGTGTCTCCGAAATCGAACCATACCGGTAGGACGGGTGTTCGGTGATCGGCAGCCCTCTTTCAATTTCGCGCCCGGCCATGAACCGCCCCGGAAACCCCACCAGCAGATGGGGAGCCCGGTAGTAGGGCCGAACTTGATTGAGGTAGAGTTGTTCTCGGCGAGCCCCGGGATACTGAAGCCACCGAGGTTCGCTCCAATGGAGGAAGTCCTGAGAGGTGCAGGTCATCACGTCACGCGCCGGCCCGTTCTCGTCAATCCCCAACTGCGGACCTTTCGGGCGTATCTCGTCGTTCGGACCGCGTATTTCCCGATAGAAGGCGACGTAGCGCTGCCGCACGCCGTCCCAGAAGGCCACATTCTGGGAGTCGAACTTGCCCCGGGTGATCACGGGAGCATCGCTCATCTTCCGCCAGTGGACCCCGTCGGGGGAGGCGAAAGCATACAGTCCGGTCGGATTGTTCAAGACAGCCAGCGCCTTGTAGCGCTCCTCGGGTTTCGCCTCGGGGTTGGTGTCCTTGAAGGGAACGAAGGTATTGGCGGCTTGGCCTGAAAAGAGGATGTTGTTCTTCTTCGAGCCCTTGAATTCCACCAGGCCCAACTCCGGCCTCACCCAATGGATTCCGTCCCGGCTCTCGGCGAGGCAAACCGACATCGCGATGGGCTCTTGTTTGCCCAGTCCCGGCCAATCGGCTGCCCGGTAGTACATGCGGTAAATGTCGCCGTCCTGGAACAAGGTATTGTAGCCGGAATAGCTCCCTTCCCAGGGCTGATCATGGATGAAGACCACCTCGTGTTCCACGGGGTGATGCAAGCGTAACTCGACTTCGCCGCTCATCCGATCGATCAAGTAGTCATCCACCAGGAGTTGTCGTTGTGATCCGATGTCAATCGGCGATCCCGGCTCCCCCGCGCAGCCGCTCCCTAACAGGCCGAGAGCGATAAGACACGACAAAGCCAGCCTCAGCTGGAGTCTTCGAGGAACCGTGGATTTCAAGTCAACGCTTTGCATCGCATACTCCCTTCGCTGGAAAGCGAGGATTGACGACTCCGTCTCCGTATCCCCGCTACTCTGCTCCGAGCAACGAGGGGCATCCGACTTGAGACTGGAAGCGGTAGCGTCCCATGGGGATGACAGGATCACGGAGGATTTCGCAACAGAGATGCGTAGTCCACTCCGGAGTTTTCGATACATTCCGGAATGTCGATCAAGCCGGAGTTCAAGAGGCTTTTTTCAACGGGATAGCAACCGAGGAAATCCTCCGGCAGAGGAGTCTTCAACAGTTGGGCCAAAACGGGCTTGGGCGTGACGGGGGCCAGCCAGGTCCCGATGGCATCGTCCGGCAGCAACACCGGCATTCGGTTGTGGATGCGCGCCATCCACTGATTGGGTTCCGAAGTCACGATGGTGAAAGTAGGAAAGGGACGGCCTCGCGAGCCGCTCGGCCTCCAAAAGCTGAACAGCCCCGCCATCGAAAGAAACCTCCCATCCCGCCTGGAAATGTGCAGCGGCTGTTTCCTCCCTTTCGCTCCCACCCACTCATAGAAGGCTTCAGCCGGAACGACGCAACGTCGGCCCCGGAGAGCGCTCTTGTAGGTGGGCCTCTCCGAGAGTGTTTCCGCCCTGGCGTTGAATGTCGATATCTTGTTGGCATCGCGGAGCGTTTCTGCCCGAGGGGTCAACAGACTCCAGAACCCGGCCACCAACCGTCGTCGACCAGCGTCCTGCAGGATGATGGGCGCCATCTCGCGCGGAGGAATGTTGAACTGCCGCTTCCAGACGGCCAGGTCGCGGACGTCGTCGATGCCGTAATATTCCTCGATTTCGTGCTGCCTCTCCCGAGTCAGCCGATACCTTCCACACATGGAATTATCCGAAGACCTTTCGTGCTTGCGGCCTGTCGGGTGCTCTCGGCGCAACGCCGGTAGCGGAACCCGACCATTCGCCGGCCTAGTCGTTGCTGGCGCCTTCCTCTTCGCCGATTCCCAGAGCGTTGGCCGCATTCCGCCAAAAGAGACCCTCGATTTGATCCCGTGAGAGTCCGGCGATCTCCGCCGCGAACTTCATGGATAGGAGTTGCTCATAGACCGCAAGAATCGGTCTGCCGTCGCAGTGCGGAAACTGAAGGCCGCCCTGATCGGCATCGTAGTGTTGCCAGGCTCGTCCCATGGCCGCGTAGTAGCCGTGAAAGAAGGCCGCCCCCACACCATCCGATCCCCAGAAAATACGTCGCGGGTCCTCTTGGGTGAGCAAGGTGATGTAGGGCCGCACATCCGTCACCGCCGAGGTGTCGTAGTGGATGTTTGGCATGTCCCTGAGCCGTTCTACCGCCTCGCGCATGGGCCAGTAGGTGAAGCTCCTGGCGCAGTGAGCGAGGAGCCACTTGATATTGGGATAGCGTCGGGTGGTGTACTCTTCCAGGTCTCGCAGGTTGTGAGGGTCAGCGCAGCCGTGCCATCGCGACAGGTGCATCGTCACCCACAAGCCGTGCTGGTTGGCGAATTCCATCTGCTCGTGGGTCAGAAACTCATGGATGCGGCACTGGGCGATGTCCCCGGTGACGGAGTAGGTGCGGTAGGGCTTGAGGCCGATGAACTGAGGATGCTTCAGGTCACGCTCGATGTCCTCCAGTTTGCAAGAGGGTGTCACCAGACGGTTGTGGCGAATGCCGGGCGCCCCTTCGATCTCTCTCCGGACCGACTCCACATGTTTGGCCACGTCGGTTCCCCGATAGGGCGTTCCCAGGATGAGGTATTGCATCCGCCGGCCCGGGTAGAGGACCTCGGCCCATTGATTCAGGGTCTCGAGGTCGTTGTCGTCCCGCTGGACGGATATCGGGTCAACCCCGCTGATGTTCGAGCGCCAGAAGCAATGAATATGGGCATCCAGAATGCGAGAGGGGATGAAGTCCGCCAGCTCCTCCTCCCAAATCTGCCGGTCACAGTCCCGGTAGTCGATGTTTGCTTGAGTCATGGTGTTCCTCCCTGGAGTATGAAAATAGGGGTCGATCCGAAAATATCCGCTGGGTTCATGGGGTTGCCGAGAGACCAGGCAGGTTCAACCAGGAAAATCTGCTGTCCCCGATCCTCAAGTTTGTTCGGTTCGAAGACAGGGTGGATGCCTGCTCGGAGACAGGGTAAACCCTTCTTGAATCAGTATGAATGGATTTTGAAACCAAGGAAATGAAATTCTTGTCAGGGTGGGTTGTTGCCCAACCCGGCGCGATCCGTAGCCATCATGAGTCGTGCCCGCCAGCGTGGCTGAGCTTAGTCAGATCTTCCCTTTGCCTTGCTGCCCCGTAGACCGCTGAAGCAGTAGACTGGCCGCCATTCCCACCGACACCAGCACCAGGTGGCCGAGCACACCGATCAGCCATAAGCTGAGGGTGCAATTGAAGCTTCCCAGATCAAGCACCGGCTGGTTGGTTGCCGACAGTGTGACCTGTGTCAGAGTGGCCCAGGCGGTGAACAGGAGGCAAGCGGCGATGCCCAGGTAGGCTCCCCGGGCCATGGTCCATCGGAACAGCAGGCCCAGGGCGAACAATCCCAAGATGCCTCCGGTGAAGATCATGGTCAGGGTCAGGGAGAATTCAACCAGCGAAGCGTTTCCGATCTTGGTCCATTGAAGCGCCAGCAGAATAGAAGCGGCCCCCAGCCCGACCACCGCGATCCTGCCCACCAACAACCGCCGACTTTCTGCTGAACGGGGTTGCAGCCGAGTGTAGAAATCGTTGACCACCACAGTCGCCAGCGCATTGAGATCCGAGTCCAACGATGACATGGCCGCGGCGATGAGTGCCGCTAAGACCATTCCCTTGAGGCCGACCGGAAAGTGAGTGCTGACGAAGTAGGGAACGATGCGGTCCTTGACTGCCATTACTTCCGGCGGGATCACTTCAGCACTGAACTGATAGTAGGACCAAAGAAGCGCCCCCAGCAGCATGAACAGCAGCCACACAGGCACGCAGGCGGCGGCTCCCATGATCGCGCCACGTACGGCTTCTTTATCCGAGCGGGCCAGGAGGTAGCGTTGCACATTGTGCTGATTGCAGGAAAAGGCCTGCAGCCAGACGAAAACCGAACCGATGATGAACAGCCACTGGTTGTTTTCAGCGGCGTCCCATTGCCATCGGCCGATCTCGAATTTGCCGCCATCCCAGGCGCCGGTGATGATCGCCGTTGGTCCTGCGTCAGACCCGAACAAGATGAGCGCGATGCAAAGCAGGCCGCCGCCCACCAGGAAGATTCCTTGAATGACGTCCGTCCAGACAACAGCCTGAATGCCTCCCACCAGGGTGTAGAGCACGGTCACGGCTCCCAGAATCAGGATCACCCCGGTGACGTTCCATCCCGTCAGCAGGGCGGTGGCCAGCGCCAGAAAGTAGTAGGTCACGCTGACGTCGGAGACGCGGCTGACCAGAAAGGTGGCGGCGCCGTAGGCTCGCGCCGGGTAGCCGAACCGCTGTTCCAGGTATTCGTAGGCCGTCATGCGCACCGTCCGCCGGTAGAACACCACGATGCGCCGCGCCAGCAGCAACATCACGATGAGGGGGATCACGTGGGCGGGAATCAGGTACATGTTTTCGTGGAACACGTTTCCCGGATGCCCCACAAAAGTGGCGCTCCCACAAATGGTGCCCAAAATCGAGAAGGCCACCACCCATCCCGGAATGTTGCGTGCGGCCAGAAAGTAATCCTCGGTGGTCTTTTGCCGCCTGGAAAAGGTGATGCCCAGGAGAGCAACCCCGCTCAGGTAGACCGCAACGATGGCCGTATCCAGGGGCGCCATAGTTGAATCGCCTCTTCGTGGAAAGGGGCCGGACGCTGCCTTGCGCCCCGAGTCGCTTTTGACGCAGCAGCCTCCGGCCGGCTGATGCTCCCGCAAGACCGCCGGAACGGCCGGGATGCAGCGCCGTCAACACCAACGTTGGATTCTACCCGCTCCCGGGTTCGCCGCCTATCTATAGTTGCTGTCTGGTGCGTTTCCTGATCGGTCGGCTGCTTGCATTCTCACACGCGCTGGCCCAAAAAAGAGGGAATTGAAACGGAATCGGCTGTTTTTTTGCTCCCTGCCCCGAAAAAAAGGTGTAAGAAATGGCTTTTTCAAACGTTTATGTAAAGTAGAGGCATGAAAATCATGCCCGGATCAGAATCTGGATGAGGGGGTATAAGAAGCCATGAGAAACAAATCAGTTTTTTCATTGTTTTCCCTGGTCTTTGGACTGGCGGTCTTTGGGGTGGCATACACCATCCTGGGCCAAGGACCGGGGACGGAAGACCCGAATACAGGCGTTGGGCCTGTGGGCTCTGTGAATGAGTTGTTCGACGCGCTTCTTGATGATGACGTTGAGCAACTGGAGCAGATTCTTGAAGGCGGTGCAGACCCCAATGCCTTCAACACCGATGGGGCGACGGCCCTTCAATGGGCTATTCTGGGTTCTGGCATTTCTCCAACTGTTTATGGACAAGTCAAAACCTTGATTGCCCATGGCGCCAATCCGAACCTGGCAGACAATCGTGGAATGACTGCCTTGCATTCTGCGGCAATGCACGGAGCCAGTGAGGCAGTGATGGATGCGCTGTTGGGTGCGGGCGGCGACCCCAATATCACCACAACTCTGGCGGGAACTCCTTATGAGCTGGCATTGATGGCGGGGAACCAGGGCGCTGTTGCTGCCATTGAAAGAGTGACTGACCGTAGTCCAAAGGACAGGGCTTTCCTTCAAGCTCTGGGAGTGGTTACAGAAAGAGTGAAGACAGGCTGGAGCGCAAGCACTACCGATCAAGAGAGGGAAAACGTTATCAGCGAAGCACTTGACGCGCTAAAGCAGAGTGGCTTTCTTACTGAAGGCGACAGAGAAGCTTTGGTTCGACAACTGATTGAGCAGCGGAAGCTCCACGAGGACCTCCGCAAAGAAGAAAGGGGAGGTTGACGCCATGCTAAGACGATTGGTCGGAGTAGTTCTGATGTTTTCGCTGCTGTTGTTCGGTATGCCTATGGGCGAGGTACGGGCTCAGAGCGGGTGTTATGGTAACTTTAGTCTGACGTGTCGGCTTTTTGGGATCTGTTCTCGACCTCATCGAGACAGATTAAGAAGGGAAACAAGGCTTTGCACCGAACAGTACATACGGGAGTTGGTTCTTTGTCAAGCGGCCAATCCAAACGATCCAGAAGGGGCTAGAAACTGCAGGGCAGCGGCAACGATAGCTTTGGCAGTGTGCGAAGCGCGGGCGGTAGCGGACTACAAAAGAGCGGTAGGTCTTTGCTGTATAACATTTAGACCTCCAGATTGCACCGCCCTAGATCCCTCGGATTCCGGGTTTTGTTTCAAGTGGCGAATAAGTTGTTGGTGAATGATTCTTAGGCAGTTTTCCTCTCCCCTCACTGAGACCCGTGGAAGTTTTCAGAGAGGCGCCTTGATCGATCGTCGTGACTACCCATCAGCTTACTTTACTTGGTCGTTGCGGGTCGAGTTGAGAAATTCGACGAGGTAAGGCTACCTCCAACCAAAATCGAACGGCTACTCAAGCTCATCAAAGCTAGGCAAATCAGCCGAGTCAGATCGAAATACGGGAGGGTTTCAAGTGATAATCGTTCTGGCCACTTTCTTGGCAGCTCTAGCGCTTGGCGGATGCAGTAGTCCTGCATCCGCCGGTGACATTGGAATAAAAGAGGGTGCAGGGGTTAAAGACATCCGCCGCAGAGCCGAGCAGGGTGACGCTTTCGCTCAGTACCTCCTTGGCGAAATGTACGAGCGCGGCCAAGGCGTGTGGCAGGATCGCGGGAAAGCTATCAAGTGGTATCGGCGGGCCTTCCAGTGTTTTCAGATGACCGCCGAGCAGGGTAACGCTTTCGCTCAGTACTGGCTTGGTGGCATGTACAAGAGCGGCCAAGGCGCGCCGCAGGACTATGAGAAGGCTCTCCAGTGGTATCGTCGCGCCGCCAAGCAGGGTGATGCTGATGCTCAGGTTGCGCTTGGCAATATGTACAGGGGCGGCCAAGGTATGCCGCAGGATTATGAGAAAGCTCTCCAATGGTATCGTCTGGCCGCCGAGCAGGGTGACGCTAGCGGTCAGTTCGTGCTGGGTACCATGTACAGGGATGGCGAAGGCGTGGCGCAGGACTATGTGGAGGCTTACAAGTGGACCAAGCTGGCAATCTCGAAATCTGACAGGAAGGCTAAAGCTGAATTCCTTGCCCCCATAGCTGCAAAAATGACTCGGGAGCAGGTGGCCGAAGCCAAGCGTCTGGCCCGGAAATGGAAGCGGAAATGGAAGCGGGAGTGGCGGCGGAAGATGCAGGAGAGGGAGGAAAGACTCTTGGATTCGATACGATGCGATTGGTGAGAAGAGGTGCAGGGACGGGGGCAGTGAAGGCGCCTGAGCAGGCAGATTGAGCGCTTCGAGCCAAAGATTCAGGCCGTCATCGCCCGAGTCCGGGGTGAGAACACACTGATCTTTGCAGGGAACCCGTCATGAAGGGCAACGCGGAAGTCCCGGCCTCAGAGAGCGCTTACACGGCAAGAGCATCGAGGCGCGCCTCTATCCTGTCCATGCTACTCATCCATGTGAATCAATGATCTTCCCATGCCTGATGCTGGCCGTCCAAGCTGACCGAACGCTTCGAGAATGGGCCGCAAGTTGCTATGGATGCAGCCATGGCAAAGCAAAAAAATCGTGGCTTGAATGGAAGCCCATAGGGCGGCCAATAGTGCTTTCGGTTTTCTTTGTTGTCGCTGAGAAAATCCCTTTTGAAGCGCTTTTCCCACATCTTCATTCCACACCTTTTTTCTCCGCATTGTGGTAACCGATTGATTTTCCAAATAGATACTCACTGAGTCCCTGATGATCTGCTTTACAATTTTTCCGGAAGGCGCTAAGGTTGCGCCCCGAATTCGGTTACGACACGTTCCGATTCAACGGCTCGGCCCGGCTGCTCTTTTTGATCTGAAATCAGTGAACCATACGGTGTGAAGGTCGGAGCAGCGAACGGCGTGGTATCTAGGAAGAGCCAAGCGGAACGGCCCTGCGGCGCGTGTGCGGCGCCAGGTCAGTGGTTTTACTTTTGTCACCGACACCAGCCAACGACTGGAATGAATAAGTCACGCTCTCAACTCCCCTCGCCGGGCGATATGCGCCGGAAGCGAGGATTTATCCTGTCGGGAATCGCCGGGTCCCATGCGCTGTTCCACGCCTTCCAGCATAGCCTGCTCGTGTTATTTCCAAACATCAGGGCCACCTTCGGGATTTCCAACGTGCAAACCACCTCCATTACGGCGGTGCAGGAGGTGGTGGCCGGCTGCATCGATCTGCCGGGAGGGGTCCTGATGGACCTTCTCAAGCGCTACTGGGGGCTCGTCATGACCCTCTGTATGGCCGGTTTCGGCATGGGTTGGCTGATGGTTGGACTGGCTCCGGGGTACTTGGCGCTCCTTTCCGGTATCGCCATCGTGGCGGGCGCCTCCTCACTTTGGCATTTGCCGGCCATGGCGGCGCTCTCCAACCGCTTTGCCGAACGCCGCGGTTTTGCCCTGTCCGTGTATGGGATTGGCGGCAACGTCGGTGAAATCATCGGGCCGACCACCACCGGCTTCTTGTTGGCGGTGCTCACGTGGCGAGGCATTATCAGCTTCTATGCAGTCCTTCCCCTGCTTCTGATGCTTCCGGTCTTCTGGGCTTTTCGAGATATCGGACGGCACGACCGGAGCTCCCAACCGGCGGCCGAGACGCCGACGCTGTCGGACCAGATCGGCTACACCAGGCAGATGGTCCGGAATGTCGCCCTGTGGGGGATCATCGCTGTCGCCGGGATCCGAGGCATGGCATTCGTGGCTTTCACCGCGGTCATTGCCCTGTACGCCAAGGATGTGCTGGACCTGAGTGACCAAACGCGCGGATTGTACTTCGGACTGTTGAGTCTCACCGGATTGGCCGCGTCGCCGGTGTTGGGCCATCTCTCGGACCGGTTCGGTCGGAAAGCGGTCCTGGTGCCGAACCTCCTGGCGCTGGGTGTTCTGACCCTGCTCATGGGCTGGTACGGTCACCAGGGAGCCTTTCCGTTGCTCCTGGTGCTCATTGGGATTTTCCTCTACAGTGACCAGCCCATTCTCACTGCCGCCGCCCTCGATGTTTCGGGACATCGGGTGACGACGACCGCCATCGGTTTCGTGTCGTTCTCCCGGTTGGCGTTGAGCGCTCCTTCTCCGGTGATTGCAGGGTGGTTGTATAATCCCGAGGCGGCCCAAACGGTGTTCTATTACATTGCGGGACTCTTCTTTTTAGCCGCCTGCGTTCTTTATGGGCTCCCTTTGCGTGGGACCAGGCCTCAGCTCGGCTAGAGGGCAGCGGGGACCTGGATGTACTTTCGGACCGGGTCCGGACGGAGGATCGACCGGGGTTACAGGAGGAGCGGATGTATAAGATCTTGATCGTCATTGGGGATGCCTCTGAAGCGATGGACACGCTCTACCCCTACTATCGAGTGCAGGAAGAGGGGTTTGAAGCCGTGGTGGCGGCTCCGGAAAAGCGAAGGTATCATCTGGTCATGCACGAAATCCCTCCGGGGTGGGAAGTGACTCGAGAGTCACCCAGCTATCACTTGGCCTCCGACGTTGCCTTTCGAGAAATCGAACCGGCGGAATATTTCGGCTTGTTTATTTCAGGCGGGCGTGCGCCGGAGTACTTGCGCTACGATAGGCGCCTGATGGGCATTGTTCACCATTTCTTTGAAGCTCAAAAACCTGTGGCCACGGTTTGCCACGGAGCTGAAATCCTGGCGGCTGCGGGCGTCGTCAAGGGCAGGCGGGTGGCGACTGTGCCCAAGTGTCGATTCGATGTCGAGATTTGCGGCGCTACGTTCGTTGATCAAGCCTGCGTGCGGGACGGTAACCTGGTGAGTGCCCGCACCTGGCACGACAACTCACTTTATATGAAAGAGTTTGTTCGAATGTTGTTGGAAGCGAGGCGGCTTCAGGCTGGAAAGAATTCCGGGTAGTTTCATGCTGAGCGGTTGTGCAACCAGGCTCCTGGAAAGCTTTGATTGGAGGGGCAGGCTGAGATGAGTCTTTTTCGCCGGTTGGTCGTAGGCGCTGTCCGGGTGCTGGCGCAGCAACCGGAGGCGCGCGCCAAGGCCCGAGAGGTATTCGAAGATGAGGTCAAGCCTCGTGCAAGAAAGGCTTGGCGGGAGGCTCGACCCGAAATCGAGCGGGCCCGGCGCGAAATCGAGCGTTTCGCCCGTCGGGTCCGCGAACAGTACCGCAAGGGGCGCGACGGCCACTGAGGACAGCCGCAGGACCCGCTGATGAAGGCCCAATGAGAATGACGATCACTCGACTGGAAGAACACATCGGAGCCGAGGTTCAGGGTGTTGACGTAGCTTCGTCCATCAGTGACGAGACATTCGCGGAGCTTCGCCAAGCCCTCTGCAAGTATTCTGTTCTGGTCTTCCACGATCAAGACATAACCGACGAACAGCAGGTCGTTTTCACCCGAGGCTTCGGTCGGCTGCAAATGACCATGGCCAGTGACCCTTACGGAGGCGGCGGTCCCATCAATCGCATCTCCAACGTCGATGAAAACGGCCGGATCATACCGCCGGAGGACAATCGGTCCTTGTACCAGGCGGGCAATATGCTCTGGCACTCGGACGGTTCTTTCAAGGCCATCCCTTTGCGGGCCTCCTTGCTGTCGGCCAAGGTCGTGCCGCCTCGAGGCGGTGAGACGGAGTACGCCAGTCTTCGTGCTGCCTATGCTGCTTTGCCTGAGCAAAGAAAAGTCGAACTGGAAGGTCTGGTTGCGGAGCATAGTATGGCCCACTCGCGAGCCCGGGTCGCTCCCAACCTGTTGAGCGAGGCCTTCCGTAAAGAGACGCCCCCGGTCCGTCAGCCGCTGGTCCGCACCATCCCCGAGACGGGAGAGAAAGCGCTCTACGTGGGTTCTTATGCCTCTCACGTTATCGGATGGGATATTGAGGAAGGAAGTGCGTTACTGAAGGAGCTTCTGGAGTGGTCGACGCAACCTCGATTTGTCTATCGACACCAGTGGCAGACTGACGACCTGGTCATGTGGGACAATCGCTCTGCTCTTCATCGCGGTCGGCCCTGGGAGAACGGGGTGTACCAGCGCATCATGCACCGCACCACCCTGGCTGGAGATGGCCCCGCGGTCGAATGATTCCGCCTCCAGGAATTCTCGCCCAACGACGAGCCAAGATCCTACCGTTTGAAGCCACTACCACAATTCACGTTCCGTAGTGGCGCTCATCTCGGCATCTCTCTTCGAAGGTGCGCCAGGCAAAAGTCTGTATCAGGCAGAACTCCGGAACATCGGCATCTCCGCCAAGTCTACCGACGGATCGACCCTTGAGCCTCGACCTCGGACTCGCTCTGCTTGAGAAATGTGAGCTGTTCGGCCAGGACTGCTCTCAAGTCGGGCCGATCGGCCGCCTGGCCCGTACGGCGAAAAACTTCCTGCAACGCCAGGGGCGAATAAACGGTCACGCAGCCATTGACTCGGCAATCCTTGAGCCCCTTGATGATTGCCGGGAAATCTGCGCGCCCTGCTCTCAGTGGATAGTGATTGGTCTCGTTCAGGTGAACAACCTGGGTCCATGGAGCGGCCGTTCGCAGCCTATCGGTGATCGAGGCTTCGGAGATATTCCTATGAAAAATGTCCGGCTGCAGCCCCAGGTTGTCCATCCGCAGGTCCTTGATGAAGCCGACGGCCTCGTCGATGCTTGTAGGCACTCCGGGAATGGCTTCATAAAGATTCAAGGATTCCAGCAGGGTGGTGATCTGGCGCGCTGCAGCATACTCGCAAATGGCTTGCGGTGATGCTCTAAAGTTTTTTCGTAGCCTGGAGATGGGTAGTTGAGGGAACGACACCTGAGGAACGGGCGGCTGAGCAGCGCAAACGTTGAAGTACTTCGCTTCGAGCGCGACGGTCAGCTCAATGGCGGTTCGGAAATAGTCGATGCCTCGCTGCCGGACCTGGTCATCCATGCTGGACAGGTCTCGATCTTCTCCGGAATGCACATGACCCCAGGCGCCCATGATATCGGGCGCACTTCCAGTCCGACCGCTTGGAGAATCGGCCGCATTCTCTCGGCAGTGATCCCTTCCGCCGGCAGATCGGCGCCGTCGCAGCCGGCCTCCTTGATGACTTGCAAAACGTCCTCCGAGTCTCGCACGACGTCATACCCTGTCCAAGCCGATGTTGGACAGGCGATGCAGTATTTGAACTGGGTGGAACCCTTCGTGGTTGAAGCGCTCGACGGACGGTGATCGCTCGATAGGAGGCCGAGGGAATGCCCCTCACGGCCAGGAACTCTTCTGTTGGCAGTAGGAACCTACCTTGCCCTCGTCGAAGGACACACCATGGCCCGGTCGTTCCGGGGGAAAGGCGTAACCGCCCTCGATCCGCAAGGGGCGCCGCACGAAGCGATCCAACAACGGAACACGTTCGACAAAGAGAGCGTTAGGCGCCGCGCACACCAAATGGACATGAACTTCCATCATCAAATGGGGCGACACCGAAGCATTGAAGCTGTGAGCCATGTCGGCGATTCTGAGCCATTCGGTGATGCCTACACGCCCGACGTCCGGTTGTAAAATGCTGGCCGCCCCTCGCGCCAGATATTCTCTGAAGACGTGCCGGTTGAAGAGGTTCTCGCCGAGCGCGATGGGAATAGAGGTGTGTTCACTCAGCCTCTCGTGTCCGAGGACGTCGTCGGCGTCGAGAGGCTCCTCCAACCAGAAGAGATCGAGATCTTCAAAGAGCCGGCAGCGGGCAATGGCCTCGGCGGCCGTCCAGCTCAGGTTGGCGTCGACCATGAGCTTGACCTCATCGCCCACCGCCTTCCTCACGGCGCGGACGCGGGATAGATCTTCAGAACGACTCTCCTTGCCAACCTTGATCTTGACTCCGGGGATCCCCTGGTCGACGCAACGGGACGCCTCCTGGACGATTTCCTCGAGGCTGTGGTTCAGCCAGCCGCAGTCGGTGTCGTACACGGGAGCCCGGCTGCGGGCGGCCCCCAGGAACCGGTAGAGCGGTTGCCCGGCCAGTCTGGCCTTCAGGTCCCACAAGGCAATGTCGATAGCCGAGGAGCACAGGAGAGTCAATCCATGCCTGCCCACCCAATGCAGACCCCACCACATCTTTTCCCACAGTCGTTGCGTGTCCCTGGGATCTTCCCCAAGAATCAAAGGGACGACTTCCGTATCCAGCAGAGTTTTTGCGGCCTTTCCCCCGCGGCCGATCGTATAGGTGAAGCCGAAGCCCTCGGCGCCGGTGTCGGCGTAAACGGTCGCGGCGATGACCTCCAGGCACTCGATTTCCTGGATGGCATCCACGATCCGCCGGTGGGGAGGGAAGCGGTAGTAGGCGGTGTCGATGCGATGGATCCTCATGACGGCTCTTCTCCTATTCAGGAACAGCGGGACCAGAACAACCCGCAAAAACTCGGGATTCGGCCGCGAGCAGAGGTACCGCGGCTCAGGTAGTTCTCTCGCTACCTCACGTCCCGATTGCGGGGTTCTTTCCCCGGAACCCCGACTTGCCCGCCTGTTGTCTGCGATGTCTAGTGGGGAAAGGCCGGGCGAAGGAGGCAGCGGAGGAAAGCACGGTTCCACTGAGCTTCCGCCGGAGCGATACGGTATCCCTTTAGGTGTGGCTTGTAAAGGGAGTCAAAAAGGGAACTGAGCAGCCTTGCCGATGAGGCGGTGGAACCTGAAAAGGAGTTGAAGCGCTTGGGTGAACCCTCCGACTGCCCTTCCCGTTGGTCTCCGCGATACTGAAACCCGGCTTGGCTTGTACACCGCCTAGGTGTGAATTCTGTGAAGGTTGTTCACACGGGCTAAATCCGAGAAGTCGACTACCCTATCGGGAGACGGTGATCAAGCAGACTGGCTAGGCCGAGCAGGTTTACCACTTGGATTTTGGAGCCCGAGGGGTGCGCGTGGTCGGATTCGATCGGAAGCTGTCTCTGGTGGTGGTGACCGGTTTGGGACAGCAGCCCCTGCTGCTGACTACCTTGGCAGTGACAGGGTCGCGAAAAAGTCTGTGGCGGGAAGAAACCATACGCTTCATTAAGCAGAGTTATCAACTGGAAGATATCCGCCTGCTGACCTATCAACGGCTGCGCACCATGGCGGTGTTGGTCATGGCTGTGGCTTACTTTGCCGGCGTGTATCTGGGAAAGAGTATTAAGCTGCAAATCCTGGTTCAGCACATTCAACAGGCCGCCAAGCGGATTTATGGGATTGCCGAGTTTCGCTTCTATGCCGTGGCCGATGGGATTAAGCAAGTGCTGTTCGGCTCTCACCGTGGCATTGGCAAACCTCCGCCGCCGGTTGTCGGCTCCCACTGTTGCCCTTGACCCTCTGAAAAATGGGGAAAGTCCAGTCACGGAGATACCTTGACCAAATCCTCACTTTCTGACTGGATCTAATTGGTGGGGAATGTTATCCACAACCCCTGCAGTTCGATAGGTTGAGCTTGTAATCTAACGGGAATCCGAATTTCGACGGATCGGGCTCGGCAAACTGGATGTCGTAGAGTTCCTGAATGTAACTACCGTTGGGAAATTTGACTTCCATCTTCACCATTAAATCCATGCCCAATACGTGCCAAGTTTTGCCAATGAGTTTTCCTTTCTCATCAAGCACAGGCATTGCAACACTACGCAGACCGCCAATTACCCCTTTCCCCTGTATATACTTGTCATTATCAGGGGGCTCCCTGAGGATTCCAGGACGAAGCGGCAGCTTCCTTTTCTGCCTAAGACTTGCCTTTTTGTGGTAGTGGTGTAATTCATAGACTTTTCCCGTTGAAGCGTCAACATAAGTCGATCGGCCTAGTTCCAGTTTCTCTCCATTTTCATTGACGTAAAAATTAGTCCTCATGCTGTCACCAGCTGAAGAGCGGTAGTAGAACCCTTCCTTGGACCTCGTCAGTTTTTCTGTGCCATCGGACTGCGTCTGATAGTAACTGGTTCTGATTTTGGCCACAACAGGCGTGAATTGCGCCAGTGAACTCGAAGCGCAACTGAATATCAGGACCAGACAAGCAAGCAGTGTGTTAAGTTTCATGCAATATCCTCCTATTCCACCACAACGCGATCACCACCATATAATGCAGTTACACCCTCTTCTGCAGATCTTTGTTACTGAGTACCATTCGTTGATTTTCTTATGATACACGTCTACGCTGCACTCAAACACAAACCAGCCGCAGTCAGCGTTCCAGCAGTCCGAGAATAAATGTGTCCAGCCGGCACCACCCGGACATTCCAGTTGGTTATGGTTCGGACAAGGTACTTGGGCTGGGTATTGCAACGGCACGGAAAGAAGTGCCCCAATCAAGACAAACGAGCAGATCAAACGGTTTGGTTTCACGGTTCTCTCCCCTCTGTTCCTTCGACCTATTGGTTGTGAAGCATATGGGTACTTCAAAAGACCTTACCCCTCCCCTCATGTCAAGAACTTTTTTTGCAATGCCCCTAGAAGGCGCTCAGCGCCTCTCTAGGGACTCGGAACGCCTCTGAGCGCCTTTTCCGTCAACTGGATATGGCTCTCCTCGGTCAATTCCGGCAGTTGGCCGCCAATCCTTCGGGAAAGTGCGCTAGCCCCCCCTCCAACTTCCGATAAGACCCACTCTATGTCAACCGGTCCTTAAAAATTAACTCCTTAATTTTCAATATCTTGAGGATTATCTAGCCCTATTATAACCTCGCCGCGACCTCCGACCCCAAGATGTTGGGGTCGGAGGTCGCGCGGGAAGGCCCTGGGTGCGGACCAGGAATCGACGTTACGTAACGGGGTTGGATTGGATTTCGACGGCCCGGTCAGGAGAAGAACGCGATCTTGAGGAGCGGGAGGATGACAGCAGGGGCGAAGACGTTCTTGACGATCTTGAAATCCGACTTTAGGCCGGCGACATCGGCCTTGACTTCGGCGAGGTTCGCTTTGGTGGCAACCGTATCCTCGAAGGTCTCGACTAGTGTTCACACGGGCTAAATCCGAGAGACTGATTGGAGCATATTCGATCAGCTCAAGGAGGAAGCCCGTATGAACCTTCATAAGAATGCAAGAACCTGCGGTTGCCCCCTGTAAACAACGTTGTTGGAATTCACAGCTAGGAGCTGGTTTTATCCAGCAGCCGCCCTGGCTTTGCAGCCGTTGCGTTTGAATGCCGCCAAGGATAGCATACTAAAAAATGACTACTGACCCGCAAGCACCGCGCTATCACTTCGTGGCGCCGGAGGGAAACTGTTGGCCCTTTGATCCCAATGGGGCCATTTTTTGGCAGGGTCGATACCACCTCTTCTACATCTTTCAGGATCCGAATCTGCCGCATGGCGGGCACTGCTGGGGGCACGCGAGCAGCACGAACCTGCTGCGCTGGAGGTTTCACCCCGCGGCTCTGAAACCGGCTGAAGGGGACCCGGAAGTCGGGATTTTCAGCGGCGCAGCCTTCCTCGACAAAGACGGCGTGCCGACGATCATCTATCACGGTGTGGGCGCCGGCACTTGTGTGGCGACGGCAATGGACGACGGATTGATTTCCTGGCGCAAGAGTTCGCACAACCCCGTGATCCCGGAGCCGAGGGAAGGGACGCCCGGTTGGGGTGTTTACAACGTGTTCGATCCTCACGCCTGGCTGGAAGGCGACCGCTACTACGCCATTCTGGGCGGGAAGGTGAAACCGCAGGACCTCCGGGATACCGCCTATTTGTTCACCTCTCCGGATCTGGTCCATTGGGACTACCTGCAACCATTCTACAGCCCCAGTCCCCACTGGACGGGGGAAGAGGAGGACTGCGCCTGCCCCGACTTTTTCCCACTGGGTGATCGACACGTCCTTCTCTGCATCAGTCATCCCCGGGGCGCTCGATGTTACTTGGGTCGATACCGGAACGGAAGCTTTTTCCCGGAAGAGCACCATCGCCTGAATTGGCCGGGAGGCGCCTGTTTCGCTCCCGAGAGCCTGGTTGACGCCCGGGGACGACGCATTTTCTGGGCCTGGGCATTGGACCAGCGACGACGCCGGGGAGAGCCGTGCTCGGGACTGGGAGTGATGACTTTGCCCCGCGTGCTTTCGCTGGCCGACGATGGTTCTCTGCGGATTGAGCCGGCGGTGGAACTCGAAAGCCTGCGGCGCCATCAGCGCGGTTGGCGTGATCTCCCGATCGGTCCGGGTCAAGAGCTGCCGTTCCAAGATCTTCAGGGTAATTGTTTGGAGTTGTCGTTAGAGGCAACCGTTTCCGAATCGAGTGAGTTGGGATTGAAAGTTCGTTGCAGCGCCGGCGGCGAGGAACAGACACTGATCCTCTGTAACCGAATGGAAAAATCATTGATAATCGATACTACTCGCGCCAGTCTCGATCCCGGTGTTTGGAGGCCTTTCCCGATCATCAGGGGAAAGATGGAGTCGCAAGACGTCCCGGTGCAGACGGCCCCCCTTCGACCTGAGGCCCGAAGAGCGGTTGAAACTCAGGGTTTTTCTGGACCGCTCGATCCTGGAGGTGTTTGCCAATGGGCGCCAGTGCCTGACCCAGCGGATCTATCCGACCCGCCGTGATAGTCTTGGAGTGGCGCTTTTCAGCAGGAAGGGCGAGTCGATGATCCACTCCCTAGCCGCTTGGGATCTGGAGGAGTCCAGTATTTTCAAGAACTGAATCTTGGGTAATCTTCTTGAGGAGGGCCAATGAAATCCATGGCCTCGTTGATCGCCTTGGCGAGCTTTCTAACCGGTTTGGGGTGCCAGACTCATCGGCAGTCCAAAGCGGATGAGAGAGCCTATTTCACCCACGGCCCCATCTTGGGTCGGCCTGAGGCCCACAAGATGGGAGTCTGGGCGCGCACCGCTCGGACCGGAAAGTTCGCCGTGAGATACGGGACCCGACCCGACCGGTTGAACTCCCGTTCCCCAGCAGTCGCTACCCGACTCGCGCAAGACAATACCGGTTGGGTTCACCTCAGGGAACTTGCTTCCAATACCACCTACCACTATCGGCTGGTCTGGCTGGATCAGGCGGGGGAGGTGGAAGGGCCTGGCGGCGCCTTCCACACCTTGCCCAGCTCGGACGATGTCCGTCATCCCCAATTCAATCCTGAAGGACGCTTTAATTTTCGATTCGAGTTTGCCTGCGGCAATAACCAGAATACAGGCGGGTCCGGCGCCTACGGATGGAGTCTCCCGGCCTACGCCACGATGCTCAGAGAATTTCAGGGCAACCATAGCCCGGATCGGGTTGATTTCGCCATTCTCAATGGGGACTGGCTTTACGAAGAGCAACGCCGGTACAAACCCGAAGATTGGCTGAAGCAAGTGGGCTTGTCCACCGGCCAGGCGCCAGTCGTGGTCCAGGTGATGCCCGCCATCGTGGGCGTTTGGGAGAACTACAAGCTCTATCTCGACCGGGGTGAACCTCTGGCTGACTGGCATCGAGTGGTCCCTTCGTTCTTCACTTTTGACGATCACGAAATCGTCAACGACGTCTACGGAGCCGGTGAGGTGGGGTTTCGCAATCGGCGGCCCGTGTTCCGAGACATTGCGCTGAAAGCCTGGTACGACTATCTGGGGTGGAGCAATCCGGTGGATGCTTCTCAAGATATTATGTTCGGACGGGCCACCTTCAAGGCCGGAAGCCAGCTACTCACCGATCCGAAAGCGGACTTCAGCCCACTGAATGCCAAGGAGACGGCTACCCTCCACGTGCATTGGGGCACGCCGGATGCGGGAGTGATGGAGGGGCCCAGTGACGATGAAGGCGGCCACCCGAATTCAGGGGTATACCAGATTGTCGAGGTCATCGATGCCAACCGGCTGAAGATTCGCCCGGCCGCCAGGGCCGACGGCACGGCCGCTTACTCCATCGGGCGCGTGTCTCATTTTCGCCAGTCCGTCGGCAACGCCGACTTCTTCTTCCTCGATACTCGCAGCCATCGCATGATGCACGATGTGAGACAGCCTCGGAAGAAGGGGCTCTCGATGATCGGCCGGCCTCAGAAGGATTGGCTCAAGCGGGAAATGAACGCCAGTCAGGCCGATTTCTTTTTCGTCATCTCCTCGGTCAACTTCACCATCCCTCACGTGGGCGCCATGGGACCGGATCCTATCCCCAACAAAGATGAGGCCTGGACCGTTTTTCTGGAGGAACGCGAAGAGTTGATTCAGTTCTGGGACTCGCTGGGCAAGCCGGTCTTTGTCCTGACGGGTGATCTGCACAACAGTTTCGCCATTAAGATCACCGACCGCGTTTGGGAGTTTGCCTCCGGACCCCATAACTCAACCAACCACCCGCTGAGTAGCGAGGGAGGGAGGCCGACCAACGGTTTGTTCGATTCTCAAGGGCGCCAGGTAGAGATTCGCTGGTCGAGTTTCATGCAGCCGGATACGCCTCAGACCCTGCGAAATCGCCCCGTCTATTGTGTGGTGCAAGTCAACAATGCTTTCAATAACCCGATTGAGGCAGGTTCCGACCGCTGGGTGGCCTATCGGCATCCCCAGGTCATCTTTCAATACTACGATGGCCTCACCGGAGAGCTGCTCTATGCGGAATCCATTGTTTCCCGTTGAGTGAGGCGTTGCGGGAAATTGAAAAGAGATTGGACGCAAATAACGTAGATTGACACGGATAAAGAGCGAGGCAAGACGGGTATGGAGTTGTCGAGATGGGAGTATCCCTGGAAGCCGTGTGAACCCGTGTCATCTGCCTCATCCGTGTTCTGAAGCGGTGGGTGCGCGGGTCCGAATGAGAAAGTGTGTCTCCCAACTTTCTGTGGCATTCGCACCAGAAACCTATGCTAGCATCGGAAGAAACGGGGACAGCAAAAATGCCCCAGGCTGAGGAGGATTGGGAAAATGAATACCTTTGTGAATCCCTCCAAAGGGGATCTGTTGTTGCTGATCGGTACCGTAAAGGGGGCCTTCCTGCTGAGCTCCGATACTTCGCGGCGACAGTGGGCGCTGTCCGGTCCGCACTTCCCCGGCCGCCTGATCTACTCATTGGCCTACGATGGACGGGCCGGGCGCCGACGAATCTGGGCATCGTCCACCCATTTTGCCTTCGGGACCCTCTTGCACTCTACGGATGATTTTGGAGCGACTTGGACCAACCCCGAGAGCGCCCCCGTAAAGTTTCCTGAAGGCTCTGGACAGTCGCTTAAACAAATTTGGCAGATTGCGGTTGGCCGTGAACAAGAGCCGAACAAGATGTACTGCGGCGTGGAACCGGCGGCTCTCTTTGAGTCCGATGATGCCGGCCGGAGCTGGTCGCTGGTCCGAGGCTTGTTCGATCACCCCCACCGAAAGCAGTGGCAGCCCGGAGGTGGCGGCCTGTGTCTTCACACTATCCTGGTCGATTCCTCCAAGTCGGATCGCCTGTATGTGGCAGTGTCCACTGGCGGCGTGTATCGTAGTGACGATGGAGGCCACTCCTGGGAGGCCAGGAACCAGGGAATCAACGCGGATTTTCTGCCTGACAAATACCCCGAGTTCGGGCAGTGCGTACACAAAGTCGCCCAACACGATTCACGCTCCGAGCGGTTGTTTTTGCAAAACCATGGCGGCCTGCTGCGAAGTGATAACGCCGGTGAGAGCTGGCAGGATATCGCCAATGGCGTTCCTTCGGATTTCGGCTTTCCCGTGGTCGTCCATCCACACGATCCAGACACCGCTTACATTTTCCCCGTGGACACAGAAATGCGTTGCTGCCCGGATGCCAGGCTGCGCGTTTACCGTACCCGCAATGCCGGCGATTCCTGGGAACCGCTGGCCGACGGGATGCCACAGGAGGGCGCTTACGAAACCGTGCTGCGGGACGGCATGGTGATGGATGCCCTGGAGCCAGCGGGGATTTACTTCGGGACGCGAAGCGGAAAATTGTATGGGTCGCGCGACGAGGGGACGACGTGGCGCCGGATTTTGGATGGCCTGCCTGCCATCACCTGCGTGAAATCGGCCGCGGCCTGACTCCCCCTGTGGTGTGATCTCGGCATTGAAGAAACGGTCAACAACCAGGCATTGACCTGCTTTGGGTGGAAAGTCATGGCGGTGACGTTTCACATTCCGGGGTTCTTGCGCCAGCAGACAGGCGGACAAAGTCAGGTGGAGGTGCGGGTCTCAGCCAGCGCGACCGTGGCGGAGACCTTGCAGGCACTGTGGCAAGCCTGCCCCGGTCTTCATGACCGCGTCCTGACTGAACAAGGGGAACTACGGCAGCACGTCAATATTTTCGTCGGTCTGGAAAACGTTCGGGATCACGGCGGGCGGGCTGCAAGCGTGCACGACGGGGCTGCCATTACGATTGTGCCGGCTGTCAGCGGTGGCCAACGGGACCTGGGGGCAGCTCCGCCGGATAATCGGGTAGAGGATGTCGGAAATCGGCGGACCCTGACCGTTGATCTGCTTTTTGAAAAAGGGATTGGGAATGGTTCATGATCGCAGAGTTTTTATGGGCCGGGCGATCCAGGCCGGTTTGGCAGCCAAGCTCCTGGTAGAGGCGGGTTCGACGGGCCTCTCGGCGCCGCCCGGCAATCGGACACCTCCCTATCGGTTCAAACTCGCTATGTGGATCGACGAACTGCGGGACCAGTTTGAGTTGACCCTGGACCAGGAACTGGAAATCGCCAAGGAAATAGGCATTGAATACGTGTGGTTCCATCACGTCCCCGGAGAGACGCCGATTCCCGAAATGAGCGATGGGGAAGTGGACCGTATGGGTGAGCGTGTCGCCCGGTACGGACGCAAGTTGTTCATGATCAGTGCCTGGATTCCGTTCCACAACTTGCCGCTGCTCGATCTCGAGGTCAGGACCATGCAGCAGCATCCTGGTTTTCTCAAAGAGTTCAATGCCGTGGTGCGCGCCATGCAGATTGCCGCCCGACTGGGTGCGCCGGCGGTGCTCTCCTACAGCTTTGTCTGGCCGGGGGAGCGTGGATATGGAGGACCCACCTGGCCCATGCGATGGGCCACGCGGGGCGGCATCATCGCTGAAATGGATATGGAAAAATTGGTCAAAGCCTTTTCCCTGCTCCTTGAGCAGGCTGAGAAGTATGATGTCGACTTGGTGCTGGGCATGCGACCTTTTAATTACGTCAGTTCGACCGGTAATTTCCGTCGTTTGGCTGAGCGGCTGGGCTCCAGGAGGATCAAGGTCCAGTGGTCTCCCGCAGACGCCCTGCTTTCTGCCGAGTGGGATCAAGCCACCGCGGGCTTTACCAATCTGAGGCCCTACCTGCACAATATCCATATGAAGGATGTTCGTGTCGTGGACGGGCCGGGAGCTCAGTTCGGCTGGCGTCCCCTGGGCGAGGGCCAAGTTGACTATTTGACGATATTGCGGAACTTGCGCGACCATCGGTCTGATGCTTTTCTGGCGCTGGCCACCCATTTCAAACCGCCTGGCGGATCACTGATCGAGGCCATGCGCATCAACTACTCCAAGTTGAAGGCGCTTATGGCGAAGGTGGAGGGAAGCACCACCAGGTAATTGCCGCGCCCGTCAATCTGCGGTGGGTCTATCTCCGGCCAGCGTGGCGCGGTGCAGGGTCCGCACTGTCCGCCGCACGTAAGCGATGTCCTGCCGCAGGATCTCGCGGGGATCGGACTCGCCCTGATACTCGATGGACAGATAGCCGTCGTATTGCATGCGATCAAGCTCAGCCAGCACGGGCTGAAGGTCGACCACTCCTTCCCGAAGGGAGGCGCCCCGGTAGCGACGGCCCTTGGTGGAGTCCAGAAAACGTTCCGCCGACTCTCCCGGTTTGAGCGGGCTGGCGTTCTTCAGATGAACGTGGGCCAGGTAAGGTCCCATTTCAACCAGAGCTGCCAGGGGGGCTTCGTGGACGAACAAAGGCGCCGCGGAGTCATAGATCAGACGGAAGGCCGGTGAATCAATCTGGCGGGCGAAGGCGGCGCAATCCGCCCCTCGCCCCATGAGGGGTTGGACGGGGGGATAGTCGATGTTTTCAGCCACCAGCGTGACGCCGATGGATTGGGCATGGGCCGCACAGCGCACCAGACCCTCCAGGAGCCAGGATCGCTGGTCGCTCAGAGGGACGCCCGGCTTTACGGCCCCCGGGATAACCATGGCCAGCGGCGCTCCCATCTCAGCCGTCCTGTCCAGCAACCCAAAAGTGTGCTCGACGGCCTCCTGGCAAGAGCTTGGGGGAACGATGAGGTCCGACTCGAAGATATAGCAAACCACGGGCAGACCGGCCTCTTCGGCCATCCGTTTCACCCGCAACGCCCGGCAGTCTTTCCAGTAGGGATGCATGAGTTCGAGGCCGTCGATTCCAAAGGCGCCGCAGACCGGGATCACTTCTTCCAGGGTGAGGAACCCGGCTTTGGATCGGGGATTGAGATAGCGGTCCCGCAAGACCCAGTCGAAGTTGTAGTCGATCACCACAATGCGGGCAGGCATGGTTGTCGATCCGAATCCCCCCGGCGGGCAGGGCTCGCTGCCGGCTCAGCCCCTGCGGCGGTCTTCAGAGAAGTCGAAGTCCGACATATCGGGGGTACAGCCTCGCAGCGTCCAGCCTCCATCCACCGTCAGGATCTGACCGGTGACATAATCGGCTTCGTCGCTCGCCAGAAAAACACAGGGCCCCACGTAGTCTTCCACTTGCCCCACTCTGCTTGCGGGAGTCACGGCAGCCCATTTGGGGTCGAAATCGGGGTCGTAGGCACGATTGCGGTCGTTGCTGGTGGCTGCCGGGGCGACACAGTTGACCCGAACCTGCGGCGCCAGTTCCAGAGCCAGTTGCCGGGTCAGGGCTTCCAATCCGCCTTTGGCCATGGTGTAGCCGGAATGAAAAGGAATGATTTGCCTCACGGCAATCGAGCTGATGTTGATGATGGACCCGCCGCCGCTTTCCATCATCTTGCGGGCGGCGGCCATCGAGCCGAAGAAGGGACCCCGCAGGATGGTGGAGACCACGTCCTCGAAGTCCTCTTCCGTCACTTCGAAGAAGGGCCCGAATCGGGTTCGAGCGGCGTTGTTGATGAGAATATCCAGGCGACCGAATCGTCGGTAAACGTCCTCCACCAGTGCTTCGAAGGCTGGTTTCGAACCGATATCTGCCTGGAAGACCGCAGCCTCGCCGCCGACAGCCCATACCTGCCGGGCTGTTTGCTCGGCTCCCTGGGGATCGGTCTTGTAGTTCACCGCCACCCGAGCGGCCTCGGCCCCCAACCCGATGGCCAGGCCGCGCCCAATGCCCTTGCTGGCGCCTGTGATCAAAGCCACTTTACCTGCAAGCCTTGCGCCCATCAGATTCCTCCCTGAACCATGCAATCCGGAGCCTGCTACTGCATCGAGATCTCTGCATAACCGTCATTCCGGCGAAAGCCGGAATCCAGGAACGGCGAGTTTTCAGTAGGATAGCGATAGCGCATGGCCAAATTTCGCCTCACCCGAGGAGTTATGCAGAGGTCTCGCATCATCAAAAAAACTACAAACCGATGCCGGCGCTTTCGGCGACCCGGCGAATGAAACCCGCTGCCTCCGCGTACTCCGGCTCGGTGGCCAGGTGCTCGATAATCAATGGAGTTTCGGGGGACAGCTTTTCGATGCGTCGCAGGTAAGTGTCATAGTCCAGGACGCCTCGACCGGGCAGAATCTCTCCGATAGCCACGGTTCTGGAATCCAAAGTATGGTGGATGTCCTTGGCATGACAGGATCGAATCCAGGGCCCCAGCAAGTCGAAACAGCGGTTGATCACCCGCCCGGTCGAATAGAAGTCGTGGGGATTCCGGATGGCGTTGGCCGGGTCCAAGTGAACGGCCAGCCCCGCTCGATCCACAGCCTTGAGAATTTTGAGGTAAACTTCGGGTCCGTCCAGCAACGTCCAGGGAGACATTTCCAGTGTGAGCTTGGTTCGGGTGGGCTTCACCTCATCGAGGACCTCTCTCACCCACTGAACGACGCCCTCGAAAGCCTTCTCTCCGAAATTGTGCGGGTGATGGCCGACGTGAGCAAAGGGTGAACCGCTTCCGTCGAAGGAGCCAACCACCGTAGCGCAGCAGACGGCCTCCAGCTCATCGGCAATGGCCAGGGTCTCGGTGATTTTTCTCAGGTTCCTGCGTCTTTTCTCATCGTCGGGGTCCAGGGGGTTCACCCAGGCCGCCACCTCGGCGATCACGATGTCGGCAGCGGCGAAAGTCCTCTTGATCTCTTGAATCTCGCCTCTTGCTTCAATGAATGCTTCAGGCCAACTGACAGCCCGATATCCTTGCTTTTGGCACTCCTTGACGTAGGCCAGCGGATCTTTCGACTGGATATAGTCCTCGATAGTGGCGCCAAGCCTCATATCAGAATCTTCTGTGAACCGGTGATGGGTTATCCGCTTTGCGGCTTGATGACCCCGAGCGGTTCACCCAAATTCACAACCCTACCCTCGGGCGCGATGATCTGTGCCAGCACGCCGTCTGCCGGGGCCTCGATTTCCGACAGAGCCTTGTCGGTTTCCACCTCGACCACGGCTTGGCCATTCCTCACCGCATCGCCCCTCTCGACCAGCCAGCGCGTGACAGTAGCCTTGGTGATGGTCAAGTCCTGGTGGGGCATTGTGATCGCTACGCCGTCGACAACTGCTGGCCTCGCAGGCGATTCAGCGATGGGGTGATCCGCCGTTATGTCTGCGATGGATACTTGCGGGGTTGCCACCCTTGGTGCGAGACGCCGCGGCGCCGGCGCCAGCCCGGCAAGCACGGCTTCTGAGCTGCGGCGGATTTTGCCCACGGTTACGGAAATCGACTCCTCCAGTGTCGGGCTGAACGGATGCGCGACCGGCTCGGTATGAATTCTGCCCACCGGTGCATCGAGCAGATCGAATCCGTGCTCCATCACCACGGCCGCGATCTCTCCGCCCAGTCCGCACATCGAAAATGCCTCATCCACAACCAGCAGGTGATGGGTCTTGGCCAGGCTGTTGATCACGGTGTCTACATCCAGTGGAACAATGGTTCGTAGGTCGATCACCTCACAACTGATGCCGTGGGACTCCAATTCGCTCGCCGCCTCCAGACAGCGATGCACCAGAGCCCCGCAAGTCACCAGGGTCAGATCGCCGCCCGAGCGCACTACTGCGGCTTGACCAAAAAGAAGCACCCATTCTCTGGTCGGTACGGCATGCTCACTGGCCAACAACACCTTGGGTTCCATAATGATGACCGGATCGTCGGTGCGCAGCGCCGTGGTGAAGAGGCCCTTGGCATCAGCCGCATTCGACGGTACCGCCACGATCAGGCCGGGACAGTGGGCCCACATGGGATAATAAGCGCCGCTGTGGTGTGGTCCGGCGCTCTTGATCACTCCCATCGGGGCCCGGATCAAAAGCGGCACGCTGAACTGACCGTTGCTCATGTAACGCAGTTTGGCCGCTTGGTGAATGATCTGGGAAGCCGCCTCGAACATGAAGTCGCTGAACATCAGATCGCTGACGGCACGACAGCCTCTGGCGGCCGCCCCGAAGGCGGCCCCGGTGAAGGCCAATTCGCAGATGGGCGTATCGATCATGCGGTCTCCGCCAAACTCGTCCCATAATCCCTTGGTGTGGGCAAAACTGCCTCCACGCTCGCCGATGCCTTCACCAAAGTAAATGAGGTTCGGGTCGCGCCGCATCTCAGTGGCGATCGCATCACGCGTTGTCTCCAGCCAGCCCTGCCTGCGTGTGTCGGACTGTGACGGTTGCGATTCGGACACTTCAATCATAGGGCCCCAAACGGAATCGTTGACGGTCGCCACCGCCGGTGGCGGCGAATCCATAGCAAACTTCTCGGCCTCGTCGATCTGCGATTCGATCCGGGCATCCACGGCGTCAAGCTCGTCCTTGCTGGCTGCGCCGGTTCTGGTCAAATGTCGACGCAAACGTTGGATCGGGCATTTCCGTTTCCACTGATCAATCTCCTGCTGGGTGCGATAGGTGCCGGCCAACGGTTCACCCTCGTGATGGCCGACCGTACGGTAGGTTCGGGCTTCAATCAGTGTCGGTCCTTTCCCATCTTGCGCCCGGTGGGCCGCCTTTTGCATGACCCGGTAAACGGCCAGCACATCGTTGCCGTCGACCGTTTCCCCGGGGATACCGAATGCCGCCGCCCGGCTGGCTATATGGGTGTTGAGCGTGGTCGTCTTCAGGGGGGTGCTGGTGGCATACAGATTGTTTTCGCATACGAACACCACCGGCGCCGCCAAAGCAGCCGCGAGGTTGATGGATTCGTGAAAAGCGCCGTGGCTGACCGCTCCGTCACCGAAGAAGGCCACCGATATCCCCCGACTGCCGCGCACTTTTTCAGCCAGGGCCGCTCCCACCGAGGCCGGAATGCCGGCGCCGACCAGTCCATTCGTCCCCAGCAGACCGGCCTGGGCATCGTACAAGTGCATACTACCACCGCGGCCGCCATTGCATCCCGTAGACCGTCCGGCCAGTTCGGCCAATACCCGCTGCGGCGATAAGCCTTTGGCCAGCGCATGCCCGTGCCCGCGATGGGTGCTGGTGATGACGTCTTCCTGGCTGAGCTGTGCACACACCCCTACCGATATTGCTTCCTCACCCACACAAAGGTGAATGAACCCGGGAATCTTTCCGTCGCGGTACAGACGTTGAACTCGCAACTCGAACCGTCGGATCAACACCATCCGTTCGTAGAGTTGGAGCTGGATCGCCCTGGGTATAGACTGGATTTTCTTACCTTCTTGATTCTTCAATCGAGTCATTGCGCCATGAACCCCCCATCCACGTATAGCACGTGCCCCGTGACCATGGCCGAGGCATCCGAGATCAAAAAAAGGCAGGGCCCAACCAGATCCACCGGTTCCGCCAGCCGTCCCGCCGGGATTTTGGACACCATCTTCTGTAGCAACTCACCGCGGTCATCCAGCACAGGATTGTCGAGCACCGAATCCAGCAAAGGCGTTCGCACCTGACAGGGGGCCACGGCGTTGACGCGGATCCCGGCCGATCCCCATTCCACCGCCAACTCCCGCACCAAGGCGTTGATGCCTGCCTTGGCCGCGGCATAGGGCCCCCGTCCCTCGGCCCACTGCCGCCGCGGCTGCCACACTGCTGAAATGCACGACACTGCCGCCGCGTCCCTGCTGGAGCAAAACTTTCCCGACCGCTCGTGACACCAGGAACCCACCCCCCAAACTGGTATGAATCGTCTGGTCGAACTGCTGTTGGGTCATCTGCACAATCGGATTCAATTGCTGGTGGACCACCAGGTTAATGGCAAAGTCCAACCCCCCGAGAAACCCCACCGCCGCCTCCACAGCCCGGTCCACGTCTTCTACGTGGTTCACGTCGCACCCAACCCCAATGGCTCTTCGTCCCAGCTTCTCGATTTTCTCGGCGCCCTCAACTGCTGCTGCTTCCCGAATATCACACAGGGCCAGATCCGCCCCGTTCCGAGCCATTTGCTCACACAGCACCACACCAATCCCGCCGGCCGCCCCAAAGACGATCCCTTTGCGCCCTTCGATTGCAAATAGCGTCGATGAATCACTCATGGATTTTGCCGGCTGCATTCTAACAGAATGTCGACGGACCGGACACTTCGTGTGCGGGTTCAGTCCATGTGAGACGTCCGGTAGCCTTGGAGGTCCCAAGATATTCCATGGGCGTCATCCTGTCCAGAGTTCAGTGCGGTCGGACGTTGGACGGGAGTAGACGCGCGGTCACCCCTGTGTCTACTGACCGGCGAGATGGCTTGGAGCTTCTTGAATTGGTGGGTATAGAGGCTTTAGTTTGATGCGGGCGTCCCCGGTGGTGAAACGTCAGTCCCCGTGGACCGATGCCCCGTTCCGGCCCTTCTGCCAGGCCTCAATCTCCCGAGGCAGGAAATCCTGGTCGGGGATGCAACGCTCCAGGCACTGCCGAACCGTCGCTCCTCGCCGCTCGAACGCCTCCTACAGCGACGCCGGGCATGGGGCATCACCTTGTCATCGTAAACATCCTGTTGGGGCTGCTGATCCTCGCGGACTGAGAAACAATCCCCAGCGCGCTGGCAGCAGCCGTCTTGCGGTGGTTTTGTCTTGTGGGATATTCAGGGAGCCGGGCGCGGAGTGATGCCCTGACAACACGCCGCCTGCCCCTCATCCACAACTTTTGTCTCTCTCCGAGCTGGGCCTGCAATCAATCCTGCCCCACACTATCGGGCTGTCTCATCGGCACAAACGATAATTCATCATTGACAGAATTGGCGGCAGTGATACTCTGAGACTTCTGCATAACTCAGTTTGGCCAAAACTAAATGCTTTATGTAGTAGGCTTCTTATGATTTTCACACTACATATAGTGTTCGATGGTGCGATCCTTGAGTTATGCCGAGGTCTCACTCTGATAAGTTGTTGGAGACAAGGTGTCGGGAAGGCCAGTCGAGAGGGTACGATGAACAAAGGATTTTCTTTGATTGAGTTGCTGATTGTGGTGGCCATTATCCTGATCATTGCGGCCATAGCCGTTCCGAACCTGCTCCGGGCCCGACGCACGGCCAACGAGGCTTCCGCTGTCCAATCACTGAAGGCGATCCAAACGGGCCAGCTCATGTACCAATCTACCTACGGCAACTTCACAACGCTGGCGGAGCTTTCCAAAGACGGCGGGATTCCTCCGGATCTCGGGTCCGGCGCCAAGAGCGGTTATACGTTCACTTCGGGACCGGGAGAGAATCCTGCCCAACAGTTTACGGCGACCGGGGCTCCCACCGTCAGCACCGGGGCCGCCGCCACCGGAACCAGGACCTTCTTTACCGACGAGACCCTGGTGATCCGTTTTGCCATTGGGTCCCAGGCCAACGCTACCAGCGCACCGATTGGGTCTCCGGCCCAGACTGAAAGCCAACCGGACAGCCAGTAGCGTCAGCGCGAAACAAGAATAACCAGCGAAAAGGTAAGGGGGAATACCCTCAGGAAGTCGATCGATGCCAGATCAGACGGCAAGTAGATCATCCCTGGTCATTAAGGTCGTTAAGAAGGAAAGATGGGCAGGTCTGTAAGCCGAATTCTGTTCCTTGAGAAAGGGAAACGGTCATTCCTCTAGCCTGGAAGTTACCTCCCAGGTCCAGCATTCTACCCGGATGTCAAGTGGCGCGGGTCACACCTTCATCCCTATTTGAACTTGCTCCATGTGGGGTTTGCCAGGCATGCTTGTTGCCAAGCATCCGGTGCGCTCTTACCGCACCATTTCACCCTTACCCCGGAAAGGAACTGCGGCTCGACGACCCCGGATTGAAGCCACGCCGTCCCTCCATCCTGGGTCGAACTGGAGATCAATGGCGTCGCAGAACTGATAGTCTCTCCCTTGATCGGTAATCCGCAATCCCCCTCCGGGGCGGTATCTTTTCTGTTGCACTTTCCGTACCCATAGAGAATCTCTATGAGCCCCCCGCGTTACGGGGCACATTACCCTGTGGAGTTCGGACTTTCCTCCCGCCCAATGCCTGGACAATGAGCCGGCGACCGTTCGACCTGCCCCAGGAGCATTGTAGGTCTGCCCTGAGAATGCCGTCAAGGCACAAACAGAATCGACGGCGGGACCCGAGAGCCTGAACCTTTAGCGCTTCTTGGGTTGTCCCAATCAGGGAGGGCCACGAAGACTCGCCTGTCGCTCCAGACTTTGCGGAAGAGAATTACATACAAGGCGATCCTGAAGCTTGCCCCGGCTCGCAAACTGCGCAAACTCCATTTTGAGAGGCTTCAACATGAACATGGATGAACAGGATTAACAAGATTCTTCTTATCCTGAATATCCTGCTCATCCATGCTCAACCACTTGCTGCCTTAGCTTTTCGACGTGGGTATTCACCAGTGCGGGTCATACGGGGTCACCTTATATGTAGTGTATGTAGTTCCCCTGCGGAAAGAGTCAACAAGCCGGCCCCGTCCCGTCCGAAGCCGGATCTCCACTTTAGACTAAGGGCAGCACTCCTTGCTGCCACAGACCGGGTTCCAACAACAGCTTTGTCGTCAGAGGTTTCTGCCCCAAGCCGTGCTTGTCGCACAGCCGATGCATGAGGTCAGCCAACCTTCGTCGATAGGCTTCCAGTTTTCCCTCAGGCCCCTGATACAAGCTCCGGTAGGCGGAAACCAAGGTTGGAAAGCGTTCCTGCAGAAACGGGAACCAGACTTTTTCGATGGAGGAAGTAACAAACAAAACTCTGGAAGCCAGATAGTTCGCACCTCGCCGTTTGACGCCCTGCACCAGCGCGTCCAGTTCGTCAGGACTGTCCGTGATCCAGGGAAGGATCGGCATGACGAGCACACCTACGCTTAAACCCGCCTTTGACAGGGCGTCCACGGCGTCCAGCCTCCGCCACGGCGCAGAGGCTCGCGGTTCCAAACTGCCGGCTAACTCGGAGGACAGGGTGGTCAGGCTGATGTGGATGTGGACTTCATTCCGAGAAGCAATTCTCCGCAACAGATCCAAGTCGCGCAGGAGCAGGTCGGATTTGGTGGTCAGTGAAAGCTGGAGCCCGCGCCACTCAGCCAGTCTCTCCAGAATTGCTTGCGTCAGCTTGAATCGCCGTTCCGCCGGCTGATAAGGGTCGGTGGCCGTGCCGATGGCAATAGGCCGGTTTCGCAGCTTGGCCGGAATCAGGTCCTTCGCCAGCACGGCATCCACATTCCTCTTCGCATAGATCTCGGACTCGAATTGGTTGCCGTCCTCCATGCCCATGTATTCATGCGTATAGCGCGCGTAACAATACTTGCAACCAAACTCGCAACCGCGGTAAGGGTTGATCGTCCAATAGAACGGCATGTTCGGGTTTGAGCAACGGTTGAGCACCGATCTAACCTCGATCGAGAAGTAGTGCGCTTGTCGCTTGCGCAGCAACAGTTCACTCTCTGCGGCAAGACGGGCAATGCCCACCAGTTGGCCAACTTCTTTAACCATGCCGTATTTTCGCTTTTTATTCGCCCATAGTCAACCTCTCTTTTTCTTTCCTCACCCATCTTTAATTCCAGGAATCACATACAAGGCGGTCTTGGAGCTTGCCCCGGCTCGTAAACCACGCAAACTCCGTTTTGAGATGTTTCAACAGGAACATGGATGAACAGGATTCTTTTTTATCCTGAATATCCTGTTCATCCATGTTCAACCGGTGGGCCAGTTTACAGCTCTGATAAACTAGGGACACTCTGAATAAGTCCGGCAGATTACGGCATGATAACATCAGGATAACATAGGGAAATCAACCGAGATGAGGGGGAGAGACGAGTCATGAACCAGCCGACCTTTGCCGACCTGGAACACGAAGGCAGGAAGCGCAAGACCCGGCGGGAGAGATTTCTGGAGAGGATGGAAGGTCTGATTCCCCGGGAAGAGTTGGAGGCCCGCCTCCGACCCTTCTATCCCAAGGCGGGGCCGGGGGCGCCGGCCCTGTGAGTTGTCGGCCATGCTGCGGATCCACTGCGTGCAACTGTTCTACAACCTGAGTGATCCTGGAATGGAGGACCTGCTCCAGGAGGTGGAGTCGGTGAAACGGTTGGTGGGCTTGAGGCTGACGGAAGCGCTGCCGGACGAGACCACGATCCTGAACTTCCGCCATCGGTTGGAGAAGCATGAGTTGGGAGAGGGATTGTTTGAGGAGATCAACCGACATCTGAAGTTGCAGGGGTTGCGGCTGCAGGAGGGGACAATCGTGGATGCCAGTCTGATCGAGGCGCCGTCGTCGAGGAAGAACGGGGCGGGGAAGCGAGACCCGGAGACGAGGCAGACGAAGAAGGGAAAGCAGTGGCATTTCGGGATGAAGCCGCCTGTGGGGGTGGATGAACAGACGGGAGTGGCGCCCAGCCTGTCGACGACAGCGGCGAAGGTGCATGACGTGAGAGAAGTCCACCGGCTGCTGCACGGAGGGGAGAGGCAGGTGTGGGGGGATGCGGGGTATCAGGGAGTGGATAAAGGGGCGGAGAATCGGGAGTTGAGGGTGAAGTGGCGGGTGGCGATGAAGCCCGGCCAGCGTCGGCGGTTGGAGCGGGGAAGCGCGGAGGCGCTGTGGGAGAAGCACAAGGTCTCGATCCGGGCCAAGGTGGAGCATCCCTTCCTGTGGGTGAAGCGGCGCTTTGGGTATGCGAAGGTCCGTTATCGGGGGCTGGCCAGGAACAGGCAGCGGCTGGCGTTGTTGCTGGGACTGGCCAACTGGATGACGGCCGAGCGCTCCCTGGCGGTGTGACGGGGGAGTCGTGCGCCCCGATCAGGGTTGAGAGGGGCGGCAGGTCCCTGCAGAGGCGGTTTGAGGCCCGAATAGCCTCGGTTCAGGCCGCAACAGCCCGGCAGGCCCACCCTGAAGAAGACGGAACCTCTCCGAAAATCCCTTACCATCACTTCAACCCGACGTAAGCCGGGTTGTTCAGAGGTTTCCTAGGTTAACCTGTTTTGCCATGGCGTTCTTGAAAGCCTTGACCATCGCCGGTTCGGACTCGGGCGCCGGAGCGGGAATTCAAGCGGACTTGAAAACTTTTGCCGCTCTGGGCGTTTACGGAGCCTCGGCCATCACCGCCGTGACGGCCCAGAATACACGGAAGATTGAAGCCCTGCTCTGTCTTCCGGCGAGCCTGGTGGTCGACCAAATCCGGGCGGTTCTTTCCGACATCGGAGCCCAGGCCATCAAGACGGGGATGCTGGGGAGCCCTGAGATCATCCAGGCGGTGACTTCCACTCTCAGCCAATACGCTCACATCCCTGTGGTCGTAGACCCGGTCATGACCGCCGAAAGCGGCGCTCCCCTCATGGAGGAAGGCGCCTTGGACATGCTGCGCGACCAACTGCTGCCTTTGGCCCGGGTCGTGACACCCAACCTTCCCGAAGCAGCAGCCCTGGTAGGCAGGCCGTTGCAGGGTGAGTCCGACTATCGCCGGGCGACCAAGGAGATTCAGCGCATGGGTCCCGGGGTCGTGGTCTTGAAAGGCGGGCATCGTCCCGAAACCGAGTCAGGGCCCCAAGGGGTTGGAGGGAAGTGATCGATCTCGTTTACGACGGCACAGAGCTGCACACGGTCAGGGGGCCTTATCTCGAGGGGGGACCGAAACATGGCACGGGATGCACTTTTTCAGCAGCCATCACGGCCGCCCTGGCCAAGGGAGGCTCAGAGGTAGAAGCCGTTCGGTCTGCCCGAGAGTACCTGAGTCAGACTTGGCTGCGCTCCTGCAAGGTAGGCCAGGGGGCCAGTCCGCTGCATCATTTCTATGCGTCCTGGCCGTAGTCCAACCAAGGCTGAAGAGGCGTCAAAGGAGTCTCCGGCACAGCTGCTTACCCGTTGAAATCATCGACTCGTCCGTTGAAGAGTGGTGCAGGTGAGCTCAACTCACTTGTGGACTGATTCCCTGGCCTCTCCCAGGCTTTCCAAGAGCTGATCCAGCACGGAGCCAATGCTGCCGGCGGCATTCACCGTCAGCAAGATCCCTTGGTTCCGGTAGTAGCTCATAATGGGCTCGGTCTCACGGTAGTATTGGCGGAACCGCTCCCGGACAACTTCAGGCCGGTCGTCGTCTCGCCGCTGGTATCGGACTCCCGCCGGCGGCGGGTTGCTATCCAGGTTGTAGGAGCGACCCTCAGAGTCCATCACCCGCCCCGAAACACGGGAGAGGACAGCTTCTTCAGTGATCTCGAATAGAACGACAGCGGATAACTTCAGGATTCCATCCAGGGCCTCGGCTTGAGCCAAGGTGCGGGGATAACCATCCAGAATAAAACTTTGATTGCCATTTCTGCTGACGAAGGCCTTAAATACTTCCAGGACAATAGGTTCCGGAACCAGTTTCCCCTCTCGGAGGTAGGCCGCCGTCTTCTGTCCCAGTTCCGTTCCTTTGCCGACCTCCATCCTCAGTGTTTCTCCAAGAGAAAAATGCTTGAGGCCAAAATGGGTGGCCAGGAGTTTGGCTTGAGTCCCTTTGCCACATCCTGGCGGACCCAGAACGGCAACATTCATCGTCACTGACCCCTTTCACTTCAACCATCCGGCTGAATGAATCCGCCTTGCTGAAGGCGGTAGCGCCCTATTCTACCCTCCATTTTCCAAAAAAGCGCTTCATTCTCTCTTATTGACCGATCCGGTTGTCCTGCACTATTCTTAAGGAAGGTCTGATCTATGGGGCCATTTGAACTCTTTTCAACGAACAGGGGGGTCATGACCGCAAGGGAGAGACTCTTTCAGACACCGAAGGGGGTTTGGGGGTCCTTCAGGCGAGCTTTTTCGGGGGGCGCCCGCCCCTTGGACGCACTTCTCCCCCTACGCCAGCCTCGATAACAAGGACCTCCTCGCCAGGAACAGATTCACCAGGGCGCAGGTGACCTGAACCCGATAGGTGTTCTTGACCAAGCCCCGATAACGCACCTTGCGGAAGCCGAAGACCCCTTTCATCACCTGAAACGGATGCTCGACCTTGGCCCGCACCTTGGATCGGGTCCGGTTGCGCGCTCTTTGGGCCTGGCTCAACCGATGATGCCGCCAGCCTTTCTCCTGGAAGAACTCCCGAGCCTGCGGGGCCACCTGACCGATTACCTCCCCCTGTCCCTGGTAGGCCGAGTCCCCCCACACCTCCCGCTCCCCTCCGTGCAGCAATTCGGGGAGCTTCTGCGAGTCATGCACGTTGGCCGAGGTGGTGGCCACCGAGTGGATCAGCTTGGTCTTGGCGTCCACTCCGATATGAGCCTTCATCCCGAAATACCACTGATTCCCCTTCTTCGTCTGCCGCATCTCAGGATCAGGCCTCCTCTCCCGGTTCCTGGTCGAACGGGGCGCCTGGATAATGGTCACATCCACAATGGTCCCCCCGCTGACTCTCAGTCCTTGGGCCTTCAAGGGTTCCCCCACTCTCTGGAAGATCGCCTCTCCCAGCCCCTTGGCCTCCAGCCAGTGACGAAATTTGCCGATCGTGGTCTCATCCGGGGCTGGCTCCCGCCCCAGGTCGATGCCCACAAAACGCCGCAGGGCCTTGGAATCATACAGCGCTTCCTCCACCCCAGGGTCCGACAAGTTGAACCAGTGCTGGAGGCAGTGGATTCGAAGCATCCGCTCCAACCCCACTGGCCGACGCCCCGCCCCCCGGCGCTGGCTGTAGTACACCGGTTCTATCAGGGCCTGAAGCGCCTCCCAGGGAACCACTCGCTCCCTCTCTTCCAGAAATCGCTCTCGGTGGGTCCGCTTGCTATAGCGTTGGAATCCGGCTTCGGCCAAGGTGTTTTGACGCATACCAATCATTCCTCCTATTTCTCTTGTTTGAGGTATTCTATGATCTCATAAGTGAGGAATAAATCAGAGTTTCCCTTAAAGCGATAACCCACTCAAACAACCCTATTGAGGAGGAGAATGACTGGCCACCGGGGAACTGCCAACATGCCCAATCATCGAATCATCCCGCTGGTCGCCTTTTTGATCCAGGTCATGGTGAATTCCATAATGACCCCATGGCTCGGCGCAGACGATGAGCGTAAGCCTGTGCGGCTTTCCGACGAGCACATTGCCGCGGCCAGCCGGGATCGCCGGATCATTATCAACTTCGACACGATCTCCGGGGACCGCCGGTTTGGTGGCCGCGATCCTGCCGAGTTGGTGAAGTGGAAATTCCATGTCATCGATGCCGCCGACGTCCAGATCGACAGCGTCTGGTGGGGGTGGGGAGAAGGCAACCAGTCACCCTGGCCCCAGCCAGATCATGCCGCTCTATGACGCCGAAGGTTACCGCAAGTGGAAGGATCAGGGCGTCGACATCGCCGCCGTCTTTGCCAAGGAGTCCAGGAAGCGCGGCATCGAAGCCTTCTACAACTACCGCATCAACGGTTCGGATAACGACCTGGGGCCCTTTCGCAGGATCCCCATGAAGCTGAAGCATCCCGAATGGCTGATACATACCTGGCCCGGACCGATTGGTCTGTGGAATTTCGCTATTCCCGAAGTGCGGCGCTACAAGCTGAGCATTCTGCGGGAGATCGCCGAGCGGTTCGATTACGACGGCATCTCGCTGGACTTCGCCCGCGTGTGTCCCGTCCTGCCCCCCGGCAAAGCGTGGGCCAACCGGGACAAGATGACCGACTTTCTACGCGAGTTGCGTTCGATCACCCAGGAAGTGGCTGATCAACGCGGACGGCCGCTGCTGGTCGGGGCGCGGATCCCGGAGAATTTGGAAGGCTGCCACTTTGACGGCCTGGATATCGAGACCTGGGTGCGCGAGCAACTGGTCGACGTGCTGGCGCTGGGCATTCGCAGTTTCGACGTGGACATCGCCGCCTTTCGCCGCCTTATCGCCGGCACTCATGTCAAGCTCTATCCGTGTGTCGATGACCATCACGCCTCGGATGGCTACGCCACTCCCCCGATCGAAATTTATCGCGGCGTGGCGGCGAACTGGTGGCAGCAAGGTGCGGATGGCATTCAGACCTTCAACTTCAACCACGCCCCGGATTTTCCCTACCGTGAGGTGTGGGAGACACACCTGCAAAGCTACCGCGAACTTGGCAGCCCTGAGACGCTCCATCACAAGAACAAAGTGTTCGTCGTCCAGCGTCGCGGCGGAGGGCATGGTCCGACAGTGATACCCAATCCAGAAGATTGGACCACACCCCGGTGGATGTACTTCAACACCAACATGCTGGCGCCGCTACCAGCCAGGCTGGCGAACAACGGCAAGGCCGATACCCTGTTGAAGATCGACATTGCCGACGACGTGAGCGCCGATCGAGAGCACCTGGAAGCGATTGGGCTGCACGTCCTGCTTTCCGACCCTTCGGCGAAAGACCTGCCGAAAGACCAGCGGCTGCCGGAAGTTATGGTCGCAACCATCGGCCACCCGGAGGGCCGTCTGGTCAACACTCCGGCGGCCAAGGGCATCGAAGAGGCGATCGAGGCCCGACTGAATAATGCCCACCTGGGCAAGCCAAGACCGCAAGATGGCTGGCTGGTCTTCGCCAACCTGTCTCCGGAACTGTTTGCCGTCGGCTCCAACCTTGTCGGCCCTTCGTCTCACGGTCCCCAGACCGGACGAGGACGACCCAATTCTGATCGAGAAACTTGAAGTGCACGTCCAATATCGGCGGCGTTAAACTGCTCTCGGAAGGACCGTTCGGTTGCGCCTTCCAGCCCGAACGGCATCGGCGCCATACATTCCCCATCGCCCATCTCTGCTTGCCCCCCCCTCCCGCCAGTCCCCGATTCCTCACTCCCGGCTTGACTGGCCTGACCTCCTCAGCTGCAACCTTGCCCTGGCGTCCCCGTACTTGACGATCAAAGTGTCCGGGTTCCGACACCTGTGAGACGATGAGGATGATGGGGGAAGAGAAAGCGGATCAGGGCGCCAACCGCGCCTTGAGAGTCCCTGTCCCCGTCTCTCACACCCCCAAAAGCACGGCGCCCGGCTCCCAATTCGGGACCAAACACCACGCCCCTTCAGGCAGCCTTTCGTTTTGCCAGGAACTAAAGGAGCCTGAACCCTTACATCCGGCCCCACCGATCCACGGACATGAGGGCACCGATGGAGTCCCTGGCCATCCACAAGGCCGCCTGACTGAGTTTCATAGGTACTGAACCCACTGAACCCGCACAGCCCCTTGACGGCATTCTCAGGGCAGACCTACAATGCTCCTGGGGCAGGTCGAACGGTCGCCGGCTCATTGTCCAGGCATTGGGCGGGAGGAAAGTCCGAACTCCACAGGGTAATGTGCCCCGTAACGCGGGGGGCTCATAGAGATTCTCTATGGGTACGGAAAGTGCAACAGAAAAGATACCGCCCCGGAGGGGGATTGCGGATTACCGATCAAGGGAGAGACTATCAGTTCTGCGACGCCATTGATCTCCAGTTCGACCCAGGATGGAGGGACGGCGTGGCTTCAATCCGGGGTCGTCGAGCCGCAGTTCCTTTCCGGGGTAAGGGTGAAATGGTGCGGTAAGAGCGCACCGGATGCTTGGCAACAAGCATGCCTGGCAAACCCCACATGGAGCAAGTTCAAATAGGGATGAAGGTGTGACCCGCGCCACTTGACATCCGGGTAGAATGCTGGACCTGGGAGGTAACTTCCAGGCTAGAGGAATGACCGTTTCCCTTTCTCAAGGAACAGAATTCGGCTTACAGACCTGCCCATCTTTCCTTCTTAACGACCTTAATGACCAGGGATGATCTACTTGCCGTCTGATCTGGCATCGATCGACTTCCTGAGGGTATTCCCCCTTACCTTTTCGCTGGTTATTCTTGTTTCGCGCTGACGCTACTGGCTGTCCGGTTGGCTTTCAGTCTGGGCCGGAGACCCAATCGGTGCGCTGGTAGCGTTGGCCTGGGACCCAATGGCAAAACGGATCACCAGGGTCTCGTCGGTAAAGAAGGTCCTGGTTCCGGTGGCGGCGGCCCCGGTGCTGACGGTGGGAGCCCCGGTCGCCGTAAACTGTTGGGCAGGATTCTCTCCCGGTCCCGAAGTGAACGTATAACCGCTCTTGGCGCCGGACCCGAGATCCGGAGGAATCCCGCCGTCTTTGGAAAGCTCCGCCAGCGTTGTGAAGTTGCCGTAGGTAGATTGGTACATGAGCTGGCCCGTTTGGATCGCCTTCAGTGATTGGACAGCGGAAGCCTCGTTGGCCGTGCGTCGGGCCCGGAGCAGGTTCGGAACGGCTATGGCCGCAATGATCAGGATAATGGCCACCACAATCAGCAACTCAATCAAAGAAAATCCTTTGTTCATCGTACCCTCTCGACTGGCCTTCCCGACACCTTGTCTCCAACAACTTATCAGAGTGAGACCTCGGCATAACTCAAGGATCGCACCATCGAACACTATATGTAGTGTGAAAATCATAAGAAGCCTACTACATAAAGCATTTAGTTTTGGCCAAACTGAGTTATGCAGAAGTCTCAGAGTATCACTGCCGCCAATTCTGTCAATGATGAATTATCGTTTGTGCCGATGAGACAGCCCGATAGTGTGGGGCAGGATTGATTGCAGGCCCAGCTCGGAGAGAGACAAAAGTTGTGGATGAGGGGCAGGCGGCGTGTTGTCAGGGCATCACTCCGCGCCCGGCTCCCTGAATATCCCACAAGACAAAACCACCGCAAGACGGCTGCTGCCAGCGCGCTGGGGATTGTTTCTCAGTCCGCGAGGATCAGCAGCCCCAACAGGATGTTTACGATGACAAGGTGATGCCCCATGCCCGGCGTCGCTGTAGGAGGCGTTCGAGCGGCGAGGAGCGACGGTTCGGCAGTGCCTGGAGCGTTGCATCCCCGACCAGGATTTCCTGCCTCGGGAGATTGAGGCCTGGCAGAAGGGCCGGAACGGGGCATCGGTCCACGGGGACTGACGTTTCACCACCGGGGACGCCCGCATCAAACTAAAGCCTCTATACCCACCAATTCAAGAAGCTCCAAGCCATCTCGCCGGTCAGTAGACACAGGGGTGACCGCGCGTCTACTCCCGTCCAACGTCCGACCGCACTGAACTCTGGACAGGATGACGCCCATGGAATATCTTGGGACCTCCAAGGCTACCGGACGTCTCACATGGACTGAACCCGCACACAACCTTGACCATCCGGTGGAGCCTGTGTCAAACTGCCCTCATTCTTGCCACCGGCGGAGAAGACGAAACAACGGAGAATGATGAAGAAGAGTGTCACCCTCGGTCATGGGGCGGAGACCATCTTCGGAACCCTCGACGAGAACTTGTCTTTTCTCGAAGATGCTTTCGAAGTAAGACTTTCCCTGGCCTCCGATAATCTCGTCATTGAAGGAAAAGAACGGGATGTCAAAATCATCGAGAGGGTGATGCTCGACTTCAACCAGGTCGGAAAGCAAGGAATTCAATTCAATAACGGAGAATTCAAGTCCATCCTAAAAATCATTTCAGAAGACTCCAACATTCGTCTGAGAGATTGTATCCTCACTCCCAAGATGCGGCTGTCGGGCAGAAAACAGGTCACGCCCCGCAGCCTCAACCAGCATCTCTATCTCCAGTCCATCGAAAAGTTCGACATGGTTTTCGGCATCGGTCCGGCCGGCACCGGGAAAACGTATCTGGCGGTGGCCATGGCGGTGGCTGCTTTGTTGGCTCGACAGGTCAACCGCATCATCCTGGCGCGGCCGGCCGTCGAGGCTGGCGAGCGGTTGGGTTTTTTGCCGGGCAGCTTGCAGGAAAAAGTCGATCCTTACTTGCGTCCCTTGTACGATGCTCTGTACGAAATGCTCGATATCGACAAGGTCGATCGCTATCTGGAACGGGGCGCCATCGAGATCGCACCGATCGCTTTCATGCGCGGGCGAACTCTGAACGATGCCTTTGTGATTCTGGACGAAGCCCAGAATACGACCTCGGAGCAAATGAAAATGTTTCTGACGCGCATTGGTTTTCATTCCAAAGCGGTGATCACCGGAGACATCACGCAGATCGATTTGCCCCCTGGTAAAGTCTCAGGGCTCGTCGAAGCAAGCAACATCGTCTCCAAGGTCAAGGGGATCGATTTCGTCTACTTTCATGAAGGCGACGTCGTCCGCCATCCCTTGGTGCAACGAATCGTTCGGGCCCTACGACGTCTATGAATCCGAGAAACGGGACAATCCGGCCGACCCGGAAAATCCCCTTGTTTCGAAGTCCACCTCCCAGCCCGAACCCGGAGATCATCGCAAGGAATGCATTGCGCCAACCCGATGATTGAGTCGGGTCATCACTGATGTCCGGGGTCCTCGTTCTCAACCGCCAGCGTCGGCATGCGATCCCGCTGAAGCGGCTCCGCCGCTTTGCCGCGGGGCTGGCTCGCCGCGCCAAAGCCAACGCCGGCGATTTCACCGTTCTTCTGACCACTGACCGCACGATTCGTCGTTACAATTCTCGCTACCGACGGCGGGACGAAGCCACCGATGTCCTGTCATTTCCTGCCCAAGATCCCCTCTCGCCTGACGTTGACAATCCTTACTTAGGTGATATGATGATTTCCGTTGAAACTGCCTACCGACAGGCGCTTGAGCGCAACCACTCCCTGGAACGGGAAGTTTGTACGCTCATGATTCATGGGTGGCTCCATCTCTTGGGTTTGGACCATGAGCTCGATCAGGGGCAGATGCGCCGCAAGGAACTAAGACTACAGAGAGAGCTCTTATGATAACGGCTGGAGTGCTCCTGGCGGCTCTCCTCTTCCTGCTGGTATTAACGCTGCTGTCGATCTTTGAAATGAGTCTGAGCCGCACCAACAAGGTGGCCATCCGCCGGATGATGGAAAGGTATCCTTCCGAGTCGGTGGGACAGGTCAAGCAATTGATGGACAACCACCTGGAAAGCCTGGTTGACGTCTATGTGGGCATCCAAGTCTGTAGTGTTTCCATTGCCATCATTCTGACAGGCTACCTTCACTCCCAATTTAACAGCTACCTCAGCACCTTGCCCGCGGCCTTCGGGCTCATGTTCCTGGTGGTGGTGATCTTTCGCCAGTTGATTCCCCGAATTTTCACTTTTCACAAGCCCGAACGGGTCGTTCTGACCCTCCTTCCGAGCTATCGCCTGCTGCGGCCGATCCTGAGAATTTTGGCCTATCCCCTTTCTTCAAGCCTGAAGCTGTTTCGACAATTCAACGCTCCGGAGGAAGAGGAGGAGAAAACGGAGCAGCACATTGAGGAGGAAATCCAAGCGTTTATCGATGTGGGCCAAGAGGAGGGAATTCTGAAGGAGGGTGAGGAGGAACTCATTCAATCAGTGGTTGAATTCGGAGATACGGTGGCCGGCGACATCATGGTTCCCCGAACAAACATGGTGACTATCAACGTCAAAGCAACCCCCGGGATGCTCAAACAACTGATTACCTCCACCAAGTATTCTCGAATCCCGGTCTACCGGGACCACGTCGAGAACATTGAGGGGTTTGTCTATCTCAAGGACTTGATCGACATTTGGGATAAGCCCGTGACCATTGACAACCTGGAAAGCCTGGTGCGGCCCATCCATTTTGTCCCTGATACCAAGCGGGTTGCCGAGTTGCTGACAGATCTGCAACGCCAGGCGTCGCATATGGCTATCGTGGTTGACGAGCACGGAGGAGTCGCCGGTCTGGTGACCATTGAAGATATCCTGGAGGAGATCGCGGGCGAAATTCATGACGAAGATGAGGTTGCGGAGATTACCCATCTCTCCAAGGACGCCAATGGCTCGTACCTTATTCCGGGGAATACGGCTATCCAGGAAGTTGAAGATCTCTTCAACATCAAGCTGAACAGTGAAGAGACAACCACGGTGGCGGGGTTTCTCAACTCAGTGTTTGGCCGGGTCCCCCGCAAAGGCGAGACCTACGACTATCGGGGAGTGCGGTTCGAGGTGCAAGAAGCCGACCGCCGACGAATCAGTAAACTTCTGGCCACACAAACCGCTCCCCCGCAGCTCGGACGGTGAGGAGTTCCCGGTTTAATGGTGACGATGCCCATGGCAGAAGAGGAAGGCCCCTCGGTTCGACCGCTTTCGCTCGGGGATACCATCCTGCATGCGGCCATCCCTGAGTTTAAGTCCGGATTCGTTACCTTGATCGGTCGTCCGAATTCCGGCAAGTCGACTTTGCTCAACCACCTGTTGGGAGAAAAGGTGTCCATCGTTTCGGACAAGCCTCAGACGACCCGCCACAAGATTCTGGGCATTCATACCCAAGCGGAGGGACAAGTCGTCTTCATTGATACTCCGGGGATTCATAAGCCAAGCTATGAATTGAATCGACGAATGATGCAGGCCGTTTACGATGCCCTGGAGGGGATCGATTTGTTGCTGGCGATCGTGGATGTCACAGCCAGTTATGGCTCAGGGGACCGATATGTTCTGGATTTGATCAGGCAGCGCGGACTGCCCACCCTCCTGCTGCTCAACAAGATCGACCTGCTGCGAAAAGCCAGGTTACTTCCCCTCATGGACTTTTATGCCAGGCAATTCGAATTTGCCGAAATTATTCCCATCTCTGCCTTGAAGGGTGACAACCTCGACCTGCTGCTCAAACAGATCTTGAAGTACCTGCCGGCCGGCCCGCCCCTTTTCCCGGAGTCTCAGTATACTGATTCTCCCGAGCGTTTTCTGGCGGCTGAAATGGTTCGTGAGAAAGTGGTTCGGCATACGGATCAGGAGCTTCCCTATTCGACGATCGTGGTGGTGAAGCGCTTCGAAGAAGAGGAGGCAATCGTCAGGATCTATTGCGACATTTGTGTGGAGAGGGAGTCGCAGAAGAAAATCGTCATTGGAAGCCAGGGACAAAAGTTGAAAGCCATCGGCGCCGCTGCACGCAGAGATATCGAGGTACTGCTGGGGAAGCAGGTTTATTTGGATTTATTCGTAAAAGTGAGACCCAAATGGCGTGACGACCCTCGGTTCCTGGACAGGCTGCTGTCAGTCCGTCAATAGGCACAAGCCGACCCGCCGCGGTGAACCCGTCAACCCTTCCACCTTGTTTACTGCCTGCCGGTGCGTTTTTTCCATTAAGCTCCATCGGTTGACCACAAGTCTGGAATGAAAGTCAACGAGATCTATCGCAGCATCCAGGGAGAGTCCTCCTACGTCGGACTTCCTTGTGTTTTTGTGAGGCTGACCTACTGCAATCTTCGCTGCTCCTATTGCGACACCGAGTATGCCTTCTATGAGGGCAAGGATTACAGCGTCGAGCAGATCTTGCAGGAGGTGCAATCCTTCGACTGTCCTTTGGTCGAGATCACCGGTGGAGAGCCTTTGCTGCAGGAAGAAGTCTATCCGCTCATGGATGGCTTGGTCGCAAGACACTACACGGTCTTGTTGGAGACCGGTGGCAGTGTCGCAGTCGACAGGGTTAATTCCAAAGTCATCAGGATTCTGGATTTGAAGTGCCCCGGTAGCGGTGAATCTCATCGCAATCTTTACTCCAATTTGTCCCAGCTCCGATCGCGGGACGAAGTCAAATTTGTGATCGGCGATCGGGAGGACTACCTGTGGGCCAAGAAGACTCTCGAAGACCACCGCCTGGCTGACTGCTGTACGGTTCTCTTCTCCCCTGTGTTTGGCAAGCTCCTTCCACGCCAACTTGCTCAATGGCTGCTGGAAGACAACTTGAGGGTGCGCCTTCAGATCCAGATGCACAAGTACGTTTGGGACCCTGAGTCGCGGGGAGTGTAGCGACTCGGCGGGCCTTTGCGGGTGGCAGGCCGATCAGAGGGAAGGGACGAAGTAGTAGCCCTTTCGGCTTCTCACCTTCAGATCCTTCATGCGGTTACTCTCCACGTATACTTGAATCTTTCGGAAAGAGACTGTTCCGGGGTCGGTATTGGGAATGTAGCCCAACAGGTACTGGTTTCTGGCGGACTGAGTGATTTTTGGGTAGGTCTTGGCCAAGCTGTTGATCTTCGTGGGGAAGAAAACCTCGCCGCCCGTTGACTCGGCATACTTGGACAAAGTGTTCCCTGCGAAAAAAGATCTGACGGGGGTGATGCCGTAGACGATAACCTCCGCCCTGAGAATGGCTTCCAGGGTCTCGTCGAAGGGATTGCGGTTACCGGGGGCGTTCCGACCCTCCGAAATGATGAGGATCATTCTTCGCCGCTCCCGGGACCTTCGCCGTCGCAAGGCTTGAGCCGCGGCAAACAGGGCATCGTGAATATGGGTGTTCCAGGTTTTCGGTGGTTGGACCGTTCCTCTTCCTCTGTCCACTTCAATCCCTCCCACGGTGGTGCGTGGCGAAAACGGCCCGCTCAGGATCCCCGGTGGCCGAGGCTCCCAGTTGATCTTCTTTCGGAGGGTTTCCAGGACCTTCTGCTTGTCCAGCGTAAAGTCGAGAAGCTTGTCGGGGGTGTGGTCAAACTTGAAGACGGCCAGTTCGTCGAAGTCACTGAAAGCTCCAACCAGGGCGAGTAGCGTTGCTTTCAGCCTCGAATGGGCTTGGGGATCCAGGGAGCGGTCGATCAGCAGGGCTACCGACAGGGGTAGTGGATCAGAGGAGAAGTAGCTGAGATGTTGAAGGACGCCCTCTTCGAAAACCCGAAAGTCTTCCTTCTCAAATCCGTAAAGCGGCTGATCGTCTCGGTCCGTGACGGAAACGGGCACCAGTACCAGGTTGACCGGGATTTTAAGGGTGAAAGAGTTTTGTCTGGCCGAGCCAGCCTGGAGGGATTGCGCACGGAGCTGAAGGCTTGCCAATAAAAAAGCCGCGCTCAGCCAGACGACAATCATGAATCGCAACGGCTTCGTTTCTCGCTTCAACCTGAACATAAGAGGATTTGCGGTTCGTGGCGGCCGGTGATTAGCCAATGGGGTTGGATGTTTTTTCGGGTGTCGTGCTTCAAGAAGCTGATCAAATTCATCATAGCATACTCCGGGTTTTTGACGCCCGTCAGGCAATCTGATGGGGTTTGCTGGTAACGGAATTATCCTTGACAGGGCTGGCCTCTGTAGCTACTGGCCTCTGTAGCTACGTTAAAGCTACATCATTCAGAAGGGAAGGGCATCCAGGTGAGTACCGATACTGTTGTGCGTGCTCGGATCGATAGCAGCGGCAAAGCACGGGCGACGGAAGCTCTTCAAGCCATGGGCTTGTCGGTGTCCGATGCCGTCCGTCTGCTGTTGCTGCGAGTGGCGGATGAGAAGCGGCTGCCATTCGCCGTCCAGGTACCGAATGCCACCACGGTCAAGGCCATGAAGGAACTAGACGAGGGCAAGGGCAAGCGCTTCGGCAGCGCCGAGGAACTGTTCCGGGATCTCGGCGTTTGACGTGCTGACCCCGGTTCGGTCCACGCAGTTCAAGCGCGACGTAAGAAGAGCCGAGAAACGAGGCAAAGAATCTGACCCAGCTTCGGGTCTTGCTGGCGTCGTTGATTCGGCAGGAGCCGTTATCCACCCGTTATCTCGATCATCCACTCCGGGGAATTTGGAAGGGTTATCGGGAGGCTCACATCGAGCCGGACGGGCTCTTGATTTACCGCATTGAAAAAGACGAATTGTGCTTGGTTCGTACCGGTTCTCATTCCGATCTTTTCAAAGAGTAGACCATTCGAAAGTGAGAGATAAGGTCACATTTACCTATTATTGAAGATGGTGAAGTGCACCTGGCGCCGGCTTCCTTCACCCTGGAGGCCGTCTATGGGTCTGTGAAGTCCTCCAAGAAGCCTGAGGACTTCGACAAAGTTTCCCGAACTGCGAAGGAAGCCAAGGCTGAGAAGACCACACGGGAAGCGTCCTCCAGGGATCTAACTGGTGGGTGCGTAGTAACCCTTTCGGTATTGCAGCTTGAGTTTCCTGCCTCTCACATGGATCTTGATGCGACGGAAGGTCCCATCCCGACGGGTGTTGCTGGAGCGATAGGCCACCGAGTATTGGTTTCGTAATTCCTCTGAAATTCGAAAGAAGCTCATGGCCAGATCGTCGAGCTTGGGAGGAAAGTAGGCCCTTCCGCCGGTGGCTTCGGCCAGCCGTTTCAAGATTTTGTCCTGCTTGGGTTGAGCCATTCCAAAGAAACCGCTGTTGTTGGTGCTGATGGTGTAAATGGACACCTCTGACCGTTGAGCAATGGCTGTGGCCGATTCCAACGTTTCATAGCTCATGTTGTCATCGCCGTCTCCGATGAGGACCAGGATGCGTCTCATGGCAGTGAGGCCGGCCAATTTTTCCTGACAGGCCACCTGGATGGCATCGAACATCTTGGTGCCCCCACCGATTCGCAGAGACTTGATGGCCTTGGTCAATCTGTCCGGATCGTCAACGAAGTCCTGCAGGACATCGACGGTGGAATCGAAGGTCATCAGCAGCCCCTTGTCCTTCTTGCGCTGGATGGTGTTATGGAAGAAGTCGATGGCTGCCTCCTGCTGCATCTTGAGGCTGGCCCGGGCGCTGGAACTGGTGTCGATCAATAAGACGACGGCCAGTGGCTGATCCAATTCCAGGGAAAAATTGGTGATCGTTTGAAGCTGCTCGTCCTCGAAGACCTTGACCCGATCTCGACTCAGATCCGCAACGAAGTTCCCTTTCTTGTCCTTGGCGGTGAAAAGGACGTTGACGAGTTGAACGTCGACAAAAATTTTCTCCTCAGGACGGTCGGAGGGACGCCCACCCGCATTGACCCGGCTTTGGGCCAAAGCCTGAGAGGGAGCGCCAGTAAAGCCGGCCAAGACCATCAAGCCGACCAGGGCGCCCCGCCAGCGGATTCTTGGAGGGACTTTCCAACGACAGTTCATAGGCAAAGTATAAAGAGGGGTTGCGACTCCGTCAACCGACCTCCCTGCTGCAGGCAGGCCCTGCCAAGGTTGGGGAAAGCCGCCTGACCCGGCTCAACTTGAAACCATGAGGCCATTCTGAGGCTGGCGCAGACTGACCAGAAACCGTTCCAACTCTTCGGGCAGGGGGGAGGAAAATTCCATTGCAGTCCGTTGCCGGGGGTGGTGGAATTTGAGGAAAGCTGCATGAAGGAAGTTTCGGTCCAGCCGGGGTAGGTTACGTCCAACCTCGATGATCCGAACCTGGGCCGGTGCGCCGTAGAGTGTGTCCCCAACAACCGGGTGGTTTTCTGAGCTGAGATGAACCCGGATCTGGTGAGTGCGGCCGGTCTTGAGATCCAACTCCACCAGCGTGAATCTTGAAAACCTCTCCAGGACTCGATAGGCCGTGTGGGCCGATCGGGCTACTCTGGGTCGCGTCGACATCCGGGTGCGACGCACCCGGTCACGCCCGATGGAACTTTGGATCTCACCCGAGTCCTTGCGGATGACGCCATGCACCAGAGCTACATATTTTTTGATCACCTGTCTGGTTTGAAACTGGCGCGCCAACTGGCGATGACTGAAGTCGTTTCTGGCGATGACCATCAAACCCGAGGTTTGCTTGTCGAGGCGATGCACGATTCCGGGCCGGTCCCCGCCTCCAACCTCGGAGAGATTCCCAAACCGATGTAACAACGCGTTCACCAGAGTACCGCTCCGCACACCGGCTCCCTGATGAACGACCATTCCGGCCCGTTTGTTGACCACGGCGAGGTCATTATCTTCGTGGACTATCTCCAACGGGATCGGTTCTGCGGCCAGCTCGGTTGGCCCAGGGGAGACCAGGCGGACCCGGATGTTTTCTCCCCCTTTGATGCGGTAGCTGGCCTTGCACTCCCTTTGGTCGATCAGGATGAGGCCGTTTTCAATCAAGCCCTGAATCCGAGACCGACTCTGATGGGGTAGATGCCTGCTCAGGAATTGATCCAACCGATCCCCACGATCGCTGGGTTGGGGGCGAACGCCCAGCGTTTGGCCGGGATGCCGTGTGTGGGTCATCATCCTTGCTTCGTTCGGGAGCCTGAAAGTTGCCGCCTGCAGCCGAGAGGAAGCCAAAACAACAGGTTTCCATGCGGCGGGTGGGGCGGGCGGCTTGGCCTATTCGCTGGCCGGGAGATGTTGTCCGGGTCAGAGAAATCTGCCGCCTGCCTTGGCCCTGATTATGCCGGCCTGCCGCGGTCACGTGGCCTCAGGATCAGAAAAAGAGCCGCGGCGGCCAGTAACAGAAACAAGCTAATGAACTGAGAGGTAGACAATGCCCCGCCAAAGACAAAGCCGCGGCTACTGTCTCCTCTGACAAACTCGATCAGAAAACGCGACACCGAATAGCCCAGCAGATAGAGAATGAACACCTGACCGTCAAATCGCTTTTTGCGCAAGCTCAGCCACAGGAGGCCAAACACCACCAGGTTGGCGCCTGCTTGATACAGTTGGGTTGGATGCAAGGGAACTTCCAGGGGAACGCCTACCACCTCGTGACTGTACGGGTTGCTGAAAACAACTCCCCAGGGTTGGGACGTAGGCTTGCCGTAACAGCACCCGGCCGAGAAACATCCGAGTCTTCCGATAAACTGGCCCAAGGCGATGCCCGGCGAGCAGATATCGGCCATCTTCCACACCGGAAGACGTTTTCGCCAGATGACCCAGATCCCGACGATGGCCGCAAGGATGAACCCCCCGTAGTACACCCCTCCGGAGCGAAGCGTGGTCAGGGAAAAAATTTCGCTTGGATGGGTCGCATAGTAGCGGAATTCGGTAATGAGGAAAAGTAGCTTGGCTCCGAGCAGAGCTGAGACGGCGATGTAGACGCCCAGGTCATAGACCTCCGCTTTGTCGATTCCCTCCCGCCGGGCGGCGTGAGCACTGAACCAAAGTGCTGCCAGGAAGGCTGAAGCCAGCAGAAATCCATAGGTATGGAGCGGGAAATAGCCAAAGTCCAGCAGCTTGGGAAGCAAAGGCGGGTCCTCTCAGGGCTTCACGGGGGCAGCTTTCTCGGCCGGGCTGGATTCCTGGGTCAGAATTTCGATCAGGAACAGGCCAATCCCGATGGTGATGGCAGAATCAGCCAGGTTGAAGGTTGGCCAATGATAGCTCTTGTAAAACACATCGATAAAGTCGGTCACGTAGCCGTGCCTGAGGCGATCATAGAGATTTCCAGCCGCACCGCCCAGAACCAGCATCAGTCCCCACTGCAGTCGGTGTTGGCTGACCGGGCTGCGCAGGGCAAGGGCCAGGATGATCAGGAAGGCGATGGCGGAGACGAAGGAAAGAACGTAAGGAATCCAGGGTGACGTCGAACCGCTGAGAATCCCAAAGGCCATTCCGGTGTTTCGCGTGTGGGTGAGTTCGAGCAAGCCCGGAATGACGGTCTTGTACTCATAGAGTGCTAAATGGTCTTCGATCAGTTTCTTGGTCAAGCGATCGCCCAGGAGCGCGCCGAGAGCGATCAACAAGTACATGAGTCGTTTCATGATAGGTGGTAACCTGACCGGGTGTTCTGCGGTCCGGATGGCGGGTTGCCCCGGACAGAAGCGCTATAGGCGGATAGCCTGTCAGGGAGCTCCAACGCCCTGACGGGTTTGGTCCGGTGTGACACCGATAGCCTTGAGCGTCGAGGAACACTTGGGGCAGACTGTTCTGAAGTCCGGATCGCTGCCTACTCCGGTGGAGTAGATCCAACACCGCTCGCATTTATCGCCGTCAGCCCGGCTCACCGCAACCTGGAGTTCCTCTGCTTCCCCAAAAAACTTTTCCTCTTTCGATGGATTTCCCAGCTCCACCTGCGAAACGATGAACAGCCCCGGCAGCACCCGCTCGTACCTCTTGAGGACTGAAGCATAGCCGTCTCCGCCGGCGAGAGTCACCTTGGCCTCCAGCGAATTCCCAATGAACTTGGCCTTGCGAGCTTCCTCCAGGACCTTCAGGACGGTGGAACGAATCCGGATGAGTGACTCCCAATGGTCCAATCGCTTCAGGGACTGGGCGGGTAACCCTTCAATAAGCCGGTTGGCGGGAACGAACTGCGCCATGTGAACACTTTCCGGCCGGTCAGGGTCGGACGACAGGTGCTCCCAAATTTCATCGCAGGTGAAGCTGTAGATGGGGGCCAGTGCCCGGGTCAACGCTTCCAGGATTTTATAAAGGGCCGTCTGAGACGATCGCCTCAACGGTGAGTTCGGTGCGGCCGTGTAGAGCCGGTCCTTGAGGACGTCGAAGTAGAACGAGCTCAGATCGACGGTTACGAAATCATAGACCCGGTGATAAATCCGATGGAATTCATAGGTCTCGTACCATCCGTAGATTTGCTCCAACAGTTGACTGGTTCTCGCCAAGGCCCACTGGTCCAGTTCCTCGAGGTCCACGGGTGCCACGGAATGCTCGCCGGGTGAAAAGTCTGAGAGATTTCCCAGGATGAATCGCGCTGTGTTGCGGAACTTGCGATAGCCTTCGGAGAGACGGCGAATCATTTCAGAGGAAATACGAATATCCTCCCTGAAGTCGCTGGCGGCCACCCAAAGCCGCAGAATCTCGGCGCCGTCTTTCTTGACGATGGTCTGTGGCTCGATCACATTGCCCAACGACTTGGACATGGCGCGCCCCTCGGCATCCAGGGTCCATCCGTGGGTGAGAACCTGTCGGTATGGAGCTCCTTTGCTGGCGCCGACTCCCACGAGCAGGGAACTGTGGAACCACCCTCTGTATTGGTCACTCCCTTCCATGTAGACGTCGGCGGGCCAGGGGACATCGGGTTGATGGCCCAATACAGCAGCTTGGCTGGCGCCGGAGTCGAACCAGACATCCAAAATGTCGGTTTCCTTGCGGAAGCGATCTGCCCCGCATTGAGGACAGCGTGTTCTGGAGGGTAACAGCGATTCGACGGACTGGCTGAACCAGGCATCCGAGCCTTCCTTTTCGAAAAGCTCGACCACATGGTCAATGGTCTCGGATTGCAGCAACGGCGCCTGGCAGGTTTCGCAATAAAAGGCTGTGATGGGAACCCCCCAGACCCGTTGGCGGGAGATGCACCAATCCGGCCGATTCGCAATCATATTGGAGATGCGTTCCCGCCCCCATTCCGGAAGCCAGCGAACCCCCCGAATGGCCTTCAGGGATTTCTTCCTGAGGTTACGGTGCTCCATCGAGATGAACCACTGAGATGTGGCCCGAAAGATGACGGGCTTGTGACAGCGCCAGCAGTGAGGATAGGAGTGAGAGATGTTTTCGGCTCCCAGCAGAGCTCCTCGCTCGCGGAGCAGTTGCAGGACCGTGTCGTTCGCCTCGAACACACGCATGCCCTCGACATAAGGCGTGGCCGCCACAAACCGCCCGCGGTCGTCCACTGGACAGTAGATGTCCAAACCGTATGTTTTCCCCAGGGCGTAGTCCTCATGGCCATGGCCCGGGGCCGTGTGCACACTGCCGGTTCCTTGCTCCAGGGTGACGTGATCGCCCAGTAACCCCGGGGATACCTGATCCAGGAAGGGATGGTGAGCCTGCAGCCCGGCCATCCGGCTGCCCGGGATTCTGGCAAGGGTCTTCCCCGGTGTAAATCCACAGCGGGCAGCAGTGGATGCGGTCAGTTCGGAAGCGATGAGGTAAACTTCTTCCCCAACCTCCACAGCCGAATATTCCAAGCTGGGGTTGAAGGCAATACCCAGATTTGCCGGCAGTGTCCAGGGGGTGGTCGTCCAGATCACCACAGCAACCTTCCTGCCCTGAAGGACCGGATTCAGCAGTGAGGGATCCGACTTCAAGGGGAACTTGACATAGATGGATGGGCTGGTGTGATCCTTATATTCGACTTCTGCTTCCGCCAGAGCCGTCCGACAGGAAAAGCACCAATGGACGGGTTTCAATCCCTTGTAGACGTATCCCCCTTTCACAAATTGACCGAAGGTTTGAGCGATAGCAGCCTCGTACTGATGGCTCATGGTGAGGTAGGGCGCATCCCACGACCCGAGGATGCCGAGCCGAATGAACTCTTGTTTTTGCAGGTTGACAAACTTTGTGGCGTAGTCTCGACACTCCTGACGTACCTGGACACGAGTCATCTCGGCCTTCTTCTTGCCGAGGACCTGGTCGACCTTGATCTCGATCGGCAGGCCATGACAGTCCCACCCGGGAATGTAAGGCGCGTTGAACCCACTCATGGTTCGTGACTTGACAATGAAGTCCTTCAGAATCTTGTTCTCGGCGTGGCCAATGTGGATGTTGCCGTTGGCATAGGGAGGGCCGTCATGTAAGGTGAATACCGGCGCCCCCGCCCGAAGGTCGCGGATTTTTTTGTATAATTGGAGTCGGTCCCAGCGCTGCAATATGCGGGGTTCCAGGGTCGGGAGGCTGGCCTTCATTGGAAAGCTTGTTCTCGGCAGATTGATGGTTTCCTTCAGTTTCATGGCAAAAATCCCGGGACGGAACTCCCACTTTGGAATTCCGGAAGACCAACAAAAAAGGGGGATTATAGACGATATCTCTCGGCTTTGTCCATGGAGCTGCACTCAGAGAAAAGAGGGTGGAAGCGTCCCCATCAACAGCGCTTCAGTCAATTTTGCCGTGACTCGAGAAATGTTTATGTTACTATTTTTCTAACGGTCCCCCTGGGAGTTGGTTCCAGGGATTCGTATTGACCAGTCACTGGGGTTTCGAGTTTATCGAATCCGGTCCTCGCGCACTGGACCCTCGAAACAGGGCGCCGTTGGAACCATCGGGCTAGGGGTCACATAGCAATCATGAGTCCACTTGAAGAACAAAAGAGCTTGGTCGAGTTTCTGGAAGCTGCGGTAAGGGAGGCCAGAGGGCAATCGCCCTCCAACCCGCAGCAAATCGCACGGCTGGAGGCAGAGTTGAGCCAGGCTCGAAATGATTTGTCACGTCTGTCTTCCGAGATCCCGGTTAGCGAGCGCCCAAAGGTCCGTCCGGAGGAACAAGGGCCTGACTCAGGGGGGCGCCTCACTCTGGCGACTCAAATTGAGCCTTGGTACCGGACCTTTTTCAACAACTTGGCTTCCTTGTTCATTCATGAGGAAAAACAGTATCAAATCACTGCTCAGCCCATCCACACCAACCTCATGGTTGAGAGTCAATCTTGGCGTCAAGGCTTTTGGGCCAATCTTAAGTCCCTGTTCACCCAAGAGAAAAAGGATTATCGGATCACGGCCCAGCCGGTCGATACCAACCTCTTGGTGGAGGAAGTTCCATGGTACCGTGCCGTTTTCTCGGGAGTGAAAGCGCTCTTTGTCAAAGAAGAACTGCCGGAGATCGAGATAACAGCCCAGCCGGTCGAAGTCGGAGAAATCTTTAGAGACTACAAGATTCGTTCGAGCTCATTCGTCCTTTCTGTGGTGGTGCAATGCCTTTTCGTGGGAGTCACTCTCCTGGTGCCCCTCTTGTTGGTCAGGGAAGCCCAGTTGACGGCTAACGAGACCGAACTTTACTTCATGGCTAGAACGACTTTGATCGCGCCCAAGCTGGGCCCGTCCGGCGGTGGGGGGGGTGGCGGCTTGAAAGCTCCCAAGCCCCCTTCCAAGGGAAAACTGCCCAAGCCTGCCAAGACCCAGTTGACCCCGCCGGTAACCAAGATCCAAAACCCAAGGCCGCTTCTGCCGGTAGAGCCGACCGTAGTCGTTCCTCAGCTCGCCCAACTGCCGGCCATCAACTTGTCTGACTACGGAGACCCGCTGGGTATTCCGGGCCTGCCTTCGCCGGGACCGGGGAGTGGCGGTGGCATTGGAACGGGCACCGGAACGGGCGTCGGTCCGGGAGAGGGAGCGGGGGTGGGACCCGGCAAAGGGGGTGGCATTGGGGGTGGCGTCTATCGAGTCGGTGGTGGTGTGACTCCACCCACGGTGCTGAGCCGCTTCGAGCCGGTTTACTCTGAAGAGGCCAGAAAAGCCAAATACCAAGGTGTGGTGGTTCTGTCGGCCATCGTTCGCAAGGATGGAACGATTGAAATCCTTAAAGTGGTTCGCAGTTTGGGCTTGGGCTTGGATGAGAACGCCATCCAGGCTCTCAAGAGGTGGAGGTTTCGTCCCGGGATGAAAGGTGGAAAACCCGTCGATGTGGCCTTGAATATCGAGGTTAATTTTTCCTTGCGTTGAAGTTCTTGAGACCCGATCCCTTGGCTTCTTGCAGGTCTCAATGCCTCAGTTCTGCTTGTTCCTCAGTTGGTTCCCCAAGACAACGAGTCCAATCCCGGATGTTGCCAGCACACCCACGGGAACCGGTGCTGGTTCCCCCAACCAGGGAATTGAAGTTGCGAGTTCCCAGTTGGACGCTACGATGGCACAACTATTGACGGTAAAGTGGGCCATGACGGCAGGCAACAGACTCTCGCTGCGGCTAACCATGATGGCGAACAGAATCCCAGCCAGGCTGGCCGGCAAAACTAAAAGTAAATGGCGGTGAAAAACTCCAAACAATACCGCCGAAACCAGAATTGCCTGGGCATGGTTTCCAGGTCTGAGCAGTTGATGGAGAACGAAACCGCGAAATAGCAATTCCTCGCAGACTGCCGGAAGCAGAGCCATAGTCACAAGGATCCACAGTGGGTGCGAACCCTGCAGCCAGCTTTGAGTTCTTTGCTGGAGCTGGTCCACCTCTTCACTGAGCTGCCCCTGGAAGTAGTGAACTTCCTCCAGCCATGGAATCAGGCATAGCCCCAGCAGGATGGCAAGCAGGGCTTGGTAAACAGAGATGGGTCGCAGCCTGAAGAGCGCATCCAATCTGAGACCTGCCAGTTTACCTGTCAGGAGCGGCGTTCCAGCCACGACCAGAATTTGAAGGGCAGCGGACTGCGCCCGCGCGGCTTCAGAAGCGGCGCGAGGCGCGAGCCAGGCCAAAACCGTTAACACCCATACAAATACAAGGCCGACTCGCACGCCAGCCGGAGTCGACAGCCATAGCTTGTTCACTCCCCGCTGGGCTGCCATTCCAACTCCATGATCCAATCGGTGGAGGCAGGTTGTCTCTTGGCTTCAGCGACCGGCCGCGCCCGCCGCCATCCTCGAGGTACTCGGCGACCTCCGCCTGACTCTCTCTACAATTTGGGATTGGCCTCGCTTGAAGGAGTCACTGTTTCCCGGAAAAGGTCTTCGTCGAGCGGCTCTCCGAGAGTAGCGGCCGTAACGGTGATTTGTGAAGCTTTCCCTGTCTTTCGGGAAAGGATTTCCTTTGGAAACTTAAATCCCTTGACCTCACCGTATTTGAGGTAGAGTGATTGACCCCGGAAGACCCCTGTGCCGCCCTTTGTTGCCCGCTCGATCTCGAATTCATACTTTTTGATCAGAGAAGTCTGGACACTGATGGAGAGCCTGCCCCGAATGTATTCGCCGTCGATGAATCCCGAAACCTGGATCTGGTCCAGCAAGCCCCCTTCTTCTTCGATGCGACCGCTATAGCGATATTTTGAGAAGATGAGAAGCAGCAAATCGGGGCGCAGTAGGGAGAGGGTCTCATTCCGCAGGGGAGATAACTCCTTGATGGGGCGAGGCAAGGTGGTCCCTGCGACTTCCACCCAGCCCCGGTTTCCGCTGAGGACCGTGACCACCTGGAAGTCGCCGTCTCCGACTTCGGAGCGGAATTGGTCGGTGTCCTTGAAGTAGGCTTTGGCCGAAAGAGGTTGAGAGTCCGGCTGAGAGGCTGATTGAACCTGGTACTCGAATACGAAAGAGCTCAATGAAAGAATCTTGGCCGAGCCGCCATAGGCTCTGAGGGATTTTTCGATCAATGCCTGGCCGGGCTTGACTGCCGCTGAAGTTCCTTCGCTGTTGGTGGCGGGGAGGGCTCGTGGCTCGCCGGGAAAAAGCGAGGTGAGGCTCAAGCAGATCAGGGGTATCAGCCATGAGAGCGAAGGCATGGGCTTTGGGAAACCGCTGGGACATCGGGAGAGCGGACAGCTACGAAGTCGGGGCATAATAGCCTTTTCTGGCTTTGACTTTTAAGCGCTTTCTTTTCGGGAGCGTCACCTTGATGGAGCGGTAGCCCCCATCTCGGCTGCCATTCGAGGATTGATAGCTCAGGAGGTACTGACTGCGTAGCTCCCTCTCAATCGCGTCGAAGGCGCTCTTGAATTTTTGAGGTTTGTTGGGGAAGAATGCCGTCCCACCGGTTGACCGGGCATATTTTTTCAGGGTCCCCGGGCTTCCATAGCCCATTCCATGGAATCCGCCAACCCGATTTGATATCGCATAGATAATCGTGTCGGCGCGTTGCGCGGACTCGATGGCCTGACGGATTTTCAGTTTGCTGGTCGTGTCTCCTCCATCGCTGATGAGGACAATCGCCTTTCGGCCTGCCTCTCGCTTCAATTTTTCGTCGCAGGCCAGATAGACGGCATCGTGCACCGAGGTGCCGCCGCCGATGTCGAGCGAGTCGATGGCCTTCTCCAGCAAGCGGATACTATTGGTGAAGTCCTGGACCAGAGAAACGCTCCGGTCGAAATTGATGATCATCGCCAGGTCCTGCTTTCTCAGAACGGTTGTCAGAAAATCAACGGCTATTTGCTGTTCGAAAGCCAGAATCTCTTGGACGCTGGGACTGGTGTCGATGAGGACGGCCAGTGTTAGTGGGAGAGTAACGTCGCTTGCGAAGTAGGTGATGGACTGTTTGATTCCATCCTCTTCGACCACAAAGTCATCCCGATTCAAACCGGTAATGAGTTGACCTTGCTTGGTCTGAACCGTGCAGAGGATGTTGACGAGGTCCACGTCGACTCGCAGCGTCGTCGGGGCCTCTTGGGGCTTGGGTATGGGGTTTGGTAGAGACAGAGTCGGGAGGGCTAGAAGTCCCAGAAGTGCTGTCATTCGATGCAGGTAGACTCCCATTTTGGGCTCTTTTGATGGTTTCATTTGCCTCCACGAAGCTAAGAGTTCTCTGATTCAGTTTCCTTGGAAGGTATAATACCGGAAAGAAACTGGACTCATTTTATCCGGCGCCTCGAGAATGGGTTGCGACATAGAGGAATAGGAACATCCGTAGATGGTGTCCGGCAGGAAATCAGGATAAAAGCACTGTAAAATGGATGATTATTCGAACACAGGGGCGCGAACAACCACCAACCCGCCTCTCACGGCCAAGACCTTCAAATCAGGACGTTATGCAGAAGTCTCGATCAGAGATTGCCTGGAATTATAGGGAAGATTGGGCGGTCCGTAAACTGGGCGCCGGTCTGAATCGCCCCGACTCATCGGCAGGCCGCGGCGCTGACCGGGCGAGAATGAGATTGGCCGTATTCTGGCCGGCAGCGACCGCCCCTTCCTGTTTCTTGGAGAAAACCTGATGGGTCACCAGTCCCTTTGCCGGGTAGGGGTTGTGGGAGCCGGAACCATGGGGCGGGGGATTGCCCAGGTCTTTGCCCAAAGAGGTTGGCAAGTGGTTCTGAGTGACCCGGCCGCGACCCAGTTGTCATCCGCCATGAATGCGATCGACATGGGGTTGCGCCGAGAAGTCGAGAAGGGGCCGACTGGACGTCGCGGAAAAGAAAGTTTGTCTTCGGAACATTGAACCGGCACCGGAGCTGAACTCGCTGGCCTCTTCGGACTTTGTGGTGGAGGCCGTGAGCGAGAACCTCAAAGTTAAGCAGGAAGTATTTCGCCGTCTGGGGCAGCTCTGTCGTCCAGAGGTCATCTTGTCCTCGAACACTTCCTCGATCTCCATTACTCGGCTAGCGGCCGTCACGCAGCGTCCCCAACAAACCATCGGGATGCATTTTATGAACCCTGTACCGATGATGAAGCTGGTCGAGGTAGTACGTGGCCTGGAGACTTCGGCAGAGACGCTATCAACCACCCATGAGATCGTCAAAGGTCTCGACAAGACGCCTGTTGAGGTGAACGATTCGCCGGGATTCGTCTCGAATCGCGTCCTGATGCCGATGATCAACGAAGCCATCTTTTGCGTCCATGAGAGTGTGGGGTCGGCGGAGAGCGTGGATGCGGTCATGAGGTTGGGGATGAACCATCCGCTCGGACCTTTAGCTCTGGCCGACCTGATTGGGCTTGATGTTTGTTTGGATATCATGGAAACTCTCTACGATGGTTTTAAGGACACCAAGTATCGACCTTGTCCCTTGCTCAAGAACATGGTGGCGGCTGGACGCCTGGGACGGAAAACGGGGCAGGGGTTTTACCTTTACGGTAATTGAAGGGCGAGGGGTTCTAGGATTCTTCGTCAACAGCAGGGAATTGTGAACCTGCTGAGCGAGGAAATTTGCCACCACCGGGGTTCAAGACCGAGGGTCATTGCTCGAGGGTTCTCGAAAGCGGACTCTTTCAGGCTGAACAGTTGCGCGAGGGGAGTGTTCCTCAAGCGTGAGATGACGGTATGACCCCAAAGGGGGCGAGGGGGGGGTATATGGCGGACGAGAGGGCGCGGCGTGGCAGAGCTATCGACTTGGCGCTGTCTCAGATTGAGAAGCAATTTGGCAAAGGATCGATTATGCGCCTCGGGAGTCGCGAGACCGTCGCCAGCACAGGAGTGATCCCGACCGGGTCCTTTTCTTTCGACGTGGCCTTGGGTGTTGGCGGAATGCCGCGTGGGAGGGTCGTTGAGATTTTCGGTCCCGAATCCAGCGGCAAAACAACGCTGGCGCTTCATGTCATTGCCGAGGCCCAAAAAGGTGGCGGTATGGCCGCCTTTGTGGATGCAGAGCATGCCCTGGATGCGGCCTACGCCGGCAAACTTGGCGTGGACGTGGACAACTTGCTCGTTTCTCAGCCGGATAGTGGAGAACAAGCGCTTGAGATTGCCGAGATGCTGGTGCGCAGCGGCGCGCTGGATGTTTGCGTGGTTGATTCGGTTGCCGCTCTGGTCCCCAGAGCTGAGTTGGAAGGTGAAATGGGCGACTCCCATATGGGGCTGCAAGCCAGGCTCATGTCCCAGGGCCCTGCGCAAGTTGACGGGAATTGTGGCCAAGTCCAATACCTGCCTGATCTTTATTAACCAGATTCGTGAGAAAATTGGCGTCATGTTCGGCAATCCCGAGACGACCACCGGAGGAAGAGCCTTGAAATTCTATGCCTCCGTTCGAGTGGATGTGCGACGGATTGCCGCCATTAAGGATGGCGATACATTCAAGGGTAACCGAACCAAGATCAAGGTCGTCAAGAACAAAGTGGCGCCTCCTTTCCGCGAAGCTGAGTTCGATATCCTTTACGGCCTCGGCATTTCCAAGGAAGGAGACCTGCTGGACCTCGGCGTCAACAAGGGTCTTATCGAAAAGAGCGGCGCCTGGTATTCTATCAAGGGCGAGCGCATGGGTCAGGGGCGAGACAATGCTCGTCAGTTCTTGAAGGACAATCACGACGTCCGAATTCGGATCGAAGATGCCCTGCGCCGAGCACTGAACATCCCGGCGAGATCTTCACCTGCCGATACAAACATGACCCCGACAGCTCAGGCGACGTCAAGAGCCAAGACCGGTCGGGTCTCACCTTGAATCCCTGTTCGGGTCCTTGCGGACCCTTGGGAAATCCGACTCAATCCGACCCTGGGCCCTGGAAGCTCCTTGGATGGCTCCGGGGAGGAATTTTATCCTTATGGCGCTTTTCCCAGATCGGCGCGACCCGAAATTCCCGGTGGGAATGATTGGTGTCCAAGGAGGGCGACTATGCTGTGACCGCGTCCCGTCCCACAAGAGCAGGATGCATCTTCGGGTGCTGCTTGGGCGTTAAGCTCCCCCAAAAATCTCCTCAACTTTGGAGTCTGAAATGAGCTCAGCCACTCTCCGAGTCGTGCTTCCAGCCGCCGTTGCTTTACTAATCTGCTCCGACTCGAGCCCCCGGGTGTCCTCTTCTTCTCCGCCGGTAGCAGAAGCGTCGGTCCGTTCGCGTCACTTGCTCCTGGACAACCATATTGTCGAGCGGAAGCAGAATGTCCGTCTGGTGGTTGGAACCGTAAGAAAACATGAATCCAACCCGTTGATGAAAGAAGACAGACCCTGGGAGCCTCGCTTCGATAACCTCTACCCGAATATCATCTACGACAAGGCCCTGGAGCTCTACCGCTGTTGGTACAATCCCTTCATCATGGACCCTCTGGCCACCCGGACACCCCGCGACCAGCGTGACAAGGTCCCCTACCGTCCCTACGACCGGGAGTTCGGCCTCTGTTACGCCGTCAGTAAGGACGGGCTGAAATGGACCAAACCCGAGTTGAATCTGGTGGAGTTTCAGGGAAGCAAGGCCAACAATCTGTTGTTGCGAGGGTCTCACGGCGCCGGTATCTTGATCGATCCGGGAGATCCACGGGAGGAGCGGCGCTATAAGTTGTTCGAAGGAGGTCTCTGGATCAAGGAGTGGCAATCGCGCCCGGCGGTGCGGTTCTCCAAAGACGGGCTGCGCTGGAGTGAAGCGGTCCCCGTTCCCGAGGTTGAGGCCCATGCCGACACCCACAACAGCACTCGTTGGGTCCCCGAGCTGAACAAGTACGTGACCATGACCCGCATTCACCGGGGCAAGCCCTTTTTCCGCCATCCCGCCGGCCAGCGAGTCGTGGGCCGAACTGAAAGTTCCGATTTCCTCCGTTGGAGCCAAGCGACTGAAGTGTTGCGCGGTGATGTGGAGAATCAGACCTATGCCATGCCTTTCTTTCGCTATGGGGACATCTATTTGGGTTTGCTCATGATCATTCGATTGAGCGAAGAGCGAGTCCATTGTGAGTTGGCTTGGAGCCCGGACACGATTCGCTGGGAGCGGATTAGTCCAGGCACTCCCTTTATCCCCAACTCTCCGGTCAAGGGCCGCTACGACTGGGGGTGTGTGTATGCCGCTGATGCCCCCATCGTGATGAACGATCGGATCCGGATCTATTATGCAGGATCGAACGGGCATCATCGCTATTGGCGCGACGGCTTCCTCTGTCTGGCGACGCTGCGTCCGGACGGCTGGGCAGGGTACGAGCCGGTTGACCTCGGTCAAGCCGGCGTTGTTGTCACCAAACCGCTCATTTGGCGAGGGCCCGGTTGCACCTGACCGCAGACGCCGCGGGAGGTTCAGTTCAGGTGACCGTGATGGATAGCCGAGGGGAAGCTGTGGCAGTGAGTCAGCCCGTTCAAGGAGATGTGACAGAGCAAGAGGTGCTCTCTGCGAGCCCCGGTCGGATGGCCGGTCTGAAGGGTCGGTCAGTTCGTTTGAAGTTTGCACTCAACAAAGCCAAGCTCTACTCATTCGTGTTCAAGCAGTAGGGGATTGCCTCTGCAGCAGCCATTCAACGCAAGTCCACTCCTCGGAGGGGTGTGGGGGTGGGTTGTTGCTTGAAAGGCAATGTTTTGCTTCGCTGCGCCTTCTTGACTCTGCAATCACCGCGAAGTCATTTTCAGCGATCTCCCCTCCTCCCGAAACTTGGTGGATTCCTTCAGAGCGGTTCCCAGGCTGACCAAAATTTCCTTTCCCGGCGTCAAAACCAATTCATTGGGATGCAAAAGCGCCGCTCCTGTCCTCGAAATGAACAGAGGTCGGCAGGCTCCACACCAAACGGTTCCCCTCCGGCATGGACCCGTCCCATCGGTCGCCGGGTGCGGCGCATCCAGTGATCAGGGCGTTGGCCCCAGCAGCATGATTGGGGCCGGGGGGAAGGAGAGGATCAGAAAAAGAATGGCAAGAACACCCAGGAAAAAGCGCTGCCGTCCAATGGGGAGGTCTTCATCGAGCGTTGGGGGATGGCGGAGCCGGGTCAGCAGATAGACGAGTAGCAGAAAGAGAAGCCATGGGGGTTGGACCAGAATGGCAAAAAGGGCGAAGGCGATAAAGACCCAACGGTAAATAGAAGCGCTCTTTCGGTGAAATAAGGCATAGATAATGTGGCCGCCGTCCAGCTGACCGATGGGAAGGAGGTTGAGCGCCGTGACAAACAGTCCAGCCCATCCGGCCGTGGCGATGGGATGAAGCTGGAGACTGCTGCTCATATCGAGCGGTCCGTGAATCCATTGAATCAACAGTGAGAAGATGATCGAGGGACCAAGGATCGTTTCGCCGGCGGGGACGAATTCAAGAGGAGTGACGGTGGACAAGGCAATGCCCAGGACAGCCGCCGGCAGAGCCAGAACCAAGCCCAAGGCCGGTCCCATAATGGCGATGTCGAACAGAGCCTTGCGGTGGGGAATGCTTCCCCCCATCTTGATGACGGCGCCGAAAGTCCCAAAGGGTGGCAGTGGAGAGGGAATGAAATAAGGAAGAGAGGCCGGTACCCTGTAGTGACGGGCTGTGAGGTAATGGCCCATCTCGTGACAGAGCAGGATCAGGATGAGGCTGACGGAGTAGATAATTCCACCCATCAGACCGTTGTCCAGGGCGCCCACCGTTGAGGTGCTGATCAGGGTCAGAATGAAGAGCCCCACGGGCAACCACAAGCCTTTCCTTTTCAGGCGTTCAAGAGTGAAACTTAACGGTGGGGGGATCGGCATGGAGTCGGGCGAATCGTCACCCCTCGGCTTGACAAGGAGTTGAAAGGGCTATTCGGTTGCCTCAAGGTTCGGCAGGGCCAGTGAGTCGGAAAAGATGCTCCGGCAACCCCCAGGGAAATCGGATCGGTGGTTGTGCTTCCGCTATTCTTGAGCAGCAGCCAACCGTCGCCACAGGCTGAAACACGGGTTTCGGCTGAGCGACCATGGCTCACAACCTACCAGGAGATTGAAGTTCGGCCAAGAGCTGTTTCACCTTGGTTTCAATCAGACGGCGGACCGCTCTGAATTCCCCGAGTGGCGCCGACTTCGGGTCGGGCACCTCCCAGTTCTGCCTTCGTTTGGCGGCTACCGTAGGACAGGAATCGCCACAACCCATCGTCACTACGGCATCGAACTCAATGGGGGGAATCTCTTCCAGGGACTGGGAACGATGGCTCTTGAGGTCATACCCCAACTCGGCCATGGATTGAATTGCTTTGGGGTTAACCCTGCCTGAAGGCCGCGACCCCGCACTGTAAGCCTCAATCTTACCCCGGCCATGGATGCGGGCAAAGGCCTCGGCCACTTGGCTGCGGTTGGAGTTCTCGATGCACACAAAGAGAACTCTTCTCAGACCGGTCTCGAGTGGTGTGGCGCGGTTCAGCAGGCTGTCTCCTTGTGGGTCGGGCCGCAGCACCCCTCGCCTTGAACACATTGGCATGCCCCGACGGCCACCAGAGCTCCCAGGACCGGGGCCGACAGGTAAATCCATAAATGGCTCAACTGTCCAGTGACCAAAGCCGGCGCCAGGGAGCGGGCCGGATTCATGGAGGCCCCTGAAATGGGACCCCCCAAAAGGGCCTCCAGGGCGATCACCGAGCCTATCGCCACTCCGGCCATGAGTCCTTTTTCTTTGGAGCCCGAAGAAACGCTCAGGATGACGAACATCAGAAACCAGGTGAGGATCACCTCCAGAAAGAACGACTGTGCAGATGACCCCGATGGCTGTGTGGCGCCCAGCGTGAGATGGTCACGAAAGAGCAGACGCAGTATGCCGCTGGCCAGCAATGCTCCCAGGCATTGGCTCGAAATATAAGGAAAGACCCGGCGTCGCTCCAACCGCCCGGCAAACCAGAACCCCAGAGTCACCGCGGGGTTGATGTGCGCGCCGGAAACATCTCCAATGGCATAGATGGTGGCGAGGACCACCAAGCCGAAGGTCAGAGCAATGCCTACGTGAGAAACCATACCCCCACTCACTTCATTAATGGTAATCGCCCCCGTTCCGGCGAAGACGAGTGCAAACGTTCCAAGGCATTCAGCTAGCAGTCTCTGCGTCATGGCTCAACCCAGGTCTCTGTTTTCTCCGCTTGCACCTTAGCGAAATTTGGTTGATTCTGAAAGACCTTTCCACCTCGAGGCCGGAGTCTGGACAACCCCAACGGAACTCGAACAGGACGGAAGTAACCTATAATGACCCGGTGGTGAATCCTGGGGGAAGCGTGGGGTTCATGCCTTGACTTGCAAGCGGGGGGTCGATTGGCGGTGAAATTGGAAAAAGTTGTCGTTGTCGAAGACGAAGCCGACATCCGCGAGGTCATCGAGTATAACCTGAATCGGGAGGGGTATCGAACCTCCTCGGTTTCAGATGGTGAACAGGCGCTTCAGATGATCCGCAAGGCGGAACCCGATCTTGTCCTCTTGGACCTGATGCTACCCGGGCTGGACGGGATCGAGGTCTGTCAACAGCTCAAGTCCGATCCGTCGACCCGGGACATTCGGATCATTATGGTGACGGCTAAAGGAGAGGAGAGGGATGTCCTTTTGGGGCTGGGCGTGGGCGCCGATGACTACGTGACGAAACCGTTCAGCCCCAGGGAACTCCTCGGCAGGGTCAAGGCGGTTTTGCGGCGAGGCCCGCTCCAGGACGAGAAAGCATCCCCGAAAAGAGTTGTGCGGGGAGGTTTGATCATCGACTGGGAGCGCCACCGAGTGCAAGTCGAGAACAAGCCCGTTGTTCTCACGGCTACCGAGTTTCGGCTGCTCCATTTTCTGGCGGCCCACCCAAGCCGGGTGTTTACTCGAGACCAGCTCCTTAGCCGGGTCATCGGCGAGAATGCCTCAGTGGTCGACCGTAACATCGATGTGCACGTGCGGGCCGTTCGTAGAAAGCTTGGAAATCACCGGGACCTCATTCAGACCGTCAGAGGCGTTGGTTACTGCTTCCGCACACGGGAGGCGTGATCCAGGCTTCTGTCTTTGATTTTTTGCTCTGTCGCCCCCTCGACGGTCGCACCGGCTATTGATCGCCCCAGAGCAGTTACGTTAGATCGTCACGGAGCGGGAACGGGAATTGGATTTCGGTGGTCCCGGAGCTGACTTGGACCGCTCCGCCTCAGGATTCCAGTGAAAGAGACTTGGAAGTCATTCCCATCCTCCCGGAGGAGCAAACGGTCACAAGATTTCCCTCCTTCGGAGAGGTGAGTTGTCGCTTTAAAGACTAGAACTCATCTCAAAATTGAAATCCTGGATTGTGGGTCTATGGGGCTATAGACCCAACTGTTTGATTTTTCAGCGTTTCCGACATCCTCTTCATGAACCGAGTGCTGTGGAATATGATTTTGAGGTAGGTTCTAATGTTTCGTTGGACCTTCTCAACTATCCAGTCATCACGAATATGGATCAAATCAATCACCACGGTACCTTCTGGAATCAGTACCGGTGAACCGTGCTATGGGGGGAAAAGCCTACCTTTCCGCTCTGCGGGTCGATAACATACGGGAAGCCCTTGGGGTCTAGGGGAACTGCCTTGAGTAATCCCAGCCGGACCAGGGAGTCAAACTCGGGGACCCTGATTCCCCTTTCTTTCTCGACCTCGGAGACCCATTGTTGCAGGGCTTCAATGTCGCCGCTGGCGGCAAGGCCCATCAGGTGCTCGGCGGCATTCTCTCGGATCCGGGGGTTCCCACTGGATTCATAAACCTGGCGCCACAGGAACTGGGCAGCATGGCGGTCTCCCCCGCGAGCCAAAAGATCGGCGGCAAAAGTCCTCATCCATTCGGGAGCGCCGGGGAGCTGGCTTCCGGTCAGGAAAACCTCGGCGGCCCGGTTGAAGTCCTTGAGGTAGGAGTAATAGACCAGCCCCGGATCCTGATAGAGCTCCCAGCGGCCGGGGTTGTGTTGAATTCCTTTATTGAGGAGTGAAATGGCCTCCTGGGGTTGATTGGCCCCGGTCTCGCGCTCCGACAGAAAAATCGCCCCAAAGCGATAGACGTGGACCAGCCGAGGATCGGGCGTGGTCGCTATTCCAACTAAGGGGCCCAACAAGTTGAAGTCCTTCGAATTGTCGATTCTCTTGCCCCCATAATATTGGACAGCCCGCATCCAGTAGATGTCGGCCAGCAGCCCCGAGTGTCCACAAGACAGTTTTTTCAAGGTCTCCCCGAAAGTGACATAGAGTCTTTCAGGCTGGATATCGAGAAGTCCGCCTTTTTGGTCGATGGCTTTTTGAGTCCAGAAGACTCCCAGGCAAGCGACCAGGGGGCCGGCCAGCCTCAAGGTGTTCATCCAAGCCTTACCGTGATTCCGTTCATCAGCCCAACCCGCCGGCTCGCTTGAGATGAGCTGAAGTCCCGCAAAAAAGGTGTGTTTACCCTTAGCTGAGTGGTGGATCGGTGGCGTTGGCAGGCGCACCCGCTGCAGGAGGCAGCCGCGAATGGGGTGCATCATGGAGCCGTGGGCGTCAGCCCATGGTGAATGGACGCCCCCTTCCCCTGAGCCGCGAAGCGGCGACACCCGCTGTTCCGCAGGTCCAGGCGGGACGACTCACCAAAAATCCGTGAGCCTCGGAACCCGAAAACCCCGAGACCCGATCACCCCGGTTCCTCAAACCCAGGGACCCCGTGAGACATTGGGACCAGACCCGGCGAGAAAGTCAGCGCCAGAGTAAGAATGGAATTCAGAAGTCTTCATTTAATTTGTATACTTGAGTAAGAGATTGCGCTCGAATGTCACTGCAAATGAAAAAGTTAAATCTATTCACCCTTCTGCTGCTGGCTGGTGTCCCGGGTCTTCTCTGGGCAAAGGATCCACTACTCGAAACTTCGATTGACGCCCTCCAGAAGAAGTACTCTCGTATGCGTGACCTTCGCATGAACTTCGTGCAGAGCTACGGTTTGCCCGGACGTCAGCCCAAGGCAGAATCAGGACAGGTCTATCTGCGGCGTCCCGGATTGATGCGTTGGGAATATCAAGAGCCGCAGGGGAAGCTGTTCGTCTCAAACGGTAAGATCATTCACTTCTATCTGCCGGACCAGAGACAAGTTCAAAAGAGTCGCGTCAAGAACACCCGAGATCGACGCATCCCTTTCTTGTTTTTGCTCGGTCGAGGAAACTTGAAGAAAGATTTTTCGGGAATTGAGTGGGCCAGAGAACGACCCTTTTTTGCCGGCAACAAGGTCATCACTGCTTACCCCAAGAAGAGTATCGAAGAATTCGCCGAAGTCCTCATGGAATATGACCCGGGTCGAATGCAAGTGCAACGGGTAGCCATCATTGACCGCGGTGGAGCCAGGAACGACTTCGTCTTCACCAACATTCGGGAGAATTCAGGCCTTAGTGAGAGTTTATTTGAGTTTCGGGCGCCTACCGGTGTCGAGGTGGTCGGTCTTCCCTGAGAGCGACGCTTCTGCCAGGTCGCAGTCAAGACCCTTGCAGGGGCAGTCCCCCAGGGGCGCCACGAATCGGGCGTCGTCCCCATTTTGGAGTCCTGGCCAAACATTTTGAGCGTGCGGACGCTGGAGTGAATGGATATGGCCGAGTTTCTCTGTCGCTTTGCTGATCACGGCGGAAAAGTCATCAACACCACCTACACCTCCGTATCCGAGTCGGAACTGCGACGGCGCTTGGAGGATCAAGGCTTTTTTGTCTATTCGGTTCAGGAAAGGGGCAAGGGACTGTCCACGCTGCTTCCTCTGCCGAGCGGTCGCCGAAAGGTTAAATCGCGTGAGTTCATCATTTTCAACCAGCAGTTCGTGGCCCTGATCAACGCCGGGCTGCCGATCTTGAGATCATTGGATCTCTTGGCCCAGCGGGAGCAGGACGATCGGTTTCGGACCATTCTCCTGGATGTCAGTGAGCGAGTCAAAGGAGGCGCTTTACTTTCGGAAGCCTTCGAGGCCCAGGGTATTTTCCCCAAGGTCTATACCGCCTCCCTGTTTGCCGGAGAGAAAAGCGGCAGTCTGGAGGAGGTGCTGGGTCGATTCATTCAATATCAGAAGACGGTCAACACGACTCGGAACAAGATCAAGAGCGCGCTGACCTACCCTTTGATATTGGCAACACTGCTGGTGATCCTGGTATCCTTTTTGCTGGCTCATGTGGTCCCCCAATTTGGCCAGTTGTATGCAGGTATGGATGCCGCTCTTCCCAGGATGACCCTCCTCCTGGTCGGCATCTCCGAGGCCATTCGCAGTCACTTCATCAGCGGTATTTTGATCTCGGGGATGTTGGTAGTCGGCCTTGCGATGTGGACTCGCAGTCTCCAGGGCCGGACCTATTTTGACAGACTCAAGCTGCGGCTGCCGATCATCGGGGAGGTTTGGAGCAAGTTCCTGTTTGCCCAGCTCAGTCGGACCCTGTCGACCCTGCTGTCTGGCGGAACTCCTCTGGTGGGTTCCCTGGAGATCGTGGCGGACTCGACGGGAAACAGGGTGGTCACGCAAGCCCTCAAAATGGCTGTCGTGTCCGTCAGGGAAGGACAGTCCCTTTCCAGCAGCCTGAAATCCACTGGCGTGGTGCCCGAGGTGGCTGTGGAGATGATTGAGGTGGGCGAATCGAGCGGCAACCTGAGCGAAATGCTCGGGCACGCGGCCGATTTCTATGATGAAGAAGTCAGCATGCGTCTGAATCAACTCTTTACCTATATTGAACCGATTCTCCTCATGATCCTGGCCATTATTGTGGCTTTCGTTTTGGTTGCCCTCTACCTGCCTATATTCAGCCTGTCGTCGCGAATGGTGACTTGAAGGGGTGAACCGGCATGAATTCTGAACAGCAGCCCCTCAGGACTCCCACATCAGTGGATAAGCGACTGAGCGCCGAGGAAGAAGAAGAACGAGCTCGTCGCATGGCCAAGCGGTACCGCTGTGACTTCGTCGACCTGAAGAATTTTCCCATCGATGCGGAACTCTTCCGCAACATCCCGGCGGAATGGATGTTCCGCTACAACTTCGTTCCTCTCAAGAGGGTCAATGGAGCCTTGCTGGTGGCCATTGCAGATCCGAGCGAGTTGATGCTGCACGATGAGCTGGGCATTTTGCTGGGGAAGAGACTGGTGGTCAGGGTGGCCCGGGCTTCACAGATCGGCGACATCCTCAAGAAGAGTGAATCTTCCCAGCGGGTGCTGGAGGAAGCGACCGAGGGGCTGACCCTCATTAAAGAAGACGAGACCGGTGAGGAGATTTCCATTGAGAAACTGACCGATGAGGCGGAAAGTCCCATCATCCGCCTGGTCGACTCCACCATCTTCAATGCCCTGGAGCGACGGGCCAGCGACATTCATATTCATACCGAAGACAACGATGTCAACATCAAGTATCGAATCGACGGCGTCCTCCAGCAAGCCATGGCGCCCATTGCCAAGGAGCACCACTCGACCATTATTTCCCGAATCAAGGTGATGTCTGAACTCGACATCGCCGAGCGTCGTATCCCGCAGGACGGGCGCTTCCGCGTCCGCTACAAGGGTCGCCGCATCGACTTCCGGGTTTCGATCATGCCTTCGATCCATGGCGAGGATGCCGTCCTGCGTGTGCTGGACAAGGAGTCGATGAGCGAAAAATTCAGTCAGCTCAGCTTGGAAGTGGTGGGCTTCGACCAGACGGATCTGAGAAAGTTTCGCCGGTATATCCGCGAGCCTTATGGGATGGTGCTGGTCACTGGGCCAACCGGGAGCGGCAAGACCACCACGTTGTACGCGGCTGTTTCCGAGATCAAGTCTGAAGAGGACAAGATCATCACCATTGAAGACCCCGTCGAATACCAGCTCAAGGGAATCACTCAGATTCCGGTGAATGAGAAGAAGGGGCTCACCTTTGCCCGTGGTTTGCGCTCCATTCTGCGTCACGATCCGGATAAGATCATGGTCGGGGAGATCCGGGATTCAGAGACGGCCCAGATCGCCGTTCAGTCGGCGCTCACCGGCCATCTGGTCTTCACGACGGTACACGCCAATAACGTGGTGGACGTGCTGGGTCGATTTATGAATATGGGGGTTGAGCCCTACAATTTCGTCTCGGCCTTGAATTGCATCTTGGCGCAGCGTCTGGTGCGAGTGATTTGTGCACACTGCAAGCAGCCTTCTCGGGCTGATCCGGTCCTAATGGCCGAATCCGGTTTGGGGCCTGATGCGGCTGACCACCATGTATTCTATGAGGGCGCCGGATGTTTGGAATGCGGAGGCGCCGGGTATCGTGGTCGAACGGCCATTCATGAACTGCTGGATCTGTCGGACCGAATCCGAGAGATGATTTTGGACCGCAAGCCGGCATCGGAGATCAAAAAGGCAGCCCTGGAAGATGGGATGACTTCGCTCAGGGATTGCGCCCTGCAAAAAGTTATTGCCGGCGAAACCAGTTTGAGAGAAATCAATAAGGTGACGTTCATCGAGGGCTGAGCCGGTCCGGAATGGCGTCGGACACCGGGGAATCTGGAAACGACCATGGAATGGCCCCAATTAACCCATCTGCGGGGAAAAGGTCGGGGGTGGGCGCGTTCTCCTCTGCGTCGATACTTTGAGCCGCGCTTGCCGGGAATCGCCTGTGAGATCTCGCGCCGCTTTTTCTCTCTGGTTCAACTCGACCCGCGCCGTTCCCGTTGGGTCGATGGTTTTGCCGTGGGGACCCTCCCTCAGGACTTGGTCGTGCCTTCTTTGACCCGGCCCAGTATTCGCTCAATCGAGGATCTCGGGAAAATCATCAAGGCGACTCTGTTCAAAGCCGGTGTCAACACCCACCGGATTTCCTTGGCGATTCCGGATGCCTGCACCCGGGTCGCCATTCACGCCTTCGAGGCCCTCTCCTCGAAGCACGAGGAGAAAGTGGAGCTTCTCAAGTGGAAGCTCAAAAAGACGATCCCCTACAATATCGACGATTCCCACCTGAGCTTTGTAGAGCAACCGACTGAAACGGGCGAGAACTACGTCGTCACCGTCAACATTCACAAAGAAGTGCTGGCGCAGTTCGAAGAACTCTTTGAATCTTTGGGAATTCACGTGGGGTTCATCACCCCCGCCACTTTCGCTACGTATGAGCTCCTGGCCCGTCAACATCCGGATGAAATTCAGAAGTCGGTTTTGTTTGTGAGGGTTCGCGCCTCTAATATCTCCTCCTTGATCGTTCAGCAAGGAGCCATCGTCTTCTATCGCCACACCGATTTCGCCTTCGAGAATCCCATGGATCTGATGCTGAACTGGTCGGTAGATCCCTACGACGAGATTCATCCCTGCCTCATGTACGCTCAGGACAAGCTGGGGGCTACGGGAGTGGACCAGGTCTACCTGATGTACCCTCGGAATTTTAGTGAGGCGGAACTGTTGTCTTTAACCAAGCGCGCCCGGGCTTCGGTCTCCAACTTTGACCCCTTCAAAGTTTTTCAGTGGAAACAGGCGATATCTTCTGACCTGCTCCAGCACACCCTGTCCCCTGCATTGGGCTTGGCCTTGGGAAAGTTTTGAAATGCTGAGAGTCCCGCTAAATCTGGCCTCCAACCCGTTCTTCAATCATCGCAAGTTCTATGCGTTGTCCCTGCTGCTCGGTTTGATCTTCCTGGTCCTTTCCGCTGCCAACCTCTATTTCTACCTGACCCATCGGTCCAAGAGTCTGCAGCTGAACCAGGAACTGGCGAATCAAGCCGCTGAGACCCGGGGGCTGGAGAAGGAGCAGCAGGCGATTTGGGAGCGATTGCAGCAGCCGGAAACCGAGGATTTTTTGAACCTGGTCGCTTACCTCAATCCCCTGATTGCGCAAAGAACCTTCTCCTGGACCCGGTTCCTCAACCATTTGGAGAATCTGGTGCCCCACGACCTTCAAATTGTGGCCATCACCCCCAGGATCGTGGACAGTGAAATTGTGGTCGAAATTATTTGTAATGCTCGGTCCGGGGCGCACTATATCGAGTTCGTCTCTCGACTGGAGTCCGCATCCGACTTCTATGGCGTGAACCTCATGACTGAGGATGTGTCGAAGAGTCCCAACTTTTTCGGGAAGCAATATGGGCTGCAAGTCAGGTATCAGGCCCAACCCTCTCGAGAGCAGACGGGAACAGAAGGCCCGCTGTTCGAAGATAGCCGGGGGAGTGTTCCATAAATGCCGCGCGGCCCTGCCAGGATTCGGAGACCCGATCCAAGGAAGCAACGCCTGATCCAGGTCATCTTGCTGGGACTGTGCCTGCTGAATGCGCCGGTCTACATTTTGCTGGTGCGTCCGGTGATTCAGGCCGACGAGATCGTTACGGCCCGAGCCCGGGAGGTTCAATGGCAACTCAGGAAAAGAAAAACGGTTCGCGACAGACTTCATCAAATCGAGAGCCAAATGCGTGAAAGCCAGTCGAGGTTCCAGGAGTTCAAGGAACAGAACCTCTTTTCGAGGGAGCGAGGAAACTCGGAGCTGCTCAAAGAGCTGGAGGCGGTTTGCGCCAAGGCAGGACTGGTCAAGACCCGGGGGGCCTTTCAATACGACCGCGATTCTCGATTTGGCACCAGGAAGCTCACCGTCGTTCTACCGATTGAGGGAAATTACGGCAACATCCGTAGACTCCTCAACGCTCTGGAAAATCACTCCAAGTTCATCATCATCGACTCTTTGAACCTGGAAGACACCCGAGAAGGATCGGGCGTCATTCGCATGGATCTGCAGTTATCCACCCTCATCGGGGCGGGCTCATGAGTGACCCCAAGCAGAAGAAGCAACTGAAAGTTCTGGGCGTTCTGCTGGTGGTGTTGGTGCTGGTGTTCTATTGGAGTTGGGGAAGCGGCCCCTCTGCAACCTCGACTTTGCCGGGCCGGCTGCCTTCGGCCTCACTGGGGTTGGAGGATTTCGTCCTCAGGACCCATCAGCGAGCCGGCGGCAGGAACAGAAAAGGAATTCCGGTTTCCGAAATCAACTCCAGCATCCATTTCGAGAAGCTGGGTCGGATGGAGACGGTCCAGCCCTCTCTCGCGCGAAATATGTTCGCCTTCTACACACCGCCCCCAGCCACCCAGAGAACCCCTGGGAACACCTCCCAAGGGAACTCAAGGATTGCCCGCCCCCAGCCAGTTGTTCCTGGGAGGACTTCCTCCGCCGGTCGGAACTCCGTGGCCATCCATTTGAAGTTCTATGGTTTCAGAAAGGACCAGGCAGGAAAGCAGCGCCAAGGGTTCTTTGCCGATGGAGATGATTTTTTTCTCGCTTGGGAGGGAGAATTGATCGCTAACCGCTATCGGATCCATCGCATCATCGACACCATGGCTGAGGTGGAAGAGGTGAGATCCAAGACCAGGAAGCGACTGAATTTGGAGACGCCGTCAGACTGAGGAGGCTCCCGATCAGGAGGAAGCCCGTGGGCCGAGCAACCCGTAGCAGTCGAACCGAGGGCGGTTACACTTTGGCCGTGGTGGTGGTGTTTACCAGTGTGCTCCTGGTTTTCCTCTCGGAGGCGGCGCTCAACTGGCAGACGGCCATGAAGCGCGAGCGTGAGGAGGAGTTGATCTTTCGGGGCAAGCAATACCAGAGGGCTCTCGTTCTTTGGTATGCCCATTGGAGCAAAACTCTCGGGACTCCTCAGGTGGTTTACCCCAGCACTATCGACGCTCTGCTCAACACCAATAACAAGCGCTTTCTTCGCAGAAAATGGAAGGATCCCATCACCAATGATGAATGGCGTCTCATTAAAGTGGGTCCCAATAACCGCCCCCTGTTGACGGTGTTGCCAACCCCCGCAGCGGAGTCGATGCGGGCGGGGCAGAACCCTTATGGATCCGGTGACGCCGGACAGTCGCCGGGGGCTGGCCGGCAAGTGCCCGGCCCGACACCTTCAACCGGGGGGCAGACGGCCTACGGGCAAACGCTCGAGACTCAGCCCCTGGGTTCTTCGGTAATAGGGGGCATCGCAGGGGTTGCCAGCACCAGCGAAAAGGAATCGCTCAAGATTTTTAACGGCCGCAACAAATACAACGAGTGGGAATTCTTCACCGACTTCGCCGCTCTCTCCGCCCGGGCCCAGCGCCGTCAGCCCGGACAAACGCCGCAGCCGCCGGGTCAACCCGGCCAGACGCTGCCGGGGAGACGTTCACCGGCGGGACAATCCTCCCTGTTTGGCGCTCCCGGACAATCCGCGGCGCCTCCAGTCCCCAACCCCGGCAATCGGCCCGGCTTTCCTCCCTCACAAACTCCCCGGAGGTAGCAGCCTTTCATGAGTGACGAGAGGCTGGCGCCTTGGTTGGAAGGGTGTGCTGTGATAAATCCTCAACCGGCCAGGGATGGTTTGGAATCGAGGGACCGGGAAAGAGGCAAGGACGCGGGTTGAGGGGCGCTCTCACCCGTCAGATGAGGTGCGTCCACGCTGCTGCTACAATATCACATCCGCATCAGCTGACGATCTTCAAGGCCAGATAGGGTACCAGATTGAACAGAATCACGCCGAGCTTGAAGACTGCCATACCTACGTAATGGATCAAGTCGAACGTCTCAACCGAGATCTTGAAGAGCTTTCTGTGACAACGAAAGACAAAGTCGTGGGCCAACCAAACAAACAGAAACCACAAGATAAGAACCCCGAAGTTGATCGCAGTACACCATCCCAGAAAAGCGATCACAGTTTCTACAGTCATCGGATTACCTCCTTGAACAATGTTGTTGCGGGCCGGCCAACCACAGGAGCATCAGTGGAGGAAAGGGCGGTTCCACAACCACCGTCACTCGCTTCTGGCCAGGACCGACCACAAATAGAGCAGCATGCCGGCGCCTACCAGCAAGGCCCCCAGACTCAAAAAGAGAAGAAATGAGACCGTGTGGTTCCAGAACAGGGTGGTCAACTCGATAATGATCCCCGCCGCGACCAATATCCCGGCCAATCGAAGGCGGGCGGACAGTTCGGGAGGAAGCCTCGATTGGCGATTCAGAATCATCGGGCCACCTCCCGATCCCAACGCCCGAAGCGGTCCAGCTTGTCCACCGCGTGCACCAGGTTGTGGCACATAAGACAGGACTTGCTACCGGCCAGTAGCTCCTTCTTGAAGGGCGCGTGGTTGATCTGCTCCTCGTAGGATCTCGCCCCCCGGTGGCATTCGAAACAGTTCCGATTCGAATAGGTCTCATACAGCTGGACGGGGGCGGAGGCAGTCCCCCAAAAATTGTGCCACACGTGCCTCAGGCCGCGCAGCTTGTCGTCCAGATCTCCAAACATGGTGTAGTCGGTGTGGCAGGTGTAACAGGGCCCCGGTCGGCGGGGATGCGTTGGTTCTGATAGTGGGAGGCGGGTAGAAAGCGGGCGTCGTCGATGTAGAGACTGTTCCCATAGGGCTTGATGGAGTGGCACGACAGGCAAAACGGGGTCGTCTGGGCTTGTTGGTAGTGCCGGCTGGCGCCCCCCAGCAGCAACAGCCCCGGCAACACGAACAGAGCCACGAACGCCAGCACCTTGCCCCCCACCGTGGCCGCCACCTCGGGCCGGTGCGCCAGAACGGCAATGAGGACCAGGGTTACCGCGGCCAGCACCATTAAGATTACGGTCAAACCGGACAATGCCTGCTCCTTTCTTGTCCTTGGCTAGCGTCTTTTGCGCAGCTCTTGGGCCAACGTCTTGATCTCGGTCAGGTCCTGCAACATCTCGCTCCAGCCGTACCAGAGAACGTAATCCGGGTTGTTGTGAAAGGTCCCCTGAAAGGCTCTCATCCGATGCTCCAGGTGCATCTTGAAGAGCCTCTGCTCGATCACGGTGGGTGCGTCATGGAAAGCCAGCAGGTCGGGATAGTTGTAGGCGTAGTGGTCGGGCTTACGCAGCACTCCGTCGCGGTAGAGGGCTGCAACGATCTGGATCGCTTCCGCGAGCAACCGATCCGCCTCCCGGATCATCTCGTCCCCTTTCTTCAACTCGGCTTGGACGAGATTGGTGGAATGGCACTGTTCGCAGACCTGGATCATTCGGTCCCGCTCGGCTTGCCAATCCTGCTGGGTGAGCCGCGCCACGTCGGCTCCCTTGACCACCTCCAGGCGCGCCGTCGGATTTCCTTCCGGATCCAGGACACCCAGGGCCTTGAGAATCGTGACACGATCGGCCGCCCACTGCTTGTCCTTCGGCAGGGGCAGACGTACGGCCAGGAAACCCCAGGCGGTCCGCACTTCGTGATTTCCTTTGGGCATGTGGCAGGTCTGGCAGGTCGGCGCCGCGGCTTCTTGGGGCAGGATTCCGCTCTGTTTGAGCGCGTGCCGAACGCCGTGCTTCGACGAGGAGTACATTTCCCACTGGGGATGGTCCATGCCCATGTGACAAGTTCGGCAGGCTTGTGGTTCCCGCGCTTCCTTGACCGAGAAGAGGTGCCGGGTGTGACAAGCGTCACAGGAGGCAAGACCAAACAGGACTCCCTCCTCTTTCAACTGTCGGATTTCCTCTTCGCTCTTGTTCCCGACTTGATGACAGCCGCCGCACCCTTTCATGCCGCCGGTGAGCGCCATGGGCAGCCAATGGGTGGTCGGCATGGCCTTCATGCTGGCCCAGGCCAAAGCGTGTTTGCCGGCATTGAATTGCTCGGTCTGGATCGGATGGCAGGTCCCGCACACCTCCGGCGTCGCCGTCTTGACCATAGCCACGTCGTCTGCCGATCGATGCTGGTCACCGTGACACAGAGAGCAATCCACCCCCTCGGACCGGTGCCGACTCAATTCCCAGTCGCTGACAATGTTGGGCGTGGCCTGGCGGTGGCAATCGACGCACTCCGAGGTGGCGACTTGCGGGTCTCCCTGACCGCCGCAGGCTGCCAGAGCCGGCAGAACCAGCAACAAGCGGCTCATCTGACCCAGCCGTCCGGCTTCTGCCCGGTTGCGATGGGGCCGCAGTCGCTGCCGGAGGGTGCGCCCTTTGTGAACACTTCTTCCACATATTCTTGTCATTGTGCAACCTCCTTTGATAATTACTTCATGCTCTCCTGAAAAGAAAAACCTGTTCTATTTTTCAGGTATTTACAGAGGGGTCGCAATTCCTCAGCTTCCTGCTGCGACTCTTTCTCGGGCTTCCAATACCTTAGCTACCACGACGAGATTGTGCAGCGACGAGAGCAAGACGCCGATCAGGCTCGGAATAGTCGGTGGAGGGACAACGTTTTGTTGGGTGCGAGGATTACCGAAGATGGTCATGCCTCGCAGATAGCTCACCAGGTCGGAGGTGGCCTCCTCGACCGAGGCCATTTGGGCAGGCAACTTTGCCTTCCTGGCCGCCCCCAAATCGCCCGGGCCCACCGAGCCGAGGATGGGCAACTGCGTTTTCAGCGCGTCGACCTGATCCAAGGCGCGCAGGATGCAGTGAACGAAATAGGAGTCGTGGACCGGGTCGGATACGGGCTGGGGAAAGGCGCGGCGGACTTGCTTCAGGATGTCGCGATCTTGCTTCAGGATGTCGCGATAGGACGTGGTCATGGCCAATTCCGTTCCCGACTAATCCCCGGGTCCTCGTCATCGTCGCCCGATAATCTCTGTGGGAAGGTGTTTTGGCCGGGATTGAAGGTGGGGTCGAAGATATTCATCCGTTGTCGAAAGATGGGACGCTGGGCCTTTCGCTGGTAGGAAGGCGGACCGGTTCCGTAGGGAGGGATCGAGATTCGGATCACGCGATATTGCCGGGAATCTGGTTATCGCAAGACTTACTCTCGACTCACTTCCCCCGGCTTCCTGTTCTGCAGGAAATCGAGATAGGCCACCAGATTGCACCATTCACCTACCGTCATGGTGTCGTTGAAATCCCCCATCCTCGATTCCGCACCCTCCTTGATGTTCTCGTATTCTCGCTCCTGGATGATAGGGGGACTATCGTAAATGATCGCAGGGCGCGGCCGGGCGAAGCGGTGTGAAGGAGCGATGATCGACTCGGCCAAATACTGGCGTGACTTCTTCTCCAAGAATGATCCCAGTACGACGGGCACCGGAGGGTCGACAACCGGAGCAGGAAAATCCTCCCCCTGGACGCTGTGACAATGGTGACACTCGAGCGCAGCAAAGACTTTGCGACCTGCCTCAGCATCGCCCTCCGGCACGTACAGACTGGGGCTGCAGGTAACGCTCAAGGCCAGTACGCCTATGATCCACGAAAACCTCAGATACATGACTCTTCTCCTCTTCCTCATCGGGCTCTCCATTCACTAAACTACCCCTTGATTTTGTCTACGTGGCGTGTCGCGCTCAAACCACGGGTTCCCCATCTTCCTGGCCGTTGCTTTCAAAACGTCCGGCCGCACAGAGATCTCGACCACCGGCTGGGGTCCGGCCGCCGGCTTACTTCGTCTCGACCGAGATTTTCTTTTTCTTCGTCACCTCCCCAGTCGCCTTGGGCAGGCTGATCGTGAGAACCCCTTTCTGGAAGTGAGCTCCGATCTTGTCCAAGTCGATGTCATCGGGCAGACGGAAGGAGCGTTGGAACATGCCAAAGCGCCGTTCGGAAAGAAAGTAACCCGCTTTCTTCTCCTCCACTTCCTCCTTCTTGTCGCCCTTGACGGTGAGGACGTGGTTCGCCAGACTCACGTCGATGTCGTTTTCGTCCATGCCGGGAAGCTCGGCCGTGATGCGGTATTGCTTGTCCTGGTCCACTAGATCGAATGCCGGCACTGTCCCGCCGAACATCGATTCGGACCGTCTCAACGGCTCCACGTCGAACCCTCGACCGAAGAAAGGTGTGTGGCCGGAAAAGAAGTCATTGAACATTCGAGCCATCTCGTCCCGGAGCCGCGCCACCGGTTGCCACACCTGATCCGCCACGGCGGGCGACGCCTTCTCCGCCGCCTTTGCGGCGACATCCATACTTTTTTTGACATGGGTTCACTCCTTTCTTGGTCCTGTTTTGAACCATTACCGCTTCGAAATCAAACACGATGTCTCGCTTCAATCAAAATCGGATTATTGGACGGTACCCACTACTAGAGGAAGATAAGTCCCGTTCCGGGCCCATCACAATGAGGCAAATGCTTCATTTGTGTAGTACAATTTCGTCAAAATGATGCAGTGCCAATTCTGTTGATGTGTCTGTATCCGGAAAAGGCGATGGTGGCTCGGGAGCTTTTTCAGCCATTGGACACAGCGGGCGATGCGGCGTTCGCCATGGATCCACAGGGGTCGATCTGCTACTGGTCGCGGAATGCAGAGAGACTCCTCGGCTTTTCGCAAGAGCAGATCTTGTCAAGGAGTTGCGCCGATATCCTGGCTGGCGAGGATGATGTAGGCTGTGCTATTTGCACTCACGACTGTCACATTTTGGCGATGGCGATTAAGGGAGGGCAGATCCCTTCCTTCGACCTCCATGCGGCAACGGCTTCCGGCAAGCGCAAGTGGCTGAACGTGACCACCATCGTCGCTCACCTGAAACGAGGGGCGTCACCGCTGGTCGTCCATCTGATGCGGGATGTCGATCGTCAGAAAAGAGTCGAGGCGGTCACTCGAAATGCCCTGACCCAAATCCAGCAGCTCACCGAAAATCAGGCCGATCAATTCCCGCCGCAGGGCCTGTCGCAGTACCCTCCGGTCGATCTCACGCCGCGCGAGCTTTCGGTCCTGCGACTACTCTCGCTGGGCCGAAACACGGCAGAAATCGCGGACCATCTTTACATCAGCCCGACCACGGTTCGAAACCATATCCAGCACATCCTTTCGAAGCTGCAGTGTCATACACGGCTTGAGGCCGTCCTTCGAGCCGTTCGGCAGCGGTTGATCTAAACTCAAGTTCCCTCGTTTACCCGTCAGCAAGCCCGTTCTTCCGAAGTGGAGCCCAAGAGTTGAACGGAAGTGTCAGTAGCACTTTTTCATAGATCTCGAAGTTGTTTGTGAGAGGCATGCGTTTTGGTATAATCGGTATAATCAATAGATCCCCTGGGCCGAGAACAACGATGATCAATCTGAGAACAATTCTAGTGCCGGTGGATTTTTCAGAGGCGTCCTTGAATGCGCTGGAACACGGGATCGCGATGGCAGGCCGTTTCAACGCGAACCTTATCCTCACTCACGTCATTGCGCCCTTTCCTGCAGAATACGCGGCCTTCGACGGAGGCGTCTATGTGGGATCGGTTTGGCTGTCGAAGGCTGACTTGGAAATGGAAACGAAGGAGCGCGTTGACGCCCTGGCAGACAAACTAAAGGCCGAACGCCCGATTGAAAAGGTTGTCCTGCATGGTGACCCCGCAAGAGAGATCGCGAGGTTAACACGCGAGCGCCAGATTGACATGGTCATCATGCCCACTCACGGTTACGGACCGTTTCGCAGATTCGTCTTGGGTTCGGTCACTGCCAAAGTGCTGCACGACGTCACTTGTCCCGTGTTTACGGGCGTCCACCTACCGGAGGTCACCCCGTTCAACCCCGCCCCTTATCAACGAATCGCCTGCGCCGTTGATTTGAGGGAGCACAGTGAAGCCGTGCTGCAGTGGGCGTGGCGTTTCGCGCAGACGTGGAAGGGGAATCTCATTGTTATCCATGCCGCGCCTCGGATAGAGACAAGCGGACCCTATGGCAACTGGTGTCCTCCGAGTTTACAAACAACCGTGGTCGAATCCGCGAGAGGACATGCCGCCGACCTGGTGCGAAAGGTTGGCTGCACGGCCGAATTGCATGTCGAATGCGGCGATCCGATCCAGTATGTGTGCTCAGTCGCCGAAAAGGCGCACGCCGACGTCCTGGTGATGGGCCGGAGTCTCGACGAAGGATTACTCGGCAGGTTTTTCACTCACGCTCATGCCTTGATTCGTGAAACGCCGTGCCCGGTCATTAGCGTTTGACGGATGCAAATCAGAGACGGAATCGGATGCCTGCTTCGATCGGATCGGGATCGCTTTCCGACCTCCGACTGAAGCGAAAGCCATAACCAGGGCCGGCGTAGGGACTCACTTTCCACTTCGGATCTTACCGGATCAGCCATTTTCCGGCGCTCCGGTTAGAAGCTGAGTCAACACTGGCCCGCTGTGGGTGCCCAGGATATCTCCGGCCCGGATCGGGTGGTTGTTTTCGTTGATCCGCTCATCGTCGCACGTGCGCCAGCGGGTGTGGCCGAGGACGAGCGTAATGCGGTTGTCGATCTCGGCCAGGATCTCAGCAAACGCCTTGTCCCGGACAAACCGTCGTGCTGGCTCCGGGCGCTTGAAGAGCCTGTGTTCACCATCCTGGTTGAGCCAGGCGAGACCGGTGGCGTGAGGACCCCGGCGCTCGCTCATCACCAGAAGCAGAGAGAAGATCCAAACGAGATGCTTGCGCTCGGTAGCCCGGCGCCGCTTCTCACCCAGGATGATGCCTGCCGCTCCGCACATCACTTGTCTCCTTTCGACTCGACCACAAAGCCCCGGAAAATCCCTTCGGCGTACGGCCCGGCGTGGCCCTCGGTCCGTCGCGCCGTCTCCGTGTAGCCTGGTGTCTCGGCGATCTGGATCACCTTGGGCCGGTCGAGCAGGTTGGCGGCGCCGGACTGCTGGACCATCTCCAAGCCTCGCCAGACGGCGGCCGGCGCCGGAGACGGAGCTTTCCCCTGGGCGGCTTCGGCCAAGCCATGGTCGACCAGAGAGGAGAGGAGCGAGCCAGCCTTTTCGCCGGGCAGGTTGCCTTTGACGATGAGATCAATCCCGGCCAGCGTCCTGGCGTTGCGCAGGAGCATGTCGAGGTAGTCGTCAATCGTCGTCAGGTCGGAGAACAGCGTCGCGCCCTGCATGGCCCGAACGGCTTCAAGAGCCGTCTCGCCGGTAAAGACTTGCCACTCACCCTCGAGTGGCTTTCCCTCCAGATCAATAGGTTGGACCGGATGACCTTCTGGAGCGTCGGGATGTCAGTGTAGGCCAGGACCGGGCTCACCACCTCGGCTCTTGGATGACCTGGAACATGGCTGAGGGAGCCGTCCGAGACGACCTTCCAGGTGCGCCCCTGCTCGTCGATGACCTCCCAAGGGTCGAAGCCCATCTGCCGCCCACGTGGCGTACTCTTCCGCCCGCCACCTTCTTGATCGCCCCGGCTACCTGTTGGCGTGTTCGTCTGACCGTTTCGATCTCGACTCCGAAGTGGATTTCACGTAAGGCCATCGGTTCTCCTTGCTCGCCCTAACCCCTTTGCTGGCAAGGGTTGGCTGCGAGTGTTCACACACATGAACGCTCGTTCCCGAACAGAGAGCAAGTCGAATCTAGAACTTAATTGTTTGATTTCAAAGGATCTACGTTCTTTCTGACGCAGGTCGGCGAAGATACGGGACTTGCGGCGGAGAGGGAAAAGCAGTGGTTTGTTCCCTCAGCCGTTGGAGGTCCCCGCCGCAAGATGATGTCGTCCGGGATGACCGCCTCTTTCGGGATCGCCTCGATGCCATCCCTGAGGTTGATTCAATGGCTGAGGGGGATGTCCCCGGTGCGGTGCTTGCCGGCCCGGGGGACCGCCGGTTTGGACCGAGGCCGGGCAAGCAGATAGAGCCTTGCTCCTTTGCCGCCTTCGAGAACGATGGCCAGAGCATCGCCGCAGCTCGAAATCATCGCGGTCCGGCAAATCGTACAACCTACTCCGCCTGCTGGAGCAACCAGTATGGGAAGCAGCTTTTTAAAAGGGAAGGGAAAACCTGCCGGAGGAGGCCGGCCAAGCGGGGAGTGTCCCAACCTGATGAATACACCCGGACGGAGAAGGCAGAGAAAGGCGCGTTGACAAGCCGATCGAATGGACTATAATGTCGCCCTTTGAGTCCTGCCTGTTACTCCTCAGTAGCTCAATTGGCAGAGCATCCGGCTGTTAACCGGAGGGTTGTAGGTTCGAGTCCTACCTGAGGAGCCATTTTTTCGACCGCCAACTCTGGCGGCCCTTGCCGGGTGCTCTCTACGCCCAGTCCAAAGGACACACGACAGACCTGCTGACCGTCCCGGACGCGGTTTCCGGTTTACCGTGCCCGCTTCGGATTGAGTTCTTCCCCCTTCTCCTCGTCAAGATCATTCAAGATCTCGATTACTCTTTGAAGACCTGCCTCATGGAGCCTGCGCCAGGGAATCAGATTGCCGACCGAGCGCTGCTGGGCCTGATCACCAGACAGCGGCAGCGGCCGTGCGAACGGAGCCCGTTGTGGGCGCGATGGCCTCTGCCTCGCGCGGTGTCAAGCGGACTCCAGCAAATCCCGGCAACTGTTTCCAAGCCGTTCGTTCTATCGCCTTCTCCATTGCTCGCCACAGGTCGATGTTCTCTCGGGAAAAGGACTCCACGGGGGTTGGGTCGATTACGAAGCGGCAGTCTCGGGTGCCTTGCCACTGGCGCCGGATGGGCAGGAGCGGCACGCCCTTGGGGTGACTCATCCAGCCGATGCGCCCGCCCAGGACTGTTGCGGTGACGCCGCCCTCCATGGTTATTGCCAGTGCTCCCGTAAGTTGCCCGGATCAGCATACTGCGAGCCTTTTCTTCACCACAGGAGAAGGAATTTGCGTTTCGCGCAGCTTCTCCCTGCGTAGCTCCTCAACCTGGTGTGGTGAGAGTGAGGAGGTTGCCCCTGTTGGTTGAACAGCGGGGCAGCCGATTTAAGGTGGATTCCGCCATTGGTTGTCAAGCAGCCGAAGGTGTCTGCTGACTTCCAGCATGGGCTTCGCTTGGAGTCAGATCGCCCATTTTTCAGTTCACGCCAGTTCTCGGTCGAAATCACCACGGATCGGACCTTCCCTGACCCGATACAAAAAATGCTCCTGAGTTGGCGCCAGTATTTCTGGGTATCAGCTCTCGCTGTGGTGTCATTGCCATATAGGCTTTGTTTGGGTCGTCTGATTGTTATAGCGTCCCTGCCATTTGTGATTTGTCCAGTAGATATGCTGAGTTACTGCAGGCGCCTACCTTCGAAAGCTCGAATTATGGTTGATCCAGTCACTGCGAAGCCGCTTGATTGGGAAGCTGGAACCTGTCTCAAAATCATATTCCATAGCAGTCGGTTCATGAAGGGAATGTCGAAAACGATGAAAAATCAAATAGTCAGGTCTATAGCTCCATAGGCTCGCAGTCCAGGATTGCAATTTTGAGATAGGTTCTACATACTCAATCGCCTGGAGCTGCAGGTAGAGAATCGGTAAATGTAGAATCATGGTGCGTCCTGGAAACCAAGTCGCCTATTGGACCTGGACTTTCCTTCCCCACCGATCCTTGGACATGAGGACACCAATGGAGTACCTTGATACCTACAAGGCTGCCTGACCGAGTCTCATAGGTGCTGACCCCGCACATCCAGTTGTAACAGCCAGTGAAGTTGGTGTAATATATCAGCCAAAGCTCTTCACTATTGTGTTCGGACTGATGCTTACGATCGGCCCATTACTCGGCGTATCCGTTGCCAATCGGCCAGAACGAGTGCTTGTTTCCCCGACAAGGTCTTCACCGGGGTACCCATTGAGAGGTGTACAATGCTTCGTAGACCAGTTCAACCGCCAACTTTCCCGTTTATCAAAAGAATCGTCGCATTGACGGGAATTCTGTTTGTCGTGGCCATTCCCGCGGCCGCGCAGGTTCTCACCTCCAGGGTCGATGGGACGGTACAGGATCAAACCGGCGCTGTTATCCCGGGGGTCTCGGTGACCTTGACGAACGTTGAAACCAATGTGGCGCGGGAAACGGTGACCAATGACGACGGTCTCTACGTGTTTCCGCAGGCGCCCCGGGGATCCTACCGCATCGCGGCCCAGCTATCCGGTTTCAAGACAGCGGTCATTGAAGGGATCCAAGTCGAGCTGGATACGCCTGCTTCCGTCGACCTTGTCATGGAGGTGGGTGTGCTGACTCAGACGGTGGTCGTGACTGCGGCGGAGGCTCAAGCGGTGATCAATGAGACCAACGCAGAAATCAACACCAACCTCAACCGGGAGCAGGTCAAGGATCTTCCCTTGAACGGACGCAGCGTGACCCAGTTGGCTCTCACTCAAGCCGGGGTGACCAGCCGCAGCGGTTCCCGCTTGGCTTCCATCAATGGAACTCGAGGGACCTTCAACAACTTCACGCTGGACGGGATCAACAACCAGGACACGTTCATTCGGACCGATGCTCTTTTCGGAGTCATTCCTCTACAGGAAAGCTTCATCGAGGAGGTCAACATCACCACGGCCAACTCGGAGGTCGATGCCGGGTTGGGAACCTCGCAGACACAATTCGTGACCCGTTCCGGAGGAAACGCCTTTCATGGGGAGGCCTTCTACTATCACAGAAACGACGCGCTCAACGCCACCGACTTCTTCAATAACGCCGCCGGGGTGAAGAAGGCGAGGGTTCTGGTCCATCAGTTCGGCTTCAACGTGGGCGGTCCCATTCTGAAGGACAAGCTGTTCTTCTTCGTCAACTACGAGGAAGAACGCAGCCCCGGTTCGGTCTCGGTGGTGCGGCGGGTGCTGACGGATTCGGCGCGCGCCGGCGATTTCAGCTACGTCAGGCAGGACAACGGCCAAATTGCCACGCTGAACCTTTTTGAACTTTCCGGATTCAGCCCCGACCCGGCCATCAAATCCCTGGTGGATCTGACACCGGGGCCCAACGACGCCAGTGTGGGGGACGGAAGGAACATCTCCGGCTTTCGGTTCAACAGCTCCGACAAATCCGATTCCGACTGGTTTGTTTTCCGGGGAGATTACGAGATCAACCGGAACCATTCCTTCACCGGGTCCTTTCACCAGTTCCGCTTCGATTATCCCAACGCCGTGGGCAACGCCATCGGTGTCGTCTTTCCCGGTCTTGCCGGCGCCGGGCAGGACTCCGCCCGCAGGCTGGGTTCCTTTTCCTTGACCAGTCTGGTCAGCCCGACCGTCACCAACGAGGGCCCAGGTTGGGTTTCCAGACCGCGAATCCCAGATTCTTCACCAACGAGGCCTTTTCCCAGGGCTATCGTCTGGTGCTCGGAGGTGGGTTCTCCAATCCGATCCAGGATTTTCTGGCTCAGGGGCGCGACACGCGCAATGTGGACATGATGGACCATATTTCATGGGTCAAGGGAAACCACACCATCAAAGTCGGTGGGAGTGTGCGCTTGACCAAAGTCGATCAATTCAATGACGCGGGTATTCTGCCGACCTACACCCTGGGGTTCGGCCCCGGAAACCCGGATCCACTGGTTCCCGATCTCTTCCCCGGCGGGATCTCTTCCGGTGAACTGAGCACCGCCTCGGCGCTGTTGGGAACTCTGGGAGGGTTCGTTGACGAGGCGGAGCAAGTGTTCAACGTCCTTTCGCCACATTCGGGTTACGTCGATGGGGGTTCTCAAACCAATATTCTCACCCAGAATTTTGTCAACTTCTACCTGGGAGACACCTGGCGTGTCACCCCTGACCTGAGCCTGACTTTCGGAGTGCGGTGGGAGTTTCACTCCGTCCCCGACGAGACCCAAGGCCTGGCCCTGTTGCCCGTGGGCGGCATCGAATCGGTGCTCGACCCCGAGGCCGTCATCGATCTGGCGGGCTCGACCAACGGAAGGTCCTTCTTCAACAACGACGGCAACAACTTCGCTCCCAATATGGGTTTGGCCTGGCAGGTTTCGGACAGGACCGTTTTGCGCGCCGGATACGGGCTGAACTACGTGGTCGACAACAACTTGACCACGGTGCTCAACGCCCTTCGGGGCAACGATGGTCTGAGCCAGACAGTGGCCTTCTCGGGGATCAGCGGCACGGTCAGCGGCGAGGGGCTGGTTCCCATTCCGACGCCCGAGTTCAGAATCCCGCGGACCGCCCGCGACGGGATCCTGGCAAATGCCACGGCTGCCGTCTTCACCATCGATCCCAACCTGCGAACGCCCTACGTCCAGCAATGGACCATCGGGTTGCAGCATCGGATCATGCGGGACACCGCCGTCGAGTTGCGCTATGTGGGAAACCACGGCGTCAAACTCAGCCGCGCCGTTGATCTGAACCAGGTCCTCCTGCCGCCGGCATTCGTAGAGGACTTCAGGCGGGCCCAACGGAACCTGGCCGCCAACGCAGATCCCTATGCGGGTGAACCGCTGCAGATCTTCCCGCAACTGGGTTTTGCTGGATTCCTGCAATCGGGGGGCGTCCAAAATATGATTCGGAACGGTGAGATCGGGCAGTACGTCGGCGGTTTTCTGGCGCCCAACCGCATATTCTTCTTTGAAGGTGAAGGAGGTGAGCGATTCGGCGCCACCCTGCCCATCAGCTTTTTTCTGCGCAATCCCAACGCCTTCGTCGGCGATTTCGTCGGCAACAACGCCTTCTCCAGGTACAATGCTCTCCAGTTCGAGGTCAGAAGACGTTTGCGCTCGGGTCTCACCGGTCAGTTCAACTACACTTGGGGCAAGGTGCTGACGAATTTTTCCGGCAGCCAGTCCAATTTCCGTGGGCTCTTCGACAATGCCCAACCTCAGCTCGAGATCATGCGTCCCGATTTCGACATCACCCACACCTTTAACGGCAACTGGGTGTGGGAGATACCCGTCGGGCGAGGGCGCAAATGGATGAACACCGGCAGCATCCTCAACGAGATCGCCGGCGGATGGGACCTCAGCGGATTTCTCAGGATCCGTTCCGGTGAGACCGTAAACATCGTCTCCGGAAGGGGAACCATCAATCGGGGCGGTTCCAGAGGCTTGACCAATACCGTTCATCTTGAGGGGATCGATATCAAAGCCCTTCAGAGTAAAACCGGATCCTTCCGCAACTCGGATGGCCGTGTGATGCTTTTCGATTCCAGCCTCATCGCCGAGGGTGGCGGGGGTAATCCCAGCGTTTTTAAGAATCCCGGGTTGCTGGAGGCGGGAACCCTGGGCATGTCCCCCGTCAGCGGTCCCTGGTACGCGTCTCTGGATGTGGGTCTCCGCAAGAGTTTCGCCCTTCCCATTACGGAAGAATCGCAGGTGCAGCTTCGGGTCGATGCCTTCAACCTTCTCAACCACACCAACTTCAACGTCCATACTCAGCCCCCATCGACACTCGATGACCTGGGTGTCCTCAACCGCCATAACCCCAACAGCACCCAGTTCGGCCTGATCAGCACGGCCCTTCTCCCCCCGCCAGATCCAGGTGGGTCTGAAGTTCGTCTTTTAGGGGACTCGAGATTCAGACAGGCCACCTCGGCGCCCTTCCCCATTCTGTCGGCTCCTCGGTTAATGCGAGGCCCTGTGGATGGCGCCCTTTGGGGTTGAGTCATTTCCCCCTATTTCCAATAATTGACGACGTTTTTCCATGGCTGCCGATGCCTCTTGCAAGGCGCTGATTGTTTTCGGATGGTAGCTGTGCTAAAGTGCGCGCCATGGTGAACACGGAATCCGGCGCCCCCTGGTATAAGAAACTGCACTGGCGGATCGCGATCGCGATGCTGCTGGGGGTGATCGCCGGCTTGATTGGCGGTGAGCCGCTGGCCGACAAGGTCGGTTGGCTGGGGCAGTTGTTCATCCGCTTGCTGAAGATGATCATCGTGCCGCTGGTTCTGACCTCGATCGTTACGGGCGTCGCCTCGGTCGGGGCTGGGGCCGGTCTGGGGCGCCTGTTCGGGAAAACCCTCGGCTACTACGTGATGACCAGCTTGTGCGCCGGCCTGGTGGGGCTACTGATGGTGAATATCATCCGCCCGGGGGTTGGCGCTGACATGGTCAAGGCCCAGGTCGAAGATATGCCCGATCTCGCAGTCATCCAGTCTCCCGTGGACCTGATTCTCGACATTGTCCCGGAGAACATTGTCGCGGCGTCGGCCCAGACCAAGATGCTCTCGATCATTTTCTTCGCGATCGTGCTCGGCATCAGCATCAGCAGCCTCCAGCAGCGCTACCGCGAGCCTTTGCTGAATACCTTCGAGGCAGGCTTCGAGGCCATGATGCGCCTGACCGGCGGCATCATCCATCTCGTCGCCCCCATTGGAGTGTTCGGCCTGATCGTCAATCTGGTCGGGACGACGGGTCTCGGCGCCTTCAAAGCGCTGGGGCTGTATGCCTTGATGCTGGTCTGCGGCCTGACCTTCCACTTCCTCGTTACCCTGCCGCTGGTCCTGCGTTTCCTGGGCGGAATCAATCCGATCGTGCATTTCAGGAACATGGTCGAGCCCATCGTGATGGCTTTTTCGACCAGTTCTTCGGGCGCGACGCTGCCGGTCACGATCAACGCTGTCGAAAACAAGGTCGGCGTCTCGAACCGCGTGACGTCCTTCGTGTTGCCAATGGGTGCGACGATCAACATGGACGGCACGGCGCTCTATGAGTGCGCCGGAGTGCTTTTTATCGCGCAAGTGATGGGAGTCTCACTGGGTCTGGAGCAGCAGTTGCTGGTTGTGTTCACAGCCCTTTTGGCATCCATCGGAGCCGCAGCCGTACCCTCTGCCGGCCTGGTGGTGATTTTCATTGTGCTGGAGGCCGTCAACCTGACAGGACCGCGGGTCGAACTGATCGTCGGGGCGATGCTGGCGGTGGATCGTCCTCTGGACATGTACCGCACTGTTGTCAACGTGTTCAGCGATTCGTGCGGCGCCGCTATCATCGCACGCTCCGAGGGTGAGACCGGAGTCGATGAACCGGCCGCGCCGACTTCCTGAAGAGCCCGAGGTTGGGACCGGACACTGGGTCTTTGCGCGGCCCCCCGGCAGGATGTTGGCCCCTTCCGTTTCCGACGGGGTGCCGCCGTTGATGCCGGATGCGCGCTGCTTGGAGTCGTCGTCAGGGTCGAAACAGCCCGCAAAAACCAGCTTGAAGGCAATTCACCACCAGTGAGGCATTATGTGGAAAGACAAAAATAAACCGGTCGCGCCCCTGTCGTCACCGGTGGCGCCAGAACCGCCGGAGGAACAGCCGCCTTCTCAGCCTCCCCGGTCAACTTTGGCCACTGCGAGGGCGATGGATCGAAGCCGCAGCCAACCAGCGACCATCGGAGAATCACTGGTGCTCACAGGAACCCTCAGCGGCCGTGAGGACGTTTACATCGACGGAAAAGTCGAAGGTGCCATCGATCTGCAAGACGGTGACTTGACGGTCGGCCCCAACGGGGACGTTAATGCCGACATCAAAGCGAGGAATGTCCGGGTGTTCGGGCGTGTCAGCGGGGACGTTTTCCTCGCGGAGCGAATCGAGATCCGCAAGACCGGTTCTTTCGAAGGCAACGTGAAGGTGCGGCGAATTATTATTGAAGACGGAGCGGTCTTCCGAGGGAGCGTCGATGTCTTGAAACGGGAACCGGAGACCGGAACGACACCGAAGGTGAGACCACTGTTCGTTCAACAGGAAAGCCGCGCCGGGGCCTAGCAGATGCCAGTAAATTTGTATCCGGTCCCAATCAGTCACCTTCTTCGCTGGTGCTCCAGGGCTTTTGAAGGACGATTTTGGAACCAGGCTTGGGAAAAGCTTCAGAAATCTGTCGGTCGCACATGGACACTAACGCTGACGTTTGCTAAAAAGACGTTTGCTGAAAAGATGTGGCCTAAAGACGATTCACCACAGACGAGGCGACTCATCGCGGGAAAGCAAGATGACCCACTGGAGCCGCTGTCGGAGCCGACGACTCCGGAACCGGCAGAGAAACAGCCGCCTTCTCAGCCTCCCCCATCAACTTTGGTTGCTGCGGGGGCGACGGATCGAAGCCGCGGCCAACCAGCGATCATTGGAGAATCACTGGCGCTCACAGGAACCCTCAGCGGCTTTGAGGATGTTTACATTGACGGAAAAGTCGAAGGCGCCATCGATCTGCAGGACGGCGACTTGACCATAGGCCCCCCAACGGAAACGTTAATGCCGACATCAAAGCGAGGAATGTTATGGTGTTCGGGCGTGTCAGCGGGGACGTTTTCCCTGCGGAGCGGATTGAGATCCGCAAGACAGGTTCTTTCGAAGGCAGCGTGAAAGCGCAGCGAATTATTATTGAAGACGGAGCGGTCTTCCGGGGAAGCATCGATATCGTAAAATCGGAATCGGCGGCCGGAGCGGAACCAAAGCCGCTGTCTCCGTCCGTTCAAGGGAAAAGCCGCCTCAAATCATGAGGGCTTTCTCAGGTCTTCCAGCCATCGCCCTCCTGTGTGCAACATTCCAGCAGGCGGTCACGCCGAAGTCTCGGATTGAAGCCTTTCTAACACAAACACCCTCAGGGTGTTCTTATTCCTCTTTTTTCTACTGTGAATTCAGGGTTTGCTGCGTCTTTCCGGGGAACCCCAGTCATACTCGCGGCGGAGAGGGAGTTTCCGTCGGTTGATCCTGGATTGACGCCTACGGCGACATGCGGGCACAGGATTCGCCGCTCCTGATCCCGAAGAGGCGGCCGAGGATCGATCGAGTGACTGACAAGGCGCTGCGGGCGGAACATTGGCGTTAGCCGGAGCGGGAGGCGATCCACCCTGAGGGTGATCCAGGTGGCTGGCGCTAACTATGATATAGCTTGCCCATATCAAGAAGTATGGGTAGTATGGTAGCCATGAAAACGACAATTGATATCCATGACGAACTGCTGGCGCGGGCGAAACGTCACGCGAGGAACACGGGCCGCTCGTTGCGCGCCGTGGTCGAGGACGGCCTCCGTCAAGTCCTGGCCCTGCCGGCGTCCCGGAGCCGGTACCGGTTGCCCGATTTGAGTGTGGGAGACCCGAACGCAGCCGATCCGCTCGAAGCCTATTCGTGGCAGGATCTGCGCGGAGTAATCTACGGAGAGCTGGAAAACTGGTGATTGCGGTCGATACCAACCTGCTTGTCTATGCGCATCGCAGGGAATCAGCTCTGCACGAAGCTGCGTGTGCCGTTTTGCGTCGTTTGGCTGAAGGAGACAGGGTATGGGCGATTCCCTGGCCTTGTTGTTACGAGTTTCTAAGTATCGTGACAAACCGACGCATCTGGAAGGAGGCCGCCACGCCGCCGGAACGTGCGTGGCGGCAACTCGAAGCCTGGACTGCGTCGCCGGGCAATCGCCTGATTGGCGAGACCGACAACTTTTTGGAGATCCTGGGTGGCCTCGTACAGCGTCCGCGGGTGCGAGGTTCCATCGTGCACGACGCGCGGATCGCCGCGATCTGCCTTGCGCACGGTACCGAAGCGCTGCTCACCCGCGATCGCGACTTCTCTTTATTTCCGGAACTCACCTCGCGGGATCCATTCGACCGCCGGTGACTACTCCAATCCATCCTGATGACGTCCGGAAAGCCTGGCGTCTTCGATTTCCCTTCAGCCCCGGCCGAGAAGCGGCAGTCGTGCTTCTGTGCGAAATCCGGTTTAGAAGAATCGGACCGTGTAGGTCAATCGAACACCGCGGCCAATCTCGGGGGCCAGGTCTTTGATGAACGAGGAGTGGTTGCGGTAGAGTCGGTCGCTCAGGTTGAAGACCTTCACCGCGAACTGATGGGCCAGGTGTTGCTGGGCGTAGGTGTAGGAGGCTTTCAAGTTCACCACCCCGTAGCCCGGTGTGCGCGTTTCGCCTGTGAAGGTCTGGTCCTGCTGGCTGGCTAGAATCAATTCCGGCTTGATCCGAAAACCGAGATGGTTGAAGTCGAATCCCACCTTGCCGCGCAGCGGAGGGATTCTGGGCAGGGGCGTGTTCATGTCCGTATCCTGGGCGTCGACGAAGTCCATGCCGAGGTTGAGCCAGAGCTTGGGGTTCAAGTTGAGGTCCAGGTTGGCCTCCGTCCCCAGGAAGCGGGCGTTCCGCTGGGTGAAATCGATCACCTGCAGCCCGTCTTCCACTTCCCCTGTGGCGAAGGGGAAAACAAAGTTGTCGAAGTTGTAGTAGAAGAGATTCAGTTCGCCTCGCAGCCGCTCACTGTTCTGGCGCAGGGACAACTCGATGCCGTCTCCTGTTTCGGCCAGGAGGGCCGGGTTCCCGATCTCGAAGGCTCGGGTCCCGGCGTGCGGGCCGAAGTTGTAGAGCTCCTCCAGGGAGGGAGCGCGATAGGAGTGGGCGTAGTTGACCACCAACGCCCCTCCGCGCCAGGTGTTGACATGCAAACCGGCCGAGGCGGATGCTCCGGTGAAGGTCCTCTTCACGGCGTCAGCGATTTCGTCGCCTTCCTCTGACCCATGGTCGTGTCCTTCTTCTTCGTGTTCTTCGTGGCCGCGCTCGGCAAAACCCGGCCTGTAGCGCTGGGTCTCCAACCTGCCGCCGAACTGGAACTTGGCGGTCTCGAAGTCCACCTCCTCAAGAACAAAAAGGGCGAAGCCGGTTTGATCGATAGGGGGCGAGAGCGCCTCCTCTCCGGTTGCCGTGTAGTCTCGGTCCAATCCCCAGAAACCGAAGCGCCCGCTCAAAGCCCCGATTCTTCCCTGCTCGAAGGTCCCTCGGTAGACGAATTCCTGTTGGTCGAACTCTGTGCCCACCTGCGAACTGCCGTCCGTGAAGATCTCGATCTCATCGTGGGACCAGTGGGTCGAACTCAGTTTCAGAACGAAGCCGTCAATCACCGTGCCCAGGTCCTTCAATCCCCAGTTGAAGCGGTAGTTCCATCGACGTGAGTCGAGCCGGATGCGGTCGATCTCTTCCTGCTCGTGTCCGTGCTCGTCCTCCTCGTCGTGTTCGTGTTCATCCTCGCCCTCCTCGTCGTGCTCATCCTCCTCGTCGTGTTCGTGTTCGTCCTCGCCCTCCTCGTCGTGCTCATCCTCCTCGTCGTGTTCGTGTTCGTCCTCGCCCTCCTCGTCGTGCTCATCCTCCTCGTCGTGTTCGTGTTCGTCCTCGCCCTCCTCGTCGTGCTCATCCTCCTCGTCGTGTTCGTGTTCGTCCTCGCCCTCCTCGTCGTGCTCATCCTCCTCGTCGTGTTCGTGTTCGTCCTCGCCCTCCTCGTCGTGCTCATCCTCCTCGTCGTGTTCGTGTTCGTCCTCGCCCTCCTCGTCGTGCTCATCCTCCTCGTCGTGTTCGTGTTCGTCCTCGCCCTCCTCGTCGTGCTCATCCTCCTCGTCGTGTTCGTGTTCGTCCTCGCCCTCCTCGTCGTGCTCATCCTCCTCGTCGTGTTCGTGTTCGTCCTCGCCCTCCTCGTCGTGCTCGTCCTCCTCGTCGTGTTCGTGTTCGTCCTCACCCTCCTCGTCGTGCTCATCCTCCTCGTCGTGTTCGTGTTCGTCCTCACCCTCTTCGTCGTGGCCGTGGCCGTGGTGGCCGTGGAATTCTTCGGCGAAGGGCACGCCGTAGCTTCCGTTGTCGTACTTGACTTCCAGGCTGAAGAACGTCTTCTTACCGTACCAGCCGAACCCACCGCCGCCATTGGTCATCTGCGAGCGGGAATTGTAGATCTTGCCTTGTCGAGGCGCCGTATAGTCTCCGGCGCGGATGCCGCCGCCTCGGCCCCAAACCATCCACTTCCCAATGCCATATTCCAGCCCGGCGCTGCTCCCGCCCACCGCGTTGTTGGTGCCGCCCGAGCCGGACACAAAGCCGCGCAAGCCCTTGTGGGCATGGTGGTGAGACTCGTGATGCCGGCTGACGGCGTTGACCGTACCGCCCATGGCATTGCCGCTGTAGAGCAAGGTTGCCGGTCCTTTGACGATCTCCAGCCGTTCCAGTTGTGCAGGATTGATCAGCTCTCCGTGATCACCCGACTGCGACGAAAGCGTGCCGGTCCGGATGCTATCTTCCATCACCAGGACGCGGTCGCCGTCAAAACCGCGCACGATCGGTCTGGACGCCCCCGGGCCGAAACTGCGCTTGGCGATCCCGGTGCCGACCTTGTGGTCCAGCAACTCGCCCAGAGAGACATCGGTTGATTCCGCCAAGTCATAGGGCCCCATCGACTCGACGCTCTGGAAGGACTCGAAAGTCGTTTCCTGTTTCGCTGACCCTGTGACGGTGATTTCATACCGGGGAGGCGCCAACTCCAGCAGGAAGTCCGCTGTCGCCGCGCCGCCCGCCTCGACGGTCACGATTCTGGTTGTCTCGGTAAACAAGCTGTCGAGATGAGCCATGACCTGGTATCTTCCGGGCGGCACACGGTTGAACTCGTAGCCTCCGTCATCGCCGCTCAGCGTGCTCCGACCCAGCTCGACAATCAACACGCTCACGCCGTGCAGCGCCCTGCCGCTCTCTTTCAGAGAAACGCTTCCCCTCAGACTGCCGTGTGATTGAGCTGCCGCCGATGGTTGGGTTACCAGCGACAGCGCAGCAATCAACAAGAGTGTCAGGAACCTGAGTCCGATGGTCATAGTGCCTCCTCAAGAGAAATTCAAAGCATCAGCTTAAGCGTCGATCCGTTCTGAGGCGAGTGGAAAGCCACCGGCGGAATATTTAACTGGACGAGCGGGATCAAAATCGAATCCAGTGGAAATCGCCGCCCCGGGGAATCTCCCGGGTCCGAACCTTTCATAGAGCGGTTTCCGTTGCTTTTCAGGTGAGGAAAAAGAGCCATTGAGGCCGTCTAACTGCGATAATCTGCATTCAGGAAGAGCCGGCAATTTCCTTTTCGGAGCGGGCAGCCACAAACTGTAATCGGGGTTCTCCCGGGCGGTCTCCGAGTCGGGGTCTGCCGGCCTCGGATTTGTTTTCAGAACGCAGATCTTTCAGAAGACATGCGACCATCGTCCTCCCAGGAAAAAAACAAACGCGGGTTGGGAACATCACGACCGTCAACTCCTGACCAGCTTGAGGGTGTGGTCGAGCGTGTGACCTTCTTCAACGAAGAAAACAGATTCTGTGTTCTTCAGGTCAAGGTCGAGGGACAACGGGACTTGGTGACCGTGGTGGGTTCGGCGCCGACCGTCAACAGCGGGGAGTGGCTCAGCGCCACAGGCAACTGGGTCATCGACAAAGATCACGGACGGCAGTTCAAGGCCAGTCAACTCCAATGTCTTCCGCCGACGACCGCCGCAGGCATTGAAAAGTACCTGGCCAGCGGCATGGTCAAGGGCATTGGACCCGTCTACGCTGAGAAGTTGGTCAAGAAATTCGGCAAGGAGATCTTTGAGATCATCGAGGACCATCCCGCCTGTCTGGAAGCCGTGGAGGGCATAGGACCCGGTCGGAGAAGACGCATTACCCGGGCGTGGTCGGATCAGAAAGTGATTCGGGAAATCATGCTCTTCCTGCACTCTCATGGGGTCGGTGCCAGACGAGCGACGCGAATCTACAAGACCTATGGGACGAATGCCATTTCTCAGGTTCGAAACAATCCCTACAAGCTCACCCGGGACATTTCGGGTATTGGGTTCAAGACGGCCGACCAGATTGCTCGGAATATTGGGATCTCAAAAGAATCGTCCCTTCGAGCCCGTGCCGGTCTCAGTCACGTTCTCCTGGAAGCTACCCAGGCCGGCCATTGTGCTCTCCCTGCCGGTCGGCTGCAAGAGGAGGCCTTGAAGGTCCTTGAAATCTCTGAAGCGATTGTTGAGCAGGCCCTGTCCTGGATGCTCTCGCGAGGACAACTGCTGCAGGAAAGAGTCGATCATGAAGATCTGATCTTTCTGCCTCACCTGTCGCGTGCTGAGGCAGTCGTAGCCGCCAAGATCGGAGAGTTGGCCGAGGCGCCTTGCAACTATCCGCCGATCGACATTGAAAAGGCCATTGCCTGGCGCCAGGAGCGATCGGCCAAGACGTTGGCGGAAAGTCAGAAAGAGGCTTTGATTCAGGCCCTGACGCACAGAGTCGTGGTGATTACCGGAGGACCCGGAGTAGGCAAAACCACCCTGGTGAACTCGATTTTGATGATTCTCAACGCCAAGAAAGTGAAGTGCCTGTTGTGCGCCCCCACGGGCCGGGCCGCCAAGCGGCTTTCCGAGGCTACCGGATTCGAAGCCAGGACCATCCACCGGATGCTGGAAGTCATTCCGGCCAGCGGGCGATTTGCGCGGAATCGCGGGAATCCTCTTCAATGCGATCTGCTGATTGTTGACGAGTGTTCCATGCTGGATGTCCAGCTCATGAGTCAACTCCTGGCGGCGCATCCCGCCAATGCCTCGCTGATTTTGGTCGGAGACGTTGACCAACTTCCCTCGGTAGGGCCGGGAATGGCGCTCCATCATATCATCGCAAGCGGGGTTGTTCCGGTGGTGCGATTGAAAGAGGTCTTTCGTCAATCGAGAGACAGCCAAATCATTACGACGGCGCACGACATCAAAAGCGGCAGGATGCCGGCTCCGGTCTCAGGCCCCTCTCCCTCTTCAGACTTCTACTTTGTGGAAAGAGAGGATCCGGAGCAAATTACCGAGGTCATGATGAAACTGATTCAGGAGCGGATCCCCAAAAAGCTGGCTGTGGATGCCATTCGGGACGTTCAGGTGCTCTGTCCGATGCATCGTGGGTCGCTGGGATCTCGAGAGGTGAACCGAAGGCTGCAGGCTGCCCTCAATCCTGCTCGACCGGGACGGGCGGAGATCGAGAAATTCGGATGGATCTTCCGTGTCGGGGACAAGGTCATCCAGACCGAGAACAACTACGATAAGAATGTTTTCAATGGCGACATGGGACAAATAGAAATGATGGACCCCTTGGACAAAGGCGTCGCCATTCGATTCGAAAATCGAAAAGTGATCTACGATTTTGGGGAACTGGACCAGGTTTCTTTGGGTTATGCCATCTCGATCCACAAGAGCCAGGGATCCGAATTCCCGGTCGTGGTCATCCCTTTGGCCATGCAGCAGTATCTGTTGCTTCAGCGCAACGTGATCTACACTGGGATCACGCGGGGGAAAAAGCTGGTGGTGATCATAGGACAAGCGCAAGCGCTGCGGGCGGCGGTTAAGAATGACAAGCAAGAGCGCCGGTACTCCGGACTGCTCAGTCGGTTGAGTCGAGGTGAGGCAGGCCCGGTCGAGCCGGGGGCGTTTCCCACAGGTTCTTCCTCCGGGGACGTCCACCCGACCCCGGGAGGTGAACGCTCCCCAACCTGACCCCCGTCGGAGTTGTCGTGTTTCTCAAGCCGGAGTCGAAACGGGGAGGGGACTCCGGCAATCCAGTCAACCGAGGTCACCGTCAACATGACTCCTATCACAAGGAAACGGCCGGACCTGCCCCGACAGCAGGGACAGGAACAACAACCGAAAGTTGCTTGGGGGGGAACGTCGCCCGAAGCAACGGAGCCTGGCCTGGTAAAGCCATTACCGGTCAGATTCGGGTGGGCTTGGACTTGTCGCTCCAAAATCACGATCGCTGCGGGTCTCTTCTGGCTTCTGTTGGTCACTTTCAACCAGGGTGCGGAACGTTACGTGGCCATCGACAATGTCTGTGCCTGGCCAAACCTGACGCTGATGCCTGACGGGAGTGTGGTGGCAACCATCTTCAACCAGCCCTATCACGGGTCCAATATCGGTGACGTGGAATGCTGGTCCAGTCAGGACGGCCGCTTGTGGGAAAAGCGGGGAAGCCCCGCCATGCACGAGCCCGGAAGCAATCGGATGAATGTGGCGGCTGGAATGGCTCATGACGGATCCCTGGTGGTGGTCTCCTCCGGGTGGGGCGGCAGGGATTTCCGGGGGAAAATACTGCCCAATGTGGTGGCGAGGTCGGGCGATGGTGGGAAAACCTGGCAGAGATCCTTTTCGGTAACCTTGCCGGAGGGTCTGGACTTCTTGATTCCCTTTGGAGATATCGTGCCAGTGGAAGGTGAGCGGCTGGCGGCCAGTTTTTATCACGAGACCCAAGCGGCCGCCAACGCCTATGTGTTGTTTAGTCAGGACGATGGGCGGAGTTGGGGCCAAGCCGTCAAACTGGCGCCCAATGATTATAATGAGACGGCGTTGCTGCGACTGCGCTCCAATCGCTGGCTGGCTGCGTCACGCAGTCACGGCAACGCCCATCTCGCACTCTTTGTCTCCGAAGATGAAGGGAAACACTGGGTCAAGTCCGGCCCCTTGACGCTTCCCCAGCAACATCCGGCTCACCTTCTCAAGCTGACGGATGGGCGTATCTTGCTGACTTATGGTATTCGGGAGAAAGGGCATCACGGAATCGGTTACCGCACCAGCCGGGACGAAGGCCGGACTTGGAGTCCCCCCACCCGGATCATCAACCTTGAGGAAACCACCGACGGAGGATATCCGGCAACCATCCAGATGTCCGACGGGGCGCTGCTGACCGCCTACTACAGTAATCGTGTTCCCCAGCATCAACGCTATCACATGGGCGTGGTGCGCTGGTTTCTGGAAAAGGAGTAGTCCGATGAACCCAAACCCCGCCGGGAGCCGATCATCTCCGAAGCAGGCCTCGTCGCTTTTTGGATCGAGCCTCTTTAACGATGGGTCCGTAGACTTCCTTGTCAAAAGGAGGGCAACCCGTGGGATATTGACCCCAGGGATGGGCTTTCTGGCGCATGAGGTAGGTGCAGAAAGTCAAGGTCTTGCAGGTGGTCGATGGGTCCAGAGCGCCTTTGGTGAGGGCGTCTCTGGCCAAATCGGGATAGGCCAGGGCCCCGCGGCCGATTCCCATGAGGGTCGCCCTGCCGTCTCTGATGTTGGCCGCACCGGCATGGAGCTGCCAATGTTGCAGCCAACTGTAGCCTGTGCCCACGATGGGCAGATCCGGGAAGGTTTGCTGGATTTCTCCACACAGCGCGAAATGTCGGTTCACACCAATCAAGGGATGCTCGGGTGCCTCGTAGTTCCCCTCATCGGGCTTCTCGAAGGGACGTCCGATATGGGGATTGGTGTAAGGATTTCCCATGGATATGTTGATCAGGCTCACCCCTGATCGCTTCATGATGGCGATCACCTTCTTGGGTTCGGTGAGATCGGGTTCCTGGGGTCTCTGTTCATTGACTCCGAATCCATGCCGGTAGGGCAGGGGACAGGGCCAGGGTTCGCCCTGGCGGTTGTCTCCTCCGGCGCGATGGGGAAGGCCGTCGAAAACGCCAATTCGGGAGGCCAGCAAGAAATGGTTGCCCGTGGCGGCTTTGATTTTTTCGATCACGTTTCTGACGAAGCGAGTCCGGTTCCGGAGACTTCCGCCATACCTCCCTTCCCTGGTCTTGGCTCCCAGCAACTCATTGCCGAAGTAACCGTGCGTCAGCTTGATGTCGACGCCACTGAACCCGATGGCGCCGGCCAGCCTGGCGGCCTCGGCGTAACGATCTTCAAGCTGTTCAATGGTTCCATCATCCATCAGAGGGTAATCCGCCGGTATGGAAATTCGCTTACCCGCGTCCAGGAAGGTCATTGGGTCCAGAATCGGATGTCGTTGGCAGAGCAGGGGACGGGGATAACTGTAGCGTCCGGAATGAGTGAGCTGAAGGACCACTACCAAGTCGTCAATGGATCCGTAGACCTCCCGGTGAGCGGCTCGGGTGCGGTCCAGAAGCAACTGCAGTGACTTGGCGGTAGCGTCGTTGAGGAGCAGCTGACGAGGATTGGCTCTCCCTTCCGGGACCACGGCAGTGGCTTCGAACCAGAGCAGTTTGGCCCCGCCTCGGCCAAATCGCTCGTATCGACGATAGGTGAGCGCATCCGGTTCGCCGAGAGGCGTGCCGTCACAGCCCTCCATCGGATGAATGGCCAGGGAATTGCCGGCCGTGTAATTGCCGATCCGGACCGATCGCCCCAGAAGACTCCTGACACGCTGGATATCGGGTTCCAGTCGTATATCCAGCTTGAGCTCTCGAGCCTCTCGATCCAATGCCTCCAAGGATGGGTAACGGAAATAGTGTCGAGGCATCGGAGATACACCTGGGGAAGCTGAGGACGTGGAAACCGCCGTCGCGGTTGGGGATTGACGGACTCAAGGCGAACAGGGCCGCTGAAGATTCACTGCCCGGCTTCGGGAGAACTGGAGATCGAGCACTTGCCCCTGGCGGCGCAGGATCTTTTGAAGTTGCCCGATCGGCGCCGCACGAGGCTGGAGGTTGTGCTCCAGGGCCAAGTGGGCGGCAACGCCCGCGGCCTGACCGAGCGCCATCCAGGTGGGCTCCATGCGGATCGAGGAAAAAGCCACATGGCTGGTGGAGGCGGCTACCGGGACGATCAATCCGTCGACTTGCTCCGGAATCATGATGCGATAGGGAATTTGATAAGGCCGGGTGCTGTCGAGCATGTACAAATACCCTTCCAGTACGGTGGTGTCATGGGGTTGGCGCTTTCGCACCGGAAAGCTGTCAATTGGAAACTCACCCACGGCCACAGCGTCGTCGAAGCGGCCGGCGTCAGGTCTGGCGGCGTTCCGGGTGACATCCAGTTCCGTCAGCGTGTACAGACCCACCAGGCGTCGAGCTTCGCGAATGTAAAGCTGAAACGGAAAGTGACCGTTGTCGGTGAATTCGTCCTTGGGCAGATGATACTGTCGGGCAATAGCGCGATGGGCCGGGGGGACCGCTGAGTCCTGCTGGAGGAACCACAGGAGTCCCAGCGTTAAATGGCGGATCGTGGCCGCGACCCGTTTCCGGGTTGCCCGGTCACCCTCGACGTAGCCCTCATTTTCCTCGGCGAAGGGAAATCCCAGGGGCCGGGGGTTCATATTCACATCCGTTTTCCGGTTGGGAATCTCAGACACGGACAAGGCGCGAACCAGAGTGTTGAAATGGGCCGGATAATAGCCCCGGCCCGGCTTGAAGTTCTGGGGACCGGCCAGCCGACCCTCTTGGAGATCGTCGAAGTAGCCGAGGTAGCGTGAGCGGTCATAGTTGGCGGGTGGCTCCGTCAAACGGTGAGCGTTCCGAGGGGCGGTGGTCAGGCAAAGACGGTAGGTGTAAGCCGGCAATCGCCGGTCGCCTTCGCCGGTTGATTGCGGCAGGAACACCCCCTTGCGATAGTCGAAATAGATGACGCCGGCGTGCGGTTCGCCAAATTCATCCCGAGATTCCCGACCCAGGCGATATTTGGCGCCGGCTGAAGCGTAAACGTCTCCTTCGTAGGTGGCGTCGATCACAATCGGCGCCAACAATCGGCTTCGGCTTCCGGTTTGACGGTTCCGGACCACCACTCCGCCAGACACCCGATCTCGGGTCACAGTGGACTCGAAGCCATGGGACTTGAGCACGGTGATCGAGGTTTGTTCTTCCACCAGCCGGTCGAAGATGGCTTCGGCAACCGAGGGCTCGTAATAGTAACCGTTTCGACACAAGCCTGCATTTTCCGAATCCGGACCATACTGCTCCAGGTAGTGACGATAGACACGCTCGGTGAATTCGGCAAAAAGGCCGCGTATGGCGGCGCGATTCTCGATGTCGCTCTTACCCAGGCCGCTGGCGGCCATGCCGCCCAAGTGGGCGTGGTGCTCGACCAGCGCCACTGAGTGTCCCAGGCGCGCAGCGGTGACGGCTGCGGCGATGCCCGCGGGTGTGCCGCCGACCACAACGCAATCGAAGTGGTGGGGCGGCGGGTGGCTGGCGCTCTCCTTCCGCGCGCCCGTTCCGGTTTGGCAGGTGGATTGACCGGCGCACAACCCGGCGCCGGCCAGCGATGCGGTGTGCAGAAACCGCCTGCGGGTAAAGGGTTGTCCGAAATTATTCATGGAGTGAACCCGACGGCAGACCGCCGATGTTGCTGGAACCTGGCTCAAAATCATATTCCATAGCATTCAGTTCATGAAGAGAATGTCGAAAACGCTGAAAAATCAAATCGTCAGGTCTGTAGCCCCTGGGCTCACAATCCAGGATTCCCATTTTGAGATCGGTTCTAAAGAAGTGGTTCCTCGATAAGCCCCCTTGGCTGCGGCGATGCCTGTCCGGAAATGCTGCAAGAGGGTGGACCGCAAATCTAGGGGGGGCCGGATGTGTTTCTCTCTTCCGGACGATGTAGCGGCGCGTCCTGAGACCCAATGAATTGGTTGATTGCTGCCGCCACCTCTTTCGGTCTTTCCAGCGGGAGAGAATGGGAGGCGCCCACGACCCAGCGGAGCCAGATGTTGTCCCGGTCTGGAATTCGCATTTGCTGAGGGCTGGGGCGGGATTGGTTGCGGTCACCCCACACCTCCAGCACCGGGACCGATGTCGATTGCAGAATGGGCAGGCCGTCCCAAAGCTGCCAGATCAATCGAAAGGCTGAAATTTGATTTTCGCTCAGCCGGGAAAGGGTCTGCGAGCGGGCTTGCAGGCGCTGTTCCTCTTGCTCTTTGGAAAGCGTGTTGTAGATCTGTCCGGAAAAAGCCTCGCTCAAGACTTCGTGATGGGTCCAACCTTCGAGCGAAATCACCCCGACAAGTTCCTGGGGTCGTTGCCTTGCCAGTTCAATGGCGATCATGCCGCCAATGCTGTGGCCGCCGGCATACCATGACTTCCAGCCCAGGGCATCGGTGACGTGAAGCACCTCTTGAGCGAAGCCCTCGATTGTTCCAGTGAGCGCCGGCGGCCAGCTTCGTCCGTGCCCCGGCAGCTCGACGATGACCAGGTTCAAATCCTCGGTCAAGTGGCGGCCTACAGCGTCGAACTGGCGATAGTCGCTCCAACTGCCCGGGATGAGCAGAAGCGAAGGGCCTTCAGCCGGCCAATGGTAATAAGCCAGATGGCCGCCGTCCTGGCGACCGACCTCCAGGCGCCTCGGCACGCTGCCGCGAGCCTCTTCCCTCCAGCCCGGTCTACCCACAGTGCACACCAGCGCCAAGGCGCAGGGCGTGAGAGTGGATGGCTTGATCACCCTCGGTTCCCATGATCTTTGGCGTCCTGGCCGAGGGGCCTGGATGAATCATTCTCTTTCGAGCACCATTTCCTCGGCTTGCAATCGCCGAAACATGGTTCTGTACTCCTCGGACCCGTCGTCGTCCCAATACTCGCTGGTGACGGGCGCATCAAAGCTCATGGGGATCAACCGCCATCGGTTGGGCAGGACCATGAAGTGCGACTTCTTGGGGCTCATGATGTTGTACATGGTGGCGCCGTTGCGGAAGCGGGTCTTGAGGATGTAGGGGGGCTGTTCCGGTGGGTTGTTGTTTTTCAGGCGTTCCAGCTCTTCCCGATCGAGGGTGACGCCCAAGCCGGGGCGCTCCGGCACCCGAAGAAACCCGTTGATGGGCTCGAGTCGTTCCTTGACCACGTCGGACTTCCACGTTTCCGCGTCGCAGTGGAAGTGAAGACTGGCGGTCTTGAAAGCGGCTTGCATGTGGGTGGTCATGGCCCGGGTGATGTGGCCGCCCACCCATTGGATCATGAACGGGACGCCTGCCGCGGCGAACAGTCCGGCTCGCTGCAGGATCATGCCCAGCTTGTGATGTCCGATGATGTAACCGTCGGCGGCGCGGCGCAGGACGTCGAAGCTGTGGTCGAGCTTGCTGCCATGGATGATGATGGGCAGGCGGATTCGTTTGCGGAGGTCGATGTAGGCGTCGACGTCCGTCGTGTCCAGAGGATCCTCAAAGGACCCGGCAATCGGAGAGCGCGCCACCCTCTCGACCAGATCGGGGTTGTGGCCATAGTGGTGAAAGCGAGTGAGATCGAATTGAAGCTTGAAGCCCTTCGGCGCCACCTGCTCCATGGCTTCGAGTTGGTCAAAGACGTTCTCGAAGGGCGACAGGTGGTACTTCATCCAGGTGTAGCCCATGGCCGAATAATTTTTGACGGCATCTGCCATCTCGGAGGGATGGGTTGGGACCGTCCAGGAACCGACGGGTACCCAACGACGGTAGCGCTGCCCGAAGAGCTTGTAGACGGGGACTCCGGCCGCTTTGCCCATCAGATCGTACATGGCTTTGGCCATGGGGATGGACGTTTCGTCCCCGATCCAGTCAAAGGGACTGGAACCGATGTACGGCTCGAGCACTTCTTGCGGTTCGCTGCGACCCTCCCCCAGGCCGTAAAGTCCCTTGTTGGTATGAACGACGTAGACGGTTCGACGGGTGGGGGCCCGTAGAAGTGATTCAATTCATACTGGAGCCAATCGAGGTAATCCAGCTTGATGGAGTGCGTCTCGATGTCGGTGATGGTGATGGGCCCATGGACCGAATCCGACGTCCGCTTGGCTGCCAGCGCCGGTCGCCACGGGGCCATCAAACCTGTTGCCGAGACCAGACTCCCCGCACCGGCCATCAGGAATCCCCGGCGGCTGAGGAAGGTTCTCCCCCTACCTGCCGAGCATTCGGAGCAGGCGGGCTGCCAGCGCGTCCCACGCGCCTTCCTGAATTTTTCTTCGGACATCACTGGTTTGAGATCGGGCATCTCGACAGGCCACTTTTCCTGATGGAGCAGGGTCAATGCCTCCTGCTTGGCGGGCTCGGGTTGCCGGAAGCCTATCATGACGAGGTTCGGAGGGTCAAAGTCGTCGCCTCTCGAGGGGCGCCTCTCCAAGTGATGAGGATAGTTCTTACATGTGACCACAGTGTGCTATCCTTGCCGAGGCGTTGCGGTCGAATGAAGTAGTCTGGATCAGCGAGTTTAGAACATCTGCAACGTGATCATGCCTTGCCTGCGCCAGCAAACGGTCTCATAGATTCAGGGCCACCTGTGTTGCCGTCTGAAATGCTCGTTTTCCTGGAACCAGAAAGAGCCTACTCTTTATTGATCGGTTTTTTGGGTCACCCTCGGCGCGAGCTTCTTGATCGCGTTAACCAAGCGCTGGCACGGCCGCTTCAGCTTCGATACGTTGACGGGGACTCAAAAATTTCACCGGACGCTCACTCCGAGAGTCGGTGGACTTGCCGGGGTCGCAGGATTTTGGGTGGCCGGGAGCACGACGGTTCAGCCGACGCGTGACCTTTTGTTCGCCGCTGGCATCAGCGCTATGTTTTCTTTTTTGGCGGGTCTGGGTGAAGACTTGACCCAGAAAGTTTCAGCCATGTTTCGTTTACTTGCCACGATCCTTTCGGGCTTGGTTTTTTGCATTTTGACGGGCAGTCTGTGGAGATCCCCTTTATCGATGGACTCATGGGGTCCTATCTGTTGGTCTCAATCGTGTTCACCACCTTCGCCATAGCCGGTTTGGCAAATGCCATAAACATCATCGACGGTTTCAATGGCCTGGCGGCCGGGAACGTTGCCATCATGCTATCGGCGTTCGTGGTTGTTGCCTCCCTGGCAGATGATCCTGAGTTGGCCCCCTTCTCTCTGGTTGTCATAGCAGTCCTGTTTGGATTTTCGCTGGTCAATTTCCCGCTTGGCTACGTTTTTTCAGGGAATGGTGGTGCTTATTTTTCGGGCATCTTGCTTGCATCCCTGGCCGTAATGCTTGCCGCACGAAACCCCGAAATATCGCCATGGGTCGTCGGACTGATCGTAGTTTATCCCGTGCTGGAAACCACGTTTTCAGCTATCCGAAAATCAGTCCGCAAGGGCCATAGACCAAGCCAACCGGACAAACTGCATCGGCGCATGTTGGTTTATCGAAGTTTTTCAAAGAAGATTGCCAAAGCGTTGGGAAGCGAGCGACTTGCCAATTCCGCTACCGGCGTGCTAATGTGGGCGGGGGCCATGATGAGTTTGATTTTTGTTGCGCTGATTCCCCACAATTGGGAAGGGTCACTTCCTGCTCTCTTGCCCCAGGCGGCGCTTTACGCCCTGGTATACCGGCGAGTGGCGCGACTGCGTCTTTGCCGCGCCCGCCCGCAGACCGACCTCCATGAAGGCAGTCCGCATGAGGAAGGAATAGGCTTGAAGCGATATGGCCCCCCATCATGAAGCAATGGTGTAACAGTGATCCTGCAGGCAAGAGCGCGTCGGGCCAGTTCCCGGAAACACGACATGGCAAGCTTCATGGTGTGTAACGTCAAGAATCGACAAACCTCGAATTCCGGAGACTCTTCCTGAAATGGCGTCAAAGGAATCCTTGCTGGTCACGGGCGGCGCTGGCTACATCGGTAGCCACCTCGTGCTGGCGTTGCGCGAGGGCCGGTTATCCTGTCGTCGTCCTCGACGACCTTTCGAACGGTCATCGCGCGGCCGTTCCAGGCGGTATCCCCTTCATCGAGGGTGACGTCGGCGATCTCGACACCGTTGGCGGCGCTATTGCCGAACATCGGATCACCGCTGTCGTGCACTTGGCCGCCAGCGTCAGCGTCCCCGAATCGGTCAGTGATCCTCTCGGATATTACCGCAACAACAGCGGTGCAAGCGCAAACCTGATCCAGGCTTGCGTCAAGGGCGGAGTGAAGCGGTTCATCTTTTCGTCAACGGCCGCGGTTTACGGCATTCCCAGGGTAATCCCGATGCCCGAAAGCTCACCGACGGCTCCCATCAATCCCTACGGCAGTTCCAAGCTGATTACCGAATGGATGCTTCGTGACGCTGCGGCGGCCCATGATTTCCGTTACATCGCGCTTCGGTACTTCAACGTTGCGGGCGCCGACCCGGAGGGGCGCGCAGGTCAGTCCGGCCAGAACTCCAGGCACTTGCTCAAGGTCGCCTGTGAAGCGGCCGTCGGTTTGCGCGACCACGTCACCATATTCGGTACGGATTACGATACGGCCGATGGCACCTGCCTGCGCGACTACATCCACGTTTCCGACCTTGCTGACGTCCATGTCCTCGCCCTTCGGAGCCTGGAGGAGGGCGTCGGAAACCGTGTGTTCAACTGTGGTTACGGCCACGGGTTTTCGGTGCGCGAGGTGCTCGAAGCGGCGCGGGCGGCAGCCGGGGCCTCTTTCGACATTCTCGAAGGGCCGCGCCGCGCCGGCGACCCGCCGACGCTGGTGGCCGATGCGTCACGGATTCGCAGGGAGTTGCTCTGGTCGCCGCTCCACGACGATCTCGATTTTGTCATCCGCACTGCGATCTTGTGGGAGGAGAAGTTGGCAAGCGAGCCGCAACTCCGGGAACGGGTGAAATCAGGATAGCTTCCGCTTGCCGCTTCTCTCCAGCCCAGGCGCACCGAATCAGGTTGGAACGGTCGAGCCTGAACGGGACGCCCGGAAGATCACGGACCCCGGTCGGCAGGTTCGTTCGTCGCAGCAGCCGGTTCCCACTTTATTCTCTGCTAACGGGATGCGAAATCATCGATCGATTGTATTGCGCGGGCTCTCCTTGAGCAAGGTACGCGGCTCTCAGCCGAGCGTTTCTCGCGCGAGGCCGACGTTTGCTTGGCTGCCAGCGCCGGCCGCCAGAAATCCCCGACGGCTGAGCAAGGTTTTCCCCTGACAGCACGTCCCCCGCGCCTTCCTGAATTTTTCCTCCAATGGGTCTGATTCTTGAGGTGTGGTTTATAGAAACTTTCCTTCTCTAACAGGAGTCGCGAGACTTCAGGAGCTCCGAGTCCTTTCGAAAGGTCGGCCAGCAGCAAATAGGTGGTTCCTTGCACGTCTTCCAGAAGCGCCACCCGTGTCCCGCTGTGGCTCCAGGCGATGGGTGACTCGAAGTCTATCCATTCCTCCGGGCTCATGGCGGGAATGAAGTGCTTTCCCCGCTTCCGGTTTCTTTCCGGATAAATCACATAGCCTCGGGTGGTGGGGTCGGCCCTGTCCTCATCCCGGAAGGAGTTTTGCCGGGGGGTGGCCGAGAAGTCATAAATCAGCAAGACCGAGGTCCTGTACTGGCTCATCGCGTGGGGCGGATATCTGAAATCATAGGCAACCAGGGTTTTGTCGGGTGAAAAGGAGGCATCCCAACCGTAAATGGTGTCCAGCACGGAGGCGTTCTTGAGGTCGACGACGCTCAGAATATCCCCTCGGCTCCCTAGTTCCCCGTGAACGATCAGCCGCTGCTCCGCCTCCAGAGTGTACAATTCGGTGAGCTTGGCTGTCCGGGTCGGAGACCGATGAAAAACCTTTTCTCCGGAGACCTTGTCGGTGACAGTGATATTCAGCGCCCACCCCACATAATCCACTTCGTTCGGATCCGCTTCCATCCACTGGACGGAGACTGCATAGTTCTCCGATTCGCTCCTCAGGTGGTGGATTCTGTCAATGTAGGCGGCGCGTGTGGCATCGAGTTCAAACCGAATGTCGCCTCGGCTTCCGACTTTCCCATGAATGATGACCCGACCCTCCGTGTCGAGAAACCGAATCTCGGTGAGCTGGGTGGCCCTGGTCGGGACCCCAGTGGAAACCGTGCGTCCCGATACTTTGTTGACGATGGTGGTATTCAGCTTGCCATCCGCCAACCGGGTGCACGCTGAATATTTCTCCGATTCGCCACTCAGTTCAGTTGCGCCGGCAGGAAGAGCGGGCAGCAGCGCACTCCACAGAGTGGCTACAGCGAGTGGGAATCTCAGCCTGAGCAAAGACATTCTTGGTGGGGGCAACGACAGCGAGGGTTCACGATTCCAGGGTGCTTCCGGCAGATCGCGGCAACCCTCAAAGAGTCCGATGGGGGGCAGATCATTCCAGGAAAGCTATCGCTCAATCCATATGTGGAGGCTCCAAATAGGGTTTCGACAGTTTCGTGATTATCACTTCCCTGTTGGAGGCTTCCGGTGGGTTGATTCCTGCCGGAATTTCAAAATGGACATCCACTTTTATAATGGGACAAGTTCTCAGAATAAATCGGCCCTCATCAGACCTGAGGGAAAGGAACTCATCATCATCAGCACGCCCTGAGGGTTGTATTCGCTCTGCAAGACCAGTGAGCTGGATCCCTCCGTCTAACTCATATACCGTCAGAAGGTCTTCCAAGGCCCCCCCCCACCTGAACCGACATCGCTTCCGTCATTCGGTCTGAGAGCCACTCGATGCAGACACGGTCTTCCCGGGTGGGCTTGTAGATCCTCTGCCAGGAACCGGCGGAAGACCCGGCCACCAACAACAAAACCACAAGGCACAGGCTTACTTTTCTCATGTCTCGGTCGTTTCAGTAAAGCCTTCGCTCAATCATATAGTGGATACTCCAAGTAGGGTCTCGACAGCTTCGTGATTTTGACGTCCTTTTTGGAAGCCTTGGCCGGGTTGATTCCTTCAGGTATTTCGAACTCGACATCCACTTTTATAAAGGGACAAGTTCTCAGAATAAATCGGCCCTCGTCAGATCTGCGGGAAAGGTCCTCAACATCTGCACGCCCTGAGGGTTGTATTCGCTCTGCAAGAGAAGAACTCTGGAGTCCTCCCCCTAGTTCATATACCGTCAGAAGTTCTTCCAGGGACATCCCCACTTGGATCGACATGGCTTCCCTCATCCGGTCTGAGAGCCACTCGATACAGACACGGTCTTCCCGGGTGGGCTTGAAAGTACTCTGCCAGGAACCGGCGGAAGACCCGGTCACCAGCAACAAAACCACAAGGCACAGGCTTACTTTTCTCATCTCTCGGTCCGCCTCCTTGCTTGCAAAAGCCTCCCGCTCTCTTGCCTTTACTCAAGGGCTAACGCTTTGTAGCCTGAAGCAGGCCGAATACTTCTGTGGTGATCCTGCCCGCGTTGAGATCCTGCTCCACCCGCTGATACAGGCCGGGAATGCCGGGCTTGAGATTCTGCTGATACCAACGGACAACACTCGCATGGATCCAGCCCAGTTCCTCCAGCTGGGGAAGGAGCTTGGCCACGTATGCCAGGTGGTCTCTCTGCGAGAGAGATTCGAGTCTCTCCACCGGCCCGATGGTGTAGCCATGGGGCCAGTAGTCGTGGCCGAGATCTGCTAGAACATCAAACTCATATGGCATGTCGTGGCCGCCCTTCATGACCCGCGAGCCGCCATGAATACGACATTCGACCAAGCCCGGCGGGCTGGCGGCGCTGAGACTCAGTGTAACCGTTTCTCCGGGACTGCCGTTGGGAACGAAACTTTCTCGAATGGCAAAACGTATCCATGCGCCGTCTCTGAACTGCGGGATCCTGCTCGACATTCGGCCCACATGTATACCTGTTTGCTTTGTCGGTATAACCTGGCCTGAGAAACATTGAACCATGAAGGCTCCCAGGCGAACGCCGCTGGAAGGGAGGACTTCGACCCGATAGGTGTATTGGTAACCGTCGGATGCCTCAGAAACCCGCGCAGCCACAATGGCATCCGTTCCGTCCGGACGTTCGTAAATAACTCGCTTCTTCTTTCCATCAAACGTTATCCACTCGAACGCATAGCGGCCAGGGTTTTTCCCGAGAGGAATAAGGCGGAGTTGGGGGTCATACTCTCTTGAAATCCCGGTCCCCGGATCAGGGGGACCGTACGACTTCTCGTAATGCGCTGGAAGCTTGAAATCAATGGGTTTCTTTTGCAGCGGCAGCCGTTCCGCCAAGCCACCGGAAGCAAACAGCGCCACCGCCACCAGCAACCACAACCAATACCTCCCAATGTTCATAGTAACTTTTCTCCCGAGACTCAAAACGTCAGATGCCAATGGTTGGCACTCGCAACTTCATCGCGGACATTGCTGGCCCCGTTCTCCAGAAAGAGATCTTCAATCGCTTCTTTCCTGCCTTCGATTTGAAGGTTGGTGTTGTGGCTGCTCACGTCGCAGTGTCTTCCGGCACGATGAGCACCATGGTAGTTGTTTTCAATCGACCAATCGCCTCTCAGGTCGAACTTGCCGCCGTTCGTCAGGCTCTGGTCGTTGTAATTGAGCTTTTGCTCGGAGGTGATGCCATTGGGATAGAACTGATCCTTGTAGGCATTGGCAATGCTTACCAGGGCGCTGTTCGCCGTTTCAGTCCCCCAATGATTGGCGCCCTCCGGGTGGTGCGGCTGGTTGTCAAAGCCAATCAGCACATAGTTCGTACCGGAACCCAGCTCCTGTAAGCCAGGAACAAAGATCTGCGCGAATACCTCTTGGGTCTGAGAGAGCATCGTGGCTCGCACCTTGACCGTACCGCCAAAATAGGGAGCTGTGTAGCTGGTTTCAAACCGGCCGTTTCCGTCTGTAGTTCCGGTGGCGCTCCCAAACGCGCCCACCACGTTGGTGCTGGCGCTATCCGGATGGTAAGAACCGGTCTTGATGTGTCCCCCTGAGTTGGTGACCCGAACAGCCCCGAGTTGCACGGACTGGGACGCAACAGCCGGGGTCGTCTGCACTCGCGCCGTGGTCGTATTCGGGGTTCCGGTGGCTGTCGGCTGGAGGTTTGGATTAACCAGACTGACGGTGAAGTTGAAGGCCTTCGCCAGCTTGGAATCCGCAATGGTGTCGGTGAACGTAGTGCACACCCCGTTGATCACCTCATAGCGGGTGGCTTGCGCGGTGAAGGAGAGGGTTCCCGACCCGGACCCCGAGGCCCTGAGCGTGAACCCGTTCCAGGTGAAGGGAGAGGGAACGGTGAGTGAAGGAGAGGAGGCATTGAAGGGTCCCAACGGCCCGCCTGAACAGGTGTTGCGGTATTCACAGGCCGCAAAGGATGCCGTTGAGCCGACGGGAAAGGCAACACTTGCCGGCTCGATGGCTCCGTAGGGAAGCTCCAGGCAGCAGCCGGCGCAATTGAACCCGAACCGGCCCCCCTCCACCGGGTTGACCTCGGTGCGCGCCAGCAGCCGCCGGCTGCCCCCTCGGGCCGACCAGCGGAAGAATCCGCTCTGGTAGGAGGGGTCGATTTCTCTTTCCAACAGGTCGGGCTGGGCCTTGCGGATCAGCTCGGCGAAGTCCAGACGATAGGAGGCCCCCGAAGCAATGGTGATTTCGGGCAGGGCATAGGCGCCGCCCTCAGCCCAGTCCAACTGAGCCACCACCTTGGCCGGTTTACTTCCCAGGTTGAGCCAGGTGGTCGCCACCGCGCCCCGGCTCAGGTTGAGCAGGGGATAGGTCCCGTTGTGATGGGCCTGACTGTCCTGGAAGCAGGGAAGGCTCCGGACCTTGCTGCATACCGACTGAAAACCTTGCGCCCTGACACTTTATGGGCAATGGTGGTATTCAGCACCCTGTCCGCCAGCCTGGCAGAGGCTGAATAGTTCTCCGATTCGCCACTCAGTTCGGTTGCGCCGGCAGCAAGAACGGGCAGGAGCAGCAGCGCACTCCACAGAGTGGCTACAGTGAGTGGGAATCTCAGCCTAAGTCGAGCCATTCGCGCCAACCCGAAAGGTTTCGCTCAATCCAGCTCCATTACTGCCTCCTGTTCCTCGAATGGACCTGTCTCCCAAGTGGTGAATACAATAGACTGGTCGTTCTTGCTGAATCTGAGACTCTTCGCGCTGATGGCGGCATTTTCGTATTCCTTCCTCCAATACTGCTCAATCGGCTGTTTGTAGTAACTTTCCTTCTCTAACAGGAGTCGCCTGACTTCAGGAGCTTCGAGTCCTTTCGCAAGGTCGACCAGCAGCAAATAGGTGCTTCCTTGCACGCCTTCCAGAAGCGCCACTCTGGTCCCGCTGTGGCTCCAGGCGGTGGGGGATCTGAATCTTATCTGTTCCGATTCGCTCTCGGGGGGAATGAAGTACTCTTCCAGCTTCCGGTTCTTTTCCGGATAAATCACGTAGCCTCGGGTCTCGGGGTTGTTCATGTCCGTTTCCCGTATGGAGTTGTCCCGGGGTGTGGCTGAGAAGTCGTAGATCAGCAAGACCGAGGTTCTGTACTGGTGCATAGAGTGGGGAGGATATCTGAAATTATAGGCAGCCCTTGTCCTGTCAGGCGAAAACGAGGCTTTCCAGCCCCAAATGGCGTCCAGCACGGAGGCATCCTTGAGGTTGACGGCGCTCAGAATGTCCCCTCGGTGCTTTAGTTCTCCATGAACGATGAGTCGCTGCTCAGCTTCCAGGATATGAAGCTCAGTGAGCTTGGCCGTATGGGTCGGAGTCCGGCGAGACACCTTGTCCCCTGAGACCTTATGGACAATGGTGATGTCCAGAGCCCAACTCCCAAAATCCAACTCCGTCTCATCCGCTTCCGTCAACCCGACGGAGACGGAATAGTTCTCCGATTCGTTCCTCAGTCGGTGAATTCTGTCGATGTACCAAGCTTTGTTGACATCGAATTCGAACCGAATATCGCCCCGGCTTCCGACTTTTCCATGAACGATGACCTGACCCTCCGTGTCGGGAACACGAAGCTCGGTGAGGCTGGTGGCCCGGGTCTGGACCTGATTGGAAGCCTTATGCCCCGACACTTTATTGACGATGGTGATGTCCAGCATCCCATTCTCCAACCGGGCGGAGGCTGAATAGTTCTCCGATTCGCCACTCAGTTCGGTCGCGCCGACAGCAAGAGTGGGCAGCAGCACCGCCCATAGAGGGGCTGCAACGAGCGGGAATCGCAGCCTGAGTAAAGACATTCTTTGCACCTCCTACTGTCCTAGTCAGGGTTATAGGCGCGCTAGAATAATTTGATCGTTTTTCTGGTCCCAATTGAGACAGGATCATCACAGCCGCTGATTCCGGCATAATGGTCCAACTGAGCTGTAGCCAAGTCTCCAGCATCCTTAACCGTTACAACACCCACCGTATGAACGTATACCTGGGCGCCGCAGGGTAAGTCCTTATTATCCACATTCCTGGCGACTGACTTGTTGGTGACCAATGTGCCGCCACACGAAGCACAGGGAGCGTTGACTTTTCTCATTTTATAGCCAGTTGGGGGACTGGGTTCTGAGCAATACCATTCCCGGGAAAGCAGGCCGGCCGTGCTGTGTACCCCACTCCCGTTCTCCCCGACTTCAGTCACCCATAAGGGCTTAGCAGTGTCCAAAGTCCAGTTCACCGTGTTACAGTTAATGCCCCACAACTTCCGTTGTCGTTGTACTGGAACTGTCCCGTGGTGTTGTCGGAACAGGAGGCTTCCACCGGAGTGTTGTATTTCGTGTGCGAATAGACCCCCAGCACTTTGATGCGGTAGTTGTGAACCGCAGATGTAACTACTCCTTCCGGTATCCAGGTAGCCTCCACCTGCTTATATTCTCCCGTTGGCATGCTAGGGATTTTGAAGCTTTCTGTGTGTGTGCCGGAATTCCTGGTGACTGCGTCGAGAATCGTGTGGGTGGTCGGATTCTTCAGTTTGAGGGTCAACTTGCCGGACAAGTTCGACGGCGAAAGTTCCACCTTTATCCGATCCTCAGTAACGTCCGCACTGGTTATTTTGACTTGAGCTGCTAATGCGGGCACGGAATCCGTAATGGTGTCAGTGAACGTAGTGCACACCGTGTTGATCACCTCATAGCGGGTAGCTGAGGCGGTGAAGGAGAGGGTTCCCGACCCCGGCCCCGAGGCTCGCAGCGTGAACCCGCTCCAAGTAAAAGGAGAGGGAGAAGTCAACAAAGGAGACGAGGCATTAAAGGGTCCCAACAACCCGCCCGAACAGGTGTTGCGGTATTCACAGGCATTAACGCTGATCAATTGGCCGACGGGAAAGGTCGGGCTGCCCGGCTCGATGGCTCCGTAGGGAAACTCCAGGCAGCAGCCGGCGCAATTGAACCCGAACCGGCCCCCTTCCACCGGGTTGACCTCGGTGCGCGCCAGCAGCCGCCGGCTTCCCCCTCGGGCCGACCAGCGGAAGAATCCTTTCTGGTAGGAGGGGTCGATTTCTCTTTCCAACAGGTCGGGCTGGGCCTTGCGGATCAGCTCGGCGAAGTCCAGACGATAGGAGGCCCCCGAAGCAATGGTGATTTCGGGCAGGGCATAGGCGCCGCCCTCAGCCCAGTCCAACTGAGCCACCACCTTGGCCGGTTTACTTCCCAGGTTGAGCCAGGTGGTCGCCACCGCGCCCCGGCTCAGGTTGAGCAGGGGATAGGTCCCGTTGTGATGGGCCTGACTGTCCTGGAAGCAGGGAAGGCTCCGGACCTTGCTGCATACCGACTGAAAACCTTGCGCCCTGACACTTTATGGGCAATGGTGGTATCCAGCACCCTGTCCGCCAGCCTGGCAGAGGCTGAATAGTTCTCCGATTCGCCACTCAGTTCGGTCGCGCCGGCAGGAAGAACGGGCAGCAGCAGCGCACTCCACAGAGTGGCTACAGTGAGTGGGAATCTCAGCCTGAGTCGAGCCATTCGTGCCAACCCGAAAGGTTTCGCTCAATCCAGCTCTATCACTACCTCCTGTTCCTCGAAAGGATCAACACCCCGAGTGGTGAACAAAACAGACTGATCGTCCTGGCTGAATTTGAGAGTCTTGGCGCGGAGGATCGAGCCCGCGTACTTCCTCCTCCAATGGGTCTGATTCTTGAGGTGTGGTTTGTAGTAACTTTCCTTCTCTAACAGGAGTCGCCTGACTTCAGGAGCTTCCAGGCCTTTGGCAAGGTCGACCAGTAGCAAATAGGTGTTGACGCGCACGCCTTCCAGAAGCGCCACTCTGGTCCCGCTGTGGCTCCAGGCGGTGGGGGATCTGAATCTTATCTGTTCCTCCTCGCTCATGGCGGGAATGAAGTGCTTGCCCAGCCTGCGGTTTCTCTCCGGATAAATCACGTAGCCTCGGGTGGTGGGGTCGGCCCTGTCCTCATCCCGGAAGGAGTTTTCCCGGGGGGTGGCCGAGAAGTCATAGATCAGCAAGACCGAGGTCGCGTGCTGGTGCAGGGAGTAGGGAGGATATCTGAAGTTATAGGCAACTTTGGTCTTCGTGGGTGAAAACGAAGCTTTCCAGCCGTAAATGGCGTCAACCACGGAGGCATCCTTGAGATCGACCACGCTCACAATATCTCCTCGTCTCCCCAGTTCTCCATGAACGATCAGCCGCTGCTCAGGCTCCAGAATATAAATTTCAGTGAGCTTAGCCGTTCGAGTCGGCGACCGACGAGAAACCTTGCCGCCCGAAGCCCTATTGACGACCGTGATGTCCAGAACTTCATCGTCTCTCTCCGTTGGGTTCGCTTCCGCCAGCCGGACTGAGACCGAGTAGCGCTCCGATTCGCTCCTCAGTTGGTGGATTTTGTCAAAGTGTGAGGCGTCGTTGACATCGTATTCAATCTGAATCTCACCTCGGTTTCCGACTTCTCCATATACAATGACTTGACCTTCCGCGTCTCGAACTCGAACCTCGGTGAGCCTGGTGGCCCTGACCGCATACCGACTGGAAACCTTTTGCCCCGACACTTTATGGACAATGGTGACCTCCACCATTCCATCCACCAACCGGGCAGTGGCCGAATAGTTCTCCGATTCACCACTCAGTTCAGTTGCGCCGGCAGGAAGAGCGGGCAGAAGCAGCGCACTCCACAGAGTGGTTACAGCGAGTGGGAATCTCAGCCTGAGCAAAGACATTCTTGGTGGGGGCAACGACAGCGAGGGTTCACGATTCCAGGGTGCTTCCGGCAGATCGCGGCAACCCTCAAAGAGTCCGATGGGGGGCAGATCATTCCAGGAAAGCTATCGCTCAATCCATATGTGGAGGCTCCAAATAGGGTTTCGACAGTTTCGTGATTATCACTTCCCTGTTGGAGGCTTCCGGTGGGTTGATTCCTGCCGGAATTTCAAAATGGACATCCACTTTTATAATGGGACAAGTTCTCAGAATAAATCGGCCCTCATCAGACCTGAGGGAAAGGAACTCATCATCATCAGCACGCCCTGAGGGTTGTATTCGCTCTGCAAGACCAGTGAGCTGGATCCCTCCGTCTAACTCATATACCGTCAGAAGGTCTTCCAAGGCCCCCCCCACCTGAACCGACATCGCTTCCGTCATTCGGTCTGAGAGCCACTCGATGCAGACACGGTCTTCCCGGGTGGGCTTGTAGATCCTCTGCCAGGAACCGGCGGAAGACCCGGCCACCAGCAACAAAACCACAAGGCACAGGCTTACTTTTCTCATGTCTCGGTCCGCCTCCTTGCTTGCAAAAGCCTCCCGCTCTCTTACCTTTACTCAAGGGCTAACGCTTAGTAGCCTGAAGCAGGCTGAATACTTCTGTGGTGATCCTGCCCGCATTGAGATCCTGCTCCACCCGCTGATACAGGCCGGGAATGCCGGGCTTGAGATTCTGCTGATACCAACGGACAACACTCGCATGGATCCAGCCCAGTTCCTCCAGCTGGGGAAGGAGCCTGGCCACGTATGCCAAGTGGTCTCTCTGCGAGAGAGATTCGAGTCTCTCCACCGGCCCGATGGTGTAGCCATGGGGCCAGTAGTCGTGGCCGAGAAGCAGAGTCCCGAATACACGGGGCATGTGATGCCCACCCTTATAAGATGGAGGACTGCCGTGAGCCCGACATTCCACGATGCCTGGGGGTGCCATCGATTCCAACTCGACTTGAATCGTCTCTCCCGGGTATCCTGGCGGATTAAATCTCTTATGGGGGGCAAAACGAATCCATTCCCCCTGTTTGAATTCTGGTAATCCGTGAAACATCTTTCCGATGTAGCAATTCGCAACTTGTATAGGCATCACATCACTGGAGAAATACTGAATCGCAAAGCCTGTGAGACGCTGTCCACTGGAGGGTAAGTTGGTGACTTTATAGACATATCGATATCGACCTGAGACCGCCTTAGCCGAGGCGGCAACCATAGCCTCAATTGCATCAGGTCGCTCATAAATGACCTGTTTTTCCTTTCCATCTACCCCAACCCATGTGAAAGCGTACCGTGCGGACTTCTTATCTAGAGGTACCAGGCGAGGTTTAGGGTCATGCTTCTTGGGCAACTTGGTTTCGGGATCGGTTCCAATGCCCCACTTCTCATAGGAGTCGGGAAGCTCATACTCAAGCTGTTTCTTCTGGAGGGGCAGCCGCTTTGTAGTCTGGGCTGGAAGGCCAGAGGCAATCACCACTTCCGTTATCAGCAACCACAACCCATACCGTTTGATGTTCATAGTACTCTTTACTCCCGAGACTCAAAACGTCAGATGCCAATGGTTGGCACTCGCAACTTCATCGCCGACAACGGCCCCATTATCCCTGAACAGGTTCTCAATGTCGGCCTTCCTATTCGCAATGTCTAGGTTGGTGTTGTGACTGCTCACGTCGGCGTTCCTCCCGTCACGATGACTTACATGGTACCCTCCAGTCGACCATTTACCTGGAAGGTCGAACTTGCCGCCGTTCGTCAGGCTCTGGTCGTTGTAATTGAGTTTTTGCTCGGAGGTGATGCCATTGGGATAGAACTGATCCTTGTAGGCATTGGCAATGCTTACCAGGGCGCTGTTCGCCGTTTCAGTCCCCCAATGATTGGCGCCCTCCGGGTGGTGCGGCTGGTTGTCAAAGCCAATCAGCACATAGTTCGTACCGGAACCCAGCTCCTGTAAGCCAGGAACAAAGATCTGCGCGAATACCTCTTGGGTCTGAGAGAGCATCATGGCTCGCACCTTGACCGTACCGCCAAAATAGGGAGCTGTGTAGCTGGTTTCAAACCGGCCGTTTCCGTCTGTAGTTCCAGTGGCGCTCCCAAACGCGCCCACCACGTTGGTGCTGGCGCTATCCGGATGGTAAGAACCGGTCTTGATGTGTCCCCCTGAGTTGGTGACCCGAACAGCCCCGAGTTGTACGGACTGGGACGCAACAGCCGGGGTCGTCTGCACTCGCGCCGTGGTCGTATTCGGGGTTCCGGTGGCTGTCGGCTGGAGGTTTGGATTGACCAGACTGACGGTGAAGTTGAAGGCCTTCGCCAGCTTGGAATCCGCAATGGTGTCGGTGAACGTAGTGCACACCCCGTTGATCACCTCATAGCGGGTGGCTTGCGCGGTGAAGGAGAGGGTTCCCGACCCGGACCCCGAGGCCCTGAGCGTGAACCCGTTCCAGGTGAAGGGAGAGGGAACGGTGAGTGAAGGAGAGGAGGCATTGAAGGGTCCCAACGGCCCGCCTGAACAGGTGTTGCGGTATTCACAGGCCACAAACGGAACGGCCGCACCGACGGGAAAGGCAACGCTTGTCGGCTCGATGGCTCCGTAGGGAAGCTCCAGGCAGCAGCCGGCGCAATTGAATCCGAACCGGCCCCCTCCACCGGGTTGACCTCGGTGCGCGCCAGCAGCCGCCGGCTGCCCCCTCGGGCCGACCAGCGGAAGAATCCTTTCTGGTAGGAGGGGGAGATCTCTCTGTCCAAAAGGTCGGGCCGGGCTCTCCGGAGCAACTCGGCGAAGTCCAGACGATAGGAGGCCCCCGAAGCAATGGTGATTTCGGGCAGGGCATAGGCGCCGCCCTCAGCCCAGTCCAACTGAGCCACCACCTTGGCCGGTTTACTTCCCAGGTTGAGCCAGGTGGTCGCCACCGCGCCCCGGCTCAGGTTGAGCAGGGGATAGGTTCCGTTGTGATGGGCCTGACTGTCCTGGAAGCAGGGAAGACTCCAGACCTGGCCGGCGCGGCTGAGCCTGGTTCCGGAGACCAGCAGAGAAGCGGGGTCTCCCGGATGGTCGATCCGGAGGCGGACCTCTTTGGGAAGGGTCCCCTCCGCCTCTGCCAGCAAGGCATCCAGCCGGACCGTTTGCACCCTGCCGGCGGCAATGCTCTGCCTTTTCCGCGCCAGTCTTCTGCCCCGGGTCGCGTCGAAGGCCGACAGCGTGGCCCTCTGACTGACGGCGGTGGGATTGTAGAGGGTCAGCCAGGTTCTCCGCTGCCCGGTAGAGGGCGCTCGCAGGACGTGGTGTCGGGTGGAGTCCAGCCTGGCCGGGTCCACCACCGGCAAGGGGGCCAGAGCCAGCTTTCCCCCAATCCTGCCCTGAAGCAGCCCGGCGCCCACCAGATCCCCGGGCAACCCCTGATGCTCGATGACCAGAGAACCCTTTTGGATGTCGACCGGCACTCGGATGACCTGCCTGGCTTGAGGTCCCAGGCGACGAGTTCCCCTCTCCCCCGCTATCGTCACTGAATAATCCAGAGGGGTGCTGGCCGTATTCACCACCGCATAGGTGGGAACCATGCTGGCGCTGTCGCCCAGAGGCCGGGTGTCCCAGAAGGCCCTCAAGGTGGTGGACTGGTACTGGCTGGCGGTGCTGAAGGGAATCTCGGTGGCGTGGCCCCCTCTTTGAAGGACCGCCCAGGCCGACACGGTGGAGGCTTCGCCCCGGTATTCGAGGCTCAGGCTGCCTTGAAGGAACTCCGGGGGGGCCGAGTCCAGGGCCCGGTTCAGCGACAACTCCAGGTGGGTTCGGGGCTCGACCACCTGGTCGAGCAGGGGGTAGGGGCGCCCCTGGGAATTATAGGCCGTCAGGTTGACCCGGATGGGATCGGCGAACATGCTCAAGCAGGACAATGGAGGTCCGATCGCCGGAGCCGATCGCATAGGTCGGCATGAACTGAACCACCCGGTCGAAGCGGCTCCGATGGGCGGCGCGATGAGTCTCCAGGGCCGCCCGGGCCTTGACCTGGCCCGGGTTGACCGTCTCCTCGGTCGTTGCCGAATCTTCTCCCAGGGCGATGACTGAAGGAGGGGGACCGATCAGAATGAAGCCGGCCAACGCCACTCCCGCCAGAGAAAAGAGAATCAGAGAAGAGCGCCTGGTCATCATGGGACGCTGCCCCCTTTTTCGAAATTTGATGGGAGAAAAACCGGCAGAGCGGAGAATTTTCCAGCTATAAGAGGAAATCAATTCTCCAAAAGACTTTCATAGTGGGATGCGGGGTGTCAAGAAAGTTCTTGCCTCTCGCTCGGTCCGTCGCCGGAGTCCGGCCACAATTTCGTTTGGGGTCGATGAAGTGTTGTATGCTTCCGGACATGACCAGATTCTCCGTCTTCGACTACCTGGTGATTGGAATTTATCTCGTCTCGATGGTGGTTGTCGGCATCATCTTCTCCGGTCGGCAGAGCAGTCTCAAGGAATATTTCCATGCCAGTGGGAACGTCCCCTGGTGGGCGGTGGGAATATCGCTCATCGCAACCCATCTGAGCCCGATCAGCTACCTGGCTCTCCCCGGTTGGATCTTCGAACGGGACAGCCGCAGCGCCATTACGGGAGGCTTGATCGAATGCCTGATGGTGCTCCCGGCTGCCGCCATTTGGATCCCGATCTGGGCGCGCCTGCGAGTGATGTCTATCTATGAATATCTGGAGAGACGGTATCACGCCAGCGTCCGTTCGTTGGGCGCGATGTTGTTCATCATCTGGACCATCTTCTGGCTTTCCACCGCCTTGGTCACGGCTTCCAAGGGATTTGAATCGGTGAGCGGTTTTGACGGGCGCCTCTGCCTGGTGGTTATCGGTCTGCTGGGCGCCTTTTATACGGTGCTCGGTGGGATGAGGGCCGTCATCTGGACCGATGTCGTTCAATACCTTGTTTTTGTGGGTGGCTACGTCATGATCGCCATCGTTCTTCTGACCCAGTTCACTCCAGCCGAGATCTGGGCGCTGGCCTCGTCACAGATTTCCGAGCGCACCGGCCATCCGCACACCAAGCTCATTTCTCATGAATTGAGCCTGGCGGTGGAGGGAACCCTCTGGGTGCTGCTGTTCAGCTCCGTGGCGCGTGCGCTGGCTTTCGGAACCAATCAAATGACGGTGCAGCGCATGCACGCCACCGCGGACAGGCGCAGCATGTTCAAGGCCCTGCTGGCCAACGCCGTCACCGGCTACGGCTTCGTCCTCTTGACCACGCCGGTGGCCTGGGGCTTTGTGGCTTACTACTCCCAACATCCGGAGCGAGAGCAGGAAATCACTCATCCCGATATGGTTCTCCCCCATTTCGTCTTGTTGAACCTCCCCTTGATCATGCGCAGTCTGGTGATGGGAGGCGTGTTGGCAGCCCTCATGTCCTCGTTCGACTCGGCGCTGAATTCCATGAGCAATGTCACCAACAACGACTTTTATCGGCGCTATCTGGAGCCGAATGGTTCCGAGGCCCATTACGTCAAGGTAGCAAAGCTCCTCACGCTGGCCTTTGGCTTGGTCTTGCTGGGATTTGCGCTCTCGCAATACGATCAGCAGAGAGGTACTGCCGGTGAACACTTCTCCCGCCTGACGAGTCTGGTTTCGGCACCCATCGGATCGTTTTTCTTGTTGGGGATTTTGTCCCGGCGAGTCAACACCCCCGGCGTCCTGTGCGGCGCCGTGGCCGCCATTGCCCTGTCTCTGGGATTCAATGGCCTGCCGCCCCTGGTTCAGCCGTTCCTCAACAAAGTGGTCCTGTTTGAAGTGGAGTCCGGCATCCGAGACGACCTGGATGGCGGCGGCATCTCCATGAGACTGGCGCAAACGTTCGAGAATCACGGGATCATTGTTTCGAGCGATGCAGTCATGCAAGTTCAGGAGAAAGGCCGTCAATGGCAGATGAGGAACGGAGAGCTCTTCTACTCTTTGGAGAAAGAGGGCGGGGTGGTGAAGGTTTCCCATGAGCCCGTCAACTGGATGTGGATTCCGGTGCTGAGCATGGCATTGAACCTGATGGTAGGGTATCTGGCAAGCTTTTTGTTCCAACGCCCCCCCGAAGCCAAGTTGGCCGGTCTCACTTTGCTTGGCCAACGGATGGTGAGCGGTCCGGGGCCTTGACGATCTGTGCTCGCCGGAAGCTCTGGTTCACAGGTTGAATCGGAGCTGTGATAGGCTGTCGCCGTCTTTGTTTGGGGGACCCTGCGGAGCGGAATTGGGAGATGCCCGAGAAGGTTGAAAGGGCTTGGGTTCCAGGACCATTGTCGAGCGATGATTGTGCGGTCTTCGAGCGCCTCAACGGGTGGGACCGAGTCGTTATCGAAGGGTCACCATGCCAAGCTACCTCTATGTTCCCTTGATCAAAGAGCGGAAGTTTCTGATCTTTGGGATGGATGCCGGCTCGGGGCAACTCCGGTTGAATCGGGAGATTCAGCTATCTGCCCGGCCTTATCAACTCTGCACGGACCCACAGCAGCAATACCTTTACCAGCAACTCCGGAGTGAGTCCTACAGTGCGGTTGCGAGTTTTCGCGTCGACCCCGCCAGCGGGGACGTCACGCAAATCGGCGAGGTGGAGCTGGGGGCGGATGCCTGCTACGTTGCCACAGACCACACCGGACGCTTTCTGCTGGCTGCCTATCTGATTGCCGGAATGGTGACGGTCCATCCGATTGGAAGCGACGGTGTTGTGCACGGGCCGGCAACCGATCAACGGATCACAGAGATCTACGCTCATTCGATCCTGGTCGACCCCTCCAATTGCTATGCTTTTGTCCCGCACGTGACGCCGACCGACACCATTCACCAGTTCCTGTTCGATGCCGGCAGCGGCAAGCTGAGACCGGGCAACACGCCCAAGATCGACACGGCCCCGGGTCATGGGCCGCGGCACCTCGCTTTTCATCCCGGTGGGAAGGTGGTGTACGCCAACGAAGAACAGTCCTCCAGTGTTGCCGCGTATCGACTGGATCCGTCCACCGGGATTCTAAAACTGCTGCAATCCATTTCGACCCTTCCTGAGAAAGGCTTCGATGCGAAGAACAGTACCGGATCGGTCCGGGTTCATCCTGCGGGGAAAGCAGTTTATGTCTCGAACCGCGGTCACGACAGCATCGCCATGTTTGCCGTCGACGCCGGCACGGGGTTGCTTTCGCCGTTGGGTCGGGTGCGCAGTGAGCCGATTCCCCGGCCCATAGGGATCTCGTCGGATGGTCGCTTCTTTTTTGCCGGCAGTGACGAAACCGGTCGGTTATCGAGCTATCGGATCGATGAGCGGGGAATTCTGGAACCTCTGGGGGTCTACGAAGTCGGCGAATTCGTCTCCTGGATACTTACCCTGGCTTTTACCTGAGCGAGGGGATGCGGCAGCTAGTCAATGAGATGATCGGAGAACCATCATGGAGAAAGGGACGACCCTTGAAGTCGGCGCCACAAAACAGCTTTTTGTCGATGAGCGGATCATCGCAGAGACCAGCCACCTGCGTCGCACCCTGAACCAGCCGGCCAAGTATGCCGGCAACCCCCTCATGTTTCCCCTTTATCCTTGGGAAGGCCGGTTGGAACTGTACGGTACGGTTTGGCGAGATCCCGAAGCCGGCAACTTCCGGATGTGGTACATGGGTTTGGGAAACATGGGCATCACACCCCTGGGTCGGAAGAACGAAAGCAAATGGGCCGGCCTCGGATTCGATCCCGGCAACCTGCTCTACAGCATCTGCTACGCAACTTCGGATGACGGCATCTTCTGGGAACGGCCCAACCTGGGTCTGGTCGAGTACGAGGGTTCCAGAGACAACAACGTGGTGCTCCTCAATGCCGGGGCCGCCAACGTCATCAGGGACCGGCGCGACCCTGACCCGGCGCGTTTGTACAAATCATTGTTCTACGAATCCCGTGACCCGGACGGGACCTCCAACGAGGGCGATGGCGTTTCGGTGGCCTTCTCACCCGACGGCCTGCGTTGGACCAAGTATCCGGGAAACCCGGTCATCACAAGGGCCAGCGACTCGCATACCTTGTTGGGGTGGGACGAGGCGCATCGTCAATATGTGGCCTACTGCCGTCCGTCGGTCCACGAAGGGAACAGGGTTCGAAGGATTGGCCGATCCGTCAGCCGTGACTTCGTCCACTGGACCGATCCCAGGGAAGTCCTGGCGCCGGACCAGCAGGACCCTCCGGGCCTGCAGTTCTACAACATGCCGGTTTTCAAGTACGAAGGTCTCTATATTGGACAGCTTGCGGCTTACCACACCTGCCCCGAAGAACCGCACATCCGTTTCTACGGGACCATCGACGTTCAGCTTGCTGTCAGCCGAGACGGCATCTCCTGGGAGCGTGTCGGGGATCGGAAGCCGTTTATACCCAATGGGCCGCCGGGGAGCATCGACGCCGGCGAGGTGTACGTCGCCAATGCGCCGGTGAGGGTCGGGGATGAGTTGTGGTTCTACTACTCGCCCTGTGCCATAGAACATGGTCCGACCGGGCGCAGTGGCCCCATCTGCCTGGCCAAGCTCCGGCTGGATGGTTTTGTCTCGGTCGATGCCGGGGAAGAAATGGGCGCCTTGGTCACCCAGCCGTTTCGTTGTGAGGGTGGCTCGCTGCGAATCAACGCACAGGCCCGCAGCGGCTGGGTGGCCGTGGCCGTGCTCGATCGGCAGGGGACCCAGTACGAGGGATTCAGCAAGGCCCACTGCGCGGTGTTCGACGGAGACTCGGTCCGCCACGAAATCACTTGGCGACAGGTCTCCTTTGGGGCCTTGAAAGGTCGAGTCATTCGCCTCAAGTTTTATCTGAGGAATGCCCGCCTCTATTCCTTTGGGCAGACGACATGAAGCCGGGTCAGTTGGAACGGAGCCGGCAGCGAGACCGGGGTGATTGAAGTGTCGATTCGTTTGAGGAAGCTGCATCCCCTGATTGGAGCTGAAGTCCGGGGCGTAAGCCTGGCGGAGCCGCTCGAAGGGGCGACCGTGGAGGCCATCAAGGCCGCCTGGCATGAGTACGGCGTGCTCGTCTTCCCGGATCAGCCCATTAGCGATGAGCAGCAGGTCGCCTTCAGCCGTCATTTCGGGTCTCTGGAGATTTTTCCGCAGGCGGAGAACCGTTCCAATCGAGTTCCCGAGATCTTCCGCATCACCAATGTCGGCGATGACAATCGGATCCGTCCCATCGATACACCGAGTGCGCGATACAGCACCTTGATCTGGGTATGGCACACGGACAGCAGTTACCGTCGTGTGCCGAGCAAAGGGGCCGTTCTCCACGCCATCGAGGTTGTCAAGAAGGGTGGCGACACCCTGTTCGCCAACATGCGCCACGCCTACGAACAGATGCCTGAGGGGCTCAAGCAAAGAATCGCAGGGCTCAAGGCGCGTCACAGCTTCCTCTACTCCCGCCAACTGCGCCAACTGCCCCCGATGGATCCGACCGAGGCGGCTCAGGTGCCACCGGTCGATCATCCCCTGGTGCGTCGTCACCGGGACGGGCGCGTTTCGCTCTACGTCAGCGCAACCTACATGGAGCGCATCGTCGGGCTGAGCCGGTCATCGAGCAGGCAGCTCATTCAAGAGTTGATGGCGTGGGCCACCCAGGATCGTTTGGTCTACCGACACCGTTGGCGACCGCACGATGTGCTGATGTGGGACAATCGCTGGTGCATCCACGTGGTGACCCCTTTCGACCATGGCGCGGAACGACGGGTGATGCACCGCACCACCATCGCCGGTACCGAGACGGTCGAGGGATAGTCCGGCTTCGCCGTTCACTGCTTGACGTCCGGGACGAGGGATAGGATGCCTCTGCTCGGCAGAGGGAAGGTTGCTTATTGAATCCGGAGCACCACCGGAAAGATATCACTCCTTTGCGCTTCACGCACATCGTTGTTGGTATTCAATGACTGTGCCCCCCGCCGGCTCGAACCCTTCGGGTTCTCGCATCGCCGGCGGCAATGCTTTTCTGCATGAGGCGCCGTCTGGTCCTGGCCAACGGCTCGATCAGCGGAACCTCCTCGGCAGCGGATGACTCATCTTGCTGCGATCCTGGGATCAACCTTCAGACCCGAGGGATGCCGGAGCTCGAGTGGGAGAGCGCCAGGACGATCCATTGTCTCACCAGCCCAATCCATGGTTGCCACGCTGTAACCATCAACCCGGGGGAACAGGAAACCGCCGGCCGTAAAATTGGGAAGCACGATTGGATCCCGCTCCGACAAGCTGAAACTCGGGTGGCGTGAGGCATCCTTGTAGTGGATTTCGACTACTGGGACGCAGTGCCGAAGGAATACCTGAGACGGGCGTAATAGTAGGCGCCGTTGAAGCCCCACGGCGTGAACGGACTGTAGGGCATGCCGAAGAACCGCATGGTGACTGGCGCGCCGCCGATGTCGGTGAAGGCGCTCTCGTACTCGTCCGAGAATGTGTTGAAGACGTTCTGGGCGCCGACCGCCAAGGTGACCCCGCGGGCGAGCTTCAGGGAAACCTCAAGATCGACAGTCGGCTTGCCGTTGAAGACCTGAGCGGCCTCGCCTCGCCCGAGTAACTTTGCATCCCAGTAGTCTATCCACGAACCATAGTAGTTCAGGCGGCCGAGGATGTTTGCCCGGCCGACGCGCTGTTTGACGCTGACGTTCCAGCGGGTGTCCGGCACGTAGTTCTCCAGGGCGACGATGTCGCCTTCGCCAAGCAGGTCGGTCTCGCCCGTCACCTCGGTGTCGGTGTAGTTATAGGCGGCGCCGAACGCCGTGTTCCCGCCGAGGCCCAGCGGCGTCCAGGTCGAAACCAGGTCGATTCCCCGCGTCCGGGTCGAGAAATCGTTGGTGAAGAAGTTGAACGAGGTCAGGGTGCCGGCGCCCTGGACACCGGCCCTCTCGGCTTGGGCAACCTCGTCCGCCGTGAGGGTGAAGTCCCGCGTCAGAGTGAGGCGGTCGGAGACGTTGATATGGAAGTAGTCGGCGGTGAAGGTGAACGACCCGCTATCGACGATGGCGCCGATGGTGTAGTTGACCGACGTCTCCGGCTTGAGCGCCTGTCCGCCCTTCAGCATCGCCACCGCGGAGTTTGACTGAATGGTGCCTCTGTCGACCAGATTCCCGTCCGAGGCGAGCGTGGTCTGCACGTTCTGCGCATACTGCTGACCGACCGTCGGCGCGCGGAACCCGGTGCTCACGCTGCCGCGCAGGGCGACGGCAGGAGCGAACCGATAGCGGCCGGAGAGCTTCCCGTTCGTCGTGGCGCCGAAGAGATCGAAGTGCTCGAACCGGACGGCGCCGCCGATGGTCCAGGCGTCGGTCGGGTCGCGCAACTCGAGGTCGCCGTAGACCGCGCGGCTGCTGCGGTTCCATCCGCCCGCCCACGCCTGGCTGAAGCCGGGAAAGCCGTTAGACCCGGAGGTGAACCCCTGGTTCGCGTAGGGGCCGATTTCGTACGACGCCCGGTCACCCGCGCCGATATCGAACTGCTCGTCTCGCCACTCGGCGCCGGCGGCGATGTTCACCAGGTCGCTGGCGGCGTAGGAGAGGTCGAAGTTGAGGCCGAGTTCCTCCTGCCGATAGAGACCGGGGGCGAATTCAGTGGGGCTCTCTGGACCAAGCGATGCGTTGACCGTGTTCCGCAGGAAGAAATCGGTCTGGTGGGCGCCGTAGCTGGCGCTGACGTCCCAGGTGAAGCCGGCGGTCGTGAACCCGCGCAGACCGGCGACCACCGACCCGTCGGTCACCTCGCCGCCGAACTGCGGAGTGAAGCCACCCGGGAACCGTTGCGCGAAGGCGAAGCAGTTCCGGTTCTGGTTCAACCGGTCGAAGGCCGCCGGATCCGGCACACTGTCGACGATCGGGACCCTGGGGCAGTCTGCGGAGCCCTGCCCGCCCGCCTGGAGCCGGTCGCCGACCAGCAGTTGCGTGCCGTCGCCGAAGAGAGCATTGTCGGTGGGGTTCCGGTAGAAGAAGTTTCCGGGCACCTTCCGACTGGCGTAGTTGGTGTGGCCGTAGAATTGCAGGCCGTTGGCGAGCAGGTGGCCGAAGTTGCCGAACAGCTTCAGGTCGTCGTCGATGTCGGGCGAACCCCACGGCTGCGCCGGGTTGGCGACGGCGTTGTTGCCGGCGGCGATGAGCCCCGCCGCGTCGGTACGCTGCACGCTGACGTCGGTCCGATGGGTGTTGCCGTACTCGAGGCTCAGGTTGGCGAAGCCGGTCTGGCCGAGTGGCAGCCCGATGTTGCCGGAGAAGGTGTAGCTCTCGCCTCCTTCCTCGCCGTAGGCGCCGCTATTGAGCTCGAAGCTGCCGCCCGATCCGGCATCCTTGAGCTGGAAGTTCATCACGCCGGCGATGGCATCCGAGCCGTACTGGGCCGATGCGCCGTCGCGCAGCACCTCGACCTGCCGCAGCGCGATTGACGGGATGGTCGATATGTCCGGACCATGATTGCCGATCGTCGATCCGAACTGCCAGGCGATGACCGACGAGCGGTGGCGCCGCTTGCCGTTCACCAGCACCAGCGTGTGCTCCGGCGCCAAGTTCCTCAGGCTCGCCGGCCGGACGATCGTCGCCGCGTCGGCGATTGGGTGTGCGGAGACGTTGTAGGAGGGGATGACGGTCCGTAACTGGTTGCTCAGGTCAGTGTCGCCCTGCCTCACGATGTCCTGGGACGGAATCGCGTCAATCGGCACGGTCGACGCGGTGACTGAGCGTGGCTTGGCGCGACTGCCGACCACGACCAGTTCCTCGGTCTGGATGAGCAACTGCATCGTGATGGTGACGGTACCCGCAGCCTGCGGCACGGAGCTTTCATGGACCTGGAAACCCTCTGCTGAAACAATGATCCGATGGGGGCCGGGACCAAGATCGCAGAAAGTAGCCAGGCCCGAGTCATTGGTCTTCTGCTCCTGACCTCCGATGGTGACCATGGCAGCCTCCATCGGTTCAGACAAGGGATCGAGAACCTGGACATTGAGACACTGTCCCGCCTGAGCCTGTTCTTCCTGCTCGTCGGTCTGCTGAGCGAATGACTGAAGCACCATGACCTGCAGCAGGATAGCACTCAGTCCGAATAAGCGACGAAGACGATGGGTTTTCATTCTATAAGTGGAGACCTCTGCATAACTCCTCAGGTGAGGCGAAATTTGGCAATGCGCTATCGCTATCCTACTGAAAACTCACTGTTCCTGGATTCCGGCTTTCTGCAGCGATCATACCATGAACAGAATAGCCTATGCCGGTACGATACACAGAAAACATTGTGGTGCGGCAACTGCATCTTGATTTCGATCGGGGTCGAGAATTTTCTCCATCGGGAACCTGATCCGGCAAGTTGAAGCCCGGATAGAGTGAGGCGCCCTTGTAGGCGAAAGCGAATCGGCCTGCTTTCGCCTGGGTAGGGTTTCGATTACTTGAAGGAGGCGCCGAAGGAATAACTGAGACGGGCGTAGTAGTAGGCGCCGTTGAAGCCAAACGGTGAGAACTGACCGTAACGATTGCCGATGCCGGCGGCGGCGAACGGGTTTTCGTCCGGGTAAGTGTTCAGGACGTTCTGGCCGCCAACCGCCAGTGTGACCGAATCGCCGAACGGGAAGCCAAGCTCGAGGTCAAGGAGGACCTTGCCGCTGTAGGGATCATAGAGCGGCGCCATGGCCGAGCCAAGCGCAACCTGGGCATCCTCGCTATCCCAGTACGAGCCGAAGTAGTTCAGGCGGCCCAGCAGGTTCCACCGGCGAGCGCGGTGATTGACGGAGAAATTCCAGCGGGTCTCCGGCAGTCCTCTCTCCAATTCGTTGATCCGGAGATCATTGATCGTCTCGGGACTGTAGGTCGTGACCTTCGTCTTGGTGTGATTGAACACGAAGCTGAACGTGGTGTTGCCGCCGAGGGCCAGTGGTGTGAAGGTCGAGACCAGGTCAACTCCCTCCGTCTTGGTCGAGAAGTCGTTGACGAAGAACCGGAACTCCGCCAAGTTGGTGGCCTCTCTCACCCCTGCCGCAAGAAGATCCTCGACTTCAGTCGCTGTGAGTGAGAAGTCCTGAGTCAAGGCGATGCGATCGGAGACGTCGATACGGAAGTAGTCGGCCGTGAAGGTGAACGGGCCGGCGTCGACGATCATCCCGACAGAGTAGTTGATCGACGCTTCTGGCTGGAGTGGCTCCCCGCCTCGCAATCGTGCGACCGGGTTGGTCGATGGAATAACGCCGAGGTTGATGAGATCTCCGATATCGAAGTTGAATTCAGTCGTCACGTTGAATGCGTTTTGCTGGCCTGGCGTCGGCGCGCGGAACCCGCTGCTCACCCCGGCTCGCAGCGCGACGTTGTGGACAAGCTCGAAACGCCCGGAGAGCTTGCTGTTCATCGTGGCGCCGAAGTCCTCGAAATCCTCGACCCGGGCGGCAGCACCGACGCTCCACGCATCGTCTTGGCCGCTGACCTCGACGTCTCCGTAGATCGCGACGTTGCTGCGGTCCCATTTTCCCGCCGCGACGTCCGCTCTGAAACCGTTGAAGCCATTCGACCCGGAACTGAAGCCCTGCGCGGCGTAGGGGCCGATCTCCCACGACGCCCTATCGCCGGCGCCGATCTTGAACTGCTCGTTACGCCACTCGGCGCCGCCGGCAAGGTTGATCATGTCGCTTGCGGCATAGGAGAGGTCAAAGTTGGCGTTGACCTCGGTCTGAGCGTAGCTACCGGGATTGAACTGGGTCGGACTTTCCGGACCGAGCGAGGCGTTGACGGTGTTGTTGATAAAGAAGCCCACGTCGTTCGATCCGACGCTGATGCTTGTGTCCCATAAGAGGTTGTTGTTGATCAGCCCGCGTAGTCCGGCAACCGCCGACATGTCCTCCACGTCGCCGCCGAACTGCGGCGTGAAGCCGCCCCGGAAGCGACCCTGCAACTCTTGAATAGAGAAGCAGTTTGGATCAGCGAAAACCTGCTCGAGGGCGGCTTGATCGGACACCACCCCGCTGGTGACGGCGACCCTCGGGCAGTTGGCGGAGCCCACGCCGCGCGCCTGGAGCGCATCGCCGATGAGCAGGTACCCGTCGCCATTTCTATCCACACTGGCGAAGACCCCGCCTCGAGTGGCCGGATTCCGGAAGTAGAAGCCGCCGGTCACCTTTTTGCTGGCGTAGTTGGTGTGGCCGTATAACTCCATGCCGTTGTCCAACAAGTGGCCGAAGTTGCCGAACATCTTGACATCGTCTTCGATTCTCGGCGAACCCCATACCTGAGCAGGGTCCCGGACATACGTGTTGCCGGCTGCGATGAGCGCCTTGGCGTCGTCGCGCTGGACGGACCGGTTGGTCGGGTTCGCGTTGCCGTACTCGACACTGAGGTTGGCAAAACCGTTTGCGCCGAGCGGCAGCCCGGTGTTGCCGGCAAAGCTATACGACACGCCATGTCCACCGGCGTCGGGATACAATCTGGAGTCCCCATAGTTCCCGTCGAGGTAGCCCCCAGTACGGACCTCCACGCTGCCGCCGGAGCGGGCATCCTTGAGCTGGAAGTTCATCACGCCGGCGATGGCGTCCGAGCCGTACTGGGCCGAGGCGCCGTCGCGCAGCACCTCCACCTGTTTCAGCGCTATCGCCGGGATGACCGAGATGTCCGGACCTTGCGCGCCGTCAGCGACGCCGTTGCCCAGCCACTGAATGACCGCCGCGCGGTGGCGGCGCTTACCGTTCACCAGCACCAGTGTATGGTCGGGCGGCAGGCTCCGCAGATTCGCCGGTCGCACGATCGTGGCTGCGTCGCTGATCGGTTGGGTGTTGACGTTGAAGGACGGCGTCAGCGTGCGCATCAGGTCGCTCACGTCGGTAACACCCTGCCTGGCGAACTCCTCGCCGGTAATCACGTCTACCGGCACCGTCGACTCGGTGACCGAGCGCGCCTCCGCACGACTGCCGACCACGACCAGTTCCTCGGTCTGGATGAGCAACTGCATCGTGATGGTGACCGTACCCTCAGCCTGCGGCACGGAGCTTTCATGGACCTGGAAACCCTCTGCTGAAACGATGACCCCATGGGGACCAGGGCCAAGATCGCAGAAAGTAGCCAGGCCCGAGTCGTTGGTCCTCTGCTCCTGATCCTCAATGGTGACCATGGCAGCCTCCATCGGTTCAGACAAGGGATCGAGAACCTGAACATTGAGACACTGTCCCGCCTGAGCCTGTTCTTCCTGCTCGTTGGCCTGCTGAGCGAATGACTGAAGCGCCACGACCTGTAGCAGGATGGCGCTCAGTCCGAATAAGCGACGAAGGCGATTGGCCTTCATTCCACAGGTATGCGTCCTTGAGTTCTCCATTTTTGGAAACTCAGCCTCTTGGCTCGCCCAATCTTGCAAGGGCCTCCCGCGTGACTCAAGAGATAAGCGGGGGGCACCTCCTCTTCCCAAAACAGGCTCAGCCGGCTGTGCTGGCTCAGACAGACATGAGATTTTGACCTTGCATTGAAGTCGGGGTTCTCCGAAGCTCTTGTGGGTATCACACGAGCGAAAGGAGAACCCCCATGCAGGTATTCAGTCTGCCCGGTTATGTTATCAGAAATGCCCGACGAGCGAAAGGAGAACCCCCATGCAGGTATTCAGTCTGCCCGGTTATGTTATCAGAAATGCCCGACGAGCGAAAGGAGAACCCCCATGCAGGTATTCAGTCTGCCCGGTTATGTTATCAGAAATGCCCGACGAGCGAAAGGAGAACCCCCATGCAGGTATTCAGTCTGCCCGGTTATGTTATCAGAAATGCCCGACGAGCGAAAGGAGAACCCCCATGCAGGTATTCAGTCTGCCCGGTTATGTTATCAGAAATGCCCGACGAGCGAAAGGAGAACCCCCATGCAGGTATTCAGTCTGCCCGGTTATGTTATCAGAAATGCCCGAACAGCGTCGCGCCTCCTCGAGGCACACTGCCCGGATCCTGGAGCGGCGAGGAGGCGCGACGCCGTTCGCCGCTGGCGGGGGGCCATGGCCCAGGGACTCAGCGGGGTGGCAGCGGCCCAGGCGGTGGGCGTGCCCCGCTCTACCCTTTACCGCTGGCAGCAGCGCCCCGAACATCGCTCCCGCCGCCCCCACAAGCTGCGCCCACCGGGCTGGACCCCGGCTCTGGTCCAGGCCATCGAGAGACTCAGGCGCGACAACCCCGTTTGGGGCAAGCGTAAATTCGGGCCGCTGCTGCGGGCCCAAGGCTATGGGGTCTCCGATGCCACTGTGGGGCGCATTCTCGCCCACCTGATCCACCGCCAGCGAGTCCAGCCGGTCTGGGTCTTCCGCCAGCCCCAGCGCGCTCGCCTCCGCCGACCTTACGCTCGGCGCTTACGCACCGCCCTCCAAGCTCAGGCTCCCGGCGAGGCCGTCCAGATCGACACCCTCTCTGTGACTCCTATCCCTGGCAAAACCCTCAAGCAGTTCACCGCCATCGACCGGTTATCCCGCTGGACCGTCGCCCTGGCTGCCTCCAACGCCACCGCCTCATCCGCCACCCGCTTCTTGGACAAACTGCTCCCTACCGCCCCCTTCCCCGTCCAGGCCCCTCCAGATCGACGGCGGCTCCGAGTTCCGGGCTGAGTTCGAAACCGCCTGCCAGCAACGAAACATCGCCCTGTGGGTGCTGCCGCCCCGCTTCCCCCAACTCAACGGACGGGTTGAACGCATGCAGGCCACCTGGCGCTATGAGTTCTATGCCACCTATGATCTCCCGCACCGAATCCAGGAACTCAACCCCAGAATCGATGCCTTCGCACACCGATATAATGACTTCAGACCTCACGACGCTCTTGATGGCAGAACTCCCAATCAGTATCTTAAAGGTCACAGCCTCGGAGAACCCCCTCCGTCTCATATGTCCTGATCCCGCACACCCTCTTGCTGGCCTCTCTCTGGGTGCTGTATGCTGTAGCTGATGCCCTGTGAGGCCTACGTCCCGAGGCGTGATCTGGAGATTGAAAGCGCGGCTGAGTGTGGAAGGTGGTGTTGCGGTTCTGTTTGCAAGCCAGGGACTTCCGGTTGTCGTTGCTTGGAGATTAACATGCTCCCCATCTCCCTCCCTGAACCGGGAACTGGGCCACTTTGTCTTTAATCTCCTGGAGTGTCCATGGGAAAGAGCATGGGATTGTTCTTCCACCTCATTTTTGTGACTTTACTCCAAACCGATCGCTATTTTCAAAATGATTTATTACGGATATCCAGCCAGGAATAACCTATGGCATTCAGGCGACACTTAGCGTTCATGCTGATCCTGCTGGCGGCGGCGGAGCTCGGCGCCTCGGATGCAGACTTGCCTCGGGAATCGACTCAACAACAGGTCGATTTCTTCGAAAAGCAGATCCGTCCGCTGCTGGTGGAACACTGCGTCGTGTGTCACGGGCCGAAGTTGCAGCAGGGACAACTGCGCCTCGATACGGCCGAGCATCTTCGTCGGGGCGGGCAGTCGGGACCAGTCGTCGTGCCGGGTAACGTGGAGGGCAGCCGGCTGATCCGACTCGTTCGGGGTACGGAGGCCCTGCAGATGCCTCCGACGATGTCTCTGGCGAAAAGTCAGATCGTTGCTTTGGAGAAATGGGTTCAAGCCGGAGCGATCTGGCCGGAACCTCGTCCCGTTCGAGACCGGCAGCCCAAGGGGCAGCCCGGTGTGGTTGCCAGATCTCCGGACCACCCCGCCCTGGCAACTCATTTGCAGGTGTGGCTGAAGGCTGACGCCGTCAAGGTGAAAGAGGGCGAACCCGTTCTGGTCTGGCCGGACGCCAGTGGCCGCGGCAACGATTGGGTGGTTCCTGGAACTGAGGCTCAGGCGCCCCGGCCGGTGGCGCCAAAGTTCATCCAAGCCAGTCGAGTCCACCACCAGCCGGCCCTGCGATTTGATGGGCAGAGCCGGCTGGTGGGGCCCAAAGGTCTGGCGAGCAACAAGGCAGGCGCGTCCCACACCCTTTTTGTCGTGGCCCGCTTTGAGCCTGAGGGAGAGGACGCCAAGCAGGGGCAAAGTCGCGCTGCCTCACATGCCAACCGCCCTTTCATCGTCACCATGACTCGGCAGCCCGGACCGACCAAGGGTACAACCCGCTTCTACTTCAACGGACAAGAATCGGGTGACTTCCCGGGAATCCGATCCATCCTGGGTGAGATCGTCGATGGGCGGTCTTTCTTCCGGGGAGACCTGGCGGAAGTGATCTTCTATGACACCGTTCACACCCAGGCGGAGCGTCGGTCGGTCGAAGCCTATCTGGGTGACAAATACGACATTCTCCTTCCCTGGAACCTGGACGAAATCACTGCCGACTTTACGGAAGATGAGAAATCCTTTTGGGCCTTCCAACCCGTTACGAACTATGAGACACCATCGGTCCGGGACCATGAGTGGCCGAGCACTTGGCTGGACCGGTTTATCCTGTCCAAACTGGAGGCCAAGGGGCTCCGACCGGCTCCACGGGCGGACAGGCGGACGCTCATTCGGCGTCTCTACTTCAACCTCATCGGTTTGCCACCAACGCCCGAAGCGGTTGAAGCCTTCGTCAACGACCCTTCCCCGGACGCCTACTCGCATCTGGTGGAGCGCTTGCTCAGTTCGTCACATTATGGCGAGCGCTGGGCGCGCCACTGGCTGGACGTGGTCCGCTATGCCGACACCACGGCGCACGATGGCAACTACATCATGCGCTATGCCTACCGCTACCGCGATTACGTGGTCCGGGCCTTCAATGAGGATAAGCCCTACGATCAATTCGTCTACGAACAGCTTGCCGGCGATCTGATCCCCGGAGACCCGGGCTGGCAGACCTTCCGAGATCGGATCACCGCCACCGGGTTTCTGGTGCTGGGGCCGAAGGCGCTGGCGGAACAGGACAAGGAAAAGTTTGTTCTGGACGTTGTCGACGAACAGATTGATGTTACGGGTCGTACTTTCCTGGGTCTGACTCTCTCGTGCAGTCGCTGTCATGACCACAAGTTTGATCCCATCCCGACAGCCGACTATTACTCCTTGGCGGCCATCTTCAAGAGCACCCGAACCATGGCCGATCTGGAGTTTGCCTCGAAGTGGCAAGAATGGCCCTTGGTGGACGAGCTACGCAAAAGGTATCCTGACCAGTTTTCGGCGCCGGAGCCAAGCCTGGCCGGTTTTGGAGAGGCCCGGCAGTCTACGACCAAGTGCGAAGCGTCGGCTCGGAAAGCGATTGACGGTGTGTTCAATAACCACCAGGAAACCGATGACGGCGACCCTGGTCCCTGGTGGGAGGTGAAGCTGGCGGAAAGTAGTCCCGTGGCCATGGTGGTTTTATGGAATCGCGTGGATGCCGAAGCGAAACGCCTTTCCAACTTTAGGGTTTCAGTACTGACCAGCGACCGGCAGTTGGTGTGGAGCAAGGTCTTCTTTCCGGACGGCCCGGACGGCGAAAAGTATCCGGTCCCGGCGGAGGGTTTTCGCATTTGCCCACCGGAGGGGACCGTGGGTCGGATTGTGCGGGTGGAACTGCTTGGCCCCAGGGAAAAGGAAGCTTTCTATCTGCATATGGCTGAAGTGGAGGTGTTTGCTGCCGGGGATTGCTCCAAGCCTCCTCCGGATCCCCTGATGGTGATGGCCGTCAAGGATGGGTCTCCATCTCCCATGCGGATTATGGTCCGCGGGAACCACCACAATCCGGGCAAACTGGCGCCCCGGCGTTTTCTGCAGATCCTGACTGGGGGGAACAATCCTATCGTGGACAGTGAGCAGAGCGGCCGCCTTGAGTTGGCCCGGTTCATTGCCCATGCCGACAACCCGTTGACGGCGCGCGTGATGGTCAATCGGATCTGGCAATGGCATTTTGGCACGGGCCTGGTGGCAAGCAGCGATAACTTCGGGACGCTGGGGGACAGGCCCTCGCATCCCGAGTTGCTCGACCGGTTAGCCGCCTATTTTGTCGAGTCGGGATGGTCCGTCAAACGATTGCACCGGCTGATCCTTCGCTCCAGCACCTACCGGATGCAAAGCGGTGTTTCGCCCCCCCGGGCTGAAGTTGTGGATGCCAGCAATCGTTTGTTCTGGAGATTCCCGCGTCGGCGCCTGGAAGTCGAAGCCCTCCGCGACTCCATCCTTGCCCTCAGCGGCAGGTTGGACAGGACAATGGGCGGTTCCATTTTTGACTATAAGGGCAAGTCCCAGGTGGACGATTACTTTCGCGGCCTGTTTTCGGCCGGACAGGGGGGGCATAATTTCGATGCCTATCAGAGTGGGCGTCGGAGCCTCTACCTTCCTGTGGTGCGAAACCAGCTCTTCCCAATGTTTCAACTCTTCGACTTTGCCGATTCCAACGCCGTCACCAGCAGGCGAGGCGACTCTACGGTGGCCACCCAGGCCCTTTTCATGATGAATAGCCCCTTTGTCAAGCGGCAGGCCATCCACTTTGCCGAGGAGCTACTCTCCCAGGAAGGCGCCGATGACAGGAGCCGCGTCAGACTGGCCCACCAGAAGGTCCTGGCTCGGTCCCCCTCTGAAGGAGAGACGGAACAAGCACTGAACTACTTGGCAGCCTATCGCCCGGCCCGGGAGGCGACGGGGCCTCAGAAGGAAGAGGCGCGTCGGAAGGCTTGGGCGAGTTATTGTCAGTTGCTTTTCGGACTCAATGAATTCATGTATATTGATTGAGCGCGGAGGCTCCGCGCTGTCTGGACCACCGTCATGAATCACCAAACGCTGCTGACCACTCCAACAATCCCCAGGCCACCCTCGCGCCGCGATCTCTTGCGTCAGATTGCCTGTGGTTTTGGATACGTGGCCTTTGCGGGTTTATCCACTCTGGAAGCCCAAGCGGCACGGCCACGCTCCGTCAGCCTCGATCCTCTCAGTCCCAAGCCGGCCCATTTCAGTCCGAAGGCCAAGCGAGTGATCTTCCTCTTTCTTCACGGCGGCGTCTCCCACATCGATTCTTTTGATCCCAAACCGAAGCTGACGGAGATGGATGGCAAGCCGTTACCGTTCGCCAAGCCTGAAATCACTTTCGCCAAGACGGGGAACCTGTTGAAGTCGCCGTGGCAATTCCGCCGGTACGGAGAATGCGGTCAACCGGTCAGTGAACTCTTCCCCCACATTGCCACCTGTGTGGATGATCTGTGCATGATTCATTCCATGGTCAGCGACTTCGTTTCCCATGGCGGTGCGGCCCTTGCAGCTGCACACGGGTGACGGGATCCTGATCCGGCCAAGCATGGGATCCTGGATCCTCTACGGTCTGGGAACCGACAACCGGAACCTTCCCGGGTTTATCAATATCTCCCCGCCATTCATCCATGGCGGAGGCCAGAACTTCGGTTCCGCTTTCCTGCCGGCGGTGTACCAGGGTACGCGAATTGGCGATGGCGCCACCCAATTCGTCCAGGGGGGGATACCCAACCTGAAGTCCGAGGGAACGGACGTCAATGTGCAACGGGATCAACTCGATCTGATGCGAGAATGGAATGAACGGCATCGCCGGTCCAGAGCTTACGATGCCAGGCTTGAAGCGCGCATTGAGGCATTCGAACTGGCGTTTCGTATGCAGCGCCACGCTCCCGATGCCCTGGATTTCTCGAAGGAGTCGAAGATCACCTTGGACCTTTACGGAATTGGGGTTGAGCCGACCGACGAATACGGACGGCAGTGCTTGTTGGCCCGACGACTGGCGGAGCGCGGAGTGCGCTTCGTACAGGTATCGCACAGCTACCCCAGAAACTATTGGGATCAACACTCCAAGTTACGCGAGGGGCACGAGAAGAATTCCCGGAAGGTCGACAAGCCGATTGCGGGACTGCTCAAGGACCTCAAGAGTCGAGGGTTGCTGGAGGATACCCTGGTTATCTTCGGCACCGAGTTTGGCCGCTCACCCGCCGTTCAAGGCAAAGATGGCCGAGACCACAACCCCACCGGGTTTACCATCTGGATGGCTGGCGGTGGGGTCAAGCCCGGGATTCGTTACGGCGCCACCGATGAATTTGGATGGTATGCCGTTGAAAACAAAATGACCCTCAACGATTTTCATGCCACCGTTCTCCATCTCATGGGCTTGGACCATACCCAGCTCACCTATCGCCACGCCGGCCGTGATTTCCGCCTGACGGATGTTGCCGGAAACGTACCGCCTGAAATCCTTCTTTAGCGGACCCCAGCAACTCCCCGGTTCCAGTGCTTTCAGTACTCTATGGGCCGCGGTTCGAAGTGTCGATGGTGTCGATACTCGATGCGGCAGTCGACCCGTTCGACGGAGAGGTTCCCAGCGATGTTCGGGTCTCGCTCGAGGAGCTTCACGGTCACGAAGTTGCATCCTCTTTTGGGGTAGTGAGCCGGGCTCAGATGATAATCGTAGGCATAGCCGTATGGCGTGATGGAGTGAGCGGTGGACCTTTGATCGACCAGGCGGTAGGTCATGTCCACCTTTTCAAGAATGGATTCCGGCAGGAGCTGCCCATTGAATTGGATCTCAACCCTGTCGTAGTTCGGGATAATATCTCCAAAGCGGACTCTCAGCACCAGGGACTTGACTCTTCCCAATCCGTGCCAGTGATCCAGGTCGTCAGCAACTCGAAACGACACCTGCAGCGATTCTCCCGGAGCCAGTTCCTTGGGTAGCTGAGTGAATCGTCCAGGCAACCAACCGACGGAAGCTTCCTCCCGGACGTCGGAACGAACCAGGTAATGCTTTTTGGCAGTGGACAAGAGTTCCGGGTGTCCGAGCAGGCGGAGGGTGTCATATTCCTGGGGAGTCCAGGGCCAGCCGTTGGGTGTCCACACGTGATCGGCGATGGCGAAGCCATCCACGCCCTGAGCGTAGGCATTGGCGGCGGCTGCCCAAATCATGGCCGGGGTGGCGCTGCGAGCAAATTGACGATAGAGGTGGGAGTGGAAGGCATAGAAGACCCTGCATTTTGCGCCGCGAGTCAAAGCCACCACGGGAGCAAGGTCAACGTCCTGATCCACTCCCTCTTCTTCCGTATAGCTGCTCTCGCAAAAGAGTCCATCGACCAGTTTTTCCGAGACCCATGTCCCGACGTCGTACCCCACCATTCTCCAGGCGCCCGGATGGGCGGGAATACGAGCGTAAATGTGCTTGGGGCGTTTCTGAAGATTCCGGGCTTGATCGGCGACTCGGCGCAAGTCTCGAAGCCATTGGGTGAAGAGAGGGGCCAACCGGTCGACTTCACTGAAGCGGCAATAAGGCATGGCCGATGTCAAATTCAACTCGATGCCGTCGGTTTCATAGTTGGAAAGCAACTCTGCAAAGATCCGGAAGCGCTCCTCCCGCACCTCCGCATGAAGAAAACTGAATCGGGTCTTCATGACGCCTGCGGCTCTGGGGTCGGGGTCCTCGCCCACCTGAAACTGTGGATTGTCCAGAGCGAAAGCGGACCAGCGGCCCAGGTTCTCATGCGTTTCCCGACTGGCGCTATGAAGGCTGACCCAGGCGCTGGCAATCATCAGGATTCCGTTTCTGTGGCATTGGTCGCAGAGAAGCCTCAGCGGATCATGGCCGTCCTCAATCAACTGCCTCAATACTTTTCCTGTTCTGGCCCAGACGTAGTGCCCCCATCGATGGACGGTGGCCCCCCAGAGATCGGCAACTTGACTGGGATAGAGAACGGTCCCTTCGCCAACTCCCGCAAAGTACACCAACGCGTCAACCCCGCTGCCGGCGAGTTGATCGGCAAGAAAGACGTGACCCCTGGAGGTGATCGGAGGCTCGAAACAATCCAAGCCCCCGGCGTGGCGTCCGTCATTGAAAAGAAAGACTCGAGGGGAGTCAGGGAGTTGGGTCCGGGTCTGTTCCGGCCTTGAATCGAAGGCCGTTGGGGAGGTCAGCGCCCTCGGGATGCCGGCGCCTGTCGTTTGCAGGAAATGTCTGCGTCTCATGGCCGCCGGCCTTCAGGTCCTTTCCCGACTCTTATCAGTGATGCGAGGGTTGGATGACCTGAGGCAACCGAGAAGCCTGAAAAGGGCGCAATGGGAGGGATCGACCTGGGCGGAAGTCACTTGCCATTCCGTCCTGAGATTGGGGTAGGAACCGGCCTTGCGTTGATGAGTTCACCAACGTTATGGACACTAGGCAAGAATCTTGTGAGCCACCACACCCGCAACGTCCGTCAATCGGAAGTCCCGAGCCCCGTAGGTATAGGTCAATTGTTCGTGGTCAATTCCCAACAGGTGGAGCACGGTCGCATGAAAGTCATGAATATGCATACGGTCTTGAACCGCGTGGTAGCCGAACTCGTCCGTGGCCCCATAAGCGAAACCGCCTTTGACCCCGCCGCCCGCCATCCAGATGGAATAGCCATAGGGGTTGTGATCCCGTCCATCGCCGTTCTGCGATACGGGCGTACGACCGAACTCCCCGGCCCAGATCACCAGAGTGTCCTCCAATAGCCCCCTTACTTTGAGATCCTTCAACAACCCGGCGATGGGTCGGTCTACCTGTCGAGCATTTTCAGTGTGTTTGGCGAACAGTTCGCCGTGCTGATCCCAGCCCACGCCGCCGGGCATGTAGGTGTGAGTGCACTGAATATAGCGGACACCCCGTTCGGCAAGACGCCTTGCCAACAGGCACTGCCAGGCGAAGTCGGCAGTGAGCGGATCATCCAGACCGTAGAGCTTCTTGGTGGGTTCCGACTCCTTTTCTACTTCAAAAGCTTCCGGGGCTGCTGCCTGCATCCGAAAAGCCAGCTCGAAAGCCTGGATGCGAGCTTCGAGCTGCGGGTCGTGTTGTCGCAGGAGGTGGTGTCGCCGATTGATGTTCTGCAACATGTCCAGCTCATACCGGGCTGAATCGGGAGAAAAACGCTTGTTCAAAAGATAGCGGATAGGTTCCTCTTTAATATCTTTGACGTAGAGTCCTCCATGCCCGACGGCCGTTCCCTGATAGGCGCCCGGCAAGAAAGCCGAGCCCCAGTTCTTGGCGCCGCCGTGGGAGAGCGCCGGCTTGATCATGATGAATCCGGGGAGGTTCCGGTTTTTCGTACCGAGTCCATAAACAACCCACGAACCCATGCTGGGCCGCACGAAGGTGCTGCTTCCGGTAAACGTCTGTAGCATGGCCGCGCCGTGGTCGACTCCTTCGCCAACCATGGAGCGAATGACGCAGAGATCATCGGCGCAGGAGCGGACTTGAGGAAACAGGTCGCTGATGGGTAGGCCACTTTCTCCCCCGGGTCGGAACTCCCAAGGGGATTGCATCAGAGGTCCCGGGGGGTTCTCGTCGTCGAAGGCCAGAGGCCGCTCGATGGGAAGCGGCTTGCCATGGTCTTTCGTCAGACGCGCCTTGGGATCCAGAATGTCGATTCCGGAAGGCCCGCCGTGCATAAAGAGAAAGATGACGCGCTTGGCTCTAGCCTTGAAATGGGAAGGACGGCTGGCCAGTGGATTTCTGGAAGGCTTGGCCAGAAGACTCGATTCCTCGGCAAGCAATCCCGCTAAGCCGAGATATCCGAATCCACCGGCGAAGGTCCGCAGCAGGGCTCGTCGGGAAATGGGTCCTTGAGGTTGTCGGTAAAGAGAGTGAAGATCATTCATCGTCGGGTCCGAAGCAAGCGGCCTCTCCCGGGAGGCGTGGCGAGGGTAACTCATGAATGGGTTCAATCCACATAAATAAAGGCATTCGAAGACAACAGGATCTTGCAATAGCTCTGCCAGCTATCGAGACGGCTCTGAGTGTTTTTGGATCTCTGCTGGAATCCGCCGATATAGCCTAAGGCTTGGTCCAACTCCTCGGTTTGAGGGTATCGACTGAGGGTGCGGAGATAGGCGATTTTCAGTCTCTCGCGGTCGCCGGCAAGAGGAGACTTCAAGAGAAGCTCCGCCAGGTTACGGGATCTCTTCTCCACGAATTCGCTGTTGAGCATAAAAAGGGCCTGTGGAGCCACATTTGTTTGCAGCCGTTGTCCCGATGAGGTGGTAGCATCGCCGAAATCGAACAGGCTGAGCAACGGAGGAAGATTGGCTCGGCGCAGGGGCAGATAGACCGTGCGGAGACGGAGACTCTCCGGGTCCAGACTTAATCGCTCACTGCTGTTCTCCGGCTGAAATCCGGTCCCGCTCTGAAGGGTCCCCCCCATCTTCAGGTCTAGAGAACTGTCTGCGGCCAACATGCCGTCGCGGAGTTCCTCGACGTTCAGTCGTCGTCTGGGAAAGTGAGACAACCAGAGGTTCCGCGGGTCCATTCGAGCCGTTAGCTCTGACCGAAAGCTCGACATCTGGTAGGTGCGCGACTGCATGATCAAGCGGTGCAGATACTTGAGCGACCAACCATTCTCCATGAATCTTCGGGCCAGGTAGTCCAGAAGTTGTGGGTGGGTCGGCTTTTCCCCTTTGACTCCAAAATTATCCGGTGTGCGCACGAGACCTTCACCGAAGTGCCACTGCCAAACCCGGTTGACCATCACCCGCGCCGTTAGCGGGTGTTCCGCTTGAATGAGCCACTGCGCTAACTGCAATCGACCGCTGCCTTCGGCAACACTAACGGGCCGGCACCTGGCATCAAAAATTTTTGGAGACGTTTTAGGAGCATCCTCCCCGGGGTGCTTGGGGTCGCCCCGGACAAAGATCTTCTGGTTGACGGCCTTTCCATCTTCAACCGCGTTGGCCATGTCCGGTTCTGGAGGGGCGCTCTGCTCCAGCCGCTCGATCTCTTTTTGGATTCGGTCGATCGCCTCCCTGCGTTCGGTGGAGAAGAGCTGGCTGTCAGCGGCCTTGACGACAAAAGGAGCCTGTTTGGTTTCGTCTTTCGGTTTCGCTTGCAAATAGACTTCAAAGAAGAAGCGGTCCTTGCCGGGGAGAAACTTGGGGCGTTCCTCTTTGGTTTCAGCCAACTCGGCTTGTTGGACCCGCTGGCGCCAGGCCTTCAGCGCCTCGGTCCACTCAGTGAAGCGCCGCTGGAACTTTTCCTGGTAGTCATTGGCGGCAGAGGGGCGCTCGTCGTCAACCGATCGACGCCAGGCAAGCAGGTGCGGTCGGAACCTTTGATCCGGTCTGAGGTAGTTGACCCACCGTTCCAGAATCGTTTCCCGAAGATTGAGTTTTCGGGACAGCTCACCCAGGTCTGCTCCTTGGGCATAAACCTGGTGCGCGGCCAGCATGTAGTCGGAAAGTCTTCGGCCTTCTTCCTCGACGAAGATTTCCTGTTCTTCCTCTACCAGCTTTGCAAGGGCTTGCTTCCTGGAGTCGATCTTCTTTTGATGAGCGGTGTATTTCTCGTACTCGGCGGGGAAGGCCAAGGGCTTCATGAACATCTCGGAGACGTGAGCGGTGGGATCCTTGAAGCTGCGAGTGCTGGCGAAGATGGAGATCAGGGAGTAGTAATCCCGGGTCAGGATCGGGTCGAACTTGTGGTCGTGGCAACGCGCGCAAGTAATGCTCAATCCCAAAATGCCCTTTGAGACGACGTCGAGCTGCTCGTCGTAGACGTCGTACAACATCCGGGTCTTGTCCTGCTGAGCAATGGCTTTGGGTCCTAAAGCCAGGAAGCCGGTTGCGATGATTCTTTGGCGATCGGTTTCCAGGTGGTTGGACTTTGGAAGCAGGTCCCCGGCGATTTGTTCGACGATGAAGTCGTCGTAAGGGACATCCCGGTTAAAGACATCGATGACGTAGTCCCGGTAACGCCAGGCATTGGGGTAGCGGTGGTCCTCGTCATTGCCGGTAGAGTCTGCATATCTGGCGACATCCAGCCAGTGTCTGGCCCAGTGCTCTCCATATCGTGGCGAGCTGAGCAGGCGACCGACTGCTTTTTCGAAGGCATCGGGAGAAGAGTCGTTCAGCAGGCGCTCAATGTCCCCGACGCCGGGCGGCAGCCCCGTCAAATCGAAGGCGGCTCTCCTCAGCAGCGTCAGCCTGTCGGCCTGAGGGGCAGGCTTCAAACCTTCTGCCTCGAGCCTGGCCAGAACGAAATGGTCGATGGGTGTTCGTGCCCACTCTGCATGGGTTACTTCCGGAGGCATGGGGTCCTCGACCGGCTGAAAGGCCCAGAGAGCGGTCGGGTCTTTGGAAGCCCTTCCTTGTTCGGTACCCTGATCAGCAGAAGCATCGGGCCAGGGCGCTCCCAATGCCACCCAGGTTGTGAGGTCGGCAATCTGCTGTGCCGACAGTTTGCCGGCGGGTGGCATTTTCACTGCTTCCTCATAGCTGACGACCCGGAGCAGGCGACTCCGGGCGGGGGATTCCACCGGGATTAACGGGCCGCTGGCGGCGCCCTGCCGGAATCCGTCGGCGGACGAGAGGTCCAGCCCGGCTGTTCTGATCTCCGAGTTATGGCAGGTCTGACAATGCTCGGCCAAGAGGGGCCGAATCTTCTTCTCGAACAGCTCCACCGGATCTGAAGATTGGCTCAAGGCAGGGCTGCCGGGTCCGGCAATTGCCAGCGCCCACAGGAGCAGAAGCGGCGCGGTCCAAGAGGACTGGGTTGAACTCGATCGATTCATGCTGGCTGTTTTCTCTGGAATCAAGTTTCCTTCGAGTGCTGTTGGCAGTATACCGCGATGCGGGTCCTGAAGAAAGAGTTCAAGACATTGTGGGCGATTGTTATATGCTCCTGGAAGTTTTCTCTCGAGAGCCGGAGGTAGTCCATGACCTATAAGCCCTTCCATCTCGGAAGTCGGAAACACGTCTTCGTCAACTGGGACCTGATTGAACCGGGCTATGGTTTGTCATTTGGTGGAGAACGGCCCGAAAGCTGGGAGATGCCGTATGGCGTTCGTCTGACCGGCCATCTGCCTCGCCTTGATCGGGTTCCATTAGTGGAAGCCGATAAGCCATGGGAGGTTGGAAACGCCAAGTCCGGCCTCGGGGTTTACAGTACGCTGCTGGAAGACGAGGGGCGTTTCCGGCTTTATTACGACAGCGGGGACGTGAGTGGCGAGTTGAATGTGGACGAGGACGTGGGAACCCAAAGGGTCCTGGCCTACGCCGAGTCCAGCGACGGCAAACAGTGGGTCAAGCCTGAACTGGGGCTGGTGACCTACCAGGGCTCGCGCGACAATAATCTCGTCTTTGGGCTGGACGCCTCGCCGGGTCGGGATGCCCACGGGGCAACGGTCTTCAAGGACCCTTCGGCACCTCCCGAGGAGCGATACAAGATGGTTCATCTGGGCTCGGATGGCGGGCGGTTTTGTGTTTTTGGAGCGTTATCCCCCGACGGTCTGCGTTGGAGGCTCCTCGAGAAGCCGTTGATCTCCGAATACCTCAGCGACACGCAAAGTGTGGTGGACTTCGACCCGGAGAAAGGGCGCTACGTCGGTTACTTCAGGGGTTGGACGGCCCATGAGCACGGAACCTCTCATGCCCGCCGCATCATCAGTTACGCGGAGACGGATCGTTTTGAAAGCTGGCCCACTCCCCGGCCGCTCGTCGGGATAGACGTGAATGACGACCCCGACATGGACATCTACACCAACTCCTATACTCGCTGGCCCGGCGCCGATGCCCATCTGATGTTTCCGGCCTTTTATCGTCGCGCGGGCGACTTCACTGAGGTGCATCTGATGACCAGTCGCGATGGCCTTGCCTGGCAACGACCCCTTCGGCAACCGGTCATTCCGGCAGGCGAGCCGGATTCGGAGTCCGAGGGAGGTAGTTATGCCGGGTGCGGCCTGGTCAGCTTGATCCCGGGCGAATGGTCGCTCCCTTATTCGCCGCGGCGGTGCTCTCACAACCAGGTATTCTTCGACAACTCCCGTCCCGAGACCGGAGTGGTGACCGCAAACTGGCGACAGGACGGTTTTATGTCGCTTGAAGCCGAGTCGTTGGGCGGGTGTTCCACGCTGATCCTGGCTTTCGATGGAACCCGACTGGTGCTCAATGCCTGGACCCGATTTGGCGGGGAGATTCTGGTCGAGCTGGCCGACGCCATCCAGGATAATCGAAGAACCCCTGCGCCGGCGATTGCCGGCCGCGCCTTCGAAGATTGCGATCCCATCTCCGGTGACTCCCTCAGCCACACCGTCACTTGGAGGGGCCAGTCCGACCTGTCTCCCTGGACCGGCCGGCCTGTCCGAGTGCGTCTTCGGATGCGCCGGGCCAGGCTCTACGCCCTTCAGTTTGTTTGAACCAAGGGTAGTGGGTTCGGTCCAGCCGTAGGTGAGCCGCGAGGCTGTGGGAAAAGACCGTATGGGCCATTCCCATCCTCCGAAGCCCCGGGAGAAGAGCATTAATCCCACCCTGCGGGAACGCCTTGCGCAACTGTGCGCCGCTGACGGGTCTCGACGATCACTTCATCGCCTCTTGCTCCCGCCGATGGTCGAAGACCTGCTGCGCGGGTTCGCGGTCAGGGAGTGGAGTGGCGCACCCAACTTCGCCACGCTGGAAAAGTTGCCGGCCGACTGCGTCAGCCACAACCTGCGCCGGCGTCATGGTGATTTGCTGTGGCGCCTGCGCTTCTGCGATGCGGCGCGCCGCCAAACCCATCCTTCCGGGGCCGAGTTGGCCCCAACCCCCACATGCCTATGCCCTTGTCCAACCGACAAGGGCGCCGAAAAGTCGAAAATGGCTGAATAGGCTGCGATCGCCCATTAAAAGCTCTTCCGAACCCAGAACAATGTAGTTATAGTAACTACATTGTTCAAACAGGGAGAGTCATGGGGTACTCGATACACTTTCCGGCGGAGAGCGAGCCGGACGGGGAACGCAAAGTGCTTCGTCTCCAGATTGGGAAGAAACATGCTCATCTGGAGTCCAGGATCAGGAACACGAGCAGCAACAGTCTCAGAGCCACCCTTGAAGTCGAGAGTCATGAACAACTCAAGAAGTTGGCTTCCGATGCAGGCTTGAGCGTCAATGCCTACTCACTTGACAAGATCAGCGAGAACTGCGCCAAGTACGGTGCGCGGCTGGTGGATGGGATGGAAGGGACATACCGCGGGGACACGGATGACTTTCTCCACCACCTTTTTCCCTATCTCGAAGCATTTTCTCCAAAATTCGTGCAGGCTCTGTGCGAGAGATACGCACCACAGGCAAAAGTGTTATTGGATCCTTTTGGCGGATTGTGTACCGCGCCGTTCACATTTGCCAAGGGTGAGCGAAAGGCGTACTACTGCGAAGTCAATCCGTTGATGCAACATATCGCCGCTTTGAAAACTCGTGTGCGGCGTGTCCGATACAAGGAGCGCCGGGCGCTGATCCTTCGAATCGAAGAACTGATGGGACAGTTTCAAGACACCTTGTCAGCGTATGAGCCGGATGCCGATCTGGCTGACTCCTACCAGTCCGCATTTCCAGGCTCCACGTTTTTTTCGGACGGCGCCCTGGACCAGGTGCTGCGTATACGCACTCTGTTGGATCGCCTGTACTGCGAAGACGATCTGCTTGCAGCCTGCCTGGAATTGAGTATCCTGGCGTCTCTGGTTCCGGCTTCTCTCATGCAGCGCGCCGGGGACCTGAGGAAAAAACGGGTGAAGGAGCGCGAAAAAGTTTCCTCGGACCTCCTGTATCACGCCGGCAACAAGCTGAAAACCTTTACCGAGGGCCTTATCTCGTTCGACGGTCATGGCAGTGCGCCGATCCTGCTACTGGAAGATTCGCGTCATCTCGGGCGGCTGCCATCTATCGAGGCGGATATCGTAATCACCTCTCCGCCCTACTTGAACGGCACGAATTACTTCCGCAATACGAAAATCGAGCTTTGGTTCACGCGGGTTGTCAAGACCAGGGACGACTTGGGCGCCTTGCGGGACAGAGCCATTGCCGCCGGTATCAACGATGTTCGTGGTTTCCGCTCGAAACACTCGCCGCCCCGGGACACTTTCCACTCACTGAATGCAGCGCTCGCCGCTCTCGATGAGCGCGCTTACGACAGGCGTATTCCGCAAATGATACGTTGGTACGGCTTCGAGTTGTCGCAAGCTCTCGAAGGATCGATTCATCACCTGAAAGACAACGGTCTGATTGCTATCGATATAGGCGACTCGATTTATTCGGGCATCAGGGTTCCAACGGATTCGTTGGTAGAGGAAATATTGGGGAAACATGAATGCAAATTGGTAGATAAATGGGTGGTTCGAAAACGCATGTCTCGCTCCGGTGACGAGGTCGAACAGGTTTGCATGATCGCCGAAAAATCCGGTCGTGTTTCCCGTATGGAAGGGTGCGGACTTCGTCGATTTCAATCCGGCTGGGAGTCTTTCAAGAGTCACCTGCCGCACCAGAAGCGGCCCTACTCGAGTCGAAACTGGGGGCATCCAAACCATTCTCTCTGCAGTTATCAGGGGAAGCTCAAGCCTGCCATAGCCAGGCGCCTGGTCGATACGTTCGTTCCGAAAGGCGGCGCCGTTCTCGATGCTTTCGCGGGTGTCGGGACCATCCCTTTCGAAGCTGCGCTAACCGGACGGAGTGCTTTCGGCTTCGATATCAGCCCGGCCGCCTTTGCCATCAGCAAGGGAAAGCTCTGGAGGCCGGAGCCAGATAGGGTTCTCGCCAAGCTGGATGAGTTGAAGGGATATGTTTGTACACAATGGCAGAGCGATCACTCTGATGTCTGGCTGCCCGCCTTCAACAGAAGTCTGATCGAATACTTTCATCCCGCTACTCTGGGCGAGATTATTGCAGCGAGAAAGTGGTTCCAGAAGCAGAGGCCATGGGACGAGTCGACTGCACTCCTGTTGGCGTGTTTCATGCACGTCCTTCATGGAAACAGGCCCTATGCCTTGAGCCGCCGCTCACACCCGGTCACCCCATTCGCGCCTTCCGGAGAGTTCGAGTACAAGTCTTTTATGGAGAAGCTCTCTCAAAAGCTGAGAAAAGCAATAGCGGCCGATTTTCCACGGGAGTTCGTGAATGGAAAAATTTACTATCAGGACGTAATTCACACTTGGCCCCTGGAAGCCGACAATCTGGACGCCGTAATCACATCGCCGCCATTCTTCGATTCCACGCGGTTTCACTTGGCGAACTGGATCAGATTATGGTTCGCCGGCTGGTCCTGCGAACAATTCGAAAACGAGCGGCGGCGATTCGTCGATGAGAAGCAGAAAACTTCTTTTGCCTGTTACCAATCCGTTCTTCGCCAGTCTAAGGAAAGGTTGAAGGATGGCAGTGTCATGGTGTTGCACCTGGGAAAGAGCAGAAAGTGCGCTATGGCCGATGAGCTTGCCAAGTTGAGCCGGCGCTGGTTTTCCAATTATGAGATCTTCGATGAATCCGTGGCGCACTGCGAGTCACACGGGATAAAGGATAAAGGCGCCGTCACCTCTCATCAGTACTTGGTGATGTACTGATGCCTGTTTTTTTATCGAGGTCCAGTAGTCGTCGGTTCTCATTGCTCAATCTTTTATTCAACTCGTGTTTTTCGAGCAGAAGTTTCAGTTCCTTGATCCGCTTTTCGATGTCCGTTGCTCCCCTGAGCCTGAGGAACCTGTCTACGCATGCGTTGACGTCGATATCCTTGTTGACGACCGGCTTGGGGCTGGACAAGAGTTCCAGGGAGGTCCCTGTAATCCTTGCGAGATGGATCAGTTCTTCATTGGTGTAAAACTCGCTTGACCATCTGCCCGACTTATTTTGATTGGCGTCTGCCGACAACAGCGTGGCGTTGCTATCTGTCAAGGGACAGAAGTATCGCGACGGTGCGTTTCCTGGCATCCAGCCAAGCTCTGTCAGTTCCCGTTGACCTGCGTTTACCTTGATTCGAGCCGAAGACTCGGACCGTTTGCCGAATGGGGCATCCCCTCGAATGTGATACCATACAGCCGCGAAGCTGACACGGTGGCGTATCTGGAAAATCCCGGCAAGGAACCATGACAAAGAAACGAAAACTCGGACGTGGGGTGGCCTTGGTTGGCGCGGGCATGTCGAAGTTCGACATGTTCAAAGACCGAGACTCCAAGGATCTTTTTTTGGAAGCTTTCCAGGGAATGACAACGTCGGTGGATAAAGGGTTGGACCCCGCTGATATCGACGCCCTGTACCTCGGTAATTTCAGTAACGACTTTTTTGTTCACCAATCCCACTGGGGCGCCATTCTTTCGGATGCCCTGGGCTTTGTCCCTCGACCGGCCACTCGGACCGAGGGAGCCTGCGCCTCCAGCGCCCTGGCCTTCCGAGAGGGCGTCTTCGCCATTGCCTCGGGTTTCTACGACGTAGTTCTGGTCGGGGGAGTGGAGGACATGTCCAAGGGCTCGACTGAAGTCGTGGCTGAAGGATTGGGGATGGCGGCTATTCCCTATGAACGGGAGGTCGGATTTACCTTTCCCGGGGTTTTCGGCACGATCGCAACGGCTTATTTTGAAAAGTACGGAGCCTCGCGCGAGCACCTCATGAATGTCACCATCAAGAGCCATGACAACGCGGCCCGCAATCCTAAGGCCCAACTGAGCGCCACCATGGAAGAGGTCATGGCTGCCAAAATCAAACGCGCTGAGAGCAAAGGGCGGCCGGTTCCTGATTGGCCCGATCCCAAGGCCTTTCTGCGAGACCCCAAGGCCAATCCGGTGGTTGCCTGGCCGATTCACCTGTTCGACTGCTGTCCCATCAGCGATGGAGCCTGCTGTCTCCTCCTGGTCGGGGAGGAACTTGCCAAAAGCTTCACCGATGATCCGCTTTACGTGGCGGGCTTGGGGCAGGCGAGCGGACGGGGCCCTCCACGCCTCCGACGACCTGACAACCTTTGAAGCCACCAGATACGCTGCCCGGGAGGCCTACGGCATGGCCGGCCTCGGTCCGGACGACGTCCAGTTTGCCGAGGTGCACGACTGTTTCTCCGTCGCCGAGCTCCTTCATATCGAGGACCTGGGCTTCTTCGAAGCAGGTCAAGGATACAAAGCGGTGGAAGAAGGCCAGACTCGCTTGGATGGCTCCAAACCGATCAATACGTCGGGCGGGCTCAAGTGTAAGGGGCACCCCGTGGGGGCGACGGGGGCTGCCCAACTGGTTGAGGTTTGGACCCAGCTCCGAGGTGAAGCCGGGGAAAGACAGGTTCCCGGTGACCCGCGCCTGGGCGCCGCCCACAACCTGGGGGGAACCGGGGGAACTTCCACCGTCACCATTCTCGAAAGGAGATAGTGACTTGGACGCCAAGCCCTTTACCGATCATTCCTTTCACTGTTTCCTGCGCGAGCGCAAATTGATGGGATCACGGTGCCTGGCTTGCCAAGCGGTTTTTGTGCCTCCTCGGGCTTTGTGCCCCCAGTGCGACAGTTCCAACATGAAGTGGGAGCCCATGGAGGGTAGGGGAAAACTGGTGGCTTTCACCTGCATTTCCATCGGTCCGCCCGCCATGCTGAAGCTGGGTTACAGTCGAGAGAACCCATACTGCACCGGCGTTGTCGAGTTGGAGGAAAAGGCCCGGGTGGTGGCCCGGATTCAAGGCGTCGATACGCGCAACCCCGATAATATTCCCATCGGGATGCCACTCCAGGTCGATTTCCTGCAAGAGGATAGCGATTCAGGTCGCCGGACGGTCCTGGCCTTCAAGCCGTTGGATGAATCGTAGGGGGACCAGGTTCCGGTGATGAGTTTTTTGTCTCGGGATCCTGGTTGCAGCAATGGCCCGCCTTGTCGTTTGAAGAATTCCCAGCGAAAAATCCTTTCAATCTCGCCAGGTGATAGCACTGTTTGGTGCTCAACCGTGGCCCTCGGTTCGAACTGAACATCCCGACGTGATAGAAGAACCGAGCGGCGCTTGCTCGCCAACCGGTGGGGGATCGCAGATTGCCTCGAGCGCAGGTCGCCCGACAATCGGGGGTCGCGAGATCAGCAATCGCCGAGGCATTACAGAATCGCCAAGTCAAGGGATTCTCTCGATTCAAGAACGCCGCCAGCTCCCGGTCATAGGATTGTGTTGCCCTGCAACCAGCGCTTTAATACTTGGCGATGGCTCCAAAATCCAATTCCACGATCCAGTCCTGAGCCGCCTCATCCCTGGTGAATCGGATAAACCCAAGTTCCCCCAGCCGGATCAACTCTCTCTGAAAAGTTCGTCTGGTGACATTTTGGTAGGCCGATTGTACGTAACGAGCCTCCAGTAGCTCTGACAACTCGACCCTGCGAGACGGCGTATCCGAAAAGGGATCCAAAGGCTCTGTCTCGCTTAGGAGAAAATCAAGAAGATTGTATTCTCTTTGGTTCAGGAGCCGTCTGCGTACGCCCGTCTTCTTACGGAAAGCGCTAACAAGCATGGTTCGGTATACCAGCCGATTGATCCGTGCTTTGATGAAATTGTTTATGCCTTTGAGCTCGCTTGCGAAACCGACCACGCCGAAGCGAATGAACAGAGTCGCGTCGAAGGGTTGCTGTTTCCGGCACTGTTGGAGGATTGACTTGTATTTCTGTTCATGGCGGTAGAAGTAATTGGAAAGCCCGTAAAATCCATGGACGTTGTAGCCGGACTGAAAGAGGATGCCGGCTTCAACAAGCCGGGAAACTCTTCCGTTTCCATCTCCAAAGGGATGAATTGTCACCAGGAAGAAATGGGCGAGTAAAGCTCGTATAACCGGATGCGTATCTTCGAGCCGGCGAGAATTGATGAAACGAATATACTGATTCATCAGGTAAGGTAGCTTCTCGTGTGGAGCTCCTCTATGAACGCCTCCCAACTCGTGCGTGCCTGCCATCACAGAAAAGTCTCGGAATCGTCCGGGTATGTTGTTGATGATATCTGAATCGCGGGTGATCATTGTGTGCATTGTGAAGATATCTTCTAAGCCGATGGGCGGACTGCTTGGAAGAAACCGTTGTCTTACCCAGGACTGGGCCTCCCCCGCATTCCTGATCTGCAATTGTTCTTTGGTTGCGGTCTCTCTGTCATCGTTGTGATTTTGTTGATCGAGGCGCTCCATTTGCCGGGAAACCTCTGCCTCCGAAAGGGGATTGCCCTCGATTGCGGTCGTTCCATGAACGGCGCGCACTCGGTTCAACCTGTCGAGTTGAGTTTGCCACTCCTGTGGGAACGACAAGTTCAGAGCAGCCTCTTTATAGGCCACAATCGAGACAAGATCGCGAAAGAGATCTTTCGTATCGAGATGATACTCAAAGGAGAACCGGTCCCAGTCCATATTCGTCCTCTTATTTGACAGCTGGTTTGACACACAATCAGAATTATATCTAATTGAAAATAATAGATTTTTATTAGAATAGCAAGCGACTTGGTTATATATTTCCTGTTTTTTGACGGGTTAATTGACGTCTAAGTTGACATTGAGTTTGAAGAAAGATGTTAGTTTTGTCGACCAGTGTGAAACCCTATATGCCGGCGACGAGTTATCGGGCGTGTCCCGGAAGGAAACGAATTCGTTGCACCTCGGCTCAAGGAAGCGGAAGGGCGGGTCCGAAGGCCGGTGGCGGTGAGGTAAAACAGGCCAGTGGCGTCAGCCTTGGTCAAGCGGGCCTGTCAACAGGCTGACGTTAGCACACTAGAGCCGCAGGAAGCAGTCGGGGAGGGCTGCCGAAGAACCGGGCGGCGCTTGCTCACCAACCGGTGGGGGATCGCAGATTGCCTCGAGCGCAGGTCGCCCGACAATCGGGGATCACGAGATCAGCGATCCCCAAGGCATTAGAACCTGTCTCGAAATTGGAATTCTGGAGTGTGAGCCTATCGGGCTATAGGCGCAACTATTTGATTTTTCAGAGTTCCCGATATTCTCTTCACGAGCTGAATGCTGCGGAATATGATTTTGAGATAGGTTCTACAGAATCGCCAAGTCAAGGGATTCTCTCGATTCAAGAACGCCCCCTGCACCCTACGTCGCTTCGAGCCCCGACAACTCTTCCGCCAGGGCGCTGAGGCCGATAGCCTCGATGCCATCGCTTATCGGATAGCGCTCCTCGCCGGAGTACACGAGAAAAACCTTGTCCGGCCCCACATCCGTCAGCGCGATGCGCAGTCCCTTCCCAACCTTGGGGGCGAGTCCCCGCTTGACCTCGATCGCCCACAGGCGGTTGCCCGGCAGTTCCAGAATCAGATCGACCTCCACACCGGTTGCAGTGCGATAGAAGCTGGCCTGTGCACGCTCGGGCGCCGCCCTGATCAGGGTTTCGATGACGAACCCCTCCCAACTCTTGCCTGCGACCGGATGCCCGAGCACACTCTCCTCGTCATCGAGGCGCAGCAGGGTGTGCACGATGCCGCTGTCACGCACATAGAGCTTGGGTGACTTGACCAACCGCTTGCGGAGATTGGTGAAGAAAGGAGTTAAACGCCGAACCAGGAGCAGGTCGACCATCAGATCGAGGTGCTTCGCCACCGTCTTGCCGTCAACGGCGAGGGCGCGAGCAAGGTTGGCTGCGTTCATCAGGTCGCCTTGGCCATGTGCCAGCATGGTCCAGAGCCGCCGCATCGTTTCGGCCGGCACGCGCGGTCCCAACTGCGGGATATCCTGTTCGAGGTAGGTTCGGATGAATTGGTCCCGCCACAGTGCGCTGCCCTGGTCGCTCTCCGCCAGAAAGCTGGGTGGGAAGCCGCCTCTGATCCACAGTTGCGAGCGACTCTTGCCGCCGGTCTCCCGCACGTCCAGTGGCGAGAGCTCAAGGTAGGCGATGCGTCCAGCAAGACTCTCGCCGGATTGCCGCAACAGATCAGGCGAGGCTGAGCCGAGTAGCAGGAATTGCCCGGAGACCTCGCCGGCGTGGATGCGTTCGTCGATGAGGACGCGCAGGATCTGAAACAGCCCCGGCGCGCGTTGCACCTCGTCGAGTACAACCAGCCGGCCGCGCAGTGAGCGGAGGTATCCGCCCGCATCGTCCAGCTTGGCCAGGTCGGCAGGATTCTCCAGATCGAAGTATACGCTGTCGGTGGCGCGCGCTGTTCGCCGCGCCAGTGTTGTCTTGCCAACCTGTCGTGGCCCGAGCAGGGCAACAGCGGGGAACTGCCGTAGGCGAGCTTCTATTCGTGGTTGCAGGACTCGAGGAATCATTTCCTTAACCTTGCAATTACGGATCTGTCATCCACAATTGCAAGGATATCATGTTTGCGAAACCAGTCGAACTCCGGGAAAGGCTGACAATCCGGTGGCGCCGTTTTCAGGTCTTGGGTCACCGGGCTACGTTCGTTAATAACACCAGGCGCATTCACAAAACCAGTGACACGAGGAGGGTTGTGAAGAAGGTTGCGCAAGGGGGGACGGGGAGACCTGAGTCGGTCGTTACGTGGCCAAGACTCCGGTTCTTGAACGCAGTGAGGCGGAACTCGACACCGTCCGGGGGCCGATGCAAAAACATTGTTCTCAACAGGACGTCACGCTGTCCGGGAAAATATCGTTTGACAAGGCTCGATGCAGGGTATAGCGTTTGCCCGTAGAGTAGTTTCAGGAGAACTTACAAAACCCGGTATGCTGGAGGAGCTATGAGAAAACTAACCCTGATTTTCTTGCTGGCAGTTGCTGTGACAGGTGGCCAATTCATGGCAGGAGAGTCTTTGACGGGACACATCTCCGATGCCAGATGCGGTGTTGCCCACGCTGATCATTCAGAGAAGTCGATTAGTTGCGTCAAGGGGTGCGTCAGTGGTGGCGAGAAGCCCGTTTTTATCACTGGAGACAAAAAGGTGATCCAGATCGCCAATCCGGACAAAGTCATGGCGCATCTTGGTCATAAGGTGGAAGTCACGGGCAAGCTCAAGGACGGGACCCTCACCATCAAAGAAGTGAAGCATCTGGCCCCTTAAGGGTCACACCTGAATGCAATCTTCCGGGGGGGACAAGCCATCCAGGTCCCCCCTTACCCTTCTGCACGAGGTCTACTTTCCCTCAGTGCTCGTGTTGCGCTATCAGTGTGACATGCGCCTGCCTGCCCTCGCAAGACGACCTGTCGTCTGGCCCCTTTTGTCGGCGTCGAACGCGACCTGTTTCTTCCGGTGTTGATGCGTCATGCCCTGCGGACGGCATCCGCAGGCTCTGGAACCGGTACCAGGTTCAACCGGCGCCCCCGGAAAACGAGTCAAGGCGTTCGGCCTGTGCCATAATTAACTTATGGTCAAAGTTCTCACCCTTTTCATTGTCCTTCCGGTGGTAGAGTTGGCCATCTTGATTGAAACCGGCAGGCGCATCGGCGCCCTGGCCACTCTGGCGCTCATCGTCGCCACCGGGGCCTTGGGCGCCTGTCTTGCACGTAGTCAAGGGCTGGCGGTCCTGAGGCAGATGAGAACAGAGACGGAAGCCGGAAGACTCCCTGCGGAGCCCCTGGTGGATGGGGTGATCATCTTGTTGGCTGGCGCCGTCCTGCTGACTCCAGGGATTCTGACCGACATCGTGGGTTTTGTGTGCCTGGTCCCGGCCTTTCGGCGGTTCCTCAAGGCGATGCTGTGGCGAAAGTTGAAGCGTCTGGTGAAACAGAATCAGTTTCAAGCCTCGATGAACCTGTGAGCAGACCCGGGGCACTGGCGAGGGCTTCCGATGTTGCTGAGATTGCGAGTCGGAGACAGGTTGACTTGGCGAGCTTATTGCGGAAGGACGCTTCCTCTCAAAAGCACGATGAACCCATCAGAAACTTCAACGGATGTTGTGGTGGATGGCCGTACGGGTTTGGTGTGGAGCCGGAGAGACAATGGAAAACGTCTCAACTGGCATGAAGCAACCCGTTGCGCGCAGGATCTTGCTCTGGGTGGCCATCGCGATTGGCGGTTGCCAACCCTTGAGGAACTTCATGAGCTGTGGGATCCGCCCAATCGCAATATTCGAAAGCCCTTCGAGTTGACAGGGGCCTGGGTCTGGAGTGCCACCCGAGACGGGTCTGACTACGCCTGGTGCTTCTACTATGCCCTCGGGATGCGCATGCGTTATCCACTCGAAGTGTCTTATGACTTGAGGGCCTTGTTCGTCAGGGACCCATAAACGGCAGCCCTTCGTTACCGCATGGGAGCAGAGGTTTGGATCGAGGAACCCCGGTCGATCTTTTTCCTGCAACATTTTTCGCCTGTTCCGGGAACCGGTGTTGCCTCATAGCGTGAGAAATCCGGGTCAGCGGGTGAGGATCAGTCGAGGGAAGGAGCCAAAATGCTGGGCAGCCAAGTGATGGCGCATATTTTAAAACAGGAAGGAGTCGAGCAAGTTTTCTGCTTTCCTTTGACTCCGATTCTGGAGGCCTTGACCGAGTCGGGGATCCGGTTGATTGTGGCCCGCCAGGAACGGGTGGCGGGAAACATGGCGGACGGCTTCTCACGCGCTACCTGCGGGGATCGTATTGGAGTGGTCACGGTGCAGCAGGGTCCCGGAGCGGAAAATGCCTTTGCCGGGATCGCCCATGCCTATACGGATTCAAGTCCCATCCTTTTTCTGCCGGGTCACCCCGGACGAAACCGGGCAGGTGTCCCGCCGACCTTCGACGCGCTGGAGAACTACCAGGCCACGACCAAGTGGGCAGACCGAATCCCTTCGGCTGGAGTGATCCCCAGCCGAATGACTCGGGCTTTTACGGCCTTGCGGTCGGGCCGACCGGGTCCGGTGTTGTTGGAAGTTCCGGTTGACGTGGCTGAAGAGGAGTTCTCGGGTCCCCTGGAATACAAGCCGGTCCCGAGGATAGAGACTGCCGGCGATCCTGGCGCCATACGAGAAGCAGTCAAAGTCCTGCTGGCCGCGAAGCGTCCGCTGATCTGGGCAGGGCAGGGAGTCCTCTATGCCAGGGCCTCTCGTGAACTGGAGCGGATGGCGGAGCAGTTGGCTGCGCCGGTAATGACCTCACTCCAGGGCAAGAGCGCTTTTAACGAACGCCACCCGCTGGCCTTGGGCTCGACCGGATATAGCCAGACCGCTATGGTGGGCGAGTACCTGGAAGCCAGTGACGTTTTGTTCGTCATCGGTTCCAGCCTGACCCGGTCGCTGTTCGCCCCGACAATTCCCAATGACTCCCGAGTGATCATTCATGCAACCTTGGATTGGCATGATCTGAACAAAGACTACCTGGCCGATATACCCATCCTGGGCGACGCCAGACTGATCCTGCAGCAAATGCTGGAGGAGATTCGCTCCCAATCTGGTGGGAAAGCTGCTCAGCGCCTATCGGTCGAGGCCAGTATTCGGAAACTTCGGAAGGAATGGTATGCTCGCTGGGCTGCGAAACTGAAATCCTCGCAGGTGCCCATTAATCCCTATCGGGTCATTGGGGAGCTGCTGAAAACGGTGGACCCGGCCTCGGCAATGGTCACTCATGATTCAGGTTCTCCCCGAGATCAAATGGCTCCTTTCTATGAGGCGGTCACCCCACGTGGTTACCTGGGGTGGGGAAATTCAACCCAGCTGGGCTTCTCTCTCGGAGCGGCTATGGGGGCGAAACTGGCGGCTCCGGATAAGTTGGTGATCAATCTCATGGGAGATGCAGCCTTCGGCATGGTGGGAATGGACGTGGAAACGGCGGTTCGGGAGCACATCCCCATCTTGACGCTCCTGTTGAACAATTCCGCCATGGGTGGCTACGAGCAATACATTCCCAAGGCTGCGCTTGAAGGTCGCGCCAAGTTCTTGTCCGGCAACTACTGCGAGGTGGCTCGGGGACTGGGCGCCTACGCTGAACGGGTCGAGCGACCGGAGGAGGTGCAGGCGGCATTGCAGCGCGGAATTTCCGCAACCCGGGAAGGACAGCCGGCCCTGTTGGAGTTCATTACTTGTGAGGAATTGGATATCGCTACCCGCAAGGGACCTGTGCGCTGATATCGGACGGATCATCGGCTTTCCTGCAGTACCTATTCTCCGCCTGCCAGCGCATAGCTGACGATGGTGTAAACGGCGTAGATCGTCAGCATGACAGTTCCATGAGAGCGGCTCAATGTCTCTCTACCGGGGCGAATGCCGATCCTCAGGATCAATAGGAGCAACAACATGGTCGGGAAAAGAATGATAAAGAAGTGGGGCTCGGCCATCAGCCCTCCACGTGTGATGGCCCCGGAGGCCCCGACGACGAACAAGACGTTGAGGATATTGGCACCGATCACGTTGCCCACCGCCAACTCCCCATGACCTCGAAATGCCGCCGTGGCGGCAATGACCAGCTCCGGCAGGGAAGTGCCAAAAGCGACCAGGGTTGCCGCGATCACGCTTTCCGGAACGTGCAATCGAATAGCGGACTCGGTAACTGACGGAAGCAGAATACGAGCAGAGATCACGACCAGGAGAAGGGCCCCTCCCAACTGGGCGGCAATCGCTCCGATGGATGCCGTTTCGGTTCCATCCAACCCTCCCTTTGAGGGCTCTCTCTCTCGGGCCCAACGTACCGATTGCCAGACATAGCCGGCCAGCGCCAGCAGGAAGGCGACGGCGGCGAATTGGCTGACTCTTCCCCCCAGGGAAAAGGCATCTCCCGCTGATGGCCAGGGCAAGCTGGTCAAAACCAGAAGGATGACTGCGGCCGACTGGATTGAGTTCTGGCGGGTGACGATCTTTCGATTGAGTCGGGGTGGATCCAGGATGCAGGAAAGCCCCAGAATCAGGCCAATGTTGCAGATGATGGAACCGACCGCGTTGCCCAAGGGCCAGGCCCGATTGACCTCGGATCGCAGCCAGGACGGAGACAGCTATCTCCGGCGTCGTCGTCCCCAAGCTCACAATCGTGGCGCCGATCACCACCTTGGGAATGTTTGAGCGCTGGGACAAACTAACGGCGGCACTGATTAACCAGTCGGCCGCCTTTCCCAAGATGAGCAAGCTGCCCAGAATGACAGCCGCCAGCAGGCTCCAGTGGACCTCTGACAAAAAGGATTGGAATGCTTGTTCCAAAAGGTTCGGTGAAGGTTGAACGGTGAACGCCGCTTGAGAAGCGATGGGCTGGTGACGAGACGCGCTGCCAGCCGAGAGGTCCTAGCCAGGCAGATACTATCCCTTTCGTTGGACAATGGCAATCAGATCCAGGAGTTTCCCCATTTTTCCAGTCCCAGGGGGAGACGTCGCCAAGGCCTGGGCGACCGGTTTCTGGGAACGCGGACCTCTGGCCCGCACCAGTTGGTGCCTCCCTGCCCGTCGCGCTCGGCTGCCCGGTGTGCTCCCATGCCGGGGGAGCAACCCGGTGACGGCGTTTCGTCGAACGGCCAAACTCCTGCCCGGTTGATCTTTAGATATCCCTCTATCTAGGGTCGGTTGCCCCCGAAGCGTCGGGCGGCGGAGCGGAGTTCTTCTTCATCGACAAACCCATCCCGGTTGCCATCCATGCGATCAAACCGGCGCCGCATTAGCTCTGGGGCTTCCCGTCGACTGATTCTTTCGTCACCGTCTGTGTCGTGGCTCAACATTCGCTGAACGAATTGATCGGCTGACCTTGGCGGGAAGCCCCGCCGTCGAGCCAGGGTCTGAAACTCCTGCTCGTCTACAAAGCCGTCACCATTGGCGTCGAGGACGGAAAACCGGCGCCGCAGCGGTTCGGGGACCTCATCCAAAGCGAGCTTGCCGTCCTGGTTGCGGTCCATATCTCGCAGGCGCGCTCGAAAATCGAAGCGGCCTCCCGCAAATCGAGGGCCGCGGCGGGCGCTTCCTCCATCAGGATCTCGCTCCAGGTACACGGCGTAGCGTTGGGTCACCGGGACGCAGAACGTGTCCGCGTCATCGCAGGCGAAATAACGAACGGTGAGGGCCACAGGCCGGCCACGAGTGCTGGAGGCGATATCCAGTAGAAACTCACGGGGACCTTTGTCGGCGGGCTCCTTGACCCTGGGACTGGACCCGCGGCTGGGCGTGACCTCGACCCCCTCCGGACATTGCAGTTCGAACTCCAAAGGCTTGGTCAAGTTGTTCCAGTGGACGGCATAGAGAGGATCCAAATGAAACCCAAGATAGAGTTTACCCTCTCCTCGGGCCAGGAACGGTCGGTCAACCTCCGCTCTGAGCTTGGCATAGAAAGGCACGTTTCTTTTCTGCTTCGCCGGCGCGATCTTCAGTGGGACCATTCCGGAAGTTAGCTGGATCCGGGGAACGATGCCGGAGGGAATCTTTCCGGAAGGCCGGTCGAGCTTGAGATCCATTTTCAGGTCGGACACTTTGGTGGGCTGGGCTACCGGACCAACGATTTCTGCAAGGCTTTCTCGCAACTCTGCCGGATGGCTCCAGGGGCGCCGTTTCAGGATGACTCCCTTGGGATCGATGATGAATTCAGAGTTTTGAGCATGACCCAGCGCATGCTTGAGGTCGTTGGAGAGGGTGTCACAGATCCATTCAATCCTGGACCCCAGTCTTTTCTTGGCTTCCTGAATGTGCATCAATCGTTCTTGCAACGTGAAGGGTGTCACATACCCTCTCAACTCGGGATGGGCCAGGGACTTGTAGATGTAATAGAACTGGACGCCCTTAGGAGCATAATCTCTTTGAACCGTCTCCAAACTGGGGACGTTACGCAAGAATCGCGGTCAGGTGAGACATCCAAAGACCAGGACGGTGTAGCGACCCTTCAGTTGTCCCAGTCTGAAGGGCTGACCCTTCTCATCGAAGGCCGTGACCTCGGGCAGCGCTTGGCCCACCTTGGGCGCCTCTTTTTCGAACCTCTGTTGGAGTAGACTCCAAACAGGTCTGTCGCTCCGTCCGGCTTCTTGGGTCAATGCCGTTCCCACCGGCATCAAGGCAAGCAAGCACAACCCCAACCCTGTCTTTGTTCTCATAGCTCGTCTCCATCTCCTCGATGAAATCGCACCGTAGGAGGGTTATAGGCATTCACTACCGGGAAAGAATACGCCGTCTCCACCCGCTGGGTTTCACCTGAAGTGCTGTATGTTCTCCATTAGCGAGTTCTCTGGATTTGAAGGTCCAGACCGCCAACAGCACAATGCCGATACCGATAAGTCCCACCGACAGTCCGATCCATAGGCCTTGGACCCCCCATTCAAAGTGGAAACAGAGAAGAGAACCCAACACCAAACCGACAGGCCAATGTCCAATCAGGTTGACGACCATGGGCGTCTTGGTATCGGCGGTGCCTCTCAGGGTTCCGGTAGCCACAACTTGTATGCCATCGAAAAACATAAAGGCCGCAGCAATCAACAGTAAAGGCACCCCCATGGAAATCACACTCGGGTCTGCTGTGAACGAACGCATAATTTCTTGAGGAAGCAGGACAAAGAGCAAGCCCGCGCCAAGCATGAAAGCACTACCCAGGAGCAGGGCCATCCACCCGGAATCAGCCGCCCGCTGAAAATTCCCTCTGCCGATCTCCTGCCCCACCCGTACGGCCCCGGCTGAGGAAATTCCCAGGGGAACCATGAACATGAAGCCTGCCGCGTTGAGCGCAATTTGGTGGGCGGCCACTGCTGCCGGCTCCAGTTTACCCGCCAGAGACGTCACGGCTGCGAAAACACCCACTTCGAGCGTCGTCTGCAGAGCTGCCGGCAGACCCAGATTGATCAGGCGGCGCAACCTGGCAGGGTCGACCCCCAGGGGAATTTCCAGTAGTGGTGTCCGTTGGCGACGATGGCAGCGAGCGATAAGAATCCCAAGGCCAAGCGCCATGTACAGGCGCGAGATGCAAGTGGCCCAGCCGGCTCCTTCGACGCCCATAGCGGGGAAGTCCAGTTTTCCAAAGATAAGGACCCAATTGGCGCACACATTCACCAGGTTAGCCGTGATCAGGACGACCATGAGCCCTTTGACTCGCCCGATTCCTTGCAGGTAACGGCGGAAGGTATTGTAAAGCATCAACGGAAGGATGCCCCAGCTCACCGCTTTCACGTAGGGCAGCGTGAGATCCAGCACTGCGGGATGGAAGCCCCAGAGCTCCAGGTAGGGCAAGCTTCCCCAGAGAATTGACATCATGAGCGGGCTCAACAGCAGGCTGAGATAGATGCCTTGAACCAACCATCGTTGACACTCTTGACTTTGGTTTGCGCCGTGCGCTTGTGAAACCAGAGTGTCCAATCCCAAAGATAAGCCCATCCCCAGGATAGTCGCCGCCAGGAACACCGCCGTTCCGATGCTCACGGCCCCGATGGCTTCCGCACTCACGCGTCCCACCATCATGGTGTCTACCAGGCTCATAGTCATCCAGCCCAGCTCAGTCATGACAACCGGACCCGAGAGGAATAACATCGGTCTCAGTTCCCGGAGCAGTCCTTTGGAGTTGTGCTCCATGGAAGGGGTAATCGCAGAGGACATTACTTTTTTGCTTTGTCGTTTGTGAAGTGACTCCGTAAACTCTGTGGATAGGCTATGCTGACTTTGCCAGCGAAGCTGCAGGGCTGGTAGCCATGGAGCCAAACAGCCGGAGATTGCTGGCATCGGTAGCCGGCTATCAGCGGCGAAAACAAGTTTATTCAATGGCCACAGGAGGTCCGGTTCATCATGAAACAGGCAATCAATGTAACAAAAAACAAACCCATGGAGCGCCGAGATTTTCTACGGGCGGCAGGGAAAATCGCCGCTATCACCGCCATGACCTCCGAGGCCTTTGGCCGCAACTTCGGTCCGGAGGCGGAGCCGGTGCGGTACCCGGAACCGGACGTGGTGGCCCTCGACAAGCGCTTCAAGTACAAGCTGGGAAACTCTCCGATTCTGCGCTTGCATCGGGGAACGCTTTGGGCGGAGGGACCAGCCTGGAATGGTGTTGGCCGCTACTTGTTATGGAGTGACATCCCCAACAACGAGCAACTTCGCTGGCTCGAGGAAGATGGACACGTGGCTCGACGTTTTCGCTTTCCCTCTGGAAATTCCAACGGAAACACTTTTGACTTCCAGGGTCGGCAGATTGCCTGTGAGCACGGCAACCAACGGGTGGTGCGTTATGAGTATGATGGCGCCGTCACGGTGCTTGCCGATTCCCATGGAGGGAAGCCGCTCAACGCACCGAACGATGCCGTCGTCCACCCCAACGACGGCGCCATCTGGTTTACCGACCCCGGCTACGGCAGCCTGATGAACTACGAAGGGAACCGAGCCGACACGGGATCGCTCCAGCCTTTTCAGAAAGAAGCCATCTACAGGGTTGACCCGCAGCAGGGAACGATTGAAAAAGTGGCGGAAGACATCTTCAAGCCCAACGGCCTGTGTTTTTCGCCCGACTACAAGAGACTTTACGTCGCAGACACCGGCGCCTCACATTACCCCGAGGCGCCCAGGAACATCAAAGTATGGGACGTCGTGGACGAGAAGCATTTGCGGAACGGGAGGGAATTCACCTCGATGGAGCTCGACGGCAAATCAGGGTTCGCCGACGGCATCCGGGCGGATGAGGACGGTAATATCTGGGCCAGCGCGGGTTGGGTGGGAGACGGTTACGACGGGGTGCACATTTTCGCCCCCAATGGCGACCGTATCGGCTTGATCAAGCTGCCTGAGATTTGCTCCAACGTCTGCTTTGGAGGAAGCAAGCGAAACCGGCTTTTCATGACCGGCAGCCAGTCCCTGTATGCGGTCTACGTCGAAACTCGGGGAGCCCACCTGACCTGATGGGCGCGGCCTTTTCCGTGAGAGCAGGCTCCCGGATCTCCTTGCGGGACCCTCCGACCCGGGCGGATGGCGGCGGCATCAGGTGGCGTCAGCGCTGGTCGCTTTGTTTGCCCGGCGCTTGATGACCAGCAAAATTGAGCCCAGCGCCATTCCGACGATGGTGGCCATCACAATCCAAACAATGGCGTTGCGAACCGGAATGACCAGGTAGCCCTGGAGAGCGCTGATTCCTTCGCCCACGTTGCCCCCTTGCTCACCAGCCAGAAAGCGTGGTGACTGCCATTGCAGCGCATAGGCCAGCCAGTAGGTCAGCATGACCATCAACCGGGCGTAGACCGTATAAAGCGAAAGGTTCTTGAAGAGTGCTTGATAGGGCCGGCCGCTCTCAGCAGCACTGATCTGGTGAGCAAGGTAGAAAGGAACGATCAAGTGGAGCCACGCGACGCCGAAAATGTTGCTGACGCCTTCGGGAGCGCCCAACTGTTCCAGGATGATCCGCAACACGATCACGATGGCGGCGATGATCAGCGGCCATTTCAGCATGTTTCTTGTGTCCGATGCCATGGTTATGTCTCCTGTTGTTGGTGAAAGTCGACGTGAGAGAACCCTAGCATATCATGAGTTGGGATCGAGGCTACTCCCTTGTGCGGGTTCAGTACCTGTGAGACTCGGTCGGGCAAACTTGCAGGCATCAAGGGACTCCATCGGCGTCCTCATGTCCAGGGATTGGTGAGGTCGGATGTGGTTATAGAAGTGTTGGGAGTCGGCGAGAGCGGTGCTGGCGGCGACGGTGAGTTCTCCTGTGTAGAGGTTCCAGAACTCCACGCAGGCGCTGTAGTTGGCGCGTTCGACGCAGCCGTTGAACTGGGTCGTCGAGGCGGCAGGACAAGCTGAGGGATATCCAGAGTTTGGCAGGCTGGCTCGAACTCAGCCCTGAACTCGCTGCCGCCGTCGACCTGGACGGAATGGAGAGCCTGCACTCCTGAGATCTGGCCTCCTGACAGGAGGCCAGCCTTCTTGAGAAGAAATCAGGCCAGGGGCAGGTCCTGGACCGCGGCCGGCAGGAAGCCTCTGGTGTGATTCCCCTCCTGGGAGGGGCTGCACTCCTCGGAGGAGTGCAGGGGTGGGTCCAGCGGTGGTGCGGGAATAGACGCGGGTCACCCTCTGCTTGCCGACCGGGGAGACAGCCCGGAACTCCTGGAGTTGTACGCCGTCGAGAGACACCGAGAGGTGATCGATCTGAACGAGTTCACCGGGTGGGGTAGCCTTGGCGCCCTAGCGCCAGCGCTGGGCGTGGCCTTGGTCGAAGCGGCGGCGCTTCTTCAGCTTGACGCGGCCCCGGCAGAAAGCGCAGGACCTGATACGACCGAGCCGCACGCCTTGGGCCAGGATGCAGCCAGGGTGGATTCACCCGGATGGATGCCCTGGCGGGCCAGCAGGACAGGCAGGCGTCACTTGCCCATGAAGGGATAGCGCCGCCGCAAGGCCCGGACCTGGCGCTGCTGGGTCGGTGTCCATGGCTGCCTTCAGAGACATTGCGGTCGTCGGCTGAGGGCTGCCAAGCCCGGGGGGCCGTGCTCCTGATAGCGTGCGGCCCAGCCGAAGTCGGTGGCTCTGGACCAGCCGATGGCCCGCAGGGCGGTCTTGGGGGAGCAGCCCTCGGCCCGCAGGTCCCGGTAGATTTCCAGTGGGCGCCGTCTTTCGATGGCCTCGGCGGGCAGGGTGTCGTCGACTTTGAAACGGTGATAAGAGGGGAAACGATTGGATCTGCAGGGTTCAGGCTCCTTTCGGCTTGGCTCAAGGCAAGCCCTGGGTTCCTGGGTGGAAACTCAAGGTTATCTGAAGGGGCGCGGCGTTGGGTCCCGAATTGGGGCCAGGCGCTGCGCTTTTTGGGGCGTGAGTGACGGGGGACAGGGACCCTCAAGGGACGGTTGGGGCGGGTTTGGGGCTACGCTTGCTCCGCTCCCTTCGCCCCAAACCCGCCATGGCGGGCCTCCCGATCCCTCTCCCCTCCCCCATCGTCCTTACCGTCTCACATGTATCGGAACCCGCACAGGTTGGCAAGGTCGGGGGAAGTTGCCTTGGAGGATAGGGTGGACTGGATTGGCCTGGGTGCGCGGGCGTCCCACCCGTTCATTCAGGCCAGAGTCCGCATTCCCACCAGCAATCCCACTCCTCATCGTTTTCTCATCCCCCCCATCAGCAACTGCCCACACCCACAGGCGGGAAACCATAGGAAGTGTCGTTCGGGCACCTCCTCGCTATCGTCTCCCATCGGGTGGCGTCCGCTCTGCCTCTTGGCAAAAAGTTTTCCCCCTGTTTCAAGAACTTGCCCTGTTCCACTTGTCAATTCACATTAAGCTAGTAGAATCAATCGCTTGAGAAACTTTTTCCTGAATTTTTCCTGTCTGCGCCTGTCCGCGCTCAGCAGGCGGGCGCGACGCACGGGCAGGGAGGGGAACTCTTGTGAGATCCAACCCTTTCGAGGCTGAATATGAAAAGCGACCCTGTGTTTACATCTTCGCCAATCCGAATCATCTTGGTCTGTCTTACAGCTTGGGGACTGCTGCACCTTGGCCTGAACCGCTCGAGCCGGGCGCAATCGGCATCAGAGTGGCTTGCCCATGACAGGGAGCGCCCCCGCCCGCCGGTTGTGTCCCCGGGACAACAGCAGTTGCCGGTCGCCCCGCCCCAGGATGCGATCGTTCTGTTCGATGGAGCCACTCTGGACGAATGGAGAAGCAGGGACGGCGGTCCGGCACGCTGGAGAGTTCAGGGCGGGGCCATGATTTCAGTGCCCGACAGTGGTTATGTCTTTACGGCGCGTCCCTTCGGTGACGTGCAGCTTCACCTGGAGTGGGCGGTGCCGCTTCCCGTTGAAGGCAGCGGGCAGGGTCGCGGCAATAGCGGCGTGTTCCTGATGTCGAAATACGAAATCCAGATCCTCGACTCCTACCAGAACGATACCTATGCCGATGGACAGGCGGCCGCCGTGTATGGGCAGTACCCCCCTCTGGTGAATGCCTGCCTTCCGCCGGGACAGTGGCAGACGTTTGACATTGTCTTTCGCCGTCCCCGATTTCACCGCGACGGCCGACTGGCGTCGCCGGCCAGGATGACGGTGATTCAGAACGGAGTCCTTGTGCAGGACAACGTCGAGCTCTGGGGACCCACCCACTGGCTGCAACACTCCCCCTATGAGTATCACCCTGACAAGTTGCCGCTTTCACTGCAGGACCACGGCAACCCGGTCCGCTTTCGCAATATCTGGTTGAGGGAATTGTCCGAACGGCAAGAACCCGGCCCAAGCCAACGGCCCTGCCCCGCGCACCGTTTACCTGGCTTCCAAAGTGTTGGAGCGGTACGCCGGCCGTTACCGAACCCCGCACGGAGACGAGTTCCTGGTCACTCTGCACGACGACCACCTGCGCATAAAATTCTATCGACAACCGCCCATCGAGCTCATGCCCCGCTCGAAGGCGGAGTTCGCCCTGCGTTGGACGGCTGCCCGAGTGATCTTCGACCTGGATGAGAACGATCGTCCCATCGGATTCGTTCTGGAGATTGGCGACGACCGGCGTTCGGTGAGGCGCGTGGAGTGATGGAGAGTTGAAGGGCTGTGAATACCCAGGTGTGCCCTTTGCTTCATGAGACTGCGGAAAGAGCCTCTCACCGCAAAGTCGTATTCAAGGGAGACCACGGAGTGGCGCCGATGGGTGTACAGACTTATCTGGGAGCCGGGAAAATATCATTTTAGTCCGTCCGAGTGGTGAAGGGAGATGTTACTTTCTCTGACTATACTTCCGAGAAAACTCTTATGCGGAATTGAACTACGACAACTGAAAAAAGACTTACCCCGAACATCATCTTCTCTTACTAAGAGATTACCTACCGAATACCCTCCAAGACAAATTCTGATCATTTATCTTTTGCATTTATTCCAAAAGACAAAGCTATGAAGAGTATTAATAACTTCGAATCGTGATGAATAACCAGAGGTCATTGAAAAGATAAAATATAAATAATTATAGATGAAATAAGTAAAAAACACTTAACAAGGTTGATGCCTTGTGCCAAGCTAGGTTAGAGGAGGCAAAGCGAATGGCGAGCCAAGTCGAGTTCTCACCAGGTCAAATCGTTGTCATGAAGTCCAACCCCGCCGTGAAGGGAGCGGTTGTCGAAGTGTTGCCGGGTGAGGCGGAGGATCGTGTCAAGGTTTTTGTGGATGGCAAGGTTCAGACCTATTACGCCTCTCAGTTGAAAATCGAGGCTCAGCCTGATAACGAGTTTCGGCGTCTTTCACGAGACCAGTTCCATGCCCACCTGACTGCCCTTCAGATTCGGCATCCCGGCCTGTCGACGCTGTATTCGCTCAATGCGGCTCGCGTCGACTTCATCCCCTATCAGTTCCGGCCCGTCCTGAGATTCATTCGGTCCGATCGTCCCAGACTGTTGATCGCCGACGGCGTCGGCGTCGGCAAGACCATCGAGGCCGGATTGATCCTCCGGGAGTTGCAGGCCCGGCGGGATATCAAATCCATCCTCATCATCTGTCCCCGTCCACTGGTGACCGAGCGTAAGTGGGAACTTGAGATGAAACGCTTTGACGAACGTTTCACCCATCTGGACGGGAAAACCCTGAGATGCTGCATCAAAGAAATGCACCTGGAAGGCGTGTGGCCCGAACAGTATCAACGAGTGATTCTTCCCTATTCGTTGTTCGACGAGGCGCTCCTTTACGGTTCCGGAGGGAAAGCCAAACGCAAAAACAGAAAAGGGCTGCTGGATTTGGACCCGCCTCCGCGCTTCGACCTCGTGATTGTGGATGAAGCCCACCATATCCGCAATCAGGACACCTACACTCACCAGGCGGTCCGGTTTTTCTGCGACCATGCCGAAGCCGCGGTTTTTCTGACGGCTACCCCCATCCAGCTGGGCAGCCATGACCTGTTCGTATTGCTGAATGCGCTGCGCCCCGACCTCATCCGGGACCAGGAGAGCTTCCAACACATGGCGGAGCCGAATCCGTTCATTAACCGGGCGGTGGACCATGTGCGCGCCCAGGGGTCCGATTGGACGGCTCAAGCGGCGCAAGCGCTGAATGAGGCCGCCGCAACCGCTTGGGGACAAACCATCCTCAACCCCAATCCTGAATTCAATCGGATCAGGAGCCTGCTTGCCAGGGGCTGCGTTGCCGACGATGAAAGAGTTCAACTCATCACGGACGTCGAGGGGTTGCATACGTTCTCGGGCATCATCAACCGAACGCGGCGTCGCGATATCGGCGAGTTCACTGTTCGAAAGCCGGAAACCGTGACCGTTGAATTCACCCCTGGCCAGCAACAGCTTCACGACGAGTTGCTCCGGGTCCAGGCGGAGATATTCCGCCGGCTTCGCGCGGACGTCAACGTCAATTTCCTGATGACCATGATCCGACGCCAGGCCGCGAGTTGCCTGCACGGATTGGCCCCTTTTCTTGAGGATATTCTGAACCGCCATATCGACGAACTGGAGTGGGAAGAAGCCGACAATACGGAGTGGGCTCCACCCGGCGGAGCTATCGACTCGATTGAATCGCAAATTCAGACCATTCTTGAAAAAGCGCGATCTCTCGATCCCCATGATCCAAAGCTGGAGGCTCTGCGCCGTATCATTCGGGACAAGCAAAGCCTCGGCAACAACAAAATCATGTTGTTCAGCAGCTTCAGACACACCCTTCACTATCTCCATGAACGTCTCAAGGCAGAAGATTTTCGAGTTGCCATGGTTCACGGCGGAACACCGGACGAGGAGCGCGTCGAGCTCCGTGAACGGTTCGAGAAACCGAGAGAGGACATGGATAGCCTCGATGTGCTGCTGTTCTCGGAAATCGGTTGTGAGGGGCTGGACTACCAGTTCTGCGATTGCATGGTGAACTACGACCTGCCCTGGAATCCGATGCGTGTGGAGCAGCGGATAGGCCGCATTGACAGAGTAGGCCAGAAAAGTGAGAGCGTCGCCATCGTCAACCTGATCACGCCGGGAACCGTCGATGCCGACATTTATGAGCGCTGCCTGGTTCGCATCGGTGTGTTCAACAGCGCCCTTGGCGGCAGCGAAGAGATACTCGGAGAGATCACCCGGGAGATCCGGAACATCGCCGAAAACTACTCCTTGAGCCAAGAAGACCGACGGGCCAAGCTGCAACAAGTGGCGGACAACAAGATCCGGTTGATGCAGGAACAGGGAACGTTGGAACAGAAGCAGATGGAACTTTTCGGCATCCGTCTGCCTGAAGACCGGATGAAGCGGGAGATTGAAGAGGCTTCCAGCTTCTGGTTGGCGCCGGCATCCCTGCGCCGGCTCGTCAGTCTCTATCTGCAGAACAAATGCGGGAAGGATCAGGACTTCATCCTGGGCGAGAAACCCCTGAAAACGCTTCGTCTCTCGCAGGATGGGCGAAACCTCCTGTTGCGCGACTTTCAGCAACTCCCCAAACAAAGCGCGCCCGCCTATCGCGAGTGGGAAAACTGGCTGAAGGGCGGAAATCCTCGGCTGCCCGTAACCTTCGAGCCGGACTGCGCCGCGCAGCATCACAAAGCCGCCTTCATCATGCCCCTCCATCCTTTGGTGAAGCAGGCGGCCAAGTCGTTCGACACCATGGAACGAGTCATCGTAAGCCTGAGGGCACAGACCAACGATGCGCCCGCGGGCCGGTATCCTTTTGCCATTTACCAGTGGCGTTTCCACGGCATCCGGGAGGATTTGGCGCTCAAGCCCATTGCCTCATCGGAAGCTGTGACGCCCCACCTTGGCCGTCTCCTTGAGAAGGCGCAAGATGCCACGACGGACGAACAGGGGGACCACGCCTCTCCTGTGTGGGACGAACTGGATGCGCAGCATCATCGACTATGGTCTGAAGCACGCGCACACCACCAACAACGAACGAAAGAGTTGGCAGCCTACCGCAGAGAGAGCCTGTCGACGAGCCACTAGGCGCGAATCGCGCTGCTTGAGGAACAACTGGCACAGGCCGGCAACGAGAACATTCAAAGAATGCGGCGGTCCCAAATCGCCACTGCCGAGGCGGATTATGCTCGGCGTATCCAGGAGTTGAATAGCGCCATGGAAAGAGCCGATGTGACCGCCGAGCCGGTGGCGTATGGGGTTTTAAATGTGGGAAATTAAAGGTCAGAGGAGAGTTCTGTGAACAAAGAGCCAACTGGTCGTCCCGTCGTATACTTGGAGACGACGGTGGTGAGTTATCTTACAGCCAAGCCGAGTCGCGACGTCGTCATAGCGGGGCATCAGCAATCAACCCAGGAATGGTGGGAGGATAGAAAACAGGATTTCAGAGTTGTCGCCTCGCAACTTGTGCTCCAAGAGGCAGGCAGAGGCGATATGCAAGCAACTCAGCGCAGACTGGACATTTTGAAGGGAGTGGAGTTGCTTGAGATCACCCCGGACGCGACGACCTTGGCGCGTGCTTTGATAGGGAATGGAGTCGTTCCTGAGACTTCACTTGAGGATGCTTTACATGTGGCTGTCGCCGTGGTCAACGGCTGTAAGTATCTGGTGACGTGGAACTATCGTCATTTGGCCGGTGCAGGCGTAAGGGCGCGAATCGAGTCATTCTGTCGAGATGAAGGATACGAGCCGGCGATCATCTGTACGCCGGAAGAACTTTTGGAGGATGAAATATGAAAGATGATCCCATCGTCGCGGAAGTGCGGCGAATCAGGCATGAACATGCAGCGCGGTTCAAATACGACTTGGACTTGATCGTGAAAGATCTCAATGCGCAAGAGCAGGCAAGCAGCCGACCCTATATCAGCTTGCCACCGCGTCGTACGAAACCGGGAACGCACAGCGTATCGAAACGAAAGCCTGTCAACGAGCCACGGGGTGCGCAGAGGGCTTCTTGAAGAACAGCTTGAACAGGCTAGCCACGAGAACATACGAAGGATGAAGCGGTCACAAATTGACAGCGCAGAGGCCGATTACGCCAGACGCATCCAAGAGCTTGCCAGTGCCATGGAGAGAGCAGATATCATTTTCGAGCCGGTGGCGTATGGAGTTTTGACCATTGAGGAGAGATAAAGGAGGCAAAGAAAATGGAACGTTACGATCCTTTGGAAGGGGTTAACCAGTTAAGGGCTTGGGTTGAGAAATTACTTTCGTCTCTCAATACTGATCGTTTGGCTGAAGCGAGGGCAAGATACCGCCAAATCATGAGGGTAATTGACCGACTCGAAAAACGAATTCGCCCTGCGTTGGACAGCTGCCCGAGTGCTCTTCGACCTGGATGAAAACGATCGTCTCACCGGATTCGTTCTGGAGATTGGCGACGACCGGCGTTCGGTGAGGCGCGTGGAGTAGTGTCGGGTCAATTTGAGGGCCTTGATGAGCCAGAGAAAAAACCCAGAGCGAGGTTTATAAGGAGAACAAAACGAATGACTCACTCTCGACTCAGAGAAATCAAGATCCGAGCCCTCAAGCTCAAACTCGAACTCGAAGAAATCAAGATCGAGAGGGAAAATGATTTCCGTGAAGGTCTACAAAAAATTGATGAATCTAAAAGACAAAAGGCGGGCGCTCTGTTGTCCGTCATTCCTAAGCGAGAAGACTGGAACAAATTCCTCGACTTGGTAAAATGTTGGTATAGAGAGAAGGACAAGTTTCCGTGCCATCTACTCATCCTTTATGATGGCTTGGCATTTTACGAATATGATGCCAACAGATTTTGGCCACAATTTTCCAGAGCTATCGGCAGCAAGACCCCACTACCAGCCAATCAACAAAGTGAAATCAACAAAGCTTTTGAAAGGGCGGCTCGAACATGTGGCTTGCAAATTCTACAACGACCGGACAGCACAGACTACGTTGGTTCTGCTGTTCACCATATAGGGGTTCCACTTTCGTTGTGGGATGACTTCCTTGAAATCTGCGAGTGGATGTTATCGCAGGATAACTGGACTGGGTTGTCCGATGAAGAATGGTCTGAAGTCTCAGCCAAACGTGCTGGGAGTCGAGTACGGCTCAGAAAATTTTTGCTGGACAACCGTGAAGCCGCCAGTGATTTCATTCAAGAGATGCACAATGCACGTAAAAGACTGAGTGAAGATCAGAGCCTTAAAATCAGCGATTTGCAACAAGCGTCCCTGCTTCGCCAAGAGTACTTTGACGAAGTTCCTGAAACTGCAGAATTTCTTCGCCCGGAAGCCCCAGACTCGCTTATTCAAGACCGAGCTTGGCTTGTTTGGGATGAAGACCAAGCCTGCATCAGTTTACATCTACCTGCCGTATCCCATGACAAACTGCCAGCTACGTGGAAAATCGGCACGCATACGCAGAAGGCGGCTGCCACACCTGATACGCTGAGTTTGAATTCGGAGGCGTTTGCTACTTCGCTTGTCTTGGAGCTTCAATCTGGGCAGCAGAGTGAATCTCAGTGGCTGCAAGGAATTGCACCCTGGGGCCTGTTTGACTCGGAGCGGAATAGGTTCGTCAACCCCAAACGCCAACATCCGATTCGTAGTTATACGCTCGTCTCGCCTGAGCCATTGGAGGATGTTTCACGTAAGGGGTTTGATGAGGAAGACAGTCCGATAAACGAATGCTATGAACTCGAAGACGGGACAACCTGCTACGTGACCCGACTGTGGCCGGTTGGGAAACATGCAGAACTCTCTATCACTCATGCAGCGGAAACCAAGAAGCTAAGCTTCCGTCCCCGATTTAAAATCGAGGCACGAGTTTTTGCCGGAGAGGGAAGCTACGCAGCTAATTTTAGACGCTATGAGGAATACATTAAGCTTGAACGTCTTCCGCTCTTGTGTGTTGCTATTCCTATCGGTTCCTTCCAAGATACCCACGTCGCACTACGGCAAAAATTTCAAGTCTGCGTGAAAGAACGATTAGCCGAAGGATTTTGGGAAAAACGCCGTGAGGATGACAGTAGGGAATTCTATTTTTGGCGATGGGGAGACGGAAACAAAGCACGAAAGAGAGTGACTGTTTCCATTACATCCCCTGAGCTCGGGATAAAATTTGAATACCCGATCGAGATGCTACTAGCTAAAGACAATACGAACATGTGCTGGCAAAATCTTCCAGGCGCTTTTCTTCCATGGATTTTGTTGGCTCAAACCTCTGCTGGAACAACTGAAGGGATGAAATGGAGCGATCTGATGCTGGCAAAGGAGGCGATAGCGCCCGAGCAACGAGGCTTCTCTGAAGCTTTGCTCCGTAAATATGCGCGCTACGGCTTGCTTGAGAAACGCGGGGTGAAGTGGGTTATTACTGAGTCACGTGCCGTTTTTGAATCTTCGGTGGATGGAGAATGCAATATGCAATTCTGTGGCGATCCCACCCTACTATGGAGGTTGTTCCGTTACATGTCTGACCATGCTCCCAGTCTACCAGTGATTGAGGTGATCAATAGACGGGGGGAACTCCCTTTTCTGTTAATGCGGTGGAAAGAGGAGCAAAAGGGACAAGCCAAGAAATACCTCGAAAAATACCAAGTACGCTTTGTTTCTGACCTCTGGAGTGAATGATGGATTCCCTTACTGCACGTTTTAACGCAGAAGTATTTGATCCTTATCTCGACTTGCTCAAGGCCCAGTACCGTTTTCATCCTCAATTTTCCCATGCGAAGCAAATGTGGGAACAGCGGCTCACGATGGGAGAGCTGGTTCGAGGCCCATACCTGGAGAAGGCACAGATGTATGCGCCAGGTGAGCCTTTGGATAAGCTATCCCTGCACGAAAAAACAAGAGCAACACTCCATATGCGACTCGGTGGCCGGTCTCTTTACAAACACCAGACGGATGCGCTCAAGTTACTGTTAGCGGGGCAAAACGCCATCGTTGCTACCGGCACGAGTAGCGGTAAGACACTGTGTTATCAAATTCCCATCCTTGATGACTTGCTCCGTGATCCATCGCCAGGGCTGCGCGCGATTATCATTTATCCGCTTAATGCCCTTGTTAACGATCAGTTAGGCGAATGGGAACAGATGCTGAAGGAGCACCCTCACATCACTTTTGCCCGCTTCACCGGGCAAACTCCCAATTCACAAGAACGTTATGAAGAAAGGTTGAGGGCAGTCATTGAAGAGCAACTAGCTGACGAACCGCTTACCCAACAAGAGCGGCAGCGTAAAGTTGACCAACGCCTGAAAGAACAATTACGCAGTGACCCTCAAAACCGTCTCAACCACCGTGATGACATCCGCGCCAATCGGCCGCAAGTACTCATCACCAACTTCTCGATGCTGGAATACCTGATGGAGCGTCCGGTGGATGCCCCGATTTTTGAAAATACACGCCTCAAGTTTCTGGTTCTTGATGAAGTCCATGCTTACCGTGGAGTGCAAGCCACAGAGATTGCTTTCCTGGTTCGACGCCTCAAAGATCGTTTGGGGGTCGAAAGATTGGTCAGTATTGCCACTTCCGCCACCCTGGGCAAGCCAGATGATCTTAAGAGCAAAACTAGGGTCCGCCGGTTTGCGTCTGATCTTTTTGATGAAGATTTTATTGACCCGAATCCGATTTACGGAACGCCGGCGCTGCCACAGCTTGGCTCACCTTCATTTTGTCCAACAGTGACTCAATATATCCACACGGCGGAGTCTTTGCGGGCCGGGGATGAAGCGACTGCACGTCAATCTCTATGCCCGAATAACCCTGCTCAGACGCTAGCGGACCTCCTCGGGGGTGATGAGAACTTGTATCATCTGCGCAAGGAAATTCTCACTCAGCCTGTACTGTTGAGCGAGGCGGCTAGTCAACTGTGGCCAGGTAATTCCCAAGCTGAAGGCGGCCTGCAAGCGCTGTTGGAAATTGCTGCGGCGGCCAAACAAGACGAGACGCATGATGATTTGCTGCCGACGCGGTTGCACTACTTTGTGCGTGCGCAAGATGGGCTCCATGTTTGCCTGCATCTGCAATGCCCAGACCGGCGCGATGGGCGACCTGCGTTCTTTGTTTCTCGGAAAATCAATGATGACACCCCTGAAGGTTTTTGTCCTGCTTGCTATCCAGAAAGCCGTTCTTCCAAACTCGTTGAAGTCGTAACGTGTCGTAAATGTGGCTACCTCTACGGAGCACTGCAAGACCTGGGACCGCGCCGAGCACAGAATCCAGAGACTGAAAATAGTACGCCTAAACCTCAATTTGATTCCTTCGCTACTGAATTAGGTTGGGCAGCGGATTCTTTCTGGTCATATTTCAGCATAGAAGATGATATTCCGTATCCACCCCAGCCCAAGGCTGATGATGAAGACGAGGATCAAGACGATCTGTTTCATAAACCCGCAGAGTTGGATTGGTGTGCCGGTTGCGGCAAAAAGAACGATAAAGGTAAGGGAGACAATTGTCGGTGTGAATCTCCTCATCTTCGCAAAATAAAGATTTTCCATCGTCAGTGTCATCACTCCGGCAGGACCAGAGACGTTAACAACTTGTACAGTCAGCAGAAAAAATCTTTGACCTCATGTCCAAATTGTGGTGCCCGTAACGGCTCAGGTCTTGAGCCTGTGCGGCGATTTCAGGAATCGGACGACGAAACCGGTTTGGCTATGGCTATTCCGCTTTCACACTTCCAGGTCAGCCAAGTCCGTCAGGGCCAAGCGGTACCTAGGCTTCCGCGCAAGCTGCTTTGTTTTACGGACCATCGCCAACGCGCCGCTGCTTTTCCCGCATTGTTGGAAGAAGAAACGTTCACCCACGACCTAGGGCGCATGATTGTCAAAATCGTGGATAAACAGGAGAAACCTCTCGATGTCGTAAGTCTGGGTGAAGCCCTAGCCGAGCGCGCTGATCCCCGGTCAGACAATCACGACCCGGATTTCTTCCTGCCCGCTTCACGTTTTCCCGACGAAGACCTAGACGTTAAAGGTAAGCAAAACCTCTGGATTGCGGAAACGTTCAGCTACTTCGGCATTCCAGACTCTGCACGCGAATCAGCTGAAGACCTGGGTTTGGTGTCGGTGGAATATCAACTCAGGGATGCTGAAAAGAGGGCCTTTCAGGAGTTGCTTGGAGCACCGGCACTCTCGCTAGCGGAATCTACTGCGGCTTTGCAAGTTTTACTTGGATTTATACGGCAGAGAAAGGCATTTACTCTGCCGAAAGGCCGAGTCGAGCCTGACGCGACCGCGTTCGGCCGTGTTACTGCCGATATTTCTTATGCTCTCCGCCGCGAGGGCAGTAGAAACACTCAGGGCTGGTTGCCACGAGTCAATAAGGACGGCAGCTACCGCGATAACTTTATTACTGATTACTTGCGTCGTTTGTTAAATCTGCCGCCAGACAAGACGATCAAGCTTGGGGAAATAATTTGGGAATTCCTGACTTCCCGGTTCCTGCTCATCAAGAACAAGAAAAAATGGAAACTTGACCACGAGCGTTTGTTCGTTGTGAAAACTCCGGCGCGGTACGAGTGCGATCGTTGCAGTGTAATAACAGCTTACTCCATGCGGCAATGTTGTCCACGGAAAGAATGCGTGGGAAAGCTACAAAACCGTCCGTTCGATGCCTCACAGGAGAATATCATTGCCCGCTGGGTGGCGGGCGCGGGTGAGACGCAATTTACGACCTTGAAATCCGAAGAGCACACGGCACAGATCAATAAAGACCTAGCCAAGAAAATTGAGGATGAGTTTCGAGCCGAGGGGGTGAATTTACTCAGTAGTACGACCACTTTCGAGATGGGTATAAACATAGGTGATCTCCAGAAGGTCTTGCTTCGCAACGCTCCCCAACGAGTGCTAATTATGTACAAAGGGTTGGCCGGTCAGGAAGGGGTACGGATAAGAACGCGGTCTGCGTAACGCTCTGTCGCCGGATGAAATACGACGCCGATGCGTGGAGCGATCCGCCCAACCGCTTGATGTCCGGTGAAGTCCGCACGCCAACCGTATTCACAGAGAACCGTATTATCGCTCAGCGTCATTTTAACGCGGTCGCGTTCTCACTGTTCTTGCGTATCAGGATTGCTGATGAACGGGCAATGGGAGAAATGAAACAGCAGATCCGCTTGGAAGCATTCCTGCCGCCAGATTCGCGGGCCAGGATACCTGGGGGATGGTTTCAGATAAGCCCAGCCACTCTGCACTTGGATTTTCCGAAATGGCTCGAAACCCGGAGAGAGAAGGATGTTTTTCAGACTGAAGCAGGGCAGTCGTTGCTGCACGCTGTTGGTGGTTTCGATACAGGTCAGAAGGAGACACGGAAAACGTATGAAAAGATATTGGGAGACATTGGAAACGAATTGCCCGCTCTTATGAGCGAGCGTCAGAAACTGTTTAGCCAAGGTAGGGACGTTAAAGATATCGATCTCGCTGTGAAAAATTTGTTGCGCAGTGATGTCATCTCAATTCTGGCAAAACGTGGCTTCTTGCCTCGCTATGCCTTTCCATTAGATGTCGTGACCCTGGAAACTGGTTGGAATCGCTGGTCGCGTGATGCCGATGTTGAATTGAGTCGTGATCGTGGTATCGCTGTCGCCGAGTTTGCACCTGGGGCACAGGTGATCGCTCACAAAAAAGTCTTCACCAGCGCTGGACTGTATGTTGTCAGTAGCACAGATAAACCGGAACGTTTCTGGTATGCAAAATGTCCAGACTGCCGGCAAATTCGTACCGCACGGGTTCAGGGAGAACTGGTTGGAAACTGCGATGTTTGCCAACGCAGGATCGCTCTTCAGCATATTAAACTCTTTGTTGAACCGGCCGCTTTTAGTGTGAGAATAGAGCGAAACAGTCGGGGAGTAGAAAGGTATCGGCGTACCTCATTGATTCGACAACGGCAAACGCTGACACATTTTATTGATTCCGTGGAAGAGTCAAGATTTCAAGGCTCTGGTTTATTCTCCATAGCGCTGAAGGAGGACGGCACCCTGTTTCGCTACAATCTGGGACCGGAAAATAAAGGCTTCGTTCTGTGTCCGTCTTGTGGGTACAGCGAACCGCGACGGGGATCCAAGGCTGGCAAGAAGCACAAAAAATTGCGAGTATTCTCGGGAAGCGCGGACTGTACACACAATCCGTGGCCTAGACCGTTGGCTTATGGTCATCAGTTCCAGAGTTTCTGCCTCATAGCCCGCCCGAACAGGATCCACCCACCGGTTGAATCACTGGCCTTCGCCCTACAAAAGGGATTGTGTCAGTCGTTGGATATCGAGGTCTCTGACATCGGCGTTTCGTGGCGCTGGCTTACAATTCAAAATGCCTCTGACGGCTCGCGGGCCGAAATAGTTCTGTATGATCGCACCCCCGGAGGCGCGGGGTTTGTCAAAGATGGGTTAGAGAATTGGTCACAGGTCATCGAAAAAGCGTACGAGATCTGTGATGCCTGTAGGTGCGAAGAAGCGTGCTATGACTGTTTAAAAGATTATGGTAACCAATCTCATCATGAAAAATTGAACCGCCTTTGCGTCAAGGAATATCTCAATCACTTGGGCAAACCCTGCTCGTCGTAAAGCAGGTCGCCGTGTTCCAGGGATGAGGTGCCCTTATCCATCAGTCGGGCGCAACGTTGTCCACTAGCGTGCAGCTTTCGAGGGCGGGCCTCCACGTCACGCCGGCGCTTCGCGCGCGCCAACCGTTCCCGCAGCGCAACCCACCCCTTTTATGTTAGGGAGTGTAGCGGAGAGCGAATCCCAGCTAAAATCCGGGAACTCCTCTTCCCCGGCCACCCCCAGTAGAACCCACTGTGGCAGCAGGGGAATCGGATCCCTCCCCCACAGCACGGGGAGGCCGGCGGGGGCGACGGGTCGGACCGTACCCACCCCGGGTTTTCAGAACCGAGGATTAGCCAGGTCGCCCCGTCGCCGTCATCCCTGCGCGTCCTGGACGGAAGCGTGGGCGCCAGACCGGTATCGCAAAGGAAAGGAGAAGCAGAGATGACTGCCTCAACTATAGTCGCTGGTGTCGATATCGGCAAGTTCCATCTGGATGCCCACCTGGGTCCGAGCGGGGAGAGCCGCCGCTTCGACAACGATCCGGGCGGCCGCCACCGCCTACTCCACTGGCTGCTGAAGCACGGCGTCGAAGGCGTGGTGCTGGAACCCACCGGGCGCTACCACCGCCGGTTGCACCAAGACCTGCATCAAGCTGGCTTGGAGGTCGTGCGGGTCAACCCGCTCCGCTCGCGGCGCTTCGCCGAAGCGATCGGCAAACGGGCCAAGACCGATCGGGTTGACGCGGCCCTGCTGGCGCGGTTCGGGCGCTTGACGGGTCTCAGGGCCACACCTCCCCAACCGGGGAACTTGCTTAAGCTCCGAGACTTGTTGGCCTTGAGGCGCAAGTTGGTGCAGCACCGGGCCGCCCTCCAAAGACTGAACGACGAGTTGGAGTGCGCTGAAGCCACCAGGCAGGTCTGATCTGCCAGGCCCTCGACCGTCGTCTGGAGGCCCTCGAAGCCTTGATCGTGGACTGCATCGGAGCCGATCCGGCCTTGGCGCGGTGAGCCAAGATCATCCCATCGATCCCGGGCTTCGGCCCCGGCAACGCCGCCAGTCTGTGCGCCGACATGCCCGAACTCGGCCACCGGCAACCCCGCCAAGCGGCCGCCTTGATCGGCTTGGCTCCCTTCGCCGACGACAGCGGGCGCCGGCAGGGCGGACGCCAGCATCCCCGACACCTGCTGTTCATGGCCGCTGCCGCTGCAGTGCGCTGCTATCCTCAGATGGGGAACTTCTACCAGCGGCTGCGTGACCAAGGCAAGCCCTACAAGGTCGCTTTGGTGGCCGTGATGAGGAAATGGATTGTGCTTGTCAACACCCTGCTGCGGGAGGACCGCCTCTTCCAGCTCGAGCCACCCGTCGCACCGGCAACGGCAGGAACGCCAGCGCCGAGGCCTTCTCTCAGCGCGCTGCCCCCCAGCTTGGGGGCCGGGGCCGCCGCAAGATGAAGTCCCCCCAAACAGGTGAAAAACTCATTTTTTCAGTTGACAAAAAACACGGAAGCTACTCCCCTCCCAAGAGGGGAATCTCCCGCCGGCGCTTCGCGCGCGCCAACCGTTCCCGCAGCGCAACGGTGACGGCGCCGGTCATGGTCTCGCCGGTCGGCCGGGCGAGTTCGCCGGCGAGCCGGCAGGTCTCGTCACTCTCGATGTTGAGGCTCATGGCTTGCCTCCGGGTAGAACATGATGGGAGGAGTTTCCCCGGCGCCTCAACCAAACGTAATCGCGCTGCCGTACAGGATCACACCATTCGAAACGCCGCCCTTAAAGCGACAACCCACCCCTGCACCCCTCCCAGGAAGGGATTTGACCTTGGCTCAGTCCTGCAAGCCTCCAGGAGAGGGGAACTGGGAGAATCCGGCTTCGCGATGGCTGGCTCGTTAGGAGCGCCCAGCGAAAAATCGTCTTGGAAGCGACAATCTACTCCTGCACCCGGCAGGGGAACATTCAACGCCCGCTGGCTCCCTGTTCCGAATCAATTCAATGCAAGTCCCCTCGCGGGAGGGGCTGCACTCCTGAGAGGAGTGCAGGGGCGGGTTCGTCTATCCGGGCAGTTCCCGAACCGACAACGATTTGGGTTCCTCGGCTTCAAAACCTATTCATAGCCACCGAACAGATGCTCGCCGGCTGGGGTGGATTCTCCCGCTAAGCTTTCGAGCCATTGCGGCGAAGGCAAGAAGCGCCCGGCGCTGGCGATTGCGGAATCGGATCTTGATTTTCGTGAGGCCGTCTAGACCAGGATTTCCTGGATGCGCCGGCCGCCGAGGTCGGTGAGGCGCTTGAAGCGTCCGGCGTGATAGTAGGTGAGTTGCATGTCATCCAATCCCAGGCAATGAAGGATGGTGGCATGCAGGTCATGCAGGTGATAGACGTTTTCCGCGGCCTTGATGCCCAGTTCGTCGGTGGCGCCAACCACCGTGCCGCCCTTGATGCCGCCGCCGGCGAACCACATGACCATGGCATCCTTGTTGTGGTCACGTCCCGGATGAGAGCGGAAAAAGTCCATGGAGTTGTCGGCGGTGCGTCCGAATTCGCCTCCCCAGACGACCAGGGTCTCGTCCAGCAGCCCACGTTGCTTGAGGTCCTTCAGGAGGCCGGCCACCGGCTGGTCGGTTTCCAAGCCTCGCTTCCTGTGCTCCTCTGCGATGTTCTCGTGGGAATCCCAGCCTTCGCAATAGATCTGGACGAAACGCACCCCCCTTTCCACCAGTCGTCGGGCCATCAGGCACTTGCGCGCCATGTGTTCGGACATGGCGTGGTTGAGGCCGTACAATTCCTTGATGTCTTCCGGCTCTCCCTCGATGTCCAACGCCTCCGGAACCGCGAACTGCATGCGGAAGGCTAGCTCGTAGTTCCTCATGCGGCCCAGCAGATCGCGGTTCGAGGGATGGGACTGAAGCAACTTCCGGTTGAGGCGGTTGAGCAGGGCGATGTTGGCCTCTTGTTGGTGGGATGTGACGCCTGCCGGGGGTTCCAGATCGACGATGGGGACACCCTCGGAGCTCAGCAACGTTCCCTGACAGGCCGCCGGCAGATAGCCGTTGGAGTAGTTGACGGCTCCCCCCTCGATTCCCCGGCGCTTGTCCGGCAAAACCACGAAGGCCGGCAGGTTCTGATTCTCGGTGCCCAGGCCGTATACCGCCCAGGAACCCAGGGAAGGGCTGCCGGGTATGGGCAGGCCGGTGTTCATCAGAAAGCTCCCCACCGGGTGGCTGCTGGAGTCGGTGTGGAGCGATCGGACCACGGCGATGTCGTCCACGCAGGTGGAGAGATGGGGAAAGATTTCCGAGACCTCCATGCCGCACTTCCCGTGCTTGGCGAATTTGAAGGGGCTTCCGACGTAGAGACGTTTTTCCAGACTGCCGTAAATACGGGTCACCGGGGTGCCGTGGTATCGGGACAGCGCCGGCTTGGGGTCGAAGGTGTCCATCTGGCTGGGAGCGCCGAACATGAAAAGAAAGATACAGGACTTGGCCTTGCCCGGAAGATGGGGCGGTTTGGGAGCCAGAGGATTGTCGGAGACCTCCGAAGCGGCCAGCCAGCCGTCCTGATAAAGCATGGAAGAGAGGGCAACCGCTCCCAATCCCTTCCCGAGCCGATAGATAAAATCTCGCCGGCCCAATCCTCCAAGATTGGGACCCGGTGTGGGCTCGACGTCGTTACAGAGCTGCAACCCATTGTTCCGCATGAGAAATTGGCCTTTCCCGCCTCTTGATGAATGCCTGCGGTTGTTCATGGTTTCGGAGCGCGGTTTATTCCAGATAGATGAATTCATTCATGTTCAGCAGGACCAGGCAGAGGTCCTGCAGGGTCCCCTGCTGTCTTTCCCAACCGGAGGCGGCGTTGGAATCGCTGAAAGCCACGGGTGTCAAAGAGAGCTGCCGCGGCGCCGGCTGCAGGAAAGCCAGGCAATCCGCTGCTTCCGAAGCCTCGGGGTCTCGCTGGAAGGCCAACTGGAAGGCGCGTCTCACCTGACTGGCCCGATGGTCTCCGACCTCGTCCCGAATTCGATCCGCCATGGCTCGGCTCTCGTCATGGGCGAATTTTCCGTTGAATAGCGAAAAGACCTGGCTGGTGACGGTGGTGACGTTTCTGACGGCGCACCTCTCGGAGGTGTTGGGTCCATCGAAGACGGTCAGCAGAGGGAGCTGAAAGGATCGCATCTGCAGCATATAGATGCTGCGCCGGTTCCTGTCTTCCTGGGGAGAAGGCTCCCACCAGGTGCGGGAGCGTTTTTGCCATTCATCCTCGGCGGCGGGGAAGAAAGGCGGACCGCCCATCACCGGATTCAGCCGTCCGCTCACAGCCAGCACGCTGTCGCGGATGACCTCGGCTTCGGCGCGAATGGGACTGCGTTTCCAAAGCAGCCGGTTGGCCGGGTCGATCTCCTCGAACACCGGGTTCTGCGGGTTCTCCACCGACTGGCGGTAGACGCTCGACTGCAGGATCAGTTGGTGGATCTCCTTGATGCTCCATCCCCGCTCCATGAATTGCCAGGCGAGCCAGTCGATGAGGTCCTGATGGGCCGTGCCGCTGCCGTTCTTGCCGAAATCGCTGGCCGTCCGCACCAAACCCTCACCGAAATGATGTTGCCAGATGCGGTTCACCATGACCCGGGCGGTCAAGGGATTGTCACGGCTGGCAATCCACTCCGCCAGCAGCTTGCGGCGGCTCCGCCCCAACCCGTCCAGGTTGACCGAATCGGAATGGCCGGTTACGGCGCTGAGGAATCCCGGTTCTGCCTCCTCGCCTCTCAATTTGTGGTTTCCCCCCTTCAGGACGTAGGTGGCGACGGAGCGCCTCAGTGGAGCGTCGGAGGTGATGTAGGCCATCGGCTTGTAATAATCCGGACTGCTGGGATTGGCAAAGCGGGCCGTCTGCCGTTTGATCAGCGCCAGCCTCTGCTGCTCCTCTTCGGTGTAAAGGGCTTCTTTGGGGAAAGGCATCCGCTTGAGATCGGGGATCACCCAATCTTTGAGATCCTGGGGACTCATCAGAACGTGGTGCGGCGCTTCGCGTTGCTTGAGCTCGGCCTTGAATGTCTCGCCGGCCTTCTTCCGCCGGGAAAGCAACTGGTCCCAGGCTTCGGATTTTCTTTCCCACCACTGCGGCTGTCGGCGAGGCGTTTCGTACTGGGTGAAGTCCAGGGGCTGAGGACTGAAGGTCAGAGGAGCAAAAAAAGCCTCCATCCGGTAGTAATCCCTGGTGGGAATGGGATCGTACTTGTGATCGTGACAGCGGGCGCATCCCAGCGTCATGCCCAGATAGGTCGCGCCGGTGGTATCCACCACGTCAATCAGGACGTCACGCCGGCCTTCCTCGGCGCTCCGTTCCACTCGCACGCCCAGAGTGAGAAAAGCGGCTCCGATTTTTCCTTCATTGCCATAGGGCCCGGGTAAGCATCCCCCGCGAGTTGTTCTTGGATGAAGCGGTCGTAGGGCCGATCCTGGTTAAAAGCCCGGATGACGTAATCCCGGTAGCGCCACATATGGGGACGGGGATATTCCAGGCCCCCGCCGCGCGTATCGGCGTATCGCACCAAGTCCAGCCAGTGCCGGCCCCAACGCTCTCCGTAGCGGGAGTCGGCCAGCAATGTCTGGATGGCCTTGCGATAGGCATCGTCCGATCGATCGTCGAGAAATTGGGCCATGTCCTCGGGAGTTGGAGGCAGGCCAATCAAACTGAAATAGAGCCGTCTCAGCATCGCCCTGCGAGAAGCGGGGGGAGCGGGACTCAGCCCCTTTGCCTCCAGTTTGGCCAGGATGAAGGCGTCAATGGGGTTGGTCACCCAACGCTGGTTCTCCACTTGCGGGACTTCGGGCTCTTTCAGCCTGGTCCAGGGCCAGCCGGGTTGGTCCTCTTGTTCCCCACGGTCGTCTTCAGAGGGCGCCAGCTGGTCGATCCATCGGGCAATGCGATCGATTTCGTCCGCGGACAGGGGATTCCCACCCAAAGGCATGCTCGGCTGCCTTTCACCCCGCAACCGAAGCATCAAGGGGCTCTCGGCGCTTCTGCCGGCAATAATGGCCGGCCCATCCAGAGCGCCTCCCTGGAAGAGCGAATCCATGGTTTCCGTGACCAGACCACTCCGATGGGATTGGGGACCGTGGCAACTGCCGCAGTTCCTTTCCAGAATGGGCTGGATGTGTTGCTCAAAGCTGAGAGAGGAGCCGGTCTGGCCCAGGGCAACATCGGTGGTTCCGCTGAAGAGCAGGAGAACCAGGCCGAGACCGAGTCCGTTTTGGTGAACTCCTTGCAATCGTCGGCTCTTCCGCCGGTGCGGAGCAAGGAACGTTGAGAGTGGAGAACATGCTGGGTGCGAGAATCCCACGGCGCCCCCTTTTCGCTGGCCTTGAATGGGTCCAATGTGGCACACCTGGCTCTTGTTGTCAAGCGGAACCCACCGGATTTCCCTGCAAGGCATACAATCTCTTGACCTGTCTTCCATAACTGCGCCAAACTAGCTTATTCGGCGATACTGTACTCCGGGGGCGAGACTTTGCTGAACGACAGCGGACCTTCGAGTTGAACAAAGCCTCACGCCGGTTGGATGCTGCTCCCGGTCCTGGAGAAGGACTACCACCCATTCGAGGAAAAGACATGGACAACAAGCGGGCACAGTTGCTGTGTGATGGATACGTGATCCTGCGTCAGGTCGTGCCGCCTGAGCAACTGGATCGTTTGCGAAGCGATATTGAAACGGTGGTCGAGCGCCAACGGGCGAGCGACCCTGAATGGGACACGACGCCGCAGCCCCGTGCTTCGATTATCGATCAAGTCGATGCGGATACCCTTGGCGCGTTCGAGTTTTTGTTGCACGATCACACCTATGGGGTCAGCGCGGAACTGCTGGATTGCCCCGTGGAGGCCGTTGCCTCGAATCAGGCCCCCCCTGGTGATCTGTAACCCTGAATTTTCGCCGGGCGATCCCCAGCGCCCGGGACAGCATTGGGGCACCGATCCCCGCAATTGGCACCGTGACGTGCGGCCCGACAGGGATGGGCCGCTGGGAGGGCTGATCGAGGATCAACTGGCCAACGGACCTGCCTATGTGCAATGGAATATCGCCCTTTACGAGGATCATATTTTGTATGTTGTTCCGGGCAGTCACCGGCGACTGACAACGCAGGTCGAGTCATCCCACTTGCGGGGGGAGCGGGGCACACTGATGCCGGTTCCGGAGAGTCGGTGCGTCGAGTTGGGACCGGGTGACGGCGTCGTTTACAACAACCTGATGCTGCACTGGGGCAGCAAGTACGGCCCTGAAAAGAAGCGCCGCACCATCCATTTGGGCTATCGCTCGTTCGGGCGCATCTTTCCACGCCAGCAATGCAACCTGCCGTTGGACTTCTGGACCCGGTTTGCCGAGGGGACGCCGCAGCGGCGTGTGGCGGAACGATGGCTGGCGCTGTATCGCGCCGAGTTTGCGACCATCGAGGAGACGTTCCGCGCTGCGCTGGCTGGAAATGGCGAGGGTTTTCTTGCCGGACTGGATCGGCTTCATCCACCCGTGGAAGGGCGGCGCACCTGTCTGATCCTGTTGTCGAAGCTGGCCTTGGCCGTCCGTGAGCAAAGTCGCCGTCCTGGCGGCGACACGGCGGGTCAGTCTGTTTACGATTGGCAGCTTCAGGAACTGGCGGCGTGTTTTTCCGACCGGGAGCTGGAACAATTGTGGCAGCGTTTTGGGCCAATCGATGAGGCCCTGCGGGGCGGGAGAGTGAAACACGTCTCCGGCTTCCTGGGGCCGACGACGGATTATGAGTTTGAGAAAGTGCCGGCGGGGATGACGACGGAGGGGCTGTGCGCCGGGATTCTGGATCGTCCACAGAGGGCCGGCCATTCCAGTCCGTCGGGATTCCTTTCTTGAAACGACTTTCGACCGCTGTTAGACCCTAAACTGGAGGAGGTTGTCCAATGACCAGTCGACGTGCGTTCCTCAAACAACTTGGCGGAGTCTCGGTTGTCTCCCCGTTCATGACGACGGCGCTGCCGGCCTTGCCTTTCACCGAAGGTCCGGACGAAATGGCCGACGCGCTCCAGCGCTTTGAGCCTCGGGGCTGGAAACGGCATATGCTTGTGCAGGGAGACGGCAAGGGAGGCTGGGTGGTTCGGATGGCCGAGATTCAATTCCATCACTACTCCCCGCCAGGCGCTCCCCCCCATCCCATCCGGGGACAGGGGATCTGGGCCTTCGGCGTGACCCAGATGGACAACGGCGAGCTGGTCCTGCTGGCCAGTTGGGATACCAAAAATGACCAGTCTCACGGAACCGAGCCCCAGTGTGAGGACTTTAAAGGACCTGTCGCTTGCGAGAAGCTGATGATCGCCTTCAGCCGGGACCGGGGGCAAACCTGGACCAGGTTCCGGAGGATTGAGGGAGGCGAAGGACGTCCGGTGCAGTTGACCTACCTGGGCAAGGGGAACCTGATGTTTCAGACGGACCGGGTGATGCCCATCCTGCAGTACTTCAGCAGCGACTATGGGCGGACCTGGGAGAGCAGCCCGCTGCAGCTAAGCTCGGAGGGAAAACTCTTCGCTCCCTGTGACAGCAATATCGCGGTCGACCGCGATGCCGATGGGGTGGCCACTCGGCTCGGCGAGATCGGCTACCAATGGCCCGCGGAGCCTTCTATTGGAATGGTGCGCTGGTCCGAGGACGGGGGGCGGACCTGGGGCAGGGAGGTCGCTCCGCCCCAGTGGCAGTGGCCGGTGGACTATCGCGGACGAAGCTACACCATGGCCACCAACGAAGGCTCATTGGTGCGAGCGGCCAACGGCTGGCTGGTGGCGGCTCTCAGGACTGATCTCCATCCCCGCGTGCGGGCCCTCAACAACGGGGGTCTGGGCCGGTACGGTCGTATCCCTCTCCAAGGATGACGGACTCACCTGGTCGCCGGTCAAGGTGCTCTTCGAAGCCGGGCGTCATCACCCCCATCTGCTGCGATTGCCCAACGGCGACATCGTGATGACGGTCATCCTGCGGCAGGATGTGGAGAACGGCAAGCTGGTCAGCTACCGCCGCGGCTGTGAGGCAGTGATCAGCCGTGATAACGGCCAGACCTGGGATGTGGCCCACCGTTACATTCTGGATGACTTCGAGTATTCCAACGGCCTTCCCCTGAGCACAGCAACCGGCCACCTCTATTCCACCCTGTTGGACGACGGCTATATCCTGACCTGCTATGGACATTACCCCTCGAAAGGCGCGTGCTTGATTCGCTGGAAACCAACTCCCGCCTGATTCATCCTGCCGGTCAGGGTTCCCGTCGGAGCGGAGGATGCTTCCCGAGTTCTTCTCCGAGTATGAGAGGTTGGATCGTTCAGAACGCCGGACGAAGCCCCGACGCCCCTCTGGAGGAGGGGAATATTCGCCACGTTTGTCCCTCCGAGTGAGGGAGGGGCGACGTCCGTGGCTCTTTCACCGTGATATCGAGCGGGAATGGAGTCTCGATTGGCTCCGGGACCCCCGAGATCCAACAGTCATTCCTCCTCCGCGATTCCATGCCATTCCTCACTCCCCGGAGTCCATTCAGCGCAATTCTCCTCCTGGGAGGGGTGTCGAGGCATCGGTTTGTTCACAAACCGGATCAGTCACGTGTCACTGAAACCGGTCAACTGAACAGGCTATTGGCAGACGAAAGTTTCGCCTGGCAGCCCGAAAGGAGATTTTCAGGATCAATGGTCCTCAGCTCTCTCCTAGCGAACCATGAGGTGTTTCAGGGCTTCAGGGTCTTGCGGTGGAAACAGCCGGCTGGCCATTGAACCCACGATCAAGCTCACGGCGGTGCTGAGCCCAGGCGCCCAAAAGAAGTTGATGCCCGTGATGAGCGGTTCGAAGATCCCTTGAAATCCGTTCAGAACCAGCGCGGAGACAATGCCTGCCGCGCCGCCGGTGAGCACGCCCAAAGTGTTGGCCCGCCTGGAGAAGATGCCCAGCACGAAGAAAGTGACCGCCGGGGCGATGGTGATGGCCATGAGCTTGAGTTCCCGCTCGAAAACGTTGGCTTCGCTGTGCGAGTATTGCCACAGGGCAAACGAAAGCAGCAGCAGGGCGTGGAGCACTGTGAATATCTTCGACGTAGTTGCCAGATGTTGTTCCGAGCGCCCACGATGCCAGAACCGGGAGTAGAAGTCCACCGTCGTAATGCTACTCATGGAGTTGATGACGGAGCTCAAGGTGGACATCATGGCGGCCAGAACCCCGGCCATGATGAGCCCCCGAATGAAGACGGGGGCGCGAGCCCCCACGAAGTGTGCGAGGACCTGGTCCGGATGATCCAGGGTGTTGGCCAGATCCGGGTGTCCGGCATAGAAGGCCACCAGGGCCCCCACCCGATCAGAGTGGAGATCACCGAGAAAATCAATCCCCAGACCGCATAGCTGAGAAAAGCCCGGAACATGTCTTGTTGAGAGCGGGTCGTGAGGGCTCGCTGGACATGAATCTGGTCGGCGCCGAATTGCAGGGCCGACAGGACGCGGGAAAAGAGGATGGCCCAAAAGGTGGCCTCAACCGCCAGGCTGAGCTCAAAAGACACGATCTTGGTATGGGGATAACCGGTGATCCCGGACTCCCGGGAAGAGGCAATAGCGTAAATCTCCCCGGGACTCCAGTGGAACTCAGCCAGCAGGAAGCCAGCAATGACCACGTAGCTGATGATGAAGACCGAGAATTGGACCACGTCGGTCCAGACCACCGCCCGTGCCCCACCCAAGGTCGTGTAGACCATCGTCAGCAGCACGATGCCCAACAGGCAAGGGGTCACCGGTATGCCCGTGGCTGCGTTGAAGCCCAATGCGGCAGTCAACAAGGCGTTTCCAATCCAGAAGACGCAGTGGCACAAAAATAAGAGAGACCCGACAATGCGCAATCCCGGGTGATAGCGCTGCTCGAGGTACTCGTAGATGGATAGAATCGGTAGGCGTCCCCAGAGACGGACCCAGATCAATGCCCCCAAAGCCGTGGTTCCCACACCGACGATGCCCCCGTGATCAGAAAGCGGCTGTCTCTGGCAAACACCCAGCCGGGGCCTCCCAGAAAGGAGTTGGCGCTCAGAAGGGTAGCGAACACCGAAATGCCCGCAGCCCACCAGGGGATGTTCCTGCCGGCAAGGAAATATTCCCGGAGCGACGTCTGTCGTCGAGAAAAATAGACGCCGATCAGAAGAATTCCCAGAAGGTAAGTGACGACGACACAGTAGTCGGTCGAAGAGAGACCATTCATGAGAAGCATCCTGGTCGAGCCATTGGTAGTAGCGCAAGAAAGTTGCGGCTCGGTCGGCAGGTCTGGTTGGCCATCTCTGCGAATTGGCAGGGGGTTGTTGGAGCGTTAACCGAGCAGGTCGTTCATCGGAGGACTCCCAAAACCTCTCCGGTCTTTCGTTTCAAGCCGCTGGAGGCGCAAAGACTTTGGAGGTGCGAGAGGCTTTCGACGCCGTGAGAGGTTGCCCCATGGTCGGCATGCCCGGAGAGGTGAAGAACGTTGTGCTCTGGGTCCAGCGACGGCAAGCGGCTGGGACCGGTCGACTACAGGCCCCACGAACAAGCCACCTGGTAGGTCAGGCTCGCTAGCTGCTCGGCCGTTTCCCCGTGCCTTCCCCTGGCGACTTCGAAGGTCCAGGGGCCGGAATATCCGACCGAGTCCAGAGCGCTCCGGATTGCCGGCCAGTCGAGACCTCCCTGTGTCGGCGCCCAATGGTTGTCGTTGGGGTGGTCGTAATCGACGTCTTGCAGGTGAGTTCCGTGTAAACGGGAGCCGGCGAATTCGATCTCCAGCGAAGGGTCCTTTTTCATCGTCCAGGCATGTCCTGTATCAATCACCAGCCCCAGTTGTTCCTCCGGATAGCCGTCGACCAAGGTCCGCAGTTCCTGCATTCCCAGATAGGGGTAGCCGCAGGAGTAGGGGAGGTTCTCAAGCAGGATGCGAACGCCCTCCTGACGAGCCACCGGGACCAGTTGATCCAGAGAGCGCGGAACCGCTTCAGCGATGCGGCGGGGCCGCCAAGGGATCGTCGCCCTCTGGAACGAAGATGGGGTTGGGGACCGGATGAATAATCACCTCACTAGACTCCAGTCCCGCGGCCAAACGAAGATAGCTGGCCAACACCTTGACCACTTCCTGCCGCCAGGTTTCATCAGGGGCTCCCAGGACGTTCCGCCTCAGAGGGGCATGGATCGTTCTGGCCCGAAGTCCGCGATCCGACAAGCGAGCCCGAAAGGCGGACAGCGCGTCTCCCGTAGGAGGCGCCGCCAAGTGGGGGTCTTGTCCCAGGATCTCCGTTTGGTCGAAGCCGGCTGCGGCTACGCTGTCCAGGGCAGCCTCGATATCCCGGTCGACAAACCCCAGGGTGCTATAGCTGACGTTGCTCATCTGTCGAGTCCTCGATGTTCATTGGAATTTCCTCTCGAACCGTCGCAGAACGAGGTTCACCTATTATGCCGGGATGAGCTTTCCGATGGGGTACTCCAATCTAACGGTTGCTACAGAAACCCGGTTGTCCGGTTCATGTGGCGGGCAAGGGGACAGTGCTTCACCCATCCCTTCGGCCGTCACCCCTACTGGCTCAAATCAAGAGCTGTTCAGCCAAAACTCATGCCTATCTTTTTCTTGGGTTTGATGATTCTCTCGGTACTAATATAATCGGTTGTTCTTCTCCGCTGCACCGGGGGCGACTTGAGTCGGTGTTCCCGGTCTTTCTCCTTGTGTCCACTGTGGAGGTCTAACGTGAAGACTATCTTAAGCCTGCTGATCGCCATTCTCTGCTTCTCGGGCGAACCGGCACGGTCGGACTCCTGGCCACAGTTTCGAGGTCCGAATGCTGGGGGTGTGGCCTTGGGCGCCCACAAGTTGCCTGCGGCGATTGGACCCGATCGCAACCTCATCTGGAAAGTTCCCCTCCCTCCAGGACACTCCTCCCCGGTGGTTCACGGTGACCGAGTATTTGTGACGGCTGTCGAAGACGGATCGCTTTATACCCTGGGATTGCATCGAGAAACCGGAGAGATCCTGTGGAAGGTTGAGGCGGAATACCAAACACTGGAGGAAATCCACCGTGACGGGAGCCATGCCCAGTCTAGCCCGGCCACTGACGGGCAGCGGGTCGTCAGCTTTTTTGGATCCAGCGGCCTTTTTTGCTATGACCTGAATGGCGAACTGCTATGGCGGCGTCCGATGGGTCCCTTCAAGAACGGCTTTGGCGCCGCTAGTTCGCCCATTATTTCAGACGACTGGATTGTGCTGAATCAGGATCATGACGTCGATTCTTTTCTCATGGCCCTGGACAAGAGAAGCGGGAGAACCATCTGGAAAACTGAACGCCCTGAGTTTCCTCGGGGTTTTTCAACGCCGGTCGGTCTGGAAGTCGACGGCAAGAAGCAGATCGTTGTTTCCGGGACCCTGCGTATCGTGGGATATGATTTCCAAACGGGAAAAGAGGTATGGACGGTGCGGGGCCTCTCTCGCATCGTCAATACCACGCCTGTGATCAGCGACCGAGGGGTTCTCATTAGCGCCACCTGGTCTCCGGGCGCCGATCCCGGAGAACGGGAAACTCTCGAACCTTTCTCAGAGATCGCCGGTCAATTCGACCGCAATCAAAACGGTAGGTTGGAGCCTGAGGAACTTCCGGAAGGTCCGCTGAAGGGCCGGTTTAATCAGTTCGACCTCAATAAGGATGATAAGCTCACCCAAGCCGAATACGACGGGATGAAACACATTTTCGAGAAGGTGGAAAATGTGGCGCTGGCGGTCCAGCCGGGCGGAACGGGAGACGTCACGGATTCCCACATCCTGTGGAAACAGAACCGCTACCTGCCGTACGTTCCCTCTCCCCTATTCTACAAAGGATATCTCTTCTGGGTTAAACGCGGTGGAATCGTGGCCAGTCTGGATCCTGCAACGGGAAAGACCCTCAAGGTAGGTCGTGTTTCCGGGCAATCCGGCTACTTCAGTTCCCCGGTGGCGGGAGACGGAAAGATCTACCTGATCAGTCAAAAGGGTGAGTTGAGCGTGATCAGCGCTGAGCCCCAATGGCAGGAGTTGGCTCAAGCTGATTTTCAGGAGGAGGTCTATGCCACCCCGGCCATTTCAGAGGGACGCATCTATCTTCGGACCACCCGCCACCTCTACTGCTTTGGGTTACCGGTAAACCGAGCGGGAATTCAACCCTGAGCAAGGGAGCAACTATGCAACTCAAGGACAAAGTGACCCTGGTGACAGGAGGGGCGACCGGTATCGGTTTGGCTGTGGCCCGACAGTTTTCCGCGGAAGAGGCAACGGTAGTGATTTGTGGCCGGAGTGAAGAAAAACTTCGGGCGGCTGCCCTTACCATCAAGGGGCCGGGACCAGTGCACCCGTGGGCTCTGGACGTCACCGATCGCGCTCAAGTGGGCGCCTTGGTCGAGAAGGCCATCGACCGGTTCGGCAAAATCGACATTTTGGTCAACAACGCCGGCGTCAACGTGGTGGAGCGAGCCATGGACCGGTTGAAGCCGGAGAGCTGGGACTACATCATGGAGGTTAATTCCACGGGAGCCTTTAATCTTGCTTCTGCGGTGCTTCCTCACATGAGACGTCACGGGGAGGGGATCATTATCAGTGTCAGCTCAACGGCCGGATGTCGCGCCAGTGATCTGGGAGGGGCGGCTTATAGCGCTTCCAAGCATGCCATGACAGCCTTCACCAAAGTACTGAGCCTGGAAGAAGGCCCGCGGGGAATCCGTGCCACCGTCATCTCCCCCGGCGAGGTCGACACTCCGCTGCTCGAAGTTCGTCCAGCGCCGGTCAGTGCAGAGCACCGCGCTCAGATCCTGCGGCCTCAAGACGTGGCGGACGCGGTTCTGTTTGTGGCCAAGCTTCCCCCCCGCGCTCATGTGCCCGATCTCATTATCAAACCCACCACCCAAGCCTTCACCTGAGTTATTTCCCTTCGGGGGGATGAAAACGTCTGTCCCAACGCGATTGACTACAACCTATCTCAAAATTGGAATCCTGGATTGTGAGCCTATGGGGCTACTGGCATAACCATTTGATTTTTCAGCGTTTCCGACATTCTCTTCATGAACTGAATGCTATGGAATATGATTTTGAGATAGGTTCTGATAACAGTTCGATAACCCAATCGCTTCTCGCAGGATAAATGGAGGCGATCGTTGGCACATGCGAACTCCCCATTTCCAGACGATCACCAATCCAACTCAGCGTGACTGTGGTTTCCTCTCACAGTCGACGTGAGATGATTCCTGTCTTGGCGATATCTCTTTTGCGCATTCTTCTTAAATCCTCTCCAGTCCATCCTAAGCGCCCCAGTTTTCTCCTGAACGACTCGTTCTGCTCTGTCCTCCAGACTTTCCCGCCGTTGTAGACCACAGGCATGGGCCGCCCAATCGGTCTTCGCGGAGGCCTTTCCAGGGGGCACATACTGCCCAGCATCTTCAACATCCAAGGAAGATAAGTTCCCCATGATTCATCATGTAGTGGATCACCCCTTCATACTCAAGGCGTAACTCCCAAGCCATACAACAAACCGTCTTCTTTCATCACTAAGATGCAATCTACATTATCAGGTCATAGAGACCGATCCCTATTTCCAATCGGAACTGGATTCTCTCGCCCGACTCACCTGATATCACAGCGGACGACTCCAACGCGGCCAGACCTTAAGGCTGATCATTATTCAGACTATAGTCTGTAGTCCCTTGGTTTGCATTGCGACAACATATTTGCCATGGGTGAGAGAGGAAAGAGGCGGCAGGATATCGAGAATGTGGAACAAGCTTTCGGACGTGTGCTCCATGAACTAAGGAAGAAGCATGGAATTTCCCAAGAAGACCTTGGCTTTCGGAGCGGTTTGGGCCATGAACTTGCAGAATGGGCTTACGTCGATTCCTATGGCATCTAGCCCCATCAGCACAGCTTCGACGGGGACAGTCCCGGAACCCATCATGGGGTCCAAGACCCGGTCCCCGGGTTTCAGACCCATCACATTCATGAGCGCCTTGATCATTTGGGGATGAAACTTGCCGCGATAAGGAAACAGCCCATGCGTAGCATAACCAGTGCGGAAGATGTTCTTGGCAAAGAAGGACTTGAGCCGCGGTGACGAGTGGCTTGGGAGTTTAAGGGAGTCATCCGTGCACATGAGGAAGTGCCGGGTATACGACCCGCCTACCTTGGCGAAATATGCTCCATTGCTGAGGAGGTCTAAATCGGAGAGGATCTGAGGAATCTCTGAATAAGTCCGTGGATTGTGGCTTGGTAACCCTTGTGAAAGTAAACCGTGATGAAGTGCGCCCAAATCAGGGTTTGGAGGGGCAGCAGGTCCCAGCAGAGCCGGTTCGAGGCCACAATAACCCCGGTGGGCGCGCCCGGTTGAGTGCTTCCCAACTGCTGTCGCCGCATTCGCGGCTCGGTCGGGTTGGGTCTACCTGGTCCCGTGGGCTGACGCCCATGGCTACAGGCTGGCGCCGCCTTGGCGGCTGGTGGGATGGACCCACCCCTGGCCTCCTCTCAGAAGGCCAGCCCCTCCCAAGAGGGGAATCTCCCACTGCCGCCGCTGCGCGGCTGGGATATTTTGGGTTCACACCCATGAGTCTCGCCGCACGCTGGAGTGACAGGCCACAGGAATTGGAGTGGCTTGATTGCTTGCGGGGAGAGTTGGCGAGGGAAGAGCCTGTTCTTCATTGTTGCCGTTCAGTCCAGCTTGCACCGGGCTGTTCAGCGGTTCCCTGATTCTCATAGAATGCCAGTTCCAGTTCGTACACGTCGTCGAGATTAGGGATGAGTTGTCGTTCTGGTGGAAAGAGACGGGTAGCGTAGTCTTCAGATAGGATGTCTGTGATGCTCTGTGTTGGCACGGTAGTTGATTACCTATGGTTCTATGTGGTCGACAGACTCATGGCGATGTAGGTCGTCTCGTTCGAGTCGCTCAACGATGACTTGGCAGTTCTCAATCTCCATACCGATCCAATGGCGCCCCAGACGCTCGCACACGTCAAAAGTCGTACCACTGCCCCCAAAGGGATCAAGCACCAGATCTCTCTCGTCAGTAGAAATCTGGACAATTCGTTCCAGAAGCTTCGTCGAAAGCTGGTTTGTTGATCGCTTGCGACTCTTAAACTTCCAGTGACGAACCGGCGTGATGTCATTCCAAACATCCGTCAGGTTCACTCCGTTCGGATTCATCGCTCCCCGGTGTCCGCCGTAGTCCTTGATCTCTCTGCCGCAATGACGGCATGTTTCGATTGGTACTCTAATCTTGTGGAATGTCTTCGGCCTGCCCTTAGTGTAGTACAAGAGGCTGTAGTGCGATGGATAAAGCCGACTGGGTATCGGTAGGGACAGTTTCACGTTGACGGCGACCCAGTGACGGAAATCTAATCCCGCCGCGGCCAAATGGGCGCCAAGGATGACGTTCCATCTCGGGAGGTTGTAGACGAAGATCGATCCACCCGGTTTGAGGATGCGAATGCACTCGTTCAGCCAGTTTCGGCACCAATTGACATATTCCACATCGGACCGGTTATCGTTAACCTTAGTTCCATATTGCTTCGCGAGGTTGAAGGGTGGATCGGCAAAGACCGTATCGATTGTCTCCCGTTCCACAAGTGGGAGAAGATGCTGGCAATCACCCTCATACAAGACTCCGAGCCTAGTGCCATAACGCGCGTTCTCGGTCATCTCTGGACGCACGGCCGAACCCGGAGACCATTTGGCCCTGACTTTGAAAAGAGGCGTGCTCATTGCTGACGTGAATTGTACCAAACGAGAGGGTAGTAACCAGGAGAAAGGTAAAAGGTCGGTCCCCATGATTGGCTGGAACCTATCTCGAAATTGAACTGACGATCGGAACGGTGCATACCGGGGATCATCATCTTCTTGACCAATGAACGATGGGGACGGACTTGGGCACACTTTCCTCAGGACCGATCGGGGCTGCCGTTGTCGTTCAATACCCACTCGGCCAACCATCATAAAGTGACGTTGAGCGCCGTGCTTGGCTTCAATAGCAACGTCGCTCTCTCGTTCAATGGGAATCTAAATACTATGCGGGGAATTTCCTGGGATTCGTCCAGCTCGCATCCATCGGCACCCTGCTCAGGCAATTTTGAGATAGGTTCTAAATAAAGGTTCAATAACCCAATCGCTTCTTATGGAATAAACAGAGCCGATTGTTGACATATGCAAACTCCCCCATTCCTGATACGATCTCTATTTTTGAAAGCAGCGTTGTAGAGGACAAGCTGGGGAATGACTGGTATATTTCGAGCCGCATTGGCAAATTCAGTGAATCGTTGTCTTAGCGCAACGTTGGTGCTGGAGATCCTGTGAAAATCACCCGGGTTGAAACGCTTTATCTGCGTCTTCCCCAAGTCAAAGAGCAAGCGGATAGCGGCCAGGATGCGCTCATCGTGCGCATCGAAACCGATGCGGGAGTGCAGGGCATTGGAGAAGTGGACTCGGCCCCCATGGCCGTCAAGGGGATGATCGAGGGCCCCTATTGCCATCCCCTCAATAGCGGTTTGGGTGAGATCTTGATGGGTGAAGACCCCTTGCAGACCGAGTACCTCTGGCACAAGATGTATCGGGAGAACATCTATGCCGGAAGGCGGGGCATCGCCATTCATGCCATGAGCGGGATCGACATGGCCCTCTGGGACATTAAAGGCAAGGTTCTGGGATTGCCCATTTGGAAGTTGCTGGGAGGGGGCTTTCACCAAAGGATTCGCGCCTATGCCAGTTCGCTTTTCGGCGCCACGCCTCATGAAACGGGTGAGAGAGCCCGTCGCTTCAGGGACAAGGGTTTCGGGGCTGTCAAATTTGGCTGGGCTCCCATGGGAGAGGATGCCGCCACGGATGTAGCTCTGGTCAGAGAGGCGCGGGCAGGGCTGGGCGAAGAAGGGGACCTACTGATCGATGCCGGTTTGGCCTGGGATGCCAAGACCGCCATCCAGCGAGCCAGAGCCTTCAGCGAGTTCAACATCTATTGGCTCGAGGAACCCCTGCAGCCGGACGACTACGAAGGCTACTCGCGTTTGGCTTCGGCGACGGAAATTCCCATCGCCGCAGGCGAGGAGGAAAGCGAGCGTCGCTCATTCATCGAGCTCATGGACAAAGGCAGGATCGACGTGGTTCAGGTGGACCTGACCCGCTGTGGCGGCTTCACCGAGGCCGTCAAAATCGCCAGCCTGGCCTCGGACCGGGGTTTGCGCTGTGTCAATCATGGCTTCACCACCTACGTCAACGTGGCTGCCGCCCTCCATTTCCTGAACGCTATTCCCAATTCCTTCATTACGGAGTTCGTGGTGGAGGAGGGCACTCGGTTGCGGGAGGAAATCACCTTGCAACGAATGGTTGCTCAGGACGGCACTCTGGCCATTCCTCAAGATCCCGGCCTGGGAATCGATCTCAACCCCAAAGGCATAGAGAAGTATCGCGTCGCCTGATCTCGCCTACGGAGACATTCACCGTCAGTTCTTTTCTGCTGTCCTGTGATCCAAAGTCACAGACACGAGCCTGGGTCCAAAGTTAAGATCTGAGCCCTGCAAACAAAGCTCGGCTTGCGATCTGAAAAGGAAGGTGCTTAAGGAAATGTCCCTGGATATCGAAACCCCTGGGCTGTTGTTTAATGGCAGAGCTCGGCTCCTATTTCAGGAAGGGGCAAGGGGGTGGTAAAAACTGAAGATCCGGCCCAGCTCCAGGTCATTCTTGAGGTGACTCGAATTTCAACTTCGGACTCCGGGTTAAGGCGGGTTAGGTCCGCGATGAAAGGCGAAGTGGGCTCGTGGGAACTCGCCTCTCCAACCCGTTTCTATTCCTGACCGTGAGTTGAAACCTCTGAAAGTCGTTCGTAAGCATCTGAGGAAGTCGCTCACACCAGCCGAAGATCTTCTTTGGAAGAACCTACAGCGTTTCCATTCTCTCACATGCCCTTCGGCTATCGCTCCCACTATCGGACTCCAGTGATTGGTCACCGAATTACCAATCTTCTTTCTCAAAGTGGATGCCGTTGACTACCGCAATTCTTTTGATATCTGCCATTGAGACGGGATTGCCGCAGGTGAGAATCACTGTTTCTGAAGGGTTTAGGCGGGCTTGTAACTCTCTGCGTGTGATGTGCCGCGGCAGAACGGGGCTTACGGCTCTTCTCAGTGCTTCTTTGGCATGAGCCATTCCTTCTCCAGCCGTGTTGGCGCCCAGCAGATTCTCCTCTTCCTTAGGAGGCATTTCGAAGATGGATCGCAGAAGATTGTTGGCGCGTCCCTTCCCACTCTTGGGATCCGAGAGATCTCGCATGGTAGGACGGCTTACTGATGGGACATAGACAAAATCGAACAGTTGCGATGACTCGATCGAAGAGAGTTGCCGGTGGTAGCCCAGCTCTCCGAAAGTCCGGTTGGCATGGATCAAAGTATACTTGGCGCCGTTTGTCCTTTGCCGGGAAGCATCGAAAGCCAATTGCTTGACCATAGACGCAAACGGGGCTAAGCCAGTCCCAGTACCAACCATTAGGACACTTCGGAAACCGGCTGCTCTCTTCTCAAGGGTGAAGTCCCCAACGATTCGGTCAACATAGGTCAGCTGGTTATCTCCCCCTGGCTCCATGCGGAATAGTGACTCTGTCAGTCTTCCAGGAGTTTCATTCCCGCTCTTCTCTAGAATGATATAGAACTCCAGGCATCGGTTCTGAACTGTCTCGAATGGAGCTGAGGCAATTGAGTAGGAATGGGTCACGGGACCCCTTTTGGGTGTTCCCTGGTTGTCCATATCAGGGACATAGCTGACCTGGCCCTTTGGCCCGGTGACTTTCTTGGTGAGCATGCAGTTTTCCCGGCGCAAAGCAATGTAGGTTCCCGCCTGGTATTCAGGGAATCGATGTCCTCTTTCCGGAGTCACTCGAAAAATCGACAGTACTGACGACAGGTTCTCTCGGTAAACGAGCGTACCGATTCTTTTTTCAGCCATCAGGAGTCCTTTCAGGAGCTTTTTTGCTGGGCCGAGGGTTCGGGCGACTCAGTCACAGCCTGTTCCAATCGAGTCGGATTTCAGGGAGGGCAGGCCATTCCGGCTAGCCTGTAGCGGGGGTTGAGAGTTTTACCTGCTCCAACAATTCCTTGGCTTTTTCGACGCAGGCCAGAGCGTCCTTGCCATAACCATCGCATTTCATGGTCTTGGCCAGTTCCTGGCTCAGTGCGGCTCCGCCGGCCATGGTCCTGATCTTGTGGCGCAGACCCGCCTGTTCGAAGGCTTGGTTGGTCTTCGCTATATTTCTCATGGTGGTGGTGAGCAGCGCAGACATGCCGACCAGGTCGGCCCTATGCTCAATCACGGCATCCACGAATTCCTGAGGCTTGGTGTCCACTCCAAGGTCGTGAACGGAGAAGCCGGCCCCTGACAGCATCATTCCACAGAGGTTCTTACCGATGTCGTGAAGATCGCCCTGGACCGTACCCATGATGACCGTGCCGATGGGTTCGATTCCCGATGCCGACAGGATGGGATCCAAGTGTTTCATTCCGGCTTTCATGGCTCGGGCAGCCACCAGGACCTCGGGCACGAAGATGACGTTGTCTCGAAACTTAACCCCGACCACAGACATGCCGGCGATCAACCCATCATCCAGAATGACGTTGGCGTGGAAACCTTGGTCAAGAGCCTCCCTGGTCAAGCGGTCCGTCTCGTGATGCTCGCCGACAATCACGTTGTAGGCAATGTCCTGCATCAGGGCCACTGCGTTCTCCAGGACCCCCCGAATTCGACGATTCTCCTCGGGGATGGTGACCCACTTGAGCTCTTCCTCCAGGCCGTCGTTGACAATCGGCATTGAGAGTACCTTCCTTATTCAAATAGATTCGCACCCTGGCCTCGGACCGAAATCAATGACTGCGGTCGTCGGGAGCCTCTGGCGCAAGTTGCCGATGGCTCATCTCAATCGAGTGCAATGGGATACTTGCCGTACTTAAAAGTGGCCTCCAGCATGGCCGCATAGTTGTCTATGGGTACGTATTCGGGGATGGAGTTTCCGGATGAAACACAATAACCGCCACCCGGGGCCAAGTCCCGTATCCGGGTGCGAACCTCATCCTCTACTTCTTGGGGCGTCCCCTGGGTCAGGGTGTACTGAAGATCGATGTTGCCCAGTAAGGCAATCCGGTCGCCATATTGAGCTTTGACCTCATTGATGTCGTGGGCCTGCTTTTCCACGGGATGCCAACCGGTGATGCCGAGGTCGATCAATTCTTCAATCACCATGGAGATGTCGCCATCGGTGTGATAGACAAACGGTTTGTCGGCGGCCTTAGCCATGTCGCACATCGTCTTGTAGCAAGGGAAGGCGTACTTCCGATAATGATCGGGGTGGACAAGAGGCCCGTTCTTCCCGGACAGATCGTCCGCATGAAAGCTGAGGCCGACCGCGGGGTGTTCCATGGCGACCTCCATCACCCGTTGCTGGAGGGGGATGATCTTGTCATACATCATTTCGATGAGTTCCGGATCGTCGATGTAAGACAGCATGAACGTCTCCATTCCCATCATGAACCAGACACCGGTAAACACTTTTCCGATAACGACACCAATTTTCATCCCGGGAGGAAGCAGGGCGCCCACTTCATCCAGTACGGAAAAATCGAGATCGTCAGGATTGGGCCAGGGATAAGCGGCAAACTCGTCTTTGTTGGTAATCACTCCTTTGTGCATTTCCGCCCAGTATCGTTCGGTATAGGCTTCTAATTCGGCTTTGTAAGTACTGACGGTGTGGCTGCTGACCTGTACGCCAGAAGCTCCCTTTTCGGATTGTTTGCCCTCATCCTCAACCGGCTTCAGGTGGACATTGATCACGCTCAGCGAGACGGGGTAGGCATCAAAGCCGGCGGTCTGAAAGAATTCAATTTCCTGGGCATGTCCCTGAACCGGCTTGCCCATGAACAGTTGCTTGATCTCCGGCTCGATACCCATTTCGAAAAGGGGAACATAGTCGGGTTCCTGGTGCTTCAGGGCTGCCTTGAGACGCTCATAGTCTGGTTTGCGGTTGCCTTTGGCAGCCAGGGCCTGTTGTATCGAGGCCGGAAATGACATGGGGACCTCCCTTCCAATCCTTTGGAGGATATCGACGGGAAATAAAACGAGTTGCCCGCCTCATCCGATGTGGGCGGGATTTTACACGCTCGGCCAGCGAAACTCAACGATTGGGTGGAGAACGGCGAGGAAGAGGGTAATTCATCGCCGATCAGGCGCCGAACTTATCATAGAGGCCTGCGTTAGCCATCATCAATCGAATCAGGAACTTGCTCTGAAAAACGCCGAGCGATCCCCGGTTGGCATTGGTTTCGTTGAAACGGCTCAGTTTGTCACTTCCGGAAACCGGACTGTGAAGCAGGACCGGCTGGGGGTGCCAACTGTGTGATTTCAACAGCGCCGGGGTGGAATGGTCCCCCGTGATCGCCAGCACCCCGGGCCGCTTTTGTAAGAGGGTGGGCAGAGCTTTGTCAACTTCTTCGATCACGGCCACCTTTTGGTCAAAATTGCCGTCTTCCCCGGCCGTGTCGGTGCTTTTGACGTGGATGAAGAAATAGTCGAAGTGATCGAACTCATCAACATACTGCTGAAACTCCTGTTCGGTATTCCGGGCTCCCTCCAGCTTTTGCATCCCAATCAGTTGAGCGAGTCCCTTGTACATGGGATAAACCGCGATCGCCGCGCCTCTTAGTTGGAACCGCTCCTCGAAGGTGGGAATCCGGGAGAGATGGGTGATGCCTCTCAACAAGAACCCGTTGGCGGGATAGTCTCCAGCCAGGAGGGGCAGAGCCTGCTTGTAGAACCGGGTGACCACCTCAGCGGCCGCCTTGGCCTTATCAGTCGCGCTCTTGGCGACCACAGGCCTGATGGGAGCGCCCTCCTGATGGGGATCAGAGTCTGAGAGAGGGCCCGCGATCCCACCTCCTCGGAAAACCACAACGAACCGGTGGGATCTTCCGGACTTGATGATGACCTCCGTCTCACCTATCTTCCGGATGGCGCCCAGCTTTTGACAGAGGACCTGGTTCAACACCGTGGCAATGCGGCCCGCTCGTCGGTCGGTCACGATGCCCTCGGCATTGACGGTGCAGAAGTTGCCGCGAGCCGCGACATCTCCTTCCCTCAAATCGACTCCGAGCCCCAAGGTCTCGATCACTCCCCGGCCGACTTGGGTGATGACGGGATCATAGCCAAAGAGACCCAGATGACCGGGACCACTTCCTGGCGTGATCCCCGGCAAGACCGGGATCATTCGACCCATAGCCGAGACCCGGGCCAAGTCATCCAAGTGGGGGGTGGTGGCGGCCTCCAGTGGGGTCCGGTAGCGGGTTGCGGCCGTCGCAATGTCGCCGACGCCGTCCAGGACCAGCAGGACGAGTTTTCCCTCAGGCTTGTGGGGCAATCTCAGAGATCGGTACAGGGTTTCTTGTTCCACGGCTTTTCCCGTCGGACTCTCGGCCCGGAAATCTCCGGGGTCAGGGGCGAGGAGTTTCGATGATGAATCTTCCAATCGGAGAGTTCCGCCCCTCCTTCGGAAGAGGCGGTCGAGTCTGTCCTGGCATCGGTTGGTTCGCTGGTGACCGGGATCTCTGCCGCCAAACCGAGCGCTCGTTGAAAAGCTACATCAGCCAAGAGGGTCTCTATTCTACAACGGGTAGCGCAACCCAGGCAGAAACTAAACTCTAACTTCCGTCCCCCCCGGGCTTGTGTATAGAATGGGTTTCTGCAAGAGAACCTGCATGCCCTTCATCGCGGCAAGGGCAAGCTCGACAGCGGCATTCTTGGAGAAATGAAAAAAATCCTGGCTGCCAACCGCAGCGAAATCGCCATTCGAATCATGAGAGCAGCAACGGAACTGGGGTTGCGAACGGTCGCCATCTACTCTGAAGCGGACCGCGTCGGCCCTGCACCGTTTTAAAGCCGATGAGGCCTATGCCTTGGCGAAAGAGAAGGGACCGGTAGAGGCTTACTTGGACATTGAGGGCATCCTGACGATTGCCCGGGAAAAGAAGGTGGATGCCATCCATCCGGGTTATGGGTTTTTGGCCGAGAATCCCCGGTTTGCCCAAGCCTGCCAACAAGAGGGCATCACCTTTATAGGTCCAACGCCCCGGCTGCTGAAGTTGCTGGGGAATAAACTGGCTGCTCGGCGCTTGGCCAAGAAGACCGGAATCCCTGTGATTCCTGGAACGGACCAGCCGGTCGACGAAGGGCAAACCGCTCAACAAACGGCTGGCGAATTGGGCTTCCCTTTAATCGCCAAAGCTGCTTTCGGTGGCGGCGGTCGCGGCATGAGGATTATCCGCTCCGCCAGGAACCTGGATAAGCAACTGGCTGAGGCTCGCAGTGAGGCGGAGTCGGCCTTCGGGAACGGAGCCCTTTTTCTGGAGCGCTTTATCGAGCGGCCCAAGCATGTGGAGGTTCAGATCCTGGCTGACCGGCATGGACAGGTGATGCACCTCTATGAGCGGGATTGTTCGGTGCAGCGACGGCATCAAAAGGTGGTGGAGGTGGCGCCGGCCACCGGAATTCCCTCGGAGTTACGCCGGGAACTGTGCGAAGCAGCGGTGACGCTGGCGCGTGAGGTAGGCTACGTGAATGCCGGGACCGTCGAGTTTCTCTTGGATGTGGCGAGCCGGGAATGGTTCTTCATCGAGGTCAATCCTCGCATTCAGGTGGAGCACACCGTGACCGAGATGGTGACGGGGATTGACCTGGTACGCTCGCAGATCCTGATTGCCCAGGGGCACCGGCTGCACGATCCCCCGGTCTCGCTGCCTCGCCAAGCGGACCTGCCGCTGTACGGCAGTGCTCTGCAGTGCCGTATTACGGCAGAGGATCCGGAGAACCACTTTGCCCCGGACTTCGGAAAGATCACTACCTATCGTTCTCCGGCTGGATTCGGCTTGAGGTTGGATGGCGGCGCCGTTTCCGGCGGCGCCATCCTGGTTCCCTACTATGATTCTCTGTTGGTGAAGGCCACCGCTTGGGGACGGGATCTCAAGGAAGCCTGTCAGCGCATGGATCGGGCTTTGCGAGAGTTTCGAGTCCGGGGCGTCAAAACCAATGTTCTCTTTCTCGAGAATATCGTCAACCACCCGGGTTTTCAGGAAGGACTGGCCACCACCAATTTCCTCGATGAGTCCCCGGAGCTGTTCCGATTCGAGCAGGCACGGGATCGAGCCACTCGTCTTCTGAATTACCTGGCCGGCGTCATCGTCAACGGGAATCCCGAGGTTGCCTCGAAAGCCTGGCCCGAAAGATTCACGACCTCGAAAGAAAGCCGAGAAATTAAGCCGGCGACCTTGCCGGAAATCCCTTTTCCCAAAGGGACTGCTCCGTCGCCGGGTACCCGCCAACGATTGCTGGAGATGGGTCCCAAACGGTTTTCGCAGTGGGTGCGGGAGCAAAAGCGCTTGTTGGTGACGGACACCACCTTCAGGGATGCCCATCAGTCCTTGCTGGCAACCCGGGTCCGTTCCATCGACATTCTCAGGATTGCGGAACCGGTAGCTCACCGCTTGCCCCAACTCTTCAGCTTGGAGATGTGGGGTGGGGCCACCTTCGACAGCGCCCTGCGCTTCCTCAATGAGGACCCCTGGCAGCGGTTGCGTCAACTACGGGAGCGGGTTCCCAACATTTGCTTCCAGATGTTGTTGCGGGCTTCCAACGCCGTGGGTTATGTCAGCTATCCGGATAACGTCGTCACCGAGTTCATCCAGGAATCGGCCCGGCAAGGCATTGACATCTTTCGAATTTTTGATTCCTTGAATTCAGTCGAGAACATGAAGGTCGCCATGGCAGCCGTGCTGGAAACCCACGCCGTTTGCGAGGCCGCCATTTGCTACACCGGTGATATCCTCGATCCCAGTCGCCCCAAATACTCCCTCTCCTATTATCTCAAGATGGCCCGCCAGTTGGAGGAGATGGGCGCCCACGTTCTGGCTATCAAGGACATGGCGGGGCTCTGCAAGCCCTATGCCGCCGCCGAGCTGGTGAAGGCCTTGCGCCAGGAGGTCGGCATTCCGATTCACTTTCACACCCACGACACCAGCGGTGTGAACGCAGCCTCCATCCTCAAGGCGGCCGAGTCGGGAGTGGATGTCGTGGATGCCGCTGTTTCTTCGATGAGCGGCCAGACCAGCCAGCCCAATCTCAACTCCATTGTGGAAGCCTTGCGCGGCCAGCCGCGAGATACGCAGCTCGATCCCTTGGTCTTGGGCCGCTACTCTGATTATTGGGGGATCGTCCGAGACTACTATCGATCCTTTGACAGCGGTCCGCGGTCGGGAGACGCCAAAGTTTATCAGCATGAGATTCCGGGCGGGCAATACACCAATCTGCGGGAACAGGCGACGGCCGTGGGACTGGGTCACCGCTGGACGGAAGTCGAGTCCACCTATGCCAAGGTGAATCGACTCTTCGGCGATATCGTCAAGGTAACCCCTTCGAGTAAAGTGGTTGGAGACCTGACGCTGTTTTTGATGGCCAAGGGGATGTCTCCCGACGACTTGCTCCGGCTCGACGTCAAGCATGACTTGGCGCTGCCTCATTCGGTGATTGATCTCTTTGCAGGCTCACTGGGAACTCCGCCGGGGGGATGGCCCCCTCGCCTGCAAAAAATCATTCTGCGGGGAGCTGCGCCTAGCCAGGAGCGTCCCGGCGCCGATTTACCGCATGCCGACTTTGCCAAGACCCAACGGTTCCTGGAGCGAAAGCTCGCTCGTACGGTCCGCCATGACGAGGTGTTGAGCTACCTGCTGTATCCGGACGTTTTTCTGAACTATGTACGGATGTATCAGAACTTCGGCGATGTCAGTGTCCTTCCGACGCCGCAATTCTTTTACGGCATGCACTCGGGAGAAGAGATTGCGGTAGATATCGAGCCTGGCAAGACCTTGGTGATCAAGTTCTGGACCATCAGTGAACCGCACCCCGACAGTCAGAGAACCGTCTTCTTTGAGCTCAACGGACAGCCACGCGTGGCGGTAGTTCGGGACGATAGCCTGAAAGAGGCTACTCCAGTCCATCCCAAGATCAATCCCCGCGAGCCGGGGCATGTGGGTCCACCGTCCTCCGGGGTCATCACCCGCGTCTTTGTCCAGTTGGAACAGAGAGTGGAGCGAGCCGAAAAGTTGTTTACGCTGGAAGCCATGAAAATGCAGAGTACGATTTACTCCCCGATCGCTGGGCGTGTCAGTCGGATCTTAGTGGGAGCGGGTCAACACGTGGAGGCCAAGGACTTGTTGTTGACCATCGAATAATCGCGCGCGCCAGCCAATGTCACCCCTTCTCGTGACCAGCCTGTTCTTCAATTTTGTCAGAAAACTCGTGCGCCATCGGGGTCTTATCCAGTCGATGGTCGAACGGGATCTCAAGAGCCGCTATGTGGGTTCGATCATGGGTATCTTTTGGTCGGTGATCCATCCGCTGGTTCTTCTGGCGAGCTATACTTTCGTGTTCTCCGTGATCATCAAACACCCCTTGGGCCCTGAAGACGGAATCGCCAGCTTTGCTGTTTACTTGTTCTGCGGCATTCTTCCCTGGATGATGTTTCAGGAAACCTTAGCTCGCTCCAGCAACGTGCTGGTTGAGAACGCGAATTTGATCACCAAGACGTTGTTTCCGGCAGAGATCCTGCCCGTTGCCGTATTGATGGCCAACCTGGTGAACCATCTGATTGGTGTGGCCCTCTTTTTGGTGATCATCCTCTTCCACTTGCAGAACTTGAGCTTCTATGTTTTGTTGATTCCCCTCTACCTCTTTCCCTTGATGCTTTTCGCCTTGGGCCTGAGTTGGGTGGTTTCAAGCCTCCAAGTCTTTCTGAGAGACACCGCTCAGGTGGTGACGGTGGTCCTCACCTTTTGGTTCTGGTTTACTCCCATTTTCTACGACGAAAAGCGCCTGCGTGCTGCCAGTGACAAGCTCGCTTTCGCGATGCATTTCAATCCCTTGGCTGAAGTCGTGATCGCTTACCGCAAATGCCTGCTGATTGCGGAGATGCCCTCTTGGCAAGGACTGATTTTCCTCTACGGCATGGCCCTGGTCACCTTCATTAGCGGGGGACTTGTGTTCCGCTATGTGAAGCGATCCTTTGCCGACGTCCTTTGAGGATCGGGATGCAGGCAAAAGGAAGTTCGCCCGCGCCGGCGGTTGGCGGGGATAATGGCCAATCTTCACGGGGACCTCCGGGTTCTACTGCTTTCTCAGGGTATTCGTTAGTCCCGAGAGACGTTGCCGGTGTTAACCATGAGCATCACACTTCTGTAGCGGTTCTGACTTGTGTCATACTCAGGGGCCGGAAGCTGCTGTTCCGACTGTGAGGTGAACCCCGGGGCTTCCGGTGAAAGGCGTTGGCCTCTTGAACCCAATGATCCTCCGATTGAATTCTCTGGCGCGCGGTCATGTTCTGGCTGTGGGCTTGATTCTGGTCTTTAGCCGTTTCCTCCAGGCAACCCCGGATTTCCTTCCCGGCGCCAGCGCCTATCATGCTTATGTGGATTCGAAGATTCCGAAGATTCTCTTCGCGTTCGAGTTGACCCCCAGTCAAGAGGTCTTCGTTGAGGTCATCAACCTTGGGGAAATCCGGCGCTGCCTCTCGGTCGACAGGATCTCTCTGCGAACTCGGCAAGGAAAGCCCCTCAAGTTCGACTCATTCCTTTACGACGGCGCGAAATCCAAGCTGGAAGGGAATCCGAGAGCCTGCGTCCGCCAGAGAACCCGTCGCAGATTCGAGCTCGGTTACAACTTCGATTTCCCGGGGGAAGTGCGCAAAGTTGTTTTTCTGGTAGGGAGGTTGGCCTATCGATTGCAGCCGGTCAGTGAGGCGGATTATCAGGAGTTCGTTGAAAATTTCGACAAGATCAATATTGGCGTCAGCAGCGAGCACCTCAAGGTGTTCAAATTGAGGGTTCTTTATGGAGACAACATTTACGGATCCAAGATTCGTTACCGGCGAGTGAGGGCCTCATTTACCAGCGAGGGAACGCGCGGTCCCATTACCCTGTTGAGCACCTTCCCCGAGCGCACCAAGAAAGCCAAAAAGAAAAAGGAGACCGACAGCTTGAGCATCTCCCTGAAGCTGGATGCCAACGGAGAGGTGATCGAGGCCGTTCCTGAATCTTCGCTGGAGTTCGGGCTCATGGAGCGGGCGCTCTACGAGGTGAAGTATTGGTGGGACTTCGCGCCTGCTTTTAAGGATGGCGAACCGATCGCGAGCGAACACCGCGCCAAGGTAGTCTATCGCGTTGAGCAGGATGACTGAGAATCGGCAGCAACCATTGGCTGCGCCCGTCCTCCGCTCCATCACAACCTCACCGGCTCCCGGATCTCGCAGTACTTCTTGCCGGACTGGATTCGGATGGCCGGGTGGTTCGGGTCGTGCTCCAGGGCAATGATCCAGTTCTCGTCACAAGCCTGTTGCAAATAACGTCGTTTCTCCTCGATGGTGGTCAAGGGGTAGAGGTCGTATCCCATGAGGTAGGGCAAGGGAAGATGAGAGGCGGTGGGCATCAGATCGCCACAGAAGAACAGGGTGGTGGAGCCGTCTTGGATTTTGACCATCTGTAAGCCCACCGTGTGCCCGTTGGAGATCAGGAGTTGCAGGCCGGGAAAAAGTTCGCACGGACCTTCCAGGATCTTGAGTTGGGAATGTTCGCGGAAAGGCTCGATGTCCTTTCCCATGTAGCTGCCGCGGTCCTTCTCGGAGGGTTTCAAGGCTCTTTCCCATTGACTCCGCTGAATGTAGTGCGTGGCCGAGGGAAAGGTCAGTTTCAACCGATCGTCTTGGTAGCAGGTCGCCCCTCCGGCATGGTCGAAATGGAAATGAGTGAGAATGACGTCTGTGATGTCTTCCGGGCTGATGCGATGGGCGGCCAAAGATCCCTCGAGGGTGAATTGGCGATGGTCGAGGCGGTAGATGTCTTTGAGTTTGTCCGAAAACTTGTGGCCGCAGCCGACGTCGACCAGAATCTTGCGGTCCTCATAGAGGATCAAGAGAGCCCTCATGGCCAGGTTGATCCGATTGCGCTCGTCGCTTGGATTGGTCTTGCTCCAAAGGGTCTTGGGGACGACCCCGAACATAGCTCCGCCGTCAAGCCCGAAACGCCCGGTTTCCAGGGAATGAATCCGATAGGGTCCGATTCTCATCGCTTGATACTCAAAGCCACCCCATCCCGAAGTGGAATGATGGTGGTCAAGACTTCCTTCGACTTGTAGGCCAGTTGATTGAACCTTCGAACACCCACCGTGCTGGCCGTAGTATCGCCACTCACCACCCGTCCATGCCAAAGAGTGTTATCGGTGATGAGCAGACCTCCCCTTCTCAGCCTGGGGACCGCTTGGCGAAAGACTTCTGGATACTCGTGTTTGTCGACGTCGTTCAGGATGATGTCGAATGAGCCCGGCTCTTTGGCCAGCAGGGAAAGAGCATCTCCGGTGCGGTAGTCTACCAGACCTTCGATTCCGGCCTGCTGAAAAAACCGGGCGGCTAGGGATTCGTTCTTCCTGGACCCATCGGTACAGATAATCCTGCCCCCCGATGGCATCCCCCTCGCAAACCAGACCGCGGAGTAGCCATAGCCGGATCCCAACTCGAAGATGCGTTGTGCACGGGTCAGCAGCGCCAATTGGGATAAAAGGCGGCCCACCAGCGGTCCGATGATGGGAAACTTTTTCTCGGCGGCCATCCGCTCCATTTCTTGGAGAATGGAGTCCCGAGGAGGCGTCAGGGAATAGAGATAGTCATGGATGGTTGGATCTAGTATGTTCATGGTTTCCTTTCTCGATCGCACGGTCCGGGCGTACTCGGCCAGTGGGGTCTTATGGTAATCTGGAGCAACGGGCAAGGGTAGTCATAGGGGATCGAGCCAGGATGCGACTGCCGCGGGATGTCTCGTGGTCTGGATGTGGCGAGTGTGGTGAAATGAGGGAATCGCAGGATGATCATTGGATTGTTTGGGGAGGATTCAGGGTTGATTGCCTCTCTGGAGAGTGATTTGACCGAGAAGGGCTTTCACTCCTGTCAACGGAGTGAACTCGGTGCTCGGCGCCCGCATCAGCATTGGGTTTTTCGGGAACCCAAGCTGCCTCGGGATTGGGAGATGTTGCGAGAAGAGAGCATGGTTCTGGTGTGGGTCGGTCGAGCCGTGCAGGAACCTGCACCGTTTGACTTGGTGCTGGCTCCTCATCAATCTGAAATAGAGGCCCGGGAGAAGCTCAGTCATCTGGTTCGTAAAAAACTGGCCGGTCCTCCGCGCCCATCCTGGGATGAATACTTCATGAGGATTGCCCGGGTGGCTTCGATGCGCAGCAATTGCATCAAGCGAAAAGTGGGAGCCTTGATCGTGAGGGACCGGAGGATTGTCTCTACCGGCTACAATGGCACGCCTCGCGGAACAAGGAACTGCAACGAGGGGGGATGTCCGCGCTGCGGCAACTTGGTGGCCAGTGGAACCAGGCTGGATGAGTGTCTGTGTTCACACGCCGAGGAAAACGCGATCACCCAGGCAGCCTACCATGGCACCAGTGTCAAGAACGGATGTCTCTATACCACCTTTTCACCCTGCTTGATGTGCGCCAAAATGATCATTAATAGCGGCATCGCCGAGGTGGTTTTCAATGTGGAGTATCCTCTGAACGACGTCACTTTTCAGTTATTCGAACAAGCCAGAGTCACCATCCGCAAACACCAGTTGACCTGAGATCGGGATATCTGCCAGGTAACCCGGACGGTCCGGACGGCTGTGGCGACGTCATTGAAGTCCCCGCTCTTTCCGGCGGCAGGCCGTTGGCCAAGGAGCAAGTCTCAGCGTTTTTCCAACAGAGCTTCCAGGGTATTGTGTTTCATCAGGAAAAATCTCTGGCTCTGATATCCACTGAACAATTGGGTTACGTCTCCGGGTTGGTAAACCTTCCGAATCTCTATTTCGCGATGGACGGGAGTGCGTTCAAGATCGGTTTCGCTGACGATGCGGTATTTGTGGGGTCCCATGGGGCCGCTCGAGCGCTTTGTCGGAAACAATCCCAGAACCCAGCTCTTCGATTTCATCGTCAAAGACAATCTGATGATGAAAGCTTTGGCGAATTTCGGATCCAAATAGCTCAAACTGTCCCAGCAAATCAGGCCATCAAAGGAATTTTCAGGGTATTTGAAGTTCTCATCGAAAAACTTTTCGTGGTCGAATGTGTGGCTGAAGGTCCATTGATCTTCGAGTCGAATGGAGTACCTGGGTTTCGAGCAGGCCTCAAGCAGATCCTCTACGTAGAGCTTCATTCCAAATTCAAAAAGAAACTCGATGTTGGGTCCCACTACCGGACCAATATCCAAAACGACGGCCTTTTTCTTGCGGCCAATGGCTCGAAGAAATTCCTTCAGGAGACCGGAATGCAGGCTTACCGGAGACAGGCCGGGGTGCTCTTGGCCGGCGGGTTTTCTCCAGAAGTTGAATCGAGGGGGCATGGTCTTCCTGTCAGTTAGGCTGAGTCGAGACGGGAGATGAGCGGTAGGCCTGATCGAGGATCTCGACGGGGTGCATCACTCGAATCTGTTGCAGGTGCGCCCTCCGTAGTCCGTGAGCAATTTGAAGAAGGCAACCCGCGTTGCCGGTCGCCACGACCGAAGGAGCACATTGCTTGATGTCCTCGACTTTACGCTCCAGAATGCGCATCGACAAATCATGCTGAGTGATGTTGTAAATGCCTGCGCTCCCGCAACATTGGTCGGGGTATTGCAGTTCCAAAAGCTGCAGACCCGGAATGCGCTTCAGCAGGTCGCGCGGGGCTTGGGCGATTTTCTGAGCATGCAGCAGATGGCAAGGGTCATCGTAAGCGACACGGAGATCAAGCCGTTCCGGCGGGGACAGAGCCGGTAGGCCATCCAGGAACTCCGAAATATCCAGCACCTTGCGGCTGAAAGCCCGGGCTCGAGACCGGAACTCGGAGTCCTGGCTGAGAAGAGAATCGTACTCCTTGAGTTTGGCGCCGCAACCGGCTGCGTTCACGATAATGACCTCTACTCCGGCTTGCTCAAAGGCCAGAATGTTCTTTTTTGCCATCTGTTGAGCGATTGGGTTGATGCCGGCGTGGGCATGGAGCGCAGCACAGCAGACTTGCAGGGAGGGGACGACCACCTCGCAACCGTTGCGTTGCAGCACCCGTATGGTGGCCCGGTGAATGCTGCCGAAGATTTCGTTCATGACGCACCCCGTGACCAATCCCACTCGGTATTTGCGTTGTCCGTGGCTTTTGAAGATGGCGCCGAGTTTAACGTGGTCGGTCCGTCCTCGAAGGTCCGGAAGCAGCCGCTCCAACCCGGCCAGCCGTCCTGGAATCAGCTTCAGTGCGCCGAGGCCGCGGACCAATGCCTGCAAGCCACTGCGCTGGTAAAGACGCAATAAATCGAAATGGAATCGCAAAATCCGGGGAGAGGGAAAAACCCATTCAAAGATGTAGCGTCGGAGGGCTTCCACCAGGAAGGGACGCTTCAGTTGTTGCTCCACAACTTGGCGGGCCTGCTCGACCAGTTCGCCGTAAGGTACGCCGGAAGGGCAGGCCGATTCACAGGCGCGGCAGTCCAGACAGGCGGAGATGTGCTGAACAAAACTTCCGGAAACTGGCAACCTCCCGCGTTGCTGAGCCTGCATGAGATAGATTCGACCGCGCGGCGAGTCTGCCTCCTTGCCCAGCTCTATGTAGGTCGGACAGGCTTGCAGACAAAGTCCGCAGTGGACGCACTGGGGCCTCAGGTCCGCCGGGGCCGCGCTGTTACGCCGTTCTGAGTGAGCCGGTGAATCCATAGAGATCTCCGATGTCGACAAACTCACTACCCATCCCGGGGGCGGGCAAAGGGTCCTTGGACTCTCGACCCGGACCAGCGATTGGGATCAAACCACGAATCTTCCGGGGTTCAACACTCCCTGGGGGTCGAGTCGATTCTTGATCTGCTTCATCAAGTTTAAATCCTTGTATCGATAGCCCCAGGCATCGACCTGGCTCTTCAGGCTGACGGGGCCGGATTCAATCACGACACTGCCGCGCACCGGGCGCAAGGCGCCCCGCCACTTCTCAATGAGTTCCGCCAGCGTCCGGGCCTGGGACGTTGAGGGGTCAAGATGACAGAAGACTCGGATAACCCCGCTTCCGGCGTGGGCTTTCAAAAAGACGGGAGCCTCCGTTTTGGATAACTGCCTTTCGATTCCCTCAACCCACTGGACCAGTTGATTGGGAAGGATGTTCACCTTGAGTTTGACGCTATCCAAAGGTGGCTTGGCGAAGTAGAAATGATCTTCCCGCAGGTAGTCCCACAGCGCGGCTTGCTCACGAGTATCACTGACCACAATGCCCCGGTCGCGTTGGGGCCTCCACATCGCTTCCAATTGATTAACCTGCCAGTTCACCGCTGTCTCCAAATCGCCGAACTTGACCACCAGGGCATAACGTCTGCCCTCGCCGGTCAAATTCAACTCTTGGTCGACCTGCCGCAAGGCGCTGCCGTTCAGGAATTCAAAGGCCCCCGGTAGTAGTGGTGAGCGCAGGAGGCTGCTCATCGCTTCCTGCGCCTCAGGAAGGTTTTTGAAGAGCCCCACGACGGTTTTCTCCGTGGGCGGAAGGGGTTTCAGCTTGAAGTAGAAATCCGAAAAGACCCCGAGGGTGCCATAGGAGCCGGTGTAAAGCTTGCACATGTCGTATCCTGTGACGTTCTTGACCACCCTCGATCCGAAATGGGTTTCGGACCCGTCCGCCTGGATCACACCGATACCGAGCAGATAATCGCGGAGGGTCCCGTGGCTGAATCGACCGGGTCCGCTGGCATTGGTTGCCACCATACCGCCCAAAGTCGTCTTCTGATAGCCCGGCGGATCTATGGGTAAGCACAGGCGGTCAGCCGCCAGCAATTCTTGAAGTTGTCCCAAACGGCACCCGCTTTCCACTCGCACCACCAGATCTTGGGGTTCGTACTCTGGAATGCGGTCCAGGACAGTGGTTGAAAGGGCCAGATCGAAGCGCTGCGGAGGATTTCCAATGTTCTGACGGCTCCCGGACCCAAAAGGGACCACGGCCCACTTCCGCCGTCGGGCAATTCGCAGGAGTTCGCTTATTTCCTCCGGTGTTCTCGGGGCTGCTGCTTGGCTCGGCGGCTTGCCCTGTACGGTAAAGGCCGCAAGCTGCGAAGCAGGCAGGGCGCCGGAAAGCCGCGGAGCGGAATGAGGCGTCGAGGGGGCTTGCATCACTGAGTGGCCTCGAGAGGGTTATCCAAGTCCAACCATGACTGACTCGAGTGGTCGCCGAGGTTGAGAGCCGGCAGCGGTAGCCCGGTCAAAACCGCACGAACTCGGGGTCTCCCTCAGACTCGGTGAGGGGACGACGGGAGTCTTCCGAATGAGACGACATTTCCCCGCAGCCGCGTCGCATGGGGAATATCTTTTGTGGGTTGGCAAGATTGTCGGGATTGAAGACTCTCTTGAGCTGGCCCATCACCTGGAGGTCGGCCCTCGCTGAAGAACAGCGTCATATAATCTCTCTTTTCCAAACCAATTCCGTGCTCTCCGCTCAGGGTTCCGCCCGCGTCAACGCAACAGCGCAGGATGGCGCCGGCGAGTCCCAGAACTTTCTCCTTGGCATCGGTCCGGGTGATGTCATAAAGAATGATGGGATGAAGGTTGCCGTCACCGGCATGAAAAACATTGGCCATCCGCAGACCATATTCCTGACCGAGGCTGTCGATACGGTTGAGGATTTCCGGAAGCTTGCTCCGCGGAATCACGCCGTCCATGGTGTAGTAGTTGGGGCTGATGCGTCCGTAAGCGCCAAAGGCGTTTTTGCGCGCCGCCCACAGCTTTTTTCGCTCCGAGGCCGTGTCGGCGACCCGCACTTCCCGGGCCTGACGGGATCGCAGGACGGCCATGATCTCGTCCAGTTGTTGTTCGATGCCGGCTTCCAGGCCATCCACTTCGATTAAGAGAACGGCCTCGGCATCCTGAGGGAGGCCGCTGGCGTAGACTCCGGCTTCGATCGCCTGAATCGTGTTCTTGTCAATCATCTCCAGAGCCGCTGGAACGATGCCCCGCGAGATGATGCCGGAAACCGTCTGAGTTGCCTCCGCAATCGAGTCGTAGACGGCCAGCAGGGTCCTCACGGCCGGCGGCGCATGGAGCAGGCGAACGGTCACTTCGGTTGCAATGCCCAAAGTTCCCTCGGAGCCGACAAAGGTTCCGACCAAGTCATACCCTACGGGATCTCCAGCCGTGGTTCCCAGCTCGTAGGCTTCTCCGTCCGGCAGGACCACTTGCAGCGCCAGCACATGGTTGGTGGTGACTCCGTACTTGAGCGTGTGCGGCCCGCCGGCGTTTTCGGCCACATTGCCGCCAATGGTCGAGGCCACCTGACTCGAAGGGTCCGGTGCATAGTAGAAATCGTCGGCCTCCACTGACCGAGTCACGTGCTGGTTGACGACTCCCGGCTGAACCTGGGCCAGGCGATTATCCAGGTCGATTTCCAAAATCTGATTCATACGGGAAAACTCCAGGATGATACCGCCCTCGGCAGCAATGGCCCCCCCACTTAAACTGGTGCCGGCGCCTCTGGCCAGGAAGGGAATCCCATGTTCGTGAGCTAGCCTGACGATCTGAATCACTTCTGCCGTGGAGCTTGGGAAAACCACAAAATCAGGCAGTCGGGTGTGTAAGGTCAGCCCGTCACATTCATAGACCAGGAGTTCTTCCGGAGTGTGCAGGACCCATTCGCTACCTAACAACGCCACCAAGGCCCGGTGAATTTTACTGAAGGGAAAGCGCGATGGGGGAGTCACCGATGTCATGATCCAACATTATAGCCCAGCTTCGATCTCAGCAGTCAGGCCACTCCGCACGTCCGGCGATGGCTCGCCGCAAAAAATCGATCACCACTGAACCTCGATCCGGTTCAAAACGGCCAGGAGGAGAGACACGACTATGACGGCCAGGCAGGTCCAGTAGAGCATCCGCCAGAACAAATGTTCGTAGGAGGTCTCTTCCCGTCGGTTGGGGTTGGGAAGCGCGAAGGCCAAACCGGCGCCGGCCAGTGCGCCCCCGAAATGGGCAGCGTTGTTGGCGCCAATGAAGACCCCGAAGACGAAGGCGTAGATGATCCAATGGACCAGTTGCTGCTGTAACATTTTTCCCCATGCCCCCCAACGTCTGGAAATCACCACTGCCATGGCGATCATCCCAAAAACCGCTCCCGAGGCCCCGGCAGTCACCAGCCCGGGGGGGTAATACCAGTTACTGAGGACAAAGCCAATGACGCCAGTGATGAAATAGGCCGCCAAGAACCGTTCCTTCCCCATGATCTCTTCGAGCAGCGGGCCGATGAACATCAGAGCATAGGAGTTAAACAGCAGGTGAATAATGCCGATGTGGATGAACATGGCCGAGACCAAACGCCACCACTCTCCCTGGGCCACCAGGATGGCAACGTCTGCTCCCCACGCCACCAGAGTCTGTCGGTTTTCCCCGGTCAAAAGGCGGCCGATGTCTGGGGTCGTTTGGTTTTGCTCTGAAGCGAACATGACTATAAAGACGAGGAAATTGACGGTCAGGAGCCCATAGGAGATGGGTGTGTATTGCGGAAGGATGTTGGCCAGCAGCTTACCGAATCCGCTGGGGCGCCGGCGGAGTTTGGCTCCGCAAAGAGAGCAGGTGGATTCCTGCACACCCACGAGAGCGCGGCAGGAGGGGCACATTCTTGTCGTGACTCGCGTGCCGAGCCAGAGGTTCCTCCAGTAATCAAGCTGCCGTTCCAATTGTTGAGCAATGATGCGCAACTTCCAACGCAGCCGGGGAGTCAGCATGGGTCAGGGGCCTCTCAGTATTTTCGGATGTGCCCGAAGTCCTGTGAAAGACTCATCTTAAGGCAGCGAGTGATGGGAGACAAGTCCCTTCGTATGGGTCCGGGGATTGGTTGGTGTTGAATGCTGCCCATGCCCGGAGAGCCGCCAAATTGTGCTGGACTCCGACTCGAAAGCTGTTATGATCCTGAGGCATTTTCGCACGGCCCCTTTGCGGTCAAAGGGTTGTGCGGAATCTGAATTTCCGTGACCTCGTTCGAGGAGAAACAGGGTGGTCAACACGATCCAGGGTAACCTGAATGCCAGTGGACTTAAATTCGCCATCGTATTGAGTCGCTTCAACGATTTTGTGACCCACCGCCTGCTGGAGGGGGCTCTGGATGCTTTGACTCGAACCGGCGCCGCTGAAGGTGACATTGACGTCTTCAAGGCGCCGGGCTCGTTCGAGATCCCTCTGGCAGCCAAGAAGGTGGTGGGGACCGGCCGGTACCATGCCGTGATTTGTCTGGGCGCCTTGATTCAGGGAGAAACCCCTCACTTCACTTATATCTGCAACGAGGTGACCAAGGGAATTGCCTCGGTTTCCTTGGATTCTGAGGTTCCGGTGGCATTTGGAGTCGTCACGGCAGAGAGTGTGGAGCAAGCCATTGATCGGGCGGGGCTCAAGTCTGGTAACAAGGGATTCGAGGCAGCCATGTCGGCCATCGAGATGGCCAACCTTCTGAAGCAACTTACCTAGCTCGATTTTCTGGAGTGGCCTCTTGAGGAAACCGGATCCATGGGTGGAAGAAGGCAAGGGCGTGAGCATGCATTGCAAATGCTTTTTCAATGGGACCTTTCCAAGGGGTCGTTCAACGACGTCCGCAATACGTTCTGGACTCTCAACCGGGAATCCGAAGCTGACACCCGCGCGTTCGCCGATCACCTTGCCGCCGGCACCGTCCAACATATCGATCAGATTGATGTCCTTCTAGCTCGCCATGCCGAGCATTGGAGGCTCCCCCGCATGGCCGCCGTCGACAGAAATGTCCTCCGACTGGCCACCTTCGAGTTGCTATTCGAAAGCCAAACCCCTGGGGTGGTTGCCATCAATGAGGCGCTCGAGATTGCGCGCAGGTTCAGCACTTCGGAGGCCATCCAGTTTGTCAACGGCATTCTGGACAGTATCCACAAAGAAAAAGAATTTGAAACTGAGGGGAGCCGGGAGCCTTGAGCGAATCCAGAACCGAGCAGACCCTCATCGCTCAGCGGTACGCTAAGCTCGAAAAAATCAAGTCTCTAGGCTATCCCGTTTACCCACACGCCTATTCGTCCACCCACTCTCTGGGCCAAATCCTCGACGAGTACCAGAAGACTTCCAAAGAAAGTCTGGAAACCCGGCGGGTCACCGTACGTATTCATGGCCGGATCGTGGCTATTCGTGGACAGGGGAAGGCCGGGTTTGTAGATCTGTCCGACGGAGATCGCCGCTTTCAGGTGTACGTTCGACGAGACGCTATAGGGGAACGGCTCTTTGAGCTCTATCGGCTTTTGGACCTTGGCGACTTCGTGGGTGTCGAGGGATTTCTCTTCCGCACGCGGACCGACGAGCTTACCGTGCACGCCACCCGGATTGCCTTCCTGGCCAAGTCCTTGCTGCCGCTGCCCGAGAAGTGGCACGGCCTCGCCGATATTGAAATCCGCTATCGGCAACGCTATCTGGACCTCATCGCCAACAAGAGTGCGCGTCAGGTTTTTGTCACCCGCAGCAAGATTATCAAAGGAATTCGGAGGTATCTTGACGAGCTGGGTTACATCGAAGTAGAGACGCCAATGATGCAGCCGGTTGCCGGTGGGGCAACGGCTCGGCCCTTCAGGACTTTCCACAACGCGCTCAGCCTGCCTCTGTTTCTCAGAATTGCGCCCGAGCTCTATCTGAAACGTTTGATCGTGGGACAGTTGGAGCGGGTTTACGAGATCAATCGCAGTTTTCGCAATGAAGGGATTTCAACCCAGCACAACCCGGAATTCACCATGCTGGAGTTTTATCAATCCTACAGTGACTATCGTGAGCTGATGAGCCTCACTGAGGACTTGTTAAAACGACTGGCCCGGGAAATTCTGGGTGGTTTGGAGTTCGAATTCAACGGAGTTCAGATTTCTCTGCGGACCTGGGCACGCTACTCTCTGAAAGAGTCCATTACCAAGTTCTGGCCCAATGACGCTCTGCCGACTCCTCGGGCCGAGGACTTGGAAACGCTCTCGCGGTTACCCCACCTGTGTCAACGTTGGAACGACTACGCGGTTTCTCACGGCCTTGATCCGGTGATCTGGAAGCCTGGGGATTCGAAGGGAATGTTCTGGGAGGGCCTGTTCGATGCCGTCGTGGAGAGACATCTACTCCAGCCCACTATCATATACGACTATCCCCTGGAGCTCTCTCCCCTCAGCAAGACCAAGTCGGACGATCCCTCGCTGGTGGAACGTTTCGAGCTTTATATCGGCGGGATGGAAATCGCCAACGCCTACAGTGAGCTCAATGATCCTGAGGAGCAGAAGAAGCGTTTCGAGGCCCAGGTGATTGAACGAAACAAGGGCGATGAGGAAGCTCACGAAATGGACGAAGACTACGTCCGAGCCCTTCGCTATGGTATGCCGCCCACTGCCGGAGAAGGGATTGGCATCGATCGTCTGATCATGCTCTTTACCAATTCCGCCTCCATCAGAGATGTGATTCTCTTCCCGCTTTTGCGACCGGAAAAGAAGAGTCCATGAAGCCCTTCGAGTGGTTTGTGGCCTTGCGTTATCTTCGGGCACGCCGCAAACAGACGGTCATTTCCGTGGTGACCGTGATTTCCATCTTGGGTGTGACGGCGGGGGTGGCCGCCATGATCGTGGCCTTGTCCATTAGCGCCGGATTTCGGGAGAATCTACAGGACAAGTTGCTTAAGGGCACGGCGCACATCAACGTCAAGCCGGTTCTCGGGAGTGAAGGCATCGAGGATCATGCCGAGCTGGTCGGGAAGATTCGGGCAATTCCGGGTGTCCGCAGTGCTTCGGCAGCCTTGTACGGGCCTGTGCTGATGAGCACCGGCGTGCGTCAGGACGGGATCATGCTCAAAGGCATCGCTGTCGACGACCCTCTGGTTCTTGCTCAATTCTTCGAGATCCGGCAAGGAGACCTCCGACGGCTGGCCCACGACGACGATGGTCCGGTTCTCGACCGAGTGGCGATCGGCGTCGACCTTTCGGAGCGTCTGGGGATCTTCTTGGGGGATACCGTCAGTGTGTTCAGCGACGAGACAACCCTGTCTCCCCTGGGCGAATTCCCCCTGAGGCGGCGCTTCAAGGTGGCCGTCATCTTCCAGTCCGGACTGTACGACTTCGATGCTCAGTGGGCTTTTACCTCCATTCAATCGGCCCAGAGAGCGCTGGGGGCAGGTCAGCGCGTCTCGGTGGTCGAGTGTCGGGTGAAGGACATTTACCAGGTTGACCGGATGGCTCTCCAGATTAAGAAGTTATTGGGTGCGGGCTTCGAGACCATCGACTGGAAGGAGCTGAACCGTCCGGTCTTCGAGGCTCTGCGCCTGGAGAAGTTGGTGATGGTCATTACGATCGGGCTCATTGTTTTTGTGGCAGCCTTGAATATCATTACGACCCTCACCATGATGGTCATGGAGAAAACTCGGGACATCGCCGTCCTGATGTCCATGGGAGCGACTCAGAAAAACGTGCGCAAGATCTTTATTCTTCAGGGGTTGACTATTGGGGTCATCGGATCGTTCTGGGGATTGATTTTTGGCTATACGATCTGCTGGGTTTGCGATAAGTACCAGCTAGTCCGGTTGCAAGCCGATATTTATTCCATCGCTCATGTCCCGTTCACCCTTTCGGCCGTGGACGGAGTGGTGGTCGCTGCTGCAGCCATTATCATTAGTTTCCTGGCCACACTGTACCCATCCAAGCGGGCAGCCGTTTTGGACCCGGTGGAAGCTCTGCGCTATGAGTAGCGATGGTCCGGACCTGAGTCCGGGGATGAAAAGAGGGGCAGCCTGGAACCGCAGGGCTGGTCGCAAAACTGCCAAGAGGCCAATGAACTCGATCTGTTCCAACCGGGAATCCCCACCCGCCATTGAAGTTGAAGATCTGGGCAAATTCTATTTCATGCCCAACCAGCGCTTAGAGGTGCTTAAGGGATTGAACATGACGGTTAATCCGGGAGAAATGATTGCCGTAGTTGGCCAGTCGGGTTCGGGCAAGAGCACGCTGCTCCATATCCTTGGCGCCCTGGACCGGCCGACTAGCGGATCAGTGTGTTTCGGGACGCTTGACCTGAAAGAATTGGATGCCGAAGGACTGGCCGAATTTCGGAGATCTTCGGTGGGGTTTGTTTTTCAGTTTCACAACCTGCTTCCCGAATTCTCGGCGCTGGAGAACGTCAACATGCCTCAGCGAATTGCAGGCACTTACGTAGACGATCGAAGGGGGATGGAATTACTGGCCCTGGTAGGTTTGGAGAAACGGTTGCGCCATCGGCCGGGGGAGTTGTCGGGAGGCGAACAACAGCGTGTCGCCATCGCCCGCGCCTTGGTGAATCGGCCCCAATTGGTGCTTGCTGACGAGCCGACTGGGAACCTGGATAGTCAAACAGCGACAAGGGTTTTCGAGCTTTTTCGCAAAATACAACGCGACAAAAAACATACTTCCATCCTGGCGACCCACAATGCTAAAATAGCCGCCAAATGCGACCGAATTCTGAAGCTAGAAAACGGTACCCTGCAAGCCACCAGCGATATTCATGTTTGAGAGATATACCGAGAAAGCCAGAAGGGTTATCTTTTTCGCTCGGTACGAGGCCAGCCAATTCGGGAGCCCCTCCATAGAGACGGAGCACCTTCTCTTGGGTTTGATGCGAGAGGACAAGAGTCTGACCAATCGCTTCTTGCGCTCTCACTCCTCCATCGATTCCATCAAGAAAGACATTGAGGGACGAACCATCATTCGGGAAAAGGTCCCGACATCTATTGATTTGCCCCTGAGTATAGAATGCAAGCGAATCCTCACCTTTGCGGCCGACGAGGCTGAACGCCTGCGGCATCGCCATATTGGGACTGAACATTTGTTGCTGGGGATTCTGCGTGAAGACAAGTGCCTGGCAGCGGAGATTTTGCATGAACGGGGACTGGGATTGAGCTCGATCCGAGAAGAATTGAGGCGGACCCAGTCGGAGAGGGCCCCCCTATGATGAGCCGTTCCAGAGAAACTCCTCTGCTGTCAGAGTTCAGTCGAGACTTGACCCAGTTAGCCATTGAAAGCACTTTGGACCCCCTGGTGGGTCGGGACGGTGAAATTGAGCGAGTGATCCAGATCCTATGCCGGCGCACCAAGAACAATCCGGTTCTGATCGGAGAACCTGGGGTCGGCAAAACGGCCATCGTCGAAGGGTTGGCTCAGCGGATCGTCGAGAACGAGGTGCCCAGCTACCTGGCCGACAAACGAATTCTGGCTCTGGACCTCTCCTTGATCGTGGCAGGGACCAAATATCGGGGGCAGTTCGAAGAGCGGCTGAAAACCATCATGAAGGAACTGATTGAGAATCGGGACTCCATCGTGTTCGTGGATGAGATCCATACGCTGGTGGGCGCTGGTTCGGCTGAAGGCTCGCTGGATGCGGCCAACATCCTCAAACCAGCTCTGAGTCGTGGTGAAATCCAGTGCATCGGGGCTACGACTCCTGGGGAATTTCGCAAGTCGATCGAGAAAGATCGATCGCTGGAAAGACGGTTTCAGGCTGTCAAGGTCCCGCCTCCTACAGCGGAAGAAGCCGTTCGTATTCTCAATGGGGTCAAGGAGCGATACGAAAAGTTTCACATGTTGAGTTATGACTCGGCAGCCATCGAGACCGCTGTCTACCAGGCGAATCGCTACATTCCAGATCGCTTTCTGCCGGACAAGGCCATCGATTTAATCGATGAAGCGGGGGCAAGGGTCAAGCTGCGTCAGGATAGTCTTCCCAAGGAGATGACGGAGATACAGAAGAAGATCAAGGTCATCGTGGCTCGTATGGAATCCGCTATCTCTAACCATGAGTTCGAAAAGGCTGAGATCTATCGCAATGAAGAGCGCATCGCCATGGATCGCCTGCGTTCCATTCAGGAGAAGTTCAATCTGGACGACTCCAGCGGCGGGACAGTGACCAAGGAAGACATCGAAAACGTTGTTGCCAAGTGGACAGGGATTCCGGTGACGGCCATCAAGGAGGAAGAGATGGCCAAGCTGATGCGTATCGAGGAGGAGTTGCACAAACGCGTGATTAGCCAGGACAAAGCCATTGGCGCCCTGGCTCGCGCCATTCGCAGGTCGCGGGCGGGGCTCAAAAGTCCCAACCGTCCGGTAGGGTCCTTCCTGTTCTTGGGGCCTACCGGTGTGGGCAAGACCGAGGTTGCTCGCTCCTTGGCTCACTTCCTCTTCGGAACAGAGAAGGCTTTGATCCGATTCGACATGTCGGAGTATATGGAGAAGCACTCGGTATCCAAGTTCATCGGGTCTCCGCCAGGCTATGTGGGATACGAAGAAGGCGGTCAATTAACCGAGCGAGTCAAGCGGGCTCCTTATTCCATTATCTTACTCGACGAGATTGAGAAATCTCATCAGGATGTGTTCAACATTTTGCTCCAGGTCTTTGAAGACGGGCCAGCTCACCGACGGTCTTGGCAATACGGTTGACTTCAAGAACACCATCATTATCATGACCTCCAACCTCGGCGCCAGGTTCCTGGAGAAGAAGCACCAGCTCGGATTCCATGGCTCCAATCGAAAAGCCAACGAGGCGAAAATGGAGGAGATGGTCCTCTCCGAGGTCAGGAAAGCCTTTAATCCGGAATTCATCAATCGCTTGGATGAAGTCATCGTTTTCAATTCTCTGACCGATGATGATCTGGAGAAGATCATCGATCTCCTGGTCGATCAGATCAATGAAAGCATGGTGGCCAGAAACGTGAGGATTTCTCTCACGCCCGACGCCACGCGTTGGATACTTGAAAAGACCTGTCACGATCGGTCTTACGGCGCCAGACCTTTGCGTCGAGCACTGCAACGATACGTAGAGGACCCATTATCCGAAGCCCTGATCCAGGGAGATGTGGAGCCAGGCTCTGAAGTCGAGATCTATGAGGTGGATAAGGGCCCTTTACTATCGAGATCTAAAGAAAACAATCATTGAGACCTCTCTCTTATACAAATAAATCCCCCCAAGCTGCATCATATAGTAGTTTCTGAGGGCTTTCGAAAAGGATGCGCTTTTTCGTTCAGCCGCTTTGTGGAGGCAGCAATGGGTAAAAAATTCGTCGTTGCGTTTGGGATATTCCTCTGGGCCTTGAGCGGATGGCCCGGGCAAGCTTGGGGTCAAAAGAGAGAAGTAATTGAAAATATAGAAGTTAGAGGAACAAGAAGAGTTCCCCAGGAAACGGTCAAATTTCACATTCTCTCCAAGCCCAATGACTTTTTGGACCCGGCCTTGTTGCGGCGAGACTTTCGAACCATTTGGGAGACGGGTTACTTTGACGACGTTCGGATCGAGACGGAAGAGGGCGAGCGGGGGAAGATTGTGATCTTCTGGGTGCAAGAACGACCGATGATCCGGAGCATCGAGTATGAGGGGTTGAAATCAGCGACTCAGACCGAGGTGTTGGAAAAGTACCAGGAAGAGAAGGTGGGGATCGGGATTGAAACCCCCTTCGATCCTACCAAGATTCAGCGAGCCATCGTGGTTTTGACCGAGCTGCTGGCTGAGAAGGGTCGCCAGTACGCCGAGATCAGCTACGAAACCCAGGATGTTCCTCCCAACTCCAAACTGCTTACTTTTTTGATCAAAGAAGGTCCCAAGGTCAAAGTCAAAAAAATCAACTTTCACGGGAACACGATCTACTCGGATAAGGAACTGCGTAAGTCGATGAAGTTCATCAAAGAGACCGGGCTCGTCTCTTTCTTCACCGGCAAGGCCAAGTATGAGAAGCGCCGGCTCGAGGGGTCTCTGGAATTGGGTGTCCGAGCCAAGTATCACGAAAAGGGTTACATCAAGCTTCTCATCAAGGAACCCCGGATCGAGGTCAGAGACATGAAGGGGCGCTCGCTCTTCCCGATTCCCTTTAAGCGCAAGAAGGGGAAGCGTGTGTTCATCGACGTCGATCTCGAGGAGAACGATCAGTACAAGGTGGGAGATATCCAGTTCACTGGTAATAAGCTGTTTGAAAAAGATCTCTTGCTGCGAATTTTTGGCATGAAGGAGGGCGATGTTTTCAACGGAGAACTGATCCGCAAGGGGTTTGAAAACCTGAAGAAGATCTATGGCTCCAGAGGCTATATCAATTGGACTCCGATCCCCAGACAGGAAATTGACGAGGTCGAAAAGGTGGTCAACGTTGTTTTCGACTTCGAAGAAGGGAAGCAGTTTGCCTTGAGGCGTATGGATTTTGTCGGCAATACGACAACCAGAGACAAGGTGATCCGGCGCGAAATTCTGGTGCGTGAGGGTGAGATGTTCAACACGGGGCCTGTGGGACGTGAGCATCCTGAGGTTGAACCAGTTGGGCTATTTCGACCAGCTCAAGGCTGAAGAGGATGCAGAAATCAAGCCGGACCCCACGGCCGGAGATGAAGAGAACGGTGAGGTCGATGTTGTCCTCAAAGTGAAGGAAAAGGGCAAGAATTCGATCTCCTTTTCAGGAGGGACCAGTGGCTTTGGCGGCAGTTTCATCGGCATGGGTTACTCCACCAACAACTTCATGGGCCACGGCGAGTCGATAAGCATCCAGGCCCAGGGCGGGACCCGATCCTCGCAGTATGTCTTCAGTTTCACCGAGCCCTATTTCCGAGACCGGCCTTTGACGACCGGCTTCACGGTGTTTCATCGGCGCTTCAGCTTTCACGAGGCGGACACGCTTGGCTTTTTCAGCGGGTTGGTGCCGCTGGGGTCGAGGCTCTTTTCCCAGAACAGCACGGGGTTCACCACTTTCGGCAGTTATCCGGTCCGCCGCTTCACCCACTTCGGCATGAGCTACGGATTGGACAAGTCCTCGACAGGATTCACCAACGACCAAAATGCGTCCTTCTTCAATGCACTGTGGCCGCCCGATCGATTCTCAGGCCGCACGGCTTTCGAGGGTTTGATACGCAGCACCATCACCCCGTCGCTCACCTACAACACCGTCGACAATCCCTTTCAGCCGACCAGAGGCAAGAGCTTGTCACTGTTTTTGCAGCTTACCGGCGGGCCGGTACTGAGGGGAGGAGCGAATATCATCCGGCCAACGGTTGAAGCCAAGTGGTTCAAACCGGTGAACAAAAGGAGGAACACCCTTGGAATGCGCGGCTTGTTCTCCTTTGTCAGCGGGTTTGGCGGCTTGCAGCCTCCTGTCTTTGACCGGCAATTTATCGGGGGCGAGGACAGCATTCGCGGTTTCGATATTCGCCTCATCAGTCCCCTGGCTCTGACCACCTTCGAGACCACAGAGTCGGTGACTGTACTCAATCCCGATGGTACCCCCAAGATTGATCCCATCACGGGTGAAAATCTGGTCCGGCCGGAGCCCCGCTATTTCAGTACGTTTCAATTCGTGGGTGGCGACACCCAGGTGATCTACAACATCGAGTATCGCATTCCGATCATGGGCCCTGTGACCCTGGCGCCCTTTTTCGATGTGGGAAGATCTTGGGTGATGAGACGGGCAGCCCTGACCATTGCCGATAATTCAACCGCTGGATTGGTCGTATTGGAGGATGGAGCCTTCCGGCCCGTCTTGGCAGGGGAGGAAGTCGACGTCATTCCGGGGACCGACAAGTGGAGGGCCAGTACCGGGGTTGAAGTTCAGATCATCATGCCAGTGGTTAATGCCCCCTTCCGTCTTATTTTTGGATGGAACCCCTTGCGATTTAACGAGTTCGTCCCCAATCCGGCTGGCGGTTCCCCTATTCCGATTATTTTCGAGCGCCGCAGCGATGTCAAATTCTCGGTTGGAAGGACTTTCTGAGTCCTGGAACGCGGTTCTCACCAAGGACACCCCGTCATGAAGCGCTTCTTCGGTTTATTGATTACCCTGGTGATTTGGGGCCTCCCGGAAGTTTCGGCGCAAGAGATACTCTTCCCTCCAGGGTCGTTTCCCGTCTACTCACTGGTCAGGCCAGGCAGCAACCAGGCTCTGGTGGTGGCGCGGGACACCAGGGCCCTCTACGTTGTGGACCTGACCGAAGCAGCTCCCACCACTACCCGGATTGCCCTGGATCGAGATGCGGAGGATATGCCCTTTTTAGATGCGGAGGGTCAGCCGATCAGCGTGATCAGTCCCTTGGCAGTGGCTGTAAACGAAGTCACCGGAAGGGCTGTGGTGGTTAATGCTGGAAGTGACAATGTCTCGATCGTCAATCTGGAGACTGAGATCACCGAAGCGGTCGTGCCCGTGGGAACCAGCGGGTCCAGGCCCCGCAGCGTGGCGATTGATACCGAAAACAACCTGGCCATCGTGACCCTTGTGAGCGGGAACAGTGTCGCTTTGCTCGACCTCAACACCAATACCCCGGTGTTGCCGGCGCCGATCCCTGTCGGAGCCAACCCCATTGGCGTCGCCTACGACGAGAAAAATGACGTTGCCCTGGTTGCTAACTACGGTGAGGGAAACGTGGCGGTGGTTCGCTATGACGTTCAGGGAAGGATCGGGATAGTGGTGCGCCGCATCTTCGTCGGCGGCCAACCCCAGGAAATTTCCCTGAGCCCTGAACTCGGCCTCGCTGTTGTGTCCCTTTCCGACGGCCGTGCTGTCGCGGTGCTGGATATTTCCACCAGCGCTATCGACCTCATTGGCTTGGTGGAGGTGAACGGGTCACCTTCGTCTGTCGCCATTAACCCGAGGACGAGCTTCGCAGCCGCCCTGGTCCCGGAAACCAGGACGTTCACTCTGATTGATCTGACAACCCTCCAAAAGCTCACCACTCCGGAAGTATCCGTTGGCAGTAATCCTATTCACCTTGCCGTTAACCCCAACAACAACACGCTGCTGGTGGCCAATCCCTCCCGCGATGCCGTGGAAATCGTTCCCATGGGATTCGTCAACTACTTTCCCCTGGTGTCGGACACCTCGGAATTCCGCACCAATCTGGGGATCAGGAACTTGGGCGACCAAGAGGCCACCGTAGCGATCAGCTGGGGAAACCAGGACGGCGTGTGGAGTGACGAGCGCTCGACGACAGTGGGGCCTCTAGGGTTCATCCAGATCAACCACGTTTTGCGGTTTGTAACCCACACCGCCTCGGTAGCCAACATCTCCGGTTCCCTGCGCGTCACCTCGGACTTGCCCTTCAATAGCTTTATTTCCCTTATTGATAACAGCACTCAAGATCCAGCCTTTCAGGTGGGTGCGTCGCGCGGTTCCCCCAGACTGCTGCTCAGTTCGTCGACGAACATGGGGTTGTTCAGGACCAAGTTGGTTATTATGAATTTGGGCAGCATCAGCGCTGCAGCCCGGGTTCGTGCTCGTGACAAGGAGACCGGCGAAGAAATTGGTCTGGTGGGTGGTCTGCAGATCCCACCCAACGGCTTTCATGAAACGGATGATATTATTGGTGACTTGGGCCCTGGGTAATGACTTCGGTCCCCTGGAGATCGATTCTCCAACAGCCCAGCCTATGATTTGCGTGGCCCTGATTACCAGTACGCAGCGCACCGGGGGGTTCTTGGTAGCCGTTCCCGTCGATCTTCCCCGGTTCCCCCTGGAGTAGAAATCTCGAGTACAGTCACTTCAAAAACAGAATGAGGACTGGTAAGCTAAGGGCTGAAACTATGCCTAGAACCACATAAACGTCGATAAGGAGTCTGTGTGCCATGATTAACAAGAAAAAAGGGGTCGTCTCGTTACTGGCTCTTCTCCTGATTTGCCCTTCCTGGGCTCAGGGCCAGGAGATGGTTAAGGTGGGAGTGCTCCACGTCTACCGAGCCATCCTTGAGTCGGAGGAGGGAAAAACTGCGATGGCGGAGCTTCAGAAAAAAGCGGATGCCAAACAGGAGGAGTTTGCCAAGCAGCAAAAGGAAATACAGGATCTGCAGGCCCAGATCCAACGTCAGGGAGCGACCTTGAATCAAGAGGCGCAAGCTGCCCTTGCCAGAAGCCTGGACTCAAAACAGGTTGCTTTTCAGCGAGCCACTGAAGATGCTCAAAAGGAATTCAATCAACTCCGCAACGACATTTTCAGCAGGATCGGCAGAAAGATAGGGGCGGTGGTTCAGGAGTATGCCGCTGATAACAACTTCTATCTGATCCTTGACTCGTCCAGCCAGAACAGCCAAGTTCTCTTCAATGCTGCCTCCGTAGACATCACGGCAGACATCATCAAGCGGTTTAACCTTTCTCAAACCTCCTCCAGTACTCCGTCATCGACCACTGCGCCGACCCCGTGATTGTTTGTCCGGTCTGAAAGGCGCCCATGCCGGAAGGGGGCCCCTGTTCCCCTTCAAAGAGTGTTCTTGGCCGGCTCTCGATCTAACGGCTGTCCGACGAACCGGCCGGCCTCGACGGATGTGCCTCTCGGGTCCGGGCTCCCTGCCTGGAATGTCATTCAGAATCTGAGAGCGCCTATGCTATATTCTCTTTCGGAGCCAACCTCAGCGACTGTAGAGTTGGGATTTGACCGATGCTCTTGGGCAGCCATCAGATTCAGAAGATCATCCCCCACCGGTATCCTTTCCTGTTGGTGGACGCCATCACCGAACTCGAACCTGGCAAGAGGATTGTTGGCCTCAAGAGTGTGACCGTGAACGAGCCGTTCTTTAGTGGCCACTTCCCGGGAACTCCCGTCATGCCCGGTGTACTCATCATCGAGTCTCTCGCCCAAGTGGCAGCGGTTCTGGTGCTTCGAGAGATTCCGGATCGAGAAAGGAAGTTGGTCTATTTCAGTGGGATTGACAAGGCCCGATTCCGCCGGCCCGTGATTCCCGGGGACCAGCTCGAGTTGGTGGTGGAGCTGCTGCGGTTGAAACCGCGCCTGGGCAAACTTCGTGGGGAAGCCTTTGTTCGTGGGAAACGGGTGGCAGAAGCCGAAATCTTGTCTACGATTGTGGACCGAGGGGCTTAGATGAGCATTCACCCCACAGCGGTGGTGAGCTCCAATGCCTCCCTGGGTGAAGAGGTTTCAATCGGGCCCCTATACTATCCTGGAAGATGACGTGGTCTTGGGTGACCGTTGTCGTGTGGACGCCCACACCGTGATTCAAGGCCCTGCTCGGATTGGTGTCCATTGTCATTTCTTTCCCTTTTGCTCCATTGGTTTTCCACCCCAGGATCTCAAATATCGAGGGGAAAGGACCGAGCTGGTCATCGGCAATCACAATACCTTCCGCGAGTATGTCACGGTGAATCGGGGGACGGCTGGGGGAGGTGGTCGGACCTCGATTGGAGATCATAACTTCATCATGGCCTACAGTCACATCGCCCACGATTGTCGTGTGGGAGATCATGTTCTGCTGGCCAATGCAGCCACTTTAGCGGGACATGTCTCCATTGCCGACCATGCCACCATTGGCGCCTTTTCGGGTGTCCACCAGTTTTGTCGTGTGGGTATCTACGGATTTGTTGGAGGCTATTCCGTCATCACCAAAGACATTCTTCCCTATTCCAAAACCGTGAGCGCTCGGGAGGCCAAAAATTACGGAGTCAACGTCATTGGTCTGGAGCGGAGGGGCTTCTCCGCTGATTCCATCAGGACCATTCGTGCCGCCTATCGGGTGCTGCTACAGTCTGGCCTCAACACGTCCCAGGCTTTGGATCAACTCAAGGAGAACCTTGCTGAGCACCCGGAAGTGCAGGCCATGATCGATTTCATCGAGACGAGCGAACGAGGAATCATTAAATGAATCGTACGCGCCTGGTGCTCTTGCCGGACGCTCGGCAGACCGCAACCATCGCTGTACAAAGGAGACCCTAGCGGTGAAACCGATGCCCGAGGACAACCGAGTCCGAAGCAAACAGCCGGACTTGAGGGCATCCCATAGAGGTATCGCGCTGCCAGACCAGCGCCGCTACGGACTCATCGCAGGCAATGGCCAATTCCCCTTTTTGGTGCTCGAGGCCGCACGCAGTCAGGGATCTGATGTGGTCGTCATGGCCATCAAGGAAGAAGCCTTTCCGCAGATTGCTTCTTTAGGTTACACGACCCATTGGATCAGCCTGGGACAGCTCGGGAAGCTCATTCGACTTCTGAAGCGGGAAGGGGTCAGTCAAGCCATAATGGCCGGCCAGGTCCAGCACAAACAAATCTTCAGCCGGATTGTGCCAGACCGAAAGCTCCTCAAGCTCTTGACGAGTTTGGGCTCAAGGAACACGGACTCCTTGATTGGAGGTGTTGCCAACATCTTGGAGCAAGAAGGGATTCATTTAATCGATTCCACCGCCTTCCTGAAGCCGCTCATTCCTGAGGCCGGGTTGCTGACCCAACGGGCCCTCAGCGATGCAGAGACCAAAGACATTCAGTATGGTCGAAGAATTGCCCGGGAGATGGCCCGACTGGATGTCGGTCAAGCCGTGGTTGTGAGGGATCAAGCCTGTGTCGCGGTGGAAGCGATGGAAGGCACTGACGCGATGATTCGTCGGGGCCGCCAGCGTTACCGGCAATCGGAGGATGACGGTGATCAAGGTCAGTAAGCCCCGGCAAGATATGCGCTTTGACGTTCCGGTCGTCGGTTTGCCCACTGTTCGGTTGATGGCCAAGGTGAATGCCTCAGCTTTGGCCATTGACGCAAAAAGAACACTGCTTCTCGATCAGGCAGAGCTGGTCAAGGTTGCTGATCAGGAACGGATTGCGATCGTCGCCCTCGATCCCGATGCGTAACCGATCAGGTCGGGGGCCATCTGAATAGTTGCCGTCTATCGGTGCTCTCTCGGTCTCCAAAATCAATCAAGCGAGCGAGTCTCTCTACCTATGGACAAAGTGAAGGTGGCTGTCATTGGGACGGGGTACCTCGGTAGGCAGCATGTTCGAGTTCTCTCGCAACTGGAGAACGTCGATCTTGTGGGAGTGGTCGACAAGGACCTCGAAACGGCCCGATCGGTCGCTGACGAGTTTTCCACCAGGGCTTACGAAAATCACGCAGCCCTGTTGGGGAAAATCTCAGCCTGCAGTTTGGCGGCCCCTACCCAGGAGCATGCGAGCATTGGTATTGAACTGTTAGCGCAGGGAGTCGACGTGCTGGTGGAAAAGCCGATAGCATCCTCGCTGCCGGAAGCCGAAGCCTTAATCGAAGCAGCGCACCGACACCATCGCATCCTCCAGGTCGGACATCTGGAGCGCTTTAATCCAGCGGTGGTCGCAGCGCGCAAGGTGCTGACGACTCCCCTCTTCTTCGAAGTTCATCGTCTGGGAGTTTTTACTTCCCGCAGCCTGGATGTCGACGTGGTCCTGGATTTGATGATCCACGACCTTGACTTGGTGCTGGATTTCGCGCGCAGCCCCGTGAAACAAGTGAACGCTGTCGGATTGCCCATTTTGACCGATAAGGTGGATATCGCCAATGCCAGGATTGAATTCTCCAGCGGTTGTGTTGCCAACTTGACGGCCAGCCGCGTGAGCACCGAAAAGGTTCGCAAGCTAAGGTTCTTCCAGCGAAACCAATATGTGTCCTTAGACTTCTCGCGCCAGGACATCGTTGTCTTGAGTGTCGAGGATCAGCGGACGGGTGGGCACCCCGTCATTCTCCCTTGCAAGATCGAGACATCCAGGATAGAACCACTCAGGGCCGAAGTGGAGTCCTTCCTGGAGTCTGTCCGAACCAGGCGTCCGCCCGAAGTTTCAGCCGAGAGTAGCCAGGAGGCATTGGTGTTGGCGCATCGGGTGGCCATGAAGATTCAAGAGCATGCCAGTGTCCTTTCGCTGCCTCCCCGCGCGAAGTGGTCTGCCACATCCGCAAGGTCATGACGAACGACAAGATCCATCTGGTGCTTTCCCGGCAATCCGATGAGGGGTTCAGCCAGCGGAGGCGTGAGGCCTTTCTGATGTCGGTCCTGACTCACCTGCTGATCGTTTTGTTCATCATACTGGGTCCGCGCATCCTGCCTCGACGTCAGCCGCCTGACTCAGTGGACCAGGAACCGGCCAAACGGTTGGGATTCCTGGCTCTGCCCAGAGACTATCAAAAAATTCTTCGAAAGCCGCCCACGCCGAAGTTGTCCGACAAAAACCGGACGGCTCAGGGCCAAGCCCCTGAGATCGACCCCAAGGGCCTTCGAATCCCTTACTCCAAAGGCAACACCAAGCGGCCCCTGAGAAGTCAGCGACGCCGGGGCAGCCGAGCCAACCGAACCGCATGCCCTCCCCGCCCGCGCCTCGGCCGCCTGCCCCGCCGGCAACAACGCCCCAATCCTCGCAGGAAGCGGAAACCGGCCGGCAACGAGAGATGCAAGAACGAAAAAGACTGGGTACCCAGTCAACCACCGGGCCTGCATCCTCCCCCAAAAGGCCAGCTCTCAAGTCCAACTTGAAGGATCTCTATGCGGGATTGCGTCTCCCGGGCAGAATGGTTCCGGACTCCCTGGGGCAGGCAAAAATCAGCGGCAACCGGGGCTCTGGAGCTTTGGGTGATGGTCGCTCGCGTCTCGATTTTGACAACCGCCGACCAAATTTCTCTGTCTCCCGTCCAACCATCCTTTCGGATACGCAGGGAGTCGACTTCGGACCCTGGTTGACGGCAGTTTACTTCCGGGTTCGAGACAATTGGTACTCGGTCATTCCGCAAGTCTATCGCAGTGGTCTCAAGGGAGTCGTCGTCATTATTTTTGACATTCGCGGAAACGGCAATCTTGAGGAGCTGCAAGTCGTCCGTAGTTCAGATTTTTCTCCCTATGATCGGGCAGCCGTTTCCTCCCTGAATCTGTCGGAGCCTTTCCCCAACTTTCCTCCCTCCTTCGACCGAGATCGTCTCACCCTCCAGTTTACCTACCTGTATAACATTTCCCTTTGAATCCGAAGTTGCCCCTGCCGTGTAGCGTGGGAGGGGTGTGAGCGGTTCCTGGATGCGGAGGCCAGTTCATTGGCATCAGGGCAGCTTCTGAAAACCGGACAGGTTTCATCTCCGGTGGGCTCGGTCCGACTGACAGTCCTTGACATTCCTTCTTGGCATTCCGCAATATATTTCCGGCAAGCAACGGATCATTCCATTGACGGAGAACCATGTCCAAGGTCAACCAGGCGAACCGTTCTTGGCTGGTTGTCGTCCGAAGATACCCTTGACAAAGCTATGAGGATTCTAATTGCTGGCGGCGGACAGGCGGCATCTCTGGTTGCCGCGCGTTTAATACGCGAAGGCAACGAAGTCGTGCTCGTTGAACAAAACCTGGAGCGCTGCCAGCAACTGGAGGAAATGCTGGACGCCAAGGTGATCCATGGCAATGCCGCCAGCGTTCAGATCCTTCACGAGGCGGATATTCGCACGGCGGATATGTTGATTGCGCTGACCAGTGAAGATCAGATCAATGTCCTGGTTTGTCTGATTGCTTCGGTGGAGTCCAACGTGAGGGTCAAGGTGGCGCGGATCCGTACCCACGAAGTCGACCACTGGAGAAGGATTTTCAAGAAAGCCGGATTGCATATCGATTTGGTGATCCACCCGGAGACCGAGATCGCCGATCGCATCCTGCGAGTGGTGCGCTTACCCGGGGTCTCTGACGTGATCGATTTTGCCGAAGGTCGAGTGAAGCTTTTTGGCATGAATATCGAGGAAAGCAGCTGGGTCGCTCACAAAACCGTGGAAGACCTGGACCGCGCCGGTCCGCCCAAGAACTCCCTCATGGCCTTGATCTTCCGGGGACAGCAGGTGATTGTCCCCCATGGAGCCGAGGTTCTGCGACCGGGGGACCATGTCTACATTGTCACCACCGCCGAAGAACTGGAATCCGTCTGTCAGTTCATGGGTCTCCAAACGCAGGAGTCCCTGGATCGCGTCTTTATTCTGGGGGGAAAGCAGGTAGGGATTCGCGTGGCAGAATTGTTGGAACCTCAGGGTGTGGCCGTCAAGATCTTCGAGCGTGACACCAGTCGCTGCGAAAAAATTTCGCAAATCCTTCGCAAAGCGGTTGTCCTCCACGCGGACGGCACCGACGAGTCCATTTTGGCCGAGGAGAACATCAAAGGCGTTGGAGCTTTTTTGGCGATGACCAATGATGACGAGGACAACATCATTGCTTCCCTGCTGGCTCGAAAACTGGGAGCCAAAAAAGTGGTTGCTCTCGTCAATCGGCTGAATTACCTGCCCATGGCGCAGCGCCTCGGCATCAACACGACCGTCAGTCCCCGCTTGGCTGGTGTTGACCGAATTCTTCAGTTTGTTCGCAAGGGTCGAGTGCTTTCCGTGACGACCTTTCGTGAGGAGGAGGCGGAGGCCATTGAGCTGATTGCGGCTGAGGGATCGAAGTACGTCGGACGGCGCCTCAGAGAGATTCGGTTTCCCCGGGGTGCCATTGTCGGCGCCATTGCCCGTCCCAACGGTGAGGTGATCGTTCCCAGAGGAGAAGCCTCTATCCAGGCGGGAGATCGAGTCATCTTCTTCACTTTGGAGCACACCGTTCCACTCCTGGAGTCTGCCTTCCTGGTTGAACCCCGAAGGGGATCGGTGTGATTCGGCTCGCTGCTCTTGGACATATCCTGGGCCGGTTCCTGCTGGCTCTCGGTGGGACCCTGTTGGTTCCTCTGGCTGTCAGCTTCTGGAGTCGAGGGGACCCGGCTCCCCTGGCCTATTCCTGCTTGATTATCGCTGGGATCGGGGGAGTCCTTTCTCTCGGTTTTCCTCGCCCCACCAGTGATTTGAATCGACGCGAAGGGCTACTGTTGGTCTTTTCGGTTTGGCTTTCAGTGAGCTTTTTCGGCGCTCTGCCCTTTTACTTCTCCCCTTACTTCGCCAGTTTCACCGATGCCTTCTTTGAAGCCACTTCAGGGTTTACGGCGAGTGGAGCTACCATTCTCAGAGATGTAGAAGTCCTGCCCCGGGACTTGCAATTCTGGAGGTGCTTTTCCCACTGGCTGGGCGGAATGGGGATTGTGCTGCTCGGGATTGCCATCCTGCCCCTGCTTGGCATGGGTGGGATGACGCTGTATCGAGCCGAGTTTTCAGGAGCCAGGTCGGAAAAGCTCAAACCTCGGATCACGGACACAGCCAAGGCTCTTTGGAAGATCTATGTTCTCTTGACCTTGGTGGAGTACGCCGCGCTCCGCTGGGCGGGGATGGGCCATTTCGATGCCCTGTGCCATGCCTTCTCTACCCTGGCCACAGGTGGGTTTTCCACCCGAACTGCCAGCGTCGCCGCCTTCGACAGTCCCGTCATCGAACTCATCATCATCGTCTTTATGCTGTTAGGGGGCATAAACTTTACGTTGCACTATCGTCTTTGGGTGGAACGTCGCCCCAAGAGCTTTATTTCCGACTTCGAGCTGCGATTCTATCTCCTTATGGTGGCCTCTGCGAGCTTGGTGATTGCCGTCATCTTGGCCTGGAAGAGTGGTTACGCTCCGGTGCTGGCCTTCAGGAAAGCCCTGTTTCAGGTGACTGCAATCACCACCACCACGGGTTTCACCACGGACAATTTTGCCCGGTGGCTGTCCTTGCCGCAGTTGATCCTGCTGGCGCTCATGTTTATGGGCGGATGCACGGGATCGACTGCGGGAGGACTGAAAACGTCTCGGATCGTCTTGCTCTGCAAGGTGGTGGTTCGCGAATTCGAACGCATGGTTGAACGGCGAGGCGTGTTTGCTGTCCATATCGGAAACCGGGTCATCCCGGAAACGGCCGTCCGAAGTCTTTTGAATCTGGTTTATCTGTCTTTTCTGGTCAACTTTCTGGGCTGCATATTGCTGGCAGCTTCAGGTGTGGACGTTTTTACCAGCATAGCGGCAGTGGCGGCCGCCATGTTCAACATCGGTCCCGGTTTGGGGAACGTCGGGCCTGTCGAGAGCTATGCCGGGCTGCCCGCTTTCGCTAAATGGGTTCTGAGTTCCTGCATGTTGGCAGGGCGTTTGGAGTTTTATACGGTGCTCGTCATTTTCACCCCGGCTTTCTGGCAAAAGTAGCGGGCTTCTTATGGCTGGTGACCCATTTTTCAAGAGTCCTGTTGGGTGCCGGCTGACCTTCAGGGGGCTCTTCTTCAGGCGAATCGTGAAAATTTGGAGAGCCGAACCACTCGTGATCAGGACTTGTGGGTGGTTTGGTAATGTCCAATTGATTTTTGGTGAATCCGTTCCTAAAATGTGTTCCGGTCACCGCGGGTATCTTGTACCCGCCGGTCGAGGCCGAGACATTCCTCCGCTTGGCGGTTAGAAGTTCCTACCCTGTCGCTTTCATGCTACGACTGGAAAGACAACTCAACCCTCAACAAATCCAGGCCGTGGAAACCATCGAAGGTCCCTTGCTGGTCTTGGCGGGAGCCGGGAGCGGAAAGACTCGCGTCATTACACCTTCAGGATTGCTCATCTCATTGAAAATAAGAAGGTCAAGGCCGACCAGATCCTGGCGGTGACCTTCACCAACAAAGCCGCGGGGCAGATGAAGGTTCGCATTCAGGGTCTTTTGAGCCGGGGACGTGCGGCCAGCCCACTGATCTCCACTTTCCATTCGTTCTGTGTTCGAGTCCTGCGCCGGGACATTGCCGCTTTGGGTTATGGGCGGGACTTCTCTATCTATGATCAAGCCGACCAGTTGGCTCTGATCAAGGTCTGTCTCAAGGAGATGGATTTGGCTGATCAGGTCCTTTCTCCGCGATGGACTCTGTCTCGGATTTCTGAAGCCAAGAATCGTGGCAAGCCTCCCGAGACGTTGTACGAGCAGGGCCCCCCGATGAAAAGATGGAGCGGTTGGCGGTTGCCTTCGATCTCTACCAGAAAAAATTGCGGGAATCTAACGCCCTGGACTTCGATGATCTCCTGTTGAAAACCGTGGGGTTGCTCAAGAAGCAGGAAACCGTCAGAGAACGTCTCAATGACCGCTTTGCCTATTTGATGGTGGACGAGTACCAGGACACCAACCGGGCTCAATATGAGTTGATCCGCCTGTTGACCCAATCTCATCAGAATGTCTGCGTAGTGGGAGATGAAGATCAGTCCATCGACAGTTGGCGGGGAGCAGACATTCAGAACATCTTGAGTTTCGAGAAGGACTATCCTGGCACTCGGGTCATCAAGCTGGAGCAGAATTATCGTTCCACCAAGACCATTCTCGATGCTGCCGGCGCCGTGGTGGCGAACAACCGGGCCCGCAAGGGAAAGAAGCTCTGGACGGAGCAGGACAGCGGAGCGTTGATCAGCCTTTACGAAGGCCCTGACGCAGAAGCCGAATCGCTGTTTGTCGTTCAACAGATTCTTACCCATCAACGGTCCGGGAGCAACGAGCCGGCGGCGGTGCTCTACCGGACCAACTTCCAGTCGCGCTATTTTGAAGAAGCCTGTCGCCGCCACAACCTCAAATATTCGGTAGTCGGCGGATTCAGTTTCTATGAGAGGGCCGAAATCAAAGACCTGCTGGCCTACCTCAACCTCACCTTGAATCCACAGGATCGGGTCAGCCTGCTGCGGGTGATCAACACACCCCCGCGAGGCATCGGCAAGGCAACCATTGACGCTCTGGCAAACGAGTCCCGCAGTTCAGGCCGATCGGTTTGGGATGTGATGGAGCAGGCTGTTGAAGAAAAAACCCTTCACCCCAGAGCCGTGAAAGCTCTGACCCGCTTTTGCGTCCAGGTTCAAACCTTTAGAGAAGAGTTGAAGAGCAAGCCTCTCTCGGAGTTGATCCAGCTCATCCTGGAGCAGTCCGGATATCTCCAATGGCTCCGGGAAGAGGGTACTGAGGAAGCCCAGTCCCGTTTCGAGAATCTGCAGGAGCTGGTCAATGCAGCGCGAGACAGCGAGGACCGCGGCGAAAATCTGCGCGACTTCTTGGATCATGCCGCACTGATTTCGGAGACCGACGACTATGATGAACGCGCCAAGGTCACTTTGATGACCATTCACAGCGCCAAGGGATTGGAGTTCCCGCTGGTGTGCGTGGTTGGTTTAGAGGAAGGGCTCTTTCCCCACAGCCGGACGCTTCTCAATCCTGATGAGATCGAGGAGGAACGCCGTCTCTGTTACGTTGCCCTGACTCGAGCCCGGAAAAAGCTGGTGTTGACGCGAGCAAAATATCGGCGTTTCCTGGGGGGGGAGAATTTCAATGAGACGACACCTTCCCGCTTCATCACCGAGATTCCGGCCGAACTCCTCCAGAATGCCCGGGGCGAACAGAGGGCCAGCCAGCCAGCCTACGATGGCCCGACCTACAACGATGCCGCCAGCATTCGGCAGTTCTATCGGCAGCGAGGAAAGAGCATCGACTTGGCGCCGAAGAGGAGAAAGGTTCCAGGGGACCATTTCAAGCAGGGCCACTACGTTCGTCATCGCAAGTACGGGGTTGGCAGTATTGTTCGCTGCGAGGGTGAGGGAGGTGATTGCAAGCTCACGGTGAGTTTTCCCTCCTATGGTTTGAAGAAACTGGTTGTCAAGTATGCGGGTCTGGAAAAAGTTTGAGTCAGAATTTTTCCCCAGCGCTTCTCATGCCCCCATTCCCGGTGCGTCATGCTTGTCGTCGCGCCGGAGCCGCCCATCGGGCGGACCCGGTTTGATACAGATGATAGGAGAGTTGAAGAATCCTCAAGGGGTGTGGCCTTCTGGATGAGGGTCGTCATCAGAAAGGCGCCGTCCCAGTACTCGAACGACCAGCACGCAACCAGCCACTCCGCAGGGGATCAGCACCCAGGGGGAAATCCCCAGCCCCGCCGGCAGATACCCGACCAGCAGAGCAATGATTCCCACTGAAAAAGCATAGGGCAGTTGGGTTCGGGTGTGACTGACAACGTCGACCCCGGATCCCGCAGCGGACAACACGGTCGTATCGGAAACGGGCGACATGTGGTCTCCCAGGGAGGCGCCGGCCAGGACCGAGGCCGTGCCGGCGTAAAGGATGAACTCACCACTCTCTCCACCCAGGACGATGGCCAAGGGTAGGATGATCGGGATGAGAATTCCCATGGCGCCGAATGAGGACCCTGTCGAAAAACTCGTGCCCGCCGCCAGCAAAAAGGACAAGCTGGGCAAGACCCAGGCGGGCACGGTGGTCTTCAGCAGTGAAGAGAGGTACGCAGAGGTTTCGGCTTCTTCGAGGGCGTTGCCCAGTGTCCAGGCCAGATAGAGCACCAGTAGCCCCCCTAGAATGGATTGAAACCCGCTGTGGGTTGACTGTAGCAATGAATGACAGGAATGAGCTTTCATTTTGAGAGACGCCAGGACCGCGAAACCAAACGCGGCGACGGAGCCGACCAGGATCGCTTGCAGAGGATCTGCGGCGCTGATGATCCCGAGAAGGGTGAGCGGTCTCCCGGCGACGACGGTGCCGGCCCATCCATCAACAATCAAGGTGGTGAGAGTCGCTAGAATGAGAAGGCCGATCACCGCAGAGGCCAGCCACGCCAATCTTTGATCCGGGGTTGCCTCCTGCGGAGGGACGTTGGACCGAGGTCGCCTTGCAGCCCTCAATTCCGCTCGCGCCATCGGACCGAAATCTCTGCCGGTAAAGGCGATGGAGGCCACGAAGGCCAGGGTGAAAAGGCTGTAAAACCGGTAGGGAATGGATTGTAGAAAAATGGAAAAAGCGACCCCTGGCGCCGGCAGATCTTCCAAGGCTCTGCCGATGAGGTCTAACTCGTAGCCGATCCAAGTCGATATCACGGCGATCGAGGCAATGGGAGCGGCAGTGGAATCGACGATGTAGGCCAGTTTCTCACGAGAAATTCTGCAGCGATCATAGACCGGAGCGAAAGAATTTCCGACAAACAGACAATTGGCGTAGTCGTCAAAGAAGATGACCAATCCACCTAACCAACTTGCTACCATAAGGTGCCGGCGAACCAGATTCCCCGCGCGAAGGGTCAGAGCCGTCACGGCGCCGGCGCGGGTCAGAATATGGGCAGTGGCGGCAATCAGGAGAGAGAAGATAGTGATGATCGTATGGCTCTGGTCGAAAACTGCGGAGGAACAGTAGCGCAAGACGGCCAACAGGGAAGCTTGAGGGTTACCTCCGTGAGCCACCAGGGCGCCCGCGGCCACCCCTATCCCGAGTCCGAAGAAGATCTTGCGGGTCAGGAGCGCTACGAAGATCGCCAGGATTGCCGGAAGAATCGATACCAGGCCAACTGCTGGTTCGGAATGGGTCATCATGAAGATGGATGTGAGGAGGTCTCGGGCGAGTATGGGTTTCTCGATATTCTGGTACAGACTGGCGCCTGACCAAGATACTACTCTATCCGGGGTGAAGCGGGGGAATCAAACCGCCAATCAACAATGCTGACCTGCTCCGGGCTGATCGCCGTACCGGTCTCGAATTCGGGGGGCGAAGGGTCTTACCCGTGAGGCGGCAGCTTGATCAGCCCCGCATCCGACAAAAGACTCAGGGCAGTTTTTGAGTTCTTGCTAAGATGAGCAGAGTCGAGAATCCCCGAGAGCAGCCGGGAAACTGAAGCTCAGGCATGGAGGGAGTCGATGAGCGACAAGAAACCAGAATCTGGCCCCCAAAAGGGCATTCCAGCCAGCAATCAGAAGCAGGACCTCGAGCCGGACAGAAGGTCCGACTCCGGACCATCCAAGCAGGATGATTCGGGTTTGGTGCTTGCCGCCAAACTCCTGCCTTCCGAGATCCCGATCCTTGCGGTCAAGCCGCGGCCGTTTTTCCCGGGACTCCCCGTGCCCCTGGAAGTGACGGGAAAAGTTCCCCTGGCTGCTTTGAAGCAGGCCGTGAAGTCTTCTGACCAGACCCTGGGTCTGGTGCTTCTCAAGGACCCGGAAGGAGAAGAGAAGCCGGAAAACCTTTTTCGGGTCGGAGTGGCGGCCAAGATCGTCAAGGCCGTCCAGGTTGAGCCCGAGGTCACTCATGTTCTGGCGAACTGCCTGGAGCGTTTCACCATCCGAGACATGGATCTGGGGGAAAGAGGTCTTTTCGCCCGTGTGGACTACCACTACGCCACAGAACTCTCGGTCAACATGGAACTCCGGGCCTATTCGATGGCGATCATTTCCATTCTCAAGGAACTGGTGAAGCTGGACCCGCTGCAGTCCGAAGCCATCAAGATATTCCTGAGCCGATCTAGCCTGGATGATCCCGGAAGGCTGGCTGACTTTGCGGCTCATTTGACGACGGCCGAGGGTTGGGAGATCCAGAAGGTCCTGGAGACGTTCGATGTGCGCCACCGAATTGATCGGGTTCTGACGTTGCTTCAGAGGGAGCTCGAACTTTCCAGGTTGCAGAAGAAAATCACCAAGCAGATCGAGGAAAGGATCTCGACCCAGCAGAGGGAATTTTTTCTCAAAGAACAGCTCAAAGCCATCAAAAGAGAACTGGGCCTGGAGAAGGAAGGAAGGACCACCGAGGTCGAGAAGTTCGAGGAGCGCCTGGGGGCGCTGAAACTGACGCCGGAAGTACAGAGGTCGGTTGAGGAAGAGCTTGAGAAACTGAAGATCCTGGAGACAACCTCCCCCGAATATACCGTCACACGGAACTATCTGGACTGGTTGACTGTTCTTCCTTGGGGGAAATTCAGTCGCGATTCCTATGATCTGCGCCGAGCCCGAAAGGTGCTGGACCGAGACCATTATGGCTTGGAGGACGTCAAAGAGCGTATCTTGGAATTCATAGCCGTCGGCAAGATGAAAGGCGATATCTCGGGTTCAATCATCTGCCTGGCAGGTCCGCCGGGTGTGGGCAAAACTTCGGTGGGGAAAAGCATTGCCGCTGCCCTGGGCCGTCGCTTCTATAGATTCTCTTTGGGGGGGATGAGAGATGAAGCTGAAATCAAAGGGCACCGACGCACTTATATTGGCGCCATGCCGGGAAAATTCATTCAGGCCATGAAAACGGCAGCCACCTCTAATCCGGTCATCATGTTGGACGAAATCGACAAGATCGGCGCCTCTTTTCACGGCGACCCCGCCTCGGCTCTCCTGGAGGTTCTGGATCCTGAGCAAAACGTCAGCTTCCGAGACCACTATCTGGATGTCCCGTTCGATCTTTCCAACGTCTTGTTTGTCGTCACGGCCAACCGTACCGATACCATTCCTCTGCCCTTGCTGGACCGCATGGAGGTGATCCGGCTGTCGGGCTATATCCTGGAGCAAAAGGTGGAGATTGCTCGGCGTTATCTCATTCCCAAGGCCATTCGCAACCATGGCTTGAAGAGGACCCAGATGGGAATTCGCAAGGCGGCTCTCGTCACCATGATCGATGGTTATGCCCGTGAGGCCGGGGTCCGCAGCCTGGAGAACGTCATCAAGAAGATTGCCCGCAAGGCCGCCCTCGAATTATCGGAAGACTCCAAGAAGAGAATCACCGTGACCCCCAAGTCCGTCGAGACCTATCTGGGGAAACCCGTCTACATGGCGGAAGACCTTGCTGACCACGTCCCCGGAGTTGTGACAGGTCTGGCCTGGACCAGCCTGGGGGGTGCGACTTTGCAGGTGGAGGCGACGGCGGTGGCCAGCCAGCGAAAAGGATTCAAGCAGACGGGCCAGCTCGGCGACGTCATGATCGAGAGTTCTGAAATCGCCTACTCCTACGTGATGGCCCGTCTTGAGGACTGGGCTGTCGATCCTGCTTTTTTTGATAAGCACTTCGTGCATTTACACGTACCGGCCGGTTCCATTCCCAAGGACGGCCCGTCTGCCGGAATCACCATGGCTACGGCCCTGGTCTCCCTGATCCGGGGAAAGCCAGCCAAACCGGGCTTGGCCATGACGGGCGAGCTCACGCTGACCGGCCGAGTCCTGCCCATTGGCGGGGTGAAGGAGAAGGTGATTGCAGCCCGGCGGGCCGGTCTCAAGAGCTTGATCTTCCCTGAAGGCAATCGCAAGGACTATGAGGAGCTGCCCCCCTATTTGAAGAAAGGCCTGCGCGTGGAATTTGCCGACCGCTTTGACGCTGTCTGCCAGTGGGCGCTGACCCCCTAGCGCGGTGCTGCCTTGGTCTTTGGACGGTTTTGGTGAATGTCCCCCTGCCGGTGTGGTTCCAACCGGCCTTGGATTCTTCTCCTCCGGCGATGTAGCTCGGATTTGACCGTTGGCGCTGACGGTGGCCAATGGACTCCCCTCCTGGGAGGGCGCAGGATGCGAGTCCCTCCAGGCGGCAGAAATTCCCCTCCTGAGAGGGGTGTCTTCCTGAGAGGAAGACAGGGGGTGGGTGGTCGCTTCAGAGGAATCCACTGGCGATGTTTCGTTGGGGTAGGGTGTTTTTGAACCAGACGATCGTCTTGGAGACCGCCTCGAGGAGCGGCATGGAAGGCCTTCTCAGAGGATGCCGGGTCTGAAAAGTATGACCGGAGTCCTCAATGATGTGGAATCGACACAGCTTTGGATCGGCGCGTTGCCACAAGCGTTCTCCTTCTGACAGCGGAACGATTCGGTCCTGGCGGCCGTGAAGAAGCATGATCGGAATCGTCGACTCCCTCATGGCCTTAAGCACATCCAACCGTTCACGGTTGCGCTCCAGAGCCTCCAGAGCGGCAACCTTTACTCGCAAGGGTTTTTCAGGCTCCTCGCGCTTGACTTCCAGGTATCCCTGCTTTCGCCAGCGCCGACAGGTTTCGGCATCGAATCGGTCAAAGGTCCGGATGGCTCCCCACGTGACCACCGACCGAATTTGTGGCGCCTGGCGCGATAGGAGAATACCGTAGCTTCCCCCTCGGCTGTGCCCAACGACTCCAACGGCATCCAGGCGCAATCGGTCTGCCTGTGGGGTCTTTCCCCATAGCAGGGCATCCATTACCAGGTCCCAGTCCCGCAGCTCCTGAGTAGTGGAGTTTCTGGAGAATCCCTCCACGTCATCGATCTTCCAGGGGTTGTGGCCGATTCCCGAGAGCGCGTGATTGAAGGCGATCACTGCGAATCCGGATTCACTCAGCCGTCGACTCAGGTAGGGGAAAAATCCCCAGTCTTTGAAGCCAAGAAAACCGTGAGCCACAAGGATCGGATTTAAGGGAGTCTTGCCGGGCGGGATGCGGAGGGTACACCGGACCTTCAGTTGGTTGGGATGTGTCAGAGTAAAATCGGTTTCGATCAAGATTCAATATGGGAGGATCGGCTCTGTCTTTCGGAGTCCTCACCATAGCCAGAACCCCTGGGGTTTGCAACGACATTTGTGAGAGAGGTTGGTCCGGGAGCGCGGGGTGTGAGCTTGAGAAGCTCACACGCTTGATAAGCTCTCGACGCCCGCCCAAGGTGGCTCGGACATTCCTATCCGAGTCACCGGCCGCATACTTGTAGCTCGGACAGGAATGTCCGAGCTACATCAGGCTGAGCTACTCCCGAGCCGGCACGTAAGCCCCGTCCCCGCTTCTCTGTCCCGGAGCCGCTCCATCGTTGATGACCCCGTAGGCCAGGAAGGGGTTGGCGCCGGAAATCTTCCGGACCTCTATGTAGCCCTGTGTGGTTCCCGGAGCATAGCGGTCCAGGAGGCCGTTGAGCTGACGCCAGCGCCAGGCCGCAACCCTCAGACCACCCACGGTGTTGACCAAGGCGCCGCTGTCGCCGTCGTAGATGTTGAGCTCGAAGACGCTGTCGCTGCCATCCACTTCTCCGGTGTTGACCAGAGCCAGATTGCTCCGATTCTTCGCATTCTGCTGGAGGCCGTAGACCCAGGCGCTGTCGCTGAAGGCTGCGCCATCGGGGACCGCATTGTAGAAAACACTGTACTGACCCCCGCCTCCCGCCGACCCCGTACGGGCTCCGATCACAATCCCGCTCATATCTCCGCTTTCCACGGTGGCGAACACCGCCCCGGCAAAGGTCTGGCCGGCCGGACCCATCCCCTCCACATTATCCTGCTGACGCAACCAGTTGACGATGTTGGGAATGATCCTCTGCTCACCGGCTTCGAGCGTCAGGCTGACGGTGGCGGTGTCGTCAACGGCCTCGATAGCATCGGCCACAAAGCTGAAATGCACCCTCTTGGCCGAGGCTGAGAAGTTGGTCACCGCCAACTCACTGTGGAAGATTCCCGTTTCGACGATCACCGGCAAGGTCTGTCCCCTGGTCCCCACCAGCGAGCTTTCAGTCACCGGAAAGACGAAGGACCCATCCGAGTTGGCCTGGTCGTTGATGACCCCGTAGGCATAGTAAGGAGCCGTCCCCCTCACCCGCTCCACCTTCACGTAGCCGTTCTCGAAACCAGCCGTTGCCAGCAGGCCCGAGTATTGGTGGAACCCTCCCGGAGACAGAGTGACCTCCGGGAATACAACACTCCCCGGGGCCGCCGGGTCCCCGGAGAAGGCGGTGACTCTCAGGGTGAGGTTCCCCTGGCTGGCCTCCCCGGCGTGCTGAACGGCCACGTTGGAGCGATCCATAGCATTCTGACGCAAGCCGGCCAACCAGACCGGGCCAGCGAGCAGGTGCTCGGCGCTCAACCCCAGGTAGGCCAAGCCGGCTCGTCCCTCCTCGACCGGTGTACTAGTCCTCACCGTGACCCCCGCCTCCGAAGCCGATGGGAGGTTGGAAAACTCTACCCCCAGCGTCCCTACCGCGGCGCCGGCCCCGATAGGCACTCCCAGGGAAGTCAGATAGGCGATGGCGTCGGGAATCACCCGTTGCCGGCCGGCCCCCAGGGAATCGGTAGCCGTTCCCGAACCGGAACTGATGGCAGTCGTGTAGGTGTAGCCAATGGCGGCCTCCTGGCTGCCCCGGTTGGTCAAGGTCATCTCGGAAGTGAAGAAAGAACCCGCCCGGCCTCTCGCCTTCAGCACGATGGGCACGAACAACCGGCTGCTGATTCCTCCGCTCGTTACGGTGAAGGCGTCGGCGCTCACGCCCGTCCCGCCGGGTGTGACCACGCTGATGGGGCCGCTGGTCGCGCTTGGAGGCACTACGGCCCGGAGGCTGGTCATCGACACGACCTCGAACCGGAAAGCGCTGACTCCATTGAACCTGACGGCAGTGGCGCCCAGGAAATGGGTTCCGGTGAGAGTGACCCGGGTGCCCACCGGCCCCCGGGTGGGGGTGAACCGGGTCACGGTCGGCGGAAGCGACGCCAGGGTGGTTGCCGTGGCCTCGTTCGAGAAGGCGGAAGATGCCGCGTTGTTGAAGGCCTGCACGCGGTAGGTATAGGAGGTGCCTGGGGATAACCCTGCATCTGAAAATGTGGTGGCGTTGGCGGTTGTGGTTCCGATGCCCATCCAGTCCGCTGAGCCCTCCAGCCGGCGCTGCACCCTGAACCCCGTCTCATTGTTGCTGTTGTCCCGCCAGGCCAAGTTGATCCGGGAGGAGGAAACCGCCGATGCCTTCAGGTCAGTGGGGGACTGAAGGATGCTGGGAGGCGAAGATGGCGTTAAGATTCGAATGCGGTGGTTGTCGGTATCGGCGATGTAGAGGTTGCCGGCGCTGTCCACCGCCACGCCATGGGGAGAGTCTAGCTGAGCCGCGACCGCCGGGCCGCCGTCCCCGCTGAAGCCCTGCTCCCCGGTGCCCGCGATGGTGGTGATGGTCCCGTTGGCGACATCTACCTTGCGGATGCGGCTACCGGTGGCGATGTGGAGGTTGCCGGTGCCGTCCACCGCCACGCCTGTGGGACGGCCTAGCTGCGCCTGGAGTGCCGGGCCGCCATCCCCGCTGTAGCCTCCACTGTCGAAGCCAGTACCCCCGGTGCCCGCGATGGTGGTGATGATTTCCCTGGCATCCACCCGGCGAATGCGGTGGTTGACGCTATCGGTGATGTAGAGGTTGCCGGCGTCGTCCACCGCCACGCCTCTGGGATAGTTTAGCTTTGCCCGGAATGCCAGTCCGCCGTCCCCGCTGTAGCCGTACTCCCCGGTTCCTGCGATGGTGGTGATGGTTCCGGCGGCATCCACCCGGCGAATGCGGTGGTTTTCGCTGTCGGCGATGTAGAGGTTGCCGGCGCCGTCCAGCGCCACGTCTCTGGGAAAGCTTAGCTGAGCCGCGCCTGCCGGGCCGCCGTCCCCGCTGTAGCCCCCCCTAGCTACGGTAGCTCCGGTTCCCGCGACGGTGGTGATGGTCCCGGTGACATCTACCCGACGAATGCGGTGGTTGTAGGAATCGGCAATGTAGAGGTTGCCGGTGGCGTCTACCGCCACGCCATAGGGCGAGTTTAGCTGCGCCTGGACCGCCGGCCCCCCGTCCCTGATGTCGCCTCCACCCGCGACAGTGGTGATGGTCCCGGTGGCATCTACCCGGCGAATGCGGTAGTTGTAGGAATCAGCAATGTAGAGGTTGCCAATGGCGTCTACCGCCACGCCGATAGGCAAGTTTAACTGCGCCACGGCCGCCGGGCCGCCATCTCCGCTTAAGCCTCCACTGTCGAAGCCAGTACCCCCGGTTCCCGCGATGGTGGTGGTGATCCCCGTGGCGGCATCTACCCGGCGAATGCGGTGGTTGTAGGAATCGGCGACGTAGAGGTTGCCGGCGCCATCCACCGCCACGCCAAAAGGAATAAATAGCTGTGCCTGGACTGCTGGGCTGCCGTCCCCGCTGAAGCCTCGCTTACCGGTTCCCGCGATGGTGGTGATGATCCCCATGGCGACATCCACCCGGCGAATGCGGTGGTTGCGGCTATCGGCGGTGTAGAGGTTGCCGGCGCCGTCCACCGCCACGCCATTGGGCAAGTTTAACTGCGCTACAACCGCCGGGCCGCCGTCCCCGCTGTAGCCCCCCCTAGCTCCGGTAGCTCCGGTTCCCGCGACGGTGGTGATGATCCCCGAGGCGGCATCCACCCGGCGAATGCGCTGGTTGTAGCTATCGGCGGTGTAGAGGTTACCCGCTCTATCTACCGCCACGCCCGAGGCCCGGGATAGCTGCGCCTGGACCGCCGGGCCGCCGTCTCCGCTGTAGCCCCAAGCTCCGGTCCCGGCGATGGTGGTGATGGTCCCCGTGGCGACATCTACCTTGCGGATGCGGCTACCGGTGGCGATGTAGAGGTTGCCGGCGGCGTCTACCGCCACGCCATTGGGAAAGTTTAGCTGCGCCGCGACCGCCGGGCCGTTGTCCCCAACCCCGCGACCGGCGATCGTGTCGATGGTCCACTCGGCCTCGGCTTGTGGCCATGCCATCCCCGCCAGAAGCATCCCGCTCAGGCAGAGTTTGACCAGAAAAGAAAGGGGTTGCCGCACGATCTTAATGCCTTTCTGTCATTCAAAGAAGACGCTATGGTGGGTCTCGATGCCACCTTACCGCCGCACACAGTGGAGACGCTGCCAAGAAAGGAGTAATGATTGACATTATTACTTCAGCTTTACTGAATCACCGGGAGCTACCCCATGACAAGTGTGACGTGGTTGTTGTATCCGATAGACAGCCCGCCTGGGTCAAAAGGCTAACAGTATCTTACAAAAAACAAAAGTTGCTGTGCGGGTTCAGTACCTATGAGACTCGGTCAGGCAGCCTTGCAGGTATCAAGGGACTCCATCGGCGTCCTCCTGTCCAGGGATCGGTGAGGTTGGATGTGATTGTAGAAGTGTTGGGAGTCGGCGAGGGTGGCGGCGACAGTGAGTTGGCCGCTGTAGAGGTTCCAGAACTCGACACGGGCGCTGTGGTTGGCGCATTCGACGCAGCCGTTGAACTGGGGTCGTGGGGGCGGCAGGACAAACCGGGGGATATTGAGTGGCTGGCAGGCTGGCTCGAACTCGGCCATGAACTGGGAGCCGCCGTCGACCGGGACGGCGTGGGAACTCAAGGCTCCCTGAAGGGCGCGGCGTTGGGTCCCGAATCGAGGGCCGGGGGCCGTGCTTTTTGGGGTGTGAGTGACGGGGATCAGGGACCCTCAAGGCGCTGTTGCGGCGGGTTTTGGGCTGGGCTCGCTCCGCTCCCTTCGCCCCAGACCCGCCGCGGCTGGCGCCCTGATCCATTTTCTCTCTCCCATCATCCTCACCGTCTCACAGGTGCCTGAATCCGGACCATTTTGAGATAGGTTCTGGCCAAGTATATAATCCTCTTTTTTGGGAGTTGTTTTGGGTGGTATCGGCTTGGGTTGGAAGGGACGGACCTTACGGGGTCAGGGTCTTTTCATCATGGAGTTATGCCGCCAGTTCTTGTGGGCGGTTGTCGTTTTGACGGAGTCTTGCCTACGGAGGGAATGCCTGCCAATAACGCTGGGCTGTGGAAAAATCGTGCGCAGCGTCCGGCGGCGGGTCCCCACGTTGGTAGGGAAAATCCTATCGGTCCGCCAAGCCGTCGGATCGGGACGGCCGGTCTCCGCCTCCAGGGCCTTTTAAAGACTGCGATTGCCACCAATCTGTTGTCCTGGAGGTTGCTTGGCGCAACAGGGCCCGGTTCCCTCTGCGCTCTGCCTCCGGATCGGGAGTCGAAGGCGGCGGGGGATAGAGGGGAGGGAGGATAACGCGATGAAGCGCACAGCGATGATCACCGTCGTCTTCTCGCTGGCGGCGTTGTCGGTCCATGGCGCCGAGGTGGACAGGGGCATCGAGTACGGGCGCGGGGCCACCCGGGGAGGCGACAAGCCGCTGCTGCTGGATCTCTACCGACCGGACACCCTTTGCTCGGCGCCCCGGCCGCTGGTGGTGATGATCCACGGCGGCGCTTTCCGCTACGGCGCCCGCCATCAGCCCCCCTGGCCCGGCTTCGCCACCGATCTGGCGGACGCCGGCTACGTGGTGGCCTCCATCGACTACCGTCTGCAAGGCGACCACCCTCTACCCTCCCAGCCGTTTGCGGCCATGGGGCGCGATCTGGAAGCCGCCGCTTCCCTCGACAAGTTCGGCGCCGGCTGTGGATGGGAGGCGCTCCTCAACGCCGCCCTCAGCGCATTCGAGGACGCCGCCACCGCGGTGAACTGGCTGCAGGACAACGCTGCCCGGCACTGCATCGACCCCGAACGCATTGCCCTCTGGGGCGCCTCCGCCGGCGCCATCACCGCCCTGCACACCGCCTACTCGCTGGACGACTACGGCATCGCTCTGCCGGCATTCCGCGCCGTCATCGACCTTTGGGGCGGCCTCCCCGTGGACGCCCACCTGGAGGCCGGGGAAGCGCCGCTGTTCATCGTCCACGGCACCCGGGACACGGTGGTCCCCTACCGGCAGACCCTGGAGATCGAGGCCCGGGCCAGGGAAGTGGGAGTGCCGGCCGAAATCCACGCTATTGAAGGCGCCGGCCACGGTTTCCAGGCGATTGGTATCCGTACCCGCACGGTGGACGGCATGACCCTGTTCAACCACATCCTGGACTTTTTGGATCGCCAACTGAACCATACCCTGGACTTTGCTTATTTCGGCAACGGGACTTCCCTCGGGTCCGACCTGGTGCTTGTGAACGTGGCCGCCCATCCCATCCGGCCCGCCATCTCCTTCTACGATCAGGGAGGCCATCTCATGGACGCGGAATCGGTGGTGGATGTCATAGGAGATCTGGCAGTCACAGAGGACGGAGCGCTGACGGTCCGGACGGAGATGGAGCCGCTGGGGGAACTCACGATTTCGACCCACGGTCGGGGAGAGGTGGTGTCGGGGTCGGTGAGCGTAGTAGCCGAGGGACCCATCGGCGGGGTCCTGCGCCTTCACCTCCCCAGCGTCGGGGTGGCCGCCATGGTCCCCGGCTCACCCCTCCGCGATGCCCTCTTCCCCGTCCGCCGCCAGGCGGGGGGAATCCGCACGGCGCTGGCCATCCGCAACCTGGAAAGAGGCGGCAGGGTAGTGCGTTGCCAATTGATGAAAGCCGGCGCCGTGCTCGAACAGATGGAGCTCCCTCTGCAGGCCAACGGGCAGCAGTTCTGGTTCATCGAAGAGGTCTTCACCGGCGCCGATACCTCGGACTTCGTGGGCGCGGTGCGCTGCGCCTCACCGGGACGCTTCACCGCAGTGGCCGTGGAGCTGGATGCCGCCAACCGCATCTTCACCACACTGCCGGCGGCTCCCGTGCAAGGACGGACCCATCGGGAATAGACCCCGCCCCGGCCGGGTGGAACAAAGCCCACGCCCTTGGGGAATGGGGATAAGGGTTGTTGCTGTTTGTGGTGGGCCAGGTTGGGCCACTGGCGGAATCGTGGGCGGCGCCTGCGGCCTCTATCAGCTCTATGTGACCAGAAGCCATCTCATAAATAGAATGGGGTGCTAATCCAGAAGTATTGCAGTCGGAGGATAGAGCAATGGACCTTATCCATAAGCAGCGGTAGCGAGTTCAGGGCCGAGCTCGAGCCAGCCTGCCAGCAACTCGATATCCCTCAGTTTGTCCTGCCGCCCCGACGACCCCGGTTCAACGGCCGCGTCGAACGCGCCAACCACAGCGCCCGTGTCGAGTTCTGGAACCTCTACAGCGGCCAACTCACTGTCGCCGTCGCTGGCGCCGCCCTCGCCGACTCCCAACACTTCTACAATGACATCCGACCCCACCGAATCCTGGACATGAGGGTACCGATGGAATCCCTTGATACCTACAAGGCTGCCTGACCGAGCCTCATAGGTACTGAACCCGCACATTTACGCTTGGACGGGGCGTTACGCTGCCTGGCTAACGTTGTCGGTTCCCTTGCATACCCTTTCCCTTCGAGTTCCTTCCTGCCCGTTGTCCCGTTCCTTTTGTCGGTGTCTTCCGAGAAATCATTTGAGGACTCCCTATAGGCTCGCGATTTCCTGAGTCGAGACGGTGCAAACTGCGCGTCCGCGACCGGTTCCACATCTTTTTTGTTGAAGCAGGCAGTCCTCAATCTCTATGATGACCAGGGTACTTGGTCAGTCAGGCTGTGAGGTCGAGGCGCATGTGGAAATATTTTGATAGTTTGCCTCTGAACCATAAGGAAAACATTGCCTCGCTGGGTGAGGGAAACACCGCATTGGTCCGGAGCCTTCAAATCGGCCCCTCCCTGGGTTTGGAGAATCTCTACTTCAAGTTGGAGTTTCAAAACCCCTCCGGATCCTACAAAGACCGCTTCGCCAGCATGGCGGCCTCTCTGATGATCGAGGAGAACCGTCAAAACATGTTGGCAACCTCCTCCGGCAACACCGGCTCGGCCCCTGGCCGCCTATGCAGCCCGATTCGGCTTTGAACTGGATTTGTACGTCCTGGAGACGGCCTCCCGGCAGAAGTTGATTCAGGCCGAGGCTTATGGCGCCAGGGTGATCCGGGTTCGGAAATTTGGCGTTACGGAAGAAGGGACCAACTCGGTGGTGGGACGACTTAAGGCCCGAGCCAAGAGCAGTGATGCCGTTCTGCTCATCTCGGCCACCTGCATCAGCCCGCGGCAGATGGCCGGCGTAAAAACGATATCTTTTGAGATATGCGAGCAGCTTGGCGGCGCTCCGGACCACGTTTTTATTCCAATCGGCGGCGGCGGCTTATTTTTCCAGTGTTACCAGGGAATGCGGGAATGGTTCGAGTCGGGCCGAATCGACCGCCTTCCAAGGATGCACGCTGCCCAACCCGAGGGCTGCGCCACGGTTGCGGGTCCGCTGAGCCGGAATGAAAAGCGCGCCGAGGCCGTCACCTGCACCAGCGAGATTTCCGGTCTGCAGGTCGCCAGTGTGCTGGATGCCCAGATGGCCGTGGACGGAGTTCTGGCCAGCGGGGGCTCCGGCCAGATGATGCCCGATGACGAAATCTACTCCTGGCAGCGTCGCCTCATTCGTGAGGAAGGGATCTATACGGAGCCGGCCGGAGCCACCGCCCTGGCCGGCTTGGCTTTGGCGGCGCAAAAGGGGCTGGTGAAGCCGATGGAGAAGATTGTCTGCCTGGTCACTGGGGGAGGGTTCAAGCACCTGGACTCTATCGACGCCCTGTTGAAGGATTCACCCGTGCCCCTCATCAACGTTGACGATATCTAAACGGGAAAAAGAACATGGCCAAAAGGCGTATTGTGGTGGTCGGTTGTGGGTCCATCGGGCGCCGCCATGCCCGAGTGTTATCGGGCCGTCAGGAACTGTCGGTGGAGATCTGTGAATCTCATCCCGACCACCTGCAGCGGGCCTTGCGGGAAGTGGGAGGGGTGCCCACCCATTCGTCCTTTGAGAAAATGCTGACCAACCCCCCGGAGATGGTGGTGATCGCCACCCCGCACGGACTTCATGCCGAGCAGTCGATTCAGGCGATCCAGGCCGGGTGTCACGTGCTGTGCGAGAAGCCCATGAGCGACAGCCTGGCTCGAGCCCGGCGGATGCTCCAGGCTGTAGGGGCGAGTGACCGCATCTTCAGCGTGGGTTTTACCTACCACTTCCATCCGGTGATGCAGCATCTGAAAGAAATCATCCGAGATGGCCGTTTGGGCCGGATTCTCCATCTGCATTTCCATGTCGGGACCTATCTCACTCTGATGAACTCCATCTCCCGGCATCAGGCCAAGGTGGAAGGGGCGATTGCCATGGACTACGCCCATCAACCGGACCTGTTCTACTGGCTGCTGGAAAAGATGCCCACGGCGGTCTTTGCCGCCGGTTGCCAGGGCAGGAACCTGCCGCTACAATCCAATCCGAACGTGATGGCGGTCACCCTGGAATATGATGAACCGCTGATTGCTACCATTCATCTGAATTACGTGCAGCATCCCGACCGCGGCTCGTGCGAAATCATTGGCGATCAAGGTTGGGCCCTCTTTGAGGCGGGTTCCAACTCGCTTCGTTTGGGGATTCGCGAGACCGAGGTGGAAACCATGCAGGAGTTTGCTCTGGAGCGGGACGCTCTGATGGCAACGGAGCATCAGGCATTCCTGGAGGCGGTGGAGGGTCGGCGACCTCCGGAGAGTCCTGCTCAAGAGGCCATCCAATCCATGAAGATAGTGGAGGCAATCATCCAGTCCTGGAGAAAACGAGCTCGGGTCGAAATACCGGCTTGACCCTTTCCTTTGTTCGTTCTGAACCAGGGGCGCCTGACGTTGTTCGGCCCTGGCGCCCTTGAATGGGGAGAAACAGCCTGTGAGCCACCCACTTGAGTTTGACATCGATGCCATCGGCAGGGACTCGAAAGGGATATTTTCCTTTTCGGTGGATCTTCCCGAAGGTCTGGGCGATCTGGCCCGGCAGAGCTTTCTGGCATCCAGCGGTTTTTGCTCCGAGGACCGCATAGCTGCCGAGATGGAGTTGCAGCTCGAGGGGAAAAAGCTGTCGATGCCTGTTTTGGCGGCCGGAGGCCGTGAGGAGGGTCCGACGCTAGTGGTGACTGCGGGGGTTCATGGTGACGAGTACGAAGGAATGGAAGCCATCTATCGCGTATTTGAAGCGTTGGACCCTCAAAAGATGCGAGGGACGTTTGTGGCCCTGCCCATCATCACGCTACCGGCTTTTTGGCTCGGCATCCGATGCAATCCCGTCGACTCGAAGAATATGGCCCGGGTTTTTCCGGGTGACGCCGGTGGGACCTTCAGTGAACGCTTGGCTTGGGCCGTGTTGCAACGGGTGTTACGCCATGCCAGTTTTTACATCGACCTCCATAGCTCGGGGCGAAACTATCGCATGTTGACGCTCTGCGGCTACTCGATGCTTGGAAAGCAGGCAGCCGTTGCCCGCGAAGCTGCCCTTGCGTTTGGGGCTCCGGTGGTCTGGGCTCATCCTGCCACCTCGCCGGGAAGGACCCTGTCGGCGACCTTGGATCTGGAGATTCCCTCCCTGTACACGGAAGCCTACGGCGGCGGGCACGTTCGACCGCAGGATGTGGACTGTTACACCCGGGGGCTGGCCAACCTGTTGAAGTTCCTGGACATCGCGGTCCTCGACCGGGCCGGGCTGCCCGAGGGCTATCAACCCAGGTTGCTGGGGGGATCCGGCGACATGGATGTGGCCATCAAGTGCCGACATGGGGGATTGTTCTTCGCGTCCGCGGAGGTTGGCGCAAGAGTGCGATCAGGAGAAGTCTTGGGCATCGTTCGCAGCCTGGACGGTAGAATTGCCGAAGAGATCACGGCTCCCGAAGACGGCGTTCTGATCCTGATGCGGGCTACTCCCCGCATCTATCCGGGAGAAAATATAGCGGCCCTGGCCTCCGAAATCCTACAGGTCGGGGAATCCTAGTAATGGTGAAGTGGTCCCTGTGCAGTCTGTCTGGGGACATCGGTGGATATTTCCATGAAACTGCAAGACAAAGTAGCCATTATCACTGGGGGCGGCACCGGCATCGGCAAAGGGATCGCCAAGTGTTTTTCGCAAGAAGGGGCTCGGTTGATGCTGGCTCAACGCCGGCTGGAAGTGGCCGAGCGAGCAGCGGGAGAGTTGGGAGCCCGGGCGATGGCTTGTGACGTCTCTTCCCCATCACAGGTCCGGAAGATGATCGATGAGACACTCCGGCACTATGGACAAATTGATATTTTGGTGAACAATGCCGCCATTACCGGTATGCCGGCCCTCACTCCCTTTCTCGAGTGTTCGGAGGAGACCTGGGACACGATCCTGGACGTGAACCTGAAGGGAACTTTTCTTTGTTCGCAACTGGCAGCCCGGCATATGGTGTCTCGAGGGCAGGGCGTCATCCTCAACATTTCCTCGGTTGGAGCCTTCGCAGCCCAGCAGTGGGCGGCTGCCTACTGCGCCAGCAAAGGCGGGATGGAGGGGCTCACCAAAGCCATGGCGCTGGAGTTGGCCCCCCACGGCATTCGAGTCGTGGGAATTGCGCCGGGAGACATTGTGGTCGAGAAAAACCAGCAGCAGAGGCAAGAGATGGTTGCTATCGGGATCGACCGGACCTACGCTCGAAAAACCCCCCTGGCCCGTCGCGGGTTGCCGGAAGAGATCGGGGGAGCTGCCGTCTTCCTGGCCTCGGATGACGCCAGCTTCGTTCACGGGGCCACACTGATTGTGGACGGTGGTTTTTTGTCCTATTGATCGGACCGGGTTCCGGGCCGGATCAGGTTTTTGGAGTCCCTCCACGGCCGGTCCACACGCTCCCGGAGCCTGAATACCCAACCAACGTCAATGCGTGAGAAGGTGAGGACACCATGTCAGCTTTTGAACCGGTCGTTTATTTTCGAGATGCCATCATCCCGGCTTCTCAAGCCAGGATTGCCTACTACGATTTCGGGATCATCCTGGGCGCCACCGTGACCGATCTGGTCAGGACCTATCGTCACAAACCATTCCGCCTGGATGACCACCTGAACCGTTTCTACGAATCGTGCAAGTACGCTCGCATCCAGCCGCTGTTGAGTCAGGAGGAGACCCGTGCCGTCACCCTGGAACTGCTCGAGCACAACCTCCAGGGCATCGGACAGTCGGATGATCTGGCCATCGTCTACTTCATCACCCCCGGAGAGAACGCCGTCTACGGTGGGCTTCCCCAGGATGCCGTGCATCAATGCCCGACTTTCTGTATTCACACCTATCCGATGCAGTTTGCCGCTTGGCAACCTCTGTTTCGTGAGGGCGCTCACGTGGTTATTCCCTCGATTCGGCACGTGCCTCCCGAATGTGTCGATCCCAAAGTCAAGAACCGGAGCCGACTGCATTGGTGGCTGGCGGACCAGGAGACTCGCCTGGTTGATCCCAATGCCATCACCGTGCTGCTCGACCTGGATGGCAATATCAGCGAGGCCAGCGGCGCCAACTTCCTGGTCGCCAAGAATGGAAAGCTCCTGTCTCCCACCTCCCGCAACATCCTGGGCGGAATCAGCCTCCTCAATGTCCGCGAGCTCTGCGATCAACTTCAGATTCCCTTTATCGAGAAGAACCTGCAGGTTCATGACGTGGTGAATGCCGACGAAGCTTTCCTGGCGACCACTCCCTATGGAATTGCCCCGGTAACCCGGGTGAATGGGCTTCCCATCGCCGAGGGCAAGCCAGGACCGTTGTTTGACCGGTTGACGGAAGCCTGGAGCCAACAAGTCGGAATGGACGTCCTTGAGCAGATCATGAGTCCTGAGAAGGTTCATTAGTCCATCGGAAAGAGTCGGTCTTGTTGGGCCATTTTTGCCTCTGGACACGGAGAGAATGATTGTGCAGCGCTACGCTTGGAGTAGGCTGAACAAACAACAGGTCGGTGCATACGCCGAGTACTTCGTGAAGATGGAGCTGACGATGTACGGGTTTCAGGTGTATGCCACGGAAGTAGACGACCGAGGAATTGATTTCGTGGCAAGGTATGAAGACGGACCGTTCATCGAGGTACAAGTCAAGTCACTCCGGTCCATAGGGTACGTCTTCATGCAGAAGGAGAAGTTTGCACTTCGCGAGCCCCTCTATCTTGCAATCGGGCTCCTCTTTGAAGAGAAGTCAATGCCTTGTTTGTCAGCCGCGACTTACGAAGGACTCAAGAGTCGGCCTGAATGGAGTCTGAACGTATCGAAGAAGAATATGGCGCTATTGGAACCCCATCGCTTTGAAGTGACCATCGAGTCCATGGTGCGAGGTGACTGACAAGGCAAATGCAGCCGACGCTCGTACCTCTCACGGCTGATTTGCACCCGTATCTCTCCTGCTGTCGATGCAGCCTGAATCACGAACTTGGCGTTTTTCTTGAGGAATCGTCTAAAATTAATGAGTGGGTTGTGGCTGGTCCTCAATCTCCAGGATGCTGGGCTGTCGAGATAATGAACAAGGTGATGCAATGAAGCCGATTGCTGAAATTTCCGATGCTCAACGAACCCGCGAGATGGATGAACTCTACCGGCGGGACGGCTATGCCTGGGCCATGCAGCAGGCCGAGGCCCTGCGGCGGCGCGACTTCAACGCCGTCGATTGGGACAACGTCATCGAGGAGCTTGAAGACATGGGTCGGCACGAGGTACGCAGACTGAAAAGCCAATACGCCAGGGCTATCGAGCACTTGCTGAAACTGCAATACCGGGGGCCTGGGGAAACCGAGCCCATGGCCGGTTGGAGACGTTCCGTAAACCAAGCCCGAGCGGAAATCAAGAAAGTTCTACGGGACAATCCCGGACTGAAGAGCGAATGTGATGAAGTGTTCGCCAAGGCTTGGCTGGATGCCAGGGAAGATGCCATCGACGCCTTCGTGGACCACGCCACCGAAGGAATCAAGGACAACTCGATGCATCTTCGCGAACAGAAGCGTCTGACTCGGGAGTGGAGCCAGGCGCTGCCGCAGGAGAATCCCTACACCCGCGAGCAGATCGAGGATTCTTTCTGGCTCCCGGAGCGGACGCTGCAATCGGCTAAGGTTTGGGGGGTAGGCCAGTGACCTCTATGCGCCGTGTCGGTTTCGTCAGCCTGGCTCTCATTCTGGGGCTGAACGTTTCCTCGGCTGAGCCGGCTGAGTCCGACTCAGCGACTATCGACTTCCAGCGGGACGTTCGTCCCATCCTCTCCGATCACTGTTTTCAGTGCCACGGTCCTGACCAGGCCGTCCGGGTGGCGGAGCTTCGGCTCGATACTCGGCAAGGGGTATTTTCCGAGCGGGACAACGGAATCCCCATCGTCCCGGGCAATCCCGAGGCAAGTCTGCTCTACCAGCGCATCGCTCATCCGGAGGCGGCGATGCGGATGCCGCCGGCCCACTCCAAGAAACCACTGAAGAACGAACAGATCGAGAGGCTCCGAAAGTGGATCGAGGAAGGAGCTTCCTGGGATCAGCACTGGTCCTTCAAGGCGATTCAGAGGAGCGAACCTCCCCCGGTGAAAAACGAAATCTGGGTTCGCAACCCCCTGGACCGGTTCGTTCTGGCCCGACTGGAAGCAGTGGGTCTGGCGCCGGCTCCGGAAGCCGATAAACGCACCTTGGCTCGCCGGGTTGCCCTGGATTTGACGGGGTTGCCTCCTGACCCCGGAACCTTGGCCAGTTTCCTGAGTGATGACTCGAACCAAGCCTATGAGAACCTCGTTGATCGCCTGCTGGAATCGAAGCACTGGGGCGAGCATCGCGCCCGCTACTGGCTGGACGCGGCGCGCTATGGAGATACCCACGGCATCCACATCGACAATTATCGAGAGATGTGGCCCTACCGCGATTGGGTGATCCGGGCCTTCAACCGGAACAAACCCTTCGACGAGTTTACGGTCGAGCAGATCGCAGGGGATTTGTTGCCGGACGCGACCCTGGATCGGCTGGTGGCCACCGGCTTTCACCGATGTAACATCACCACCAACGAAGGTGGTGTTATTCCTGAAGAATATGAAGCCGTCTATGCCAAGGATCGAGTCGATACCACCGGCATGGTTTTCCTCGGACTCACGGTCGGATGCGCCACTTGTCACGATCACAAGTTCGATCCCATCACCCAGCGGGAGTTCTATGCTCTGACCGCATTTTTCAGAAACACCACACAGTATGTGATGGATGGCAATATATCCGATCCCCCGCCGGTACTGGTGGTTCCGAATGGTCAGGACCTTGACCGCTGGCATGAGCTTCGTCGGGAAGCCAGCGAGGTAGAAGCCAAGATGGAAAGCCTCGCCGCTTCCATCGATGGAGCCTTCGCGGAATGGTTGACCGGCAACCATCATCGCTCCCTGCGAACACCCCTGGAAGAATCGGCGGAGTTGTTGAGCCTCCATGTGGACGGCAGGGTCGCCGTCGACCTCGAGGGGACCCGGAAAACCGTCGTCCTCCATCAGCGGACAAAGGTGGGTGGCGGTCCGAGCGAGAACCAGTCGTCACTGCGATTCGGGAAGGAATCGTGGGCGGCATTGCCCAGCCTGGATCTCGACACCGACAGGCCCTTTTCCATCGCCATGTGGCTCTATCATCCCAAGTTGGTCGGAGATTTCACGGTGGCCGGTCAGTCCGATCCCGAGGATCATTCCCGTGGGTGGTCCTTGATCAGCCGTTCGCGGCAGATCACCTTCACCTTGACCGGGGAAAAACCAGCCGGTGAGAAAACGCCGACGGCAGTGCAGATCCGCCCGATCAACACCAGGCGGCTGCCTCCGGGTGTTTGGACCCACATCGTTGTGACCTATGATGGATCGGGAGAGCGAGCCGGCCTGCGGATCTACTGGAATGGCCAGACGATTGAATCCCAAGGCAGTGAGTTTTTCACCAAGGTTGAGGGCAGTATCCGGACCAACCAACCGCTTTATCTCGGCAAGGGGCTGGCGAAGGCAAACGAACGCGCTGACCCCAAGTTGAGCGATTTTTCGGGCGGCGGCGTTGCCGATCTACGCATTTTCAATCGTGAGATCTCGGCCCGGGAGGCCAAGGTGGTTTCGCTCTGGTCCAGGCTGCAAAGCGCCCGAGGCAAGAAGTCCAAAAAACTGACTCCCGAGCAGCGGTCGGCCTTGCGTCTCTATTACCTGACCGTACAGGACAGCCATTACCGTCGACTTCTGGCCCGTGCTCAAGAGATCGAGCGGGAGTGGAGGGAAATACGGCGGCGTGGAGGGATCACCCATGTCATGCAGGAGAGACCCGATAGCCAACCCCAAGCCAACGTCCTCTATCGCGGGCTCTACGATCAGCCGCGTGAGCGGGTTGACGCCGGCACTCCGGCGGCCCTGCATCCCATGCCGGCCTCCTGGCCCCGAAACCGCCTGGGGCTGGCGCGGTGGTTGGTCGACGACTCCAACCCGCTTACCACTCGTGTGATCGTGAACCGTTACTGGCAGGAAGTATTCGGAACGGGTTTGGTCGGAACCAGCGATGATTTCGGCTCCCAGGGGAAGCGGCCCTCGCATCCGGACCTGCTTGATTGGCTGGCAGTGGAATTTCGCCAATCCGGCTGGGACATCAAGCGGTTCTTTCGCACGCTGGTCACCTCCGCGACCTATCGCCAGTCGGCGGCGACCACCGCCGAGAAGCTCGAAAAAGATCCGGAGAATCGGCTCCTGTCGCGGGGACCGACGTTCCGCATGGATGGCGAGATGATCCGCGACTACGTCCTGGCGGCCAGTGGTTTGCTGGTTCGCAAGATCGGCGGCCCCAGTGTCAAACCCTACCAGCCGGAAGGAGTTTGGAAAAGGGTCGCCATGCCCACCAGCAACACCCGGGTCTACCAACAGGACACCGGCGCCAAACTCTATCGTCGCAGCCTTTACACCTTTTGGAAACGCTCGGCGCCGCCGGCTTCCATGGAAATCTTCAATGCGCCCACGCGCGAGCATGCGACCGTGCGTCGTGAACGGACCAACACGCCGCTGCAAGCGCTGGTCACCATGAACGACGCCCAATTCGTGGAAGCGGCGCGCTATCTGGCTCAGAAAGCGATGCGGGAAGCCGGCGGGGACTTCGATCTGCAGTTGGACTACATCACCACCCGGCTTCTGGCGCGTGACCTGAGCCAAAAGGAACGGGACGTTGCCCGGCGGATGTACGAAGGGTTCGCCGCCTACTACGGGTCAAATTCTCATGAGGCTGAAAAGCTGTTGGCTGCCGGCGAGTCGTTGCCTGATGAGGGACTGCCGGCCGCAAAGTCGGCGGCCTGGACCATGCTGACCAGCCAAATGATGAATCTGGACGAGGTGCTGAACAAGTGAGGACGTTGCTGCCGGTTTCCTGGAAAGTCTCCAGGAACGGGCGAGGCATCGAAGGGTTTACGACAGCAGGTGTTTGTTTTTGCCTTGGAGGAGGAGATTGAGAATGCATCCACAGCAAGAAGCCATCCTTACGGAAACCAGACGGCATTTTTTCGTTCGAGGAGCCAAGGGGATCGCCGGAATCGCCCTGACCAATCTTCTGGCCGAAGACATCTTCGCGACCCGCAAGGGTGATGAGGCTTATGGCGGTCTGCCGCACTTGCCCCATTTTGCCCCCAAAGCCAAGCGTTGCATCTACCTCCACATGATGGGGGCGCCGCCGCAGATGGATCTGCTGGACTACAAACCCCGGATGAAGGATTGGTACGACAAGGACCTCCCGGAATCGGTGCGTCGGGGACAGCGTTTGACGACCATGACCTCGGGCCAGGCGCGCTTTCCCATTGCCCCCTCCGTCTTTGAATTCAAGCCACACGGCCAGAGCGGCGCCTGGATTTCCGAGCTGTTGCCCTACACGGCCAAGATGGTCGACGACATCGCCATTGTTCGTTCGATGCACACCGAGGCTATCAATCATGAGCCTGCCATCACCTTTATCCAGACGGGTCGGCAGGTTCCGGGGCGGCCCTGCATCGGTTCGTGGATTGCCTATGGGCTGGGCAGCGTGAACCGCGACCTGCCCACGTTCGTGGTGATGAACGCGGAGAAGAGTCATCCGAAGTCGGGTGTGCAGGCCATCTCAGCCAAGTTATGGAGCGCGGGATTTCTGTCTCCGAAGTATGCGGGAGTAGGGCTCCGTGGAGGGGACGATCCGGTGCTCTACCTGAGAGACCCCGAGGGGGTTTCCCGGGAGGTGCGGCGGAAGATGCTGGACGGTCTCAGCGAGTTGAATCAAATGCGGCACCAGGAAGTCGGGAACCCCGAAACTCTGGCGCGCATCGAGCAGTATGAAATGGCCTTCCGAATGCAAGCCTCGGTGCCGGAGATGAGCAACCTTTCCAGTGAGCCGGAAAGCACCTTCAAGCGCTGGGGCGAAGAAGCGAGGCAGCCCGGCAAGTTCCAGAACGCCGCGCTGATGGCCCGTCGGCTCGTCGAGCGGGGTGTGCGGTTCGTGCAGATCTATCACCGCGGCTGGGACGTCCACTCGTCCGCCCCTGAAGTCCTCCCCGCTCAGGCCCGAGACGTCGACCGCGCTTCCTGGGCTCTGGTTCAAGATCTCAAAGAGAGAGGTCTCTTCGAAGATACCCTCGTCATCTGGGGCGGGGAGTTCGGTCGGACCATTTACTCCCAAGGCAAGCTGACGCCCACCGATTACGGCCGCGACCATCATCCCCGCTGCTACAGTCTATGGATGGCCGGGGGCGGCATCAAAGGAGGCGTCGTTCACGGTGAGACAGACGACTTCTCCTATAACGTCGTCAGAGATCCGGTCCACATTCGGGACTATCAAGCAACCATCCTGCACCTGTTCGGCATCGACCACGAGCGCTTTACCTACCGGCACCAAGGTCTGGACGCCAAGCTCACCGGTGTCGAACCCGCCCATGTAGTGAAGGAGTTGCTGGCCTGAAGCACCTCATTGCAGGTGACAGGTCCGGTGATTGCCGGGCTGGGTTGTAATCCGGCAGGTGAGTTTCCCGGAATACTGTTATGTTTAATCATGTCTTGAACTTGGACAAAAAACTATCAGCCATCCTTTAAAAATACCAAGGCAACTTCTCCGACAAAGTATATGGCGATGATCACGATTCTACAGATGTCTTGATGGAGACATTTGGAATAACGCAGGAGTTAAAGCATGAAAATAAGCAGTTTTGGGGAAGACAACTAGGAATGTGTTGGCAGCTTTTAGTGGCAGAGCTTTGCAAGCACACTTGTGCGGACTATGGAGATGCTTTGCGATTTGGTGCGGATGAACCCTGTCATCTTGTTCTTGGCTCTGATGCGATTGATACAAAATATAGAGTTGGCTCTGGCGATTCTGGAACCCTGAAGAAGTTTAAGCAGTACGGTGAACTTCTCAAAGAAAATGGCTACAGACCAGTTTTTCTATTTGTGCGAGAAGATAATTTACCTGCTGCTATGACAGCGTGTGAAGTTGGAGGCTGGTCGACTTATACAGGAAAAGCAACATTCGATTATTTGCAGAACAAGACCGGATTCGACCTATATGGCTGGCTATGTCATCACAGAGACAGGGGAACGTTCTTAATCAATAGGAGCGGGTCGTGGAGTACATAAATAAAGTAATCCAAGGCGACTGTGTCTCTGTTATGTCTGAGATGCCACACGATTCCATTGCGGCGTGTATAACAGACCCTCCCTATAATTATGAATTTATCGGTCGTAAGTGGGACGATCAAGAAATTAATCGAAGATTAGAGAGAATAAAGGATAGTAAAACCCTAGTGAAGAATATCCCATACGGCAGCGGATTGGCTGGGGGAGTACGCAATGCCAAGTGGTACAAACGGAATCAAGAAAATGTAATCGAATACATGAATTGGTGTAAAGAATGGGGTCATGAGTTATTTGAGGTATGTAAACATGGGGCTCCTGTTGCTGTTTTTAACAGCACTCGGACAGTTGCTCACATACAAGTTGCTTTAGAAGAAGCTGGATTTTATGCGCGAGATATTTTGGTTTACAGGAGACATTCGGGTATCCCGAAAGGATTGAATCTCAAGCGGAAGCTTGAAAAAATGAACCATCCGGACGCTGAAAAATGGGATGGGTGGCATACATGTTTCAGAAATGAATGGGAGTCAATTGTTTTAGTCCAAAAACCATTGTTTAACAATTACTGGGAAACACTGCAAGAAACAGGTGTCGGTGTATTTAAGACAATCAACGAGGATGGTTCTTTCCAGTCTAATATCCTTGAAGGTTACTATAGTAAGTCCGAAAAGAAATTTGCTCACTGTACTGTCAAGCCTCTGGAGTTAATAAAGAAGCTGATCCTTACTTTAGTTCCAAAATCTGAAAACAATGTGGTTTTAGACCCATTTGCGGGAAGTGGGACAACCTTGGTTGCTGCTCAACAGCTTGGCTATCATTACACAGGTATAGAAATAGAAGCGGAATATGTTGAGGTAATTAAGGGCAGGTTATCCGAAAACTATCAACCCAGGCTTGAATTTAAGACAGGCGCCTGACAAGGTGCTCCATCGGGCGGCAATTCCGCTGTGCTCTGTTGCCGCCGGCGAACTGGTCATTGGGACGTTTATACGGTGTCCCTTCATCGCCCTGTAGCGGTTGCCGGATAGGCGCCGGGGGTGTCTGTCTTGAATGACCTTGAAGGTGGCAGCAGCGCGCGGTTTCCCTACAACTCCTTGATTCGAATATTCCGGAAATGTACCGGTGCGCCTTCAGATTGGAAGCCGATCGGACCCTCACGGATGGGGTAGGGGCCACTCTTGCCGATGAATACGCCGTTCAACTTGGCGCTGAGCACGCCATCCTTTGAGGTAATCTCGAACCGGTTCCATTCGGTGTGCGGTTTGCGGGCCTTCATTCGAGCCGCCTCGTCGCCGTTGTTTCTGGGACCCTTAACACCCCCCATCGCGAAAATTTGCCCCAGTCCCTGGTAATGGCCCTGGACTTCCACGCAGGCCGGCCAGATCTTGTGCTCGCCGGAGATGTAGTTCAGGACGCCGGTGTTACCGGCCTGCTCGGGATAGCGGAACTCCAGCGTCAAAATATAGTTGGAGTAGGACTTCCTGGTGCAGATGTACCCGTTGGGCGTGCCGTTGCACTCGAAGATGCCGTCCTTGGCCTTCCAGGAAGTCGGATCGCCGAAGGCCACGAGAAAGTCCTCCTCGAAGTTGTCCAGCGCGTCAAAGCCGCTCGACTTCGGCCCCGAACACGAAAGATAACCCAGGCTGAGTCCCATAGCTGAAATGGCAAGCATTGTGTGGATACGCGAGAGCATGGTGTCTCCTCGGTGAGTGAATCTGGTCGATGAGAGCTGTCAGTATACCTGAATCGTGTGAGCCGATACCACGAGGATCTTGATTGGACCCGCGGTCAATGCGACTGTTTTTCGGGACCGGGTTGGCGGGTTCATCGTGGGCAGAGGCGCCGGCCTTGGAATGACTCGCCATACAGTCAAGTGCGCTGTCATGGGGGTTCTCCACTTTTTCAATAGCTCCTCGACAATTCCGAAGTTATCATCGCACAGTACAGGGTCCTTGAAGGTTTGACGGCCACCGAGCTTGGCGACTTCGTCCTTGTCCGGAGGAAGGGAAACAGAACCCTGAGCAGGATTCGATTCGTTCACTCCGGCTGGCTGCAGGCGGATCACCATCAGGCCGCGGGAAGTTTGCAGCTGCACTTCAAAAAGACGGTGACCCCACTGACCCTGTTTTCCTTCGAAACAACACACTCTTGCGTCCTGCTATTGTAAGAAGGACGCCGCTTAGGGAGTAAGAAAAATGACAAGGATCCGTCTCGTTGATGAAGGAGTCATCTACCGCAATCCCAATCCAGGCTACGAGTTTCACTTCGCCTGCCACAGCCATCTGGTCCAGCTCTCGCGCCAAGAATTGCTGTGTACCTTTCAACGAGGCCAAGCCCTGTACAGTGTGGACTCGGTGATGATGCAGGCGCGTTCCACCGACGGCGGGAGAACCTGGCGTTCCGAAGGGTTGATCCACGATCCATCCGGCGACGGTCGGGCCTATTCCTACCACGCCCCCGTCTTGTGTCGCCTGCCGGACAACTCTCTGGTGATGACGGCTCAGCGCTGGGACCGGTCCGATCCGAAGCACCCCGTCTTCAACGAACAAACTGGAGGCATCCTCCCAGCCGACACTCTCCTCTACCGATCGACGGATGGGGGAGCAGGCTGGTCGGGGCCGCAAGTTCTCCAGGTTCCTGAAGGCATGGTGATCACTCCCAGTTGCTCCATTGTGGTCTTGTCCAATGGCCACTGGTTTCAAGCCTTCGATCAATGGCATGCCTATGATGATCCCGGTCCCTACAAGCCACGGACCGTGGGTCTTTTTTCATCGGATGGAGGCGGAAGCTGGACGAATCCGGTGACCTTTGGGAACGGGGAAGCGGTTGGCAAAGGCTACTGGCACGGCAGAATCATCCGGCAGCGGGACGATCGTTTGTTCACCCTGTTCTGGTCGGCTGATATGAAGTCAGGAGCAAACTTGGCCTTGCACGCTTCCATCGGCACTCCGGACGGACGCCACTGGTCGAATCCCGAGCCGACCAACATCCCGGGCCAGACCAACTGGACCGCCGATCTGGGTGGGGGGCGCATGGCCGTGATCTACACGGTGCGGGAGATGCAACCCCCAGGATTTTTCGCCGCCTGTTCAGAAGATGGAGGCCGATCATGGGATCTGGACAACCAGATTCAGGTCTGGGATGCGACGGGTCGCGACAAGATTGGCACCGACGCGCCTGAATCCTATCCGCGGTCCCACGACACCATTGCCTTTGGCGCCCCCACGGCGACGGTGTTGGAAGACGGTGACGTCTTGACGACTTTCTGGTGCACCGAAGCCTCGGTGACCCAGATCCGCTACGCACGCCTGAGGGTGATGTAGCCCAGAGGTTGGACCGTATCGATCCGGTTCGCTCAAAATCCAGCTAGCCAGGCCCAAAGGGCCACGGTTCGGCAACCACCTGTTCCTACAAGGGCCGTCCGGCAATACTTGCAGCCTTTGGCGTCGTCGTGTCCCTCGGCCGAGCAGGAGGGGCAGCTTGGGGTCACCGGGACTGCAACTGGACCCGTTGCCTGGTTGAGGACTCTTTGTAGCGAGCGATGGCCACGTCGTCTTCAACGGCTGAAGCGGCATAGTAGACGATAGCCAGAGCCCTGCGGGAACGCTGGCTGGGATTGGCATCGGCGCGGTGAATGATGTCGCAGTGATGGGCCAGCAGGTCTCCCGGGGAAGCCAGGACCTTGACTTCAGCCGCTTCATCTTCAGGGCCCCAGTCCGTCAGGCCCTGGGAAAAACCCAGGATGTTGGACACTTGATGATCTCGGATTCCCTTCCTGTGCGATCCCTTGACATAGCGGATGCACCCGTTTTCTTCGCTCACCGGGTCGAGCGGGAACCACAGGGTCAAGGCCTCACTGGGGACCAGGCAGAAATAGTATCCGTCCTGGTGGGCCGGGGTCGGCTTCCCGATTCGGGCCGGCTTGTTGAAAAGCTCCATTCCTCTCAGAACCACCGGCATGCCCAGCAGGGCTTCCGCCAAACGGGTAAATTTGGGGAGGCGGGTCAGAGATTGGAAGAAGGCATCGTGATGATCCATGTGCTGCATCTGCTTGAGTGTTTCAGGGCGCCCTTCGACTTCATAAAAGACGTCGGTGGGTGGCAGTCCGGGAGCTATCTCACGAATGTAGCGTTGCAGATGCTCCTCCAGATTTTGCACCTCTTGGGGCGTCAGGTAGTTTTTGAGCTTGACGAAGCCGTTCCTGGAAAATTTCTGGTGATACTCTGAAAACGGATTCATGACTTGGCGGTTCCTCCTTGCGATGACGTTTGAACGTCCGCTCCCGATGATGGCTGAGAATTTGGCCACAGTGAATGACTCGTTGGCCTCGAAGCGATAATCTTCGATTGACACTCGAAGGGAAACCATACACCATGACCCTCACGATGGCAAACGGGAGCCATGGACTTCAACCAGCAGCCTGTCGGCGCCGCCATACCCGCCGATCCGGAAGTTTCCATGACGCACTTTTTGAAGAGGAGAAGGCCATTTCATGATCGACATCATAGAAAACATCACGCTTTATGAGAATCCCAAGCCTCAGGTACACAGCCGCCACGGAATCTTTCCCGGATTGCTGGAATTGCCCAGTGGCGAATTGGTGGCTCTCTTTGTCCTGGGGGAAGCCTTCGAGTCGCCGGACTGCACGACGGTCGTCTCGCGATCCCGGGATGGTGGGCGAAGCTGGGAATTGCAGGGGGCCGGTCTACGACAAGTCGGTCGTCGAAGTCGTAACCAGCGATTCCATGAAGGCGACTCGACTCCGGGATGGTCGGTTGATTGCTATTGGCTATCGCTTTCACCGTCACGACCTCGAGCAAGGCATCAGCCTGGAGGAGACGGGAGGCATTCTGCCTGGAGACGACATCGTCTGTTTCTCCCAGGACGAAGGCCGGACCTGGACCGTTCCCCGGGTCATTCCACGCAGCACGCCCGAACTCCAGGAGATTTCAGGTCCCTGCATTCAGACCCGGTCAGGTGACTTGCTGGCCGTGGCAGGCATTTTCAAGATGCCAGACGGGTCCAATCCCTCCGGCCAATTTGGCGTTTTGTTGAGGAGCAGGGATCAGGGTGCGACCTGGGACGACCGGGGACGATTCTTCGACATTCCGGGAAGGGACGTGACAGCCTGGGAGTCTCGGATTTGCGAGATGCACCCCGGACACCTGGTCGCCATTACCTGGGCCTACGATTTCCCGGCTGCCAAGCACCTGCCCAACTACGTGACCATTTCTCATGACAACGGCTACACCTGGTCAGATCCGATCAACACCGGCCATTGGGCTCAAGCGTCGAATCTGATGTGGCTCGGCGGGGACTTGCTGTTGACGATCCATTGCCACAGGGAAGGCGACCTGGGCATCTGCGTCAGGATCATTGACCTTGCAGGAGATCAGTGGGCGCCTCTGGAAGAAAAATTCATCTGGAGAGCCGGCCAGCGTTTGGCCACCAAATCCGGGCAAGTGATCCACGAGATGTTTCAATCTCTCCGATTCGGACAACCCTCGCTATTGCCTTTGCAAGATGGAACCATCCTGGCCACCTACTGGACTATTGAAGAGGGGCAGGGAAGGATTCGAAGCCACCGGCTGAAGGTCAGCGTGTAGCCTGGATTTTTTACCGGTATCAGGCGCCACAGGATCGTGGGCCTGAATTCTCGGCTGTCCATAGAGATTCGTGGTAAACAGTTGAACGACCACCCCCTGAACTCCCGAGGGGAGTGCCGCCCCCCTCTTGGGAGGGAGCCTTGGGAGTGCGGGCGTCTCGCCCGCATCGGGAACTTACAGGGGAGCCTCTCTACCCAACAGGGGAGCTTTGTAGGGGAATATCTCTCGGCGCCCTGCAACTCAATCTCTAAGACCCCGTGAGAGATCCGGACTGGCGGGAGTGTTGGGAAGGCCATCAACCCGGACCACTCATCCAGCCACTTGCCTCTAATCGCTGCCACTAGCCACTGATTCCACGCAGTAGGCAACGGCGGTAAGCGCGTACACTTGAGCCACCCGGACCAGTTCATCCAGCGAGACCGTTTCATGGGTGGTGTGGGCGCCCTTGGCCCGGGGGCCGTGGGTCAATGCAGGAATCTTGGCCCGGTTGCAGAAAACGTTGCCATCGTCCACAAACGGTTTGCCCCCGAGTGGCAGCGGTTGTCCGGTTGCGGCCGAGTGGGCCGACTGCAGGGCCAAAATCAGTGGGTCGCCGGGATCGATGCGGAAGGCCTCGGCCATGATCTGGAATTCGGCGGAGATCTGTGTCCGGCTCCATTGAGCCAGATCGTTCAATTTTCGGCGAAACTCCTCTTCGACCTGCGGAGCCGTGTTGGGGGTCACCCAGCGGCGGGTTCCGTTGAGGCGACATTCCCGGGGAGACTGGTTGTAGATTTCGCCTGACTGAATTTTACCGACAAAGACCGAGTCGTGCCCGGCGTAGGGATCCAGGCGGCGCTTCAGTTCCTGCTGCCAGCGGCCAAAGCGAGTGACCAGTTCGGCCCCGGCGCCCAAGACCTCGGGCAAGCCCTCCGCACGCAAGACCTCGTGAACCGGGGGCTCTTCTCGGCTGATGGTGACCTCGAAGATGGCCGAACCCCGGCCGGCCAGCGCCAGACGATCTCCCAGATATTCCGGGAGCAACACCCCGTCCCCCCTGTAGCCGGCATCGATCAGCGAGCGCAACTGGCGGCCGTCGCCCCAGGGGCCCTCGTGGTGGTCATGAGCGGTCAGCAAGACCCCTCCCCCCGCCAAGGCCTGCGTCTCTTTGAGGACGCGAAGAGCCTCTACAAAGGCGGCTACTCCCCCCTTTCATGTCGGAGGCCCCTGAGCCATGCAGCAGCCCATCTTCGAAGCGAGGCGGCACAAACGGCAGGTGAACGGTATCGAGGTGACCATCGAATTGAAGGGTCCGGCCGGGCTTCCCGCTGCCCAGACGCGTCACCACCGCCGGGGATTCGGGCCAGTTGGCCACCGGTCGTTCCACGGTGAATCCGTCCTCTTGGAGAAGATCGGCCAGTCGGTCAGCCACCGTTCCGGCACTCCGCGTCGGACTGGGCACTTCGATGAGGGCCACGGCTGTTCTCAGCAGGCGCTCGCGGTTGACGGCGGATCGAATTTTCTCCGTCAAAGAGAGTGGAATGGGGTTTTTGGCCATGTCTTTCTCTCGAATTCCCAGGGAATTCTTCAGCCCCAGGGGAGCCGGCGCCGGCTAGTCCGGCCTGAATTCCCCGATGAACGTCCATTCCGATCGGCGTCGAGGAGATTCAATCTTGTTCTCTCCTCCCGCTCCGATGATGCGATCGTTCAACCAGACGAAGCGATCCACAAAGGCTTCCTCGGGCAGCGGCGTCAGCATGGTGTACTCCATCGATTTCAGATCGAGCTGCCACACCGTTTTGGAGAAGCTCATGAAGAGGATTTTCCCTGGCAGGTGGAGGGGAACCAGAGGCGTGGCGTCCAGGGTCTCTGGGGGCAGGGGAGGGAGTTCCTGCCAACGGTCCTGCTTCAGGTCGTAGTGCAGGGCCTGATCGAATTTGGCGGGTGGCGCCCCGGCCTCACCGGAGTATATGCCACCAAACATCCAGAGGCTTTCCCCATCGCCATCCGCCGAGAAGAGCCAGCGTTTGTCCCCGGGATAGGGCGACAATTCCTTCCAGCCCTTTTCGGGGGAGGCCGTGTCCAGGACAGTCAACCGGTTGGTCGCCGTCCTGGAGGTGCAACAGGATCCTGCCTCATCGAGGGGTTCGAATTGCACGACTCCACCCAGCAAGTAGAGGGAAGAGCCGGAACTGCCGGCCCAGGCGAACAGACGGGTCTCCGGCAGTTCGCCGAAGACCTTCCAGACGTATTCGTCCCCTTCCTTGAGCAGGGTCAGGATCTTTCGGCTTTCCTGCCGACCGTCAAATCCACCCAGCACGTAAAGCCGATTGTCCACCACGGTGTAGGCGGCGTAGCCGAAGGGGATGGGGGCATCCGGCAGCCGCTCCCAGGTCTCGGTGTCGGGATCGAAGGCATGGGTGCTGGCCGAGAATATTTTCCGGGTCCAGTTCCCCTTTTCCCCCTCCCAATAGGCGCCGCCGGCAATCACGAACTTCCCATCCAGAACGCCGGCGGCATGGCCGGCGCGGGGCTCGGGAAGAGGCGTCGACTTCTTCCAGTGGAGCCGGAGCGGCTTGGCCGACGGAGCCGAAGGAGGGGATTCTGAAGCGGAACACCCCGGGTGGAGACAGAGACCCGCCAACCCCAGGAGAAATACGATTGCCACCCGCGCAGGCCTGTAGACGTCCATGTCGGCTTCCTTTCAGCCAGAGTTACTTCAGTTGGATTTCGACGCGCTCCAGAACGGGATAGAGGTCCCCGTTGCTCGATTCCAGAGTGACGCGATATTGCAGGCGCCGGTCCCCGGGACTCAGATCAAATTTTTTGTCTTTAACCGACTGCCAGGCTTGGTCGGCCAACCCCTTCCGGTTGGGTGAAGAGCGGACCTCGAACCTCAGCTCGGTTCCCTGAGGCCGCTCCGCCTGGAAGGTCAATCGGCCCCCCGAGACGGCTTGATTCCAACCAAAAGCGGAGGACTGATAGACCTGTTTCCACTGACGGTGATGAATATGTCCCACGTCCTGGATCCACATCCAGTGGGGGCCAACCGTCGGCAGGGCAACGACCTTGGGATTACGGAACCGGTCTCCGTCATTGTAGAAAACCTTGGAGACGGTGTGATGGTTTCCATCCCGGGTGTGGCAGGAGACGGCCAGGTCCAGACGCCCGTCCTGATTGAAGTCGGCGGCCATGGCGTCATGAGCCGAGTCGGTGATGAGAATGGTCCGGTTTCGGGTGGCGAAACCCTCGGGTCCTCCCCAATACAGGTAGGAGGCCACCGACTCGCGAGTGAGGTCCGACAGATAATGGGGAGAAAAAAGGTCCAGATAGCCGTCACTGTCGAAGTCGCCCGCGGCCATGCCAATCGGGGTGAATCCCGGAAGCCACTGAGCATTCCAGGGGCGGAATCCTTCAGCACCGCCCCAGAAGATGGAGAGACCCATGTCGTGGTGGTGGGACACCGGGTCCCTGTAGCTGCCCACCACCAGGTCGAGGAAGCCATCCCGGTTGAAATCGGCGGCTTCGAGGCTGATGGGAAAGGGGATCTTGAGTTGGCTGTGACGATCCAAGGTGAATTTATCCGGGCCGCCCCAAAGAATTTGAAGACGATTTTGGTGGGAGGATATGAAAGCGATGTCCAGCCAGTGGTCCTGATTGAGATCGGCGATCAAACTGCCGATGGTGCGATCGTCAAAGGGCAGCGCCAGCCGGTCGGAGGGTTCGTATCCTTCCCTGGAGCCATAGCGGATCACCAGAAAATTCTTTCCATTGTTTGCTTCAAAGGCGCCCAAAACCAAGTCGAGGTAACCGTCCCGGTTGAGATCGGCCACGTTGCTGGATCCCAGGTTGCTTTCGCTCAGGACTGTTCGCCGGTCCAGATCGAACCCGTCAGCACTACCCCAAAAAATGTTGGCTCCGCCGGTGAGATCGGCTTTGGCCGCCTCTCCCGCGTGCTCCGAGTTCAAGGCGATCAAGTCCACGTAACCGTCCCGGTTGAGGTCGGCGGCACTGGCTTCGTAGCCGCTTTGAAACGGAATTTCCCACCGGTTGGAGGGAGAAAAGCCCTGGGGGCTTCCCCAGTAGACATACAGGGGCACTCTTTCGGCCACGGTACCGCCCAAACTGTTGCAGAAAATGACGCGGCCCGGCACCGAGCCGTTGGGGGGAATAATAGCCGTATCGCTGGCGCCAATGGTACGGATACTCAACGGAGGTTGATCCAGTGTCTTGGCGCCGGTCCCGAAGAAGATCAGAGAATCGGTTTCGAACTGACGCGAGCTCTGATGAACGGCTACCGAAAGATCCGGGTGGCCGTCTCCGTCCAGGTCTCCTACCGCGCTGGCCTTGGCGTAGGGAACGGCCAGACCGGTGGAGCGGCTGACGTCGAATCCCCCGGCTGAACCCCAGAGAATGCGAATGGGTTGGTCGAGACTCTCGGCGGCCCCGGCCGCTTCGCCCCCTCCGGCTCTGGCCAGGGCAAAGTCCGTCAGCACCAGATCTGAAAAACGATCGCGATTGAGGTCTCCCACGGCAATGTGCGAGGCATTGGGAGCAGCCCAGGTCCTGCTTGCTCCCCAACCCGGTCCCGCTTGTCCGGCAACAGAATAAACTTTGCCCTGATTGGTGCCCACCAGAAGGTCTATCCGGGTGTCGCCATTGACGTCGGCAGCCGTGAGGCACAGGCCGTCCGTGCCGGGAAGCACAACCTCCTGCCGCGTCAACTCCCGGGGGGAACCGGAGGAAGCCTTGCTTCGGACCACCTCCACCAAGCCGCGCCCACTCAGTACCGCGACCTCTTTATGCCCGTCACCATCGAAGTCGGCCGCAGCCAGGTCCAGGGCCTGCGGAATGCCCAGCTCTGTTTTTTCGCTCAGGAGAAATCCCTCCGGGCTTCCCCAGAAAATTCTCAGGATATTGCCCTCGGGCTGGCCGGGAAGCCAGGCGGACTGATTGAGCGTGACGATGTCCGGCCAACCATCCCGATTCAGGTCGGCTGTAGCCACGGCCGAGGCGCCGTAGACCGGCAGTTGGCCGTGGCTTCGTTGGTTGGACCAGCCGTTTTTGCCGCCCCATAGAAGGGTGAGCAACCGTCTCGGAGTCTGGAGACCGCTGCGGTTGGGGCAAAAGATGGCATCCAGGTGGCCGTCCCGGTTCAGATCGTCCAACACAACCCGGAGACTTCCCTCTACGGCCAGCTCGGCCCGGTGAATCTGCCGTGAGGATTCCACCAGACCCAAAGTGGCCGGGATGTAGGTGAAGTTGTCATGAGTGCTGTTGAAGATGAGGTCCAAATGACCGTCCTGGTTGAGGTCGAAGCGATGAACGGTGCGGACGTCGCCATCTCGACTGACGTAGAGATTTTGTCCGGCTGCGTCTAATTGCCCATCGGCAAAGTCCTCGAAAGAATCCTCCACCCAGGTGATGGGCTTCTCAGCCAGGGCGTTCATTGAATAGAGAGCCAGGGCCAGACAAGCGATGGCGGCCTGGGCTCGAAATGAGAGTTTCATGGTCCTGCTCCTCGACTGGAAATGGCCCTACGAGATGACGTTGCCATTCAAAGGCGAAAGCCGGTTCGTTCGACGTGACGCCAGTCCCCGGCTTCCCTTCAGGGGATTGAATGCAGGTCAAATGCAGGTTGTAAATCGCGCACAGAATACTGTATTTTGATCATGAGTCAAGAGGTTTGGCGCTTTTTCCGACAGCGGTTTCCCGTCCCTCACGATGACCCCTCTCCGGGCTTGGCCGGTAACCAACCCGGACGGCGTCTATCCTGGAATCCACGATGAACATTGAAGCCATCGAACTTTACCGCGTGGCCATGCCGGTCATTTATCCCTTTCGGACGGCCTATGGTGACGGGCACGTGATTGAAAGCGTGCTGGTGAAGATGTCTGCTCAGGGCTTGGAGGGTTGGGGAGAATCGACTCCCTGGGACTCTCCGCTCTATTCTCCGGAGTGGGCCGGCGGTGTCTTCGCTCTGGTCCGGGATTGGCTGGCGCCCCAACTTCTGGGCCGGGAGGTTTCGTCGGGAGAGGCGTTGCAGCAGCAACTCGCCTCCTTCAAAGGTAATCCCTTTGCGAAAGCCGGCCTCGATCTGGCTTGGTGGGACCTGGAAGCCAGGATTCAAGAGAAACCGCTTTGGCAACTGTTGGGCGGCCAAGGCGACACCATCGAGGTTGGCGCCGACTTTGGGGTGATGGATGCCATTCCCGAGTTGGTGGAAGCCATTCGGGGTGCGGTCGAGGCAGGTTTTCCGCGAGTCAAGCTCAAATTCAGGCCCGGCTGGGATGTGGAAATGGTTCACAGTGTTCGCCGGGCCTTCCCTGGGTTGGTGGCGCACGTAGACTGCAACAGCGGATACAGTCTTCAGGACCTGGATATTTTCCAGGCCCTGGACTCATTGGATCTGGCCATGATCGAGCAGCCGCTGCGACACGACGATCTTTTGGACCATGCTGAATTGCAGCAGCAAATCAAGACCCCTGTGTGTCTGGATGAAAGCATCACCTCCCTGGAGCGTGCACGCCAGGCCATCGATATCGGCGCTTGCCGTTGGATCAACTTGAAGCCCGGCCGCGTCGGCGGGTTGACACCGGCGGTTCAAATCCTTCGAGAAGCTGAGAAGCGCAGGATTCCCTGTTGGGTGGGCGGGATGTTGGAGTCGGCTGTGGGGGCCTGCCACTGCATTGCCCTGGCGACCCTGCCGAACATCCACTATCCTGCCGACATTTTTCCCTCCAGGCGGTTTTATCGGAAAGACCTCAGCACTCCGGAAATCGAGCTCTCGGGTCCTGCCCAGGTCAAGGCCCTGCCGCTGCCCGGTATCGGCTGCGTTCCGGACAGGCGCCAGTTGGAAAAGTTGGTGGTGGAGTCCCATCGGTTGGCCTGACGGTAAAGCACCGTTGTTGATGGGTCAACAGACAGTTTTATGAAAGAACCTGAACTGAGAGTGGTCTTCGAACCGGAGGCGCCCGGCTATGATCCCGTGCTCTACCGGCATCAAAAAGTCGCGGTCGGAGTAACGGGCTTTGAAGCCGTCAATGACGAGCAATTGACCCACTTTCACCAGCGGGGATTCCTGGTGGTGCAAGAGGCGTTCTCGATCTCCCAGGTGGAGGCGGCCAGACAAGAGCTGTATCGATTGGGTACCAGCCAGCAGCCGGATTGCGAGTCGATCTATTTCGAGGGTGCTGTGAGGCGGCAGTTGCCGGAGCTGGAACGGAAATCCGTCTCCACGGTCAGCGGGCAGCGCGTTCAAGATCTGGCTCTGGGGCACACCGCGACCCGGTTGCCCTCGCTCGCGCCCGCAATCCGGATGCGGTTTGTCCGCAAGTTCATGGGCTTTACCAGAACCGAGAATCCGGCTCTCAAGAGTCTGGCGGAGAATCCGGCCCTGATCCGGTTATTGGGCCGACTTCTCGGAGGGAAGCCCGAGCTCTACCAGGATATGGCGCTGATCAAGCCTCCCGGAGGGCGGGAGAAACCGTGGCACCAGGATCGAGCCTACTTTAACCTCAGTCCAACCACTCGGATCGTCGGTGTTTGGATTGCCTTGGACCGGGCCACTCCTGAAAACGGATGCATGCAGGTGGTCGAAGGAGGCCACCGGCAGGGACCTCGGGTTCACTTCATGCGGCGGGACTGGCAGATTTGTGACAGTGAGATTGCGCGGCTGCCTCGAGTGGCGATTCCCATGAAGGCCGGCGGATGTTTGTTGTTCGATGCTCTCTTGCCACACGGCACTCCCGCCAACCGGACCGACCTCCAGCGCTGGGCCGTGCAGTTCCACTTCGTGTCTCCGGATAGCCGGGAAACCCGGGACGAGGATCGATTGGCCCTGTTCGGCTCGGAGGGTAAAGGGGTGAGTTGCTGACTCGCATAGCAGACGTCATGACGACCTTCCTGCAAAATAAACCGAGGCCAGACCGAGAAAACTCCAAGAAAGGTGGCGCCGATGAAGATCAATTTGGCTCGCAAAAAGTTGCTTGAAGGGGGAATCATTTCAGGTCCGTCTCTCTATTACCCGTCTCCGGAGATAGCCGAAGAAGCCGTCCAGCACGGATTCGATTTTGTGTGGATCGATTGGCAGCATGGCGCCTGGTCGGAGTCGAGCATCAACGCCGCCATGGCGCCCTTCGTTCATCGGGACACGGTACCCCTGGTTCGTCCCCTGGGACCCGATCCTGCCTGGATTGGAAGGGTGCTCGACCTGGGGGCCCTGGGGGTCATTATCCCCATGGTGGAGACGGCCGAGCAGTGTGAGAGCATTGTCCGGGCAGCCAAGTTTCCACCCAGAGGCAACCGCTCGGCTACGGGCCTCCGGACCGCCTACCACGCCAACCACAGCTATTTCGACTATACCGAAAACGCCAATGATCAGATCTTGACCGTGGTGATGGTTGAAACGCCGCGTGGCGTCGGGAACGTAAGGAAAATGATGGCGGTGCCCGACGTCGATTGTGTGCTGATCGGTCCTTATGACCTGGAACGGGCCGTGGGGGCGGAAAACATGGGTCAAAAACCCACTCGGGCCTTCCGGCCCTCCGCGGCGGCGGAGGAGTTGGTGCAGGAAGTGCTGAAGGCTTCCAGGGAAACCGGGGTGGCGGCGGGGTTCGTGACCAATAGCCCGGCGGAAGCGGAGGAGCGGGCCGCCCAGGGATTCCGCCTGGTCTGCCCCGGCCACGATATCACCGACATGATTGAAGCCTTTAAGCAGATGAAGCGCTGTTCCGATGGGCTGGATCGGTTCTTCCGCTGAACGGGTTCGACGGGCTGTGGCTTGCCGCCGTCGCTTAGCGGTTAGTTGACGGCATACAAGACAATAATCGGGATTGCCGTAGATAATGTCAGGGGGTTCAACAATGGTGACCAATCCCGTTTCTTCGGGTCCCCGCCCGCCTTTATCAAGGTGTCGATGATGTCGGGATGGGCGTTGAGCTTGATCGCACTGCTCAAGGGAGTCTTGCCAACGCGAAAAGTCCCCGTCCGTGCATTTGGGTCAGCGCCGGCCTTCACCAGAGCGGTGATGATAGTGGGGTGCGCGCCCCACTCGATAGCCTGGAATAAGGGGGTCTGTCTGCTGGGGAAACTTCCTCCACGTGCGTTGGGATCGGCGCCGGCCTTCACCAGAGCGGTGATGATAGCAGGATTGGGGTTTCGCCTAGCCGCCAAATGCAGGGGAGTCAAGCCACGTTTAGCTTTCGAATTCGGGTCGGCTCCCGCCTGGATCAGGGTGGCGAGGACGTCGGGATTGGTATTGAATTCAGCCGCCGTTTCAAGGGGTGTCAAGCCGCTGTGACCAAAGGCCCCGACCCCTCGGGTTAGCACCGGCCTCCAGCAGGGCGGTGCTAACGTCGGGATTGTCGTTAGTTGCGGCCGTGCGGCCGCCGAATGCAGGGGAGTGCTGCCATAGGAACCCACCGCCCTTAAATCGGCGCCCGCCCGGATCAGGGCGACAATGACGCCGGGATGGTCGGTGTATGCGGCCGCCAAGTGCAAGGGGATTTGGCCTTTTTCATCCCGAGCCTTGGGGTCGGCGCCCGCCTTCAGACAGGCGGTCACGACCTCAACGGAGGCGGTTTTAAAAAATTTCACCGTATTCCAGTCGGAGCAACCGGCGCCCTTTTCCGCTGCAGCGGCCCATGTAGATACGGATGCCCATCCCGCCATTAGGGCAATGAGCATCAAACCAGTCCGGCTAAGGCAAGTCAGTGTCGGTTTCATGATGTTACCTCCCATTTAAAAATTGTAACAAACCGGGAACGCCCAAATCCAGGTCAGATGCGCCGATGGATCACGATCATTTCCCCGTCCGTCTTCAGTCTGCCGAGTGCTTCGGCCCATTCCTACATTGTATTCCGCTGCTCCGACGGGCGCTAACCAAAGAACTCTGGACTTCATGTGCCTGCGCCGGTTCAAGTTATGAGGCGATGTCGGTGATCCAGCCATGGAGCACGTCGATCACTCCTGCCTTTCCTTCAACCGTCGGTAGATGTCAGTGCCTTTGAGCGCGTGGTTCCGTTCGGCGAGGTCCCCCGGTCTCCTGCCTCTTTCGTCTCTCGCCTTGGGGTCAGCGCCGGCCTCCAGCAAAGCAGCGATGACAGCAGGATGGGGGTTGGACCTGGCTGCCTGATGCAGGGGAGTCCAGCCAAGATATTCATCCTGTGCGTTGGGATCGGCGCCCGCCTCGATGAGCATGGCGATGATCGCGGGATTGGTCCTGGACTCAGCCGCCTCGTGCAGGGGAGTTCGGCCAGCCTCATCCCGCGCTTTGGGGTCGGCGCCGGCTTTTAGCAGGGCGGCGATGATGCCGAGATTGGCTTTGTAGTTGGTTGCCCCGTGCAGGGGAGTCTGGCCGCGATTGTTCCGCGCGTTGGGATCGGCGCCGGCCTTGAGCAGAGCGGTGATGAGCATGGGATTGTCTTCATACCAGACCGCCTTATGCAGGGGAGTCCCGCCATCTTCATCCCGCGCGTTGGGATCGGCGCCCAGCTTGACCAACAAGGCAATGATGGCGGGATTGGAGTTGGTCGTCGCTGCCTCGTGCAGGGGAGTTTCTCCCTGCTCATCCTGTGCGTTGGGGTCGGCGCCGGCCTTGACCAGGGCAGCAACGGTGGCGGGGTTGGCTTCGTACCAGGCTAGTGCGTGCAAGGGAGTCTGGCCACGTTCATTCCGCGAACTGAGATCGGCGCCGGCTTTGACCAAAGCAGCAATGACAGCGGGACTGGCGTTGCGCCAGGCCGCCTGGTGCAGGGAAGTATCGCCATCTTTATCCTCCCCATTGGGGTCAGCGCCCAGTTTGACCAGTTTGGCAATGATGGCGGGATTGGGGTTGTTCCCGGCCGCTGCGTCCAGGGGAGTCAAACCATTTTTATCTTTGGCTCCGATGTCGGCGCCCATCGTGACCAGGGCAGCGATGATGTCGGAATGGGTGTTGAACCCGGCCGCTGTGTGCAGGAGAGTCCACCCGCGTTGAACCCGAGCCTTCAGGTCGGATCCCGCTTTGGTCAGGGCGGCGATGATGTCGGGATTGACGGTGTGTCGTGCTGCGGTGTGCAAGGGAGTCTGGCCATCGCCATCCCGCGCCTTGAGGTCGGCGCCGGCTTTGACCAGAGCGGGGATGATGTCGGCATTGGAGTTGTATCGTGCCGCGATGTGCAAGGGTGTCCGGAAATCTTCATCCTGGGCCTTGGGGTTGGCGCCGGCTTTGACCAAGGCGGGGATGATGTCGGCATTGGAGTTGTACCGTGCTGCGGTGTGCAGGGGAGTCTGGCCATCGCCATCCCGCGCCTTGAGGTCGGCGCCGGCTTCGACCAGCACCGCGATGACGTCGGGATTAGCGTTGTGCCGTGCTGCGGTGTGCAGGGAAATCCATCCCTCTTTATCCTGGGCGTTGGGGTCGGCGCCGGCCTTGGCCAAGGCAGTGATGATGTCGGGATTGGTGTTGGCCTTGGCCGCGGCGTGGAGGGGAGTCCATCCCTGTTTATCCTGCATCTTGGGGTCGGCGCCGGCCTTGACCAGGGCGGCGATGATGTCCGGGTTGGTATTGGACTCGGCCGCGGCGTGGAGGGGAGTCCGCCCCTCTTCATCCTGGGCGTTGGGGTTGGCATCGGCCTTGGCCAAGGCGGCGATAATGGCAGGATTGGCGTTGCGCCTGGCCGCTTGATACAGAGCGGTATGGTCCTTTTCGTCCAGGGCCTTGGGATCGGCGCCGGCCTTCAACAGGGTGGCGATGACCTCGGGATTGGTGTTGTACTGAGCTGCGGCGTGCAAGGGAGTCCGTCCCTGTTTATCCTGGGCCCTGGGGTCGGCGCCGGCCTGCAACAGAGCGGCGGTGACTTCGGGATTGGCGTTGTGCCAGGCTGCGGTGTGCAGGGGAGTCTCGCCGCCCCTGTCCCGCGCCTTGGGATTGGCGCCGGCCTTGACCAGGGCGGCGATGATAGCGGGACTGTGGTTGAACTCGGCCGCGAAATACAGGGGGGTCCGACCATGACCACCCAGTGCGTTGGGGTCGGCGCCGGCCTCGACCAGAGCGGCGATGATCTCGGGATTGGCGCTGTCCCAGGCTGCCTTGTGCAGGGGAGTCCAGCCGTTTCTGTCCCGCCCCATCGGGTCGGCGCCGGCCTTCAGACAAGCGGTCACAACCTCAACCGAGACAGTCCTGAAAAAATCCATCCCGTGCCAAGCGCAGTTCGCTCCTCTTTGTGCTGCTGCGGCACAGGCCGGTATGGCCCCATATCCCCCCATCACGGCAATGAGCGTCAAAGCGATTCGGTGAATGCCAGTCGGTGTGCGTTTCATGATTCCTCCCGTTGCAATCAGGACAAAGCAGGAATGCGAAGGTTCGGGTCAGGCGCGTCGATGGAGCAAGACCATTTCTCCTCCCACCTTAAGCTTGGCAAGGTCATCGGCCTATTCCTGAATTATTTTTCGCCGCTCTGGACCGATGCGGCCCCAAGGCCCCCGGACTGCATCCGCTGGCTGAGGCTCTATGAAGTGCGGCCCGCAGCCCGAGGGTGGAGTGGGTCGATGATCATTGCCCCTCCTTCAACTGCCGGTAGACATCCGTGCCCTTGAGCCTGTCGTTCCTTTCGGCGAAGTCCCCCGGCTTGCTGCCGTTCTGGTCTCGCACCTTCGGATCGCCGCCAGCCTCCAGCAGGACGGCGATGATGTCGGGATTGGTAGTGAACCAGGCGGCCACGTGCAGGGGAGTCTGACCCTTTTCATCGGGCGCGTTAGGGTCGGCGCCGGCCTTGACCAGTGCGGTGATGATGTCGAGATTGGCGGTGCGCCTGGCCGCTTGGTGCAGGGGAGTCTGACCCTTTTCATCGGGCGCATTGGGGTCGCCGCCGGCCTTGACCAGTGCCGCGATGATCTCGGGCATGGAGTCGGCGCCGGCCTGGAACATCTCGGCCATGGCCGAGGGGTTGAACAACTCATCGCCGTCCTCGGGAGGGGGTATCGCAGCAAAGTCCGCAGAGAATTTGCTGGACTGGGCCGCCCTGTGGAGGGGAGTCTCGCTCCGTTCATCGGGCGCGTTGGGGTCGGCGCCTCCCTTCAGCAGGGCGGCGATGGTGTCGAGATTGGCGAAGGGAGACATGACCGCCGCGTGCAGGGGAGTCCAGCCGTGGTTGTCCCCCGTCTTCGGATCGGCGCCCATCTTGACCAGTTCGGCGATGATCTCGGGCATGGCATTCATCGAGGCCGCCGTGTACAGGGGAGTCCGCCCGTCTTCATCCCGTGCGTTGGGGTCGGCGCCGGCCTCGACCAGGGCGCCGATAGCCGCGGGCTTGGAGGCGGCAGCCGCCTTGAATGCCTTCATGCTTTCGGCGATGGCCTCGGGAGTGGTCATCTTGGCCATGGTCTCGGAATCAGGCATCTCGGCCAGGAGCTCGGGGTTGCGTTCGGCAGCCGCCTTGAATGCTTTCATACTCTTGGCGATGAACTCGGGAGTGATCGTCTTGGAATTCACACTCCGGGCCGCCGTGTGCAGGGGAGTCCCCCCACCCTCATCCCGCGCGTTGGGGTCGGCGCCAGCCTTGACCAGGGCGGCAATGATAGTGGGATTGGCTTCGTGCCGGTTGGCCGCCGTGTGCAGGGGGGTATGCCCACCTCGGTTCCGCGCCTTGAGGTCGGCGCCGGCCTTGACCAGTGCGGCGATGATGTCAGGATTGTTGTTGATCAAAGCCGCCCAATGCAGGGGGGTATGGCCAAATTGGTCCTGCGCCCTGGGGTCCGCTCCGGCCTTCAGACAGGTGGTCACGTCCTCGACCGAAGCGGTTGCAAAAAATCTCCCCGTGTTCCAGTCAGCGCAGCTTGCGCTCGTGTCTGCCGCTACGGCGCAGGCAGGCGTTGACGGTAGGGTCGCATATCCCCCCGCGACGACAACCAGCGCCAAGGCGATCCACTGAAAACCATTCGGTGCGCGCTCCATGGTTCCTCCTTGCTCAACGGTGCAGTGAGTCAATGATCATTGCCCTGCTTTCAACTGCCGGTAGATGTCGCTGCCCTTGAGCTTGTCGTTCTGTTCAGCGAGGTCCGCCGGCGCCCTGCCTTTTTCGTCTCTCACCGTCGGGTCAGCGCCTGCCTCCAGCAAGGCGGCGATGACGTCGGGATTCTCATTGGATTCGGCCGCCATATGCAGGGGAGTCAAGCCGTAGTTGTCTTGAGCCTTAGGATCGGCGCCCTGCTTGACCAGCGCTTTGATGATGTCTGGATTGGTGTTGGAGCCGGCCGCCCAATGTAAGGGAGTCCAGCCAAATCCGTCCTGCAAGTTCAGGTCGGCGCCTTTCCTGACCAGCACGGCGATGACATCGGGATTGGTGTTGGACCCGGCGGCCTTTTGCAAGGGAGTCGCGCCGTATCTGTTTTGCGCCGTGGGATCTGCACCCGCCTTGACCAGCACGGCGATGACATCGGGATTGGTGTTGGACCCGGCGGCTGTGTGGAGGGGGGTCTCGCTCCGTTCATCCGGTGCGTTGGGGTCGGCGCCCGCCTTCAGCAACTCGGCGATGATGGCGAGATGGGCGGTAGACTCGGCTGCCGCTGCCTCAGCGCCCGCCTTGATCATCTCGGTGATAATAGCGGGATTGTCAAAGGAATCGGTTAGCATTAATTCGGTAAACACTTCGGCCAGTGTGGCGTTGGTATCGGGATTAGCGACGGACTCCACTGCCGCTGGATCGGCAAGCGCCGTGGCCATCTTGGCAACGATGTCGGGACTGTCGGTGAGCCTGGTTGCCATGAGGTCGGCAAACATTTCAGCCGTCCTGAAAATCATGGCAAAATTGCTGGCGGTGGACTTAGCTGCCTGGTGCAGAGGGGTCCGGCCATACTGGTCTCGCGCCATCGGATCAGCGCCGGCCTTCACCAGGGCGGTGATGATGTCAGGGTTGGCGGTGGCCCTGGCCGCCTGGTGCAGAGGGGTCCGGCCATCTTCATCCTGCACCCTGGGGTTAGCGCCAGCCTTCACCAAAGCATCGATAATGGCCGAATTTGTGGCGCCGTAACTGGCCGCCCTGTACAGGGGAGTCTCGCCACCCTCGTCCCGCGCGTTGGGGTCGGCACCGGCCTTGACCAAGGCAACGATGATGTCGGGATTGGCATTGAACCCCGCCATGTGCAAGGGAGTCAACCCGCGTGTAGCCTGCGCGTTGAGGTCGGCGCCGGCCTTCACCAGGGCGGTGATGATGTCAGGGTTGGCGGTGGCCCTGGCCGCCTGGTGCAGAGGGGTCCGGCCATCTTCATCCTGCACCCTGGGGTTAGCGCCAGCCTTCACCAAAGCATCGATAATGGCCGAATTTTTAGCGCCGTAACTGGCCGCCATGTAGAGGGGAGTCTCGCCACCCTCGTCCCGCGCGTTGGGGTCGGCGCCGGCCTTGACCAAGGCAACGATGATGTCGGGATTGGCATTGGACCCCGCCATGTGCAAGGGAGTCAACCCGCGTGTAGCCTGCGCTTTGGGGTTTGCGCCGGCCTCCAACAGGGCAACGATGATGTCGGGATTGGCGTTGAGTGCGGCCGCCCAATGCAAGGGAGTCCGGCCATATTCACCCTGCGCCCTGGGGTCCGCTCCGGCCTTCAGACAGGCGGTCACGTCCTCGACCGAGGCGGTTGCAAAAAATCTCCCCGTGTTCCAGTCAGCGCAGCTTGCGCCCTTGCCTGCCACAGAGCCGGCTGGTGCAGCCCCATATCCCCCCATGATGGCAATGAGCGTCAAGGCGACCCACTGAAAACCATTCGGTGTGCGCTCCATGGTTCCTCCTTGCTCAACGGTGCAGTGAGTCAATGATCATTGTCCTGCTTTCAACTGCCGGTAGATGTCGCTGCCCTTGAGCTTGTCGTTCCGTTCAGCGAGGTCCGCCGGCGCCCTGCCTATTCTGTCTCGCACCTTGGAATCGGCGCCCGCCTCCAGCAGCGCGGTAATGATGTCGGGATTGGCGTTGGATTGGGCCGCCTCGTGCAGGGGAGTCTGGCCAAACTCGTTTCTTTCCTTCGGGTTTGCGCCCGCTTTTAACAGGGCGGCGATGATCTCCGGATTGGTGTTGTACCCGGCCGCCCTATGCAGGGGAGTCGAGCCATTTTCATCCCGCGCCTTGGGGTCGGCGCCCCCTTCCAGCAGGGCAACGATGATGTCGGGATTGGCGTTGTGCATGGCCGCCCCGTGCAGAGGAGTCCAGCCATCTTCATCCTGTGCGTTGGGGTCGGCGCCGGCTTTTATCAGGGCGGTGACCGTGTCAGGATGGGCGGTGCTCTCGACTACCTCGTGCAGGGCAGTCTGACCATCCTCATCCTGGGCCTTGGGATCGGCTCCCGCCTTCACCAGGATAGCAATGATGTCGGGATAGTTGCTGCCGTAGCTGCCCACCATGTACAGGGGAGTCTGGCCAAATTTATTCCGTGCGTTAGGGTTGGCCCCGGCCCTCCAACAGAAGGGTGATAACGTCGAGATTGGGGTTGCGCTGGGCTGCCCAATGCAGGGGAGTCGAGCCGTAGTTACCCTGTGCCTTGGGGTCGGCGCCAGCCTTTATCAGGGCGGCGGTGACGTCGGGATTGGCGTTGCACATGACCGCTCTTTCCAACGGTACCCGGCCATAGGCGCCACTTCCCCGAGCCTTGGGGTCGGCGCCAGCCTCTACCAGAGCCGCAATGATGTCAGGATTGGCGTTGAATGCGGATGCCACCTCCAAGGGAGCCCAGCCGCGATTATCTTGCTCCTTGGGGTCTGCCCCGACCTCCACCAGGGCGGCGATGATGGCGGGGTTGGCGGTGTGCCCCGCCGCCAGGTGCAGGGGAGTCCGGCCATGTTCATCTCTGACCCTGGGGTCGGCGCCCGCTTCCAGACAAGTGGTCACGTCCTCGACCGAGGCGGTTTCAAAAAACTTATCCGTATTCCAGTCGTCGCAGCTGGCGCCCATTGCTGGTACGGCTGCGTATCCCCCCATGACGGCGATGAGCGTCAAAGCGATCCGGCGAAGGCCATTCGGTGTGCGTTTCATGGTTCCTCCCACTGGTTGATGATGGGCCGGCCCAAGCATCCGGCGGCGCAACTTTCGACCGCCGAAACCATGGGTTGCCGATTCCGCCCCGGGTCTCTTCTTATCGTCTTGTACGTTTGTTGTTGCTGCCCGACCCGGTGTTGAGCTTCATGACGAGAACTTCCTTTAATTAATGCTGGAAAAGCTTTTTTGTACTTGATCAATGGTGGCATCTTTTTCAGCCTCGGTCAAAGGACGTTTTAGCTGTAGCGCCTTCTCCGTCATAGCTGCTTCCAGGCTCCGGAGATAGGTCCCCATTTTTTGCATTTCCTCGTAATTGGCAGGTCTACCGCCCGTCCCAACTTGCCGTTCAATGGCATCCACAGCATCATCAGCCCCAAATAGCAAGGCCATTTCGTAAGGCGTCACTCCCTGATTGTTTTTGATGTTGGGGTCGCCGCCATATTTCAACAACAAGCCCATGGTCGCCGCATCCGCCCGAAATTGCCCCGCATAGTGCAAAGGTGTGAATCCCTTGTTGTTAACTTGGTTGGGGTTCGCGCCGAAGTCCAGCAGCACTTGAACGATGCCGAAGGTTTTTGTCGTATAACCAGCACCAATGAGAGCCCAATGCAGGGCACTGTAGCCGTATCGGTTGGTTGTGTTGGGGTCAGCGCCTTTCATTAACTCAGCCAGCACCAAGTTAGCGTCTTGTGAGTCGATAACCTTGTGAAATTCTGGCATATTCTTGACTTCTTCTTGAATTTCCTCACTAAATTGTAGTGGAGTCTGCGCTGGAATGCTCACGGGGTCGTCGGCTTTTGTCTGATCTGCTGGCGCTTGCGGCAAATTCTCTGAAGGAGTCTCCCCCATCACCGAATACGCCACACCAAAGACCGCCAGTCCAAACGCCAAGTAAAGCGCAGGGAAAGCTAGCTTGCTCCAGAAAAGTTTCATGAATTCCTCCCTTCGTTGTTAAAGGTAGGAGGGAGTTCATCCCCCTCTACTTAATAAGACTCTCGAAACGGCTCACAGTCACAAACTTTTTCAACTTTTTTTCAGGCCGCTCCCGATCCCTGCAAGATCCGTCATCAGCGGGTCCTATGGGAGGCTCGCATTGGGGATGAGCTTTCCTGTCGAAGGCGAGCTTCCAGGCAGCGCCTCACCAGGGCGACGGCGCGGTTCAGGCGGGTGTTGACGCTCGTGCGGGAGATGTGAAGCTGTTCGGCAGCCTCTTCGGGAGAGAGTCCTTGACCATAGCGTAGTTCCAGGACCTGGCGGTAGATCTCGGGCAATAGGCCGACCACTTCGCGGAGCCAGCGGAGCCTCTCTGCTTGAGCCGGAACGTCGAGGGCTGGAGTAGGCGTCTGAATCTCCGACTCGGGAAGGGGAACTTCTCTTTTTCTGACTTTGGAGCGTGCCTTGCAGATGTCTTTGGCTTTGTTGGCAACAATGGCGCCAACCCAGGAACAGGCGGGGGAACCGCCGCGATAGGCATCAACGGTCTTCAGGATACTCATCCAACTTTCCTGAAGGGCGTCTTCAGCTAAAGGGTCCTCGTCGGTGATGCGCCGGGCCAGGGAGAAGAAGCGTCGGGAGCAGCAGGCGATCCAGGCCTCCCTGTCGCCTTCGAGAAGAGGACAGCCTTTGGCGGCTTGCTTGAGTCTGGGGGTGGGAAGGATGGGAGAATCATCGGGCATCGGTTCCTCCTGGCAATGGCTGCCGCACTACCGGCTCCGCATCCCGCCTGCAACGAGATAACGGAAAGCCTGCGGGAAGGAGTTTTTAGCCCCTACTCCTATAGACTCCCGAAACCGGCCCTTTCTCACAAAAATTCTCACTTTTTTTAAGGCGGGTTCCGAGGTAGATGATTTTGCTCAGTTGCCAGTGAGAGAGCGCTTTTTCTTGAGATGTTCATGGCCATGGGCGCCGCCGCTTCGCGGCTCTGGGGAAGGGCCGTGAATTCACCAGGGGCTGACGCCCACGGCTACCTGATGCCGCCGCATTCGCGGCTTCCTGCCGATCCTCTCGCCAGTGTCATTCAAAGCTCCCCTCCGGGTTCAGGAGGATCTGCACTCCCGCGAGGTTGAACTCCTGAGAGGAGTTCAGCGGGGTAGGGCCATTCATCCAAAAAATTTCTTGACATTATGTGTACTAGGACTCATAGTATACACATGTTACCTTTCACTGTCCAGCTTCGAACAGGTTCCGCACTTTATCAGCAACTGGTCTACGCGGTTCAGAAGGCGATCATTGCGGGCCAACTGCTGCCTGGGGACCGATTTCCTTCGGTGCGAAAGCTGAGCCAGGAACTTCGGATCAATCCCAATACGGCTCAGAAGGTGGTGACGCGACTGGTGGATCAAGGACTCCTGGAAGTCAAGCCGGGGGTTGGCACCATCGTCGCTCGACTTCCGCAGTCCTCTCCTCGGGAGCGCTCGGCGCTGCTGGAACACGAAGTGGAGGCGTTGGTGGTAGAGGCGAGAAGGTTGTCGCTGACGCTGGAGCAGGTCCTGGAAGCGGTTCAAAACCATTGGGAACGTCTTTCCGAAGTTGGAAAACCGCGCAAGAAGAACCCTGGATAGGGAGGCTTGAAATGGACGCCATCATCGAGACCCACGAACTGACACGGCAATTCGGCAGGAAGCTGGCCGTCAAGGATTTTTCTCTGGAGGTCCCGGAGGGAAGCATCTTCGCCTTTCTTGGCCCCAACGGCGCCGGCAAGACCACCGTGATCAAGATGCTCATGAACATGATCCGACCCTCCAGGGGTAAAGCCAGGGTGTTCGGGACCGATTCGCTGCGACTCGGCCCTGCCGAGTTGGCCCGGATCGGTTACGTCTCCGAGAATCAGGAACTGCTCGAGTGGATGACTGTCCAGGAGTTGATCGACTATTGCCGGCCCATGTATCCCTCCTGGGACCCGGACTTGTGCCGGCAGTTGATTGGCCAATTCGACCTGCCGCTGAATCAGAAGCTCAGGAGCTTTTCGCGTGGCATGAAGGTCAAAGCCTCCCTGCTTTCCTCGCTTTCCTATCGGCCGGAATTGGTCATCCTGGATGAACCCTTTACCGGTCTGGACGCGCTGGTGCGCGATGAGTTCATTCGGGGCCTCCTTGAATTGAGTGGCCGGAGCGAATGGACCATTCTGGTAGCCTCTCATGACATCGACGAGGTGGAGCGCCTGGCGGACTGGGTGGGTGTGATCGATAAGGGAGAGCGTCGGCTCGTGGAGCCCACCGCCTCCCTTCAGGCCCGCTTCCGTCAATGTGAGGTGACCTTGGAGCAGGGCCGGGAGCTACCGGAGGCACTCCCGGAGTCGTGGCTGCTCCCGGAGAAGGTGGGACAAGTGGTCCGCTTTGTAGACAGCCGCTACCGGGAAAAGACAGGTGACGAAACCATTCGGAGCGCCCTGCCGGGCCTCAAGGATTTTTCTGTGAATCCCATGTCGCTGAAGGCCATCTTTCTGGCGCTGGCCCGGACCTATCGGCTCTATGACTAGCTGTATAGTCCCGGGGATTGATAGTATGGATTGATTTTGAATCTTTGTGGCTCCAATGTCCAGACCTTGCAGACGTATTCGTAGGGTGTGAGGCCCTGGAGTGTCTTAAGGGGTCGGGCGAAGTTGTAGGCCGAGAGAAAGTCATCCAGGTGGCTGCACAGTCGGGCATGACTCTCGTAGTGGAAACGCTTGACGGTGGCTTCCTTGATGGTGCGGTTCATGCGCTCAGCCTGCCCGTTGGTCCAGGGATGATTCGGCTTGGTCAGACGGTGCTCGATCCCGTGGCGCCGACAGGCCCCGCTCGAACCGGTGGCCGCGCAAGCGCGCCGTGGCGCCGCCTCGGTTCCTGGGAAGATCGGCGAACTGGAGGCCATTGTCGGTGAGCCCCGTATGAATCTTGTAGGGCGCGGCTGCCACCCGGTCGTCCAGAAATGCTGCCGCCACTTTGCTATTGGCGCGCTCCACCAGCCTTGCAAAGGCGAACTTCGAGGTCCTGTCGATAGCGATGAACAGTCGCCGCTTTCCCTCAGCGCTACGCAGGTCGGCAATATCAATATGGAAATAGCCGATGGGGTAGCGCTTGAAGCGCTGCTTTGCAGGTTTGTCGCCATCTTCAAGTGGCAGGCGGCTGACGCCATGACGCTGCAGACAGCGATGCAGTGACGAACGGGTCAGGTGTGGGAGGGTCGGCTTCAGGGCGTAGAGGCAGTCGTCGAGTGGCAGCAGGGTATGGCGCCGGAAGGCCAGGATGAGGGCTTCCTCAGCCTGGCTGAGAAGCGTCGAGCGCGGCTGTTTGGGTCCTGTCTTGCGATCTTCGACCGTTTCGCGCCGACGCCATTTCTGGACAGTCTTGGGGTTGATGCCGTAGGTTTGGCTCAGTTTCTTGAGCGAAGCTTGCGATCGCTGTATTGCTGCTCTAACGGCGTGCGTGGTCGTGGCGCTGCGGTGAAGTACCTGTCCCATAGGGCCTCCTTCGATTGCGCAGAAAGGATCGTACCATCAATCCCCGGGACTATACAGCTAGGAGGGGGGAATGAAACTGATACTGCGCGTCATTGGGAACGACCTGCGCTACCTGCGCCTATTTCTCAGCGTGTGGTGGGGGCTGGTGATTCTGCAAGCCGTCTTGATCAGATTCTACCCCCAACACCTTTCCAGTTGGAAGGGGTGGCTGATCTCCCCGACCTTCTTGGCGTTGCTGGTTGCAGTCCTGAAGGTCTGCTTGTTAACGGTGATCATCTCGCAATCGGTACAGAAGGACTCCACCATAGGCAGCACGGCCTTTTGGTTGAGCCGCCCCATTTCAAGGGGCTGTCTGCTGGCGAGCAAATCCCTCTTCCTGGTTCTGGCCGTGATCCTTCCAACCCTTTTGGTGGAGGTTCTCTTGCTTTTTGTCTGTGGAGTCACCCTGGACGACACCCTCCGTTCCATTCCGCAGATTGTTTTCCTGCAGCTTTTGGTGACCACAGTTTTCATGATGCTGGCGGCTTTGACGACCAACCTTGCCAGACTGATCTTACTGGGAATCATTGCGTTCCTTGGTCTGCCCTGGCTTTATTATCTCTCGTGGTCGCTGTTTTTTCTGGTATTGGGAATGGTAACTCATCCGAGCGACGGTGGCCCTTTTGTACAGCCCATTCCCCCTCCCAGCTATAGTCCCCACTTGATGGGTATTCTTCTGGTCCTTCTTGCGACTGCCGGGGTCGTGATTGGACATCAATACCTAACCCGCCGGACGATGATCAGCAGAATCCTCCTCTTCTCGGGAGTCTCGCTTGCCCTTCTGTCCATGGGATTCTGGAGCTGGGATTTGTGGGCGACGGCGCGTCAACTCGACCCGGGAATACTCGACCCGACTCAGATCACGGCCCGGGTCGAGGAAAAGAGTCTGGTGTTTGATCCAGTGATGGCGTCTCGTCCAGTCTATGACCCGACAGGGGAGAAAGAGATGCTTCTCCGAGGAAGCATCGCTCTGGACAATCTTCCTCCGGATGTCGTTGTGTTCCCGGCACAGATATCCGCAAAACTCGCCTTGCCGTCCGGAGAATCCCTGGCCCAGCACGTGAGCCATAGTTCGTATTTGTTCCGGGGACTCATTGAGTTTCAACTGGATCGACAATTAAACCAATTAAACAAGAAGAAAGCCGAATGGCTCGGACAGGGCCCTTGGGAGATGTAGCATTCCTGGATGTGAAGCGTCTGCATTCGCAACCTCCTCCGGAGCTGTTTGCGATCAGTGAGGATCTCTACGAGCGATATAGGGGTGTCGGAACCGTCTATTCGGCCCAGGTGGACTATCTGGCCCAAAGGGACGAAATCACAACGATGCAGCCGGAGAGGGGGGCTCGCTATGATCGAGGCTCGGACCACGTTGAGGTCCTCTCGGTTGGCAGAGGCATTCTTGGTGGCTTCACCATCCTCCTCAGCGAGTCGACCCATAGGCTCAGAGGGGACAACTGGAAGGCCATACGGTACCTCTTGATCAACTCATCCCGGCGGGAGGCGCTTTCGGGTCGAGCCGGCTTCTTCTCCAGATCTCTTTCCAGTCCGCCTCTGTCGTCGTTTATCTTCCCGATGCTGGAGGTCAGGAAGTCGGAACTGGAATTTCGTCCATCTTCTGAAAGTCCTCCCCTCGATCCGGCTTGGATTGACGGAGCCGAGCTGATTCGAGTTGAAACCAGGGACCTGGGTTGGTTTTCCAAGTCGATCCAATTAAAGGACTTGGTCATGGAACGCATTGCCCGTCCGTTTCCTAAGTCCTCACAAACCGGAAAGGACGGCTGACCTAAACCTCCGGGGAACGTATTCGCGCTCAAGGATTGAACGGTGAAGCCCGTGTCACTGGAGGCCATCTTCTTGGCGCTGGTCCGGATCTGTCGGTTGTAGGACCAGGGAAAGCGAAAATGAACCTGACACTGCGCATCGTTAGCAAAGACTTTCGCTACTTGGGCCTCCTTCTCCCCCTCGCCGGGTGGTGGGGTCTCATGATCCTGCAAGAAGTCTTGATCGGAACCTTCGCGCGTCTTCCTCATCAGCTTCCTCCATTCGACATGATGTCGGAAGCCTTCCTGACCCTTCTGGCTTGGTTGGTCGCGTTCCTGAAGATCGGCTTGTTGGCGCTGATCGTCTCGCAATTGGTGCACAAGGACTCCACCGTAGGAAGCACCGCCTTCTGGTTGAGCCGTCCCATTTCCGGAGGCAGGCTGCTGGCCAGTAAATCCCTCTTTCTGATTCTGACGGTGATCCTTCCGACCCTTTTGGTAGAAGTCCTGCTGCTCCTCTTCCATGGAGTCACCCTGGACGACACCCTCCGTTCTATCCCGCAGATCGTCTTCCTACAGCTTTTGGTCACCGCAATTTTCATGATGCTGGCGGCTTTGACTCCCAACCTGCCCCGACTGATTTTCCTGGGCATCCTCGCGGTTGTCGGTCTGGCATTGCTTCAATACGCATTTGGGGTATTCCACAACTGGCTGGGATGGTATGCCCATCAATCCCAGCAAAAGGTATTACTTCAGTACACAACCGAAGCGTTCAGCCGAACTCGTTGGGACAGTTCTCTCTATCTTTCAGGTACGATTGGGTTTTCCCTGTTTCTCCTTGCAGTTGCCGGGGTTGTTGTCTGCCATCAATATCTGACGCGGCGGACGAAGAGAAGCATGATCCTTGCCTCCTCGGTATTTCCTGGCGCACTTCTGTTCCTGAGCTTCTGGAATTGGGATTTTTGGCCAACGGAGTACCCCCCGGACAAAGAAGTCCTGAACCCGGAACAAGTCACGGCGCGGATTGAGGACAAGAGTCTGAAGTTTCATCCATGGGTTTACGGACAACCGAAGGAAGGTCTGGTTCTGCGGGGAAACATTGCGCTGGACAATCTGCCTCCGGATCTCGTTGTGCTCCCGGCGCGGGTATCCGCAGACCTCTTCTCGTCATCGGGCGAAACCCTGGCCCACCACCGAAGTGGGAGCTCCTATATGTTCCGTGACCCTTCACCGGGGTCTCAGCGTTACGCCAATCGACGATTGGGTAAGGGAAAAGCCGCATGGCTCGAACAGTCCCTGGGAGGTGTGGAGTTCCTGAACCTTGAAGGTCTGGATCCGCAACCTCCTCTGGATCTGTTTGCGATTCGTATGTATCTCTATGACCGCTATTCGGGCGACGGAACAATCTATTCGGCGGACGTGGACTTTTTGGTCCAAAGGGACGAAATCACAAGGATGCGGCTGGAGCCGGGGATTCGTTATGATCGAGGCTCCGATCACGCCGAGATCCTAGCAGTTGCCCATCGGAGTTACGACGCATCTGACCACAGCTTCACCATCGAACTCAGTGGGTCTACCCACAGGCTCACGCTGGATGGCTGGAAGGTTATACGGTATATTTTGATCAACTCCTCTCGGGGGGAAGCGCTTTTTGGCCGGAGGAGCTTCTTCGGCCTAGATTCTCTTTCCAAGCCTCTTCTGTTGTCAGATATCTTCCAAATGCTGGAGGTCAGACGGCCAAGTCTGGATTTTGATCTGCCTTCCGATGGTCCGCCTATCGATGCAACCTGGCTTCAAGGAGCCGAGCTGGTTCGAGTCGAAACTACGAACCTGGGTGTGTTCTCCCAATCGATCCAAATAGAAGATTTTGTCATGGAGCGAATACCCGGTCCATGATCTGGGGTGTTTCAATCAACCATTCCTGATCCTTCATATCCGGTTCATCCATGTTCCATGCTGCTACTGGCCCGGCCAAGATTCTTCCCTACCGAAAAGGCTCGACTTGCGGGGCAGCTTCGGGCATTCTGATGCAGGTTCCTCCAGCCCGTCTTTCCAGGCTGGGTCGTTGATACCCACCGCCTGCCGAAATGGCTTGGATGGATCATCCCTCTTACGGAACAACCTTGGTAAGATTTCATCTCCAGGAGGTCGACACCATGAAAATAACACGGCGTCAGGCTTTGACGACGCTGGCGGCGGCAATGACCGCGACCTGCCAGCTCGGGGCCCGCAAGGACCTGTCGGCGACTCGCTATGTCAGATTTTCCAGAAAAAGCAAGACAAGCTACGGCATTCTCAAGGACAGCGGGATTGATGAGGTCACGGGCGACCCCTTTGGCTCCATGAAGCCCACCGACGTCAGGCATCGGTTGGCCGACGTCCAATTGCTTTACCCTTGCACCCCGACCAAGGTGTTGGCGCTGGCCGGCAATTACAAGAGCCACCTCAGCGACAGCCAGCCGCCCAGCATTCCGCAGGTGTTCTACAAAGCGGTGTCGGCGCTCCAGAACCCGGAGGATCCCATTGTGATTCCTCAGGGGGCCACCGACGTTCACTACGAAGGAGAGCTGGTAATTGTGCTCGGTCGTCGGGCTCGGAAGCTTTCAGTGGACGAGGCTCGCGAGGCCATTCTGGGAGTGGCCTGCGGCAACGATGTGAGCGAACGTCAGTGGCAAGGGGGACCCAACAAGGACGTTCAATGGTGGCGGGCCAAGGGCGCCGATACCTTTGCTCCGCTGGGTCCCTGCATTGCCAAGGGGATCGACTATGGCAACCTGATGATGACGACTCGACTGAATGGTCAGGTGGTGCAGGAAGTGTCGACCTCGAAGTTGCTCTTTGACTGCCCGACTGTCGTCAGCTTCGTCAGTCAATACGTCACCCTGATGCCGGGTGACGTGATCTATACGGGGACCTCAGGCACAACGGGTCCGCTGAAGCCCGGGGATCGGGTGGAGGTGGAGATCGAAGGAGTTGGCATTTTAGCCAATCCGGTGGTGAGCGCCAAGAGCTAGGGTCGCTAAACTCTGGGCGACACGCGCCCCGGCAGTCTGCAGAAGATGAACGTCCACTCTTTCCGTAGAATGCCAACCCCTGCGCGTTGCGCAGGAGGGGATTCAATGTCGAGCCCCTTCAAGAGGGAAAAATGGGGCCGCGTGGGCTCCGCTGTTTTTTGGAGACCTGAGAACCAGGACTCACCTTTCAAGCCATGACCCAATCCATTCAATGGAATCCATCGCTGGCGGCGCTGCCGGTGTCGGGAATTCGCCGGATGTTCAACTTGGCGGCCACCATGGAGGATGTCATTCACCTCTCGATCGGCCAGCCGGATTTTGCCACGCCTCCACACATCATTGAGGCCCACGTTGCAGCGCTACGCGAGGACAAGACGCATTACACCTTGGACGCAGGACTGCCGGAACTCCTTGAGGCTCTGGCCGAGTACTATGGCCGGCTCAGCGGGCGGGCTCTGGTGGAAGAGAACCTGCTGGAAACGACGGGGGCGGGTGAGGCCATCTTCCTGGCCGTCACCAGCGTGGCCGCTCCGGGGCGAGAGGTCATTGTCATTGAGCCGAGTTTCGTGCTCTTCCAGCCGTTGGCCGGACTGGCCGGCGCCAGTGTCCGCCGCATCGTGACCACTGCCGAGAAGGGCTATCAGGTGGATCCCGAGGAGGTGATCGATGCCATGGGGCCCCAGACCTGCGGCATCATCCTCAACTCCCCCGGCAATCCTACCGGAGCCGTCTATCCCGGTTCGACCCTGCAAGCCATCTGTCAGGAAGCCGGCCGGCGAGGGATCGTAGTCATCAGCGATGAGGTCTACGACCGTCTGGTTTTGGACGACGTGCCGTCGCCCAGCGTCTTGAATTGCGACGTTGACCTCGACCACGTGATCGTGGCCAGCAGTTTTTCCAAGACCTACAGCATGCCGGGCATGCGGGTGGGTTGGTTGATCTCCAGTCGAGAAAACGTCAAGACCTTGAGGCGTTACCACACCTATACCACCACGGTGGGAAACACTCCGGGTCAATGGGCTTCGGTGGCAGCCTTGCGGGGTGACCAAAGCTGTGTCGATCGGATGGTTGCCGAATATCGCAGGCGTCGAGATCGCATTGTCGAGCTCTTGGAGCGTTGCCGCCATCTTCAAGGCTATCGACCGCAGGGCGCCTTCTACATCATGCCGTCGCTGCCCCCAGGGGTTGATGGCTCCCAGTTCGTGCTCAAAATGCTGCTGGAGATCCGGGTCTGCGCCATACCCGGGGATACTTTTGGCGAGTCCTGTCGCAATGCCCTTCGCTTGAGCTATGCCACCTCGCTCGATCAGATCGAAACGGCGCTCGAAAGGATGATTCCATGGCTAGAGAAACAATCGTTCTAACTCGTGAGGAAGTGGGTCGGCAGATCAGTCTACAGGAGATCGTTCCAGCAATCGAGAAGTGCCTGGCTGAGTTCGAGAAGGGAGAAGATCTGCTTCCCCCCAAATGCATTGTCGAATTGCCGGGAGGAATTGCTGCCTGCCTGACCGGCTATACCAAGGCGACACACAAGTTCTCGATGAAGATGGGCCAGGAGCGAAAGGGCAACCTGGACCGCGGGTTGCCCACCATCTTCAGCACCATGAATCTCTACGATCCGGATACCGGAGAGCTGTTGCTGATCGTGGAATCGGTCCTGGCGACCATGTATCGCACGGGGGCCGCGGCTGCCGTCGGAGCCAACCATTTGGCTCGGCGGGACGCGGCCGTCTTGGCGGTCATCGGCTCAGGGCAATTGGGACGCCAGTGTGTGCGGGCAATCAGCACGGTGCGGGCCTTCCGCAGCATTTTGCTCTTCGATATCCGGCAGGTCCAGGCGGAGCGGCTGGCGGCAGAGCTGGCCGGGGAAGTGACGGCGCCCATCGAGGTGACGGATGCCGAAAGAGCCTGTCGGGAAGCGGACGTGATTTGCACGGCGACCAACAGCACCGAGCCCATTGTGCGGAACGAGTGGGTGAGAAACGGGACCCACCTCTCTTGCATGGGGGCCGACCTGCACGCCAAGATCGAGTGCGAGAAGGAGTTGCTGCCGCGCTGCCGGTTGTTTGCCGACAAGGTCGAGCATTGTCTGCAGCGGGGTGAGGCCAGCCAGGCGGTGGAAAGCGGAGTTTTGGGAAAGGACTGCTACGCCGGCAGTCTGGGGCAGGTGATTCTCGGTCAGGTGGCGGGACGCCGCCGAGAGGATGAGATCACGCTCTTTGATGGGATCGGTTTGGGGGTTCAAGACACCACGGTGGCCGCCAGCATCTATGACCAGGCCGTGTCCAAGGGCTTGGGCCTGCATGTGGCCTTCAGTTAGAAGAGAGCCGGTCCGGGAGCGGCTGAGAAGTCATGCGGAGTTTTGACGTTGCCATCATTGGCTTGGGAACCATGGGAAGCTTCACAGCCTTGGAGTTGGCTGGTCGAGGGGTTTCGGTGGTCGGTTTCGATCGGTTGTCCCCACCCCATGAAGAGGGGAGCCATGGAGGCGAGACCCGATCCTTTCGCACCATTTATACCGAGCATCCGGACTACGTGCCCCTGATGAAGCGATCGTTGGAACTATGGGATCGTCTGGCCGAGGAGTGCCGCCCGGACCTGTTGACTCGCTCGGGAGTGCTGAGTATGGGTCAGACCGATAGTCCTCTGCTGGAGGGCATCCGACAGAGCGCTGCCATTCACGGTTTGCCGGTGCAGGTCTTGTCTGCGGAGGAGATTCGGCAACAATTTCCTGCTTTGAGCCCTCCCGGGGACTTCATGGGTCTCATGGACCCCCAGGGCCGGATGGATTGCTGTTCCCGCCGCCCTGGGCTGCGCCCTCCAACGGGCCCGCAGTCTGGGTGCCGAGCTGAAGCTCGACCAGGAGGCCGTGGGATGGTCTGTTGAGGGGCAAGACGTTCGGGTGAGTACCCGGCGGGAACAGTTTCGGGCCCGGCGCCTGGTGGTCACGGCCGGGGCCCTGACCGGAAAGATCCTGGGGGCTTTGAAGCTGCCGCTGTTGGTAAGGCGGCAGGTCCTGACCTGGTTCAAACCCCACCGCCCGGAACTTTTCGAGCCTGGAGTCTTGCCGATCTTCAATTTTGCCCCCGGTGGTTTTTACGGTTTTCCCGACATTGGAGGAAAGGGGGTCAAAATTGCTTATCACGAGAAGGGAATCCCCTTGCCGGAATACCCCGTTGCAGTCCCCCCGGCGGGGGAAGCGGATTTCATCTCCTTGGTGCAGGATATCGCTCGATTTGTACCTGATCTTCTGGACGCTGACCGCGCCCCCCTGACCCAAAGGGTGGCTGCCAAGACCTGTCTCTATACGATGACGCCCGACGGGCATTTCATCCTCGACCGTCATCCGGAATACGAGCCGGTGGTCTTTGCCGCCGGTTTTTCCGGCCATGGATTCAAATTTGGCCCCCTGGTGGGTGAAGCCCTGTCGGATCTGGCCATCGAGGGAAAGACCACCCTGCCCATCAGTTTCTGGAAGCTCGAGGGGCGTTTTTGAGTCTGTTCAGCGTTGAAGTGACGGTTCATTCGCCCCGAGGAAGGTCGGACGTCAAAGTAAGGCTGGTTGGGAAATTCTCGCCGATGTGGATCATGCCTCCTGGTCCAGGGCATTCCCTATTGTGCTCATCAGAAGTAGCCTCGCCCAAGCACGTTGCCTTCGTCCGGATCTCGGTCTTCGAGCAAGGCTCTTACATGTGAAAGGAACCGTTCAAAAACATCAGGCGCAAATGGATGCTCTTCAAGATATTGTACGTAGTCTGTCCGTCTGGTGCCCCGCCCGTCCCGCGTAGCGAATGCGCTGCGGACTTGAGAGCCAAGCCGCTTCGATTTTCTGAGGAGAAGTACTTCGTCAATATCTGTTCCTGACGTGCTAATTGGTGTCGTATCGAGCCACTCACAGAGAAGCAGATATTTTGCGCCCGGTACCGCTGTCTTCAAATCGTGCGCAGTAGCGCAGGCTTCCTGAAACATAGTCTTGTCCAGGTTCGTCTTACATTCGGCGCAAAGATACCCGAGATTCGCCTCCACGTAGTCCACGCCTTCGGAATGATTTGGGTGGAATGATGCCCTCAAATACAGTCGCTTGGAGATGGTGAAGTCCTGATCCTTTCTCCGAACTTGGGTACCTGGGGAGTTTGTCTCCGCACCTATGGTTGACGTAAAACACATTGCCGCAAAACATGGTTGCGGGCCGATAGAAAAGCTCGTAGTTATCTCTGGAAATACACGGGACACTAGATGCGGTAAAAACTCTTCTATGACTGAGTTGTCGAGTTTGAGTTGTCCTTTCTGCCGGTAGAGGAAGTCATGCTGGCTGTCGAATACAACTTCAAGATCGAGAAATAATCGGTACTCATTTAAAAGGTGAACGAGTTGGGTTACCCCGACACTGTCAGTAGAGATACCGGCAAACGACGTAAGCCATTTCCGGTAGCGTTTGATCGCACGTCTAATCTGGTTGCGATCACCATCGGGCAACTTGTTGTTCTGCAGCAGTGCTTCCAGCTTGTCGCCATGGGGCGTGAGTAGAGTCACCAGGAATCTCCGGTTGCGGCCGGCGTTTTCAGGATCGGTGATGCATCAACTTGATCTGCTTGACTGATAGCAACTCGCAAGTAATGCATTCGATCTCTCGGCGTTCGCCCAATAGCTTCCATAAGAAAATTCCTACCTATGTGTCTTGCACTCTCGACAATTGCCTCCTTCGGTCGAGAACTTGGACGTGGAGATAGATGCAAGATGTCCTCGTAGATACTTTTCCCAAACCTGTTGACGAACACCCGTTCTTGCTTCAGTTGAACGCGGAAGTCGAGTGCCTCGGTAGCAAGTCTCTCCAGAATCCGGCCGTTATAGAAAGCTGTCTTTTGGACATTGGACTCTCTTCCAAGGATCAAAAGGATTCGAGCAGTGCTACGGCACACCCGACGAAGTTCGGTGAGTGCAAGAGCCATATCTATGCAGTACTGGATTACGGTGAGGAATCGGTTCTGTCTAAACTTGCGGTTTGATCCGATCTCGGAGCGCGAGATGGCAAGCGGTTTCCATCCAAGCGATTCGATTCCGGCTCTCAAGTTGTGATGGTAGTTGAATACATTGATGTAAGGGGGTGACGATAGGACAAAGTCGATGGAGTTATCGGAAAGGGATAATGATCGTGCGTCTCCCAACAAAGCTCGCACCAGAGTCTTTGTGAACGGCAGAGCAGGAACAATGTTCCGAATGGTGAACCACTTATTGGCATACGTGCCCTTGCTGGCAGCATCTCCATCGGCCAGTACGACCAATGCCTCAAGGAGCATCCGAACGCGCTGGTCAGAAGTTGCTTTGATCCAGTTAAACCCGTTGTAAGGTGTCGAATGCACCTCTGTGCGGAACAACGGTGGCTCGAAAATGGTAGGATGCGCACGGGCGAGAATCGCTTCGGCCTCGTGCAGCAGATTGCGCCTTGTGACTGTGTCCAGGTTGGATATCTCGTAGAGGCGTGCGAGATGGAATGCGGCTGGATTGATCTCACAACCGTAGACGGGCAGGGCAAGCCGCGCAGATTCGAGGAGGACCGTCCCGCTGCCCATGAATGGGTCTAGTACTACAGATCCCTGCGCAGCGTATGTATGAAGCAACGCCTCGACCAGTTGGGGCGAGAACTGCCCGCGCCATGGAAAGAGATTGCTCCGCGATTTGGCCTCGATGTTGAGCGTGTGCGCAGGCAGCGGCGAGTTGAACGCCGTGAGATCGGCGGTTTTACCGTCGATAGCGCGCTGATTCGGCTTCAAGTTTGATCTTGCTATATGCTCGATACGTTTGAGTATTGGTCTCTCTCAGTGATCTAACATCTACAACAACCGAACACCTAAAGACGCACCTTCTTTGCCGTCTTACCGTTCGGTCTTTTTACAAAGACAAGGAAGTAGGAATGATTTTTCCTGGCATGCACCTGATTGATAACCCTGCTCATTCCGGGTTTATTGGAGCGAACGACAATAAACGGATCTTTGCAGAAGAATCCGATGGTAGCGTATGAGTTGATGATTTCCACATGGGTGAGATTTTGCCTGTTCGCGCTCACTTCATCCTGACACTTGACGATAAATATTCCTCCGTCCTTCAGAATGCGATGCGCCTCTTTGCCGCCTTCATTGTAAATCTCTAAAACTGCCGCGTGCCATTTGCCGCCATGAGGTTGAGGAGCTTCATCGCCATTCGAATAATGATCTCTGAAAGTGTTGTGTGTCCCGTCGCCTGCCTTTGTAGTACTCCCTTTTCTGTAAAACCCTTCCATGTACGGTGGATCGAAGACTATCGCGTCAAATGAACTGTTTTTGTAAGGGAGGTTTCGGCAGTCGATGCCGTCCGCAATATCGGACGGGCAAAAATCGTACTGACCCGTATCCACGTTTTTCCAAAAGACTCCTTTGCCATAGGTAATATCCGCAATTTTTGCTCCATCCCCAACATGGAGCTTCAATATCCTTGGAAAGATGTCGGCATTAGTTCCGACATAGGCTGAAAATACAAGGTCTGATGTGGCTACGCCATCAGGTCTTTTTCTTCCGGAAGACGTATGACGTTCCGTTAGATCAAAAAGCATTTCAGCTTGTTTCATCCTCATAACTACTCGATGTTCCCGAATTTTTCTTCCAGAAGTTCCCTGATCGCATCGGCCATTTTAATTCCCTGTCTTGCACACCCGGCCTTGACGTTGGCATGAAGATAAGCGGGAACGTCAATGGTGAGGCGTTTCATTTCAATAGGTTCTTTGAACCCGCGCAATGGCTCACGCACTCCCAATATCCTCTTGGCCCCGACCTTCTTTCTCAACTTCGACGACTTCCACATCCGGCCCTTCCTAGTTTTCAAGCTCCTCCAACCTGTCCAGCACGTTGATCCTGTAGGCTTCCTCGTTCACGGCCAACTCACAATCCGGTTGACAGTTGACCTGGTTGAAGTAGTTTTGAGAGACCTCCCGGAAGAGGTTGCGTTTGCGGGATAGGTGCGTCGAGTGGCGGCTATAGAAGAAATTGGAAACGGCGTCCCGCTCTCCCCTCTTCCTGGTGAAAATATCCCAAACCTTGGGGGCCTCCATGGGGGCATAGCCAGCCTCATACAAGTACCGCAACCCCACGCGGTCGGCTTGGCCCTCGAAGATCCGCCCGTGTCCGTTGATAATGGCGAGGTCAAGCACTCCCATTCTCACCCCCGCGAAGAAACCGCCCACGCCGCCGATCTTCTTCTGGCGCACGTCGCGCCTGGCCAAATTGAACGCGAGCCGCCCGGTGACCCGCATCTTCTTGGCAACCCCTCGGCTGGTATGCTCGTGGGTCACATGGGCGATTTCATGTCCCAGAACGGCAGCCAACTGGGCTTCGTTCTCCAGCACCTTGAGGAGTCCCGTGTAGACGTAAATGGAGCCCTCGATCCTGTCTTTTGCCACGCGCTGAGGACCCGGCTTCAACGCAAACGATCGGAAGGCAAAAGCATTGATAGCCGGATCCTGGACGACGTGAAACCGGAAATCGACCGTCTCTTTTATGGTGGCGGGGATCAATTGGATTCCGACCTGCTCGACGTACTTCTGCACGTCCGACCCCTTCAGTAATTCCGGTTTCTGGTTGAGTTTCCGCAAACTTTTCGCACCAATCCTTAGGACTGCTTCCTCCCAGGTTCCGATGTTGTTGGGCTCAACCTCGATCTCTTGCGCCTCCACGCTCCCGTCGTCCAAACGAATCCCCGTGACCCTGGTTTTCAGCCCCGGCATTAGATCCCCCGGGAAGTACTTCTTTCTTACAATTCGAGCCTTCGTGGTCAGGATGTTTTGGCCGTCCACCGCCATCCGGTCCTGGGTTGCGTCGCTTTCCAAAAAAGCGTTCAGCATCACCACCTTGGATCGGGCCATCATTACCTGGACGTTCTTCGTCTCGCGGTTACCGGCTTTATCGATCTTCTGGTTGATCTCGACAAACCAGCCAATCCGCAAATCATCGAAGGTGATTCCCTTGTGATTCTTCCGCTTGATCTGCGTAGAACTCGCGATAGGGATACGAAGGGAGTCGTAGCTCTCCACATCCAGAACCAGCAGCTCATGGGTTCCCTTCTCCAGAATCAGGCCCTCGATCTTGGCGTCAGCAGCCAGCAACGGGATGTGAAGAAGAAAAGTCACCAAAGGTAGGACGATCAGGAAGTGGGTAAACGGCTTGGCTTTCATTTCTGACTCCTTTCAAATAATCGCCACCCAGTATGGAATCTAAGGAACCTCTGTGCAAAAGGTTGGATGGAGGCCCCGGTTTGTTTCCTCAGATTAGCCCTTCTTCAGATCCGCAAGGACCTGCTCGAAGGTGGTGAGCGTCTCGTCCACATCCTCTTCGGAGTGAGCGGTGGAGACGTACCAGGTGCCCCGACCGGTGGTGCGGATGCCTTTGAAAACCAGGTCGGTGACCAGACGATGGTAGGTCCGGCTGTCGCGGCTGGCCCATTCGCGGTAGTCGTTGATGGCTTGGCGGTCGGTGAGGCTGACCTGCACCACCGGTCCGAGGCCGCCGACCAGAGCGGAGATTCCCGCATCCTTGAGTCGTTGCCGAAGCCCTTCGCGCAAATGGCTGCCGAGCCGGTTGAGGTGGGAGTAGATATTTTCCCTGTTGCCTTTGAGGGTCTGAAGCGTGGCCAGGCCGGCGGCGATGACGACGGGATTGCTGTTGTAGGTCCCGGCATGAACCACCTGCCCGCTGGAAATCAAGTCCATGAATTCGGCTTTCCCCACGACGGCGCTGAGAGTGAAGCCGCTGGCAATGCCCTTGGCGTAGGTGGCGAGGTCGGGGGTGACTCCGAACACCTCCTGGGCTCCTCCCAGCGCCAAGCGAAATCCGGTAATCACTTCATCAAAGATCAAAACCGTTTCATAGCGATCGCAAAGGCTGCGCAATCCCTCCAAAAAGCCGGGACGGGGCAGGATGCTTCCCGAATTGCACATCACCGGCTCAGTCACAATGGCGGCGATTTCCCGGCCGCGCCGGGCAAAGAGTTCCTTCAGCAGATCCAGATCATTCCAGGGCATGATGATCAGATTGTCGGCGGCGTTGGCGACCTGTCCCTTGCTGGGCAACACCGCATGGGGACTTTTTCGGTCGCCTTGCTGCTCGGGGCCAGGCGCCGTCGAGACAAAAAGGCTGTCGTACCACCCATGCCATTGCCCCTCGAACTTGACCACCAGGTTGCGTCTCCGATGAGCGCGCGCCGTCCGTAGGGCTGTAATCACGGCCTCGGACCCCGTGCTGTTGAATCGGACCCTGTCGGCGCAGGGAATGACTTCGGTCAATAACCGGGCCAGTTGGGCCTCGGCCTGGTGTTGGCCGGCAAAAATCAGGCCTCGGTTCAACTGTTGGTGTACGGCGTCCAGAACCGGGCGCGGATTATGGCCCAACAGCAGCGGACCTTGCCCCAGGACGTAGTCGATGTATTCATTGCCGTCCACGTCCCTGATCCGGCTACCCGCACCGGACTCAAAGTAGAGTGGATGGGGGAGCTCGGCCTTGCGTACGTCGCTGCTCACCCCGCCGGCCAGAACCTTCTTGTTCTTTTCGAACCATTGGGCGGATTTTTCCAGAGTCATGGGGATTCCTGTCTAAAGTAGTCGGGTTCGCTACAAAGTGGTCCAGCCTCCATCGAGCAAGAGGTTGATGCCCGTCACGTAGGCCGAAGCATCGGAGGCCAGGAAAACCACAGCCCCCTTGATGTCTTCATTGTCAAGCAGGCGCCCGATGGGAACCCGCTTGCAATAATTGTCCAGAAAGGGTTTGGGCTGGTTGCCGATATAGCCTCCGGGGGAAATGCAATTGGCCCGGACGCCCTGCTTTCCATAGTAATTGGCAATGTGCCGGGTGAAATTGATCATCCCGGCCTTCACAAAGTTGTAGGTTGGTGGCTGCAACATGTTGGTTCCTTCATAGAGGCTCGGATCATTGGCCACCACACCGTAGATGCTGGAGATGTTGATGATCGAGCCCTTCTTCTGCCACACCATGTCGGGAACGAAGTCCTTGCAAATCGTGAACAAACCCACCATGTCGCCCTTGGCGCTCTCCAGCCAATCCTCTGAAGTTTGGGTTTCGAAACCTCCGCCCACCCGGGCCAGGGCGCTGTTGACGAGAATGTCGAGGCGACCGAATTTCTCCAGGATCTGGTCATGCAGCCGGTGGATGGAATCCTCATCGCAAATGTCAACCTGCATGCCGTGGGCGTCATAGCCGCGCTCAACCATTCCCCGGGCAAAGGCTTGGTTTCGTTCCATGGAACGGGAAGCGACAACAACGGTCGCTCCAGCCTCGGCCAGACCTTCGGACAAACTGCTGCCAAAAAGCGGTCCCGCTCCCGCGGTCACCAGGGCGATTCGGCCCCTGAGAGAAAATTGATCCAGCACAGCCATGATTACCTCCCCAAACGGGTCATCAGTTTAGTCGATCCTTCAATCGACCCCAACATTGTATTTCACTGGAATGTCCCTAAGCAAACTAGGTAGAATACGTCGGTTTTACCGTCCGGTAAAAGCTGTATCCAGCCGCTCGAGCTTGCCGCCTTTTGGGGAGTGCCGGCCCAGCACATTGCTGTCGGCCGGATATGTAATCTCAAAGCGACCTGCCTCGGAATCCAAAAAAATCAAAGAGGAGGAGATTTGCTGGCCACCACCTTAAAATCCAAAGTCCACCGGAGAGAGCTGACCCTGGGTATTCTGTTGACTTTTGACCACTGGGCGGGGTACCTCGAGATTTTCAAGGCTGAAGGCTTGGATTTCGCGGTTCTGGACATGGAGCACAGCTCAGCGACTCTGGGCGCCGCCGAGGAGCTTTGTCGCACCGCACGGCTTCTCGATTTCCCGCTCTTGATTCGTCCGGAGGCTGCCCTCTATCATTTGATTCGGAAATACATGGACATGGGGCCGGCCGGTCTGATGATTCCCTGGACGGAAAGTCAGGATCAGATCGAGGCTGTTCGTGATGGAGTGTTTATTCCCCCCAGGGGGCGAAGAGGGCCGGGGGGGGCCTCCATCTTTGCCAATCGCGGTTTGGACCGCAAGGGGTGGGACGAAGTGGAATCCAGTTTCTTCATCATGACCCAGTTTGAAAGCCCCGCCGGGATCGAGAAAATGAACTCACTGATTCCGCATGACTGGATCGATGCCGCCATGCTGGGTCCCTATGATCTTTCCCTGAATATGAGCCGCTGGAGTCATACGGATCATCCCGAGGTGGTGGCGGCCATTGAACGGGTGTGGCGTCAAGCTCAGGGCCTGGGCAAGAACTGCGGCATGGTGGTGGGTACCCTGGAGCAGGCCGGCTTTTGGATTGATCGAGGGTTTTCCTTCCTGATCTGTTCGGAGATTTCAACCATGGTCCGACACCGGTCACGTGAGCTAGTCCGGCAAATCCGCCAGGTCCACTCCCAGGCTCAAGCCAAACAATCCTAGCCATTCGAGGTTAGGCCGGAATCGAAAGGACCAGCAATGCAACTGACGGCTCTGGACGTGGTGGTGGTCGTCTACATGGCATTACTTTCCGGGATCGGAATCTATTTCTCACGGCGTCAAGCGTCGCGGGAAGAATATCTGCTGGGCGGCCGGAGCATGCATTGGATGCTGTTAGGCGGAAGCATGATGGCCACGCTGCTCTCCACTATCACCTTTGGGTGGTTCCCCTGCCTTCCTGATTGGATTGGCCTTGGCAGGTCTCTTGGCTTACCTCTTTCCGCGACCACCCAAAACTTCGGTTGAGGGCTTGACGCTGGGTGAAGCCCGAGCGGCCGGTGGGACTGATGCTTGATTCCGGGAGGTGGACGGATGCCCTCTGAAGACTCACCACTGCCCTCGATGCGAGTCGACGGTCGAGTCGCTCTGGTTACCGGTGCAGGGTCGGGACTGGGGCGTTCCATCGCTTTGGCCTTGGCCCAAGCCGGAGCCGGTGTAGTGGTGACGGATTTGCCCGCGAGAATCGGGAATGCCCGGCAGACGGAGAGTCGAATCCGAAAGTTGGGCAGAGAATCCCTGACGGTTTCCTTGAATGTGACCTCACTCAAAAGTATCGAGCGCATGGTCGAGAAAGCGACGGAGCGGTTTGGCAGGATCGATATTCTGGTCAACAACGCGGGAATCAATATCTCCAAGCCGGCCCTGGAGGTGACGGAGGAGGACTGGGACCGGGTGCTGGATGTGAACTTGAAGGGCGTTTTCTTCTGCTCCCAGGCTGTGGCCCGAGGGATGATTCAGCGAAAGTCCGGCAAGATCGTTAATGTTGCTTCTCAGAACGGCGTCATCGGCTATTATAACCGTGCCGCCTATTGCTCCAGTAAAGCCGGGGTGGTCAATCTCACCCGCGTGCTGGCCATTGAATGGGCCAAGAAGAACATCAACGTCAATGCCATCGGACCGACCTTCGTGCGGACCCCTTTGACCGAGAAGCTGTTTCAGGATGAGAGTTTCAGCCGGGAAGTTCTCAGCCGCATTCCACTGGGTCGACTGGGTAAGCCGGAAGACATCTCCGGGGCCGTGGTTTTTCTTGCCAGTCCGGCGGCGGATCTGATTACAGGACACACGTTGTTGGTGGACGGCGGATGGACGGCGATCTAGTCGAGTCCGGTCGCATCAGGGAACTGTCGCTTGCTGGCAGGGTGGGAACCGACAACCAGATAGGGGTTGAACATGAAAGGGATGGTCAAAGACAGTAGCATAGGATGGAGGGGAAAGCGGGAGGTGGGGCGCATCGGTCTCTTGCTGGTGCTGGTGAGCCAGGCGATCATGGCCTGCCAGGCTGCAGAAGTGAGCGAAGAGCCGGTGGCCGTGGAAGTCTTGAGGGTGGGCTTCGACCGCGCCTCGAATCTACCGGTCGTCATCCTGCGTGATAAGGGCGAAAAGCGTGCGATTCCCATCTGGATAGGCCCCTTTGAGGCACGGGCCATCGACATGGAGCTCCAGGGTACGGCTTCTCCGCGGCCCTTGACTCACGATTTGCTGAAATCGATCCTCCAGGGGGCCGGCGTCGTCTTCGAGAAAGTTCTGGTCAGCGACCTCAAGGACGACACCTACTACGCTCGGATTTACCTGACCTCGGCCGGGAAAGATTTCGAAGTGGACAGTCGTCCCAGTGATGCCATTGCCTTGGCCCTTCGATTTCGCAAACCCATCCTGGTTGCCCGATCATTGATGGATGGAGGCACGGCCCTCGACCTGCAAGAATCCAAAAATACTTCAGTTGAGAAAGTTCGGGGCATCACGGTGCAAGAGATCAGCGACGGATTAGCGGCGTCCCTTGGGCTTGCCAATACGGATGGGGTTCTGGTCTCTGATGTTAGAGGGAGTGGGAATGCCGGTCTGAAGCGGGGGGATGTCATTCTGGCGGTTGGTCAACAACCCGTGCAGGACGTCGATAATTTCAAAACCCTGGTGTCTGATCTGGAAGGGCAACGGATCAAGGTTCGGGTGCGGCGAGAAGGCAGAGAACAGGTGGTGGAACTCTTGCCCATGCCGTGAGCAGGTTGCGGGAACCCGGACAGCTTTTCCCCTCCTCATCCGCAACCGCCTGGCGATTGAAGAGGGCCAAGGATGTCCCCATCACAGCGTCAATACTTCAATGAGCGCGTGGGTGAATTCGATACCCCACAACCCCTGCCGGTGGTTGAGCGTCTAGGGGAAATTGTCGGCGCGGCAGGGTTGCACCCCGGTGAGGTGGTGCTGGATATCGGAACCGGTGTGGGGGTTCTGATCCCCCTGATCCAATCCTTTCGGCCCTCCCGCATCATTGCCTGTGACATTGCCGAGAGAATGTTGCAGCGCCTGCAGCAAAAGTATCCTCACGTTCACGCCTGCCACTCGGATGTTGTCGATCTGCCATTGGAGGAGGCCTCGATTGACGTTGCCTTTCTGAACGCCATGTACGGCAATATCGCCAACAAGCCCGGAGCCTGTCGAAACGTGGCCCGGATGCTCCGAGAGGGAGGCCGTATGGTGGTGAGTCATCCCGAGGGAAGGACCTTCGTCGAGGAGCTTCGCCGGACCAGTCCCCTCCCTATTGAATCACTTCCCCATCGAGACGAATTCCAATCACTGCTCCAGCCTCTGGGTCTGGAGGTGGTTGCCTACCGAGACGCTCCCAAGCTCTACCTCATGGTGGCCCGGAAGGCCTGAGGTTGGGCGGATGGAACTAAGGATCGAGCCAGGCCACGATGCGAAGCGGGCCTCCGCTGCCGTCTTTGATTTTCATGGGCAGGGCCACGATGGTGAAATCCCTGGGAGGCAGTTCGCTGATTCGGGCCACATTCTCGAAGATGGGAATGCTATGTTTCGCCAGGGTGACGTGAGCCTTGAACTCTTTGGATTGGCCATAGTCGATGCTGGCGGTATCCAGCCCGATGGCCTTGATGGAACGGTGTTCGACCAGCCATCTTGCGGCCTTGGGATGGAGGCCCGGGAAGTGGAGCTTGGCTAAGGCCGCGGGTCCGGTTTCCTCGGTTCCCAGATAGCGTGCTCGATCGGGCCAGTAACGACCGAAGCCGGTGTCCAGCAGAATGATCACATCGTCCAGGCGGGAACGGAACCGTTTTTCCCAGGCTTGAAAATCATCGATTCCAATCTGGTAATCCGGGTTCTGCCGGCACTGGGAACGGACGTCGATAACGACTCCGGGACCGATCAGCCGCTCGAGGGAGATGCCGTCTACCGTTTCTTTATTCCGGTAGAAATGGATTGGAGCGTCCAGATGGGTGCCGCCATGCTCGGCCATGTGGAAGCGATTGGCCGAATAAAAATATCCTCTCGGAGTGATGCCCCTGGAAACCCGCTCCAGGGAGAATCCTTCTTCGGTTGGCCAGAAGATGGTTTGCTCATCAAACGGGTGGGTCAGATCGATGAGGGTGGGCTGCTGGACTGCCGGCCGGCTTTTGCAACCGCTCAGGCTTAAGAGCAGAATAAACAACCCTGCAATTTTCGCTGGATGCATGGCGCCTCGTCCAAGCTCGGGCGCCGTCTTGCTTGGCCTGAAAAAAGGAGCCGTCGGGCCTGAGGGCGAGATTAACCGATTGTCGAGCGCATGGCCCGGACTGCCTCGATGGCCCGGTCGACGTGGGCCATGGTGTTGTAGATATGGGGGCACAAGCGCAAGCCCCGGACGGCGGCTCCGGCAATGCCATACCGGGTGTAGAGCCGGTTGAAAACCTTCTGACGCTTTTGGGGCGGCGCCTGAATGATGCAGACACCTCCACTGAGTCCGGGATCCTCGGGGGTTAGCAGTTGGAGGCCGGCGGCCTTCACCCCCGCCTTCAGTGCCCCGGCAAGCTCAAAAATCCGAGCCTCGACTCGACCGAAGCCGATCAAGCGGTGAAATTCGACAGTCGTGGCAATCGCAGCCAGTCGAGCGTCGTCTCTCTGGCCAAAGGACTCGAACTTCCTGGCTCCCCGCACGTCCGGGTCGACGTCGCTCCCCCATCCGGGAGCGACCAGGCTGGGCCAGATGTCGGTAATGCGATTTCGCTTGACGTAGAGCAGCCCAACTTCTTTAGGGCCGCAAAACCATTTGTGGCTGCTGGCGGCATAGGAGTCACACTGGAGCTCCCGCAGGTTGAGGTTGAAGGCGCCCCAAGTCTGAGCCCCGTCGACATGAACGTGGACGTTACGTCGATGAGCCAGCTCACAGATTTCACGGATGGGAAGTCGAACACCGCTGATGTTGGACACATGAGTCAGGGCCAAAACTCTTGTTCGGGCTCCCAGGGCCTCGGCAAAGGGCGCGATCAGTTGATCGGGTCGGGTAGGCTCTCTTGGGGTCTCGACTCGTTTGACGCTTGAGTTGAAGCGAGCGGCGCGCACTTCCCAGGCGACGTTGTTGGTGGGATGGTTTTGATCCCAGAGGACCACCTCGTCCCCTGCCTGGAATGGAAAGCCATTGTTGATGATGTTGTTTGCCTCGCTGGTGTTGCGAACCAGGGCCACCTCGTCGCCGGCTACCCCTAGTTGATCGGCCACCCGCCTGCGGGAGAGTTCCAACATGGCCTTGAACTTTTCCCGATTGTTAAAGGAGCAGTCGACGTCAATGTCTTGTGTGAGCTCCGCCACCGCATCTGTGACCACCCGAGGGGCCGGGCAAAGATTGGCCGCGTTCATGGGAACCTTGGCTTCGCGAAACGGAAATTGCCGTCGCACCATCTCCCAATAAGCTTCATCGTCCGGTGCGTCCAGCAGCGTGGAGGACAGGGCGGAAAGGGAAGGAAGGCTGGTCGACAAGAGTGCGGCTCCTTGAGCCAGCCTGCGCAGGGCCGAGCGGCGAGACAGATCAGTCATGATTCGATCACCCTGAGATGGAACCGATCATCGAAATGGAACCAGAACCCAGCCGGCGAATGCCACCGCGTTGGTCAGGCTCATTCAGTCTGCCTGCTCCGAAGGGTCAATCCTCCTTCCACCCCTTACAGCGCATTCACCAACACGCCGCCGTCAACGACCAAGGTTTCCCCGGTGATGTAGCTGCCGGCCTCGGTGGCCAACAAGAGGGCTGGACCCACGAGTTCCTCGGGCTCTCCCCATCGCCCCAGCGCGGTTCGTTGTGCGAAATGTCCTTTCTGATCCTCGTTCAGAAGTGAAGCCGGTAAATCTGTCCAGAAAGGACCCGGTGCGATGCAGTTGACGGTAATGTTGTAGGGGCCCAGATCCAGTGCGTTGGCCTTGGACAACCCGATCAATCCGTGCTTGCTTGCGTTATAGACGTTGCGAGTGGCCTTGCCGGCCAAGCCCATAATCGAGGAGATGTGAATGATACGGCCCCAGCGACGTTCTTTCATTTGAGGGGCCAAGGCCCGCGTCAATACCATGCAGGCGCTGAGGTTCAATTCCAAAATCCGGTCCCAGTCTGCATCACGGACCTCATCGATGACCGCGGGAATGTTGGCCCCGGCATTGTTGACCAGAACGTCCACCCGCCCCATTTTCTCCAATGTGCTTTCGGCCAGGCGCTCGGCCTCCTCCCTTCGTGTCAGGTCAGCCACGATGGGTGCGCCCTGGCTGTCGGTCCCCTCCAGTATCTCAGCCAGGGCTTTTTCAAGCTCGTCTTGGTGACGGCTGCTGATGACCACGTCAGCGCCGGCTCGCGCAAAGCCTCGAGCCATGGCTTTTCCCAAACCTTTACTGCCGCCGGTCACCAGGGCTACCCGGCCTGAAAGATCGAACAACGACTGATTCGTCATGCTTTTTTCCTTTCCATTCTGTAATTCGTCGATCTGCTGGGTGCATGGTATCACAGGAGAGATAGCCGGTTGCCACTTGCCGCGGAGTCGAGATGCCTGCCATCTTCTCCGCCAGACAAACCGGGGGATGACGTCCACGGCGCCACGATTTCCCCGCGTTCGCGGCCGGCCTGTCGATGGTCTCGCTGGTGCGATTCCATTCCTTTGGCCCCCGGGTTGCTGCCTTCAGTCCGCGCGCAAAGCCGGCAACAAAGGAGAGCGGGTTACGGCCCGGACGGCAGCCAGGGAGGACACCAGGCCGGTTGCTACGACCGCCAGCAACAGCCAACCCAATGCCAGGAGGTTGGGGTTGCCTCCGGTCGATTGATAGGCTGGAATAATGGCGACCACGGCCGAAAAGACTCCACTGAGCAAGCCCCAACCGAGCAGGAGGAAATTTTCTGAAATCACCAGCTTGGTCAGGTGGCGCGAGTTGTAACCCACGGCCGTCATCAGCGCCATTTCCTTGCGACGTTCCAGGACATTCCGTAACAGCACCGCGCCCAGACCGAAGGTGCCGAGCAACAGTCCCAGACCTCCCAGAGCCTGAAAGGTCGAGAGATAGGTGTTTTCCACCCGGTGAAAGGCGGCAAGCTTCACGGCTGCAGGGACAACGTCGAATCCATAGTCGGCGAGCCGGTCTTCCAAAACAGCCGTGACGTCCTGACGGGGCTCACCGGGCGTTTCCATCAAAAAGACACGGAAGCCTTCAATTCGGGGAAAAGCCCGCAGGAAGTGTTTTTCCGACATGATCAATTCGGATTGAAACAGACTGTCTTTCAGGGCTCCCACCAGGCGAAGATGGAGCGGCGATTCTCCGTGGGGGTTGAGAATGAACTCGTCTCCCAGTTTCAAGTGCAGGACGTACTGCATCGAGTTGGCATCGGCGAAGACGGGAATGCCCCCGTCGGGCAATTCCTGTTCGAGAAGCCGCCAGGGATTTTCAGGCTGGACCGGGCCGGATAAAGTGGCCTGAAACCGAAACCGGGACTCTGCGAGAAAGGACTTCGGCGCCCCTAAGATCCGGGGACTGGCCGGTTGATAAAGGTTGAGGCAACTCGCGTCGTCGCCCGGTCGCAGGCGGAATGCGGCAAAGGTGAGGTTGGCCAGAGCGGGATTCTCAGTCAAAGAAAGATTCAAAGACTCTCGGCCCGCAGGGGTATTGGGATCGAAGTGAATGGGAAGCAGAGATTCCGCGGCCAGGGAAAAACCTCCCGTTCCCGATTGACGATCGTGCGGATTCGCCTGATCACCCCGACGAAAGGCTTCAACGGTAACGATGATGAAGGTCGCTGAGGCAATCAAGGCCATGCACAGCAGGCTGCGGCCGGGACGGATGGTTGCATTGCGAAACCCCAAACGAGAAAGCCCCCACCCCCCTTGATGCTGCAGGATGGGACGCCGCATCTTTCGCAGCCATCCCGACTGGTAGGTGAGCAGCGCCAGAAGCGAGAGTGTCCCGGAGGCAAAGAAGCCCAATTCCTGGCTGAGGTGTCCGGCCAGGCTGGCCAGCAGGAGCGACAGGGCCAGAGCTCCGAGAATGAGGGCGGCTTGGGTCCGGTTGATCCTCAGTTTTCTCCCTTCGGCGCCGGCGGGAGGGGCAGTCGTCCAGTCGGGATCCTGGCGGAACCAGGAGCCGGTCAGGAGACTGCGCGGGGTGGAGCGAACCAACCTCTTCAAACTCCATGCGATGCAGACCAGGGCGGTCAGGACCCCCCCCAGAGCGCCGGCCGCCAGCGAAGTGGCCGAAACGTGCAGCGTCAAGAGGGTTGTTCCGACGGCCTCGACCCACCAGGTGCGCAGTCCCAGCATGATGAGCGCGGTGTAGCCCAGGGCGCCCGCCAGACCCATTAGGGTACCCAGCGCCGCCAGGACGGCGCCTTCCTTCAGGAACAAGCGACGGATATCCGAAGGTTCAAAACCCAAAGCTCGAAGCAATCCAATCTCTTGGACGCGCTGCTCCAGACCCAGCTTGAAGAAAAGGCTGGTGAGAAGCAGAGCCGAGACCACCAGAAAGAAGCTGAAGTAGACGAAATACTGCCCGAAATCGGTGGCGCCCCGGGAAGCCCCCAAGGCTTGATCTCCCACCGGGCTCAGAGAGAAACCGAATTGGCCGGGGTCCATGGAACTCTTGAGTTGAGATTCAAAGCGGGAGCGAAGGTCCTGGAGTGTCTCAGGGTTCGAGGGTGGAACCGGTTGGGCGGGATAGACTCGAATGGAGGACAGCTTCCCATAGCGCGACCGCCACAATTTCTGACCGAGCTCCAAAGGAATGAAAGCCTTGGGGGTGGTGCGAAATTCCTCCCAATAACGCTCGTCGCGGGGACGAATGCGCCCCAGATTCATGGGAAAGGGAGGGTCCCAGTCCACCAGAGTTCTCGATTCGGTAATCCCGGGGTACTCGGGCGCCAGGTCTCTATCGGCGAGGGGACCCTTCATCGGGACCACGCCGCTCAAGCGAAACCGGGCGGAGCGGGTCAACAGCCGGCCTTGTTCAGCCCAAACATAGTAGTCAAGCTCCAACGGGTCGCCGAGCCGGGCTTCCAGGTCCAGAGCCGCCCACTGGTTCAATACAATGGGGGGCATTTCCCCAATGGGGCTTGCCTGCGGCAGACCAAACCGATCGAAGTCGATGGCGGTGACCAGCGAGTAAGGAATCTCACGGTTGCCGGTTCGGATGGTGTTGGCCAGGTAAGTGAACAAGGAGTTGCTGGGGAGCCCCAGGGCCTCGGCCGCGCTTTGAGCTTGTACGGCCAGCGCGTCACTCAGCAGCGCGCCCTCGGTTTCAAGGGACAGGCATTGCTGCCGGCTCAAGGCTCGCAGCTTCAGGTCGGTATCTTCCAATGAATAAACTTCCTGAAGGATTTGGGCCAGCCTGCCGAGTTCCGCCGGGTCTGCGTTCTCCCGCTGGATTTCCCCCAAACTGCTGACCAGCACGGTGTTGATCCTCTTCTCCACCCCCAGATCTCGTTGCAGGCGCTTCAAAGGGACGAAGACGGCGCGCACCTGCCCCTGCTGAGGGCGTAGAGAAAATTCGCCCATTTGGGAAGGTTGGAGGATGCCGGCGACCGACAGGCGCAGGGTCCGTCCCACCCGGTCCCGGCGCCCGTGCAGGGAATCGCGCGGGACGTTGGAAGGTTGCTCCAGCCGCAGGAGAATCGAGTTGCCGACTGCGGCGTTCAGGTCTCGAGCGACCTCCGGGCTGAGGAAGACTTGGCGGCCCGCTCCAAGGTTCAAGTTGAATTTCTGATCGAACTGTACTCCGTGAAATTTCCAGAAGCGTTCGTCCACCCCATAGACCGAAACGCCGGCGGTGCGCCGCCCGGTTTCCGCATGGGTGCCCCAGCCGTCGCTCACCAGGATGGGACACGCTGCCTTGAAGGATTGAGGGAACAGCGGGTGGGCGGCCAGTTCCTCAGCCAGTTTTTCCCTGAAAAAAACAGTGGAGGTGAGCGTCAGGTCCGCCGCGCCCAGCCGCTGGAGCGCCAGCGTTCTCAGACTTCCCCGCACGGAGTCCCCCACCAGCAGGGATCCGGTCAGAACCGCCACTGCCACGGCCACGCCACCCACCACGGCCAGATTCGTCCGCCAGTAGTGCGCCAGACTTCGTCGAGGCAAGGGAAAAGGCATGGCTTTGTCTCGTCCAAGGTTCGGAAGGGGATGTCATCCTCCGAATATAGATCCATGTAGTTCTTAATCGCCTCGCGCGCAAGCCGATTAATTTCGTCGCTCTGTTCCGCGCGCCAGAGATGCTCAAAAGCCTCCTCTTCGCTGTTGCAGGGCCGATCGATCAGTGGCTCCTCAGTTGCTCTGACCCATTCATTACTGAATTTCTGGCTTGGCGCGAACACGCAGGCACGATATTGGCCCAGCGCCTGTCCGACCCAGCGCGTGACAAACCACTTGTCCTTTATCGTCTGATACGTCCAGCCGTTGCGGGACTTCGCGGGTTTGAAATTATTCTTGCGGTATGCATCCACCTCTTCCTGTGCTGGAACGCTGGCCGGTTTGCTCGGCGGCTGGGACTGTGCAGCCGCCAGCTTCTGTTTGATCTCCTGTAATTCAGAGTTTTCCTTACGCGCACTCGTTAAGCCCCCCGTTACTTCTTTCAATTCCTTTTTTGTCTCTCTGTGCTTCGCCTGCTCGGCCTCTAGCTTCTGTTTGGTCGTCTTGTGCTCATCCTTCACCTTCCGCAGATCCTGATCTGTCTTCTGTTTACCTTTCTCTGCTAGAGACTTCAGCTTCTTTGCCTTTCTCAACCCCTGTTTGGTCCTCTCGTGTGCCTCTTGTTCACCTTTGAATTGCTTCTCGAAGCCTTCTGTCTTGGCGGCGACTTTTTTGGTTTCCTCGTGTTCCGCCCGCTCATCCTTCAACTGCCGCCGAACTTCTTGTGGATCATCAAACAGCTTTCTCACCTGTTTTTCTGCCTCCGGATCAACTCGAGATAACACGCGCGCACAGGTATCCAGAGCACGGTCCGCGTCTTGATCGGTGAAATCATCCATGCCCCGTTTTTCATGGTCCTGAGTGTTGCGCCACTCTGTGATCTCTTGCATCCACGTTACAGCTATGGATTTTCTACGCCTTCCACCAGCGAGATCAGGAGGAAACACCTTTCTGTTTTGTCGGATGACCTCATGAAAATCTTTGAACTCGAGCACTTCTTCTTTGCCTTTTCCCTCCTTCAGAGCTTCCTCAATCTCATCCCACCGCCTGTAGAGCACACCCATCACTCGGTCACGGAACCAGTCACCTTCTACTTGGTCTTGCATTTGCTTCGTGATGTACCGCCGCATGGCGTAGCAATAGATGTCTAGTCCCTGGCGCATGCGACTGTCATTCTTTTTCAAATCCATTACTCATCCTTTTTGCTCAGCTGACAATCCATCAACTCGTACTGCACGGGGAACCTAGCGGCCAGCTTGGGGCTGTGTGTCACAACCACGAGGATTGAGCCGTGCTGTCGGTGTTGCTCCACCAGAAGGTCGGCCACCGCCTCGGCAGACCGGCTGTCCAGATTGCCGGTGGGCTCGTCACAGAGCAACAGCGAGGGGTTGCGGATCATGGCGCGAGCCAGGGCCACTCGCTGTTTTTCGCCCCCGGACAGTTCGGCCGGCCGGTGGTCCATGCGATTTTTGAGTCCCACCTGGCCCAGGAGTTCGAGAGCCCGTTCCTGGTAGCTTTCCGTTCCCTCTGCAACCAGGGTAGGGGCCAGGACGTTTTCCAGCACGGAACACTGGGGGAGCAGGCAGTGGTCCTGGAAAATGAAGCCGATGCGCCGGTTTCGGAATCGGGCCAGTTCCCGTTCGCCCAACTGGAAGGGGTGGCATCCCTCCAGCACCACCTCCCCGGCGGTCGGGGGTTCCAGGGTGCCCAGAATGTAGAGCAGGGTGCTCTTTCCGCTGCCGGAGGGTCCCATAATGGCAGCGGCTTCGCCCTTGGCCAAGGACAGCGAAACGTTCGAGAGCAAATGGAGCGGCCCCCGGGGTGTCGCATAGTCCTTGAAGAGTTGGCTGACTTCTAACATGGATGAGAACAGTCGGGGAGGAAAGGGACGAATAGCCGGGGAGTCGAGTTCATCAATTTACTGGCTCAGCAGCCATGCCGGTATCAACAATGGGTTCTCCTTCAGCGTTCACGAAACCTTGCGCAGATGCAATGGTGATCTCTATTCGTTCTTCATGCTCGCGTGGCCGCTGGAACTGCGCCGCCTCTTCCGCCTGCCGCACTTGCGTTGGCGGCAGCGGGATGCCCATTAGCTCTCCCGTTGTTCCCCGGATTGTCTCTTGCAAGCCGTAGGGAAATCGTTCGACCCGCCGGTTCGTTCCATCGGCTTGGCACGGGTCGGGAGAGTTGCGCTTGGCTGATGGCAGCGACGGCCTGCTTGAGGCTGGCTGGTCTGATCTCATCTCCGGCTCGATCTGCAAGATAGGCGGCGACGGGTTCGGGCTCGGCTGGCAAGGGTTCGAGGTGGCGCGACTGGATGCAACGGCGGCCTGGACGCGGGCGGCGTCTTTCCTGGTCAAGATTCCGGTGGCGGTTTCAAGGGCTTGGTTGGGCAAGGCTCAATCCTCAGAGGTTGGCGGAAGGTGTCGGGAGCGGCCAACCCGGCTCCATCCTGCTGGCTGGCTAGCGAATCAACCAATCCAACAATTTGATGAGGGCGGCAACGCCCCCCACCAGAAACAAGCCTGCTTTCCAGGCGGCGGATTCCAAGCGGGCCAGTCGGGCATCCATGCGAGTCTCAAGGTTGATGATTTCGGCCTTGACTTCGGCGATGTCGGCTTTGAGATCAGCCTTGACTTCGGCGATTTCGGTCTTGACTTCGGTGATATCGGCCTTGGTAGCGACGGTTTCATTGAAGGCTTCGGCCACGGTGTCAATGATGGCGTCGGCTTGGGCTTCGGCAAAGCCGGCGGCCTTGAGGTTGCGGCTGACTTTCAGCGTGTCAAAAGTGATGGTGGTCATTTCGGTTCCCCTTTCATGTCCCTGCCTGATAGGGGTCATTATCGGACAGGGAGTTGTGGAAGTTTTCGTCCTCCATAAACTTCAAGAGTTTTTCAAAAATCCAGCTAACCTCTGGCGACAACCCAGACGAAGACTTCCTCTTGCCTCCAAACAGCGAACTAAAGATTTCCATGACTCTTTCGTTCAAAAGCTTGACCGGTTCCATCTGACGAATTCGACGAAAACCGCTGCCCGATAGCACTATACACCTCCAGAGCCGCCCTGGCCATGTGGGAAACGCTGTAATGATTCCTGACTCCCTGCCGGGCGTTTTGGGCCAGTCTTGCGGCCAGACGTTCGTCCCGGTAGATCGAATAAAGCCCTGCTTCCAGGCTGTTTTCCTCGCTCGGATCGGTGAGGATCCCCCCCGAGGTCTTCTCGATCATCTCCGTGTAGGAACCTCGACGGGGCTGCACCACGGGAACGCCGCTGGCCATGGCTTCCAGGATGGGCAGGCCCTTCTGCTCGTCGTGGGCGGCGGGAACCGACAGCACGTCCAGGTTCTCCAGGAAGCGTATTTTGGCTGAACGGTCCAACGCTCCATGATAGCGAAACTCTTCGGCCAGGCCCCATTCCTGAATCTGCTTTTGAATCTGGTGCAGGTAAGCCCGGTGTTCCGGTCCCAGATAGCCGGCGACCTCGAGGCGGGTAGACGAAACGTCTTTTCGCAGCTTCAAACGCCGATAGGCTTGGCACAAGAGGTGCAGCCCCTTTTCCGGAGCAATTCGGGAAAGAAACCCGACACGAAAGACGTCCGCCCGCGGGGTTCGATGGTTTCCGTAGTCCTCGGCCCGAACGCCCAGTGGGATCAGGTGCATTCTGTCCGGGTCGATGCCCAGCAACTCCTGCATGAATGCCGAACAGTAACGGCTCACGGGCGCGAACCCGTCCACAAATGGGACCTTTTGGCGCATCAATTCCAGGGCCGTGCTTCGGTAAGGTTCTCCGAGTCCATTGAGAAATAAATCCTCTCCCTGGAGGGTGCAACCAATGGGACGCTGAAGCGCGGCTCGAAGAGGCTCAGCCAGTCCGATCAGCAGGGCGTTGGGCAGGTTGATGATGTCCGGGAGTGGTTCTTTTTTGAGCCAGGAGAGCAGCTTGAGCATCTCTTTTTTTTGAAAGCCGTTTTCCCCCTGAAGCATCGATACGGTTAATGCACCCAGTTGCCGAGGGTTGGTCTTGACCCCCAGCCCGGAAAAAAATCTCAATACGGCCCTGGAATCCCAAATCCTGTCAACGAGCCAGGGTGTTTTCCGAAAAACGGGGTGGAGTTGCTGAAGATAGACGCTCAGGCCGCCAAAAAACACTCGTTTCCGGCTCACATTGGGTTCATCAGTCAAGGTGGGGGTGTAAATTGGTAGGAGGGTGACCTCGTGGCCCAGCCTCGTCAGTTCCGCGGCCAGAGCATTGTCTCGCAGGCAACTGCCGCAATACATGCCGGCTGCGCCTGCGGTGATCGAGAGAATCTTCACGGGTTCTAGCTGACTGCTGTCGAGGACTCGCCACAGAGCTTGCTGGCAGGCAAGAGCTGGAAGAATCCGGCCTCGGCAGTCGAGAGCTTACGGAAAACGGCAGGTCTTGAGGGTCTCGACTGATAACGATCCGATTGTCGCTGCCCCCCGTTTCCCTGTCAAGGGTAATCCTGGAGTTCTGATCTGCCTGATCCTGATCAGAAGCGCCGGCCTTAGCCGACTCACAGATGGGAAGCTCGTTGAGCTTGGTGGCGCACTTCAGGAGGAGAGGGGATACCAACTACGCCGCCGTGATCGCAAAGTCGACGTGACAGTCTGTCAGTTCTCAGGAGTCGAGGCGACCGATGCGCGAGCCCATCACGTCTTGAAATTCCTGGTTGGAAATGAAACCGTATTTCTTGCCTTGATGGCCGATGAAGTGGGTAGCGTAGGAAGCCAGGGCGTGGTAGAGTCTGGCGCCCTGACGGTAGAGTCGCAACTCGTAACGGCTTTCGCCCACGCGCGAGATTGCGGCGATATCGCCGGGCCGAGCCAGACGGGTGTAGCGGAGTGGTCCAGTACCGAGCCGAAAGTCGAGATTGTTCTCCGCCTCGAAGGTGACCCGGACCTCCGATTCTTGGCCGAGGTCAACGAACTTGGTACGGACCAAGCATGAATAGGTCCTCTTGTACCCACGCTCGTTAAGGATCGTGAGAGCTGGAAAGAAGTCATAACAATCTTTACTGAGCCAAAAATACTGAGTTCCCTTGCCCTCATTAGTGCCGGGCGCCGCGTTGATCCGGGCAGTATCGGCGTGTCCCAAACGGAGAATCATCGTGACTTCATCCGTCTCGTCGAGAACAATCGTAGGCGCTTCCTCGTCGTAGAGAAGTTGCCACACTGACGCGGGCATGTCGGTTAGACTCGGCCTGTACAGGTCCCAGGGCTGCGCCAGCATGCTTGAAACCATCTTGTCCCAGCGGAAACCGAGGTTGTGGGTGGTCGGGCGGTCTAGCAGAAGGGCCATCTCGACGTTTTGGGACATACCCGGACCGGTGAAGTTGCCGCTGGTAACGACCAGCATCTGACCGGCGCGCGTTCTCGAACCATAACTCTTAGCATGCATCAGCCGTTTACGGTTGATGATGTGGACATCGGCCCCGCATTCGAGTAACTCACGCACTACCTGCTTGCTGGTCAGGTTCTGTCGGGTGCTGCCGCTGAAAATGGCCATCACTTTTCCACCTTGTTCGACATGGTGGCGGAAGATTGGGAAGAAGCGGACCCCTCCGTTGTAGTTGGCGAAGCCGGAAACGATGTAGAGCGTTCCATCCCCCATCGTATGTTCACGAAGCCAGACACGCTCAAGGACCGAAATCAGCCCCTTGCTGCTGCCGGTTGCGTAGATGTTCGGGTGAACAGTTAACTCGTTCATGAATTGCGCAGAACGATGAGTGTTTCTGCTCCGATGGCATTGTTCATGTGGTGGCCATAACGGTGATACGTCTGAAGGGGTAGCAGTTCCTCCACGGTCCATCCGGCACCTGAGGCAATACTGGCCAAGTGGGCAGGGGTGTTGATTCCGTATCGGAGGCCATCAAGCACCGTGTGGTTGTGACCAACAATAAGAGCGAACGGCGCGTGTGGCCGCATGACGTCACGTATCGCGCGGAAGCTCCGCTGCATGCTCGCGAAGTAGCGGTAGAGTAGTGCGGGAACGGCTTGACGGCGGAAGCCGTCGCGTTTACCCAAGGCAGCCTGTAGTTGGCTACAGAAGACTACTTCGGCTTCGGGCAGGTTGGCCTCGTTTCTCTCTAGCGCTAAGGTCAGTTCTTTGCGGGAACGACCGCGCAACTCTCGGCTGCCGATCAACTCCGCTTCAAGACTGGGGATACGCTCCGGCTCGAGTAGCTTCAACCAGACAAGTGAAAGCCGCTGCGTGTCTATATATGGGAGCGCCATCGCATAGGGCGGGCTGGTGACGGCTGCATCGAATAGACCCGGAAGATCGGCAGGTGCAAAAGTGGTCACATCACATAGCGTAGCTCGGTTCAATGGGAGGTCAGTGCCGAGAATCGCCTGAGTAGCCTCAATTCGTTCAATGGCCTGAATGCAGGCTACCAGTAGGGCGTCGGAGAAGGGTGTATCCGGGAGTGGTGACTTTCGGCGCCGAATGCGCAAGTCTTGGGGGTCCTGAAGCGAATAGCTGCGGAGCAAGTTACTCGCAACAGCAAGAAAGACAGGTGCGGAAGTTCCTGCGATATTTTCAATCTTCGTCCGGATAATCTCAATGGATTGTAGGATTTCTGGGTCAAACCACGATTGAAGATAGAGGCCACGGGGGTCATCAGCGATGCTGGTGCTCCATCGCTTGGTGCGCCTTATGGAGGCTAAAAGCCTATCCAGAACAGCCCGCAACTCTTGGGCTGGCGTAACCAACGCTTGTAGCTTCGCGTTAACCAGAAATACGGCAAATGGGTTTAGGTCTGCGCCGTAACCCAGCACCCCAACATGAGCGCATTCGACCAAGGTAGTTCCGCTGCCGCAAAATGGGTCGAGAACGTGCTGACCGGGTAGGATACCGAAGATGTTCAGGACCGCCTTGGCCACTTGCGGATTGAACTTTCCCTTGTATTCGTGCAGACCATGAACCGAATACCGGGTGGCCTGACGGTTCTTGCCCAGGCGAGCAGCGCGCTCAAGACGACTTTGCAGAGTTTCGACCAGGTCTTGGCCGTCGGTGATGCTGGCAAAGTAGGTGAGGCGGACGGCGGGATCACTATTGTTCTTACCAATCAGTTCGAATCCACCCGGTACTTTGCGTAAAGTGGGGTCGTTGAAAAGGGTTGCCGCCTCGCGCGCCGCAAGTTCCCGCTCATAGGGATAGTAGCGGTAGCTGTGCCAAGTCAGACGCATACCGCCGCTTTCCGCTGAAGCACAAGCACACTTTCCGTCTTGATATTGGCGTGTGAGAGATTGAAGGACTTGCGTTTGGCAGAAAGAACCCGCTCAGCCATGAAGATACGATGGAATCCGGCTCTTCTCGCGACCTCTTCTATGATGCTGGCATTGTCAATGATACGACCATGGATGCGCGAACGGCCAATGACAAAACAAACATATCCGTCCTGTACCAGTACCGCCTTAATCAGAGCGAATATCTGTGTCATCTGTTGGACGAAATTGTCGGCGGTGTGATGGTTGCGCTTGAAAAAGTGGGCACGTGCTCCAATTTCACGTGCTTTTACTGCGATAGGATCGAACCCGAGCCAATACATACGGTATTTGTGGTAGAGCCAGTATTCATAGGCGTTCGGGTAAGGCGGTGACGTGATGATCATCCCGATGGGACTGCTTACCCGTGTGGGATCAAGTGCGAGAGTGTCGGCTTCAAAGACTGTGGCTGGCGCAAGCGAATAGTCCCGTTCATCCAGAACTTCGCTAATGCGATAGGCAGCGCGAAGGAACTCCGAAAGGACTTCCTCAGCCGTGACATTTTTTTTGACGGCGGCATACCGAGTGTCGCTCTCCTGGTTGGAGACGCGGACAATGATGCTTGAAAGAGCCAACCGGAGCGCGTCCCGATGAACTGGGGGCGCCTTGACAAGGGCATTAGACAGTGCGGCAAGAGCGTTTTGCACTTCACCGCTAAACCAGTGATCGAGTTTCGGGATCTGGGGAATGATGGGCTCTTGCACATGCTGCGCTAAAGCAACAACTGCACGGGCCGCTTTCTCAAGACCACGCGGATGAGGAGCAGTTTTTACCCGCGCCATTAGGCAAGCGATTGGGTTTAAGTCGATACCGATCGAGGGCAGCCCACGCCGCTGACATTCAACCAAGGTGACGCCGCTTCCACAGAAAGGATCAAGCACTGCCGTCCCGGCGGGAGCCGGCAAGATGTTGAGTACGGTACGCGGAAGCTCGGCAACAAATTTTGCCGGATACGGATGAATGCCCTCAATCCGGCTATGTGTTGTACGTTTCGGGAAGTCCCAGTCGACACCAGCAAGCTTTTCAGCCACTGAACGAACCGCTGGCCTCTCCCCAATATCAGCTCTATAGGTGATCATCAGCTCTGCGACCCCGATATAATGCTGTCGTATTCAGCAGGTGACCTGACATCCGGGGACTATATAGTGTTTGCTGGAATTAAGGAAACTCTGATTTATTCCTCACTTATGAGATCATAGAATATCCGCCACCGAGAGAATAGGAGGGTTGATGGTATGCGTCAAAACACCTTGGCCGAAGCCGGATTCGAGCGTTATGGCAAGCGGACTCGCGAGAGCGATTTCTGGAAGAGAGGGAGCGGGTGGTTCCCTGGGAAGCCCTTCAGGCCCTGATAGAACCGGTGTACTACAGCCAGCGCCGGGGGGCGGGGCGTCGGCCAGTGGGGTTGGAGCGGATGCTTCGAATCCACTGCCTCCAGCACTGGTTCAACTTGTCGGACCCTGGGGTGGAGGAAGCGCTGTATGATTCCAAGGCCCTGCGGCGTTTTGTGGGCATCGACCTGGGGCGGGAGCCAGCCCCGGATGAGACCACGATCGGCAAATTTCGTCACTGGCTGGAGGCCAAGGGGCTGGGAGAGGCGATCTTCCAGAGAGTGGGGGAACCCTTGAAGGCCCAAGGACTGAGAGTCAGCGGGGGGACCATTGTGGATGTGACCATTATCCAGGCGCCCCGTTCGACCAGGAACCGGGAGAGGAGGCCTGATCCTGAGATGCGGCAGACGAAGAAGGGGAATCAGTGGTATTTCGGGATGAAGGCTCATATCGGAGTGGACGCCAAGACCAAGCTGATCCACTCGGTGGCCACCACCTCGGCCAACGTGCATGACTCGCAGAAGCTCCCCGAATTGCTGCACGGAGGGGAGCGGGAGGTGTGGGGGGACTCGGCCTACCAGGGACAGGGGGAGGTAATCGGTCAGGTGGCCCCGCAGGCTCGGGAGTTCTTCCAGGAGAAAGGCTGGCGGCATCATCGGTTGAGCCAAGCCCAAAGAGAGCGCAATCAGACCCGATCCAAGGTGCGGGCCAAGGTCGAGCATCCGTTTCAGGTGATGAAAGGGGTCTTCGGCTTCCGCAAGGTGCGTTATCGGGGCTTGGTCAAGAACACCCATCGGGTTCAGGTCACCTGCGCCCTGGTGAATCTGTTCCTGGCAAGGAGGTCCTTGTTATTGAGGCTGGCGTAGGGGGAGAAGTGCGTCCAAGGGTCGGGCGCCCCCCCGAAAAAGCTCGCCTGAAGGACCCCAAAATCTCCTTCGGTGTCTGAAAGAGTCTCTCCCTTGGGGTCATCACTCCCCCTGTTCGTTGAAAAGAGTTCAAATGGCCCCATAGATCAGACCTTCCTTAATAGAACTGTGATTTAAATCATTATTAGGATTTCTTTGATTGTTCTGATTGAGCTTTTTATGGTTTCATCAAGGCTATCATCTGAACCACACCAATCACAGTCCAGACAACATCACAGTCCGTGACCTCGGCATAACTGCTACCCGGGGCAACGGGGGGGGACGTCCCCTCGCCATCTACAAACGCTGTTATGGCCGAGCCGAGCCCGGTTGCTCGGGGTAAATGTGCCTGAAGGGCGAAAAATCGGCCCTGAACAAGACACAACTTACCGGGACAACGGGAAAAAGGCCACAAAAGGGGCAGCAACCTCCTATCTATAACCCTTCTGATGACCCATCTACCCGAAACATAGCGTTATGCAGAGGTCTCAGTCCATCACTTTAATCCCGCAAATCACAGTCCATCAAGCGGTTGGCATTTTGGAGATCTCTTGTAACCCGAGCTCCTCGATAGCCATCTCCCGGATCCTGAATTTTTGAATTTTCCCGGTAATGGTCATGGGGTAGCTGTCCACAAATTTAATGTAGCGGGGAATCTTGTATTGTGCGATTTTCCCTTTGCAATAGTCCTTGATGCTTTGGGGCGTGGTTGAACCCTGCTGTTTGAGTTGAATCCAGGCCATGACTTCTTCGCCCAATCTGCGGTCCGGGACACCGACGATCTGAACATCGCTTACTTCGGGATGGGTGTGGAGAAATTCCTCAATCTCACGGGGATAGATGTTCTCCCCGCCTCGGATGATCATATCCTTCACTCTGCCGGTAATCCTGCAGTAGCCCTCTTCATCCAAGGTCGCCAGATCCCCCGTGTGAAGCCAGCCTTCCGAGTCGATCACCTGTTGGGACGCCTTTGGATTCTTGTAATATCCGTTCATGACCAGGTAGCCTCGGGTACAGAGCTCTCCGGGGGTCCCTCGGGGCGCCATTTCTCCGGAACCCGGCTCCAGGATCTTGACCTCGGTATGGGGCAAGGGTCTACCTACGGTAGCGACTCGGGTCTCCAGAGGATCGCGCACTCCGGTCTGGCTGATGACCGGAGAACTCTCTGTGAGTCCATAGGCAATCGTGATCTCCCGGCAATGCATTTTCCCGACGACCTGTTTCATCAATTCGATCGGACAGGGGGATCCGGCCATGATGCCGGTCCTCAAGGAACCAAGATCGAACTGCCCGAATTCCGGATGTTCCAACTCCCGAATAAACATGGTAGGGACCCCGTAGATAGCGGTGCATCTTTCTTCCTCAATGGTCTTCAGCGTGGTCCAGGGATCAAAGGTCTCTGCGGGAATGACCATGGTTGCTCCATAAACGGCACAAACCATGTTCCCCAGAACCATCCCAAAGCAGTGGTAAAAGGGAACGGGAATACAGACTCGATCCTGCGATGTGATCTGCATCCTTTGACCCGTCAAAAGAGCATTGTTGACAATGTTGTGATGGGTTAAGACGGCTCCCTTGGGATAACCCGTGGTCCCGGAGGTGTACTGGATATTAATAGGGTCATGTGCATTCAAGGACGTTTCTGTCTCCTTCACAGCTCCGACCGGCTCGGCGCCGTTCCCGGCGGAAACGAGCTCATCCCAGGTCCGCATGCCCGACAGAGGATGTCCTTCTCCCGCCAGAATAAGGTTTCTCAGGTAAGGAAGCCTGGCGGACCGCCAGTTTTTTCCGCTTGTGGCAACCGCTTCGGGACAGACCTCGGAGATCATTTTCAGATAGTTCGAGCGCTTAAACCCTTGAATCATGATGAGCGTCTGAGTCTCCGACTGCTTCAAGGCATATCGGAGCTCAAGGGATCCATAACCCGGATTGATGTTGACGAGAATAGCCCCGATTCTGGCCGTGGCAAATTGTGTCAATACCCATTCGGGTCGATTCGTGGCCCAGATCGCGACTCGGTGACCTTTCTCAACTCCAAGAGCCAAGAGTCCCCGAGCCACCCGGTCAACCTGTTCGAGGAATTCTGCGTACCGGTAGCGGACGCCCCCTTGCTTCATCACCAGCGCTTCCCGGTCCGGATGCAACGATGCCGTTTTCTCAAGAACGGCTCCAATGGTCAAGTTCAGCAAGGGGACGTCCTGTGGACCGCGAGCGTAGCTCATTGTTGGGTTGTTCCTCAGGCTCATCGAATCTCCCTCCAGGATTGATCCGCCGGATCATCCATCGCCCGTCACGCCGGATCATCTGCTCCCTGCTGGCTCCCCATTGAATGGGCCATCACGAGGGATCCACAGGCCGTTATAGCTGGTGGATGTCGGCCCTGAGAGCCTCCAGCGGTGGCTGCTTAGTGAAACCCCGACTGTTCAGCACACCGATGAGAACAGTCAACGCAGTCACCAGCCAAAAAGCCAGCAAACTGGGAAGAACAGCCGGCACGAATGGTGATTCGAAGACAAATCGAGCCAGCGCCCAGCTCCCCAGCCAAGCCATAAGAATTCCGGCCAACGCCGCCAGTCCTCCCAGGCAAAGATACTCCACCCCAAGGATCAGAAACACCTGCAATCTGGAGGCCCCGAGAGTCCTGAGAAGAGCGCTTTCTTTCATGCGCTGATATTTACTGTTCATCAAAACACCGACCAGGACCGTGAGACCAGTGAAAATACTGAACAGGGCGATGAACCGAAGAACGAACGAGACCTTCTGCAGAAGATTGTCGATGGTATTGAGAATCAGAGCCAAGTCGATCACCGAGACGTTGGGGAATTGATTGACGACCATTCGCTGGAGCTCCGCAGCCGTTTGACCCACTCCGGCGCGGGTGACGAGGACGTGAAATTGAGGTGCTTCCTCCAGCAGCCCCGGGGGAAACACCACAAAAAAAATCGGTTGGATCCGACGCCAGTTCACTCTGCGGATACTACCCACCCTGGTCTTAAACGGCACCCCTTGAACATCAAAAACGAGTTCGTCGCCCAAGCTGGCTTTTAAGCGGCGGGCAATTCCCTCTTCCAAGGAAACGAGAGTGGGGGCAGTTTCCTCCCCTACCGGTTCCGGCCACTTGCCCTGAAGGAGCTCTTCGTCCTCAATCAGACCTTCCCGGTAGGTGGATCGGTACTGCCGTCTTAGCGCCCACTCCGGAATGGAGTTCTCGGGGTCTTGCAACAGTTCCGATGCCCTCTTCCCGCGGATGGAGGTCAGTCGCATGGCTACGACCGGCACATCTTGAAGCACCGGAACGTCAAAACGGCGAAGCAGCTCAATGACTTCCTTTTTTTGGTCTCCCTGGACGTCGAAGAGAATCATGTCAGGCTGATAGCCGCTGCCCGCTCGAAGGGCCCTGGCTGAGGAGTCCTTGATGGACAAGATAAAGAACCATCATCAAAAACGTACCAAAGCCAATGGACAACACCAGGACCAGGGTCTGATTGTGGGGGCGATAAAGGTTTGCCAAACCTTGCCGCCAAATGTAGGTCCAGGAACTGGGGAAAAATCTTCTGATCAGAACCATGCTCAGCTTTGCGGCGCCCGCCAGCAGCATCAAGCAGATCATGAGGCCGACCGCAAAACCCACACCATGAGTCCAGCGATTGGTGTGGGCCACAGCAAACGCCAGGATAGCAGCAGCAATTGCCAAATGAACCAACCAACGGACAATGTCAAAGCGCTGCTCACCCACCTCGTAGTCCGACCGCATGGCCATCAATGGAGATAGTCTGCGTAGGAACAGTAGCGGTTGAACAGAGAACAACCAGGCTAGACTCAGACCGATGAGGCCGGCTTCGGCCAAGCCTGTCCATGAGAGGCTGAAAGGGATGGCGACGGGCAAGAAATCTTTCAAGATCTTGGGTAAAAGATATTGCAGACCAACTCCCAGGAGGATGCCTCCAATGATGCCAACCAACCCCAAGCCAAGAGCCTGGCAGACGTAGATGGCAAAGGTCTGATGTGCTTTCGCCCCCAGGCAACGCAGCACCGCGACGGTCGCCACCTTTCGCCTGACGTATATGTAGATCGAGCTCGACACGCCGATGCCGCCCAAGAGTAATGCGATGAAGCCCACCAAATTTAGAAATTTACCGGCGTTCTCCAGCGACCGTCCCCAGCGAGCCTTACGTTCTTCAACGGTTTCGGTCTCCAGGTGATGCTTCAACAGCTGGGGCCGAACCCTCTGTAACAACGATTCCAAAGCAACCTTTTCGTTAAACTTGAAATAAACTCGAAAGGAAGCTGTACCCTCCCGCCGCAGAAGCTGCGTTTTTTCCAGATAAGCCAAGGGGATATAGACCCGCCCCCCGACAAGGTTGCTGCCCAACGATTCGCCGGGCATTTGTTTGAGCCTCCCAGCGATCCGGAAGGACATTTCCCCAACTCGGATGAACTCCCCCAGCTCAGCGTCGAACTGAATCATCAAGTTATCTTCCACCAGGGCGAACGGACCGTTCTCAAGCGCCATGAGTGCCTGGGGTGGGGCTACCTCCACCGCCCCGTAGAAAGGAAAGGTCGTCTCACCGGCCCGCACCTGGGCAAGTCGGCTGCCTCCACTCCTGGGAAAATAAACCATTGAGGGGAATCTCACTTCTCTGGCTTGTTGGCCGCCCAGACTTTTAACGACTGCTTCGGCCTCCGGTGTGAGTGGTCTTCGACTGTGAACCAGCAAATCGGCGCCCAATAACGTCTTGGTTTGCCGGTCGAGGGCACCCTCCAGGTTAGTGCGAAAGGAACTGATCGCTACCAGTGCAGCCACTCCCAGCATGATGGAAGTGGTAAACAGAAACAACTGCCCTCGGCTGGACCGACTGTCTCTCCAGCCCATTTTCCAAGCCCAGGCTGTGAAGATGGACCCCATCTCAGGTAGGCCTCGCGCCTGCTTAAGTTCCGTTGCGGTCAGGAGTGTCAGCGGGCGGAGTTCGCTCCGCGCCGGACACGGATGCGATCGATGGACTGATCTCCGAACCCGGCGTTCGATGATCGGAGATGATTCTCCCACCCTTGAGCTTTATAATTCTCCGGGTCTTGCCGGACAGTTCCAAGTCGTGGGTCACCACCACCAGAGTCGTGCCAAACGTCTGGTTCATTTCGAGAAGCAGCTCAATGATCTTTTCACCTGTATCAGCATCAAGGTTCCCAGTGGGTTCATCGGCAAACAAGATCTTGGGATGATTGACAAATGCCCGAGCCAGACCGACTCTCTGTTGCTCACCGCCAGAGAGTTGGGCCGGGTAATGATTAGCCCGGTCCGCCAACCGGACCTGGTGAAGTAATTCCATTGCCCAAGAGTGGTTCCGTTTTCCGCGCAGTTCCATCGGAACCACGATATTTTCCAGAGCAGTTAAGGTGGGGACCAACTGGAACATCTGGAACACAAACCCGACCTGTTGGTTACGAAGTTCAGCCAGTTGGTCTTCGGTGAAATCACCCAATGTCCTGCCATTCAGCATGACCGATCCTGAGGTTGGTCGATCCAGCCCCGCACACAGCCCCAGCAGGGTGGTTTTTCCACTTCCGGAAGGACCCAAAATAGAACAGCTTTCCCCGTGTTCGACGGAAAAGGTGATGTCGTCGACCACAGTGAGCAGCCGCTCACCGTTACGATAAGTCTTGGTGATCCGGTCGACCCGCAACATCGGCAGGACTTCGCCTGGGGAGGTATTCAAGAAGCTAGCTCCAAGACTGGATTGGCAGCGTGCGGCCGCGCCGGGTTTCAGACCTACGAAGAGGGAGATGACCTCCAAGCCTGAGCCCGGCTCGATCGATGTCTTCCCTCATGACTCTCCGGGCCACAACTGATGCCTGCCAATCCATGTTGTTATTGTTGCATAGTTTCATGCGGGTCATCATAATAACCCTCCCGGAACGGTAGAGACAGGCCGTGAAACGTTTGGTGAAAATCGTTGCTGTCCTTCTGACCTGCATCCTGCCCGCGGCTTGTGCCCAAGAAAACCCGTCCTTACAGCATCGGCCCCGTCGAACGGTCCCCCGATTCACCGCCCTCTCTTCGCCCTTCTGCGATGACCATTCTTTGCTTGGGAGACAGCCTCACGGCTGGTCATGGGCTGGATAAGTCCCAAGCCTACCCTGCTCTACTGCAACAGAAAATCGATGCTCTGGATTGGAACTTCGAGGTAATCAACGCCGGTCTCAGCGGAGACACCACCGCTGCTGCCTTGCGCCGGCTGGATTGGTTACTGAAAAGGCGAGTCGATATTCTGATCCTGGCCGTCGGAGGCAACGATGGTCTGCGCGGTCTCCCCTTGGAAGAAACCCAACAAAACCTCGATTCCATTATTTTAAAAACAAAGTCTCGATATCCCCGGGTGAACATCGTGGTGGCTGGTATGCAAATCCCGCCCAATTACGGCCTGCAATATGTGCAGCGGTTTCGCTCCCTCTTTCCAAAAGTTGCCGCAGAACACCAAGCCCTGTTGATCCCTTTTCTGTTGGAGGGAGTGGGGGGGCAACCCGCGCTCAATTTTCCGGACGGGATTCACCCTAACAGCCAGGGCCAAAAAATCGTTGCCGAAAACGTCTGGAAAATCATTGAGCCACTTCTCAGCGGCTTCGAGAGCCGCCCGAAACCCCACTGGAAACGTGGGACAAACTGACCTGTCCCCACGCACGCCGGCCGGCGCATTTTGGAGATAGGCTTCCGCGGAGTGCGGACCGTGCGCTCATTACCGATGACCAAGCGCACGAGCGCCCGAAATGGTAAAAGCCATTCTTTTCACGGTTTCCACTTGTGCTAAACTGCAAAAAGTAGGAGAAAAAGCCCAAGCGGTTCCAATAGTTGGGTGCTATCCATGGCTCTCCACAATAAAATCGTCCCTCTACGTCTGTTTATCTCCCTCGTTCTCATCACCACACTACTCTCTTGCGGCGGCTCCAGTGCATTCAAGCGGGGTCTTGAGTACGAGAAGCTCAAGAACTACGACGCTGCCTTGGAGAGCTATGAAGAGGCCCTTGACGAGGAACCACGGAATACGGAATATCGTCTCTACTATGAGCGGGCGCGCTTTCAAGCAGCCATCGCTCACTTTGATCAGGGCAGGCGTCTCAAGAGCGCTAATCGGCTGGAGGAGGCGTTGCAGGAATTCCAGCGGGCCCTAGCGATTGACCCGTCTATCACTTCAGCCCTACAAGAGGCGACGGCCGTTGACGCGCTGATCCGTGAACGGGAGAAGCAGGCGGAGGTAGAAAAAAAGAGGTTGGCGCAACCGGACGCCGCCGGAGAGGCCCGTACCTCCTGCGCAGCAATTCCTGCCGTTCATCAAGCTTTCGGGTGAAGTGCAGCGAGCCTACGAGACCCTGGGAAAGCTGGGGGGCATCAACGTGATTTTTGCCCCCGATTTCAACCCCAGTCCCCCGGAAGTCGAGCTCGATCTCAGTGACGTCACCCTCACCGAAGCGCTGGGTCTCCTTTCCTTGATGAGCAAGACCTATTGGTCCACTATCAAGGAAAATACCATTCTGGTTGCAGTAGACACTCAACAGACCCGCCAGCGGTACCAGGAAGAGACAATCAAAACGTTTCACTTATCCAACGTCAGTGGACAACAGGAACTAGGCCAGATCACCACTGCTTTGCGATCGTTGCTCTTAATGAACAAGGTCGCTCAGATTGATTCCCAAAACGCCATCGTGGTGCGAGATACCCCGGACAAGGTGGCTGCCGCCGAGAAAATCTTACGCTCCATTGATAAATCCAAGCCCGAGGTGGTGATCGAAGTGCTCGTTCTCGAAGTTCTGCGAACCATCAGGAAGTCCTTGGGGATCAAACCGAATTTACCGACTGGTATCGATTTCTCCTCCACAGGCAGTCCGCCGGTTGGAGGCGACGGCACTGCAACCGGAAGGCTTCGAGCTTCGCCGACCCCCACCAGTACTCTGGCGTCTGGAGGCAACAGTGCCCTTTCCATCAAGGACTTGGCGCAGATCGGAAGCGGCAATTTCTTCGTTACCATTCCTTCCACCCAGTTGAGTCATCTCTATTCCCGGGCCAACGGTCGTGTATTACAGAATCCAACCCTACGGGCTTCCGATGGAAAACTGGCTACGTTGAATATAGGTACCCAGCACCCGGTCGCCTCAGGAAGTTTCTCCGGAGGCATCGGCGCGCCAGGCATTGGGGGAGTCGCCTTCACGCAGATCCAAACTATAAACGTAGGGGTCTCACTGGACATCACCCCGCATGTCCTGCTCAATCGCGACATCACGATGAAGATCAAGGTTGCTTTGAAAACAGTCTCAGGCTTTGAAACCATTGATGGAAACCGTTATCCCGTCCTGGCCAACAGAGAGATCGAGCATGATATCCGGCTACGCGAAGGCGAATCCAGTATCGTAGGCGGCATCATCCAGCAGTCAGACACCGTTTCTGTTGACGGGGTGCCCGGTCTGAGTAAGATTCCAGTGCTGCGATATCTCTTCTCCACAGAAAGTAATGATGTTTCGGACAATGAAGTCATTATCGTGATTACCCCCCGTATTCTGCGGCTCCCCGATCTCTTGGAAGAGGAAGCGTCGCTGATCCTGTTGGGATCGAGCAACAATCCCAGGTTCCTGGGCAGCCGGAAGCAACTCATCGGAGAAGCTCCGGCGGCCAAGCCAGACCCAGCTCGCCCCGCGCCGCCCCCAAGCAGCGCAGGCTCGTCAGCCGTGGATGTGACTCCCTTGCCTCCCCAACCAACACCGGACGCTGCCGACCGGCCCACTCCTCGTCTGGCTTTCGTCAAGCTGCTTCCTCCTTCCGAACCGGTGACGCTCGGCAATCAGTTCACGGTTGCCGTCTCGGTGGCAAATGCCCAACAGGTTCACGGGCTTTCTTGCACCTTGAAATTCAACCCTGAAATTTTACGATTGGTGGACGTTCAGGCCGGTGGGTTTCTCAGCAATGACGGGAATTCCGTGGCTCTGGCCCAGCGTCCGGACAACCCGTTGGGACAAGCAGTAGTGTCGATGACCCGTCCCCCCGACAGCTCGGGAGTCAGCGGGACGGGGTTGCTGATGAACCTGAGGTTCGAGGCTGTCGGATCCGGGGACAGCACCCTTGCCTTCGGGCCTCAATCCCTCTTGCGAGACAGCAGCCAGACTGCCATTCCCACCAGCTTCACCAGTGCTCAAGTGAAGGTCGAGTAAGGCCAGCCATGCCTCCCCATGTCCTAAAGGTCTCTGTCAAGAAATTCAGCTCCTCTTACCGGGGATTGACTCTAGTAGAACTCATCGCCACGGTCGCCATTGTGAGCATCCTGGCCCTTGGAGCTCTACCATTGACCAAGGTTGTGATTAAACGCCAGAAGGAGACGGAGCTTCGCCGGATTCTGAGGGGGATGAGAACCGCCATCGATTGCTACCACGACTATGCGCTCTCGGGTCAAATCGAAGTGAAGTTCGGCACCGACGGTTACCCCCCCGATCTGGAAACTCTGGTGAAAGGCGTGGACCAATTGAATGCGGTCGACAAGCGAATTCGCTTCCTTCGCCGCATACCGATAGATCCCATGACTGGAGACAAGGAATGGGGATTGCGATCCTCTCAGGACAATTGGGATTCAACCACCCACGGCGGGCAGAATGTTTATGACGTCTACAGCAAAAGCAGAAGAATTGCTTTGGATGGCTCTAAATACTCGGATTGGTAGGATTGAATTGAGACCACTAAAGACTCATGGAACGGTTGGCCGCCACTCGGGCTCGAGGTCGCGGGGGAACGGCTTCACTCTCATCGAGCTGATGATCGTGCTCACGATCGTATCCATACTGGTTAGCATTGCTCTGCCGATTGCCAACTCGGCGATCCTTCGCGCCCGCGAATCCGTCTTGAAGAGCAACCTGCACACACTGCGCACACTCATCGATCAGTATACCGCAGACAAACTGAAGGCCCCTCAAAGCTTGGAGGAACTGGTCACTGCAGGCTACCTTCGTTCTCTTCCCAAAGACCCGATCACCAATAACACCGACTGGCAGATCGTGATGGAGGATGCCTCGCTGTTCCCGGACCAGCTCGAGGTCGGGATTTTTGACGTCCACAGCAGTTCCGAGGCCACCTCGTCCGAGGGAACACCCTATAGTGAGTGGTAACCGCCTCGACACTTCACGACGCCGACAGTATGACTCCCACCGCTACCGTACCACTCCCTCCAGCGGGCTGCTGGCCGTGGCGTACAGTTTCTTTGGAATTCTTCCTGCCTGGTAGGCCAGACGTCCCGCCCGGGTAGCCAGATTCATGGCTTCCGCCATCTCGACCGGGTCTTGAGCCAAGGCAATTCCGGTATTCATCAGGACGGCATCCGCTCCCAGTTCCATGGCCACGGAAGCGTCCGATGCCGTACCGACACCGGCATCAATGATCAAAGGAACCTCGGTGATCCTTTCGCGAAGAATTTTCATGGTCGCCACATTCTGAATTCCCATTCCCGAGCCAATTGGCGCTCCCAGAGGCATCACCGCGGCCGCTCCCGCATCGATCAGGCGCCGGGCGGTCACGATATCGTCATTGGTGTAAGGAAGAACGACGAAGCCTTCCCGCACCAGGATCTCTGTAGCATTGAGAAGACCGATGTTGTCGGGGAACAATGTTCTCTCGTCCCCAATCACTTCCAACTTCACCCAGTCAGAAAGACCGGCTTCACGGCCGAGCCGGGCGGCGCGAACGGCCTCGTCCTGGCTGTAGCAACCAGCCGTGTTCGGCAAGATGAAGTATCGCTTCGTATCGATCCAGTCCAGCAGCGACTCCCGGTTGCGATCGGAAATATTCACCCGGCGCACCGCAACGGTGACAACCTCGGCGCCTGATTTCTCAAGCGCTTCTACCATCTGGGGATAAGAGGCATACTTCCCGGTCCCCACCAGCAGACGGGAAGAAAACTCTCGTCCCGCAATCACCAACTTGTCAGGATTCATAATCGCCCCACAAAGGAAACGACACCGCACGGCAACCGTTTCCATGTTTTTAATTGGTCTCATTTTAGTGTAAAGCGGTCTCAATTGCGACGCGAAATTGCCCCTTCGCCATGCAATCCTGTCTGCCTAACATCCAACCGAGACCTTTCGCACCCAAACTCTCTGCTGGTCTTGACCCAAGTACCCAAGCGGGTTATGGTTAGTTCCTGACGGAAGCCCTGCTTGACTCTGAGTTCCAAGCTCACTCGGCGATCTCGCGGACGTTTGCCAGAGATGAAAAGTGTAGCCATAATCCTGCTGGTTCTGTTACTGGTCTTGGCATTTCTTGAGAGCCAGCCTTCAGAGGAAAAATCCATGAATTCAGCCGAGAGTTCGGCGACAAAACCCGAATTTACCAACCGATTGATCCACGAGACCAGCCCCTACCTGCGGCAACATGCCCACAATCCGGTGGACTGGCACCCCTGGGGGCAGGAAGCTCTCGACAAGGCCAAGCGGGAGGACAAACCGATTCTCTTGAGCATTGGTTACTCGGCTTGCCACTGGTGTCACGTCATGGAGCGGGAGTCGTTCGAGAATGAGGACATCGCCAAAGTCATGAACGCCCACTTTGTCAACATCAAGGTGGATCGAGAGGAACGGCCCGACCTGGACACTATTTATATGAATTACGTTCAGATGACCACTGGCAGCGGCGGTTGGCCCATGACTGTATTTTTGACCCCAGATCAAATCCCTTTCTATGGGGGCACCTATTTCCCTCCGGAGGACCGTTTTGGACGGCCCGGCTTCCGGCGCGTTTGTCTGACCCTGGCCGAAGCCTATCGAGAAAAGAAAAATGAGATTGAAGCTCAGGGGCCAAAAATCCTCCAGAGACTTGCAGCAATGAACACCATCTCCTCGGGTACCGGCAAAGTAACGGCCAAGAGCCTCAATCTGGCCTTCGACCAACTGGCTTCGCGTTTCGACATGACCCACGGCGGCTTCACTGGAGCGCCCAAGTTCCCCGGATCCATGAATCTGGCCTTCTTACTTCGCCATTACTCGCGTACCGGCCAGCAAGGAGCTCGCAACTTTGTTGAGTTGAGCCTGAACAAGATGGCCCACGGTGGCATGTACGACCAACTGGGAGGAGGGTTTCACCGCTATTCGGTCGATGAGCGCTGGTTGGTTCCCCACTTCGAGAAGATGCTCTACGACAACGCCCTTTTAAGTCGCCTGTATCTCGAAGCATACCAGCTCAGCCCTGAACCGCTGTACCGCAGAATCGTCGAGGAGATTCTTGACTACGTGGTTCGAGAGATGTTGAGTCCCGAGGGTGGTTTCTATTCGACTCAGGACGCAGACAGCCAAGGCCATGAGGGAAAATTCTTTATTTGGGCTCCAAAGGAAATCCTGGAGATCCTTGGCGAGGAGGAAGGCAAGGCCTTTTGTCGCTTTTATGACGTCACTCCCGAGGGAAACTTCGAGGGAGCCAACATCTTGAACGTACCCCGGCCATTGGAGAAGGTGGCTGAGGACCTCTCATTGCCTCCGGAGGAACTCTCCCAGATCCTGTCTCGAGGCCGAGAACGCTTGTTCCGGGAACGAGAGAAGCGGGTGAAACCCCATCGCGATGAGAAAATTCTAACCGGTTGGAACGGCATGATGGCCGTCAGTTTTGTCGAGGCAGCCGTCGTCCTCCAGAGACCCGACTATCTGGAGGTCGCCAAGCGCAATGCCCATTTCCTTCTGAAGCATCTTTGCCGCGATGGCCAAGTTTTGCGGACCCACAAGGACGGGACATCGAAGCTCCGAGGTTATCTCGATGACTACGCCAACTTTGTCGAGGAGTTGCTGGCACTCTACCAAGCCACCGGAAAGCAGAGTTGGCTGGAACACGCCGTCCTCTACACCGACGGGATGCTGGAGCAGTTCTGGGACGAAAATCAGGCAGCCTTTTTCCTAACGGGCAAAGACCATGAGAAACTGGTGACTCCGGTCAGGGATATTTACGATAACGCTATACCTGCCGGGAGCTCGGTGGCGGTGTTCAATCTCCTCAAATTGGCGATCTTGACAGGAAATGTCGAATATCGCCGAAAAGCCGAGGTAAACCTCGAGCAGATGAGCGTCCCATTAACCCGCTATCCCACCGGCTTCGGATACCTGCTTGAGGCCGCCGATTTCTACGTGGGTCCGGTCAAGGAAATCGCTTTGGTTGGTGATCTCGAATCAAGCCAGACCCGGCAGTTGCTAGAAATCATCCATCAGCGGTTCTTGCCCAACAAGGTCGTAGCTATCCTCGACCCGAACGCCGCCGACGGTGCCCGGGCTCTGCCGCTATTGGAAGGTAAGACGCTGGTCAAAGGCCGGCCCGCCGTCTATGTGTGCGAAAATTACACTTGCAAAGCACCTGTAACTGAACCCAGCCAGCTAGCAATCACCCTGGATCAAAGTGGGAACCGAAGCCCTTGATTCTCCGAACCTGGCCAGCCATCGCCCAAGCGCGTTTGGGCAGGAAGTGTAGGGCTGCTCGGACTGAATCGATTGGTGGACGAGAAGGGGATCGAACCCTCGACCTCGGCGTTGCGAACGCCGCGCTCTCCCATCTGAGCTACTCGCCCATGCTGAATCGGTCTGTTTAGCATCTTGGCGCAAAACGAGTCAAGTCAATTAGACGCCAGTTGTCGTGATCCCGTGAGGCGTCCGGTGTCATTAACCGCTGTAACGTTCAGTCCATGAGAAGCTGGACCCGGTTCAGATTTCTCACGGGACCTTTGAGATCAAGGCGCAGGGCGCCGAGAGGAGTACTCCATATAAAGCTCCACTCCCGGTCAGGAGTCTGTACTCCTGAGAGGAGTTCGGGGGGCGTTGCATGTCTAAAACGAATCCTTACCGCGGATACTTCGATCTGTTCCGGCTTGGCGTGACCAGTAAAGCAGGCGGCTACCACTCAGAGACACAGAGAAGCCTTCAAACTCCAGTGGCTCGGTATTCCAGTACGTCAGCATCGGCGGCATCCATCGAATTTGTTCGAATCCTTTGACACCAATGATTTTCTCAGATCCACGGAACCGGTACTATCGCCTGCGGTGAGAAATTCGGGTTACCAACTCTTGGGAAAATCCCCGGTTGCCTGCCCCGCCATCTCTTCACCAAAAGGAAAAAGTTTACCGTTGCCGTTGGCTTCTTGTTCATGAAATTGCTTCTTACCAATGATGATGGATTTGACGCCCCGGGCCTCCATGCGCTGTTGAAGGCCGCGGAGGGTTTAGGGCCATGCGTGGTCGTCGCACCCAATCGGCCCATGTCGGGCTGCAGCCATCGCGTCACGACCCATGCACCCATTCAAGTGAAGCGCCACGGTGCTTCTCGCTACAGCATTTCGGGAACGTCCGCCGACTGCGTTCGAATCGGCCCTGCACCAGCTTGCGCCTGATGCCCGTTGCGTTCTGTCGGGAATCAACCAGGGGGGGAACTTGGGAGCGGATGTTTTTTACTCCGGCACGGTGGCGGCGGTTCGGGAAGGCGTGCTCCATGGACTCCCGGGATTGGCGATTTCCCAGTATTGCAGGAAGGACCGCCCGATTGACTGGATTCGAACAATCCGATGGGTGCAACCGTTACTGAGGAAGTTGGTGCAAGCCTCTTGGACCGCCGGGACCTTTTGGAATATCAATCTTCCCCACCTGGAGCCCGGTCAGCCCGATCCTCAAACCGTGTTTTGCCCACTGGATTTCTCGCCGCTCCCCGTGACCTTTCGAAAGGAAGGAGAAACCTTTCAGTACGACGGGGACTATCACCAAAGGCAGTATGTCCAGGGAACCGACGTTGAAGTGTGTTTCCGGGGAGACATCGCCGTGACACAGGTCCCACTGGCGTAAGCAGACCCTTCACAGGATCCGAGGACCACCGGGCTGAACCCTGCTTTCACAAAGCGCCGCCACCGGCCTTCTCTCCGCCAAGGAGTTTGTCAGCCTGACCCGATGCTATGTACCTCTTGGCACAGGCCTGCACCATCGAAACCAAACTCATCAATCCCATGCTCTTCCCCATTGAGAGGTCTTTCCCGAAGATCCGGTATACCACTTCGCTGGGGACCTGAGCTAAGCGGCGGGCCTGCTCGCCGGAGAGGGTTTCATCCAGAATGACCGCCATGGCCTTGGCCGAGATTCCCTGGGGGTTTTCAACGGCGAAGTGGAACTTGAGTGCCTGTTTCGGAAGCTCTTCACACCACACATAGGCTTCTGACTCGCAGGCAGGTGTCAAGTGTGACTTTGGAAAAGGGCGCCGGGCAATGTGATCCGGAACCCCTCTAAACCGAGTGGCGATATCAATGAGCATCTGGATTCTCTCGTCACGGTCGCCTGCTAACTCGAGATATTCCAGCAAACTTGCCAGTTTTTCAGGGTATTCAGTCATGGTTGCCCAAGGTTAACTCATGCAGCCTCGGACTACCCTTGCCGGGACAGGGGCCGCCGCTTACGGTTTTTCGATGGGCACGTTCACCAAGTTGCCCCACTCGGTCCAGCTCCCATCATAGTTTCTGACCCGCTCGAAGCCGAGCAGATAGGTCAAAACGAACCAGGTGTGGCTGCTGCGCTCTCCGATCCGACAGTAGGCCACAATGTCGTCCGTAGGCTGGAGATTGTTTTCCTGGGTGTAAATGGTTCGGAGTTCATCGGCCGTCTTGAAGCTGCCATCTTCGTTGGCCGCGCGAGCCCAAGGAATGTTGGCGGCTCCGGGAATGTGGCCGCCTCTCAAGGCCCCTTCATTGGGATAGGCCTCCATATGCAGCCGCTCGCCCGTATATTCCTGCGGGCTTCTCACATCAACTAAAGGTTGCCCGGCTTTGACGTGCTCCAAGACCTGATCCCGAAAGACACGAATCTTGCTGTCTTCCCGTTCCGGCGCCCGATAATCGGTCGACGGGTAGTTGGCAGCCTCTGTCACCAGGGAGCGCCCTTCGTTTTGCCATTTCAGTCGACCGCCATCCATGATTTTGGCCTGAGTATGACCAAACAATTGAAACACCCAAAAGGCATAGCAGGCCCACCAGTTGCTCTTATCTCCATAAAGTACAACGGTAGTCTCAGGAGTGGCCCCGATCCGACTCATCAAGGCTTCAAACCCTGTTTTGTCCAGATAATCCCGACGCAGGGGGTGATTCAAGTCCCTGGTCCAATCGACTTCCACAGCTCCCGGAATGTGGCCGGAAGCATATAAGAGCGGGTCTTCGTTGGATTCCGCCAATCTGAGATTTGAATCGTTGAGGTGCTCTGATACCCACTCGGTTGACACCAGGGCCTCCGTACTGGCGTATCCTCGTTCTTCAATCGCACTCATGGTGACTCCCTCCTTGTAAGGTTTGCTAGAGTTATATCCTAGACCTTCCAGGTTCTTCTTTGCTCCATCCTGCCCCGGGATTGCATTTCGCAGTCATCAGCCTCACCAACCCACCGGCTTGCCTTTGTTTTGCTCGTTCAGCCACTCCCGGAGCGGGGCGAAATAGTCCAGAATAGCGGTGGCGTCCATTTCTCGCTCTCCCGTCAAGACTTCCATGGCTTCGGGCCACGGCTGGCTAGCCCCCATCGACAGCATCGCCTTCAGGCGCTTTCCAGCGGGTTCACTTCCATAAACGGAACATCGATGAAGAGGCCCCTCACAGCCTGCCTCCCTGGCCAGCGCTCGGTGGAATTGAAACTGCAAGATATGGGCAAGAAAGTAACGAGTATACGGAACGTTGGCCGGAACATGATACTTGGCGCCTGGATCAAAATTGCTCTCGCTGCGGGCAACCGGGGGCGCAATTCCCTGGTACTTCCTTCTTAACTCCCACCAAGCCTGATTGTAGCGGTGAGGCGGAATTTCACTGGAAAACACCTTCCAGCGCCATTGGTCGATGAGCAAGCCGAAAGGAAGAAAGGCAATCTTATCCAATGCCTTGCGCAGTAGCAAGCCCAAGTCCTTGGAAGCAGGAGGAATCGTTTTCAGCAATTGGAGCTTCATCAGATAGGCAGGCGTGATCGAAAGCGCAATCGTGTCCCCCACCGCCTCGTGAAAACCGTCGTTGGCGCTTTCTCGAAAGAGGAAAGGCTGCTGGTTGTAGGCTCTCTGATAATAATTGTGGCCCAGCTCGTGATGGATGACGTTGAAGTCCTGGGCGGTGATGTCAATGCACATCTTGATGCGCAGATCCTCACGCGAATCGATGTCCCAAGCACTAGCGTGACAGACGACTTCCCGGTCATGCGGTTTTTCAAACAGAGATCTTTCCCAGAAGCTTTGTGGTAGGCGGTCGAAACCCAGCGAGCTGAAGAACCCTTCCCCGTAGGACACCATCTGTCGCGGTGTCGTCTTTCGAGATTGAAGAATAGCCGTCAGGTCAAAGCCGGGGTCGGCGTCTTGGGGTGCGACCAGTGGGTAGACGTTGGACCAACTCTGCGCCCACATGTTACCCAACAAATGGGCTGGAATCGGACCGTCAGCGGGAACAACCCCGTCCCCATAGTGTTCTCGTAGCCGTTGTCTCACGTAAGCATGAAGCGATCGATAGAATGGCCGCACCTGCTCCCATAGGCGATCCAGCTCCCCCAGGAAGGCGGCAGGCGGCATATCGTACTTGGCCCGCCACATAGCTCCGGTATCCGAAAATCCCAGGCTCTGAGCCCCTCGGTTCGCGAGTTCGACATAACGCTGGAAGTCCTTCCGCATCGGAGGAGAAATGGTGCGCCAGCCAACCCAGGCTTCTTTCAATACTTCCGGATCGCGGCTGGTCGCCATAATCCGGGTAAGCTCCTCCAGATTTTGGCATTCGTTACCCCCTTGACCACAAACCTTCCCCTTTCCATATCTGGACTCCATCGCCGTCACCAGCCGAGTGAGTTCCTCACTGTCCTTGGGATTGGAAGGGGCCGCCAGGGTTAAGGACAATCGGAGCAGTTCGATTTTCCGAGCCAGGTCCCTCGGCAACCTGGCTACTTCAAAACGCCTTGAGTCCTTGGCCAGCCGGGCAGCCTCCTCGATAGCGCGCTTAGTGGCCAAAGCAGCCAGAACCTGGGTGTCCTCTGTGATATAGGTCGACTGCACCCAGCTTGCCCGCGCCGCTTCCGTCCAAAGCGACAGTAATTTCTCCTCTGCCTGCCGGACGAATTCGTCGGCCTGCGCAGAGGAAGGCTCCTCTGCGGTCAGCAACGATGGTGGCTCGACCGCCAGCCAAGAACCAATACCCACGAGGATCGACCCAAAAACCTTTAACTTCCTCAATGAGACCTCCTTCAAAAGCTGCTCCAGAGTAATAACCTGAGACCTCTGCATAACTCAAGGATCGGACCATAGAACACTATATATAGTATGAAAACGATCAGAAGCCTACTACATAAAGCGTTTAGTTTTGGCCAAACTGAGTTATGCAGAGGTCTCAACCTACTCAGTCTATAATCTGGTTGCTCCTCCCTCAATGTTTTTATATCCCATCGATTTATCCGGCACCGCTCACACCGTCGCTACCAAGACTGAACTCACTTTAAATGCTTCTTGTACTTCACTCCAAGGCAAAATACACTGAGAGAGGTTGGCTGGAGGGGTGGCCCCAAGCACCGCAGGTGAGTCATTAACAGGAGGTGAGCCATGCGCGGCTTCAACATTTTCATGAGCACCCTATTTCTTGGCTCCTCGTTCATTGGATGCAGTCGAGACGTCGATCAGGCCAAAGCCAAGTCGTTCTCGACCGACGTGCCCATGGATGCAGGCGAGCCGCCATCTCCGGTCAGTATCTACTCAGTAGCCAAGGGAGAATTGCTCATGGTGGATAAGGTAGTCAAAACCGAAGCGGAATGGCGCCAAAAACTAACGCCTCTACAATACAACGTTACTCGGAAAAAAGGGACGGAACTGGCGTTTAGCGGGAAGTATTTTCGATCCAAAGAGCCTGGCATTTACCAGTGCGTGTGTTGTGGAACGGATCTCTTTACCTCCGACACCAAGTACGACTCGGGAACCGGCTGGCCGAGTTTCTGGAAACCCATCGCTGCTGAGAACATCCGAATCGAAACGGACAGGACCTACGGTATGGTGAGAACCGAGGTCCTGTGCAATCGCTGCGACGCCCATTTGGGACATGTTTTCGAAGATGGCCCCCAACCGACCGGACTGCGTTACTGCATGAATTCCGCCGCCCTTAGCTTCAAGAAGGAATAGGCACGGGAATCCGTAAGCTCAATGGGCCCTGCCGTCCTGGTTGACGCGGTCATCTTCAAAGGTTCAGCTCCTCTTGGTCCGAACACTACTATTATCCGTGATGGGCGCGTGGCTGATGGGCACAGCTCTTCTTTGGGTGGTTGCCACTGAGAACTTCCGTCGTGTAGATGAAGTTCTGAATTCTTCGAATCCGGAACTCCATCAAAGACTCGAACCACTGAAACCGGGCGACGCTCGCCTGCTCTTGCGCTTCTTGGCGTCAGAGCTCAACCGTTTCTATTTTACGGCCTGGGGGAGCTTGCAGCTAATCATTGGAGGAGTGATATTAGCCTTGGGTTGGCGCTTGGCGCCGGATCCCCCCGGCTTGGTGCTGCTCTCCGTAATGTGGATCCTGTCGGCGATACTACTGATATGGGTGATCCCTCCACTGGTCGATATCGGGCGGCAGGTCGACTTCGTACCGCGATCTCCACCACCGGCGCAGATGGGAACCTTCTGGCGTTACCATCTTGCCTACACCTTGGTCGATCTAATCAAGTTCAGCGCGGGTATCTTCTGGCTGCTGCGGACGGGGCTGAAGCGGGCGTGAACGAAACAATCTCTTGGGCCTCCAGCTCCGGGACGTTTCCTGCAAACCGAGACGCTTGACAGGTTCATCCAAAGTTTTCACCAAAAGTCTTCCAGTTGCTGAAATTATCTCAGTAAAATACGACCCCCTTCGGCAGATCCACTCCACTTTGTTCGCCGTTACCTTTCAAGGCCATGGCAACCTTCGTGATCGGTGACATCCACGGATGCTTCCGGACGTTGCAACTGCTCCTGAAGAGCATTGGATTCGATCCTTCTCACGATCGCATTTGGCTGGTAGGTGACCTGGTCAATCGCGGACCGAGGTCCCTGGACGTCCTTCGTTGGGCCAAACAGCTCGGCGATCGAATGGTCTGCGTCCTTGGGAACCACGACCTGAAGCTGCTGGCACATGCTTTGGGAGTCCGGTTCTCCCGAGAGAATCCCCGACTCAGCCCGATATTGGCTGCCGAGGACCACGATGAGTTGCTCACTTGGCTAAGGCGCCGTCCCCTCGTTTATTGCGAAAGAGAGTTTGTCTTGGTGCATGCAGGGCTACTGCCGGGATGGACGCTTGACGAGGCGCTCAAGCTCAGCCGGGAGATTCAAGCGCTGCTGACGGGACCCAAGGCCGCCGGACTGCTGCAGTGCTTGTCCTGGAAGAGCCTGCCTGCGTGGAAAGAAGTTGCTCCTGAGCTACACCGATTAACAATGGCGCTCAAAGCCATGACTCAAGTGAGAACACTCGACCGAGCCGGGGTCATGGACCTCAGCTTTGCAGGTCCCCTGGCGGAGATGCCGGCCACCCTCATTCCGTGGTTTGCGTTCCCAGGTCGACACGTTACCCCCGGCACCATTCTTTTCGGACATTGGGCCGCCCTGGGATTATTCCAAGCCCCGGGAATCACCGCCCTCGACAGCAACTGTGTCCGGGGAGGGTCATTAACGGCGCTGCGATTGGAAGACGGCCAGATATTTCAGCAGCAGTTTGCCGATTAATCCCAAGAACTCCCTTTCCGAAGCGACTATCTGGGCAAACACCCCGAGCGCCGCTAGGCTCGCTTGAATTCTCCCACCACGGAGTGCACGCTGCTTTTGGCATCTCCAAAGAGCATGCGGGTGTTGTTGTTGTAGAACAAGGGATTATCAATTCCTGCAAAACCGACCGCCATTGACCGCTTCAACACAATGACCACCTTGGCTCGGTCAACCTCGATGATCGGCATTCCGTAAATGGGACTTTCAGGGTCATCTCGAGCGGCAGGATTAACGACGTCGTTGGCGCCAATCACTACACACACATCGACCATTTCCATGGTCGGATTGACGTCTTCCATCTCGACGAGTTGATCGTACGACACGTTGGCCTCTGCCAACAGAACATTCATGTGGCCCGGCATCCGGCCGGCCACGGGGTGGATAGCATAACGGACCTCACAACCACTATGCTCCAACAGTTCCCCCAGCTCTCTCACTCCATGTTGAGCCTGAGCGACCGCCAGCCCGTAACCCGGCACGAAGACAACGGATCGGGCCGCTTCCAAAATGAGATAGGCATCATCGGCCGATATGGGTCGGGGATCGTCGCGGGCCGCTTTCTTGGCATCCCCGGTCACCGCACCGAAGCCACCGAACAAAACGTTAGATATCGACCGGTTCATGGCTTTACACATAACATTGGTCAAAATAAGTCCACTCGCACCCACCAGGGCACCCGCCACAATCAAGATATTGTTGAAGATCACAAAGCCCGCCGCGCAGGCAGCCAGACCCGAATAGCTGTTCAGCAGGGAGATGACCACAGGCATATCGGCTCCACCAATAGGGATAACCACCAGGATCCCGAGCAAAAACGTCAGTCCCATCAAGACCAGAAACAAGGTATGGCTTTCCTGGGGCTCGAGACAATAGAGGACACCGCCCGTGCAGATGAGTGCCAGCAACAAGAAATTGCCGACCTGTTGTCCCCGGAAAAGAAGTGGCTTACTGAGGCGAAAAGACTTCCAACCGATTTCCTTGAGCTTGGCCCAGGCAACCAGGCTACCGCTGAAGGCGACACCACCGATAACCACGGTGAGCAGAACCGTGGAGGCGCCAAGAATGTCTAGGACCGGTTGGCGGTGGTAGGCTTCCCAACCAACCAGTAGACTGGCTCCGCCGCCAAAGCCGTTGAACAACGCAACCAGTTCCGGCATCTCGGTGAGCTGAAGCCGTGAAGCAGCGAAAGTTCCAACACCTGAGCCGATCAAGACTCCCACCAGGATCCATTGGTATTCCACCATCTCCGAATGCAATAGCGTCACCACCACCGTCAGAAGCATGCCGAAGGCAGAGGCCAAGTTCCCCCACCGAGCGGTTGCCGGGGAACCCATCATCTTCAAGCCCAGGGCAAACAGAAAAGCGGCCAGCAGATAAGCCAATTGGATGGGAACACTCACTGTTCTCCACCGCGCTTCTTTTTAAACATCGACAACATTCTCTGCGTCACCAGATACCCTCCGACTACGTTGATGGTGGCCAGGGTAACGGCAGCCGTACCCAAAATTCTGCTGAGCGTTGTGCTCTCTGCAGCCCCGGCGGCAAGGAGAGCACCCACCAGCGTGATCCCCGAAATGGCATTCGATCCGGACATGAGCGGAGTGTGCAGCGTGGCCGGGACCTTGGCAATCAATTCGAAACCCAAGAAAATGGAAAGCATCAGGATAAACATCAAAAATATCATGTCGCCAGACACGTTAACTCCTTTATCGGTTGATAGACTCGTGGGTCTTTTCATTCAAGATGCGGTGCTGATGGGTGACTAAACAGGCGCGAAGAATCTCGTTGTTTAAATCGAGGCGGAGCCCGGCCGTTTCCTTGGCCAGAACTTCCTCAATAAGATTGAACACGTTACTGGAATACATCTGACTGGCGTGAGACGCCACTCGGCCTGGCAGGTTGGCCAACCCGATGATTTTCACTCCGCCTGGGGCGGTTGTTCGATCCAGTACCGAACCCTCCACGTTGCCGCCGCTCTCCACCGCCAGGTCCACCACTACGCTCCCCCTTCTCATCTGTCGCAGGGTTTCCGCGGTGATCAACCGGGGTGCTTTGCGGCCAAACAACTGAGCCGCCGTGATGACCACATCCGCCTGAGCACACACCTTGGCAAGCGCCTGCTGCTGCAAACCCAACTGCTCTCGAGAGAGCGCTCGTGCATAGCCTTGCTCCGTCTCCCCGGTTTCGCCCAAATCAATCTTCACAAAGCGGGCCCCAAGCGATTTAACTTGATCTTTCACCACCGGCCGCGTGTCATAGGCTTCGACTCGGGCGCCCAGCCTTTTGGCCGTGGCAATGGCCTGGAGGCCGGCCACCCCTGCCCCGATCACGAAAACCCGCACCGGGTAAATGGTGCCGGCCGGGGTCGTCATCATCGGAAAAATCTTGTCCAGGGCCTCGGCTGCCAGGATCACGGCGACATATCCTGCCAAGTTGGCCTGCGAGCTCAACGCATCCATTTTTTGAGCCCGGGTTGTTCTGGGAATCAGTTCCATGCTGATGGCGCTGACCCCCTGACCCCTCAGTCGCTCAATCAAGCCAGGTTGGTGGAACGGATCCAAGAAACTAATGGAGAGGCAACCGTCCCGAAGGAAGACAACTTCTGCCGGAAGAGGCCCACGGACAGCTAGAACAATGTCGGCTGCGGTCAGCATCTTCTCCCGCTCGGATGAAACGACGGCGCCGCTGGTCTCGTATTCCTTATCGACATAGCCTGCGCCTAACCCAGCGGAAGTCTCCACTTCCACTTGAAATCCCTGATGGGTTAGACGCTCGACGTGACTCGGGATCAAAGCCACCCGTTGCTCTCGAGGATCACGCTCCTGCAGAACCACGATTTTCATTCACAAACTCCTGGGAGTGGTGCGGACCGGTCAAGCCGACCGCGCGCCTCAATCCTATCGGCTAGGGTCAGAGAGCCTCAAGGAAAAACCACCTCTCCACTCAATCAACGCGGAAAACGTTCCCTGCGGACAATCCGGACTTAGCGCGAGGCTCTGTCTAAGGAGAGGTACCCCAGCCAATAGAACCGATCATCCGCAGAGCCCCAGCGACCATGGCATCGAGATGTCCAATGACTGCTGCGATGTTATTTGCGCTCATGTCTCTCCTCGCCTCCTGTTCCCTCGCAACCGGCTCACCCCCGTTGGCTTTTTTGGGAGTGTGGTGCTAGAATGAACAACGCCGTTTGCGCCGACCTAGCGAGCCGACCCGGCGATTAGAAGGGTTGGATCAGGGCTCGGCGCTTCCACCCTAACCCAACTCATATCTCGGATCGACTAGCCGTCTACGAACGATTCAATCGGGAATTCGTGCGATGGTCGCCAACATCAAGAAGGAAGAAAGGAGAAACAAAATGGTTCGTGGCTTTTCTGCGCGTTTTGGCTTGTTGCTGACTGCTTTACTCCTGTCTGCGTGTAGCCCAACCAGTGAAGTTGCGGAGCAAGAACCGACTGCCAAGGGCCCGGCGATCTATGAACTGGCCTTTCCCCTTGGGCTAGACGCGGAATCCGCCATCATACCCGAAGATAATCCGTTGACCGAAGAAAAACTCAAGCTGGGCAAGCGTCTCTACTTCGAAACCAAGCTATCGGTCGACGAATCGATTTCTTGTGCCTCATGTCATATTCCGGAAAAGGGATTTGCCGATCCGGAGCAGTTTTCAACAGGTGTTAGCGGGAAAAAGGGCGGGCGACAAGCTCCACCCGTTTTCAACCGCATCTTCACCTTGCGGCAGTTCTGGGATGGCCGGGCGGCGACCCTCGAAGAACAGGCGCTGGGGGCCGGTGCAAAATCCCATCGAAATGGCGATGCCCGACATGGAAACCGTCGCAAAGCGGCTGGGATCGGATCCCGAGTATGGCACTCTGTTCAAGGCCGCTTTCCCCCCTGAGGGTGCGGTGACCGCCGACCATATCGCCAAGTCTATCGCGAGTTTTGAACGCACCATCTTGGCCGGAAACAGTCCTTTCGACCGCTTTCAAGCTGGAGATACGAGTGCCATGAGCGAGGCCGCCCAAAGAGGCTACGAGATCTTCAAGAACGAGAAGAAGGGCAATTGTGAGACCTGCCACGTCGGCTTCAATTTCAGCGATGAGAACTACTACAACCTGGGTGTGGGGATGGAAGCCAAAAAGCCGGACTTGGGGCGCTACGAGATTCAAAAGCTGGAAGGCTACCAGGGCGCCTTCAAAACGCCCACCCTGCGGCAGATTACGGAAACCGCTCCCTACATGCACGATGGTTCTCAGAAAACACTGGAAGAGGTCGTCGAGTTCTACAACAAGGGGGGCCATCCCAACAAGTGGCTGAACTCAAAGGTCAAGCGCTTGAACCTCAGCAAGCAAGAACAACAAGATCTGGTTGAGTTTCTGAAGGCGCTGACCGGAGAAATCACCTGGTACGGAAAAGAACAGAAGCCGAGAATGATGTCTCTCAAGAATTAGGGACCGGTCTTCATCGGAGGGGAATGCTCCGGGCTATGGAGGGGTAGTCCGGCGGTGGTTAGAGACTTATTGTTCTACAGCGGCTGCGGCCACCTTTTTAGTCCGGGGAGTGAGGAGTGTCACTGAAGTTCATTCACATCACGGACTCACACGTTGGCGAGACCCCCGAAACCTTACTGCATTTTTATGCCGCGGGACGCGCCTTGAGCGCTGCTCTCGCCCACATCGCCCACCACAAGCGACACGGCGCAGCCTTCATTGCCCACACGGGCGACTTGATCTGCACTTCGTCTCGGCCCGCCGCTTACGAGGGCGCTCGCTCAATCTACCGACTGGAAGGCCAAGGATCGGCGCCAGGGCCGCTCACCACCCGTGCCCACGGCCTGGACCTGCCTTGGTATTACATCCCGGGCAATGCCGACGATCGCAACGCCTGCAGAGCACGGCTCTTCCCAGGCGGCGCCCCTCAGGGGTTGTTCAACTACAGCTGGGAGATCGAGGGGGTTCGTTTTCTCAGTCTGGACTGGGGGGCATGGAAGACCGACTCCTACACATTGGTCCCAAACACCTTTGCCTGGCTGGAAAAACAGCTTCAGGTGTTCGTTCCCACCGTCATCCTGACCCATCACCCACCGGTCCACGTCGGCGTCGACAGGTTCGACAAGATGACGCCGCCTGATTTACCGCGGCTTCAAAATCTGATTCGTCACTCCTCGGTCATGGCGATTCTCCACGGCCACACGCACTACCCATGGGAAACGAGCATCGGACGTGTTCCTGTTTTCGGAACAGGATCCATTACCTACAGGTTGAGCTATGACGAAGGTCCACCACACTTGAAGATCTTCCCACCTCAATATCGTGTGGTGGAGGTGCGGGAGGATGGATCGGTAAGCACCACGATCCATGACGTGCCGCTGATTTCCTAACAGCAGTTGCCAGGGGTGCAGCAAGTATATTCGGATTGGTTCCGTTTCCGACCCGGCTCCCAGATGACAAAGGATCCTTGGTAAGGAGGCCGGCTGAGCTTTGCGGCCGTGTCGGTGCAGATCTCGATGGGCTCGTTTCGCGGGAAAAGGTGGCCTTCCTCGTCCATCACAGCCTTTTGAGGACCAAGGTAAATAGCCCGCTGCCCCTTAAAGACGCAACCGGCGGTCTTTTCAAATTTGTAACCGCGGACCGTGACCGAAAAGAAAGAATACCCCTCGACTTCCTTCCAATAGGTCCTTTTCAAAACCTGAAGGCCATAAAACCCCGCCTGCTCCAGGTAGGCCAGAAATTCTTCTTCAGTCAGCGCTCCTGAAATGCACTCTCCCCACAACCTCGGGTTGACTCGCAGATGGGCAGGTACCGACTCCTCGCTGACGATATCGCTCACAACCGCTCGGCCATGATCCTTGAGCACCCGCCACATTTCACGAAACACCGCCTTCTTATCGGGTGACAGATTGATGACACAGTTCGAGGCAATCAGGTCAATACTCTTGCTCTCGACAGGAATTTGCTCCAGAAATCCCTGGCGAAATTCAACGACGTCATAGCCAAGATTCTCGGCGACCACAGCCCGGTTGCGATTAGCCACCGCAAGCATCTCGGTGGTCATGTCCACGCCGATGATCCTTCCACCGGGTCCTACTTTCTTGGCGGCGATAAAGCAATCGATGCCACCGCCCGATCCCAGATCCAAAACAGTTTCTCCGGCAGCCAATCCAGCCAAGGCCACGGGAGAACCACAGCCGTAAAAGCGTTCGATCACCTCTTTGGGGATATGACCGACCTCGGCGGGGTCGAAGTCGATCGGACAGCAGAGCTCGGCCTGAGGTTCTTCGGCAGCCTTGGCATAAAACTTCCGGACCACCCGGCGCGACCGTTCGATGTCGAAGGCCAGCACGCAGTTGGAGTGAAGGGTCGCCACCGCAGTTTCTCTGCCGACATCGATACTGTCTCTATCCATACCGCAGGCAACGGCGCCCTCGCCCATGGAGTGATAGACAATCGGGGCATCAAAGCCCGAACGGCCATTAACGCTGCGCCGCTTCTCTTGGGCCAATTCAACCATGACGTCCCGAGCCAGCGCACGGTAAATCTCATAATAGGGATCCGGGGCATGCAAGTCACCCATCCCGGATTCATTGGCGCTAAAGAAGTAACTATGCTCAATATCCCCTCCCCCAAGGATGAAGCGAAAGGGGTCTGCTTGAAGCAACGACTTATGCGCAACCGAGGCCTCCCGAAATTGTCGAGCCACGGGGGAGTCTTGCCAAATACGACGCAGGTTACCGTTGTTGACAACACCGGCGGCGAGAGGTTTGTGGTCGGCGCACGCTGCTGACGGATAGACGGTACCGTCGGAATAGACACACAAGGAATCCCAGAACTGGTTCCCGAGGTCGTACTTGACAAACGGTCTTCCGTTAACCCGCAGTTTCAAGGACTCCAGATTGTCCAGTATGACGCCGAGCGTTTTGGCCTTTTGAGCCGTTGCTCGAGTCACCCGTATCAGATCCTCGCAGGATGGAAACGAATGCGGGTCGGTCTCCAGGACCCGCCCCCGTCGATGCACCCACATCAAGTGTTGGGACTGGGCTCCCCAGTCTTTGACGAACTGGGTGATCTGGGGCAATTCCTCCAGGTTATCGCGCGTCACCACGGTAGTCAGAGAAATTGGGAACCCAAGCCTGCCTACTGCTCGGGCGCCTTCAGCAATCCTGGCAAAAGTCCCTCGACCTCGGTAGCGATCATTGGTTTCCGCCCGAGCGCCATCTAGTGAAATTTGCAGTCGAAGGCGATCTCGACTGAACTGATCGAGCCGCCCCAGTCTCTTCCCCTGGAATAGAAGCCCGTTGGTCAAGATGATGAGCTCGGCATCCTTCTTCTCGGTGACCGTTTCGATCAACTCGAAAATATCCGGGCGAGCGAACGGCTCGCCTCCGGTGAAGTAGAAGCGCTCAACGCCGCACTCACAGGACTGATCGATGATATCGAGCAATCTCGAGGTCGGCAGCCCTGGGTCCGCCGTCGGCGAAGAGTTCACCAGGCAATGGGTGCAAGAGAGATTGCAGGAATTGTTGGTATGAACCCAGACTTCAGAAAGCTTGTCGGCATTCAGATGGGCTGAGCGGCCCGCATAAGGGGAGCGCCCAAAGGGTGTGAGAGACACCATGCCCGACCGGAGGCAGTCCCGAACAAAGGAGTGCACGTGCAGCCATGCCTTGGCAACATCCAGGTGGAGCGATTCCGCATAACGCCGACTGAGGGCTCCCAGCGTTATCGGCTCCCGCAGCCAACCCAAGAGGGCAGCCCCCCGCTCGTCCGTGGCCAGCCAGTTCGGGCCTTCTCCATCGACAAAGAACTGTAGACTTTGTTGTTCGAAGTGGTGCAGACCTGGAAGGTAAAGTCGCTGATCTTCCTTGAGTTCCGACATCCGGGTCTCCTTGGATTATGTTTAGACAGATCCTGTCCCGACCACGGCCGGTTTTGGCTCGAAAGGCATCAGTGGATGCGACTTCGGGAGATGGCCACAGCCCATTCCCATCCCACAACCCTGCGAAACCATAACATGGGATGCTGTATTCAATGTTATCGTTGTCAGCCTGAAGACTTTTAGTTCCACAGTTGAATCACCCAATCAACCACCCTGGGCTTGCCAAACACAACGTCATAGCTACCGCCCTTTCGGGACTCGTCATCTCGACGCAACCAACGGAACTTGCAGCCTGCTTCGCCGGCCAACACCACCGTAGCGGCAACGTCCCAGATGTGAAGATCCGGATCAATCATGGCTCCCACCGATCCCTCTATGGCCAGACAGTGACCAAAGCAGTCACAATAGGTTCGAACGCTGGGATGGGATCCGTTCAGCCGGTCCAACACTTCCGCTTTGCCGGCTTTTTGGAACTGGGCTCGCTCTCCCACCGACAGGATTTCATGTTCAAGAAGATCGTCCTTTCCAAGATCTCCGACTTCCAGTCTCCGACCATTGCACCAGGCTCCCAAGCCCACTGCAGCGCTGTAACAGCGTCTCAGTCCCGGCAAATCGATCACACCCAAGACCGGGTTCCCGCAATAGCTGAGAGCCAAAAGGGTTCCAAACAACGGGACTCGATGCCGCAGACTGCGTGTTCCGTCTATGGGATCGATAATCCATTGGTAATCGGCCTCCGGGTTGCGAAGGTCGAATTCTTCACCCACGATCCCATGAGATGGAAACCAGGCATTCAAGGTCGACCTGATTTTTCTTTCCACAGCCAGGTCGACCTCAGTCACAAAGCTGTTGTCTTCCTTCAACCGATGGCCGATTCCTCCTGTCAGGGCCGCATCAATCATCTCTCTGGTTTGCCGAGTGATCTGCCGCGCCTTCTCCAACAGTTCAGCCAACTCCGGGGTCGATGGTGAAGCCCGGCCGCGCAAATTCCCTTCCGCCTCCCTCGTCACGGCTCACCTCGAACGCAGATTCACTGATCTTGCCACACGCAGGATTGAAGACAAAGTTGGATCTAGCTCGGTAGCGGATGAGAAAAGCCGGCTCGACTGAAAAGTCGTTATCTGAGGGTCGGTCTCGGCGGGAGGGATCGCCTGACAGAACAATGACGAGTCAGTTCAACAGGGTGGTTCTTTCTATTCCGGAAACCGACTCCTATCGTTCAACCTCCTGCGACCGCCGGGACGAAAAGGACCTCGCTCTCAGGGGTCACTTCGAACTCGAGAGCCTCGCGCCGGACCATTCCATCGACGAAGATCGCCAAACCCGACCTTAGCCGGTCGTTTTCCAACAGGCGATTCTTAATCCCCGGATAAAGCACCTCCAGTTGCTCGATCAAGTCCCCCACAGTCTGTCCATTGACTTCCTGTTTTCTGACATCGCCAGTCAGGGAATGCAACAAGGCCGGGATGTGAACAATAGCCATGAGTTCGTCCTTCTTTTTCCGTAAGTTGGTTCGTGTCAAAAAAAGGGCTCGAGACCGTTTTGGCAGCCTCGAGCCCTCTTTCTTCGCGCAAAGAGAAAATCGCCTCAGGCCTTGACCGCGAGCGCCTTCACCACCCGCTGGGGAGACATGGGGAGATCTCCCAGACGCACACCCACTGCCCGATAGATGGCATTGGAAATTGCCGCCTGCGGCGGGACAATAGGTACCTCGCCGACTCCCCGCACCCCATAGGGATGACCCGGGTTGGGCACCTCGACAATGATGGTCTCAATCATCGGGAGGTCCAGGCTGGTCGGCATGCGGTAATCCAGGAAACTGGCATTCATCAACTGCCCGGCGTCATTATAGAAGTACTCCTCATTCAAGGCCCAACCAATGCCCTGAACCACGCCGCCTTGCATCTGACCCTCCACGTAACTGGGATGAATGGCTCTCCCCGCATCCTGAACTGCCGTATACCGCAAGATGGTGACCTTTCCGGTGTCGGGATCGACTTCCACGTCCACGATATGGGTAGCGTAGGCGCCTCCGTGGTTTTGCGGAGTGACGGTCTCACGGGTTCCGATGTCGATTCCCTTCGCGCTGAGGTCGGCTGCCAACTCTTTGATGGTAATCGTCCTGGAGGCTCCATTGGTGGTTGCAATCACTCCGTCCGCCAACGACACCTGGTCTGGGTCGACCTTCCACATCCTGGCCGCACGCTCGATGAGTTGGCTTCGAATGGACTGACCCGCGTTATAGGCCGCCCAACCCGTGGCGAAGGTGACTCGACTTCCCCCTGTGACTTCGGTGTAGCCAACCGAGTCGGTATCCGCCACCGAGGGAATGACGTCCTCAACCGGAATCCCCAAGACCTCTGCCAATTGCATGGCGATGGAGGTCCGCGTGCCTCCGATATCGGTGGAGCCCTCCTGAAGAGTGATGGTTCCATCGCCATTGAGTCGAGCGGTGACGCTTGAGGTCAGACCCGCATTGACCCAATAGCCCGAAGCCACTCCCCGGCCCCGGTTCGGCCCCTCCAGTGCCGACTGGTAGTGCTCACAGTTCCTGGCAGCCTCGGTGGTCTCCAGAAAACCGATTCGAGGATGAGGAATCCCATGGGACTGGATATCTCCCTCCTTAGCTCCATTCTTCAGCCGAACCTCCATGGGATCCATATTGAGGACTTCGCAAAACTCGTCAACCATGCTTTCAACGGCAAATTCCGAATTGGGCGCTCCCGGCGCCCGGTAAGCAGCCGTCTTGGGCTTATTCACCACCACGTCGTACATGTCGATGGTGGTGTTTTCGATGTTGTAGGGGGCAAACATGCAAATGCCCCCCAGGCTTACGATGGAACCGGGGTAGCCACCGGCTTCATAAGCCAGCATCGCCTCGGCTGCAGTGATGCGCCCGTCCTGAGTGACACCCATCTTCAGCTTGACGTAAGAACCGGAGGTCGGACCCGTCCCCTGAAAAACTTCCGTCCGATCCATCACCACCTTGACCGGTCGCCTGGCTTTCCGCGAAAGCACGGCAGCTACGGGCTCGCCGTACACCGGGATCTTACCCCCGAAACCGCCCCCGATTTCGGTGGGGATGACCTTCAATTTCGAAACGGGTATATCCAGAATCTGATGAACACTGGTGCGGACGGTAAAGGCGCCCTGAGTCGTCACCCAAAGCGTCAAGTAACCATCCGGATTCCACATGGCAGTCGCAGCGTGGGGCTCGATGTATCCCTGGTGGACGGTGGCGCAGCGATACTCCCGTTCCAAAACGTGATCTGCGGCTGCAAACCCCTGGCTGATTTCACCTTTGACGTGCCGGGAGTGAGAAGCAACGTTGCTTGGCTTGGCGCTCTTCTCCCCCAGTTCATCGGTATAGAGATCATCGTGCAACAAGGGGGAGTCTTCGTCCATCGCCTTCAGCACGTCCATGACGGGAGGCAGCACCTCATACTCGACTTCGATCAGCTCCAAGGCTTCCAGGGCAATGTGTGGATTGGTCGCCGCCACAGCCGCCACGGCGTGGCCGTGATAGACCACCTTGTCCGACGCCATCACGTTATCGCACATGGGCTTCAACGGAACCTCGCCCAATTCCCCCAAATTGGCCGTGCGACTTCCCACATCCGGGAAATCGGCTGCCGTCATCACTGCCTTCACGCCTTCCAGCGCTTCGGCCTTTTGGGTGTCAATGGACTGGATCCGGGCATGGGCGTGGGGACTCCGAAGAACTTTCCCATGGAGCATTCCCGGCAACTGGACATCCGCGCCATAAACGGCCCTTCCCGTTACCTTGTCGACACCGTCGTGTCTGACGGGCCTGGTCCCAATGATCTTATACTTCTGTCCGACCTCCGGTTTGGATGGGTCCATCGTCTGGGTGGTGCTCATTGATTCACCTCCATTTAGGATTCAGCTTCCATGATGGCGCGTACAATCTTGTCATAGCCCGTACAGCGACAGAGGTTTCCGGCGCACCAGTGCCGAATGTCATCCTCCGTGGCCTCGGGTTTTTTGTCCAAGAGGGCTTTGCCCGCCATAATGAAACCCGGCGTGCAAATCCCACACTGCAAAGCAGCATTGTCCAGAAAAGACTGCTGCAATGGATGCAGACCTTCCGGTCCCATCAGCCCTTCGATGGTCTCAACCTTGCATCTGTCGACCTCAGCGCCCAAGACGATGCAGGAATCGACCAGTAACCCATCCAGGATGACACTGCAGGCGCCACAGTTTCCGTTGTTGCATCCTTCCTTGCTGCCGGTCAACTTCAACTCGTCTCGCAAAACATCCAATAAGCTCTGCCGCGGTTCGCACAGGAACTCGACCGGTTCCCCATTGATGGTGGCTGTCACATGAACTTTCGCCGGCATTCTTAATCCTCCTTGGCCCGTTCTAACGATTTCTTGAGCGCGCGCCGGGTCAACACTCCGGCCAGGTGCACACGATACTCCGCGGTTCCCCTCATGTCAGTGATGGGACGAGCCGCCGCCCGCGCTGCTGCCGCGGCCTTTTCGATAACGCCATCATCCAGCTCCTTGCCTTCCAGCTCAGCGGCCGCTTCCTGAACCAGCAGCGGGGTGGGAGCGACCGCCCCCAACGAGACTCGAGCCTTCTTAACCGTGCGCCGGTCGGAATCCAACTCCAGCGAAGCTCCACAGCCTACCACGGCGATGTCCATTTCATTTCGCGGAATGAAGCGCAGATAGTGGGCTCCAAAATTCTGTGGCGGAGGAGGAACCTGAAAGGAAACCAACAATTCATTGGGTCCCAGGACGTTCTTTCCGGGTGCGGTGCAAAAATCTTCCACCGGTACGGTGCGCGTGCCCCCCGGTCCGGCGATCAGGCACATGGCCGAATGGGCGATCAAGGCCGGAATGGAGTCCGCCGCCGGAGAGGAATTGCAAAGATTCCCGCCGAACGAGGCCCGGCTTTGAATCTGAATGCCCCCAATCAGCAAAGCGGCGTCATTCAGTCCCGGATAAAGCTGCGAAATCTCGGCGTCTTCGTAAAAGCGAAAACAGGCAACCGAAGCACCCAGGGTCAATCCCGATTGGGGATCAAATGACAGCTCCATGAGTTCGGCAATCTTCTTACCGTCCACAATCAGGTCCAGATCGAGTTTGTTCTCCCTCACCTGAACGATAAGATCCGTTCCTCCGCTTAAAACGCGGGCCCGTTCTCCCTTCTGCTCCAGTAAGCTCACCGCTTCCGATAAACTCTTGGGTGCAACGTAGTCAAAAGCTTGCAATAGGACCCCTCACTTTCTCAACTCGAACTCTACGAGGAATACCAAAAATTGAACAGAGCTATTCTACGGATCGAAACGCCTGGATGCAATCGACTTTATCGCTTTCAGCCCAGATTTATGTCGTTGGGAAGCTCGCGCGCCGAGAGAGTTGCTGTCCGCAGGGCGTTGAGTAGGAGCAGAGAGAAAAGAGGAGTGAGAAGTACGATTGCCTGAAACCAGCCCCGTAACTATGGTGAGAACATTTCTCCAAGCACGGCCAAGACTTCACGCGAAGCCTTGCCGCTGACTTTTCCCAAACGCCGAACCAGGCGAGCCTTATCGATCGTGCGAATCTGGTCCAAGACGATCTGGCCGCTTTTTCGCTGGAACCGAACGGGAATGCGGGTAGGATAGGGTCGTCTTCTGGTTGTCATTGGGGCGACGATAACGGTGCGGATATGCCAATTCAACTCATCGGGAGAAATCACGATGCAGGGGCGAGTTTTCTGGATTTCCTGTCCCTCAATGGGATTGAGCCGAACCCAATAGACCTCGAAACGGGCAACTACCATTCCCACTCCGTGGCATCCCATTCCGTGGCGGGTAGGGCCCCCCATCGCCAGGGCGTCATCCTGGTGTTCGCGCATTTGGCGAAAGGCGACATCCCAACCGCTACGGGGTTTTGCGGCTGGGCGGATGACCAGGTGACCGTCGCGTATTTCCAATTCGACTTGGTCGTGGAGATGGCACTGTTCCAAAAGCGGTTTGGGGATGTGTATGCCGCGCGAATTACCGATTTGAACGATAGGGGTTTTCACTCGATTGTCGCCGCCTTCAGCAGGACTTACGACGTAACTATTTGATTTTTCAGTGTTTTCTATATTCTCTTCACGAGCTGAATGCTGCGGAATACGATTTTGAGATAGGTTCTAGCCAACGTCAACCTATTCCACAATCGAACCCAACATCCGAGTGATAGCTCTGCACGCCTGGACACACGCCCAGCGTCAAGAGCGGCGCAAGCCGCGGCAGCAGGTAGCCGTGAGCGTCAGCCCACGGATAATGGATGTCAATCCCCTCCGAGCCGAGAAGCGGCGGCGCCCCTTGCCGTGCACGTTAAGGTTGGACACCAAACAAGAGACCCGTGAGTGTCGGAACCAGAGAACCCTAAGACCCGATCATCCTTGTTACTTAGTCTCAAAGACCTTCGGGAGAAATTGCGGCAATGCCCGCAGGGCGCCCCCTCCCTGAAGATACAGCGGATGTCGAAGGTGAGCAGGCGGCCTTTCCCGAGCGAGCGAAAGGCTCTCGAAGTTCCGTGCGAGGATTGCCGCTCGGCGCGTTGGACCCACCGGCCCTTCCCTGGCCTGGGGAATCGGGGACAGAACCGAGTTATCCCTTCAACCCAACACGCCGTCTGGCAAGGTGCCCCCGAAAATTACATAAGGAGACCTCTGCATAACTACCGGCAAGATGTTATGACAGATAATGCAAAAATCATTCACCACCCAACCTGAGATGTTTGTCTGTGCTGCGGAACTGGATCATCCGACATTGCACGCGCTCGAGGATGCCCAGGCGTTGCTGGAGTGGTCGGAGATTGAGGGTCTGCTGTCTTCGATCCAGGCCGCTGGGACAGGGCGTCCCAGCTATCCGCTGCTGACCCTGTTTCGGGGTCTGTTGCCGGGAGTCTGGTATCGTTTGTCGGATGGGCAACTGTGGCACTGTCTGTAGCGGGATTGACTGTTTCGCCAATTCCGCCCTCTTGAGTTGGGTGGCGGGGTTCCAGAGTCCACGACGCTGGGACGGTTCCGCATCCGGCTGGTGGAGCAGGGTCTGTGGGAGCGGCTTTGGGGAGAGGTGAACCGCCAGTTGGAAGCCCAACGCATCCTCATGACCGAAGGGCGGATCAACATCATTGATGCCACGCCGGTGGAGGCGGCCCAATCGGGTTCGGGCAGGGGCAAGGATGGAATGCCCACTCGTGATGGCGATGGGGGCTGGCACGTGAAGAAAGACAGTCGGGGGAAGATCAAAGCCACCTACGGCTATTCGGTCCATACGGGTGTGGACGAGGACGGGTTCATCCACCGCCAGAGCCTCACGCCGGGGAATGTTCATGACAGCCAGGAGTGTGAGAGGCTGCTGTTGGGGGATGAGGCGGCGCTGTATGCCGATAGCGCTTACAGTTCTCGGCAAACCCGCCACCGGTTGAAAGGGTTGAGGATTGGGAATCAGGTCCAGCGCAAAGGCTATCGAAACCACCCCCTCAGTGAGAAACAGAAGCGACGTAACGCCGAGATTGCCATTATCCGGGCAGGCGTAGAAGGTTGCTTTGCCACTGATAAACGCTGTTATGGCTTGGCCCGGACCCGCTTGCTGGGTTTGGCGAAGAACAGGACCTTCTACGGCTTGGCGGCCATCGCCCACAATATGGGCAAGGGCGCCCGGTTTCCGGGTCTTTACGGCGTTCCAGAGAGGGCTTAGGCAGGATAAGTGCGTCTGACCGGAGGAAAATCAGGCTTGAGGAGTCTGAAAACCGCCCCATCCCAAGGGTCGGCAAGCAACGAGCGTGGCCAATCCTTGCCAAAAGCCGCCAAAAACCCGCCTCTCATGGTCAAGACCTTCAAATCAGGATGTTATGCAGGGGTCTCGAGGAATAAATCAGAGTTTCCTTAATCCTGTAAACCCAGTCCAGACCCGGTGAGAGGTCGTCATAATCCCCGCTACTGCCAGATGGCCTCACCATAGAGCCGTTTATAGAACCGGTAATTGCGGTGAATGATTTTGACGTAGTTCCTGGTCTCGGTGAACGGGATGTTCTCCACAAACTCGGCCGGTTCCCGGTAGTTACCCTCACTGAGCCACAGGGTGACGCGATGGGGGCCCGCATTGTAGCTGGCTAGGGCCTGGTCGACTTCACCGTTGAACTGTTCCAAGCGATCGGCGAAGTACTGGCTCCCCAGACGAATGTTCAGCAATGGATCGTAGAGCTGGACCCGGGAAGGGTTTTGCAGATCGAGCTGATGCGCAACCCGTCTGGCTGTCGCGGGCATTAGCTGCATCAGCCCACGGGGCCTTGGCCGGCGACAATGCCTTTCGATCAAAAACGGACTCCTGACGGACCAGCGCAACCAACAGGTAAGGGTCGAGCCGGTGTTTTCGAGCCTCTTTAGAGAAAAGAGGCGCATATTTGAGGGGAAAGAGCATGCGCCAGACGTCCTCGGGTAGCGATGCAAAGGGTCTGTAAACATACCCGGGGAAGAGGCGGCGCAGATAATAGGTGGAGGAAGGGAAGTGGCCGCCTTGATGCAATAGCGTTGCGGCCTGGAGTTGGGTGGCTCGTGATCTCGCGCTGGTTCGGAGGAATTCCCCGGCAGCCGCTTCGAAGAGCTGGATCAAGCGAAGAACCTTGACTCTGGCAGAGAAACGTTCCGGTCGGTCGGGAAGCTGGGCGGCATCCGAGGAGAAGCGAGCGGCGGATTGGCGCTTGAGTCTTGCCACCATCTCAGATAACCGTGGGTCCAGCGCTGTATTGCCGGGGACTTCTGATTTCAATCGGTCCAAATGCTGCTTGGACAAATGGGCGTAATAGTGGTTGCTGAAAACTGCGGTGATCGCCTGGTAAAGAAGCCTGGCTTGGTGAGGTTCACCGGAATGTTCCATGGAACGAGCGCTCCAATAAAGGGCTGCGGGCCGGTGAGGGGAGCGTGGAAATCGTTGGAGGTGGTCAATAAAAAGTGAAAGGGCTTTCTCCCGGTTCCGCTTTCTGTAGTGGTACCAGGCCACTCTCCAATGGGCATGGGTGACTCGTGGCCCGCTGGAGAAGTGGTCGATGATCTGCTGATAGAAGTTGTTAGCCTGCTCCAGCTCGCGTTTGACCAGACGGGAGTTCCCCAGGCTGAACCATGCTTTCTCCAGCCAGGACGATCCGGGATAGCGTTGCTGAAGTCGTTTGACGGTCTGCTTAAAGGAGGCGTAGTCGTCGAGTCTTCGATAGTTCTCGGCTTGATAGAACCAGGCTTGGGGCTGTTGGTCAAATTGTGAGGGCAAGGTCTTGAGGGTTTGGAGAGATTTCCGTTGCTTTCTGGCGTGAAACTCGGAAATTCCTTTCCACAGCAGAAGCCTGGACCTTTCGGCTGGTGATAAGGCCGATTCCAGGACGGTTTCCAGCGCCTTGACAGCTTCGCGGTATCGTTTTCCTTTGAAAAGCTTTTCAGCCCGCACTCTCTTCCAACTTTGCGCTACCTCGAAGGACTCTTCGGGATAATCGAGTTGCAGTTGGGTTGATGCCGTCAGCGCCTTCGAGCTCAATGGACTCAGGGGAAACCTGTAGTGTAGCCGGAGGTAGCGGTCTATGGCCTGCCGTGTTTCACCAACCGACTCATGAGCAGCCGCGGCGTAGTACAGAGCCTCCGAGGACTTGGAGAGATGAGGCAAGTCCTTCTGAGATTGAAAGATGAGCTGGGGATCACCCGCGAGCAGGGCTTCTTCCCAAAGCCGATGGATCGCCGGTTTGGAAAGGTGGCCTCGAGGGAACCGTCTCAGGTAAATTCGCCAACCTTCAATCGCCTTGGCAGGTCGATTGAGCTTGTGTAGGGCCTCGGCGTGGTGGTAGATGATGAAGTCCGCGATGGGAACCTGATCAGCTCCAACCAAGGCGTGTTCCAGCGCATCAAGCGCTGATTCCGGATGCCCTTTTTGGAGGTCTTGATAACCGACCAGATAGTACCCGAGTGTCGCCAGGGGACTCTGCGGAAAGTTCTGGATGAACTCGAGCAAGGGCCTGCCGGGTGGACGGGGAGGTTTCACCCGTGAAATCGCGACAGAGTTGCTCGAAACGGGCCTCGGAGTGATCCTGTGAGAGAGCCGGCCAGCCCAGGAGCGAGAGAAGCCATAAGAAGGTCAGAAGGGCTCTCCCCGCTTTCAAGATCTCCCGGTGACTTGGGTGGCTCATGTCCTGCTCGTTTCAGCCCGGGGTTCGGCTCTCATGAGAGGATCTGCCAGAAGTGACCGAATGGCAGTGAAGGGGCGCTGATCTTTCCAGCGGTCCAGACGGGTTCCGGCTTCTCCATGGATGCACTTGTGGGTGTAAGGCCCCAAGGCTTGGTCGATGAGAGGGTCGCGAGAGGTGTCGGGTCGGTCGGTGTCTTGGAGGAACGAATTGACAACAATGAAATTCGCTGCCGCCAGGAGCTGTTCGGAATCTCGCTTCCAGGAATCCAGGCGAAGGTAGGGATTGACCACAAAAAACAGAAAATCAGGCGCCAGATGCCTGAGGATGGTGTTTCCCTCGGTCACCAGCCGAGTGCTTTCATTGAATCGATCCCGACGCAGCATGGCAACCAGTGCTGAGTATCCCTCGGGTCGTGTAACCCCCCAAAAAGTTTGTAGGGCGCCGGCCCGCACGAGTTTTCCCGTATCCGTATCCGGTTCCCCTAGGACCATCGGATCCTCGCAGAGCAGGTAACTCCCCTCCAGTTGATGGCAGGGGCAACCACTGTTGCCCACGGGACAAAACTGCTCTTCCCGGTAAATGGTCGTGAACTTAGCCGCAGAGAAAATACCCGGGAAAGTTTGAAGGATAGCCAGGAGGAGAGAAGTTTTTCCGGAATCGTTGCAGGGCGCGGCCACTGAAATCTGAAGCATAATCTAAGATTTTAGCCCCAACTGAGGCTCCTCCTGAAGTGAAATTATCGGACACCGGCATCGAGGGACGAAACCTGGGGACCGCCGTGCGGCCCGACGGGATATATTGATTTCATGACCTTGGAATGTTGACCTGTGCCAGCCGGTTCCAGGCTAGAACGGCCGCGCCGACTCCGCCGGCGTGGTCAGCGAGTTGAGAAGGTACGATCCTTACGGGTTCCAGGTGAGCCGGCCTGAGAACATGTTGCGCCGCCGTTGCGCGAATCGGCTCCACGAACTTTTCTCCCAACCGTTCAGCAATTCCTCCGCCGATCACGACGCAGTCCGGGTCAAGGAGGTTGACAACGCTTGCCACCAGCAGGCCGAGGTATTTTTGAGCCCGTTGCAGGACTTCGAGCATGAGGACATCTCCTCCTTGAAGGGCCTCTTGAATCACACCACTTGTCATGCGGTTGCGGCCAGTCCTGGCCATAATGCTTGGAACCAGGCTGTGCCGACCGGAATTGACAGCTTGACGAATGTCTCTTTCCATAGCCGTGCGGCTGGCCAAACCCTCTGCGCACCCTTTCTGTCCGCAGCCACAAAGGGGGCCGTCGGCCAGGATCTTTATGTGACCCACTTCTCCTGCCCCACCACAGCTACCGTGGTAGAGCTTTCTGTCCAGGACTACGCCGCCGCCAATGCCGGTCCCCACAAAAATCGCGACGAGGTTTCCGGCTCCTTGACCGGCGCCGAGGGCATGCTCACCCACAGCGCCTCCGTTAACGTCGTTATCGACCGTCACCGGTAAATCCAGGCAGGTGGTGAGCTTCTTGCCCAAGGGGTAGTCCTCCCATTCCAAGTTTGGCGCATAGTTCACGATTCCTTTCTCAGGGTCCACAATTCCCGGAGCGCCGATCCCGATTCCCTTGACTCGGCTTGCTTTCTTCCCCAGGTCCTTCAAGAGCTTTCGGACGGTCTCGGCCACTCTTTCAGTCACGCCGTCCGGCCCGAGGTCGGGACGCGTCGACCGCTTCTTGGAGGTGACCATCCGGCCTTGGTGATCCAGAGCAATAGCCATCATGCTCGTTCCCCCAAGGTCAACCCCCACCATGAGATTATTTTTCTTCCCCATTAAGGTTTCCTCTTGGATAGATCTTCACAGATAAAGAACTCCAGATAACGTGTGAATTCATCAACAATAACAATGCTTGCCCTACTTGGCGGTGTTTTAAAGTCCCTCAGCCAAAGAACGAAGACCTGTTGCGAGCCCTGAAGCGTGGCTGAAGTTGTCGATAACCAAGGTCTGCTCAACGCCATGGGACGGATTTGAGTAGCGGCCTCAGGTTGGATGATATCCACTCGGGCTGTCAATGCCGCCCGGCGGGTCGCACTCTGGAACCATACATCAAAATGCAGACGAAGCACATGGTTGTTAGGACCTCTTTGCCAGGGATCATTATTCTTCTTGACAATCGTAAACCCAGGCTGAAAAAGATCCGGTCCTTTGTCTGATTCCAAGCGCCATTGGGCTGGCCAGTGGCTCTGGAAGTTGGTAACGGAGTTTTCTGAAGTCAAGTTGGAGGGACTGTTGAAGCGTTCTACCGGCTATGATAGATTTTTCATGTGTCTGCCTTTGATCATCAGCCGAGCCATTGGGTACAAGGAAAGCTGGTGGGCTTTCTGCGCGTGGTGTTCCTGGCTGCCATTTTACTTAGTGCTGCCTTACTGAGTTGTTTAACAGCCATGCGCTTGGCTATTCGAGGCAGTGAAGTCACGGTTCCTGATGTGGTCGGTCGTACCGTGGCTCAGGGCCGGTCAGCTACTTGCCCGTTCGGAATTGGTGGTCAAAGTGAGAGGGCACCGCTTTGACGACAGTGTCCCGCCGGACCGGATCATCGCTCAAAGTCCAGCGGTGGCGACCCAGCTCAAGCGCCATGGCAGTGTGAAAGTTCTAGTTAGCCTGGGCCCTCGGCGCATCTTGGTCCCCGACTTGAAGGGCAAGACGCTGAGGGCGAGCCGCTATTTACTCTTGCAGAGAGGCTTAACCCCCGGCCTCACTTCAATGATCAGCACCGACGGGGATGGAAAGGACACGGTCATGTCCCAATATCCCGCGCCCCGGCGCCGGAAGACGAAGTCGCCGACCGTTAACTTGCTTGTGTTTTCAGGCCGTAGGAAGGCTAGTTATCTGATGCCGAACCTGGTAGGGGAACCTCTGGAAGAGGTCTCCAGGACTTTGGGGTTATGGGGTATTGAACTGGGTGAAGTCACCTACCAGAGCCTGCCCGGTTTAGCCCGCGGTACCGTCTTGGGGCACATACCTGTAGCCGGTGACAAGCTTCTGGAAGGAGCCTCTGTCAATTTTGAGGTGTCCCGATAGCTTTATGGTTCAAATCGCCCCTTCAATTCTTTCGGCAGATTTTGCCAGTCTGGCCAACGAGATTCAGTCCGTTGAAGATGCCGGCGCCCACCTCCTGCACGTGGATGTCATGGACGGCCACTTCGTTCCCAATATTGCTTTGGGTCCACCTGTGGTCGCTTCCATTCGAAAGACAACCCGACTCCCCTTGGATGTCCATCTGATGATCGAAAACCCGGATGCCTACATTGGAGCCTTCGCCGATGCGGGCGCCGATTGGATCTCGGTTCATGCCGAAGCCTGTAGTCATCTGGACCGAACATTGAATCAAATCCGCTCACGCGGATTGTCCACCGGCGTCGTCCTGAACCCGGCCACGTCTCTAAGCGTTCTTGAGAACGCGCTGTCTCTGGTGGATTTCGTGCTGGTCATGTCCGTCAATCCGGGCTTCGGGGCCCAACGGTTTATCCCCTACTCCTTGCAAAAGGTTGAGAATCTTCGAAAGATGATTGTTTGTAAAGGACTTTCAGTTAAAATAGAAGTCGATGGGGGGGTGAGCCTTGACAACATGTGTGAGCTGGTGCGAAGGGGAGCTGAGGTCTTGGTTGCTGGCTCGCAAATCTTCGGATCGCCGAATCCGGGTGACATCGTAAAGAAAATGATCGATCGATCGGCCAGATGCTTCGACAGTCCCTAGATCTGGCTGGGGAAGGCTAAAAAGGTCCTCGAGGAGTTCATGACAAGCCGGAGACACGTAGTTTGGCTGGGCGCCATCGCTTTGACTTTTTCAGGTTGCTTCTTCGGGGGGAAAAAGGGGGAAGTGGTGACTCCCGACGGGGCAGCCGAACCAGATAAGATTCTCTATGAAAAGGGCCTGCGGGATGTGGCGAAAGGGCGGTACGATGTCGGTCGCCTGGTCTTTCAGAGCCTCTTGAATACCTATCCGGACAGTGAATATCAGGAACGAGCCAAGTTGGCCATTGCGGATTCCTACTACAAGCAAGGGGGAACCTCGGGATTGCTCCAGGCCAAGGCGGAGTATGAGGACTTCAAGACTTTTTTCCCCACCAGTGAGGAAATTGATGATGCCCAGATGCGCATTGCGATGACCCACTATCGCCAGATGCATAAGCCCAATCGGGATGCAACACAGGCCAAGGCAGCGGAAAAAGAATTCGAGGCCTTTATCGAGGAGCATCCGGAAAGCCCCTTAATCGAGGAAGCACAACAGTATCTGAGAGAGGTTCAAGAGGTTTTGGCCCAGGGTGACCTGGGGGTTGCTAAGCATGCATTCGTTCGACGCAACTACAAAGGGGCCTTCGCACGTGCCGCAACCGCCATCAAAAAGTACCCTCATTTCAGTGGGCAGGATGAAGCGCTCTATGTCCTTGGCCGGGTTAGTGAGAGACAACAAAATATCGTTGCTGCCGGGTATTACTTTGGGCTTGTGGTCAGGTACCACCCACTCAGCAAGTTTGAAAATGAGTCTAGAAAGAAGCTGGAGAAGCTGGGACTTCCTATTCCGGATGTTGACCCGGTAGCCGTGACCCGCGCTCAGTCGGATCTGGAGGAGATGACGAAGCGGTCCCTGATGGGCCGGTTCGCCCAGCTTTTTACCAAGAGACCCGACGTTTCCCGGGCGCGGAAGGCCAATCGCCCACGCCTGCTCTTGGGTCCCGAGCAGATCAATCTGGAACCCGGTGGTCCTAAAGAAATCAAACCCGTGCCCCCTGCTCCGACGGCGCCGCCGACTCGCTCTGTGGGAGTCGAGATTGTCTCGCGCTCCGAGCAAAAGGTAGAAGGGAAGTCGGCAACCTCGGACTCCAGGGCGGAGGACAAGGGCGGCGACTAATAGCGGTGCAGGAACGAGAATCCGACGTTGCACTGGTGCAGCGCGCTCATCTGGATTATTGCTTCATGCGCGATGTCGACAGCGCGTCGGGAACGCACACGGTAGAACCGAAGATAGGGGCGAAGCTGGGCAAGATTCGTTCGCTTTACACGGGGCTGACGTTCGGCAGCTTGAAGGAAACCGATATTGAGCACATCATAGCCAGAAGCGAAGCGCACGATAGCGGGCTATGTCGTGCGGACTTGGCGACACGGCGGGCTTTCGCCAGAGACTTGCTCAACCTGATGCTAGCGGCACCAAGGTTGAACCGGCACGAGAAAAAAGCCAAGGATGCGGCGAACTGGCTGCTGCCTAAGATAAGAATAGGTGCTGGTTTGCTCAAACCGTGGTCAAGGTCAAGCGCAAGTATGGCCTGAGCGTTGACCGAAGCGAACGGGACGCCTTAGCACCTGTGTTGAAGGGTTGCGCAGAGCGGAAAGAGCAGGGAGAGGGCAGGGAACAATAAGAAAAAGTAATGGCGACATTGTTACTGTTTGGGGGGTATAGCATCGTTGGTGTCGATTGCTGCAATCATTCGGTCATTACCACGTCTTTGGTTGCCTACCAGAAAGCGAGCGGGCTTAGCCTTGGTGGGGGCGTCCTTAGTGTTCATCATCGGCGGGGCGTTAGTCACACAGGAACAGGAAGCGAATGCTAAGGAACCTCTGAACAACCCGGCTTACGTCGGGTTGAAGTGATGGTAAGGGATTTTCGGAGAGGTTCCGTCTTCTTCAGGGTGGGTCTGCCGGGCTGTTGTGGCCTGAACCGAGGCTATTCGGGCCTCAAACCGCCTCTGCAGGGACCTGCCGCCCCTCTCAACCCTGATCGGGGCGCACGACTCCCCCGTCACACCGCCAGGGAGCGCTCGGCCGTCATCCAGTTGGCCAGTCCCAGCAACAACGCCAGCCGCTGCCTGTTCCTGGCCAGCCCCCGATAACGGACCTTCGCATACCCAAAGCGCCGCTTCACCCACAGGAAGGGATGCTCCACCTTGGCCCGGATCGAGACCTTGTGCTTCTCCCATAGCGCCTCCGCGCTTCCCCGCTCCAACCGCCGACGCTGGCCGGGCTTCATCGCCACCCGCCACTTCACCCTCAACTCCCGATTCTCCGCCCCTTTATCCACTCCCTGATACCCCGCATCCCCCCACACCTGCCTCTCCCCTCCGTGCAGCAGCCGGTGGACTTCTCTCACGTCATGCACCTTCGCCGCTGTCGTCGACAGGCTGGGCGCCACTCCCGTCTGTTCATCCACCCCCACAGGCGGCTTCATCCCGAAATGCCACTGCTTTCCCTTCTTCGTCTGCCTCGTCTCCGGGTCTCGCTTCCCCGCCCCGTTCTTCCTCGACGACGGCGCCTCGATCAGACTGGCATCCACGATTGTCCCCTCCTGCAGCCGCAACCCCTGCAACTTCAGATGTCGGTTGATCTCCTCAAACAATCCCTCTCCCAACTCATGCTTCTCCAACCGATGGCGGAAGTTCAGGATCGTGGTCTCGTCCGGCAGCGCTTCCGTCAGCCTCAAGCCCACCAACCGTTTCACCGACTCCACCTCCTGGAGCAGGTCCTCCATTCCAGGATCACTCAGGTTGTAGAACAGTTGCACGCAGTGGATCCGCAGCATGGCCGACAACTCACAGGGCCGGCGCCCCCGGCCCCGCCTTGGGATAGAACGACCGCAGGCGAGCCTCCAACTCTTCCCGGGGAATCAGACCTTCCATCCTCTCCAGAAATCTCTCCCGCCGGGTCTTGCGCTTCCTGCCTTCGTGTTCCAGGTCGGCAAAGGTCGGCTGGTTCATGACTCGTCTCTCCCCCTCATCTCGGTTGGTTTCCCTATGGTATCCTGATGTTATCATGCCGCAATTTGCCGGACTTATTCAGAGTGTCCCTATAATGACATCCGACCTCACCGGTCCCTGAACACGAGGACGCCCATGGAGTCCCTTGACGCCTACAAGGCCGCCTGACCGAGTCTCACAGGTACTGAACCCGCACATAGCCTTGAATCCCTTCCACCTTTGTGCTACCGTTACCGGGTTTTCGTCTTATCTGAAAATTTATTTAGTGGGTGCTGATATTGAAATGAGGGAAGCCAAAACATCTACGCGGTGAAATCACCGGGACGGCCCCGTCGCCGATGACCGTCTCGCGGAACTGCCGGGAGTCATATCCACGGCCTGCAATCACAGGCTCACTCGCTATGCCAGCCAGGAGATCCTCAGCCTGAGTCCTATCGTGCTGTTATCCTCCAGTCAACGTAAACCTCCAGGGGTTGCCCACGCCGTCGACAATAGAATCCAATCCCTAATCTCCGGGCAACCTGTGCTCTGTGATTTCCCAGAAGGCTGAGTAAATCAGACCCTGCTCGAATCATTGAAGCCCCCTGGACTCGCATGATCATTTCCTTGCACCTGAACCTGCCCACACGATTAGCGCTACTCCTGGTCATCTCGTCCTGCTTCTGCCTCCTGAAGGTGAAAGCTCAAACCGAAGGTGACGACCTGCCGACGCTGAGCATCGCCGACGTCACGGTGACCGAGGGCGACAGCGGTACCGTGAATGCGGAGTTCACCGTCACCCTGGACCCGGCGAGTGAGGACACGGTAACGGTCGATTACGCCACCGCCGACGGTACCGCCACGGCCGGGACGGACTACACCTCGGCCAACGGCGCCCTGACCTTCGCGGCCGGCGACACCGAGAAGACCATCATCGTCGCGGTCCTCGGCGACATGCTAGACGAGGAAGACGAGATCTTCACGGTGAGGCTGAACAATCCGGCCAACGCCACCATCGAGACCGGCGAGGGGACGGGGACGATTACCGACGACGACAACGCGCCGACGGAGATCATCCTGACGGTCAGCCCGGCCAGCGCCAGCGAGGGGGCCACCACGGAGGTCACGGTGACGGCGGCCTTCCCCGACGGCAGCTCCTCCCTGACCACGGCCACCGAGGTCTCGGTGACGGTGGGGGGCGCTGGCAGCACCGCCACCGGCGGGGGCACGGACTTCGACGACGTGACCGGCTTCACCCTCACCATCCCGGCCGGGGACACCAGCGTCACCGGCCAGCCCTTCGACCTGACGGTGGCCGAAGACGACTTGGTGGAGGGCGACGAGACCGTGCAGGTCTCGGGGACGGCCACCAACTTCGACGTCACCCCGGCCGACATCACCCTCACCGACACCGACATGGCCACGGTCAATCTCTCCGAGGACATGACGGTGGACGAGGGCGACACGGCGGAGTTCACCGTCTCGCTTTCCCTGGCCGTCAGCAGTCCGGTCACCCTCAGTTGGCAGACCACCGCCGGCAGCGCCACCGCCGGCGACGACTACACCTCCCAGGCGGCCACCGAGATCACCTTCGATGCCGGCGACATCGACGACAAGACCCTGACGGTGGACATCGCCGACGACAATCTCGTCGAGGGCGAAGAAACCTTTACGGTGACGCTCTCGCTGGTCGGGACGCCGCCGACCGGGGTGAGTCTGGGGACCTCGGAAGCGACGGTGACGATCCGAGACGAGGACAGCCCGGCGGTGAGCCTGACGGAGTCGGCGGTGCGGGTGAATGAGGGCGACGCCCACACGTTCACGGTGGAGATGAGCCGGCTGGCATCGGCGGCCGTGATCCTGCAGGTCTCGACGGAGGACGACGCGGCCAGAGCGCCCGGAGACTATGAGGCGCTCGTGGACCATGAAGTGACGCTCCCGCCTGGCGAACTGAGCCAGACCTTCACGGTTCAGACAACGTCGGACGACGTGGTGGAGGGCGACGAGACCTTCACGGTGAAGGTGGAGGCGGCGGGCGCGCTGCCGGCCGGGGTGACGCTGGCGGCCACGGAAGCAACGGTGACCATCACCGACGACGACACGGCGACTGTGGGCTTCTCGCCGCCGCCGCCGCCGACGACGGTGACCGAGGATGGCGGGGCGCAGGCGATAACGGTGATGCTGAGCAAGGAGGCATCGGAGACGGTGAAGGTCCAGGTCTCGACGGAGGACGGGACGGCTGTGGCGCCCGGGGACTACGGGGCCCTGTCGAACCATGTGCTTACGTTCACGCCCGGGGATACGGAGAAGTTGTTCACCGTAACGCCCGTCTCGGACGAGGTGGTGGACGGTCCCAAGACCTTCACGGTGACGCTGCAGGAGGTGGGGACGCTGCCCACCGGGGTGACGCTGGGGACCACGGAAGTAACGGTGACGATCGGCGACGGCGACACGGCGAGTGTGGGCTTCTTGTCGATAGCGACGACGGTGACCGAGGATGGCGAGGCGCAGGCGATAACGGTGATGCTGAGCAAGGAGGCATCGGAGCCGGTGGAGCTCCAGGTCTCGACGGAGGACGGGACGGCTGTGGCGCCCGGGGACTACGAGGCGCTTGTGAACCATCCGGTGACGATCGCGGCGGGCCAGACCCAGACGACCTTCATGGTGGAGCCGGCCTCGGACGACGTGACGGAGGGGACCGAGTCCTTCACGATCTTGTTGAGCAGGGCGACGACGCTGCCTCCCGGGGTGTGGCTGGGAAGGACGGAGTTGCGTGTGGACATCGACGACGGCGACCGCGTACACGTTGGGTATACAAACGCGACTGTGAGGGTAGACGAGGATGAGGACGCCCCTGCGATCGAAGTGAAGCTGCGCCCAACAGGCAGCACGCTGCCGGAGGACGTGAAGATGCTGGTTTCGACGAAGGACGGGACGGCGACGGCGGGCGAGGACTACGAGGCGTTTACAGACCAGGCAGTGACGATCGCGGCGGGCGAGACCCGGACGACCTTCACGGTGACGCCGCTCTCGGACGACTTGGCGGAGGGCGACGAGCAATTCACCGTGAGGCTAACGCTGGACGGGCCGCCGCAGGCCGGGGTGAGTCTGGCCAATCGGACGTTGACGGTGATAATCCGGGACGAGGACAGCGCAACGGTGGACCTGTCTGTTGCAAGTGCGTGGCTGCCCGAGAACCAAACGTGGCGGGGCGACGTGCGGCTGAGCAGGACGGTGTCCTCGGTGGTGAACTTGCTGATCTCGACCATGGACGGGACGGCGACGGCAGGCGAAGACTACGAGGCGCTCGTGGACCATTCAGTGACGCTCCAGCCCGGGGAGATATCCAAGCGCTTCGAGTTTGTGCTGAAGGACGACGAGGTGGTGGAAGAGATCGAGACCTTCACGCTGAAGCTGTCTCCGGACGGGGAGCTGCCAGCCGACGTTGTATTGGGGAAGACTACGCACACGGTGGAGATCCAAAGCGACGACGAGGCGACGGTGGATCTGCCGTCGTCGCCGTTGACGGTGGACGAGGACGGCGACGCGCAGGAGATCACGGTGACGCTGAGCGACGAGTCCGTGGCGGAGTTCGACGTGAGTTTCAGCGTTACCACGGCGGACGGGACGGCGACGGCGCCCGATGACTACGGGGCGCTTGTGGACCATCGAGTGACGATCCCGGCGGGCGAGACGAGCACGACCTTCGATGTGACGCCGGCCCCGGACGACGTGGTGGAGGGCGACGAGACCTTCACCGTGGCGCTAAGGACTGTACAGGATGGGTTTGGGCGGGTTTCCGGCCTTAGTCTGGGGAATGCCGAGGCGACGGTGACGATCCGGGACGAGGACAGCCCGACGGCAAACCTGACGGTGACGGACGCGCGGGTGGCCGAGGGAGCCAGCCACACGTTCACGGTGGAGTTGAGCAAGACGGCCCCCTCGACCGTGACCTTGGAGGTCTCGACCAGCGACGGCACGGCCACGGCGGGCGACGACTACGAGGCGCTGAGCGGCCATCAGCTGGTGTTCGCGCCCGGCGAGACGAGCAAGGCCTTCACGGTGGAGACACTGTCCGACGGCGAGACGGAGGAGAACGAGGACTTCACGGTAACGCTGCGGGAGGTGGGGACGCTGCCTGTTGGGGTGTCGCTGGGGACCACGGAAGCGACGGTGACGATTGTCGACGGCGACAGCGTCGTGGTGAATCTGCCGGCGACGGCGACGGTGATCGAGGGCGGGGGCGCGCAGGAGATCACGGTGACGTTGAGCGAGGCGGTGTCTTCTCGGGTGAACCTGAAGGTGACGACGGAGGACGATACGGCCGCAGCCCCCGGGGACTACGCGGAGTTGAGCGACGAGGTGGTGACGATCCAGGCGGGCGAGACGAGCACGACCTTCACGGTGACGCCGGTTGACGACGAGATTGTGGAAGGTCTCGAAGCGTTCACGGTTCGGCTGTCGGAGATGGGGTTGCCGTCCGGCGTGGTTCTGGAGACGCCGGTGACGACGGTGACAATCCAGGACAACGACAGCGCCACCATCTCGCTCTCCCCGCCCACCCCGAAGGTCGCCGAGGGCGACACGGCGGAGTTCACCGTCGAACTCTCCAATGCCGTCAGCTTCAGCCCGGTCACCCTCAGTTGGCAGACCGTGGCCGGCACGGCCACCACCGGGGACGACTACACGGCCCAGGCCGCCACCGGGATCACCTTCGACGCCGGCGACAACGCATCCAAGACCCTCAAGGTCCCCATCTCGACCGACTTCCTGGTGGAAGGCGATGAAACCTTCACCGTCGAGTTGAGCGCCTCGGGATCCCTGCCCAACGGTGTGGTCTTCTTCAACTCGACGGCGATACTCAGCTCCATTGTCACGATTGAAGGAGCGGGCAGCGCGAGGGTCTCAATCTCGCCCGCCACCCAGAATGTGGCCGAGGACGCGGGGACGGCCAGCCTGACGGTCTCGCTCGACACGGCCTCGCCCGACACGGCGGTGGGCAACGATGTAACGCTGAGTTGGCGGACCGACGACGACACAGCGGTGTCGCCGGGCGACTACACGGCCCAGGCCGCCACCGAGATCACCTTCGACGCCGGCGACGCCGCAGACAAGACCCTGACGGTGCCCATCATCGACGACTCCCTGGTGGAAGAGGACGAGAGCTTCACCGTCACCTTGAGTTCCTCATCCCTGCCCACCGGAGTCTCCCTGCGCAACACCACCTCGACGGTGACCCTCACCGACAACGACACCGCCCCCACCGGGATCATCCTAACGGTGGACCCGACCAGCGCCGCCGAGGGGACCACCACGGCCGTCACCGTGACCGCCGCCTTCCCCGACGGCAGTCCGGCCCTGACCACGGCCACCGAGGTCTCGGTGACGGTGGGCGCGGGCACGGCCACTGGCGGGGGCACGGACTTCGACGACGTGGCCGGCTTCACCCTGACCATCCCGGCCGAAGACACCAGCGTCACCAGCGAGTCCTTCGACCTGAAGACGACGGAGGACGAGCTGTTCGAGGGTCCTGAGACGGTGCAAGTGTCGGGGACGGCTGACGGCTTCACCGTAACCCCCGCAGAGATCGCCATCACCGATGACGACGCGCCGGTGATCTCGATTGCGGCCCAGAGTGTGAACGAGGATGCGGGGAGCGCGACGCTGACGGTGACCCGCACGGGGGACCTGAGCGGGACTTCGAGTGCGGATTACGCCTTCAGCGACGGCACGGCCACCGGGAGCGGGACCGACTACACCGGCACGAGCGGGACGGTCACCTTCGCGGCCAATGAGGGCAGCCAGACCCTTCCGGTTTCCATCGTGCAGGACACGCTGTGGGAGGACCCGGACGAGACCTTCACGGTGACCCTGAGCAGTCCAAGCGGAGCGACGCTGGACCCGAACGGGACCAGCGCCACCATCACCATCACCGATGACGACGATGCGCCGACGGCGGTGTCGCTGCGGTTGGTTCCGACGGCGGTGACGGAGGGCGGCGGAGCGCAGACGGTGACGGTGCACGCCGACGTCCAGGGCGGCACGACCTATGCGGACGCGACCGAGGTGACGGTGACGGTGAGCGCGGGCACGGCGACGCTGACCACCGACTACGCGGTCACCACGGCGGCGGGGACGATCACGATTCCGGCTGGCGGGACTACGGCCTCGACGACGTTCGGGATCACGCCGGTGTCGGACACCCTGGTGGAGACGGGTGGCGAGACGCTGACGGTGGGGGGGTCGTCGGGGAGCCTGACGGTGAACGCGGCCACATTGACCATCACCGACGACGACACGGCGCCATCGACGGTGACGCTGAGCGTGGACAACGCGACGGTTGTGGAGTCGGCCGGGACCTCTGCGGCGACGGTGACGGCCACGCTGGACAACGCGGCGCAGCCGGGCGGGGTGACGGTAACGCTGACGGCCGGGGGGACGGCGACCGGCGGGGGTGTGGACTACACGCTGAGTTCGGCGTCGATCGCGATCGCCGAGGGCGCGACCGAGGGCGCGGCGACGCTGGACATCGTGCAGGACACGATCGACGACGACGGGGAGGCGATCGAGCTGTCGGCGACGGTGACGGGCAGTCTGACGGTGGAGGGCTCGCCGGTGACGGTGACCATCACCGACGACGACGATGCGCCGACGGCGGTGTCGCTGCGGCTGGTTCCGACGGCGGTGACGGAGGGCGGCGGGGCGCAGACGGTGACGGTGCACGCCGACGTGCAGGGCGGCACGACCTATGCGGACGCGACCGAGGTGACGGTGTCGGTGAGCGCGGGCACGGCGACGGCGACCACCGACTACGCCATCACCACGGCGCAGGGGACGATCACGATCGCGGCTGGCGGCGCGACGGCCTCGACGACGTTCGGGATCACGCCGGTGTCGGACACGCTGGTGGAGACGGGCAACGAGACGGTGACGGTGGAGGGTTCGTCGGGGAGCCTGACGGTGAACGCGGCCACATTGACCATCACCGACGACGACACGGCGCCCGATACGATCACCCTGACGGTGGACCCGACCAGCGCCGCCGAAGGAGCCACCACGGACGTGACGGTGACGGCGGCCCTTCCCCGACGGCAGCCCCTCGCTGACCACGCCACCGAGGTCTCGGTGACGGTGAGCGCGGGCACGGCCACGCAGGGCACGGACTTCACTGCGGTAAGCGGAACCCTGGCGGTGACCATCGATGCGGGTCAGACCAGCGGCAGCGCCACCGATCTGTTCAGTCTGGAGGTATTGGACGACACGGTGGTGGACCCCGGCGAGACGGTGACGGTGAGCGGCACGGCCACCAACTTCACGGTGAATTCGGCCACCCTCACCCTCACCGACACCGACACCGCTCCCACCGAGATCACCCTGACGGTGGACACCGACGCGCAGATGTCGGGGGAGCAGAGCGAAGTGGGCGAGGGGGTGAGCGCCCGGACCATCACTGTCAAAGCGGCTTTCCCCGACGGCAGCCCGGTGCTGACGACGGCCACGGAGGTGACAGTGACAGTGGGCGGTCCGGGGACAACGGCCAGCGGCGGGGGCGTCGACTTCGAGGACGTGACTGGCAACATCACGGTCACCATCCAGCCGGGAGCGACCAGCGGGACGACTACCTTCCAACTGACCACCATCGCCGACAACGCCGTCGAGGGCGACGAGACCATCCGGGTCTCGGGGGCGTCCGGCAGCTTCACCGTCAACCCTGCCGAGATCACCCTCACCGACGGGAACACGGCCCCGACCACGATCACGCTGACGGTGGACACCGACGCGCAGACGGCGGGAAACCAGAGCGAAGTGGCCGAAGGAGAAACCACGGAGGTGACGGTGACGGCGGCCTTCCCGGACGGCAGCGCGACGCTGCCGGCGGATACGGCGGTGGCGGTGACAGTGGGAGGCGGGGGCAGCAACCCGGCCAGCAGCGGGGGCGTGGATTTCGAGAACGTGACCATCTTCGCGGTGACGATCCCAAAGGACCAGACCAGCGGGACGGCCACCTTCAACCTGAAGACGACGGAGGACGAGCTGTTCGAGGGTCCTGAGACGGTGCAGGTGTCGGGGGCGGCGCCCGGCTTCCCCGGCAACTTCACCGTGACCCCCGCGGAGATCACCATCACCGATGACGACGCGGCGCCGGTGATCTCGATAGCGGCGCAGTCGGTGGGCGAGGGCGCGGGGAGCGCGACGCTGACGGTGACGCGGACGGGGGATCTGAGCGGGACATCGAGCGCGAGTTACGCCTTCAGCGACGGGACGGCGACGGGGAGCGGGACCGACTACACCGGCACGAGCGGGACGGTGACCTTCGCGGCCAACGCGGCGAGCGCCACCATCCCGGTGACCATCGTGCAGGACACGCTGTGGGAGGACCCGGACGAGACCTTCACGGTGACCCTGAGCAATCCAAACTGGGCGACGCTGGGGACGGCCAGCGCCACCATCACCATCACCGGGGACGACGCGGCGCCGAGCAGGATCACGCTCAGCGTCGATCCGACCAGTGTGACCGAGGGTGGCGGGGCTCAGTCGGTGGAAGTGACGGCCACGCTCGACGGGGGGACGACACGGACGGAAGACACGGAGGTCTCGGTTTCGGTGAACGACGGCGAGGCGACAGCCGACCACGAGGCGGTGACCGGGATCACAGTAACGATCCTGGCGGGCGAAGCCAAGGGCAAGGGGAGTTTCACCATCACGCCGGTGGACGACACCCTGGACGACGACGGCGAGAGGGTGGAGGTGACGGGGACGACCACGGTAGGTCTCGACGTGACCGGGACGGAGGTCACGATCCTGGACGACGACGGCGCGCCAACAGCGATCACGCTGAGCGTCGATCCGGCAAGCGTGAGCGAAGGCAGCGGCACGACCCAGGTCACGGTGACCGCGGCGTTCGTGGGATCGTCGACGCTGACGACGGCGACCGAGGTGAGGGTCACGGTGGGCAGCGCTACGGCGACTGCAGGCACGGACTTCGAGGCCGTGTCGGACTTCGAGGTGACAATTCCGGAGGGCGCGACCAGCGGCGCGGCCAACTTCGATCTGGTGGTGACCGACGACAACATGGACGAAGCAGCCGAGACGGTGACGGTGGGCGGGACGGCGAGCGGCTTCACGGTGAGATCGGCCACCCTCACCCTTACCGACGACGACGACGCGCCGAGCGGGATCACGCTCAGCCTCGATCCGACCAGCGTGACCGAGGATGGCGGGGCGCAGTCGGTGGAAGTGACAGCCACGCTCGATGGGGGGACGACGCGGACGGAAGACACGGAGGTCTCGGTTTCGGTGAACGACGGCGAGGCGACCGGAGGCGGGGTCGATTTCGAGGACGTGACCGGCTTCACCCTCACCATCCCGGCCGGCGACAGGAGCGCCAACCAGACCTTCGACCTGACGGTGACCGACGACAACATAGACGATGACGCCGAGAATGTGCGGGTGACGGGGACCACCACCGTGGGTCTCACGGTGACCGGAACCGACCTGACCATCGAGGACAACGACAGTGCATCGACGGAGATCACGCTGACGGTGACTCCGATCGAGGCGGCGGAGGGAGAGACCACGTCGATCACGGTGACAGCGGCCTTCCCGGAGGGCAGTCCGGCGCTGGCGACGGCGACCGAGGTGAGGGTGACGGTTGAGGACGGCACGGCCATGGCCCCCGCGGACTATGCGGCGGTGACCGGCTTCACCCTCACCATCCCGGCCGGCGCCACCAGCGCCGACGCCGCCCAGCCCTTCGACCTGACGGTGGCCGACGACGACCTGGTGGACCCCGGCGAGACGGTGCAGGTCTCGGGGACGGCCACCAACTTCGACGTAACCCCGGCCGAGATCACCCTCACCGACGGGGACAGCGCGCCCACCTCCATCGTGCTGACGGTGGACAAGACGACGGCAGCCGAAGGGGCGACCACGGCCGTCACCGTGACGGCGGCCTTCCCGATCGGCAGTCCGTCGCTGACCGAGGCCACGGAGGTAACGGTGACGGTGGGCGGTCCGGGGACGACGGCCACGGGAGGTGGCGTCGACTTCGAGGACGTGACCGGCTTCACCCTCACCATCCCGGCCGGCGCCACCAGCGCCGACGCCGCCCAGCCCTTCGACCTGACGGTGGCCGACGACGACCTGGTCGATCCCGGCGAGATCGTGCGGGTATCGGGGACGGCGGAGGGCTTCACGGTGAGTCCCGTAGACGTGGAGATCACCGACGGGGACACGAAGCCGACGGAGATCACGCTGAGCGTCGATCCGGCGAACGTGGGCGAAGGGAGCGGCACGACGCAAGTCACGGTGACGGCAGCGTTTTCGGAGGGAAGCGCGACGCTGACGACGGCGACCAATGTGACGGTCTCGGCAGGTGGCTCGGGAAGTACGGCAACCGTTGATAAGGACTTCGATGCCGTTTCGGACTTCACGGTGACAATAGCGGCAGGGGCGACCAGCGGCAGCGAGACCTTCGACCTGACGGTAACAAACGACAAAGTGGTCGAGGGCAGCGAGACGGTGTCTGTATCGGGGACGGCGGCCGGGTTCAGCGTCACCGGAACCAGGATCACGATCACTGACAACGACAGCGCCCCGACCGGGATCCGGCTGAGCGTGGATCCGCCCAGCGTGGGTGAAGGGAGTGGCACGACGCAAGTCACGGTGACGGCAGCGTTTTCGGAGGGAAGCGCGACGCTGACGACGGCGACCAATGTGACGGTCTCAGTAGGTGGCGTGAGAAGTACGGCAACCGTTGATAAGGACTTCGATGCCGTTTCGGACTTCACGGTGACAATAGCGGCAGGGGCGACCAGCGGCAGCGAGACCTTCGACCTGACGGTAACAAACGACAAAGTGGTCGAGGGCAGCGAGACGGTGTCGGTATCGGGGACGGCGGCCGGGTTCAGCGTCACCGGAACCAGAATCACGATCACCGACAACGACACGGCCCCGACCGGGATCATGCTGAGCGTGGATCCGGCCAGCGCGCCGAAGGAGAGACGACGCCGATCACGGTGACGGCGGCCTTCCCGGAGGGGAGCCCCGCGCTGACCGAGGCCGCGGAGGTAACGGTGACGGTGGGCGGTCCAGGGACGACGGCCACGGGCGGCGGCGTCGATTTCGAGGACGTGACCGACTTCACCCTCGCCATTCCGGCCGGCGACAGGAGCGCCAGCCAGACCTTCGACCTGACGGTGGCCGACGACGACGTGGTCGATCCCGGCGAGACGGTGCGGGTGGCAGGGACCACCACTGCGGGTCTCACGGTGACCGGAACCGACCTGACCATCGAGGACAACGACAGCGCCCCGACGGAGATCACGCTGACGGTGACTCCGACCGAGGCGGCGGAGGGAGAGACCACGTCGATCACGGTGACAGCGGCCTTCCCGGAGGGGAGCCCCGCGCTGACCGGGGCCACAGGGGTAACGGTAACGGTGGGTGGTCCAGGGACGACGGCCACGGGCGGCGGCGTCGATTTCAATGATGTTGCCGGCTTCACCCTCACCATTCCGGCCGGCGACAGGAGCGCCAGCCAGACCTTCGACCTGACGGTGAGCGACGACAGTGTGGCGGACCCCGACGAGACGGTGCGGGTGTCGGGCACGGCCAGCGGGTTCACGGTGAACCCCGCAGACCTGACTCTCACCGAAGTGAACCAAGCACCGGTGGCGATGGATGACCGGGCCGAGACCGACCAGGAGACGCCGGTGACCATCCCCGTGCTGGCCAATGACAGCGATGCGGACGGCGACAGGCTGAGCCTCGAGAGCACGACCCAACCGACCCAGGGCGCGGCGGCGATCACCGACGCCGAGGCCGGCGCGATCACCTACACGCCGAATGCGGGCTTCATCGGCGAAGACCGCTTCACCTATACGGTCTCCGACCTCAGGGGCGGCACGGCCACGGCGACGGTGATGGTCACGGTCAACGGGGTGGACAAGCCCCCACCCACCGTCTCCATCCTCTCGACGGTCAGCCTGCCGGAAGGGAACAGCGACTCCTCTGGAGCGGAGTTCGGGGTGAGGCTGAGCGAGGCCAGCCAGCAGCGGGTGCGGGTGAACTACGAGACGGAGGACGGCACGGCCACGGCCGGCGAGGATTACAGGGCCACCAGCGGAACCTTGACCTTTGAGGCCGGGGAGATGCGGCAGATGATCCGGGTCCTGGTGTTGGGCGACACCCGGCCCGAGGAAGACGAGACCTTTACTCTGAAGTTGAGCGGAGCGGAGAACGCGGAGTTGGGAGTGGTGGAGGGCACGGGGACGATCCTCGACGATGACACAGCGGCGGCCCGGGCTCGCAGGCTGGACGGGGTGCTGGCGACCTTTGGGCGCACGGCGGCCACCGAGGCGGTGGCGATGGTTGGAGACCGGTTCTGGCGGCCGTCGGCGCCGGGGTTCAACCTGGGCGGGCGGTCTCTGAGTGGGGGAGAGTCGGGCGAGACAGCCGTTGGCTTGGCCGGCCCGGGCGGGTACGGCGGGATGGGACTCGGCAGCGCTGGCTATGGTTTGCCGGGGGTTGGCGGGGCCGGGTCAATGGGCGCCGGCTATGGCTTGTCTGAATCCGGCGGCGGCGGGTATGGCGGCTCCTGGCAGGACCTGGGCGGCCCTGGTCTGCTCGGAGTCTCGGAGGCGTCGGAGATGGGCGGCAGCCAGGGGGCGGGGCGCCGGAGCCGGACATCGGTTGCGGAACTGCTGTCCCGGAGTTCCTTCAGCCTGCCGCTGACCCAGCGGGAGAAGGCCGGAGAGCCAGCGGTCTGGACCTTGTGGGGCCGGGGGGCCGGGACCCGGTTCTCGGGGAGTCCCGAGAGCGACTTCAGGACCGACGGCGGCATGTACGGCGGTTACCTGGGCCTCGACCTTCGCCCCCATCCCCGGTTCCTGTTGGGGGTGGCCGCCTCGCACAGCCTGGGCGAGTTGGATTACACCATAGACAGCGGCAGCCAGGGCGCGGTGGAGTTGGGCCTGACCAGTGTGCTGCCCTATGGCTACTGGACGCCGAAGGAGGGTCTGAGCCTTTGGGGGATGCTGGGGGTTGGCGGAGGCCAGTTGGAACTGGAGGACGAGGTCGGTCAGGTTGAGACGGATGCCGGGATGCGGATGGCGGCGGTCGGGGGGCGCAGTGAGTTGGACTCCTGGCGGGGGAACGATCTGGCCCTCAAGCTGGACGCCTTCCTGGTGTCGATGGAGTCGGAGGGCCGGGAGAAGCTCTTGGGCGCCGAAGGAGAGGCCCAGCGGCTGCGGGTCATGCTGGAGAGCCGCCGGGAGTGGGTGGCTTCGGGGGCCTCGCGGCTGGGGATGGGTCTGGAGTTCGGGGGTCGCTGGGACGGCGGAGATGCCGAGAGGGGGCTGGGGGCGGAGATGGGGGGCAACCTGAAGTACCGGCACGAGGAAATGGGGATGGGCCTTGAGGCCCGGGGGCGGTATCTGCTGACCCACCAGGCGGAGGACTTCGAGGAATGGGGAGCGAGCCTGGGGCTGGAGTGGGATCCGGGCAAAGCCCGGCAGGGGCCGTGGGTCAAGCTGGCGCCGGTGTGGGGCGAGTCGTCGGGGAGCGCGGAGGCGCTGTGGAGGAATGACCGGCTGTTTGGGGCCAGCGGCGGCAGAAGGGGAGTCCTGAGTCGGCGGCCGGGGCGGATGGAGATGAATGTGGGCTACGGGCTGATGACCCGCGGCGACTCGGACTTGCTGACGACCTGGGGCCGGCTGTCGACGGGCATGGGCAAGACCTACCGGATGGGCCTGAGCCTGGAGATGGGCGAGTTGGGCGGCTTGAGCCTGGAAGTCGAACGGGAGGAGCGCGACCGGAACCCGGCTTCCCACGGTGTCCGGCTCCGAAGCTCGATCCGCTGGTAGCAGCGCCAGAGGCCCGGCCGACTTCAGGTCGGCGTCGATGTCACGGCGCGCTTTTTGTTCAGGGGTAGCGGTCACGTCACCGCCCTCCCCGGCACATGCAGGCGCCGGCTTTCCTCCTGGGCCCAGGGGTACTCCTCCCAGTGCGGCGTTGCTGTGAACTAATCCCGCACCTGAGTGGCGACTTCCGCTGGCACTGCCGGCAACGCGCCACAGAGGTGAAGCGCGACCAGGGGGTAAAGCGTGCCGCTGTAGGTGATGAAGTGGTAGTTGTCGGTATTCAGAGAACGGGTCCACCACCGACCGGACTGCCGCTGGTTGCTCAACAGCCATTGGACACCCTTGCGAATTCCGGGATTCTGAGCACTGACTCCGGCTTCCCGCAGCGCGATGAGAGCCAAGCCCGTCTGGTGGCCGTCACTGGGGGGATTGGCGAACTCTTTCTCGGCCCTGAGTTTTTCCGCCCGGTTCCCGTTCCCCCACTGCTCGGGCCGGGCAAAGGTTCGAATGGACCATCCCCCATCAGCCCGCTGCTTTCGCCAAATCGTCTCAATAATTTTGGCTTTTTCTCCCTCCTCCAGCACACCTTCCAACTTGGCTGACGCCCACAGGAGCACCACTCGCCCATAGTCGTGGGGCGGTTCAACCTTGCGGAGATAGTCCTTCAGCCGCTTCACACCGGCCTGCAGCCTCTCATCGGTCAGGCTCGACAACCATCCCGGAGCCACGGCCACCGCCAGCGCCGCTACGGTCGCTTCCTGGAAGGCGCTCGATTCCAGGGGAGGCCAGCACTGACTGGCCTTCCACTCGCCGGTGGGAAGTTGCCTCTCGAACAGCCGTTTCAGGGCAAGGCTGGTTTCAGCGGATAACTCTCCCGACACATGGGCATCCCATTCCGCCAGACCCCGCGCAATGTAAATCAACTGCGAGTCACCCAGCTTCCCTTCTCCTCCCAGTCGACTGGCGTCTTGCCGAAAAAGCTTCACAAAGAAATCCCGGACTTCCTGGCCGGGTTTGCCCAGAGGCCCGCTCAGTGAGGGCCGAAGGGCCATGTAGGTGCCATTGGTGTGGCAGGTCACGCATTTTTGGCCTCGAGTCCAGGCCGTAGCCCCCTGCTCGAGGTAGCTCAAGGCCCGATCCACCGAAACCTCTTGGCGTTTTAGCTCACCGGCCTGAGCTCTGGGAATCTTTATGGCTTCAAATTCGTACTGATACTTGAAAGCCGCTTCGTCCCCGGCGGCCCAGGCGAGTCCCAAAGACAGCGCCAATCCCATGCCACCGTACCTCAACCACCTCGTCACTTCCTGACCCATCATCTGACACCTCGCTCGGTTTGGATTTCGCCTGAATGCCACCATCCCTGAACTGCGCCGTCCACCATCAGGGTAGATCTCGCCGCAACTCGTCCATGCTTTGCACCGGAGCCCAGCATTGGCCGTCAATGGAATCCTCTGCCGCCAGCCCTACCCGATGCAATCTCGCCATATCTTCCGCCGGCGCCCCTGAAGCGGGTCGGTCCGTCAGTCGGTTGAGGAAGTCGGCCAGACACTCTCGCAAGCCGGGCCAGCCGGCAAAGGGCCGAAGGGCGGAGACGACCCGATCGATCTGCCACTCCGGACGTGACCGACTTCGGATTCGCAGTTCCCCGCTGAAAAGATCGGCAAAGAGGTCCCCGTCTCTGCCCTGAACCTCGACCCGGGTCTCGGGGCCATGGACACTGGAGATATTGGCCTGAAACGTCCCCCAGATTCCACCGTAGTCCAATTGGGTCACGGCGTAGGACTGCATGCGGCCCGGAGTTCCCTGTCCATCCTGGACCAGCACCCGTTGCGGATGGGAACCCAAGATCACATCCAGCGCGTCCACGTACCAGGGGGCCAGCGTATGGGGCAAACTGAGGGGGGCTCCCGGTTTGGGATTCCAACAGCCGTTCATCCTGATCAGGGCAGTCTGCGGTTCTCCGATCGCACCCTGGGCCAGTCGTCGAGCGGCTGCGGCCACGACCGGGATGAACCTCAGTTCCAGGTCGGCCTGGTTGATCTGAGGGGCCCTCAGCAGATTCTCCAAAACGGGAAGGATTCGCTCTCGCCGGTGCGACACGGGGGGTTCATAGAAAAAAGGAATCCCCGACCCGATCGCGGCCAGCAGCGCTTCTTCGTGCACGGCATCCGGTAGAGACATCAACACCGCATCCAGATTGCCGTCACCCAACAAGGCTTCGAAGTGAGGGTAGATTCGAACGTCACGACCCAGCTCTGCTTCAATACGCTGTCGGGTGGTTTGGCTGGGAGCCGCCGCGGCAGCCACTCTGCCTCTCCCGTCCGCTCGCAGCGCCGCCACATAGGCAAGGCGGGCCCAGTTGCCATAACCGGCGAGACCGATGCGGAGGTGATTCATTGAAGGCTTCTCTGTCGAAAGACGTTTAGCGACATGGTTCTGCAATCTCAGGGACCCAGAGGATCACGCTCGGCTTTTCCCCGGCCCGACGAGCCGGGAGCGTTCACCGGGAATGCCTGAGAGCTTCTTCGTACACCGAAAGCTTTTCCTGTCACCTTGTGGAGCATCGGTCGAAAAAAGCGTAGACATCCGGTTGGCGGACGGCATTCATCGGCTGCCGGAACAGCATAGCACAAGGAGCGATAACACCATTGAAACCACACCGTCCATTCATATCCGGGGATCATCCGGGCCGGGCGCAAAACCCCAGGACCGACTCGATCTTTCGAGCGGCCGCCAGCAACGCGCTGTCTTCCATGGGACGCCCTGCCAACTGTAACCCAAGCGGCAGGCCCTCTCTCGATAAGGCTGCCGGAAGCGTCAATGTTGGACATCCCGTATAGGTCCACAACAGGCTGAAGCGGGGGTCTCCGGTGCGGACCAAGCCCGCGGGCGCCGGCCCCGGCGCGGAAGGGGATAACAGCACATCGACTTCTTCGAACAAACCGACCAATGAGGCGCTGAGGGAGCGTCGATGCCTCTGAACCTGCCTCAGCTCTTCCGGCGTCACCCGTTTCCCTTCCAGGAGCAACTCTCGGAGCTTGGGCGGATAGTGGCCACCATGCCGGGCAAAAAGCTTCTCATGACCTTGAGCCGCTTCTGCAGCAATCAGAGCGAAGTGATGCCGGTAGGCGGCAGCGCTCTCGGAAGGCAGGACCACGGATCGGACGGTGCAACCCCGGGCGGCCAGAAGGTCTCCAGCGTTCCCAAGCGCCGTCAACATTTCTTCCTCGGCTGCCTCGGTATGGAGATCCCGCACCAATCCGATCTTCAGACGACCGGGTTCCCCGGCTGCCGCCTGCTCGAACAAAGCAGCCGCTACGGTCTGCATGTCGGAGACACCGCGAGTGAAGAACCCCAGCGTGTCCACACTGGGTGAGAAAGGAAAAACACCGGTGGTGGGAAGACGTCCAAAGGTCGGCTTGAATCCCACCACCCCACAGTAGCTGGCCGGACGATTGACCGAGGCTACGGTCTGAGATCCCAAAGCCAATCGAACCATCCCACAGGCCACTGCTGCCGCCGAACCGCTGCTGGAGCCGCCGGGGGTATGATGAGGATTCCACGGATTGCAGGTGATTCCGGGATCCAGAAACGCGAAGCTCGTGGTCACTGTTTTCGCCAGGACGAAGGCGCCTTGGGCCAAGAGACTCTTGACGATCACTGCGTGCTCAGAAGCCGGACTCCCGGGAAGAAAGTCGACGTTGCAGCGCGTCGGCAGACCCTGGACGTCGATGATGTCCTTGACCCCAAGGGACCAACCGCGCAGGGGTCCATGGCTGCTCTGTTCCAGTCGTTGGAGAGCCTCGGCCGGGTCCCAGTCCACCAGGGCTCGGGTGGTCGATTCCCACCGCCGGATGGCGGCAAGTTCCTCTTTCACGCCTGTCTCCTCCCGTTCAGGCCTCGGCCCGGTCTTCAAGATACTTTTGAATGATCTCACCGGCGCTCTCTGCTGCCTCTCCATCAACCAGAATGGTTTTGGCCGGGTGTAGAAACTCCTGAGAAAAAGCTCCCAGCATACCGAACTGATTATTGCGAACGAAGTACTGAATGCCTCCCGCGTCGAGGAGGCTGCATAAGAACACCAGCTCTCCTTCATCCCGAGGGGAATAAAGCTCAATCACGGCAGGCCCCCCCGGGCAGCCCGCGACCATGAGTTTTGAGGATCGTCAGGACTTGTGCCATCATCACGGTCTGTCTTCGCGGCCCGATTGCCGAACCGGCGACCCTGGACCGCAGCAAGGCCAATCTCATCACTCTCCAGAGCTTCTCCGTACAAGCAAGGCTTTGCGACTGAAACCTTCGTTACCGTCATGCAACCCATTGCGCTGCTACTGATCCTTTGCTCAGCAGTCATTCACGGGGGATGGAATTACCTCGGCAAGAAAAGTCGCCCCAGTGGCCCGCTTTTCCTGGCCGGTAACCTGGTGGGAAGCCTGTGCCCCCTGCCGGTTCTGCTGTACCATATCCCGAAAATCCCTGTGATTCTAGCGGAATTGTGGCCGCTCCTGCTGGCCAGCGGGTGCGCTACTGCCTTCTATTACCGCAGCCTGGCAGCCGCCTACAATGCCGGGGATCTCTCCCTGGCCTATCCGCTGTCGCGATCTTCTCCGCTGTTCATTGTGGCGTTCATGCTTCTGCTGGGACGAGGTTCAGAGATCAGCACGGCCTGTCTGGTCGGTATTGTCCTGGTGGTGCTGGGTTGTGTCCTTCTGCCCATGAGGAACCTGACGGATTTGAGAGGCAGCCACTACCTCAGCCCTGTCTTCCTGGCGGCTTTGGGGGCAGCCCTGGCCACCACAGGTTACTCCATCGCCGACGAGCAGGCGTTGCGCCTGCTAGGCTCCGGGACTTTGGGGACGTTTTCCAACCTCGAGGCCAGTCTGGTTTATTCTGCCCTGTGGGGGATCTCGTCCTGCGCCTGGCAGGCGTCGACGGTGCTGGCGCAGAAACCGGAATGGAAGACGTTTCTTGAAATCGCCCGCCATCGACGAGGGACTTTCATCCCCCTGGGTCTGGGGATCAACCTGGGCTACCTGCTCATCCTGGCGGCCATGACCTACAGCCGCAACGTCAGCTACGTGGTGGCCTTTCGCCAGATCAGCATTCCATTAGGGGCGTTGCTGGGGGTCCTGTGGCTCAAGGAACCCCTGCCCTTCCCGAAAGCAACCGGCCTGATCATTCTCCTCATCGGTCTGACCCTGGTGGCTACCGGGTAACGTCCTCGGCTGCCTGCTTGTCCCTTGGGGAGAACGGGAGTGGATGGAATCATGGTTGAAAAATCACGAGGTCGAAAAGACGCTCGCCCGTCTCAAGGTCGGCAGGCCGGTTGCCGTGCCGAGTCGCCTGTTCACGCCCCTGTGCCGATGACCGCATCCGGCCGTCGCCGATCGTGCGGAGCAAGGCCGTCGCCAACGGATTTGAAATATCGTGAACCTCGTCGATGAATACCAGGGCAGGTGGGATAGCACACGGTCCGTGAAGGGCGGGTAACGGATCTTGCTCAGCGAGATCGCGGGACGTGTGATGGATTCGGGCCAGGCTGCGCTGCCAGCCTCGGTCAAGAGTGTGCACCGAGTGGTCGATGCTGAAGCCGGAGTGCCTCCAGGATAGCATGACTTTTGAAATCCAGGAAGTTTGCCCCCTAGTGTAATGGTTCCCCAATAACATATCAGCAACTAGATCAGGGATCGTGTCTCCAGTTTGTATTTCCAACGGAAGCCCACGGGCCTCTCATTGACCTCCTGCCGGTAGAGTTCGATGCGTGTCCTCAACTCCTCGGCGGAAGCCACCCGAATGCCGCGCAGCAGGGTCTTGGTCATTTTGCCGAAGAACGATTCGATCAGGTTGAGCCAGGAGCCGTGTTTGGGGGTGCGGATGAATTCAAAACGGTTCGGCAACCTCTCCAGGAAAGCCCGCCTCTGTTTGGAAAGGTGTGCGGAGTGGTTGTCGAGCACCAGACGGGTCCGTGCCCCAGCCGGGTAATGGGCGCCGGCCAGTTTCAGAAACTCAATGAACTCCGCGCTGCGATGCTTCGTGCCCACCAGTCCCAGGACTTCGCCCGACAGCAGGTCGATGCCAGCCAGCAGAGACAACGTTCCTTGTCGGATGTAGTCGGAGTCTCGCCCTACGGCGGGGTGTTTTCCTGCTGCCGGCGGCAGATTCGGAGCGGTATTCTCAATGGCTTGAATGCCCGGCTTCTCATCGCAGGAGAGCACGGCCACCAGGTCCGGCGGCGCCAGGCCTGGCTTGCGCCAGATCTCGACCTGCTTGTAGACATGCAGCACTTGCACCCTCTTGGTGTCAAAATCGGGGTCGCGCCGCTCCAGATAGTAACGAACCTTGTGGGGATGCACCCGGTTGGCGCGCAGAATTTTGGAGACCGTTCCGCACTCCAGTTTCCCCAGACTCGGATGACCGGCCCTTTCGCAATGATTCCGGGCATGCTGCGCCAGCAATCTTGTCGTCCACAGTTGCTGGGCATAGCCCCGGTCCTTCGGTTTCCGGCAGGCCAGCGAAACCACCCAGGCTGGCGCTTCGGCTGTCATCGCCGGGGGGCGGCCAAGGACCGGGAAACACTACCCAGACTGGAAGCGTTCCAACGATACCTGAAAGAACAAGAGATTCCTCACACGCATCAGCTTCCCAGGCTGCCAAGCATCAAGCAACAGGACAAGTCACGGTACGGCTACAACCGATAGCAGCAGCCATACCCTGCCGGAGGGAATTGATGCAGCCCTGGAAGGTCAGTGTCGGTCTGACGGCCGCTGCCGCAGGGATTTGCGCTATCCTCCTGGGCGGCTGGTTCGGTTACCTGAAGCCTTTCTGGTCAGTGATCCTGGAGGACTACCGGGTGCCGATTACCTGGCATCTGGGTCTGGGCCCTGCTGGCTTTCGCCGCTGTTGTCTACAGCTTGGCTCGAGCTACAGGACTGGCAGACCTGGGTAAAAAGGTGGATCTCGTTGAACGCTCCATTCGCCGAGGCGAGGGGGATCAAGAACTGGCCGAGGCCCTGCAACGAGATAGGGAAAGCATCCCCGGAGTTTGGAAATGATTCTAAAGCCTGCCTCCGCCAGACATCTGACTCGCTTCACAGACTCGTCAGAGCGAAGGCAAAGATACCTTTCCGATTTGAAGGAAGGGACTATTCTCTCGTGGGTAAGTCAGTCCCAGTCCAAAAATCATTTTGTCTTGATCCACTCCATAAAACCAGCCTCCGAGTTTGATGGGGTCGATGTCCGGCAACGCTCTCCAGGTCGCAGAGCTTGACTGCCATTCGAATAGCCCTACTGCATGATCCGATCGTGATTCAGTGCGAAAGCGGACCATGGCCAGAAAGCGCCCTGGGGGCAACCATGTGGAGTGAGGGTAGACCACGGTCTGAATTTTTTCTGACTTGACGATGCCTCCAGGCCAGGATGGTAATCCTGTCTTCACCGTTTGAACATCACTCCCGTCCTTCCGAAGCGTCACCAGCTGCTGGTCCTTCGGAAGCCAGAACCAGACCCTGTCATGAGTCAATCCAAAAGAAATGCTTCCGCCAACATCCGGCCCTTCCTCAGCCAGTCTCGCATGGACAGGAAATTCAGAACGAGGCAGAAATTCTTTCACGATGTTCCCTTTCCTGTCGTATTTTGTGATCATAGGCAGTGTTGAAGGATCTTTGCTTTCTGTTCCTTCTCCAAGCGCCCAGATGTTCTCGTCTTTATCCACTCTTAATCTGACAACGCTCCTCCACTCCGGTAGCCAGAATACGTTCAGGGATTCAGCGCTGGGGTCGTAGAGGAAGAGACCGGCAGCTAATCGAGAGGTCGAATCGGCAAGGGTAGCAATCACAGCCACCAATCCGGTGGGGCCAATCGACACCTCGTTCACACTCATGGAGTGTGCTCCTTCAACTGCCTTGAGCAGATTCAGTCCGACCACCTTTTGCCCGCGCCATCGAAAGATCTCAAGTTGATCGGTCTCGCTGTTCTCTACAATACAGGCTACGTGAATGGCTACGAAACCGTTCTCCACTGCTGTTCGATACCCTCGATAATCAATCCTGCCGTCTAACACAAAACCGGCCCCGTTCTGTCAGTTGCTGTGCTGAAAGAGCCAGTGGAAGGCTTATGGCCAAAGCCAGCTGAGTTAAGGCTCCGTTAAGCGAAAACATGGTTTTCTCCCATTTTGTCGTCCTGCACTTCCAGATGTCCCAAGGTTAACCGTTTTAAGGCGCCGTGTTACAACGGTACGTGTCGTGGCAACCGAAGCATGGATTGCTACAGGCCATCTCATAAATACGAAAGAGTGATGTTAGCATGATGAAGTTGGTTAGGAAGACAATGGGAGATTTCCATGGCGCAAGACCTTACCGACGCCCAGTGGGCGTTCATCAAACCTCTGCTTCCCGAATTACCCCAGCGGCCGGACGGCCGTGGTCGTCCTTGGCGAGATTCGCGGGAGGTGTTCAACGGGATTCTGTGGATATTGCGCACCGGTGCCCAATGGTCGGAGATGCCCCCTCGCTATCCACCCTATCAGACCTGTCATCGTCGATTCCAACAATGGCGTCAATCTGGTGTCATGGATCGACTGCTGAAAGTCTTGGCCCAGGATTTGGAAGGGAGAGGGAAGATCAACCTGGAGGAATGTTTCGTCGATGGCAGTTTCAGTGCTGCTAAAAAGGGGGCGCTGAGGCGTTGGAAAGTCGAACGTCTCTTCGCCTGGTTACAAAACTACCGTAGGCTGGTCACTCGATTCGAGTACCATGTCGAAAATTTCCTGGCCTTTCTCAAACTTGCTGCCTTCATGATCTTGGCTAAAAAGTATTTGTGAGATGGCTTCTAGGCAGTGTTGACATTTGGAATATACTGAATGAATGATATCCATACAACTTTCAGCCGACCAATGGGCGAAGATTCATCAATTTCTCAAAGATTGCCCGTAGGTCTACGTTGGAAAAGAAGTCGAGTGTCGTCGTTTCATCGAAGCCGTCCTCTGGATGGCTTGCAGCGGCGCCCAGTGGAGACTGCTGCCCTGGGAGTATGGCCAAGGGAACAGCCTCTGCAAGCGATTGGCGCGCTGGTCCCAAAGAGCCTCTGGGAGAGGATGCACCGCCACTTGGTCGAAGATGCCGACATTGACAGTACCATCGTGCGGGTTCATTGCTGTGCGGGTGGGGTGCCCACCCGAAAAGGGGGCAGTTTTCACAGGCTCTGGGGCGCAGCCGAGGGGGATTCAGCACCAAAGCGCCCGTGAGTGTCGACGCTTTGGGTAATCTCCTGCGTTTCAGGCTCAGTGGGGGTCAGAGGCATGATATCACCGAGGCTGAGGCGCTGATAGCAGGGTATGGCTCCGAGACCCTGATTGCTGATCAAGGCAATGATTCTGATGAATTCCTCCCAATCATTGCCGAGAAGGGGGCGATGGCGGTCATTGCTCCCCGGTCGAAGCCTGAAACTCGTCGGGATTACGACCAGCATCTGTACCGAGAGCCTCACCTTGTGGAGTGCTTTATTGATAAGATCAAACACTACCGGCGGATATTCAGCAGGTTTGACAAGCTGGCCACCACCTACCTCAGTTTCCTCTATTGCGTCGAAGCTCTCATCGGGTTACGGTGAAATGTCAACACTGCCTGGTCCAGACCATCGTCGGATCCTTTACGAAGAATATACAACCACCGTCGTGGATGGCGAAAGGCAAGCATTTGCTTATAGTCCGGTCGATATTGACTACCCTAATTTCACAAAGTATCCCGAGTTTAGAAAGGCAACCGAAATTAGGTTTAACGTGCGTGAGGGTCAAGCGATTTTTTGCCGAGGCACTGGTGCCACCATGTGAAGGGCATAGGGTTTAACGTCGCTGTGAACTATTGGTGGGCTACTGAAGAGGATTTCTGTATCATGAAGGCGGTCCCCAACTCGATCGTTAGATTTCGTTCATACTTGCCGGCCAATAAGAGAATAGGATGAATGGAAAACAGCACCCAGTAGATCGACGCGAGCTTGAGGCGAGGCTATCCGCTGTGTGTGGCAGGCGTGTGATTGTACTGCCACGGAAGCAGCGTGATCGCCACATTTTGTTTCGCGCAATTGCTCAAACACTTGAGAGCAAGAGTCCGTACTCAGAACGAGCATTGAATAGTTCGCTTAGAGAGTGGGTTGCCTCAATCGGCCTAGATGCATCCTTAGACTGTGTGTCGTTACGACGCTATCTTGTCGAATGCGGATATCTACTCCGTGACGAAGAAGGGAGACTGTATACAGTCCGCATCAATGGAAATGAAAGTGTATCGTTTGATTCAGGCATAGAAGCTCTCGACGTTGTTAACTTTATACGGTCTTGCAAGACACGTGCTATTGCTCGAAAGCGTCGATGGCTAGCCCGGATATCTCACCAGAAAGATGGATAAAGGTCGTATTCTGTGGTATCAGTGGTTTTTCCACAACCATTTACAGAACCACAGGAACAGGGCCTTATGTGTCATCTTAACCTTCTTTCAGTACAATTTAGTATTGAAAGGAGGAAGTCATGGGAGGAACGAGATCACAGGGAAAAAGGCGGATCGAGACCCCGATGGAAGTCGTCCGGCAGTTGCAGCAGGAGAGCGGGGAGGCGGTCAGGCAGTTCCAGGAACTCCGCTAGCCAACGCGTCAGAGCTGGTCGCGCGAGTGGCGGGTGGCGGCGAAGGTGGAGCACTGGCCCCGGGGCGAGAAGCCGCGGTTCATCGTGACTTCAGCGCTGCGCCAGGACTGTGATGGACGCCCCTTGTAGGAGGAAGTCTACTGGGACCGGGGAGACATGGAGAATCGCATCAAGGAGCAGCCGTGGGGCCTGTTTGCCGATCGGACATCCTCAAGCCCGACGCCGGCCAACCCGCTGAGGTTGTATTTCTCGGCGTTCGCCTGCGTGATGGTGGAGAGGTTGCGGCGAGTGGGGTGGGGGGACGGAGTTGGCGCGGGCGCAGGGCTGGACCTTGCGGGGCAAACTGCTGAAGATCGGGACTCAGGTCCGGGTCACCACGCGCAAGATATGGTTGTCGTTTTCCGAGAGCTACCCGTATGCGGCGTTGTTGCAGATGGTCCTGGCCCGAGTGCAAGCTCATTCGCTTGGCTGTTAACGCCAACCCGCTGTTGGGAAGACGCCAGGTTGGGAGTCTGCCGGACCGACTCTGCCTTGGAGTCGGGACTTGTCGGAGAGTCGACGCTCAGGGGTGCGGGCTGGAAGTCAAATATCTCCCGAGATTGCTGGGTCTTGGCGTTCGTCATCCCGGTGGAGCCCCACAGACGCCTCCTGAATACCTATGGAGAAAAAATCCACTGAAATGTATGTGGCTAAACAAATCGATTATCGTCTGTCTGATGAGAAGTGCAGGCTAGTCTTGCTGGTCTTGGTCTGTGGCTTCTTGAGCTCGGGAATTCCAGGGTTCTCCCAGGAGGGCCTCCCACTGCACGAGGCTGTTCAGGCCATTCTGGCCGAGAATTGTCTGAGCTGTCATGGTGCCGCCCAGATGTCGGGTCTGGATTTGAGGCAGCAGGACACCCTGTTGAAGGGCGGTTCAAGAGGACCAGCGCTGGTCCCGGGCAGGGCCGAAGAGAGTCTTCTCTACCAGGGCCGTGGCCCATACCGGGGATCTCAAGATGCCCCCCGAGTCGGCTCGTCTGGCTGAAGGCGACCTGGACCTCATCCGTCGGTGGATCGATTCGGGTGCTGCCTGGGAGGAGAGCGCCGGCGGACCCAACCCTGCTGAGAAAGAACCCGACTGGTGGTCGTTCAAAAGACCCCGGCGACTGGCCCCTCCAAAGGTGGATGGACGGGAGTGGAAGGGGAATCCGATCGATGCTTTTATTTTGGCCAAGCTTCGAGAGAAAGGCCTGACGCCGGCCCCTCCTGCCAACAAGCAGACCTTGATTCGGCGAGCCTATTTTGACCTGATCGGACTCCCACCGACGCCGGAGCAAGTGGACCGCTTTCTCAACGATACCTCACCGCAAGCCTTTCAGCATGTCGTGGATGATCTCCTTGCTTCTCATCACTATGGAGAGCGCTGGGGACGGCACTGGTTGGACGTGGTTCGCTACGCCGATTCGGCCGGGTTTGAAACCGATGCGTTTTTCCCTCATGCCTGGCGCTACCGGGACTACGTCATCAAGTCCTTTAACGAAGACAAACCTTACGACCGATTCCTGCAGGAGCAAATTGCGGCGGATGAGCTCTGGCCCAACAACCTAGATCTGGAAGGGACCTATGCCATTTCGGTCGAGAAACTCCGGCAATTGGAAGCTCGAGTGGGGACGGGGCTCTACGGGCTGGTGCCTCAGACCGGAGAGTCCAAGATGGACTTCCGAAGGGAGGTCAATGAAATATTGACCGACTGGGTCGACACGACGGCCTCCGCATTCATGGGACTCACCCTGGGTTGCGCCCGCTGTCACGATCACAAATTCGATCCCCTGTCGCAGCGAGACTACTATGGGTTTCAAGCCATTTTCGCGGGCAGTGAGACGATTGAAATTCCGGTGGTCACCAAGCTGTCCATGTTTCACCGGGCCGAGTCCTATTCCGGATTCCTGACCCTGGCTGAACTCCGGTGGGCCCACCGCAGGTTGGAAAAGGAAGTCGGCCAGAGGGTGTTTGAGGCCAAAAAGGCCGAGTTCCCGCCGGAGGTGGTCCAGGCTTATGAAACCCCCCAGGATGACCGCACTCCGGCTCAGGAAAAGCTGGCCATCCCCTTGGCCGAAGCCTTGAAGAAATTGGGGGATCCGGTCGGGAAAACGCTTCTGGAGCTGGAAAAGCACCTGACGCCACAGGAACGGGTCGAGAGGGCGGACCTTCTTCACAAGCTGGGTCAAGCCGTTCTGAAGGTGCCGACCACCGAAGCCTCTCACCAAACCCATTACGATGCGTTCTTCGACGTTCCCAAGGCAGTCGTCCTGGGCCACCGGCAACCGGAACTGGTTCCGGCGGTCCACGTCCTGCACCGGGGGGATTTGGGGAAGAATCTGGAGAAGGTGGGACCGGCTCTCCCCCGGATCTTGGCCACTGGAGTCGATCTGGGCCACGCTTCCTCGGGTTTTTCGGTTCCCAGGTCCCGAGCCCAACTGGCCCTCTGGCTGAGTCGTCCGGACCATCCCTTGACCGCGCGCGTGCTGGTCAATCGCCTCTGGCAGTGGCATTTTGGATCGGGAATCGTCAGCACCCCCAACGACTTTGGTCGGATGGGGGCGGAACCGACCCATCCGGAGTTGCTGGATTGGCTGGCGACCGAGTTCGTGCGGAAGGGTTGGAGCATCAAGTCCATGCATCGCCTCATCCTGTCGTCCGACACCTATCGAATGACCAGCCGTTATACCAACCCGGCCGCGGCTCGAGTGGATCCCAGTAATCTCTACCTGTGGCGGATGAATCGGCGGCGGTTGGAAGCCGAGTCACTGTGGGATGCCGTTCACGCGGCCGCCGGAACCCTCAATGTGAAGTTAGGGGGCCGGTCCTTCTGTCCGCCGCTTGAAAAAGGGGAACTCGCGGGGAAAAACTGGGTTCGGGTCTATGCCGACCCCGAGGAGCAGAACCGACGGGCAGTCTACATTTTGGTGCAACGGAATTTCGGTTTTCCCATGTTTGAAACCTTCGACACTCCCGATCCGGCAGTGAGCTGTTCGGTGCGTGAAGTCACCACCGTACCCCCCCAAGCATTGTTTTTCATGAACGACAAGATGGTCTTCACTCAGGCGGAACAGTTCGCGGCTCGCTTGGTCCGGGAAGAGGGGGATAACCCCTCCGACTGGATCAATCGGGCTTGGCGTATAGCCTTGGGACGGGCTCCCAGCACCGAAGAGCAAAAAGAGGCGTTGACTCTGTTGGAGTTGCTGACGGAAACTGAGGTCGAAGCCAAAAAGCCAGTCTCGCTGGCCGAGAAGGGCCAGGCGCGCACGGAGGCCCTCACCCAGTTGTGTCTGGCGGTTTTTAATCTGAGCGAGTTTTCGTACGTGGATTAACCATCGCAGGTGAGAGGAGCGGACGCTTATGGATCACACATGCTGCCATCGGCAAAGACCGGTCAGGTCCCGCAGGGAATTCCTGACAACCTCCGGATTTGGATTCGGAGGCCTGGCCTTGGGCTATCTGTTGGATCGCGAGAATGCTTTGGGCCAGGGATCTCTGGCTCATAATGATCCACTGGCCTCCAAGGCGCCCCACTTCTCAGCCAAAGCCAAGAGCGTCATCTGTCTGTTCATGAAGGGTGGGCCCAGTCAAATGGATAGCTTCGATCCCAAGCCGTTGCTCAGTCGCTTGGATGGTCAGCCCATCCCGCCCAGCTTTGCGACCAAGGACCTGGAGTTGCAGTTCGTCAAGGTTGAGGAAATGAAGCTGATGGGTACCCGGCGGACTTTCAAGAAATACGGGCAATCGGGTCTGGAGATCTCGGATCTTTTCAGTCAAGTGGGTCAACACGCCGACGATTTGGCTGTGATTCGTTCCTGCTACCACGACTCCTTCATCCACGGACCGGCCATGAGCGTCATGTTGACGGGATCGATCCGTTTGGGCCACCCCAGTGTTGGGGGCCCTGGGTGGTTTACGGCTTGGGCAGCGAGAGTGACAACCTGCCCGCCTACGTGGCCATGTCGGAGGGAGCTGGCGTCTCCACCAAGGCTGTCTATGGATCGGGGTTCCTTCCGGCAGCCTACCAGGGCACTTTTATGCGCGCCGAGGGGACTCCGCTGCGGAATCTGGTGTCACCCATCGACCCGGGCAATCAGCGAAAAATTCTGGACCAGGTGGGGCGCTGGAATCAACGGCATCTGGAGCAGCAGCGTCAGGACGACTCCCGCTTGGCCGCCCGCCTGACCAACTACGAGTTGGCCTTCCGGATGCAGACGGCGGCTCCCGAGCTGATCGACATCTCCGGGGAACCGGAGCATGTTCGGCAACTGTACGGGTTGAATTCCGAAACCACCGCCAAGTTCGGACGGATGTGCCTGCTGGCGCGTCGGATGGTTGAACGGGGAGTGCGATTCGTTCAACTCTACAAGAGCGGCTGGGACGGCCATAGCGAGAACGATCAGCTTCATGTGGGCAGCGCCGCCAAGATCGACCAGCCCATCGCCGGTCTGATTGCCGACTTGAAGCAACGCGGCCTGTTGGAAAGCACCCTGCTGGTCTGGACGGGCGAGTTTGGCCGTACCCCCATCAACCAGGGAAAAATGGGCAGAGATCACAACCCCTATGGTTTCACCACCTGGATGGCCGGCGGTGGGATACGCGGCGGCAAGGCGATCGGGGCCACCGACGAGCTGGGCTTCCGGGCCGTGGATGACAGAGTGCACGTCAACGACCTGCATGCCACCATCCTGTCTCTGTTGGGTTTGGACCACGAGAAGCTGACCTTTTTCTTCGAAGGCCGTCACCGCCGCTTGACCGACGTTGGCGGGCAGAACGACCTGGCCGCCAGACTGGTTGTCGGTTGAGTGTCGGGGCCGAGTGATGAAGATCGGATGAAGCGATAACGGAGTCATAGCCATTCTTCACCAGTGGTCACCAAGGATTTCCCCGGGGGCTGCCTCTATCAACCGCATCCCTGTTCAACATCGGCGGAAGCACTGGATAGGCAAAGGGCGATGCCCGTTCTTCAGACCTTCCACGATGCTTGTCCTGATTGTCCTCCTCTGGATCTTTCCCCTGGGCGCCACAGCCCGGGATGATCCCCTGTTTTACAGGGGGCGTTTCCACCTGCCGCTGGAACTGCACACCCGGCAGGGTCGGACGCTGGAAAAGGGGAAGTATGACTTGGAGGTGCGACTCGGGGCGAAGGCTTGGCTGTTGTTCTCGAAAGGAGAGCAGGTGGTGGCCCGGGTCGAGGGAAGCCTTTTGAAGGCCGCAGAGCCGGAGCCGCCGGCGACGGTCCCCATTGTCGGCACGATATTCCTGCAATCCTCCGCCGTTCCCCTTCGCAGTGACGCCGAGCGCCGCTACAGCCGGACAGGGAGGCCTCAGTACGTGGAAGAGAGCTACGACTGGAGAGGTGCCCTGCGGGTTCACCGTCCCTTGGACTCGCGGCACAGGGAAGTCTACTTCATCTTTCACGAGCGGGGACCAGACGAAAGGCACACCCGCATTCAGTTCATATTGTTTCGCATCAAGCCGCGCCCGTCGTCGTCAATCCGGCAAAATCCTTCCTGAATCCGGTCCTTCCTTGAATTCAGCCCACCGAATCCGCCAAGCCTGGATGGCAAAACTGGACGGCTTCTGGCCGTTCGAGAAATCAGTCCAGGGAATCGCCATTGAAAAAGGGGAGAAACAAGGAATCCCTGAAGGGGTTTGTGTTATAAAGACTCTCATACGAACCCGACAAAAGCAGGTGAACCATGAAAAAGGGGAAGATCGACGAGTTTCCTGTTCTTCCCACCCCTGAACTCAAGCGGGCCCGCCAAGAACTGCCCCCTTCGCGAAGGCGACAAGGAAGCCTGGGTTGCCTGTTGTTCCCAACGTTTCTTCGCCCTCGCCAAGCGGGTTGCCGGCGACGATGCTCTAGCCCGGGAAGCCCTTCAGGACAGTTGGGTCAAGATTCTGAAAAACGTCCACAAGGCCCGCTTCGGCGGCCCCACGGCTTGCCCCTGGGTGCATGTCGTCGTCGGCAACGCCGCCAGGAACGTCCGCCGTGACCGCTTCCGTCGCAGCGCAGTTCCCTTCCGGGAGGAGGAAGACCCGAGCGGTGATGCGCCGCGGGACCCGGGCGGGTCGGGCAGAGTCCCCCGCCTCTCTGAAGTAAGAGCTCCCGGGCCGTCCCCCGAAGCTCTCGCTCACCAAAAAGAGCGGCTGGTCCTGCTGAGGGAAATAGTCGCAATGCTGCCGGACACCTACCGCCAGGTCATGGAGTTGCATTTCCAGGACCTCTCCAACCAGGAGATCGCTGAACGCCTGCATCTCTCTCACTCGAACGTCACCACCCGCCTGAATCGGGCCAGCGATTGGCTCCAGCGCCGCATCGACGCTCGCCTTCAGCCCTCATCGCCCGGAAGTTCCAAGGCGACCGGTTAGGTCCAGAGTCAAGACGGACTCTCACGGAATCTTTTACCGGGGCCGCAGGTCTCGACAACTGAATCAGCTTTTTTTGCTCGTCGCCAAAAAAATGTGAAAAAAGTGTGACTGAGGGACCGTTTCAAGTGTTATAGCAAGTAGAGACTGATTAAAGAGAACCATCGCCTCTTTCCAAATCCATTCCATACGCCGTGTTTTGGCGGAGAAGGAGGTCAGCATGAGTCAAAGTCGCCGTTTCTCACGTTTGTTGTTCGCCGTGGTCTTCGTGAGCTCCAGCCTCTGGGTTCGAGAGGCGGATGCTCAGGCAGGGGGTTCGCGAGGACAGCCCAAGCCCGACCCTGCGGGCACCATCGATGGTTCCCGGACACCGGAGCTGATCTCGGCCGAGGTGGCATTCCTGATGACCGTTCGGGGCCTTTGCCGAACCGGCAAACGCCACACCGCACCAAGCCCAACGGGCCGAAGCCCGAATGAGTGCGATCGGTCTGACCGGAGAGGACGCCGTCGCTTTCAAGGTAATCCTGGCAGATCTTCTGGCGGAAATTCAGAAGCTCGACGTCAGCGCCCAAATCATTCACGCAGCCACTCCCAACCCCAAGCCGGGCAGTCTTGCCTGGGAGCAATTGGGAGAACTGAATTCACTCAGACGGAGGAAGGTTCAAGAAGCCATGGACAGCCTACCTGTCAGACTCACACCCGAGGGAGTGCGAAAAGTACACGAGTTCTGGGAACGGGCCAAACGCCTGATCAAGATTTACCCCAGCTACTCACAATAGTCTGGTTATTCACAACAGTAACGAAAGACAGTCACCAACAACGGATACAGGAGAGGAGGACGTGATGTACAGAAATACCATGGGAAGAAGACGTTCAGGGATGTTTCGATTTGTATGGTTCCTCGTTTGGTCACTCGCTTTGTCTCTAACCTCGTCCTACGCCTACACCACCTATTCTGACGCCACATTACAGGGCACGACCATTGTGGCATGGGCCGTGACCGACGTTACCAACTATCAGTATGAGCACTGGGCTGAGGTCCAGGTGTCGCTGACCAGCCCGGATGGGCGCAGTGTGTCTTCCAGCAACGTAGTGGATCTCAACTCCGCTCGTGCGCAGGTTTCTTTGCCATGGGATGAGGATGATCTTGGCAACTACTCCTTGCGCAGTTGGCACACCGCAACCTGCTCGGAGATGGGGACATTTATCGACAATGTTCTGGATTTGAAGATTCTCAAGTTTGGGATATCCGAGTCCTGTTACCATCTTAATCCTACTTCGCCTGGAGGTGCCAATGACGTGTATAATTACATAGTAGACTCACCATGTCTCGTTGAGTGTGCTCGTCCAGCCACTACTTACAAAACCAAACTTGGTGTTCCTCCTCCGAATTTAAAGGTCTTTAGACCTTTTTTGGAAGTAGGGAATTTTTTGGTCTGTTTTCCGGGAAAGAAAATACCGTGGCTACCTAATCCATGGATTTCGTGCACTTGTAGGTACACTTTCTAGGCCAAATTTCTCAGAGAGTGACTTTCAAGGCCTGTCTGAGTCGATTATGGGATACGGGCATGAGCCGGACGTGGACTGACGCTTGAGTAGGCTGTACAACCAGTTGCGCCCCCGCAGTCCTCTGAAACGATTCGGATTTTGTCCTCGGCGCGTAAATCTGACGAAGAAGCTGCACTGGTTTCTGGTTGGCGTTGCACGGAGCGCGCAAGACGTCCCAGTTGGTAACAGCTTGAAGCCATTGGAAGTTTTGTTGCTCGGCCAGGTTGAATCACATCAAGGCCGAGAAGTCCTGATTCCGAATGCCAACGGGAGAAACAATGAAGTGTCTATCGAATAGCCTTGGTCAGATCGTCCCGACGCTGGTGGCCTTTACGGCAGGATGTGCAGTTATAATGGCTATCACGGCAATGCCGGCCTGCACCTGCTTGGCCGGTAGAGAGGCTGCCTCGACAGGAGGCTGCTCAGACTGGAATACGGATCGGTTTTTTGAAACCGCCTCGGTCAAGGAGGTGACGGCGTGTCTGAAGGCCGGCGCCGACCTGAAGGCGCGGGACAGAGGTGGCCGGACCCCGCTGCACCTGGCGGCCGAGTTCAGCGGCAGTCCGGCCGTCATCACCGCACTGGCGGATGCAGGAGCCGATGTCGGGGCGCGGGCCGAGGATGATAACCGCACTCCCCTGTATGCGGCGGCTGAATACAACCCCAATCCCGCTATCATCGCCGCGCTGCTGGAGGGGGGTGCGGATCCCAGTGCGCAGAGTGGTAGATATTACGAGACTCCCCTGCACAAAGCGGCAGCAAGCAACCCCAATCCCGCCGTCATCGCTGCGCTGTTGAAGGCCGGTGGGGATCTCAATGCGCAGAATAAATGCAGAATAAATATGGTGGCTGGCCCCTGCCTCTCTTTTACCTGACGGTTAGCTACAGTGCCAATCCCGGCTTCATCCCCTGGCCGTTGAAGCCGGATGGATACCCCAATGCGCAAGAGAATAATATTGGCATGACCCCTCTGCATTGGGCGGCGGCAAGCAACCCCAATCCCGCCGTCATTGCCGTGCTGCTGGAGGCCGGCGCCGACCCCAGGGCGCGAGACCAGCACGACAGAGTCCCGTGGGACTTCGCCAAAGCCAACCGAAAGCTCAAGAGCACGGACGTCTGCCGCCGGCTGAAGGAGGGGCGATGGTGATCGGTTGGCTCCTTCTGAAGGCGGGTGGGGAGGGGGTTTTAATCCATCGAGGCTCCGGACTCAGACTCTTGCATTCTGTTTGTCATGATTTCAATGAAAGGGACCATGAAGTGTAGACCGAGTGGCCTTCGGCAGATCGTCTCGACGCTGTTGGCCATCATGGTGGGATGTGCCGTCATACCGCCCTGCGCCTGCCCGGCCGGCAGACAGGGCCGCCGCGGCAGGAGGCTGTTCCGGCTGGAATACGGATCGGTTTTTTGAAACCGCCTCGGTCGAGGAGATGACGGTGTGTCTGAAGGCTGGCGCCGACCTGCAGGCGCGGGACAGAGGGGGCCGAACTCCGCTGCACCTGGCAGCCGAGTTCAGCGGTAGACCTGCCGTTATCACCATATTGGTGGAGGCTGGAGCCGACGTCGGAGCGCGAGCTTGGCCTGGTAACCAGACGCCCCTGCATTTGGCGGCCGGTTTCAACCCCAATCCCGGCGTCATCACCGCGCTGGCGAAGGCGGGTTCGACCCCCGACGTTCGGGATGGATTTGGCTGGACTCCCTTGCACGTAGCGGCCCGGTTCAACGCCAATCCCGGCGTCATTGCCGCGCTGGCGGAGGCAGGATCCGACCTGAAAGCGCGGGCCAAGCCTTATAAACTGATGCCCCTGCAAGTGGCGGCCCAGTTCAACCCCAATCCCGACATCATCGCCGCGCTGGTGGAGGCGGGGGCCGATCCCAATGCAAAGGGAAAGTCTGGCTTCAATCCCTTATTCCTGCGTAATTCCAGCCCTCCTCCGCTGCACTTGGCGGCCCAGTTCAACGCCAATCCTGGCATCATCACCGCACTGGTGGAGGCGGGCGCCGATCCCAATGCAAAAGATGGCCTCATTGTCCTATTTCTGTTTAAGTTTAACGCCACTCCCCTTCACACTGCGGCCGGTTTCAGCGCCAATCCTGACATCATCGCCGCGCTGGTGGGGGCGGGCGCCGACGTAGGAGCGCGGGCCAAACCTTTTAACCAGACTCCCCTGCACCTAGCGGCTGGGTACAAGGCCAATCCCGCCAACATCCGCGCACTGGTGGCGGCCGGCGCCGATCCCAATGCGCAGGATAAACGTGGCAGAACCCCGCTGCACCTGGCGGCTGAATACAGAGCCAGGCCGGTCGTCATTGCCGAGTTGCTGGAGGCCGGCGCCGACCCTGCGGTGCGAGACAAGCACGACAGAGTCGCGTGGGACTTCATCAAAACCAACGCCAAGCTCAAGGATACGAATGCCTACCGGCGATTGAAGAACGAGCGGTGGTGATCACCCTCCCTTCATAATCAAGCGAGCCTATTGAGTGAGGTGCCTGAATGCCAACTGAGATAGCGCTTAAAATAACTTCGCCGAACTACAGGTTTATCAGGGGAACCGCAGAAGTCGTTCCATCCAGAAAGTCGGAAGATTCCTTTGAGGGTGAAGCTTCCCTTCCGGCCCCGGGTTTGACTCTTGAACTCGCCCGACAACTGGTTGCGGGATCCTCACACCATGCCTCCCTCCCATTTGTGGAAGGTCTAACGAAAAAGTGGAAGGGCGCTGAGTCTGGAGGGATGCTATTGGTGATACTATTTGACTTGGAAGTCCAACGGATTGGGGACGCCAAGGTATTTCACGTACCCATTTTGCACGTAGGCATTGTCGAAGTAACCCAGGACGCCTGTGATCTTGGAGTGATTGAGATCGTAGTGCCTATCCGGAGAGTTATCCATGTCAAGGTACTCGACAAGGAGGGCCATCCGGCTCCGGGACAATCGATCTCATTTCAGAACGTTAGCGAAGAACCCTCGCCAGTCACTACGGCAAGAAGCAACGGCAAAGGGGAGTTCACAGTGCTGGGGACGACGCCGGGACACTACGTCTTTTGGACTGAAGGAGAACATGATTCTATGTCCGAGACGGCATACTACGTGGGCAATGACGACTCGGACGAGGAAGTCCAGGTCATCTTGCGAAACCAGGAGTAATGGCTCACCCCGAAAATGAACTGACCCACGAGTAGCGTCACCCTCTACATTAGAGTTCGGAGTCAGGAGAGGGATCATGAAACGCTCGCCGAATGGCCTTCATCGAATCGCCTCGACGCTGATGGTCATTATGGGAGGATATGTCGTCCTGTCGGCAATGCCTGCCTTTGCCTGCCTGGCCGGCAGACAGGGCCGGTGACACGGCAGACAGGTGTGCCGGCGAGTCAGCCCAGCGCGCAGCCTGCTCAGACTGGAATACGGATCGATTTTTTGAAACCGCCTCAGTCGAGGAGGTAAGGACGTGTCTGAAGGTGGGCGCCGACCCCAAGGCTCGGGACAGAGGTGGCCGGACCCCGCTGCACTTGGTGGCCAGGTTCAATCCCAACCCTGACATTGTCTCGGAGCTACTGAAAGCCGGCGGCGACCCCAGGGCGCGGGACAGAGGTCTCTGGACTCCCCTGCACTTGGCGGCTGCGCATAACCCTAATTCCGCCATCATCGCCGTGCTGCTGGGGGCAGGAGCCGACCTGAAGGCGTGGGGTGGAGGTGGTCAAACGCTGCTGCACCTGGCGGCTGTGGATAACCCCAATCCCGCCGTCATCGCTGTGCTGCTGGATGCTGGTGCCGATCCAAACGTACGGGTTGCAGGTCGCGAGACTCCCCTGCACGCGGCGGCTTCTCGTAACCCTGATCCCGCCATCATCGCTGCGCTGGTGGATGCCGGCGCCGACCCCCAACACTTCTACAATGACATCCGACCTCACCAATCCCTGGACATGAGGACGCCCATGGAGTACCTTGATACCTGCAAGGCTGCCCGACCGAGTCTCATAGGTGCTGAACCCGCACACCACTTTACAAGCTGTTGAGGAAACGGTAAATTCTTCTGCTATCACCAAGGAACGCTGCTGCCGCAGGTTGGACCGGACTGGGTGGGTGTTTCCCTGGCTCGAGCGTAGTGCCGGGCCTCGATGGACCAAACGATTGAGAAACGGCGTGTTTGATCCCGACCGAGGATCAGAGGAGCGACCAAGGGTAAGCGATGGCACGATACACTCTGTCCGACTTCGTTCAGTCGACCCGGGAAAAGAACCGGGCGCAAGGGCTTTTCGAGCTTGAGGGCGAGCGCTTGCTTGAAATCAACTTGAGCGGCCGCGTTTGGACCAAGACCGGGTCCATGGTTGCCTACCGCGGTGAGGTTCGATTCACTCGCGAAGGGATCTTGGAACATGGTCTGGGCAGGCTCTTGAAGCGAACGGTCACCGGCGAAGGGGTCCGTTTGACCAAGGCTGAGGGCCGTGGGGCGGTTTACCTGGCTGACGCGGGAAAGAAGGTATCCATTCTTGAGCTGGAAGGTGAGTCTATTATTGTGAATGGAAATGATCTTCTGGCTTTCGAAGATGACATCGAGTGGGATATCAAGTTGATGAAACGTGTTACGGCCATGCTGGCCGGCGGGTTGTTCAACGTTAAGCTGAAGGGAAGGGGCATGGTAGCCATCACCACTCACTATGATCCCTTGACGTTGGCTGTGAGCCCAGGCCACCCTGTTGTGACTGATCCGAATGCCACCGTTGCCTGGTCCGCGTCCCTGACTCCCCAGTTCAGAAGCGACATTTCTCTCAAGACGTTTGTTGGCCGAGGAAGCGGAGAGTCCATTCAGATGAAGTTCGAGGGTGACGGCTTTGTCGTCGTTCAGCCTTTCGAAGAAGTGTCTCTCCAAGCGGGTGCAAAATCAACCATCTGGCAGGGAACGGGGGGAATGGGAGCTTGATCTGGCAGGGGTTGCCCCTCCCTCCACGCCGGCCCTCCATCCTTGATGGCTGGAAGGCTCGTCAGTATACTGGCTGGTGTTCAGATTGCAATCGGGAAAAGAGGGACTATGGAAACGAATGTGACGCTGCCGGAAGGATTTGAAGAAACGATGGCCATCCCCAACGCCGCCGAACGGCTTCGGGAGGCGAGGGAAGTGGGTAACCAATTGCTGCGGGCCGGTATCCCCTTACTGAACCACCCCGACCACTATGCGATCTTTTCAGAGCCGCCGCGTCTCTTGGCGGAGCCGCTGAGAAGTATGGGATACGTGGTTGGATCGGACAACCGCTGTTATCCTTCACCCGTGGATGGCTGTGACTACATCAATGTAGCGGCCTCGCTGCCGGAATCGAGTCCGGCCCGAGAGAAAGGTTGGCCCGACCACATCGCCGTGGTGCATCCCCTGGACGAGATGGGCTACCAGCGCATGATGGACCAGGGGTATGGGAATCCTTTCATCCATCACATCACCTGGGGCATCAAGCCTCCGGCTGAAGAGCCCGAAAATGAGATAGACTTTGCGGGCAGTTTGATTTCCCGGATGGCTGAAATTCGTCAAGAGATCAGGAACCTCCTCCAAGAAGATCCGGGAGCCTTGATCATGGCCTTCCCCGGCAGAGTGGTTGAGGATCGCGATTTTCAGGAACAACTCGCCAGGGCATTGGAAACAACGCCCTCGGAGGAATATCAAGTGGAGGTGATGGAAGGAGGCGGGTACCTGCTGCAATTCTTTGTGCTGACCGGCGGCCGAATCGAGGTGGCTCTCAGAGTCGGGACTCGCCAAACCTTCAATCCCAAGAGTGTCCACAAAATCTCGAAGGACGAGTTGAGTGTGGATCAGGGGCGGGCTGACGGCCCGGAGACCCTGTAACTTCAAACATGTAACTTCAGAGAAGATACCCGCCCCTTTTGTGTTAGGGAGTGTACCGGAGAGTGAATCCCAGCTAAAATCCGGGAACACCTACACCCCTCCCAGGCGGGGATTCAATAGAGAAGACATCCACTCCTATCTCTCTCTAGGGGAGGCACTTCAATGCAATTCCCCTCGTGGGGAGGCGCAGGCTTAGACAGGCTCAGCAATCAGGGACGGGTTGCTGCTTGAAGGAACTCGTTTGGTGACAAGTTATTCCCTTGGTGGTGAGCCATAAACGGTTGCAGGGATTCCTGCTCCGAAGAAGGCGCAACGGTCTCAGGGACTCCCCTCCCGGGAGGGGTGTGGGCGCCTTTCCGAGTTGGGTGGACCCAGAGCAGACAAAAGAGGTCTCCTACGCCGGGCCGGGTATCCCACCGGCCCGTGCGAGCCGGTCCTGTCGCCAATCGTGTTGTCAGACGATCAGACGAGGAGGAAACGGAATGGTTCAAAGCGCTATCGCTGACGTGGGGCTGATCGGTCTGGCCGTGATGGGTGAGAATCTCGCTCTGAACATGGCCGACCATGGATTCAAAGTGGCTGTCTACAATCGGACCCTGGCGGTCATGGAGCAATTTGTGGCCAATCATCCGGATACTCCCGGGGGCCTTGAGGGGTGCACGACCCTGACCGACTTCGTGGCGGCCATCAAGAGACCACGAAAAGTGATTATTCTGGTCAAGGCGGGGCCGGCGGTTGACGCGGTGATTGGGCAGCTTTTAGACGCGGGCATCGAAGCTGACGACCTGGTCGTCGATTGTGGCAACAGCCTTTGGACAGACACCATTCGACGAGAAAGGGAGTACTCAGGCCGCTGCCTGTTCTTCGGATCGGGGGTATCCGGAGGGGAGTTGGGCGCTCGATTCGGACCCTCGCTGATGCCAGGCGGCCAAGCTTCAGCCTGGAAGCATCTGGAGCCTGTTTGGAGAAGCATTGCCGCCAAGGTGGACCAGAAAAGTGGCAGGCCCATTGAAACGGCCCAGCCCGGAAAGCCCGTCAAGGATGGAGTGCCGTGCACGAGCTATATCGGGGAAAACGGGGCAGGGCACTACGTCAAGATGATTCACAACGGCATTGAGTACGTGGATATGCAGCTCATCTCCGAAGCCTACTTTCTCTTAAAAGAGCTGTTGGCTTTGAGGTCCGACGAACTGTCGAGTATTTTTGCCGAATGGAATCAAGGAGACCTGGATTCTTACCTCATCCAGATTACGGCCGAAATCCTTCAACAGCCCGATCCGGCGGCCTCCGAAGCGTTCTTGGTGGATCGCATCCTGGATGCTGCCCGGCAAAAGGGTACGGGAAAGTGGACCAGCGTGAACGCCTTGGACCTGGGAGTCCCGGCCAACTCCATCGCCGAAGCCGTCTTCGCGCGCTGCCTCAGCGCTCTGAAAAGCGAGCGCGTCCAGGCCTCCGGGCAACTGGTCGGTCCCTCCTTCAGCTACCGGGGAGACCCTCACGAACTCATTGACGCAGTCCGTGACGCGCTCTATTGCTCGAAGATTTGCGCTTACGCCCAAGGCTTTCAGCTCATGCGCCAGGCTCAGGTCGAGTACCGGTGGAAGTTGGACTTCGCCTCCATCGCCAGCATTTGGAGGGGTGGGTGCATTATTCGCGCTCGATTCCTGCAGAAGATCACCGACGCCTACACTCGTAATCCGGACCTGGTTAACCTGATGCTGGATCCCTACTTCGATGAGCAAATCCAAAAGGGACAGCCCGGGTGGCGAACCGTGGTCAGCTTGGCGGCGCAGGCGGGCCTGGCGTCTCCCGCCTTCATGTCTGCTCTAGCCTATTACGACGGCTACCGGTCGGAGTTCCTGCCCGCCAATCTTCTGCAAGGCCAGAGAGACTATTTCGGGGCTCATACCTACGAGCGCACGGATCAACCCCGAGGCGCCCTTTTCCATCTGGACTGGCCCGATCCGAAGCGCAGGCAAATTCCTGTCGGATCCGGCAAGAAATAACATCCCTGGAATGGGCTCGCTCAAGCGGTCCCCTGGCTGGGCACGGCCCGCCCGGTCGGCGATGGGCCTTCAAGCCCAAGTCCGTCGAGGCTAAAAGGAGAACTCCATCCCGGCCACTCCTACTGCGCCAGGATTCGGAAAACCACTCTCATAGTACTTTCTGTCCAGCAGGTTATCGACGCGACCGTAGAAGCGAAGGCCGCGAACCTCAGAGAGGGGGAGTCGATAGCTTGCGCCCAGGTCAACCTTAGTGATGCCATCGAACCGAAAGGCCCGACTGCTGAAGATGCTTGGGTCATAAAGAGGAAACAGAGTGCTACTCGCGGTTACCCAGTCCAGGTTGACAAACAGGCGCCGCCCGAGCCGCTGAGTGACCAGCAACGACCACTGGTGGGTAGGGGTCGTAAAAGCTTGCAGAATGTCGCCGACCAGCGGCTCCCGCTGGTCAGCGTTGGTGTAGGTGTAGGAAACCCTCAGGTTCAGAGAGGTCAGCGGACGAGCGGTCGTGGTGACCTCCAATCCTCGGGCAAGACCCCCCAGAACGTTTCGGTAGCCGATAAATCGACCGAAGGGATCGGAGAGTGGATCGATGGCTCCGGAGAAATCAAACACGATGTTTTCCTGGAGGCGGGTGTAGAAATAGGTCACCGAGGTTTGCAGCCGCTGGCTGAACAGTGTCTGGTCCAGCCCCGCGTCAAAGGCGATGGATCGATCGGGGCGGAGCCTCGGATCCCCATAGGTCGAATAGCCAAAGCTGGAGAAAAACGTCCCGAAGCGCTCGTACAGGGAAGGGGATCGATAACCGTTTCCGACGTGAGCGCGGACCTTGGTCCCGGTCTCGGAAATGAAATAGGCAATCGAGCCGTCGCCGGTATAGGCCGTCGGTGGAGAGCTGAAGGTGAGTCCCTGATAGGGTGCGCTCTCCGACGGCGCCAGGCGAGGGTTCTGCAGCGAGAATGCCTGAATTCGAAAGGCGGCCGAGACCTGTAGCCGCCCTTGCAACAGCCGTAGCTGATCCTGGATGTGGACGGTGTTGGCGCGTTGAGTGGCGTCCGCCGAGGAATTGTAGGCCGGCAGCTCAGGAAACGATCGGTTGATGAAGCGTTCGTTCTCGAACTCGTAACCCGCATCAATGGAGTGGACCGATCCAAGCCGCAGGTTGGTGCGAGCATTGAAGGTCTGCAGGCGCCCCCCCCAGTCTGATCGCTGGGTACCGAAGGGCTGAAATCCCACGCCTCCGGGGCCGTTGTGATTGGCCCGATTGGTGCGCAAGCCGTGGTAGGAAAGGCTGTACCCGACCTTGGCTGTCGGCTGCTGGTTGAACACCACGGCGGTTGAAACAAAATCGGAGGCTTCACGCCCGTCGGGGTCGTTGGCAGCCGGAATAAAGCTGGCCGAGCCCATGTCCAGTTGGGAAAGAGGTGTGCCTGCCTCATAGAGTCTGAGCGGGTCGGATGCCAGCGGACGGGCAGGGACGATTCCGGTGACCGACAAGCCGGGAGCACTCGCTGGAGAACTGTTGAGTTGGAGGAAAGAATCGACTCCGTAGAATCGCACCGAGAGATTGGAGGTGGGAGAAAGGTGCAGATTCAGCCGGCCCTGAGCGCTGGTGTTGCGGCTGGCGTCGTCACCATCGACGCCTTTGGAGATATTGCGGTGGGTCAGCCCCAAACTGTAAGTGAGTTGGTCTTCCTTGAGTCCTCCTGACAGCCGGGCGCGTCCGCGCAGATGACCCAGGGAGCCGCCCTCGGTCACCAGGCTCCCACGGGTGCGGCCACCACCGTCCGCACTCATGACGTTCACCACGCCTCCAATGGCATGAGTGCCGTAGAGGGATGATCCGGAGCCCCGCAGCACTTCCAGGCGGTGCGTGTCCGTGAGAAGAAGATTCGACAAAAAGCCCGTGGCGTCTCCCTGGGGCGCTGCCGTGTCCCGAAAACGCAGGCCGTCGATCAGAACGGCAGTATCCTCGTTGCGAAGCCCCCGCACTCGGATCGTGGTTAGCGTTCCGGGGGTTCCCAACTGCCGAACGTGCAAGCCGGGAACCGGCCTCAAGGCTTCGACGATGCTGGTTTCGCCCCGCTCCAGCATTTCCTGCCAACTGACGACCGTCAATGCCTTGGACACTTCGTCGGCCGACTGGGGTTTCCCGGAGGCCGTGACCACGACCTCCTCTTGCCGAACAGCCAGCTTGAGGGCAATGTCCTGCACCAGGTCCTGGCCCGCCTCCAATGGGATGCCGGTCAGCGATACGGGAGCAAAGCCGAGGGCCTCGGCTTCCAGGACGTAATCCCCCGGGCGCAATGGCTGAAGACGGTAGCGTCCCGAGGCATCGGTGGTGACGCTCAGGCGTATTCCGCTGGCACGGTCGTGGAGAGTCACCAAGGCGCCGGGAACCAGGGATCCCTGGGGGTCAGTAACCTGCCCGCTGATGGAGGTCTGACCAAGCACGTCTGCAGCCATCGTGGCGCTGCAAGCGAGAACCCACAAGGCAATGACAGTTTTTCTTATCATGAAGTCCATAAGGCGCACCCTTTCCCCTCCCCCTCGGAGGTGTTCAGGAAGCTACCCTGAGCCGGTCTCCTGACTTGCGGCCTCTGGTGTCCTACTCTCCGTGCCTTCCCGCCTTCCGGCAGTGGCCTGCGGACGGATTTCGTTGCCGCTCACAGTTGCGGGGGCAGTGGCGGATTCTCACCGCACTTCCCGTTATGCTCAGGGCGCATCCAATGGAAGATATTTTTTCTCGAGAACCCGAACGATGGCGATTCTCAAGCGTTTGTTGATAAGGAACGCTGCCGATGAAAACGAGACCGGAAAAAAAGTGATGGGACTCGTGATGCGGAAGAACCGTATGTCCTTGTTCGACCCAGCCGCTCTCGTGCGCAGCGCGCCTCGTCGATCCCAAGGCAGGTCTCCTGACTGACAGCTTGCCGCGAGACCGGCTGCCTTCCCATTGCCTGCAGCAACAGTGGCTTGCCTCGCCGATTCGCTCGCTGATCACAGTGGCGCGACCGTGCGGGGATTTCACCCGCTTCCCTTTTGGCTCATGTGCGAGCACCTTGGGACGAATGGCGCGACTATAACAACGGGGTGCGGCAAGTGTCAAACTTATTCTGCCTCCCCCTCTACCCCTGGTAGAGGCAGAGGGCAGTTCCCGGACCGGTTGAAACCGCCTCCCATTCGTCGTATCCTAAGCTCGCACCGGGTCAATGGAGGTATTCAACCGCATCGTTACCGATGGTCAACGCGGTCCGGGGAAGGGGGGTGCACAGTGGAAGAGGGCGTTCCACTGAGGTCCGCCCAAACCGATCCTGGCAGTTGGATGGGAACTGGATGAAAACGACCTTGAGTCATGAGGCTCATTCCATTGAGGGCGCCCGGGCTTTTTGTCGAAATTTGGCGCGATCGCACTACGAGAACTTCTTTGTAGCCTCCGCCTTCTTACCTCGGCGGCTCAGGCAACACTTCTACAATATCTACGCTTACTGTCGAATCAGCGACGACTTGGCCGATGAAAGTAAGACCCCGGCCGAGGCCCTGCAATCCTTGGAGCGTTGGGATGAGGAGCTGCACGCTTGCTACCAGGGCCGCTCTCGTCGGGCCGTTTTTGTAGCCCTGCGTGAAACCATCCGTGCCTTCGAGATTCCGCAGGATCCTTTTCGCGATTTGCTTCGGGCCTTCAAGCTGGATCAGGTCAAGACCCGCTATCGGACTTATGATGAACTTCTGGAGTATTGCCGCTATTCGGCCAATCCGGTCGGACGGTTGGTGCTCTATCTTGGCGGATATCGAGACCGGCAGCGACAGGCGCTTTCGGATCGAACCTGCACCGCTCTTCAACTCGCCAATCATTGGCAAGATATTGGGCAGGACTTGACCCGACTCAACCGCATCTATCTTCCCTCCGAGGACATGGCGAAATTTGGGTACAGCGAATCGGACTTGGGCTCACAGATTTGCGACCAAAGGTTTGTGGGGTTAATGCAGATGGAAATAGGGCGCACCCGGAAATTGTTTGAAGAAGGTCTGGCGTTGCCTCCCCTGGTCGGCTCGGATTTGGCGATGGACGTGGAGCTGTTCGGCCGTTGCGGGCTGGAAATCTTGCGTCGTATTGAGTCGGTGCAATACGATGTTTTCCGCCGCCGCCCCACCCTGGGGAGATGGACCTCACTGAAACTTCTGGCCCGGTGTTGGTGTTCCAGACGGCTGGTTGGTAGAACGAGGATAGGGCTGTGCCACTGAACCCATCATCCAGCCTGGAGGCATCTTATCGTCTCTGCCAGGAAATGGCGCGAGCCAGCAATTTCTACGGAGGGCTGAGACTACTGCCTCCCGGCAAGCGACGGGCCCTGTCGGCAGTCTATGCCTTCATGCGTCACTGTGACGACATCAGCGACAATGAAGGCAGCATGGAAGAAAAGCAGCAGAAGTTCGCCGACGCTCGAGACTGGCTGGAACGAGCTAACCGGGGCGAATCCATGGATCATCCGGTCCTGCCGGCTCTTGCGGATGCGATCCGAAGCTATCGAATCCCCATCGAGTATTTTCGCCAACTCATTTCGGGAACGGAGATGGACTTGACAAGCTCCGGCTATCAGACCTTTGAAGATCTTTCCCGTTACTGCTATCACGTAGCTTCGACCGTTGGTCTGATCTGCATTCATGTCTTTGGGTTTCAGCAGGCTCGCGCCAAGGAGCATGCCGTGGCCTGTGGCATGGCCTTTCAATTGACCAATATTCTGCGGGATGTTGCCGAAGACCTGGAGCGCAACCGCGTTTATCTTCCGCTGGAGGATCTCCGGCGCTTTCACTACAGCAGGGAAGACCTGGGTCGAAAAGTGATGGATGAACGGTTTCGAGCGTTGATGTCCTTTGAAGTTGAGCGAACCCGGGCTTATTACCGACGGGCGCGTCCGTTGCTCAAGCTGATTGAATCCAACAGCCGACCGGCCTTCTGGGCGATGCTGGAAAGTTACCATACCCTTTTAAGGCGCATTGAAGAGTGTGGGTATGCGGTGCTGCACCAAAGGGTCGAGCTCAGAGCGGGAGATAAGTGGCGAATTGCCCTCAAATCGTTGCTGCATTGGTGAGCGGCCATGAATACCCCCAAGAGGGTCGTCATTCTGGGAGGAGGATTGGCAGGGCTGGCCGCGGCAGTGACTCTGGCAGATCATCAGTTCGAAGTGATTGTGGTCGAGCGTAAACCGTTCCTGGGCGGGAGAGCGTCTTCCTATCCCATCTCCCTTTCGGAGCCTCCGGTTCGATCCTTGGCTGAACCCATTTCAGATTCGGGGAATGCCCCCTCCGTCGAAGACAGTGGCAGGCAGGAAGCCTTTATCGACAACGGTCAGCACGTCTTGATGAAGTGTTGCACCAACCTGCTTGATTTTTACCGGCGCATTGGTGTCGAAGACGGCATTACTTTTTTCGATCGCTACCTGTTTCTTGATCGCCAGGGCGCCCTATCGATACTCAAGGGATCCCTTTGGCCCGCCCCCCTGCACCTGTTGCCCTCCTTTTTGAGTTTCAAGTTGCTTTCCTGGTGGGACCGATTGACGGTGGCCTATGCGCTTTTTCTCATGCTGCGGGAGCAAGGCCGCCTGGAACAACTGGATCGTGTTTCCATGCTCGATTGGCTCCGACACAACCACCAGACGGTTGGGGCCATCGAGACTTTTTGGCGCCCCGTTTTGGTGAGCGCTTTGAACGAAGACTTGGAAATAGCCTCGTCCCGGTATGGAATTCAGGTCTTCACCGAGGCCCTGCTCAAGAATCCGGCAGCCTTCCACCTGGGGGTTCCCGCCGTTCCACTGGGAAAGCTCTACACTGAGCCCTGCTTGGACTTTTTGACGGCGAGGCGAGGAAAAGTCCGATTGCGAAACACCGCGACGGGCATCGAAGTGGCCGGCGGCAAGGTGACTGGAGTCCTGCTGGGAGACGGAAGCAAGCTGGTGGGGGACTACTATTTGAGCAGTGTCCCGCCCGAGGTTCTATTGAGGCTGCTGCCTGAGTCCGTCGTGAACCAATCCGATTATTTCTCGAAGTTACAGCTCTTTGAGTTTTCGCCAATCACCTCCATCTATTTCTGGTTTGATCGACCAATCACCAACGTGAACGCTGTGGCCGCCGTAGGGAGGGAGGTTCAGTGGGTCTTCAACAAAAAGATCGCGCCCGGGGGCGCCCCTCGGGGGGACTACCTTTCCCTGGTCGTGAGCGCTTCCCGAAAACTCTTGCCTCTGGGCCGTCAAGAAATCGTGGAGGTTGCTTTGAAGGATCTGCACGAGATGATGCCCTCCAGCAGGGTGGCCCGGTTGCTGCGGAGTGTTGTGGTCAAGGAGCCCTACGCCACCTTTTCCTGTCGGGTGGGCTGTGACCGGAATCGCCCCGATCAGAGGAGTCCTCTGGAGAACTTGTTGGTGGCAGGGGATTGGACTTGCACCGGCTGGCCGCCAACCATGGAGGGCGCTGTGCGCAGCAGTTATCGCTGCGCCGAACTCATCTTGGCGGCCGAGGGGAGGGCCAAGCGTCTCATCCAGCCCGATCTGCCGGCAAAAGGCATCACCCGTTGGCTCTGGAGGTCACCGTCGAGGGAGGTCTGAGATGTTGGGGGAGGCTTGATTGGCGACACTGCAAGTGGCCAATCAATGGCAGGCAATACCGCGTAAGAATGCGCCCGGTTCAGTCAATATCAAGAGCCTCACTCCTAGCCTGGATTTCTCACTGTATGAGGCTGCCTCATCTCTTGGGATACTCTGAAATTATTGCAGGAAAAAGCAGTTATCGGGATTATCCCACCAGGACACCTGCCCCCATGGGGTAACGAAGCGGTGGCACCCGGGGTTCAGCAGTCCCGGTCCGCACGACTCACCAAAGGTTGGTGCGTGTCGGAACCCCACAACCTCAAGACCCGATCAGCCCTGCTCCTCAATCCCAAAGCCCCGTGAGAAATTGGGGCCGGGGGTAGAAAAAATCACTCGGGTCATCCGGCATTCAAGGTGTCCGTCTTGTAGCGGTTACGGCTCTTGACTACTTGGAAAACCAGTCCTTCTCAAGAAGAGGCTTTGCGCATCCATTCCGTCTCGCCACTGCGGACCGAGTGCTCCAAGGCCATGCGAGGACAAATGTTATTATGGATATAGTCCATCAAATGGGTGGCCAAGCCGCGAATCCGTGCTTCGGTTCCTTTATCCAGACAGCGGCCCTTCGCCGTCAAAGAGTTTTTGCACGCTGGCGACCGAAACCGGACCCGGAAGAACAACGGCTCCCACATGGGAACACACGCTCCGCAGGTGCTCCAGGGCTTTTACGGCGCCGATTTGTCCCGCCGCGGCTCCCAGCAGCGCGACCGGCTTGCCCGACAAGGTTGAAGGAAACCCCAGATTTTCAATAAAGAGCTTCATCGCGCTGCTGTAACTGCCGTGGTATTCGGGTGTGGCCAGCACAATCCCCGTGGCCGCCTTGACCATTTCCTGCACGCTGTCGGTTGCTTCAGACGCTCCTTGTCCTGGGAAGGGGAAATCCATTGAAGAAAGATCGATCTGGTCCACGTTCACCTCGTGCCTGGTTTGCAGCTCGTCGACCACCAGCGCCAGCGCCCTGCTGGTGAAATTCCGGGGGCGTGGACTACCCGAGGCTGCTACGATGCGAATGGCTCCATTGCTTTTCATTTGATTGACATTCCTTAACATGGACGACCCTTTTCTTCTCTCTCCTGCGGGGGGGGCAAGTAAATATCAGCGTTTTCCTGCGGTTCACTCCGAAAAACAGAATACCCAACAAGCCGGCATAGACCACACCAAGCCTGGAATTCTCTAGCCTCGAATTAAAGCGTTTCTTTCAAGGATCTCATGACGGTCCCCTTGGGTTTTCATTTTCTTCGGCTACGCCGGATGTGGCGGCTTGTTTTGAGGGCGGCGTCGCCTACCCCTTCCCCATCGGTCGTCTACCCGACCCTCGCCATCAAATGCCCAACTTGATCTGCGCCGCAATCTTCTGCGCCGGCTCCCGGTTATGCCGGTCAACCCGGTCCATGATCAGGAAGCATTCGATCAAGGACACCAACCAGGGAATCAACGTCCAGCAGAATACTAGGGAAGCTCTGATTTATTCAACCATTATCACGGCACAGGACATGGCGCCGCCTTCGACAACGCCAAGTCGTTGAAAATGTTGTTGCGCCGTCTCGTCGCGGGGCGCTTATCGGTTTGCCAACTGAACCAGTTCCTGGGGGATTGCGAAATGGACGCGTTCATCCTCAAGTTCCAGCCCCTCCACCTGGATTGCTTCCGACGATTTCAGGTGGTCAGCGACGCGCAGAACAATTTCCTCCGGAGCCGATGCCCCCGCGGTCACGCCCACTACCTCGGCTTGGTCCAGCCATTCCGGTTGGACCTCGGTTTCATCGTTAATGAGATAAGCGGGGACGGAAGCCGCTTGAGCCGCTTCTGTCAGTCGCTGCGAATTGGAGCTGTTGGATGATCCGACAACCAACATGAGGTCTACCTGATTCGCCAGTTCCTTCACGGCGTTCTGTCGGTTTTGGGTTGCGTAGCAGATATCGTCTTTGGGGGGCGACGTCAGCCGGGGGAAACGTGCACGTAAAGCCTCAACGATTTGAGCCGTGTCGTCCAGACTGAGGGTGGTCTGGGTCAGATAGACGACCCTGTCGGGATTGGAAACGTTCAGGTTTTCGACGTCCTGAACGGAACTGACGAGCTGCATGGGTGCTTCGCCCATGGTGCCGTCTACTTCTTCGTGGCCCGGATGGCCAATCAAAACCAACGAGTAACCGGCCCTTGGTGAATCGAATGGCCTCCAGATGGACCTTGGTCACCAAGGGACAGGTAGCGTCAATCACCTGTAGCCGCTTCCTCCGCGCCAAATCACGAATGGCCGGCGAGACCCCATGGGCGCTGAAAATGCAGACCGAATCGTCAGGCACGTCCTCCAAGTGGTTCACAAAGACGGCCCCACGACCGCTGAGACGCTCAACCACGTGGCGATTGTGAACGATCTCGTGAAAGACGTAGATGGGAGGGGGCAGGAGTTCCAGCACTTGCTCTACGACTTCTGTGGCTCGAACCACTCCGGCGCAAAAGCCCCGAGGATTGGCCAGGATAACCTTCTTGATCGCCATGCGACTTCTCCTTGAAGGACGCCTCCGGGCCGAAAGGGATCGGCCCAAGCAATGTAGCATGTTTTTCGATAGGGGAGCAATTCATGTGCGGGATTAGCGCCTATGAGAGACGGAGGGGGAGCTCCGAGGCTGTGACGTTTAAGATACTGGTTTGGAGTCATACCATCAAGGGCATCGTGAGGTCTGAAGTCGTTGTATCGGTGCGCCAAGGCATCGACCCTGGGGTTGAGTGTCTGGATTAAGTGCGGTAGATCATAGACGGCATAGAACTCACAGCGCCCGGTGGCCAGCATAGGTTCGACCCGTCCGTTGAGTTGAGTGGGCAGCCCCCAGAGGACGATGGCTCGCTGCAGGCGGGCCTGCCCCGCACAGACAGGCAGCCTAGAACCCGACTCTGAACTCGGAGCCGCCGTCGATCTGGACGTCCTGGGCAGGGGGGGGGGGGGACGGTGGCATTGGAGGCGGCCATGGCGACGGTCCGGCTGGAGCGGAACTCACAACGTTTCTCCCAACGATAGAGAGTGGCCGGCGGCGCAGCCGCGGCCACAGCGCTGAGTCCCTGAGCCCTGGCCCCACGCCAGTGACCGACGGCGTCGCGCCTCATCGACGCTCCAGGATCCAGGCAGTGCGAGTCGATGAGGCGCGACGCTTCTCGGGTCTTTCTGATAAGGTAAGGAGGCAGGGTGAGAATATCTCCATGGGGGTCTCCTTTCGCTCGTGTGGATACCCACAAGAGCTTCGGAGAACGCCGACCTTAATGCAAGGTCGAAATCTCACATCTGTCTGAGCCGGCACACCGGCTGAGCGCTGTCCATCCCTGGGCGCCGCACTCCCGGTAACGCGCTGCCAAGTGGAAGCAGGTGGCTCGCGACCAGCCGATGGCCCGCAGGGCGGTCTTCTCACTGCGACCCTCGGCCCGCAGGTTCCGGTAGATTTCGAGTTGGCGCCGTCGTCTTACGATGGCGTCGGTGGGCGTGGTATGGTTGACCTTGAAACGGCGATAGGGTGGGATTGGTAGCGGTGGAATCTGCGCGGACCTCGTACCACTCCACTGGAGTCTATGCTGAAATATCCCCTGCGGGCTTGGGAAGAAATCCTCTCGGCTGAGAGGGACGGACCCAGCAGAAAAAAGGGTGGTCTCCAAGAGCGCCCCTGGCGCCTGAACCATCGCGGACCTCGGGTTCACTCGATATGGCCTCCCAGCCGAGCGAGTTTCCAAAACATCGCTTATGTCTTCACTTGTTCCAGGCACATCCGTTCGATTGAATTGGGTGGCCTCTACCCTTAAACGGCTCCCACTGGAAGCCAAGCTCGGCCAACTCATCATGCCGGCTATCCGGGGAATTCACCTCAATGAAGCCAGTCCGGAATTTCAGCAAATTGGGCGCCAGTTGGAGAAGACCCGGGTGGGCGGTTTCATTCTCTTTGAGGGCGACATCTACGCATCGGCCGTCCTCATCGACCGCCTGCAGTCCCAAGCCAAAGTTCCCCTGCTGATTGGCTCTGATTTTGAGCGCGGAGCCGCCTTCCGCATTCGCCACACCGTCCCCCTTCCCTGGAACATGGCGGTGGGCGCCACCCAATCCGAGGAGTGGGCCTACCGGCACGGCCAGATCACCGCCCGTGAGGCCCTGGCCTTGGGGGTCAACTGGATCTTTGCGCCGGTGGTGGACGTCAACAACAATCCAGACAATCCGGTGATCAATATTCGTTCCTACGGCGAAGATCCTCAGATGGTGGGCCGTCTGGGAGCGGCCTTCGTCCGCGGAGCCCAAGAGGCCGGGGTCCTGGCTACGGCCAAGCATTTTCCCGGGCATGGTGATACCAACGTCGATTCCCATTTGTCCCTACCCGTGATTCGGGTTGATCGCCCCAGACTGGACAGGACCGAGTTGGTTCCCTTCCGCGAAGTGATCCGGGGAGGGGTGATGTCGGTCATGACGGCCCACGTGGCCGTTCCGGCTTTGGAGAAAGACCCCGGCCGGCCGGCGTCATTGTCTGCGGCGGTGTTGGAAGGGACATTGAGGAAGGAATTGGGATTTCGTGGATTGATCGTTTCAGACTCCATGAAAATGAAGGGCTTGACCCAAGGCTATTGGAGCGGCGAAGCGGCTGTCCAGGCAATGCAGGCTGGCGTCGACGTGCTCTTGGACCCACCCGATCCGGAGGTTATCTTTGGTGCGCTGCTGGAGGCAGTCAGGAAGGGCCGGCTTTCCGAGGCCCGTGTGGACCGCTCGGTGGAGCGAATTTTAGGGGCCAAGGCCTGGCTCGGCTTAAGCCGAAAAAAGCGGATCAACTTCCGACACCTGGCTCAGAGAATCAACTCCCCCGCGGTCCGCGATCAAGCCCAACATCTGGCCGATGCTTCGGTCACCCTGGTGAGAGACCACCTGTCTCAACTTCCCCTGGATGTCCGGGGCATCCGATCGGCCCATTTAATGGTCATTTCCGACTTGCCATCGCCGAAGTCTGCGACCGAGCTGGAACGGCAACTCTTGGCGCGCCTCGACTTTCTCGAAGTCGATCGTCTCTCACCGGAAACCGCCCCGTCCCAGCTAACCCGAGCCCGCGCCAGGGCCAGGAAAGCGGACCTCATCATGGTTGTCCTTTTTGCGCCGCTCGTGACCGGGACCGGCCGGGTGGGCCTGCCAACTTGGCTGTGGGACTGGTTGAAGCGGCTGATCCGGGCCAAACCCTCTTCCCTACTGATCTCCCTGGGCAATCCCTACCTGATTCAGCGGCTTCCTTCCATGGCTACTTACCTTTGCGCCTACAGCCATGTGGCCGCTTCGCAGACTGCGGCAGTCAAGGCGCTTTTTGGAGAAATCCCGCTGGTGGGCAAACTGCCGGTGTCGATTCCGGGGGTGGCCAAACGGTCTTCCGGTCTCAAGCGGGAACCGTTGCCGATGATCCTGAGGAAGGTCAGGCCGGCCCGATCGAACAGGGTCCCGGCAGGCACGGTAGCCCTTCGGAAACACCTCCAACAAGTGATCCGGCGCTTCGTCGGGATTCAAGCCTTTCCGGGAGCTTCGATGGCCGTAGGATACCAGGGAGAACTGCTGGTTCGTCAGGGCTACGGTAGGCTGGATTATGGGTCGAAGAGCCCTTTGGCTAAGCCAGATACCCTTTATGACCTGGCTTCGCTCACCAAAGTGGTGAGCACCACCACCTTGGCTATGCAAGCATGGGAGCGCGGTGAAATGGATCTGGAGGAAAGGCTCAGCCGCTTCTTTCCGGAGTTCTCGGGGCACAGCAAGCAGCAGGTCACCCTCAGGCATCTGCTGACTCATACCTCTGGACTTCCGGCCCCATCTCCCTCTTTACAAGCATACTTGTGGAAAAACAAACTACCTTCAGAGGATTCTCCGGATTTCTTTGGAGCACCCGCCGGGCCGACAGAGCGTTTATAGCGACCTGGGTTTTATTCTCTTGGGGATCGTCCTGGAAGAAATCAGCGGGCAGAATCTCGACCACTTGGCCCGCGAACGGATCTTTCTACCGCTGGGCATGCATCAAACCTGCTTTCAACCCGACCCCCGGTTGCAACTCCGCATCGCTCCCACAGAAAATGACCCTTGGAGGAAGCGCTTGCTCAGGGGGGAAGTCCATGATGAAAACGCCTTCGCTATGGGAGGAGTGGCCGCTCACGCCGGCCTGTTCGGCACGGCGGACGACTTGGCCATTTTCTGCCAGGCTCTCTTGAACGGCGGCGTCTACAACCACCGCCGAATTGTGAAGCGAAGCACGCTGGAGACTTTCATCCGACGGCAGCCACAGCCGCCGGGCGGCAGTCGGGCCCTGGGTTGGGATACCCCTTCCCGAGGAAGCTCAGCAGGCAGCAAACTGTCCCGGCGTTCCTTCGGCCATACGGGCTTTACCGGCACCTCCCTGTGGATTGACCCTCGGCGTCACCTTTTCATTGTTCTTTTGACCAATCGCGTTCACCCCTCCCGGGAGAACAACGCCGTCCGGTCAGCCCGTCGCCAGGTTGCCGATACCGTCGTGGAGGCGGTAGATGGGCTCTAGGAAGTTATGGGTAGTGGATGCAATTCCGGCAGGCTCCGGTCAAGGTTCGGCAAGCCTGTCCGTGGCGCTTCGGAAGATCGGCCGGCAGTTTGAGTTTCAGTCCGGCCGGTTGCTGCCGGAAACTACCCTCGATCACCGGAGCTGGGATGAACTGCGGCATGAAATAGATAGAGGCTTGTATATTGTGTGGAAGCATTTCTTTGCGGTAGACGAGAAGATAACCCCGAAGGCTCTCTATTTTCAGACCCCCAGGAGCCATGGGTGAATTTCCAACTCACATTCCCGACGCCATACACGATTACAGAGCGGTTGCCGGCCCCTTGGAGGATAATGGCCGTGGCTGAGCTCCAGAGACTCAAGGGAACGAATGGGAATCAGTGTCAAGAGGGCAGAAGTCGCACAAAATACTGGAAGGCGTGACCGAACATGAAGCGGCTTGCCGTGACCGCCGGTAGAGTCATGACGCCCGATGTGGTGATCCTTGACGGCATCGTCCTGGTGGAGGGCTCCAAGATTCTCGAAGTAGGTAGTCGGCGGGCAGTCCGCTTCGCCGAGGATGAGTTCACCGTTGTGGGCGCCCCCGGACATTTGCTGGTCCCCGGATTCATCGACGTTCACATTCACGGTGCGCTGGGGCGTGACCTGATGGAGGGGACGGAGGACGCGCTGGAGGTGATTTCCCGGTTCCTGGCCCGCCACGGAACGACTGCTTACCTGGCCACTACGGTCACAGCCTCTCCCATTGCAACGCTGCAAGCGGTGGAAGCTCTGGGACGTCAAGTGAATCGACCCCAGCCGGGCGCGCGCCTGTTGGGCCTCCACCTGGAAGGACCCTTCATCAATCCCGAAAAACGAGGAGCGCATCCCGCAGAGCACATCCGGAGACCGTCTACCCTCATCTTTGACCAACTCCTGGCCCACTCCGACCACCAGATTAAACTCATCACTTTGGCTCCGGAGGTTGAGGGTGGCCTGGAGCTGATCCAATATGCCCGTTCCAAGGGGGTCGTCGTCTCCATGGGCCATTCCAACGCCACCTTGGAAGAGGCCCGGAGCGCCATCAGCCTGGGCGCCGGCAATGCTACCCATACCTTTAACGCCATGCGGGATTTCAGTCATCGCGACCCGGGCATCCTCGGCGCCGTCCTCACCACCCCTCATGTCTGGGCGGAGCTGATTGCGGACGGCGTGCACGTCTCCCCCTCGGCCGTCAACCTTTGCATTCAATGCAAGCAATCCGGGAGAATCCTGCTGGTGAGTGATGCCGTCAGCGCCACCGGCATGCCGGACGGCCAGTACAGGCTGGCCGATTTTGAGATCACGCTGTCGGGGGGCGTCTGCCGAACCCGGGAGGGACAGCTGGCCGGTAGCACGCTGACCCAGGATCAAGCCTTGCGGAACGTGGTGCGCTGGAGCAACCGCCCCCTGGAAGCCGTGCTCCCCATGCTCACTCGAAATCCCGCCCGGTCCGTGGGATTAGCTGATCGCAAGGGGTCGCTGATAGCGGGTCACGACGCCGATATGGTGCTTCTCGAAAAGGATCTGAACGTTCACACCACTATCATCCAAGGGGAGGTGAGCTACTCCGTTGGATAAGATTCTTGTCCAAGGTGGTAGGGTGCTCCGGGGGCGGGTCACCATCAGCGGCGCCAAGAACGCAGCCCTGCCGGCGATGGCGGCATCGTTGCTGACCGAAGAGCCCATCACTCTGCGCAACCTGCCACAGGTCCGCGACATTCAAACCACCGGCCGACTTCTCCGGGAAATGGGGTGCCAGGCCCAACTGAAAAAACCACGGCGCAGCCACGTCTGGGAACTGATCGCTGCCAATCCGATTTCATGCGAGGCTCCCTATGAATTGGTCAGGACCATGCGTTCCTCCATCTTGGTTCTGGGGCCCCTGCTGGCCCGTTTTGGCCAAGCCCGTGTTTCCCTCCCTGGAGGGTGCGCTATTGGGGCTCGCCCCATCGACCTCCACATCAAGGGGTTGAAAAAACTTGGGGCCACCATAAACATCGAGCATGGATACGTCGAGGCCAAAGCCCGCCGTCTTAAGGGAGAAAAGGTGGTCTTTGATCGGATCACGGTGACCGGGACTGAAAATTTGATGATGACGGCGGCTTTGGCGAAAGGCGAGACAATTCTGCATAACGCCGCCCGCGAACCCGAGGTCACCGATCTGGCGGATTTGCTGCGTTCGATGGGCGCCCGGATCGAAGGAGACGGGACCAGCACCATCCGAATTCAGGGCAGGTCTGAGTTGGGGGGCGCTGACCACACCATTATTCCCGACCGCATCGAGGCGGGGACTTTTATGCTGGCCGGCGCCGTCACCGGCGGCGCCGTCGAGTTGGTTGGTTGTCGTTCCGACCATTTGACGGCCATCATCGAGAAGCTGGAGGAAACAGGAATCACTATTGAACGCAGCCAGGACAATTGCTGCCGGATTAAAGCGCCCCGAAAGCTTCAGGCGCGGGATGTTACCACCCTGGAGTATCCAGGATTCGCTACCGACATGCAGGCTCAATACATGACGCTGATGACCCAGGGCCCCACGGAACTTCCATTGTTACCGAGACCATTTTCGAGAGTCGCTTTATGCATGCCAGCGAGATGGTGCGCATGGGAGCCCGTATCAAGATTGAAGGGAACCGGGCCGTCGTTTCAGGTCGAAGCAATCTCACGGGAGCCAAGGTCCTGGCGTCCGATCTCAGGGCCAGTGCCTCGTTGGTCTTGGCGGGATTGGTTGCCAACGGGGAGACACTGATCCACCGGGTCTACCACCTGGACCGGGGTTACGAAGCTATCGAGGAGAAACTGAAGAAGCTGGGGGCGACGATTCAGCGGATCAGAGAGTAAGGCCAATCAAGGGGAAGCCGGAGATGGCCTATCGTTCACCCAGTGCCCGTTGCCTCCGGAATCGGCGAGCCCGGACACGGATTGGCGATTGCCGGGGGGCACCCAGCGGGGACGATAGCGCTGCCGTCCCGGTAACGAGTCCAGGAAGGGGATGGGCGGGCCGCTGAACCTGGCTTGCGTCGGGAGGAGAGGGTTCAGGCCTGTACTGTGCCGGGAAACCTCAGGGTGACCTTCAAGGCCCCATCTTGGCGGTTGGAAAAAATTTCGAACGCCTGCTGAATTTCGCTCAGCGGCAATCGGTGGGTGAGCAGGGGCCTGACATCCACCCGTCCTTCACTGATCCACTGTATGGCCAGCGGAAAGTCAATAGCGAAATCGGGACTGTGGCTACTGCTAATGGTCAGATTCTTGGCGACGACCTCAAACCAGTGAACCCCGTCGATTCTCTTCGGCGGCACACCGAAATAGTGCACCCGACCTTGTCTGCGGCACAGGTCGATACAGAGGTTCAGCGTCCCTCCTTGGTGTCCCGCCGCCTCAACCACCAGATCCGCCATCTTTCCCCCGGTAAGATCCCGAATGGCGTCGACCGGATCGTCCCTCCCGCTATCGACGACGGCCGAAGCCCCCATAGCTCTGCTGGTGCGCAGTCTGGAAGCCAGAAGGTCCATAGCGATGACTTGGCTGGCGCCAAGGTTTCTGAGGGCAGCGCAAAACAGTTGACCAATGGGACCCTGACCGACCACCACGGTTCTCCACCCCAGGAGATTGGGCAACTTTCGCAGCCCGTAGAGCACGGTGCCCAGGGGCTGAGCGATCACCATTTCTTCCAGGGACCGTCCTGCTTCCAAAGGCACTATTCTTTCTTCGGAAATAGCCATCCGCTCAAAAATGCCTTCATGGTTGGGAGGTACGGCCAGAACATGCTGTCCCACCTTGAAGGTTTCTCCATTGGATGACACGATGGTTCCCACCATCTCGTGCAAGGACAGCCCTACCTGGAGTGGATAAGTCGGCTGCTGTTCATCAAAGAAAGGCCGGTCGGAACCGCAAAGGCAGGCGACTTCGGGCTGGAAGATCACCTCACCGGGATTAGCCGGCTCCGGCTCAGGATGGCCAACGATCTCAATCCTTCGTCTCTGGACAATCTGACCCGCTAACATGGGCCCTGGAGCTTACGTCGATTAAAAAGAAGAATCAAGAGCAAGAGAATGAAAAACTCCCGCTGGACTCCCGGAGGCCCATCATCAATTCAATGAGTGGTGCTTGACAGTTGGGGTACAATTTCAAAGTTTCTCAGGAAACTTGACTCAAAAGGGGCTTGAAATCATGCCAGATCGTGGAGATGGAATTTTGTCGACCTTGTCGGACTTTGTCAAGGAGTTCAACTGCCCGGCCTGTGGCTCGGCAATGAAGGTGGCGCCCGTATGGGATTTTGTGCTTGGCAAGGGCTGGTCGGCCTGTGGGCACTGCTGGAAGACTTTTCGGCTCAAGGAAGGAGCCCAGCTCGAAGGGTACAGCGTTAAAGTCGAGGATCTGGAACCGGTATCCGAGGAGACGGACGCCAGCAATGCCAGTGGTTATGTCTGGAATGCAGTCAAGTTGGAGAGTAGCCGGGTTGCTGCCGTCGATTTCTTCGTGAGCGTTGCCTTCACGGCTTTTTTCGATGGCTTGGAGCGAAACTATCCGGTCCTCAATCAGCAGGATTTCGACGTCACTTGGCGATACCTCTCCCAGGCGGGAGCTTTTGCCGTCGACAGCCTCGATACCCGCATCATTGCCGACGCCTTCGAAAAGGTGGAACGCTACAAACCGACGAGTTGATTTCCGCGGCCTACCCGGAGCTGCGTTCCCCAAGGTTCAGCATAGCATTCCTCAGCGCAGGCGCAATCCACTTCGAGGCCAGTTCGGGCGGTTCTACGACCGGGTGGGAATGGCTTGGTTCCGGTCGAAGATTCCTACTTGCTTTGTGTCTCGAGAGGATCTATTCGCGCAGGAAGCGCTGGGATACCCTGGTTCTGAACGGCCGGCGGGCCGTCACTGGCGATACGGTCCTGCGCCTGGCCCATTTCTTCAGTACCAGTGCGGAATTTCGGCTCAATCGGCAAAAAGCTCTACGAGTTGCGCCTTGTCGAGAAGAAAGCCGGCAGGACGACCCCTGCCCTGCCGACCCTTCAGAACGAGCCCCCCACGCCTGAAATCCACGGAGCAGCCGCGCGGCTGCCCCGTCATGGCCCGGCCTGTTTTCGAAAGACGGCGACAAAACTCGGCCCGATCAGACTCACCGGCAGCCCGTCGGCGCGGCGAAGACGCAGGCGCAACGGCGGAATGTCGAGCCAAGCCACGCTGACCTCTGACGACAAATGAGTTCCGATGGCTCGAAGTGCATTGGCGACCGGCTCAGGGAAGGAGTCGTCGTTTTCAGAAAGATTTATCGGGATTCTCCCACCGGCGCACCTGCCCATAGGGTAACGAAGCGCTGCCGCCGCTTCGCGGCTGGAAGGTCCGGTCGACACACCCACCCTGAGCTGACACCCACGGCTACCGGCTGCTGCGGTTTGCGCCGCTGGTGTGGCATCCCCCCAGCCGCGAAGCGGCGGCGCCCAGGGTTCAGCAGCCCCAGTCCGCACAACTCACCAAAGGTTGGTGCGTGTCGGAACCCTACAACCTTAAGACCCGATCAGCTCTGCTCCGCAATCTCAAAGCCCCCGTGAGCAATCCGGGCTAGCGAAAGGTGAGGGTCACCTCCTCCAGAATGGGTGAGGCGGCTCCGTTGGGTGACTTCAAGAAGGCTCGGTACTGGATCCAGCCGTGGTCGGAAGGAAATTCCGCCAGGGCCGTGGGGTGTTCGAAGTAGGATCCGGGGCCGGCAGGTCCTTTCCAGCGAGCTTTTTCGAGACCTTGCCGGTCGGCGGCTGTGCGAAGCTGGAAATGCAGGCTGCTTCCATGGGGGGTTTGGCCGCGCCAGGAGAGGTCCGCGGGTTGGTGGTCGTCATATTGAAAGGCCGAAGATACGTAAGTGAATTCAAAACGGCGATCATAGATGTTGCCGAGGTCGACTACGGAATCGAAGTGTGGCCCGCGTACGGGAATCTCCTGTCGACGATCGGCTCGAAAACCCTCCGGACTTCCCCAATAGAGATAAGATTCGGTCACGTGGTCTCCGAATGATCCGATTCGATTGGGATCTCCCTCGGACCGATGACAGATGATCAAGATGTCGGCATAGCCGTCGTGGTTGAAGTCGGCCACCATGCTGCCCGTTCCGGCGTTGCTGGGCAACTGGAACCTGCGCTCGGAGCTGAATCCATTGGGTCCTCCAAGGTAGACACGAGTCATGGTGGCCCGGCTGGAGCCCGTGTTGTAGCTGGGGCATACCAGATCCAGCCAGCCGTCTTGGTTCACGTCGCCCACCGTCAAGGTGATGAGCCCTTCCGTTTCGAACTCGAGCCGTCCCTCACTCTCATATTCGTGGCGGGCGTTGCCCCAGTAGACGAAGCCGGTGGTCTGGCGAGACCCCTGGTCACTCCCTCGAGTTAAGATCAAGTCCAGGTAGGAATCCCGGTTGAGGTCAGCGACCTCTGCCCCGTGGAACCCTTGGCTGTCCGGGATCACGGTTCTGCGGTTCTCCGAGAAGTTGCGGGCGCCATCATTCCAGTAGATTCCGACTCCCTCGCTACCCCCAAAGATCAAGTCCGGTTTGCCATCTTCATCGATGTCGGCGACGGTGGAGGTGCCGCCACCGGGAACTTCACCCCTTTCGGTAACCACAAACCCCTCGGGGCTTCCCCAATAGATAAAGGCGCCCTTGATCTGGTCTTCCGGTTTGGGGGAGTTGCTGAGGATGACGTCCAAATGGCCGTCTTGATCCAGGTCTGCCACCGAAGCCCCGGCGCTGCCCACGCCCATGAGCGCCGAGCGACGGTCAACCGTGAATCCGTCGGAGCGGCCCCAATAAATGTAGCTCTCCTGGCGCCAGCGAACGGTTTCGCCGAAGTTGGATACCAGGAAGTCGACCCAGCCGTCGTCGTTGAGGTCAGCGGCGGCCCACTCGTAGGGGTCCACCGAGGGAAGGGAGAGACGTTCCTCCGGAGAGTACCGGCCCTCCCGGTTGCCCCAATAGATGTAAGTGGGGACCACGCCGCCGCGCGATCGAGACACGGTGTTCATGAACAGCACGTCCGGATGGCCGTCTTGGTTGAAGTCGGCCACCAGATTGCCGACGGCGCCCTGGGTGAAGAGGGAAGTGCGGCGCAGGTCGGAGAAAGCGCCCTTCGCATTCCAGAGAATGATCGAAGGGACATCGAAAGAAAAGTGCTCCTTGTAGTTGGAGATGATGATCTCCTTGAAACTGTCGTGATTCAAATCGGCCAGGGAAACACCCCAAGCTCCCACCGTCTCGAATTCCTGGCGCCGCTCGCTGCTGAATCCCCGGGCGTTTCCCCAGTAGAGATAGGAATGAGTCAGGGGGTTGTTGGCCGTATGATGGTTGGTGAAGAAGATGTCGTTATGGCCATCCTGATTCAGATCGCCTACGGCGCAGGCTCTGGCGTTGCTGGTAGCTAGTTCCAGCCGGTGATCGGCCTTGAAGCCCTTGGAGTCATTGAGGTAAGCGTAGGAGAGGGAGCCTTTTCCGTTGGCGAAGACGATATCCAGGCGCCCGTCGCCGTTCACGTCCCCCAGAGTCACCCAGTTGGCCTGGTGCGTCGGCAGCCTGGTCAGGTGGTTGGGATCGAATCCCTTGGCCCGGCCCCAATAAACATAGGAGTCGACGTCCGGGTTGCCATCCTGTCCCTGGTTGGCCAAAACGATGTCCGGCCAGGAGTCGTTGTTCAAATCCCCGATGACGACTGAGGAGGCCCCCAGGGCCGGGAGGTCGGTCCTCCGCTCGCCGCTGTAGCCCTCAGCCGAGCCCCAGTAGATTCTGGAGGGAGACTCATATCCCCCGGATGCGGCGCGGTATTCCCAAAAACCTGCGGAGAAAGCGAAAACGATGTCCGGGAAGCCATCCTTGTTGAGATCCTCCACGGCTGCATGCTGCGCGGCTCGGCTGGGCAGGGTGGTCTTTCGGGCGAAAGGGTGAAACCCCCATTGGGAAGAATCCTTCCGTCTTTTGAGTTCCGCGATTCCACCGTAATAAACAAAGGAATCCATGCCGTCCCAGGTTCCATTGGTGTAGTTGGCCAGAACCAGGTCCATCTGACCATCGCGGTCGAGGTCGGCGGCGGCGGCGTTTTGAGCCCCGTCGTTGGGGACGAAGGACCGACGCGAGCCGTCAAAGTCCTTGCCGTTGCCCCAGTAGATGGCTGCATCCAGCTTTTCCCGGTGGGGGTGGGTGTTGGAAAACACCAGGTCCAGATAGCCGTCCTGGTTCAGGTCCCAACGGTTCACCAACTGAATCCGGCCGCGAGAAGACACGTAAGTGTTGGCCCCCCCGTCCCCAAACCGGCCATCGATAAAGTCCTGAAACGTATGTTCGCGCCACACCAGCGTCCGGGGTGGCTGTGCAGCGTGAAGAGACAACGGGACCGCCATCAGGAACCCGAGAAGCACCGACCAGGCAGGGCCGGGCCCGCTGCGTAAACGGAATAGCTTGAGTGACTTCATCACTTCCTCCCAACACCCAAGGGTTAAGTTCGCCCCTGGGGCTTCCCATCTTTATGACAGGTCCGATAATGATTGAAAACCCGGCGCCGAGATCATTGGATCAGCCTCCGTTCTCGTACCACCGGACTTACCGTTTGCTTGCCGCCGTGTAGGCTCCGGCTGGTCATTGTACGCTTTCTTTCCGGAAATCCAAATAGCAGGGCTGGTTGCTGGTTCTTTTTCCCCTGCACCCTTTCAGACCGGTTCAGTGTCCTCAGGCTTTACGGTTTGGTTAAGCTTCAGCGTGTGTCTGATCCCGTGGCCGCTGTGATTCGCAAATGAAAATGTTGGATCTGAAAATTGTCAAGGGAGAATAGGAAAAGGTTTGTGGTAAGTTGCTGGAGGGTCTGCGAGAAGTTGGGAACAACCGGGGAATGCTGGATGTGACGGTACAGTCGGGGGCAGGTTGCCCTTTCCGATCAGGTGGTTCGATACCTCCCTCCCCATCGTCAACGCTTTTTCGTCAAAGGCTGGGACGGTGAGGGCCGTCACGCCGCTGTCCGGGACAGACAGGGCAGCGCCGATCAGAAACAGAAGCCATAACGATACGGAAATTGGTTTAACCGTAATACTGTTCACTTGATAACATTTTGTAGTAGGCGTCGACCAATCGGTTCTCTTGATCCAGAATTTTGGTCTCTTCATCGAAGGCTGGACGTTCCTGCATTGAAATCAGCGAGTCCGAGACCAGGCCGAAGCCGGGAAAGACCAGCAAAACAAAAAAATAACGCGCTTCATTTTCATTCTCCCGCCGGTTCTCTGAGCTTGAAAATTTCAAGCCCGGGGAATGGGACATCCCAGGACCCTGTCGATGGCCGGCCCGTTGCCCCGAACAAAAAAGTACCTGAAACCAATCCCCCCTTTCAGGTTCCAGCCTCGTCCAAGGAAGGCAGGGAACCTTCCACAATTTCGAGCAGGATACTTTCGCCTTGCCGTTGTAAGAGCAGGAAACTTAAAGCCTATCACACACAGACGGCTCAACAGAAGCTCGGGGCAAAGTTGTCAACCAAACCCAAATCAAGTATCGCTCGATCTTCTTGGACAAGCATGGCTTTATTTCGTTTGTTGCCGTTGTCCGACTCGGTGTTGAGCTTCCAGGGCTGGGGTATCACAGGGCTGATAAGGGATAGGGAATAACATCATACCCTCCGAGGGTAGTGGAGGGTCGAGAAACTCATCCAAGAACAAAGGTGGGAAGGCAACGATTGTATGGGGCAAAGTGGGGTGGGGGGCGTGCAGGATCTCCCAGGGGGTAGGGTGAGCATTGTAGGAATTCGGGCGACGGGTATTGAATCCGAGATGATAGGTAGCGGCCTTGTGGAGGAAATCGGAAGGGTCCTGAAAAGATTCCACAGGGTAGAACTCATCTTCGATCAGAGGGTGGGCGGTTTCGACATCGGCCTGCCAGGTAGGGGCACCTGGGGGGAAGGTCTGATGGCGCAAGCCAGCGGCTGGAAGGCAGCGAGTCAAGGCGCTGTGGGCTAGGGCCTGCCCGCTTCGGATGAACTCACTGCCTTATTGGTTTGAATGCGAGAGCCGGTGAGAGTGGCGCTGCAACCTTGGAGATGTTGGAGCAAGAAGCAGACAAAGCGATGGGGATGGGAGAGGGAAGGGTGCTGGGCATAGGGGATGAAGTGAAGGCCACTGATGACTTCGGGGGGGATGTATTGGATCCAGGGTAAGCGGAAACGACGAATCTGGGGCCAGAGTTGGGGGATGTGGTGGAGGTTTTTGGTAGCCATACTGATCGGCTCAAACAGTCTCCACTGGTGTTTAAGGGTTGTTGAGTCATTGTAGGTTTGATGCTTGGGTGGTTTCTTCATCAACCGGCCCTGCTGTTGCCAGATAAGGCGCCAGGCTTGTTCACTCAAGCTCAACGAGTAGAGGCGCTGGATAGGAGCGGCTCTCCGGGAGGGGAGTTGTGATTTGAGTGGAAGGGTCGGTCGTCTCTGAGGGGGGGGTGATGAGGCGGGCGGGATGTTGGGGAGCGGGGGTGAACGGCTTCAATCCGGCATAGCCTTGGGCTTGGTAGCGAAGCGGCGAGCGGTGGGCATGACTCCATCGGGCTGGGCCGGGCCTGGCCTGTGGAGTCGAACCTAACGGGGGTCTTTACTTTGCCTCATCGGCTTATCATAGGAGAGGGGAGAGACGGGGTTTTGGACTCCTGCCTTCTGATGGGTTCAGGGAGGGGGAAGTATGCCAGAGCCGGGTATCGCTTTGGGTTCAATGAAAGCAGGCCAGGGCTGCGTTCGCTCCGCTCACTTCGCCCTGGCCTGCTGGAAGCACCCGCCCAACTCCCTTAACCTGGTCTTCCCTAGAATCTTGACCCTTCTCAGAGGGGAACGATGCCTCGTGAGTCCGACGACGCACCGGGGCCGATAGGGCTTGAGCCGAAGGGGTGATCATGCTATAAGGCGTGCGATGACAGTCTGGTGGCGCCGTTCCTGCCTCCTTCGAAGGACAAGCCGGCGGGCCGGTTCGAGACTCACGGGGCTGGCCGGTGCCGATCGTTATCCCCGTTTTTCTTTGCTCGGCAATCTGAATCTTTAGCCAAAGACGTGGCCGATCCGAGTGGAATCAGCCTGTTGTGGCTGACTCGGCTGGCCCGGCTGGCCCGATTTCGCTCATCCGGGGAGAGGAGATGATTCCGTGAAACCGTTGAAAGTTGCCTATGTGGAGGCGCAGGGCGATCCGGTTCCTTCCTGGGCCTCTCAGGCCTTGGCGCAGGGCGGTGTCGACTTACGCATTCACCCTTGCACGTCGGGGGAAGCGTTGTCTCGGTATGCAGCGGATGCGGACGTGGTGTGGGTTTTTGGGAACCCGGTCATCACGGCTGAGCGTCTGGGGAGCCTTTCCCGCTGCGGAGCGATCCTCCGGACGGGTAGCGGCACCGACAATGTTCCCGTCGAGGCAGCCACCCGTCAAGGCATCATCGTAGCCCATACCCCCACCGCCGTCTACGACGAAGTGGCCGACCATACCATCGGATTGCTTTTTGCAGTGATACGACAGATCGTTCCCCATGATCGCGCCCTGAGAGAGGGACGTTGGGAACGGCGGGAGGACATCCATCGCTGGCATCTGCGGGGAAGCGTCCTGGGTCTGATCGGCTTTGGCCGCATCGCTCGCAGCGTGGCTCGCAAGATGCAAGGCTTCAACCTCCGGATCTGCATTTACGATCCGTTCGTTGAGCCGGAGGTGATCGAGCGGGAGGGATGTCGCTCCGTCGACCTGGAGAGTCTGCTTTCTCAGTCTGATTTCGTTTCCCTGCACACGCCGCTGCTGAAGGAAACCCATCACCTGATGGGCGAGATCCAGTTACGGCTGATGAAGCCGCGGTCCATTCTCATCAACACCTGTCGTGGCCCGGTCATGGATGAGAAGGCCCTGATTCGGGCTCTGCAAGAGGGTTGGATTGCAGCGGCAGGTCTCGATGTTTTCGAACAGGAACCCCTGGCTCCCACAAGTCCTCTCCTGGGAATGGACAACGTGGTCCTCACACCCCACGTGGCGGGGTGTTCCGATCTGAGTCAGGACTCGTTTTGGCGCCTGTCGGTGGAGACCTTGATTCGTCTGGCGGAAGGTCGTTGGCCCGAGGCCTGCGTGAATCCCGGAGTGAAGCCCAAATGGCGGCTGCAACCTTAGCCGGCCGGCGATTTTTAGCAGAACCTATCTCAAAATCATATTTCGTAGCATTCAATGGATGAAGCGGAAGCCGGATGTGCTGAAAATAAAATAGTTACTCTTACAGCCCGATAGGGTCATCATTCGGATTTGCAATTTTGAGATAGGTTCTAATGACCTGGTTGCTATCTGCCGTTGTGGGGGAAGCGAAGGAATGGACGGATCGTCCGATGCCTGAGAAGAACTCGAAGAGGAATTTGGCTACCTCCCGGGAGGTGGCCTTCCGTTGTGCGGCCCTGGTGAAGCACTACGGTGAGGTGGTGGCTGTTGACGGCATTCACCTGGAAGTGAAGATCGGAGAGTGCTTTGGGCTCTTGGGTCCCAACGGGGCAGGCAAGACCACGACCGTTGAGATTTTCGAAGGTCTCACCATTCCGGACAGCGGCATCGTGGAAGTACTCGGCCACCGCTGGGGGAAAGGGGGTGAGCACTCCCTGCGCGAACGCCTGGCCGTTCAATTGCAAGAAACCCAGTTTTCCGAGCGCTTGACGGTGGTGGAGACGATTGGTCTGTTTCGCAGCTTTTACAAGCGAGGGTGGGATGCTGAGGAGGTCATCCAGCTGGTGGAACTGGAGGAGAAAAGGGATGCCCGCGTCGGCAAACTTTCGGGAGGACAGAAACAGCGGCTGGCGATTGCTTGTGCGCTGGTGAGTGCTCCGGAAGTGCTCTTCCTGGATGAACCCACCACGGGTCTGGATCCTCAAGCCAAGCTGAAGCTCTGGGATCTGATCGGGAAGTTTCAGTCTCAGGGTGGTACGATACTCCTGACCACCCATTACATGGAGGAGGCAGCGCGCCTGTGTGACCGAGTGGCGATCATGGATCATGGGAAGGTCATTGCGCTGGACACGCCCAATGCTCTGGTGGAATCGTTGGGAGCGGATCAGATTGTGGAATTCAGCCTGGAAGGTTTTGTCGGTGATGGCGATCTGGCCCGACTTCCCGGCGTTCGTAGCGTGCGGAGCCGCAACGGGAGTTACCTGCTCACCGTGTCCAGCATCGGCGATGCTCTGCCCGCTCTGCTGACGGAAGTGGAGAGGCACGATGCCAAACTCATCGGCTTGACGACCCACGAGGCGACGCTCGAGGATGTTTTTGTGAACCTCACCGGGAGAAGGCTCCGAGATGCCTGAAGTCACCAGCAACCGGATTCGTGATTCTGAGGCGCAAACCCCTCGATCGTCGCGCCCGGCAGGAGTGAGTCGGGGGGCTGCCGATGTCGAGCGGCTGCCCCCACCCAATAATGCGGGTCCGCAACGAATCTCAGGAGTCAGCTGCCATCGCCCCGTGAATCCTCTGGTGGAATTGACCCTTGCCAGAATCCGGGAGTTCGTGCGGGAACCCGAAGCCGTGTTCTGGGTTTTTGTTTTTCCCGTCCTACTGGCAATCGCTCTGGGGATCGCCTTCCGCAATACGGGTCCGGAAGCGGTTCGTGTGGCTGTGGAAGCCTTGGAGCCCCAGGCGCCAGGATCGACCACGAGCCGGCTGATGGATGGGCTGGCTCGCAGGTCCGACATTGAGGCTGTCCTGCTGTCGCCCGAAGAGTCAGCCTTGGCGTTGCGCACCGGGAGAGTTGCCTTGGTGGTACGAAGTGCTCAGCCATCAGTTTCTTTCAGGGACGAGACCGCTTCCGAGAGGACCGCACCCCTCCCGTCAGCGTTCCCCACGCCGGAACGGGGGGGCGTTGTATACCGTTACGATCCAACCCGGCCCGAAAGTCAGGTTGCTCGGCTGGCTGTGGATGACGCCCTGCAACGTGCGATGGGAAGAAAGGATGTGGCAAGAGTCAGCGACGAAGCCGTCGTGCAACGCGGGGCCCGCTATATCGATTTTTTGATCCCTGGGTTGGTGGGGCTGAATCTCATGGGGAGCGGCATGTGGGGGCTGGGATTCGCCGTGGTCCAGGCCCGCACTCGGAAATTGCTGAAACTCTTGGCGGCCACGCCCATGCGCAGGACGCACTTTCTCCTGTCCTTCATGCTCTCGCGCCTTATTTTTTTGGCGTTGGAGGTGGTGGCGGTGGTGGGGTTCGGCTGGATGGCCTTCGGCGTGTCCGTTCATGGTTCGATTCTGGATCTGGGTGTGGTTTCTCTGGTGGGATCCATGACCTTCGCGGGTCTGGGCCTGTTGGTGGCTGCCCGCCCCCAGACCATTGAAGGAGTCTCCGGGTTGATGAACCTGGTGATGCTGCCCATGTGGTTGCTCTCCGGGACGTTCTTTTCCTCCACGCGTTTTCCCGAGTTCTGGCAACCGGTCATTCAGGCTCTGCCGCTGACGGCGCTCAATGATTCGTTGCGCGCGATTATCAATGAGGGGCTGCCCCTCACCTCCAGTTTGCCGGAAATGGCCGTGATGGTGATGTGGGGAGCAGTAAGCTTTGTGCTGGCGCTGAGATGGTTCCGCTGGCAGTAGTCCTTGACTGTAAAGGAGCGATCCTGCCTGGAAGGAAAAGAACAAGCGACTCATGGGGGCCGCTCGAGAAAAGGGGAGGTGATGGTGATGTTACAAAGGAATCGGCAACCAACGGTTCGGCTGACGGCCGCACAAGCCTTGGTGAAGTACCTTCAAGTGCAGTTCAGTAGGCGAGATGGGCGATCTCGCCGCTTGATCCCGGCCATCTTCGGCATCTTTGGCCACGGGAACGTGGCCGGTTTGGGACAAGCGCTTTACGAATATGGGGCGGATCTTCCCTACTACCAGCCTTGCAACGAGCAGTCCATGGTGCACACTGCCGCCGGATTCGCCAAGGCCAACTACCGCCTGGCCACCATGGCCTGCACTTCCTCGATTGGTCCGGGAGCCACCAACATGTTGACCGGCGCGGCAACGGCGACGATCAATCGGTTACCCGTTCTGCTCCTCCCTTCCGATTACTATGTCACTCGGCGCCAGGGACCGGTGCTTCAGCAGCTTGAGCACCCGGTTTCCGCTGATGTCAGCGTGAATGACTGCTTTCGCCCGCTCAGTCGTTTCTTCGATCGAATCTCCCGGCCCGAACAGCTTCTGACGGCCCTTCCGGAAGCCATGCGGGTCTTGACGGACCCGGTAGAGACCGGGACGGTCACACTGTCACTACCGCAAGACGTCCAGGCCCACGCCTATGATTACCCGGTGGCTTTTTTCGAGAAGCGGACTTGGAGCATTGAGCGACGCATTCCCAATCCGGACCGCATCCAGGAGACGATTGGCCTGCTGAAGGAAGCCAAACGCCCCATGGTGATTGCCGGAGGCGGGGTTCACTACTCGGAGGCCTGGGAGGCGTTGCAGCGTTTTTCGCAGGAGTTGGGCATTCCCGTGGGCGAGACCTTTGCAGGCAAAGGGGCGCTGCGAGAGGAATCGGACCTGGGCTTGGGCGGATTTGGGGTTACCGGAAATCCCTGCGCGGGGAAAATTGCCAGCCAGGCCGACTTGCTCATTTGCGTCGGCACTCGGCTCACCGATTTCGCCACCGGGTCTCAATCCGCCTTTCAACACCCGGAGGTGAAGTTCGTCAGCTTGAACGTGGGTTCTCACGATGCCTACAAACAGGGAGCCGTCCCCGTGTTGGCAGACGCGCGAGCCGGGCTGGAAGTGCTCACCCAGGCGGCCCAGGCCGCCGGGGTCAGGCCGCAGGCCGGATACGTTCAAGAGATTGCCACCGTAAAAACGGAGTGGCAATGTCAAGTGCAAAACGAGATCTATCAACAGGTCTCCGGGGAAGCCATGAGCCAGGCCCAGCTCATCGGCGTTCTCAACGAGGAGGTTCAGACGGGGGATACCATTGTGGCTGCCGCCGGCAATCCCCCAGGGGATCTGCTGAAACTGTGGGAAGCAACGGGAGGTCGGACCTGTCATTTGGAATTCGGCTATTCCTGCATGGGGTACGAGATCCCGGCAGGCCTGGGAGTCAGGATGGCCCAGCCGAAAGGCGAAGTGTATGTTTTTGTCGGCGATGGAACCTATTTGATGAACCCCATGGAGCTGATGACCGCCGTTCAGGAGAAGCTGAAGATTACCTTGGTCATTTCGGAAAATCACGGCTACCAGTGTATTCGCGGCCTGCAACTTGCTCGCGCCGGGCATAGTTTCGGCAACGAGTTTCGGGCCCGGAACCAGGAGACCAATCGTCTGGAGGCCGACTTCGTGCCGATTGATTTTGCCCACAATGCTCAGAGTCTGGGCGCCCATGCCTGTCATGTCTACACTCCCGGTGAATTTCGGGAGGCGCTGCGCGAGGCGCGAAAGAAGTCGCAACCTTGCGTCATTGTGGTGGATACTGAAAAGTACCGCGTTCCTCCCGGCTCCGGCATCTGGTGGGATGTGGCTGCCGCCGAGGTCAGCCGGGACCCGGAAACCTGCAAGCGGCGCGAGGAATACGAAAGCGAACGGGCGCGCCTGCAGCGCTTCCACTATTGAACCCGAGAGAGGGTGAAGCCGTCATGAATGTCAAAATCGGAAGTGCGCCCGATAGCTGGGGCGTCTGGTTTCCGCAGGACGACAGACAGATTCCCTGGGAGCGCTGCCTGGACGAGATTGCCGAGGCCGGCTACCGGTGGACGGAGTTGGGTCCCTACGGCTATTTGCCCACCGACTTACCCAGGCTTCAGACCGAACTCTCGAAACGGGGCCTACGGGCTTCGGGAACCTTTGCCATGGGGCACCTGGAAGACGACGCTGCCTGGCCGGCCCTGGAGAAACAGATCCTGGGCGCCGGCGACTCTCTCGCCTATTTGGGCGCCGAGTTTCTCATCTTGATTGACGACACCTATACCAATCTTTGGACGGGAGAGGCGACGGCGCCCGGACGCCTGGATGACGAAGCCTGGAGGCGACTCATCGACCGGACCCATCAGGTGGTGGATCTGGTTCGGGACCGGTTTGGCTTGCAAGTCGTCTTTCATCCTCACGCCGAGACCCACGTGGAATACGAAGGACAGATCGAGACCTTCTTGAGTCAAACCGATGCCGAGCGCGTGTTGCTCTGCTTGGATACCGGTCACCATGCCTACCGGGGAGGCGCCCCGGTCGATTTTCTTCGACGGCACCATAAGCGGATTCCCTATCTCCATCTCAAGAGCGTCCGACCCGACTTGCAGAAGAAAGTAGCTGAGGAGAACATTCCCTTTGCTCATGCGGTGGGTATGGACTTGTTTTGCGAGCCTTCCCAGGGTGTGGTGGATTTCCCCGCTCTGTGCCAGGTGCTGCGGGAGATCGACTACAACGGCTATGCCATCGTCGAGCAGGACATGTATCCCGCCCCCTTTGATAAGCCCCTGCCTATTGCCAAGCGGACCCGGGAGTACTTGAGGGCCATCGGCATCGGATAGTCTGGGGTGCTGTGCCGCAGGCATTCCTGCCTGCGGAAAATGCAGGAAGTTCCGGGGGAATCCATCGAGGGGACTTCGGGGCTTCCGGTCCCACCGACCGTTCCAACGGCTTGCTGAGGTTTTTTTCGTGAGGAGTCAGCTCAACTTGGGCTTGATCGGCGCGGGCCGCATTGGGCGAGTTCATGCGGAAAATTTGTCCCGCCGCATCCCCGAAGCCAACCTGTTGGCTGTGGCGGACCTCTCGTTGGAGGCCGCCGAGCGCTGCGCGGCTGATTTCCGGATTCCCTCGTTCAGTCGGGATTCGGAGCGGATTCTGGATAATCCATCGATTGATGCGGTGGTCCTCTGCTCCAGCACTCCCACTCACCCGGGGCTGATCGAAGGGGCCGCCTCGGCGGGGAAGCATATCTTCTGCGAAAAGCCGCTGGCCCTGGATCTGAAGCCGATCGATAGAGCCATCCAAGCGGTTCGTCACAACCGAGTCAAGCTGCAAGTCGGTTTCAATCGGCGTTTCGATCCCAGCTTCCGGCAACTACGAGAATGGGTGGCTGCCGGCAGGATTGGAACGCCGCACCTCGTCCGCGTCACCAGCCGCGATCCTGAACCCCCGCCCGCCGAGTACGTGAAAGCTTCCGGGGGAATCTTCCTGGACATGACCATCCATGACTTCGATATCTCCCGCTTTCTGGTGGCCGACGAGGTCGAGGAACTCTACGCCGCGGGAAGCACCTTGATTGATCCGGCCATCGGCCAGGCTGGTGACCTGGACACGGCGGTGGTGACCCTGCGCTACGTCAATGGCGCTCTGGGCGCCATCGACAACAGTCGCCGCGCCGTTTACGGCTATGACCAGCGGGTAGAGGTGTTCGGTTCGGAAGGACAGGTCGTTGTGGGCAATCACACTCCCCATCAAGCCGTTTACAGCAATGCCTCGGGGATTCATGGGCCGTTGCCCCTCTATTTTTTCTTGGAGCGTTACCAGGAATCCTACGTTGCCGAAATGAAGTCCTTTATCGAAGCCGTGGTCCGGGACGCTCCGCCACTGGTGGATGGATCGGATGGGCGGCGGGCGGTGGTGATGGGGTTGTCCGCCTGGAAATCTTATCGTGAGAACCGACCGGTGCGCATCGACTACGATACGTGAGCCGGAATGCAGTGTGGCTCGGACATTCCTGTCTGAGAATCCACGGGCCGGGCAGGAATGCGCCGGACTCCATTCCCAGGCAGGAATGCCTGGGCGACATTCGATGGGTAAAAAGATCAGCGGGGTGCTCCTTTGCAGAAAAACAAAACCAAGGCAAAACTGAAGGCCGGTGAAACCGTTTTCGGGTGTTTCGTCCGTTATCCCGATCCGGGTCTGATTGAATTCCTGGGATATCAGGGGTGGGACTTTCTGGTGTTCGACGCCGAGCACGGAACGGTGGAGCCGAGAGACTGTGAAAACATGACCCGGGCTGCCGAACTGCGGGGCGTCACTCCCATCATTCGAGTGACCACCAATTGGCAACCCATCATCCTTCGGTTTCTGGACACGGGGGCGCAGGGGCTGCTGGTCCCCTGGGTCCAGTCGGCGGCCGAGGCCGAGGCTGCCGTTCGCTCGGTGAAGTATCAACCCCAGGGAATCCGCGGTCTGGCGGGGGTCCGCGCCGCAGATTACGGTCAAACCCGCTCACTGGGGGAATACGTGGAGCAGGCCAACGCCGAGACGCTGGTGGTGCTGCAGATCGAGACCGTTCAGGCTATCGAACAACTGCCGGAGATTCTGCAAGTGGAGGGGATCGACGTCATTTTCATCGGACCCTCCGATTTGTCCCAATCGTTGGGCCTGCCCGGTCAGGCTCAGCATCCCACCGTCCAGGCGGCCATGCAACGCATCGCCGACTGCGTAGCGCCGACGGATGTCGCCCTGGGACTCATGGTGCGCAGCGTGGAGTCCGCCCGCGAGTGGCGAAAAAAGGGCGCTCGATATATTGCCATCTCCCTCGAATCGGTGCTCGCCCCGGCGGTAAAGCATTACCTTCAGCAAGCCAAAGGATGAGCGGTGAGGTTGGTGGTTTTATCGCTATTAGGTGTGGGTGCCCAATAGGTTGTCCGCAGTCGGGACGGAGCGCCATGGCCATACCAACGAAAGGCGTGTCGCGTCGCTGCCAATTCAACAGCTGGGTCCTCTTCGTCTATTTGGATCGTAGTAGGTCGTAGGGAACAAAGCCATACGTAGGTAGAACCGACCACCCACACAAACCGAAAGTAATCCTGCGCATTCAATTCGGTAATGTCAGCTCGGATCCTATGATGCTGCCGCTAGGGTGGCGGTCTCGTTATGATTGGCAGAAGCCGCTGTGCCTCTTGTGATTTGGCGGCCTGAATTTTTTCCGGCTTCAGGCACCGCTTCTTGCCACCGTCCTTCGGTAACGGCTCGCTATGGTCTCCATTCCACAGAATACCGGGGCGGGGCAACCGATAGTAGTTGGATAGGCTTTCGGGGTCGGTGACAGGTTTGGTCGTCTCCTGCGGGTCGCGGACGAAGCGGCCAAGGGAGGCTTCACAATAGTCGTACAGAAGCTCGATGCAGGTCCAGCGGCGCTTTTGGTGCGCTCGCAAACCTCGCCGGTGACACAGCTCCCGGCGAAGGGGTCAACCACAAAGTCGCCGGGCTCGGTCAACATGATTTGTCATTCTTCCTGAGCCAAGCGCCATTTTCCCTCAACAAGCTCTATCAGCCCTTTGCGCCTCAAATCAACTTGAGCGCCCCTGACCCGATGCTTCCATTCCCGGCCGAAGTGTACACCATTGATAACTCGATCCGTGTGGTCATCGCATAAGTCAGGGTGAATATTGTGCATAAGCGGGTGGATATCTCGTGTCGTCAGCGGCCCTTTTCTCAGAAGGTAAAGCAGTGTTCTAACAAATATAGAATTCGTACTTTCGCCTTGTTTACCTCTTAGTTGTCTTAGAGATTCACGTGTAACCTCTAACTGGTTCTCAAACTCTTTTCTGAATTGAATTCGAGCAGAGTTTAACGCGCTATTATACTTGTATTTAAGGACTTCGGAGACCTCCGCTAAGCGGTCCAATTCCTCAAGTGATACTCGGGCTCCCAGATCTCCATAATCCACTAGATCTCTAGCGATTCCACGAATCACAGCGGGATCGTGAACCTGAATTCCGTATTCGTAATTCTGACATAAAGATCCTCTAGTGAGATTTCCAGAAGTTATTATCGCTGTGTGTTCATCAGCGACATACACTTTGGCATGTAGTCCAGGAAGATGATGGACAGTAGTCTTGGGGAATTTTTTGCAAAAGTTGGCAATTGCTTTGGTGTCAAGAGAGCCTTGAAGCAAGCTATCTGCGGCTAAGTTGGTAAGCAAGCTGACGTGAGGAGGACTTTTTTTATAAAGTAGTGAAGCGAATCGCTGTAGTGGCTGCTCTGTAATAAATGGAGCGACTATAATGGCACGTCGATGAATTGAACGTGCAAAGCTGTCAAATGCCTCAGTCCAAGGTGACAGAACAGGTTGCATATCAAGCCAACCGTTGGAATTTCATCTGCTGACTTCCCTCAGTTCAAGTCTTTTGAGGTCTATGGCGTGGCAGGTCTCACGCGTGAACACATCGACAATAGCTGCTGGCCGAGCCGCGATAAGGGCAAGGTCGTTGCCATTTACCATGACGATACAAAGGCTGGAATCGGTCATGATCTTGTTGGCGTAACGCCGGGCTTCGCTTCCGATCTCGCCAGTCGAGACCATGACAATGGCGTTGCTCTTAAAAAAGTCTGCAAGTCCGACCTCCTTCGCCACATCGTCGAGCGACACGCGGGCAGTATTTTTACATTGAACCTGCCAGCGGGAGAACACGAGCCGCGCGCTCTCGAAAATCAAGTCAACCTCGGCGCCGCCGGTGACGCTGCCGCGTAGTCGTGTGGCAACATAGGTCAAGTCGATGAGGCGCATGAGTTTGAAGGCAAGAGCTTCAAGCGCAAGTCCTCGGACGTGGCGGTTCTTGGATGTCAACTCTTTGCGGATTTCCTTGAGAGGCTTGCGTAGCAAAGGCCGCAGGTCGGCCTGGGTCTGCTGCTCAAGCTGCTCGATCAGCGGCGTGATGATCTCGACCGCCAGCTTGTCGGTAGCGGTGACCCGAAACGGTTTCGCGCCACGTCCGACTTCCTTGGTGTCGCGCTCTAGGTCTATATATCCCGCATCCCGGAGAGGGTAGAGAACCTGCTTGGGCAGGTTCTCTACGTTGAAGGCGACGCCGTAGGTGGCGACGGCGAGCTTCTCGACATCGTTCGAGGAATGCGGCCCCCCACCGTCCATATTGGCGAGGGCTTTGAGATAAGCGCGCTGCTCTGGCGTGAAGGAGGCCAGGGCCTCGAACTCCTCCACATTGAGCCCCAGGATTTCATTGAGGCGTGTCTGATTCACACGATAGCCTGAAACGAAGACACCGGCCTTTTCAAGCCACAGGCGCAGCGTGCTCATGTGCTTGCCACCACGCGGGACGGTGATGCCCCGTTCCTGAAGCCAGCGGCGCAATTTGTTGAGATCGATCTCTTCGCCGGCGGCGTGCATGTCGAGGATGCACTGGACAAAGTTCATGCCCTGGCAGTTCTTCAGGACGTGCCGGGCAAAGGTTTCATATAAGGCAGGCTCGTCATCACGAAGGTCGTAAAGCACCCCACCAGTCTCGGTGAGGGTGGTGTCCTTCCCACCGACGAGTCCATAGGCGCGTAGGGAAAGCTTGGTGTTATTGGCAAGTTTTCCCTTGTTGTAATCAGAGGTTCTGTGGGAGGAGAAGTATTTGTCGCGAACAGCATGTTCAAAAGCTTTCCAATCATTCCCGTGTCGGTAGGCCCAGCACCAGAAGGACCGGAAGGTCGATCTGCGCAGGGGAGAATTCGCTACCGAATGGAAGATCGCTACGCGGCATTGAGTGCTCGCAGCATACGCGTTGCGGTGTTCAAGGCACATGCATAAGTAGGCTCACTGTAGTGCAAATTGGGCATGGCGTCAACGTAGGCTTCAAGGTTGTAACGGTCAGGTTTTGCCTTGGCAACACCGTTTCTCCTCCGTCATGAGAGGAGGGCATACTCTTGAATGCTCACCATTCGCTTGGATCAATAGTCCTGGTTGGAGTATGATTTGGGGAACTCAATGAAAAATGCCAGGAGGGTTCCATGACCAAGCCGGCCGCTTTCCGACTGTGTGCATTGATAGTTTGTTCCCTAGCCTTGGTGGCTGCCCATCACCGGACCAGGACCGAAACGGTCTTGTATGAAACGGCCAGTCGGTTTGTGGACTCGCTTTCGACCGAGCAGCGGGCCGCGGCTGTCTTCGAGTTCAGCGACAAGACCCGAATGGTGTGGCACTTCTTCCCCGACAGCGCTTTTGCCAGGGAGTACGGTTATCCGAGAAAAGGCGTTAACTACAAACGCATGGCTCCCGAACAGCGCCGGTTGGCTGACGCTCTCCTGGCCGCCGGGCTGAGCCAGGGCCGGTTTCGCCAAAGTGATGGCCGTCCAAACGCTGGAGGAGATTTTACGGGTCCTGGAGAAGGACACCACGGGAAATCGGGATATCGACAGGTATTACTTCAGTATTTTTGGGAAGCCTGCTCTCGACGGAACCTGGGGCTTCCGTGTGGAGGGGCATCATCTGTCTCTCAATTTCACCTTCCGTGACGGTCAACTCGTCTCCTCCAGTCCTACTTTCCTGGGAGCCAATCCTCATCGGGTACTGGCCGGGCGCTACCGAGGGATGAGGGCGCTGGGCAAGGAGGAGGATCTGGCCCGTGCGTTGGTCCAGTCGCTCGATGCCAAGCAGCTTGGCCAAGCGTTGGTGGCCGAGGTTGCCTATCCCGATGTCCTGACCAAGGCAGATTCCCGCGCCAAATTGGAGGACCAGCCGACCGGTTTACCGGCCTCTCGGATGACAGCCCGGCAGGTCGAGAAGCTGATGGCCCTCATCGATGAGTACGCCAACAACCTTCCCAGGGACATTGCCGAGAGCCGGGTCCGCAAGGCGCGGCAAACACCTCGGGACCAACTCTTTTTTGCCTGGGCCGGTTCGGTCCAACCGGGCGCCGGTGATTACTACCGGGTGCAAGGACCGTCCTTCTTGATTGAGTACGATAATACTCAGAATAACAACAATCACAGCCACAGCGTCTGGAGAGACTTTGCCGGCGACTTTGGCCGAGACGTGCTGGCCTGGCATTACCGACGGCATCACCAGGTGCAGGTGGCCCAATCCCCGGGTCAGCCGCTCTCGAATGGCTCATTGGCAGTAAGCCTCGGCGCCCCGCCACTCTGAACGCAGCCCTGTGAAAACATCGGCATCGCCAAGGTCCCGATCGGGTCTCCTCTTGCCGGCAGGTTGCGGCAATCATTGCGGGCCTTGTTGAAGAGCCTGGGATGCCTCATCTCCAACCGATGAGTACCGGTTCCCGTCCGCTTGCCGCTCGCCGGGCGATTGACTTTGGCTACAGTCCGGGCCGACCGGGGAAGCCACTGCAAGGCTTGCTTCTGTGTTGAGTCCTGACGGTCCCTGGTCCCAGCCTTGGAGTTTGAGAAAAAGGGCCTCTCTCGGGTATACTCGTGCACGACCGGCGCTCAAACGAGGCGATGCCGATGTTTCCCAGGCGAAGGGCTATAAGATACCGCGGTTCCGGTGTTGTCATCATTCTCCTGCTCGGTGTTCTGGCCGCAGGTATCCAGGCCGCTGAACTTCAACCCACCGATCCTGAAGCGATCCACATGTTTCCCCTGGGCGGGGAGCCCGGGACGGGTCTTGAGATTGAGATCCTGGGGCGGAACCTGGAAGGAGCCCACGGGGTTTGGGTGGACACCTCTGCGATTCAGTGTCGGATCATCCGGGTCGAGCCTGGTACGGCCAAGATGAAAGAAGGCCGCAAGGTCAAGGACATCGCGGGTCAGAGAGTGGTCGTGGGAGTGCAGATCGATCCCGGGGCCCATGCCGGCCCCCACGCCTTGAGGTTGGTTTCCGCCAGGGGAGTTTCGAACTCGATGATTTTCTGGGTGGTTCCCATGCCTACCCTGGATGAGACCACCAACGGCCACGGAACGGCGGAGAACGCTCAAGCGGTAACGCCCCCCGTGGCCATCAGCGGCAGGATCGCTGAAGAGGGTGAAGCGGACTATTACAAATTCGAAGCCCACCCGGGCCAGGAACTGGCTTTCGAGGTGGTCGAAGGGGTGCGGCGCATGTTTGGGGATCTCAGGAGGGCGCCGGGGTTCACCCTGGAACTTTATGGGCCAAGTGCGAGTTGGTTCGATGCACAGCGCCGGGTCAAGCTGGGCGCCACCAATACCGCTGTCTTCCATAAACATATTTCAGCCTTCAAGCCCAGGCTGATCCAGCGTTTTGAAAAAAGCGACTGGTACACCCTGCAAGTCAAGGGTGAGGTCGGCGCCCCCTACCTATTGCAAATTGCCGCCCCCACCGATCTTCCTCCTCTCGTCAGGGAGCACGGTCTGGATAAGCTGGCCAGAGGCCGATGGCGAGAAAGGGGCTTCGATCGCAAGCTGCAGCCCGATCGCGTGGTCAACCTTCGGGCTCGATCGGTGGGTTCTTCTCGCCAGGCCTCTTTGGCCTTGATGGAACAACAACTCAGGGACCTGATGGGGCTGAGCGGCCAGGAGAGAGGGTCCGATCCTCTTTTCGACCGAGCAGCCGCCATCGTCCAGGAACGAGAGCCCAATGACGTTTCGGAGCAGGCGCTGAGTGTCTCTATCCCATCCATCATAGAGGGAGCCATCGAGCGCCCGGCGGACGTTGATCATTTCTGGTTCGAATTGGAGGAAGGGCAGGACCTGGCTTTCGAGATCGAGACGCCCGAGCGGCCCTATCCCTACTTCAATCCGCGCCTCGCGGTCTTCGACCAAGCCGGTAAGGAACTGGTCAACAACCTCTACAAGAGGCAGGCGTCTCAGAACATGTGGTTCTGGAAGACGGCGGAATCCAAAACCCTCTTTACCTTCCCGCAGGGGGGGAGGTACCGGATCGAGGTTCGGGACGTGACTCGCCGAAAGGGGGGTCCCAGCTTCCGCTATCGGCTGATGGTGCGACCCCAGGCGTCGCACGTGGGCGAGGTGGAAGTCGCCGAAGTCCTGAACATTCTGGGGCGAGAAATGCTGGACTGGATGATCGAGCTGGACCGAGTCAATCTTTTTCCCGGCGAGGCCAAGAAGGTGAACGTCATCATCAGCCGGGAAGAAGGGTTTGCAGGGGACCTGGCGGTTTCGGTAGACAATCTTCCGGAAGGGGTCGAAGTTCTGCCGGGAGCGGACATGGGGCCGGAGCTCGGACTGCCTCAGGATCAAGGTCGAAAAGAGAGGTTCACGCCGGACGATCAGGTGGTGACCCTCGTGCTGGTTGTTCGGCCCGATGCTCCACCCACGCCGATGCCTCGGTTCATTCGGTTCAATCTCCGTCCGGTTCAACCCGGGAGGCTGAACCGCTATCGCAAGATGGGCGGGGAGGATCCATTTCGGCCCATATGGGAGGGCAGGATCGGCCAACCGATGCCGGTTCACGAAGTGCCGATGATGGTGCTCCATCCTTCGGGGGGCGAAGCGGCCGTCAGTCAGGTGATCCCCGGAGGCAACTGAGAGACTGGGTTGGCATGACAAGGACACAAGACAAGGTGCTCGATCCGATTCCGGGAATTCGCCGGCGGGCAACCCTTTGGAAAGTTGGCTTCTTCTTGGGTCTTTTGAGTTGGCCGCTGTCTTCCTGGTCGGGGAATTTGGAAACAGCCGGCGCACTTCCCTCGGGCGCCCGCCTGCTTTCCGTCAGGCTTCTCCCCGAAGAAGTGCGGCTCTGGGGAGCCGGCGCGACCCGGCGCTTGTTGGTGATTGGAACCTATGCCGACGGGTTGGAACGAGATCTGACGGAGCGGAGCCGATTCTCCATTGCCCATCCTGAATGGGCCGAAGTCGATGCCGAGGGCCGGGTGACCGCACGAGCTGATGGTCAAACGCTCCTGACCGTCGAGTGCCAGGGCCAGGTCATTAGGGCCAGGGTTCGGGTCCGGAATTCGGCGGTGAAACGTCCCTTCCATTTTGCTCGCGACCTTGGGAGGATACTCACCAAACGGGGTTGCAACAGCACGGAGTGCCACGGTAGCGTCACCGGACAGGGAGGCTTCAAGCTCTCCAAAAACGCCACCTCTCCCCAAGAAGATTATCGCTGGATCGTCGAGGGCGGAACCTTCCACGTTCTCACGGCTGAAACGGACGAAAAGATTCCCCGAGTTCGTGTCGACAGCCCCGCGCAGAGCTTGCTGTTGCTGAAGTCCACCTTGGCATTGCCTCATGGGGGAGGCAAGCGGCTTGAAGAGGGATCACGGGATTATCAGGTCATCCTGGATTGGATTGGTGGTGGCGCCGTCTATGGTCCGGACAACGGAGCGGAACCCTTGACCGTAAGCCGGGTGGAGGTGACTCCCCGCCAAGTGGTGATGCAGCGGGGCGGACAGCGGCAACTGCTGGTGACCGCCCACTGGGCCAACGGTTCGCAGGAGGATATCACCCGGCAGGTAAGGTACGTTTCCAATAATGACGGAGTGGTTTCCGTGGCGCGCGATGGACGGCTGAAGGGTCGGCAGGTCGGGGAGACGGCCATCCAGGTGCTGGCCGCGGGTCACACCGCCAGCGCAACCGTGGGAGTGATTGCGCAACCGGTGGCAGAGTATCCCGACGTTCCGCGCCACAATTTCATTGATGATTACGTTTTTGCCAAGGCTCGCAAATTTCATCTGATTCCTTCTCCACTCTCTACCGACGCTGAATTCCTCCGGCGTCTCTGCCTGGACCTGACCGGAATGCTGCCGCCGGTTCATCGAGTGCGCGAATTCCTGGCGGACTCGGACCCGGACAAACGCACCCGGCTCATCGACATCCTGCTGAGGTCGCCTGAGTTTGTGGATCATTGGTCCTGGCGCTTTGCCGACTTCTTACGGGTGAAAAACCGGGTCTACAAAGCCTGGGTCCGCCAGGCCATTGCCAAGAACAAACCTTACGACCAATTCGCCCGGGAGCGAGTGGCTGCCCAGGGTTTCGATGGTCCCTCTCGCCATTACGAGGACATGGGCGGCACGGCTGTACCTCTGCCGCAGAATGCCATGGGAGAGCAGATCCGAGTCTTTTTGGGCCGGCGGATGGACTGTGCCCAGTGCCACGACCATCCCTACGAGTCCTGGAGCCAGGATCAATTCTGGGGCCTGACCGCCTTCTTCGGACAGTTGAGCAACCTCCATCCGGGGTTTCCACAAGTGGATTTCGTGATCATGGATGATCCGGAGGGCTATGGGACCTTCGGCAAGGGGGCCAAGGTCATTCACCCTCGCAGCAGGCAGGAGGTTCAGCCGCGGTTCCTGGACGGGACGCCCGTTCCACAGGATCGCCTGGATGATTGGCGCCTGGCCCTGGCGGAGTGGATGACCTCACCGGACAATCCCTATTTTGCCCAGGCCATGGTGAATCGCATGTGGGGCTATTTTTTCGGGAGGGGGATCGTGGATCCGGTGGACGACTTTCGTTCCAACAATCTGGCCACCCATCCCCAATTGTTGGAGGCCTTGGCGCGGCGCTTTAGCAGGAGTGGATACGATCTGCGATCCCTCATTCGCCTCATTGTGGAGTCCAGAACCTATCAGCTTTCAGGGAGCCCCAACCCCATCAATCGCTATGATCGGGTCAACTATTCCAGAGCTTTCCCACGCCCCTTGGACACGGAATTGCTTTTGAAGGCCATCTCTCATGTGAGTGGCGTGAAGGGCCATAACGGGAACTTCTTCAAAGTTTACAGGAAGCCTGATCTGACTTCCATTCCCGAGCGCGACATGAGGCCCAACCTGTTGCAGGCTTTGCATCAGTTGGCGGGCCCGACCTACACCGCCAAACTTTCCCAGGAGGGAGGCCGGGTGGATACCTTGTTGCAAAGGCAAGCCTCTGATGAGGCAATCATTGAAGAGCTGTACCTGGCCGCCCTGTGTCGTTTCCCGACTGAGACGGAGCAGGGCCGGGCTGAAAAAGATGATCCGACAGCGCGACTCACGGCGAGAAGCTGTCGAGGATTTGCTGTGGGCCATCGTGAACTCCGAGCAGTTCTTGAACAATCATTAAATCAGGGGAATCCCGGTCATGAATCGATGGGGGTGTGACAGTTTCTGTGAAAGCCTGGCTCGCCGGCACTTTCTGCGAGTCGGGTCTCTGAGCCTGGTAGGCATTCATCTGAGCCAGTATCTTGAGATGAGGCATCTGACGGCCTCGGCAGGCAAGAAGGCTGACCCGGCCAAGGCTCAAGCCTGTATCCTGCTGTTGCTCGAAGGGGGCCCCAGCCAGGTGGATACCTGGGACCCCAAACCCAGCAGCGGTTTCAGACCCATTGGCACCAACGTGCCCGGGATTCAGATCTCGGAGATTTTGCCTCGCGCCGCTCGCCATATGGATAAATTGGCCATCATACGCTCGATGACCCACGAGGAAGTGGACCATCCCCTGGCCCGGGAGTATATCAGCAGCGGTCACCGCCCGGCTCCGGCCATGGAATTTGCCAGCGTGGGCTCCATCATCGCCAAGGAACTGGGCGCCCGCAACGACATTCCCCCCTACGTGTTGGGGGCGCCCCATCTCACCGAGAGCTATTTCGGGCCGGCTTCTCTGGGCGCCGCCTACAATCCGTTGGTGGTTCCCGATCCAAGCAAGAAGGACTTCAAACTCAAGGATCTCACTCTGCCGAAATCCATCACCGAGAAGCGGATCGAGGATCGCCGCTCGTTTCTGAAGGTGGTTGATGAACTCTATCGCCGGAAGGAGGTTCTGGTTGAAGCAGAGGCGCGAGAGACCTTCCGAGACAAGGCCATGGAGATGATCTTGTCCCCGACGATGAAGAAGGCCTTTGATCTCTCTCAAGAATCGGAAAAGACCAAAGATGCTTATGGTCGTTACGGATTTGGGCAGAGTGCTCTGCTGGCCCGACGGCTGGTTGAAGCCGGCTCACGGTTTGTCACCGCAGCCGGCTACAATATCGACAGCGGCTGGGATACCCATGGCAGGGGATCGGGAGGGGAGAACGACAAGAAACTGCGCGCCCTGCTGTGTCCCACCTTGGATCGAACCCTCTCGGCGCTGCTGGAGGATCTGGATCAGCGTGGGCTGTTGGAGTCCACCATCGTGATGGCTATGGGTGAATTCGGTCGAACTCCGGAGATTAACCCGATCAACGGCCGCGACCACTGGCCGTTCTGCTGGTCAATGGTCCTGGGAGGAGGGGGATTGCGGGGAGGACAGGTGATCGGAGCCAGCGACGAGCGGGGCGGATACGTTGCCGAGCGGCCGATTTCGGTCGGCGATGTCTTTGCCACCATCTACAAGGCCATGGGTATTGACTGGACCCAGGAATACATGACTCCGGTGGGTCGGCCCATCAAGATCGCCAACTCTTTCGATGACACCACCGGCCAGCCGATCAAGGAATTGATCTAGGCGTATCCAGGTCCCGGCGCCGTTGCTCCTGCCCAGGATCCGGGCTCCGGGAGAGCTTGGGAACGCGGGCCTCTCACCCGCATCCGGGGTCGCAGTCCACGACTCGGGCGGTCTTCCCGGGAAAGACCGGCAATCCGCCTCCGAGAGAAATCAGCGAGACGTCCTGGTAGGAGGGATGTTATGGCTCGTCTGCGTCATCTGGCTCTCCGCTGTCGCGACATGGAGAAGTCCCGCCGTTTTTATGAAACCGTCTTCGGGTGGAAATTCGTCGGCTATCGGCCTAGCGGGCAAGGCCTGGATCTGACCGATGGTGTGACCAACGTCACCTTGCTCCAACTGCCCGAGGACTGCGATCGACCCAGGATTGAAGAGGGCAGCGAATACATGCATTTCGGCGTGATGGTCGATGATTTGGAAGCCTGCTGGCGCCGCTGTCGCCAATGGGGCGCCGAGGCCCAGAAAACCGTTAAGGGCCGAAGGGATTTGGATCACGACCGCGTGCCCGACCGCGCCTATAAGATCGAAGATCCCGACGGAAACGTCGTTGACGTCACTGCGGACAAGGAGGAATGGCGCGGCGTCAAACTCTAGGAGCCGCGGGACTTTACTCCGGGGGAGAGTCAGGTGACATCCAGGCTGGATGCCTCGGAAGCGGGGCTGCCGGGTTCTATTCCAGAGACGCTGTCCCTGAGAGACCGCTACCTGGTGGTGGTGACGGCCTTTCTGGGGTGGATGTTTGCCGGCGTGCAGATGTCCATTACCGCACTGGCCATGCGGTCGGCCGCCATCGACTTGCTCCAATCAACGAATGAAGCGTTGGTTGGAAAGTGGTTTGCCTGGTACGTCTGCGCCTTTCTGTTTGGCGCTGCTGCAGGGGGATGGGTTTTTGGTCGGTTGGGTGACCGGTTTGGCCGTGTCAAGGCCATGGGGTTGAGCATACTGTGTCTCTCCGTTTTCTCCGGATGGGCCTATTGGGCTCGAGATCCTTCCGAGCTCCTGCTACTGAGATTCCTGGCCTGCATGGGCATTGGGGGCATGTGGCCCAACGGTGTGGCGATTGTCTCGGAGGCCTGGTCCGATCTTTCACGGCCGATCCTGGCAGGCATCTTGGGGACGGCGGCCAATGTGGGCCTGCTCCTGATGGCGGCTTCCGCCACGGTGATCGAGATCACCCCTCAAAGCTGGCGCTGGGTGATGTGGGTCGGAGCGATGCCCATCGTTTTGGGTCTGTTCGTTTGGGTTTGGGTTCCGGAGTCACCCCGCTGGTTGGCCCGCCGACAGAGCGGTCGGCCCCACGGAGGGCCATCGAGATCCCCCGCCGAGGTCTTCCGGCCGCCGCTGCGACGGCTCACCTTGCTTGGGATCGCTTTGGGGACGGTTCCTTTGATTGGGGGGTGGGGCAGTTCCAATTGGATGATTCCTTGGGCCGGCGAAGCGGGAGCCGCGGCCGATCCGCCAGACCCCCACTTGAAGGCCTGGGTTCAGTTTTCCCGATCGCTGACCGGAATGATCGGCAGCCTGTTGGGAGGCATCATCGCCAGCCAACTGGGGCGCCGCCGGACCTATTTCCTGATGAGCTTGGGAGCGCTGCTCACCAGCCAGTATATGTTTTGGGTTCTCACTCCGGTCGACGGCAGCTTTCTGATTTGGGCTTCGGCTTTGGGTTTTTTCTCCGGGGTTTACTTCGGATGGTTGCCGCTGTTCTTGCCGGAGTTGTTTCCCACGGCTGCTCGCTCGACGGGCGCTGGAGTCAGCTTTAATTTTGGTCGGATTTTGTCAGCAGTGGCCGTGTTGATGGCAGGGGGGTTGATAGCCCACTTTGATGGAGATTACGCCCGGATCGGTAGAGTCACCAGTCTCATCTATGCGGTCGGGATGATCGTGATCGCCTTTGCTCCAGAAAGTTCCGACCACAAGCTCCGGGACTGAGTGCCTCTTTGGGGCATGGAGTGGCCCTCGGTCTTGACGAACTAACCCTCTCGAGTGTTTGCAATTTCAGAGGCGCTCGGGTCGAATGCCTGTACCGGAGAGGTAAGTCCATGAAAAAGATCACACGTCGCAGGGTCCTATCCTATTCCTTGGGCGGGACGGCAGCTTTGGGAGCGCTGAGCGGACTGGCCGTTCGCTCGAGTTCCGCCTCGCCGAACGAACGATTGGCTCTGGCTGTCATCGGGATGAACGGCATGGGCCACTTTCACGTCAAGACCCTGGCGAATAGCCCGGAGGCTCATCTGGTGAGCCTCTGCGACGTGGACCGATCGGTCTTGCGACGGGCGGCGGAGACGGTCAGGGAGGCGACCGGAAAAACGCCCAAGCTGGAAGGAGATTTTCGCAACGTGCTGACCGACCCTTCGATTGACGCAGTGGTCATTGCCACCCCCCATCACTGGCACGCACCCATTGCCCTGCGTGCGATGAAGGCCGGCAAGGACGTCTATGTGGAAAAAGCCGCCAGCCACGTGTTTCGGGAGGGGCAGCTTCTGATTGAAGCCGAGCGGAGATACCAGCGCATCTTTCAGCATGGGACCCAGATGCGCGCCAGTCGGCTGCTGGCTCGCGCCGGCGAGATTCTGGCTTCGGGGGTCCTGGGTGAAATCAAGATGACCAAGGCCTGGAACGTGCAGCGGCAGATCCAGCGTCCGGTAATGCCGAATGCTCCGGTCCCCGAGGGGATTGACTACGATCTGTGGCTGGGTCCGGCGCCCCGGCGTCCGTTTAATCCGAATCGATTTCACCGCCACTGGAGGCTCTTCCGGGACTATAGCAATGGCGACATCGGAGATGACGGGGCTCATGATATCGACATTGCCCGCTGGGCCCTGGGCGTCGCCACTCACCCCAATCGCATCACCGCCCACGGAAGCCGAATCGATTTGACGGGAGCGCGGGAATACCCGGACAACATGATGGTGGCCTATCACTATGACGAAGGGAAGGTCATCCTCTATGAAGAGCGCCTTTGGACGCCCTACGGGCTTCATGGGTATGACAGCGGCAACGTCTTCTACGGGACCGAGGGATATATGGTGCTCTCACGGCGAGGATATTTTCAGGTTTATCTGGGCAAGAAAGAGCACAAGGGAGAGGGCATGAAAGAGGGGAGCTTGGCCGCCACCGCTCGTCAGAACATGGCCCAGTTTCTCCAGTGCGTCCGCGACCGCAAGCGGCCCACCGCTCCGGCCCGGGAGGCGCACCTCTCCTGCACCTTGATCCATCTGGGCGAGATTGCTTACCGTCTGGCCCAGGTTTTGCATTTCGACCCTGGGAGCGAGAGCTTTCCCAACAATCCCCAGGCCAACGCCCTGTTGACCAAAGACTATCGGGCGCCCTGGGGGCTGCAAGACCTGTAGCCTCTTATGAATATTGCCAGGAAGGAGAACTGAGATGAAACGACGGGAATTTTTGACCGCCATCGAACGGGCCGGCTTGGGTGTGGCCGCGGCCACGCTGTTGACCGCCGGGGCGCGGGAGGCCCAGGCAAGCCCTCGAGGGAAGACGCCAGCCAACTCCCCCGGCCGGCCCGGGGACAGGCATCGCTTCCGCGTAGCCATGTACATTCCGGAATTGAGGCTGCCCTTTGACGAGGAACTGGCTAAAGCCAAAGAGATCGGGGTGGATTACGTCTGGTTCAATCGCCTGCTCAATGAAACCGACATGGCCCAGATGAGCGACGCCGCGGCCGACCGCATGGCCCAACGGGTGGAACGTCAGGGCCTCAAGATTTTTCTGCTCAATGCCGGCAATCCCTTCAAGCAGATTCATCTCACCGATTTGGAGCTTGAAACGATGGGAGATCACGGCGGTTTCCGCAAGGATTTTGATAGCCTGATTCGCTCCATGCAGATTGCGTCGCGCATCGGCGTAGGCGCCGTGGGCGCCTTCACCTTTGCCTGGCCCGGCGAATACTCCGGTGGCAAACCCACCTGGCCCATGCGCTGGCTCACTCGCGGCGGCGTCATCGCCCAGGTGGACATGGATAAGCTGGTGAAAGCCTTCTCCCTGGTGGCGGAGCAGGCCGAGCGCTATCAGGTCGACGTGGCCCTGTCCATGATGCCCTGGAACTACACCAATACCACCGCCAACTTCCGAAGCTTGGCGGAACGGGTGGGATCCCGCCGAATCAAGGTGATGTGGGGACCGGCCGACAACTGGAATTGTGGAGAGTGGGACGTGGCCACTGCCGGATTTCACAACGTTCGACCCTACCTTCACGGGCTTCACCTCAAGGACCTCCACGTCATCGACGGCCGGCGCCTCAAATTCGAGTATCGCCCGATCGGCGACGGCGATGTGGACTACCTCACCATTCTGCGTCAGATGCGCGATCATGGCTGCGACGTTTTCCTCTCCCTGGCCACTCACTTTCGGCCGCCCAGTGGTTCCCGTGAGGAGGCCATGCGGATCAACTACCGCAACCTCCAGGAGATGATTCGCCAGGTAGAGTCGAAGGCATAGGGAGCTAACGTCTCAAGGCCCGCCGAAGTCCGTCGCATGGGCGTATATTCAATCATAAGACTCTCCGTCTGGGCGGTAGAGCATTGCAAGCAAAGCAAAACGTCCGGGAGCTTCTCAACCGTCTGCTCGACGACTGTAGTTTGAAAGACGGGCAATACCCTTGGTGCGTCCTGCAATCCATTGAGCGTGGCCGGGCCGACGCCAGAGCAGGCCGGACGATATGCCATCAGGACGTAGCTCGGGAGCTTCGCAGGAAATGGCTGGCCGACACCGCCGGGTAACATGAACCGAAGAGGTCCGCTCTGCGCTCGACGAAGCCCTCGCATACATCGCCCAAGACTCCCCACAAGCTGCACGGTCTTTGCTGCAGCAGACGCTCAAGGCCGCAGCAAGTTTGGCCACTCTGTCCGAGCGAGGTCGAGTCGTTCCCGAACAAGCCGATCCTACGGTTCGTGAGGTGTTCGTGGGTCGGTACCGGCTGTTGTGTGAAGTGAGGCCATCGGAAGTTCTTGTCCTCTCGTTTCTTCACGGAGCGCGAGGTTTTGCAAAATGGCGTAGTGAAGGCTGATCCGAGGCGGATGGCTGCCCCATGGTTGAACCTGCCGGTCTCCGTTCTTAGGCACGTGCGGGCCAAGTCGTCTCCCGGCTTGATCACAGGTCACGTTGGGGAGCGAAAGGCCACCCTGTCTGCTCCGATGTTGCTTCCGAGAGACAACCTACACTACCATGCCACTAAGAATAATTGCAGCCCACGAAGGTACCTCTGTGACAGGTAACAGCAATCGAGACATCAGGATTCAAGCCGAGATCGCGGCGAAGTTGAATTTTGCAGCACATCAGAGTTCTTTTCCGGTACTGCGCGATCTCCAGGTCGAAAATTTCCACGCGGAAGAGCGCCTCGACGACATGATCCTGGCGCTTAGGGCCAACCCACCCTTCGTAAAAGAGAGAGTGTGGCCTGTGGATCGGATCGCGCCACAGGGATTGGTATCGATCAAGGATCGCGATCTCAAAGTTGATGGTGAATTCCTGCTCAACCTTACCGAATCCATGCGCGGCACCATTGACCTCCAGGTCGAAAAGGACGGAGTGCCCCTGACAGAACTGTCGAAGCCAGTTGAATTGCTCGCATACAACGAATGGGGTGGCGCCGGATATATGCCGGAATTGCTCGCGGCGTTCTCAATGCCGAATGATCCGTCGGTCGACAGAATTCTCCGAAGCGCAAGCAAAGTTTTACGCCAAGCCGGAAAGAAGGATCAGATAGACGGCTACCAGTCCCACAGTCGGCAGCGCGTATGGGAGATCGCCTCCGCCATCTATACGGCGATCGCCAATCTTGGTCTGACCTATGCTGCCCCGCTAGCGAGTTTCGAAAGTGATGGCCAGAAAATCCGCCTGCCAAGCCAGATTTTCGATGGCAGGGTTGCAACCTGTCTCGACACGGCGATGCTGTTCGCTTCAGCCTTCGAGCAGGCAGGGCTCAATCCGGTCATAGCACTGCCGAAAGGTCACGCGCTGGTCGGCGTTTGGCTCCAACCCGAGGACCTCTCCACCATTGTCATTGACGAGGCGGAAACCCTCAGAAAGCGTATCGATCTCTGGGAACTGGTGCTTGTCGAGACGACCTATGTGACGTTGTACCCGGCACCACCTTTCTCTAGAGCATTCGACGCGGCCAAAGACAACATTCGCCCTGAAAACGACGACACGTTCACTGCCGCGGTCGACATCCGCCGGGCGCGGGCGCACCGCATCACACCTCTTGGCCTGAAGCCGAAAAAGTCCGTACCAAGCGGCGGAAGTCCAACCACGGTCGTGGACCTGACATTGGAACCGGCGCCTGCACTTCCTGATTTCGATAGTGTAGGCCATGAGGAAGAAAAGCCCGAGACTCCTGAAGGACGCCTCGAACGCTGGCAGCGGAAGCTTCTCGATCTGACACTCCGCAATCCTCTACTGAATCATCGCGCGACAAAAACCAGCCTGAAAATCATCTGCCCGGAGCCTAGTCGGCTTGAGGACAAGCTTGCCAAGGGAACCAGGATTCAGATCGTTGCCGTTCCCAAACCTTCGTCGGGGGGGCAGGACGAGGAGATTCACAGCCAGCGCACGGGAGAAGTCATCACCAAGGAATATGCGCGCGATGAGCTTGAGCGACGTCATGTCCTGGTCGACCTGCCTGCGGATGAGCTTGCTAAGCGCGCCGTTGAGATCTATCGCAAGGCTCAGACCGCTCTGCAGGAGGGCGGAGCCAACACGCTCTACCTCGCCATCGGTTTCCTGCTCTGGAAACGGGATCAGAAGGAAGATCGTCGCTTCCGCGCGCCGCTGATCCTGCTCCCTGTTACGCTGGTCAGGAGATCCGTCCGCAGCGGCATCAAGATGATGGCGCATGACGATGAGCCGCGCTTCAACACTACCTTGTTGGAAATGCTCCACAGGGACTTCCGAATCGATATCGGAGGACTCGAAGGCGATCTGCCAACCGATGAAAGTGGCATCAACGTCGACAGTACCTGGAATAAGATCCGGAGAGTGGTAAAGGATGCACCCGGCTTTGAGGTCGTCGAAGACGTTGTTCTAGGTCACTTCTCCTTCGCCAAGTATCTCATGTGGAAGGATCTCGTCGACCGGACCGACGCGCTTCGGGAAAATGCCGTCGTACGTCACCTGATCGATACGCCGCATGATCCATACGGAACCGAGATCGGTTTTGTCGAACTGTCGCAGATCGACCGCGAATACAAGCCGTCCGACCTGCTGACGCCGCTTTCGGCGGACTCGTCACAGATGGCCGCGATCGCAACAGCCGACCGGGGCAAGGACTTTGTCATCATTGGTCCGCCGGGTACCGGCAAGAGCCAGACCATCTCCAACCTCATCTCGCACATTTTGGGGAAAGGGAAGACGGTTCTTTTTCTTTCCGAAAAGACGGCAGCACTTGAGGTGGTCTATGGCCGATTGAAAGAAATCGGCCTCGGTCGTTTCTGCTTGGAACTTCATTCCAACAAGGCTCGCAAAATTGATGTATTGAATCAGTTGCGCTCGGTGTGGGAAACGGCTCCTCTAGATTCGGTCGCAGGTTGGCAGGAACGGGCCGCAGAGCTTCGTACGTTGCGTGACCGCCTGAACTGCGTTGTCGATCACCTGCACAAAAAACATCGCAATGGTCTTACGGCATACTATGCGATTGGCGTTAAGGTCCGTGACGAGGAACTCGCAAACCGCGTCAATCTGTCTTGGCCGACGGCGGATCGTCACCACAAGGTTGCCCTCAAGGCCATGCGTGATGCTGTTGAGAAGCTCTCAATCCAGGCCAAGGCGGTCGGGGACGTTTCCCAAAGCCCTTTCCATCTCGTCTCCAACAGTGAATGGTCGCCGCAGTGGGAAAGCTCGGTTGCCGAGCGGGCTAGCCGACTTTCAGCGACGGTAAGAAAGGCCGAGCGCGCTTGTGATGCCCTTTGCGATGCTATCGGTATTGCTTTGCCTGATCGCTCGATGACGCGCCTCGACGCGCTCGGAGAATTGGCTACTCTGCTTGTCGATTCCTACCGGAAACCCACGGCTTATGCGCTCAAATCGGACGGTCTGGATCGGATTGAAGCTCTCAAAGAAGCCGTAGTACGGCTGAAGGCATATGCCGAGGCTCAGGCGTCGCTCAGTTGCGCCTACGAGCCGTTCGCTTGGCGGTCTCTTGATGGAGAAGACATCGCTCGACGCTGGGCGGTGGCAGAGGCAATGTGGGGGCTGAAGCGCTTCTTTGCACGGCGCAGCATCGTAAAGGAGATGCGAGCTAATGGTGCCCTGGGAAAACCGGATCCAAGACGCGACGCCCAGCCACTGACAGGATTACGCCAGGAAGGCGAAGCGATCGACCGACTGGATCAGCAACTTTGCGACTTCAGGGACTGGGCAGGACATACGACTGAACCGTCGGTTGCCGAGTCACTCCGCGGTCTTGGTGAACGCGCCCGCTCCGCTACTGGCAAACTAGCCGACGAGGCACAGACTCTGATGGAGGTTCGCACGACGATTCGAACTCTTCTTCACGACGGGAACGATCTGCTGGCCTCCGAAAACGCCGTCGGGCGCACGGCTACAGAATTCCTCGACTCTCTCGAAAGCTTGTGGAAGGTAAGCGAAGAATTCGAGGCTGTCGCGGGCGCATCGGTGCGCGAAACCTTTGCGTCTTCGGACCGCGCGCTGGAGCAACTTCGGGAGACCATGGACACCATCTCAGCCAAACACAACGAACTTCATGACTGGTGCGCTTGGAGGAAACGGAGAGCCGAGGCTATTGATGTCGATCTCCTGCCGCTTGTGGAAGCTGTGGAGCAGGGCCGCATACCTGCTCAAGAAGTAAAGAAAACCTTCGAAGCGGCCTACTGTGCATGGTGGTCGGCAGCCGTCATCGGAGAGGATGAGGTGCTACGAACTTTTTCTACACCGGAGCACGAGGTGACCATCACGAAGTTTCGCGAGGTTGACGAACGCTTTCTGAAGCTTACTGTCGAATACATCGCTGCAAATCTTGTGGAACTACTGCCAATGCAGGGCGACGTTCAAAGGAGTTCGCAGTGGGGCGTGGTTCGACGCGAATTGCGAAAGAAGAGACGGCACAAACCAGTTCGCCAACTCCTCAAAGAAGCGCCCGACGTGCTGACCTCGCTGGCTCCCTGTTTCATGATGTCCCCGCTTTCCGTCGCTCAATATCTACCGCCCGATCAGGCGCTGTTCGATGTGGTCATCTTCGACGAAGCCTCTCAAATCACGGTCTGGGATGCCGTCGGCTCGATCGCCCGTGGACGACAGGTGATCGTTGCCGGCGACCCGAAGCAGATGCCGCCGACCAATTTCTTCGCGCGTTCCGACGACGACCCGGACGGAGACATCGACACGGAGGGAGATCTGGAGAGCATTCTGGAAGAGATGCTTGGTGCCAGCATTCCGCAGAGGACACTGAATCTGCACTATCGTTCACGAAAAGAAAGCTTGATAGCGTTTTCGAATGATCGTTACTATGGCAATAGTCTGATTACGTTCCCCGACCCTGCCGTGACCGATCGTGCGGTCAGCCTCGTTCAACCGGACGGGTTCTATGCACGCGGCGGGGCCAGACACAACGAGGGCGAAGCAAACGCCATAGTCAATGAGATTGTCCGCCGCCTGACGCATTCTGACCCCACCATCCGAGATCTTTCAATCGGCGTCGTAACATTTAATACTGAGCAGCAGACCTTGATTGAGAATCTTTTGGACAAGGTGCGCTCGAAGGAACCTGGGATCGAGCGGGCATTCTCGCGCGAGCACCAGATCGAACCCGTGTTCGTCAAGAATCTCGAAACGGTGCAGGGTGACGAGCGTGACGTTATCCTGTTCAGCGTCACCTATGGGCCCGACCGGAGCGGTCACGTGACGATGAACTTCGGCCCGCTCAACCGGGAGGGAGGCGAACGGCGCCTGAACGTTGCCCTGACTCGGGCAAGGTCGGAGATGATTGTTTTCTCCACCTTGAACCCGGACCATATCGATCTGTCGCGCACCCAGGCACGGGCGGTCACCGATCTCAAACATTTCCTCGAGTACGCAAGAAAAGGGCAATCGGCGTTGGGATCGGCGGCGTCAGGTTCCATTGGAGATTTCGAGTCGCCGTTTGAAGCGACCGTCTCTCGAGAACTGCGTATGAAAGGCTGGCAAGTCCATCCTCAGATCGGAGTCTCGGCCTACAGGATCGATTTGGGAATTGTGCATCCGGATGCACCCGGACGATACCTCGCCGGCGTTGAGTGCGACGGAGCGATGTACCATAGCTCTGCCTTCGCCCGCGAGCGGGACAAGATAAGACAAGCCGTACTGGAAGATCGCGGTTGGACCCTGTTTCGAATCTGGTCGATGGATTGGTGGACGAACAAGGTGAAGGTGCTTGCAGATGTGGACAATGTGCTTCGCAGGCGCTTGGGGGACGATCGTCGGTGCCGAGCCGAGCGGGCGGAGCTTTCCAAAGACTTGCAGGAGTCGGAGCATCCTGATCGGTCATCTAGCGAATCAGTGGTACCAGGGCCTCCCACGTTAACTGGAGAAGCCGGATCTTGCACACCCTATGCTAGTTTCTCGGAAAGAGCAGGTCCCGATCCGCGCCAAGTGCACACGGCCAGCGTAGCTGATGGCTTATGTCGAATCATCAAGGTGGAGGGGCCGATGCTTGCTAAGCGAGCTTACGACATCTACTTGCGTAGTTGTGGTTTACGCAGGATGGGCCGGGACCTCAAACACTTGATGAATAAGGCACTTCAACATGCTATCCGCAATGGGCGAATTGTTAAAGAGGATGAGCTTAATAAGGACGACTTAGTTCACTCGATCGTTCGACTAACGGGTGCACCACCGGTCATCGTTCGCAATCGAGGTCCTCGAGATTTTTGTGAGATCCCGCCGAGTGAGATTCAACTTGTCGCGCACAGGCTGATCAAGGACGGTAACATTGAGGTTGGTTCGGACAGTCACCTAAGGGCCGTTCTTAAATATTTCACCTTAAAGCGACTCACTGTCGAAGTGAGAACTAAGCTGCTTGACATCTTGGATTGTCGTTATCCTTACGTAGACGAGGCCATAGATCCCAAAACGGTAAGGACTGAATCAGATATGAGCTGAGGTGATGGGTGCTAAGGATACCGAGGATAAAACCCGGAGAATTAACCACTTGCCAAATTCCTTTATTTCCACGTTTTACAGAGTCTTAAGGGGTACGGTCTATGGTCCGCTTCCCCCTTGCAGGCCGCCATCTTCTCCCAAGGAGGAACTTGTTGAAATCTCTCACGCGAAGAAGCTTTTTATCTCAGTCGGTCCAGGGGGCCACTCTGGGGGCATTGAGTCCGTTCCTGTCTGCCGGGAGTTCCTGGTCCGCCAACGACCGTCTGGGGCTGGCCGTCATTGGGGTGCGGGGGATCGGTTACGGCCATCTGAAGCGAATCCTGTCACGGCCCGATACCGTCTGCCTGGCCGTCTGCGACGTTGACCGGGAATTTCTGCAACGCGCCGGGGCGACCGTCAAGCAGGAAACGGGACGGATGCCCAAGATGGTGAGCGACTTTCGCAGGTTGTTGGATGACCCGTCCATCGATGCGCTGGTGATCGCCACACCCCACCACTGGCACGTTCCCATGGCCGTTCGGGCGCTGGAGGCCGGCAAGGATCTCTATCTGGAGAAACCGGCCAGTCACGTGTTCCGGGAGGGACGGGTTCTGGTGGAAACGGCTAACAAGCACCGCCGCATTGTGCAACACGGCACGCAGATGCGTTCCAGTGAGGTGACGGCCAGGGCCGGGGAGTTGCTGCAGGCGGGCGTCATCGGCGAAGTCAAAATGGCCAAAGCCTGGAACCTGCAACGGCACAAACATCGGTCACCCGTTGCGGATTCTGCGGTTCCACCGGGGGTGGATTACGACATGTGGTTGGGTCCGGCCCCCAAACGGCCCTTCAATGCCAATCGCTTTCACGGCTACTGGCAGTGGTACAAAGACTACGGCAATGGCGACATCGGGAATGACGGCAGCCACGACCTGGACATGGCTCGTTTCGGGCTGAACCCCAAGGGTCTCCCGGTGAGGATTACCGCCCACGGCAGTCGCATTGATCTGGAGGGAGTGCGGGAGTATCCCGACAACATGATGGTGGCCTATCAATACCCGGAGGGCAAGGTGCTGCTTTATGAGGACCGCGGCTGGACGCCCTACGGTGGCTACGGCTTCGACAGTGGGAATGCCTTCTACGGAACGGAAGGGTTCATGGTTTTCTCTCGACGAGGTTATTTTCAAGTCTACCTGGGCAAGAAGGAAGAGAAGGGTCCGGGAATGCGCGGCGGCGCCGGCAAAGAGCAGCATTTTTCAAATTTCCTGGACTGCGTGCGTTCTCGCAAGCAGCCGAACGCCTCGGCCGAAGCGGCTCATCTGTCTTGTGCTCTCAGCCATCTGGGTGAGATCGCCTATCAGACTCAGCGAGTTCTGCACTTCGATCCCGAAACTGAAACCATTCTCAATGACCCGGAGGCCAACGCCCTTTTGACCAAGGAGTACAGGGAACCCTGGTCGGTGAACCTGGGAGCGCGGGCGTCCCGCCCGCTTCCGATGCGGGCCAGAGGCCTACGCTCCCAGCGTGAGGTATCTTCATGAAATTACTGATCTATCCTGCGGTTGAATCCGAGCGGCTTGAAAAGATCGTAGCCGCTGCCGGAACCCTGTCGGTGGTGAATACCGCTGAGGAGGAACGAGCGATTCGAGAAATCGTGGAGGCCGACGCTTTTTTTGGAAAACTCACGCCGTCCCTTCTGGCCGCGGCGGGTCGGCTGCAATGGGTGCAATGTCCTACGGCCAGCCTCGAGCATTACCTGTTTCCCGCTCTGGTGGATCATCCCTGCCAGTTGACCAATATGCGTGGGCTCTACTCCGACGTCATTGCAGACCACGTCTTCGGCTACATTCTTTGCTTCGCTCGCAATTTCCACCGCTACATCCGTCAGCAAATCGAGACTCGTTGGGAAGCGGCGGGCGGGGAGTCGGAGCGCGCGAACTTTATCTTGGGACCGTCAAGAACCAGTGCTATCGACCGAGCGCATCGACACCTCTCCGATGCAACCCTGGGGATCGTTGGTCTGGGGAGCATTGGCTCCGAAATCGCCCGGCGCGGCGCGGCCTTCGGTATGACGGTCATTGCCGTCGATCCCCAGCAGTGTCAGGCGCCCGAAGGAGTCGAGGCCCTTTGGAAGCCTGACCGCTTGTCGGACCTGCTGTCCGGCAGTGATTTCGTTGTGGTTGCCGCGCCGCACACCCCGGAAACCGAAAAGCTCTTTCGCCGACCGCTTTTCCAACAGATGAAGCCGACGGCTTACTTCATCAACATCGGCCGGGGCATGATCGTGGACTTGGCCGACTTGACAGCCGCCCTGCAATCGGGTGAGATCGCCGGGGCCGGCCTGGATGTCTTTGAGACCGAACCGCTTCCCTCGGAGCATCCGCTGTGGAAGATGGACAATGTGATCCTCACGCCCCATGTGGCGGGTTCTTCTCCCAGAACCGCCGAGCGTCATCTGGCAGTTCTTTTGGATAACGTTCGTCGCTTCGCCGAAGGCAGGGCCCTGCGCAATCTGGTGGATAAGGCGCGGTGGTTTTGAGCCGACCGGCTTGGGAACGGGGAACGGAGAGAATCCTGAAGCCACAACAGGGGAGTCTGTCCCAGTCAGTACTTTTCAGCGAATCAAAGGCTTGAGAAACTGCGCACTCCGCCTGGCTGCTTCCGCCACCGACATGATTCCTGCAAACGCCTGGTGAACTGTAACGAAGCCCTCGTATCCAATGTCGTGCAGCCCGGTGAAGACTTCTTCAAAATCAATGCCCTCCGATTCCCACAAACCGATGTGATCCAGCCGGACCGGACCTCGATTCCAGGTCTTGACCGCAGCCTGCCCGTTGGGATCGATGCGGTGGTTTTGAACGTAGACGTTGAAGATGTGAGGCCCCAGCCTCCTGATGGTTTTCCTGCCGTAGTCTTCTCCCGCAATCATCCAATTGGCAGGTTCATAGATGATCCCGAAGTTGGGTCGGTCAACGCTCTCCAGCACCTGGATGGACCGGTCCACGGTTTCAAAGAGACTGGCGCAGTGAGCCTGATGGGCCAGGCGAATGCCGCGCTCGGCAGCCGCGTCTGAAGCCTTTTGCGCCCAGACAATATCGTCGTCCTTCTTCATGCAGATACGGATCAAGTCGGTTCCGAAGGCATCCGCCAGGTCCAGGTAGGGCGTGATGTTGCGCAAGCCCTCGGGACCCGACTCGTCGTTCCGAGGCACGGCAAAGTCTCCCGTGACCATCGAGACCTTGAGGCCGGCTTCTCGGATTTGACGGCTCATCCCGCTCACCGTTTCAGGCGGTGAGTGAATGCCTGCCTGCGAGGCCCTCATGCAGAGCGCCTCGTATCCATGGTGTCGGGCCAGACCGATGAGTTCCGTCATGTTCAGCGAAGCCTCTTCCTTGTTGGAAAAACTCTCCGCAACGCGGGCGGACAGAGAAAGTTTCATGTGAGCCTCCTTGCCATCCGCTCTCCCGGATGGCTTCTTGTCACGACTCACCTCAGAGGCGCAGCTCCAACCGGCGCCCAGGATGATGAGCTTGGCTGATGTCCAAAGAAAATCTCGGCGGGACGACGGGTTGCCATTCATGGTTGTCTCCTGAATCTCATCCCCCGGTACGGAGTTGACCTTTCCTTACGGGTTCAACCTCGGAATGGGGTTGTGTCGAGAGTCTGCAGCAAGTAATATGCGCGCCAGTGAACTTGGCCGTCAAGCCTGATCTGAAAGGCTCCGATGCCACCCATAACGGGATCCCTTTATTTTGCCGAGGCCATGCAGGGGCCTATGGAGTGACCCACGTCTTTCTGGTCCCCACTATATTGACACCGGCACTGGCAGCAATGGAAGGCATGAATATCGTGCGGGTCACGGCTCATAGCGAGAAGGCCGCCGTCTACATGGCGGATGGCTATGCCCGGATCTCCGGCCGGCCCGGGATATGTATGGCCCAGACGATTGGTGCGGCCAACCTGGCGGCAGCGCTGCGCGATCCCTTCCTGGCCTGTTCGCCGGTCATCGCCGTCACCGGTGGCCGTTTTCCCGAGACCAAACACCGTCACGTCTACCAGGAAATCGACGATTATCCGTTGTTTGAACCGCTGAGCAAATTCAACGCCCAGGTGGATCTGGCGGAACGCCTGCCCGACCTTCTCCGTCAGGCCTTCCGAGAGGCGACCACTGGATGCCCGGCGCCGGTACACCTGGAGATTGCCGGCAATTTCGGGCAGGCCATTGAAGGAGAGGCCGATCTGGAGCCGATCTTCGAGACGCAGTTCTCTCGATATCCCGCCATTCGACCTCGACCGGAGGCTGACAGTGTGCGAAGGGCGGCCGATCTGCTGAGTCGTTGCCGCAGGCCTGTCATCGTCGCCGGCGGGGGAGTCGCTCTTTCCGGAGCGCAGCCCGAAGTGAGGCAACTGGCGGAAACACTCTCGATCCCGGTGGCTACTTCTCTGAACGCCAAAGGGACCATCCCGGAAAATCACGCCCTGTCGATCGGCGTGGTGGGTTCCTATTCCCGCGCCTGCGCCAATCGCCTGGTGGCCGAGGCCGATCTGGTTTTCTTTATCGGCAGCCGAACCGGCAGCCAGGTCACGAACAGTTGGCGCATCCCTCCCAAAGAGACTCCTGTCATTCAACTGGACATCGAGCCTTCGGAATTAGGCCGGAACTACCCCAATGTCTGCAGCTTGTGGGGCGATGCCAAAGCCGCGCTGCAGGAGTTGATTGGCGCCGTAGCCTCCAAACGGTCCAACCCCGAGTGGCTCTCGCGTGTGGAGCAGGTAGTGGGCGAATGGCGGGCTGCGGTGGCTCCCCTGCGCGGCTCTCAAGCCCTGCCCATGCGGCCGGAGCGTCTCTGCAAGGAAATCGAAGCGGTCTTGCCCTCGGATGTGATCCTGGTTTCGGATACCGGCCACTCGGGCATCTGGTCGGGCGCCCATATCGAGCTGCGCCACTCCGGCCAGACCTACATCCGAGCCGCCGGATCGCTGGGTTGGGGTCTGCCGGCAGCGGTAGGGGCCAAGTGCGCCGCCCCCGATCGGCCTGTCGTTTGTTTCACCGGCGACGGGGGATTCTATTACCACCTGGCGGAGTTGGAGACGGCCCTCCGCTATGGCGTCCATCCCGTGATCGTCGTTAACGACAACCGCTCCTTGAATCAGGAGACGGAGATTTTCGCCAGCGCCTATGGAGGCGTGCAGCGCCAAGGGCTCGAGATGTGGCAATTTCGCGACTTGAATATCGCCAAAATGGCTGAATCCCTGGGCTGCCTGGGCTTCAGAGTCGAGCAGCCTGAGGAAGTCGCCCCTGCCCTGGTTCAGGCCTTGGAGGCTGAACGGCCGGCGGTGCTGGACGTGGTCAGCGACGTGGAGGCGTTGGCTCCCGATCCCTGGGGGTGATGCCTGGCGGTTCCGGGCGCTGTGCACCGGAGTTCGGGGGGAATTTCCGGGTATCTCGCTACTCAAAATCGATCAGCCAATCTCAAGTGAGAGATTAGCCATTCGACAATCCGCAACGTAACCGTCGCAGTGTTCCATTGAAGGCAGCCGGGAAAAAGGACCCACTCATGCCCACCATCAAGAAGATTGCTGTTCTGGGCCTGGGAACCATGGGGCATGGCATTGCCCAGGCATTTGCTATGGGAGGCTGCCAGGTCAACGGCTACGACGAGTCCGCTGAGGTGCGAGATACGGTCATTGGCCGTATTGAGCACAACTTGCGCAGCGCGGCCAGAGCTGGTTTTGGCGAGGCGTCAGCCATTGGGCCGGCGCTCTCACGCCTCAAGGTCTGTGAAACCGAGGCCAAGTCGGTGCGGGGAAGCGAGTTTGTGGTGGAAGCCGTTCGTGAGGATCTGGCGGTTAAGCAACAACTCTTCAGCAGGATTGAGCCCCTGGTTTCAGCAGAGACCATCCTGGCCAGCAACACTTCGAGTTTTCCCATCACACAACTCTCGGGTGATTTGCGTTGTCCCGAGCGAGCCTTGATCACCCATTGGTTCAACCCGCCTCATATCGTGCCCTTGGTGGAGGTGGTGCCGGGGGAAAGGACCGGGGCCTCAGTGGTCCAACAAACATTGACTCTGCTGCGCCGAGTCGGAAAATCTCCGGTGCATCTCAAGAAAGAAGTTCCGGGCTTTCTCGTCAACCGTATTCAGATCGCCATGCTGAGGGAAATCCTGGACCTTCTGGATCGCGGTGTGGCCGACCCCGAAGAGGTCGATCGCGCGGTGAAGAGCAGCATTGGATTTCGTCTGGCTGCCATCGGCCCTCTGGAAGTCATCGACTTTGCCGGCCTGGATGTGACCGCAAGCGTGTTCGAAAATCTGGTCGGGGAGATCAGATCCGACCGGGAGCTTCCCGCTGTGCTGAAGCAGACGGTTCAATCGGGCCATCTTGGAGTCAAGACAGGGCAGGGGATTTACCGCTACACCCCGGAGGCTGTGGAGGAGAGGTCGTCCCGGCGAGACCACCGCTTCCTGGCCTTGCTCCAGTTGCTGCACCAGAATTCGGCGGTTTTGCCGGAGAAGAATTGACCAGGGTGCTGCCTCGCCACCTTCGGGAGAAAATATCGGTTGTGTCCGGGCGGTCCAGGTCTTTGGATTCGGTCAGACCCCAAGGATTTCACGATTCATAGGGCGATTTGTTCATGAAGATTCAAAAGGGAAGTCGGGTGCTGGTGACGGCAGGAGCTTCCGGGATTGGTCGGACCATTGCCGGCGCCTTCCTCAGGGAGGGAGCCAGGGTTCATGTGTGCGATGTTTCCCGGGATCGAGTGGCAGAGCTGGCGCGGGAGCTTCCCGGCGTGGGTTTCACCCAAGCGGATGTGGCGGTTCCGGCCGAAGTGGAGTGGCTTTTTCAGGACCTGGCTGCTCATTTAGGCGGCTTGGATGTGCTGATCAACAACGCCGGCATTGCCGGTCCCACCGCCGCCGTAGAGAACGTCAGCCCCGAGGACTGGTCACGGACCCTTGCCGTCAACATCACGGGACAGTTTCTTTGTACGAGGTTGGCGGCGCCCCTGCTGAAGAAGGCGGGAGGGGGATCGATTGTCAATATCTCCTCGGTGGCGGGTCGCCTGGGATATCCCATGCGAACACCCTACGCGGCCTCCAAGTGGGCGGTGGTCGGCTTCACCCGGAGCTTGGCCATGGAGTTGGGTTCCTACAGGATTCGGGTGAACGCCTTGCTGCCGGGAATGGTCGAGGGTGAACGGATTCGCTCGGTCATCGCCGCCAGGGCGGTAACCGCCGAAAAGACCTATGAGGCCATGGAGGAAGAGTTCTTGCGACAAATTTCGCTCCGCAGGATGATGAGCGCCGCCGATATCGCTAACATGGCCCTGTTCCTTTGCTCGGATGCGGGAGCCGGTGTCTCGGGTCAGGCCATCAGTGTGTGCGGTAACATGGAGCGACTGCTCTGAACGCTGTTCACATCTCTGCTTCCGTTGGTCAGCAGTCTCATGGCCGTCCGGGCGGGTGCAGTCTGGACCCGGTCGGGCATCCCTCTCGTTCGTCAGTTAGCTCGGCAGTATCTTGCCGGTCGCCCGGTGCGAAACTTCGAGCACCCAATGTCGTCTGTCCGCCTCGGCCAGACCAGTTGAGGTGAAGGCTGTCCCCTAAAGGCCCCCCTATCCCTTGGCAATGACTGAATCCCGATTCTCCTCTTCATTGCAGTGGGTCCTGTTCGGTCTGCTCGTGGCCTTGTGTCTGGTGGTGGGGATCGTTCTCTTTCTGGAAGAGCCTCCCGAGAGCCGGGGATATGGGCATCCGGAGATGAGCACCATGCGCCAGGGAGGGACCGGAGAGAGACATTCTCAAGTTCTTTGGTGGGGTGTGGCCTTTGGGGTTCTGCAAATTCTCTTTTTTGTCGGTTGCCTGTTTTTCGGTTTGCGCCGCAAGAGCGGTTCCAAAAGAGGCAAAGGAGGGGTCTTCCTTGTCGGCAGTGTTCTCTATTTGGCCGTATTCATGGTCATGATCTTCGCCTACGGGGACTACGTGAACGACCCATCCAGACTTTTTCTGTCTCTACCCGTACCCACTGCCGTCATGCTGGTTGTTCTGTGGCCGTTTCCCCTCTATTTCGTGCTTCTCTACAGCTTGAAGTTCGACGACTGGGTGTTTGGGGAGGAAGACAGCGGCCGTTTCGAGGAACTGGTCCGCTCCAGTCGTCAGCCTCCCGAGGAGAATCGTTGATGGAAACGGGCAGGGGAATCACCGTACTGGTGTCTGTGGTTGCCTACATGGGAATCTGTGTGGTGGTGGGGTTGTGGGCTCTTCGGCGGACCAAGTCCAGCGCAGACTTCTTCATGGCCGGTCGAAACTTGGGGGTCATCGTCACCGGTTTTGCCGTGTTCTCCAGCATCATGAGCGGTTTCGGCTTTGTGGGTGGCCCGGGACTGGTCTACCACCTGGGGATGAGCTCCATGTGGATGGTGATCAGCGCCCCCATGGGCACTTGCATTTCCTTCTTTCTGCTGGGCAAGCGAATCCGCCTGCTGGCCGAGTTGAAAGACTCGGTTTCCCTGCCGGACGTGGTGGCTTCCCGCTACAACAGCCAAGTCAGCCGCCTATTGGCCTCCCTCGCCATCCTGTCGGGCGTGATGGGTTATCTGGGGACCCAGATCCTGGCCATGGCCAGGGTTCTCCAGGACATCATGAGCAATACCCCGATCGGACGTTTGAGCCTGGAAGGCTGTGTCGCCGTTTCTTTTGCAGTCCTGGTTTTCTACTGTGTGACCGGTGGCATTATCGCCTCGGTCTACACCGATGTGGTTCAAGGCTTCATCATGGTGATTGCAGCCCTGTTGGTCTTCCTGGCAGCGACCACGGCCGTTCCGGATGGCTTTACCGGAATGACTCTGACGATCGGGGGCCGATGACCCCGAGGCCATCAGTCCCTGGGGAGCGGTAGGGATGCTGGGATGCCTTTCCTGGTATTTCCTTTTTACCGTGGGAGCTTCGGGCCAACCTCACGTCATTACCAAGCTGATGATGAGTAAGCGAGTGCGAGACGTTCGCCAAACCCTGCCCATTTCCGTGGTCGGCTACTCGCTGACGGCGCTACTCTGGTTGAGCATTGGCTTGGCCATGAGGACTCTGGTGCTGTCGGGCAGTCATCCCGAATTGCCGGGAATTGATGCCGCAGCGCCCCAATTCCTGCAAGCCTACACCCATCCCCTGCTCGCCGGGCTGGTCTTTGCTGCTCTTTTTGCCGCCATCATGTCCACGGCCGACGGCTTCTTGAACATCGGTTCAGCCGCAATCGTTCATGATATTCCCCAATCCCTGCGAGGCAAGTCGCTGAGGAACGAACTGCTGTGGGCCCGCACGACCACGGTGGCTATTGCCTTGGTGGCATCTCTCTTTGCCATCTACTCCGGCGACTTGGTGGCCATTCTGGGAGCCTTTGGCTGGGGCACCTTCGCTGCGGCTCTGGTTCCCGTGGTGACCATTGGTTTCAACTGGAAGCGCGCCACAGCCCTTGCGGCCAACACCGCCATGATCTCGAGCTTGGGGATCAAGCTGGGGATCAAGCTGCTCAAGATCGAGATTCCCTATCGGATCGATGCCGGAGCCATTGCCCTGCTGGTTTCCCTCACCCTTTTCTTCGGGATTTCGCTCCTCTCCCGACCTCCGAAGTTGGACCCGGGTGTCGAAGGGGTCATGGATTTGTGATTCTGGAAAGGTGTCGAGCGGGTTAAGCGCCGCCAAGGCCGGGAAATGAGGAGGGCAGGGCATCGTAGCCACGTCGCAACCGACCTGCTTCGGAGTCACGTTTTTCGATCGGCGTATAGGTCCGGCAAAGGGAGGCTTGAATCAGGCAATGATCTCGGTGAGCACGCGCCCTCCGATGTCGGTCAACCGGCGGAACCGCCCGGCATGGAGATGGGTCAGGCGAGTGTCGTCCAACCCCAGCAGGTTCAAGATGGTCGCGTGCACGTCGCGCAGAGGAATCTGCTCGTGTAAAGCCTTAATGCCGAACTCATCGGTGGCTCCTGCCGTTGCGCCGCCCTTGACGTCCCCGCCCGCCAGCCACATGACCAGCGCGTATTGGTTGTGATCGCGACCCGGTGTCTTGGATTTGAGGTCGTTCACAAACGGCGTACGACCCATTTCCGATGCCCAAACCACCAGAGTTTCTTCCAGCAACCCCCGTTGCTTGAGGTCCTTGAGCAGTCCTGCCACCGGCAGGTCGACTTCGGCGGCGTGGTTTTGCATCCGTCCTTTGACATCGCTATGATCATCCCAGCTATGCTTGTTGATCTCTACGCCGTGAATCAGCAAGGTGTAACGCACTCCCCTCTCCACCAACCGCCTGGCCAACAGACACTGGCGGCCGAATCCCTCGGTTACGGGGTTGTCCAGTCCGTAGAGACGCCGGGTTTGTGAAGACTCTTTGGACAAATCAACGGCCTCCGGCGCCGAGGCTTGCATTCGGTAGGCCAGTTCGTAGGCGCTGATCCTGGCCTCCAGTTCAGAAGCGCCGGGGCGCTCTTCCAGATGTTGAGAGTTGAGGAAGTGGAGCAGGTCAAACTCCCGACGTTGCCGGGCGCGGTCAAGGCCTTCAGGAAGGTCCAGGTGCAAGATGGGGGCGCCGCTAGAGCGAAGCACGGTTCCCTGGTAGGCTGCAGGCAGATATCCGCTCCCCCAGACGGCGGCGCCATTTACCGGGGACCCTCTCGGATCTTGAATCACCATATAGCCGGGCAGGTTTCGGTTCGGACTGCCGAGTCCATAGGTGATCCAGGAACCGACCGAGGCGCTGCCCTGAAACTGGGACCCGGTGTTGACGTGCATGGTGGCGGGGCCGTGGTTGTTGTTTTCGACTTCTATCCCGTAGACAAAAGCCAGATCGTCGACACACTCGCCGATTCGCGGGAAGAGGGTCGAAATGGCGCGGCCCGACTGTCCGTAGCGCTTGAATTCAAAGGCGCTGGGAATGACCCGGTGGGGCTTGCTGAGGTAACCCTTGATTTCTCCGGAAAGTCCGCTCAACCGGGGCACCTGTTGGCCGGCGTAGTCTTGCAGGGCGGGCTTGTAGTCGAAAGTATCCACGTGGCTGACGCCTCCCGCCATGAACATGAAAATGCAGTGCCTGGCCTTTCGGCCCGAATGGGGCAAGGGCTGCGCCGCCGGGTTGAGTGCGCTTCCCGGCAATTCTTCCGCCAGCAGGCCGGCCAGCGCCAGCCCCCCGATCCCGTTACAGGAGCGGCAGAGAAAATCCCGGCGCGACAGGACCCGGAGCGGCCCTGCGACGGTGCTCAAGCAATCTTCTTTATTCATGGTCACGCTCCTATGATGTTTTGTCTGCTCCTTTGCAGAGGTTAGGGAGACGGCCAGGCCTGCCCATCGCTTCAATGAGTGTCAGGGGAGGAGCTTGTCGAGGGCGACAATCACCGTGACGATGCTCGCGGCCATCAGTCGGAGATTTGGGGTAAAGCGTCTTGAATTCGTTCGCCGATTCGGCCCTGGCCGCCGCAAAGCGAGTCTCCAGACTGGCTTCCAGACGGGTCAAGCGAGTCTCCATCTCGGCCTTGGTCTCGGCAACCTCGGCCCTGACCTCGCCGATGTCATTCTGGGTGGACAGTTGCTCCCCAAAGAGGATGACGGCGGCAGCCCTCGCCTTTTCTTCGGTCACTCCCGCGTCAATAGAGGCTTCGTAGACTTCAGTGACGATGACGCTCATATTGATCTTCTCCTTTCGGGGGGTGCCATACGGGGTGTGCGTCGATGGACTTTCCCCTTGACGGGCGCCTGATGCCCAGGCTTCTTCACGTCTTAAGACCGATCGGCGCCAATTTTCGGCGCGCCAATGAAGCCCTTGAATTTTTCACCCTGACTCGTGCCGGACCTCAACCTGTTCCTCTCGTTGTTTCCCCAGCCTGTGTTCAAAGCTCCTGTCCCGCATCCACCGCATGGCTTTAATCCACGTAAATAAACTCGTTGCTATTCAGGAGCACCCGACAGAGCCCCACCAGGCCTTCTGCCGCCCTATCGTCTTGAAACAGTCGCCGGGACTGTTCGATCTCAACGGACCGGGGGTCACGGCCCAGGGCTATGCGGAAAGCTCGCCGAATCTGGGAGGCGGGGTCCGCACCGCTCTCCCTGTAGACCCTGTCTGCGAAGTGGCGAGCCTCTTCGTTCACAAACTCACCGTCATACATGGTCAGGGCTTGGAGGACGGAGACCGACGTTTCTCGTCGGGCGCAGGAGGCATTGAGAACCGGTGCGTCGAAGGTTTCCAGCAAAGGCATGCTGAGAGACCGCCGCTGAAAGGTGTAGATGCTTCGCTTGCGGCCTTGGGGCCCAGGAGTCGTCTCCCAGGTGTTGGCGCCCTGCACCTTCTGGGCTTCGTCCAGGCCCGAAGGCAGGGGAGGAAAGACGGGAGGCCCTCCCCGGTCACCGTTGAGCCTTCCGCTCACCGTCAAAATGCTGTCTCGGATCGCTTCACCCTCCAAGCGGCTTTGCCGGAAGCGCCATAGCAACCGATTTTGAGGATCGAGCCGGTTGGCCTTGGGATTGATGTGAAGGGAGGACTGGCGATAGGTGCTGGAAGTCACCATGAGTCGATGCATGGCTTTGAGACTCCAGTTTCTCTCCACCAATTGATGAGCCAGCCAGTCCAGAAGCTCGGGGTGCGTCGGGGGCGCTCCGTTCTTACCGAAGTCACTGGGTGTTTCAACGATCCCTCGACCGAAGTGCCACTGCCACAGGCGATTCACCATCACTCGGGCCGTCAGGGGATTCTCCGGGCTGGCAATCCACTCGGCCAGGGCCAGTCTTCGACCTCGAGTTGGATAGCGGCGGAACGGGTCCAGGTCAATCCGGGCTGGGGTGGAATGGCCCACGATGGCGCGGGGAAAGCCCGGTTCTACGGCTTCTCCCTTGCGGTTCCATCGGCCCCGTTGCAAGACGTAAGTGGTGGAGACATTGGGGCCGTAGGGTGGGCCATCCGCGTTTCGCAAAGACATCGCCAGCGGTTTACGCCGCTCGATGGCGTTCCTCAACCGGAGGACGCGGTGCGAAAAATTCCAGAACCGCTGGCGTTCTTCGATGGTAAACGTCTGATTGTGTTGGTCGTCCCTGACTGCCTTCTTGAGATCCTTGAGGGTGAGTGGCTTGGGTTCAACCGCGGACAAACGCTCCCGTCGTGCTCCCATCCTGTCGGTTTTCAATCTCTCCAGAAGCGGTTCATAAAAATGGACGAAAGCCTTTTCGGTCTTCTGCAACTGTTCTTCAAATCCGGCCCGCTCTCGATTCAACCGCTCTTTCCGGACCGGCTTGAAAAACTTCGCGGACTGAGGACCCCCGAGTTGCTGGATGTCTCCGGGCCGTGGGGGATCGATTTGCACCGCTGCAAAAAAGGCCTTGAGTCGGTAGAAGTCACTCATCGGTAAGAGATCGTATTTGTGATTGTGGCACTGGGCGCAACCCACGGTCAAACCCAGAAAGACGGACCCAACGGTCGAGGTCATCTCGCTGAGCAGGACGTGCCGGTCCTCTTCACCGCGAGGCTCGGTGAAAGGGGCCAGTCGAAGAAAAGTCAAGGCAACGACCATTTCCGGTTCCGGCGGCGGCAGCGCTCCCGCCGACATCATCTCGAAGAACTCGTCACCGGCCAGTTGCTCTTTCACGAACCGGTTGTAGGGTTTGTCGCCATTGAAGGCATCGATCACGTAGTCCCGGTAGCGCCAGGTGTGGTAGTACTCCGGATCGCCCTCGTAGCCGTTGGTATCGGCGTAGCGCGCCAGATCCAACCAGTGACGCCCCCAGCGTTCCCCGTAGCGCGGGTCTGCGAGAAGGCGGTCCACCAGTTCTTCGTAGGCGGTGGGAGACGGGTGGTCGACAAAAGCCTCAACCTCGTCCGGCTCGGGCGGCACGCCCAGCAGGTCGAAGAAAAGCCTCCGAACCAGGGTTCGCCGAGAGGCTGGAGGAGCGGGTGAGAGTCCCTCTTTCTCCAAGCGCTCCAAAATGAACGGGTCTATGGCGTTCCAGGCCCATGGAGAAGTGTTCACGGCCGGCGGCTGTCGGAGGGCAGGCTTGATGTATGCCCAGTACTGTCCCGCTTCGGAGCTGACTTGAGATTCAGCGGGAAGTTCGCGAATCCACTGCTCGATGAGATGGATTTGTTTTCCCGGTAACGTCTGCCCCAGCGGCATTTGCGGTTTGATTTCCCCGCGCAAGACCTTCATCAACGGACTCTGGTCCGGCAGGCCCCGCATGACGGCGGCGCCGTGCCGGGCGCCTCCCGCAAGGACCGCTTCCAGGTTGGCTACCGAAAAGCCGCTGGTCCTGGTGTGTCGGTCGTGGCAGGGACGGCAGCTCGTCTGCAGGATGGGCAGCACCTGAGCCTCGAAGTCCACTGCAGCCGGCAGCGGAATGGGGGCCATCAAGAGGATGGCCACGATTATGCAGCCGGCCAAACGCATCCTCGTGATAGGCCAAAACGGATTGGAATTCACAGGCGCCTTATCCATCCAAGCTCCCCAAGGTCACCGCTCTGCCCGGGCTGGACCGTTCGGGCCAGCAATTCAAGGACTGGACAGCAAATAGACTGCGGTTTGAGCGGCTCCCGTACCTATGGATCTACCAAGCAGGAGTACTCGCAGCGACCGGGCGAACCTTGGCCCCCAAGCTACCTGAGGGAGAGTACGACCAGCGGTTCAACCAGACTTGGGTTCGGGCTGTTGCGCCATAATCGGCATTGCCCGCACGAAATCGCTGGAGTGGTGGGTCCTGATCCTGTCGCAGAGCCTGATTATCACCATCAAATGTCCAATATAGCAGATCAGCGCCGCCGCTGCCATGCTCAGGTAAACCATCAGACTCATGTCACGGTCGCCGTGCCTGTCTGTGAACGCCCGCAACCGCGCGAGTCGCTCGATTCACCTCGTCTCAGTAGCGTAACGCGCCTTTATCGCTATACAATTAACCTGTGAACGCTGCAAATGTGGAGAGTACGTCCATGAATGGCCTCCAAAAAGTCGTAAAGCATCTGGAAATGACCCAGGATATTGTCAATCGTTTGGGAAACAACTCTTTCCTGCTCAAAAGCTGGAGCATGACTGTCATCGTTGCCGCGATGGTTTTAATCGCCAGACAAAGCATACAAAGCCCCTATCTTGTCTTGGCGCTTATTCTTCCCATCCTGGGATTCTGGATTCTGGACGGCTACTTTCTCTGGCAGGAAAGACTCTTTCGGCAGGTCTACAACGAGGTCAGGCTTCAAGACGATACTGATTTCGAGATGGACGTCACGAAACATCGGAACAAGCCAAAATGCAGTTGGGCATCCGCCGCATTCTCCCTCACGCTCATCATTTTCTACCTGATAGAGGTGACGTTGACCCTGCTGGTGTTTGGAATGTCCAAGATGGGGGCATTGTGAGAAGAGTCTTTTTCAGTTTCAAGTACAAAGATGTTTCGAGAGCAATGGTGGTCAGGAACAGCGGGGTTGCTCATTCATCACCAAAGACATTGCCGAACGAGGCCGATCCGAGACGCTGCAAGAACTCAAGCATTACCTGATCGTGCAGTATTTCCGTTCCGCCGATATCGAAAAACACTTCGATCTCCTAGAGTATCGATTCCAAGACACCATTGCATTGAAAAGGCTTAATGAAAAGGCTTGGGGTGTAAGCGCCTTGGATACCCTTGAGAGGAAGCTTGTCACTTGCCCTTTGTCAGCCGCCGCGCCCCGTTGAGGCTGGGGCCCTAGCGAGATTGAAAGGTTCACCAGGCTCTCGCAGTTGAGGAGCGAATCTGCGGGGCGTGTGCAGCGGGCTTCGATGCTATTGCGGTATCACGCGGGAGATACGGTTTGGGAGATCGCCAGAGCCCTGCAGACCAACCGGCCAGAAGTGGAGCGGCGCCGGGGCCAGGCCTTGGAACTGGGCGCGGCCCCGGCGTTGGTCGATTTGCCGGGTCGTGGCCGCCCCCCCGGCGATGACAGCCGAAGCGCGAGCCCGGGTGGTTTCGCTGGCCTGCCGGAAACCGAAGGACCGGGGCTATGCCCAGCAACTGTGGACGACAAGATTGCTGGCGCAGCATGCCCGGAATCATTGCGAAAGGGCCGGTCATCCGAGTCTGGGGAAACTGGAGTGCGGAACGGTCTCCAAAATTCTGCGCGCCAACCGGGTGCATCCCCACAAGGTTCGTTACTATCTGGAGCGGCGCGACCCCGATTTTGACACCAAGAGGGTGCAAGTGCTGCATGTCTACAAGCAGGTCGAGATCTGGCGCAAGCCAGGCCTGGCGCCGCCGGACCTGGTGGCCGTGCTCTCCTGCGATGAGAAGCCGGGCATTCAAGCCATTGAGAATACCGCTCCGAATCTGCCGCCGGCAGCAGGAAAACACCCCGCCGTAGGGCGCGACTCCGAGTACATCCGACAAGGAACGTTGTCTCTGCTGGCTGGCATCGACCTGCTGTCGGGCGAAGTCCTGGGACTGGTGGGCACGAAGCATCGCAGCGCGGAGTTCATTGAGTTTCTGAAACTGGCCGGCGCCCATTACCCGGCTGGGGCACGGACCCGTCTGGTGCTCGACAACCACTCCGCACACCTTTCCAAACAGAGGCGGGCTTTCCTGGAGAGGTTGCCGAACCGTTTTGAATTCATCCGCACCCCCAAACACGGCTCCTGGCTCAACCTGATCGAATCGTTCTTCGGCAAAATGACCAAGACCCTGCTGCGCGGCATTCGGGTGGCTTCCGCCGAGGAGTTGAGGACACGCATCGAACTCTACCGGCAGGAGGTCAATGAGAGGCCCGTGGGCTTCCGTTGGAAATACAAACTGGAGACACGATCCCTGATCTAGTTGCTGATATGTTATTGGGGAATCATTGCACTAGAAGGTGGAAGACCCCGTCGAGCGGGCAAAATCCACCGCGGGTGAGGACAGCTCCTCTCTTGGGCGCCAACTCCATTGCCGGCGGCTGATCGCCGTCTCGGGCGATTCAAAGGTCCGTACTCTCAATTTCTACACCCCATCACTACCCTCTCGAACCATCATAATCGACTTGCTGCAAAGGAGGTCCCATGTTGCCGGCGTTTTTGACTCTCACCCTTATGATCTTGTCGTTGACCGGCTGCGCAACCACCGATCAATCCCCCGTTTCGGAGCAGCCCGTTGTCGAATCAGCTCAACCCTTGGAAATCTACTGGGTAGACGTCGATGGCGGAGCCGCCACTTTGATCGTCACTCCCACGGGTGAATCCATCCTGGTCGATGCTGGAGAAGACCGGGAAAGTCACGCCTTGCGGATCCATCAGGTCGCCAGCCAAGTCGCCGGTCTGAAACAGATCGACCATTTTGTAGCCACCCACTGGCATGGGGACCATTACGCCGGAGCCACCCGGGTCAACCAGCGGATCCCCATCAAGAATTTCTACGACCGAGGGTTCCCTGGCGAGAATGACTATGCTTCCAAACGTGATCTGAAGCGGGCCCAGGCTGGAAATAACCAAGTATGAAAAGACCACCCAGGGGCGCTCTCAAATGCTCAACCCCGGCGACACCATCCCACTGAGGCAAGCATCGGGTTCACCGAAAGTGATGCTCCAGTGCCTGGCCGCCGCCGGCAAGTTTCTGTCGCCACCCGAGTCCCCCTCTCTGAATCCGCCCTGCGACACCAAAACGACCAAACCACCGGATGAAACCGACAATGCTCTGAGCGTGGTGCTGTTGCTGAACTACGGTGAATTTTCCTTTCTGGATCCGGGGGATCTGACTTGGGAAATGGAAGCAAAGCTGGTATGCCCGGTGAACCTGATCGGAACCGTCGATCTGTTTCAAATCAGCCATCATGGACTGGACTCCAGCAACAACCCGGTGTTGATTGAGAGCGTGCGGCCACGCGTCGTCGTCATCAACAACGCTCCCAGGAAAGGGGCGGAACCCAACACCATGCAAACCCTGATGGGGGTCGGAGGCATCGAAACCATTTGGCAGATTCACCGCAACGTCCGGACCGGTCCCGAATTGAATACTCAACCTCAATTCATAGCCAACCGGGAGGGGCAAGCCGGCGAGTTCATCAAAGCTTCGGTCCAACCCGACGGAACTTTTTCGGTGCAGATCGGGCAGGATGGAACTGTCAAGACCTACCCGGGCGCCACCTCCAAAGCAGCGCCGGCATCACGAGGCGATGGGGCGTACTAGCATCTCCTCGAACATCGCGTCCCCTTATTTTTGAAGCAGCCTGCGGGCAGAACAACGACGGCCTCCAGGAGTTAAGGAGAGAGCAATAGGGGGGTTTGCCTTATTAAAAAGATCAAGCCTCCCCTTGGCCTGGAGGAACCTTGCCCACCGAAACTCCATTCCTTCACACCTTCCCTTTGTAAAAAAACACCCCATACGGCTGCCCTCTTGCAGTTGAGAACAGGAGAGGAGAACCGGGATTCCAAGATACGCAGCCGAGCCGTTGGGGCAACCGCCGCCGTCAAGAGAACTTCCACTGCTGTACCTTGGGCGGATGAGCTCTCACCGCCTCTTCATTCACCTCGGCGCCCCAACCCGGTCCGGTGGGCAGGTGCAGGTATCCTTTCTCGATCTTGGGTCTCACGGTCACCAGATCGTCGTACCAAGGAACGGTATCGAGGTCGATCTCCATGATGCGAACGTTCGGTGCTATCGCGCAGAAGTGCGCGCTCATGAGGGTGGCTAGGGGGCTGTAAAAATTGTGGGGAGCGACGTTAACCTCGTAGATATCCGCCAGGGAGGCGATCTTCAGGGATTCGGCCAAGCCGTTCCAGGGAACGTCGATGATGGCTACATCCATGGATTGATGATCCAAGAAAGGCTTATAGTCACGTCTCCCAAACAGGCATTCCCCCGAGGCCACCGGGATGCTGGCGCCTCGACGGATGAACTCGAGTGCCTCGGGGTTTCTGCTGTCCATCTCCACCCACAACAGGTCGTAGGGTTCCATCGCCCGGGCCATTTGGAGGAACCCCTCCGTCTTGAAATTGAAATTCAGATCAACCAGGATATCCATGTCGGCGCCGGCGCCTTCTATAAAAGCTTCCAGTTGATCACACATGGCTTGGATCACCGGACGTTTCGCGTTCAATGCCGGGAATTCATCTCCCAGAGAAAATCCGGGAATATGCAAGCGTGGATTTCGGTCCAGCAGGAAAATGTTGGTCTTCAAGGCCGTAAACCCCAGGGCCACAACCTCCTTGCCCTGGGCCACCACGTCCGCCAGAGTCTTCAGGGGTGGGATACTCATCTCCTCGTGCCAAGCTAGGCGGTAGGTTCCGCAATGAGACCAATAGAGTCGGATCTTGTCACGCACCGGGCCACCCAGCATCTCGGCGACCGAGATCCCCAGGGATTTGGCCTTGACATCCAGTAGCGCGTTCTCAATGGCTCCCAGGGCCTGCTGTACCAGGCCGCCACTGGCTTGGCGCCGGACGGCATAAAGCATGGACCCAATGGCCTCGTAGGCACGAGGGTCCCGTCCACGCAGGATGGGGGTCAGGTGTTCAATCACCGCCGAGACACCCATCCCTCCAAAAGACTCGTTGTATTCGCTCCAACCCACCAGACCTTCGTCGGTGGTGATCTTGAGGAAATCGAAGTTCCGGCATCCCGCATCGGCATGCAGGCATTCCAGCTTACTGATTTTCATGATTTTCCCTCCCAGGCATTGTCATCTTGAGCACAAGCGTCTTCGGGATATTCTTGTTTTTCTCCCCTTTTCAATCGTGATTACCGGGTGTCCCCCTTGCCTTGCCTGCCAACCCGCACTCGGCTATAATAGCCAAACCTTTGAGCTACCATCCTTGAAGCGCCCGTAGCTCAGCCGGATAGAGCGTCGGCCTTCGAAGCCGCAGGTCGGGGGTTCGAATCCCTCCGGGCGCGCCAGATCTATTGAAATCCACATGACACGAGAAAGTCCCCGTTCCGTCCCCCCCGCCGAACAGGTTGAGGGTCAAGAAAGGGCGGCAGGGATGCAGCGAAATTGTAACCAGGTCTTCCAGCCCGAATCTATCAACGCCACCCAAACCCAATGAACAAGATGGTATCTTCAGACAACGAGAATCAGCAAAGGTCCTCTCAGCAGGGAACCTGCCGTGCCTGCCTGCTTCTGGCTCTGCTTTCCTTTCTATTGACTTTGGTCTTCCTGGCCATCGGCCTCACACGCTTCATCGGACCGACCGTCATTCTTTTGTTCAGCTTCCTGGCCATCGCCATTGGTAGAAGCCGGAGTTATTCGGCCTTTGCCTTCACACTATGGGTCGCCGCCTTCGTGTCCGCAGCCATGTTCTATCCTGCGGTCTTTCGCACCTGGTCCGGCTTCGACCTCAGCACTTTAATGGTCCCCCTCATTCAGATCATCATGTTCGGCATGGGCACCCAGTTAACTCTCGGTGATTTCCTCCGGGTGTTTACCGTACCCAAGGCCGTCCTCATCGGTCTGGTGCTCCAGTTCTCGGTCATGCCCCTGGTTGGCAAAGGTCTGGCAATGCTCGCCACTTCGGATCCGGAGGTTGCGGCAGGCATGGTCTTGATCGGCTCCTGCCCTGGAGGGGTGGCCTCCAACGTAATGACCTTCCTGGCCAAGGGAAACGTTGCCCTCTCAGTCACCATGACCTCCTGCTCCACCTTGCTGGCACCGCTCATGACGCCCACCATGACGCAACTGTTAGCCGGCGCCTATGTGGAAGTCAAGTTTATAGCCATGATGATCGCTATCATCAAGATGATCATTCTTCCGGTAGCGGGTGGGTTGGTGGCAAACACCATCCTGAGAAAGCTGGGAACCGCCTACCCCAATCTCAAGGTAGTCTCGATCTCCATCATGAGGGCTCTTCCCTACATCTCTATGTTTTCGATTTGCTTCATCATCGGAATCATTACCTCCCTCTCACGCGACTCGTTGCTTGCCGGTGGTTTCGTTTTGACCATCGTCATCGCTGCTGTGGTTCACAACGTCGTCGGTTATCTTTTCGGCTATGGAGGCGCCCGGGCGCTCGGTCTGGGCGAGACGGACTCCCGCACCGTGGCCATCGAAGTCGGCTTGCAGAACGGAGGCATGGCTTCGGGACTGGCGGTCAAAGTGTGGCAGAGTTCGATGGCAGCTTTACCCTCGGCTGTCTTCGGACCCTGGATGAACATGTCAGGCGCCATGCTAGCCTCCTGGTGGTCCAGCCGCCCACCGTTGGATCAGAAGGCGACTCCAGCGCCGACGGAACAAACGGCTTCCGTTGCCGGGGGAAATCCCGAGTCGCAAGGGTAGGCATCCGCTCGATGAATTGTTTTTCGGATACTTCAACGACGCCCCCGATCGTGCCTATGACAACCCCGCCGAGATGGCGCGATCTGAATCAAGCCGGCCAAATGGTATCCAAGCCGTCGCTATCCTCACGCCCAACGATTCACGCGCTGATCTGAGCATCCTGTTTCTCAAGCACGGTATCCATGTCATCTGCGACAAGCCCATCGGCACTTCCTCGGACCAGGCTTTGGCCGTGCTGCAAACTCAGAGGGCCGCGGGCCGGCATTTTATCCTCACCCACAACTACCGCGCCTACCCGATGGTTCGCGAAGCGCGGGCGCGGGTTCAATCAGGAGAGTTGGGGGCGAGTGAGACTGGCTCAGGTCGAGCATGCAATCGGTAGCCGGAGCCGGCTCATAGAGGGCCCGGAGTGAACGACCGTCTTGGCTGGAGGACAGACTCCAATCGGATTGGAGCCTCCGCAGTGCTGGACGATCTTGGAACCCATGCTCATCATCTTGCTCGCTACATCAGCGGCCTGGAGATTGAGCAAGTCTCAGCCGATCTATCAATTCTGGTGGCGGGTCGGCAATCTCATGACAATGCCCAAGTGAGTCTCCGTTTCCAGGGCGGCGCCCGCGGTGCGCTTTGGGTCAGCTTTGTTGCCGCCGGAGCCCGGGCCGCACTGCGCTTTCGGATCTATGGTGAAACCGGAGGGATGGAGTGGTTTCAGGAGGAACCGGAATTGCTCCACCTTCGTCAGCAGGAGGGGTCCACCTTAGTATTGCGTCGAGGCGGCCCTTGGCTGAGTGACGCAGCCAGACACGTCGGCCGGCTCGAATCGGGCCCAGCCTAGGGTTTCCTGGAAGCCTTCGCCAACATCTACATGGATACCGCCGAACTCATCGAGGCCCAGGCCCGACAACGTCCGCCCGACCCGCTGGCAACCGCCGTCGCCACGGCGTGGGGCGGCTTACTCGGCATGCGTTTCATTGAAGCAGCAGTAGCTTCTCACCTCAATCAAGCGAACTGGACCGACCTCACGCCATCGGCCGATGCGGGGAACTTTGCTTGAACCGCCACGCTGCTTCCGTCAGCTGATATGGATGTTTCCGGCATTCGATCCTCGAGCCAAACCGACCACATGGTGGATGGCTTCCACCACCAGATCCGGCTGTTCCAACTGGATCCAGTGACCACTATCGGCCACCGCCCGATGTTGACCGGAGGTTGACAAGGACGCAAGGCTGTCGTGCTGCTGTTGGGAGGCCGTGCTGCCGCAGCTTGGGGACAGAACCAACAAGGGCATGCTTCCCAAAGAGCCGGTCCGAGCCACCTGGGCGGCACTCTCGGGAAGATGGGCAATCTGATCAGCCAAGGTGTTGAAGGGTTTGGGTTGAGACCAGAGAGCGCGTAATATCGGTCGGAGCGACGCCGGCAATAGCTTGACGGGAGCCAATCTGCCACGCGGCTCGATTTTGACGATCCCCAGGGAGATCAGGAAGAGCAGGCCCCGAACCAGTCCCAGACTGGCCAGCCAAGCGGCGCCTCGACACTTTATCCGAGCCCGTTTCATGCCCCGGGCTTGTTGCTCGGTAGGCTGGGACCACTGGATGGGATGAATGGGATCGATCAATACCATGCCAGCTACTTGGCTAGGATAGTTGGCCGCAAACAGACGAGCGATGAATCCCCCGAAGGAGTGCGCCACCAGAACATAGGGGGCAGGTATTCCGGCCTGCCTCAGCAAGGCTTGGAGCTCCTGCACCATCTGAAGACTGGATCTGGGCTGAGGGGCGGGATCACTCCAACCCAACCCCGCCCGGTCGTAGCTGCAAACTCGGGTGAACTTCGCCACCTCCGGCTGAACGGGCCTCCAACCCAGTGAACTCCCCGGAAACCCTGATTCCAGGAGAACGGTGGGACTTCCGGTTCCTTGACAGTGAATATGAACTCGCCGTCCAGCCAGAGTCACCCAATTCCCCGACGCTGGATAGCGTCGAGCATCATAGGCGATACCGATCTTCTGATACAGCAATCCGGCCAACAACAGTCCCACGCAGGAGCCTGCAGAAATCAGGACAAGTTCAACGAGACTGCTTGGCATCCTGTCTTCGTCCTCCTAAACCCTGGACCGAGAAGATCCTGTCCATCAGCTTCTCACCGATCTTTCCGAGCTGCCCTTAAGCTACGGACAGACAGGAGCAATATCAGCGGCGTCAAACTTGATGATGTCGCCTCGGTAGGAAGGGTCCCGGCAGACGGAATCCCATCGATGGACACGTTCACGCGGAACAGGGGCCCGAGAAACCCGGCTTTGCATGAAATCTCAGCCTGCACGAACCGGCACAGAGTTGACGGGACTTTCCTCCTTCGGTCTCCCAGAAAGCCATCCCAGATCACCGACTACCCTGTTTTAGCCAACCATGTTCGGAGATCCCGTAGTCATCAAGTGATTCTCATCCCCCCCGGCGCTGCCCAATGAAGCCTATTTGAACATGGTTGGTGTTCGGGCAATCTTTGAAGGAACCCGGCAAGACCTGCAAACAGTGGAGCTGCCTCACGGCCCCTCTTACATTCGCATTCGGCTATTGGTCGGACCGTTTGGCTCAAGCTGTCCAGAAACCACCCAAAAGAGGAAAGATGAAGCAGACAATTCAGACGATTCAACAGTCTCAGGAGGGCAACGCCGGCTTGATTCGGGTTGGCAATGATGACCTTCCCTATCCGTTCGATACAAGGTCACCCCTACCGGGCTAGTAAATCCTCAATCACCCGTTTGAAGGCTGGATAGGGGTGAGCTCCCGTCAACGTTTTTTGGACCTTGATCTTGGACTGTTTGGCATCGGTCAACCCAAAGAAGAAGGAAGGCGTTCCGCGCACTCCGGCCCGACGCCCCTCACTTTGGCCGGCTTGAACTTTTTGGGCATGCTTGCCGCTTTCAACACACCCCAGGAAAACGTCGTTGTCGAGGCCCAGACTGCTGCCGAAGGCTCCGAGGTTCTCCGTGGTGAGGGTTCGTGGGTGCCTGAACAACAGGTCGTTCATGTCCCAGTACTTCCCTTGATCTCCGGCGCAATGAGCTGCCTGGGCAGCTTTCGACGCCTGGGGATGGGAAGCGAGCGGAAAATCCCGAAAAACATACTTCATCTTTCCACTGTCAACGTAATCTTTAACGATCCGAGGGGCCACCTGCCTATCGTGGCGGCGGCAGAAAAAACACTGGTAGTCCGAGAACTCGATCATGGTCACTTTAGCCTCTTCAGAACCCATGAAGGGCGCCCCCTCGGTGCTGAGATCGAGGGACCGAGGCCGCAGGCCACCGCTGCCGGGCAAAAGCTTCTTGATTGCGGAAAACTCGCTTTCGAGACCCACCGCACCCAACGGCCTGACTCCGCTGAGGAGTGAAGGCCATCCGGCCTCCGGCTGAAGTGCGGCCGTGTAAAGGATTCCAAGGAAAAGAGTTAACGCCATCAACCTCCGAATGATGCTCATTGTCTACAGCTCCCTGTTCCAGCTCGCCTGGTACCCAAAGCGGTCGAGACCCTTACCGGGCAACAACCTCATGCTATTCCCTGAGTCTACTGGAAGCCGGCTCAACATCCAATGATGTTCTGCCGAAGTGAGGGAAAACTCTCTCGAGTCGGGGCATCCTGCTTCAAATCCTTCCAACTCAATAGGTCAGTTCTGGCCGAGTCAGTTGCTGCAGCAATTTCGCGAAAGGAAGCCGGGACATGGCTCGAATGGCTCCTTTCCAGTCAGCGCTGTTATTCATTCCAGCGTTGAGGGCCAAGTGCCTCACGGCCGGTTCCGCCACTAAGGCCAGGGCTTCAAGGGGCAGGCCGGCCTGGTCGGCAGCCTCGGCCAAAGTCAGCATCATATGACCCAATCGTCGGGAGAGGTGGTGCGTCAGCAAGGCGTTATTGTAGTCTTCGTAGGGTGCCGGAGGGATCCGCTTGCAGTAGGCCCGATCACCCACCTCGGATCCGGCAAAGAATCGATCTTGATGGGGCGGAACCAATGCCGCGGTGCGCTCCAAGGCCTCCCTGACCGGCCCATCGCCCAAAAGAGAGGGGCGCTTTTGGTCCAACAGCCGGTTCCCCAGAAAGTAGAGGTCGGAGGCGCTCAGCATTGCAAAAGCAGTTTCTAATTCCTGCTGGGATACAGCTTTCAGCGATTGAGACCTCCTGTTCGGCCCTAACAATCCTTCGACAGCCTCCGCCAAGTCTTTTTGCAGGTCTTCGCGTAAGGGCCGCCCTGGCCATAAACTCTCGAGCCAGCCGAAGTTTCAACCCCACCAAGTGCATGCTGAGCGGGTTGAGATGCGGCCAAGGCACGGATCTCACACCGGAAAGTTGAGCAGCCGCGAATCCTTCCACGACCGGGTCTGTTCCAATGGATTCCCCAGCCTCAGCCTTGACCAATCCGATCTCTCCGGTCAGCGTCGCAATCTGGCACAGAGCCCCCCGCAAATAGTTACCGGTCTGACGCCGCAGCGTCTGTCGGGATGCTCCGGGCCAGTAAAAGCGGCGGCCGCTGCCGAGGGTGACGTGGAACTGGTGTTTTCTGGTCAGCAGCGGATCTTCGGCGACCACCAGGTCTCGAGGAGAGAAGTAGTAGGCATAGACCCATCCGACCAAGCCATCCTTGAGGCTTCTACCAAGCCCGCTGATGAGTTCATTCGACAATTGAGAAAGGTCACCCGACTGGCCACCATTACCTGTCGCATTATTCAGTTGACGAATCCACTTCGAAGTTCCGCCGACCTGCAGAAACACCGAGTTCCCCCGTTGCGCATCCGTCAACTGATTTTCCAGTTGCTGCTCAAGGGTATGGAGTTCCCTGAGCGCCTTCTTGAGGATGCCCAGGAAGGCCTTATCCTGCCGCCGGCTTTTCTTGATTGCCTGAGCCGCATCATAGAGCTCCAACAGTCCCGTCAGCGAGGGGACCCTCTGCAGCCTCAAGACCTCCTCGATTCTTTCTCGATTCATCGAGCCGACATCGACGGTTGTCATCCGGCCATCGGACGCAAACTCAACTTCCTTGGGTGTCCCCCCCAACGCAGTCATCAGCCGACCGTCAATCCCAGTCAGTCGGGGCGCTAAGATCGTCGAACGCGGGGCGTTGGTCTGGGGGGGGGGCAACCCGGCTCCAACAACGGGCGCTGAGACCTGCAAAACCTGGGCCAAACGCCGCAAGACCCCGACAGTGGTGTGGGTAAAGTCCGTGGTTTCCCTGGCTTCGCCAAATCCCTGGCAAAGAGCATCCAGAATTGAAGCGGTCTCGGACTCATCCAGGGCACGGTTCTCTGAAAGGAGCACAAGGATCTGGAGTAATCCATGAAACAAACCCAGTGTGTCGTTCAGGCTCGAGGTCTCACCCTGTTCAATGTTGCGGGCAGCCCGAAAAAACTGCTGCAGTTGCTGGGGCGAGCGTTCCGGCAAAGACACCAGATAGGGGAAAAGCTCTCGATACTTGGGATAGCTCCGGGATAGCAGCAGGGCGGCCTGCTCCGCCATCGGCCGGTTCCAGTGCCGATCGATGTGCGCCACAGCCAAAAAGTTTTCAACTTGGCTGTATTTCCTCATCCCGAATTGGTATTCAGCCAGAGGCAGCCGAATCAGGATTCTGTCTTCGACTTCAGGCGAGACGACCTGCGCGCCGAGCACCTCAGAATCCTGAATTTCTTCAAGTCTACCGGACCATCCAGGTGGAACGGCCCAAACCCTGGCACTGCCCGGAAAACGAACACGACCCTCCCGATCGAGGGGCAACTCTCGCACCAGATTCTTGAAGGGATCGTTATGATGCACAATGCGCCGCCTGGCCTCTTTGGAACCCGTGAAAGGGAACACTCCATAGAACGCTGCCAATCGATCAGGGCTGCGAGTGAGAAACCGTTGATTCTCTTCCGGCAAGTTGATGAGGGTATGGTAGAATGCCAAGGCTTTGCCAAGGTCTTGGGAGAAGAGCCCCCGCACAAATCGTCGGGGTCTCTGGGGACTGACACCCAGTAGCGATTCCCATGCCGGCGCGCTGGCGGCCCCCCCGGGCAGAAGCAACTGTCCCTCATTGACAGACAGGGCCGACCCATAGGCCAGAAGGGGATCCGCATGAACTTCCAGCAATTCCCGATTGGTGTAGGTTTCCACGACTAAGCGGCGAGCCTCCTCGTTCATTGCCGCCAAACCTCCATAGAGCCGGGCTGCAGCAATATTTTCGGAGAAAGCTCCCAAAAGACCCCCAGCCGGCCGAAGCCCACCGAAGAAACGCCTCAACCAAAATCTTTCTTCGAAGATGATCGGCACCACCTGATCAGTAATCGTCAGCCAGTACGTGCTTCCGGCCTCCAAGCTGGATTTCATCTCCATTTCATCCACGCCCAGCGCCGACGAGAAGGTTTGCCTGAGTGCAGCCAATTCGTCGGTCCCGAGCCCGAGACGGATCTTTCCATTCGACAGACTCATCGTCCAACCCAGAAGGGTGAGAACTTCCCTGGCTTTCTTGATGCTCGACTCATTCTTGGTCTCGAGAAGGATTTGAAACTGTGGCTTCTTGGATTTGGCCACGGTCCGAAGCGTCGCCACCGTGTCGAAGTAGTAGCGCAATGTCTGGATGTATCCCTTTCCAGCCTTTCCATAGGTCCGGCGTACCAAGTGCGAGACAAAGTCCGAAACGAAGGAATCGGCGGGCGTGTCCTCCTGCAAGCCGGCTGCCCGGGCTAGACCTCGCACGCCACCGGGGACGACCAGCGAACCCATCTGAGTCGTATTTTCGACGACCGGTTCGATGGTCGGGATATCTCCTCTACCCAGCAGGTTCAGCCGCTCAGCCATACGCGCAGCCCGAACACGATCCCCATCCCGCAAGGCCACCAAGAGGCCGCGTTCCAGCACCGACTCCAATTGCTCCGAGTTTATCCCCTCCGCTTCCAGAGTCTCCGCCAACTTCTCATAGGCTTCAGCGGCTCGATACCCGAAGACGTCGCGCACCCTGGCCAACCTGGCCAAAACCTCAGAATTCCCGGGAAAGATCCTGGCCGCGTTTTCGACAGCCATTCGCATCTCCGGGAGTTGATGGCTTTGAGCCAGAAGCTCACACTGAAGTTGGTGAAGCTCAAGAGAGCGGGGGGCAGCCTGCAGACCCACCCGGGCGGTGGCCAGGGCCTCTTCTGTTAGGCCCAGATTCATCTGAGCCCGAGCCATGCCGAGATGGGCGCCGGCCAAACCTGGATCGGCATGGCGAGCGTTGCGGTAAAAGAGGAGAGCTTGGCGACTGAGGCTTTCCTTCTCACAGAAGCTGGCATAACGCATTTGGAGCTTGGGATCATCAGGAATCCGCCGGGCGGCCTGCTGCAGCACCTCCCGGGCCTTGTCACGCTGACCCTGTACCAGATGGACTCGGGCCAATCCGAGGTACCCTTCGTCCAGATTGGGGCTGAGTTCGACGGCCCTGCCGTAAGACTTGAGAGCCTCTGCTACCCGACCGGCCTTCTCCAGCAAACTGCCCCGGCGGGCGTGGAGGTTCGCTTCCTCCGGATAGCGTTGCAGGGCAGACTGAACCTCCCGTAGTCCTTGGGCAATATTTCCTTGTTCCTCCCGAATTCCGATCAGCTTTGCCAAAACGGCTGAGCGGCCCGGGTCGATATTCATGACGCGCCGATAGGCTTGCTCGCTCTGGTCCCACTCTCGGAGCTTGAAATACAGGTCCCCAATTTCAATGAAAACTGACGCATCCCCGGGCGCCAGAGAGGCGAGAGGCGTCATCAACCGTAAGGCAGTTTTCCAGTCGCCCTGCTGACGATAGATCCGTGCGGCAAATCTGAGGGTGGGAGGATGAAGAGGGTTCAGGTCCAAGGCCTCCTTTAGCGAAGCTTGAAGTCTTTTCCCGTCCCTTTGGGCTGCCGCGTGGCGGGCGTTTTGCAGGGAGTGCAGGAGTCGGGAATAATCTCGCGGAGAAATCGTATGACCATGGAGTGACTGGGCCAGTGCCGGGAACTCGGTAACGGTTTGCCCATCCACCCGATCAACCAGGCGAGCCGTGTACTGAAAAACTCCTTGGGGCAGAGCGACCTCCGGCATGGGAATCTCGCTGCAAACAGCAGGCAACAGGGCTTGGCTCAACCCCTCCACGGTGCTCACAACGGCTCCGCAGGTGAATTGAGCCACTTTGGTCCAAACTCCGTCACTTTCGGCAGCTTCAAGGGCTGACCCACTGCCCTCCGATACCCCGGCCCCCCTGGAGGTGAAGCGCCGGTTGGATTGTCGGGAATCTCCCAGTAAACCAGCCTGACTTTCTCCTGGCTGAATTGGCTGGCCAGGTAAGCGACACAGTAGGAGTTCAGATCCTCGTTCTCTACATTTCCCTTCGGAGAGAATAAAATCAGCGTTTCCCAAGCAACCGAGGGTTTTGGCAAATGTTGCCCCACATCATGATAGACATCCACCGCTTGTCTGACCTTGTCCTCTGAAGGTCCCGCCCGGGTGCTGTCTGCCCCCCTCGACCTCAACCCGGCGAGGTCGTGCAAGAGCCGCTCTGGCGAGGTCTCCCAAGACCTGAGTGCGCCATCCGCCAAGACATGGAGGCTGAAGCGAGCTGCCTGGTTCTCTAGGGACGCCAGTTGACGCGCTCGGAACTCCACTTCTTCCCAACCTCTGTCGGAATAGTGGCCAGGCAGCACCAGGATCGAAATCCGTTCCGGGAGATCGATCGGCGCCACCGCCACGACCTGAGATCCGGCAAAAGTCTGGAACGAGTAACGGTTTTCATCCTCGGACAAAATCTGAGATGACAGGAAAGTCCCGGCGAAATGGGCGGAGGCCCCGCCCGAGGCAACCAGCAGAACCCAGAACCAGAACACCCGAGCAACGGCGCGCCGCCTCGTGAGGCCAAGTTGGGGAAGGATTTGCCTGATTTGACAGAATAGGGGCATCTGAAAGGGATTGGGGGGAACTGAACGCAACAAGGCTGTCCATTCTATGCCGGGGATGGAGATTATTCAACGATAGAATGGTGAGAATGCGGGTGCGCCGCTTACCCTCTTTCAACTCTGGTTCGCGCGCAACACCGAAGAAACACTCAGCGTCCGGAGGAGATCACCGGGGGGCGTTCTTGGCAGGGAAGGGTCTGCCTCTTTCTTGACACCCGGCTCCTGCTCTAAAAGCTGATGCCGAGAGCGCTGACCAGCCCGTAGTCGTTCCGTTGAACGTCCACTGGAGGTCGGTGGGCAAATCGATCATAGAAGCTGAGGCTCCAGCTAAGATTTTTCGAGAGCGGCAGTCTTATGGCACCGTCGTATTCAAGGCGATAATCTTCTGCATCCCTCAGGTTGGGATGGGCCGTCAGCTTGCTGGTAAATTCAATCCAGTCAATCAAATCCACCTTCCACTCGACTCTCGCTAACCCCCCCCCGCTGCGGGTGGTCGGTGGGGCGGCCAGCTCTTCTCCCGCGCGAAATCTTTCCCCGGTAAACGACAAACCTCCTATCAGAGAGAGTTCCGCCTTCTTGTTCCGGATCAATGTCCAACCGAGCCCGCTTCCCAGAACGGTGCGGAAATTGAGCCTCTGTCGGTCATTGCGCTCAAAGCTACCGAGGGCAACATAGAAGAGACGAGGATTGATGAATCGGTCGAGGCGGGTTCCCGCAGTCTGACGACTGGTGGGGGCAGCGTCATCTTGTCGGCTGAGGATCGAAGAGATGTTTCCCGAGATCCTGTAATCGCCCTGCTGGTAGGCAGCTTTTGCCAAAAACGATGATTGATTGAGACGGGAGTGGCCGCGGGTCCAATTGTAGCCCAGGTCCAGGGTGCCCTCCACCTCTCGCCACAGGTTTCTTTTTCCCTTCTCGACCCTGGGAACCAGACCAACGACACGGTCTTGTGGAAGCGAAATCGTTTCTTCGGCGGTAGCGACCTCGAGTTTCCCGCCGGCCAGAACCACTTTCCCACGGTACTTACGCCCCCGTTCTATCTCCACTTCGAACCGCCGGTCGCTGCTGAAGCCATCCAGCATCTGCCACTCAATCTGGATGGTGCCCGCGTATGCGGTCTTCAGGGAAACCTGCTTATCAGCCAGCTTTTTAATCTCACCGGTCAAACGATCTCCGTTCTCAAACGTCAGAATGTCGGTGGCAAGCCCAGGACTCAAACAAAAAGCCAGCGGCAGCCACGAAAAGATTTTGAGTCGCATTTTGTTGAGAAGGCGCACGAAACACTCCTTAGCCAGAGATCTGTAGTTATCGCTAGGGGATCAACCCCGTTCCGAGGCAGCAAATCCGAAACCGGAGGCCGGCTGGCAGTACACCAAGGCCCGGAAATCGGCGGCGGACCCCAAGCATCTTGAGCCTATTCTAGCAATTTCTTCTGGTATTTGATCATTGACGAGCACCCATCGGAACCTACTGAAAGAGCACCCGGCATCGAGCAAAGCGTCCGGTGCTACGGCTGTGAGACGCACCTCAGCCGGGTAGGGTCGCCCATGGTCTGAGAGAGTTGCTTCGGCAGCGTGTTTTCGCGATCGGCTGCGACTGCACCGACGCCTCACAGCTCCAGGGAGATTCGGTTTTCAGGCTGTTGGTGGGGCGGGGGGCAAGCCGGCTTGGCGCCACAAAAGGGGTGGAAGCTTAAGGCAAACCCGCGGTGGGTGGTGGCCAACGTCTAAGGATAGGGGCCCGTCGGGGCCTACGAACGGATCTGCTGCAAGCGAAGGGAGGTGGAGAACCGCCGGAACCCGGAACAGCGCTCCCCAACGTCGCCAGCCCGTGCGTGCGCCGCAGGCGTCTCCACCCCTTCTTCAACTGCGGGCAGGCGCGCGTTTCAGCCGCTTGTGCCGCTTTCCTCCCGATCTGCACTTGCTGCCGGCCGCTAGCGATCGAGGCGTCGGCTGCTGCCAAGTTGACAGGTCGCTGTGCAGACCCTCGGCGATCCGAACGGACTGCGGCACGGCTGCGGGATCCCTCAATCGCCATCAGCGACAAACTGCTTCCAGGTCATCGCCCGCCACTCGCTTAGAAGCGCCAGGAAAGGCGCGCGTAGTAGAAGCCTCCGTTGAACCCGAACGGAGCCGCGCGGCGCGAGAACAGGAAGATTCCCGGCGATTCGATGATGACCTGTCCGCTCGAGTCCTCCAGCCGGCCACTGCGCGTCTGGCCAACGTGGTTCTGGTCCGGTACGGTGTTGAGCAGATTCTGGGCGCCGACCGTCAACTCGGCGTACTTGAGGAACTTGAATCCCACGTGCAAGTCGGTGAGCCACTTGCCGCAGAACTGCTGGCGCGAGCCTCCGATCGAGCTCGCCGAAAAGGCTGATGCTCCGCAGGGCCTCTCGCCCAGGCTGCCGCCCTCCTGCACCCAGTAGCTGCCGAAGTAGCGCAGCGCGCCCCCGATCTTGAACCGGCCCAGGCTGTAATCAACCATGCCCTGAACGCGGGTGTTCGGCTGCCATTCCGTGAGGATCGAGCGGTCCTGACTGCCGAAGATGGTGTCCTCAAGTCCGGCCAAAAGCATTGGGGCGTTGACGCTCCCCTCCAGCTCGGTGTTCACGAGCATGCCTGAGATGCCGAAGTCGAGCACTGAGCCGTTGCGCCAAGCGTGCAGGCTGTTGAACGAGAACTCCATTCCCTGGGTGACCGTTTCGGCGGCGTTCGTGAAGAACTGAGCCGCAGTGGCATTGACGGCCTCCAAGCCGGCGATTGCGTCGGGGATTCCAGCCAGTCTCGAGGCGGTGAACGAGCCGCTGATCACGATGCGGTCTTGCACGGCTACGCGGAACGCATCGACCGTGAGCGAAGTGGTCGGGCTGATGCGGGCGACGATGCCGCCGCTGAAGTTGAGCGACTGCTCCTCCTTCAGCTCCGGGATGCCCAGGGCGTTGGCGACCGAGCTGTTGTTCGGATAGGTTCCGCGCTCCTGCGCCACCGTCTCGCCTGCCTCATTGGTGACGAACTGCGTGCTCACGTTGGTGAAGTAAAGCTGGTGCAGCGAGGGGGCCCGGAAGCCGGTGTTGATGCTTCCACGCACGGCGAACTGGGGAGTGAAGTCGTAGCGCAGGGAGAGCTTCCCGGTCAGCGAACTGCCAAAGTCGCTGTACCGCTCGAGGCGTCCGGCCGTTCCGACCTTGAACCCGTTGTCGAACCCAAACTCCACGTCGCCGTAGACTCCGATGTTCGTCCGACTCTCGTCGACGTCCCGCTGGAAGCCCGGGAATACCTGAATGCCGGCCGGAGCCGCCACGCACGAGGACTTGTCCTGGACGTTCGGATCGTCCTTGCAGTTCAGGTAGGAGAACGGCTCGCCGGCCCGGATCCCATAGCCGTCCTGCCGGAACTCGGTGCCGAATGCGAGGTTTGTGGTGCGGCCGTTACCCTCGAATGCGCGCGACACATCGATGTTGAAGGTGGTCTGGTCGAACCGCGGCCCGCCCGAGTCCGCCTGGCGCGGACTCGCGGTGCCGTAGGTTGCGTTGTTGGAGTTGGTGATCAGGAAGTCGAACTGGTTGCGCCCGTGACCGAGGCTCAGGTCGAAATTCCATCCGGAGACGGTGGAAAAGTCAATCCCGCCCAGGAACGAGAGGTCAGAGATGTCGGTGTTGATCTCTGGCAGGAAGCCGTCCGGATAAAACGCAAGCACCGTGTTGCTGACGTTGGCGCGCCGGTAAAAGCCGGTGCTCTGGTTGTCTCGCTGGGTCCAGCCGCCGAACGAGTAGAACGTGACTCGTTCCCCGAGCGGAACCCCGGCGTTGTAGTACATGCTGTAGTGCTCGCTGTCGGCATCGCCGATCCGGAAGTTCTTGCGATAGAAGGTGTACTCGCGCGGGTCGAAGCACCTTCCGGGCGTTCCGGGACCTGGGTTCCCGGCGCCCGCGCCAATGGCGTACGGAGCGTCGGGCGCGCAGTCTGTCAGCGGATATTGCTGGCGGGCGCTCCAGCCCGCGCGATTGGTCCGGTGACGGTCCCTGGCTTCGAAGGTCATGTTCACGAATGCACCCTTCTCGGATGCCCATCCGCCGTGCATGCTCTGCACGAAAGTGTCTCCATCGCCCGCGTAGGTTTGCCCCCACGACGTGTCCACGGTGAAGCCCGGAGTGTCCTTGAGCACGATGTTGATCACGCCTGCGATCGCGTCGGATCCGTACTGGGCGGCCGCACCATCGCGGAGCACCTCGATGCGTTCGATCGCTGCGATCGGAATCGCGTTCATGTCGGTTCCAGCGGTGCCGCGGCCCACCGAAGTGTTGACGTGCAGCAAGGCGCTGTTGTGCCGGCGCTTGCCGTTGACCAGCACCAGCGTCTGGTCGGGCCCGAGGCCTCTCAAGGTGGCAGGCCGCAGCGCGTCGGTTCCGTCGCTGATCGTTGAACTCGAGAAGTTGAACGATGGCACCTGCATTTGCAACGCACGCCCGGCCTCCAACTGCCCAGTGCTCCGCAAACGCTCGCCCAAGACCAGCTCGACCGGAACGGCCGATTCGAGTGGTTGAACACCCTCGGAGCGAGTGCCCACGTTGGCTTCGACGTCAATGATGTCACTCACCACGCGCAACTGCAGTGTGATCGTGACCGTCCCCTCGGATTGGGCCACCTCTTGCACCGCAGTCCCAAAGCCCGGCGCGCTGACAACAACTGAATGCGGACCGGCGCCCAAGCCGGCGAACGTTGCGGCGCCGCTGGCGTCGGTCAGGATTTCTCTGCCGCCGATCGTCACGGACGCACTGACAATAGCGTCAGAGAACGAATCGACGACCTTGACCTCGAGGGTCTGTCCCGCTGCCGAGGGTGCCAGGAGCAGCACTCCGATGATCGACGCCGCCAGGGCAATAATCCTGCGGGACCACTGAAAACAAACTCTGCGATCGTGACTGGAGGGGCATTGCATGTCTGAATTCCTTTTTCTGAGAGGTAGAAGAGGGGGGGTGCTGCCAGTGTGAAGTATTCCAGAGCTTCATGCCGACAGTTTCTCATACTCAGCCGCCCAATGCGAACATTATGATGCGGATTGCGATGTACGAGAACTCGTCCCAGGACCGTGCTCCGGCGTCCGCCAGGGCCAGTCCGGCATCGCAGGCGCCGTTGGGATAGGACTGCTGTGCTACCGGGAGCGTCTTCGTCTGATCCGGATACCGTGGAAAGCCCCGACTGCGCGCCACTGAATCGCCCGCCAGCGTGGAACGGCCCCAGCCGGCGATACCCTGCTGCCTCGAATTCGACGCAGCCGAGTCGCGGATTCCTCGCTGGCGCTTTCTGAAACCTGCCAAGCACCTGCGGCCGGCCCGGGGTGCAGGTGATTCCGACAAGGAGGTCCGTCGACACCCTCGGGTATCCGTTCTCGGTGGCAAGGCGATAGCCAAGTTCCCGGAACCTGTGAATGTGATCGTATTTACCCTTGCAGCCTCGCGCGACCGGCTCGAGGGACCCCGCTGCGTCCAAGGAGGTGTGAACTTCAAAGTGTTCTCAGAAAAGGGCAGAAAGAGCAGAAAGCCCATGCCGAAGGTTGCTTCGCCCGCGAGCGAAGAGAGGGACTTGGCTCGAAATCTTCATGAAGGGCGGATGCTATCTCCACTTGGAAGTGACAGTCGCTGCTGAAGCCGTCCAGCATCTCCCAGTCGATAGCCGGGTCGAGCTCATTCTAGCGACTTCTACTGGTTGATGGTTGTTGATGAGCGTCCATCAGGTCGAACCGAAAAAACCTTCCGGGTCGCATCGATGGCGAGCCAGCACAACCCGGAAAACACGTAGGCCCCGGCAATGGTTTGAAAGAGAATTCGCCAGCCCGACTCTTGCTTGATCCATCCCAGGATGGGACCCGCGGCAAAGGCTCCCACCGAGCCGGCCATGTTGACAGCTCCGAAGACACGACCTGAGGCCGGACCCGCAATGTCGGTAATGGTGCCCCACACCGTTGGTTGGCTCCAATCGGTGAGAAACTTGGCGCCGCCCAGCAAGACCATCACCAAGCGACCATCATCGATGTCGAGGCTAATCAGCACCAGGATCGAAGCTGCAAGCTTGCCGGTCAGTCCGACAGCCTTTCTTGCAAACCGCCGGCCTCTGAGACGGATCAGCCAGTCATTGAGCAGTCCGGCGAAAGCCCCGCCGGCGGCTCCACCCCAGAGGGGCAGACTGGCAAAGATCCCCATTTGAACGGGATCAAATCCTTTGGCCTCTCTCAGGAACAAGGGTATCCAATAGACATAAAGCATATCTGCAGCAGCGCTGGCGACGCCATGGAGCATGAGCACGGCAAGATTGACCAGTGCGGGGAGGCTGCGGTCCAAGCGCGGTAGAGTCTTTTGTGCCGGCGATTGGATCGCTTCTCCGACATCGACCAAGGGCCTGTTCCGCCGGGTTGGCCCAGGGATGACTTGCCGGGCTGTCCCTGAACAGCAGGCGAAAAACCATTGCAAAGCAGATCCCCAAAAACGCCAACCAGAACATAGCCGCTCGCCAGTCCATCTGCAACCATCCGAGCAACAGGCTGCCGACGACCAAGGCAGCGCTGGCGCCTCCGGCTCTTCCCGAAAAAGATCCGATCAAACCCTGGGCTGTGGTGCGAACCGAAGACGGGAACCAACTCCGGGTCACCTTGGATAGATTGGAGTAAGCGCCGGCTTGAGTCAGGCCGAACAGGGCGCGGACTCCGGCAAAGGACCAACTCTGCCCCACCATTGCGGTGCCGGCGACACAACCAGACCAGGCGAAGATAATAACGGGTAGCACAATCGCCGGTCCCAGCAGATCTCCCAACAACCCGCCGGGGACCTGGAAAAGGGCATAGGACAAATTAAAAGCAGAGTCCAACCATCCCAACTGTGTGTCCGAGAATCTGAATTCCGACTTTACTTCCGACTTGATGACACCCCAGGAGTATCGGTGCAGGTAAAGAAGCCAGCTCGTCAGGCAGGCCAGCACCAAGACCAGCCAGCGAATTCGAGTGGGGCGTGCCGTGGGCGCCTCAGGCGGGGGTTGGTTCTCGCTCATGGCGTGGGGGGATCTCTCTTGGGTCGCGGCACACTTTGGGGACAGACCCGTTCAGCGCACGAGTCGTAGGGGGGATGCCACCCGAGCGGCGCAAGCCGCGGCAGCAGATAGCCGTCCGTGGACCTCAGCCCATGGTGGGTGTGTCGCCCTGTCCTCTGAGCGGCTTGGCTGAAAAAGACTGGAGCGGGAGACGGGGATCGAACCCGCGACGTCCAGCTTGGGAAGCTGGCATTCTACCGCTGAATTACTCCCGCTTTCTCAGGCTGAAGGATAAGAGAACCTGAAAGAAACAATATAGTCGGTCCTGTTCCTGCTTGCAAGGGTTCGACTCTATTCCACCTTTCTTCGACAGAGACAACAGAATCTTTGCTTGTCCTCAGGTGAAGACGGGCTCCGCCAGCTTGGCCAACAGAACGGCCGAAGCCTTGTGGACGTCGGCGTGCAGTGAATTGCCATGGGCATCCATGGTGACGATAGCCGGCAGGTCCTTGACTCGCAAGTGCCACATGGCCTCAGGAATGCCAAATTCCAGCAGGTGAACATCCAGAACGCCTTCAATACACCGGGAGTAGTACTGAGCTGCCCCGCCAATGGCGTTCAGGTAGACGGCGCCCGACTCTTTCAGCCCTGCCAACGTCCTGGATCCCATGCCGCCTTTTCCCATCACGGCCCGAATGCCGAACCGCTTGATGATTTCGGCCTGATAGGGTTCTTCGCGAATGCTGGTGGTTGGCCCGGCCGCCGTGATTCGATAGTTGCCGTTGTCTTTCAGGACGACAGGACCACAATGGTAAAGGATGCTACCCTGCAGTTTCACCGGAGCATCATTCTTCATCAGATAAGCGTGCACGGCATCACGGCCGGTGTAGATGTCGCCGTTGACCAGGACCACGTCGCCCATCTCGAGCTGACGCACCTTTTCCACAGCGATCGGAGCCTCCAGCCGGATTTCCTTACCGGTGCTCGGGAAACCCTCGCTCGCCGCCATGGGAGTGGCCGGTTGATCGTCCCGATAGAGCCAGCGCTTGATGGCCCCGGTCCGGGCGTCGAGGATGACTCCCAGCCGGCGAAAGGCCCAGCAGTCATAGGCGACCGACACAAAGAAGCTCGCCGGCAGACGATTCAGAACACCCACCTTACATCCAATAAGGGTCACCTGCCCCCCGAAGCCCATGGTTCCTATTCCCAAGGTGTTGCCGGCCTTCATGATGTAGTCTTCCAGCGCGGCCAGCTGGGGATTGGGATTCCGATCATCCAAGGTTCGAAAAAGCTGCTCCTTGGCATGGGAGTATCCGGAGGTCCGGTCGCCCCCGATACAGACGCCGACGGCTCCAGCGCTGCAACCCTGTCCCTGGGCTTGCCAGACAGCATGCAAGATGCATTTGCGCACCCCATCCAGAGTCCGATCGGCTCTTCCCAGATGGGGCAGCTCACAGGGAACGGAATACTGAATGTTCTTGTTCTCGCAGCCTCCTCCTTTGAGGATCAGCTTGACCTCGATCTCTTCTGCGTTCTCCCACTGTTCAAAGTGAACAATGGGTGTTCCGGGCCCCAAGTTGTCGCCACTATTTTTTCCCGTCAGTGAATCCACCGAGTTGGGGCGAAGCTTACCCAAGCGAGTGGCCTGAGAGATGGCTTGGCCGATGTCCTCTCGCAAGGCGAGCTGGCTGGCGCCTACCGGGGTTTTGATCTTGAAGGTCGGCATGCCGGTGTCCTGGCAGATGGGGCCCTGGTCCTGGGAAGCCATGTCGATGTTGGTGGCGATGACGTTGAGCGCCTGAAAAGCCTGAGTGGCCGGCGTCTCGGTTTGCAGGCCATCAGCCATGGCCCGCCTGACATCCGGGGGAAGATTGGTTGAGGTCTCCGTAATGAGCTCCAGAATACTCTGTTGGAATAAAGACATGATCGCTCCTTTGAGGCTGACTCGAGGCTGTAAGAAAAGCCGGGAGTAAGACTCCCTTGAGAACATCTCTCAGATTATAACTGAGGCGCTGTTGTTTTGGTCAAAAGCCACAGACAATCAAGACTCGGTTGTGGTGACCGTTTATGAGCCCAGTCTCACTCCCAGGCCGGAGGGGATGGGGTCATTTCAATCCCACGGGCGGTCGGCATCTGGCCGAAACCCACAGGAAACACGGTACGGTAAACTCCACTGCCTGCTATAATTCAGAGGTTTTGTTATGCCTGAACCGAAACTGCTCATTACCGGCATCAACGGTCTGATCGGAAGGGTCATCCGGGAGCCCTTGCAAGAATCTTTCGAGGTCTATGGTCTGGACGTCACTCCGCCATTTTCCGACCGGATTTTTCAAGCGGATATCGTTGATCATCAGCAAGTCTCACAGGTTCTCAGCAAGCTGGCGCCTGTCCGATATGTCATTCACCTGGCTGCCCAAATCAGCGTCGATACTGCTTGGCCGCCCGTACTGCGAGTCAATATCCAGGGGACTCGTAATATCTATGAGGCGGCCAGGGAATCCGGGGTCAAACGGGTGGTCTTCGCCAGCTCGAACCACGTGACCGGCGCCTACGAAGGCTTCAAGCCGAACTTACATCTCCACCTGGAAGCCGAGCCGGTTCCCATCACGGTGAATGATCCCATCAGGCCGGACAGCGACTATGGGGTGAGCAAAGCCTTTGGAGAGATTCTGGCCCGCTACTACTGCGCTCGCTGGCAAATGGAATCGATCTGTATCCGGATCGGATCCGTCCGCGAAGATGACGACCCAAGCACCGATCCAAGATTTCTGCGAACCTGGCTGAGTCATCGCGACCTGGTCCATTTGGTCAAGCGCTGTCTCTGCTCCAATGTGACCTTTGGGATCTACTATGGGATCTCCAACAACAGAGGAGCCTTCTGGGATATTTCCAATGCTCGAACGGAACTGGGCTATGACCCCCAGGACGATGCTTCGAGGTTCGTTTCCAGCTGACCCCGCGAGACAAGCGCGCTGCAACACCCCGGCTCCTGTCCTTCCTCCTCGTTCAGCAGCGATGCGAGAGTCCCGGCTCCACCGGTTTCTCCACGATCCCGAACGAGGGGCATGACCGCTGTTTGCCTTCCGATCCGAATTGGGTTAAAAAGTAGGTCCACAGGAAACGGTCAGCTTTCCGTGTTGAGCCCCGAGCGGGTGAGGAGGAGCGATGCAGCCAGCACATCAGATATTGGGGCGCCGCCAGTTCCTGTCCGGGGCGGCTTGGCTCTCGACGCCTCAGGCTCTTCGGGCCGGGGCCGGCCTGCCAGGGGTAGAGGACAACCGTCTGGACTTTGAAGACCATATTTACGCTCGACTGGGGGTCCCGACCTTCATTAACGCCCTGGGAACGGTCACGCGTCTGGGCGGATGCATCATGCCTCCCGAAGTTGTCAAAGCCATGGAGGAGGCAGGGAGGCACTTCGTCCCTCTTGGCGACCTCCATGAAAAAGTGGGGGAGCGCATCGCTCGGCTGATTGGGGTCGAGGCAGCCACCATCACCAGCGGAGCTGCCGGCGCCATCACTCTGGGAACGGCGGCTTGCGTCACCCGGGGAGATCCCGCCAAAATCGACCAGCTGCCCGACACCACCGGAATGCCCAACCAGGTCATCATCCAAAAAGCTCACCGCAAAGCCTATGAAGCCCAGGTGCGGGTGGTGGGGACCAGAATCGTCGAAGTCGAGACTCCTGCCCAGCTGGAAGCGGCTATCAATGCCAGGACGGCCATGCTCTTCTTCATCAATACCTTTAATCCTAAAGGCCAGATCGACCGGCGGACCTGGGTCGAAGCAGGTAAGAAGCACGGAGTCCCCACCTTTAATGACGCCGCTGCGGACGTTCCACCCAAAGAACGGCTGTCCGAATATGTCAAGCTGGGATTCGACCTGGTGACGTTCAGTGGCGGAAAGGGGCTGCTGGGGCCTCAGTGTTCCGGACTCCTCTTGGGCCGCAAAGACCTGGTGATCGCGGCCAGACGGAATGGGAGTCCCTGGTCGGGTATCGGGCGCGGAATGAAGGTGGGCAAGGAGGAGATGATTGGGCTGCTGGCTGCTGTGGAGCGTTACTTGAAGGTTGACCACCAGGCCGAGAGGCGCTTGCTCGAATCTCGCGTGGCCACCCTTGCGGCTTCGCTTTCGTCCATCGAGGGTGTCAAGACTGAGGTCTTTGTTCCCGAGATCGCCAATCATGTGCCCCACCTCGGTGTCGAGTGGGACTTCAACCGGATCCCCCTCACCTCCTCGCAGGCTTCTCGCCGGCTCAAGGAGGGGAATCCGCCAATTGAGGTGGGCGGTCACCGTTGGTTGAGGCCCGAAATCCAATCCGAAAAACCGATGCACGGTTTGACCGTTTCCGTCTGGATGCTGCGCCCGGGCGAAACTCGAATCGTGGCTGATCGCCTGAAGTCCATTTTGGCCGGTTAGCGGCAATGCTCCCGGAGGGATCCCGAAATGCTTCATCAAAGACTCGCTGACCTGGAAAGAGAAGGCCGTCCGATCACGGTTGGGATTATCGGCGCCGGGACCTTTGGAACTCAAATTGTGGCTCAGACCTGCCGGATGAAAGGCATGCGTGTCTCGGCCATTGCCGACCTCAAGGTGGAAAGAGGCCTCCGGGCCCTGAGCTTGGGCGGCGTTCCGCCTGAGGAAGTCGCGGTTACGGAAACGGCAAAGGGAATCGACGAGGCCATGGATCGAGGTCTACCCGCCGTGACCACCCAGGCGGGTGAACTGCTCAGCAGCCGGGTGGACGTGGTCGTGGAAGCCACCGGCGTCCCGGAAGTGGGCGCCGCCAATGGCTATCAGGCCATTCGGAAAAAGAAGAATCTGGTCATGGTGACGGTGGAAGCCGATGTCCTGGTGGGATACCTGTTGAAAAAGTTGGCCGATAAAGCCGGCGTCCTCTACAGCATGGCTTATGGAGACGAACCTGCCCTGGCCTGCGAGCTTTGCGACTGGGCCCAAACCCTGGGGTTCAAGCTGATTGCCTCCGGCAAAGGAACCCGATTCAAGCTGGCCTTTCGGAAAGCCAATCCCGACGACGTCCCCAGGATGTACGGTTTTACGGGCAAAGACTACAACGCCAGCATGTTTTGCTCCTTCCTGGACGGCACCAAGCACTCCATTGAAATGGCGGCCCTCTCCAACGCCACCGGCTTGCTACCGGACATCCGGGGTATGCACTTCCCCACCGCGGATTTAAGAGAGATCCCCGACAAGCTCTGTCATAAGGACCGGGGCGGAATCCTGGAGTCCAACGGAGTGGTGGAGGCGGTCAGCTCTATCTATCCCGATGGCGCCTCTGTGGAGCGCAGCCTGCGCGGGGGTCTGTATGCAGTGGTCGAGGGTCAAGACGAATTTCCCGTTGAGTCCATGAGTTCCTACGGAGAAATCACCGGCATGATCATCGGCAAGAAGAGCAGACACGCCATGATCTACCGCCCACAACATTTTATCGGGCACGAAGTCCCCATTGGGATCGCCCGGATGATGATTTACCGAGAGCCTGTGGGAGCGGTCATCGGCCGGATTTCCGAGGTGGTCACAGCAGCCAAGAAGAAATTGAAGCCGGGAACCGTGCTGGACGGTGAGGGAGGCTACGCAACCTACGGAATGGTTGAGAGAGCTGACGTAGCCCGGGAAGAAAGATTGGTCCCCATCGGCCTGACCCATGGCGCCGAGGTGATCGAGGAAATCCCGGAAGACGGAATGATCACTTACGACAATGTGAGACTCCTCGAGTCGGAGCTTCTCAAACTCAGAAAAATGCAGGATGAACTGGACGAGTAGCGGACCGGTCTGAACCTGTTCGGGATGAAAGGACCCGTCCACCGTCCACTACGGATGACGCCACTTCGGATCCTGCTTCGGTTTGTGTCCGGGCGACTGGCGGGAGCCGCGGACGCGCCCCGCTTGGCAATCAATGGTTGTCGGATCAAAACCAGACGCCGGACTCGGCTCGAGTTGCCCAATAAGGAAGTTATCTCGATGATTTCACGAATGATTCAAGTCCTGATGGTGGGGCTTGCCGTTTGCGGTACCGGCCTGTCACAGAATCATGCCGAAACTCGTAAAACACTGACGGGAATCCAGGAAGTAGAAGTGGCGGTTCATGGGTTGTCCGGGGATCTCGTTGCACGAGGCGTCACTGTGCCGCTTGTCAAGGGTGAGGTTGAATCCAAACTGAAAGAGACGGACATCCAGGTTCTCAGCAAGGCCAAGCCTCCAGGGTTCCCGATCTTGGTGGTCCTTTTCAATTCCGTCAAAGCCAGTAGCGAGACAACCATTTACGCGGCATCCATCCGGGTCGAGTTGAGACAAACGGCCACCTTGACCAGGGACCGGAAAATCGAAAGTCACAACGTCACCTGGTCCTCATCCGCAATCGTAGCCGTGGGGCGTCGTCTGGTGAAAAAGGCGATGCAGGAAACGCTGGGCACACTCCTGGATCAATTTGTCAGATCCCATGAAGCCGCCAACGCAGCCCAGCGCTGAGGCTCGGGCTCGAGCGCCATGGATGAATCGCCATGGATGAATCAATGTTGAGAGGTCACGGAAGCCCCCGGCGGGATCACCAATGAGGGAGCCATGGCCTGACCCCTATCATCGCTGTGTCCCGTCATTGGCTCCTTTCAAAAGAAGACTCACCCTGGGATCCTGGCCCCTCGTTTGTCAACGGCAAGGAAGCCGCTTGAGGCCCAAATCCAAAAACGCTATAGTTCTAATTGGTGCTGAATCAAAACCTGTCCAGTTGCCAAAATGGGATCATTGGCTCCGCGGTGTGAGGCAGCGGTCACTACTGGGATGAACCTTTGGAGAAAGCCGTGAGTTGCGCAGTCAACCTCTTGAGCAGGTTCAGCTTGCCGAGACAGGGACTGGTCGTCTCTGCGCTGGTCCTTTGGCCGTTGGCAATCTGGTCATCCGAGAGCCCTCGGCCGGATCCTGTCCAGGATGGAGCCCCCTCAACGGCACGGAGGACCCAAGGTAACTCATCGCCTGACGCATCGAGTCCGAATTCAGGCGGTGGTCCACACATCGCCCTGGCATCGGCTCTGCTGAAGCCAGCTGGCGAAACGCTTCCCTTCAGATTCCGCGGTGAACAAGGATGCGTCGACAACAATGGAGCACGCGGATTCAACCCCGATTTCCAGGGAGAATGCGGCAACCTCGAGAAAAAGGACCTGGCCAACGCCGCCCTGCAAGGTAAGAACCTCTCGGGCGCCAATCTCAGGGGAGCCAATTTGACAAAGACCAACCTCCAGGGGGCAATCCTGGTTGGAGCCCGGCTCATTGAGGCCACGCTGACGGGAACGGATCTGCAGGAAGCCGACTTGACCCGGGCCGATCTGACGGGCGCCCACTTATCGCGGGCCAGGCTGAATGGGGCCAAGCTCGTTCAGGCAAACTTGAGTGAGGCCATCATCCGAAATACCGACCTGCGAGGCGCGGAGCTGGGTCAAGCGGTGTTCACCCGGGGGATCCTGTTTGGTGTTGATCTCAGCGGTGTCGATTTGAGCAACCTCAACTGGGAAGGCGTGGAACTCTCTTCCTCCAATCTCAGCGAGGCAGTGCTGACCGGACTCAATTTTCAAAACGGCTTTTCCGATAAGGCCGACTTCCTCAAAGCAGATCTTCGCCAAGCCAACTTCACCCAGGCGGAGATGTATCGAGCCAACTTCATCGGCGCCAATCTCCAGGGAGCCCTTTTTTCCCGGAGCCTGCTCACTCAGGCCAACCTGACGGGAGCCCGGCTCGACCAAGCCAATCTCAGCCAGGCTGATTTGACCCGGGCCGATCTCACTGATGCCTTTCTGGCCCAGGCGAACCTGCAGAAAACCATCCTCGACGAGGCGCTGCTGACGCGAGCGGACTTGCAGAACGCCGATCTGTCCGGCGCCTCCTTGTCAGGAAGCGACCTCAGCGAGGCCGACTTACGGGGCGCCAACTTGAGCGGCGCGGTCGTGGGGGATCAGGGGAGAATTCTGGCCACGGGAAACCCGGACGCCCCGCTGCTGCGGCCCACTGAAGTGGCCGGAGCGGCCTGTAACCAGGAAACGCAGCTTCCCGGCAAGTTGCGTTGCAAGAAGCAAGCTCTGGAATTTGTGGCTTCGGCCCGCGTGGCCAAGGTCTCCAGGAAACGCTCCAGGCGAGCCCGCGCGGTGGCGCCGGACGCCCTGCCGCCGGGCACCAAACCCACCCGGGAAAATTGGCCTCTGTTTTTGAACGCCGTTCGCGCCAGGATCTTCGCCTATGAGCCCAACCTGCCCAATTTTGTCTGCAATCAGGCTACCCGGCGCTATCGGCAGATCGGTCGAGGGGGATGGAAGCAGGAGGATTACACGGCTCACGAGCTATCCTATTACGGCAAACAGAAGCATTACAAAAATCTCGGTGCGAGTAATGCTCCCCCCCAGTCCGCCGGTGAATTCGGTTCGGCTGTTGGCGGCTTGTTTGCCCACAAGACCAAAGCAACCTTCAAATTCGAGCGCCTGGAAAAGATCAACGGCCGGGAGGTGGTGAGAATCCGTTTTCACGTGCCACAGGAAAGTTCCAACCGAACGCTTCGCTTTCGCGACAAACCTACGGTCGTATACGGCTACGAGGGACGTTGCTGGATAGACCTGGGAGACTATCAGGTCGTGCGCCTTCGCGCCAAAGACGGGGAGATTCCCAAGGAATCTCCCATCAAAGGATACGAACTCTGGATCGACTACAAGAAGATGGCGATCGGTAAGGGATCATTCTATCTTCCTGTGAAGGTCCAGGAGACCGTGAACACCGACATCATGGGAAGCAGGAACCTCGCCCTGATTCCTAGTCAGGCAGGCTCCGCGTCCGGGGTGGGGGTGCCGTCGAGAAATTTTGAAGCCTTGTCCACGAGGTTCGTGACCCTTTTCGGGAAGTACCAGGATTATGAACCCGAGTGAGGATGAAGCCGCTATTGAGATCCATGCCGCGAGCAGACGCGGCCCAGAATCGACGAGGCAGCGAACAGAGCAGCCGACACCGTCAAGATCGTCGTGCGAGACGGGGTGGAAGCTGCCATGAACCACTTCAACCAGCGTACCGAGACCTAGGGAACCGCTGAACAGCCCGGTGCAAGCTGGGCTGCACGGCAACAATGAAGAACAGGCTCTTCCCTCGCCAACTCTCCCCGCAAGCAATCAAGCCACTCCAATTCCTGTGGCCTGTCGCTCCAGCGTGCGGCGAGACTCATGGTTGTGAACCCAAAATATCCCAGCCGCGCAGCGGCGGAATCCTGTAGCCGTGGGCGTCAGTCCACGGGACCAGGTAGACCCAACCCGACCGAGCCGCGAATGCGGCGACAGCAGTTGGGAAGCACTCAACCGGGCGCGCCCACCGGGGTTATTGTGGCCTCGAACCGGCTCTGCTGGAACCTGCTGCCCCTCCAAACCCTGATTTGGGCGCACTTCATCACGGTTTACTTTCACAAGGTTACCAAGCCACAATCCACGGACTTATTCAGAGATTCCCCAAGTTCGTTCACAGCCCCCTCCCGAGGTGTCGGTATTTCACCGGACGGCTTATCCGATCTGGATCACCTCGGGCTGCTGTACGTCTGACTTGGTTGCTGCATTTTGGAACAGCTCGACGACCGTCGGGTGGCAGGTGAAGACCAGCACCCGGTTGGTCCGGGACAACTCCACGAATGCGCGGGCGGCCTGCAGGCCGCGTTCGGAGTCGAAGTTCACCAGCGCCTCGTCCACGATCACCGGCAGCCGCTCCGACCGCTGGCCCAGGTCGCGGATGAGGCCGAACCGCAGCGACAGGAACAGTTGCTCCCGCGTGCCCCGGCTGAGTTGGACGGGCTGCTTGGAACGGCCCTCGGCATCCGTCACGTGGACCTCCGAACTGCCGAGTGGGGAGAACACCGTCTTGTAACGCCCGTTGGTGATGCCCCTGAAGAACGATTCGGCGTGACGGACGACATTGGGCTGCCGCTCTCTCTCGAACTTGCCCCGCGCTTCCTTGAGAAGGTTCTCGGCAAGGGTGTGGACGGTCCACTTCCGCGCGTGGCCGCGCATCTCCTCCAACAGCCGGTGGCGCTCCACCCGCAGCCTCGACGATTCCTCCTCGCCGGTCAGCCCATCGAGATTGGTTTGGATCGATCCGCGCTCTGTGGACAGGCCATCGACCTCAGCGCTGACTTCGTCACGTTTCTTCTCTGCCCGGCTCGCCTCGACGCGGATAGCCTGAATATCCGTGTCGCCGAGTTGTTTTTTCAGGGCTTCGAGCGGTTCTCCAGGGCCGCTGCGGCGCTGCATATGGGCAAGTGCGTCACGTCGTTTCTCTTCCAAGTCCACTCGCTGACGGTAAGTCTCTGCCCGCTGGCGAAAGTTCTCGGCGTCAGCGGCGGTGCCTGACCGGAGCAGGTCTTTCATCTCCCTCTTCGCTTTACGGAGGTCACTCGTGCGATCCTCCAACCGGCGCTTGGCCTTCTTCAAATCGGCCTCTGCGGCCGTCCGCTCCCTGACCTTGTCTTCGACCTTGGCGTGCAGCTCCACCAAGCTGTCGGCGGTGGCGGCGACGGTACTTGACTCGTTCCTGTTGAACGCAACGCCGAAGGCTACTGCAAGGGGTTCGATGGCCTCGACGTATTTTTCGATGTCCTTCTGAATAGCGGCGACGCGCTTTTGCTGGTCTCGCTGATTGTGAAGTCGGGTGAGTCCAAGCTCGATCTTGCCCCGAAGCTCTACCACAGTCTCAGGCAAAAACGTCTCCCGCAGGCCGCGCTCTTGGAGCCACTGCCGCCACTCCCGCCAGACGGCTTCAAGTTGTCCCTCCGCCTCCTTGACGGCTTTCCCGGACTTCTCCGTCCTGCTCTTCCGCTTCCTGGTCAGGTCTTTCGCTCGGCCGAGAGCTTCGGAAAGACGGGACCATTCATCAGCCCGAGCCTGATCTTCGTCCAACGAACCTTCTGCGGCGATGAGGGAAGGTTCGTCGATCGTTTCCAGGCCGAGAGGCGCGGCCTCTCGTTCGAGAGCAGATTGGAGATCCTCCAACTCGGTCTCGGCGCGGCGCAGCGACCTGCGGACCGGAGCAGCGAGGGGAGATTCCGCATCCGTGCCGGGAGAGGACAGGCCGGAAGCGAACAGGTATGCGGCAATACCGACGAGCGCAATGCCGGCGACAATACCGACGGGGAGGACGGGTCCGCCGAGTATTGTTCCTGCGATCAGGAGTGCGATTCCCACGACGAGGCTGATGGCTGCGACCACCCTGCTTCCACCCGGCGCGCCAGCCGGGGGCGCGGCGCTTTCAAGGCTGTCGAGTTGGCTTTGCAGGTTGGATGCCTCTCGTCGCGCGCGGTCGATCTCGCCGAGTTGCGCCCTTGCGGCGCGGATCAGGTTCCGGCGCTGGCGTATTTGGTCGACGCCGAGTCCCGGCGCCACGGCGGAGTCGAGCTCGCGTTCGGCTGTATTCTCCTCGCTGGTGGCTTCCTGCAACGCGGTCGCGGCCTGGGTGAGCGTGGACTCAAGGCGGTCAAGCTCTCCACGGCCCTCTCGTAGGCGTTTTTGGAACTGTGAAATTTCCTCGCGGACGGCTACTGACAGGTCGAAGTTCTCAAGGCGGGCCTCGTCCCAGTCCGCCCCGAGGTCATTCAGAGTCGCGGCCAGGGAGTTCTCACGACCTACGAGTTCTGCCCTGCGCTCCGGCAGGTCGCGGACGGAGTCGTCGAAGGCGGTACGGCCCCGTTCTAGTTTGCGGACGTCGGCCGAGTGGATAAGGATGGCCTCATACTCGACTGGCGTCTCCTCCTTGGCTTTGCTTTCCGTCAGATCTCTGCAGGCGGAATCGTATTCCCGGCGCGCGGCCCCCACCCGCTCTTCCAGGGTCTCCAAGCGGCTGACGCCGTCAAAAGGGAAGTCTTCGATGACGGGCAACTCGGCCAGTTCCCGTTCGGCATCGTTGAGGTCGTTCCAATCGCCCCAAGCGTTTTCGAGCTGTCGCTGGTGGTCCAGCCATGACTGATGCTCCCGGCGGCGGCCGATCAGTCCTTCGAGTTCCGCCTCGACCTCCCTGAGACGGGCGGTGAGGCGGGCGTACTCCGCGGCGTTGTTCGCGACCCCCGCGAGCTTGGTCTCTATCTCACGGAGTTGGTTCGCGGCTCTGGCAATCTTGTGGTTACTGCCGCCTTTCAAGAACAAGTTGCCTTTGTCGTCGTTCAGCGTCTTCAGCGCGCCGGGGAGTTTCGTCGCTCCCATGCCCGCGCTGTAGATCTGGCTGTTGACGCTGTCGTCACTCAGCAGTTTCTCGCTGTGGAGCTCGTCGAGAGTGAAGGTGAAGATGCTCTGAAAGACGTCCTTGGAGTGGTCGCCCAGCAGTCGTGACAATTCGACATTGGGGAGCGGCCCGCCGGACGCAGCGGTCAGCGTAGCCCGCCCGCCTCCCACTCCCCGGAGTCGGCGGATGGTGACGGTCTCGCCCGCGTCGCTGACGATGGTGACGCCGCCCCCGTGCTGGCCCCCGGCCAGCGGCGGGTAATCGTTATAGCTCGCGGGTAACCGGCCCCCGCCCGTCCGAAATCCGAACAGCACCCTTCGAATGAACTCCAGCAGCGTGCTCTTGCCCGCCTCGTTGGGGCCGTGGAAGACGGTGACGGGCCGCTCGAACGGCCCGAAGTCTCGACCGGCGAACCGCCCGAAGCCGTCGATGTAGAGGCTGCGAATCCTCATCGGTCGTCCTCAACGAGCAGGTTCACGGTCATGGCCTCAGCCTCGTCGACCAGCACGGCAAGTGCCTCATCGTTCGGGGCGGAATTGGACAAGTACCGGCGAAAGCGGTGATGCTGGTAGAGGTCGGAAAGCCTGGCGCCAAGCTGAGCCAGGAGCTCTGGGTCGGTCTTCGCCCGGTCCGCCGTACGCAGCACTTCGGCCAGAAAGTCGGACCCCGCCAGCCGCGCGTCGCGGTCGAAGGGCGGCGCCGTCTCGTTCTCGATCCGTTCGCACCAGGCGAACGGCGACCGTTCGGCCCATTCCTGGTTGATGGTTTCGACCCACTCGTCGATCGCATTCGGCCTGCGGAGGGAGTGATTCAGCAGGCCGCGCCCGGTAAGCCCGATGCGAACGACAATCGACCGTCCGTCGGAGCCTTTCAGCAGACCTTGCATTCCTTCGTGCAACGCGTCCAGCAGGTCTTGTTCCGTCTCGAACGCGCCGATGTCGACCGGGAGCGATTCCCATCGGACGACGTCCATCGCACGGAACTCCAAGCGGACGTTCCCGCCGTCCTCAACGTCCACGAGGTACAGGCCGCGTGCGCCAGTCTCGTTCGGATGCCTGCCCTGGGGGTTACCGGGATAGACGACTGTCGGTTCCTGCCCGTTCAACACCCGGCGGGTGTGGACGTGGCCGAGCGCCCAATAATTGACGCCGGCCTGCACGAGGTCGTCCAGGGAGCAGGGCGCGTATGCCGCATGGTTGGGGTCGTTGCCGATGTTGGCATGCAGCAGTCCGATGGAGAACGGGCCGGGGGCGACGCTGCCGAGCTCCAAGACCAGGTTCTCCGTGACGTCTCGGTTGGGGTAGCTGACGCCGTGAACGACCGCGCGGCCGGGGTCGCCCTCGAACACCGGCGCGGCTTCCCACTCAGGGCCGAAGCGGTGACAACCGGGGGGATAGGTCAGCCGCGCCTGCCAGCCGTCGAGAGGGTCGTGGTTGCCGTGGCAGACGAACGAGCGTATGCCGGCGTCGTGCAGCTTCTCAAGGCCCTCGATGAACTTGAGCTGGGCGCGGAGGCTGCGGTCGGCCCCGTCGTACACGTCCCCGGCGACGAGCAGCGCGTCCACTCCTTCGGAGATGCACAGGTCGATGACGTTCTCGTAGGCCTTGAAGGTCGCATTGTACAACCTGGTCGCCACGCTTTCGGGCGCGGCGGCCTTCAAGCCCGTGAAGGGGCTGTCCAGGTGAAGGTCGGCGGCATGTACGAAGCGGAGCATTGTCATCTTCTATGCCCAAGGCTGAATACGGGCACCAATATAGCAAAGGGTATTTCGTTACGCTACCTGTACCATCTGGAAAAGGGAACCGTTGGGCCGATTCAACTACTCATCTCCCAATCCATTCCCCCGAGAGGGGCGGTGAGGACGGAGACAAGGCGCTACGGGGCGTATATCTCCGCAACGTCTTGGAAAGACAGAACCTATCTCTCTTTCCGTCTGCTGCGCCCGAAGACCGAGTGCAGCCTGAAGTTGCATCCCTCGACTCCGGAGACTTAAGATAGCGCCCACGGAGGCTGGCGCCCATGAAACCAGGATCCTGCTCGAAAGCTTCCCGAGGGCAACGCTTGGCGCCGGGTGGCCGTTGATGCCGCCATAGCAGGGATGGCCTGCTTGAGCAGCGCCTCCCCTTTGCCGGCCTGCGCGCAGGCCAGAAGGCTTTTGACCCGTCATGGATGAATTGAAAGGGAAAGTCGCTATCGTCACCGGCGCTGCCTCTGGAATTGGCCGCGGCGTTGCCGAGCTTTTCGCCGAAGAAAAGGTCTCGGGCCTCACTCTGGCCGATATTCAACCGCAGCCTGTTCATCGGCTGGCCGCAGACTTGCAGAAGCGTTTCGACAGTGACGTGTGGGTTTCGGAGAGCGACGTATCGGACCCAAATCAGGTCGACCCAATGGCTCGAGCGACCGCGGAACGATACGGACGGATCGATATCCTGGTCAATAACGCCGGGATTTGCCCCATGGTTCCCTGGGATCAAACCACTTTGGAGAACTGGAACCGGATGCTTTCGGTCAACCTGACCAGCGCTTTTCTCTGCAGCAAAGCGGTGCTCCCGCACATGAGAAAACAGAAGTTCGGCCGACTGGTCCATATCTCCTCGGTCGGGGGCTTTGTGGGAAGCATTACCGGCCATGTCGGCTACGGAGTGAGCAAGGCAGGGGTCATCGCCTTGTCGAAATACCTGGCCAAGCGGTTTGCATCGGAGGGAATCCTGTCCAACGCCATTGCGCCGGGAAGCATCGATACCCCTCTGGCGGACCGATTCGGTGAGGAGAACAAGCAGCGCTTCATCGAACTCTCCCTGGTGAAACGTCAAGGGACCCCCCGGGAAGTCGCCGAGGCGGTCCTGTTTCTGGCGGGTCCCCGGTCCGGCTACGTCACCGGTTCGACCATGCACGTGAATGGAGGCTCGCTGTTGATTTAGGTTTTACCTGGCAGGCAGTCGAGGCTGATGAGGATCCATCCGTCGCTCGCCCCTGACAAACCATCCTTCAACCGCCCACGACGAAAGGCTTCGAAAATGACACAACACCCGGAATGGGTCCTGGACCCGAAGCAGTTCCCTGTATGGCAAGCGCCCGATGGCTCCCGACGGGTGAACCTGCTGGTGAGCCAGGAAACATGCGGTTCCGACGCCATCTCGGCCGGACTCTTCTGGCTGCATCCGGGCCATGAGACCCAGGCCGACATCCACCCGGAATCCGCTGAAATCTACTACGTTGTGAGTGGCCGGGGAAGACTGGTCATGGACAACGAGGAGTTCCGCGTGGAAAAGGGCATGACCGTTTTCATACCGGCGGGAGTGGAACACCAGTCCTTCAACGATGGCGAGGAAGACCTCTGCTACTTCTATGCCTTCGCTCCCCCGCCCCCCGGTCCCAGCAAGCAGGAGGATCAGGGATGGCGCCGGGTCGCGTTCCGATAGAGGGATTCTCCGAAGGCTGCTCTCCTATCTTCGACGCCGGTCCAGGCGGCCCCCATTTTGGATGAGGGGCGAATCACGAGCGGCAGGCAGGGTTTTTGCGTGATCAGACGATTCGGCTTTCTCAGGGGAATCCAGGCCGGCATTCATCCAAAAGTCACCGGAAGTCGTTCCAGACCGCGAAAAACAGTATTTTTCCAAACCAGTTCGTCCGTTGCAACCTCAAGGTCCGGCAAGCGCCGAAGCAGAGCGTTGATGGCGATGGGAGCTTCCAGACGCGCCAGAGGAGCCCCGATACAGAAGTGTGGACCATGACCGAAGGAAACATGTCTGTTGGGGCGCCGCTCGATGTCGAATGAGTCCGGGTTTGGGAAGACGGCCGGGTCCCGGTTGGCGGCGCCCAGCATCTGCACCACCAGTTGACCCTTCTCGATGGTGTGGCCGTTCAGCTTTGTGGCTTCGGTGGCGAGGCGGCGGTTGCGCTGGAAGGGTCCTTCGTAGCGCAACATCTCTTCGACCGCCAGCCTGGCTCCATCGGGATTGGCCCTCAGCTTCCGCATCTGTTCCGGGTTTTGGATCAGAGCCAGCACGCCGCTGGAGATCAGGTAGGTCGTCGTCTCGTGCCCGCCAATCAGCAGGGTGACGCAAGTCGAGACCAGTTCCTCTTCGGTCAGTCGTTCCCCCGCCTCTTCGGCAGCCACCAGGGCACTGATGAGATCCTCCCGGGGCTCCACTCGGCGCCGCTTGAAGATCGATCGAAAGTAGTCTTGCAGAGCCAGGAGAGCCTCTTGGGAGGACATCAACACCTCGGGCCCGGGCTTGGGAGTGGCCATGAACTCGACAATTCTGCCGGACCAGCGCTTGAGCTTCTCGTGGTCAGCCGCGGGAACTCCCATGAGCCTGGCAATCACGGTGACCGGCAACGGATAGGAGAAGTCCCGGATGATGTCCATCCGGCCCCGAGGCTGCACCTCGTCAATCAGCCGCTCGACAATCCCTTCGACGTCATCGGCCATTGCGCCGACAGTGCCGGGCAAGAAGGCTTTATGCACCAGTTGGCGGATACGGGTGTGATCGGGCGGGTCCACGTTGATGAGCCCCTGGGAATAGTGGCGCACCAGGGGCTGGACCTGCTCCCGCAAGGGTGGCGGCAATTCCATGGCGGCAGTGAGCCTGCCGACGCTGCTGAAGCGTTTGGGACTCTGCAAGGTGCTGACAATGTCCCGATAGCGGGTGAGGATCCAACAGCCCCAGAGATCACTCCAGTATATGGGCGCTTCGCGCCGCAACAAGTGGTAGGTCGGGTAGGGGTTCTGTGCGAATTCGTGGGAGGTGAGGAGGGGGTCGAACTCGCCCATGGACTGACCTTTCCAAGCAGAGGGGCCCCTGGTTCCCGCAAGCTCCTTGACCGGGAAATCGCCGGGAACCTATGGCCTGGCCGACAAGCCGTGACCGACCGAGCAGGAGCGGCACGCCTTCGGCATTGTAACACGGGAGTTCCGCCGGCAACCTGGGGCGTCTCATCGGCGGTTCCCCAGGATTTTCTTCAACCCACACACCGCCTCTGGGAACCGGATATGGATCGGAAGGTCAACCCGGCGTATAATCAAACTCGCAACAGACGGTCCTTTCGATTCTCCGGGAACGAACGAACCAGGCGGACACGCCTCCCCGGCCGGCCTCTGAGGCTCTTTCCATGGACACGAAACTTTTCCCCACCACGGTGATTGGCAGCTTGCCCCGTCCGGCATGGGTGCTGGACATCATCCTGGACCGAAAGGCCGGCCGACTCCGGGAACAGGACGCGGCGGTGCTGCTTGACCGGGCTATCGAGTCACCCATTGCGCTCCAGGAACGCGCCGGGCTGGATGAGATTACGGACGGTGAATGGCGCCGGGAGAGTTACGTCAAGGTGTTCGCCGAACGCGTCCGCGGCTTTGAACCGGATCTTCACACCAGCGGGATGCCTTATCCTGCCGTGGTCGCGCCCATCGAGTACTATCGCCCCCTGGTGCTGCAGGAACTCCAGTTCCTGCGGGCGCGCACCAAGAGCCGCGTCAAGATCACGCTCCCGGCGCCCTACATCATCGGACGACGCATGTGGCACAGAGACCATTCCGAGAAGGCTTACCCAACCCGGGAAGGTCTGATGGATGCCTGTGTTCCGATCTTGCGCAAGGAGATCGAAGCGCTCCGTGATGCCGGTGCCGACACGGTCCAGTTGGATGAGCCTTGGTTATCCACCATGGTTGACCCTGCATTCTGCCGGCGTGAGGGAATTGACCATCCGTCCGTCGAAATGGACCGGTGCGTCGACCTGGTCAACCAGGTATTGGACGGCTTCGAAGACCTGGAGACAGGAATGCACCTGTGTCATGCTCACTTTGATCGGCGTCACGGTACGGAAGGCCCCTACGGGCCAATCATGCCGGCGCTGAGAAACGCCCGCGTGGGCACCATTTCCATGGAATATGCCACTCCCGTGGCCGGCGGGGTGGATTCGCTGGCTCAATTTCCGGAAAACGTGCGGCTCGGGCTGGGCTGCATCGACCATTGCGATCCCCAGGTGGAAACCATGGAAGAGGTGGTCAAGCGGGTGGAAGGAGCGCTGGGCTATGTGGATAAAAGCCGCGTCACGCTGCACCCGGATTGTGGTTTCGCACCCTCGGCGCAAAATCCGATGGACCTTGATGAAGCCTATCGGAAACTCAAGGCGATGTGCCAGGCTGCAAAAGCGCTGCGCGAAAAATATGGCTAAGGCCGGATTGGCCGGAGGAATTGTCTGAAATGATAAAGTCACTCGTTACCTCTCCTCGCTTACCATCGGTTCGGTCCTGGTTAGTCGGGACTGCTTTGCTTCTTCTCTCCCAAAGCTGCGACACCGGCGACTGGGAACAGTCCCCGGGCGGCGCCCGTTGGCTTGCAGGGGACCACCACATTCACAGCCGGTACAGCGTCGGCTGGAACAGGGAAACCGACCCGCCCTCACCGATCATCGGGGGCGACGCCATCTACCCCATCCCGATGAACGCCCTCATGGCCAAACGCTTCGGGCTGTCCTGGACGGTAGCTACCGACCATGGCGGTCCCAACCACAGCAAGATCAATCTGGAACGGGCCTATCCCGAACTGGTGCTCTCGCGGGAACTGGTCCCCGAAGTGATTCAGTTCTTCGGGATGGAGTTCAACTCGCCCGGAGCCGACCACAGCAGCCTCATCATTCCCCACAGCCACGACGAAGCGGAACGCTTGCACGAGCTCGAATCGCGCTTCGACCGGAATGAGGCCCATCCCATGGATGAGCGGCGAGACACCGAGCCGAAGATGATCGAGGCCATCCAATGGATGAACCGTCTGAAACGCAAACCGGTCCTCATTGCCAATCATCCCTCGCGCTCGGCGTCGGAGACCGGCGAGTACGGAGCCTACGATCCTGCCGAGCTCCGGCATTGGAACGACACGGCTCCCAAGGTGGCGGTTGGCATGGCGGGAGCCCCCGGCCACCAGGCAGCGACCCTCGACCCCGACGGCGCCCCCAATCCTGAGGACTCCCGAGGGGCCTACGGTCGGTTCCCGACCCGGGGCGGATTCGACCCCATGACCGCGCGGCTGGGCGGCTTTTGGGATTCGATGTTGGGCGAAGGACGCCAGTGGTGGATCACAGCCAATTCCGATTCCCACGTGCATTACACTGAAGGCGGCAGCGATTTCTGGCCCGGCGAGTACTCCAAGACTTATGTTTACGCCGAAAAGTCCCACCAGGGGATTCTGGAAGGCATCCGGAGCGGTCGAGTCTTTGTAACCACCGGGGATCTCATCTCGGAGCTCTATGTGACGGCCCGGTCGCAGGGGCGAACCGCAGAAATCGGAGGCCGCCTCCAGGTCTCCGCCGGCGCCACCCTGGAAGTCACGATCAGGCTGAAAGATCCCCAAGCGCCCAATCAGCACAAGGACAACCCGGAAGTCGCCCGGGTGGATCTGATCGTCGGTCAGGTGACCGGCCCGCTGGCCGACCCCGCTCATGACCGCAACCCGACCACCCGGGTGGTTCGACGTTTCAAAGCGAGCGATGGGTCTCGCCAGGGCGAGTACCGCACCATGACCCATGCCATCCAGAACGTCAACGAGGACCGGTATCTCCGGGTTCGAGGCACCAATACCGAGGAGTTGGAACCGGAGCCGGACCCGCGCGGCGAGGACCCGTGGAAGGATCTATGGTTCTACTCCAATCCGATTTTCGTCAGAGTTCGTTAGGCGCTTCATGGAGAGCCCGCCCTTCAAGGTCCTCGTTGAAAGGCGCCGCCCCTTTGGCTCGGCGCAACGCTGCGCCAGCCTGGCTTCACGACCGACCAGATCCAGTGGCTCCCAACCAACAAAGTTACCGTGAAGACTCGACCTGACGACAGTCAGCCCCCAATCGCTGTGGTCGGCTGCGGCATTGTCGGTGTCTGCTGCGCCTTGTACCTGCAGCGCGATGGACACAACGTCATCGTCATCGACCGAAACGGCCCTGGCGAAGGGTGCAGCAGCGGAAACGCAGGCCAGTTCGTTACCGGCTACTGTGTGCCCGTTGGCCTGCCGGGGATCGCCGGACAGGTGCCGGCCATGTTGATGGATCCCTTGGGTCCATTGACCATCCGGTGGCCATACCTGCCGAGACTCTTACCCTGGCTGCTGCGCTTTGTGGCGGCCAGCTCCCCCCGGCGCATCGAGGCGATTGCCGACGCGCTCTACGATCTCAACAGGCACGCCCTGACCGCCTTCGATCCGTTGATCGAGCAGGCCGGAGCGAAGCATTTGATCCGGACCAACGGCAGGTTGGACGTCTACCAATCGGAACGCGCCTTTGCCAAGGCGCAGATCAAGTTCGACCTGCTTCGCCGCCGCGGCGTCCGGGTGGAATTGCTTGAACAAAAGCAGATACGAGAATTAGAACCGGCGCTGGCGGACCGATGTCGGTACGGGGCGTTCTACCCCGAGTCGGCCCATACGACCAACCCCTTGCGATTGACGCAGTTGCTGGCAGAGGATTTTGTGCGCCGCGGGGGGCAAATCTTGCGGGAGACGGTCACGGATTTTCAATTCGACTCGGACGGCATCCGGTCGGTGAGCACCGATGGCGGCCATCATCCGGCCGATCGGCTGGTGCTGGCTGCCGGGGCCTATTCCCGCCCCTTGGCGGCAAAGCTGGGCAGCAAGCTGCCGCTGGACGCCGAGCGCGGTTACCACGTCATGTTGCCTCACGCCGGCATTCAACTGAATCGCGCCGTGGTCTATGGTGACCGATACTTTGGCCTGACGCCGATGGAAGAGGGATTGCGCTTGGCAGGCACGGTGGAGCTGGCCAGCGTCCAGGCAGCGCCCAACTACGCCCGGGCCGACAACCTGTTCCACGCCGCACGACGCGCATTGCCGTCGCTCAATGACCAAGGGGCCATCCGGTGGATGGGCTGCCGGCCCTCAATGCCCGATTCGCTGCCGGTGCTGGGGCGATCGCCGGTGCACCCCTCGGTCTATTTCGCTTTCGGCCATGGCCATCTCGGACTCACCGGCGCCGCCGCCACAGGCAAAATCATCGCCGATCTCATCGCCCATCGGGTGCAGGACAGCCACGTCGAAGCCTTTCGCGCCGATCGTTTTTAGAAGCCCTCTCATCAATACTTTTTAGCCGGAATCATGAAGGCGGCGAGCTTGAGAAAAGCCAGGAAGTTTTCGACATAAGACTCGAACCGGGTGACCACCCGGCGATCATTGGGTAACCGGGCCAACAGCCGCTCGATCTTCCGACGCCGCTTGTAACGCCCTAACGCCCGCCCGTCTTGCGTCTTGGGTTTCTTGCGAGGGGTTCTGTGGTGAGCACCGACACGCCTCACGGGCCGCGCGAAATACTCGGGGGGATATGGCAAACTGGCGCCGGTCGGGGATGCCCCGGCCCTGGCGCAGGCGATGGTTGAGACGCGGAAGGCGACCGCCCCACGGAAGAAGCGCTCCGCAGCCGCGCCGCATGGTTCTCCTGTAAGCGGGCCGCCGATGCGTACCGTGGAGCTGTTTGAGAGGGTGGTATGTTAGGTGGTATGTTAGAATGACGGAGTATAGCGGAGTTTATATCACCCTCTGGCGTGAGCATGTAATGGCGGCGCGCCGGCGCTAAACGGGAGAGGAATACGATGCTCAAGAGCGTAAGGGTCAAGTTCAGTAACGGAGCCCTCGTGCCGCTGGAACCCCTCGATTTCGCAGAAGGCGAAGAGATACTTCTGACTCTGAACGTCGAACCTGACCACCGGAAAGGGATAAGCGCTGAAACGCCGTCACTGCTGGAAATGTTCCAGGAAATCCGAGACTCCGTGCCCGCGTCGGCGTGGGATGACGTGCCGACCGATGCCGCCAGGAACTATAAACATTACTTGTATGGCTGGCCAAAGGAGGACGAGCGCTGAAAATCGTCTTCGCAGACTCCGGATATTGGATAGCTCTGCTGGCCCCTAATGATGAGTTGCATGAGAAAACCAACCTTGTCACCGAACAATTGGGGGATTGTCGGATCGTCACGAGTGAAATGGTCCTCGTTGAATTTCTAAATCTCATGGGGCGACTTGGACAATACACGAGCAAGACAGTTGCCGATACAGTGGAAAGACTTGCAAACGATCCTAACGTGGAGATTGTATCGCAAACAAGCTTTCAGTTTATGTCGGCTGCCTCCCTGTATGCTTCCCGTTTGGATCAGCGATGGAGTGTTACCGACTGTGCGAGTTTTCTCCTGATGGAAGAGAGGCGCATTCGGAAAGCCTTGGCGCATGACCGGGATTTCGCGCAGGCAGGCTTTGATACTCTTTTGCGGGAGGACTGATGTCAAATCCAAGTGAACCGTTTCAAGGCGCTGAGAGCAACCGCAGGGGCATGGGAATGCAGCCATGATCCGGAGGAACTGATACGGATGCTTTACGAGGCCCGACTCAGCAGCTCCCGAGAGAGACCGAACCTGTAATGCCTGAGATACGGTATCTTGGGAACACAGCTTGGGTCATTCGCCATTCCCACCATCGGGGTCCTCAGGTCCGGGGACCGGTGGGGTCGGATGTAATTGTAGAAGTGTTGGTAGTCGGCGAGGGCGGTGCCAGCTGCAGCGACGGTGAGTTCGCCAGTGTAGAGGTTCCAGAACTCAACACGGGCGCTGTCGTTGGCGCGTTCGACGCAGCCGTTGAACTGGGGGCGTCGAGGCGGCAGGACAAACGGGGGGATGTCGAGTGGCTGGCAGGCTGACTCGAACTCGGCCATGAACTCGGAACCGCCGTCGACCTGGACGGAGTGGAGAGGGAAGGGCAGATCCTGGATCACGACCTGCAGGAAGCGTCGGGCGTTGCGGGCGGTGGCGCGGGAGTAGAGGCGGGTCACCCTGTGTTTGCCGACCGGGGAGACGGCCCGGAACTCTTGGAGTTGTACGCCGTCGAGGGACACCGAGAGGTGATCGATCTGGACCCGTTCACCGGGTGGGGTAGCCTTGGCGCCGTAGCGCCAGCGCTGGGCGTGGCCCTGGTCGAAGCGGCGGCGCTTCTTCAGCTTGAGGTGCCCCCAGCCGCAAGGCCCGGACCTGGCGCTGCCGGGTTGGTGTCCATGGCCGCCTGCGGAGGTGTTGCGGGCGCCGGCTGAGGGCTGCCAAGCCCGGGGGGGCCTGCTCCCGATAGCGCGCGGCCCAGCCGAAGTCGGTGGCTCTGGACCCACCGATGGCCCGCAGGGCGGTCTTGGGGGAGCAGCCCTCGGCCCGCAAGGCCCGGTAGATTTCCAGTGGGCGCCGTCTTTCGATGGCCTCGGCGGGCAGGGTGGGGTCGAGTTTGAAACGGTGATCAGAGGGGATGGGCAGCGATGGAACCTGCAGGGTTCAGGCTCTTTGGGTTCCTGGGTGGAAACGAAAGGTTACCTGAACAGGGGCGGCGTTGGGTCCCGAATTGGGGGCCAGGCGCCGTGCTTTTTGGGGTGTGAGAGACGGGGATCAGGGACCCTCAAGGCGGGGTTGGGGCGGGTTTGGGACTACGGTCGCTCCGCTCCCTTTGCCCCAAACCCGCCACGGTTGGCATCCCGATCCTTCTCCCCTCCCCCATCATTCTCACAGTCTCACATGTATCGGGACCCGCACAGCGGCTCGGCACAAATATCAGGCTCAAGCACGTCGTGTTCGCCCACGTGATCGCTCGTTACGTCCGTCAGGAGTACCCCCAGTTGCTGATGTCCGCGTTGCAGGACGCCGATGCGTCAACAGGCTACGCGGCTGAGCTGACCGGCCGCTCGGTTCCCGTGGTTGTTTCGGAACACAATAATATCAGCTTTGGCTACTCCGCAGACTGGTTGCCCGAGTTGAGAGCCCTCTACCCCAGGGCAGACGCTGTAGTTGTAGTCTCAAAGGGTGTAGGTGGAGACATAAGGCGGTTATTGGGCGTGGAGGCTGAGAGGGTTCACACGATCTACGATCCCATAGCGTCCGATGAGATATGGCGGCTGGCTCAGGATGAGGTGGCGCATCCCTGGTTTGGGGATGGCAAGCCACCGGTTATTCTGAGTGTGGGACGAGAGACGCCCCAAAAAGACTATCCCACGTTGATCGAGGCCTTTGGGCAGGTGCGCCGTAAGCTCCACGCGCGGCTGGTCATCATAGGCAGGCTTTCCGAGTCGTATAGGGCAGGGCTGATTGCTCAGGCGCGCGATTACGGGGTGGAAAAAGACCTGGGTTTTGTGGACTTTGACGAGAACCCCTTTCGCTACATGCGACGGGCTGGGCTGTTCGTGCTTTCCTCTCTTTGGGAGGGGCTGTCGATGGTGCTCCTGGAGGCCCTGGCCTGCGGCACGCCGGTGGTGAGCACCGACACGCCTCACGGGCCGCGCGAAATACTTGAGGATGGGAGATGGGGCAAACTGGCGCCGGTGGGGGATGCCCCGGCCCTGGCCCTGGCGATGGTCGAGACGCTGCAAGGCGACCATCCCCCGGAAGAGGCGCTCCGGCGGCGCGCCGCCGAGTTCTCAGAGCGGCGGACCGTCGATGCGTACCTGGAGCTGTTCGAGAAGGTGGTGGATCAGATATGACCAATCTCCGGCCCGACTCCATAACCGGGCTGATATTCCTCGTGCTGTTGGCGGCCATTTTCGCCCATATCTGGTTTGCCAGCTCACCGCTGCCGTTTGGAGGGCCGAACGTCATCCTTGCTGGTGTGGCGGTCCTCCTGTCGCTGGCCTACGTGCTGTTGCGCGTTGCCCAGCTCGGGGAACGCTCCGCAGTCATTTCCACGCTCGTCGAGGACTTTCGTCCGATAATTCCGGCAATGGCGGTGTCGCTGCTACTGACGACTTGGGCACTGGCAGTCTATCTGTTTACCGATACACTTGACTGGACCCGATTGGCGCAGATGGCGCTGGGTATCGGTGTCCTGTTTGCGGTGTATGTGTCCGTGGACAGCGTTCGCCGGGCCAAGTGGGTGGTGATGGCGGTCATCGTCGCCACTTTCGTGTCGGCGCTGTGCGGCATTGCTGTAGCCTTCATAGGCGACCCATTCCTGACTGTCTGGCTACATATTGTCCCCGTGGTGAGGGAACGAGACATAAACACCATTTTTTCCCAGGGCAGAATAGCCAGGCTTGCCGCCTATCCGTCCGTCTTCGCTTATCAACTCGCTGCTGGCATCCCCCTGGCCTTTGCTGCCCTCCTGTGCAATCCCTTTGGGCGTGGCAAGGTATCCCGGAGAATATATGATGCGGCGCTGTTTGTCATATTGATGACAATGGTAACGGTAATGGTTGGAAATGCCACCCGGGCCGCCATTCTTGGCGTGCTGGTCGGCGCCCTCATCATCACCTTGCCATCCCTGAAAGTACCGCATTTTCGGCAGCGCCTGTTTTTCATTGTTCCGCTGATGGCAGTCTGGCTGCTCGCGTTCCTCAATCCCGTGTTTATCGGCGGCAACATCCCCGGCAGCGTCAGCAGTCTTTCCTCCGGTAGTGAGGGACCGGGCAGCAGAGGCCCCACCGCCGTCATTCCCAACCCCACCAGTAGCGATGGACATCCGCTCATAGGCCACGTGGTTGAAGGTCTCACTCCATCGAAGAAATTCTCCGCTCAGGTTGCCGGGAACGACGGATCGAAGATCGGTGAAACTGTCGTCGTGACCACGTGTGACGATGGCAGCCTCACGCTCGTATGGCGCAAACCCGAAGGCCACACAAGCAGTTCCCGATACAAGTTTCGGCTGCGACGGGACGGCGAACCGAAGTGGGGGCCATGGTTGGACTTCTGCTTCCCCGGGAGATGCTCCTATATGAGCAGCGAAGGCCCGCTCATCCACGATCTCGCCGCCGGCGTAGCCAACGGCAGTGTCGAGCGGACTATCAGCCACAGGATTGAAGGGCTGGCGTCAGGAGTCGAGTATCGAGTGCAGATTCGGGCGCGCAACGAGTACGGGTATGGAGCGCAGAGCGAGATTGCCGGCGCGGCAGCCGGCGACGGTAGCCTGGCGCTCACTTGGCGCGAACCCCGCGACTCCGCAAGCATCACTGCCTACCAGCTCCGCCTTCGACCTTTCGGAGAAACCGAATGGCGTCCGTGGCGTGACTTCGTTCCATCCCTGAGCAGCGGTCAACGGACCGAGTCCGGCGCCGCTGAAGAGCCCATCGCCATGGACAGGAAAATAGCTATGGTGAGGAAATACTTTGACCTGTCCGATAGAGATGTGGGGGCGAATACCAGCCGCCTCTTCAGCGTCTCCGACTGGTCGGCTCAAAGCCGGATATACATGGCGCTGATGGCATTACGATACTCTTTGGACTATCCACTGGGGACGGGCGCATACCGTCCAGACGAATCACACGTAGTCGGAAATCTGGATAGCGACGCGGTCGAGTTTATTCTGAGTATGTGGCCGCATAATCAGTTTCTGTATATGCTCGTGCTTTTTGGGTTTCCCGGCTTGATTCTACTCATCCTGTTCTACGTGCTGGTGCTGCGGTCGCTGATCCACTCTGGAAGGTCTATCCTACGCTCTCAGGAGGTAGATCTCTATTTCCTCGTCGCTTCCGTTATTGGAGCGCTGGCCGCCTATTCATTCGTCAGCCTCACTGTACCCTTGGGGCCGTTCATAGTCGACTGGAGTCACTTCTTTATCGTTGGTCTTGTGTTCAGCATTCAGCGAACCGCCGCTTCTCATAAGGCGGTCGGGGCGGCAGGACAAACCGGGGGATATCGAGGGTCTGGCAGGCTGGCTCGAACTCGGCCATGAACTCGCTACCGCTGTCGACCTGGAGGGAGTGCAGGGGCAGGTCCTGGACCCGGGCCTGCAGGAAGCCTCGGGCGAAATTCCCCTCCTGGGAGGGGCTGGCCTTCTGAGAGGAGTGCAGGGGTGGGGGGTGGGTCCAGCGGTGGTGCGGGAATAGACGCGGGGCGCCCTCTGCTTGCCGACCGGGGAGACAGCCCGGAACTCCTGGAGTTGTACACCGTCGAGGGACACCGAGAGATGATCGATCTGGACCCGTTCACCGGGTTGGGTAGCCCTGGCGCCGCAGCGCCAGCGTTGGGCGAAATTCCCCTCCTCCGGAGGGGTGCAGGGGTGGGTTCTTCCTCAGCTGGACGCGCCCCCGGCAGAAGGCGCAGGGTCGAATGCGGCCCAGGGTGGATTCACCCGGATGAATGCCCTGGCGGGCAAGCAGGACACGCAGGCGTCGCTTGCCCCTGAAGGGATAGTTTCTCCTCAAGGTCCAGACTTGGCGCTCTTGGGCCGGGGTCCATGGCCGCCCTCGGGGACGTTGCGGGCGCCGGCTGAGGGCAGCCAAGCCCTGGAGGCCCTGCTCCCCGTAGCGCGCGGCCCGGCCGAAGTCGGCGGCTCTGGACCAGCCGATGGCCCGCAGGGCAGTCTTCTCACAGCAACCCTCAGCCCGCAGGTCCCGGTAGATTTCCAGTGGGCGCCGTCTGTCGATGGCGTCGGGGGGGGTAGGGTGTCGTCGACTTTGAAACGGTGATCAGAGGGGATGGGCAGCGATGGAATCTGCGGGGTTCAGGCTCCTTTCGGCTGGGCTCAAGGCAGGCCTTGGGTTCCTGGATGGAAACTCAAGGTTACCTGAAGGGCGCGGCGTTGGGTCCTGAAGTGGGGGCCAGGCGCCGTGCTTTGGGGGGTGTGAGTGACGGGGGCAGGAACCCTCAAGGCGTAGTTGCGGCGGGTTTGGGGCTACGGTCGCTCCGCTCCCTTCGCCCAAAACCTGCCACGGTTGGCATCCCGATTCCTCTTCCCTCCAGCGTCATCTTTACAGTCGCACATGTGTCGGAACCCGGACAGTCCACAGTCAACCCATAACAACGCCGCAGCGGAGCGCCCGGTCAGGGTGCTGCTGGTGTCAGCGCTCCCACCCCCGCCCGGGGGGATAGGCACTTGGACTCGAACACTATGTGAACGTGGACTGCCCACGCCCTTCGAGTTCGAACTCGTTGACACCAGGGTATACCGGGACAGCCAGTTCACGCCGTCAAGGCCGACTCCGGCCGGGATAAAGCGCAACCTGCGAATCCTGTGGCGGATACGACGCGCTCTGGCTACCGGGCGTTTTTCCCTGATGCACCTGAATTGTGGGCTTACCCCTAGCGGCGTGCCCCGCAACCTGGCATCCGCCCTGATTGCAAGACGGGCCAGGACACCCTACATAGCGCACCTGCGCGGGACGCTCGAAGTCCCCCCCAGCAGCCACCCTGCGGCGTGGTTCTACCGCCGGGGCCTACCGCATCATATTCGCCGGCGCGGCACAGATTCTGGTGCTGGGGCAGCCCAGCTACCGCTCTGTATTGGAACTGGGCGACTTCGCTCACAAAACTCACCCGCTCATGCCCAATTTTGTGGACTTCCGTGCAATCCCCGAGCCTGTCCCGAACACAGAGCGACAGGAGCGCCTGAGGGTCATTTTCACCGGTGGGCTTATTGAAGCAAAGGGGGTTCATACGATTGTAGAAGTCGCCAAGCGTCTGCCAGACATGCGCTTTCAGCTGGTAGGAGACGGCACCATCGAGTCCCGCGCCAACCTCCTGCGGCACATTCGAGAACAAGATTTGGAAGACCGTGTGCTGGTGTTGGGTCCGGTTGCAAACCGCGAAGTCGTCAGGATGCTGACGGAAAACGATGTCTTCCTGTTTCCATCCAAATTGAAATTTGAAGGTTTCCCCAACAGCGTAGCCGAGGCAATGGCCGCCGGGCTGCCGGTAGTGGCGTCTCCGGTGGGGGCGCTGCCGGAGATGATCGAGGTTCCCGAAGGCGGCTTCCTGGCTGCCCCCGATGATGTTGCCACCTATGTTAAGATACTCGAACACTTGCATGACGAGCCTGCTCTGAGGCAGCGCATGGGACAATACAACCGTCAGAAGGCGCTGCGGGAATATGATTATGACGTCGTGGTCCGGCAACTCTGCGGCATCTATGCCGGAATCGCAAAGGGACATTGAATATCCAGAAAGCATTGGAGAGTAAATGAAGGTCTCCATCGTGACGCCGGTATTCAACGACGTGCGGGTGGCCCGCACCCTCGATTCCATCCTGTCCCAGCAGCACGAACTCGAAATCATCGTTGTGGACGCCGGCTCCACCGACGGCATGAACAAGGGCATCCGCCACGCCACCGGCGAGGTGGTCGGGATTCTGAACGCCGACGACTGGTACAGCAATCCACTGGTCACTCGGGATGTCGCGGGCGCCTTCAGCGGGGATGAAGATGTTGACGCTTGCTACGGCGACTTAGTCTACGTCAACGAAGCCGGCCGGGTGGTCCGGTATTGGGAGGCCGGGGACTACCGGGAAGCCGGGTGGTACTTCGGCTGGATGCCCCCTCATCCGACGTTCTTCGTGCGGCGGCGGGTTTACGAACGTCATGGCATGTTCGATTTGCGGTATCCTACCGCAGCCGACCAGGATTTCATGCTGCGGTTGCTGTTCAAGCACAAGATCAAGGTGAAGTATTTGAGACGAGTACTGGTTAACATGGCGCCAGGCGGCAATTCCACCAAGAGCACCAGGAGAATCCTCCAGGCCAACCTGGAGGTGGGACGGATCTGCTGGGACCACGACCCGTGGGGGATGTTGCTGGTTCCCATCCTGAAGCCCGCCAGGAAGACATTCCAACTTACCAGCCGTCCTTAGATTACCTCGAGGCGGAGCGCTCGATGAACATTGTAGTTGCCGGGGCCGGGGGCTTCATCGGCCATCACCTCGTCGAGCGACTCAAAGCCGAAGGGCACTGGGTCCGGGGCGTGGACATCGAGCCTCCTGAGTTCGAGGACAGCGCCGCCGACGAGTTCGTGATTGCCGACCTGCGCCATTTCGAAGGCTGCCTGCAAGCCGCTGACGGCATGGACGACGTTTACCAACTGGCTGCCGACATGGGCGGCATCGGCTACATCACCGCCAACTACGCTCTCCTGACTCGCAACAACACCCTGATCAACAGCCATATGCTGGAAGCGGCGCGGGTGTCCCGGGTGAAGCGATACCTCTACACCAGCTCCGCTTGTGTCTATCCCGGCTTCCTCCAGGATTCAGAAGAGGTCACGCCCCTCAGAGAAGCACAAGCGGTTCCTGCCGACCCGGAGAAGGGGTATGGGTGGGAGAAGCTGTTCGCCGAGCAGTTGACCGCCTATTACCACGAGGAGTGCGGCCTGGACGTGCGCATCGTCCGCTTCCACAACATCTACGGCCCCCTCGGCACCTATGATGGAGGGAAGGAGAAGGCGCCGGCGGCGGTCTGCCGCAAGGTGGCCCTGGCCGAGGACGGCACAGGGATCGAGGTCTGGGGCGACGGGGAACAGACCCGCAGTTTCTGCTACATCGACGATTGTATCGAAGGGCTGCGGCGCATTATGGAGTCGGGTTACACCAAGCCGGTAAACCTGGGTACCGAGGAGCTGATCACGGTCAACCAGTTGGTGGACGCCATATGCGCCGTTGCCGGAAAGCGCCTGCTCCGCAGCCATGACCTGACCAAGCCCCAGGGAGTGCGGGGACGCAACAGCGACAATACAGTCCTGAACGAAATCACCGGCTGGCAGCCGAAGATAACCATCCGGGAAGGAATCGAACACACCTACCGCTGGATAGCCGGCGAACTGGCCAAGAGGTGAGGTCAGCGAGAGATGATAGTCAATGGCGAAAGGCGACGTGCCCCCCCCCCCGCATATGAGCCGCGTATCAGTAATCATCCCCGCGCGCAACTCGGAAGACTCCCTTCCCGCCACCCTCGATTCGGTACTGGCACAGAACTATTCCGGCTCCATCGAGGTGATCGTAGCAGACGGCTCGGACACCCCAGCCACGTCTGAGATGCTCCGGCGGCGTTACCCGAGGGTGCGAATCGTGCCTAACCCGGAGCGTACCACTTCCGCCGGCCTCAACCGTGCGCTGCGGGCGGCCGTGGGGGAGGTCATCATGCGCTGCGACACCCGTGCCGTGCTGACGCCAAGCTACGTGCGGCGGGCCGTGGCCACGCTGGCAAGAACGGGAGCGGCCAACGTCGGGGGACGACAATATCCTGTCGGAACAACCCTGTTCGAGCGGGCGGTGGCGATTGCGGCCACCACGTTTCTGGGGGTCGGCAATGCCCGCCATCGCCTGGGAGGGGCCGAGGGTCCCGTCGACACCGTCTACCTGGGCGCCTGGCCTCGGAAAGCGCTGGAAGCCGTGGATGGATTCAATCCCGCTTTGCACAGAAACCAGGACTACGAGATCAACTGGCGGCTGCGGCTGCGAGGGGAGACCGTATGGTTCGATCCCGGGCTGGTGGTTGACTACCGGCCGCGCGGGAGTCTACGAGCTTTGGCGCGGCAGTATTTTGATTACGGACGCTGGAAGTCGGTGGTGCTGATGATCCACCCTTCCTCCCTGCGCGCCAGACAGCTTGCCGCTCCGCTGCTGGTGCTCGGTTTGGCTGCCTCGGGGTTCCTGGGCCTGGTCGGCGCCCCTTGGGCGGTAGCAGCGGCGTTGCCGCTCACCTACCTCCGAGGCCGCGCCTCAGACCGAAAGCACGATCCCTGTGCGAACGCGAAACCGGATTCATCTGCCAACGTCGAACCGTGTCAAAGAAGCTAGGGGAACTCTGAACAACCCGGTGTCAGCCGGCTTGAATGGATGGTAAGAGTTTTTCCGAGAGGCGCGGCCCTCTGAGGGCGCGCCCACCGGGGTTGTTGTGGCCTCAAGCCGGCTCTACGGGGACCTGTCGCCCCTCCCAACCCTGGTTGGGGCGCACGATTCCCCCGTCACGCCGCCAGGGAGCGCTCGGCCGTCATCCAGTGGGCCAGTCCCAGCAACAACGCCAGCCGCTGCCTGTTCCTGGCCAGCCCCCGGTAGCCCACCTTGGCCTAGCCCAAGCGCCGCTTCACATACAGGAACGGATGCTCCACCTTGGCCCGGACCGAGTCCTTCAGCTTCTCCGCCAGCGCCTCCCCCGCTTCCCGGCTCCAACCGCCGACGCTGGCCGGGCTTCATCGCCACCCGCCACTCCACCCCCAACTCATGCTTCTCCAACAGAGGGCGGAAGTTCAGGATCGTGGTCTCGTCCGGCAGCGCTTCCGTCAGCCTCAAACCCACCAACCGCCTCACCGACTCCACCTCCTGGAGCAGGTCCTCCATTCCAGGATCACTCAAGTTGCAGAACAACGGCATGCAGTGATCCGCAGCATGGCCGACAACTCACAGGGCCGGCGCCCCGGCCCGCCTTGGGATAGAAGGGTCGGAGGCGGACCTCCAGTCGTTCCCAGGGATCAGACCTTCCATCCTCTCCAGAAAGATCTCCCGGCGGGTCTTGCGCTTCTTGCCTTCCTATTCCAGGTCGGCAAAGGTCGGCTGGTTCATGACTCGTCTCTCCCCCTCATTTCGGTTGGTTTCCCTATGGTATCCTGATGTTATCATGCCGTAATCTGCCGGACTTATTCAGAGTGTCCCGAGAGCGATCTGGCGCATCATGCTCCGGTCGAAGCCAGGAACGAGGGGTGCGCTACGAGGTCCGGACACAACCGGCGGACAGGATGTCGCCATCCTGTCCGCGACTCGGATCGGCCTCGTCGTGCTCGGTCTCCTGCTCCAGGGGATACTTGCCTATACGCTCTTTTACTCAAGGAAGGGTATCTATACCGTCTGCGCCGTGTTCGGGATTCTGCTTGGCATCGAAGCCGCCGCCTGGGCCACGACCATCGGCATGATTTGCCGTTGCCTTCTCCTCGCGATCGTATTCAGAAAAACGACTCGAATGGCCTGGCTCCCGATCTGGTTGCCGCGCGGCAGCGACGCGAGTTTCTTGTGGGCGGCCGGTCAATCCGTGCTCGGTCCGGGGACCAGCGCCGAGAACAAGCGGGATGCCTCGTTTTTGAGTTGACACACGCGTTCCAGCAGGGAACATGGATGCACAGGATAGACACGAGAGAACCTCTCACAAATCCTACTCATCCTGCCTATCCATGTTTTAAAATAGTTTCTAAGGAAGCGGAATGAAGTAGGGTCGAAAGCGAGAATCGAATACCAAAGATCCTGCTCATGGCTCCGCTGCCGGGCGCCAAGTCCCCTGGGGCAGGCCGATGATGCGGACAGAGCCGAACGACCAGACGGGAAAGCCGCGGCGCAAGCTGCCCACCGGCATCCAGACCTTCCGCGAGATCCGGGAGGAGAACTGCTACTACGTCGACAAGACCGCCTTCATCCGGCGGCTGGTGGACGGGGGCAAGCACTACTTCCTGTCGCGCCCCCGCCGCTTCGGCAAGAGCCTGCTGGTGGACACCCTGAAGGAGTTGTTCGAGGGTAGCGAGGAACTGTTCCGGGGGCTGGACATCCACGACTGCTGGGACTGGACGGTTCGCCATCCGGTGGTGCGGCTGGACTTCAGCGGCGGCGACTTCACGAAGTCGGGCAACCTGGAGGCGAACGTCATGGAGCAGTTGGACGCCATCGAGCGTCGGGAGGGTGTGGCGCCCGAGTACGCCACGGCGCCGGGGCGCTTCGCCAATCTGCTGGAGGAACTGCATCGGCAGTCCGGGCAGCGCGTCGCGGTGCTGGTGGACGAGTACGACAAGCCGATCCTGGACGCCCTGGAAGCGCCGGATGCGGCCCGCGCCAACCGCGACTACCTGCGCGGGCTGTACTCGACCATCAAGTTCGCCGACGCGCACATCAAATTCACGCTGCTGACCGGGGTGAGCAAGTTCTCCAAGGTGAGCCTGTTCTCGGGGCTGAACAACCTCCGGGACATCACCCTGGACCCGCGCTACTCGGCCATCTGCGGCTACACCGAGGCGGACCTGGACACGGTGTTCGCGCCGGAGTTGCCGGGTTTGGACCGGGGCGAGATCCGCGACTGGTACAACGGCTACAGTTGGCTGGGCGAAGAGACGGTCTACAACCCCTTCGACCTGCTGCTGCTGTTCGACACGCGCGAGTTCAAGGCCTGGTGGTTCGAGACCGGCACGCCGACGTTCCTGGTGGAGACGCTGCTGAAGCGCGGCGTCGGCTCGCTGGCGCTGGACGGCATGCTGGCCAGCGACGCGCTGTTGTCCGCCTTTGACGTGGACGAGATCGCCACCGAGGCGCTTTTGTTCCAGACCGGCTATCTGACCATCCATGGAACGGAGCGGCGCCGAGGGCGGACACGCTACCGGTTGGGCTACCCGAACCAGGAGGTGCGGCAGAGCCTGAGCGAGAGCCTGCTGGACCGCTTGGCAGGAAGCCGCATGCACCGGGAGGATCACAGCGACCGGCTCTACGACCTGCTGCTGGCGAACGACTTCGCCGGCATGGAGGCGTTGTTCAAGGGATTTTTCGCCAACATCCCGCACCAGTGGCACGTGAGGAACGACCTTGCCAACTACGAGGGCTACTACGCGAGCGTGCTCCATGCCCACTTTGTGGCCTTGGGACCGGAGCTGGACATCACGGCGGAAGACAGCACCAGCCGAGGCCGCGTGGACATGGCCGTCCGCTTCAACGGCAACGTGTACCTGTTCGAGTTCAAGGCGGTGGAGAAGAACGCCACGGGCGCGGCGATGGCGCAGTTGCGCAAGAAGGGCTACGCCGACAAGTACCGCCACCTGGACCAGCCGATCCACTTGGTCGGTGTGGAGTTCGGCAAGGAGGCGCGCAACATCGTGGCCTTCGAAGTGGCGCGCGCCTGAGATTGGCGGGGACGTCCTGAGAGGGTATCAGGAAGAACCGACATCGAAACTTGAAGTATGATAAAAAGCGAGAATCGAATACCAAAGATCCTGCTCATGGCTCCGCTGCCGGGCGCCAAGTCCCCTGGGGCAGGCCGATGATGCGGACAGAGCCGAACGACCAGACGGGAAAGCCGCGGCGCAAGCTGCCCACCGGCATCCAGACCTTCCGCGAGATCCGGGAGGAGAACTGCTACTACGTCGACAAGACCGCCTTCATCCGGCGGCTGGTGGACGGGGGCAAGCACTACTTCCTGTCGCGCCCCCGCCGCTTCGGCAAGAGCCTGCTGGTGGACACCCTGAAGGAGTTGTTCGAGGGTAGCGAGGAACTGTTCCGGGGGCTGGACATCCACGACTGCTGGGACTGGACGGTTCGCCATCCGGTGGTGCGGCTGGACTTCAGCGGCGGCGACTTCACGAAGTCGGGCAACCTGGAGGCGAACGTCATGGAGCAGTTGGACGCCATCGAGCGTCGGGAGGGTGTGGCGCCCGAGTACGCCACGGCGCCGGGGCGCTTCGCCAATCTGCTGGAGGAACTGCATCGGCAGTCCGGGCAGCGCGTCGCGGTGCTGGTGGACGAGTACGACAAGCCGATCCTGGACGCCCTGGAAGCGCCGGATGCGGCCCGCGCCAACCGCGACTACCTGCGCGGGCTGTACTCGACCATCAAGTTCGCCGACGCGCACATCAAATTCACGCTGCTGACCGGGGTGAGCAAGTTCTCCAAGATGAGCCTGTTCTCGGGGCTGAACAACCTCCGGGACATCACCCTGGACCCGCGCTACTCGGCCATCTGCGGCTACACCGAGGCGGACCTGGACACGGTGTTCGCGCCGGAGTTGCCGGGTTTGGACCGGGGCGAGATCCGCGACTGGTACAACGGCTACAGTTGGCTGGGCGAAGAGACGGTCTACAACCCCTTCGACCTGCTGCTGCTGTTCGACACGCGCGAGTTCGAGCCTTGGTGGTTCGAGACCGGCACACCGACGTTCCTGGTGGAGACGCTGCTGAAGCGTGGCGTCGGCTCGCTGGCGCTGGACGGCATGCTGGCCAGCCGCGACCTGCTGTCTGCCTTTGACGTGGACGAGATCGCCACCGAGGCGCTTTTGTTCCAGACCGGCTACCTGACGATTCTGGAGCGGGAGCGTCTCGGCGGCGAAACTTTTTACCGGCTGGGCTATCCGAACCGCGAGGTGCGGCAGAGCCTGAACAGGAGCCTGTTGAAGGCCTTGGTGCCGGCCGCTTCGCGCCGGCTGGTGGAAGGCGACCGACTGCTGCGGCTGCTGCGGGCCAACGACTTCGCCGGGCTGGAGGAGACGTTCCGGGCGCTGTTCGCCAGCATTCCGCACCAGTGGCACCTGAACAATCCGATGGCGAACTACGAGGGTTACTACGCCACCGTGTTCCATTCCTGCTTCGAGTCACGGGGCCTCGCCGTCACGGGTGAGGAAAGCAGCAGCGGCGGCCGCGTGGACATGGCCGTCCGCTTCAACGGCAACGTGTACCTGTTCGAGTTCAAGGCGGTGGAGAAGAACGCCACGGGCGCGGCGATGGCGCAGTTGCGCAAGAAGGGCTACGCCGACAAGTACCGCCACCTGGACCAGCCGATCCACTTGGTCGGTGTGGAGTTCGGCAAGGAGGCGCGCAACATCGTGGCCTTCGAAGTGGCGCGCGCCTGAGATTGGCGGGGACGTCCTGAGAGGGTATCAGGAAGAACCGACATCGAAACTTGAAGAACAGCCCCGCGATAAGGCTGTTATGGACCGGACCCGCTTCCCCGGCTTGGCGAAGCACAGCACCTTCTACGACATGACGGCTACCGCCCACACTATCGGCAAGGGCGCCAAGTTCCTGCGTCTTTATGGCGTTGCGCAGCCAGCTTATGGAGGATAAGTGGGCTTGGACGGCGGAACATCAGGCCTGAACCGCCCGAAAACCGCCAAAACGAAGGCGCTGGATAGCGACAGGCATGGCCAATCCTTGTCAAAGTCCACATCCTACGGCTAATATCTTCAAAATATGGCGTTATGCAGGGGCCGCACTCAATCTGAGATCGCTTCAAACAGTCCCCTCACCGTAGCTGTCATTGCTCAGGATCCAAACGTCCGCCTTGTGACCAAGCCGAGCGCATCAGTGAATCAATCCGGAGCAAAACCTCGCTGGAGGCAGTGCCGTTTTCAGTTACTGTTGGGTTTGGCGGCGGTTGTCAGTTCGCCATCGGCTCAGGCTTCCACTTTCGCCCAAGAGGTGAAACCCTTCCTCACCAAGCACTGCTTGCCATGTCACAACGCAACGGTCAGGACAGCCGAAATCAGTTTGGATACCTTCGAGCCTGACGACCCTCTCCGCAATCGTCAAGACACTTGGCAGGCCGTGCTGCGGGAGCTTCGCGCCGGCCGGATGCCCCCCAGGGTAGCCCTCTCCCCCAGGCTGAGCAATTGCGGACAGTGACGCAGTGGATCGAAGACCAGCTCGAGCGCCAGGCCGGCAGTGTTTCACCAAGCCCGGGGCGGGTCACGGCCCGCCGGCTCAATCGAACCGAATATGACAATACGATTCGGGACTGGTTGGGCCTCGACCTCCAACTGGCAGACGATTTTCCACTGGATGATACCGGCTACGGATTCGACAACATCGGGGACGTCCTTTCACTCTCTCCCCTGCTGATGGAAAAGTATCTGGCAGCGTCCGAGAAGATCGCCGGTCAGGCTATTGTGGTTCGGACGGAAGCCAAGCCTGTGCTGGCCCGTTACCTGGCTTCCCGAAGCGCGCAGCCGCCGAACCATCCGGAGGGAGTCCACACCGTGCGGTTCTCTCCTGAAGGCAGGCTTCGCACCAAGCACCCGTTCCCCTTCCCAGGAGAGTATGAAGTGCGAGTGAGGATCGTCGATCGAAGGAGATTACCGCCGGTCCAAGAGGGAAACGTCATGCCTGCCGAGTTGCCATCAGCCAGCTTGGCCATCCTGTTCGACGGGCGTTACCTCCAGACCTTTCACGTGCAGCCCAATGTTTACGACAGAGGCACCTTTGACATTCGCACCCGCGCCAACTCGGGAACTCATCTGCTGGAGGCAGTGCCTCTTCTGGACTCCGAGTCTCTTGGGACTTCTTTCAACCAAGCGGTGATCGAGGACTTAACCGATCCTCCCCCGGCTCGCTTGGTCTTTGTGGATTCCATGGAGATTCTGGGCCCGTTCAAAGTGACGCCCCAGCCGCTGACCGGGAGTCATCGCCGGGTTCTGATTTGCGGCCATCAGCCGGGGAAACACTTATCCGGCTGCGCTGAATTGATTCTACGCAACCTGATACTGAGAGCTTACCGCCGCCCGGCGACTGAGCAGGAGACGGAGCGCTTGCGGAGGCTGGTGAAATCGGTTCAAAGTGAAGGAGAGCCGCTTGAACGTGGAATCCAGCTCGCTCTCCAAGCGGTGCTGGTCTCGCCTCATTTTCTCTTTCGACTTGAATTCGACCCGGAAGGTGGCCCTGCGGGGGCAGCCCTTCCCGTAAGTCCCTATGAACTGGCCTCGCGCCTCTCTTACTTCCTTTGGAGCAGCCTGCCCGACGATGAGCTGTTACGCCTGGCCGAAGAATCCAAACTTCATGAGCCTCGGGTCCTGAGCCAGCAGGTGCGCCGCATGCTCAAGGACCCGAAGTCTGAGGCGCTGGTTGAGAATTTTGCCGGGCAGTGGTTGCAGCTTCGCAACTTGGAGAGTGCCCGCCCCGACCCCGATCGCTTTCCCGGCTTCGACGATGAACTGCGGGATGCCATGCGCCTGGAAACGGAGTTTTTCTTCCGAGCGATCCTGCAGGAAGATCATAGCCTCCTGAATTTTCTTGACGCCAATTTCACTTTCCTCAACAAACGACTGGCCCGTCATTACGGGCACCCAGGTGTCCAAGGCGAACATTTCAGGAGGGTGGAACTGCCGGGAGATCAGCGCGGCGGTCTGATTACCCAAGCCAGCATTTTGACTGTCTCGTCCTATCCGACTCGAACATCCCCCGTATTGCGGGGTAAGTGGGTTCTCGAGAACATCCTCGGGGCGCCTCCCCCGCCTCCGCCTGTGGTGGAGACACTCGAGGAACAGCCGAACACATCACCAATGACCCTGAGGCAGCGACTGGAGAAGCACCGAAGCCTGCCTGCCTGCGCCGCCTGCCACGAAAAAATGGATGCTCTGGGATTTGGGCTGGAGAACTATGACGCAGTGGGAGCTTGGCGGACGGAAGAGGACGGAGCCCCGGTGGACGCTTCCGGAGAGTTGCCGGGGGGACGTTCCTTTCAAGGACCTGGTGATCTCAAGTCCGTGCTGGTCCATACGGAACGAGACGCTTTCGTTCACTGTCTCACTGAAAAAATGTTAACCTACGCTCTGGGGAGAGGACTGGAGCCCTACGATCAAGCGGCGGTCGACCAGATCTGCCGGGAACTTGAGAACAAGGATTTCAAATTCAGCGAGTTGGTTTTATCCATTGCCAAGAGCTTGCCCTTTCGAATGAGGACAACGAACGGAGGGGGATCATGATTCCCCGTTACCTGCCACGGCGAACCTTTTTGCGTGGGGTGGGAGTGGCCATTGGCCTTCCCTGGCTCGATGCCATGGTTCCTGCCTTTGCCGCCAAACCGCGTCTCCCTGCCGTAACGCCAACGCGCCTCGCCTTCGTCTACGTCCCCAACGGCATTATCATGTCGGACTGGACGCCGGCTACCGAAGGATCCCGTTTCGACCTGCCTTCCATCCTGGAGCCTCTGGCGGACTATCGGGACGATTGCCTCTGGCTCACCGGATTGACCCACAACAACGGCCGCGCCCTCGGCGATGGTCCCGGCGACCACGCCCGGGCCGCTGCCTCCTTCCTGACCGGGGTCCATCCCAAGAAGACTCAGGGAGCCGACATCAGGAATGGCATCTCCGTGGATCAGATTGCGGCCCAGGCCATCGGCGGCCAAACGCGTTTCGCCTCCCTGGAGCTAGGCACCGAACACACCCGCCTGGTTGGAAATTGCGACTCAGGCTACAGTTGCGCTTACAACAACAGCATTTCCTGGCGAAGTCCCACCAGCCCGATGCCACCGGAAGTCAATCCGCGCTCGGTCTTCGATCGTCTGTTCGGCGCAACCCGGGACTCGTCGGACCCCAACGGAGCCGGCAAGCAGTACCGGTCCAGCATCCTGGATCTAGTCCAGGAAGACGCTCGCAGCCTCTTCAGCCGCCTGGGTTCGGTGGACCGTCGCAAGCTGGATGAATACCTGTTCGCGGTCCGTGACATCGAGAAGCGGATCGAGTTACTCGAAGACTCGCCTCCGGAGCCGGCGCCGGACATGGACAGACCCGAGGGAATCCCTATCGACTTTGCCGAGCACCTGCGGCTTATGTTCGATCTTCAGACGGTGGCCTTTCAGACGGATCTGACTCGCATCATCACTCTGATGGTGGGGCGGGAGGGCAGTAATCGCACCTATCGGGAGATTGGGGTGCCCGGAGCCCATCATGGACTCACTCACCATCAGGGAGATACAACCAAGATTGAGCAGACCAGCAAGATCAACCGCTACCACGTGGAACAGTTCGCCTATTGGCTGGGGAAGCTCAAGTCGATTTCCGATGGTGATGGCGCCCTGCTCGATAACGTCATGATTGTGTATGGCAGTGGCCTCAGCGACGGCGACCAACACCTGCACGACGACCTGCCGGTGCTGGTAGCCGGCCGAGGAGCAGGAACGCTCCATCCCGGCCGCCATATCCGCTACCCCGACGAAACACCGTTGACCAACCTTTATGTGTCCTTGTTGAGTCAGATGGGCATTCATCCCGAGTCGATTGGTGACAGTAACGGCCAATTGCAGCTTCTGTCGGATATTTGAACCTGGAAGGTCGGCGTCTGAGGCGAAGCCGACGCTTGACCGCTACCGGGGCGGCGCGAGACGGTTGCCTGTTCTTCAAACCAAAGAGTCCCAGTCGTGGTCAGGACTGCTATCTTTGTCACGCTCTTGTCATTGAGTCTACAAGCACAGGCGGAAACACTCTTCAACGGCCGTCCTTCTCTGATTTTAGAGGGTAAAGCCGCTCGCCTGGTTGTGGATCTGGGTGGCGGTTCCATCGTTGACTTCCGGTTGAGTGGACAATCCATCAACCCCCTCGAATTCAACTCCGGGGAGGCGGCGGCCTTGAAGCCGCTGGGGCACTTCCTGTGTCTGGATCGTTGGGGACCCCCCTCAGAAGCCGAAAAACGGAATGGGATGTTCTTCCACGGGGAGGCCACTCGGGTTGAGTGGACAATTTTGCAGAGACCTGCCCGCAAGGGTGTGGTCGTTCAGGCGGCCATGTCTGCTCTGCTTCCCCTGGCAGGACTGGAGGTCGAACGCACCATTCGCCTATCAGATTCTTCAGCCAGCTTCAACGTCTCCGAAGCCGTTATCAATAGAAACAAGCTGGGCCGCATCTACAACATGGTTCAGCATCCTACCATCGGCCCCCCTTTTCTGGATGAAAACACCCTGGTTGACAGCAACGCTCGCAAAGGCTTCATGCAGACAAGCCCCCTTCCCAATCCCGAGGAACCTGCGGTCTTTTGGCCCCAAGCACTCAAAGAGAGTCAACCCTTGACCCTCCGACGACTCTCAGACGATTCTGATCCCAATGTGGTTTCCTTTACCTTTGACGAAGAACTGGGCTGGGTCACCGCAAGCAGCCCCTCCCGAGGCTTGCTTATCGGTTACCTGTGGAGGACATCGGAGTATCCCTGGTTCAACGCCTGGCGCCACTCGGAAAATGGCAAGCCAGTGGCGCGAGGCCTGGAGTTCGGCACCACCGGACTGCACCAGCCCTTCCCCATCCTGGTTGCCAAGGGCCGGATTTTTGGTCGCCCCCTCTACGTGCACTTGGATGCAGGCCAAACCTCCAGACGGTCTTACCTGGCTTTTTTGTTCAAGATTCCCAACGATTACCAAGGGGTCGCTCGCCTGACCTATCGGGACCGTCGCCTGGTCATCCACGAGCGGGGAAAAGAGTCCGATCGGGACTTGAGCATGCTGACGGAAGAATTCCTTCCCTGAACCATGGGATGTCGAACCGTGTTGGCTTCCCCGGCCCCCCAGAGCCCGGCGGTTTTCAGCTGGCCACTTGGATGCTCGGTAAACCGGGAAGAGAAGGCAGGCCGAGAAGAGGGACAGCGCTCCGGAGATTGCCGTCCCCGCCGAAACGCAGGAAAGGATTGAAGCCGCTACGATCATGAAAACCCGGAGCCTCAGACGCTGTATGAGATTCAGGACCCTGGACATGAGAGCCCGACTACTTCAGATTCGTCTGCTGGGGCTGATCCTTGGCTTGGTTGCTTTCCCCATCCTGCCAAGCCGGACGGCGCCGGTCCAGAAAAAAACCGAGGACGTTCCGGCCATGGACTTGTTCTTTCAAGCTGGAGCCCTGAAGAACGAAGATGCCAAGCCTGCCCTGGACGCGATTGGCCGATCCTGGCGCGACGCTTATACCACGATGATCGTCGAGTTGGCCGGCCCCACCGTTCCAGAGGTCCGAAGTCGATTCTTCCGTTTCCTCCAAAAGCAGACCGGTCAAAGATTCGGGGAGGACGCTCAACGTTGGATGAAGTGGGTCTGGAAGCAGCCTTACAATCCCCACCCGGAATACGCCAATTTCAAACGGTCGCTATACAGCATCATCGATCCCCGAATGGCCGGTTTTTTTCCGACGGGCAGTCGATCCCTGGTCCGCCTCGACGAGGTGCAATGGGGAGGAGTGAAAATCAATGGCATTCCTCCTCTCGACCACCCGAAAACCATTCCGGCCAGCGAAGCCGATTATCTGAAAGACAGGCACGTCGTTTTCGGTCTTTCGATCCACGGCAAAGCCCGGGCCTACCCCAAGCGGATTCTAGCTTGGCACGAAATGGCTCTGGACAAGTTGGGCGGCATTGAAATCGCCCTGGTCTACTGCACTCTGTGCGGCACAGCCATTCCTTACAATAGCGCTGTCGGGGGACAGCATCGAACGTTCGGCACCAGCGGACTCGTCTACCGCGCCAACAAGCTGATGTTTGACCACGAATCCTACAGTTTGTGGTCCACGCTTCTGGGCAAACCGGTGATCGGCAAACTGGCGGGATCAGATCTGAAGCTGGAGGCTCTTCCCATCGTCACAACTCGCTGGGGGGAATGGCGGGAAAAGCATCCCAACACAACCGTTCTCTCGCTGGATACAGGGCACGAACGCGACTACGCTGAGGGTCGAGCCTACAGGGAGTATTTTTCGAGGGATGACCTGATGTTCCAGGTCACCAAGACGGACAAGCGTCTGAGAAACAAGGTCGAAATTCTGGGCATTCTGCTGGCGCCCGCGTCCACAACCGACGAGGAGCAACCTCTGGCGATCAGCGCCAGGTTCCTGAAAAAAAATCCTGTGTTTCAGACCGAGCTGGCAGGCCACCCACTGACCGTTCTGACAAGTCCAGCCGGCGCCAATCGTGTCTTCAATACCAAAGACCGGCGTTTCGATCGGCTGCTGAAGGATGGTCGAGTGGTCGACGACACGGGTCAAACCTGGAAGGTTACCGAAGATGCCCTCGTTTCCGAGAGAAATTCCAACCTCCTGCTGGCGCGAGTTCCGGCCCATCGGGCCTTCTGGTTCGGTTGGTTCGCCCAATTCCCCGAGACGAAGTTGATCAAGTGACGTCTCCGGGAGGATGGGGATCGCGCACTTCCAAATGATCCCAGGCCTTCCGCTGTCTGGCGATGGTCGCCGGGTTGGGCCATTGAGTCGGCGAGGTGATCTTGCCCAATACCCCCGACCGCCATACGGCTCGGGGCGTCAGGCGCTCTCGGACTCGTCTCATTTGAGATTGGCAGTCCTCCAACTCCAAGTCGATTGCGTCCAGGGAGAGCACCGTCACGTTGGCCTCGCGCCCCACCGCCAAGCTGCCGATGCGGTCAGCCCAGCCAACCGCTTTTGCCGGCTCACTGGTGGCCGACCGAACCACTTCCGGCAGGGGCAGGCCAAGATGCAGCAACTTGGTCATGACGGTCGGTAGATCGTAAGCGGGTCCTTCGCAGGTTCCGCTGTGGAGGTCAGTACTGGTGGTGTCGGGCCAAAACCCCTGCTGAGCACTCAACTCGGCAACGGTCCAGTTGAAAGATCCCTGCCCGAATCCCACGTCGAACAAGACCCCTTGCTCCCGAGCCCGGCGAACCTCAGGGTCCAACCGACCGTTGCTCGAGCGGATGATGGTGCTCCGATATCCATGGTAGGTATGGGTGTAGATATCTCCGGGGCCCATTTGGCCGGGGCAGTCGGACAGAGCCACTGTGGAAAGGGTATGGTGGACCATCAGGGGAAGCCGGACGGCACGAGCCGCCTCCAAGGCTCGCCGATAGGCTTCGGCTTCGTTACGGCCCCGATTGGCCAAAGATTCGGAAAGGCGGATCTTGATCCCAACGATGAGGTCTCGATTGGCATTCACACAGTCCACACACCCCTCGAGATCGGCCAGATCCAGCAAATCCAACTCGCCCGGCGTGACTCGGTCGCCACCCAGTAGAGCAAAGGCCAGACCGGCGCAGGAGATGTTGAGAAAGGCCAGCAAACGCGTCCGGCTGGGTTGACTGGCAAAAACCCGAAATCCTTCAAAGGTGCTGCAACCGGCACTCCCGGCGTCGATTGCCGTCGTCACCCCTCGCCCCAGGCAATAATGGTCTACGGCGACGCCCAGGGGCGTGACGTGCTCGTAACCATGCATATGCAGGTCAATGAGACCGGGAACCACCAGCATTCCCCTGGCGTCGAATCTCTGTTTGGAAGTTTCTCCCCCGGTCGAGCCGGCCACCAGGGAAATGTGACCAGCCTTGATGCACACGTCCATCGGACCATCGATGTGGTTGGCCGGATCAATGAGGCGGCCTCCTTCTATGATCCAGTCATGTGGCTCCATGATATCCCCTTCGGTCACAGACAGACCGAATCCCCAATTGCTGTCCCGCGAAAAGGAGTTCCTCCGGGATGGATTTAACAGTATGATGCCTTGGGGTTCAGGGAATGGCCGGCTGCCCCTGCGACCCCCCAACACCCGGAAACAGAGAGGCGAACCATGGCTTCCGACTCGGCAAAGACGATCTATCTTGAGGCAGCCGTCCGGCACCTCGACCAGCACGGATACGTCGTGCTCAAGAAGATCCTGGACGAAAAGCAGTTGCAACACCTCCGCCAGGAAGTAGACGATCTCTTCAACCGGGAGCAACGGGAGCCCTTTGACCCGGGGGACGGTCCTCCATCTCCCGACGATGCCGCCATCGAAACCTTCATCTCAGAGAACTACACCTCGTCTGCGGCTGAAGTGGCCCGAATCATGAGGCGAATCCGCCACACCCGCGCTCTCAATGGAAACACTCCCTGGCCGGTTCCGCCCAACCAGGTCATGAAGCTGTTCTTTCATCTCCCCCTGCTTTTCGATCAAGATCGATCTCAACGAATCATGAATCTTCCGGCCAAGTCGGATGCGGCCCTGCATCTCATCGAAGAACCCCACATCCTGAAGCTGGTCCGGGGCATCCTGGGTGGAGACTGCGTCCTCTCCGACTTGAGCGCCACCAGTATCGGCGCCCATGCGGAGGAGGGGGGCGCTTGGCACGTGGACGTGCCCCTGGGTCAACTGTCTGAACCACTGCCTGATTTTCCCTTGACCGTGCAGAACGCCTGGATGCTGGATGATTTCACCGCTGAAAACGGCGCCACCCGCATTGTGCCTGAAAGCCACAAGCTGAGGAAGAAACCGGCTTGGGCCCCCCAACAGGAACGAGAAGAAGTCATTCTCACCGCTCCTGCCGGTTCTGTGGCTGTCTGGCTTTCCAACACTTGGCATCGCTCGGGCCCCAACACCACCGATCGTCCCCGCCGGGCGTTGCTCGGCTACTATTCCCGATCGTGGGTCAAGCCCTTCAGCGATTACCGAACCTGCTTTTCCAAGGAAAAGCTCGCCAGCCTTTCGCCCACCCTCAGATATCTTCTGGGCTTCTCAGCCAACGGGATTGTGCGTGGTTAGCCTTTCGCGATCCCAACTCACTGCACTTCCACAGGCGCCTTTGAGAAAACTCGGTCATAGGATTCCCGAGCAACTCCCCCCAGTCTCTCAGCCATGCGCCGGAAGGCATCCCGACGGAGATTCCAGCGATCATCCCGTCCCACCTGCTCCAGCCAATCGCACAGATGAATCCGGCACAGGTCGTCATAGTCTTCTTCCGGGAGCTCTACCTCCTGCTGCAAAAAACGATCCTTCACGGTGTAGGGCCCCTGCTCCCGCTTGAGGCTGTCATCGAAGGAAGAGCGCACCAAACAACAGTTGAGATAGGCGAGCCGCTCTGCCCGCTGTCCGATGAGGTTCTGCACCTCACCCCGGCGCTCCAGCGGTAAGGTGAACTTCTGGAACAGTTCAGTGCCGTAGATCGAATGGAACATGCCGGCATCACACAGTTCCTGGCTGCAACCCCAGGACTTCAGGTCCCGGTAGACCCCGGAGGCGTGCGACAGGTAGGTATTCCCCGAATGGCCAATCTCCGCGGCGCCCAACTCCCTGAGAAAGTCGGCGAACCTCCTGATCTTGTCACTCATAGAAACACTCCTTGGATTGATGGAAAAAAGAGCGTGCCACCTGCGACCCAATCGGGTTTCGCTCTGAGGAGCTTACTTTACAACAGGAGCCCGGCCAACGAATACCCTTTCCGCTTCATGACCCGATCTCGGTGGCAGAAGGGTCACCGGTTCGTGTCGGCTTTCGAAGCTGTCCCCCTGCCCTTCCTTGACCTGAGACTTGAGGCCGCACTATGTCCTTGAAGTTTGGTGCGACCTCACAGTAGCATCAGTCCCATGCTTGCGACTCCCGACGATCCTTACCGCCTGCACCCGGAGCTTGTTGCCTCGCCCCCCAAGCGATTTCTCTCCATGCTCCGGCGAATCGGCCCCGGCCTTATCCTGACCAGCACCATCGTCGGGTCGGGGGAACTCATCGCAACCACGGTCCTCGGCGCTGAGAACGGTTACACCCTGCTCTGGCTCATCCTGGTGAGCTGCACCATCAAGATCGTGGTCCAGAACGAGTTGGGACGTTACGCCATCGGCACCGGCGAAACAACGCTTGAGGCCTTCGACAAGTTGCCCGGACCTCGATGGCGGGTTTCCTGGGTCGTTTGGCTATGGTTCCTGGTGATCATTCTTGGACTCTTCTCCATCGGAGGTATGCTGGGAGGCATCTCGGAGGTTCTCAATACCCTGCTCCCCGGTTTGTCGTTCACCTCCTGGTTATGGGTCCTCAACGTCTTCACCGTCGGGTTGTTGGTCGTGGGGCGCTACTCACTGGTAGAGAGAGTTGCGGTGGCCATGGTTGTGACCTTCACGGCTCTGACCATTGGATGCGCCTTCCTGCTTTCCAAGAACCCACAGTATTTCTCCTGGGCAAGTGTCGTGGATGGCCTTTCGTTTCATCGTCCGCAAGGGGGCTTGAGTATGGCCGTCACCGTCTTCGGGGCCACGGGCGTGGGCGCCATCGAGTTGATTGCCTATCCTTACTGGTGCATCGAGAAGGGTTATGCCCGCTTCACCGGAAGTCGGGAAAATTCCGATGCCTGGAGAACCCGAGCCGCCGGTTGGATCAAAGTGATGGGAGCCGATGTACTCAGCTCCTGTGTGATCTACACCTTTGCCACCGTGGCTTTCTATTTCCTGGGCGCCGGTGTCCTTTCCGGGCTGGGACTCGTGCCCAAGGGGCTCGACATGGTCAGAACGCTTTCCCACATGTTCACCGTGACTCTGGGAAACTGGTCTTTCTATCTCTTCCTGATCGGTTCGATGGCCGTCCTCTATTCGACTGTTTTCTCGGGAATCGCCGCTCTCAGCCGCATGTTGGCAGACTTCGCGGGCATGCTCGGCCTGTACGACAAGGACGACTACACCGCCAGATTTCGGGCCATTCGCCTCTCGGTGGTGCTGTTGCCGCTGATTCCCACCCTGCTCTTCCTGTATGTGCAGGAGCCGGTTGTCATGATCAAGGTCAGCGGAATAAGCCAGGCTTTGCTTCTGCCCGGCATCGGTTTTGCGATCCTGTACCTCCGCTACGTTCACCTTCCCAAGGAGATTTCGCCCAAGAGCTGGATCACCGCGGCCCTCTGGGGAACAACGCTCATCATGGCGTTTCTCATGGGATATTCCGTCATCCATGAAATCCTCCGCTGGTAGCAGTGTGCGGGTTCGACACACAGGAGACGAAGGGGGGATCTCCGAGGCCGTGACGTTCAAGAGACTGGTTTGGAGTCATGCCCTCAAGGGCATCGTGAGGTCCGAAGTCGTTGCATCGGTGTGCGAAGGCGTCGGTCCGGGGGATGAGTTTCCGGATCCGGGCGGTAGATCATAGACGGCACAGAACTCGCCGCTCCAGGATCCAGGCAGTGCGCGTTGAGGAGGCGCGACGTTTCTTGAGCCTTTCTGATGAGGTGGCGGGGCAGACTGAATACCTGCATGGGGTTCTCCTTTCGCTCGTGTGGTACCCACAAGAGCTTCGGAGAACCCCAACCTCAATGCAAGGTCAAAGTCTCACGTCTGTCTGAACCCGGACACACTGCCTAGTGTCCGGGTAAGTTGCGTGGGCTTGCGGGGGTGTGAGAGGCGGCCCTGCCGTTGCGCCGGATTGCGTCCGCGATAGGACCTAGACGCGACGGCCCCGGAGAACATCCCATCGTCCAGTATTCTATGAACGTCGTCGGTCCCCATTGCCGCTATGAACTTGAAGACCCTTGGAATGGCGCTGGCGCGAGACTTGGACGCCGGCTCGTCAATCCCATAAACCTGGCAGAAATTTCTAACGTCGCCAAACGTGGGCAGAAAAGACTTGTCCTGAAACCTTTTCGCAAGCTCGACCACCTCAGGCGATTTCTCCGGGGAAAGTTCCATCTTCGCGACATATTCCGCCGCGGTGACTCTAGCCATTCTTTTTGCGGGCTTTGTCGCTTTGCCTTTGTCGGGCGACATTTTACACTGCTCGGAGCTTTCAAGCCGATGCTCAGAGCATCCGATCTCCCGTAGACTCCTGTCAACCCGCTCAAAACCATATTGGCGAATCATTAAGCGTAACGTATCTTTAAGTTTAGCCTCGATCATAAACTATCAACCCTCCTGCGATCGCTTCAGCCCCAGCCTTTTGAAGAATTCGCTCGCAAAATTATAAAACTTAGAAGCATTTCCAAGATGACTGAAATTGCCTCGCATCATTTTGGGGAACCCTCGTGAATGAGGGATTTCATTATCGAATACATGCCACCCGTTCGTTTCCGCCTCCTCGCGTATTTCCTGCATAGCCGTCTCTTTTTCCGGTCCTCCGGCGTTTCCACCATCATAAAACGCATTGTTAATGACGACACCGATAACATCAATTTGATTTCCACGATCATCGCCTCTGAATGCATTGAGAGAGTCGTTCAACAAAGGAAACCCGATGGTTGCGAAAAACTCCGGTTTGACGGGGACAAGGACGTAGCGAGAGGCGTGGTATGCAACCTGAGTGAATATCGACTCGGTCGGGGCACAATCTATGATGATAAGGTCTTTGTGCTGAAACTTATTGGCGATAAGGTTCGCCAAAACTCGTGGGTCAGTCCCAATTGAGTTAATCAAGTTGTCGGAAAAATCGAACCTTGAAGGAATGATTTGCAGATTGGCGCCTCCCAAGGAAGTATTGCCGACGACTACGTTATCAATATCGAGGGGTCCAGGTGATGTCATGTTGGAGGTTGGCGGCTGATACCCTTAAATATCTCAACAATTGACGGAGATCTGTCTTCTATAAACCGCAAACCGCCTGTAGCGACTTCCCATAAAGGCTTGAGACAGATTAGCCTGCGGGTCAAGATCAATCACCAGAACCTTGAGATTAAGACTCGTTGCAGCATAGTGTCCCAGCAACGCCGCGATTGTCGTCTTGCCGACGCCCCCCTTCATGTTAATCACCGAAACGCAAACAGACCCTTGTTTGGCAGCCACATCTATCTCCCATGCCAGATCGCATCACGCTGACAATGTTTCCATTATAATTCTTGAGATCTCTGCATAACTCAGTTTGGCCAAAATCAAACACTTTATGTAGTAGGCTTCTGATGTTTTTCACACTACATATAGTGTTCGATAGTTTGATCCTTGAGTTATGCAGAGGTCTCTCTTATCATACACTGATCCGATAGGTCTTAGCGTACCCATCCTCATTCCAACTAAAACTCCTCGGCTACTGCGAAGCAATTCAATGCAATCCCCTCTTGGGAGGGGAGTAGCTTCCGTGTTTTTTGTCAACTGAAAAAATGAGTTTTTCACCTGTTTGGGGGGACTTCATCTTGCGGCGGCCCCGGCCCCCAAGCTGGGGGGCAGCGCGCTGAGAGAAGGCCTCGGCGCTGGCGTTCCTGCCGTTGCCGGTGCGACGGGTGGCTCGAGCTGGAAGAGGCGGTCCTCCCGCAGCAGGGTGTTGACAAGCACAATCCATTTCCTCATCACGGCCACCAAAGCGACCTTGTAGGGCTTGCCTTGGTCACGCAGCCGCTGGTAGAAGTTCCCCATCTGAGGATAGCAGCGCACTGCAGCGGCAGCGGCCATGAACAGCAGGTGTCGGGGATGCTGGCGTCCGCCCTGCCGGCGCCCGCTGTCGTCGGCGAAGGGAGCCAAGCCGATCAAGGCGGCCGCTTGGCGGGGTTGCCGGTGGCCGAGTTCGGGCATGTCGGCGCACAGACTGGCGGCGTTGCCGGGGCCGAAGCCCGGGATCGATGGGATGATCTTGGCTCACCGCGCCAAGGCCGGATCGGCTCCGATGCAGTCCACGATCAAGGCTTCGAGGGCCTCCAGACGACGGTCGAGGGCCTGGCAGATCAGACCTGCCTGGTGGCTTCAGCGCACTCCAACTCGTCGTTCAGTCTTTGGAGGGCGGCCCGGTGCTGCACCAACTTGCGCCTCAAGGCCAACAAGTCTCGGAGCTTAAGCAAGTTCCCCGGTTGGGGAGGTGTGGCCCTGAGACCCGTCAAGCGCCCGAACCGCGCCAGCAGGGCCGCGTCAACCCGATCGGTCTTGGCCCGTTTGCCGATCGCTTCGGCGAAGCGCCGCGAGCGGAGCGGGTTGACCCGCACGACCTCCAAGCCAGCTTGATGCAGGTCTTGGTGCAACCGGCGGTGGTAGCGCCCGGTGGGTTCCAGCACCACGCCTTCGACGCCGTGCTTCAGCAGCCAGTGGAGTAGGCGGTGGCGGCCGCCCGGATCGTTGTCGAAGCGGCGGCTCTCCCCGCTCGGATTCAGGTGGGCATCCAGATGGAACTTGCCGATATCGACACCAGCGACTATAGTTGAGGCAGTCATCTCTGCTTCTCCTTTCCTTTGCGATACCGGTCTGGCGCCCACGCTTCCGTCCAGGACGCGCAGGGATGACGGCGACGGGGCGACCTGGCTAATCCTCGGTTCTGAAAACCCGGGGTGGGTACGGTCCGACCCGTCGCCCCCGCCGGCCTCCCCGTGCTGTGGGGGAGGGATCCGATTCCCCTGCTGCCACAGTGGGTTCTACTGGGGGTGGCCGGGGAAGAGGAGTTCCCGGATTTTAGCTGGGATTCGCTCTCCGCTACACTCCCTAACATAAAAGGGGTGGGTCTTTCTCCAGAAGGATACAGAGGGAGGCGCCCATCAAGCTACCCGCAAGAAATTGGTTTCCCTGGCTTCGAAACCCGTTCATACTCATTCAACTCGCTGCTTTATTGAATTTCAGGAGTGACAGGACATGCCCGGAATGATCGTAGCCCCTCAACCGGAGGCGGTGGAGCAAGGCGCCAAGGTGCTGGCAGCAGGCGGCAACGCCTTCGATGCCGCCCTGGCCTGCGCCTGGGTGCAGTTTTTGGTGGACCCTCATTCCTGCGGGGTGGGCGGCTACCTGCTGCTCAACGGCCAATCGGGGCGGAGGGCTGAACCTGGCCCCATCCTGGACGCTCCCGCCCTGGCCGGCTCCAGGGTTCGACCCGAGATGTGGGAAACGGCGGTGATCGGCCCCAACCCGGCAGGTTGGGGATTTCACTTGAAAGACAAGGTCAACGAAGACGGTTATCTGTCGATCTGCACCCCCGGGGCGATCGGCGGATTAGAAGCCATCCACAGCCGCTGGTGCAGTCGGCCCTGGACTGACTTGATGCAACCCGCCATCGAACTGGCAGAGGAGGGCTGGCCAGTCAGCCTCTCCATGGCGCGCCGCTGGAGGGACACAGCGCAATACTACGAAAGCACCTCTCTGCAGGAAAAACTGGGCATCACCCCGGAGGCCAGCAGGATCTATCTCAAGTCCGACGGCGCAACCTATGATGCCGGCGACCGCCTCCGCAACCCCGACTATGGCCAAACCCTTCAACGGCTGGCCCGACAGGGTCCCCGGGACTTCTATGAAGGCGAACTGGCCCGATCCATGACGTCGGATCTGGAGGCGCACGGGAGTTGGATTACGGCAGACGACTTGTCCCGATACCAGGTGCGGGACGAGGCTCCAGTGGTCGTGTCTTACCGTGACGTTTGCATCCGGACCGCCCCGGACCCCCACGGGGGCTCGACCCTGGCCGCCATCCTGAACATCCTGGAGGGTTACGATCTGGCGCGGCTGGGCCACAACTCACCGGCCTACATTTCCCTGGTTTCCATGGCCATGAAGGCGGCCTTCGCCGACCGCAATCGTTACCTGGGCGACTCCCATTTCGTGCAGGTCCCCCATGAATGGCTCATCTCCAAGGAACGGGCGCAGCAGTGGCGAGAGGTCATCGACTCGGGGAAAGCAATCCACCCCTCCCCGGCCCAGACCGGCTCCACCGACACCACCCACGTCAGCGTGGTCGACCGCTGGGGGAATCAGGTGGCGTTGACCCACTCCCTGGGCACCTCTTCCGGCGTGATCACTCCGGGTCTGGGCTTCATGTACAACAACTCCATGATCAATTTTCATCCCTTTGCCGGCCACCCCAACAGCATTCTGGCCCGCAAAGGGCGAACGACGGGAATGACGCCCACGATCGTCTCCAGAAACGGGAAGCCCCTTCTGGTTCTGGGCGCTCCCGGCGCCACGCGAATCATCACCGCCGTGCTCTCGGTGATTCTCAATCACCTGGATTTCGGCATGTCCCTCACCGAGGCGGTTCTGGCTCCCCGCTTCGACTGTCAGGTGGATATCATCAACTGTCAGGCGCGCATTCCGGAAGGGGTCTGTGAAGAGGTTCGCAAGAAGCACCCGATCGAGCGGCTGCCCATCAGCCACGGGGGGTTCGCTCTGGTTCACGCCATTCGGATAGACCCGGAAACGGGAAGCCTCAGTGGCGCAGCCGACAGCGGCGGCGATGGAATGGCCCTGTGGGTGAATGACCGGTAAGAGTCGAAGGGAAACAACACCGTCCCATGGCTGAACCTTGCTCTCGTCGTTGAACCCCGGCTACAGCGTTCCCTCATGAGGCTTTTCCCATTCTCCACTGAAGGCGTCGACGCCCTGAATGCGGCAGGTCCCTTGAGTCATGTCGAACTCGGCAGTGACTCCATTGGCGAACTGAATACGCTGCAAGCTTCGCTCCGGGTTGAGGAACTCGTGAGACGTCATTTCCGCATAGGCGATCTTCTTGTAGTAGGCGCTCCAGCGCTTCAGCCACTCGATGCGTCGCCGCATGGGGGTTGTGCCCCAATCCTTGATCGGCACCCCATCCTCTAAACCCAAGCCCGGGAAGCCGCCCTCACCGTAAGGGAGCATCCAGTTGTAGGACGGGGCCGCGGTAAAGAGCAGTTCATACAACCGCGGATTCTTGTCCTCCGGCCAATCGTAACGCCCGTATCCCCCGCCGGAAAAACAGGCCGCGTAGCACTCATGAAAGACCAGTTGAAACCAGGGGATCGGCTCCCCCACCTCAAGTCGGTCTCGAGACCAGTCGGTAAAGAAGAAGAAATCACACTCAGCGGCGCACCAGAATCGCGCCAGTTCGGCGCCGGGAATGATTCCCCGTTTCCGCGTCTCTTGAAAGCATTCCATCTGCTTCTCGACGGCCTGCCTGCGAGATACCCGGTGTTCCGGGGAAAAATCCTCCCGATGACCGCCGTGAAAGGCGTAGCCATCGAAGTAAAGGGCATCCGGCTTGAATCCCCGGGACTCCGAGTAGTCCAGCGCGCGCCTCAGCGACTCTGGTCCGAACTGCGGACTGAGGCCATCGCCCCAAAAGCTGGGCCGGGGATGCAACTCGCCCGACTCGTCCACCGAGGACCGCGAGGGGTCGTAGCCGGGGGCGCCCTTCAGATTGGTATTGGGATTGATGAAGACCTTGATCAGCGAGCCATGACGGCGGGCTCGCTCGGCCAGACGGTTGAGCCGTTTCCAGCCTCCGGCCACAGGCCGCTCCCGGAGAAAGGACTGCCAACTGCTGGAATCGTCTCGGGCAGCGGTGCCGGACGACCATTTAGGAAAGAAGAAGTTTACTGGAAGGTCATGACGCTTCCAGCGCCGGATGTCTCTCAGCACTCGCCGCTCGTCCCTGGATTTCCAATAAGGCCAGCGGAATTCGAAGCCCTGGACATATCGGTTGATTTGGGGTGATTCCTTCCGTTTCTCCGCCAAAGTCCGAAAGAACCCGTGGTCCCGGGCATACCGGCGATAGGCTTTGGCAATACCGACGTAGTCCAGATCCTGGGCAAAGCGCATCAAGAACTGTCGAGCGTAGCCGAGCTCTCCAAGTGAGGCAATCCAGTTGAACCCGACCACCGAAGCTTCTTCCGGAACGTGGTCCACCTCGACGTTGCAGTCCCAGTATGTCTCTACAATCTGGTACAGGGTATGGCCGCCCTTGACCAGGGCGAACAGGGGCAGGCTATAGCGCCCTCCCACCAGGCTGCCGCGAACCGGGTCTCCCTCAGGCAGCCGCTCCTTCATATCCGCCGGAATCAAATAGCCGGAACCATGCGGAACCAGGAGGTAACCCCCGTCGGTGGTTGGCTTTTCAATGCGATAGCAATGGTTGATCTGCTGAACTCGGTCCTTCCCTCCAGTCTGCTCGAGGCGAACCAATAGCTCGTCGTTCTCAGAATCGATGGCCTGCACCACCTCGATTTCCACATCCGTGCCGGGGAAAGAACGTAATCGAGTCCGATAGCCCTGGTGTCGGCCTTCCTCAAACGACTGCGTATCCTTGGCAGTCGCATCGGCAAAGGCCAGGGTCCGCCCTTTCTCAGCGGAAGTCGAGGCCAAGACCAATTCGGGCTTCGACGTTTGCGAATTTTCCCAGATCACCGGCCCTCCCGGCTGATAAACGCTGAATCCCCCTTCCTGATCGATGCGCACCGAGTAGTTCCGACCTCGAAGCTCCCAGGTCTTCTTGGCGCCGCGAGAACAGCCGGCAAGGTCCAGCAGCCCGGCCCCCAGGGCAGCGGAAGTCACCATGAAACTTCGACGATTCATCAGCTTCATCTCGAGATCCTTCCTTTTTCCGTGCATTGCACCCGTGTGTCGTCGCTAGGGAGTCGCTTGCCGGCCCTGCCAGGAAATGGACTCCGCTTCCCGGGAAGTCAGACCTCAAGATCGGAAAGATCCAGGCGGTTCTCCCGATGCAGTCGCGTGAAAATCTCCACGGTCTTCTCGATGCCCTGCTTCAGGGGCGTCGCCGGCACTTGACCGAGTTCTTCCTTCAAACCCTGTTGGCTGAAATTACTTGCAATGGCGAGTGGGTTCGACCGGCATCGGATCAGGCCCCGGGCGCGGGGGACCACCTCTTCGATGGCCTCGATCACTTCTTCCACCGTCACGACCTCTCCGCGAATATTGTAAGCTCGCGCTCCGGTCTTTCGGCTTTCAGCGCACTCGATGAAAATCCTGGCCGCGTCATCCACCAGCAGCATCGACACCGGCCCGCCAAATTGAATCTCGAACGGCCTGCCCACCACTGCCGCCTTCATGGCCGTGGTGGGTCCGGAGGTAATCCCGAAATCCCGCCCCGGGCCGTAAACGGCATGGGGGCGCAAGCCGACGCTCGAAATTTGATGATCCAGAAAGAAGACGCGGGCGTTCCCTTCGTTCGATTGCTTGAAGACACCGTAGTGAGTCCGAGGCAGCAGCGGGGCGCTCTCGTCCAGTGGAGCCTCCCCGTAGTCTTCCTGGGGACCAAAAACTGCGGCCGAACTGGCGTACACCAACCCTTGAATTTGGCCCGGCATGGAACGGACGGATTCGAACACGTTGATGGTTCCCACCACGTTCACCAGGGCCCCCAATCTGGGGTTGGCGCGGCAGGTCGGCACCTGCAACCCGGCCAGGTGAATGATGTGGGTGACGCGATGGCGCTGAGCTTCCCGGCTCAACTGATCGAAGTCCGAGATATCTCCCTGAATAAAGTGAATCTTTGTCAACTCCTCCTGGGAGAGCAGCATGGAAATCCTTTTGGGCTCGAGGTTCAAGTCGTAGATGAAAACATCTTCCCCGCGATCGACCAAATTGCGGACAATCCAAGACCCAATACACCCCTGAGCACCCGTAAGAAAGTAACGCGCCATAGGAAGAAACCTCCAACCCAACGAAGACAGTCAGGAAACCCTGTGATTTTGAGAACCGTTTTCCCGCACTAAAGTCAACCAATCCCCTGAAGTGCAACAATTCTCAGCCGATAAGGCGCCGTCTTTCACGACGCGCCATGATATTCCTGCAAGGCACGGACGTCCCGTCGGTCCCTTTGCAGAGCGCTAATGCCACTGGCCACGGCCGCGCCCCCCGACAGTGTGGTGATGCAGGGCACATTGTACTGCACAGCGGCGCGTCTGATGGCGCGTTCGTCAAAGAAGGAATCTTTGCCCAGAGGCGTGTTGAGGACCAGATCGACGTGACCACTCTTGATGAGGTCTACAATGTGAGGCCGTCCCTCATTGACCTTGTAGACGGACTCGACCCGGACACCCTGCTGAGCCAGAGCCGCTCGAGTGCCGCGAGTGGCAATCAAGCGAAATCCGAGCTCACGCAGACGTTGGGCGATCGGGGTCACGTTGGGCTTATCCTGATCGTTCACGCTGAGGAAGGCGGTGCCGGACCGCGGCAGCATCGCACCGGCGCTGATCTGAGCTTTGGCGTAGGCCAGACCGAAATTGTCCGAGACGCCCATGACCTCTCCGGTAGACCGCATCTCCGGACCCAAAATGGTATCAACCCCCGGGAACTTCAGGAAAGGGAAAACCGGCGACTTAACGAAAAAGTGGTTCACCGGCAGTTCCTCTCCCAAGCCGAACTCGTCGAGCTTTCGGCCGGTCATCAACCGAGCCGCCAGCTTGGCCAGGGGAACGCCGGTGGCCTTACTCACGAAAGGAACGGTGCGTGAAGCCCTTGGATTGACTTCCAGCACGTAGACCACGTCCTCTTTGATGGCATATTGTACATTCATCAATCCGACCACCTTCAGCCCCAGAGCCAAGCGGCGCGTGTAGTCGCGTATCGTCTCCAGGTGCCGGGACTTCACCATGTAGGTCGGCAAGACGCAAGAACTGTCTCCCGAGTGAATACCGGCCTCTTCGATATGCTCCATAATGCCCCCGATGACGACGCGCTCGCCATCGGCAACGGCATCCACGTCGACCTCGAAAGTATCTTCCAGGAACTTGTCGATGAGGATGGGTCGATCCTGAGAGACGCCGACGGGCCCTCACTGATGTATCGCTCCAGAGAATGGTCATCATGCACGATCACCATGGCGCGCCCGCCCAAAACGTAGGAGGGGCGAACCAGAACGGGATAGCCGATGCGTTCGGCAATGACCGCAGCCTCCCGGTGAGAGGTGGCCGTGCCCGAGGGAGGCTGGGGGATGCCCATCTCCGAAAGGAGCCTGCCGAATCTCCGGCGGTCCTCCGCCAGGTCGATGGACTCGGGCGAGGTGCCAATAATGGAGACTCCCGCCCGCTGCAGGGGCAGGGCCAGCGTCAAGGGCGTCTGCCCCCCAAACTGGACAATGACCCCGGTGGGTTGTTCCCGCTCCACCACATGCATGACGTCTTCGAACGTCAGAGGCTCGAAGTAAAGGCGATCCGATGTGTCGTAGTCCGTGGAGACCGTCTCCGGATTGCAATTCACCATGATGGTCTCAAACCCATCTTCCTTGAGGGCAAAGGAGGCATGGCAACAGCAGTAATCGAACTCGATGCCTTGACCGATCCGATTGGGTCCACTGCCCAAAATCACAATCTTCTTCCTCGGAGTGGGCTCGGCTTCACACTGCTGCTCGTAGGCCGAGTAGAGATAGGGAGTGAAGGATTCGAACTCGGCGGCACAGGTGTCCACCCGCTTGTAGACGGGTCGAATGTGCAAGCTCTGCCGTCGTCGATGAATGTCGGCGGCAGTGGAATGAGTCAGCCAAGCCAGGTATTGATCCGAGAAGCCGAACCGTTTGGCTTCCCGGAGCTGGAGCGGCGAGATGCCCGCCAAGTCGGCGCCCTGCAATTGAGCCGAAAGCCGGGAAATTTCACGAAGCTGACGGAGAAACCAGGGATCAATCTGCGTGTACTGATGGGCTTCCTCCACCGAGAGGCCCCTCTCAAAGGCGAAGCGGAGATAGAGGAGGCGGTCGGGGTTGGGAGTGACCAGCTTCTCCCGAATCTGATTCGGATCCAGCTTTTGCGATCCAACCTTGCGGCCGGTCTCCAGGGAACGCACGGCTTTCAGCAGCGACTCCTTGAAGGTTCTGCCGATCGCCATGACCTCGCCCACCGACTTCATCTGAGTGCCCAACAGCGGTTCGGCTTCAGGAAATTTTTCAAAGGCCCACTTGGGGATCTTGGTGACCACGTAGTCGATGGTGGGCTCGAAGCAGGCCGGCGTTTTCAGGGTGATGTCATTCGGGATCTCATCCAGTGTGAAACCAACCGCCAGCTTGGCGGCGATCTTGGCGATGGGGAAGCCGGTGGCCTTGGAGGCCAGAGCCGAGCTCCGTGAAACCCGAGGATTCATTTCAATCACCACCAGCCGCCCGTCTCGCGGGTTGACTGCAAACTGAATGTTGGAGCCTCCAGTCTCCACCCCCACTTTTCGAATGACCCGCATGGCTGCATTCCGCATGTGCTGATATTCTTTGTCCGTGAGGGTCTGGACCGGAGCGACCGTGATGGAATCGCCCGTGTGCACCCCCATGGGATCGAAGTTCTCAATGCTGCAAATGACGACCACGTTGTCCTTCAGGTCGCGCATCACCTCCAACTCGAACTCCTTCCAACCAATGACCGACTCTTCGATCAGGATCTCATGCACCGGGCTCAGACTGAGGCCTCGCTTGGCCAGGTGCTCGAACTCCTCGGCGTTGTAAGCGATGCCGCCTCCGGTGCCGCCCAGGGTAAACGACGGTCTGATAATGGCGGGGTATCCCACGTCCTTGACAATCTGCTGCGCCTCCTTGAAGTCGTAGGCGACACTACTGCGCGGCGTCTCCAGGCCGATCTCTCTCATGGCCTCCTTAAAGAGCAGCCGATCTTCTCCCACCTTGATCGATTTGATCTGAGCTCCGATGAGCTCCACCGCCTGTTTACCCAGAACGCCTCTTTCCGACAGCGCTACCGCCAAGTTGAGCGCCGTCTGCCCGCCCACGGTGGGCAGCAAGGCATCGGGCCTCTCTTCGAGGATAATGGCTTCCAGGTACTCCGGCGTCAGCGGTTCGATATAGGTCCGGTCGGCCAACTCGGGATCCGTCATGATGGTGGCGGGGTTCGAATTCACCAGGACCACTTTGTACCCCTCGGACCTGAGGACCTTGCAGGCCTGAGTCCCGGAGTAGTCGAACTCGCAGGCCTGACCGATCACGATCGGGCCGGAGCCGATCACCAGGATTTTCTTGATGTCCGATCTCTTGGGCATTCAGTCCCGCCAAGTGAACGGCGCTTGGCCATCCGCCTGGTGCTGACGGATCAGTTGCTTGAACTCTTCGAAGAGGTAGCGCGAATCGTGAGGTCCCGGAGAGGATTCAGGGTGGTACTGGACGCAAAACAGCGGTGCGTGCCTATGGCGGAATCCCTCCAGAGTTTGATCGTTGAGATTGACGTGCGTCACCTCGATGGACTCAGGCAAGGACGCAATCTCTACGGCAAATCCATGGTTTTGAGCCGTGATTTCCACCTGACCCGTCTGCAGCCGCATCACCGGATGGTTCCCGCCGTGGTGCCCGAATCGCAGTTTGTAAGTCTTGCCCCCCACGGCCAGGCCCAGGATCTGATGGCCCAGACAGATCCCCAGAATAGGCTTCTTGCCAATCAGTTCTCGAACCGTCCGAATCGCATAGGTGACCGGTTCCGGGTCTCCCGGACCATTGGAAAGAAAGACGCCGTCGGGATTCATGGCCAGAATTTCAGCGGCGCTGGTCCGAGCCGGAACCACGGTCACCTCGAACCCGCTGTCCACCAGCAGCCTCAAAATGTTGTGCTTGATTCCAAAGTCGAGGGCCACCACCTTCATCCTCAGATCAAGCTCATCAGACTTCGGCGATCCCTTTGGGGAAACCGCAGGAAAAAGCTCCACTGAAGGCTCCCGCCATGGGTAGGCCTTCCGGCAACTGACCACGCTCGCCAGATCCCGACCCACCATGTCCGGCGTCTGCCGAGCCTTGTCCACCAGAAGCTTTCGATCGACGGCGCCGCTGGCGATGACGGCCCGCATGGCGCCCTGTTGCCGGATGTGACGGACCAGGGCGCGCGTATCGATCTCGGCGATGGCCACGATGCCGTGCTTCTCAAGATAGTCCGGCAGGGAGCCTTGCAGCCGCCAATGGCTGGATCCGTCGGTGGCCTCGCGGACCACCAGTCCTTCCGCAAACGGACGACGGGATTCCTCGTCCTGAAGATTGACTCCATAATTTCCGATCAGGGGGTAGGTCAGCACGACAATTTGTCCGGCATAGGAAGGATCGGTGAGAATTTCCTGGTAGCCGGTCAGGGAAGTGTTGAAAACGATCTCACCTGAAGCCTCGCCCTTGGCGCCGAAAGACTTTCCTTCAAAAGTCAAGCCGTCTTCCAAGGCGAGCACAGCTTCCATGAATGGTTCCATTCCAGTGAAGGAGGCAGGTCCGACTACCGGGTGAGGAGTCTTTCTTGAAGCTCCGGACCCCGCTCCAAGTCGCCCGTTTATACCACATTCTTTGAAAATCACTCAATGCCCCTGGGACACTCCCCATCTTTCGGAGGGCCAAGCGCCAAGAAGCATGGGCCAGGATGACCCTGCCGGCGTGAGACCTGTCCGCCTGCCCAACTGCCAAGCGGCCTTCCAGCCGGAGCAATCGACAATCTCGGACAGATGTTGCGTCCCGCCTAATGAGGATTTCGTATAATGCGGGTCTCGGAAAACCCTGAAAGCCGCTTCGATGCAACCTCTTCAAGCTGTCGTCATCATTCCCGCTTATAACGAGGAGCCTGGAATTGCTCGCGTCATCGCCGACATCCCGAAGGATCTCGTCGTCGAGATTATCGTCGTCGACAACGGCAGCACGGATCAAACCGCCATGAAGGCCCGGCAAGCCGGAGCGCAGGTCGTTTCGCAGCCGGAGCGCGGCTACGGCAGCGCTTGCCTGGCCGGTATCGCCAGCCTGACCTCGACGACGGAGGTGGTCATCTTTCTGGATGGCGATTATAGTGACGACCCCGCTCAGGTGAAAGACCTGCTCCAGGCTCTTCAGAATGACCAGGCGGACCTGGTTCTGGGCTCAAGAACCCGTGGGCGCCCGGAAAAGGGTTCCCTGACCCCGCAGCAGAAGTTCGGTAACTGGTTGTCAACCAAGATGATTCGGCTGATCTACCATCACACTTATACCGACCTGGGGCCATTTCGCGCCATACGGCGTGAAGCCCTGGCTCGGCTCGACATGCAGGACCGCAATTATGGCTGGACCGTGGAAATGCAGGTCAAGGCGCTGCAGCATGGCCTCCGGGTGGTGGAAGTTCCTGTCCGCTATCGGCGCCGCCTGGGAAAATCCAAGGTTTCGGGGACATTCTCGGGTACAGTCAAGGCCGGATTCAAGATTTTGTGGACGATCGGCAAGTTGAGGATTCAACAGTGGCCGGGCTGATCGACCCACGCCATCGCCGCCGTCTCCAACCCTGCCGGCTGATGAAATCGAGTCCGGGATCAATCAGGCTATGGCCACCAGAACATCCCAACTCAAATCGCCGAGAAGCGCCGTTGCCGCCGGAGCAGTCCCAGGAAGGTGACGCCTCCGATCATGGCCGTGACCGCACCGACCGGCAATTCACCCGAGGTCAGAGCCGTTCGGGCCACCGCATCCGCCAACATCAAGAACCCGGCTCCCACAAGGAAGGAACAGGGCAATACGAGGCGAACGTCTTCGCCAAACAGCAGGCGGACCGCGTGGGGAATGATGAGGCCCACGAAGGCAATGGTTCCGCCTTCTGCGACCGCCACGCCCACGACCAACGAGGAAGCGGCGTAGACCAGACGCTCGCACCGCCGGACGTTGACGCCCAAGCTGGCCGCTGATTCTTCTCCCATGGCCAGAAGGTGCAAATCGCGGGCAATGACCATCAGGACCAACCAGCCCGGAATCAAAAGAACCAACATACGCCAGATGCGGTCAAACCCCACGATGTCGATGGTTCCGATGGTCCAACGGAGGATCTGTAGAGCCCGGGTGTAATCGGCGATGTACTGAATCAGGATCACGCCGGCGCTCGCAATCAGATTGACCACCACTCCGGCCAGCAGCAGTGTTCCGGGCATGACCAGATCACCGGTACGCGACAGCCGATAGACCACAAAAACGGCGCTGGCCGATCCCACAAAGGCTGCCAGGAAAACCATGGGCACTCCCGCCACGCTGACGCCCCAACCCATAGCAATGGCCACACTTGCTCCCAAGGTCCCCCCTCCGGAGACGCCCAAGGTGAAAGGCTCCGCCAGGGGATTGCGGAAGAAAGCCTGCAAGCAGGCTCCGACTGCTCCTAACGAGGCACCCAGGATGCCCGCCAGAACCACCCGAGGGAGGCGCAGCCGGAAGAAAAGAACGCGCGCCACCTCATCCTCGCGCAGCAGACTCAGATCCAGGGGCCGATAGCCGACCCAGAGAGCAATGAGGGTAGAGGCCGTCAAGAAGAGGAGCACCAGAACCAGCGGGCGAACCAAGCGGCTGCCCGCGCCACAATCGGCGGGCCGGGGGAACAGGCTGGATTTTCGGCCAGAGCGGCCGCCGTCCGAGTCCGACGGCGGAAATGCCATGAACCCTCCTAAGCACCCGACCAGACAAAGGTGCGCCCCTCCAGTCGTCGAGCGCAAACCTGGGGATCCTCGTAGACACGGGACAACACCGAGCCCGTCAAGACCTGCGAGGGCTGGCCTTCGGCCAGGACCGAGCCTCGGTGCATGGCAAAGACCTGGTCGAATACCGGATCCAGAAGCTGTAGATCATGGGTGACCATGAGCGCCGTCATCCCCTCACGATCACGAAGGCGTCGCAGGGTGCGGATGAGCCCGGCCCGATGTTTGAGATCCAGCGCTGCTGAAGGTTCATCTAAAATCAAACACTCCGGCTCCTGAGCCAAGGCCCTGGCAAAAGCCACCAGTTGTCTCTCCCCCCCCGACAGCTCGGTCACCGGCCGCCGAGCCAGGTGAGTTCCACCTACCGTGGCCAAGGCCTCCATCGCCTTCTCCACGTCGGATTGGTTCTCAAACCGGAAACGAGGCGTATAGGGACTTCTCCCCGTCAATACCACTTCGATTGCCGTAAAGGGGAAAATCATGGGATTGATCTGCGGGATATAGGCCAGAGACCGGGCCAGTTGTTTTCGGGGCATGCGTTCCAAGGACCGACCTTTAAAAGTGATTTCTCCGGAGGCCGGGGAACGGAGGCCGGCCAATAACCGGATCAAGGTCGATTTTCCGGAGCCGTTGGCTCCGATGAGGGCCGCCAGAGTGCCCCGCTTGAGTTGCAGGGAGACCTCCTTGACCACCCATTGGTCGGCCTCGTAGGCGAAGCAAAGTCTTCGAGCCTCTATCAGGACGTCCCCGGCAGAGTTAGTGGCCGGCATCGGCGCCGAATTCCTCCGGATGAATCAGCTTGGCGAAGAGCTCAGCCGTCTTCACCACAAGCTGGGAAGGATGCAGGACGAACATGTCGCGTATGCCGTGGACCCGGCCGTGACGGACGGCATGAATCTCTTTCAGCCCGGACCAGACGCTGATGGGATCTTCAGCAAAACGACCCTGGGCTCCCTGCACCATGTCGATGACGACTTCGGGATTGAGCGTCACCACCGCCTCCTTTCCGATCTTGCTATAGTTGGAGGCCGCTGGGGGAGCTATCGACTTCCCCCCGGCGATCTCGATCAACTGAGCCAGATAGCTTCCCTGGGTGGCCGTGTAGAGGCCGCGCAGGGTGCCGGGCACTCGGTCCACGACACATAAGACAGGGCGCCTGGGCAATCCTCGGGTGCGACGGGAGATCCGATCCAGTTGGGTTCGAACCTCGACCCCCAGTTGCTCTGCCTGCAATTCTCGACCCACGGCGCGCCCGATGGCGCGCATGGCTGTAAAAACATCCTGCAGCGATTGACTCGGCACCACCAAGGTCTGAGTGTCCAGCGCCTGAAGCTGGTCGTTGACAAAGGGAGCCTGAGCCTCGGACATCACCACCAGGTCAGGTCTGAGGCTGGTCACCTCCTCCAAGCTGGAATTCTGCCATCCTCCCACTCGAGGAAGCTCCTTCACACCAGGCGGATAGCTGCAATAATCCGAAACGGCGACGACCCGATCGAAGGCGCCCACCCCCTCCAGGATCTCGGTGACGTTGGGGGAAAGGGAGATGATGCGGTCGGGACTTCCCGGCTGGATCTCCCGTCTCTCAGATTCAGAGGGGCCGAACGACGAACGGCTGCAAGCCGGCATACCGGAGGCGCCAGCCAGAACCAGCCCCAGCCCGATCATGCATCGGAGCCAGCCCCCGGGGCGCACGGTAACCAACGAACCAGCCTGAGACCCCGGCTGAGGCGACATCATCCCTCTCACCCTGGCAGCTAAAGCTCCGTTCACTCTCACCTCACCTCCACTTCTCGGAGGATTCATCCCGGCCGGCCAGAACCCGGGGAGTTCCAGTTCTGTCCGGCCGGCAGATCGTCGGCTGTACGGTCACTCCCGTGCCCGACCCACCCGGGTCCGGGCCAGCCGACCCGGAACACCCGGGAGACGAACCCCCGCAGTGAATAACGAATGTGGTGAGAAAAGGTAGGCGGGACCGGCGAAAACGAGAGCAGCACCGTCGCTCTCATGCGAAGCAACACCCCATGGGCTCACGGTTCTAGGCAGGTCTCCTGACTCACAGGTCACGGTGTTTCAGACGGCCTTCCCATCATCGAAAACAACAGTGGCCAACTTCAATGCCGAAACACTCGCTGCTTACAGTGGCGCAGCCGTGCAGGATTTCCACCCGCTTCCCTTTTCACTCGCATCATCGCTGCGAGCACCTAGCACTCACCGCGGCAAATGCTAACAAAACGGGATAACCAGGGTCAATTCATTGTGCGGGTTCAGTACCTGTGAGACGAAGGGGATCTCCGAATTTCTGTGGTTAGGGATCAGTAGTTGGATTTACATGGATGAACAGGATTATTGGTTTGATCTTTATCCTGCTCATTCTGTCTATCCATGTTTTTTTGCTTCGGGTGAAGCGTTTGAATTCCAGTCCGGGGTTGCCGAAGTTGACGAGCAGCCCCACCTCGACGCCAGTGGCATTCAGGCTGGTTTCGGTTCTGCATCACCAAGCTGGGCGGGGCATACCACTCTGTCCAAGCAATGGTCAGTGAATGTTCTGAACCCGCACAGTGATTTGCTGCAACTACCCTTCCTTGGTAAACTGATGCCGGTGAGGATTTGCAGGAAAAAATGAGTGTACCGGTGAAAAAGTTCCCTCTGATCTGCTTTTATGCCTTCCTTTTGCTGGCCGTCAACGGGGCCTATCTTTGGCCCCATGCGGAGCCCAGCGTCTTCTATATGTCGAACCTGGCTCTGCATCTGGGCCTGGGGCTGGTTCTGACGGGAATCTCAATGGGATACCTGCTGAAAGGCTTCAGAAGAATGAAGGCTGTTGCCCGATGGGCGGTTGCCTGCTTCCTGGCCAGCGCGGTTCCAGCGCTGGCTCTCCTGGTCCTGGGAAACACCCGACCCCATCGATGGATTCTCCAGTTGCACATCGGCTTGGCCCTTCTGGCGGTGGCGGTCGCCGGGTTCGCCATTCACGCCTATTGGAAACAAAGTCACCCACAGGGGCCCCTGGGAAAAGCCCGTAAGCGCTATGGCCTGACGGTGATGCTGCTGATCCTGATCCCGGTGGGCATCCTCAGCCACCAGCATTATTTTCCGGAGGAAGCCGACCGCATTCGAAACCCGGTCAAAACACCGATGTCCATGGATGAGGAAGGAGACGGTCCCCAAAGCCCCTTCTTTCCCTCTTCGTCCACCACCACGACCGGTGACCTGATTCCGTCCGATTTCTTCATGACTTCGCATACCTGCCAGCGTTGCCATCCCGATATTTACAAGCAGTGGTACTCTTCCATGCACCACTTCTCCTCCTTCAACAATCAGTGGTATCGCAAATCGATCGAATACATGCAGGACGTGGTCGGCACCCAGCCTTCGAAGTGGTGCGCCGGCTGTCACGATCATGCCGTTTTCTTCAACGGACGATTCGACACGCCTATACGGGAACAAATCGACACGCCGGAAGCTCAGGCCGGATTGGCTTGCACTTCATGCCATTCCATCGTTCAGGTCAAGAGCAGCATGGGCAACGGAGACCTGGTCATTGAGTATCCCCCTCTCCATGATATGGCCACCAGCGACAATGTCTTCTTGCAGTGGGCCCATGACTTTCTGACCATGGCAGACCCCGGCCCCCACAAGAAGGTTTTCATGAAGCCGTTTCATCGCCGGGATACTGCCGAATTCTGCTCGAGCTGTCATAAAGTCCATTTGGACTTTCCGGTGAACCACTATCGCTGGCTGCGAGGATTCAACGACTACGACAATTGGCAGGCCAGCGGCGTCTCGGGCCAAGGGGCTCGGTCCTTCTACTACCCACCCAAACCCCAAAAGTGCGTGGACTGCCACATGCCTCTTGTGGATTCCGATGACCTGGGCAACATCGATGGAAAGGTCCATTCTCACCGATTCCCGGCTGCCAACACGGCCGTGCCTCTGGTCAACCGGGACGAGGAACAGTTGCAGACCACGATCGCTTTCCTGAAGGATAACCAGGTCAGCGTGGATATTTTCGCCATGGGTTTGGGAGACCCCATCGAGCCGGCGAGAACTTCCAGTCGAACCGGCGCCAGCCTGCAACTTTCCAGCACGTTCGCAGTGGGTGAGGAGTCAGAATCCTTCGGAGCCCGCGGCGTGGTGACCACGCCGCCCATCAAGGTTGTAGCTCCCCTGGACAAGATCGGGGCCACCGTCAGGCGCGGAGATTCGGTGCGAGTCGACGTGGTGGTGCGGACTCGGGGTGTAGGTCATTTCTTCCCCGGAGGAACCGTGGACGCCTTCGACGTCTGGTTGGAGCTTCAGGCCGTTGACGATACCGGCCAAGTGATCTTCTGGAGCGGCCGGGTGGAAGACAACGGCAAGGGTCCCGTAGAGAAAACCGCCCACATGTACCGCGCTTACCTGCTGGATGAGCACGGCAACTTCATCAACAAGCGGAACGCTTGGGCGGCGCGTTCGACATTGTACGTCCGCTTGATCCCCCCCGGAGCAGCGGACACCGTTCGGTTCCGCCTAAACGTTCCCAAGGATGCCGGCGACACGGTCACCCTCAAGGCGAAAGTGAACTACCGCAAATTCAGCTGGTGGAATACTCAGTGGGCCTTTGCCGGAGTACGGGATCCAACCCATGTGGACTTCGGGTTGGACAAAGGCTATGACGACGGACGCTGGGTTTTTCGAGGTGACCTATCTCAAGTTTCGGGCAAGATCAAGGAAATTCCCGAAGTGCCCATTGTGGTCATGGCCCAGGACCAGACGAAACTGAGAGTTCTCGACAAGGGCGCAGATGAGCCTGAGCTGGAGTCCACTTTCGACAAAGCGGACTTGATCCGATGGAATGACTACGGCATCGGCCTCTTGCTGCAGGGAGACCTCAAAGCGGCGGAGGAAGCCTTCCTCACGGTGACCCGACTGGATCCCGGCTTTGCCGACGGTTGGGTGAACGTGGCTCGAGCCCGGGTTCGGGAAGGCAACACTGCGGGGGCCCAGGAAGTTCTGCAAAAAGCGCTGGAATTGGACGAGGATTTGGCCAAGACCCACTACTTCTATGGTCTGACTTTAAAAACCCAGGGAAAATACGATGAGGCCCTGGCCCATTTTCGCCGGGCCCTGGATCGATATCCCCGCGATCGAGTGGTGAGAAACCAGGCCGGTCGCATTCTCTTCCTGAAACGTCAGTACGCTGAAGCCGTGGAAGAGTTTCGCCAAGTGCTGCAGGTGGATCCGGAAGACTTGCAGGCTCACTACAACCTGATGCTCTGCTACCGGGGTCTGGGACAGCCGGAGTTGGCCGAACGAGAACGCCAGCTCTACTTGCGATTCAAGGCCGACGAGTCCTCCCAGTTCATCACCGGGCCGGTGCGCCGGCGCCATCCCGAGGCCAACAACGAGCGGCTGCCCATTCATGAACATGGGTCTGCACCGCCGGAGAAGCCGTTGACCACCACCAAGACTTACCCTTCCCACTCCGTTGAAGGAAACTCGATCCAGGACGCGTCATGATCCCCTCAACTCGCGGCATCGGCCCTGGCCCCGGCAAAAGCCGCCAGCGGAACGTTCTTACCCTGTTCCCGGTTGTGTTGGGACTGATCTCCCTCCAAGGATGGCTCAAAGCCGCTGAAGACCCCAAACCATTCCCGGTCCAGTTCCAGAACGTCACCCGTCAGGCGGGCCTCTCTTTTCAACACAACAACGGAGCCTTCGGGAAAAAGTACCTCCCGGAAACGATGGGCTCCGGGGCTGCGTTTCTGGACTACAACAACGACGACCGGCAAGACATTCTCCTGATCAACGGAAAGAACTGGCCAGGTCGCAAGGGTCCTAGCTCGACCATGGCCCTTTACCGCAACAACCGGGACGGGACCTTTCTCGACGTGACCCGGCGGGCCGGGCTGTCGGTCGAGGTCTACGGAATGGGCTGCGCCGTCGGCGACTATGACAACGATGGCTGGGTCGACCTGTATGTCACGACTCTGGGTCGGGACCGGCTCTTTCGCAACCAGGGCAATGGCCGGTTCGTTGACGTCACGGGGAAGTCGGGGCTGGACAATTCCGATTTTGCAACCAGCGTCGCCTGGTTCGACTACGACCGGGACGGCAACCTGGATTTGATTGTCACCAACTATGTGGAGTGGTCCATCGACACCGACATCCATTGCAGTCTGGACGGCGTCAACAAATCCTACTGCACGCCCGAGTCCTATCGCGGCGTCTCGTCACGATTGTACCGGAACCTGGGCAACGGCGCCTTCGCCGACGTCACCCGACAAGCCGGACTTCTGGACCCAACCGGCAAGGCCCTGGGGGTCGCCGTCTTCGACTCGCAAGGCGACGGTTGGCCGGATCTGCTTTTGGCCAACGATACCCAACCGAACAAGCTCTACGTCAACCAGAAAGACGGTACTTTCCGGGATCAAGGTATCTCCGCCGGCGTAGCCTTCAGCGAGGATGGCACCGTTCGCGGGGCCATGGGGGTGGATGCGGCCGATTATGACGGGTCGGGGTTGGCCAGCCTGGTGATTGGCAACTTCTCCAATGAGATGCTGAACCTCTATCACAACGAGGGGATGGGACTGTTTGTCGACGACGCGCCCACCTCGGCTGTCGGTCAATCGAGCCTGCTGACACTGGCCTTTGCCTGCTTCTTTTTCGATTTCGACCTGGACGGCAAACTGGACATTTTTGTGGCCAACGGCCATGTGGAAAACGACATCAACAAAGTCCAGCGTAGAGTCACTTACGCCCAGCCGCCCCACTTGTTCCACAACCGGGGCCAGCGTTTCACCGAGGTTGCGGATCAGGTTGGGACCGACTTCAAGCGCCGCCGCGTCGGGCGTGGCGCCGCCTACGGGGATTATGATAATGATGGCGACCTGGACTTGCTGATGACCACCAACGGGGGGCCCGCCGTGCTCTGGAAGAATCAAAGAGATAACGGCAACCACTACTTGAGAGTCAAGACGGTGGGAACCCGGAGCAATCGTGACGGCATCGGGGCCAAGGTGACGGTCCAGCTTCCGAACGGCAGAATGTGGCAACGGGTCAAGAGCGGCGGCAGCTACTGCTCCCAGAGCGAATTGCCCGTCACTTTCGGCCTGGGCACATCAGCCAAGGTTCTGTCGGTCGAGGTTCTCTGGCCCAGTCAGGTAGTGGACAGGCTGTCCAACCTGGCCCCCAATCAGCGGATCGTCATCAAGGAGGGGCAAGGGCTGGTCTCCCCAGGTTCGAGAAAAAAGGAGTCGCCGAAATGACCAAATGCCGCCGGTTCTCGGCACCATTGTTATGGAATCTGCTGTGGCTCCTCGGCCTGGTTGGGTGGCTGGCCGGGTATGGACTTCACCGCTGGCCGGAATTCATCCGTGCCGCGGTTCCGGCAGAGGCCCTCGCAGCCCAATCCCGCGAAGCCCGCTTGATTTATCACAACAACATTGGCATCGCCCTCCTCGAGCAGTTCGACCACGACAAGGCCTTGGCGGAATTCGCTCAATGCTTGGCCATCCAGGAAGACTTCCTGCCCGCCATTGTCAATAGTGGGCTGGCTCGCTTTTACCTTCAGCAAATGGATGAATCGGAGAAATTTTTGCGGCGGGCGTTGAGCTTGAATGACGGGCAACCCACTGCCTTGTTTGCCATGGGACTCATCTACAAGAATCAGGACCGGTTGGATCTTGCTTTGGAGTCCTTCAAAAAAATTCTCCTTCAGGATCCTCAAGACCCACCCACCCTGTATCAGGTCGGCCAGATTCATCTGAAGCAGCAGCAGTACAGCCAGGCAGAGCGAGTGCTGAGGCAGGTCGTTCAGCTTTCCCCCTACGACACGGCGGCCCATTACAGCTTGGCCATGAGCATGCTGCGCAGCGGGAATCAAGCGAATGGCCGGAAGGTGATGGACCAGTTCATGAGATTGCGGGAAAGCGGCGGGATGAGTTCCACGGGGACCCAATACGGAGAGCAAGGGAAGTACATGCTGGCTATCGGCGAGTATTCCGACATCAAAGACCTGCTCCCTCCGCCGGTCCCGGTCAGCGACCGAAAGCCGGTTCGATTCTCCGAAGTCGGCCGGGAAGCCGGTCTGGGCTTTCAACATGCGGGCCGGGACAGGAACCTGAGTCAGCCCACTTCTGCCAAAAGCGACACGGCAAAGTTGTTCCGGCAGTGGGCCAGCAACATGGGTTCGGGCGCGGCCCTTCACCGATTACGACAACGATGGCCGTCTGGACCTCTATTTGGCCAATTGTGGTCCGGAGCCGGACGAATCCCGCCCGGCGCTTTATCACAACGAGGGCCAGGGCCGCTTCTCGGAAGTCAGCCGGCAGGCCGGGGTCGACCATCAGGACTGTGGCATGGGAGCCTACTGGGGAGACCTGGACAACGATGGCCACTCCGACCTTTTCCTGACGAACTATGGGGCTAACCGCCTCTATCACAATAACGGAGACGGCACCTTCTCCGACGTGACCGCGGCCGCCGGCGTGGCCGGTGGCAACCACTGGCATCTCGCCGCCGCTCTGGCCGACTACGATCACGACGGAGACCTGGACATTTATGTGGGTCACTTCGTAGATGAGAGCCCACCGCCCGGCGGGGAGTCCCTGACCTTTCCGGACGACTTCAGCGGCGGAGGGGCTCATCTCTTTCGCAACGACGGGAAGGGGACGTTCGCCGACATGGCCGAGGCGGCTCAAGTGCTTGCCCCCGGAGACAAACTGAGCTCGGTGGTGTTTACCGACTTCGATAATCGGCGGGACGTTGACTTCTGGACGGTCGGTCAAGGCGGGAACAACCGGCTCTACAGCAACCAACGAGTGGGAACCTTCCTGGACCTGGGACAGCGCTTGAGTCATTTGGCCTCGCTGCCTGCCCACAGCGTTTCCACTGCCGACCTCGACAAAGATGGCCGAATGGATTTCCTGCTGGGTCCCGAGAAAGGCCCGCTGGTCTGGGTTCAAAACCTGGGTCGGCAGGAATTTCAAGCCACCGAACTGTCTTCTCCCGGAATTCGCACCAACGCCCGGAGCTGGATGAGCCATGCCTTCGACTATGACAACGACGGAGATCTCGACGTTTTGGAACTGCGCGGCGCGCCTCCGGCTTCCCCCTTGAGCGGGGCCGGTCCGGAGCTTTACCAGAACCGCAGCGGCGGCAGTTTCCACCCCGTCACCGCACAAACCGGATTGGATCAATATCGAGACCGGGCCTTCCGCAGCGCCACTTTCGGAGACTATGACAACGACGGGGACACGGATTTCCTGTTGACCGTCAATGGAGGCCGTCCCCTTTTGTTCCGGAACGAGGGGGGCAACCAGAATCGCTGGGTGAAGGTCCGACTCAAAGGGACCAACAGCAACAAGTCCGGAATCGGAACCAAAGTGGAGGTGAAGTCGGGGACCCTTTGGCAAAAGGTCGAGGTCAACGGCGGCGCCGGTTACCTTTCCCAGAATCCCTCGGAAGTTCTCTTCGGCCTCGGACAGCGGACCTCGGTCGATGCCCTGCGACTGCTCTGGCCCGGGGGCGTGCTGCAGTCGGAGACCCATCTGCCGGTCAATCGAGTTCGCCTGGTGAACGAGCTCGATCGCAAGGGCACCTCTTGCCCGCTCCTGTACACCTGGAATGGCCGCCAGTATCAATTCGTCACGGATTTTCTGGGGGGGTGCGCCATCGGGTATCTGCTGAGCCCCGGCCACTACAACACTCCTGACACCGACGAATACATCAGGATTGCCCCCTCCCAACTCAAGATCAGGGATGGCCGATACTCGCTGAGGATCAACAACCAACTGGAAGAGGTTCTCTACATCGATCAAACCGAACTGCTGGTTCTGGACCACCCGGCCGGACTGGAGCTTTTCCCTAACGAGCGTCTCATGCCCGGGCCGCCTTACCCCGAGTTCAAGATCCATGGAGCCCGGGGAGCCCGACCGCCTGTTTCTGCCCGGGACCATGACGGTCGGGATGTCCTGCCTCTGATCAGCCGGATCGATCGAAGGTACCCCGACCAGTTCCAACTCCTGCCGTTCAAGGGTTATGCCGAGGAACACGCCCTGGTTCTGGATTTGGGCGATCTTTCCGGTCGGACCCAGGTGACCTTGCTGATGACGGCCTGGATCGACTACGCGGATTCAACCGCCAACTTTCAGGCGGCCCAGGCCCAAACCCGGTTGGCGCCTCCGTACCTGCAAGTCAGGAACCAACAAGGGCAGTGGCAAACCGTTATCCCCCGGATGGGATTCCCGGCAGGACTGCCCAAGACCATGGTGGTGGATTTGAGCGGCAAGTTTCTGGCGGACGACTACCGAGTCCGAATCGTCACCAACATGCGAATCTATTGGGACCAGATTCTCGTCAACACCTACTCGGCCCAGCCGACCTTCCGTCAGTACCGCCTCTCGCCTCAGTTGGCCGACCTGCGTTTCCGCGGTTTTCCCCGGGAATACAGCCCGGACGGTCGCCGCCCCCTGCTCTACGACTACAACTGGATCCACCCCACGGCCCCCTGGAAAAGTCATATCGGTTATTACACCAGATTCGGCCCGGTGACCGAACTCCTCCAGACCCGAGACGACCGGTACGTCATCATGAGAAACGGGGACGAAATTCACCTGGATTACGACGCCGGAACACTGCCCGAGATCCCCAAAGGCTGGCAACGGACCTTTTTGCTCTATGCCGACGGCTTCGGTAAAGACATGGACCCCCACTCGGCCACGCCTCGATTCGTGGCACCCCTTCCCTTTCACGGGATGACGCAATATCCCTACGGCAACTCGGAGCAGTACCCCGATACGCCAGGTCACCGCCGCTATCAGCAAGAGTACAATACCCGTCACGTTTCCAAGGTCTATAACGATATTCGACCCGCTCAATACTCCCAAGCCCGCTGACTTGCGCCTTTGGAGGGTGGATCGTCAAAAACACCCGATAGGGCGCCACGAAGGGATCTCTCTAAAACAACGCCTCACCCATACAAGCCCCGTAGGAGGAAACTCCCGTAACCGTCAGTCCCTCCGCAGGACGGGAGTGGGATCAACCCATCAGTTGTTTTGGCTCTGCTTTCAACCTATACTCCATCTATGTTCTCGATGATGAGAGCCTTGGGCGGGACAGTATCCTAGTCATGGGTCACGGATTTCATCTCGGCAAAATTGCCGCCGGCAGCCTCTTGGTCCTGGCGCTGCTGGCGCAGGCCGCAGAACGCCCGGCCGGTGGATCGGATGGAGCCGCTTCGACTTCGCCGGACCGACGGGCCAAGACCGGGCCCAAGGCGCCTCAGAAGGAATTCACCTTTGCGCGCCTGGCCTTCAGAGGCGGGTCGGGATGGCGCTATGGAGCTTGGGCAACAGATGCTCCCAAGGCCGATATCACCTTCATTGCCGGAATCAAAAGACTGACCAATCTGGATGTTCGGGATTCCCACTACTACGTCCCCATTACCTCGGAGGAGTTGTTCAACTATCCATTCCTGTACGCCGTCGAGGTTGGCTACCTGGAGCTTTCCACCGAAGAGGCGAAGATTCTTCGGGAGTATTTCAAGCGGGGAGGGTTCATGGTGGTGGATGACTTCCACGGGACCATGGAATGGGCCAACTTTCAAAGTCAGATTCACAAGATCTTCCCCGGGGGGAGGATTGAAGACCTGCCCATCTCCCATCCCCTGTTCCACTGCTTCTTCGACATTGAAGAGCTCTTTCAAATTCCGGGCATCATCATGTTCTACAGTGGAACCACTTATGAAAAAGACGGCTACAATCCCCATTTCCGGGGTGTTTTCGATGAGAGCGGAGACCTCCGAGTGATGATCAACTTCAACTCGGACCTGGGGGATGCGTGGGAATGGGCTGACGTTCCTTTCTATCCGGAGAAGTACTCCTCGGCCGCCTACCGACTTGGAATCAACTACATTATTTATTCCATGACGCATTAGGGGAATAGGGAAATGATGAATGCGGAGTGATGAGTGATGGATGAGAGGATGGGCCTATTCGAACGTCCCAAGCTTTTCCCCTTACGGGTTATTCGGCTGTATTCGACCCTGCCGAAGACAACGGAATCAGGAGCAAACGGGAAACGGATTTGAGGTTCAGGGACCTCGTTGGGCGCGCATGTCAGAGAAGGCAAGCGCATCCGTTCAGATGCTGAATCGCTTAATTCATCATTCCGCGTTCCTCATTCATCATTGGTTATGGATGCCTCGCTTCAGTTTCTCTTCAAGTACAAGCCCTTTCTTTTTCGGCAAGGCAGCCTCACCTTCGACAGCTCCCTATCCGCGGGGTGGCTCCTGTTGCTCCTGCCACTGGTCGTTGGCATCGCCTTTGGGGTGTACCGACACCAATTGTCCCGGAACGCTCCCCGGGGGAGGACAGTCCTACTGATCGGCTTGAGGGCACTCTCGTTGTTCCTCCTGACCACGCTGCTGTTTCGCCCGTCCCTTCACGTTTCCACCCACCTGCCCAGGAAAAGCAGAGTGGTCATGCTCATCGATCAATCCAAGAGCATGAACCTGGCGCACGGCGGCGGCCACACTCGCTGGGAGGCAGTGCGGAAGTGGCTCGACCCTCAAGCGGGAAGTGTTCTGGCCGATCTGGAAGAGCGATTCCAACTCCAGGTATTCCAGTTCGCCCAAGGGGTTCGAGAAATGGAATGGCCGTCGAATCTTCAGCCCACCGGCGCCGGCACCAACCTGGAAACCGCGCTATCCACCCCAAGGGAAAATCGGGGAGAGAACGCGCCCCTGGCCGGCGCGATCCTCATCAGCGACGGTGCAGATAACCTTTCCAAGGACCTGCAGCGGGTCCTCGCTGCCTACCGACGAGAACAGATTCCGGTCCATACGGTGGGGGTTGGAGAGGAATCTTTCGAGAAGGACATCCAGGTCTCCCAAGTGACCTTCGCCCCGCGTGTCCTGCCCGAATCTACGACTCGAGGGGTGGTGTCCTTGAACAGCGTCGGCTACCCCGGCAAGAAGGTCTCGGTTGAACTGCGGGAAGCGGGAACTCTGATCGCATCCCAACCGGTCACCTTGGCCGGCTCCAAGACCGGCCAGATCGTCGAGTTGAGCCTGAGGCCCCAAGGGACCGGGCTCAAGCACTACACGGTTTCGGTGGCTCCCCAGCCGGGGGAAGCCATCGAGCTCAACAATAGCCAATACGTGTTGCTCGACGTTGAGGACTCCCGGCCCAAAATTCTCTACCTGGAAGGAACGCCGCGCTGGGAATTCAAGTTCATCCGACAAGCCGTCCAAGCCGACCCGAACCTTCAACTGGTGACGCTATTGAGAACCTCGGATAACAAGTTCTATCATCAGGGCCATGAACGTGAAGACAACTTGGCCTCGGGCTTTCCCCAAACCCCTGACGAATTGTTTCAATACAAAGGATTGATCCTCGGCAGCATCGAAGCCGGCTTCTTCACCAAATCCCAACGCGAGATGATGGTCGAGTTCGTGGCCGAGCGCGGCGGGGGATTCATGATGTTGGGAGGTCGAAACTCCTTCGACGCGGGACGATACGCCGGCACGGCCATTGCCAATATGTTGCCGGTGCATCTCGGAGACCGTGACCCCGGGCGCTCCTTCATCCTCGATTCGCTGCGCTTCGACTTGACGGCTTACGGCAAAGAGCACCCTGCTCTGCAATTGGTCGCCGACCCCTCCGCCAATGCCCGTCGTTGGCAGGCCTTGCCGCAAATTTCTGCTTACAACTGGGTCGCGCGCGCCAAGCCGGGCGCGGCTGTGCTGGCCCGTGGGGACCGTGAGGGGCGTCGCGTCATCCTGCTGGCTGCCCATCGCTACGGAGGCGGGAGAGCGATCGCCTTTATGCCGGCCTCCTCCTGGCACTGGCAGATGGGAATGCCCTACACCGACCAGACCCACACCACCTTCTGGCGACAAGTCCTGCGTTGGCTGGTCGCCTCAGCGTCGGACCCCGTCCAGGTGAAGTTCGATGGGGAGGTCTACCAGGAAGAGGAGACGGTTGGGATCGAGGTCGCGGTCAAGGATGCTTCCTTTAACCAGGTCAGCGATTGGAAAGTGGAGGCCACCGTCACCTCCCCTGGGGCCGCGACCGGCCGCTTGACTCTCCGCGAGACTGCCGACAGGTACTCCGGAGAGTTTCAACCGAGGGAAAGAGGTATCTACCAGGTCAAAGTCAGCGCTTCTCAAGGATCCCTGAAAGCCCCGCCGGCCGAGGCCTTTTTTCTGGTGACCCAGGCCAATCGGGAGTTCTTCAACGCCGAGGCAAACCCACAGCTCCTCCAGCGCGTAGCACGAGAAACCGGCGGCCGCTACTACCCTCTGGATAGCGCGTCGAAATTGCCCGAGGAAATCAGCTATGCGGACAGCCCCAACTCGGTTCTTCAGGTCCTTCCCCTGTGGGATATGCCCTTCCTCTTCCTGCTCTTGGGAATGTTCCTGGTCTCCGAGTGGTTCCTTCGGAAGCGATGGGGCCTGATCTGAAGGTCTGGCTCGAGAGAAAGGAGGACACTTCAGCCATGAAACTGTTGGTGATGGCGCTGGTTTTCTCAATCGTTGCCGGGGACCGGGTCTCGGCGGCGGCGCAGTCCTCTCGTTATGCCGTGGTGGTCAGTGGCGCTTCAGGCGGAGGAGAATTCAGCGATCGGTTTTGGGAGTCGTCCTCCCAGATGGTTTTGAGCTTGAAAGAGCGACTGCGATTTCCTGAAGAGAACCTCTTTTTTCTGGCCGAGAATCCGGGGCGGGATCCTTCTCTGGTTACAGCCAAGGCAGTGAAATCCGAGTTGATCCAAGTGATGACCGGCCTGGAAGCCAGGGTCCAACCCGACGACCTGCTGTTCCTCCTCTTGCTGGGCCATGGAAACTTTGACGGCAGCGACTATCGCTACAATCTGAAAGGGCCGGACCTCACAGGTTCGGAACTGAGTGTTCTCCTTGACCGGTTCTCGTCTCAACGGATCGTTCTGGTCTGCACCACCCCCGCCAGCGGCGCCCTCATCCCCAAGCTGAGTCGCAGGAACCGCGTCATACTTACGGCCACCAAGAACGAATACGAGGGAAATGAAACCGTCTTTGCCCGCTTTTTTGTGGGGGCCTTCCAAACCCAGGAGGCAGACTTGGACAAGAACAGGCAGGTGTCTCTACTGGAGGCCTACACCTTCACCCAGCGCAAGGTGAAGGAGTGGTACGAGGAAAAGAACTGGCTGGCCACCGAACACTCGCGACTCGACGACAACGGCGATGGCGTCGGCTCGGCCTTGCCGGCTATCGGGAGCGGTGAAGGTTCTTTGGCCGGCAGAGTCACCTTGGGAGCGCCCATTGAGGCCATTTCTCAGGCTGCCCCCGGCTCTGCCGGCCCTGAGTTGCAGGCCCTTCAGAAGAAAAAACTTGATCTGGAGTCATCCATACAGGAACTCAAGACCCGGAAGGAAACCCTTCCGTCCGACCAATACCAAAGACGGCTGGAAGCCATGCTCATCGAATTGGCTCGGACCACCCGAGCCCTCAAACAAATGACCAGTCGCTGAGCCAAGCTGGTTCACCCTGCAAAATGTTCCCTGGCAACCCAATGTGATGGAATGAGAAAACCCTCAACCTTCCTGGCGGCGCTCGCTGTCCTGGTCATTGCCTGGACGCCAACGCCGCTGGAAGGTCTTTCTCCGAATCTGGAAGAAGCCAACCAATCGCTCCGGGGCGGCGATTACGAGAGGGCGCTGCGCCTTTACCGCGAGCTTTTGGAATCCGCAGCGCCGCCGCCTCTGAGCGCTCGGGTGGGTCTTCTGAGGACTCTTCTGATCACCGGGCAGTACCAGTCGCTGGAACGACAGGCCCTTCAATTCCTGAAGGATCAGCCCGATGCGTGTCAGTTGAATCTGTTGCTGGGGGAGGCATACACACGACGGGGAGAGTTTCGACGGGCACAGCAGTTCCTCCAAAAAGCGAGGCGGAAAGAAAGCTGCCGCAACCGGGCCGAACTGAGACTGGCCACGCTTCTCAAAGATCAGGGCAAATTTTCCGAGAGCCGCAACCTTTTCTTTGAACTCTATTCGCGAATCATTGAGCAAGGTCAAGCCGACCTCGGCTTGGCGGCCATCGCCTTGCAGAGCTTGCAGCAATACCGGGAAGCCAACCAGCTCTTTCGGCGGGCCATCAAGGCCACTCCCGGTGACGTGGAGACCCAGATTGCCTGGGGAAATCTCTTCCTGGAGAAATACGATCCCGCCAACGCCTCGGCCAGCTTCAGCGCCGCGCTCAAGATCAATCCCAATCTTCCGCAGGCACTATTGGGTCTGGCTCTCACCCACGCCGGAAGACAGGGTGAGCAGGCGGAAGCGCTGCTCCAGAAAACCTTGAAGATCAACCCCAGACTGGAGCCGGCGCACGCGGCCCTGGCCGAAATCGCCATCGAGCGGGAAGATTTCCGAACGGCTGAGGCTGAAATCGGGCAGTGTTTGGACATCAACCCTCATTCCCTGAAGGCGCACTCCCTCAAGGCCGTTCTCCACTACGCCCGCCGGGAAGAGCAGGCCCGGGGAGACGCCATACAAACTCTGCTGGCGCTCAATCCACGACACGGGGAGGTCTACCAGCATCTTGCCAGATATTGTGTGACTCAACGATTGTACGAAGAAGCCGTTGACTTTTTCCGCCAGGCCATCCAATTGAATCCCAATCTTTTCAGCGCCTACGCCGACCTGGGGGTGAATCTGCTGAGGATCGGACGGGAGGCAGCAGCCAAGGAAATCCTCGAAAAAGCCTATGAGGTCGATCCTTTCAACCTGTGGACCGTCAACACGCTGCGCCTCATGGACAGCTTTGTGAACTTCGAGGAGCTGACCACATCCCACTTCACCCTCAAACTACACCGTGAGGAAGCAACCCTGTTGGGCCACTACGTGCCTCAACTGCTGGAGAAGGCCCACGCCACTCTCACCTTGAAGTATGGGTTTCGCCCGGCCAAACCGATTTACTTCGAGATGTACCCCAACCACGAGGACTTCGCCGTCCGTGCCCTGGGAGTGCCCGGCCTGGGCGCCCTGGGTGTCTGCTTCGGACCCGGCATTGTCATGGATTCCCCGCGGGCCCGCCCCCGAGGCCAATTCAACTGGGGAAGCACCCTGTGGCATGAATTCGCCCATGTCATCACCCTTGGAATGACCAACCACCGAGTTCCCCGCTGGTTCAGCGAGGGAGTCTCCGTGATGGAAGAACATCGGGCGATGGCCGGCTGGGGTGAGGATCTGGACTTACAAACCCTGAAGTTCATTCAGCAGGAGAAGCTGTTGCCCATCGCCGAACTGAACGGTGGTTTCCTTCGGCCCCGGTTTCCCGGTCAAGTGGCGCTATCCTACTTTCAAGCGGGTAAAGCTTGCGAGTTCATCGAGGCAAGGTTTGGCTTTTCCAGGATTCTGGCGATGCTGGAATGCTTTAAGGAAAATACATCATTGGAAGATACGCTCAAGCAGGTTTTGGATCTGTCTCCCCGGGACTTCGATCTCCAGTTCACCGACTATCTGGAATCCATTATCGGCAGTGCATTAGAGCATGTCGACTTTGAAATCTTGCAGCAACCGGACCTGATGCAAACTCCCCGGCGGTTGGAGGCATTGCTGGACAAGCAACCGAACAATTTTTTTGCCAACCTCAGAATGGCAGGCTATCATCGAGAGCGCGGAGAAGATGAAGCGGCGATTCGTTTGCTGAGTCGCGCCAAGGCGATATTCCCCGCCTATGCGGGGTCCGACAGCCCCTATCGGCAACTCAGCAAGATTTACCGGCAACACGGTATGACAGAGGAGGCCATTGGCGAACTCCAGCAGCTAACGGATATCCATGGCGCTGACTTCGAGTCGTTAACCACCCTGGCAACCTGGCTGCAAAAGGCAGGGCGGTCCGAGGAGGCCAGAGGGGTCTTGGAACGAGCGATCTACGTCTATCCCTTTGACCAAAAGACCCACAAACAGTTGGCGGATCTTTTTATGGAGCAGCAAGAAGCGAAGCTGGCTGTGAGAGAGTATCGCGTACTCCTGGCGCTTCAACCCACCGACCGGGCGGCTGCCCATTTCAATCTTGCCCGGGCTTTACTTCGCCTCGGCCAACGGATCGAGGCAAAAGCTGAAATCCTCTCTGCTTTGGAAATCGCCCCCAGCTTTGAGCCGGCACAGGAACTGCTCCTGAACCTGGTGGAATAGGCCGCTGAGCTCGCCGGGCCATACCACACGGGTGGGTTGTGGGCAGAGCCAGACCGCACCAGGCAATCCAAGAGCACCCCGACGTGTCCTGAGCGAGGGAATGAACTCCGGAAGTGGAAAACTGCCCAGGACCGCGGAGACCAGCCAATGTTCACCAACCCTGAAGCTCCGGATGAAGCGGCGGTCGTCAATCAACAGCCGGCGGCGCCTGCCTCTTCCGAGGTGGAGCTGCTGGAAAGAATGCGACACGCCCACGCGGAGATCGTCCGGGAGATTCGAAGGGAAATCATCGGACAGGATAGCGTGGTCGATCAGGTCCTGGTTTCTCTTTTTGTAGGAGGGCATTCCATCATCACCGGTGTGCCGGGCTTGGCCAAGACCCTGCTGATCAAGACCATTGCCAGGGTCCTCGATCTGAAGTTCAACCGGATCCAATTCACCCCCGACTTGATGCCGGCCGATATCACGGGTACTGACATCATCGAGGAAGACCACACCACCGGGCGTCGGGCCCTGGTGTTTGTCAAGGGTCCGATCTTCGCCAACATTATTCTGGCCGACGAGATCAACCGGACTCCCCCCAAAACCCAATCGGCCCTGCTAGAGGCCATGCAGGAATACAGCGTGACGGTTCAGGGTGTCACCTATGACCTCCAGCATCCCTTTTACGTGCTGGCCACCCAGAATCCGATCGAGCTGGAGGGCACCTACCCCCTGCCCGAAGCCCAGGTCGACCGTTTCATGTTCAACATTCTGATCGATTACCTCTCGGAGTCCGAAGAGATCCAAGTGGTCAAGGACACGACCTCCCTGCGCAGTATTCACTACGAGCCCCTGATCGGAGGGCCGGATATCGTGGAGTTTCAAAAGGTGGTCCGGCGAATTCCCGTGGCCGATTCGGTCATCCGCTACGCCGTTCAATTGGTTCGCGCCTCCCGGCCCAGTGATCCCAGCGCCCCCGATTTCATCAAGTCCTGGGTCAACTATGGCGCCAGCCTGCGGGCCTCACAATTCCTGATCTTGGGGAGCAAAGCCAAGGCCGTGCTGCAAGGCCGCTATAACGTATCGGTCGACGACATCCGCGATCTGGCGCCGCCAGTTCTCCGACACCGTATTCTCACCAATTTTCACGCCGAATCGGAACAGGTGACTTCTGACGTCGTCATCCAGAAGCTCATCGACACCGTACCGGCTCCGGCCTCGGGCTTGTAACCTCCTCCCGTCAGGGCAAGCCTGCGGAGATCCTGAAGTGGAAGGGAGTCAACGGAATGAATCCCAACACCAGAACAGTCTCCGGGGGCTCGCCATTGCGCTTTCTGGATCCCAACGTTCTGTCCAAGATTGATAACCTCGAGTTGGTGGCGCGAACGGTTGTCGAAGGATTTATCTCCGGCTTGCATCGATCGCCCTATCTGGGATTCAGTGTGGATTTCGCTCAGTACCGGCAATATATCGAGGGAGACGACATTCGCCAGATTGACTGGAAAGTTTACGCGCGATCCGACCGCCACTATGTCAAGCAATACGAGGGCGAGACCAGTACCAACGTCTACCTGCTATTGGATATTTCCGGCTCGATGGCTTACCGCTCGGCCGCCGTCACCAAGATAGACTATGCTTCCTACCTCACGGCGAGCCTTGCCTATTTCGCCCAAAGACAACGGGACAGGATAGGGCTGATGACCTTCGCCGCCGGCTTGGTCGATAAACTGGCGCCCCGCTGTCGGAGAGAGCATTTGTCGAGCCTCCTCCATGTGATCGACAAGGTGAGGGCCGATGCAAAGACTGCCTTCGGAAAACCCTTGCAGGTGCTGGCTGAAACTATCCACCGGCGGGGTATCGTGGTCCTCATTTCCGATTTGTATGCTCCGACCCAAGAGGTGATTCAGAGCATTCGACAATTTCGTTTCAAGGGCAACGATATCATCGTCTTTCAGATTCTTGACCCGCAGGAGCGGCGCTTTCAGTTTTCCGACTCCGTGCAAATGGTGGACATGGAAACAAGCCGCCAAATGATAATGGACCCGATCCTAGCTCGCGAGGAATACCTGGCGCAACTCAAGAGCCACCAGGAAAGGATCAAAGAGGCCTGTGGAAGTTTGGGGGTGGACTTTTTGGCTATGGAAACGTCTCAACCCTTGGATATCGCCTTGCAGAGGTACCTTTCCACCCGGCGAAAATCGATGTAGGGCCAAAGGCTGGCCGTTCCCATCGAATCTCATGCAATTCTTGAGCCCACTCTTCCTCATCGGAAGTCTTGCCCTCATTGGACCGATCCTGGTTCACCTGGTCCGAAGGGAGACCTCTCGAAAGTACCTTTTCAGTTCATTGATGTTCATCCCACACAGGCCGAAAGCCTCACTCCGAAGACAGCGCCTGCGGCATCCCCTTCTCCTGCTCCTGCGCTTGGCCGCCCTGCTGTTGCTGGTGCTGGCTTTTGCCCGACCACTGCTCACCGACCCGAATGCGTTCGGCCTCTCTCAATCCACTGCCAGATCGTTAGTGATTCTTCTCGACGATTCTTTCAGCATGCGCTTCGGGGACCGGTTCGAACGCGGTCAGTTGCAGGCCCAATCGATTCTGAAGGGCATGGCCTCAGGAGACCGGGTTCAAACGGTCCTGTTTTCGGATTCCACGCGGGTCCTCAACCAGCCCCAGGCCAACCCCAGGCAGGTGCAGCAGCTCATCGACACCCTCGAGCCCGGGTTTGGCGGGACCGATTATGGCTTGGCGTTGCGGTTGGCGGACCGGCTCCTGGCCGGAACGCCGGAAGGACGTCGTGAAATCCATTGGATCAGTGATTTTCAAGAGTCGGGATGGAAACCCGGGGCGAAGAACCTCGCGCTCGACGAGAAGGTAGACATTCGGGCCTATCCATTAGCGCGAGAGTCCGGACCGAACCTTTCCATCCGGCAAGTGACGGTCCGCCCCGAAGAACCCACCTCTTCCCACGTGACCATCGCGGTCAGGATGAGGTCCCAACACCTCGATCATGCTTTGGACCTCAATCTGGCTTTGGAGATCAACGACCGGCCCAGCCGAAATCAGACGCTCCCCCTGGGAGTGAACGATTCAAAACTCATCGAATTCAAGTCTGTAGCCGTTCCTCAGAGCGGCTCGACCGCCAAGCTTCACCTGCTGTTCGACGATGCCTTACCCGAAGACAACTTGGCTTACATCTCGCTCTCCCGTCCTCCCCGGGTCAAAACGCTACTGCTGGGGCACCGCAGCGGCCGGGATCACTTTTATTTGAGCAAGGCATTGACGGCTAGCTCGGATTCTCCCTTTGACCTGGACATGGCTGACCCCGGGCAGGTCCAACCGGCCAAACTGGCTTCCTACGCCGCGGTGATCTTAAACAACAGTGGCAACCTCTCCTCGGAGATAGCTTCCGCCCTGACTCGATTTGTCAAATCCGGGGGGGGACTGCTGTTGATTCTGGGGCCCCGCTCTGACGGCGCCAGTATGGCCAACTTAAAAGAGGTCCTGCCGGCGACCTTGCTGAAACGCTACCGCGCCACGGACAGAGGCGGAGACCAGTGGATTGGCCGTTTGCAGAGGCGGCATCCGGTCTTCAGCCTTTTCGAAGAAGTTCACTACTCCTATTTCATGACCACCCGTTACACCGACTATATCCATGTTCAGCCTTTGGAAGACAGCCAGGTCCTGGTCACCCTGCAAGACGAGAGTCCCCTGTTGTTGGAGCGGACAGTGGATGATGGGCGGGTCCTGCTCTTCACCTCGTCGCTGAATCGAAACTGGAATGAACTGCCCCTGAAGTCTGTTTTTTTGCCCTTCTGTCAGGAGATGGTCAAATACGCGACCCGTTTTGAATCCTCCCCCCGGTCCTACAGGGTAGGAGACACCGTTACCCTCCAGTCCTTGAATCCCCGTTTGGCCAAAGCTTTGGCCAAGCTCTCAGCATCCAACCGCTCGTTTGCTCATTCCTGGACGGTGCTGGCGCCTTCCGGCCGAGTGATCCATCTGGACGACCTGGTTCAGAAAAACCGGTCCTCCCTGAAGTTGACGGAACCCGGCTTCTATCGATCCAGAGTGCATGACTACGAGAACGTACTGGCCGCCAATCTGGACGGTGATGAATCGGATCTGACCAGCCAGGACCCGGAACGACTTCTGTCGCGGGTGACGCGGGTAGTCCACCGGCCGGGTGACTTTCCCCGGCAGGAAAGTTCCGCCGACAAGCGCCAAGCCCTGGAAAACAGGCAGCATCTTTGGTGGTATCTCGTTCTGATCGCCTTGCTGGCTTTGTTGGTTGAGAGTTTACTGGCGAACCGTTATCCTAGCTACGTGCAGAATTGAAAGCTGACAAGCCGGGAGGGCGCAACGGGCTGGCGGCGCTCCCCCTCAGCCAGGTGGGGTCATGACTCCGGAACAGCAATACTTGAGGATAACCATCAGGCGTGTCCGATGGCGCTTCAAGAGTATCGCCTTCGTTCGCGGGCTCGCCTTATGGCTGGCTCTCTCTCTGGTCGTGGTTGCGGTCGCCGTCGCCAGCATCGATTATTGGAACTACAGCCAGGAAATCATCAACCTGGCCCGATGGACTTCCCTGTTGATCATCGGGCTCTCTTTTGTTTGGTTGGTGGCGCGCCCCCTGGTTCATCGAGTTAGTGATGATCGAATCGCCCGCACCATCGAGGAACACTACCCACAACTCCAGGATCGTCTGGTCACGGCCACTGAGCTGGCCCCCCAGACAAGTCAGGATGCCGCTCCCCATCCTCTCTTGCCCCTCCTTCTCCGTGACGCCGCCCACCAAAGTCGGATCGTTCAGCCCCGAGAGCTCTTCAACCGCAAGGAACCCTATCAATCGGCCCTGGCCAGCTCGGCGCTGATTTTGTTGTTTGTCCTGCTGCAGCTCTACGGCCCGAGTTTCTTCGAGTTTGCCACGATGAAGCTCTATGCCGACCGCTGGTGGCCCCAGGCGGTCTCGATTTACCAGATCGACGTCTCGCCGGGTGACGCCCGAATCCGCAAAGGTTCGGACCAAGCCGTCAGCGCCAGGCTCAGGGGTTTCGAGGCGGAGCGCGTCCAATTGTTTTTCCGCCACCCGCAAGGCGGAAGCTGGAAGTCCCAGCCGATGGCCACCGAAGTCGGCTCCAACGCTTTCGGATTCTCTTTTCTGGACGTCGGCGAACCCATTCGTTACTACGTCCAAGCCGGCAACGTCAGGTCGAGCCATTACGAGCTCTCGGTGGTAGAGACGGCCCGTGTCCAGAAGATCGACTTGACCTACCGCTTCCCAACCTACACCGGTTTACCCGAACGCATCGAAGAAAATGGCGGCGATATCGCAGCCCTCCGAGGCACTCGGGTTGAGGTCAGAGCTCGCACCAACATCGAGCCGCTCTCGGCCCGCATTCTGCTGAGCGACGGGACTTCCATCCCGATGCAAAAAAACCCGGGGCCGACTGTCATTGGCGAAATCAAGGTCTCCAAGGACGCGACCTATCAAATTCAACTCACCGATCGCTGGAATGCCGAGACTGGGGGATCCTACGAATACTCCATCACTGCCCTCCCGGATCAGCCACCCCAGTTGGCATTGACCAAGCCGGGGCGAGACAAGCGCGCCACTCCGCTGGAGGAAGTCCTCACGGAAGCCAGAGCCGACGATGACTTCGGTTTGAGGAGTCTGGAGCTGCACTACACCCTCAATGGCGCGCAACCTTCACAGGTAGAGCTTTTCAAGCAAAAAGAGGGACGGTTGCCTCAGTCTATCTCCGGGACCCACACGTTCTTCCTGGAAGAATTCGATCTTCAACCGGGCGACTTCGTGAGCTACTTCGCCAGGGCTTCCGACGCCCGGGCCACCACCACCAGCGACATCTACTTCCTGGAAGTTCGTCCTTTTGGCAAGAAGTACGTCCAAAGCCAGTCGGGATCCGGGCAGCGCGGAGGCTCCGCTAGCCTCGAGTCGCTCCTCTCCCGCCGTCAGAAGGAAATCCTGGTGGCCACCTGGCGTTTGATTCGAGATCGTGAGCAATTCGAGAAACAGGAATATAAAAATTCGCTGCGACTGGTTGCGGACTTGCAGGCAAAGCTCCAACAGCGAACCCAATCTCTGGCTGACCGAATCCAGCGAAGGGCTCTGACAAGTCTCAATGAGGGTTTTCAGAAGTTCTACGAGAACTTGATCCAGGCCGTTCAGGCCATGAACCCTGCCCATTTTTCCCTCTCTCAACGAAAACCCGAAGAGGCCATTTCGCACCAGCAGACGGCGCTGCAGTTTTTGATGCGGGCCGAAACCTTCTATAAAGAAATCCAGGTGAACCGCGGCAGAGCCCAAGGCCAATCGACCTGGGCCCAGGAACTGGAGGGTCTCTTTGAACTGGAGTTGGACAAGCTGAAGAATCAATACGAGGTCCAGCAGCGCCGTCGCTCCTCGGAATCACGCGAGCAGATGGACGAAGCCACTCGGAAGCTGAGGGAACTGGCCCGTCGGCAGCAGCGGATCAACGAAAGCCGTCGCCGGCAGATGCTCAACGATACCCGCCGGCAGGGCGAAGCATCGGAAGGTTCCGGTCAGGGAGTTCTCCAAGCTGAGGCGGAAAAGTTGGCCAGACGATTGGAACGATTATCCAGAGAAACGGATCGTCCGTCCTTGAGAGATGTCAGCCAACGCCTGAGGCAGGCAGCCCGCGAGATGCAAAACCTCAGACGGGTCCGGGGGAGCCAGGCCGAAAACCGAGGTCTTCAGGCACTGAGCCGACTCCAGGACGCCCGGTCGGCGCTGGACCGCGAGCGGCAGGCAGACATCGAGTCCGACTTGAAGCATCTTCAGAACAAGGGCCCCGGTGGCTCGTAGAGCGTCAGACCAAAATCCAGTCGGAGTTGGAACACCTGAAAGCGGGCATTGCCCAAGAAGATGGCATTGCGCCTCTGCTGAAACGAAAGCGCCAGATCCTGAAGGACAAAACCAGCCTGCAGCAATCGCTCAAGGAGATGGAGAACCGGCTCTTCTCCGCAGCCAAAAGGGCGGACTCCCAGCAACGAGAGGCTTCGCGAAAGCTGAGGGCGGCGAGTCATTCGATCCAGAACCAGGGACTGCATGAACAGATATCTCAAAGCAGACAGTTCATCCAACTCGGACTGCTCGACCTCGCCGGGCAGGGAGAACAGCGCATCCAGTCCGCACTGTCAGACCTGCAAAACCAAGTGTCCGCCGCCAGTGAGGCGATCCGGAAAGGATCCGGAAAACTGTCTGCCGAGGAACGGTTGAGCCGAGCTTTAACGCAGGCAGGCGACTTGTTGTCCAGCCTGGAGTCGCTGAAGCGACGGATCGCGGAACTTCAGGCTCAGTCCGGTCCCGATCGTGGGGCTAATCGTCCCGGGGCCGGCTCCAGTCGGTTGCCACCCGGGAGTCAGCCGGACGGCGCCGCTGGGGAGTCGCAGGCCGGCAAGTCCATGTCCGGCGAGACAGACGGGCAGAATCGGCGAAGCCGGGGCCGCGGCCGGACCGCTGTCAATTTCGGCGACCAACAGATCCTGCCCCCGACGACTCTCGCGCCCCGACAGTTCCGCCAGTTTGAAAAAGAGTACCAGTATCGACTTGGAGAAGCCCGAAAATTGAGCCAAGGCCTCCGTAACGACACCGATCTGGCGATCCAGGTCAGGAACATGGTGAAACGCATGGAACAAATGAAGTCACTCCGTTTTCTCCACGATCCTCAAGAGCTGGAGAAGCTTCGACAAAGCGTGATTGAAGGCTTCCGGCAACTGGAGTTTGACCTGAGCCGCAAGGTCCAGCAGCTCACCGGGAGCGACCCCATTCATCTGGTCAGAGACGAGGAAGCCCCCTCACGCTACCGAAAACAGGTCGATGACTACTACAAGGCGCTCTCTCAATGATCTGAGGTGACCCGATTGATGTGTCGTCCTTTCCTACACCCGTGCGGGGCACCCTCCGGGACATCTCCAGCGCAATCCGTGGTACCATGGCTTAGAATCTATCTCAAAATCATATTCCATAGCATTCAGTTCATGAAGAGAATGTTGGAAACGCTGAAAAATCAAATGGTTATGTCAGTAGCCCCATAGGCTCACCCCTCCAGGATTCCAATTTTGAGATAGGTTGTAGCCATCGTGACAGTTGTCAGCCCAATTGGTTGACCCTGAGAAGCAACTCCGAAGGCTGAACAAGCAAGGTGATGCAAAGAAGGACAAAGACCGCGCGACAAGCTGCGACAGCCGATTTGCTCATCATGACCGAATCGGATCCGATTGAGGTCTCGCCGATTCCAGCGGTGAATGTTGCCTCGGTACCACAGCGCAGCCCTCTCCGATACCCTGGAGGGAAAACATGGCTGATCCCTCACATCCGGACTTGGCTTAAACAAATCAACCCCACGCCTCGCCTTCTCATTGAGCCGTTCGCTGACCGCTGTAATGGAAGGATTAGTAGATCGATGCCTCATGGCCTTTGAATCGGCAAGCGGGTTTTAGGGGCGAAACCTGCATGGGGTCGTGGAAACCGGCAGAGAAGCATCATGGTAGGACGAATCAAATCACTAAACGGTGTTATAACGAGCGTTTCTTTCGATGAAGCAGGTTTTCTGACTGTACGTGCGACCCACCCCACTTGCAACACCAGTTCTTCGTATGTCTTTGCCCCCCTGCAAGCAGAGAGTGAGGATTTCGAGTGTGACTGTGGGGAGGTGCTGCTGAGGTTCACAGCGGAAGAAGGAGAAGAGGTGCCCGATGCCTGGGAACTGTGATGTGAGAAATATCACTACCGAGTCGAGCAAAATGCCCAGGACACGTGCACTCTAGGTATGATCCAACTCCTCAGCCGAGCTTGGCGGAACGACCTCGCGGGTATCGCCTCGGTTGCCAGTAGGTCCGTCGTCATCGTTGCACCCTACATCAAATACGACGAAGCAGCGTGGTTTTGCAAGCTACTCCACCCAGGTATCGAGGTCATAACGCTCGCGAACATCAATGTGGAGGCCGTCAGCGCATCGGCGTTGGACTTAGCCGCCCTGCGTTGTCTCGCTGAGGCATCTCCCTCCGCGAAGCTCATCGCGCTGTCGAATCTCCACGCAAAAGTGTTCGTCGCCGACCAAGAGGCGGCGATCGTGACATCGGGCAACCTGACGCGGTCAGGACTCGACAGTAATCTTGAATACGGCGTGTTGCTCCGTGAAACTAGCTGGGTCCAAGCAATACGTAAGGACATGCTTTCGTTCGCCCGTCTCGGCAGCCAAGTAGATGCAAACACCATTGCTGAGCTTGCTCCTCTGGAAGCCGATCTCCGTCAGGCGCGAGCCAACATCGCGAGCAGTACTACGCCGGACGCAAAGCGCAAATTCGCCAAGGTCATGAAGCAAGCGCGGCCGGTGCTTGCTTCCATGTTAGTGGGCAACCGAAGCGCCCACGCCGTGTTCGGCGAGGCGATTCAGTTTATACTGGCCCGCGGACCACAAACCACAAAAGCAATTCAGCAAGAGGTAAGTCAACTCATGCCAACTCTCTGCGACGACCGCGAATATTTCCTCATCAAAGGCGAGCGTTACGGCAAGGCTTGGAAGCGCCGGTTGCGTCACGCGCAACTGCACCTCAAGCGCAAGGGTGTCGTCGCCTACAACCCGGGTGAGAGGACCTGGACCCTCACACGCCCCGAACTTATCCGTACTTTGTGAGATCTGTACCCCGCCGAGCTCGTCTGTTTTTCGCCAAATGAGGGATGGTAGCTCGCGAGGTTCCTTTTATGCAGGGAACTGGTACGGAAAAGCCCGCGGGGAAGATCGACCTTGTGGTCGCCAAGACGTCCCATGGCAGACTCCAATGGTATGGGCTGGAAATTCAGGCCGTTTATTTCTCAGGCAAAGGGATGCAATCTGAGTTCATCACCTTGAGAGATGGCAATCAGAAAAAACCGCCATTTCCGAATGCGATTCGCCGACCGGATTGGCGCTCTTCAAGTGCGAAACGTCTTATGCCGCAGTCGCAGATCAAGGTTCCAACTCTCCGGCGTTGGGGATCAAAGACAGATGTTGCAGTAGATCGGCCATTCTTCGAGTCGATCGGAGGGCCTAGTCCTACCCCCAGTCACGACCTTAACGACGGAGATATCATCTGGCTGGTCCCGGAACTCACGCGTAATGACGAGGGTCGCTATCAGCTCTCGCGAGGGCACTGGGAAGTTCTTACCTTAGAGGAAACCAGCAAGAAACTCCTTGCCGCCAAGACCGTTCAACGCAAGATATTCGAGCGAGAGCTTCAAAGCAAACTCGAACCGTTTGAATAGATTGGCAGGCGAAAAAGGCGAATGAGACCGGACACAAGTTGTCCTCGTTCAGGAAAAGACTACGCTCGACTGTTTACCCGACCATATGACCCGTGACTTTAAGTTTTGCAAACACAGGTGCTTCCACTGCCTCACGCGATAGCGGGCGCTGGGTGAAAGGGCATCAACAATGCGTTGGGTAAGCCTGCCCATACGATATTCGCCGTGGAAAGGTCTGTTCCTGGCGGCGGTTCTGGCCATCACCGCTCTGGCCGTCTTTCTCATCACCCAAAGTAGCGCCTGGACTCTTTTTTCCGTGATCCTCCTCCTGATCGGCGTCCATGACTTCCTGTTGCCGACCACCTATCAACTCACGGAGGACGGAGTGTCCAGCCAGACCCTGTTCTATCGGCGGCAAAAACCGTGGTCGTTTTGTCGGTCTTACTGGGTCGACGCTCATGGCGTGCTCCTCAGCCCCTTTTTCCGGCGCAGTCGGCTGGAATCCCACCGCGGCCTCTACCTGCGTTTCGCCGGCGCGGACCGCCAGGCAGTGGTTGCCTTTGTTCAGCGGAAAGTCAACCCGCAACTTGCGCCGAGGTCGAGGGTATGATACAGCCATCCTGGCGGCAGAGGTTGAGACACGCCTTTTCACTGGAGCGGTACGACGAACCGCTCACAGAAGAAGAACGCCGCCTGCTGGAGAAAATCGCGGTGGCGATCGTGCGGAGGTGCATGCAGACGCCGGCCATCTTCATCCTGGAATCGGCCAAGCCGCTCAATTACCTTGGAAGTCAGGCCATGGCCTTCTTTGAACCCGTGGTTCGCGGGCTCTTTGCGGCAACCGAATACGGACAGGTTCGGCGCATCCTGGAGCGCCGTCAAAGTGTCGAATGCCTGCTGGCGAAAATCGAGGAGCGGACGGCCAGGGGAGAGATGGAGGCCACGCATAAGGTCGAGGGGGCAGCCGATTGACCGGTCTGGACGATATTCGAATCATTCTCGCGACAGATTGTGGGAGCACGACCACCAAGGCGATTCTCATCCAGAAGATCGGTGAGGAGTACCGCCAGACCCATCGAGGCGAAGCGCCCACCACGGTCGAAGCGCCGTTCGAGGACGTGACTCTGGGCGTGCTGAACGCGGTCACGGAGCTGGGCGAGCTCTCAGGACGCAAGCTGGTCGACTCCAAGGGGCCGGATCATCCGCCCGGCAAGGGGTGAGGTGGGTTGTGACCTCTACATTTCCACCTCCAGCGCAGGGGGAGGGCTGCAGATGATGGTGGCCGGCGTCGTCCGGTCGATGACAGCCGAAAGCGCCGAACGAGCGGCTTTAGGCGCCGGCTCGATTGTGATGGACGTCATCGCCCTCAACGACAAGCGGCTGCCCCATGAGCGCATCGAACGCATCCGCCAACTCCGACCGGACATGATCCTGATCGCGGGCGAGATCGACGGCGCCCGGACCGACAAGGTCGTCAAGATCACCGAGACCATTGCGGCGGCTGATCCCAAGCCTCGCCTGGGAGCCAGCTATCGCCTGCCGGTCATCTATGCGGGCAACAAGTTCCGTCGCGAGGACGTCACCCGGATTATGGGTCACAAGACCAGTCTCAGCATCGTCGACAACCTGCGCCCCACGCTGGAAGAAGAAATACTCGTACCGGCTCGGGAGAAGATCCACGACCTGTTTCTTGAGCACGTCATGCAGCAGGCTCCCGGATATGGAAAGCTGATGGAGTGGGTGGACGCCGACATCATGCCAACGCCGGCCGCCGTGGGCGCGATCCTCAAACGAGTGGCGGATGAAGGAGGAATCAATGCGGTGGGCGTCGATATTGGCGGAGCCACCACCGATGTATTCAGCGTGTTCGGGGAGGACTTCAACCGCACGGTATCGGCCAACCTGGGGATGAGCTACTCGATCTCGAACGTTCTGGCCGAAGCCGGAATGGCTAACGTCATGCGATGGATGCCGTTCCCCATGGACGAGCGGGACTTTCGCAATCGAATCAAGAACAAGATGATCCGGCCAACGACCATCCCTCAGACGACGGAGGAGCTGATCTTTGAACAAGCCGTCGCCCGGGAGGCGCTGCGCCTGGCTTTCCTTCAGCACCGAGCCTTCGCCACCCGACTCAAAGGGGTTCAGCAGCAACGCACCATCGCCGATTCTTTCGATCAGGACGCCGGGATCGAGTCGTTGGTCAAGATGATAGACTTGGACCTGCTGGTGGCCTCCGGCGGCGTGCTGTCTCACGCGCCGCGCCCGGAACAAACGGCCCTGATGCTCATTGACGCTTTCCTTCCCGAGGGCGTCACCCGCTTGGCCAAGGATAGTATTTTCATGATGCCCCACCTTGGGGTACTATCCCAGGTGCATGCCCGGGCTGCTACGGAAGTTTTCGAAAAGGACTGCCTGATCTATCTGGGCGCCTGCATCGCACCTCGGGGAACCGCCAAGCCGGGCCGACCGGCGCTGGGTTACACCCTGAAACTCCCTGGAGGAAAAGAAAAGCGGGAGACGCTTCAAGTCGGGGAGATGCGGCGCCACCGATTGGAGACCGGAGCCGCGGCTCAGGTTCACCTGGACCCTGCCCGTGATTTCGACGTCGGAGGGGGCAAGGGAGTACCCTTGGAGGTGACGGTCGAGGGAGGAACGGTCGGCCTGATTTTTGATTGCCGAGGGCGGCCTCTGGTTCTTTCCCCCGACTCCGCTGAGAGAACCCGGCATCTGAAAGCCTGGATCCAGGAACTCGGAGTCTATTCACCAACGACGCTCGCGCACTAGAGCCATGGCCCATGCCTACACCCCCGGTCTTAAAGTGACGGAAAACGAGTTGCTCCGGCGACGGCGCATTTTGCCCATCAAAGGGGAGGTGGTTGTCGAGGAGGGAGTGGGGGTTGGGCCTAAAGACGTTGTCGCACGCACCTTTCTTCCGGGCAGGGTCGAAATCGTCAACGTCGCCAACAAAATGGGTGTCGACCAAAGCGACGTGCCCGGCGCCATGGTGAAAAAGGAGGGCGACGAGGTCCTGCAAGGAGAGGTGATCGCCGAATCCAAGTCGCTGTTCGGTCTGCTCAAGTCGCGAGTGACGGCCAGCCTGGAGGGGAAGATCGAAAGCGTTTCCGGGGTCACCGGGCAGGTCGTGCTGAGGGGTCCGCCTCAACCGGTGGAAATCGATGCCTATCTGGAGGGTCGGGTGATGGAAGTCATTCCCAACGAGGGTGTGGTCGTCGAAAGCTGCGGCGCCTTGATTCAGGGAATCTTCGGGATCGGAGGCGAGGCTGCCGGTGAGATCGCGATGGCCTCGCCTTCGCCCCGCGACATTCTGGATGAAGACTCGATCTCGGCAGAACACCATGGCAAGGTGATCGTGGGAGGAGCGCTGGTCACCGGCAGAGCCCTCAAGAAGGCGATTCAACTTGGAGTCAGCGGCGTGGTGGTGGGAGGATTCGACGATCAGGATCTGCGTGAATTTCTCGGTCACGACCTGGGCGTGGCTATCACCGGACATGAGAAGCTCGGCCTCACCCTGATCGTGACCGAAGGTTTTGGAAGAATCGACATGGCTCCTCGAACGTTCAGTCTGCTGCGCCGGCGCCGGGGACAACGCGCCTCGATCAACGGGGGCCACCCAAATTCGAGCCGGAGTGATTCGCCCGGAACTGATCATCCCCATCCGCGGGGCCGCCCCGCGGACCTCCGTTCGGGCCGAGGAGAACGGCATGGATGTGGGAAGCGCCGTCCGCATCATCCGCAATCCCTATTTCGGAAGATTGGGCCGCATCGCAGCGCTGCCCCCCGAGCCGGCCAGACTGGATTCAGGTTCCAAAGCCCGAGTGGTCTCGGTTCGACTGGAGGGTTTTGAGGCTCCCGTTTTGGTGCCCCGGGCCAACGTTGAAATCATCGAGGGTCACGATTCATGAAAAACCTTTGTCTCCTGCTCGTGTGGTGCACCGCCTGGGTGCTCGGTCCATCCCTGAAAGCTCAGGCCTCTCTCTCCGAGCCACCGTCACCGCCGACACAGGTGAAAGCGGTGGATGTCCCCAATGATTCGGGAGATGCGATTGAAATCCGGTGGAAGGACTCCCCGGACCCCAGGGTTCTCTCTTATGAAGTCTTCTGGCGCCCTCCCCCCTCGGATCCGGCGATGCAGGATTTCAAGGAGGGTGATCCTCAAGGTTCCGCCCAACATTGGCAGTCGTTAGGAACGGTTGGTCCGGGCGAGGAAACCAGGACTTTTTCGAGCGCTGAACGGGGCGTGCTGTACTCTTTCAAGGTGGTGGCCAGAACGGCCGACTCCAGCGCCACCTCCGAAATGGTGACGGGAGAGTCCAGAGCGCAATGGTTTGACCGCGACAAATTGTGGATCCTCATCATCGGGGGAACGATCTGCCTCTTTGTCATCTTCTTCATCCAGGTGGCAACCCGGGGAGGCCAACTGTTCGTGCGTAAAATCGCGGGCCTGGAAGCCGTGGACGAAGCCGTGGGTCGCGCAACCGAGATGGGCCGCCCGGTGGTTTTTGTGCCGGGGATCATGGACATGGACAATGTCCAGACCCTGGCGGGCCTCACTCTGCTGGGGTACGTCTCCAAAACCATAGCCGAGTATGACGCCAAGTTGGACGTGCCGGTCAGTCGTTCTCTGGTCATGACCACCGGCAGAGAGGTGGTGAGACAGGCCTACCTGGAAGCAGGTCGTCCGGAAAGCTACAACGACGACATGGTCCACTATCTCACCGACGAGCAGTTCGGCTATGTGGCGGGCGTCAACGGCATGCTGCTTCGCGATGAGCCGGCCACTTGCCTGTACATGGGAGCTTTTTTCGCCGAGTCGCTGTTGCTGGCCGAGACCGGCAATCGAATCGGCGCCATCCAAATCGCTGCAACCGCCATGCCCTCTCAGTTGCCTTTTTTCGTGGCGGCCTGTGACTACACGCTGATCGGCGAAGAACTCTTTGCAGCGAGCGCCTACCTGAGCGGCGACCCCAAACAGCTCGGAAGTCTCAAGGGACAAGATCTGGGCAAGTTGATCGTGATGACGGCTATTCTTTTCGGAAGCCTGGTTGCCACCTTGGCCCTGTGGACAGGAAGCGAGAATCTTCAGTCCCTGGTGGATTATCTCAGGATGGAAATCTTTGCCTAGGGAGTTGAGATGCGACGAGAAGTCCCCCTGCTGATCACCTTTGTGGTTGGGGTGGTCATGCTCATTGAAGCCTTCGTTCCTCATCCGCCGTTCGACCAACTGAACGAGAGCTTGTCCATCACCTTCGACGTCCTGGCCGCCTTTGCCTTCGTCCTGGGCGGCGGCAACCTGGCGAAGGTCCATTTGGCCAGGATCTCCCGGGCCGAGGCGGGATGGGGGTACAGCGTGGTCACGATGGCGGGCTTCTTCATCGTGCTGGTCATCGGGCTCTTCAAGGTAGGCGGGCCGGAGGGGTCCGGTTTCAAACACGCCCTGGAGGCGGAAGGGACCTGGTTTCAAGCGGCATACGATTATTGCTTTCTCCCTCTGTCAGCCACGACGTTCTCGCTGCTGGCCTTCTTTGTGGCCTCAGCTTCCTATCGAGCCTTCCGGGCCAAGAACCGGGAAGCCACCGTGCTCCTGATTGCGGCCCTGATCATCCTCCTGGGCCGGACCCTGGTGGGCGCCGCGCTGACCGAGTTGCTGCCGGGATCTCTCGAGCTATTGTTCAGCGCTCTGCTCGCCACCATCGCCTGGGAGAAGTATCGCTCCAAGCAATGGATGGCGCTAGGGGGAATTGGCGTGGTTACCGCCTTCCTGGTGATACGCACGGTTTATGGCTACCTGATCCTGGCCGGCGGAGAGGCATTCTATCACTTGACCGTTCCCGACCTGGTGAACTGGATCATGATCGTGCCCCAGATGGCGGGTCAGCGGGCCATCATGATCGGCATTTGCCTGGGAATCATCTCGATGTCGCTTCGGCTCATCCTCGGGGTGGAGCGCTCTTACCTGGGAAGCGACAACGACTAGGAAGCCCCCATGACTCAAAGCGGAAGCCTGGGAACGCGGACCTTTGGCCCGCACCGAAACAGGAAGTCCCCATGACTCCAACGGGAAGCCCTACCATGTTCGAACGCTTGCAAGCCATAGACCGTCGCTGGATCTTTTTGTTCATCATGCTGTCGGTGGTGATACCGCTGGCGTTTGATTTGAGACTCGACGAGGTCGCCACCCCCGAGGTCCAGGCCATCTATCAACTCATCGAGGAGCTTCCTCCCGGCTCCAATGTGCTGATGCCGTTCGACTTCGGCCCGGAAAGCGAGCCCGAGCTCCAGCCCATGGCCGACAGCTACGTTCGTCATCTCTGCCAGCGGAAGCAAAAGATCTACTTCATGGCCTTGTGGCCCATGGGGCAGGCGCAGACGCTGCAAACCGTGAATCAGGTGCTCCAGCCGGAATTCCCCGACTACAGGTATGGCCAGGACTATGTCATGCTGGGTTACAAGCCGGGAAATCAGGGCGTCATCCAGGTGGTGGTGACGGACTTTCGTACTCTGTATCAGTCAGACGCCGAAGGCGCGCCCATTGATAACATCCCCATGATGCGGAACGTCAAAGGGATCAAAGACATGGATCTCATCCTGAACGTCAGCGCGGGATTCCCCGGCCTCAAAGAGTGGATCCAGTTCGGCGCGGACCGTACCGGCGTGCCCATTGCCGGAGGAGTCACGGCGGTCCAGGCCCCCGCTACTCTACCCTTACTACCCCGGACAACTCAGCGGAATCATGGGGGGCTTGAAGGCTGCGGCCGAGTATGAATCGCTCTTGATGGAGGGCTATTCCAAAGCCTACGGGACCGATCCAGGAAGGTTCGCAGCCATCCGACGCATGGGGCCGCAAACGCTGGCCCACCTGGTCATTATCCTTTTCCTCGTGGTCGGTAACATTGCCTACTTCGCCACACGCGGCTCAGGAGGAGAGCGGCTGAAGTCTCTGGAAAGCAAAAATCAATGAACGAACAGACAAAACGGTTTGTCGTGGTTGGAGTCGTGGGGATCCTGGTGCTGTTTGCCCTGGTTTGGAGCGCGCTGGGCCGCATGGAGGGATTCTGGATCAGCGGAGCCAGCCTGGGGACATGGTTTGCGGGCTTTTTGACCCTTTCCATCCTGAGTTTCCTGTACGACGACAACCCGTTCTACCGTTTCGCGGAATCACTCTTTGTCGGCGTGTCCGCCGCCTACTGGATGGTTCAGGGGATTTGGCAAACGCTCATTCCCAACATGCTCGGCAGACTGGTTCCCCGTTTCGTGGATGAGCACTTGGCCAAGGTCGACCTGAAGGTTGACCCCTTTGACTGGAGCGTGGCCCTGGTTCAATTGGTTCTCGGGAGCCTGTTGCTGTGGCGCCTGGCTCCCAAGGGAACCTGGGTCGCCCGCTGGCCGCTGGCGGTGATTGTGGGTTGGGCTGCCGGCACCAACCTGACACGATACCTGGTCAGCGATTTCACCAAGCAAGTCTCCCCCGCGTTGATTCCCCTGGTGGAAAGGAGCGAGACGGCCTTTCTGGGGATCGACTGGATAGGAACGCTTACCGCCTTGGTGACGGTGTTCGGGCTGCTTTCGGCACTGATTTATTTCTTCTTTTCAGTTGAGCACAAGGGCTTCCTCGGCCGAGTCTCCCGGTGGGGAATCTGGATCCTCATGATCACGTTCGGCGCCGCCTTCGGCTATACCGTCATGGGCCGCGTCGCCCTCCTGGTTGGCAGAATGGAATTCCTCTTTGTGGACTGGTTGCGGCTCATTCAACCTTAGGCGGGGAGCTGAGACCCAGGTGTTTTCCGATTCACCCACCACCGTCCTCAGTGATCGATCGTTCTAATCCTGGGTGGGATGATCCGGGAATAGTCTATCTCGGCGCCCCTGTCTTTCGAGCCGACTCGGCGGAGCGATTCGCGGATCTCCTGCCGAAGTCCGGCCACGTCCACGGTGAGAAAAGAGTCCGGGAACAACACCAGGCGCTCCTGAGCCCGTCGAAGGTGGATGACGAAACCACGATAGATTTTGCGTCGAAGCTGATGGTATCCGGCAGCCAACTGGATGAGCCCCTGAACGAAGAAGCGTCCATCTTCGGGATGCCGCAGCCACACGGCTTCCCAGGCTTCATGGGCTTCCCAGAACCTTGCCCGGTTGAATAGTCGGATTCCCCTGCCGAAGTCCTTTTGGTCTTCCGGTGTCAAGACAAAGTCGGTGATCGTAGCGAGGTCCAGCTCGGCCAGCGACTTCTTGCGAATGCGTTTGCTCTCCGCTGTTCTTTCCACGGGTCAGAGCTTACCGGCAATGATGGCCGCCAAGTCGGCCGTTCGGCAGGCATAGCCCCACTCGTTGTCGTACCAGGCGACGACCTTGACCAGATTATCGATGACGATGGTATCCAAAGCGCTGAAGACGGAAGAAAAGGCGCTGCCCTTCAGATCGGTGGAAACCAGCGGCTCGTCCGTGACGTCCAAGATGCCCTTCATAGAGCCGTTGGCATAGTGGAGCATGGCCTCGCGGAGCTCTTCCCGGGTTGCAGCCTGCTCCAAAATGGCAGTGAAGTCGATGACCGAGACGGTCGGAGTAGGAACACGGAACGCCATTCCGCCGAACTTGCCCTGAAGCTCGGGAATGACCAATCCCACGGCCTTGGCGGCCCCGGTGGCCGCAGGAACGATATTCTGTCCGGCCGAGCGAGCATCCCTCACATCCTTGGCGGCCAAATCCTGCAACCGCTGACTATTGGTGTAAGCGTGCACCGTTGTCAGAAGTCCTTTTTGGATGCCGAACCGGTCAAAGAGAACCTTGGCCACCGGAGCTAAGCCGTTGGTGGTGCAGGAAGCATTGGAGACGATCCGATGCCTGGCCGGGTCATATCGATCCCCGTTGACCCCAAGCACGATCGTGATGTCTTCGTTCTTGGCCGGGGCGGAGATGATCACTTTCCTGGCTCCTCCCCGGTCGATGTGAGCCTTGGCCTTATGGGCGTCAGTGAAGACTCCGGTGGATTCGATCACGACCTCCACGCCCAGATCAGCCCAGGGGATGGCCCCGGGATCTCTCTCCGACAGGATCGAGATTCTGCGGCCATCCACCACCAGGGAACCGTTCTCCACTGATACCTTGCCCGGGTAGGGCCCGTAGGTGGAATCGTACCTCAGCAGGTGGGCGTTGGTTTCGGCGGGAAACAGATCATTGACAGCCGCCACCTCGATCGCATCCCCGTGCCGCTCACGAATAGCCCTCAGGACTTGCCGGCCGATTCTGCCAAATCCATTAATGCCAATCTTGTTTCCCATTTTTTGGTCTCCTTAAAGTAAGAATCAATGAGGATCTCTACAGCCTATCCATTCTAACAGCAGACTCAGGCCGCACGGCCAGGGATTTCACAATCACCGGGACCGACACCCTCATCGGTTGGCCTTAAAGCCACCAACTACTGATTTTGTCGGCGCCGAGGGTAACGATTTTTGTTGTACGTCGGGGTTCAATTGAAGCATCATCTCGTTTGTCTTCGTAGAGCGGAGTATCTGAACGAGAGGTCCGCTTTTGCCGCATCTCCACATTCACATCGGCCCATCCCCCCGAATCTCATGAGCGCCTCCGACTCTCAGACCCGTCGGGTAGCCGTTTTTAGCGACTTCGATGGTACCATCGCCCATCCGGACACCATCAATCTTCTGGCGGAAACCCATGGCGGCGTGGAGTTTCGCCGGGACATCAGTCGTAAGATTGCCTCCGGTAAAATCTCTCTCAGGGATGGGATCGCCGCCGAAGTGGCCACCATCCAGGGGAGCCTCGGCGAAGTTCTGGATTTCTTGAAGCAGCACGTTGAAATTGACGAAAGCTTCCCGACTTTTGCTCATTGGTGTCTTCGTCAGGAAATACCCCTGACCATTTTGAGCGCCGGCATCAAAGACGTCATCGAGCAACTCCTGGTGCCCTACGGCCTCGGTCATATCAGGCTGCTGGCCAATCCTCTGGAAATCATCGACAATCGCTGGACGCTGCGTTTTCTGGATGACACACCCTGGGGGCACGATAAGGCTGCTGCCTTGGTTCAGGCAAAGTCAGAGGGTTATGCCACCGCTTTCCTGGGAGACGGCATGTCCGACCTGCGGGCCGCCAACCAGGCGGACCTGGTTTTGGCTCGGGGCAAGCTGGCCAGAATTTGTCAGGATAAACAGTTGCCGTTTCTTCCCCTTGACGATTTTTCCACGGTCGATGCCACTATCACCAAGCGACTGATGGAAGAGAACGGCAGCCAGCCTCTCGGGCATTGAACAGACCAGAGCCTTTGTGATTTCGGGACCAGGAACGAACTCAATCCTTTGCTCGGGGAACCCTGCCATCGTCTCAGAAACTCAAAATTGAAGCCCGCTTTGGAGAAACCCATGCACCACAGTCTTGCTAAACGGATCATTCTGGCCGCCTGCATCTTCGGCCTGTTCCACCCAGCCAGCCTGGGGCAATTATCCCGCTCTGACCACTCCTGGATCCATCCCCAGGTCGACCGTGAGTACCCTGCCCTCTTCCAACTCTACAAACACCTTCACGCCAATCCCGAAATCGCATTTCAAGAAGTCAAAACCGCTCAACGCATGGCTCAGGAGCTGAAGGATGCAGGCTTCGAGGTCACCGCCCCTATCGGGGGGCATGGTGTCGTCGGCATTCTGAGGAACGGGGACGGGCCAACACTCATGCTCAGAACCGACCTGGACGGTTTGCCGATTACCGAGGAAACCGGTCTGGACTACGCTAGCCAAGTCCGTATTCAGGGACCAACGGGACAAAAAATTGGACTCATGCACGCCTGTGGACACGATGTCCACATGACCTGCTTCGTTGGCGCAGCCAGAATCCTGAGCCGGGAAAAATCTCGCTGGAAAGGCACGCTCATCCTGGTTGCTCAACCCGCTGAAGAGCGCGGGGCCGGCGCCAGGGCCATGCTGGCCGAGGGTTTATTTGAAAAGTTTCCGATCCCGGACTTTGCCATCGCGCTCCACAATGATGCCGGTATGCAGGCAGGACGGGTCGGGGTCTGCAGCGGAAATGCCTTAGCCGGGGTCGACTCCATCGATCTGGTTATTCGGGGTGTTTCGGGACACGGCGGCTACCCCTCCACCACCAAAGATCCCGTGGTCATGGCCGCCCAGACCGTCCTGTCACTCCAGACTATCGTCAGCCGGGAAATTCCTGCCATTGATCCGGCGGTAGTCACCGTCGGATCCATCCACGGCGGCACCAAACACAGCATTATCCCCGACGAGGTCCGACTCCAGCTCACCGTGCGCTACTATGGCAAGTCCACTCAGAACAGAATCTTGAACGGCATTCGAAGAATCTCAGAGGGCATCGCCCATGCTGCCGGCGTGCCTCCCGACCGTAAACCTCTCATGACGGTGCTGGACAGCACACCGCCCACCTACAACGACCCGGATCTTTCCAAGCGAGTCAGCCAAGCCATGGCCCGAGTGCTCGGTGAGGAGAACGTTCTCAAGCTGAAGCCGGTGACGGTGGGAGAGGACTTCGGTCTCTATGGAAGAACGCCGCAAAAGGTCCCCCTTTGTATGTTCTGGCTCGGGGCCGTTTCTCCAAAAAAGATGCAGGACAGCTTGATGCCGGGAGGACAGTCCTTGCCCTCTCTCCATTCCAGCAGCTACGCGCCTGCGCCCGAGCCCACCCTCAAAACCGGTGTCAAAGCATTGACAGCCACCGCCCTGGATCTGCTGGGCCCAGGATGATGGATCTCCTCCAGTAGCCTGAATTTCTCACCGCAGGCGGTAGCAACGGTTCCTAGTAATAGCGAAAAAATTGTAGGGAAAAGAGGTATCGGGATTCTGCGATCAGAACCGCTGCCCGCATAGGATAGACATGCTGCCGCCGCTTCGCGGCTGTCCATAGCGATTCGTAACAGAAGGTTGAACGACCACCCCCGAACTCCTGGTTCAGGAGTTCGACCCTCCTCCTGAACCAGGAGGGGAGATCGTAGGGGAACCTCAACAGAAGAAAGGGAAAGGTAGGGGTGAGTGGGCCAAGGCCACGCTGCCGCTAGACGAATTCCTCAACCAAGCTGCCGAACAGATCTTCGCTCAGCCCCAGCTTCTGATGAACCAGCGGGCCCTCCTTCAGCACCGGCTCGCTTTCCTCATATGTGGGCTGATCGTCCTGGTAGAAGAGACCCAGAGGAATGCGATCTCCCCACTCATAAGCCCTGGCCAAGGCCCCTCGAAAGTCGGTCACATCATAGTCCGGCTCATCCCCCAGCTTGTAGACGCGCTTCTTGAACCAAGGATAGGTATTGATCTTGTTGTAGGTCACGCAGGGGCTGAAGACGTCCACCAGAGCAAACCCTTTATGGGCGATCCCACCGGCGATGATGTCCGCCATGTGTCTGGGTTCGCCGGAAAAGGCCCGAGAAACGTAGGTCGCCCCGGAGACAATCGCGAGCGCGATGGGATTGAGCGGCAGTTCAGCGTTACCCCGGGGGGTGGACTTGGTGCGCACTTCCTTCATGGTGGTCGGAGAAGCCTGACCCGTGGTCAATCCGTAAATCTGATTGTTCATGACGATGTAGGTGAGATCCAGGTTCCGGCGCATGGCGTGGACAAAGTGGCCAAGGCCGATGCCGTAGCCGTCGCCATCCCCACCGGTAACCACCACATGCAAGTCCTGGTTGGCGAACTTGACCCCGGACGCCACGGCAACGGCCCGGCCATGCAAACTGTGGACTCCATAAGCATGGATGTAGCCTGGCAGGTTTGAGGAGCAACCGATGCCAGAAACCGTGAACAGCTCCTCCGGCTTAATGCCGAGTTTTCCAGCTGCCATCTTGAGGCCTCTGAGAACGCCAAAATCACCACAGCCTGGACACCAATCCGGATCGATGATGCTCTCATAGGTGGTGATGGGTAGAGAAATCGTCGTTTCCATATTGTTTTAATGCTCTCCCTTCTTTCCGCGCCCGTTGGCGCTGCGCGGGGAATCCACTCTAAACCACAAACGAATCCAATCGGTTGGCCCGCTCCTTAGCGGGCTCCCTTAGCCTGCCCTTCTGAATCTTGAGAAACGACGGAGACGGGTCTCCAAGCGTGCGTCGACCCGGTTCGCTGGCCGACGAACAGGTCCCCGTTCTTTTCGCCGCTGTCTCGTTTCACCAACTCGATGCACCAAGTGGGCTCGTCAGCCGAGATGCCGTTCCCCACTTGCATGGACGCCGGCCGCACCGCGTTATCCAAATGGGTTCGAATGTAGTGATAGGCAATCTCTCGGGCTTCTTCCTGGGTAACCTCCAACGACGGGGGCTTCCCCTGGAGGATCTCCTTGATGCGCTCCACAATGAAAGCCGGCTCGAAAGGCTCCCCATCATACTTCAAAACCAGGTCATGCAGGGAGTAACCGGTTTCAGACCTTAAATGCCGGGCAAACTGACCGGTGTAGTTCACCTCTACCCCCACGGTCTTCCGGCATCGATTCAAAATGTCGAGGGCTTCCCTGGCGTGGAAGGGCAGCAGATATTTGAAGTGGAGCTGATTGGCGGCAATGCCTTCGGATCTCAGGGCCTCTGCGGCTTCCCGAATCACACCCCTACAAGAGCCCCAACCCACCAAGGTCACTTCCGCATCCTCCGGCCCCTCGAGTTTCGGCGCCGGCAACTCCCGTAAGGCCAAGTCCACTTTCTTCATGCGCTTTTCCTGCACCTTGCGTCGAACCGGAGGACTGGTGTACTCATCGCTGATCAAAATCCCTTCCTCATCATGGTCGTCTGTGGGAGCCACGTAGAGGGTGTTCCTGGTTCCGGGTAGAGCTCGAGGCGAGATCCCCGATTCGGTAAAGGCATAGCGCTTGTAGGCGCCGTTGTCTTCCGGCCATTCGGTAACCAACTGGCCCCGGTCGATCGGGAGATCAGGGTTGAGAGCGTCCCGCTCGATGGTCTCCGGATGTTCGGAGAGCAATAGATCCGAGAGGATGATCACGGGGAGCTGATACTTGTCCGCCAGATTCAGGGCTTCCGCCGCAGTATAGTACGCATCCGTCACGTCCGCCGGGGCCATGATGATGCGCGGAAAGTCTCCCTGTGACGCTCCCAGGGCCTGGTTCAGGTCAGCCTGTTCGGTCTTGGTGGGAATCCCGGTGGAAGGACCGCCGCGCTGGACCGAAACAAAGACCACCGGCGCTTCGATCATTCCGGCTTGACCGACAGCTTCGGTCATCAAGGCAAAGCCCCCACCGGAAGTCGCACACATGGCCCTGGCTCCAGCCAAGCCTGCACCCACAGCCATGTTGGCCACAGCAATTTCGTCTTCACATTGCTTGACCACCACGCCACACTGGTCCGCATGAGCGACCATCCAGTGCAGGATGGTGGAGGCAGGAGTCATGGGGTAGGCAGAGTAGAACTTGCATCCGGCGTTGACCGCACCCAAAGCTATGGCTTCATTTCCGGTAATGAATGGCCGTCGGATGCGGCTGAAGTTCCATTCATAGCCCAAGGGTACAAATCTTTCTTGGGCGTAGTCGAAACCCGCTTTGGCCACCTGAACGTTCTGGTCAACGATCCCTTGGCCTTTGTGCTGGAAGGTATCTGCCAAGACCTCGGCCATCATGTCGAATTCCAATCCCAGCAGGAAGATGGCTGCACCCAGAGACACCGTGTTCTGCATTACCGGAAGCGTTCTCCCCAGCGGTCGAAGCAATTCTCTGACGGGCATGGGCACGGTCAGGACCTGACCTTCGAGGAGAGAGGAGTCACAGGTCAACTTGTCGGAATTGAACAGAACAGCCCCGCCAGGCTCCACTTCGCGGGCGTGGCGCTCCAGAGTGTCCTGATTGAGCGCGATCAGCAGATTCAAGTGATCCCCATGGGAGTACGCCTTCTCCTCAGCCAACCTGACACGCAGCCATATATGGCCTCCGCGAATGATGGACTGATAACTGTTGTAAGCATACAGATAAAGTCCCAAGCGCGAGGCGGTCTTGGCGAATGTATCACCGGTCTTGTCCAACCCGTCACCGGCGGCGCCACCAATCCCCAAGGTAACTTCTTTCATAATTCTCCTTTCAAGCTCTGGCAACCGATTTTGGCGATCACCATCAGCAGGGAAGCCCTGCTTCCCAAGGCAATTCCCCAAGGGCGCCGTCATCCCGACAGAAGCCCCGCTCACCGTCAACGAGCCAGGAATATCAACTACGAGATGTTAGAAAATTCCGAATACTGTCGCCGCCCTTGGCACGGTGGCCTTTTGCCGGGTGATCAGCGGATAGTGGCCATTTGGAATCGGCTGCCGGGTCTTCAAACACGCCACCCTGTGTTGGACATCAGGATAGCAGAGATCCCCGCCAAGTCCCTAATAATAAATGAATCGACCTGGACGACTCACGGTTGAAACCGAGGGGAAATCGAGAACTTCCGACGGTTCATTGGGGTAGGTCTTGTGAAGATTGTCCACGAATTGGAGGATAAGACGCCAGATGTCGCGCCATCGAAACGTCTTGACGGGGCGCCGTCAAGACGGCTGGACGACGGTTCGCCGAGTTTCCTCTTGTTCCGACAAAGCCTGCCTCAACTGGTGGGCTGACTCGGCCAGCGAAGGTTGCAGATATCGAGCCTCTTCGCCTTTGTTACGGGTCAGGGGACCCTCGGATCCCGGCCTGACCCGAACGGCCAGAAACACCGGACCGGGTTCCCGAAGAATTTCCGGAAGGGCCCGGGCGTAGAGATCCGGATCCTCGAAAGCATAGCTGATCGGGAAACCTGCCGCTCGGGCCATCCTGGCAAAGTCAATCTTCCCGGCGCCGGCAATGGCTTGATTTCCGGTGATTTCAAAGGTCTGATTCTCCACCACAACGAGGATCAGGTTGCGGGCTCGCGCCTCCATTACCGTGGCCAGGGAACCTAGAGTCATCAACAGACTACCGTCACCATTCAAGCAGATCACCTTTCGCCACGGTTGCGCCAGAGCAATGCCCAGGGCCAGATCGGCAGCATGCCCCATGGCACTGTCTGCCGAGGCAAAGTCCAGTCGACTGTCGGAATATTTTGCCCAGGGACGCACAACGCCCATTGTGGTCACCACCACCTCATCGGTCCTCAGGGAAGCCAGAGGTTGCAGTAATTCATCCTTGGTCAACATGACTCCGTCAGTTGCTGCCGCCGCGTTCGCGGCTGGGCGGTTGGTTAACCCACCCACCATGGGCTGACGCCCACGGCTACACGCTCTTGCCGCATTCGCGGCTGCCCGTTGATCGTCTCGCCGGTGCCATATAAAACTCCCCTTCCGGGTCAGGAGGGGCTGTACTCCCCTCGGGAGTGCTGGGGTGGTCGTTCTGCTTCGGCTTGCAGTGACCGGTAAAGCAGGCGGCTACCACTCACAGACGGAGAAGCCTTCAAACTTCAGTAGCCTGGTGTTCCAGTGTGCTGGCATCCGTTCCGTCCATCGAATTTGTTCAAATCCTTTGACACTAATGATTTTCTCAGATCCAGGGAACCGGCGCGACCGCCTGCGGTGAGCAATTCGTGCTAAGCTCCACAAAAGTAGGATTCCCCGGAGGGTTGATAGCCTGGATTCAGCTCCGGCGTGTCCAATAGCAGGTGTCCTTTGGCTTTGGACTCCAGACAGCGATCCAAAATTCCGCTGACCATCAATGCCCTTTCCGGGGGAACCGGCGTTTGACCGGAGGTGATCATGTCCTCAACCTGGGCCACCAGGCAGACCGAGCCGGCAAGGTTCGGTTGCGGCGGAAGAAAGAACTGAGTCGATTGCACCAGAGGAACGTCCTGAAGACGCGCTGCAAAGTTAAAGTCCCGGACCGCTCCATTGAGCATGAGCAGTGTGCCTCTCAGCCCATCCGAATAATCCACGAAGTACGCTTCCGGATGCTTGACCAGCCGAGGCAATTCCCCGTTATTCACCAAATCCCGGGGACGAGCATCGACCAGGGTCTGCCCCTGGAGTGAGTCGGATCGAGCCAGAGCGGCCTCCAGCAACTCTTTTGACCAGCGGCCGCTTTCACCGGCTTTCCAAACGGCTTCGCCCTCCACCAGTTGCACCGACTTGACACCGGTTTCGCCACCGCGGCGCCGTTCAAGCATACATTGCATGGCCTCCAGAGCCCGGTAACGATCGGAACGGAGCGAGCCTATCCCCACCATCAGCGAATCCTCGACCACGCAGGCCATCGGCAGCTCAAGCGGCGGCAGTCTCCAAGTCAACGGCAACGATGATCCCGCCAGCACCGGGAATTTCAAATGCCGCGAGACCACGACCATTCTCCTGGCTTGTTCAAAGCTGAGCGGTTGATCTATATAAATCGGAACAGCCCGACCGTCCTTCTCAAACACCTCAGCCATTGGTTGAAAGAAATCAATGGCCGACGTTTCAGCGCTCGAATCACCACCTTGGCCAGCCAAAATCAGCACCCCATCGACATCGAGTCGACTGCTGCCGCAACGCAGGGTTTCAGCAATGGAAGAGTAAATCTGAAAGCCAAACTCCGCCGCCCGCTCGCGGCTCTGATCGCCTTCAGGCCTCTGGTCCACATAGAGGGAGACCACGTCCATTTCGGGATGGCGCCACTTGCTGCCGCGCGGGTAGCCCACCAGGAATCGGTCTCCGATCTGCTGGGCTGGGGACAGGGGGGTCCACCGGGAGGCGACGATGGCCAACTTCTTTCGCTGCGCCTTCCGAAGCACCCGCGCACGACCCGTCAAGGCCGTCAGGGGGACAGCCGCCGCCATTTCCAGGAGAGTACGTCGGGTGAACATCAGCTTCTCCGAAAAGTCGATTCCGGGGTCGGTTGATAGCAGACTGCGAGGTGGGGAGTTTCGATACGCTGCTGACCCCGCCACAGGGAATCCACGGCTGCCTCCGTCATGCCGCTGGTCAGCAAGGTCCGTTCCACAGGGTAGGTCGCCTTGCCGCTCAAGAACATCTTCTCGATGCTGTTCACCAACGGGCTGAAGAAGTTGGCTTCCGCGCCTCCGCCCAGTCCCCTGGCTGGCGCGTACAGGTGAGTGGAGAGCAGTTTTCGCGGCCTCTTCAAGTGTGCCGCAAAAGTCCAACCCATGGTCAAACCTTCCAACAAGAGCAGGGTAGTTTTCAACCCGTCCGCGTATTCACAGCGAAAGGCCAGAGGTTGATCCAGTTGAGGGCCGGAGGGAGTGACCCGATCCTTGACCAGCAGAGGAATTTGTTCCAGGGGGGGATAGGTGTGATTGAAGCCTTTGCGGGTCGGAGTCAGCATCAGGCTTCGGCACAAGCAGGCTTCGAACAAATGGGGATCCCAGCCTCCGCGGTCCCAGGAGCCTGCCCTGAGGGCTTCCCACACCTTGCTTCCGCGGACTGCTTGCATCGCCACCACGCCGGTCTCACCTCCGCGACGACGTTCCACCATGCACTGGATGGCTTCCAAACCATGAAATCCGTAGCTGTCCGCCCCTCCACCGGCGCCAATGACCATCGCTTCTTCCACCTCGGCGCCGAGCGGCATTTCCACCGACGGGAGTCGCCAGGCCACAGGCAGGCTGGAGCCCGCCATCAAGGCGAAGTTCAGTTCCCTGGCCGTATCCACCATTTCCTTGGCCCATTCCCATTTCCAGGACAGATGCTTGTCGTTGAACACCGGAGCGCTGCGACCACTGCGGCGGAATACTTCGACGATCTGCCGGAAGAACTCATAGCGAGGATACATCGTCTGGCCCTTCTCGTTCCGGGGGTACTGACCGTGCTCTCCAATCAACAGAACGCCGTCGACAGCCAGATTTTTCCCGCCCAGCGTCAGGGCCTCGGCGATGGTGGGATAAATCTTCATCGAAGGAAAGCTGCGGGCCCGGTCGCGGCTGAGGTCGCTCTCCCTGACTTGGTCCACATAGAGCGACACCAGATCCATGGCGGGACGGTGATGTCGACTTTCCCAACCGTAGCCTCCGAGAAAACGGTCCACAATGTGCTGTCCGTGCGCCCGGTAGCGGTACTCGGTGACCAGGGCGGCGATTTTCGGACGCCTCCGAGATCCCGGGGGGCAACCCATGAGCATGAGCGCCGAGGGAATCCCTGACACCACCGCTCTGCGGGAGATCAATGCGGCTCGAGAATGGGACATCAGGAGACCTTTTTACAGGAACCTATTCGCTGACAACCGATTTGAGTTCGAACTCGATTCGGGACCATCGCTGCGGGGCTAACTGACACTGAAAGACGAAATACACCCTCCTTCTCGGGGGACCGGTGGACTCATAAACTCTCATGGCCGCTTTCCACGGACGATTGAACTTGAACCAATCGTCGCGTCTGCCGCGGCCATAGGAATCCACGTCACCTTCCGATTCCAACAAACGCATGTAGAGCGTACCGGTCAGCGGCTTGGTGGCGACCGGTCCGGCTTCTATGGCTCTGGATTCGCCGCCCACCGACGCCACCGTCTCTTGTTTTCTTCGAAATTCGAGAGAGGAGTGGCCCTGCTCGACTCGGACCTCCAACTGAAACTTACCCTTCCTCAGCAGATCCCCTTGTTCCGTGATCATGTCGATAGGCAGATCAATGTCGCCGGTGTAAACAGCGGCATTCGCGGCCCACAGCCTGGGTTCCGATCCGAGGGTGAAGACCCACGTCAGCATAGCAGCCAATACCCTCCTCTGTTGGAAAATGGGCTTTCGAGCGCGGCACGTCATCAATGGGTCCTCCAGCCTGGTAAGTCAGGGTTTCGCAGGATATCCGTCGCTCCGATGCCCTTCCTGCCGCTGGCCAACCGCGCCTTGGGAAGGCTTTCCAAACCGAGCGGAACCGCAATCCCAACCTCAGCTTGCCAGCTTTACGGGGGGAACAGCCTCATGCTTCAACTAAGTCCGGATCAGGCGTTGAGCCAAGTCGTTTTCTCCCCCGACGTCAGTCAGACGCCGGTCGCGGCCCTGGAAGAAATAGGTCAACCTTTGGTGATTCAGACCGAGCAGAGACAGCATGGTGGCATGGAGGTCGTGAACATGAACCTTGTCTTCTACGGCCCGGTAACCCAACTCGTCGGTAGCCCCAATGACCTTACCGCCTCGGATGCCGCCTCCGGCCATCCAGGTGGTGAATCCGTAGGGACTGTGGTCCCGCCCGAGGTTTCCCTCCATGGCGGGACTTCGCCCAAACTCGCCGGTGCAGACGATCAGGGTGCTCTCCAAAAGTCCGCGTTGTTTGAGATCCCCAATCAACCCCGCAATGGGCTTGTCAATCTTCTGCGCATTCTCCCGATGGTTCTTGTCACACTCACCGTGGCCGTCCCAGTCCGTGCTGGTCAACTGAACAAAGCGAACTCCACGCTCGACCATGCGTCTCGCCAGAAGACAGATACGACCAAACTTCTCGGTAGTGCGGTGATCCATTCCGTACATCTGTCGAATGGATTCGGGTTCCTGAGAAATATCAATGAGCTCAGGAGCCGCGGTCTGCATGCGAAAAGCGAGTTCGTAGTTGGCAATACGCGCCGACAATCGACTGTCCTCGGCCCTCCCCTCCAAATGACTCTGATTCCACTTCCGGACCTGGTTCAGCATGAGACGCTGGTCGCTCTCGCCGATTTGAGGTGGGGAAGTCAGGTTGTTGATTGCAGCGCCTTCGGTGTAGACCCAGGTCCCTTGATAGAGGGCCGGCAAGTAACCGGAACCAAAGGACTTTTTGTTAGTCCGGAAGCTCCCATCGGTCATGACCATGAAAGCAGGCAGGACATCGCTTTCGCTACCCATGCCATAGACAACCCAAGAGCCAACGCTGGGATGACCATCCAGGAACGCTCCCGTATAGACCTGATTGAGGGCCGGACCGTGGAAAAAAGACTCGTGAAAGCAGGAGCGGACCACCGCCAGGTCGTCGGCATGTTGACCCACATTTTGAAACAAATCGGAGACTTCCAGACCGGATTGCCCGTAACGACGGTAGGCAAATCCCGAGGCCATCAACTTGGCCCTGGAAGCTTTGATCCGGTCGAACTCCAGTCCCTCCACCAAGAAACTGGGCGGTGGCGGTTGACCATCCAGCCGCTTCAACAAGGGCTTCGGATCAAACATGTCGATGTGGGAGGGTCCACCCTGGAGGAAGATGAAAACGACACTTTTGGCCTTGGCCGGAAAATGCGTTGGTTTGGCCGTCAAGGGGCTGGGAACGGAATTCTCCTCAGACTTCGTCACCGATGCCCAAGCCGAGTCTCGCTCCAAGAGATAGTTCAGGGCCACCGCCCCAAAGCCAAGGCTGGATTTAGCCAGAAACTCTCGGCGAGAACCGAACTGCAGGTAACGACCGCAACTCGTCTCATTCATGGGTAACTACTCCTCAGCTCAACCGGAAAAACCTGTTAGAAGTCATCTCATAAATGGAGCGACTGCTTCGGGGGCGTTTCACGGACGCCTCCTGGAGGTCCCTTATGAATCTCAGACCGGAAAATAGCGTGGATTTCTCCATTCTGTCTGTATGCAGTCTCCACTGGGCGCCGCTGCAAGCCATTCAGAGGACGGCTTCGATGAGACGACGACACTCGACTTCTTTTCCAACCTAGACCTACGGGCAATCTTTGAGAAATTGATGAATCTTCGCCCATTGGTCGGCTGAAAGTTGTATGGATATCATTCATTCAGTATATTCCAAATGTCAACACGCCTAGTCAATGTAAAGGAATTCATTCAGATTGAACAGCGTCACACAGAGTTTCGTCATTGCCATCGCTTGGGCCGGGAGCAGTTTCGCCAGAGCGGGAGGTAGCTCTGCAACGTCCTTGGCTTCAGCTCCTTTCTCGGCGAGGGAATCCAACAGCGCCAGGGCGTCACGCTTCTCCGCTTCCAGGGGAGGACGGCTCAGAGCCAAGTTCCAGGCCCTCTCGACCCAAACTGCCGGCTCGGTTGCGTCTCTCACGACACGAGCTACGAGCTCTCGAGCTTGCTGGAATACGACCCGATTGTTGAGAAACCACAAGGCTTGCGGAGAAACGTTGGTGACGTCTCTCTTGGAACAACTCATGGCGTTGTCCGGCTTGTCGAAGAGCTGGAACATGGGAAAGGGAAAGTTCCGCCGAACCAGAATGTAAACTCCCCGGCGACGGTGTTCCGACGGGTCGGCGGACACCGGCCAAGTCCAAAGCCAATTCCCGTCCATGGTGGGACGTCCAATCCTCAAGACCGTGATCTCGTCTTCCGCCAGCGGAGGGACGACCGGACGTCCTCCCATTTTCAAATTCAACGTCCCCGAAACCGCATGCATGCTGTCCCACAGGGCTTCACCTTCCAATCGTCGACGGTTCATGCGCCACAAGTACCGGTTGCTTGGATCAAAGGCGAGGTTCTCCGCCCGGGGATAGCGACTGCCCATTTGATAGGTACTCGAGGACATGATCAAGCGGTGCATCGCCTTGATGCTCCAACCCCGAGCAACGAACTCGGTAGCCAACCAATCGAGGAGCTTGGGATGAGTCGGCAGCTCCCCTCTTCGGCCAAAGTCGTTGGGGGTCCTGACGAGGCCCTCCCCGAAATGCCACTGCCAGATGCGATTGACCATGACCCGGGCAGTCAAGGGATGATCCGGCTGGCTTAGCCACAGCGCAAGCCGCTTGCGGGCGTAGGGGGAGGCAAAATTCTCCAGGGCCAGTTCTGAACTCAGCACGGCCGGGGACACAGGCCGCGCCCTCTCTTTCGGGCTCTTGATGTCCCCTCGATGCAGGACGTGGACCTCCGGAATCAGTTCTGCCCGGCGGGGCCCCAGAACCGATGCTGACGGCACCTCCAGGATCGCATCGAAGCCATTTTCCGGGACGGCCCTCAGAGCTTTTCCCATCTGCACCAGGAGCCGTGTCTGCTCCTTCCGCTCCTCCGCGGTCATATAAGCATAGGTTTTTCGATCGACAGCCTCATCTTTCTCCTCGCCCATGAAGACCTCGAACTTCACCGAGCGGATGGCCTCTTCGAGCGGTTTGGCCAGTTTCTTCTGCTCCGGCGACCTCTTGTCTTCAGGAATTTCATAGGCCGTCACCACCTCGGCGGGGAACTCCGACTTCTTGGTCCCTATCACTCTCTCCTTCACCTTATTCATGAAGAGACGGTAGTCTTTTCTGGCCTCCACCACACCGATGAGCTTCGGATAGTTGTGCCTGAACATGCCAAGGGTCGGCTTGGTAACCACTGGAATTTCGACCTGCTTACTTTCCGCGAAGACGGCCTGCAGCCCGTAGTAGTCCCGTTGGGAGATAGGATCGTATTTATGGTCGTGACAGCGGGCGCAGCCAAAAGTGAGCCCCATGAACGCCGCTCCGGTGACGTCGGCCCAATCGGTCAGCGCTTCGTAACGCAATCGGCTCTCGTTCTTGAATAACTCCCCCTTAACCGGAGCCAGGGTGTAGAGACCGGTCCCGATCCGGGCTTCCAGGTGCTCCAACTTCTCCGGCAAGACGTCCCACTTGCCTTCCAGGAGATCCAGATTGTCGGGCCAGAACTCGTCGCCGGCGATTTGCTCTTGCAGGAAACGATCATAGGGTTTGTCGTCATTGAAGGATTTGATCACATAGTCGCGATAGCGCCAGGCATTGGGATAATAACTGTCCCCTTCGTACCCGGCAGTCTCCGCGTAGCGCACCACGTCCAACCAGTGGCGACCCCACCTTTCACCATAGCGGGCGGACGCCAACAGCTCTTCGACCAGGTTCCGATAGGCGTGCGGCGAAGAGTCGGCGACAAAACGCTCCACCTGTTCAGGAGTCGGCGGCAAGCCAATCAGATCGAAGCAGGCTCGCCGAATCAGGGTTCGTCGGTCTGCCGGGGGGGCTGCCGTTAGCTCTTTCTCCTCCAACCTGGCCAACACGAACGCATCGATCGGATTTCGAACCCTGGCTGCCTGCTCGACTTCCGGAAGCGGTGGGCGTTTCGGTTTGCGAAAGGACCACCAAGTGGGACCGGCAGTCGGTTGCCGGGCAGCCTCCCAGGGAACCCCCTGGTCGATCCATTGCCGCAGCACCTCTCGATCGGCCGGGGGAAGCGCCGGCTTGTCCGGAGGCATTCGGAGGTTCCCGACATGCGAAACCGCCCGGTACAGCAGGCTGGCGTCGGCCGCGCCGGCAATGACGGCAGGGCCTCGGTCGCCACCCCGCAAGAGGGTCTTTCGTTGGCGCAGGTCCAGACCCGAGAGCTGAAGCTCGCCGTGACAGGTGATGCAGTGTTGCTCCAGAATCGCTCGGGCTTGCTGGGCCAATGGGGGTGAGAATTGGGAAGGGGAGGACTCCGAGGGCGAGGAAAACAACAGGGTAGCGGGTGAACTGATCAGCACCACCCCCAGCAAAGCCATAAGGAGTTGAGCGGGCGCCACGGATTCTCTCTGCAAGAACATACACAACCTCACCTTGAGGAACGTTCGAAGGTTCTCTGCTGGATCTCCTGCACCGACCACACCCCCGGCCAGCAAGGAAAGTTGGGGGGCCCCATCGCCCCGAGCAAGGTCCAGGCAACCATTTCCATCCCCCCGACGCCGGTGAACCGTTGGAAACGGCCATCATGAGGGGAGGCCAACCAATTCTCCCGACCAAAACCCATCAGACGAAGGAGGGTAGCGTGTCCATCGCGTACCCGAACACCTTCGCCCAAGCTACGGAGCGAGAAATCGCCAGTCTGCCAAAGGTAGCGCCGTATCGACAGGTTCCCGATAAGAGTTCCTGAGAAAACTCGGACGCGAGTCGCTGCCACACGTTGCGGATTGCCGCATTGGCTGCCTCCAGGGAAATCATCTGCTGAACCTATTCCATCAATAGTAACGCATTGGAGTTCAGCAAGAGCAGGCAAACAGCTTCGCTGGTCGAACTCTAAAATCGCTCCTTTTCCCTCTGCCTCTTTGGGAGCCGCATGAATCGGTTTTGGAGCCAGGGGAAACCAAAGGGTTGTCGGTGTGGGAACGACCTTGATGAATGAACCCGCCCCTACATCCCTTTGGAGAAATCCCTTCGCAGTGCTTGTTGAGCACTTCCAACGATCCGGTCTCCCAGGGAGTCCCGCCTGCCTAAAAGCCAGCCGGCGCGGTTCCGGCAATCCACCTCGCCAAGAGCCAGGCCACCCACATGTCTCGACCGATGATCGACTCCGGGGTCAGGATCTCACAGCCGGTCTCTGTCACCAACACCACGTCCTCCAATCCGTACTTGTTGCTCACTTCCCAAAGGGGATATCGCCCCCCGTGGTAAAAGAAAGGCTCCACGGCGAGCACCCTATCGGGTCTGATCCTGCATCTGGCTCCCAATGGAAATCCCGGGCATCTCGTGGATATCCAGTCCGAGGTTGTGGCCGATGCTGGACCAGCCCATGCGTTGGCGCCAATCGACGAACTCAGGATAGCCGGCTTCGCGAATGACCCTTTGGGAAGCCTGGTAGACCTCCCCGAAACGGGTGCCCGGCTTCACGGCCTCCATCGCCGCCTGCTCACTCGCCTTGGCGATCTCAAAACCACGGCGCTGATCAGCAGTCGGCTCTCCCAGGCAGGCAAACCGCTTGAAATCGGCAAAGTAACCATCGTAGGTGCAGCCGCCATCAAACTGAAGCAGGCTGCCCGGACGAATGATCATCTCCCGCCGTGGGGTCGAATCGGCCCACAGGGCTCTGTCCTGTCCCGCGTAGAGGGACAGAAAGTGGATTTGACTGCCGCCTTCGGCCTGCATCGTGGCCACCATGACGTTGGCGATGTCGCGTTCGCTCTTTCCATCACTGATCGCCTCAAAGCCGGCCTTCACACCCAGGCAGGAGATCCGGCAAGCCTCTCGCAGTCGTCGTACTTCCTCCGAAGACTTGATACATCGCACGGCCCACATGATGTCCCCACAATCGCTCCAGTGCTCCCCAGGTAAGACCGCCCGAATACAATCAAAGCATTCGACGGATAGTCCCATGCGGAAATGGGCGCTCAGCTCAGTGGCGATATGAGCCCGACTCAGTCCCATCTTCTTCAACCAGGCCACCGTTGCCTGCACCAGACTGTCACCGACGTCGCCGGTATGGAAGCCAACCGGAAAGTCCCCTCGAATCACCATCTCCACCCAAGCAGCTTCCGTCTGAATCTGCCCGCCCTCGGGACAAAAAACAGCTAAGGGAAGCTCCTCTTTTCTGGGAACGAAGGTCATGTAGAAGTAGGCTGGCACAATCCGGCCTGCTTCATAAAATCCCGCGGCATAACGCACGTTGGTCTGCTGGGTCAGGAGCAATCCATCCGCTTGGGATTGCTCCATTGCTTCCCTGAGAGACGTCCAACGCGCCGCTCAAACTCCTGCCGACTGCAATCGGCAAAGAATCCCATCCGTTTCTGTTGGGTTATCTTCGGGCGGTCACTCATCGTTCACCCCGAGCCGGTGAGCCCGGGATAGGGTTCTACAGCAGTTCCCATACCGGCTCCCTGCCCGGCGAGCAGACAGGAATCATGCTGGGGGCAGTGCTTCTCCTCAGGTCATATCCTGAGTCACCAAGAGGGCAACGGGTGACGATGACCGATGGGCTTTCTCGACCGAGGAAGCAACTTTCGCCACGTCCTTTTCGGTATGGAGGTAATCGAAGGGCAACCCCCAGGCTCGCAAGGTGGGCTCAGTGAGCAGTGCTACCGAGTCCAGGTCGGGACGGCTCAGCAACGGGCTGTCGCGCTTCTGCGGCCGGGGTCCCCCCTTCACCATCCCGGCATAGCCGCGATAGGTGATCAGGCAAAGCAGGGGAACCCTCATGCGCATGACCGTGCCGCGAAGGCTGTCTCCACTCTCCAGCAAACCGGTGTTCTGAATCAGAACGGCCGGAGCCCGGCCCCCCATCCAAAGCCCCGCCGCCATGGCAAAGGCTTCCCCCTCTCGGGTGACCAGGCGGATGACGGGCTCACGGGAGTTCTTCAACAAGGCGAACAAAGCAGCAGAGCAATTGTCCGGCAATCCTACCAGATCGGTGACCCCAACTCTGCACAGCTCATCAACAATGGACCGGGCCTTCGCCATACCTCCAGCTCATGCTATCTCAACCTCAGGTCGAAACACGCCATCTCCCGGGTATTCCGGACCAGGAGCAGTCCCCCGGAGATCGCCGGGTGATTCCAGGTCTTGCCACGGATCGCCGAGAATCGAGTCAACTCCCGGCGCCGTTCGGGATCGGCCTCAACCAGAACCAAATCGCCCGACTCGGTCAAGACAATCAGGTGTCCGCCGGCCAGCAGCACCTGGCCATGCCCGTAACGGCCCCCCTTCCACTGGAGTTCGCCGCTCCCGGCCTGGACGCAAGCCAGGATGGCTTCGTCCAGGCCGTATATGAATCCGTCTCTGAGCACCGAGCTGGTGAACTTGTTCTTCATACGGCGATTTTGCCACACGGTTCTCGCCTGATAGCCTTGAGGCGTTTGGTTCACTTCCACCACCGCCGCGCCATGGCCATAGCCCGCCGAGATGAAGATTCGGTTCTTTCCCAACACGATCGGCTGGGCGCTGTTGATGCCATAGTCGGTGACCCAGGGATAATCCCAGAGAAGGGATCCGTCTTCGGCTGAAAGTCCCATCATCCGCTTGGCGCTCACAATCAGGAGCTGTGGTCTGCCCGCCAAGGTCACCCACATGGGCGAGGTATAGGCCTGCTTGTCATCCAGCGCTTTCCACAAAGGCGCTCCTGTCTCCTTGTGATAGGCAACTACCGACTTGCCGCCGGGGCCTCCCGGCAAAACGATGACCTTCTCCTCAACGATCAGGGGCGAAGCCGACATGCCCCAAGTCAGGTTGCTCGCCTGATTGTCCTGTAAGATGTTTCGGGACCAGATCAACGTTCCCTGTTTTGCATCCAGGCAGTGGAGTTCGCCGGTGGCTCCAAGAGCGTAGATCCGACCTGCGTCCCAGGTGGGAGTGGCGCGGGGTCCGTCCCCGCCCAAGGATTCTTGAAACGATGCATCCCAGGAATAAGTCCAGATCTCAGTCCCTGTCTTCACATCATAAGCAGCCGCCACCTCTTGATGGCGACGTTGCTCAATGGTGAAGGCCCGCCCCCCGGCCAGGACAAAGGAGGCGTAACCGCCGCCCACGGGCTGCCGCCAAAGGGGTTTCAGTCCTTGCCGAGGCCAGCGGGTCAGGACGGGCATTTCCCGATAATGGCCGTCGCGCTTTGGCCCTCGAAAATCGGTCCAGCCGCTTGCGGCCAATGCGGCAGTGGAGCCATGCCCGGTCGCCCCGGAGTCGAAATTGGCCGCGGGCGATTTCAGCTCACCATCGCTGGACGCTCCAGTTTGGAGGATCGAGCTGGCGTCTGCGACCGGCTGCTTCCGCCGGCTGAGTTCGAGCTCGTCATAATGGGCATTGGGTTCGTGAAACGACAGGAGAGGGAAAACGCCGCTGCCATCAAACTCCAGGCGGAGTCCAAAGAAAAAGACCAGTTGGAAAGCGCCCATTGCCAAGAGGGGTAAAGTGAGGAGAGATTTCGCCGTCAAGGTCAGACTGGGTCTGATCCAGAGCAGAAGAGCCCCCAAAGGGGGCAATACAACGCAAGCAAGACACAAGACCAGCCTTGAACGAACCCAGGTTTTCAGATTCATGGCGCCTCCCCGGCTCACAGCCGCCCTCAAACGTTTTCCTGAAGATATCCCAGAGTCCCCTTCAGGCCAACCGGAAAACGTGGTCCGGTCATCGCCGAACCCGATCCGCCCCGGATCTGAGCCTCGCGCCGGTTCCTGCCGGCAAGCGGAAAAAGCAGACAAAAAGAAAAAGTTTGTATTAAACTGCGCTCGGACTGCCTCAGTCGACATCGACAAAGGAATACCTGGTCTTGAACACAGCGCCTCGAATCTCTCCAGCCCTCTGGATCGTCCTCTTTGCCATTGGAAGTCTGCCCTCCAGTCTCTCGACTACCCCAATTCAACGACCGGGTTCAGCTCGCCAAGCGCCGCCCCAACCCAGGCAAACCTATCCTGCTTCCAGGCACGGCGGCAACTACATGTTCAACTATTACTTCCCTCCCGCACCCGGCACGACACCCTGGTCACCCTCCTGGTCTCCTGACGGAAGGCAGATCGCCGTTGGCCTGTACGGCTCGATCTGGGGCATCGACCTGGCAACTTCCGAAGCCTATGAACTGACCTACGATCAACACTATCACTCCTCTCCCGACTGGTCCCCCGACGGCAAGTGGATCGTTTACACCGCTGATCACGGGGGGCGAACCATTCAACTTCAAATTCTGAACGTGGAAACCGGCGAATCCCACCCGCTCACCAACGACTCGAACCTTTACACCGATCCAACCTTTTCGCCGAACGGGTGCCAGTTGGCCTACGTTTCCACGGAGCCCAACGGATATTTCAATATCCATGTTCGCCCTATCCAACAGGGGCGATGGGCCGGCAAGGCCATTCCACTCACCGAGGACCACTCCTATGGAAAAAAGCGGCTCTACTTTGGCCAATGGGACATGCACATTCAACCCACCTGGATGCCGAATGGGAAGGAACTGCTTTTGGTGTCGAATCGCAACGTTCCGCTGGGGTCGGGACACGTGTGGCGAATGCCGGCAGAACGGCTGGGCATTCGCAAAGCCCAACCCATTTTGAAGGAACAGAGCCTCTACCGGACTCGGCCTCATGTCTCCCCCGACGGGAAACGCTTCATCTATTCGTCCACAGGCGGCACCGCCGACCAATTCAATCACCTGTATGTGCTTCCCACCACCGGCGGAGCGCCTTATAAGCTGAGCTTTGGCTCTTACGACGACTTCCACCCCCGTTGGTCTCCAGACGGAGAATGGATCGCTTACATTTCAAACCGGCCTCCGCTCCCCTCCGGCCCCGGCTTGCCCCAGTTGTGGCTGATGGAAACCTACGGAGGCAAGAGAAAAAAGGTGCAGCTTCAGAAATATCACTGGAAGCGCCCGATGGGCACTTTACAGGTAGAGGTACGCGACCTCGGCAGCGGCCGGAAAACGGCTGCCCGAATCTATGGAAGGGCGGCGGATGGAAAATTTTACCCCCCTCGAGCCAGCTATGCTCGAATCAGCACCTTGGGCGAGCCCCTTTTTCATACCGATGGGGATTTCGAGATGACGGCGCCTCCGGGCAAAATGACCATCGAGGCCGTCAAAGGTCTGGAGTACTGGCCCACGCAACAAGAAGTGGCAATCCAAGCCGGCCAGGTTTCCCGAGTCAGCCTGAAGCTTTCGTCGATGATCGATATGGCAGCCCGGGGATGGTTCAGCGGATCGACTCACGTGCACATGAACTACGGCGGCAATCTACGCAATACCTTGCAGAACCTGATGTTCATGTCCAGGGCCGAGGACCAGGAGGTAGTCTGTGAACTGATCGCCAATAAGGACAACCGCATCCTGGATTGGGACTCCTTCGTCCCGGGCCGGACCGAGCATCCCGTCTCCGCATCGGATCCCCATATGGTGGTGATTGTGGGCGAGGAGTACCGTCCCCCCTTTCATGGCCACGTCTCTCTGTTGGGACTTCGAGATCACCTGATTTCGCCCTTCACCACCGGCTACGAAGGAACAGCCATTGAAAGCCTCTATCCCAGCAACACAGACATGTTCCGCAAAGCCCGATCCCAAGAAGCTGTCGTGGGCTATGTCCACAGCTACGGCGGGGAGACCGATCCCCTGCAGGAGGATCTGGGACAGGCCAAGGCCTTCCCGGTGGATGCGGCTCTGGGAACTGTCGACACCCTGGAGTGGTCGGCGGCCAGCTCTGCGGCCCTGCGGGTTTGGCACCACACCTTGAACAACGACCTGGGCATCACGCCGGTGGGGGGCGAAGACGCCATCACCGACTTGCACCGATCCCGCTTACCCGGCGCCTTCAGGACCTACGTCTATCTGGAAGGTCAGCTGAACGCGGAGTCCTGGCTCGAGTCGATCAAAAAGGGGCGGACCTTTTTCAGCAGCGGTCCGCTGCTGGACTTTCGCATAAACGATCGGATTCCCGGTGACCTATTGAACTTGCCCGAAAATGGGAGAAATATCCGACTGGAGGGCAACGTCTGGTCCATAACCCCTCTGGCGACGGTGACTGTCTACCACAACGGGAGGGTCCTCAAAGAGATTCCACTCACCGGTGGGCAAACCTCGGCTTCCTTTCGGGAAACTCTCGAGGTCAGGGAAAGCGGCTGGTTCACCTTGACGGCCACCGGGCCCCCCGGCACTCTCACCCCTTGGAGACCTCCTATCCGATGGCCTCGACCAACGCCATCCGGGTCTACGTTGGAAACCAAAAGATCCGCAACCTCCGCTCGGCAGAGTACTTCCTGGATTGGATCGACCGGCTGAAGGAACTGGCGACTCGGTGGCCGGATTGGAGATCGTCAAAGGAGAAAGAGCACGTTCTGGGTCAGTTCGATCGGGCGAGAACCGTCTACCTGAGATTGGCCAGGGAAGCTCGCTCTCATTGACTTCCGAGACGGCGACAGGATGCGGACGTTGCCAAGCTCCCCTGGGGTCAGGAGGAGAACTTGGCAGCGCAGCAGAGTCCCTGCCGAGAATCCCAGTCTCTGACAAGAAACGCCGGCGGGACTACCAAAGATCAGCATAACCAAAGCGAGTCACGCCCTGCAAACCTTGTATGAGCTTTCAGGACGTTCTGCTTTCTCTTCCTGGGGTTTCCGAGTAGAATGGCGTTCCTATTCGAACAGGAGGTGTCCCCGCGGTGCGAGAGTGTGTGGTTCAGGAACAACCGATCCCCCAAGAGGTCATGGGCGAGCTGAGCGACAGCTCCGGCTGCCTCGCCGATCCCCCCGAGTTGCAGCGGCGTCTCAAAAACGAGGGGTACTTGCTCCTGCGGCAAGTGCTGGATCAAGACTGTGTGCTGGCGGCGCGCCAGGAGATCTTGGAAGCCTTGATGGACGTGGGTGAGATTGAACCGCCGGCTATCCGGGGCGTCTTTTCCGGGACGAGTCGACGGCTCGAGCGACCCGAGGGACTGGGCGCTTTCTGGAAGTCGGTGAGCGAGGGTCCATTGATTCGGCAGGTGACCCACGGCATTCAGCTTCGCGAGATCATGGATCGGGTTTTTGGGGAACCCAGCAGACCCCAGGACTACCTCTTCATCCGAGTGGCTCCCCCTGGCCGCTCCACCGACCTTCACTACGACCATCCGTTCTTCGCCAGGGGCTCGCAGCGCATTCACACGGTGTGGTTGGCCCTGGGGGAGGTTCCCCTCGAGGAGGGTCCCCTGGTGGTGGTTCAGGGCTCCAACCGGTTTTCAGACCTGATCGATCGAGCTCGAAGCATCGACTACGACTCCACAGCCTCCCCACGAGTGATGGTGGAAACGGATGCGGTCACCCTGGCCCGGCAGCGCCGGGTCAAGCTGCTGACCACCGACTTTCACCCGGGGGACTTGGCCGTTTTCGGAATGCACACCTTGCACGGCTCACTCGACAATCGTTCCGAGGCGGGGCGAGTGCGGCTTTCCTGCGACGTTCGCTTTCAGCCGGCGGCCGATCCCCTGGACGATCGCTACTTTGGACCGGACCCCAGGGGGACGACCGGAATCGGATACGGTGAGTTGAATAGCGCCAAGCCGTTGACCTCGCCATGGCACATGCGCTGACGATTTGCATCGCAGCTCGGACGCCAGCGGCAGAGGGGCTTCATGTTTACTGATTCTTCGATCCGAACCTTGGGTTTTACCCCTCTCCTGCTGGCGGTCTGTCTGGTTGCTCCGACCCCGGCGGCAGACTGGCCCGAATGGCGGGGTAAGGGGCGGCTCGGGGTTTGGCGCGACCACGGCATTCTGAAGCAATTTCCAGACTCGGGTCTTCAGGTGAAATGGCGGGAGTCGCTGGGCGGAGGCTACGCCGGCCCTGCCGTCGCCGACGGCCGAGTCTTCGTGATGGATTTCCTGGCCGAAACCAGCCGCCAAGGAACCGAGCGGCTGGTGGCTCTGGACGAGAGCAGCGGCCGCCGCCTCTGGACCCGGTCCTGGAAAGTGGACTACACCGGACTGTCCGGCAGCTATGCCATCGGTCCCCGAGCCACTCCAACCGTGGATGGCGAGCGCGTCTACGCCCTGGGCGCCAAGGGAGCCTTGCGGTGTCTCCGTTCGGACACCGGAGAGGTCCTGTGGCAAAAAGATTTCGTTCGAGATTATCAGACTGACGTCCCCGTCTGGGGAATGGTGGGAGCTCCCCTGGTGGATGGCCCCCGCCTGATCGCTCTGGTGGGAGGGCGAGATGAGGCCAAGGTGGTGGCCTTCGACAAGCAGACCGGCCAGGAACTCTGGCGCGCCCTGCCTTCAGACTCGGAGCCCGGTTACGCCCCTCCCATTCTCGTCTCGGCGGGCGGGCATCGGCAGCTTATCGTCTGGCACCCCCAAGCCGTGAGCGCTCTCGACCCCCAAACGGGTGAGATCCTTTGGCAACAGCCTTTCCGGGTCGACAAAGGCTTATCCGTCGCTACCCCCGTGTTCAGCGGTTCCCGCTTGCTGGTCACCGCATTCATGAACGGTTCGATGATGCTTCAGCTCGAGGCCCAATCCCCCGCGGCCCGCCTGCTCTGGCGCGGAAACAGCGACAGTGAGATCGAAACGGACACGCTTCACTCCCTGATCAGCACGCCGGTGATCGCAGGGGATTACGTCTACGGGATTGGCAGCTATGGACATCTCCGGTGTCTGAGCGCCAAGACCGGCAAGCGGCTGTGGGAGACGCTGGCCGTGACCGGGGAAAAGGCTCGCTGGGCCTCGGGTTTCCTGGTCCGCCACCGGGACCGGTATTTCATCTCCAACGACCGGGGCGAGTTGATCATCGCCAAGCTTTCGCCTTCGGGCTATGAGGAGATCAGTCGGACCGACCTGATCACTCCTACCTCGCGCTTTGGCATTGGCCGGCGTGAGGCCGGCGCTGTCAACTGGTCGCACCCCGCCTATGCGAATCGGCACATTTTCGCCCGCAACGACAAGGAAATCCTCCGTGCCTCGCTGCAAGACAACCACGCAGTCAGGGAGGCTGGCCGCGACTGAACCTGGCTGGTCTTGGAAGGAACCGATCCTCCGAACCCTGTCCGGCCGTCCCTGCTCACGGCAGGGAACGGTCAAGGATCCGGTGTTACTGAAGTGGGTGGAATCGGGATCGGGACGCCCCCCAGCCTGAGCCTGCAATCGGGTCTCACCACTTCCAGGTTTTGCGGACGGCGGAATTGGCGACCGCGGCTGCCGGCCACCTGCCTCGATAAAGATCAACGATGTTCCGGGCGGCTTCGACGGCCATGGCCTCCACTGAGCGGGTATCGATGCCGGCCGAGTGATCGGTAGCCAAAAGGTTCTCCAACTGCAGTAAGGGATGATCCTGACGGATGGGTTCCTCGTCAAAGACGTCCAGCCCGGCCCCGGCCAACCGGCCGATCTTCAAAGCAGCCGCCAAGTCCTCCTCAACCACCAGGCCACCGCGAGAAGTGTTGATCAGAAAGGCCCCTTTTTTCATGCGCGAGATCGTCCGGCGGTTGATCAGGCCTCGGGTCTCCTCGGTCAAAGGGACATGCAGACTGACATAGTCCGATCGAGCCAACAGAGTGTCGAGATCCACCAGTTCGATGCCATGGCTCCGGGCGAAAGCCCGATCCGGAAACGCCTCATGAGCCAGCAGGCGCATCCGAAAGGCCCCGGCCCTGACCGCCACGCTTCGTCCGATGCGCCCCAGGCCAACCAGCCCCAGTGTCTTTTCTCGGAGCGGCAGCGAAGCTCTTCGAACCCATAGTCCCTGATGAATTTGATCGTTTCTTTGGACCAGAAAGCGCGACACCGCTAATAGCAACGCCATCGCATGTTCTGCCACCGCCTCGTGGTTAGCGGTTGGCGTGATGGCGACCGCGACGTTGTGGCGGGTCACGGCCTCGAGATCGATGCGGTCGACGCCCACGCCCCAGCGGGAAATCACTCTCAGATCCGGCAGGCCGGCCAGCACCCGCCGGTTGTAGGGTTCTCCGCCGGCGATGGTGGCCGAAACGCCTTGCAGCACACGAACGGTTTCGTCCTCGTCGGAGAGGTCCGGTTCGGACGGATAGCGGACGGTAAAGCCGGCCTCGCGCAGCAGGTCCACGTGGGGGCCGGGTTGCTCATGCAACGGTTGGGTGAAGATCATTACAGTGGGCACAGGCTTGCCTCCTGAGCGTTCATTGAAGCCGCAGCCAAGTCTCCGCTATTATGACACGGTGCGGTTGGGCCGCGGCAGAAACATGGTCACGGAAGTGAAGCAGACCTCGATCAGGCCCTTTGGGCCAGAACGGGCGCCGCTTGGTTTCAGTCCCGAGCCGGCAACGGTCAGGCGCCACAAGCGATGCCGGCGTTAACAAGACGCCGCCCAACATTGAATCGCTGAAAAGGAGGATAGCCGCCCTTGAAAACCGACCTTGAGATTGCTCGCCGGGCCCGTCTGCGAAGAATGGTGGATCTGGCCAGGGAAAAATTTCAGATTCCGGAGGACCATCTGGAGCCCTACGGCCACTACAAAGCCAAGCTGTCGCTCGACGCCTTGGACTCGTCGAGCCCCGGGAAGGGGAAGCTCATCCTGGTGACAGCCATTTCTCCAACCCCGGCCGGAGAGGGCAAGACCACTACCGTGGTGGGGCTTGGCGACGCACTCAATCGTCTGGGCAAGAAGGCGGTGATCTGCCTGCGCGAACCTTCCCTGGGACCGTGCTTCGGCATGAAGGGCGGCGCCGCCGGAGGCGGTTTTGCCCAAGTCGTTCCCATGGAGGACATCAACCTTCACTTCACCGGAGATTTTCACGCGATGGGCTTGGCCCACAATCTTCTGGCCGCCCTCCTCGACAACCACATTCATCAGGGAAATGCCTTGGATGTGGATCTTCGTCGAGTGACCTGGAATCGAGTCGCGGACCTCAATGACCGAGCGCTTCGCAAGATCACCGTAGGCCTGGGTGGAATCGGCAACGGCTATCCCAGAGAAGACGGCTTCGAAATCATCGCGGCCTCCGAAGTCATGGCGATTCTCTGCCTCTCCCGTTCGTTGCCGGAGCTCAAGCAGCGGCTGGGCAACATTACCGTTGGTTACAGCCGTTCCAAAAGTCCTATCTATGCTAGAGACCTCGACGCCCATGGAGCCATGGCGGTGCTGCTCAAGGAGGCAATCAAGCCCAACCTGGTTCAGACGCTCGAAAACAACCTCGCGTTGGTGCACGGAGGCCCGTTTGCGAATATCGCTCATGGCTGCAACTCCATGATCGCCACCCTGGCCGGACGGCAACTGGCCGACTACGTGGTGACCGAAGCCGGATTCGGAGCCGACCTGGGCGCAGAGAAATTTGTCGACATCAAATGCCGCAAGGCAGGAATAGCTCCCGCTCTGGTGGTATTGGTGGCCAGCCTGCGGGCTCTCAAGTATCACGGGGGAGCGGACAGGACAGCTTCGCACCGGGAAGACCCGGAGTCGCTGGAGAAAGGGATTCCCAATCTGGAGCGACACCTGAACAACGTACGCAACCACTATGGCTTGCCGTGTATTGTGGCGCTCAATCGATTCACCCACGACACCCCGGACGAGATCGTACTCCTCAAGAGTCGAATGGCTCATCACTCGGTCCCCGTGATGGTTTGTGACCACTGGGCTCGGGGCAGTGAGGGAGCCTTGGAACTGGCTCAGACGGCCGTCGAGACCCTCGGCTCCACCCGGAGCAACTTCAAATTCGTGTATGAAGAGCAGGATTCGCTCTGGAACAAGATCACCAAGATTGCGACCAGGATCTACGGCGCCTCGGAAGTCATCGCAGACACCAGAATACGGGCCAAGATCCGACGCTACCAGAATGCAGGATTCGGACATTATCCGGTCTGCATCGCCAAAACCCAATACTCGTTTTCCACCGACCCGCTGCTGCGGGGCGCGCCCTCGGGGCACGTCCTGCCGGTGAAGGACGTTCGCTTGGCCACCGGAGCCGAATTCCTGGTGGTGATCTGTGGAGATATTCTGACGATGCCGGGCCTACCCAGGCAACCCGCCGCCAACCGGATTGATCTGGATGATGAAGGACAAGTGGTGGGTCTCTTCTGAGCGAAAGGGGACTCCATGCTGAAACATCTCTGCAGGACCGTAACGATTCACCGATTGGTAGTCGAAAGAGGGCGGTTTCTTATAACTCGAGACCTCTGCATAACCGTTATTCCGGCGAAAGCCGGAATCCAGGAACGGCGAGTTTTCAGTAGGATAGCGATAGCGCATTGCCAAATTTCGCCTCACCCGAGGAGTTACGCAGAGGTCTCAAACTGTAGTTCCGCTCATTTTCAATGGTTAAGCGGGGATTGAGGAACGATTGCAGGCCCTTCACACCGCGTTCAGCATCAAAGAAAAGATATGAATATCCTGGGCTGGCGTCTGCACCCGCTCAAAGGTGACAAGGGAGGACAGTGGGCTGTCAATGTGAGTGGCAACTGGCGGATCGCATTCGAGTTTGTAGACGGTGACGCCTACGTTGTGAATTACGAGGACTATCACTCATGAGCATTCAGCAACATAACCCCATGCATCCAGAGGCGTTTATTAAGCGGGTTTACCTGGAACCCTTTGACATCGGCGCAAAAGAACTGGCCAACAAGTTGCAGGTCAGTGAATCCGTGATGAGCCGAATTATCAACGGCAAGGGCAGTGTAACGCCAACGATGGCGCTGAAGCTGTCCAAAGTCGTTGGCCGGTCCCCGGAGAGCTGGCTTTCGATGCAAGATAACTATGATTTATGGGCGGCGAGGCAAGAGGTCGATCTCAGTGCTTTCAAAGCGCTTGAATTCGCATAGCCGGAACGGATGAAGCCAACGGGCGCCTCGCCTTCCGCTTCCGTCCGCCTGCAACAAACTATCCTTCGGAGATCTCTGCATCACTACGGCTCATAGGTCAGGATACATAATGCAAAAATCATTCACCACCCAGCCTGAGATGTTTGTTTCCGCCACAGAACTGGAGCATCTACCTTCGGGCAGATGGGGTTGCCGCCCTTCTTTTTAAACAGGGACGAACAGGATATTCAGGATAAAAAAATCTTGCTCATCCTGTTCATCCTGTCTATCCCTGTTGAAATACCTCAAAGTCCGATCGGGCATCAGCCTCAGAGCGCTTTAAGGCTGTCCACTCCCATGTAACGGGACTGGTAGAAGACCAGAGGGGGCCGGGTGTCGTCGAGTTCCAGGGCAACGACTTCCCCCAGAAAAAGAGTGTGGCTTTCGCCGTCGTAAGCCCGGGTCACCCGGCAGTCCAGATAACCCTGGGTCCCGCACAAGATAGGAGCCCCGGTCGCCGCCGTGGTCCACTCGATACCCTCAAAACGGTTGTCGTCCTTGTCCCGGTGCCGCCCGGCAAAGCGATCGGATAGGTGGGTCTGGCCCTCGCTCAAAACGTTGACGGCAAAAAGCCGACTCCTGTCAATGAGCGGCCAGGAGCGGGCGTCCTTGGCCACACTCACCATTACCGTGCAAGGGTTCAGTGAGATCGAGCAAAAGGCATTGCAGGTCAGACCATGGATTTCATGACCCAATCTGGTCGTGACCACTGTGATCCCGGTCACGAAGCGCGACATGATCTTGCGAAACTGAGACGAATCGATGGGAGTTTGCATGGATTCCTCTTTGGCCTTGGACTGCAAAGTTAACGATGCGCCTGCAGAGCTGCCCCGTGAGCAAAACATCTCCCACCCTTGGTTCCGGGTCCAGCCTTGAAGGGTCGCCGGAGAGCTTAGCACAGGGCTCCACCGGGGTTAAGCAGTTGCCGGAGTCAGGACGGTGGCCCCCTCCAATGACCGGCATCACAGCCGGGTCTGGGTACAGAGCCTCATGGCTGGAGTGACTTCCTCGAAAATGGCCAGCATGGACTCGACCAGGTCTCTTCCGGAAGTGCGCTGCACGGCTTCTTCGTTCATGGGGAAATAGAGCATGAAGCCGGCCCAGCTACTTTCCGGAAATTTCTCCAGCCTGCGGCGCAATTGGGACGTGGTGGGAAGGGTCGTTTTGGAGAAGCGGAACACTTCGGAGTGCCAACTACCCGCTTGCAGCCAGAAGCCCTCACGGGTCACCAATCGCTTCAACTCCTTCTCCATAGGCCCCTTTGGCTCGAGCGCTTGCAGCAGTCGGCACCAATCCCAGTCGTCCCTCAGCGTGAATCGATCCTCGCCGGCAGGAGCCTTCAGGAAGCCGCGCTCCACTTGCAGGCCACACTTGAAGAGCTGTTCCTCCTTATCGATCATGAGGAAGAACTTCGAGCACCCAAAACTCACTTTCGAGGACATCGGCTTTGCCGCCCGATTGGCTTTGGCCAGGTAGCCGATCCACTGCCAGTAGACGCCTCGCCCCCAACGTTCGGTGACAAAGGACTGTTGGTATCTCGACTCCAGAGCCAGCTTCAGAATGCGGGTGATTCGCTCGTCGTCACCCAGATTTCCCACCCGAATCCCCCGACGAAAATCCAGGAACTCCGGACGAAATCGAATGTTGTGGGGCGAAAGTGCTTGGAAAGAGGCTGATGGTCGAGGCATGTATTCTTCACCCCCGCGATTGAGGCATCCCCACGGTACGGCCAAAACTATCCTGGTAGATCTCCGGGTCTACCCTGGCGTCGATCACCGTGCATCGGTCGGCGGTCATGGCAGCGACCAGCTCGCGCTCAAAGTCTTCCGGGTTGTCCACGGTGGCCGCCCTCAGTCCGCAAGCCCGGGCTATATCCTCGAAGCGCACCGGATGCAGATCAAGCGCGTAAGGAGGCATCCTGCGCAGTTTCTGCCTGGCCTTCATCGTCCCCAGAGCCTGATCATTGACCACCACCAGCGGCACAGCGCACCCCGTGCGCGCCAGCACTTCCAACTCACCCAGACGCATCAGCAGACTGCCGTCTGCTCCCAGTCCAATCATAGGCCTTTCCGGTTCGGCCAGGCGCGCGCCGCAGATCGCAGGAAGGGTCAGCCCCATCGTCCGCCCTCCCGAGGTCCCATAGTAGGTACCCGGCTGATCCACCGGCCAAAGGTGTTCCAGCATACAGACGAAGACACCGGTTTCTGAAACGAGAATCCCATCCGGGGGCAGCACTTTCCGGGCAATCTCAATGATATCCTGTGCGGCAAACCGCGCAGGGCCGGGTCGCTTGAAGAACGGTAACACCTCTCGGCGCAGCGTCCGGACCTCTTCGCTGCCAAATCCGGACCTGGCTTGAGGCGCCAGAGCCGGCAGCACGGTCTTGAGGTTACCGTTGACTCGGACCGAGGGTTGCTGAGAAAGGGCTCGATACTCCGGGCGGCTGAGGACTTCCGCCGTGGGCAGTTCGCATTTCCAGGGTCCGTGGGTCATGAGGGCATCCGCACCCACCAGCAGCACTCCATCGCCTTTCTCAAAGACATTCGACTCAATCACGCCGGGAGTATACATTCCAACGAAGACGCCGGCCCAGCGGTCATGAGATTCGGGGAAAACCCCGCGAGCTTCCATGGTCACCAGAACCGCGGCCCCCAAATTCTCGACTAGGGAGAGCAACTCCCTGGTGGCGTCGTCCCGCACCACATCGGCCCCGGCAATGACCACCGGCTTACGCCACTTCGAGAGAACTTCTCTGCAGGCGGCCACTTCGTTCTCCGGCGCCGGAGGGGAGACGCAGTGGGCCTTGGGTGAAAGGGGCGGACCGCACACCGCCTTGCCCAGGTCGGCGGGGAAGTTGAGGAGGGCCGGTCCCGGACGACCTTCGGTGGCATAAAAGGTGGCCTCTTGAACCGCCGCCGGGGCGTTCTCCACCGAGAGCGTCTGCCGGTAGCGCTCGATGCCGCTGAAGAGGCTCAACTGGTCACAGTGCTGGACCATCTGATAGTCGGCGACGGAAGGGGGACAGGTCTCGCAAACCGCCACCATGGGCGCTCTTTCAAAGTGAACGTTGGCGGCCCCGCCGACGAGATTGGCCGCTCCCACGCCTCGAATGGTCAAAGCCAGACCGGCCGTATCCTTCATCAAGCCGTAATAGGCCGCCATGATGGCGGCTGAAGACTCGTGGTTCACACTGATGAAGTCCACCCCCAGCTTCCGGCCGGCCTCCATCAAGTCCAACGGACAACCCCCACCGGGAATACCAAAGAAATGGCGCACGTTGCGGGTTCGCGCGTCCTCCATAATCAGTTCTGCAATCGTCATGTTCAGATCCTCGGTCTTTCAATGGTCGAGTCGGCGCCCACGCCTGAAGACAACCCGAGTCACGGGCCAGGGTCACTCGACGGATAGCATTTTTCTCACGTTTAAGATTCTTTGTAAAGGAACCTCGCAATTAAGTCGGCGGGGGCCATTACTGAATATTGAACCTCTTGACCCACTTCCAGTAAATGCCTTAGCATCCTTCCCAACTTGAGTTCAAGCGGAATTCAAAGAGAGGTTAACCCATGAGATCCAGGCTGAGCTTTGCAATTGCGATGTGCCTCTGTTGGCCCGGTTGGTCATCCGGGAATGATCCACACGAGCCCTGGTTGCACCATACCGACTTCGCAGACTTCTCTTCCGGCACTTTGGGAGACGGCGGCGCCAATATCTACGTCACCCGTTCGGGATCCGTACGCATGATTCACACCCTGGATCTGAACAACGATGGCTACCTCGACCTCTTCGTGGCCCAGGACCACAACCAATTGGAAAACGAAGATCTTCTGATCTACTGGGGCACCCAACAGGGACCGCGGTCGATTCTGCCTCCGCTTCCCGACCAGCAGCCGCTGGGCAAGCTGCTCCGGGAAATTCGCTCCCGGCGGAACGCGGTGACTCGCCTGCCCAGCGATGGAGGGGGCCGCTCTCTCCTGGTCGACCTCAACGGGGACGGCTATCTGGAGATCGTCTTCTGCAACTTCATCCACAATTACTCTGTTTACATGAAGGCCTTGATCTATTGGGGAAGCCCGGAGGGATATCGGGCCGACCGGCGAACGGAGTTGCCGACTCTGATGGCCTCCGACCTGGAAGCTGCCGATTTCAACCAGGATGGCTACCTGGATCTGGCATTCGCCAACAACGGCACTGAAGGTGGTGAGCGTCATGGGCACGCCCAGCACCTGGAATCTTACATCTACTGGAACGGGGCCCGACCGGCTTCAGCCCTAGGCATCGAAGCTCTATCGCCAGCATCAGCGCCGTTGACTGCGAAGCGGGTGACCTGAATGGGGATGGCTACCCTGAATTGCTTTTCCTCAACAATAACCCCAAGGAAAAAAGTCTCTATCTCTATTGGGGGGGCGCAAGCGGGTTTTCAGAGGCCCGACGCCAAATCCACCGCTGGGGAGACTTGCAGGGTGCGGAACTGGCTGACTTGAATGGGGATGGGGTCCTCGATCTGGTTGTGACGCACCGGGACAACCGAGCAGAGATCCGACGAGGAACCCCGGAAGGTTTTGAGGAAAGGCCATGGCGTGAATTACCGACCCAGGGCGCAGCAACCTCCAGTGTGACGGATTTCAACCAGGACGGATTCGCCGACCTGGTCTTTCCCAACCAGAAAGGAAAGTTCTCTTATCTCTATTGGGGGAGCCGAACGGGTCCGTCAACCCAGGCAATGCTAAAGCTTCCCACCCTGCACGCGACGGCCTCCGCCTACCAGGACTTCAATGGAGACGGCTGGGTTGACCTGGCATTCGCCAACGAGCACGATGACCACACCTTTGACGTCAACTCCTATATCTATTGGAACAGTCCCAGCGGCTTCGACGCCGCCCATCGTCTGGAACTCCAGGGTTTTGGCGCCGTCAGCCTGCAAGCCGACGATCTGGACCACGACGGCAATGCCGATCTGGTTCTCATTAACCGCAACACCGGAAGCCGGGAATCTCTCAACTCCCTCATCTACTGGGGCAACCCCTATCATCACTACTCCCCGGCAGCCCTGTCGACCCTCCCCGATTCCATGTCCGCGCCGGCCATCGCCGACCTGAACCACGACAGTTGGGCAGACGTGGCCTTTCCCAATGGCCCGATCTACTGGGGAGGCCACCAGGGTTACAGCCGGGGTCACAGGCAGGATTTGTCCATCCCCTTGGGATATGGCGCAGCGACTGCCGACTTGAATCGGGATGGCTACCTGGACCTGGTCGTTGCTGCCGGCACGGCCTATAGCACCGATTTGAAGCCGACGGGCTTTATCCTCTGGGGAGATGAAACGGGCTACCAATGGTCACGGCGAAGCGAACTGAAACTCAATACCCTCATCAGCCAAAGCCCCACCATTGCGGACTTGAACAAGGACGGCTTCCTCGATCTGATTTTCTGCGACGTGGACGGCGATCAGGTGGACCTTTTTTGGGGGACGGCCCAAGGAGCGTTCAGTTCGCGGCACTACACTTCTCTCCAGGTCCAACCCTCTTCCACCGTGGAGGTTGCAGACTTGAATGCCGACGGCTGGTTGGACCTGATCGTGGGAGGCGGCTGGGATTCCAAGAACTTTGGCCGCCCAACTCGTCATGTGTCGATCTTGTGGGGAAGCCGGCAAGGCTATTCCGAGCAGAAGATCTTACGCCTGGAAGCCTACGATCCCTTGGAACACGCGGTGGCCGACCTCAACCAGGACGGCTTCCTGGACATTGTCATGAGCAACTATCATGCCTATTTCACCCGCAGCATTCCTGCCTTCATCTACTGGGGCTCTTCGGAGGGAACCTACAGCGAAGCTCGTCGCAGCAACCTGCCAGCCGAATCGTCGGGTGCCCTGACGGTGGCTGACCTCAACCAGGACACTTGGTTCGATATTGTGGTCTTCAACCACCTCGACCGGGGCGATCACGGCGCCGGCAGCAACATCTACTGGGGTGGTCCCGAGGGCTACTCTTCGGCTCGGCGTCATTGGATCCAGACTTTTGGCCCTCACTTCGGCCCGCGAAAAGATGTGGGGAACATCTATGACCGCAAGCTGCGCGAAACCTACCTTTCGGCCCCCATCCAAATTCCGGCGAGCCAAGAGCCCGGCCGCCTTCGTTGGGATGCCAGCACTCCCCACGGAACCGGGGTCCTGCTGCAAGTGCGCAGCGCTGAAAGCAACTCGGCCCTGGAAGAAGCCCCATGGACAGGACCCAAGGGAACGGGCGACCACTTCAAGGATTCCGGAGCCGCCTTCGACCTGCCCAAGAGCCACCGCTGGCTTCAATATCGAGCCACGCTCACCACCCCCAACGGCGGCAGCACTCCCGTGCTGGAGGCCGTGCATATCGACGTCCGCAAGAAATAGCGGGTGAATTTCAGCCCAGGAAACCGTTGAGCAGCCGTTGCAACCTGGAAACTTCAACGGGAAGGTTCATGCTGGTCGCGGCGCGGGAGGATCTCAGTGGCCCTCAGTTCCCCGATCAATTCGATCAGCCCTTCAATGGCCGCTTGCAGAAACTGTTTTCCTTTTTCCGCGGTCGCTTTGGTGGCATCCCCCTTGATTCCGCTGGCGCTCTGCGAGCTCCAGTAGGGGACCAGACGGGCAACGGACCCGTTCGGATGGCTTCCAGCCAGCAGGTCGCTCTGAAAACTGGGGGGCAGTGGAGACCTTTCATCCAGGGCCTTGGCCATATCGACCAGTTCCGGTTTCAAGGCCAGATAGAGAGCGGTCTCGTATTCTCCTGCATGAGAGGCGCCGCCATAGTCCGACTCCCGCAGGGCCGCACCCACTTCTCTCACTTTACGGAGACCCCAGTGGTTCACCGTGGCGCACAGGATTTTCCCCCCGTACTCTATGTTGGACAAGCGGGCTGACAAGTCCAGCGGCGAGGTGTTGCTCCCATGGCCGTTGACGACCAAAATGCGTTTGAAGCCATGGTAGGCCAGACTGCAGCAAACATCTTTGACATACTGGATGAAGGTATCCCAGGCAATGGTGATGGTGCCATGGAAATCCATGTGATGGGGGCTGTAGCCATGAGCCACTGCCGGAATCAGGATGGCCTCGGAAGGGATGCGCTCAACGGCCCGCTCACAAATCTCGGTGCAAAGCCTGACATCCACGTCGACCGGTAAGTGAGGCCCATGATCCTCATAGGTGGCGACCGGCAGCACCGCCACCCGATCTTGTTTTGCCGCCTCTCGAATTTCATACCAGATCATCTCAGCGTAGCGGTACTTTTCCATAGCAACTCTCCGAGCCTGTTGATGCCAAAAGATCCAACGTCCTGAGCCTACGGCTGCCACGCCTTTCTGAGGAACCGCAGGGCATTGCCGCTCAGGATGCCGTCCACGGTTTCCTCGGCGTAGCCGGCCTTCCTGAGCACGGGCGAGAACTCCTGCAGGCGGCGATGGTGTCCACGTCGGTGGGAGTGATCTCAGCGCCGAATCCTCCATCCATGTCGGTTCCTATGGCGATGTTTTCCAGCGACCCGCCGGCGAGATTGCCAATGTGTTCGATGTGGGGAATCAGCCCCTCCATCCCGTATTTTGAGACGTAGGTCGACTTCTCGGGCCTGTTTTCCCACTCGACCTGGGGATCCATGAACCACTGGCAGAAAACCAGGCCCATGACGCCATCTCGACGAATGAGTTCTCGAATCATGTCGTCGGTCAGGTGCCGCTGTCCCTTCACGATGGAACGACAAACGCAGTGTGAAGCCATCACCGGGCCATCCCAGATCTCGAAGGACTCCCAGACGGCTTGATCGGCCATGTGGGTGATGTCCAGAACCATCCCGGCTGCGCGCATCGCCCGGTAGAGGTCCCTGGCCGGAGGCTTCAAGCCGCCCACGGTGTTGGTGCCGTGGATGTAGGTATTGTGCCCGAAGTGCGCAGGTCCGACCACGCGAAGTCCCGCATTCCACCAGAACTCCACGTCGTCGGGGTCCATGATGGGATCGGCGCTTTCCATGGAGAGCACGTGATAGACCGGGGTGTGTTCCGTCGGGTTTTTCCAGGCTTCGACAGCTTCGTCCAGATCCTGAAGGGACTTGACCGGCTTGATGTGGCCCCGCTCGGCCATCACCTGATAGTAGGCCAAGTGGCCGCGGCCCATGGCAATGGCCTGCTCCTGGGTCCTCATGCCGTCCCGCATCGCTCCCCGGCGCTCGTCGATCCGCGACATGATCGTGCTCAGCATGACGCCGACATTGCCCCGACGCATCTCCGGAAAGGTCACGGTGCAGAGACCCACGTTGTAGTCCGCCGCCACTTGGGGAGGTCCATTGGCTTCCTGGCGCCGCACTTCGTGAGCCGTCAAGGTGAGGTTACGATTCCAGAAGATAGCATCCCAGGCCAGATCCAGGTGCAAATCGATAATCAAGGGTTGAGACATGGGTTCTCCGCAGACATAAATCGCTCGGGAAGGAAGGGACCGCCATGACGAATCGCTGTTGAATTCGCCGTGGGCCCCCATCGTTACAGGGCTCCGATTGTCACACAAGGCCGCCGGTGATGCAAATGGGGTAAAGCCGGCCTTGATCAGAGGCAGCCGGCTGGCGCTGACGGTGAAAAAGCGCCCTCGATCGAATCCGCACTGCATCTACGCTGCAAAGATCGCTGTGGTAAGATCCTCTTTATGTTTATGGGCCGCGTCGTCAAAATGCCCTCGAGGCTTGAACCGGCGCGGGCGCGGCAAAGATGACCAAAAGTCATAATATCTACGTCACGCAGACTGACCCGATCCTCAGCCAGGAAGTCGTCTGATGATTGCCAGGAAACCAGGTCACCGCCCAAGATTCCTTTCAGCAAGAACCTGGCGGCAGGCCTGTCTTCTGAGTGGGATGATCCTGCTTGGCTCTTCGAGCGGGACTTGGATGGCGCAGGCAGGAGAAGTCCACCTGTTTCGATCTCTCAAGGCTGACAGAACCCGAATTTACCAGGGACCCCCCGGCAGCGGGGGCGGGCATCCTTTGGTTTGCCGGTTAAAGAACGGTGAGATTTTGGCGGCCTTTCAAGCCTGGGAGGCTGATTCGGACTGGCGTGTCCTTTGGGCTCGGTCGAAAGATGGGGGTCTTCACTGGTCCGAGCCCCAAGTTCTCGTGGACAGCGACGACAGCGAAGGCAACCTGGCGCTCGGTGTGCTCAAGGACGGCGCCGTCCTTTTAGGTTACGAGACCTTCCGCCTCTTTCGAGGAAAGGACCCTCCCCAGGCCCGGTTTCTTTCCTATGACGTCATTCGCTCCACCGATCATGGCGAAAGTTGGAGTTCCCCAGCGAAGATACCGCGAACCGACAACTTGGCGCTGGCCTCTTATTCCTCCTGCAGATGCCCGATGGCATCGTCATCCTGAGCCACGGGGTACGCCACCCTCCTTACGGGGCTCAAGCTCTCTTGAGCCGTGATGACGGGCGAACCTGGGATCAGGCCCAAAAGATCATGTTGGGTTATAACTCCTGGGGGGGTGGCGGTTATCCCTGCTCGATCCGGTTGGACTCGCGCCACCTGCTGACCCTCTACTATGGTTTCTCCCCCCAAGGACAGAAAAGCTTCCCTTTTGTCGAAGCAGTGCGGTGGAGTCTCCCGTGACCCATAGGTTTCCCCCGCCTGGTGACTTGCCGCAGACATCCGGAGGTTCCAAACGGCCAGCCCGGGTCGATCCCATGACGGGGGTCATTGTCGGATTCCGGCAGTCTGATTATCTTCTTTCCTTCCCCGCCTCCTTCCCGGAGGCTTTGGGGTGAGCGATCAACACGCTTGCGTTCCAAGCAACCGATGCGAGTTCTGAAAAGCCCAGAAGACCGCACACCCTCAGAAAGGCAACCGTGAAAATTACAGATCTGAAAGTTTTTCATATGGCCGGCGGCCACGCCAATTGGATCTTCGTGAAGCTTTACACCGACGTCGGCCTGACGGGCGTGGGAGAATCCAGCATGGAGCGCCACGATCCCATAGTGATCCAGGCGCTGGAGTCGTTCAGGGACTTTCTCGTTGGCAAGGATCCCCATCAGATCGAGTTCATCTGGAACTCACTCTACAAGCAGACCTTCTGGTACGGCCAGCTCATCCACCTGGCTGCCTTGAGCGGGGTCGAGCAAGCCCTCTGGGACATCAAGGGCAAAGCCTTGGGAGTCCCTGTCCATGAGCTGTTGGGGGGGCGGCTGAGAGACAGGGTTCGAGCCTATGCCAACGCCTGGGCCTTCCGGGGAGTGGTGACGGAAACCAAGGCCGAGGACACCCCTGAATCGGTGGCCCTGCGGGCCCAAGCCATGGTGGAGCAGGGATTCACGGCTATGAAATGGGACCCCTTCCGCCAGGGCGGACAAGTCATCCCCAAAAGCGAGGAGAAATATGCCATCGAGTCGGTCCAGGCCGTGCGCCAGGCCGTGAGTCCGGACGTCGATCTGCTGATCGAATGCCACGGCCGTTTCAACGTGTGGAGCGCCATTCGCATGGCGCACAAGCTCGAACCTCTGGACCCCTTCTTCTATGAAGAACCCATTCCCCCGGACAACATCGACGCCATGGCAGAGGTGCAGCGCGCCATTCGCCTGCCGGTCGCCACCGGCGAGCGCTTGTACACCCGCTGGGATTTTCGGCCTCTGCTGGAAAAACAGGCCGCTCGCGTCATCCAACCCGACATCTGTCACGCCGGGGGCATCCTGGAACTGAAAAAAATCGCAGCCATGGCCGAAACCTATTACGTCAGTGTCCAGCCTCACAACTCCAACGGACCCCTGTCGACAGTCGCCAGCCTGCATCTGGACGCCTGTATCCCCAACGTCCTGATCCAGGAATTCTTCTATCCCTACCTGGAGCGCTACAACCAGGTGCTCACGGAACCCATCGAGTACCGAAACGGATACCTCAGCATTCCCCAGGGTCCGGGATTGGGTACCGACATCAACGAAGAGGCCATCCGCCGCCACCCTCCTCTGAAGCTCCCCCAGGAGGCCACCTGGATCGGCTCCTACTGGTGAGGACTGCGCGGCAGCTCCGGCCTGAAGACCGAGGCTCGCTGCCTGTCCCGGTCAGTGTTGCGGTCGCCCTTGGACTCACCGTTCATCTCTAAAGGGATCTCCCCGAAAAGGGCTTGTTCGGCTGCCGACCAGGCTCCCCCTGCAGCCGTCCGGAACCGGCTCAGACAGCCCAGCCGGCGGACAGGGCCTCGGCTTGCTCCAGAACGGTCAGCGTTGCTTTCTCCTGCTTGTCCGGCGGGTAGCCGTGCTTGCGCAGTATGCGCTTGACCAGTACGCGGAGGTGGGCGCGCACGTTCTCGCGCAGCGTCCAGTCGACGGTGACGTTGTTGCGGACGGTTTCAACCAGTTGGCGGGCGATGGCGCGGAGCGTTTCATCGCCGAGCACCCGGACCGCGCTGTCGTTGGTCTCCAGCGCGTCGTAGAAAGCCAGCTCGTCTTCCGACAGCCCGAGCTCTTCGCCGCGGGCGTTGGCCTCGCGGAGGTCCCGGGCCAGTTGGATCAACTCTTCGATCACCTGCGCAGCTTCGACGGCGCGGTTCTGATAGCGGCGGAGGGCTTGCTCCAGCATCTCGGCGAAAGATCTCGCCTGGACGACGTTCTTCTTTCGGCGCGCAGCCAGCTCGCCCCTCAGCAGCTTCCGCAGCAGCTCGACGGCCAGGTTGGGCTGGGGAATGCCGCGCACCTCGGCCAGGAAGTCATCGGAGAGGATCGAGATGTCGGGCTTCTTCAGCCCGGCGGCGGCGAAAATGTCGATGACGCCTTCGGAGGCCACCGCGCGCGAGACAATCTGGCGCAGCGCATGGTCCAACTCTTCTTCGGGCCGCGTCTCACCGGGAGCGCGTTTGGCGAGGCTGCCGCTCACTGCCTGAAAGAAGGCCACGTCGTCGCGGATGCGCAGCGCGTCCTCGTGCGGGACGGCCAGCGCGAAGGCTTGAGACAGTTCGCGCACTGCGTGCAGGCAACGATCCTTGCCGTTCTCCTGCGCCAGGACGTGCTCTTGCGCGGCCGGCAGCAGGCCCAGCCGCTCCACCGGCGCGCCGGCGATCCACTTCGACCAGTCGAAGCCGTGGAACAGGCCGCGGCAGATTTCGTACTTCTCGATCATCACCGCCACCGCCTCCGACTGATCGAGGGCTGTTCGGCCCGCGCCGCCGCTTTCGGTGTAAGTCGCCAGCGCGCGTTTCAATTCAGGAGCCAAGCCGAGGTAATCCACCACCAGACCGCCCGGCTTGTCCCGAAACACCCGGTTGACCCGGGCGATGGCCTGCATCAGCCCGTGACCGCGCATCGGCTTGTCCACGTACATGGTGTGCAGGCTGGGCGCATCGAAGCCGGTCAGCCACATGTCGCGCACCAGCACGACCCGGAGCGGGTCTTCGGGGTCTCGGAAACGTTTCGCCAGAGCCTCACGCCGCGGTTTGTTGCGGATGTGCGCCTGCCACTCAGGCGGGTCGGAGGCGGCGCCGGTCATCACCACCTTGATGCTTCCCCTGTCGTCGTCCTCGTCGCGCCAGTCGGGACGCAATCGGACGAGCTCCCGGTACAACTCGACGCAGATGCGCCGACTCATGCACGCCACCATCGCCTTGCCGTCAAGGACTTCGAGCCTTTTCTCGAAATGGGCCGCGATATCCTCGGCCACCCGCTTCAGCCGCTTCTCCGCGCCGACGACGGCCTCCAGTTGCGCCCATCTGATCTTGAGCTTCTCCTTGCGCTCCACCTCCTCGCCCTCGGTGGCCTCCTCGAACTCCGTGTCGATGGTCGGTCGTTCGCTCTCGTCCAGGGCCAGCCTGGCAAGACGGCTCTCGTAGTGGATGGGCACCGTGGCCCCGTCCTCGACCGAACGCCGGACGTCGTAGATGCTGATGTAGTCGCCGAACACGGCCCGGGTGTTGGCGTCCCGCAATTCGATCGGCGTGCCGGTGAAACCAACGAAGGAGGCATGCGGCAGCGCGTCGCGCATGTGGCGCGCGAACCCGTCGATGAAGTCGTACTGGCTGCGATGGGCCTCGTCGGCAATGACCACGACGTTGCGACGGTTGGAGAGTGCAGGGTAGATATCTCCTGTCTCCTCGGGGAAGAACTTCTGGATGGTGGTGAACACCACGCCGCCCGATGCGACGGCGAGCTTGCGGCGCAGGTCGGCCCGGCTCTCGGCCTGCACGGGTGGCTGGCGCAAGAGGTCCTGGCAGCGGGAGAAGGTACCGAAAAGCTGATCGTCCAGGTCGTTGCGGTCGGTCAGCACGACGATGGTGGGGTTCTCCATGGCCGGCTCGCGGATGATGGCTCCGGCGTAGAAGGCCATGGTCAGGCTCTTGCCCGATCCCTGAGTGTGCCAGACCACGCCGATGCGGTGGTCGCCCGGGTCGCCGCCCGGCTTGCGGCCCGACTCGTATCTGCCGGACTTATCGGCGATGCGCTGTAACTCGGATGCCCGCAAAGTCTCCGCCACCGCCACCCGCACCGCGTGGAACTGGTGATAGCCGGTCATCTTCTTGACCAGCGCCCCGCCGCCGCCGTCCTCGAACACGGTGAAGTCGCGGGCGATAGCCAGGAACCGCTCGTGAGCGCAGACGCCTTCCAGCATCACCTGGAGTTCGGGCATGTGCGGGTCGGCCAGAGCTTCGCCCGATATGGTGCGCCAGGGCTTGAACCACTCCCGCCCGGCGGTGAGCGTGCCGATGCGGGCCTGCGTCCCGTCGGAGACGATGAGCAGCTCGTTCATGGAGAACAGCGAAGGCAACTCGACCTTGTAGGTCTGTAGTTGTTGCCAAGCGGTCCAGAGGGTGGCGTCTTCGTCCGCCGGGTTCTTGAGCTCGATGACGCCCAGGGGCAGACCGTTGACAAACAGCACGACGTCGGGCCTGCGGGTGTTCCTGCTCTCGCTGACGGTGAACTGGTTGACCGCCAGCCAGTCGTTGTTGCTAGAATCTTCGAAGTCGATGACCCGCGCCTGCGCCCCGCGGATTGCGCCGGCATCGGTGCGGTATTCGACCGTCACACCCTCCACCAGCATCCGGTGAAAGGCGCGGTTGCGGGCTTCCAGCGTCGCCCCCTCCGGGCGGGTCAACCTGCGAAAGGCGTCGTCCAGCGCCCCGGCGGGGAGATCGGGATTCAACTCGGCCAGGGCATCCCGCAGCCGCCGCTCCAACACCACTTGCCCGTAGTCGGTGCGCTCCGCGGCAAGAGTATCGGGGGCGATATCCGGCCCGCGGGCCAGCCGCCAGCCGAGGCCCTCCAGCCAGTCCAGGGCCGCTTGCTCGACGTCGGCTTCGGTGAGGGTGGTCATAGTAAATCTCAGAGAGCCGATGAACTACGGCGCCAACCGGTCCCCTCCCGGGAGGAATGAGCCTGGCCTAACGCTCCGGCCTTCACACAGGGATCGAATCGGCACGGCGAACATCTGGCCGCCGAAGCTGGAGGCTATCTCGCCGTCGTAGAGTATCACCCCGGAAGCGAACCTCTCGCTGGTGACTCTCTTCAATTTATGGAGGCCCCGAAAATCGGACGTGGTTACCGTGGCGGAGGCTTTCACCTCAACGCCGGCTACAGATGTTGCTCCCCGCTCGATGACAATGTCAACTTCCACCTGATCCTTGTCGCGGTAGTGATAAAACGATAGGGGTTGCTCCTGGCAGATGGCCTGCCGCTTCAATTCCTGAAACACGAAAGTTTCCAGAAACTGCCCCAAGAGTGGCGATCCTGGGCCAGAGCGCCGGGGTTACACCCAATCAGAGCACACCCGAGTCCGGTGTCGCCGACGTGGAGCTTTGGGGTTTTGACCAGACGACTCAGCCGGTTGCCGCGCCACGGCGGGAGCCGGTCGATAAGAAACAGGCGCTCCAGCAATCCAATGTAGTCCCCGATGGTAAGGCGGCTGAGTTGGAAAGGCGAGGCCAGGGCAGACAGATTGAACAACCGGGCTGTCTGTGCAGACGCACCAGCCCAAGCTCTCCAGCTAGGCGGGGCGGCGTCTTCAACTTCGGATTCCATCACCCGGGAAGGAATCACGCGGCGAGTTCCTCGCGCGCTTCATCTCGGCCCGACCATGGGACCGGATGCACGTCGTAGCTGCGCATCGCGTCCAGCACGCTCGCCGAGATTGGTTGGTCCGAGTCGTTCAGGATCGCATAGGCGCGGGATTCCAGAGAACGCACCTCCCTGATGTCGACCCAGGAGAACGCCATCGCCTGCGCGGTGTCACGGCTCGGGCGGTTGATGGCGCGCAGTACACGCTCCGGCTGGACTCTCGACTTCGGTATGACGAAATCGAATCGATGATCATAGCCGCTCTTGCCCGTGAACTTCACGCTGGGCGTATACCGGATGTCGGAGAGATCGAGCCAAGCCACCACGTCTTCATGGAACAAGCTGGCGATTGTGGACGATGCCAAGTAGAAGAGATCGTTGACGGCGAGCATCGCCTGCACAAGATTGTGCTTTCGCAGCGCGAAATTGTCCGGCGACGCCCGCACTTCGAGCGCCTTCTCGTTGACCTTCACGCCGAAACCGTTGAGCGTCGTCCTGAACAATGCTTGGCGCTTGGCGCTGTCGATCTTGCAGCCGGACTGCTCCAGATCTTCGAGAACGTAACCGTCGTCCGTCAGCACGAACCCTCCGTTGTCGCGTTTAGCGTAGATCTGGAGGCAGTCGTTGTGTCGGTCCAGGTACGGTGTAGTAATTTCTGTCCAGTCATCGATCTGGCGAAGGCTGGTCCTGTCCCGCAACCAGATCCAATACTGATCCAGCAGCGATTGAATTTCTCCGATCATGTGAACAGCCCCTTCCGGATGACGGGCAGTTCGACGATGTTGCAGAACCGCATGAAGTCTTCAAGCGTTTGCCATGGATCGTCCAAGTTCGTGAATCGGTCGCTCGGGACGGTAAACGCCCACTTATCGCCAAATTCCTCGCGGTAAAGATGGAGGCGCGGTGACCCGGCTTGCTCCCCGTCCGGGTTGCGATGTGGCGTGCCACCAAAATCCAGCCGCACGAGGGACTACGACCTGCCGGCCGCGGTTTGGGCAGGTGCCCTTGTCGAGGTCGGTCCGCGCCCGGCGCAGATCAAGAAGGAATGATTCGAGCCCGTCGATCGAGACCAACGGAACTGTGACCGGTCCGCCGAAGTCCGGGTAATCTCATTCGGTCGCATCTATCCGGCGCTTCTCCAGCGCGATGAGCGCATCGGCTTCGGTGAGGGTGGTCATGCGTCCTTTTCCTTGGGCATTGCGGCCAGCGGGTTCTCGGAATCGAAAGCCCACCGCGCTGGATTGCTGATTATGTACTCCCGAACCCGGTCCAGTTCGTTCTCATTTCGAATGACGCGCTCGTAATAGTTGCGCTGCCAAATGGGTTGATTGGGCGTATTACGGATACGGTTGACGTGCTTGGCTGCGGTGGTTTTGAATGCGCCTATGAGACCTCCCAAGGGCTTACGACGGATAGGGGTAGGGGCGGTTCGCGAACCGCCCCTACGATGGTCGGCGATCACAATGATGCCGTGCAGATGATTAGGCATGACGACGTATTCGTCCAACATCACGTAAGGGTACTGAATCGACAGCCATTTCCACGCATCGGCGATCAGTCTCCCTGCATCGTTCAAACACATTGCGCCGTTCACGATATCACCGAACAGAAACTTGCGGTCGCGTGTGCATAGAGTGACGAAATAGGTACCCGGCTGTGTGTAGTCGTACCCCTTCAGCCGGATGGAGCGCCGGTGATGGCATTCCGGGTCGTAGCGGCTGCTCAACGCTCACACTCTCAGGGTCCAGGGGCGGCCTGCTTGGCGTCGGCCTTGGTGATGGTGGTCATGGGTTGACTCCTTGGCCTGATACCCATGGAACAGGCTCGGTACGGCCAGCAAATCCCACCGGTTCCAGACGATTTGCGTATTTACCCGTATAACCAAATCTTTGCAATAGCATTAGTTCTATGTACCACAGTCCCAGTTGGGACCCTTCGCGATACACATCGAAGGGAATATCGCCATGCCCTGCATTGCGGTGAATGATTGAGTTCCGAATCTCAACTAATGCGTGTGGCCCATGCGTCAGCCGATTTTGCTGGCGGAACCCCTCCAAATCCTTGCATTGGGGAGAAATTACGAAGGGAATTCCAGCCTGATTGAGAGCTCTCTCTATCCACTGACCAGGTTTTTCTTGGTTTGTCTGGCTACCGACCGTTAGGTAGGAAAGCATTTCAAGGGCAGTCTGGCTGAGAATACAACTCACATCTATGGAAAAGGTCTCGTTGCTATGTGCGTACAATTTCAAAACCCTACTCAGAGTTTTCGTGTTTTTCTTGTACTCCTGCCAGAAGACCGGAAAGATTTCCAAAAGCGCACCACCGACAGTAATGTCAAACCAAGACCGGTGGTGACCCCACGACGATACATGATGTGATCCCCATCGTTTCCAGGCTTCATTATCCTCACTTTCAATGCCAACCACATTGGTTAGCGAACAGTAGGATCCACACACAAATGAAAGGAAATCATCCAACCCATAGAGTAGATCCATAACTTCTTCGACAGAGAATGTGTCGTCACCCCGAAGTTTGATTACCCCGTTATGAGTGACAGCGTATCCTCCATCAGCTCTGAGTGTTTCCTTGAGTTTGTTAAGACTTGGAACCGAGTAGATGGTTATCGCCCATGGATCAGCGTTTAAGGCAACTGTTCCGAAAGGCAAATCCCTCGAAAAGTTGAGGATATTGAATTGTAAAGACTCGAGGCGACTGCCCGTCTGTAAGACAACAGAAGGTGATTGCGCGAGGTAGAGGGTGGCATCCCGCTGAGTAGCTGCCCACGAAAAAGGAAGTACATCCAATTGTATGCCATTCTCCAAGGTGATACCTGAAGGTCCTTCAGACATCACGGGAGCGCTTAATATCTTGACGTTGGGCCGTTCAGCCGCAGGCTCAACAGACCAAGGTTCCCGAGGAACATCGCTTACCTCCAAGGCAAGGATCGGATGGGGGAGCAGGTATTCGACGGCTCTCGCCCGAGCTCGGACGGATCGTCCATCGATGACGAACTCGATCTCCATTTCTCCGAGGGGAACGGGCCGATTAGCTTCATACATAGAGGTTCTGACCATTGGTTAACTATTCACATCCCCGACCCATAACTCCCCCGACACCAGCTTCGGCAGCAGTGTATCCCGCAACGCGGCGAGGGTACGGGATTCCTCTGCTTTCTGAGAAGCAAGCGAAAAAAGAGGCTCAACTAGCTCTCCAAATACTTCCGTGATCTCAAATCCACCGGGAAGCGGTAGTTGGTAGTTTGACATGGCGGTGGCAGGGACACGTTGCCGCCCGCTCGTCCCGGTCATGTTCTGAACTGCAAACTCGCGGAAATCAACACTACGCGCAAGACAGTATGCGAACTCATCAGGGAGCGGAGGTTTGGGTCTCATGACGATATACTCGGTTGACCCCCATCCGACCTCGCCATCCTGTAGGAAGTCGACGTAGGCTGTCTTGCCGTTCTCAAGACACGGCGTTATACGTGCAACAAGCGTATCTCCGTTGATAAAACGCATACCCGAGCCAAAGGGCCGTGCAGTCACTGCATTGGGGGTATGACCCTTCGTTGGCATATTCGCCATGTCGAGATATGGGGCAACCTCACCCTTTTGTAGCGACCGTGCTGGGTTGATTTCAATCGTCTCAGGTAGCGCCTTCACCTCCCACCCCTCCGGGATGTCCCCCAGTTCCGAGTCCACGAGGCGGTCGGGGAAGAGGGCGGCGATGTCCGGCGGCAGGCCCGTGTCGCGGCCCTCCATCTTGGCTCGGACGGGATCGAAGTCCACGAACCAGGACTTGAACAACGCCCGCGCCATCTCTTCCAGCGTCTCGTTCATCCGCCGGTTCAGTTCGATCTTGTCGTCCAGCGTACCGAGGATGTGGGCGATGGCACGCTGTTCGGGGAGGGGAGGAAGGGGGACTTCAACGAGACCGATGTCAGCCTTCCGCAATCCAAATCGAGTAACACCGTTTGCATATGAATGGAACTGTTCTTGCATTGCCCTCGCACTCAGCGCGTAAAACAAATAGGCCCCGTCAATTTCTGATGAGGAGGGTCGAAGAATTGCCAAGTGATAGCCACACACCAGATTGGATATGTCTTCTCGGACCAGTGCAGGAACACCGATGTCGTCATGTTTTTCGGAATCTTTCGTAATGACAACATCTCCAGCCTTCAGTGTGCAATTTGCGATCTCTCGCTCAGTCGCGGTTGCCGCCATGAAGTCGAGGGCACCATGAATAAAGTTGTTGTTGTACACATCCGTGTAGTTGCAAAGACGGACAGAGCGCTCACTTTCTTTCGACTTCTTGTCCACACTGCTGAGTTTAAGGTCAATCACACTGCCCAGCGTCACCTTGCGCCACTCACCCGTCATACCCGAGCTCCTTAGGTTGTCGGCAATTCAGCATCGAACAGCGCTTCCGGCCAAACGTGCATCTCCGATTTCGGAGAAACCTCCCAAGCATCTCCTTTCCATCGAGCAAGCTTCATCTCAATCTCTGAGGAGGACGATTTAAGGAAATCGACAAACCGAACGGCCGCTTCGCTCTCGTCTATGATGGGTACCATCACAGCGTACAAGTGGTCAGCGGTTCGGATCAGGACTTGAAGAGCCCAAGGTTGACTTCCTCTCATGCAGAGGTAGAGAAAATGATCTGTCAAAGTGCCCTGAGAATACGGCGACATTGAGAGAATTGGACGGACCATGTTGGTGAATTCTTGAAAGTGACTCTCAGCCTGAACAAGAACAGAGGCCCGACCCATGCTCTGAGTCTTTAGAAAGAAATCACCTAACACGGTCTTGCCAAGAAAGTGCCCACTAGCCGACAGCGCATATCGGTATCCAAGCAGATGAAACAGGGTTAGGTGCGCGACCTTGAGAAGTGATGCCAGCGCTGGGAGTTGGAGATTCCTATCAATGTGAATCTCTAATTTCCCATCTGGAACGGTCAGCATATCGGCTGGTGGTAGCTTAAGTGCCAATCGAGCAGTTTTTCCTGAGGCGAATAACGTCGCCTCCGAATGCTCCGGTGGCACGTGGCCTTGGGGGAAATAGTAATCTACTTCTTCACCGTCCAAGACGATCTTCGGCTTTAGCTGTCGAACAAGGTCTTTGTCAGCCAGAGCTTCATCCGCTTGGTGACGGTCTTTTTCCTGCATGGCCAGGAACTCCGCTTCGAACAGGCTGCCGTAGTAGGCATCGACATCGGCCCGTTGGATGGTCCACGAGCGGTCAGAGTTCCGGAATGACCTATTGATCACGTGGGCGCGGCATAGTTCAGTGTCCTCGTCCCTGTAAAGAATTGGACAAAAGAAACGGCGACAGGGAGAACCAGCGACACGCTCGTAATCGGCATTTAAGAGGGTCAACCGCTTTTGAAATTCCGAGCTCATGCGTAGTCCTCAACAGAGCTTTCCAAAGGTAAGGCTCTTAAGATTGACCGCAATGGCGGCACTGAGCCTCACGGCTTCTGTCTGCTGCTCCCGCCACTGGGCAGTGAGGAGGGTCATCTTCATCAATTAGAGACTCGCCGTAAACTTAGTGCCTCGACGATCTCAGCGTCGTCGGGCAGTCCTCCCGTCAGAAGGTTTGGCTCTTCGTGCTGTCCCACCCAGGACTCGGTCCCGGTGTTCAGGCAAATCTTCACCACCGATATCTGTTCTGGCGACAGGTCGTCGTAGCCCTCTTCATAGCCGCTCACGACCACGCGCAAGCCGGGTGGATAGGTTGCCAGCAACCGGGTAAGTTCTTGGACGGTCATTCTTCCTCCAGAAGGGCGTCAATCTCGCGGCTGAGGGTTGGCGGATTGTTCTCCACTACATCCCATACCGTATGTCATCCACATCAGCGTAGACGTGAATCAGGACGTTGCGGAAAGCGATAATCCGCTCACATTCGCTTATCCGGGAGGCGAGGGCCGGGGCAAGTTTTGCCAGTTGGGTCATGGCCTCACCGATGATTTCAAACTGCCGTTCTACAGCAGAGCGCATCATGACGTCGGACTGGTAGTCGGCAAAGGTCTTGCCATCGGTAAAGTCCTGGATCAAACCGATGGCGCGCTGTATGTCCCATAGGTATTTTCCGGCTTCACGCCGCATAAATCATCACCCTGGTTTCTTCAACCGATTCCCGGAAATAGGGGTTCTTGATGGCCGATTCCACCACCAGGTCCACGGGCCGCCCAAAGAAGAGCCGCTCCAGGGACTTCAGCAAGCCAAAATAGACGCTTGCGTGGCCTCCGGCGGGCAACTCCTGGAACTCCACCAGAAAGTCCAGGTCGCTGTCCTCCGGTCGATACTTGCCGGTGGCCGCCGAGCCGAACAGGTCAAGCCGCGCCACGCTGTAGCGTTGGCAGATCGACTCCAGTTCAGCGGCGTGCTCGGCAACTGCCGGGATCATCGTGCGTCCTCCCAACGGCCGATTTGAGGCATCGTGAATCATACTTCAACAGTGAACGGGTTGAGCACAGGGACGCCCGTCGGCTCGAAGCGCCCGACATTCCGGGTCACCAGGGTCAAACCGTGTTCGAGCGCCGTGGCGGCGATCAGCAAGTCTGCGCTTTCGTGTCCAAGCGAGCCGGACAGTTGGCCCCAGCGGCGCGCCGTGGAGACGTCAACGCCGAGAACGCGGTCACCGTACAGCGACAGCACACCGTCCAGCCAAGCGGCCAGCGTCAGCGCGAACGTCCGGTCGCGGCTCTGCTGCCGTGCGACTCCACGCTCTATCTCGCCAACGGTCACCACGCTGATGTACAGGTCCGACGTACGTTGAGCTTCCATCCATCGGACGACATCGGGGTTGCGCTTCCGCCTCCGGAGCGCCGATAGTACGTCGGTATCGATCAGAAACATCAGAAATCGGCCCGTCTGGTCGGAAGTCGAAGCCGTTCGAACTCTTTGTCGTCTTGGGGGATGGAGAGGAGCAAATCCGCAAGTGTCGGCGCGTTCGCCCTCTTTGCATTGCGCAGACGCTCGTACTCATCCACCGCCAGAATGACCACGGCGGGTTTGCCCCGTCGAGTCACCCGCTGCGGGCTCCCGGCGAGAGCGGCATCCACAACGGCGCTGAAACGGTTCTTGGCATCTTGCAACGGCCAATCGGTCATACTCGCCTCCACCCAGGATGAATTTGGCTAGATTATAAGTCTAGCCAGTTGAAGTTTCAAGCTGTCGTCTTGTTCTTCAGTCGCCTCCAAATCCCAGCCGTTCCAGGTTGGCCTCGATAGCGGCGTCCAGCCGGACAGCCTCGGCCTGCTGCTCCCGCCACTGGGCGGTGAGCCGTTGCATCTTCTCCTCGAAGGGTTCGCCGTCGTTCTCTTGCGGCTCAGCCCCGACGTAGCGTCCGGGGGTGAGGACGTGGCCGTGCCTGCGGACATCCTCCAGCGTTGCGCTCTTGCAGAAGCCGGGTGTGTCGGCGTAGTCGCCGGCATCCTCCTCACCGCGCCAGGCGTGGTAGGCGTCGGCGATGCGGGCGATGTCGTCGTCGGTCAGTTCGCGGTGGGTGTGGTCGACCCTGCGGCCCAGCTTGCGGGCGTCGATGAACAGGATTTCGTGTCTTCGGTCACGAAATCTGTTCGCCCTCACCCCTGCCCCTCTCCCACTGGGAGAGGGGGTTAGGACGTTTGCGATTTCGTTGAGGGCTTCGTTGGTATCGTCGAGCAGGCGCTCGTTCTTGAGTCGCAGGATCTTCAGTCCCATGGACTTGAGGTAGGCGTCACGTTTTGCATCTATGGGTCGCCTTTTCGGACCGTCGTGGACGGGGCCATCAAGTTCCACAATCAACCGCTTCTCGTGGCAATAAAAGTCCACGACGTAACTGCCGATCTGATGTTGGCGACGGAACTTGAGTCCAAGGAATCGCCGACCCCTGAACAACTCCCAAGCTAGAGCTTCCGCTGGAGTCGCCTTTCTTCTCATTTCCCGCGCCAGTTTCAGTTGCCCGGAAAAATCAAATCCGCCCCGGTAATGACCCTCGCCCTTTGGGAGAGGGCGGCGCGGAGCGCCGGGTGAGGGTTGCCTGCGCCTGTCGCAGGCAATAAACCACAAGCAGGCCGGGGTCTGGGTGGAATAGAAAAGCTGGCCGGGCAGCGCCACCATGCAGTCCACCAGGTCGGCCTCGATGAGGTTCCGGCGTATCTGGCCCTCGCCCGACTGGTTGGACGACATGGAGCCGTTGGCCAGCACGAAGCCCGCCGCGCCGCTGGGCGAGAGGTGGTGCGCCATATGTTGCACCCAGGCGAAGTTGGCGTTGCCCCTCGGCGGCGCGCCGTACCGCCAGCGCTTGTCCTCTTGCAGGCGCTCGCCGCCCCAGTCGGAGACGTTGCAGGGTGGATTGGCCAGGATGTAGTCGGCCTTGAGGTCGGGGTGGCGGTCGTTGAGGAAACTGTCGCCGTGGGTGATCTGGCCTTCGATGCCCCGGATGGCCAGGTTCATCTTGGCCAGCCGCCAAGTGGTGTAGTTGGATTCCTGGCCGTAGATGGAGATGTCGGCCCGAGCCCTGCCCCCGTTGCCATTGCCGCTGGCATGGGCGCGGATGAACTCCACCGACTGGACGAACATGCCCGATGAGCCGCAACAGGGATCGTAGACCCGCCCGCTGTAGGGCTCCAGCATCTCCACCAGCAGCCTGACCACACTGCGGGGCGTGTAGAACTCGCCGCCTTTCTTGCCCTCGGCGCTGGCGAACCGGGAGAGGAAGTACTCGTAGACTCGGCCCAGCACGTCCTTGGAGCGGGCATCCTCATCCCCGACCCGGATGTTGCCGATGAGGTCGATGAGCTGGCCCAGGCGGGCCTTGTCCAGGGCGGGCCGGGCGTAGTCCTTGGGCAGCACGTCCTTGAGAACCGGGTTGTCACGCTCGATGGCGGCCATGGCGTCGTCCACCAACTGGCCGATGGTGGACTGGCGCGCCTGTATCTTCAGGTGCGGCCAGCGGGCCTCCGGGGGAACCCAGAAGATGCTCCGGGCGCGGTACTCGTCCGGGTCCTCGGGGTCGGCCCCCTGATCGACCTCAGCCTTCAGTTGAGCGTAGGCCTCTTCGAAGGCGTCGGAGATGTACTTGAGGAAGATGAGACCGAGGACGACGTGCTTGTACTCGGCGGCGTCCATGCTGCCCCGCAGCGCGTCGGCCATCCGCCAAAGTTCAGACTCGTAGCCAGTCGTGGCGCCGTTGTCGCCCGGCTGCGCGCCCGTGCCGGCGCGTATCTTTTTCGATGGTCGTTGCGCCATGCACCTTCCTTCCGGTTGAATTTCAGGCTGCCGGCGAAAGCCGCTCGATTCCAGTCCGGCTTGTCTTCTGCATCGTCCGGTTCATCGTCTGGGCGTGTGGATGTCCGCCTGGTTTTCAGCCTTGCTCCACTCGAACATCATTACCCCGATTATGCTCATAATATGCGATTACCACAGGGGCGCGAAGAAAATCCATCGACGGAATGCACCGCCGACGAGAAGTTCTGACCGGCGTCGTGATCAGAAACCATTCCGCCACCTCGGCTATCCGGCTTGCGACGCCGTTGGCGGCGGCTTTGAGGGGATCATTGGCGAGAGGGGCATAGCGGCCATCTTATGCGCCTGGTTGTGGCCAGCAACTTGCCGATCATCGGCAGACCCTGGCCGACCAGCCACCCGCCGCTGGCGAAGCTGGGCCGCAAGTCGTGGATGATCTCTCTACCGATTCTCCCGGTGGAACCAGCCTATCGTCCTAATCTCGATTGCTGCACGCCCCTGACAGGTGTCCGGTATCTGTCCGAATGAGAGCAGGCTTTCGACCTCGCACAAAAGATCCTGCCGGCATTGATAATCCCGGCTATTGCTGCAATAATACGGCAATTACGATTTTGGTTGGGATCGTTCGTCATGGAGGTTTCGGAATGGAGAGTCCGTCGATCGACGTGGTTGAGGAAATCGTTGCCGGTGCGGGTTACGAGATTGTGAAACTGGAAGGCGACACCCTGCAGCTCAGAGACCTTGAAAGTGGGATCTCAGTCTCCTGCGTGCTGGAGCAGGACATTCTGTTCAATACGGTTTCCTGCATGGTGGTCGACTCGCAATCGGTCACGGGAACCTTGATGTCCAAGATGCTGGATGCACAGAATGGCATCTCCACCTCCAGCTTTCAGCTTTACGACTTGGGAAACGGCAAGACCGCCATTACCCTGAACAACTTTTCCAAGCTGCAGAGCTTGGGCGAGGACGATCGGGACGACATCTTGTCCTGCATCAGTTTTTTGATCGGGGATGCTTGCGAGGCCAGGGACTTCTTGAAAGAGACTCGGGGCGCCTGAGGATCAGAGGCCGAGGAGATACCGTCTGCGCTATCCGCTTGTTTCTGGGAAGGGTTTCACCAATTTAAGGAGTGAATACGATGGGGATTCTGGACAGATTGTTTCGAGTGAGCAAAGGCAAACTCAATGAAGGCGTTGACAAATTGGAGGATGCAACCTTCGAGTCGACCCTGCGGCAAAGTATTCGGGATATGGAGGATCAGCTTCACAAGGTGATCCGATCGGCCGCCGATGCCATGAGCAACTGCAATCGTCTCGAAGCCGAGTACAGCAAGTTCCTTGAACAGTCCAAGGATTGGGAAGGAAAAGCAAGAAAGGCCCTTCTGGCAGGCAACGAGGATCTGGCGCGGAAGGCCTTGGCCAAGAAGGGTGAATGCGACGGGCAGGCGGCGTCTCTCAAGGCGGCGGTGGAGCAAGGCGCAGCGGCTCGGGACAAGCTCAAGAACCAGGTGGAACAGCTCCGGCGAAAAATCGACGAGTCGAAGCGCAAAGCCAGCACCCTGATCGCCAGGAAAAACGCAGCCAACGCCCAGAAGAAGATGGCCCAAGTGATGACCGGTCTGGGAAACGACGACAATGCCTTTGCTTCCATCTCGCGCTTCGAGGAAGCCGTCAACCGAGAAGAAGCTACCGCCAAGGCTTATGAGAATATGTCGGCCGGCGCCGACCCGGATTTGGACAAAGAGTTCGCGGCGTTGGACGTGTCCACCACCGACACGGAACTGGCCAAGCTGAAGGCCGAGTTGAATACCTCCAAATCTCCATAGGCCATGCGGAACAGCGCCTCACCATCATGAAGACCGTCCTCATCCTGATCCTGCTGGGCTTGGCCGGTTATCTCTTCTATATGGCGATGCGCAAGAAGGGCAAGGCAAAGGCGCTGCCGCAAAGGGCTGATCTGGCCAACCTCACCATCAAAGATGCGGGTCGAGGGGACAACCTGATCCTCTCCGGCGCCAGCGAAACCTACGAAGACATTTCCTTTACCGTCGATCGGCTGAACCGCTACGAGTCCGGCGACGATCACTGGTACGAGTTGAGCGGTCTCTGGGGCGGCAAGAGAATTTTTGTGGAGTGGTCCGAAGACGACGAGTTGGAAATCAGCATTCAGAGGAAGAGTGATCTGCACCTCGAAGAAATCGGCGTCAGCGAGGACGATCTGGCCCGGATGGATGAGGAGCGATCGCGGTCCCGCTTCGTGGATTTTCAGGGAAAACGATGGTATTACCGGGAAAGCGCCGAGGCAGGTTATTTCAAGGATGATGGTCCGGAGGGCGAGGGTTTCTACTTCTGGAAATTCGAGAGCGACGACCTGCAGCTCTTCATTGAGAAGTATGAGGGCGACCCGTTCGAGGTGGGCATCTCGGAAAAGATCAGCCCCGGCCGGGTCAGAGTATTTCGAGCCTAGGGTTCACCATACAATATCAAGACACGTCACACCAAAACCTGCGGCTCTGTCTGTTTCGGGAAGCCATCAGTTTATCCCCGTTTACTGTCGTGTCCTCGGCCACCCTTCGCCATCTCAAGCTCGACTTCAAGGTTCACGTGATCGGCGCCAGTCACCTCATCCAGTGTGGCCGCTGGTCGGAGTTGCTCTCTTGCGCCACCCGCAGTGAGATCGATCCGGTTTTCTCCCTCGGGCCGGACTTTACCGGCAAGCAGCCCTTCAAGTACCGGGACCACGACCTCCGCTTCGAGTTCGAAATCAGACGAATCGAAACCGGGGATGCCGCGGGACTCGAGCGACTGGAGCAGGCGCGATTGCAGCTTGCCCGCTATAAGGTCCAAGTCACTTCGGAGTTTGCGCGGGCCAAAGCCGATCATGCTCCGCCGATGACCCGGGTAGGAGTCGATCCTCTACAACAGGGGTTGGAAGTCCGTTCCCTGCACTACTATTCCCAGGAGTCCACCGCCGTATTGAGCCGGTCAGTGACGGTGGTTCAGTAGGAGGACACCATGGACAAAAAGTCATTGCTCTACGCCTCGGCCGGAGTGGTTGTTCTGGCGCTTTTAGTGGGGATCATCTCCATCTCGATCGGGGGTTTGAACCCACAGACCCGAGCCAATCTGGAGACGGCTGAGCAGTTGTTGAGTTCTTCGCTGGCCAATTACCGAAAACGGGTCCAGGGCGTGCGATCTTCGATCGACTCCAACCCGGCACTCTTCCAGTCCAAGCGCGAGCAGTGGCTTGCCCGGCTTGCCCGTTCAGACCAGGAAATGGAGTCGGCTTCCCGGGAACTGGACCAAGCCAAGGAACTGGCCGGTCAGAACGACAATGAACTGCGGGTGGAGATCGAAAGCCGGATCGGCCAAGTGAACCAAAAGCGGACCCAGGGCCTTGCAGGACGCCACAGAGATTTCGGATCTGGCCAAGACCATCAGCGAGATCGATAAGAATCGGAGCCAATACGTCCGAGAGGCGCAAGCGAGCTATCAAGATATCTCCGCCTATCCCGCCGCCAGTGTCTCCCGCGCTCAGAGAGCCATGATTGACTGGCCCGAAAAAAAGGCCGACTTGAGTCAGGCCATCGAACGAGTGGCTGAAGTCAAGGCCCGGTCAAAGGCTCTTTGGAAAGAACGCTCCGGAGCCATCGCCGCAGCCAATGCCGATGTCCTTCTGATTTTGGATACCCACCAGACGCTGCAAGCCGACGGGCTGCAACTGGCGCGGCTCGACAGCGAGCTGGGCCAGCGCGTGGATCAACTCTACGTCTCCTGGGATAAGATTTTAGTCGACATGGAAATCAAGGAAGGGGATGCGCTCACCCTTCACCACAAGTACAAAACGGTAACCGTTCAAATCCAGGACCCACAAAAGAAACAGGGCGCCCACTCGGAAAGCGAGGCATGGGTTCAGGTTTCGAAAGCCACCTACGATGTCCTGGAAGACAAGCTGGGGATGTCGGTAGCCCGCAAGCCGGCGGGGAAATATGAGGAAGAAGCGGAAGACCTGGCTCAGCCGGCCGGCTATTCCTACGTTGCACCCCCCGGACAGAGCAACCAGTTCGGCCAATGGCGCAGGGACAGCTACGGGGGTTCCTTCTGGGTGTTTTATGGCCAGTATATGTTCATGCGCTCCCTGTTCTGGGGACCCTCTTACCACCCCATCTATCCCAACAACTACAACGACTATCGCCGATCCCACACTTCGGGAAGGACTTACTACGGCACAACCGAGACCGGCCAGCGCCGCTACGGCACCAATAGCCAGACGACCCTCTCCAGATATCGGTCCTCTCAGTATGTGCGAAGCGGGGGCTATCGAAACTCCTATTACAAGCGGAGCGGCGGCAATCTCAGGGGGTATCGATCATCTCGATACCAAGCTGCCGGCAGCGGAGGCCGAGGCGGGTCCTATCGTTATGGTGGAAGCCGCTCTTTCGGAGGCAAATGACTATGGACTGGATCGATCTTGGAGTCAGCCTGTGCTACGTCGTCCTCGGCGCGGTCATTTTGATCATTGCGAAGTTCGTCAACGACCTGCTCACGCCCTATTCTCTCGACCGGGAGCTGACAACCCGGGACAACCCGGCCATCGGGCTGAGTTTGACCGGATATTACGCTGGAGTCATCATCATCTTCCTCGGGGCGGCCACGGGAGCAGACAGCGGCATTCCGGCCCTCGACCGGTTTATCCACGAACTGTTGATAGACGCTGCCTATGCCCTCGGCGGTATTCTCTTGCTAAATCTGGGCAGAAAGCTCCTGGACAAGCTGGTGCTGCGCCAATTCAGTATTTACAAAGAACTGGTTGAGGACAGAAACGTCGGGACCGGAGCGGTAATGTGTGGAGGCTATATCGCCACCGCTCTGATCCTGGCGGGTGGAATCTATGGAGACATTCCCCCTGAATCTGCCTTTGCCGGGGGCCCTGGACCGGCGCCATCACCGCCGCGTGCTATTTCGTTGTGGGTCAGGTGACGTTGGTGATCTTCTCCATCTTTTATCAGCTCATCACGAAATACGATATTCATGCTGAGATCGAGAAAGACAACGCAGCGGCAGGAGTGGCTTTCGGAGGCAACATGATCGCCCTGGGCATCCTATTGCTGAAGGCCACAGCCCACCACTTCGAGTCCTTCAGGAACAGCCTCACCGAATACGTCAGCCTGACGGTCATCGGGTTTGTGGTTCTCTTTCTGATGCGTGAACTCGTCGATCACGCGCTACTGCCGCAAAACAGCATTGCCCATGAGATTGCGGTCGACAAGAACCTGGGAGCCGCCTGGATCGAGGGAGTGGTGGCCATCGGCATGGCGACGATCATCTATTTTATGATTTGAAGGCAGGTTGCCCGATGAATCGATTTGGGCACGCCCGGAAAGTGCTGGCCGCGTCCATGTTCGTCATGGGGGGCCTGCGGGATTGCCTATGAGTATACCTTGGGGGGCTCTCGGCAACAACCTGATGGGTTCCTCCCACGAACAGATCTTCGTGGTCATCGGGTTGATGATGTTCGCCATGGGCCTGGGCGCAACCCTCCAGAAAAACATCAGCGGCGATCTCGTCGACAAGTTTCTGCTGGTTGAGATCCTGCTGGGGCTGACGGGAGGCGTCAGCGCACTGCTCATCTATCTGGCCTACGTCTATTCCTCCAGCTATATGATTTTGCTTTGGGGATTCTCCCTGGGGATCGGCGTCCTCATCGGGCTCGAAATCCCCCTGTTGATACGCATCAATCGAGAGTATTCCTCCAGCCTGAAAACCAACCTCTCCGAGATTCTGAGCATGGATTACGTGGGTTCGCTGGTGGGGGCGCTGTTGTTTACCTTCGTCCTTTTCGCCAATCTGTCCATCAACCAGATCGCCGTTGCCCTGGGGTGCGCCAACCTCCTCCTGGCCTTGCTGGGAATTGCCTATTTCCGCCCCCTGCTTCGACACTTCAAGAAACTCCTGGTCCTCTCATGCGCCTGCGCTGCTCTGTTGGTTTGTCTGCTGAGTTTGTCAGAGGATTGGAGGGTATCGCTGGAACAAAGGACCTACAGCGATCCCATCATCTACAGTCAGACCTCCAAGCACCAGCACATCGTCATGACCCGCAAGCATGACCGACTCAGCCTCTTCATCAATGGCCACCTGCAGTTCAATTCCCGGGACGAGCACATCTACCACGAGATGCTGGTCCACGTTCCCTTTTCCGTGGCTTCTTCACCCGGAAGAATTCTGATTCTGGGAGGGGGAGACGGTCTGGCTCTCAGAGAGGTCTTGAAATACGATCGGGTGCAACGGGTCGACCTGGTGGACATCGATCCCGCCATGACCCACCTGGGCCGCCACTCATCCGGATCTGGTTCAGCTCAACCGGCGATCATTGCTGGACGGCCGCGTGGCCCTTCGGCCGGCGCTGGGGGTCTCCGGCGGAGAAGCCCGGACGGTATCCCGGCCCAGCAAGCTGGCCGCCTCTTTCCTGAGCGGCGCCGTGTACTCCCAGGCAACGGTCCAGGTATTCAACGTCGATGCCGACCAATTCGTTCAAAGCTTCAGGGGGCCCTACGACGTGATCATCATCGACTTTCCCGATCCACGATCGGTGGGCACTGCCAAACTCTATTCTCTGGATTTCTATCGGAAACTCGCCTACCAGTTGGGTCCAACCGGTCTGTTGGCGGTGCAATCCACCTCACCCTATCATTCCAAGGAGATTTTCCTTTGCATTGGAAAAACGCTGCGGGCGGGCGGCTACCGGGTTCTGCCCTACCACCAGAACGTTCCCAGCTTCGGAGAGTGGGGCTGGCATCTGGCTTGGCTGCATGGGGTCAGTGAAGCCGCCATGAAGGAAAAGCTGGAGGGGCTGAAGTCCATCGGCGCCCCCACCGGCTACCTCACGGCGCAACTGGTGTCGACCGCCACCGCCTTTGGCAAGACCTGGCTCGACGACGCGCACATCGAAGTCAATACCAAGTTCCGACCCACCATTCTTCAGTACCATCGACAAGCCTGGCGAAACTGACGATTGGCCTCAGGCTGCACGGGCCTTGATTTTCCGGGGAGTGAGCCTGCGGGGAAGTTCATTCCCCTCCTGGGAGGAGCTGCACTCCTCTGAGGAGTGCAGGGGTGGGTCTCGCCTTCGACTTCCGAGGGGGCGCGCCTGCGGGGAGAGTCGGTTTCAGCCGGGACAGGACACCAGCGGTCGGCGGCCTCAGAGACCACTGCCGGAAAACGCTCGCGCCTGCCGGCTTTCAGCCCGACTCAGATCCGCTGCCACTCGATCGCGCTCGAATCCAGGCGCTCCGGCGCAATATAGAAGAGGGACGTTCCTGCACGCACCTGAAAATCGAAAGCCGGGTTGAGCTTGAGATTGCCTTGAGCTTCGGAATCGGTGGCGACGGCGATGAGCGTCGCTCCCAGCTTTTCCTTGAAGAAACGCTGTAACCTGCCGAAGCTCCAACTGAGCGGACTCGAGGGGATGTCGAGGCGGTAGATGGTGTCATCATTGGAGTTACTCAGCAGGGAGTTGATCACTGAGGTTGCTCCCCGTTCCTGCACCGCCCGAACCAGGAGCGGAACGGCCAAGGGCGTGACACATTCGATCCCGGGATCAATCCGTTTGATGTGCATCTCACTCTCGGACCGATCCAGTTGCGCGACAATATGGGCGGAGGCATTGACGCTTCTGGCCGCAAGGGCGGCAATGAGGGTTTCGTTGTCGTCGTGGCCGTGCACAATGATGCGGCTGGCGCGACTGACGCAGGCGCGCTGCAGAACGTCATGGGAACCAAATCCCAAATCCGCCTTGACGAACTGGACTTGGCCCGGCATGGGGTTTTCTTCCGCGCGGCTGGAACACAGCACAATCGGCGTTCGCCTGGCCGACTTGTCATGGCGGATTTCCCGCACCAGTTCCTCCGTCGCTCCCGGGGTGTATCCGAAGACAACCAAGTGGTCCTGCTCATCGAGCTGAGATAACCCTTTCATACGCTTTCTCCCAAAATCAAACATGGATTCGGCCAGCTTGGCCACGGCCACGGCGATCACGCCGATGCCCAACAACATGATTCCCATGGCCACCAAGCGTCCGCCCACCGTGACAGGAGCGATGTCTCCATAACCCACGGTCGTGGCAGTCACAACGAACCACCAGGCGTAGTCCCCCAGCGAAGCGAAACGGCTCTCCGGGCCTTCGAACAACGGCATCAAGAGAGCACCCATCAGAAAGAGAGCCAGCAACACCGTTGCAATCGAAAGCCGGGTGGCCCGGGTGACAAAACGAAAGATCCTTCGTGGGAGCTGCAGCAGTAGCCAGATGGCGAGGATCATGACCTCCTTCTTCAGCCAATCAAACGTCCATCATCCGTTGTGCGCCTTCGCCAGCCTCTCGGCGGGTGTGAGTCAATCTCTTTCAGAATACTCCCCTTCCGGGATCTCTTTCCAGCAGAAAATCAGGCCATCACCAAACCGGCAATCAAGGGCGGTGACAATCCAGAACGGAGTCTTTATACTTTGTTCTGCTTTCATTGATCCTTTGTCCCTCATGGAGAGGCCAATATGCGCACCACTTGGAGTTTTCACACCGCCGGGGCCATTCACTTTGGCAGAGGCGCCACCAGCCAGTTGGGTGAAATCGCTCGGGAACTCGGCGCCAGGAATGCCTTGCTGGTGACGGACAAGGTGCTGGTTACAGCAGGTCTGGCCGACCAGGTTCAATCCCACCTGACTGCTGGAGGTGTTCAAGTCACCCTCTTCGATGGCGGTGAGCCGGAGCCTTCCATCAACGCCTTGCTCCATTGCCACCGCTTTGCTTCGCAGCAGAAGCCGGACTTACTGGTAGGACTGGGTGGGGGCAGCAATATGGACCTGGCCAAGACTGTAGGCGTCCTGCTCACTCACGGGGGCAGGCCCCAGGACTACTTCGGTGAAGGGATTGTCCCGGGGCCCATCCTGCCGTTGATAGCCGTGTCGACCACGGCTGGTACGGGTTCGGAGGTATCCCATGCGGGCGTCTTGACCGACACGGAGAACAACATCAAGGTCGCCATTGCCAGCAACTACCTGCGACCCCGGGTTGCCGTGGTCGATCCGCTCATGACCGTGAGTTGTCCTCCCAAGGCCACGGCCGACAGCGGCATCGACGCCCTGACTCACGCCATCGAGGCCTTCATGGCGACCGACAGCGCTGATCTGCAAATTCCGGAAGGTGAAGTTTCCATCTATCAGGGGCGCAACCCCTTGGGAAATTCCCTGGTGGAGCCGGCGGTTCGGCTGATCGTCTGCCACCTGCCCGACGCCGTCAAGAACGGTCAAGACCTGACAGCCCGCGAGGGAATGCATCTGGGAGCTCTAATGGCGGGAATGGGGTTCAGCAATGTGGGTGTGGGTGCGGTGCACGCGCTGGAATATCCCATCGGCGGGGCCGTGCACTGCTCGCACGGTTGCGGCAACGGCTTGTTATTGCCCTATGTGATGGAGTTCAACAAACCAGGTCGGGTGGAGGCTCTGGACCGCCTGGCCGAATTAATGGGCGTCAAGGCAGCCGGCGCGTCACCTCAGGCTGCAGCCGACGCAGCCATCGAGAAGGTGCGCGCCCTGAGGAAAGAGATCGGAATTCCCGACAAGCTCAGGGAGATCGGCGTCCGGGAACACCAACTCCGCTCCTTTGCGGAGATGGCCTTCGGGATCAAGCGGCTCATGCGCAGTAACCCCCGGTCGGCCACGGTCGATGATCTGGAGGAAATCTTGCAGGCAGCCTATTAAGCGGGAGACCTCGGTTCATACCACACCGTCAATTGCGTGAATGCACACTCGCGAACATTCCCGCTGCCGACGAATATGTCGCCGGATTACGCGCGGTACGGGATCGCATGAATAGCATCCAACGGCGTCTTTTCCAATCGCAATACGCTGCGCCACATCGAACGGCGACGTCGCCGAAACTTGCCGAGCTCGCCGAAATCACCGGCGGTTATTCTGTAGCAAACTTGCATTACGGGCGGCTTGGTCGCATGTTCTGTGATGAAACCGGCTTGGCCCTTGACAAACGTCCTGATGGCTACCCTAGTTGGTGGCGCGTATGGTCGTCCGGCTGTTCGCATCCCGACGGGTTTTTTATGGGTAATGCACCCACAAGCCGCAACCGCACTGGAACATCTTGGATGGGTCGCACTGCGGCATGATAATTTAGGATTGCAGCCCTCTGATATCGAACCGCTCTCGGCAACTCGAATCTCAATCACAACTATCCGTACTGTCCGCGATACGACACTGGCGCGCCTCATCAAAGAGTTGCATCACAATCAATAAATGTCGGATTTGCCGTACCGCGATTGAACCGCCCGATGGCGCACGATGCTCCGAGGCTCACCACATTAAACCATTGGGCGCGTCGTCGCGACTCAGATTCAAGCCGAAGACCGCATCGCGATCAAGCGGATGCTTGGGCAAGGCTCACCCAATATGGAGATCCGAGCCATCGGGATCGCGCAGGAGATCGATCCCGGCGACAAGCGTATTTACGCTGACTGAGTTCTTCGGGACATGATGCGGGTCGTGTCGAGCAAGGGCTGCTACAAGTCGATCCACGGGTCCTTTCCGCAGAATGACGACTGGACGAATGAGGTGTTTGGAGTCTGATGGACCGACGGACGCCAACAACCAGCTGCACGGATTGCAGTAAGGGCGCGGACAACCTCACTGCAATCGCGTGAGGTGAGGACCTTATACGGATCTACAACAACCGGAGCAGCGCGAATGTCCAACGGTAGGAGTGGCAGGTTCCACATCAGGCCTCTCGATCCTGAGCTACCGTGCTCGGCGTTTGGGGGGAGTTGGTGGACGTCGAGATTGAAATCAGATAATATGATTTTCAGGTTTTCATGGAGAATCTCTGATGGCGCAGGCACTCTCCGTTACTGAAGTAGCTCGTCACTTCGCGGAGTACATCAACCGCGTGTCCTATCGTGGCGAATGTTTTGTACTCGTGCGTGGCAATAAACCCGTGGCGGAACTCCGCCCGCTTCCTGCGGGGAAACGGCTTGCGGAACTCCCTGCGCTATTGGCGTCGCTTCCCCATCTCTCCCCAACCGAAGCCACGCAACTTGCCGACGACCTCACGGCGGCTCGGGAGGCGCTCGCTCGGGCGGAGGGCCACGACCCGTGGCAGTCTTGATTGATACCAGTATCCTGATCGAATACGAGCGGGGGCGTCTCAATCTGCAGCGTCATCTCGCACAGCGACAACAGGAAGAGTTCTTTCTCTCAGTGGTCACAGCGAGCGAACTCCTCCACGGAGTGCATCGTGCAGTGCAGCCGGAGGTTCGAGCGAAGCGTTCGGCCTTTGTCGAAGCGCTGCTGGAGCGCTTTCCCCTGTTGCCGATAGATTTGGCGACCGCCCGAGCCCATGCGCAAGTGTGGGCAGAGCTGACGGCAGCCGGCAAGATGATTGGGCCAAACGATCTCTGGCTTGCAGCCACGGGTCTTGCCCACGGTCTGACCATGGTCACGGCCAACGCCCGTGAGTTTACCCGTGTCCCAGGTTTAATCGTTGAGGTATGGGAAGAGCCTGCCTAAGCGGTCGGCCTCGGTTCATGCTACACCGTCATTGGACAGACGTAATTGGACGGGAGTTAAAAACTGGTTCGCCGCTTGGCAATCCTTCCCTCTCTCGATGGGAGAGGGCGAGTGTGAATTCGTGAAGGGAACATCGACTGAGGCCGACCGCTCAGGCGGAAGGTGCGGGAGTTCTGCGGACTACACCAGTTCGTTCAACGGCTGCCCCATGACGTCGTCAATGGAGTTTGCGATGTAAAGCGGTCGCCCGCCGGGGTTGACGTAGGCTTTGGTCCAATCGATGCCCATGGCCTTGTAAATAGTGGCGAAGAGGTCTCCCATGGTGACCATCCGTTCGGCCACCTGGGCTCCCTGATCATCACTGGCGCCCACGACTCGCCCTCCCTGAATACCCCCTCCGCCCAGCAGTACCGACCAACAATCCGGATAATGATCCCGCCCGTTGTTGGCATTCAGATGAGGGGTGCGACCGAACTCGCCCATGGCCAGAACCACGGTGGACTCCAGCAACCCGCGTTGCTGCAAATCTTCCAGCAAGGCGGAAAGCGTCTGGTCCAGGGTCGGCGCCAGCTTGTCCCGAAGGACCTGGTCATTGTCCTTGTGGGTATCCCAGGCGCCGTGCGTGTAACCGGAGGTGGTCACAAACCGGCAACCGGCTTCAACCAGGCGGCGAGCCAGGAGAACGCTCTGGCCGACTCGCGTGCGTCCGTAGGCCTCTTTGGTTTTATCGGACTCCTGGGAGAGGTCGAAGGCTTGCTTGACACTCGGCGAAAGCAGCATGGTCAGGGGCCTGGTTGGTGAAACGGTCCATTTTGCCGAACTCGGCGTTCTTTTCTTTTTGACGGAACGCCCGATCCACGACCCCCAGAAACGACCGGCGATTCGCAATATCCGCAGCCGACAGCGTATCCGGCAGAGACAGATCCGGAATGTGAAAGGATTCCTGGCTCGGATCCGGAAGGATAATCGGATCGTATTCCGAACCCAGGAAAGCCGCCGTGTAGGCATCGACGTAGGAGAAAAAATCGCTCTCGTGGTGCTCCGGCACCATGATGTAGGGGGGAAGGTTGTTCCGAGCGCCCAGCTCCTTGGAGATGATCGAACCCAGACTGGGAAATTTCAAGGCCGGATTGGGTCGATGACCCGTCAAGGCATAGTGAGTGCCCTGCGGGTGGTTGTTCTCCTCGGTGTGCATGGAGCGCACAATCGCCAACTTGTCCATGTGCCCGGCGATCCGAGGGAAGAGTTCCGAGATCCGAACGCCGTCGGCCCGGGTCGGGATGGCCTTGAACCGGCTATGGGGCTTAGGGTCCCAAGTGTCGATCTGAGAGGGACCACCCTCCAGCCACAGAAGAATACAAGCCTGGGCTTTTTGCCTCGAACCGACGGTAGTCGGGGTGGCGGCTTCCAGTTCCAGGTACTGCCTGAGGCTCAGACCCAGCAGGCTCAGAGAGCCGATTCTGAGGAATTCCCGACGGGGTTGGCAGCATCGAACATGATCGGCAAGTTCTTTCATAAGCGTATCCTTTATCTGCCCAAATACCTGACCAAACTCACCGGCGGCCAATGAAGCGCAACGGAATTGTCGTCCAGTACAGCACCTTTTCAGGCGATGATTACAAGTCGGATTCTTCAACTCCCGCGACTTTCATCAGATACCTTTGCAAACCTGTTTTTAACGGTTTGCTTCCAGGCACTGGTAGTGAAATACGAGCATCAATGCCTGTCTTGGTATAGATATGATGGCTTCCGTTAATTCGCTTCAGCCCCATCCTTTGCCTTCGAGAAAACGGCAAAATTTCTTGCCGCTAACCATCTTCAAACGGCTATCTCCATAACCTTATCTTTTGATAGGTCAATATCTTGAACATCCACAGACAAGCAGCCCTCAACAGCTTCGTATAGGTTGCTCAATAGTTCATCAAAGGTATCGCCTTGTGTGGCGCAACCAGGAATAGACGGCGCTTCAGCCCAGTACCCGCCTTTTTCTGCTTCATGTATGACGACCTTGAGTTTCATAAAACATCCTCTGACCCCTGTCCGTATGAAACCCCCTGAGTTCGGTTGATGCCTGGCTAGTGATTATAGGTAAACTGCCGAGAGGCGAGCAACCCCCAGGCCAGGTTCTCGATGCCTTTCTTGCGCGAAGAGGATTTTTCCATCAAGGCTTCGAGCCCCGCTTTATCTTCAGCGGTCGGATACCGGGAAAAAGCCGCCAGATAAAGTTCTTCAACGATCTCCCGGTCGGAGGCGCCGCGGGCCAAGAGGCGATCGACCCTGCCGCCTTCCGCCGAAATCTTGGTGGTGTAAGTGGAGCCAACCAGCAGGTGCAGCGCCTGCCTGAGGGTGGATCGGCGGTCACGCCACGGCATACTGTCTCGGCTGATAGGTCTCCCGTAAACTTCCAGAAATTGGGAAGGCGTCACTTCAGGAACCAGGTCAATGGCTCGGGTTCCCAGGGGCTCCGTCCCCCCGCCCACGTAGTCGTGGACCGGGAACGTCTCCTGGACGCCGGTCACGTCAGAGATGGCATCCAGCAGGATCTCAGCATCCAACCTGCGCGGCAGAGCCCTGGAGTAGTTGATCTCATCCTCCTGGTTGGTCTCATTGAGATCTCCGGATAACTGATAGGTTCTGGATTGAGCAACGACTCTCATCAGATGCTTGAGGTCATAGCCGCTCCGCCGGAAATCCTCCGCCAGGGCCCTGCAGCAACTCGGGATGGGTCGGGGGGTTACCGGGCCTGAAATCGTCCACCGGCTCTACGAAACCCTTTCCGAAAAAGTAAGCCCATACCCGGTTGACGATGGCTTGGGCAAAGTAAGGATTGCCCGGCGCCGTCATCCAGTCCGCCAATCGCTCCCGCGGGTTATTACCAATCGTCGGCGGAACCGAGCCGTCCAGAAACCTGGGAGCCACCTCCTGCCTGCGACGGGGATGAATCACCCGAGACCCTTCCGGCCGCTCACCATTGCCGGCGGAATCGTCCATGAAGACGGAGAGGTTCCTGATTCGAGTCAACTGGCCGTAGAAGGCCGTAATCCCCCAGAACTGATCCTGGGTCCAGGTTTCGTAGGGGTGGTCATGACACTGAGCGCAGTCCAACCGTATACCCAGGAAGACTCGAACGTCCTCACCCATTTTCTCGTGCGGCAGCATGACCTCCCCGCTGACCGACTTGATAAAATGTCGCGTGGCCCCCCCGTTGCCCTGGGCCGCCACGCGCTCCCGGGCCATTTGATCATAGGGTTTGTTCCGAGCCAGGCTTTGTCGAATCCAACCTTTGTAGGTATAAGCGTTCCGATAGACCACTCGAAAAAAGTCGGCGAAGCGGAAGGTCCAATAGTCGGCATATCGGGGCGAGTTCAGCAATTGTTCAATCAGATGTTTTCGTTTCCGAGGGTTCCGGTCAGCGAGGAATTCCCGCACCCGATCAGGCGGCGGCAAGGTCCCCGTCAGATCGAGACAGACTCGCCGCAAGAAGGCCGAGTCGCTTGCCAGAGCCGCCGGAAGAATATGCAGCTTCCGCAGTCGCCCAAAGACATGGTCATCAATGAAATTGTGCTTGACGACCTCCGGATAATCCGAGACCGGGCCCCGAATGACTCCGCATCGGACATGAACCAGCTTTCCAGCGGCTCGCACGGTGACGATTGCCTGCCCCGGTTTCAGCGCGCGGACCAAGCCGGTGGAGCCAACGGAAACCACCTGGGGATCGCTGGTTTCATAAAGCACCTCGGGGCTGACGTCCTCCGTTCGGCCATCCGACAAGTAAGCGGTCACCCGGAGCTTCCGCTGAGCCTCCGGTTCCACGATCACCTTTCCGGGGAAAACCTCCAGCCGCTCGATTCGAGACGGCGCCTGGCCGTCCGCTTCGTAAGGAGCCCCTTGGCGAATCCAATCCAGCAGAATCCGGTAATCGGCTGAGCCCGGCTCGAAGCGCTGCCCGCCCCCATGGGGCAACCTCAGGGTGGGTTTCAGGAGCAAGCGACTTTGCTCCGGCTCTTCGAGGTTCACTCGAGGACGAAACGGTTCCGCGGCCTCAGGGGATAGCACCTGGTAAATCCCGCCCTTGACGGTCCAGCGGTAGTCCTCCCTGGGATTGATTCCATGCAACGACAGCTTGAAGCCCCCGCGTCCCTTGACCCCGCCATGGCATTCACTACCGTTGCACCCGTTGCGCGTCAAGACCCCGACGACGTCCCGGGAGAAATCAAAAGGTTCGGCTTGATCCGCGCCTTCGACAGCGATTCCCGAGGTGGCGAAGCCGGGAACCGAAATCAACAGGATTCCCAGAACCGGCATCCATCGAACACTCTTCATTGCAACCACTCCGATTGAACATCTATTGGGCTGCGAGATGACGACTCCACCCCAGGAAGAAAGACCTCTCAGGATTCTTGGGGTTGATCCCGGGAGATGATGACCATGAGCGGAATCTCGCCGACCAGCAGCTTGGCCCCCAACTCATTTTTCATGGCAGGCCGCGCCCATACCCGGATCAGCACCGGTGTTTCAGTCAGCGGCGCATTCTCCTCGGCGCGCAACAAGATGATGGCTTTTTCGGTGAAGGCCAGAAATTTTTCCTGTCCGTCAGTGGTGGGACCGATCGGGCTTCCGGGCTCCACTTCCATACCGGTCAAAGGGACCACTCCTGGCGGGAGGCCCTCAAGACTCAGGGCAACGTCGCCGGCATAGCCTTCTTCCAAGCCCGTGGTGATCTTCAGCTTCTTGACCTCCCCTTGCCGGAGGTTGATGCGGTCCCCCTCAAGCTCCAGCTCTCCCACATGAGGAATCCGCGGTCGAACCATGACCCGATAGGCATAGTCCGGGTGGCCTTTTTGAGAGGTGACGTCACCGATCTGCAGGTAGTACTGTCCGGCAACCGCGAAGTCGGCCACCATTTTAGCTTCCAACGACTCAAAAAAGGAAACGGATCCCACGCCGCAGCTTCCCCTGTCAGGAAGATGAAGCTTGAGAAGCTCCACCAGAAAGATGGGATCTTGCCGGGTCAGGGCAATCTTCCTGTGCTTGTTGTTGAACAGCTCGTGACCCTCAGAGTCCAGGACCTTGACGCTGGGACTGAAGCTGGGCGGCGACACATAGGGAGTCTCCACTTCAAAAACCAGAGACTGTCTCGCCGGCAGTTGGAACTGAAAGAGATCGACGTCCCCGGGAGCTTCGATCCTGCCCCGGACGAGAGCGGGCAGCGATACCGTCAGGGCTTGCGTGCGTTCTCCATTGGGTTCTTTTTCTGCGGAGACCGTTGGCGACGAATTGCCGTTATCAGAACCAGGATTGGAAACGTCTTGCTTGGCAGCGTTCTCCTCAGGCTGATTTGCCGACCTTTGGGTGACCTTGGCCCGAGGAAGATTCCGGGGGGCTTTGACGGTGCGCGACCAGAGCTGCTGCAACCTGAGCGGCGTCAGTTTTCGAACATACTGCCGTTCGCTCCATTGGGCCTGTCCCTCGGAACCGGGCCATTCCCCTTTTGCCGACGATCGTTCAGCAGACACGATTCGAAGCTGGTAGATAAAGCCAGGCTCAGCCTTACCGTAGACGGACCCCAGGGCAATCAGATAACGCCCGGCCCGGCTGAAGCGATGACGCCACCGCTTCCCCCGAGACGATCGATAGTCATCCCGATAACTGAACTCCAGTTGGCTGGGCTCATCCCCCCTCAACCAGCTTCCCCTTTCCTCGTACAGCCTGATGGTGGGTCGAAAGGTCTCGGCTGGAGTGAAGAGTTCGAAAGAAAGTTCTTCCCGGGCAGAAACCGCGACAGCGTAGTAATCCACCTCGCCCGTTTGGGCAATCCTGCCGTTGATGATGACCGGGTGCTTGACCGCCTGCGCCTCGGAGGGCTTCTGATGGGCGCTCTTGGACTCTTTGATGACGGGTTCCGAACTGACCAGAAAGGTCAAGGAATTAGAAACCCCCCGTTTCGACACCAGTCGCAGCGAATGGATCCCTGACCGGACCGTCGGATCGATTTCCAGATGGAGTGAGACTCGCTGAGTCCGCGGCTTTTCCTCGGCCCCGGACTCATCCGGTTCAGTCTTCTTCTCTTCGGTCAGCAGCTCTCGAACTTCCAGTATCTTACCCTTCAGGCCCTGGTTGGGGAACCAGACCCCATGGACTTCGTCCAGCAACCGGCCCTCAACTTCCGCTTGCCAGTGACCGCCCGGCTGACCTCCCAGGGGAAAGATCCAGTCGACTTCCGGTTCCGTTGGCATCGCAGACGAAGTTTCCTGGGCTATGAAATGAGCAGGCAACAGGAAGGCAAGCAGTGTCGAGACCAGGATGACGAGGCTACTCCGGGAAGCACTATCAACCCCGACGCTTGATTTTTTGGCTTCAGGAGATATCCAGTTCATAATCTGCGCTCATTCCCCTATGGAACCACCGGCAACCCTCAAGTCTCGGCATATTTGCGGGCGATAGTAGCGATCCTGGGACGATCCTCGGTCGAGACGGGTCTTCCCGGGGGCCTGACCGGACCGCCGGCTCGGCCCAATGCTTCCAAGGCAACCTTGATCCCGCTCACGTGGTAGCCCGGCTTTACCGCTCTCACCCGAGCCATGGGATGGATCCGCGTCTCCAGGATTTCCTTCATCCGGGCAACTTCCCCAAGCCTTCCCTGCCTCCAAAACTCCCGGCAGGCCCCAGGGACAAAAGTGGCGACCGCTGAAGTGTTCCCGCGGGCCCCGGCGGGCAGCGCTCGAACCGCATGACCCTCACCCCGGGCGACCCAGACCAAACGGTCGGCAACCAGAGGCCCGAGCTGCTGCCCCATGGCGACGCCGCCGCTGGAATCCTCGAACCCAATGACGTTGGGAAGCTCGGCTAGCTTGCTCAAAACCTTCGGCCAATACTGCTCCTTGCCCGTCGGAAAGTTGTGACCGGAGACCGTCGCCAGCAACACGCCGATGTTTATCGACCCAGCCACCTCGGTGAAATACCGAATGGCGCCCTCATCGTATCCCGGAATCCAGTTCCAGTAAGGCGGGGCAAACAAGAGAATCGCATCGGCGCCCGCCTGCTCCGCGTTGCGCGCCATGATCTTGGCCATTTGGTAGCCACCGCAAGCTCCGACCACTACCGGAAGCTTCCCTTGTGCGCCCCTCGCTGCAGCAACCGCCATGGCCTTGTGCTCTTCCAGGTCCAGGGAGAAAATTTCGCCCATTCCACCGCCCACGACGATCGTCATGTCTCGAGCCCCGGCCTCTGCATGGTGGGCAACGTTGCGGCGCAGACCATCGGCGTCTAACCGGCCATTGCGCTGAAAGGGCGTGACCATGAAGCCATGGACTCCCTGAATGCGCTCTCTGAGCCGGTCCATGTCCGGCAAATCTCCGGGTCTCGGCCGGGCAAACGCGGCCATCGGGGAGTCCACAGCCATGGCCCCTGCGATCAGGCCAACGTTCCTGAGAAGCGATCTGCGGCTGGAGCCGGACATCTTCAAGCCTCCTTCACCTCATCCTCAGTGTTCGAGTTCGTAGAATGTTACCACTGCCACGGCAACGGGACAATCCCATCTCCGTCTCCGCCAATCGCCCTTAACCCGATCTGCGCCACCTCGCGCACGGGCCTATGGCCCGAGGTCCCCCGGACGCAGGATGGACCGACGCCCTAGCCGGCTCTGGGAACGGGTTCTTCAAGAAGGTGTTCCACACTCGTTCCCAATGCCTATCAGTCAGGTTGTTCGGCATGAACCAGATAGGGAACCAACTGTTCTCCGGAAACCGAAGCAACGTCAACGGAGCCAGCTTTCTCGAGTGGGGGGGGGCCAGATCCCGCCACGTTTCTCAGTGGCCGAGATGTCATCAGCATGGCCATGACGTTCGGCGAGACCTCTTTCCACTACAATGCGATTGATCCCGTGACAGGAAATTGGCAGCGCAAGATCGGCTTCGTCAAGCGGGTGACGGCCTACGGAGCACCGATCCTGGTGGGGTCCGGGATTTACCTCGATTGACCAAGCAGGGTGTTTATCGTGGAGCGCGGAGTTGACTTTAAAAGCGGATAGATGGGTGCGTTAACCTGACCCCACTTCTGCACCATCAAAGGCTCACTGCCACAGCCAGACGGCGGGGAGCCTTTTGTGCCCGACCGGGGTCTGTTGGCAGTATCTGCGCCCCGGCGGAGCCGCCGGGCTACCCCGGAGTTTCCAGGCGCAAGTTCCAGCCTCCGAGGTTCCATACACGAACGGCGGAAGGCCGGCGCGGCGGCTGGCCGGACGCCATCCAGGCCGCTACTTCTTCACGGTGCCCCAGTCGCAGGACCTTCCGCACCCGATGGGTCCCGTCCCAGAAGAACAGGTTCTCCACTCCGGCTTGGTAGAGAGTGTGCGCCTTCTGGTAGTATTCCTCCGCCGTCAGGTCCCGAGGTAAGAGGTTCAAGGCCAGTCGGGTCCGGGTTCCCTTCACCAAGGAGACAAACCAGTCGACGTCTTCGGGATTTTCCCACATCGGTTCATAGGCGCCCAGGCGTACGGCTGAGGAGTAAGGAATGATCATATCCACCAGACCTTCGCTGATCCAGGTCGCCAGGTCCATCCCATACAGCAGATTTTCCTCGCCCCTGGAAACGACGGCTGTGATTTCGAGGCGCTTCTCCCGCTTCATCTCCCGGCCCACCTGATCGAGCTCGCTGCGCAGTTCTCTCATGAATTGAGTCAGGAACTGCGAGCGGTAGCGCAACCAGCGAGGATCCGTTTCCGGAAGCTCGCGGGGGTCCCTGCCGAACTTTTCCTGAAATCCCTGAACCACCGGAGCCTCATAGGCCACCAGCGGCGGGCGGCGATTGTAGAGGACTGCCACTCCGTCGATGGGATAGTCGGTCGCCATTTCACGAAACAGCGACAGGACGTACCGCCTGGTTTCAGGGAACGCATAGGAAATACGGGGTAACGGCTTGCCGTCTCGAGACAAGCACACGAGTTCAGGATGCTGCTCATAAAAACTTCGGCCGGGAAGGGGAGGACTGGGCGGCGGGTAGATGAAGCCGCCCGGCCGGTAGGCAGCGTGAAACTCAAGTCCCAATTGGTGCGCATATTCAGCGGCAATCCTGAAGGGGTCCACCCCGGTCCGATGGTAGGCGCGCCAACTCTCCGCCCACCACCGGCCGTAAGGACTGGTAAAGAACGGCCGACCCGTCAGTGGCTCCGTCAATTCCAATGAGTGATCCCTGGCGATTTTGGAAAAACGCTTGGCCCGGTCTCCCGTGCCCCCTTCCCAGTAAACTCGGGAAACGTCGGAATGACGCAGCGGTTCGAGCACATCGCGAATCTCCTGCTCGGTCCCGCTCCGATTGATGACCCCAGCGTCATTATGGATAAACAGCCGCTTGGTGTCGGAGCGCCGCCGGTCGTCCTCTACCGATTTCACTTGCTGCGCCGACAGCGGCACCAGCTTGATGAAGGCCACCCAGGCGTGCTCCACGGTCGGCTCGGTGATCTGCTTGAAAACCATTCCCTTTCCCGTGAGATCGGCCGCCTTCCAGAAAACTTCGTCGATCCAGTGCTCTTGATGATCCTTGGCGCCCTCACGCCCCCTCAAGGTGGTGTAGGCCACATGGTTGCTCAAACGGACCCGCACTTGTTTGGGAGCGGTAAAGGGCTTGCGGTAGATACCGATATAGATTTCATGCCAACCGTCCTGCTGCAGCGGGTAGGTCACCTCAGGAGCGCGGCTGTCTTCGGTTGCCAACAGCAGGTTTCCACTGAAAGACTCGGTTTCGTAACTGAGCAAGCGCCAAGTACCGTGCGTCCATTCCCGGGCCAAAGCGGAAGCCGGTTGGCATCTCTCAAGATCGGTCAGGTAAATCGCTTTGGGCTGCGGGCTGACGTTGGGACTCTTGCCCGACTGCTGAGCCGGGAGACGCGGTGGCCCGAAATTGCCCATCCATAGAGCCGCTGCCACGAAGATCAGCATCTGTCGCCACTTGAACGACAGGTAACCCGCGGTCCGTCTTTTCATACTTGTCATAATTGCCCCTCCTTTGGAGCCGAACCCGACCAAGCGACCCTGGGCATGGAGAGCCGCCAAGCCACTCAAGCTTCCGGTGCTTTCATGTCGGCCAGCATTTCGTCGGTGATGTTCTTTCCCAGGACAAACTGCTTACGGTCGGCATACCAGAAGGTTCTCTGGCCATCACGTTCGGTCAGACTGGCGTACATGGCCAACCACCAGAGCCGGGTCACCCCGGCCGTGACTTTTTGGGTGTCAAAGAGAAACTTCGGCTCGCTGAACCACAACGGTTGCTGCGCCTGAGGCCGGAACTCTCCAACGGTGATGTAGACGGGGCGTCGAGCATCCATGTCCCAGGGACCCGTAGCCCCGTCGCGGTAGCCGGAATGATTGTGGAAGAACAACAGATAGCGGCCATCGGCCAAGCGATACAAAGGCTCGGGCGATTTGGGATGCTCAACTTTGGCGCCATTGTCGCGAAAGAGCAACGGCCGAGTCGGCCGCCAGCTATGACCGTGGTCGTCGGAGACGGTGTACCAGATGTAGCCGGTCACCGTTCTCATGGTGGTGAACAAGCGCCCGTCAGGGAGAAGAACCAGACCGGGCTCTTGCGCCAAGCTATAGCCGCGAGAGGCTTCCGGTTCGATGTTCGGCGAGACGCGAACGGTTCCGGCCTGGTCCGGCAGCCAGGTGATTTGAAGGTCCTTGGGATGAGGACCCTCATCAACGTTCTCGAAACGCATGAACTCAATGCCACTGTCGGAGTGATTGCGATTGCCCCCAATGGGTCGGGGAAAAGCCATAGGACTGCTCCAACGCGTGAACCCCACGATCATGCGATCCCTGGCATCCCGGATGGGCTGCTGCCAAATGATGCCCGTCGGGTGGACCTTGGGGTCGGGGTGGTCGAAACGGGTCCGCCACCAGGGGATATCCACACCGCCGGCGACCCATGTGTGGCCGTCGTCATCGGAATACTTCACCCGTAACGGTCCGGAATAGAGGCCCCCGTCTCCGTAACCCAAGTGCTGGTTGTAGAGGCAGTAGATGCGTCCCGAGCGGCTGATGAGGGGAAATCCCAGGGCCGGGACCATGTTCTTGTACCTGGGCTCGTCGATGGCGACAATCGGGGACCAGGTTTTTCCCCCATCCTTGCTACGAGAGCAAACCACCCGCAGGTCGAGTGAACTTTCATAAGATCCCTGTGTCCACAGGCACATGAGATCGCCCCCGGGCGTATAGAACACATGAATATGGTCAGAATACTCATCGCGTTCCCCCGGAATCTTCTGCAGATACACTGCATAATCCGGGGTAGTCCGCTTCCAGTCATCGGTGTAGCAATTCTGGTCAGGCATACTCGATTCCTCCTCCTTCGGCTCAGTTTGTCAGGGTCCGTGCTGGAGTGGGGCGCCGCCATGGCCTGACCGGCTCGGCCAGGACCAGTCCGGATTCCTGCGGATCAGGCCCTAATTTAGTCGAAGTTCAAACACATCTCAAAGGGAAAAGTGATGCGCCCATGCCGAGGCAAGGACAGACCAGAACTCGCAGGAAGAGCCCGCCAAAGGCTGCCGCCTCACAACAGGCGCCCTGTTCGGGCTGGCAATCGGCTAAAATGGCTCGGTCTGAACAATCCATTCAGCAACAAGAGGGAGGAAACCGAATGGCTCGAAAGGTACTCGTCACAGGGATGAGCGGTCTGATCGGCGGCATCCTGCATCGTTATCTCAGTGAGAAGTATGAACTCAGCGCGCTGAACCGCCGAGAGGTCTCGGGAGTGGAATGTCACCGGGCTGATATTTCAGACCTCGGCTCGATTCTTCCGGCGTTCGAAGGCAAGGACGCCGTCGTGCACCTGGCTGCTCTGGCTTCAGGCAGTGCGCCCTGGGAGGAAATATTACGCCATAACGTCATCGGCGCCTACAATGTCTTCGAAGCCTCCCGTCGCGCCGGCGTCAAACGGGTCATCTACGCCAGCAGCGGGGCCACAGTGTCAGGCCGGGAAGCCATTCCGCCCTACAAGGCCCTCGTTCAGGAACAGCCTCCGACATCCCTGCCCAGTTGGGATAAACTGACCCATGAGTCACCGCCACGACCGAGCGGATTGTATGGTTGCAGCAAGGTCTGGGGCGAGGTTCTGGCCCGGCACTTCACCGACACTTCGGATCTGTCCATTCTCTGTATCCGCATCGGTGCGGTCAATCGCCTGGACCAACCCCGCCGCGCCCGCGAGTTCTCGGTGTGGTGCAGTCAGCGAGACATCGCCCACATGGTGGAATGCTGCCTGGAGGCTCCGGACGACCTTCGCTATGACATCTTCTTTGCCGTTTCCAGAAACAGACTGAGTTACCGGGATACGGCCCACGCCCGGAAGATGGTGGGATTCGAACCCAGGGACTCCGCAGACAGCTATCGCTGACCTTTACCCGAAAACCCACTCTCGAAGCGGACCGTTGGGGGGGGGGGGTCATGAAGGCAAATAAGACCTATCGGGATCTATCGGGAAGAGAACCTGCAAGTTCGCAGAAAACGGCGCAAACGGCTGTGGACAGGGGATCGGGTTCGGCTGCCGATTTCGAGCGGACCGAACCAGCGATGGTCGATGGACTTCATGTCGGATCAGATGGCGAAGGACGATGATATCCGCATCCTTAACATCGTCGACGACTACAGCCGGGAATGCGTGGGCCCGATCATGGACTTTTCAATCTGGGGTGAACGGGTCAGCCGGCTGCTGGATCAACTCACTCTCGAGCGGGGTTGTCCAGAAGCCATCGTCACCGATCACGGACCGGAGTTTACCAGCAAGGCCCTGTAGCTGTGGTCCCAGCGCAGTGGCGTGCAACTGCAGTTTATCTGACCCAACTCAGCCTCCAGCTCCTTGGTCCTCTTCAGCTCAGACGCTCCCATCCCGCCGGACTCCGACTTCCACTGATACCAACTCGCCGGACTAATGCCCTGGCGCCGGCAAATGTCTTTCACCGACGCCACTACATCGGCCTCCTTCAGAATCGAGACAATCCGGGTCTTGGTGAATCGACTACGTTTCAACGGAACCTTCTAAGCGAGACCTCTGCATAACTTAGTTTGGCTAAAACTGAACCCTTTATGTAGTAGGTTTCTGATGGTTCTCATACTACATATAGTGTTCGATGGTCAGATCCTTGAGTTATGCAGAGGTTTCTAAGCGGCTGGCCTCGGTCAATGTCACTCCGTCATTGTGTAAATCCCCTCTTGTAGGATCGACTCGACATAATTCCCCTCTTGGGAGGGGTGTAGGGGTGGGTCCATTGGAGGATGGATTTACAAAGTGAACATCGACGCAGGCCGACCGCTTAGCTTAGGGAGCTCTGAATAACTCATCCATGAGTTATTCAGAGCACGGAAGCCGGAAAACGTGGTTTTGTTTTTCTTTCATTTTCAACAGCTTATCAGCCATTGAACAGGGCGGTGCCTCCCTTGGGTCGCAGAAACCCTGATTAATCAGAGCTTCCCTTAGTTATCTTGCCAGAAAATTCCAGTTCGGAACTGTCTACTTGACGGGGGAGCTTACGCAGGGTCAGGCGAGCCAGACAGGCTGTGGAAAAGACGGCATCTCCGCGACCTTGGAAAACTCTCCGAGTTTTCCATTTTCCCACAACCAAGACGGCGGAGATAATTTGACTACAGGCCATCTCATAAATACGAAAGAGTGATGTTAGCATGATGAAGTTGGTTAGGAAGACAATGGGAGATTTCCATGGCGCAAGACCTTACCGACGCCCAGTGGGCGTTCATCAAACCTCTGCTTCCCGAATTACCCCAGCGGCCGGACGGCCGTGGTCGTCCTTGGCGAGATTCGCGGGAGGTGTTCAACGGGATTCTGTGGATATTGCGCACCGGCGCCCAATGGTCGGAGATGCCCCCTCGCTATCCACCCTATCAGACCTGTCATCGTCGATTCCAACAATGGCGTCAATCTGGTGTCATGGATCGACTGCTGAAAGTCTTGGCCCAGGATTTGGAAGGGAGAGGGAAGATCAACCTGGAGGAATGTTTCGTCGATGGCAGTTTCAGTGCTGCTAAAAAGGGGGCGCTGGAGTCGGGAAAACCAAGCGGGGCAAGGGTTGCAAGGTCATGGCGATTGCAGACCGCTCGGACCTTCCTGTCGCCTTATGCACAGGCAGTGCTTCGCCGCACGAGACGAAATTCGTCCAGGAATTGATCGACTGTCGTTTCACCCAAGACAAGCCCGATAAACTGGTGGGGGACAAAGCCTACGACAGCGACCCGCTGGATAGCGAATGCCAAGCGTTGGGAGTCACCCTGATTGCCCCGCACAGAGCCAATCGCACTAAACCCAAGTCGCAAGACGGTCGCGTGTTACGACGTTACCGGAGGCGTTGGAAAGTCGAACGTCTCTTCGCCTGGTTACAAAACTACCGCAGGCTGGTCACTCGATTCGAGTACCATGTCGAAAATTTCCTGGCCTTTCTCAAACTTGCTGCCTTCATGATCTTGGCTAAAAAGTATTTGTGAGATGGCTTCTAATCCCTCACTTTTTGACTGAATCCAAGTTTGGGGAAAGGTCATTACGAATCACTGCTAGTTGGCCTTCGCGCTTGCCCAGCTTCACAAAACCTGAATAGTCAGTGGTTCCGGTTGGTAGGATCAATTTGCCTGTCTCCCGGACCCTCACCCAGTTTTCGTCGAGGAGGTTTCCGGATGGGTCGTATCGGCAAGAAATTACGACATTACGTCGGGCACGTGTGGGTGTACCGTACTGCTGGGACTGCAGAAACTCGGCTTCAATCTCTGTATCTGTAACCTGGAGCGCCCATATATTAAGCGATGTGTCGTTCAGTTGGCCGTATTCGTCTGTCATGCTTGGAGACACGCCCAATAATGATACTGAAGGGGCTTGCAGCTCAACCACTTCTGTCAGTTCCAGGGTATCTGGATGGTAGAAGTTGACTCTACGAGTTCCAGGGACCACCGCGAAAACACCCCTCGGGCAAATCCCGATTGCCGCCTTATCCACCAGGGGATACAGAACCCTGTAGACCCTCTGAATGTCGCCACGCGGGTCATAAGAGTTAGGATCCAACTCGAGGAATGAGCGAACGTGGCTGCCGTCGGGACGGTACTTGTGCAGCAAGAACAATGGTTCAGACTGATTAAAATACCGGTCGCTATTCAGACCGGCCACAATCAGATTGCCTTTAGAGTCAACGAGTATTCGACGACTTACAACGGGCTTTTCCAACAACACAGAGTATCGGTACTCCCCTTGATTGTCATAAACGAAAAAGCCGGATTTGAATGATTCATCCCTCCAGACGGAGAGAACAAAAATATCTCCTTGAGCATTGACGCAGAGATCGAAATCCCCATACCTGATCCCGAATGGTCTATTCTGGCTGAGGTCGACGGCTCGCGTGAGTTTCCCTGAAGAGTTGAAGAGGTAAAGCAAGTCCTTAGAGTTAGAAACGGCTCGCAAACTTTGATCGGGAAGAACTTTCAAAATATTGCCCCTTGCCTCTGTGGTCAATTCCAGGGTCGTAAAGGTTTGAGCGTGTACCCTACTAACATTTGCCAACAAAAGCATGACCACAATGAGTTGTAGAACAGTCATCATTATGTAATTCTCCTTTGTCTCAGGAGTCACGACGATACGTTAGAGACCCCTGCATAACTCATCAGATGAGGCAAAATTAGGCAATGTGTCACCGCTATCCTACTGAAAACTCTCCGTTCCTGGATTTCGGCTTTCGCCGGAATGGCGGTTATGCAGAGGTCTCACGTTAATTGTATCCGATCCCTCTTCCGGCTTTAAGTTGAGGCGTCGGGACCTGATGTTGGAAGCCGCATGCCGATAGCATCGACCTCAGATTCACCATTTTGTGTTCAGATCGAGAGTAGGGAATCCGCCGAATTCTACCGGGAAACTCATTTCCGAAGTGGATCTTTTTACAGGGAAAAATCAACATGCGCAACACCCAGGTGCAGCGGCAACGGCGCCAATGAATTGACTCGTACAATTGTTCGCTGCGTCAACACAAACGATCACGCCGTTATAGTAACAATCATCACATGTCGAAATGTCTACGCAGTTCGCAGAAGACGGGCAACTTGGACAATCGCCTTCGTATTCCTCGGAAGGGTATGTCTGCGTGCAGCCCGATGCGCAATAAACACATACGGGGACACCAGCTGATGAACTACTCACCACAAAAAAAGCTAAAGCAATCAAGAACACAAACCTCAGAATCCGCCTATCAACCTCCTTTATCCTTTGTAGCACCTGTAGTGATGAAAAGTGTCCGGTGTAAGCTTCCCCGTCAAGTAGACAGTAACAAATAGATGATTGGGTTGAGAGTCTCAAGCAAAAAGAAAACCGTCCAGCTTGGCCCCTGCGATAGGAGGCCGGCCAAATGGCGCCCTCCCGGCTTGTCAACCCCTTTTTGCGATTGATTCAAAAAGAGGTTAGATATATGCTTCCGGTCTTTCAGCAAGCGTTGCCAAGGACTCGAATCCCGTCAATCGCTGCCCGTCACCGTGTCGCTAATTCTACCCAGTCGTGCTGGTGAAGCTATTGAGGTGGTTAATCCATTGGCCCGCCAGATTCGACCTGCCTGCCGGGGCCAAATGCCTGGTTGGATGGAATCGCCGTTGGGTTAGCCTGGCTGGTGAAAGCGGCCTGAGACCAACGATCCCTTTCGATTGGGAAGACTCGATACGTCCGGGCACTCCGGTTTGCTTTCATCATGAGCAATGAGCTGAATAACAAGTCCCGGCCAAGCAACTCACTCCTGACAAGGAATCAACCATGAATCCAGATCAACCTCTGAACTACGGCATGTTCCTGATGCCCATCCACAACCCGGCCAAACCCAAGGCCCAGTGCTACGATGAAGACCTGGAGCTCATCAGTCGCTGTGAGGACTGGGGATATAAGGAGTTCTGGGTGGGCGAACACCACACTTCCAGCTATGAGAACATCGTCATGCCGGAGATTTTTTTAGGGAAAGCCTTTGGCTTAACCCAAAAGATTCGCCTGGGGCCGGCGCCTGTTTGTCTTCAGTACCACCACCCGGCGCAGGTGGCAGGGCGTCTGGCTTTTCTGGACCACCTTTCCAAAGGACGGCTCAACCTCTGTTTTGGACCGGGTGCGGTTCCGTCGGACCTCGAGGCGCACAATGTGGATCCAAAGAACAGCGGGGCTATGGTGGCCGAATCCATAGACATGATCCTGCAACTCTGGGGAGAGACCCCACCCCGGGAGATGACGGGAAAATTCTGGAACTACAGTCTGAAGGAGAAGGTTTCTCCGGAGATGGGGACCGGAGTGGTTCACCGCCCCTTCCAGCTCCCTCATCCCCCCATCGCGTTGCCCTGCATGAGTCGGGGATCGGGGACCGTCAAACTGGCCGGGGCCCGGGGCTTTCGGCCCATCAGCCACCATATGCTTCATCGTGAAGTGCTCAAGGATCACTGGGTCACTTACAGCGAGTCCGCTCAACGGGCAGGCCTTCAGCCCCAGCCGCAAGATTGGGCGGTCTCGCTGAACGTCTTCGTGGCCGACTCGACTGCAGAAGCCAGACGCTTGGCGCGTGAAAACACGGTCTGCTGGACCATTGACTACATCCTGGAGTTTACCCGGAGGTTTGCGGGTGAACTGAAGTTGTTCCGTCGAGAACCGGACATGAATGATGCGGACTGCAACCTCGACTACTTCATGGACGAAGTCGTGGTCGCGGGCGACCCCGCGGAAGTAACCCAGCGGATTCTCCAGATCCGCGAAGAGGTGGGGCCCTTCGGCACTGTGGTGCTGGTGGCTCACGACTGGGATGACAAAGAGCGGCACATCCACAGTCTGGAGCTTTTCGCCCAGGAGGTCATGCCTGCCCTGCACCGGCAGTTATCTCCATCACCCGTCGCGTCGTGAAAGACAGTCTTCGGGCAAGAGCCATGCTGAAGCCCGGAGTCATCATGGAGAGGAACGCTTCATCGACAACTGTGATGGAGTCGAACTGCCTTCCGCTTTCTCTTTCCGGACAGCCCCCCCCCGCACTGTTCATCGCTCCTGATTGCGCATTCCTGATCCGACGGCGAAACCAAACGCCGAACTCAAACGTCTATTCAATCCAAGTGGCGGCGTTCCCCTCCGGCCCGTGAAGAAAAGGTGACAGCCATCACGCCGCTAGCGTACAATTGAGTGATCTGAGGCAATATCGGTCTTCGTTTCTCCCAGGACTCCAGCGCGGTCAAACAACGAAGACGGTGCGCCATCCCGGAGAAGATAACCCTGGAGGTTCCCATGAGGAGATTTTCGACGCCTTTCCTGGTTTGTGGCTTGGCGCTGACCTTTGCGGCTGTGCTCAATCCGCCGGAAGCTCTGGCCCAGCGAGGCACGGTTGAAGGAAGCATCTCTCTCGACGGCAAACCCGTTCACAAAGCCGTCATCAGACTCGAGAACGTCGGGAGAGCCGGAAAGCCTCTCGACACCAAAACGAACAAGAAGGGGCGTTTCAATCGCTACTTCATTCCGATCGGGCGATACAGGATCTCGGTGCTCATCGACGACAAAAAAGTTTGGGAAAACGTCATAGACATCTGCAGCCCCGGCTCCGAGTGCTTGAATGGAAGGGATTCGCGTGTCATTCCTCACATTGATCTCCACACCAGCAGCGGACCCTCCAGAGCCCAGGAAGCAACCTATGACAAACTGAATCAGGAGTTTCAGCGCGGCCGAGACATGTTCAAGGCCAAGAACTACACGATGGCCGCCCAAGCCTTCGAAAAAGCTGCCGAGATGGACCCCAATCAGCATGTGATCCACGCCTTCCTGGGGGACACCTACCGGCAAATGAGAAAGTATGAGCAGGCCGTCGGCAGCTACCAAAAGGCTCTGACGGCTCTGGCGAAGAAGCCCAATCCCAACTCGGAAGTGGCTTACAGAACGAGCATGGGCGTCGCCTTTGCGACGGCAGGGAACGACAAGGAGGCCTACGCCGCCGTCGAGAAAATCTCCGAACTGGCGCCCAAACAGTTGACCACAACCTACTTCAGAATCGCAGCGGCTTTCGTAAAAACGGGCAGGTCAAAGGAAGCGGTAGAGGCTTTCAGGAAGTCACTGGCCGCCGATCCCAATAACGGCGAGGCCCAGTACCAGCTTGCCGTCACTCTGGTCAGCATGGCCACAGTGACCGACGAAGGGCAGACCATCCCCGCTCCAGGAACTATCGAGGCCTACCGGAGGTATCTGGAAATCGAGCCGATGGGATCTTATGCGGCGGAGGCCAAAACCATGATTGCGGCCCTCTCCAGCACTGTTAAAACGACCTTCTCGGCAGAAGAGGAAAGAAAGAAGAAGTAACCCCCACCTTCTGAAGCACTGAACCGGAAATTTTGGTACCGCATCGGTTTCGAACCGGTCCCTGAAGTTGGACGTGGCCGGAGCGAAAGGCAATACTTGCTGTTCTGCTCCCGGGGCGCTCGAACCGATTCCGTCCCACCTCCCCCCAAAGCACGCATCCCACGGAAGCATGTCGGGTTATATGGCGGCAATGTAGCCCCCGTCGACCACCAGAGAAGCTCCCGTAATCCACTCAGCGTCGTCGGAAGCCAAAAATACGGCTGCGCGGCCAATGTCTCTGGGCAGACCGAAGCGGGGAAGCACCGTTCGCTTTCTATCCTCTTCAATCATTTCCGGGGTCATATAGTCCTGGATAGGGGTTCGGATGAAACCCGGGCACAGCACGTTGACGGTCACCCCATCCTTCCCCACTTCCAAGGCGGTGTCGCGGGCCAGATTGACCACGGCAGCCTTGGAGGAGGCATAGGCAGGACCGGACCCGCCTCCACTGAAATGAACCGAGGCGACGTGAATGATTCGCCCAAACCTCGACCGAGTCAGGTAGGGGACTGCGAATTTGGTAGTCAGGAAGAGTGCGCGCAGGTTTACCGAGATGATTCGATCCCAGTCCTGAACTGTCAGATCCTGCGTTTTCCCAGGCACGTTCAGCCCCGCATTGTTAACCAGGATGTCCAGACCACCGAAGCGCTCGGCGGCCTGTTGAATGAGGCTTCGCACCTCACCCTCGTCGGCCACATCTGTCTTGACAAAGAGACTTTCTCCACCGAGCCTTTGAATCTCCCGGGCCGTTGGCGGACGGGGCTCTTTTTCGAAGTACTTGCCGCGCTTGGGCTCTTCCCGGACGTCGGCCACGACGACTTTAGCTCCTTCTTTGGCAAACTCCAGGGCAATGCCTCTTCCGATGCCCGAGCTGGCGCCGGTAACGATTGCAAGGCGATCTTTGAGTTTCACCAGTGATTCTCCCAGAGCTTGATCCCCTGTCCTGCGACCCTGAGCGGTTGGCCCGAGTCGATGTTCACTTTATGGATTCACCCTTCAATGAACCCACCCCTGCACCCCTCCCAAGAGGGGAATTATGGACCCACCCCTGGCTGACTTCTTCTCAAGAAGGCCAGCCCCTCCCAGGAGGGGAATTTTGTTGAACCGACCCCGCAAGAGGGGATGGGCGCAATGACGGGGTGACGTCAACCGAGGCCAACCGCTTAGCGCCCCAGACACCACCTCAGGGCATTCCGCATCAGGCGCTGGAACATGGGGTGATCGAGCGACTCGCGAGTATGGCCATTGGCCAGATGACAGAGGCGTCCCTTGCCGGCCTGATAAGCCCAGCCGGCCGCCGCCACCTTACCTTCGTCGGAGCGGTTCCTCAGGAGTAACCGAACTTTCTGCGCGTCGTAGGCCGGCGTGTGCTGCTCGTCGGCTACGAAGAAGTTGCTCACCCCCTGGGTGATGGGATGGTCCCGCTCGACGACCTCCACCCAAAATCTCTCAAGGGGTCCGTGGCCTTCATAGCGCCCCCCCACCAGATCGAGATAAGGACCCTCCGGATAAAGCCCCATCGAATTATGCAGGTTCAGGAATCCCCCTCCGGCTTCGACAAAGGCGACCACCGCTTTCTGCTGTTCCATGGTCATCCACATCCGGTAAGGATTGTCCGTCCCGTCCGGCCACAGCATGCCGTCCTTCAAGACAACCAACAGTTGAACCTGCGCCAGGTTTTCCGCTGACAATGCCCGCGCATCGACCACAAAGTGGGGAGTGACTCCGGTCTCCTCAAAAACAGGATTCAATCCCTCCTCGATGTGTTCCGGCTCATGGTATCGGTCGCCGATCAGCACCAGAGCTTGAGGACCTGATTTTCGCCTGGGGGAAAGTCGCCCGTTAAAAGGGGCTCCAGGAACCGTTTGCTCTCGGAATAAGTGCTCGATATCTTCCTCACTGGCAGCACCATAGGATGTCCAAACATAATAAGAAGCGGGCAGTCGAATTCCTTTTCGGATCTCTTCCAACGGGAGCCCCAAGCAGATACCGTAAGCCACCTGGCGACGCAACTCGGCGAGATATCGAATCTGACGATCGAGAAGATCAGCGCCCACCCAGCTACCGAAGCCCGGAATCACCTGGATCGCCCCAAGCTGCTTCAGCTTGCGCAGCGTCGAGATCCAGGCCAAGGTGTTACGTCCCGACAGCTCCGCCCGCGGACCGTTAACCAGCACCTGACCTGCAAATAGAATCCGTTCTCCTGGCAGGTAGATGGCCCCTCCCTTAACGTCCAAGCCGTCGCTGTAAGGGATATACTCGATAGTTCTTTGCTGATCTCCGAGCAACGTGCTCCGTCTTTGCCCAGAAGCTTCGACCTCACGAATGCCCCGCGCCTTCAATGCGAGGAGAGTTTCGTTGTCCTGATCCGGCGAACCGGTGAGCAACAATGAACGGACCGGTTTCGAGCTTGTTTCTGCAACTGTCTCCAGAAATTCCGCCACCTCAATCCCCAACGGCAGGTCAATCAACACCGTCTGATCTTTCAACTCGACCCAACCACAATTGGCGGAGTGGTAGCGGTCGGCGAAGCCGGCGACGTACACGCCCGGAGCAATCTGCTGGAAATGATTCAAGGAGTGCGCCGAGGCGCCGCCCGCAGCTACGAACAGGCAGCCGATCAACCTGCTGAGCTTAACCATGGGTCACCTTTCTCCTTCCTGTGTTCCGCCAACTGTGCTTAAACCTGCGGTAGCGCCAAATCCCAACCGTGAGGGATGTGCGGGTTCCGATACATGTGAGACAGTGAGGACGATGGGGGAGGGAAGAGGGATCGGGAGGCCCGCCATGGCGGGTTTTGGGCGAAGGGAGCGGAGCGAGCCTAGCCCCAAACCCGCCCCAACCGTCCCTTGAGGGTCCCCTACCCCTCCCTCACACCCCCAAAAGCACAGCGCCCAGCCCCCATTCGGGACCAAACGCCGCGCCCGTTCAGCTAACCTTGAGTTTTTACCCAGGAACCCAGGGCCTGCCTTGAGCAAAGCCGAAAGGAGCCTGAACCCTGCAGATTCCATCGCTGCCCATCCTATCACCGTTTCAAAGTCGACGACACCCTGCCCCCCCCCCCCCCGAGGCCATCGAAAGACGGCGCCCACTGGAAATCTACCGGGACCTGCGGGCCGAGGGCTGCTCCCCCAAGACCGCCCTGCGGGCCATCGGTAGGCCCAGAGCCACCGACTTCGGCTGGGCCCGCGCGCTATCGGGAGCAGGGTCCCCAGGGCTTGGCAGCCCTCAGCCGACGCCCGCAACGCCTCCCAAGGCGGCCATGGACCCCGGCCCGGCAGCGCCAGGTCCGGGCCTTGCGGCGGCGCTATCCCTTCAGGGGCAAGCGACCCCTGCCTGTCCTGCTGGCCCGCCAGGGCGTCCATCCCGGTGAATCCACCCTGGGCTGCATCCTGGCCAAGGGTGTGCGGCTCGGTCGTATCAGGTCCTGCGCTTTCTGCCGGGGCCGCGTCAAGCTGAAGAAGCGCCGCCGCTTCGACCCGGGCCACGCCCAGCGTCGGCGCTAGGGCGCCAAGGCTACCCCACCGATGAACGGGTCCAGATCGATCATCTCTCGGTGTCCCTCGACGGTGTACAACTCCAGGAGTTCAGGGCCGAGTTCGAGCCAGCCTGTCAAACCCCGGATATCCCTCAGTTTGTCCTGCCGCCCCGACGACCCCAGTTCAACGGCTGCGTCCAACGCGCCGACCACAGCGCCCGTGTCGAGTTCTGGAACCTCTACACAGGAGAACTCACCGTTGCCGCCGCCGCGCCGGCGTCGCTCTCGCCGACTCCCAACACTTCTATAACCACATCCGACCTCACCGATCCCTGGACAGGAGGACGCCGATGGAGTCCCTTGATACCTGCAAGGCTGCCCGACCGAGTCTCATAGGTACTGAACCCGCACACAACCTTGACAGCCTCCATGCAGCCATCTATGCTTCGGGAGTTTACGACTTTCGCACATTGATCTTCGGCGCTCGCCCTCCAGCAAGTCAACGGGGGTAACGAGCGGGTTCCGGGGAAGGTTTGACTACACCACGATGGCGCGCGTCACCGACAAAGTCCGCTGGGGGTTGCTGTCAACGGCCTGGATCAACGTCGCCATGGTGGGGCCCATGCAACGCTCTGCGCGCAGCGAGTTGGCAGCGGTGGCCAGCCGCAGCCTGGAAAAAGCCGAAGTTTATGCCGCAGCCAACCACATTCCCAAGGCCTATGGCAGCTATGAAGAACTGGCGGACGATCCGGATATCGACGCCATCTACAACCCGCTGCCCAATACCCTACATGCCGAATGGACGATTCGCTCCGCCGAGGCCGGCAAACACGTGATGTGCGAGAAGCCTCTGGTCACCCGCCTGGAGGACCTCAACGCGGTCGCAGCGGCTGCCGCCGAACATCAAGTCACTGTCTTCGAGGCTGTCTCGTTTCTCCACCATCCCCAGATTCAAACGATCAGGCAGATGATCGCCGAGGGACAACTGGGGGAGGTGGAACTGGTGGTCTGCTGGGATGCCTTCTGTCTGCCGCCGGAAGATCGCGACAACATCCGCCTGCAACCGCAACTGGCCGGGGGCGCCCTGTGGGACGTGGGGGTCTATCCCAATGACTTCGCCATTGCGCTGGCCGGCGGGAAACCACCCGTCGAGGTGTGGGCGCAGCAAACGGTCGGGGCCACGGGTGTCGATCTCACCTTGATCGGCCAGATGCGATTCGCCAACAAGATGGTGGCCCAGATCTCCTGCGGCATGAGATCGCCGGGGCGTCGCGGGGCTCAGATCATCGGCACCCGGGGGATGCTGGTCGTTCCGGATCACTTGTCCGGTGCGGAATGGCCGGGCAACCCACCAAAACAGGGGCGCTTGACCTTCGTCGACACCGGCCGCAATGAACACGTGATCCGGATTCCGGCCGTTGACGCCTACGAGGCGGAAGTCAAGGCCATGGAAGCCTGTATCCTCGACGGCGCGGATCCAGTGGTTTCATTGGACCTCAGCCGCTCGTTCCTCAAGAGTGTGCTGGCGCTTTATGAATCGGCCCGTACGGGGAAAGTGATCACCGTGAATTGACCTGGTTTGGACCGGGTTGGAAGGCGGTTCGTCGCCGACTCCGACTCTTCCCTCAACGCCGGTGGAACCGTGGGACTCAGGTCGATTGGATTGACGAAGGCAGCCCGGTAATCCAGACTTGGGACCTCAGCGAGCTTGAGTTCCGGTCGCTGAAACCGCATCATTGCAGGCAAAACAAGGCTGTGAAACCGAATGCGAGGTTCCCTTTCCTCATGAACGATCACCACTCGTCAAAAATCACCACGGTCTCCGCAGGAAAACTTCCCGATTGGACAATGGAGAACCTTCCGCCGCCACCGGGGATGGGGCTGCGGAGCTGGTTGGCGCTGATCGGTCCCGGTCTGATGATGGCGGGCGTAGCGATCGGCGCCGGCGAGTGGCTCTTCGGTCCGGCCGTCGCCAGCCAGTACGGCGGCGCCATCCTATGGTTGGCCACCATCAGTATTCTCTGCCAACTCTTCGTCAACCTCGAGGTGATGCGCTATGCGCTTTACTGCGGCGAGCCGATCTATGTGGGATATCTACGCACTTGGCCGGGGCCCAAAGTCTGGACGGCGTGGTACCTTTGTCTGGACGTCAGCAATATCTGGCCTTTTATGGCGGCGACGGCTGCAGTGCCGCTGGCTGCAGCCCTTTTGGGACACCTGCCGGGCGAGGGATACATACAGTTTCTGGGCGCCTCTTTTTCCGAGGTTCGGCTGGTCAAAGTGCTCGGCTACGCCATTTTTCTGCTGGCCTTTCTCCCCTTGATTTTTGGCGGCACGATCTATCGCAGCATTGAACGCTTGATGACCTTCAAGGTCGTGCTGGTGCTTGGCTTTCTTTGTGTTCTGTCCCTCTTCACCGTATCTCAGGTGAACGTTCGAGAGGTGGTGACCGGCTTCTTCCGAATAGGAGCGCTCCCACTGCGAGCGGACACGATCGTTGTCGGACCTCATTTTGAACTGGCCGAATCCAGCGGCGCCCACCGCTACACCCTCAAAGGAACGATCGAACAGGATCAGCCATTGATCACCGAGTTTGTCTCCCAACGGGGCCAGCAGGTGGAGCGATTCGGCATGCACGCCACCGTGCCGGCGGAGTTGGCGGTCGTGCGCCAACGACTGGTCGACCGCGCACAGGCTCTCGCCCAAGAGGAACGTTTCTTCGTGGAGGACACTAAGGACGACGTCACGCTGCGGTTAGCCGGTCGGATCCTGGCGGATCGGACCTGGAAGCCGGACCGGATTGAAGTCTCCCAAGCCGGACAAACGCAGTTCTACCATCAGTTGGAGGATCTTCCAGCCGCAGTGGCCGACCGGGCCAAGGCACTGGTTGCCTACCAGGGGGTGGAAAGAGTGGGGATGATCAGCTACTTGCGTCAACATGGCCGTTTGCCCGACCTCGATTGGGCCATTTTGGCCGCCTTTGCCGCCATTGCCGGCATTGGGGGCACGGCCAACGCCCTGTTGTCCAACTATGCCCGCGACAAAGGTTGGGGTATGGGAAAACTCGTGGGCGCCATTCCCAGCGCCGTTGGCGGCAGCACCGTGACGCTCTTGCACGTCGGAAAAGCGTTTCCGATCGACAAAGCCAATCTGGCGCGGTGGCGTGGCTGGATGCGATACATCCTCCGGGACCAAGTGGTGGTGTGGACGTTCTGTTGTTTTTTGGGGATGGCGTTGCCCTGCATGGTTTCTCTGGAATTCATTCGGAATGTGCCGGTCGAGGGCCATCGCGTCGCGGCTCTGATCGCCGACGGTGCGGCCCGCAGGTATCCCGATCTCCAGTGGCTGCTCTGGCCCGCTACCCTGTTGTGCGGCTTCCTGGTGTTGGCGCCGGGGCAGATTTTCTCCGGCGAGGCCATTGCCCGTCGCTGGACCGACGTCGTCTGGTCCAGCAGCACTCGAGCCCAACGGCTCCGAGGCAACCAGGTGCGGTACATCTATTACAGCATCCTGGGTATTTACGCCATTTGGGGTCTGGTCTGGCTGTCGTTGTTCGAGCCTCTTCAACTCGCCATCATCGGCGCGGTGCTGGGGAACGTGTCGCTGGGGTTCACGGCGCTTCACGCCCTCTACGTGAACCGCACGCTGTTGCCGACCCAGATCAGACCGAACGGGTTCATGCAGGCGGGCCTGCTGAGTTGCGGCGCTTTCTTCCTGGGACTCTCGGTAATCGTGTGGATCTATCTTTAGGCCTTGAGGAAGGGAGACGCAAACCCGAACACCAACGACGCAACGACCCATAGTATAGTTATGATTTTAATGAAGGGACCCTCGTTTTGTCGTGAACTGCCGGGAGTCGGGCAGCCGACGGCGCGTCTCAGGGTTAACAAGCACCTTCCCCGTTGGGATCTGATCGCATGAGCCCGCTTCACGTTTCCCATCTTTTTCTTAATCCGTCACACCACGAGGAAACGGTTTCCCCCAATGGGGGACCAACCAAGGCTCGCAAGCAGTTGTACAACCGCTTTGCAAGCCGGATTCAGGTCAACGAAAACCTGAGCCGGAGGCTGGTATCGTACCAGGGGAACAAGGACGTCGCCGGCTTTCGATGGATGAAATACAAGGAGGGTTTCTCGGCGCAACTTGTCAAAACCATCCTGGACAACACTGAGGGGAGAAGCATCCTTGATCCGTTCTCGGGGGGTGGAACGACGGTCCTGACAGCCATCGGTAACGCCAGACGAGCAACCGGCGTTGAGATTATGCCTGTAGGGAATCTGGTCGCACGGGCGATTGTCGCCACAGCAAATGGCTTGGGGCTAGAATCTTTGACTGTCGCTGCTACCGCCATTCTCGCGTGTATCTCGGACAAGAAGCATCATGACCGATTTCGGTTTCCGTACCTCGCGATCACTGCAGGCGCCTTTTCTCACCAAACTGAGTGTGACCTTGCAAAAGCGCGCGCCTTTATTGACCGAATTCCGGATCGAAGAATCAAAACCGTGCTTGAGTTCGCCTGCATCAGCGTTCTGGAGGAAGTGAGCTACACACGCAAAGACGGGCAGTATCTAAGGTGGGACTATCGGTCTGTCCGACCCAGGAAAATCGTCAGCAAAAGGTTGAACAAAGGAGCCATACCGTCACTTGTGGTTGCCCTTCGCAACCGACTCCGACAGATAGCAGAGGATGCGCCAGCCCTCAAGAGCAAGTACGAAGGGGCTTCACCTGATCTCATTGACGGATCGAGCCTGGACGAGCTCCGGAAAATGCAGTCCTGCTCGTTCGACATCGTTGTCACTTCTCCGCCATATGCAAACCGTTACGACTACACCCGAACTTATGCGCTCGAGCTCGCATATCTTGGCTATGACGACAAGAGGCTCAAAGCCCTGCGGCAAGCGATGCTCTCAGCCACCGTCGAAAATCGTTCCAAGAGAACGTTACTGCAGAATGACTAGGGGCAATCACGTCAACTCATCAAGGCATTGTGCATGGTAGATCAACAGGATGCTTTGCGCGAAGCGGTCGACATTCTTCGAGCCCATGCCAACGAACTGGGTAATCCGAACGTCATTCGTCTGGTCGAGAACTACTTCACCGAAATGGCCCTTGTCACCTGCGAACTCGGTCGACTCGTCAAGCCTGGCGGGAGCGTGTTCATGGTGAACGATAACGTTCAGTATCACAGTGAGGAGGTTCCTGTAGACCTCATTCTTTCAGATTTCGCTGAACAATCGGGCTTCCGATGCGAGGCCATCTGGACGCTGAGGCTCGGCAAAGGAAACTCCAGTCAGCAGATGGGAAGGTTCGGAAGGCAGGAGATTCGGAAGTGCGTGTATCACTGGGTAAGAACTGATGAATAGGTTGGAGGACGCGCGTAGCCGCGCAATCCTGACCTTGAAGATCATCCAGGCAAGGCAGGATGTTGCCATTCGCTTAATCATTGAGTCCTACCCGGACAAGCTGGATTATTCTAACAGCCTCGAAGATCTCGCGATTGCTCCGGATGCATGGCGGCATGTGACGGACAATAGCATCGATCCCAAACTGGTCTTTGCTCATCCTGTCCTGCTTCGCACTCGTCCCAACACATCATCTTCATTACCGCGGAATCTCGACTCTGTCGCTCAAGAGAATCCAGCAGATCACCGGTTCCGTTGACCAGTGGGAGAAGTTGCAAGGACCGGGAGAGATGCGGAGACTGCGGATGAGCGGTGTCCGCATCGAGAAGGTTGTCCGGCTGTATAACGCCGTCATCTCAACCATCGTTGGCGGTTCAACAAGCTGGTCGCTGGAAAACGGGTACCGCAACATTCTGGCGACAATCGGTATCACAGAAGACGGTAAATTGAGAAACATCATCGGTCAAGAAGCTGAGCAGGGGCTAAAGGACAAAATCAGTGCTTGGCTGAACAGTGAGAGTAGCATCGCCTGTCAGGAGTCAGGCGCAGGCAGTTCCAGTTGGCTGCTTGGGCGGAACCGTGAAGTCCGCATGAGCTATTCGTCAGAGCTGGATATTTGGTTTGAGAAGGCGCAAGAATCGGGGCGCAAAAGAACCCGAGAGACGATTTCCGTGATCGAGGTGAAAGGTGGAACCGATCCCGCCGGGGCATTGGAACGGCTGGGGGCGGCAATGAAAAAGACCTTTGATCGAACGCCCGCAAGATCGAAGAACTTTCTGGTGGCTGGAATCGTCACCGACGAAATGTATAGACAGATGAGTAGTATGCATATGGAAGATCACTTCATACTATGGGACGTCATGCACGACAATGAGAAGTGGGACGGGTTTATTAGTGAGATTTTTCACCATACCTTGCGGCTTCTCCTGGGTCCCTACCACTCCGCCAAGCCTCACTCCACGGACATCTGAGAGTGAATGCAATGCACCAAGTCAAGGAGTTCAACTCAACATGAATGACAAAAAGTAGATTCCAGAAATCGTCCATCGCGCAACAACAATAAAGATCGTCTTCGCCGGCTTCCGGCTCGACTGACCAGCAACGGGAAGGATAGACTAAGCGGAAAGGATCCAGGACCCGATGGTTGAAGGCTGAATCGTTAAGAACGGTCGACTCTAAGGAAGGTCTGATCTATGGGGCCATTTGAACTCTTTTCAACGAACAGGGGGGTCATGACCGCAAGGGAGAGACTCTTTCAGACACCGAAGGGGGTTTGGGGGTCCCCCAGGCGAGCTTTTTCGGGGGGCGCCCGCCCCTTGGACGCACTTCTCCCCCTACGCCAGCCTCGATAACAAGGACCTCCTCGCCAGGAACAGATTCACCAGGGCGCAGGTGACCTGAACCCGATAGGTGTTCTTGACCAAGCCCCGATAACGCACCTTGCGGAAGCCGAAGACCCCTTTCATCACCTGAAACGGATGCTCGACCTTGGCCCGCACCTTGGATCGGGTCCGGTTGCGCGCTCTTTGGGCCTGGCTCAACCGATGATGCCGCCAGCCTTTCTCCTGGAAGAACTCCCGAGCCTGCGGGGCCACCTGACCGATTACCTCCCCCTGTCCCTGGTAGGCCGAGTCCCCCCACACCTCCCGCTCCCCTCCGTGCAGCAATTCGGGGAGCTTCTGCGAGTCATGCACGTTGGCCGAGGTGGTGGCCACCGAGTGGATCAGCTTGGTCTTGGCGTCCACTCCGATATGAGCCTTCATCCCGAAATACCACTGATTCCCCTTCTTCGTCTGCCGCATCTCAGGATCAGGCCTCCTCTCCCGGTTCCTGGTCGAACGGGGCGCCTGGATAATGGTCACATCCACAATGGTCCCCCCGCTGACTCTCAGTCCTTGGGCCTTCAAGGGTTCCCCCACTCTCTGGAAGATCGCCTCTCCCAGCCCCTTGGCCTCCAGCCAGTGACGAAATTTGCCGATCGTGGTCTCATCCGGGGCTGGCTCCCGCCCCAGGTCGATGCCCACAAAACGCCGCAGGGCCTTGGAATCATACAGCGCTTCCTCCACCCCAGGGTCCGACAAGTTGAACCAGTGCTGGAGGCAGTGGATTCGAAGCATCCGCTCCAACCCCACTGGCCGACGCCCCGCCCCCCGGCGCTGGCTGTAGTACACCGGTTCTATCAGGGCCTGAAGCGCCTCCCAGGGAACCACTCGCTCCCTCTCTTCCAGAAATCGCTCTCGGTGGGTCCGCTTGCTATAGCGTTGGAATCCGGCTTCGGCCAAGGTGTTTTGACGCATACCAATCATTCCTCCTATTTCTCTTGCTTGGGGTATTCTATGATCTCATATGAGAGATGATTAAATCAGAGTTTCCTTACGTCTGGGGGTTGGCCGCCTCTATCCTACCCTCATGTTTATCCGGCGCGCCCAGACCCGCCGACTCGAAAATGGCCAGAGCTTCCTATACTCATCACCTCGTGCGATCCCATCGCCTCGCTGGCAAGGTCCGCCAACCCACCTTGCTCAACCTGGGACGCCATTTCCAGATCCCCCAGACGGATTGGTCCCTCCTGTGCCGGCGCATCGACCAACTGCTCCGAGGTCCGCTAAGCTTGTTGAAAGATTGTCCTGCTGGGGTGGAAGAGGAAGCCCAGCGGATAGCGGCCAGTTGATCCATTGCGAAGCGGACCTGACCGGCCTGAGCGCCACCGAATCGGGTGACGCCATTGAGCCGGTGGATGTCAGTTGGCTGGAGTTGGTGCGTCCGCGCAGTGTGGGGGGGGGGGGGGAGGTCGGCTTGTGGGTGCTGGATCAGTTGGGCCTGCCGGATCGGCTGGCCGAGTTGGGCCTGAACGGATCGCTGAGGGTGGCGGGGTTGCTGGCGGGTCGTTTAGCCCATCCCGCCTCGGAACGCGCCACCGATCGCTGGTTGCGGGAACAAAGCGAGTTGGGCGAACTGCTGGAGGTGGGCTTCCAGATCAGGGGAGCCATGCAACTGTATCGCGCCTCGGATGCGCTGATGGCACACCGCGAGGTCATCGAGAAGCACCTGTTCGACCAAGCCACGGGTCTGTTTGATCGGCAGCCGACCGTAACGCTTTTTGATCTGACCAACACCTTCTTCGAGGGCCAGGCTCACGACCAACCCAAGGTGCAACGCCGGCACTCGAAAGACAAGCGCAGCGATTGTCGGTTGCTGACCTTGGGACTGGGGCTCGACGCCAGCGGCTTCATGCGCCGCTCGAAAGTCTTCTCGGGTGGTGTGGCCGAAGCCAGCACGCTGGGGGAGATGCTGACGGCGCTGAATGCGCCTGAGGGCGCCTTGGTGGTGATGGATCGCGACGTGGCTACCGAAGACGGCATCACTTGGCTGCGCCAGCAGGGCTACCGTTACTTGGTGGTCAGCCGTCAACACAGGCGGCACTTCGACACCGAGGCTGCAGTCTGTCTGGAGACTGCTTCCAAGCAGGGGGTGTATCTGCACCGGGTTGTCTCGGAGGATGACCGGGAAGTACGCCTGTATTGCTCCTCGGAGAAGCGAGCCCACAAGGAGCGGGGGATGGTTGAGTGCTTTGCCCAGCGCTTCGAGCAGGCGCTGACGGCGCTTTCCGAGGGTCTGGCAACGCATTGGGCGGCTGAAGGAAAAAAGTCACGGCATCGCCCAACACTACCAGATCCAGGTCATCGCCGACCCCAGTGGCCACAAAGCCGCCGCCGTGACCTGGACTCGGCATCCCCTCCAGGGTTCCGTGGCGACTGATCCAGGCGTGTACTGTTTACGCAGCAATGGGCGGCTGAAGGAAAAAAGTCACGGCATCGCCCAACACTACCAGATCCAGGTCATCGCCGACCCCAGTGGCCACAAAGCCGCCGCCGTGACCTGGACTCGGCATCCCCTCCAGGGTTCCGTGGCGACTGATCCAGGCGTGTACTGTTTACGCAGCAATCAAACCGATTGGGACCCAGCCACCCTGTGGCGCACCGATGTCACCCCGACGGATCTGGAAGCGGTGTTTTGTTCTCTGAAGTCGGAACTCGGCTTGGGTTCCATCTATCATCGCAAGCCGGTGCGGACCGAAGGCCACCTGTTTCTGACGGTCATCGCCTACCCGTTGGTGCAGGTCATCCGCAAACGCCTGCGTCAAGGGGAAGACCACGCCAGTTGGACGACCCTGCGTCGCATTCTGGAGGGACAGCAGCGGGTTACCGCCTCGTTTCGATGCGCCGATGGTCGCACCCTACAGGTGCGCAAGGCGACTCGGGCGGAAGCCCGTCAACAAGCCATCGACGATGCCCTGGGCATCGACGCTGCTCCCGGCGGTGTTCGCAGGATGATCGTCTGATCCATCCCCCCAACCCGGTTTGTGCCGGTTTGTAGTGCCCCCTGCGCTTTTTATTCCACGTAACTTGTTGACCTTATATGATTTGTTTTTGGGTATGGTAAACTTGGGGTAGTAATATATCGGTGCAACGCGCTCCTTTTCGAGGAGCTGGTAGACCAACGGTTCTTGGTTAGAATGTCTATAGAGAAAGCTGTTGCGTCTCGTCCTTGCATCCGCTCTGGATGTAGCGGTAGACTTCGAGGCCAGATTCAGGACGGAAGAACGAAAGGAAGACTGTCATGGAATGGAAACGGGGTGATCGGCTGACTGAGCCTTTGGTGAGAGACGGCGCCGGTCTGCGTCCGGCCGGGTGGGACGAGGCTCTGGACCGGGTCGCTACAGCTTTTCTCAAGGTTGTCAGGAACAAGGGGCCACATGCCTTTGGAATGTTCAGTTGCTCCAAGACCACCAATGAACTGAACTTTGCCGCCCAAAAGTTCGTTCGTTCGGTCATTGGCAGCAACAACATCGACAGTTGCAACCGCACTTGACATGCTCCCAGCGTCGTCGGTCTGGCGACAGTTTTGGGCATGGGAGGCGGAACGAGTTCCTACCAGGAAATCGAGGACACGGATCTGATTCTTCTGTGGGGCTCCAACGCTCGCGAAACGCATCCGATTTTCTTTCACCACGTGTTGAAGGGAGTTCATCGTGGCGCTCGACTTTTTGTCATCGATCCCCGACGGACCAGCTCGGCCCAGTGGGCTGACCAATGGCTGGGTCTGGACGTCGGCAGCGACATTGCTCTGGCTAACGCCATGGGCCGTGAGATTCTGGCTGCCGGTCTGGAAAATCGGGCCTTCATCGATCACGCCACCAGCGGGTTTGGGCAGTACCGTGCTTCGGTGGAGCCCTATACCCTGGAACGTGGAGAGAGAGAGACCGGGGTGCCCGGTGAGGCCATCCGAAGCCTGGCCCACCAATACGCCCGAGCGAAACGAGCCGAACTGTGCTGGACGCTGGGAATCACCGAACATCACAACGCCGTCGACAACGTGTTGGCATTGATCAATCTGGCCTTGTTGACAGGTCACGTGGGGCGGTACGGGTCTGGTCTGAATCCCCTTCGGGGGCAGAACAACGTGCAAGGGGGCGGGGACATGGGCGCCATTCCCGACCGGCTTCCTGGTTTTCAGCATGTCGAGAACGATCAGCTTCGCGCGAAATTCGAGCGAGCCTGGGGAGTGACGATTCCTCCTGAACGGGGTCTGCATCTCAGCGGGATGTTCGATGCCATGGAGCAGGGGAATCTGACGACGCTCTATGTCCTTGGAGAGAACCCGGCGATTTCAGAGGCCGATCAGGGGCGAGCCCAACGTCTCTTGGAAGGACTGGAGTGTCTGGTGGTGCAAGACCTGCTGATGACCGACACCGCGGCCATGGCCGATGTCGTCTTGCCGGCAGCGGCCGGCTGGTGCGAATCGGAAGGCACCGTCACCAGCAGCGAACGCAAGGTGCAGCGGGTCCGCCGAGCGCTTTCTCCTCCTCCCGGCGTACGAGATGATCTCGAGATCCTCTACGAGTTGGCTCGCCGCCTCGGACGTGATTGGGGCTGTCCGGACCCGAAGACGATCTGGGACGAGTTGCGTCGCCTCAGCCCAATGCATCGGGGAATGAGCTATGAGCGCCTGGAGGCCCTGGACGGCATCCGCTGGCCCTGTTATGACGAGTCTCATCCCGGTGAGCTCTATCTGCACAGTCGCTTGTGGCAAAAACCGCTGGTAGGGCCGCGGGCGCCTTTCAGTCCGGTGGCGTTTGAACCCCCGGTGGACCGGCTGAGCGATCGGTTCCCCATTCGCCTCACCACCGGAAGGCGCTTGGATTCCTACAATACCGGTGTCCAGACGTCTGCTTACTCCTCTCCACTCCGCCGAGGGGAATCGTTGGATCTCTGTCCTGAAGATGGCGAACGCTACGGCGTTTCGGAAGGGGAGCAGGTCAAGGTGATTTCACGCCGCGGTTCAGTGGTTGCTCCAATCCGTTTTGATCCCGGTCTGCGGCCTGGTCTGGCCTTCATGACCTTGCATTTTCCAGGCGAAGTCCCAACCAACCGGTTGACCATTGACGCTGTCGATCCCAAGTCGGGCACCGCGGAGTTCAAGGCCAGTGCCGTTCGCATTGTCAAGATTGAGGTTCCCCAGCTTGGCTAGATGTTGCCGCCCCACCCCGGATGGGCGACCCCAGGAGGCTGTCGTTGGACCTGCACATTGCCGGTAACCCTCCGGACCCGGAAGAGCGCGCCGCGGTTGACAGCGTTCTTGATCCCCTTGAGGCCGGGACGGCGGAGACCACTCATATCCAGGGAGAAAGGCGAGTTGTGTCAGGCGGCGGACCGGCTCGGTCGCGGAGGCACTTGCTGCTTCCTGTGCTCCACGCCATCAACAGTCGTATCGGTTGGATCAGCCCCGGAGCGCTGAATTATGCCTGCCAGCGTTTGAACCTCCCCCCCGCCGAAGCCTTTGGAGTCGCTGATTTTTATGGCCTCTTTTCAGTGACTCCTAGGCCTCGAGCCGTCATTCATCTCTGTGATGATCTGGCCTGTCTGGTCCAGGGAGCGCCGGCGATCGGTGAAAAACTGAAGTATCGCCTGGGCCTTCCCGGAACGGCGACGGCCTCAGAGAAATTCACTTGGCTCAAGAGTCCCTGTCTTGGCCTTTGCGAGCGCGCCCCGGCCGCTCTGGTCTCGGTGGCCGGTGTCGAGCCCTGGGAATGCCCGTTAGGTCCGACCACGGCGGATGCCATTATGGCCACGGTGGAGGAGCCTGGCCGCAAGCCAAAGCCACAGATGGGGTGGCCATCCCTCAGTGTTCCGCAACGGGGTCAGCCCGGATTGCGCCTTTTGCGCCGCATTGGCCGGGTCGAGCCGCAAAGTCTGGAGGACCACTTGGCGCAGGGAGGCTATCGGGCGTTGCGGCGGGCCATCGACCTTGGTCCCAAGCGGGTCATTGGCGAGGTCCGCAAGTCGAAGTTGGTGGGAAGGGGCGGAGCGGCCTTTTCTGCGGGACGGAAATGGGAAGCGGTTTATCGCGCCGGTTCCTCCCACCCCACCCGTTACCTGGTTTGCAATGCGGATGAGTCAGAGCCGGGAACGTTCAAAGACCGGGTGATTATGGAGGAAGATCCGTTCCTCCTCGTCGAGTCCATGACCATAGCCGGACTGGTGACGGGCTGCAAGCTGGGTTACCTCTACATTCGAGGCGAATATCCTTTGGCCCTCGAACGTCTGAGCCATGCCATCCGGCAGGCCAGGAGCCGTGGTTTTCTGGGGAAAAAGATTCTGGGTCATGACTTGTCCTTCGACATCGAAATCCGGCGGGGCGCGGGCGCCTATATCTGCGGTGAGGAAACGGCATTGTTCAATTCGATCGAGGGTTACCGGGGAGAGCCGCGAAACAAGCCGCCTTTCCCGACTGAGGTGGGCTTGTTCGGTCAGCCCACCCTGGTCAACAACGTCGAGACGCTGGTCAATGTACCGGGAATTGTCTTGGAGGGGGGCAGGGCCTTTGCTGCCGTCGGAACGCCTCAGTCGACCGGCACCAAGCTGTTCTGCCTCTCCGGTCACGTCGGCCGGCCGGGACTCTACGAAGTCCCTTTCGGTATCAGCCTGGGAAGAATGATCGAACTGGCGGGGGGAGTGTCGGGCAGCGGTCGACTGCAAGGAGTGCTGATCGGGGGAGCGGCAGGGACCTTTCTTTCCCCTCGGGAGTTGGATACCCCATTGACCTTTGAGGGTACCCGGGCCATCGGCGCCGCGCTGGGTTCCGCGGTGGTAATGCCTTTTGACGATACCGTGGACCTGAGGAAAATCCTGCTGAGGATAGCGGCTTTCTTCCGCGACGAGTCCTGTGGCCAATGTGTTCCTTGCCGGGTTGGCACGGTGCGACAAGAGGAAGCGTTGTCGCGCCTGTTCGGCGGGCACGCGTCGGGAGTGGGGCAGGCGCCGGTGCAACTGGCCGAGATTGGTCAAGTCATGCGCGACGCTTCCATTTGCGGACTCGGGCACACCGCCTCGAACGCCATCCAGTCCGCTCTGACTCGCTGGGGGGCTCTTTCAGGCCCTGACGACAGGTCGATCTCCGGAACCCAAGCAGGCTGAGTCGGTTGTCAAAGGATGGCAGGACTGGAGTCGAAGTCTCGAAATGAGGGCGGGCAATCCCATGGACAAGAAAAAAACAGGAAAGTCGGAAAGTACCTCTCTCAACGCCCTGGCGCCATCCCTGACCACGCCGGTGCCGGCCGGCCCGATCCCAAGTCTGCCGTCTCCTGTCCGAAAGCCTGAAGTTTCCCTGGTCATTGATGGAAAATCGGTTCGGGCGCCCGAGGGATCAACACTACTGGACGCCAGCCGGACGCTGGGGATCGATACGCCCACCCTCTGTTACCTTGAGAATTTGAGTCCTGTCAATGTGTGCCGCGTCTGCGTGGTCGAGCTGGAGGGTTCGCGGACCTTGGTCCCGGCATGTTCTCGCCGAGTAGAGAACGGGATGGTGGTGCGGACGGACAGTGAACGCGTCCGGCTGAGTCGACGCATGGTGTTGGAGTTCCTGGCCTCCTCGGTGGATGTTTCGACCGCTCCCGAACTGCAATCCTATCTCGAGCAGTACCAGGCGCAGCCGCAACGCTTTGGCCCCGGGGCGCCCGCTGCGGAAGCCGGCGAGCCGGAGGCGGCGCGGCCGGGAGTTCACCGCCCGCCGGACGGGTTGACGGCTGCTACCGTGGCTCAACCCACCAAGGTCGACAATGACCTCTACGTCAGGGACTATGGCAAGTGCATTCTTTGTTACAAGTGCGTGCAGGCTTGTGGCCGAGAGGCTCAGAACACCTTCGCCATTGCCGTGGCCGGCCGAGGATTCGATAGCCGTATTTCCACCGAATACTCGGTTCCCCTTCCAGATTCCGCCTGTGTCTACTGCGGGAATTGCATTGGGGTTTGCCCCACGGGAGCCTTGATGTTCAAGACGGAACACGACATGCGTGAAGCGGGCGCCTGGAAGGAATCCGACCAGGACCGCACTGATACTATCTGTCCCTATTGTGGGGTTGGGTGCACGGTCACCTTGCACGTGCAGGACAACCAGATCGTCAAGGTGACCTCTCCACTGGATCAGGAGGTGACTCGCGGGCACCTGTGCATCAAGGGTCGCTTTGGCTGGCAATTCGTTCAAAGCAAGGGCAAAAAGAAATCATCCTGAGCTCAGCCGGTCCTTCAATTCCAGGAACTCACTTTGGAGAAGGCTTGATCGAGGGGCCTCTTTGCCGGGCGATCGCCGGTTCTCGGCAATGCTCATTTTGCATAGGGACTCAAGCTGGTGGCCGGCATTGCGAACGGGCTTAGCGTCGGCTTTCCCTGGGAAGATAAACCGCTTGGAGCGGGACGGATTTCGCTGACCCATTTTCTCTCCCCCATCATCCTCACCGTCTCAGATGTGTCGAAACCCGGACAGCCGCGGCAGAGTGCAGCTGTGGGCGTCAGCCCATGGTTAAGGGACGCAACCCACCCGCGAGCCGCGAAGCGGCGGCGCCCATGGTTCCGCAAGCCGCGGCCCGACAACCAACAAAACGTTGGTGAGAGTCGGAACCCGAGATCCCTGAGACCCGATCATCCCCGTTCCTCAATTCCAAAGACCCCGTGAGAAATGGGGGTCAAGGGCTTTCCGTTTGTAAATCGGGAACTGTCCTTGCTTGTCGCGGCCACGGAAATTGCCGGACACAGGCTTATCGATCCAGGAGTCCCGGTTGCGCCTGAATACGCTGGAACCGAATCGCACGGACCAGGAGAGTGCGTCGGGGGTTTTGTTGCCAGAGCCAGGGCGGACTCAGCCGGGTCTGGTGAACCCGGGAGCGAAGGAAGGCATCCTTCCTTACCAATGCGAAAAGTTCCTCGGGATTCACCCCCAGGAAACTGGAGCCCGGAAACGCAGCGCGTCCCCTCTTTCGGGGGAGGGCCTCCCGGGTGCTGTCGTAGCTGAGCGCAAAATCAGTGACCAGGATACCGACTCCATCCGGCAAGAGCAGCTCTGCCAGAAGACGCAGATGTCGCAATCGCAAAGCCCGGACGAGCTCGAGGGGTATTGAGCTGGAGCCCGTCATGGAGACTACCGAATCAATGAGTTGGGTCAACATGCAGGTGGAAACCACAACCTCGAACTGACCCAGAAAAGGAAGTCCGACAAATGCCAGAGCTTCCCGAATGCAATGGTCGATACTTTCTCTCCTGGGTTGGTTCCGTTGCCAGGTGGCCAACGTCTTCAAAACGCCGGTGAGGTCGACTCCCCCGTGAATCTGGATTCTTTCAGGATTGGGGGGCCTTTGCCATTGGACGCCTTTCACCACGGCTTGCCGGTCCAGGTCAACCAGGTGAATTTGTGCGAAGCGACGGGTGAAACGAGCCGAGTCCAGGTCGTTGCAGTTGCCGGCGCCCAGCACGCAGAGTCTGGCGGAGGCGGGCTGTGGCGCTTGGCCGACGAGGTGCGCCACGGCTTCTCGGTGAGAACGGTAAAGACTCCAATGATCCAGGGTTTCCCGGTTGAGCCGCACTTGTCGTTCAGCTAATGGATGGGGTCCCAGGTTCATGGTCGGATCGTGGCGCTGGTCGGCGCCGGATGGATTCTGGAGGAGCCGAGATCTGTTGAACCCCTCATCGGGGAAGGACCGACGGCCGGGAGACACATTGCCGGGCACGGGAGCACTCTCTGCAAGAGGGCCGCTATCCCATCGGAGGCAGGGCCATCTCGTCCCGGGTTTCCCGTTGCCAGGCCTCGAGTTTTTTGAGAAGGGGCGTCATGATGGCCCTGGCTCCCCCGCGGTAGCGCAGATTTTGGATCTCAAGGGGATCTCGTTTACGGTGGAAGAGGAGATCGTTGTCGGTATCGTAAATGCCCAACTTCCAGCCCGCCGATGAAATCACTGCCCGTGCGTTGGGACCACTCGAAAGCCTCTTCACCACAGCCTCCACCACCGCGGCGGCAGCGTGCCATTCGATGAAGACGTGGTCCTGAGGGATTGGCTCTGCACGCAATAGCGGAACCAGGCTTTGCCCCGGCAGGGACGGCCCACTCTTGGAGGTCATCAACTCCAACAGCGTGGGAACCAGATCAATGTGGCTGACCGGTTGTTTGATTATGGCCGGGCGGTTTTGACGAAAAGGGACCCGGATCAGCAAAGGCACTCGGATGGATTCTTCATAGAGAACCTGCTTGCCAAGCAACGAATGGCTTCCCATCATCTCTCCGTGATCGCTGGTGTAAACCACGATCGTGTTCCTGGTTTGGCCGCTGGCCTCCAGAGTCCAAAGGATTCGTCCCACTGCACGATCCACCAAGCTGCACAACCCGGCATAGTTGCGATTGAGTCGCTGCCAACCGGCCCGGGTCGTCAAGTCCTGCCCTCCAAAGCCCTTGCGCAACAAGGACCGTCGAAAATGGTGGTACAGCTCCGGTTCTTTCTCTACCGGGAGCCCGGGGTAATTGTCGGGGACAGGAGCTTCCCGGCCGCTGTGCAGGTCGTTGAAGGGTCCGGTGAAGGGCATGTGAGGTTCAAGGAAGTTGAGGTAGAGAATCCAGGGTTGGTGTCTGTTTCTGAGAATAAAGCGGGAAGCGCAGTTGGCCAGGAACGTCGCTTTGCAGTGCTCGGCAGGCAGGCGGGCGGCAAAGTCACGGGAGAATCTTCGGGACACCGGATCGGGTTGATAACCGTGGTTTACCAGGAAGTCGTGATAACTGCTGCGCGCCTCAGGATCTCGGTCGGGGGAATAGTAGCGGTGGTAGGCGTCCTCGATAGACACCCAGTCCTGGAAGCCATGCTGCGGGAAAATCTCATCACCCAGGTGCCACTTCCCCATGTAGGCGGTTTGATAACTGGAGTCCGAGAGCAGTTGGGGGAAGGTCGGAGTTTGATCCGGTAAAGAGATGTTGTTGGCCGTCACTCCTGAGACATGAGGCCAAAGGCCGGTCAACACCGAAGCCCGATTGGGCGCGCAGATAGGCTGGGTCACATAACAGCGCTCGAAGCTGACGGAAGCTGCCGCCAAGCGGTTCAAGGCAGGGACGCGGTAGGTGCGATTTCCGTAGACGGCAAAGGTGTCGGCCCGCTGTTCGTCGGTCCAGAGAAACAAGAGGTTGGGCTTGTCGACCGGAGCCCGTCCGGAGCCCCGCAGGATGGCTGGAGCCCCACTGATCACTGCCCCCAGTGCGGTTTTGAGCCAAGCGCGTCGCTGCACGCTATCCTCCCCGTCGTTGTGGAAGAAACTGTGTTTCTGTTTTCATTGAGGCAGTGGCCGAACCGGCTTGAAGCCGATTCCCGAAGTCGAGTCTATCCCGTCGACCCGGAGACTTCAGATCTGCCCTCATCGGTCGGCTCGGTCAGGATCGATTCGGGGCCAGGGGCTTCGAAGTTCACGGGAGGTCTGGGGGAACGATCGACACTGAGCTTGAAGATGTCGAATCGATTGTAGCCTCCCACTACGTCATGGAGTTGCTTGGGTGCGACTGAACGCGATAGATCGATATCCGCATAGAGAAGTCCCTCCGAGTCTTGCAGGGTGTCGCTGATGGGTTTTCCCTCGGGACCCATGACCACCGAGACCCCTCTGGGGCTTCCATCGATGATGCGACCGGCTTCCGGGGTCAATTGGCCCAAACGCTCCCGGGCCGCTTTGTCCAGGAATCCGGAGGCCACGACGTTGAAGACCTTGCCTTCGAAGGAATGAGCGCCGGCCCGAATAAGAATGGCTTGCTTGAGATCATAGTTGTCTCCCGTCGAAGGATCGCGAGTGGGCCAAAGGGGCGGGTAGGTGGACAGATGGACTTGCTCACCCTGGGCCAGTAGGGTGAATCGAGCCAGGGGGTTGGTGTTTTCTCCACAGATCAGCATCCCCAATCGACCCAAGCGAGTCTCACAAACCTGTAGTCCGCTGCCGTCGCCTGCCGCCCAGACCAATTTTTCATAGTAGGTCGGAACCAACTTGCGATGGTGGCAGAGGGCTTGACCCCGGTCGCTCAATAGGAGGTTGGCATTCCAGATGCAGCCAACGCTGACAGCCGAGACCTCGTTAAAGCCGAGCGAGACAAAGATCCCGCTGCGGCGAGCCGCGTCCGCGATTTTCCCGATCTCCGGCCCATCGATCCGCAGACTATTGGCGGCGAGTTGACAGAAAAGCTGGTAGTTGTAAATGGGCGCCTGCAAACCGCACCAGAGAGGAAAAGCCGGTACGTAGGTCTCCGGAAAGACGATGAGTTGAGCTCCATGCCCGGCGGCTTCCTCGATCAAAGCGCATGCCTTGTCGATCGTAGCCTCCCGGTCGAGAAAGACGGGAGCCACGTGGGCGGCAGCTACCTTGTAGGCCGGAATGTTCATCATGGGGTGATTCTTCCCGCCGCGACGGCCATCGAAATGGAATTCGCTTCGACTCAAGGCCCTTTCTCAGGCCGACCGGATTGACCCTATCCCATTCCCTGTGCCCGCTTCCAGCCAGTGAGTCGGGGGGCAACCCCTTGTGCGGGCGGGACGCCCGCGTTCCCAGGTCAGGCCATCCTTGCCGACAGCTCCTTGAGAATCGGATTGAGGATTTGGTTGAGCCGGGTAAAGCGGTGAGGATCAGACAACATCTGGTCGGGACTCTGAATGAATGGTTGGTCTGTCAGTTCATCAGCGCATCCGTGAACGAGGGCTTCAAGGGCCTCTTGGGTGGTTTCCAGGTGAAATTGAAGACCCAGAACTCGGTCGCCGTAGACAAAGGCCTGGTTCTCACAGGCTTGACTGCGCGCTAAATGAAGAGATCCTTGGGGCAGGTCGAAGGTTTCCCCATGCCAATGAAAAACCTCGGCTTGCGGAGGAAAGAGTCTCCCCAGTTCATGACTCGTCGCCTTTTCGGAAAGCTCGATGGGAAACCAGCCGATCTCCGGCTCGCGGTTCTTGTAAATCTTGGAGCCCAGAACGTCCGCGATAAGCTGGCTTCCGAGACAAACGCCCAGGATGGACTTTCCGGTTTCAATGGCCTGGCCGATGAAGTCCTTTTCCGACTTGAGCCATGAATATTTCGCCTCGTCATTGGCGCTCATTGGACCTCCCATCACAATCAACCAGTCGATATCGTCGATGGAGGGAAGCGATTCACCCCGATAAAGCTCGGTGAGGCTGACTTGCCATTCATGTTCTTTGAACCAGGGAAGCATGGCCCCCAGCCCCTCGAAGGGAACGTGTTTCAAATAGTGAACTCTCATATCGGCGATTCCTCTATCCTGATGGTCTGAACGCCACCTTTCGGGATCTCCGGAGGCGGACCTGACGACCTGATAGTCGGGCTTGGCCTTGACAACCTGGCCGGTCATTCGGTTCCGAATTTGAACACCAGGACATGACGGTAGGTTTGGCTTGGCCGAAGGATGATGGAATGCCACCCCGGCTGGCCCTCCTTGTTGATGGAGTCCGGGTAATGCTGGGTTTCCAGGCAAAATCCGGCGTGCTTCTGGTAGGCCTTCCCGCCTTTACCCTTGGACGATCCGTCAAGAAAATTGCCGGTGTAAAGCTGGACGCCCGGTGCTGTCGTGTGAACTTCCATGATTCGGCCGGAGCCTGGTTCCCGGACTCGCCCTACTGGCTTCATTTGACCGGGAGAGCCGTTGAGAACGAGATTGATATCGTAGCCCCCTCGCTTTTCCCTGTCGGTGGCCGGAATCTTCCCAATGTCGGCACCAATGGTCTTGGGCTTGGTAAAGTCGAAAGGCGTCCCGTCGACCGATAGGATCTCACCGGTTGGAATGCCATCCGCATCCGATACCGTATAGCTTGGTGCGTTCAACTGCAGCTCGTGCCCCAGAACGTCCCCGGAGTCGTGACCCGCCAGATTCCAGTAAGCGTGGTGGGCAAGGTTGACAATAGTGGGCGCATCGGTCTCGGCCTCCATCTCAAATCCCAACGAATTATCGTCACTCAGAATATAAGTGACCGAAGTCGTCAGGTTGCCGGGGTAACCCTCTTCTCCGTCCGGGCTGGTATAGGTCATTTTCAAGGATGCCCTGTCCTCGGATTCGGATTCTCCGACCACCGTCCAGACCTTTCTATCGAACCCGTGCTCCCCTCCGTGGAGGTGGTGCGCTCCAAAGTTCCGGGTCAACGGGTATTCCTGCCCGTCAAGCGTGAACTTGGCCCCGGCAATGCGGTTCACGACCCTTCCGCAAATGCAGCCGAAGTAAGGATGACGCGGCAAGTAGTCCTCAAGCGTGTCGAACCCCAGGGTTACATCCGCCGTCTGGCCCCGGCGATCGGGTACGTGCAGCTCCATTAAAATCGCCCCGTAGTTGATGATTTTGGCTTTCAGGCCCTTGCGGTTGGTCAAGGTGTACAGGAAAACCGGGGCGCCTTGGACCTGTCCCCATTCGACCTTTTGCACTCGCGCCGGGATCTCCATATCGCTGGGGCCGCCGGATTCCGGCCTGCCGCAACTGAGAATCCCGGCCAAGAGGCCCATAACCATCAACGTCAGTTTCATTTTTCGGGGGCGCTCCATCAGTGGCTCCTCTTCAGTGTGGCTCCTCTTCAGTAAGGTAGGTTCGTCTCATGATGCCTCTTAAGAGAAGGTTTCGTCAGTGCTTGGCTGGGTGGCTCACGCAGCGCGACTAAACCATAACCCATCCCCCAAGCGAAGGCAACGATTCCAAGGCGGGCCAACCCGACCGCTTGCTGACCGGCGGGTGCTGTCAGAGAATCCGGCGCGAGCCGAGAAGCGGTGGCGAGCGCTCAGCAGGTGATTGAAACTTGAGCAAGGACCTGTAATACTTGTCGTTCAGCAGCGAATTGAAACGTTCAAGAGTTTGTCGTTCAGCGCGGATGCGCCAGCAACTCGGCTCGGCCATGCCCGGACGAATTGGGAATTCCAGAAGATTCCTGATGATGTAAGCGGAGCGTCGGCAGGACGCGGTTCCGCGGAGCGGCTTGTCCTGGGACATGCCGGATGAACGAGGTGACGTATGACTGACGAGAGTTCCCCTGAAATCGGCCGAGCCATCGAGGCGCAGGCAAAGGCCATGACTTTGCTCAGCCGCGAGGTCGGCTCCAAGATCGATGCAGCCGCATCGAAACTGGGCCAACAGGCTCGCATGCTCAAGATCCTGGTCTGGCTGATCGCCATCGAAGTGGCCTTCGGGTTACTTGTAACGGTTTTCGTCGCCGCCGTGGGCGTTATGGGCTTCATGGGTATCAGGGATCATATGCCCAGCGGCAGCGAACGCCGGGGCGGTGGAGCCGCGATGGTCGGCAAACCACTGCCGGGCTTCAACCTGGAGGATGCCGGAGGCGCGCGGTACACGAATCGCGAAATCGAGGGCAAGGTCATCCTGCTCAACTTCTGGGCCACGTGGTGCGGCCCCTGCAGGACGGAAATGCCCTGGTTCGTCGAGTTCCAGAACCGGTACAAGGACAAAGACTTCACCGTTCTGGCGGTCTCGATGGACCAGGAAGGCTGGGAGGTGGTCCGGCCGTTCGTCGAGGAACAAGGACTCAACTTCCCGGTCTTCATCGGCGACGACGACTTCGCAGGTGCGTTTGGAGGCGTCAGCGTGCTTCCGACGACGCTCATCGTGGACCGGACGGGCAAGATCATCGCCCGACACCAGGGCCTCATCAGCAAGTCGGAGTATGAGAAAGAGATCGAGGCGCTGCTCTAGCGCCGGCGTCCTGCCTGCCTAGCTCTGGCGGCGGGACCGCTGCCATGCCGGTTGGCCGTTGTCGGGTAATCCGGCTTCGACTCCATGTCAACTGGATTTTCCAGTTTCTTTGTGGCTTATCGGCGGTGGTGCGCTGTTGACCATCCCCGACATTGCGGATATCGCCGCATTTTCCCTGCGCCGTATCGCCGATCTCGCAGGTGAGGCTCGTGGGGAAGGCGATCGCAACCTGATCCAGGCGATTTAGCAAGGGCAATCAAGAACTCCGGGGGCGCGATTCTTGATGACGGCTAGAATCATGACCTTTGCGTTCTTGAGCCTCGTGCTTACCGGGCTGCTTCTGTTGAGGAGTATGAGCCTGGATTCTTTGGAGCTGGATGCAGCCGGAGACTCGGACTGGCCTCAATTTCTGGGCCCGAACCGGAATGGAGTCTATATGGGTCCCGCTTTATCAACTTCGTGGCCTGATTCAGGGCCTCCTGTAATTTGGCGGAAGGAAGTCGGGGAGGGGTTCAGTGGACCCGTGGTGAAAGAGGGACGACTGATTTTGTTTCATCGCGTCGGGAGCGAAGAAAGGGTTGAGTGTCTTGAGGCTCAAACGGGTCGGGCGCTGTGGCGCTACACCTATCCCACGGACTACCGGGATGACTTTGGCTTCGATGGCGGGCCACGAGCCACTCCCGCGGTCTCCGGCGGCAGAGTTTATACCTTTGGCGCCCAGGGAGTGCTCCATTGCCTGGAGCTTGAGAGTGGGGAAAGAGTTTGGAGTGCGAAGACTCATGAGAAGTTTGGTGTGCGCAAAGGGTTTTTTGGCGCCGCTTGCTCGCCGTTGGTCGAGGACGGCAGGTTGTTCCTGAACGTTGGCGGAACGGGCCCAGTCGGGACTGGTGGCTTTCGACGCCAAGACGGGGCAAGTGCTATGGACCGCCACTGAGGATGAGGCCAGCTATTCTTCTCCGGTGGCAGCAACCTTCAGCGACCGCCGCCAAGTCCTGTTTTTCACTCGCAACGGGCTGGTTTCGGCAGATCCACAGAGTGGAGAGATTCTGTTTCGCTTTGGCTGGAGAGCCCGAAGTCGGGCTTCTGTCAATGCAGCGACGCCGCTGACGGCGGGCCGTCTGATTTTTCTCTCCGCCAGCTATCAGACGGGTGCGGTCCAGCTCAGGGTCAAGGGAACCGAGCTCGAGAAAGTTTGGGCCTCCGATGAAGCGCTTTCAAACCACTATTCAACCAGTGTGATTCGAGAAGACCACCTTTTTGGCTTTCACGGCCGACAGGAATATGGACAGGCCCTGCGCTGTGTGCGACTGAAGACAGGCCAGGTCCAATGGAGTCGCGATCGATTTGGAGCAGGCGCCTTGAGCCTGGCCGGTGACCGGCTCGTCGTCCTGAAAGAAAATGGAGAGCTGCTTCTCGTCGCTGCCTCGCCCCGGGCCTTTCGTGTAACAGCCAGGGCCAGAATCATGGCCCCGACCGTGCGGGCCTATCTCGCCCTGGCCAATGGCCGCCTGTATGCACGCAACCAGAAAGAGATGATTGGTGTGAATCTCCGGACCGGCCGGTGAGTCCCTGATTTCCAGGGGCTCAGAGCGAGTCGGAGGAAAAAGCGCGCAAGTCGTAGCACAGCAGTCGAGCGGGTTCTCCCCGGAAAAACCCCCTGCGGTTTTGGGAAACGTACAGCAAGCCCCGGCTCAGGACCAGTGGAGACCAGGACTCCCGGGCGGCAAACAGCCAGGCTCGAGACAAGATGCGGTAGCCCTTCGGTGAAAGATCGAGCCACAGAAGATGACCCAATTCTCCCAGGCAGAGGAAGCGCCCGTCGGCCCAGAGTAGCGAGCCTCGGTAGGTGCTGAACGTTCTCGTCGCCTGCCTGCCTCCGATTTCAACGGTCTCTTCCCACTCGGGAACGGCTCGCCACATTTCTTTCCCGGTCTTCAGGTCGATGCATACCAAAGCGGCATCCGGCTCGTTCCGGCCATCGAATCCATAAAGGTACCCCTCTCGGTGAATTGGCGTGTTCCAGTGCAGTCCGAAGTGCGGTGCCGTCCATGCCAAGCGAGGGGTTCCGTCCGGGAGAAGGTCAAGCAGCGCCGCACCCGTCTTGTAACTGGCCGAAATCAACACCTGACTTCCAATCACCACCGGGCAAGAAGCGTTGACCGATTCATAACTGCGGCTCCGCCAAGGAAAACGAAAGTCGATTTTCCCATCAGCAGGATCGATGCTCAAAAGTCCCCCGGTCGGAGGGCGGCTTTCGCCGCCGGCGAAGACAAAAATCCGCCGCCTCCCTCCCACCACGGCTGGAATGGGTGAGGCATAACTGGGACCCCACTGATCTCCGGCTCCCCACACCAGTTTGCCGGTGCGTTTGTCCAAACCGATCACCGAAGGTCCTCCCGGCGCACCCAGGTTGACAATCAACAGGTTCCCTTCGACCAGGGGCGTCGAGGCGACGCCGAAGAAGTCCTGGGGCGCCCGGAACTCTTTGGATAAATGGCGTTGCCAATGGACTGCCCCGGTCTCCAAGTCAAGACAATGGAGTTTTCCCTGGGCGCCGTAAGTATAGACTCGATTCCCGTCGATCACCGGACTGCAGCGAGGGCCATTGTTGTAACCGTAACGGTCCCGATACTGAGTCGGGTAACGAAAGGTCCAATAGCGGTCCCCACTTTCGGAGTGCAGGCAGTCGACGATTTCCTGGTCTCCTTGTCGATAGAAATAGACTAACCGAGAATGGTAAATCGCCGGTGAGGCGTAGCCGGTTCCCTTGCTCAGCTCCCAGATCAGGGGAGGGCCCGCCTGCCGGCCAATCCTTGAGGAGTTTGGTCTCGGTTGAAACGGCGTTGTGAGTCGGTCCCAGGAAAGAGGTCCAATCGTGGGTGACTGCCCCCGTCGGAAGGGGCTTGGGCTTGGTGTGAAAGCGAACACCGGGGTGGACCATTGGTGAACGAACTTTGTCTTTGGCCGATGCCATGAGCGGAGTTGCCCCTGCTCGGGACTGACCGGTCAGACTGGGTCGGCCACCGGTTTGACAGGCGCCGTGTCCCAGCCGGAATCCGGCGAACATGAGTAACAGTAAACGCCGTCTCATCGGCTCCTTCCTGACAGATTGAGGACCGTCTTCCCTGTCGCGTCCTGTGGAATCAATGCCTTGATGAACTCCCCTTGGCAGCGCGCCGTCTTAATAACGCGCTTGGGTGGGTCGCCCCCGATCCTCCCCTCGCAGCCAGATGAAGACAGGAGCATGCGGCGCCGGCGACGGCCAGGGCAAAGCGATCCTGAGGGTTTGCTTTTTGGGATTATGCGGGAGGGAAGTGGGGATGCCCACCACCGGAAGACCGTTCCTCTCGTTCCAGCCCGCTTTGACAATATAATGGAGATCCTCGCCGGTGAGGATTCCCTCATACAGCGATTCACCCAGCCTCTTGCTCGTCAGAACGAAACGCTCGATCTTTGGCAGCCGGACCACCCGGCCCAGGGAGTAGGGATCTGATGATCCGCTGGTCTGGTTAGCGACCACCACGGCGAGGGAGCAATCGGCGGCGCTCAGGCTGCCCGGATCAAGCGAGAGAAACAAGGTATCCCGACCGGTGAGGTCGAGCCGTGTAGTCCCTTGGCGCTGGCCGGGGCTCAGGGTCAACATCGGTTGAAATCGCTCTCCGCTTTGACATCCCAATTCCAATGAAACCGGGGGATGAAGGTGCTCCACCCTGATAGCGAAGCTGACAGGCAAGCTCGCCGGGATCTCACCCCTGCGCAGCCCCGGTCCGGACTCCGGGGCGAAAGATATTTCAGCTCTCGGGATCCTTGGACGGGGTCCGACAACTTTGACAGCCTGCTCTAGCGTGATCGGTGCTTCCAACCCCCGTACGGTCAGCGTGATCGGCAAAAGCGCCCCCTGTTGGGCAGTTTTCTCCAGGTAAACCGTGGCGTTCCTCTGTTTGATCTGTTTGAGATTCTGCTCTCCGGTCGGGGTCGGGGCCAGTTCCCATCTGGCGTTGGCGCTTCGGAGCTGGCTAATGCGCTCCAGCCCCGTGCCCTCCAGAGGGAGCCGTTGGCTCTCTTCTTCGAGGTTGACTCTGAGGGGCAGGTTCAAGAGTTGCGGTAGGGGGGGATGGATGTTCAAGGAGAGGTCTTGTTGAACGTTGCCGGCCTGGGAAATCACCAGTCGGTAAAGGCCTGGAGAGAGTCCATCGGTATCCAATTCGAAGGTCAACTGTTGTTGCTTTCCGGTCTGCTCTCTTGGGGACAACCGGAAGGGGAGCTTCACTGCTGCCGGCTCTCGCGAGTTGGGGTCAACGAGCTCCAGCTTTTCGACGAACTGGAAATCTGTGGATGTTAGTTCAACACGGACGGGTCCACTCCCTGCAACCAGCCGATCCTTCGACCCGGGAGTAACCCGTGCCATGCTCAGGTCTCCCAAGGGGTGGAGCTGAAACCGGCCGGCCAGCTCAAAAGGGTCCCAATCCCAGGAAGCGGCCAGAGTGTACTCTCCTGGAGGGGGCGCCTCTTCGCTCGTGTCTAACTTCAACCTGTCCAGCGAAGGCTCGAGGGAAACTCGAACGGCAAAACGCCGACCTTCTTCAACCGAGACGAGCTTCCAGTCATGAGCCCGCGGCAGCCATCTTAAGTGGGAGGAGTCGTCTGCAGACAAGCGGAGCAAGGCTTCCAGCCCACGCGGAAGATGGTGGTTGGGAGAGATCGTCACCTGGGGTGGCTGCAGAGACGGGATGCGCAATGCCCAAAGGTAGGCAATTTTGGCGCGGGCCTTGGCGGGCCGAGACTGAGAACACAGGTTGACGTCGTGGGGAGAAACCTTTTGGGCGAAGGCAGAGCGGAAGTCGGTCCCCGGTGAGATCAACGTCCGCAGGTTCTGAAATAAAGCCGCCCCTCCCGTCGCGAGCACCGCCGAGTGCCCCAGGAACAATGTCGCCAGGGAAGCGGCCAGACCCGCCGATTGTCGTATTCCGTAGGTTGGCTGCGGGTTGAGTGGATCGTAGGCCGTCAGCGAAGGGAGCAGGGTGCGCAGCAGCAGGGCTGCCTGTTGATTGGCTGGAGCGTTGGGATCCAATCTGGGGAGATTGATATTGTGCTGGGAGGAGAATCCCTGGAGCACGGCGTCCAGGGGCTGGACGTTCGATGGAGACTGTTCCCAGGCCGCCAGCGTTTCCACCAGGGCCCCGACCTGAGCCGTCTGCTCCGCGTAATCGGCGAGCTGAGTAATGAGATCTTGATTATTTTCGACCAGGGCATTGATTTTTTTAATGTCCAGTCCCCGGGGGCCAAAGACCACTCCCACCACGCCGACGTCAAAGGGAATCTCCCACTGAGTGGCTGCGGCGGCGGGCCGCGGATCCAGGACCAACAACTCCTGTTCCGGGTCGCTCCTGGCCGGGACCAAAACCAGGGTAATACTGGCCCGATTCTCCTTGCTTGATCTCAAGCGGACCGGGATGTACAAAAGTTTCTGGCCCTTCTGCAGTCGATTCACTGCGGCCAGGGGAAGGGCCCGCATCGTGGGGGCTGGTTGGACCAGAAAACGGAAGCGGCCTAAGGACTTGCTGCCGGTGCAGGTTCCTGGCTCTGCAGCCGCCGCTGTTGCCGGCTGGCACACGATCAAGGCCAAACCCAACCCCATCGCCAAAGTTCTCTGGGTTCTTGGCAAATCAACCTCCACTAACTGCCATCATCTCTTATCATAAGGACGGTCGAAACACCCAAAAAGATGGTTTTCATCCCGCAGAAAATAACAACAGGCGACTCAAGGGGGCCAAGGCCCCCCGCGTCTGTTTGGAGTTAAGGGTGTCCGGTTGCACCCCTTGGATTTCTCGGGAGTTCGTAAGCCCTTGAATGCCTTGATTGCACGGGAGGTGGAGGACAGGGCCGCTCTAAACCCTGTTTTCAGGACGATTTCCGGCAGATCCCCTTTGAAATCCGCATGACAATAGGACATGGGTTCACACGGACTCAGTCTATGAGATTGCGAGAATGCCTGAGAGACGGTAGAAGTTCCGGGTCGGAAGTCAAATGAAGAGCGGTTCGATCTCACCCACGTTCAAAAAAGTCGTTCCGGAGACGGGCTCCAGGTACTCGAAGGCCCGACCGGAGGGAGTATTGGTGATTTGCTTGGACCAGTCGATGCCCAGAGCGGAATACATGGTGGCTGCGATGTCTTCAATGTAGATCGACCGCTTCTTGCTCCATCCGGGATCGACAACCCGTCCGCCGGTGGGATCGGTGCTGCCGACGATTTGCCCGCCTTTGACACCGCCTCCCGCGAACAGGCTGGTTGAGGCAAAGCGATGGTGATCGCGGCCCTTGTTCACCGTGAGGTTCCCGACGGTGCGCCCAAACTCGCCCATACAGACAATCAAGGTTCGATCCAGCAGCACGGCTCCTTCCCGGGTCTTGCGCTGGCTCAGGTCAGTCAGCAGGTTGGACAGAGCCGCATCCAATTCCCGACCCAAGGTGTATTGATTCGGCGAGCTCGTTTTGTCGTACGCATTGGCGTGCAGGTCCCAACCATCGTGGGTAATGAACACGTAGCGGGCGCCCGCCTCGGCGGCGATCAGATTGCGCCCCAGGATGCAGGCATCCCCCAAAGCCGATGACCCGTAGCGCTTGCGCTCCTTCGTGTCCAGCTTAAAAACGTCTCGGACCTCGGGGGCCATCATGATGGAGTGGGCCTCTCCGTAATACGATCGATATTCTTCGACAGGGCGCGAAGCACCCCCTGATGAGATGGAGTGTCCTTGCTCCAACTGGCTCAGCAAATCCCAACGCCTCAGAAAGCGTTCCCGGTCAGTATCGTCAAGCAGGAAATGGCGACTCTCCTGGGTACTGAAGGCCATCGGAGCGTACTTCGGATTCAAGCAGCCTGCTCCAACGATGCCGGCGCCGCTGGTGATGTTGTAATTCATGGCCACGTAAGGAGGCAGGAAGTCGCCGGGGCCCTGCGGCGCGCTTCCATTTCGTAGGCGATGACGGCTCCCAGCGAGGGCATTTCGCTGCGCCGTGCCGGGCTGACAGGATGAGCGACCTGCAGGTAGTACTGGGCTCGGGAATGACCCGCTTCCCAGGCCTCCACCGAACGGACAATGGCCAAGTCGTCGAGCTTTTCCGATAGGCGCGGAAACAGCGCATAGGGCAGCTTCAACATGCCCCCTTTGAAAGTCCTCAGGTCAAAGTCCGGTGGTGTGTAACGCCCTTCTTTGAAGTCGAAGGTATCGATTTGACTGGGTCCGCCGTCCAGAAAGAGAAAAATGCAGTAGTCAGCGCTACTCCGGGGTGTCACTTTTCTGGAGGCTCGGACGTTGAGAGGGTCCATCAGGGGGGACAGGCAAAAACAAGAGGCCGTAGCAGCCCCGACGCGAATGAAACCCCGCCGGGTCAGTTTGGGAATTCGGGTCTTGGCTTCTTCCATCGTTCCGACTCCTGATCTCATAGGTTGAACAAAAACTCCTTGGTGTTGAGGAGACTCCACAAGAGGTCCTCGGCTCCCGACTCGCGGTAGCGTTCGATCTGGGCAACACCCAATCGTTTTTCCTTTTCCTCGGGAAACCTTCCCAGGGTGGCCAGAAATAGCTCCTCGACAATGGCCTCGTTGCTCTTGAGAGGTTCCTGTTTGAGCAGCGCCTTCAACCGTCCTTTGTCCGCTCGAACTTTCTCTTTGATCAAGTCACTGTTGAGCAGCAAGGAAGCCTGTACGGTTGAGCCGGCCAGACTCTTGTCCGCCACGTCGCGATTGCTCCGGCCAAAACTGGCCAGGAAGACCTTGAGCTCGCCCTGCAGGTCGTAAGGACCACGGGTCTGCATCACATACTTGACCTTGAGATCCATTCCCATGATCGGGATTTCAGGGAAGACTTGTGTCGCTTGCGAAAGCCCGTCATGGAGCTGGGCTGCGGAGAGGCGTCTGGCATTGCGCCGGGCAAAGTACCTGGCGTATGCGGGGCTCCACTCACCCGAAAACCTGCTGGAGAGTTGGTAGGCGCTCGATTTCGCAATTCGCCGAATGATGGAGCGCAAACGGTAGTTGTTCTTCACAAAGTCTTTCGTCAAAGCCTCCAGAAGCTCCGGATGGGTGGGCTGGATCGACCAGGGCTTCGGAGGCGGATTCTTGGGATCTTGTCGAGCCAGGTCGAACTCGAAGGGTGGGTCGACGATACCCACTCCCATCATTTCGGCCCAAATGAGGTTGACGGTGGCCCGGGCAAACTGGGGATGGGAGGTGAGCATTCGGGCATAGGCCCGCCGGAGGTCTTCTCCCGGCTTGGCTCGCTCGCCGGTGAGCAGAAAGGTGGGGGTTGTCTCGGCGGAGTAGCGCTGCATTCGCTTGACACTGGGGTATTTCAGGTCATAACGATGGGAAGCCTCCTGCAAGGGAAACTCCTGGCCGATTCCAAAGCCGCGGAACATCCGTACCCCCCCGAAAAACGAGGCTTGGCGCCAAAACTCTTCTCGTTCTCGGTGACTGAGCCAAAGGTTGATCTTCTCCAGGTGGCGGGCGCCGTCATGACAGGCAATGCACTCCAGGTTCACGCCCAGGAAATTTTTGGTGGTGCTGATGGCGATGTCCTCGATGCTGTCTTCGTGGTTGATCCCAAGCCCGTCAGCGTCATCAGCGTGGTTTCTCACCAGATAGTTGGAGGCTGCCGACTCCCAGTTGGAACGCGTTTTGGCGGTCAGCATCTCAGTGACCAACTCGTCGTAGGGAACGTCCAGGAGAAGCGCCGTGTTGATGTAGTCCCAAAAGAGATTCCGCCCCTTGGGGGGCCCTATCTCGCCTTGAGTGATGCGAAAGAGATCACAGAGAAAATAGGTCCAGCGATCCAGATAGGGGAAGGAGGGGTGATTCAAGGCGTCGGGATCCACCTTGGCGTCCGTCAGCTCGTCAATGAGCTTGGACCGCTTTTCGGGATCGGCGTCTTTCAGGAAACCCCGAACTCGGCTGACCTCCGGCAGGCGACCGGTCAGGTCCAGATGGGCCCGGCGCAAGAATTCGGCGTCTGAGGACAAAGGGGCATGCGGAATCTGATCCTGCCGGAGCTTGTCGAAAATAAAATCGTCAATGTAGTTGTTTTTCCGGACCGGAGGAGATTGGACTGGACCAGCCAGGCCGGCCGTCACCCGGCTGGTGACTTCATCCAGCTCTGCCCGGCTGCCGGACCTGGGATTGGGGGGATGCGCCTTCTTATCTTCTTTACCTTCAGACTGACCGAGGGCCAGCATACTGGCGATGAAAAACAGCAGGAAAGGTGAGACTGTCTTCATGGCTGCCGCCCGTTTTCTGGAGGTCGATGAACCTGAGAGCACAAGGTCCTGATAAATTTTTCCAGTAATTCTATCAGTATTTTCTGAAAGTTTGAAACAGTCTTGCAGACCAGTGGCGCTCCGCGGTAAAGATTTCATATCATCAAGAGCGGGAGGTTAGAAGCCCATGGAACTGGATTTCCCCCGGACGGTATGGTTTCCAATTCTATTTGGGATGGTCGGAATCGCTGTCGTTGCTATCGGGATAAGGGGGCTCACCACCAAGCGGCCTTTGCTGTTCTCAGGCAGGTGGGCGTTTTGTTTGCTGCTTATTGTTTTCGCGCCAATGTTCTTGCACCCCTTGTTTTCGCGGTCCACCGATTTCCTGGATGGGCTCCCCCTTCTTTTGTTCGCATTTTTCTTCCTGATCTGGTGGCATCAAACGAAGGGTTACATGGCATTGGCCGTTACGGATCAATCGTTTCGCGAGGCACTGCTGGCGGCGCTTGAAAAACTCCAGTTACCCTACAAAGAGAGTCTTTCCTCAATACGGCTGCCATCGATTGACGCCGACCTGCAAGTGGCTGTTCAGTCGTGGGTGGGCACAGGCCAGATCAAGGTCAAACCGAGCAAGCACCGTCTCTTGCTCACAGAAATCATCAAGGCTATGAACGATTACTTCCGCACGTCGTCAGCGCGTCCGAATGTGATCTTCTGTGTGTCCGCTATAATTTTTGGGATTCTTGTTGTTTTCATGGCTGTTGACCTGCTATTCCTCTGAGACATCTTCTAACCCCGTTGCAGTCTCCTTACCCTGGAATCAGCGTCGTTCTGTCGCCTCGCAAGCGACGGTCTGGGTGGGCCGAAGAAACCGGCAGTACCCGTAGAAGAACAGCAGATCGACCTTCTATGGCCGCAACCGGTGATTAACGAGACGCGGTGCGATCGCGCATCGAAGATCAACCATTGATTCCAGTCTTTCCAAAAATCCAAAATCCACCTTCGTATCTCGCTTCCTGTATAAGGCTATAGCGAGATTCATCAACTGATAAGGACAGGCAAAAGGGATTAAGGTGTCAGCGACCCCCAATCGGGAGCAGGCTAGACCAATTCTTCGATCTGCAGACCTGTTTTGTCGTTGATCGAGTTGGCAATCTTGATGGGACGTCCGATCGGTGTCATGTAGGTCTTGGTCCAGTCGATGCCGAAGGCTTTGTAAACGGTGGCGAAGAGATCGCCGATAGTGACCAGTCGTTCCACCACCTTGGCGCCCCTCTCGTCGCTGGCGCCGATGATCTTGCCTCCCTGGATGCCCCCGCCCCCCAAAACCAGCGACCAGCAGTTGGGCCAGTGATCGCGGCCCATGCCGGGGTTGATGTGAGGCGTTCGGCCGAACTCACCCATGGCAATCACCACTGTGGACTCCAGCAGACCTCTTTCCTCAAGGTCTTCCAGGAGGGTTGACAGGGCTTGGTCCAACTTGGGAACCAGTTCCTCGCGATGCAACTTGTCATTGTTGCCGTGGGTATCCCATTGACTGTATTTGTATCCGGAGGCCGTGACAAAACGGCAGCCCGACTCCACCAGGCGTCGCGCCATCAAAACGCTCTGACCAAACCCGTGTCGGCCATAGCGATCTTTGGTCTTCTCGGTTTCCCGTGACAGGTCGAAGGCTTTTTTAACGCGAGGAGAAATAATCATTTTCATGGCCTGCTCGGTGAAGGCATCCATCTTGGCGAACTCGGCCGCGTCTTCCTTCTGACGGTAGAGACGCTCCACGATGTCCAACAGTCCGCGCCGACTTTCCACCCGCTGGAGGGAAAGAGATTTGGGCAGACTGAGGTCAGGAAGCTCGAAGTTCCCCTTGCTCGGATCGGGGATGAACATGGGGTTGTAGCCGGGTCCCAGAAAGGCGGCCTTGAAGAAACTCTCGTAGGCCTTGTGAATGTACCACTCCGGGCATACGACATAAGCCGGAAGCTCGTTGCGTGGCCCCATTTCTTTGGAAATGATGGAGCCCAGGCTGGGGAACTGCATGGCGGGATTGGGCCGATGCCCGGTCAAGGCGTAGTGGTGTCCTTCCGGGTGGTCGATTTCTTCGGTGTGCATCGATCGGATGACAGACAACTTGTCCATGTGTCTGGCGACACGGGGAAGAAGTTCTGAAACCTGGATTCCGGGCACATTGGTGGAGATCGGTTTGAAGGAGCTGTTGGGCTTGGGGTCCCAGGTGTCTACCTGGCTGGGTCCGCCTTCCAGCCAGAGCAGGATACACGCCTGGGCTTTGCCTTTCCGATCCAGACCGCTGCCTTTGGCCAGAGACGTCTGTCGGGCGTGAAAATACTGACTGAGGTGAATCCCCAGCAGGCTGAGAGAGCCTACTCGCAGAAAGTCGCGGCGGGGATAGAGATGCGTGAGGTCGTTCCAAAGTCGAGATGGATCCACTGGCTTACTCCCGGAATGGTGATCGGTTAATGGTTCAGGGCAAACTCCGGCGTTGCAATCATGGCCCAGGTCAGATCTTCCAAAGTTTCACGTCTCGATGCGGCTTGCGACAGGGCCTTCTGCAGATCCTTTTTTTCTTCGGGCGTCGGAAAGCGCGACAGCGCTGCCAGATAAAGCTCCTCGATGACCTGGCTGTTGGAAGCCTGGTCCCTGAGCAGACGGTCCAGGCGTCCTCCCTTTGCCGACAGCTTCCGGGTATAGGTCTTTCCAACCAAGCGGTGTAACGCCTGACCCAGACTGGCATCCCCCTGTCGCTCGGGAATCATCTGGCGATCGGGTCTTCCGTACAACTCCAGGAAATAAGAGGGGACCACGTCGGGCCAGACCACGTTGATAGCCCGTGTGCCGGGAGGTTCCCTGCCGGGGTCCCAGTGCATGAAGTCTTCAGCGATACCGGTGACCTGGGAAATGGCGTCCAGGACGACTTCCGCATCCAAGGGGCGGGGCAGCGCTCTGGAGTAGTTGGCTCGGTCGTTCCTGTTGGTGCGGTTGGTCCTGCCGGAAAGCTGGTAAGTTCTCGACCGGGTGATCCGTCGCATCAGGTGCTTCAGATCGTATCCCTGCTCCTGAAAGTCCCGGGCGAGCGCTTTCAGCAACCCGGGATGAGATGGGGGATTGGTCAAGCGAAAATCATCCACGGGATCAACCAGACCTCGGCCGAAGAAGTAGCTCCAGAGGCGATTCACCGCGGCTTCTGCAAAGTAAGGATGGGCCGTGACCCATTGGGCGAGTTTCATTCGCAGGTCCGTCCGCTGATCCTCCGGCAATGGCTGTCCGCCCAGAAATCGCGGCTCCACCACCTGCCGGGTCCGCGGGTGGATGACCTGTTCCCCCTGCCCGAATTGGCCGTGGCCGGCCGGATCGTCGATGATGATCATGTCCAGACCGAGCTGCCCAATCCTGGAGACGCGCCCAAAGAAGGCTGCCATACCCCAGAACTGATCCTGGCTCCAGCCCTCGTAGGGATGGTCGTGGCACTGCGCACAGTCCAACCGGCGCCCGAGGAAGACCCGTAGCTGCTCCGCCATCATGTTGCTGGGTGTGGGGAGCTCTCCTCCTAAATGGTAGTAGTGGCGGGATGGGCCATCGTAACCCTGAGCCGCGATGCGCTCTCGCGCGATCTGGTCGTAAGGTCGGTTGCGGGCTACGGCGTCGCGGATCCATTCCCAGTACATGCGGGTATTCTTCAACTTGCCGGTACTGTACATGGCGACCCGGAAGAGGTCCGCCAGCCGAAATGTCCAGTAGTCGACGGACTCGGGGGAGTTGAAGAGAACCTCGATCAATTGGTCTCGCTTGTCGGGGTCCGGGTTATTCAGAAATTCCCGAACCCGCTGGGGTGGCGGCAGGGTGCCGGTGAGGTCGAGGCAGACTCGACGCAGGAACTCTTCATCGCTGGATAGCGGCGATGGGATGATGTTGAGGCGTCGTAGCTTGGCGAAGACAAAGTCGTCGATGTAATTGCGCCGCGGGACTTCCGGATAGTCTTTGATGGGATCAGCGATCACCGCCACCCCGATGCTGGCGGCTTGACCGGCCGAGCGAACCACCACCGCGGTTTCACCCGTTTGTACGGGAGTCACCACCCCGTGGTCGGAAACCTCTGCCACCGCGCTGTCATTGGAGGCATAGAGGACCTGGTCGGTGAGGTCTTCCCGGCGCCCATCGGAGAGACGAGCCGTCACGATGAGTTGTAGCTTTCCTCTGGAATCGAGGGCGATGGATTTCGGAAAGATTTCAATCTGCTCGATCTGGACAGCAGTTCCTTCATGCTCTCGGCCGTAGACGGCGCCTTCCTCGATCCAGTTGAGGATGGCCAGATAATCGCGAGAGCCCGGCGTGAGCCGCGCTCCACCCCCATGAGGCGCTGTCATCGTCGATTTTGTCAAGAGCAGGATCTTCTCCGCATTTTTCAAGTCGACCCGCGGCTTCCTTTTCCCGGCAGGCTCGACCGAGAGCACCTGATAGGCCCCGCCTTGCACAATCCACTGGTAGTCCTCTTTGGGGTAAAGAGCGTTGGCCGACAGCTTGAACCCGCCTTTGCCCTTGACGCTGCCGTGACAATCGTTGGCGTTGCAGCCCTTCTTGGTCAGGATGCCCCCGATCACCCGACCAAAGCTGAAGGGACGGATTTCCTCTGCCCCTGCAACGCGAATGGCGGCTTCTGTCCGGAATCCTTCCAGGGCAACCCTCAGGGTCGCCGCTCCGTTTGTCACCGCCGCCACTTTCCCGGCGTCGTCGAGGCGAGCCACCGATGGGTCCGAGACGGAAAAATCGCCGTGTGCCGTCAGATCTCGCTCCAGGCCATCGGCATAACGACCCAGGAGCACCAATCGCTGCGTTGCCCCGGATCCCCACAGACTGACCTCTTGCGGGATCAGTCGCAGCGACAAGAGAGATTCCGTGATTTCGTGGGAGGCGCTGGCAGAGCCATTGAGCATCACCGCCAGAATGCAGGTCAGCAATGCCCTTGGACCAGCCCCTGGTCTCCTGGCAAGGCTTGAGAAATGAGTCACTGACGATTTCCTCCTGGGTCAAGGCGCCGACGATTCCCGGGCCGATGCAATCACCATCACCGGAATCTGCTTCACCCGAAGCCGGGGTCCGAGTTTCCCATCGACCACCACTCGAGCCGAAACCTTCACCCACTGGGGCATGGAAGTTAGCGGCGCCGATTTGGCGGCCATCAACATGAGGATGGCTTTCTCGGTCTTGGGAACAAACCGTTCCTTCTCGCCCTCGTCGAGCGGGGGTCCTCTATCGGGTTCAACCTGAGTGCCCGGTACGAATTGCACCCCATCCGGCAGCCCCTCGAGGGTGACAGCGATATCTCCCCCGAAGCCTTCTTCTTGAGCGGTGGTCACCGTCAACTTGCGCGCCTCGCCTCGCCTCAAGTTGAGACGGTCTGCGAGCACTTGGAGATCCCCGACGTGGGGCACTTGAGGGCGAATCAACAGACGATAACGAAAACTGGGATCTCCATAGCGCGAGGTCACATCGCGAATTTGCAAGAAGTGCTCGCCGCCCAGCCTGAAGGTGTAGAGGGTCTTGGGTTCCACCGTCTTCAAGTAGAACTGGCCGTTGCGGCTGATTCTTTTGTAGATGTTGGTCAGGAACTCTCTGCCATCCCGGTCGAAGACGCCCAGGCGTGGGTTGAACCGGGGAGTCCTGGACTCCGGGGTCTCTATCTCGAAGGCCAAACGCTCGCCGGTCTGAACCTGAAACTTGAAACTGTCCACGTCCCCGGCACGCTCGATGGACCCCTCGATCACGATCGGTGGTGCGATTTCCATCGCCTGAGACAAGAGGTCATTGGATGAACTCTCCCAAACCGGATCCGGTAGGCGATTGGCGATGGAGGCGCCGGAAGACGAGTGGCGACCGGCGCTGCCATTCCCGGCAGGTTCGCCGCTTGGATTCGCCGACGGGCCGCCGGCCTCGGCTTCCGGTTGGTGAACGGTCCTGGCCCCAAGCTGCCGGAGGCGTGTCGGCCGCAGAACGCGCACGAAATCCCGCTCTTTCCACTCAGGATCCTCGCCCGCTTGCCTCCCTGCCAGGGTCTCCGGTAGATCTCCGTTTGCAGGGAGCGCCATGCGGAGCTGGTAGCAGTAGTCGGGGCTGCCCAATCCCTTGAAGGACCCGACTTTGATGAGGTAGCGGCCGGACTCTGTGAACCGGTAAGTGAGCTTGGCCGCTTTGCTGACCCTGGGCGAGAGGGGCTCATCGTTGAAAGCCAGGCGAACCGGCCGCTTTGGATCGAACCAACTCCCGGAAGAGGCGTAGAGTGTCAGCTCGGGATCGATGGTCTTGGGCGCAGGCTGACCAGGAATTCGAGGGGGTCCGGGATCGTAGGTCACCTCGAAGTCGACGAGTTGCCCGTCTGAAGCCTGGAACGCATAAACGTCTTCTTCTCCATCTCGACCGATTCTGCCGTTCACCGCCACCGGAAGGGGCAGCAACTCAGCTCTGTCTTCCTCGTTGATCGATGGGTAAGGAGTGATCAGAAAGCGCAGGCTGTTCGACACCCCTCGGGGCGTCACCAAGCGGATGTGGCGCTCGCCCGGTCTTGCTTCAGAATCCACTTTCAGTTGGATGGAAACCCTTTGCCGGGGACGATCCGGCTTGGACTCGCCAGCATAGTCTTTGGGATCTTCAGATTCAATGGCCGTGATTCCCTGGATTTCTGCCGACAGGCCTTCGGCGCTGACCCAAACGGCATAACCGCCCTCGAGGTCATGCCTCAACACTTCTGCGCGCAGGTTGGCGCCAGGCTGTGCGCCCAGGGGGTAGATGGAACGCACTTCCGGTTCTGCCGAGGAGGCGTTCTTTGGGTTCTGCGCGATGGCGCTGCCGATCGGAACCACAGGGAGAGTGATGAAGAAAATCCCGTAGGCCAAGCTCCGTTTCCGACCGACCTTTGTTCCTGAGAGCATCGGGCTACTCCTGCAACCAGTTTCCACATTTTAGCACCGGTCTCGCTTCCAAACCATTGGATCCGGTAATTCAGATACGAGACCCCGTTTCCGACTTGATTGCAATTTAGGTTACGGAGGGTCGTTGCGCCAGGACGGGACAGGCGAATTCCGCCGCAAACGAGCCAGCAGTTTCAGGATGGAAGTCAAACATATTGAGAACCTGTCTCAAAGTTGGAATCCTGGATTGGGCGTCTATGGGTCTACAGACATAACTATTTGATTTTGCAGCGTTTCCAATATCATCTTCTTCATGAACGGCATGAACGGAATGCTATGGAGTATGATGTTGAGATAGATTCTGAGAATTACTGAATTGAGACCTCTGCATAACTCCTCAGGTGAGGTGAAATTCGGCAATGTGCTATCGCTATCCTACTGAAAACTCACCGTTCCTGGATTCCGGCTTTCGCCGGAATGACGGTTATGCAGAGGTCTCGAATTGATATACCTTGATGTGCAAAGAATCTACGAGTAAAATTGGCAAAGTACACAGGGGAGGGGAATCTTATGTCTTCTGTTTCAAGAAAGGTAGCCAGTCGTGCCAGTCGTATGGTATGGTTCTGTTCCTGAGTTACGTTAGATGAGTTCTATCAATGAAACCATCTCATGTCTGTTTTCCATTTCTGGCCTTACTGGCGGCAATCGTCCTCGCCACTCCAAATGCCCAGGCTCAATCAAGCAATTTGAGTGGAGTGGTCACCGATGAGACCGGGGGCATCCTCCCCGACGCCGAGATCACCGTGATCAACGAGGCCAACAACCTCCAGCGAACCGTACTGTCCAACGAGGATGGTCTGTTCGTCTTTGCCCAGCTCCCCCCCGGTTCCTACAAGCTGTTGGCGGCACAGCCGGGCTTCCAATCGGTGACAATGGAAGGCATTACATTGCTCGTCAACACCAACCTCGAGCTTCCAGTGGTGTTCGACACCGTCGCGACGCTCACGAAGTCCATCACGGTGTCCGCTGCGGCTCAACAGCTGAATACCACCGATGCGTCGGTCGGGAACGCGTTTGGAACCAAGCCGATCGGGCAACTGCCGCTGAATGCGCGAAATCCGGCCGGTTTGCTCTCACTGCAGGCGGGCGTCACGTTCCTGACCGCGGACCCGCTGGACTCCAAGTTATCGGGAGATATCCGGAACGGCACCGTGAACGGAGCTCAGAGCGACCAGTCGAACGTGACGCTCGACGGAGTCGATGTGAACGACCAGAATGGACGCTTGCCGTTCACCAGCGTCCTTCGCAACACGCTGGATTCGATTCAGGAATTCCGCGTGGTGACGACCACAGCGAATTCCGACCAGGGCCGTTCATCGGGCGCGCAAGTGTCGCTGGTGACCAGGAGCGGGTCCAACGAAGTCCACGGATCGCTTTACGAATTCCACCGTAACACGGTTACCGCAGCCAATGATTTCTTCAACAACAGGGCAGGTGTCGATCGTCCGAAGCTCATCCGCAATGTCTTCGGAGGCTCGGTCGGCGGTCCCATCAAGAGGGATCGCGCCTTCTACTTCCTCAATTACGAAGGACGCCGGGACGCCAGCGATGGCAGCGCGGTGCGCCGAGTGCCGGCGGCTTCGATGCGCGATGGATTCGTCCTGTACAGGAGCGCCGGCGGAGACGTGCAGACACTCGATCCGGCATTCATCCGCAGCCAGATCGATCCGCTCGGGATGGGTCCCAATCCTGCGACGCTCGATTACTTCAGATCCTTTCCGGAACCGAATGACTCCACCGTCGGAGATGGACTGAACACGGCTGGGTATCGGTTCACGGCTTCGACACCCCTGACCTGGAATACGTTCATCTCGAGGATGGATTGGAACGCGGATCAAAATGGCGCGCACCGCGTGTTCCTGCGCGTCAACTACCAGAACGACCGTATCACAGGTCTGCCCCAGTTTCCCGGCCAGCCCCCGAACAGAGAAACCGAAGACCTCAGCCGGGGGTTGGCACTCGGGTACAACGGCCTGTTCCCCAGCAACGTCGTCGGCACGTTCCGCTACGGATTCACTGGCCAGAAGTTGAACTTTTCGGGTGTACAGGCGGCATCCAGGGCAAGTATTGGAGATAGCATCATCGACGATATCGAGGGTTCGACGACGCCCCGGGACACCTACCTGCCGACACAGACTCTGTCGGCGGACTTCTCAGTGTTGCGTGGGCCGCACACCCTGCAGTTCGGCGGGGCATTCTTCTCGACTCGGAACCGCCGTTTGAGTTACGGCAACAGCTATCACTTCGCGAAGCAGGCGGCCCCTGGGCGTTTGCCGACGCCCCAACCCTATTCGAGGGGCCGCTCTCAGTGGCGCCCGCCAACCCCGGAGCCTACCGGGAGACGATGGCGACTGCCCTCGGGACGCTCAACTTCTTCGATGCCAATTACAACTACGACCTGGACGGCAATCCGTTGCCCCTGGGAGACCCCGTAAGCCGAACCTTCGGGGTGGAACAACTGGAGCTCTACTTCCAGGACACTTGGCGCCTCAAGCCTAACCTGACCGTCACGGGAGGTCTGCGCTGGTCGCTGATGCCGCCGGTCAGGGAGGTGAACGGACTCCAGGTCAGCATCACGCCGGGTCTCGACCAGTACATCGCGCGCCGTCTGGACCTGGCGGCGAAGGGTCGGCCCACGCGCGAAGCGGGATCGATCTGCTTCGTGGGAGTGGACGACCCGCAAGGCAGCCCGCTGTGGGCGACCCATTACAAGAATTTCTCGCCCCGGCTTGCCGTTGCCTTCTCGCCGGACGCCGGAGATGGATTTCTGGGTAAGCTGTTCGGCGTGGGAAGGACATCGATCCGAGCGGGGGCGGGCATCTTCTACAACAGCTTCGGGATGGGCATGATGCAGATGCTCGACCGGAACGCATTCGGACTCACCAGCAAGGTGACGAACCAGATCGCCAGAGTCGCGGATGCCCCTCGCTTCGCCGGGCTCTCGAACCTGCCTGCGGCAGGGATCCTGCCTCCGCCGCCCGGGGGGCCGGGCACACCCAACCCGACAGGACTGGGATGGAGCCAGGGAGTCGACTCAAGCCTGCGGCCACCCTACAGCATCAACCCCACTTTTTCTCTGGCCCGTGAGTTAGGCGGGGGATTCCTGGTGGACATCGGCTATGTCGGCCGACTCGGTCGCAGACTGCTCGTCAACGACACCGCCTCAGCTCAGTACACCAACTTCAGGGATCCGGCGTCCGGCGAGCATCTGATGGGTGCGCTCCATGAACTTGAACTCATGGCGCAGCGCGGGGTCCCGACCGAAGCCGTGTCGCCGATCGCGTTCTGGGAAAACCTCTATTCCGGAACCGCCACACCCGAGGCCACTGCGACTCAGCGCGTCTATGACGTCATCAGGTCCGGCAGTCCCGACACAGGCACAACGCTCTATTATCTCGACTACGCCTGCGCCCCGTTCTGCAGCGATTTGGGGGCGGGTGTGTTTCTGAATCCCCAGTTCTGGGCCTTCGACGCGCTCCGCTCTTTCGGAACCTCAACCTACCACTCGATGCAGGTATCGCTGCGCAAAGCCTTCTCCCAAGGATATCAGTTCGACCTGAACTACACCTTGTCCAAATCCACAGACCTGGTGTCGGTCGCCGCCCGGCGCAGCGAGGGCGAACGGTTCGGCCAGATTCCGGGAGACACGTACTGGTCTACGTTCAGCGTCATCAACTCTTGGGACCGGGAAGCGCAGCGGTCTGTTTCCGATTTCGACATGCGCCACCAATGGAATGCCAACTGGGTGGCCGAGTTGCCATTCGGATCAGGAAAGCCGATCCTCCCCGACATGGGGCCGGCGGGCCAGGGCCGTGCTCGGCGGATGGCAGGTCAGCGGCCTGATGCGCGTGACGTCAGGTCTTCCCCTCAGTGTGCTGAACGGTCTGGCCTGGCCGACCTGCTATTGCTACCAACACTTTGCCGAGCCCGTCGGACCGGTGCCGGAGCAGACGAACGCGAAGAACGCGAGGTTGATTGGAGGGGGTAGTGGACCGAACGTCTTCAGCGATCCGGAGGCGGCCCTCTCTTCGTTCAGGCAGGTCCTGCCCGGCGAAGTCGGGCAGCGTAACAACCTGCGCGGCGACGGGATTTTCTCGATCGACATGTCCCTCGGAAAACGTTTTCTGCTGCCGTTCGAGAATCACAGCATCCAGTTTCGGGTCGAAGCCTTCAATGTGACGAACAGCGTTCGGTTCAACGCCGACGCCTGGGAAACCCTCTCGTTCACCTTCCCCGGGAGCTTCGGCAACTACTCTCGAGTGATGATTCCGCCGCGGGTGATCCAATTCGGCCTGCGCTACGAGTTCTAGCGGAGTGAGTGGAGGCCGGCTGAAGCTGAGCACAGCAGCATAATGCGCCGCCGATTGGTGGAGTCTTGCGTGAGCGTTATGAACAGGCGCTTCTTGCGCTTCCTTACCCGCCTGAACCGCGCCGTCGCCCTGGTGAGACGCTACTTGGAAGTCCGCCTTCAACGGGCAAACTCGTCCCCAATGCGAGCATCCCATAGAACGCGCTGATGACGGATCTTGCAGCGGTCGGGAACGGCCTGAAAAAAAGTTAAAAAAAGTTGTGACTGCGAGCCGTTTTGAGAGTCTTATATAGGGGATAGCGTAGAGGCGTGAAAATCATGCCTGAAGCAAACTTGCTTAGTGGTCAACAAAGAGGAACCCGATGAAGCTTTGCAGAAGAAAACTGACTTTCCCGTTGCTGTGCCTGGCATTCGGACTGGCGGTCTTCGGCGTGTCCTACACCCTGCTGGGGCAAGGCCCGGGCGCAGGGTCTGGTGACAATGAAAATCAAGGACCTGTGGGAGGTGTCGATGACCCGCCGGAGACACCGGCACCAAACCCGACGCCTGGAGGACCAGGGGCTGGTGAAGAAGTGGGGGGGCCGGTTGGGCAGGTCACTGACGGCGATAAACTGTTTGAGGCGATTGTCTTTGATGACAACCAACGGTTGCAAGACCTGTTAGAGGGCGGCGCAGACCCGAATTCATTGACTACATTTGGGCACCTTCCTCTACAACTGGCTGTCTCTGCGGCGGAAAGTTCAGCTACTGCCTATGGGAAAATCCAGTTGTTAATCCAGCACGGAGCCAATCCTAACCAACCCGATAGTGAGGGAATAACACCGATGGATGAGGGCCGCCATGAGCGGAACCGAAGCCATGATGACGGCGTTCTTGAATGCTGGCGGTGATGCCAACCTACCAACAAGAAACGGCAAAACCCCATATGAACGGGCTATTACCTTTGGGAACGACGGCGCTGTGGCTGCTATCAAGAAGGTGCTTCCCGATCATGTTCCAGCGGATAAGGATAGCTGGAAAGTCTACCAAATGGCGGGGATAATTCATAAGGGAATGAGAGAAGCACGTCGCCATACGGGGAAAGCCCGGGCCGACCTCGTCAAGAAAATGCTGAATAACCTGGTCCTGGGTGGGTACATATCTGCACAGGATGCGGAGACCATCTATCAAGAGTTAAAGAATGCGAAGACTGGAAAGATGGCCAATATTCTATGGGGGCCAAGGAGGGACGGAGAATAACAACAAATGGCTTGAAGGTTGTAATGATTCTGTTGTTGTCGATCACCTTGCTTCAAGGTCCACCCTCTGCCGGGCAAGGCCATTACGATGGCTGTTACGATGAAATTTGCGACAGTTTTGAACGATGCTGGTCTAACAAGGCGGGATATTATGAATTGGCCAAGATTGAATGCAAGCGCATCGGTGATGAGGACATAAAGGATTGTAAAAACGATCCGGCAAGCCAGATCTCGACAACACGTCTGGCTTGGTGTTTACTTGCCGCCCAGAGCCAATATGATGCCTGTATGGAGAAGGCACGCAAATTCTACTGTCAAGACAAAAAGAATTGTTGTACTCGGTTAACCCCGAGAAACCCCCATCCGGGCTCGCTCCCTTGCTACTACTACGACAGCAATTGTCCGGCTGGTTGTCTTGGCTAGCTAGCGGGGCTCTCCCTGGCACACCTTGGCCCGTATCTGGTGCGCACAGGATGCGGGCTTTTTTCTTGCTCCACCCTTGAAAACTCGCCCCCGCATCGCTACCCCTTCTGTGTGCGTAGCAGCGGGCCACGGCCCCGCGTCCAGCGGCTTCGTTGCGGGTGTAGACGGCGGGCATCTTGGGGCGGGCCCCACCGTCCGGCCTGCATGAGGGCGGGCAGTTCGGTTCCGGTGGCGGCGAGGTCTTGCGCCATTCCAACCCGGCAGGAGTGCCCGCTGAAGCGGCCCGTCAGTCCGGCGGCCTCAGCTGCAGCCTTGATGCGCCGGGCTATCTGTGAGGCGCTTAGCCCGAACACCGGGGCACCGTCGGGCGCGTCCTGACGGATGGCGTTCAGGGCCTGCATGGTGGCGGGTGCGAGGTAGAGCGCCGCCCCCTCCCCTTCCTGGTCCGTCTTGGAGCGGTGCAGCATCACCCGCCCGGACCCGTCCTCCACACGCGAGGATCTGGTGTTCTCCGGACTTCTGGAAAGCGGGAATGCTTGTGAAGCGGCGGAAGCCGTGATCGTTGGCGACTTGGAGCGTCTCCTTCTCCTCATCAAGGAAGACGGCCACGGGTTGGCTGTAACTCTCTTGGAGACTTTTCGGCCAAGCGGTGTCGAGAATAGCCTGGGGATCGCCTGACTCGGGATGGGCGAGTTCGTACTCCACCTGCCCTGAAGGGAGTCCGTGTGGGCGTACCCCGTTGTTCAGGTTGGTGAGGGCGACTGGCTCTTGCTCGCTCTCGATACTCCCGGAGACAGCGGGGCCGGAAACGACCGGAACACCGGGAGAAGCGGCATCCTTTTCCGCACCAACTGCGGAAGGTTTCTCATATCGGGTTGGGAATTGAGGTATTGATTACGGGTATCCAGGGATTCTCGACCAGGTACTGAATTTGTCCGTGACATCAACGCCGGATTGCTCACCGTAACGTGGCCGGGCCGATGGGGGCCTGCAGAAGGGAGTGGCGAAAGTTGTCGAAGGGGATGCCGCTGGAAACAATGAAGATGTTTCGATCGGTGGGCAACTGTCGAAGGCCGACCGAGACCGGCACCTTTATCGGTCCCTTGAAGTCCATTCGGAGCGGGGAATCGTTGGCCGATCCCATCCACCACCAATGGACTCCTCCCAGCCTCTCGGTTTCACGAACGGGATCCGGCCAGAGTTGCGTGCCGAACTCGTCGAAGAGTTTGAACTCTTCCAGACCGAAAGGCAGGCTGACGAAGAGCTGGGCCTCGGATAAACTGCCTCGGGTCCGAGCAAACCAGGCCATGGGGCGGCCATCCTCAAGCTCCCACAAAAACAGGCGGATGTCCTCCCTCGGAGCTACCCTCTCTTTGAACCTTGCCCGGCGCAGCAACGGCATGCCGCTCACCGACAGGTTGTAGTCAATTTCAATCGGTTGGGCCCAACCGAGATAGGCGCCGACCATGGCCTTCCAGGTCGTTGCACACTGTTCAAATCCCTCCCCAAAGGCCAGAGCGTTCACCGTTTTCGGATCGACCTGGAGCCGACGTTTGCGGAATTCCCGCTCGATTTCGAGCGCAATCATGCGGTTGTAGAAGATGACTTCCAGGGCCTGGGCATTCCAGGTATCGCTATTGTGCCTTACGGCCTCCAGCAGATCGTCGAGGAGCTCGATTTTCACCGAATCGGGCAGTAACTGGCGGTAGTCGACCTTTTCGTTGGCAGAGGGGCTTTCCGATCGGATGACGAGGCAGCGCCGACCTAATTTTTCTCGCCCCAGGTTTTCCAGCGATTGCATTGCCGGCCGGTTCCCGATTGGGTAAATGACCAGGGCCTCTTCGGAGCCCATTCTCCGAATATAGTCCTTCTGCTTTTGGTTGACCCGCCGCTCCCACTCCAGGATTTCATAAAACTCCTTTGCGTCGTACCAGGCTCCACCCCGATAAGTAAAGGACTGGTAGCGGAAATCGGGTCTCATCCGACCTCCCTCAGCCAGGGCCAGATCCCAGCAGACGGGGTGAATGAGAAAACTGACTTTGGATATCCTGATTGGGGAGGGGACCGCGGATGAGTCCTGCCCTTGAGGTTCAGCAGGGAGGCTCGCTTGAAAAAGCAGGAGCGCAGACAAAAGACTGAGATAGATGGTCTGTGCTTTCATAGGGAACCCTTCAGCGTCCCCCGGGTAGAAAATGGGGTTCTGGACGGGTGAAGCTCCACTCATGGTTCAGGAGAAGGAAGCGGAGTGGTCTCGGAATCTCTGAGAATGCTCCCTGTTGTTTCCCTGGACCCGGGGAGAATGGCTGTTGTTCTACTTCCGGTCTGCTCTAAGCCGCTTGTTCCAATCTTCATCCCGGGGCGGGAACTCACTTCCACGGGCGAGGATGCGGGAGCAAGCTCCCGGCTCAATGAATAGTCCAACGACGGCCGGGTCAAGCCAGAATCCCTTCGACCACCCGGGCCGGAAATTCGTCGGTGAGGCGTTCGTTGCGGCCTTCGCGTCGATAGACCAAATCCCGGTGGTTCATCCCCAAAAGGTGCAGGATGGTGGCGTGCAGGTCGTGAACGCTGACAGGGTTTTCTACCGCTCGGTGACCCAATTCGTCCGTTGCCCCATACACCGTTCCGCCCTTGATCCCGGCTCCGGCCAGCCAAACGCTGAAGCCCGGCGGGCCATGGTCTCGACCTACCTCCTTGTCGGGATGTTGGGAAAGGGGCAGGCGTCCGAACTCGCCCCCCCAAACGACCAGGGTGCTGTCCCATAGACCTCGCTGTTTCAAATCGGTCAGGAGGGCATGAATCGGCTGGTCCGTCTTCCCGCAGGCATAACGCAGGCCGCCTTCCAGGTTACTGTGCTGGTCCCAAATCTGCTCTTCAATATAGAGTTGGACGAAACGGACGCCTCGTTCCACCAGCCGGCGCGCCATCAGGCAGCGTCGGCCGTAGGAAGCCGTGGCCTCGTCGTTCAAGCCATACATCTCATGGGTGGCCGGGCTTTCCTGAGAAAGATCCAGGGCATCACTGGCGGAGATCTGCATCCGGGCGGCCAGCTCGTAGTTGGTGATGCGCGCCTGCAGTTCCGGTTGGCTGGGGTGGCGGAGAAGATGGTCTTGGTCCAGCCTTTTGAGGATCGACCGAGCCAAGTTCAATACCGGACTGGGAAACTCCTCGCGAGGCTGTAAATTGAGCAGCGGCGAGCCGTGAGATTTCAGGCGAGTCCCTTGATAAATCGGGGGCAGCCACCCCGACTGCCAGTTCTGGATGCCGTTCACCGGGAGTTGCTTGGGATCATCCAGCACGACGTAAGCGGGAAGGTTCTGATTCTCGCTGCCCAGCCCATACGCCACCCAGGCCCCCAGACTGGGGCGCCCGGTGATCGTCCGTCCCGACTGCATTAAGAAAATGGCGGGTTCGTGGTTGAAGTGAGTGGTGAACATGGAACGGACCAGAGCAATATCGTCCACCTTCCGGGACAGGAAGGGAAGAAGCTCGGATATCTCCATTCCCGACTTGCCATGTTGCTGGAACTTGAAGGGAGAAGGCATCAAGGCGCCGACCGAGGCGATCTGTTCTACGTCGTTGGCCAAGTCGCGGCCGGGGGGCTGTCCCTCGTACTTCTTCAGCATGGGTTTGGGATCGAAAAGATCGATTTGGCTGGGCCCTCCGTTCATGAAGAGATGGATCACGGACCGGGCGCGGGGCTTGAAGTGGGGTCGTCGTGGTTTCAGGTCGGCCACCTGAGCAGTGTCGGCCAGCAAGGGTTCGGAGGACAACACGTCCTTACCCAGGAGGTAGGCCAGGGCTCCCCCAAAGAACCCATTGCCCAGGCTGGAAAACAGCTCCCTGCGAGAGGAGAGATGGAGCGACGTCTCTCCGGAATCCTGGCTCAAGGGGGTGAGCGGCGCCTTATTTTGGTCCCCGGTGTTCATGTCTTCCTCGCTCAATAGTAGATAAACTCCGCCGAATTCAAAATGGCGTGGCAGAAAGTGGCCAGGGCCAGCCACCGGGCCCGCGACCCCTTGGGCTCCGCCGGCGCTTGATGATCCAGATGCTCCCGCCAGTGTCGGCTGAGTTGCTCGATCTCCTGGATGGCTTCTTGTTTCTCAGCCCTGGTGGGCCAGCGAGACACGGCGGTCAAATAGACCTGTTCGACTTGGCTCTCCACCTCAGTGCCCACGGCATCGATGACTCGCCCTGCAAAATGGCGAGCACTTTCCCGAACCAACTCGCTGTTCCAAAGCTGGAGCGCCTGGGAAGTCACCATCGACTGGGAGCGCTTGAGGCAGTTCGGGTTGAGCTGAGGCGCGTCGAAGGTGTCGAGCATGGTCAGGGGAGTGGTTCGTCTCTGCAGCATGTAGACACTGCGCCGGCAGCCGGCAGCAGTGCATTGGCTTCTGACCTCGCCATCGCTCAGGACCTCGACCTCGTCTGCGGGACCGAAGGGAGTGGGGTCGAGCCGGCCGGAGATCTTCAGAATCGAGTCCCGCAAGGCGTCTGCATCCAGGCGTTGCAGAGGAAATCGGGAAAGGAGAGGGGTATCCGAGTCGCCATTCACCGGAACGGAATCCCGGTCGTGGGAAGCCTGCCGATAAGCACTGGAGGTCATGATGAGCCGGTGCATGGCTTTCAAGCTCCAGCCTCGCTTGACAAACTCCGAGGCCAGCCAGTCCAGGAGTTCCGGGTGTGAAGGCGAGGCGCCCAACTTGCCGAAGTTGCCGGGCGTGGCCACCAATCCTCTCCCAAAATGGTGCTGCCAAATGCGGTTCACCATCACCCGAGCCGTCAGAGGGTGAGTGGGTTGTCCCAGCCACCTGGCCAAAGCCAGTCGGCGCCCGGTACTCCAGGGAAGCTTCTCGATGCGATAGGGCCGGGCTTGATTGCTGAGTGCCGAGGGAATTCCAGGATCGACCAAGGCGCCTGGACGGGTGTGCTCGCCCCGTAGCAGGAGGTAGGTTGGGGTGGGTTCTCCCGGCATGTCGAAGAGGGCTCGGATGGAAGGTTTGGGTCGCAGCTTCTTCTCAGTCGCCATGACCGCTTCCTTGACCTTGGCGGACTCCGATCGGTATTCCTCGAAGCGGTCCTCCAGTTCACTCGGCTCGACCTTCAACGAATCTCCGAAGGTAGCCGCCAGGTATTGTTGCAACTCGGTCCGGGTGTCCTCGGCTGCCTTCATCGCTGCCTCGACGTCCGCACGCAATGCTGCCGGTATCTTTTCCAGCTTTTCCCGCAGAAGTTGCTCTCGCAAGGGGGCCGCTTTCTCTTCCAGTGAGCGCTTCAGACGTTCGATCTCCCGCTCCAGGGGGGCATTGTGAAGCTCCGCCTGGAGACGTTCCTGCCTCGATCCATGACGTAGCAGTCGTTTGGGAAAAGGGCCGTCTGCCGGCGCCAGAAGAGGTTCCTGGGGGATCATCCAGTCGTAAGGGTCGTAGGCCGAGCGAAAGATGGCGCTGAACCGATAAAAGTCGCGTTGCGGGAGCGGGTCGTACTTGTGGTCGTGGCACCGAGCGCAAGCCAGCGTCAGTCCCATCACGGTCGAGCTCAGGACTTCGACTTGATCGGCGACCACGTCCAGCCGCTCGGGGACGAAATTCTGGGCGCCGGACCAGGTGCCATCCGGAGCCATGCGCAGGAAACCGGTTGCAACCAGAGGTTCCACCTGCTCGGGAGTCAGGGATTGAATTGAGCGGTAGTCGACCAGTTCGTCGCCTGCAATCTGCTCCAGCAGGAAACGGTCATAGGGTTTGTCGTTGTTGAAAGATCGGATGACATAATCCCGATAGCGGTAGGCATGGGGACGCAGATTATCGGCATGAACCTTTCCCTCGGAGTCCGCATAGCCGGCGGCGTCCAGCCAGTATCGGCCCCAGCGTTCGCCATAGTGAACGGAATCCAGTAGCCGATCGATGAGCCGCTCGTAGGCCAGAGGATCGCGGTCCTGATGGTAGGCCCTGACTTCTGCAGCTGTCGGTGGCAGCCCAATGAGATCCAGGTAGGCTCTGCGCATCAGAGTCAAGCGATCAGCCGGCGGCGAGAAGGTGAGCTGGCGCGCCTCCAGTTTGTCCAACAGGAAGGCATCAATCGGGGTCCTCACCCGTTGCCTCTGCTGGACCTGGGGTATCGCAGGAGTTCGAGGCGGCTGAAACGACCAGAATGCCTGAGCCTGCTCTCTATCGGGTAAGGCGGCCCGTCCTTCAGACACGCCGTTTTCCGATGCCGCTGGAGCGCCGGCGGCAATCCACCGGCGCAACTTCTCCAATTCACCCGAGGTGACGGGGCGCACGCAGTACTGGGAAAAAGATTTGGGAGGCGGCATCTCTTCGGCTGCAATTCGCTGAATGAGCAGACTCTCTTCCGGCTTACCGGGAACGACGGCAGGCCCCGACTTCCCTCCTTTCAACAAACTGTCGCGGGTTCGCAGGTCCAGGCCGGCTTCCTGTTTTCGCCGGCCGTGGCAGATCAGACAGCGCACGTGCAGGATCGGCGCCAGAACATCATGGCTGGTGATTGCCGGTTCCGACCTCTGCCTGGACTTGAATTGCCGAGGATCTTCGCCCTCCAGCAGAGCGCCCCGGTTGATCCAGCGCCGGATCTGATCCAGCTCTTTGGGACTCAGTGGATTCTGACCCAGCGGCATGGCCCCCGTCTTGACCTTTTGAAACAGCAGGCTTTGCTCGGCGGAGCCGGGAACGATGGAAGGCCCCGAGGCTCCCCCCTTGAGCAGACTCTCCCGCGAGCGCAGGTCCAGCATTGCCTCGTGGGTATGCTGGCCGTGGCAAGCCAGGCATTTGGACTGCAAAATGGGCAGGACCTGAGTCTCGAAGCCGGGCGGGAGATCCGAGTGGGAGACCGCACGGGTCAGGCTGGGTGCGCCCGCGAGGCAGGCGACCAGTGATAGAAAGCAGAAAAGGGGCGCTCGAGCGGGTGGGGCAGCCATGCTGTTGGCCTGATCTTGGTTGTCTTCTCGATCTCAGGGTCAGTAGATTATTGGAGGAGAGCGGCAGAGTCAAGAGCCTGAGTTGTCCAACAAAGGTTGGGACTTGCCCTCCAGTGAGGACCCATCTGCGGCCTATGGAGGGAAGGCACTCTTGTGGCTCTGCCACAGGACAATCTCAGCCTTGTTGGGGACTGCGCCGGCGGCGGTTCCGCCTCTGTTTCTCTTGCTTCGAGAAGCTCGACGCGCTCTTTCTTCCTGACTTTCGGGCAGACAGAGGCTTCACCCCGATCACATTCATCCGCGATGCGTCAGTGTCAACAGGCCCCTGGTTCCTCAGAGCTCCAGCCTTCCGACTGCCGGAAACAGACTGCCATCATTGGACGTGTTATCGACCACCACGGCCCAGAGGAAAACCGCATCCTCAACTTCTTCGGGAACCTCCCACCTGATAAGTCCATTGTCGACCGGCCCCACGATGGCCTCCTGGTCCCAAGAGAGAGGAGCCATCTCGAAACTGACCACTTCAACAAGATTCCCGGAGCTGTCCGTGACGTTTGCCCGGATTGAACAAGGGGCCATGGCGCTGTTGAAAACTCCGACATTGGTTCTTTCCTCGTCGTTGACGGAGATTCCGGCGTTAAAGGCCGGGCCCACTAGAAGGGTGGACAGAAAGCCGGCCACCAGGGGATTGAGCCCCGGAATTTGAGGTATCTTTAAACTGGGGAATGGAGAAGTCCCATTGACCACCATGGTCTTGAACCTCCCATTGGGTGAGTCCGTGTAAACCTCTGCCGTCACCGAAAACCTGTAGTCGGCGCAAGTTTCCTCGTCAGATGCACAGGAGTCGAGAACCACCGCTGCCGGTCCCGAGTAATTCAAAGCCTCACCCAGAAAATCATCCCATACCCTGTAACCATTGGGTTCCATTGGAATGACGGTTTGACCTGCTGGTCCTTGAGGTCCGAACCAGAGGACAACGATGGGGTAGCTGGACTCCGTATGGTTGTGAATCACAACCCGGGTCTTGAAGAAAGCGCCAAACCTTCCGGGATTGTTTGCCGAGGTAGGAACCACCCAATTGGTTGTCGATGCGGCAAATCCTATGGCATGCTCTTCTCTCTTTCGGTCTTTGACCTCACCAAGCCCCAGAGCCCCTAAAACCAACAAGCTGCAAATAGTCAAAGCCAATGTTCTCATTTCTTTCTCCTTGGTCTACACGCTCATGAGATGAAGTGATCGACCTGTCAAGCATCACACAATTTCTAGTCATCATAGCATTGATAGCCGTTCGAGAGTAGAAAACCGTGAGTAGTTTTTCTACTGGAAAATATTGAGCGCTATGCGACTATTTAACCTGCCCGGGAGCAACTCGATGCTGTTTTCGCCTTCTTTTCTTGCTCGGAACCCAGAAATCGCCAACTCTCACCCGATAAGGATAACCTGCTCGTACAAACCCCGAGTCGGGTCCGAAGACCAATGGAAGGCAAGGTGAGCGCAAAGTCGCAGAACGGTTTTCAACAAACATTTTCAACAAACAAAGGAGGACGATCATGCTCAAGGCAGGGGATAAGGCTCCGGATTTTGTCGGCGTCAACGACCAAGGTGAAAAAGTCACGCTCAAGGGGTATCGGGGAAAGAAGGTCATCCTTTACTTTTATCCCAGGGACAACACGCCGGGATGCACCCAAGAGGCCTGTGATTTCCGGGAGTCGATGTCCCAGCTCGAGGAGAAAGGCGTGGTGGTGTTGGGCGTCAGCCCGGACACCGTTGCTTCCCATCGGAAGTTCAAAGCCAGGTTCTCTTTACCCTTTTCATTGCTCAGTGACGAGAACCACGAGATCGCGGAGGCTTATGGAGCTTGGCAAGAGAAGTCCATGTATGGAAAGAAATACATGGGGATTGTGCGCTCGACTTTTGTCATCGACGAAGGAGGTGTGCTCGTCGAAGTCTATGGCAAGGTCAAAGTGAAAGGTCATGTGGATGCTGTGGTGAAGTTACTCTGACGGAGTGTTTCAAGGAGGAGTGATCTCGAAGATGCTGTAAAGAAGTTCGGCCGCCGCGCTCGCGGCTCGGTGAGGGGATGTCCATGAACCATGGGCCTTATGCCTCCGGCTGCAGGATGCCGCCGCATTCGCAGCTGTCGGTCGGCCCTCTCCCCGTTGTCATCACAAAACTCCCTTCCTGGATCAAGAGCCTGTACTCTTGAGAGAGAGTGCAGGCTCCCGCAGGGAGTGCAGGGTGGTTGTTCTGCTACGGCTTACAGTGACCGGTTTGGCAACTGGCCACTCTTCACCGACGGAGGCGCCTGCGACCTCCATGGCTTGGTGCTACAGCAGGCGAGCATTGGTTCCATCCATGGAATCTGTTCTAATCCTTTGACATCCGTGAGTTTCTCGGATCCGGAGAACTGGTGTGACCGCCTGCGGGTGTGAAATTCGATCTGACCCTAAAGGGTTTTTCGACGCGGCTCGTCGTCGGGGCGCAGTGGTTCACCGCCATCGCAGTCCAGAATGTTCCGGAAAGCCTTCCGGTCGGCCTTGGCCCGCCGCTCTTCAAAGAACTCGGCCGTTCTCATAGCGGACAGCTTCTCAGCAACCGCCGTCACCACAAACTGGTTGATGCTGGTCCCGTCCTCTTGACTGACCTTCGCTGCCGCTGCCTTGAGTGACAACGGCAAGCGCAGAGGATAGGTGCTAATCTTGGTTTTCACATCTTCATTCTCTCCAAGGCTTCTCCGGGCAGCAGCGTTTTGATTCCGAAACTGTTTGGCGCTTGTCCATAATTCCGACCGTTGAAGGTCACGAGTGCCTCCGCCCGTCCGTTTACGGCTGTTTCCAGAACCATCTCGTCTCCCGCATCGCGGAGAAAGGGGCGCCACCGGAAATACACCTTCACCGGTACCACCATGGCGATGATTCCATTGACGAATATCTCCACTTGATTTTCACTCAAGCCTGCGGCCATTCGGTGCTCTGCAAGCTGACACACGACCTCGTATTCGAGGGCCAGGGGAACACTCAGTAATAACGTCCCACGGCCTTGATCGAGGATTCGCAGCAAATCTGCCGAAGCCCCTGCAGGGCTTCGCAGGGCCGCCACCACGACATTCGTATCTGGAACCAGCCTCATTCACAGTTAGTACATCACATCATATACCCTGAGACCTCTGCATAACTACCGGCAAGATGTTATGACAGATAATGCAAAAATCATTCACCACCCAACCTGAGATGTTTGTCTGTGCTGCGGAACTGGATCATCCGACATTGCACGCGCTCGAGGATGCCCAGGCGTTGCTGGAGTGGTCGGAGATTGAGGGTCTGCTGTCTTCGATCCAGGCCGCTGGGACAGGGCGTCCCAGCTATCCGCTGCTGACCCTGTTTCGGGGTCTGTTGCCGGGAGTCTGGTATCGTTTGTCGGATGGGCAACTGTGGCACTGTCTGTAGCGGGATTGACTGTTTCGCCAATTCCGCCCTCTTGAGTTGGGTGGCGGGGTTCCGGAGTCCACGACGCTGGGGCGGTTCCGCACCCGGCTGGTGGAGCAGGGTCTGGGGGAGCGGCTTTGGGGAGAGGTGAACCGCCAACTGGAAGCCCAACGCATCCTCATGACCGAAGGGCGGATCAACATCATTATTGACGCCACGCCGGTGGAGGCGGCTCAATCGGGTCCCGGCAGGGGCAAGGATGGAATGCCCACTCGTGATGGCGATGGGGGCTGGCCTGTGAAGAAAGACAGTCGGGGGAAGATCAAAGCCACCTACGGCTATTCGGTCCATACGGGGGTGGACGAGGACGGGTTCATCCACCGCCAGAGCCTCACGCCGGGGAATGTTCATGACAGCCAGGAATGTGAGAGGCTGCTGTTGGGGGATGAGGCAGCGCTGTATCGATAGCGCATACAGTTCTCGGCAAACCCGCCACCGGTTGAAACGGTTTGGGATTGGGGATCAGGTCCAGCGCCAAGGCTATCGAAACCACCCCCTCAGTGAGAAACAGAAGCGGCGTAAGGCCGAGATTGCCATTATCCGGGCAGGCGTAGAAGGTTGCTTTGCCACTGATAAACGCTGTTATGGCTTGGCCCGGACCCGCTTGCTGGGTTTGGCGAAGAACGTGACCTTCTACGGCTTGGCGGCCATCGCCCACAATATGGGCAAGGGCGCCCGGTTCCTGGGTCTTTACGGCGTTCCAGAGAGGGCTTAGGCAGGATAAGTGCGTCTGACCGGAGGAAAATCAGGCCTGAGGAGTCTGAAAACCGCCCCATCCCAAGGGTCGGCAAGCAACGAGCGTGGCCAATCCTTGCCAAAAGCCGCCAAAAACCCGCCTCTCATGGTCAAGGCCTTCAAATCAGGATGTTATGCAGGGGTCTCTCTCTATAGAAATCCGTTCTTGTCAAGTCAGAGCCAAACCGAACACAATCGGCTTCAGGGCCAACCACTGACACCGCTGGGCTGTTGTTTTAACTCGCGAGAGGATAAGCTTTATCGGAAGCATAGAGGTTCCCAAGCAAGTAAACAAGACCATTAACTTGTATCAGAGGGCTGAGTCGTTGGGAACCAGAAATGGTGTGGAACCTGAAAAAGGCGTGGGAGGAGCCTACTCATGGAACGAACTGAAGGCGGGATGCAGCGCGGGTTTGAGCAGTTCACCAAAATGGCGGGGGCCGAGCGAGCCCAGGAGCTCAGGGAAATCTGGGGGCGGATCTCGCCCGACTTCCAGCATTTTGTTTTCGAAGTGTTGGCAGGGGAAGTCTGGACGCGGTCGCAGCTGGATCTTCGCACCCGGAGCCTCGTCACCATTGCGGGTCTGACTGCCCTCGGGAGAACCCGCGGACTGGGACTCAACGTGGAAATGGCCCTGCGGAACGGAGCCACCCGAGAGGAGGTCCGGGAAACGATGCTACAGATGGCCTTTTATGCCGGCTTTCCTTCTGCCTGGGAGGGTCTCCAAACCGCCGAGGAGATCTTCCAGAAAATCGATCAGTCTCCCCCTGTTGATTGACAATCGGCCGAAAACCGGGCGCCCCCCATCAACCTGCCGGGCAGCGCCAGCTCTCCGGTCATGGAGGCAGAAGCACTCAAAACGCCTTCAGTTGTTTGCCGAACCCTCCCATCCCGGTTACTGCCAGGTGAATGCGCGATTGTTTTCTCTCCCCCAAATGGGTAGACTTCCCATCAAGAAGGACACGAGGAACAATACCTTTCGCACAAATTCTCACAAAAAGGAGAACCAAGGCATGCCAGAAACTGGTCGAGAATCCATTATCGAAGAGTTGACGAAGTCCTACTGCATGGAGGTAGAGACGGTGACCAACTACTTAGCCAACTCCATCGTTCTGGACGGGGTCCGAGCCGAAGAGATCAAGAAAGCTCTGGCAGCCGACGTCAATGAAGAGTTGCTCCACGCCCGCCAACTGGGAGAGCGCATCAAGCAACTGGGCGGCACCGTGCCGGGATCGCTCAAGCTGACCCGGAGCCAGGAAGCCCTCCAACCACCCTCCGATACGACGAACGTTACTGCCGTCATCGAGGGAGTCCTCTCGGCGGAGAACGCAGCCATTGACCAATATTATCGCGTCATCCGTCAGTGTGAAGGTGTCGACTACGTCACCCAGGAACTGGCCATCCGGCTGGTCGCCGATGAGGAGATGCACCGTACCCTGTTCGAGGGCTTCCTGAAGGAGTATCGAAAGACCACTTGAAGCTGGGAAATGCCACCTGCCTTCTTTTCCTTCCGTCCCGTAGGCGGTCGGCTTCAAGTCCTTCATGGATTTGAGGTTCCGGTGCCGCCGGCATCTGAGGTCAGGTCTGCAACCAGGAGATCCATGGAGATTCGGTTGTCCGGACTGGACCCCTTGATCCCGTCATCGATGTGCGCCAGGCGGTCGATAGCCTTCACCAAGGTTTGACGCCGGAACCGTTTGGCCGGAAGCAACAGCCGCTTCAAGAAGTAGGGGCTCCCCCCGATGCGTCGAGCCATCTCTCCCAAGCCCATCTTTGGCGAGAGCTCCTGGATTTGAAGCAAGGTTCGCAGCCGTCGAGCCAGCAGGACGACCATGGACAGCATTTCAGCCGGCTGAGCCGTCAGCTCGTGCGACAATCGCAGGGCTCTCAGTCGGTCCCTGGCCAACACCGCATCTAGAAAATCAAACACCGTGTGCTCTCGGGAATACCCCGCCAGATCTTGAACCATTTCCAGCGTGACGGTCCTCTCCTGACCGGCAAACAAGGCCAACTTCTCTATCTCAAGATGCAGCCTTCCCAGATCGGTCCCTTGAAGCTCGACCAGGGATTCCACCGCCTCTTCCTCGATGCTGAATCCCCTCTTGCGCAGAGCTTTGCTGATCCAGCTTCTGGTTTGCGGTTCATTCAGAAAGACCAAGTCTACGATCTGAGCACCCGCCTCCAAGACTCTGAAAATCTTCTTCTTGCGATCGTCGCGGCCCAGTTCTCCCGCTAAAAAAATCAGAGTGGTATGGGGGCTTGGATTTTTCAGGTACTCGGCCAGCTTCCTGGCCTGAGGTTCCCTCAACTTCATGACCCCCTTGATTTGCAAGACCTGTTTGGGCGCAAACAAAGAGAGATTCAAGGCCAAGCCGAGAAGTTCATCCAGGGGGGTCTGGTCCAGATCAATGCTCGAAGTCAGAGGTTCTTTTTCCCAGGACTTGCCCAAGGCTTCCATCAGGGTGTTTCGGGCCGCGTCTCGCAGGTAGGCATCCGGTCCAAACAGGAAATAGGCGGGGCTGAAGTTTCCGCGACGGAGGTGAGACTGGAATTGAGAGAACCGCATGGGGTTATGCCACCAGGTCTTTGGAACGCAGCGAACTAGAAGGACTCCAGGATGGTACTCACAAGATCCCGAGAAAAGGCGTTGGCCAGCCGATCCAGAGCGGGTCCTTCCTCCGGAAAGAAGTCCCGGGAGGCGCAGCTGATCTCAAACTCCTCCCTGAAAAAATAGTTGCGATTCTGGAAAAGGAGCTTCTGGGTTCGTGAATCCTTCAACTCGACATTCAGGCGCACCGTCACCAGAAAAGTGGATCCTGCCCCCCCCGCAAATATCACGGGCGTGGAGGTGAATCCGGTCACAACACCGGTCAGCACGGCTCCAGCCGATGCAGGATCGGAGGAGATGCGATACCTGGTCCGTGAAGTCAGCTCATCCACGACTGCCGAAGTGAGACGTTGCTCCAGTCGATATTTGGTTGTCCGATTGGTGAAGATGGGGACAGCGATTGAATCAATGGACTCGGGGACGGCTGTCGCTTGCCCGGCCAATCGATAACCACAACCGGCAGCCAGCGCCGCCCCCAGCACCCAGACGAAGACGACCAACCAGCACTGGCCTTTTTTTGAAATGATTACGGACCTCCCTTGAGGGGCCGATGACTCACACTACAACATTCACCAGCTTCCCTGGAACATAAATGAGCCTTCTGGGCGCCTTGCCGTTCAGATGGCGCTGCACTGACCCATGACTCAAGGCCGCCTCACGAGCCTGCGTCTCGGTCAGATCAACCGGCAGGTTGAGTCGCCCCCGTACTTTACCGTTGACTTGGAGGACCAGAGTGATTTCCTCCTCTGCCGCTAGGTTCCGATCAGCTTGGGGCCAGGGTTGCTGATGGATCGAGTAGGGACGCCCCTTCAGAGACCAAAGCTCCTCCGCCATAAAGGGCGCCACCGGGGCCAGCATCAGGAGCAACGCATCAGTCGCCTCCTGAAAAACTTCCTTGCCGACAGGCCCTCTCGCGGCCTCATGAAGAGCGTTGGTGAACTCCATGAGGGAGGAAATAACGGTGTTGAATCGAAAACCCTCAATGTCGCTAGAGACCTTGAGCAGGGTCTTGTGGGTCCAGCGGCGCAGGTCCCGATTGGCCTTCTCCGTTTGACCGCCAGCCTTTTCTTGCGAGGACGGTCGCAAAATAATTTCCCAGGTACGGCGCAGCCAACGATAGGTTCCGGAGAGGCCGTTGGTGTTCCAGGGAGTCGACATTTCGAAATCGCTGATAAACATCTCATAGGCACGCAGGGCATCGGCCCCCCAAGCCTTCACGACTTCATCCGGGGTGATGACGTTTCCCCGGCTCTTGGACATTTTTTCTCCGTCCAGCCCCAAGATCATGCCCTGATTACGCAGTCGTTTGAAGGGCTCCACAAACGACAGGTGCCCCAGATCGTAGAGCACCTTGGTCCAAAAACGAGCGTAGAGCAAGTGCATGACGGCATGTTCGGCCCCGCCGACATACATGTCCACCGGCAGCCAGTAGGCAACTTCTTTGGGGTCAAAGGGCGCTTGGGCATTGTCAGGGCTCACGAAGCGCAGAAAATACCAGGAGGAGCAGGCGAAAGTTCCCATGGTGTCGGTTTCGCGGCGGCCGTGGCTTCCGTCGGGTAACGATACCTGCACGAACTCCGGGATGGTCGCGAGTGGAGACTCGCCGCTGTCGGTGGGCTCATAGTGTTGGACCTCCGGCAGACATACCGGCAGATCTTCTGTTGGAACGGAGACTTCGCCTTCAGCGGTGTGAATGATTGGGAGGGGGGTGCCCCAATAGCGCTGGCGACTGATTCCCCAGTCACGCAACTTATAGTTGACGCTGGCTTTCCCGCGACCGGTCTCCTCCAACCAGCGAGTGACCCGGGTTACGGCCTCGGTGGTGCTCGTTCCATCAAAGGAGCCGGACTGACTCATGACTCCCTCACCGGTCCAGGCCTCCTCCATGCTTTCGGGACGCAGCGGTTGGTTACGCCCAACAGGTTGGATCACCACGCGAATCTCCATCCCGTGCTGGCGCGCAAATTCATAGTCTCTCTGGTCGTGGGCCGGAACCGCCATAATGGCGCCCGTTCCATATCCCATCAGCACGTAATCCGCCACCCAGATCGGAATCTTCTCCCCATTGACTGGGTTGGTGGCATGAGAACCAATGAAGACACCGGTTTTGGCCCGCCCCTGGGCCGTACGATCGAGGTCGCTCTTTCCTTGGACTGCCCGCAGATAGTTCTCCACCTCTCGGGCCACCGATGGCGCGGTGAGTGCATTCACCCAGGGATGTTCCGGCGCCAGCACCATGAAGGTGGCTCCCCACAGAGTATCGGGACGGGTGGTGAAGATATTCAGCGGTCCTGCAGCCGTGGAGAAACTGACCTCGGCGCCCTGACTACGCCCGATCCAGTTGCGCTGCATCCGCTTGATGTTCTCCGGCCAATCCAGGTCCTCCAGGTCTGCCAACAGCCTGTCGGCATAGGCGGTGATGCGAAAGAACCATTGCATCAGCGTTTTCTTCTCCACCAAGGCGTGGCTCCGCCAGCCGCGGCCATCCACTACCTCCTCATTAGCCAGCACCGTCTTCTCCACCGGGTCCCAATTCACCGTGGATGCCGCACGATAGGCGAGTCGAAAGTGGCTCAGATATTCTTGTCTCTTTTTAACCGGCAGATGCTTCCAGGTCGCGGCGCTCATGGGCGGGGATCCTGAAATGTTCCGATTCCCCTGGAGCCCCAGTTCCTCTTCCAGGCTGGCAATGGAACAGGCTTTCTGCAGTCGAGGGTCGTACCAGGAATGATAGAGCTGAAGAAAAATCCATTGAGTCCAACGATAGTATTCGGGCAGCGACGAGTTGATTTCCCGGCTCCAGTCAAAGGAGATGCCCAGCAACCGCATCTGCCGCTTATAGTTGGCGGCGTAGCGAGCGATAAGTCTGGCCGGGTTGGTTTTCTGCTTGATGGCCGCATTTTCCGCAGGGAGACCGAAGGCATCCCAACCCATGGGGTGGAGGACATTCTCGCCCCTCATGCGGCAGTAGCGGCTCAGGACATCGGTAGGCACGTAGTTGCGGCAGTGGCCCACGCTGAGGCCGTCTCCCGAAGGGTAAGGGAAAAAGTCCAGAATATACCGCTTGGGACGACGGTCGGCTGGAGCCGTTCGGTACAGATCATCCCTTTCCCAGCGGTCCGCCCACTGGCCTTCGATATTCTTGGGAATGTATTTGGGAGTCATGATCGAGCGTCCGGCGATGTTAACAAAGGGTTTAAAGAAGCGTCAAGCGAAACGCCTCCATAAACCTCACAAGGTCTTGCGAGCTGCCGCACCTGCATGGGGTCACTTGAAGAGGAGACCCGACGGCAAGTCAAAATGGGGTTGCTCAGGACACGCCGCTGGTTCATAATATCTGTTCATCATAGAAGAAGCATCGTCGATCTATCGAGGCATTCCGTAGCCCGGGTTCACCCATGTCCCTCAGGCGGCCTTTTCTTGTTCACAGAATTTTGGTGGGAGCGGTTGTTGCTGTCTGTCTGACAATCTCTCTCGAGCCCGGTTTGGCAGCGCGCAAGGCAAAGCGAACAGATGCCGGCAAGGCCCAGAAACAGACGGAATCCGGCTTCACCCTCAAAGTCCCCGTCGAGGTGGTTGTTGTCAACACCATCGTGACCGATCGAGAGGGCAACCCCATCACCGACTTGACGGTTGACGATTTTGAGGTGTACGAAAACCGCAAGAAGCAAACGATCCAGTCTTTTTCCCAGGAAACCTACCAGAGTCCTCAGATCTCAATGAAGTGGGGCAGCGCCGCGGATGTCGAGGAACCGGCGCAGGCTGCTGCCCCTGACAAACCCCGGCTGTTGAGTCTGGTCATCGACGACCTGACATTTCCCCCGACGGGCAGCCTCAACCGCACCATCCAAGCCATTCGCGGTTTCGTAGAGAGGGGTCTGGGGGCGGAAAACTATATCTCCATTCTGACGGCTTCTCGAGGCCATTTCGTCCCCTTCACCCAAGACAAAGAGGTGTTGCTGGAGGAAATCGCCCAACTCCACAAAAAGCTGGACTTCACTCCGGCCCTGCGTCGAACCAACTGTGTCACCTTGACCGATACTCAGGCTGAAGAGATCGATCTCTTCGGGTCCATGCCGGGCGGCCGGGCCTTCGACACTGCCTTTGCCGAGGCCGAAGAGTGTGGGATCGGAACAACCTCGGCCAACGTGACAGGGGATCAGCCCGGAGGAGTTCCCACAGCTTCGATTGACGCGAATCAACAAGTTACCGAACGCTTCGTGCACAGCCTGGCTACCCGGCAGCTGGCTCATCAACGGAGTCGCATCCGGCGCTTGCTGGACGTCCTGCGGGCACACATCCGCTCCCTCGGCCCCGTCGAGGCGCAGAAATCGCTGGTACTGCTCTCCTACGGATTCCTGCACCGGTCGACTCGTTATGAACTGGAGCAGGTCATCGACATGGCTCTGAAGACCGGTCTGATCTTCAACACCGTGAGGTCCAGCGGGCTGGAAACGGACTCGATCTACGACGTCAGCGATAACTTGAGCGTTGACAGTTCTCAGCGGCTGGCCAAGTCTCTCCTGAGTATGGAGGACCAGAGACATAAAGGAACGGCCCTCGACTACTTGGCCAAGGCGACGGGAGGAATCTACTTCAGAGACAACAACGACTTGCTGGCAGGACTGAGGCAGGTCGTTGACCAGCAGTTTTCCTTCTACGTCTTGAGCTATGCCACACCTCCCAAGAAGCCCAATGGCCGCTACTACAAGATTCGAGTGAAGGTTTCGCGTCCCGGCGCCAGGGTCACCCATCGCAAAGGCTTCTTTGCGCCCAAGGAGAGATTGTCCCCGGAAGAACGAAAAAAGAGAGAAATGTTGGAAGCCATGCAGGCGCCCACCAATCTCAGGGAAATCCCGCTGCAGATGTCTTACCATAGCTCTCGCCTGGATCAGGACACTCATCAACTCGAGATCGTGACCCGTCTCGGCTTCGAGGACGTTCCCTTCCTGGTCGAAGACGGCAAGCGTCTCAACAAGATCAATCTGGCGGTGGTCGCTTTCGATGAGGAGAACGAGTACGTTGGAGGAGATGAAAAGGCCTGGGATCTCAGGCTCGGTGACAGCAGTTACGCTGCTCTCCTTCAATCGGGGCCCTGATCTCCAAGGTCATCCTCAAGGTTCCACCGGGCCAATACCAGGTCAAGATAGCGGCGCGAGAGAGCCTCAATGCCGGCCTGGGATCCCTCCGTAAAACCGTTGAGGCGCCCGTGCTGTCGGATAAGAGTGCGACGGGATCTCAGGAAAAAAACCTGCTCAGTGGGCTCCGGGCATCCGAGCCGCTCAATGATTTGCCTGTTGCTTTCAAGGCGAATACCTTCCACGAAAGTGCTGAACGGGCCCTGGTCCTGATCTCGGCCATCGTCTCACACGGTTCGGCCATGGCTTCGAAAGACCGCTGGCTGTCCGGAAAAGGACTCCGCCTGATGGCCGTCGCCTTCTCCGAAGACGGGCAAGCCACTTCGGCTTTCGGCAAGACTATCGATCAGGCAGCAGGGAATCAGGAAACCACCTTCCAGGGTTACCTCAAGTTGACGCCCGGAAAGCACCGGATCAAATTAGTCGCTGCTGACCGCAACGCCAGGTTGGGCACGGCCGAACAAACTCTATGGATTCCGGCCCTTCCTCGAGAGGATTTAGCGAGCAGTAGTCTGGTTCTGAGTCAGGAATTGGAGCCCTTTTCCCCGTCAGTTGCCAGACTGCAACCCCCGGAGGCTCGCTGGCTGTTTCACCGGGGATTCCAGGTGACGCCTCTCGTTAAAAACGAGATCCGTAACCCTCAACCCTTGGCCGTGTTCTACAAAATCTACAATGCCTCCGACCTACAGAACGGCAAGCTGACGGCTCGAATCCAGGCAGTGAGGGGAACCGGAGAGACCACCGATTTTCCGCCGATCGCTCTGGACCAGAATCACTTGCAAGAGCGGGCTCCCGGACAAGTTGCTGTTGGATTCAAGCTCCCGACGCACACCTTGAGACCGGGCAGCTATCAGCTGGAGATTACGACCGAGGAGTCGGCCAGCGGCCGTTCAACGATTACCCAGGCAGAGGTCCTGGTCAATCAGGAATCTGAAGTCGCCGGAGCCGGCGGTGAACAGACGTCAACCATGAGCAGGCCAACTGAAATCGAAGAAGCTGCCGATCTGGGACCGGCCGTTCGTCTTGACCTGAAGAAGATCAGAAACAGTTTGGAGATACCGCGGCACTCGGGAAACAAGATTTTCGCTCACAAATACAAATTTCGCGGCGAGACCCTGCTCTGCGCCAGCGACCAAGGAGAGGTCGGGTACAACCCGGATTTTCAGGGTGAATGCGGCGACCTTCGAGGGACCCGCGTTCGGCGAAGGGATTTAAAGGGAAAGAATCTCTTTGGAGCGAATCTGAGTGGCATGGACCTGCGGAAGGCTGACCTCCGGGACGCCGTGCTGCTCAGAGCCGACTTGACACAGACCAAGCTTTGGGAAGCCGATTTGCGAGGGGCCGACCTGCGGGGCGCGAAATTGAGTGGCTCGGAACTGATCAGGGCCAAGCTCGATGGCGCTCAGCTCAATGGAGTGGACTTGTCGGATTCCAGCCTGACTCAAGCTGAGATCAAGGGCGCCAACTTGCTGGGCGCCAACTTGCAGCGCGCCATCTTGAAAGACGCCCGGTTGAACGAAGCCAATCTGCAGGTGGCTGATTTGTCGAATTCCGTCCTGTTTGGCAGCGATCTGAGGCAGGCTGACCTCCGGGGTGCGAATTTGACCGGGGCTACTATGGTTGAAGAAGGGGGGGACAATCTCTTCATTCCGCCCGCGGGGGACATCAAAATTGGCCGGACGAAGCTGGCCGAGGCCCAATATGACGAGAGCACTCAGTTGCCTTTCGATTCACAACAGGCCCTGGCCAAGAAGATGCGTGTCGCCGAAGCGCCTTCCTCCTATAATCACCGGGATTTCATTATGGATCCGGAGTCCGACGAGATTGCTGTCAGCGGCTCCGAAGCGCCCACTATCGCCCTCAGCCAGCCTGGAGAGGCGCCGACCGACAGTAACTGGCCTGATTTTCTGGAGGCCGTCCGTCGGAGGGTCTCCGCTTACACCAAAAACCTGCCAGACTTCCTGTGCCGTCGCCAGACGGCGCGATTTGAGCGGCTGTTCCTTGGTTGGCAAGAAAAGGACCAGATCGAAGAGGAGTTGTTATACTCCGGCGGCCAAGAACAGTACGAACCAGTTCAAGGGGCAAGCGGCCCACGGCCGGCCGGAAACCTGGACGGGGCTTACTCAATTGGCGAATACGCCTCTGCCTTGCAAACCGTGTTTGCTCCTCGAGCCGGGGCCTCGTTTCGCCTGGAGGGCTCCGAAGAAATCTCGGGACATCGGACGATCCGCGTGGCTTACGAAGTCCCCCGAGAAACTTCCACGGTTCAACTTCGCTATCAGGACAATCCGCTGGTGGTCGGATACCAAGGGTTATGTTGGATCGATGTCGACTCCTACCAAGTGGTCCAGCTGACGAAGAAGGTTGTCGACCTTCCCCAGGATTTCCCGATCAAAGCCTCAGAAATGAGGATCGCCTACGATCGAATCCAAATTGGGGAAAGCGTCCATTGGCTTCCAGTGAGAGCGCAATTCAACCTGTCCATCGGGATCCTCGACAACGCACAATTTCACACGCGCAACGACATTCAGTTCAGCCACTACCAGAAATTCGAAGTGGGCGCGAAGCTGTTGTTGGATTAGCGGCCAGCTTCCCCAGGGTGCAACAGTCCGTTACGCTGATTTCCGTCCCCTCGATCCTCTCTCCCCACGGTTTCGACTGTCCACCGGTCCCCCACGGTCCTTTCGGGATCATTGGAAGGCCCCGACCTCGCAGGCCCGCCTGTGATATTTCGTTGAACTTTAGGGGGTTACTGAGAATTTCTGGCGCTGTGCTATACTGCTGGCGCCTTTTGGAGTGCTTTCCCGTTTGGCAATCCTCCCCAACCTTTTCGAAAGGACTCAAGGCAAGGAGCCGGAATTGCCCATCCCCAAGTCTCAAAAGATCTGGTTCAACGGGCGGTTTATACCCTGGGATGATGCCAGAATCCATGTCCTGTCCCATGTGGTCAATTACGGATCTGCTGTTTTTGAAGGCATTCGCTGCTACAACACGGTGAAAGGCTCGGCCGTGTTTTGCCTGGAGTGGCACGTCCGACGTCTCTTGGATTCGGCCAAACTCTATCGTATGCAGATTTCCTATTCCGCTGATGATCTGTCACAAGCCATTCTGGAAACCATCCGCGAAAACAGACTGAAGGAATGCTACATCCGTCCCATCATTCTGCGGGGCTACGGCGAGATTGGCGTCAATCCATTGGGTTGCCCGCTGGAGGTCGTGATCGCCGTTTGGGAATGGGGTCAATATCTTGGAAAGGAAGCGCTGGAGCAAGGCGTGGATGTCTGCGTCTCTTCCTGGACTCGAATCGCACCCAACACGCTCCCTACCCTGGCCAAGGCGGGAGCTAATTATATGAATTCCCAGCTCATTAAGATGGAGGCCATGCAGTCCGGTTACTCAGAAGGAATCGCCCTTGATGCCGTCGGCTATGTCAGCGAGGGAAGCGGAGAGAATATCTTTGTCATTAAGGAGGGTGTGGCCTTGACGCCCCCGCTGGCCTCTTCCGTCTTACCCGGAATTACTCGCCGGGCAGTGATCAGGATCTGTCATGACCTTGGTATTGAAGTTCGCGAGCAAGGGATCGCTCGTGAACTGCTTTACTTGGCCGACGAGTTGTTCTTTACTGGAACAGCCGCTGAGGTAACCCCGATCCGCAGCGTGGACAAGATCAGCGTTGGCAGCGGCTGCCGAGGGCCGGTCACCGCCAAAATCCAGCAACGGTTTTTCCAAATCGTTGAAGGCAAGAGCGATGACTACTCAGACTGGCTAGCTTTTGTTTGATTCTGCCAGCCGAGAACATCGGGACCTACCGCCCCAGAGACGGCAGCACTCTTGCCGGCCGCACTTATCCTCTGCAATCTTTACAGCCGGAAGCTCATCACCTAAGATGAGGCCATGAAGCATGTCCGTAACCCCGATGAATTCAAGCTTCCAGTCAAAGGGACCCGTTCCTCAACTCATGCTGCCAAAGAACCAATGGAGAAAACGGTCAACCCATTCCAAAGACTCCATCAGTGAGGAGTCCCAGCCCCGTCCCAACGCCGCAGAAGCTCTTTTCCAATGGGCCCTCAAAGCGTTAAGCCGCAAGTCCTTCTCAACCAGGGAAATCGAAGCCAAGCTGCTGGCCCGCGCCGATGATTCCTCTGAGGTAGATAGTGTCCTTCACCGTTTGGCGGCCTGCGGCTACCTGGACGACCGCAAGTTCATTGAGTCGTTCACAGCAGCCCGTCTTCGCCGTGGCCCTTACAGTCGATCCAGGCTGCAAAGAGAGCTCGCTGCTCGTGGCCTGCCCGCTGAGTTGGTCAACGAAGTGCTGGAGACGATGGTCTCACCGGAGGACGAACTCGCCCATTTATCCCGCAGCCTGGAGCGCAAACTCCAGACCTGGTCTGGGCCGATGGATGAAAAAAAACTGGCGAGGCTCTATAATTTTCTGCTCGGGCAGGGCTTTTTCCAAGAAGCGGTCCGCCAGGAATTCAGGAAGCGATTCCATCAGTCCTTTGATTGGGAGGATTGAGGGAATTGTCTGTCAGACTCTGCCCCCTGGACCGATCGAGAGTCCAGACTCAAGGGAACCCCAACCTTGACCGGAAACGACACCCGAAAGAAATTCCTGGAATACTTTCACCAGCGCGGCCATCGCATCCTCAAGAGTTCCTCACTGGTCCCAGCCAATGATCCCACCCTGCTTTTCACCAACGCAGGCATGAATCAGTTCAAGGACGTCTTTTTGGGAAGAGAACAAAGGGATTACGTCCGGGCCACCACTTCCCAGAAATGTGTGCGGGCGGGCGGAAAGCACAATGACTTTGAGAACGTCGGCAAAACCGCCAGGCATCACACCTTTTTCGAGATGTTAGGCAATTTCTCGTTCGGTGACTACTTCAAGTCAAAAGCTATCCCTTTGGCCTGGGAACTGGTGACGGAAGTGTACGGGCTGAACGCAGACCAGCTTTGGATTACGGTCTACTATGACGACGAAGATGCCTACCGGATTTGGAACCGAACGGTCGGAATTCCAACCGGTCGCATCTTTCGTCTGGGAGAAAAGGACAACTTCTGGGCGATGGGGGAAACCGGGCCCTGCGGCCCCTGCTCCGAAATCCATTTCGACCAGGGACCGGCCGGCAGCGAGCAGGGCCATTCCCAATGCAAGTTTCCCTGCGAGTGCGGTCGCTACGTGGAGATCTGGAATCTGGTGTTCATGGAGTTCGACCGGCAACGTTCCGGACAGTTGGTCCCTCTGCCCAAGCCCTCGGTGGATACCGGCATGGGCCCTGGAGCGAATGACGGCAGTACTCCAGGGGAAACTCAGCAACTATGAAACAGACCTGCTGAAGCCACTGATTCTCTACGCCGCCGAAATAGCCGGGCGGGATTACGGGAGCGGCGCGGTCACCGATATGTCGATGCGGGTGATTGCCGATCATGCCCGGGCGGCGGCTTTCCTGATCAGCGACGGGGTCGCTCCTTCGAATGAGGGTCGTGGCTATGTCCTGCGCAAAATCATGCGTCGCGCCATCAGGCATGGCAAGCTCATCGGGATCAAGAGCGATTTTCTGCACCGCATGGCCGATCTGGTGGTGGATCTGATGCAGGGAGCCTATCCGGAGCTGGCTTCGACGCGGGAGTACGTGGCCAAGGTTGTGCGTCACGAAGAGCATCGCTTCTCTTCCACTCTGCGGATCGCGCTGGACCAACTCGGCGAGGTCCTGGCCCGAATTCGGCCTTCCGGTAGCCAACCAACCGTACTGCCGGGCGAGATCATGTTCAAGTTCTACGATACCTACGGCTTACCCTTGGACTTGATGCAGGAGATCGCCGACGAGAATCAGCTCACATTGGACGAAGCAGGTTTCAGCGAACGGCTGGCGGCTCAGCGGGAGAGAAGCCGCGCCAGTTGGAAGGAGACAGCCGCCTCGGCCGACTGGGTCACTCCACCGACTCCGAAGAAGACCCGGTTTCTCGGCTACGCTCGGCTTCATCTGGAACAAGCAAAGATCATGGGTATCCTGATCCAAGACAAGGCCGTCCCGGTTCTGTCCGCCGGGCAGGAGGGAGAGATCTTCCTGGATCGAACGCCCTTCTACGCAGAAACGGGAGGCCAAATCGGAGACACCGGGGTGTTGGAGGGGGTCAACGGTCAGGCGATTGTGCAGGACACTTACCCCACGCTCCCCGGTTACTCAGCCCACTCGGCTAAGTGCACTCATGGAGCCTTGCAGGTCGGGGACACGGTTCAGGCCCAAGTCGATGCGGTTCGTCGCGAGTCCATCAAGAAGAACCACACCGCGACTCACTTGCTTCATGCCGCCCTCAGGCAACTGGTCGGTTTCCACGTCAAGCAGTCCGGTTCGCTGGTAGCCCCGGATCGGTTGCGGTTTGACTTCACTCATTATGGCGCTCTGTCACGCGAAGACCTGATCGAGATTGAGAACCTGGTTAACCGCAAGGTCATGGACAACCTACCTGTCGCCACCCGGGTCCAGGACTTGAACCAGGCCGTCTCTGAAGGAGCCATGGCACTCTTCGGTGAAAAGTACGGGGAACGGGTGAGGGTTGTGTCGGTGGATGGTTTCAGCAGGGAACTGTGTGGCGGTACCCACGTTTCTCGCACCGGCGACATTGGATTGTTCAAAATCGTCAGTGAAGGCGGCATCGCAGCAGGGGTCCGCCGCATTGAGGCAATTACCGGCACTGGCGCGCTCCACCGGTTTCGCGACGACGAAGAGCTGCTCAGCAAGCTTGAAAGTCTCTTCAAGGGGACTCGGGCCGAGCTGGTTGGATCAGCCCGGAAGCACCGGACCACCATCCGGTCTCTGGAGAAAGAGCTTCAGGAAATGCGATATCGCTTGGCAAAAGACCAAGTGCGGCAATTGCTGCATTCCGCCGAAATCGTGAAGGGCGTCAAGGTCTTAACGTCGGTTGTCGATCAACTGGATAAGGGTTCTCTGCGGAACCTGGCCGATGAGTTGAAGTCGCAGATCAGTAAAGGAGTTGTGGTGCTGGCGACCTCAAGCACAGAAAAAGTCTCCTTGGTTGCGGCCATTACTTCCAATCTGACTTCCCGGCTCCATGCAGGGAAAATGGTCAAGGAGATTGCCTCGATCGTTGGCGGCGGTGGTGGCGGCAGACCGGACATGGCCGAGGCCGGAGGCAAAGATCCGAGCAAGATTTCGCTGGCTCTAGAGGCAGTTAAGTGTTACGTTGAGGAAAATGTCGCAGCGTCGGACTGACTTCCAAACGGATTATTGATTCTTAACATACTGAAAAGCAATCGTTTGCCAGAGATCTGGCGGCGGGGCGTTGAGGTAACGACCAACTTTTTCAGGGCTCCTTAGACTTTATCGAGTTCTTTGTCATCTTATGTTCCAAGAGAGGAACGGGTGCTCGATTATCTAGCTCATTTTCGGTTGGTTGAGCCGGCGCAGATCGGATCCCTGCTCTTGCGCAGGCGCCGACTGGTCGGCTTGGGTGTCTGCGTCTTCATCCTGTCTGCTCATCCGATGCTGACAGGGGAGGGAATCGTCAGCTTCACCAGCTCCAACGGGAGGCTCGTCTTTTCCAATATCGAGGAAGCTTACCGTTTCGTGACCCCTCCCCTTCCACCCGTGGAGTCAGGGCTGGCGTCTGTCTCCCCAGAAAGGGACCAGCCACCTCCCCGGATTATAGCTCTTATTGATCAAATCGCCGGGAAGCATGGCGTGGATCCAGAGTTGGTCAAGGCAGTGGCCAAGGTGGAGTCCGACTACAACCCGCGGGCGGTGTCCAGCAGGGGAGCGCAAGGCGTCATGCAGCTCGTGCCTTCAACGGCCAATCGGTTCGGTGTCACCAATGCTTTCGATCCCAAACAGAACATCGAAGGTGGCGTGAGATACCTGAAACTCCTCCAGGACATGTTTTCAAATAATCTTCCCTGGGTTCTGGCTGCTTACAATGCAGGTGAACATGCCGTCAGGAAGTATCACGGCATTCCCCCTTACCGAGAAACTCAGAACTACGTCCGCAAGATCACGCAGCTTTATGGCGAGCACCCACCTGAATCAGCTACGAAAGGCCTGAAAGCGGATATTGTCACGTACCGAGATACCGCGGGCCGAACGGTGTACTCCAACGTGGAGTCGGCCTTGCAATAAGGCGCCCAATTCTCATAGACCTGGGATGCCCGGCGCGTAAAACCCCCATCTTCTGACACTTCCAAAGACCTGAATTCTGGACTCGATCATTCAGCCCTGGCTGTCCCTGACGGCGCTCCTGGCTCTTCTCCTTTGGATCTGCAGTGCACTGACCGCTCTCTTAGGGGTGCCGACAAACGCCGGAGAGGATGTTCCAAAGAGCAGTATCCGAGGAGTGTTGAGGACACGCTTCACTCCCCTACCGCTTGGATTGTGACTTTTGTCAGGTAAGGTGTCGTGTATCCCCGCCCCGCTATCAGGGTGGCCTGGTATTGGAGCCAGCGGTCCTCTGGTCGCCAATCAAATTCGCCCTGGTGTCCAACGTCCTGCCAAGTTGCGTCGGCGAGATTTCCCGAGGTCTCCGCTGCTCGAACTCTGAAGCGTACTTCTGAACCACGAGGGGTTTCCGCTTCGAACGAGAGAGCGAGCTTGAGCGGCGGCGTGTTTACCTGAATAGGAGCAGAAACGTAGGATTCTTCCGGTTTTCGGCTGGCCAGGTTTCCAACGTCGACGTTTTGCATGAAGTGCGGGCCGTGGGCCGGCAGGTAGCTTCGATTGGTGGTGTCATAGCCTCGGGGAGATCCCCAGTATACGAAACTTTCGTTGCTGTGGTTGTCTTCTTTGTAGGTGGTCTTGTGATTGAAGATCAGCAGGTCCAGGTGTCCGTCTTCATCAAAGTCGGCCGCCAGCAGTCCGGAAGAACTTTCCGCTGGTAAACTGGTCCGTCTCCTGGCAGAGAATTGGCCCTTTCCATCGTTCCAGAAGATGTAGACTGGCAGATTACGGCGATCTCGAGAGGCGTACTGGGAAACCGCAATATCCAGATCGTCGTCACGGTCGAAGTCGGCCACGGCCAAGTCAAAGGCGCCGGCTGTGGAAAACTCGAATCGGTGAGCTTCCCCAAATCCACGGGGACCGCCGGAGTAGATTCTGATCCAGGAATCGTTTCGATCTCCGGAATTATAAGATCGGGAGAGAATCATATCCAGCCAACCGTCCTGGTCCAAGTCGGCGAACTCAGCGTTGGCGACAAAAGCCGCATCCACCCACGTCGATCGGTCTAAAGAAAAACCTTGACGGCCTCCGAACAATACCCGGCTCCGGGCGCCCTGAACGTCGGCCACCAAAACATCCAGCCAGCCATCGCGATTAAAGTCTATCAGTCGGCAATTCTGGGTTGCCTTGGCCACGTTTTCGATCCGCTGGGGATCCCTGGAAACTCCCGCTGCCGATCCCCATGCAATGGCCAGGGTATCAAAGTCACAAGCGAGGGCATCCAGGAAGCCATCTCGGTTGAGGTCGGCCACAGACCAGGAACCCACTTCCTCGGCTGGAATTTCCACGCGATCTCCCACGACCGGGCCGGAGGGAGCGCCCCGGTAAACATAACTGGCCCCCGGTTGCCCGCTGTAGTGCCGACCGGAGTTGGCCACCAGCAGCTCGGCATGACCGTCATCATCGAGATCCGCCATCACGGTTGCCATACCCATCACACAAGGATAGGCTGTCATGGCCGCGGGACTGTAGCCTCGATGGGGTCGGCCCCCAGTAGACATAGACGTTCTCGCCCCTTCCTCCACGGATTCCGCTACCGGAGCTTCCGAAGAGGAGGTCCAACCGACCGTCCCGATTGATATCGCCGACCGCTACGGCTGAAGCTCCAAAGGTCTGAAGGTCGGTGCGGCTGTCAGGGCCGTACCCCCAGGATTCTCCCCAGTAGACATAGGAGGCCACATCCAGATCTCCGTGCGTTCCCTGGGACTGATTGGCGAAAGCAATATCCTGTCTGCCGTCTTGATTGAAGTCGGCAACCGCCACGTCGGTTGCCGCTTGGGTGGGCAACCACAAAGCGGCATCCGTCGACCAGTCTGACTTTCCCCAGAGGATGGCGGAACGGTCGCCGTTTGCCACCACCAAATCCGTCCGGTGATCGAGATCCAGGTCGGCCAGGACAGCCCGCGCACCGCCCATGGCAATGGTCTTCTTTTCAACCAGACTCCCGGAATCCCAGACAAACAACCGCAGGTTTTGCTTGGAAAGGGCCAGCACCACCCTGCCCAGAGGATCCGTGCTCCCCACCCGAACCGATTGCAGTTCAGCTACGGGAATCTTGATGACGGACTTCAGCTCCGGTCCTTCGGAAGAGCCGGGGTAGATCCACAGGCTCGCCTGACTTTGGCCGGAGATGGCAAAAATCAGATCCAAGTGACCGTTCCCGTTCAAGTCAGCCATGGCGCAGCTCACTGCCGACCGAGTAGGAACAATGCTTCGGTGATGGATCCCGTAGCGATCGCTGGACCCCCAGTAGATGTAGGATCCTTCATCGGCCTGCGGGTTCTGTCGACTGCCGGCATTGGCGAAAACGATGTCCGTGTAGCCATCCTGATTCAGATCGCCCACCGCCAAGTCGCGGGTGCCGATGGTCGGGAGTTCCACCCGCTTCTCCGACTGGTAACCCTCAAGTCCTCCCCAATAAATGAGGCTGTCTGAAAAGGCGGTATCTCCAGCTCCTGAGGAAGCGAAGAGAACGTCCACCAAGCCATCCCGATCCAAATCATGGAACTTCACCGCACTGGGACGCTCCGCCGGGAACCGGACCACCGAGCTGCGACTCTTCTCTTCCTGCAGCCACAGGTCGTAAAGGGCGATGGAACGATGGACCGGGGAGATGGCGGAACGAAAGCCTCGCGTGGTCTGGAGGTAACCCAGTGCATCCACCCCACCCACCATCACGTTATGGGTATTGCTGAAGACGAACTCGTAATAGCCATCATTGTTCAGGTCCCAGCGGTGAATGAGCTGAATACGCCCTCGCCGGGAGACATAGATATTCTGACCGGCATGCTCGAACTGACCCTTGGAGAAGGCATCGAACCCCTGGTGGACGACTCTGAATCCGCTCTTGCCGGCTGGAGCGTCGCGGCCTGTCTCACCAGAGGAATCAGCGATTCCCTGGGGGGAAGTCGCCAGGAGGGCGAACAGACCGAACCAGACTCTTTGTTTCATGACGATGAGCACCTCAGGCTTTATCTCGGAACACCATTTCTCAACTTCGAAGAGAGATCAAACCTTGACTCGTTCCAAACCGCAACCTGTCGCCAATCCATTGACGACAAGGCGTCGGCCTCCCCTTCTTATCCATTGATTCTCCGAGTATGTCATACTGTCGGCCAAGGTGGGAGGATCCCATGTCTATCTGGAAGTTGCTCGGAATTGAATCACCCCAAGACTCTCGAACAGCCTCGACCGAAATCGAGACGGTCCGAAAGATTGCCGCCGCCCTGGATGAGCTTGAACCGGACCAGGCGCGCTTCCTGGCCTGCTTTGCCTATATCTTGAGCCGGGTGGCTCACGCCGACCAACATGTCAGTCCGGAGGAGACCCAAGTGATGGAACGCCTGGTGGCCGGTGAGGGACGAATCCCTGAGGAGCAAGCGGTGATTGTGGTTCAGATGGCCAAAACCCAAAGCGTTTTATTTGGTGGCATTGAAGACTACGTGGTGACTCGAGAGTTCAACAAGATCGCCAGCCCGGAACAAAAGATGTCTCTGCTCCATTGCCTCTATGCCGTCTCAGCGGTCAACCAATCCGTCTCCAGTCTGGAAGACAGCGAAATCCGGCAGATTGCCAGTGAACTCAAGCTGCGCCACCAGGATTTTATTGCAGTCCGACTTCATTTCAAAGAGCATCTCGACATTCTCAAACCACTGCTCCCCAATCCATCCTGAATCGCCCGGCAATCCTCCGCCTGCTACTGGACGCTGGTCAGCGCATCGCAGGCAGGCTCCAACCCTATCGCGCTACGGAAAGACTTGTCAATGGCGGGCCGACACGTTCCTGCCGCTTGCCCGCCGGCTCGGACTTCATTGGGCCGCGCTGGACCTTCCTACTCGTTGACGGGAATTGATTGGGCGGAAGTCTTCCTTTCGTAGTAGATTATTCGTTGAGGAGATCCCATGACCGGGAAACTCGACATCCATCCGGCTTCTTCCGAGGAACGGATTCAAATCTATCGAAACGTCTTTGAGTTCTGGCCCATGGCCCCCAGGCTGGAAGAGCATCTGCGACTCCGCTTGAACTCTGCCAAACACGAGAGGGCTCACTGGTACGCCGGATGCCTGGACGGCAAAGTCGTGGCTTCGCTGGGCTGCCACCCCTTGAAATACCACTTCGAGGGCCAGGAAGTCGACGGCTTCTCGATTGGTTCGGTTCACACCGTCCCGGAATATCGCCGGAGAGGATTTGCGGCTGAAGTGATGGATTGGGCAGAGCGTGACCAGAAGAGGAAAGGGGCCCGGCTCAGTTCACTCTATTCGGACATTGACCCTCACTACTATGGCAGGCAGGGTTACCTCCGCTGCCCTTCCTGGACCGTCTGGGCAGAAGCAGGTTCGGCGCAGGCCCCGAACGGGTCACTGCTCCTGGGCCTTGCAGCGGTTTTCAGCTTCGGAGGCTTTACCGGAGCTTCAACAAATCTACCGCGCCTGTCACGGATCTTATCCCTTGGCCGTCGCGCGCCCGCTGGACTATTGGAAATTCACGCTGGTCAAACAACCCAGGGACGAATTCTACTGGTTGAAGGACCCGAGGCTCCAGACTCAGGGCTATGTGCGAATCACAGAGATTGAAGGCGCCTGGCAAATCAGCGATTTCGCTGTCAACCGGGACTCGTCTGAAGCCCTTCGGTTCCTGTTCAGCCTGGTCATCGACTTGGCTGGAAAAAAAGAGAGGACCGGGGTGCGAGGTTGGCTACCCAACGAGCCCGCCATCCGATTACGGTTCGACATCCAACCTCGAACCGACTCCATCACCATGGTCAAGTCCCTGGATGCCGACCTGAAAATCGAGGACAGGCACCTGGCGACTGCCGACCGATTCTGCAAGATCGACCACGTCTGAGTCTCTGATTCCAGAAGACGCATTACCTGACAGGAACCCCGGGAAATGATCTATTTCCTCGAATTCCAAGGCATCCCATCGGCAGACGAGTCCAGAGCCCGGGACCCTCTCATCCCCCCAGGTATCGAGGACGAGGTCCCATTCCAATTCGGACTTCGACATCCCTTTTCCAGTCCTCAAGGTCGGGACCTTTGATTCCCTGAGCCCGCTTCCTGAGGGAAGCCATCTGTTGAGGCGTATAGGGGCTGAACTGTCGGGCGATGCGCACGTCATCTTCCAACTGACCCAGGGTGGTGCAGCCCACCGTGGTGCAGTGGATCGGAAGACTCAAGACATAGTTGAGACACTCTCGGGCGCTGAACGACTGCAACAGCTTGGCATTGGCGAAATTCTTCATGCCCTGGATCCCCAGATTCTGCTGGATGGCCAGCGGCAAAACGAGCCTTTCAAAGCTGAGGTAGGCCGGGTCTGCGATATGAAGTGGCATCAGGATCGTGTCGAACTGGTCATAGGCTTTGAGCATTTCCACGTGGACCTGGGGATCATGGTGACCGGTGAAGCCAATGAAGCGGCATTTGCCGGCTTTCTTGGCGGCTTCGAAAGCCTCCATGGCCCCGCCTGGACCCAGAATTTGCGCGATCTCTTCTTTTTCAGACACCGAATGGATCTGCCACAAATCCACGTAGTCGGTCCGCATCCGCTTCAGTGACAGATGCAATTCCTGTTCGGCTTCCCGCCGATTTCGCTTCACGGACTTGGTCGTAATAAAAACCTGCCGGCGGAATTCCGGCAACGCTTTCCCGTAAATCTCCTCCGAATGGCCGTTCCAATAGCTGTGGGCGGTGTCAAAGTAGTTGATTCCCAGTTCCACGGCTCTTCGGGTCACAGCGATGGCCTCCGCATCACTGATCAGGGGAAAGCGTCCCCCCGCTTGTCCAACCACCGTCAGCTTTTCGCCCGTTTTACCGAAAACGCGCATCGGAACGTCGCCGGGCTTCAATTTCGAGGAGCCGGCCCGAACCGGCTGGCTCCTCAGTCCTGCCAAGGTTCCTCCCAAGAGGCCCGCCACAAAGGTTCTACGTTTCATCGTCACCCTCCATTTACAAAAAGACTTCGAGCCAAGCTTTGCCACAAGTCCGGTTTCGTCACATAGACCCAGCAGGTAGTTGCGGCAACCTGGGTCGTTCACCCGCGAACTCAAGCCAAAAGGATTCATAGATTATAATACCGAATCGGCGTCCGGGTCACCGCCTCCAGGAAGTTTTTATCCATAAAGCGCCCCCGTTGTCTCGTTCCACGAAAAGCATGTCCGAGCCTTTACGAAATTCCTCAATTATCGACGCGATCGGAAACACTCCCCTGGTCGAACTCAAACGCCTGATCACCGGCTTGGGGCTTCAGGGGTGCCTGCTGGCCAAGCTGGAGTACTTCAACCCCGGATTCAGCAAGAAGGATCGGGTTGCGCTGGAGATGATCCGAGAAGCTCGAAAAGAGGGTTCGCTTCGACCGGGCCAGACGGTTGTTGAACTCACCAGTGGAAACACCGGCGCCGGCCTGGCCATCGTGTGCCGATCGCTGGATCATCCCTTCGTGGCCGTCATGTCGCGCGGAAACACCGTCGAGAGAGTTCGGATGATGCAGGCCCTGGGCGCGGAGGTGGTCCTGGTGGACCAGGCTCCAGATTCGCCTCCTCACCAGGTCTCGGGGGAGGATCTGGCCTTGGTCGAGCAGAAGACCGGGCAACTGGTATTGGAGCGCCAGGCCTTTCGAGCCAACCAATTCGAACTGGCGGCCAATGCTCTGTCCCATGAACGATTCACGGGTCCGGAACTCTGGGAGCAGTCCGAAGGTTCCATCGAAGTGTTTCTTGATTTCGTAGGTTCAGGGGGCTGTTTTACCGGTGTGACGCGTTATCTGCGCCGGCGGAATCCCCACCTGCGCGCCTACGTGCTCGAGCCTGCCGGCTCGGCCGTGCTGGCCGGCAAGCCGGTCGAGCGTTCCAACCACCAGCTCCAGGGTGGAGGATACAGTCTCTCCCATCTCCCACTTCTGGATCGAAATCTGGTGAGCGGCTATCTCCAGGTCACCGATGATGAAGCGATTGAAGCAGCCCGGTTGCTGGCTGCGGAGGAAGGAATCTTCGGGGGGTTTTCGTCAGGCGCCAATCTGGCTGGAGCCATTCAACTGCTTCGAACGAGGGAGCGGGGAGCCACCATCGGATTCCTGGTCTGTGACAGTGGCTTGAAATATCTGAGTACTGATCTCTATCCCAACCGGGAGGCGGATTGACCCCAATCCGGCCTTCTTGCTGTCCGGCCTACCTCTGATACCACTCCGCGTTGACCTCGGCATAGTGAGCCCATTTATCCGGCAAATCGTCATCCGCAAAGATCGCAGACACGGGGCAGGCCGGAACGCAGGCATTGCAGTCAATGCATTCATCCGGATCAATGTAGAGCATTTCTGCGCCTTCGAACTCATCCTCGTCCGTTTTGGGATGAATGCAGTCCACGGGACAAACATCCACACAAGCCGTATCTTTGGTTCCGATACAGGGCTCGGCAATCACATAAGTCATGGTCGATGCCTTCCTTCGGGCCTGGAAGCGTGATGCCCAAAGCGTTCAACGGGGCAGCACTCCCTGTCCGGTCATCCAGAGGAATCACTCACTTCTTGTACCACTCGGCGTTGATTTCAAGGTATTCACCCCACTGTTCCGGAAGGTCCTCTTCAGCGAAAATAGCTTCCACCGGACAAGCCGGAACACAGGCATTGCAGTCAATACACTCGTCAGGATCGATGTAGAGCATTTCTGCGCCTTCGAACTCATCCTCGTCCGTTTTGGGATGAATGCAGTCCACGGGACAGACATCCACACAAGCCGTATCTTTGGTTCCGATACAGGGCTCTGCAATCACATAGGTCATGGTCGATTATCTCCTTCCTTCAGGCCTGAAAGCGTAGGGATCAAAGCGTTCAATGGGGAAATGTTCCCCGTTCATTCATCCGGAGGAACCGCTCACTTCTTGTACCACTCGGCATTGATTTCAAGGTATTCACTCCACTGTTCCGGAAGGTCCTCTTCAGCGAAAATAGCTTCCACCGGACAAGCCGGGACACAGGCCCCCGCAGTCGATGCATTCGTCCGGATCAATATAAAGCTGCTCCGCACCTTCAAAAAGATCCTCGTCCGTCTTGGGGTGGATGCAATCGACCGGACAAACATCCACACAGGCGGTGTCTTTGGTTCCGATGCACGGCTCAGCAATAATGTAGGTCATCGCAAACTCCTTTGAATCAACTGCGCCTTCAAGAACACCTCAGAAACTCTACTTCCGATCCCGGATGTCAACTCTCCATAGGTATGCGCCAGGAAAGAAGCCTTGTCAACCAAAACATTCGCCTTGAGTCGGGAAGAGCGATTCTCTGCAGCCGGTAAAGCGCGCAGACAGCAGAAAAAGAGTAACATGAGTATGAACCCCAATCAACCTCATCCCGGGCATTTTTGATAAGGATTTCAATATCCAACAGAGACCGGGAACCGACTCTGCCGGGGACTCCACCGACTTCCCAGGTTCGACTTCAAGGTCATCCTCGACGATGCCTCAAGTCGCTTCAACATCCAGGGCGGTTCCTGTCCGGCGCGGCGCTCCCGCTGGTGGGGTGGCAGGCTTCGATGATACTTTTCATCCCTCCGCGGACATTGAATTCGCCCCGGACCCGTGCCCGGACCGGTCGGCAAGCCTCCACCACGTCCCGAAGGATTCGATTGACGGCATTCTCGTAGAAGATCCCAAGGGTTCGGTATCCCAGGATGTAGCATTTGAAAGCCTTGAGCTCCAGGCAAACCCGGTCCGGCACGTACTGCAAAGTGATGGTACCGAAATCCGGGAGGCCTGTCTTGGGACAGATGGAAGTATATTCCGGCGCCTGGATGGTGATCTCGTAGCCTCGGAACTGATTGGGCCACACTTCCAGCTTGGGTAACACGGCGTCAATACCGGACTTGGCATGATCTTCTGTGTATTCAGCCACGACGGTCCAGCCTCTGCGGTATGTCCAGGACAGGCTCAAACCAACACATGTATAATAGTTTACCTTTCAGCGATCATCACTGCTCTGATCAAAAAATCTACAGTCTATGAGAACAAAAGAAAAGCGCTTTCTCAACGCCCTGGAATTCCTTTTCACGGGCGCAGAGGTGGACGGCGACTCCGGCTTCATCAACCTGATGGGCATGAAGCACGGCTACTTCACGTCCATCAGCCCCAAACTGATGGAAGCCATTGACGGACGCGCGGAAAAACACACCGCCTTCCGCGAAGAACTGTTCGACAAGCTCTACACCTTCTTCTCCCGCTACTTCTGCGAAAGCGGCTCCATCTACTTCCGCCACCTGCCGGCTTTCTCGAAAACCTACGAGCGGGTCTATGCCGAGGGCGAGGACGTGGCGCTGTCGTGGAAAACCCGGATGCTCTACTACGTGAAATCCGACGTCCTGGTGCGCTCCATGCCGGTGAAGCTGGAGGACAAGGACAATCCCGATCGCGTCAGACAATTTTACTTCGACGCCTCCGAAGTCGAACACAAAAAGAGCAACGAGCGCCGGGAGTTCGTGTTCGAATTGGCCAGGGGGGAAAGAACGACGGAAGGGCCGGTGGTTCACCTGAAGGTGTTCTATTCGCAGAAGGGTCGGAAAACCAACCTTGCAGCTATCATCAAAAGTGCGAGAAACGCGCCCGGCGCCAGGGTCAGCTTGACTGAAGACGACTTGCAGATGGCTTTCCAGGTCTTCAGGCGGCAGACCGAGGCCGACTTCTTCATCAACCGGGACGCCCGCGGCTTCCTGCGGGAGCAATTCGACCTCTGGCTCTATCAGTACCTGTTTCAGGAGGAAAGCGTATTCGAGCAGAAGCGCCTCAACCAGTTGCAGGCCATCCAGCAAACCGCCTACGACATCATCGGCTTCATCGCCCAGTTCGAAGACGAGCTGCGGCGGGCCTGGGAGAAGCCCAAGTTCGTGTGCAACCTCAACTACGTGGTGACGCTGGACAAGCTGCCCATCGACCTGTTGGCGAAGATTTCAGAGCACCAAGGCGTGACGGCGCAGATCCAGGAGTGGCAGGAACTTGGCCTGGTGAACAACGACTTTTCAACGGAGGACTTGAACAAGGGCCGGTGCGATTCGATCGCCGAGCCCAACGGTCCGACAAATGCTGCCTGCCGCTTCCTGCCGCTGGACACGAGGCATTTCAAGGACCTGGAATTGGAAATCCTCGACGCCTTGGGCGACCTGGATGAGGCGCTGGACGGCGAACTGGCGCACAGCGAGAACTGGCAGGCGTTGAATACCCTGCAAAGGCGATACCGGGGAAGGGTGAAGTGCATCCACATTGATCCGCCCTATAACACGAAAACCAGCGGCTTTCTTTACCGGAACGAATACAAACATTCAGTTGGTTGACAATGATGGAAAACCGGGTGCAGACGGCGTTGGAATGGCTTTCGGAGGACGGTTCCTTTTTATGCCACATTGACGAGAACGAGTACGAGAGGCTCCAGCTTCTCATGGAGAATACGGGGCTGCTCAACGCGGGAACGGTGATATGGGACAAGAAGAACCCGATGATGGGCGCGAAGGGCGTCGCCACACAACATGAATACATCCTGTGGCGAACCAGGCATGAGGGTTCTTTCTACCTGAAGAACACGAACGCCCAATGGATTCTCGCCAAGTCCAAGGAACTCATTCAGAAATATGATGGCGTGAATGAGGCTGCGCGTGAGGAATTTTCTCGGTGGGTCGCCAACAATGCAGACTTTACGGGTGGAGAGCGCGCTTATCGATTTTTGGATAGTGAAGGCCGAGTTTACCGTGGTGTGGCTATGGGTGCCCCTGAACCGCGAACCGATGCGAAATTCCATACTCCAATTCTGCACCCGGAAACAAAAAAGCCATGCCAGCCTCCCGCGAATGGATGGTCGCGCACACCAGAAAACATAGAAGAACTGGTTAAAAAAGAAGAAATCATCTTCGGAAAAGATGAAACCGTCCAGCCTCAGCGTAAGGTTTACCTTAACGAGGGCACAAGTAGAACTATCTCGACAGTCATCCAGGACGGCAAGAGAGGAAAAACGGAAATAGACAACTTGGGATTGGAATTTTCATACTGCCACCCAACGTCTCTCTATGAAAGACTGGTAAACGCGGCCTCAATCAATGGAAATGGAGTCATCCTGGATTACTTCGTCGGCTCCGGCACCACCGCTCACGCCGTCATCAACCTGAACCGGGAGGACGGCGGCAAGCGGAAATATGTGCTGGTTGAAATGGGAGACTATTTTCATACCGTCCTGCTCCCGCGCATCAAGAAAATCGTCTATTCCAAAGACTGGAAAGACGGAAAGCCCGTCTCCCATGAGGGCGTCAGTCACTTCCTCAAGTACTACACGCTGGAACAGTACGAAGAGACACTCCGAAACTCCCGCTACCAGGACGGCGAACAACTGGAACTGGACAGCATGAAATCGCCGTTCGAGCAATACGTCTTCTTCGGAGACGACAAACTCGCCCACGCCGTCAAACCGCTGAAGAACGGGAAACTGCAAATCAACCTCCACAACCTCTACCCGGACATAGACATCGCCGAATCCCTCTCCAACATCCTCGGCAAACCCATCCGCCGCCGCACCGCCGACACCGTAACCTTCGTCGACGGCGCCCCCGAGAAAACCAACCCTTCGACCATGACCGAGCAAGAAAAACGATACTTCGTTTCACTCATCAGACCTTACCTGTGGTGGGGAGAGTAAGGAGGTATATGTACGCCAAGAAAATCCAGATCAGCAATTATGGCCCAATCGAGCACCTTGATATTGCTTTGCCATTTGATGGGGAGAATCCCAAACCGATCTTGCTGGTCGGTGAGAATGGCTCAGGAAAAAGTATTCTCTTATCTTATATCGTGAATGGGCTGATGGTGGCTCAGGGAGTTATTTATCCCGAAAATAGTGAGGTGAAGAAGGACAAGGTATACAAGTTTCGATCTCCGTCATATATCAAAACTGGAGCTGAATGCTACTTCGGGCGGATCGAATTTGAGCAAGGTTTACATTGTGAGGAATTGCAGCTTCACCAATTAAAGAAGGATATCGGCGACAAACCCGCAACGCTTGTTGGAGACGGTGTTGACCGATTATGGCAATCCACGCCCGATGATAAATCGAGTAACTATAGAGCCAATTTTGGTGAAAAATCGTCAACGATCAAATTGAGGGATACCTTCAATAATAATTGCATTCTCTATTTCCCCCCTAACAGATTCGAAGAACCTGCTTGGCTAAACGAAAGCAGTTTGAAGGCTAAGGCCCAATATATGAACATAAGGCATATTGCGGGATATACCAACCGCAGAATAATCAACCATTCATCGCTTCATGATAACCAAAACTGGCTATTTGAGGTTTTGTATGACTGCAATGCTTTCGAAATCCAGACTCCTATTTCTCCACCTCTCTATTCTAAAGATCAATATGGACAATTCCATGCCCTTCCTAAAGTACCTCTTTTCATGGGGTATCATGGAACAGCAAAAACTATTTACCAAGTCGCCTTGAGTATCATCCGTTCAATTTTTCGGGCGGACGGAAACCTACGGTTCGGAATTGGAGCAAGACAACGCCGAACTGTCTCCTTGATTTCAGGGAATAAACAGCTTGTCCCTAATATCTTTCAATTGTCAACTGGCGAAACGTCTTTGCTGAGCATATTTCTTTCCATTTTAAGAGATTTTGATTTATCCGGCGCGCCTTTTACCAAAATCGATGCCATCCGAGGCATTGTCGTCGTGGATGAAATTGATCTACACCTTCATGCCATTCACCAGTGTGAGGTTCTTCCCAGATTGGTGAAGATGTTTCCACGTGTCCAATTTATCGTTACAACCCACTCTCCACTATTTGTCCTTGGGATGGAAAAAGCTTTCGGCCGGGACGGCTTCGCCCTGTACAGATTGCCGCAAGGGCAACAAATCAGCCCCGAAGAATTCAGCGAATTCGGCAACGCCTACCAGTCTTTCGCCGAAACCAGACGATTTTCGGATGATATGAAAAGGGCGGTTCAAGATTCCCAAAAGCCTATTGTATTTGTGGAGGGCGTCACCGATATAAGATATTTAGAAAAAGCTGCTGAACTTCTTGACCGAACAGTAATCCTTGAACGGTGCTATATAAAGGACGGTGGAGGATTTGGGGGCTTAGACAAAAACTGGAAACACTGGAAACATTTGAATGATCAACTTGCTAGGAGCATTCCACAAAAAATCGTTCTCCTTTATGACTGCGAGAAGCAAAGATGTCGAGACCGAGGAAATGTATTTCAGCGGACTATTCCCAAGCAGGAAGACAATCCTTTGCAAAAAGGCATTGAAAACCTGTTTGAGAAAGCGATTCTTGAGAGTGCAAAAGAGTTTAAGCCTGCCTTCCTAGACATCATTGAAGGTCACACAAAAACAGAACGAGGACAAGAAATAACCATCCCTGAAGAATGGACTGTCAACCAGGATGAAAAAATCAACCTTTGCAATTGGCTTTGTGAGAATGGCACGGCAGAGGATTTCAAGCATTTCCGAGTCATATTCGATTTGTTGGAAGAGATACTGATAGACGATGAAGGTGTAGCCGCATCGGTATCTCCAGGACAATCGCCGCAACCGGAGCAAGATCATGCTGAGTGACCAAGAACTGGGGGATATTTTCAAAGAAGGAGAAAGCGACCGGGTGGAATTCACCGAATCTGGTAAAAATCTGGACAAGATCCGGCAAGCGGTTTGCGCCTTTGCCAACGACCTGCCAGACCACGGAAAGCCCGGCTTGGTCTTTGTTGGCGTCAAGGATGACGGAAGCTGCGCCGACTTGAAGATCGGGGACGATCTGCTGAAGACGCTCGGTGGGTTGCGGAGTGACGGCAAGATTCTTCCTTTTCCCGGCATGGATGTCGCCAAACGGACCCTGAACGGCTGTGGTGTCGCCGTGGTTCAGGTGGAACCTTCGGACAATCCACCGATAAAAGTCGATGGCAGGTGTTGGATCCGAGTCGGGCCGAGACGCGCCCAGGCTACCGCCGAGGAGGAACGCCGCCTGACGGAGAAGAGGCGTTGGGGGAATCTGCCCTACGACATGCAGGGGGTGAGAGGCGCATCCATCGAAAACGACCTGGATATGCGGAAGTTCGAGAAGGAATACCTGCCTTGCGCCGTATCGCCTGAGGCGTTGGAGGAGAATGACCGCAACCCCGAAGAGCAATTACAGGCGCTGCGCCTGATGACGCGGGACGGAACGCCGACGGTTACGGCCATTCTCATGTCGGGTAAAGACCCGCGCTACTGGTTTCCGGGCGCATACATTCAATTTGTTCGCTACGCGGGAAATGAAGTCACGGACCCCATTGTCGACCAGAAAGAAACAGGCGGCACTTTGCCGGAACAGCTTCATGATCTGGACAGACTCTTAAAGGTGCATATCGCCAACGCCCTGGATACCAGCGGAGAAACCCATACGGAAACCCCGGACTATCCCTTTGCCGCATTGCGCGAGCTCGCCCGCAATGCGGTCATTCACCGAAACTACGAGAATGCCAACACGCCTGTGAGAATTAATTGGTTTGCCGCCAACGTGGAAATCATCAGCCCGGGGGCGGTCTATGGCGCGGTAACACCCGAAAATTTCGGCAAATCGGGCATTACCGGCTACCGCAATCCCACCATTGCGGAAGCCATGAAAAATACGGGCTTCATGCAGCGGTTCGGGATCGGTATCGCCACGGCGCGCAGGACCCTGGAAAGAAACGGGAATCCACCGCCGGAATTCGAGGTTCAGGAAAACTTCGTCTTTGCCAGGGTAAAGAAGCGGCCCTGTCTGCCTCAGCCCAGGCAGGAATGAACACCCTCACATCCTTCAACGGCAAGGAGGCCGGGGATTGGGCGTCGTTCGCAAGCTGAACAGGGAAACGCAGTGTGCATAACGCTTGCGCCCCCTTGAATGGACAGGCCATGAGCTTCAAAGTAGACATCAAAAATATCGGCAAGCTCACTGATGCGGCGATTCGCGTCGGAGGGTTCACCGTGTTCGCGGGGCCGAACAATACGGGGAAGAGTTTTGTCTCCAAGTTCCTGTATTCGCTTTTTAACGCCATGAATGCCCATCATGCGGAGACGCGTATCAGTCAATTGACCGCTCCTGTTGAGCGAGCCTTGGGAGTCCTGATGTCATGGGTACAGTCTGATGACGGGTACTCAATGTTGGATTTGCTAGAGTCGGAGATTAGAGAACTGCAAGCTCTTGTTAAGGGGACTGACACCGTTGAGGAATTGGATAAAATTTACCCTGGTCTCGAGAACCGAGCGGAGAAAATGTTGGAGACAGCCGCTGGTTTTCAGAATTTGATCGAGTCAGAAGAGGAAGATCAGGATCACCGGTTCACATCCTCCCTGGACATCATGACAAGTTCCTTGGTTAAGTTGAAAAAAACGCTCAGCCAAACGGACACGAAAAAGTTCATTATCGACGGGATACGGTATAGAATTCGGCAAAACCTGCTTCAAAACTTTCAAGTGCCAAGACTTTCTGATCTCAGAGGCGAGGAAAGCGCTCCGTCAAAGGTCAACGTAGGGAATTTTGGAGAATTCCAATTTTCAAATGGGGAAATCGAATTCAATATAAAATCCTCCATAAAGTTCTCCTGGATGAGTCAGTTACAGCGGTATTCCAGAGTTATTTACCTGGAATCACCGGTCTACTGGAAGTTGAAAAATGCGTTGGAGGACACACGGGAACATCTCCACGGGGACAGGGAACGACTCACTGGCGTTCCCGGGTATTTCTACGACCTGGTCAGAGCATTGAAGTTTGAATACACCGGGGACATAGCCTTCCCGAATGTGTATGAAAGGCTGACCGGCAAAGACGTCATTGGCGGAAAGATTGCAATCTCTGAAAGCGGTAACCTGTCATTCCAGGAAAAAGGCCGTAGTTTCTCATTGCCGGTCACCGCGATGGGAATTGCCAACCTGGGCATTCTGGCGCTGCTGATTGAACGCAAGGTACTGGATGAAGATGCCCTCATTTTCATTGACGAGCCGGAAGCCCATCTGCATCCGGCTTGGCAGGTCATCATGGCGGAGAGCCTTTTTGAGCTTGCGAAAGGGGGCGCGAGCGTCGTTATCGCAACCCACAGCCCGGACATTCTCAAATGGCTCGAAGTACACGCAAAAAAACACCCGGGGGACAAAAGTATTATCGCCTTGAATAAATTCCCCCCTGACGGAAACGAAGTCGATGAGCAAGATTTTGGCGATAAGATGGCGGCTATCAAGCAGAAGTTGACCAAGCCTTTTGCGGATTTGTACATGGCCGGCTTATGACCTCTTTCGATCAATTCCTCAAGCCGATACAAATCGGCGGAGAGCCGCTGGAGGGGGAACGTGCGGCGTATAAAATGGACGAGCCGCATAGTGAATCCGGGATGAGACGCTTTGTCGGTTTGGGGGAGTGTAATTGTTGCGACTATTTCCTCCCACAGGGGAACGCCATCGTTCTTATTGAGGAGACGCAACTTTCAAGAAGCGTAAAGCGCATCAGGGAAAAATACGGCTACCTCGACGACCGGGATAAGGACGATTTTGCCAATAGGCGAATCCGGGAAGAAATACGCCTGAAGGCTTACGGCTCCATGTTGGTTTTGTGCCGGCTGACGGCGAAGTCTCCGGATGCAAGGGCTATTGCGCAAGGGAAAAAATATGTTTTCTGGCTTGTCGCCAGCAGCACCAGCACGGAAGATAAAAGAGTTTTTGACAATCTCAAGGACGACCTATTGAGCATGTTAAAAGGCGCCTTGGGCAAGGAAATACTGGACAACGTTGAAATGCTTCCATCTGAAGCCCTGGAAACACGGCTTTTGGTCAATGACCCCACGCCTTGAACCCATCGCCCAATCCCTGAATTACGGCGACTTGCCCGAAACCTGGCGCGTGCCGGAGATTGAGCGCTTCTCGCCTGAGAAGACGCTGTACGACTACCAGGAAGGCGCGCTGAGAAATGCGGCGCGGGCCCTTTATCTCTACTACGGAAAAGGGGAGAACGGTTACCGGCCCCGCCGAGCCACGAGGCGCCAACGGCCGGCGCCAACGGAGCTTTGCCGACCGATACGGCGATTCCCTGATAAGGCCTTTCTCGGTCAAGAAGTACGAGAGCAGGGCAGACCGGCGAAACCAGAGACAAAATCCCGTATTTCGCATTCTGTCCGCATTCATGACCCCGCAAGGCGAAGAGATCCCTTACAGACAACTCGTCAACCGGATGTGCTTCTGGATGGCGACCGGCAGCGGGAAAACTCTGGTGATGGTGAAGTTGATCGAGTACCTTCACTGGTTGAAGGAACGGGGCGAGATTCCGCCTCACAACATCCTCATCCTGGCCCCCAGCGATCATCTCATCGAGCAAATCCGCCGGACCATAGAGGAGTTCAACCCATCCGGGCTGAACATCAACCTGATTCCCCTGCGGGAAATCGGGAGGGCATTTCAGGGACGGCTGGGGGACTCCGCAACCGTCTATTACCACCGCAGCGACAACGTCTCCGACGTACAGAAGGAGGCGTTGATTGATTACCGGCGCTATGAGAACGGCGGCAAGTGGTACGTCCTGCTGGATGAGGCTCACAAAGGCGGCAAAGAGGATTCGAAGCGGCAGGCCTATTACGCAGTCATGGCGCGCGAGGGGTTCTTGTTCAATTTCTCGGCCACGTTCACCGATCCCGAAGATATCGTCACAACGGTCAAGAAATACAATCTGGAGGAATTCATCAAGAACGGCTATGGCAAGAACATCTACCTGAACGAGGAAGAATACGCGGCGTTCAGGAACAGGCCAGAAGAGATCAGCCACCAGGAAAGACGCAAGATCGTCCTGAAGTCGCTCATCACGCTGGCCTACGTGTCCCTTCGGGCCGCAGAGCTTCGCCGGGATACGGGCCTGGAAAACCTGTACCATCTGCCCCTGATGTTGACCCTGGTCAACTCGGTCAATACCGACGTCGAAAGTGACAGGAACGACCTGTGGGCCTTCTTTCAGACCTTGCGCCAAATCGCCACGGGAGCAATTGACGAATCGTTTTTCCAGACGGCAAAGGGCGAACTGGCAAAGGAATGGACGGACCCGATGCTGCTCTTTGGCGAGAACGGCGGAGGGATTCTGGGGACGGACCCGACTGGCGTTACCCGCATGAACGTCGCCGACCTGCGCGAGCAGGTCTTTTTGAGCCGCGGGAAAAGCGCCTTGCAAGTCATCCGCAGCAAGGACCACAAGGAACTTGCTTTCCAGATGAAGAACGCGGAGGCTCCGTTTGCGTTGATTCGCATCGGAGACACTTCCAAGTGGCGCAACCTTCTTCTGGCCGGCTTTGAGGAAACCCGGACCCTACAGGAGAAATCCTTCTTCGACAGCTTGGAAACAAGCGCCATCACGATCCTGATGGGCTCCCGCTCGTTCTTTGAAAGCTGGGACTCCAACCGTCCCAACGTCATCAATTTCATCAACATCGGCGGAACGGACGCCAGGAAATTCGTCGTTCAGTCCGTCGGGCGGGGCGTGCGGATTGAAACCCTGCCGAACCAACGCCGCCGTTTTGCCCATCTGCCCGACAGCAACGAAACAAACGTCGTTCAACCCTATCACGACAAAGTGCAGCCCCCGGAAACGCTTTTCCTTTTCGCCACCAACCGCAAGGCGGTCCAGTCCGTCCTGGAAGGACTGCAAGCGGAAAGAAGCAGTATTTTTGAAGACGTTGGAGGCTTTCTAAAATTTCCCAGGCCGGAAATAAACGGCAAGAAGATGCCGCTTCTCGTCCCCGAATACAAAGAGACAACCGACAGAGCCGCGGTACAGGCAGAGTTTGCCCTGAGCTCTGAAACGCTGAGCCGGTTCCGGGAGTGGCTTCAGAACGCGTCCGACTCGGTGCTTGCCGTTCGGGACAACCTTTCAACTCGGGAGATAGCCGAACTCCGTGAAATATCGAGAGGTCAGGGTATTCAAATCCGGACAGAGAAGCACTATGCCAGCCTTCCCTTTCTCCAAAGCCGTCTCAGAGCCCATCTTTCCAGAACAGGCAAAGCGGCCGACAGAGTGCGGGAATTGGATGAGAATGAGGACATCGTTCACTTCCGCCAAATCCGTGTTCAGCTGGACCCAAGGGAGATGAACGACCTGCGGGAAAAGATCCAGGCCGTGTCGAGGGGCAGTATTTCAGAAGACAAGAGGAGAAAATTGGCGGGTCAATACGCGGCTCGAAAAATCAGCGACGAAGATTTTAACAGGCATATTCGCGGCGAGTCCGAAGCATCGTTCAAAGGATTGAGAATCAAACACATCCGCCGGCATTACTATGCGCCGGTCGTCATGGCCGAATGCGGAACAGCCGATTTCATCAAACACATCATAAGGGAAGCCAGCGAAGTGCGGTTTCTCAACCATCTGGAACAATGGTTGGAAACCCATACGCCGAAATGGGATGCCTGGATGTTCAGCAAAATCGATGAATCGGCGGACAAAATCCATATCCCCTACTACGACACATCCACTAACGAATATAGTCGGTTCCTTCCGGATTTTATCTTCTGGATGTGTAAAGGCAACGAATACCAAATGGTTTTCGTTGACCCCAAAGGGACGCAGCACGCATCCGCTTATCGCAAAATAGACGGCTATCAGAAGCTGTTTGAAAAGAACGGCCAACGAAGGAAATTCAACTACCGGAAGTCCAGCATAAGCGTCGGACTTTTGATGTTCAACGAGGACGATAGCGTGCCCAAGGCTTACAAGCGTTTCTGGACGAACAATCCTTCGGATATTTTCAGAGTCCCCGATGGGGATCCGTAAACTCCTCGCCATCCATGGGACTGCCGCCCATCTCGGCGGCTCCGTTGGAGTTCTCCTGCAACAGCCGCTCGACCAGGCTCGAAACCTCCGGGAGGCCGTCGGCTCCCACAAACTTCCCGGCCAGTCTTCCCTGGGGATCAATGACGAAAAAGGTGGGCAGGACGGCTACCTCCCCCAAGGGATCGAGGTCAACCAGGGTTTCCAATTGAAAGTCCGGACGAGGATTGGGAACAGCCACGGTATAGTTGATCTCGGGATGCTTCTCCAGGAAGGGCCTGATATCTTCCCAACCGCCACTGTCGACGCTCAATCCCACGATTTCAAAGGAGGCGGCTTGATACTTCTCGGCCAGCGCCACCAGATGAGGGATGCCCTCAACACAGGGAGGGCACCAACTGGCCCAGACGTCAACCACCACAACGCTGCCGGAGAAGTCGCCGATTTCCCGTATCCCCTGTTGGGTTTCGAAGCGAAAGCCGCTGACGCTGACACGCAATGCGGGATCTGGAAACCGACCTTCCTGCCGACCGGCTCGGATCCTGGGCGCCACCTGAACGTAGTAGTAGGAGGCCGCCGCCAGCAGGATGATCCCGACCACCCCCAGGACAATCCTCAATCGTTTCATCACCGGAATCCTCGTTCAGCGTTCCAGGGCAGAGGCTCCGTCAAGCCTTTCCGCCCGACGGGAGCGGCTGCCGCCTGTCATTATCGCAGCTGCCTTCGAGCGCCCCGCTTGACAGCAGTTTTCGACACTCCCCCCGATTCAAGCATCGACCGGCTGGGGAGAAGTGATCCCTCCGGCAGCGAGATCCGCGGCTTCATGGCCTATGGTCGGGATTCACCCGGGCCAGGCCCCTGGACAGTTCTCTCCTGAGCAAGTCCAGGGCATGGGTCACCAAACGATCCCGCCTGAGCCGCTTCCCCCTCCTCACGCCAATCCTGCGAGAGACGAAACCGGTCCCGGCCGATCCGGCAGCCATCCAAACGGACGCCGAGCCCTTTTCGTCCAGGTCCACGGGACCCACCACCAATCCCCAGGCTCCCTCTCTTTTTTCTGAAGCCCTTCTCGCTATTTCGAGAACGACCGATTCACCTGAAGAGGCTGGAGACGGGTCCCCATCGTCGCCCAGTATGCGGCTCAGGGCTTGATGACCGGCTGCTGAATAGGCTCCTCTGAAACGCGCGGAGTCCCCCTCCACCGCCAGCAGGCTGGAAGAAACAGCCCCACCACTGGCAATTTCGCCAAGAACCAGCGACGCCTCTCGCTGCTGCAAAAGTTGCCAGATCCGCTCTTCCAACGAAGACCCCGTGTCGGAGTACATGTACTCCCCGATGTGCTCCAGCAGATCGCCTTCGAGGACTCGCAGGCGCTCCGCCTCCCGAGGCGAATTACCCGGAAAGGAAAACGTGATATCCACACGGTTGGACTTGAACGACGACCAAACCGCCAACTCCTTGGGCAGGTTCAAATGGTCGCGAATGACCTGGTCGATACGAGACTGGCCAATGCCTGCAAATCGCATGGTGAGGGAATGGCCAACCTTGCGCAGTCCAAAGCGGTCCGACAGGTAAGGCACCAGTTCGTTCCTGACCATGGGTTGAAGCTCGCGGGGAGGTCCGGGCAGTGCCGCGATCACCCGCTGACCATCGTCAAAAACCAGTCCCATCGCAGTACCGTTAGGATTGGGCAAGTAGGCCCCTTTCTCCGGGGCCAGGGCTTGTCCGCGTAAGACGGGCCGCAGAACGCCTCGGGTCCCGCCGAATCTCCGCTTGAGATCGGTCAGGGCCCGAGGATGCTCCTTAAGTTCAATCGACGTGTAGTCGGAGAGTACCTTGCGCGTGATGTCCTGACTGGTGGGCCCCAAACCGCCGGTGGTCAGGACCAGGGGGGCCTTCTTGCGGGCGAAATCCAGGGCCTCGAAGAGGTCCGTTTGCACATCTCCGATGCTCATCGAACCCAGACAGCGATAGCCCAGGGGCCCCAGTGCCCGGGTGATGAACTGGGTGTGCTGATCGGCGTAGATGCCACGAAGTAATTCACTTCCGGTCACGATGATGAAATAGTCCAGACTCTTTCGACGCTCCGAACCGGCCGCGTTCTGCCCGCCCGCAGCATGGGAGCGGTGCTGCATCGAAACCAACGCAAGCAGGGCAACAGGCAGCCACCTCCAGTGAGCAATCATCCGTTTCATGCTCCCTCCAACCCGGGGATTCCGGCCCGGCGCGTCTTCAGCAAGCAGTCACCGGGCCTGCGCGAGAGAATGGCCGTCAACCAACACCTCCGGATTGCCGGCGAATGATCTCGAACGACCCGATATCAACGGACCCGGGCTAGCCGGCCAGAGCGGCCAGGAAGCGGTCCACGTCTCGGCTGCTATTGTAAAGGTGACCGGAGATCCGCACCCGACCCAACTCCCCCCAGACCAGCACTCCCTGGCGCCTCAGCCGTTTATGGATATTCTTGGCTTCACCGGTTAAGAAGCAGGTATTTCCGGACCGGGCAGCCCTTTCCTTGGGAGTGATGACGGTGTGCCCTTGTCTTTCCAGTCCGGCGGCGATCCTTGCCGATAACTGACGCGCATGCTCCTGGATCCGATCCATACCCGTCCGCAGCAACAATTCCAGGGCATTATTCAAAAACATCACCGACACCAGACTCGGGTTGCCGGGCTCCATTTTTTCCGGCATGGGCCTCATCGGGACTTCTGGGGGAGGTTCCATGCGGTCCTCAGGCCAAGCCACCAGATTGCGCCAGCCAAAACAGGTCGCAGCCGTGAGATTCTCGGCCTTGGGACTCAAGTAACAGGGAGCCACCCCGTGGGTGGCCAACATCCACTTGTAAGAGCTACTGACGCACAAGTCGGTCAGGACTGCCGGGACCTCCACCACACCCGAGGCATGGGTGGCGTCCACTGCCAGCAAGACACCCCGACGGGAAGCCTCGTCCGCCAACTGATGCAGGTTCAAGCACTGACCGGTGTAGAAACTGACTTGACTCACCGCCAGCACCCGGGTGCGACCGTCGATCGCCGAGAGCAGATCTTCTTCTCCAACTCTCCACTGTCGATGGGGAACTCTTCGAGCTTCCACGCCCCGTGTTTCCAGTGATCTCCAGGCATAGGCCACCGACGGAAACTCCAGGCTGTTGGTCACGATGTTGTCGCCGCTACGCCAATCGAGCCCTCGCGCCAGCCAGTTCATTCCTTCCGCCGCCGAGGGCATGAAGGCAACACGACCGGCGGGAACGTTCCACAGCCGAGCAACGTTATTTCGGCAGGCTTCCGTTCGATCGGCAACCTCCTGACGGCCTTCGTAGCCGCTACTCTTCAAACGAGCGAAATCGGCGTAGACCGCCTCATGGGTCTTGAGCCAGGGAGACTCCCCAGCTGTACAGAGGTGTGCCAGTCCTTCCAAACCGACAAAGGCATCCGGCGAGACGAGAGGTTCAATCTCCATCACTCAACCACTGCACCCCGAATCGGGGCTGCTGCCTGCCTCACCCGATGCGGGGCACCCTCAGGGTTCGGCCCCGGGGACTCAATTCCAACTGCTTCTGAGAAATTCAATCCAGTTCCCGTGCATCACTTTGGCAATATCCCCGGCGACATAGCCCCGTTTCTGGAGTATCTCTGGAATTCGCTGCAAGTCGGCAATGGTCTCCATGTCACAGGGCGCCTGCTCCTTCCCATAGCCTCCATCCAGATCGGTCCCGATTCCCACATGGTCACAGTTGCCGGCCAGCTGACAAATGTGATCCATGTGATCCACCACCGTTTCCAAACTGATTCCACTGTTATCGATCGCCTGATGATCCCACAGCGGGGAGAGCATCCAGTCATCCAGGGCGACCCCAATGACCCCGGAGCGTTCCACGATGGCTTGGATCTGCTTGTCGTCGAACTGACGATCATGGTCGCAAAGAGCCCGGCAACAGTTGTGGGTCGCCAGCACCCGGCCTCCGAAGCCATCCAGGGCCTCCCAGAAGGCCTGATCGGCCAGATGGGTCAAGTCCAGCAGGATGCCGGCCTTTTCCAGAGCTTTCAGCAGGGGCCGACCACGGGGTGTCAAGCCACCCGGAGCCTGAGTCCCGTGGGAGTAACTACTGACGCCATAGTGGCAAAGGCTCACCACCCGCAAGCCTTCATCCCACCACTCCGGGACCTGATCCGGAGAAACGATGCCGTCCGCCCCTTCCATGGTGAGCACAAACCCCAATGGGGTGGGCCCGGGATCCCGTTCCCAATCGTTCAAATGAGCATCCAGAGCCACGCGGTCTCTGATTTGGCGCAGCACACCTTTAGACTCCATCAGTCGATAGTAAGCCAGTTCGCCGCGGCACTTGGCGTAGGCGATGTCCTGGTTTCTCACGCCGGAAAAGCGTTTCCCCATCGAAGCAATGCGGCAGGCGACGGTGACGAAAAAGAGCCCGATTTCTCCCCGACGCTGCTCCTCGTAATTCACCAGATTGAGGCCCCGCCCCTTTTGAGGCATGCCTGCTTCCGATTCACGGATCTTGGCGATGCTCTGCAACAGGTCCCGGTTCCACTCAATGGCATTATGGGCAATATCAATATGGGAATCGACAATCAGCATCGGGCTTCGATACCTCCACAGGGGGATTGGCGCGCCGAACAAGGCCGTTGCTCAGCCCTTTCAGAGGCTCAAGCCTAGCACCGGCGCCTCGGCAATTCCAACATTTTGTACCGGCTGCTTGGCTGATGTCCGGGTTTCGACGCAAGTGAGACCGGTTCAGGGGGATGGGTAGGACCGATCCCGATGCAGTGAAAGACGCGGCGCCGCATGAACCGAGGCGTCCATTCAGGTAGTCTTGAGTTTCCGTCCAAGAACCCAAGGAGCCTGAACCCTGCAGATTCAATCTCTGCGAATCCCACCCTATCGCCGTTTCAAGGTCGCCCCCACGCTGCCCGCCGAGGCCATCGCCAGACGGCGCCCGCAACGCCTTCGTGTGCGGCCAGGGACACCGGCCCGGCAGCGCCAGGTCCGGGCCTTGCGACGGCACTATCCCTTCAGGGGCAAGCGCTGCCTGCCTGTCCTGCTCGCCCGCAGGATCTTCATCTCAGCCCATCCACCCTGGGCCGCATCCTGGCCCAGGGTGTACGACTGGGGCGTATCCGCCCCTGCGCCTTCTGCCGGGGCCGCGTCAAGCTGAGGAAGCGCCGCTGCCGGACCCATCCCTGCGATCTTCTCAGCAGCGCAGCCCCTCCCGGGAGGGGAAAGAACCCACCCCTGCGCCCCTCCCGGGAGGGGAATCACGCTCAAGGCTGGCCTACGGCGTCCGGGCTACCCAACCCGCCATTAAAAAATGGATCGCGTCCAACAATGCCCTATTACAAACCCTTGAAGCTGTGGAGCAGAGGATGATGAGTGAACAAGAGGCCGTTGATGCATTCTTAAGGAGAGACCGGTCATCTTTAGAGTGGAACAGGGGAAGGAGAACTTGGCCGAGGGCGAGTGGCGTCCCCCTGCGTCTCTATTTGAAGGAAGTAACCCGTGGCAATTTCGATCCATTTCTGATTCCGCTGGCCCGATCGGACGTCGTGGAAGAAAAACTGAAAGGCAGGATCAGTGAAATGTTGGTTGAACAAGATGAAGAGTTCCGAAAATACTACGCGGCTTTGAAGCAAGCGGACAAAGAAACACTGGCGATCTTCACTGCCAAGGCCCCTGGCTACCTGGAGACGATGCAGCAGAAATGGCGGAGGCAGCAGTACGCCGCGGCAACGATCGAGATATTCGAGGAATCTTTTGCCGAGGTGAAGAAGATGTTGCTAAGGAAGCTCTAAATAACTCATCCATGAGTTATTTAGAGTACAAAAAAGCAGAAAACTTGGTTTGATTTTCTTTTATTTTCAACAACTTAACAGCCATTGAAAATAGTGGCATCTCCCTGTGTCGCAGAAACTCTGAATTAATCAGAGTTCCCCTAAGACCCGTTCAGGCACCCCGGGAAACAAGCATTCACCAGCCAAAGAGCCTCACCAGGAATCAGCCATGGATTCCTTGGCCCGTGCCCCCGACGTGGAGAAACGGTTCCTGCAACACGCCATTGGAAGTCGAAAAGATTCTACAGGCGCTGTCGTCCCCGATGTTTCCCAAACGCTTGCCTAACTCTTCTGCTCCTGCCAGGGACCGGTGATGGCCAGCGTGATGCCCGGATTCTGAATGTTGACGAAGAGGGTGGTTCCATCAGGAGAGAAGGTCCCCCCCGCAAACTCGGAGTTGTTGAATACGTTCCGAACCAGCTTGTAGAGATTGCCTGCGGGCGTTACCCCGACCACAAATTGTTCATCCGGTCCGTCCTCGCAAAGGATCAGATCTCCCCAGGGTGCTACCGTCAGGTTATCGGCGTTCTCAACCAGGTTGCCATCGTTCGGCTCGATAAACAGCTCCAGCTTCCCCGGTCTTTTCTTCTCGCCCTGTCTGCCCTCGTCGGGGCTGGGCGCGTAACGCCACACCTGGCCCTTCTTCTTCAAGCCCCCGTTGGTGCAGACGAAGTAGATCCAACCCTTGTCCCACCACATGCCCTCGCCCCGAGCAAAACGAGCCGCTCCCTTATCGACGAAGCCCTGATAGCGCAGATCATCATTGGGAGATTCAACCTCTTCCATCTCGACCCACTCGACGTCGAAAGAGTGGCCCGGAAGCACCTTGCGCCTGTCCCAATTTCGGGTGTCCAGACGGCGTCGGCCCCTTCACCCGCAGAGCCTGTAGACGCCCGCCTGCGACCAGTTTGCCGGGTTTATCCGGGATAAAGCGGTAGAGCAGTCCGTCTCCTCGATCCTCCGTTTGGTAGACAATTCCGGAATTGGGATCAACGGCAACGGCTTCATGAACGAAACGTCCCATGGCTTTCAGAGGGACGGCGGAAGTGAGTTGAACCTCGCTGCTGGCCGGCACTTCGAAGTTGTAGCCATGGTTTCGGCTGTGGCGCCCCTCTGCCTTCTGCACCGTTTCCTCACACGTGATCCAGCTCCCCCAGGGAGTGGGTCCTCCCGCGCAGTTGCGTTCCGTCCCGGCCAGACTCAGGAAATGCTTTTCCAAGCGCATTTCACGGGTGTTGTAGACGACGGTGGACGTCCCACCCAGGCAAGGTCTCCCCCGCCGACCGGGGTCATACAATTTTTGCCGGTCTGTTTCCTTGAACAGTTCGCTGAGGGGTCCAAAGGCCCCGATGGACTGGTGATCGAAGTTCAGTTCATGGTTCCGCACCAAAATGGTGCTTCCTCCCGGGCCTGGGAAGGCTGCCATCCCGTCATGAAGACCGGGAACCTTGTACCCGTCATCCATCACCTGTCCGACCTTGGAGAAGGCCCGATAGGTGAAGCCGGCGGGTAGCTCGATCACTCCCTCGGGGTCCGGCTGGAGATCTCCATATCCCGCCGAAGCGCTCGATTTGGAATGGGCCTTCAATGAACCACTGTCGGTGAGAGATCGAAGCCCCAGGAAGCCCATGGTGAAGGCCCCGGAAGCTTGCAGGAAAGTCCTTCGTGAGGATCTCATGATGGTCTGCCTTTCTTAAAGCCGGGTTGCCTGGTCGGTCATTCGAGTGGAGGCTTCAAACTCCCAGCACCATTGCAGCCGAGCTTGGTGTAAAAACTTAATCTCTGTCAAAGCTCTGAAACTCAAACCTATCTTAGCAGGAACACAACCGCCGTATCCGATTAATTTATGGTAAAGACGAGTCCGGGTGGAGGGCAGTCATCCATTCAGCGCTCCTCGCTCGAACTTGCCGGCCTGTGCCGCAGAGCCATCGACCCAGGCCGAAAAAAGTCATCGACGGCTGAGCAACTATGGTATTTTAGGCCGGATTTTCCCTGGACCCATTCCACCCGGTCCAGGCAGATCCGGTCGAGACGGGAACTTTGTTCAATGTCAGCGCTCCTCTCCTACTTTCGCGAACTGGAACCGAAGATGATCCAGTGGCTGATGGACTTGATCAATACGGATTCTCCTTCGGACGACAAGCCCGCACTGGACCGTTTGGCGCGCCGTCTGGCTGACCGGTTCAGTGGCTACGGCGCCTCGGTGGAACTGGTTCCCAATGCCGAGTCGGGTGATCACCTGTTGGCGAGGTTCTCCGGCCCCGAGACTGAGGGGAAACCTATTCTGATCCTGGGACATTTGGATACCGTTTGGAGTATGGGTGAGGCCCGGCGACGCCCGGCCAGGCTGGAAGACGGCAAGATCTTCGGGCCTGCCTCTTTCGATATGCGCGGTGGGACAACCCTGATGCTGGGTTTGGCCCACTATCTGTCGACCGGTCGGGCAGCTCTGAAGCGACCGCTGACCATCCTGCTCGACTCCGATGAGGAAGTGGGGACGCCGACGGCCCGGGCCTTGATCGAAAAAGAAGCTCGGGGTTGCGAGGCCGTTCTGGTTCTGGAACCCTGTTTGCCGGGAGGAGCGGTCAAGACCGCGCGCAAAGGCGTTGGAACGTTCCTGGTTTCAGCCAGTGGAGTGGCCGCCCATGCCGGCGTGGACTACGAAAAAGGAGTGAGCGCCATTCAGGAAATGGCCTGCCAGGTCCAGGAGTTGTACCGGCTTAACAATTTGGATGAAGGAACCACGGTGAATCCAGGCGTGATCCGCGGGGGTACTCGCTCCAACGTGATTGCCGACCGGGCCGAGCTGGAAGTGGACGTGCGGGTGGCTACCAAGGCCGAAGGAGAACGCGTCACCCGCCGGATCCACGCGCTGCAGCCCAAACTGAAGGGGAGCGAGGTCACGGTTGAAGGAAGCATCAAGCGGCCGCCCCTGGAGCGCAACCAGCAGGTGATTCAACTGTTCCAGCGGGCGCGTCGGCTTGCCGCCGAACTGGGCATCGACCTGCAAGAAGGTTCCACCGGCGGAGGAAGCGACGGCTGTTTCACCGCAGCGCTGGGAGTTCCCACTTTGGATGGACTGGGGCCCGATGGCGAAGGTCCCCACGCTTTGCACGAACATGTGCTGGTGGACAGTCTGGTTCCACGAGCCGCTTTGCTGACTCACTTGGCGCTGAAGCTATGAAGATCGAGCAGATCGAACTCCGTGAAGTGCAAATGCCGCTCATCTCCTTCTTTGAAACCAGCTTCGGCCGCACGACCCTTCGCCGGGTGATTCTGGTTCGGGTTTTCGGCGAGGGAATGATCGGTTATGGAGAATCCACCGCACCGGAGGGTCCTTTCTACAATCACGAATCGACTGCTACCGCGTGGCACGTGCTCGAGGACTTCGTCATCCCTAAAATCTTTGTCTCTGAGATCAACCATCCCCGGGATGTGGCTCCCTTGCTCAAACCCATCCGAGGTCACAACATGGCCAAGGCCGCTGTGGAAACAGCGGTCTGGGATCTCTATGCCCGCTCCTTGAGGAAGCCCCTCCACGAGCTGCTCGGGGGTCCGCGAAAAACCCTGGATTGCGGAGTGTCTATCGGCATTCAAAAGAGCTCCAGGGAGCTACTCAACAAGATCGAAAAAGAGCTGCAGGCGGGCTACCAGCGTATCAAGATCAAAATCAAACCCGGTTGGGATGTGGCAATCGTCCGCGAGGTCAGAAAGCAGTTTCCCGGGATACTGCTGATGTGCGATGCCAATTCCGCCTACACGCTGGCGGATCTGGAACACCTGAAGGCTTTGGATGATTTCGATCTTTTGATGATTGAACAACCCCTGGCCTGGAATGACATCGTGGATCATGTCCAGCTCCAAAAGGCCTTGCGGACGCCCATTTGCCTGGATGAATCCATTCTGGATGGGGAGGACGCTCGCAAGGCGATCGAAGCGGGCGCCTGTCGGATCATCAATATCAAGTTGGGGAGAGTCGGCGGTTACAGCGAAGCGATCCGAGTCCACGACGTCTGCCAGACGCGAAAGATCCCTGTTTGGTGTGGGGGAATGCTGGAATCGGGCATCGGTCGAGCCCACAACGTTGCCCTCTCGACCTTGCAGAATTTCACCTTACCCGGGGATGTTTCCGCCAGCAAGCGCTACTTTCATCAAGATCTCATTGAGCCGGAGGTGGAAGTGGACCCGCAAGGCAGGATTCACGTGTTACCGGACAGGGGTATCGGTTTCCAACCCAACATGAAACGCATCGAGCAAGTAACGGTTAGAACCAAGTCGCTGCGTCCCCAATAGATGAGCAGGTATCGGTTTAGCGGAGAGCGGAGGCTGATTGTCGATTCGGGTTGCGGGAACTGTCCTCGTCCCCGGGGGATCGGACTTCCGGATGGGACCGGGCTGAGCGACTGAAAGCAAGCTGTCGGGTTTGCAGGACTCATCTCCGTATCCGGGGGGATTGGGCCGGAAGGTGGCCCCGTTTCAGCAATCGTTGTAACGCCTCCTTTGCTTGCGCCGGGGTAATGCTGAGAATACAGCGGGGTTCATCGTACACAAGGCAGCGGTAACCAGGACAGGGATTACAGTCAAAAGGGTTCTGAACGATTTCATGGGTCGCTTGCCAGGGGCGCCACAGCTTGGAGTCGGAAGATCCGAAAAGAACCAGCGTAGGCACTCCCAGTCCCGCTGCCAGATGAGTGGGGCCGCTGTCGTTCCCGACGAACAGACTGGCTTGACCTACGACCCAAGTCAGCTCAGAGATCGAAAGCCCCCAAATCGCAGCGGGTCGGGTTTGGCAAAGGGCGGCGACTCTCCTGATTTTCAACTCCTCGTCGTCGGCGCCAACCAGCAGGGTTGCGTAGCCGTGCTGGTTCTGCAGGTAGTCCGAGATCTCGGCAAATCCGGAATGGGTCCACTCCTTGGTATGGAAGCGGGAGCTGGGTTGCATCACACAATAGGGTTGGGATGGCGAGAGTCCTGCGTCCCTGAGCCGGGCCTCCAGTCGGGGCTTGAGACGTGGATCTGGAAACAAACGCGAGGGCGGTGGGGGACCTTCCGGCAGGCCAAGTTGGTGAAGCCATTCCAATTGGAACCTTGTAGAATGCCAGTGGATTCCTGGCGCCGGCGCGGGCAATTTCAGCCGCAGGTTGTAGCAAAAGGAGTTGCGAAAACTGTATAGGGCCGATGCGATGTCGGGCTTTGCTCATCCAGGTGAGCCAGGCGCTGGTCGTGCCTCCATGCAGGTTGATGCAGCAGTCGAAGCGCTCCCGCCTGATTTTCCCAAGTGTCTGCCACCGAGCAGCCAGCGACGACCGTTGGGTGGCCGTGTTGACCGGTAGGCAGAAAACGGATCGCAGATCGGGGTTGCGCAGCAGAACCTCGTCATAGGGTTTTTCCACCAGCGCAGCGATCTGTAAGTCCGGCCTCCAGCCCTTGAGAGCGGCGTAGAGAGGCGTCGACAGAATCGTGTCTCCCAAGGAGCGCAGTCGGATGAACAGAACCTTCGAGCCGGGGGGGAGTTCCGTTAACAATTCTTTCCGATGCTTCATTCCAAAGCCTCCGGACTCTGCCGCCTGGCCCGGAGGAGAGTCAGGGCAACCCTTTGCTGCTGAACCGGTTTGGGTAGATACCTCCTCTGGACCGGCAGTGAGAGCCAATGGAGTTCTGCTGCCCGGCCGAAAAGCATCCTCTATGGTGATGTCAACTGTATCATAATCCCGGCTCGCCACTCGGAGGGACAGTCCCAAAACGGTCTTCCGGATTCTTGCGACTCGTAGTGGCCGATCCTCGATGCTAAAGGTGTCGTCGAGCCCTTCAGCCCGATCCTCTCAGTGCGCCGCGACAAGGCGCTGTTGCTCATCGGGTGGGAATCCCGCATGGCAACCGTCGCTCCAGCCGGTAGCAGTCGGAGCCAATGAATGAGGTGACGACTTCGTTCGAGCGCTTCGATGAAGAGGGCCGCCACAGGCGGTTCGGCGATCCTGCGGGCCGCAACGCGAGTGAACGCTGAGCAGGCCTGGAAACGGGCAATGGAGGAGCCAACCCCGTTGAGAAAGGGGGAAGGCTGGTATCGATTGGGAAGCGAGCGACGCGGGTGCCAAACGGTTCCGCCGGGGTAGCGACGACGGCCAAAGCCTTCGAACTCCAGTCGTTTGGTGTTAGACTGTGTAGGCAACGGTTCTTCTCTTGGAATCGGGTTAACTTCTTTAGAAACAAATATTTTACCAGGTTCCGAGAACCAATGCGACTTCTTGTGGCGAGAAATTCGGGTTAGATACACCAGTATCTCCAAGGCACTGATCGCGCAGGGCGATATAAGATCTTAGACTGGATCAGGCATTTGAGGTTCGTTATAACGGGAGGCAGGGTCGTGGCAACCAAGGATGAAAAGAGCAAAGTTCTGGAAGCGATTGACGGCATGCAAGATGAAATTGTGGAAGCTGTCAGTGAACTGGTGCAGATTCGCAGCGTCAACCCCGGCTACCCGGGGACCGACTATGAGGCCGAGCTTGGGGGAGAAACGGAAGCCAACAAGTACCTGGCCGGACACTACGAAGCGATGGGTCTTCCAGTCGATTTGTGGGAGGTGGATCCCAAGCGGGCCAATCTGGCCGGCATCTGGGAGGGTGCCGGCGGGGGCAAGTCTCTGCTCTTTAACGGGCACATTGATACAGTCCCCACCGGGCTTCCCGAAAAATGGAAGTCCGGGGATCCCCTGAGCGGCAAAGTGGACGGAGGCCGTGTCTATGGGCGCGGTTCCTGTGACATGAAAGGACCGCTGGTCTCTCAGATGATGGCGGCCAAAGCTATTCAGACCGTGGGTCTAAAGCTCAAGGGGGACCTGACTCTCACCGCCACTGCGGGCGAAGAGAATATGGATAGCGCCACCATCGGGGCCGGAGACCTTCCCAAGAGAGGTTATCGGGCCGATGCCGCAGTAGTGTCGGAGCCTTCAGCGCCGCCTTATCCCTTGGCGGTCGTGCCGGTTTCACCGGGCTTGTGGTGGGTCAGTGTGACCGTGGAAGGGAAGGCCAGCCATGCTTCAACCAGAGGCGAGACTTTTCGGGCTGGCGGCCTCGGGGCTGAGGTTGCCGTCAATGCCATCGACAAGGGAGTCTTTCTGGTGAACGCTATCCGCAAACTCGAGGATGAGTGGGGATTGACCAAGAAGCATCCCTTGTTCAAGCCCGGTCATTTCGCCATGCTGCCAGGCGTCATTTCGGGAGCCCCTCACGGCGTGCAGGTTCCCTTCTTCATCTCGGATTACTGCACGATCGAGTATTGCCTGTGGTATCACCCCCAGGATTCTCCCCAGGCGGTCCAGCAGGAGTTCGAGAATTATATCAACCATGCTTGTCAGTTGGACGATTGGTTACGCCAACACCCTCCCAAGGTGGAGTGGAAGGTCAACTGGCCGGCTTATTCGGTGAACCCCGACCACGCGATTTGTCAGGCCGTGGCAGCCGCCCATGGGGAAGCCGCTCAAGGGACGCGCTTCCACGTCCCGGCCAGGTTCGCCGGATTTTACGCGGTGTGCGATGCGGCCTTTCTGAATCCACAGGGTATTCCGAGTATTGTCTACGGCCCTGGAAGCATCTTGGTGGCTCATGCCGCTGACGAGTATGTTGAAATTGACGAGTTGATGGTCGCCACTAAGACTTATGCCTTGTTGGCCATGGATTGGTGTGAAGTGAGTGGCTAGAAATGCTTGCGGCGTCTGGCGTGTATGCTCCAGGCTCGGCAATGGGAGTGGGTATGAGCAACAATCCAATCGTTTATCCCTATATTCCAAACTCGGTCCCTGAAATCAAGGCTCAGATGCTCAAGGAGATTGGTGCCGGCAGTATTGCAGAGTTGTATGCCGAGATCCCCGCCCATCTGAGGTTCGAGGGCCGGTTGAACCTACCGGAGCCTATCCGGGACGAGGCGTCGATCAAGAGGCATGTGGAACAGCTGTTGAAGAAGAACAGGAGCAGTTCAGATTACCTCAATTTTCTTGGGGCGGGCTGTGCTCGGCATTATGTGCCGGCTGTTTGCGACGAGATCAATAACCGTGGCGAGTTCCTCACCGCTTACGTTGGAGAGTCGTATGCCGATCATGGCAAGTGGCAGGCATTTTTCGAGTATGCCAGCCTGATGGGAGACCTGCTTGAGATGGACATCCTGAGCTGCCCCCTTTATGACGGACCCCAGGCAGCCGCCACTTCTCTCCGCATGGCCTCTCGAATCACGGGACGCACTCAGGTTCTCCTGCCAAGGTCCATGGGCTCGGAAACCCTGTCTGTGATCAGGAACTATCTCAAGGGGGGCGGGGACTCGACACTCGAAATAGGGATCATCCAGATGGATCCCCAAACAGGCTTACTGGATATTCGGGACCTGAAAGCCAAACTTTCGGCCCGGATCGCGGCGGTAATGATCGAAAACCCTGCCTACCTGGGTGTGATTGAAACCCAAGCCGAGGAGGTGGGTCGGATGGTTCGAACCCATGGCGCTGAATTCGTGGTCTACGCCGACCCCATCTCGCTGGGTGTCCTGGCCCCACCGGCAAGCTATGGAGCTACCTTTACCTGTGGGGACTTTCATCCTCTGGGAATGCATCTGCTCTGTGGTGGCGGACAGGGAGGCTTTATCGCCACCCATGACGATATGAAATATGTCGCCGAATTCAAGGACTTGATGTTCGGTTTGACCGAGACGGTTCAAAAAGGGGAGTATGGGTTTGGAGAGGTGCTTTTCGAAAGGACCTCCTATGGGTCCCGGGAAAAAGGTAAGGAATACACGGGAACCACCACCGGGTTGTGGGCCATCACGGCCGGGGTTTATCTGGCTTTGTTGGGGCCAAAAGGGATGCGGGAGATCGGCCGGACCATCATGCAGAAAGCCCATTATGCCGCCAAACGCATCGCCGGGATCAAAGATGTCGAGGTCCTCTTCGGCGCCCCTTTCTTCAAGGAGTTTGTGGTGAGTTTTCAGAACACAGGCAAAAGCGTGAGGCAGGTGAACAAGGCTTTGCTGGGGCAGCAGATTATCGGCGGTAAAGATGTCTCTCAGGAATTCCCCCAACTCGGCCAGAGCGCCCTCTATTGTGTGACTGAAATCATGATGAAAGAAGACATCGACAGACTCGTATTCGCCTTGGAAACTGTCACTCGGGAAAATTGAGAATCACCAACCCGTTGCCTAAGGAGACCATTCAATGGGTAGAGACAAAAGCACGCTGTTGCGAAAGTTCCACCAGGCGCGCTGGGACGAGCAAATCATCTGCGAGATGAGTGTCCCCGGCGAAAGGGGAATTCTCGTTCCCCAGGTCGAAAAGGAAATAGAAGCTGAGATTGGGGACGGACTTTCCACCATCCCGGAAAACCTGAGGAGAAAGATGCCGGCAGCCCTTCCCGAAGTGAATCAGGTTCGCGTCCTCCGCCATTTCCTGAGATTGTCTCAGGAGACCCTGGGCGCGGATCTGACGATCGATGTCAGTGAGGGGACCTGCACCATGAAATACAGCCCCAAGGTTCACGAACAACTGACCAGAAACCCGGGACTCCGGGATATTCATCCACTCCAGGACGAGGACACCATTCAGGGCATTCTGGAGATTTATTTCAAGTTGGAGGAGTTCCTCAGAGAAATCTCGGGTCTGGATCACTTCAGCTTCCAACCCGGAGGCGGCGCCCAGGGAGTCTACGCCAATGCTTGCATCGTGCGGGCCTATCATGAGGCCAGGAATGATGAAAAAAGATCCGAGATCATCACCACCCTGTTCTCACATCCCTGTGATGCTGCCAGTCCCGCCACCGCAGGATACAAAGTAGTCACGCTCATGCCCGACCAGAACGGGTATCCCGAGATGGAAGCCATGAAAGCCGCTTTGTCCGAGCGCACAGCCGGAATTTTCATCACGAACCCGGAGGATACCGGAATCTACAATCCCAGGATTGATGAGTACGTCAAGGCTGCCCACCAAGTGGGGGCGCTCTGTGCCTACGACCAGGCCAACGCCAACGGAATACTGGGCATGACTCGAGCCAAGGAGGCCGGATTCGATTTGTGCCATTTCAATATTCACAAAACCTTTTCCTCCCCTCATGCCTGTATGGGGCATTCCACGGGAGCCATTGGAGTGAGGCGGGAGCTGGGCAAGTTTCTGCCGGTCCCCCGGGTGGCTTTTAACGGGAAGAAGTATGTTCTGGAATATGACCGGCCCCAAAGTATTGGCAGGGTGCGATGCTTTTTCGGAAATGCGCCCACGGTTTTGCGGGCCTACGCCTGGATTTTACAGCATGGCGCGGACGGGCTGCGGGAAGTCGCCGAGTGCTCGGTGCTCAACAACAACTATCTACTCAAGAAGCTGAGCGAGATTCCAGGAGTCGTCATTCAGTATGCCGAAGGAAAACGTCGCTTGGAGCAGGTTCGCTACTCTTGGGACAAGCTGAAGCAGGACACCGGAGTCGGTACCGAGGATGTGATGCGAAGAATGGCTGACTTCGGTCTGCAGCACTACTGGATGAGCCACCCTCCCTGGATAGTGCCGGAGCCGTTTACTTTGGAACCCTGTGAGTCTTATTCCAAGGATGATCTCGATGAGTATGTCGCTGTCCTTCGCCAAATTTCCCGGGAGGCTTACCAGGATCCTGAATTCGTCAAGAACTCTCCCCACAACTCGGTCGTCCATAAAGTTCCCTCGCCCGGCATTGATGAACCCGAGAGAATAGCCGTGACTTGGCGCCAGTACCAAAGAAAGAAGCGGGCCCGTGCTACCCCCCCCCCCCCCCCCCACCGTTCCCCTTGATCAAGCCGGAACGCTTTGTTAAACCGGGGAGGGGAAATTCGGCAATGCGCTATCGTTATCCTACTGAAAACTCACCGTTCCTGGATTCCGGCTTTCGCTGGAATGACGGTTATGCAGAGGTCTCGGCCAAAAACTGGGGAATTTTAAATGGCCAGTCACAAGGAGGGCATGGTCTATGTTTGGTAAGCTTGTGTCTTGAGCCGTACAACACTTAATCGAATGACAGCTCGCCTTGCAGACACATCTAGGGGGCAACGAGGAGACAGCGACCTGGCTCAGCCAAGTAGACTTATAAAGCATCCCCGGAGTTTGGAAATGATTCTAAAGCCTGCCTCCGCCAGACATCTGACTCGCTTCACAGACTCGTCAGAGCGAAGGCAAAGATACCTTTCCGATTTGAAGGAAGGGACTATTCTCTCGTGGGTAAGTCAGTCCCAGTCCAAAAATCATTTTGTCTTGATCCACTCCATAAAACCAGCCTCCGAGTTTGATGGGGTCGATGTCCGGCAACGCTCTCCAGGTCGCAGAGCTTGACTGCCATTCGAATAGCCCTACTGCATGATCCGATCGTGATTCAGTGCGAAAGCGGACCATGGCCAGAAAGCGCCCTGGGGGCAACCATGTGGAGTGAGGGTAGACCACGGTCTGAATTTTTTCTGACTTGACGATGCCTCCAGGGCCAGGATGGTAATCCTGTCTTCACCGTTTGAACATCACTCCCGTCCTTCCGAAGCGTCACCAGCTGCTGGTCCTTCGGAAGCCAGAACCAGACCCTGTCATGAGTCAATCCAAAAGAAATGCTTCCGCCAACATCCGGCCCTTCCTCAGCCAGTCTCGCATGGACAGGAAATTCAGAACGAGGCAGAAATTCTTTCACGATGTTCCCTTTCCTGTCGTATTTTGTGATCATAGGCAGTGTTGAAGGATCTTTGCTTTCTGTTCCTTCTCCAAGCGCCCAGATGTTCTCGTCTTTATCCACTCTTAATCTGACAACGCTCCTCCACTCCGGTAGCCAGAATACGTTCAGGGATTCAGCGCTGGGGTCGTAGAGGAAGAGACCGGCAGCTAATCGAGAGGTCGAATCGGCAAGGGTAGCAATCACAGCCACCAATCCGGTGGGGCCAATCGACACCTCGTTCACACTCATGGAGTGTGCTCCTTCAACTGCCTTGAGCAGATTCAGTCCGACCACCTTTTGCCCGCGCCATCGAAAGATCTCAAGTTGATCGGTCTCGCTGTTCTCTACAATACAGGCTACGTGAATGGCTACGAAACCGTTCTCCACTGCTGTTCGATACCCTCGATAATCAATCCTGCCGTCTAACACAAAACCGGCCCGTTCTGTCAGTTGCTGTGCTGAAAGAGCCAGTGGAAGGCTTATGGCCAAAGCCAGCTGAGTTAAGGCTCCGTTAAGCGAAAACATGGTTTTCTCCCATTTTGTCGTCCTGCACTTCCAGATGTCCCAAGGTTAACCGTTTTAAGGCGCCGTGTTACAACGGTACGTGTCGTGGCAACCGAAGCATGGATTGCTAGGCACATAGTCACAATCTCTGCAGCACCGCTTGTACTTCATATTGTATTCACAACAATAGTTGGTGCATATCCACCAAACGGGACACCCCACTCTGGGCCGATGTTTACGGTTTGGAAGACAGCTCCCACAATCGAGATAGTTGGGCGGATTAGGCTGCTGCGCTGCACACTCAGGAGAGGTTAGAGCTGCGGCCAACGAAGCCGCTGGCGGTGCAGGATTTAGCGGGCGGGTTGCCGTCTTGCCGGAGCCGGCTGACTTCGGCCGACCTGAAGGGCTCAAGTTCGCTCTGTCGCCGAGCATTGGTTTGACTTGCCCAAGCAGCCTTTGGCTTTCCAACTCTAATGAGCTCGATTCGTCCAGGGCTGTATCTCGAACAGGACTATAACCCGGAATATGTGAGGTGCATCCTCCAGCGGGGTGGGCCGTGGAGACCCTGGAGGATTGTGAAAAAATCCATGGACCACGAAGCGGCCTCCCGGCTGCGAAACTTTCAATTCCGCCAAACCGGCAGCTTCCATTGATAACGGAACCAAGGCCACTGCCAGGAAGGTGGCCGTTGTCTAGAAGCCCCTCAAGACTTTGACTGCTGGTTTGATCTTGACAGTCGTGCTTATTTGACTGAAAGAACCTGATGTGGTGAACATTTCGTCCTCCTGATCGACGTTTTGTGGTGAAATCGGGATAGTCTTCATTCGGAGAATTCTTAAAGTATAGGTCGGCTTCCCGACGGCTGGCTCGGCCAATGTCCACTTTTTTGCGACAGGTGGCGCCATTCTTGCGACATTCTGGTCTCAACCTGGCAAGATGGATCAGGGAAGAACGGAGGAGGCAGGACACTGATTTTGGCGCTCTGATTCGAACTTTGACGCGGCTCCTGAAGAGCATTGACAGAGACCTCGAGTGCCCTCAAGGCTTGTTGATCCCAGCCGGGGCCTCGGCCATGCTGCCGGGAACTCTGGCGATAGCGCCGTGATGGCGACTCGACATCCACCCAAAGCCAGGCAAAAACGGGAGAAGGAAAGAGCTGCCATCGAAAGGTGTGTAAACCAGGGAGAAATGTCCCCGAAGTAGCTGTCAATCGCTCCGAAAGCCTTGTGACACAACTGGCTGCGGAGCTAGGGGCGCTCGCTTGCCTCGCCTGAGGCATCTCACCTGGTCGCCGACTTCAGACAGCCGGGGCATTTCCCTTTCCTCAATCGCGATTCTTCGGTGTCACTTCCGGACTTGATCGCAGGAGTTTTGCGGGGTATCCTGAAGCTAACTAACCATCCGGCACTTGTTTGGATTTGACGATGTAATTGTATGTTATGGCCGTAGATCGATGCCAGCGAGCCGTGAAAGCAAAGCCCCTCCGAGACGGCGCGCTTCAAGAAGCAGCGGCCTCTCGAAGTCTTGTCGGGCAGTGGTAATCCGAGTCGTCTTGCGTTCCATAGGCTTCGCATTGGGGGCAGTGGTGGTGTTGGTAATTGGAGAATTCCAATGACACGATGGCTTTGGCGATTTAGAATCCAAGCCGCTTGCCTGTTGGTGGCGAGCCTGGGGGTCGAAGCCTCGCAGGCCGACAAGCTCAAAGGAAGGATCGACGAAGGCAGGTACCTATCGCTCGGCGGCGATTTTTCTTTTGGCGTTCCAACCGGTGTCGAATTGAAGGATGGCATCAGAAGAATCCCAGTGTCCCGCTTTTACCTGCGCGCGTTCCATCCGGTGCCTGACTCAATCGATATTCCCAAAAAGGCAACCTGGTTCAGCGTCTTTATGCAAGATCGCCTTGGAGTGAAGAAAGAGATTCATTCCATGAGGATTACTGTTGACTCCTTCTCTCCGCTGGCAGTCGGATTGCACAAGCGCGCCATTAATAGATTTCTCCGGGATATCGTCATGCCGGCGTGGTTTAGTTCTATCTCTGAAGACAGTTGGATAGGAGCCGAACCGGAATTCATACAACTGGAGGGAGGAAACGCCCTTTTTGCCTGGGTCATGATTCCGCCTGATACGATCAGGGGAGTGAAATGGGAAGGTCGGGGGACGAGGTTTAACTTGATCTTTGGCGTCCTGATTCTGGCAAGGAGCAATGTCTTATACCTGTTGAGTCAACCGGCTGCGAATTATGAATTAGAGCGACCACAGTTCACAGATGTCAGGAAATCCCTGATTGAATTTTATCGAACCATTACCTTCAAGAGCTCTCCTCGCCTAACCACTGCCACGGGGACTTGCAGAAGGACAATCCAGGTGTCACCGGAGACAATCATCGAACAGATTGATATTCGAGGATTACAGAGAGTCTCGTTGACAGAGGTAAGATCTCACATTGCTTCACAGGCCAGGACCAATCTGGATTTGAACGTTCTGCGTAGAGACGTCGGAGCAATAAGAGCGACTGGCTTTTTCGACGATGTGAGAATTGAGCTGGCGGAAGGCAAGAAGGGAATAGTCCTCATTTTCTTTTTAACTGAAAAAGCTTCCAACGGATGAACCATTTTCTCCAAAGAGTAAGAATCATGCGGTCTACTCATGCTGCCAACTTTGTTGAGGCGCACTGAGCCAGGGTTGACTGGCTGATGGCTATCTATCCGGTGTGGATTGAGATCAGGCCTGCGAAACAACCAGTGGTCAATTCAGTCCAGAGATCTCTCGCAAGGACCGACGTTGGTGGTGTGCAGACATTATCCGCGTCCGCCAGCCCCTTGAAGTCAAAGCGTCCTGGACCCTTCAGATAGTTCGTTCCCATTCAAGTTTTACGCTGCTCGCCCCGTTGACACTCACTCCTCACTTTTGCGTTGACTTTTTGCCACTTCCGCTTGAAAAACCCTGAACCACCACCATCGGCCTACCCTGAGCAACTGAAAGCATATTAGTAGATCACCTCCGAGAGCAGAGATTGGAGCGAGGTCTTCTTCACTGTTGGCCACGGTGGCCCACTTGGCCAATACCCTCATCGCGGCCCGTGAGGAACGCCAGCTGAAGCGGATCCTGGCCGCGCTGGCCCGCTACGACCTGCTGATGAAACGGGGCTACGGAGATTCCTCCGGGCAACTGCGCCAGCTCTCGACCCTGCCGGGGAGTTGGCAAAGACCCTGGATACAATACAGATAAGGCAGCCAGGCATTACCCTGCAGCTCTCGACGCTTGCCGGATTGTTACCCCGATACCGATGGAGGAAAGCCCTGCTTCCGGCGAAGCCGTTCGTCTCACGAGTCAGGCGCCTGGACGCACCCGCATCTTAAACTGTCGGGGTGTCAAGTTGGCGACCCTCTTAAAGGCGCGTTCAAAGGTCCTGAGGTCCTCGAACCCGACGGCGTAGCCCACCTTAGTTATTGAGAAGTCAGCCTCTTCCATCATTTTCATGGCCCTGCAGACGCGGTAATACGCGAGCCAACGGCTAAACGTTATCCCTACTTTTCTGTGGAAGAATCTCGAGAAGTACTTCTTTTCCATACAAGCAATACCGGCTAAATGGCCAATATCCAATCGTTTGGAATAATGCCCTTCGACATAGGTTCTGACTTTCCTTAAGGAAAAATAATAGTCAAAAGCATATTCGTTGATTCTTTCCTTGTCTGGTGTCCGTGCTTGATCAAGCATGGTCGCTGTACTCCCACTGGAAGGAGTGCTGCCCTAGTTGGGGTCTGCTAGGCGGTCCTCTCGCCGGGGACCGCCTCCTTCAGGGTAGAAGATGGCGCCCGAGGCGACTACCTGCCAGGTTGAGATAACCTCTGCACGAAGACGTGTGGAAACTAGGCTTCTAAATAATAGCATGATTCTGGAAACAGGGTGTGCGGGTTCAGCACCTATGAGACTCGGTCAGGCAGCCTTGCCGGTATCAAGGGACTCCATCGGGGTCCTCAGGTCCAGGGACCGGTGAGGTCGGATGTCATTGTAGAAGTGTTGGGAGTCGGCGAGAGCGGCGCCGGTGGTGGCGGTAAGTTCTCCGCTGTAGAGGTTCCAGAACTCCACCCGGGCGCTGTGGTTGGCGCATTCGACGCAGCCATTGAACCGGGGGCGTCGGGGCGGCAGGACAAACTGGGGGATATCGAGTGGCTGGCAGGCTGGCTCGAACTCGCCCCTGAACCCGCTGCCGCCGTCGACTTGGAGGGGGTGCAGGGGTAGTCCCCTCCTGGGAGGGGTGCAGGGGTGGGTTCTAGATCACGGCCTGCAGGAAGCCTCGGGCAAAATTCCCCTCCTCCGGAGGGGCTGCACTCCTGAGTGGAGTGCAGGGGGTGGGTCCAGCGGCGGCGCGGGAGTAGACGCAGGGCACCCTGTGTTTGCCGACCGGGGAGACGGCCCGGAACTCCTTGAGTTGTACGCCGTCGAGAGACACCGAGAGGGGATCGATCTGCACCCGTTCACCGGGTTGGGTAGCCCTGGCGCCATAGCGCCAGCGTTGGGAGTGATTCCCCTCCTGGGAGGCCTGTCTTCCTGAGAGGCTGCCCTCCTGAGAGGAGTGCAGGGGGTGGGTTCCCTCCGAAATTCCCCTCCTCCGGAGGGGTGCAGGGGTGGGTTCTTCTTCAGCTGGACGCGCCCCCGGCAGAAGGCGCAGGGGCGAATGCGTCCCAGCCGCACCCCCTGGGCCAGGATACGGCCCAGGGTGGATTCACCCGGATGAATACCCTGGCGGGCGAGCAGGACAGGCAGGCGGCGCTTGCCCATGAAGGGATAGTGTCGTCGCAAGGCCCGGCCCTGGCGCTGTTGGGCCGGGGTCCATGGCCGCCTTCGGAGGCGTTGCGGGCGCCGGCTGAGGGCTGCCCAGCCCTGGGGGCCGTGCTGCCGGTAGTGCGCGGCCCAGCGGAAACAGGTGGCTCTGGGCCCACCGATGGCCCGCAGGGCGGTCTGGGAGGAGCAGCCCTCGGCGAGCAGGTCCCGGTAGATTTCCAGTGAGCGCCGTCTGTCGATGGCGTCAGCGGGCAGGGTGTCGCCGACGTTGAAACGGTGATAAGATGGGATGGGTAGCGATGGAATCTGCAGGGTTTCAGGCTCCTTTCGGCTTGGCTCAAGGCAGGCCTTGGGTTCCTGGATGGAAACTCAAGGTTACCTGAACAGAGGCGGTGTTGGGTCCCGAATGGGGGGCCAGGGGCCGTGCTTTTGGGGGGATGAGAGACGGGGGGCAGGGACCCTCAAGGAGCAGTTGCGGCGGGTTTGGGGCTACGGTCGCTCCGCTCCCTTCGCCCAAAACCTGCCACGGTTGGCATCCCGATCCCTCTTCCCTTCAGCATCACCCTCACAGTCTCACTTGTATCGGGACCCGGACACTATTGGGGCTGGAGACGAGTAGCGGTTTCCTCCAGGTCAAAGAGGTCTCTGGGTACCGGTTGTCTGGCAATCGCCGATGAAGACCTTGGGTCTCATTGTCAATCCGGTCGCTGGGATGGGGGGTAAGGTCGGGCTTAAAGGCAGTGATGGCCCTGAAGTCTTGCGCATGGCCCGGGAGCGCGGTGCGACTCCAGAGGCACCACAGAGGGTCAGCCGAGCGCTGCGGGCTGTTGCCAAGACGACAGAATCGTTGCAATGGATTACCTGCCCCCATGAGATGGGGGAAGATGTTTGTCGAGCCGCAGGGTTGGCCCCCAAGGTACTCGGTTCCATTCGGACGGGAGAAACCACCCACGAGGACACCGAGAGGGCTGCTGAGCAACTGTTGGAGAAACAAGTTGACCTGCTCCTGTTCGCGGGCGGCGATGGAACCGCCCGGGACATTTGCAGGGTTGTGGGTAGTCAATTGATTTGCCTGGGGATCCCGGCGGGCGTCAAGATCCATTCAGCCGTCTACGCGGTGACGCCCAGAGATGCAGGGGAGGTGGCCAAGATGTTTCTCGATGGTCGTTTGAGAAGTCTTCGAGAAGCTGAGGTCATGGATATTGACGAGGAAGCCTATCGCCAGGGGGTGGTCAGCGCCAGGCTTTATGGCTATCTACGCGTGCCCGTGGAAAGCCGATATGTCCAACGGATGAAGGCGGGAGGAAGGGTGGCCGAGGCCCGGGCTCTGGCGGGGATTGCTGATGACGTCATCGATTCCATGGATGAGTCGGAAGTTTTCGTGATTGGACCCGGCACGACCACTCGAGCCATCATGGAGAAGCTGGGACTTGAGAACACCCTGCTGGGTGTCGATGTCGTTTGCAACAGGCGCTTGGTCGCTCAGGACGTCCCCGAGAGGCAACTGACTGAATTGATCGCCGGGCGTCGGGCCAAAATCGTGATTGCCGTTATTGGAGGACAGGGCTATATTCTGGGCCGAGGGAATCAGCAAGTCAGCCCCACAGTGGTCCGGCAGGTCGGGAAAGAAGGCATCCTGGTTGTGGCGACAAAAGAGAAGCTGGCTTCGTTGGGGGGAAGGCCTCTCCTGGTCGACACGGGTGACGAAGCTCTGAACGAAGAGCTGAGCGGTTATGTCCGGGTGACCACGGGATATGAGGACTACGTGATCTACAAAGTTGGACATCATTCAGCAACCTCGCCGCGAGCGGCGTCCGCTGCCGATTTGAACCAGGAAGGGCCGCTTGTTGATTTGGGATCGAGTGCTAAAATGACAGGCGGCCTCAGTAGGCGCGCGAGGCATTAAGGGATCTCGGGTCGGACCAGAATTCTCTGGCATCTCTTCTTACCTTCGGCCGTAACCATCCTGAAGTATTCATTCTGAGAGTATTTTTATGAAGAAGATAGGCTGGGTCAGTCTGGGCTGCGAAAAGAACTTGGTGGACAGCGAGGTGATGCTGGGTCTGCTGAGCCGCAAGGGTTACGAAATCACGCCGGAACCCGAGCGGGCAGACGTGATTGTGGTCAATACTTGCGGTTTCATCGACAAGGCCAAACAGGAGAGCGTGGATACCATCCTGGAGATGGCGGAGTTCAAAAACACCGGCCAGTGTTCCCGCTTGGTTGTCACCGGTTGCCTGGTGGAGCGCTACCGGGAAGAGATTCGAACAGAAATTCCCGAGGTGGATGCCGTTCTGGGCACGACCCAGTTGGATTCCATCATTGACATCTGCGAAGAGCGGTCCCAGCCCAGGATTGAAAACCCTTATTACCTTTACGATGAAAGAACCCCTCGCTTGCGGACGACTCCAGACTACACCGCCTACATCAAAATTGCCGAGGGGTGTGATCGCCCCTGCTCCTTTTGTGTCATTCCCAAGATTCGGGGGCATCATCGCAGTCGTCCCATGGCCTCCATCCTCAACGAAGCCGGGTTTCTGGCTGCCGGCGGAGTGAGCGAGATCGTTTTGATCTCCCAGGAGACCACCCGCTACGGCGCCGATCTCGGTATGAAGCACGGGCTCTCCCAGCTTTTAAGGAAGCTGGCCCAGGTGGACGGCATCCAGTGGATTCGCTTTCTTTATGCCTTCCCCTCTCAACTCGGCGACGATGTGTTGGAGGCCATGCGGGATGAAGAAAAGGTCTGCCGCTATCTGGACATGCCTCTCCAGCACGCCAGTGAGAGAATTCTGAGGTCCATGAAGCGGGGCGGGAACGTCTCCAGCTTGCGCCGGCTTTTGGACCGAGTTCGGGAACTGATCCCGGGCGTCACCTTGCGCACCTCCATGATCGTTGGTTATCCCGGAGAGACCCAGGAGGAGTTTGCCGAATTGTGCGGCTTTGTGGAAACCATCCAGTTCGATCGGTTGGGAACCTTCACCTATTCGGACGAGGAGGAGGCTGCCAGCTACCGGCTGGAAGGCAAGCTGCCCCAACCTTTGGTCGAGAAGCGCCGGAGGCGGTTGATGCGACTCCAGGCGAGCATATCCAAGCGAAAAAATCGGGGACTGGTAGGGAAACGCCAACCCATTCTGGTAGAGGGCCAATCGGCGGAAAGCGACCTCCTTTGGCAAGGCCGACTGGAGTCTCAAGCGCCCAGAATCGACGGCGTGGTCTTGATCAATGATCTGAAGGGCGATCCCCCCCGTTCCGGAGACTTTCGTAACGTTGAAATTACCCAAGCCTTGGACTATGATCTGGTGGGCCGGTTAGTGTAGCTGGGGGCGTATTGGAATGGGCCAGTCGTCGTCGGCTGTTCCCTGCTGCCCAAGGGGCCTTGCGTGTCATTGAAATGCCCAATTTGTCAGAGGGCGGTTCAGTGGAAAGGGAATGCTTACCGCCCGTTTTGCGGCGAGCGCTGTCAAAGGATTGATTTGGGGAACTGGGCGACGGGACACTATACGGTTCCGGTCGAGAATACACCTGAGATCGAGGAAGCTGAAGAAACGCTCGCTGAAGAATAAAATGGGGGCTCCGACGGTTGCTAGACCTTCAGGCAAAAAGGACTGGTTGGCCCTGCTCATTGCCACGGGATTCGGTGTCGGTTATTCTCCGGTGGCGCCGGGCACGGTCGGGTCCTTTGTGGGCATTCTGCTGATTCTGCTTCTTTCCCGTTGGCAGCTCATCGGGGGACAGCGAGTCTTCGTCAACTGGTTAGTGGTGGCGGTCATTGGCGCCGTAGGCATCTGGGCAGGCTCTCGGGCGGAAGCGGTTCTGGGTAAGCGGGATCCACCTCAAGTCGTCATTGATGAAATCGTGGGCCAGCTTTTGACCTTCGGTTTGATTTTCAAGAATCCTCGGTTTATCTTGCTTTTTCTCGGTTTTCTGTTCTTTCGCTTCTTCGACATCGTGAAGCCCTTCCCGATAAGGTCCTTGGAGAAGGTTCCCCTGGGATTCGGAATCGTCCTCGACGATTTGGCCGCTGGTTTTTACGCCTCATTGTTGTTGGTTCTGATTGATTTTTATTGGCTCTCGCTGGCTTGATCCCACGGAACTTCCGGACTCCATCCAGCTCGTCAACCCGACCGATGATTAAGATCTTGGATTTGTTACCTCCGGCGGTGTTACCCGGCGGGGAGATTTTCATTCGCTGTAGCGGCTTGGAATTGAAGTCTTTTTTGCGCCCGGACGTCAGGATTCAGCGGACCTCCAGCCATCTCATTTCGGTTGCCTCCGACCTGATCGTGGCTCAAGTGCCGGCGGAGGCCTACAGTGGAGAGCTGTGGATTGCTGTCGATGGTCAAGAGAGCAATCATGTCTCCTGCGAAGTCGCAAACCTGGTGGCGGATAATCTGCACCCGGTGGCCAATCCAGTGCTGGATTCGGGAGGCAATCTTTATTCGACCATGAGTGGACGCAAGGGAGAGAAGGTTCCCAACTCCATCTTCAGGGTGAGCCAAACCGGGATTGTCGACGCCTTAGGCACAGAGATCATCAACCCCACGGGCTTGGCCCTCAATGGCAGGGGCGAACTGTTTGTTTCCAGCCGCCATGACGGCAACATTTATAAGATTTCCCCGCAAGGTGAAAAATCGATCCATGCCAAAGGCATGGGCGTGGCCACCGGCATTGTCTTTGATCGGGACGACAATCTTTATGTCGGCGATCGCAGCGGCACCATTTTCAAGATCGATAGGAAGCGCGAGATTTTTGTCTTCGCTACCCTTGAGCCTAGCGTTTCAGCCTATCATCTGGCTTTCGATCAGTCAGGAAGCCTCTACGTGACAGGTCCAACCGCCTCCACCTGTGACCCTGTCTACAAGATCACCTCCAATGGCGAGGTCGACATTTTCTTTAGGGGCTTGGGCAGGCCCCAGGGGTTGGCATTTGATGTTGAAGGGAATCTCTATGTGGCAGCATCCCTGGCGGGCCGACGAGGGGTTGTGAAGATCAACCCTGGGGCCGAGGCCAAGCTTGCCATCAGCGGTTCCAATCTGATTGGCTTGGCTTTCGGCTATGGGCAGGACATGTATCTTGCCACCACCAGCTCCATCTATCAGATACACCTGGGAGTCTCGGGAAAGCCTCTGCCCTGAGGAGTGGGAGGCTTCATCGGTTCCTTGAGACAAGCCGTCAACCTTGGACCGGCCAAGTCCTACCCCCCATCCGATGGTTACCGCCGAGATCATTGCTATTGGTTCGGAGTTACTGACCCCTCATCGGGTGGACTCCAACTCCCTCTATCTGACCCGGCAACTGAACTCCATTGGCATTGAAGTCGAACTCAAGGTAGTTGCAGGTGACCACGAGTCGCGCTTGGAGCGGGTTGTGAGCTCGGCGGTGAAGCGATCCTCTCTGGTGATCGCGACGGGTGGTCTTGGGCCCACCGAAGACGACATAACCAGGAAGGTCTTTGCGCGCGTGCTGCAGCGGCAGATGGTGCTGCAGGATGATATTCTGTACCGCATCCAGTCTCTCTTCCACAGTCGGGGCCTGGAAATGCCGGCCAATAATGCTCGCCAGGCGCTGGTTCCCGTCGGGGCCCGAGTTCTCGAGAACACCCTGGGAACCGCTCCGGGGCTTTGGCTCGAAGAAGGCGATTCTGTGATCATCCTGCTACCGGGGGTGCCTTCCGAAATGAAAGTCATTTTCGAGGAATCCTGCCTTCCATTGCTGAGTCAGCGTTCCGGGGGCTCTCGCATGTTCACCCGTGTCCTGAGGGCCACAGGGCTGACGGAATCCGAGCTCGATGAGCAAATTGCTCCGATCTATGCCAGGTACAACAATCCGGTGACCACCATTTTGGCAAGCCAAGGGGAGATTCAGGTCCACCTGACCGGTAGGGCCAAGTCCCGGCAGGATGCGGAGGCATTGGTCAGGGAGGTTGCTGACCAGATCGAGTTCGATTTAGGGGATGCCATCTTCTCCAGGGGAGATGAGAGCCTGGAGCAGATCGTCGGTTGCTTCCTTCTGATGAGGCGAATGACTCTGGCCGTTGCCGAAAGTTGTACGGGAGGACTGATTGCCGAGAGAATCACTCGTGTTCCCGGCAGTTCCAAGTATTTTCTTTGTGGGGTTACCTGCTACAGCAACCAGTCGAAAGTGGAGTTGGCCGGTATTCCACCCCTGGTGTTGGAAATGAACGGAGCCGTCAGTCCGGATGTGGCCAAGGGCCTGGCAGAGGGAATTCGTGAGAAGACCGGGGCCAGCATCGGCCTCGGAGTAACGGGAGTGGCGGGACCCTCGGGGGGCAGCCTTGAAAAACCGGTGGGCTTGGTGCACTTGGCCCTTGCCACTGGAAACGAGGTCGAGCATCGGGAGTGTCGATTCGGTGGCGACCGAGAGAAGATCCGGTTCTGGGCCTCCCAGGCAGCTTTGGATATGGTGAGGCGTAAGTTACTTTAGCTGTCGAGTGGCTGGCCCATTCCTCGGACCGCAATCTCGTTGACATCGGAACAGCCGCGTGGCTTTTCTGCTGGTTCCTCTGGCCTGTTTGTTGGGCGCAATTCCGTTCGGATACCTTGTCGTCAGGGTTTTCCAGGGAAAAGATGTCCGTGACTCTGGAAGTGGAAATATCGGAACCACTAATGTCTTGAGGACCTCAGGGCAGGTGGCGGCTGCAATCACCATGGTCCTGGACGCGGCTAAAGGCTGTCTGGCCGTACTGCTGGCTACCCGATTGGCTTCTCAGGAGCCCGCCGTGGTGGCCATGACGACGGCTGCCGTGGTTTTGGGATACGTCTTTCCTGTCTACCTGAGTTTCAAGGGTGACAAAGATGTTGCCACGAGTGCCGGGGCCTTCCCGGCCCTTTCGGCGCCCGCTCTTCTGGTGGCTCTACTGATTTTTGGGATTGTCTTAGCCTGGACGCGCGTCGTCTCGTTGGGATCCATCACCGTCGGGGCTCTTATCCTCTGATCTATTTTTTCCTGGCGCACCGCCATTATCCTTCGCTTTTCGTTTTTCTGGCCGTCGCTTTTGGCGCAGCGCTCGTTCTCTGTCGACATCAGGAGAATATCCGCCGCCTGTTGGCTGGAACGGAGGACCGTTTGACTGGACGAAAACAATGAAGCGGCTGGCAATCATTGGGGGAGGCAGTTGGGGCACGGCCCTTTCCATTGTCCTGGCTCGCTTGGGTCACGAGGTTCGGCTCTGGGTGTATGAGTCGGAGCTGGTTCCAGCCATTAATGAGGGGCGGCGCAACCCGATCTACCTCAGCGAATTCTCGATTCCTTCTCAGGTCGTCGCTTCCAACTCGTTGGAGTTCTGTCTGGAAACTGCCGAGATCATTTTAACTGTTGCTCCGGCTAATTGTTGCCGCCGACTCTACCAGGGCATGTTGCCTTACCTGCGTCCGGATAGGATTTTGGTCAGTGGCGCCAAAGGGATCGAAAGCACCACCCTGCAGCGGATGTCCCAGGTGATGGAAGCCGTAATCGCGCCACGTTTTCGGCCTCGAATCGCTGTGGTCTCTGGCCCCTCCTTTGCCAGGGAGGTGGCTCGGGGGGACCCGACGGCCATGGCGGTGGCTGGACCCGACCGAACCATCAACGAAATTGTGCAGTCCGAGTTCTCCGGCCCCTCGCTTCGCCTCTACACCAATAGCGACATCATCGGCACCGAATTGGGAGGTGCGGTCAAGAACGTGATCGCCATCGCGGCCGGGGTTTGCGCTGGGTTGGGCTTTGGCTTTAACTCCGTAGCTGCGCTGGTCACCCGCGGTCTGACGGAAATGACCCGCTTGGCAGTCGCCTGCGGTGGACGACGCGAGACCATGGCCGGCTTGGCCGGCATGGGAGATCTGGTTCTGACTTGTCACGGCGGGTTGAGTCGGAATCGCACCGTGGGCTTCCAACTGGGGCAGGGGCGTAAGCTGGCGGATATCATCGCGGGAATGCGCATGGTGGCGGAAGGAGTCCCCACCACCCGCGCAACCTTGAAGCTGGCTGAAAGGCATCGCATTGAAATGCCCATCACCGAGCAGATGAACTTGCTGCTCCATCACGACAAGAATCCTCGCGATGCCATTAGAGACTTGATGGAAAGACGCCTGAAGGATGAGTGAAACTCGTCGGCAAACGATGTGGACGGCTGAGCTTGAAGCTTCAGTCGCCTGATTCGGCTGAATCGATGAGTTGCAGGAAATCCCGGATGATCCGGGCGGTAAGCCCCCAGACGTCATGCCCTCGAAAATCGTAATGGTAGACTTGAATGTCGCGACCCAGTCGACGAAGAGTTTCGGTTCTCAACACGCGGGGGTCCCGAAAAAGACTCCAGGGAACCTCTAAAATCTCCCCAACTTCTTCCGGATTGGGGTTCAGCTCCAGTGGGGGGGTGACCCAGCCGACGAAAGGAGTGACGATCAGGTCGGTGGCCGACAGATATTCGTCAAACTGCCCCAGAACGCGTATCTGCGATTCAGGCAGTCCGATTTCCTCTTCCGTTTCTCTCAGAGCGGTCTGGATCAGGGGTTCCTCCTCCGAGTCCCGCATTCCGCCCGGAAACGAAATCTGGCCCTTGTGCGTCTCCACCCGTTCGGTGCGCCGGGTAAGCAGGAAGAACAAAGTTTCCTGGTGTTTCCAGATCGGCATCAGAACTGCTGCCCGCCCCGAATGGTTGCCGTCAAGGGTGTGTGGCCTCCGAGAAGCCATTTGAGAGGCAATCTGAGAAGCAAGCGGTTCCATTGACCTGATGGGTCTTGCCAAAGTGGCTCCTGCAAGTTGGTCGAGGCACTCATCTTAATGAATGGCCGAAGGGGGGTCAACTTGAGGGTCGCCAAAGACTCCAACCCTGCGCGGCCGCCTGGGGTCCGGCACAGGGATTCCTGCACGCTGCTGGGGTCCCGTCTGCCAACCGGCCGATCCGGCGGAGGGCAACGGCGAGGCATCTATAGGAGCTTCGGATGAGACCGCTTGCAGGAGTCGTTGTGAGCATCCAACTGTGTCCCGGTTCACGTCGGCCCATGCGACGAGTAAGACAGGCCAGGCTTATTCAGGACTTCGGATTGGAAAACGATCGCCATGCGCGAGCGGGGAGTCAGCGCCAGGTTCTCCTCATTGAAGAGGAGGTGCTGCAATCGATGAACCTCAAGATTGCTGAAGTGAAAGAAAACCTGACCACTCGCGGAATCGTCTTGGGGGATCTGAGTCGAGGCCAGATCCTTCAAATCGGGTCCGAGGTTCGACTGCAGATCACCAAGCCCTGCGAGCCTTGCAGCCGAATGGATGAAATCCGTCCGGGTCTGCAGCGGCAGTTGTGGGGGCGGAGGGGTATGCTGGCAAGAGTCATGTCGGGTGGAGTGATTTCGGTGGGCGACTCTGTACGGATTTTTCCGGCGGTTCAAAACTTGGAAAACACTCCCTAGCTGCAAGTCTGGGCTACCCCCTGGCTTGAAATAGATGCCCGAACCGGCAGCCGCATGGACCGGCAGAAGCATGAGGGGCAGAAGCGAGACTGAGGCTGTCTCAGCAGGTTGGCTGAACTTGGGGAGAGCCTTGGAACGGGAATTCTTGATCTAAACCCTGGTTGTGGATGGCCGGGGTTTTCTTTTGCTTGAGCGTCGAGGTCGTTGTCCGGGTTGAGCCTGAGGGCTATGGACGCCGTCCTGTTTTTTCATTACAATCGGGCAGTTTTTTCTGGGGAGAGATGGCCGAGTGGCTGAAGGCGCACGCTTGGAAAGCGTGTTTAGGGGAAACTCTAACGTGGGTTCGAATCCCACTCTCTCCGCCATTCTGTAATCCTTCAACAATTTTTGATCATTGCGAGGCATCCCCACGCGCTTTAAGGGCGATTGAAACGAGCGCGGGAGGTATCGACGGATGCGCCACTCATTGGTGGCGGCCAGCAAAAAACTGCTGGTGGGCGCCGGCCCCTCGCTCCATGACTCAAGCGGTTTCCGCGGTTCGCCGGCGCGAACCAGGATCCCGCGCCGTTCGAGGCCCTCGAGCCACTCTTCGATCGTCGCAGACCCCCGTTGGATTGAACGAATCTCGACCGCGGACTCTCCTCGACAGGAAACCGTCACCGTTCTTCCTTCTTCAGATCGCACGGTCGCGGGACCTTGACAAACTTCGTACAGCGGTTGGCAGATAGAAATATACATGGTATGGTTTCCCATATGAAGACGACTCTCAATATCGATGATACGGTGATGCAGCGATTGCGTGAAGAAGCGGCTCGACGGGGGACCACCATGTCGGCCCTCGTGGAGGCAGGACTCAGGCGCGTTCTGGCTGAGCCTTCCTGCTCGGACGATGAGCAGGACAACTTGCCGGTGCTGCCTTCCTGGAGAAGTGGCGGGGCGCTGGTCGACATATCCAACCGCGCCGAGCTCTACAGGGTGATGGAAGAGGCGTGAGTGCTGGTCTTTGATACGAACGTGCTCGTCTACGCGGCGGATGAGCATTCCGAGTTTCATGACCCCTGCCGTCAGCGCCTCGAGGAGTCCCGCCTGGATCCATCTCCAACTTTTCTTACCTGGAATATCTGCTATGAATTCCTGAGGGTCAGCACCCATCTGCGCGTGTTTCACTCTCCGTGGGGGGCAGAAGAAGCTTGGAGCTTTCTCAGGGTGCTGCTGGCCTCGCCGGGGTTCGAGTTGCTGTGCGCGACGAACCGTCACGCGGCGGTCTTGGCGCAGACCTTGGCGGAGTTGCCGGAAGTCCGCGGAAATCTGATACACGATCTTCACACGGCGGTGTTGATGCGTGAGCATGGAGTCAGTCGAATCTGCACCCGTGACACCAATTTCCATCGCTTCCCCTTCCTTACGGTCGTAGATCCGTTGCGCTAGCCGACCTGCGGCGGAAGAATCCAGGGTTGGTTGCCTTCTCGTTCATAGACCACCCCTTGCTCCGTTATCCACACCCTGGCGGTCTCGATCTCTCGAATGCCGGCTTCAATCGGCTCCAGCGGCGACGCAACCTGTTCCGGTATAAGATGAAATTGAACGATGAATGAAGGGCTGAAGGCTGACATCCCAAAATTTGTACCCTGAATTGCCGTAATGAGTTCTAAAATGGCAATATCGAGGAAATATTGTCGTTGTCCTTCCGGGCATTTTTTCTCTTCGGTCCGAGAGGTGCCGGGAAAAGCACTTGGCTGCGGAGTACCTTTCCCCGGGCAATCCGGGTGGGCTTGCTCTCACCGGCTGAGCAAAGACGCTACGCTGCGCGTCCGGAGCGTCTGCGCGAGCTCGTAGCGGCGAGGCCCGAGGGAGCCGATGTCGTGGTCGACGAAGTACAGCGGGTTCCCGAGTTGCTGACCGTCGTCCACCAGCTCATCGAGGAACCCGGCAGCCCGCGCTTCGTTCTCACCGGTTCGAGCGCCCGCAAGCTCAAGCGCCCCGGTGTCGATTTTCTTGACGGTCGCGCAGTCAAACGGGTCATGCACCCCTTCATGGCAGCCGAACTCGGGGAACATTTCGATCTCCAGGCGGCGCTCGGTCGCGGTTTGCTGCCTTTGGTCTGGGACGCAACGGATCCCGAGGACACCTTGAACGCCTGGGTGGGACTCTGTGTTCAGCAGGAGATCCAAACCGCGGGTCTGGTGCGTAACATCGGTGCTTTCCACCGGTTTCTGGAGGTGATCAGCTTCTCCCAGGCGTTTGTTCTGAACGTCAGTGAGGTCGCCCGGGAGTGCGCCGTCAGTCGCAAGACGGTCGAGGGTTTTGTCGAGATCGTGGAGGATCTGCTGCTGGCTTTCCGGTTGCCGGTTTTCGCCCGTCGCGCCCGCAGGTACATGGCGGCGCATCCGAAGTTCTTTTTCGCCGACGCCGGTGTGTTTCGATCGCTGAGGCCGGCCGGACCGCTGGATCGGCCGGAAGAAGCCCGTGGCGCTGCGCTGGAAGGACTGGTCGCGCAACACCTGCGAGCCTGGGTAGACTACTCCGACGGAGCCGCGAAGCTGTTCTTCTGGCGCACTCGCGCCGGCAGCGAAGTGGACTTCGTCTCTATGGTCCGGGCCATTTCTGGGCCCTCGAGGTCAAGCATTCACCACGAGTTCGCACCTCGGATCTCCGATCCTTAAAGAGTTTTCGACAGGATTATCCTCAGGCCCGTGTTCGCCTGGCCTATCTCGGTGAGGAGCGTCTCGAAGTCGACGGCATCTTGTGCCTGCCCATCATCGATCTTCTTCACCGTCTGGTTCCCGAAAGCCCGCTTCCCTGAGCGACTCGCACCCCAGCCGTCGATTCCTTCGAGGCCTTCGCGGGCGAGTTCCCTGTTGGATGAGTCAAGCGGAGGCAGGAAGACTCTCAAGCGGAGTTGTGGAAAGCGACAACTGAGCCGTCCTTTTCGTCGTTGAAGGTTTCCCCGTCACAGTCGTGTCATATAAAATACAACGATTGCACAGCAATGAAGTCACTACAGGATCCGCTTTGACCAAGGCGGGAGGGACCACTATGAAGAAAACGTTATCGATTTTGGCATTGGCGATGTTATGCGCTTGCGCTTCACAACCGACGGAAACGCCGAAGGAAACCGAGGCTCCGCAAGCGGCGGAAAAAGGACTGAGCTTCTTCATTACCAGTCGCGGTCCGGGTCATGGAGCCGCCCTGGAAGGCTTGGCCGGCGCCGATGCGCACTGTCAAGCCCTGGCTGCAGCCGTTGGGGCAGGCGACCGCACCTGGCGAGCTTATTTGAGCGGCAGCCCTTCCGGGGACCAGGCAGCGGTTCATGCTCGCGACCGTATTGGCGCCGGCCCCTGGCGCAACGCCAAGGGTGTCCTCGTCGCCCGGAGCGTGGCCGATCTGCACTCGGAGAATAACAAGCTGGGCAAGGAGACGTCACTCACGGAAAAGGGCGAGGTGGTGAACGGCCGGGGAGACACGCCCAATGAACACGACATTCTGACCGGTTCCCGGGCAGACGGCACGGCGTTCACCGACGGCGAGGATCATACCTGCCGGAACTGGACGAACAGCGGTGAGGGCAGCGCCCAGGTAGGCCATCACGACCGGATCGGGGGGGGGCCGAACCCCACCTCCTGGAACTCGTCGCACGGCTCCCGAGGGTGCGGCCAAGCCGACCTTCAAGGCACCGGCGGCAACGGCTACTTTTATTGCTTCGCGGCTGATTGACGGTCGACGGTTGGCCTTGGTGGTTCCTGAGCCTGGGCCAAGGCGAATTCCGAGCCGGCTTTATCCAAGAGTAGAGGCATCTACTCGTGTCGACCGGTGTTTCGTCGGATTGGAATCTCGCCCATGGGCCCAATTTGGCATATCGGCCTCTTTGAGGAATACTTCGGCTTGGTGATCGAACAGAACGGCTAATGATGGCGGCATTGGAAGAAACAGACGACCCATGATCACCCTGGAAGACATCAGGTCAGCCCAAGAGAGAATCGCCGGAGTGATTGTCAGCACTCCTCTGGTGCCCTACACCAACTTCTCGACCCACCGGCAGACCTACCCGAAACCCGAGAGTTTTCAACCGGTGGGCGCCTTCAAGCTTCGCGGCGCCTACAACAAGATTGCCTCGCTCTCTCCGGCCCAGCAACGGCAAGGGGTGATTGCCTTTTCCAGCGGCAACCATGCGCAAGGAGTGGCCTATGCCGCCCGGGCCCTGGGTATCCGGGCGGTCATCGTCATGCCTGCCCGCGCCCCTGCCATTAAACGAGCCAAAACCTTGGATCTGGGCGCCGAGGTCGTCACCGTGGAGGATGGAGGGGAAGAGGAGTGGCGGGCCACCGCGGAAACCCTGGCGGCTGAACGGGGGCTGGCGATGGTGCCGCCTTTCAACGATGAAACCATTATCGCCGGCCAGGCCACGGTGGGCCTGGAAATCATCCGGGACCTCCCGGATGTCGAGCTGGTGTTGGTTCCCATTGGCGGTGGGGGACTCATCAGTGGGGTGGCTGCAGCCCTGAAGCTCACCCGACCCAGCATTCGTGTCGTGGGTGTCGAGCCGGAGTGGGCCAACGACGCTCAAGCCAGCTTTCGAAGCGGCAGAATTGTGGAACTTCCCCTCGAACAGACCCGCCGAACCATTGCCGATGGCATGAGAGCCACTCGGATTGGAGACATCACTTTCGAACATATTCAGACCTTTGTTGACGATATCATCACCGTCAGCGAGGGGGAAATCCGAAAGGCGTTGCGGACGCTGCTCCTGGATGCCCGGCTGGTGGTGGAGCCCAGCGGCGCGGTGCCCTTTGCCGCTTTTCTCTATCATCAACACGAACTGCCCGCAGTGGAGCAGAGTGTAACCGTCCTGAGTGGCGGGAATGTCGATCCCGATTTATTGACCCAGATCCTGGCTGAGAAGGAATAGGCTGAACGGGTTCAATCGAACCCGTCACTTCCCGCGTCATTCCCTGACCACAGCCCTTCCAGCTTGGACCGCCAGTTCCAACGCCAAGTTCGCCCCCATCAACTCCCACCACCAATTGTGCTTGCCGCATTCGTTCGACTGCGAGTAACGCCGTTACCATGGTGTTTCATGGCGGTCCGGGTGTCTGCCCACAACGTCTGGTTTTCCATCCACTAATCTACTATTTTACTTTTACCTACTATTTTACTAAAATTAGAACACTTTCGCCAAAAGGAGGTCCGTCATGGACGTAATGAGAAGCATCGAAATCGACTTTGAAGTGCACCAGGCCATTGAAGCAGAGCGACGGGGGTTCGATGATCCGCCCAACGCGGCGCTGCGTCGCCTGCTCGGACTTGAATCCAAGGAGTTGCTGCCGCCAAGCAAAGTCACAGACCCCGGTGGAGGACTGCACTGGAGAAGAAAAGGTGTCGCGCTCCCGGCAGGCACTGAGCTTAAGGTGAACTACGCGGAAGTTGAAGAGCGTGGGCGAGTGGCCGAAGGGAAGCTGAATTTCAACGGCAAAAGTTATGATTCTCCGTCTGGAGCCGTTATGGGCGTCGTTAGACGCCATCGCGGCAAGTCAGTTTACGTCAACGGCTGGAATTACCTTTTTGCGCGTCTGCCAGGTGAAACGAAGTGGATTCTGCTCAGCGCACTTCGAGACAAAGCACAACGCTCAGCGTGAGTGGCCAAGAAGGGAGACGGCTCCTGACTCATGGTCCGTCACGGGGACAGGATCGGACAGAGGGATGACTTGGGAAGGGACGGCTAGCCGGAGGCCAGGATATCCTGGACGACTTTTCCGTAGACGTCGGTCAAGCGCATATCCCGGCCCCCAAAGCGATAGGTCAACCGGGTGTGATCCAACCCCAGAAGGTGGAGGATGGTCGCATGAAGGTCATACATCTCCAGTCGATTCTCCACGGCCCTTGTAGCCCCACTCGTCAGTCTTGCCGTAGGTTGATCCGCCCTGAACACCGCCCCCCGCCATCCACATGGAAAAGCCGAACTCATTATGGTCCCGCCCGTCCTCCTTCTGGGCAAAAGGCGTGCGGCCAAACTCGCCCGACCAGACCACCAGTGTTTCCTCAAGCAAGCCGCACCTCTTCAAATCCACCAACAGAGCAGCGATCGGTTGGTCTGTGGCCAGGGCATTCTGGCTGTGGTTCTTTCTCAATTGGTCGTGCGCGTCCCAGCGAGAGATCCCCGAGATGCTCGGACAGGTGAGCTCGACGAAGCGGACGCCTCGCTCCACCAGCCGACGAGCGATCAGGCACTGCCGGGCGAATTGACGGGTTGGTTGAAACTTGGATTCGAGGCCGTACATGCGGCGCACCGATTGAGATTCGCGGCTGATGTTCATCAGATCCGGAACCTCCATTTGCATGCGCGCGGCCAGTTCATAGTTGGCGATGGCCGACTCCAGGGCATCCACTTTTCCCATTTGCTGCAGGGAAAGCTGGTCGAGCCGCCGGACCAGGGCACGCTTGACCGGCTGAAGCTGCGGCAGCCTTGGATTGGGTTTGATGTTGGCCACCGGAGGGTCTTCAGCCTGGAACAGCGAGCCCTGATAAGAAGCCGGGAGGAAGCCATTGGTGAAACAATCCATGCCGCCCGCCGGAATCAGGCCCCCATTCAGGACCACAAAGCCGGGGAGGTTCTGGTTTTCGCTACCCAGTCCGTAGACGCTCCAGGCTCCCAGGCTTGGCCGGCCCTGGACCCCGACGCCCGTGTGCAGAAAGTAGTTGGCGCTGGTGTGTTCCGGGAACTTCGAGGTCAAGGAGTGAATGACGCAAAGGTCATCAATCTGTTGAGCGATACTTGGGAAGAGATCGCTGACCCAAATACCGCTCTGACCATACCGGCGAAAGTTCCAGGGCGATTGGAGAATCCCTCCCACCTCCTGGAACTGGGTGGCCTCCAACTTGCCGATGACCTCCTGAGGAGCGCGGCCATGGTATCGGCTCAAGAGGGGTTTGTAGTCGAAGGTGTCGACTTGAGAAACGCCCCCTTCCATGTAGAGGAAGATAACGTTTCGAGCCCTGGGCCGCCGATGGGGCGACTGCGGAGCCAGAGGACGGCGCGGGTTCGTTCCCGCCCGGATTTTGGCTCCAAAGGCAGGGTCAGCCAGCAATGCCGACAGCGCTACAGCGCCAAAACCATTGGAACAGCATCGAAGCATCTCGCGTCGTGACAGGGTTTTTGCGCTGGCGTCCATATCCAAAATCGGCTTGACGGGTGGTGGGCTTGATCTCAGTCGGGGAAAGGCTCGATCCATGACTGATTGCTCCCCCTTTCCTCTTCTCCGGATAGCCGATACTCTATAATCTCACAGATGGCGGATAAATCGGAGTTTCCTTGGATGAGATTGCCAGAAAGAATAAGAAACTCCGCCTCGGCCCCCGGTTTGTGGCTGGAGATTCCTTGGCTGCGCGCTCGCTTGCATCCACAGGAACATTCAGATAATTTGTCTGGATTGAACCCATAGCGGTCCTGACCCCGAGTGGCTGATTCTTTCGCCAGCCCGGGTCGGACCGTTCCTTGGCCGGGAGTGAAACTCGCGGCAAGAGAATCTCATCGGCAGAGCCCGGAACCTTTGCCGGCGGACCCGAGTGAGGTCAGAGCCAAGCTGCCTTGGCCCGGCAGGCCGGTGTCTGGGCAATCGGGCCAAAGAGGTCAATATGAAGCACAAAATCACCTTGATTCCCGGAGACGGCATTGGACCTGAAGTGTCTGCAGCAACCATCAACGTGATCGAGGCGGCCGGAATCGACGTGGAATGGGAGACGATCAACGCCGGAACGGGAGCCTTCGATCGCTATGGAACCTACCTTCCCGATCAACTGCTGGAGTCGATTCGCCATAACGAGGTGGCGCTCAAGGGGCCCATCACCACTCCCATCGGAGGCGGATTCACCAGCATCAACGTCACGCTGCGAAAGACCTTGGGCCTCTACGCCAACTTTCGCCCCATCAAGAATTTACCGGGAGTCAAGACCCGATTTGACGAGGTGGATCTGATCGTCATCCGGGAGAATACGGAAGATCTCTATTCGGGACTGGAACACGTCGTTGTTCCCGGCGTGGTTGAAAGCCTGAAGATCATTACGGCCGATGCTTCAACCCGCATAGCCCGGTTTGCTTTCGACTATGCGCGCCGGAAGCGCCGCAAGAAAGTGACCGCCGTCCACAAGGCCAACATCATGAAGTTGAGTGACGGTCTCTTCCTGGAGTGTGTCCGGGAAGTGGCCCGCCTTTATCCCGAGATCGAGTATGGCGAATCGATTGTGGACAATACCTGCATGCAACTCGTTCTCGACCCCCAACAGTTCGACGTGCTCCTTCTCGAAAATCTTTACGGCGACATTATCAGTGACCTCGGCGCCGGGCTGGTGGGAGGACTGGGGTTGGTCCCCGGAGCCAACCTGGGTGAAGGGTGCGCCATTTTCGAGCCGGTTCATGGCAGCGCTCCCTCCATCGCTGCCAAAAACCGGGCCAATCCAACGGCCATGATGCTCTCGGCCGTTCTCCTGTTTCGGCACCTGGGAGAAACCGAAAAGGCTCATCGAGTTTTCTCGGCGGTGGAGGCGGTTTACAAAAGGGGAGAGGCTTTGACCTCGGACCTGGGGGGTACGGCCACCACCACCGAGTTCACCGAGGCGGTGATGCAGCACCTGGTCAATTGAGTCAGGCTCGGCCCTGGCGCGCCGGATTGGAGCCAAACCCAGCGAGTCAGGACCCAGGAGAGACGACGGCAGTCTCGGATGGCTAAGAGCCGTCGCTTCCATCCTTGGGCTTCTGCAGCGCACCGCCCTCACTGTCACCTCCGCTGATGGCTTTCTTGAAGGAAGTGATGCCTTCTCCCAGAGACTTTCCCAGGGAGGGAAGTTTCTTGGGGCCAAAGACCAGCAGAGCAACGACCACGATGATAACCATCTCGGTGATGCCTATGGGACCCAACATGAATCGACTCCTCTCGAAAGACGGATAGCGTTCACACCCCAATCCAAGAACTTGCCCTTCCCGCGCTGAATCGCCGCTCCTGGCCGTTCCAACGCCGCCTCCGGCTGGATTTCAACCCATCGCCACCAATGCGTTTTGCGAAGGACTTCCGGGCTTGATGATGTAACCATTACCCATTATTGCAGCAGGCTGGCCGTTCACGCAATGATTTTAGGGGGAATCAACACGAAGGAGTTGAACTCGCCGACGGCTTCCGGTAGACTCCCCCTCCCCCGTATGATTTCGAGGATAATCAACGCGAATGAGACCATCGGTGCAGACACTCGATTGGGACCGTTTGCTGCGCGTCTGGCTCCATGACCCGGTCGACAAGGCCCTGGACATACCCGGGCACGAGTCCCGCGCCACCCGCTACGCTGCCCGTGCCCTCGGCTGGGATGTGGCCCGTGAAGAGATCAAGGACTTGGCTTCGCCGGGAGATCGACTGGCCGCGGGCGCTGAGCGTATCCCCATGCCGACCGCGGGGCAAAACGGGGAGCGCGCCGTCGGCCCGGAAAACGGGCGGATCGAAGTACGCCACCCGGTCAGCGCCCAGTCCGACGTTCTGGAGGGACTGGTCCTCGACGAGGCCGGAGTGTCCGAGGTGATTGATGGCATCGTCGAGGGGCTGCCGGACACGCGTTCGCGTTTCCTGGCCCTCTGGCGGCTCCTGCCCGAGCGGGTCGCGGAACGCTTGAGTCAAGGATTTGCAAGGTTGCCGGCCGATACCCGTGTCCCGGACCACACACTGATTCAACATGCGGACATAGCCAGTGGCCTCTGGACCAGCCGGCGAGGCGCGCACGGCGGCGCCTACTTGTCGCTCTCGCTCGGTCCGGTGCAGACCTTCATCGCTGCTGCCCGTTCCGTGCGCGACCTGTGGTCCGGCAGCGCCATCCTGTCGTGGCTCGTTTTCCAGGGTCTCTGCCCGGTGCTCGAAACATTCGGTCCCACTGCGCTGGTCTACCCGGCCCTGCGCGGCAATCCCTTGATGGACCTGTGGCTGCGCGACCAAGCCGGTCTGGGCGATCTCATTACGGAACCGAGCGAAGCGTCGCGCCGGTCGCCGTCCATTCCCAACCGCTTTGTCGCGATTGTCCCGTGGGGTCCGGACGGCGCGGAGGCGCACGGCTTGGCGGATGACTGCACCGAGGCGGTCCGCGCGGCTTGGCGTCGCCTGGCGGACAACGTGCGCAGTCGTCTCCACCCGAGGCTGTCGGTCATCAATGCCGATTGGGCGAGGCGCTGGCAGGAGCAAGTAGAGGGCTTTTTCGAGGTGCGAACGGCTACGATGCCCGAGCGCAGACTCGACGGCAAAACCCTGGCCAAGCTGATTGGAGGTGCGGACTCGTTGGATGACGTGTGGGCGGAGGCCGCCAAGGTGCGCGGACTTGCTGAGGCGATTCCATCGAAGGAGCGTCCGGGCTACGACCAGCGCTCGGCCGGCCGCTGGCAGGCTCAGCTCGAAGCCTCGGCGAGGCTGATGGAGGCGCAGCGGTCTATCCGCCACCCAAATGCAGCTTGCTCGGCTCCTACGAGCAGATGGGGCCGGCGGGCCTTGAAGATTCCCGGCGATTCTGGGACCAAGCCGCTGATAAAGTCTCTGTAAAGGGTGTCCGTCTGCGCCCCCGCGAGCGCTTTTCCGCGGTCGCGCTGTGCAAGCGGTTTGCCGCCCCGGCGACCCTTGCCGGTGAACTGTGTCTCGAACCTGCTGACCTGCGATTCCCCGACACAGCGACGATAGCCGCTGCGAGATGGCTGGACGAGGCCAAGATTGACCCGGCTACAGTGAGAAGGGAGCACAACGACTGGAATGGCCGCTGGCTTCACCAAAAGCGCCGTGATGATGTAGAGGAGAGGGAAAAATATCCGCCGGAGCCGATTTGGGAGCAGATCAAGGCAGCGCGGAAGAAGAACAAACCGCCCACTTACTACGCGGTTCTGGCGATGGACGCCGACCACATGGGTCAGTGGCTCAAGGGTGACCACGCTCCCAAGGTACGCGAGGTCCTGCACCCGAAAATGGTCGATTACTACGAGCATCTTGGCGACAGGGCCACGGCCGGCCTTGAGGCGAATCGCCCGGTCGGGCCGGCCCTGCACGCCTCCATCAGCGAGGCCCCTCAACAATTTCGCCAGCCACGTTGCTCCCAACATTGTGAAAGACCACGCGGGCACGATGATCTACTCAGGCGGCGACGATGTCCTGGCGCTGCTGCCGGCGCGCCAAGCGGTCGCTTGTGCGGCGGCGCTCCGCCGTGCCTTCCGCGGCGAGGACGGAGGTTCGCCTGGCTGGACGGAGCGAGAGGGTCGCCAACTTCTGACGATGGGCAACCGGGCCACCCTGTCCGCCGGTATTGCCTTCGTTCACTTTATGGAGGACCTGCGCTTGGCCCTCGACGGGGCTCGACAGGCCGAAAAGGCCGCTAAGGATGCAGGCCGAAACTGGTTGACGCTGCGCTTTATGCGCCGTTCCGGCGAGCACTCCGAGGCCGGCCTGTCTTGGGAGCGTGCGCCCTGGTTCCAAAAGTTGGTGGCAATCTTCGCCGGCGGGGCCACCGACCGCTGGACCTATCGCCTGCGCCGGGAACTGCCGACCCTGCAAGGCGGCATGATTCCCGACGCGGCCGTCAGAGCCGAGATACGGCGGCTGGTGGATCGGACCAAAAAAGACGCCTCTGATTCAACTGGTCCTTCGGGCAAAGATGCGGAGCAATGGTGGCAGGCTTTTTCTGAGGCGGGGCGACAACGCGGGCGCCTTTTGGCAACACTTCTTGAAGCGTTCACCCTGCTCTGCCAGGGAGCATTGTTTGTAGCGCGAGGTCACGATGGTTGACGGTGATAAGCTGCTCCGGCTGGAGATCGAGCCGGTCGATAGTTTGTTCTTCCGCGATGCGCGGCCGTTCGAGCTGGCCAGCCGTGGGGCGTCCGGCCTGCCCATGCCGCAAACGCTGGCCGGCGCTGTTCGCACCCTGCTGTTGGAGCGACATGGTGTGGATTTCGCCCGGCTCGGAAAACAAATGACGAACAGAGCCGCCTTCGCCGAAGCTCTGACCGAGTTTGGCCCAACGGCTGCGGCTGTGGCTTCGGTTCGAGTGCGTGGCCCCTGGTTCACGTTGAATGGCGAGGTGCTGGCGCCGACGCCGGCCAGCTTGAGACAGGAGAAGAAGGACAGGGAAATTGAAAATCAAGACCAGACTATGGGCCGCGTGTTCCGGCTTGACCCGATCAAATCTCCGCCATCGGGTTGGCGGCCTGAAGCGCCGGGAATGCTGCCCTTGTGGCGCTATGGCCGGGAAACGGTAGAAGCAGTCCCAGGCTTCCTCAAGCCATCAGGTCTGCGCCGCTTCCTCGCGGGCGGTGTGCCGGAGTCGAACGAGTTGGTGCCGCCGAACGAGGTCTACGGCTTCGACGACCGTGCCGGCATCGGCGTCGCCCCGGACAGCAACACCGCGAAGGAGGGTCTCATCTACGGCATCAGGATGCTGGTCCTGAAATCTAAAGCGGGCTTGTATGCTGAACTGAGTGGTCCCGAAGCCGCGCTGGAGCCGCTTGCATCCGAATCCGAACCGGTGCTGATGAAGTTCGGTGGCGAAGGCCGGCATGTCGTCGTCCGAGCCGCTAAACGAGGCGCGGACTGGCCAGACGTTTCGCTTGTATCGGACAAGGGCCGGCTGGTGCTGCTGACCACGCCGGCCTGGTTCAACGGCTGGAAGCCGCCGGGGATTGATCCGGTGGCCGCGGCTGTCGGCGGCCATCAAGCGGTTTCCGGATGGGACCTGGCCGCAGGCGGACCCAAGCCCAACCGTTTCATGGTCCCGGCCGGTTCGGTCTATTTTTTACAACCAGGCGCCCACGTCCCGGACGAATTAATCGCTGACGAAGACGCGCTGGTGGGCTGGGGATGCTTTCTGGAGGGAAACTGGAACTATGTCTGACAAAACCTTGCTGTTCATTCACGCCCTGACGGGACTCCATCCCGGCAGCGGCACGGCCCTGGGTGTGGTCGATCTGCCGGTGCAGCGCGAGCGCCACACCGACTGGCCGCTGATACCCGGCTCATCGCTCAAAGGGGTCATGAGGGCCGAGTGCGCCCAGAACAACCGGAAGGATAAGGACGTCCTGGCGGCATTCGGGCCGGAGACTGAAGCTGACTCCGACCACGCCGGCGCCGTCGCTTTTTCGGACGCGCGCATTCTCGCCTTCCCGGTGCGCTCGCTCACCGGTGTGTTCGCTTGGGTGACTTGCCAGGACGTGCTGACCCGACTTTCGCGCGATCTTCGACTTGTTGCCGGTGGCGGATTTCCTGCTGTCCCTTCCGTCGAGAAAGACAAAGCCGCCTGCGCTGAGAACAGCCCGCTGCTGGCGCACAGCCAACAACTGATGTTGGAAGAGTTCGAGTTCTCGCGCGCCGGAGACGCCGGGGAGATTGCGAACTGGATCGCGCCGCGGGCCGTGGGAGACAGGGCCACACAAGACAGGCTGCGCTCCCATCTGGCCGTTCTGCACAATGACGATTTCACTCACTTTGTCCGCAACGCCACCGAGGTCGTAGCTCGGGTCGGGCTCGATGAACAGAAGACTGTCCGTAAGGGTGCCCTCTTCTACGAGGAGTATCTGCCGCCGGAAACGCTATTCTACTCGCTGGTGCTGTGCAGCAGGAGCCGCCTGGGATCACACCCCAAAAGCGCTGCCGACATCCTCAAATGGCTGCGCGGCAAAGCGCCCAGGACTCTGCAAATCGGCGGCGGCGAGACGGTCGGCAAGGGATTCTGCGCGGTTCGCTTCGCCCATATGGCTGGGAAGGAGGACAGACGATGAGCGAAAGCCGACCCACTCTTGACCAGCGTCGTGCGCAACACACTTGGGAGACCGTAGAACGCGCCCGCGCCTTGAACGACAACGCCAAGAACGACAACGCCAAGAATGATTTTGCCCGCGAAGCCAAGAGGCTGCCAATGCGCATCAAGACCGCCGGCCTGGGGCAGACCCTCGCCTTTCTCACTGCCAAAGGTGGAGAGGCCCGCAGGCTATTGTTGGTCCAACTCGGCGACTGGCTTCTGAAGAAGCGCAAGCTGGCGCAGTGGCCGCAGGATGCTAAGGAAGACAACGCTCTCGTCAAAGCCATCATTAACGGCGACGCCAACCTGCTGCGCCGCGCCACCGAGGAAACGCTGCTGTACCTGCAATGGCTGACCCGCTTCAGCGAGGCCGAGTTGGGGACGGGGGAGGAGTGAGGCGATGGCTCGTGGACCTGACAACCCGAGGCGACGGGGTGGGACTCGTCCAACACCGTCCCCAAACGTCTTCGAACTTCTCGACAAGCCGATCCTTTCCTACTCTACGCGTGGTCTTGTAGATGGAGATAGTGTTTCGCTTTGTAGTCGCCATCCCGGCCTCCAACTCGACAAGCTGTCGCCTCTTGGTGATGGGAAGATGGAGGACCAGAAATCTGCCCTGGTCAATGTCACCAAGACGCTTCGAGATACTCAGTTGCTCAACAGTCTTCGCGCTCGCCGCGATGCCACGCTCGAATCGCTCAACGCTGCATGTCTGTCAATGACCGCACGCGGCTCGTTGACCCTGCACCTGTCGCGGTCGGGCGCGCTGGAGAACGCCGGCATCGCCCTCCATCCGGTCTACGGCTTCGTCTATCTGCCTGGCAGCGGCATCAAGGGGTTGGTTCGTTCCTGGGCCGAGACGGTGTGGGCTGCCTCCCAACCAGACAAAGAGAAGGCGTGGCGGACGATTGAAGAAGCCTTCGGCTGGAGTCCAAGTTCGGAAAAGCACAAGTTTCCGCAACGGAAAGAGGGTCGGCCCGGCTGGCGACCATGTGAAATTGAGCAGCAGAAAAACGTCCCGACCGATGGGCCGGTGTTCTCCGACGCCGGCGCTCGCCTGATGGCCGGAATGGCAGGAGACGCCGCGGCCGGACGGCTGGTGTTTCACGACGCTTGGCCGACTCGCTGGCCCCGGTTGGTCCTGGACGTTGTCAACAACCACCACGTCAAATACTACAAGGGCAAAGACGACTCCGGAGATGCCCCCGGAGACTGGGAAGACCCGACTCTGGTCTACTTTCTCGCCGTCGGCAGGGGCGAGGAGTTTGAGTTTGCGATCTCTGACCGCAAGCCCACCGACGACAGGCTGATCAACTTGGCAAGTGGCTGGCTTCGGGATGCGCTGACCACCGAAGGCGCAGGCGCCAAAACCTCGGCCGGCTATGGCCGCTTTAGGCCGGTCGAAGACAGAGCAGCCACGCTGCTCTCGACCGATTTCACCAAGGCAGGTTTTGCCAGCGCGAGTTTCGATTTGAAGCTGGTCACTCCAGCCTTTCTCGCCGGTGCCGAGCAAAAGCGGGAGGACTGCGACCTGCGCCCCGCCACCCTGCGCGGCCTGCTGCGATGGTGGTGGCGCACCATGCACGCGGCCCACCTCGACTGCAAAATACTCGAGCAACTGGAAACCGCGGTCTGGGGCGACGCAAAGTCGGGTAGCCCGGTGCGCATTGTGGTGGATTTGGTGGACGGTGGAGGACCAGAGAAATACGATTACAAAGACCCCCAGCAAACATTTCGGCCGAAACAAGAATTCAAGGGCCAAAACAACCTTCAGGAGCCTCTGAACAGGAAGACGACCCAGGGATTGTTCTACGCTTCCTACGGCATGGACGACGATCGCAAAGGAGATAGGAGGCGCTGGTATCGACCGGCGGAAACACGGTGGTCAGTCCGTATCGGTGCCCGGCGCGGCTGGTTTCTGCCGGGCGATGATGGTGCGCAAGCAACGCCAATCAGGCCTGCCGACTTACTCAGTCAGGCAGTGGCCTCCCTCTGGTTGCTGTGCCGCTTCGGCGGCGTCGGTTCGAAAGGACGAAAAGGGTTCGGCTCCTTCGAGGACATTCAGGTCAACGACATTTTCAGTCTTGACGACTGCCGGACTCTTGCCCGTTCCTTCCGGCAGATTTGCAGGCTTCGAGAACAGTCGGGCATGGCACGCTCGCCCGTTCTCGAGGAAATGAAGGCGCTTGAGGAGATTGAAACCCCTTGGCGCAACCCTTGGACAGCGCTCGATCAACTCGGATACGCGATACAAGACTTCGCACAGCAGTACGCGCATGAAGAAGAAAAGAAGGCGCTCGGCTTGCCACGGAAGATCCACGGTCCGCTATCCTATCCAATAGGTCATCAAAAACAGAGCCCTCGAACTCATACGCCACCACAGGAATTATTGGGAAAAAAGGGGAAACGCCACGCAGCTCCAATCCACTACCACCTGGCGAAATCAAGCAACGGCAAGTTGGTCGTCCGTGCAACCGCATTCCCGGCGCACTGCTTGCCGAGCTTCAGCGAAAGTAAGAAAATGCTGGATGAACTGATAACGTTTCTCGATACGGATCTGAAGGATCGTACAAAACGATATCCGAAAATCGGACAGGGCAAGGGCCATCATCTGAAGCACGCATCGGCGGTGCAGTCGTCAAGCTCCCCGCCGCATCCTCCGCACAACGAGTTGGTTGAAGCAGTGTTGGTGGAGAAGCGCGGGAAAAACAATCTTTGGCACGCTCTGCATGAGCCGACCGGCCATAAGAAGCATATCCAGAACAGCAACGACGTGCCTGACGACAAACAGCCCGGCGACCGTGTGAAACTTTATGTTGCCCCCAATAACGCGTTCGACTGGCCGACCGAAAAGGTGCGCAATCGGTATGAACAGAAGCGCCTGCACACCAGTAGGAAAAAACCAGGCGGTAAATCAAGATTCAGACCGAGGAGACATTAATGGCTCAGCCAAACAGCAAAAAAGTGCTGGTTCTCACCGTTGGCACTGGTTAGTTGGGGGATTGGCGCCGGTATGGCGCATGGGTTCATCACCACGGTTGCCACCTCTCTGTGCGCCAACCGCGATGACCGCCCGATGGCCTCATCGCGAGTAATAAAATTTGAAAAGGGGGGACGATGGATTATCAATCGTATCATCACCATTGAACCCGACAAGCGCGGCGGCAAGCCGTGTATTCGCAGCATGAGGATTACCGTTTACGATGTGCTTGGCTATCTGGCCCCGGATAGGTCTGTTGAAGAAATTTTGAGCGACGTTCCCGATCTTACGCCAGAAGATATTCGCGCTTGTCTGGCATTTGCTGCGGACCGGGAACGCCGGCTCATGTCTGTTTCTTCGGCATGAGATTCCTCTATACATTCGTTCGTTATACGGCGCAGTCCCAATCGGGTTGGCCGCTATCAAGCACACTCGAAGTCGTTTTTAGGGAGGATTGATCCCTGTATGGCGCGTTTACTCATCACCACGGTGAGCGCCTCTCTGCTCACCAACCGCGACCGCCCGTGGGGAGGATGGAATGGATGGAAAAAGCCCCCGGACCCACTGCCAAACACAGCGGCCGTAGATGGCTGGCTGAATCAGGCGGATGCGGTCACCGCCAGCGCTGAAACCAATACCTTGCAGGCTATTGGAATCCAGAAGTCGGATCATGTGCTCTTCCTGCACTCCGACACACCGGAAGGATGCTTCTGTTCGGAGCGGCTGCAACGTTTCTATGCCAACGTGGTGAAGTGCCGCAAGGTCGCCGGGCGTCCACTGACCGCCTTGGGGTATGCTCACGCCAGCTTCTCGCAGAAAGGACTGAAAGTCCTGGTCGAAGAAGCCATCAGCGCTGTACGTCAGGCACGCGAGGGAACACTTCAACCCGTGTTTTGCGCCACCGGCGGGTTCAAGGCCGAAATCGCCTTTCTCAATTTATTGGGCGCCTTGCTCGAGGTCGAGGTGTACTACATCCACGAGCGCTTTCGAGAAATCGTTCGCCTGCCTCGCTTACCACTGAATTGGAATACAGAATGGGTTCTGCAACGCCAGGATTTTTTTGAGTGGGTTGATGAAGAGCCTCGTCCGAGCCATGAGGTGGAGAGCAGGTTAAAGGCGGACCCGGAACTTGGACCACTTATCGAGGAGGGTGCGGATGGTCACTCGTACCTCAATGCCGCGGGTGATTTGCTGTTTCGCGCTGCCACAGAACTTGGCCCCCGTGCGACTTGGCCCGCTGCAGTGGGACGCCCGCCAGACGAAAAAAACGGCCTCTCCGGTGTGCCGCATCACCGCCCGAAAGGTTGGAGGGAGTTTATCGATCGCCTTTGTGAGATCGACTGCGTAAGCCGGGTTTCTTATGATGCGGCCGCTTATGGCGGCGCGGAGGTCAAGGTGCTCGACGGGGCCAGGGGCGTCATGGCGGTGCGATATGGTAGGGGCGACGAGGTGTTGCCCTTGCGCATTGCGACCTCCGCTCGCGGAGCGGAGCAAACGGAGTTGGTTAAAGAATACATGGCGCAGCTTCTCTGAAACCGATCGCCTCTGGCGTGATTTGGAGCGGGTTGTCCAGGCCTGAGTCACGATCTCGCCGATGGCTTCATCGACGCCCCAGGTGCCGTTTGCGCCAAGTGCGCCGGGTTGTCCAGCCGTGCGGGGCGCCTTTTCCAATGAGGAGTCGGTCTTCATTCAACGGTTTCACTGAAGAATGGCCATGGATTCATGCCACAACTCCATTCACAATCGTTGGCGCCATAACCCGATAACGGGGAGATTAGAGGGAAACGACGCGGGGATACCGATGACCATTCACCATGGCGGCAAACGGGCGCTGGTTCTTACCGTTGGCACCGGTAATGTCGATATGATCGATCAAACCCTGATAAAGCCGATGCTTAAGAGCATTGAGCTCGGTGAGTGGGACCGGATCATCCTGCTGCCCTCGCGCATGACCGAAAAGTTCGCCCAAGACTTGCAGAAGCGCATCTCCAATCCCGCAGTCGCGAGCGACCCGCTGCCCGAGCAGGGGCAGGAGAACAACGCCGATGCCTGTTTCGGGTATTTTGATTCAGTACTGGCCCGACTCATCGCCGATGGCTTCACGCCGAGCGACATTGTCGTGGACTTCACCCGGGGAACCAAGGCGATGAGCGCTGCCCTGGTGCTGGCGGCCGTGGGCCGCAACATACCGGTTTTGCGCTACGTCCACAGTGAACAGCGAGACGAGCGGGGCATGGTGGTCCCCGGCGCCGAGAAGATCGGTGAGATACGGACGATCCTGGCGACTGAGCGTCGCCGTCTTGATCTCGCCGCCGCCCTGATGCGCCGCGGCGACTTCGTCGCCGTGATCGAACTGCTGCCCGACCTTGATGGGCCTTTTGCCGAATTGCTTCCAGAGGAGTTGCGTGTAGAAGCCGCAGCCCTGCGCGCGGCGGCGCAAATCTATGCTGCCTGGGATCGACTCGACTATAAAGCTTCGGCTGATGCAATGGAACGCTGCGGACCGACAGCGGCTAAAGCGGGTAGCTTCGCGCCGACACGAGAAATGGGTGAATGGCTTCACCGACTGGCGCAGAAGTCCGATCAATCCGACCATGCGGCGATGGCGGCATACCTGCGGGCATTGGCCTGCGATCTGCTGGCTAATGCGGAGCGCCGCCTTCGCGACCGGCATTTCGAGGACGTCCTGGTGCGCAGCTATCGGGTGCTCGAACTGATCGGGCAGATCCGGCTGTTCGATCGGGGCTATGACAGCGCCGCCCTGCCGCCGGACGACGCGGAGGTCAAGAAGTTTCGGGCGAAACTGGAGAAAAAGGGGGAGCACGGTTTCGGTGTGAATAAGCGCGGTCGGAACAAAGGAACCTTGACCGCTCCCCGCGAACTCGCTGCCCGTTTGCTGAAGCGCCTTGGCGATCCACTCGCGAGTGGCTTGCTGGGCTTCGACAAAAAGCGGGAGGTTGTCAAGGTCGGTAACCGCAACTCCAGCCTCCTGATCCACGGTTTCACGACCACCGCGCCGGCGGAAGAACCTCCTTTACGCATGGTTCTGGCCGACCTTGAATGTCTACTGAACGAAGATGACTCCCGGACAGACGAGCGGCTGAAAGTAGCCAGAAGCCTGTCGTTTTCCGGGGGGTAACGCCATGCCCACCCTGTATGTCACGGAGCCGGGATCGGTGGTGCGCCGGTCGGCCGGCTCCATCGTGGTGACTCTGGACCAAGACCCCGACGGAGCCGGTCCGCTGCCCGAGCGCCGGCGACGCCTGATCGAGGTCGAACCGCACCGGCTGGAGCTGATCGCTCTGGTGGGCCGGATGCATATCACCTCGGATGCAACCCATCTCTGCCTGGAGCAGGGCATCGCGGTCGCCTGGTTCCGGGCCAACGGTGATTTCGTGGGCCGCCTGGTGCCGGAGTTGTCGCGCACGGCCGATCTTCGTCTGGCGCAGTTTCGCCTGGCGGGCGACGAGCATCGGTCACTACCGCTTGTCAGAACCTTTGTCTCGGCCAAGCTCCGCAATGCGGCCGGGGTGCTGACAGCCCTGCGCTCCAACCGCCGCGGCCAACCGGCTCTGGGGCGGGTCATCGGCGAACTCAAGGCGATGACCGCTACGGTAGCGCAGGCATCCGGTCGGGACGTCCTGCTGGGCCTTGAGGGAGACGCCGCGCGGCGCTATTTCTCGGGTCTGCGGCTCGGCTTCACCGGAGACATCGGCTTCACCGGGCGAGCCCGCCGACCGCCGCCGGACCCGGCCAACGCTCTGCTGTCGTTCGGCTACGTGCTGCTGGCCAACGCTTTGGCAAGCCTGCTGGAGGCGCGCGGCTTCGACCCTTATCTTGGGTTCATGCACGCCGTACGTTCCGGCAGGCCGAGCCTGGCGCTGGACCTGCTGGAGGAGTTGCGGCATCCGGTCGTGGACCGTTTCGTTCTGCGCACGTGCAACCTGCGCCGAATGCGCCCGGGACACTTCGAGGCGGATCCCGAACGAGGCGGCGTCCGGCTCACCCGCGACGGCATGCGCGGCTTCTTTCGCGCCTGGGAAGCCTTCATGGATTCGCCTCTGGCTGGAACCGATGAGGGTATTTCGCCCGAGGATCTGCTGCGCCGTCAGGCCGACCGCCTGGCCGCTCACGTGCGCGGCCATACGCCCTACCGACCTTTGATTCTGCGCAGTTCGTAAGGAGTCTTGTTATGGCACGCTTCATAGTGTGTTACGATATTGTCAGCAATCAGCGCAGACGCAAGGCGGCTTTATGCCTGGATGCGTATGGTGACCGTGTACAAGACAGCGTGTTCGAGTTGCCGGTTGATCGCCTGCTTCTGGGTGCGTGTATGTCGGAACTATCCGGTCTGATCGACTCGTCGGAAGATCGGGTGGCCGTCTATCGCCTTTGCGCCTCGTGCGAGTCGGAGCGGTTCTATCTGGGCGGGGGCGAAGCGATCCAGGGGATCGGTGAAGAACCTGTTTTCATCGTTTGAGCGGTAATCGTAACCTCGGAGGGCTGACGAACTTTTCGGGGGTTACGACTGCCGACCAACTTGTTGAAATTTTTGCAATTGAATACCATCTGCCGGATTGGATCTGCGTTTGCGCCAAGCAACACCTTCCACCTCAGTCGTTGGGTTACGAAAAATGCCTGAGCAACCTATTGTAGGAAAAGCCGAAATTTAACAGGCTGTGTGGATGAATGCCCCGCTCAACAGGGGATTGAAACGACGTGCTGGAGACCATCGCCTACCTGGGGGACCTGCTGTGTGGATGAATGCCCCGCTCAACAGGGGATTGAAACGTGCCAATCTTGTCGCGACCCGTCGCATCCCAGACCTGGTGTGGATGAATGCCCCGCTCAACAGGGGATTGAAACATCGGCGCCGGGCAGGCATGAGAGATGGTTCGCCCGCTGTGTGGATGAATGCCCCGCTCAACAGGGGATTGAAACACGGCTCCTCCCGGTCGGGCCCTCGCCAAGCCGTTCCCGGGTGTGTGGATGAATGCCCCGCTCAACAGGGGATTGAAACAGGATTATAAGTCTCTGTACCTGTACCTCGTGACGCTAGTGTGTGGATGAATGCCCCGCTCAACAGGGGATTGAAACACCGGCCAAGCCATTTCCACAACCTGTGACCTCACTTGTGTGGATGAATGCCCCGCTCAACAGGGGATTGAAACCGGAATACAGGCGCGTCGCCAGCGCCTCGAACCACTGGTGTGGATGAATGCCCCGCTCAACAGGGGATTGAAACCTGGCCTCGGGGGTGCGTCTGTTCGCCTCGGCTATTCCACTGTGTGGATGAATGCCCCGCTCAACAGGGGATTGAAACACTTCCGTTGGGGTGTGGAACACTTCCATTCTAACATGGTGTGGATGAATGCCCCGCTCAACAGGGGATTGAAACCGAAGGGCAGGGCCGCAGCCAGCACCAAGACATCCAGGTGTGGATGAATGCCCCGCTCAACAGGGGATTGAAACGCGGCAGCGCAAAGCAACCCCCATTCCAAAGCTGCCCTGTGTGGATGAATGCCCCGCTCAACAGGGGATTGAAACCGGGTGTGGCCTCGACTGCCTCGCCGATGCAGCCACATGGTGTGGATGAATGCCCCGCTCAACAGGGGATTGAAACTTGCGTCAGACGCTTTTGTTGGCGAGGGCGCAGGGAATCGTGTGTGGATGAATGCCCCGCTCAACAGGGGATTGAAACTTCCCGTCATCGACCAGCACGACTACATCCTCCGCCAGGGGGCGTGTGGATGAATGCCCCGCTCAACAGGGGATTGAAACACCAATACGCCGATTGCTCCTCCGCGTTCCATCACCTCAGTGTGGATGAATGCCCCGCTCAACAGGGGATTGAAACGAGACCAGCAGGCTGGAGATCTCGCCCACCTTGAGCGGTGTGGATGAATGCCCCGCTCAACAGGGGATTGAAACCTGGGTGCGGGGTTGCTCCTGCTTTGGTTCTTGGCTTCCGTGTGGATGAATGCCCCGCTCAACAGGGGATTGAAACTAGCCTGGTGGCCACCCACCTTGGCGCCATCCCCGTTGTGTGGATGAATGCCCCGCTCAACAGGGGATTGAAACCGCCGGGTTGCTGGCGCGGGCCGAGGAGCCGGCCTGAGTGTGGATGAATGCCCCGCTCAACAGGGGATTGAAACGGGGAGGTGAGCCTTGCGGCGCGCCCCCGCTCCCAGGCGCGTGTGGATGAATGCCCCGCTCAACAGGGGATTGAAACGAGGCGCGCCTCGTCCGGTGTGAGACGATGAGGCAGCGTCGAGGTCTGCTGGGAAGCCTGCTTTCCATGGGGTTGGGTGGTGAGGAGGTGCTGTGTCCCGGGATCGTTCGGGGCCTCACCCTGGGGACTACGTCGCCGGAACCGGTCCCACGGACCGAGGGAGCCTGCAGGGCGGCTTGAGGGCCGAGCCCCGCGGCGGCCGGGTCGCCCGACATAGCGCAGCCATGGACGTCACCCGCATTGTTCAAAATTCCGATTCGCAGGCCGGGCGGATGTTCGATGCCTGCGTCATCGGCCTGATCCTCTATTCGATAGTCACGCTCTCCATAGACACGTGGCCCGACCTTGGGGCCCACCGCCAGGCGCGCACTCGATATCTCCGAGATGATCGTGACCGCGCTCTTCACGGTCGAATACGTGCTGCGCATCGCGACCGCCCGCCGCAAGCTCGCCTATGTCTTCAGCTTCAGCGGCCTCATCGACCTGGCGGCGATTCTCCCGTTCTACTTTGCAGCTGGCGTCGACATGCGCGGCGTCCGGGCCATCCGGATTCTTCGCGTGTTCCGCATCCTGAAGCTCGTCCGCTACACCGTCGCGATCGGCCGCTTGAACCGAGCGATCGTCCGCATCAAGGAAGAGCTCGTCCTGTTCTCCGTGGCCACGGCGATTCTGATGTACGTGGCGGCCCTGGTCATCTACTATTGCGAGCACGAAGCGCAGCCCGAGACCTTCAAGTCCGTGTTCCACTCGCTGTGGTGGGCGGTCGCCTCGCTCACGACCGTAGGCTACGGAGACATGTATCCCATCACCCCAGTCGGGCGCATTTTCACGTTCGTGATCCTACTGCTGGGCTTGGGCTTCGTGGCGGTGCCTTCCGCTCTGCTGGCAGCTGCGTTCTCCAAGGATGCCGGCAGCGACACGGACTGAACGACCGTCCGCTGGGTAGGCCGCGCCGCCGATCATGCAACGATCCGCCCGTGTGGATGGATGCCCCGCTCAACAGGGGATTGAAACTGGGGCTGAAAACCCGGCACCCGGTTCCGGGTTTTTCGTGTGGATGGATGCCCCGTTCAACAGGAGATTGAAACACGGAAGATCCAGACGATCAGCGAGGAGCGAGTTCGCGTGGCGTTGAGGTCCGTGAATCTGGAGATCCGATGAGATGATGACGTCCGGACAGCTTGGGACGCCCGGATTGGACGACTCCGGAGCGCGGTCGTTCGCGCTGACGAAGGTGGCCGGAGGCAGTCTGCTGGCGATTGAGGGAGGCGAATTCGGTGGACGCGAAGGCCGAACCTCAACTGCCAGGGTCATGTTGAGGGGAGACCGGCCTCCCCGGCAAACGGATGCCTTTCAGTTTCAGCTCGCTGCGCCTCGATTGCCGAGACCGCATGTCAAATGGCACGCGCATTGCGAGCCGACGCTCTTCCAGGATTCCTGGCCGCGCTCACAGGCGGTGGCGGTAGAGTCGATGGTCCGGCAACTCCTGGCCAGGCGCCGCATATTGGCTGCCCGCAAGTTGGTTCAGGCCGTTCCGTCGGAGCAAGCCATCGATGAGCCGCTTCGACGCCTGCGCATGGTATTGGCCGAGCCCGTGGTCCGGCGCAGGATCCCGGCGCGCTTGCGCCGCTCGGGAGACATTGCCTGGTTGCGCAGGAACGCCGGTAACTACACCGGAAAGTGGGGTGCGCTGGTCGACGGTACGCTTCTGGCTGCGGAGGATTCCCTATCGGCGCTCCGGCGCAGCTTGAGAGAGCGCGCTCCGGCCGCACGACCGTTCCTGCATCGCCTGTAGCAACGACGATGCTCTTTCGGAGTGACAGTTCCGCGTTCGCTTCAGGAATGTCGTCGTACTTCGATGAAGACCAGGATGATCACCCGGACAGCGCGAGGATCCATGTTCGCGTCGAGTTCGATGGAGTCGCGGTTTTCGCGTTGCTTGATACCGGCGCTTCCTGGTCGGTGGTGAACACCGAGCTTGCAGAGGAACCGGGGCTGTTCGACCGGGACGGTGAACCAGTCGACATGAGTTCCCGAATGGGGACCATCAGCGGGAAGCTCGTCCGAGCCGTTGCGAGGTTGGTGGCTGAGGATGGGGAATCCGTTGAAGTCGACTCGACGTTGTTCGTGTCACGTGAGTGGCCAGCAGGGACCTTCATTGGCTACTCCGGCCTCTTGGAGAGGATTCGATTCGCCGTCGATCCGGATACGAACTCGTTCATCTTTGGCGCGCGATGAGCGAGACCAAGCGGTCGAGATCGTCGCGTCGGCGCGAGGTGGACGACGCTCGGTGAGCCGCGCGCCCGCGCGTGGCGGGAGCGTGGTCGGGCGCCGCGGGCGCAAACGGGGGAACGCACCATTCGCACGCAACTGGATTTCCGGGTAGAGGGACTCGACTGCAACGCGGAGGCGAAGCTGCTCCGCGAAGCCCTCGCGGATCGTGAGGGCGTTCACGGGATCTCCTTCCACGTGGTCGACGGCCGGATGACCGTCGACGCGGATACGGAGCGGTGCGCGTCCGACGCGATCGAGGCGGCGGTGTCTCGTCTCGGGATGCGGGCCGAGCCCTGGGACCGACCGACAGCGCGGGTCGAGTCGTGGTGGGACGTGCACGGCCGCCACACCCTCGTGGCCGGGAGCGGCGTCACGCTGGTCGGGGGGGTGGCGCTGGCGGGCGGCGGCGTGGAGACGCTGTTCGCGCACGCCCACGGGGTGCACGGTGTCGATGCACCGGTGGCGGGGCTCCTCCTCGTCGCCATCCTGGCCGGTCTCTTCCATGCCGTGCCGAAGGCGGCGCGGTCGCTCGTGCGGTTGCGGCCCGACATGAACGCGCTGGTGTGCGTTTCCGCCGTCGGCGCCCTGTTTCTCGCGGAGTGGGCCGAGGCCGCCACGCTGGCGTTCCTCTACGGGCTGTCGGGGCTCGTCGAGAACTGGAGCGCGCGGCGGGCACGCGACGCGATCGGCTCGCTGCTGCGGATCACGCCCGCCACGGCCTCGGTCGTGCACGGGGATCACGAGCACCGCGTGCCGGTCGGCGCGCACGTGCGGGTGCGGCCGGGGGAGCGCGTCTCCTGTGACGGCGTGGTCATCGAGGGGAACTCCTTCGTCGATCAGGCCCTCGTGACCGGCGAGTCGGTGCCGGCCTGGAAGTCGGCCGACGATCCCGTGTTCGCCGGCACCGTCAACGGCCACGGCGTGATCGATCTGCGGGTGACACGGCCGGCTTCGGACACGATGCTGGCGCGCATCGTCCGCATGGTCAGCGAGAGCCACCACCACCGCGCGCCGACCGAGCGCTTGATCGACCAGTTCGCGCGCTACTACACGCCGCTGATGTTCGCCGTAGCGTTCGCGGTCGGGGCCGGCCCGCCGCTGCTCGTCGGCGCCGACTGGCAGCACTGGTTCTACCAGGCGATGCTCATCCTGCTGATCTCGTGTCCCTGTGGGCTCGTGATCTCGACCCCGGTGACCATCGCCGCCGCCATCACGTCGGCCACCCGCCACGGCGTGCTGATCAAGGGCGGCTCCCACCTCGAGGAGCTCGCGCGGCTGCGGGCCGTCGCGTTCGACAAGACCGGGGTCATCACCCGCGGCCAGCCGGAGGTTCGCGAGTTGCACCCGGTCGGCGCCCGCTCGGAGCGGGAGGTGCTCGCCCGCCTGCTGGCCGTCGAGATACGGAGCGAACACCCGTTGTCGCGCGCCATCGTCCGCTACGCGCGGGAGCGCGGGATCGAGCCGGCGGATCTGGACGACTTCACGGCGGTCGAGGGGCGTGGGGCCGAGGCGCGGATCGACGGCGAGCGGTTCTGGGTCGGCAGCACCCGCTTCGCGCGCGAGCAGGGAGCGGCAGGCTCCATCGAACCGGACCTCGCGGCGCGGCGGCGGCCCGACGAGACGGTGGTCGTCTGCGGCGCCGGAAGTGACGTCTGGGCGCTCCTCACGGTTGCGGATCCGGTGCGGCCGGAAGCGGCGCCGAGCGTCGCGCGGATGCACCTTCGCGGCATCCGGTCTGTCCTGCTCACCGGAGACAACACCGCCACGGCCCGCAGCGTCGGCGATCGCGTCGAGGTCGGCGAGGTGCGGGCGGAGCTCCTGCCGGACGACAAGGCGGCGGCCGTTCGCGCAATCATCGCGGGCGACGGACCCACCGCGATGGTCGGCGACGGCATCAACGACAGCCAGGCGCTGCTGGCGGCGTCGGTCGGCATCGCGATGGGCGGCAACGCCACCGACGTCGCGGTCGAGTCGGCCGACGTCGTGCTGCTCAAGGACGATCTGACGAAGCTGCCCTTCCTGGTCGAGCACGCCCGCCGCGCACGACGGATCATCATCGAGAACGTCACCGTCGCGCTCGGCGCCAAGGCGCTCTTCCTCGTCGTCATGGCGCTCGGCGCGGCGACGCTGTGGATGGCCGTCGCCGCCGACGTGGGCGCGTCGCTCCTGGTCACCTTCAACGGGCTGCGGATGCTCCGCCCTGCGGGGACCGCAGGCGAGGCGCCTTCGGACGCGCTCGCGCCGGCCGATCAGGAGGCGTGACCACGTCGGCCACCGCACGCTCTCAATCCGCGACTGTCCAGACGTCACTTCCCGCGAGAAGCGGCGCGACGAGCCGCTCCGCAGGGGTTCAATCCGCGACGGGTTGCGGAACCTCTGGGTGTTGGGTCAGAGCGTCCGGGGATTCGAGACGGGTCTCCAGCGCACGCAGGAAGGCTGCCCGGACCCTTGCTTTCTGCGGCGAATCGAGATCGGCGCCCAACTCGCGCCGCGAGATCGCCGAGAGCCTCGCATCCAACGCCCTCGGCCTCAGGTTCGTGGTGCGAATGCTGTTTACGAGGGCGGCGACCTCGGCGCCGGGCGCCGCGTCGTGTGGATGGATGCCCCGCTCAACAGGGGATCGAAACCTGTCGGCCGCGGTGTTCACCGGGAATCTCGACCACGTGATGCGCTTCGCTAAGGAAGTCGCGTCGGGGAACATCCCCATTAACTGGGGCGCGCAGTGGCGGGCCGATCTGATGCCGTATGGAGGGCTCAAGGAAAGCAGCTTCGGGAAGGAAGGCCCAGGCTACGCGGTCCAGGAAATGACGGAAATGAAGATGGTCGTCATGCACTTGGCGTGACACCGGCCGCCCAGGAGCATGGGACCGACGGGTCCTGACGAGCCCAGACCGGACCGACGGGAGATCCAGCAAAGGACGAGACTGTGACTGCCTTCGCGCTGATTCCGCGCCCGCCGAGCGGTTACCGGCGGCGCACCCTTGTCGTGCCCGCGGTCGGCTTGGCCGCCGTCGCGACCGCCGCCTGCGGCGGAGAGTCCGGCGGGGCGCTCGGCGGCGGATTGCCCACCGCCGGGGCGACACGGTTCCTGCTGGCGATTTCGGTTGTCCTGATGGCCGCAAACGTCAGCGGAAAGCTCTTCGAACGGCTGCGGCAGCCTCCGGTGATGGGCGAGCTCGTCTGCGGTATCCTCCTCGGCAATCTGGCCCTTGGGGGCATCGCGACGTTCGAGCTTCTGAAGACCGAGCCGTTTCTGGCCATCGTGGCTGAGGTGGGAGTCATCCTTCTGTTGTTCCAGGTCGGTCTGGAGAGCTCGCTCGGGGAACTGCTAGCCGTTGGCCGCTCGTCCGTCGGAGTTGCCGTGCTGGGCGTAGCCGCTCCGATCGGACTGGGCTACCTTGCCTCGACAGTCTTCCTGCCAAACGACGCCTTGTGGTACGTGCATCTCTTCGTCGGCGCCACGCTGGCAGCAACCAGCGTCGGCATCACAGCGCGGGTGCTGCGCGACATCGGCAAGATGGACTCGCCCGAGTCAAAGGTGATTCTGGGGGCGGCGGTCGTGGACGACATCCTGGGCCTCGTCGTGTTGGCGCTGCTGCTCGGACTGGTGCATTCCGCGGACGCCGGCAGCGCGGCGGAGCTGTCGTGGTTGCCCGTGCTCGCGATCGTCGGGAAGGCCGTGAGCTTCCTGGCAGGCTCGTTCTTCGCGGGCCGAGTGATCATCGCCCGGCTGATCAAGCGGCTCCACCGGGGCGGCTCCCAGCCGATTTCGATCACCCATAGCGTGGTGTACTGCTTCCTGATGTCGGCGGCAGCCGAGCTGGTAGGCTTGGCGGCGATTGTCGGGGCTTTCGCCGCAGGCCCTGATCGTCCACGACGGCATCGCGCGTTCGTTCGGCGAACGGAAGGAGTATAAGCTCGATGACTCCATTGCGCCAATCAGCGCACTGTTCGTGCCGGTGTTCTTCGTCTACGTAGGCTTGAGGGTGGACCTGTCCTCGTTCGCTTCCCCGGACGTGTTGCTGTTTGCAGGGGCCCTGAGCGTCGTCGCCGTCGCGAGCAAGCAGATCTGCTCGCTGGGCGTGCTGGAAAAGGGACTGAACCGGTGGGCGGTCGGAATCGGCATGATTCCGCGCGGCGAAGTCGGGTTGATCTTCGCCGGCATTGGTGCCGCGGCGACGGTCAACGGGGAGACGATCCTCAATGCTCCAACGTTCTCCGCACTCGTGCTCATGGTGCTGATAACGATGCTTGCGACGCCGCCTCTGCTGAACGCCGTCTTTCGGCAGCGCTCCGGAGCCGGCCCGGAACCGGCCTAGAAGCGATGCCCCAGGCTCGGGCCGGGACCGCCGGGCGACCCGCCTTGCGGCCGCGAGGCTCGGATACCGGTATGATGGCGCCAGGCCTTGTCGCCGAGATCCTGGCGGCGCCTGCTCACCGGGACGGTTCCATCCGGGAAGCACTGCTTGGAATGAATGCACTGACGTCGCATGGCCCACGGTGGGGTTGCCGGTATCCATGCCTCCCACCGTTGCGCGCGAGCGTTGCGAGATATCGGCAGGATGGACGCCTCGGAATCGAAAGTCATTCCCGGCGCCGCCGTCGTGGACGACGTCCTGGGGCTGATCGTGCTGGGGTTGGTGCATGCCGCCGATGCCGGCAACGCCGCCGGTATCTCCTTGCTATCCATGCCGGGGATCGTCGGCAACTCCACGGGCTTCCTGCTCGGTTCCGTGCTCCGGGGGCGCGCGCTCGTGGCCCCGCTGATCAAGCGCCTGCACGCGGCCCAGTCCCGGACGAGGGCGATCGTCCATAACTTGGCTTAATGCTTCGCGATGGCCTCGGTCGCGGAGTTTATCGGCATGGCGGCCATCATTGGGGCGGTCGCCGCGGGCGTCGTGGTTCGCGACGCGATCGCCCGGTCCTTTGGCGCCCGGAGCGAGGAGTACAAGATCGACGACTCGATCATCCCGATCAGCGCAGTCTTCGTCCCGGTGTTCTTCGTCTGGATGGGGCTGAAGGTCGACCTGCTGTCATTCACCTCGCGCAAAGTGCTGCTGTTCGCCGGCGCCCTGAGCGTGGTGGCGGTCGCGAGCAAGCATCTCTGCTCCCTCGGCCTGCCGGACAAGGGATTGAACCGCGGGGCGATCGGAGGCGGCATGATTCCGCGCGGCGAGGTCGGCCTGATCTTCGCCAGCATCGGGTCGGCCGAGACGGTGGCCGGCCAGCCGGGTGTGGATGAATGCCCCGTTCAACAGGGGATTGAAACCCGGCAACTGCAGTCTTTCGGCAGGTCCCCGATGACGGCGCAGGCTCGCAAGCCCTCGATGTCGCGGTCGGCGCCATCCTCGCCTTCCACGGCCTCGCTCTGATTCTCCCCGTTCGAGCCGACGGTCGGCTTTGCTTTTGCATGGATTCGACCGCGCCCCCTGGCCCCCGTCCATCGCCGCGCCCGGACAGCGAACGGGCAACTCGCCCGATCCCAGGACGCGCGGGACAGGTGGAACGGAGTGCGTAACGCCGGTCAAACCGGCGTGTGCGACCGGTCCCCGCTGTCCAGGAGCCGTTTCACGACGCGTTTCGCCTCGTCGAGACTGTTGACGAAGCAGTTCTCCGGCACGCAGCGGAGAACGTCGAGCGAGTGCAGGGCGCCGGCCACCCGCCCGGAGAGCTGCATGATGACGCACGGGGCGCCGCGCTCGACGGCGATGCCAATGAGCTGTTCCATGACCAGCGCTGCGCTGTCGTCCATATGGGTCGTCTGCGAGAAGTCGAAGATCACGGCTTCGTGCTGCCGGATGTCCGCCCCGACGACCCGCGCCAGCGCATGGGCGGAAGCCACGGTGAAGCGGCCCGGCAGGGCGACGAGTCCCACCCGGGCGGCGTAAGGATCAAGCGCGTCTTCCTTTTCAAGATCCGCGAAAAGCACCCGATCGAGAAGGGGTGTGGACACCACGCCGTCCATCTCCGATTGCTCGGCATCTCGCGCCTGTGCGATGCCCGCGGCAATGAAGCCCAGCGCCACGGCGGTCACGAGATCGACGAAGACGGTGAGCACGAGGGTTATCAACATCACCGCCCGGTAGTCGTTGTCGATCTGGCGAATACGGGTAACGAAACGCCAGTCGACCGTGTCCCAGCCGACCTTCACCAGAATGCCCGCGAGCGCGGCCTGCGGAACCGGCTCGGCGATCCGGCCCAGACCGAGCGCAATCGCCAACAGAATGGCGGCGCGCACGACACCGGCCAGAGCGGTTCGGCCGCCGGCGCTGATGTTCAACACGGTGAATGGGGGCGACCCCGCGCCAGGCAGGCCGCCGACCAGTCCGGCGGCGATGTTGCCGAGTCCCTGGCCCACGAGCTCCCGGTTGGGGTCGTGGCGCCGCCCGGTCAGAGAGTCGGCCACCAGCATGGTGAGCAGGCTGTTGACCGCGCCGATGAGCGCGAGAATGCCCGCCGGGTGCAGGGCGCCGACGAGGAAGTCGAGGGAGAGCCTGGGTGGTTGGATCCTGGGCAGACCGGACACCGTCGCCCCGAGGACGGGCGCGTCGCCGAACCACAGAAAGCCCGCGAGGCCAGCGACGATCAGGGCGGCCAGGGGCGCAGGCAGCAACCGGCGAATTCTCCGGGGCCAGCCGAAGCTCACGGCAAGGGCGACGGAGGCGACCATCAGCGCATCCGGGTTCAGAGCGGCCGCGGTGCCGGGCAGCGCACGGAGCGCGTCGAGCGCTCCACCATCGGCGGTCATGCTGCCGAGCATGGGCGGCCCCTGCATCACAATGATGATGACGCCGATGCCGGACATGAACCCGGAAACCACCGAGTACGGCGTGTAGGCGATGAAGCTGCCGAGCCGCAGCGCCCCCAGCAGCATCTGGATCAGGCCAGCCAGGATGACTATGGTGAATGCTTCGGCGAGGTGACCCGCGTGCCGGGTCACCACGACCGCCATGGCGATGGCCATCGGCGCAGCGGTACCCGAGACCTGAGCGGGCACGCCGCCGAAGACCGCCGCAAAGAACCCCACCGCCACGGCCCCGTACAGGCCGGCCAGCGGGCCGAGGCCCGAGGCGATGCCGAAGCCCAGGGCCACCGGCAGCGCTACGGCCGCCGTCGTCACGCCCCCGAAAAGGTCTCCGGCGCATATTTTGATGCGGAGGGGGCCGCGCATGTGGGCAGCGCCTTGGGTGTCTTCCGCGTGCCGGAGCATGCAGGAGGACGGACGGCATTGGAATTAGAGGTTGGGAATGCCGCCGAGACAGATCACCTGCCCCGTCACCGCATTGCTCTGCGGGCGCAGGAAGAAATCGAGTCCGTTCGCCGCGTCGGCGTCCCCATCCGCTTGATCGCCATGGCGCCGATGAGGTATTCGAGCTTGTCTTTCGGCAGTCCCCTCACCCTGTCGGTATCGATGGGGAAGGGCCGATCACGTTAACGGTGATGCCGTACTCCGCCAGCGCCCGGGCCATGACCTGCGACAGGATCTCCACCGCAGCCCTGGACGCGACGTATGCCGACTGACCGCCCAGGCGCATGGGGGCCGCCAACAAGCTGAAGTTGACGATGCGCCAGGACCCGTGCTTGCGCATCAGCTGGGCGGCCTCGCGACCGACCAGAAACGTGCCCACGACGTTGGCGCTCATCATCTTCGCTACGGAAGTCGCCGGGGTCAGCAGGACGTGGTTCATCGAGGTCACCGCCGCATTGTTGATCGCCGCGTCCAGCCGTCGGTAGCGGCGCTTGATCTCGCGGAACAGCGATTCGAACCGGGATTCGTCGTCGGTTCGCAGGAGATGAAATCCTTCGGCCCCCCCGGTCCGTATCTCGGCGGCTGCAGCCCACAACCCGGTATCCGCGGTCGAGCAGATGCTCGACCAGCGCCTGCCGATCCCTCTACGGACCGCGGTCACCAGGGCAACCGGTTCTGGGTCGTCGTTCATCCCATCGACGGGCTATTCGCTCACGGCTTCCCGCGCTGCGTCGTTCGCCGGCGCCCCGGCCAGCTCCAGGATGTAGTCCGCCAGCGCGTCGATCGTCCGAAAGGGGCTCTGCCTGCGGGAGAACGCGTCCTCGCTCACGAGCGTCACCTCTATCCCATGTTCCTCCTCGAGGACCGACTCGACACCGGTAATGAGGGTCACGAGACCCATGGAGCTGAGGATGGCGTCAGCGCCCAGCAACGGCGAATCGCGGTTGGCCTGCCCGGGATCGCTCGCCCCCTCTTCCTGGAGGGCGTCGCCCAGCAGGGCGGTCATCATCTCGATCAAATCGCTTTTATTCATGTTCTTTCCATCGTCGAATTCCATTGTCGAATCGGCATCAGGAGATGTCGTCCTCCGCGCCGACCCCGCCGAAGCGCAAGGCGGCTTGAATCTTCACCGGATCGCCATTCTTGTCGAATCCCTGCAGGAAGCCGTTCTCGGTCAATCGGCCGATGATCTGCACCGGCGTGCCCTGGCCCTTGAGCGCCTTCAACCTGCCGGTCAGTTCCCGATAGCTCAGTGGATGGCTCTTGAGACTTTCGAAGAGACGGCGGTGGTCTTCGGAGAGGGCGTAGGTCGTCATGGTCCGGCCATGCTCGTCAGCGATGAAATGCTGGCGCTCCAGCTCGAACGAGGTCGGATGCACCTTGAAGGACGGCGTGAGCCGCACCTCCTTCGAGACCCAGGTGATCCGGGCCATCCGCTTGAATTCCCTCAGCAGTTGACTGGCCCAGCGCAGCCGGCGCAGTGAGAGCTCGGTTTCGTCGAATTGATCGGTGACCTCGTTCTTGTTGTGCTGCCAGAGGTTCGCCAGCGTCGCAGCGCGCGCCTCCAACTCGTCGACGCCCTGCGCGCCGGCCTCCACCTGCTGGCCGGAGAGCGCGGTGAACCACTCCTTGCCGGCGAACCGGCGGTCTTCGGCGCCCGCGATCCTGCGGTTCCGCCAGAACGTGGAATCGATGCCGGAGTTGGCGGAATAGAACGCCGCCAGGAATTCATGATAGCGGTTGTAGACCTCCCGGTAGGACTTCTCGTACCACTGGTGGATCTCGTCCGCGTTCTGCGGGTTGCGGTACAGATGATCGATGCCGGCGGCCGCCAGCATGGCCGAGTAGGTCGCCAGATGCACGCCCTGCGAGAACAGCGGGTCGATGAAGCAGGCCGAGTCGCCGCAGAGGAAGGCGCGGCCCAGCGACAGCGAAGAGGCGTCATAGGACCACTCGCGTATCACTCGCACATCTTCGCAGCGGGTGGCGCCTTCCAGAATCTCCATCGCCAGCGGACATATCTGCAGGCACTCCCGGTAGAACTTCTCGATCCCAACGTCGCGCATCCGGGCGCTGGCGGACTTGTCGGCCACCACCCCCACGCTGTAGATGTCGTCTTTCAGTGGTATGATCCAGATCCAGCCTTCCTTGAACGTCACGGAGAAAATGTTGCCTTCCAGGTCACCCCGAAACCGCTTTCCACCCTTGTAGTAGGACTAGACCGCCAAGTTCTGGAAGTACTGGTCGAACCGCCGCATCTTCAACTTCCTGGCGACGATTCCCCGCGACCCGGAGGCGTCGATGATGAAATCACCCTCCAGCGTGCCGCTCGATTCACCGTTCTTCCATTTCACGGCGACGGGGCCGCCGTTGCCGTCCATCCGGATGTCGGTAACTTCGTGTTCCTCCCGGACGTCGGTGCCGCGCTCGCGGGCGGAATCCAGCAGGATCTGGTCGTATTCGGCGCGGGTTACATGGTAGGCATAGTCGTAGACCCAGGGGGTGGTCTTGGGCGTCGCGAAGGTGAAGGTCCAGGGAGCCTGCTCCTCGCCCCAGATGAACGTCGCGGCCCGTTTCCTGATGAAATTCGCCGCATGGATTCTGTCCATCACCCCCAGCCGGGTCAGGATCGACATGGTTCCGGGCAGCAGCGATTCGCCCAACCGGTACCGGGGGAACTTCTCTCGTTCGAACACGACGACGTCGTGTCCCAGTTTCCGCAGGCAAAGCGCGGCGACGCTGCCGGCAGGCCCGCCGCCGGCGACCACCACCGGATTGCGTGTGTTCTTGGCCATAACGAACGATTCGCTCCTCTTATCGTCGGATCTTCTTGAACCGGTAGTTTACCTGTTCTTCGGTGACCACCTTGACCTTCACGGGGATCATGAACGGCTGCAGGCGTCCCCGGCAGTGCTCGGCAATCCGCTTCCGCATCCGCACCGCCGGCGCCGGCTCCGTCATCTGTACGGTGGCGGTGACGACGTGACCCATCAGCAGGTGTTCCTCACCCTTCACGGACACGTCGATGACGCCGTTCATTTCGGCGATCACCTGCTCCACCTCCGCGGGGTACACCTTCTGGCCGCCGACGTTGATGATGTCCGACTGCCGACCGAGGATCCGGTAATAGTCGCCCTCCCGGATCACGGAGTCTCCGGTGTCGAACCATCCCTCCTCGTCGAACGGGCTCGGGGCGTTCAGATACCCCAGCATCGACGATTGAGCCCGGATCTGCAGTCTGCCGTCCGCGACCCGGGTCTCGTAGTCCTCGCCGCCGATCTTTACCCGTAGCGAGTCGTCAGATTCCGACTTGGAGCGCAGAATACCCATCTCGCTCAGGCCGTAAGTCTGCAGGAAGCGAACTTTCGGAAACGCCGCGTTGGCCATCCTGAGCGTGCGCTCCGGCATGACCTCGGTGCCGTAGGTGATCAATTGGAGCGACGAGAGATCGTACGACTCGTGCGCCTTGGACAGCAGCATCAGGTTCAGGAACGACGGCGAGGTCGGCAGCAGCTCCACCCGGTGCCGATCGATGACCTCACAGACGCTGGCGACGCTGCGGTCGGCCGCCACCACGCAGCCGAGGTTGGCCAGAGTATAGAAGAGCGTGTTGAACCCGCCGATGTGATCGAATAGAAGAAACGAGAGCGTTCTGTAGCAGTGCCGGGGCTTGCGAAACTTGTTCAGCAACTCCGGCAGGCTGTGCAGAATCGCCTTCGGTTTGCCGGTGGAGCCGGAGCTGAAGAGCACCAGTCCCGCCTTGTTCAGCACCCGCAGTTGTTCCATCAAGGGATGGTTTCGCCGGTTGTCCAGCTTGATCACGGCGCCCTGGTCCTGCTTGTCGATCTCCACGTGATGATCGAGCTCGGCGATCTTGAAGAACTCCTGGTGTTGATCGCGCGATTCCCGCGAGAGTGGCACGAGGATGCAGCGCATCTTCAGCAAGGCCAGCAGGCACGACACTGCGCCCGGCGAGAAGTCGCTGAGTACCCCCACCGAATCCCCTGGGCGAATGCCGGCGGCTTCCAGTCGGCCGAGCCACTGCTCGTAGCGATCGGTCAGCCCGGAATAGGTACAGACGCGGTTGAGCCAGATGATGGCCGGATGATCCGCACCTTCCCGGAAGCGCCGTAACTGCCAGTCTATATGCTCCATCAGTTCCCTTCCGGTCGATGTTTGCCCGAGGTCGCCCGGCGCGGGCGGCGCGCTAGACGAGTCCCTCGCGCTCGAGAAACTCCAGCATGATGGCGATGCACGCCTGCGGGTTCTCCATCTGCAGGAAATGAGTCGTGTCGGGCACGAAGTCGTAGTCGAGACCGACGATGCCGTTCAGATTCATGCTTGGCAGGAACGAGAAAGACGTGGTCGGATCGCCGCCGATCACCTTGATGGGGCAGGCGACGCCACGCGCGTCGGGCTCGAAATTGTAGGCGAATATGTACTCGAACACCCGCGCCTCGCACTCGCGAGGACAGCGGAGCTCGTAGCCATTGCCGTCGGACGCGGGGCGGAGGGTCGTCCGCGCGAAGAGGTCCGCCACGCCAGGCGCTAGGCGCGCAAACACCGGCGAACGGTGGATGTAGCGCGCGAGTTCGTCCCGCGTCTGGAACCGTTCCTGGCGCAGCCGGGTGGCGATGGCGAACTTCTTCCACAAGGCGTCGATCTCGAGCGGGTCGCCATCGGGCGGGTAGATGGGTGGATCGAAGAGGACCAGGGCCTCGTTCCCTTTGCCCAGAGGCAACTGGTTGAGCGCCACGACCGCCGACAGGGAATGGAAGACGCCGATCCTCGGCTTCGTCCCGAAGTAATGGTCGATGCCCCGGGCGACGTGCTCGTTGTCCGAGACGAAGTTGGGGATGTTGTGGGTTCGAATATCGCTCGCAGAGTTCCAGCCGTGGTTCCGGAGGTCGTACAGGACGAGGTCGAAACGATCGGCGAGCAGTGACCAGAAGGGGTAGTACAGGTCGATCGCCAGCCCGTTGCCGTGGCTCAGGACAAGCCGTGGGCCGTCCGGGTTGCCGTGCCGCCGGAGGATGATGCGGGTGCCGGGGGGCGTGTCAATCTCGCCCGTAGCGAGCGGCTCGGGCACATGCCAGGGGGAGGATCTCATGTCGATTGCGGCCTCGTCGTGCGTCCGAGTCCGCTGGAGTTGCATCGTTGCCATCCTGACACCCGGCAGAGGGGCGACACCACACGTGGCATCTGTGCTGGCCAAAGTAGACTCCGAAGCCTGGCGCGCCCGGCAGCGCCACCGCCGCCGTCGCAACGCCGACGAAGACATCTCCGGCGAACGTCTGGAAACCGAAGGAGCCACACACTGGGACATCACCTCCGGAACCGCCAGGAAATCGACCTGGGACTTGGCGGCCGTCAACGTCTCAGAGGTTGGGAATCCCGCCGAGATAGATTACTTGCCCGGTCACCGCCTCGCTCTCCGGGCGCAGGAAGAAGTCCATCACGTTCGCTACGTCGGCGAAGGTACCCATCCTCCTGACGGCCATGGCGTCGATGAGGTGCTCGATCTTGTCCTTCGTCAGTCCCCGGATCATGTCGGTATCGATCGGAGACGGGCCAATCACGTTCACGGTGATTCCGTATACCGCCAGTTCCCTGGCCATGACCTGTGAAAGGCTCTCCACCGACGCCTTGGACGCGACGTAGGCCGATTGACCGGCCAGCCGCATGGGGACCGCCAGCGAACTGAAATTGACGATACGCCCGTACTTGCGCTTCCGCATCAGTTTGGCGGCTTCCCGGCTGACCAGAAACGTGCCCACGACGTTGGAGCTCATCATCTTCTCCACGGAAGCGGCCGGCGTCAGCAGAAGGTGGTTCATCGAACTCACCGCTGCGTTGTTGATCGCCGCGTCCAGCCGGCCGTAGCGCCATTTGATCTCACGAAACAGCGACTTGACCTGCGGTTCGTCGGAGACGTCGGCCTGAAGATGCAGAAACCCCTCGGCCTCCCAGTCTGCTTCCCTGCGGCTACAGCCGACCACCGCGTAGCCACGACCAAGCAGGTGCTCGACCAGCGCCCTGCCGATCCCCTTTCTGGCCCCGGTCACCAAGGCGACCGGGTTTGCTTCGCCGTTCATCGGATGGGCGACTATTAGCCTGGATTATACATGTAGGGTGCGGTGTGGATGGATGCCCCACTCAACAGAGGATTGGGATTGAACCACACCCTGAAATTTTTTGTAAAGAAGAAAATGTCAGCCGTGTGGATGGATGCCCCACTCAACAGGGGATTGAAACCTGGGAATAATTGGCCCTCCCCGCGGCCGAAACGACGTGTGGGTGGATACCCCGCTCAACAGAGGATTGAAACCCTAAAGCAAAAGCCAGTCGTGGCCTCTTTCTCCCATCTGCTGTAATTCCTGCTGTCGGAAAGGTGTTTGAAGCATGGCAAGGATGTTGTCAAAAGCACCCCAAGGCGGGCGGGACGCCCGCGCTCCCAGGAAGAAATTGAAGTCTTGGGAACCGTCTGATTTGCCTCGAAGTCATAGTTGCGATTGTGCTGACCGGCGTGGTTAGCCTGGTCGTTAAAGTGTTCTTTGGTTGATACTCCCCTATCAGTTTGGCAGTCCGTTACCCACTCGAAGGTCTCCGAGTTGCTCCCGGTTGCTTTTGGCTTCTTCTCTCAGAGCGCGCAGCGCTCGGGAGTGATACCCTCCTCAACAAGGAAAGACCGGGAGACCATGCGGCTATTCGTCGAGGAACCGGGGTTCAGCTTCCCGGTTTCCGTTGTCGGCGGCGACTTCGCGGATGCATTGGGAGCCGTCAGCGGGCTCCGACGATGCTCATTGTGGCCGGAGGGGCAAGATCGCTGCCCCTCCGGGGGGTAAAATGAGGTTGGATTAAATGGATGTGCAACATCACGTCACCTCGCTGTTGAACCGAATCGAGATCGGGGCATGGCGGCTTCTGCTCGAAACGCCCCGTGTCCGGGCGACCGTGCCGATGCTGCGCGGCGTCTGGGGCCGGGCCCTGAGGCATCTGGACGAGGAGGCCTACCGTCGGGTGTTCGTCGGCGACGGGCCGACACACCGTCGCCTGCCCCGGTACATCCTGCGCCCTGCCCCGCCCGATCCCGTAACCGCCCCGGCCGTCGAGTGGATGGTTCTCAACGTTGATGCGCGCTTGGAGGCGGTGTTGTGGCGGGCATGGGACGTCGCCGGCGGCATGGGGCTTGGCGCCGAACGCGTGCCTTTTCGCGTTCGTCAGCGCTTGGGGCTCGGCCCGGGTGGCGGGCCGGTCCTCGATGAAGCGCAACGATGGCGATTGTCAGACGCCGGTTGGCCGTTGGCGGGCGATCCGACTTCGACCCCGTGTCGACTGGATTTTCCATTGCCTCTGCGGCTTATCGGGGGCGGCGCGTTGCTGGCCGCTCCTGAGGTTGAGGATATCGCCGCCTCTGCTCTGCGCCGTATCGCCGGTCTGGCGGGTGAGGCCCGTGGGGAGGGCTACCGAAATCTGATGCGGGCGGTTCGTCGGGAGGCGGCCGCTCTTGCGGCGAGCCCGTGGCGCGGCGAGCGGGTCGACCTGGTGCGCTGGTCCGGCAGGCAGCGGCTCGAGATCGACTTGTATGGAGTCCAGGGCGGTCTGCATCTTCCCGGGGGGGCCGGGCAGCTTTGGCCCTTGTTGGCAGCAGCCCAATGGGCTCACATCGGTAAAGGTACGGTCTTCGTCCTGGGTAAACTACGCATTTCAGAATGGAGGGAGGGAAACTGAGTCGGTCGGAGCTCACTTCAGCTTGACTCTCACTCCGAAGTTCTCGAGTTCCTTGGCTTGCTGTTGGGCGGCTTGAGACGTCAGGGGGTTGCCGGCCAGATAGAGTCTGAGGTAGGGCGCAAATCGTTTTTCGCCTTCAAAATCCTTCTTGCTCATGGCAATCAGCTGGCTGATGTCGCTGATCCGGTTCTTCTCGAGCATCAGGTAGCGCAGTTCGGTCAGCGGTTCCAGCGGGGAGAGGTCGGAGACTTGATTTTCGGTCAGGTCCAGGGAGGAAAGGAAGCGCAATGGGCTCAGGGGTCTGAGGTCGGCCACTTGATTGCCCTTGAGGTAGAGCGACCAGAGCTTGTGTAATCCCTCCACGGCGCTGATGTCACTGATTTGGTTTCCGGACAGATAGAGGGAATTGAGAGCCGTCAAGCCTCGGATCGGCGCCAGGTCGGAGACCTGATTGTTTTCCAGTTGCAGGTATTGCAGCTTGATCAGTCCTGCCAGGGGTTCCAGCCGTTGAATCCGGTTGCCGGAAAGGTCGATGGTCTGCAGGCCGGTGAGGTCTTTCAGAGGGCTGAGATCGCTGATCTGGTTGTTGGCCAAGTCCAAAGCGGCCAGGTTGCGGCATTTCTCCAGTCCTTTCAGGTCTCGGATTCCGGCCCCGCGGACTTTCAGAGTCGAAAGCCGTTCCATATCTTCCTCGGTGAGCGCCTCGGAAGCGAACACCTGTTTCTTGACGGCGTCCTCCAGCGCCTTGTCAGCGAATGGGGACTCGCCTTCCTGAGCCCCCAGGATGAGGGAGCTGGTGGCGACCAACAATGCAGCGGGAACAGATCCTCGAATCGATTTCTTCATGCGCACCTCCATGGCGTCTCCTTGACCGAGAGGGATTGTAATCCTGATCGCCTCTTCCCGCAAGCGTCGTAGCGGCTCTCCCCGCTTGGGGGGGGGCTCAGTCTGCTTTCAGAACGGCCAGGAAGGCTTCTTGCGGGATGTCCACTCGGCCAATCCGCTTCATCCGTTTTTTGCCTTCCTTCTGACGTTCCAGGAGTTTGCGTTTTCGTGTGATGTCCCCGCCATAGCACTTGGCGGTGACGTTCTTCTTCAGGGCCCGCACCGTTTCGCGGGCAATCACTTTGCTGCCGATGGCGGCTTGGATGGGAACCTCGAACATCTGCCGGGGAATCAGCGCCTTCATCTTTTCCACCAGGCCCCGCCCACGGCTCTGCGCGAGGTCCCGATGAACGATGACCGACAGGGCATCCACAGTCTCTCCCCCCACCAGGATGTCGAGCTTGACCAACGGAGCGGTTCGATAATGGGAGAGATGATAGTCCCAGGAGGCGTAGCCGCGGGAAGCGGATTTTAAGCGGTCGTAAAAGTCCATCACGATTTCGTTGAGCGGGAGCTCATAGGTAATCAGGACCCGGGTGGGAGTCATGTATTCGAAGGCTTTTTGAACGCCGCGCTTTTCTTCGAGCAGCTTCAGCAGGGGGCCGACATACTCGTGGTTGGTCATAATCATCGAGGTGGTCACGGGTTCCTCGATCTTGTCGATTTGGGAAGGAGCCGGCATCTTGGTGGGGTTGTCCACTTCCAGCGCTTCGCCGTCGGTGGTCTTGATCCGATAACGAACTCCAGGAGCTGTGGTGATCAGAGAGAGGCCGAACTCCCTCTCCAACCGCTCTTGAACAATTTCCATGTGGAGCAGCCCCAGGAAGCCGCAGCGAAACCCGAACCCCAAGGCCGTGGAGGTTTCCGGTTCATAGAAGAAGGACGAATCGTTCAGGCGTAATTTCTCCAGAGCGTCCCTCAGCGCCGAATACTGATTGGCCTCGATAGGGTAGAGTCCGGAAAAGACCATGGGTTTGATTTCCTGGAAGCCCGGAAAGGGGACGGCGGTCGGGTTGGCGTCCTCGGTGAGAGTGTCCCCGATTTTCGTGTCCGAGACGTTCTTGATGTTGGCGACTACAAAACCGACTTCGCCCACCGACAGTTCCGGGACGGCTTCCATCTTGGGTGATTGCACCCCGACCCGCTCGACTTCGTAGGTCTGGCCATTGGAAACGAGCCGAATCCTCATACCCGCCTTGAGGGTGCCGTCGATCACTCGAACCAGGACGATGACGCCGCGGTAGAGGTCAAACCAGGAGTCGAAAATCAGGGCCTTGAGTGGTTTCTCGTAGCTCCCCCGGGGCGGTGGGATTTCTTTGACAATACTCTCCAGCACCTCTCGGGCTCCCGTGCCATGTTTGGCGCTGACCATCAATGTATTCCGCGTATCCAGCCCGATGACTTGTTCGATTTGTTCTTTGACGCGGTCCGGTTGAGCGCCGGGTAGATCAATCTTGTTGATGACGGGGATAATGGCGAGATTGTTGTCGAGCGCCAGATAAGTGTTCGCCAGGGTCTGAGCCTCCACGCCTTGCGAAGCATCCACCACCAACAGCGCCCCCTCGCAGGGGCCGCCAGGCTTCGGGACACTTCATAGCTGAAATCGACGTGTCCGGGAGTGTCAATCAGGTTCAGAGTATGATCGAGCCCGCCACGACTATGATATTTCAGGCGCACGGCGTGAGCTTTGATCGTAATCCCGCGCTCTCGCTCCAGGTCCATGTCGTCCAGAACTTGTTCAGCCATCTCGCGTTGGGAAAGCGTTCCCGTCAGTTCGAGCAGGCGGTCCGCCAAGGTGGATTTGCCATGGTCGATATGGGCAATGATGGAAAAGTTTCTGATGCGTGTTCGGTCCATGCTCTGATCCGTAGCGATTGCCGCGGCAATCCTGTCGTTCCCGGGGTGATGTCAGTTGGCTCTCAAGTGTGGCAATAGGCAGGAAGACGAGAAAATCATTGCCAAAGTAGCCCAGGCAACGAGCCCTTGTCAAATGGTTTGGAGGTCGGGGAACCTTGTTGGAACCAGCGGAAGGGGGTAACGCCAGCCAGCCGTGATTCGCAGAACGTCATCCTTGCCTCGCCCCTCCTCCCCCGGTCCTCTCTGGCGCGGGCCTTTCCTTGACAGCCTTTTGGCAAACGTGCTAAAAAGCGCTCTGCTTTGCCCGTAGAGCCCTCCTGTCCGGCAGGAAGCGTCGCCCCATCCAACCTCTAGCCCGGTGTTGGAACTTCAAGATGACAATCAGAGAGGAATTAACCATGTCCTATAACGGGGTAGAGGTCCCCAAAGACGGCTCCAAAATCATCATGGCGCGCGGTCAACTGAGCGTTCCGCATAATCCCATTATTCCGTTCATTGAGGGCGATGGGACGGGGCGCGACATCTGGAGAGCCGCGGTTCGAGTCTTTGATGCTGCCGTCACCAAGGCCTATGCCCACAAGCGGAGGGTTCACTGGTATGAGATTTTCGCCGGAGAAAAGGCCTATAAGAAATTCGGGGAGTGGCTACCCCATGACACTTTGGCCGCCATCCGATCTTTCCGCGTTGCCATCAAAGGACCCTTGACCACTCCGGTCGGCGGAGGCATTCGAAGCTTGAACGTCACTCTGAGGCAAGTGCTCAATCTCTATGCTTGCGTCCGCCCGGTGAAATACTTTGCTGGAGTGCCTTCCCCGGTCAAGGCTCCCGAGAAGATGAACGTGGTGATCTTTCGAGAGAACACCGAGGACGTCTACGCCGGAATCGAGTGGCAACAGGGCAGCCCGGAAGCAGCCCGGGTCATTGAGTTTCTGATCAAGCACCTGGGTAAGAAAATAGCCTTGGATTCCGGAATTGGAGTCAAACCGATTTCCATCACGGCCACCCACAACCTGGTCCGTCGGGCCATTCAGTATGCCGTCAAGCAACGCCGTAAGGTGGTGACGCTGGTCCACAAGGGCAATATCATGAAGTTCACCGAGGGGGCCTTTCGCGATTGGGGTTATCAGTTGGCGAGGGAGGAGTTTGCAGAGGAAACAATTTCAGAAGATGAAGTCTGGAAGAGGTTCGAGGGCAAGGTTCCCGAGGGCAGGATCCTGATCAACGATCGCATCGCCGACTCCATGTTTCAGCAGGTCCTGACCCGTTCCGCCGAGTACGATGTTCTGGCGACGCCTAACCTCAACGGCGACTATCTGTCGGACGCTTGCGCCGCCCAGGTCGGAGGGCTGGGAATCGCCCCCGGGGCTAACATTGGAGACGATTACGGGGTTTTCGAGGCCACCCATGGTACGGCTCCGAAGTACGCGGACCGAGACGTCATCAATCCAGGGTCGGTGATTCTATCGGGAGCCATGATGTTCGATCATCTGGGGTGGCTGCAATGCGCGAAACTCATCGAAGACGCCTTTGCCTGCACCATCCGACAGAAGAAAGTCACCTATGATCTGGAGCGGCTCATGAGTGGAGCCACCAAGTGCAAGACCAGTGAGTTTGCCGACGAGATCATTCGCAACATGGGGTAAATCCTCGCTGTCGAGCGAGTGGCCGGGAGACCGGGTCGGTTGGAATCGGAAGATGTCGGGGGCGGCGCAGAGGGCTCGCCATAGAGTAGAGAGGAAAAGGGTTCATGAGAAGAAAAGTGACCATTGTAGGTTCGGGGAATGTCGGCGCTACGACCGCTCACTGGATCGTGGATAAGGAATTGGCTGATGTGGTGCTCATCGACATCATTGAAGGGGCGCCGCAAGGAAAGGCTCTGGACCTGCAACAGTCGGGACCGGTAGAAGGTTTTGACTGCCGCCTAGTGGGGACCAACGAATACCGGGACTCGGCGGACTCGGACATCGTGGTCATTACGGCCGGCCTGCCGCGCAAACCGGGGATGAGTCGAGATGACCTCTTGATGAAGAACTATGAAATTGTTAAAGGCGTCACCGAGCAGGTGGTCAAGTACTCCCCCCAGAGTATTCTGATTGTGGTCAGTAATCCACTGGACGCCATGGTGCAAACGGCCTACAGAGTCTCCGGCTTTCCCAAGAACCGGGTGATCGGTATGGCGGGCATTCTGGATTCGGCGCGGTTCAGGACCTTCATCGCTCGGGAACTGAACGTCTCGGTCGAAAATGTCCACGCCTTTGTGCTGGGAGGGCATGGAGATACCATGGTGCCGCTCCCGCGCTACTCGACGGTAGCCGGCATCCCCATTACCGAACTCTTGTCTCAGGAGAGAATCAATGCTCTGGTGAAGCGCACCGCCAACGGGGGGGCGGAAATCGTTGGCTTGCTCAAGACCGGGAGCGCCTACTATGCGCCTTCGGCCGCAGTGACAGAAATGGTCGAGGCCATTTTTAAGGACAAACGCAAGATTCTCCCCTGTGCCGCCTACCTGGAGGGGGAATACGGCATCGACGGCCTCTTCGTGGGTGTTCCCGTCAAGCTCGGTCGAAACGGGATCGAGGAAGTCATCGAGATCGCCCTTTTGGCGGAGGAAGAAGCAGCCTTGAAGAAATCGGCCGCTGCGGTCAAGGAACTGGTCGAGATCATTTTCAGCCAATAGAGTTCCCATGGCCGGTAGCGTTTCCTTTCAGATGGCGGCGTTCCCCATCCCTCCAGACATATTCTCCAGCATTCCCGGGAAAGCGGGAATCCAGCGGCTCCACACCTCCTGAAAGGAAAGTTGTCCCCAGGGCCAATGCTGCATGTCAATCCAATGCCTTACTGAGGGAGTCTGCGAACTCGGAGCGCTGCCAGGATCTGACGTCTGGGGAGTGCAGCGCAGCGGTGAGGGTTTCGGGTTCACGCGCGATGCCCTGCAGACTCTTCATCGGCCAAAGCAGGGCAGGGTCGAGTGACAACCGGTCGCCTTGCGTCATGCGCCAGGATTTGAGCTTGGCGAGACGCCGGCTGATACCGGTCCCCTCAGGATGCATCAGAGGCTTATTCCCAGGCCGCGGTGAACGGCGTGGCGGCTTCGCCGATCTGCCCCGGGCAACCGCTTCACGAAGTCCCGCGGCGAGTTTGCCGTGCGCGAACCGTCCGAGGCCGCGCACTTCGCGCAGCACAGCGTCCGGCTTCGCAGCGAGCGCGACCAGAGCCGTGTCGGGAATCACTCGAAAGTGGGGCCTTCCCATTCGCAGCGCGTGACGCTCGCGGTAGTCAAGAAGCGCTTTGAGGATCGCAAGCCCGCGACCGTCAAGGTCGCGCCAACCTTTGACGTTGAACACCGCCAACTCTGGATCAGGCGGCTCGTAACGAATCGCCGCGAGCCGCTCGCACTCCTCGGCCACCCATCCCTCCCGACCCAGTTCGTGCAGCTTCTTCCAAAGCGTATCTCTGAGATCGAGCAGGTAGCGAACATCCTCGGCGGCGTAGTTGAGCGATTCCCGGCTCAGCGGTCGTCGCGTCCAGTCCGACCGTTGGAGCTTCTTTTGCTTGGGTACGATGACATCCAGCACAGAGGCCAGCACAGAGGCCAGACCGAGTCGGCGGATTCCAACAAACGCCGCGGCGATGCCGGTATCGAACACCCGTCCGATGCGATACCCCCAGTCGCGATCGAGGCAGCGGATGTCGCTGCCGCCGCCGTGCAGGATGGTCTCGACCGATGCGTCGGCCAGTATCTCGCCGAGGGGCTTCACAGAGGCGACAGCCAATGGGTCGATCAGAAACGCGCCGGTGGGTGTGGACAGCTGGAGCAGGCAGATACGTTCGGGATACCGGAAGAAGCTGTTCGACTCAAGGTCGAAGCCAATGCGAGGCTGTCCGTCGATCGCTTCAATCGCCCTCTGGAAGCCTGCTTCGTCATCCACCAGCTCGTACTGAAAGTTCAAGGGCCGGCATCTCCACTCATCATGTGCGGCAGATGTATGTTTCCACCGGAGCAAGGTATAGCAGCGGCGGGTTTCAGGCCGGGATCAAGCATCGGAAGGTCTGTGGTTGTCCAGTGGAAGGGAAGATGCTTCACCGAGGGGGCGGCAACTTCAGGCGAATGACCTCATAGCTTTCCTGCCGGTCGAAGATCTTTCCCGGAAAGAGCCGACTGATCAGAACCCTCAGCAATCCAAACATCAGGCCCGCCAGCAGAGTCATCCCAATCACTGCGCCCACGTAGAGGAACACATTAAGCATCATGCGGCCCACTGAGAGGGGTTCCGCCTTGGGGTCCCAGCTCACCGAGGAGGCATAGGAGATCTGGTCCAGGAAGGATGAGGCGATTTCCGGATCCGTCGAGTCCAATACCATCACCACCAGGGGACCTTCTCGCTTGTAAAAGACCCGCTGGTCCGGGTGCTGAAGAATATGTTGTTCATAGCCCCTCTCGAGATACTTCTTGGCTAATTGTTGGGTCGGATAGATCATCAGCAGGAGCTTGGCGGAACCGTTGGCCAGCCGATAGTCTGCCGATACGGCTTCTGCCCCGTGGACGAGTCCGAACAGGTCCGCGTTCCCAAAAGGGTACCTGAGATTCAAGGCTCGATGTCCCATGACGAACACCTCGCTGCCGGCGACCCGATGCGGCCGGGGTAGATAATCGACGATCGAGGGAAGCAGTTCACCGGTTGGCAAGGCTTGGGAGAGGTACTGAGCGGCCTTGAAAGCTGTAACACGCCAAGGAGGGCGGACGGGCCTCCGGATTCTGACATAGAAGTTGCTCTGAGCGAACGCGATCCAGGCTTCACTCTCGGCAGCCAGCTTGGGAAAGCCTTCCGGGACCGGGGAACCGGGCTTCCTGTACAAAGTAAAGACACCGTAGGCAGCGGCAAAGTCCGACATGCGGTAGATCTGAACCCGCAGAGTCTCGCCCCGGCAGCGGAACCGCTGCTCGCTGAGGTTGTGGAATCCGTACTCGTCCAGGATTTCGGCTTCCTCGGGTGAAAGGGCGGCAAGATCCGGCAGTGTGTGCTCAGTCATTGGGCCCAAGGGCGAACAGGCGGTCTCTTGGGCCAGTCCTCCCATGAGTTCTTCCCAATTGATCGGTGTAGCGGTACCGGAAGCAGGGAAGACCAACCCCAACACCACGAGCTGTAGCACTTGCTTCATGCGTTTATTCTAGACCAGGATCCGGGCTCCGCACGGCTAAATCGACAAGGTAAAGTAAATCAGGAACGCGACAGCAGCGGCGATCATCAGCCCGTGGAGTTCATGCCGCTTGCCGGCGACCAGCTTCAAGAAGGTGAAACTGATGAATCCGGCTCCAATGCCGTTGGTAATGGAGTGTGTGAAGGGCATGAGCAGAAGCGTCAGGAATACAGGAATAGCTTCCTCATGACGGCGCCAGGGAATATCCCGAAGGGTCCCAATCATCAAAAAGCCCACCAAAATCAACGAGGGTGCTGTAGCTTCCTTGGGAATGATTCCCGCCAGAGGGCTGAAAAACATGGCCAATAAGAAGAGCAGACCCACCACCACCGAGGTCAAGCCGGTTCGTCCGCCTTCTGCAATGCCGGCGGCGCTTTCGATATAAGTGGTGTTGCTGCTGCAATTGGCCAGTCCTCCAAAGACGGCTCCGATGGAATCCACCAGCAACACCCGTCGAATCCCCGGAAGCTTTCCGTCCTGTTTGAGGAACCGTCCCTCTTCGCCCAAGCCCACCACGGTGCCCATGGTGTCGAAGAAGTCAGAGAGCAGCAGAGAAAAGATGGCCAGGGTCGAAGACAGCATCCCCAGTTGAGTAAAAAATCCCCAGTCCCAGCGCCCAAAGATGGCCTCGGAGCCGGTGAGGCCATGAGGGAGTCCCACCAGACGAGTTGGGATCGACGCTGCTGAACCGAAAGCTTGTTGGCTGCCCAATCCGGTGTTCAGAACCACGGCCAGCGCGGTGGTGGACAGAATTCCCCACAGCAAGGCTCCTTTCACCCCCCGGATCAGGAGCCAGGCGGTCAGAAAAAAGCCGAAAAGGAAGGTCAGGACACCCATTTCGCTCAGCCTGCCCAGCGACAAGGCCACGCCCTCGCCCTGAGCCACCAGACCGCCGTTGATGCAACCGATGACCGCCAAGAACAGACCGATGCCTGCTCCAATGGCTTTCTTGAGCGACAAGGGGATGGCATCCATCATGGCTTCGCGAAACTGGGTCAGCACCAGAATCAGAATAATGAGGCCCTGGACAAGAACCACGGTCATGGCTTGAACCCAGGTGAGCTTCAACTGGCCGACCAAGTGGAAGGCGACCACAGCGTTCAAGCCCATTCCAGGAGCCAGGGCAAAGGGATAGTTGCAAACAATACCCATGAGAATGGAAAGAACGCCGGCAGTCAGACAGGTAACGCTCAAGACGGCAGCCGATGACAGCGTGGCTCCGGTGGGATCGGCGACGTCCCCCAGGATGCCGGGATTGACGAAGATGATGTAGGCCATCACCATGAAGGTGGAGAGGCCGGCTCGCGTTTCCACGAGCACCGTGGTCCGGCGCTCGCTCAGCAGAAAACCTCGCTCCAGCCAGCCTTTGGCGCGGGAGGGAAGTTGGGTCATTCTGTCTGGGGGAAGGGGAATCAATGCTCAAGGGGGATGCTTGAAAAGAAACGGAACTTCCTGACTTCGAGACCTTGACGTACGGAAGCTTATCATGTATCAAGATCCAAACAGGTGAACAAAAGAGTCGAGCTCAGGTCAGGATCTCTTGCTGAATAGAGTACTGATGATGAGCTTCGAATCCGGTGATTCAAGAGGAGAAAGAGATATGAGATGGCTCATAGGTTTGTTGTGCCTGCTGCTGTTTCCCCTGAATGCCCTGTCAGAAACACCAGTTCAGGCAAGAGGGGAGCATGCGCTTGTGACCCGATTCCCCTGGTCTACCTGGACAGTGCCGACTATGGCGAACCTCTCGGGAAGGTTCGGCGCCTATTTCAAAACTCGAGTCGTCATCTTCAACCCCACGGATTTCAATTATCCAATCTATGCAACGCTCTACGGACCTGGCGGAGAGGTTGCTACCAGGAACATCCCAATACAGGGGCAAGAGTACCTGACCTGGGAAAACTTTCTGGAGGAAGTCTTCGATTATACCGGGGCTGGAGCTGTGAAATTCGACAGTCGGTATGACCCTCCGGGGGGATCGGACGATTTTGGGTTTCTAGTGACGGCTGAGGTCTATGTGGACTCACCCAATGGTCGGTATACGACAGTGGTCATGGATGGTGACGGTGACGATCTCCTGGGTAGCCTTTTCGAAGAGGGGAGAATCCTATTCAATCCAGGGGTCACCGTCAACGATAGGCAGAGAGTCAACGTCGGTGTTTTCAATGACTCATTTGCGGGCTCAATCGCTGTTTCTTCACAGGTTACTGATGAAGATGGAAACGCCGTCGAAACAATAGAATTCAACGTCCCCGATAAGAGTTGGGCGCAAAAACCCCTCAATCTTCCGGTCGAGAATGGTTTGGTGTCCTGGTCCTTGTCTTGCGGAAAGACACCGGCGGTGCTCTGCTCTGCCTATCTGTGGGTCGTAGCGGTAGACAACCAGTCCAACGATGGACGTTTTTTCCCGGCGATGTACTATGACCCACCGGAGGATCCAATAAGATAACTGCTTGTTGCAGGGCATCTCTATCCGGAGATGCCCTGATCATCCCTGGCTCATCGCGTCCAAAAGCGTACAATACCCCCACGATCAAGTCTCACTAGCCGCGATGGCTTATGACGCCTTAAACTCCGTGGACAGGCTGAGCTTACCCCACAAAACAGTGAAAGTGCCGGACTTCTGTTGGCCTTCGAGTCTGATGGTCACGCGATCGACCTCGGACGACTTCTTCTCCAGAGTCAGAGGGACCTCGGCGACTTTTGAGTGATCGGCGCCAAGAATCAGCAGATGCCACTTCTGCTCCCCCAGGAATTTGGCTCTCAATCTATAGTTCCCCCGGGGAATGGATGCATCACCGAACTTCAGACCCACCTCGGTCGTCAGGGTGGTGTGGCCGTCCGCTCCCAGCCGCCACTGCTCTCCGGGGTAGATCAGGGTACTGATGTCTCGTCCCTTGAGCGAGGGGCGTCCGTATTCAATCGTCACTTTCCCGCCACTCAATTCCACACTGGTTTCTCCTCGGGGATTTACCGGGGGCCTGGGCATGGATGATTGGAGTGGATAGTCCAAGAATCAAGGCTCCCAACAAAAGTTTCTTCATGAGCAGTTCTCCTTTTGGCTGGTAGAGGTAAGGGGCCACATCGTGACCGTGACAAAAGTAGCCCATTATAGCGTTGAGTTCAGTTGATTGACAATTGGCGGTGGAACAGGTCTCTTCTGGAACAAATCCCTGGGCGGTGGGCCTGGGAACATGGACCTCTGGCCGGCGCCCGAAGCGGTTTGAATGGCTGTGGGCGAGTGCAGCGCTTGGAAATCTCCGGAGCTGAGTGTTAGAGTAGGGATCGCTGAAACAGGAGGGTGCTTACGGGAGGGGAAAAGCATTCCAAGAGGTAGTCCAGGGTGGAAATCTTTGCTGAAAACAGAGAGATCCTGATTGCGCTGTTGGTCAAACTGGGGATTATCGCCTCCCTGGCCTCCCTGTTGACTCGTTCCCAAACCTTCCGCAAAACACTTTTTGCCGAGGAACGGGACGCCGGGGCGAAGCTCACACTCATCCTTTCCTGGGGATTTCCTCTCTGCATCGGTGTGATCATCCGGATTGCCGGAACGGGTGCCGGTTCCGTCAATCCTTTCGCTGCCTTTGATCTCAGCCTGGAAGGTGCCTTCATTGCCGGACTTCTGGGCGGCGCCATGGTCGGGGCAATCGTCGGCGGCTCCGTGGGTATTGTGGCCCTTTTGCACCAGGAGTGGGCGGCGCTGCCATTCTATCTGACTCTCGGACTTCTCAGCGGCCTGCTGCGTAACCTTTGTCCGAGGAAAGAGGAAATTTGGAATTTCTCACCGTTTGTCTTCATTAACCTTGCCTTCTCCTTCTTCTCCAGGCAGCTCTTTGGCAAGAGTGCCTGGCAACTCATCGTCTTCTTCAGTTGTGTGGGCATGGAAACCCTCCGCCAAGTGCTGGGGCAGGGGCTGACTCCGGCGCGACTCTTCTATTTTCCTACGGACAGTCTCATCGTTTTTGCTCTCATTCTGGTGGCATCACTGAGCTGTATTGGCGTCACCCTGAAGATTTGGAACAACACTCGGCTGGAAATCAAACTTGCAGAGCAAGAAGTTCTGGTCGTGAAAGCGCGCTTGGACGCCCTGGCGAACCAGATCAATCCCCATTTCCTCTTTAACACCTTGAACTCGATTGCCTCGCTCATCCGCACGAATCCGACCAAGGCGCGAGCGATTGTCATGAAGCTTTCTCACATCTTGCGCAAGCTCCTGCACGGTCATGAGAATTTCATTTCTCTGAGAGAGGAAGTCGAGTTCATTGACAACTATCTGGATATTGAAGTGAGTCGCTTTGGGAAAGACAAGTTACGTATTGAAAAGGAAATTGAAAACCAGACCCTCCCATGTATGATCCCGAGTATGATCTTGCAGCCGATTATCGAGAATTCCATCAGGCACGGGATTTCTCCCAAGATTGAAGGGGGCCGGATCAAGATTCGCTCCCTGCTCAACCACGAACGCCTCTGTATCCAGGTTGAGGACGACGGTCTTGGGATCTCGGAGGACAAGCTGTCCTCGGTTTATCATTCCGGAATTGGGATCAGTAACGTCATGGAGCGGTTGAAGGTGGCTTATCGGTCGGACTTCGCTTTCAAGGTGAGCAATCTGCCCGGACAAGGAACGTTCACCCATATTGAAATCCCTCTCCAAGTATCCCAGGAGAACGAAAAGGCTTCGACCTGAGCTCAACCAAAGAAGAGGTAATTTCCTGATGCCGATTTCCTGTATTTTGGTGGACGATGAGGCATTGGCTCTGGAGGAACTGCATTTCTTGCTGGATTCCGTTCCGGAGGTTGGGGTGATTGGTGAAGGCCGCAATGGAGTGGAAGCGATTCGCCTGGTTAAGGAATTGGAGCCCGATCTGATGTTCCTCGACATTCAGATGCCTGGCCTCAATGGTTTTCAGGTCGTTCACCAACTGGTCAAGGAAGATGTGCTGCCTCAGGTGATTTTCGTCACGGCCTTCAATCAGTATGCAGTCAAGGCCTTTGAAGTGAACGCGGTCGATTACATCTTGAAACCGGTTGAGAAGTCACGGTTGGAAAAGGCCATTCACCGGGCAAAAAGACAACTGGAGTCGGAAATTCAGGTGGATGACAAAATCAAGGACCTTCTCAACCTGTTCATCCCTTCCACTCCCAAGAAGTCGAAACTGCTGGTCAAGGACAAGAAGCGTCATTTGATGGTTGATTCTGAAGAAATTGTCTTCGCCAGCGTCTCGGATGGCTCGATCCTGGTAGCTACCCAGGAGCTCAAAGGAGAGACCCATTATCGAACGCTGGAGGACCTGCAGACCAATCTGGACCCCCAAATCTTCTGGCGGGTTCATCGATCCTTTTTGGTGAACATCAACAAGATCAAGGAGGTAATTCCCTGGTTCAACCGAACTCTCCAACTCAAGATGGCTGATGACTCGGAGACTGAAATCCCTGTCAGCCGTTCTCACTCCAGAAGGCTCAAGGAGTACCTGAAGCTGTAGGGTGGTTGGGGACCGAAGCCGGCTCCAACCCCAAATCTTCTCCCAGACTCCCCCTCTGGGTTCTTCTCGTGGCAGCTCCCCGTCTTGAGATCTCAATGCCCCTTGAGTTGGTCTTCGGCCCTGTGATAGCTTTGATGACAAGGAAATAAAAAACCGAAAAAGATCGTCAAAAATGTGAAGGAGGTCGAGTAATGGTGTCAAGCACCTTGGATATTAAGGAATATCTCTTACAGTCCAGTGAGGCATTTAGAAAACTTGCGAGAGAGCACAGTGAATACGACGAAAAGTTGTCACATTTGCTCAAGAGAAGTTTCTTGTCCGAGGAAGAAAAGCTTGAGGAAGTGAATTTGAAGAAGCTGAAGCTAAGGGTCAAGGACCGGATGGAGCAAATGATCCAAGCTCATAGGCAGCAGGGAGGGTGAAAGGTCGGGTTGAACCGGCTTCGCCCGAGGTTTGGCTGAACGATCGCTGGATATTGAAGACTGATGGTTGAATCGCAAAGGGAACCTGGGGGGTTCCCTTTTTTGCCTATTCAGCCAATCCGAAGGAAGTTCTGTTCTTTCCCTGAACGCCATCAGGACGGATAGTTCCGGACCGGACCTTTCGTTGTAGCTGTGTCACCCTGGCACCTGATATATAATAGCCGGGTGGTAGAGAGAGCGTCCTGCGCTCAATCCGTGCGATCATGAAGATAGCCAGAGATGCCTTTGCGTTTCTGATTCCTCTCCTGGTGATAACGGGCTTGCTGTGGGTCTTCGGCTTCGCCCTGACCGGACTGGTTTGCCTCGGATTAACCCTCTTTGTCGCCCTCTTTTTCAGGGATCCCGACCGCGACATCCCTGGCGACAAGGACGCCGTCCTGGCTCCGGCGGACGGAAAGATCCTGAGCGTGTCCAGGGAATCGGATGGGACCACCAGGGTCTCGATATTTCTCTCGATTTGGGACGTTCACGTCAACCGCTCACCGATCGCCGGGATGGTGGAGGAAGTCCGTTACCTCCCCGGAAAGTTCAGAGTGGCCCTTTGACCGGAGGGCTTCCCTGGACAACGAACAGAACGTGCTGGTGGTCAAGAACGGCTCCTTGCAAATTAAATTCAGCCAGATCGCCGGGATATTGGCCCGTCGTATCGTCTGCTGGAAAAAGCCGGGCGACGCGGTGGAAACCGGCGAGCGGATCGGCTTGATCCGTTTTGGCTCCAGGGTTGACATCTTCCTTCCCGCCACCGTGGCCCTGAAGCTGACCCGGGGTGACCGTGTGCGTGCGGGCAGTAGTGTCATTGGGAGGATTACGCGGAGTGCGGAATAGTTCCGGAAAGCGCCGGTTTCGGCGGGGCATTTACGTCTTGCCGACCCTGTTCACCATTGGGACGATCTTTTGCGGATTCTATGCGGTGACCAACGCCGTGAAGGGTGAATTCGACCTGGCTGCCGTTGCCATCGGCTTTGCGGTAGTCTTTGACGGGATGGATGGAAGGATCGCCCGCATGACCAACTCCTGCAGTGAGTTCGGCGTCCAGATTGATTCCTTGGCCGATGTCCTCACCTTCGGATTGGCCCCCTCCATCCTGGCCTATCTTTGGGGTATCCGGGCTCTTTCCCTGGCGCCGCCCTATTCTCTGCATGTACAGCAGATCGGATGGATCGTCAGCTTTGGTTTTCTGGTTTGTGGCGCCATGCGGCTGGCGAGATTCAACATCCAGAGCACTAAACCCCAGGCTGCGGGCAGTGGTTCCGAAAAGCCATTCGTCGGAATGCCGATTCCTGCTGCAGCCGCTATCATTGCCGCCATCGTTCACTTTGCTCCGGAACCTCTGGAGCACTGGGTAGCGGGTATCCTCTGGAATCTGTTGGTCGGATTCCTGGCCTACCTGATGGTCAGCACGCTTAAGTATCCAAGTTTCAAGCACTTTGACCTGAGAAGTCGTAAGCGATACGTCAACTTCGGGTTGCTGGCGATGATCGTGGCTCTGATCTACTACTATTCACAGATCGTTTTACTCATCATGGCGGCCAGTTACGTGTCCTCGGGACTGGTGTTGAAGATTTATAGTCTGGTCCGACATAAGCCTGAAGGTGTCTTGACCGCTGGGAGGCTCCGGCCGGATGATTCCTGAATGAATGAAAACGCCTCGGCCCAATTTCGCGTCGCCATCGTGGGCGCCTCCACTCTGAAGGGCAGGGAGATCAAGAGCGTCCTGTCGGAGCGGGGTTTCCCCATCAAGAAGATGGTCTTGATGGACAGCGACGAGGACCTGGGCTCGGTGACCGAGTATGAGGGCGAGCCTTCGGTTTCTTTGGCGATTTCAGAAAGAAACTTCGAGTTTCTCGACTTGGCCTTCTTCGCCGGAGATCCGGCCACTGCCCTCAGACATGCTCCCCTTGCCAGGAAGGCGCCCTTCGTGATGGTGGACCTGACCGGCGCCTTCTTTCGCGACAGCAAGGTGCCCTTGTATCTCGCCGGGCAGATGAGGGACCTGCGACCCTTCCGGGGTCTGGTAAGCTCTCCCCACTCGGCGGCGATCTCTATTGGCATGATCATGAAACGGTTGGCGGCCCGGCACACCATTCGGTGCTCCTCAGTCAGCATCTTTGATCCTGCCTCGGAGCGAGGCGAGACAGGCTTGGATGAGCTCCAGCAGCAGACACTCAGCATCTTCTCATTTCGAAAGGGTCCGCAGGATATCTTCCAACAGCAGCTAGCCTTCAATCTTTTGTCTCAACTTGGCGCAGGGTCCGGCCAGAGCTTGATCGAGGCCGAGGAGAAAATTGCTTTTCACCTTCGGGCGCTGCTGGCAGGGGCCTATGCCCCCTGCCGGCATTGAGCCTGATTCAGGCGCCGATCTTCCATTCTCATTCCTTTTCGGTTTACATCGAATTGGATCAGGTGGTTTCCATTGAACAAGTGGAGAGAGATTTGGCTTGCGAACAACTAACCGTCAGAAAAGCGGGTGATGAGCCTCCTTCGGCCGTCCAGGTGGCTGGCACTGACGGGATTCAAATTGGGGGCATCAAACGGGACTTTCTCAATCCCCGGGGTATCTGGCTTTGGGCTGCCGCCGACAATCTGCGTCTGTCTGCCCTAAACGCCGTTTCCGCGGCCGAAACGATTTTCCTGCAATGACGGCCTTCGGGTTGTCATCAAGCCTTGGGTAGACCGGCTTTAAAGCGCCAACCTACCCCTGCGCCTCTCCGGAAAAATCATATGTCTCAGGCCCGGATTTCGGTAGATTCGCCTCTGGCGCAGTTTCTCGAAGAGCCGCTCGAGCCTGACTGCCGGTCCGGGCCTTGGAGTGTTGTCCAAGAGGGGCCTAAGGAGATTCTGAAGGCAGTCAAAGGACTCTGCCTTGACGGCCACCCCATTGTCGCCGGTCCGCCAATGGACCGTTTGTCGAATTTCAAGATCATCAGCAATTTCGGTGTGGCGTCGCCCCTGTCGATCTTGTCGCTGTCGCTGCGCGGGGGGATACTTGTGGGAATACACCGGGAGTTGTGGGAGCTGAAGAACCTTGTCATCACCCCTGCACCTTGATTCAGTCGGCTTGCGCCCCCGTATCCGCATGGAGCCGATGACCGTAGCCGACATTCGCGCCGCCTGGCAAGGTGAGCGGCTCCCGCATCCAGTAAGGCTTCCCCAGCATGTTCAACTCAAGGTTCGAGCCAAAACTTGCTGTTCTCTGTGGCTGGCTGGGGCTGGGTTTGTTTTGCCGGGTCGATCCTGTGGGTCCAGGTAACGATTGCTGGGCCGCGCAGAAGGATCCCGCCAGGCCCCGACCCGTGAGAATTGTTGGCCCCTACTTGTCTCGGGAGGATGCCGGCCCTTTCACCAAGGTCGTACTCAGGAACGGTCTGACCGTGCTCCTCTTTGAGAGGAGTGACACTCCTTTGGTGGCGATGGTGACTTATGTCAAAGCCGGCCGCCTCCACGAAGGCAATTCCCAGAAAGGATTATCGAGGCTTTGGCCTCACTTGCTGTTTCGCTCGCTGGTTCCGGATAGAGAGGGGACAGTTGCTCAGGAGGCCAGGAAACGGGGTGTGGTGATTGATGCCGGTATGCGTCATGATCATACTTGGTTTTCTTCCGTTCTTCCCCCAGAGGAGTATCGAAGAGGGTTGGATCTTCAAGTCACCGCCCTCCATGGCCTGAGCTTCTCTTCCTTGACGCTGGAACAAGTCAAGCGAACGGCACAACAGCAGTCGGCGCTGAGACAGGCCAACCCGGAGAACTTCTCTCGCCGCCAGCTCCTTGAGGTGGCTTTCCCTAGCAGGAGGGGATTGGCTGAGGGGATCGAGATCGGGGATGGATTCCCTTCGATGAATGAGGCTCAAATCCAGAGTTTTCATCGTCGATGGTTCGTTCCCGGGAACGCCTTTTTGACAGTCACAGGCAACTTTGACCGTCGCGCACTGCTACGAGAGATTGTTAAGCGATACCAGTCGATCCCCGAGAGACCGGCTCCTGATCACACAGTCTATCCTGAGTCAGGAACGGATGGGTTCCGGTACGCAAACCGGCGAGAAGACATTCATCAAGCCTGGGTCCAGATCGGATTCCCGCTGCCTGCTGCCTTTAGTAAAGACTGGTATGCCTGCAAGGTTCTGGAAGCCCTTTTGGCTAAAGGTGAGACCGCTGTGCTGAATCGCCACTTGCGGAGCTTCAAGTCTCCGGTTCATCCAATTTCTTCCAGCACTATGGCTCTGGATGGTCCTGGCTACCTCAACCTCACCTTGTCGCTGGACGTCAAAGGGCTGGATTGGGCAGAGGTGATCACTTTCGCCGGAATCGAACGGGTGAAGGAGGGCTTTCTCACCGAGTCGGACCTCCGGCGTGCCCGGGCGCTGCTCGAGGCCGAGTATTACAAGGGACAGGAGGCGCTGGTTGATCTGGCCATTCAGCTTGCCCGCTATGAGCACTTGTCGGACTTCGATGCCTGGGGGAAGTACCTTCAAAGGATACGATCGGTGACGCGCCAGGAGGTCATTGCGGCAGCACGCCGCTATCTGGATCTGGACCGCTGCAGCCTCGTGGAGCACCAGCCGGCTTCGGAGGGGAAGAGGACGTTCAACTCGGCGAGTTACCGCGAGTTTTTGCGGCTGGCGTTGCCTCGCTCCATCCGGGAGTTGAGGCATGAAGACGCCGTCGAGGTTGCCCTTCCGGAAGAGACAGGACAAACAGAGGTTCGCCCACCCAGCCGCAAAGACCCCAGGGAAATCATCACGGCCGGGCTGACTCCTCCACTGAGAAAGTTCTCCATCCTGCGTGGACCCGATGTTTGGGTCAAGGAAAGTCGTGGGTTGCCCTTAACTGCAATGGGAATCTTTTTCCCGGGTGGCCGGTTGTTTGAGAGTCCTGAGAACCACGGAATCACTGATCTGATGGCCGCCACGGCTATTCAGGCAGGACGGATCCCGTTGGTTTCCCATCCAGCCCGTTTTTTTGAAAGCCTGGGAGTCGTTGTGAAAGTGGTCGTCGGGCCGGATTTCTTCGGTTTTGTGCTCCAGGGACTCTCCAAGAGTTTTGGTTCCTGCGTCGATATCCTGGCGGAGACCCTGCAGCGCCCAAACTTTGGAGAAGAGGCGATCATGGCTCAGAAGATGGCATTGCGCCTCCGAGCTGCTGCGCTGTCGGATGATCCTCGCCATCAGGCAGAACAGTTGTTCCTCCAGGCGGCCTACGGCGATCACCCATACGGGAGGGCGGCCTATGGAGCGTCGGGATCTCTGGAAAAGATTACTCGCCAAGAACTGATAGAGTGGCACCGTCGGTATGTGCGTGGATCTCAGCCGGTTGTGGTCATCGCAGGCGATGTGGAGGGGAGCACCTTTGCCGCTCGATTCGCCACCCAATGGAGCCGCTCGGGCATCTCCCGAGTGGACCTGGAGGCGGCCGGCAAGGTCCGGCGGCTGACCGAGCCCCGATACAAGCAGGGAAAAGCCGGGAAGGATCAACAGTGGCACGCCCAAGCCGGCTTTCTGGGGCCACCGGCCAGGGACCCGCGAATCACGGCTTTCACCGTGCTCCAGCATCTGGCCTCCGGTGCGGAAGGAAGCTTGCCCTTAGCTCTCGAAAACCTTCAGGGGAGGGTGGGCCCTATCGTGACTTCCCATCGTCGGCGAGAGCTGGGAGGTTTTTTCTACGCTTATCTTTCTGCGCCTCCCCCCGATGGCCAACGGGTTCTGGACGAGCTGAAGACTCATTTGACCCGGCTGGCCGTTGGTCCGTTGTCAGAAGAGGAAATCGATCAGGCCAAGAAGGCTGCCGCCCGAACGTACCAGGTGGCCATGCAGCGTCGTGGGGAGCAGATCTTGGAACTGGCCGAGCGAGCCATTTTCGGCGAGTCGGTCTATGAATTCAACAATTACCTGAAGGGAATCGAGGCGATGAATTCGGAGGTTGTTTCGGAGGTGGCGCAGGAATTCTTCAAGCCCGAACTCTGGATTGCGGGGGTGGTCTCGGGGTCCATTCCTTGAGAGAAGCTGTGCCTCCTGATGTCAGAGACGGGTGCGGTTATCAAGAGGTCCTCCAGAGTCCAACCCATTAAGTCGCCGTTTGCTCAGCTGCTGAGATGAACCTGCATCTCTGTTCGACCCACGACCCCGTGTTGCCAGCGCCTTCCAAAAACAGGCGTGGTAAAATCTGAAGTCATGAGCACCCGGTGTCTTCGAATCGCACTGTCGATCGCATTATGTTCCGCCTTGGGGCTGACGTTACCCTCCAAGGGTCATCCTCCCCGACCTGCCGGGGAGCAAGATGAGGATCCGTCTTTCCGGCTGGAGGTGGACGTCGATCTGGTGGTGTTGAACGTGACGGTCGTCGATGAAGATGGCGCCAACATGACCTCCTTAACCCGAGAGGATTTTACGATCTACGAGGATGGGGTGCGGCAGGATATCTCAACCTTCTTTCCGGTGGAAGCTCCCTTTAAGCTGGTGCTGCTGGTGGACACCAGCATTAGCACCCGGAACAACCTCGAGCTGATCAAAGATGCGGCTCGCAATTTCACCAAGGAGTTGCGCCCGGACGACCAGATCTCGGTGACTGAAACCCACTTCTTTCCCCGGGAGGTACAGGGATTTACCAATAATCGTAAGCTCCTGAGAAAAGCCATCAAACAGTTGGCCACCTATCCCTATGGCGGATCCCGAGTCTACGACGGGGTAGCCATGGCGCTCCGTAGTCTGCAACCAACTCGCGGTGGCCGTAAAGCCATCGTAGTTCTCAGTGATGGAATGGAAAACTCCAGTCGCGTTAGCTTCGAGGAACTGCGTCGGCTATTGGCTGAGGACGACGCCGTCTTCTATCCGATCACCATCTTGAATAAGGACCGCCAGAAGGAGATATTGGAACGCTATATTCTCAAGAATGAGGACAAAGCGGAAGATCCCTACGTGGAGAATGCTCGACTGAGCCTTTCCGTGTTGGAGGAAGTCTACCAGATCCAAACCGAGCGTCTGAGCCAGCTCTCGGGTGATACCGGAGGGAAGATGTTTTTGGTGGCGGACCTTTCAGACTTGACCGGAGAATATTCTAAGGTCGCCCATGAACTGAGGCACACCTTCAGCCTGGCCTACTATTCCAAAAATCAAGGACGTCCGGCGGGAATGCGGCAAATCCGGGTGGAGGTTAAGGACCCCGGGCTCCGCGTGAGAACTCGCACCATCTATTTTGTTCCGGAATCCAGCCCGCCGGGCTCTTGAAGGTTGGTTCCTGCCTGCTGCGGGCAAGTAAGAATGCGCGCCCTGAACTCCGGTTGTCCACTGGAATATCGAGAGCGAGGCCCTTGGCGAGTTAATGGATGGTGTCGTTCTTGTGGCGGTCGCGCTCCTTCTTGCTGAGATAGACTGTAAACTTCCGCTTGGCTTGGCGAAGCTTATACTCCAAGTAGGCGTCCTTGATCGGTTGGTACCAGCTTCCTCGGTGGCCTCTTCCGTAAAGCCCACGCTTCAGGTAAAGGTAGCCGACCAGCATGCCGCCCAGGTGGGCCGTATGTGAAATTCCGGATTCGCTTCCGGACAAGCTCGAAAGGAAGGCAATGCCCCCGAATACCATGACGGCGTACCTGGCCGGAAGAGGGAAAAACAACATCACGTAGATGATGCGATCGGGGAAGCTCAAACCATAGGCGAGCAGGACGCCGTAGATCGCTCCCGAAGCGCCCAGAGTGGATCCCTGGTGCGAAAAGAGATTGACCACCACGATGCAGACTCCTGCTCCGATTCCGGTCACCAGGAAGTACCGCCAGAAGCGGGAGCCACCCCAGTAACGTTCCAGCTCACAACCGAACATGAACAAAATCAGCATGTTGATCAACAGGTGAAAAACACCGCCATGCAGGAACATGTAGGAGAACAATTGCCAGACATAGAAGCTGCCCAGCACCAGGGAAGGGGTTAGGCTGAACAGGGCTGTGACCGGCCCGCGCAGTCCACCCGAAATGATCTGCATCACAAACACGACCACACAGGCGATGATGATCCTCTTGACCGTCGGAGTCATCGGTCCGCCAAAGGAGATGGAACTGGCGCCGTAACGGTATCGGTAGTTCATTCGCTCATCCTGACGTTTCGAGCGCTGTCAACGTGCGGGTTATTGTATCGGGTTTTCCGGAGAATTCCATTCCGAATCTTGAGAGTGGTATCGTCTCCGGCGTTGGCGACTGTGGTTTTACTCGATCCACCGCTCTTCGAGATGGGAGATCGGTCAGTGCGATGTCAGGCACTGCATCGAAATCCCGCTGATGACGTCGGTGCCTGGTGGCGCCGGATTGGCGGCCTCGGTGCCTTCAGCTTGCCGGCAAGCACCGTCGAGCTTGGAAAAAAGAAAGTCGGGTGGGACGGATCGGCGGCGATAGGAGCAGCGCGATGCACGATGAGTGAGTGGAACGCCGAGGCGGCTGAGCGGGTCCCGCAGCCTGACTCATGGTACGATGGATGGACCAGCGACACGGTATGAGGATCATCGAAAGGACTCGTCCCACTCGGTGGCGTTGCTCTTGTGGCTTCGCTTGAGCAGGTCGGCGAGTCCGTAAGACCGCAGGCTTCATTCCAGGGGTGAGGATATGAAAAGAATTCTTCAGATTGCTCTTGCTCTGTCGATGTTCCAGGCGACTGCGAACATCCTCCAGGCCTCACAGCAGGAAGAGCCAGAGGAGGTCCCCAAACCGCCCAATGTCCTGTTGATCCTGGTTGACGATCTGGGTTATGGAGACCTCTCCAGTTACGGGGCGCAGGATCTTCTTACTCCCCATATCGATGCTCTGGTTGAGTCAGGCATGCGCTTCAAACAGTTTTATGCCAACTCGCCAGTCGGCTCTCCGACGCGGGCAGCCCTGTTGAGCGGACGTTACCCGGACTTGGTCGGAGTCCCTGGAGTGATTCGACAAGATCCCGAGAGAAATTGGGGTTATCTCTCCCCCGAGGCGCCCTTGCTGTCGGGGTTGCTGAGGGATGCGGGCTATCATACTGCCCTGATCGGCAAATGGCATCTGGGACTGGAATCACCCAACACGCCTACTGAGCGGGGTTTTCAGTTGTTTCATGGCTTTTTGGGTGACATGATGGACGATTACTATGTCCACTTGCGCCGGGGCGTCAACTACATGCGGCTCAACACCGACACCATTGACCCCTCCGGCCATGCCACCGACCTTTTCACCCAATGGGCGATCGACTATCTCAATGAACGGAGCGCCGCTGAGCAGCCCTTTTTTCTCTATCTTGCCTACAATGCTCCCCATACACCGGTTCAACCCCCGTCTCAATCATTGGAGCGGGTCAAGCTGCGGGGAGGAGAACTGAGCGAAGAGCGAGCTCGGTTGGTGGCCTTGATTGAGCATCTCGATGAAGGAATCGGAAGGGTGATGGAGGCTCTCAAGGAGAATCGGCAGGACACCCATACGCTGGTGATTTTCACCGGCGACAATGGCGGAGAGTTGCGGGTGGGAGCCAACTGTGGACCCTTGCGAGGCGGAAAGCGAGAGATGCACGAGGGCGGAATCCGCGTTCCCATGGTTGCGGTCTGGCCCGACAAGATCCGGCCCGGATCTTCAACCAACCGGCTGGCTCTGACTATGGATCTTTTCCCGACGATCTGTGCCGTAGCAGGCGTCAAGGTCGAGTCGGAGATCGATGGAGTATCCCTGTTTGGAACGCTGGTTGGCCAAATGGCTCCGCCGTTGGAACGCGCACTTTTTTGGGTGCGCCGAGAGGGTGGCCGGCGCCACCAGGGGCAGGATTACTATGCTGTCCGTCGAGGACATTGGAAGCTGATGCAGAACTCGCCCTTCGAGCCCTATCAACTCTTCAACCTGAGAGACGATCCCCGGGAGGAACACGACTTGGCCGATCAGGAACCCGAAGTGTACACGAGCCTCTCTCGGGCTCTGAGGCGTCAAATCCAAAAGGCCGGTACCGTCCCCTGGCAACGGCGCTAGCCCGGGTTTCTCACGGGGACTTTGGGATTGAAGTGTGAGGTATCGAGAGAAGTTCCCATACAAAGCTCCCCGAAGCCGCCGATTTTCAGACACGGTCAACGCAGAATGGATGCCTCAGTGATCTTGCCGTAGTATTGCGGCCGGCGGTCTTTAAAGCGGTTGATCTCGTGTTTGCCGGGAACGCGAGTGATGTGCTTGTCACGAGCTGCAACCGGGTCTATTTCGGCGTAAATGATCTCCTCCCGGTCGGGACTTCCCAGGGCCAGCGTCCTTCCCGAGGGATCGACGATGCGGCTTCTCCCGATGAAGCTGAATCCTCGCTCTGTCCCCACTCGATTCACCGCCACTGAGAAAACATGATTTTCCAGGCCTCGCGCGTTCACTAGGAACTCGGCAAACTCCTCGGCTCCTTTCGGCCAGTTGGTCGGCAGCAGAATCAGGTCTGCTCCCTTAAGCGCCAGTGTGCGCGCGCTTTCCGGGAAGGATCCGTCATAGCAGATATTGAGTCCAATGCGACCCAGTCGGGTCTGGTGAACCTCAAAGCCCAGATCGCCGGAGTCGACAAATTGGTCCACTCCCAGAAACGGCAGATGGACTTTGCGGTACTTGCCCAGCACTCCTTCCGGACCAATCAGCGCCGCCGCATTGAAGTATCGGTCCCCGTCTTTCTCCAGCATTCCAAGGACCAAGTGGGCCTGTGCGTCCTGACAGGCTTTTGCCAAACGGTTCGTCGAGGGTCCGGGGATGGTTTCAGAGTAAGGGATGGCCTCCTGCAGGCTCTCAAAACAGTAGCCTGTCAGCGCGCATTCAGGAAACACCACCAATCGGGCCTGATCGGAAACCGCCCGCTCGAGAGAGTCGATTAACTGGGAGAGGTTTGTCTCCTTATCCATTAGTTTTGGAGTCATCTGAACCCCGGCAAGAGTGAATTTTTCAGGCATTAGTTCCTCCGGAAAGGGTGAAGAAGTGCGAGAAATTAGCTCCAGCTCCGATCCCAGGAGTCTTGGAGGCGCCTTGGCGGACAATCAGGAAGTGCTCGCGGGCATCGACGGCCGCCATTTGATTAAGCGAGGGGATTTATGTTACAAGATGAGGTTGTCTGATGAAAGACGATCTCACCTCACTGGCCTCCATGAAGAGCGCCCGTAGCTCAGTTGGATAGAGCGTTGGTCTACGAAACCAAAGGTCGCAAGTTCGAATCTTGCCGGGCGTACCATTTCCTTCAATCTTGTCAAACATGTTGAAACATTCCACATTGACGAAGTCCACCCCATTCGATCGTAGAAGCTTTCTGAGAACGGTAGCCACGGGCTTGGGGCTACCGATGACCGTCTCTTCGAGATCGTTGGCCGAGCCCGGTCGGCCCAAGTCCCCGGACCCGTCCCAGAAGACTCGATTTCGCTGGGTCAGCGTCCATGAAATCTATGGAGACGGAAAGCACAACGCTTGGCCCGACATTTGCCGCTGGAGAGGCCGCTACTATGTGGCCTTCAACTCGGGGGGAGCAAACCATGGTGGTGGACATGGCCTCTGTTTGCTTTCCTCGGTGGATGGTGTCCGGTGGGAGACGGTGCTGCAAACGCGAGCCGGGGAGTGGGGAGTTCTGGACGGTGCGACCCGAGCTACCCTGTGCCCGAAATTGTTGCCCACCAGGGATCGACTGATCCTGGTCTTCTACTTCTACACGCCCGGAGACCCGAACGTCAGCCCGAAACGAAAAGCGGAACTCAAACGACGCTGGCGCAGCCTGAAGGGATCGGAGGAAAGCTTTCAACGATGGGTCAATCACCACAATCAATCCTATCGCACCGGTATCAGCTACAGTGAGGATGGCCGTCGCTTCCGAAATCCCGAAGTCTTGCTCGACCCGGGCTGGCGAGTTTGGCGTCCTCAGACCTTTCAGGGCCGGCATTACCTGATCGGCTATCGCTGCCACGGGCAAGACTGGTTCTTTTCCCCGGAACTTGAGATCATGATCCCTCGGGCAGATTCCATCGAGATGTTCGAGAGCGCGTCCTTGTTTACCTCTGCGGAGGGTTTGAGATGGAAAAAGATCAGCGACATCGCCGCCGAGGACAACGACGAAACGGACTTCGACTTCTCGCCGGAGGGCCGCATCCTTGCGGTCAGCCGCAAGGGAGCCTCTTCCAAGATACGCCCGGGAGCCAGACCGGGGACCCGGCACGCCATGGCTTATGTCAGTGATCCCCCTTACCGGAGCTGGCAGAGACTGCGGCTCAATCGGATGATCCAGGCGCCGGCGGTGCGGTGGGTGCGGAATCAATGGTTGGTAGCCGGTCGGTATATCGACGGGGAAACCGAGCAATCGCACCCACACCACCCGAACTTTCCCCATTCCGGACACCGCTACGGGACACGGTTGTGGACTCTGGATAACCAAACCGGTGCCTTGACTCAGGCTGTGACCTTGCCCAGTTGGGGAGATTGCGCCTATCCCGGCATGATAGAAGATCCGAATGGAGACCTGTTGGTGGTCTACTACTCCCACTCTATCACCACTGACGGCCATCGCTACATGGGCGGCGGTCTGTGGCCCGGCAAGGTGGCTCCCTGCTCGATCTATTTGGCGCGCGTGGTCAGAGAAGAGAGAGCCTAGTTCTTAGAGAACCGTACCGTTCCAACCCTGGTCGGCGATGACCCGTGGAATTCCCTTTGTCGTTTTCATCTTGGCCGGGGCGGCTCTCGCGCTGTCTGTGCCGGTCTGGTGTTCGGCGGCCTGTTTCGAGGATCCTGAAGCAGAGGGCTTGTTCCTCTTGGGACCGATGCGAGAAAAAGCCCTCCGCTGGGACCGCTTTCTGCTGGAGACTCTGGCTCGGAGTGAAGCCGGTGTCCAACTGGAGGGTTATCGGCGAGAGGAGGGTATCCCGCTTCGATTCATGCTCAGCCAGGGGGAGAGCGGAGCACTGAGTTCGAATGTCCGGCAGAAACTGAAGCAGTCGGGACTGGCCGGTACCATTCAATCCCATCCGTGTGGCTTGTTGGTCCAGGCATTCGTCAAAGATCTTCGGAGCACAAACTTGTCTGAATGGCTTGAGCCAGACTGGGTGCTCGAATTCGACAAAAAGGGCAGGGTCATCGGCCGGTGGGATGTGCCTCTCAACGCGCCGGTGCGGGCCGTCCAAGGGGAGGAGGTTTGGGTGGAATGGGATCCTCAACCGCTCTGTTCCGGCCAAAGCCTGGATCTCAGGGTCTATCTGGTCATTCGGGCCGATGGAGGCCTGAGGCCCGTGGTCCGTCCCGGGCTCATCTCAAGAAGACAAAAGATCAAGTGCCCCAAAAGTCAAGATATCCCGGAATCCGATTTCCTGGTTTGTGAGTCCATGCGAGATCTCAAGACGCGCAAGTCTCGAAGAGTGGCTTATCAGTTGCCCTGCCGCTGAACCCAGAGAAAAAAGTAGCCTGATAAACGTTCAGCACCTGCAGGTCGGGTTAGCCGCAGGCGTAACCCGACATAGCTGAATCCGTAGCGAAGACCTATGAGCAGCCAGAACTCTCAGACTTCCGTTGACTTCATGGGAATCGCCCTTCGCCTGGCGGAACGGGCCTTCTCGCTGGGTGAGGTCCCGGTGGGCGCTGTGGTAGTGGTGGGAGGGAAGGTGGTGGGTCGGGGTTGCAACCGAAGCGTGACCCAATCAGACCCCACGGCCCACGCCGAGATCCTGGCTCTCCGTCAGGCCGCCCGGAGAGTGGGTAATTACCGATTGACTTCCGCAACGGTTTATTGCACCTTGGAACCCTGCGCCATGTGTGCCGGCAGCTTGGTCTGGGCGCGGGTAAAGCGGCTGGTCTACGGGGCCAGAGATCCCAAGGCCGGCGCCGTTCACTCTCATGTCGGGCTGTTCGAGTCGAAATCCGTCAACCACCGGGTGGAGGTGGTGTCTGGAGTGAGGGAAGCGGACTCGGTGAAGCTGCTGCAAGAGTTCTTCCGACTTCGGCGCAACCCCCGTCGTCGATAGGCAGACGACCGGCCGACCAGAAACGCGGAGAGGTACCGAAGTGGTCATAACGGGGCCGCCTCGAAAGCGGTTAGGGGGTTAGTCACTCCCACGCGGGTTCGAATCCCGCCCTCTCCGCCACATTAAACAGTCCACCCGTATCCCCGAGTCTCCCCTGTTGCACCTCTATACGCCTTCGGTTGAGCCGAGAATTCGGCTAGCGCCCATTCTCCTCCTGTGGCGGGTTAGCTTCATTCACAGAAATCAACCAGGCCAATGGGTTTGAAGTCTATTCAGCACAATTCCCCTCCTCTGGAGGGGCGGCACTCCTGAGAGGGGTACAGGGGTGGGTTGTCGCTTGGTTAGGATGGCTTGTCTTCATCCTGGACATTGATCTGCTTTAAGAAATCTCGACCTTGACCTTTCAGCTTCTTGTCCAGACGGGAAGTGCAGTCACAAGAGCAGCAAGCCCAGGGTTCCTCTCCGTTCAGGTCGCGACATCGGCGGCGGTCGTGAGCGTCTTGCACGCGCTCCAGGTTGAAATAATCTTCCCAGTAGGGTTGCTCCTCCTGCAGCGGGGTAGGGCAAAAGCAGACCTCGACCCAGCGAACCCGACCGTCGGGGAGCAGCCGGGGCCTGGTTCATATTTCGAAGGTACTCGCCTCCAGCTATCGATCCCTGTCCCAGAGTTCGATCCTTGACCGCCTCAAGCAAAGGACGCTTCCTTTCTGGTTTGAGTCGGGCAGTGACGAGGTATCGCATGGCCAGACCTCTCAGGTCCGATCAGACAGGGGCTCTGGGGCGGTATCGCTCTCGGGTTTCAGAGCTTCGAGAGCGATCAACCCCCATGTTACAGAGTTTTGCGGAATTATCAACACTTGCAGAACACTTCGAATTCGACACTACCTCCGTAGCCGCAGCATCCGATTCCCACCCCGCTGAAATTCGTAGTCGACAGGCTCGATGACGGCATGAACGTCCTGTGATCTGAAAGCTTCAACCACCCCCTGAACATGAGGCGAGGGTGCGCCGCCTACCTGCAACAGGGGGAAGGCCCTTGCCTCGGGAGCTGCTCGCAACATTTCTTGTAGGGCGCTGATATGAAAGGCTAGATCGAACTGCTCACTGTACAAGAAGAGAAAATGCGAGGACAGCGCCAGATCGAAGGCGCTATCGCCAAAGGGTAGATCGGGCAATGACGCCTTCACATAACGTCCTTCGGCCTTGCCCTGAGGGAAATCTTCCAGAAATCGGCGCATAGCCCCCATCCGTCGCCGACCCAATTCCGGAATGGACGGCACATGCGTCCAGACGAAATCGTCTCGATTTTGACGCACCTGCTTCATGATCACCTCGAAAGTTTCTTTCACCCGTTGTTCAATGGCCGCTGCGGAGAATGCGTACAGTGGATCAATCGAGACGACAGGGCGCCCCCGGGCCGACATCTCCGCATTGAAGCTGGCCGGCCCGTCACCACAGCCCAGAATGCGACGATGCAGATCCGACTCCGAGAGGTCGAACATGGCCTGATATTCGGCCAAGGTGCGACCCCACGGAACTACTTTAGCAATAGAGAAAGGCATCTGAGGGGTCTCCGGATCAGTTCTCGCTGGTCCTAACAAGAGGTGTCCGCCATGGGTGCAGTCCAAGACGAGTCCTGCGACGTAATTGGCTTTAGCGAGGGAAAGTAGCTTGGGTAGTGGTCACATTCCGGTGAAGACCGTCAGTTGTCCCCGTTACGCTGGGGCTTGAGCATTGCATTGAGAAGAGTTTCGGCCTCCAGGATCAAGCGCGCTACAGGGACTTTAACGGTTGGCTTTTGAGTTTGAAGATGTCCGTACCCCCATCAAGCGCCGGCTCAAAGACATGGTGCGTCAGGCGGTTGTCTTTCAATATGTAGAGTCCGTTGGTCGTGGCTAGATAGAGCGAACCCCGCCAGCGCTTGATCTGGAGGATGATGGCCTCATCGAAGTCGGAACTTTGCACACCGACATCGAATTGGTCCACCCAGCCGGAATATCGTCCATAACGCAACAGTCCACCGGGATGGTTTCCCCATTCCCCTTGAAGCTCCAGACCTAACCAAACGTTTCTCTCTTCGATCAGTAAAGCCGAAACCGACTGCCGAACGATTTCAGGAGGAGAAAACACTACGTGAGACCTCTGCATAACTCAGTTTGGCCAAAACTAAACGCTTTATGTAGTAGGCTTCTGATGGCTCTCACCCTACATATAGTGTTCGATAGTGCGACCTTTGAGTTATGCAGAGGTCTCTACGTATTGTTTTTCCTCCGGATCAAAATAACCAAAGTCGCCAATCCCCGAGGATACCTCGCCATCGTAGAAGGCCTTGCCGAACCAGAAACGGTTCCCGAAGATCTGGTAGGCCCGATCCCTTCACCTTCGAAAATGTAGTCTTCGTCAATCGGCATGCCGGAACGTTCGTGAGGTCGAGCTGCCGCGGGTCGAAGCCGCGCCAGCTCTTCAAAGGTTGACTTAGGCAGGTTGTAGAGCTTGGACTCGTCACCGACCCGCTCGGCTATGACTATAACCTTATGCGTCCCACCTTGAGAGAGATCTTGAGAAATCACCCGTACCTCGAATTGTCCTTCGGACCCGCTCGGCAGAGGCCCGCGGCGACCGTTGAAGGATTTTTCCGCGGCGCGGGCGAGCACCGAGTCTATTTCGCCCCCCCCCCTACCATAACGGGCCTACCCTCATCAAGGCGTGCTATGACCTGTTGTTCTTGGGTTACCGCCAGATAATGTGTATCGGTGCCTATCACGAAATAGAGTTTGCCTTTCAACGACAGGACTCATAGCACTGGCAAAGATGGGTATTCGAGTCGTTTCAGTATTCGTTTGGATGTTACATCAAAGCAAAGTTTAATTTCGGAGGGAGTCATTTTCTCGCCCACGATGCGAAAGACAATGGATCTGTCGTCCACGCGCTTAACCTTAACACCCAATTCCTTCAATTCCTCACTGGACAGAACGGTCAGTTCCCACACCAGTTTGGGATTGGCGGCCTCCATCAGAAACAAGCCCAATAATTCGTCTTGGCCCACACTAAAGTATTCGGCGTATTCGGCAGCCCACCAAACAGGCTCTTCTCGTCCTCCGCGAACCAGAAGCAAGGTATGGGTGCCGTCCAGATCTTTTCTGTAGGCAGTCTGGAAATGGACGATGTCCGGGTTTTTTTGTGGAAATAAGGGACAATGGCTGTTTCACGGAAATCGGGATTCGGGGTGCGCTGAGCCGAAAGGGGAATGGCGACCGGCAGCAGGGCCGCCACAAAAGCCAGCGCCCAGAGTTTCCCTATTGAGTGAGCCATTCTAAGTAGAACCTATCTCAAAATCATATTCCGCAGCATTCAGCTCGTGAAGAGAATATCGGAAACTCTGAAAAATCAAATAGTTACGCCTATAGCCCGATAGGCTCACACTCCAGAATGCCAATTTTGAGATAGGTTCTGGCCTAGCTGATCCCGGAGTTGCCGTGCAACTGTTCCGTGCGAGTCGAGCAGGTCTGGCGACCGGAAGGGTTGGCGGTGTCTCAGACATCTGCATTCAATTGACCCCCCATCTCCATTGTCGTTATAGTGGAAAGCTTTGGTGCGACTGTCCGTCACAGTAGGATATCGCGTATGAATTCCAATCGACGGGTTAGCCTCCTGGTCGCGTCCTGACCGGGAGGCTGGCGAAACATCGGCTTGTGCCCAGCCGCTGGAGAATTCTAACCAGGAGAGGTGTCCATCCCATGACCTTGGCTGACGAAGAACGGCTGAACCAAATCCGGCGGTCCCTGCGGGAGGGGCAACTGGATGCCTTGGTGTTGTTGCATCCGGACGATATCCTGATGGCGACCGGAATGCTGCCGGGGAGCACCCACGTAGCGGCTATTGTGGATGCCGACGGTCGGGTCACCGTGCTGACCCCCTGGTGGCGCCAATCCTTTGTAGCCGAGGAGAGCTGGGCCGATGAAATTGACTGCTTCGACTGGTGTAAGCCCGGGAACCGGATCGATCCCGACCAAGCCGTCATCAGTTGGCTTGAGAGCCAGCGTTCTCGCCAAGGTATCGAAAAGATCGGCGCTCATTTTCGCATGCATCATTATACCCCCAACAAGATGCCCTCGGAGTGCTTTACCTATGATCGAATCCGAGCGGCGCTCCCTTCCATCTTTCCTGTTTCGGAGGATGCCGGCGATCGTATCAACCAACTCAAAGCGGTCAAAACCTCTCGGGAAATCGGCAAGCTCAGGCTGGCGCATGCAGTGGTGAGGGCGGGAGTCAAGAGCTTCTACGAAGTATTGAGAGTCGGAATTCGAGAAATCGACTTGGCCACCGAAGTCCATTGCGCCGTGCTCAAAATGGCTGCCTCCAAGGAAATCGCTTATATTTTCTGCGAGATGCCCCAGATTACCTCCGGTCCTGAACGAACCGTGATGGCCGACACCCTTTCCAACCATCCGACTTCAAGGAGGCTTCAGGAAGGAGATTTGGTTCTGTTGGAACTCGGCGCCCATGCCGACGGATACTGGGCGGATATCACCCGAGCTGCCGTGATCGGTGAGCCAACCGATTTGCAGCGGGAACTTCACCAAACCGTTTTGACCGCTCAAGCGGCGGCAATCGCCGCCTATGTTCCAGGACAAAGCACGGGTGAGGAACTCTGTGAGGCCGCTTGGCAGGCGATGCGCGAGGCCGGGTTCGAGCGGGGAATCACACACTTCCTGGGTCACGGCCTTGGTTTTGCTTATCATGAAGACCGTCCAACCCTGGGTCCCGGCGAACAACGAGTGGTGGCGCCGGGCCAGGTGACTTCGATAGAACCCGGGCTTTACTGGCGGGAAGGTGGCGTTCCGGTGGGCGGCATTCGGGTGGAAGAAAACGTGGTGTGGGGCGCCCAGACTGGAGGTGTGGAGATTCTGTCGAACTTTTATCGTGGACTGGATCAACCGAGTGGTGGATTTTGAAGTTCGGATCAGGCTCAGTGCGAAGTGTAGCCGATTGGGCCAGGAACAGAAGTTGACGCTTGAGACATAAGGCTTTAACGGTAGAATGGCTCCCGTGTATAATAGCGCCCCTATGTTGACGCTATCGAATCGCTGTGGACCGACGAGGTGGTCTGATGAGTCAATCCGATCAACCCATTGAGGCTTTGCTGGCTGAAGAGCGAGTCTTTCCTCCTCCGGCAGAATACCTCCGGAGCGCCAATCTGACCGATTCCGGTATTTATGAAAGGGCCGCCAAAGCTCCCGAAGAATTTTGGGCGGAAGCTGCTGAAAGTCTGGAGTGGATCCAGAAGTGGGACCGGGTGTTGGAGTGGGATCCGCCAATCGCTCAATGGTTTGTGGGCGGTAAGATCAACGTTTCCGTTAATTGTCTGGACCGGCATGTTCGGGGTTGGAGAAGGAACAAGGCTGCCTTCATCTGGGAGGGAGAGCCCGGAGAAGAGAGGGTTCTGACCTTCGCCGACCTTTACCGTGAGGTGAACAAATTCGCCAATGCGATGAAACAGTTGGGGGTGAAGAAGGGAGACCGCATCACCATCTATATGCCAATGATCCCCGAATTGCCCATTGCTTTGTTGGCCTGCGCCAGGATCGGTGCGCCCCACAGCGTGGTTTTCGGGGGATTCAGCGCGGAATCGCTGCGTGATCGGATCAACGATGCTCAGTCAAAGTTGGTGATCACGGCAGACGGCAGCTATCGTCGCGGCCAGATCATTCCACTCAAGCGCAACGTCGACGCAGCGCTCGAGGAGTGCCCCTGTGTCGAGAGAGTCGTCATGGTTCGAAGGTTGGGCGAGGAGGCTCCCGTGACAGTTGAGGAGAAACGCGACATTTGGTGGCATCGCGCCGTTGAAAATGTCCCGGCCTATTGTGAGCCCGAGCCGATGGACTCGGAAGATCCGCTGTTCATTCTCTATACCTCGGGCACCACCGCCAAGCCCAAGGGCATTCTCCATACTACCGGGGGGTATCTCCTGGGGGCTTCGTTGACTCACAAGTGGGTTTTTGATGTGAAGGAAGAGGACGTCTATTGGTGTTCGGCCGACATCGGTTGGGTAACCGGGCACAGCTATATCGTCTACGGTCCTCTGGCCAACGGCACGACGGGAGTCCTCTACGAGGGTTCGCCGGACTGGCCGGACAAGGATCGCTGGTGGGCCATGGTTGCAAAGTATGGCGTAAATATCTTCTACACGGCTCCCACGGCCATTCGGGCGGTCATGAAGTGGGGCGAAGCCTTTCCGGCCAAGCATGACCTGTCCAGCTTGCGACTGTTGGGAACGGTGGGTGAGCCCATCAATCCGGAGGCTTGGATGTGGTACCACGAGAAGATCGGACGGGGCCGTTGTCCGATTGTGGATACCTGGTGGCAGACGGAAACGGGCTCGATCATGATCTCGCCCTTGCCGGGCCTCACCACCACTAAACCGGGGTCTGCCACCTTCCCCCTCCCGGGGATTGACGCCGACGTGGTTGACGAAGCCGGTCGCAGCGTCCCTTTGGGTGGGGGAGGATATCTTGTCCTTAAGTCGCCCTGGCCCTCGATGGCCCGCACCATCTACGGGGATGCCCAGAGGTACGAGGAAACCTACTGGAGACGCTTCGGCAAGAACGTCTACTTCGCCGGGGATGGGTGCAAGCGGGATGGAGATGGCTACTTCTGGCTGTTGGGCCGCGTGGACGACGTCATGAATATTTCAGGGCACCGATTAAGCACCATGGAGGTAGAAAGTGCTCTGGTGGATCACCAGGAAGTGGCCGAGGCGGCAGTGATTGGTAAGAAAGACGATATCAAGGGCGAAGCCATCGCCGCCTTCGTCACTTTGAAAGAAGGAGCCGAGGGCAACGCAGGCAAGGTCGACGAGCTGAAAAAGCATGTTGCCCGGAAGATCGGACCCATCGCCCGACCGGAAAGCGTGTACTTTACGGCCGAGCTGCCCAAGACGCGCAGCGGCAAGATTATGCGGCGATTGCTGCGGGACATCGCGGAGGGCCGTGCTTTGGGCGACACCACCACGCTGGCGGATGCCTCGGTGGTGGCCAAGTTGAAGAGTCAGTACGAGGAGAGTTAGGAAGGACTTCGATGTCGGGAGTCCAACTGGGTGGGGAGCTACCCGGCTGGTCCGGGGATTCAAGGCTCAAAAACACGAAGAGACGCTATCAACTCAAGGAGGTAAGAGACAATGTCGCAGGAGCGAGCCGGAGCCACTACATTTCTAGGGAATCCATTGACGCTGATTGGGCCGGAGTTGAAGGCCGGGGATCAAGCCCCTGACTTCACCTTGACCTCCAACGACCTCAAGCCCGTCCGGCTATCCGATACTGCCGGCAAGGTGCGTCTCATTAGTGTGGTCCCTTCGCTGGATACTCCGGTCTGTGACCAGCAGACCCGAAAGTTCAACGAGGCGGCCTCCGGTCTGGGTGACGGGGTGGTGGTTCTGACCGTCTCGGCAGATCTGCCCTTCGCCCAAAAACGTTGGTGCGGGGCGGCGGGAGTCGATCGAGTCCAGACACTGTCGGATCATCAGGAAGTGTCCTTCGGAGCCGGCTATGGCACCCTCATCAAGGAGCTTCGCCTGGAGAGTCGGGCCATTTTCGTTGTGGATGCCGGTGGCCAGATTTGCTATGCGGAGTACGTCAAGGAGATTGCCTCTCATCCCGACTATGAGGCGGCGCTGGCTGCTGCCCAGGGCACTGTGGGTGCATCGTCTTAAATCTTTGGCCGTCCCAAGCTGCAGTGAAGGCCATTTTTGTCTCGGTTTCGCCGACTCCTCCATGCCAGGAAGAGTTTCCCTCGATTCCTGAAGGGCAAGAGGACCCTTTCTGGAATCATGCGCGTCCGGAGCAAGCCGAGCACCGACCCCGGGCCGCCGGAGCAGGCAGGCGTGTGCCTTTGCTTGCGCTCCGCATCCGGAGACCCACGGACCATTCCTATCAACCCTGCCGACTTTCTTCCTGTTTGCAGAAACCAGTTTCCAACATTTCAGGGAGGTTTGTAGCTTGTCGGGTGTGAGAGTTCGCTTTGCTCCCTCCCCCAGCGGGAAACTGCACGTGGGCGGAGCGCGTACGGCATTGTTCAACTGGCTTTTTGCCAGAGGCCATCGCGGCCGGTTTATTCTACGAATCGAGGATACCGATCGTGAGCGCTCCAGTCCCGAGATGGTGGGAGACATCTTGAGTGCTCTGCGATGGCTGGGTCTCCATTGGGACGAGGGTCCTTTCTTGCAATCGGAGCGTCTGGACCGCTACCGTCAGGCCGCTGAGCAGCTTTTAAGCGGGGCCAGAGCCTATCGCTGTTTCTGCTCTGCAGCCTCCTTGGCGGCCAGGCGTCAGGCCGTCGTCAGTTCCGGCAAGGCTTGGAAGTATGAGGGGACCTGTCGAGATTTGGCGCTCAATGTCGTTCGAGAGAAACGAGCCCAGGGTGTTCCCAGTGTGATTCGCTTTAAGTCGCCGCGGAGCGGAGAGGTTGTTTTTGACGATCGGATCTTCGGGCGTATAGCCCACCAGCTGGAACAAATCGAAGACTTTGTCCTGGTTCGTTCCAATGGCGCGCCAACTTACCACCTGGGGGTGGTGTTGGATGACATCGACATGGACATCACCCATGTGATTCGCGGCGCCGATCATATTTCGAATACCCCTAAGCAGATTCTGCTCTATGAGGCCCTCGGCCATCCGGTCCCCAATTTTGGACATCTACCCTTGATCCTGGGCCCGGACAAAGCCCGTCTGAGCAAACGTCATGGCGCCACCGCCGTGACAACTTATCGTGATCAAGGCTACCTTCCCGCTCCCTTTTGCAACTTTTTGGCCCTCCTGGGTTGGTCGCTGGGGAGCGAGGTGGAGCGCCTGTCCATCGATGACTTGATCCGGCGGTTCTCCTGGAAAGGGGTCAATAAGAGTAATGCGGTCTTTAACTTGAAAAAACTGGAATGGTTCAATAGCCAATATTTACGCCATACAACAGCTGAGGCGCTGTTCCCTCATGTGAGGGCCGCGCTGGAGAAAGAGGATCTGTGGCGACCGGAATATGCTACATCCAGGAAGGCCTGGCTGCTGAAGGTTGTCAATTTGCTCAAGGCACGCACCCGCATGGTGTCCGACTTCATCAACCAGGGAAGATCCTTTTTCACGGACGACTTCGAGATAGAGGCTGAAGCGCGGCGGAAATTCCTCAAGGGCGAATCGTTGAAGGTTCTGATGCCGGAACTGGCTGCACGGCTGAAGGCCCTTCCGGTTTTTGGGCTGGAGGACGCGGAATCCGCGCTGCGGGGTTTTGCTGTTGAAAAAGGGGTCAAGGCGGGCTTGCTCATCAACGCGGCCAGAGTGTTGCTGACAGGGAAAGCGGTTGCTCCGGGCATTTTTGAAGTCATGGTCGCTCTCGGACAGGATCGCACGACCGACCGACTGGCCGAGAGATCGCGGTTCGAGATCGGTCGAGAGACCGGAGCCTGAAAGTGAGGCTCACGGAGGACCGTGAAAGGTCGGTCCTGAGGCGATTCCAGAGTCAACTCCCCGAGGGTTCGAGGATGGTTCGTTTAAAGCTCTCAACCATGATGTTCCTCCAGTATTTCATCTGGGGAGCCTGGTACGTCACGCTGGTCACCTACCTGAGTCAGAGGCTTCACTTCAATGACAGCCAAATCGGTTGGGCCTACGCAACCACAGCCATCGCAGCCATGATCTCCCCCTTCTTCATCGGCTTGGTTGCCGATCGGTTCTACGCTTCGGAGAAGGTGTTGTCGGTGCTGCACTTGACGGGAGGCTGCCTGCTCTATTGGGTTTCGAGTCTGGAGACCTTTGAGGGGGTGTTTCCGATTCTCCTGGCTTACACTTTGTGTTATATGCCGACCTTGGCGCTCACCAACTCCCTGTCTTTTCACCACATGGAGAGGCCTGAACGGGAATTTCCCCGGGTGAGAGTGCTGGGGACGATCGGGTGGATCGCGGCGGGCCTGGTGGTGGGCAGGTTGCACCTGGAGGCCACGGCCGTGCCCCTTCGGATTGCAGCGGGAGCGTCCATCCTGATGGGTCTTTACTGCTTGCTGCTTCCCCACACGCCTCCCAAGGGCGGCGGCCAAACCCTCAACCTGAGAGGTCTTATGGGCTTGGATTCCCTGAGCTTGATGAAAGAGCGGTCCTTTGCAATTTTTGTGGTGGGATCCTTCTTGCTCTGCATTCCTCTTCAGTTCTATTACACCTTCACCAACCTGTTTCTCAACGAGATTGGTGTCAGCGAGGCGGCCAGCAAAATGACCCTGGGACAGGGGTCTGAAATCCTGTTCATGCTGGCGATGCCGTTCTTCTTGACTCGGGTTGGACTCAAACCAACACTGCTGATCGGTATGGCTGCCTGGGTAGCCCGTTATTTGCTCTTCGGCTGGGGCAACAGTGACGAGCTCGTGGGGATGTTGCTGGGAGGCATTCTCCTCCACGGAATCTGCTACGATTTCTTTTTTGTGGCCGGGCAGGTCTATGTCGATCAAAAGGCCTCCATCCAGATCCGGGCCGCTGCGCAAGGTTTCATTGCCCTGGTCACACTGGGCGTGGGCATGTTCGTAGGAGCCAGGGTCTCGGGACTCGTGGTTCAACATTACAGCTTTGTCGGATTGGAGGGCGTTATCCAGCACGATTGGGGCCAGATATGGCTGGTGCCCGCCGGGGCGGCGACAGTTGTTCTGGTGCTGTTTGCTCTCTTTTTTCGGCCGGGGCCTTCGAAAATGAAAATCGCGCCTCGAGGCCCTCAAGACCCCTAGTGGTCCAACCGCCTCGTTGAACCTCCTGCGATGGAAATGGCACTCAATATCTTGCTCGTCGTGCTCATTCTGGGTGGGAGTGCCGTCATTACTCACTATTTTACCCACTTCATGTACATTCGCTGCCGGGAGTGTGGCGCCCTGAATGCTCGGCGGAGAACCCATTGTCGGGTATGTTCCCACCCTTTAGGGAGATAGCCCGACAGGCCGGACCAAGCCGATCATTCCCGATCCCGGTCGCCGGCTCGATGCTGAAGGGGCGTTGACAGTGCTCGTAAAAAGTATGGTAATCTGAGGGTCGTCAGCGGTTGTTGGCGTCTCTTGGTTCGAGCTGGAGAATCTCCGTGTTCTGGAAGTACTTATCCTTCGCTCTCAAGAATGCTCTGCGCAACAAGCGTAGAACCCTGCTGACGGTTGCCAGCATCAGTATTTCGTTGTTTCTGCTCGGGACGCTCCTCTCGGTCTATCACGCCTTCTACCATCAGGAAGGCCCCCCTGAGCAAGCCTTGCGGCTGGTGACTCGAAATCGCGTTTCTCTGACCTTTTCCTTGCCGGAGCATTACGAACAGCAAATCCGCAAGGTCCCGGGAGTGCGCCAGCTAGTGCCCACCTCTTGGTTTGGTGGAGTGTATCTTGACAACCGTCCGGAAAACTTCTTCCCGCGCTTTGCCACCGACCCGCAAAGAATTTTTGAGGTTTACAGAGAATACAAGACGCCTCCCGCACAATTGAAGGCTTTTCAATCGGAACGCACGGCTGCCGCCATTGGAAAAAGCCTGGCCGAGCGGCGAAACTTGAAGCTGGGCCAACGAGTCACACTCAAGGGTGACATCTATCCAGTGGATCTGGAATTGACGATTCGAGCGATCTTTGAAGCGGATGTCGAAGGGCAGGACTATGTGATGTATTTCCACCGTAAATACCTGGAAGAAGGCTTGCCCCAGGCTCGCCGTGGGATGGTGGGAACATTCGGCGTCCTGGCGGAGTCTGCTGAGGCCGTGCCGCGTATCGCTCGGGAAATCGACGATCTGTTTCGCAATTCGGATCGACAGACCAAGACTGAAAGTGAACGTGCTTTCCAGCTGAGCTTTGTCTCGATGTTGGGCAATGTCAAGCTGTTCCTGCTGAGCATTTGCGGTGCGGTGGTGTTCACGATTCTGCTGGTGGCTGCCAACACCATGGCCATGTCGGTGCGCGAGCGCATTACGGAAATCGGAGTGCTCAAGACGCTGGGATTCACCACCGGCAAGGTTTTGGGTATGATCATGGCCGAGTCCATCCTCATATCCTTGGTGGGCGGCGTTCTAGGTTGTGGCTTGGCCTTCGCGGCATCAGCGGCCCTGGGACAGGCGCAAATCATGTTTGCAGGCTTGTCCTTGCCACCGGTGGTGGTGTTGATCAGTTTGTCTGTTGCCCTGGCCATTGGCATCCTGAGCTCCCTGGTTCCCGCATTGGGAGCAACGCGACTGCCGATCACCGAGGCCTTGCGACATGTGGGCTAGTTGTCCCCTGAGAACCAGGACGGCTGTTTTTGAGCGTTGCGGCTACACAATTAGAAATTGGTTCGCAGGGTTGGTAACCCTCACGATCCCACCAACATGCCTTTGCCGCTTTCTTACAACTTGAAGAACCTCAAGGTCCGAAAGACCACCACCCTGATGACAGCGTTGGGTATTGGCCTGACGGTTGCGGTGTTGCTGGGGATCATGGCCATGGTAACCGGTCTGGAAGAGGCCCTCCAAGCCACGGGACATCCTCTCCATCTTCTGGTTCTGAGAAAGAACTCAACATCTGAGTTGGTCAGTCAGATCAACCGGGAGGCCGTGTCCAACATTCGGAATAAAGCGGGGATTCAACAGCTTGACGGCCAACCCATGGCCTCGGCCGAAATGGTGACGGTAATTAATTTGCCACGCAAAAACAGCCCTGAAGGAGCGAACGTGACCATCCGGGGCTTGCCTCAGATTGGGATCCGAATGCGCCCGACCGTCAGGATCGTAGAGGGTCGGTGGTTCCGGGCGGGTCAACGTGAAGTGGCCGTGGGGAAGTCGATTGCGAGGCGGTTTGTCAAGGCAACCGTTGGTGACCGGCTGCGCTTTGGCCGCGGCGACTGGAGCGTTGTGGGTGTTTTTGACGCCGGGAATACCGCCTTTGACAGCGAGATTTGGGTCGGTCTGAATCAACTGGCGGCAGATGCCAACCGCTCGGAAATACTCTCCTCAGTCCTGGTGCGAGCTTCCGCCCCCACGACCTTGCAGGCCCTGCAAAACGCAGTGGCTGACGATCAGAGGCTTCACCTTGAGGGCAAACGGGAAGTGGACTACTACTTGGAGCAAACGGCATCGGGCGAACCGGTGAAGTACCTGGGGCTGTTTGTGGCGATCATCATGGCTGTTGGAAGCAGCTTTGCGGCCATGAACACCATGTATGCTGCCGTTTCCAGGCGCTCGCGGGAGATTGGCACCTTGAGGGTTTTGGGTTTTTCTCGCTGGAGCATTCTGCTCTCCTTTGTGATCGAGTCGCTGTTGCTTTCGTTATTAGGGGGACTGATCGGGGTGCTGCTGGTGATGCCACTGCATGGCTTGGAGACGGGTATTGGCAACAATCTGACGTTCAGCGAAACGGGCTTTGATTTTCGGCTGTCACCGGCTATTGTGGTTCTTGGTGTGGGCTTTGCCGCAATCATGGGTTTGCTGGGTGGTCTCTTGCCGGCCCGAGGAGCAGCGAAGGAAAGTATTCTCAATGCGCTGAGGAAGTGATCAGTCGTGGCTGACCCAGAGAAAAATTTGGATCAGGATCTCAACAACTTGAGAATCCACCGCAGCCGAAGGCGGTCCTCGGAAAAGCCATCCAAGTGGGCAGCCCGCTGGATCGTAGCCGGCGTGGTGCTTATCCTGGCTGTGAGTGTGGCTGTTACTGCCGTCCGCTTTGCCGGTCGCGAGATCGAAGTCGAGGTCCATCGGGTCATTGCCGGCGGCCAGGGCCGGGTCCGATGGTTCGAGGGTCGTCTTGAATGCTGCCGGATACATCGTCGCCCACCACAAGATTCAGCTCACGGCCAAGGTCGTCGGGAAAGTTGCCTGGATTGGGGTCGAAAAGGGCGACCTCGTCCGGGAAGGACAGGTCTTGGTGAGGTTGGAGGATGCAGAGTATCGCGCTCAGGCTCAACAGGCTGAGGGCCAATTGGCCAGCTTGCTGGCCCAACTGAGCGAGTTGGAAGCAGGTTCGCGTCCGGAAGAGATTGCTCGAGCCCAGGCCAACCTGGCCCGGGCCAATGCCGATCTGAAGAATGCAACGATCAACCTCGATCGAGTGCAAAAGCTGTTTGAGGAGGAGGTCCTGCCCCGTCAGGACCTGGATAATGCCCAGGCCCGATACGAGGCAGAGGCAGCCCAAGTCGAGTCTCTGGCCCGGGAGGCCGACTTGGTCCGCCTGGGACCTCGGGCCGAGCAGATTGAGGCCATGAAAGGGCGGGTCAAGCAGGCGCGCGGTGAGCTCGCACTCCGGAGGACCTTCCTGGACTCTACGGTCATTCGGGCCCCTATTTCGGGGACCATCCTGGAACGGGCGGTCGAAAAAGGTGAGTTTGTGACTACCAGCTTTGTGGGTGAGCGCGGCGCCAAAGGTTATGTCGTCACCTTGGCCGACCTCAATGATCTTCAGGTGGAGTTGGACATCAGCCAGGACGATTTCGCCAAACTCTCCATGGAACAAAAAGCCACAATCACCACCGATGCCTTTCCGGACCGACCCTACGAAGGCTACATTGCCGAGATCGCTCCGGAGGCCAACCGGCAAAAAGCAACCGTGCAGGTAAAAGTCCAGGTGGCCGATCCCGATGCCTATCTGAGGCCTGAAATGAATGCCCAAGTGGCCTTCTTGGCGCCAGACGAGGGTTCGACGGAAGAGCCAGTTGCCTCGGGTCCAGGAATCATTGTCCCTGCGGCGGCCGTTCGCGACCGTCAGGACGAGAAGACGGTTTTTGTCGTTTTGCAGGGAAGGGCGAAAGAACACAGTGTCCAGGTGGGGAGGCTCACCGCTCAAGGAATACAGGTGGCCGCAGGTTTGATTGGCGGCGAAGAAATCATCGTGAGCCCCCCCAGTGGTCTGGAGGATGGCGACCGTATTCGGGTCAGGCGAGAGCCTGCTGATTAGGAATGGTGGTCGAAAAGAGGAATAAATGGTCAACGATCTGGTGGTCGAAGCCATTGATCTGCATAAGGAATTCAAGCGTGATGCCTTTCGGGTCATCGCTTTGCAGAATGCCCATTTGAGAATTCAGCGAGGAGACTTTGTTGCCTTCATGGGTCCTTCCGGATCTGGCAAGTCAACCCTGCTGTACCTCATTGCCGCTATCGATCGACCCAGCCGGGGCCAGGTCAAGGTGCTTGGCCAAGATCTGATCCAGCTGAACGAGAGAGCGATGGCTGACTGGCGGAATGAGAATATTGGGTTTATTTTTCAGACCTTCAACCTCATTCCGGTTTTGACTGCTCGCGAGAACGTGGAACTTCCCTTGTTGCTGACCCACCTGAGCAAGAAGGAGCGCTCTGAGCACGCCGAGACCGCTCTAAGGTTAGTCGGGTTGACGGACCGCATGGATCATTACCCCAGACAGCTCTCGGGTGGCCAGGAGCAGCGGGTGGCTATTGCTCGGGCCATTGTGACCGATCCCTCCATCATCCTGGCCGACGAGCCCACCGGAGACCTGGACGCTCAGTCCGCACAGGAGATCCTGACCATCCTTTCCAAGTTGAACCGGGAGCATGAGAAAACCGTTCTGATGGTAACCCACGACCCCCATGCCGCCCGTCACGCCAGTAAGATTCGCTATCTGGAAAAGGGAGAGTTGCTGCCTGAGGGGGCTTCCCAGCCCGAGTAGAGCTTTCTCGCGCTCTTCTTGGCGGATGCTTCGATGGCGCCTGAGCATCGTCAGTGTGCAGTCGGTCGAGCCGGAGGGGCTTGAATCCCAGGCCACGGCCTGAAACTTCAGCGAACTTGTCTCTGCGGGTCACAAAGCCATAAGGAGTCGCCAAAACCCTGCCAATTCCGGCTGTTCTGCCTCAAGCCACAGCGCCGCTGGATGATAGACGTTGCGGGTGGAGTCCGGAACCGGCAGCAGAGAGCATGAGTGGCCCGTGTCTGATCTCGGCAACATTGCCATTGTTCTGGTCGAGACTCGTTCCCCCGGCAATCTGGGATCGGTCGCTCGTGTCATGAAGAACATGAGCTTGGACCAGCTCGTCCTGGTGGATTGTCAAGCCGATCTGACCGACGAAGCCTGGCAGCGGGCCTGCGGGGCCGACGAGTTGCTGTGAAGGGCGACCCGAGTCAGTGGATTGGGCGCTGCTCTGGACTCTTTTCACCTGAGTGTGGCTACCAGCTCCCGAGCCGTGAGATGGTTCCCCGGGGCTTTGCAGCCCCGGCAACTGGCGGCCAAGCTAAGTGCCTTGTCTTCCAGCCAGAGAATTGCGATCGTCTTTGGACCGGAAAGAACCGGGCTGACCAATGACCACTTGCAGCACTGTCAGTGGCAAGTCAGGATGCCCACGGATCCGGAGTTTCCCTCACTCAATCTAGCCCATGCCGTGGCCATTGTGGCTTACGAACTTTCTCAAAATTTATTTCCTCCGCCATCGAGGCGTGCCGTGCAGCTAGCGGAACGGAGTCAGGTGGAGGCTTTCTCTCAAGACTTGGAGCGATGCCTGAGGGAGATCCAATTTCTCAATGAACAGAATCCTCAGGAGGTCATGATGACGTTGCGCCAGGTCCTGGCGCGTGCTTCGCTGGATGATCGCGACGTGCGCATCCTGAGGGGCATCCTGAGACAGTGGGGATGGTATGCCCGCTCGATTCGCGTTCCGTCCAAGGACAGAGACCAGACGGATCGGAAACCGAGCTCGGTCCGGAGGCGGTGAGAGGTCTTGGCAGTTGAAACCGAAACAGGAGAAGCCTCTGTTGGAATGGCAATCCGGGGTTCCATACGCATCCCGACCGGCGTTTCAGACATTGGTCTTCTCATCGGACTCGGCGCTTACGGCTGTTCGAGGGGCTTGACCTGGGAGCCAGTGGTTGCCGCGCTTGCCGACCCCAAAGGGCTCTGAAAGGCAGGCGTTGTCGAGCAGCACAAGGGTTTTACTTTCCCTCGGGAACTGACTATACTCAGCCGTCCGCCTTGGCCGGCGGAACCCTTGATTTGCCAGGATCCAGGCAGGGAGACACTATGAAACTAGCGAAACGAGTCGGTCGGCTGTCGGCTTCGCCGACCATGGCGGTGGCGGAGGAGGCCAACCGCCTTCGGTCCGAAGGCCGGGACGTGATGGACTTCAGCATCGGTGAGCCGGACTTCAATACGCCGGACAATATCAAAGGCAAGGGGCACCGGGCCATCGACGAGAACTTCACTCGCTATACGGCCGCGGCCGGCATCAAGGACCTCAGAGAAGCGGTGGCCGAGAAATATCACCGCCAATATGGAGTCAACTACACTCTGCCCGAGGTGGTGGTGTCCTGCGGCGCCAAGCATACGCTGTTCAATCTGGCTTTTGTCTTGTTTGAGGAAGGGGACGAGGTTCTGCTTCCCGTGCCCTATTGGGTGACGTTTCCCGAGCAACTGAAAATGGTTGGAGCGGTTCCGGTCGAAGTGATGACGCAAGAGGAAGATGATTTTGTTCTCAAAGCATCTGCCCTGGAAAGTCGAGTAACCTCACGCACAAAGGGCCCATCGTGGTCAATACTCCCAACAATCCCACCGGGGCAGTGATTCCGACTGACGAACTCGACAAGATCGTGGATTTGGCTCTGGACCGACAGCTCCTGATCATCTTCGACGAGTGCTACGAATTCTTCGTCTTTGATGGAAACCGCCACACCTCGCTGGCTCAGTATGCCGATCGCGCCAAACATCTTTCGTTACTGGTCAATACCGCCTCCAAGACTTACGCCATGACAGGATGGCGCATCGGTTATCTAGTGGCTCCTCGGGAAATTGCCAAGAGTGTCAGCAACGTCCAGAGCCATAGCGCAAACCCCGCTTCAGTGTCACAAAAAGCAGCCCTGGAGTCTATCCTCGGCAACCAGGATTCGGTGCCACAGATGATTGCCGAGTATGAACGGAGGCGACGTTATGTGGTTGAGCGACTCAACGCCATGGCTGGTCTGAGTTGTGCGAATCCGGGCGGAGCTTTTTATGCCTTTCCCAACATTTCCAACTATCTCAGGGGTGAGGTGCGAGATTCCCTGGAGTTCTCCACCTGGCTGCTGCGTCAAGCGGGTGTGGCTGTGGTTCCCGGTTCAGCCTTCGGCATGGAAGGCCACGTTCGCATCTCCTTCGCGACCAGTATGGAAAATCTGGCGGCGGGAATGGATCTTATGGAGAGCGCCCTGGCCAGGATGTGACGGTAAAGTCGGAACCGGACCTCCCGAACCCACCAAGCGTCCGTCGACAATTTCCTCTCATCCAAGCCGCTGAGCGAGATGGAAAAGAGCCCATTCTGGATGCCCTCAAGGATGCCCAGGGGCAATCAATCGTGGGAAGGTGTGAACTGTTGGGGATCTCGTGGGCCCTCTTGCAACGCAAAATCCGGAAACAGAGACTCAACCCTTGGAGCTTTGCCGCTTCCCCGTAATCGGGAATGACCGGAGCCTCTGGGAGGGGAAAGTCCATCACTTGGGGGCAGGCGTCGGCCGGCCGCTGATGGCGATGAGGCACAGGGCTGTGGCTGCAATCAGCAGAACGATGAGACTCCCCGGATTCACCCAGCCTTGCCGGGAAAACCACACGATAGCATAGCCCAGAGCGCCGGAGAGCAGGGCATAGTAGGTGAAGGGAAGCACGGTCAAACGAATGATGGATCCTTCCTTGCCGACCAAGCCGGCCACTGCGGAAGCGGCCACCACGTTGTGAACGCAAATCATGTTGCCGGCAGCCCCGCCTACCGCTTGCAACGCCACCATCCAGATCGGGTCCGCTCCGATTCGTTCTCCAACGCCAAACTGGAATAGAGAAAACATCATGTTGCTGACGGTATTGCTGCCGGCCACAAAGGCTCCGAGACCTCCGATGAAGGGAGCAAAAATCGGCCAGGCGGTTTGGGTCGAGGCGGCAACGCCGGCAGCTAACACGATGGGCATTTTGTCGTAGCCGGCAGCCCCCCCATCCGAGTTGATAAACACCTGGACCATTGGGACGGTGGAGATCAGTGCGACCGACGCTGAGGCTGTCGTCTTGGCTGAGCGCAGCCAGGCGCCCCGGTACTCGGAGAGACTCAACCGATGAATCCAGCAGGTCAGGACCGAAACCAGCAGAAAAATCGTTCCAGGCAGATAGAGCGGCTGAACTCTTGCTGAGATTTCTGTGCCCAGGATTTGAGGGATGGAGAGGGTCCAGCCGGTGACCCAATCGAAAAAGGGAAAGAATTTCAACCGGGTGAGCACGAGGAACAGACCCACGAGTAGATAGGGTGTCCAGGCTCTGAGCAGTCCCATCTGCTGAATCCGAGGCCGCCCATCCTCGAGTTGGACGGATCCGATCCAGACGCGAGGCCAGTTCTCCGGGACGTCGAAATCCCAGGTGTCCCCGGGTCTTGGCATGAAAATACCCTTTTTGGCGGCGAACATGACCAAGGGCCAATCCGGTAAGACCTCCAAACAAGGAGGGAAATTCAGGCCCCAGGAATTTGGCGACGGCCAGATAGGGAACGGTCATGGCAAAAGCGGCCAAAAGGGCGAAGGGCCATACGCGCAATCCCTCTGCCCAGGATCGGTTTTTGCCAAAGAAGCGGGTCATGAGGGCAAGCACGAACAGCGGTACCAGGGTTCCGGCAATGGTGTGGAGCAGAGCCACCCGGAATCCGATGTCGGAGAGGAAGCCGCTCCAATCGGCAAAGCCGGCCTGTAGGGCGAAGGCTTGGATTGAGGCATCGGCGGACAGACCGCTGTTGACGCCAATCAGGATAGGTGTTCCGACGGCCCCGAAAGAGACCGGCGTGCTTTGGATGATCATTCCGGCCATGACTGCGGCCATGGCCGGAAACCCCAGTCCGACCAACAAGGGAACGGCTATGGCTGCCGGAGTTCCGAATCCGGCTGATCCCTCGATGAAGGAGCCAAATAACCAGGCAATGATCACCACCTGAATTCGGCGGTCGGGGGTCACATCGGTGAACCCGCTTCGGATGGCTTGGATGGCTCCACTTTGCTGCAATGTGTTGAGCAGGAGGATAGCTCCGAAGATGATGTAGAGCAAGGTCGCGGCAACCACCACGCCGTTGATGGAAGCCGCCGCCACTTGCCGTATGGGTACTTGCCAAACCAGGAGGCACAAAGCCGCAGCCACGAGATAGGCGACAGGCATCGCCCGTCGTGCCGGCCATCTGAGAACCACTAAGAGAAGCGCCACCGCCGCGATGGGTAGCGTGGCCAGAAGAGAAAGAGTAAAGGTATTCAATGACGCACCTGGCAGGAGCTTGATCCGGGTTGGCCGGTCGAGATCCGGGGATAGTCTCTCGATGGAGCCGCCGAGTCTACTCCCAGGAAGCGCGAAAAGACCTGAACGCCTGGATCGGATCCTGAGTTGTTTGAGGGATTCCCGATCATCCAACCCATGATCCAAGAACCCTTTCGCACTGCCGTCTTCAGGCTAACCCGAATATCTCACCGCAGGAGGTGGCATCGGGGCCCGAAATCCCGGGAAGAGACCTCTGCATAACTCCTCAGGTGAGGCGAAATTCGGCAATGCGCTATCGCTATCCTACTGAAAACTCACCGTTCCTGGATTCCGGCTTTCGCCGGAATAACGGTTATGCAGAGGTCTCGGGAAATCATCGTTGGATAAAAGGTTGTCCAGATTCCATGAGGAGAACTGGCGCCCACACACTGTAACATGAACCCCGCGAGATATCCGGCCTACTCCTGAGCCGGCACATAGGCTCCATCCCCGCTCCGTTGTCCGGGGGCGCCGCCGTCGTTGATCACTCCGTAGGCAAGGAAGAGGTTGTCACCTGCAATCTTCTTGATCTGAACATAGCCCTGAACGGTCCCCGGAGCGTATTTGGCCAGGATGCTGTTGATCTGACACCAGCCCCGGGGCGAGACCCGGATGCCGCTGACGGTGTTGACCCGCTTGCCCGTGTCCCCATCGTAGATGTCGATCATGAAGACACTGTCGCTGCCATCGACTTTCCCGGTGTTGACCAGGGCCAGATTGCTCCGATTCTCTTCATTCTGCTGGAGGCCATAGACCCAGGCGCTGTCGGTGAAGCCCGACCGGTAGGGCGTGGCGTTGTAGAAGAGGCTATACTGCCCGCCCCCGCCCGGAGACCCCGTCCTGGCTCCAATCACAATCCCGCTCATGTCCCCACTCGCCGCGGTGGCGAACAGTGCCCCAGCGAAGGTCTGGCCTGCTGGACCGATCCCGCTCACCCCCGAGTCCCGCAGGAACTGCACCATCTTGGGCAGAATCCTTTGTTCCCTGGCTTGGATCGTCATGCTGAAGGTAGCCGTGTCATCGGCGGTCTGGATGGCATCGGCCACAAAACTGAAATTTATCGTCTTAGCCGAGGTTGATAAGTTGGTCACCGTCAGTTCGCTGATGAACACTCCGGCTTCGATGATAACCGGCAAGGTGTGTCCGATTGTCCTCGCCAACGATCTTTCTGTGACCGGAAAGACAAAGGACCCATCCGAGTTGGCTTGGTCGTTGATGACCCCGTAGGCATAGAAAGGATTGATCCCGCTCACCCGCTCCACCTTGACGTAGCCGTTGGAGAAACTGCCCAACACTTCCGAATACTGGTGGAACCCTCCTGGGTCCAAGATGACATCTTCCAAGGCTCTGAAGCTCAAATCACCCGGATCCCCGGAAAACACCGTCGTCCTCAAGGTAATGGAGCCCGCTGCCGAGGGACCTATGCTCTGGAGGGCCACGTTGGACCGATCCTGTGCATTCTGGCGCAGTCCACACAGCCAAGCGACTTCTTGCAGTCCGGCATCGGTCGGGATACCGGGATAGGCCAGACCGGCACGACCATCGGGGATGGCCGTCGTGGTCCGGACCAGGACTCTCACGTCGGAAGGGATCTCGACGGCCACCCCCAGCGTCCCGAGACGATTGCCAGAGTCGGGGATGGGAATTCCCAGGGTTTTGAGATACCCGATGGCGTCGGGCACGATTTTCTGGCTCCCTGAGGCCAGAGGGTCAAGGCGTGAAGCTGAGCCGCTTCCCCCTCCAGCAGCCGCAGTGTAGGCGTAGTGGAGCAGGGGCCTCTTCAGCCCCTCGGTTCGTCAGGGTCATTTCCGAGGTGAAGAAGGAGTTGTTGCGCCCGGCGGCGTTCAGGATGACCGGGACGAAGGATATGTACCTCAAGGCCCCAACGGTGGCCCACTCACTCAGGGTAATGGTGGTTGAACCTTCCACCTGATTCCCGACGCTGGCCTCGACGAGGATGGTTTCATTGTCCTCCTCCAAGTTGTCAGCTATCGGCTCGAAGGTCAGGGTGGTGGTTCCCGTGGCGTTGTTGGCCGGGATGGTGATCGCCTCCTCGCCGCGGACCGTGTAGTCTGTTCCTTTCTTCGCCGAGCCGCCCAGGGTCAGGCTCACCGTTGTCTCCTCCGTCGCCTCCGCCGTCGCCGCCGTCACCGTGACGGCGGCGACGGCGCCTTCGACCAGTTCACTCGGGTCGACCGACAGCGTGACCGATGGGGAGCAATTCGGACCCTGGACTTCGTCCACGCCCGCAAGCCATGTCCGGATAGCCGAGTCATCCTGCGCGCAAAGATTGGCGTTCAGGTTGAAGATGAAGAATCGCAACGACGTCAGGCTCGTGAGCTCTGACGGGATGGTTCCCCTCAGTTGATTATTGGAGAGAACCAGCGCTCTGAGGTTGGAGAGGTCGCCTAATTCGGGCGGGATGGTTCCCACCAAGCGATTGCCGGAGAGATGTAGCTGTATGAGGCTGGAGAGGTTGCCCAACTCAGGCGGGATGTTGCCCGCCAGTTGATTCTGGGTGAGCGCCAGGTACGTAAGGCTGGAGAGGTTGCCCAACTCCGACGGGATGCTACCCGTCAGTTGATTGTTGAAGAGATTCAGTCCTGTGAGGCTGGAGAGGTTGCCCAATTCGGGCGGGATGTTGCCCGTCAGTTGATTGACGGAGAGATACAGCCCTGTGAGACTGGAGAGGTTGCCCAACTCCGACGGGATGTTGCCCGTCAATTGATTGTAGGAGAAATTCATCTCTGTGAGGCTGGAGAGATTGCCTAGTTCGAGTGGGATAGTTCCCGTCAGTTGATTGACGCCGAGATCCAGCGCTGTGAGACGAGAGAGGTTGCCCAATTCGGGCGGGATGCTGCCCGTCAGTTGATTGGAGTGGAGATCCAGCCCTGTAACACGTTCGTTGCTGACGGTGACGCTGTACCACTCGGAGACCGGTTCAGTGCTCAACCAATTGTCATTGTTCGTCCAGTTCGGACCATTCGTGGCGTTGTAGAGCGCCACAAGCGCCGCTTTGTCCCCTGCGAGGTCCTGGGCTGAGGCTTCGAAGACCAAGCCGAAGGTCCCGACGAAGACGAGCAGGCCGGCGAGAGTCGTTCGGGGCCACCGCCGGTCGAAGGCCGATCAAGCACCCGTCCGGCGGGACGAGAGCAACGCGAATGCGCGGAGAGTCTGGTGAGAATGGCTGTGATTTATTTGAATGAAACATGTTAGTCACGCCCAATCGGGTTGAGTCGGTTCATAGAGTCAGAATTGAAACGAGGGGGGGAGAGACAGGCTGAGAGCTGGCCGGCTCGGACCCCTCCTCGACCGTCAGCCATTGCTTCTTGAACGAAACGTTACGGCGTCGGCTCCGGGATTGAATGTTCTGAAGAACCTGCCATGGCCTGAAGTCCTTCTTACTACTTGAAGTGTATTGAAATCAATAAGTTATATTCCTGGCAACAGAGTTGCTCTCCCTGAAGTGAATCGGTCGCCGCCTGCGCCGGAAAAAAACTCGACAAAGCCGAGTTTTTGAAGGTGAGCGGTTGATTAGTGTACCATTACGTTACGCATGAGTCGGGACCAAGTTTCGACACTTGAGCCCAAGAACCAGTAGCGCTTGGTCTTACCAGGGGCTTATGGAACAAATTCCAGACTAAATCAATCGCAAGCGAGGAAGGGTAATGGCGAAAGTTTATCACGATGAAGATGCAGATCTGGCTCACCTGAAAGGAAAGAGGATTGCCATCATTGGTTACGGCAGTCAGGGACATGCTCACGCCTTGAACCTGAGAGACAGTGGCTTGGACGTGGTGGTTGGGCTGTACCAAGGAAGTAAGTCCTGGGAGAAGGCGGAGGGCGAAGGCCTCAAAGTGGCCACGGTTGAAGAGGCTTCGGCGGAGGCCCAGGTGATTATGATCCTGGTCCCCGACCAGACACAGCGGGCAGTGTTCGAGGCCTCCATCAAGCCCCGCTTATCTGGCGGAAAGACCCTCATGTTCAGCCATGGATTCAACATTCACTTCAGTCAAGTCGTTCCACCTGCGGACGTGGACGTGTCCATGATTGCTCCCAAGGGGCCCGGGCACATGGTTCGCCAGGTATACCAGGAAGGAGCGGGCGTTCCTGCGCTGGTTGCCATTGAGCAAGACGCTTCCGGCCATGCGTTGGATGTTGCTCTGGGTTATGCCAAGGGGATAGGCGCGGCTCGGGCCGGTGTGATCGAGACAACCTTCAAGGAAGAGACCGAGACCGATCTTTTCGGTGAGCAGGCTGTGCTTTGCGGCGGCACCTCGGCCCTGGTCAAAGCCGGTTTCGAGACACTCGTCAATGCAGGCTATCAACCCGAGGTGGCTTACTTCGAATGCCTTCACGAAATGAAGCTGATCGTGGATCTCATGTATCAGGGCGGCCTGTCTTATATGCGTTATTCAATCAGTGATACTGCCGAGTATGGTGACTACACGCGTGGACCTCAGATCGTGAACGACTCTGTCAAAGCTGCCATGAAGGATATTTTAGAGAATGTCTGTAACGGCAATTTCGCCAGGGAGTTCATCATCGAAAACCAGTCCGGTCGGGCTTCCATGAATGCCAATCGTCGTCGAGAGGCAGCCCATCCGATTGAGCAAGTGGGCAAGGGCCTGAGAGATATGATGAGTTGGATGAAAAAAGCCGGCGCTTGAGTCCAGCCACCCGCTGAGGATTCGAGTCAAGGACGTGGTTCTCTCCGATGAGCGTGTCGCCGGAGGGGTCCCCTGTGACCTTGGCGGGCCCGGTGGTTCAGCTTGAGTTCCGCTGGACCTGAGGAAAACCAATGGTTCGGTTTCAAGAAGAAATAGAGATTGAAGGTCACCTGATTGATTCAGGGATTCTCAAGTACGCCTTTGACAAGATCGTTGAGCTGGAAGGGCAATTCGAGGTCCTGCGGTTCGACATCGGGCGGGACAATCAGCAGCCGTCTCGGGTCCGACTCCTGGTGAAAGCCCAAACCCAGCAGCAGTCGGAAGACATTCTGGCTGCTTTAGAGGACTTTGGCGCGATTATCGATCGAGAGGATTGCCGCTTGGTTCCGGCCGAGCGGGATGGGATTCTTCCCAGCGAATTTTACTCCACGACCAACTTCGATACTTTCATCAAGATTCAAGGCGAGTGGCATCCCGTCATCAATCAGAAAATGGATGCGGTCATCATCTGGGCTGATGGTCAGGCCATTACCAAGAAGATCAGCGGAGTCAAGGCGGGAGACCTGATTGTAACGGGTCGCCAGGGTATTCGGGTCAAACCTCAGGAACGCAGCCGGCAGTACTCGGTTTTTGACTTCATGTCGAATGATGTGAGCGCGGAAGTCAACAAAGGGGTGTTGATCGCCCAGATTGCCAAGGAAATTGATGCCGCCAAAAAGAGAGGACAGAAAATCGCTATCGTCCCAGGTCCGGCGGTCATACACTCCGGTGCGGATCGCTACCTGAAGGAAGTCATCGCGATGGGCTATGTTGACGTGGTGCTGACCGGCAATGCCTTTGCCGCCCACGATATAGAAAAGACTTTCCTGAATACCTCTCTGGGGATTCATCAGGGGAGCGGTAGAGCCGTGGATGGTGGACACCGCAACCATATCTGGGCCATTAATGAAATCAATCGGGTGGGCGGCATCCACAGGGCGGTCGAGGGGGGATTTCTGAAGTCCGGCTTGATGTATGAGTGTGTCAAGCGGGGCATACGGACGGTCTTGGCTGGATCCATTCGAGACGACGGGCCTTTGGTCGACGTCATCACCGACTGCGTCAGGGCGCAGCGACAGTATATCGAGGCTCTGGAAGGCGTGACCGTGGTGTTGATGCTGGCATCGACCCTGCACAGTATTGCCGTGGGTAACGTCTTGAAAAGCAGTGTCAAGACTGTGTGTGTGGACATCAACGAAGCAACCCCACTTAAGTTGAGCAATCGAGGGAGCAAGCAGGCAATCGGTATTGTGACGGACGTTTCCTTTTTCTTGAACGTCCTGGCGGCTGAACTTAAATTATGTTGTGAGCAACCGCATTCGGTTCGAGCCGGAATCCAGTAACTGGAGGTCAATCTCTGTGACTTCTGTGGGTGATGGGAACTGAGGAGGCATCGATGGAAGAGACCATTCACATTTTCGATACGACCCTGAGAGATGGCGAGCAGTCGCCGGGCTGCAGTATGAATCTGGAGGAGAAGTTGAAGCTGGCCCGCCAACTGGAAGCCCTCCGGGTTGACGTTATGGAAGCCGGGTTTCCTGTCGCCTCGGACGGCGACTTCGAGTCGGTGCGGCAGATTGCCAGGGAGATTCGTTCGGTGACGGTGGCCGGGCTGGCCAGAGCCGTGGAGAAAGATATCCGACGTTGCTGGCAAGCTCTGGATATTGCGGCCAAACCTCGGATCCACACCTTCATCGCTACTTCCGACATCCATCTGCGGTTCAAGCTCAGGCGTTCAAGAGATCAGGTGCTGGAGGACACGGTGAAGGCCGTCCGTTTAGCCAGATCGTTTTGCGATGAAGTTGAATTCTCTGCCGAGGACGCGGGTCGCAGCGACCTGGATTACCTCTGCCAAGTCGTCGAGGCAGCCATTAACGAAGGGGCGACCATCATCAACATCCCGGATACGGTGGGCTATTGCGTCCCGGAAGAATTTGGGGGAATCTTCAGTGTCCTGCGCAAAAAAGTGCCCAATATCGACCGAGCTCGCTTGAGCTGCCATTGCCACAATGATCTTGGCTTGGCCGTGGCCAACTCCCTGGCCGCCATACGGGCCGGGGCGCGCCAGGTAGAATGCACCATCAACGGAATTGGCGAGAGGGCCGGCAACGCCTCACTGGAGGAGATTGTGATGGCCCTGCGCGTGCGCAGGGAGCACTTGGGCTTCAGAACCGGAATTGAGGCGGAAGAAATTTACAAAACGAGCCATCTGCTCTCCAATCTGACCGGCATGATGGTCCAGGCCAACAAGGCCGTCGTGGGTAAGAACGCCTTTGCCCACGAAGCGGGCATTCATCAGGACGGGGTCCTCAAGCAGGCATTGACCTACGAGATCATGACTCCTCAGTCTGTGGGTGTTCCCACCAGCAATCTGGTGCTGGGAAAGCACTCGGGGCGTCATGCGCTTTCCAAGCGCTATATCGATCTTGGCTATCAGTTGGACAAGAAAGAAGTGGACCGCGCCTACATGCTGTTCACCAAGCTGGCGGACAAAAAGAAGAACATCTATGACGAGGATTTGTTGGCCATCATTCATGACGGCATTCGAATCATCCCCGAGCGCTACCACTTGAAATATGTCCACGCCATGGGCGGCAATCAGGTGCTGGCCTCGGCCACGGTCCAATTGAGCAAAGACGAGGAGTTCTTGGTGGATACGGCTTTGGGTGACGGTCCCATTGAGGCAACCTACCGGGCCATCGATCGAATCACCGGGGTGGCCGGTCGCCTGCTGGATTACTCGGTCCGTTCCGTGAGCGGTGGCAAGGACGCCGTGGGCGAAGTGTTCGTTCACGTGGACTTTGAAGGAAAGAGTTTCAGCGGCAAGGCAGCCAGTTCGGACCTGATTGACGCCAGCGCCCGCGCCTATCTCAACGCAGTCAACAAGACAATCCACGCACGAGAGTCGACGGCCGCTCGGGAGGATTCTAAGAGGGACCTTCCCGTGCCTCAGGTCTGACGCCATCCTCGGAGCGCACATAGCCAAGGACAACGCATGGAAACCAAAAGGGTGAAACAGGTCACGGTGATCCCCGGTGATGGGATTGGGAAAGAGGTGATGGCGCAAGCCCTTTTGGTGATCCAAAAAATTGAGTCTCGTTATGGACATTGCCTCCGGACTCAAGAGGCTCTGGCCGGGGGGAGCGCCCTGGATGCTGTGGGCGTGCCCTTGCCCGAAGCGACGCTCGATCTTTGCAAGCGGAGCCACGCTGTTTTGCTGGGAGCCGTGGGCGGTCCGAAATGGGACAACCATCCTGCCGAGCTGAAGCCGGAGAAAGGCATCCTGGGGTTGCGAGCGGGGTTGGGCCTTTTTGCCAATCTTCGGCCCGCTCATGTTTATCCCACTCTGATCCATGCTTCGAGCTTGAAGCCGGAGGTTCTCGAGGGAGTCAACTTGCTGATCGTGCGAGAGCTGACAGGGGGCATCTATTTCGGGCAGCCCCGCGGTATTTCGAAGATCAAGGGGCAGGAGGTTGGAATCAACACCGAAGTCTATTGGACATCGGAGATAGAGCGGATAGCCCAAGTTGCTTTTGAGATTGCCAGAAAGCGACGTCATCGGGTGACTTCGGTAGACAAGGCCAACGTTCTGGAGTCGTCGCAGTTGTGGCGTCGAGTCGTGACCGCTGTCGGCAAGAGGTTCCCGGACGTTTCGCTCAATCATATGTACGTCGATAACTGTGCTATGCAGTTGATTGCCAATCCCGGCCAGTTCGATGTCATCGTCACCTCCAATCTGTTTGGGGACATTCTGAGCGACGAAGCTTCAATGCTGACCGGTTCCATTGGAATGTTGCCGTCAGCCAGTCTTGGCGGACAGATCGGTCTGTTTGAGCCCGTTCACGGTACGGCTCCGGACATTGCCGGCCAGGACCGTGCCAATCCCATTGCCATGATCGCCTCGGTGGCCATGATGTTCAAGTATTCCTTTGGATGGTCAAAGGAATCCGAAGCCATCGAGCAGGCGATCGCCTCGGTTCTGGAGTCGGGATATCGAACCGCTGATTTGATGGAGGCCGGCGGTCGCGCGGTGGGAACCCGAGAAATGGGCCGGCTGATTCTGGACCGTCTGGACTCGCAAGACGCCAACCGATAGGTTCAAGGGTCTCTTCTACAGATTATTGGCGCCAGTTTGTTTCTCTCCGGGTTTGTCGGTCCCCTCTATTTCGATCCCGGAGTCCGGCGTTCGACCGACCGATTCTCCCACCACTGACCTCCCGGAACCCCTTCCTCGGCTCCCCAACGATGCAGTACTTTGAAAAACGGCGCTGGTGGATCCGTGTCATAATGTTGCCGAACTATAGGGTTCAACCCGGACCGGAGGAGTTGATGAGCAAGCGACTCACGGAAATGGTATCCTGCGCGGGTTGAGCTTCCAAGCTCGCCCCTCAGGCGCTCATTCAAGTTTTGAGTGAGCTACCCCGACAACCCGAAGATCCCAATCTTCTAGTCGGTTTCGACAAGGCCGATGACGCGGGAGTTTATCGCCTGCGAGACGACTTGGCTGTGGTCCAGACACTGGACTTCTTTACCCCGATTGTTGACGATGCCTTCGACTATGGGCGCATTGCCGCCTTGAACTCGTTGAATGACGTCTGGGCCATGGCGGGGACTCCGGTGACTGCGCTTTCGGTGACCTGCTTTCCCAAAAAGGGCGTGGACCTGGCAATTTTGTCGGAGGTGATGCGGGGAGGACTCGAGGTCTTGTCCCAAAAGAAAGTGACTTTACTGGGCGGTCACAGCGTGGACAATGAGCAAATCATGTTTGGCTATGCGGTAACTGGCATCATCCATCCTGAGCAGGTAGCCACCAACGCCGGCGCCAAACCGGGCGAGCTCCTGCTCTTGACAAAACCCATCGGGACCGGGGTGATTTCAACCGCGGTGAAGTTCCAAACGGCGGATCCTTCGGTTGCCGCAGCCGCGGTCGACACGATGCTGCAATCGGGAGAGGAGGCAGGCCAGGTGATGCGTGACTTTCAAGTGCGCAGTGCGACCGATGTCACCGGTTTCGGTCTTCTCGGTCACCTTTGGGAGATGGCCCGGGCCAGCCAAGTGAGCCTGGAAATCGATTCGACCCGAGTGCCTTTGCTGGACGGGGCTCTGGGGCTGGTAGAGCAGAAAATGTTGACGAGTGGGGATCGAACCAACCGAGAATTCGTGGGACCGGGTGTCAGCTTCGACTCCGGCGTGAGTTCTGAGTTGACCAGTCTGCTTTTTGACCCGCAGACGGCCGGCGGCATTCTCATGTCGGTTCCTCGCCAAGGGGCTGAGGCGTTGTTGGCCAAGTTGCGGCAGACTTACAAAAGAGCAAGCGTCATTGGGCAGGTGGTCAGTGGCGGGACCCCATCGATCCTCGTCAGGTGAGTTTGAAATCCGGGCTGGTTGCGGTTCGCGCCTCGTCAAGGCGCGAGTCCTTTGGAGGCGCTGATTCATGATCCAGCGGAAGTATCGCATCGCCCGGCTTGTGTACGCCGCGGTCGAATCTTCGGTCACCGTGCTCTCCTTCCTTGTGGCCTATCTGATTCGAGATCACCTCCCTTTGTCCTACTTCGGGCAGTTGTTCCCGTTCCAGGACTATCTGGGCCTGCTGTTGGTGGTCGTCGTGCTTTGGAACGGATTGTCGTTTTCAATCCAGAGCCAGCGCTCGGGGGTGGGTGAGGATCGGCTGGATATCGTCAAAGAAACGGCGCTGTTGGTCTTTTTGGGCGGAGTCCTCATCAGTGCCGCCATCTTCGTTTTGAAGTACCATTTTATCAGTCGGGCGTTCATCCTGATTTTTGTCGTCGTCAACTTCCTGCTGCTCTCAGGCTTCCGCCTCTTTGCCAAGGCGGGAGTCAGCCGGTTCGGCAGGTTGCTGTCCGGCGAGCGAAATATTTTGATTGTCGGTAGCGATGGTCGCGCCGCACGAGTGGCAGCGGTGCTTGAGGACGCTAAACAGTGGGGCTATCACTTAGTCGGGGTGGTCCCCGAGGCGGCAGAGGCCGTTTTGGATTCGCGCCTGAACAAGTATCCCGGCATCCTTCTGTCGCAGTTCAGTGAGGCTATCAGGCGGCACACCGTCGATGAAGTCATTTTCGTAGTGTCCAAAGAAGCGCTGGCGAAACTGGAGGAAGTCTTTCTTCTCTGTGAAGAGGAAGGCATCAAAACTCGGGTGATGCTCAGTTTTTTTCCCCACGTGACGTCAAAGGTCTACCTGGAAGCCTTGCAGGATCTGCCCCTGCTGACCTTCACCACCACTCCCCAGAATGACTACCTCCTTATGATCAAGAACAGTATCGACATCGTTTTGGCCTGTAGTTTATTGGTCTTGACGGCCCCGCTGTTTGCTTTGGTCGCCCTTCTGATCAAATTAACTTCCAAAGGCCCGGTTGTCTTCAAACAGGTTCGTTGTGGGTTGGGGGGGCGGAAGTTCGTCTTCTACAAGTTTCGTTCCATGGTCGACAATGCCGAAGCGGTCCAGGGTCAGCTTCAACATCTTAATGAGATGTCCGAACCGGTCTTCAAGATCGGAAACGATCCCCGCCGTACCCCAGTGGGCCGATTCCTGCGTAAGTTCAGCCTCGATGAACTGCCTCAGCTCATTAACATCTTGAAAGGCGACATGTCATTTGTGGGTCCTCGTCCCCCCATCCCCCAGGAGGTGGAAAAATATAAGCGCTGGCAGCGAAGGAGGCTTCGGATGAAACCTGGCCTCACCTGCCTGTGGCAGGTTCGAGGCAGGAACGAGATCGATTTCGAAGAGTGGATGAAGTTGGACCTGCAGTACATTGATAGCTGGTCCTTGCTGTTGGACATCAAGATTGTCTTGAAAACCATCCCCATTGTGCTTCTGGGAAAAGGAACCTGATCTATCGCCCGGGTTACAGCTTGTAGCAGACCTCAAAGCTCCTGTTCTGGCATGGCCGCAGGAGGATGGGGGGCGGGGCAGTCTCACTGCCTCGCCTGTTGACCTCAAAGTGATCCCTAAACAGGGGTCCAATCTGTCGCAGAGTTTTGCTATCGGTCCGGATCGGACTCAAGGGAAGGCAAGGCATGGTAATAGGTCTTGTCTTCAACTGCCGCCGAGGCAAAGGACCGCCTGCGCTCGGCACACTTGTTGCAGGCGCCGCAATGTTGTTCGCCAACCGGACTGATGCAAGAGAAGGTCAACTCCAAAGGTAGAAATCTGCCAATGCCAATCACCTCTGGTTTGGAAAGGTTGCCGAATGGAGTGATAATCTCAAGTTCATGCGCCAGAGCGCGACTGGCTAGCTGCTGAAAGCCACGAAAAAATGTTGGAGTGCTGTCCGGGAAAGGATTGTCCTTTAAGGGTCCCAGGGCGATAACCGGGACTTGGTTGAGAGCGCAATAAACCGCGGCTTTGGACAGGAGGAGCAGGTTTCGACCTGGAAGATAGACCTCGCTGTCCTCGGAATGAGTTCCGGGGGGGGCTTCGCCGGTCGTGCTCCAGTGAGACCGGTAAACATCCCCGACCGGAAGGCTGATTTGCTTGAGGGGTTTCAGTCCGGGGTTGTTGAGACGAACCAGAAAACGCTGGATCCAAATCAGTTCCACCCGCTCCCAGAGGAGACCGGCCCGAACATAGAGGGGGATGACTTCCCAGCCTTGACCTGCCAGGTAGGCCAGCAAAACACAGCTATCCAAGCCGCCGCTAATCAAGAGGCATGCCCGGCGATTGTTCTGCCCTTCGGGCCTGGGCTGGTTCATCAAAGGTGGAAAAGTGATGGACTGACGTTTGCCGGCGCCGTCCGAAAGGGTTTCGAAGGTGCGAGTTCGCGTGTCGTAACCGTCCTCGTGGATTGATTTCGCCGCTCCGGCTAAAGGCCGGCCGGATCTTCAGTCTTTGAACAATTGGTCAAAAGCCGTCCTGGCGTTTTGTGCGGAGGATCCACGACAGGTTCTTGCTCCGCTCTGAGACGGTTCGAAGTAGTCGCAAAAGTTTGCCCGCTCCTTGTCGCTCACCCACTCGGCCTGGGTCTCCCGGCATTCGTTATGGTAGGTCGGGTCGTGAAACCGACAGTTCTTGCAGACATGGAGGTCGCTGTCGCAGTGATCACAGCTTTCGTTCCTCGAGACCTTTCTGGCCCCCGAGAAATCGAGGGTCCTCCCACATTTCCAGCAATCCATGGTCTCACCTTTGAGGATAGGGATCTGATGAGCACCGGAGCCAATCCGGGTCAGGACGGGCTGTGGCCCCTGTTTTGATCCTGATCAGGTTCTTGCGGGCCGGCAGTGGCCGTTCCTAGTTTTTGGCGGCCTTGGCAAAATCACCCGCCTTGATGATGACCAACTTCGCAGGGTCCAGGTAGCGTCTGAGGGCATTTAAAATCTGATCGCCGGTGAGAGCGTCAATCTTCTGCTCAAATTCCTCGTCCCATGCCAGAGTACGATCCTGGAACAAACGACGGGTCATGGTCCCGGCCAAAGAGCCGTCCTGAGATCGGTTCACCTGTTGGGTCTGAAGGAATCCCGACTTGGCTGCAACAATTTCCTCGGCGGTGAACCCATCTTTTAACGCTCGCTGAACCTCCTCTCGAAAAGCCGATTCGACCTTCTCAATATTCTGCGGCGCCGCAATGGCCCATGTGGCAAACGATCCACGATCATCTTTGGCGCTTACAGACAGGTAGGCGCGGACCCCGTAACTGAGCCCCTCCTGCTGTCGAATGCGCACTGCCAGGCGCGAGTTGAGGAAGCCCCCGCCCAACATGTAGTTGCCTAACACCAGGGCTGGGTAATCCTGGTTGTCATCGCGGATGGGAAGCAGCATTCCAGCGATGAACACGGCGTTGGCCTTGTCGGGCGTCTCCAGGGAGCGGTTGATCGGGGCTATCTCCCGATAGGGATCCTTGACCCGCTCGTAGCGGCTGGGACTCTTCCAGGTGGCGAAGAGTTCTTTGAGGACCTCGACGATCTCGTCGGACTCGAAGTCTCCTGAAATAGCCACTTCTCCGTGGGAAGCTCCGTAGAAGTTCTTGTGGAATTGTCTCAGATCTTCCAACCTTGCGGCCTTTACCCTGGCGATTTCCTCATCAAAGGTGGGGGAATAATGGACGTGACCTTTGGGATAGGGCCTGCGGTGACGCTCGAAGGCCTTCGAGGCAATGCGTTGCGGATCGGTGCGCCGCTGCTCGATGGCGGAAAGCCTCTCTTCTTTGAGAGTCTCGAATTCTCCAGGGGGAAAGGAGGGTTGGCGGAAGATCTCTCCGACCAGCCGCAGGGCGGCGGGTAGATTTTCTTTTACGGTTTCCACCGAGGCCGAGGCGCCGGTTGCGCCGCCCGAGACCCCTCCGCGTACTTTCAGTCGATCCAATTCATCCTGGATCTCTTGCCTTGTGCGGCTCGTTGTCCCTCGCATGAGCATCGATCCGGTCAGTCCGGCGACGATGTTCTTGTGCATCAGGCTGTTTTCATGGCCGAAATGAAGACGAATCCGGGCGACGACCGCACCACCGCGCGTTTTCTTGGGAAGCAGCGCCAGCTTCAGGTTGGGGCCGATCGTCAGCCGACGCACTCGAGACTCGATGTTGCCGGGCGACGGATCGAAAGCCTCGCCGGCAGCAATGGCGGTGTCCCCTTTGTAGTCTTTGAGCATGGCCGCCAAGTCGGGGCGTCCGGGGATTTCCGCCCGGTCGGGCTGTGGGGTGGGGATGAATTGCCCCAGCGTGCGGTTGGACGGCTTCAGATAAGCTGCTGCCACCCGCTGCACATCGGCAGGAGTGACCGTTTTAATGCGGTCGCGGTGGAGGAAAAAGAGGCGCCAGTCGCCCATGGCCACCCATTCGCTGAGGGTCAATCCGACTCGGTTGACGTCATTGAGCGTCAGGTCGATATCCTTCAACAGTTGCGTGCGGGCCCGTTCTACTTCTTTTTTGGTTGGAGGTTCCTGCGTGATTTTCTCGATGGTTTGCAGAAAAGCTCCGCGAGCTTCCGCCATCGAATCCTCCTGACGTATCTCGGCGGCCATCAGCGAGACGCCTGGATCATGCAATTGAAAATTGAAGCCGAATATCTGACTGGCTTTCTTGGTTTCGACCAGGGCCTTGTGCAGTCTCCCGGAGGGCGTGTCGGCCAGGATCTGGATCAGGACATCGATGGCGGCAAAGTCCGGGTGAGAACCTGCCGGGATGTGGTAGCTGACCGACAGCATCTGCACATCGCCCACCCGACGCAGCGTCACAGTGCGTTCGCCGTCCTGGGTGGGCTCAGAAGTGTAGGGTTGCTGCAAAACCCGAGTGGGGCGGGGAATGGCCCCGAATTTCTTGACGATCAGATCCAAGGCGCTGGCCTCGTCGAACTTGCCGGCCACCAGTAGGACTGCATTGTCCGGCTGGTAGTACTTGCGATAAAAGGCGCGCAAACGTTCGATGGAAACGTTTTCGATGTCGGAGCGGGCCCCAATGGTGGACTTGCCGTAGTTGTGCCAAAGGAAGGAGGTGGAAAGGACGCGCTGCATCAGGACCCTCGATGGATTGTTTTCTCCCATCTCAAACTCATTGCGGACCACGGTCATCTCGCTATCCAGGTCTTTCTGAGCGATGAACGAATGAATCATCCGATCAGCTTCCAGGTCCAGGGCCCACTCCAGATTTTCATCGGTAGCCTTGAAGGTTTCGAAGTAATTGGTGCGGTCAAACCAAGTGGAGCCGTTGGGGCGAGCTCCGTGTTCCGTCAACTCTTTAGGGATGTCGGGATGCTTTCGGCTTCCCTTGAAGACCAGATGCTCCAGCAGATGAGCCATTCCGGTTTCACCATAGCTCTCGTGCAGCGATCCCACCAGATAGGTGATGTTAACGGTGATGGTGGGTTTCGACGGGTCCGGAAAGAGCAAAACCCGAAGACCGTTCTCGAGGCGGTACTCGGTGATTCCCTCAACGGCGGTTACGCGTCGCGCACTCTGCTGCCGGTCATTGCAAGCCGTGGCGGAAAAGATCGCGCCTGCCAGGAACAAGGCAAGCAGTCTTGACAACCGAGAGATTTTTTTGGGAGACCTCATGGTATATTTCCTCGATAGGGAGCACTGCTCCCGAGATAGTTGTTTCGTTGACCGGGTTTGGACCCCGGGTGGAAAAACGGCATTGAAGATGGCTTCTTTGCCACTTGGGCCGCACCCGACGGTTTCTAATGAAAATGCCGCAGCCAGAGGCAATTGACCGGCTGACAGCCAGTCTTTTTCAGTGAACATTCCTCGAACCCTGATCTTGGATTCCTTTCTCATCCTAGCATTTTTTCATCGAGGCTCACCAACGAAGTGGCTCCTCTGACGAATCAGCCGGCGCCAATCTCAGGATGCTTGGATCGACAAACCAGATGGGACGGTTCCTTCCCGAGCTCGGGGCGGCTGCCTCAAGGTTCTCTTCGGCAATAGCGGGCTTTGGCGGGAGGCAAGTTCCACCACACTTGATGAGAGCGGAATTGATGCTTCCGGGTAAAATTCCTGACTGTCAGGTTGACTTTCCGGAGCCGGTCGCGATCCGGAAGCTTGAGAAAGCGGCCCCTGAATTCGTGGGTCAAGGAGTACTCGAAATAGACGAACACACCGGTGGCAGTCAGATGGCTCATCAGGACCTCCAGAATTTCGTCGACGGTTTGCGCGTCAAAGCTGTTGAAGGGAAGTCCGGAGATGATGAAGTCATACTCCTTCGGCTGCTTTATGCCCCGGATGTCGGTATTGTGGAGGCCACAGAAGACTCTTCGGTCTTGCAGGTGCTGCCGCTGGAGGAAGCGGGTCAGGTATCTATAAAACTTGGGGTTGAGCTCGTAAATGTCGAGCGTGTCTCCCGCCCCCAGGTATTGAAGGATCCGGGCTGTAAAGGCTCCCGTGCCCGCCCCTACCTCCAGGACCGAGATGGGACGATTAGGCCTGCTCTGAAGGGGATGGACGATGGCCCTGGCCAGGACCGCCGAACTGGGCGCAATCGCTCCGACCGTTCCGAAGTTGGAAAAGGACTCGGAATAAAACACCCAATACTTGTCCCACAGAGGCCGCATTCGCCTGATTGCTTGTTGAAAGGGCTTGGGTCTCAATGGGTTGCCGATTACATGCCTCACGAGCGATTGCCGCCGCCGTTGTGGCGGGTAGTATAGTACAAGTGAGCGATTTTCCCATGAATCTGGTCAGGGGTTTCGCTTCCTGCTGCATGGATGTCCGGTTCTTTTACTTTTCTCGTCTGCTGTCCTCGAACGAACGGTTCCCCGGAAGTGCGAAATAATTACGGCAAACGGCATCAGCCCTGTATCATATTGGGTGATGGTTCCCAAGGAAGAGGTTTTGGCCGTGCCAGTGCGTGCGGTAACCTTTCTCCTGGAACTTACCGGTACCAGCCACACAGATTTTTCCTGTGGCTGGCGCCCCAGGCAAGCAACCTGTCATTGTTGCCTTGGACTCTCCACCATGTTGACCGTTAAGGCTGCCCGAGAAATCGTCCTGGAGCACTGCCGCTCGATCAAGGCCAGCCAGTTGCCGAGCGAGGTCGTGCCTCTGGTGGCATCTCAGGGTCGAGTCCTGGCCGAGTCGGTGCATCTGGACCTCGATCAGCCTCCATTCGATCGCAGCATGCGTGACGGATATGCCGTCAAATCCCAGGACCTTGCCCCACTTCCAGCCCGTCTGCGCTGTGTGGGTGAGATCAAGGCAGGGGATGCTCCAAGGCTGACTCTACAGCCGGGCGAGGCGATTCAAATCATGACCGGCGCACCTGCCCCGGCGGGCGCTGACGCCGTGGTCATGGTGGAGCATACGGAAAAGCGGGAGAAGGATGAAATTGTGGTGCGTCGATCGGTTTCCTCCGGAGGCAATATCGCGCCCAAAGGCTCGGAACGCCGGCAGGGCGATCTCTTGATGTCGGAAGGTACCCGGCTGGGTGCTTTGGAGTTGGGGGGACTGGCCACGGTAGGGAAATCCCGAGTGCGGGTTTTTCGGCGTCCCAGCGTCGGCATCTTAACCACCGGTGATGAGTTGGTCGAAGTAGACCGGCAACCGGGTCCGGGGCAGATCCGCAACTCCAATGCCTACTCACTCTACGCCCAGGTAAAGAGGCAAGGCGCCCTTCCCAATCTCTTGCCCACGGCCAGGGACCAGGCTGAACATCTGAGACGTCAGATCTTTTTGGGTTTGGAGAGAGATGTTCTCTTGGTCAGCGGAGGAGTTTCCGTGGGCAAGTATGACTTGGTCGAGACAGTGTTCGAAGAATTCGGAATCCAAATCCAGTTCGAGTCGGTGAGTATGCGTCCAGGCAAGCCCACGGTATTCGCGAAGAGAGGGAAGCAGTTTGTCTTTGGCCTCCCCGGCAATCCTGTTTCGACCTTCGTGGCCTTCGAGCTGTTTGTCGCCCCTGTCCTTCAAGCGCTCCAGGGATTGCCCGGGGGGCGCCTGAATCTGGTGAGAGGCCGGCTCCGTTCTAAAATTCTTGAGAAATCGGGCCGCACCGCTTTGCTGCCGGCGACAGTTACCAATGAAGGCGGCCGCATCCAGGTTCAACCGGTGTCCTGGAAGGGTTCGGCGGATATCTTCAGCATGGTCGGAGCCAACGGATTGGTGGTGGTTCCTTTGGAGTGCAGTGAGCTCTCACCGGGTCAGGAAGTCGATGTATTGCTCTTTGAATCTTTGGCCAGTTTCTCTGACTGTGAATTTTGAAGTACCGGTCTTTGCCTCGGCTTACCTTTGTCGGGAGGATCATGACCATGAGCCAGTTCTCTCACCTTGATGACACTGGCAGACTGCGGATGGTGGACGTTTCCGCCAAACCCGATACGCAACGGAGGGCTCGCGCCGAGGGTTGGGTCAGGGCTTCTGCCGAGACCATTGCCAAGATCCGGGAAAAGAGCGTGGCTAAAGGCAATGTTCTGGAAGCCGCCCGACTGGCTGGCATCATGGCCGCCAAGAATACCGGACACTTGATTCCCCTGTGCCATCCCTTGCTTCTGAGCCACGTCGAGGTGGAATGCAGGGTCTTGGACACAGGGATTGAAATTGAAGCGTCCACGGTAGCAGAGGGTAAGACCGGTGTGGAGATGGAAGCCTTGGTGGCTGTGTCCGCGGCCGCGCTGACGATTTATGACATGTGCAAGGCCATCGACCGCACCATGGAAATCAGCGGCATCCGACTCATGGAAAAGTCCGGTGGGCGGTCGGGCCACTTCATTCGGTCTTCCTAAGCGGTTGGCCTCGGTTAATGTCATCCCGTCATTGCGCCAATCCCCTCTTGCGGGGTCGATTCAACATAATTCCCCTCCTGGGAGGGGGGCTGCACCCCTGAGAGGCTGTCTTCCTCTGAGGAAGACAGGCGGTGGGTCCGTCCATTAGAGGGTGGATTCATAAAGTGAACATCGACTCAGGCCGACCGCTCAGGGGAGCTTTTTCAGGTCCTCTCCTGGCCTTGAAGCCTCGCTTGGGACCCGGCCTTTGGTCCTGTGAGTAGCCGGTGATTGTAGTAACATCCTCTTATGTTATGTCCATGCCACAGCAAACGGCTTGGTCTTTGACGGCCCACTACCTGCGCTATTGGTCTCCAGCTCTTTTGTGGGTCTGCGTGATTGTGTTTTTCTCCACGGATGCCGCTTCCTCTGCTTCCATTTTCGGTCATTTCCATTTTTTCTCGCAACAATTGCTTCCGAACGCCGATGAGTCTTTCTATATTCAAGCCCATATCTTCCTGAGAAAACTGGCCCATCTGGCTGAATACTTTGTGCTGGGCATCCTGGTTTTTCGTGGGTTCCGAGCTGAGGCCAAGACTGGCTGGTTGCCTCTTTGGGCCGTGGGAACCCTTCTTGTTGTGGCGCTTGTCGCCGTGGGAGATGAATGGCATCAATATTATTACCTTGCGGCGAGTCGCAGTGGAACCATCGGCGACGTCCTACTCGATGTCTGCGGGGGAGGATGCGCGGTGTTGGGTTTATATCTGAGGCACTGTTGGAGATGAAGGTCGATAGCTAACCGATGTGGGAAATCGGATTCGGGACTTCTCAAGCCTCGTTCAAGAATTGGTGACTTGTTCGGGAGCAGCACCCTGGGCCAATTCTGACCGGCGTGGTCGGAATTCGTTATAATAGCAGGCAGCTTTCAGTGAGGAGTCGGTCTGATCATGAATCCACAGACGATGTTCGACAAGATCTGGGCAGCTCACGTGGTCCGGGAAGAAGCAGGCCAACCCTCGATTCTCTATATTGACCGTCATTTGGTGCACGAAGTGACCTCACCTCAGGCGTTCGAGGGGCTCCGTCTGACGGGGAGGAAGGTTCGGCGGCCGGACCTTACCTTCGCAACCATGGATCACAATATCCCAACGACGGAGCGTGGGTTGCCCATCCGAGACCCGATTGCAGCCAAACAGGTCCAAACGCTGGAAAGGAATTGTCGGGACTTCGGGATCACCCTGTTCGACCTGAGCAGTCCGTTTCAAGGCATTGTGCACGTGATTGGTCCGGAGCTGGGGTTGACCCTCCCGGGTCTGACCCTGGTGTGCGGTGACAGCCACACTTCGACGCATGGTGCTTTCGGAGCCTTGGCCTTTGGCATTGGCACCAGTGAGGTGGAACATGTTCTTGCAACCCAGTGTCTGCTGCAAGACAGACCCAGGACCTTGTTGATCCGGGTGGAGGGCCAGCGCCCTTACGGTGTCCAGGCGAAAGACATTATCCTCTCCATTATTGGCCACATCGGGACCAGGGGAGGGGCGGGGTCGGTCATTGAGTATGCCGGTGATACGATTCGGGACCTCACCATGGAAGAGCGCATGACCGTCTGCAATATGTCGATTGAGGGCGGGGCTCGGGCCGGGATGATCGCCCCCGACGACAAAACCTTCGCCTATCTCCGAGGCAGAAAGTATGCGCCCGATGATTTTGAAACGGCTGTAGCCGGCTGGAAGCACCTGGCCAGCGATCCGGGTGCTGAGTTCGACAACTCGATCCATATTGAGGCATCCGGCTTGAGCCCACAAGTCACCTGGGGCACCAATCCGGGCCACGTGACCTCCATCGATTCCCGGGTGCCCAACCCGAAGGAGTTTGATGATCCTAACGCGCGAAAATCCGCCGAGCGAGCCCTGGAATACATGGACCTGAAGCCGGGAACCCCCTTGGTCGACATCGCCGTGGAGCGGGTCTTTATCGGGTCATGCACCAACTCCCGTTTGGAGGATCTGCGTTCGGTGGCGCACTTCATCAAAGGAGAACGCGTCTCCCCCCGGGTTCAGGCCATGGTGGTGCCTGGGTCGCAGCAGGTCAAGTGGCAAGCCGAGAAAGAAGGTCTGCATTTGTTATTCAAGGAGGCCGGTTTTGATTGGCGCGAATCAGGTTGTTCGATGTGCCTGGGGATGAATCCGGATATCCTTAATCCAGGCGAGCGGTGCGCCTCCACCTCCAACCGAAACTTTGAGGGAAGGCAGGGAAGAGGGGGCCGAACCCACTTGGTCAGCCCCATCATGGCGGCTGCCGCCGCAATTGAAGGTCACCTGGTTGACGTCAGACAATATGCCCTGCGAGAATCTTCGGAATCAACCGAGGTGTGAGTAGCCTTCGGCAGAGAGGTTGCGGATCATGGAACCTTTTGAGAAAGTTCGCGGAGTGGTCGCGCTCCTGGACTTGCCCAACGTCGATACGGACCAGATTATTCCCAAGCAGTTCCTCAAGAGAATTGAGCGAACCGGCTTCGGGCAGTTTCTTTTTTACGATTGGCGCTTTCTTGAAGGACAGATCCTTAACCCCGAGTTTGAGTTGAATCAGGAGCGTTATCGGGCAGCCAAGATTCTGGTTACTCGAACCAACTTTGGGTGTGGCTCCTCGCGCGAGCACGCACCCTGGGCATTACAGGATTACGGCTTCCGCTGCATTATTGCTCCATCGTTTGCAGATATCTTCTTCAATAACTGTTTCAAGAATGGCCTGCTCCCTATCCAGCTTTCCGAGGCGCAGGTGGACGAGATATTCCGGCGCGTTCGAGAAACAGTGGGTTATCAAATGACCGTTGGCCTGCGGGAAAAGCGGATTAAGGCCGATGGCGGATTCACGTGTGGATTCGATGTCGATGAGTTCCGACGTCAGTGCCTCCTCAACGGCTGGGACGATATCAGCCTCACGCTGCGGCATGAAGATCTGATTTCTCGGTTTGAATCCCGCAGTGCCCCTCCTCTGGTACCCTCGCCAAGCTGAGCCCGCCGATCGACTCTCTCAGAGAGGATGAGCGGTGAGGTTTTGACGTTAAACAGTCAATTTGCCGAGCCGGGGATAGGAATGCCTCCCTGGCAGCGATTGGTTCAATGGGGAACCACCTGATCCTGGAAGGGATGACGCCTGACTAGGCAAGACGGCCCGGCTAGCGGTATCTCCAGGTTGGAGCCGATTCACTTTTTGCGGGGGGAGAGGAAGGACTCGAATTGTTTGGTGACGCCAAAAACGATGCCCGATCGGGGTGAGAGTCTTACCAGTCCGGCGGTGGCGGCGATGTCCCACCTCAGCCCGACAGCCTGGAGCTGCAGTCCCAGTCGGAACTGAGAGCGACTCTCCGTTCCCAGGGGTGGCGACCGGCGGCTGCTCCATCGACCAAAAACCTCTCCGGCCAGATTAACCCTGGGGGTGAGAGGGTAGATGCCGGCCAAGCCGTAAAGCATGACGTCGTTTTGCGCTCCTGCCAGAACCGGGTTGGATAGGATCCCCAGGCCCAGGTTGCCAAAAGCATAGAGTTCGCCGAAGTGTTTCCCCAGCAGGACGCCGCCGCGATACTGTGTGGCGTTCAGCCCCAGTCCCTTGGCAGTCGATGCGTTGGGCACCTCAACTGAGGTAAAAAAGCCGAACGATGGGGTTCGTCCAGACTCGTGCACCATCAGTATCTTGGTGGCAAGCCGGAGATCACCGTAATCGCTGGTTGCAGTCCCCCCGGAACTCAGGTGAGGAACGATTGGGGCGGGGGAAGTTTCAGTGACTGAGAGAAGGTTGTGGGCAGTCCAGTCCATCTGCACCTCTGCGACCCCGGCCAAGCTGATATGAAGACCCATGACTCCCAGGCCGGTCTGGTCTCCCCGCAACCCTGAGACCGGGAATTTGGCGTCCTGCAAGAAATCGAACCCAAATTCCAGGGAAGCGCGGCCGGGTTTCAGAATCGTGGGATCCTCCGTCTGCAAGGGGCGCTGCTGTGCAGCCAAAGGAACGGAACACAGCACCAGAGCCAGGACAGGCGGGCAGAGCTGCCGGGCTGCGCGGATGACCCATGAAACGTTTGAGCCGTGAGAAGAGGAAAGATTCCAAAATCTGATGTGAGAGGGCACCGGGCCAATCTCCAAGGCGTCCTGTGTTATTCAGAGCGGATACTATTGTAAGGGCAAAACTGAAGCAATGAATTTCCCGGAAGTCCGGTCATTGTCACAGTTCATATCTCAGGAGCGAGGCCGTGACGATGGCCGGGGCCTCAGTGCGGAGAGTGCTGTTGCGCAGACTGACTGCCTGGAGTTTGCTGTGCAGAAAGGCGGTGCGTTCCTCCGAGATCCATCCGCATCGACTTTGGCGGATCAGCTAAGAAGCGAGGGTGCAGCCCCTCGGCATTGTGATTCAAAATCCTTGCCAATCTTCTGGATATCTTGCCATGGATCGAAGTAAGCCTTTGAGGGTTATCCAGCCTCCAGAGGAATTAGCTTGCAGACAAGAGTACTGGCATCCTGGTGGGGACCTCCAATCTTAAGCGATCCCGAGTGGCATCGTTGTGAAGAAGAAGATGAGCAGGTTGTCCGTTGATTATTATGCGAAGGAAGATGGAAAAGCGACAAAGTCCAGTTTCAAATTCCGGCAATTTTCAATCTTTCAGGTCGTGGTAAGACGGGATGTCGGGTAAGCTTTTGGCGGCTTTGATGGCGCGGACGACGGCTTGGGAGACGGCTTCAACTGCCAGAATGGGGAGGGTCGTCATGTTCGGTGCGCCTTCGTGGTTGCCGGTCGCGAGCGCAAACAGGGTGTCGCCATCGAGCATTGTGTGTACGGGATGGATGGTGCGCGCCAGACCATCGTGACCGACCTGAGCGAGGCGGGTGGCTTGACTCTTATCGAGGTTGGCGTTGGTGGCGATCAGGCCAATGGTGGTGTTTTCGCCCGGTTGTGTCGGGCACAAATAACCATTCCGTTTGATCCTCTCAACCACATTGACAAACCCTTGGCCATCCGAGTTCCGCGCACCCGCGATGATCTGGGCGGTGCCTGGATCGTAGATATCGCCCACCGCGTTCACGGCGACGATAGCGCTGACTTGCAGACCATCAGCCAGAGTGAAACACGTGCTACCGATACCGCCCTTCATCGCGTTAGCCATGCCGAGCATCTTGCCCACCGTCGCGCCGGCCCCGGCTCCAACGCTGCCCTCGTCTATCGGTCCACTTGTCGCATTCCGGCAGGCGGCAAACCCCGCTTCGTCATCGGGCCGGATGCTCGCGTCGCCTATGCCCAAATCAAACAGAATCGCCGCCGGTACTATCGGGACTTTGGCGACACGGGTGTTATAACCTATGTTCCGTTCTTCAAGGTAGCGCATTACGCCGGTCGCCGTATCGAGACCAAACGCGCTGCCGCCGGAGAGCACAACCGCATGAACCTCTTCGACCAGGTTATCTGACCGTAACAAGTCGGTTTCACGTGTGCCGGGCGCACCGCCGCGCACATCAACGCCACCGACCGCGCCAGCCTCGGCCAAAATGACGGTGCAGCCCGTCGGACGACGAGGATCGGTGAAATGGCCGCACCGCAGCCCTTTGATGTCGGTGATGTGGCCGTTGCCAGAGTTTTGAACGAATTCGTGCATCGCCCCCCCAAGCAGCACCCCTGAAAATTTACGCCGATTAAACAGATTTTTAATCTCTTGGGGTCTGGTTTCTCGAAGCTTGCTTCACTATTTTTTATTCTGGCACGGTAGGGTCACTCGTATGAGCGAATGCGTGAATAAGAACCGCAATATCATGGTAAGCCCTGCCAAGTACCGAAGGGTGGTATTGAATACCGAAGGTGAATGCGGTTCTTAAAACGATCGGTGTGGAAATTGCCAACGGGATGGATTGGCCTCAATAGTATCATCCGAAGATGTCTTTAACCTTTTCGAACAACCGCCTCTCCAGCGGCTTGTTCTCGATCGGGTTGATTTGCGCCAACTGCTCCAGCAACCTTCGCTGCTCCCGATTGAGTTTTTGGGGCGTGACAATATTGACCGAAACAAATTGGTCTCCACGTCCACGGCCATTGACACTGGGGATGCCCTTGCCCTTCAAGCGGAAAACCTTCCCACTCTGAGTTCCCGCCGGGACCGACAAGGTTTCCTCCCCTTCCAGGGTTGGGACTCTTATGCTTGCGCCCAGAGCTGCCTGTGGAAAGCTGATGCGGATCGAACAATAGATGCTGTTCTCCCGGCGCTCGAAGATTTCATGTTCACCGACGACTAAGACGACATATAAATCTCCCGGAGGTCCCCCTTGCACTCCGCCTTCGCCTTCTCCAGAGAGCCTCAACCGGGAGCCACTGTCCACTCCGGCGGGAATCTTGACCTCCAGGACTCGCTCGCGTTGAATGCGACCCTCACCCCGGCAAGCCTTGCAGCGATTCTTGATGGTGCGGCCCGACCCTTGGCAATGGTGACAGGTGCGGCTTATGCTGAAGAAGCCTTGCTGGTATCGAACTTGTCCCTGTCCTTGGCAGGTGGGGCAGGGTGACGGCGACGAACCTCGCGCGACCCCGGAGCCCGAGCAACTCCGACAGGACTCCATCCGGGGAACCTTAATCTTGGTTTTCAGGCCAAATGCGGCATCCATGAAGCTGATCTGAAGATCATAGCGAAGGTCCGCGCCCCGCTGAGAGGATGAATGGCGGCGAGCTGAAGATCCAAACAGGTCTCCAAAACCAAAGAAATCACCAAAAATATCGCCGAACTCCGAAAAAATCGAGGGATCGAAACCGACCCCGCCGGGGCCGCCGACCGAACTGTGGCCAAATCGATCGTATTGTGCCCGTTTTTGCGGATCGCCCAGGATGCTGTAGGCTTCAGCTGCTTCCTTAAAACTTTCTTCGGCGGACTTGTCTCCAGGATTTTTGTCGGGGTGGTACTTAACTGCCTGCTTGCGATAGGCGCTCTTAATCTCCTGGTCGGAAGCAGACCTGGAGATACCGAGTACTTCGTAGTAATCACGTTTGCTCAAGGAAAAAATCCTCCTGGAACTTTCAACGTCTCATCAGAGTTGAACCAAGGCCCATGAAGCCGCCAGCGTTGGATTCGAGAGGCCGGATATCTTTATCCCAACACCTTCAGAGAAGAACATCGCTGGAATCAATGGTGAAACCGTTGGCTCCAAGTCCTGGGAGCATGATGCCCGGATTGGAGTCTTCGTCTTCGCGTTCTTGAACTGGCCTGGTAGCGTTCAATAAGTCTCGGGCGAAGTTCTGGTGATTTTCGGGAGAAACCAGCCGAATCCCGAATTTTTCCACTTCGTTGCCTGACTGCATCAATCGATCGGTTTATCCTCGGCAGCCCCCTGGGGCGTCTCGACTGTAGGAGCAGAAACCGGGGATTTGTCGACTGCCAAGCCCTCGCTCACATCCTCAGCTGCGCCGGACACAGTCGTTACCTTTTCTGGAGTGACGGCCACCTTAACCAGTGACGGTCGGAGCAAACGGCCCTTGAAAACATAGCCCCGCTGCATTTCACTGATAATCTCGTTATCGGCAAATGACTCCGTCTCCTCACGCATCAAGGCTTGATGGTAGTTCGGATCAAAAACTTGGCCTGATGTCGGAATGGGCTCCAGACCCGCCTGGAGGAGCACGTCCCTGAATTGTTTCAAAATGAGCTGAAAGCCCGTCTTGAAGTTCTCGATCGTCTGGCCCTCGGGAGCAAAAAGCCCCCGTTCCATCCCGTCCAGCACCGGTAGTAGCTTGCGAAGAAAATCGGCTAGGGCATAGTCGAAAAAATTCTGCTTTTCCCGCTCGGTCCTCTTGCGAAAATTCTCGAACTCGGCCTGGAGGCGGAGCAGGCGCTGATAAAGGTCTTCTTTCTCAGCCTCGAGCCGGGTGTATTGTCTCAAGGGTACGGTTGGCTCCGGGGGCCTCGGCGGGGCGACCTTCTTTTGCCTGGCTGGCGCCCTCAACGGACGCTCTGCCGGGTGACTCGAAAGCAGGTGAGTTTTCTTGAGGACCGAGCTTGCGGTTCTCAGCCTGCTCCCGGTCATCGACTGGCAGTTCACCTTCCCTGTCTTCTATGGGTACTGAGGTCGGAGCCAAGTCCTTTTCTCCCCGGGTGTCTGTCTGGTCTGGAGCCGCCAACCCGGTGTCGTCGGCTAAATTCGAATCGTTGCCTTGCTTGCTGGGATCATCTTGGTTCATACGCGCTTTGCCGCATAGCTTTCGCCGCCACTCGGAAAACACGGCTCGTCGCTCTTGACCATGCAGGAGAAGACGCTGGTTCAGATACGAACGGTTCCGCTGCTCTCTGAGTTGGCGCTGAGGATCTGGCCATACAATTTGGCAACATAGTCCACAATCGTGATGGCCTTTGCATATTCCATCCTCGTCGGTCCCAGGATTCCCACTGAGCCCAGGTTTTTGTCCGGGGTCATGAGGGGAGAAGAGATCAGAGTATATTCCCGCATCCCCGGGAGGGCGTTTTCGGAGCCGATAATGATGCGCACTCCATCCCCGGGCTGAGTCTGAAGGCACTCGTTCAGAATTTTCACCAGGCGACTTTTCTCTTCGAAGGTCTTGAAGATGGACCTCATGCGCATGGTGTCAGCGAACTCGGGTTTACCCAAGAAGTTCGAGGCTCCGTCGAGATAGATGTCGACATCAGGCTCCGCTACCTCATCAATTAATCCACGGTCACAGAGCAGAATGACGTTCTTGAGGAGGCGGTCGTACAAAGCCTTTTCCTCCTGCATTTTCTTGAGGATTTCATCGCGGATCGAGAGCAGGCTGTAGTTTGAGTAATTCGTGTTCAGCAGCTTGGCGGTTTGGTCCAGCTCGCTTTGGGTGAACTGTTCGTCAACCCGAATGATCCGGTTTTGCACCAGACCCGACTTCAATACGATGATGACGAGGACCTTTGAATCGCCAAGGTGAATGAACTCGATGTGCTTCAGCAGGCTGTGACTAAGAGAAGGTGAGATGACAAACCCGACATTATTCGTCATGTGGGAAATAGCCTGTGAGATCCTCTCCATGACGTTGTCGTGGGAATCTGGAGTGAATATCTTTCCGTTGATCAACTCTTGATCCGAGCTGTTCAGGCGGGAAAACTCCAGGAGATTGTCCACGTAAAACCGATACCCTTTGTCGGTGGGTACTCTGCCCGCAGAGATGTGGGGTTGGACCAAATATCCTGCCTCTTCCAAATCGGCCATGATGTTGCGAATGGTGGCGGGGCTGATGCTCTTGCTGCGTTCCTTTGAGAGGGTGCGGGAGCCGACAGGCTTACCGCTCGAAATGTAGTGTTGGACGACAGACTTCAGGATGTCTCTTTCTCGCTCGCTCAACTCGTGATTGGAGTCCATCGAAGACCGCGACCGCTACCTTAGTCGAAACTTACTGAAAAGTTTATAGTATTTGAATTCTGGAGTGTCAAGGTCTTTTGGCCTCGTGCTTTGGTGGGAGCTGGCCTGCATCAGGTCGCTTGTGCTGCAAGAGGGGGTCCTAAGGCAGATGGACAAGCCTGGTTTTTCCTAACTCTTCGGCGCCGGATCGGATGGCCGGATCCAGAGGTTGTGGCTCGACCTGAATGAGAAAAGTCTGGCGAAAGCCTTCCAGGAGGCACGAAGTGACCGCGGCCATGTCTGGTACGTACCCAAGGCAGGATTTGATGGTGGCGATGCTTGAGGCCAGGTTCGGCGGCGTGTGGCCTCGAAGCGCTCCCCGCAGCAGATAGAGGTCAAAGTCCATGAGGATGGATCCGTGCTGCAGGAAACCTCGAAGCGTTCTTCGTTGAGCACTACCAACGAGTTTCCTTCCCGAGGAAAGAATTTCATGATTTTGGGAAATCGCAAAGCAGGCGTTGCTGGGCTCGGACTGAGTGTTTCGCCTTGGCCGGTTCGCTGAAGCGGCCAACGTCGTGTTGATTCCAAGCAATTGCAGCCCGCGTCGCAATGCCCTGGATATAGTCCCGTAGGTTCCTTTTATCGACCGGACCGGAAATAGCGATCGATCATTGGAGATAACGGCGTAAGTGACTTCGTGGTGATGCAGTACTGCTTTGCCCCCGGTCGCCCGGTGAATAATTCGGATTCCATGACGCCGGCAGAAATCGAAATCGACGACTCGGGAAGCCCGTTGCGCTAATCCCAGGGACAAAGTTGGTTGTGTCCAACTGTAGAATCGCAAGTAAGTCTCGATTGCGGCGAACTCTTGCGAGACTCGATGCAGCAGCAGCTCATCCACTGCCAGGTTAGTGACACTGTCCCGCACCTCGTCGATAATCACTCTGCATGGCTGACTGGCCCGGTCGGGAGCGTCACCAGCGTATCGGCTAGTAAAGTTGGTTGAAGCCATGATTTCTGAAAATCCGCAGAGGGCTTCTATATTCCAATAAAGAGGATCGTTCGAGGGTCGCCGGCCGCTCACCCTCTTGGCTTCAAAGCCAATGCCGGCAGAGCTGGCGCAAGCTCTTCGATCGGGAGGGTGATCTGTTCGACTTCTTATTCTTACGCTCGGGATCTGCCTTTAGAAGATGAAGATGGCATTAGAAGATGACAGATGATCAGGATGGATAGAGATAGGAGCTGGACTGGAAATCTTGGGAAAAACGGGGGGGGCGTGAAGATTCTGCGAGGGCAGCCGTTCGACAGCGATAAAGACAGCGAGGAATGGAGTAAGCGCCGACCGTGGAAGCAATCCATCCCCACCAGCGGACACCCCAGCTTTTGATATTCGCGCCGATGCCTTACTTGGTGGAAGTGATGGTCAGAGGGCGATCCATGCGAATGACCATCCGAGTCCCCGCCGGGATTTCTATCTCTTTGCCGCGGCGCCTCAAAACGTCGACCAAGCTGATCAGCCCGCCTGCACCCGCACCGATGGCCGCCCCTTTCTTACCCCCCGCGATGGCCCCAATACCTGCACCGATGGCCGCCCCCGCTCCAATCTCCGCTGCGTTGCGCTTGCGAGTGGACTCTCCCCGGATCGTTCCTTCCTTGCGGTCCATCTCTTCCTTTTGAGTATCATCCAGCTCGGCTTGGGAAGCTACGATTGTTTCCGAAACTCCATTGGGGAAAATCAATCTCTCGTAGGAAAGGTTTATTTCCGAGCGGCCCCTTGAGGCGACCGGCATTCTTGACTTCTGCGACCCTGCCCTCCACCGTAGTGCCCTTTGGAATGACCTCTTTGCCATGGACGAGCACACTTTCGATGACTTTTGCGGTGAAGCGGTCTCCTTGTCGACTGGTTTTGGAGTTGAGCGTCGCTTCCAGACGCACCTGAATACGTGTTCCGTTAGGAACCACAAAGGACTGGGTTGCCTGGCTCTCGAGGTTCGTTTTGGAGATGAAGCTGCCCACCAAGAGCACGGACAAGCCCACGAGAAAGGGTTTCATGGCAAGCCTCCTTGTGTCCGATGACATCGAAAAGGGCTGGACGAGTCTTCGGCTGCCCGGCAACGTTTCTAAGGCGCCGTAGCCACCAGATAAAGCGTGGTGACCTCTCCTGTGCTGCCTTCCCAGCGTTTAACCAGGAACAATATGTCCATGCCCGACTCCAGTTGAGAAGTGATGTCCGTCAGGTCTTGGATCGTGCGGGTTGGCTTTTTGTTGATCTCGATAATCACGTCATAGCGCCTGAGACCGGCTTCCTCGGCGATGCTGTCCGGATCGACGCTCCTCACGAAGACGCCCCCTTCATCCTCCGACAAATTTAACTCGCTGGCCTGCCTGGGGGTGAGATTCTGGGCACTGATACCCAGGCGAATCGATTCGGTTTCACCCTGCTCCGCGTCGGTCTTGGCGCCCGCAGCCGAAGAAATATCGTCCCAGTCCACTACCGTCAGCTTGGTGGTTCTTGTCCGTTTATCCCGAATGTATTTGACAGTGATAGTGGTCCCGGGCAAGACACCGGAGAGAACTCTATGCATGTCCGAATTTTCATTGATCTTCGTCCCATTGACCTCGATGATCACATCTCCCTGCTTGAGGCCGGCTTTGGCGGCGGGTCCGTCCACCGGATGCGGCCGTTCGACAATCACACCCTTGCCATCGGCCGCACCCAACGCCTTGAGTATCTGGGGTTTGACATCACGCTGCTCCTGCATCATGATTCCGATGGCCCCACGCCGCACCTTCCCATGTTGCACGAGTTGGTTATAGACATTGGTTGCCAGATTGGACGGTAGAGCGAATCCGATTCCCAGATTTCCTCCGATGGAGGTTTGAGTCCAGATGGCGGTATTGACTCCGATCACTTCGCCCGCCATGTTGACTAAGGGGCCCCCGCTGTTCCCTTGATTGATTGCGGCATCGGTCTGCAGGAATCGTTGCCAGGGAGATTGGGTCATGTTTTTTCGGCCTGTGGCGCTAATGATGCCGGCCGTCACCGTCTGCTCCAGACCAAACGGACTGCCGACGGCCAGAACCCAGTCTCCTTGCCGCATACTGTCCGAATCCCCTATTTTTGCTGCGGTGAGTTGCCCACTGGCTTCCACTCTGATCACGGCTAGGTCGGTCTTTTGGTCCTCGCCCACCACTTTAGCGTCGTACTCTTCTCCGGAGGACAGCTTGACCTGAATCTTGTCTGCTTTGTCGACGACGTGAGCGTTGGTGAGAATGTAACCCTTCTCGTCCACCACGAAGCCGGACCCTAGAGACCGGGTCTTGTGATCCCGCCGCATGTCGGGACCGAAGAACCGTTCCAGGAAATCCTCGAAGGGGTCCCCGCGGAATCGACGACGGGAGGGCCTCTGTGACCGGATCACCGTTTCAGTGCTGATGTTGACGACCGCTTTCTCGACACGCTGAGCAATGGTTGAAAAGTGCGACGACAGCTTGGTAGGAGAGGGCACGCTGATTGGAGCCACGGCGGGCTGACTGGATTTGGCGGCACTGACCGAGTGATCGATCATGGTGCCGATAGCCACTCCAACAACCAGGGTTCCCAGAATCATTGAGAAGAATAGGAGTTTCCGTCTCCTCATGGCTTGCACTATCCTTTCTGCGGAAACAATCATGACATTACCTTGTTCTTTATCTTTTCCAGTTTAATAGATCACCTCCCGGAGAGCAACCAGGAATCAATGTTCCAGGCGGCAGCTTGACGTTGCACCTGCTCTTGAACCGGCAACCTACGTAACTTCGACTTGGGGTCCGTCGGTGTTCCCGACACCGGTTCAAGGGATGTCCATGTTGTTCATCAGTTTACCTTTGTACCGCAGACTTAAAACCCTGTCAGGCAGTTCAGGGGCGGAATTTAAGCAGCTTGACGGAGTCTGAAACTCATTCCCGCACGGCAAGGCGATAAAGACCAATAACTGTTTGGTGATCGACGGGGGTTATGCTAAGATCCCGCTGTATTTTAGGCGAGGTTAGGGCCGGGGGAAGTTCCAGGTCGCGGGTGGGTTTAGTTGGGGCCTTGGTTGTCCTCGGGTCCATTGCCCTCCAACCTCAAGCCGGGGCCACTTAAGAATCCCTATCCCTTCCAATTTCCTCGCAAGAGGACCTTCGGTTCAGGGTTGGCTACCGTTGCCGATGACGCTTCAATTTGCCAATGTGCTGGTTTTTCTAGGGGTTGGCGCGTTGTTTCTCGCCGTCAATCTGCTCCTATCGAGCCTGATTCGCCCGTCCAAGTACAGCGAGGAAAAGCTGATTCCTTACGAGTGCGGGGAGAACCCGGTCGGCAGCCCCTGGATCAAATTCAACATTCGTTTTTACGTCTTCGCCTTGATTTTCATTATCTTCGACGTGGAGGTTGCTTTCCTTTTGCCTTGGGCTGTGGTTTTCAAGGAACTGGGCTGGATTGCTTTCATTGAAGGCCTCATATTTATTGCCATTCTCGTCGTTGGTTTGGCTTACGTCTGGGCGAAAGGGGATCTGCAATGGGTTCGGCCCGAAGAGCGATACGAGTGATGGGATGGAGTGATGGGATTCCTGGAGCATAAGTTCGGCGACAACGTTGTTTTTACAACGGTGGATAATCTCTTGAACTGGGGGCGGGCGTCATCGCTCTGGCCCATGACCTTTGGCTTGGCTTGCTGCGCCATTGAGATGATGGCGACAGGCGCCTCTCGTTACGATTGGGATCGCTTCGGACTCATTCCCAGGGCCACACCTCGCCAGTCGGATCTGATGATCGTGGCAGGCACGGTAACCTTGAAAATGGCGACACGTGTGAAGCGACTTTATGAGCAGATGCCAGAACCCAAGTATGTGATTTCCATGGGTAGTTGCGCCAACAACGGAGGGCCCTATTGGCAGCATGGCTACCACGTTCTCAATGGGGTTGACCACGTGATTCCAGTGGATGTATACGTTCCCGGCTGTCCACCTCGCCCGGAGGCCTTGCTGTTCGGCGTTATGAAGCTTCAGGAAAAAATCATGCGACAACGTGTGCTGCGTAAGAAAGGGGCCGCCTAAGCGGATGAAACAGGCCTCGGAGATCCTGCAGACCCTCCAAGAACAATTTCCAGACAAAATTGTTAGGTCGAGCGCGGAAGGCTTACAGCCTTTTGTTGTGGTTGCAGCGGAGGCTGTGGCCGAGGTTTGCGCCTTCTTGAAGAGCGATCCCAGCTTGGCCTTCGACTCCCTCATGTGCTTGAGCGGTGTTGATTTCAAGAGCTCCAAGACCGAGCCGGAGCGACTGGAGGTGGTTTACCATCTCTTTTCCATCCAACATCGTCACAAGGTGGTGCTCAAAGTGGAGTTACCCCGGGAGAAACCGGCCTTGCCCACGGTTGAAGAGGTCTGGGCTATCGCCAACTGGCACGAAAGAGAGGCCTACGATATGTACGGCATTCACTTCGAAGGCCACAGCGACCTGCGCCGTATCCTTTGTCCCGATGATTGGGTGGACTATCCTTTGAGAAAAGACTACATCCAACCGGAGACCTACCGCGGCATGCCGGCCGCGGCCACCAAACAGTTTGCTGAACTGGCTCAGGAAGGGGAGGATCTTGGAACCGATCCCTACCGAGCCGGTTAACCCTGAATCCGCAAGCCGCTACGGCCGTCGTCCCAAGCTGAACTAACTATGCAAGTTGAAGCCTACGCCGGTGAGGAAATGGTCCTGAACATGGGACCCCAGCACCCCAGCACCCACGGGGTTTTGCGCTTGGAGCTGGAAACCGATGGCGAAATCGTCAAGAACGTCATCCCTCACATCGGCTATCTGCACCGCTGTTTCGAGAAGCACGCTGAGAAGGTGGATTACCCGGGGGTGATCCCCTTTTGCGACCGCATGGACTACATTGCCTCCATGAACAACAGCCTGGGTTATGCGCTGGCCGTTGAAAAACTGATGCAGTTGGAAGTCAATGAGCGCGTACAGACGCTGCGGGTTCTCATGGCTGAGCTGAATCGCATCGCCAGTCATTTGCTTTCGGTAGGCACTTACGCCATGGACATTGGGTCCTTTACCCCCTTTCTCCATTGCTTTCGGGAGAGAGAGAAAGTCCTGGACTTGTTCGAATGGGTTTGCGGCGCCCGTCTCCTGTACAACTACAATTGGGTCGGTGGGGTTTCCCACGACCTTCCCAACGGCTTCGTCGAAAAGACTCGTGAGTTTCTGGGCCGGTTCGAGCCGGTCATCGCTGAACTGGACGATTTGCTCAGCTACAACAAGATTTTTTTGGAGCGGACGGCCAATGTGGGAATTATCACCGAGGAGCAGGCGTTGTCGCATAACGTAACCGGACCAAACTTGCGAGGATCCGGCATTCGATGGGACTTGCGCAAGGAGGAGCCCTACTGCGGCTATGAAACCTATGACTTCGAAGTCCCGATAGGCTTGGGTAAATTCGGTTCCCTCGGTTCCTGCTGGGATCGTTATTACGTGCGGGTTCGGGAAATGGAGCAGAGCATCAAGCTCATCCGACAGTCCCTGGACCGGCTTCCGGAAGGGGATGTGCATGAGAAGGTCCCCAGGCGTGTTAAGCCCGCTAAAGGTGAAGTCTACGACCGCACGGAAACGCCGCGAGGTGAGTTGGGTTACTACGTGATCAGCGACGGTGGACTCATTCCGTTTCGAATCAAGGTCAAGTCCCCGTGCTTTACGGTGTTGAGTCTGCTGCCGGCCATCGCCAAGGGAGGAATGGTGGCGGATATTATCGCCATCATCGGCAGTATTGATATCGTGATGGGTGAAATCGACCGGTAGTCCTTGCCCGTTGTCATCGGACGCACCGAGGATTTCACAGGGAAGGAGTTCTGAGGCGAACCGATGGAGTTCCTCAGAGAGGTCCTGTCTCAGCAGGTCGCCGGGTATGACCAACTGCCCGATGCGCTGCAGGTCTTTATTCCCATGCTCTTGGGCTGCCTCCTTTGTTTGGGATTGGTAGCCCTCTTGCCGCTGGTAGCCGTCTGGTTGGAGCGCAAGGTTTCGGCCCACATGCAAGACCGTTTGGGGGCCGATGAGGGTGGGAGGCTGGCATGGGTGGGCTCAGACCATCGCCGATGGGGTCAAGTTGCTGCTGAAAGAGGACATCATCCCCGCTGAAGCCGACAGGTTGCTCTTCAAGCTTGCCCCCGTTGTGGTCTTCGCGGGGGGCTTTGCCGCTTTTGCCGTGTTGCCCTTCAGCGACCAGTTCATCGTCAGTGATCTCAATATCGGCGTCCTGTACGTGGTGGCCATTTCCTCCTTGGGGGTGGTCGGGATCATCATGGCAGGCTGGGCCTCGAACAACAAATATGCCTTGTTCGGGGGAATGCGGGCGGCTGCCCAAATCGTCAGTTATGAGATACCAACGGTCATGGCCATTCTGACGGTGGTCATCCCGGTGGGTAGCCTCAGCATGCAGGAGATCGTGAGGGCCCAGTCGGGGGGAGTCTTCAACTGGTTTATTTTTCAACCCGTTACCTTCCTGGCCTTTTGGGTCTTTTACCTGGGCACCTTAGCTGAAGTGAATCGGACCCCCTTTGATATTCCAGAGGCTGAATCCGAGTTGGTCGCCGGTTACCACACCGAATACAGCGGCATGCGCTTTGCGTTCTTCTTCCTGGCGGAATATGCCAACATGTTCCTGGTGAGCGCGGTTGCCGCGACACTGTTTTTGGGTGGATGGCACGGGCCGGCTTGGCTTCCGGGGCCGGCTTGGTTCATCCTCAAGGCGATGGCTTTGGTCTTTATTCAAATGTGGTTGCGCTGGACGCTGCCCCGCCTGAGGGTCGATCAGCTCATGCATGTGAGCTGGAAGGTTCTCTTACCCATCTCTTTTGTTCTGGTGCTGGTGGCCGGGACTCTGGCCCTGATCGGGGAGGGCGCGCCTTAGTGCTTTAGAAGGGATTGCCATGAAACGTTATTTATGGGACATCTTTCAATCGATCTGGACAGTGCTGCTGGGAATGAAAATTACGGGGTTTCATCTCTTCACCCGCTCCTGCACGCTGCAGTATCCCAGCGTCAAATGGGATCTCCCGGAACGCTCCCGAATGAGACTGTTCAACAAGATCGAGGACTGCATTGGTTGTGGTCAGTGTGTTCGGGGCCTGTCCGGTGGACTGCATCTACATGACCACGGAGCGACGCGGCAAACAGGAACCTCCCATCTTTGCTGCCGATGGAACTCCCATCAAGCTGCGCGTCACTCAGTTCGACATCGACATGTCCCTTTGCTGCTACTGCAACCTCTGCACCTACCCTTGTCCGACCCATTGTTTGGTCATGACTCCCGAATACGAGTTTGCCGTTCATACCAAGCAGGACTTCCTCTATCGCTTCGCCAAGGACGAACCGCTTGCGCCCCCCAAGCCATCTCCAAAGCCCCAACCGGCGAGAGCCAAGTGAGGTAGGTCGTCATGAGCATTTCCGATATTGTCTTCATCTTCACCGCCATCGTCACGGTGGGATCAGCCGCCGTGGTGGTGCTGTCACGGAGTTTGATCTACTCCGTGTTTTCCTTGCTCTTTACCTTTTTCGGAGTCGCCGTTCTCTATGTCTTTCTGGGTGCGGATTTCCTGGCCGGAACTCAGGTGCTCATCTATGTGGGGGGCATTTTGGTCCTGTTGTTGTTTGGAGTCATGTTGACCCATCGCCTCTACAATCTCAATCTGACCACCGAAAGATTTCAACCGATCGTGGGCACCATCATTGCCCTCGCCGTGTTCGCTTCGCTCAGCTTGGCCGCTTGGGGAACGCGTTGGAAGCTCGTGGGTGAGAAGGAATTGGAGCCCACCACCGAGCAGATTGGCCGGGCGTTCTTGAGCAGTTACCTCCTCCCGTTTGAAATCGCTTCCGTGCTCTTGTTGGTTGCGTTGATCGGAGCTGCCATGCTGGTCAGAAGGAGGACCGACGTTTGATCGAACTGCATCATTACCTGCTGATTAGCGCCGCCTTGTTTTCCTTGGGCGTGTTCGGGGTGTTGACTCGCCGCAACGCCGTCAACGTACTCATGGGCGTCGAACTGATCCTGAACTCGGCCAACCTGAATTTGGTGGCTTTTTCCCGCTACAGCTCCACGGGTATTGATGGGCAGATGTTTGCCGTCTTTGTCATTGTGGTCGCAGCGGCGGAGGTCGCGGTGGCCTTAGCGATCGTTTTGACCCTGTACCGGCTCCTGAACACGGTGAATCTGGACCAGGCGGACACGCTCAAGAGATAGGCGGGCCGGGCCACCCCGGCCTGTCCGGTCGGTGGCCATCGGGTTTCGCGTGACAGTAAAGTTCCTGGACGGGAGTTTTCAGAGAGGCTGATCGTTCATGAATCTCGGCAACCTTGAAAGTCTGCGCTTTTTCTATCCCGAACTCATTCTCCTGGGCGCCATCCTATTGGTGGTGCTTTCGGACATCAGCCTCAAACGACTGAGGAACTGGATCAACCCCTTACTGGCGGCAGGCGCCCTCTTGTTGGCCCTCTATTACACGCTCCAGACGGAGCACGGCTCGGCGATGAACCTCTTCGAGGGGATGCTGGCGCTGGATAGTTTTGCCCTGTACTTCAAAATCTTCCTGTTGGTGGCGGGGATCCTGGTACTGCTGGGGTCACTTCATTCAGCAGAACTGTCCGCGATTCATCAAGGGGAGTTTTTCGCACTGCTGCTGGCTGTCACCCTCGGGATGCTTCTGATGGCCAATTCGGCACACTTGACCATGCTCTATCTGTCGCTGGAGCTCGTGTCACTGACCTCCTACATCATGGTCGGCTACTTGCGCAGTGATCGACTTTCCAACGAAGCCTCCATGAAGTACATCTTGTTCGGCGCGGTGTCTACGGGCTCCATGCTGTACGGATTTTCCCTGCTCTATGGAATGACGGGCAGTCTCAGCCTTTTTGAGATTCGTGATGCCTTGTTGGCCCGGGAGCTGGTTGGCTTCGATCAGTTCACCCTGTTGCTGGTGGTGGTCCTGACGACTGCCGGGTTCGGATTCAAGACGGCTGCCGTGCCCTTTCACTTCTGGTGTCCGGACGTCTATACCGGAGCCCCGACACCGGTGACTGCCTTTCTCTCCGTTGCCCCGAAAGCTGCCGGCTTTGCCATTCTGGTGCGCTTTTTCCTGGGCGGCCTGAGTGAAACTGCCGGAGAGCAGTGGGGATTTATTAGTGGCATCAACTGGCCTTTGGTGCTCATTGTCGTATCCGTGCTCACCATGACCTTGGGAAATATCGCTGCCCTCAGCCAGAACAACCTGAAGCGAATGCTGGCCTATTCCAGCATTGCCCATGCCGGTTACATCTTGATGGGTTCCGTCGTCCTCACCGGAGCCGGGCTCAAGGCCATGCTGGTCTATCTTTTTGTCTATCTCTTCATGAATCTGGGTGCTTTTTTTGTGGTGACGGTTATCTTCAACAGCGAGAAAACCTTCGAGCTGCAAGACTACAACGGAATGTTTCGCCGCTCGCCGTTTCTGGCCATTTCCATGAGCATCTTTCTATTGTCCCTCATCGGCATTCCTCCCTTTGCCGGTTTTCTGGGCAAGCTCTACATCTTCGCGGCCGTCATCGATCAAGGTCTCTTCTGGTTTGCAGTCGTCGGCGCGCTCAATGCTGCCATTGCCGCTTTCTATTACATGAGAGTCATGAAGCACATGATCCTGGAGAACGACGATCGTCCTCCCACTCCGTTACACATTTCCTATTTGAACCGGGCCTTGCTTGTCCTGCTCCTGGTTCCCAACATCCTTCTGATTGTCTTTTGGACGCCCATCGATCGATGGACAGCCGACTCGATCAGCCTGTTTAGCGGGATGTGAGGACTGCCCTGGCGCAGCGCTCCTCCCAGGCCTTCTTGCCACGTGACCGTCAGGGAAAGTCTTGATCCGGAGAGGATCCCCTCCACTCAGGGGTTTATGGGGACCCTTGTCGGGCTTGACCGCCCGCGCCGATCACCCAGGTGAGTTGTTTCACGGGACCGTGGGCGCCCTTGATCAACACTTTCTCGATGTCGGCGGTGCGGCTGGGGCCGGTGACCAGGGTGAGTGCCGTCGGCAGAAGACGTCCTTCCGATGCGGTTTCCAGATGTTGAAAGACTGCTGCCAGATTGGGGTGGATTTGGTCGCTGGTGGCCAACACTAAATGGGCGGTGGGGAGCAGGCTGATCTGGCGACTGGACCCGGTGCTACTGGTGAGAACAACCGTACCGCTTTCGGCGATCAGGTATTCAGCCCCGGTAATGGACAAGTCCGCTCGAGCCAGGCTTCTGGAATTTCGCCGGCGGGACAAGCCACTCTTCGGGTCCAGGCTCTCGCTCCAGAAGCTCACTTCCGGCATGGCTGCCGACAGCTCTTGGAGCAGCCGGTGACGGCGGCAGATCTCATGATTCGAGATGGCTACCTTCTGGTAACCACTGGTGGCAATGAGGTCCTGTACGCTTCGCAATACCTCCTGGATATCCTCACAAAGCCGGGTCTCGCCGCCCACTCGTTCCGATTCCTGCTGAAACCGTTCGACCAGCAAGGAAGGATCGAGGGCGTCGGACGCAAAGAGATCTTGCAGGTCGCTGATCGGAGTGTGATGTCCGTGCCGTTGTTTTCTGCCGGGACGAACCAAGGCTCGGCGAATGCGGCTCAGGACCGTCGCTCGTGAGGCGTTCATGGCAGCTCTCCTCGCTGTTGACCCTCTTCCCACAACTGCTTGAAGGACTTCTCGGCAAGGGCCGGGAAATCCCGGGTCTTGCTCCAGCCGGGAACAGTGAGGCGGCGACCCTTCCTGCCCACCACTTTCAGCAAGAGTCTCAACAGTGCAGAACCCATGCGGTAGAGCCCCACATCCTTCATCGCAGCCGAGTAGAGAGTCATGACCAGTCGTTCCTGCCACGGAGTGGCCTGGTTGGCGACGAGCCGTTCTCGCAGCCAGAGCAGTTGATGATGAAGGTCGATTTTTACCGGGCAGATATTCGAACAGGAACCGCACAGGGACGAGGCAAAAGGAAGATCTTTGGCCACCTCCAAACCCCGGAACAGAGGTGTCAAGACGGAACCAATCGGTCCGGAATAGACGGACCCGTAGGAATGCCCGCCGACTCTCTGGTAAATCGGGCAGGTATTCAAGCAGGCTCCACAACGGATGCAGAAGAGCGACTCACGGACCCTGGGATCAGCCAGAATCTGGCTGCGCCCGTTATCCAGGATGATTAGATGAAACTCTTCGGGGCCATCCAGATCTCCCGCCCGGCGTGGACCGCTGATCATCGACACGTAGCTGGTCTGTTTTTGTCCGGTCGAACTACGGGCCAGGAGCTTCAGAAACACAGGCAGATCCGAAAAGCGTGGAATCACTTTTTCCAGACCCATGATGGCCAGGTGGACCCGGGGTAAGCTGGTGCAGAAACGGGCGTTTCCCTCATTCTCGACGACGACGATCGTCCCCGTATCGGCCGAAGCAAAGTTGACACCGGAAATTCCCAGTTGGGCGGAGAGAAATTTCTGGCGCAACCTTTCCCTGGCAAAGGCGCACAATTCAGCCGGGATTTCGGTGTAGGGCATTCCAAATCTTCTATGAAAGAGGTGGCCGATTTGCTGGCGGGTCATGTGCAAGGCCGGTGCGATGATGTGGGAAGGGGTCTCGTGGGCGACCTGAATGATAAATTCCCCGAGGTCCGTTTCTACGGACTCAACTCCAGCGGCTTCCAGGGCCTGGGACAGCCCGATCTCTTCCGCGGCCATCGACTTGGATTTGACGACAGTGGTTGCCTGAAGGCGCCGGCAGAGTTCAACCGCGTAGTTCGAGGCTTCACGAGCATCTTGAGCCCAAAAAACTTTACCCCCCAGTTGGGTCACATTGGCCTCGAGCTGTTCCAGATAAACGTCAAGATGGTTGACCACCTCCTCCTTGACACGGTGGGCCCGCTCGCGGAGGGCTTCCCACTCCGGAACCTGTTGAGTGGCCTTGAGGCGCTGTCCCAGGGCGTGATGGGTGGCAGACTGATAGGTCTGCCGAAGGCGCCGGTCGGCCAGGTTCTCCGAAGCATAGATTTTGAACTGCTGGGGCGTCCGATTCATCCGTTTAAGTTTGTTGGAACCCTGTTTTCCGAGGCTCAGGGGAATTGAACCGAGCGATTGACGCTCAAAGGTTTTCTCCCAGTAGATCCGCCAAATGAAGAGGTTTGACCGGGATACCCTCCCGACTCAGATAACCTCCGATTTGCATTAAGCAACTGGAGTCGTTGGCGACCACGTACTCTGCCGTCGTCTTTGCGATCGCCGTGCCTTTGTCTTGGGCCATGGCCGTTGAAATTTCGGGGAATTTGACGGAAAAGGTTCCCCCGAAGCCACAGCAGACGTCGGCTTGGTCCATTTCCACCAACTCGATTCCTCGAACGTGCCGGATCAGTTCGCGGGGCGCCTGATGGACTCGGAGCTCGCGGAGTAAGTGACAGGCATCGTGGTAGGTGACCCGATGGGGAAAGCGCACCCCCAGGTCCTTGATTCCCATCACGTTGACCAGGAAATCAGAAAACTCGTAGGTTCTCGAGGTGACGTCGTTCACTGCCTGGTGCAAGCCGGGATCTTCGAGGATTTCCGGATAGAATACTTTCACCATGCTGGTGCAGGATCCGGAAGGGGATATGATGTATTCGGCTTCTCGAAAGACCTCCAGGAAACGCCGGCCCAGTTGGGTGGCCTCGTCATGATATCCTGAGTTAAAGGCAGGCTGGCCGCAGCAGGTTTGTTCCTTGGGATAATCGACCGAGAGGCCCACTTTCTTGAGAATTTTGAAGAGGTTGATACCGACACCCGGAAAGAACTGGTCGACCAGGCAGGGGATGAACAGTGAAACTCTCATAGTATTTTGCGGGGCTTGTGAACGACGCCGGGAGTCATCATAGCTCAAATGGGATGAATCCTATAGAGGCTTTTAGTCGCATGGCTGGGGGTTGGTCCGATGCCGTCGCAACCGGTGTCCATCGTTGGTTAACCCTTGTCAATCAGGAGACGGAATCTTGTTGAAGTCTTCCGATCCGCACCCTTAGATCCAGGAGAAAGGACGTACCGTGGAATCGATCCGAAACCAGATTACTGTCGTTACCGGTGGAACTCGGGGGATTGGCCGCGCCACTGCCCGGTCACTGCTGGAGGCGGGCGCTCGGGTGGTGGTTTGCTCCAGACGGGAGGGTCAGCTAGCCGGCTGCGTCGAGGAACTGGGAAAAGAGTGGGGGAGGAACGTCAAAGGATTGGTTTGTGATGTCAGACAGTATGCCCAAGTCCAGTCTCTTATGGAGTTCACGGTCAGGGAATTCGGAGGACTGGACGTTTTGGTGAACAACGCAGGCGTAGGGGTGGTAGCCGATATTGTCGAAATTTCTCCGAAACAATGGCAGGAGGTCATCGGGACCAATTTGACCGGAGTCTATCACTGTTGCCATGCAGCCATTCCCATCCTCAGGCGCCGGGGAGGTGGCTACATCCTCAACATCAGTAGCTTGGCAGGAAAGCATCCTTTTGCGGGTGGCTCGGCCTACAATGCCTCCAAGTTTGGTCTCAACGGCTTCAGCGAGGCGATCATGCAGGATCTGCGCTATGACAACATTCGTGTCAGCACCATCCTTCCCGGAAGTGTCCGTACCGAATTTCGTGGACATCGGGCAGGCGAGCTTGCCCGCTGGAAACTGGCGCCCGAAGATGTGGCCCGGGTTGTGGTGGACCTGCTTCGTCACGATCCGCGATCTCTCCCCAGTCGGGTGGAAATTCGTCCCTCTCAGCCACCCAGGAAATAGCGCAGGGTGAGAATGCGGTTGAAGACGGTCCGCATGGCTTTGAGGGCTCCAGAGCTGATGAATTTGCCGCCATTGTCGTGCGGCTGTGGCATAGGAGGAGTTGTTTGCAAAAGTAGCGGCGGGATCCGGTACCCTGAGAATCAATTCAACAGAGATTTGTCATCAAGCACCCGAACCAGCAACCGCAAGAAGGTTCCAATGAAGTCCAAAACTGCCCTTCACAAATCCACCAAAGGTTACAGCGTTTCGGTGCGTAGCTTGCCAAGTTGTTGGTCTCAGGGGAATACGGAAGATGAGGTGATTGCAAACGCTGAGACGGCAATCCGTGAATATCTCGAGGTCGTTGACCATCTGTTGGATAACACAGAGGTAGGAGAAATCGAGTTGACAGTATAGGATGCTCTCGTCTGGCGGGTGGACCTTGGTGTTGTCGGTGGTATTATGACGCTGGCTTCGACCTATCTGCCGCGGTGCAGTGACTTTGCTTATTGGTGAACTGGGGGGCGCTCGGCAATCCTGCACACCATTGGCAGGTGTTCCGCGGATGATGAGCGTCGCGCCCCTCTTTCGCGAATGCGATTTCAAGCCCGGTGCAATGTTCCCGGACGCAACATCGTGACCACTCGGCGTTGCGGTAGACCATCATCAACACTACCATCCCGCCACCTGACCCTGGCTTCAAGCGGCTCGCAAGTCCGGGCTGTCATGGAGGTGGCCGAGCCATCACGAGGAGGAGGTACATGGGAGCAACACACGTCACTGTTACCATTCGGAACCCCGCCGAGCCGGACAGAACCTGGGAAGAGCTGTTTCTGGTTGATACGGGATCGACTGACTGTCTGGTGCCCAGGCCCTGTTTGGAGGCGATCGGCCTCAGACCCAAGGGTCAGCGGGTATACGAACCGGCCGATGGCCGTGAGATCAGAATGGATATAACGACTGCGGACATCGAATTCATGGGGGAGATCGTCGGCGGAACGATCCTATTCGGGGAAGCGAACTCCGAACCGCTGCTTGGCGTCACCGCCTTGGAGTCGGTCGGTATCGAAGTCGATCCGAGTAACCAGCGACTGAAAAGACTGCCCGCCGTACGCCTCAAAAACCGCCGGACCAGAGTTTGATGGACCCGTCATCCGGAGATTCCCTGCGGCCAGCGCACGGCACTCGTGTGGTACGGGTCATCGACCCTCTGGGATCCGGGGGAGCACGGCGGTCGCTCGTCCTGCCGGCCATCGGCCTCAAAGGCCGAGGCTACGACGTGGAGGTGCTGGTTTACTGACAGAGGGACTTCTTCGCCGGTGTGCTGGCGGAAGCGGTTTGACGCAAAAAGCAGTGGTCAGTGATCAGCCTCCCCTCAATCCGCCTGAAGACAATCAAGTTGCTTGTTTTGATGACCACTAACCACTGAAGAGGAGTCGATTGCCATGGCCTTTTGGCTGCTAAAGACAGAACCTTCAAACTATGCCTATGCGGACTTGGAGAGGGATCAGGAGACCCCATGGGATGGGGTGACCAACAATCTGGCGCTGAAGCACCTTCGGCAAATGCGCCAAGGCGATCAAGCTCTGATCTACCACACCGGTGGCGAGAAAGCGATCGTCGGGGTTGCGGAAGTGGTCAGCGACCCCTATCCCGATCCCGAGCAGGACAATCCTCGATGGGTTGTGGTGGATGTGAAGCCCAAGCGCAAGCTCGCTCGGGCAATTCCGCTGGCCGAGATCAAGTCGGACCCAAAGCTCAAGCATTTCGATCTGGTGCGTTTACCTCGGCTCTCCGTCATGCCGGTGGCCGAGGCAGTCTGGAAGCACCTTTTAGCTGGGCACTGACTTTCGGCTGAGATCTAATAGAGGGTTCGGGCCAAGCGCCCCCTGAATTCCTCCACCAAATCGCTTCTTTCCCCAATGAGGCTGAAGACAGCCAGCATGGCTTTGCGGGCTCCCTCGTCATGGTAGTGCTTGTCTTGGGCGACGACCGCCAGAAATTCCTCCAGCGCTTCCCGATATTGGCCGGCCGCAGCCAGGCAGGAGGCCAAGGCCATGCGGGAATCCAGGTCCTTGGGATCTTTGGCTGTAACCTTCCTCAGGTGGCTTTCACCGCCAGCCTCCCCGCAGTCGGACTGAAATCCAATGACCCGCTCGAGCCGATCGGCGGCTTCGTGTTCGTCGGCCATGACCGGAATAGCTTGGAGGTGAGAACGCGCCTGCTCAGCTTGTTGCTTGTCAATGAGCAGTTTGGCCAGAGCTAAATGGGATCCCGGGTGCCGGGGTTCCAGTCTTACCACTTCCTGAAGTATTCCCTGGGCTTCTTGCATTTGACCGGCATTCAGTTTGTCCTGGGCCAGGGCAAACAGTTTGTCAACCTCACTGGGACAGTGTGGCTTCAGAAACTGGCGAATGCTCGCTTCCGGGTAAGCGCCCGCGAATTGATCGACGGCTTGTCCATCTCGAAAAAGGAAGACTTGAGGGATACTACGGATCTGAAAGGTGGTGGCGAGGCCCGGATTCTCGTCGGTGTTGATCTTGGCCAGAATGAAGGCTCCCCCATACTCGGCAGCCAATTTCTCCAGGACAGGACTCAAACTGCGGCAGGGAGCGCACCAGGGGGCCCAGAAATCGACCAAAATCGGAGTGGTCCGCGATTTTTCAATCACCTGGGTTTGAAAGCGCTTCTCGTTAACCTCAACGACGAAATCCGAAGTAGATGAGGACATTCTTGAAATCTCCTAAAACCTTAGTTTATCAGACGAGACTCGACAACAGAAGTTGGGATCTCTTACACGAAGAAGTGAAATCGCCGGGTGAGTTTGCCGCTGGATCGTTGGAGTCTGTCAGGTTACTGCCGGAGTCCAGGATACCGGATCGATGGACGGTCTGGAATCCGGTGATCTCCTGAACCCGATGGGACTCTTCGAACCGACAGAACGCGAATCTCTCCTGAATCGACGGTTGTCTTGGACGGACAAGGATGCTAGGATGAGTAGAATAGCGGTAAAGAGAATAGAGTGAGATTGATGGATATTCGTCTGTGGGTCAGCTCGATGGGGCTGGCTTGCTCGTTGGTTTTGCAGCCGGGAGAAGCCCAGGTCAAGTTGTCGTTTGACGGCACAAGGGTGAACTTGGCTGCGGAGAATGAAAGTTACGGGAACATCCTTAATCTCCTGGGCCGGCATACGGGATTGGAGTTCGAGATTCCGACGGAGCTGAAGAACAAGCGAGTGCCTCTTCTGGAGATTCAGGGACTGGGTGTCAAGGCCGCGCTACTGAAGATAATGGAAGGAAGTGAGTTTGACTTCCTTTTGCTAGGTCACGCTGGCCGCCCGGATTCAGTGTCCAGGCTGATTGTTTCGGGAAAGTCCATGAAAGTCGAGCGTCCAACCGGGCGCAGCAGTCCACCATCCAGGTCAACTCGGAGTCCTTTCGGTCGAAGAAATCCCGCCCCCCGTGTGACACCCTTTAACCCGCGGCCGGCTCCGGCCCCTGGTGTTGCGGCCAAGAAGCCGAAAACACGACCGGCATCCCCACAGCCGTCCCGACTTACGCCCCAACAAGCCGTCCCCGGCTCGTTCGGCCGGCCCTATGGCCAGCCTCTGAGTGCCCCGCCTCAGCAAATCGTCCAACCCCGCCCGGGACAGCCAGGGCAGATCCAGCCCGCACGGGATGTCAAGGGGCAGATCGACAATCCCAACCCGTATGAACGGAGATAGTCGTTCCAGAGGTGGGAATTAAGCACTGGCGGCCGTATGAAGCGCTCAACCCCGGACAGAACCGGCGAAAAAACGGCCTCCCTGAACAGGCAAGCCTTTCACCAATATCACATTTTTGAGGTCTTCGAGGCCGGCATGGTCTTGCGGGGGACCGAAGTCAAATCCATTCGGGCGGGCCGCGTCAACTTGAAGGACGGCTACGGCATGGTGAAGGCCGGTGAGGTTTGGCTGCTCAACTGCCATATCAGCCCCTATGAACAGGGGAATCGGATGAACCACGAACCCTTGCGGTCGCGAAAGTTGTTACTTCACCGCCAGGAGACTCGAAAGCTCATTGGCAAGACCCGAGAGCGCGGAATGACGCTGGTTCCCCTGAGAATCTACTTTCGCAAGGGCCGAGCCAAGTGCGAGATTGCCTTGGCCAAGGGGAAAAAGCTCTACGATAAGCGAGAAAAAGAGCGGCGGAAGACCGTGGAACGTGAAACCCGGCAGGCGATGAAACAGCGAGGCTAGGTGAGGGGCAGGGGCAATGGGGACAGAGTTCGAGCTAAAAACGCGGCGGCAGTTTTCCAATCTCATAGCCAAGCGTGACTCGTGGAACCAGCGTCGAGATCCGCCCAGGGACGCCTTGCCCTACGACCAATTGGTAGGAAGCTATTGGGCCAGGCATAACTGTGCCCTGGAGGAGCCGGAGCAGGCGTCGAGCTGGCGCCTCGAGGTTTTGGAGGGCGAAAGAGAGCGTCAACTGGAATTCCATTTGCAGGCGTCTCGGTGGTTCTTGGAGAGGACCAAGCAGGAAGCCCTCCTGGCTTCCTCTGATTTACTGCACCTCCACTCCTTGATCATGGGTCAAGCTACCCCCCAAGTGGCGAACTACCGCCAGTCCCCGGCCAGTCCTCTGGTGGAGGATCACGACCCCGCCGAGTGGGAATGGGTACCGGATTTGGTTGAGAACTCGCTGGAGTGGTTTTATGCAGGCAGTTTTGGCGAGATGCACGAAGTGGAGAAAACGGCCCTGATGTTGTTGAAGTTGACCGATATTCAGCCCTTCGATCACCACAATGGAAAGACTCTTCGCCTCTTTTCAAATTTCTTTCTGCTGAAGGCCGGTTACCCACCCGCAGTCATTCGCTCCGACCAGGCGGGTCGCTATGCTCTGGCGATCAGGAATGCCCTGCGTTTTCAAACCGGGCAACTGGTCGAGCTCTTGGCGGATTCGGTTGTCCAGAGTCTTGGACTCTGCCTGGGAGAAACCGTCACCCCCGTCGCCTTTCGTGGTTTTGGGCTAAAACTTTCCTGAAGCAGTTGCCGCCGCCATGTCCCCTCGAATGGGAACCATCAGGACCTTTGTCTGCCTCCCGATTCCCGAGTCTGCCAGAGATCAACTGGTCGCTACTCAGCAACGGCTGAGGCAGAGCGGCGCTCAGGTTAGCTGGGTGAAGCCGGACAACATCCACCTGACGATCAAGTTTCTCGGGTCGGTCCAGACCGACCGGCTGGAGAAAATTATTCAGGGGGTTCGCCGGGCTGCCGGGCGGGGCAGCCCCATTCAGCTAGAGCTGACTGAACTGGGCTGTTTCCCCAACACGCGAGCCCCCAAGATTATTTGGGCGGGTCCGAAACGCCTTCCCGAGGCGCTAGGGATTCTGTACCATCGGGTCGAAGAGGAGTTGGTTGCCAAAGGTTTTGCCCCCGAGTCCCGTCCGTTCTCACCCCATTTCACCCTGGGACGTGTTCGATCTGGCCGGAACGTCAGGAAACTGGCGGCCGCGATTGCAGCAGAGCGGTTGCAACCTCTGTCATTCGCTTTGAGGGAAATTGTGGTCATGGGTAGCGAGCTCCACCCGAGCGGATCCCTTTACACACCGATAGCCCGCATCTCATGGGCATCAAGAACTCAGGCCTCTGAGCGGAATTAGCGTCACCAAACGGACGGGCCATGATTAAGGGGACGGTTCCTGCTATCAGATCATTGGCATCGGACTTCGGTGGCGAGCCCAATGGAGAGAGAACCGGCCGGGTGATTTTAACGGCACGGCATTGAGTTCGATGTTAGCGGCAAGCGCCGGGTCATCATGCAGCCGTGGGCGTCGACCCACGGAACTGTTAAAGTCGGGGCTCATTAGGCAGTCACTGGGTTGAGTTGCCTTAACCTGTCTGCGAAAAATAAGCGTCAATGGCCTCAACCAGGGAAGCGGCGGTGTACTTCCGGGGGACGACGTCAACGGTCAGGCCCAGGTCCCGAGCGGTCCGGGCGGTGATGGGGCCAATGCAGGCGACGGCGATACCTTTCAAACTTTTGGCCAGGGGCTGGGGGCCGGGAGAGCCGGGAGAGATTGGAGACCGTTGAGGAACTGGTGAACACGACCATATGGGGGGGACCCTCACCCAGGATTTCCAGCCATCGCGATCGAGCCTTGTCTGGAACGCCGGTTTGATAAACGTCAACGACCTCGACTCGTGCCCCTTGGTGGCGCAGTTGCTGAGGCAACAGCTCACGGGCGACCTTGGCTCTGGGGATGAGAACCCGCATGCCCTTGATGCCCTTCCCGCGCAAGCTTTCGACCAACCCCTCGGCCCGATAGTCACTGGGCAGGGCGTCTACGCTGATGTTGAAGGCAAGGACAGCCTGCTTTGTGGCCGGTCCGATGGCGGCTATCCGGACACCCTTCAGTTGCCGAATATCCGGATGGCGCCGAAAATACCTCTGGAAAAAGTACTTGACGCCATTGACACTGGTAAAGATGAGCCAGTCGTATTGATCGATACGGCCAATGGCTTGATCCACGGCAACCCACGAGGCAGGCTCTTGCACTTCCAGGGTCGGAAAAGAGATGACAGTCGCACCGAGCAAATCGAGCCTGGCTTTGAAGTCCTGTGCCTGTTCCCGGGGGCGCGTAATCATCACCTTTTTGCCAAACAGGGGACGATTATCGAACCAGCGCAGTCGGTCCCTTAGCCTGACGACCTCGCCGACAATAATAATCGTGGGGGAAGCCAAATGCCGAGCCTGACCTACGATGGATTCCAGAGTGCCGGTGACGACCTCTTGTGAGGGGTAGGTCCCCCACCGGATCAAAGCGATGGGGGTGGTGGGACTTCGTCCGTGGTGGGTGAGCTGTTCCACCACGTTCTGCAAACTCCTGGCTCCCATGAAAAAAACCAAGGTTTCGGCGGCGCCTGCAACTTTGCCCCAGTCCATCAGCGGATCGTCCCTGGTCGGATCTTGTTGGGCCGCGATAAAGGCTACCGTGGGACCATAGTCCCGATGAGTCAGGGGGATGCCTGCATAGGCAGGCGCCGCCGAGCCTGCGGAGACTCCAGGGATGATCTCAAAGGGAATACCCACCTGAGCCAGAGCTTCCGCCTCCTCCCCCCCACGACCGAAGATGAAGGGATCGCCTCCTTTGAGACGCGCCACCGTTTTTCCCTCCTGGGCTCGCTTGAGAAGCAGGGCATTGATCTCCGTTTGAGAAATATGGTCACGGCCTCCTTTCTTGCCGACGTAGATTCTCTCGGCCTGCGCTTGGGCGTAACGCAGCAGTTCGCTGTTCACCAGGTAGTCGTAAATCACGCAATCGGCCACCTCCAGACAGCGGCGGCCCTTCAAGGTGATGAGATCGGGGTCTCCCGGACCGGCGCCGATCAGATAGACGACTGTCTTCATCAAAGTTGCGCCTCAGGGCTGGTCGGAAGATTTGAATCCGCTTGGCGTTGGGTCACCCCTTCAGGTATGCGGACCTGATGAGCGTCCACTCAATCCACCATTTTCAGGATGTCGCCGGCGCCCCGAGAGAGGAGCCGACGGGCAACGGATCTTCCCAACTGCGCAGGATCGTCGACGGTTGATTGGCCGAATTCTCGGATCAATCGGCTTCCGTCCGTCGTACTCACCAGTCCGGTTAGCTGCAAGCGCGACCCGTTGACTGCAGCAAAACCGGCAATAGGTACTTGGCAGCCTCCGCCCAATTGGCTCAGGAGCGCCCGCTCCGCCTCGGCCGCCCTCCTGGAATCCCGATCATCGAGCGTGCGGATATGATCGAGGGTTGACCGATCGTCGCAGCGCACCTCGAGAGCCAGCGCTCCTTGGCCAATGGCCGAACAGATTTGCTCGATGGGGATCCTTTCCCGGATGCGATGGTCGAGTCCCAGGCGAATCAGTCCCGCGCAGGCCAGAACAATGGCATCGTACTGCCCCTGGTCCAGTTTTCGTAGACGAGTATCCAGGTTACCGCGCAAATTCCTCACTTTCAGATCGGGCCGAAGGTGTAATAGTTGGGACTGCCGCCGCAGGCTGCTGGTCCCCACAGTGGATTGGGGTGGAAGTTCTGCCAGCCGCGCAAACCGATTGGAAAGAAAGGCGTCTCGCGGGTCTTCGCGTTTGGTAATGGCGCCGAGGCAGAGACCATCGGGCAGAATGGTGGGAAGGTCTTTGAGACTATGGACGGCTACATCGATCTCTTTCCTGAGTAGGGCCTCTTCGATTTCCTTGGTGAACGCCCCCTTGCCCCCAAGCTGGTGCAAAGGAACGTCGGTCAAGCGATCACCTGAAGTGCGGATGGTGTTAACGGCCAGGAGTCGATGGGGATAGACCTCCTGGAGCAGAGTCTTGATGCTATCGGCTTGCCGAAGGGCGAGCGGGCTGGCTCGCGAGCCGATGACAAGGGGACGAGAGGCCATGGTGCCTTTTGATTTCAAACAGTTCCCCGGACCTGGGCAACGCCTGGTTTGCGGAGGGTCGGGTGGACACTCGCTCCGGGAAAAGCTGTCAGGTTGAGGTTGAATAGCAAGAGACGGGGGGCAACGTCGCCGTGATCCGGCCGGCGAAGAACCTAATCCTTCAGTCCCAACAGTCTCTTGATCGCCGTGACTTTTTGCTCTGCGGAAGGATCCTGGCCCAACGACTTGATTTCCGAGATGGGGCCATGGAGGATCTTGTTCATCAGGCCCTGAGTCAGTTGGTCCAGAGCAGCTTCCTGTTCCGTAGTCAGACTTCCCAACTTCTTCCTGTTCTTAACCAGTTCCTCTCGCCGCACCGAATCCCAATGCTGCCGGAGCGAGATGATGGCGGGAGCCACGTCGAGTCCCCGAGTTTGCTTGATGTACGACTGAACCTCTTGGTGGATGATGCCCTCCGCGAATTGAGCCTCCTTTTGGCGATGCTTGAGGTTGGCATCGACCACGTGTTGCAGGTCGTCAATGTCGTAAAGAAAAATATTGTCCAGTCTGTTCAGTTCAGGATCCACGTCTCGGGGCACAGCGATATCAATAATGAAAACGGGCCTGTTCTTTCGTAGCTGGATCAGCCTTTGCCCGTCGGATTTCTTGAGGATGACCCCGGGGGAACCAGTGGAGCAAATGAGAATGTCTGCCCGTTCGATGTGGCGAAAAAGCTCTTCCGGGGGGATCGCCTCTCCCTGAAGGACCGCGGCCATGCTCATTGCCCGCTGATAGGTTCGGTTCCAGACCAGCAGTTCGGTAACCCCTTGAGAAATAAGGTGCTTGGCTGCCAATTCACTCATCTTACCGGCCCCCAGGAGCAACACTGTGCGTCCCGTCAAACGGTCGAAGATCTTCTTCGCCAATTCGACGGCCGCATAACTCACCGACACTGCGGCACTGGAAATGGCGGTTTCCGATCGTACCCGTTTAGCCACGTAAAAGGCCCGATGGATCAAAGGACTCAGAGCGTTGCCCACCGCCCCGACGCGCCGAGCCAAGCTGAAAGCGGTTTTGAACTGACCGAGAATCTGAGGTTCCCCCAACACCATCGAATCCAGGCTGCTGGCCACCCGGAAAACGTGGCGCACCACATCGGAATGAGTCAGATCATAGAGGTAAGGATGGATCAATTTCTCAGGCTGCCGGTGAAAATCGGAAATGAAGTGCTTGACCAGGACAACCCCGCGTTGGGCGTCTGCCGAGTGGGCCAGGACTTCCATCCGGTTGCAGGTTGACAAGATCAAGCTCTCGGCAATGGGCGATTGGACCGTCAGGCGCTGAAGAGCCTCCTGCAGCCTCGAATCTGGAAAGTGAAGCCTCTCTCGGACATCGACAGGGGCCGTCTTGTGGCTCAGGCCAACTAGTAGCAGACTCATTGGATGAAGGGATGGGCGCTGCCTTGGGACCTGGTCCCGATAAAGGTTGCTAAGATAAAAACAAACCCCGCGATAGCCATAACGGCAGCACGCCTCCCACGCAGACCCGACGAAAAACGGTAGGTGATGAGAACGGCATAGGCGGTCCAGGTAATGAATGACGTAATGATCTTGGCATCGAGCTGCCACGGCGCCTGCCAAAGGATGCCGGCCGCGATTCCCAGGGTCAACAGGGGGAAGCCGATGCTGAGTGCTCGATAGCCCAGTTCGTCGCAGACTTCAAGGGAGGGAAGCCGATAATAAAAAGCCTGAGGTCTTCGGCGCTTCAGTTCGTTCTCCTGGATGAGGTACATCATTCCGGAAGCAAAGGCCACGAAGAAAGCCGCGTAGCCCAGAAAGATGCCCGGCACGTGAAGGTAGAGCCACAGGCTTCGAAGCACCTCCGGGTAGGGCTGGCTGGACACCGAGGTCAAGTTGGCAGCCAGCATCAGGATGAATGCCAGCGGGAAAACAAACACGCTCAAGGAGTCCAGCCGATAGCGCGCGTAAGACAGCAGGAACGCTAAGACAATCACCAGGGCAAAGAAAGACAGCACCCCCTGGAGTCCGCTAATGGGCGGATGTCGGGTCTCGGACCAAGCCATGGAAATGGCGAGTAAATGGCAAAAGAATCCGACCGAGATGCCTCCCAGGGCGACGCGGAAGAGGGTCTTTTTCCGGGTGATGATGGTCAAGAAGGAATGCAGGAGACCAACCGAGTAGAATCCTATGGTCAGTCGAAGCAGCAGCAGGCTCATAGCGTAAAAAGTAGATGGTTTCCGCAGGGGGTGCAGATCCCGACAGTGAGTCTCCGGTAATTATACTATCGGCATTTCGATCCAACAAGGAAGGCCGAAACGGAAAGCCCCGGTACCGCCCTCGCAGTTATCGACACATAATCATTGAGACCTCTAACTCCTCAGGTGAGGCAAAATTCGGCAATGTGCTATCGCTATCCTACTGAAAACTCACCGTTTCTGGATTCCGGCTTTTGCCGGAATGACGGTTATGCAGAGGTCTCTCATTATCTTATCAGGAAATTTGTGTCCAATACTGTTCAATACGGAGTATTCGGAGTATGATGGGTGTGTGCAAGCCTGCGTTAAATTCCGAGAGTACCAGCTTCAGAGCTCAGGACAGGATGTCTGACAATGGCTTGAGGTCCATGAGCAGGCGGAGGCGGTGCTATTGCCAATCGTTGTGTAGTCGGACGTTATAGCCCAAACGGCTCACTGTCCCGGTCGGGTTGCGATCAGACATTTCAAATCAGACATTTCAAAGGAGAGAGTAACATGACGAAAAGAATGACGAAACGGGAATTTCTTCAATCCGTGGGTGCGACTGCCGGGGTTGCAGCCGTCTATCGGAGCATGAGTGCGCTGGGCATGTTGGGGTCTGATACGACGGTCCATGCGGCCCCACCCGATTTGCCCTATGGATCGGGAGCCGGAAAGAGTGTCGTTATCCTGGGAGCTGGTGTCTCCGGCATGGCAGCCGCCTATGAATTGTCAAAAGCAGGCTATCACTGCACGATTTTGGAGGCCACCAACCGTGCTGGAGGACGCAACCTGACGGCCCGTAGCGGAGATGAAATCCGAGAGGTCGACAGTTGGCAATGGGTGGATTTTGACGGCGAGGATCATCTCTACGCGAATCTCGGTCCGGCTCGCATCCCCTACCACCACAGAGCAATCCTCGGTTATTGCAAGGAATTCGGCGTTGAGCTCGAAGTCTTTACAAACGACAACCGCGGCGCCTTCCTGCACAACCGGGACCGCTTCGATGGCAGCCCCGTGGTGGCCAGGCGAGTCATGACCGACATGCGTGGGTATATTGCCGAGTTGCTCGCTAAGGCAGTGGACGCCAATGCCTTGAATGATGCCTTGACACCCGAAGATAAGGAACTCGTTCTTGCCATGCTCATCGAATTTGGCGGCCTGAATCCGGATTATCTCTACATTGGCTCCAACCGCGGCGGCTACAATCGCGAGCAAATCAATGCGGGCCTCGTAGCCGGGGATGTACACGATCCCCTGGATTTCAGCGAGTTGCTCAAGTCGGACTTTTGGCAATTCAAGCTTCACTTCAGTCAATTTCTCGATCAAAACCCGACGTTATTTCAACCCGTTGGCGGGATGGACTCCATTGCGAGGGCCTTCGAAAGGCACGTGGGACGTCTCATCCAATATCGGAGCATCGTCGATGGGATCTGGAAGACACCTCAAGGCGTTCGCATCACCTTCAGGCGCGGGTCCCTCGGCAGTATGAGAGTTCTCGATGCGGACTTTGCGATCTGCACCATACCCGCTCCCGTCTTGGTGGACATTCCCAACAATTTCTCAGCGGAGACGCAGGCGGCGATTGAGGCGACTCATTTCGTCCCGGCCGTCAAACTGGCTTTCCAGACCCGTCGTCGCTTCTGGGAGGAAGACCACGCCATCTATGGCGGTATCTCTTGGACCGACCAAGACATTACCCAAATCTGGTATCCGCCCTACGGTTACCATCGCGACAAGGGGGTCATATTGGGCGCCTATATCTTTGGTTTCCCTGGGATAGATGAAGAAGGCGCCTTGCGCTACAGCCAAATGACCCCACCGGAGCGTTTGCAGGCCGCCATTGATGAAGGTGAGCAAATCCACCCTGGATATGCGGAAGAGATAGAAGCCGGGGTCAGTCGAGCCTGGCTCAAAGCGCCCTTTCAGAAGGGCGGCTGGCCTGAACATGCAGGTGGCGTTGCGCCCAAGGAACTCCAAAGCGCCGATGGGGCGATCTATTTCGCCGGTGATCAAGCGACTGCCTTGGTCGGTTGGCAGGAGGGCGCCGTTTTGGCGGCCCATGCGGCGGTGAATGCCATCAGCGCACGAGTCATGGCCTGACCCCAATGCCGTGCTTTAAGGATTGTTGCTCTGTCTCGTGGTGTATTTTCTGTTTTGGGGGGCTATGCCATGTCGCATACACGAGTCGTTCTTCACCTTAAGGCAACGGTATTTCCTTTGGAGTTCTTTCCCATACCCTCTCCTCCGGGGCTGATCATCTGATGCAATCCAGCCTTTCACTTGCATCGGTGAACGGCTGACCCAGGCCCCTTGACGATCTTGTATCTTCCCTGTCACGAAAAGAGGTAAGTCAAGGTGTATGGTATGTTATGAGACGAGTACGCTCACTAGAGTTTCGCGGTTTACCTATGCTAAGCTCCCGCAGGCTGCTCCGCTCAGTGCTCCTGAAAGGGGTGGCATGGGGGTTGGTCTGCGGGAAAACACCGATGGAACCGTCGCCGTTGAGACTATCTGATATGAGGAATCCGTGATCGATAGTACCGAGCTCGTCAAATATCTGTTCTTTATGATCGTTTTTCTCTTCTCTCTCAGTATTCACGAGGTCGCTCATGCCTGGACGGCCGAACGATTCGGAGATCCCACAGCCCGCTACCTCGGGAGAGTAACCTTAAATCCGATTCCTCACATTGACGTCATTGGGACTCTGATTTTCCCGACCATCGCTTTTTTCTCCGGGGCGCTACTATTCGGCTGGGCCAAGCCGGTTCCCTGGAACCCGCTCCATGTGAAAGACCGGCGCAAGGCAGACATCTGGATATCGGCCGCCGGGCCCATCAGCAATGTGCTGCTCCTGGCCGGTTTTTTGGTGGTCATCAAATTGTTCCAAGGCTACGAAATGAGTGGCGGCACTATCGAGGGGATGGCCTTGGAACCGCTTTGGCAGATGTGCGTCCTGGGTGCTTTCCTCAACCTCACCTTGGCCGTGTTCAACATGCTTCCCATCCCTCCCTTGGACGGCAGTTGGATTTTGCCTCACTTCCTGCCTCGGAATCTGGCGCGTTCTTACGATCAGATTCGGCCCTACGGATTTATCATTCTGTTGCTGTGTCTTTACTTGGGTGTCCTCAGTGAAGTGCTGAGGCCCTTCCAGCAAATCGTTCATCTGGTTATCTCGGTTTAGTGTGGGGATTCACTTTAGGGCGACTTTCCTATCATGGCGCCATCGACGACAACCAGACCTCGAATCTCCAGCGGGATGCGTCCGACGGGAAGGCTCCACCTGGGGCACGTGGTGGGCGCCCTGAAGAATTGGGTCGAGCTCCAGGACCGGTACCAGAGTTTCCATTTCATCGCGGATTGGCATGCGTTGACCTCCGATTTTGCGGACACCTCTGGAATTGAAGAATTCCGGGTTGAAATGATGATCGACTGGCTAGCGGCCGGCCTGGACCCCCAGAAGTCAGTTCTCTTCGTACAGTCAGCGGTTCCCCAACACGCGGAACTCCACCTGCTTTTTTCCATGATTACTCCCCTGGGGTGGCTGGAAAGGGTGCCGACCTATAAGGAACAGCGAGAAAACGTTTCCGACAAGGATTTGGGGAACTACGGCTTCTTAGGTTATCCCGTTCTTCAGGCCGCGGATATCTTGATGTACAAGGCTAACGCCGTACCGGTGGGAGAAGATCAGGTGCCCCACGTAGAGCTCACTCGAGAGATCGGCCGGCGCTTCAACGCTCTCTATGGGCCGGTATTCCCCGAGCCTCAAGCTTTGTTGACTCCAGTCCCACGGTTGCCCGGATTGGATGGACGGAAGATGAGCAAGAGCTACGGCAACGATATCTCTCTTTCCGACACTCCTGAGACAATCCGCAAGAAGGTCAAGGTGATGATGACGGATCCGGCCCGGAAACGTCGTCACGACCCCGGGAATCCCGATATCTGCCCGGTTTTTTCCTATCATCAGATCTACTCCTCGCAGGAGATTCAAACGGCCGTCCAAAGAGACTGCCGAACGGCCAAGATCGGTTGTGTCGATTGTAAAAAGTGGATGAGTGACGGTTTGATTCGAGACCTGTCCCCGCTATTGGATCGGCGCCGGGACTATGCGGCGCGAGAAGCGGAGATCGAGGACGTCATCGAGGATGGAAATCATCGGGCCGCAGAAGCGGCCAGTGAAACCATGCAGGCCGTGCGACAGGCCATGAAAGTAGCATTGTAACCCGCCAGATGGACGAGCCCTACAAAATTCAACTGCCGACCTATGAGGGTCCCTTGGACTTGTTGCTTGAGCTGATTCGCAAGCAGCGGATCAACATCTATGCTATCCCCATCGCTAAAATTACGCGGCAGTACCTGGACTATATTCAGGCCATGAAGGACCTCGACATCAAGTTGGCGGGAGAGTTTTTGTTCATGGCCGCCACGCTCATCCATATCAAGTCGAAGATGCTGTTGCCGGCTGATCCACTTCAGTCGGAGACCCAAGCGGAAGATCCCAGGTCCGAGCTGGTGCAACGCCTGTTGGAGCACGAGAAGTTCAAGAACGCAGCCCAAATGTTGCATCAAAAGGCCCTGGTAGAACGTTCCACTTGGACCCTGCCGGGAGTGAAGGATTTTCAAGAAGTGTCCCCTGAACCTGAGGTGGCAGCCAGTCCATTCGATCTGATCTCTCACTTCCATAAAATCCAGGAGCGGCGTAAAGCAGCCCGAATGATGGATATTAAGCAGGAGGAAGTGACCATGGGCCAAGTCCTTCAAGACGTGAAGGAGGTCTTTGAGAATTCTCGGGGCGGCGTTTCCTTGGACAAGTTGTTCGCCGCCTATCGCAGTCGACGCGCCATGGTAGTGGCTTTTATCGCCATACTGGAGATGGCCTATCTGCAGGCAATTGTCCTGGTTCAAGAACAGCGCTTCGGAGAGATTGTGGCAAGACGCAAGAAGAAGTTTGCTGAAGTGATGGGTGACCTCGATCAATGGACCGGCAGGATAGAACTGGCGGCGGGCGCCAGACCCTGATGGCATCGTCCTCTTTCCTTCCATGGCTCATGGGTGTCGATTGGGTCACTCCCCGACGGCGGTGAAGCAGTTTGAACGCCCCTCTGAGTGGAGCAACTTTAAGGAGGAACGAGTGCAGGATGCGTGAAGAAGAGTTGAAATCCATCGTCGAGGCTCTCATTTACTTGGCCGAGGAACCTCTTACGGTGGCTGCCATGGTTGAGTTGCTGGGAAAAGAGCATGAGGCTCCGATCCGAAAATCGATCTCGGAACTCTGTCGGCGCTATGCGTCCCCTGAGCACGGGATTGAAATCAAAGAGATCGCCGACGGCTACAAGATGGCCACCAAGCCGGAGCATCACGATTGGGTGCAAAAGTACCTGAAGCACCAAACCTCGCCGATCAGGCTCTCGTTGGCCGCCTTGGAGACCCTGGCTGTCATTGCCTACAAACAGCCGGTTACCTTGCCCGAGATTCAGGAAATTCGCGGGGTGAATGCGGCGGCCGTGATGAAGACCTTGGTTGAAAAGAAGCTGGTGACGACAGGCGGAAGAAAAGATGTGGTGGGCCGGCCTATTCTGTACAAGACGACCAGGAACTTTCTGCTTCAATTTGGATTAAGAAACCTGAATGAACTCCCTAGTCTCGATGAGTATCGGGAAATAGCGCAGGCGTCGCTCGAGGGTCTGGCTGAGGTAACCTCGGATGAAACGGGGACTGACGAAGTCGGTTCAGCGTCCGAACAAGACTTACTCAGCTTTCCAGAGGGCTCCAACCAAGCTCAGGCGGGCCGAGAGGTGGAGCCTCTGTGATGGATCGGTTACAGAAAGTCATTGCCAGCGCCGGCATTTGCTCGCGTCGAAAAGCCGAGGTGTTGATTCAGGAGGGCCGGGTAACCGTTAACGGCGCGCCGATCAAGCGGTTGGGGACGAAAGTGAATCTCGGTCGCGATCACGTTCGGGTAGACGGAAAGCGAATTCGACCCAACGGACGGAGGACCTATCTTCTCATGAACAAGCCGCGAGGGTACCTGTGCACACTCTCAGACCCGGCGGGGCGACCTCGAGTCCTGGATCTGATCAAGAGTCGTCCGGCTGGGATTTTTCCGGTAGGGCGTCTGGATTTCAACACAGAAGGTCTGCTCTTGTTGACCAACGACGGCGAGTTTGCCAACCGCATTGCCTCGGCGGGGCAACATTGCCCCAAGACCTATCTTGTCAAGGTTCGGGGAACCCCAAGTCCGGCAATCTTGGAAAAGATCTCCAGGGGCGGTTCCTTGGAAGGAACGAAGTTGGCGCCGTGCAAAGTCTCGGTGGTGAGAGAGGCGGACAACAGTTGGCTGAGAATCACTTTGGTCGAGGGCCGAAAAAATCAGATCAGGAAAATGTTTGACCGCTTCGGGTACTCTGTGATCAAGTTACGACGTGTTCAAATTAGTTTCCTGAGGGATGCCCGACTCAAACCGGGGGAGTACCGCCACTTGAGTCGCCAGGAAGTCTGTCGATTCCTGGATTCGGAGATGGCCCAGAGCAGAATGGTGTGACAGTCGGCGACTCGGAGTGGATCTGAGGTCCAAAGCAGCATCCGCTCAACTCATTGCATTGTCGTCTGCAAGAGGATGTTGCGCACCGACTCAGGATCGGTGGTTTGGAACGCCTGATAGGGTCTTGTCGATGTCCCTGCTTGCGGTCCCATGAATGATTCCGCTGAGATCAAACATTTGCTTGAAAGTTCCAAGACCATTGCAGTGGTTGGTCTTTCGGCCGATTCAGGCAGGCCGAGTCATGCGGTTGCCCACTACATGCAACTTCAAGGCTACCGTATCGTTCCGGTTAATCCTCACCACTACGCTGTCCTGGGCGAATCTTGCTATCCCAGCCTGCTGGAAATTCCCGGCTCCACCCAGATTGATCTGGTCAACGTCTTTCGTCGACCGGATGCCATCCCGCTCGTGGTTGAACAGACCATTCAAATCGGCGTTCGGGCTATTTGGATGCAGGAAGGCGTGATCCATGGGGAAGCCGCCCGGCGGGCTGCAAGAGCCGGCTTGACAGTAGTCATGGATCGATGCCTCCTCAAGGAGCACAGCAAATACATCGATTAGCCTCCCCGGACTGAAGCTGTGCTGCAACGTTTCATAGGTTGGAGTTTGTCGCCGCAACCGGGTGGGGTCTCGGTGTTGCAAACAACTTTTGTAGCGCGAGCCATGGGGTTACTTCGGTGTCCACTGACAGGCCGACTTCGGGCCCTTTTGCTTGAAAGTGGGAGGATGATCTGCTAACTTACAGATTTTACTTGCTGATACATGAGGGCTGAGGTGGCTTTGAGTACTCTGCAGGGGATAACATCTTGCTGAAGCAGCGTTTCTACCGTCCCGCTTCGAAGATCAGGAGCCGGCGCAAGGCTCTTTTCCTGATCAATGGACTGCTGGTACTCATAGCCGCCTATGCGTCGCTTGCAACCTATAATCGACGCGCTCCTTCGCCCCAGCCGCCTTCTCAGCAGAGTGAGAAGGCCCTTCCCCCAACCCCCTTACTTCCTGAGCCGGAGATTCTTGAAGGGCACATCGCCAAAAACATGACCCTCAGCGATTTGCTGACCTCTAACGGTTTCGCTCACAAAACCATCCACCGGCTGGCGACCGCATGTAGGCCGGTTTACAACCTGGCAAAACTGAAGATTGGAAATCGGTTTGAACTGGAACGGCTGCCGGACGGGACCTTGAATAAGTTCCGTTACGACGTGGACCTGGACAAGTATCTGCAGGTGGTTCGCACCGCGGAGGGTTTCCAAGCTCAACTTCACGCCTTCGAATACGAAAGGCGAGTGCTTCCGGTCGTGGGGAGGATTGAATCGTCGCTCTTCCGCACGATTTCCGAGTTGCAGGAAGCCGATCAGTTGGCTTTGGATATGGCCGAGATCTTTTCCTGGGACATCGACTTTAATACCGAGATCCAGAGGGGGGATCACTTTCGCTTAGTGGTCGAAAAGCTGTATCTGGAGGATCGGCTTATCAAGTATGGCAACATCCTGGCGGTGGAATTCTATAACGCGGGACATCTTTACGCGGGATTTCGATTTGAAGATCCTGAAGGTGAAATTGGCTATTTCGATAGTGTAGGCCGATCGCTTAAGCGAGACTTCCTCAAGTCTCCGGTGAAGTTCTCCCGAATCAGCTCGGGATTCTCTTATCGAAGGTTTCATCCGATTCTGAAAAGGCGGCGGCCGCACCTCGGTGTCGATTATGCCGCGCCCACGGGTACGCCGGTTGTTGCTGCAGGTAACGGCCGCATACGATTCCGAGGTTGGAAGGGCGGTTTCGGCAATTACGTTCAAATCAAGCACAACAATGGGTTCATGACGAGCTATGGTCATTTGTCCCGTTTTGCCAGAGGATTACGCCGGGGTTCAAAAGTGGCTCAAGGTCAAGTCATCGGCTATGTGGGGTCGACAGGCTTATCAACGGGTCCTCACCTGGACTATCGCGTGAGACGAAACGGAGTCTTTGTGAATCCGCTCACTCTCAAGATGAAGCCATCGAAGCCACTGAAACCGGAATATCGGAGCGCCTTTCAAGAAGTCAAAGCCAAGTGGCAGAAACAGTTAGCGGCTATAGGTCCTCCGCCAGGCCAACTGCGACGCGCTAGTTTGGTTCCCGCATACGAGGCGGACTTCATTTACTGATCCGTTTGAGGCCGTCATCAGTGGCCGGCGGCAACGCTTGCCTTCTCCAGGTCGATTGCGAATCAGTTCCTTGGTCGACTGGCGGTCGTGTGCCGGGGGCTGATCCAGTTTGCCGTTTCTGAACAGGGGAATGGCCTCACTTGACGAGATTGAGTATCTGCATTGGAAGGCTGAGCGATGGGTTAAGATGCAACACTTCCCGGCGGCCCTGCGGCATAGCCCAAAGTTTGTGCTTCGCCACGGACACAAGATGCTGACCCACACCTTCCGTGGCAGTAGCTGGAAATCAATGCCGGGCTTGGAAACGACACGTCGAGTCTTTGAATGCTACCGGGCCGTCCGTAAGGCCGAACGGAACTACCTGCCGCTTGAAGTCCCTTCCGGGGACGATGTGAGACTTCCTCAGGAATCCTCACCCCAACTGGTTTGAAACACTCCCCAGGACTCTGCGGTGGTTCGTGCGCTTTGGGCGCATTCGCCGGTGTTTCCGAGTCAAGTGGCCCGTCAGAAACAGGACTTGATCCAATGCCGGTGGCTTCATGCCTTTTGACCGCAGTGGCTCTGACCTTCAGGAAGACAGAACCGGACCTTAGTAGATTGTGGACTTCTCATTCACGTTGGGATCGACATGCGTAAGAACTTGAGCCCTGGTCACCGCCCATCGGTGCTAATCCTCCGACTATCCGTTTTGCTGTGGGGTCTCCTGAGTAGCTGGGGGAGAAGCTTTGCTCAGGAGTGGCCCCACTACGGTGGGGATCTGGCAGCCAGGAAGTACTCCACTTTAGACCAGATCAATCGAGACAACGTCCATCAACTGAAAGTAGCCTGGACCTACCACACGGGCGACATCAGTGATGGATCCCAATATCCCGTGCGATCGGCGTTTGAATGCACGCCGCTGGTGGTCGACGGGGTCCTTTACCTGACCACACCTTTCGGCCGGGCGATTGCTCTGGATGCCGAGAGAGGGAACGAGCTGTGGGCTTTCGATCCCGAGCTCGACAAGAATCGCCCCTACAACCTCTTTATCAATCGTGGCCCGGCCTATTGGAGTCGCGGCAAAGAGAAGCGGCTTTATCTGGGAACGTTGGATGGCCGACTGTTCGCATTGAATGCCAAGAACGGACAACCGGTCCGGGGCTTTGGCAAAGACGGTGTTCTGGATCTTCGAGCGGGTATGGCTGACCGCTACCCGAATCGAATCTACGGGATGAGCTCACCCCCTTTGGTGTTCGAGGACTTGGTGATTGCGGGTTCGCTGGTATCGGATGGCCTGCCCCAGGGTCCCAGCGGAGACGTGCGGGCATTTGAAGCGGCAACCGGCCGACTGGTATGGCGTTTTCATACCGTGCCCAGACCGGGCGAGGTGGGCAACGAAACCTGGAAAGGGGACTCGTGGAAAGACCGGGGTGGGACCAACGTTTGGGCGCCCATGAGTTGTGATGCGAAGCGGGGGATTCTTTACCTGCCCGTGAGTTCTCCGTCTCCAGACCGCTATGGTGGGGACCGCAAAGGACAGAACTGGTTTGGAGACTCCTTGGTCGCCCTGGACGTTCGCACGGGACGACGCCTTTGGCACTACCAGATTATTCATCATGACCTGTGGGATTGGGACCTGCCGGCGCAACCGAACCTGGTTGAAGTGCGACGCAGGGGCCGACCGGTGGCTGCGGTTGCCCAAGTCACCAAGATGGGTTTCATTTTTCTGTTCGATCGCCTGACGGGGAAGCCTCTTTTCGAGATTGAAGAGCGACCCGTCCCCGCCAGCGTGGTCCCCGGAGAAAAGACTTGGCCGACTCAACCCTTTCCACTCAAGCCTCCCCCGGTCGCACGTCAAAACATGAAGCTCGGCGAGCTCAATCGGCTGAGCCCTGAAACGGAAGCAGAGTGCCGAAAAATCCTGGAGGAGGCGACTTTAGGAAAGATGTACCAGCCACCTGGCTTGGAGTACACGGTTCTATTTCCCGGCACCAATGGTGGACCTAATTGGGGCGGCGCTTCCTACGATCCCAGGTTGAATTGGTTGTTTGTAAATTCAATGGATGTGGGGCAGGTGGTGAAGATGGTTGAGGGACGTGCCGGTAGCCGCTTACCTTATCTGGCACGCGGGATTCCCCAAGGTCGCTTCTGGGATTCAAGGCGTCGGCCCTGTCAGCTTCCTCCCTGGGGTACCTTGACGGCCATCGACCTTGATCAGGGAACCTTTCGCTGGCAGGCGCCGCTCGGTCTGGTGGAGGATCTCGAAGCTCAGGGGATCACCGGAACGGGCGCACCGAACCTGGGTGGGTCGATGGTAACGGCTGGAGGCTTGGTGTTTATTGCCGCGACTAACGATCGTCGCTTTCGAGCTTTTCATTCTGAAACAGGCCGGCAGCTTTGGGTGACCAAGCTCGATTTCAGCGGACACGCCACCCCCATGACTTTTTGGTCGAAGCGTCTCAAGCGACAATTCGTGGTGATTGCGGCGGGGGGAGGCAACAAGTATAATAACAGCTACGGGGATGCGCTGATGGCCTTCGCCTTGCCTTGATCCCACCAAGCCTCCATTGTCTAGCAAGACAGACTCATGGCCACCCCCTTGAAGCTTAGCCTCCGGCTGGAGTGGGGAATTTTGATTCCGGCTCTCAGTCTGGCCTTGCTGCCGGCAATCCCGTGGGCATTGGGTGTCGACAAGGATTCGTCAGAAACTCAGGCCGACCCCGAACCAGTCCGGCAACCTCTACCCTTCAGCCATCGCCAGCATAGTCGATTGGGTCTGAACTGTTCAGCCTGCCACGCAATGGCAGGGAAAAGCGGCAGTGCAGGTCTTCCTCCATTGGCCCTCTGTCTGTCCTGTCATCGCGAGGCCGGGGAGAGGACGTCAAGGGTAGCTTCTCTGTTGGAAGATTATGAGCGAAAAGGTCAAGCGATTCCCTGGATTCGCCTCTACAAGATCCCTGACTTTGTGTTCTTCAACCACAAAAATCACCTCGCTGCTGGAGGAACCTGCTCGACCTGCCACGGTCCAGTTGAGCAACGCGATGTTCTCAAGAAAGAAGTTCCGACCTCGATGGTGTCCTGCATCGAGTGCCACAAATCCCAAGGCGCCTCAGTGGAATGTCACTTCTGCCATGAGCTGAACCAGTGATGCCTTAGAGAAAGATCGCAACCCGATCAACGGGTCCGTTGGATATCAGATTTCTTTCGAATTACGAGGACGGCTGAAGGTTTATAAACAACTTTGATGGCTATTATAAACAAATTAGATTTGACCAATCTGGCAGTAACTTTACAATAGGTTCGCCTTGATACAAAGTGGTATTGAGGGCATTCATAGTTAGATCGACGCTGCCAACCGGGTAGATCCGGGGGGTAGCCTATTGGACAGAGACGTCCATTGGATCCGAGTAGGAACTCGTGCCGATGGGCGTCTTTTTTTGGGTTTTAGCGCCTGTTGAGGGGGTGAATTGCGTTGAAAGAATACAGAAAGGAAACAAGATCAATGAAAATGAAACGGGCCAAAATGCTTATGGCTGGCTTCTTGGCCTTGGGCTTGTTTGATGTTTCGGGCTTGGCTCAGGGAACGAGCAATGCGGAGCTGCTGGAGATGATCAAGGAGTTGGAGGCTCGGATTGCAGAACTGGAAGGAAAGGGTAAGACGACCGAGGAAGGCACAGTGGCGGAAAGCCCAAAGACGCCAACGGAAACGCTGGAAAGTGAGGTAACCGCGCTCAAGAAGGAATCCACCGACAGCGCTCCCATTCTGGATTTTTTCAAGCAGACCAAGGTCAGTGGATACGTCGACGCGTACTACGGTTACAGCACCAACCAGCCCGAGAGCGGTATTGTCGATTTTCGGGGCCTGGACACCAGGCACAACAGCTTTCAGTTTGATCTGGCCAAGGTTATTTTTGACCGGCCCTGCCGGTGACGTCAACAGCTTGGGCTACCGGATCGACCTGGTCTATGGGCCGGCTGCCGACACCTATCACTCCTTTGAGCCTGTCTCAGGCCAGCAGGAGATCATCAAGAACATACAGCAAGCCTATTTAAGCTATGTCGCACCCGTAGGCGATGGCTTGACGATCGAAGTCGGCAAGTTTGGAACCTTTGTGGGTGCAGAGGTTCTGGACACGATCGATAACTTTCAATACCAGCAATCGATCCTGTTTGGTTTTGCCCAGCCCTACTACCACACGGGAGTCCGCACCAGCTATTCGGTTTCGGAACAGGTGGATCTGGGATTCTATCTTGTGAACGGTTGGAACAATTCCACCGACAATAACACGGGGAAAAGCGTCGGCTGGTCTGTTGCTTTCTCCCCTGACTCGAACTTCAGTATAAGTCAGGGATACCTGGGAGGGCCTGAGCTGGATGGTGTCAACAGCCCCTGGCGGCATCTGTTCGATACGGTGATCAGCGCCACCGTCCATGACCAGGTCGAGTTGTTGATCAACTATGACTATGGTTTCGACGCAGCGACTTTGCCCGCGTTCGAGCGAACGGCTTGGCAGGGCATTGCCGGCGCCGTTCGCTTCAGCACTGCCGACAAGAAGTGGGCCTTTTCACCCCGCTTCGAGTACTTTGCCGACAAAGACGCTTTTGCCACTGGCGTCTCCCAGGACTTGAAGGAGATCACTCTGACCACCGACTACCGAGTACGCCCCAATTTCAGCACCAAGTTCGAATACCGTTACGACTGGTCTGACCAACCGTTCTTCAGCAAGGGAGCGGATGAGTTGGTTAAGAACCAGAGTGTTTTCCTGATTGGCTTGGTTTATCGGTTTGGGTTTGGCGAAGAATGAGAAACGAGGGGCCGGAGCCGAAGGTTTCGGTCCCTGAGCGCTAGAGGTTGAAACGGCCTCAGAAAATGACCTGACCTGCCGGGGAAGTAAACCCAAGATGTCTGAAGCCGCAACGGTCGTCTCGAAAAGAAGTCGCAGGACTATGAAAGTAGCACGACTTGAGGATCAAGGTTTCCCTGCGGCCCCCCGGGGCGAACTGCCATCGTCATGGCAGAGGCGTCAGGGTGAATCGTTCCTCGCCTTTGGTCGTCGCTTGCACCGGGCTGAGATGTGGCGCTTGAGGATGAAGCATCGAGCCGGCATGAGTGGCCGGGGAGTCGTCCTTGGACGCAGCCGGTTGGTGGACCAACTGGTAGGGGAAGCATTTCAGGAAGCCTTTGGTCCAAACGCGTCGCAGGCTGCCGTTGGGAAGGGAATCGCTATTCTGGCGTTAGGAGGATATGGCCGCGAGGAAATGGCTCCCTATTCGGATGTGGACCTGATGTTCTTGAGAAAGAAGGCCCGTGTCGGTCCGGAATCTCGTCAGATTCAGGCTATGCTCTGTCTGCTTTGGGATGTGGGTATTGAGATCGGCCACAGCGTCCGTACGCTTCAGGAGAGTACCCGATTGGCCCAAAGCGATTTAGTGTCTCAATTGTCCATGTTGGACTGCAGGTTGTTAGTCGGAGACCCGGGACTGACTGATGAGCTGAAACGGGACTTGCAGCAAAGTTCGACCTCGAGGCCAAGATTGTTTCGGGAGAGAGTGTTGGCCAGCGTCGAGGACCGCCATAGCAAGCAGGGAGGAACGGCCTTCATCCAAGAGCCCAATGTTAAAGAAACCAAGGGCGGCCTGCGAGATTTCCAAGTCGTTTGGTGGCTCTTTAAGGCTCTCCATTCGGGGCGACCGTTGGAGGAGTTCCTGTTACAGCACGGCTTTTCCCGGCAGGATTGGACCAAGGCTCAGGCAGCTTACGATTTCATCCAGCGAGTTCGCAACGAACTCCATTTCCAGGCTGGACGGCGGGACGACCGGCTCACTCACACCGTATTGGATCGGATGCTGCAACGCTTCTTGTCCAAGGAGCGTCGAGTAGCCAACTCCGGCGAGGTCTTTCTAAAGCACTATTACCGTCAGGCCGGCCGCGTTGCCGCTTTCCTGGAGGGCGTCTTACAGCCAATCAAAGCCAAACCACGGCCCCTATCCTTGCTCAAGTTTGTGACCGAGCTTCCCCTGATCAGGCATCGGAGACCATCTTCCGTACCCGTTGGGTCTAGGCCTGAGGCTTGGGTCCAGGCGCTGCGATTGGTGCAGTCCGAACCGGAACTGTTTGATTGGACCACGTGGTCCCGGATCAGGGAAAATTTGGGGCGGTTCCGTCAGCCTGATTTCTCGACGGAAGCCCTGGGAGAAAGTTTCCGCGCCATCTTAGGACACAAAGGGAAGGTGGCCAAGATCCTGCGGTTCATGCACGAGGTGAAGCTGCTAGGCCGGGTTCTGCCGGAGTTCGGCAGACTTACCTGCATGGTTCAACAGGATCGCTATCACAAATACACCACCGACGAGCACAGCCTTCGAGCGGTGGAAGTCTTGGACGAAATCGCCCGGGGAAATCAACCCGGGCACGGCGCCTATCGAAAGATCCTCAGTGAGATTCATGACCTCTCCACCCTCAGTTTGGCCCTGCTGATGCATGACGTCGGCAAAGGGTGGGGCCGTAACCATGCGGAGCGAGGCGCCGGGTTGGTAGAGCGGGCGGCGGCCCGATTGGGATTTGATCCGGATGAGACCCACAAAGCCGGGCAACTGGTTCACCAGCATCTGCTGATGGGCCACGTTTCACAGCGTCGGGATTTAGAGGATCCTGAGACGATTGATCGCTTCGTGCAACAGGTGGGGCGCCTTGAACTCCTCAACATGTTGGTCTTGATGACCTATGCAGACGGCCAAGCCGTTGCTCCAGGCGTGTGGTCCGATTGGAAAGACTACTGTCTGTGGGATCTCTACTACAAAGCCTACGATCGCCTGATGCTGGCTCAGGAAACTACAGTAGCCGGTCGTGCTCGGGTGGAGAGGATACATAAGAAGGTGGTCGATCTGTTGCACGCTGAAATGGATCAAGCTCACGTCCAACAGCACTTTCAATGGCTGCCCGAGCAGTACCCCATTTACACTCGCCTGGAGCACATTGTGGCGCATCTTCGCCTGGCTGCTTCCTTGAAAGAATCAACGGTCAGATTCAGTTGGTTGGAGAATCCTGGGAAAGGGTACAGCGAGTTGATCCTGGTGGCCCGCGATCAGCCTGGACTGTTTGCTCAGATTGCGGGAGCAATCACCTCATTCAATTTGAGTATCCTCAGTGCCCAGTTGAACACGCGCCGAGATGGCATGGTCTGTAATGTGTTTCTACTGGGAAGCCCTGACGGTGGGCACCACTTGCGGAGCGAGGACTTTCCCAGAGTAGGACGGCTCATTGAGAAGGTTCTGGCCGAAAAGATAGATTTGCGCAAGGAGGTCAGGTCTCATCAGCGGCGTCATTTATCGGGACTGACTGCAGGTAACTCCTCTTTTTCCAAGGTCCGCCTGGACAACGACATTTCTCCGAGGGCCACAGTGATCGAGGTTCAGGCTGGGGACCGCATCGGCCTGGGCTACCAGATTGCCCGAACCTTGGCTGAGCTAAAGCTCAACATCATCTTTGCCAAGCTGGCAACCGAAAAATCCCATGCCTTCGATGTCTTTTATGTTCAGAACTCACAGGGTCATAAGGTTTCAGACTGGGCGGAAATAACTCAAATCTCAGATCGGTTGCGAGCTGAAGTGGATTCGCTGATGGGTCATGGGGTGCCGGGGTGTTAGCCCGGATGGCCAGCTTGTGATTCATCCGATTGCAGAAGGACCTCGGCATCCTGTGGGCATCAGTCTTTGGAGGAATCTTAACAAAGGGGAAACGTCGCATTATGAAGAAGCTGGAGTGCATTATTCGTCCGCACAAGCTTGAAGAAGTGGAGGATGCTTTGGCAAACCTGGGCGTCGCAGGCATGACCGTGAGTGACGTGCGGGGTGTCGGACGCCAAAAGGGGCATACGGAGCACTATCGAGGGAGTGAGTACACCATTGATTTTCTGCCCAAGGTCAAGATCGAAGTTGTTGTTCCGGAGGAATTGGCCGGGCGGGCTGTGGAGGCGATCAGCCAGAGTGCCAAGACCGTCAAGTTTGGCGACGGTAAAATCTTCATTTCATCTTTGGAGGAAGTGGTTCGTATCCGTACGGGTAAGGTCGGCGCTCATGCGATTTAACGGGGTCGCTTTCGCCTTATGTCATGTCGATCCGGTGGATGGTGACCTGAAACGGCTGGAAGGGATGAGGACAGCCATTTCGAGTCGCGTCGTAGTTCCTCTTGGACTTTGATAAACCAGAAAACCAAATCCAATTCGAAATAAGAAAGGGCTGAAGACCGATGATGAGCAGTGTGGCGAAAATGAAACTCAAGAGTCGATTCTTTGGGAGTGTGATGGCGTTGGCCCTCTTGGCGGTTGCGGCTCCGTTGTTGGCGCAAGAAGGAGGTAGCGCCTCCAATACGGAGGAGCTTAAAAGTGAGATCGGGAATGTTCAAACGAATGCCAATATTCTTTGGACCTTAATCGCCGCCGCCCTGGTGTTCTGGATGCAAGCCGGGTTTGCATTTCTGGAATCCGGGTTCACACGGGCCAAGAACGCGGCCCACATCATGATGAAGAACATGCTGGATATGTCATTCGGAGCCATGGCTTTCTGGGCCATTGGGTTCGGAGTCATGTTCGGAGCCAGCCAGGGGTTCTCTGGATTCGACCATTTCTTCCTTTCGCCCGACAACGGCACGGCCGATGGTCAGTAGGAATACACCTTCTGGATGTTCCAAGTGGTGTTTGCGGCCACGGCAGCCACGATCGTTTCCGGCGCCATGGCGGAGCGCACCCGGTTTTCGGCTTACCTGATCTACAGTGTTTTCATCACGGCCTTGATCTATCCAATTTTTGGCCATTGGGCTTGGGGGAATCTGCTGATTAGCGATAACTCAGGGTCCTGGCTGGCCTCTCTCTGGTTCATCGACTTTGCCGGTTCCACCGTCGTGCATTCGGTTGGAGGATGGCGGCATTGGCTGGCGCTATCGTGGTAGGGCCTCGACTGGGCAAATACTCAAAGGACGGGAACCCTCGGGTCATTGCCGGTCATAACCTGACCATGGCAGCCTTGGGCACCTTTATCCTATTCCTGGGATGGTTTGGTTTCAACGGTGGCTCGACCACTACCGCCGATGGCTCGGTGCCACGGATCATCGTCAACATCTTCCTGGCTGCTGGAGCGGGAGCGATCTTGGCCATGCTGACGACTTGGTTTAAGTTCGGCAAGCCTGACGTGGGGATGACGCTTAACGGTACGCTTGCCGATCTCGTGGGGACTACTGCTCCCTCTGCGACCGTCACCCCGTTGGGCGCTATTATTATTGGGGTGGTGGCTGGAATCATTGTCGTTTTCAGTGTTCTGTTCTTTGACAAGATTAAAGTGGATGACCCCGTCGGCGCCATTTCCGTGCATGGAGTCTGCGGCGCCTGGGGAACGATCGCCGCTGCTCTATTGCACGAGAATCTGTTCCTGAGCTTGCCGTTCAATCTGGGCAAGGCGCTGCTCATTCAGGGACTCAGGGTCCTGGTAGCCTTTGTTTGGACCTTCGGGACGGCCCTTGTCCTTTTCAAAATTCTGGCGGCTACCGTTGGACTGCGGGTATCCGAAGAAGAAATACAGGGGTTGGACCTGGGAGAGCATGGAGCTGGAGCCTATCCTGATTTTGTAGCGGCCGGTTCCTCCTGAGGGTCTCTTTCCTGCGGCGGGCGTGGCGAGTCCAGTAGCGGTTGGTCTTTCAGAGGCCGAAGAAACCTCGGCCGGACTGCAGCAGGCCGTCGGGTTCCAAGACAAAATGACGCGGGACCCGACGTTCAACCTGCCTGGATCCATCGTCAGGTTCGGCGACAATCAGCTAGAAGTATCCATCCCCTGGAACGATACCGATCTTGTTCTTAATTCTGCTGAGCAGGTGCCCATGATTAGGGGCACGGCGTTATTCATGGGGCTTAACGTGAGCTTTGTTCGCCTTTTCGACTACTGAGGGCGAGGGTTCGAGCGACGCTGGGGGCCTTACCTGTCCTGGTTCACGGCGTTGTACACAAGCGCTGCCCCCGCCCCCCCGAGCAAGGTAGCTACCAGGTAGATCCAGAGGTTGCCCCAGGCGCTTAAGCCCATGGTGGATATTCCGAAAGCCACAGCAGGGTTGTAGACTCCTCCAGAAATGGGGCCTCCGGCAAAGGCGCCGACCATGATCGTAAAACCGATGGCCAGGCCGTAATAGGAATTCCCCTCGTTCTGCTTGGAGGTAGTTGTGTTCAGGACCACATAGACCAGAGCGAAGGCAAACAGAAACTCAATCAGCAAGGCCGGAGCGACGTGAGGAGAGGCTGCCGAAATCGACGCACCGGATTTCAAAAAAAGGACTACCGAGGCCGCCACGACCCCGGCCAAAATTTGGGAGACCATGTAGGGCAACACGTCCTTGCCCGGACACTTCCCTCGAATCCAGGCGCCCAGGGTAACGGCCGGGTTGTAGTGCCCCCCCGACAAATGTCCACCTGCATAAACCATGATCATCAACGTAGAGCCAATAGCCAGCGGCGCAATGACACCGTTGCCCGGCTCGATGACCGTCAATCCGATGACCAACACCAAAAAAAACGTGCCAATGAATTCGACGAGGTAATTCCGCATGAGTTACCCTCCTCCAGTTGAGTTGATTTAGCTGCAGAGGCCGGCAATGGTAGCAGTAAATCAGATCCGATCCAAAAAAAATCAGATTCACTCCAGTGGACGGACCCGCCTGGCAAGAGAAATATCTCATCTGGATTGACGCAGGATGGTGACACCGAATCGTGTCAAGGGGCGAGCAAATCCGGGTTGAGGGGACTTAAGAGCGCCGAAGCTTTAACAAGCCCAGGCCTCGACCCCTCAACCTTCAACCAGTTGGTTTCTGGACCTCTTAAGGCGTTTTCACTTCGGCGATGTCGGTGACTTCCATTCTCCTGTGAGTGGACAGATAGATGGCCAGTCCAATGGTCATAACCAGGATCCCCAGTGCAGCCAGCAGTAAATGACGATCCAGTGTATCCACAGCCGTGTGAATCTCGCTCAGGTCTTGCTCGACAATAGAGATCCAACGGAGCCGAGGATAACTGGTCGACAGTCCCACCTGCCTGAAGGCCACCATTTTTTTACGACCGCCAATGGCAGTCGCAACAATGACGTCCGGCTGACTTGGCTGCTTGAGGGCACTGAGGATATCGTCAAAATAAGAGACCTCCATCAATTGGGCAGGCACCAGGTGACCCGATGTCGGACTCTGCGTGGCGGTGGAGTCGACAGGCTGGACAGGAGCGGAAGTCGACACAGTTCCAGCGATAAGGGTGCCATCCTGCCTAGACAGCAGCATGTTTCCGGTGGCTCCGATTCGAGTTCCCGAGACCAGAGGAAAAAGGTCGCTGATGTCGATGGCCACACCGATCACACCGATGACTTCCTCCGGCTCTTCCTTCACCACAGGGACGACGATGTGAAGAACGTTGATTTTGGTTAAGGGATCGAAACGGACGTCCTCAATCACGATTCGGCCAGAGACGCCGTCTCTGTAACTATCGCGCCACCACGGCTCGTCGCTCTGCTCAAAGTCAATGGGCTTGACGTTAGCCGCCACCGTCCCGCCGAATTGATCCGTGACAGTGATGCGCCTGAAGGCCGGGTTGAGAGCCGCAAATCGTCTCAAAAACCGGGAAGCGGGGTTGGAGAGAATCTTTTGCACCGTGGCAGCTGCCGCTGGCGTCAACCAGGCTTTCTCGATGCTGTTGATCTTTCGTCGAATTGCCTCTGGAGATTTCGGATAGGAGGCGTTACCGGCGAGAACGGCGCCCCGAACCTCTGAATTCACCGCAAGGGTCCCGGTTTCTCGCACCAGATTGTTGATGGCGTAGCTCATGGCGGCGGCGTTGTTTCCGGAGATGGCTCTGAAGCTGGCGGCCACTTCCTCGTCAATGGCGGTCTTTGCGCTATCGACAGTAAAGAAAATAATGATCCAAGTCGGGAGGTTGGCCAGAATCAGCACGATAACGGCCGTGCGCAAATCAATGCGTTTCATGTTCTCTCCTTTCAACGCAAATCTCTAAAGAGAAACCTGCAGGAAGTATGGGCACTGAAACGGGGAAACGGGCCGACAAGGGAAGTCTATTCCTTAGAGGGGAGGATCGTCAAGGACGTGTGCGGGTTCAGTACATGTGAGACATCCGGTAACCTTGAAGACCACAAGATACTCCATTGGCATCATCCTGTCCAGGGTTCAGTGAGGTCGGACGTGGTTATAGAAGTGTTGGTAGTCGGCGAAGGCGATGCCAGCAGCGACGGTGAGTTTGCCGCGTATTTGAAGGTTTTTCTTGACAAAGGCGGGGCGATCTATTAGGTTCGGGTATTTGTTCGACGGTCTGCTATCTCCCTTGGATTTGCCAATGTCGACATATCAGCCCAAAGCCGCGGAGATCAAGCGGAGGTGGTACCTTGTCGACGCTCAGGACGTTGTCTTGGGTCGTTTGGCAACCCATGTGGCCACCTTGCTCTCAGGGAAGGGAAAACCGACATGGACCCCTTACTTGGATACAGGTGACCACGTGATTATCGTCAACGCGGAGAAAGTAAAGCTGACCGGCAAAAAATTGGAGCAGAAATTTTACTACCGCCACACCGGCTATCCCGGTGGGATCAAGGCGGTTAGGGCCAAGGATTACCGGGCCAAACGGCCAGACCGAATGGTCGAAGTCGCTGTCAAAGGAATGCTGCCCAAAACCCGGCTGGGACGAGCCATGGCTAAGAAGCTAAAGGTTTACCGGGGCGAGTTCCATCCCCACAGGGCCCAAAAGCCGGAACCTTCTCCGGTGCAAGCGTAGGGTCCAGGACAGTCAAGGGAGCTAGTGCATGGAAGCTGCAGTTCAGTACTACGGAACGGGACGCAGGAAGTCCTCGACGGCGCGAGTCTTTTTGAGGCCGGGTCAGGGTCAATTTCTCATCAATCGCCGCCCTATGGAGACCTACTTCAAAAGCCAAACCCACAGGATGCTGGTTAAGCAGCCCTTCCACCTCACGGAGACCCTGGACAAATTTGATGCGATCGTTAACGTGAATGGAGGAGGGGCTTCTGGACAGGCTGGAGCTGTGCGGCACGGTATTGCGCGAGCCCTCCTCGAATACGACGGCGAGCTGCGCAAGACACTGAAAAAAGGCGGGTTTCTGACACGGGATCCCAGGATCAAAGAGCGAAAGAAGTATGGGCAGAAGGGAGCCCGAAAGCGTTTCCAATTCTCCAAGCGCTAACGACTAGTTCTCAGGAGGTCTGTTTGGCATCTGTCTCAATGAAAGAACTGCTGGAAGCTGGTGTCCACTTCGGCCACCAGACAAGGCGCTGGAACCCCAAGATGAAGCCCTATATTTTTGGCGAGCGCAATGGAATTTATATCATTGACCTGCAAAAAACCCTGCGTATGTTCAAGGAAGCAACCCGCTTTATTTCAGAGGTGGCCGCCCAAGGAGGGTCACTGCTTTTCGTGGGGACCAAGCGTCAGGCTCAGGAAGCCATAGCCGAGGAAGCTCGCCGTTGTGGTATGTACTATGTGAATCAGCGTTGGTTGGGTGGACTACTGACTAATTTCGTCACCATTCAAAAGTCGGTCGCACGGTTGAAGGAACTAGACGAAATGTCGACAGACGGGCGATACGAGCTCTTATCCAAAAAAGAGGTGGCCCGCTTGGAGCGTGAACGCCGGGGCTTGGAGAAGAATCTCTCGGGGATCAAGGAGATGAAGTCTCTTCCTCGTATCCTCTTCGTTATTGATTCCAAGAAGGAAGAGATTGCCGTTCGCGAGGCCAATCGTCTGGAAATTCCTGTTGTGGCAGTCGTCGACACGAATTGTGATCCAGATCGAATTGATCATGTGATTCCGGGGAATGACGACGCCTTGCGAGCGATCAAGCTCTTTACCTCCAAGGTGGCTGACGCTGTGGTGGACGGTACGGCCGTTTTGAAGGAGAAGACCGAGGTCCAGGAGGTGGCGGCTGAAAAGAGCCCTCAGGCTCTGCCCGAGGGTGGAGCGGCTTTGGACAAGAACGTTGCCCCAGGCGAGGGTGGCAACCAAGCCCAGGCTGGGGGCCCTGATGGCCCAGGAGACCTAGTCGTCCACTCGCTTGACCCGGACGGGTTCCCTGATAATGTCGCGATTCCCCTCAGTTCTTCTTCAATGAATTTTCCCCCCGGGTAAAGTTCCTTAACCCAGCCCACAACACACCAGGACACGAAAAACGATCCAGCCGGGTAGAGTCGCAAGATGCGCGGTCGGTCGAGGCAGCCTTGAGAGTAGATGATGATCGGTGGTTTTGTTTGAGAGGAAGTGGAAATGGCGATAACAGCACAACAAGTCAAAAATCTACGAGAGAGAACCCAAGCTGGGATGATGGACTGCAAGTTGGCCCTACAGGAGGCTGCGGGTGATTTTGACAAGGCGGTCGTTATTCTTAGGAAAAAGGGGCTGGCAGCGGCAGCCAAACGAGCTGGCCGCGCCACGGCCGAGGGCCTTATCTTCGCCTATATTCACCCCGGCGACAGCTTGGGCGTGTTGGTCGAACTGAATTGCGAAACCGATTTTGTGGCCAAGACCCCGGAGTTTCGGGAATTGGTCAAGGACATTGCGATGCATATCGCAGCCCTGGCGCCGAAATATGTTCGTAGAGAGGATGTGCCCGAAAGCGAAATCGAACAGGAAACGGAGATCTATCGCTCGAAGGCCTTGGCTGGCGGTAAACCCGAGAGGATCGTTGAAAGGGTAGTAGAAGGGCAACTGACCAAATACTTCGGCGAGGTTTGTCTTCTTGAACAGACCTTCGTCAAGGATAACTCGATAACTGTGGGACAGTTGGTTGCCGGCAGGATAGCCTCCACCAAGGAAAACATTAACGTGCGGCGATTTACCCGGTTCAAATTGGGAGAAGGCCTGGAGAAGAGAACGGGCGATTTTGCGGGAGAAGTAGCAGCTCAATTGGGCTGAATCCAACTTCAGAGACTATGGATGGCGGCGCCCGTATACAAGAGAGTCCTGCTAAAGCTGAGTGGTGAAGCCCTGATGGGAAACCAAAGTTTTGGCATTGATCCTCAGGTTGCTGGAACCATCGCTCAAGAAGTCAAGGACGTGCACCGCCTGGGAGTCGAGATTGCGATCGTCATCGGGGGCGGAAACATTTTTCGCGGGCTGTCGGCAACCACCCAGGGGATGGAGCGTGTCTCGGGTGACCTCATGGGGATGCTGGCCACCGTGATCAACGCCATCGCCCTCCAGGACGCTTTGGAGAAGGGGGGGGTGTTTACCCGAGTCGTGTCAGCCATTGAGATGCGGGAGGTGGCAGAGCCGTTTATCCGAAGGCGAGCCATCCGGCACCTGGAAAAGCAGCGGGTTGTGATTTTTGCGGCCGGCATCGGGAATCCCTATTTCTCGACCGATACGGCAGCGGCTTTGCGAGCCATGGAGGTGAAAGCCGAGGTTATTCTGAAAGCAACCAAAGTGGATGGAATCTTTGATGCTGATCCGATGAAGGTGAGAGACGCAAAGATGTTTAATGAAATCAGCTATATTGATGTTATCGGCAAGGGTTTGAAAGTCATGGATGCTACCGCAATTTCTTTGTGTATGGAAAATTGCATGCCGATTCTTGTCTTCAACCTCCTTCATACCGGCAATATCAAGCGAGCTGTTCTTGGGGAGAAGATTGGTACCGTCGTCAAGGTGTAGGCCTATGATCAAAGACGTCATCAAGAAGACCAGCATCCGCATGGAAAAGGTGGTTGAGGACCTGCGCCGGAATCTGTCCACCGTGCGCACCGGAAGAGCTTCGGTGTCACTTTTGGATACTATCACTATAGACTACTATGGGACACTGACCCCCATCAACCAAGTCGGCGCATTAGCCGCTCCGGCCCCGGCGCTCCTCACCGTCCAGCCATGGGACGTCTCTCTACTGCCGGTCATAGAAAAGGCCATTCTGGCCTCCGACCTGGGCTTGAATCCCGCCAACGATGGCAAGATTATTCGCATTCCCATCCCAGCTCTTACGGAAGAGCGTCGCAAGCAATTGGCGCGGCATGTCGGAAAAGTGCTGGAAGAGCATCGAACGGCTCTGCGCCACATCCGCCGGGACGAGAATGATATCTTCAAGAAAATGCTGAAGGAAAAGCAACTTTCGGAAGACGAAGAGCGACGAGCGTTGGAGGAGATTCAGAAGTTGACCAACCAGTTCATGGCCAGAGTTGAGGAGCTTGCCAAGAGGAAAGAAGAGGAGATTCTCACCGTCTAGTCGTCTGGTCCTGTTTTTATTTGACAACCAGTTTTGGGTTTGCTAGAGTCTTATGGTTTTGCGCCTGCGACGGCGTCGCTGGGCTATCATATTGATAATGTGTGCATTCTGGGAAATTAGAGTTGCCAACGTTTAATCAGCTGGTGAGGTTGGGGCGAACGAAGGCCAGAGATAAGACCAGTAGTCCAGCACTTCAGGGGTGCCCTCAAAAACGGGGTGTCTGCGTGCGGGTCTATACCTCAACACCGAAGAAACCCAACTCGGCGCTGCGAAAGGTAGCTCGAGTGCGGTTGACCAACGGCGTTGAGGTAACGACTTACATACCTGGCATCGGCCACAACCTCCAAGAGCATTCGATCGTGCTGATTCGCGGTGGCCGTGTGAAGGACCTGCCTGGAGTACGTTACCATGTCGTTCGCGGGACCCTGGACTCGGTCGGTGTGCAGAACCGGAAGCAAAGCCGGTCCAAGTACGGGGCCAAGCGGCCAAAGTAAATCATTCCCAGTTTCGAATCCAACTTCTTAACCAGTGGCGTTGTTTGCAGTGCCGTTCTGAGGAGCAGAAGTCATGCCACGTAAAGGACATGTGCCAAGGCGCGAGGTCATTCCCGATCCCGTTTACAACAGTCCCCTGGTCTCCAAGTTCATCAACTGCATCATGTGGAAGGGGAAGAAAAGCACCGCTGAGCATGTATTCTATGGCGCCCTGGATATCATTAAGGAAAAGACGGGAGAAGACCCCCTCAAGGTTTTCAAAAAGGCTTTGGACAACGTCAAGCCTGTTTTGGAAGTCAAGTCACGGCGGGTCGGTGGTGCAAACTATCAGGTTCCCATTGAAGTGAACCCCAACCGCAGGGTTTCTTTGAGTATTCGCTGGTTGATTACCTACACGCGCTTGCGTAAAGAGAAGTCGATGAGAGAAAAATTGGCTGCGGAATTCATGGATGCCGCCAGCAATCGAGGGGCAACTATCAAGAAGCGTGAAGATGTTCATCGCATGGCAGAGGCCAATAAAGCCTTTGCCCACTATCGGTGGTAAATGAAATTCTTTTCACCGGCAGGATGGGTTTACTGCAATCGGCCCTGAGTCGGAAGAGGTCGCGCAACAACCCTCTTACCAATGGTTGTATGGCTGCTTATGCCACGTCAGATTCCACTCGAGAAAATCCGGAATATCGGGATTATGGCCCACATTGATGCGGGCAAGACGACGGCTACCGAGAGAATTCTCTACTATACCGGCATCACCCATAAGATGGGCGAAGTCCATGATGGTACAGCCACCATGGACTGGATGGAGCAAGAACAGGAGCGGGGCATTACCATCACTTCAGCGGCAACCGCCTGTTTTTGGAAAGACATTCGAATCAACATTATCGACACTCCCGGTCATGTTGATTTCACTGCTGAGGTAGAGCGGAGCCTGCGGGTCTTGGATGGAGCCATCTGTGTCCTCGGTTCGGTGGAAGGAGTGGAACCTCAAACCGAGACCGTATGGCGGCAAGGCGACAAGTATGAAGTTCCGCGAATCGTCTTTGTCAACAAAATGGACCGGGTTGGCGCCGACTTTTTTGGCTGCATTCAAATGGTCAAGGATCGGTTACTGGCCAATCCGGTGGCGGTGCAGATTCCCCTTGGCAGGGAAGATGACTTCCTCGGCGTTGTTGATTTGATCTCAATGAAAGCCATCATCTACCGCGACGAGACCTTGGGTGCGGACCACGAAACGCGGGACATTCCTCCGGAACTGGTCGCCCAGGCTCAGGAGTACCGTGAAAAAATGGTGGAGTCCATCTGTGAAACCGATGACAAGCTCTTGGGGAAATATCTGGCCGGAGAGTCGATCTCGGTGGACGAGCTGAAAAAAGCCTTGCGTCAGGGCACATTGAGGTTGGTGCTTGTGCCGGTGCTTTGCGGTGCTGCTTTTAAGAACAAGGGTGTACAGCCTCTGCTTGATGCGGTGGTGGATTACCTGCCCTCGCCCAAAGATTTGCCGCCGGTGATTGGCACGGATCGAGGGGGTCGGGGTGAAATCGTCCGTAAGTCCCAAGATCAGGAACCTTTTTCAGCTTTGATTTTCAAGATTATGACCGACGCCTACGTTGGTCAGCTAGCCTTTTTCAGAGTCTACTCCGGTGTCCTCAAGGCAGGCTCCTATGTTTACAATTCGGCCAAGGATAACCGGGAACGAGTTGGCCGCCTGTTGAAAATGCATGCCGACAAACGGGAGGAGATCCAAGAGGTTTATGCTGGCGATATCGCTGCTGGAGTTGGACTGAGGCAGGTGACCACCGGAGATACGATCTGTGTGGAAGAATCGCCGGTGATTCTGGAGTCCATGGAATTTCCAGTTCCCGTCATGGATGTGGCCATTGAGCCCAAGACCAAAAGCGACCAGGAAAAGCTCGGCATGGCGTTGGCCAAGCTGTCGCAGGAGGATCCGACTTTCAGAGTTTCCACCGATCAGGATACGGGACAGACCATCATTTCTGGGATGGGCGAACTGCATCTTGAGATTCTGGTCGACCGAATGTCTCGAGAGTTTGGAGTCGCTGCCAATGTGGGAAAACCCCAGGTGTCGTATCGGGAAACCATTCGTCAAGGTGCTGAAGGGGAGGGGCGATTTATCCGGCAAACGGGTGGTCGCGGTCAATACGGTCACGTCAAGATTCGTGTCGAGCCCAAGGTCGAGGGAGAGCAAGAGTTCGAGTTTATCAACGCCATCGTAGGCGGAGCGATTCCACGGGAGTTCATTCCGGCGGTGGAGAAGGGCATTCGGGAAGCAATGGAAGCTGGCCCCTTGGCCGGGTATGAGCTTCAGGATGTCGAAGTGACCCTTTATGATGGCTCTTATCATGACGTGGATTCCAGTGAAATCGCCTTTAAGATTGCCGGTTCCATGGCCTTGAAGGAGGCGGTATCCCGGGCGGTTCCCACATTGCTCGAGCCGATCATGAAGGTGGAAGTGGTGGTTCCCCGGGAGTTTATCGGGGCAGTGGGGGGGGGCCTCAATGCCCGTCGTGGTCGCATCGCGACTATCGAGTCCCGTGCGGGGTCGCAAGTAGTCAATGCCTTAGTCCCCTTGTCGGAGATGTTTGGTTATTCTACCGATTTGAGATCCATGACCCAGGGTCGAGCAACTTATTCCATGCATTTTTATCAGTACACGCAGGCGCCTAAAACGGTGACCGAGCAGATTGTTGCCAGGGTCCAGGGCCGAAGCTGGGACCCTGCAGGTCGATAAGGTGTCAGGAGAAAGGATAGGCAAGCGATGTCGAAGGAGAGATTTGATCGAAGCAAGCCGCACATCAACATTGGGACGATCGGGCATATCGATCACGGGAAGACGACGTTAACGGCAGCGATCACGCGGGTATTGGGGAGGAAGGACCCGAAGGTAGCGTTTCGGAGTTTTGATTCAATCGACAATGCGCCGGAGGAGCGAGAGCGAGGGATCACGATAGCGACGGCGCATGTGGAGTATTCGACCGAGAAGCGGCATTACGCGCACGTGGATTGTCCGGGACATGCGGACTATATCAAGAACATGATCACGGGGGCGGCGCAGATGGACGGAGCGATTCTGGTGGTAGCGGCGACGGATGGGCCGATGCCGCAGACGCGGGAGCACATTTTGTTAGCGCGTCAGGTGGGGGTTCCGTGCATAGTGGTCGCGATGAACAAGGTAGACGCGGTGGATGATGAAGAGCTTTTGGACTTGGTGGAGTTGGAGGTCAGGGAATTACTGGAGAGCTACCAATTTCCTGGGGACGAGGTTCCGGTGGTGCGGGTATCGGCGTTAGGGGGGTTGAATGGGGAAAGGAAGTGGGAACAGACGATTGAGGAATTGATGGCGGCGGTGGACGAGTACATTCCGTTGCCGGAGCGAGAGGTGGACAAGCCGTTTCTGATGCCGGTGGAGGACATTTTTTCGATATCGGGGCGAGGGACGGTAGTGACGGGGCGAGTGGAGCGGGGGAAGGTGAAGGTGGGGGAGGAGATGGAGATTGTGGGGATGAGGCCGACGCAGAAGCGAGTGGTGACGGGGGTGGAGATGTTCAAGAAGTTATTGGATGAAGGGGTGGCGGGGGACAATGTAGGGTTGTTATTGAGGGGGGTGGAGAAGCGAGACGTGGAGCGGGGGCAGGTGGTGGCGAAGGTCGGATCGATCACGCCGCACACGAAGTTCAAGGCGGAGGCCTACATATTAACGAAGGAAGAAGGGGGGAGGCACACGCCGTTTTTCACGGGGTACCGGCCGCAGTTTTACTTTCGGACGACGGACGTGACGGGGGTAGCGACGCTGGGAGAGGGGACGGAGATGGTGATGCCGGGAGACAACGTGGGGTTGGAGATCGAGTTGATCACGCCGATAGCGATGGAGAAGGGGCTGCGGTTTGCGATTCGAGAGGGAGGCAGGACGGTGGGCGCCGGCACCATTACCGAAATTGTGGAGTAGGACGCGAGGGATGGAGACAACGACGAGGCAACGATTGTTGAGTTTTTATTTATGTTGAACGAGAAAATCCGCATTCGATTGAAAGCTTTTGACTACCGGGTCTTGGATCAGTCCGCCACCGAGATTGTGGATACTGCCCGACGGACGGGGGCCCGGATCGCGGGTCCCATTCCTCTCCCCACGGCCAAGAACAAATACTGCGTGCTTCGTTCGCCTCACGTCGACAAGAAGTCGCGTGAGCAATTCGAGATTCGGACGCACAAGCGATTGTTGGATATCTTGGAGCCCACCCCTCAAACGATCGACGCCTTGATGAAGCTCGATCTTCCAGCAGGGGTTGACGTAGAGATCAAGGCTTATGGCAAGGAACATAAGTAAGCGGGACCGCCTCAGCCTGGTTGTGGTGGCCGGTCCCTGTCAGCGTCCCGTACCTCCAGCAAGTGACCAAGGAAGTGGGCGATGGTGAATGGCATTCTTGGCGTCAAGATTGGCATGACCCAATTGTTTGAAGAGGGAGGTCGCGTCATTCCGGCGACGGTTATCCGGGCAGGTCCCTGCGTGGTAGTGCAGAAAAAGATGGCCGATCGGGAAGGTTACAATGCGGTTCAATTGGGATTGATTGAGTTCACTTCTCCCAAGCGGGTCGATCAACCGATGTCGGGGCATTTCAAGAAGGCGGAGGTCGCACCGGTTCGATTCCTGAAGGAAGTGAGGTTGCCCGATGGCGCCGACGATACGGCCGTGGGATCCAAGGTGCTGGTCGATCAGTTTACTGACAGCGATGAGGTGGATGTGACCGGTGTCAGTAAAGGGAAGGGGTTTGCCGGTGTTATGAAGCGCCACAATTTCAGGGGTGGCGTGGCTAGCCATGGATCCATGTTTCATCGCGCACCGGGATCCATCGGTGCTTCGGCCTTCCCCTCTCGTGTCCTCAAAGGCACAAGAGGCGCTGGTCACATGGGGAGCCGCCGAGTGACCGTGAAGAGATTGAAGGTGGTCCGCGTGGACTCGGAAAAAAATTTGCTGATCGTCAAGGGAGCCGTTCCGGGTGCCAACGGCGACTATCTGATTGTCCGTAAGAATCAAAAATAGAGCTCGAACCCAAGCTCGAGGGTGGGCCGTTGGAGAGAGTCGTGGCGACGCTTGAAATTGTAAATCTGGAGAATGAGGTTGTTGGCCAAGTGGGTCTCCACGACACTGTCTTTGCGGCCAAAATCAACAAGAGCTTACTTTATCTGGCGGTGAAGCACCACCGCGATAGCCTTCGCCAGGGAACCCATGCCACCAAGACCCGGGCTCAGGTACGCGGGGGGGGCAGGAAACCTTGGAGACAGAAGGGAACGGGAAGAGCGCGAGTAGGAAGTTCTCGCAATCCTCTTTGGAGGAAGGGTGGGGTTGCCCACGGACCGAAGCCGAGATCCTACGCGTTCCACCTCCCCAAGAAGATGTTGCAGAGCGCGCTTCGATCGGCCCTCACCGACAGGTTTGCTTCTGACTGCATCAGAGTGGTTGCGGATTTTTCCCTGCCCAGCCACAAAACCAAAGAATTGGACCAAGTGCTGCAAAAGCTGGAAGCCAAGAGAAGGCTGCTCATCGTGGACAACGGGGCGGACGAAAACCTTGCCCGAGCCTCCGGAAACCTGAAAGAGGTGAAGTTGGTATCTAGTCGAGGCGTCACCGTTTTCGATTTGTTGAATTCCAGGAGCGTCCTGTTCTCCCAAGCAGCGATCGAGAAGCTTCAGGAGGGCCTGAAACCTTGAACTTGGCTGGTATCGTCAAGCGACCCATCATCACCGAGAAGGCCCTGGACCTGAAAGAGGATCAGAGCATTCTGTGCTTTGAGGTGCGTGCCCGGGCCAGCAAGAAGGAAGTCAAGCAAGCGATTGAAAAGCTTTTCAGCGTCAAGGTGGCGTCAGTCAATACCGCCAGTTTCAGAGGAAAGACGCGGCGTCAGGGGCGCTACACCGGTCGCCGGGCTGACTGGAAAAAGGCGTTCGTCAAGTTGAAGCCCGGAGAAAAGATGATTGAATATGCGGACAACATTTAACCATGGGCCTTAAATCTTTCAGACCCTCAACGCCGTCCCTGCGCTTTGCTTCGGTGACTACCTTCGACGGCCTCAGCCGGCAGGGTCCCCAAAAGAGTCTGACCGGGGGCAAGTCCAGAAGTGGAGGTCGCAACAATCGGGGTCGCATGACCGTACGCCATCGAGGAGGTGGGCACAAAAGGCTCTATCGACTGATCGACTTTAAGCGCGACAAATTCGGGGTGCCGGCCAAGGTGGCCTCCGTAGAGTACGATCCCAACCGCTCGGCCCGGATTGCTCTTCTCCACTACCGCGATGGGGAAAAGCGTTACATCATCCATCCCGTAGGCCTGGAAGTCGGAGCCACAGTAGTTTCCGGCCCAAAGGCTGACATCCTGGTGGGCAATGCACTTCCCCTCAAGAATATTCCCCTTGGGACCACGGTTCACAACATCGAACTGCGGAAGGGAAAGGGAGCCCAACTAGCCCGTTCGGCAGGAAGTGCGGCTCAACTGGTCGCCAAAGAAGGAACCTATGCCCAGGTGAGGATACCTTCCGGGGAGGTTAGGAAAGTCCACATCGACTGCCTGGCCACGATTGGACAGGTTGGCAACACCGATCATGGCAATGCCAGCTTGGGAAAGGCTGGAAAGCAGCGCTGGTTGGGGCGTCGACCGACTGTGCGTGGCGTGGCCATGAACCCGGTAGACCATCCCCATGGTGGGGGCGAGGGACGGACTTCCGGAGGGAGGCATCCCGTGACGCCCTGGGGGCAGCCGACGCGGGGATTTAGGACTCGTAACAACAAGCGAACCGATCAATTTATCGTCAAGCGGAGAGGGAAGTAGTTAGAATTCCAGGAGGGAAAGCGGATGGGGCGATCCGTTAAAAAAGGACCCTTTATTGATCGTAGCCTGGCCAAGGTGGTTGACGGGCTGAACAAACGGTTTGAGAAGAAAGTGATCAAGACCTGGTCGCGACGGTCGACCATCATTCCCGATATGGTCGGCCACACCTTTGCCGTGCACAACGGGAAGAAATTCATCCCGGTCTTTGTGACTGAAAATATGGTGGGCCACAAGTTGGGAGAGTTTTCTCCCAGCCGCGTTTTTAGGGGACACAGTTCCAAGTCCGCCACTGAGAAGACAGCATCTCGATCTTGAGGCTTGGGAGCAACCGTCGGGTGAATAGTGTCAATGGAAGCTCGCGCCACTGCGAAATTTATTCGTAGTTCGCCGCAAAAGGTTCGGTTGGTCGTGGACCTGATCCGGGGACGCAACGTGTCGGAGGCACTCAATATTCTGCGGTTTACCAAGAAGAGAGCCGCAGCTCAAGTGGCCAAGGTCTTGAAGTCGGCCATTGCCAATGCAGAGCAAAAGGATGAAGCCACGGACGTGGATCAGCTTTTCGTGAGCAAGGCCTACGTTAATGAAGGACCCCGGATGAAGCGGCTGCGTCCAGCGCCTATGGGGCGGGCGTTCCGTTTTCAGCGCCGGATGAGTCATCTCTCGATTCATGTTTCTGACAAGTGATTAAGGGAGGAGCCCGTGGGACAGAAAGTACATCCCTTTGGTCTTCGCTTGGGATATAACAAAACGTGGCGTTCCCTCTGGTACGCTAAAAAAGACTATGGATCTCTACTGCACGAAGACCTTCGGTTGAAGAAAGATCTCAAGAAGCAACTGGGTCACGCTGGAGTCTCCAACATTGAGATTGAGCGTCCCGGCAACAAAATTCGGATCACGATTTACACCTCCCGCCCCGGAATTATCATCGGTCGGAAAGGCTCCGAGATTGATAAGCTCAAGGTGGATTTACAGAAGCGGACAAACCGCGACATTTTCATTAACATCAACGAGATCCATCGTCCGGAGTTGGAAGCTCAACTGGTGGCGGAATCCATTGCTCTTCAGTTGGAAAAACGCATTGCTTTTCGACGGGCGATGCGCAAGGCTGTGGATTCGGCCCTCAAAGTCAATGCCAAGGGTATTCGGGTTTGTTGTGCGGGCCGTCTGAATGGGGCTGAAATCGCACGAACTGAGTGGTACCTTCAAGGGCGGCTTCCCCTCCATACTCTGAGGGCTGATATTGACTACGGCTTTGCTGAAGCCTTTACCACCTACGGACTCATTGGAGTGAAGGTTTGGATTTACAAGGGTGAGCTCTTCCCGGTTACGAAAAAGGCCTCGGAGATTGGCGCCAAACTGTGATGAACGATATGGGGTTCTGAAATGTTAATGCCCAAAAAGGTCAAGTTTCGCAAGCAGCAGCGGGGTCGGACCTGTGGCAAAGCTTGGCGCGGCTCAGACATTGCCTTTGGTGACTTTGGACTGAAAGTGATGGAGCCTGCTTGGATTACTGATCGACAGATCGAGGCCGCGCGTATTGCCATGACTCGCTTTGTGAAGCGCGGCGGAAAGATTTGGATTCGATTATTCCCCCATAAGCCCGTTACCAAGAAACCCGCTGAAACTCGCATGGGCAAAGGTAAAGGATCCCCTGAGTTTTGGGTGGCTGTGGTTCGTCCGGGAAAAGTCATTTTCGAGATGGAAGGCGTGAAGAAAGAGGTGGCTCGGGAAGCCATGCGTTTGGCCGCCAACAAATTGCCGGCAAGGACTAAATTCGTCGCCAGACCCAATGTAGGAGGGGAGGGATGACGCCCGACAAGATCAGAGACCTGTCAGATGAAGAACTGGTCAGCCAGGAGAACGACTTGGCCGAGCAAATCTTCCGACTGCGATTCCAGTTGGCGATGGGTCAGGCTGAGGGGACTCACAAGCTGCGGAGCCTGAAGAAAGACGTAGCCCGAATCAAGACCGTTCAGCGCGAGCGCCAACTCAAGATGAAGAAAGCCGCGGGGTAGCGGGAACCCGTGAAATCCTGATTTCTGAGAAAGATCACAAGCCCATGGGAAGCGAAGGGAAAAAAGGTCGAAGGAACGCCAAGGTCGGGGTTGTCAAAAGCGATCGGATGGACAAGACGGTTGTGGTCTCGGTGGAACGCCGCGTTCCCCATCCGCTCTATCGGCGCATTGTGACAAGGACTTCCAGCTTCGTGGCCCACGACGAGCAGAATGCCTGTGGTGTCGGGGACACGGTTTCGATCGTGGAGACACGTCCAGTCAGCAAGCGCAAACGATGGCGCGTGTCGCAGATCATCACCAAGGCCAGTTGAAAGCAGGTTGACCTGCACTTGAAGTGCCCAACAGAGAGATTGTACCGTGATTCAAATGGGGACTATCTTGGAGGTAGCCGATAATTCGGGCGCGCGCAGGCTTTCCTGTATTTTGCCCCTGGGGGGCTCTACAGGCGCTAAGGCTACTTTGGGGGATGTCGTGACTGCTGCCGTGAAGGATGTGACTCCCGATGGGAACATCAAAAAGGGGAGAGTGGTGAAAGCAGTTATCGTGAGAGCGCGAAAGGAGACTCGACGCCGAGACGGCTCCTACATTCGCTTCGACCAAAACGCGGCCGTGCTGATCAACGATCAGAGAGAACCAGTGGGGACCCGGGTCTTCGGGCCTGTTGCTAGAGAGTTGCGCGACAAACGTTTCCTGAAGATAGTTTCCTTGGCGCCGGAGGTGATCTGAGATGGGGCATCCGCATCGAATTGATATCCGGAGAAACGACCAGGTCAAGGTAATTGCCGGCAAGGATCTCAACAGGGTTGGGCGAGTGTTACGGGTGATTCGGAACAAACAGCGCTTGGTTGTGGAAGGGATCAGTATGGTCAAGCGCCATACCCGTCCCAACCCCAGTAGGAATCTGAAAGGTGGAATTGTCGAGCGGGAAGCGCCGATTCACATCTCCAACGTCATGGTCGTATGCGGAGCTTGCGGCCAACCGGCCCGTATAGGTCACCAGACGCTGTCGGATGGCAAGAAGATCAGGATTTGTTGTAAATGCGAGGCATCCCTGGACCGCTAGCCGCCTTCAGGTCCAGCTCGCAGGAGACGAAAAGCTCATGAGTCGCCTCAGTGTCCGCTATCAAGCGGAGATCGTGCCGGCCTTGCGAAAAGAGTTTGGCTACCAAAACGTCATGGCTGTTCCCAAGCTGGAAAAGATTGTCGTCAATATCGGCCTGGGGGAAGCTATCCAAAACCCGAAACTGTTGGATGCGGCCATAGAAGAATTGGGCGCGATCACGGGTCAGAAACCCATCATCAACCGAGCTCGCAAGTCGATTGCCTCCTTCAAGCTCCGTCAGGGGATGGCCATTGCTTGTTCGGTCACGCTTCGGGCAGCCCGCATGTACGAGTTCTTTGATCGGCTGATCAACATTGCCTTGCCCCGAGTCCGAGACTTCCGAGGACTTTCCACCCGGTCTTTCGATGGGCGCGGGAACTACACCCTGGGCTTGCGAGACCAATTGGTTTTTCCGGAGATTGACTATTCCAAAGTTAACAAAATCAAGGGAATGAACGTTTGCATGGTGACCAGCGCCAAGACCGACGATGAGGCGAGAACGTTGTTGCGTCTTTTGGGGCTCCCTTTTCGCCGCTGAGGTTTAATCGATGGCCAGGACTGCTCTTATAGCCAAAGCTAGAAAAAAACCCAAGTTCAAGGTTCGGCAACATAACCGATGCAGGCTATGTGGTCGGCCGCGCGGTTTTTTGCGCAAGTTCGAGTTGTGTCGCCTGTGCTTCCGTCAATTGGCGTTGAGGGGGGAGATTCCGGGAGTTATTAAATCGAGCTGGTGAGCCCGCCTCGGTCAGTTGACCTGGTTTTGAAACCGCACCGGGTCTATGGAGCCCATGAAGCATGAGTTTAACTGATCCTATTGCCAATTACCTTACTCTCATTCGTAACGCCTTGCAGGCCAAACACCAAAAGGTCGATATTCCTTCCTCTCGTCTGTTGTCAGAGATGACCCAGATTCTCAAGGACGAAGGTTACATTACTAATTTCAAGACTATCGACGAAGGCAGTAAGACTTTCTTGCGGATTTACCTTCGTTACGGCCCCCCCAAGGCGAGCGCGTCATTTCGGGATTACAGCGTGTTTCCCGACCGGGTTGCCGCGTGTATGCTTCAAAGCGCCAGATTCCCTCAGTTCTGGGAAACTTGGGAATCAGCATTCTTACCACCCCCAAGGGCGTTTTGACGGGGAGCAAAGCTCGACGGGAAGGGGTTGGTGGTGAGGTGCTCTGCAGTGTCTGGTAGTCCCTCTGAGCAGCGGCGAATGGACCGTTAGCCATGTCACGAATCGGAAAAAAGGTCATCTCAATTCCGGATGGGACTAAGGTCAATATTTCGGACCACCAGGTCCGGGTTCAGGGACCTAAGGGTCAAATGGCCAGTGTTGTGCCTGAGGGAATTCGCTTCGAACTGACCGACGGAGGGGTAGTGGCCACGCGATCTTCAGACTCCAAGCAGCAAAAAGCCCTCCACGGACTGGCTCGAAGTTTGTTGGCTAACGCAGTAACCGGAGTGAGCCAGGGGTTTAAGAAGGAACTGGATATCGTGGGCATCGGCTACCGAGCCCAAGTCAAAGGGAAGTCGGTGGTCTTCAGTCTGGGGTTTTCGCATCCGATCGATTTTCCGGTTCCTGAGGGAATCAGTGTTGAGGTCGAGCGGCAGACTCACTTGGTTGTTTCGGGAGTCGATAAACAAAAGGTGGGCCAGACAGCTGCCGACATCCGCTCCTTGCGGAAGCCCGATCCCTATAAAAACAAGGGTGTCCGTTATGCAGGAGAGAGGCTCAAGAAAAAGGTAGGCAAGACCGGAGCAAAGTAGCTGCAAGGTCAGAAACTCCGGCCACCAGGGTCCTGGATACATGGCTAGACGGATTTCCAGAGAGCGGATACGCAGGCGCATACACGTGCGCGTTCGCAAGAAAATAAGAGGATCGGGTGATCGCCCCCGTCTGAACGTTTTTCGCTCATCCAATCACATTTACGCCCAAATCATTGATGATGACCGAGGCCAAACTTTGACGTCCGCCTCGACCGTTGACAAGGAAATCCGCCAAAAAAATAAGAATGGAGGTAACTTGGCGGCAGCTAAGGCTGTGGGTAGCCATATTGCCAAGCGGGCCACGAACCTCGGAATCAAGAGAGCAGTCTATGACAGGGGAGGCTACCTTTTTCACGGTCGCGTGAAGGCATTGGCCGAGGCGGCTAGAGAAGGCGGCTTGGAGTTCTGATGCTGACTCCGAGCCGGCCAGGGTTATTTTCATTTTCGGGTCCGCATTGTGACTCAAGGAGGGCATTTGGCAGCCAACATTGATTCGAGTGAAGCGCAATTTAAAGATCAGGTAGTTTCGATCAATCGTGTCACCAAGGTGGTCAAAGGTGGGAAGAACCTCAGTTTCAGTGCCTTGGTCGTTGTCGGAGACGAAAATGGCAGAGTGGGTTATGGTAACGGCAAAGCGAAAGAAGTACCCTCAGCGATTCGCAAGGCAACCGAGGCCGCTAAGAAAAACCTGATCAGAGTGCCAATGAAGGGCGCCTCCATTCCTCACTTGGTGGTGGGTCGATTTGGTTCGGGACGAGTCCTGTTGAAACCGGCGCCCGACGGAACGGGAGTGATTGCAGGGAGTCCGGTGCGAGCCGTGATTCAATCAGCCGGGATTCAGAATGTGCTGACCAAGTCCCTGGGGAGCGCCAATCCTCACAACGTAGTCAAGGCTACCATTGAGGGGCTCAAACAGCTACGGGATGTGGGGGATGTAGCCCGCTTACGAGGGAAGTCGCCGGAGGAAATCTTGCAGGCGCCGGAGCGGCAAGTTCATGAAGACGCAAAAAAATCAATTGAAGATTAAGCTGGTTAAGAGCGGGATTGGCCGTTCAACCAAGCAAAAACGGGTGATTCGGGGATTGGGATTCAGACGCCTGAATCAGACCATCGCTCGGCCGGATACTCCTCAGATTCGAGGAATGATCTTTAAGATTCGCCACCTCTTAGAGGTCAACGAAGAACGGCAACAGTAAGAGGCGCCATTCCATGATTGGACTTCACGATCTGAAGCCTTCTCCAGGGTCAACACGGAATCGAAAGCGTCGTGGAATGGGGCACGGCTCTGGCCAGGGCAAAACCGCGGGCCGGGGAAGCAAGGGCCAAAAATCTCGGTCTGGCGCCCGTGCCAAGCGGGGTTTTGAGGGCGGGCAGATGCCGTTGCACCGTCGGTTGCCCAAGCGCGGCTTCACCAATATCTTCAAGAAACAGATCGTGGTGGTTAATGTGAGCCAGTTGCAGGTTTTCAAGGCAGGGGCCTCGGTTTCACCTGAGACCCTCATAGGCCGGGGCATCATCAAGAAAGTCAAAGATGGCGTTAAGATTTTGGGTCGGGGTGAGTTGTCAAAGGCCCTGAAAGTCTCGGCTCATTTCTTCAGTCAGAGCGCTCGTGGCAAGATCAACCAGGCAGGCGGAACCGTCGAAGAACTCAAGTGATCGAAAGCCTACGCAACATCTGGAATATGAACGACCTGAGGAAGAGAATCCTCTTTACCTTGGGCATTCTGGCTGTGTATAGGATTGGTGCCTTTATTCCGACGCCCGGGATCAACACCGAGGCCTTACGACAGATTTTTGACCGCAGCCGAGGCACGGTTCTAGGCTTCCTGGATCTTTTCTCCGGCGGCAACTTCGGTAACTTTACAATCTTCGCCTTAGGCATCACTCCTTATATCACGGCTTCCATCATCCTGCAGTTGATGACTGTCGTTTGGCCTTATTTGGAGAGATTGTCTAAAGAAGGGGAACTCGGACGCAAGAAGATCACACAATACACCCGGTATCTGACCGTTGTCCTGAGTCTGGTTCAATCGCTTGGTATTGCTTCTTTTTTGCAGAGTATGCCAGCGGAGGGAGGATCTCAAGTGGTTCTGAATCCTGGTTTTGGGTTCGTGTTCATGACCGTGCTGACCCAGACCACCGGAACCGCTTTCATCATGTGGTTGGGAGAACGGATCACCGAACGAGGCATCGGTAACGGGATGTCTCTAATCATCTTCGCCGGCATCGTCAGCGGGTTACCCAGCGCAGCGCATGAGGTCTTTACCCGGCTGATGCAACGGCAGTGGTCTCCCCTGTTCGTGCTGGTCCTCCTGGCCATGATGGTAGTGGTGGTAGGATTCATCGTTTTGGTCGAGAGGGCCCAAAGGCGAATTCCGGTGCAGTACGCCAAGCGAGTGGTGGGCCGTCGAATCATGGGGGGACAGTCCACTCATCTTCCGCTGAAAGTGAATGTTGGCGGGGTAATCCCGGTCATTTTTGCTTCCTCTATCCTCACCTTTCCTCAGACCTTCGGGTTGATGTTTCAGGACAGCCGTTTCTTCAAGAGCCTGACCGATGCCCTCAGTTTTGGCGAACCTCTCTACAACCTGTTGTATGTCACCTTTATCATCTTCTTTTGCTACTTTTACACCTCCATTGTCTTTAACCCCACAGAAGTCGCCGACAATATGAGGAAGTACGGGGGATTCATTCCGGGAATTCGTCCGGGGCCGGACCACTGCAGAGTACATCGAGACCATCCTGACCCGCATCACTTTTGCGGGGGCCATCTATCTGGCGTTGATTGCCGTCATTCCGGAGTTCATGATTACTGGCTTCCATATTCATCATTTGCCTTGGGTGGGAAGTTACTTCGAAAGGCTCCCCAACTGGATACTGAACGGCATGGGAGTGCAATTCTATTTTGGTGGCACATCGTTGCTGATTGTGGTCGGCGTGGCCATGGACACGGTTCAACAGATTGAAGCGCAGTTGGTCATGCGCCATTATGATGGTTTCTTGGGCCCGCGGGGTAGGCGGATTCGGGGGCGGCGTGCTTGAATTGGGACGATCAGGCGGGGTTGTGCGGAACGGGATCTGGTGTTGGATTTGCAGTTAAAGTGTTGTACCCTTAGTAGTTTGGGTTCAAGAGTATTTTGGAAATGTGGTCTTGAATGTCAAAGGAAGATGCTATTGAAGTCATGGCGGTTGTACTAGAGCCCTTACCGAACGCCATGTTCAAGGTTCAATTGGAAAACAAGCATGTCGTCTTGGCCCATATTTCCGGGAAAATGCGCAAGAACTTTATCCGGATTTTGTCGGGCGACAGAGTTGCTGTGGAGTTGTCTCCCTATGACTTGAGCCGGGGCCGAATCGTCTACCGTTACAAGTAGGTCAACCATGAAAGTACGGGCATCCGTTAAGAAGATGTGCCCAAAATGCAAAATCATCCGGAGGCACGGGGTCGTACGGGTGGTTTGCGTCAATCCAAAATGTAAGCAGCGTCAGGGATAGGCGGGCTGGTTGCCCTTCAGGGCCCTTATCCCGAGAAAGGAAGAGACGTGGCTCGAATCGTTGGCATTGATTTACCTAACGACAAACGAGTGGAGGTGGGATTAACTTACATTCACGGCATTGGTGGACCAAGATCACGCAAGATCTTGGAGAGGGCGGGAATTAGTCGGGATACCAAGGTAAGAGACCTTTCCGAGGATGAGGTCACGAGGGTACGTCAGATCATCGAGGAACAGAGTGGGGTTGAGGGCGACTTGCGCAAGGAAGTTGCCATGAATATCAAGCGACTCATGGAGATTGGTTCCTACCGCGGGCTGAGGCATCGGCGGTCGCTGCCGGTGAGGGGACAACGTACTCATACTAATGGTCGTACCCGCAAAGGTCCTCGCAAAGGGGCTGTGGCGGCTAAGAAGAAATCGACGGCTAAGACTTAAAAACGCAAATCGTGATCACATTCTGGATTAAGGAGTGGTTCTGATGGCCAAGGCTCCGGCTAAGTCAAAAAGAGGGCGAAAAAAGGTTTTTCGAAGAAAAGAAAAGAAAATTGTTTTGAGCGGAATCGTCTTCGTCCAAGCCACCTTCAACAACACGATCGTCAGTATCACCGATACTCGAGGGAACCTGGTCTGTTGGTCCAGTGCCGGCTCTCTGGGATTCAGGGGGTCGCGAAAGGGAACTCCCTTCGCGGCACAGCAGGGCCCTCGCTCACCGCTGGCAACATCGCTCGTGAGCACGGGATGAAGACCGTGGACGTCAGGGTAAAGGGTCCGGGTTCGGGGCGTGAGTCGGCCATCCGTGCGTTGCAGACGGTGGGTTTGGAAGTCAAGTCCATTCGAGACGTCACTCCCATTCCTCACAACGGTTGCCGTCCACCTAAGCGGAGACGGGTGTAATTCCCCTTGATGGATTGAAAGCTGCGTAGCAAGGAGAAAGAATTTGGCAACTTATCGCGGTTCGGTATGTCGTCTTTGTCGTCGCGAGGGAATAAAGCTATACCTCAAAGGTGATCGCTGCTTTAAGGATTCGTGTGCCATTGAAAAGAGGAACTTTGTTCCCGGTCAGCATGGCAGAAGCCGTCGACCCAAGATTATTGGGTACGGTCTCCAATTACGCGAGAAACAAAAGGTCAAGCGGATTTACGGGTTGATGGAGCGCCAGTTTCGGAACTACTTCGAGAAGGCATCACGGCAAAAAGGCGTGACTGGAGAAAACCTTTTGGCGATGTTGGAGAGACGTCTTGACAATACCGTTTACCGCTTGGGGTTTGCCTCGTCGCGGGCTCAAGGTCGCCAGTTGGTTGGGCATGGTCACATTCGTGTCAACAATCGCAAGGTCAACATCCCTTCCTTTCAGATCAAGCCAGGTGACTCGGTCTCGGTTCGTGATAAGAGCCACAAAGTGCCGAGCATCGTGATCTCTGTGGAAATGGTTGGAAGCCGCGGTGTTCCTGGCTGGCTGGAGTTGGATAGTTCCAACTTTTCAGGGAAAGTGCTTACCCTTCCTGGTCGCGATGACGTCAATCTGCCCGTGCAGGAACATTTAATCGTCGAACTTTACTCCAAGTAGCTTTTTTCCCTAAGCTGTCCTCGGGAACGTCAATCGGGTCGGAATCAGGCTTTTAGACAGCTGGTTCCAACCATGGGAGGATTCATCGCCTATGTCGTGGAAAGGATTTCAGAAGCCGAAGCGGCTCTCCATTAGCAGCGAAGATCACGAACAACACTACGGGCAGTTCACCGCGCAACCCTTCGAGCGCGGTTTTGGGACCACGATAGGGAACGCCTTGAGACGCGTGTTGTTATCCTCAATTGAAGGTGCTTCCATAACGGCTGTCAAAATCGACGGCATCTTGCACGAGTTTTCTCCCATTCCGGGAGTTGTCGAGGATGCCACTGACATTATCTTGAATCTCAAGCGGGTCTCGTTCCAGCTCCACGGTGAGGAGCCCAAGACCTTGCATTTGGAATCAGGATCTCCGGGGGTTGTGACCTCGGCTGACATTCAGACGGATGGCGATGTTGCAATTCTGGACAAGAGTGTCTATCTGGCAACTGTGAGCGAAGGGGGGCGGTTGCAGATGGAAATGAGACTAAAGTATGGAAGAGGCTACGTTTCTGCCGACAAGAATTCTGATGACGATCTGTCAATTGGCTATATCCCTATTGATTCCGTTCACTCGCCGGTCAGAAAGGTTAACTATACCGTTGAGCCGTCCCGACTGGGGCAGATGACGGACTACGACAAGTTGTTGCTGGATGTCTGGACCAACGGATGTATCAGTCCGCAGGACGCCGTTGGTCATGCGGCCAAGTTGATCAAAGACCATATGGCCATCTTCATCAACTTCGAGGATCAGGCCGAGATTGACGAAGAGCCGACGAATCAGGTCGTAGAAACGGTGAACGAGAACCTCTCCAAATCGGTGGACGAATTGGAACTCTCTGTTCGATCCTCTAACTGTCTGAAGAACACCAATATCAAGATTATCGGGGAGTTGGTTCAGAAAACCGAATCGGAGATGCTCAAGACAAAAAATTTTGGTCGCAAATCATTGAATGAGATCAAGGACATTCTAGGCAGCATGGGATTGGGGCTCGGCATGGTTCTGGATGAACAAGGACAGTCGACCGAGGGCCCTCTGTTAACGACGAATAGAGAAGGCGCCCGGGGGTGACTTCGAGGTATGGTTTTTGGGAAGGGTTTGGGATGAGACACCGTGTTAATGGGCGAAAATTGGGAAGAACGCCTCCCCATCGCAGGGCGCTGCTGAGAAATCTCTGTACTTCCCTGTTAGAGCACGAGCGGATCACGACGACTGTTCAGAAGGCGAAAGAAGTTAGACCTCTGGCTGAAAAGATGATTACTCTCGGCAAGAAAGAAACGCTGCATGCCCGGCGTCAAGCTGCTGGGTTCCTTTTGAAGGCGACGGTCGTCAAGAAGCTGTTCGATACTATCGCTGCGCGCTACGCCGACCGTCCCGGCGGCTACACCCGAATCCTCAAACTGGGTCCTCGTTCCGGAGATGGAGCCGAGTTAGCTATCATCGAACTGATCACTGACGAGGCAAAGGCAAAGAAGAAACCTAAAGCGCTTGGCGCAAAGAGCCGAGACAAGCCCAGGTAAAGAGGAACCAAAGGCTAAGAGCAGAGACTCCCACGCGGGCAACAACTCCTCAGTCCAGGTGAAAGCCTCTGAAGCGGCGATGCCTTCCTCCCCCGAGAAGACTGGACTACCGACCAAGAAGAAAGAGGATTGAGGATCTTCTCCCCTTCTAGAGAAGGAAAGAAAAGACCGATGGTCCATGGCCTTTGGGTTGAGTATCATCCCGCAGGGGAGACATCCTCACATTGGGCTAGCTCGAATTGGAGACTGCACTGAAGGACCGTTACCAGCTGAATCATCACCAGAAAATCTATCGAGGTCGAGTGATCGATCTGACAGTGGATCACATTACGACTGGCGCCGGCGCGAAAGCGGTGCGAGAAGTCGTTGAGCATCCCGGTGGTGCTGCGGTGCTTCCGGTGTTGTCGAACGGAGATATCCTGCTGGTCGAGCAGTTCCGCTATCCGATGCGGCAATCCCTGTTGGAGCTCCCGGCAGGAAAGATTGAGCCCGGCGAGCTACCGGAGGTCACAGCCGCCCGAGAACTTGAGGAAGAGGTTGGCTTCCGGGCGGGTTCGTTGGAGAAACTGGCGGAGTTCTATACGACACCAGGATTCTGTAACGAGCGACTCCACCTGTATTTGGCGAAGCACTTGCAACCCAGTCGAGAGCCACGGGATGAGGAAGAAGAACTGTCGGTCCATTGCTTTTCGCCGGATGAATTGGATCGACTCATCCGCCTCGGAAAGATTGTCGATGCTAAGACGCTCATCGGGCTCCACTTTCTCTTGGCGAGCCCCGGTCTACAGTGACTGGGAGCGATCTCATTCTGTGCTGGGATCCAGCAGGCTTGGGTTCTCTTTGAAATCGAGGCTATTGTTGTTTCTAGCGAAGGCGGTCCCGTGCAAAGAAAAAGATCCCCCTTCAGCGACACTGTTCCTCTTGTTCGGACATTCGGAATCCACCTCCGAGCCGCCTTGATGGCCGGAATTGCCGGTAGTCTTTTGTTGGGACAGACTGGGTCCGGTGAAGCGGCAGAAGCCCCAGTTTGGCCGAGATTTCGGGGTCCGGCCGGCTTGGGTGTCTCCGAAAGTCAGAACCTTCCGGTCCACTTCGGTCTTGGGGAGAACGTTGTCTGGAGAACCGGACTGCCCCCCGGAGAGTCTTCTCCGGTCATTGCAGGGAATCGCCTGTTTCTGACGGGGACTTCCGGTGGAGAGCTTGTGACTTATTGCCTGAATCGCAACACGGGCAAAATTCTCTGGCGGCGTTCGGTCCAAAAAGAGCGAAACCAGAGGTACCATAAGGTCAACTCCGCCGCCTCTCCCACTCCCGTCACCGATGGGGATATCCTGGTCGTGTTTTTTGGAGATTTCGGCTTGATTGGCTATGGCCTGGATGGCGCTGAGCGGTGGCGATTGCGGCTCGGGCCTCTAAACAACGTCAACGGACACGCCGCATCTCCAATCTTGGTTGACGGCAAAGTCGTCATGGTCTGCGACCAGGACAGTGGCTCCTACATGATTGCAGTCGACCAGAGCAGCGGGCGGGTTCTTTGGAGAACCGAGAGATCCGAAGTGACTCGAGGCTACTCGACTCCGGCAGTGTTTCGCCGGGAGGGCGAGCCCGTGGAGCTGATTGTGCCGGGATCCTACCAGCTGATTGCCTACTCGCTTGACTGTGGCGAGAAGCTCTGGTGGGTTCGAGGAATGGCGTGGCAACTCAAATCGGTGCCTCTGATCGATGGCAATAGGATTTACCTCAATGCTTGGGAAAGTGGGAGTGGCGCCAGCCACGTTGATCTCCCTTCGCACTCTCAGGTGTTGGCCGAACGAGATGTGGATCAGGACGGGCGACTGTCTCTGGCGGAAGTAGACGGCTTCAAGCCTGCCCGGAGTTGGAAGAATGTTGATCTCGACAAGGATGGGTTTCTGAGCGAGCGTGATTGGGAATTTTTTCGGGCCCGCTTGGAGGCTCAGAACAGCATGATGGCGATACGACACGGAGGACACGGCGACCTCACTCGGACCAATGTGCTTTGGCGGTACCGAAAATCCCTTCCAAACGTGGCCTCACCCCTTCTCTATCAATCAGTCCTGTACCTCGTTAAAGACGGCGGAATCGTCACCACTCTTGACCCGCAGAATGGACAAGTCCTCAAGCAAGCCCGCTTGAAGGGAGCTCCGGGGCCTTACTATGCCTCTCCGGTGGGCGCCGACGACAAGGTCTACCTGGTCAGCCGGGATGGCAAGGCCGTCGTCTTGAAAGCGGGGGGCCAGTGGGAGGTCGCAGCGCTCAACGATCTCGCAGACGAGTGTTACGCCACGCCGGCCATCGCCGACAGTCGCCTCTACATCCGCACCCGCAACGCACTTTTTTGTTTCGGCCGTGATCCTTGAGTTCGGGCCTGCCTGACGGAGTTCAGAGGCCTGATAACAGAAGCGGACGTGTTTTTCAGGTGTGGTGTCTCGGATGCCGGCTCGTCCACTTTGATTCCCGGCCTTGCCGCCCGAGCAGGAGGTGCGTGACCTTGCGTTCCGATCGACCGCCTCACCACAGTCATCCCGCCCTTTTGACAGATCTTTATCAGTTGACCATGGCCTATGGCTATTGGAAGACGGGTTGGCATGAGAGGGAAGCCGTTTTCAACCTCTTCTTCAGAAATCATCCTTTCCGCGGGGGGTTTTCCATTGCCTGCGGGCTTACAGATGTCATTGAGTTTCTCAGCCAGTATGCCTTCGAGGCGGAGGATATCGACTATTTGCAAAGCCTGACCGGCAACGACAGTTTCCCAATTTTTGAATCTGCTTTTCTGAGCTATCTGCGAGACCTGAAGCTGGTCTGCAGCGTTGATGGCTTGCCGGAAGGTGTTGTGGTTTTTCCCCATGAGCCTTTGGTGCGTGTTCAGGGGCCGATAATTCAATGCCAACTGTTGGAAACTGCCCTCCTCAATATCATCAACTTTCAATCGCTGATTGCCACCAAAGCGGCCCGGGTGTGCCTGGCTGCCAGAGGAGATCCTGTCTTGGAATTTGGTCTCCGGCGGGCCCAAGGGAGCGATGGAGGACTCACGGCCAGCCGAGCGGCCTATATCGGTGGGTGTGCTGCCACCTCCAACGTTTTGGCCGGAAAGCGTTTTGGAGTCCCGGTCCGGGGAACCCATGCTCATAGTTGGATTATGGCCTTTGGAAGCGAGCTGGAGTCTTTCGAGGCTTACGCCGAAGCCTTGCCCAACAATTGTGTCTTCTTGGTCGATACTTTTGATACCTTGGAAGGGGTGCGCAACGCCGTCCGGGTGGGGAAGTTGCTCCGAACAGAGGGGCATGAAATGGTGGGTATTCGGCTCGATTCAGGAGACTTGACTCAGCTCAGCCGGACGGCCCGGAGGATCTTGGACGAAGCCGGTTTTCCCGAGGCCGTAATCATCGCCAGCAACGATTTGGACGAGCACCTCATTGCCTCCCTCAAGGAGCGAGGGGCGGCCATCGGCGTGTGGGGAGTTGGAACCAAGCTGGTGACGGCTGAGGGGCAGCCCGCCCTAGGTGGGGTGTATAAGCTCACGGCAGTTCGCGGGACCTCCGGGGACTGGGACTATAAGGTCAAGCTGTCCGAGCAGGCTGCGAAGATGTCCCTTCCAGGTATTCTCCAGGTTCGTCGGTTCCAAACGGCTGGGAGGTTTGTGGGGGACGTCATCTATGATGTGAGCCTGGGAGCAGGAAGGAAACAGGTGTTGTTGGATTCCACGGACGCAAGCCGGGAACACCAAACTCCCGAGGAAGCAACCTATGAGGATCTTCTGATCCCAGTCTTGAAACATGGACAAGTGGTCTATCAAGCTGAGTCGGTGGGTCGGTGTCGTCAGCGGGTTCAGAAGCAGTTAGCCGAATTTGCTCCCGAGGTAAAAAGCCTGACTCACCCCCGGCGGTATCCCGTGGGCCTTGAGTCCGAGCTCCATAGGCTGAGAGAGAGAATGATTCGGGAGGCACGGTCGCCGAGGGAGTGAGCGGCTCCCGGTTTGGACTGGGAGGAACCGTCGGAAGTGGTCAAAATGAACGCCTTGATTCTCGTTGACATTCAGAACGATTTCATTCCGGGAGGAGCGCTGGCTGTGCCAGGTGGAGATGAAGTGATACCGCTTGTGAACCAGTTGCAGACAAAATTTAAACTGATCACGGCCACTCAGGACTGGCATCCTCCCAATCATGCAAGCTTTGCTGCCAGTCATCCCGGCAAGCATCCGGGTAACTCGATTGAACTGGAGGGGCTCAAACAGATTCTGTGGCCGGTTCATTGTGTTCAAAACACGCTGGGAGCTAATTTCGCACCGGGATTGAACCGAGACCGCTGGGCCAAAGTGATCTTTAAAGGAACGGACCCCGCCATCGACAGCTACAGCGGCTTCTACGACAACGGCCATCGCAAGGCGACTGGCCTTGGAGGCTACCTGCGGGAACGGGGTGTGAGTACGGTCTTTGTGTCGGGATTGGCCACGGACTATTGTGTGAAATTCACTGCCCTGGATGCTCGGGCCTTGGGATTTGCTACCTTCTTGGTGCAGGACAGTTGCCGGGGTGTTGATTTGAGTCCCGGAGACGTGGAACGAGCGATTGATGAAATGAGAGCGGCTGGTGTCCATATCGTAGGCAGCCGTGACCTACGAGAGATCCAATACCCTTAGACGCTCAGGTGCAACCCAGCTTTGGCTTGCCGTTGAGGTTGGCCTCGCTGGGCGCGGGAGGCGGAACCCCCGACTCCTTATCGCCGGGCGAATTTCCCTTGCCACTTTCTTGAGAGATGTTCTGCTTTCTTGATTTCTTTAGCCGTCATCCGGTTTGCCAGTCTGGTCTTGAGCTCCTTTGATACCCGACGGGCCTCACGGGCACGCCCCCTCCGATCATTGGATTGAGTTGCCAAATGGATCCAAGCGTAAGCTCGAACGTTGTCTTGAGGTAGACCCTCACCCTTGAGGTAACTGACGCCAAGATTGTGCATGCCTTGGGGAAGTCCGAAGACCGCTGCTTTACGGAACCACTTGACGGCCTCCAGATTGTCTTTTTCGATACCCCGACCTTCACTGTACAGGCTGCCCAGGTTGGATTGGGCGTGAGGGACACCTTGCTCGGCGGCCAGCCGATACCAATAGGCTGCTTTCTCGTCGTCTTTGGGAACGCCTTGGCCGTTCTCGTACATGACGCCCAGGTTATGCTGAGCGATGGCGTTGCCTCGCTTCGTCCCCCGACGAAACCATTCTATGGCTTGGGAATAATCCTGCGGAACACCGCGACCATAGGCGTACCTCAAGCCCAGAATGGATTGAGCAAAGCCGTGTCCCTGTTCAGCCGCCTTCCGAAACCACTTCACGGCTTCAGCCTGGTTCCGGGGAACCCCTCGACCCCACGCATACATCCGTCCCAAAAGAACCTGAGCCTCCGCGTCCCCCTGTTCGGCCAGGGAGCGAGTGAGTTGATAGGCAGTGCCGTAGTGGCCTCGATTGTAGGCTTCGGTGGCGGCTGAGGATTGGGCCCGGGCAGGAAGGGGGCGGGCCAAGCCCAGAGCAAAGAGCAGGGTAATGGAGCAGAGCGTTTTCAAGCTCATGTTATCCCTCTGCCTCTCCTCACGATACATTGAGTTTGAACGATCAGCCGAAAGATTACAAGAACAAACTCAAAAGCTGGTCTCAGCCTGGGGTGAGCCTCCATCGGAATCCCGGCGTCAAGTCCAGCAGGTGGCGCCGTGCCCATTCTTTCGATGATATCAGGCGAGTGACACGCCGGGGGCAGAACTGGGACCTTAGTTTTCAGCTCTTCCAAGCCAGCGAACTCGAACAACGAGCTTTCTGGGGGATCGGCCGAAAAGATTGAGAAACTGAGGCGAGGCGATGTTGTTGTTGACCAGGCTGTAGTTGGGTCGGTTCGTCAAATTATCAACCCCGGGCCGCAGCGACCAATAATGCCCGAGGAAGGTCAGCTTTCTTTGGACATGGATATTGAGGTTGAAATGCCGAGGCAGTCTCCAGCTATTGATCTGGCCAACCTGTTGGCCATTGTCGTCATGCACGCTGAAGGGAAACCCATCTCGCCATTCGGCAAAGTAGGCAATGGAAGTTTTTCCCCCTATGGGGAACGATGCCCAGGAAACGAGGCGGTGGGGAACATCCCAGGGGAGGCGACCTCCCGTGTTGGAGAACAGGATGGGATCGTCGGTATCCAAGTCTAAAGCGGCATTCGATCGAGCCCGCGAGTAGGTGTAACTCACGAACCAGCGCTGTGACCCCAGGAACGGTTTGCTCAGGGAGAACTCTATCGAGTCGTAGGTGTCTCGCTTGAAGTTTTGCAGTTGATAGTGGATGGTCCGACTCCTGGGAGGCAGGCGGTCGTCTTGGACCACGCGGGTCGAGACAGGAACGTGAGTGTAGCCATTCCGCATCCTTTTGCGCAAATAGTTGACCTTGAGGTCAGTCTCTCCTGGCAGCCTCTGTTCCCAGCCTGCGCTCAGATTCTGAGTCCTGGGAATCGTGAGCAATGTTCGGTCCAGGGTGAAGAACCTGACATCGGGGGGGGGTAGTGGAGTCACCCCGTCCTGGGCGAAGTTTGTGAAAATGGAATATTGATCCCGGTGTCGAGTGAAGACCCGGAAGTAGGTGGTGGCCGGGATCCAGCCAAAACCGGCCGACAGTTTGGTGCCGTCGAGTCCGGGGGGCATAAAGGCCAAGCTGAACCGGGGCGTTACGACGCCCCGTGAAACGATCTGATCCCGGTCCCAGCGCAGCCCCAACTCTGCCACCAGTCGCGATTGAATGGCCCATCGGTCTTGCAGGTAAGCCCCGGTTTCCAGGTTGGATTCTCTGAATTCACCGTTCCCTCCAAAGGAAAGCTGGCTCGACTGCGTTCCGTCCAGTCGGTAGTACTCGATCGTGGTTCGTTGGATGTCTTGGAAATAGCGGGCGTGGTTGAGGTTCACACCCACCTTCAACTGATGCTGGCCCAGCCAATTCTGAGGCGGAACGAAGAGGTTTGCCCGCCACTGGTCCCGGCTGCTGATGTGGAGGGTGTCGATGGCAAAATTTCCCGCTCGGCCAAATGAAGTAATCTGGTAGGGTTGGCTGCCCTGGGGCACTTGTCGATTGATTGAGCGATAGGCCGCATAACCGAATTCCAGGATGCTTTCAGGAGACAAAACGACCTGGTCCTTGAGGTTGAAGAAATACCTCCGGGCCCGCCTGTCCAGAGTAGTCTCCAGCGGATTTAAAGAAGAAAGGCCGGACTTGGGGGCGTTCAGGTAGTCCACCACCAACCCTGAACTCAGCGTCTGGTGAGGGGTTAGCTTGGCTTGCACGCGAAGACTGTTGTTGACTGCCCAAGACACATGGCGATCTCGTCCGACGGGTAATTCGGGAATAATGTTTTCTTCGTAAAGTAGATCCAGGCTATTGAAGAACCAGGCCCGATTCTTGAGGATGGGACCGGAGAAGTTGTGGCGCGGCCGCCAGTCTCTGAATCGGAGTCCGCGGGTAAACTCGATCCCGGGAACGAAGTTGGTAAACCTTTGTCTGAATTGGTCCTCTCCCATCCGGGTGTTGAGAACCATGGTGCCACCGGTTCCCTTGCCGAATTCGGCGGAATAGCGCCCCGAAAAGAGATCCAAAGACTTGACCGACTCCGCACCCAGCCCCATCTCAAGTTTTCCCGAGGCGGGATCCGACAAACTGAATCCGTCCAACGTCCAATTCGTTTCTTCCACAGAGCTCCCATGGAAGTGCAAATCCCCCTTGGGGTCTTTCAAAACACCGGGCAAAACCGCCGCTGCCCCTTGAATACGCAGCTTGGTTAAGCGGGTTGCGGGAATGGAATCGATCTCTTTCTCCTCCAGAGCTTGCGACATAGCGATCTGTTCCACCGCCAGAGGCTCGTCGGCGTAGACATCTACAGTGATTTCGGTGTCCTCTGAAAGTATGAGTTCGATGTTGACGATGTTGACCCCGGTGATTAAATCAAGGGGTTTGCCCTTGATTTGATAAAAATCAGCGTGGGTCGCCTTGAGGAGATACCTTCCGGCTTGATCCAGGTTGAAGCTGAAAGTCCCCTGTTCATTGGACTGGGTCGCTACCTCCGCACCGGGGCTATCCAGGTTCTCGATAAGGACTCCGACGTCTGCGATGGGATTCTCGCTCTCATCCGTCACAGTGCCACTGACGACCACCTGACCCATCAATGGGCTCGCAAAACAGGGGAACACTCCCAGCAATCCGGCCAGCAGTCGGAGCCGCAGGCATCCCCTGGTGAAATGTTTCGGGCTTGCCATATGAAATCCTTCGACTCCATTGTGGATTGACACCCACAAAAGGTCAATGGAACCCGCGCCTGGACCCCGCTAACCGGTCGGCCCCAGGTATGATGGCCATCCTCGAATGAGTCTCCGAATGAGTTGTCAATGGATCGGATGGAATTGGTTACCGTCGTCTTACCTTTGAATGGTTCTCAAGATGCGGGACCACTCAGTCCGTTTCCGGATGGTGGGCTTCTGCGATGATTCGATGTTGCCTTGAGTCAATTCGGGGCACTCAGGCAACATTGTCCTGTCAGCAACGAATATTGAAGTGGAGAAGAACGCTTGGCCGATAACGCCCGGTGAGGCAGGTAACAGATGGATACTTGGTTGCCGCCACCCTAGGATTTTTGGCTGTAGTAGCCGCGCTTGGTTCTGACAATAACGTCAGGGAGGTCGACGACGATCTTGATCTTGCGAAACTTGCCGTTCTTTTTCTTGTTGGTGGGACTATAGGCCAAGCTGTATTGGCTTCGCAGTTCGGCGGCGATTTTTTGAAAGGCATCGCCGAGATTCTGGAGCCCCTTCGAGACATAAAGCGTCCCTCCCGTTACTTTCGCCAGCCCTCTCAGATAGTTGCGGCCTATCCCGTAACCTCGGTTGCCTCGGCCGGGACCGCGCGGGTGACTGACAGGCCCCCTGCGGGGAAAGGGCAAGGGAATGCCTATGGAGACACCCCCGGTCCCGGTTGGAGGTAGCGGGTTGCCGGACATCCGATCCACATCGTAACGGGTGTCGAAGAAAATCGGGTAAATGAGGGTGTCCGCTTCTTTGGCCAACTGCATGGTTTCCGTGGCTGACGTGGTTCGGCTGGCAGTATCGACTCCATCGGTAAAGAGCACCATGGCCTTGCGTTCCCGCCTCTGGCGAATCTTCTGCTGAAGCGCCAGGTAGACGGCCTCATAGAGCTGAGTCCTGCCCCCGGTGCGGGTCCGTTTGATGGCGCGTTCCGAGGCTTGCTTGTTACGGGTGAAGTCGCTGTCCAAGTGCACTTCATCGTCGAAGGAAACCACCATCACCTCATCATCGACATGGATCTGACGAACAAAGTGAATCGCCTCGTCCTGGATACGTCCCAGCTTGTTGACGGTGCTGTAGCTGGTGTCCAGAAGCAGACCCACGGCAAAAGGGGCATCCACCGGGGAGAAGTGGGTGACCTGTTGCTCGACTCTGTCCTCGTAAACCCGAAAGTTCTCCTTCTGCAGGTGGGTCAGGTATCTTCCGCTGGCGTCGGTCACCACGACATTGATGTTGACCAGGTCCACATCGACTGACAGGGTGTAGGGAGTGGTTGCCTCCCCTGCCGGATCTTCACCGGACTGCAATCGAGGAGCAGGAAATTGGCCCGAGGCATCCGTCTTGGGCGCAGGTGTCCGGCCGGAAACCTGGCCATGATTGGCCACCGCCTCCAGAATGCGTCGGGAGGCGCCCAATTGTTTCAGGGTTTTTTTGACGGATTTGTCGAAGCTGAAGCCGACTTTCTTTTCCGCGATGAGATAGAGGACACGATCCTCCGAAAGCTTTCCTTGCCGGTACTGCAGAACGAGCTGCTGGAGCTCCTCCCAGGATAGGGGCTGGTTGGCTTGGCTGGTCCAGAAAGTTGGAACCAACCAACAACTGCACAAGAAAGCCAGCAACAAAGCCCTTGACAATCGAGTCATGCCTACCCCGTCAAAATTTCCACCCATACGAGATAGCATACCAGAATTCTGGTTGCCTGGCCGGTCCTCGGTCCTTTCCTTGAGGTTTTGGATGACGTACCGCCAAGATACGTTGTCTGGCCCCCCCACCAAAAAAGACTTGGCGCCTCTTCAGGTTTCGGTGCTTTACGGTTAGTCCTTATTCAGCAGCAGTGCTTGAACCTCTAGTTTGCAGCAGAATTCCGAAGGCAATAACCCGTTTAGCGCCTACGGTGGGGTCAATGACGGCGGCGTGCTTGGCGAACTCAGTGGGTGGCGCTTTCCTGCCAAGCCAATCGTGGCCGGACTATTTGGATGCGTGTTGGAATGTGGATGGGGCGACGCTTCGAAGTTATTGATTCCGACAGACGGTTCGCGAGAGCCACAGGCGGACATAGTGTCTCCGTTTTTCCGGCAGGGCCGAGTCTTCGAATGAGGTTCGGTTGTGAAGAATCCAATGGTTGTTGGTCAATAGGATTTGGCCTGGCTGCAGCCGGAACTCGACCCTGAACTCAGGACGCCGCAGGAGCCTCTCCGTGACTTCCAGAGCCTTGAGTTGCCGGTCACTGAGCGGTCGCCCGGCCCTCTGGTGACCGACTTGGATGTAATAATGCAGATAGCGGATGGTGAGATTGCCTGATTCCCAGGTAAAAATTGGGTTCTGAGACGTCGGCGATTCTCCCTCTCGAAATTCCCCCCCTCCGATCGAAATAGAACGGCTGATAAAGACATTCCAGCAGGTCGGCATGATGGTTCAGCAACTCGTTATGAACGGTGATGGCGCTGATCAATTGTGAGTGTCCTCCTTTGACCGCGGGCCGTAGACAGAGTAACCCCACCAGGTCGGGAATGGTTTCCCCGAAGGCGTTGTCGGTGTGGAAGCTGCTCTCAGCCGTGGTTCCGGAGAAACGGGATCCTTGGGTGACGTCATAACCTTTGTCTTTGACATCGAACAAGAGCGTTCCCGCAACGTCCTGGGTCACAGAGATGCCAAACAGGTGCCCCAGAATCCAATAAATAGCCTGTGCTTCTCTGGGAGAAAATCGGTCCAGGGGAATTCGGTCCAGCACCAGGAAGCCCCGTCCTCGGTTGAGGGTTGCCAGAAGCGGCTGCAAGTCGCCGTATCCTGCCGCCGGCGGGATTCGAATCGCAGTGATCGGTCCCGCCGGATTCTTCTCGATCCGACGTAGTCCTTCCTGGGCGAGGGCCAGCCAACCGGGTGGAAGCGGAACAGTCCAGGATGCCCCTTCTCCAACGGTTCGGCTGGTCCAGGCTCGACAATCTCGGAGCAATTCAGTCAACATGGAGCTCTTGAGGTCCAAGGGGAAAATAGACGTCCGGCAGACAAGCGTGGTAGTTTACCGGTCCACCGAGTCGCTCCTCAAGTCGACTCAAAGACAATCTTGAGAAAGGGAATACCATCAGGAGGAGGCGCATGCTCTATCTATCCCGCGCAGATATCGAAACAATCGACTTGCCCATGTCTGACATGATTCACACCTTGGAGGCCATGTTTGTCGAAAAGGGGCAAGGTAAGGTCGAAATGCCTCCCAAACCTGGCATTCACACCCGTAAGGATGCCTTTATCCATGCCATGCCGGCCTACATTCCCAGCCTGCAAGCAGCCGGAATCAAGTGGGTTTCGGGCTATCCCGAAAATCAGGCCAGAGGACTTCCCTATATTACCGGACTTTTGATTCTCAATGACCCCGACACGGGCATCCCGATATCGCTGATGGATGCCACCTGGATTACCGCCAAGAGGACGGGAGCCGCTACCGCCGTTGCTGCCAGACACTTGGCCAGATCCGATAGCTCTACAGCCGGGATCATTGCCTGCGGCGTGCAGGGCAGAAGCAACCTGGAAGCCCTGTCTGCTGTCTTCGATCTCCGGAAGGTCAAGGTCTACGACCTCTATCCGGAGATCGCTCAGCGCTTTGCCAGCGAGGTGGGCCAATGCTTGCAGTTGGACATCGAAGCAGTCGATCACCCTCGGGAATGTGTGGGGGCGGATCTGGTGGTGACCAGTGGCCCCATCTTGAAGGATCCCGAGCCGGTCATTGAACCCGGATGGCTGCCGCCGGGGGCCTTCGCCAGCGCTGTTGATTTCGATTCTTACTGGCAGGGCGCCGCTTTGGCAGAGGCCGACAAACTGGCCACCGACGACATCGAGCAGATGGAGTACTACCGCGAGCAGGGGTACTTCAGCCAGACGCCGCGAGCCTACGCCGACCTGGGCGAGATTCTGGCAGGCAAGAAACCAGGCCGCCAGACAGAAGATGAACGGACCTTCTGTATCAACTTGGGAATTGCTCTGGACGACGTGGCCACCGCCGTCCTCATTTACCGGGAGGCTAAAAAACGGGGCTTGGGGCTGGAGTTGCCTCTTTAGCGACGCCAGTCAGGAGTCGGGATTGTCCTCTCGATAAAGCGCCGGCCAGCGTCGTGCCGTGGATAAGTCTATTTTCTCTCGCCTTCGGTATTCCGGTAAGGCTCCTTCCCGATCTTTCCCCCAACCCTTCGGCCTGAGCGCTCGACGACTCGACTGAGTTCGTGGGAGCTTGAATTCACGCCGAAGTCTCAGGTCGAAGCCGTGAATGAATGCTATCTTCCCTATCACGAAAGCAGGCAGGGTGTACGGCATGTTCCGGACGAGTACATCACCTTCAACCCCAAGGTGTCATGTTACAATATGCGGTGTCGGTTTCCTTGGTGAAATCTGTTCAAATCCTTTTCCTGCAATGACTTTCGGGGTTTCTTGAAGCCGGTCCTACATCGCGCGGTAAGACATTCGGGTTAGAAGCCTGCCCCTCCTGAAAGGGCGTACGCTGTCTGTGCCAAGTGCCAGGGACATAAACTGAAGCGGCTGGATTCATGAACTATTACGCCCACACAGCCGAAACGGCTACTGGGGAACGGTTAGACCAAGAGCACTGGCAACCGCTGTCTGAGCATTTGCGAAACGTGGCCGACAAGGCTCGGGAATTCGGCAGATCGCTCGGCCTTGAGGACGCGGCTGAATCGGCTGGTCTGCTTCACGATCTGGGGAAATACAGGCTCCCCTTCCAGCAATATCTAGCAGGCAAGTGTCCGGGATCGGTTGAAACCCATCATGCGGTGTATGGTGCCGCGCTGGCTTTTCAACGGAACTGGCTCGGCCCAGCCTTTGCCATTGCGGGGCATCATGCAGGACTGCATGATGTGAGCGATTTGCAGGCATTGGTTTGCGGCGAGAAATACGATGCTAAGAATCGGCTCACTTCTCTGGTAGAGCAGTTTGAAGATGAGCTAGGGGAAATTCCCGTCGAGTTAGCCGAGCCAGAATTTGCCAAGTTCGCGAATGACAACGCCGTCGTCGAATTTTACGTGCGGATGCTGTTTTCCTGCCTGGTGGATGCGGATTTTCTGGATACGGAACGATTCGCCGTCGGTCGAGAACGCTATCCAGTGAAGTTGGACGCCTCGTTGCTACTGGAGCGACTGCAAGCGCACCGGGACAAGTTTGATTCGTCCGGCGAACTTAATCAGTTGCGTAGCAGAGTGTTTGAAGACTGCTTGGCAAAGGCGACAGAGCCGGCAGGCTTCTTTTCTCTGACCGTGCCGACTGGTGGAGGGAAAACGCTTTCGAGCATGGCCTTCGCCTTGGAACATGCGCGGCGGCACGGAATGCAGCGGGTGATCGTGGTGATACCTTACCTGTCCATCATTGAGCAGAACGCCGCCGAATACCGTAAAGTGCTCGATCCCAAAGGCAAAGGCATCGTGATCGAGCACCATTCGGCAGTGGCCGCAAAGGATGACGATGAAGAGCAAGGCGGTCTCCGGAGGAACTGGCTGCGGAGAACTGGGACGCGCCGGTCATCGTCACCACCTCGGTGCAGTTCATCGAGTCGCTCTTCGCCAACCACACATCCAAGTGCCGGAAACTCCACAACATCGCGAATTCCGTGGTGTTGCTGGATGAGGTGCAGACACTGCCTTCGCATCTGCTCAACCCGCTCCTGCATGTGCTGCGCGATCTCGCGAAACACTACCGCACGAGTTTCGTTTTCTCCACTGCCACCCAACCGGCCTTTAGTTGCAGCACATCGTTGTTGCATGGTTTCGATGCAAATGAAGTGAAGGAGATCGCGTCGCAACCCGGCAAGTTGTTCCAGAAGTTGAGCCGAGTAGTTTACGAGGTGCGATCCACGGAGAGCGATTGGTCGGAATTGGCGGCGGAATGGGTAAGCGAGCCTCGGGCCTTGGGTGTGGTGAATACGCGCAAACAAGCAGCCGAGTGGTGGGAACGGTTGCGTATTCAGAGGCTGGAGGGCGTGCTGCATCTTTCCTCGGCCATGTGCGCTGAACATCGAACGCGAGTGCTGACGGAAGCAAAACGACGTTTGGAAGATGACAAACCTTGCCGCTTGGTGTCCACACAGGTCGTGGAGGCTGGCGTGGACATTGATTTCCCGCTGGTTTATCGTGCGTTGGGCCCATTGGATTCGATCGTGCAGGCGGCTGGTCGCTGCAATCGAGAAGGACGGTTGCCGGGCAAGGGGCGCGTGGTGGTGTTCCGGCCAGCGGACGCCAAGTTGCCCGGTGGCGTGTATCGTGTAGCCACGGACATTGCGGCGCGGCGGCTGGGTCATCAATCGTCCACGAATGACTTGTCTGGTGATCCGGATCTGTTCCGTCGTTATTTTGGCGAGCTCTTTCAAGACGTGCCCACAGATCATCAACTCCAGGATGATCGGGAGGCATTGCGTTTCCGTGAAGTGGCCCATAAGGCAAAGGTAATCAGCGATGACACCCAGGCCGTCATTGCGCCAGTGGAGGAAGCTGCTGAGAAAGTGGACGCCATTCGAGAACGCGCCCAAGCAGGCGGTCCGCGTTTTACTCGCAAAGATTTGCGCGACCTCCAACGCTTTATGGTCAATTTGCATTTGCGCGATATTCAGAAGCTCGACACAATGAGACTGCTTCGCCCACTGCTGCCTGGCATGGGACTGAGCGTGCTGGATGAGGCGGCTTACCATGAACATCTCGGCGTGGTTATCGACCAACGCCCAACCGAGGATTTTTTGTTATGAAAGGAACCCAGCAAGTACACCTGAGAGTCTGGGGCGATTGGGCCTGTTTCACCCGCCCCGAAATGAAGGTGGAGCGCGTCAGCTATCCGATCATGACGCCCTCTGCCGCCCGAGGTATCCTGGAGGCCGTCTTCTGGGAGCCGCAAGTCTGCTATTGCGTCGCTGCCATCCGGGTAGTGCGGCGAGGCCGCTGGGCCTCCATTCGGCGCAATGAAGTGCAATCGGTCATCAGTCTGGGCAATGTCGGCCAATGGATGAAGCGGCCGGAGAAAATCTCGCCCATTGAGGCCGGGGGCGGCGCGCCCGATGGCACCCAGCGCAACATGCTGGCACTGCAGGAAGTGGAATACATCATTAGTGCGGAGTTGCGTACCACGTCGTTGGCGGATCGCAAGACCGACCCGCCGATGAAGTATTTGGCTGAATTCAAGCGCCGCGCTCAGCAGGGCAAGTGCTTTCACCGGCCCGCCTTAGGCATACGTGAATTCGCGGCGGATTTCGAGTGGGTAGATGATCCTCAGCCCGCCTTGGAACAGCGGGCCACCGAGCTTGGCGCCAGTTGGCGGTCGTCCGAGGAGGACCTGGGTTTGATGCTCTACGACGTTTTTTCGCCCAAGGCCCGCACCCACGGCTTTCGCTGGAAACGCCCGGATGAACTGGAGGCCAAGCCCAAGAAGAATACTCCGCGTTATGTCGGCGAATTAGCCCGACCTAGTGCTTGTTTCTTCCGCGCCAAGATCAAGGATTCCACCTTGGCTTGTCATCCCAATGAAATCGAAATCCTCGAACCCCGGGGAGCCTGACCATGCTGCTGCAACATTTGAACGATTTTGCTACCTCGCGAAACCTCCTCGACAATTTGGCATTCAAGTCCAAGGCGGTGCGATGGATCATCACGCTGGACCACGCGGGCAACCTCGTTGGACAAGGGCCGGTGGAAACTGAAGGAGAAAAGAGACGCGGTAAGGAATTCAACTGTCCGCAAACCATGCGGCCCAAGGTGGCCGGCGGGGTGGCCGAGTTCATGGCGGACGGCATCACGGCCGTGTTCGGGCTGGACATGGACCCGGAAAAATCTATGTCCGAAAAGAAGCGAAAGGACCGAGATGTCAACAACCGTCGCAAGTTTGACGACTTCTGGACGCAGATTGAACAGGCCTATAAGGAAATACCCGGCCCGGCACTCAAGGCCCTGTTGGCTTTCAAGCCCGAGCCAGGGCAGGAGCCGTCTTTTTTGCGCTGGGGTATCAGTTCCGACGCTAAGCCCAAGGAAAAACCCGCTTGGTGGATCACCAAGTCCGCTGGGGCGGAAGTCAAGCTAGGGCCGGACAACTTCTCATTCCGCGTGGAGGAACAATTGCTGCTGGAAGACGAAATCCACATCCAGCCCTTTTGGCGGAGGCAATTCGAGCAGGAAAATGAAGCCCATGAGACGGATGCGCCTCGCGGATTCTGCTTGGTCACTGGTGAGAGCGATCTGCCCATTGCGCTGACCCACAACCCCAAGGTGCAAGGCGTGCCCAACACCCAAGCCTTTGGTGCGGCGATTGTTTCGTTTGATAAGGATGCCTTCGTTTCCTATGGTTTTGACCAGAGCCTTAATGCTTCTACCTCAACCCGGGCGGCTACTGCCTATTGCACCGCGCTCAACAAGATGCTTGGCAGGGATGATCATTCAATCCGCCTAGGACAAGCATCGTGCTGCTTCTGGACCCGGAATGAAACGGACGCCACCAGTGCTTGGGGTGCTCTACTCAACCGAGCCGACCCCAAAGCCGTGGCGGACTTCCTGAAGTCCCCATGGGCCGGCTTGGAGCGCGAGGCACTGCGGCTGGAGCAATTCTATGCCGTCACCCTCGCGGGCAATAGTGGCCGCATCGTTGTGCGCCACTGGATGCAGACCACCCTGGAAACCGCTACGGAAAGCCTGTGGCGCTGGTTTAGCGACCTTGATCTGGAGCCTGTGCGCCTGCCTTCAGGCAAGGAAAAGATGCCGCCGTTGGCCTTGTTCCGGCTGGCCCTGTGCCACGGTGCGTGAGGCCAAGGATCTACAGCCAGAAGTAACCGCTCAGCTGTTCCGCGCCGCGCTGGAAGGCATTTCGCCCTCGCTCACGCTGCTGCATCCCATACTGAACCGACTGCGCGTCGATATGGCACGCGATGGCGGCACGGCATTGTTGAACCATTCCCGGTTCGCCTTGGCGAAGCTCATTCTAAACCGAAATAAAAGGGACAACGTCATGAAAATCACAGAGCAACAAACCACCGACGCAGGCGATGCTGCCTATCAATGCGGGCGGCTGCTCGCCGTACTCGCCGAAGCCCAGGCCAAGGCGCATGACTATCAGCTTGAAGGAGCCGGAGTCACCGAGCGCTACTTTGGCACCGCCATGGCCTCGCCGGCTTCGGTGTTCCCCATACTCCTCAAGCTCAACCGCCATCACCTCAACAAAATCGGCAAGTCCGACAAATATAAAGGGCATGACCGTTTTCTCGACGAAGCCATTCAGGACTTGTTGACCAAAGTCAATCAGTTCCCCCGCACGCTGGACCTGCACGCGCAGGGGCGGTTCGCCATCGGCTTTTACCAGCAAAAAGCCGCCGACCGCGTCGCCCGCGAGGCGGCCAAGCAGAAAAAGGAAAAGGAGTAAGCAAGAACATGAATGAAATCAACGACATCCTCACCAATCGGCACGACATACTGTTGCTCTTCGAGGTCACCAATGGCAACCCCAATGGCGACCCCGATGCCGGCAACCTGCCGCGCCTCGACCCGAACACCAATCGTGGCATCGTCTCCGATGTGTGCCTCAAGCGCAAGGTGCGCAACTTTGTCGAGATGTTCTCGCCCGAGCGGGTGGGGGATGAGGCCAACGGCTATAATCTCCTGGTCAAGCAAGGCGTCATAATCGGCAATGAGATCGACAACGGCATCAAGAAAAGCGGCGAGCGTTTGGGCTCGAACGCCGCCAAATCCGAAAAGCAAGAGGCCGCCATGAAATGGCTGTGCCGCGAATTCTTTGACGTGCGTTCGTTCGGCGGCGTCCTCGCCGTAGGAAACGACATCATGAGAGGCTCCGCATGGGGCCAGGTGCGCGGCCCGGTGCAGTTCACCTTCGGCCAGTCATTTCATCCCATCACGCCGCTGGAGATTTCCATCACCCGTTGCGCCGTCACCAAGGAAGAAGATGCCGAGAAGGAACGCACTATGGGCAACAAACACATCGTGCCCTACGCCCTCTACGCCGCCAAGGTTTATATCTCTCCTGCTTTCGCCGAGCGCACCGGTTTCACCAACGACGACCTCGAAGTTCTGTTCGATGCGCTCAACCACATGTTCGAGCATGACCGCTCCGCCGCACGCGGCGAAATGGTGGTGCGAGGGATTTACGACTTCGAGCATGTCGGCACCCAGCATGAGAACAACGCCGAGCAAAACAAACGCGAAGCCCGCCTCGGTTGCGCCCATGCCCATAAGCTCTTCGAGGGCATTGAAGTGAAGTTGAAGGACGGCAAGGAATTCCCTGAATCCTTCGCCGATTACGAGGTTAGCTGTCAATGGGACAACAACCTGCCCTCCGGTGTGCGCTTACATAAACGCCACCAGTAGGCGCCTACCCCTGCTTCGTAAGAGACCGAATTGGGCATGGGTGAATCAGTCACCAACCCGCGAGGAGAACCACTATGGGCGCGACTTATGTTGACGTAACCATCCGCAATCCCGCAGACCCGCAACGTAGCTGGACCGGCAAATTTCTGGTCGATACCGGCGCGTTCGACTCGCTCGTGCCAAGGGCGCGCCTCGAAGCGATCGGTCTCGAACCGAGGGGGCCGCCGCGAGTACATGCTTGCTGATGGCGAGTCCGTCGCCTTGGACATCACCATCGCCGAGATCGAGTTCGAGGGAGAAGTCGTCGGCGGGACCATCGTGTGCGGCGAAGAAGGGGCAGAACCGTTGCTCGGCGTTACCGCCCTGGAGTCTGGTGAATTCGAGATAGATCCGCGCAACGAAGAACTGAAGCGGCTGCCGGCTGTTCTGTTAAAGACCGGCAGAACCGAGAACGCGGATCGACGCCCTTAAATCCATAGAATAAAATGCAACGCTACTCCGTCGACTCTTCAGGCGCTATCGAGCCGGAGAGATTTCCGCTCTCCGCTATCAACCAATACCTTTACTGCCCTCGCCGGGCAGCCCTGATTCACGTCGAGGGCACTTTTACCGATAACGAGCACACCTTGGTGGGAAAGCAGTTTCACGAACAGGCCGATGTTTCCGGCTACGAAACCGTCAAGGGCGTGACCCTGCTGCGTGCCCTGCCCGTCTGGTCGGAGTGGATCGGGCTCAGCGGCAGGTGCGACATCGTCGAGCGCCATCCCGACGGTTCTTTGGTCCCGGTTGAGTTCAAGAAGGGCAAACGCCGCAAGTTCGACAACGACGACGCCCAGCTTTGCGCCCAAGCCCTGTGCCTGGAAGAAATGTTCGGGCTGGACGTTTCCCGGGGAGCCATCTTTCATGCGTCCAGCAAGCGCCGCCGGGAGGTGGTGTTTACCGAGGATCTGCGCCGTTTCACCGGACAGGCCATTGAAGCCGTGCATCGGCTCATTGAAGAGGAAGCGGTCCCCAAGGCCATCCATAAGCCCCAATGTTCGGAGTGTTCGCTTTTTGACTATTGTCTGCCTGAAGTTACCAGTGTTCCGCCCACGCTGGCGCGGGCCTGTCAGGGAGTGTTCGATACCGCCGATTAAAGTTTTCCAGGTTCTCCCTGCTGTGATGGCGTGCAGACAGGCGAAACGTTCACCTATGGCCATTGTCCAAAATACACTTTACCTGACGACGCCGGGAACCGTGGTGCTCAGAGATCATCTGACGCTTCGGGTCGAGATCGAAAGGAAAACCCGCTTGACGGTGCCGATTCACCACCTGGAAAGCATCTGCGCCTTTGGGCAAGTGGTGGTGTCGCCTCCGGCCATGGCCTTGTGCTGGAAGCATCAGGTGGCGGTGCATTACCATACAGAGAACGGCTACCTGCTGGCGCGGGTCCTGGGAAGTGGCGACACCCGCTACTTGCTGCGCCGGGCCCAGTATGCCGCGGCGGACAGCCCGGAGGATGCGGCCCGAATTGCACGGCAGTTCGTCGCCGGGAAGCTGCAGAACTCGCGCGCCAACCTCTTGCGATCGGCCCGGGAAGCCGATGGTGCCTCGGACCGTACGAAGTTGGCTGGCGCCGCGGCCGAACTGGCCCCGGCTGATCCGCCAACTCGGTGCTGCCCCGCCCCTTGCCCCCGGTTGCAAGCTCCGGGAGGCGCTCGACCCCATACGGGGGTTTGAGGGACTGGGCGGCAAGATCTATTTCGCAGTATTCCAGCACATGCTCAAACAACAACGAGAGGACTTCCGGTTCGTCACCCGCACGCGGCGGCCGCCCCGGGACCGGATAAACTGCCTGCTTTCCTTCATCTATGCCTTGGTCCGCCATGACTGCTTGGCTGCATTGACGACCGCTGGGCTGGACCCCTATGTCGGATGGCTCCATGCGACGCGCGCGGGGAGGCCCGCCTGCGCCCTGGACCTGATGGAAGAGTTTCGGCCCTGTCTGGCCGAAAGGCTGGCCTTGACCTTGATTAACCGACGACAGATCGAGCCCGGACATTTTCGTGAACGAGCAGGCGGTGCCGTGGAGTTTACCGATCGGGGCAGGAAAGAGGTCATCCAGGCTTGGCAACAGCGCAAGCAAACGGAAGTCAAGCACGCCCTGTTCAAGGAAAGTATCCGTTTAGGGCAGGTGTTCAGCATCCAGGCCAAACTGTTGGCTCGAAAGCTCCGCGGCGACATCCCCGACTATATCCCCTTCATCCCAAAGTAAAGGTATGTTCATCCTGATTGCCTATGATGTTTCCACAACCGACAAGCCGGGGCAAAAGCGACTGCGCCGCGTGGCAAGAGCTTGTGAGGATTACGGTGTTCGGGTTCAAAAGTCGCTTTTTGAATGTCAGGTTGGAAAGGCGGAATGGGCGTCGCTCAGAAATCGTCTGCTGAGGGAATTCAATCCTGAACAGGATTCTCTCAGGTTTTACCATTTGGATGAGGACACAAGAAACGAGACAGAGCATCACGGTGTCAAAGAACCCGTGGACTTGACCAAGCCACTGGTTTTATAACTGGTGCGAACCTAAAGCAACGGAGTATTTCACCTGTTTTCGCGCCGCTCGGAAGCTCCTGTATAACAAGAGGTTGCCGCGTTTGTTGATAGGTGAATCGGAATTGATTGATAATCATTTGACCGAATCGCGCACACACCTGTATAAACTTCTGACAGTTTGCTGGTTACAGCAGCCAGCGTCTCCCCTCGCTCCGGTGGGGGGAGCGGATTGAAACTTGAGATTACCTGCCAGGAGGCCCCAGCGCCAAGTGTCTCCCCTCGCTCCGGTGGGGGGAGCGGATTGAAACGTACAGGAGCCTGACTTTCTCGGATCTTCGCAGCGGTCTCCCCTCGCTCCGGTGGGGGGAGCGGATTGAAACATGTGGAAAAAGTTACTAGACGTATTGAATCTGCGGTCTCCCCTCGCTCCGGTGGGGGGAGCGGATTGAAACATGTCAGTTAATCCTGACGATGACTTGCCTGGGCGTCTCCCCTCGCTCCGGTGGGGGGGAGCGGATTGAAACCGGACCGCGGACTCGGGTGGCCCGGCGTTGACTAGTCTCCCCTCGCTCCGGTGGGGGGAGCGGATTGAAACTACACGGTGGTGTTGATCTCGCGACCTTTAGCCAAGTCTCCCCTTGCTTCTTCGCGCCCAGCGATTTTGGTCCGGTAAGTTTGGAGGTAGAAGCCTGCAAGAAAGAGATTCTTTCAATTTTCAACGATCAGTTCATTCTGATGCACCATCGATTCATCATCTGGTCCCTCCCCGTCGTTCCTTCCAAGCTTTTCATCCATGGGCAGGTCCCTCCCAATGCCTCGGAGTCGTCGCGGTCATATAGGGCGCCGGCTCGGGAGCAGTGCGCCTGCCAAAGATCGCATCCATCCTGATTGAGAACCCACTTGGTCAGCTATCTGGAAGCCGAAGCTGTCACTGTCAGAAATCCGTGACAGGGTTGCGCCAGATGGTTGGCTGGTCTCTTCTGACCTAAGTCCTTTATTGACAATCGGATTCTGAAATCGCTGTCGGTCCCCGACAATGGCAGGGCACTTGCACTTCATGGCTGTGTATCGAGTTCAACTCCAGAAAATCAAGACGGGAGGATGCCATGACGCACATCAACACAAGCAATGAGAAGCTCTCGAAGATGGCCAAAGCTGCAGGGATGTTCCTGCTGGTGATGTTCTTGTTTTCGGTCGGCGCACCGGAGGCGGAAGCCATATGGAGGATCAAGTCCGACTGGTCCAAGGTGGAGGCGGTGACACCCGGAACCCGGGCCACGGTGGTGCTCTACAAGGACTTGGCCCCTCGGGGAAAAAGGAAGATCAAGGGATATTTCCACTCGTCCACAGCCGAGTCCATCACGCTCATGCTGGGGCACGGGCAAACGCGCACGGTGGAAAAGGGGGACGTACGCAGAGTACTGGTCCCTCGGCCTCTCAAAAAACGATATCAGGGATGGGTTGCTCTTGCAGTTTCCACCGCCTTGATTGCCCCCCTCCTGCCCGGGGCCGACTTGACGGCTTGGGGGATAGCCTATGTCGTAGGTTTACACATCCCCATACCCACAGCCTTTACCTTTTTAGTTGCACCCAAGATGGGAGGCATCTACAACGTGCCCCGCGGGCGCCGGAGCGATACTGCCCAATCAACGCCCAAGCGCAAGATGCCTTGACATGATGGAGAAGCCGGGACGTGGTGCCAGTTCCAAAGTGAGAGGCGGCTTCCTCGCCCTACTGCTGGTTTTTATGGGTTTACCCCTGGAGGCGCAGCTCCGCCCTGCGGAACTCCGCTTTCATGTGGGAAGCGCCACCTTCCTGGAGTCATCCCGGCGCGTCTCCGCCGGGACTTCCTTCCGCTACTACTTGGGAGAACACGGCTGGGCGTTCGAACCGGAATATGCTTTCATGACCGAAGGAAGCCACCAGGACAACCTGCTGGTCATGAACGTGGTCAAGGATATCACCCAGCCTTCAAGGCGCTCGACACTCTATATGATCATGGGAGGCGGCATGAACTTCTATCGTTCGAGAGGACGTTCTGAAAAGGGGTTGGAGGGCCTCGGATGGGGAATGGGACTCAAGATCCGGGCCGGTGATGGCTTCTTCATCTCTCCCCAATTCCGCCTCGGGCGCGGGCCCGCTCTCCGGTTCTCCTTCTGCCTGGGGTTTGCACCCCGCCGTTAGACTTCTGGGAGGCATCATGTTCCGTGCACAGACTTTCCTGCCCGGCCTGCTCATCACCCTCAGCCTGCTTCCGCAGCCCGTCCATGGGCAGTCGCGCAGAGTCGACGTGCGGGCACAGGGGGGTCACACCTACGGCTTGGAAGACACGCCGCCCCAGGGCCTGGGTAGGCGGTGGGTCAGTGACGGCCGCCGTCGGTCCGAACCTGCGGCTCGGTGTGGAGGCGCTGCATACCAACATGTTCGACAAGTATCAATACAAGCGACGAGCCACACTCGTCACTCCGGTGGCGGAGTACGAGTTTTGGCCCGGCACGCGCTTCAATTCGTACATGGTAATCGGACTCGGATATACTCAGTATCGCACGCTCGAACCCAACCCGAGGCATTTCTTCGATCCCTCACTTCCAAAGTTCTATTGGAGGAAGCAGGGCAGCATCAACCTGAGTAGCGGGCTGGGTGTCCGGCTGTCTTTGACCAGGCGCCTGTTCGTGGACCCGAAAGTGCGCATCGGCTTGGTCCCGGTGCTGCGTTCGACGGTTTCTGTCGACTTCACCTTCTGAACCGGTGCGGCTCAAGCGCTTGAGGCTGATGGATAGGTATTGAGCCCGTCTTAGCGTCCCTTATGGAGGCCGTGGCTCACCGTCAGGGGCGTCGCCCTTGAATGGCAGGGGCGCCAGCCGCGGCACAGGCGCCATGCTTGATCCGGTGAAAGCAGGGAGGCCGTTCGGCTTTGGACACCGAGCAGGCGGCGGGAAAAAACCGCTTATCCTGCCCAATAGTTCGTTTCCTTCAGCTTGGCGATGATGTTGGTACAGACCCGTTCCTTGTCAGAGTCGAACTGCACCCACACCCGGAACGACTGCATTGTCCCTTTTCTACCTGCCGGGTCGAAGAGGTTTCCATCAATGGCGCAAGACGTCGTGGATTCGCTGACGGTCGCTCCACAAGCGGACCGGAATTCTTTGGTGCGGGGCCCCAGTGTTATCCGCGTGATGCCGGGAATCTGCCGGATGATATTGAACACATCCCGGGCTTCAGGCGACCTGATATCCTTGAAGCTCTTCACCGTCTTTCCCCAGATCGTGCTGTGACTCTTTCCACCTGAGGAAATCTCAACCCCGCATTGGGACACGCCGCTGCTCGGCTTAGGCGGCATGGGTGTGGAATGCTTCTCTTCCCGGTGGCGTTCCCATTCCTCTGAAATTCCCTTGACGGCCGACTCGTGAGTGGGGTCTGCTTCGAGACGGGCAAAAACTATCGTGACCACCTCATCGATCTCACTCGTAGTAAATAGCTGCTTCTTTGCCTGGGCGAGACGGTCGATCACCGGCTGCAACACGAGCCTCGGAACGACAATGCCATCCCGTCCGGCGTCTCGGCAGGCCGCGCGGATTGCGGCCGTCAACTTCCGGCGGTCAAACGGTTCCGTGCTTTCCTCGGTGGACTTCAGGACGCTCCAGTTCGCCTCGGCGCGCAAGAGTTCCAGCAGGACCTTCGCGGCGCTCAGCGGCGTCACCGTCACCGCGTCCGCGTAGAAGGCAAGCGTCTGGTTGTCGAGGTGATTCGGGTCCGCGACAACAACCGGTCGGCCCGCACGATTCGCGTGGACGACGCCGATGGCGGTTCCTATGGATTCACGCCACATGTTGACGAGCAGTCCGTCCGCATCTTCAATGGCGTCGAGGCCCGCTTCGACGACTTCGTAAGGGGTTTTCTGGTCCAGCACTGATTTGGCGGGATCAATAAAATCCAGGAACTCGCTGTATTCCTGCTTGACCTCGTGGCGCCACCCGTGCACTTGGGCGGGGTCACACCCACTGATCGGGCCGGCGAGATAGATACGGAATTTCTGAGGTTCATCTCCAGATTCTGCGAGGCGCCTCGGCATTTTGCTGATCTCCAATATATTGATTGAAGGCAGGTTGAATTTTATCGCCGTTGACGGTGGATAGGAAAGTCCGCACGCGGGGCAATATCCTTGCCTTTGCTAATAGAAAAAACGTCGCTGTGGGGAAAGAAGAGGATCGAAGTCGCTGCGATGACTCCTGTCATCTTTCCGGTGTTCCCTTTCCCTTCGACTTTTTTCACTGCACGGAGCGCAACTCGGTTGAGATGAAATGGTTGTACTTGACAGATGAGAGCTTGGCGCTCAGGCGAGTACTTCTTCAATCACCCGGCCGTGGACGTCGGTCAGGCGGAAATCCCGGCCACTGTAACGGTAGGTCAGCTTCTCGTGGTCCAAGCCGAGGAGGTGCAGGATGGTCGCGTGGAGATCGTGAACATGAACCTTGTTTTCGGCGGCCTTGAACCCAAAGTCGTCCGTGCTCCCGTAGGTCATTCCGCCCCGGACGCCCCCACCCGCCATCCAGACCGAAAAGCCCCAGTGGTTGTGATCCCGCCCGTTCTGGACCACGCTGGCGCCGCTGGTCTCCACGACCGGGGTTCGGCCGAACTCGCTTCCACAAAGGACGAGCGTGTCTTCGAGCAGTCCTCGTTCCTTCAAGTCTTGGAGCAAAGCCGCCATGGCCGGATCGGCTTCTCGAGCCAGCCGTTGGTGGGCCATGATGTCGTAGTGGCTGTCCCACGGCTGTCCCACTCCAAAATAGACTTGAACCACCCGGACACCTCGTTCCACCAGTCGCAAAGCCATGAGGCAGCCCCGGGCGAAGTCTCCCTGGCCGTAGCGCTCCAGGGTGAGTGAACTTTCCTTGGAAAGGTCGAAAACGTCGGGGGCCTCGACCTGCATACGGTAGGCAATCTCCATGGAATGAATGCTTCCTTCCAGTTGAGGGTCGGAGGGGCGCTGCTGCCGATGCCGATGATTCAGTTGGTCCAACAGGTCGAGTTGGCGGCGCTGCTGCCGGGGAGTCAGGTGTCGGTTGCGAATGTCGTGAATGAGCTGATCCGGTGTTTTCTGATCGTTGGGAATCCGCGTTCCCTGATAAACCGCCGGTAAAAACGCCGAGTTCCAGAGAGGAGTGCCTCCGGTAGGGGGACCTCCTGAAGGGCAGAGCACCATGAAACCCGGCAGATTCTGGTTCTCGGTGCCGAGGCCATAGGTGATCCAGGAACCCAGAGAGGGGCGGCCCCGGTTGCAGGTGACCGCAGTTCATCAAGAACATTCCCGGGGGGTGGTTGGGAACGTCTGTGAACATGGACCGGATCACGCAAATGTCGTCGATGTGTTCAGCCACTTGGGAAAAGAGTTCGCTGACTTCAATCCCGCTCTGCCCGTACTTTTTGAAACGGAACGGCGATCGCATGAGATTGCCGGTCTTGCGTTCGGTCTTGACGTATTCCCCCGGCATCGGCTGGCCGTGATGTTTCGTCAACAAAGGCTTGGGATCGAAGGTGTCAACGGCCGAAAGACCGCCATTCATGAAAAGAAAGATGACGCGCTTGACTTTGGCGGGGAAATGAGTCGGCTTTACGGCCAGCGGCTCGGCCGAGTCAGCCAGCGGAGCGGCGCCCAGCCGGGAATCTCCCAGCAAACTGGCGTAGCCATAGGTTCCGAAGCCGCCTCCAATCATCCGGAGCAGATCGCGGCGGCTCACGCGGGCTTCAGTGGGCTCCAGGGTTGACATGTCTTGTCCTCCTCACACCGGGTTTCTCAGTCCACGAATAGAAACTCATTCGAGCTCAGCAGGGTCTGTAGATATTGCTGCAAGGTGTTGGATGGTTGGCCATCATGAGCATGGCCGTCGTTCATGAAGTTCATGGCCAGTTTGCTTTCCTCAGCCGAGACTTCGCGGCCGAAGATCAGCCGATAGGCTTGGTTGATGGTCTGATCATCGACCGGGCTTCCCCGCTTGTTGACGCGATCCGCCAAAATCCCAGCCTGGTTCCAGACCAGATCGCTGTTGAGAAAGAAGAGTTTCTGCGAAGGGACGTTGGTAACCGCTCTCTGCTGACTGCTCAAGCTGGGGTCCGGGAAGTCAAAGAGAACCAGCATATTATCCAGCTTGGAACGCTTCACTTGTCCATAGACGCTCCGGCGGCTTTCATCTTTGGACAGATCGACCGAAGCCCCGCCGACCCTTGGACTCAATGTCCCTGCAATCGCGAGAATGGAATCCCGCAGAGACTCGGCGTCCAGTCGCCGCCGGTTGGCTCGCCACAGCAGTCGGTTCTCAGGATCTTTGGAGGCATGAACCTGGGAGTGTCGACTGCTTTGCCGATAGGTGGCCGACAGCAGAATCTCCCGGTGTAAGGCTTTGATGGAGTAATGGTTCCGGATGAAACGGTCGGTCAGATATTCAAGCAGTTCCGGATGGGTGGGGGGCGCGCCCAGCCGACCGAAATTGCTGGGCGTTCGGACAATGCCTTGACCGAAATGATTCTGCCAGATTCGATTGACCATGACCCGAGCCGTCAACGGGTGGCTGGCGATGGCTTCCGCAAGTTGCAAGCGGCCGCTTCCCCGGTCGAAGGGCTGGGGCTCGCCGCGGCTCAGCACCGTCAAGAATCGCCTGGGAGTCTTCTCGCCGAGATCGTAGGGATTGCCTCGAACGTGGACGCGAGAGTCATCGGGACGAGGAGAATCGGTCATCCCGTGGAAATAGGCGTATTCCGGCGGACTGTTCTTCTTGAGAGCCTCCAGTCGGGTTCGCAAGGTCTTCAGATAGACTTTCCACTCACCTTCGAGGTAGCTTTCCAATTTATCGCCCTGCAGTCGAAACAGCCCGAACTCCTCTTTCATGAAGCTGTTGGTCAGGTCTGTGGCTCCAAACAGATCCAGCCAGAGAATATATTTCTCCCGGGCGATGGGTTCGAGGGTCAGTTCGCAGACGTAGCAAAAGTCATCGGCACGGAATCCGTTGGGAAGGTAGAGGGCTGTGGCGGGATCGACCTTTGGTTTGTTGGCCTCCAGGATGATATGGTTCTTCTCGTCCGCCGCCTTCTTCTCAGCGAAGATCGCCAGAGACAGGGCCTGAAAGTCTTCGGCCACTTGGCGGGCCTCCTCCAGAGTTCCGCCCCGCGCCCGCAGGTCGTCCCAAGCCTGTAGATAGGGGTGTCGCCTTTCCTCGGCTGTCAAATAGCCGAACCATCCTTCCAGGAGCTCTGGATCGATTTCTTCGGCTTGGGCCAGTTCGGCGCGACGGAGTTCCGGATTCTGCAACAACTTCCAAGTCGCCACCAGATATCGCGAGGTTTTCCACGCCAGCATTTCACTGAGCTGGACGGATTGCTTGTCGAGAAAATCCTTGATTGAAGCCTCGGAGGTCTTCACTTTTTCCTGGTGCGCCCGGTAGACCTTCACGGTTTCCGGGGGGGCCAACGGGTACTCCCGGTAGACGGTGCTGGCCATGATTCCGTCCAGCGCCCAGTAGTCTTTGAAGGCGATGGGATCATACTTGTGGTCGTGGCAACGGGCGCAGCCAACCGTCAGACCCAAAAAACCGCGGGAGATTGCGTCGATACGATCGAAGCGCTCGTCGGCCCTGGCCTGGGAAGGCTGGACGGCGTTGTAGTACCAGACGCCCAGACTCAGGAATCCGGTGCCGGGGATCAGCCTTTCCCGGCCCTCTGGTTGCAGGAGGTCCCCGGCGATCTGGGCCTTGACAAAAAGGTTGAACGGCATGTCGTGATTGAGGGCCTGGATGACCCAATCGCGATAGCGCCAGGCGTTGCGATACTCGGAATTTCCGGCCGGGCCATACAGGTCATCTTCTGCATAGCGAGCGACATCCAGCCAGAAGCGCCCCCAGCGTTCGCCATAATGGGGAGATTCCAGCAGCCGATCCACCAGCTTGGTCCATGCTTGCGGTGAATGATCTTGCAGGAAGACGTCCACTTCTGCTGGTGTGGGGGGCAGGCCGATGAGGTCGAAACTGAGCCGGCGGATCAACTCACGCTTGGTGGCCGGCTTGGACGGACTCAGCCCCGCCTTTTCCAAACGGGCCAGGATGAACGGGTCAATCGCGTTCCTGGGCCACTGGGTGTTCCTGACCGTCGGCAGGGCGGGGCGCTGCACCGGCAGAAAAGCCCAGTAATCCCGGTCTTTTGGGGTGATGGTAAACTCTTGACCGGTCGGCTTCGGCGGGGCATTGGTTGGGGTCTTGGGCCAGGGAGCCCCCATCTCGACCCACCGAACCAGGTCCGTGATTTCCTGCTCTTGGAGTTTGCCCCCAGCGGCATGCGAAGGCGGGCATGAGTGTGATCCACCACCTGAATCAGGAGACTCTCTGCCGGCTTGCCGGGGACCATTGCCGGTCCCAGCGTTCCCCCCAGGAGCAGAGCCTCGCGAGAATTGACTTTGAGTCCACTGCTGGCCGTTTCACTATGGCAACTGTAGCACTTCTCCACCAGGAGGGGGCGAATCCGGAATTCAAAAAACTCCTCCGGATTCCGCGATGGGTCGGCGCCCCAAGCGGAAGCCATGCTCAGAGCAACGATGCCGAGCGCCAGGCAAGTTCGACGAACCGATCTGCCTGCCGGCCAGGCAGGTCCCCAGCCCATTCGAACTGCACCAACGAAGGCTGAAGCTTCCAGAAACCTGCGGCAGTTGACCGTTGACATGATGGAAGGCGCTCCGGAGGGCGATTGGTGAGTCTAAAGGCTTATGATAGCATTATTTGGTTTTGTCCTTGATCGGTTTCGTAGATTCATCGTCGTCCAATTTCCAACCAACGATTCGTGCAGGAGAAAACGATCATGCCAAGAATTGAAATTTTAGACTCGGGAATTATTGACAATCGGGATTCTTCATTTCCCACCCTGGTCCGTCTGGATAATGGAGACATTTTGGCCGGCTTTACGGTGGGAGGGGGACCCAACGTCAGCGGAGGGACGGACCTGGCTCGCTCGACCGACGGCGGTAAAACCTGGACCTGGCAAAGAACGATCCTCGAGCCGGGAGTGAATCCTCGCACCACGAATTCCCTTCGTCTGAGTCGCACCCCGCAGGGCACGGTCATCGCTTATGGAACGCGCGCCTTCCCGCCGGCGGAAAAAAAGCAATTCGGGAGTGAAATCCCCAAAGAGCCCATTCTGTGTCTCTCCCGAGATCAGGGTAAGACCTGGAGTGAGCCCCAGCGGATACCCGCCGCCATTCAGGGCCCTTTTGAAATCGCCAGCCCCATGGTGGTCACCAGGAACGGCCGCTGGCTGGCTCCTGCAGCCACGCTATCTCACCCACAGCGTCTTGGAGAGCGGCTGGTGGTTTTCATCTCCGAAGATGAGGGTAAGACCTGGCCGGACGCTTCAGTGGTGATGAAGGACCCTGACGGAGTGAAGGGATTTTTCGAGCAGAAACTGACCCGCCTGGACGGAGACCGGGTGATGGCGGTGTCGTGGACGCTTCGAATGGGTGATTACTCCGATTTGGAGGATCACTTCGCCATCTCCAACGACGGTGGCTTGACCTGGGGGCCCCTGCGATCCACCGGAATTCGAGGTCAGACCATGACGCCGGTTTGGCTTGGGAAGGATCGGTTGTTGGTCCTCTACAATCGACGGTACGGGAAGCAGGGCGTGATCGGCTGCCTGGTGCGCTTCACCGACACGTCATGGACGGTGGACTGTGAAAAGACTCTCTGGGATGCGCAAGCCTCCAGGGAAGCCCCGGCCGGCGTCTCCGGCATCGACGAGTTGGAAACCTTTGCTTTCGGTCTGCCGTCGGCAATTCCCCTGGGCCCGGAGACCTTGCTGTGTGTTCACTGGTGTAAAGAGCAAGGTAAATTCGGCATTCGCTGGACCAAGGTCGGGGTGCACCTGGATTAGCAGCCGTCTCAGAACTCGATCTGGAGGATTGTCGTTGAGAAGAAGGTCGTTGCTGCAGGAGCTGGCGGCCCGAGCCGAGGTGGGCAAGCCGTTGCGGGTTGGCGTCATCGGGGCAGGGAAGTTTGCCACCATGTTCTTCAGTCAGGCCCGCCGACTCCATGGTCTCCATCTGTTGGGTGTCGTCGATCTCACCAGGGACTTTCGGGAAGCGTTCAAGAATGGCTCGACTTGCCTGTCCGAAGACGCCGGGGCGCTGCTGTCTGCGGAGGGGTTGGATGTGGTCGTGGAAGCCACGGGTGATCCCGTTGCCGGAATCGGTCACGCCTTGAGGGCCATAGAGCATGGCAAGCACCTGGTCATGGTCAACGTGGAGGCCGACGTGGTGGCGGGACCTCTGCTGGCTCGACGGGCTGGGCAAGCCGGAGTGGTCTACAGCCTGGCCTATGGAGATCAGCCGGCGCTGATCTGTGAAATGGTGGATTGGGCCAGGTGCAGCGGGTTTGAAGTCGTTTGCGCCGGCAAGGGAACCAAGTACTTGCCCCAGTATCATGCTTCCACGCCGGAGACGGTTTGGGGACACTATGGATTCAGTGAGGAAACGGTGGCTGGAGGCGATCTCAATCCGCGGATGTTCAACTCCTTTCTGGACGGCACCAAGTCGGCGATTGAGATGGCCGCGGTGGCCAACGCCACCGGACTTCAACCACAACCGGAAGGACTCAACTTTCCTGCCTGCAGTGTGGATGACTTGGCGGAGATTTGTCGCCCGCGCGCCGGTGGGGGCTGTCTGGCGCACTCGGGAACCGTCGAGGTGGTCTCCAGCCTGGAGCGAGACGGTCGAACTGTCTCAAAAGATTTGCGCTGGGGAGTGTATGTGACCTTTGTCGCATCCAACGACTATGTGAAGGACTGTTTTGACCAGTATGGCCTGCAGACCGATGCCAGCGGTCGCTACGCGGCTCTCTATCGGCCCTGTCACCTGGTGGGTTTGGAGTTGTCCGTCAGCGTCCTCAAAGCGGGGCTGGCTGGGGAGGCCACCGGATCTCCGGGTGCATTTCTCGGAGATGTCATCGCCACTGCCAAGCGCGATCTTTTCGCCACAGAGGTGTTGGATGGGGAGGGCGGCTATACCGTGTTCGGAAAGCTGATGTCTTCCGCCGACGCCTTGGAGACCCGAGGCCTGCCCATGGGGCTCGCCCGAAATTTGACCCTCCTCAAGGACGTTCCCGCCGGCCAGTCTGTTTGTTGGTCCGACGTGCGATACGAGCAAGCCGACCCCGGCATCCGCTTTCGCAAGGAAATGGAGACGGCCTTCGCTCCGCCAGCCTCGGGTTAACGATCGATGACGGGATCCAAGCAGAATTACTCTTTCATGTGACCAGGCGTGGGCAGTGGGGGGCTTACAAGGTGTTCAGGTGGGCTCCAGTGGCTGCGTCAACGAACACCGAGCGTTTGCTGGATCCGAGTGTTCTCCCCCAGATCACACGCCAGACCGGATGGGTGAATCGGGGCGTCGATTCCAGCAGGAAGTGCACGGGTAAATCCGGGTTTTTCTTGAGGAACGCCGCGCTCTTCTCCACGGCCCTTGTCAAACGCCTGGGTGGAGTCGATCTTGAGGAGTTGTCTGATGAAGGGTCTTGCTTGTCCGCGCCCGGACCAGCTTTCTTCGAGGCCGGCTCGAACACCTTTGCGAAGACTCGTGCCGGATTTGATCACCGAGTAGGTATAGCTGAGAGACTTTCTCTTTTGTTTGGACACGAAAGTGACTTGCCACACCGCACATTTCCCGGCTTTGCTGGGGACCTCTTTCAAGTTGAAACTCGAGACTCTTAGAGGTTCCGCATCGGCGGACCACATCCTGGCCTGGATGTAGACTCGGTGGAAAGCCGTTTGGGCCGACACCGGCGAAGGGGGCGGGAGGAGGATCAGGGCTTGTGGACTTCGGCTGAGAGGGTTGGAAGCAGCCGACTGCAAAAAAACTGACCCACAACCCGATCAGAAGGGGAGCCGTTGAGGAGCGTGGTGTTTTCGTTTTCATAAAGCGCTCTTGACTGAAGTTGGACGCGCCGCACCATCCAGCGGCGTCATCCTAGCTTAGAGCTTACAAGATACTCAATTCAGAAACCAGAATTTACTACCCGGCCGCCGAATTCAAAAACCGATTCGGATCCGCCCGCTCCACAGTCTGGGATGACCGAAGTGGGTGCCGCTGAAGGGGTTGCCAAAATTGTAGGCAAACCGCCGGTTGGTCAGGTTTCGGATGTCGAACTGTGTCTTGAGGGTGATGCGCTCGTGTGCAAAGAACTCCTTTCCGATGGAGAGATCCAGGAGTGATCTCGGCTTAACCCGCCGCCGCTCGAAGTTGACCAGTTCAGACCCTGGCCGGAGTCGTAGCTCCTCCAGTTCTTCGAGCTCTACTTCCAAGGGCGTCCCGCTCTCGTGGCGCCCCGACAATCCAATCCAGAATCGGGTGGGATGCTCGTATAACACTCCGAAGGCCCCCGGTATTTCTTTGATCATGGTCGGGATTGAATTGGGTTCCCGGTCCGATCTCAATAACCTCCTCCTCCAGGAAGAGGCCTCCGTTAATCGGTCCAACCTGAAAGACGCGTGAGTTCGCATAGCTCAGATAGCCGGACCAGCCCTTCCGTTCCGGGAAATCGATGCGCGCGTCCAGGCCCTGAGCCTTGCCTCGAGCCACCGAGTTGGGAAAAATGATCGTCGTGCCAAAGAACACATTGGGATCGGCATAGTTGCGTACCAGTCTCCACCAGTAGGCGGCGTTTAGTTGAAACCAGTCGCTGAAGGGTTGGCCGAATCCCACCTCAAAAGCATGCTGTCTTTCCGGTGCTACCGTGGCTCCGCCGATGCCCTCCGGGGTAGCAAAAGGGGAAAGGCGGCGGGCTTGTTCGGAGGAAGAAAGCAGTAAGTTCTCGAGCTGAGGCGGCATGAACAATCGGTTGTAAGAAGCACGCAAGACGGTATGACTGTACGGCAGAAAGAAGGCGGCTCCGACTCTGGGGCTGACTTGAGAGTCGGGAACCATGACCGCTGTGTGATCGAACCGGACTCCCGCATTGATCGTCAGGTTCTTGCCCAGGGAAAATGTATTCTGCAGGTAAGCGGAGGCTTGTCCTCGGACAGCCCGGTCTCGGAAAACGAAGGGATTCTCCTGGCCAAATTCCAGCGCCAGGAGGCTCAGCCCGGCTTCTTCGCCCAGCTCCTCGTCGGTTACAAAGAAGGAGAAGAATTCGCGAGGCGTGACTCGTTGTGCATCGGCGCCTGCTTTGATGGTGTGCCCAGCGACAGAGTGGGTCAGATTGACCAAAACGCTGGAGCGCACATGGAGACGGAGATGGGAGGCGGAGATGGGCACGTCGTTGGAGCTGGGGATCAGCTCTGATCGAAAGGACCGGCGATAGCTCCCGATATTGGTGGCTGTTGCTGCGGACCAATTACGCTGCCAGGCAACGGACTGATAGTTGTTGCCCAGTTGCTGCCGCTGACGTTGTCCAGCTTGTTCTTGTTGACGAGTGTTGGTAACCGCAAACCGGCTCCCGTGTCCCGAAGTGTTGAAGACAACGATGTCGCGGGCCGAAGGATGCCAATCGCCTCGGGAGTCGAATCGTTGGGCCTGTCCCCGGTTGTTGAAGTTCCCGGGATCCACCGGATCGAGATACCGCTGACCAGACCCGGTAAGGGAGTGGGCCAGGAAAAAGCCCAGTTTCTTTCCAAGGTTGCCGGCCAGGGTGTAGCCTGCTTGACCGCTATGAAAATTTCCGCCCGCCAGGGTGACCGATCCTCCCAAGGGCCTGTCGATCCCCGACTTGGGTGTGACGTGGATCACTGCCCCTGAGGCGTAGCCGTACTCCACCGGCAAATGTCCGTTGATTACCTGCATGGACTGAATCATCTCAGTCTGAGGCGAGCCGGCAAACAAGCGATCCGTGCGGTCACTCAACGGAAATCCATCGATCAAAAACAAGAAACCATCGTCAACCCCCCTCACATGCAGCAGTCCGTTGTTTTCACTGCTCCAACCAGGAACGGTAGCGATCACTTCCTGCAATCCTGCTGAAGGCTGGGCTCCCGGCTGTCGTTCGATAAACGTTTGATCCAGATCGGTCTCCAGACCTTGAGAGTCCGCTTCCACCAATTCCTCCACCCTGATGGATTGGGTCGTGGTGGTCAGACTGAGTATGGCCTCGACCTCGACGCGAAGATTCGAGCGAACACGAACTGGACCCTTCCAAACTTGAAAGTTCGGGGCCTCGACTTGCAATAGATAGGGGTCGAACGGAAGGTTGTTGAAGCGGAAGCGGCCCCCGGAGATCGGTTGAAGTTTCGCGGTGAAACCCGGTGGTCCGGTTGTTGATCCGGACCAAAGCTCCGGGAACCCCTGCCCGAGTTGGATCCCGGACAATTCCGCTGAGTGTGCCGACCCGGATCTGAGCAGCCAAGTGTTGCCCCAGGATGAGGTGAAGAAACATCCACCCACCTAACAGGACCCTTGGCTGAACCATCAAGACCTCGCGATGCCCAAGAGGGACAGGAACGAAAATCACTGCCCTCAAGTATTACCATTTCTTGGTCAGGCACAGAAAGACATTTCGGCCTGGCTCGGGAATTCTTTGCCGGGTGAAGGGGTTCAAGGAATTCAGGTGCTCGGAATAGTATTTATCGCCCAGGTTCTCCAGGCCCGCTTCCAGGGACAGGCGTTTGGGGAGCCGCAAACCCCCTCGCAGGCTGAAGGTTGAAAACCCGGGTGAGGGGTTCTCCAGACGAGAGGAGGCTACCCGGTCCTGACCCCAGACGTTACGCATCTCGACTTCTCCAAAGAAGGGCGCAGAGTTCCCGATGTAAAGTAATCGGGTACGGATTTCAAAGGGTGGAATGCCAAGCACCGGTTCATTGACGCCAAGGGCTGAAATGGATTGCCCGAGGTCATCGGCCAGCGTGTAGGCGCCTTGGGTTCGAAACTCCAGCCCACCGGTGAGTGTGGCGCGAAAAGCGAAGTCCAAGCCCCGGAAGTTGGCATGGTCTCCACTGAGATAGCGAAACACCGACGGTGGACTGAGGGGTAGTCGTCGCTTGATTCCCGAGTCTGGAGCTACGGTGATGAAGTCCTGAATCCGACGATAGAAGGCGCCGCCCCGTAACGTCATTCTTGCCCAACTGATCTCCAGTCCCAGGTCTCCCTGGTAACTGGTTTCCGGATCAATGGTCGGCACCCCCATGAATTCGGCTGCAATCTGAAACTTGGTGCTCGGGAAGCGGTCAGAGTAACGCTCCAGCGCGTTGGCCGTTCGCACCGCCCGGCCAAATCCACCTGAAAGCGTGACTCCCTCGGCCAGGCACCGCCGGGCGGTGAGACTCAAGCTGGTGTTGAATTCATTCTGCTTCACCGGTTCTGACGTATGAGCCAGGAAAAAATCCGAGGGACTTAAAGCCTTAGCCTGGACGGCATCGAAACGGAGTGCTGCGGCCATCCCCCAGTCCTCACCTGATTTGGTGAAAGTGAGGTAGAAGCCCTGATCACGAATGCGGGCATCCGGCCAGACCCTGTCGTGGAACAAGAGCCGGTCGTTGCTTCGCCTGGAAATGAATCGTGTGGCCTCTTGAGCGAGGTTGTAGAAGTCAAAGCCGGTTTGAATGGTCCAACCCGACCTGGGCCGGAAGCTGATCCGTCCGGCGCCTCCCACCGTGTCCGATTCGGTCGGCAGCGAGACTGCCAACCCAAAAGGAGGGGTTCTGCCTTGCATGTCCATCGCGGTGGGTTTCCCGTCGTTATTCATGCGGTGACTCTTTTTACTTAAGTAGAGGCCCAAGGTGGCATTCTGAATGATCGATGCCGGTTCTTTCAGATAGTAAGCACCATTCCAAGAACGGGTGATGAAATGGGCGGCGTGGAGAAGGCGTCCCGGATAGTCAACATCCGTCTGTGTGTCGAATCCCGAGTCGAAAGTGAACTCTTGATTAGGGGTGAAATTGACTCGTAGTTTCCCGCCGACCTGGTATTTTCCGTAGCGTCCTGGAACGGAAGCCTTGGTGCGGTTGCGACTTCCAGCATTATAGTTGGCGCCCTTGCCGCCGGAAGCTCTCACGCTCGCGCCGAACCTCCGCCCTGCAGCAAAGAAACGGGTATGGCCCAATCGGTGGGTTCCGTTGAAGGAATAACCCGTAGAGACGGCGCCGCCAAAGGTCATTTCATCACGCACGGGCACAGGAGCGGTCTTGACCAGGATGGCAGAAAGGCCGACGCCCTCGCTCAGAGCGTAGGGGCCCCTTGATTACCTCCAGGCCAATGACTTGCGCCGGGTCCACATGGCTGATTTCGGAATCCATCCTGGCGGGTCCTGCCGCAAAAGTGCGCGCTCCGTCGACCACCATGACCAGTTGGTACTCCCGAAGTCCCTGGACGACCGGCTCCAAGTTTGCGCCGCCGCGTCGAACGGTTAGCACACTGGGAATGCCCTTGAGTCTTTCGGCAAGGCCCCGTGGCGGTCCGGATTCAAGCACTTCCCGGGGAATCTCCTCCACCGCAATCTGAGCTGACGGACTGGCGAGAACGTTGATCTCGGTGGCCAGAGAGCTCATTTGCAACTCAACGACTAAACCCACCGCCTCGCCGGACCTGACGACCAATTCTGTTTGGAAAGGTGTGAAGCCTGAAGTGACCACGTTGAGACGATAGAAACCACTGGCGACTCTGAAGTTGGTTCTGCCGGAAGCTTGCGTCTGGTTGGAGGCCACCTCCAGGCCCGAGGGCAGCGACAGGGAGACAGAGGCTCCTGAGACGGGCAGGCCAGAGGGATCTTGTACCTGCACGGTGATGGATTCCCCTTGAGCAAAAAAGTTTCCGGGAAAAAACGATAGGAGAAGGAAAACAGGAATACGTAAACAGCTCATCTTCATAAAAAAAGCCCCCTGGTAGGTGAGACAGGTGTCGGACAGGTCAAAAAGGTGAGCCACTGCGGCTGCACAGCCACCCAGGATAAGCTTCGGCCGATGGACGGTCGACCAGTAGTCCGGGCGAAATGCCACGTCTCCAGGCGATGAGGTCAGGCAATGGCTGGATATTGTGAGTGTGAGTGTCCTATGAATTTCGCGGTGGGCGGAAAAGTGATGGAGGGTGCTCCTGGGGAAGTGGGGGGCCTGCCAAAGGGATTGGATTGCCCGCGATCTTGGTGAGGAAAGAGAGGAGAGCTTTTTCTTGTGCCGGCCAGCTGCTTTGTTCGCGAATTGTCAGAAAAACGACCTGTTGACGTTCGCACCCGGCGGACCACCCACAGGAGCTTCCGGGATAGCCTGCCGCTTCAGGGGAAAGGCGATGGCACTGGTTGAGCTCGACTAGCCGACGCTGACGATAAATCTCGGGGCAGCAGCATTTTCCATGGCGCATGGCGCATTGACCAAGCTTCGGGGCGGTGTTTTTGGTTGTTCCAAGGGTTCCAAGCTGAAACCGGTGAACCGGAACTGCGCTTGGAGCCAGCGACAGGAGGGCCAGCAGCGCGGTAATCTTTCCGAAGCCGAGCATGGCCTTATGATAAGGTATCTCTCCCTCTGTACCAATAGTGAACTGCCTCACAATAAAGTGCCTGAAGTACGTTGAGGGCAGGCTTCCTGAAGAGGGGCAGCGCTAGAAGATAGGTATGAGGGGACGACGAGTTTTGATGAAGGAGTTTTCAGGCGAGTACCGGAGGACTAAGGAAGATCTGATCAATTACTGATTTCGACTGGGTGCGGTTGCCTGCTGTTTGGGCTTGGCTCAACCGCTGATGCCCCCTGCCTCTCTCTCGCATGAACTCCCGAACCTGCCCCGCCGGCCCCCCATCCGCCAATCCATCAGTTACGCTCGAATTTCGGCGAAAATCGGGGCAAAACCCCGCAAATCGCCGGTCAGCATGGTAAAGATGGGCCAGCCTTCGAGTGCCGAAGATGGGGTAGGGATGTCTGGCGACATCGCGGTCGGCTCTCCACGCGTCAGGGTGTTCTCTTGGCCGCCGCTCCGTCGCAAATTTACGGGTTCCGCTTCAGATATTCCAGCAGGGCATCTGCGGCCCACTGGTGGCCGGCGGCGTTCCAGTGGCCGTCGTGAGTCCACTCCGCATCCCGGGGCTCGGCGCCCTGGCGAAGGATGTAGTCGTGCTGGTCGATGACGGGAATGCCCCGCGCCTCGGCCATGGCGTTCATGCGGTCGAAGGCAGGATGGCCTCGGGTGCCCATCAAGTGTGTCGACAGGATGACCAGCGTGGCGCCGTCGCGGTCCGCGCGTTGCTTGAATTCATCCAGGGCGAAGGCCGTGAGCGCCAGGGCGTCCTTGAACACGGGCGGCAGATCCTCGTTTGTGAACATTTTGACCATGGCCCCCGCGTCGTCGGCCGCCACCCATCGAGCAGCGACGCATAAGGCGCGCGCCGGCTCAGAATCTCCGCCGTCTCGATGAGCTGCGGGTGGGCGTCGGACGAAAACAGTGCTTTTCTCTTCGCATACAGCCAACCCGCGAAGTAGGACATCTGGACCGCATGTTTCACGACAGGCATGTGCCGGCGTCGCGATAATCTGTACTTCCTCCAATCGGGATCGGGAGGGCGCAGCTTCATAGTTCCGTCCGCGTTTCTTTCCGTAGAGACATACGGAAGCCGGTCCGGGTCCAGTCCCATTTTCAACGCGTCCAGAACCGGGGAGTTATCCATGAAGTCGTTCGGGACGAAGACGAGCACCAGCAGCTTGGGGCGCAGGCGCCGCGCGAATTCGTCATAATACGGCAGTTGGTTGAGTTGGCCGGTGCCGCTGATCCCGAACGCCGACGTGGTGACATCCAGGTGGGGCAGTTCCCGGGCGGCAAGCTCCTCCAGCCGGACGTGGAACTTGTCGGAGATGGGGACCTGCTTCGCCTCCACAAAGGAATCGCCGATTATGGCGATGTGGCAGCTTGCCGCGGCGCGCTCGGGGCTCAGGGGTTCACGGTCGAGGAAGCCCAGGCTGTTGGTGCGCGAGACGGTCCAGAAATCGAGCATGTTCGTATGACGTATTTCCGTATCGGGTGGCCTGATGAGGCCCGCCTTCGAGTGGAAGTGCAAGGGTCTATTCATGGTCAAGAACGGTGTGGTCAGTCGAAACCAGATTTCCGCGGCAGCCGCGGTCAGGGTCAGCCCTGCGATGAGAAACAACGCGTTCCAGCCGACCAAGCGCAACGCGCGGCGGATTTTCAGGGGGGGGTAGAGACAGCTTTACGCCGTGCGTCTTGGTGTCCGCCATGGTGCACTTCTCCTTTTTAGCCATCGTTGATTGGCCTGTATCACATGCCCCACACGTCGATCTCGACCCCGCTGCCCGACGCCCGGCGGCAGTGGAACACCTTGTCGTCCCAACGCCGCCCTGAGCGGCGGTCGAAGATCACCAGATGACCCGTCTCCGCCGCGCAGCGATCCATGTACCTGGCCGTCTGCGCCACGCCCTCCTCAAGGGTTCGTTCCAAGCTCTTGTGGAGAATCTTACACTCGATCACGAACTTGCGCGTCCGCTCGCCCTGCGGCCAGATGATCAGCAGGTCGGTGCGCCCCCGACCCAGGCCATACTCCCGCTCGATGCGCCCCCCGCTGTTCATGATGCGCTGCAAAAATGCTTGCAGCAGCAACTGCGGGCCGGCTTCCTGGTAATCGAACCGTGCCACCCAGTGCTCCGAGTGCTCTCGGAAGAACGCCTGAAAGGCGGTCAGCAGCTTGGCCATGTCCAAGCGGCCCGCGGTGTCCACGTACCAGGCCGCGTCTTGCTCGAACTCCTCCTGGACCACCCAAGTCAGTTCGCGGGGGACGACTTCGGCGTAGATCGGGTTGGCAATGCGGAACGGCGGCTCTTGAGCCACAAGGCCGAGATCCCGCACGTACTCAATGTCGCGGTCGGTGAAGGCCCGCTCGGGACCACCACTCAAGAGCGGCTCGACGACGCGACGCACGCGGTCCTCCTTGAGCTTGTCGGCCAACTGGTCCAAATGCGTCTCCCGCCGCAGGATGATCTGCTCCTGGGCCTCGCGGATATCGTCCGCTGCAACGGGGCGGGAACGGTCACGGCCCGCCTTGTTCTCGAAGCACGCCTCGTAGGCGAGGGCGTTCACGAGCCAGGGTTGGCCGCAGGTCTGCTCCCACACCGTGTCCAGCGCCTCCGGGCTGAACGCCTGCCCGGTCTCGGTCGTGTGCTGTCCCAGCAGCGCCAGAACCTCGTCCCGCGAGAAGTCACCCAGGCGCAGAGACTTGGCCTTGATGTTGAACGCACTACCGCCGGCGACCACTGTGTTGGCCGAACCAGAATGGATGCGATAGTCGCGCACGTCGCGCACGCCGCACAGGATGACGCTCTGCGGAAAACCCACCGGGCGTCGGACGTAGCCCGCCCGTAACTGCCGTAACACCGACAGCAGTGCATCCCCGATCAGCGCGTCGATCTCGTCGATAAGCAGCACCAGCGGTTTTGGATCTGCCTCGGCCCAGCGCGTCAACGCCTCGCCCAAGGCCCCCGGACCGTACTCGGCGAAGATGCCGGACCAAGTTTTGGCCAAGAATTCGTCACCCAGCGTCGAACGCGCCCAAGAGGCCAGTTCACCCAGTATGACGCGCGTCGCCCGTTCCACGTCTTCGCGCATGGCCTGGGCGCCCTCGACGTTGACATACACGCAGCGGTAGCTGCCCCTGGCGTTCAGCAGGTCGCGCAGCGCCAGCAGGGCAGAGGTCTTGCCGGTCTGGCGAGGCGCGTGGAAGACGAAATACTTCTCGTCCCGGATGAGCGTGAGCACCTCATTCATGTCCAAGCGTTCCAGCGGCGGTATGCAATAGTGCCTTTCGGACTTGACGGGGCCGGCGGTGTTGAAGAAGCGCATGACTCAAGTCCTTAACTTCAGATTTGTCTGTGTTCATTCCCTCCTGAGCATTTTGTTTTTATATCTCCGGACTGTCAATCCGGCTCGAACGAATCCTCATAATCCTCGACCTTGAGCGACGGATCCTGCTCCTCTTTCCGCAGGAAGCAATTGTCGATGGCGAGGCAGTCGATGTCCGTCCCCATAAAGCAGCGGAAGGCGTCCGCAGGGGTGCAAACGATAGGTTCGCCGCGGACGTTGAAACTGGTGTTCACGATGACCGGACACCCCGTCCTGGCCTTGAAGGCTTCGAGCAGTGCGTGATAGCGCAGGTTGGTCGTGGGGGCGACGGTATGCACCCGGGCCGAGTAATCCACGTGGGTTACCGCCGGGATCTCCGAGCGCAGCACGTTCAACCGGTCGATGCCGAACAGCGTGTTCCGCGTCTCGGCTTCGCAGCGGCGCCGCTCCGGCTTTACGCCGGCCACCAGCAGCATATAGGGGCTGTCGCCGTCCAGATCGAACCAGTCCGCAACGTCCGAACGCAGCACGCTGGGTGCAAAGGGGCGGAAGGATTCGCGGTGTTTGACCTTGAGATTGAGGATCTTCTGCATGGTGGGCGAGCGGGCGTCGGCCAGGATGGAACGGTTGCCCAAGGCACGCGGCCCGAACTCCATCCGGCCTTGAAACCAGCCCACCGCCTTGCCCGTGGCCAGCGCCGAAACCGTAGCGTCCATCAGTGCGTCGTCGGAGAGCACCTGGTAGCGTGCGCCGGCGGCATCCAGTACGCGGCGGACTCCGCCCGGACTGAACTCGGGGCCGAGAAAGGCGCCGCTCATGGCGTCTCCCCGATCCCCCCGCTCCAAACGGGCGATGGAGGGGCGCGACTCGCCAAAAAGCCGATGGCTGGCGGCCAGCGCGGCGCCCAATGCTCCTCCGGCGTCGCCCGCTGCCGGCTGAATCCAGAGGTCGTCGAACCGGCCGTCTCGCAGCACCTTGCCGTTGGCGACGCAGTTGAGCGCCACGCCGCCGGCCAGACACAGATAGGGGACGCCGGTCTCTGTCCGCAACGAACGGGTCAGCCGCAGCACCGCTTCCTCGACCACGGCCCTGCACCGAGGCGGCCAGGTCCATGTGCCGCTGCGTGAGGGGATCCTCCGGCTTGCGCGCCGGGCCCCCGAAGATCGCGTCAAACCGGCCGTTGGTCATTTTCAGCCCGGCGCAGTAGTCAAAGTAGTCCAGATCGAGGCGAAAGCTACCGTCGTCTTTCAGGTCGATGAGGGTGTCCAGAATGGTCGGGGCGTATTTTGGCTGGCCGTAGGGCGCCAGGCCCATCAGCTTGTACTCGCCGGAATTGACCTTGAAGCCGGTGTAGTAGGTGAAGGCCGAGTAGAGCAGGCCCAGAGAGTGGGGAAAATGAATCTCCCGCATCATCTCCAGGTCGTTGCCGTGTCCGATGGCCGCGGAGGTGGTGGCCCACTCGCCCACGCCGTCCATCGTCAGCACCACCGCGTCACGGAAGGGCGACGGGTAGAAGGCGCTGGCCGCGTGCGATTGGTGGTGCTCGGCGAACAGCAGCTTGGCGTTCCAGTCCACCTCCGGAGTGAGCGTTCGCAGCTTCCGGCGCAGCAGGTCCTTCTGGAACAACTTCTCCTTGATCCAGACCGGAACCGCCATGGAGAAGGAGCGGAAGCCGCGCGGCGCGAATGCCACGTAGGTCTCGAGCAGTCGTTCGAACTTGAGGAAGGGCTTGTCGTAGAAGGCGACCCGGTCGATCTCATCCGGCGCGACCCCGGCCGCCTTCAGGCAGTAGGCCAGGGCATTGGCGGGAAAAACCCGGTCGTGCTTCCTGCGCGTGAAGCGTTCCTCTTGGGCGGCCGCGACAATCCGACCGTCCTCGACGAGGGCAGCGGCGCTGTCGTGGTAGAACGCAGAGATGCCGAGGATGCGCACGGCTCAAAAGATCGTGTAGATGAAGGGCGCAACGGCGCTGGTCTGGCTCAGTACGAGCAGGCCGCCCAACGCGAGCAGCATGATGATGATTGGCAGCAGCCAATACTTTTTGCGGAACCGTATGAACATCCAGAGTTCGCGTAGGAAGGCCATCGCAACACTCTACTTAAAACTGATTCTTCATTGAATCCGGCGTCGGTCCCCTTGGAGGAGAGCGGTGGATCCAGTAGCTCTCGGTGTTCCGATCGTACCGCAGACGCAGCAGGTCTTTGCCCAAGGCGCGCATGATGAGGCCCGTCGGCGTCACTACGGCGTAAAACAATAGGGCCATGACGACCGGGTGGACGATTCGGTGAAGGAGCAGACCGATTTTGAACCAGACCTTGTTGAACGGCGCCAGCCATTCCGACTTGACCAGAGCCATCGCCAGGATCACCCCGGCAAGGACAAGCGACCCATAGCGGGACGTCCCGCCATCAAGCAGCGGAAACAGGCCGATAACCGTAAACGCAATGGCGAAGACGATGCCAAAGCCGCGGTCGGAACTCCCTGGGACGGGTTCACGGCTGGTCAGAGATTCGTGGGTCTCCATCTCATTCGCTCACTTTCTGACGATTTCAACCGTGACTTAATCCGGCTTCGCTCGGGTAAGTCTCTGAATGAAATTAAACGCTATTGGCGGTGTAGGTGTCAAGCCCGCTACAGGGTTCGGTGTGGGGCATTTTCTTGGGGCCACCCGTCGCTCCAACGCCAGCCCGTGCCCTTGAGGTGCTGCCGACCACCGTTGTTGCCGGTGCTTTCAACGATCTCGGAGCCGATGCACACGCCCATGGCGTGGAACTCAGGTTCGTCGGTCGGGAGATGTCACCTTGGCTGCTTCAGAGTGATGTTCCGCGTGCTCAGCCAATTTTGCTGAGGTGGTTTTGCTTTTCCGGTGCTCTTTGGCGATTGCTGCGAATTCTTGAGACAACTTTTTCAGCTTGTTGATCTGGCTCTTTGTGAGGGACTTGACCCCAGTGGAGGTTTGTGGGGTGGAGAGTCGCTTTTTCGGGGATCGCTGCGGATTCGCCATGTGCCTGACACCCGTGACTGAGTTCTAGCTCGAGGCTGGGTCGTCGAGTTCAATGGCCTGAAACAGCCCTTCGGTCACCCAACCGCGAAACCAGGAAAAGAGCTGGACCTCTCCGACAGGATGATGCTTGTTGTTCAAAACGGCACTCAGGGCTTCCCCGAGCGAAATTCCGGTGACCAGAGCATGGAGAAGCCGATAAGCGGGATGAGCCAGGTCCAGCCAACGGAGCGCGTAGTTGCGGCGATAGACAACGGCCCAGTTATCTTTGCGGCGAGTGCTGGGACGAGGTTTCCCTTCGCGGATTGCCTCCAGGTAAGCCCCCACCGGGTAGCGAAGCGCCTGTACCGAAAGTGCCGTGACCGGTCTGAGACGTGCCGTCTCCCAGCTTTCAGGAGGAACGGCGGCGATGGCTTCGGGAGTGAGTACCACTGCTTCCTCGGCATCGAACAGTTGACTCATCAACAATTCAAAGCAGGCCAACTCGTAAACGAAGTCCTTCCGCACGATACCGGGGGTCCGTTGAATATACTCGGGCAGATGGTCTCCCAGACGGTTCAATGTATAGCTTCCGGATGGGTAGCGGCGAATATAGCCTCTGACCAGATCGGAGAACCTTTTCCGACCCAGAAAATGCAGGAGACCCGGATAATCGGCCTCTAGCGCTTCCTGCAAACGGGCCACGTACATGCCGCGGTAGATGCCGATTCGATCGAAGGAGTCGAGCGTTTGGGAAGGCCGAATCACCCGCGGGAATTGTCTCGGCGGCACCATCTTTCGCGCCTTGGGGGAAGTCACAGCCTGACGGTCAGAGCCTGGATGGATGATGACCGTTTGCATCCACTCTTGAGTTTTGGCCAAGCCTGGTTCAGGCGCCATAGGCTCTCTTGAGATCTGATTCGGGAAGGCCGAGATGCCGGCGGGCCTTCAAGGCTTCGGCGTGAACGACCTCGAAGCTCGGAATGTTCTCATCCCACTCCAGCAGGGTCGCTACACCGCCGGTTCTCTGGCAGGACTGTCGATAGAGGGACCAGACTTCGTCGATGACGTGATCGCTGTGCGTGTCCAAAATGTGGGTTCCCTTGTGTGTGTGTCCAGCCAGATGGTACTGAACCACGCGGTCCGCCGGGACTCGCTCGATGAATGCTTTGGGGTCCAAACCGTGGTTGAAGGAACTGACGTAAACGTTGTTCACGTCAAGAAGAATCCCGCAGTCGGCCTCCTCGGCCAAGGTGGAGAGAAAGTCTACTTCGCTCCAGGTTGAGGTTCCAAACTCGAGATAGGTCGAGGGGTTCTCCAAAACCAGAGGCCGCTCCAAGATTTCCGAGATCGCCTTGACCCGAGAGATCGAGTAACGGAGCGATTCGTCCGTGTAGGGCATCGGCAGGAGGTCGTGGACGTTGATGCCACTCACACCGGTCCAACAGAGGTGGTCCGAAACCCAGTGGGCTCTTGTCCGGTCGGCCAAGGCTTTCAACTTTTTCAGATAATCCAGGTTCAAAGGATCGGTACTTCCCACCGACATGGAAACTCCATGGAGTACAACCGGGTAACGTTCCGCCACCTGGTCCAGCACATACAGCGGTCTGCCCCCTGTATCCATGTAATTCTCCGACAGGATCTCGAACCAGTCGATGGGAGGATGGTTGGCGAGAATGTAACTATAGTGGACGGTCCGGAGTCCGATTCCAAATCCCAAATCGGGCAAACTCCAACGGTTCTTTCCCATCAGGGAACTCCTTTGGCAGCATCCGGCCAAACAGAAAGAAACACCCGGTATCCCGCCGCATCGTTGGAGAAGTAGTTTCCCTAACCCATTCGGACTCGACAGCCGGGATACCGGTTGGTTCTCAAGAGTGCTGGCTATTTTTTCTTTTTCTTGCTCTTGTGAAGGGGAACGGCGCAGCCGCCCTTGCCCTTGCAGGAATTCTTGCCGGCGCAGCCGTTGTCGCCGCTGCTGCAGCCGCCTTGTCCCTTGCACTCGTTCTGGCCTTTGCAGGCATGTTTGGCAACTGTGGCGCAGCCACCCTTGCCCTTACAGGAATTCTTGCCGGCGCAACCGTTGTCGCCGCTACTACAGCCGCCCTGCCCCTTGCACTCGTTGAGCCCCTTGCAGACGTGCTTTGCCTTTTTATGGTGATCGGCCAATAGCACGGCATCGGTTTGATTCATGGCCTTGGAGCCGGCCACCATCCCGGCCACAGCGGCTCCCATAACCTGAGTGAATTTTCTTCGATCCATAGATTCGTTCTCCTTGGCGGTGTATTGGATCCTCGATTGCCGACCATTACCATCAGCGATGGTCGGCGTCCCCGGGATCTTCCTTGGCTTTCATGTTCACGGGTAGAAATGACTCGCCCACTGAAACAATTCCAGGCCAGTCGTTTGTAGCTCTCGGTGGAGTGAGACTATATTCCAGCCTCGAAAAAAAATCAAAATAAACGGTCTGCCGCCTGGCAGGTGCTGAGAGTCATCTCGGGACCCTCGCGACCGCCGCACCGATTTTTCAGCCGAAAACAATCGGGGGCAAATCTCTGAGGTTGTCGATCAAAAAGCACGGTTTGCATTCAGCTAGGCTATCACTCGCAAAGCCATAGGTGACACCACAGGTCGCGATATGAGCGTTGAGACCGGTCTGGACGTCCACTCGAGAGTCACCCACGATGAGCGCCCGGTCTCGGGGAATATGGGTCTCCTTCAGGATCCGTTCGATTCCCACTGGATGGGGTTTTTTCTGCTCAAAACTATTACCCCCATAGACGATGCCAAAACGGTCGTGAATCTTGAGACCCTGCAAGATGGCCAGGGCCGGCTCCAGAGGTTTATTGGTCAAGATCGCCAGAACCTGACTACGCAAGCCGGCCAGGGCTTCCAGCACGCCCGGATAAAGGGCTGTATTGTCCAACAGATGATCATGGTAGTGTCCCAGGAATACTCCCACGGCCTGGCGTACCGAGGCCTCACTCAATTCTTGCCCAACAATACGGCGAATCAGCTCTGCCGCCCCATCGCCGATGTAGGACAAGATCACCTCCTGGGATAACAGCGGCAAACCCAACTGTGCCCGGGTAAAGTTGACACTATTGGCCAGATCGAGACGTGAATCGATCAAAGTTCCATCCAAGTCGAAAATGATGAGGTCGTATGTCGGTCTCACCTGATCAGTGGGATTCATCAGCACAAATACCCTCAAGCTTTCATGCTACCACAGGCTTTTGTCTCCCAGATATTATGGGTTGTGCTATAGTCCCTGGCGTTTGGAAGGGATAGAATATTCCTTTGCCTGGACCCCCAGGAAGGAGCGCGGGACCGATGTTCAAGACCATCGCATGGAGTGACGACGGCGTGGTTATGATTGACCAGCGGAAGTTGCCTGCCGCGGAAGTGTATCCTGTTTTCAAGACCTGTCAGGAAGTGGCTCAGGCAATTAAAGACATGGTTGTTCGCGGTGCTCCAGCGATTGGAGTAGCCGCCGCCATGGGAGTGGCTCTGGGCGTCCAGCCAATCAAAACTCAGGAGTCCGGGCAGTTTGAAGCCGCTTTCTTTTCCATTTGCGAGACTCTGGCGGCCACCCGGCCCACAGCGGTGAATTTGTTCTGGGCCATCGAAAGGATGAAGAAGGTCTATCAGCAGCACAAGTCCGAGGGCCCCCAAGCCGTGGCCGCGGCCTTGAAGAGGGAGGCTCTTCGTATCCACGATGAAGATATTCAACTCAACCGCCGCATGGGCAGCCATGGGGCAAACCTCATCCAGGATCAATCCTGTGTCCTGACCCATTGCAACGCGGGTGCCTTGGCCACCGCCGGGTACGGTACGGCCCTGGGCGTTATTCGAGCTGCGGTAGAGCAAGGCAAGAATGTTGAGGTTCTGGCGGATGAAACGAGACCCTTCCTACAAGGAGCCCGTTTGACGGTTTGGGAGCTTCAGAAAGATGACATTCCGGTGACTCTGATCACCGACAACATGGCAGGTTATTTCATGAGACAGGGCCAAGTGGACTGCGTCGTGGTAGGCGCGGATCGGATTGCGGCCAATGGGGACGTTGCCAACAAGATTGGCACCTATTCCGTGGCCGTTCTGGCCAAGGAGCACGAAATCCCTTTCTACGTGGCGGCGCCGCTGTCGACGGTGGACCTCGATGTTCCCAACGGGGATGAGATTCCCATTGAGCAACGTCCCCCGCGAGAAGTAACCCACCTCGGCGAGAGCGCCATTGCACCCCAGGGGGTCCCTGTCGGAAATCCCGCCTTTGACGTGACGCCTCATCGCTACGTGGCGGCCATCGTCACCGAGGCTGGAGTAGCCCGCCCCCCGTTTCTCGAGAGCCTGAAAAGCCTGAAAGAAAGCGCGGCAAGGTAACAGCCTGTTTCCTACTTCAAGTCCAGTCCCTCGAAGGCTTTGATTTGTTGTCGCATCCTGTCGGGAATTGGAACCGTTTTGTGCGACTTCATGTCGTAGCAGACCTGCACCGACAGCCCGTCAGCGATCAGACGTCCGGTTTGGCTCTCGGTCAAACGATACTCGAAGGTGAAGCTGGAATTCCTCAGCGATGAGATGCGGGCTGCAATTTCAATGATCTCCCCCAGCAGGGCCGGGGAGCGGTAATTGCACTCGGTCCGCACCATCACGAATCCCCAGTCCTGAGCGGGTGGGAGTCCGAACAGACGCTTCCAATATCGGGTTCGAGCAATCTCGAAATAGGTGAGGTAAACGGCATTATTGACGTGACCCAGCGCGTCCAAGTCTCGAAAGCGAATCTCAAGGGAAGTGGTGAAGCGGAAGGATGACATGGATGGGTGACCGCCGTGGAATTTGAGAAGCCCTGGAAAAATGGATCCGGACCGACCACTTTATCGGTTCACCGAACTCCCTTCCATCTCGCCCCTGTAGGCACTCATACCTCCCACCAGGTTGAACAAGCGTTTGAAGCCCTGAGCGCTCAGGAACTCGCAGGCATTGAGGCTGCGTATACCATGCGCACAAACTACCAGGGTCGGGCGGCGCGAATCCAGTTCCCGGTAGCGTTGCGGTAGCTGGGGTAGGGGCGCCAGGATGGCTCCAGGTATGTGGTGCGATTGGTATCGTACTCGAAACGAACGTCCAGCACCTGAAGCCCGGGATCGGACACTTTGAGGACAGCATCTTGGGCAGTGATGTCCTGAAAGGCAATAAGATCGGGTTCGGCGGGCGATGCAAGAGGAACCGAGGCCACAATCTTTTCCAATGGGTAACCCCTGCGAGTTAAGCGATCCCAAAGCTTCATCCTATCTCTCCCCTCAGTTGTTCCGCCGGAGCCGTCTCGTGCTTCGATGATCCCTCGGTTGTTGGCTTGGGATCAGTCGAAGGGAAGCGTCGTCACCTCGGCATCACTCAGTGCTCCCTGCCTTTCCACTCTCACGGTAGTCCTGGGATCCCAAACCTCCCGGCGAACATAAGCCAGAGCAATAGCCCGCTGTAGTCGTGGAGAGTAAGCACTACCGGTAATCCAGCCCACCTCCCGCCCATTTTGGAATATCTTGTCTCCCCGGTCGGCCGGTTGCCTGCCGGAGAGAAGGAGACCCCTCAGCTTGCGATTGACTTGGCCGCGATAGGTTGCTCTGGCAACGACTTCCTGGCCGATGTAACAACCCTTGGTAAAGCTGATGGCGTCTTCCAAGCCGGTCTCCAGCGGAATGCGAGACTCGTCCATATCGAAGCCATACCAGGCGATCCCGGCCTCAAGCCGATGGACGTTCCAGGCTCCCAGACCCACGGGGCAAAGGCCGAGGGACGCTCCTTTCTGAAGGAGAGTATTCCAGAGGTCCCCTAAGTGAGCGCTGGCCAGAATGAGATCATAACCTCCTGCGGCAGTTCGGCGGATGCGTGCGCAGCGAGCCGAAGTGTCGCCAAGCTCGATGGGACGATGTTCGAAAGGCGCATCTGGTAAAACCGGCTCGGCGCACAGCAAGCCGATGACCGCAGCGGCTTTGGGTCCTTGCAGCGATAGCATGGCGAGTTCCGCGGACCGGTCAATGACGTCGACTTGATCCGAGATAATGTACTTTCTCAACAGAGCGAGGTCCTTCTCAACCAGATCGGAGTCGATCACCAACATCAGTGAGTTCTCAAGACAGAGGACTCGCATATCGGTGAGGATCCTTCCCTGGGGCGTGAGCATGAGCGCATAGCAGCCTTGACCCGGTGAAAGATTCTGGATGTCGTTCGTGACCATTCCATGGAGGAATCGCGATCGATCCCTTCCCCGCAATTCGATAATGCCCTGAAAAGACAGGTCGAGAAGACCCGCCTCACTCTTCAGAGCAGCGTACTCCTCCTCCGGAGAGCTGAAGCAGTTGGGGATTTCCCGGCCCCGGAACTCCACGAAGTCCGCTCCCGAGCAACGGTGGGTTTCAAACAGAGGAGATCGCTTCAACATAAGCTTTTGCTTGTCGGGTTCCCGTGGGGAGTTCACTTTCCAAGCATCACCGAGCCAGAAAGATCAGTCCGGTCACTGCTGGCAGGAATCGGTCACCGCACTACCGATCCAGCGTTGATTTCAACAGTTCAATCACCAACCTGGGGTTGGCTTGTCCCTTGGTGGCCTTCATGACCTGACCGACAAAGAAGCCAAAGGTGGCCTTCTTGCCCCCTTTGTATTGCTCGTAGATCTTGGGGTTGCCGGCAATGATATCTCGGATCACCTGGGTAATCTCATCGGGATCGGTGATTTGCTTCAGACCCTTTTCCTGGATGACCTGCCTGGCCGACTTCTTTTCCCGGAACATGATCTCAAAGATATCTTTGGCCATTTTGCCTGAGATCTCTTTGCTGTCGATGCAGCCGATCAACTCGGACAATCGGCTTGGGCTGACCGGAGAAGACTCGATATTGAGATTGAACTCCTTAAGGTCGCGCAACAAGTCCCCCATAATCCAGTTGGAGGCGGCTTTGGGGTTCTTGGATTGCCCGGCGGTTTCTTCGAAAAAATCGGCTAAGGCGCGAGTGGTGGTCAATACTCCGGCGTCGTATTCCGGAATCGCATACTTTGCCACAAACCGCTGTTTTTTTTCTTCCGGCAGCTCTGGCATATCGGCACGAATTTCACCTTGCCACTCCGCGTCCACGGCTAGGGGAGGCAAGTCAGGCTCAGGAAAATAGCGGTAATCGTGGGCCTCCTCCTTGCTGCGCATCGGAAAGGTGCGTTGCTCGGTGGTGCTCCACAAACGGGTTTCCTGAGTGACGACTCCCCCCTTCTGTAAAAGGCGGGTTTGGCGAGCGATTTCGTATTGGAGAGCTTTCTGCAGGAAGCGAAAACTGTTCAGGTTTTTCAGCTCGGTCTTGGTTCCAAGGGAATCAGAACCGACGGGGCGAATCGACACATTGGCGTCGCAACGGAGACTGCCTTCCTCCATGTTACCGTCGCAAACTTGCAGGTACTCCAGAATGACCTTCAGGCGGGTCAGATAGTCGTGGGCTTGGGTCGGCGAATAGATCTCAGGTTCACTGACGATTTCGATGAGTGGGGTGCCGCTCCGATTCAGATCGATATAGCTATAACGGTCAGAGTCGGCAAACCCGTCATGGATGGACTTGCCAGCATCTTCTTCCAAATGGACCCGTTTAATCCCAACCCGTTTGATTGGTCCATTATTGGCCAGGCTCAAGTGGCCGTGTTCGGCCAACGGCTTGTCGAACTGAGAAATCTGGTAGCCTTTGGGCAAATCGGGATAAAAGTAATTCTTGCGCGCAAAAATCGAAACGGGGTTGATGCAGCAATGGAGAGCTATCGCCGCCTTGACGGCCATGACAACGGCCTCGCGATTCAGCACCGGCAGGGCTCCGGGTAGACCAAGGCAGACCGGGCAGGTATTGGTATTGGGGGGAGCTCCAAATTGAGTGGGGCAGGAGCAGAAAATCTTGGTCTGGGTCAGCAGTTGGGCGTGAACCTCGAGGCCAATGACGGCTTCATAGGTCATGGGAGTTTATTCGGGCAACCGATGATCAGTCTGTGAAGATGGAGGCGCCGGAGTTCTGCTGAAAAAGAACGATCTGAAGCCGCGTTCCACTCAGTCCACTGTTGAACCTGGAGAGGGGGAGGGAGGGGCGGCGGGAGGCGAGTTTTTGGGGACAATCGGTTACCTTGCCAAGAACCATGCGGATTATTCTCCCTGTTTTCTCACCAACAATTCAGTATCACGAGCCTCAGGGTACAACAGAGCCTTGGCCTGAGGAAGAACCTCGAGCGCCTTGGAGAATTGGGGGTCACTTTCCAGCAATACCTTATGAGCTTCGACCGGACCGATCCGTGAGAGGACGTATTCGTGGCGAATCTGGCGCTTGATGAAATCCGAGTTTTCCGTCAGGTCGGCTTCCTTGTAAGTCACGTTCTGACTGGTCAGGTGGATTCGGAACTCGTCCAAAATATCGGGCGTTACCTGGAAATCCGTGTCCACCGTCGAATGATTCGCATTGTAAGCGCGGACGAAACTGAAGATCAGCCCCCGGCTCCGCAGCAGGAATTGGAACTCAGTGATTTTCTCGGTTTTTACCTCGAAGTCAGGAGTAATACCACCCCCACCGTAAACCTTGCGACCGCTGTCCGTATAGTAGACTTCCGTTTTCTCCGGCTCCTTTGTCTTGCCGTAGTAGTAATCGATATAAGAGCGATTGGCATACTCCTTCTGGATGAGCCGACCGCTGGGGGTATGCCACTTGGCGGTGGTGAGGGAAACACCCTCGCCATGGCCGACGCGAAAGACTGTTTGGACCAAACCCTTGCCAAAACTGGTTTCACCGACCAAAAGACCACGATCATGATCTTGAATCGCCCCGGCGACAATTTCAGAAGCGCTGGCACTGCTGGTGTTGATGAGCACCACCATGGGAAACAGGATTTCCCCCGATCCTCTGCGCGCCTTGTATTCCTGGTTAGCCCCGGTGGTCCGTCCCTTGGTAATTAAGACCTTCTGACCTTTTTTGAGGAATTTGTCGGCCACGTGGATGGCTGCCTGTAGATATCCCCCAGGGTTGTACCTGAGGTCCAGGATCAAACCCTGCAGGTCCGGACCCAGTTTTTCGAGGCTCTCGCTAACTTCTCTGTTAGTGGTTTCGTTAAAGGTAGTGAGTTTGATGTAGCCGATGCCGGGACGGAAAAAGAAGGCAAAGGGTATGCTGTGGTGGGGGATCTCATCGCGAATGATCGCAAAATCGAGCAACTCGGGGATTCCTGCCCTATCAACAGAGATGTTGACTACCGTTCCCTTTGCCCCCCTGAGTTTCTCCACCACTGTCTGAATGGTCCATCCATCTGTAGGAACCCCTTCGATTTTGGCAATGACGTCCCCGGAGCGAATGCCCAGACGAAAGGCGGGAGTCTCCGGGATGGGATAATTGACCGTTGGCCTGGCATTCTTCATTGAGATGGTGATACCCAGACCATAGAAATTGCCCCTCTGGTCTTCCCGAAATTGGGAAAACTGCTTGGCATCAAAGAAGTTCGAATGAGGGTCCAGAGTTCTTAGCATGCTGCGTACGGAGGCGTGAACACTCTTCTCGGCATCGATTTCGTCGGCGTAGTACTTCTCGGCGATCTCGAGCACTTGAGTATAAATTTTGATCAGGCTGTCAGTGCGGTCTGACTGGGCGGTGGCTTGAACAGGCCCTTCCCCAGAAACCTCCAACCAGAGAGGCAATAACGATCACCGTCACAACGCTGGTCCAAGAGCGAAATCTCTGCATACTCACCTCACTTCGCAAAAATATAGCATCGGCCAAAATCGAAGTAAAGTTTTAATCCGGCTCCGGTCGTTGCCCAAAACGCGCTTGGGAACGCGGGTTTCGTTCTGGAGGGCGGCGCCGGCCCTGAGGGAAGATTCATCCCGGTGGCTTCTTGGGTTCCTTGAAAGTCTCTCAGGGCAGGTAGACGAGGACTGCCTTATCGTTTCCCAGATCGCGCGCGGCGGGGGTGATAATGGATTTTGCGTTGACATGAATTTTGCGATCTTCCTTCACTGCCTCGCGAATATCCTCCTCACAGACGAAACTGGCCGGTTGAGGCTCATCGGCAGCAGGCGCTGCAGACACCGGTTGAACCCTTGGTGGAGCGGGCTCGGAGGAAACGACAGGGGTTGGGGACGGCTCGAGCCTGTGAGTGGCCAGCAGGTGATCCACCAGGGCCGAGACTTCAAGTCGATCGACCCGGGTCTGGCTGACTTGCTGAGCAGAGAGAGATTCGGACGAGTTGGGCTGAGCGGTCCTGTCTCGGTTGTAGGCAACTCGTTTGATGTTGATGAGGTGAAGTGGCGAGATGTTGTCGGAGGTGATATTGCCCCCCATGGCGCCACACCCCAAGGTCATGCTCGGAAAGAGATGGGTCGTGTAACCCACGGCTCCCAGGGCCGCCTGCGTATTGACTACAATTCGAAAGACAGGTTTTTGCAGACCGAACCGGCGGATGATCTCGTCATTTCTGGAATGGATAGCGAGCGTGTGCCCCAATCCCCCATAGTTAATCAACTCAATGCATCGATCACAAGCCGCCTCCCAGTCTCTCTCCACATAAAACGCCAGAATGGGGGAGAGCTTTTCTATCGACAAGGGGTAGTCGCGACCGACGCCCGAGAGTGGAGCCACTAAGACCCGGGTCCCCTCCGGAATTCGGATTCCAGCGAGGGCAGCGATGGTCGCCGCCGGCTTCCCGACGATTTTCGGGTTGACCGTACGTTTGGCGGTGACGACCACTTGTCCTAAGACCTCGGTTTCCTGGTCATTTAGAAAATAGCCACCGTTCCGTTTGACTTCTTCGATGACCGGGTCCTTGATCGAGGCGTCGGTGATGATCGCCTGCTCCGAGGAGCAGAGCGTTCCATTGTCAAAGCATTTTCCGGCAAAAATGTCTTGGATGGCTTGGGGAACATCAGCCGAGGCCTCGACATAGGCCGGAACGTTTCCGGGACCGACCCCAAAAGCAGGCTTGCCCACACTGTAGGCGGCCTTGACAAGGCCGTGCCCGCCGGTGGCCAGGATCAATGCAGTCTTGCGGTGGCTCATCAGTTCCCGCGTTCCTTCAATGGTGGATAACGACAGGCATCCAATAACGCCCTCAGGCGCACCCGCTCCCATGGCGGCCTCTGCCAGAATTCGGCTGGCTTCCTGGATGCACCTTGCAGCCGAAGGATGGGGGCTGAAAACGATCGCGTTCCGCCCTTTGAGGGCAATCAGGGCTTTATTGATGGTGGTGGATGTCGGGTTGGTTGAAGGAATGATGGCGGCAATAACCCCAACCGGGGAGGCGATCTCCAGAATACCCTTCTCCGGGTCCTCGCGAATGATGCCGACTGTCTTGAGGTTCTTGATGGCCTGGTGCACAAACTCAGCGCCAAATTTGTTTTTGAGGATCTTATCCGCATAGTTGCCGTAACCCGTTTCCTCCACGGCCATCTTGGCAAGTTTCTCTGCAGCTCCCAACCCTGCCTCGGCCATGCGCTGGACCACCGTATCGATCTGGTTCTGGGAGAACTGAGATAACCGGCCCTGAGCTTGGAAAGCTTGGTCGACGAGTGACCGAGCCTGCTGAATGGACTCAAGATCTTTGTCCATGGCCGTTGCAGGATCTGAGGTGAAATCGGAAGGAAGATGAGGGGCAGCCTAACAGGCTAATCTCCTGACCACCGCTGCCCCAGGGGTTGACTCTGCCGGGCTGCATTCACTTGGCGTCCAAGACTGAAATCGTGACTTAGCCGAATGTCGTCGCTTTGCCCGGTATTATTTTCTCGGCCTCGGTGTGGGGACTTGGAATGACGTGGACGCTCACCAATTCGCCCACTCGCCGCGCTGCGGCTGCGCCAGCATCCGTGGCTGCCTTTACCGCCCCAACATCGCCCCGCACACACACGGTCACGAAGCCGGCTCCGATGTACTCTTTCCCCACGAGAGTGACGTTGGCTGCCTTCACCATAACGTCAGCCGCCTCCACGGCGCCGACAAACCCCTTGGTTTCAATCATCCCTAGTGCTTCACCCGGCACAGCGCCAACCTCCGTTCCAGTTTTTTGAAGGTGAACCTATCACTTTAGAATAGATGGGTCAACCGACAGCAGCAAACCCTGGCAAAAGTCTGTAGAGATTTTCTGTATTGAGGCAGTTTCGTGTTCCGGCTTGGCTTGACCAGGAAATCCTAAGGCAAGTAACCTTCCTTGGCTCTCACCTTGAAGTCCTTGTATCGTGGAACACGCACCGAGATTTTTCGCCAGCGCCCGTTATTCGAGCTGGCTTGAGGGGGCGGATAGTAGCTGAGCAAATAGAGATGTTGAAGATCCTGAACAATCTCGGTGAACACCCGGCCGATTTCTTCAGGATCCCGGATCCTAACTGCAACTCCCCCGGTTGCGTCCGAGATCTCTGTGAGGCGATCGATCAGTAGCTGGCTTTTGAGCGCCCGTCCTTGAAATACGGTATAGATGGGAATGCCGACCCGCTTGATGGTTCTAACCGAGTCTTCCATAGAGAGGACACTGCTTGTATCCTCGCCGTCGGTGAAAAGCAGGATGGCTTTCTTCCCGGTGACGCGCGCCAAGTGGGGGGCCAATTGGGCGAGGGAGTCAAAAAGCGCCGTGCTGCCCGCGGCTCGCATGCGGAACAAGGCTCGTAGAGCCGTGCGCCTGTCCTTGGTGAATGGGACCAGAACCTGAAGGCGGTTATTGAAGGCAAAGAGGCCAAAACGATCCTGGGGCTTGATTTCGCTTAGAAGGTCGGCCACGGCATTTTTGACGTGTGGCAGGGGTTTCAACATGCTGCCGGTTGTGTCTACCAGCAAAGCGATCGTTAAGGCAGACAATTGGGACTCAAAGGCTTGGATGGATTGAATCTGACCGTCTTCTTCAATTTCGAAGTCCGATGGTGTCAGCCCGGGAACGTAACGACCTCGTTGGTCGAAGACAGCCGTATAGACCTCGACCATTCGAACATCAATTCTGAGCGTCCTCACCTTTGAGGTGTCAGCCGTCTGGCCAGCATGGGGCAGCCCACAGAGGAAGGACAACAATAGCAGGGGCTTCGACAAACGATGCATCGGCAACATTTGGGTATCTATCGCTGAATCAAATCCAGTGACCGGGTTCCTTTTCGAAAACCTGCGGTTACTTGGTCGGAGGTTCCTGCAAACTCATGTCGGAGACCTGTCGATTCTAAACCGGGAGCCGGGGTAATTTCAATCTCTTCTTAAATTCCCGTACAGGCGCCTGAGGCCAGTGGCGGCGTCTTTAATCCTTGTCCAGGTCTTGATTCAACGCTGATTGACGACCGCTGCTGGACGGCTGTGCCACGTCCAGAGGTCCGGGCTTGGTCCAAAATCGGGACCCAGGCTTGGCCGACGGACTCAACCCTGGCGGCCACCAGATCTTTAGTCCGTCATGCTCCCTTCCCCAACTGCGCCGACACGTCTACTGCCTTCTTGACATTGCTCTTAGTAGCCCATTAGTATGAGTCTTTTGGCAGTCGGAGAACGATCGTGTCCTTTGGGGCCAATCTCAAACGAGAGAGGGAACTCAGAGGGATTACCCTGGAAGAAATTGCCAGGGAAACCAAGATCGGATTACGTATGCTCAGTTACATGGAGGCTGATCGCTTTGATCTATTGCCTCCGGGCATTTTCCGGCAATCATTTATTCGCAGTTATGCCCGTTACCTGGGCATTGATGAGGGGAAAGCGGTCCAAGAATACCTCATGACGGACGACCGCTGGAACACCGCAGACGTTTCGCCGGGTGGAGGCGAGACAAAGCAGGCTTCCACCGGTTCACCGCCGAAGAAAAGTCATCCGAGCCGAAATCGGAAGAGGACGGTCCTGTCCTCTTCCGCTGCTCTCTTAGGTGTCCTCGCCATTTTTTACTTTGTCGAAACGCGTGCCCGCACTGACCAAGCAGAATTGAATGCCTTGGGAAATCGCCGGGCGGAACAGCCTTCGGCGAAAAAAGGGTCAACCGCGGGAGCGTCTTCCCAAGCCATTCGCCAGCCGAGCCGTTTAGGGGGGCTTGGTCATCAAGGGACTCCAAAGGTTTTAGGCGAGCTAGCTCCCCACAAACCAGCAGGAACAGCGGAAGTAGCAAAGTCTAAACCAACTCCTGACCCGCAGTTGAGCATTAAGGCACGAGAGCAAACTTGGGTGACGGTCAGCGCCGAGGGGACGACCTTGTTCAGTGGCCTCTTGCGTTCTGACGAGACCAAAAGCTTTTCGCTCCAACAACCCCTAAGCTTGAGGCTCAGCAATCCGAAGCGGGTCGCGCTGTCGGTGAACGATCAGTCCTTCGGTGAGCTTGGTGAGGCTGGGAAGGTCAAGACCATCGTAGTTTCGGCAGAAAACTACCAACGGTTCCTGGCTGCCACCGAGTGAGTCGGTCGACCTGTGGACAGAGGCACCTTGCTCTATTGGGTCCTTGGGTTTGACAAACGTGGGCTGGGAGCTGATTGACCAGGGTTAGGTTCAGTCGTTTTGTTGTTCGATGCGCTGCCGGTAGATTTTCAGGATCTCTCGAGTCCAAGGCCCCGCCTCACCCTTCCCGATGGTCTGCCCGTCGACGTGAGTGATACCTGTGATCTCATCTGAAGTACCTGCCAGAAAGGCTTCACTGGCCGACCTGAATTCAGCCAGGGTGAACCACCGCTCCTGAAACAACAGACCTAGCTCTGCTGCAATCTCCTTGACGTATTCCCTGGTGATGCTCGGCAAAATAGACGTTGCCTGTGGGGGAGCGATGACAGCCCTGTTGACGATCGCGATGACGGCTGAAGAACTGCCCTCGGTGATGTTCCCTTGGGAACCCACCAATAAGGCTTCGTAGGCCCCCAGTTTCCTGGCCTGCTGTTTGGCCAACACGTTCGGTAGCAGGTTGAGAGATTTAATGTCGCACCGTCCCCACCGTTGGTCCGGAAAAGACTGAACCTTGGCACCCTCCGCCATTTCCCTATCGACAAAGGCCCTCACACTCATAAAAAAAGAGGGCGTCAGGTCTGCGCCCCAGGAGTGGCTCCTCGGGCTGACGCCTCGCGTCAAATGGAAGTAAACCGTAGCGTTCGGGATTTGACTCTCTCTGTAGGTTTCCACGATCCAGCCACGAATCGCCTCTAGGTTCGCAACCCTGAGGTCGATTTCTTCCAAGCTGCGTTGGAAACGTTTCCAGTGTCTGTCAAACCCCCACAGGCGACCCTGGTAGCTGCGGACTACTTCGTAGACACCGTCGCCGAACAAACAGCCGCGGTCCTCCGCAGGGATGACAGCATCCCCAAGGGCGCAAATTCTTCCGTTGACATTGGCCAGCTCGCGCATACTGCGTTATGAGGTAATAGACTAGGGAGACTCAGGGAACTCACGTTTAGGGATCAGGAAGGAGCCCTGAAATTGACGGCAGGAACCGAAATCGGATCCTGGTGTTGCTTCTGCTGTTAGAGCATTCTGCCTCCATCGACCACCACAATTTGCCCGGTAACAAAGCTCCAATCAGCGGCCAGAGATAGCGCGACCTCGGCAACATCCTCGGCCCTCGCCCATGCGGTTGAGAGCTGATGCCTTCTTGAAGTTCTTTCGCATATCAGGCGCCCGCGCAACACCGTCCAACCACCGGGTCTCGGTGAGAGCAGGAGCCACAGCGTTCACCAGGATGTTGGGGCCCAGGGCGCGAGCCATCGACTTTGTCAGACTAATGACTCCGGCTTTGGATGCACAGTAGCCAATGCAGCTACCCTGTCCGGTAATGCCGGCGACCGAGGCAACGTTGACGATTCGTCCGCTGCCTTGTTCTTGCATCATCGGGGCAACGGCTCGACAACAGAAGAATGTTCCCTTAAGATTCACCGCAAAGAGGTTGTCCCAGATTTCTTCGGTTAATGTCTCCAGATCGGCGAAATCAATAAACCGAGTGAAGCCGGCATTGTTGACCAGAATATCGATGCGTCCGAACTCGTTTTTAACCTGAGCCATCATGTGTCGAACTTGTGAGTCCGATGACACATCCGTTCGAACCGTTGAACTCTGTCTTCCCAATTTCTGAACCTCGGAAGCAGTCTCCAGGGCTTCCGCCTCTGATTTGGAGTAGTTGATGGCGACCGCGGCACCCTCTCGGGCAAATAACAATGAAATAGCTCGCCCAATGCCAGTGCCTCCACCGGTGATGAGTGCTACTTTACCCGCCAATTTCATGAATGGTGTCCTCTCTTGGCCCTATGGCGTGACATTCAACCCTCTAATATAACCTCACGGTCCTTAGATTGCTCGCTTTTTATCCCAGCCATTAAATGGAATAATCGATACGTTCCGGAAGGGGAGCGGGTTTGGCGGGTTCCTCCAGCATTCCAGCCCCCACGGTAGCGTGACTCGATTCATCAATAAGCACGAAGCCACCCAGGCTTCGGTTACGGTGGTATCGGTCGTATAAGAGCGGTGTCGCTGTCTGAAGAGAGATCCGACCAATCTCGTTGAGTCTCAAAACGTGAGCCGGGTCCTCCTCCAAGTCGTTGATGTTGAGCTGGTAGTGAAGGTTACGAACCAAGGCTTTGGTACTATGAGTAGTATGTTTTATGAAGTATCTCTTTCCAAGCTGTAAAGGAGTTTCATCCATCCAGCAAATCATTGCTTCCAGTTCCTTGCCGACGTGGGGCAGATTGTCAGCCGGCACGATCAGGTCTCCCCGACTGACATCGATCATATCTTCGAGCAGTAGGCAGACGGACATCGGCGCATGAGCAACCTCCAGGGATTTGCTCATTAGCTGAATATCCTGGATTCTGGACTGCCTTCCAGAAGGAAGGACGGTGACGAGGTCTCCAACCCTGAAGACCCCACTGGCAACCTGTCCCGCAAAAGCTCTGAAGTCTGTGGATCGCCCGAATCGGGGGCGGATTACCCATTGAACGGGGAAGCGGGGATCCTGCATGTTCCAGTCACTGGCAATGTGGACGCTTTCCAGAAAGGAGAGAAGTGTCTCGCCCAGGTACCATGGCATATAGGAGGAACGATCGACCACATTATCACCTAGCAGGGCGCTCATGGGGATGAAGGTTACGTCTTTAATTTTCAGGCGGGTTGAGAAACGAGTGAAGTCTTGTCGAGCTGCTTCGAAGACCTCTTCCGAAAAATCTACCAAGTCCATTTTGTTGACACACAGCACCAGATGAGGAATGCCAAGGAGCGATGCGATGGTGGCGTGTCGGCGCGTCTGCTCGATGACGCCTTTGCGAGCGTCTATCAGGATCAGCGCCAAGCTACTGGTGGAGGCGCCCGTAACCATGTTTCGGGTGTACTGCACGTGACCCGGTGTGTCTGCAACGATGAAACGTCGGCGAGGTGTGGCAAAGTATCGATAGGCGACATCAATGGTGATGCCTTGCTCACGCTCGGCCCTCAGCCCATCGGTGAGGTTGGCCAAGTTGACCTCCGATTCGCCCCGCATCAGGCTGGCTCTTTTCAAAGCGGCGAATTGATCTTCCAAGATCAATTTAGAATCGTGGAGTAGCCGGCCGATCAGAGTGCTCTTTCCATCGTCGACGCTGCCACAGGTGGTGAATCGCAGTAGCTGCACGCTTGCCTGAGGGTTGGACTTTCGGGTTTTCACCTAGAAATATCCCTCCCGTTTTCGGTCTTCCATGGACGTTTCGGAGACTTGATCGTCGGCCCGAGCGCCACGCTCGGTCACTTTCAGAGCAGAAATTTCTCTAATAATATCCTGAACACTGGAGGAGGCGGATTCAATAGCGGCCGTGCAGACAATGTCGCCGACCGTCCTGAACCGAATCGACCGGGTCTCGATCACCTCGCCGCGCTTGAGCGGAAGTAGGTCGGAGGCGCTCATCCATAATCCATCCCGAAGGAAGACCGCCCGCTGATGGCTGAAGTAGATGCTGGGAATCTCCAGGCACTCTCTCGCAATGTATTGCCAAACATCCAGTTCGGTCCAGTTGGACAAGGGAAAAACCCGGATGTGCTGACCTGAATGAAGCTTGGTATTGTAAACACTCCAGAGTTCCGGCCGCTGGTTGCGAGGGTCCCACTGGCCAAACTCGTCCCGAAATGAAAAGAACCTTTCTTTGGCCCTCGATTTTTCTTCGTCCCGCCGCGCCCCCCCAAAGGCGGCATCAAACTTGAACTCTTCGATGGCATGAAGAAGTGTCGGGATTTGCAGCCAATTTCGACTTCTATCCGTGCCGCTTGGCTCGATGGCAATACCGGCATCGATGGCCTCATCGACGGTCCGAACAATAAGTCGTTCCTCAAGCTCCCTGACCCGACGGTCACGAAACTCAATCACCTCCGGAAAGTTGTGGCCCGTGTCAATGTGAAGCAGTGGAAAAGGGAAATGAGCCGGACGGAAGGCTTTCTCAGCCAGTCTCAGCATGCAGATGGAGTCCTTACCTCCCGAAAAGAGCAGCACTGGCCGTTCGAATTCCGCGGCCACTTCACGCATGATGTAGATGGCCTCGGCTTCTAGTACATCAAGATGAGAGAGAAAATAGTTATCCATTCCTTCGGTACAGCCTCTGGGAAATAAGAATCATTGGCATGAATTCACTCGTCAGCCTGAGGCCTTGGCCGGCTGTGTAGGCCACATTCTTTGTGCTGGGTTTGTTCCCACCACCAGCGCCCGGCTCGCGGATCTTCCCCCGGATTCACCGCACGGGTGCAGCAGGCGCAGCCGATACTCACAAAACCCTGATCGTGCAGCGGACTGTAAGGAACCTGATTGCCTTTGACGACCGCCCAAAGCTGGGACTCTCCCCAATTCCAAACCGGGTTGATCTTGACCAGCCCATTGGCTTCATCCCATTCGATGGGAGGTACTTCTCGGCGTGTCATGGACTGCTGCCTCCTGAGCCCGCAAATCCAGGCCTCCATGCCCTCCAGTGCCCGCTGTAATGGATGAATCTTTCTTAGCCTGCAACAAAGTTGCCGCAGTTCGATACTCTTGTAAAACAAGTTGATGCCATGTTGCCTGACCATCGACTCCACTTCTTTAGTCTCCGGAAAAAAAGCTTCAATTTTCAGGTTGTAGCGGCCCTCAGTTTTTTCAATCAGCTCATGGGTTTCCGGGAAGAGCCTGCCCGTATCCAGGGTCACGATCCGTATGGTGGGCGAATTCTGTGCCAGGAAATGGGTGATCACCTGGTCTTCAAGGCCGAGGGCAGTGGCAAACACCACCCGAGTGCCGAATTGACGATACGCCCACCTCAAGATTTCGGCCGGAGCCGCCGATGACAGCAGTTCCTGCCATTGCGCGATTTCTTTCATTTTAGACCGAGAATTAACCATTGCAGGTAACAAAGATGACTAAACTAATAAAAATAGTCAATATATGTTTCTCTCCGGGTAAAGTCAAGTGATTTCTTCAAGATAGTCTGGTATTCTTGTTGACCGAGAGAAGCAAAATCGAGTATATTGACTATTTGGATTATTTTAGTCACCTTTAAAGAAATTTGGCGGATGAATTATGAGGCTGTCGACCAAAGGTGAATACGGCCTGCTGGCGATCATAGATCTTGCCCTTTACTCGCATCAAGCTCCGATACAGAGCGCCCAGATAGCTGAACGGCAGAACATTCCGAAGCAGTATCTCGATCAGCTTTTGCTGGTCTTGAAAAAGGCTGGATTGGTCGAGAGTAGTCGGGGACGCCAGGGCGGCTACCAGCTAGCCCGGCCCGCCGGCCACATTAATCTGCTGCAGGTCGTCAGGGCCCTTGAGGGCTCTATTGACTGCATGGATGTTTTCATGAGAGAGGGGACAGCCAACGAGCCGACCCGAGAAATTCTCAAGGACCTTTGGTCTGAGATTTTCTCTCACGCCTCCGAAGTCCTGAGGAAAACAACGGTAGATGAGGTGTGCGAGAAGCGGAAGAAGTTGACCCCACAGATTATGTACTACATTTAGGAGGGCCTGATGGCAAGGATCGCGAGCAATGTCCTGGAGCTGATGGGGAACACTCCCATGGTGCGATTGAATAGAGTTACCGAGGGATCCTTAGCCACGGTAGTGGCCAAGCTGGAGTCTCACAATCCGGCTGGAAGCGTCAAGGATCGCATCGGGATCAGCATGATCAATGAGGCTGAGCGGGCGGGAACCATTAATAAAGATACAGTAATTATTGAGCCGACCAGTGGCAACACAGGAATCGCCCTGGCTTTCGTCTGCGCAGTGAAAGGCTATCGGCTCATTCTTTCCATGCCCGACACCATGAGCATGGAGCGACGTACCTTGCTCCGAGCGTTTGGGGCGGAACTGGTATTGACCCCGGGTTCTGAGGGGATGCAGGGAGCAATCAAAGCGGCTGAGCAGATTGCCGCCAAGATACCGAATTCATGGATTCCCCAGCAGTTTCGGAACCGGGCCAATCCCAAGATCCACCGTGAGACGACCGCTGAAGAGATCTGGAATGATACCGACGGCAAGATAGACGTTTTTGTGGGTGGAGTGGGAACGGGGGGAACCATTACGGGTGTCGCAGAGATCCTCAAGTCCAGGAAGTCGGGTTTCCAAGCCATCGCGGTTGAACCGGAAGATTCTCCGGTTATATCGGGTGGAAGCCCTGGATGGCATGAGATCCAGGGCATCGGCGCCGGTTTCATTCCAGACATTCTCAACACCGGGGTGATCGATGAGGTGATCCGTGTCACCAACGAGCAGGCCTTTCAAATGGCTCGTCGGTTGATTAAGGAGGAGGGGTTACTGGTGGGCATATCTTCTGGAGCCGCCGCTCATGCTGCGGTCGAGGTGAGCAAGCGTTTGGAGAACGAGGGTAAGCTGATTGTCACCGTGCTGCCAAGCACGGGCGAACGCTATCTGACCACACCGCTATTCGAACATTTGAATGGTTCCCCAACCACCCTCTCTTAGCAGCGCCCTTTGTCACTTCTCATGGCTCCAACGACAAAACCGGGAGTGGAGATGAGACAATTAGTTCGGGGTACGGCAACGTTGATCCTCCTTAAGATCGTCAGCAGCCCGATCCAAGGCTGAGATAGGCAAACGTCAGGAGTGATTGAGTCTTAATGCTTGAAGGATTCCGTTCTGAAGAACACGGTAACTCGCCAGATTCCACCATTCTTGGTCAGCAACCACAATCCCTCACCAACCACGCTCTCATAGCCCTGATCGGCATACATATCTGATGTCTTGGCGTAGTGAGCTCGGACCACTGCAGAGTTTTTCTTAATACTCACCTCCGGCTCGTTGATCTGGAGGCGAACGCTCTTTCCGGACCTGAACTGCTCATGGTAGTAGATGAGGGTCTGAGCCAGGTCGTAGCTCCTACCGCTGTTTCCGTCGATTTCCACGAAAGACTGCTCGCGATCTCTCATCAATAGGAGAGCATCGTGGAGCCTGTAGGCCTCTTCCTGCCTTTCAAGTATCCTCTGAATGGAATCCGAATCAGACTGGGTCGTCTCAGGGGGCGTGGCGATGGAGGGCACCAGGGCTGTCGATTGCCGGCCGATGAAAAAGCCAATGCTGCCTCCGACTAACAGAACAATGAGGATATAAAGGTAAGGTTTCATGGCCGGGCCTCAAGTGTGATCTTTCTGGGGCACTTGTCAAGAATTTTGTGTTTGGACAAGTTGAGGATCGAGCCAAGGGTGAGGCGGAACAGGGCATCAGTTCATCCGGAGCGACAGGGGTGATGGGAGAGGTGAGTTTCCAGACGCCGTTTTCGAGTGGGACGAGAGTGATGGGCCGCTTGAATTGTAAGATTGGGTATGAATGGAGGTAGCCCCTGGCTGCGGAGAATCTTTGTCGCTGGGCACGGGTGACATCGACGGCATTGCTTATGAATCCGTACTCTGCTGCGGCTTCAACTATAATTAATCGCTGGACCCCTGTATCCCAAGAGTCTCCAGGAGGGAATCTGATGGCGAGGTGGCGGTTATTCCTGACTTGGCTGCCGGTTTTCGCCACGTTGGTTTCTGTGCCCCGGTCAGTCCTGACTTCTGATTCTCAGGATACTCGACCCGTTGCCAAGGCCTCGGCGCGAAAGGCTCACATCCTCAAAAGATTCCCGGATGCTTTCTGGTCCGTGCGTCCGGAGCAGTACCTGAGGGCGAACCCGAGCGGACCCGGCCTCGGAAGAGAGCAAGCCTTAATGTTGAAGCGTTCCGGACGCAAGGTGCTTTTGCCTAAAGCGCTGGATGTGCTGCCTACTCTGCCCAAAGCAGCCGGCAAAATGCCGTTCATTGGGGCCAAAGCCTGCGGAAAGTGCCACCGAGACCAGTATGAAAGCTTTCTGAGCACAGCTCATCGTCGCACGTCGCAGGAAGCCAGCCGGGAGTCTATCTTGGGTGACTTTGAAGGGGACCGGAACCAACTCAGGACCAGCGACCCCGCCCTCTTTTTCAGGATGGAAGCCGAAGGCAACGAATTCTATCAACGCCTGTTTGTGGAATATCGGGGCCAGGGTTACCAGCATAGCCAGCGGATGGACATTGTGACCGGTTCGGGTAATCACGGTCAGTCCTATCTCTACTGGCAAGGGGATGAATTATACGAGATGCCCGTCTCCTACTTCAGCGAGATCGACCAATGGGTCAACAGTCCAGCCTACTGGGATGGCACTGCGGACTTCGCCAGGCCCATCCGGCCACGCTGCCTGGATTGTCATGCCACCTACTTCGAGAATGTCGCGGGCGCCGTGAACCGGTATCGGAAAGACAACTATATTTTGGGCGTGTCCTGCGAGCGCTGCCACGGGCCGGGAAAAGAGCATGCCGATTCACCTGGCGGATCGGGCCGGCGTCAGGCCAAGCCCATTCTCCATCCAGGCAGGTTTGATCGCGATCGGCTGATTGAGTTATGTGCGCAATGCCACTCCGGGGTTGGCACCATACTTCGACCCTCTTTTTCCTACCGGCCTGGAGAACCGCTGAGTGAGTATCTTCGGCTGGATTACTCTGGCGACGACGTCAAAGGGGGCATTCACACCGATGATCAGCTTGCCCGATTAAGATTGAGCCGCTGCTTTCAAGAAAGCCCTACCATGACCTGCGTCACTTGCCACAACCCCCATCAGCAGGAACGGGGAAACCGGGTCTTGTTCTCAAGTCGATGTCAAGGTTGCCATGAACCTCAGCGCTGTGGCATGGCGCCTAAGGTGGGGGCGGGCATAAGCCAAAACTGCATTGACTGTCACATGCCCAGCCGGCGCGATCGCCATCTCAAGATGCAAACAGCCGGTGGCCGATTGTCTCCTTTACTCCGCGATCACTTCATCGCCCGCTGGCCCCGGGTCAGCCGGCGCTGGCTTGAAGATTTTCAAGCCACAGGGGAGTAGTCGGCGCCCTCGCGGTGAGGATAGCTGACGGTAAGACTCAACACCGAATCGGCCCCGGCAAGTTGTCTTAAAATCTGGTGATCATCGATCGGCTGCCGACGCTCGATGCTTGGCGACCCCTATGATCCCGGGCTGAGCAACAAGAAAGCGAACGGTAAAAATATGTGGTGCAAACTTGCCATCGTCCTCCTCTTCTTGCTGCCAACCCTGTCGCTTTCCGAGGAGCGCTCCACCGACGCGAGGGAACTTATCCGGCGCGTCAGTCGAAACTACCGGGATCTGCAAAGCTACTACTTTGAGGGCTTGCTGCGTACAGAGATCGAAGGCGAAGGCTTTTATCAGCGGATTGAGCTACCCGTGATCGTGTCTGCCGTTAAGCCGGATAAGACGAGGATTGAAATCAAGCACTCCCTGGAGGGTTTCCTCATTGTCACCGACGGGAACAACACCTGGGAGTACGTTTCCAGACTCAAGCAGTTTACCCGGCAAATGGGAAACGCCGGCCGGGCAGGAGGTTATGGGTCCAAGCTGAGTTCGGTGGCGATGAGCCTGGTCGAGGATTATGGCCGTCTGGGCCAGAACGCTGTCAAAGTCCGACTGGTGGGCGAGAAAACCCGAGATATCGGTAATCGAAAGGTTCGGTGCTTCCTGGTCGAGTACTCGGGACGGACGCCGCTGAGGTTTATTGATGACTCTGGTCTGTCCAGTATCCTTTCCATTGATCCGGAACGGAATCTCATACTCCAGGAGGACTCCCGCACAGCGATGGGGTCTTCCCCATTTGGCTGGCCGGCTGAAGTGAGGCATACGGTAACCCTGACCAAAGCCAGAATCAACCAGTCGCTGCCTGATTCTCTCTTTGTTTTCACCCCTCCTCAGGGTGCTCAACAAGTCCAGGTGTTGGGACCACGATCGGCGCCTACGGGTCGCGAAGCCAAAGATTTCACTTTGGAGGATCTGAACGGCCGGCCGGTTAGGCTGAGCGACCTGCGAGGCAAGGTCGTGATCCTGGAGTTCTGGGCCAGTTGGTGTGAACCCTGCCGGTATGAAATGCCGGTCGTCGAGGCCCTTCAGCAACGATTCAAGGACGAGGGACTGGTGGTGCTGGGCATCAATGACGAAGATCCACCGATCGCCCGGCGCTATGTGGAGCAGGGAGGCTATACCTTTCCGACGTTGTTTGATAAGAGTCAAGCGGTTGCCGGGCTGTACGGCGTGCGGGCCATTCCGGCCTTGTTTGTCATTGATCGCCAAGGTGAGATCGTTGGCAGGCATTCAGGGTACGGTCCCGGCAGCGAGGAAAAAATCCTGGATTCTTTGCGAAAAGCGGGCATTGAATGAGAGTTTAAAAAAGCGCCTCGCGTCACCAACTGCCTGATTGATAAAATGTTCATGGTTCTTCTACCTTCATTGAGTTGCCCTCTTTCAGCCGATATCTGCGGTCCGCAGCAATATCGTGAAACTTCTGCAGGCGTCTGCCTCCCCACCTTACGGTGAGGCTCTCGATCTTGTCAGAAGCTCCCAGGCCGAAATGCAACCTCAAGTCATTGGCGGCCTGATAACTGGCGCCGCCCCTGACCTCCCGGATCTGGCGCCCTCCATCGGTCTCTAGCGTGACCCGTGCGCCAATGGCGCTCCGGTTGGCCCGGACGCCTTCCAAAGAGAGCGCCAACCAGTGTCCGTTCCGGTTACCTTCCTCATTGCGAAAGAGCGAAGGGGGACCGTCCATGTTGTTGACGACGACGTCCACGTCGCCATCGTTGTCGAAGTCGGCAAAAGCGGCTCCTCTGCTGCGACAGGGCTGATTCAGTCCGCTGGCCGAACGTTGGGCCGTCTCCTGGAATTTGCCGTTCCCCAAGTTTCGGAATAGGAGCTTGCGCTGCTCAAAGCGCGTCCCTAATTGACTGTCGTCAATCTGGGGATAGATATGCCCGTTGGCAACGAAAAGGTCTTCCCATCCATTGTTGTCAAAGTCAACGAAGCCGGCGCCCCACCCCAGCAGTTTCCAGCTGGGAAAGCCGACGCCCGTCAGGTAGGTGACATCCCGAAAGCGGCCATTGCCCAGGTTGCGATAAAGGCTGTTGTAGTCCTCAGAGAAGTTCGTCACGTACAGGTCAAAGAAACCATCGCGGTCGTAGTCCCCCAAATCCAATCCCATCCCCGCTTGGCTGCGGCCATCTTCATTGAGGGCTGTCCCGGAAAGTAAGCCTCTTTCTTCAAACGTACCATCTCCATTGTTCTGGAAAAGAAAATTGGCCATGGAGTCGTTGGCTACAAACAAGTCGCTGTCTCCATCGTTGTCATAATCACCCCAGATGACACCCAGCCCGTAAGCCGGCGGCACTGCCATGCCGGCCCTGCGGGTTGTATCACTGAAGGTGCCGTCGCCGTTATTTCGGTACAAAACATCGGCCTCAGGGGTCAACCCCTTGGGACCACATAAGACCTCCAGGTTCCGAAAGGGGCAAGGCCAAGGTGCGGTTCGGGGATCAAACTGAACATAATTGGCCACATAAAGATCCAGCCAGCCATCTTGGTCATAGTCAGCAAAGGCTGCGCTCGAGCTCAGGCCTGGGTTACCCACGCCGCTGGAGACCGTAACATCTCTGAAGGTGCCATCCCCAAGATTTCGATAAAGTGTATTGGCGCCGTAGTTGCAGACATAAAGATCAGGCCAGCCGTCATTGTCGTAATCTCCGACGGCAGCGCCCAATCCCCAGTGACTGTTCTCCACTCCGGCTTGCTGGGACTCTTCGGTAAAGGTGCCGTTGCCATTGTTGCGGTAGAGTGCATTGGCCACGCTCCGTTTACCGGTGATCAGATCCTCCCACCGTCCGGCGTTCACCAAATAGAGATCGGGCCAGCCGTCAACGTTGTAGTCGATCCAGGCAACACCTCCGCTAACGCTTTCCAACAGAGTCTTCTTTTCCGGTCGCCCGCTGACGTGAAGAAAGTCGATGCCGGCTGTTTTGGCCACGTCGACGAACTGTAGGTTCGAATCCCTGTTTGGCAGGGCTTGCGGGTTGCCCACCGCCGACGTTTTCTTTTCGAGGTGAAGCGCCGGGTTGGACATGATGATGCTGGAAAGAATCGTGGCCAGGCCCAGTGCCAAACCACCCCAGCGGCAGGCAGGATGAAACCGTCTCAGGGTTGCGGATTGCTCCATCAAGATCCCAGGTTCACAGGCGCCGTTGGCTCCACTCCAAGAAGTCGAGAGATCGACCCTCGGCCCGAAAGTCGAGTCTCTGACTGCCTGGAATCGTGGAAAGATTGGTTTTTGGTGGGCAAAGCTTCTTTCTCTGGTTCAAGACTGGGCTACGAGGGGCCACAAGTCTTTTGAAACGAAGTCCCTACGGCTTTTCTGGATCGAGGAGCGGCCTTTGGCCGTTAGGGACCCGCTTGTCGATAAAATTCTAACCGCTGGCGGATTTGCTCGGCAAGCTGGTCGGACTGGTTTGCAGACGCCAGGGCCAAGGCCTTTTGAGCCGTGGTCACCGCCCGAGCGAATTGACCCGCGGCAGCCTGAGCTGACGCCAAGGTGTTGAGGACGGGGGCGCTCTGATGCTGAGTCAACTCGGCGGCCCGTTTGGCCAATTGGATAGCCCGTTCGGGGTTGCGGACTCGAGGATTTGGATGTTCCACCAGGATTGAGGCCATTCCATTCAATGGAGCCTCCCAATTGGGCTGGAGCTGGAACGCTTTTTCAAAATGTCGCAGTGCCGGACTCCACTGGCCGGAGGCGGCGAGCGCCAGTCCCAAGTTGTTGTGGGCCTCAGCGTAGCCGGGCATGGTCCGGAGGGCCCGACGATAGTGGACGATCGCCTCTTCGAGTCGCCCCTGGCCGGCGAGCGCGTTTCCCAGGTTGTAGCGAGCCATGGCATCATCGGGCCTGATCTGCAGAGCCTGACGGTAGTAGCGGACCGCCTGGTTGATTTGTCCCTGAGTGACCAAGGCATTTCCAAGGCCGGTGTGCGCCTCTGCCTGATCAGGATTGAACTCCAAGGCTTGGCGGAAGTGATGAGCCGCTTCCTCAGTGTGGCCTTGTCCCAAGAGCACATTGCCCAAATTCGTGTGGGCGGCTGCATAACCAGGTTGCAGGCTCAAGGCCAGCCGATAATGGTGGATCGCCTCCTCAGGATTGCCCTGGGCTTGAAAGGCATTTCCCAAATTGTAGAAGTTCGCCGCCTGATCCGCAGGCTTGAGCCGGGCGGCCCGTTGATAATAACGGATGGCTTCCTGGCTGTGACCTTGGGCCAGCAGGGCATTCGCCAGGTAGGTGTAAGCTTCGGCATAGTCAGGCCTGAGTTCCAGGGCGCGACGAGAGTGGCGAATGGCCTCCTCCGACTGGCCTCGTTCCAAGAGCAATCGTCCCAGTTGACTGTGAGCTTCAACGTGGTCGGGCTTAAGCTGCAGGGCCCGACGGTAATGGTGGATGGCTTGGTCCGTGTATCCCATAGCCGCCCCGTTGATGCCTGCCTGGTAGTGAGCTTGTGCATTATTGGGGAATCGCTGGATGGCGCGTAAGGCCAGCTTGCCGGCTTCTTCGAATTTGCCGGCCCAGCTCAATACTGCCGCCAAGTTGTGGAGGGCCATGCTATGGGCCTCATCATCAAGCCGGCTTTCCAGTTCCCGAGTCACCTGCCGGATAGCTACCTCGTTCCACGTGTTCGCCACTTTCACAATCTTCTGTTGCTCCATTTCTTCCAGGAGGGCAAGCGCCAGGAGTCGATGGCCTTCGATCGTTGGGTGGACGTGGTCGAGAAAGAGGTTCTCCCCGGGTGTGCGATTTTCCGATTGTTGCTCGGCCAATTCCACGAAATCAACCAGAGAAACCTCTTGCTCGGCGGCCACCGCCCCCAGGATGTGCTCCATCGGCGACAGGATTCGCAGCGGGCAGACATCCTGGTCGCCCGCCCGCGAGAAAGCCGCTTTGGCTTCCCGGTAACGTTCCAACTGCCAGAGCACCTGCCCGCGCAAATAGTCGAGGTGAGCATAGGCGTCATCGATGACTGTCGCCTTCTCGATCGCAGCCAGAGCCTCATCGGGCCTTCCTGCCCCATGGGCTTGGTTTGCCTGGTCGAACAGGGTCCTCCAGCGTTGACTTTGAGGCGGTCCAAGGCCCTGTCGATGTTCGCTCTTGAAGGGAGAGCAATGCCGCAGATTGGAAGCCGGATTCACCAGCAGGACCTTTGATCCCACCGACCGTGCCATCTCGATCATGCGGTTCAGGTTGTACCGATAGTGCTCGAACACCTTTTGCTGAAAGAGTTCGTCTCGCCGGTAGGTCTCGGGTCCCACCATCATGTCTTGTTCCAGAATGGTCTCCACTTCCCCGGGCAGATTTTTACCCTCGATTCGGCTGCCGGCCAAAATCGGGCTGGCCGCTTCAAGGGCTTGCTTGAAGACTGTAGCAATGCGGGTTCGGCTCACCATGGCTCCCAGTTCCCGAAAGACGCTGGGGACTGCCGCCGTCTGGCTATAGGTGCGCTTTTCCAGGAACTCATTATGGCCGGAATAGACAATGAAGAGATCCGGATCGTAACCGATGAGCTCTTCCATCAGAACGGCGACTCGATAGCTGGCGTAACTGATACCTCCTGCATTGATCACCTCCCAGCGGCGAGAGGGGGCAGCTTGGGGCAAGAACTCGCGCAACCAGCCACAAAAGGAAGTGGCGTCATCATAAGGTCGACCATAGGTGGTCGAGCCGCCCAGACAGAAGACACGATAGGTGCCGGTCGGTTTGTCCTCGCTGAACTGTTGTCTATTGAAAAAACGCAGTTTGTTTCTGGCCGTGACTCTCATCGCCTCCCCTTGTGGTCCGGTCTCTTCAACGAAAAGGGGAAGGCGGGAGGTAAATCCGACGTAGGGGTCGTGGCTGTGAGCGAGCGGCTGCACACCCAGCAGCAGCAATCCCAACTCCACCAAGGCAAAAAACGAGCACACGACCAGCACAGCGAAGACAGTTTCTTTCCAGGCCGGTCGTTTTTGAGTCGAAGCGACTGGGTAGGGTGTCCCTGCTTGGACCTCTTTGGCGGCCCCGCGATTTTTTCTCTTGTTCTTTCGCTTCACAACTCAAACCCTTGGCTGGTTGGTTATCGGCTCCCGCTGGCCTGCTTTGTCACCAGGCGGTCCACATAACCGGCCCATCTCTGGAGACAGGGCTAAGCTACGAGTCCCCTTTGGGGAGGGAAGTTTTGAAGGCATCGGCTAAAGCAGCCTGCGAGCGCGAGAGCGCCCGCCCTCCCTTGGGTTAAGAGCAACTATAGGGGACACTTTGACAGATTGAGTCAACCCTGCCTTAGCCCTTCCTGAACCGGTAGGGGATCTCCGTCTATCGGTAGTCGATTCCTTCGCACCGTCAGGAGATCCTGCGGGTGGCTCACCTTGTCAACATGACTTGATGCGGCCAAGTCTGACCGACGGCGGGAGGCGAACGGTTTTGACGTTCTAGGCCAGCACCTTCTGCGCCACCTGCCCGGCCACGTCGATCAAGCGGAAGTCCCGCCCTTGATGCCGATAAGTGAGCTGTTTATGGTCCAGTCCTAAGCAATGCAGGATCGTCGCATGCAAGTCGTGGATGTGGATGGGGTCCTCGACAACCTTGAAACCAAGATCGTCGCTCCGACCCACCACATGCCCTGCCTTGATGCCACCTCCGGCCATCCACAGGCTGAAAGCCAGCCGGTGGTGGTCCCGACCCAAGCTGTCCGGTCGTCCGGGTTGACGATTCTCAACCATGGGTGTGCGTCCAAATTCACCTCCCCAAATGACCAGGGTGCTTTCAAGCAAACCCCTTCGTTTCAGGTCCTCCAACAAGGCAGCCGTAGGCTGGTCGGTAATCCCGCTCTGCACGGCGCTGCCGTGGCAGGAGTAGCAGTGGGCTTTCAGAATTGGCTCAATATCTGTGGTGAAATGGACCTGTTTTTTGGGAGCCCGGTTGGTCCCTGCTGCCGGATTCGCCGCCAGCTTGCTGCCGCTTGTTCCCAGCAGCAGAAGCGCGAGGCACGCTGAGATTAGCCCTCGAGTCTCCATGAGTGGAACTGTCTGCAATCAGGCTGCTTGAAGGACTCTCTCCCAACTGGAGCAATCGGTTCAGCACCCTCCAATTGCCTGCAGCAAGCCGAGTCCATTTGTGGGCCCCGGCTGGAAAGAAGCCGTCTATCCTTGAATAGTCTTAGGATAATTCGCCCTTCAGCCATCCGTCAACACGGACATGCCGGCGTGGGAATGGTCTGCACGCAGGTCAAATGCGTGTCACATCCCAAGAGTTGCGATTGAAAAGGAAACCGGAACCGTCTGTCCGTTCCTTTGGTGGAGCGCCTACTCCTGAGCCGGCACGTAGGCTCCATCCCCGCTCCGTTGTCCGGGAGCTGCTCCATCGTTGATCACCCCGTAGGCTAGGAAGGGGTTGTTGCCGGAGATCTTCCGGATTTGAACGTAGCCCTGTGTGGTTCCCGGAGCGTAGTTGGCCAGCAGGCTGTTGAGCTGGAACCAGCGACGGGCCACGACCCTCAGGCCACTCACGGTGTTGATCAACAGGCCGCTGTTGCCGTCGTAAATGTCCAGGTTGAAAACACTCTCGCTGCCATCCACTTCTCCGGTGTTGACCAGCGCCAAGTTACTCCGGTTCTCCTCATTTTGCTGGAGGCCGTAGATCCAGGCGCTGTCGATCGAAGCCGAACCATAGGGCACGGCGGTGTAGAACAACCCGTATTGTCCCCCTCCTCCCGGCGAGCCCGTCCGGGCTCCAATCACGATGCCGCTCAGGTCCCCCTCAGCCACAGAGGCGAACAGAGCCCCGGCAAAGGTCGAGCCGGCCGGACCAACCCCCGCCACACCCTGCTGACGCAACTCCTGGACGATATCGGGAATGATCTTTTGTTCCCGGGCTTCGAGCGTCAGGCCGAAGACGGCCGTGTTGTTGGCGGCCTCGATGGCCTCGGCCACAAAACTGAAGTTCACCGTCCTAGCCGCCTCTGAGAAGTTGGTCACCGTCAGTTCGCTGTTGAATACTCCTGTTTCGACAATGACGGGCAGCGTTTGTCCGGTTGTCCCCGCCAGCGAACTTTCCGTGACCGGGAAGACGAATGACCCGTCCGAGTTGGCTTGGTCGTTGATGACCCCATAGGTATAGTAAGCGGCTGTCCCACTCACCCGCTCCACCTTCACGTAGCCGTTCTCGAAGCCGGCCGTTGCCAGCAGGCCCGAGTATTGGTGGAACCCTCCCGGAGCCAGGGATACCTCCGGGAATACAAAACTCCCCGGCGCTGCCGGGTCCCCGGAGAAGACGGTGACTTTCAGGATGACGTTCCCTTCGTCGGCCTTTCCCGCGTTCTGAACAGCCACGTTGGAGCGGTCCATAGCGTTCTGACGCAAGCCGGTCAACCAGACCGGGCCGCTGAGCAGGTGCTCGGCACTCAACCCCCCGTAGGCCAGACCGGCTCGTCCCTCCTCGACCGGCGTGCTGACCCGCACCGTGACGGCGGCATCCGAAGCCGAAGAGAGATCGGAGAACTCCACCCCCAGCGTCCCTCCTGCGGCGCCAGATCCGATCGGTACTCCCCGGGAAGTCAGATAGGCAATGGCATCGGGAATCACTCGTTGCTGGCCGACTCCCAGGAAATCCATGGCCGTTCCCGAACCGGAGCCGATGGCAGCCGTATAGGTGTAGTGGATGTCTGCACCTTGGCTGCCCCGGTTGGTCAAGGTCATCTCGGAAGTGAAAAAGGACCTCGCCCGGCCCCTCGACCTCAGCACGATGGGCACGAACAACCGGCTGTAGACTCCGCTGGTCACGGTGAAGAGGTCGGCGCTGGTGGCGGTCTCGCCGGAGGTGACCACGCTGATGGGGCCGCTGGTGGCGCCCATGGGCACGGTGGCCTGGAGACTCGTCCCCGACACGACCTCGAACTGGAGAGCGTTGACTCCGTTGAACTCTACAGCAGTGGCGCCGAGGAAATGGGTTCCGGTGAGAGTGACCCGAGTGCCCACCGGTCCGCTCATGGGCGTGAAACCGGTCACGGTCGGCGGAGGCGCCAAGGTCGTCGCCACGGCCTCGTTCGAGAAGGTGGAAAATTCCGTGTCATTGAAGGCCCGAACGCGGTAGTGATAGGTGGTGGCTTGCGATAACCCCGTATTCGAAAACATGGTGACATTGGCAGCCGTGGTTGCGGTCTGAACCCAATTGGTCGATCTGGCAACCCTGCGCTGCACCCTGAAACTCGTCTCATTGTTGCTGTTGTCTTTCCAGGTCAAGTTGATCTGAGAGGGAGAAACCGCCGTGGCCGTCAGGTTGGTGGGGGGGCGCAGCGAAGAAGGCCGTGTTAAGACTCGAATGCGGTGGTTGTCAGTATCAGCGATGTAGAGATTGCCGGCATCGTCCACCGTCACGCCTTTAGGCTCGTGTAGTTGCGCCACGACCGCCGGGCCGCCGTCCCCGCTGTAGCCCCGCGCACCGGCTCCTGCGATGGTGGTAATGGTTCCCGAGAGGTCCACCCGGCGAATGCGGTGGTTGTAGGAATCGGCGATGTAGAGGTTGCCGGCGGCGTCTACAGCCACGCCAGTGGGAAAGGCTAGCTGCGCCTGGACCGCCGGGCCGCCGTCCCCGCTGAAGCCCCTGGCTCCGGTCCCCGCGATGGTGGTGATGGTCCCGGAGGCATCCACCCGGCGGACGCGGTGGTTGTAGAAATCAGCGATGTAGAGGTTGCCCGAGCCGTCCACTGCCACGCCTCTGGGCTCGTGTAGCTGCGCCACGACCGCCGGGCCGCCGTCCCCGCTGAAGCCCCTGGCTCCGGTCCCCGCGATGGTGGTAATGGTCCCGGAGGCATCCACCCGGCGAATGCGGTGGTTGTAGGAATCGGCGATGTAGAGGTTGCCGGCGGCGTCTACAGCCACGCCAGTGGGAAAGGCTAGCTGCGCCTGGACCGCCGGACCGCCGTCCCCGTTGTCACCGTACTCTCCGGTTCCTGCGATGGTGGCGATGATCCCGCTGGCGTCCACTCGGCGAATGCGCTGATTTCCGGTATCAGCAACGTAGAGGTTGCCCGCCCCGTCCAGCGTCACGCCAGTGGGACGGTCCAGCTGCGCCCTGACCGCCGGGACGTTGTCTTCGCTGAAGCCCCGCTCCCCGGTTCCCGCGATGGTGGTGATGGTCCCGGAGGCATCCACCCGGTGAATGCGGTGGTTGTTGGTATCGACGATGTAGAGGTTGCCGGTGCCGTCCACTGCCACGCCTCTGGGCCGGTTTAGCCCCGCCTCCACAGATGGGCCACCGTCCCCGCTGAAGCTCCCACCCCCTGCGATGGTGGTGATGGTCCCGGAGGCATCCACCCGACGAATGCGGTGGCTGTGGGTATCACCGATGAAGACATTACCGGCACCGTCCACCGCCACGCCATTGGACCGGGCTAGCTGCGCCGCGATCGCCGGGCCGCCGTCCCCGCTGAAGCTCCCACCCCCTGCGATGGTGGTGATGGTCCCGGAGGCATCCACCCGGCGAATGCGGTAGTTGCCGGAATCAGCGATGTAGAGGTTGCCGGCGGCGTCCACAGCCACGCCAATGGGCTCGTTTAGCTGCGCCGCGATCGCCGGGCCGCCGTCCCCGCTGTAGCCCCTGGCTCCGGTTCCTGCGATGGTGGTGATGGTCCCGGAGGCATCTACCCGGCGAATGCGCTAATTTCCGGAATCAGCAACGTAGAGGTTGCCGGCGGCGTCCACAGCCACGCCAATGGGCTCGTTTAGCTGCGCCGCGATCGCCGGGCCGCCGTCCCCGCTGTAGCCCCTGGCTCCGGCTCCGGCGATGGTGGTGATGATCCCGGAAGCATCTACCCGGCGAATGCGGTTGTTTTCGGTATCGGCGATGTAGAGGTTGCCGGCATCGTCCACAGCCACGCCAGTGGGATCGTCTAGCTGCGTCGCGACCGCCGGGACGTTGTCTCTGCTGAAACCTTGCTCCCCAGTTCCGGCGATGGTGGTGATGGTCCCGGAGGCATCTACCCGGCGAATGCGGTTGTTTTCGGTATCGGCGATGTAGAGGTTGCCGGCGGCGTCCACCGCCACGTCTCTGGGCTGGTCTAGCTGAGCCACGACCGCTGGGGCCGCCGTCACCGCCGAAGCCTCCCTCCCCGGTTCCGGCGATGGTGGTGATGGTCCCGGAGGCATCTACCCGGCGAATGCGGTGGTTGTAGGAGTCGGCGATGTAGAGATTGCCGGCATCGTCTACCGCCATGCCTTCGGGCCGGGCTAACTGTGCCGTGACTGCCGGGACGTTTTCCCCAATCCCGCGACCGGCGATAGTGTCGGTGGTCCACTCAGCTCTGGATTGCGGCCATGCCGTCCCCGCCAGAAGCATCCCGCTCAGGCAGAGTTTGACCAGAAAAGAAAGGGGCTGCCTCATTGATTTTTGCCTCTCTGTCATTCAAAGAAGATGGTGGTGAGGGTCTTGATGCCACCTTACCGCCGCACACAGTGGAAACGCTGCCAAGAAAGGAGTAATGATTGACATTATTACTTCAGCTTTACTGAATCCCAAGATCTGTCCCATGGTAGATATGACGTGGTTGTTGTATTCGGTAGGCAGCCCGCCTTGGCCAACAAGCCAATAGGATTTCACAAAAACACATACAAAACAATGGCGACTTTAGATGAGAAGATGAGGTTTAAGGCATCAGGGGTGTCACAGGCTAGTTGCCTCACAGGAGGGGAATGACTTCAGGTCTCTCTCACCAGGCGCCGATCGGGGGTGAGTCCCCGTTGCTCCGCGACCACCAGGACCCAACACCGTTGACCCTGAGCAGGGTTCGTGCCACACTTGGGTCGATTCCTATTGCCTCGCTTGACACGTGCCGTGCCGGAGTGTGGTTCCTTTGCCTGAAGTTACGGTTCGGGCTGCTTATCTTGGATCGGGCTGAAAAGGCCACCGTTGCTCAGTCATGGGGACCCACGTTAACAAGCCTCCGACAGGTAGTTGAAGAGTTTCTACCTGGAATTTTCGACCGGATCGCTAGTTCCACTTTGGTTTGGCAACGACGCTGGCGGTGGGAAGAAGAGATGGCTGGACAGCTCAGTGAAAAAGTGACCTTGATTACCGGAGGGGGTCAGGCATGGGCTGAGCCACCGGGAGCCAGCGAGATTAAGCAGAGGAGGTCTCGATAATCCATGAGAATCATACCACTCAGCACTACAGCAGTCTTGGCCCTGGGGACGGCAACCCTTTGGGCAGCCGACTCCTGGGAGGAGAAAGATTTCACCCAGTGGGGTGAAAGAGAAATTCGGAAGTTGCTTACGGATTCGCCCTGGTCGCAAAGCATAAGCATTAAATCCGGCTTTGTCCCCTCCATTGGAGGAGGCGCACCATTAGGTAGAGTCGAGGACCGTGCGGGGGGTAGGGGCGGTCAAGTGGGTGGTCCCCCTTCGAGATCGGAAGCCAATCCCAGTGGTGGTGGCGGCAGCGTGGGGCGTCAGGTCGGCAGCCGCGACCGGCTGCCACCCCGAATCCAAGTGCTCATCCGGTGGGTGAGCGCCCTGCCCGTTAAACGTGCAATGGTCAAGCAACGTTTTGGCCAGAAACCGATCGGGCCCGAAGGTTTGGCTTACCTTGATCGTGAGGAATCCCATTATCGGATCTCCATTCTCGGGCTGCCTCGCCAACTGGCTCCAAGCCCCGACGACCCTGAAGCTGTGGCGAATCTGAAGAAAGCCATCTTTCTGAAGAGGAAGAACAGAAACGATATCTTTCCTGAGACGGTCGATGTGCAGCCTCAGCAGCGATGGGCTGTCATTTATGCTCGGTTTCCCCGAACGGACGCTGTCACCCTGGATGACAAGAGGGTTGAACTGGTGGTGAACCTCGAGGCGACCAAAGTCAAGCGGAAGTTCAAACTCAAGGACATGATGTTCGAGGGGCGGCTGGAGTTGTAGGACCCGCTGAAAGGGTCAAGTAAAACGGACAACGCCTGGAATTCGGGAAATTTCTTGGGAGAGTGAAGTCCTCGAAGAACCCGGTCCTTTGCCAGGGACTCCCCATGGTCTTCAAACAAACCCACTTCTTCTTCCTTCCTTGTTTATGGTTTGGTCACCTGCTGCTGTCAGCCCCACCAACGTCCGCACCCATTACCTTTCAAGAAACAGCTGCTGATCGGGGACTGGATTTCAGGCTCGAGCACCATCCGACATCTTCCAAATACCTGATCGAAACCATGGGAGGCGGCTGCGCATTTCTGGACTACAATCGAGATGGCCTGCTGGACATTTATCTGGTGAACGGGGCGCAAATCCTTCCTTCCGAAAAGCGACTGGCTAAGACGGAACCCAAGTATTGGAACCGTCTTTTTCGGGGTGATCCGTCCGGAAACTTCATCGATGTCACCCAGAAAGCCGGGGTACAAGGAAGGGGGTACGGGTTGGGTGTGGCCGTGGGAGATTACAACAATGACGGATTCCCGGACATCTTTGTCACCAACTACGGTTTTAACGAGTTGTACCGCAATCGAGGGGACGGCACTTTCTTGGAGATCGGTCGCAAAGCGGGAGTGGCCGCGGGTGCATGGTCCACCAGCGCCGCGTTTTTCGATTTTGATCGGGACGGAGACCTGGATCTCTATGTCACTCGCTACGTCAACTGGTCCTTCGACAACAATCCTTACTGTGGCCGCCCGCGAAGCCGCGAGTATTGCTCTCCCAGCGCCTACAAAGGCGTGTCGGATCTGCTGTTTCGCAACGATGGCGGCGACACCTTCACCGATGTCTCTGAGGTCATGGGAATTGACCGGAAAGGGGGTAAAGGGCTCGGAATTGCGGTGGAAGATTATGATAGAAACGGCTGGATCGACATCTATGTGGCCAACGACGGTGTCCCCTGCTATCTCTTCCGCAATGAGGAAGGGAAACGTTTTGAGGAGGTTGGGCTGCTGTCTGGGGCGGCGCTCAATCAGCATGGCATGCCTTTTGCCGGTATGGGGGTGGATTTCGCCGATGTCAATCACGACGGCTGGCCCGACATTTTTGTGACCGCCCTCTCTCTGGAGGGATACGTTTTCTTTCAAAACATGGGAAACGGCGGTTTCCTGGACATCTCGACTCGAACGGGAATCATGAAATCCAGTTACCGTTTGACCGGTTGGGGGACCAAGTGGGTCGATTTTGACCAGGATGGACAGCGAGATATCTTGGTCGTCAACGGTCATTTCAACGACAATGTGAAGCAGACGGTTCGGATGCTGGGGACGGTGAGCTATCCGCAGCCCCTGCTTTTGTTGCAGAATCGGGGAACTTCCTTTGTCGATGTCTCGAATCGCGCCGGCGACGTCTTCACTGAAAAATGGGTCGCCCGAGGCGCGGCTTTCGGGGATTACAACAACGACGGTCTGATTGATGTTCTGGTGACTCACCTGGGGGGGAGACCGCTGCTATTGGAAAACCGAACGGCTGTGGAGGACTTCCATTGGATCGGACTCGATCTCGTCGGCAAGATCAGCAATCGAGATGGGCTCGGGGCGCTGGTCCAAGTGACCGACGACTCCGGGAAAAGCCAGTTCTATCGGGTGAGTCGCGCCGGCAGCTACCTCTCGTCCCATGACAAGAGAGTCATTGTCGGGTTGGGACAGAACCACTTGACCCGGGTGGAAGTGACTTGGCCTTCGGGTCGAAGGCAGCAATGGGATAACCTGTCGATGAACGCTTTCCACACCATCGAGGAGCCCGAAAGTAGCCATGAGCCGACGGACTGATGGACACAAATGGGTGATGTGCGGAGCATTCTGCTGGTTGATCCTTGCTCTTTTGGGGGTCATTCAGTCGTCGGCGGATGACGACTCGTCAAGCGAGGTCCTCAGTGAAAGGGTAAGCAAGGCAGTTGAGGCCCAGGGGTTTGCGAAGGTGGAACGAGACCTGCAACAGGCCTTGAACACCGAGGGGACCACTCCACAGGTCATGGAATCCCTGGCTCACCTCTATCTGCTGAACGAGAGACCGGACCAAGTGGTCTTGCTGGCCGACCGGATCCCGGATGAAGCGGAACCTTTGGTCATACGACTGGCGTCGGTTCTGGCCCGGAGCGGATTCCGGGAGCAGGCCGATCAGCTCCTGGTGTCATTTCTGTCAAGGGGATGCGGCTTTTCCTGGAAGCTGACTGCCTTCCGAGCGACTCTGTTCAATCAGGCGAGTCGTCACCAGCGGGTCGTCGAGCTTCTCGAGGATGTCCCCAAGGCGCACGCCAATGAGCCGGAACGACACTACCTGCTGGCGCTGGCCTATCAAGGATTGGGAGAACCGGAACTGGCGTTGGATCGCATCGAGACCGCTCTCCGGCTGAAGCTTCGTCCAGACTTTATCCATAGCCAAGGCCTGTTGTTGCTTTCCTTGGGCAGGCCGAGGGAAGCCGACCAGGTTTTCTGGCAGGGCCGGCAACGGTTTCCCCGGTCGGCCCAACTGCATTTCGGTCATGCCAGGGTCCATTCCAGCATGGGAGATTTTTACAGAGCCGAGTCTTTGTTGAAGAAAGCCGTGGAGCTGGAACCCGGCCATGGGAAAGCCTATACTTTCCTCGCACGATTGTTCTATCTTGTGGGGGATTGGGACTCTTTTCGTCCAACCATACAGAAGGCCATTGAACTGGAGCCCACTTATTTCCTGGCTTGTTACTACTACGGCCAATGGGTACTGATGGATGGCGGAGAGAGTGATCAGGAGCGAGCTCTGGAGTTCTTTAAGCGGTCGGTTCAATCCAACAAGAACTTTGCCGCCGGTTATATCGCCAGCGGCCAGATCTTGGGCGGTCGGGGGAATTGGAAAGGGGCATTGGAGTATTACCGGCTGGCTGCCCGGACCGGGACCCAGGGGCATCGCGTCTATTTTCTGATGGCGCAAGCCTATCGTGCCCTGGGGCAATTGGAAGCGGCAAAGAAGAGCCTGAAAAAGGCTGGCCTCGCCGAACGCTGAAGGTCCGCAGCCAATCCCGCAGGGGTGGTGCTGCCTGATGAATGAGCCGGCCGGAAAGACCAGGCGATCCTTTTCAGGGTGATGAAGCGATTGACAACCCCTTGGGGGATTCCTCCCGGCAAAAGACCTTTCGGCTTCAGTCAAAATCCATGAATTCACGCACAGGGTCCAAGACTCTTTTGATCCTTATCCTGCTACTGGCAGCAGCGGCTCTACCCTCTGGCTGGCGCGGAGCTTCGCCAACCGGCTTTACTCATGTGCTGAAGCAGAGTGGCATTGACTTCACTCATACCTTTATCGATAGGGAGACAGGAACCGTTTGGAAGCTGAATCAATACGATCACGGCTCCGGGGTATTGGTGGCCGATGTAAACCAAGACGGCCGTGACGATCTTTACTTCCTCAACTTCATAGGGGACAACGGGCTATGGGTCAACCGAGGCGACGGCGCTTTTGAAGATGTCACCCAGGGCGCCGGTGTGGCGATGTCTACTGTCATTAGCGTCGGTGGGGCGTTCGGTGATTACGACAATGACGGAGATCCGGACCTTTACGTCACTTCCTACCGAGGGGGCAATCGTCTTTTTCGCAACCGCGGCGATGCGACCTTCGAAGATGTGACCTCGGGGGCGGGCGTTGGTTATTCAGGTCACTCCAGCGGCGCCACCTGGTTCGATTATGACAACAATGGAAAGCTGGATTTGTATGTTGCCAACATTGGAGCCTTTACCATTGACACCATCGCTGAGCAGGCCGGTTATTTTGTGGGTTTCTTTTTGCCTTTTCCCGATATGGCTCGAACCTACGACAAAAACCGGGGCGAGAAGAATCTCCTTTTCCGCAATCTTGGAGAGGGAAAGTTCGTCGAGGTGGCTGGAAAGGTGGGAGTAGCCACCGGCGGCTGGAATGGCGACTGCGCGGTGACTGACATCGACGGTGACGGATGGCAGGACCTGTACGTCACCGATATGTTTGGCCCTGACAGCATGTACCGTAACCGGGGCAACGGCGCCTTCGAGGACATCACCGCCGACACTTTTGAACGGACCAGTTGGGGCGCCGTGGGATCTTGCTTCTTCGACGCCAACAACGACGGCCGACCCGATCTCTACGTGGTCGATATGCACTCGGACATGTGGATGTCTCAGAATTGGAAGGGCAGTCTACAAAAGATGGAAGACGCCACTAACCGGCACACCTCGAGCTTTGCCAAAGCGAAATATCCCACTCCTTTTGGTCCGCAAGGGGGAGACCGGGATATTGCCGGGGATTTTTCCAAGATCCCTCATCCGGACGTTCTCTACGGCAACAGTTTTTTTCTCAATCGGGCAGGAGATCAATGGCCGGAGCTGTCGGACCGGGCAAATCTGGAGACTTTCTGGCCCTGGGCCGTGGTCGCCGGCGATCTGGACGACGATGGCTGGCAAGACATTTTTGTCGCCTCGGGGATGGGTTACCCCTACTACTACTGGGCCAACCAGCTCTTCAGAAATCGCAGCGATAATGGATTTGAGGACATGGCCCAGAAGTGGGGCATCGAGCCGGTGCCGGGAGGGCGATACCTGAACCGTGAGATTCAAGGGACGCCGATGTGCCGCAGTTCCAGATCGGCTGCTTTTCTGGACTATGATGGCGACGGTGATCTGGATATCGTGGTTGCCAACTTCAACCATGCACCCTACCTGCTTCAAAATAATCAATCCTCCGGCAACCATCTGAATCTGAAACTGGTCGGTCGAACCATCAACCGCGATGCCGTGGGTACCCGGGTGGAATTGTTTGCCGGCGACCTGCATCAGGTTCAATGGGTGACCGGGGCTAGCGGTTACCTCAGCCAAAGCACGCTCAACCTTCACTTTGGACTTGGAGCGCGCAAGGGGGTGGATCGCCTGGTGGTCCATTGGGCCAGGGGAAAGACACAGACCATCAAAGCCCCCCCTATCGATCGGCTCCTGGTCCTGAGGGAGCCGGATGGCTAGCCAAGCAATGTCGGAAGTTGGCGAATAGAGACTACAAGTGTTGTAAGGCCAAGGCAGCTGGGGACTATCAGGATTGCCGGAACGTTGTTGCCGCAACCACGTCCCGACACCACCTGAAAGCTGCCCGAGCACTGAAGCCAGGTGCATGAACATTTGATCGGCGTCTAACTCACCGGTTGACGATACCCGAGCCGTCTTCCATTCATTCCCCGGACGACGGCGCGCATCTTTTCCAGAGTAGTCGGTCCCCGCATGTTCTGGCCTCCGGCGAGTTCCTTGACGCAGCGAGGTAGGCGCCTTGGCGCTCATCTTGTGGCAGGTTCCGCAGTATCCTCGTTTCAGCAGCGCCCAAAAGACTCAATCTCATTGGAGTATGCCTTAGAGGTTGTCCAGCGAGAATGCGGTGAAAACCCATGAACCTGCATCGTACATACAAACTCCCTCGGGCCTTGTTGATCGCGGGTGGGTTGGTAGGCCTGCTCCTCGACTCGGCAGTGGCTTGGCCCCAGGCGGCTTCCTATCGGGAAGCCCTCGAAAAGTTCAATCGTCGGCAGTACCTTGAAGCTTGGGTTGCCGCGCGGAAAGCTGTGGAGCAAGAGGGAGAGAATCCTCACTACCGCCGACTCTATGGGCTGACCTTGGCCGCCCTGAAGCAGTATACCGAAGCCGAGGAGCACTTGCGTCGGGCTGTGGAACTGGCGCCGAATCAGGCCGATTTTCACTATAACCTCGGGATTGTGCTTTTTGACCAGCGGAAAGAGAAGGAAGCTCTGGCGCCTCTAAGGCAAGCCATCAAACTCTCTCCGAACCACCGGATGGCTCGTCTCTACCTTGGGCGGGCCTACTATAATCTCAGCTTGTACGAAGAAGCTGCCGAGCAGTTCACGACCATCGCCAAACAGGATGCCACCTTTTCCTGGATCAACTACTACCTGGCGAAAATCCATTTGACACTGGGTGCTGAAGAGAAGGCCCTTGGAGAGTTGATGGCTGAGGTCACACTTTACCCCAAGAATGCCTTGGCCCGAGTCGAGTTGGCGCAACTCCTCATGAAAAAGGGGCAATGGGAAAAAGCTCTGGATCACTTGCGAGCGGCGGAAAAAACAGCCCCTAAACTCTACCGTGTCCACTATGGCTTGGCAAAAAGCTATCGTCATCTGGGCCAGCTGGAAAGCGCTATCGAAGCCGCCACGCTTGCCGCCCAACTGGCTCCCAAGTTTGCCGATGTGCATTATCTCTTGGTCCAGCTTTATCAAGAGAATGGCCAGCCCCAAGTTGCCCGTCAGGAGATGGAGACCTTCAACCGATTGCGGCGCCTCTATCCCCAAGACTCCGAATCTTCCGACAGGTAGATGCTTCGGTAACTGAAGTCGTTACAGTTCAGCTAGAGGCATTCCTATGAGCCGCTTCCACCGGCAGTCAGCCGCCCACCGTTATGGACCGCAGCCATACTGACCGGAAACACGGACAGTCCGACTTCGCATGGATATTGATTGAATGGACCACTGACTGGATGAGGAGGAGGCCATGAGAGAAAGTTTACCGGCGAAGCCGGCGGGTCATCGCCCCAGCCTGCTTTGCGGTCTCTTGTTCGTTTTAGGGCTGGGGAATCACTCTTCCCAGGCGGCTCAGTACCTGGTTGCGGAGGGTCAGGCCAAGGCGTTGATCGTAGTAGAGAATCAGCGGGGAGACTTGTATCGCCTGGCAGGGGAGGAGCTACAGGAGTACGTAGGAAAATTGACAGGGACGAGACTTGCAGTTATTGGCCCGAAAGAAGCAAGCCGGCGCCCAAAAGACCAACCATTGATTCTGATCGGAGGGCCTGACGCCAACTCCTTGGTCAAACAAGCCGTTGCCTCAGGTCAGATGGACTGGCGGGCTCTCAAGCCGGAGGGGTTCGTTCTCAAAACGCTGAAACTGGACGGCAGGCCGACGCTGATCATTGGGGCCAACGATGCGGCGGGAGCCCTCTATGGGACCTATGATTGGCTGGAGCGGCAAGGGATTGTCTTTCAGCTCAACAGCGACATCATTCCCGAAAGGAAGAATTCACTGGTCCTGACTTCCCTGGACGTGCGTCAGGAAAGTCCCTTTTCGAGGAGAGGTTACGGGATTGCTTCCTGCTTCGAACACCGCGCCATCTGGTCTTACGCCGACCTGGTCAAGTTCGTTGACCAGATGGCCAAGTTGAAGTTCAACTACCTGATCTGGTTCTGGTTTCCTCAAGAACCCTACCTCCAATACACCTACCGAGGTGAGAAAAAGCGCATGGGAGATGTCTCCTTCTGGGAGGGAGGCTACACCTTGCCGCAGACAGACTTCGGAAGCTATAGAGCCGAGGATATGGTGGTGGGCAAAGAAGTGTTTGAAAAGTTCGGGAAAAAATACATGGTGCCGGACGAGTGGCAAGGAGTGCAGGATCAGGACCAAGTGTTTGCTGCCTCCCGGCACCTGCTCCAGCGAGTGATTCATCATGCCCGGGAAAGGAACATCAAGGTATGGCTAGCCATCGAAAGCCTCAATGCCCTGCCTACGAATTTGGCTCGCTTTTGTCGCCGGCCGCATCGTGAACGGGGAACCAATCCGCTTCCTTTCTCTCGCTACATGGCAACCTACGTATGCCCGACCGATCCGACGGTCCATGAAATCAATGCCCTCAGGTTGAAGGCGCTGGTTGAGACTTACCCCGAGGCTGAAGGCTACATCATGTGGCTGCCGGAGCTGTCGCCGGTTTGCGACCATCCGGAAGATCGCGAGCTCCTGAGACGAGCGAAACCCATGATTGCGGGTCTGAAGGAGCGATTGCGGCCCTTTGCAGGCCAGGAAACTTTCACCGAGAAGTGGATGGACGAGTTCGTCCGCTCCGGCGTCGGTTCGGTTCATTTGATTGAGAAAATGCTGGAGGCCAGAGATCAGATGCCCCAACGGGTCAAGATCGGGGCCGGAGGTTGGTACTGGGGGAAGGCCTATCTGTTGCAGGCTTTCGACGATTGGCTTCCCAAGGATGTGAGTTATTCGGTGGGCGGGAAGATCATTTTTGCTCATTCGCCCATGGGGGGCCTTTGGAGGGATGGGGAAAAGGGAGCGAGTGGCAATCACCGAGTTGGACTATGACACCGCCATGTTCGGACTCCAGTTTCACCTGCGGCTCTATGACCGGGAGCGGCTGTTGCAAGGAGCCCGGGAAAATGGGGCGGCCGGAGTCATCCCCTGGTTGAACCGAGGACCGCAGGAGACGGAATGGCTTTCGAGGTATTTCTCGGAAGGCGCTTGGAATACTCGGCTGACCCCGGAGGAATTCTACCGCAATTACGCTCGCAAGGTCTTTGGCGAGTCGGCTCAGGAGGCCATGTTTCAGGCCTTCATGGCTTTGGAAGAAAAAGAATTCAATACCAGTGGTCCCAATACCGGAGGTCCCAACAAGGACATGCCGTGTTGCGCCCCCACCAATGAGCTCCGATTGGCCAAGCGGTACGCCGCGCAACCCAATCCCTACGACGGCCCCACCTTCAAGGGTTGGCAGGAATACATCCAACTGGCGCCCAGCACGCTGCAGGCTTATTCCCGAGATATCCGCCTGCTCAAAAGGGCTTTGGGGCACATGGAGATGGCGGCGGTGGCAGTGGCTCCACGAGGGCGCCATCAACTGGACTATTTACGGAACCGGACAGAAGCCTATATTTGGCATCTCAAGGCTTCGATCGATGTGGTAGCGGGATACGTCGAACTGGACCGGGCCTTCAAGATCGATCCCCTGAAAGGGCGCGCCGAGTTCCTGCAACGGTTGGACGGTAGCTTGGCGAGGTTTCAGAACGCTCGTGTTCTGTCTCGGTACGCGGCCAAAAAGTGGACGGAAATCACCGACCACGTCTCCGATTTGGGAGGGCTGTACCGAATCAACCTCTTTATGGTCACGGGCACGGACTTGATTGCGCAATTCGTCAAAAACATCGTCAACTTTCACCACGGCAAGCCCTACATGAATCGGGTGGCCTGGGAAAAAGTTTTTTCACCCTTGCCGGTATCTGCACTGGGGTTCCGGGTTTTCAAACACCCTGGCCAGGATCCATAGGGTGTTGCCGCCTCGGGCCCTTCACGTTCCCGGCGCGTGCGCTTCCCCTCTTAATCGACGTAGCCGGCCAGCGTCCCCCCATCGATCACTAACGCCGTGCCCGTGACCCCTCGCGCATGGTCGGAGGCCAGATAAAGTGCTGCGTGAGCGATTTCTTCGGGATCGAGGAATCGTTTGATGGGCATCAGCTCACGCTCTTGTTTCACTGCTTTCTCGGGGTCCGGGTAGGCTGCAAGGGCCCTCTGCAGCATGGGGGTCTCGACGGCCCCGGGACAAATGCAATTTACCCTGATGTTGTCTCGGGCATAGTCCAGCGCCAACGTCTTGGTGAGGAGCACCACCCCGCCCTTGGAGGCGATATAAGCCGGGGTCATGTACTGCTCCAAAAATCCCCCGGTGGAAGCGGTATTGATAATGCATCCGCCGCCCTGTTTTTTCATGGTGGGAATCGCGAACTTCACGGCCAGGAAGATCGCCTTCAAGTTGACCCCCATGACGTGGTCCCATTCTTCTTCGGAGGTCTCTTCCAGGAATTTGACCAGGAAAACCCCTGCGTTATTGTGCAGAATGTCTATCCTGCCGTAGGCTTGAAGCGTTGCGTCCACCATCCGTTGAGCATCCTTGGTTTTGGAGACGTCGGCGGGTACAAAAGTGGCGGTACCTCCCGCGGTGCTGATCCGCTCCACAGTTTCTCTTCCGGCGGATTCGTCAATGTCTACAACGCTGACCGGTGCGCCTTCTTTTGCGAAAAGGGTTGCCGTGGCGCGACCCATCCCCGAGCCGGCTCCAGTGATTAAGGCAACCCGATTGTCTAGTTGTCCCATGATTTTCCCCATGCAGGTGCTGCTTCAAAAGAATTGTCTCTCTCTGATCTTTTTCTCGACTTTTTCAGAGAAAGAATCAACTCGTTGCGAATGATCCCCCTTTGTAAACGGCGCCGTCAAGCCATGCCCAGCAGTTGAAGGGAATCGCGTTGCAGCATGCCCTCGATGTAGGCTTCAGGGATGGGGGGGAGACCGGCTTGGCTGGCCATGCGCGATGCGTCGTACAGATATTGGACGCTGTCATCGACCTTGGCGAAGGGATAATCCGAACCGAAGAGTATTTTGTGGCCTACATCATATTCGATGGCCGTGGCCAATGCTTCGTAGAAGCGCAAGCGGCGAAAGCCGTAGCCCGACATGTCTGCGTACACGTTCTTGTGCTTGCGAATGATCATCACGGCGTCGGTGTACCAGGGATGTCCGATGTGGCAGATCATCTGCCGCAGTTTTGGAAACCTTTGCGCCACCTGGTCCAGGAGAACGGGCTTCGACCAGCGCAAGGGTGTGATTGCAAACGTGGTCGTGCTCTGGTGCCAGAAGATGGGAATGTCAAGTTCCTGGGCCTTGCGGTAAAGCGGGTCGTGACGTGGGTCGGCGGGGTTGAAGTCCTGGTAGGCGCCGCTCAACTTGAGCGCTCGAAAGCCAAAATGCTTGACGGCATGATCGAGCTGTTCAATACACCCGGGGTCGTTGGGGTCCACACTGGCCACTCCCACCAGCTTGTCCGGATGTTGCCGGACATAGTCATGGACGTACTTGTTGGGAACCACCAACCCGGCGGCATTCATCATCATGGCAAAGACCGCCGCACGCTCCACTTTTTGCGCCACCTGTTCCCAGTGCTCGTCGGGTGGACAGTGACACTTGTTGGTCTTGCCGTAGCACGACTCTACCTCCTCTACGGTTTTATCCGCCCAATGATGCCGTTCATAGATGTGGCTGTGTATATCGACTTTTACCATCCCGTCTTCTCCTTTCTCTCGATAAACAGCCGTTCCACCTCGCCAATGGGGTGTTCAGCGATCTCGCGTCTTAACTGGTTAAAAACAGGGTTTCCCGCCGTCTGCTCTAGGTTCCAGTCCCGAACCAGTTCGCCGCTCTGGATCCGCTTCAGCATGACTCGCATCTGTTGGCGCACGTGATCATCCACCACCTCTCCCGAACGACGCAAGATCAGGTAAGTCGAGGTCGGCGAACCGAACTGTGTGTCGCCCAGCCTGGACTTGCAGAGGTACTCGGCGAAGAATTGCAGCTCGTAAAACGTTTCCCCATAAGCCGACTCTGCCGAGTAACCAGCCTCCACCAGCACTTCGTAGGCCGTCAGGAGATACTTCATGATGGCGCCCAGTCCTGCAGACTCGGCGAAAAGGTTCACGCCGACCTCCTCGCCAAAGGTGCATTGGCAGCTACCGAATCGGAGCAACCCCATGCCCTTGGCCAGCGCCATGGCGATCTGCCTTGCGTTGCCCGAGTAATCCTGATGTACGCCAAAATGCCCAAAGACGCCTTGGCCACGCACATACCGTTCGCGCAACACCTCGCCCAGCGCCGCCGGCACGCTCAGGACGACGTCGATGTTCTTGGGTGGCTTGAACAGGCCGAAATGCACGGCGTAACCACTGGCGAAATCCAGGACATGGCCTTCCCGCAGGTGCGGTTCAATCTCGGCCTTGTATATGGCCGGCTGGACCTCATCGGGGATCAACATCAGAATAATGTCCGAGCGCTTCACCGCCTCTGCAATCGGGACCACCTCGAGACCGTCGGCCCGAGCTTTGTCAGCGTAGCTGTCTTCCTGATTGCCCACGATGACCTTCAGACCCGAGTCGCGCAAGTTCTGCGCCTGGGCGTGGCCCTGACTGCCGTACCCAATGGAAGCAATCTGTTTCTCCTGAATGATGCCGAGATCTGCATCGGCTTCGAGGTACAGCCGATCTCTCCTTGCCGGATTCTTTGATGTCATGGTTGATTTCTCCATGCAGGTTGTGAACGAGATGATAAGTTTTCCAGAGCGTCTACTCAAGGGTACTCGACCAACCCAACAGAAACATGGCTGCGATCAGGACTGCTACCGCGATGCCCATGAGCCGAATCGGCCTCTTGCCGGTCCAGGTCCATTCTCCCGTAATGGCTCCCCAGAAGTTGGCCCCAGGATTCCCATGGCCGACATGATAGGCCAGCCGATTACCGCCCGCAACTGGCCCATTCGAGTGCTGCCCATTCCGTAGAGAATGAGGGCCACGGATCCCAGCAATCCCATGATCAGGCCCAGTACGTGATCAAAGGATAGATGAGACATCAAACTCCAGGTGTGCCTCTTTGAGATGAGGTAACCGCAGTAAATACAGTTCACGATCGCGCCGGCGGATAGGGCAATCACCCCAATGACCATAGGCGCAAACCAGGAAGTGGTTCCCCTGCTGACGGCCAGCTCGGAAAGCGGAGCGCCATAAGTAAAGCTCAGATTGATCATCGGGGAAAAGATCCCCGAAAAAATCGCAATGACCACTCCCAACATCGGTTTTTGTCCAATCGATGACGAAACCTGGCTTGCAAAGGACGAGAGCGCTTGTTCCTTGAGGTGTCCGGGCCTGAGCACAAAACAGAACGCCAACAACCACCAGCAGGACACCGGCAATGATCACAAAACCCCTGAAACTGAAAATCTCCTCAGAATGCAGCAAAACCAAGGGAGCCAATGACCCCACCGCGGAGGTCAGGCCCATCACAATGGCATAACTGAGGGCCATCCCCGCGGTCTTGAGAGCCAAACCGTAGAGAACAGCGCCGCATCCCCATCCCAGGCCGAATAGAAAAACCTGGACAACGACTTTTGCCTCGCCCGTCTGCAGGATGTCCATCAAGTCGTCAACCGCGGCCAGACCCGCAATCCAGGGAATGACTCCGAAAGCCAGGCCGCTGTAAACCAACCAGAGATGTTCTCATTCCCGGACTTTGGCGTACTTGAGCATGAGACCCAACGAGCCGTCGACAAATCCACCGATGGAAACCAATAGCAATCCGATTAGGATCAGTGACTCGATAGACATCGTGAGTCCTCAGAGATATGGAAAGGGTTGGGTTCTAAGAAGGTATCTAGCCGCTCAATGGATCTATGAGGAGGACTTTGCCCAGTGACGTGCAGCCGCTTGGACGGGGAAGAACTCTTCTTGGCAGGCTGTGAGTTGACAAACACCAAGGTAGGGGAGTCCGCCAAACCAGAATACAGGGGTGCCGACCGACTCCTTGATGCTGGAACCCGGGATCCACTGGGATTTCAGGGGTTGCCCTGAAAAAGCAAGCCATCTGAGATCCCCTGCTTGCTACTCACGAACTTCTGGATGTGCTTGGCAGGGCCGTGAGAAACCGAGGGATTCGATCTCTGGGGGGCAGTCGTCAGTCGGACATTGAATTTTTGCCATGTCCTACCCATGTGCCGACACTCAGCGCCTAATCATGTCCATGATATTGATCCCAGATGGCATGACTTCAACGTTGTTCAGTGTGCGTCCGCTCTCAAAAATCGCTTGCCAGTAGTCGTTGTTTTGCTTTCCGCCAAACACCGACAACGATAGGTCCTTGTTGACCCACAGCGGGAGTCGCCTCTGAGCATCCACGAAGTTTTCGATATTTTCCCAGCAAGCATCTGGGATCGCGTATTGGAACAGTTTCTTTTCGTCGATCGGCTTGCCTGTGGTAATGAAATAACTCTGAACGATCTGGCCCACATATCGCAGCCAGTTGTAAAGAATCTCTTCCTTGGCCATTCGGAAAGCGCGAAGGTGCGGCTCCGGAATGTCCTTGCCTCTCTGGATACTGTACTCGATGCGCCGAGTGCCCAGCGACGGCTCAAACTGTCCGATGTAAATTTTCTCTGCAATTACATTCATCAAGCGGACAATCTGGTCGATCTCGACTTGCCGTGGGTTCGCCCCCTCTTCGAGTTTGTAATTGAATGGTGTCGTCAGCAAGTCGCCGTGGACAAAGAACGAGTAGAATGTCTTTTCGACCGTACTGTAGCTCAGAGGCATTTCAGTACCCCGTCCGCCATAGTCAATGTAGTCGCGCAGCTTGTTGTCGACGTGCCTTGTGACGCTGTTTCGAACCCAATCAATGATATACCGCTTCACCTCTCTACTTTCGCCCTTGAAGTGATTTACGAGGTCGCGTTCTGAAAAGCTTTCATCATCCTCGGCTCTACCGCAATCGCGTCGGTAACGCTCCATTCTATCTGCCAACAGGGAGCTACCGAGACTTCGCTGCACCGACTTGTCGAATGCAACTTGGCGTAGCGTTGTTCCGGCGTGAGTGTTTGCCGTCAGCAAGGTGTCGGTGTCTGGATCGATGAACACTCGGACTGGCAGGCAACGAGCGCCCAAAAGGATCTGCGCCGCCGCTTTATGTTGACCGTCAAAGATCCGAACTTCAGTCGGATTGCCACGAGAGGTATCGACCCACCCTAAAGCGATATGAAGTTGCGGTATCCGTTTATGGAACTCTTCCACGATCTTCCTGAGATTGGTTCCAATCGCCCGTGGATTAATGTGGTCGTCATGGTGCAGGTACTCGATGGGCAGATTGAGGAATGTGTATCGAAACCCAGAAAGCTTATCCTCATAGATTGGGGAAGTAAGAACGTCGTTCTGGCCGAGGTCCGAGAACGCTGTCTTCAACAAATCTCCATTGACGACAATTGGCAGTTCATGTTGTGAGCCACCGTGCTTGTGGAGGACATCGCCGAGATTGGGAGAACGGTTTTCTGATTCGATCGACTTCGCGATCCTATCAAAGGACGCAAGGATTCTTGCCACACGAAGGTCACTGGGCCTGTTTCGTTCGATTACACTGATCGTGGGTGACAGCGAAGTTCTCCGGTCCGTCTTTCCCGCCAACCTTGATCGGCTCTACGTGATCGATGTCGATGTGGTTGCCGTGAACATCGAGATCGATTGCATTTCCACAGATTAAAGCAGTTGCCGTCTTGTGTGTTCAGAAGATGATGGATGAGTTGCTGCCGTTCTTCATGCGACAGTCTGTTTAGATAAAGGGAGGTCATTCAATCCTCGTTTATAAGGGTAAATGGGCGCCCCAATGGCCCGCTCACCCGCCCCAATGCCATGTCTTGGTGCCGGAATCAACTGGACACACCAGATATCGTTTTGTGTGAGCCTTGTGTTCGCCACTGGGCGACGGCGCTGCACATCGTCATCAGGTGCTTGGCTCATGTACGAGGTCAGCTCTGTAGTGGCTCCCCAATGGGCATGGTCGGATTGCTTATGCTTCGACACTGAGCCTGCCCTGTCGCTTTGAACGAGGCTCTCGAATGACGATTTCCACGTCATGCCCTAGTGCCGTCGGCAGGCGCAGGAGTTGCTCCACGGAGTACTCCCGAAAACTTCCCCGCAGGAGGCGCGAAACGTCAGGTTGGGACAGTCCAAGCAACTTTGCCGCCTCGACTTGCTTGAGTCCGCGCTGGCGAATGATCTTGTCAATGCGGGTGACGAGCTCTGCCTTTAACAGGTGAGCCTCGGCATCAGGACGCCCCAGGTCCGCGAACACGTTTCCGCTTCCCCGTTCGATTTTCATTTCTTCTGTCTTCATTAGATCTGCCTTCCGTAGGTATCCCTGTAGTGTTGCTCCGCCGCCTTCAGCCTGCACTTGACCAGATCGATCTCCTGCTTTGGTGTCGCAATGCCCCGCTTGGCCTTTTTCTGAAGGCATGCAGGACATAGATGGCTGTCTTGAACCGGACCGTGTACACCGCCCGGTAGGTGCCGCCGTCGTGACGTGATACGACCTCTTAGGACATTGGCGCCCAAACCTTTGAGCGGTTTGGTGTCGCGGTGTTTGAGTCCGGCCCTGAGCCTGATAAGGTTTCTGGTTGACGAAATTCGTCCCTCTGAGCGTTGCTTTTCTGCAAGAGCTGCAAGGGGCAGGGCACGGGCCGCCCTTGGTGTTTCAGGAGGTGTGCACGAGCATGGAGTGGCTCCCGGAACACATGAGTCCGGCATCCGGTGACGGTTTCAGTGACGCTTTCACTTTCTACATAGTAGCCTGACAGCGCATCCATAGGGAACCCGCTGATCTCGTCACGGACCGAGAAGCGCCCCTGCCGCATTTGCTGGGCAGCCATCCAGCTTTGGGCACAGCAGATGCAGCAAAAATGACGCGCTTCGGAGTCCTCTTTCTCTGGTAACCATTCCACCCGGAAGATGGGCTGGATCGGGGTTCCGTCCCAGTGACACCGATCCCGATAGGCGCGATTGAGGAGGGCTTGACTCATGGCTGCCAAACCGCAACCCAGTAGAACCGCCAGCAGGAAAACCTTGGTTGAACGTCTCACGGGGCCAGTCCCAAATGAGTAGCCACCATCACCAGAGCGATCGTAATGCCGGACGCCGAGAGGCGCAGCAGGGCCGATTGGACGACCTGGGATGGCCCGGATGAAAGGACGGATAGGAAGGCTGCCCAAAGAGGGGCGACTCCTCCTACCAGAGAAAGCAGGGCGATCAGGGCGAAATCCGGCGTGCGTGTCACCAGTTCAAAGGGACAGCGATGGAACGGCAGTCCGAGCAAACGAGGTGAGATCACCTCCACATAAGCACCATAGGCGATTTGCAGGAAATAGAGGCCCAAGGCCGAAAGACCGAGCAGCCCAAGGCGCGCGGTTGTCGGGGTTCCCCACTTCTCAAGAAAGGTCGAGAGTCCCCAGCCGAGGCCGGCCAGGATGCCGCCCAGGACAAACAGGTTCACCAGAGTCGACTGGCTTGGCTGGACCTCAGTGGAAGCATCGTCAGGCAAATTCGACGGAACGGACGGAGTCTCTCGAACGGTGGTGCAGCAGCTCACCGCAACGCCTTCTCGCTTGGCGGTGGTGAATTGAAGATCGGCCACGCAGTCGAAAGCCATCAGCAGTAGCAGTGGTCCGGCCGACTCAGCCAGGAGACGGTGCGACGTTTGCTTCCGAGACAGCCAGTGGACGGCATAGAAGCTCATCCAGCCGCCGCCGGCAACCAGCACTGCCAGCCGGCTCCATTGGAGTATCTGGCTCTCCCCAGGCGTGGCTGCCTCGACGCCGAACGGACACATGGTGCCCGGGATATGAGGAACGTAGCTTTCCATCAGCCAGTAGAAGCCGAGCCAGGAAAGCAGGCGAATCGCCAACAGACAAACCAGAGCCGATCCCAGCAACAAGTGACGACCCGGCTGCCTATATCCTTCGAAGGAGGGATTCCCCCGAGCAGCCAGACGTCGGAGAATTAGCAGAACCACCCCAAGGCAGGCCAGAACCAGAATCAGGCTGAGACATGCCTGGGCCAGAAAAACCGCTGTGTTGAAGTTCAAGATCATGGGATTTTCTTGAACTTACATGAATAGACAGGATGAACCGGATGATTTCTGTTTCTGCCTATCCTGTAAATCCTGTCTACTCCTGTTTGAATTCTCTAATTGGTCAGGTTTCTTGTTGCCACAGCTTCCCATCTCGCAACGCATAAATCTGATGGCATAAGGCCAGGAGCGAAGCATCATGGGTCGCCACGATCAGGCACACTCCCTGTCCAATCAAGGCCTTGACGTGATCCAGCAGAAATCGGGCACTGGCGGCGTCGAGATTGGAAGTGGGTTCGTCTGCGAAAAGCAGGTCGGGGTATCCCATCACGGCCCGAGCAAAGGCCAGGCGCTGCTTTTCCCCCCCACTCAATTGGCGAACCGCCTGTTCCGCCCGTCGCTCGAGCCCGACGGTTTCCAAAAGCCTCAGCGCTTGTTTGCGCAACGGGTTCAGAGGTATTCGCCCAGCCATCTGGCCGATGCACACGTTCAGCCAGGCCGGAAGATCTTCGAAAAGCTGAAAATTCTGAAAAACAAATCCAATCTTTTCCCGGCGCAGTTCCGATTTGGCGCGATCGGAGAGGTCATCGGTCGAGTGCCCGAACAGGTGCAGGGATCCGGAGGTGGGTCGATCGATCAGGGAAAGGCAACCGAGCAGTGTGGTTTTCCCGACGCCGGAGGAACCGGTCAGGCCAATAGCTCTGCCGCCATGCGCTTTCAACTCGACGCCGCGGAGAATGGAAAGCGGTGGAAGACTCCCGCGGGTAAAAGTCTTTGTCAAACCCGAAGCCTCCAGAATGGGGCCGCTCATTGAAGTGCTTCCGCTGCCGGGATGGATGCCGTTCGCCAGGAAGGGAAAAGGGTTCCGGTCCAGGTGATGATCAAGCTGACAAGCAGACTTAGCCCCAGGATCGATGCCTTGAAGTGAGAAGGGATTGCAACCATCGGGAACCACTCCAGCTCGGCAATGAACAGTTTGGCCAGGAGCGGCGCATTGAGCCATCGCACCCAGACGAAGGCTGTCAGAAACGACAGCCCACAGGCCAGCAAGCTACAGAGCCAGGCTTCCAAAGTGACCAGAGCCAAGACATGAGTGGTCGGCCAACCCGATACTTTCAGCAGAGCAATCTCGCGCCGGCGCTCCTTGGTTCCAAAGCCGCTGATGACCAGGACGGCGGGAATGGCCAGACCCAGCGCGACGGCATAGACGGCTGAAAAAACCCCGCCGGTATAGGCATAGCCTCTGTGCACGTAACGACGCACCAAATCCTTGGTTTGAATCCTCAACTTGGCATCGGCGCGCGACAAATGATCGGCCAAGCGGGCAGCCATCACTTCGTCCCGAGTTTGAATCAGGATGTCGCTGGCCAAACCCGGCATGTCCAACAGTTCCTGCGCCAGGGAAAAAGACGTCCAGATCACGGAAGAACCCCACAGCGTCCCATTCCTGGACAAGGTCCCGACAACCTTCAGGGCTCGGTCCGTGGTGCGGGTTGAAAGGAGGAAGCGGCTTCCCACCTCCAGGTCCAGGCGACGGGCCAAGGCCGAGCCAATCACCACTTCACTTCTCGAATCCTCCCCAAAGAAGCGACCGGACTGAAGCCCCTGGCCGCTCTCTCCCGCAAGAGGATCGATGCCCAGGAGGACCGCCCAGGTTTCCGGGGTCGGGGTCACCCGAGCGACAATGCGGGGCCGCACTTGAATGACGGACATCGACTTGCGGAACTCGTCCACGTAGCGAACCTCGATATTGGCGTCCAGACCCCCTCGGTCCCGTGTCACGTAAAGGTCTGCTCCGGATTCGATGGAAGCGGCGGCGTCTCTTGAGATTCCGGCGCTGATGGCCGCGCCGGCGATGAACAGAAACACCGGCCCGCTGATCCCTAAAATCAGAGCCAGCGCCCGTCCCGGGTTTTTGGTCAGGTTCAGCGCAGCCAGGAAAAGCAACTTGGTCACATTAACCCCAAACGGCCCGGTGGTTTGTCGGATCCGGATGAGTCGTCACCGATCGTTCTGACCGCCGGGAAGAGTGAAACCGTGGTGCTGTGCCGAGGACAAAAGGTTGGAAGCGCCGGAAGGGGCCTTTGCAGGTTCGGGCAGTAGGGTTCGATCCTGGGATCAAAAAGAAAGAAACAGGAAGTGGGAGCCGCATGGGCGCCCAAGCCAAGGCCGCCAAATTGTTTCTGAAGGCTGAATGCCTCGGCTGAAGTCGCATGGGGCTCGACCACCAGGCACAGCGCCACCCCTATCCATAAGACACTCAGCGAAAGAAGAAGTCCCTTAGCCATAGGTCTCAGTGGCCTCATCAGCAACTGCCACAGGCATGAGAGGCCAGCAGTATACCGTTTTGTCGCTTTGCGTATCCAGGGTTTCTCCCGGCTCGGGAAACTGCCAGCGCCTTCCTTTCGAGTTGTCAGGTGAGCGCAACCTCTGTATACTGTAACCATCTCTTTGACTCCAAACGGCTTGCACGGAATGGGCATTTACCTGACAAGTCGATAGGAAAACGACCTATGAGGCTCCGGCTTGGTGTGCTGTTTGTCTTCTGCGGGTTCCTGGCAGTTTCAGGGAACTGGACGGCTGCCAAGGAAAAAGTGGATCCGAAAGTGAGTTCACTTTTTCCCTTGGGGGGGCGGTCGGGGACCCGTTTCGAGGTCCGCATTCGAGGGGAAAACCTGGACGGCGTGTATGCCGTATGGTTTGACTGCGACGCGATTACGGCGGAAGTCCGGAAAGTAGAGGAGAGGTTGGAGGAGGTCGATGTCGTTCAACAGGCGGGTACCACCGCGAAAGACACCAAGCAGTTTTATCATGTTTTCTTGAAGGTCAGCGTGGACCGGAAGACAACTGTCGGCGCTCACACTCTCCGATTGGTTTCTCGCCAAGGGCTTTCGAATCCACTGTCGTTGCTGGTCAATTCCGAGCCGCTGATCGATGAGAGCGAAAATCCGATCAACACGCCGCAGGAGGCCCAGCAGGTCCGTTTTCCGGTGGTGGTTAACGGCAGGCTCAGTCAACCCGGGGAGGTGGACTACTACGCCTTTGAGGCCGCCCAAGGTCAGAAACTGCAATTTGAAGTGATCACCTCCACCTTTGCGACAGCGACGGTTGCCGGCGATCCTCAACTGATTCTCTACGAGCCTTCGGGAAGCTGGTTTGATCCCTTGAGAATTAAGCGGCTGGAGGTGGAGGATGAAACAGGCCCGGCCCCGGGAACTCATCGATGGGCGACCTCTCATTTCCTGCCCCGATTGATCCGCCGGTTCGACAAGAAGGGTCGCTATCTGGCGGAGGTTGGAACCTTGGAAGGCCAGGGAGGGCCGGATTATTCTTACCAGTTGCGTATCGTTCCCGCGGCTGAGCCGGTTTCGGGAGTCAACGGCCAGTGGTTTTCGAGCCAGCCCGCGCATGGGTCCGGCACGGCTGTCTGGCGAGAGCGAGATTTTGCCAGAAAGATTGATGGGGGTCACCTCCGCCGTTTGTGGTCCCGCGCCATCAGACTCCCCGAGCCAGACCCGGGAAAAGAGGCCGGCCATCAGGCCGCAGGTTCAATTCGTCGGGTGGAGGCGAATCAACCATTGCAGGGGGAAAAAAGGGATCGGGTCTCCACTCCCCGATTGCCGAGCTTGACCCGGGAAGAAGAACCGAACGACGAACCAAGTCAGGCAGCGGAACTGTCGATACCGCTGACCGTGGAGGGGGCCATTCAGCACCCGGGTGACGTGGATGACTTTCGATTCAGAGTGAAGTCGGGTCAGGCTTTAGCCTTTGAAATTGAGACCCCGGAAGCCTTTCCACCGTTCTTCAGTCCTCATCTGAAGGTCGTAGATGGCAATGGAGAGGAACTCTTCAGCAACGTCTACCGAGAAGTGGGAGGGGTTGGGGATGACTGGATCAAGTCCATTCACGCCAAGGCTATTTACACCTTTGAGAAGGCCGGAGAGTATCATCTGCAGATTCGGGATCTGACCACTCGAAGAGCAGCCCCCCACTTTCGCTACCGAGTGTTGGTTCGGCCACAACTGCCGCATCTGGGAGAGGTAACCGCCAAGGCGGGACGAGGAGAAGCGGTCGGCCATATCAACTTGCTAGCGGGGGAGACCAGGAAGCTCTCGGTGGTGGCCGAACCGGAGGAGGGGTTTTCCGGGGAAATCGCGCTTAGCCTGGAGAATCTGCCCATGGGAGTACATGCTTTCGCTGCGGCCACCACTACCGTCAACCGGCGGTTATTGGAAACGGGAAACGGACGAGGGGCAATGCACAAGGAACGATTTTTTCCAACGCGGCAATTGGCTACCCTCGTCCTGATAGCTGGTCGGGATGCTCCCGCTACGCTCATGCCACAACGGATCCACTTGGCGGCCCGCCCCATTATGGACGGGGAGGTGGGAGAGTCTCTGCGGGTGCAGGAGATCCTGCTGATGGTCAGTCGTCCAAAGGACGAGCAGGCGATGGCCGCGGCAGGGAAAGAGGAAGGGCCTTAGCCTTGTCTTCGGGCAGGGAACTCAGGCGCGAAAGACCGACGTGAAGTCCTTCATTCAACCTTGTCGCCGAGATGTGGATGAGTGGTTCCACAAAACCGGGAGGAATCATTGAGCACTCAATCAGCCAAAGCAAGTCGCCCTTTTTGCCGGATTCTGGTGATCACGGCACTGATTCTGGGTTTGAGTTCCACCCATGCGGCTTCTGAGAACCAGGCTTCGGGTAGTGGGGGGCCGGAGTTGGTGTCGATACGACTTGAGCCTGGGGAGGTGGAACTGCGAGGGGCAGGGGCGACGCAGCGTTTTCTGGTGGTGGGGGAATACTCGGATGGGTTGCAGCGGGAGGTGACTTCGGAGAGTCGATTGTGGGTATCGGATCCGGGGATCGTGCGACTGGAATCGGTAGGTCGAGTGGTGTCGGTAAGCGCCGGGGGTACGGAGCTGAGGGCCGAGTTGGGGGGAAAGGTGGCCCGGGCAACAATTAGGACGGCAGTCACGGAGCAGCGACGACCCTTCAGCTTTGATTGGGACATTGGGGGGATATTGACCAAGCGGGGCTGCAACAGCAGCCGTTGTCATGGAGGGGTGAAGGGGAGAGGAGGGTTCCGACTCTCGTCGGATGCCACCGATCCGGGAGAAGATTACGCATGGATAGTCAAGGGAGGGGGATATCAGGTACTGACGGCGGAAGCGTTGGGGCCCCGGGAGGCGCGCATAAACGTGGAGGAGCCGGAGGAGAGCCTGTTGCTGCAGAAGCCGACGGCCCAAGTGGCCCACGGAGGGGGGCAACGACTGGAAGAGGGGACGGCCGACTACGAGGCGATACTGAACTGGGTGAGACGGGGAGGGCGCTATGAAGGGAAGGGGGGAGTGCGGGTTGAGCGGTTGGGGGTATTTCCCACGGAAGCAGTGATCGAGGAGAGGGGGAAACATCAACTGGCGGTGACGGCCTATTTTTCAGATGACAGACAGGAAGACATCACGGGACAGGTGAGGTATGAATCCCTGAACGAGGAAGTGGTGGAGGTCAGTGAGGAGGGGAGGGTTGAGGCGGTAGGGAAGGGGGAAACGGCGGTAATGATCCGGTCGGCGGGGCAGGCGGTGGAGGCGCGTTTTGGGGTGATTGGAGAACCGATAGAGGACTATCCGGAGGTTGCGGGGTACAACTTCATAGATGAGGAGGTGTTTGGGAAGCTCCGCCGATTTCATTGGATACCCTCGGAGCTATCGGAGGACGGGGAATTCATTCGACGAGTGTGTTTGGACCTGACGGGGACGTTACCTCCGGTGGAGCGGGTGCGGGAATTTATAGGGAGCGAGGATGGGGAGAAGCGAGAACGGCTGATCGAGGAGTTGCTGGATTCCCCCGAATATGTCGATTACTGGACCTTCCGCTTTGCGGATTTCTTTCGGGTCAGGGGACATTATCGCTGGGTTCACGTCTATTGGGAGTGGGTAAGAAAAAGCTTAGCCGACAACAAGCCCTACGATCAAATGGCGCAGGAAAGCATCGCTTCCCAAGGCTATGATGGGCCTTCGCGAATTTACCTGATTGATGACAACAAACCCCCGGCTCTGGAACGCATGGTGGCCGAGCAGTTTCGAGTCTTCATGGGCCGAAGGATGGATTGCGCACAGTGTCACAACCACCCCTACGATCGCTGGAAGCAGGACCAATTTTGGGGGTTGGCGGCTTTCTTTCGTCGCCTGACGAATACCGAGTGGGCTTTTGACAACGTGGTCTTTGACGATCCCAAAGGGCACGAGGTTAATTTCGGAGAGGGCAAGAGCTACTTGGCCTTCAGAGAGAATCGGCATCCCCGCACCAAGCAATTGGTGCCGCCAACCTTTCCCGATGGTCGGGTATTACCCAATCAGGCTCGGAGAGATCTCCGCCGGGAGTTGGCCAACTGGATGACCGCTCATCCCTACTTTGCCGAAGCCATGGCCAACCGCATGTGGGGACATTTCTTCGGAAGAGGGATTGTCGATCCGGTCGACGACTTTCGTCTGGGCAACCCGCCGACCCATCCGGCACTCCTGAAGCGGTTGGCCCAGGACTTCCAAGAGCACGGCTATGATCTGAAGCATCTGATGCGACGGATTGTCTCCTCCAGGACCTACCAACTGAGCAGCCAAACCCATGCCAACAATCGCGCGGACAAGCTGAACTACTCTCACGCCTACCCTCGACCTCTGGCGGCAGAAGTCCTTCTGGATGCGATTTCCGCCGTGACCGGCGTGCCGGAGCTGTTTAAAGCAGAAGGGATGTTGAGCGGAACGGCGCCGATGGGGACCCGAGCCATCAATTTGAAATATCCCGCCAGCTATGCCAACCGATTTCTCGAGGTCTATGAACGTCCCAAGCGGAATGTGGTCGTGGCCAGAAATGGCAAGGTGAATCTCATGCAGGCTCTCCATATGACGGTGAGCCCGACTTATAATGACAAGCTGGCGAAAGAGGGGGGGCGAATACACAGATTGCTCCAAAGACAGGCTTCCGACCGCGAGATTATCGAAGAGCTGTACCTGGCTGCCCTGTCGCGGTTCCCAAGCGAGGAGGAGCAAGCGGGTTTGGAGACCCTGATTCGGAAGCAAGCCTCCAGGCGAGAAGCCCTGGAAGATCTGCTCTGGGCGCTGATCTGCTCTCGCGAGTTTGCCGACAACCACTAGCCTGATGCCGGTCGATAAACCGTGGTTGATATCGAACGAGGTGATCATTCATGAAACAGCTGGAGAGTCTGAGCCGTGGAAGCCCGATCAGCCGTCGTGCTGTTCTAAGGGTAGGGTCGCTGAGCTTCTTGGGGATCAACCTCAGTCAATTCCTGGAGCTCGAGGCAGTATTGGGCGCCGTCAAGGGTGAAGAGAAGAGGGCAAAGGCTCAAGCCTGCATTTTGCTTTGGCTGGATGGCGGCCCAAGCCATATCGACACCTGGGACCCCAAGCCCAACAGTTCCTTCAAGCCTATCTCCACGAATGTTCCGGGCATACAGATCTCGGAACTATTGCCGCGAATGTCCAAGCATATGGACAAGCTGGCGGTCATCCGCTCGATGCACACTGAAGAAAACAACCACGGAGTGGCGCACCATTATGCGATGACAGGACACCGGCCCAGCCCGGCGATGAAATTTCCCGCCTTCAGTTCGATTATTACCAAGGAACTGGGACAGCGCAACAACGTTCCTCCAAACGTCATGGTTCCAGAAATTAGCGCCAGCGCTCGAGACAATTTTAAGTCCCACTTTCTAGGAGCCCAGTATGATCCGCTGCAAATCCCCGACCCGAACAAACGTGACTATAAGATACCTGAGCTGAGTTTACCCGGGTCGCTCACGCTGGAAAGGATTCAGGCGCGAAATGCCTTCCTGAAGTTAGTGGATGGGCGCTACCGTCAAAGGGTCGAGAGTGCGGAGTATGCCAATCTGGATGAATTTCGACAGCAGGCATTGAACATGGTTCTGTCGCAGTCGGTGCGGCAGGCTTTCGATCTTTCCAAGGAGCCCGAAAAACTCAAAGACGCCTATGGACGCAGCATGTTCGGCCAGAGTGTGCTCATTGCGCGACGACTGGTGGAAGCAGGCAGTCGTTTTGTGACCGCTTACGACCTGAAGCGGGTGGAGACGGGTCGCAATTGGGACACCCACGGAACCAATGACAAGCAGCACAAGGACGTTCTGGCGCCGGTGTTGGACCAAACCCTTTCCACCCTGTTGACCGACCTGGAGCAAAGGGGGTTGCTGGAGACAACCTTGGTGATCGCCATGGGAGAGTTTGGTCGGACCTACGACCTTAACCCTGGAGGGGGTAGAGATCATTGGTGCCATTGTTGGTCGATGGTTCTGGGGGGAGGAGGCATCCAGGGAGGTCAAATCATCGGCGCCAGCGATGAACGCGGGGCCTATGTGGCGGATCGCATGGTGACCATTGGGGATCTCCTCGCCACTCTCTACAAAGCCTTGGGCATCGACTGGACCCGAGAGTACATGCATCCGATCGGCCGCCCTCTCAAGATCGCCAACTCCATCAACGATAAAACCGGCCAACCTATCGAGGAAATAATATGAGTGGCGCCGACCAGAGGCTGGTTTAGCGCTCAACCCTCCCCTCCGGTGGTCAAGAAACCGCAAAGCTCTGGAGGCTCTTTTCTTGGTGCTTCCAACTAAGAATGTTTCCCTTGATGAATCCGAAATCGACTTTACTCTTAACCCTCGCCTGGTATTGCTTTTGCCCGCTGGTTTCAGCAGTAGCCCAGGAAAAAGCCAATCCGGAACTGAGTGCACTGTCTCCACTCGGTGGGCGCCCCGGAGCTATCGTCCAGATCGCAGTCCGCGGTGAAAACCTGGCAGGGGTAAATGCTGCTTGGTTTGATTGTGATGCCCTTGAGGCCAAGGTAGCAGGAATAGAAAAAGTCGATCCAGGTGGCGGGGGAAGTGGGTACAACCAAGGCAAACAAAAAGACAAAAAACAACTCTGAAGAACTCTATTTTGCAGCTTTGTCTCGATTTCCAACCACAGAAGAAAAGTCGGACCTGCTGAAGCTCATGGATGAACAACCCTTACGGGAGCAAGCCTTGGAAGATTTGCTCTGGGCGCTTATTTCTTCCCGAGAGTTTTCGGGCAACCATTAGAGTCCTGCCTCTATATTTCGATCGAAGCACTCATGGCACGGCAGAGGATCAACGGCGAGAGGTCTTCTTTGAAGGGGCCGGCCGTCATTCCCCGATAGGGAGGATGTCTGAAAGTCTGCCTATTTCTATTGTTTCACTCAAGAAAGGATTGGATTTCATGATAAAAAGCCAACTTCCGAGGAAGCTAACCCGGGAGACGGCCCCGGTCCTCAGTCGGCGCGCCTTTATTCAGGCCGGCGCCACCTCGTCTCTAGTGGCGACTGCAGGCGGTTGGCTAGGGGGATGTGATACCTCGAGGAGGTCTATGGACGCTACTGACTCGGCCAAAAAAGAAACCACAATGCCGGTGATCGATTATGGGTTGTCCTTCATCTCCGGAAAAGCTCCCTGGAACCGGGTCCGCTTCTGGGTGGAATCTCGCACCCGTATCCTTGACGAACGCACCGGTAGAACCCAGGACTACTACCAGTGCGCGTCTTGCAAGAGCGAGCATACCTTCGCCAAGCAAGACCTTTTCATGGAGGACAACTACGATTTTATTCCCATCTTTGGGCCTGAGGATGGCATCATCTTCCGTCGCAAGGGGCCTATCTGAACCCCCGTTACCGTGAGGGGCGAAAGGCAGAGGATCTTTGGGGGGGACAGAACTACCAACTGAAAATGCCTCGATCGATCCGATGGCTTTTGACAACCGCTGATATCCACGAAGCCACGGCGAAAGCTCTTCCCCTGGTTGCCCAAACAGAAATCAGCCAGGCAAAGACCGGCCTGAGAGCTATCATTGAATTCCCCGTTAAAACCATAAACATCCGTGATGAGGAACCGACCTATCAAGTAGATACGGGTCCTGTTGCCTTTCCCGACTTGAGCCAACGCTATGACCGTTGGGCCGAAGCTCTTTCATTGGCCTTCGTTGCCTTCAACGCACCTCATTTTGCAGATTTTGTGATTGAGGACGAGACACCGATCATCCAGGACAATCAGGAACTAACGCGGGTGCACCACTATTCTCGGATCTTGAGTCTTCCCGCCAACAACCGGGTCTTTGCCATTGAAGGATAGAACTTGGCCAGTGATGGATCTATGGGTAAGGTAGGCAAGCTAAGCAGTTGGCCTCGGTTAATGTCATCCCGTCATTGTGCCCATCCCCTCTTGCGGGGTCGACTCAATATAATTCCCCTCCTGGGAGGGTTTACACTCCTGAGAGGAGTGCAGGGCTGGGTCTATTGGAGGATGGATTCATAAAGTGAACATCGACTCGGGCCGACTGCTTAGTAGTGAATTTTTGCCAAAACCGACGTTGGAGTTCAGGATTTGGGAAAAAGCAGCACTGATGTTTTTTGCTTAATGGTCGTCGGTTCGATGCCTCGGGTAGAATTTAATCACAAGTTGTCGATCGGTTGGATGAAGTCCTCAGTGTACAAGCTGGCAGCCAGGTAGGTATGGCGATCTTGCTAGCCGTCATGAAATCTTTTGTCGGGGGCTGGTTCTATTCCCGGCCGGGTCTTCTTCAACAGCTCGTAGGTGGCGAAGATTGTCCCATCTTCCAGTTGCGACGACATGGAATAGGTGATCCAACCCGGCAAGCTGTCGTCTGGCAGCAGCTTGATCTGTCCGATCTCCCACCTCTTTCCGTCATCGGCACTGAGTGCGGCCCGGTGTCCCCGGGGGTCCCGGCGATGATCGTAAGTACAGAGGATTTTCCCGCTCTGCAACCGCAACAGGTGTGCTGGGTACCCCCACATATCCGTCTTAGCCGGCGTCGACCAAGCTAGGGTCTGTTAACACTAGCGCAAGGCCTCGAAGATGAGTGCGAACAGGATGAAACCCAGGAAAAGCACCTCGAGCTTTTCGAAGCGAGTGAAGATACGGCGAAAGCCCTTCAATCGTCGGAACAAGCGCTCGACTTCGTTGCGCTTTTTCTACATCTCCCGGTCGTACTCCCAAGGGGCGACCCGGGTCCTGAGAGGTGGAACCACCGGTGTGAACCCCAGTGCTAACGCTAGTTGGCGGGTCTGGTTGCCCGCATAGGCCCGGTCCGGGGGACAGCGAGAAGGTCAGGGACGTCCGAGCCTCTGCGGCAGCCCGATGAATCTGGTTGGTCCATCCGCCCCGGGACTTGCCGAGGGACTGCGGCCCATTTTTTTAAGGCCCCCGTGCCGTCGGGATGGACCTTGACGAGGGTGCTGTCCAGCGAAACCGTCTCGAGCTTGATGCGTACGATCTGTTCTCGTTGTAGATGTTCGAATACCCGGTTGAGCACCCCGTTCTTGGACCAGCGATTCATGCGGGTGTAGATGGTGTGCCGTTTGCCAGACCGAGGGGGAAACCCCCGCCACTTGCAGCCCTGCTCGGCGACATAGAGAAGGGCATTGAGCCCTTGCAGGTTCGACAGGCGGACGTTGCCCTGTTGCACGGGTAGGTAGGGAGCGATGCGTTCGTACTGAGCTTCGGTGATTTCCATTCGTGAATGATAACAGATTCGGACACATTAGTGTGACCAGACCCTAGCCCGTCATGGTCCGAATGGGACTGGTATAGGTATCGGTCGCTGCTGTTCTTCGGTCCGTAGTGGCGCATCATTGCGAGAATGCGTCCCGAGGGAAGCTCCAGCAGCGCGGTTTCACCAAAGCTGTGTTCCCGGTCCGAATCGTAAGCAATCTGATTGAGATGCCAGGTCTGGCCTTGATCTGCCGAACGCAATACATACGCGCCATTGTGCAGCGAGTTCACCGGCTTGCGTTCTGGATTGGGGGAGCAGAATACGGCGGCAATCCAGCTACCCTTTTGAGTAATCAGGGTTCCGTGGAAAAAACTGCATCTTTAGAGCAAAATGGCACTCTTTTTCAATGGGACGGGGCTTCCAGGTTTTCCCCTATCGATCACGGGAGGTGCGGTAGACAAAACCGATGAGCGAAAACACTAATTTTGTCTGCACCGTTGAAGGTACCATCATGAAGATAGTACCCTTGCCGGCGCAGTTCTTCGGCCATGGAAACTGGCCAGGGCATGTAGAGCCATTCCGGTTGGGGTTATAGGATCGTTGGATGCCGTGACGCTCCAGATAAGTGCGGCGCTCTTCGGCGGACATGACATAGGTAGCGCAGATGACGGATACTAGCGTTCCGTCATTGGCCTTGTCAGACAGTCCATAGCATCCCCAGGGGTAAGCGGTCAGATTAGGATCACGGAAAGTGGTCCATCTCTTGCCCCCCATCGAGCGATTTCAGGACCAGATCATCCGTCTCCGTCCGAAGAAAATCGCCGAATGGCTTGCTCATGTTACAGCTCTGCACCGGGACAAGGAGAGATCCGCCTTCCCCGAGTTTGTGGAACCAACCATGACTGCACCATCCGGGTCGATCGTACAGGATGATATCCATTTTCCAGGGTGTGGAGGTTGCCGAAGCAGCTCCACCGCTGCTCCGGGACCTGTCCCCGCAGGGCCACAACTCAACGGCAAGCTCATGGCAGGTGTGGTCGTTCCCAGTAGGAATGCCTGGCGATTCAAGGAACTGTGACTAGAACCTATCTCAAAATTGGAATTTTGGATGGTGAGCCTATCGAGCTATAGGCGTAACTATTTGATTTTTCAGTGTTTTCGATATTCTCCTCACGAGCTGAATGCTGCGGAATATGATTTTGAGATAGGTTCTAAACATGCTAACCTCCGTTGTGGACGCGCTCGTCGGTTGTTGGTGAGGAATATCCAGTAGGTATACAAGGTCACGACCGACGCTCACCACAACGTACTCGCCCAATACATACCGTACCCCTTACCTCACTTTCTATGCAAAATAGAACGGAAAGTGAGGTTAAAAGGACCCTGGGTCAGTAATGACGACTCGGGTTGCGGCCTGCGTCAACGACGCTTACGCGACGCAGCTCTGAACTGCAGCCTGCGTTGGTTTGAGAGCGCGTTGCTGACCGGGGCGACGAGCCCCCTGGGGCTCAACGAGGAGAGGCTGTGAAGCTTGGCGCTTGCAAGTCATTCGGGCGGGGTAAGGGTAATTGGCGAGACACGTAGGCGGTCCGGCACCCATGAAGGTGAGCATCCGAACTGCCAGAGCAAGCTAGAATTGGTCCCAATCGCGGCCCCGGCGAGGTGAGCTTGCCACAAAAGGTCAACTGGCGTATGATTCCGCACAACGCTAACGTTAAATTCAGAAATCGCGGCCAACCTTATTTTGTGCTCGCAGGATCGTGTCGAGTTTCTTAATGGGTGGCAGAGTCAACAGGGATCCGCTATGAAATACCAGGTGACGGGCGTGATCAGCTTGGTTTTAATTTTACTGGGGGCAGCGTTTGCAACCCCGGCGAAGCTATGGGTTCACCCTCGCGGCGAAGTGTTGCCTCTCGAATTGACGGGACCTTTTGTCAAGTTGGTCGACGGGAGTCTCCTGGCATCCGACGGCAATGCGACCCGCACTAGCCGAGACGGTGGGAAAACCTGGTCGGAGCCGCGCCAGATCTACCGCGGTCCAAAACCGGGAACACCGCGAAACGGGCTGTTTCTGAGGACGAGAGACGGGGCGGTCATCCTGGTATACCAGGATTTTGACATCTACCAGTGGGGCTGGGACGATGTCCGAGGTGTGCCCAACCCGGATGTTCGTCTGGATGTGTGGGCGATTCGAAGCCTGGATGAGGGAAAAACTTGGGTCGATCGCCAGAAGATATTCGACGGGTACTGCGGCGCCCTCATCGATATCATTCAAACCAAGAGCGGCCATATCGTGGTGCCCATTCAACCGATGCTGCGCGGTCCTGCCCGACATGCGACCTATACGGCCGTTTCCACAGACAATGGAAAGACGTGGAAGAAAAGCAACCTCATCGACCTGGGCGGGTACGGCCACCATGACGGGGCCATGGAAGCTACCCTGACGGAGCTGCAAGACGGCAAGCTGTGGATGCTGCTGCGTACTACCTGGGACCGATTCTGGCAGGCCTACTCGGACGATCATGGCCTTTCCTGGCGAGTGATCCAGCCCAGCAACATCGACGCCAGCAGTTCGCCCGGTTATCTTCTGCGGCTGGCCAGCGGCCGACTCGTGTTGGTCTGGAATCGCTTGTACCGGGAGGGCGAGAACAGTTACGTACATCTGACCCGAAAGGATTTCTCAAGCTCCTACCCGATGGGGAAAGCCTTCCGATGGTATTCGGAACGGACCCGAAAGAACGATCCCGAGAGCTGGCAGCGCGAAGAGATCTCCATCGCCTTTTCAGAAGATGACGGCAGCACTTGGACCGAGCCAGTCGTGATCGCGCGTCAGAGCCAGGAAATGTTGAGTTACTCCTATCTGTTTGAAGCGGAGCCGGGCCTGCTTTGGATCTTCTCGGGATTCGGGCGTCCCTTACGCATGAGCCTTCGCGAAGCGGATTTCGTCGGGTCCACGGCCCCCTCGATTCCGTAATTGGATGGGCAACCGCGCAACAAGCCAAGTCACTGTCGGCGTGCAAAATTGCTCCATTTATCCAATTCGAGTCGGACAACACCCAAAAGGGCCTCGCCGAATCACCCACTATGTCCACTCGCCCCAAGGGCATCGGCCAAATTGGAGAGTCCCGATAGCTTTGGGTGGAGGCCCTATTACCAGAAGAGTCTCAACCGCCGCCGGGGTTGGGTCCTATTTTCGGTTCTTTCCGTGTTCCTTCAAGGGAGTTTTGGCGTCTTGGCGGGACTCCGTGCATTCAAGATGGAGAGGTGACATATGATCGCAACCAATCAGTTGCATCGACGTTCTTTCATGAGGGGCATCGCTGCCCTCCCGGTACTGTCCTCGGCCATCGCTCTGAAACCATCAGCGGCCACCGCCGCGCCTGTTTCTGGGATCCCAAGGAGTGACAGCCGCCCTCTGGGCGGGATTTGGATCGATCTGGCCGGGGCTCACCCTGCCGACGCCCTCTCCCCCACTCCGCGGCGCGGCCAATGGCAGGCAGTGGGCTGGAAGGCGCAGAATGGGGATCAAGTGGCGCAAGGCACCATGCTGCTGGTCAATCCGGAGAGCAATCCACCCGAGCTCGTAATCGATCCTCAGCTGACCGGGCCGCATGAAATCTTTGTGGGACTGCCCAGCCCGACTGCCTACGATGCCCCCAACCCGATTCGAATCAAGCTCGACAACGATCCCTGTTATCGTTTGATGGTCAACGAAAAAAGCGGCGTGATCCCTCCCACGAAAGACCGGCGGCCCAGAAACGGGATTGAAGACGCCCGTTTTCAAGCGGTCGATATGACAGGACGACGCATTCACCTGGCCCAGTATCACAAGATTCACCCAGGGCCGGCCGGTGTGGCCTACATTCGCGCCGTGCCTGTCCCTGAATCGCAACTCGACCAAAATCGGAAGAAAGGCTTGCGTCTGATGGGATTAAATGATGGTCATGGAACCTTCTACTCTCGCCGACCTCCGATGACCGAGCAGGATCTGTGGGAGGATATCATTCCCTTTCGCGACAGCGGCTTCTCGGGGCTTATCTGGCAGATAACGGGAGCGGACCAATGCAACTATCCCACCAAAGTGGGAACGCTGATGGGAAGTGATTTAGAGAATTTTCCTCGAACCGGTGACCGCTATTACACCGAGAACCTGAAGGGTCTGTTCGCCGCCGGGGTCGACCCGGTGGCCAGCGTGATTCGATTGTGCCGCTCCATTGGATTGGAATGCCACCTGTCGATCCGTCCCCAGGGCTTTGCCTTGGAGCCGCCCTTTGACGGGTTCTTCAAGTCTCCTTTCTACTCCGCTAATCCGGGCTTGCGCTGTGTGGACCGGGACGGCCGCCGCATATCGAGGCTTAGTTTTGCCTATCCGGAAGTACGCGAGCACCTGTTTGCAATTGTGGATGAGCTCGTAAGTTATCATCCGGACGGGATCAATCTGATTTATTGCCGGGGGATTCCTTGTGTTCTGTACGAGGAACCCTTCCTCCGAGAGTTTCGCTCGCGCTACGGCCAGGACCCACGAAAACTGCCGGAAGATCATGCCGATGTCCTCGCACTGCGAGCCGATTTCATAGGCAAATTCATGCAGGAACTGCGCCAGCGTACCCGAGCGGCCCCCCGGAACGAGCGGCTGGAGATCTCGGCCATCGTACTCGCGGATCAAGCTGCCAACCGCCTGCATGGATTGGATGTTGTTCGGTGGGTCAAGGAACGCTGGGTGGACGAGATTTCGCCGTCTGTGTACACTGCTTACCGGGGCAAAGCGGAACCACAATGTGCTTATCTGGCAAAGCCCTGCCGGGAAAGTGGGTGTCGCTTGGTGGTCAACATGTTACAGCGAGCCATGACACCGGCCGAGTACATTCCGAAGGCCCTGGAATATAGAGCCGAAGGCGCGCAGGGTTTTTCCTTCTGGGACACCGGCACTCGCAAGGCAACCGAATGGGCGTTGCTCCAATCCATCGGTCACCTCGACCAAATAACCGATGGAGGATCCTCTCTTCCAACCGAGCCGGAGATTCTGCCCTTGATCGAATTGGGAGACTTCGTCATGGACCGCTACCCGCCCATTTGGTCCTACTGAGGTGGAAAACGACCGACGGAAGCGAAAGGAGCTGGAGCCCCAAAGCTACCGTTCAGATTCATCTCTTGGCAAACCCCTTCAGCCGGCTTGGTTGGATCGAGAAAAAATTTAGGCCTGGGTGGCGCCGTCTATACTTGCGTCATCGCAGTCTGGCGCTCGCTCCAATTTCTCGGAAATTGATCTTCACGCCTTTACTTGGCGCAACCGGGTAGAGAGCCGTCAACGGCTTTCCCGATGGCTTAATTATTAAACTGAGTATAGGCTGCACCCATCCAAAATCAAGACCTTTCCCAAGAAGCGTTGGACCTCGGAATAGACATCGTATCCCCTGAGGATGATCAGGATTCTAGGGAACACCGGGTTGCAAGCATTAAGGAATTTTTTGAAGGAAGCCAGGGTTGGGTTCGCTCCGCTCACTCCGCCCCGGCTTCCTTCGGTCCAACAAACACCACACCCAGGTCCGGCATACTTTGATTCTTGGGTTTGACATTAGACGGACAGTAGTGTAACTTGAACCCTATTGACTGCAACCACCTCCCACAGCACACTTTTTGCATTAACCGCGGCTCTTGCGACCGACATATGTCTTGCTGAATGTATAGTCTAGATAGAGGTTTCAAGCTCTATGGAACGGCACCTCGGCATTTGCTGGCATATTTTGATAAGTTTTGTCTTACAGGTCAGTCTGGTTCCCGGCCTTGGCATCAGTGAACCCGTTGATTTCCTCTTTGAAAAAGAAGTCAGACCCTTGTTGCTGGCTCGATGTCAAGCCTGTCACTCGGAGGAAGAACAAACCAGTGGATTCTCGATTTCGAGCTTGCATTCAGTGGTTGCGGGGGGCAACAAGCATGGCAGAGCGGTGCTGGAGGGCAATGCTGAAGGGAGTCCATTGATCCGTCTTCTCAAGGGGCAGCTCAAACCCCGAATGCCTCTGGGTGGAGTTCTGAGTGAGAGCGAGATCGCACGGATCGAGCACTGGATCGGCAGCCTTCAACCCACGGAAGGAGTGCAGGAGGAAGCTTGGCTGTGGCCGTTCCGCCAGCCGGTCAAGGTTGTGCCGCCTGAAGTTGAGAACTCCGGCTGGGTGCGCAATCCCATCGACCGTTTCATATTGCGGAAGTTGGAAGCCAAAGAGGGATTGTCCCCGGCTCCCCCCGCCTCCAAGCGGAGGTTGGCGCGCCGGATTTATCTGGACTTGATCGGGATGCCACCCACGCCCGAGGCAATGGATCAATTTCTCACTGATCCCTCACCCAACGCCTACGACAAGTTGGTGGAAACTCTGTTGGCCGATGCCCGATATGGCGAGCGCTGGGGCCGCCACTGGCTGGACCTGGTCCGTTACGGAGAGTCGGATGGAATGGAAGGAGACATTGTCCTGGGAAACGCCTGGCGGTATCGAGATTGGGTGGTCGAAGCCTTCAATGCCGATATGCCTTATGACCGGTTTGTGATTCTTCAATTGGCGGGGGGCGACGAGCACAGTCGAAAAGCCTGGTACAAGCCGGACATTCAGGGCTACATTCCCGCGGGATTTCTGCGCCTGGCGCCCTGGGATCTCGGCAACCTGTCTTCTGCCCAGCTAAGACAAGACTATCTGGATGAAGTGACGACGGCGACGAGCTCCATTTTCCTGGGTTTGACCATCGGATGCGCCCGCTGCCACGACCACAAATACGATCCCATTCCCACCAAAGACTACTACCGTCTTCAGGCTTTTTTCAACGCCATCCGGGTGCCCCTGCCTCGCAATACCTCCGGTATTACCCCGGAAGAGTTCATTGTTCCCTACGGAGATAAGCATTTTGGGAAATGGGCTGAATCCAAGGTTAAGCACTATCAGCAGCGCCTCGAGAGCGGCCCGGAGAAGCAGGAGTTGGATGCCTACGAACAAGGGCTCCTTGAAAAGCTGATTTCAAAGAAGATCTCGGAGGGAACCGCCAAGGACCTCACCGCCAAGGACCTGGAACTTGAATTGGCGCGGAAGGAGCAAACGGTCTTTTCGGCCTTGGAAAAAGCTGAATATGCCGGCTTGAAAGAGACGGCTGCGCTTACGCAGGAACAGAGAGACCATCAGGCGCTGGCCCGTTACGAAGGGCAGCTTCTCCAGAAGTTGACCAACGCCTATGCCAATCAGGCCACCGATCCACTGGCCCGTTTCCAAGAACTGACGGTGGCGGACGTGCGAGCTGAAGCCCGCCGGGTGAATCGACCTTCGAAGTACTTCACTCGCCAGGAGAAGCAGCGGTGCCTTGAACTCTCGGACAAAATGGAGGTATTGCGGCGGCGACTGTTGCGCTGGAGGCCGCTGGCCCTGACGGTGACCAACGTAATCGGACCTCCCTTAGGTCCCGGAATCCCATTCACCCGAGTGCTGAAGGGAGGGGATTACCGTCAGCCGGGAGAAGCCGTTGAGCCGGGGTTCCCCAGCGCCATCACCGGAAACTTTTCGCCGGCCGTGCTGGAAACCGATCGTTACCGCCAGTACCCGACGCGGGGCCGGCGGATGACGCTGGCCAAATGGATTGCCAGTCCGGAGAATCCGCTCACTGCCAGGGTGATGATCAACCGCATCTGGCAACAGCATTTCGGGCGTGGGATTGTGGAAACCCCCAGCGACTTCGGTAAGAATGGCGACCGCCCCACCCACCCTGAATTACTGGATTGGCTGGCGGTACGATTCGCCGAAGAGGGTTGGAGTGTCAAGGCCATGCATCGGCTCATGGTCACCAGCAACACCTATCGTCAGTCAGCGGACAATCCCCGGGTGGTGGACCCTGCCTTGGATCCGGGGAATCGACTGTTGTGGCGCTTTAGCCGCCGCCGGCTCGAGGCAGAAGCGATCCGAGACAGCATTCTGTTTATCAGCGGCCGTCTCAATCCTGAGCGAGGAGGCCCCAGCGTTTTTCCGCCGCTGCCTGTGGCCATGGAGGATCTGAAGCGTATGACCCGTCCCGAGGGGTCGATGTGGGAACCCAACGAAAAGGAAAGCGATGCTCAGCGCCGATCCATCTACATTTTTCAGCGACGCTCACTCCCATTGCCCATGATGTCATCGTTCGATGCACCGGTCTTCAACGAATCCTGCGAACGCCGCAGCGTCACCACCACTCCCCTGCAAGCCCTGTCGATGATGAACGGTCGGCTGGTGAACGAGGAAGCCACTCACCTTGCCGCTCGGGTGAAAAAAGAAGTCGGCGGACAACGGGGGAAACAGGTGACCCGATTGTTCGAGATCGCGCTGAACCGGCCGCCCGACGGGGCCGAGCTTCAGCGCTTCGCGGAGTTCGATGGGTCCCTGGAAGCCATTTGTCGGGTCATACTCAATTCCAATGAGTTATTATTTATAGATTAGGTTACAATAGTATCTCCAAAAAATACCGCTACTGAGGTGGCCAATGAGGGGGTCCTCGATGAACCCTGTTCCTTCCCGCAGGGAGTTTCTGAAGAACTCTTATTTGGGATTGGGGGGCTTGGCCCTGACGGATCTGCTGGCGACCGATCTGGGCGCTGCGGTCAACTCGGCTGAGAATCCCCTGTTACCCAAGCAGGCTCACTTGCCGGCCAAGGCCAAGCACTGCATCTTTCTCTTCCTGGAGGGTGGAGTGAGCCAGATGGATACTTTTGAGTACCGGCCGACCCTGGACAAATACGCCGGGCAGCAGATGCCCTCGGTCCGCGGGACCGATCAAGACGTGGCCAGTCTGGGGATGGCCCACAACCGCATCATCCCTTCTCCCTTCCGCTTTGCCAGATACGGCCAGTCCGGGCGGTGGATGTCGGAACTGTTTCCGCATCTGTCAACCTGTGTGGATGACATGGCTTTTCTCCATGGGGTCACGGTCGACAGCAGCAATCATGGACGGGCTGTCTACCATACCCTGACGGGCCAAATATTTCCCGGCGGTCCAGCTATCGGGGCCTGGATGACCTATGGTTTGGGAAGTGAGAATCAGAATTTGCCTGGCTTTATTGTCTTGGGGCAGGGAGCTCCCGAGGTAGGCGGGGCCGGCCAGTGGAGTCATGGTTTTCTGCCTGCCGCCCACCAGGGCACGCTCTTCCGACCGGGCTCCACCCCCATTGTCGATCTGAACCCGCAAGAGGGCACCTCCCTGAAAAGCCAGCGCGGCGAGCTCGACCTGCTGAAATGGCTGAACCAAAGACACGCCCGGCAACGCTCTCGCACCAGTGAGCTCGAAGCGCGAATCGCCGCCTACGAGGTCGCCTTTCGAATGCAGACCGCAGCCCCGGAGCTGATCGATCTCTCCGGAGAATCGGAAGCAACCAAGAAACTCTACGGACTGGACGACCCGGTGGCGGAGACCTTTGGTCGCCAGTGCCTGATGGCCCGCCGCATGGTGGAGCGGGGCGTTCGCTTCGTCAAGCTTCTTCACGGCAAGGGCAAACCCTGGGATCAGCATGGGGATTTGGCCGGGCGCTTGCCGGTCTTGTGCCATGAGGTCGATCAGCCCATTGCCGGCCTGTTAAAGGACCTGAAATCGCGGGGGATGTTGGAAGAGACCCTGGTGGTCTGGGCCTCGGAGATGGGCAGGACGCCTTTCGATTCCAACGTGGTATCGGATAAACCCGGGCGGGACCACAATCGTTTCGGTCTGGTCATGTGGATGGCCGGTGGGGATGTGCGTCCCGGAGCCACCTTCGGGCAGACCGATGCATTTGCGCTCCGTAGCGTGGGAGAGGCCCTCCCGATGCGGGACGTGCATGCTACGCTGCTTCGTCTGATGGGTTTGGATCAGGACCGGTTGACCTTCCTGCATGCAGGGCGTTTCAAGCGACTCACCGACATCGGTGGGCGCGTCATTGAGGAAATCCTCCTTTAAGCTGGCAGGCTGGCCCTGCACCCGCCGACAATGCCTTCAGGATGATATTCCGCATCCGCACCCCCCTGTCTTAGGGGTCCCCACTCCACTCGCGCCAGCAACGCGTGGGTTGCTGGCCTCTCATCATCAGGTCCCCAACTCAGCACACGCGATGGGCTAATTGGCCAAGGTCCCTGGATTCTGCTCAAAAAAAAGCGCGCCCTAAATAAGGACGCGCTTCAGATCGGGCACCACTGGAGCCAGGTTAGAAGACGTACCTGATGCCGAAGGAAATCTGGCGGCTGCCCAGCGTTTCTTGTGGGAAACCAAACCGCGCAGACGACAGGCTGCCAACCAGTCGATCCCAAACCATATGGTTGAATATGTTGAAGACTTCGGCGCGAAACTCAATCTGGTGGTTCTCGTGGATCGTAGTTTGTTTGAGGATGCTCAAATCGGCGGTAAAGGCAGGAGGTCCCTTAAAGGGTCTGTTTTCCGCATTGCCCAGCAAGATCTTGTCGAAGGCCGCGAATTCGGGGTCAATCCCAGGAACACTGAAGGCGGAAGTATTCAGGAAGGGTCTATCATTGCCAATATAACCCGAGGTGAGGTTAGCCCCAGGCGTTATATTGGGCAATGAGTTCCCCCGGAAGCGGTTTTGCTTGCCGCTGTTCGCCCACCCGTTAAGCCCGGTCATTCCGGTTCGTGCGCCGGCGATGCCCGAAACCTGCCAGCCCTGCGCGAGGCGGTTCGTGAAGCCACTCCCCCCCGCAGGAAAAGGAATATTCCACAACCCATGGGTGATAAAGTTTTGGCGTATGTCGGCGATACCGGAACTCTTCGAATAGGTAGTGCCGGTGATCCCGTCCGGATAATTATAGCCCGGATTCGTGGCATCAATAATCTCTCGGGTAGGTCTCCAGTAGAATTCTCCCCACTGCGTCCGAGCCCACTGGTGCAGACTGTGCGCCCAAGTGTAATAGGCAGAGATCTGGACCCCTTTCGACATGGCTTTCCTGAAGGTTACCTGTAAGCTGTCATAACGGCCGGGTCCGGGTGTCGACCACAGGTGGACGTTGCAGCAGGGGTCCACCGTGTCCCCTCCGGCGGGGTGATTGGCATCCGGGATGAAGGGATTTGGACGATAGGGTCCACTTAAGGAACTCATGCTCTCGTATTTGTTGCCCACATAGGCAACCTGGAGGGCTATATCGGCTGGCAGCTGTCTCTGAAGTGAAACGTTATACTGCTTGGCGTGGCCCATTTCCAGGAGATGTTGATAGAAGCCGAAAGCTATTCGGGACCCAGGGGCAGGCAAGGGCCCCTTTAAAGGTGAAGGGAAAAGTCAAGTTCGGAACATCGTCCCTCGCGATCGTGACTGGAGTGACGGAGTTGGCGCCTGTCCTTGAACCTCCGTGAGACCCCGGGGTCGATCCCAAATAGGCAATAGCGAAACCACCCCTCAGCACGGTGCTGCCGTCGCCGGTCAGATCGTAGGCCACTCCGATACGAGGCGAGAGGTTATCCCGGTCTCCGTTGCGCACTTTCTGGCCAATGCGCGTAAACAAGTGATCATTGGCTGACTCATGAATGTTGGTGCCGGGAATGATAAAATCGCCCGGTGTGCAAATGGTGCAGTTGAGCAGATGACCGAAAGATTTTCCGTTGGGGCAGGACGGACAATCACCCGAGGGGCTACGCTTTAAGAAGGAAAGGTGTCCGTTGGGAGGATTCTCGTTGTTGTAAATATCTCCTTCCCAGTCCCATCGAAGGCCTAAATTAAGCGTGAGCCTGGGACTTACCTTCCAGTCGTCCTGTACATAGACTCCGCCGTTGTGAGTGATGTTGGGGCCGAAGGGGAAGGGGGCATCGCCCCAGCGGTTGGTGGCCGTGTGAACGCTGTTGGCGGCTAAATCATCCAGAGTCTCGTAAGTGTAATCCGGCCAGAAATCAAAGCCATTCATCGTCAGCACACGGCGAAACTCCCCTCCAAAAGAAAGCTGGTGGGACCCTTTCACCCACCGCAGGTTGTCGTGGAGGTAATGACCGTGGGCTTGGTTGGCGGTATCCGCTTTATGGGGATAGGCGCCGGGTAACAGTTGTTCTTGGGTAACGTTGAGTCTTCCAAAGGCATCGCCCCTCGCAGGATCGATGAATTCCGTGATGCCGGAAAAGGAATTATTCAATTGACTGAAGGTCGACCTTCCATAGCCAACCTCATTGATGAGGGTCGGAGTGATCATGTAGTTCCAGGAAACGGTAGTGTTGTCCGACCAATTTTGGTTTGTTAAAGGGAAGTCTGGATAGCCTCCCAGCACCGCTCCATTGGATTTAGTCAACCGAACCCGATTCCAGCGGAAGAAGGCCGTGTGGTTCCCCAGGCTCACATCAACCCTCGGCATGTGAATCCTGTTGTCCTGGTTGAACGTTCCCGTAATATTCACGGGTCCGACTCGGGGGTCCGATTCATTGAGCGTGTTAGGTAGGGGCACCAAGTCGAAGTATTGCCTGAGCTGGGGGGCCAGGGTGGCTTTGAATTCGGCACTGGGAGCGGGGAATTGAAAGGTGGAGGGTATCGAGGCGTCTATCCGTTCAAAGGTGTAGAAACCGAATAGCTTATCTTTGATGATGGGCCCGCCGATACTGCCACCATACTGATGCCGGCTGGACTCGCCGAGCTTATCGCCAGCAGCATTGCTCAAGAACTCATTGGCTTGGGCAAACTTGGGTCGAGTATACTCGAACACTGAACCATGGAACTCGTTGGTTCCGGATTTGCTGATAAAGACGACCTTGCCCCCGGCCGACCGGCCAACCTCAGCCGAGAGATTGGTGGTGTCGATAGCTACCTCCTGAATGGCCTCGACGCTGATGGAATTGGACGCCATTAACCCTTCACCCACCCGGGTGATGTCGACTCCATCCAGGGTGATGTTGGTGCTGCCCCAGTTGTCATGGGCTCCATTATAGCTGAGGGCCCATGGGAGCCCCCGGGTCGGAAGCCCTGCCTGGCTGCCCCCAATGGTTGGGCATGACCATGGCGCCCGGCTGCAGCAGTAGTAGCATGCCGAAGTCACGACCGTTGACGGGGACCGTCTCGAGTGTTTCCTCGGTCAAGTTTTCACCAATAGTCGCATCTGACATTTGAATGATGGGGGCGGTATCAATCACCTCGATGGTGTCGGTAACCTCCCCGACCTCAAGCTGAACGTTAACGGTCTTCCGATCTCCTCCTCCCAGAGTAAGGGTGTGGCGATATTCTCGAAAACCGGATATCTGAGCCGAAAGCTCGTAATCTCCGATCGGTAAACCACTGAGGACATAAAAACCGGTCTCGTCGGTCGTGTGGACCCGGATGAAGTTGGTCTCAACATGCTTAGCCGAGACCTCCACGTTAGGGACTCTGGCTCCGGTAGTGTCGGTAATCGTTCCCGACAACTCGCCTCTCAGGATCTTTGTCTCTTGGCCTAAGAGATCGGGTGTTGACAGCAGGCCAACTCCCAGAAGAATGAGTAGCAGGCTGTATCCGTTAGTTTGTTTCAGTGGCATTAGGGTTGACCTCCGTTTGCATCGGCTGACTAATCCCCGGAAACCAGAAGGAATTACACTACGAAGTCCAACAGTGAAGACAAACACCGTGGTGACCAGCATTACTTGAGTGTTTCGTGAATTGGTTAAACCACCGAGGTTACCTGCAATTATATTGCCAAGTTGTCGGCAGATAAAGGGGTTGGTGGGTAACGAGGTGATAATTTAACAGGTTGAGACCTCTGCATAACTCGATGATCGGACCATAGAACACTATATATAGTGTGGGAACCATCAGAAGCCTACTACATAAAGCGTTTAGTTTCGGCCAAGCTGAGTTATGCAGAGGTCTCAGGTTAGTTTTTTCTAAGATTCAACTCCCGCGCCGCTCACACTTTTTTCTCCGAAATTTTGTAACGCAATCTGGAGTCTGAACGGGTCCCATCGGATTCCATTCCTGGAAATATCCATATATCAAATACTTAGCACTTTTTCGCCAGCGATCCTGATTTTCGGATCTTAATCCCAAAATTCGGAGAATGGCGCCGCCAAGGAGTAGGCTGCGAAGGATTTTTCGTAGTTCTCAATGACTTGATGGATCTTCGAGCAGAATGCGAGCCGTTATCGGTCGCCTCTACTCAAGCGAGTCCGGCCTTGAAGGATCAGGACGGCTCCGCACCTTTTAGCGCAACTCGAATTGGGCCACCTGTTTAACGGAGCGCTGGGAGGGGTTATCGGTCACATTGATTACCAGACGGTAGTTTCCGGGGGCAAGGGTCTTCAGCGGCATCAGTTTTCCCAGAGTCATCTGTTGAGAGGCGCCGGCCAGTTGGCCTCGCTCCTCCTGAAACCGGGCAACCTTACGGTTGCCTTGCATGAAATGGTAGTCAATGACAGCCGATTGCTTTTTGGTTTTGTCGTCCAAGGTCAGATTGTAGATTTGGAAGTAGATCCCCAGGGTTTTTTCCCGGTCGAACTCTTCTTTGACGTTGGGATGTACCTTGGAGGCTCCAATCACGAACATCCCGCTCCCCACTCGCGTGGGCGGCAGCCCTTCGATGCGGTCCGCCAGGATGATGCTGCTGATGCCCAACTGATCGTCCTGATAGCGAGGAACGACAAATCCGAGGTAGTGTGTTCCCACGTTCCCGCTGTGCAGGTCTTTCAACACGAGTTCCAGCTTGTAGCGACCTGAGCGTAAGGGAAGCGTTCGCTGGTAGAGGGATTTCTGCTCCAGCCCTTGCTTGAAGAGGGAGTCGGGAATATTTTTCGAGACCACGTCTTCAAACACCTGGGCGACTCGTCCGGTGATGGTGGATACACGCCCAAAAATGTTGACACGGGCTCGGTGCACCCCATTCTCGTTTTGGAAGGTCATATCCTTATGCTGTAACTGAATGGTGATGGGCGTGAGAATCGTGTCCTCAGTGATCTTGAAGAAGTCGGTTCGAAAATCGAAAGGGAACAAATTGTAGGAAACCCGGGTATCAACCAGCGTCTCCAGGTCCTTGAATTTTATTCGAGGAGGCCGATGTAACGCCGCCTGCTGCGACATCCTTTCAAACTGGTTATAGCGCCGAGGGCGGATATCGTCGCCCCCGGCCCAGCGAACCCAGACGCAGCCTCCCGGGATGTTGGAAGCGTTCGCCCTGGTTGGCCAGCCCCATGCTTTCCGCCAGGGTGGGCCCCATATAGGTCAGGTACAGCAGGGCATCTTTCTCGGCGGGGTCCATCGTCATGTGATACTGACCCGTTCCCGTCGGATCCACGAACTCGATGATTACTTCACTGCCCAAAGACTCACCGTCCAGGTGCCGATAGCGCCAAATCTGATAGGGATGGGTGGCGGTCGCCCCGCCCCCCTCCATGATCGGCCGCTGATAATGTCCGCCTGTCGGATGGGACTCGATCTGGTCCGGGGGGGCCGAAAGTTATGTAAATGCGCCCCCGATCGGTCATCCATCCCGGTTGACCGGAAGCGAAGCGTTCGTTGGCGTATGCAATCCGACGGTAGTGCTCATCTCGCGTTTCGTTTTCGACGGTGTCCGGATTGGGATCTCTTCTCAACCAGAACTGCTCGATAAACTGATAGCGCTCCTCATCGGTGGTCAGCTGAGTGAAGGCCCTTTTTTCCTCACCGGTGATGATGTATTTGACATCATTTTTTATCCACTTTTTCAGATAGCGATCTGAGGTCTCGACCCGCAGCGACTTCTCGCTGGCCTTATCTTTGGTCTTCTCCGCTATCGATGTTGGACTGAAACAGACGGCCAGCAAAATCCCGGCGCTGATGATGAGACCATAACGTTGTGACAGAGTTCTCACCTGAACCTCCACCCTGAATGGCGACAAGTTTTCAACCGAGGCCACCGTAGAACAGTAGAATAATGATTAAACTGAGTATAAGCCGCACCCATCCAAAGTCAAGCCCTTGTGCGGGTTCAGTGCCTATGAGACTCGGTCAGGCAGCCTTGCAGGTATCAAGGGACTCCATGGGCGTCCTCCTGTCCAGGGTTCGGTGGGGTCGGATGTGATTGTAGAAGTGTTGGGAGTCGGCGAGGGCGGCCCCAGCGGCGGCGACGGTGAGTTGGCCAGTGTAGAGGTTCCAGAACTCCACCCGGGCGCTGTGGTTGGCGCATTCGACAATCCAATCACTCCCCCCTTGAGGGGGAGTCGCAGCCGCCAAGCGCCGGCGGCTGCGGTGGGGGAACGAGTCGGCAGGGCAAACTGGGGGATATCCGGGGTTTGGCAGGCTGGCTCGAACTCGGCCCTGAACTCGCTGCCGCCGTCGACCTGGAGGGAGTGCAGGGGTAGTCCCCTCCTCCGGAGGGGTGCAGGGGTGGGTTCCTCCCCTCCTGGGAGGGGCTGCACTCCTGAGATCCGGCCTCCTGAGAGGGTGTGAGCCTGAGAGGCTCACACGCCTGAGAAACTGACTTCTTGAGAAGAAGTCAGTCCAGGGGCAGGTCCTGGACCGCGGCCGGCAGGAAGCCTCGGGCGTGATTCCTCTCCTGGGAGGGGCTGCACTCCTCTGAGGAGTGCAGGGGTGGGTCCGGCGGTGGCGCGGGAATAGACGCGGGGCGCCCTCTGCTTGCCCACCGGAGAAACAGCCCGGAACCCCTTGAGTTGTATGCCGTCGAGGGACACCGAGAGATGATTGATCTGGACCCGTTCACCGGGTTGGGTAGCGCTGGAGCCGTGCTTGCGGTAGCGCGCGGCCCAGCCGAAGTAGGTAGCTCTGGACCCACCGATGGCCCGCAGGGCGGTCTTGGGGGAGCAGCCCTCGGCCCGCAGGTCCCGGTAGATTCCCAGTGGGCGCCGTCTTTCGATGGCCTCGGCGGGCAGGGTGGGGGCGACTTTGAAACAGTGGTAGGATGGGATGCGCAGCGATGGAATCTGCAGGGTTCAGGCTCCTTGGGTTCTTGGGTGTGAGCGGCCTCAATTAGTTGGGCGAATCACGATCTTCGGGAAGGCAGGCGGCATTCGTAAATAATTGAAATAAGGGTATTTTCTCAAATAGTCTCAGACTGGAGATGTGTAGAGTTGTGGAGAAATCGACTGAAACCTTGAGTCACTTCTTGACATTCGCCACCAAGACATACACAGTGACAGCAATCCACATTTAATTCTCAACAGCATTTTCCGAAGCGCGAAAATAATGATCTAATGTCTAGGTCCTGTTCGATCCACTTAAAAAACCGTTCGACCTGCCATGGGTAACAGTATCAATCGGCCACGGTTTGGGCAGGAATAGCGAAGTTGTTGGTCGGGAAGTTGGAGTTGTTTGCGTTTGCTCATTGTGGCAGTGGATGTGACGCAAGAGTTGTAGGTGGTCGATGCTCGTGTTGCGCGGGTCAAGCAGATGGTTTGATCGCAACGCCACCCCGTTGATTTGTCGACCGGTTGGGAATGATGGCGTTGGTACTGAATGTTGGATACGATGGTTGCCCTGATAGCGTGGCATACACTGGCGAAAGGTGTTCATTGGTCAACGATCCATGACCAGCAAAAAGACGAGTTGGCCTGAATCCATGGGCGACTTCCCTGATAACCACAGAAGAAAGAACATAATCCCAGGGACTGGCTCGGTTCAGGTCGATGCGGGGGAGAAGTTTATATTTCCATGAGACCTCTGTATAACTCGGTTTGGCCAAAACCAAACGCTTTATGTAGTAGACTTCTGACGGCTTTCACACTACATATGGTGTTCGATGGTTCGATCCTTGAGTGATGCGGAGATCTCTATAGTAAATCAGTGTGTTAGAGTGATTTGTCACAACTTTTTCGGGACAGCAGTGTCATGTCGTTGCGTTTAACAGGGTGCTTTTGTTCAGCGATCCTGGCGGTGAGCTACCAGCCCGGTGTGGCTGCGGAACCTCTAATACCGGCCTCTCAAGACAAGAAACTGGAAGAGAAGGCCACCTCCAAGTTTATTGTCAGGGTGCCGGTAGACGTAGTAGTGGTGCACGCCACGGTCACGGACAAAAAAGGCAATCCGATAGAGGATTTGACTGTTGATGACTTCGAGGTTTATGAAGACGGCAAGATCCAAACGATCCAATCGTTTGCGGTGGAGTCCTACCAAAAGTCACGGCCGACCCACCAAACCAGCCAGCAGGTGAAATCCTCGGCGTCCCCTGTCCCTGAGCCGACTTCGTCGGCGCCGCCCCGTTTGTTCAGCCTGGTTATCGATGACCTCACCTCGCCGTCTTTTGAAGATATCTACCGTTCAATCGAGGCTATTAAGGTGTTTGTGACGGAGAGCCTGGGAGAGGAGGACCAGGTTTCGATACTTACCGCTTCTGGACGATTCCAGCTCCCCTTTACCCAAAATCGAACGGTTCTGTTGGAAGAGATCGGCAAGCTCCATAAAAAAGTCGATAGACAGCGGGTCGTCAGATCGGACTGCCCAGAATTAACCGATCTGCAGGCCGAAAGGATTTGCAACGGACCCAGCATGCTTCCGGATTTCAGGGTTGCTTTGCTGGAGGTCACCACTTGCGCCTCGTTTCAAGCGCAGTTGCGAGCTCAAGACATTGCTGGCGCTGCGACGAGTGCGACCGAGACAGGACAAGGAGAAGATGTCACGATCGGTGGTGTTCAGACGACTTACGGTAGTTTTCTGCCAAGTATCGATCCTGAAATTCTGCCAATGGCGGAAAGCATCGTACGCGCTGCTGCCCTCCGCCAACATGAAGCGACTCAGCAACGAAATCGACGTCTTCTCAGGGCTTTGAGTCGCCACGTGCAGTTTTTGAGCTATTTTGAAGCCAAGAAATCATTGATTTTGTTTTCAGATGGGTTCCTCCCACGGAATTTTCGCCATGAACTGGGGGAGTTGATGGACCGGTCCCTGCGTGCCGGCGTGGTCTTCAGTACGGTCGACATTCGCGGGCTGTATACAACCAATTTGCGAGCCAGCGATGGAGGGTCCATCGGGATTTCGGATACCTATCTATTGGACGAGAGGAGGCGGTTGCGAGAGGAAGATATGATTCAGCAGGAAGGGCCGCTGGCAGAGTTGGCGCACGGTACCGGCGGCATCTTTTTTCACAACAATAATGATCTGTCTGCGGGGCTCAGAAGCATTGCCGAGAGCCAGTCTTTTTACTACGTTTTGACTTATGGCCTGACGGAATCGAAGTTGGATGGACGCTATCACAAGATCAAGGTGAAAATTTCCCGCCCGGGAGTCACGATCAGACATCGGAAAGGTTACTTCGCCCCCAAGGAAAGGTTGTCGTTGGAGACCATGAACCGGCAAATCATAGAGGATGATCTTGAAGCCATCCTCTATGGGCCGGGGAATCTGAGTGGGGTCCCGGTTGGACTTTCCTACAGCTATTTTCGGTTGGACGAGATGACCTACCAGTTGGCTCTTCTGGCCAAGATCGATATTGGCGGACTATCGTTCCTGAAAGAGAATGGGAATCGTGAGAACCTCATCCACCTTGTGATTGCTGTCCTCGACGACAATGGCCAATACGTGAAGGGGACGAGGAAAAAGGTGAATCTGAAACTGACAGAGTCCAGTTATGCTGCGTTGCTGAACTACGGCTTGAGAACCCAAGTGAATCTTCAGCTTCCTCGAGGACGTTACAAGATCAAGGCAGTAGCAAGGGACAATGTGGATACCCGATTAGGGTCCGCGGAAAGCACCCTGGAAGTTCCACCTGTGGGGGATCTATCTGACTGGCGAGGGGACAGCTCCTGGGCGCATGCCGCGGCTGGGACTACTTTCACCAGCGAGACGCCGCTGGACTTCGGACTCAGCTACTTCTTTGATTCTCCGGATCTGGCTCGAATTCCCATTTCTGCCAGGCTGGAAAGCAGCGCCTTTCGACAAGAACCATCTCAAAGACATGCCCGCCTCCACTTCGTCGGGGCGGCTTATGCCGAAGATGAGAGTGTGGCCGCCATGTTCAGCGAAACACTCGGCAGGGCACGAAACAACCACGATTTGGATTATCGGAACAGCGTAAAACTACGCCCCGGCAGGTACCGGTTCGAGCTGGCGGTGAGTGATGGACGGGGTATATTGGGCGTGGCCCCAGCGAGACCTGGACGTTCCGGCCATGTCCTCCGACGGATTGGCCAGCAGCAGCCTGGTGGTGAGTCAGCAGTTCATGCCGTTGCCGGAGAAGATCCAGAACTTGCAGAGAACGTTAGTCAATGAAATGGATCCGCTCATTTACAAGAACTTCCGGGTGATAGCTCCAGTGGAGCACCGAATCCGGCTGAATCGCCCCTTGGGGGTGTTCTACAAGCTTTACAACCTGGCGGATGCGGAAAACACCAGAAAGCTCAAAGCCAGAGTTCAACTTATCAGTGAGCGTGGTGAGACCAATCGATTTCCACCGGTGGATCTGGATGGAAGCCTGGAAACGACGGCCGAGGGAGAGGCGGCTGTATTCTTGGGATTCCAGCTTCCTGCCAAAGAGTTAGCTCCGGGGGAATATCGACTCTTGGTCGAGACCACTGAGAGTTTAACCGGACGGACGGTCACTGGAGAGACCAGCATTTTGCTGCAATAGGCTGCAATAGATGGAGTGGAGATAAGGCTGTCGTCGGAAAAGACCGATCCCTTAAGGGAAGTCGATCATGTCGAAGTTTGTTCTAGCTTCGATGCCTGCTATGGGCCTGTCAGTGGTGATACTGCTGGGCTTTGTACAGGTCCTACCTGGACTCGCTCGATCCCCGGAAACGGAGGAACTGCCTCGTGTTAGTCCCGGCTTCATCACCCCGGCAGTCGACGATCCCCTGCGGGACGGGTGGGAGACGGAAGCCATCGCCCGAGAGGCCGAAAGGCAACTGGGGCGCCTCGCTCAACTCCTGACCGGCGACAAAAATGTCGAGCCGGTCCAGCTCGAGGATTTGATCACTGAGCGGTTCGCCTGCGGTTCCCTCGTACCCAAGAATCGGCGCGTCATCTTTCGAGACCAAGCGATCACGGTCTTTCGGGCTGACCCTCGAAGCGCCGGGGGCGGATATAGTCACCACGGCCTCGAGGGGTTGGCAGCGGCCTTGGGGGGATTGTTAGAGAGCGGCTCCGGGCATGTGGAAATTCGCGCCGATTTCAAGCTGTTCGAGATTGACCAGGTCGGGTCCAGGATCACGACTCGGCAATACTTCGAGTTCACTCAAAGCGAGGGAGCAGGCAGGAGGCAACGCAACGCCATCTGGACGATCGGTTGGATTCAGTCGCTGGACGGCGAGCCTCCCAGGATGGAGCGCATTCAGGTTGATGACTATGAGGAAGTCTGGACTCGTTCATCCTTGTTTGCCGACTGCACCAGTGCGGTCCTGGGCCACAATGCCTGTTTTCCTACCCAGCTCATGCGAGGAAATAATTACTGGATGCCCCGGATTCAAACGGCCTTGGGGATTGGTTTATTCGGCCACCAGGGTCTGGCCGTCGGAGATGTCGACGGCGATGGGTTGGAGGACGTCTATCTATGCCAACCGGGCGGGTTGCCTAATCGGTTGTTTGTTCAGAATCTTGACGGCACCGCCAGTGACGTCTCCGAGGCCAGCGGTGTCGACTTCTTGGATCTGACCCACAGCGCGCTCTTGATCGACATCGACAACGACGGAGACCAGGATCTCGTTCTGACTCTGATGCAGGAGGTCCTTTTGATGGCTAACGACGGCCAGGGTCATTTCGAGCAACAGGCCAGGATGAGGCTCAAGGGTCAGCCGACCAGCCTGGCTGCAGCCGACTATGATCTGGATGGAGATCTGGATATCTATGCCTGCGTTTATTTTAGCAACGCTTCCAGTCAGTCGCTCACCGAGTTCGGGACTCCCATTCCTTACCATGACGCTACCAACGGAGGGAGCAACGTACTGCTGCGAAACCAGGGCCGATGGCGGTTCAGTGACGCGACCGGCCAGGTCGGACTGAATCACAATAACTCTCGTTGGAGCTTTGCGGCTTCCTGGGAGGATTTTGACAACGACGGCGACCTGGACCTGTACGTCGCCAACGACTACGGCCGCAACAACCTCTACCGTAATGAAAACGGGCATTTCGAAGACGTTGCTGTTGAAGCGGGCGTGGAAGATATTTCCGCAGGGATGGCGGTGACCTGGGGAGATTATGATCGTGACGGAGGGATGGACCTCTACGTGAGCAACATGTTCTCCTCTGCCGGAAGTCGCATCACTCGTCAAGGCCGCTTCAAGGCTAACACTTCGGGGGATACCAGGGCCCAGTACCAGAGGCATGCTCGGGGTAACTCCTTGTTCAAAAATAGAGGTGACGGCAGTTTTGACGACGTCAGCTTGGATGCCGGTGTCACGATGGGCAGGTGGGCCTGGGCTTCCTGCTTCCTCGACTTCAACAATGACGGTTGGGAAGATCTGTTGGTGTCTAACGGTTACATCACCAATCAAAAAATTGAGGATTTGTGAAGTTTCTTTTGGCGGCAGGTCGTGTCGCGTTCACCGACGGAAGCGGTTGGAGCAGAATTGGCTCGGGACTATGAAGAGTCGTTTGGGACCCTGGGTCGCATGATTCTCGAGGGGGGATCACTCAGCGGACGTGAGCGCCATTGCGTATTTCTGAATACCGGGGGGGACCGTTTTGGAAATATCTCGGCTGTTTCCGGTCTGGACTTTCCGGACGATGGACGGGGCTTGGCCGTCGTCGATTGGGATCATGACGGCGACCTGGACGTCTGGCTCACCAACCGGACTGGACCACAAGTGCGTTTCATGCGCAATGATACTGCCTCCAATGCTCACTTTCTGGCGGTTCGGCTTACCGGCCGAAGCTGTAATCGGGACGGCATTGGAGCTCGGCTGGAGCTGGTTCTCAAGAATCAACCCCGACAGAAGCTCATTAAGAGCCTGCGGGCCGGGGAAGGCTACCTGTCTCAATCCAGCAAGTGGGTTCACTTCGGACTGGGCCCATCGACCGAGATCGACCGCCTAACCGTGCGATGGCCGGGCGGCAGGGCACAAACCTTCACTGGACTGGTTGCTGACCGGCGCTACCAGCTGATCCAGGGAACTGACAGAGCTGAAGTCTGGGCGCCCCCCAGTCGCCGACTTTCGTTGAAACCCAAGAAGCTGGACTTGCCAACTGCAGACCGGGGCGGGACTCGGGCGCTGCTGAGTGTGCGGGCGCCAGTGGGATCTCTCACTTATCTGGACTTCGACGGCCGGCAGCGGTCCCTGGAGGAGTTTCGTGGCGCGCCTATGCTTCTGAATCTCTGGGCCAGTTGGTGTCCGCCTTGCATCGAGGAGCTTAGCGAGTTTGCCGGCCGTCAACACTCCCTCCGCCAAAGCGGCCTCTCCATTGTTGCGCTGAGCGTCGATGCTTTGGACGATTCGGGAGGGCAACCGCTGGAACTATTAGCTAAGCTCAAGTTTCCCTTTGCATCGGGGAGAGCCGATCCCCGGTTGCTTCACAGATTCGAGATGATCCGGAATCGGTTGTTTGCTTGGCGCCAGCCCTTCGCCGTTCCCACCAGCTTCCTGATTGATGCCCAGGGGTGGCTGGCTGCAATTTACACGGGCCCCGTAAAAGTGGATCAGTTGTTGGAGGACCTGAAATGGCTATCCGAGTCAACAGAGCACATGCAGTCTCAAACGCTGCCATTTCAAGGCCGTTGGCTGACTCCGGTCAGCCCCATCTCGAAGGACCAGTGGAATCGTGAGTTGGCCAGCGCCTACTATAATGTCGGTCTGGATTTAGCTAAGGCCGGCCGCCTCAGTCAGGCTGTGGACGAGTATCGCCAGGCTCTGGCTCTCAATTTCCAAGACGCCAACGCACACCATAACCTGGGGGCAGCCTACGCCCAGCAGGGCCGCCTGAGCGAGGCGATCATCCAATACCAGGAGGTGCTTCGAATTCGTCCCGATTCGGTCGAGGCACGCAGCAACCTGGGCGTGATCTTGGCCCAGCAAGGTCGCCGCCGAGAGGCTATCCTCCAATACAGGGAGGCTCTGCGACTGAACCCCGACCATCCGGGGGTTCTCAATGCCTTGGCTACAACGTTGGTTACCGGACAGGGAGTTGCCCAAGGGGATGCGGAGGAAGCTGTCCGCCTGGCGAAACGGGGCCCTGCGAGCTCACCGGCTATCAACAACCGTTAATGCTGGATACGCTGGCTATCGCCTACGGGGCTGCAGGTCGGTCCAAGGAGGCAGTAACCACCGCACAACGGGCACTCCGACTGGCTCAGGCGAATGGTCAAACCCAGTTGGTCGCCGGCATTAAACAGAGGTTAGCGTCCTATCGTCGACGCCTTCGCTAGTGTTCTAACACCACACTGAGTGGGTGAGGCTCAGAAGCTGTAACCGCATCTCCCAGGATGGCGATTACCCCGAAAACTTCTCTTCAATGTGCAAGCTCTGCAAGGGCTGAAAAAAGACTCCAAGTCTGGAGAGCATGATTTTCAGCAATGAGATGAGTTGAAGGAATCGTGGTTCTGAGTGTGAGTTCGCACTGGTGGCGACGAACTGGCAGCCGATGGAGCAGCTTGGTCCCGACTCGAGATTCATCAAAAAAGCAGGTACCGCAATGCAGTTATTTGGGAGGCATCGTATGAGAAGATCAATTCAAGCTTTACTGGGGATCGCTGGGATTCTGACCGCTATGACCTTGGCGCCGACCTCCGGATGGAGCCAAGGGATGCTGAGTGGCACCGTGGTTGATGAACTCGGAAAGCCAGTGGAAGGGGCAGTCATCAGCATCGATCAACTGGAGAGGAACAGGCACTTCGAAGTTAAAACGAATAAGAAGGGGCGCTATGTTCACGGAGGTCTTCCGCTGGGTTTCTACAAGATCGTCCTCACCATCGGCGGCGAGATGAAAGCCCGTTGGCCGGAGTTCAGGGTGAGTCCCGGCGACAACCGGTTGGATTTTGACTTGGCGAAGATTGCTAGAGCCACTGAAAGGATGATGACACCGGAAGAAAGAGAAGCTCTGGAAAAAGCGAAAGCTCGAGTGGAGGCGCAGCAGAAGAAATTCAATAGCATGAAGGAAGCCTTCACCGAGGGGCGTGAGCTTTTCGCGGCTCAACAGTACGATCAAGCGGTGATTGCATTCCAAAAAGCTGCGGAAATCGACCCCAGTCAGCACGTGGTTTTCGGCAACCTGGCCGCCTCTTACGAGAAAATAAAGAGGTATGAAGAGGCTATGGGAAATTACGATAGGGCACTGGCGCTTTTGGCTGAAAAGCCCGATCCTGAAGCTGCGGCCAAATACCACATGAACCTGGGGGTTATCCATGGCCAGAGGGGAGAAGCGGAGCTTGCGGTGGAGCAAGTGACGAAGGCAGCTGAGCTGAGCCCGGCGCTCGCCTCGGAGGCCTTCTATAATTTGGGCGCGATGCTCTCCAACAGCGGGAATGCTGCCGGCGCCTCAAAAGCCTTTAGCAAAGCCATCGAGGCCGACCCGAAGAATGCCAACGCTCACTATCAGTTGGGTCTCACTTTGGTGGGCTTGGCCGAGATCACGCCGGAGGGAAAAACAATTCCTGCTCCTGGAACGGTTGACGCCTTTGAAAACTATCTCAAAATCGATCCAGATGGGCCTTTCGCCCCGTCAGCCAAGAGTATGATCGAGATGTTATCCGGGAGCATTGAGGCCAACTGACGCCGGAAGTGTAGAGTCGATTTCAACGCGAGGAGACCTGCCTTCGAACGAGGGTGTTGGTTTTCTCGCTCAACCCCACCTCGAAGCGCCGACCAAGCTCAACCGCTCCAAGAAAAAGGCTGCCGCTGCTTCGCGGTTGGGGGTGATTCCCATCCCTTAACCGTGGGCTAACATTCACGGCTACAGACTGAGGTAGCCTTTGCCGCCAATTCCCCGGAGGGGGGGGCCTTGAATCGCCTCCTCCTGATTAAGACTTATCCTGAGTTCCCTCCTCGGAAGGGCTGCACTCCCGAGGTGATTGATGAAATCCAGATCGATCCCGTGGTGATAGATGGTCTTGGCCAATCTCATCAAGGATTGGGCAGATTGATTGTCTGCCGGCTCAAAGGCCGGCCAGAGGTCATCATGGGTCAACGGGCCCCTGAGAGTCTACCGGCTACCCAATTGGCGTGCATGGTCGTCAGCGGATAGAGAAGTGCAACGTCGGCCCGGTGTTTGCCTTGGCTCAGGATGTAACTCAGGCGTTTGACGTAATCGGTGAAGGATTTCCAATATTTCCAATAGGGCTGGAAATAATTGACGGCCGGGGGCGCCCATTCATACCAGCCTCTCATCAGGGTATAGAGTCCACCGTGACGGTTGTAGAGATTGATTCCGTAGGCGCAGTTCTCGTTGGTCCAGGCAAGATTTTCCTCTTGGGTGCCCCCCAACCCGACCTCCAGAATGCGCACATCGCCCCTCTCTGGTACCCATAGAGATGGGCAATGGAGCTGGAGATCTTGCTGTCAATCAAACGCCTCTCCCCGACCGGCGTGCGATAGGGGTCCTCGTTACCGGTCACGTGAAACCACCGGAGTTAGCGGAAATAGTCCCCATAGTGGTAGGTATGTTCCAAAGGATCCAGTCGTCCCCAGGTGGCAATGGTGGTGTATTGCAAGCCTCGGCTCTCCAGCCATTGTGAGGTGGGCTGGTAAAAATTGTGCTCCAACATCTCCGACATCGCGCCATAGTAATCGCAGCGAATCTGATCGGTCTTGGGTCCGATGTCGTGAAATAGACCGATCAGGCAGGTGGAGAGATCGTATCCCCTGGACGACTTGACCCTTTCGACCAGAGCCTTGGAATTTGGAATAAAGAGCGTTTCCCAGGAGAAGCCACAGCTCGTCCGGCCTGTAGGCGTCCGGAGCCTTGCCGAAAAACTCGGAGAAACGTTCTTCATACTCGCCCAGGAAGACCTCGTTCCAACGATCGACCACTCGTCGGCTGAGGTAATCCAAATCGTAAGGTTGACTGGTAATCACGGTAAGGATCCAACCTGCTCCCGGAGCCGCCCAGACCAGTTGTTGGTCTCGAATCTTGTCGCCGAGCGGTCGGCGAGAGTCGTAGTCCAGGCGATTGTCAACCACCCTGTAGGCGGCAGCGTCGAGGACCTGCTCCTCGGCAGGGATAGCGATGCGAATGGAACCCGCTTCCCGCGAGACTCGCTGATGGATGGCCAGCCGCCGCCCCCTCAACTCCGGGTTTTTGGTTCGCTCCCGCCACACTCGATTCTGGTGAAATTAATGGGAGGTCCAATCGGAAAACCAGTGCACCAGCCCCAGCCTTCTGTGCTCCTCCATGGCGAATCGCATGAGGGGCCACCGCTCCTCGGATCAATAAGGGGGATCCGAGCTCAGGGGTTCGTGATACAACCACCTGGGGTAGTGCCAGGTTCCTGCGACGCCTTTGTCCTTTAATTCCTCCAGTTGCCAGGTGATCTTGTCTTTTTTGACTCGAGCGGCCTCCCACCGCCATCAATCGACGGGACCGTACTCGTTGGATGGCTTTGAAAAGTGGCTCAGAAGCGACGTCTGGAAAGCAAGTCTGCAGAATTGGGACTTGTTGGAATCGAGGCAGCGGACAGGTGTTGATCTCCCCGCTGAAGAGGGGGGGCGAGAGCAAGAAGCCACAACCGACAAAGACCGAAAGGATCAAGAAGAAATCTTTCTTACCCATAAATCGTCCCTCCTTGCAGCAACCTCAATCCGATCAATGAGTCCGAGAGCTATTCGAGTTTTTGGCTGGCAGGATGATCGCCCTCTCGAATGGTGAGAATCTGATCGGCGTGAACGTCTTCCAGGTGATCAATGACTCCGCTGGGCCAGCGGACTTCCATTTCTTTGATTTGGGTCTCTTTCCCCAGACCAAAGTGGAGTCGAAGATCGTTCTGTGACAAATAGCTGCTCCCGGAACGCACCTCCTGCTCCTGGGAACCTTCGGTCGTGACCACCTTGACCCGAGCTCCGATGCCGGCCCGGTTGCTCTGGGTCCCTTCGGTTCTGACAAGCAACCAGTGAGACCTGTCGCCGACGTCATTGCGAATGAGCATCGGTCCTCCGTCCAGATTGTTGATAAGGACATCCACATCCCCGTCGTTGTCGATGTCACCAAAGGCCGCTCCGCGGCTGGTTTGCTTTTTCATTAAGGGGTCGCCGAACTGGGCCGTTACCTCAGCGAAAGTGCCGTTTCCATTGTTTCGATACAGCAGACATCTTTGCCGATAGGGGACGCTGACTGGTGGCTGTTCGATCTGAGGGTAGACGTGACTGTTGACAGCCATCAGGTCGGGCCATCCATCGTTGTCAAAGTCGACGAAGCCTGCCCCCCAGCCGACGAAGGGAAAACTACTGGCCGCAACTCGAGAGCCAAAAGAGACGTCGCTGAAAAAGAAGGCTCGATCTTGGCGGTAGAGGGAATGATACTGATCAGCATAATTGGTGACAAAAATATCGGACCAACCATCGCGGTTATAATCGCCGATAGCGACTCCCATGGATCCCTGCGGACTGCCGTCTTGGGCGACAGCCACTCCCGACTCAAGACCCACCTCCCTAAAGGTCCCGTCACCCAAGTTCCTGTAAAGGTAATTGGCTTGGGTATCGTTAGCGACGTAGAGGTCCAGCCGCCCGTCTTTGTCGAGGTCTGCCCAGATGACGCCCATGCCATAGAGTCGGTCTCTCTCCAGCACTTTGGCTGTCCGGGTCACATCGACAAATGTACCGTCACCCTGGTTGCGATACAGCACGTCCTCTCCCCCGGGCAAACCACGAGGACCGCATTGCACGGGAACCCCCCGGTAATGACAGAAATGGCCCTTGCCAAACTCAGGTAACTTGTTGAGGTCGAATTCCACATAGTTGGCAACGTAGAGATCGACGTCTCCATCGTTGTCGTAGTCGCCAAAGGCTGCTCCCTGACCACAGCCGGGGTCGCCGACTTTGGCCTTACGGGTTTCGTCGCGGAAAGTGCCGTCGCCTCTGTTGAGGTAGAGTCTATTGGGGCCAAAGCAAGTCACATAGAGATCGAGCCAACCGTCGTTGTTAACATCAGCCACGGCGGCTCCCATTCCCCATCCGGGATGGGCGACGCCAGCCTCGGCGGCGACTTCCTTGAAAGTCCCGTCTCCCCGATTGCGATAAAGTGCGCTGGGAAAAGATTCCCCAGGATTTTCCACGGTCAAAGCGTTGACGAGGTAAATGTCCAGCAGTCCATCGTTGTCGAAATCAAAGAGGGCTGCCCCCGCACTGATGGATTCCACCACATACTTTTTCTCAGGGGCTGATGGACGAACAAAGACGATGCCGGCAGCTTCGGTGATGTCGGTGAATTGAATGGTTTGATTCGAGGCGCCGCTACTTTCGGATAGAGCAACACAGACAAGAAGAATCAGATGGGTTGCGATGACTTTTTTGAGCAAAGCCTCTCCAGCTTGATTCGAATGGGCAAATCCCAGACCGACGCTTCAACTACCTTGACGCTTCAATTCCTCATAGCGTCGCAGCGCTTGGCGGAACTTCTCCATCTCTCCCAGTTGCCGGTAAGTCAAGCTGAGCTGATAGTAGATTTCAGAACGATTCGGGAGCAAAGCGGCTGCCGTTTCAAGCTCAGCTAAAGCCCTGCTGTACTCGCGGCTTCTCAGAAGGAGTCTCCCCATTCCCAGTCGAGCCATCCCGTGATTGGGCTGTTTCTCCAAAACCCGATGGAACAACTTGCGGGCTTTGGCGTCTTCTCCCAGCTCGTAAGCAATCATTCCCTGATAGAAGTAGGGGGCGGTCTGATCGGCATCCAGTTTCAAACTCAGGGCCAAGTGCTTCTGCGCCAATCCATAATCCTTGGTTAAAAAGGCGCAGTAGCCCAAGAAGCCGTGTCCTTGGGAGGAGCGTGGTTTCAGCTCGACGAAACGCTGGTAACATTTAATCGCCTCCTTGAGCTCATCGCTGTCACGACGCCGGCTGAGGGGCCTGACCGAGAAAGAATAAGTACTCGGGATTATCAGGCTCCATGAGTCGTAGACGCTTCAGCACCAAAATGGCTGGGTCTGAAAGCCCCCGACCCAGACTGGCAAAAGCAGTTTCAAAGAGTATTTGGAGAGAATATGGAGCCAGTTTTCTGGCCCGAGTGGCAAATTGCAAGGCCTCGGTGGTTTTGCGTTGCCGGCGGGCGAGCCTGGAAAGCTGGTATAGCGTAGTGGCGGATTGCGGATGCCCTCGCAGGTATTGAAGGTAGCTCTCGGCAGCGTTGGCGTAACGGCCGGAAGAGGCGTGCAAGTCAGCCAAGATCTCGAAGTAGCTGCGGGGCGCCCCTTGCGTTGGGACCTGCGCGAGGTATTCGAGCACCTCCTTGGAGCGTCTCAGCTTGCCAAAGAGCCTGGCTAGGCGCAGTGAAAGCCGATGCTCTCCCGGCAGCGGCAGAGCTTTTCGTCCCTTGTGAAGTATTTCGAGGGCCTCTTCGAAGCGACCTTGACTCAGATAAACGGTTGACAGATTCAAATAAGACTCTGCGTGTTGCGGGTCCAATTTGAGGCACTCGGTCAGGGCGTTCTCAGCTTCCTCAAACCGATGCTGCCCAGCCAAAACGGTGCCCAGGAGACTGCGAGCCTGGACGTCCGCAGGTTGGGAGGCAACCGATCGTTTAAGCATCTCTTCTGCCAAAAGGTACTCGCCGTTGAGATAGGCGGAGCGGGCTCGTTGCAAGCCGGCCTGGGATTGAGCGGCAGAGACCAGAAAGAAGACGAAGGCTTTAGCGCCCCGTTTCTCGGATGCCATCAGACGGGTCCTGGCCAAATGCTGCTCGAGGTCGGGCAGGGAATTATCCCAGGCGATGGCCAGTTCGAATTGCCGGCCCGCAGCTGGAAAATCTCCTCGCCTCAGGTTGACGAGAGCCAGAGACCGATAGGCCCGAGACGTCAGACTACGGTAGGCATTGCTCAGTCTCTTGGCTCTCCCACTCTCTTCCCGGCTGAGACGGCGTCGATGGAGAACCAAGGGGGTACGAGTCTCCTGAATGACTCTTCGAAGGGTCTTCAAGTCGAACTGCGTGGCTGTTGGAACAGAAACTCCCTCAACCCGAGAGATTTTTTCTTTGGAGTTGCCCATCAAACTTTTGGCAGTGTCCAGATGACGCGCCCCTTCGTTTGATGATCGGGGAGAACTCATCAGCAGACTCTGCCCGTAGAGATAGTGCGCTGCAGCCGTCAGTTGCAAAGCGGCACGGTCCGGGTCGGACCTTGATTCGTCAGTCTGACCCAGCAACGAGACGGCCCTCCTGAGCCGTGGGGTCGCCTTCTGGAAGTCCCTCAACTGGTAGCGGAGTTGACCCAGGAAAAGATGAGCCAATGGTTGGTCGGGATCAATGACGAGGGCGTTGTTCAAGAATAGAAAGGCTTTGGCTCTGGCGCCCAAGATCTCATAGCAAAAACCAAGGAGAAAGCAGATGGTGGCCTGCCGAGGATTTAACTCCAGGGCTGCTCTGAGGGCAGTCACCCCTTCCTCGATCTCGCCTTGCAACAGATAGGTCAACCCCAGATCATAATGGATTGGCACAAACTTCGGGGCAAGCTGACGCGCTCGTTGGAGTTCTTCCACGGCCTCCTTCCAGTAGCCGGCCTCTTGGTAGGCTCGTCCCATGCGTCGCCTGAGCAGGTAGGAATCTCCCAGGGAGCTCTGCATCTTTTCGAAAATCGCACGAGCTGGGGCCTCTTGCTGTTGCTTCAAATAGGCCGCTGCCAGGGTGAGCAGGACATCCGAATCGCCGGGACCGAGTGTCCGAACCTTTTCTAACTCGATCGTTGCTTCCTTGTCCCGTTGAGTCATCAAGAAGAGCTTGGCCAACAAATGGCGGGCCGGAGCTTGGAGAGGAGCCAGAGGGAGGGTTTCCTTCAGTTTGCCCAAGTCCTGAGACTCACTGGCGATATTGGCTGAAGAAGGGGCCAGATCGAGCAAAGATTCCACCGCATGGACGCCTTCCCGGTAGCGGCCTTGAAAAAGTCGGGTATAGCCAAGGTCGACCAGCAGCGGTTCAAAAAAGGGAACCTCTCGCAGCGCTTCCGTGTAAGCGCGCTCAGCCACCTCGAACTCGCCCAAACGGAAGTGAATGTCGCCGAGTTGATCGAGAGCAGTACCTAAGTTGAGCCGATAGTAACTCTCCGCGATTTCAAGCTCACCCTCTTCTCGCGCTGCCAGAGCCTTTTCGAAGTTTTGAGCCACGACTTGACGCGGGTCTTCCTGCCCCCACGCCGTGAGGCGAAGAGCCGTCAGCAGGAGACAATGGGGCCACTTTCTAGCGAGCCACGTTAAAATTTCCATGGTCTGAGAAGTGGGGTGGCATCGGCCCGAGCAGACCTTTCACTCCGCTCCTGTCGCGATGCAGTCAGCCCAAACGCCATTCTTTCTTCAATTCATCAATCAGCTCACGCTGTCGTCGCTCCAGCACTTTCGGATCCCACTCCGCTTCATTCAATACTCGCGAAGTGAGGGCGAAAGGCGAACTTTTTCCCTGGAAATATTTTTTCTTCTTTTGGTCAAAGTCGAAGTTTTGTGCACTCGCATTCTTATAGCGGGACAGCAACACAGGATTGGCAAATTTATGTGTCCATTGCGCTCTTTCTTCTTCATCAGGGAACCCCATGAGCCATTCCAAATCCTCTTTTGGATTCCGCCGGCGCACATGCTCAACAGTGATTATCTTATGCTCATGAGCCGCTCCAGCATCGGCCAATAGACTGTCGAGTCGCAACAGGAGTGGCTTGGCTACTCTCGTCGAAATGGGGCCCTCCAATTTTTGCAGAATCTCCGTTTTCTCCTGGGGCGAAAGCTGAAGTGGCGCCGTATCCCCAAAAAGTTCCTCAGCCTTTCTCTATCGCGCGAAGGACGTCTGCATGCCGATTTATGCGGTCGTCAATATTCGCCCGCCTGATAAACATTCCATAGGCCCAGTCGTTTCAGATCACGAACAAACCGGAAGAGTTTATCCGTGTCATTTTCTTGCAATTGAAGAACGCCATCGCAGGTGGAATCCAATCAGAGTTGTCAAACCTTCTCAAGTGTTCCAGGTACTGATTGACTTTATCGCCGCCGTCCACGCTTTTGTAACCTGTACTGGTTACTATTTATAGGCATTGGAAAAAGGGATGAGAACATCGTCAATGAACTCCTTCCCTTCTATTTCTTTAATACCCCCTCTTTGAACTCTTCTTGTAGAGTTCCACGCCCATCTTGTTTTTCATGTAAATCATGCGTATATGGGCAAAGAGGTTCCTGAAATTATCGCGTCCAAGCTTCTCCTCGATGTCTTGTCCTATTTCCGTATATTGAGAGCGGATGCTCTCGTCCATCGCTCCGACTATCTCTGCTTTCAGAATGTCTGTAGGGGACAAATCAAGTCCCCTGTCATTCATAACAGCGAAAATGCGGTAAGCGGAACTCTGGTCAGATGCTGGAACGACAACAAGATAGCAACGCTGAACAAGAAAACTCGTAAGTCTGTTACGTTGTTCTTCGTCAAGTTTCGAGAGATTTTTTCCATAGCCATTTGGCATTTTCAAACATCCGCTGCCGGCTGTCAGGCAAGTTCGCGGGAGGATGGTTGAGAAAGTCAGGCAACTTACCCATCTCCTGCACTTTGCCTTGAAAGAAGCTTCTATCACGCTCCCGAACGCTGAGCCTAAAACGCCCTTCTATAGCGGCGAAAGGATTGCTATTTTCACGAACATACCTATCAAGCGTGATCCGATCTCTCTCGTTGGAAAGTTCACGCAACGCACAAAACAGAATACAGAATATAGAGAACAGAATATAGTGAGAGTTGTAATGCGCTGTTGTCCGTCAACTATGTACGACAGTGAGGTAGAGTCTCTGATAATGACGATGCTTCCAAGGAAGTAGTGTGGCATCTCCTTTATATTCTTGGCCTTGCCCATCGCATGGATTAGGTCATCCAATAATTCATAACCTGTTCAGTTGCCCAAGCATATGGACGCGGATACTCAGGTATCTTGAAAAGATACGCATCGCTGAAAATGCCATTCAGTTCCAGTTCTTTGGCTTCGATTGTTTCTGGCATTGCTTTTCCTCTCTTGAGGGACGAGAATGGCTTGGCTCTAAGGCGTCTCAGCAACTGTACTCGCCGTCATTGTACATCAATACCACCAGCGCGCCTTGTCCACGTCATTGGTTAGCGGCTCGACGGCGAAGGTACGTTGGTTCGGCTAAACAGGGTTCGGCTACGCTCCGAAGTCATCCACGGGATCAACAATCCCTCGGCTAAAAAATAGCTCCACATGCGATTAACAATGGCTTCCGCAAAAACCCAGGAAAGAAGGCCGGAAATCCCCAAGAAGCTGGGTTGAGGTCAGTAAAAAAGGGTAGGAGATTAGGCAGTGTTGACATTTCATCTTATGTCATTCTGAACGCAGCGAAGCGGAGTGAAGCATCTAAAATGGTAGGTTGTTTGAGGCGTAGGCTTTAGATTCTTCGTTCCTGAGCCAAGGCGAAGGGCTCCTCAGAATGACCTGTTGGGGGGCCATTTTGTCATAAAGTGAGACCTCTGCATAATTGCCACCCAAGGCAGCTGGGGAACGTCCCTTCACACCTGCAAACGCTGTTGTGGGGTAGCCGAGCCAGATGGCTCGGGGTAACTGTGCCTGAAGGGCGAAAATCGGCCTCGAACAGGATAAAAATGACCGAAACAGCAGGGAAAAAGGGACAGAAGACCTGTCTGAAATCCTTCTGATGACCCATCGACCCGAAACGTAGCGTTATGCAGAGGTCTCAAAGTGTCTTGAATCACAAATATCAACACAACCTAAGTATTCTTGAAGCCCTTTCCGAGTCACTTCTAACGAACGATATCTGACGTGTCCTCTTTGGCGAAGCGCCCAGCAAGAAGGGGTGACCTCTTGGCTGGTGCTCATGCCCGGCTACTGCTTTTTGTCGACTTGATTATGATTGCGGGCGTCTCGGCGCCGGCACAACCAAACAAACGAACCTGATGCAGATCAACAAGACGGTGGTGGGCTTTTTAGTGGGGTTCTTGTTCGTTTTCGGGTCGGCGTGGCCAGAAACAAACCATCGGATGGTTGGCACGGCACAGCCTTTGCCTTCGATGGGAGTTACTTTCGTGAATGTCGCCGGAGAGGGCCGGTCTGCGTTTCCGGCACGTTAGCGGCAGCAAAGAGAAGCGCTACATTCTGGAGGCCATGGGTAGCGGCATCGCATGGCTGGACTACAACCGAGACGATTGGCCTGACCTCTACTTGGTCAACGGCGGGCGCTGGCCGGAGTTGCTGCAAGGCAAAAGCAGTGTATCTAATGCCCTCTATCGTAACAATGGCGACGGCACCTTTACCGACGTGACCGCGAAGGCGGGAGTGGGCGACCGGAGCTGGGGTATGGGTGTTGCGGTCGGCGACTATAACAACGACGGCTGGGATGATTTATATCTTTGCAACTATGGCTCCAACACGCTTTACCGCAATAACGGGGACGGTACTTTCACCGATGTCACCGTGCGGTCCGGTGTGGGCGACAGGCGCTGGAATATGAGCGCGGCATTTGCAGACTATGACCATGACGGTTGGCTGGACCTCTACGTAACCAGCACCGTTCGGTTCGATCACCGCAAGCCTCCTCCCATGGAGTGCCTCTATCGCACCATGGTCGTGCATTGCGGTCCCCTGGGGCTGGCGACGGATTCGGATGTCCTCTATCACAATAACGGAGATGGGACGTTCACTGATGTGAGTGAGAAAGCTGGGATTGCCAAGGTCACACCCTGCTATGGGTTGGGAGTCGTCTGGGGCGACTATGATAATGATGGGGATTCGGATATTTACGTGGCCAACGATCAGACGCCCAATTTCCTCTTTCGCAATCAAGGAGACGGAGCTTTCGAGGAGGTCGGCGCCCATTCGGGGGCGGCTTATAGCGATGACGGCGTTGCCCAGGGGAGCATGGGGGTAGAATTCGGCGACTATGATCACGATGGCTTTCTGGATCTTTTTCTAAGTAATTTTTCCGATGAATACAACACGCTCTATCGAAACCTGGGTGACGGAAGTTTCCGAGATGTGACCTACTCGGCCAAAATTGCCTTCCCCAGTTGGAAGTTTCTGGGCTGGGGAGTGGGGTTTGTAGACTTTGACAATGATGGCTGGGAAGATCTCTTCGTGGCCAATGGCCACCTTTTCCCCCAGATCGATCAGTTCAGTCTGAACACCACCTACTATCAGCACGCCCAGATGTTTCAGAACCTGGGTGAGGGGCGGTTTCGTGAGGTTTCGGCTGGCCTCGATCGGGTGAAACCCCGGTCCAGCCGGGGGGTGGCCTATGCCGACTTTGACAATGATGGAGATATGGACGTAGCTGTCAACAACCTGGATGGCAAACCCTGGCTGCTGCGCAACGAGGTCGGTAGTGAGACCGGCCACTGGCTGAATCTGCGTTTGGAAGGAGTACGGACCAACCGCAGGGCGATTGGAGTTCGGGCTACGGTCCAAATAGAGGGAAACCGGTTGGTGCGGGAGGTCAGGGGCGGTTCGAGCTATCAGTCTACCCACGATTTGAGGCTCCATTTTGGTCTGGGGGCAGCCAAAAAGATCAATATCCTCAACGTTCGTTGGACCGATGGAAAACTCCAGAGATTTGAAGATGTGGCGGTAAATCGAAGATATCGACTGAAAGAGGATGGTGCTCTCGAACCCTATTAGGTGCAGCACCGCTGAGAGGATCTGGATGGCATGATTGGCAGAATACGCCGCTCGGCGCCATGGGAAAGCGCAGAAGAGACCCCCGGGCTCCGCTCTCAAGGGAAGTCGGGGCCACCGGGCGTCATGGGTCTGTTGACGCTGTGTTTCACATCCACGCCGCTCTCCAAACGGCTTACCGGATGCAATGACGTGGCTCGCTTCTTTTGGGCTGGACTGACCTTTGGCAGCTTGTTTTGGCTAGCCGGCGCGCTCCATGCTTCCGACTCTCCTTCCTACCTGGAGGCAAGAAAGAAGTTTGACAATGAGGAATATCTGCTGGCCATGCTGGCAGCGCAGAAAGCCGTGGAGGAACGCCCCAACCAGGCAAGTTACCGCCACCTCTACGGATTGGTTCTGATGGAGCTTAAGCAGTTCAATGATTCAAGAGTTCAATTGCGCGAAGCAGTTACTTTGGATCCAAACAACGCCGAATTCCAATACAGCCTGGGAGCCATGCTGGTGCAAGAGAAGAAGGAACGGCTGGCCCCTGGATCCTCTGATGAGCAACTGCTCTTGCTTTGGCGAATGTTTCCCGTGCCCGTGGTGGGAACTGAGGAAGAGACTCTGAAAACTCTGAAGCGGGCCGTAGAACTCGACCCCAACCACTTGGAGGCGCGACTCCATCTCGGAAGAACCTACTACGAGCAGAGCCGGCATGATTTGGCCCTCCAGCAGTTCAGAGCCATCGCTCAAAAGGATCCCAGTTACTCCTGGATCCATTACCACCTTTCTGTGATGCTCTTCGACGTTGGGTCCGTGCAGCAAGCCATCGAGGCGCTGGAGACTGAAGTGAGGCAGTACCCTGATCACTGGTATGCCCGACTGGAACTGGGTGAGCTTCTGGAAAAAAGCGGCCGGCTGAAGATGGCCTTGGGTCACCTCGTGCAGGCCGAAAAGGAAAGACCTGACACACCCGACCTGCAATATGCTTTGGCTAAAGTCTACCGCGGTCTGGGTGAAACGGAAAAAGCAATCGCATCGGTCCGGAAGTGCATTGAACTGGATGCGGAGTTTATCGATGCTTATTATCTGGTAGGCCAGCTTTACCGCGAAAACGGCCAGCCGGAGCGCGCCCGGAGCGAAATTGAACGGTTTGAGAGGCTAAGAAGAGGGGGTGGGTTCTGAAGCTTTGCTCGCGGGATCGGTGAACAGAAGAGAGACGATGCGGGCCACCTGCAGCGCTACCAAGACAAATGCGGATTGCTGATTTTTGATTGTGGGATTTTTGATGGCAGCATTGTGATGGTGGGATTCTTTTGCGGTCAGGATCGGAGAGAGTCGAGTGAGCGCAAGTGTCCACGAGGAACTGAGGCAACTCCTGAGGGGAGAGGTTTTAGCCAAGGTCTCACTGCAAGAACGCACCACCTACAGGATCGGCGGGGAAGCGCGGTTGTTGGTCTGCCCCGAGGACCTGGAGGACTTGCGCAACCTGAATGCCTACCTGGTCGCAAAAAAGCTGCCCAGCTTTGTACTGGGAGGTGGGGCCAACCTGTTGGTCAGCGATCAGGGTTTTTCGGGCGTAGTCGTTCATCTCAGCCGGTTCAATGGTCTGTCCTTCCGGGATGGGATAGTGACCGCCGGCGCCGGTTTGGTGTTGGATGACTTCGTTAAAGCTTGCTTAAGGCGGGGATTGGCGGGTTTGGAGTGTCTTTCGGGTATTCCGGGATCCTTGGGGGGTGCTCTGAGAATGAACGCAGGCGCCTTCGGGGCGGAGATCTCCGACCACCTGGTCAACGTTGAGTGCCTGAATTGCCAGGGGCGCTTCAAGGTTCTGCAGAAGGATGAAGTGAACTTCTCTTACCGCCGGGCACTTCGCATCCGGGAGACTTACATTACCGGGGCGACCTTTCGTTTCCCCCCGGGTTCCAAGGAACCCCTTTTCATCACCCGTGAGGAAATCCTGGCTCGGCGAAGACAGCGCCAGCCGTGGCAGTACCCCACTGCCGGCAGTGTGTTTAAAAGACCTCCCGGGCACTACGCCGGGAGGCTCATCGAGGACGCAGGTCTCAAAGGAAAAATTCTCGGTCGGGCGCAGATCTCACCCAAGCATGCCGGAATCGTGATTAATCTAGGGGGCGCCAGGGCCGCCGATGTCCTGGGTCTGATTCGGTTGGCCCGGACCGAGGTTCTGAGGCAGTTTCAGATAAAGCTGGAGTTGGAACAGGAACTCGTCGGCTTCGGGCCGATGGAATCGCTTTGATCTTGGTGGATGGGGGTCAAAGAGGCTGTCGGCCGGCGAAACCGGCGTTGAGGTCATGCCACCAGGCAATTTCTTCTTCGTCGAGTTTCCAGCAGAGATAAACCACGCGGCCATCGCGTTTGTGGGGAAAGTCACAGAGGCCCTGCATCGAAATCCTTGACCAGGACTCCTAACTCCTCGATGTTGCGGAGGCTCTCCTGAAAGTTTTCCAGGATACTGATGTAGGCGGGACCCTGAGGTGTTCCCCAGTCACGCATATGACCCTCCTGAGCGCCTTCCACGGTTGGTTTCATGGCGACTAACCGTTGTTTCTCGGACTGAACTCGACTCAACAATTGCCTGAGCCGGGGGAGCAGCGCGTTAGCCTCTGCGACGGAGAAGAGTCTTTCCATTCTTGGTCTTGGCTGCCTCCAAATCTCGAGCCTCAACGGATTCAGCAGAGTTAACACACCCGTTTGTCTCCTGTCAATGCAATATCAGATCGATCTTGGAATTCAATGATTCAAACTGGGCCGATGCCTTGTCAGGGACACTCGATGTCAGACTTCAGGCAAAGAGTGAAAGACTGTCCGAGGCGGTTTTTCGTCTTGAATTACCAGCGGGTGCGGTCCTGTTTACTTGGTAGGCCAATTAGAGTGAGTCATCCACAGGATCTCCAGATCATTTACATTTGCAGTAGGTTAGCCTAAGATAGGCGCCCATGCCCGTCCTCTCCGCATGGGGGGTGGGCTCGTTTCCGGGTCAACCATTCCCCAAACCTTTAGGAGATCCGCTCAATGAGATCTGCTTGCCCTGTTCAGATCAGTGGTGTTGGTTGTCATGTGCCCGAGGGGCGTCTCACCAATCAAGACCTCGAGAAGATGGTGCATACCTCAGATGAATGGATCTTGCAGAGAACCGGCATCGCCCAGCGCCATATTCTCGATCAGGGAAAAGCTACTTCTGACATGGCCGTAGAGGCGGTCAAGTCCCTCTGCGACTCGACCGGGATGGATCCCCAAGAGATCGAAGTGCTGATTATCGCCACCGTGACCCCGGACATGCACTTCCCGGCGACCGCTTGCCTGGTGCAAGACAAGCTTGGAATTTCCCGGACCTGGGGATTTGATCTGTCAGCCGCCTGTTGTGGTTTTGTCTATGCGCTGTCAGCAGGTGTAGCCTTTGTCGCCTCCAACATGCATCGCCGCGTGGTCGTGGTGGGGGCCGATGCCATGTCCCGGATCATTGACTATCAGGATCGCAATACTTGCGTTCTCTTCGGTGATGGAGCCGGAGCAATCCTACTGGAGCCGGCGGCCCAGCCCGAGAATTCCTTTATTGACGCCCATCACGAGATCGATGGTTCGGGGGGAAGCAGCCTCTGCATGCCGGCTGGCGGTAGTTTGATGCCGCCCAGTTGTGAGACCGTCAAACAGCGCTTGCACTACGTGAAACAGGAGGGTCAACCTGTTTTCAAGTTTGCCACCCGAAAAATGGAGGAGGCCAGCCGGACCGTCCTGGAGAAGAACCACCTGTCACCCCGGGATCTCCGACTGCTCATTCCTCATCAAGCCAATGCCCGTATTATTCGAGGTACAGCTGAACGCCTCGGTTTGCATGAGGATCAGGTGATCTTGAACCTGCAGAAGTATGGTAACACCACTGCGGCCACCATTCCCTTGGCCATTAGAGATGCTCTTTCGGACAACAAGCTGGTCAAGGGAGATGTGGTGCTCCTGGCCTCGGTCGGCGCGGGTTTCACCGTCGGCACAGCTCTGCTTCGCTGGGCTTACTGAAGGTTTGGACCCGAGCTGGCTATAGTTGACTGACGATTCTGGTCGCATTATGATTACCCGACACTTTCGTGGAGAATCGCTGGCGCCAATTCTCTGGGCTTTGAAAGATCCAGTCAGGGCTGCATTCTCCGTATAACCCTGATTTTTTATGCAAGGAGGAAACCGTATGGCTTACGAATGGACGTTTAATCCCAGGCCTTATTCTGATGATGAGGCCAAAGAGTTGTTGAAGGATGTGGTCTCACCCGAAACCACAAACTGGCATTACAATACCCACCATAAAGGGTATGTTACCTTTTTGAATAACATTGAAAAGGAGTTGGAATCCGCAGACCGAGCCAAGGCGAACGGGAACTATAGCCAGGTAGGAGAGCTGAAGCGCCGCTTCACTTGGAACCACGCCGGAGCTCTACTCCATGATGTGTACTGGGAAGTCATGGGTGGAGACGGCGATGCCTCTCAGGCTCCCGAGCTTTCCAAAGCACTGACCGCCGAGTTCGGTTCGATCGACAACTGGAAGGCAGATTTTAAGGCGTCTGCCTTCGCGGCGAAGCTCAGCGGCTGGGGATTGCTGGTCTATGATGCCCTCTATTCGCAGCGTCTGATCAACGTCCTGGTCGACGAGCATCAGTACGGAGCGATCTGGGGAGGAATCCCTCTGATTTCCTGTGACGTGTTCGAGCACGCCTACTATCACAAGGATGGGCCGGGACGAGTCAAGTATATAGACAACTTCCTTTCGAAACTCCACTGGGAAAGGATTGAGAGCCGTTACAAGAAGTACGTAACAGGGTAGTCGTTCATCCCTGCCGGGGGAGCGATGGTTGGAAAGTCTGTCGAGCCTTGCTCCCCCCAATCTGTCCAGGCTCCGCACTTGGATCCTACCTTGAGTCTGGGCCTCTCACTGCCACAAGCGATCCGTCCTCGTAGCTCTTATGTGTCTGAAATTGCCTTCAACGCTGCAACTCCAGACGGCGGAGGCTCTTTTCGATTGCACTGGTAAAGCACTGTGCATCTGCTATAATTTGCCTCTGAAGTTTCAATTCGGCGGAGTTTCCATGGAGAACAAAGATCAATTGGACGAAAATAACGAAACCCATAACGGCAGTGAGGAAGATTTTGCCACTCTGTTCGCGAAGTATGAAAAATCTCGTCAACAACTGAAACCGGGGCAGGTCGTAGAAGGTAAGATCGTGGGCATCTACGACAATGAAATCTTGGTGGATGCCGGTGGTCGGTCAGAAGGCACCCTGCAAAAAGATGAAATTAAGGGTCCCGATGGAAAGCTGATGTTTGGAATGGGCGATTCCATATCCGTCATGTTAGAGGGTTCGGCCGATTCCGACAACCAGCTCAGGGTCTCCTTCCGCAAGGCTCTCCGCGCCAAGCAACTCGCGGCGCTGCAGGAATCGATCGACAGTGGCAAGAACCTCGAGGGAAAGGTCGTCGAGGTCGTCAAGGGCGGTCTGCTGGCGGACGTTGGGATGCGGGGCTTTATCCCGGCCTCCCAAATCGATGAATCCTACGTGGAGGATCTCAGGCCCTATTTGGGTCAGACCCTGACACTCAAGGTCATGCAGCATGACCTGCCCAATGGGAAGTTGATTCTGTCGCGACGAGCGCTACTCAATGAGGCCCGGGCAAAGAGACGCAAGGAAACATTGGCCACTTTGGCCGTCGGACAGCGCTTGCCAGGGGTGATCCGGAGGATTCTCGAGTACGGAGTCTTTGTGGACATCGGTGGCGTCGAGGGTCTGCTTCATATTTCCGAGATGTCGTGGAGACGAATTAAACATCCCTCACAGCTTTTTAAGGTCGGTGACAAAATTGAGGTGGCAGTTCTTAAATACGATCGCGAGCGGTGCCGGATCTCTTTGGGGTATCGCAAAGCCGAGGACGACCCGTGGCTCAATGCCGCTGAGCTTTACCCAGAGGGCGCCGTGATCACCGGAACCGTCAAAAAGCTGGAGCATTTTGGAGCTTTCGTGGAACTCGAGTCTGGCATCCAGGGATTGTTGCCCATCTCGGAAATTTCATGGACTCGGCGATTGTCCCACGCAGACCAGGTATTGAAGGTTAACGATGTCATCGAAATCGTGGTGACGAGGCTCGACCCCGGCAATCGAAAGATGTCGATGAGCCTGAAGCAGGTTACCGAGCATCCCTGGGAGGCCTTCGCCCGAAGCACCGAAGTCGATGCGATTCTTAAAGGCATAGTGACCCGTACGGCCGATTTTGGATTGTTTGTCGAGTTGGCTGAGGGGGTAGAAGGACTGGTACACATTTCTGAACTTCCGGACATACCCGGGAGGGCCTCTGTGTCAAACTACAAGCCGGGAGAGGCAATCGTTGTCAAGATGTTGGGCATGGACCTTGGCAATCGCAGGATTTCACTCAGCGCTAAAGCCGTCACCGAGGAGGAAACCCAAACTGAAGTGCAGGAGTACATGGAGAACGCGGCCGATGGTGAGGTGACAGGACAGGCCCCTCGGCGATAGCTTCCCCCAGGAACTCCGGCGGGAATCCAGGAAAGCCGAGTAGCGTTTGCGCCAGCCGGCCGAAAGAATTGGCGCCGCCCCTTCCTTTGTTTGAGGCCCTATAACTTTTCCATGGGTGATGGGCTCTCCGCTTGAGGTGGATGGCGAATACCAGTACTTTGCCCTTGTCTTGTCGGTACGGTTCCGCAGAGCCGCGGATCGAATAGCAGACGCCTACTATCCATTTACTGATCCGCTCCCCCCTTTTTTTCCGAGGGCATCCGACCGGTAGCCTCCGTCGCTGGAAAAAGGACCGTTGCGGGTAACCGTCTTTTGGCAGGGGAGGAATTCCGTGATGAGATTGATTTTTGACGGGCACGTGGACTTGGCCTTGTTCGCTTTGGCCTACAATCGGGATTTGACCGAGCAGGCAACCGTCATCAACGAACGCGAACGGGGTATGACGGATGCGTTGGACCGGGGCTTGGGCGCCATCAGCCTGCCGGATATGAGGCAAGGTCGGGTAGTCGTGTGCCAGTCAACGCTGGCGGCTCGGGTCAACCGCAAAGTGAGGCCCATCAGTCGCCTCGATTTGGATTACGCCACGCAGGCCATGGCTTATGCTAGTGCCCAAGGGCAGTTGGCCTACTACCGGGCGCTTGAGGAATTGGGTGAAGTGCGCATTGTACGCAGCGCAAAGGATCTGGACAGGCTGTGCCAGCTATGGGGTGCGGAGGAGGGTTTCGGGTTACCGGTGGGGATCATCGTGTCCATGGAGTGTGCTGACCCCATCCTGGGACCCGAGCAGGTCATGTCCTGGTGGGAGCAGGGCCTTCGCAGCGTTTCGCTCACCCACTTCGGTCACGGCCGGTATGCGGCGGGCACGGGAGTCGAGGGACCGCTCACTGCGCGAGGCATCGAGTTGCTGCAGGAATTGGCTCAAGTGGGCATGACCCTGGACGTGTCTCATCTCTCGGAGGACAGCTTCTACGGAGCCCTTGATCACTTTGCCGGTCCGATGATTGCCAGTCACAACAACTGTCGAAACCTGGTGCCCGGAGATCGACAGCTATCCGATGAGCAGATTCGGTTGTTGATCGGTCGCAACGCGGTGATCGGCCTGGTTCTGGATGCATGGATGTTGGTTCCCGGATGGGTCCACGGGAAATCTTCTCCGGAGAACCTGAAGCTCACGGCGGTCGCTGATCACATCGATCATGTCTGCCAACTGGCGGGAAACAGCTTCCACGCTGCGATCGGAAGCGACGTCGGGGGACTCAACCACATGCCTTCCGACTTCCACACCATAGCGGATCTGCAGAAGCTGGAACCCATCCTCGCAGAGAGGGGATATTCTGAGCGCGACCTGGACAACATCTTCCACGCCAACTGGCTGAGGCATTTCCAACGTTGGCTTCCGAAGTCATGACTCCCGAGCTTCAACCTGACCTGACCGATGTCGCCCGGGACCTCGAGTGAAACTACTCGTAACGGGTCCACAGGCGTAGGATCTTTACCGGTCTTTCCTCCTTCAAGAACCTGGTAAACCAGGCGGTGTCGTATGTTGATTCGCCGGGAGTATGCGCAGGCCAAATCGCCCACCAGTTCTTCATGAGGTAGTAGGTTCTGACATGGATTATCTCGAATGATATCGAGTCATTCGTGAGCTGTTTTCTTCAATCCGGAAACAACCAGTTTTCTCGCGTCTTTCCTTACCTATCGGGTGAAATACCGCTCCCGCGTCACCAGTCCAGTTCCTTTTCGCAATTTTCGAGACTGGATTCCATTCCTTCGCGTATAGACTTGCGCATTCTTGGAATCGAAAGCAGGTATAGCGTTTCATTGATTGCGTTCCAGTCTTCTTCGGCAATGAGGACTGCGTTGCCGCGTCTTCCCGTAATCACAACCCGACCATGGGATTGGGCCGCCTCGTCAATCAGTTTGTACAGTTTGGAATGAGCTTCTGTCGCGTTCAGCGTGGTCACGGGGCCACCTTCGAAATAGCTGGCGTACCTCTTGGCGTACGCTTAGTCAAGCGGTGTGCACCCGGATCATCGCGTCGCAGTCGCCGGGATTCAGGTCCGCCAACTCCTGGTCTTGAGCCGGCTGCACCCCTTGTCCTCGACTGTCTCCGGGATCGGTGCTCTGAGCTCCGCCCGGTCGTAGTCAGCCCGGTTAAGCTGCGACGGGAGAGGGCGACCCAGTGGTGGACAAACCGGCGCCAGGCAAAAATGGGAATACTCCAGCCATCCGACCGGCGATTAAGTTATGCTTCTTGTCAAGAATACTCTTTGGAAACTTGGCCTGGACGAGAGGAGATCTGACCTGAAACCCGAAACGGCGCCAGGGTGAATTCGAGGATCTGACGTGGTGACGCTGTTGGTGGGGGGCAAGTCAGCCCGGGAGGATCCAAAATGTCGAAGTTGCACTCGCTGTTTTCATGGTTGAAGGCTCGGAAGAGCATCATTGTCAGCCGTCTCCGGGAACTGCCGATTTCGCAGTTCCGGTTTTCATGGATGAGGGATCGGAAGAATCTCACCATCGTCGTGCTGGCATTTCTGTTGTTGGTCCTGAGCGGTGTATGGATTGCTGAGCATGTTTCCAGATGGATCCCCTGGGATGAAAGCCAACTTCAGGGAGAACCGGTATCGGTTCTGGATGTTGTCTTGGACCGGCGACAACTCCGTGCGCTGGACATTATTTTCGACCGCTCACTGGGAGAGGGGCGGGTCGGAGAAATCCTGGCCCGTGATCCAGCTCTGATTGAGCCAGAACTTCGTGGAGTCTGGCAATGGCAGGCGGTGAATGTCCTTCGTTTCGTGCCCAGCGGTCGCTTTGCCATGGCGACCCGATACCAAATCGAGCTCTCAGCCACTCGAATCATCAGCCCGAACCAGGTATTTAAAGGGGACACTCGTTTCACAATCGTCACAGATCAGTTCAGCGTCCAGAGACTGTCGACCTATGAAGAGCCCTTGACGGATCCTTCCAAGCACATCATCTTGCGTGGACGAGTCAACTTCAATTATGCGGTCTCCCCACAAGAGTTGGCCAAGCACTTGCGTCTGTCAGATCCACTAAAAGGGGAACGGGATCCCATCGCTCTCACTTACGACACGACCTATCCGAACCGGGTCATTGAGTTTCGAAGTAGTCCTCTTGCCAAGCAGAAGAAGGAGCGCGAAGTCACGTTGTTCATATCCTCCGAGTTGAGTCCAAGTCGAGGGAACGTTCGGCTGACCTCGGATTTCATCAAGACCGTCCCTATTGGCTCGAACGAGAACCTCACCGTGCGTGGTTTTTCCGCTGTTCCGGGTCGCGAGGATTCTGTCATTCGTCTTCGCTTTTCCTCACCGGTCGATCCCGACATCGCACGTCAATACCTCCAAGTGAAGCCGCACGTCGACTACCGCATTTCCGCGGCCCGCAATGAACTGACCCTGAGCGGAAAGTTCCAGCCAGGCATGGCTTACGAAGTGACTATGGGTCAAGGTTTGCCAGCGATCGATGAGTCGGTGCTGGTGGACTCCCGCAAAGAGACGCTTCGGTTTGCCGACTTGGATCCCTACGTCGATTTCAAGCATCAGGGGGAGTTTCTTTCCGCCAGCGGTTACCGAACGGTCGCGATCGAAAGCACGAACGTGGACCGTGTGGCTATGACTATCGATCGCGTCTACCGCAACAACTTGTTCGCCCTGTTCAGTTTTGAGAGCTACCTGTATCGCCATGGAGGACGTTATCGACGAAGTATGGATCGTCATCTCGGCGATCGGATTGCCCGTGAGACGTTGCGCCTGGGTGGCGGCCGTAACGAGTTGATCTCCACGCCGATACAACTCGATCAGTACGTCAAGAAGGAAGATCCGGGTCTCTATCGAATCGGCTTGGTTCGGCCCAACACTTATTACGCTTCCTACCGATGGCTTTTGATCACGGACCTCGGAATCGTGGCCAAGAAAAGCGGTAACGAATTTCTGGTGTGGGTGTCTTCATTCTCCAAACTCAGTCCCATTTCCCGGGCTCGGGTCAACCTCGTCAGTGACCAGCAGCAGGTCATCGCCTCGGGAAACACCGGGACCGACGGCATCTGGAGGACAGGGAACCTGGAGGAAACGCTGGAGAAACACCGACCCTTCATGTTCACCGTGCATAGGGGAAGCGACTACAGCTTCTTGCTCCTTGATCGTCACACCGTCAGCACCGCCGGATTGGACGTGTCTGGCGTGACCGTTTCGAAAGCGGGATATCAAGCCTTTTTGTATGGAGAGCGTGACATTTACCGCCCCGGCGAGACCCTGAAAGGACTCGCGATTGTTCGCGACAAACGGCTGCGGGTCCCGCTATCTATGCCGGTCTTGATCCGCCATCGGGATCCGCAAGGACGAGAGCGGAGTCTTTCCAAACTGGAGACGGACGGGGACGGATTGGCCGAGTTCAGTCTTGACATTCCCGCCTACGCCCGCACCGGTCATCACAAGCTCGAGTTGGTGGTCGCTGCAGATGTGGTCGGGAGCTATCGGTTCCAGGTCGAGGAGTTTGTTCCTGATCGAATCAAGGTCGAAGTCTCCTCGGCGAAGGAGGAGTACAGTGTTGGCGAAGAAGTGTCTTGCGAAGTTGCCGGGTCTTATTTGTTCGGTGCGCCGGCCCGCGACTTGGCGGTCGAAAGCCGTGTATGGTTACGTCCGACCGTCTTTGCTTCCCGGACACATCCGGAGTTTGTCTTTCACAACCCCAGCCGGAAGTTGGAGGCTCGTGAGGTGTTTACCGAAAAAGACCGTTTGGATGACTCCGGCAAACGGGCTTTTACTGTCAGTCTTCCTGCAGGTCCCAGGGTGCCCTCCTCCTTGGAAGCCGTGATTACGGCGCGAGTCCAGGAACAGGGCGGGCGAGGGGTGACAGCGCTCAAGCGGGTCGGCATTCATCCCTATCCTTATTATGTGGGTTTGCGGAAGATGGAGGAATCCCACGCCGAGCCGGGCCGACAGGTTCGCTTGGAGTATGTGGCCGTCAATCCGCAGGGGAGTCTGGCGGCAGCCGGAAACCTTCGGGTGGAGTTCTTTAGGGACCGATGGCACACGGTCTTGCGTCAAACCTCTTCCGGAAGCTACCGCTATGAATCCAGGGTTGAACCGGTGCTGGTCGAGAGTCGGAATCTGGCTGCAGGCAACTCCCGAGGACGTTTCACCCTGATCCCGCCGGAATTCGGAAGCTACCGCGTTGTCGTGACCGATTCCGAAACGGGAGCTTCCTCTGAAGTGGATTTTTACGCCAGCGGATGGGGCTATTCGCCTTGGGCCATCAAGAATCCGACCCGGCTCGAACTGGATCTTGACAAGAAAGAGTACCCCTTGGGCGCCAGCGCACAGGTGCAGGTCAGAGCTCCTTTTCCTGGAAAGCTGTGGCTCACAGTGGAACGGGATCAAGTCTATTACTCACGAGTTTTCAACCTTCCAGGCAACACTGCCAAGATCAGCGTCCCGATTCGTCCCGACTATCGGCCGAACGTCTACATTACCGCGACATTGATCCGCTCGGCACAGGAGTTGCCCGCGGGACAGCCGGGGCGAGCGTTTGGAGCCGTGCCCCTTTTCGTCGACCTTGAGCGGAACCACCTCCCGGTCAAAGTGGTTGCCACCGATGAGATGAGATCCCACTCCCCACTCGAGGTGGAAATCCGCACCCGACCCGGTGCAACGGTCACTGTGGCTGCCGTCGATGAAGGAATCTTGCAGCTCATCAATCAGAAAACTGCTGATCCATTCAGCTTTTTCTACAGCAAGCTGGCCTTGGGGGTTCAAAGCTACGACATCTTTACGCTGCTCATGCCCGAGAGTCGCCCCAGTGAAGGTGAGTCTGCTGCAGGAGGTGGCGCGGTTCTGGATCGATTGTCACAGTTTGTTCGGACGGAAGGGATTCGACGAGCAAAGCCGGTGACTTTCTGGTCAGGCATAATCCGCGCAGATTCTCGTGGAAGAGCCGTCGCCAAATTCGATGTCCCTGAGTTTCAAGGCGCGCTTCGGATCATGGCAGTTGCTCATTCCAAGAATCGATTTGGCTCGACTCAGCATTTCACTCGGGTTCGGAATCCTTTGGTGCTCCTGCCAACTTTTCCGCGCTTCCTTTCATTCGAGGAAGATCTGAAACTTCCAGTCACCGTTCGAAACGACACCGGGAGGGAAGGGAATTTTCGACTATCCCTTCGGGCAGAGGGTCCCGTTTCGCAGACGGGAGAGTCTACTCAAAGCCTGACAATCGCCAATAACTCGGAACAAACCATCTACTTCAGCCTGAAAAGCGGCGATCACACCGGAGATATTCACCTGAGTCTGGAAGTCTCCGGGAACGGGGAGACGGCAGCAACCTCCTATACCTTGCAGGTACGATCCGATCTTCCAGCCCGAACCCTGGAGCGAACGGGTGGCGTCACGGAGGTGACCACTATCCTGCCACCCGAGGATACTGCAACGTTCCGCCAGAGTTCCGTCAGACGCAGGCTGCAGATCAGCCCCCTGCCACTAATCCAGTTTTCGGGCCAACTTCGCCAGCTACTCCGCTATCCCTATGGCTGCCTGGAGCAGGTGACCTCTCGCGTTTTTCCTCTGATCTATTTCAGCGACTTGGCCAAAGAGCTAGACCCGGAACTCTTTGAGGAAAGCGACCACAGTGAACTGATTCGGGCCGGTATTCGGCGTATCGCCGGCATGCAGCTTCACCAGGGGGGATTCGTTTTGTGGCCGGGTTCCAACACGGTTTACCCATGGGGCAGTATCTACGCCACCCACTTTCTGGTGGAGGCTCGTCGAGCCGGACATTTTGTTGAGAACTTTCTCTATGATGGGGCGCTCAAGTTTCTGGCCGGAGACCTGAAGGCCCGAGGTTCCTACGGTTCAGGCGAACTCCAGCGAACGGTCTACGCTCTTTACGTGTTGGCCCGGTCGGGAGAGGCTGACCTGGGGACGATGGATTTTGTCCGTAAACGTCATGGCTCCAGACTGAAACCCGAGTCCCGAGCCTTGCTGGGGGCGGCCTATGCGGCCGTTGGAAACCGGGAGGTCTTGGATGAAATGGTGCAAGGACTGGAGGATGTCCAGAGGATCGATCGTCAGACAGGCAGGAATCTGAACTCCACCATACGTAACCGGGCTCTCTTGTTGTTGGCGTTCCTGGATGCGTCACCACAGGATTCAAGAATCCCTCGTCTGGTTGAACGCCTTTCACGGGATGCTGAGACGAGCGGCGGGTGGAGTACGCAAGAGAGTGGTTTTGCCTTCCTGGCGCTGGGACAGTTTTTTCGCCGGCAAGAAGAAAGTCGCCCCTATTCGGGTCGAGTATTCGCAGAGGAGCGTCAAATCGGTATTTTCGCGAAAGAGTCCAAGATCTTTTCTGGCCTGCCCGTCGGCACACCGATCCGTATCGAAATGGATGAAGGCTACCAGCCCGGATCGGCCTTCTACTTTCTATCGGTTCGCGGTACGCCTACGGACACCTCATTCACCCCTCAAAACCAGGGATTGGAGATCAAACGGGCATTTCATTCTCGCGACGGCAGCCCTCTGGAACTGAGTACCGTGCAGCAGAGTGATTTGATCATAGTCCGTACGCAAGTGAGAAGCCTTCAAGGCAAACTGGAAAATGTTGTCGTTCAGAGTCTGCTCCCCTCCGGATTGGAGGTGGAGAATCCCCGACTCCAGACTACGGAAAAGCTTCCTTGGATGACGGGCGCCAAGCTGAGCCTTGCCCATTTGGATCTTCGCGATGATCGGGTCTTGGTTTTCATAGACCTCCCATCAAACCGGTGGCAGACGATCTACTCGGTGCTCCGTGCCGTGACTCCGGGAACTTTTCGATTTCCGCCCGTTCAAGCCGAAGCCATGTACAACCAGACCATACGTGCAACGGGGGAACGAGGGACCCTTGGTGTTGAGGTTCCACGGTGAGAGCAATCCAGCGATTACTGACAAAGGCAAAATTGCGGTGGCCAAGAGCAACTCTCTGGCTCCTCGGTCCCCTGGCGGCTTTCGCCGTCCTCCTTTTCTTGGATTGCGTCTTTCCGTTTCCGTTTCATCAGTTGAAAGGTCCGTCATCGGTGATAGTACGGGATCGGGACGGAAAACTTTTGAGAACCTTTCTCGCTTCGGATGAAAAGTGGCGCTACCCGGTTGTTTTAAGTGAGGTAGCGCCTGAACTCACCGAGGCTATCGTTACCTCTGAGGACCGCTGGTTCTATTGGCATATCGGCATCAACCCATTGTCCGTTCTGAGGGCAGCTTGGACCAATTGGAGAAGTGGTCGAATCGTGTCCGGTGCTTCCACCATCCCCATGCAGATCGCGCGCTTGGCAGAGCCGAAATCCAGAACGCTAAGTTCGAAGCTGCAAGAGGCGTTCCGGGCGCTGCAACTGGAGTGGTACTTCAGCAAAGAGGACCTATTGGAACTTTACTTGAATCTGGTCCCCCTCGGGAGCAATCGACAGGGAATCGGCGCTGGCGCCTTCTTCTACTTCGGTAAGAGTCCTGACCGACTTTCCCCGGGAGAAGCCGCGCTCCTGACGGTTGTTCCTCGCTCTCCCAGCAGATACGACCCTGCTCGCAACCCCTCGGTCGCCCTTCGGGTCCGGAACGTTGTTCTTCGTCAGCTTGAAGCGCGGGGAACATTCACCCCAAAAGCGATCGCTGATGCTTTGCGTCAGCCGGTTCCCACTCAAATTGAGAAACTTCCTTTTCACGCACCGCACTTCACCGAGTATGCCGTCAATCGGCTACAGGGCAGGTCCAACTTTTCGACCACTCTGGACTGGAGATTCCAGAAGATCGCGGAACGGCAAGTGGCTTCACGGATTCTCGGCTTGAGGAGGCAGGGGATTGAAAACGCTTCCGTGGTGGTTATTGAGAATGAAACCAGAGCGCTGAGGGTCATGGTGGGTTCCGCGGGGTTTTTTGAAAACCAGTATCAGGGGCAAGTGAACGGAGCGATCGCGAGACGGTCTCCGGGCTCTACGCTCAAGCCGTTTCTCTATGCCTTGGCCCTGGACGAGGGTCGAATCCTACCGGAATCCTACCTGCTGGACATTCCAACCGATTTTTCGGGATACGTGGCGGAAAACTACGATGGCGAGTACCGAGGACGGGTCACCGTCGCGGAAGCCCTGATCGATTCCTTGAATGCTCCAGCCGTCCGCCTCCTGGCGAGAATGGGGCTGAACCATTTTTTTCGGTTGCTCAAACAGGGAGGCCTCTCCACTCTGGATCGCCCCAGTGCCGACTATGGGTTGTCCCTTGTCCTGGGAAGCTGCGAGGTCAGTCTTCTGGAATTGACCAATCTCTATGCGAGTTTGCGCGAGGGTGGGATTCACCGTCCCGTGCGAATTCTGGCTGAGGCCGATGGGATTGAAAGAAGTCTGTTCTCCAAGGAATCGGCCTATCTTGTCAGCCGGATCCTGACCGAAGTGAGCCGGCCGGACTTGCCGAGGGCGTGGGACCTGGCCCGCGGCGTACCGGCCGTTGCTTGGAAAACGGGTACGTCTTATGGGCATCGAGATGCTTGGGCCGTTGGTTTTTCCGATCGCCTGACCATTGGAGTCTGGGTCGGCAATTTTGATGGCAAGGGGGTAAAGGGGATTTCAGGGGCTGAGCATGCCGGACCTCTGCTTTTCGATTTGTTTCGCGCGCTGGAGCCGGAGGGGGCGCACTTTGGCCGACATAGAGGTCTGAAAATCAAAGATCTGCATCTTTGCTCCGTGAGTCATCAGTTGCCGGGCCCGTTTTGTGCGGAGAGGATCTCTGCGAGCTATCTCCCCGGACGATCCAAATTGATCCAGTGTCGCTACCACCAGCAGGTCTTTGTGGACTCTGACACGGGCCATATGTTGACGGGCGATTGTCTGACGGGACGACCTTACCACCAGCGCTTGCTGACAGTCTATCCCGCAGAGTTGCTGGCCTGGTGGCGAGCCGAGAATCGAGCTGTACCGGAAAGCCCTCCGCTGAACAAGGACTGCGTAAGCATCCCATCCCGGGAACGGCCCAAGATCGTGTCTCCTCAGCCGGAGACTCCCTATCTGGTCCGCCCCGACGCCCCCACCGAATATCAAAAAATTCCATTGATCGCACAGGTCGGTCCCCACTCGGAAAAGCTGTACTGGTATCAGAATGGCTTGCTCATAGGGGCTCCCGATGCACACGAACGGCTGTTTATCTCGCTGCAACCGGGCAGGCATCGTTTGGTAGTTGTTGACGACCTCGGATTATCTGATTCCATCACTTATCGGGTGTCAGCCTCTCAATTTCCCTGAAATGTGCACAAAGAAAGTCGCGTCACAATCCGGCATTATGGTGGGGAACCGGGTGGTGGGCTGGCTACTTCCTACCTCTGTAAGTACTTTGCAAGTGCTTGTCAAGAGGTGGAAGCAAGAAAGCAGCCCATGCTTTGGCATGCCACGCCCGTTGTTTGATTGACGCCAACTATTTCCGCTGCAGGGATGGCGCCAAGGCGCGGTCAGAATGGTGAACCACTGCCATCACGGCTCTCCACTGGAAACAGCCTCGGTGGTCCGCCTCAGGTTGGTGATCTGGACTGCGAAGAGCACAAAGAGCGGGGGCCGACACGACGTTGAACTGGGCGACGCTCCAAGTGTTGACCGCGGCCTGCCTTATCTCGCGACCACGACCTCGACACCGATTTTTTCGGAGATATCAGCCCAGTTCCTGTCCACAGTGACAGCAGGAATCGCTTCAGCAATGCCGAGTGCGAGACAAGCCCGATCACCAAGGGACAGGCCACTCGATCGGGTAGCTTCCCGCAGAGCGCCAGCCGCGAAGGCCAATGACTCGTCAAACGCGCGAACCTCTAGACCGAGCCCCGAGAGTAGCTCCTGAACCTCGACACTCGTCATACCGCAGTCAGACAATTTCGCGGCAACCTCGGAGAGATTCACTGACGAAATAATTGCTTCTTCATAATGGGCCTCGATCACCTCGGCGCCGGGCTCTCGGAACAGCACAGCCAGGATGGCCGATGCGTCAAGGATGGTTTTACTCATCGTCGGATTCCTTGCGAGCCTCTGCCAGGCGATCCTCTATAAGTTCTTCCGATACGAGCTTCGTTCCTGTTGGTGCGATCCCGACGAGCCGTTCCTGAGCCCGTCTGAGCGCCTGCATCTTGGTGGTGAGTGTGATCTCGCGGCCCTGAACATGGAAGAAAATCTCCGCACGCTTACCCTCAACGCCAAGCAGGTTGCGCAGGGGGGCAGGAACCACCATTCTGCCGTTCTCCGTCATGATTACCCTGAAGCGCTGTCTGTGTTTTGACTCCATAATCTTTATTTTGACATAAAGTATATTTATGCCATTTTTGTTATTATAGCCATCTAATCGAACAGTGACAATTAAAATTGAACACCTCGTGCCGTCATGACGTTCGGAAGGGGTATAGGGAGACACTCATCCAAACCAACCAGGCAAATGGTTTTGAATGAGGCAGATAGCTTGGCCTTATCCCCAAGCGGTGTTCCACGCCACCGGCGACAGCCGGTCGACCTTGACCCGGCCGGCCTGCTCCATCGCCCGAGTCAAGTCGTAGGCTGTCTTGCAGCCGGTACTACGTGTTCTCACCCCCGCCGAAGGCCGGGCGCAGGCAGCTTGGCCGGTTTGCCCGCCGGCCGCCACACTCGTCGGATTGCCCTCTGAAGAATACACACCAACTTAATCAAGACTTAACCAGGAGTTTACAGCCTATGTCTATATACAGGGTTGTATGTTGCGGAACACTCAATCTCTGGAATCTGAAACAACGACCAATTGGAATCTGCGGAAGGATTTCGATGACATGAGTGGCAAGTCCTTGGGAGGAATCCATGAAAATTGCCGTGTTCACCGATTCGTTCGACCAGATCAATAGGGTCTCCAACACCTACCATTACCTGGCGGCATACTGCCGGGACTCCAGTTTCTCTTTGGACATCTACACTTACGGAGATGGCCGATTCGAGGTTGAAGAAACAGGATCGGTCAGGATACTCCGATTCGAGCCGCATGTTCCAATTCGTTACTACACCGGTATGGAATTCGACCTGCTTCCCGTCCGGCTGGACATCCTCCGGCAGTGTCAACGGGGAGACTATGATCTGATTCAAGCCGCTACTCCGGGTTCCATGGGGCTCAATGTCCTGGCTGCGGCCGCCCGCCTAAAGCTACCTGTACCTGTGGTCGGCTGCCACCATACCGCGCTGCCTGAGTTTGCGCGCCCTCGTGTAGAATGCTTCTTGGGGAAACTGGGCCTGCCCCAACGGTGGCTGAGAGCTCGTTGCCAAACGGTCATTTGGAGGTTTCTGAAGTGGTTCTACGGCAAATGCCAATGGTTACTGGCTTCTTCGGAATGTACTCGGGTGGAGTTGCAAAAGAGACTGGTCCGGGAAGTAGAATTGTTCTCGAGAGGCGTGGACGCCGAGAAGTTTCATCCGAAGTACCGGGTTCCATCCAGGATCCCGACCGCACTGTATGTGGGCCGAGTCTCAAAAGAATCTCGACCGGTTGGTTGAACTTTTCCGTGAGCGCACCGACGTGCAACTCAAGGTGGTGGGTGATGGACCTTACCGCAAGCGGATGCAGGCGGCTTTGAGGAATGCCCGGTTTGAAGGGTTCCTCACCGGGCGGGTCTTGGCTGAGGCGTACGCGTCGGCCGATGTCTTTGTTTTTCCTTCGACAGCGGACACTTTCGGCAATGTGGTTCTGGAAGCGATGGCATCGGGCCTGCCCGCCATCGTCACCAATCAGATGGGACCCAAAGAGTTGGTGCTCGAAGGAGAGAATGGTTTCATCACGCGGATCCCCGGTGAGTTTGCACAACGGTTGGACTGGCTGGTGTCGCACCCGGAAGATCGTCGCATCATGGCTGACAAGGCAAGAAAAGCGGCGGTCAGCCGGACTTGGCAGGCGGTATTCAAAAGGTTGTTTGCGGATTATCAGGAAATGGTCCGTTGCAGTCGGTCCACTCAATCTCAGCAACAGGTGGGTCTCACAAAAATGCAAACGAGGGAGGTACAATGAGGCGCAAAAAACACCCGGTTGGAAACATCTGCTCAACTGCTGAAGCACGTCAATTCACTGAACGCGGCTGGGGATCTGCTGATCTTCATGTCCATACAAACTGCTCCCACGACGTCGTCAAAGCACCCTGGCTTCATCCCGAGGCCCTCTACCAAAAAGCCAGGAGACTTGGAATGCGCTTTGTCACCTTCACGGACTACGACACGATGGATGCCTATGGCCTGATCGGGTGGGACCGGGAAGATCTGGTGCCGGGAGTCGAGATCAAGATCAAGGACCCTCAGGTCAGGCATACCATCCACGTAAACGTTTACCTTCTGAATCGGAGACATTTCCACGAACTGGAGCGGATCGCTCAAGACGAGGCTTGCGTGGAGTCTTTTCTGTCCTATTTGCGATCCAACGATCTTCCCCATGTCTATAATCATCCCTTCTGGTTTGAACCTCACGAGGAACCCAACTATTCCGCCATTCCATGGCTGATTGAACAATTCCCCGTGGTCGAATACAACATGCACCGCGTGCAGCAAAGGAATGCCTTGGCGATGGTCCTTGCCGAGAAATTTGGCAAAGGCGTGGTAGCCACCACGGACACTCATATGGGAGACGTGGGCAAGGCTTATACCCTGGCTCAAGGAACAACGTTTCGTGATTTTTTCAACAACATTCAACAGCGCAAGGCTTATCTGGTGCCGCAGGATCTGACACTGGACGTTTTGTCGAATGAGATGACGCGGTGGGTGGAATTGATTTTTGATCCCAGGTTGGCCAAGCCCCACAAAGGTATCAGTACCGGTATTGACAAACTGGATCAGGGCATCAGGGCGGTCATGGAAGGAGCTCTTAAAAACAGGCCCTATCTGAAGGTTTTTTGTGAAAGTTTCGGCTACGCGCTCTCTCGGGCGCGATTTCCTGCCTGGTTCTATCTGCAATCGCAGAACTCAAAGGCGCACCAGATCCATCGGCAACTCCGTGCGGCTGGAGTTGTCTAGCGCGGTTTCATCCTGCTTCGGCATTTGCATCCCACACTTCTCGATCCTCGCTCGACGAAGCAGCGTGAGGATGGGCGAACGGAACAGGCATAACCAATGCTCAAGGTAGTCCTGACTTTGGAGCCCACGAATCAACACCGAAGAGCGGAATTCACTGAAATGGGGACGTTTTCCAGGAAGTCGATGCGATCTTTCACTACTTCAATGATCGGGGCGCATAGGGCTCGGGTTGGGAGTGACCTGGGGCGCCCCAAAGTGCCTGGATCAAGAATCCACAAGGTGACCTTATGAACCCTTCGATGGCGGGCAGGGTTCGTCATGCCATTTCAATGTGATCTTTCGGTGAGTGCAGGGGGCCCGTCCGAATGGATGGGTACTCGGGTTGGCCTCTCAAGCTCTCATAGCCCGCTGGATGCCGATGTGGGTCCGACCCATCTGAAACACCTGCGCGTCTGCCAAATCCGAGTGGAGCAACAAATCCTCGAGCTCAACTCGGGTGTATGAGGCGTGCAAGGAGGCGAGGTAGAGCTGCCTCATCAACCCGGAATAGTGACGCCCGAACCAGAAGGCATGGAGAGGAAACTCAAGGCGAGACGGTCTTCTCAGGTCCCGAATCAGCAGAGCTCCTTCGGGCTTGCTTACCCGAGAGATCTCATTGAGCAGGACCAGAGGGTCGGGACTATGGTGCAGTAGGGAATTGCAAAGGACCAGATCGAAGCTCTGCTCGGAAAAGGGAAGGGACTTGGCGTCTCCCCGCCGGAAGCAAACCCGGTCAGCCACTCCCACTTGTTCCGCCGACCTTCGGGCTCTCTGCAGCATGGCGACTGAGAGGTCGATACCGGTTATACAGAGCCCAGTGGCTTTGGCGGCCAGTTTGATGGGGATGAGACCGGGTCCGCTGCCGATATCCAGAGCATTTCCCTGGAGAACGCCCAGGCTCAAGACCTGCTCCACAAAGGTCTGGTCAATCCGGTCCAGATAGGCTTGAGAGGCTGAAGAACTGTAAGCCTCGACTTCATCTTCGCCGTCCATGACTTCCGGCTCGGGGATTCTCAACGGATTGAACCAGGACTGGAAGGGCATTTCAGATTGCTGGCATGACTCCATGACCTAATAACCGAGGGATCGCAAATCTTCCTCGGAAAGTCCAAAGTAATGTCCGATTTCGTGTTTTAAGGTGATTTCGATCTGGCGGCGGAGTTCGGTTTCGCCGGCACAAACCGCCTCTATGTTCTTCTGGTAGAGAAAAACCTGCTGCGGCAAACCGGCAGTGGAGAAGACGGACTGACGTGTCTTTGGAATACCCCGAAACAGGCCCAGAAGTCGCCCCGAGAATTGCCGCTCCAGGTCTCGCTCGGGGTAATCCTGGACGATGATGGCAAGATTTTTCAGGTGGGTCTTAAACAACTCAGGTAAGCTTTCCAGAACTTCATCCACGATTTGAGAAAAGCGGAGCGAATTCATTCTTTTTTCTTCATCGGTTTGCCGGAGGTCATCGGCGCCGCGCAGTTGCTTCACTTCCGGGACTTGGGACCGTTGATTTCCTGTTGGATTTGATCGAGTTGCTTCTTCAACCGCTCCAGCTCTGAACGCATCTGGGGAAGGCGGGAGAGGTGGGCCAAGATACGCTTGAACTCTCGCAGGGGGCGGGCGGGCGTTCCCCAGTAGACCTCGTTGCCGCGCAAGACCTTGCCGGGCAGAACCCCGGCTTGTCCTCCGATGACGGCGCCCCTTTTGACACGAATGTGGTCACCGAATCCGGCTTGACCGGCGATAACCACCTGGTCTTCGATGACGGCGCTGCCCGAAATGCCCGTCTGAGAGGCTATGATGACCGCCGAGCCGATTTGGGTATTGTGGGCAATTTGGACCAGATTGTCGATTTTGCTTCCTCTGCCGATTCGAGTGGTTCCCAGAGAACCACGGTCCACGGTGGTGTTGGCCCCAATTTCCACATCGTCTTCGACCACGAGGGTACCTGCTTGTGGAAACTTGACGTGGGAGGTCCCATCGAAGACGTAACCAAAACCATCGGCGCCCAGCACGACGCCTGCGTGGAGCACCACCCGATGGCCCAGTTCAACCCCTGGGTAGAGAACGACTCGAGGATGGAGCATACAGCCACTACCAATGCGGCAATCTTCTCCCACCACGACACCTGCGTGCACAACACATCCATCACCGATCCGGGTGCCGGCTCCAACCACCGCTTGAGGACCCAGGTCCACGTTCTTTCCAATGATCGCCTTGGGGGAAACCACTGCAGAAGGGTCGTGCACTCCCTGGCCGGTTGGACGGGGGTGGAGAAGCTGCGCCGCTCGGGCAAAATCCAGCTTGGGGTGATCGGAAACGATGGTATTCCAGGAGCACCTCTGAATCTCGGCGGAGGTGATGATGCAGCCTGCCGGTAGGTCCTCGGGTAACTGGCTGCCCTGGGTCGAACCCTCGCAGTAAATTAACGACCCTTTATCAGCTTCGTCCCAGTTGGAAATCCGCCGAAGCTGCCGGGAACCGTCACCGTGGTAGGGAAGATCCAGAAACCGCGCGATTTCGGCTATGGATGCACTCATGGTCACTCTATCTAGCAACTTTCCGGAAGTCTGTCCATGGAAATGTCACGCTGGATCCGCTTCGGGACGTCGCAAGTTTGTCATGGAAGACCTTGACAGCCGAGAAACGATGGAAGATCCTCCCGGCATGGCGAAGCCGGTCACGACCGACAAGGTCTCTCTCCCCCCAGCCCGGAAAAGGTGTTTGCAAAGGAAGCTGAACGATTGGTATCAGCGCCATCATCGGAACCTTCCCTGGCGCCAATCGCGCGATTTTTACCCCGTCTGGGTATCTGAAGTGATGCTGCAGCAAACCCAGGTTCAAACCGTCATCCCCTATTTTCTCCGATTCATGGAGGCTTACCCGACCCTTGTTGATCTGGCCCGCGCCGACACCCAGCACTTGCTGAGAACCTGGGCCGGACTGGGTTACTACTCTCGGGCCAAAAATCTCCAGAAGGCGGCTCGGCTGCTGGTCAAGAATCATGGAGGAAGGTTCCCGAAAGACTATCGGGAAGCCCTGAGGCTGCCGGGTATCGGCCGCTACACGGCGGCAGCCATCCTCAGCATTGCCTTTGACGAACCGCGCGCCGCCTTGGATGGCAATGTCGTCCGCGTTCTGAGTCGGCTTTTCTGCTTGAGGGGTGACCCCGGCAAGTCTCCTTTGCAGGGGACCCTGGCCGCTGCCGGGCAGCAGCTTCTTCCCAGCCAGAGACCCGGGGACTTCAACCAGGCGCTCATGGAGTTGGGCGCTACGGTCTGTTTGCCGCGCAAGCCTCGCTGTCTGCTCTGCCCTTGGTTGTCCCATTGCGAAGCTCGAAAAGGCGGCGTTGAAGAGCAGCTGCCGGAAAAAGGCAAGCCGCCCGAAATCCGCCTGAGCCGGCAAGCGGCGGCTGTGATTTGGCATCGGGGTCGATTTCTGATCCGGCGACGATCCGACTCCCGGTTGCTCCGGGACATGTGGGAGTTTCCTGGAGGAGAATTCACCGGGGCCGACCGTGCCGGCTCCCTGGTGAAGCATGTCGAGAGCGAACTCGACTTGACCATTCGGCTGGGCGACCCGCTGACCACCATCAAGCATGCCGTCACCAATCGGAGAATTACTTTGAAAGTGTACCAGGCCCGGCTCATGGCTCCACTTCCGTCGACTCTCTCGATCCAGGGAGCGCGCTGGATTTTGCTGAGCCATGCCGATCGCTATCCTCTGACCGCCGCGGCCTCCCGGATCGTTCAGGCCCTGAGGGAGGAGCATTCGCCACGCCCCGGCTAGCCTGAAAGTGGGAGGAGGCAGGTAGGGCTGCCGGCACCATTAAAATCTTGACAAGTGTGGGGGCAAGGGGCAAGACTAAGGTGCTTTGATCAAGTGATTTCAGGGAGGAGCAACGAGAACAATGAACGGAAACATAGTGGAATTTACGGATACGAATTTCGACGCGGAGGCATTGAGAGCCGACAGGCCGGTTCTGGTGGATTTCTGGGCTCCCTGGTGCGGGCCCTGTCGCATGGTGGGTCCTATCATCGAGGAGTTGGCCGGCGTCTACGCCGGGAAGGTGAAGGTGGGTAAGCTCAATACCGACAACAACCCGATGGTCGCCTCCAGGTACGGCATTCGTAGCATCCCTACGATCTTGCTTCTCAAGGACGGCGAGGTGGTCGGCAATCTGCTGGGCGCCGTGCCAAAGCAGGAATTTCAAAAAATGATCGATCCGCACGTTCAGTAAGTTCAAGTGTAAACGGACAGAAGCCGGTAAAGGCAGGAGCGGGACACCAGTCATAGCCCCCCTGCCGTCGGCAGTCACTTCTTTGAATTCCTTCTCTTCCACAAACCCTCACAAGGCCAGACCGTCCGGGGAACGTATTCAAGCCTCTCGGACCGAGAAAAAGGCCCTTTGCCTGTTCTGCCCTCAATGTGGTCTCGAGTTGCAGCCCGACCACTGCAAGCTCCGCTGTCCCAAGTGCGGGTACTACATGTCTTGTTCGGACTATTACTAACCGAACGTCCAGCCAGCATCGTCCTTCCCGAATCACCGTGCCCAGGCCAATCCAACCCAGTCATCTGCTTCTGATTCTTCCGTTTGTCTGGCTTCAGTTCTTCTTCGCTCTGGGCGATCTGGGATTGGTGGGACCGGATGAGCCTCGCTATGCCCAAATAGCAAGAGAGATGTTGGTCTCGGGCGACTACGTGACGCCTCGCTACTTCGGAGAGCCGTGGCTGGAGAAGCCAATCCTTTATTACTGGCTGACCGCGGTGGCCTATCTTCTTTTTGGGATCAACGAGTTTGCCGCTCGACTGCCTTCGGCTGTAGCTGCTGTCCTGGGAGTGTTTTGTGTCTATTTTCTCGGCAAGCAGCGGGGTGAGCCCCGGGAGGGGTTGCTGGCCTGCCTCATCCTGTCTGCTTCACTGCTCTATTTTCCGCTGGCGAGGGCCGCTTCCACGGATATGCTGCTTTCCGGTGCTCTGACAGTGGCATGGACCAGTTTATTCTTTGTTTTATTTGGTAAAGGCGGGCTCTGGGGGGATTCAGCCGCTCGTCGGCCCAGCCTGGGGCTGCTGATGGCCTTCTATGCTTTCCTGGGAGTGGCAACGCTGGCTAAAGGGCCGGTCGGTGTGATCCTGCCAATCGCCAGTCTGGCTATCTTTCTGGGACTCACGGGGCGACTCCATCTCCTGTCCAAGCTCAGGCCCTTTACCGGCGTGCTGGCGCTGCTGCTGGTCGTTTTGCCCTGGTACGGGCTGTGCTACCGGGTCAATGGCTGGTTGTTCGTTGAGGAATTCCTATTGGGGCACAACCTTGAAAGGTTCTTCACCGATCGCTATGAACATGCCCAACCTTTGTGGTTTTTTCCGGCAGTGGCCTTGATTGGCTTCTATCCTTGGAGCTTGCAACTGCTTCCGGCTGGCCGAGCACTGTTTCGAGCCAGGGACCGGTGGCGCTCCAGAGCCTTCGCTCAAGACCTCTATCTCTGGCTGTGGTTCCTGACGCCGCTGGTCTTTTTTTCTCTCTCCCGGTCGAAGTTGCCCGGTTACTTGTTGCCGGCGGCCCCGGCCATAGCCTTGCTCATCGCCCGCCAGGTTCAACTCTGGCTCAAGCGAGAGCAAGAGGAGGACAGGCGACGCTGGTTCGAAGATATCTTCTTCTATCAGGCTCTGAGCGTGTTGCTGCTGGGCCTCGCTCTGCCTGTCGCAGCCGATCAACTGAACCTGCCAACGCCATCCTTCCTCCCGCAAGCCACGGGGCTCTTTGTGGGCGCGGGTGTGGCGGCCTTGCTGTTCTACTGGCGCAACCAGCGGCGGTGGTCGGTGGCTTGCTACTTGTTGGCCGTCGGGCTTTCGATTGTCCTGGTGACCCGCGACGTTTTTCCACAGGTGGACTCCTCTCAGTCGTCCCGTCGGTTGGCAGCCTTTCTTCAGCAGGAAGGGTTTGTCGGTCAGCCGCTGTTCGTTTATGGAATCTCACGCAACGTGGCCTATGGCTTGGGTTTCTACTTGAACAGCGAAGCCCGAATCGTTTACTCGGAAGGTGACATGAGTTATCCGCCAGGCGTTGAAGCCTTCTTCATCACTTCTCCCGAGTTCGAGCCGGCGGCTTTTTTCACTCGAACCGAGGTTGGAAAGACGAGCGAGTTCCAATCCCGGCGCATTCTAAGGGTGACTCAAAGGCTCGAATGAGGGCGGAAACCGGGGCTTTGACGTTGCCGCTTCGCCTCTTTTCCTGGGGGGGCCCTTCTTTGACGGACTCATATCATGGAAAGTCTGACCTTCCCCCGAACTCAGGTCCGACTCCAAAGTGAGAGATAGAAGGGGAAGGCATGGGAAGGGCGCTGTCAGGGGAATACCGTTACTGTACGCCTTAATAAAGCCACTTGACCAACACTTGAACCAAATATGTGACAGCGAAGAGACCGACAGAATACATCAGCACCTCACCCACACACAGCCGCCAATCATCAGCGTGGCGCCATTTAAACAGCCACCTGCCCAAGGTCCCAATCACCGAAGCAAGCAACGGAATGTGGTACCACTGGGAACCCCAATAGTCCACCCAGAGAACCAGCCAGTGATCATCAGCATGAGCATCAGCAATAGCAATCAGCAGATTCTTCCAAAGACGCGGAAAAAGCACCTCAAAGGGGGATCTCTTGGCGACAATGAAGAATAAACCGAACAAGATGCCTGCCACGTACAATATGGGGCACCATCTGGGTTTCCATTCAATCCACGGTTCAAGCCACGGGTTTTTCCGCTTCTTTTTCATGGTTACATCAATTACAGGGGTGTCAGTCCCTTTTTGTCTGCCAAGTTTGGATTCGCCCCAGCATTTAGAAGTGCGCTAACCTGACCGTAGACGACAGGAGAATCCGTCGCAATAGCCCAATGCAAGGCAGTATGCCCGTAATCATTTGCCTCATTCGGATCAGCACCACTCCGCAACAAGTCTTCCAAAGCTGCAACGTCCCCACCCTCAATCACTTCAAACAATTCACTCACAACAGCCACCGGCCCCACTTCCTCATTGCCGGTCAAGTCTCCGGGTCCACTACCCGGACCTTGGCCCAGCAGTGTATAGGACACACCAAACACCACCAGCCCGAACACCAGGCAGAAAAGTGGAAAACCCAGATTCCTTTTCATCGTCTTTCTCCTTTCTTCACGATTGCGATGAGGAATTCATCGCCCTCTACCTATATAGACTCTCGAAACGGCTCTCGGTCACAACTTTTTTTCGGGAGACTCCCGATTCACTGCGAGAGCCGTCCTCAGCCTGCTCTATGGGAGGCTTCCCTTTGTCTTTGGGACGAAGTGTTTTCGTTGAAGGCGGGCTTCCAGATGGCGCCTCACCAGGGTGGCGGCGCGGTGCAGGCGGGTGTTGACGTTCGTGCGGGAGATGTGAAGTTGTTCGGCGGTCTCGTCGGGAGAAAGGTCCCGGCCGTAGCGCAGTTCCAGGACTTGGCGGTAGATCTCGGGCAGCCGGACGACGATTTCGCGGAGCCAGCGGAGCCTCTGTTCTTCTTGAGCCAGAGATTCGGGGCCGGATGGAGGGCTTTGACCTTGTACTCGGCAATGGGAACTTCTCTTTCTCTGGCTTTGGAGCGCGCTTTGCCGGCTTTTATGGCGCTGTGGGAGACAATGGCGTGCACCCAGGCGCAGGCGGGGGAACCGCCGCGATAGGCATGGATGGCCTTCAGGATCTTGGCCCAACTTTCCTGAAGGACTTCTTGGGCCAGGTCGTCCTCCCCGGCGATGCGCCGGGCCAGAGGGAAGAAGCGCTTGGAGCAACAGGCGACCCAGGCTTCCTCTTTCCCTTCCAGGAGGGGACAGGGTACGGCGGCTCGTTCGAGCCCGGAGTCACGGAGGATGGGAAAACATTCAGACGATTTGCGTGATTTTCGAGGACACATTTTGATCCCGGGACCTCCATGGATTTGCGATCACCCTATCAGTCTGTCACCTTTGCCGACTTCAACCGCCTTCGCGCCCCTGAAGCCAAACGGCTTGAAACCCGTTCAAATCCTGGCGCTATTGCTTCGCGGAGGGGTTTGGGCTGTTGGGATCCGTGCGCCGGAACAACGACCAGTACCATCGGTACGTACGCGGAGCAGGACCATGCTTCTTGACCATCTCCGGAGACATCGCCTGGCAATCGACTTCTATCTTGCCGGCGCCTACGAGTCCGTTGTATGCGTGCGGATAGGCTTTTTGGCCTTCTGAAAACCTGTCCTTGATGAGCGCCGTAGTGGCTTTACCCTCATTCGTCCCCATGGTCCGGGAGTCTATTCGGGACATGGTTCCCGATACTCTGGCCTGGCTGACTTTCCACCCCGGCTTGGCCTCGAACGATATGTCGCCCCACCCACGTTCCGTAACGACGCCTTGACGGTCGAGCAGGCTTGTCATTTCCAGGTAGGATTGTTTGCGGACGAACATGCAAACAGAAGCGCCCTTTCCACTTGCATAACGCATTTTACCCAAAAGCTGGAAAAGGAAATCGTCTGGATGTCCGGCATGGGGCAACTGGTGAATGAGACCCTTCAGGGCTTCTTCAGCCTGGGCATCTCGATTCGGTTCTTGTCCCAATACCTCATAGGCGGCGCCGAATGCCGCCAAGCCAAGCCCAAGACAAATCCATGGAAAAGTTGGTCTTATTCTCATGATCCCTTGCCCCTTTCACTGAGCGGGAACTACCGAACTTTCAGCTTTTGAGGTGGTCCGTATTTTTCCCTGCCATCGTTGTGATGATACTCCCAAATTTCTCCCAAGAGAACCCTGCTGGAAAACGTATTCCTGGTCCACACAGCCAGACACGCTACGGTTGCGATGAGGAATGCATCACCCTCTACCTATATAGAGTCTTGAAACGGCTCGCGGTCACAACTTTTTTTCAGGCTGCTCCCGGTCCGCTGCGGGACCCGTCCTCAGCCTGCTCTATGAGAGGCTTCCCTTTGCCTTGGGGACGAAGTGTTTTCGTTGAAGGTGGGCTTCCAGACGTCGCCTCACCAGGGCGGCGGCGCGGTTCAGGCGGGTGTTGACGTTCGTGCGGGAGATGTGGAGTTGTGCGGCGGTCTTGTCGGGAGAAAGGTCCCGGCCGTAGCGCAGTTCCAGGACTTGGCGATAGACCTCGGGCAGCCGGACGACGATCTCGCGGAGCCAGCGGAGCCTCTGTTCTTCTTGAGCCAGAGATTCGAGGTCCGGATGGAGGCTTTAACCTCGTACTCGGCAATGGGAACTTCTCTTTCTTTTTTTTCAGGCTGCTCTCGACAGGCGGGAGAGCCCCCTGCGTTCCCGGGAATTTCACGGAGACTTCCAGGAAAAATTCAGGCAGGATGCCCGCGCTCCCGAGGCGTTAGCGAGAAGCCAGCTCCAGTTGTTTCAAGTCCGTCGGAGTGTTCAGGTTGGTGAAGATCCTTCTGTCCAGTCCCAGATGACGGAGATCCGTCTCCGTAATGTAGGCCACCGTTAGTTCGGCCAGCAGGTCGGAGAGCTTGAACCGCTGCTTTTCAAAATTGGCTCGGACTGCTGCAAGGCAGGAGCGACCATAGATGGCGCACAAGGGCTCCAGGCTGCCGTCCTCGAAGCGCATCAGGACCGCATCGACCTGGCGGGCTCGCTCCACCAGAAGCTTCAGAAAGCGAAGTTGCATCAAGGGCATGTCACAAGCCAGAAAAAGATTGAGGGCCGTCCTGGAACTGTCCAGCGCCGTGTAAATGGCGCTGAGGGGACCTTGAGAGGAGACTTTGTCCGGCAACACGGGCACGCCCAGGAATCCATATCGCTCGGAGGGTCCGAGGATAAAGACTTGATCGGTCAAACCCTTCAGAAGGTTCACCGCCAATTGAATCAGCGGCTGTCCCCCAATCTCGATAAGTCCTTTATCCTGGCCCATTCGGGTGCTTTTGCCTCCCGCCAAGGCAAAGCCCGTCATTGGAATAGTGGTTGTCATGGAACCTGATTGGAAGTGCTCTGGCATCGCAGCTTCGGGCCATGGCCAGGACTGAGCTGGTCGAGATCGGAGGTGAACGGCTGCCCGAAGCTCCCGACCGGCGCGCAAGGCCAGAACTCGCGACATTCTATCACTGACCCAATGGCCGGGACTTGTCCAAAGAAACCCTGCACGGAGTCAGACACGCAGCCTCCGGTTGTCACCTCGGCCGCGGAGCGATTCTGCTATAATTTCAAACTTGGGTTGAAGTTGGCAATGAATCAACCGGCCGGCCCATCCAATCGGGCTCCGGTGGCAGGGATGCAGGGTTTCCGGGAAAAGCATGAAGATGATTGACTTCAAATCGGTCGTCCCCCAGCCGTGGTTTTGGAAAGGCCTTTCGGGCGTGATTCTGATGGCGCTGTTCGTCGTCTCATTGCAGGGAGAGGTTGCCGAGGATGCGCGCAACTTCTTGCCGCTGGATCAGGTGAGGCCGGGCATGAAAGGGATTGGCAAAACCGTCTTTCGAGGCGGGGAGGTTGAAGAGTTCGAAGCCGAAGTCCTGGGAGTCTTGAAGAACATCGCTCCTCGGCAGGACGTCATTCTGGCGCGGCTTTCCGGGGGACCTCTGGAAAAAACCGGCGTGATGGGCGGTATGAGCGGAAGCCCCATTTACGTGGACGGCCAGATGATCGGGGCCGTGTCTTTTTCCTTTCCCTTCTCCAAAGAAGCTATCGCGGGAGTCACACCCATCGAGCAACTGGTCAGCATCTTCGAGCAGTCGGATGAGCCGGTGCGAGGCGACCCCATCGTGGTTGAGGTTTCCTCGGTAGCCCCTTACCGAACGCTTGGAGTTGGCGGTCCCATGGACCTTCCCGGTTGGAATTCCAGGGCTTCTCCTGTCTTTACCGTCTCGGAATCGATGGCTGCGGGAGTTGCATCCCTGAAGCCTCTGAGTGGCCGGTTATTCCGCTACCTCGACACGCCGCTGATCCTGTCGGGGGTAACGGCCGAGGCCGCCGACTTCCTGGGAACTGCGCTGAAGCCTTACGGGATGACGGTATTGCAAGGTGGAGGAGTGGGTTCAGGAGCGGCGGGCGCCGAACTGGTTGACGGATCCGATATTGTCCCGGGATCGTCGATAGCCGTCCAATTGATGCGAGGCGATCTGGGATTTGGGGCCAGCGCTTCCGGCACGGTGACCCATCGCGAGGGAGACAAGATCTATGCCTTTGGACATCCCTGGTTTTCGTTGGGACCCGTCGATCTTCCTCTCTCCAAGGCTGAAGTGGTATCGCTGTTACCCAACCTCAACAGTTCCTTCAAGATCGCTGTGCCCACCGACTTGGTGGGGTCGATCACTCAAGACCGGTCGCGGGGCTTGTATGGAACCATTGGCGTGGCGCCCAAGCTGATACCGCTCGTCATCAACCTCAATTCGAGTCGGAATACCTCTCGGACGTTCAGATTCGAGCTGGTCAACGATCGCCTCCTGACCCCCTTTCTGACCAATTTCACTATTTTCAGCACCATTATTTCCCAGGAGCGGGCCTTGGGAGAATCTACCCTTCAGGTTCAGGGCAGGATCAGTATCAAGGATCGGCCGGACGTCAGAATCGAAAATCTCTTTTCCGGAGAGGCCAACTCCCAGATGTTTGCATCTCTGGCAGTGGTACGGCCTCTCAGCTACATCTTGGGTAGCGGTTTCGACGGCGTCGACATCCAGGAGATCACGGTCGACATTACCTCTATCGATGAAAAGAGAACCAGCCGGCTGGATCGAGTCTGGCCCGATCGGGAAGCCGTCAGACCCGGTGAGACCCTGATCCTGTCGGCCGTGCTGCGGACCCCCAACGGCCAGGAATTCGTGGAGAAAATTCCGCTCCGGGTACCCGAGGATATTTCTGGTGGGAGGTTGCTGGTCACGGTCGCCGACGGTTCGACCTTGACCTCCTTTGAGAATCACTTGCTGCGGCGGACTTTTGTTCCCCGTGACCTCGACCAGTTGATCCGAGCCATCAACAACCTTCGCAAGAATGATCGAGTCTACGTCCGCTTGCAACGACCGGAACCGTCTGTGGTGCTTCACGGAGAGGAATTTTCGAGTCTTCCCCCGTCGTTTCGTAAGGTGCTGACCTCGGCCAGAAGCTCAAGTAGCAGCCTGACGTTGATGCGTTCCTCGAACCTGTTCGAATATGAGTTACCTTCTACATCCTTTGTGATCCGGGGCCGGCGCAGCCTGACGCTCAAGGTGATCGATTGAGTGAAGGGCATTCCCATGGCGCAGCATTCAGGTGAGCAATCCAGCGGTGGCGTTTCCTTGGATTGCCTCTTACTGTTTCCAGAAAATTCTTTAGTTTCCCGCAGAGCGAAGACGGAGTCGGAATGATACGGAAAACCTTGATGGCTTACCTGTGGGTCATGCCGCTGCTCTGCTTGAAAATGCTGGCCGTCAGCCCGGAGTTTTGGACGACCTCCTCCTTCAGCGATTTTTCCAAAGGGAATCTTCGGGGACTCTCCCTTCGGGAGGATGGCACTCTGGCTCTGGCCCGCCAATTTGACTCGGTCCTGGATTCGGATCAAGCTCTCATCTGGTCTGCGGTCTTTGATGGTAACCGCAACCTTTACGTGGCTACAGGGCACGACGGCAAGGTTTTTAGAGTTGACGACTCCGGCAAGTCCTCACTCTTTTTCGACGCGACAGAGTTGGATGTGCTAGCGCTGGCGCTCGACGGCCAACAGAACCTGTATGCGGCCACCTCTCCCAACGGCAAGGTTTATAAAGTGTCGCCCGCGGGGAAGGTCTCGGTTTTTTTTGATCCGGTAGATAAATTTATTTGGGACCTGGTTTTCGGCCCCGACGGAGTCCTTTACGTGGCTACCGGAGGCAAGGGAAAGATCTACAAGGTCAGCCAGCAGGGTGAAGGGGAAGAACTCTACGATACGGGGCAGACCAACGTGATTTGCCTGGCTGTCGATTCACAAAATCACTTGGTGGCGGGCAGCGACCCCAGAGGCTACGTCTACCGGATTGCCCCTGACGGCAAAGCCTTCGTGCTGTTCGACACCGGAATGAATGAGGTTCACGATATCCAGGTCAACGCTGAGGGAGAGATCTACTTCATTGCGGTCAACGGGGAGGCCGGACGCATGGCGCCCGATGTTGAGGAGACGGCCGCCGCCTTGCCCCCGCCGGACGCCGTTTCGGCGGGTTTGTCATTATCCAGGGTAAGACAGAGAGAAACTGCCGTCAAACCCCGTTCCCACCCGCCGGTTCCAAGCTCCGTTCCGCCGATCCTCGGTAAATTGAAAAGTCGCTTGCACCGGATTCGTCAGGACCGCTCGGTGGAAACGCTTTGGTCTTCGAACAGAGAGATTGCTTACGGGCTGCACGTTGATAACGGGGGGGACGTCATTTTCTCCAGCGGAGACAAAGGCAAGATTTATTCCCTCAACAGCAAGGGAGAATTGACCCTTCTGATCGAGACCACTGAAGAACAGACCACCCGCTTGATTCCAGCCGATAACGGGCTGGTAGCCTGCACCAGCAATCTTGCCAGGATCTATCGGCTCAAGAACCAGCTCAATCGTCGCGGTAGCTTCGAGTCTGAGGTTAGAGACTCGAAAGTTGTCTCTCGCTGGGGGCCGTGTGAGTTGGCAGGCGAAAGTTCCCAAGGGCGCCAGCCTGAAACTCTATACTCGCAGTGGCAATACTCAACGGCCCGACCGAACCTGGAGCGATTGGTCAAAGGCTTACACTCGATCGGGAGGGGAAAAAATCGACAGTCCCGGAGCCCGGTATATCCAGTACAAAGTGGTGTTGGAGACCACCACACAAGTCTCCCCTCAACTGAGTCGAGTGGTCATTCCCTATCTCCAGCAGAACCTGGCTCCAGAGGTCAAGTCCATCAAGATTCTGCCTCAGGGAGTGGCCTTTCTGCGGGGTGCCGATTTTTCCTCCAATCCATCCCAGGTCTCTCCTGCCGACCGGGAAGCTGCAGAAATCTCTGGAGCGGCCAAGGCCATCCCCAAGCGCCCCGGCGCTTCCAATCGCTCACGTCGCGCCTTCCAAAAGGGATCGCAGTCCTTTACTTGGAAGGCCGAAGATCCCAACGGCGATGAATTAGCCTTCTCTATTGATTATCGGGGAGAGAGCGAGTCGAACTGGAAGCCACTGGTGCGGGATCATCCGCGCCTTAACTTCACTTTGCAATCCGGAGGCCTTCCCGATGGGTCTTATCTGATTAAAATTCTGGCCAGTGATTCACCTTCCAACCCGTCCTCCAGCGCCAAGTCCGGGGAGTTGATCAGTGCTCCCTTCATCATTGACAACACACCACCGGTGGTCGAAGTTTTGTCCAGCGAGGTCCACGGGGCAACGGCAGCGCTACAGTTCCGAGTGACGGACACGGTGTCCAGTCTTCGCAAGGCCGACTTCTCAACGGATGGGGGTGAATGGAAAGCCATCTTCTCGAGCGATGGCATTATCGATTCGAAGTCGGAAGAGTTTCAAGTCACCACCGAGCCTCTCAAGAATGGCGAGCACGTGGTGGCTTTGCGTGTCTACGACGCCGCGGGTAACGTGAGCCTTGGAAAGACCATGCTCCGAGTTCCCTAGGCTCTAGAGAGCTTCCACCCCGCCGGCCGACGGTTGCGGCAAATGCATGTAGTCCTGGTGGAGCCGGAAATTCCTCAGAACACAGGGAACATAGGGCGGCTCTGTGTTCTCACTGAATGCCAGCTGCATCTGGTTGGACCCTTGGGCTTCTCGATCTCGGACGCTCACTTAAGACGAGCCGGTTTGGATTACTGGTCGTTACTGAAGGTGACTCGCCATTCCTCTCTGGGGCAGTTGCAGGAAGCGGCGCCCGATGCCAGGTTTTATTATGTCTCCGCTAAAGCCAGAAGGCTCTACACGGAGGCGAATTACCGCTGGGGAGACTATTTGGTGTTTGGAAGTGAGACCAGAGGATTGCCGCGGGATTTAATCGAGAAACAGCCGCAACAATCCCTCAGGATACCGATGTGGGGCAACAAGCCGCGGAGCCACAACCTGGGCAACTCCGTGGCCATCGTGGTGTACGAAGCGCTCAGGCAGATCAAGAAATTCTGATGGGAGACGATGAAAGGAAAAGGGAAGCGGGCTCAGTACTCCTTGATGCTGACCACGATTCCCTCGTGAAACTCCACGAAGATGACTTTGTAGGGCCTCTCCCCATAAATCCACTCTTCGACACGGACTTCTCCTTTGGTTTCCCAAACCCTCCGAAGGGGTTGGCCCATGGAGGCCAGAACCGTGTCTTTGTCCATGCCGACAGCCGCCCGTTTCTTTCTGATGGCTTCCTTGAATTCTTCCGGCAGGGTTTCGATGAAGCTCTTGGTCGAGCTCTGTCTACTAAAGTCCAGAACCGAAGAGACAATGGATTTGACTTCCTCCGGAGTCAGGTCGGGAACGAATTTGTCGAACTTGATGGTGAGGAAAGAGCCCTTGGGATTGGAGGGATCTGAAGGTTTGGCGAGAGTCGTCACTGCGCGGCCGGTCCCGGCGTAGATTCGCTCCAGGATACGCTTCTTTTTCTTTCCACCGCCGTTGAGCTCGAAACGCAATTTCTTTTTGTCGAAGCTTACCTTGGTGATCTGGACCCGGATGCCGGCCGTGATGAACTGGCCGCTGCGAAGCAGGGACACTTCGTGCTTCTCCCAATCGAACTCACCAGCGTCGTCAATCGTCAGTCCCTTGCTGTTAATGGGGAGGGGAACTTTAAGGGTGGCATATTCGCTGGAGAGTGTCCGAACCAGCTCCCTGCGAGCAGGATCATCCAGTTGCGACTGATCTTTTTTCCCAATCGCTGGTTGGTGAAGAAGAGCGACGGAGATTAGACTGATGAATAAGTATCTCACCCTATTGACCACCGTCCCGGTCTGGAGTCTCTTCTTGAGATTATAATGGCAATTTTCTGATTCTTGACAACAAAGTTCTCATTCCAGGTAAGATTTTCTTGAGAACGGCCCACCAATCCAGGCGAGATCGTCGACCACAAGATCCTCGTTTGCCCCGCGGCCTTGACCCTAATGCTCGGCGGATCGGTTAGAACTTCCAATAGGAGCCGAACTGTGTCCTGGCTCTGGCGCGAACAGCCTCGAACAGGTCAGTAGGATCTGGTGGTTGAAGCGAACCCGGATGTCCGCAGAGCTCGTCCAGCACTCGCAGCACACTTTCTTGCAGGCCCTGAAGGTGATAGCCGCCTTCCAGGACAAGGATCATCTTGCCCCGGCATACCTGGTCCGCCAGGGTTTTGAGGTGATGAGCGATGGACGCAAATCCGGCCGGAGTGACCCGCATCCCAGCCAAAGGGTCTTCGATATAAGCATCGAAACCGGCTGACACCAGGATCAATTGAGGTCGGTAGGCCTCAGCCACGGGAAGGACAATTTCCTTGAAGAGGTGTCGATAGGTTGAATCTTCGGTCCCGGCGGGTAGAGGAAAATTGAGGGTGAAGCCCTTTCCGGAGGAGCTGCCGGTTTCAGGGAAATCACCTGTCCCCGGAAAAAGAGGGAACTGATGGGTCGAGATGAATAAGACGTCCTCCCGATCATAGAACGTCTTTTGAGTGCCGTTGCCGTGATGAACGTCGAAGTCAACGATGAGGATTCGTTTCAACCCAAAATGCTTTAAAGCATGAGCTGCGCCCAGGGCCAGGTTGCTGAAGAGACAGAATCCCATGGCCCGATTGGGTTCCGCGTGGTGCCCTGGGGGCCTGACGAAGGCGAAGCCATTGTCGATTCCGCCCGACAGGAGGGACTCGATCATTTGAAGGATTCCACCGACCGCGTGGATGGCCACTTCATAACTGGTTTCGCAGACCACCGTGTCCGGATCGAGTTGTGAGAAGGGCTTGGCAGAGGTTTGCTGGATGGTCCGAATGTAGGCGGCAGGGTGGACCAGACCGAGCTCCCGCTCGGTGGCCGGTCTGAAACCAAGGTTCTTGAGATCTTTGAGATGAGGGTAGGACTCCAACCCCTGCCGGATGGCAAGCAACCGCTCTTTGCATTCCGGGTGTGCGGGCCCGGTGTCGTGTTGCAAGAAGAGATCGTCCCAGAGAATTCCCGTCTTCATAGGGCGCGGCTCTGCAAACGCAAGAACGTCCGTGGTCGTTTCAAGAGGCCGCTGTCTCCATCGGTTCTGGTCCTCATACAGGCTTTTGACTACCGGCCTTCTTGAATCCAGCCTCCACCCACCACCAAGTCATCCCGGTAGAAAACCACGGCTTGCCCGGGAGTGACGGCACGCTGAGGCTCATCGAAGCGAACCACAACCGAGCCCGGGTCTTGGGCCAACAGCGTTGCATCGGCGGCCTCGTGCCGGTTGCGAATCTGGGCCCGAACTCGCATCGGTTTTGCCCCTTTCTCGATGGAGATCCAATTCACCCGGTTGGCGATCAAGCTGGACCGGAGCAGATCACGGTCACGACCCACGACCACCCGGCGGTCGTGAGGGTCGGTCTCGATGACATAGAGACGCTCTCCGGCAGACACCCCCAGCCCTTTCCTCTGACCCACCGTGAAATGATGGATTCCCTGGTGTTCTCCCAACACCTTTCCCTGCTGGTTCACGATTGGCCCGGCCCCCCCGGGACCCGGTTTGGCTCGGCCTGTTGTTGAATCCTTATCCGGACTGTTTTTTCCTTCGGCCTCTTCCTGTTGGCTTGCCGAATATCTCTCCACAAAACGTCCGGTGTCTTTGCTGGGGATAAAGCAAATCTCCTGGCTGTCCGGTTTGGCGGAGATGGGTAGACGATAGGTTTCGGCCATCCGGCGCACCTCGGCTTTGGTGAATTCACCCAGGGGAAAGTGCATTCGACTCAGTTGGGCCTGAGTCAAGTCAAACAAGAAGAAGGACTGGTCCTTGGACTTGTCGATAGCGCGCAGGAGCTCGTAACGGCCGGTCTGTGAGTTGTGACGAATGCGGGCATAGTGGCCCGTGGCGATCCGGCTGGCTCCGATCTGAGTTGCCCGCGCCAGCAGGCGGTCGAACTTCATGAGGGTGTTGCAGCGAGTACAAGGAATGGGAGTCTCGCCGCCGAGGTAGCTCTCGACGAAGGGACGCACCACTTCCTTTTCAAAAGCCTGCTCGAAATTCACCACGTAGAAGGGAATGTTGAGAAAGCGGGCGACCCGACGAGCATCATAGATGTCGTCGAGAGAGCAGCACGTTCCGGACTTCTTCAGTTCCCAGGCATCATCGTCGCTGGTTTCCTTGCGGGTGTAGTCCCATAGCTGCATGGAGAGTCCGACAACATCGTACCCCTGATCCCTCAGCAAGGCCGCAGCGGTTGAACTGTCTACGCCGCCACTCATCGCAATGACGATTTTCTCTGACATTGGTGGTCTCGCTCACGATTGCGCATAGCGCGATTGAAGTCCCCTCGACCGTTGCAGCGTTTGGGTAAGGGTTGTCCGGACCCGTCTGGCTCTCGCCAGGAGTCAGGATTCAGACTTCAATGATTCAGGAGATCATGGAGTAGGCATGTTTTCCAGGAGATGACATCTCCCGTTGTCGTGCGACCAGGTCGGGTAGCAGGTCCAGCACCTGAGCCAGGTCATCGTGACTCGTGTCTTTGGAAAAGCTGAAGCGGATGCACTCGAAAGCCTCCTCGGGGGACAGGCCCAGCGCTGTCAATACATGGGAAGGCTCGATAGCCCCGGAGGAGCAAGCCGACCCCGTTGAACAAGCGACTCCGTCCAGATCCAGATTGATGATCAATCCCTCTGACTCGGCTCCGGCAAAGCGAATATTGGAGGTATTGGGTAGTCTCGACTCGGCATAGCCGTTCACCGAGGTATCCGGAATACGCTGTCGCACTTCCTTCTCGAACCCATCCCTCAATCGCTGAATGCGTGGGCCTTCTTTCTCCATGGCCTCCATCGCCAATTCTGCAGCACAGCCCAGGCCGACAATTTGAGGCACATTTTCTGTTCCCGCCCTGCGGTTTCTTTCGTGGCCTCCTCCATAGATCATGGGCCGCAGGCGCGTTCCCTTTTTCACATAGAGGGCCCCAACTCCCTTGGGCCCGTGAAACTTGTGGGCGCTGATGGAGAGAAGATCGGCTCCAAACTCAGCGGGATGCAGGGGGACTTTTCCCGCAGACTGCACGGCATCCACATGGAAATAAACGCCCCGATCCCTGGCGATGTCGCCGATTTCGCGCATCGGCTGCAACGTGCCAATCTCGTTGTTGGCATGCATGATGGAAATCAGCCGGGTGTTGTCCTGAATGGCTTTGGCGGCTTCCTCCGGATCCACCAATCCTTCTCGATTGACGGGGAGATAGGTGACCCGAACTCCGAGCTTCTCCAGACGCTGACAGGTATGCAGCACCGCGTGGTGTTCGATTTGCGAGGTCACCACGTGCTTGTCTGTTCCTGGAGCCGCCTCGATGATCCCGCGAATGGCAAGATTGTCACTTTCGGTTCCACCGGCGGTGAACACGATTTCGTTGGGCTCCGAGTTCAACAAGGAAGCCACCTGTTGTCGGGCCAGATCCAGGGCCGCTTTAGCTTCCTGTCCGTACCCGTGAACGCTGGAGGGATTGCCAAAGGATTCTCCATAATAAGGCAACATGGCTTGCAGCACTTCCGGGGCTACCCGGGTGGTCGCATTGTTATCCAGGTAAATACGGCGCATGGCCTCGACTCGACCCTCGGCCGTCCCCGTCTATTGGTGACGGTTGCCGCTTCGAGAGTCTTCTCTCAATGAATCGTAGTATACCGGAAAGGTTTCCGGCGCTCAAATCCGCGTCCCCCGTTTAAAGTGAACGGCGGCCTTACATGTATTACGACGCACGGGAACCGGAAAAACTACAGACGCTTGTCAACGTGACTGTCAACACTGACGGCCGGTGCACTATTGATAGCACCGATAACCGCCTAGAGCTTGATAAATGGATTGCGCCATATGTCGATTTCGTTCTGATTCTGGTCATACCAGACCCGGAAGACTTGAAAGAAGCGCTGGTTCAGATGGATGTGCTTGAATCCCAGGGCGCGCAGAACGTTCCCTACTTCATCAATCACTGTCCGGCCGTCAATGAACGCCATTACGTTGAACGATCTCTGAGGCCAGATTCCTCTTGAGAAGGTTATGGTTGAATCAGTTTGGTAAAGGGCATCCGTACCTTGCGCGGGAATGGTCCGACGTTCCGGCCCCCGGCCGTAGCCTGGTCTTTCTGAAGTGGGGAGTGCTATGCAGCCACGATGCGTTTGACCTTGATCTGTCGTTCTAGGTCACGCGATTGAGCAAGGTCGAACGCCAACTGCATGCCAAGCCATGTTTCGGGAGTCGAGCCGAACGCCTTCGACAGCCGATAGGCCATTTCGATGGAAACGGATGCCTTTTCATTCACCAGGTTGGAAAGCGTTTGGCGCCCGACGCCAAGTCTCTTTGCGCATTCGGAGATCGACAAGCCCAAGGGTTTCAGGCAGTCTTCGCGCACAATAGCGCCCGGATGCACAGGATTTTTCATCACCATATCGGCCCCCCTAATGATAGTCCAGATAGTTGGCATCTACGGCGTGCCCATTCTCGAACCGAAATGTCACCCTCCAATTGCCCGACACGGAGACCGCGTGATGACCTTTCATACGGCCTTTGAGCGGATGCAATCGAAAGCCGGGAAGGTCCATTCCTTCAGGACCGTTACTTCGGTCCAATGCGGTCAGAATACGCCTAAGTTTCACGACATGGCTCTGCGAGACCTTTGCAGATCGCTCACCTTCATATAGCTGTTTCAGGCCGGGATGACGAAACGATTTAATCACTTTCCAAGTGTACAGTGACAATCGACAGGCGTCAACACTTAGATAGTGAATCGCATGGATTTTAGTAGATACGAATAGGCTGCACCGTGGCCAGCCATGCCGTGATGTCCGGCGAGAACCTGCCCTTGGTCGGAAAGCTGTTCGGTCACCGCCAACATCGAACCACGGCGTGCTGCGCACATCTCGTCGACGACCACCCAGTCGAGGCTGCCAAGCGTGTCGGAAGTATCATTTCAGAAACTTTGACCGTAACCTGAGGACAGGCTGTGAAACTGCATGAGACCTCTGCATAACTCCTCGGGCGAGGCGAAATTTGGCAATGCGCTATCGCTGCTATCCTACTGAAAACTCACCGTTCCTGGATTCCGGCTTTCGCCGGAATAACGGTTATGCAGAGGTCCCTACATGTAAATAAGGAAGCTGATGCGCTACACTTTCGACTCGACGAGCCACGAGACGGAAAAGGTTTCGCCTGGGGGGCCTTGATTTCAACGAGTCCAACGAAGTTGCCGGCATGGAAATGCGTGGTTTCGCCACACGATCCGCCAAGCTTGACCTTTCCTCCCTGCAATTCGAGACGGCTTGGCCTGTGCGAAGGACGCCGCTCCAGGCATATTATGGTCAGACCGACGGTGCGGCTGCCGATATAAGCTTCGCGGCGTATATGGTAAGAGCGAATGGCACGGTCCGTTCGAATGTGATTCACGCACACGATGAGTCCGGGTCTGGCTCATCACGTCAGTGGCCCTTGTTGATTCTCTGGATTTGAGCGCGTTTTACGACCCTGGGAGGGCGATGGCCGTCGCAACGATACAATAGGAAGTCCCGGCCAGCCCTAGTCTGCCAAGCACCTAACAAGAATCGCCTTGAAATCCGCTCCCACGGCGGATTGCGGTCACTCTTCGGACCGAAGAAGGCCCGGCGCCGTCGACAAAAAGTGGGAATCGGCCCTCCGGTTCGATCAGAATCACAAGGCCGGAGCAAAGCGGTGAGTTGGGGCTTCGGCTTAACTGGCTGCGGCTGGCCAGTCCTTCGACGAGACGCCCAACCATTGCGCTTCTTGTCGAATGGCTGACCAAGTGGTGTCATCGATAATGATGCCCTCTTCCTGTCTTCGCCGAGCGCTGCGGAACTCAGGTTCGCCGGGAGCCAGGATTTCCTTGAAACCCTCGGCCAAGCGGCTGGACTTGACGTGTGCGATCAAGGATTCCACCTCATCGTAGTAGTGGTTCAGGTCGCAGAAATGTTCAATGCGGTAAACGGTCAAAAGAACGCCGTTGCTGCTCATCTGGCGTTCCCCGGCTGCGCACCCTTGTCCGCTGAGAGCGCCGCCCATGAGTTCCACCATGATGCTGAGGCCGTAGCCTTTGTGGCCCGCCGGCCCTCCGAGCGGCAGAATGGCTCCCGGCGGATCGCTTTTGAACTTGAGTGGATCGGTTGCGGGACGTCCCTCTGAGTCGATAATCCATCCTTCAGGGAGGCTTTTACCTTGATTCATGGCAACTCGTATCTTACCCTCGGCCACCATTGAAGTCGTCATGTCTATGAGAATAGGATCCGCCTCGCGACGCGGTGCAGCGAAGGCCAGGGGATTGGTGCTGAGCCGTCCGTCAATCCCGCCGAAAGGGGCGATCTGATAGCCCAGCCGTCCCCCATTGACGAGGATGAATCCGATCAAACCCTCTCTGGCCGCCTGCAGAGGATAAGCCCCTACTCGACCAATGTGGCTCGTGTTGCGCAGGGCAACCGTCGCTACTCCCTGGACTCGGGCCTTTTTGACGGCCAACCTCGTGGCGAAATTGGCGCCGATCTGCCCCAGCGCGCCGTTGGCGTCGACCACTGCCGTGCAGGGATGATCGGTGACCACCTCGGGAGTGGCTTGAGGTTGAAAGCGTCCTTCTCTGAGGGCGCGGAGATACTCCGCGTATCGCATGACGCCGTGGGAATCGTGGCCGAAGAGGTTCGACTCCACGATGTGGTCCACGACGGCTCGGCTATCTTCCTTTTGGCAGCCCGCCTTTTCAAAAAGCTCATATCCGATTTCTCTGAGAACTTGTGGACTGAGTGTCGGCATGGGTTGGGTCTCCGCTTCTGAGTTATGAGAGTAAAAGTAAGTGCTCGCTCGGGATGTCTGGGGTCACCAGTTTCGCATGGCGGTTTTCAGGCCACAACTCGATGGGACCGGGTCCTTTGCTTGTTCTGCTGTTCCTGCAAGCCTGGATCATCCTGCCCGGCCCCGATTATACATGAAGGTCTTGAGCCCCCCCCGTTTCTTTCGGCGGGTCGACGGAAAAGAGGACGGTCGATCTTGCGCCACCTTTCCAAAAACGGTTCCTCCAGACCGATGCTCCTTCCGAAAAACATGACCTTCTTCCCTTGGTGGCGTAGAATGTCTTTGTGAGTTTGCAGGAAACAACCTTGGAACGAAAAGGAGATAGCAATGCCAAGATACGCAAGTGATGAGTTTCGGTTTCCGGCCGGTTTGGGCAGGATGATCGTAGTTGGAGTGATCGTGATTGCCGTCCTGATTGGAGTGTCGGGAGCCTTCGGGACGGTAGGCGCCGGGGAAAGAGGCGTCTTGTTGCGTTTTGGGGCGGTGACCGGAACAATCTACGAGGAGGGTCTCTACTTCAAAGTGCCTTTCATGGAAGAAGTCGTTTTGATGTCCACTCAGATTAACAAATACACCGCTCCTGCTACTTCTTCTAGCAAGGACTTGCAGGTGGTTACCACTGAGGTCACATTGAACTACCAGTTGAACTCCGGCGCAGTGGGAGAGATCTATCGCACCCTGAGAAGAGATTATGAAAACCGGGTCATTCAACCTTACATCCAGGAGGCGGTGAAATCCACAACGGCCAACTACAACGCTGAAGAGCTGATCACGCAGAGGCCCGCCGTAAAAAGTGCCCTCCAGAGTCTGATGGGTGAAAGATTACAGCCTCGCGGTATGAGTGTTGTTCAACTCTCGATCACCGACTTTCAGTTCTCGACGGCCTTTCAGCAGGCCATCGAGGCCAAGGTGACAGCGGTCCAACAAGCCCTGGAGGCTGAGAACGCCCTCAGGCGGGTGGAGTTTGAAGCCAAACAGCAAGTCGAACAGGCCCGAGCCGAAGCCAAGGGACTGGAACTCCAAAAAGCCCAGGTGACGCCCCAGTTGATACGATTGCGGCAAATCGAGGTTCAGAGAGCTGCGGTGGAAAAGTGGAATGGAGTGATGCCGACCGTGGTCACCAGTGGAGGGCCGGTTCCCATGTTGGATGTTTTCCAGTCAGCCCAGTAGAGCCAACCGAGTGCTTGGATACATGCTGGGGTCTCGCAGCAGCCCGCCATGGAGCAAGTCAGCTTTTCAGGGGACGAGGGAGACAATCGCGGTCCCGAAATGCTCTCTCGGGTGCAGAGAGCGATCAAGTCTAAGCATTGGCGCTGAAAACGTATTCTTTGCGGGGCTTGGTTCTGGTTTGAAGGATCTGGGTGAGGAATGCGCGGGCTGCCGTTGGATTGGCCAGTCTATAGTCCGCCCGGCTCTCACCGGGACCCACGTGGATGGCAAAGCTCTCAGGCGGAAGTGCGGCGAATAACTCCTCGTCCGACCGGTCGTCTCCCATGGCCAGGATGGTCCAATCACCGTCTCCCGCCTCCACCAGAGGGGGCACAATCATGCCCTTGTGCACACCCCGGGTCCGCACCTCGATCACTTTGTGGCCCACCAGCATCTCGGCAGGCAGACCCTGTAGACTGCGTTCGATGCGATATTGCAGATCCTGGGCATGAATTTTGCCAAACTCGGGGTCAGCCATGCGATAGTGCCAGGCCAGACCTGCGCTCTTCCGCTCGATCAGGGACCCCGGCGTCCAGGACGCAAACTGCTCCAGAATGGGCAGAATGACTTCCTTCCACTTGGAATCGACCGGGCCGTTTCTCTGCCATGACCGTCCCGGTCCCAGGCGAGACCAGAAGCCATGTTCTGCATGCAGTCCGATGGGCATTCCACCCAGCCAACTCCCCAGGACTTGGGTGGGACGGCCACTGACGATGTGAACGGCGGTGCCGGGTCGCGCTGCCAACGCCTTGAGCAGTTTCTTCAACTCCGGATCCGGGACGGCCAATTGGGGCGAACTGGCAAAAGGTACGAGCGTTCCGTCATAGTCCAGCAGCAGCAGCAAATGATCGGCCCGGCTCAGCTTTTCCAGCATTCCCTGAATCTTTGCGGTGGCCGACAGCGTCTGCAAGGGTTCCGGTTTGACGCCGGGAGCCGTGCGCAGGGCCTTGATAAAGTTGTCGGCCCAGTAGTAGGAGTCATAGGTCAATACGCGACTTCGCAAGACCCGCATTCGGGCGCGGCGTTCTTCCTCCGGGAGCATCAGATTTTTCTTGAGGATGGTGGCTACGCCGTCGATATCGTAAGGGTTGACGGATACTGCTTCTCGGAGTTCTTCGCTTGCTCCGGCAAACTCGCTCAGGATCAGAATGCCGTCCTCATCGGTACGGGAGGCGACAAACTCCTTGGCCACGAGGTTCATTCCGTCGCGCAGGGGAGTGACCAGCATCAGGTCTGCCGAGCGATAGAGCGCCACCAACTCGGCTTGAGGAACCGAGCGATAGAGGTAGTGAATGGGCACGGAATTCACGGTAGCGTAAGCCCCGTTGATCCGACCCACCAGTTCATCCAGTTTTCGGCGGTACTGCTCGTAGGAGTCGACCTTGGTTCGAGAAGGAACCACAATCTGAATCATGCGCACCTTGTCCCTCAATGAGGGCTCCCGCTCCAGCAGTCGATCCATGGCCAACATGCGGCGCGGCAGTCCTTTGGTGTAGTCGAGGCGGTCCACGCCCACGATCAGTTTTCGCCCACCGCATTCCTTTCGAATGGCCTCCACCTTGGCCAGTACCGATTCTTCATTGGCCAGGCGCCCGAACTCGGCGGCGTCGACCCCGATGGGGAAAACGCCCAGGAGAACTTTCCGATCTCCGTAGGACAGCAACTCTCCTTCGGATTCCACACCCAGAACCAGCAGTAGCGCCCGGACGAAATGCCGCATGTAGGAGTAGGTGTGAAATCCAATCAAGTCGGCCCCCAGAATTCCCTCCAGAATCTTGGCCCGCCAGGGGAGAATCCTGAAGACTTCGGAAGAAGGGAAGGGGATATGTAAAAAGAATCCGATTCTGGCCTCGGGGAGGAGACGACGGAGCATGGCGGGGACGAGGGTGAGCTGATAATCGTGAACCCACACCAGGTCACCTGTTCGGTAGTGCTCGGCTGCGACTTCGGCAAAGCGCTGGTTGACTTTCAGGTAGGTTGTCCAATGGCGCCAGGCATCTTGTTGAAGTCGGTCGGTCTGATAGTGGAACAACGGCCAGAGCACGCCATTGGAGAAACTCTCGTAATAACGGTTGATCTCGCTCTGGGTCAAGTAGACCGGAACGGCCCGAAGGTCCGATAGTTTCTCCTCCAGGTGGGCTCGCTGGCTGTCCAAACGCGAGACCTCTCCGGGCCAACCCACCCACAGCGACTCCCCCGATTGGTGGGGGCCGTGCAGTCCGGTTGCCAAGCCCCCGATAGACTCGGTCACGCTAATCTTGCCCCGCTCCGACTTGACCGTGACAGGTAGCCGATTCGAGATAATCAGGAGTTTGCTCATGGTTGAGTGGTCGAGTCGGGGACGGCGGTGGAGTGGCCCCGAGCCTTGGGACGGGAGCGAACAGAAACCGCCGATTGAATGATTGACTCCCTCATTGTATTGGAACTCTTCGCCGTCTTCAAGGCGGCCGTCGGCAATGAGCCCCCAATCGAGCTTTCCGGGTCTAAAGACGACTGTTGTCTCCCTCACTCGGCCTGGGTTGGGCGATTGACCAGTCCCTCGGCAGTCAATCCGAAGTCTCTCCAACTACTCCGGGGCGCGAAGCCCAGGAGCCGCCGACTCTTCTCCATGGAAATGAATGGGGAGATTGCTTCCAGCCGGCTATAGCGCAATTCCGCCCTGGGATGATACTTCCGGATCACCTCTTCGGTGGGCAGGACGTGACCGGAATCCGGCCCCGATGCTAAAAAGACGTCGTGCTGGATCTGTTTTGAAACCAGGGCCGATTCCAGCAGTTCCACAAGATCCCTGGATTCGATGTACTCGTGCAAACCTTGGATTCCCGAGTCGTCGTCATAGGGGAAACGATCGCCATAGGGCCGAAAGAAGGCTGTGAAGTGAGTGAGGCGAAAGCAGAGGGTGCGAATACCGAACTTGTCGGTGAACGCCCGGCAGAGGGATTCGGTGAGCAGCTTTCCCACCCCATAGGTGTCATGCGAGGAAGCAGGGTGCTCCTCGTCTATCGGCAGGTATCGAGCCTCGGCGTTGCGGCCAAAGCCGTAGACCATCAGACTGGAGGCGCGAAGAAAATGGCGTACCCCATGCTCAACGGCCAATTCAAGAGCGTGGTAGGCGCCTTGAACGTTAATTTGGAACACTTGGTGCAAGGGGGGAATGTCGTAAGGGATCGCCGCCAGGTGAATGACGGCCTCAGCGCCCTCCATGGCATCGGACAGATCTTTTCGATCCAGGATGCTTCCGGCGATGTAGTTGACATTGTTCAGCCTTGTCTTGGGTGGAACCCAGTCGAAGGCCGTGACCTGGTGACGATTGGCCAGTCCGTCCAGCAACAGATTTCGGCCGACCCGCCCGCTGGAGCCGGTCAATAGAATTCGCAACGATCCAAGCCTCTGAAAGCAGCCATGGTTTCGATCAAAGACAACCCAGGATTTCGTGCAGCATCCCAAGGACTATCGTATTATTGGCCTTGTTGCCGCCAACGGCGGAATGTTATTGGACCGGGTCAACGGAGTCAACCGGGACAGGGGTGTCAACGAAGCGCTCATCGGCGTCGGCCGGCTCCTTTTGGCGGCGCCATTCATCCAGTTCGCTGGCTCAATCCAGGAGCAACCATGGGAGGGTAAGATGAAGCAGAGGCAGGTCTATATCAATGGAGAAAAGTTTCCGGAAGAGGAAGCCAGGATTTCGATTTTCGACAGTGCCGTTCTGATTGGAGATGCCGTTCTTGAAACAGCCCGGACCTTCCATCACAAGTTGTTTCGTTGGCCGGACCACCGGGATCGTTTGCTTCGCTCCGTCAAAGGAGCCAGACTGAACCTCGGCTTGACTCCGGAAGAGTTGGACCAGGTGACTCAGGAATTTTTGGAGGACAACCTGCCGACCTTGGAAGAGGGTGACGAAGGTGGGGTAGGACACCTGGTGAGTCGAGGTCGAATGGGACTGGTGTTGCCGCCCACCGAGTCAACCTTTGTGATGTATTTCTACCCCATGGCTCCCGGACTGAGACAGAAGGCGGCCTACTATGACAAGGGGTTGCATGTGGTGACGCCGGCGACGCGGCACATGCATCCCCTGACGGTAGATCCCAAGATCAAGTATCGGAGCCGCCTGCACTTTTCACTGGCCGATGCCGAGGCCCGGCTGGTCGATCCTGAAGCTCTGCCCCTGATGCTGGACCACCAGGGGAATTTGGCCGAGGGTACCGGCTGGAATTTTTTCGTGGTTCATCGGGGAGAGTTGTTGACTCCCACCGAGCGCAACATCCTGCAGGGAGTGAGTCGACTGACCACCATTGAGCTGGCCCGGGGACTGGGAATGACGGTAAGAGAGGCGGATCTCCAACCCTACCACGCAGCCACGGCAGATGAAGCATTCATGACCGCCACCTCTCTGTGCATGATGCCGGTCACCCGCTTCAACCGCCAGTCCATCGGAGAGGGAAAGCCGGGGAAGTGCACGCTCCGATTGATGGATCGCTGGAAAGAGTATCTGGACTTCGACTTCGTGGCTCATGCCAAGCGCTGGCAATAATGGGAACTCTCGCCGGCAAGCGCTGGTCCGGCTCGTTGCCGGGGACCCTTCTCGCTCTCACCGGCGTGACCCTCATTGCCGACGTTGGCCAATGCAAAACAGACGTTCCGCCGTCCTGATGAAGATCTGTCCGTCGGAAATCGCCGGGGAACTGAGGCAATAATCGTTCAAGGGATTCTCGGCCAGGATCTGGAAACGGGGCCCGGCCTTGACGACGGTGGTCAGTCCATCCTCGTTGCTCACGTAGATCTTACCGTCGGCCAATACCGGTGAGGAACTGTAGATCCCGGGTTCAAGTCGTTGTCCTCCCCAAATCACCTTTCCGCTCTTGGCGTCCAGGCACCACATCACCCCCTTGTCGCTGACCGAATAGAAGAAAGCGCCATCGACCACCGGAGTGGAGACGTCCGGGCCGTTTTCAAACGACCAGACGCGATGGGTTTGGCTCACATCCCCGCGACCGCCCGGTCGAATGGCCATCAACGGCTTCACCCGAGTGGGCGCGTAGATCAGGCCGTCCGCTACCACCGGAGAAGCAACCACCCGAAAGTAGGGGTTGTTGGTGGGATTGAACCCATTCACTCGCCATAGCTCGCGACCGCTGGCCAGGTCATGACCTGTGGCGCAGTCGCCGCCGGTGATCACAAGCTCCACACCCCGTTCCGTGTGCGCCAGGGTCGGCGTGGTGTAGGAATCCGGGGATTCCCGGATGGCGGCCGTGGGGCGCTCCACTTTCCAGAGGGTCTTGCCGGTCTTGCCATTGACTCGCAGGATATAGGAGGGATCATCGGTTTTCATCCCGTGGAGAACCTGGATAAAGAGGTCGTCCTGGTGGAGAAGCGGAGAGGAAGCATAGCCCCAGTTCAGTCCGAACTTTCCGTAGTCGTTCTGGATGTCGCGCGTCCACAACAGTTGGCCGCTGAGGGTAAATCCTTTGAGGATGCCGGTTCCGGTCATGACATAGACCGATCGGCCATCGGTGACAGGGGAGGGAGACGACATGTTTTGCTTTCGCATTTTGACGTTTCCCCGGCCCAGGCGCCGCTTCCACTTCAAGACACCCTTCTCGCGGCCCACGCACCACAAGTAGAGATCCGTCCCGTCAGCAACATTGAGAAAGATGGAGTCGCCCCAGACTATGGGGGTGGAACCGCTGAAGCTGGGCAACGGCAGCTCCCAGGTGATGTTCTTCTGCCTGTCCCAGGAAACGGGCAACGCCTTTTCCGGGCTGATGCCGTCGAGTGTGGGGCCCCTCCATTGCGGCCAGTTGCCGGCCTCTGACCCCTGCAGGAAAACCAAGGTAATGACTAAGACTGGAAGCATTCTCCTCACCATTGGACTCCTCCCTGTTCCATTGGAACTTTTTTGGATCCTAAAACAATTGGCTCATAAACAGTTAATTCTAAGTGAGATGTTTCTATTACGGGTCATGGACCCCGACAAGAAGATGAGAATCTGTCGATGAATTCATCAGGTTCTTTGACATGCCGGTGCTTGGGTATTAAATATTCTGTCGAACGAAGTTGAGACGTTGGATCCAGGACAACACTTTTGAAAACCCAAGACCAGGAGGTCCCCAAATGTTAGCACTTTCAAGAAGACTGTTTAACGACTTTCCCTCTTTTGATCGGCAGTTCGACCGTTTCTTTAACGATGCCTGGAGCCCGGGTGTCTGGCTTTTTCCGCAGAGCAGGACATTCCGCCCTGAGATCGAGGCCTTTGAAAGAAAGGGGCGGACTGTCTACCGGTTGGCCTTGCCGGGTGTGGATCCCGAAGACGTGGATCTTTCAATCGTTGATGGGAGGCTGACTGTCCAGGTGGAGCGGAAGGCCCCGACCGACGTCAAGCAGGATAACTGGCACGTGAAGGGCTTCTCCTACGGCAGGTATGAGCAAACCCTGCTCCTGCCGGAGGGTACGGACCTGGAAAAGATCGAAGCCTCTTTCAATCAAGGGGTCCTGGAGATCACGGCTCCGGTCGCTGAGGCTGCCCTGCCGAAGAGGATAGCGGTCAAATCTCTGGCCTGAGCCTGCCGGTCCCGCAGGGAGAACCGTTGCAAAGAAGGGGTCTGAATCTTTCAGACCCCTTCTTGTTTATCTGGAGTTCTCCTGGCAATAGGGTTTGACGAAGCCTCGGAAATCGTATTCGTTGGCCGACCTGCATAACTCGGAGCCGAGAGAGTTCGAGGCGGAGGTCGAAGACGAATGCAATGCGCCCGGCTTCGGTCCCCGCTTTTGGCGTCGATTAAAATCCCCTCTGACCAGAATCCAACACCTCTCCGGGTTGAGAGGTCTCACGGTCTGTAATAATATCCACCTTTGACTGGGCTGCGATGGGATGGCTGTCCCGGAGGCCAAACGGCTTCAACGGCGTAATAACGCTCAGGCCTTCGGATACCCCCACCCTCGTCGGCCAGGGAGGAGCGATGTGGAATAAAGAGGAACATGAAATTCCCCGGTCAGAATTCGACCAGCGGATTGAAAACGTTCGCAAGTTTGCCAGAGACCGCAACCTCTCCGCTGTGGTGGTCTACTCGGCTCCCAAGATTCACCAGTGGAATCAAACCGGCCACGTGGGTTATCTTACCAACTGGTCCAACCTGGATCGCATCACCGACGCCATGGTTCTGGTCCCCAGCCGGGGAGACGCAGCTTTGCTGGTGGCTGGAGTGGAATACATGCTGGACCAGATCGAGGAGGTATCCTGGATCGGTGAGGTGCGGCTGGTGAGTTCTCCCGACCCGCGGGCCATCTCCAGGGCCTTCGACCCCGGTGTCGGGGGAGAAGCGGCCAGCCGCGGGGCTCGCAGTTTCGGAGTTGAAATCAGTCATCTCTTGAAGACCAACGGCGTCGCTGGTCGGCCCATCGCCATCTCGGGTATTGAGGCCATGCCGGTCACCGTCTACCGGGATCTGGAGTCCAACCTCGAGGGCGGCATTGTGGACGCGCCCGACATCGTGGCCGAGCTTCGTCAGTTCAAAACCCCGGAGGAGGTCCGTCTGCTGAAGAAGTCGGCGGCGATTTCCGATCTCAGCTATCAGCGCATGGTGGAGGTTCTCCGTCGGGAGATGTGGGGATATGAACTTACCGCCGAGATGGACGCCGCGGCCAAGCGCCATGGCGCCGACTTCGTCTATCATTGCATGCACACGGCCCCGGGAACCGACCTGAAGGCCGGCAAACTTTCCGTCAAGAGCCATGATTGTCGGCTGAACCGAGGCGATTACATCAACGTCAACGCCTATGTGGTTTACAAAGGATATTGGATTCAAAGTGACCGCGCAGGGACCATCGGACCCACTTTGGGCAAGGCCGCCGCAGAAATGGTCGAAGCCAATTTGCAGGTGCAGGACGAGGTGCTCAAGGTCATCCGACCGGGACTCCCCATCGGCGAACTGATCGAGGTCGGCAATCGGGCCGCCGAAAGGTTTGGGTATGAAATTCAAGGCGGGCGGATCGGTCACGGTCAAGGATTGGACTATTCGGAACGCCCCTTCCTGCTGGCTGGAAGTCGCGAGGCGCTCAGGCCGGGTCATGTGTTTGTTCTGCACGTTTGTTTGGGAGAGCCTGGGGGAACGCTCTTGATCAATCCCATCGCCGACCTCTGCTGCGTGACTTCTGACGGAGTGGAAGTGCTCAACAAGTTTCCAAGGACGTTGTTTCACGTCTGAGCGTTGCAGCAAGGTCGACGCCGGCGCTTCTGGGATCATCGTTGGCAGCAAGAGGGAGGGCTTGTTTCGCGCCCGGAAAGCCGCGAGCCAGGCCCTCTGGTGAGCACTGTTTTTTGTGGTTATTCTTGTATTGGAAAGGAGATTCTTATGGATGTGAAACGCTTGAATCCCCCGTCATTGCCCCAGCCCCCGGCCGCTTACTCTCAGGTGGTCCGCAAGGGGGCGCTGGTGACCACGGCAGGGATGGTTGCCCTCGATGCTGCGGGCAACGTGGTGGGCGAAGGCGACGTGGGCGCCCAGACGCGGCAAGTCATGGAAAACCTCGAAGGTGCGTTGCAAGCCGTTGGGGCCTCGTTGAGCGATGTGGTCAAGACGACCATCTTCTTGAGCGACATGGCCCACTATCAGGGAATGAACGCCGTATTCAACCAGTATTTTCAGGAACACCCTCCGGCCCGCTCTACCGTCCAGGCAGGTTTGGCCCTGCCCTCGCTGATGGTGGAGATCGAGGCCATTGCCCTGCTGGAGGAAGGGTAGGACGGTCTCCGTCCTGGGGGGAGCGTGGGTTCCCCAATCAGACGCCTCGATGAATTTTCGTAGCGACAACGAATCCCCCGTGGCGCCCGAGATATTGGCGGCTATCCGGGCGGCCAACTCCGGCAGGGCCTACGCCTATGGGGAGGATGAGATCAGTTCCAGGATGAGGAAACGCTTCCGTGAGGTCTTTGAGACGGATCTGGAGGTTTTTCCGGTGGCGACCGGCACCGCGGCCAACGCCTTGGCCATTGCCCAACTGACGCCGGCATACGGTTCCGTCTACTGTCATGAGGCCGCTCATCTCTATTCCGACGAATGTGGGGCGCCTGAATTCTACAGCGGCGGAGCCAAGCTCATTCCCCTTTCAGGAGATCTGGCCAAGATCTCCCCGCAGACGCTGGGAGCCTCCCTGGCCCGAGTGGAGGAGATGGGGGTTCATGAAAATCAGCCCAGCGCCGTGAGCCTCAGCCAGGCCACCGAGTGGGGCGCCGTCTACAAATTGGACGAGATCGCTGAAATCGCCCGGATTGCCGGCGGCAATAATCTTGGGCTGCACCTGGACGGCGCCCGATTGGCCAATGCCGTCCAGAGGCTGGGTTGTACTCCGGCCGAGTTGACCTGGAAAGCCGGAGTCGACCTGCTGTCCTTTGGAGCTACCAAGAACGGTGCGCTGGCTGCCGAGGCAGTCGTGGTCTTCAATAGCGCAAAAGCCGCCGGACTCTCCAGGCGCCACAAGCGAGCGGGTCATCTTTTCAGCAAGATGCGATATGTCTCGGCTCAACTGGAAGCCTATCTCAAGGATGACTTGTGGTTGAGGCTGGCGGCCCGGGCCAATGCTGCGGCCGATGCGCTTTCGGAGGGGTTGCGCCAGCTTTCTCGGGTGGAGGTCCTTTACCCGGTGGAGGCCAACGAGGTCTTTGTCAAGATGCCGCCGCCATTCGCCGACGCTTTGAAGAATGCCGGCTACCAATTCCACCGCTGGCCCGGACACCTCGACCTCTACCGATTCGTAACCTCTTTCGACACCGGGAGGGATGAAGTGCGAGCCCTGCTGACAACAACCAGGAAGCTGCTGGATGGCCGGGAGTAGGCGGCGTTGCCGATTTCCGTAGCGGCTCGCGCCTCGACGGGCTCAGACCTTGGCCGGCCGCCAGCGAATGGCCCACAGTTCGGACTTTCCCGTGGCGCCCGACCACTTCTTTCGGGATTCGAGGTCCTGGCAAATCCCCCCCACCGTGAGAATCCAACCCTCTTCCAGAACGACGCTTTGACTGTAACCGCTGATTCCGGCGCCGTAGTACAGGTAGTAGACCTCGTCTTGCCAGGTTTCCCCTTCGTCGTAGCTGATCATGGCGCGTCCGCTGGAGAGATCGCGCGGATAGCGATGGTCATAGCTCACCACGGCCCTCCCGTCCGGGAGCCCCACTCCGAAACCGTGGCACTGGCCGTGCACGTTCGTAAGCGGACGGAAGTGGTTCCAGGTTTTCCCACCATCGCTGGAATCCGCCAGGAAAACCGTTTTGTAAAAGGCATGATTGGCCGGATCGACCAATGGCCACTGGGGCACGACGGGTCCATGATGGCGAATGACCGCCAGGAGCTTTCCCGAGGCCATGGGTGCAATCATGGTCTCGTAGCAGTGGCCGCCCAGGTAGCCGACCTCGGTATTGAATCCGGTCGGGCCACTCCAGGTCCGGCCTCCGTCGGTCGAGCGGTGGACGTACTCCGGGTCGATCATGTGGGCTCGGGACTCGATGGGCAGGACCAGAGTGTCATCGGAAAGCCGACAAAGCGTGCCGGGGAGGCGGAGCGTGCACTTGGCCGGGTTCTCGATCTCCGAAATCTGTTCCCAGGTTCGGCCCTCATCGGCTGAGCTCCAAACCACAATCTTTGCCGGATCCTTCTCGCCCGCCGCCCGGGCCGCAATGAAGGTTCCATTCTTCAGAATCTGGAAAGAGCCGCCCATTTTTTCCTGGCGAGGACTGAGGTCCCAGCTCCGTCCGCCATCGGTGGACCGACACATCGAGGTGTTTTGGTTGACGTAAAGGGTTCCGTCGGGCGCCATCGCCACCTCCACGAGTTGCACATGGCCTTGGGGATCGTGGGGCAGCAGAGTTTTTTCAGCCGGGACTCGACTCAGTTTGCCGGCGCGAGCGTGAAGGATATAGGGCCCGGCTTGCATGGCCTCCAACTGCTGCGGTGTGATGGTGACGCTGCCCAACCACTCGGTCGACTCGAACTGGCGCGTTCCGACCTTGCTTTTGGTCACAGCGGGTCCTGCGCCACCCGGCTGCCGGCCTGAGCAGGATGCGGCCAGCCAGCCGAAGTGGGTCGCGGCCACTGCCTGAAACGTCCATCGAAGAAACTCCCGTCTTTCAACCTTCCTGTCTGCCTTGCACGTTTGCATGGGCTGTTCACCTCCGCAGCATCAATCACTTCACACCGGTTCTTTTGCCCGGATAATCAACCGGACAAGCAATCCCGACACTCTCCAACAAACCAACCCTGAAAACAATCAGCAACAAGCGCCCAGGAGTCTCGAACATCACACCCCTTCCAATCTCACTCTTCTCAATCGTTGGCGAGCAGGTCGTATTTCTTCAGTTTTCGGTACAGGGTCGAGCGGTTGATGCCCAGGGACTGGGCCGCCTGCATCACGTTGTTGGCCGATGCCTCCAGCGCGCGGACGATTGCTTGCCGCTCGACCTCCGCCAGCGGCAGCACTTCCGTCAGCGCAGAGTGAGCCGCGTCGGCGCCGCGCGCCCCACGGACCGGCGAAAGCTGTGCCGGCAGATTGCCCGCTTGCAGCACGTTCGTCGTCTCCAACAGAACGGCGCGCTCGATCGCGTTCTGCAACTCACGAATGTTGCCAGGCCACTCGTACTGCAGCAACAGCCGTAACGCCCCGGTAGATATCCCGCTGATCGATTTAGCGTTGCTTTCGGCGTATTTCTTCAGAAAGTGGTTGGCCAGCAGCGGAATATCTTCGCGGCGCTCTCTGAGAGGAGGAAGCACGATGGGAAACACGGCAATGCGGTAGAAGAGATCTTCGCGGAATTCGCCGGCCCGCATCGCCGCTTCCAGGTTCTTGTTGGTTGCCGCGATCACCTGCACGTCGACCGGGACCGTGGCCGTTCCACCGACCCGCTGGATTTCTCGCTCCTGCAGGACTCGCAACAGCTTGGCTTGCAACGCCGGTTGCATGTCGGCGATCTCGTCCAGCAGGATCGTTCCTCCATGCGCCTGCTCGAAGCACCCGATTCTGCGCCCCGTGGCGCCCGTAAACGCCCCCCCGTTCATGTCCGAACAGCTCACTTTCAACGAGCGTCTCCGGTACCGCACCGCAATTGACGGCCAGAAACGGACCTCTCTTGCGCGCGCCGTTGAAGTGCAGAAACTTCGCCACCAGTTCCTTGCCGGTCCCGCTCTCTCCACGAATGAGGATGGTGGTATCGCCTTCCACCGCTCGCTTCATCAGCGCGTACACCTGCTGCATGGCGGCGCTGGACCCCACCATCCCCCCCAACGAATAGGTCGTCTCCAACTCCTCGCGCAAGCACAGCACTTCGGCCTTCATCCGCTCGATCTCGATCTCCTTGGACATGTCTCGGTACACGTACAAGTCGCCGATAACATCTCCCTGACCATCGCGCACCAGTTTTTTCAATCGATAGAACAGTCGACTCTCCGGCGCCTGATTCGAGGTGACCTGTTCCACCACCTCGCCGCTGTCGTCAGCTATGAATGCTGCTTTCGCGCCGGGTAGGATCGATTCCCGGAGCCGCTCCTTGCATCGCGCCGCCACAGCACCCGGCGACATCCTTTTCAGTTCATCTTCCGTTACATTCAACAATTTCCCGTACCATTGATTCGCGAACACCAGACGTTCGGCGCCGTCATACATCGCGATCGCCTCTCCGGTGGCATCCAGCACGGCTTCCAGCCTTCGATGGCTGCTGGTGAGCTGCCGGCGTCTCTCCGCCAACTCCCGTTCCAGATTCCATTTCTCGACCAGGGCAAGGGTGATCTGCTGAATCTCCTCGCGCGCAAAAGGCTTTCGGATGTACAGTAACTTGTGAAGCAATTCCATGTCTTGGACGATATTGGGCAACGGTGTGTCCGTGTATGCGGTCATCAGGATGATCTCGATGTCGCGATCGATTTTTCTTATTTGGCGGACCGCCTCAACTCCGTCGATGCCCGGGGGCATTCTGATGTCGATGTAGGCAACGGCGATGGGCTGGTTCTGTTGCTTTCTGGTTGCTACGATTTTGCATGCCGATTCCCCCCCAGTGCATGCAGAAGCTTGAACTCCGGCAGAAAGTTCCGGTTTTCGTGCGACAAGAATGCTGCCGCCAGATCGTCCGTTGATTGACTGATGTCGGGATTCAACATCTCACGGAAGTCGTCGTGGATATCTTTCTGGTCATCGACGATCAGCACGCTGTTGTTCTTGTAAGCTTTGCGTTTCATCACACGCTCTCTCTCAGGATTGCTGTGCGCAGGTGTCCGCGAAGGGTCACACGGCGCTTCATTTTTACGCCGGCTGAGACCTTTTCATCATCCGTGCGTTCGATGGGAGGGGGAAGTGTCCGCAGGAGACTCTTCTGGAGAGGGGGAAGGAACGGGGCGCCAGGGTTATGCAATGGTCTCCTCAGAATCCTTATTGTCTGTTTTCAAGTCCCCCGTGGTCGCGGGGGGGGGGGGGGGACAACTCCATCAAGGGATGTCGCAGCATGACGCGCATGGTCGTCCCCTTACCGACGCCATCGCTCAAGGCGTGAATTTTGCCGCCGGAACCGATAACGAAATTCGCTGCAGAATGGAGCCCCAATCCACTCCCCGTCTTCTTGGTGGTGTAGCCGGCGGAAAAGATCAGCCGGCTGTGAGCCTTTTTGATCCCGATGCCGTTATCGGCCACGTCGATCACCAGGTAGTCTTCCTGAGGATAACATTTGAGCCGAATATAAGGGTTATCGAGTCCGGCCGACTCCGCAAGTTCATCGATCGCTTCTATCGAGTTCTTGACGAGATTGACCAGCATTTGATGAAATCGACTCTCCTGGATATAAACCTCGATGGGCGTGTTTTCGCCTGCGCAGTCAATACTCACATCGATCCCCCTTGACGCGAGCGAATCGGCCAGAACTTTGACGGCATTGGAGATCGACTGTTCCAGATTGACGATTTTGCGGGCCATGGCGCCCTCGTCGAACGACTTTTGGGTGCGGATGATATCGACGATGTGCGCCACCCGGCTTTCGACTCGCTCGACAGTCCCGACCCACCTTTTATTCTGCGTGGCGAGGTCTGCGGCAAGAGCAAGAATGAACGGCAGGACCTTACGGCCTTGCGGGTCCGTGTCCAGGTAGGTCATCCAATCACTGCGATGCGCCTCTATCGCTTGCGCCAGGGCGGAGAAACGGCGCAACACCCCATTCTTCCGCAACCCCTCGGCAAGGGTCCCCACTCCTATCGAGACACTGTTGATCGCGTTGCCGATATTGTGGAGTATGGTATCCACGACTTCCAGCCGCCCTTGGGCGAAGGCTTGCAGCAATGCCTGTTCCGCCTGGACGCGCTCGGTCACATCGCGGAACACGATGACGCTACCTTTCAGCTCGCCCGAGGCGTTCCGTAACGGTCCCCCGTTAATACTGATGAAAACACCCCTGGGGGCAATCGGAGTGCGGATGAACACCTCCATATCGTTCACTTGCTCACCCCGTAGGGCGCGCATGTGCGGCAGTTCATCTTGTGGCACCGGCGTCATTCCGTCGGAAAAGAAAATACCGTTTTCACCCTCCCACTGAGCAGGGTCCTTCCACTGATCAGCATCAGTCCACTGAGTGGGAAGTGGAGTGGTCTCACCGAGCCCCATAATACGTTTGGCGCTCGGACTGAAGAGGGTGAAATTTCCGTACGCGTCGGTGGCCACCACGCCATCACTGACACTATTGAAAACAGCTTCCATGGTGCGGTTCTGAGCTTGCAAGCGGTTGGCTGTTTCCTCCAGAGCGACCTCCGCTTGCTTCAGCCGATTCACGTCCCGAAACACGATCACCCCGCCGCTCAACACTCCCGACTCATCGTACATCGGCCTGCCGCCCACACGGATGTGCACCCCTTCCGGCCGGTGCTCGTTGCGTACGAATATCTCGACGTGGTCCGACGATTCGCCCCGTAGCGCGCGCGCGCTCGGCAGTTCATCGTCCGGAAATAGCGTGACTCCATCGGGACAGTATAAGCCGTAGGTTTCCGACCGGCGCGAGATCCCGGTATCTGGCTGGTACATGCCAATAATACGTTTCATGGCTGCATTATGAATCCGGTAGTTCCCGTTGGTATCGAAAACGATCAGGCCTTCGCCGATCGTGTTGAGCACGGTTTCCATGAGCCGGGTCTGGCTGTGCAGTTCGTCCACCTTACGCTGCAAATCGTCCTCGACTTTCTTCAACTGGGTCACATCGTGGAACACGATGACGCCGCCTTCCAGCTTGCCCGCGTCATTCCGTATCGGCCTCCCGCTGACCCTGATGAAAACACCTTCCGGGGTTTTCGGGTTACGGATGAATATATCCATATTGTTCGAATCCCTACCCCGTATGGCCTGCACCAGCGGTAGTTGCTCCATTGGAACGGGCGTCGCTCCGTCGGGAAAGAAAATGCCGTATCGGTCAGTCCACTGACTGGGATCTGCATCGACCATTCCCATACCCACAATGCGTTCCGCACTCGGATTGAAGATGGTGAACTTTCCGTTCGTGTCGGCGACCACCACGCCATCACTGATACTATTGAAGATAGTTTCCATGGTATGGCTCTGAGCTTTCATGCGGTCGGCTGTTTCCCGCAGCTGGAACTCCGTTTTCTTGAGCTGAGTTATGTCTCGAAACACGATCACCCCGCCGCTCAACGCGCCCGACTCACCGTACATCGGTCTCGCGTTGACGCTGATGTAGACCCCCTCCGGCCGCTGCCGATTACGTAGCAGAAGCTCGACGTCGTCTACGGATTCACCGTGCATGGCGCGCACGAGCGGCAGGTTCGATGTGGGAGTCGGTGTTCCATCGAGATAAAATGTACCGTATCTTGCAGCCAAATCATCGGGGGCGCCCTCCGTTGCCCCCATACCGGCAATTTGCTCCGCAGCTGTATTCACCAACAGAAATTGGTTATCCGCACTCATCACCACCACGCCGTCACTGACGGAGTTGAAAATGGTTTTCATGAGTTGCGTTTCTTCGTCGAGTTCCTTGTTCTTCTCTCTCAACTCCGTTGCTTCGTGCTCGAGTTGCCGTTCCCGCTCCTTGAGCTTCCTTTCCCGGCCGTGCTGGCAAAGGGCGGCGTCGATGTTCCAATGCAGTTGTCGTTCCGCGAACGGTTTCAGCAGGTAGCCGAATGGATCGGTCATCCGAGCCCGTTGCCACAGGCTCGCCGAGCCATCATCGGTCAGATAGATCACCGGGACGTTGAACCGGCTCCGGAGTTGTCCGGCGGCCTCGATGCCGCTGACTTCCCCTTCGAGCCCGAGCTCGATCAGCGCCAGATCCGGTCGTGCTTCCGCAGCTTCTGCAACGGCCTGCCGCCCGCAGCGAACCGCGGCGCACACCGTATATCCAAGACCCGGCAGGCGGTCTTCCAGGTCTGCAACATCGGGGTCGGCTCCGACAATCAGTATCTTCGGGTGGGTCGTCATGGTCTCTCCGATAGGTGGATCGCTGCTTGCTTCTTGCGGACCGCTCGTGGCCCATCGGCGTCTGGCGCCGCCGTTCGCGTTCGAACTACATCCCCCACACGGTGACTTTCGTATCTCCCGTGCCGTCGCAGCGGAATATCTTGTCGTCCCACGGCTTGCCGGCGGTGCGGTCGAAGACCACCAGGCGCCCCTCTTGGGCGGCGCAGCGATCCATGTAGGCGCGGGTCTGCTCCCGACCTTCGCGCACCGTCTGCTCCCGGCTCTTGTAGAGCAGCTTGCATTCGACTACTGTCCGCTGCGCCGCTCGGCCCAGCCGGGCATCCCCGGTCGCAGGCCAGATGATCAACAGGTCCGTGCGCATCCGACCCAGGCCATACTCCCGCTCGATCCGGCCGCCGCGGTTGACGATGCGCTGGAGGAACGCTTGCAGCAGCAACTGCGGGCCGGCTTCCTTGTACTGGAAGCGCTCGACCCAGTCTTCCGAATGTTCCCGAAAGAACGCCTGGAACGCGGCCAGCAACTTGTCCACCCCAAGATGGCCGTTCGCATCCACGTACCAGGCCGGGTCCTGATGGAGGTACGCCTGCGTGGTGTAGGTGAGGGCGCGGGGGATGATCTCCCGATAGATCGGGTTGGCAATGGCGACGGGACCTTGCCGGCGCACCAGGCCCAGATCGCGGACGTATTCCAGGTCGTCTTCGGGAATCCTCTCGGTGGGTTCGCCGCCGCTGAGCAGCGGTTCAACCACGCGCCGGACGCGGTCCTCCCGCAGCTTGTCGGTGAGCTGGTCGAGGTGGATTTCACGGCGCAGGATGAGCTGCTCCCGCGCCTCGCATATCGCGTTGGCGGTGACGGGCCGGCCGCGGTCCCGCCCGTCCTTGTTCTCGAAGCAGGCTTCGTAGGCCAGGGCGTTCACCAGCCAGGGCTGGCCCCGGGTCAGTTCCCAGATCTCGCGCCGGGCCTCTTCGGTCCAAGCCTGTCCGGTCTCCTCGGTGTGTTGCGTCAGCAGCCTGTGCACTTCGTCCGCGGTGAAGTCGCCCAGCCGCAGGGACTTGGTCTTGATGTTGAAGGCGCTGCCGCCGGCGATGATGGCGTTCTCCGCAGTGGAGTGGATGCGGTAGTCGCGCACGTCGCGCACCCCGCACAGGATGACGGTCTGCGGGTAGTCGTGCGGCCGGTCGGGATAGCCCGCGCGCAGTTGCCTCAGCACAGCCAGCAGCGTGTCGCCGATCAGTGCGTCGATCTCGTCGAGCAGCAGCACCAGCGGCTTGCTGCTGGCCGCGGCCCAACGGGTCAGCACCGCCTGCAACACACCGTGGGGGCCAACTCGCTCAAGAGCCTCGCGCCAGACCTCCTCCACAACCCGCTCACCCAGGATGCGTTCCGCTCTCGACGCCAGTTGACCCAGTATGGCCTGCATGGCCGCCCCCACGTCCTCGCGGGCGGACTGGCCGATCTCCACGTTGACGTACACGCAGCCATATTCGCCGCTGCCGTTCAACGCGTCCATCAGGGCCAGCAGCGCCGAGGTCTTGCCCGTCTGCCGGGGCGCATGCAGCACGAAGTACTTCCGCTGCTCGATCAGCAGCAGCACCTCGTCGAAGTCGAGCCGCTCCAACGGCGGGATGTGGTAATGCATATCCGGCTCGATGGGGCCGGCCGTGTTGAAGAAACGCCGGGGCCGGGCATGGACCCGGGCCCGTGCGTGCTCTGCGGCGCTCCCGGTCTGCGATGGGTCCTTCATAGAGGGTCTCTTTTTCTTGCGGGATGGGTCCATTCACCCCTCCCTGATACCCGCTTGACCAGAGGATGCCGGATGTGCAGGGGCCGCTTCCCGGAAAGGGCAGGCAGCATCAGGCCATGTTGGCGGCAGATCCATCCGGCCTGCCCCTGTTTCAAACCGTTCCAACCTTCAGCGTGAGTGACATGATCAGCCAGCCAGGGGCTGTCAGGCTGGTCAACTGGATGCCGACAATTCAGCGGAATCGCTGATGGATCGGCCGGCCCTGCCGATCCAGGCGGCGGTCCCTACTGTCGAGACGCAGGTTGATCGGCTCATTGATGGCCTCGAGGCGCGTCGAGCGGGCTTGCTGATCTTGCAGTTGGGCGGTGCTTTCGGGCACGGTGTGCTCCCCTCGGGGTCTACCTGCCGGATATATTAGCGAGACGGCAGGCGAGCGTCAACCCAACGCCAAGGTACAGGTTTTCAGGGGTCGATACCTCTGCAATCCGACCTGGGGCCTAGCCGTGACCAAAAACTGAAAACTCGCAACCGAGAACTTTCTCGAGACCTCTGCATAACTCAGCTTGGCCGAAACCAAACACTTTATGTAGTAGGATTCTGATACCTTTCATACTACATATAGCGTTCAATAGTTTGATCCTTGAGTTATGCAGAGGTCTCATCCCCGTCCGTTGCAAAATGCGTCCATTGTTGCAAACCGTAATAGAACTCCCTTTTTCCCAAAAAACGATTGTGAGCAAATGACTTACTGATCGAGGAACAATCTCCGATCGGTTCGTTTCCGTTGCACTTTGCAACACTCCCCACTGGGGCTGGTCCGTCATACTCCTCATAAGTAGTTGATTCAATTGAACTTATTGGGAATTGGCATGGTTCTTGCTTAGCAACAGGCATGGACACGAACACGGTCTGTGTCGTTCCCGATGCTCAGAGGCTGCTCAATCGCGACTGAGGAGGAAATACGCCCGATGCGTTTGCTGCTTTCCTATCTGATCAATCAGAACCTTGACACCCGCCCGGAAGGTCAGGCTGAGGTATCCATGTTGGCAGGTCGATTCCGGGGGCTGTCGCGTCACGCCGTCGCCTGCGGAATTCTGCCGCTCGTTCTGCTCGCCCTGCTGCTTGCCGCGCCGCCGGCGTCGGCGCAGGAGTGCGGGAGCTGCGACACGGCCAGAGTCCAACTCAGCGTCTCGCGCGGCAGCGTCACCGAGGACGGTGGCCCGCAGACGGTGAAGGTGACGGCGAGGCTGACCCAGCTGGTGGGTTGGTTGACAGGCGTGAAGGTGAATATCCGCAACGGCACGGCCAAGAAAGGGAGTGACTTGGAGACTGTGCGGGAGTTCAGCATCCAGATCGGAAACTCCCTCGTCCCAGCCTGGGAAGGCAGCAGGACCTTCACCCTCACTCCCGTGGACGACAGCGTGCACGAGGATGACGAGACGGTGAGGGTGACCGGCACGGCCAAGGTTCAAGCGTTCAATTTTTCGGGTGAAGGTTACCGTGAGTGGACGCTGCCCGTGGACGGCACGACCATCACCATCGAGGACGACGACCCGCTCCCCACGGGCATCACCCTGACCCCGGACCCGGCGAGCGTCAACGAGACCGGCGACCCGCAAGAAGTCCAGGTCACCGCGGCGTTGGTCGGAGGACACCGATGTAGCGGTGACGTTCGAGGACGGAACGGCGGCGGCCGGGGATGACTACTCGGCGGTGGATGACTTCACCATCACCATCCCGGCGGGCGAGACCAGTGCCAGCGGCGCCTTCGACCTGACGCCGGTGGACGACGAGGCGGACGAGGAGGACGAGACGCTGCAGGTGATCGGCACGACCACCGTCGGCTTTCCGGGGGACGACGAGGCCGGCGAGACGACGGAGGAGGCCGGCGCGACGACGGGGGACCTTACAGCCAGCGCGACCATCACGATCACGGACTACGACCCGAGCAGCGTCCAGCTCAGCGTCTCGCCCACCGGAGTGAGCGAGGCGACCGGAGGCAGTGTGCAGGTCACCGCGGCGCTGGTCGGCGGCCCGCGGTCGGAGGCCACCGACGTAGCGGTGACGATCGGGGGCGGGCAGGCGGTGGCCGGGGAGGACTACGCGGCGGTGGCCGGCTTCACCATCACCATCCCGGCGAACACCATGAGCGCCACCAGCGATTTCACCCTGACGCCGGTGGACAACGACGATGACGAGGACCACAAGACGGTGCGGGTGACCGGCAGTACCACCGTCGGCCTTCCGGTGACCCGCGCAATCCTCCTCATCGAGGACGACGACCTGCCGTTCATCACCCTCAGCCTGTCGCCTGACACCCTCTCCGAGGCCGACGGGAGGACGCGGATCAGGATCAACGCGACGCTCGACAGAGGGAGGGCGACGGGCATCCTCGGGGTCGATGTGACGATCGCCGGGACCGCGGAAAGCGGGTCGGACTACTCGACCTCGAGTGAGACCGCGAATATCACCATCACCGGCACGGACGGCAGAACGGCCATTTACGTGACGCCGGTGGACGACACGCTAGACGAAGGCGCCGGCGAGACCATAATCTTCGAAGGAACGGCGAACTCCGAGGGAGAGGAGTACAGGGTGAGACCGGCGACGCTCACCCTCACCGATGACGACGATGCGCCGACGGGCATTACGTTGAGCCTGGGGCCGGCGGATGTGGACGAGAACGGCGGCGAGCAGTCGGTCGATGTGACCGCGACGCTGACCGGCGACACCACCCGGGGCGAGGCGACGGATGTGTCGGTTTCGGTGGGCGGCGGTGCGGCGACGGATGACCACGCCGCGGTGTCGGATTTCACGATCCAGATCCCGGCAGGGGAGGCCAGTAAGACCGGCAGTTTCAAGATCACCCCGGTGGACGACAACTTTGACGACGACGCCGAGACGGTGGCCGTGACCGGCACGACCACCGTGGGCCTGACCGTGACCGGCGCGGACCTGACCCTCACCGACGACGACGACCCGCCGACGACGCTGACGCTGACGGCCGACGACGTCCCCACCGTCAACGGGAGCAAGCGGGTGGGTGAGGATGTGGGCGCGTTCACCGTCACGGCGACGCTGGACCAGCCCGCGCCCGCGGGCGGGGTGACCGTGACCCTGGCGGAAGGCTCGCACAGCAGCCTTCCCGCGCCCAATCGTCCCGCCACGTTGGACCAGGACTGGACCCTGCCGTCGGATCCCACCATCGAGATCGCCGAGGGGGAGACTTCCGGCACGGCGAGCATCACGGTCGATGACGACAGCAGAGACGAATGGATCCAGCAGATCGTCCTCACCGCCACCACTGCTCAACCAGCCCTGACCGCCGATCGGTTCATCGCCATCATCGCGGACAACGACCCTGAAGTTAAAATATCATCGATTACCGTCCCCGATGGCGTGGCGGGGGCGACGCTCACGTTTACGGTGAACCTGGACCGGGTGACCGAGAAGACGGGCTACAGTTTTTTCAAATACCGGGTGGAGGGCTCGGCGACCCTGGACGAAGACTTTACTGCCTCACTCGCCCCGGATAGCTCTGTGCAGGTCGCCGGGGTGTCGAGCATCGATATCGTTCTCACCGTCATTCCCGATACCATTACCGAGGGGGACGAGAATGTCAGGGTCAGCATCCATACCATAGGCCAGGACATCGACAGCGATGGGTACGTAATCAACTCTGGTTACGCCACCATCACCGACGACGACGACACGGCCCCGACCAAGGTGACGCTGAGCGTGGACAACGAGACAGTGGCCGAGTCTGCGGGGACGGGTGCGGCGACGGTGACGGCCACGCTGGACCACCCGGCGCAGCCGGGCGGGGTGACGGTGACGCTGACGGCCGGGGGGACGGCGACGGGCGGGGGTGTGGACTACACGCTGAGCGCGGCGTCGATCACGATCGCCGAGGGCGCGACCGAAGGCGCGGCGACGCTGGACATCGTGCAGGACGTGATCGACGAGGATGGGGAGACGATCGAGCTGTCGGCGACGGTGTCGGGCAGTCTGACGGTGGAGGGCTCGCCGGTGACCGTCAGCATCACCGATGACGACGTGGCGCCGACGGTGATCGATCTGTATTGGACGAAAAACGGGGAGCTCCGCGAGAACTGGGAGAGCCGGGTGGTGGATATAAAGGCCAAGTTCAGGGGCACTCAGACCGTCTCGACGGAGACCTCGGTGCTGGTGACGGTGGGAGGAGCCGTGCCCCTGGACTGGCTCGAGGGCGGCGAGGCCCTATCCGGTATCGACTACGAAGCGATTTCGGACTTCACGATGACGATCCCGGCGGAGGCGCATGAGGTGACGCACAGTTTCACGATCACGCTGGTGAACGACAACATCGACGAAGGAGACCAGGAGCACATGGCGTTGTCGGGGACGGCCGACGGGTTCACGGTGGAGAACCACTACCTCACGATCTTGGACGACGACGACCCGCCGACGGCGGTGTCGCTGCGTCTGGCGCCGACAGCGGTGACGGAGGGCGGCGGAGCGCAGACGGTGACGGTGCACGCCGACGTGCAGGGTTCGACGACCTTCGGGTCGGCCACCGAGGTGACGGTGTCGGTGAGCGCGGGCACGGCGACGCTGACCACCGACTACGCGGTCACCACGGCGGCGGGGACGATCACGATTCCGGCTGGCGGCGCGAGCGCCTCGACGACGTTCGGGATCACGCCGGTGTCGGACACCCTGGTGGAGACCGGCGGCGAGACGCTGACGGTGGGCGGAACGTCGGGGAGCCTGACGGTGAATGCGGCCACATTGACCATCACCGACGACGACACGGCGCCATCGACGGTGACGCTGAGCGTGGACAACGCGACGGTTGTGGAGTCGGCCGGGACCTCTGCGGCGACGGTGACGGCCACGCTGGACAACGCGGCGCAGCCGGGCGGGGTGACGGTAACGCTGACGGCCGGGGGGACGGCGACCGGCGGCGGTGTGGACTACACGCTGAGCGCGGCCTCGATCACGATCGCCGAGGGCGCGACCGAGGGCACGGCGACGCTGGACATCGTGCAGGACGTGATCGACGACGACGGGGAGACGATCGAGCTGTCGGCGACGGTGACGGGCAGTCTGACGGTGGAGGGCTCGCCGGTGACGGTGACCATCACCGACGACGACGATGCGCCGACGGCGGTGTCGCTGCGGCTGGCGCCGGCGACGGTGACGGAGGGCGGGGGCGCCCAGACGGTGACGGTGCACGCCGACGTCCAGGGTTCGACGACCTTCGGGTCGGCCACCGAGGTGACGGTGTCGGTGAGCGCGGGCACGGCGACGCTGACCACCGACTACGCGGTCACCACGGCGGCGGGGACGATCACGATCGCGGCTGGCGGGACGACCGCCTCGACGACGTTTGAGATCACGCCGGTTGACGACAGCATCGACGACGACGCCGAGACGGTGACGGTGGGGGGGCGTCGGGAAGCCTGACGGTGAATGCGGCCACATTGACCATCACCGACGACGACACGGCGCCATCGACGGTGACGCTGAGCGTGGACAACGCGACGGTTGTGGAGTCGGCCAGGACCTCTGCGGCGACGGTGACGGCCACGCTGGACCACCCGGCGCAGCCGGGCGGGGTGACGGTAACGCTGACGGCCGGGGGGACGGCGACCGGCGGGGGTGTGGACTACACGCTGAGTTCAACGACGATCGCGATCGCCGAGGGCGCGACCGAAGGCGCGGCGACGCTGGACATCGTACAGGACGTGATCGACGACGATGGCGAGACGATCGAGCTGTCGGCGACGGTGTCGGGCGGTCTGACGGTGGAGGGCTCGCCGGTGACGGTGACCATCACCGACGACGACACGGCGCCATCGACGGTGACGCTGAGCGTGGACAACGCGACGGTGTCGGAGTCTGCGGGGACCTCTGCGGCGACGGTGACGGCGACGCTGGACCACCCGGCGCAGCCGGGCGGGGTGACGGTGACGCTGACGGCCGGGGGGACGGCGACCGGCGGCGGGGTGGACTACACGCTGAGTTCAACGACGATCGCGATCGCCGAGGGCGCGACCGAAGGCGCGGCGACGCTGGACATCGTGCAGGACGTGATCGACGACGACGGGGAGACGATCGAGCTGTCGGCGACGGTATCGGGCGGTCTGACAGTGGAGGGCTCGCCGGTGACCGTCACCATCACCGATGATGACGCGGCGACGGCGGTGTCGCTGCGGCTGGACCCGGCGACGGTGACGGAGGGAGGCGGAGCGCAGACGGTGACGGTGCACGCCGACGTCCAGGGCGGCACGACCTATGCGGACGCGACCGAGGTGACGGTATCGGTGAGCGCGGGCACGGCGACGCTGACCACCGACTACGCCATCACCACGGCGGCGGGGACGATCACGATTCCGGCTGGCGGCACGACGGCCTCGACGACCTTTGCGATCACGCCGGTGTCGGACACCCTGGTGGAGACCGGCGGCGAGACGGTGACGGTGGAGGGTTCGTCGGGGAGCCTGACGGTGAATGCGGCCACCTTGACCATCACCGACGACGACGCGGCGCCGGTGATCTCGATAGCGGCGCAGTCGGTGAGCGAGGGCGCGGGGAGCGCGACGCTGACGGTGACGCGGACGGGGGATCTGAGCGGGAGTTCGAGCGCGGGTTACGCCTTCAGCGACGGGACGGCGACGGGGAGCGGGACCGACTACACGGGGACAGCCGGGACGGTGAGCTTCGCGGCCAACGCCAACAGCGCCACCCTCCCGGTGACCATCGTGCAGGACACGATCGACGAAGGGACGGGGGAGACCTTCACGGTGACGCTGAGCAGTCCAGGCGGAGCGACGCTGGGGACGGCCTCCGCCACCATCACCATCACCGATGACGACACGGCGCGTCTGGCGTTTGCCGACGATGTGACCGTGGCCGAGGACGCCGGCGAGGCCGTGTTCACGGTGGAACTGAGCCCGGCCAGCGCGCAGAAGGTGACGGTGAATGTTTTGATAGGGCAGGGCAGCGACACGGCGGTGGTGGGTGTCGATTACACGGTGCCGAGCAGTTCCCTGACCTTCGATCCCGGGGAGACGGAACAGGAGATCAGGGTGTCCATCCTGGACGACGAAGAGGTTGAAGGGACCGAGACCTTCACGATCATCCTGAGCAACCCGTCGAATGCGGAGTTGGGCGACGACACGGCTGTCGGCACGATCACCGACCCCCGCAGCGATTCTCCCACCGCCCCCAGTAACGAGCGGAGTCTGACGGTGGCCGACGTGGAGGTGACCGAGGACGCCGACGAGGCCGTGTTCACGGTGGAACTGAGTCCAGCCAGCGAGCAGACGGTGACGGTGGACCACGCGACCTCGAACGGCACGGCGACGGCGGGTGTCGATTACACGCCGACGAGCGGTTCCCTGACCTTCGATCCCGGGGAGACGGAACAGGAGATCAAGGTGTCCATCATGGATGACAACATCCAAGAGGCGGACGAGACCTTCACGGTAACGCTGAGCAATCCGGTGGGAGCGGCGCTGGACCCGAACGGCGCCAGCGCCACCAGCACCATCACTGACGACGACGCGGCGCCGACGGCGGTGTCGCTGCGTCTGGTTCCGGCGGCGGTGACGGAGGGCGGCGGGGCGCAGACGGTGACGGTGCACGCCGACGTCCAGGGTTCGACGACCTTCGGGTCGGCCACCGAGGTGACGGTGTCGGTGAGCGCGGGCACGGCGACGGCGACCACCGACTATGCGATCACCACGGCGCCGGGGACGATCACGATCGCGGCCGGCGGCGCCACGGCCTCGACGACGTTTGAGATCACGCCGGTGTCGGACACGCTGGTGGAGACCGGCGGCGAGACGGTGACGGTGGGGGGCGAGTCGGGCAGCCTGAGGGTGAACCGGCCACATTGACCATCACCGACGACGACGCGGCGCCGGTGATCTCGATAGCGGCCCAGAGTGTGGGCGAGGGTGACGGGGACACGACGCTGACGGTGACCCGCACGGGGGACCTGAGCGGGAGTTCGAGCGCGAGTTACGCCTTCAGCGACGGGACGGCGGAGGGGAGCGGGACCGACTACAGGGGGACGAGCGGGACAGTGAGCTTCGCGGCCAACGCGGGCAGCGCCACCATCCCGGTTTCCATCGTGCAGGACACGATCGACGAAGGGACGGGGGAGACCTTCACGGTAACGCTGAGTGCTCCAAGCGGAGCGACGCTGGGGACGGCCAGCGCGACGATCACCATCACCGATGATGATGCAGCGCCGGTGATTTCGATAGCGGCCCAGAGTGTGGGCGAGGGCGCCGGAAGCGCGACGCTGACGGTGACGCGGACGGGAGACCTGAGCGGGAGTTCGAGCGCGGATTACGCCTTCAGCGACGGCACGGCCACGAGCGCTGACTACACGGGGACGAGCGGGACAGTGACCTTCGCGGCCAACGCGGCGAGCGCCACCCTCCCGGTTTCCATCGTGCAGGACACGATCGACGAAGGGACGGGGGAGACCTTCACGGTGACGCTGAGTTCTCCGAACGGGGCGACGCTGGGGACGGCCAGCGCGACGATCACCATCACCGACGACGATGCAGCGCCGGTGATCTCGATAGCGGCGCAGTCGGTGGGCGAGGGTGCGGGGAGCACGACGCTGACGGTGACGCGGACGGGGGATCTGAGCGGGACTTCGAGCGCGAGTTACGCCTTCAGCGACGGGACGGCCACGGGTGGCGGGACCGACTACAGGGGGACGAGCGGGACAGTGACCTTCGCGGCCAACGCGGCGAGCGCCACCCTCCCGGTTTCCATCGTGCAGGACACGATCGACGAAGGGACGGGGGAGACCTTCACGGTAACGCTGAGCAGTCCAAGCGGAGCGACGCTGGGGACGGCCAGCGCGACGATCACCATCACCGACGATGATGCAGCGCCGGTGATCTCGATAGCGGCCCAGTCGGTGAACGAGGGCGCGGGAAGCGCGACGCTGACGGTGACGCGGACGGGGGACCTGAGCGGGAGTTCGAGCGCGAGTTACGCCTTCAGCGACGGGACGGCCACGGGTGGCGGGACCGACTACAGGGGGACGAGCGGGACAGTGACCTTCGCGGCCAACGCGGCGAGCGCCACCCTCCCGGTTTCCATCGTGCAGGACACGATTGACGAAGGGACGGGGGAGACCTTCACGGTGACGCTGAGCAGTCCAAGCGGAGCGACGCTGGGGACGGCCTCCGCCACCATCACCATCACCGACGACGACACGGCCCCCAGCGTCATCGAGTGGGGGTTGGCGTCCATCTGGGCGGCTGAGGAATACCGCAGGGCCGTGTTGCCGCTGGTGATCTCCCAGCGCGGTGCTGGTGAGATCAAGTTCACGGTGACGACCGTTGACGGCAGCGCGGTCTCCACCGGCGCGCAGCCCGACTTTACCGCAACCAGCCGTAGGTTGACCCACACCACCGCCGCCGACCGGCTCAGCGTGGTCGTTCCCATCCACAACGATAGGCAGGGCGAGGCGAACGAAACCTTCACCGTGCGGTTGTCCGCGCCCGACGGCGCGGAGCTTGGCGCCCGCACCGAGATCACCGTGATCATCGAGGACGACGACCCGGTCCCGGTGACCATCAACCCGGCTAGCCAGACGGTGACCGAAGGCACGGACGCGACGGTGAGCGTCACCTTCGAGCTCAGCAAGGCCAGGAGCGGGAGAGCCACGGCGCACTGGACGACCGTGGCCGGCACGGCGGTGGCCGGCGCGGACTACAGGGCCCAGTCCGGTCGGGTCGTCTTTGCCTCGGGCGAGACGTCCAAGACCGTCAGCGTGGTCCTGAAGGATGATGAGGAGCCCGAGAAGGAGGAGGTCTTCAGCATCAGACTTAGCGGCGCCGGCGGGCTCGCCGCGCTGCCGCCGGCCGCCCAACGCTCGGCCAAGGTCATTGTCGCCGATAACGACACGGCGCCGACTAAGGAGACGCTGAGCCTCACCGACGATGACGGGGCTCCGATGGGGATTACGCTGACGCTGGACCGGGCCGAGACCGACCAGGAGACGCCGGTGACCATCCCCGTGCTGGCCAATGACAGCGATGCGGACGGCGACAGGCTGAGCCTCGAGAGCACGACCCAACCGACCCAGGGCGCGGCGGCGATCACCGACGCCGAGGCCGGCGCGATCACCTACACGCCGAATGCGGGCTTCATCGGCGAAGACCGCTTCACCTATACGGTCTCCGACCTCAGGGGCGGCACGGCCACGGCGACGGTGATGGTCACGGTCAACGGGGTGGACAAGCCCCCACCCACCGTCTCCATCCTCTCGACGGTCAGCCTGCCGGAAGGGAACAGCGACTCCTCTGGAGCGGAGTTCGGGGTGAGGCTGAGCGAGGCCAGCCAGCAGCGGGTGCGGGTGAACTACGAGACGGAGGACGGCACGGCCACGGCCGGCGAGGATTACAGGGCCACCAGCGGAACCTTGACCTTTGAGGCCGGGGAGATGCGGCAGATGATCCGGGTCCTGGTGTTGGGCGACACCCGGCCCGAGGAAGACGAGACCTTTACTCTGAAGTTGAGCGGAGCGGAGAACGCGGAGTTGGGAGTGGTGGAGGGCACGGGGACGATCCTCGACGATGACACAGCGGCGGCCCGGGCTCGCAGGCTGGACGGGGTGCTGGCGACCTTTGGGCGCACGGCGGCCACCGAGGCGGTGGCGATGGTTGGAGACCGGTTCTGGCGGCCGTCGGCGCCGGGGTTCAACCTGGGCGGGCGGTCTCTGAGTGGGGGAGAGTCGGGCGAGACAGCCGTTGGCTTGGCCGGCCCGGGCGGGTACGGCGGGATGGGACTCGGCAGCGCTGGCTATGGTTTGCCGGGGGTTGGCGGGGCCGGGTCAATGGGCGCCGGCTATGGCTTGTCTGAATCCGGCGGCGGCGGGTATGGCGGCTCCTGGCAGGACCTGGGCGGCCCTGGTCTGCTCGGAGTCTCGGAGGCGTCGGAGATGGGCGGCAGCCAGGGGGCGGGGCGCCGGAGCCGGACATCGGTTGCGGAACTGCTGTCCCGGAGTTCCTTCAGCCTGCCGCTGACCCAGCGGGAGAAGGCCGGAGAGCCAGCGGTCTGGACCTTGTGGGGCCGGGGGGCCGGGACCCGGTTCTCGGGGAGTCCCGAGAGCGACTTCAGGACCGACGGCGGCATGTACGGCGGTTACCTGGGCCTCGACCTTCGCCCCCATCCCCGGTTCCTGTTGGGGGTGGCCGCCTCGCACAGCCTGGGCGAGTTGGATTACACCATAGACAGCGGCAGCCAGGGCGCGGTGGAGTTGGGCCTGACCAGTGTGCTGCCCTATGGCTACTGGACGCCGAAGGAGGGTCTGAGCCTTTGGGGGATGCTGGGGGTTGGCGGAGGCCAGTTGGAACTGGAGGACGAGGTCGGTCAGGTTGAGACGGATGCCGGGATGCGGATGGCGGCGGTCGGGGGGCGCAGTGAGTTGGACTCCTGGCGGGGGAACGATCTGGCCCTCAAGCTGGACGCCTTCCTGGTGTCGATGGAGTCGGAGGGCCGGGAGAAGCTCTTGGGCGCCGAAGGAGAGGCCCAGCGGCTGCGGGTCATGCTGGAGAGCCGCCGGGAGTGGGTGGCTTCGGGGGCCTCGCGGCTGGGGATGGGTCTGGAGTTCGGGGGTCGCTGGGACGGCGGAGATGCCGAGAGGGGGCTGGGGGCGGAGATGGGGGGCAACCTGAAGTACCGGCACGAGGAAATGGGGATGGGCCTTGAGGCCCGGGGGCGGTATCTGCTGACCCACCAGGCGGAGGACTTCGAGGAATGGGGAGCGAGCCTGGGGCTGGAGTGGGATCCGGGCAAAGCCCGGCAGGGGCCGTGGGTCAAGCTGGCGCCGGTGTGGGGCGAGTCGTCGGGGAGCGCGGAGGCGCTGTGGAGGAATGACCGGCTGTTTGGGGCCAGCGGCGGCAGAAGGGGAGTCCTGAGTCGGCGGCCGGGGCGGATGGAGATGAATGTGGGCTACGGGCTGATGACCCGCGGCGACTCGGACTTGCTGACGACCTGGGGCCGGCTGTCGACGGGCATGGGCAAGACCTACCGGATGGGCCTGAGCCTGGAGATGGGCGAGTTGGGCGGCTTGAGCCTGGAAGTCGAACGGGAGGAGCGCGACCGGAACCCGGCTTCCCACGGTGTCCGGCTCCGAAGCTCGATCCGCTGGTAGCAGCGCCAGAGGCCGCCGCCGGGACCAGAGACCAGGTCCCTCCGGATGGGCGAGCCGGAAAAACAATCCATTCCACCGTGTTTCTCATCTGGAATCGGCGCCATTCGGCTCACACCACAGGCGCCCCGATTCCCGTACAAGCGGAGAGTCGGGCGACGGAAAGGCTCAGCTGAGGAGTAACAACAGAAGGGTGTGATACGGCGCGACCGAGTGTATGATAGATGCTTTAAAGAGATGCGAACAAGCCCTCATCCAACATGTGATGCGGGGGGCAATGCTGTGGGACGGCGCTGGGACGTGCCCGATCCGCTCGCCACAAGCGAGGTTCACACGGCCGATGGCGCTTGCATCATCCTCCGGCGGCACGGCAACCCGGAAGGTCCGCGGCTCGTCCTGAGCCACGGTAACGGGCTGGCGATTGATCTGTATTACCCCTTCTGGTCACTGCTTATGGACCGTTTCGACCTGGTCCGCTACGACATTCGGAGCCACGGTTGGAATCCGACGGCTGATAGTCGAACCCACAACATGGCAACGTTTGTCTCGGACAACGAGTACGTTGCTCAGGACATTGACCGGCACTTCGGGGAGAAGCCCAAAATCGGGGTATTCCACTCGATGTCGGCGACGGTGGCGCTCAACCACGAGCCGCCAGGGGAATCGTTTGTGGCCCTGGTCCTCTTCGATCCATCCATTTATCCGCCTGGCGGCAATCCATGGGCACTCGAAGCCCTCTGGAGAAGATTTGGCCGGCTCGCCCGGCGCCGCCGGGAGCGGTTCGAGAGACGGGATGAGTTCGTGGAGATCGTCCGTTGCTCGCCCGCACTCGCGCGCCTGCTGCCCGGCGTTGCAGATCTCTACGCGCAAGCGACAATCCGAGCCGCCGCCGATGGAAAGGGCTATGAACTTTGCTGCCCGCGCGAGTACGAGGCCAGGATATTCGAGTGGGGTTTTGCTTACAATTTCGAGCCCGAGGCGGAGTGCTTTTCCTGTCCCGTCAAGGTGATCGGAGGAGACCCGACCGGACCTTTCTCATTCCTGCCGAGCATGGACCTCAGCGCTCTCGTCGGTCTCGACTACGACTTCGTGCCCGAGACAACCCATTTCCTCCAAATCGAAAACCCGGAGGCCTGCGTTGCCCTCATGCTCGACTTCCTCGAGCGTCAGGAACTTGTGTAACGCGAGCGCGGCGCCGGATTGGACGTGCGTCCCGCTGTCGCGCTCCCTCGATAACGGCGGAAGGCGCCGGGGGCTAACGGCGCCCGTGAGGGAACGGGTGCGACAGGGCAACGGTAAAATACTGACAATCCTCCGGGCATGGATGCAGAAATCCCCGTAGCGCAGCAAACAGCGCGCCTATTGGCCGCTCAGGTAATCCCAGAACGCAGCGGCCTGGCGGCTGAGATGAGGGGCGTCGCTTCCAATGAGAAAACCCTGTTTCACCAAGCGGCTGGCCTCAAGTCGAATCCGCTTGAGGTAGGCTTCACGACCAGCGTACCGCTCGGCGATGGAGAGGCGGGGATCTCCCGTCCGGTGGCGTTCCTGCCTGGTCCTGGGAAAAGGGATAAAGGACCCCACCATGCTGTAGAGCTCGGACGGGGACCCAATATCCGGATGTCGAAGATTCCACCCCGTGTAGGTCGCCAAAGGGGCGCTGATGACGGGAAGGCGGATGCCGGCGATCTCGTTGCCGTCTCGGTCAACCTGGGGAACCAGCGGTGAGAAGGCCCGACCTACGCGCGGAGGCTGCACGGTCGCAATGCCCTGGGTCCTGAAATCGGGGCCATAATCCAGGCGATACGGCTGCATCATTCTAATGGGAACCTGGATGCCGGGAATCTTGGGGAAGGTCATCCGGTCCAGGGCCACCAGTTCTCCCTTTGCAATGCGGGGAAATTGTGAGGGCGGCGGTGGTCTGTGGTCGTCGACCAACCAACGGTTCAAGGCCAACAGGAGCGCCCGCATGGGCCAGCGAAAATCATTGGGGTTGGGTCGGTGGACCGTCCCCCGTTTTCGCGGCGGGAAGGCCGCAGGACCGTGCTGCGTGCCGGCGAAGACGTAGGTCCGGGTGTTCTGAGCTAACGGAGCATCCCGCTTGCCGTCGAGACTGGTGTGAATCAGCGAGGCGGCTCTCCCATAGTATTCATAGGAAGCATTGGTGTAAAAGATCTTGGGTGTGGACTTTTGCCGTTGGCTGCGGCTCAGGATGCCTTCTCGGAGGCCCGTTTCGTCGTCCAACTGGGGAAGATCCGCAAACGGATAGATGACGGTCGGATAGAAAGTGTTCATGAAGGCGTGGGCGTCCCGGGAAGGCTGGGCAAACCGGTGGTTGAAGCTTCCTCGGCTTGCTCCAGCCACGTGGGAAAAGATGCCGTCAAAAACCTGGCGGCGGCTCTCATCCTGATTGAATCCGTAATAAAGGAAGGTGCGAAGAAAACGCCCGCTCTGAGAAGTCCCGAAACCGATGGCCCGCTTGAGCATCCCTCCCAGTTCTGCTGTAGAGCTGTTGCCCTCGGCCCCGCCGCCGTATTTGAGGAAAGAGATGAAGTCGCGGGTAGCCGCCAGACCCAAGCCCACCAGAACAGGGTTCTCCGCCCGATAAACCAGTTCATAGATTCGGCCGGGTTCAAATCCCGACGACATGAAGACATGGCTGCGGCTGGCCACGGGCTGCCCGTTTTCCTCTCGAGCAAAACTCCAGCGGCTGCGAGGGATGGTTTGTCTCGGCCCGTCGGTGAGATCCCTCACCGTTAGTTGAAGTTCCGGGTCTTCAGGGTCGGCTGCCGGATAAACAGGCTCCATGTTGCGGTCAGCCAGAGGAAAGCTCCGAACGGGCGTTTCGGGCACGAACTCGGCTCTCACCAGCCCTCTGATCGGTTTGGAGCCTCGTTTGGCAACGGGGGCGTAAAGCCTCAAACGGTTGGATTCCTGGGGAACATCGGACTGCCAGCCAAGCCAGGCCAGGCTGAAGCCGTGGTCCAACAACAGCGCGTCTCCAAACTCTTTGGGTGTTGTGAGGTCTCGAGAGGATGTGGCCCGGTTGAACATCCCCAACATCCCCTTGCGGCCTCGATTCGAGACCTCGTACAAGACGGCGCCGTTGCCATTGCGGGGATGGGTGGGTTGGATGAGATAGAAATCGGATGAGAACTCCACCTTGCCTCGATCATTGCCAGGAGCCAGGTGAATGTCACAGATGGTCTGGTTTTGTGGAAGCTGCGGGTCGACTTCGAAGAAGATCTTTCCCTCGACAATTTCAAAGGCTCCCGCCGCTGCGAAACGCCGGCCGGACAAGACGTCTCTTCTGTCCTGTACTTCGACCCTGACAACTGCTGAAAACGCAAGCTGTCCCAGAAGCAGCCAAAGACCCGGTAAGCGGAAAACCATAAAACCATCTTATTACACCCGCCGGCCTCTTTCCATTGCTTTCCGCTAAGGGTGGAGGCCGGCTTTGGGGGTTGGTCAGGCGGCCGAGTCCGTTGCGGGTTCCGGCATCACCCTGCTTCAAGGTTGGACGAAATCCTCGAACGGCGCCGGCTGTCTTTGACCTCTTTAGGATCTGCCTTTCCGCCGGGGCTGTTTTCTTTCAGATTTCCTTCGGAAAGTCTTTGCCGCGTTCCGCCCGCCACCTTGCGAAAGGTCCTCTCCGGCTGTTCTGCCGACCTTTGACCTTCTACGGCTTTTGCGGATAGACTCATCCCAATGGGAGGACTCGGTTGTCACCGGCTGCGGAGGCAGGAACCGGAAATCAGTGGGGAACCGGGAGTTCTCCGGTCGTGTCTTGGCGGGAGCGGTGGCGCACGATAGGGCATTAGCGTAGAGGATCTTCATGCTCCTGTGGACGGGGGTAGCCTCTCGGGCCTCCCTGGAGAAAGGAGGACTCGAATGATTAACCGCGGATTACTGGTCCTGGTGCTGACGGGATCACTGGTCGGTTGTCGTTCGGACCCGGACTCTCCGACCTCGCCCGGAGACCGATTGTCCGCCCTGAAGCAGCAAATCCAGGACCTCTATGAGCAGGCGCGGGAGTCGGGGCATCAGGTTCCCAAGGATACCCTCGAGTGGGCCAGGCAGGATCTGCTCAGAATCGGCGACTGGGAGTATAAGATTGTCGATATGGCGGAGGAAAGCGCCGAATCTCGGCAAGCTCGGCTCAATGAACTGGGCGCTGAGCGTTGGGAAGCGTTTTGGATAGAGCCCGCTCCGAGTGGCATCCGGGTCTACCTGAAGCGCCGGTCACGGAGCTTCCTGGAAAAAATCCCCCTCTCAGACCTGCGCCGGCTCTTGTCTTTTGGCAGTGGGAGTTCCGAATAGGCGATTCGGGGCTACCCTTTTGGGCCACCCCCCCAACAGTTTGGTTGACAGCGTTTCTTGTGGTCAGAGGCGGCGCATGAGAGAATAGGTGCTTGGAGACAGAATGAGCACCGAGCTGATCACCGTCGTCACTGTCGGCATTACCTTGGCGGGCTGATCCTTACCACGAATCGCGGGCTGCGGCCGGATGTGGCCTGGATGGAATCTCGATTGGATCGGAGGATCGATGGGCTGGAGTCTCGGTTCGACGCATTGGAACACCAGTTGGGTAAACTCCGTGAGCGGATGGGGCGCCTGGAAGAGTTGCTGGGCGGTTACGTGAAGCCATCACCGGACGGGCGGCTGCACGCTGCAGTGGCTTTGTTTCAAAATCCGATCAGAGGATCTCTCGAATCCCAACCTAACTGAATACGCCCCCCCACAAAATTTATCCTGCGACGAGTTCCAGCGTCCCGCACTCCATTTCCAGGTTGAAGAATTTTATTGCGGCGCTGTTGGCGGAAATTCCGAGTTCGGCGTCGCCCAGAAAATGAGGAAAATTCTCAAGGAGAATCTCCAATGGCGAAATTCTGGTTTGGGATGGGATGTCTGATGGCAGGTCTGGCGGTTGCGGCCGGCGCCTTTGGCGCCCACGCCCTCAAGCAACGTCTTTCTGCTGATCTGCTGGCCGTCTTCGAGACCGGAGTCCGCTATCAGATGTTTCACGCCCTGGGATTGATGGCGCTGGCCCTGGCCATGGACCGATGGGTTGCCCCCAGTTTTCAATGGGCCGGTGGATTCTGGTTGGCCGGCATCCTTCTTTTTTCCGGCAGCCTTTATGCGCTCTGTCTTACCGGAGCGCGAAGCCTGGGGGCCGTAACTCCCTTGGGAGGCGTTTGTTTCCTGCTGGGCTGGGTATTGCTGGTCTGGGGCGCCTGGAGGAGCATGGCTTGATTCCGTGGCGCTCCTTTGTTGCGAGGTTCTCCCTGTTGCAGGGCCGCAAATCCGATAGGCTGTAACCATGGTAAGAAGCAGTGCGACCACGGTTGAAGAATACCTGCAAGAGCTTCCCCCGGAGCGTAGGGAGGCCATTCGGGCCGTGCGGCAGGTGGTTTTGGGCAACCTCCCGGCGGGCTATGTCGAGGCCCTGAACTGGGGCATGATTTCCTACGAAATCCCCTTGGAGCGCTACCCTGACACTTATAACAAACAACCCCTGATGTACGCTGCCCTGGGGTCTCAGAAAAACTATATGTCCCTCTACCTGATGTGCGTGTACAGCCACCAGGCGTCCAAGATCTGGTTTGAGGAAAAATTCAAAGCCAGTGGCAAGAAACTCAACATGGGCAAATCGTGCGTCCGCTTCAAGAGAGTGGAAGACCTGCCCCTGAATGTCATTGGCGAAACCATTGCGGGAACCTCTGTTGACGAATATATCAGACGCTATCAAGCATTCCGCACGAAGTAGGACGCTGCCACGGGACGTGTGGATGGGACGCGATTGCGGCAACGACTCGAGCGCATGAGGAAACCCTGGTTGCCCACACCGTGGGAGATTATGTTTTTCTGGATCTTTCCCTGAAGAGCGACGCCCTGATGGTTTTCGGCGAGACTGCGTAAGACGTATACTTGAACGACCGTGCCTTGAAGACGATTCCGTGGTCGTATCTGGCCAGGAAATTTCAGCGCCGGACGGCCTCTATTCTAAACCCTCGTCGCTGCAACCTGAAAGACTTCGGAGGTGCTCCCCTATGACAAAGAACGCGATCGGCCACACTCGATGGCGCCGCCGACGGACGAATGACCATAGGATCCTCTTGTTTCCGACCAAGGTCGGGGTGGTCCTCACCATGGCTTTGATCCTTGTCCAGAGTCAGAGGGCGGGGCCACGGGAATTCCGGCTTTCTCCCGAGCACATTGCCGCGGTCAATACCCCGCGGAGGATCGTGGTCAATCACCCGGCTGACGGTCTGCTGGCTGCCGTCCAACGTCAAGTCGGCATCGACAACTTGATGACCTATGAGTTGGGCTTCACCGACGAGCCCGGCAGTCAGATTGACGGTCAGTGGTGGTGTCTGGACCAGTTGTTTCCCATGAAGGCCCGGCCCATGACCGCCCGGGACAGTCCACTGGCCAAAAGCCATTACATGGGCGGCAACATTGAAACCCTCTATGGATGGGTGGATGAAGGTATCAATATCGCCCGGGTGTACCTGGAAGAGACCAGGAAACGTGGGATCGAGTGCTTCTATTCCTACCGAATCAGCGACGGTTCCAGTCACACCGAGTTCGGCAAGGACTTTGCAACGGCTCACCCCGACTGGGTCGTAGAGGACGAATGGGGCAATAAGAAGTGGAATTTTGCCATCGCGGAAGTACGAGCCCGCAAGCTGAGCATCTTGCAGGAATTGGCTGAGGATTATGATTTTGACGGCTTGGAAGTGGATTTCGCGCGCGGACCGGTCAACTTGCCGGCTGGCCGGCAGTGGGCCAATCGGTGGGCGGTGAGCCAATTCCTTCGTGACCTGCGGGCTGTGACCTTGAAGGTAGAGCAGCGGCGCGGTCGCCCCTTCCTGCTTGCGGCCCGAGTCCCGGACACCCTGGTCGGCTGCCATTTCGATGGTCTGGACGTGAAAACTTGGGTCAAAGACAACCTGGTGGACATCCTGGTCTTGGGAGTGCGGTCCTATGAGCTTGAAATTGAGCGTTTTCGCCATCTGATTGGAGACAAACCCATCAAGGTTTTCGCCACTCTGGACGACCATCACTGCACCGACGGTTACTCCTGGCCGCCCATCGAGGTGCTGCGAGGTGTGGTGGCCAATTGGTGGCAGCAGGGCATGGATACACTGCAGACCTTCAATTGGGGCACCGCGTCGCCGGAGGTCAGGGAAAAAACCGGGATGTTCGTCCATCAGGCCTATTTCGACGATTCGGACAGAATCCAGGTGTACCAGCAGGCCTACCGCGAACTCGGCAGTCCCGAAACCCTTCGATACAAAGACAAGACGTTCGTGGTCCAACGCAGGGGTGGAGGTGGTTCTGGAGGAACCAACGTCGATGAGTGGCGCACGCCGCGCTTTGCTTATCAGAACACCAACATGCTGGGCCAATTGCCAACAGCTTTGGACAACTCGGCCCGAGTCGACACTCTGGTCCGATTGCGGGTTGCCGACCGCTTGGCTGACCATGTTGCTCAGATCGGGGATCTCACACTGGCGCTGCTGCTGTCGGATCCGGCGACTCGAGAATTGCCCGCCGAGAAAACCATCGATAAGGCGCCCATCAATCCTTTTTGGAACAACCCCCAGTTGTACACCTCGCCTCCCCGGAAGGGGATCGAGGCCCGGCTGGAAGTTCGTTTGAACGGAGCGCTCCTGGATAAGGGTGACGCGGTCGAAGGTTGGGTGGTCTACCACCCTGACCCGCAGCTTTTTGCCATCGGAGAAAATTTGATCGGCATTCTGGTGAAAGGCCGAACGGTCAACGACCTGCCCATGACCCTCGAGAAGGTCGAGGTGCGCGTCGATTACCTGCCGCGCGGGCAGGCGGCTCCGGCCGAATGGGGCAAATCCGGCGAGTAACCGCCCCGGAGCGGGTTTTACCCACTCAATCCAAGGAGGCAACATGCCTAGACGGGACTTGGAGCATCCCGTCAGCAGACGTGAGTTTCTGGGGGCGACGGGTCGTTGCGCGGCGGCGCTGGGTTGTACTGGTGTGATTTTGCCGCTGGTGTCCTGTTCCGGGGAAGAACCGCTGCCGCCGGTCCAGCAATTCATCGTCGATACCCACATGCACGTTTGGGCCGATGATCCTGCCCGCTATCCCTTTCCTCATCCCTATATTCCAGACTTTCGATACGACGACGTTCCCGCCGAAGCCACCACGGAAATGTTGTTGCGAGACATGGACCGGAACGGCGTGACTCACAGCATCCTGGTTCAGGTGATCTACCACGGCTGGGATAACACCTACGTCGTGGACAGCGTCAAGGGCCCACCCGGACCGCTTTCGGGGACATGGGCTCATCGATCCCACTGATCCTCATGTGGCCGACCGGCTCGAATATTGGATGAAGGAGCACGGCTTGTCGGGCATGAGATTCAGCCCCATCTACTATGCCGACGGCATCAAAGGCGGCGACGACTGGATCAACGACCCGCACACGGACAGGCTCTGGAAGAGGGCCGGCCAGCTCGGCGCGGTTTTCAACTTTTTTATTGCCACCCGGCAGTTGCCCAAGCTCGAAGCAATGGTTCAGCGCCATCCGGAAGTCAAGATTTGCATTGACCATCTGTCCCAGATCGATCTGTCGGTTGAGGATCCCACGCCCGAACTCAAAAAACTGCTGGCCTTCTCCAAGTACCCCAACGTTTGGGTCAAGGTCTCCGAGCTGACCTCGGTATCTGGAGCACAGTATCCTTTTCGAGAAGCCCATGGCTGGGTGCGGCGGGTGTACGAGGAGTTCGGCGGGAGCAAGCTCTTGTGGGGCACAGGCTACCCGGGAGCGGCCCGGGCAGCCTATAAACGGCCGACCCTGGCTGCAGAGCTGGCCTTGATCCGAGACGAGATGACGTTCTTCAACCAGGAGGACCGTGAGAAGATCCTGGGTTTGAACGCAGCCCGCATATGGAACCTGGCCTCCTGAAAATCTGCTCGGATCAGCAGGCTTTTCGGCTCGTCAGCCTAGGGAGGCAGCTCCCGCAAAGGGACAGGCAGAACCGGATGAGATCACAAGGAACAGCAAGAGTGATTTTGTCGGCGACGTTGTGTTGCCTGACAATGCTGTGGGATGCCAGGGACGGTGTGGCCAGTGAAGGCGGGAGGTTTGTCTTGTCACCCAGGCATCTGGCCGAGATCGAGAGACGTCGGCGGGTGGTGGTCAATTTTGACGCGATCCACGGAGACCTCAATTTCGCCAACATCGCTCCCCGGGATTTGGTGAAGCTGAGCTTTACCTTTGCCGATGACCCCGGCAGTCATATTGACAGCATCTGGTGGAACTGGGGCGAAGGTCATCAGTCGCCCTATCCCAGTCAGGTGATGCCCCTCTACGATCAGGCCGGCTACCGGAAGTGGGTGGACGATGGCATCGACATCATGGGGGTCTTCCTGGAAGCTACGAAGAAGCGGGGGCTGGAGGCTTTCTATTCCTACCGCGTCAATGGCTCGGACAACGATCTGGTGGTGACTCGCGAGATCCCCATGAAGCAGCAGCACCCGGATTGGTTGCTGGCCGCTCCCTGGGCGCCCGAGCGCAGGCTTTACTGGGACTTTCGCATCCCGGAGGTGCGCGACTACAAGTTGAGCATTCTTCGTGAGGTGGCCCAGAACTACAATTTCGATGGGATCGAAATTGATTTTGCCCGGGGGCCGGTGACGCTGCCGATCGGGCAACAGTGGAAATACCGACACCACCTGACGGCATTCATGCGCGCGGTTCGCCGGATGACCTTGCAGGTGGCCAAAAGGCGGGGCCGCCCCATCTTGCTGGCCGCCAGGTTGCCGGCGAATATCGAAGGTTGTCGTATCGACGGTATCGACATCGAGAACTGGGCCGACCAGCAGTTGCTCGACATCATTGTCCTGGGCTGCCGCTCCTACGAGGGAGACGTGGCGGCCTACCGCCGGATTACCGCCGGTACGCCCATCAAGCTGCTGGGGGGATCGGACGAGCATCACACTTCCGACGGCTACGACTGGCCTCCCATTCAGGTGTTGCGCGGTCTCTTCGCCAACTGGTGGCAGCAAGGGGTGGACGGGATCTACTGCTTCAACTGGACCTATGCCATGCCGGAGGACGCCGCTCGCATCGACGCCCTGCTGCATGATTCCAAAATGGCCCCGGTGCACCGCCAGCTCTACCGGGAGATTGGTGAGCCTCGGGCATTCCGCCATAAGGACAAAACCTTCGTTGTGCAGCGCCGCGGCGGCGGGGGAAGCGGCGCCCCGGGTCCCGTCGGATGGGAAACCCCTCGCTTCTTCCTGAACACCAACATGTTCGGCCAACTGCCGGCCAGCCTGGACAATCAGGGCAAAGCAGACACTCACTTGAGACTGTCGGTGGCCGACCCGCTGGGTGAACAGCCCCACGACATCCGGGATGTTACGCTTCGCCTCATTCTCCACGATGCTGCGGCCGGACCTTACGTTGAGAAGCTGCACACCTCGGTGAAACCTGAACCCTCAGGCTCGGACAGAATCCAAAGAGCCTTGATTGCGCTCTTCAAAGGCATCAACCATCTCTATAACAGTTCACCCCTGAAGGGAATCGAGAAACGGCTCGAGGTGCGGATCAATAATCTGTTGCTCGGGGAACCGGCTGTCGAGAATGGCTGGCTGGTGTTTCGTGATTTGAATCCTGACAGTTTCGCCGTGGGAACCAATCTGGTCGGCCTGCGTGTGAAAGGTCGGTCACCGGAGGCGAGGGAGCCCTTGTTTGTCGAGAAGCTGGAGATCCACGTTGACTACCAATAGAAATCGGCCGACAGATCCAGCCATAGTTTGGAACCATTCAGGCGGTCGGATCCCTGAAAACGATGGCGGCGGCAAAGCAAGGAGGTCAGGAATGAACCGGACGCGGTGGGCGATTGGAATGGTGTGCCTGGCCGGCTTGCTGGGCAGTCCGGCGGCGGTTCATCTCCCTGGGCCAGCTGGGACGCAGACTTCGATGGGAGCGGTCGACGAGCCCGGGAATCTCTTGCCGAACGCCAGCTTTGAACTGCCCTTCGGCGAAGAACCCCGCCAGCCCACCAACTGGGGAGACATTTTGAATGCTCTCACCATCAAGCTGGCTGCAACCAACCAACAACCCAAAAGCTGGCCGCCCCGAAGAGTGCCGGCCCAGGCCGTCGAAGGCCGCTATGTCGCCGAGCTCAGGTTGGACCCGTCCGAAAGAGGGAATCGAGGACACTTGACTTCCCCGGTGATTTCGATTCGAGGAGGCCAGGTCTATACGCTGTCCGCTTATGTCAAGAGCGAGGTTCCCTCAGCTTCCCTGCAACTGTGCTTTTGGACCAGACCGCTGGAGTGGAGAGAACCGGACTCGGCGCCCTCTGCCGATCACTATTTGTCCTACAGGGGTCCCGATGCCCGCAGTGAGGCCATGGCTGTCTCAGGACGCTGGAAGAGGTACCAGTTCACCTTTGTGGTGGAGCACCTGGTCTCACTGGGGGTGGCTGATCTGGTGGTTACCGGCAAAGGGCCGGGTAAGGCCTGGGTGGATGCCGTTCAGCTGGAGCCGGGGCCAAGCGCCTCTGCTTTCCAGACTCGCTATCCCGTGGAAGCGGCCTTGGCGGGACGCCGCAAACCGCCCATGCTCCACTTGGTTGATGCACCCCTGGAGCTGTATCTGACTACCTACAACAGCAGTGGCTCGCCTTGGCGTAAAGGAATGATGTTGAGCATCGAGACTTTGGAAGGGACGGGCGTTATGGCCAAGCCTTTGCGAGCGCCGGTGAAGCCCGGGTACCAGGAACAAAAGCTGCGCTATCCGTTTGAGCGCGTCGGAGAATTTCGGGCCAAAGTCCGGTCCGAGCCGGGAAAGCCCATCGGATTGGAGGACTACCTGTTCGTGGTGCATCCGGTGATGGACAGAAATCTTCAAGCTGTGACCTATTCTCGCCAAGGCCGACTCCACCAGCTTCCGGCGGAGCGGGTTTGGATACCGTGGAACGACAGCGATGATTTCTTTGCCGATCCTCAGGCCAATCTGACGGTCACAAAGCGGGGAGTCATTTATGCCGGACTCAAGGGTGGAGTGGTAGCAGTGACCAGAGATGGAGGACGAACCTGGCGCCTCATCCATTCCAATAAATCGTTGCTGTCGGTGCTCCCTGACGGAACCTTTCTCAATGCCACCTACCAGCCGGGTCAACTGAGGCTGTATCGTTCCGGAGATGAGGGCAGGAATTGGGCTCCTTTGGGAACCATCAAGGTGACAGGTCCTCAAGCAGGTCCGGTGACTCGACTCAAGGACGGCTCCCTGATCTGGCCGATTGGTCATCCCCGTCCGGGCGTTCCACACACGGTCTATGCCTATCGGTCCGAGGATGGCGGGGAAACCTGGTCCAAAGGCTACCCCATTTGCCCGGGAGGGGAGCCTGCCGTCATTCAACTCGATTCCGGACGCCTGCTGGCGGTTGCGCGACACAATCCCTCTCGAGCGCTGGGTGAGTGGGAGAAGTATCTGAGAAATGAGTCCTCCTGGCGTCTCTGGCAGTGGGCCGGCAGCTACTACGATCATCACCGCAACCGCCTGACGTCCTATGAAAAGAACCTGCTGATGGCCGACTCGGATGACGGCGGCGTCACTTGGAAGAATCCCCGCCCGGTGACGCACCTCCTGGATGAGATGCATGGTTCCGCCGTGCAGCTCCCGGACGGAAGAATTGTCTTGATGTACGTGCATCGTCTGCCGGCGCTGCATGGAGGCGAAAGGGCCAAAGTCAGCCGGGACGGAGGCCATACCTGGGAGGAGGAATTGTATTACCTCAACACTGTGGACGCTCCCAACTGGGAGGAGGTGTTGACTACCCTGGAAAACGCCGACGGTGGGGTGTTCACCTTTGAGGAAAGCATGAAGCGGAGCTATCCGACGGAGGGAAAAACGCTGAAGGGGATGTGGTATATCAATGACCATTTGAATAAGCCGGGTTACTCCGCCAGTTGCGTTCTCCCGCCTGAACTGGCGGACGGGCAACCCGGAATGATCTTGTCTATCGTGGGAGAACGGAAAGGCAAGCATCGCCCAGCCAGGATGCAGGCTATACGCTGGCGGCCCCTCGCCAGGTAGGTTGACCCGAAATCTCGAAAACCGCAGGGGCTGCAAGGGGGCAGGGATCTCGCCCGAGCAACCTGGACGACTCGGACGACAGGTCAAAACCGTTGCCACGTGGGATGGAACAGATTGGATACATTCATATCGAAGTAGAAATGGCTGAAGCATACAACCCGCTTGATTATGAAAATCTAGCGGGTAGCGTTGTACGTGCCCTCTTGGAAGCAACACCCACTACCCTGCCTCCCGCTGAGAATTTTACCGGTTCTGGCGTATATGCACTCTATTACACAGGCACTCTCCCTTTCTATTCTCATATTGCCTCACCGGATTTGCATGAGCCGATCTATGTCGGCAAAGCCGTCCCAACTGGCGCGAGAAAAGGAAGTCGCTCAACGAATTCGGGAGCAAGCACCGAACTACATCAACGCTTGAACGATCACGCCAAATCCGTCAAACAAGCGGAGAATCTCGACTTGATCGAGTTTCAGACTCGCTATCTAGTGGTAATGCCGGTGTGGGTCTCGTTGGCGGAACGATTCCTCGTCGACTATTTCCGACCGATATGGAATACCATGATTGACGGCTTTGGCAATCACCCTTCCGGACGCGGTCGTCGTGGTATGCGCCGTCCCCGCTGGGATGTTGTGCATCCGGGGCGTCCATGGGCAACAGAGTTACAAGCTGCGGAAACAGTGGAGGATATTATTCGGGTTCTCGATACAGGAGCACCATAACTCAAGGTGCCTGAAGCTCGATAGCCGTTTCGTATAATCGCGTCCTTTGTTTCACCCTACCGACGCGTACCGACGAATTGACAATACTATTGCCTGTGCGCTTCTTGCGCACTTCATGCAGCGCAACGATCTCAAAACCCTCTTGCTCCGCAATCTCGGCGAACAGTTTGTCTGTCTGAAACTCCATGCCCTGCAGGATGTTGTTGCCAATGACTACCACGACCGTCCCGCCGAGACGCATGCGGGTTCGCGTGAGCGCGCAAAAACGCTGGCAGTCATTAAAATACGCAGCAGCGTAGTTTGCCCACCCACGTCCACCATAGGCGCCTTTTTCTGCGTGGCGCGCTCTGAGTTCTTCCAACTGTTCGGTTAAATGGGGCAGGTGCGGTTGCAACGCAATCTCCGGTCCGGATCGAACCGTCTGCCAAAACTGGCCGAAGCTCTTACGCTCAATGGTCTTCAGATCGGACGGCTCCTGCACCATACCGAGCCAGAACAGATGCGGCCTGGTGTTGCGAATGTAGTGGTAGTTGTTGAGGTACGGAGGCGAGGTGATGAGCACGTCGATACTGTGCGGTTCGACCCGACGTGCATGGTCCAAATACGACAGTGGATAAACTGTTGCTCGCGGCGTTCGCTTGTATTTGGTCATCCAGCGTTGGAGAATGACAATGTCCTCGTGCATTTCCCGGAGCTTGCGCTTCACAATGCTGAACACGTCAGCATGGTTCACATTGGGCTTTCCGGCGCCGGCCCGCGTCCCCAGGCTTGGCTCGTACGAGTAGTTCGAGAAGCTAACCATGACGGCCCCGAAAGCCACTTGAAACAAGTCCTTGACCCAACCCGTCGTTTCTTGCGCAATAAAGTCCTGACACGCCAGGACCTGCCGCTCCACCTCTGGGCTGAAAAACGGCACCCGGCTTGAAAACCCTTCAGGAGGACGAGACGCAGCCTTCTCGTTGAGCGACAGTTTTTCCTCGCCGTGCTCTTCGAAGTGGTCGAGCGTCGTCGCAAGCATCTCTGCATCGTAATGCGCGGCTTGGACCTTTGCCTTACATGCCAGCGCCGCATAGGGATTGATCTCAAATCCGATAGCGTCGCTTTCGTGCTTGAGGGCTTCGATCAACGTCGTGCCGACGCCGGCAAACGGATCCAAAACCCGCAATCTCTTTCGCTTGCGTCGCACTCCTTCAAGCACCCCGGCGACAAACGATCCCGAGAATCCGGCGATCCAAGGAACCCAGCGATGCAGTATCCGGTCGTGATTCTCGGAAAAAGCCGTATCACGAAAGCCCGAGATCGGCAGTTCGTATTGCACCGATGCTTCGGCGACGGCTGGCGGGTTATGTGCCGCAACGTTCGTCTGTCTCTCGTCATCACGAGGCCCCTCTCCGGCCAGCCATGCTTCGAGCGCGCTGCGCAAAAAGCGCCATTCTCGGCCGACCTTTTGGGATGGGATACGTCGTTCCCGAGCCATTTCCCCGAGCGTCTTTTTGCTTACGCGAATGAACGCCGCTGCTTCGGAAAGCGTAAGAGTCTCGGGGATTCCTGAAGGGTCCTTCATCTTCTCTTATCTACTCTTATCTACTCTCTTTTACCTGTAGATGAAGTGATCATAGAGCAGAAGCAAAGGGTGTCAAGTCTTTTCAATGCCATCGTCATTCTCCACCAGTTTGGTTGACCCTCAGGTGATGGGCGGTATCTTGGGCATCGTGTGCCGCCCACTTGGGCCACAAGACTGACCTCACGTCCAAGGAGAGGGTCCACCATCCCCTACATCGACAGCACTGGAATCGCTTCCTTGAACCGCTGCCCGTATGGCTGACTCAGCGACTGCAAGTGGATTACCAAAAGATAGGGGTTGACGAGGTTTACCGGTCAAGTACCATGGCGGGTTGAACCCTCTTCCCATTAGCTTTGTGGGGTCGAGGTTACAACTTCTATACAATCCAAAGAGCTGTGAGCAGCGGGCTGTCCGAGTAGGAGGAAAGATCCCGTGGGAATCTTGTCCGGTTACAAGATCGTGGAATTTGCAGGCATCGGACCGGCGCCGATGGGGGCCATGTTGCTGTCGGACATGGGAGCCGAGGTGCTGCGTATCGATCGAGCGGCCGATGCCAATCTTGGGATACCCATGGATCCCCAATACAATCTGCTGTCCCGTGGCAGACGATCGGTAGCCATCGACCTGAAGCACAAGGACAGCCCGGAGGTGGCGCTCAAGCTCATCGCTCAGAGCCATGGGCTGATTGAAGGATTCCGACCGGGCGTCATGGAGCGATTGGGGCTGGGACCGGAGGTCTGCCTGGCTCGCAATCCTCGACTCATCTATGGGCGGGTTACCGGATGGGGCCAGGATGGCCCTCTGGCTCAGGTTGCCGGCCACGACATCAACTACATTGCCTTGACCGGGGTGCTTCATGGCATCGGGCGCAGGGCCGACGCGCCTGTGCCGCCCCTCAACCTGGTGGGTGACTTCGGCGGCGGTGGGGTCTATCTGGCCTTGGGCCTGGTGGCCGGGCTTTTGGAGGTGCAGCAGTCGGGTAAAGGGCAGGTCATCGACGTGTCCATGGTCGATGGCGCGGCTTCCCTGATGACGTTTCTTTATGGCCTGCGCGCAGCCGGGCAGTGGACCGATCGTCGAGAGGAGAATACTCTGGATGGTGGAGCGCCTTATTATAAGGCTTACGAAACTCTGGATGGGAAGTACGTCGCTATCGGCTCCGTCGAACCCAAGTTTTGGGCCGAACTGTTGAGACGGATCGGACAGGACAAGGCGGATCTGCCGGCTCAGGACGATCGATCCGGGTGGCCGCGGTTGTCCGAGCGCCTGGCTGTCGTCTTCCGCACCAAAACCCGGGAGGAATGGTGTCGCCTCCTGGAGGGAAGCGACGTCTGCTTTGCACCGGTTCTCAGTATGGCCGAGGCTCCCGCCCATCGCCACAACCGGCAGCGAAAGACCTTTGTGGAGGTGGAGGGCGTGGTGCAGCCGGCTCCGACTCCACGCTTCAGCCGAACGTCCAGTCGGATCCAACGTGCCCCTGCCGAGCCCGGAGAGCATACCGAGAAGGCTTTGAAGGATTGGGGATTCAGCGATGCCGATCTGAAGCGGTTGCGGGGAAAAGGCGTGATCGGATTCCGCTCCGAGGGGTAGTGGAGTCGCGGGGCGCCGGCTAATGGTCTCCAACCAGCGCTGCAAAGCCTTCAAGTCTGCTGGAACGATTTCCCTCGGAACAGGGCTTCAGCTCCCAGGTCTTCCTCGATCCGCAGGAGTTGATTGTACTTGGCTACCCGGTCGGTCCGACTGGCAGAGCCGGTCTTGATTTGTCCAGTGTTCAACCCGACCACCAGATCGGCAATGAAGGTATCTTCGGTTTCGCCGGAGCGATGGGAGATGACGGCCGTGTAGTGATGGTCTTTGGCCAACTCGACGGCTTCGATGGTTTCGGTCAGCGTACCGATCTGATTGACCTTGACCAGGATGGAGTTGGCCACCTGACTCTGGATGCCCTTCCTCAACCGGTGAGTGTTGGTGACAAAAAGATCATCCCCGACGAGTTGAACTTTTGCCCCCAGCTTGCGTGTGAGCAAGGCCCATCCTTCCCAGTCGTCTTCAGCCAGACCGTCTTCGATGGAGGCAATGGGGTACTGCCGCACCCAGTTGTCGTAGAATTCCACCATTTGCTCGGCACTCTTCTCGGATTGATCCGACTTCTTAAAGCGGTAACGCCCCTCCTCATAAAATTCACTGGAGGCGGGATCCAAGGCGATCAGAAGGTCATCGCCCGGATTGAAGCCGGCCCGGGTGATGGCCTCCAGGATGACCTCAATCGCTTCCTCGTTGCTCTTGAGATTCGGAGCGAATCCGCCCTCATCTCCGACTGCGGTGCTGTATCCCCGCTTTGAAAGAACCCGCTTCAAATGATGAAAGACCTCCACTCCTATCCTCAGACTGTCGCTGAACCTGGATGCGCCCACCGGCATGACCATGAATTCTTGGAAATCGATGTTGTTGTCGGCATGAGAACCGCCGTTGAGGATATTCATCATGGGCACGGGAAGCAGCCTGGCATTGACGCCGCCCAGGTACCGATAGAGTGGCTCGCCCTTGGCTTGGGCCGCAGCCCGGGCAACGGCAAGCGACACGGCCAACAGGGCGTTGGCGCCCAGGGCCCGCTTGTTGGCCGTCCCGTCCAACTGCAGCATCTGGCGGTCGACTTCAACCTGTCGCCGGGCATCCAGACCTTGGAGAGCGCCGGCAATCTTTTGATTGACGTTGGCGACGGCCCTGCTTCACTCCCTTGCCCAGATAACGCATGGGGTCGCCGTCTCTGAGCTCCACCGCTTCGTGCTCCCCGGTGGAGGCTCCTGAAGGAACCGCTGCGGTCCCCGCTGCCCCGCTTTCCAGGATTACCGTGGCCTCAACGGTTGGATTTCCCCGTGAATCCAGAATCTCCCTGGCCTTTACCTCAGTAATGGATGTCATGGGTCTCTTTTCTGGCCGGTTGGTCAACTGCCCTGGGGCTTCACTGCCGGTCGAAGCTCTGCGGACTCTGAAATGTTCTTCTTAAAGAAAGCTGCCGGAGCAGAATACTCATTCCGAGACTTTATTCTAACCCAGGCGAATCCGCCGATGAAACCTCCCATTGTCGCAGAGCCTTCTCAGCATCCCGCTTTGAGCCGGTTTGCGCTGGTTCTCGATGATACGATAAGATCCGTCCGACAGAGTTCCGGTGAGCTGGAAACCATTCATTGTTGCAGGAGCCAGCCATGACGATTCCCATGGATCAAATTACCAGCATGCCTGCTTTTTCTCCCTATTACCCCTCGCCGCCGGTGCGCTATCGCAACGTGCGCTTTCAGTTTGTTTGCTTCCGGGCGGATCTCTCCGCCGTAGCGCGTGTGCTCCCCTCGTGCTTTGAGCCGGCTGAGGATGGCTTCTGTGTGGCCATCGGCATCTCGGTCCCCTGGGCCTCCAGCTATGGGGCATTCGACGAAAGTGTCCTAATCGTCAAGTGTGCCTATCAAGGCCAAACGGGGTTTTTTGCACCGGTGGCTTTTCTGAACTCCCGTTCCAGCATACCGGCCGGCCGCGAAATCTATGGTACGCCCAAGGTGTTTGCGGAATTCGAGTGCGGCATGGATGAACGGGTGGCCTACACCGATACTCGCTTGGCAGGAGCGTCGATCCTGGCAATCCGTTCCACCTTCCATCGCGAAGCGAAAGTGGAGGAGCTTCCCGACCTCACCCCATCCTGGCGTCTCAAGGCGATTCCCCGGGTAGACGGCCGGGGCGCCGACGTGCTCCAACTCATCGACGCCACCAAGGTCACCTCTGACGTCCAGGTCCATGTTTGCAGGGCTGGTGACGGCGTCGTCCAGTTCGACCCGTCGCCCATTTACAATCTGGCCGACTTTGCGCCGCGGGAATACTACGGAGCCTATTATGTGGAGCAGGACTACACCGAGGGATTCGGAGAGGTGGTGCACGATTTTCTGAGCCCGGCCCTGAGACCGGAAGGGTCCTGGCCCGCGCTTCCATGGGTTGCCTTCCGGCCCGATTCCGGCAAGCCGAGCCGCTCGAGTGGCCCGGAAGGTGAAGGGAACTCGAAAGGAGCGCTGCACGGCGAGCGCCATTGACGCTGTGGCCTTTTTTCTGCCGGAACGGACTATCGCCTGGTAGGCTTTGCAACTGATATGGAACCAGTGAAGTTGGCGGTCGTCGGCGCCGGATTGATTGGCAGTAAGCACGCCAGACTGGTCAGCTCACAGCAGGGTTGCTCCCTGGTTGGGATTTGCGATGTGGATTCCGGTTGCAGGTCGGTGGCGGAGCGGTTCGACGTCCCTTTTTACCAGGACCTTACTGCTTTGCTGGAAGATCGGAATCCGGAGGGGGCGATTATCGCCACTCCCAACGGAGCCCACTCAGCCATTGCCGAGATTTGTGCTCGTAAGGCCGTCGACGTCCTGATTGAGAAGCCGATTGCCGACACCCTGTCGGAGGCGCAGCGGATCGTTCAATTGGCTGATGAAACCGGGTGTCAAGTCTTGGTGGGCCACCACCGGCGTCACAATCCGCTGGTTCGAGAAGCACGCTCGGTTGTTCAAGGCGGCGCCCTCGGCCGGTTGATTGCGGTTTCGATGCTGTGGGCCCTGTTGAAGCCGATTGACTATTACCAGGTCGATTGGCGCTGTCGGCGTCCGGACGGCGGCCCAACCTTGATCAACCTCATTCACGAATTGGATATTCTGCGCTTCATCTGTGGCGAGATCCGCCAGGTCTATGCCCTATCGGCCTCCAAGGCGCGTGGGCTTGAGGTCGAAGATTCTTTGAGTATCACGCTATCCTTTGCCACCGGAGCGCTGGGTTCCATTCTGGCCTCGGACGCCGCGCCCTCACCCTGGTCCTATGAGCTGGCCAGCGGGGAGAACCCCTACTATTTTCACACCAGTCAAAACTGCTATTATTTCCTGGGTTCCCGAGCCGCCCTGGCCTTTCCACGGATGGAGCTGTGGCGCTATGCGGACCCGGCTCGAGCCGGTTGGCAGCACCCGCTGGAGAAGGCTCGCCGGAAGGTGACCCGGGCAGATCCGTTGACGCTGCAACTGGAGCACTTTTGCCGGGTGGTGAGGCATGAGGAATCCCCGCTTGTCGATGGGCGAGACGGCGCCCGGTCGCTGGCGGTTGCTCTGGCTGTTCTGGAATCGGTCGGTCGACAAGCTCCCATCGTGGTGCCCTAGATGCTGACGCAGATTCCGATTCTCCTGGTGGAGGCCAGGGACTGGAGAATACTCTTCACCGACTGAAAACTATGCGACTGGACCCGAGCCAAATAGCGCAGTTCGAGGAGCGGGGCTACCTGTTTTTTCCAGGGTTGCTCGATGGCGAAGAGGTTGCCGCTCTGCAGCAGGTGATGCCGGAGATCCTCCAGCGACCGGGGCCTGAGGTCATCCCTGAAAAGAACAATCCCGCGGCCGCCCGCCTGGTCTTTGGCGCCCACATCTATTCCGAACCGTTCAGACGTCTATCATTGCTGCCCCGGTTGTTGGGTCCGGTTCAACAGTTGTTGAATGACGAGGTGTATCTGCACCAGAGCCGCATCAATCCCAAGCCGGGCATGGTCGGGGGAGCGTCCTGGGATTGGCATCAGGATTACAGCGCCTGGCACGTGGTCGACGGGATGCCGGCGCCGCAATGCCTCATGGTGGCTGTCTTCATCGACGATTGTACGGCCGTCAAATCACCGCTGCTGGTGGTGCCGGGTTCCCATCGGGATGGGTTTCTGGAATCGGTCCAGCTTCACCGGGACGCCAAAGGGTATTCCTTGTATCACATCGATGAAACCACACTGCGTCGGCTGGCGGATGAGAACGGCATCCAGGCGCTGATCGGTCCGGCGGGGTCGGTGTGTTTCTGCCACAGCATCGTTGTCCACGGGTCGGCCAATAACGTCTCTCCCTGGCGGCGAGCCATCATGTATTTGATTTACAATGCCGTCAGCAACGCCTGCACCGGCGCCGATAGGCCCTGGTATCAGAACAATCGTGATTTTACGCCGTTGCGGCCGCTCGATGATGACAGCCTCAAGCGATGGTCTTGATCCTGTCCATCTTTCGGTTCCAACCTGTGTCGGGAAAATCGAGAGGCGGGCTCGGGACGTCACCAGCAGAAAAAAATCCGTCCCGTCCCTGCCGGCCGGAAAGCCTGATGCTCCTGCATTGAACTGGAGGAAAGTAATGAATCGAAGGAAATTTCTTGCCCGTTCTGCCGCGGCTCTTGCCGCCGGTCCGTCGGTCCTGGGTGCTCGTCGTTCCCCTGCCGGGCGGCCCCCTTGTGATTACCGCATCGTCTACAACGACGACAGTCATACCCTGCAACACGTGTCGGGATTGAACGATCTGCTGGAGAAAGGGGTGGATCGATTTATCGGGACTCAAGTGGACGCTTTGTTCTGGAGTGTTTGTGAAGCCGACGTCTACTACTTCAAGACCCGGACCGCGGAGAGGTATGGGCAGCATGTGAAACGGTTCCAGAGCGCCGGCGGGCTTCGGTTCATTCAAGGCCTGGAGAGTGTCCACAAGGAGCGGGAGGACTATCTCCAGGCCATGGCCGATCGCTGCCGCGAGATTGGTATCCAGTTCTTCGTGACCATGCGGATGAATGACTGCCATGACAGCCCCAAGGGATGGAACGCCGTCGACCTCTACAGTCAATTCAAAAAGGCGCATCCGGAGCTGCTCCTCGGAGAATCCGTCCACCCCAGCTTTGCCACGGGGTATGATTTTGCTTACGAGCAATCACGGCAAAACAAGTTCAAAGTGATTGAGGAGATTGTTCTCGACTACGACCTGGATGGAATCGAATTGGATTTTCTGCGGCATCCGGCCTTTTTCAAGCCCGAAGGGGCCTTTCGCAACCGCCATCTCATCACGCAATTGGTTCGAAGGGTGCGAGCACTGGTGGATCGGACCTCAGCCAGTCGAGGCAAGCCCATCCGCTTGGCCGTCAGGGTGCCCTCATCCTTCAACATTGGCTTCAAGCTGGGATTCGACGTTCCGACCTGGATCAAAGAAGACCTGCTCGACGTGGTGACCGCGGGGACCCCTCGGGGCCATGAATCCGACCTGTCCATGGCCGAGTACGTTGAAGCCACTCGCGGCCGGAACCTTACGCTGCTGGGACAGATCGGCTTGTATCGTCCCCTGGAACAGACTCGAGCCACAGCCTTGAGCTACTGGAAACAGGGAGTCGATGGGATCTATCTCTTCAATTGGTACGCACCCTTGCGGAACGAAGAACGCTGGAGAGAGTCGCTGGTAGAGGTCGGCGACCCCAACCTGTTGAAACATCGAAACAAGCGGTACGTCATTGATGAGCAGGTCGCTTCCTTGTGGCGAAGATCCCACCCCAGAGCGCAGCTTCCCCTGAGAATTCAGGAAGAAAAAGTGGGTGGCCCCGCTCAGGTCAAGTTTTTCATGGGAGATGAGATGCAAGACGCTTCTGCTGAGGGCAAGTCGGTGAACGCCAAATTCGTCATGCGTCTCGAGCAGGTCATGGATGACGATGATCTGCAGTTCCGGTTGAATGGGGTGGGCCTTTCCAGAGAAAAGGAAGAGATCAAGTTTGAGCCAACGCTCTTCGGAAGGCGGTACTGGCTTCATCTTCCGTTCGAGGCCGGTCTCCTCAAGACCGGCTTCAACCAATTGGAGCTCGTTCTGAGCCAGCGCAATCCTCGTCTGGCCGCTCCCCTGGTCCTGGCGCAGATGAGCATTCATATCGACTACAAGAGCGGGGCATGAGTGGAACAATCATTCGAAGACTCCGTTGGGTGGCTGGAATCAGTGAGACAGGACGATGGCTGAACTGAAAACGAGACCGAACCATCAAAGCATCAGGAAATTCCTCAACGGGGTTGCCGATGAGAAGAGAAGACAAGATTGCTTTGCCGTTTTGGAGCTTCTGAAGCAGGTGACCCGACAGGAACCCAGGATGTGGGGAACCAGCATGGTGGGTTTTGGCAGCTACCGCTACAAGTATGCCAGCGGGCATGGAGGCCAGTGGTTCTTGACCGGTTTTTCTCCGCGTAAACGCGACTTGACGATTTACCTGATGTGCGGTTTTTCTCAACATGAGGCTCTGATGAAGCAGTTGGGGAAATTCAAAACGGGAAAGTCCTGCTTGTATGTCAAGTCCCTTGAGGATATTGACCTCCGGATATTAAAGGAACTGGTGAGGCTCTCAGTCGGAGAGATTCAAGAGCGCTGGGGAGAGGGATGAGTCTTTAGGAACAGGTGTGGATGACCAAACATCAGGAGAGTGCCGATGACATCGGATAACGGAATCGACGTCGAACAATTTCGAGAGCAGGGCTACATGGTGGTGGAAAACCTGCTTTCAGCGGAAGCCTTGGAGCGCGTTCGGCAGCGCACCGAGGACCGGATCACCGGCGCCGTCCCGGGATATCCGACTCAGGATATCGAGCTCGAGCCGGATGCCGAGACGATTGAGCTGGGAACGGTGCGCAAGCTGAACCGATGTGCGGAGAACGATCCGATCTTTCTGGAGCACGCCAGGAACCCTCGAATCTTGGCTATCGTCCAGTCCCTGATCGGGCCGGACCTCAAACTCTACAGCAGCCAGTGTTTCATGAAGCCGCCCGGGGGGATTGAGAAGCCCTACCATCAGGACTCGGCCTACTTTCCCATCGAGCCCATGGCTCTGGTGACCTGCTGGACGGCGTTGGATGACGTCACCCTTGAGAAGGGACCCGTGTGGGTGATTCCCGGCAGTCATCGGCAAGGACTTCGTGATCACGGCCAGGCATGGATGGTGCGAGGCCGCCGCGACCAGCAGGTGCCCGCAGAATTGATGGACCGCAGTCGGGAAACGCCCCTCCTCATGCCGGCCGGCAGTTGCTCCTTCCACCACAGCCTGCTCCTTCACCGGTCGCCACCCAACCGTTCAGACAGCGCCCGGCGCGGCCTGGCTATCCACTACATGTCGGCCCGGTCTCGCTGGACGGACAAGGAGAATCCCCAGCCATCCTATCTGCTCTTGCAAGGACAAGAATTTCCCGGCTGCGTGTAGCATTATCTTTTGCTTCTCTGTCTTCGAAAAAGGGAATGAAAAAATGCCGGAGGAACTGATGACGATCGCTAATTTCAGTCATCTGATCGAGGCCAATCTGGCTAAAACACGGTTGGAATCAGCAGGAATTGAGTGTTTTCTCACCAATGAACATATCGTTAGCATGAACTGGTTCTGGTCAAATGCCGTTGGTGGTGTCGGGGTTCAGGTAAGGGCAGCAGACGTTGATAGCGCCATTGAGGCTCTTCAGGGTGATTCGAACGGCGCAGACTCTGAGGAAGCGCGGGCAGGGGACGATTCCAGCGAGATTCGTTGTCCGAAATGTCGTTCAAAAAATGTGTACTACGAGAAATTGCCACTGAGCCTCGTGATTGCCTCCTTGTTTCTTTTGGGTCTTCCGCTCCTCTTTTTTAAGAGAGAACGGGAGTGTTTGGAGTGTCGACACCAGTTCAGATGATTTCTGACCCGCGATGGCATCTGTCAAATGGGCTGGCGATTCTGCTGAGTATGTCTAATGTTCAACTTTAATTCCATATATGTAATACTAAGATAGAAAATCTTTTACCCTAATCAATAAAAATCACCCTGGCAATCAACTGACTCCAGCGATCCCTGGAAGAGGGCTATCCGGATGGACCTTCAAAACGCTATGATCCGTTTAACTCACCAGGCGGCTACGATTCAGAGTCTGGTGCAGGAAGTCCCCGTCGAACAGGCGCGTTGGAAGCCGACGCCGGAACGCTGGTCGATCCTGGAGGTGATCAACCACCTCTACGACGAGGAACGGGAGGACTTCCGGGCGCGGCTTGACCGGTTGCTGAATGATCCCGAGCCGATCTGGACGCCCAATGATCCGCAAGCCTGGGTCGTTGAACGTGGTTACAACACGCGAGATCTAACCGCGTCCATCAATGGGTTTCTTGCGGAGCGCCACCGTTCGCTGGCTTGGCTCGAAACCCTGCGGGCACCCGATTGGAGCCGCGTCTACTCCCCTCCGATGGGTGATCTGCGCGCCGACACCTTGCTCGCCTGCTGGGTCGCGCACGACTTGCTGCATATTCGTCAGTTGGCTCGACTCCATTTTGACTACGTTGCGCAACAAGTCGCGCCGTACACAATCGATTATGCGGGAAAATGGTAGTGCAGCAAACATTTGAAGATGCAGGAGCCGGCCGGCAGGTCTAAAGGGCAGGGTAATTCTCAAGGAGGAGCGACTCGTATGGAAATCGCATTGATGGCGGCAAGCATGTTGGAGAGGTCCTGGGAGCAGATGTTGGATTCGGCCAAGGGGCACGGCATCCGGCTGATCGAGGCCTGCGCCGGGGGGCACATCCCCAAAGTCCACTACGACCCGATCAAGCTGGAATCCTCCCCGTCGGCGTTCGAGGCCTTCCGACGCAGCCTGGATGAACGTGAAATGCAGATCTGTTCCTTTGGCTGTCATGGGAACCCCCTGCACCCCAATCAGGCCATCGCCGAGGGCGCCCATGCCGATCTGGTGGCTACCTGCAAGCTCGCCAGCCGGCTGAACGTCCATCACATCAGTCTGCTGGCCGGCACACCCGCCGGCGGTCCGGAAGACAAGACGCCCAACTGGATCATCAATTCAGCCTTCGTCATGTGGAAGGATGCTTACCGCTGGCAGTGGGAGCAGAAAATCATTCCCTATTGGAAAGAGGCGGCCAGGGTCGCCGACGACCACGGCGTCAAGCTGTGCATCGAGCCCCACACCGGCGATTGCGTCTACAACACCCAGACCTTCCTGCGTCTTCGCCAAGAGGTCGGCCCCACCCTCGGCATGAACCTGGATCCCTCCCATCTTTGGTGGCAGGGCATTGATCCCATGGTGTTCGTCGAGACCATCGGCGAAGCCATTTATACCTGCCACGTGAAAGACGTCGCCCTGGACCGGCGTCTGGCTGCCCGTGACGGCCTGGCCTCCAGCACCTACTACGATGAATGGGACCAGCGTTCCTGGAGCTACCGCACCCTGGGCTATGGTCACGATGAGTTCTTCTGGCGCAGCTTCATCGTCAGTCTGCGCCGGGTCGGCTACGATGGCCCTCTCAGCATCGAGTGCGAAGAGCCCTACCTGACCGTGGATGACTCTTTAGCTAAAGCCGTGCAACTCCTGCAATACGTCCTGCCGAAGGAACCGATGCCCTCGGGCAACTGGATGGACGCTTACCAACTGGACAACTATGAAAAGAATCTGGGCGGGTAGGGTTGCCGGCGCTCTACGGGTTGCATCGCCTGCCGGGCTTTTGAAGTTGTCGTTTCGTCTTTGAACTCAACCGCCTATAATGAGTTCTCTCGCAACTTTCAGCAAACAACTGGAGTTGGCTATGCACTTTTCTCGCGGAAGAAGTTCTGGAATCGAGTCGAGTTTCGTCACCCGCCGCGGCTTTTTGACGGCAGCCCTGGGGAGTGGCTTTCTGTTGAATGCCTGGAAGTCGGTATGGGCGGCCAGGAAGCGCGCCGATGCCGTGCATGGACCCATCCGGGTCACCGACATTGAGGTCCACAACATCACCGAAGAATTTCTGGACTGGATCGCTTACGAGCTCAATCACTTCTACGGCCCCTGGAAGCGGACGATCTACGTGGTCCATACCGACGCAGGGCTGACCGGGCTCGGTGAGAGTGGAAGCCCGGAGCCATCCGAGACGATTGAAAAGTACATCGGCGCCAGCCCCTTCGATTGGGTGGGCGATGAGACCTCTCTGGGGCTGGGGACGGCCATGTACGACCTGATGGGCCAAGCCGCGGGCGTCCCCGTTTACAAGCTCTTTGGCCAGCGATACCGCCGCTGGGTGCCGGTGGCCTCCTGGACGGTCTCGACTCACCCCGAGCGCATGGCGCAAGCCGTCCAACGCTTCTCCGCCATGGGCTACACCTGGATGAAGTACCACCTCTCACCCTTTGAAAACGTGATGGATCAGATGGAGGCCATGCAGGGCCGTGGCGCCCGAGGGTTTCCGCATCCACCACGACATCACCATGCACGGCACCAACGACCACATGTTCGAGCTCCTGGAAAAGATTTCCCAATACCCGATCGCAGGCTGTTTCGAGGACCCCCTCAATGAACGGGACATCGAAGGCTACGCCGAGCTGCGAAAACGCTGCCGCCTGCCGATCGTCTATCACCACACGCCGTTGGGAGCGACCTTCGAGGTCTTGAGGCGCGCGGCCGATGCCTACATGCTGGGACACCAGAGGATTGGAGCGGCGCGCCGGCGCGCCGGGCTGTTTGCCGCAGCCAACATCCCATTCATGTTGCAGAACGTTGGCGGCAACATCACCCGGGCCATGACGGCTCACATGCAGTCGGCCTTCAAGACGGCCAGCTTCCACTTCGTCAACACTTCCGAAAGCAAGAAGTCGGACGTGGTCAGGGAACGGCTCGATCCAGTGAATGGTTTTGTCCGTGTACCGGAGCGGCCCGGTCTGGGAGTGACCCTAGACCGATCGGAACTGGAGCGCCTCGAAAAACTTCGTCTTCCCCCCCAAGCCAAGTGGATTATCAAGACTCGCTTTGCCAACGGCGCCCGGATGTACAACATCCACGACCCCGAAAAATCCCTCTTTATGGTGCGCCCCGACCGCTGGCGTCTGATTCCGATGAGTTATGACTCCCCGCTCACCACCGAATATTGGGACGATGACGGTTCGGAAGAGTACAAAAAGATGTTTGAAAGGATTGAGCGGGAAGGAATCGTGCTGCTGAAGCCTTGATGTGAGTCCACGTTCCGAAACCGGTCAAGCGTCGGCTGCTGAAGTGCTACTTGGCGGACGACGAGAGACGGAGAGGAACCCAATGAGCACCGTAACTTTTGACGCCCTGATGGCTTTAAAAGCGGTTGAACATGGATGAACAGGATATTCAGGATCAAAAAAGAATGAGACTTGCATACCTAACGAAAAATCCTTTGGGAAATTAGAAATAAGTTACATATAATAAGTGATTTACGATGATAAATGAAATAAGTTCTTTAGGATCTGAGGTCTCCAATAGGAGGCTTTGCCTGCAAATACAAGGCTCTCGTTGGTCTTGTATGTCATTCCCACAAAAAAAGAATCTTGTTCATCCTGTTCATCCATGTTCATAAAGGAAGCAAACAAGAACAACGTCTCCTACTGAAAATCCTGTCATGTCTGATCTTCCTCCATTTTATTCCAGTCCTCAGCCAAACTTTTTTCACTGAGCAACGCACAGTCACCGGTTACGGATTGTGTTGATTTCAGGCCACGGCGAAAGATCAGCCCCATCAAACAGGCCAAGCCCCCGGAGGGGCCTTCATCAAGGACTATTCCACTTATCGTGTTGTACGATAACCAATTTTGACTCCTGACAGAGCGCCAGTTGGCGCGCCGAGCTAAGTGGCTGGCCTCGGTTAATGTCACTCCGTCATTGTGCCAATCCCCTCTTGCGGGGTCGATTCAACAAAATTCCCCTCCTCCGGAGGGGCTGCACTCCTGAGAGGAGTGTAGAAGTGGGTGCTTCCCCCTCCTGGGAGGGGCCTGCTTGTGCGTGTCCGCACGCAGACAGGTGTAGGAGTGGATTCATTGAAGAGTGAATTCATAAAGTGAACATCGACTCAGGCCAATCGTTTAGACGGTGAAGCGCAACACAATCAAGAGTCCTTTGGTATTCTCTGCTGGCAAATGGTATGAATAGTTACTACCATGGTGGTAAGGAGGTGAAGCACTGCCATGCCTAAAGTCAAAAAACTCAGTATCGCCCTGACACCCGAAATGGCCGCCACCGTACGGGAAGCGGTTAGAAACGGTGAGTATGCCAGTAGCAGCGAAGTGATCCGGGAAGCCTTGCGGGATTGGAAGCTACGCCACACCCTCCAGCGACAAGAGATAGAGGAACTTCGAAGGCTCTGGCAGGAAGGCCGCCGCAGCGGTCCTGGCCAGTTTGCAGACATGGCGGCCATCAAAGCAGAAGCCAGACGCCGCTTGGCAGAAAACAACGTCGCCAAGTAGTCGGAACGACCGGATGAGAAAAGCATGCCAGTCATCAAACGAACGGCTCAGGCCGAAGCGGATCTCATCGATATCTGGCTCTATATCTCCCACGATAATCCTTCGGCAGCGGACCGCTTGCTTGATGACATCGAGGAAGCCTGTTCGCTGTTAGCCAAACATCCACAGCTTGGAGCCGCCCGCCCGGAGATTGCGGAGGCATGCCGCTCCTTCCCCGTCGGCCATTACCTGATCCTGTACCGGATGATCCCGGATGGCATCGAAGTCGTCCGCGTCAGTCATGGCACCCGCCGACTCGACGCCCTCTTCTCGTTGAGATAGGGGCCTCCACCCTATTTTCCCCGCGGCATGGTGCAAGAATGCCAAGCGCAGTATACAGAGATTGTGGAAGCTCTGAATAATCAATCCATGAGTTATCCAGAACATAAAAAACAGAAAACATGGTTTTGTTTTTCTTGCATTTTCAACAACTTGTCAGCCATTAAAAATGGCGGCATCTCCCCATGTCGTAGAAACTCTGAATTAATCAGAGTTTCCTTGTTATACAACTCGGTCATCACCAAGACGTCCATCGATGCCCGGACCAATCGCATCATCGGTGGTCAAAGCCCCTCGCGTTACCTTGCCAGACTCGATCGGAAAATCCGAAATCTGGATCAAGTGTTGCTGACATATTGGCTGAAGCCGAATCTACTGCGCAACGACAAATTCTCCGAGTCGTTCGTGGAGCGCGGTCAAGCCATGTTTGAGTTGATTAACGAGGCAATGGGCAAACAAGCGGTCGACGGCCGCGAAGCATTCCGGAATGCGCTCACTTCCGCCGGCTATGTGGAGATATTCGATGAGGATGTTGACGATTACGACGCGGTAGGCGATGCAGCTTATTCAGATACGGACGAGGATGAAAGTGAGAAATAGCAGGGTGCTCCACGGATTAGCCAAGTTGATGTTCTCTGTTCCCAGCCAGCCGCAAAAAGCTCATTTGATTAATTCTCCTGATTTAATAGTTTGACGATTTGGCCGACTACAGCCTGCCTGATCTGTGATTTGAGATGGGCAACCGATTTCTCAATAATGCTGATATTGGCCGTAAATAATTTGGCAGGTCTGGCGTAACTTATCTTGATTAAACGTCCGCGGGTAAAGCTGGCTTGCTCTAATTTAATGGCTTGTTTGTCGTGATAGGGCTGGCTGGTAATCTGGCATAAAATGAGGTCAGGTCATCGTTTCCAGCATCGGCAAGTACCAGTGCAGGTCTTAACTTCTGCCGGCTTAAATCCGAGAAGGGGAAGCGAACAAGAACAATGTCCCCTACTGCAAATTTTGCCATGCCTGATCTTCCTCTACTTTATTCCAATCCTCAGCCAAACTTTTTTCACTGAGCAACGCACAGTCACCGGCTTTTGACGGCACTTGTTGATTCTCAACACGCTGTTTAGTAAACAGAAAGAAATCATAAACTTCCTGTTGTACTTGTTCCGGCAACGTTGATAAATCAATGAATTGTATTGATTTCATAGCTCATTCCTCCAAAAACTCAAATTTTCACTCTTAGTTTACTCGATAAAGGTTTCAGCGACGCCGTCCGCTAATTCTCCGGATTACGCTCAACGAACGAAATATCGCGCCCGACTTTGGTTTGCGCCTTGTCATTCACCTTGTTCAGTCAAGTCGGGGCCTCCACGCTTTTCCCGGCGCCTTCGGTTGGCTCCGACCTCCTTTCCAATTGCGAACAGCGCCGGTCTTCATCCCGCGCCTTTTGACCGGACAGTTCACTTTTGACTGCCGCGCCGGGCTTCCTCCCACGCCTTGAGGGTAAAGGTTCGATAGGAGATCGGTTCCCGGCAGGTTGCGCAGATGGCTTGGCGCCTGCGCTGGTAGGTCCCTTGTATCCAGGCGCATCGGGGGCAGGTAGCGATGTAGCGAGGCGGGGCGAACTCGACGTTATGGCAGCGGTCCCCCGTACAGCCGATCGAGCGGGCCTTCGCCTTCCACACCGAGTCATGGTGATGTTCCGGGCCGACCAGGGCATGGGCGATTTCGTGAAGGATGGTGTTCCGCACCTGTTTATCGGGGGCGTTGAGGCAATACAAGCGCGAGAGGCTGATGACCTTGGCATCGTAGTGACAGCATCCCGCCCGTCTGGATGCGTCATCAAACTGAAAACTCCAGCTCGGGAGTCCATGGGCCAGGATCAATCGCTCTGCTTTCTGGGCAAGGGCGGCAAGGCGGCGCGTGTCGTCCTTTCTGGCGTTGGGCGAGACTTGTTTCAACAGAGCGTAGGGGACGTAGAACGTCTTGTCGTTGTCGCAAGAGACACGGGCGCGCCTGGGGCCGAGTGTGGCGATGACACCACGGAAGCTCTCGGATTTATGCTGGAACTCAACTGCGTCATGGGGACGGAAGCGCGCCTTCAAGGTAGCGGTCCGGGTGTTCACCTGCCGGGGCTCGACGCCTTCGCGGAGGGAGAGCAGAGACCAGGGCACTCGGTATTCGCTTCCGTCGTCGGCCACGACGACGGCCACACAGCGGGATTTCCGGGCGATGTAGCCCGCAATACTCTGGCCATGATGGTGGAAGCTGACGGGGGCATGGAGGGTGATATGGTTTGGATCGACCATACCTTAATCATCGCAAAAGTATCTCCTCTGGGATAGAATTTTTTGGAGTGAGTCGGGTCGCCGGGCTTTCAGTCCACTTTTTCCTGGCCGCCGGGACGACCGCAACAGGCGCCTTACAGCCGGACTCCCTGATGGCGAAACCGGGGAGGGAGCATTGATGATCTCAAGCAAAAGGATCCTGCTGGCCGGAGTCAGCCTTCTGTTCCTTACTGAGTATTCCGGTGCGGGTCAGTTGCCGTCCCTGCCGGATTTGGACCGTCGTGCCACCAGAATCCGGCACCTGCATCTCCCCTATACCTTCCAGCCGTTTCCCACCAGGGAAGCCTGGTTGCAACGGGCTGCCTATCTGCGCCGCCAGATCCTGGTGAGTGCCGGGCTTTGGCCTCCGGTGGAGAAGACTCCTCTCAATGCGCACGTTTTCGGGAAAATCTCAAAGGAGAGTTACTCCATTGAGAAGGTCTATTTCGAAAGCTATCCCGGTTTTTTGGTCACCGGAAACCTCTATCGTCCGGGGGGAAAGCAAGGCCCCTTTCCCGGGATTCTCGCGCCTCATGGACACTGGACCTACGGACGCCTGGAAAACCAGCCTCTGTCCTCGGTTCCGGGCCGGTGCATCAATATGGCTCGCCAGGGCTACGTGGTCTTTTCCTACGACATGTTGGGGTACAACGACAGTCGTCAAATCAAAGACCACCGGCGGGAGATGGACAGGGTTTTCGGCCTGTGGGGCATTGGGTATTTGGGGCTTCAGCTCTGGAACAGCATTCGTTCGGTGGATTTTCTGGAATCCCTGCCCGATGTGGACCAGAGTCGGATTGGCTGCACGGGGGCTTCCGGCGGGGGGACCCAGACGTTTCTCCTGACCGCGGTCGATGACCGGATCAAGGTCTCGGCCCCGGTCAACATGATCTCGCACTACATGCAAGGGGGTTCCACTTGCGAGAACCAGGCGAACCTGAGGCTCGACACCAACAACATGGAGATTGCGGCCTTGATGGCCCCCCGACCCTTGTTGATGGTCTCGGCGATGGGTGACTGGACCCGGGAGACCCCCCGAGTAGAATTTCCTGCCATCCAGAGTATTTATCGCCTCTTTGGCGCCGCCGACAAGGTGCAGACGGTGCAGACCTTCGACGTCCATAACTTCAACCGGGAGAGCCGGGAGGCCGTCTATGCCTGGTTTGGTCGCTGGATGCTGGGTGAGGAAGACAGAACCCGGTTCAGCGAGAAGATCTTTCGCTTGGATACGCCCTCCGAGTTTCTGGTCTTCTTCGGTCGGGAGCTTCCCCCCTCCGCAGTCACCGAGAAAGAGTTGATGGAGTACCTGATCAACAGCTACCAGCAACAGATCCGGCAACTCAAGCCAAACGACTCCGGAACACTGGCTCGATTCCGCGAAATCATGGCGCCGGCCTTGGAACACGCTATGGCCGTTCGCACTCCTGAGTCAGCGGAAGTCCTCGTCACTCGGGTTTCCCCTGCCAGGCCAGGTGAAAGCCAAAAATTCTTTATTGGCCGCAGGGGGCGGGGAGACCGAGTGCCGGCCGTTCGGTGGTTCCCCAAAGGGAGACAAAGGAATCTGACGGCGACGCTGTTGGTCCACTCCGACGGCAAAGACGCTCTCTACGCCTCAGCCAGACCGTTGGTTCAATCGCTCTTGGATCGAGGGCACCTGGTGATGTCCATTGACGCCTTCAACACGGGGGCCGCCCGAGCCGGGCGAGACAGGAGTGACCGATTTTTCACCACTTACAATCGGACCGACGATTCCAACCGAGTTCAAGACGTCTTGACGGCCATCGCCTATCTCCGGAAGCGTCAGGACGTTGCCAGGATCAATCTGGCGGGTCTTGGGAAGGCGGGGCTGTGGTGCCTGTTGGCGCGGGGCCTGGTCCCCAGGCTCCACCGCACCGCCGTGGATGTGTCCCGTTTCGCTACGGAAGATGACCGGGCTTACCTTGAGCATCTCTACATCCCGATTCTTCGACGGGCGGGAGACTTCAAGACAGCGTCGATGCTCGCTCCTGCGACTCCGTTGCTGATTCACAATACGGGAGAGTCCTTCGACACCGCATGGGTTCAGCAGGCTTATCGCCTTGCCGGAAAGACCTCGCTGCTGGACATTCGGACGACGGAGATCAGCCAACCCCAACTCGCTTCCTGGCTGACCCAACGCAGTTCGGGAGGATGATCTGGAATTTTTTAGACCACCGTCAATCGGAGCGTGAAGCCATGGAACATCATTTCACTCCCACCGAGTACCATACAACCTTGGGGCAGCACGACCCGGTATTGCGGGTCGGCGACGGAGATACCCTCGTGACCTCCACGGTTGACGCCCGAGGCTTCGACCAACATCGCCGGCAGGTGACGCCACGAGGCAACCCTCAAACCGGCCCCTTCTACCTCGAAGGGGCCGAGCCCGGCGATACCCTGGCCATCGATCTCGAGGAGATTCAGCCCAATCGCAGCCATGGGTTTTGTCATTCGGCGGTGGCGGCCAATGTTGTCGATCCCACTTACGTTCGCGAGTTGCCCCAGGCCCCCATGGCGGAATGGCAGGTGGACCGGGAGGCGGGGACGGCCACCTTGATTGGCCCGGAATCAAGACTGGGACGGCTGGTCATACCGCTGGCGCCGATGCTGGGTTGCTTCGGTGTGGCGGCCAAGGAAGGGCAGTCCATCTCGACGGCGACCTCCGCCGAGCACGGTGGGAACATGGACTATCGGGGATTTGTGGCCGGCGCCACGGTTTATTTCCCGGTGTTCGAGCGCGGAGCGTTGTTCTTTCTCGGAGACGGCCACGCCGCACAAGGTGACGGTGAAATTGTGGGGACGGGAATCGAGATATCCATGGACGTTCGCGTCACCTTGCGTGTTCTCAAGGGTAAGGAAATCGGCTGGCCGCGAGGGGAAAACGACGATTGGATCTTTACCGTCGGAAATGCCCGGCCGCTCGATCAAGCTACTCAGCACGCCACCACTGAAATGCTTCGCTGGCTCCAGCAGGACTACGGCCTGGATGGGCTGGGCGCCAACCTGCTGCTGGCGCAGTGCGTCCGCTACGAGTTGGGCAACATGTTCGATCCGGCCTACACCATGGTGTGTAAAGTGAACAAGAGTCTGCTTCGTAATATCTTATGAGGGAGATCGACCTTTTCGAAGGGAGGTATGCCGATGAAACGAATATCAAGGCGGGCCTTCGCCAGAAATATGGCTCTGTTGGCCGGGGCAGGTTTCTTCCCGACCCAAGCCGGATGCAGGCGGAAAGCAGCCAGTTCTCTGATTCATGGTGTTCAGATTGGCATCCAGAGTTACAGCTTTCGAGACCGCTCGTTTGATGACGCCATTGAGGCCATGGTTCGTATCGGTATCGACAGTTGCGAGCTTTGGCAAGGCCATTTGGAGCCCCGGGGTCTCGACCGGGATCAGCTTCGCCGGTGGCGGCTGGAGGTCCCACTCAGCTTTTTCGAGGAGGCGGCTCAAAAGCTCGACACAGCCGGAATCAAGCTCAACGCTTACAATTACAGCTTTCGCAAGACGATGAGCCAAGCGGAAATGGATCGGGGCTTTCTCATGGCCGGGGCTTTGGGCGCCAACGTCATCACCGCTTCTTCAAACCCGAGCCTGGCGCCCCTTATTGACTTATTTGCCCGGAAGCACCAAATCAAGGTTGGAATGCACAACCATGCCCACGGTGGCAAGGAGGATGAGTTCGACGGGCCCCAGGATTTTGCTGCCGCCATGGAAGGGACCTCCCCCTATATTTGTGTCAATCTGGACATCGGTCATTTCGTTGCGGCCGGGTTCGACCCGGTCGCCTACATCGATCGGCATCATGAACGCATTGTCACCCTGCATATCAAGGATCGAAAGAAGGGGCTGGGACCCGAATCACCGGTGTTGAAGTTCGGAACCGGTGACACGCCCATCAGAGAAGTGCTGCAACTACTCAAGACCAGGAAGTACCCGATTCCGGCCAACATCGAGCACGAGATCAAAGGCCAGTCGGCCATGGAGGGAGTTCGGGAGTCCCTGGAATACTGCAAGAGAGCCTTGGCGTGACTGTGATTTACTTGATTAAATGGATTACCTTGATTGCTTCAATGAAAGGCCTTCCGGTGATTTCGGGGATATTTGGGATGATCGGACTGTGATTTACCTGATTAGAACCTATCTCAAAATTGGAATCCTGGATTGTGAGCCTATGGGGCTACGGACATAACTATTTGATTTTTTAGCGTTTCCGACATCCTCTTCATGAACCGGGTACCATAGAATATGATTTTGAGATAGGTTCTAGTGAGATTACCTTGATTTTTGGATTCAATGTCATCCACACCGACTTATGAGAATCGTAGTGCATCGCAAAAATCACTGTTCCGACGACATCCCAGCCCATCACGGTAATCACATAAATCACAGTCCTGCTTTCGGAAAAATCCTCTGCCCCTTGTAGTGTCTCAATCCACAGGAACCAATGGTTTGGAACCCGTTTTTTTTGAGTAACGCCGCGGCACGCGCGGCTCGGCCTCCGCCGTTTCAAGCGGTGAGGATGGGCCGGTCTCGGGGTAGCTCGTCCAGGCGCTCCTCAAGCTGACCGATGGGAATGTTGAGATAGCCCTTCAGAGTTCCAAATTGTTCCAGTTCCGAGGGTTCCCGGACGTCAAGGAAGAGCGCGTCGCCTTGCAGGAGCCGGTCCAGGTCAGCCGCTTTGATGCGCGGGGGATTGGCATTTTCGGCGGTGTTTGCCGACCTGCCCGCAGGGCCTTCCCCCTGGCATCCTGCGGCGGCGAATGCCAGGAACGGTAAGGCGACCCAGCTTTGAATCTGTTTTTTCATGAGAACCTCCCGAGTTCAATGAAGTTTATTCCAGAAGCGACAATCAAGGCTTGACGATGGTGCCGTCCCTGCGGCGGAGGTTGCCCCAGTGCAGGTCGAAGCTGGGGTCATCCCGGATGGGGAAGCGGGCGGCCAGTTTCTCGTCCAGGTCAACCCCCAGTCCCGGCTTCTCGTTGATGTAAACATAGCCGCCCCTTTTCTGGGGACTTCCGGGGAAAACGTCTCGCTCCTCCTGGGTCAGGCCGTGAAACTCCTGGATGCCGAAGTTGTTGCAGACCAGATCCAGATGGATGTTGGCGGCGTGTCCCACCGGCGAGCAGTCGCCCGGTCCGTGCCAGGCGGTTCGCACCCGGAAGAACTCGCAAAGATGGGCCAGCTTGAACGCCATGGTGATGCCGCCGATCTGGGAAATGTGGACTCGGATGAAGTCGATCAGCCGCTGGCTGATAATGTCGAGCCATTCGTTGGGATTGTTGAACAGTTCCCCCATGGCAATCGGCGTGCTGCTCTGCTGGCGCAGATGTTTGAAGTAGCCGACGTCTTCGGGAGAAAGCGGATCTTCCAGGAAAAACAGGCGAGAAGACTCCAGGTCTCTGGCCAATTGGATGGCGAGAATCGGAGGCAGGAGTTCGTGGACATCGGTCAGAAGCTCCACCGTTTCGCCGACCCGCTTGCGCAGCTTTTCAAAAAATCGAGGCAGCGCCCGGGCATAGGGCGCCGCTTCCCAGAGGCGGACTCGTTGGTTGGCGGGACGTGCCGCATTGTCGGGACCGGTCGGAGGTGAAGCCTCCGGCACTGGGGGTTCACAGCGAATGTGTCGATAGCCTTGCTCCATCATTTGCTGCACGGATTCGGCAATCTCCTCGAAGGTCCGACCGGAGGCCGACTTGTAGGTGTCCACCACACGGCGGCTCTTGCCGCCCAACAATTGATAGACCGGCAGCCCGGCCCATTTGCCCAGAATATCCCATAGGGCCATATCCACTCCGCTGAGGGCGTTGTTCAACACCGGCCCGTTGCGCCAATAAGAGCTGAAGAACGAGGAATGCCAGATATCTTCGATGTCCCAGGGACTTTTCCCTACCAGAAAAGGTTTCAGATAGACGTCGACGGCCGTCTGGACCGTCCGCGCTCGCTGGGTGAAGGTGGCGCAACCCAAACCGTACAACTCGGGCTCGCTGGTCGAGACCTTGACCACCATCAGGCGGCGCCCAGCGGGAGCTGTGAGGATGCTCCGGACGTCCGTGATCTGGATGGGCGGCAATCCGGGACGCTCCTGCGGAGCCGCCTGGAGCGAGGACTTCATAGATGACGACCCGAGCGAGCCCAGTCCAGCCACCAGGGCTCCCAAGGGACCGGCTTGCAACAGATGGCGACGGTTCATGATGCGATTCCTCCTTAACGTCCAAGGGGATGTCGGTGGCCAGTTGTGGTGTCCACCGGAAAATCGAAGACCTGAACACCGAAAACGTAGAGATGAGTCGTTATCCTATCATGACCGTGAGGTAGCACGGAAGCTGGCCGGTGTTGCATTTTTTGCTAGAATGATGCGCCGGTAGGGAGGATTAGCGGACTTGGTACGGGAGGTGCCGGCGTTCTCTGGAAGGTTCTGTTCTCACAAAATGCAGGGAAGCCTGGACACTATTCGGACTGTCGGGAACGTAACGATGAAACGGTTCGACCAGTTTTTTTCCAAAGCAACAGGGTTTAATCCTTACGAGTACCAAAATCGACTGGCGTGCAGCGAGCGCGACGCACGCGACGAGGACGACTGGCTCAAAAGCGGCAGCCCTTGCGAATCCCGGCTCATCGACGTCCCCACCGGCCTCGGAAAGACTGCCGCCGTTGTACTGGCGTGGCTCTGGAACCGTGTCGCCCATCCCGACCCGGCTCACAGGGAAACTTGGCCGCGCCGCCTCGTCTACTGCCTCCCCATGCGCACGCTGGTCGAACAGACGCGGGACAATGTTCGAGATTGGGTTGAAAGGCTTGCGACGGAGTTCCCTGAAAATTCTGATCTTCAATGTCTGTCAAAGCACTCGCCCGTTGTTCTGATGGGCGGTGAGGAACTCGACTCCTCCAAGCGCGATTGGGATATGCATCCCTAAAACCCCGCCATCCTGATCGGCACCCAAGACATGCTTCTTTCCCGTGCACTCAACCGCGGCTACCGGATGAGCCGTTACCGCTGGCCCATTCACTTCGGGTTGCTCAATAACGACTGCCTGTGGGTCATGGATGAGGTGCAGTTGATGGGCAGCGGCTTGTGGGCGACGGCTCAGCTTGACTGGATGCGGCGGGACCGGTTCAAGTCGTTCAAACCTTGTGTCTCGTGGTGGATGAGCGCCACACTCGGCAAGAGTTTTTTCGAAACGCGGGACCGGTCCGAGGCGAAAATTTCTACGCCGAAAACGCTTGCCCTTTCGTCGGAAGAAGAAATCTTCCTTGCAATCCTCAAGGCGGCTCGGCCGATAGAAAGCTACTCTCCAAACAAATCCGCGACTCGTGGCGCAAAAGGCAAAGCCAAGAAACAGGACAAGACGGAAACCTACTTTCCTGATTTGGCCAAATCCATTGTGGACGAACATCTCGATGGAAATCTCACGCTGGCGGTTTGCAACCGGGTTGCTGATGCCCAGAGCTTGAAAGACGCGATACAAGCGCAAAGCGAATCTTCGAACCGGGAGGTTCTGCTTCTGACATCCCGGTTTCGCCTCAAAGATCGCGAGGCTGCCTTGGAAAAGGTCGTTGCTTTTGAAAAAGCCCGAAAAAAGGGCAATCGCATCCGGGCTTGATCCTCGTCAGCACGCAAGTGATCGAAGCCGGTTTCGACGTGTCCGCCGCCCGGCTCTGGACTGAGGCCGCTCCTTGGCCTTCTTTTGTTCAACGGTTTGGGCGATTGAATCGCGATGCAAAGTTGAATGGAGTCGCGATGGCCTTCGTCTTTACCGTCCCTGCGCTACGCGAAGACGTTGGCCCTTACGATCCGAACGATCTGGAAACCGGATCGCAAATTGTTTCAGCCTTGGAAAAACTTGGCGCCAAGAAGCCGGACCTTTCCGCCCGCCAAGCATTTATCGAACTTGCCAAGACACCGGATGTCGCCAAGCGAATCAGCAAAGCTTTGCAGCCGAAGCCTGAGCCTCTTCCGCGAGCCTGCGATCTGCACGGACTCTTCTCGACCGAGCCTGATGTTTTCGGCGGCTTCACGGATATCAGCCCTTGGGTGCGGAATGTCGAAGCAAACCCGGACGTGACCGTCTTCTGGCGAAAGTTCGAGCCCCAGAAAGAGGACCCCAATTGGTTCGAGGGACTTGGTTTGCAACGGGACGAACTCTGTCCGGTTTCAGTCTCGAGATTGCGGGAGTTCTTGAAAGACTCGCGAAAAGCGTGGTTCTGGGAGCCAAAGAAAAAACGCTGGGAGGCCATACGACCCGCCGATCTTTGTCCGGGAATGACTCTCCTGTTGCCGGCAGCTTACGGTGGATACGAGGTTTCGCGCGGTTGGACGGGAGAAACCGGATCGATGCTCGAAGCCGTTCCTCTCCCCGGTCCCTTCGAAGGCGGAGAGGACGAAGACCGCGAGTCCCTGACTGGAAACTGGGTTTCGCTCGAAACCCATCTTTTGGACGTCCGAGACGTCGTGTCGCGGATTTCGGATTCCCTGAGCTTGGACGGTGCGGGTTCCAAATGTTTGATTCGGGCAGCCGAACTGCATGACATCGGCAAGAGCCTTGACTCATGGCAAGAGGCTCTGCCCCATCTTTGCCCGCGGGAAGGTGAACTCTATGCGAAATCTCCCTACGAACTGGCAATCGACGTGACCGAGTTAGGCGACGAGGCCAGAGAGAAATGCCTTCGCCTGATTCAAGATGACCCGGATCAAAAAATCTTCATGACAGAATTGAAAAGCGCCGCCGATTTGCCATCGGAGAGTCTCCATGCGCAAATCTTTCTGCGACCAAGCCGCCGGACTATGGATGATTTGTTCAACCTCACCGGCAAGCGCCCGAAAGTGACCCCGTTTCGTCCCGGTTTTCGGCATGAGGCGGCCTCGGCACTTGCAATGTGGCAACGATACTACCGCGGCAAGGACGCGCCGGATTTTCCCGCGCTGGCCATTTACTTGGTCGCCTCCCACCACGGCAAAGTAAGGACCGTTCTGAGATCGAATCCCCGAGTCGCCGAGCCCAACGTTTGCGGGATTCCAACCCATCATCCCACCGCGCTCCCATGGAATCCGGCATGGACGCTGGATTTCGAGGCCGCGATTGACGGCGCTTCCGGGGCGTTTGGTGAGGACGGCGCCTTTACTTTCGAGGCTCCCGGATGGTCGGGGCTCGTCGCCGACCTTTTGGGCGGATGGGAAGCAACCGCCCCGAAAAGAACCTGCAGCGCGGTTGTGGAAAGTGAACCTCATTCCCTTGGTCCCTTTGCTCTGACCTACTTCGAAACGCTGCTCCGGGCCGCGGACGGACGCGCCAGCGCCCAACCCTCTCAAGTTCAGACGCATCGTTGATCTTATGGCCGATTCCTTGCCTATTCCAATTCTGCTTCTCCGGTGCATTCCGATCCTGATCGACGCCGACTTGGCCCGCGTCTTGAATCAGGCCGTGAGGCGGAACCCCAATCGATTTCCCGAGGATTTCCGGTTGCAGATCACCTCGGGAACCTCAAGTTCTCCAAAGCTTTGCCTCATGTCTTTACCGAACACGGCGGGTTGATGGCCGCCAACATTCTCAGCAGCCCCGCCGCCGTTAAAATGAGCATTTTCATTATCCGAGCCTTCGTCAAGCAACGGGAAATGCTGGCAGCCAACCAAGCGATTTTGAAGCGGCTGGCCGAGATTGATAAAAAGCTTCTCATCCATGATTCTGCCTTGAGCGACATCTACAGGAAACTGCTCCCACTGCTGCAACCGCCGCCGAAAAAAGCGCGGCGCATCATCGGTTTTGGCCCTCAACAAGACAACCCGACATGAACACGCTCCCGCAAAGATTCCCGGCAATTCCGCTTCCCGGCCTCACGCTGGACACTCTCGGCCTTTATTTCGCCGCACTTGGTCTCCTACGGACATTAAGCCGAGAATGGCCGTCGATCAGGGGATGCTGGCGGAATGGCTGTTTCACGGTTGTTATGGGGCCTGTTTCATCGGGGGAGTTGGAGACGTTCCTTTATGATGTCGGCCTTGAGGGGAAGTGGAACGACTACGGAAAGCCATGGGATACATTTCAGAAGAAAGACACCAAGCGGACGCAGGCTAATAAACCCGCAACCCACATGGCATTATGGCGGGCGCACGATGCCACCGAAAACGAGGCCGTGCTGCAACAGTCACATATTGCCATTGGACAGAAACTGAACTTCAATCCGCTCTTTGGCAGCGGCGGCAATGCCGGCAGACGTAAATTCGCTAAAGGGTGGGAGAAGGCAAAGAAAGGAATCGCCAATCCCCCAAAGAACACCAAGCCGGAAGACATCAAGAGCGACCTTCACGCATTCCTGAACGGAAAACCTTGTCGATGCCTTTCCGATTTTGGAGCGGGAAGTTGGTTCAGTGCTGCCAACAAGATCTACAACAGCGGCTTCAAAAAACCCTACAGAGAAGGCCAAGTTACTCCATGGGCCATGCTGCTCGCGTGCGAGGCGTTCCCATTGCTGTCCGGTGCGTCATCGCGCCAACTGGGCACCCATCGGCGGGCGTTTGGTGCTTTCCCATTTGTGACGCGCGCGGCCGCTCCTTTGGCGGAACAAGCCGCCGGCCAAACTCTGGGCGAATTCTGGGCTCCGGTGTGGGAGCGTCCAATGAGCCTCGCCGAAGCGGTCGCGCTCTTCCAATCGGGCCGGGCGGAAATTGATGGCAGGGCCGCGCTGACGTCGGCTGCATTTGCCGGAGCAATCCTTCACCGGGGCGTGGACGCGGGGCTCAGCGAATTTCGAAGCTTCGCGTTGATTCGGACAACCAGCGACAACACCTTTGAATCCCGCCTCTCAAACGTAGTTCGCATTCCCAAAACCGACCCTGTATCGAGTATCGCCATCCGAAGAATAATTGGAATTCGGGATAACTTGCCGCGCGACGAAAAGATAGGGACACGTTGGCGTTTTCGCGGACTCCAAGGCCCCATCGATCGGGTGCTCGTCGCTCTCGCCGAAGCGGTCGGAGAGAATCGGGAAGCCCTCCAAGTGGAGCGTTCCTGGCGCCTGATCGACGAAGTCTTCGCCTCGCTTGCCAAAGTCGATCGAAACAAGGTATTCCGCGAAAAAGAGGTTCGCTTCGAACTCCTTCCGCTTGATTGGCTGGCATGGCTTCTCGAACGGACGGCCGATCAACATGCGGAAATTCGTCTGGCCTTGACCCTCGCGTCGTTGCGCCCCGAATCGCCAGCAGACGCACAACAGAACTTGGAAAAGTTCCCGCAACGGTTTCTGGCTTACCGACTTGGGAGTGTTGGGAGAGGCCACTTTTGGAGAATTCCGAAGGATCTCCCCTTGCGTCGCGTGTGGTCGCAGCAATCCTTGACGGAAAACTTGACCTCGCTTGGCAAACGTCGCCTGTTCGAGATCCCGCCAAAACAACCGCCGCCGTTTCGGAGCACCGTCAACGCGAGCGTGGCGGACGCGCTTCGGTTCCTCTTGCAAGAGACGGACGACAGCGCCCTTGGCGTATGGATAGACCGTTTCAGCCTTTTCGATTGGTCCGACAACAAGAAATCCAAGGTCCGTCTGCGCGATTGGGTTCGGAAACCCGAGTTGCCCGAACCGAACGACGCGGATGCTCTACTCTACGGCTTTTTCCGCCCCTTGTTCGATCAATCCTCGCTGACTCGGCTACAGGCCGATTCACGAACTTCCGACGGTCAAGGATCCGGGCCAAGCACCAACGTGGGTCGGCTCGCTCCGATCGTTTCCGCACTGGACAGAGGCGACGTGGCGGCAGCTTGGGAAATTGCTTCCGCAGCCTACCGGGCGGAGCGAATCGCTCTGGCCGACTTCCATCTCGGTGCGTTTTCCCACGAGTACCCGAACCGCCTCTTGGCATCGCTGTTCTTCCCCGTCAGTACGCGAGGGCTGCGTAAACTCTTTGCCCGCTGGCGGTCTCCCTCAACCCACGACAAGGAGTAGACACTATGAACGAAAATACACTAGACCCCAAAACTCTGTTGGAAGGCGGCAAACATCGTCTCACGCTCCATGCGAGCCTTGTCCCCACCGGCGGCAGAGATCGCATTCAACCGGCTGGTTTTCCGGACATCGGACACGTGATTTACGACAGCCCGCAATCCGATGGGACGGTCAAGAAGGTCTGCATTGTTGACAGCGCCGCGAGCATGGCGAATCACCTTGAAACGGTTTGCCACGAAGGACCGTTCGGCACAACGCTCCATCCGGACCTCAACGGCCTCCCTTATGTCCAATGCGTGACCGATGACGACAATAATGGAAAAGACCGTTTGGTCGTCACGACCCTTTCGGAAGGGCATCGGCTTGCCTCCAGCCTCTTTACGGATGCCAGATCAGAAGTCGCCAAAGCTCCCGTTGAAATCAGAAATATCAAAATTAAAGAAAAAATAAGTAAAAAAAGGAAAAGAACGAAAACCTCGAACTTGTCCTTCGTAGGGAATTCAACATTGAAGACCTCGGCACACGTACCCATCCCCTGCCTTCGGATTGGTGGAACGTCTTCCGAACAATCTTCAGGTTCGACCCAAACTCGCTTGTCCACGGCATTCTGTTCCCCTCGATGGGGATCAAGATACCCCGTGCGCTGACCGGGCAACTCGACGCCATCAACGCCGCGCGAGTGGCTTCCTCCGGCGTGAAGTTCGACAAACTCTTGATGACGACGTCCGGCCAACCCATCTTTGCCAAGGACGAGGAAACCGCCACGGAAATTCGTGCGACCTTTGTCATCGACTTGGCACTCATTCGCTCGTTCGGCCACGATTCCGAGGGTCTTAGCGCAAAGCAGAAAGCCTTCCTTGTGGCATTTGCCCTCTGGAAAATTGCGCGTTTGCTCAAGCAGCCGTTTCGATATCGCTCGGGCTGCGATCTCGAATTCAAAGCATTGTACGTCAATGGTAACCGGGAAGCGTCAGTCGCACTCCCTGAAATCAAGATCAGTGCTTACCTGGGTGACGACGTTTTTTCAGGAGAGCCTGAAAGCCGCGTGACCCAGGTTTATTGGCCCAAAACCAAACTGTTCAAGAAAGCTAAGAACACACCAGAAGATGCCGATGACATGGGAGAGAGTGACGACCAGGATGAAGAGGCGCCATGAAAGTTTTCATTGAGCAAACGTTTCCTCTGGGCCGTTTTCACGCAACGCCATGGAAGGTGTTTCCGTATGACGACCCGCATGGAGAATGGCCCCCTAGTCCTTGGCGGCTCCTGCGAGCCGTTATGGCGCGCAGTTACCAACTATGGCGCGAGACAGGCATCCCAAGCGATGAACACAGAGCACAACTCGTCCGAGCCTTTGCCTCAAGCTCCGTTTCCTGGTATTTACCGAAGTTCACTTGGCGAGGTCCGGGACTGAGACAATACCAGCCCGCTGAGTTCAAGCGGGTTCCCGCCGACGCCAAAAAACCGGGTGTGATGACCTACAACACCACCAAGGCGCGGGACAATTTTTGGCTGACGTCGCCGGAATGCGATCCGATTGTATGGGTACTTGAGAGCAATGAGTGGGCGCAGTCCACCCGAAATCTCCTGGCCGATTGTCTCGACCGGATGACATACTTCGGCCGCACGGAGTCGATCACTGAAATCCGGTGCGTCGATGGATTGCCGCCGAACATCGATATCAATGATATCAATTGCGTGCTGGAAGGTGCGCCTTCGTCTGGCTCAGTCCCGGTGCTCGCGCCGACGCGGGACGTCGCGTTGGAGCAGGTGCAAGCACTCACCGACGATCCTTCGGTAGCGGAGTCCACGGTTCCGCCGGGTGCGCAATGGCTTTTCGCCATGCGTCCTGTCAAGTCGCCGGTCAATCTACCGCGTCGGAAACGAAAGTCGAGAGAACCAACTCCTTTCGTTCAGTTCGCGATTGGGTCGAGAGTCAGCCCCCCGCGCAAGTCCATCGTAGTTCTCACTCAACGTTTTCGCGGGCGCGTCGTTCGTGCGTTTCTGGGATGCGGCTGGCGCCAAGCGAGCTCCGCGCAAAGGGACAAGGTACGGCTGCTCACAGGTAAGGACGCCGATGGGAAACCGCTGCAAGAGCATCATCCCCACGTGTACTTCGGCATTCATTTCGATGAACGGACGGGCAGAGCGGCGAGGTTGATGGTTTGGCGCGGCCAACCGTTTACCGATGACGAACAACGGGCGATTTTGAAAGCGGCTAATCAAGAACTCCCGATCGCCTTTGGCAGAACGCGGCGGAAAGACCCGTGGGCCGTTCGGCTCGTGCCTCTGGATTCTCAAGAGCCACCTCCCCGCGGCTTCGATGTTCAAGCGTATCGTCGGTGGGAAACTGCGACGCCATATGTTCCGCCGCGCCATGTGTATGGCCGTCGAGGCCGCGTCAAGTCGGGGGAGACGGTCGAAGATCAGCTTCGACGAGAGGTGAACAGGCAGGGGTTCGATACGAGCAAATTGATAATCAATGTTGATGACCAAGGATTCAGGTGGACGCAGGTGCATAGACCTTGGCGAAGTCAAGGTGACCCAACCAATTTCGAGAAACGTGGCTATCATGTATCGCTCACCTTCGACACACCTGTTCGCGGTCCCATCGCCCTTGGTCATTCCTCGCACTTCGGCCTCGGCCTTTTCGTTCCGGCATCTAGATAAATCGTTGGTATGCCTTGTTTAGATCACCCTGCAACTTTAGTGATTCGGCTCGCGGTGCGATTGCAGCGGATTTGACGGGATCGTTGGTGATGTGGGCGGAGCGTGCCGCTATCGGCACCATCTTCGCGAGTCAAGCTGCACAGTACGGCGATTGGACCTGCCTTGACCCTATCAGGCGTATCGGCTAGGATGCGGTGCGTCAAGGGGCTGCTGCTCTCTGGCTTGCGTCGGTAGAGCAGGGAACCGGCGGCGGGGTGTCGGGTGGCCTGCTGCTTGATCGCTGGTGGTTGGGTTGGAAGGTTGGTTGCGCGGTAAGAGCGAAAAGATGGAAGACCGGGATAAGAATCCGATCCGGGTGATGATTGCCAAAGTCGGGTTGGATGGTCATGATCGAGGCGTCAAAATTGTTGCCCGTTGCCTGCGCGACGCCGGCATGGACGTCATTTATACGGGACTCCACCGTACTCCGGAGGAAGTGGCCCTGGCGGCCGTCCAGGAGGACGTCGATATTTTGGGCATCAGCATTCTTTCCGGAGCGCACATGACGGTGTTTCCCAGGATACTGGAGTTGCTTCGCCGGCACCACACCAGCGACATCGCCGTCGTGGGCGGCGGCGTGATACCCGACGAGGACGTCTTACAACTCAAACAGATGGGTGTGAGGGAGATCCTTCTCCAGGACACGCCACCGCAGACGATCATCGAATCGATGCAGCGCCTGGTTCAGGAGCGAGGCCCGCGGTGACGGAGGAGGTTCGACATCGAGGACTGGTCTTTTCCACCCAACTACGACTCGGATTATCTGCCTGATCCCTCTTGTAAATACTGGTTTCCTCGGCGCGAGACCATGCCGGCCGAGGAGCGCAATGCGCTGATCCTGGAACGTCTCAAAGAGGTCACGCGGTACGCTTACGCCCATTCCGCCTTTTATCGGACTCTGTGGGAACGGGCGGGCTTCCATCCCGATCACCTCAAGAGCCTGGAAGACTTCGAGGAAAAGGTCCCGGTCATCACCAAAAAGGACTTGAGAGAAGCTCAGGCCCGTGCTCCGAGCTTCGGTGACTATCTCTGTATTCCGGAGGACCAGATTCACCACATCCACGGCACCTCCGGCACCACGGGGCATCCAACGGCATTCGCCGTCGGCAGGGGTGACTGGGATGCCATCGGCAACGCCCACGCCCGGGTTATGTGGGGCATGGGATTGCGGCCGGGAGACACGGTCTTTATCGCGTCGTTGTTCAGCTTGTACTGGGGATCCTGGGGAACACTGCTTGGCTCCGAGCGATTGCGGGCCAAATCTTTTCCCTATGGTGCGGGCGCTCCCGGAATGACGGCTCGAGCGGTAGGCTGGCTGAGACAGATCAGGCCGACGGCTTTCTATTCCACACCGTCTTATGCGTTGCACCTGGCGGAGGTGGCTCGAGACGAAGGCGTTGATCCAGCTGAATTCGGCCTTAAAATTTTGTTTTTTTCGGGTGAGCCCGGGGCCTCGGTTCCCGGCCTGCGCGACAGGATTCAGCAAGCCTATGAGTCCCGGGTGATTGACAGCGGATCAATGGCTGAAATGACGCCCTGGATGAGTTGTGCCGGGACTGCGGAAACCGACGGCATGCTGCTCTGGCAAGACATCGTCTACACCGAAGTTTGCGATCCCAATACCTTTCGACAAGTCCCCTTCGGTCAACGGGGCACGCCGGTCTACACCCATCTGGAGAGAACCTCCCAGCCGATGATTCGGCTGTTGTCCGGGGACCTCGCCTTGTGGGAGGAGGGACCCACCCCTTGCGGACGGACCTATCCGCACTTGCCCCATGGCGTCTTTGGCCGCATTGACGATGCGTTCACCATTCGGGGCGAGAATGTCTATCCGAATGAAATCGATGCGGCTCTCAACCAGATGTCCGACTATGGGGGAGAACATCGCATCGTGATTTCCCGCGAGAGGACCATGGATGAGTTACTGGTTCAAGTGGAACCTGCCCGAGCCACCTACGCTGCCGGTCCTGATGTCCGAGCCGGGTTCCGGGACAGGACGGCGGGCCTGCTACAGCGTACCTTGGGCCTTCGCACCCAGGTGGAGGTCGCGCCGCCGGGCTCCCTGCCGCGCACCGACTTCAAGGCCCGGCGGGTGGTTGACGACCGCGACGTTTTCCGCGAGTTCCATCAAAAACTGGAGAAGGGGCGTTGATTCATGGGAAGGACGATTCCTCCCTCGGCGCTGGTCGAACCGGTTCTGGCCGGGCAGATGTTTGCCATCGCCAGATTGATGACTCACGCGGAGTCAGCAGGCGAGAGTTGTCAGGAGGCCCTGGCTGAAATCTACCGGCATACCGGGAAGGCTCACATCGTGGGGGTCACGGGGGTGCCCGGAAGCGGCAAATCAGCGCTGGTCACGCAGCTTTGCAAGGCCCTTCGAGCCCGGCAGCGTCGCGTCGGCGTGATCGCCATTGATCCCTCCAGCCCCTTTTCCGGCGGCTCCATCCTGGGGGATCGAATTCGCATGAACGAACTGGTGACGGATGCCGGGGTCTTCATCCGAAGCATGGCTACTCGGGGAGCGCTGGGCGGACTGGCCCGGGCCGCGCTCAGCGGAGTCGACATCCTCGACGCGGCCGGCTACGATGTGGTGCTGATCGAAACGGTTGGCGTGGGTCAGGACGAAATTGACGTCGTCCAAGCCGTCCATACCACCCTGGTGGTGTCGGCCCCGGGGCTTGGCGACGATATTCAGGCCATCAAAGCCGGGGTGCTGGAAATTGCCGACATTCACGTTGTCGGCAAGTGCGACCGGCCCGATGCCAATAGAACCGTTACCGACATCAGGAACATGTTGATGATGGGAGAACAGTCCGTCCACGGGCCTGCCGGTGCGGGCACGGCGGACAGGTACGACTGGCAGGTCCCGTTGATACCCACCAGCTCCGTCAACGGCGAAGGCATCCAGGAGTTGCTCTCCGCTATCGACAGTCATCTGGAGGCATTGAAGTCATCGGGGCATTTCGAGCGGCGCCGCCGTCGAATCGCCGAAACGCGACTGTTGAAGTCGGCCGAGAACATCCTGCGGGATCAGTTCGAACATCACCATGACCACAAGATCTCTGAACTCACCGACCAGATGATGTCCGGTGGCATTCACCCCCATGCGGCGGCCCAAATCCTGCTGAATCAATTCCGTAGCGAGAGGAAGTCATGAAAGACATTAAAGAGGCGCAGACACTCGATGGGTTGGCGGGCCAGTTGCAAGACTGGGAAAATCATGAGGTAGCGGCTTTTGTGGCGCGTCAGGCGGAGCGCCAGGAGCAATTCTCCACCTTGGGTGGATTTCCGGTGAAAAGGGTTTATACGGCCCTGGACGTTCAGGATATCCCGCTGGAGGAAATCGGCCTGCCCGGCCAATATCCTTTTACGCGTGGCCCCTATCCCACCATGTATCGAGGCCGGAGGTGGACGATGCGCCAGATCGCGGGCTTCGGGACGGGTGAGGATACCAACAAACGGTTCAGGTATCTGATCGGGCAGGGCCAGACGGGACTGTCCACTGATTTCGACATGCCGACGCTGATGGGATATGACTCCGACCACGCCATGAGCCAGGGCGAAGTCGGGCGCGGGGGCGTGGCCATAGACACGTTGGCCGACATGGAGGCGCTCTTTGCCGACATCGATCTGGAGAAGATTTCGGTCTCGATGACGATCAATCCCTCAGCCTGGATTCTGCTGGCCATGTACGTCGCCTTGGCGGAGAAGCGCCAATTCGATCTCAACAGGTTGTCGGGGACCTTGCAGGCGGACATGCTGAAGGAGTACATGGCGCAGAAGGAATGGATTTTCCCCATAGCCCCCTCGGTGCGGATCGTCAGAGACTGCATCGCCTATTGCGCCCAGAGAATGAAGCGCTACAACCCGGTCAATATCTGTGGCTACCATATCAATGAAGCCGGCGCGTCGCCTCTTCATGAACTGGCCTTCACCCTGGCCAATGCCATCACCTACGTGGAGGAAGTGATCAAGACAGGCATGTCGGTTGATGCGTTCGCCCCCCGCCTTTCCTTCTTCTTTGCGTGTGGCTCGGACTTCTTCGAGGAGGTTGCCCGCTTCCGTGCCGTGCGTCGTGTTTACGCCACCCTCATGCAGAAGCGCTTCGGGGCCAGGGAGCCCGCCTCCATGCGTCTCCGATTCCATTGCCAGACGGCGGCGGCCACACTCACCAAGCCGCAGTATAAGATCAACGTGGTGCGAACAGCTCTTCAGGCCCTGGCGGCAGTGTTGGGAGGGGCGCAAAGCCTGCACACCAACGGCATGGACGAAGCCTTTTCCATTCCCACCGAGGAGGCCATGAAGATGGCGCTGCGCACCCAGCAGATCATCGCTGAGGAAACAAACGTGGCCAATGTGGTGGATCCCCTCGGCGGCTCTTACTACGTGGAAAGTCTCACCAACCAATACGCCAAGGAGATCCAGGGTATTCTGGACGAAGTGGAGGCTCGGGGCGGTACCGTCAGGCTGATCGAAGAAGGATGGTTTCAGAGGCGGATTGCCGAGGATGCCTACGCTACGGCACTCGGGAAACAGTCTGGTGAAAAACCCGTCATCGGGGTCAACAAGTACGTCGAGGAAGAGGAAACGCTGGACCTCGAGGTTCACCCCTACGATCTGAAGTCGGCGGAGCGTCAAATCGCCAGGCTCAAGCGAGTGCGTGCGACGCGGGACGAGACCAGGATTCAAGAGTTGCTGCAGCGGCTCAAGGCGGTGGCGCTCGACAATTCGCAGAACATCATGCCGGTCACGATCGATCTGGTGCGAAACGGAGCGTCCATGGGCGATATCATCGAAACCCTCAAACAGGTTTGGGGGACCTATCGGGAAACCCCGGTTTTCTGAATCTCCAATGGGCGTTAAGTTTACAAACATTTCACGACGTCATTGGATTTCCCGCGCGGTTCAACCTCTTGGAAAACGCGGTTCACTCCATCCAGGCGTTATGAACTGTCCAAGATCGTTCCTCACACTGGTCATCCTCGGGTGTTGCTCCCTGCTGGGAGTCAGCCCCTCGCTAGCTGCCCCTTCTTCCCAGGATCTCAGCTCGGTTTTCACTCATCCGCGTCACCAAAAGGTGGCGGAGATGATGCGCGCCGGCAAGTACGCTCAGGCCGAGAGCTTTCTGCAATCATCGGTTGAGGTTCAGCCGGCCCCCGACCTTTATAGCTTGCTGGGCTACGCTCGAGAGATGCAGAACAAGTTTCCAGCGGCCGAGAAAGCCTATCGAGAATCGATTCGCCTGGATTCGAACTTCTTTTTCGCCCGGGTTCGACTCGGCATCGTTCTGACCAAGCAGAAGCGAAACACCGAGAGCGTTCAGATCCTGCAACCGATGGCGGACACCATTAACCGCATTCCGGAAGCTCTCTTTCATCTTTGCCTGGCATACCTGGAAACGGCCGACCTCACCAAGGCGGTAGCCACGGCCGAAAAAATGGAAGCATTCGGACCCGAAATGGCGCTGCGGGCTGCCAAATTGTTCGTCTGGAAGGAGAAATTTCCGGAATCTCTGCCTCTGCTGAAGAGGGTAGTGGAGTCCAGTCCTCGTTCCGCTGAAGCCAACTATCTGCTGGCCTCCTCCTTGTTTCGAGCGGACAAGCCCGGTGAGATGTGGCCCTATCTGGAGAAGGCCCACCAGCTGGATCCCAAATCGGCGCCAACTCTGTTGCTCTACGGCGCCGGATTGCTTGCCGAAAAAAAGTTCAGCCAGGCCAAGGAGCGCCTCTTGCAGGCCCAGGCGCTTTTGCCGGAAGATCCCCGGCTGCGCTATTTGCTGGGCAAGGCCCTGATCGGAGAGGGCGACTACGCCGAGGCCATTCGACAGTTGGAAGCTCTGGTGAGACAAGACCCTGACAAGCCGGAAGTACACTTGCTGTTGCTGAGCGCCTGCCGGTTGAAAGGGGATATCCGAGCCACCGCCGAGCAGGCCCGGCAAATGGCGCAAAAGTTTCCAACTCATCTGCAATCGCAATTGGCAGCCGGAATGGATCTTCAGACAGTGGGCGAATTTGAGCAGGCGGAACAGGCGCTCCGGCGAGCGCTGGCTCTCTCTGAGGGCAACCCGACGGAGCAGCTCAAAGCGAAATATAGCCTGGCAACCGTTCTGGTGAAACTGGGGCAGGGCAGCCAAGCCGTTCCGCTTCTCAAAGAAGTGGTGGATTCCAACCCTGCTGAAGTGCCCGCTCGGGTGGAGTTGGGAGAGTGCTACCTGAGAAGCGGGGAACATCGGAGAGCGCTTCAAGTACTGCAAGAAGCCGCCTCTCAAGATCCCAAAAACAAGCGCGCCCAATTGTTGCTGGGTAAGGTGCTGACCCGATTGGGCCGGCACCGGGAAGCCGGGAAACACTTCCAGGCTTTTCAAGGGCTGGAAAATGCTGAAACAGACTCGGGGACAACCACTCCTGGACTGTCACCGTGAGGCTCCCGGGAGCGTAGGCATCTTGCCCGCATCAGGCATCTCGCGTCTTTTCGATGCGGGCGGGACGCCCGCGCTCCCAGGGGAGGGCGTCAGTTTCCAATGGCGATCAAGTGACGGTCGGTTCTGAAGTACCAGCGTCCATCCACCAGTGCAGGCGAGGCCAGCGTGGGCGCCTCCAGGCGATTCACCCGAAGTAGTTCGAATCGCGCTCCCGCCTTCAGCACAAAGGTTTCACCGGCGTCGTTGGTAAAAAACACCTTACCGTCCACTCCTACGGGCGAGGCCGAGAAACCCTCGTTTTTCGGTTCGCCGAGGCGTCCCTGCCACAGGACCTCCCCCGTTTTCGCCCTATAGCAGGTGGCCACACTGACCATGTCGTTCACCTGGTACAGATAGTCCCCGTAGAGGAGCGGCGAGGGGACAAACGAGGCTCCCTTCGATTGCTTCCATATCAGGTGAGTCTCGGTCACGTCACCGGTGCCGCCGGGCCGAATCGCCAGCGTCGGCCCAGCCCGGCCCGAGACGCAAAAAACCAGACCCAGACCCACCACCGGGGTCGGAATGACCTCGGCCAGATTGCCGCCGCAGTGCCAGAGGACCTTTCCGCTATCCGGATTGTAGGCCGTAACGCGTTGCTGGCTGCTGACAATCAATTCGTCGTGATCTCCGGCTCTGATGACGATGGGCGTGCCCCAGCCGACGCTGGCTTTCCGATCGGTCTTCCAGATCGTTTTGCCCGTCAACTTGTCGAAAGCAGCCACAAAAGCTCCACGACTCTGATCCTCGTAAACAAAGACTCGATCCTTGTACAAGACCGGCGATCCGGCCGACCCATGGTAGTTTGCGATGTCGCCCAGGTTGTGATGCCAGACCACCTCTCCCTGAAAATCCACCGCTGCCAGACCCTGGTTCCCGAAGGACGCATACACCCGTTTCCCGTCGGTTACCGGGGTGCCGGAGGCATGGGAGTTCTTCCAGTAGACACGGCCCGGCTTGCGTCCGGGGATCATCGATTCCCACAACAGCTTGCCGTCGGACCTCCGATAGCTCAGGAGTGAAATCTGATTTCCGTCATCCCGGGCGGTCGTCAGGAAGACCCGGTCCCCCCACACGATCGGTGACGAGTTCCCTCGACCGGGCGCCTGGACTTTCCACACGACGTTTTCCCTGTGGGACCAGGTATCGGGGTAGCCCTTTCCCTCGGCCAGCCCTTGGCCGGTCGGCCCTCGCCAGCGCGGCCAGTACCGGTCCCCCTCTCCTTGCGGGCGGATCATCTGAATCTCGCCGTGGGTCCGACCACCCGAGAGAGGTGCTGCGGTTTCAATTTTCCAGGTGAAAACAGCGATCAAGAGAACGGCGAAAGCGAGTGTTGAACACCGACCAGTCATGAACTGACCTCCTTGTTGGAGTCATGAACTTAAGGATAGACATCTTCAGACAAAAAATGGCTCGGCGTGCCGCTGAGATTTTCCAACGAAACCGTCTCCCTGCATCCTAAGCCTTTTGCAGGAGAGATATCAACGGGATGTGGTGTGGACTTTCCCCTGGGAGCGCGGGCCTCCCGCCCGCAGACACGGGCCGGAGGCCCGCGCCCCCAGGGCGCCAACTCTGCGCCTGTGTGCACATGCCATGCACAACAGGCAGATGCGTGCTTGACATTCCGCCGTCAACAGCGTCTAATTCGCTCTATTTAACCCGGTCATCGGCGCGACCCTGCTAGTAGCGTGTGGGGGGTCACACGCGACACCACCTCTCAGGCCAGGCCACATGCTGCTGTTCGCGACACTGGTGATCGTCGTGATGAAATTCTTCCGCGCGGGCATCTTCGGCCTCATCGCTGCCCGGCTGAAGGGATGAACCTGATGACGAAGGCGTCTCCGTTCACGTTGCAATAGCGAATCCCGGCAGTAGTGTGCCCCCTATCAAGGAGGTTTTGAGTGTCAGAGAATGAAAAGAAATATCGGATTGGCAACGGTCTTCCCCGCTGCATAGGGAGCGGCGCCGATGGATTCGAGAGACTGAAGAGTCGGCTCGGCCTCAACCGGAGTCTCTGTAAGGGTTTGCTGGAGATCGACCTCATCAGGAAGAAGACCCGCGCCCTTCGCGAGGCTCTATCGCGTAGACGACTACGCCCCGGCGAGCGCGATCGTACACTGCTGTTCGCGCTTTACAGAGACTCGACTTTCCGTCGTATTTTCTGGAAATTGTCGTATGGAGAGGCCCAGACCAACCAGAACGAAAGCGAGACAGAATCATCACCAATTCCGTCGCTCGAACAGAGTGTCCTCGCCAATTACACCCCGGATTCTGCCTCCCCGGAAGGCGATGCAGCCAAAATCGACGAGGTTTTCGCCGAGTGGCCGGATCTCGTCCAGTATTTGAAGGACGTCCCATGGGCCGGCTCAGCGGCACATGCGTGGTCCGAAGTGAGGAAGGATCTCGATAGCTGGGGCGAGCTCGACGATGAGCAACGCCGGCAGGCCGCGTTGACCGCATTCGCCGTGGCGACCATCGTCGATGACGAGCGGATACTCCGGGCCGCGGTCGAAAAAGTTCCTGAACTGAAGACAGAGTTCGGTGATGTGCTCAACAAGGATGACGATTCCGGAACCGCTGACCATCCTGCCGAGGAAAAGGAAGAAGATGTACTGTCCCGGTGGAACGAGCTCTGCGGGTCGCTGCAAATCCTAGCTGAAAAGGCCGGGGGAGCGCCGCCGATAGTGGATGCCCTGACCGGGATCGCGCAAGTCGTCGGGGATCTCGAGGCGATTGCGCCGTCGGTGCGAGATCATCTTGAGAAATCATCATTCGAGAATCTGGTATCGCACCTGAAAGGGCTACTTGGGAAGCTGGATGCTGCCCAAGTCTTCTCCTGGCTCGACGATGGACTCCGTGAGCAGTTGTACGCCCGATGGCAGGAAAAACGGCAGTCACTGTCTCCTGTGCAGGTGCGAGAAGAATTCAAACGTCTGGATGCGGAAGTTCCTGTGGCAGTCGAGCAGGTCCGCAAGATTGCAGCCACTTTGTCGGATGCCACACACCGGATCGATTCCCTGCGTACAGAAGAGCCGACTGATTTTTTTGCACGTCACTCTTGGGAAGAGACGTTTGACAAGCTGGAAGAACAGGTCCGCAATTTGAGGAGTGAACATCGCCAAGCGCAGATGGCGCTGCTCAGCCGGCTCTCCCCGCTAGGGGAAACGTTCGAGCCCAGCCCGGATGATTCAGGCTCACCACCGACTACAACGAAACCTGCTGAGGAGCCCGTCGTCTTGCCGCCGTCAGCTACCGATGGGAAGCAGCCGACTGGACAAGCTGAGAAAATCGAAGGGCCTGATGCCCCCGGTGTGGCTACTGACGACACGAGTCCAGTCGACCCGAAGCCGGCGGAGCCTGGTGCTTCTTCACAACGACCGGAGGCTGGACCTCCGGAACCCGAGGGCGATGACAAGGCAGCAGATCCGCTCGCAGCCCGTGCCCTAACACGAATGGTCGAGGCGTTGCTCGAGTCTCCGCCTCGGATTGCCTACGCCGTTCAGGTTGGCCGTCTGCTCGACCGCTTGGAGATCCCCATTGCCAACCAGACGCCCGTTGCGCTTTTCGAGGCGGCGCTGTTGTCCGACCACCTTTGTTTGCCCGACGGCGCCGTGGCGGCCGAATTGGGGCGAGTTTTTGCACAATTTCCTCCATCCGAACAATTTTCGGATGGCCCCAGCCGTGACCTTTACGTAATGCTGGCCCTCTCGGGCGTCTTGCGTCCGGCATTGCTGGCGCCGCAACCCAATGCGCTGGCGTTCTTGACTGCGCTGAAGCCAAGCGAAAGGCTGGGAGCCGTGTATCAACTCGCTAGCGGGGTCGCGGAGAAGAGCCGAAAGCTCCAAGGGGTGCGGATCGATTCCACTGTTTTGCGGGTCGCTGGTTCGGAGGCTGTTTGGGAGGAAGAGCATGAAAAACTGAGATCGGAGGCAGCCGAGTGGCATGAACACGCCCGGCACAAGACCATCAAGTATGCGCCTGCCACTAAAGTATGGCAAAGGTGGTTGAAGCCAGGTGGTCGGATAAACCAGTTGATGACACTCATTGCCTCAGACAAAAGTGACGACGACGCGCCAATAGATGCGATCCCGGCAGAGTTGGTAGACCGAAGGGAGTTCGAGAAACTGGTGAAAAAGACGGATCGAAAAGAGATCGGACGTAGTAGAGGAAGGAATATCCAAGCGGACGCGTTGGGGGCCGACTCCACGAGTTTGCATGGGAAGCGTTAGAGTTTGCGCATCGCCACCTGAGCTCGAATAGTTCCAGGCCATCGCAATCGGATTTTCTGACCCGGGCGCTGGCGGAACTTCGAGATGAAGTCGAAAGTTTGGCGCCGCCTGCATTGGAAGAGTTGCGTCGCTTTGCAGATGGGGAAAAACCATTGTTTGCCGGTGCGGCGAACGCTACCTTTCATGCGATCGAGCGGTTTCGTGAGTTTTTAGATACCAAGCACATGGGATCGGACCGAGAACCTGACCCCAGGGAACTTGCTGCTTCCGGATTGTTCGGGTTTCATTCTCTCCATATCGACAACGACGGAACACCCGAGGAAGCCCCTCGGCTGGCGCTTGATGTTCTCCTGTCTACCGGCCAACCGGAAGCCCTTGAATCGGCGTTTGAACGGCATCTGGAAGCAGGGGACATCGGGGCAGCGAGACGGATTGTCAACTGGATTGAATCCGAAGAACTCCTCGATGCCGAGAAACTCCAGAATCGGTTGGACGAGTCGTTGGATTTGGAAACCGAAAAATTACTTCGCGAGATGGGTGAAACGGGTGACCGGGTCGAGCACGCCCTGGTGCTTGGACATATCTCCGATGCCGAACGATCTCGTCACGACGCAGTGCTCGTTGAACTCGAACGGCGTCTCGCAGAGTCGCGGGTATTACGATTCGATCTGGAGAGGGCTAAACTGCAAAAGATAGTCGGTGAGGTCGATCAGGGGCTCATGGCGCAAAAGGAAAGAGCGGAAGCCGAGCTCGACAGCCTCGAACTTCCCTCTGACAGTGCAGGATATAAACAAATATCGAGGGCCATTGCACAGGAAGATATCATCACCGCCAATGAGCTCCTAGGACGGGTGCGCAGCACAGGATCCCTGCCTCCAACCGAGAAGCAGTCGAACGAGAAAAGACAGGTCTTCGAAGCATTCTACCCCGAGCGGTCCCGTGCGATAGAGAAAGCTCTGGAGGAATTGGTTAGTCCGAGACAGGTCCTGGAGCAGATCGGGAAGGGCAGTGAATTTGCAGGGATGAGGCTCCACAATGTTCCCGGCGCCCAACGGCAGTCGGCTGTGAAGATGCTTGAAGCATGGTTTACGCTCAAGCGCGACGGCGGCGTCAAAAATCGGACAGAAGAAAATGTAAAGGCACTCTGCTCGGAACTGGGCTTCATCATGCGGAAGGTGACCGTTATTCGATCCGGTCGGAATTTTGGGAAGGTTGACATTGAGACCGATCCGGTACACGCACGGGAACACTGCCCTATTCCGGCATTCGGATCGTCCGCAGACGGTCGATATCACCTCGTGTTTCTCTGGGGGCGGCCCACCGAGGAGGATATCCTCCAGCACGCGGACGCGCACAGTGGGAAGCGGGCCACGATCATCCTCTACTTCGGGCGCCTCAGTGAAGCGAGGCGCAAAGCCCTTGCTCGCATTACTCGCGACCGGTCTCGGACCCTGATCGTACTCGATGAGTTGCTGCTTGTATTCCTGTGCGGAGAGCGTGATTCGCGCATGCCGCCTCTCTTCGCCTGCGCTGTGCCGTTCACCTACGTGCAACCCTATGTGACGACGGCCGGGCTGGTTCCCCCGGAAATGTTCTACGGGCGCGAGCAAGAAATGCGAGAGATAGCAGATCCACGGGGTCCCGTCTTCATCTATGGCGGACGCCAGCTCGGGAAGACGGCGCTCCTTCGTGAGGTCGAGAGGAGAGAGCATCAACCGAAAAAGGACAGTTATGCCGTCTGGATAGATCTCAAAGGCGAAGGCATTGGTTACGATCGCGGCACCGCCGATATCTGGCCTGCAATCTGGCGGGTGCTGCGAGGCATCTCAGCAATACCGGATGGGATCAAGGAACCCAACAATAAGAAGCGTATAAACAGTTTTATTGACGGCTTGTGTTCCCAGTTCAACAACTCGGCGGGGCGTGCGCTGCTTCTGTTGCTGGATGAGGCGGACCGGTTCCTGGAAGTGGACGCACGCGATCCAAGTATTTCAGCAAGGGGGTATCGGGAGTCATCACGGCTCAAGGCGCTGATGGACAGGACCGGACGTTCCATCAAGGTGGTCTTTGCCGGCCTCCACAACGTACTGCGCACCGCCAAAGGCTCCAATCATCCGTTAGGTCACTTTGGGGTACCGATTGAGGTCGGTCCGTTGGCTTGGCGAACCACAGAGGAGTTGGTCCGCCAGCCGCTCCTTGCCTCCGGCTACCGATTCAAACACGACAGTTTGGTAACCCGGATTCTGGCCCAGACGAACTACTACCCGAGCCTTATCCAACTCTACGGCTCGGCGCTCATCAAAGCGATGGGCTCCAGGCGGGTAACGGGCATCCCACTCTATGACATTGATGAGAGGATACTTGATGAGACCTATCAAAATACGAATCTTCGCGATTCGATTCGCTCGAGATTCCAATGGACCCTGCAGCTCGATCCGCGCTATGAGGTGATCGCCTATTCTATTGCTCATCAATGTGTTGAAGAGAAGGGTTTGCTGGAGGCGGGAATCGATCGCCGACGGATCGACGATGCCGTGGGAGAGTGGTGGCCGCAAGGCTTTGAAGATGTTGAATCCTATACGGTCGGATTTTGGTCGCTCCTGGACGAAATGGTTGGACTCGGAGTGTTGCGTTCTGTCGGGGAGGCGGAGGATGGCCGATATACCCTGCGCAATCCGAACGTCCTGTTGTTGATGGGTACGAAAGAGGAGATTGAAGACAACCTGCTCACGAATCGTGAACTGCCGCAGGAGTTCGAGCGTGAGCTGTTCAGAGCTCATCATCCGCAGAAGTCGGACGGGCCCTCCCGCAGCCCGCTCACTTTCCAGCAGGAAGATCATCTACGGGCGGAGCGGAATGGCGTCTCGGTGGTCTGTGGCTTGAGGGCCTCCGGCTCTGACGACGTGCTCCTATTTCTCAAGGCCCGGGCGGCGGACGATTCCGTTGTCGAGCTTAAAAATTTAATCGACCTTCCACAATTCGATAAGGCTCTGGAACGTCTCTCCCAGAGACCCGAGGGTACGACAATCTATGTGGTTCCTGATTCCGTTCCGTGGAGCGAGAGGTGGGTTCAGGTGGCGTTGGGCCGGGTTCGAAAATTACGCGCGAAGGATAGGTACACGCAAATAGTGTTCATGACGGACCCAAAGCACCTGTGGCAACTGCTCCCCGAACTCGAAAAGCTCGATCGAGAGGGGCTTCAGCAGATTTCGTTGCGACCATGGCGGAAAGAGTTCCTTCGCCGGTGGATGGATGATGTCGGATTCGGCAACGACCCGGATATACGAGAGCAAATTGCCGAACGGACAGGCGGATGGAAGGTTCTCCTCGAACGACTGTACGCTTTGAAGCAGGAAACGGGCGATCTGAAAGTCAGCCTCGAAAAGCTGAAAAAGGAATTCGACGATGAGAACGTGCTTCAACAGCAACTGCAACGTTTTGGTCTCGACGGTCTTGAGGTACAAAATGCACTGCGCTATCTTGCCGGTCTTGGTGAGGCCACCTTTGAGGACCTCAAGATGTTTGTTGATGACCACGGGGTAGATGGTGACACGCTGCAGAGGTGCCTGAATTGGGCCAAGTTGCTCCACTTGGTGCGCCGGGCGGGTGGGAACATGTGGAAGATGGATCCGATCGCGGCGCGCGTACTGCAGCGGGTTGGAGGTTGATGCGTGGACTTCTGGAATCTTCCGGGTCCATCGTCGTTCGTCGATGATATCGAAGGCACCGTTCGAGACGGAGCAAGTGTCATCGCTCGATTTCCATCCGAAATCCCCAGCGGACTGGAACGGGAGTTGAGGGAGCGTTTGCACTCGCTCTTCGAATGGACTTCAGTCGATGCGTCGCAGGCCGGCTCGGACCCCCTTGCATTTCTGCGCCAGCAGATATGTCCGGGTGTCAGTGCGTTTGAGGTTGGCGGCATTGCAGAGTTGGCGGTGACTGACTCGTTCCAGGGAAGGCTCGTCTGGATAGAGAAAATCGACGACAGAGCATGGCTAAAGTGGTCAGTGACTCTGAAGGCTTACTCGGATGCCTGCCGAAATGTAGACCTTCTGAACCGCACCGTATTCATTGTTCTGCTGTCTGGAGAAGCTGTCACGGGTGAGGTTCCGGAGGAAGTCGCCCTTGTGCGCTGTGACTTCCGGGGTATCGTGGATACGTTGGATCTATTTGTCTTCGCCTTGCGGCAGGTTCCTGTAGGCATCAAACGCCGTGAACATCACGCCCTGTTGGCGCACACCGTGGCCCAGGTTGCGCAGTGGGACATCTTGATCGCCGAGCAACTTCTGGAGTTGCCGCTTGCCGAAGCGCTGAGTCCCGAAGGCGCTCTGCGGCAGTATGCCCGGGAGCGCGGGTGGACGGCGGAAACACCTGAATGTTGGGAGAAGGGAACAGTAGATGGTCCCGAGGAACGGTCCACTGTGCACTCAGCGCTGCTGGAAGTATCCGGCGCGTCCCGATTGGTGCGCCAGAGAATATGGGCGGCCCAGGCGGCGGTTCTGCTGCCTCTGGTCGAGGAGCGGCGTGTTGGCCTCGTAGATCGCTGTCGCCGATACCTTGATCTGCCTATCGAAACCGAAAATGGACAGCGGGTTGACGATCCCCTCGATCTGGAAGTGGGCCGGTTGGCATGGTATCTCGATCGGCCAGGCATGCCCCAGGTGTTGAGGAAACAAGTGCGGAGACTACGTCGCATCCGCAATAGACTTGCACACATGGAGCCGCTTGAGGCTGAGCAGGCTCTGAATCGAGTACTGATCGTAGATCCATGACGATCGTCTTCCGCCTGGAATAGAAACACCCGCGCCCTCCGTCTTTTTACCCAAGCCGCTTCACGCCACGCCGGTCAGCCCATCCCTTGCCCGGCCAGGGTGGGAGTGTTAACATCCGTCCTGTTCCGTTTTCAGTCCCGTTTCGCCAACCTCATGGACCGCTCCACACGGCTCAAGCTCAAGCCAAGTCTTTTCCCATTGGCCAAGGTCATTTTGGCGCTTGTCATTCTCTTGGCCGCGGGAAAGCAGATATCAGAGGCATTGGCGAAATTGGAGGAACCCAAAGTTCTCTTTTCTGCCCGATACCTGAGCCTTGGCATTCTTTGCTATGTGGCTGGAATGGCCTGGTTTGCGGTCTTCTGGAGGCGCGCAGTCGACGGTTTTGGAGGAAAACTGACTTGGTTGGATTACCACACAGCCTACTTTGTCAGCCAATTGGGGAAGTATGTGCCGGGCAAGGCCTGGGTGATCCTGATTCGGTACGGCCTGATCGGAAAGAACCGCATGACCTTCCGGGCAGTGGCCGGCTCCAGTGTCTATGAAACACTTACCGTGATGGGTTCCGGGGCGCTGCTATCGTTTTTGATGCTCTTGGCCCTGGACCTGGGTCCGACGATATGGGGGCTGACGCTTGGTTTGTCGGCCGCGCTGCTGGTGGCCTCTCATCCACCCGTTTCCGCCTGGATTGCCACCGCCGCCGCTTCATGGCTGGGCAGTGAGGAAAACGCTCTCTCCGTTCCGCCCTGGCGGATGTTTTGGAAGGGGATGCCTCTTTTGTTGCTGGGTTGGATCCTGGTGAGTGCGAGCTTCCCAATCGCGGGAGTTGGCATCGGCCTCTCCTTCTCAGGTCCCCGTGAGGTTTTGCTGGCTGCGGGCGCTTCCGGGTTGGCCATTGCCGCCGGCTTCGTTATCCTGGTGACTCCCGCCGGCCTGGGTGTTCGCGAATGGATCCTGATGCTGACGCTGGGACCTGCGCTGGGTGAAGGTCCAGCCGCCTTGGTGGCTGTCGCGTCGCGAGGCTTGCAGGTCTCCGGTGAGTTGTGCGTGGGAATCATCCTTTACGGCCTTCGAAGGGAAAGGGGACAGCGTGCTTAGCATTGTGATTCCGGCCCGTAATGAAGAGGACAGCCTCGAACCGCTTCACCGCGAGATCGACGCCGTGCTGAATTCTTCAGGCTTGGAGGCTGAAATAGTCGTTGTCGATGACGGATCGACGGATGGGACCTGGTCCAGGATTGTGGCGCTGGCCGCGCTGGATCCCCGGGTGCGTGGCTTTCGCTTGCGTCGTCACTTTGGAAAAGCTGCGGCCCTCAGTGCCGCGGTTGCTCACATCCAAGGAGATCCGGTGATTACCCTCGACGCCGACTTGCAGGACGATCCTGCAGCAATTCCCAGGCTCATTGAAAAACTCGAAGCGGGCTATGACTTGGTTTCAGGCTGGAGAAGGCAACGCTTCGATCCTTGGCACAAGCTGATCCCGAGCCGGCTGTTCAACGGGTTCGTCGGAGTTTTCAGTGGTCTGAAACTTCACGATCACAACTGCGGCCTGAAGTGTTATCGGTCCGAGGTGGTTCAGGAGATCCGGTTGTACGGAGAATTACACAGCTTCATCACGCTTCTTGCTCATCGAAGCGGTTTCCGGATCACGGAAATAGAGACCCGCCACCGACCTCGCCGCTACGGGCGGTCGAAATACGGGCCAACACGGCTCATCACCGGGCTGATGGATTTGTCAACTCTCAGCTTTCTGGGCAGCTTCCGGCGCCGGCTCATCCATCTGTTGGGTGGGTTGGGACTGCTGGCTTTTGCTGGGGGGATATCGGGGTTGGCTTACCTGGCCGGAGTGTGGGTTTCCGGTGAGGGACCGATTGGCTCCCGGCCTCTGCTGATTTATTCGGTGGCCTCTCTATTTTTGGGGGGCCAGATGATGACCCTCGGTATCTTGGCTGAACTCATCACCTCCCCGCATCGGGGGCTCGGGCAAGCCGACCCGAGACACTACAGCATCTCCGAGAGAGTCGGTAAGCCATGATGAGAATGGGATCTCAATCACCGGCCGTGGGCGCGCAATCTGTGGATTCAGAGGTTTTGTCGTCCCCGTCGGATCGACTCGGTCAGGCTTGATTCCGGAATTTTCATCGAGACCATGAGTAGCCAAGGCAGCATCGTTTCCCTGGTCATTGTTGTGGCGATCGGACTCATTTTCGGGTCGCTGCTCCGCCTGCAACCGATTTCCAGCGCCAATGACAAATCCAGATGGAGCACGGTGTGGAGTTTGAACTCCGCAAAAGGCTACATCATTGACGAGACACCTTACCCGACCATCGACAAGGTCAAACGCGGCGACCATTTCTATTCCAGCAAGCCCGCCCTGTTGCCCACGCTGATCGCTGGATTGGTTTGGACGATGAGCCTGATGACCGGAGCGACGCTTCCGGAAAACGAGGACTTCATCGTACGGTTTGTTCTGGTCCTGATCAATCTGATCCCCTTTGCCTGGCTCTTGGTGTTGTACTCGCGCCTGCTTCAGCGGCTGGGGTACGAGATGTCCACGCTACTCTATTGTCTTTGCGCCGCCGCTCTTGGGACGTATCTCACTGCCTACAGCGTGACCCTCAACAACCATACTCTGGCCGCCATCGGTACCTTTTTTGCCCTCTACTGTTTTATTCGCATTGAATATGAAGGTCGGAGAGACTGGAAGTATTTTGGGTGCTGCGGCCTCTGCTCAGCTTGGGCCGTCGCCAATGAAATGCTGGCGCTTCCGTTCGTCCCTTACTCTCATGGTGTGGCTCTTTTGGACTTCCCCGAAAGAGACGGCACGTTTTTTTATCCCGCCGGCCATCCTGTTGGGCGCTGCCTTCCTGTTTACCCTCTACCTGTCGACCGGCGGGCTGCTTCCCTACTATTTGTACTTCGATACGCCACTCTACCAGTATGAAGGCAGCTATTGGAGCCGTCCAAGAGGCATCGATGCCGCCGCCGATCCCAAATGGTTTTATTTCTTCAATCTGGTTCTAGGCCACCACGGCATCCTGAGCCTGACTCCGGTGTTCATCCTCTCTTTTTTTGGATTCTTCGTCAAAAGTCGGTTGCAGGGAATCCATCGGATGGGATGGATTCTGACCTTGCTGATGCTGGTTTTCTATACTGTCCAAACCAATAACTATGGGGGGAATTGCCAAGGAGCGCGCTGGCTTTTTTGGCTGATCCCTTTCTGGTTGCTCACTCTGCCCGCGGTCGCCCAACACTTTTTGTCCATCCGGCCATTCAGGTGGGTTGCCTATCTGATGTTGATCATTTCGCTTTCCTCGGTAGGGTTCGCTTTGAGCGGACACAAAGAGAGCGGCCGTCCGGGTCCCTGGAGCTCCTCCTGGCTGCACTTGGCGATGCGCTCGGCGGGATGGATAAACTATTGAAGACACCTTGCGTTGCCGTTACCCGGGTCAAATACGAATGACCGAAAGAGCGCGGATGGCAAGTATGTCCGTTGAGGGTTTTGTCCCAAATCGCCCCCCCCATCGGGTTGTTACTTTTAAGGAAACTCTGATTTAATCATCCCTCCTATGAGATCATAGAATACCCCAAGCAAGAGAAATAGGAGGGTTGATTGGTATGCGTCAAAACACCTTGGCCGAAGCTGGATTCCAACGCTATAGCAAGCGGACTCGCGAGAGCGATTTCTGGAAGAGAGGGAGCGGGTGGGTTCCCTGGAAAGCGCTTCAGGCCCTGATAGAACCGGTGTATTACAGCCAGCGCCGGGGGGCGGGGCGTCGGCCGGTGGGGTTGGAGCGGATGCTTCGAATCCACTGCCTCCAGCACGGGTTCAACTTGTCGGACCCTGGGGTGGAGGAAGCGCTGTATGATTCCAAGGCCCTGCGGCGTTTTGTGGGTATCGACCTGGGGCGGGAGCCAGCCCCGGACGAGACCACGATCGGCAAATTTCGTCACTGGCTGGAGGCCAAGGGGCTGGGAGAGGCGATCTTCCAGAGAGTGGGGGAACCCTTGAAGGCCCAAGGACTGAGAGTCAGCGGGGGGACCATTGTGGATGTGACCATTATCCAGGCGCCCCGTTCGACCAGGAACCGGGAGAGGAGGCCTGATCCTGAGATGCGGCAGACGAAGAAGGGGAATCAGTGGTATTTCGGGATGAAGGCTCATATCGGAGTGGACGCCAGGACCAAGCGGATCCACTCGGTGGCCACCACCTCGGCCAACGTGCATGACTCGCAGAAGCTCCCCGAATTGCTGCACGGAGGGGAGCGGGAGGTGTGGGGGGACTCGGCCTACCAGGGACAGGGGGAGGTAATCGGTCAGGTGGCCCCGCAGGCTCGGGAGTTCTTCCAGGAGAAAGGCTGGCGGCATCATCGGTTGAGCCAGGCCCAAAGAGCGCGCAACCGGACCCGATCCAAGGTGCGGGCCAAGGTCGAGCATCCGTTTCAGGTGATGAAAGGGGTTTTCGGCTTCCGCAAGGTACGCTATCGGGGCTTGGTCAAGAACACCCATCGGGTTCAGGTCACCTGCGCCCTGGTGAATCTGTTCCTGGCAAGGAAGTCCTTGTTATTGAGACTGGCGTAGGGGGAGAAGTGTGTCCAATGGGCGGCCCCCCCCCCCCCGCAAAAGCTCGCCTGGGGGACCCCAAGGGCCCCTTCGATGTCTGAAAGAGTCTCTCCCTTGCGGTCAGGACTCCCCTGTTCGTTGAAAAGAGTTCAAATGGCCCCATAGATCAGACCTTCCTTAAGTTATTGGAAATATGGCGTCCCGTAGGGGATTTGAACCCCTGTTGCCGCCGTGAAAGGGCGGTGTCCTGGGCCAGGCTAGACGAACGGGACTTGGAGGTAGGTTCGGCAGGAGTCCTGGGTGAAATGAGGTCGGCTGCCGGGCTCGACCAATGAGCAGGTCTAGTGAGCCGTGCTGGATTCGAACCAGCGACCCTCTCCTTAAAAGGGAGATGCTCTACCAGCTGAGCTAACGGCCCCCGCAAAAGCTGAGCTATCTTAGAGGTATCTCTCGGGACTGTCAACATTCCCGGAGAGGAACTCGCCATCGAGCATCACGCTTGAAATCAACATGCGGTCTTGTGGCAATGCCTTGGGTTTTGCGTTTTTCGACTGCCATCCCGGGTTGACACTTCGCTCTCAGAGTCGGGGCGGTCGGCTCCTTGACTTCGCGTACCATCCATTGTATATTCCAGGTCGTTTTGAGCTAGGCTGGCTGAGCTGTGACGGGCGGTTAGCTCAGCTGGGAGAGCACATCCCTTACAAGGATGGGGTCACTGGTTCGAGCCCAGTACCGCCCACCACTGAGAACAGTCATTATTGCGGGGTCGTAGTTCAGTTGGTTAGAACGCTGGCCTGTCACGTCAGAGGTCGCGGGTTCGAGTCCCGTCGGCCCCGCCATTTTCAGCGCTCATGGGGTTGCAAAAAGAATACGTCCGCTACCTCGCGAAGCGGGTCGTAGACGAGTTGATCAAGCGGGAAATGATTGAAATTCCCGTTCAATCCCTTCTGCGGGACCAAGTGCTGGTGGTGATGGAAGAGGAACTGAGTTTGGAAGATCGCATCAATGAGGAGGCGCGAACCCTCCTCCAGCATTATGCTGAACACATGAGGCAAACCGGCGTGTCTTATCATGAAATGTTCAAGATGGTTAAGAACAGGCTGGTCAAAGAGAAGAAAGTCATTCTGTAAGGCACAATGCGTCTGAGCCGCGAAAAGATCAACAAGCTAGCTCACGTGGTGACGGATGAGCTCGTGGTTCGTGACGAGGTTGAATTCGTTGAGGATCGAAATACGATCCGCTTGGAAATAGTGAGGATTCTGACCGAAGAAATGAAGAAGGAGGAAGGGCTTGAGCAGGAGGCCAGAAGGAAGATTGAATCTCAGAAAAAGACGGTTCCAGAGGGTAGTCTGGAGTGGGACATCCTGTATCGCAAGTACTATTCTGAGGAGTTGAAGAAGCTTTAGGCGTATTGTCCTGGAACGAACCCTTGAATGGAAAAGCCAGCGAGCTGCAAAGCCGCTGGCTTTTTCGTGTTGGCCGACGGGAGAGAATTATTTTCTTCGCTTGAGGGTGGGACGATCTTCAGCATCCGCGGGATCGTCCGAGACTTCCTCCACCTCCCCGCTGGTTCGTCGCTTCAACGAGGGCCGGTTCGATTTCTCACCTTCTTTGGGTCTCTTGGCATTTTCCATGGCTAAGAGCTTGGCTTTGATCTTGTCGAACTCCGAGGTATTGATGACGTACTGCTCTCGCTCCGGAAGCATAGTGGCGATGCTTTTCTGGGTTTTGGTGATTCGATCGCCTGTCGGGGGGTGAGTACGAAAGGCCTTAGCCAGCTTGCCTGGTTTCTTCTTCTCCTGAGCCTGAATCTTTTCAAAGAATGAGACCGAAGAAGTCGGATCATAACCGGTCTTGTACAAGTACTGCAGGCCAAGAAAATCCGCTTCCGTTTCCGCTTTCCGGCTGAAGTGCAGGAACTGCATAGGGATCAGGAATCCTGCGGCTTGATAAAGACCGTACCCGAGCCCCCCCCCCATAAAGATCAAAGGCAGCATTGCGTAGTTGGCGATCTGACCTTTGGTGGCCTGCTCGGTCCCGTGACGGGCGGTGACATGGGCAATTTCGTGGGCCATCACGCCGGCCATCTCCGACTCTGCGTCTGCGGAGGTGATCAATCCGGAGTTGACATAAAAGAATCCACCCGGTAAAGCGAAGGCATTGATTTGGTCGGAATCGACCACTTTGATGGTGAAGGGCACCTTGGAGTCGGAGTTCCGAACGATATTTTGGCCGACCCGGTTCACATACTCATTGATCTCAGGGTCGGTCACCAGCTTGACCTGTCGCTCGATCTGCATGGATAATCGCTTGCCCAAGGCGATTTCCCGTTCAATCGAGTAGAAGTTCAAACTACGTTTGTTGATTTTCCGGTTGCCGACGTTCTCCACGTCGGAGTTTTTCTTTTTCTTCTTGGCCAGGAGTGGGCTGTTGATCCCAACTCCAAGAAAGGCTACCAAGGCCATGGCCAATGACTGCCTGAGCAAACGTTTCACAGGACTCACTCCTTTCTTCGTCATCATCCCTTATCAGCAATTCTGAAGCATCAAATCATTATTGAATTTTACCATCAACCCAGGACATTTTCCAGAAATCTGACAGCCATGCCAACCCTTGAGTCTTACCGAGCTGAATTTCCCGTTACTGAACATCTGATCTATTTCAACCACGCTGCGGTCTCACCCATTTCCAGCAGGGTCCGAGGGGCCATGACCCATCTTCTGAATGATGTCTCGCAGCACGGCGCGTTGAACTGGAGGGCTTGGCAGGAAGTGGTGAATCGGGCCAGAAGCAAGGCTGCAGAACTCATCGGGGCCTCACCCTCCGAGATCGCCTTTGTTAAGACACCTCCGAGGGCATCGCTTTCTGCTCTAGTGGCCTGGAGTTGAAAGCCGGGGACAAGGTGGCATCAGTGAGGGGGAGTTTCCGGCTAACATTTATCTTTGGATGGCTTTGGCAGACCAAGGGGTCGAACTTGACCTGATCGAGCAGCGGAACGGTCGGATTGATCTCCGGGAACTGATTGATCGCCTGGACCATCGCACGAAAGTACTGGCCATTAGTTTTGTTCAGTTTCTCAGTGAATTTCGTTCGGACCTCAAGCTATTGGGAAGGGTGTGCCGTGACCGTGAGATTCTTTTTATTGTGGACGCTATCCAGGGCTTGGGTGTTTTTCCTCTCAACGTTAAGGAGTGCTGCATCGATGTTCCGGCCGCCGATTCCCATAAGTGGTTGCTGGGCCCGGAGTGAATCGGTATGTTTTATTGTTCAGAGAGATTACTGTCGAGACTGACGCCACGAATCGTGGGCTGGACGTCGGTGAGGAACTGGGCCAACTACCTTGATTACAGGCTCGACTATCGGCCGGATGCCGGTCGCTTCGAATGCGGTACGCTTAACACCACCTCGATCTACGGCTTTGATGCGGCCTTGAGCCTGATTCTGGAAGTGGGCGTGGAACAGATTCAGAAGAAGGTTCTGGACCTGACCGATCATCTCTGCCAGGGGCTGGTGGAGAAGGGAGCCCATATCTATGGATCTCGGGAGCCAGGGAAAGTTTCCGGAATCGTCTCCTTCTCGTGCAATCGACTGAACGGAGGCGAGGTGAGCCGAATGCTTCGTAGAGAGGGGGTTGAGGTGTCTCCCCGTTGCGGTAAGGTGCGTGTGTCCCCACATTTCTACAACGTTCGGTCTGAGGTCGATCGTCTTCTGGATCTCCTGCCCGAGTTGTAATCGCCAAAAGCCCTGATCCTCCTCAGACCATCAGAGATTTTCATGTCCAGACAGCAGCAGAGTGGAGATAAAAGCACTGTCATTAAGGTGAAAAACTGTGTTCTTGAATCGTTGCTACGGAAGCATGAATATCAAGTTTTACATTAGATTAAAAATTTCAAAGTCAACAAAATAAAATCTTTTCAATCTAGATAGTCCTTTCTCTCCTGTCTTGGACACCATTCACAGTCTGATGGCGACCGTCCCGGTCCGAGTAACCTTCGCTTCCAAGATTGCTCAAGGCCCGAGTCGGAGTCGCTGCCCTCACAGCCACAAGTCATCTGACTGCGAGTCTTGATTCAGGCTAGTTGCCGATCTCTACCATGAGAGCACGGCTTCGAAGGAGCCATTCGCTTGGTATAGGGTGGGCGATAGCCGTCGCTTTACCTGGGGGAGGCTTCAGATCCTTCTCTATTTCTTGTGCTTAGTGGATTGGTGGGCTTCGGGTGTTGGGATTTCTTTGCTGAACGTGCTTAGCGGCTCAAAGCTGCCTTCCTGGAGGTCTTCTGGCTGCCCGCCTTTCTTGCGACCTTCTCGAGGAGGCTTCTGGTGTTCGTGAGACTGGTCTCCATCGCCTTCGGTGACGCTTCCTTAGCTGGTTGGGACAGTGTTGCACTTGATTGGAGTTTGCTCGGGGCAGACGAAGCCGATCTGGATAGCTCTTTGCGTGGGATCCTCGGTTCAAGACGAGAAGCGACCTTCATATTCAGCACGTTAGAGACCGACCCCAGCAGTTTCCGTGACCGGTAGGCGGCGTGGCGCGTTGTTCTCCTGGAGATCTGTGATTTCAAGCTGCCTTTCTTCTCTGCAACGATGATCAGATCGCTCCCGGTCGCGTCATAGTCTTCAAAGTTAAAATTCCGGTAGCAGCGAAATTTCTTCAATCCGACAGACTGGAGCAGGTCTTCCAGTTCTTTCTTGTAGTGGGGAAAAATCTCAGTGGAATGAACCGTCAGTTGCCACTTGTTTGCATGCCTGCGGTGTTTCACCACACTGTAGTCGATCGACTTGCGACGGAAGTCCAAAACCCTGAAGAACAGAGTTTCGTCCCCTCCGTTCCGGGTCCCGGAAGGGGGCATGAAGCGGATTCGGTTCTTGATGATGTGGTCGTAGTTATGCAGTTGTAAGACAAACAAGCCCCCTGGATTCATGCACTTATAAATCTCTGTCAGGATTTGTTCGACATCATCTCCAGCCTTTACGTGGGGCAGGGTATCTCCCAAGCAGGTAACGATATCGAATCCTTCCGAGAATCTCTTGGAAAGGTGCGCCATGTCGCCCAAGATGTACTCGACATTCACTCCACAAGCTATGGAATTTGCCCGAGCTTTTTCGATCATTTTAGGACTTGCGTCAATCCCGACGGCGTCGACACCCATGCGGCGCAACATGACTACGTGAAAGCCGGTGCTGCAAGCAACGTCCAAGGAGCTTTTTATTTTGTGTTCGTTGACGAGTTTCTTGAAAAAAGAGGCTTCTGCTTCGAGACGCGTCGGCCAGGAGATCATCTGGTCATAGGAGTCGCTGAGTTTGTTGTAGAACTCGATTTGGGGTAAGACTTGTCTTCGCATCTTCCAGCGGCTCTCTACGCCAGACTTTTAAAGTGTTGAATTTAAATCAAATTGGCGGTGAATTCAAGAAAAAAACTCAGCAAAAGGGTCCTTGAGTTACTGGGTAGCGCCTACCAAAGATCTGCTACGGCCAAGGTTTTCATTTTTGCTTTTAAGTTAATGAAAATAAATATCTTAGTTAGTAGGGTCTCATCTTTGAAGTTTCATTGGCGGGAAGATCCGGTGAGGTTTTCTTCAGCCTCAAGGAGAAGCTCCCCCAAGGCTTAATTTCCCAAGGGCAACGGAATCAGTGGAGGCCGTGTGCGAGGGATTTTCGGGACTCCTGTTGGCTGAGTTTGGATCCCAGGGAAGACGCAGGTTATTTCAAGGAGGTTGTCTGCGAGGCCTGCTTCCACGTGTGGACAATACGGTGGGCGACCGTTAAGTTACTCAGCACAGCCATGACCCAAAGGACCGGAGCCATCTTGTTGAATAGGGCGCCGATAATGATCAGGACCAAGCGCTCCGGCCGCTCCATGAATCCGACTTTGCAAAGAGGGATCAAAGACTCTGCTCGCGCTCGGGTATAACTAGTCATGACGGCTCCCATCATGACGATGCCAGCCAGAACCAGGTAGGTTATTTGCTGGACCCGAGCGTAGTGGATTATCAATCCCAGGAACAGGGCCATATCGGAGTATCTGTCGAGGACCGAGTCAAAAAAAGCACCGAACTTGGTCACGTTGTTGGTCACTCGGGCCACTCTTCCGTCCAGCATGTCGAAAATGCCTGAGAAAATGATCACGATACCCGCATGAAGAAATTTTCCCTCCGCCAGATAAAAGGCTGCCAGCAGAGTAATGAGAAATCCAACAAAGGTGAGCAGGTTGGGATTGACACCGAGCAGAGAGATCCCCTTCACCATGAGGTCGAGAATGGCTCTGCATATCTTGCCGATGGTTTTGCTCAGCATCGCCGGCTATTCGATATCCCGTTGTTGATCATGGATAGTGGTCAGGCGCAAGATCTCGAATTCCTTCAAGCCTCCCGGAGTGTTCGCTTTGGCTGTGTCGCCTTCCTTCTTGTTCAGCAGACCCCGGCCAATGGGGGAAGTTGTCGAAATCAAGCCTTTTTGAATATCCGATTCTTCGGCCGAGACCAGTTTATAGGTGACCTCGGCATTCTTCTGAAGGTCATACAGAACGACGGTCGATCCATAAGAAATCCGATCCTTGGGTATCTTGTCGACGTTGATCATGGCGACGTTGGAGAGTCTCTTGCGGAGTTGGGCTAACTTGGCAGTGAGGATCTCTTGCCGTTGCTTGGCAGATTGGTATTCGGCATTTTCGCTCAAGTCACCCAGGGCGATGGCTTTCTTCAGTTCCTGAGGTAGCTCCTTGGTCAGTTCGTGCTGGATTTGGCGAATTTCTTCTTCCAGTTTTCTCTTAATATCAATTGTCATGAGGATTGCTCTCTAGCCGTGAAGAGTCGCAAATCATAGATCTACTCAACAGAAAAGTCAAAACTTCCCTCCCTATGGTCTTCTACCATCCCTGGCAAGGTCGCGGGTTACCCGGGTGTCATGGGTTACCCGCAACGAAAAGGGGATTGGCAGGCTGAGCGAGAGCCGGTGGCCCTCGCCTCAAAACAGGCTGATGAGCTTGAGGCGAAGGTACTTCTTGGGGTTTTGTCTGAAGTCGTGCATAAACTTCACAAGTTCGGCCGAAGCTTGATCGAGGTTGGCATAGAGAGATGGATCTTTCAGGAGCTTGGTGATGGTTCCGTCCCCCCGGTTCATTTTGTTGGCTACATCGGCGAACTTCTGCAGGCTTTCCCTGAATTCGACGTAAAGCGAATCATCCTTCGAAAGCCGGCCGAGGAATCCTTCCCCATTTTCAATACGCTGGACCACGGTTTCGACCCTGGCCATCATGCTTTCGGTCCGATCATAGAGAGAGGGATCATTGACAAATTTACCCAGCGTTCCCTCTCCCTCGTTAACCTTGGAGACAATGCTCTCGACCTGAAGTAACATTTTCTTCACGTCCTCGTAGATGTCGGGTTGTAACATGAGCCGAGTCAGGGTTCCCTCACCGGTCTTGATCTGGGTAACCAGGTCCTGCAACTCCTTTGAGGCTCCGGTGAGATTGTTGAAAATGGTGGGATCATTGATCAGTTTTCCCAGAGTGCCTTCCCGAACATTGACCTTCCCGGTGATTTCCTTGACTTTGTCGACCAGGTCACCAACGTTGGCCATCAAGTCGTTGGTGCCTTGGATGACTCTCTTGATGTCGGGCGGAGCAGAGCCGTCAATCTCACCGTTTTCTGAAAGAGCAGGCGAGGATTGTGAGCCGCGAGAGATCTCAATGTACTTGTCTCCCAAAAGACCGATGGAGCCCAGCGCGGCCTGCGAGTCCCGGCGAATCGAGTCCTGGTAGGTCTGCTCGATCTTCATGACGACTTCGACGGCTCGATCGGGATGGTCTGAACGAGAGATCCTGACCTGGTCGACGCTGCCCACTTCAACTCCCGCCAGCCATACCAGGGAACCCTTGCGGAGGCCGGAGGCATTGGGAAGATGAGTCCTGATGGTGTACTTCGGGGTGAAAATACCTCGTCCCCCGCTGATCAGGACCAAGGCGGCTGCCAAGATAACAAAACTCAATGTAGCCAAAATTCCGACGCGCAATTCTTTCCAAGCCATTGTCCTTCGAGCCATGGGGCCTCCTTTCAAGAAAGAAACTTCTGAATGTATTCGTCGCGGCTCTGTCTAAGCGCTTCGACCACTCCTTTAAAAATGATTCCCCCATTCTTCAGCATGAGGAAGTGGGTATTAATCCGCTCGGGGTGGGTTGGCTCCCGGCGGACGACCCAACGGCCATCTTCCTGCATCAATCGTTCTCTGGCCAGGGTATAAGCATCGTTTAAGCGATGGGTGACGAAGATGGAGCTGACACCCTCCAAGTCCCTCAGCTTGATGACCAACTCGCTGATGGTTCTGGCCGTGATGGGATCCAATCCGGCGGTCGGCTCATCATAGAGCATGATTTTGGGGGTCCCCACCAATGCCCGTGCGATGGCTGTCCTGTGCCTCATGCCGCCCGAGAGTTCTGCCGGCATCTTGTCGATGGCGTCTTCCAGATCGACGAATCCAAGGGTTTTCCTTACCACTTCCATGATTTCGTCGTCATCCAACTCGCCCTGCTCGTAAAGGCGATAGCCGACGTTGTCGGCTACCGAGAGAGAATCGAAGAGAGCTCCTTCTTGAAACACCATGCCGATGCGTCTTCGGACCTCCATCAGGGAACCCTCACTGTAGCGGGTGATATTCTTGCCTTCCACCCAGATTTCCCCCTCGTCTGCCTGCTCCAGTCCAATAATCAACTTGAGGATCGTGGATTTTCCCGAGCCGCTACCCCCAAGAATGATCTTGGTTTCTCCCTGACCGACGGAGAAGGAAATGTTCTTCAGCACCGGCGTATCGTCGTAGTACTTGTAGACGTGTTTCAGCTCTATGGCGGGGGAAGCATTGCGATTGTTTCGTTTTGTGTTCATCAAAGGATCGTAAGGAGGACCCGGGTGATGAAAAAATTGGAAATAAAGATCAGAATCATCGCGCTGACCACGGCTTGAGTGGTCGATCTCCTCACCCCCTCGGTCCCCCCATAGGTGCCGAGCCCACAGTAGCAACCGACGATGGCGATGAGAAAGCCGAAAATGGGAGGTTTGGCCAAGCCCTGCACCAGGTCGGAATAGGCCAATCGGTCGTAGGCGGAAATCAGGTAGAGCGATGGACTGATTCCCAGGAAGAAATAGGCAACAAAGAATCCACCCATAATTCCAACCAAGTCGGCAATCACCGTCAGAACGGGAACCATGGTCGTGCAGGCGACGACACGCGGCGTGACCAACTTCTTAATAGGGTCGGTACCCATGGCCCGCATGGCGTTGATTTGCTCACTGATCAGCATCGCCCCCAGTTCCGAAGCGATGCCCGAACCGATCCTGCCGGCAACCACCACCGCCGTCAATACCGGGCCCAGTTCCCTCACCAGGGAGACCGACACCAACTGCCCGGTATAGCCTACCGCCCCAAAGGAGGATAGCGTATTGGAGGTTTGCAGAGCCAGCACTGCCCCTGTGAAGAATGCGGTGAGAGAAGAGATGGACAGAGAGCCAACGCCCACAATATCCATTTGCTCAAAAATTTCTCTTAAATAGAGCGGTCTGCGGAAAAAGCTTACAATCGATTTGACACCGAGCACCGTGAAGATCTGAACTTCAAGCACCCAGCTTTGCAGGAGCGTCGTCTGTCTGTCGGAGAGGCCATTCATCAAGGAATGGTAATCAATTCCCGAAGATTTAGTCAAGATTTGATCGGAATCGAATAACGGCCATCATCGTATACAAGTCACTTCAATTCAGCAACTTGGAGTCTATAAACATCCGGTCGGACCTGGGTGGTTTGGCTTTGGCGCAGCTTTGGACCCCTTGACACTCCCCGGCCGAGGATCTTGAGCAGCGCCATCCGAACCCTAGTTTCCTCTCCACTGTCTCATAGGTACTGAACCCGCACAGACAGTTGACGATCAAGAACGGCCGGCGATAGAATCGTGACTTGGATAACCTGTTCCTTCAGGACCCTGCCTCATGATTTTTCCCATTGTCAAGTACGGCAATTCTGTCCTTCAACAGGTATCGGAGCCGGTTACTTCCTTCAATGAGACCCTGGAGGCGTTGTGCAAAAATATGATGGAAACCATGTATGCTGCCCCAGGAGTCGGCTTGGCCGCCCCGCAAGTCGGGGTACTGACCCGTCTGATGGTGATTGATCCCACAGTCGGAGAAAAGGCCGGTTCGCTGATTGTTCTGGCCAATCCCGAAATCATCAATGCAGAGGGCGACCAGTACGAGGAAGAAGGCTGCCTGAGCATTCCTGATTTCACTGCGCGAGTCCATCGGCCCCAACGGGTTGTGGTGTCCGGCAAGGAGATCGATGGCAAGGAGAAGATCGTGGAGGGGGAGGGTTTGCTGTCACGCATCCTGGCCCACGAAATCGACCACTTGAACGGAATTCTCTTTATTGATCACCTGGGCGCCATCAAGCGCGACATTATCAAGAGAAAAATACGCAAGAAGGTTCGTGCTGGGGAGTGGTAATGCGCTTGGTCTTCGTGGGGACCCCCAGCTTTGCAGTACCCGCACTTAAGAAACTACTCTCAAGCCGGCACACTGTCAGCCTGGTCTTCACCCAGCCCGACCGGCCTTCCGGTCGAGGTCGCAAAGTAAGGATTTCTCCGATCAAACGGTTGGCTCTCGAAAGCGGCCTCCCGGTTCACCAGCCTGAGCGGCTGGGGGAGCCTGAATGGAAGGGCCTTGTGGAAGCGGCAGGCGCCGATGCCTTGGTGGTCGTGGCCTACGGGAAGATCCTGCCTTCCTGGCTCTTTAACCTCCCACCCTTTGGCGCCGTCAACCTTCATGCGTCATTGCTGCCGCGCTACCGGGGTGCGGCACCGATTCCTTGGGCGATCGTCCGTGGTGAGGCTCGGACCGGTATCACCACTATGAAGATCAACCAAGGCCTGGACACCGGCGACCTCCTCCTGCAGGAAGCAGTGGATGTAGGTCCGGAGGAGACGGCTTTGCAGCTCCACGACCGACTGGCGATGATTGGAGCGGACCTGTTGGTCAGAACGCTGGACCTGCTCGAACAAGGACGGGTCGAGGCCAGGCCACAGAACCCGGAGTTGGCATCTTATGCCCCAATGCTGAAGAAGTCCGATGGGGAACTCGATTGGAACCAATCTTCGCAGGAAATCTTCAATCGGGTTCGAGCCTTTAATCCCTGGCCGGGCGCCTTTACCTACCAAGGCCAGTCGTTGCTGCGGATTTTGAAAGCTCGACCAGTCAACCTCCCTGCACAGCAGAGGCCGGCCGGTTTACTGTGGCGCTGGGGGTCCACACGCGCTGTGGTGTCCTGTGGAAGGGGCTGGCTGGAGCTGTTGGAGGTCCAGCTGGAAAACCACAAGCCAATTCCTGCCTCGGACTTCCTGAACGGCATTCGTTTACAAGCCGACCACTCTATCCTGCTGGGTCGCTGAGTATGCTTCTCTCACCGGCGAGACTCGCCGCCTTCCGCATCCTGATGAAAATTGAGCAGGGGGGTGGGGTGGCGGTTGACATGTTGCATTCCGATCCTGTGAGTCAGTTTCGCCAAGCGGATCACAGGCTGACCACTGAACTGATCTACGGTGTCTTACGCCAGAAAAGTCTTCTGGACTGGTACCTGGCGCATTTCGTCAGGCGGCCCTTTGGGCAACTGGATATCGAAGCGCGGATGGCACTCAGATTGGGCGCCTATCAGATTCTTTTTCTTTCCCGAGTTCCTCCCCGAGCGGCCGTTCACCAGTCTGTTGAGCTAGTGAAACAGTCGAGGAAGCAGTCGGCGGCAGGCTTGATCAATGCAGTGCTCCGCAGGCTCCAAAAGACGGATTTCGAGCGGGCCTGCCGCCGGTTGTCCGGTGATTCAAGCCACTCGCTCAGCATCCTTTACTCTCATCCGGAATGGCTGGTGCGCCGGTGGATCAGTCGCTGGGGGCTGAGGGAGACCACAGATATTCTCAGGCGCAACAATCGGCCTCCTCTTGTTCATTTCCGCTCCAACTCACCCAGCCTGGAGCCGGCTGGGCTGGTGGCTGTCTTGGAGAGGGAAGGCGCCCTCGTCCGCCCGCACACCCTGGGAGGGGAAAGCTGGGAAGTCGTTCAGGGAGACCTGTATCAGTCGTCACTCTTCCAACGTGGTGAGGTGGTTGTCCAGGACGCCGGGTCCCAGGTCATTCCGCGTCTCGTGGAAATTAAGCCTGCCGACGTTTGCCTGGATCTCTGCAGCGGTACTGGAGGCAAGGCGTCGCACATGGCTCAATTGGGTAAGGGTCAGGTGAGCATCGTCGGACTGGACTCCAATTTCCGTCGATTGCAGATTGCCAAACAGCGCCATGGAAAGCGGTGGTCCCGTTTGTTCTGGGTGGTGGCCAACGGGACCCGGCCCCTTCCATTGTCTGCCCGGTTCGACAAAGTTTTGGTTGATGTTCTTTGCTCCGGCACCGGGACATTACAAAGCAATCCCGAGATTCGCTGGCGATTGAAACCGGGGGACCTCACCAGACTGGCGGGGCTACAGTCCAGTTTATTGACCAATGCTGCCTCGCTGGTGAAGCGGGGTGGGATGCTGGTTTATGCCACTTGCTCTTTGGAACCCGAGGAAAACGAAGAGGTCGTGGGACGTTTCTTGTCGAGCCACCCTGGGTTCTCTTTGAAGACGTCCCAGGATTGCGCGCTGAGGCCCCATTACGGTCCCGACCAATTCTTTCGCCTGTCGCCACCAAGGGCCCAGTCTGATGGTTTCTTTGCGGCTGTGATGCAGAACCGGATGGCAAATTGAATCAAGTTGTTTCTTACTCCGCAGATCAGGAGGGGTCCAAGTCCCAAATCCGGGGTTTGCTGTCCGTTGGCGGACTTTCCGACTCGAACCGCCCGAGTTGATGGTGTAGAATGAGAGTATTGCCTGGGTACCCCGGCCCTGGCTTCCAGAATCGATGGACCCTCCACATCTAACCTTTTTTGGTGTTTCTCTCAAGCTCCTGGCCATCTTCCTGCTCGTCTTCTTGAACGGGTTCTTTGTTGCAGCAGAGTTCGCCATCGTCAAGGTCCGTTCAACTCAGATCGAGACCCTGGCCAAGAAGAAGAATCGTCGCGCCAAAGTAGCGGAGAACGTCATCCGCCACCTGGATGCCTATTTGTCGGCCACCCAGCTGGGAGTCACCTTGGCCAGTCTGGGTTTGGGCTGGCTGGGGGAACCCTTTGTAGCTGAGTTGCTCAGACCGCTTCTCTCAAGGTTGGGAGTTCACTCTCCGACCCTCGTTCACTCCCTTTCCTTCGCTGTCGGGTTCAGTTTCATTACCTTTCTTCTCATCGTCATCGGAGAGCTGGCCCCCAAGTCGCTGGCCATCCAACGCGCCCAAGGAACGACCCTTTGGGTGGCCATGCCTTTGACCTTTTTTTACAAGTGCTTTTATCCGGCCATTTGGTTGCTCAATGGAGTGGCCAACCGAACTCTCAAAGCGGTCGGTCTTCGGCCAGCCAGCGAGCAGGAACTGAGGCATTCCGAGGAAGAGCTTCGGTTGCTTCTTTCCGAATCGAAGCTGGGTGTTTCGAAAGACTCGTTGAGCCGTCGCATTTTACTCAGGGCCTTCAGTCTGAAGAGCTTGCAGGCTCGAAACATTATGCTGCCCCGAAACAAGATCGATGCCTTGTTCCTGGAGATGTCCTTGGATCAGAATCTCGAAATCGCCAAAGCTTATCACCATACTCGTTTTCCGGTTTGCCGCAAGACCCTTGACGATGTGGTTGGAATGGTGCACGTCAAGCACCTGCTGTGGAAAATTCAGTCACAGACTGAACCGGTCAACTTGGAATCGATCTGCCACGAGATCTTGTTTTTTCCGGAATTTGCTTCGCTCGAGACAATGTTGAAAACCTTCTTGCAGCGGAAGTGTCACATGGGAATCATCGTCGACGAGTTCGGGGGAACATTAGGTCTGGTCACTCTGGAAGACATTCTGGAGGAACTGGTTGGGGAGATCCAGGATGAGTTTGATCAGGAGTCTCCTCTAATCGTCAAACTCAGCGATCACAAATATCTGGTGGATGGGGGCCACTCCACTGCATGACTTGGAAGATGCCTTTGGCACTCAATTCAACGGTGATCACGACGCGACCACCCTCGGGGGCTATCTGGTGAACCACTGGCAAGATATACCCTCGGAAGGGGCGGAGTCGACTCATGACAACCTCAAGCTGGTGGTTCGCCGAGTGGAGAAGCTTAGGGTCAGCCAGGTTTTGGTTCAAATCCTTGGAACAGAGACCCCCGAGACTTGAGTTCTGTAGTTCACCTGGGCCAAGCGGAGGGATAGCGATTTGTCAGGACGGGAGCTTCGGTTCCAGGATTCAAACTCTGTTGCTTGAGCTGAACAGGAGAGTTCGACCCCAGGGCGCCTATCTCAAGTCGGAACCCCGCACGGTCGACAACTGCCTCCCGTCCCTGGTCTCGGCGATCGTGCGGGAGCACTCATCTCCCGGGACCCATTCTGAAACGGGCCGCACTATCGGATTTGCAACAACCCGGATTGAGTTCCGGTTAATGAATCACCAGTTCCGGCGCAATCAGCCAAGGCGCCGGATGGTGCATCACTGAGAGCCGCTGCCTGAGAAAAGATTCGAGGGATTGAGGAGAAGAGTAAAGTTGAGCCCAGTCACCCTGGAGAAGACTCTGCCACAGGCTCTTGGGTTTGGGGTACAACACCAACTCCACTTCCTCTTTTTGAGGAATGTTCAACTCCTCTTTGAGTAAGTCCAAGGCAGTGTTGAGTCCACCCACCGCGTCGACCAAATTGCGATTCATAGCTTGGCTTCCTGTGAAGATACGGCCGCCCGCCTGCTGCTCCAGCTCTTCGACGGTCAGGTGGCGTCCTGCGGCCGCCTTCTTGACGAACGTATCGTAGATGTGGCGCATCCAATCCTGTAGTTCACTTCTTTGCTGGGAACTCATTGAGGTCATTGCAGAAAAGATATCTGCGTTTTCGGCTAGCTTCACTTGATCGACGGTGATCCCCAGCCAATGATCAAGAAAGCCGCTCAGGTTGAGTTTCATGAAAGTGACTCCGATCGAGCCCGTGATGGTCGAAGGTTGGGCAACGATTTTACGAGCGCCCATTGCGATGTAGTAGCCACCCGAACCAGCGGTTCCTCCCATGCTGACGACGACGGGTTTCCCTGCCTCTTCCATGAGTTGAATCTCGCGCCAGATTTTGTCAGACCCCACGGCCGAGCCACCAGGGCTGTTCACCCGAAAGAGCAAACCTTGCACACTCTTGTCCTTCCGAATCTCCCTCAGCCTCGACACCATGGTGTCTCCACCCATGAAGCTTTCCCAGGTTTCGTCGCTCCGTCCAGTCAGGATCTGACCGATTCCGCCCAGGAGCGCCACTTTACGCGGAGTATCCCGGCGGTCTTCTTGATTGACAGCCCTCAGATAGTCGGAAGCCGCAATTGAGCGGTACTCCGCTTCTCCGTCGGGGGACTCAACTTTCAATCGACTTCGAATCTCATCCTCGTATCCGAGGTGAGTGACGAATCGTGCAGTCAGGGCAGAGGGTGCACTTAGGATTCCGCTCTGCATCAGTTTATCCAACTGCTGCGCTTCAATTTGACGTTCCTGGCTTATGGTTTGCACATAGCGCTGCTGGATGTCCGACAAGATACTTTCGTACATGGAACGGACTTCCGGGGTCAACTTTGATCGAGTGAATTTCTCCGGACTCTTGAATTCCTTGAACTGAAGCGCGTCGGGTCGGACTTTGAGCTTGTTCATCATCTTCTTGAAGAAAGTAGTCTCGGCTATCAAGCCATTGGCCAGCAATGCCGAATCTTGATTCAAATGAATCTCGTCGGCGGCTGAGGCGAGGTACAGTTCAATGTCATTGACCAAGTCCAAGGACAAATAGACGTAGATTTTTTTGCCGGATTTCCGGAATTGATGCATTAAGGATCGTAGCTCTTCTACCCCAGCCCAGCTCATTTGCAGAGGATAGATCTTGAAATAAACGGCTGAAATACGTTCATCTTCTGCCGCCGCCTGAAACACCCGGCTCATCTCGAACAGAGAGATTTTGCCTCGTCCAGCGAGTTGCGCCAGGGGAGAAGAAGTGGGCAGATCCATGAGTTCGCCACCGACGCTGATCTCCAAGACGGACTCATTCCGAACTTTGATTTCAGCCGGACGTGTCATCTTAAACAGTGCGAAGACCATGATCCCAAACAGGATCAACAAAACGACAAGAATGACGCCAAAGATCTTTACGCCCTTGCTGGCCATGGATCCTCCTTGTTTTGGTGGTTTGCTGAACGCCTATTTCTCTAGCGCCCGCAGGGGTGAACTCGATCAGCGACCGATGACATTTTCAAGGCCATTGACTCTTTCACGCCAGAGGGCATCCTGGCTCTGGGCGGTTGAACTGGGTCAGTCGTTGGTGGTCCCCCCCTGGAAAGGATGTCTTTGTATACGAGTCAGCAACGGGGGTTAGGCGCGTTCAGGAACCCTATGCTACCATCCAAGGGCAGTTTTGGGAATGGGGATGACGACAGGCGAGTCCGGTAAAAAGCGGGCGCCAGATCTCGGCGGCGGGCATGGGATGGTTGGTTGGCTTTCGTGAGGAACCCATGAAGAGATTGATGACTTTGGCTTTGCTGCTTGGGGCTGGGTGTGAGTGGAAGCCGAGCCAGGATGCGAGATTCGAATCCTTTGCCGAGCGTTATGTTGAGGAACTGTTGGCGATGAAGCCCGAGTTGGCCACCCGGCTGGGCGATCACCGCTTTGACCACCGTCTCAACGATTATTCAATGGCCGGAGTGAATCGGGATCTTACTTTCCAGCGAACCTCTCTTCGGCAGTTAGAAGAACTGGATCTGACTCAACTCAATGCCGTTAACCAAGTAGACTATCGGATCCTGCGAGCAAACATTCGATCTATGATTTTTCAGCTTGATGACTTGAAGGAACATCAGTGGAATCCCATGGTTTATAACGTGGGCGGTGCTGTCTATTCCTTGGTGGCGCGTGAGTTTTCTCCCTTGCCGGAAAGAATGGTCAATCTTCAATCGAGGCTAAAATCGGTTCCCGAAGTGGTCTCAGCAGCCAAGGCCAATCTGCAGAATCCACCCAAGATTCACACTGAGACCGCTCTTCAACAGAATCAGGGAACCCTGCGCCTCATCGATGAAGGATTGTGGCCCTATCTGGACCAAGTGCCAGCCCTCAGGAAATCGTTCGTCCCGGTTCAACGCCGAGCCATTGAGGTCTTGAAAGATTACGGTCAATGGCTGGAAAAAGAATTGCTCCCGAGATCCGGGGGTAACTTCAGACTCGGGAAGCGTCTGTTCCGAGCCAAGCTACGCCACACCTTGGAATCCGACCTGTCCTTGGAGGAAATCCGTGAGGCCGCGATGCGTGATTTGACCCGCACGCAGAAGGAAATATTTGCCACTGCCAGCGGACTCTATCGCAGCCTCTTCCCTCATCGCCGGCACCTGTCGGATGATCCAAAATCCATCGTTAAGGAAGTGCTCGACAAGCTGGCGGATTCGCATCCCGACAATGAAACGATTGTGGAGAAAGCCCGGCAACACCTTCACGAGGTGACTCAGTTTGCCCGGGAGAAGGAACTGGTGACCGTGCCTCGCGAGCCGATCAAGATCATCGTGATGCCGGAGTTTCAGCGGGGAGTGGCGGTGGCCTATTGTGACTCCCCGGGACCTTTGGAGATGCAGAGTGAGACCTTTTATGCCATCTCTACCACCCCTGCGGGCTGGCCCGCCGATCGTGTGAGGTCCTTCTTTCGAGAGTACAACGACTATATGCTGCAAAACTTGACGATTCATGAAACGACTCCGGGTCACTATCTCCAACTGGCTCATTCGAACCGGTTCCGGGCACCCACCAACGTGAGAGCGATCTTTACCAGTGGACCCTTCGTGGAAGGCTGGGCGACATATGCCGAACAGCTCATGGTGGAAAAGGGCTTTGGCGGTCCAGCCCTCAAGATGCAGCAATTGAAAATGCATCTGCGGCTCATTATCAACGCCATTATCGATCAAAAAATCCATACCTCGTCCATGAGCCGAGAAGAGGCGATGGACCTGATGATGAATGAGGGTTTTCAGGAAGAAGGGGAAGCGGAAGGCAAGTGGCGCAGGGCATGCCTGACCTCGACTCAGCTCTCGACTTACTATGTCGGCAACCGTGAAATGAATGCGATACGACAGACCTACGAAGCCAAGAACGGACCTTTGAGGGATTTCAAGACTTTTCACGATAAGCTGCTCTCTTTTGGGTCGCCTGCCCCCAAGTATGTCCGAGATCTGATGGGTCTTTAAAAGAGGACCTGTGGTGGCAACTGCAAAAGCGCCACAACGTTGCTTGCAGTCCTTGGTCACTGAAAAGTCGGCGGCGTTTCTGGATTTCCTGGGACTGGCAAATACTCTCGCATCGGCTCAAGGGAAAAGGAACCGCTGAATGTGTCTTTGCCGTCCCAAGCTCGGCTGGACGGCCTCTACGGCTATTGATTTCGATAACTTGGGGGCTTTTCCGGAAGCTTGGCCGACTGGATCTTGAGCGATTCTCTTTTGGGGATGATCAGGAATTTGTGTGAGCCAATGGGTGCACGAAAAAGGTGGATGGGCAGGGCCAAGGCTTTATAATGGATGGATAGTAAATGACTTTTTAAGCCATTGAACGGTTCCCATGATTTCCCTAACGGAAAGACTCAAACAGCCAACACCTCTCATCTACGACGGCGGGTTCGGCTCGGAACTGTTTGCCAGAGGGATTGAGTTACCCAACAGCAGCGTAGCCAATGAGTTGAACCCGGAGGATGTCTTAAGCATCCACTGTGCGTATATTGAGGCGGGAGCCGATGCGATCGGAACCAACACCTTTGTGGGTTCAACCCTTCACCTCAAGATGGCTGGCAGGGATGTCGCCGGCTGTGATCGCCTGGCCAGGGCTGCTGTCAAACATGCCAGGGCAGCGGTTGAGAGAAGCGAGAAGGAGACTTATATTGCGGGCTCGCTGGGACCGTCGCCCGGAGCCATTGAAGCTGACAGCGGTGACACCACCTTTGGAATCGCCAATCATCGGGTGAGGGAGGCGCACCAGAGATTGGCTGATGCTCTGGCGGAGGGTGGCGTCGATTTCTTTTGCATTGAAACCATGTTTTCCGCCAAGGAGGCAGCCATAGCTGCAGACGTGGCTCGGCAGTACGGGCTTCCGATCGCCATCAACCTCACCTACAAGTACACCCAGGATCGAGATAGCGGCAAGGTCACTTACAAAACAGACTGGGGGCACTCAGCCAACGATTTGCTGGAGGCGCTTTCAGGAGGCGAGTTTTCGGGTGGAGACAACTTGTTGGACCATGTGGACTTGCTCGGCCTCAACTGCGGCGCCGAGCCCAGAAGGGAGGAGCACACGGGGATGCCCTATGCCATTAACGGCATCCGGGAGCTGCAAGAAGCGATGGCCGCAAGACAGACCGAGCCCAAACGGATGATGGCCTACCCCAACGCGGGCATGCCTCGGCTGGATGACCAGCTCAGAAGCTACTACACTCAAACGCCCGAAGAAATGGCCCGTCATCTGCCCTCTCTCCTCGAGGAAGGAGCCTATTTTATTGGGGGTTGTTGCGGCACGACCCCGGCTCATATTCGGGCTTTTCGTTCGGCCTTGGATGCCTCTCCGCAGCACTCGTTGGCTCACCGAGCCGGTGGCGACAACGTCCTTTAGGGCGCTGATCTTTCCTCACAGTATTCCTGGATGGTCCTGAACGATGTAGGCGCAGGCCTGGTCATGAGGAAAGCCGCGTTCTTCGGCAAAATGAGATAGGGTGCAGTGCCGAATCCCGGATACTGTCTCCCTGCGGTGCCTTCTCATCTCCCCTTCCACCTCTCCATTTTGGCCACCTCGGCCGTCACAAGAGGGCTTGGCGGCAGGGGAGTCTCTTTGACCAGCTTCCGATTATCGGGTGAAGGTAGAACTTTTCCAAGTCTTCTTTGATGATGTTGAAGGCTCGGCGTGGCGAATCGGTAAATCAAAACAGTCTTGGGTCTTCGGGACTCAATGATTTCCTGGGTGTTTGGTGGCGCGGTGAGTATGCATCGGCGCGGCATGAGAATTTTGCAGACCCGAGCCAAACTGGTTGCTATTAGAGAGGGTTTCCAGCATAACAACCCATCTAAACCAGTGAGTTCAGACCTGGGGCAACTCACCCGCTGTTCTCACGGAAACGGTTCTCCCATTGGCGCCACTCGGGGAAGCCCAGTAGCTGATCGAGCTCTTGGAAAGAAGCAATGTCGTCGAGATATTCCTCGGGTGGAACCTGGTCTCTCAGCTTCAACAAGGTTCGCTCCATGGCTCGGACCGCCGCCATCAGGGTGATCAAAGCGTAGGCGATCACCTTGTATCCGAGACTCTGGAGTTGATTAAGCGAAAGAAGGGGAGTCTTCCCCCTTTCGATCAAGTTGATCATGAGAGGTTTGTGGAAGGAGGAGGCGATCCGTTTGATTTGATCAACGGTGGTCGGGGCCTCGATGAAAATAATGTCTGCCCCCGCCTCCTGGTAAAGTTGCCCTCTGCGAACGGCATCATCGATTCCGGTAACGGCAATGGCATCGGTTCGGGCAATGATGAGAAACTGATCGCTGCGTCTTGCGGCGGCCGCAGCTTCGAGTTTATGAACCATTTCCCGGGCTTCGATCAACTGCTTGCCAGCAGTGTGCCCGCACTTCTTGGGGATCAACTGATCCTCTAGCTGGATGGCTTGGGCGCCGGCCGCTTCGTATTCCTCCACAGTTCGGCGCACATTGACCACCCCGCCGAACCCTGTGTCGGCATCAGCCAAAACGGGAATCCCGACACTGCGGACCAAGTGGTGTAATCGCTCCAGCATCTCGGAAAAGGAGATCAGACCCGCGTCGGGGAGACCCAGGTGAGAAGCTGAATGACCAAAACCCGAGAGGTAAACGGCTTCGAAGCCACAGCGCTCCACGACTTTGGCGGAGATCATGTCAAAACAGGCTGGGACCAGCAGTGGTTGTGGGCGCTCAAGACGCTGCTTTAGAGTCGGTAGACCCACTGGGGCTCCCTAGGCTTCCGGGGTGGGGAGAGAGGACTCCCTCGACTGTTCTGGATCCGAAAGCCACCGACAGAATCAAATTTCCATCCGTGCTGCCATGCCCACTCGTCAAATCCAAATTCAGGTGATGGGCCTCGCTTTGCCCCGTCAAAGATCGGCTTTTCAACGAAATTGCCTGGCTGAAGTCATGCGGGATTCTAGAGCCTGCCGGGGTTTCTGGAATCAGCAGCAAGGTCCACTCGTCAGCGGAGCTGGCTTTGGCCCGGACCAGGTATTGTCCAGCCAACAACTTCACTCCTTCACTTTCAATCTCCCCGCTGATCTCCAAGGTAGCTCGTCCGCAATGAAAGACAAAACCCTCCTTGATATCGGTCAAGTGCTCGGAGTTGTAGGGCAGAGTGAAGTAGGTCAGCTTGAGCTGTAGTCCCTGGGCGGAAGCCGCAACCGTCTTCTGGATATGTGGGTGAGACGCGGTGAGTCCTGCGAGGATGCAGAGCAACATGATTGACAAGCCAAGTTTCTTCATGCGGGGCCTTCCTTTCACAATCCAAGTGTGGGAGTTGATAGATTCTCTTCTGGTTATTCTGGTCAAAAAAGGGTTGGAGCGCATCCATTTGTTTAGCCATTCGTTGAACCGCTGACAGCCATTCCTCAGTCGAGACATGGGTCTGCACACTGAGGGAAAGGTATTAAGGTCGGATGAAAACCCCATGATGGTGGATCCCTCCAGTAGGGAACCGCGAACCCGCGGAAAGGATCGAGCGATCTGTCACAATCTCAGTTATCGCTGAATTTATCCTCATCCTCTTTATACATGTAGCGAATGCCATGTTTAAAGACCAGAAGGTTGGACTCGGGGTCACGGTTGAACTTAATGCAATTTCGGTCGTACCACTCAATGACTCCGCGCAACCGTTCTCCATCGTGGAATACCAGCACCATGGGCGTCCTGTTCTGCATCTGTTTCAGGTAGTAAAAGCTCTCAGCGTTGGTTTGTTCCGGAGGAGCGGGTTTCTTCTTCTGGGATCGCACGGTCATCTTGTCTTTGATGTCTGACAACGAAGGACGGATGAGCCGACGGTTCATGGAAATTCCTCCTCTTTGTTTCGGTTGGGTTGTGTGCAGAATCTTGGCGGCGCAGCCTACCCCGTCGTGATGCCAAGGCCTCCACCGAACGACTGCTGCTTGTTAAGAGATTTCACGTTTTCCGGGGCCCGATGGGAACTCGGAAATCAACGGTAGCTGCAGGACGGGCGATAAGAAGCTCATTCATTGACCAACGTCCGGGCAACAGGCGTTGGCCTGCAGGATCTCTTCAGATGGCCTATGAGCTTCAGAATTAGCTTTATCTTAGCACAAGTCCGGTTCGGCGGCAAGTTTTAAACTTCCTTCCCCACGCTGCCGGAGAACGATGAGGCCACGTTACAGAATTGTGCTTCGCGCACGAGATATCGAAGGGCGGACGCTACACCAAGAAATCGAAGATCCAGCGGTAAAGGGAATCCTTTTACTCATTATTAAGGAATGGTCTAGTGAGGTAAAAGCACTCGGGAATGACCCAACGCATCAAAACCCGATCAGCCGGATACGAAGCCTATCGATCCGAGGAACATATTCTGTTTCCTCAACTTCCTCCTTCAATAACCTATACGCAATCTGTACGCGCTTCCCGATCGAGTTTAAGAGTATCGATCACGGCGTGAGTAGAACCTATCTCAAAATCATATTCCGCAGCATTCAGCTCGTGAGGAGAATATCGAAAACGCTGAAAAATCAAATAGTTACGCCTATAGCTCGATAGGCTCACCATCCAAAATTCCAATTTTGAGATAGGTTCTAGTGAGTTCACACGCCACCCTTATCAACGGACGCCTTCGGTTTGATCTTGATAACACGGGCCTGGACTTTGCAGAGGAGGAGTGAGGCCGAGAGATCCAGGCAATAGGGTTTCTGCCTATGGTATGGCTTTGACAGCCTCAACTTCAAGTCTCACCATCTGAACGTGAACTTTATCAGCTCTATCAGGGGGAAATCGTTCGAGATACTGGTCGGCGAACTCAGTCATAAAAGCGGTTCTCAGATCCGGAGGCACGGTTTCGATGTAAGGAATCCATGTGGTTTTGATCCACCCTTCGAAGCCTGCTCGACCCTCATGGGTCATGTCTTTCGGAACTAACTCAATTCGCTGTGGTTGCAATCCAACGTCTCTAATCCATTGTCGGTATTCGACAGAAGAATAGAATGCATAGGGAGGCTCGAAGTTGGAAAAGTATAGCCGCCATTTCCTTTGATTAGTGTGCGCGTGGAACAAGGCCACAACATCGCTGGCATTTCCCTGCCCACCCATCTGTAGCATGATGCGTCCGCCAGGCCTCAAGCTTCGGGAGACCCCATTGAGAACAGGCAAGTGATCCCGAATCCAATGGAGGGCCGCATTTGAGAAGACAACATCAAACTCTTCGTGGAACGGCAACTTCGTCGCGTCTTCTTTTTGAAAGCGAAGGTTCGGATTAGATGCCTCATGATATCTCTTTCTCGCAAGGGAAATCATGTCGTCGGAGTTATCTACTCCAACGACGCGGCCTCCAGGTAAACGGGCTGCAATCGCAGCCGTGACTTTACCGTCCCCACAGCCGATATCAAGCAGGACCTCATCGCCTTTCAGTCTCAGCTTGGGAATCATTTCGTGGGCCCACTTCTGCTGAGCGGCAGACGACCTCTCATATTCCTGCGCATCCCACTGGTAATATTTTTCTCCTTTTTTGTTGACTCCCATATGCTGGACATCCAAGTCGATCACGGTCGAAGCCCTTCAACAGAAAGCAGGTACATGCATTGAGATTGTGCCTTGTGTTGAACCCATTCTCTGTATTCTGCCTCGGCCAGGGCCCGGTCTTTTGCGGAGATGGCGCTGTCACGAACCATTTGATGGCCTCGTGAACTGGCAACCTCTGCCCAAATGCTGGCTCGAGGAACAAAGTCTGGATCAACCCTGCGCACAACTTCATGCTCAGATGTCGCCGTGACGTTCTCAAGTCCGGCCTGCGAGAACAGGGATGAGAGATCATCGGCAATTGTATTGCTGATTCCGGCATCGGCTCGCCACTTGAGAAATGCAGCATAGAACTTTTGCATACTTGACGGCGGCCTGGGCTGCCATTCGATCTTTTCGTGGTTGTACTCAAGCGCAAGAATCCGGCCGCCACGATTCGCTGCTGTAACCATCCTTCGGATTGCCTCTAAGGGTTGAGCCAGCCACTGTAGGACCCGAGCGCAAGTGACGATATCGAATTCGTTTTCAAAGGGAAGGCTATAAGCATCGCATGCTTCAAAGGACAGGCCAGGCAGACTGCTACATCTGGAGCGCGCCTCTTCAATGAATTCTGTGTTTATATCGACCCCAACGACTCGGCCTTCAGAGCCAACAGTTTCTGCGATCCCCTGCGTAATCGTTCCGGTTCCACAGCCGATGTCGAGTACCGACATTCCGGGCCGCAGTTTCCGTCCGAGACCGCGATGGGCATTTTGGAGGGAGCGAGCATTCAAAACGCCTTTAGTTCCCTCTGGCATTTGCGCTGTCCGGTAGGCCTTCTCAGCATCACTGGATTTCATCCCGAAACCCCTCACTTCAATGCGGTGTTTGTACAGAGGATTCCAGAGTGTAATTCTTATGAATGTTGGGCCTGATCCCGATAATCCTGGTGTGCAGCTTGCAGAAGGAGAAGGTATCTGCTCCGGCTCTCCCTCGGGTCTCAGTAATGGCGGGGTGACTGTCCCGAGTCTGAACGAGCTTTATCCGGGTAACTTTCCCCTCCTGTCATCCCTTGATTCTCTCATAAGCTCATAAGCTGGACCAATGGAGCCCGAGTATGCCCCGCGAAGGGAAGTAGCCGTTTGTTGCCTCGTGGGGCGGTCCAGGGACTTACGAAGTGATTTGGGGACTCACACCACTCAGGCTGAAAAGAAACCGGTCCAGCGCCAGCGTCTTGTTGAGATTGCGCCCCAGGCCCTTCATCAAGTGATCCAGCGACTGGACCGCATTGACAATCTGCCCCAGAGTCAAAGAAGAGCTTATTTCGGCTAGCTCCGGTTGCAGATCCATGTTGGTGAGGCCTTCTGAGGACTCATCGAGTTGGAGCAGGAACAGGTCGCGCAGTAGATCATAAAGGACACCGATCTTGAACTCGAATTGCCCTTTGTGCCTTGCGGAGGTGAGAGGTTCGGTGATTTGCAGAGCCTGGTGATAAGCGAGGGAGCCTGCACAAGCCTGGACCGCAGCCAGGAGTTCCTGCCGGGCTTGGCGGTACTGCTGTAGATCCAGGTTCAAGGCTCTGCCGAGGCTGCCTCCCGAAACCCGTCCCACCAGAGGGAGATCCTGGGCTGGATAGATAGATCGTTGCCGGAGGATGCTTTCCAGCTCTTCCGGAGAAAATGGATTGAATTGGATGAGCTGACAGCGGGAACGAAGGGTGCCTGGAAGATCGCTGGCAGAGTCGGTTACCAGGATCAACAGGGAAGTCTCCGGCGGTTCCTCCAAAGTCTTGAGAATAGCGTTGGCGGCCTCCAGACGAAGACGGTGCGCCTGGTCGATAACAAAGACGCGGCGGCGGCCTTCAAAGGGTTTGAAAAAAACCTCCCGAGTGAGTTCTCGCATCTGGCTGATCTTGATGAAGGCCCCGTCGGGTGAATAGTTTCGAACATCCGGGTGAACCCGCTGCTCGATCTTGCGACAACTCCCGCAGTCGTCACAGAAGTCGTCCGGGAGTTTTTGACAATTGACTGCTTTGGCCACGAAGTGGGCCAAGGTCCCCTTGCCAATACCCGCAATTCCGGCGAACAGCAGCGAGGAAGGAAGGCGATCTTCGGACAGCTTTCGCCTCATCGCCTCCAAGACCCGGGTATTTCCCAGAAAATCACTCAGTCCCATGAGTATCGACCGTTGGAAGAAAGGGCAAGATCAGATTCACGATCTCTTTGTGCAGGGCTTCGACGGCTTGACTTCCATCCAAGACATGGACGCGGCAGGGTTCCTGAGCCGCAATCTGTAAATAGCCTTTCCGAATGCGATGAAAAAACTCCAGAGATTCAGCCTCGAAGCGGCCTTCGTCGACACCCAGTCGACTATTCCTGTCTCTGGCCCGGGCCACGGCTATGGAAGGTTCAATGTCAATCAACACCGTGAGGTCCGGCTTCTTGCCGCGATTGACCATCCGATTGAGAGATTTCACCAGCGAGAGATCCAAACCCCGTCCATATCCCTGATAAGCGGCGCTGGCATCCGCAAATCGATCGCACACAACCCATTTTCCCTCGGCTAGCGCCGGAATGATCTGCTGACAAAGGTTCTGATTGCGGGCCGCGTAGTAGAGCAGCAACTCGCTCAAGGGAAGCAGTCCCTGGCTTCGGGAGTCGAGCAGGAGGGCTCGAATCGATTCACCTACGGGAGTTGCGCCGGGCTCTCGGAGGACTACAACCCGGATACCGCGACGGACCAGGTAATCGGCCAACAGGCGCACCTGGGTGGTCTTGCCGGAGCCGTCAAGTCCCTCGAAGGTAATGAATGGAGGCATGGGAAGATAGGGTTCGGGTCCGGCCCCTGAGGCCGGGAGCCTCTGCAAAATAGCACAAAGACAGAGGGTCCAACAAGGAGCACCGGCGCGGCCCTTCGTTTGGAAATTGGATGTCAGTTGAGGTAAGATGCCCTTTTTTGAGGCTGCTGAATCCATTGTTGAGGCTCGTTGCAGGGTCTTTCAGGAATCATTGGCCACAGGGTTCGGTCGGACAAACCGGGAAGTCGAGGCCTGAACCGCATCGGTCTCCGATCGCGTTGGGCGGGAGCTTCAGACCTATGGATGTCATCGCTGGAAACGTCCAGCGGGTGATGGAGGCGATTGGAAAGGCCGCGGTGAAGTCGGGACGCAAGCCCGAGGCCGTCCGACTGATGGCAGTTTCAAAGATGGTGGATGCCGACCGGATTCGTCAGGCACTCGCGGCTGGAGTTCGCTGCTTGGGCGAGAATCGGGTTCAGGAGGCCCAGTCGAAGAAGCCCTACCTGGCGGGATTTGACTTCGAGTATCATTTGATTGGCCCGCTTCAGAAGAACAAGGTCAACCGGGCCATTGCCACCTTCGATTGGATACAGACCGTCGACACCCTCGATTTAGCGATGCGGATCGACCGCTTGGCGGCTCGAGCCCAACAGGTGGTTCCAGTGCTGGTTCAAGTGAACGTCGGGAAAGAGTCGCAAAAAGCGGGGGTTATGGAAGAACAATTGGAGGAACTGGCCAGACAGTTGGTTGACCTGGATCACGTCTCGGTTGAGGGTCTGATGGCCATTCCGCCCTATTTAGAGGATGAAGAAGCCGTGCGACCCTATTTTCGCCGGCTGAGAACGTTGTCCGATCGGCTGGCAAGTATTCATCTGCCGGCGATCACCATGAAGACTCTATCCATGGGAATGAGCCACGATTTCCCCGTCGCTATCGAGGAAGGTTCCACCCTGGTTCGGGTGGGCACGGCCATTTTTGGGAGACGTCCGGCGGCCTGAGGAAATCTGATCGCTGCGGGTTGGAATGGGAGGATGTTCTCTTCGGATCTTAAACTTTTTTCTCATCCCCGCGACCTTGGCTTTTTCGTTAAGGTCGTACCGGGTGCCCGGAGGAGTGCCGTGGTTGGGGTAGAGGGCGAGTTGCTCTAAATTCGGATTGCCGCGCCACCGACCGATGGGAAAGCCAACCAAGCCTTGATTGAATTTCTGCCGAAATGGTTGGAAGTGCCGAAATCCCGTATCTGGATAAGATCGGGCGCTACTTCCCGGAGAAAGCGTCTTTGGATTTCGAACTACCGGAAGGAACGGTTCCTGGCCCACCTGCCTTGACTTGCAGGAGCTTCATCCATGCCGTTCGCAGGCTTGGCGAGGGGGGGCTTGGCCGCGAGGATTAGCGACGACTGAATCATGAGTTCCAGGTCATTAAACGCATTCCTGATCAGCCTCGGCGCACTCTTGTTTCCGGGGTTGGGACACTTGATCTTGGGGAAGTGGGTTCGGTCCATCCTGTTTGCCTTTCCCATCCTTTTGTTGTTTGGTTTCGGTTTGACCCTGGAAGGGAAGCTGTACACGCTGGGCGCCGAGCAGTTTATCGAGTACGTGTTTTTCTTTGCTGATCTCAGTAACGGAATTCCTTACTTCCTGGCCAAACATTGGGGATACGGTGTGGGTAACTTGGAGAATCAGTCATTTGACTATGGGACGACCTATTTGGCGGTGGCCGGTCTCTTGAATTTTCTCGCCGCCCTTAACACCTACGACATAGCGGTGGGCCGCAAGAGCTAATATGGTGATTGCTCACTTCACGGCTTTGATCATTTTTGCCTCCTGTGTGTCGATCGTCTTTGCCCTCACGACCAAAGAGACCACCCGCGAACGATTGCGCTATGCTGTTTTTGTTTTTGTCATCTTCCTGGCTGTAGCCCTTGGCCTCGGTTGGCTGATGGCTCCTTTTCCCCGCTGAAGGACGGTTGCTGTTCGTTTCCCTCGAGACGGACCGAGGCGCATCGCAGAAGCCGGGCCACCTGTTCCGATTGTGCCTCCAGAAGTGGGGCTGCCTGCCGGATGGCAACCTCGGTCGGCATGGGCGAGGAGACGATGCTGAACAGCGCAGTGAATCCCTGGTCGAACAATCCACCGACGTCGTCGGCTAGGCTGCCGGCAATGCCAATCACTGGCACCTGATAATCTTTTGCGATCTTGGCCAGCATTCCTGGACCCTTGCCGAACGGTGTCTGGAAGTCAATCTGGCCCTCTCCGGTAAGAATAAGATCCGCTTGCGGAACGTGCCGTCTGACCTTCAGAAGATCGAAGACCAGATCACTGCCGGGCCGTAACTCAGCGCCCAGCAAGCCCATAAATCCTCCGGCGATGCCCCCCGCCGCTCCGGTGCCGGGATATAGCGAGACGTCTTGACCCGTTGTTTGATGAATAATCCTGCCCAGTTTTCCAAGAGACTGATCCAGTTGTCGAACCATCGCAGCTGTGGCGCCCTTTTGAGGACCGAACACAGCAGCCGCTCCTCGGGGGCCGACCAGGGGATTGTCAACGTCACAGGCGACCAGGATGCGTGTTTGCTTGAGCAGAGGATTGATCTTTTGCCGGTCGATTCGCGCGACAGACTTTAGACCATTTCCCCCCCAACCGACCGGGTTGCCGCGACGATCAAGAAAGAGGAAACCGAGCGCCTGCAAGGCTCCAATGCCACCGTCCACGGTGGCGCTGCCTCCGATACCCAGGATAATGTCTTTCACTCCACGTCTGAGAGCGGCATGGATCAATTGCCCGGTGCCGTAGCTTGTCGTTAGCATAGGATTGCGCTGTGGGGGAGGGACCAGGGCCAGGCCGGAAGCTCTTGACATTTCGATGACGGCGGTCTTCCCGTCTCCCGTCAGGCCATACTCGGCGGAGATTTTCTTACCAAGAGGGTCAACGACGCGAGCCCGCAGGATTCTCCCATCCGTACCCTCGACAACGGCCTCCAGGGTTCCGTCCCCGCCGTCAGCGATCGGCAATTGGGTGATTCTGGCCCGGGGAAAAACTTTGAGAAGTCCCCGGGAGATGGCTTCTGCTGCTTCCATGGCTGTAAGACTTTCCTTAAAGGCGTTCGGAGCTACCAGGATTCGGAGGGATTTCTTGGAAGAATACATGGTTAATCTCCAGGCAGGCCGCGGCCGGAGGACTCTTGGGAGCGTGACCCGCGGCGAATTTGACTTGTTACGGCGCTATCGGTCGAGAGACAGGAAAAACACAATGAAAGGCCAACCTAATCCGGTGCTCTCAACCAGGACGTGGGAATGCATCTATCCCTGGGACGGTCTGGAATCAAAACAATCCAGGGCCTGCCGGATTTCGCTCTTGACGCTTGGATCAGATTCTGACCGAGACGCTTGCAGCAGCTCCGATCTGGCCTTTTCCCCGCCGATTTGACCCAGACCCCAGGCCCCATGACCCCTGACGAGACTCTCTGGGTGGTGGAGCGCTATCTTCAAAGAGGGGACCACCTCGGGATCGCCGCTATTGCCCAGCGCGACCGCCACGTTGCGCAGAAACCCGGCATAGCCGCAGCGCCGGATGGGACTGAGTCGAAAACGCTCTGAGAATTCCTGTTGGCTGATCTGCATCAGCTTCATCAGGACTGGCGAATGGTTTCCCGGTGTCGGATAGAAGGCATTCTCCAAACTGGGCTGGGCAAAGCGATTCCAGGGGCAAACGTCTTGGCAATCGTCACAGCCAAAGATCCGCGTGCCGATGAGCGTCCGCAATTCTCGAGGGATGGGTCCTCGGAGCTCAATGGTCAAGTAAGAAATGCACAACCGGGAGTCGACGACATAAGGAGCCACAATGGCCTGGGTTGGGCAAGCGTCAAGGCACCGTTGGCAGGTGCCGCAGTAGTTTCCGATCTCCTGGTCTTCAGCTAGATCGATATCCAGCAGGATTTCTCCTAAAAATAGCCAGGATCCTTGGTCTCGGCTGACAAGGTTGGAGTGCTTGCCGATCCACCCCAGGCCGGCTCTGTGAGCCCAGACCTTGTCCATCACAGGTCCGGTGTCCGAATAGAATAGACCGTTTGCGTCCGGTAGGGTGTCGGCAATCCAATTCGCCAGTTTCTTGAGGCGGGACTTCAACACGCGGTGGTAATCCAGGTTCCAGGCATAGCGCGAGATTTTGCCGTGGTGTGGGTCCTCGGAGTGGTCGAGCGGCACGTAGTAGTTGATGGCCACTGAAAGGATGGTCCGGGGCCCTCAGCCAAAATCAGGGACGGATTCTGGCGCTTGTCGGCATTCTTGCTCATCCAGTGCATCTCTCCCTGGCGGCCCGCCTCCAGCCACTTCTCCAACCCACTCCGGGAACCTAGCCGTTCTGCCCGGCTGAAGCCGACCTTGCTGAACCCCAGGTCCAGGGCCTTTGACCGGATGCGGCGCGTCAGCCAAAGCGATCGGTTTGCAGGTTCAGGCTTTGGGATGTGCCTTGTCATATTGCTCCATCAAATGGCCGATGCTGAGGTGGGTATAGCGTTGAGTCGTGGACAGGTTCTTGTGTCCCAGGAGTTCCTGGATGGACCTTAAGTCGGCTCCAGAGTTGAGGAGATGAGTGGCGAACGAGTGTCGCAGTCCATGAGGACTGATCTTTTGGTTCAGGCGAGCAGACCACAGGTACTTTTCTATAAGGTAGCCCACCGAGCGAGTTGTCAAACGCATACCGCCCGAGTTCACGAACACTGCTGAACGCGGTTCGAGTGGATGCGGGAGAGGGGAAGTACAGCGCTCCTCCAAATAAGCTTTGAGAGCCATGTGACAATGCTTGCCAAAGGGAACCAACCTCTCCTTTTTTCCTTTGCCCCGAATAAGAATCAACGTCGCCTTGAAGTCGATATCCCCTAGGTTGAGACCGGTGAGTTCGCTCACTCGAACACCGCAAGCATAGAGAAGCTCAAGGATAGCGCGGTCTCGTCGTCCCCTGGGTTGGGTGAGATCGGGAGTTTCAATAAGTGTGACGCAGTCCTCAACGGAAAGATAGTTTGGAATTTTCTCGGTGACTTTAGGCGAACGAACGAGTTTGGCTGGATTGTGTTGCAGAATCTGCCGCGTGCAGAGATAGCGGCAGAAAGAGCGCAGGGTCGAAATTTTGCGAGCGATCGAAGATTTTTCGATTTTCTGCCCGTGAAGATAACCCAGATACTCGCGGATGATCTGAGTGTCCAGCTCACGGGCGGGGAAGGTCTTGGGCTTACCCTTGGGATCCGGTGGCGTCAGGTATCGGTGAAACTGCTGCAAGTCACTGATGTAGTTTCTCACCGTGTGCGCCGAGGCGTTCTTGCTAATCAAATCATCAGCAAATTGGCGAATTTCCAGGTCCATGGAATTGGGTATCCGGCCTTGCCGGCGGCGAATCGTCAAGCGCCTCCAGCGACCGCTTGCTCAGGTTCCGGCCGGTGCCGATAGTCCTTCAGCAAATTGGGATATTTCCTTCAACGCTCTCTCCGTCTGGAGTCGACGTTTTTCTCTTTTGCCAATCCTCCGAACGCTGGTCGGGGCGGCCGGCATGATGCCGAAGTTGATGTTCTCAGGTTGGAAGTTTCGCGGGTCGGCACTCACCAGGTAGTTCAGCAGCGATCCGATGGCCGAGGCCCGAGGCCAAGATATCAGAGGCAATCCGGTCGTGAAACGCGCCACGTTGACTCCCGCCACCAAGCCGGTGGCAATGCACTCCACATAGCCCTCAACTCCGGAAATCTGTCCCGCGAAGAATAGGTCTGGCCTCTTGGAAGACTGCAAGGTGGTTTTCAACTGCAGGGGCGCGTTGATGAAGGTGTTCCGATGGACTTGGCCCAGCCGAAGGAAGCGGGCTTGTTCCAGACCGGGAATCATGCGAAAGACTCGTTCCTGCTCGCCGAAGCGCAAGTGATTCTGAAAGCCGACGAGGTTGTAACTGTCGGCCTTGAGGGTTTCTTGCCTCAACTGAACGGCGGCGTAAGGTCGGCGCCCGGTTCTCGGATCGGTGAGTCCCACCGGCTTCATCGGACCGAAGCGAAGGGTATCGACACCTCTCCGAGCCATCTCCTCAATGGGGAGACAGGCCTCAAAATACAGGCTCTTCTCACATTCGTGGAGCGGTATCGATTCGGCATTAACCAGGGCCGAGTAGAAGGCCAGGTACTCTTCCCGATTGAGCGGGCAATTCACGTAGTCTGCTCCACCTTTGCCATAACGAGATCCTCGATAGGTTTTAGCGGGGTCGATACTGTCAGCCTCGACGATCGGACTGATCGCATCGTAGAAGTAAAGGTGATCTTCACCCATGAAATCTCGGAGGGATTGGGAGAGCGCCGGGGAAGTCAGCGGCCCGGTGGCGATAATGACAGGACCCTCATCGGGCAAGCCTTGGACTTCCTCCCGTACGATTTCAACCGTGGGACAAGCCGTCAATTCGCGGGTGACCGCCGAGGCGAAACGCTCTCGGTCTACCGAAAGTGAGGCGCCACTGGGGACTCGATGCCGGTAGGCCAGTTTAAGCAGCAGGGAATCCAGTGCTTTCAATTCTTCCTTGAGAAGCCAAGGAGCAGTCCCCAACTGATCTGATTTGAAGGAATTACTGCAGACAATCTCCGCCAAATCGGGTGTCTTGTGGGCAAGAGTGGGCCGGACCGGCCTCATTTCGTAAAGTCGAACCCGGAGCCCCCGCCGGGAGAGCTGCCAGGCCGCCTCAGAACCTGCAAGACCTCCGCCGATGACCAGGACCGATTTCATGAGTTATGAGCAATCAGAGGGGAAGTAAGTCTGCGAACAAAGCCAGGGAGTCTGATTGAGTATGCTACACAGATTGGATTTCCCTGTCGAGCCGCAAGTCCCGCTTGAGAACCGTTTCGGGCTCTGAGCCAGGAATCTTCTAGGCCACACTTCCGGCAGACTCCTGGTAGTCGCAGGCCTCGTCATTGCAGAAGTGTAGGATGGCTTGCTTCTTAGTGGCTTTTTCCAGAACGAATCCCGCACCGCACTTGGGGCAGGCCTTGTTGAGCGGCTTGTTCCAGATAGTGAATCGACAGTTGGGGTATTGGCTGCATCCGTAGAATATTCTACCTCGTCGAGATTTCCTTTCGACGATCTCGCCGCCACAATTGGGCTCGGGGCAGGCAACTTCCAGGGTTTTCCTTTTGACGAACTTGCAGTCCGGATAGCGGCTACAAGCCGTGAACTCGCCAAAACGACCCTGTTTGACGACCAGATGTTTGCCGCAACGAGGGCAATTCTCTTCCAGGCGCACTTCCGGGGGCGGGGATTTGCCTGGGCCGGTGGCCACCAGTCTTCGGGTGGTTTTGCACTTCGGGTAGCCGGTGCAAGCCAGGAACGGGCCAAAACGACCGCGTTTCAGGGCCATCGGCTTTCCACAGTTTTGACAGGTCTCCTCAGAAAGCGGACTTTCGGACTCCGAAGGCGTCGCTGGTTTGGAGACGCCGGGGTAAAGTTCCCGGGTGTTCTTGCAGTCCGGGAATCCCGAACAGGCGACGAACTTTCCGTGACGTCCCCACTTGATCACCAGGGGCTGCCTACACTTTTCACAGTTCTCGCCGGTGGGTTCCTCCATCTTCTTGATGATGTCCTTCATCTGTTTCCGGGCCTGCGTGAGATCAACCGAAAACTTTCCGTAGAAGTCGTTCAAGGCTTGGATCCAACCCATCTTGCCTTCTTCGATCGCATCCAGCTTTTCTTCCATTCGGGCCGTGTACTGGATATTGAAAAGATCAGCAAAGCTGGCCACCAGAAGATCATTGACCACCAGCCCCAGCTCGGTGGGAGAGAACTTGCCCTCCTTCTTGATCACGTACTCACGGTCTTGAATGGTGGTGAGAATGGCGGCATAGGTGGAGGGACGGCCGATGCCCTTTTCCTCAAGCACTTTCACCAGAGTTGCCTCGGTAAAGCGAGGTGGGGGCTGGGTGAAGTGTTGCGCAGGCAGTAACCGGTTCAATTTCAAGACCTCGCCCTGGGTCAAAGCCGGCAGGGAAGTCGCACGGTCCTCGTCCTCCTCGGTCTTGGCATCCTTTCCTTCCTCGTAGACTTTCAGGAAGCCGTCGAATTTCAACACGGAGCCGGATGCCTTGAACAAATAGGGACCCGACGCAATCTCGACCACGGTCTGATCGAAAAGCGCCGGCTTCATCTGCGAGGCCACGAACCGCTGCCATATGAGCTTATAGAGCTTGAACTCATCGTTGCTGAGGAACCGCTTGATTTCCTCCGGACGTCGGGCAACCGAGGTCGGCCGAATGGCCTCGTGAGCATCCTGGGCATCCTTACGGCTGCGGTAGAACACCGCCTTGGCAGGGAGGTATTGATTTCCATAGCTTTGGGCAATGTAGGCTCGGACTTCAGTCAGCGCGTCATTGGAAACACGAAGCGAATCGGTGCGCATGTAAGTGATCAAGCCGATGCTGCCTTCCCGGCCGAGCTCAATCCCCTCGTACAATCGTTGGGCCACGAGCATGGTCTTCTTCACCGGGAATCGCAGTTTGCGTGCTGCTTCCTGCTGCAGCTTGCTGGTGATAAACGGAGGAACGGGCTTTCGCTTCTTCTCTTTGGTGGTGACGCTTTCGACAGTGAAACGCGATCCCTTCAGAGCTTCGACGATTTCCCGAGATTGCTCTTCGCTAATGACCTCGATGTTCTTGCGCTCGAACTTCTGGAGACGCGCTTCGAAGGGAGGGGGTTGTGAAGCCGAGAGGTTGGCGGTGAGCGTCCAATACTCCTTCGATTCGAAGGCTTGGATCTCTCTTTCCCGCTCCACAACCAGCCTCAGGGCCACGGTCTGCACCCGGCCCGCTGATGTTCCTCGGCGGACCTCGTACCAAAGCAACGGACTGATTTTGTATCCGACCAAGCGGTCGAGAATCCGTCTGGCCTGCTGGGCATCCACCAGACGGGAGTCGATTTCCCCGGGATTTTCGAATGCCTGCTGGATTGCCTTTTTGGTGATCTCGTTGAAGAGGACCCGATAAAATTTGCGCTTTTTGGCGGACAAGGCTTCCGACACATGCCAGCCGATGGCTTCTCCTTCACGGTCGGGGTCGGTGGCAATGTAAACCGAGTCGACGCCCCGGGCCGCGGACCTGAGCTCCTTGATCACCTTCTCCTTGCCCGGTATCAGTCCATAGGTCGGCTGAAATTGGTTTTCCAGGTCGACTCCCAGGTCCTTCTTGGGGAGGTCTCGCACGTGTCCCATCGAAGCCTTTACGGTAAAGTCTTCACCAAGGTAACGGTTAATCGTCCGCGCCTTGGCGGGAGACTCGACAATGACTAACGATTTTGGCACCAGATTCTCTATTGTTGACGGACCGCTTGCCCTGATTTGCCTATCTTCAATAAAAAGGTCCGCTCATAATCGCTTGAGAAAATTTTTTCCGGGGAGTTGTCGAATCTTGTCCTTCATCTCCAACTCAGACAGAGTGCACAAAAGTTCCGATGATGTCAACTGGGTCGATTCCAGGAGTTGATCAATGTGCATAGGTTGATCGGAACTCAGTAAAGCCAGCACCTTGCGCTCCAGATCGGTCAGGACTTCGTCCAGCAACTGTCGGGGTTCCGGGCTGGCTGGCTGGCTCAATCGATCTTGGATGGCCCTCGGCAGCTCCTCCACGATATCACGCCAATCCTGGACCAGCTTGGCGCCCTGCTTGATCCACAGATTGGGGCCGTAGCTGGTTTTGGAAGTGATGTTCCCCGGCACTGCCAGCACCTCGCGACCTTGATCCAGAGCCAGCCGGGTCGTGATGAGAGAGCCGCTGAATTCAGCAGCCTCGACCAAGCAAGTTCCCAAGGAGAACCCGCTGATGATGCGATTACGGATGGGGAAGTTCTGCGGCACGGGTCCTGTGCCCATTGGAAACTCAGAGACGATGCAACCGTTGGCTCGGATCTGCTGGGCGATCGATTTGTTTTCACGCGGGTAGATGAAATCGATGCCGTTGCCTAAAACGGCCACCGTTTTCCCTCCACCTCGCAGCGCCCCGCGGTGAGCCGCTGTGTCAATACCTCGCGCCAGACCACTCGTGATCAGGAGTCCGCGACGGGCCAAGTCGCAGGCAATTTTCTCGGTGGCATTGATGCCGTAGGCGGTGGCTCTCCTGGAACCCACGATGGAAATCGACGGGCGGGCCAAGCATGAGAGGTCTCCTTCAGCATACAGGATTATCGGTGGGTCGAAGATTTCCTTGAGGAGTGGGGGATAATTGGCACCTTGGAAGGTCAGAATATTCACTTGGCGCTGTCGGCACTTCTGAAGTTCCATTTCGGCTCGACGGCGAACTGGCTCTGAAGGCAGGGCTCTGGCAATGAATTCGGGTATCCCCAGCCGGACGATGGTGCTGGGCTCCGCTTGGACCACCGCCTGTGGTGATCCCAAGGAATCAATGAGCCGATGGACGCCTCGGCAGCCGAGACCCTTCACCGAGGCCAGAATCAGGTAGGGCAGAATCTCTTCATCCATTGACTTTCTCTCACTCGCTGCTCAAAACCCAAGACCAAGTTGTTCCGGATGACCACTGGGCGCCTGGATCAGCGGACGAACACCGAGCACGATAGACTGCGCCGCCGCAATGTAGAGGCCGCGGGCCTTTCGGAGAGGGCGACCCGGGCGGCCTCGCCATGGAGGAACTGAATGGGCCAATAGTATATCAGAGGGCGCCGTGTCGGGAACATTCGCCATCCGGAAAGGACCTTGGGAGAGGTTGAACCTGAAATCACCGCCGGGCCGCGGCGTTATCGCTTTGCGCAGTCGGTCAAGATCCTCGAAGGTAAAATGCTAATGTTTCAAGAGGTTGGGGGTGAGCGGGACTTGACCGGAGATTGTGAACCAAGGGAGATCGTGTTAATCTACGGGGCTGCGGATGTTGGTGTTTGATGGTACGCGAGCTTCAGGTGCTGCCTATGAGGCCCCATATTCAGGAGACCTGTGAAAAAACAGCTGTTCTGGATACGATCGGCAACACCCCCTTGATTCATCTCGAACGGGTCGGCGGGAGGCGCCCTCATGTCGAAGTCTATGGTAAGGCTGAGTGGTTCAATCCCGGGGGCTCGGTCAAGGATCGGCCAGCCCTGGAAATGATTGAGCAGGGCGAGCGCACTGGAAAGCTCAAGTCAGGAAAAATCCTGCTCGACGCCACTTCCGGCAACACGGGGATTGCCTATGCCATGATCGGAGCGGTCAGGAGCATTCCGGTCCGCTTGGCCATGCCGGAAAACGTAACTCCGGAACGACTCAAAATCTTGGAAGCCTATGGTGCCGATCTGGTTTTGACCAGCGGAAGAGAGGGCTCGGATGGGGCCATTCGCACCGCCAGAAAAATGTATTCGGAAAACCAGGGCCGTTACTTCTACCCGATCAGTATGCGAACTCCGCCAACTGGCAAGCTCACTACCGGAGCACGGCGGTCGAAATCTACGAGCAAACCGGCGGACGCATCACCCATTTCGTGACCGGACTTGGCACCAGTGGTACCTTTGTCGGGACAACACGGAGGCTGAAGGAGTTTAATCCGGCCATCGAGTGTATTGCCATGCAGCCGAACTCGCCGCTGCACGGCCTTGAAGGAATGAAGCACATGCCCTCTTCGATTGTACCGCCGATCTACGACAGCCGACTGGCCAATAGACAGGTCGAAGTATCGACGGAGGCGGCTCAGGACATGGTGCGCCGGCTGGCCCGTGAAGAAGGTCTTCTGGTGGGGATTTCAGCCGGGGCCAACGTGGTTGCGGCTGTCGATATAGCGAAAGACCTGGACTTCGGAGTTGTGGTGACAATCCTGTGTGACGGAGGGATGAAGTACTTGAACGAGCGGTTCTGGGGGGCCGGCAAACGCGGTGGTTAAGCTGAAGCGAGAGCATCCCACGGCCATCCAGGCTCATGGGGAGATTGCCTATCCCAACGAGTGTTGTGGCTTAATGCTGGGGCGACTCGTTCAGGGAGACAAACTCATCCTCGAGTTGTTGCCTGCCGAGAACGCGCGCGAAGAGAGTGAGCAACATAACCGATTTCTGATTTCTCCCCAGACCATGTTTCGGGTTGAGAAACTGGCACGGGCAAAGGGAATGGACGTACTGGGTTTTTACCACTCCCATCCCAATGCCGAGGCTCGACCGTCGCAGTTCGACCTGGACCATGCCTGGCCCTTCTACTCTTATGTCATTGTTTCGGTTTCCCGGGGGAAGGCCGGGGCCATGACTTGTTGGAGGTTGTCGGAAGATCGCTCCTGTTTTAGTCCTGAGGTGATGGAATCTGGCTGATTGAAGGCGCGGTGGCCGGGATATCAGTCTGTAGGGATGAAAGAGTTCGGAAAAGTTATATTGTGTAAGCGGATATGAGGGAGGAACCCAAGGAGGAGAAATGGCTTTGAAGGTGCTCCTGCCGGTTGCGTTGCGACATCTCACGGGCAATCAAGACGAAGTGGAGCTGAGCGGCGAAAGCGTTGGTGAAGTCATCAAAGGATTGGTCCGGCGTTTTCCTGAACTCGAGCAACATTTGTTCAATGACGAGGGTCAAGTCCGCAACTTTGTCAACATATACATCAACGACGAGGATGTTCGGTATTTGCAGGAAGACCAAACGCCTGTGAAGGAAGGGGATGTCCTGAGTATCGTTCCTTCCATCGCCGGCGGCAATGTCCGGATCCAGGACACCGCTTCGGCGACGATGGATCTCAGCACCGATGAGGTCCGGAGGTACAGCCGGCACCTCATCATGCCTGAGGTTGGAGTGGAGGGGCAAAAGAAGTTGAAAGCTGCCAAGGTTCTGCTCATCGGGACAGGAGGTTTAGGGGCTCCCTTAGGCCTCTATCTCTCAGCCGCCGGCATTGGAAAGCTGGGGCTGGTGGATTTTGACATCGTTGATTTCAGCAATCTGCAGCGACAAGTTATCCACAGCACCCGGGACGTGGGCCGTCCCAAGCTGGATTCTGCCCGGGAAAAGATCCTTGATATCAATCCCAACGTCCAGGTGGAAACCTACGACGCTATGTTGAAAGCGGACAACGCCTTGGATATTATTCGTGACTACGATGTGGTGATCGATGGAACGGACAACTTCCCGACGCGCTACCTGGTGAACGATTCCTGCGTTCTCCTGGATAAACCCAACGTGTATGGCAGCATCTTTCGGTTCGAGGGCCAAGCCTCGGTGTTCGACGCCAAACACGGTCCCTGCTATCGTTGCCTCTATCCGGAACCGCCTCCGCCGGGGCTGGTGCCCAGCTGTGCCGAGGGAGGCGTCCTGGGCATTCTGCCCGGAATCATCGGACTGGTTCAAGCCACTGAGGCCGTCAAGCTGATTCTGGGCAAGGGGCGGTCCCTGGTGGGTCGGTTGATTCTCTACGATGCGCTGGAGATGAAGTTTCGTGAGCTGAAGTTGCGCAAGAACCCCAAGTGTCCGCTCTGTGGGGACCATCCTACGATCAAAGCGCTGATAGACTACGATCAATTTTGCGGTGTTGCGCCTCAGCCGGCCGCTGCGGTGACTGCGCCGAAGGAGTCCGACGAAATGACACCCAAAGAACTCAAGACCCTGCTGGATAGCGGAGAAAAGCCCACCATCCTGGATGTGCGTGAACCCCACGAGTATGAGATTTGTCGCTTGTCCGGTTCCATTCTGATTCCCCTGGGACAGATCGCTGTACGCATGGACGAGTTGAATCGAGATGACGACATCGTGGTCCACTGCAAGATGGGGGGACGTAGCGCCAAGGCCGTTGAGCAGATGCAGAAAGCCGGCTTTACCAATGTGAAGAATCTTACGGGAGGTATCGACCGCTGGTCTCAAGAGGTGGACCCTTCCGTGCCCAGGTACTGATCCAGGAAGTTGGGAGAAGAGTCGGACCCGGAGCGCGGTGGTCAAGTCCGTCTGCGACGGGCTCGGCTGGGTAGCTGACTGGGAATCAGTGTCTGGGGCGTCTATCGGCTGACGCCGAGGCTGTAGAGCATTCTGAACGAGATTCGACGGGAGGCTTTCAAGGCGGGTATGAAAACGCTCGCCTGCCTGAAGTGCGGAATCTCCCTGCCGGCAAGGGGGGACGAGTGTCTTTGCCTTTGCCAACTGCTTTTGCTGAAAAACTGGGCTGTTTTGATTGTGATTGTTTCGTTGGTCAATGCAGTGGACTGCAATGAGGAGAGAGCAATGGCAGGAGAGCACCAGTTTCTAGGTAACTGAGGTCCGTTTCTTATTGGTGGTGTTTTATTCTTGGCCATAGTTGGGGGTTCCATGGCGGCGTGTCCCAGGTACAAAGTATGGCAGCAAGGAATGGCTGGCAGGGCCAAGTTACGTGAGTCTGAGTCAAGCCGAAAGGTCAAGATCGAAAAAGCCAAGGCCAAGTTGGAAGCGGCGAAGTTTGAGAGCCAAGCCGAGATTGAGCGAGCCAAAGGCGTTGCCAAGGCGAACAGGATCATCGGAGACAGTCTGAAAGAGAATGAGGCTGATCTTCGATATCTCTGGATTCTGGGTCTTCAAGATGGTTCAAGTGAGATCATCTATATTCCAACTGAGGCAAATCTTCCCATTTTGGAAGCCGCTCGTTTGAGAGGAAAAGAGATAAATGCGAGTCAAGAAGGGAAGTAGAGGTGCTAACGATGGAAGTCGCTATCCTCGATGTGGGTGTTGGGGTTACTGTCCACGGTGCGGCGGGTGTTAGGATTGTGGAGGGGGTTGCATGGTCAATCTGAGAAACAAGGGGATCTCAAGCATCATCGGGTTGGTGGTGGTCGCCTTGCTGGTTCCATCTCCGGTGATGGCCGGGCCAAGCGAGAGTCCGGGGATCGAGCAGCAAATTCAGCAAGCCATTGATGCCGTTTATCCTGCCCTGGTTCAGATTTATGTGTTGTCTCTGAGGCACGGAGGAGGGAGGGGCCGTAAATTTGAATCAACCGGGAGCGGTGTGATCATTTCGCAGGAAGGCTATGTCATCACCAATCACCATGTCGCCGGCAAGGCAACCTCGATCCGCTGTGTTCTCTCCACTCGGGAGGAACTGGAAGCCAGTCTGGTGGGGACCGATGCCCTGTCGGATATTGCCGTTCTCAAGCTGGACATGGCTTCCCGAGACCCGGAGAGTGGCCCGCTGCCGATTGCGCGGTTTGGAAGTTCAGAGGCCCTTTGGGTGGGAGAACCGGTCCTGGCCATGGGTTGTCCCTTGGCGATCTCACAGTCGGTGACGCGGGGTGTCGTTTCGAACAAAGACATGATGATTCCAAAGCGCTTGAGCGCTCCACTGCAATTGGACGGGGAGAATGTCGGATCTCTCGTCAAGTGGATTGGACACGACGCCGGCATTTTCCCAGGAAATTCCGGGGGGCCTCTGGTGAACCTTCGCGGTGAGATTGTGGGCATCAACGAGATCGGGCTTGGCTTGGGTGGCGCCATTCCCAGCGAATTGGCCCATCCGATTTCTCGGGAATTGATCGAGCACGGCCGAGTCCGCCGGGCCTGGGTGGGTGCTGGTTTCCAGCCGCTGCTGAAAAACAGCGGGGTGGCGGGGTCTGATCAAGGGGCATTGGTGTCGGGAGTGTTGCCGGGTTCTCCCTCAGAACGGGCCGGGCTCAAGGCCGGCGACATCCTCTTGAGCATCGATGACGAGCCGGTTCGAGTCAAGTTCGATGAAGAAATGCCGGCCTTGATTCGGCGCTTGCTCTCCAAATCTGTGGGCGTGCCTATCCGCATGACCGTGAGACGGGGGCAATCGGAACATTTCTTGAGCATTACTCCCGAGCTACGCGATGACGCCAGAGGCAGGGAAGTCGAAGCAAGAGAGTGGGGAATGACCCTTAGGCGGTTGACCCTCATGGATGCCACGGAGATGCATCGCTCGACCCTGGAGGGGGTGTTGGTTGGCAGCGTTCGGCCTGGTGGGGCGGCGGACAAGGCTGTGCCCAGCCTGCGGCGAGGCGACATCATCGTGGAGGTCAACGGAAAACCGGTGGAGGGCGTCAACTCCTTCAATCTTCTGACAAGCGAGATCTGTCGGGGACAAGACCGTCCTGTCCCGGTTGTCGTAGCCTTCGATCGGCGGGCCGAACGGCTTCTGACGCTGGTTGAAGTGGGGCTGCGGCGCCCGCAAACCCCCCCGGCGGAAGCCAGAAAAGCCTGGCTACCCGTCGCCACTCAGGTTCTGTCCCGAAAGCTGGCCACGGCCCTCGTTCTCCCCGGTAAAAAGGGGGTGCGAATTACCCAAGTCTATCCCAACAGTTCTGCCCAAGCCGCCGGTTTTGAGGTGGGAGATATTGTGACTCACATCGATTCACAAATCATCGAGGCCTCGGAACCCCAGGACGCTGAGGTTTTCGAAACCATGATTCGTGCCTACCGAGTCGGCAGTGAGGCCGACTTTACCGTGATTCGGTCGGGAGAGACCAGGACCGTGAGCGCCAAGCTGACAGCCATGCCCAAGCCGGAAGGAGAGCTCAAGGTTTATGAGGACCTCCTTTTTGAATTTAAGGCGCGAGGGATCTCGTATCTGGACCGAATCGGCAATCGCTGGTCGGAGGAGGAAACCGGAGCCATCGTCTCTCAGGTCGATGCGGGGGGGTGGGCTGCAGTGGCTGGCCTGAAGGCTCGAGATCTCATTAAGGCGGTTGACCACTTGGAAGTCAAGGGCGTGCAGGATCTGGAGGTCCGGCTTGAGTCCGCGAGTGACCAAAAGCGCCGAAATATCCCACTCTTTGTCAAGCGCGGCATTCATACTTTCTTTCTCGAGCTTCGGCCAAACTGGAGTCAGAACAATGGCGCCCAACCGTCTCAAGGAGCAGGGGAATGATCATAAGACAGCAACCGGTAACATTTTGCTCCTGGCTGGTCATGGGGCTGCTCCTGGCAAGCGTGGCCCATGCCAACGACATCCGGGGAACCGCTCGGGCCGTGGCTGAGCAGTCGAGACAGGCGCTGGTCACCGTGCGGGTCGTCATCGGCATCAAATTTTCGGTCCGAGGCCAGAGTCGGGATCAGGAGCGGAAGATCGAAACCTCCGGAACCATTATCGATGCTTCCGGACTGACGGTGGCTTCCGCTGTAGCGGTGGATCCAAGCATCATGATGCGAGCCACTATGAGAGCCGATATCGAATCGGAATTCAAGGAAACCACGCTCATCCTGGATGATGGGACAGAGGTTGAGGCGGACATTATTTTAAAGGCCAGCGATCTGGACATGATCTTCATTAAGCCGCGTCAAGCGGAAGGGGCCCCCTTTGAAGCGGTGGAATTAAAAGCCAACCAACGACAGCCTCAGATGCTGGATCCCGTCTTCACGGTCAGCCGTCTTGGCAAGATCGGCAATCGAGCCATCAGACTCCAACTGGGTAGGCTGCAAGCCCTGGTCAAAGGTCCCCGCCCCTTTTACGTTTGCGACGCCGCTCTCTCCGCCAACCTGGGTTGCATTGTCTATGATGCCCAGGGTGCTCCCCTGGGCATTCTGTTGACCAAGCAGAATGCCTCCGCCATGAGAACCGGCGGTTCGCGGCTGGGCGGCGGCAACCAGATGATCCTACCCATCCTGCGAACGATGGAGGATCTCATCGAGATGGCCGACCAGGCTCGTCAAACCCGGCCTGATCCGGAAAGTGGGCCGGCGTCCGGAGACAGTTCTCCTTCCAATCAGTGACCCCTGTTGCTTGATGCTGCCTTGCCGGAGACCCGCTCCCGGGCGGGCCGTCAGTGCGCTCGGGAGACAACAATCGGGCGACGGCTTCGGAGGGGAGGCAACGCTTCGATGAGAGGCAGGTTTCCTGCGGGGGCTTGCTGCCCCAGGTTGGAAATCTGGGGGAGTGTCTTGCGGCTATAGCCCGCCCTCGTCGCTGTCCACTGCCGTATCGGACAGGGAAGACAATTGAGAGAGGCGGTCTTTGCGAAAGCGGATCGATGCCTCCATCATGACCCAGAGGCTCAGCAGGAAGATGGCGCCGCCCACTGAGAGCAGGAGATACTGGCTCGAGCTCCAGTAGTCCCCGATCTCAATGAGCATGGCGATCACGGTAACCACGATCATAAACAGCATGGGCAGGCTGGCGAACCAGTGATTTCTGCGGCGTTGCCGGAGGTAGATGGCGATGGTCAGCAGGGTCAGCGCACCCAGGACCTGGTTGGTGCTGCCGAAGAGTTTCCAGAGCAAAAGGCCGGCCGGCTTGCCATCGACTTCATAGAAAGCAAAGAAGCCGATCGAGGCTGCGGCCAGAAGAGACGAGAGGTGCCGATTGGTCAGCAAGGGGAGCCTGAGGCCACTGGCGATCTCGTTGATGTTGTAGCGCAGGAGTCTGGTGCCGGAATCCAGTGATGTCAGCGCAAAGGAAACGGCCACCAGAGCAATGAAGGCCTGGGCCCAGGAGAGTGGAATTCCCAGTTCGCTGATGAAAAGGGCAGATCCATCAATGAAAGCACGCATCTTCTCCGAGAGAGTGCCGGCAGTCGTCCAGCTTTGATAGTGGGTGCTCCAAGCCTCGAACGTTCGAAACCCCGCCGTGCAAGCCAGGACGGCCAGCAGGCCCAGTAGCGACTCCCCGATCATTCCGCCGTAACCAATGGAGACCGCGTCGGTTTCCCGAGAAATCTGTTTTGAGGTGGTGCCTGAGGCGACCAGCCCATGGAAGCCCGAGATGGCTCCGCAGGCGATGACGATAAATACGAAGGGAAAGATTGGAGGCGCTCCAGGAGGGCTGGCGTCCATGACGGGGGCCACGAATGTGGGCTGGAGGACAAAGAAACCGATGTAGGCAGCGCCCAGGCCCAGATAGAGGAGAAAGGAATTCAGGTAGTCTCGCGGTTGCAGCAGGGCCCAAACCGGAAGGGTAGAGGCAAAGAAAGCGTAGATCAATATCAACAAGCCCCATTGCCCGGCCGAAAGATCGGGTTTGTCGACCTGCAGCCCCAGCCAGATGGTGATCAGCATGAGGGCGAATCCGAACGCGGTGACCTTCCAGACAGGCGCAGACCTCTTGAAAGCGGCCCAACCAACTCCCAGGGCAATGGCGATGAGTGAGAAAGTCGGCAGGACCGCCTCTGGATAAAAAGAGACCGTGAACAGACCCGCCACGACATGGACAAAGACGCCCATGGCCAGACAGACCAGGAAAAAAATAAGGGCGTGGAAAAGAGATTTGGCTCGGGGACCAATGATTTCTTCGGCAACCTTGCCAATGCTCAGACCCCGGTGCCGCATCGAGAGCACCAGGGCGCCAAAGTCATGAACGGCTCCAATGAGCAGGGTCCCGAACACAACCCAGAGCATTCCGGGAAGCCATCCCCAAATTACGGCGATGGCCGGCCCCAACATGGGTGAGAGTCCGGCGATGGAGGCATAGTGATGCCCGAACAGAACGCTGCGGCGACAAGGAACATAGTCAACGTTGTCCCGCAACTCGTGGGCCGGAGTCGGCCTCTCCGGATCCAGACGGAAGATCCATCTGCCCAGGTATTTGGCATAGAACCGGTAGAAAAGGACGTAGGCGACCAAGCACCCGCCTGCTGCCCAAACAGCCTCCATTGCGCCTCCCGAATCACCACCGATTTGGCTCCCGATGATACAACAAATCTATCGAAAGACGGTTCTTTATCCCAGGCAGTCCGTTATCTTTACTGAATCTCGAGTCCGAATCGGACCGGCGCCTGCCTTCTCGGTTCAAAAATCGGCTATACTGGCCGGTCAGGATGCTTGGGCCGGGACTCCCCTGGTTTGGGCGTATGATGCCAGTAGCGCTTGAGAATCTCTCGGGCTGCTTCTAGGGGAACCCTGCCCCAAGTTGCATTGCATGGAGTGAAAGGAGAGTTATGTCAATGGCTAGAGCCACTTTTGCCGCAGGATGCTTTTGGGGTGTCGAAGCAGCCTTCAGGCAAGTCGAAGGGGTTTTATCCACGGCCGTGGGCTACATGGGCGGTACCCTGGAGAATCCTTCCTACCAAGCGGTATGTACGGACACCACAGGTCACGCCGAGGCGGTTGAAATCGAGTATGATCCTTCCAGAGTTACCTACGAGCGACTGCTGGGCGTCTTCTGGGAAAGTCATGACCCCACCACATTGAATCGCCAGGGACCCGACATCGGGACTCAATATCGCTCTGCGATCTTCTTCCACGATCCCATCCAGGAATCAGCAGCCAGGGCGTCCAGGGAAGATCTGGACCTGTCCGGTCGGTTTCCCCGTCCGATCGTGACCGAGATCACTCCTGCGTCGACCTTCTATCGAGCCGAAGAATACCACCAGCAATACCTGGAAAAACGTGGTTGGGCTCACTGCAGGATCGGCTAATGGCTGTGGCGAGAGCGGGCGATTGTCCAGGTGGTGTTTGTGTCCCTTCGGTTAGAAGCGTATCTGCGCGAAAAAAGAGTTCTGGTTGACCGGACGTTGGATCGAGTCCTTCCTGCGGAGGACGAGGAGCCTCGGGTCATCCATCAGGCCATGCGGTACAGCCTCTTCGCCGGGGGCAAACGTCTCCGCCCCATCTTGGCCATTGCGGCCTATGAGATTGCCGGCGGCAGGCAGGATTCCATCCTGGTTCCTGCCTGTGGCTTGGAGTTGATTCATACCTATTCGCTGATCCACGATGATCTGCCTTGTATGGACGATGACGATTATCGTCGTGGACGCCCCACCAGCCACAAGGTTTACGGAGAGGCCATGGCCGTCCTGGCCGGTGACGCCATGACCGCCCTGGCGTTCGAGTGTCTGTTGGCGGAGCACAGGAGGCGCGATTTTCCCGAAGGCGCTGTCCTGCGAGCCGCCCGTGCTGTAGCGCGGGCCATTGGAACCATGGGCTTGGTGGGCGGCCAGGTCATGGATGTTGCCAATTATGCCAGGGATGGAAGAAAGGCAACCCTGGAGCGGACTTGTGAACGCAAGACCGGGGCGCTGATCGAGGCCTCGTTGGCCTGTGGCGGCCTCTTGGCGGGGGCCGATTCGGGGGTGCTGGGGGCCCTGCGGCAGTATGGCAAAGGGTTGGGTCTGGGCTTTCAGATTACGGACGATATTCTCAATGTGACCGGAAATCCGCAGCAGATGGGAAAAGCCACTCATACCGATCAAGCCCAGGGCAAGGTGACGTTTGCCCGGCTGCTGGGGGTCGAGACCGCCAGGGAAGAGGCGCAACGGTGGATTGCCGACGCCAAGTCCAGCCTTGATCTTCTGGGGGATGTCGCCTGGTCGCTCCACGATATCGCCGATTACGTTCTGGAACGTCAATCCTAACCAGACTGGGTCCAAGCCGAGCCAGTTGGTAGGATTGGGATGAATCTGCGAGGTCAATCCACGGATTGGGTCCGGGAGCGCAACCCTCTTGATAAACATTCTCCCTGCAGCCATTCATCCGGATAACGTAATCTTCAGATATCCTGCTCCAGAAGTTGGCCGTGTTCCCTCAGCCAGCTTCGCGCCTTTTCCATCGTCGGCGCTTGCGTCCGGACGATGTTCCAGAATCGCGGCGTATGGTTCGACTCGATCAGGTGGGCCAGCTCATGCACGATCACGTAGTCGATGACGAACATCGGTGCTTTGATCAGTCGCCAATTCAAGTTGACGTTGTCCTGCACGGTGCACGACCCCCAGCGGTAACGGCTGTCGACGATGCGGGCTCGACGATAGCTCACCCCCAGAGCGCGGGCCTGTCGCTCGACTCGCGGCAGGATCCGTTCCTTTGCTCTGGCGACGTACCAATGGCGCATTGCGCCCTTTCCCTCCGAAGCCAGCGAGGCGGGAACCAGTAAACGCCGATGGAACCGAATACCCTCGGCATCTCCCGCTACCAGTTCAATCCGACAGTTGCGGCCCAGGTAAAGCGCCGACTCGCCGTTGACCAGTTCCTTGCCGGGCGGGTGGGGCGGGTCCTGATACTTCTGACGGTGACGGGTTTTCTCGTAGATCCACTGCCGCTTGGCTTCCATGGCCCGTTCGATCACCGCATCCGGCATCGCGGCCGGCGCCTGCACCACAACCCTTCGGTCCCGTTCAACAGTGATCGAGAGTTTCTTTCGCTTGGCCGATCGCTTGACCGAGTAGAGTAGTTCCACCAGGCTTACTCCGCGTAGAGGATGGTGTCGTTGTTCTTTTCCGCAATCTCCATGACGCGGCTGATGAGTTGCGCCCGGTTGCCGGCAATGCGGGGAACCGAGACGAGCTCCGGCGCCAGCAGCGTCTTCTGTACCTCCGCCTTCAACTTGTTTCGGGCCGGGATGCTCTGCCAGAACCCTGTGAGCTTCAGTTCGCGTTCGACGACGAGCGACACTTTCTGCGTCAGGTCCACCAGGAAACTGAGGCTTTCCTCGCTCAATCCATAGGGCGGACTCGGTTGCGCCACCTTCGATTGGCCGTCGTCCTTGATCGAATCTTTACCGAACAGTTCCTGTCGGAACATGCGGAAGAACGGCATCTGCTTCTTGCGATGCAGCCCGTAAGTGGGTTCCTGGCTCACGTTTTTGATCCGCCTTCGTAACTTCTCCAGTTCTTCATAAATTCTGTTCCAGTTGTCGCGGAAGCGCTCCAGTATGCCGGCGAGCGCCTCGGCCAACGAGGCCTTGAGGTCCGGGTCGTCGTCGAGTTCCATCTCAAGATGGTGGCGGATCGCATGTTCGATCTCCGCCGCTTTGGTCTTGGTGCGGGTTCGTCTGTCCAGGTCCTTGATGAAATTCTCGTCCAGGATCGAGATGGGCGGCACTTTGAGGTCGATGCCCCGCGATTCCAGGTGCTTGTCCGTGATGACCCGCAGCTTCGGCGGAATGCCCTTCATGCTGAGGCGCTGGTCGCGAAAGTGCTTGCCCGCCAATACGTTGATCTCGGTCAGGGCCTGATAGTCCCGCAGGTAGTCGAGAGCCTGCCTCGCCGGGAACACCAGGTTCAGGCATCGGGTCAGCTTCTTGAACGCCAGGATGAACTCGAAGCGCAGGTCTTCGTCGTAGAAGACGTCGAAGAACGCGTCGTGGTCGCTCAGATCGTCGAGGCCGTTTTTCTTCAACAATGCCATGATTGCGGCATGGCTGTCCTGAAGTTCCCGCAACTCGTCCTCGGGGAAGCTGAGCGCGTCGATGACTTCTTTCTGTTCCCGCTCGTCGTAGATGTCGATGGCCTGCTTGAGATGGCGCCCGACGCCCACGTAGTCGACCACGAAGCCCTTGTCCTTGGACTCCCCGGAGACCCGGTTCACCCGCGCGATGGCCTGCAGCAGGTTGTGGGCGACCACCACCTTGTCCAGATACATCACTTGTTCCACCGGCGCATCGAAGCCCGTAAGCAGCATGTTGTTGACGATCAGAACCCCCACGTCGCCGCTCACGCCTGCGTCTTCGCCCCCGAAGGGCAGCTTGAAGCTCTTGATGCTCGTGGCGTGCCTCGATGGATTCGAATAGGTCTTGAGGCGCGGCAAGTCGTTGTGGCTGCCGGAAATGATGGCGTCCGTCCGCATCGCCTTGAGCCGTTCCAGGTTCAGCCTTCCGGGATTGGCCTGTTCCAGCTTCGTGACGGCAGCTTCGAGCGCCGCGTCGATGTGCGTCTTGTAACGGACGGCCGCCTCGCGCGAGGTGGCCACCACCTGCGCCTTGTACCCGTTGGGGTACACGTGGGTCAGGTAATGCGCAACCATGTCCTTAGCCTTGGCCTCGATGGTTGGTTCCGCTTCCAGATAGGCGTCCCGTGAGCCGTAGCCGAGGATCTGCAAGCGTTCTTGCAGGTCGTACTCGCTGAACACGTCTTCGAAGGCCGTACCCATCGCCGCCCGGTCGGGGACTTCGGCCCTGTGGGTACGCCCCTCGTAGACGATCTGGAGCGTCACGCCGTCCTCGATCGACTGGCGCAGGGTGTACTTGTCGATGTAGTCGCCGAACACCCGCTCGGTCTTGTCAATCGGCGTACCGGTGTAACCAACCCTGGCGGCGTTGGGGACGGCCCGGTCGAGGTTGGCGCCCAGCAACTGGTATTGGGAGCGATGCGCCTCGTCGGTCATGATGAGGATGTGCGGACTGGCGTTGAGTTCGGGGAAAGTTTCCTGGAGGTCCGCCTCCCGGAACTTGTGGATCATGGCCATGACCAGGTCGGACGTTTTGGCGCTCAGGAGGTCCTTGAGCCTCTGGATGCTGTCCGCGACCTTCACCGTGAAACCGACGCTCCGGCTGGTTTCGGAGAGTTGACATTCGAGTTGAGCGCGGTCGGTGACGAAGACCACCTTCCACTGCGAGAGCGCTGCATGGCGGTACATCTCCCGAACCATGAACATCATGGTCAGGGACTTGCCCGACCCCTGGGTGTGCCAGACAATGCCGCTGCGCCCGCGAGGACTCCGCCCCTCCAGCAGGCGCTTCACCGCCAGCTTCACCGCTCGGAACTGCTGGTAGCGCCCCACCATCTTGAGGGTCTGGCCCTTGTCGTTGACCGAGAACAGCGTGAAGGTGCGGATCAGGTCGAGCAGATTGCCGGGATCGAGCATCCCGGCCACCAGCCGCTGCTGATCGTTGGGACCGCCGGCGCCATGCTCCAGATCGTCCACCGTCCGGGGATAGGGGTCCGCCCATCGGTAGAAGTGCTTCTCGCTGCGGGTGGTGATGGTGCCGAACTTGGCCTCCTGCCGGCAGGTCGCCACCACGAACTGGTTGTAGTAGAAGAGGGGCGCGCTCCCCTCGCCTTGGGCGCCCCGCTGCTCGCTGTAGCGCAGAAGCTGATCGATGGCCTCCGGGATGGCGTCCTTCACCCTGGGCGACTTGCACTCGATCACCACCACCGGCAGGCCGTTCAGAAACAGAACGATGTCGGGAAAAACGTGGCGCTCGGTTCCCAGGATGCGGACCTTGAATTGACAGACGGCCAGGAATCGGTTGTTCCCGCCCTGCTTGAAATCCACGAACCGGACGGTGGGGCTCTTTTCGCCGGTCCGGCGGTTCTGGCTGACGCTGGTGTTCTCCAGCAGCAGATCGAAGACCTGTTGGTTGTTCTCCAGCAGCCCCGTTCCCGGAAAGCTGGCCGTGAGGCGCCTGACGACTTCCTCGATCTGGTCGTTCTCCAGCCAGGGGTTGATGCCCTGGAGCCGCTCGCGCAGCACGGACAGCATCACCACCTCGGTGAAGCTCTCACGATAACTGTCGGCCGGGCATTGCCGGTTGTCGAGGTCGAGAATCTCCCAGCCGAGCCCGGCCAGTTGATCCAGCAGCGGTTTCTCGACGTGGTTGCGCTCGTCGATCCGAAGCGGTCGCGCCCTCATGCCTGTCGCTCCTGCAACGCCCGCACTCACGAAACGGCGGCCGGCGCCTCGCCTTCGATCACGCGACCTTTCACGCTCTCGACGACCGAGATTTCATATCCGCTTTGCAGGTTCATCCAGAATGCGGGGCCGGTTCCGAGGTAGCGGCCAAGGCGCACCGCGGTTTCTGCCGTGACCGCCCGTTCGCCGCGCAGGATTGTGGTAATGCGGTTGGCGGGTACACGGATGGCGAGCGCAAGCTGGTTCGCGCTCATGTCTCTGGCTTCCAGTTCCGCTCGCAGCACGCGGCCGGGATGGGTCTTCACTCGCGTCATGGCTGTCTCCTGGGATCATCCTTGCCGCACAACCGACCTCATCGAATTCTTTCCAGTGCCGGGACAAGCCGGATGCTGAAACCTGGATTTTTGTCAAAAGCCTGGATCCTGTCCTCCTGGGGACCTTCGGTCTAAGCTTCCTGGTTTAGGCTTTCTCAAATTTCTCGACCGTGATCTGATTGATGCGGTTGCGGGCCTGCCACAGATCGCAGGCCATCTGCATGCCGAGCCAAGTCTCAGGATTCGACCCAAACGCCTTTGCCAGGCGGATCGCCATTTCGATCGAAACTTCCGCGTTCTCGTTGACGAGATCGGAAAGGGCTTGGCGCGTGACACCCAGCCCGTCGGCCGCCCTCGTTACGGACAAACCAAGAGGCTCGAGACACTGCCGCCTCACGATGCCGCCCGGGTGCGGAGGATTCTGCATCGCCATGGTCTAAACCTCCTCAATGATAGTCGACGTAATCGACGTCGACAGCGGATCCATCTTCTAACCGGAAGGTCACGCGCCGGTTTCCCGATACTGAAACGGCGTAATGGCCCTTCATCGCGCCCTTCAGCGAATGAAGCCAAAACCCCGGCAAGTCCATGCCATCGGGTCCACGGCTTCGATCCAGTGCGGCCAAGATGTCCGTCAGCTTCTGAACATGCCCGGAGGCTACTCGCGGTGCCGTTCGACCATCGTAGAGCGTCTTGAGGCCGAGATGCTTGAACGATGCAATCATGACAGGATGATAACGTGTCGCCTATATCACTTGACAATCGGCGGGCGCATGTGAACTCAACCTTTGCACCCCCAGATGCCCCATTCCTTCCTCTGGATATAGCGTGATCCTATTCTCCTGTAGTTTCTCAAATAGTCTCTCAAATCACTGTCCAAAGAAATCGTGGGGCGGGGCAGGTTCTATCGGCAGGACAGGGGGAGGTGAGCGGATCACCATCATTCAAATGGTGATTCGACCGCCTCTGCCATAGCCTTAAGCATATCGCGGTACGCCGTCCCAAGCGAGGCCCCGACTGCTTCAGAAGTTGCAAGAAGAAGCTTCGCGACGAAGCTGTGATCATCTGCAGATGTTGTTAGAATTTCCTCAATTTGGGGCACAGTCTGCCGGGGTCTGGAAAGTCGGAACGATTCTGTTTCCAATATTCGCCTCCAACCAGACTTCTGCCAATTAGTGAGATGAGCCGTGAGCAAACGTTTGAAATCGGAGTGGTTGATCCACTCGAAGAAGCGTAGTCCTGCCATCCAAAAATCATTCGGTTCCATGTACTCGCTTCGAAGAAGTTTTTTGATGATGGTTAAGACAATCCGATCCAGTTCATTGAGTGAGTCCGGCTTTCCATTCCGATGATGGAATACGAATTGACCGGGAAACGGACCTGTGATTTGACTATTCAGAGCAGTTTCAAGCTCCGTCATCGACTCAGCTCGGCGTGCTAAGGCGGAGCGGATTCCATAAGCCAGTATGGCGTCTTTCGCCACCTGTTCGGACACAGGATCAAATGGCACATGTTTATCCAGTGGTGGTACCTGTCCTCTTTCCGGTGCCAGCGGATCGAATCCCTTGTGAAGCCGAACATCCTCGTCCTTTAAATACACGAAAGTTTCGACGTACGGCGTGAAATGAGCTGCAAATCCAACGGCATCAAGCCTATCGATATCCGCTTGTATCATTTCCATTCGGAGTCGGACTTCCATTACTGGGATCGAACCTTCCGGCAGACGGTTGTCAAGTGAAGCCATGATCCCCAGGTCGAGACCGGCTGCGATTTCCATCTCCGCCAGCATGTACCAAGTGATATCAATGTGTACAAGTGGAAGATTCCGAATTGCTGGTAAGGGGTCGGGATTGCTACAGGTTCCTGCTTCCATTGTGATTGGCTGTCCTTCGAGCTTACCGCCACTTCCCTTGGTGCGGGATTGCATCCATAGCACAGTATGACGAGTGACGCGGTGGCAGTAGGCCGCGCGTAATGTTGCCTCTGGATTAACCTCCGTCAAGGCTTCTACTGCTTCCGCAAGCCCCGTCAGCGCCCTACCTATGTCCCCGGCCTCGAGAGCAGCCACGGCCGAATCGGTGCCTAAACCGATCGCCATAAAATCCATGTCGCCGACTTGGGCCAGTCTGGCAGCGCTTTGCGCGTCAAGGAACCATTTTTCCGCTTGCGGCCATTCGTTACATTTTGCCGCGCTGATAGCCGCCTCGCGCAGCGCGAACGCGCGCTCGACCGGATTGTCGCGGCCAAACTGATCCGCGATACGGCGGAAAATCTCGCGGGCCGATCGGTGTTCGCCATGGCTCCAATGTACTTTAGCTATAACGCGACTGAGGACTAGGTCTTGCCCCAGGGCCTCTACCACCTCTTCAAGAAGCTCCAGGGCGCCCTCCCTGTTGCCCAGATACTCATCCACTATGACCGCTTGTGCTACCGAACATTGAAGGGAAATAGACCGAATGCCCCAGTTCCGTGTCTTTTCTGCCATCCGTCGGTAGCGAATTGCGGAGTCAGCCGCGTCGAAATGCCCACGGCGCTGCTGCGTAGCCCAGGTCCCGTTAATGAGTGAGGAGTAGTCAGAGGGAACTCCCCTTACTGGCGTCAGCAGAAGCGCTCGCTCTTCCGCGTCGAGTTCGTCGAGTTCGTTGATGATTTGCTCAAGTCGGTCTACGGAGGCGAGATTGGCACTTCCGATGCTGAACAGCGTACCAAGGAAGTTCGAGCGAATTGCATCGACAGCGTCTTCGACATTGGCCGCGAGACCCTGCAAAAAGTCATCGGCTTCAACCATGGTTTTTAGACGGAGCAAAAGCGTGACCCAATTATCAAGATAGTTCGCGACACCCATCGTGTTGAGCACGATGGCAAATGCAGGAACTTCAAGAATGTGCTTCGACTCACCTTCGGGCATGTCGCTGATCTCATTGAAAAGTGACGCTGCAATGTCGGATATCCTGTTTCCTTCACCTGCTGCGACCGCCACTTTAAATTGCGCGAGCCGAAGCATTCCAGAGACTGAAGGAGAGTCGGGGTAGATTGGCACGTCGGTTCGGAAGAAACGGAAGACTAGGAGGTGTTCTGCGAGCCTCTCAAGTGCGCGAGAGTCAGACGACAGCACATTGCCAGCGAGCATAACCAGGCTCCTCGTAGACTTGCCTGCAATCGCGTGCATCGTGATTGCGTCGAAATTGCTCGCATCGATCCTACGCTTTCCGAGCATTTGGGTTGCGATGGCTTGATGGATGCGCTTTTGCTCATCAAGGGTCAGCATCTCAGCCCCAAAGGTGCTGGCAAGTGGCGAGACTCGGAATAGGTTTTTGCCCACGACTTCTATCCACGGCCCGACCAATTGGTCCATACATTCACCGGCTTGGGCCACCGCTGGAGGAATCTTGCCAATGGTTAATGCTAATGACCGATTGAAACGCCCGATCATAAGACTGAGTCGATAGAGAAGATTTCGCGTTCCTTCGGGAAGCGCAGATACCAGACTCCGGCGTGCTGCCTCGCGGGTAGCAGTGATGTCTCCGGACGATAAGCCAGAATCGAGGATATCTTTAATCTCCTCGACCGGCCATCCCCGAGCCGCTACGCCGATTACGAAAGCATGTGTAAGCTGAGGGTGGCCGAGGGCTCCCGCAACATGGGCGAGGCGCCTCCATTTATCCGGGTCCCCTCCGTTGCTAATGACAAGTGCGCTGGCTTCTTCCTCTGAGAAGTATGGGCATTCGACGACGCAGCCGGGATTGAGGCCCACATCAGCTAGGACTGTCAAGGATGGTTTACGGTGGCATGTGATGAGCACTTCGCGGTCGTGTCGGCGTGAAGCTTCAATGACACGCGCCAGCGACAAAACAACATGCGGGGTGTCCAAATAGTTCAAGTCCTCTAGGATCAGTGCCGAAGATGGTAATGTTCCTATTCGGGCGAAGACCATATCGAGCCGACGACGTGTTTCGTTCGCGTCAGCGTTCCGAAAGTCCGCCACCAAGAATGCGTCGGCCTGCGCGACGGCGACCCTTCGTGACACGGTCGTCTTGCCGAGACCGCTGCTACCTACGAGCACGCCCGCGCCGAAATTTCTGAGGGCGTCAGCCACTGCGGACTCGACAGTGCCTCGGGCGATCACCCCCTGCAGGACGGGAAGCGTGGAACCGTCAATTATCCAGTCTGTATCTGTGACGGAAAGAGGATTGCCGGAGCCCAGGGCTCCGCTAAGCGATCCTGTCAGCCCCGAGGTAAGTCGGGCAAATGCGTCTACAGATACCCGCGGCACTGAAATCCGTGTCGCAGCATCGATCGTGTCATAGAGTTCAGCACGCGTAAGAACTCGCTCCTGAAGCTTTTTGACAATACTTTTTTCCAGTACCCGGTAGACGAGAGGGGAGACAAGCCGACGCGCCTCTAGAGCGGGAAGAAGGAATCGATCACGGCCTACGACAACCAGACGTGCTTCCAGTTCTTGGCGAAGCGTCGCGAAATCTGGCTTACCGCTGTCCCACCATATTCTCCCAATAAAATCTCGGCGGAATTCGTCGTCGTTGCGGGTTTTTGAGAATACCCTTACGGATTCCGGAAATTTCTCACTCTCCAGTATTGCGCGGAGTGGCGAGGGGTCCGCCCCACCAGCAACTTTTCTCCAATACTTAAGCCCTGCTATGCCTGACGGACGGTCAGCGACAGATTGCTCTGTTCCTATTTCTGTTGTCGTGAAGAAACGAAGGTTAATCTGAATGTCGGGATTTCGCTCTACAAGATCAACAAACGCCACGATCGCTGCGCGGATATTCGCGCTATTCAACGTGATCGATCCGGAGCTTTCTGTGTCTTTGACCTGAACAACACGGAGGACATGTTCCGCTATGATCGCATAGTCTTCAGCTACTTCCAGGTAAAGCCGACTGTGTTCATCGATATCAAGCCATGCAAGCGCCGCCGCCAGAGCTTGATAGGCATAACCGCGCAGAGAATCGACTGCTTGGCGCGCAACGTTGGCCTTTGGGATATGTTCGGGGGTAGTGCCCGCATTGAAAAGATCGTTAGAGTTCATTTTGAAGGGTCTTTTTAGTCAGAGAATCAAGCTCTCTTCATAAACACGCATGGATTACAACAACTCCATCTCAAGCAGTATTAGCGGTCACTCGACGCTTACCTGTGAGCAATTGTTGCATCAATCCAGTTTTGATATACCGCATCGTGAACGAATGACTCGCCAGGGCTTCGCGTCGACTGTTTCCCGGCGACGCACGATGTCTCTCTGTTCGTCGATACCAGGAAAAGCTATCGTGAGTTGCTCCACTACTGAAGTATTGAGGCTTGGCATGGTCGAGCTAATTGAGTTGGTGTCGATCTGCTTTTGAACGTGGTGGTGTCGATAGGCATCGACCAGCCATGGCGAATGGACAGCTTCCGGAGACACCCTCAACAGGAAGCATCCGGTACCACAGAGCCAGCCGACCTCACGCTCGCCGATGGCTGCTGCTCTGGACAGGTCACCTCGTCGAGAGAACACAACATCATTGAACTTAGCGCGATGTTTCCGTAGATCATCCGCTCGGTTAAGAGGCACTCGTGCAATCATCGCGCTAGATATCGATCCATCAACAATGTCCTGTGGCATGATAACTGGAATTCCCTCATGAACGTACTCGTAAGCGTGAAGCTGGCTGCCGAATGGTTCCGTCTGGATACGGCCTCTAACTCGGTGCAAAGTTGCGCCAAGCGATTGTACGCACCACTCCCTCAGAACTCTGCCTAATTGAGAGTCCTTGAACTGCTGGGTCTGTTCGGACCGGAGGTTGCCATGCTCGTTGATGCCGCGGGTGAGAAGGTCCTGCATCAGGCCGGTCTTGATGCGCTGCTGTTTGGCGATTAAGGCTTCCGTCTGCTCAATGGCACGGTCCACCGTCGAAAGCACCTCCGCGATTTTGGCTTGCTCGGGTTTGGGTGGCGTCGGGATTCCTATCTTATAGAGTATATCCCGTGAAAGGCTTGGAACCCCTGTAGCCTCATTAAGCTGGCGTAGATCAAGAGTTTGAGGAAGTAATACAGCCAGAGCGGAAGTGTCTCAACGAAGTCACTGAGATAGTGAGCAGTGTCAATGGTCCAGAATTTTCCAGTCGCAAAATAGACCCGTTCAATCGATCCTTTCCTGCCTAACACTATCGATTCACCGTCGTAGAGGTAGTTTGTGCCGGTTCTTTCGGTTCCTCCTGTTCCAACTACGGGATATGTCCCATCGTCCGCCAAAATTCTAGTGGGTGATTTTCCATAGTTGATTGTGACCAATTCGCGCAGTGACTTTATGGGCCAGCCTCGATCCACAGTCATTTTTTCTTCATTCTCCCAAATACCCCAATCCACTTAGAAATTCGTTTAACTCTCCGAGCGCCGCATTCCGTTCAGCCTCAAGTTCTCGGCTGCTCACGGCGTACTTGTCCCACAGATTCTCAACCCCGAGCACCAGGCTGCGCTTCTCGGCACTAAGGTAACGTTCCAGTTCGGCATGAGCGATGTCGTAGAGCTTGGTCAAAATGAGATGGCGGGCTTCATCCTCTGAAAGCCGGCCGCCGATCTGGGTGATGAGCGCGTCCGTTCGAGCGATGCGTGCGGTGAGCGCTTCCTTATCCTGGTTCAGCGCTGTGATTTTTCTCTTGTCCGCCGGGTTGCCAGGGTCGAGATCGGCAAACCGGGCCTCAACCTGCTGAAGGAGCGCCCGGGTTTCGGCCTTGCAGTCTTCATCACCGAGCCGTTTGAGTTGCAACTTGAGCTCCAGTTCGGTGGTCTTGTCCCTGAGCGCCGCCCTGGCTTGCTTGATCCGGGTTTCGATAGTCTTGATGATCCTGTTCTGCTCCTGGAAACGCCTCAGTTCCTTCCAGGCCGAACCGCCGGCGCTGTTCTTCAGGTCGTCGATCAGGGCCTTGAGGGCCTTCTTGATGACGGCCGCGGTGACCTTCTCACCCTCGTCGGGCTCGTAAGCGGCAACCTCCTGAGCAGTTTCCACGGCCTCGGCCAGTTCACTCTGGGCTTTGCTGATGCCGGCCTCCAGGCTTTCAATCTCGTTCGCCTCGGCCTGAAAGAAGGCTTTGATCAGGTAGTCGTCGGGGACCAGGCTGTGGTGCCAGCCGATGGAGACAATTGTCTTCAGATCGAAGCGGATCTGCTGCCACCAGTTGACGAAGACGCCGGCGCTCTTGAATTCATCCAGCCCCTTCAGGGGAACCAGCCTGGCCTTGAGGGTGGCGAGCAGTTCATGGCGCACCTCGGGCATCTTCCCGGCGCCGTTTGCCGCCGCGTCCCGGGCGTATTGCAGTTGGGCGAAATCGTGGCGGGCGACCGTCCACCAGGCTTCGAGGGCCTCGAAGTGGGCGGCGAGGGCGCTCTGGAGCGCCGGGTCAGCTTCCAGGGTGGTCTTGATCTCGGCCTTCATGTCGATGCCCTCACGGAACGCCAGGTAGCCGGGGCGTTGGGGCCGGAACAGGGAACCGGGATCGATGCCGAAGCGGTCGAAGTCGCCGGCGCGGGCCTCGACTTCAGCTTTCGGGATGCCGCCCATCAGGTGGGCGCTCACGTCTTCCGGCTCCGGATCGGGGGTGTTGTCCACGTAGCGGCGGATGTTGAGGTTGCAGTCGTGGGCGTCGACGATCTCGGCCTTGTCCACCAGGCGGCTGTACCTGGGAATCTCGCGCTTGTGGGTGAAGACGAAGTCGATCTTCTCGATGTCTTCCGGGCGCAGTTTGTTCTGGTTCTTGCCTTCGGCGTACTCGCGGTCGGCGTTGATGAACAGCAGCTTGTGGCGCAACGCCTCGGGCTTGTTCTTGTGGCACACCAGGACGCAGGCCGGGATGCCGGTGCCGTAGAAGAGACCGGGCGGCAGGCTGATGATGGCCTCGATGACGTCGTCGCCGATGAACAGCTCGCGAATGAGCTTTTCCTTGCCCCCGCGGAACAGCACGCCGTGGGGCATGACGGTGGCCATGCGGCCGTCGGATTTGAGGCTGGCCAGCATGTGCTGGACGAACATCAAGTCGGCCTTCTTGCCGGTTTCCGGGCACCACTCGCGGAAGCGGCTGGTGAACTGCATGTTGGCCCGGCTGTAGTTCTGCGAGAAGGGGGGATTGGCCAGCACGCGGTCGAACTTGCGGATCTGTCCATTCGCCAGAATTTGCGGGTCCTCCAGCGTGTCCCCGTTCTCGATGGTGAAACGGGTGATGTTGTGAAGGATCATGTTCATGTTGCAGATCGACCAGGTGGTACCGTTGGAGTCCTGCCCGTAGAGGTACAGATCGTTGGCGTCCTGGCCCTGCTCCTCGATGTATTGGTGGGCCTGGATCAGAAAGCCGCCGGAACCGGCGGTGGGGTCGTAGACCTCGTTGCCGGCTTCCGGCTTGGTGAGCTGCACCAGCAGGCGAACCACTTCCGCCGGTGTGTAGAACTCGCCGCCCTTCTTGCCGGCGCTGTCGGCGAAGTACTTGATCAGATACTCGTAGGCCGCGCCGAGCAGGTCGGGGAACTCGAAGTTGTCGTTGACCAGGACGAAGCGCGGTTGGTTGAAGTGGTCCAGCAGGTCCTTCCACTTCTGGTCCGGAATCTTGGTCCTTCCCTTGACGGCGTTGAAGTCGATGTTGCTTTTCAACACTCCGGCCAGCGAGTCGTTCTCGTCTTCCACCGCGGCGAGGGCCTTGTTGAGCATGTTGCCGATGTCGTGCTTGAGGTCCTTGAGAGCCGGGACCACCCTGCCGTTCTCGTCCGCCCACGATTGATGCCAGCGGGCGCGGACGGGCACGAAGAAGGTCTCGCCGTAGGAGGTCTTGTCTTCCAGCAGTTCCGACAGCAGTTGGGGGTGATCCTTGAGGTGGGCGTAGTCCTTCTGGCGGAGTTGCTCGCGCTTGCGGTCGAACTCGTCGGAGAGCCGCTTCAGGAACAGCATTCCGAAGATGAACTCCTTGAACTCGGAGGCATCCATCTTGCCCCGCAGGATGTCGGCGGCCTTGAAGAGGAAGGATTCAAGTTGGCGAGAGTGATCTTCTCTTGGGTCATTGGTTGAGGGCTCTCGCGGCTTCCGAAATGGCAACCACCAACCTTCTTCGAAAGAAACCGGTTTGACGGCGCTCAAAGGTGTTTGGCAAAAACCAGCCCTTCCATGACCTTGGGGTGGAAGTGTGTCGACTTTTGAGGAAGCAGGTCCCCGGCTTCAACGACCGCTTTGACCTGCTCGACGGGTGTGGGATTCAAGAGAAAGGCGCATTGGCAGGGAGGCCGCCCCGCCCTCAGCACCGCCTCACTGGCGTCGCTGACGTATTCCAGATAGTTTCCTTGAGCCAGCTCTCGATCTCCAATATTCAGAAGGTGATTCAACACAACGACCTGAAGGATGGAAACATCCAGTCGGCGCCAGGTCTCGGACTTATCCTGTGGCCAGGGAAGAGGTTCGGCCGACTCGCCGCGAAACGTCAAGAGAGCCAATCGACTGAGCGTTGGCAGGTAAACTCCCAAGGCGGTATGGCCTGCGTTCTGCTGCAGCCGCATCCGTTCCAGGAGCTCCTCCAGGGGCTTGACGGGAATGCCTTGGGCGACCTCGGTCGACTGGATTGAAAAGAAGGGCTCGAGGCGCTGAAGAAAGCGGGCAGGCTCGAACGTGTCGAGTTGTCGGAGGATGCGGTGCACCGGCAGGACCGTTATCGCCGGAGACTCCAGCCTTACAAAGCTGATGAGTTTGTATCGATAGTACTCCCAAGCCGGATTTTTTTGCCGATTCTTCAGGGCCTCGCGGCTGAATTCCACGGCCACCTCAAAGCGATGGTGCCCATCCGCAATGATGACCGCCTTGCTTTGCATCGCCTGCCGGATTTGAGCGATGGCTCCCTCGTCCGACACCTGCCACAATCGGTTCATCATCGCATCCGGCCCCCCGCGCCGTCATGATTGGCCGCCGCTTGGTCAGGCCATCTAAAACGGCCTCGATTTCTCCCGCGGGATCCGAATAAAGGACAAAGATGATTCCTGAATCGACCAACGTTGACCGCAGCAACTCCAAGCGGTCTTGCTTGGGTTTGGCCATTGTGCGTTCATGGGGCCGCACGATCTGCTGGGTGTAGTCGGTTACTTCACCCAGGGCCACAAATCCCTTGCGCGTTTTCGAGTCACCGCCGGCAAGACGAAAATCCTGATAGTAGGGATAAATGCTGGGTTGAGCATCCTGCAGGAAGATGGATTCCTTCATCCACTGATCCAGCAACCGCCTGGATCGTGTATATCGATTCCAGGTCGGGGAATCCTGACTCGTCTCCGGGTTCATGATAAGATGAGCGATGTTATAGGGATGCCGCTGATGGAATCGGTCGTCACGGGTACCCTTGAACTGATCGTAGGGCAAAGAGATCACATCGTCCAAGCTGGGAATGCGGCTCGGATTGTAGCGGTAACCCCGAAACGGTAGAATGCGCATCCGTTTCCTCCTCTCAGCGACATGGGTGTTTCTGACGGGGCGTTCCCTGGCCGGCAAGCGGCAGGGCAACCCATTGTCGAGTAACGATCGCCGGTTTGTCAACGGGTCCTGAACGGGGCTCCGTTGGGGAATGCTGAACGCGACTTGGGGGCTGATGGAGCGGCCGCGTTCGGTCTTTCTTCAGGATTGCACTGCACCGATGCCATCCGCGTGTTTGTCAGGAGCCGAAACGACCATGTCGCCTGGCGAAAAACCTGTTGTCGCTTTTCAGGGCGAGCCAGGGGCTTACAGTGAGATCGCCTCGCGACGCTTTTTCGAGCAGGCCCTTCACCTGGTTCCCTGCGTAACTTTCGACCTGGTGTTTCAAAAGGTCCAGCGGGGAGAGGCGGCATTCGGTGTCATCCCCATAGAAAACTCGCTGGCCGGCAGCATCCATCAAAACTACGACTTGTTGCTAGGCCATCGACTGACCATCATTGGAGAACTCAAGCTCCGAATTGTGCATCACCTGATTGCGAATCCCGGCGTTCCACTCTCTAAAATCCGTCGGGTCTTTTCCCACCCTCAAGCGCTCATGCAGTGCCGTAGAAATACCGCACGGTTAGGCAAAGTGGAAATCATCCCGACCTATGACACCGCAGGGAGTGTTAAGAAGATCAAGGAAGAGAAAATCATTGACGGCGCCGCGATTGCCAGTGATTTGGCGGCTCGTTTGTACCGGATGACCATCCTGCGAGAGAATCTGCAAGATGATTTCGCCAACTTCACCCGATTCCTTTTGCTGGCGAAAGGCCGCCGTCGGGTTCCCAATGCCAACAAGACCTCCATCGTTTTTTCAATCCAGAACCTGCCGGGCGCCCTGTTTCGTTCGATGAGCGTTTTCGCGCTCCGAGACATCGATCTCTATAAGATTGAATCCCGTCCCTTGCACGGCAAGCCCTGGGAATATTTGTTCTACATTGACTTTGCCGGCAGCCTCGAAGACACGAAATGCAGAAAGGCCATGTCCCACCTTCAAGAAATGGCCGGTTACCTGAAAATCCTGGGTTCCTACCCACGCGACGAGTCGGATGCCGGTACACAGGAGGCTGGAAAGAAACGCGCTCTGTCTTCCAGGGAGAGATGACAAACAAGGTTGCCGCGTCAAGTCGATCGAATCATCAGATCACTCATGGATAAACGGGTCAGCGGGATTATTCTGGCTGCGGGCAAATCACAGCGTATGGGGCAGCCCAAGGCTTTGTTGCCTGTCTTCGGTACAACCTTTCTCCAAAATATCGTCAACCAGATCCGCAACTCCAGGCTGGTCGACTTCAAGATCGTGCTCGGCCATCGGCCCGATACTATTCTGGACCGCCTGCCCCACTTGAAGTCTTCGGCGGTGATCAACTCCCGGTACAAGGAAGGACAGCTCTCATCCTTGCAAGCAGGGATCCGATCCCTGGAATCGGGGAATCCCGATGGTCTGATGCTTTTCCTGGTCGACCATCCCTTTGTTGAATCGGCCTTGATCGATGAGCTGTTAAGCTGCTTCGCCGATGGGAACCATCCCATCGTTATTCCTGCCTTTCAAGGCAGAAGGGGACACCCGGTAATTTTCGCCAAAGCACTCTTCCCTGAGTTGCTGGCCGCCTGCCCGACGGAAGGAGCTATAGCTGTGGTCAGACAGCATCGCCGGCAGATCTGCCACCTGGAATGGAAGTCGGATGAAATCTTGATCGATGTCGACACCCCGCAAACCTACCAACGTTTTGTCCAGGATCGAACCGCGGAATCCTAAGCGGCTGGCCGCGGTTAACGTCATCCCGTCATGGCGCCCATCCTCTCTTGCGGGGTCGATTCAACATAATTCCCCTCCTGGGAGGGGCTGGTCTCCTGAGAGGCTGTCTTCCTGAGAGGAAGACAGGGGGTGGGTCCATGGGAGGGTGGATTCATAAAGTGAATATCGACTCAAGCCGACTGCTTAGAGTACCCCAAGCTGGTCCAGCCACAAGGGGAAAGGGGATCTCCTCGCTTTCCCGAACTCTCCGCATCTCTTGTCCGCGGTTATTTCTCCTCGGTCTTATTCTTGGACTCGTTTTACCCGGTCAGCTCGACGCTCTCTCCTTCGAAAAGGTTTCCGTTGGTCTCAACACGATCCGGAAAGAACGAATCAGAGCCAGGCTGAAGTTCCTGGCCTCATCCCATTTCAAAGGTCGAGCTACCGGCAGCCCCGAGGCCCGGCTCACAGCCGCCTATATTGCCAGTATCTTCCAGAGGAACGGCCTGCTGCCTGCGCCCCGGTCCACTGATTTCATTCACTCCTTTCAGATCACCCAAGGGCTTCCTCAGCTGGCCAGCCTCTTCGAATTCAAAGTCTCGGAAGGCTCCGTCCTTTCGTTCAAAGCCGGCGAGGACTTCCTGCCGGCTTCCTGGGGGCCGGATGCATCGGTTGTGAGCAAGGAAGCGGTCTTCGTGGGCTACGGAGTAACGGCGCCCGGTCTTCACTATGACGATTACCGGGGAATCGATATCCACGACAAGGTTGTGATCATGCTGAGCGGGGCACCCCAGGACAGTGCTTTTCGCCGAATCGGCCAAACCGATTACGCTGATCCCGTGGGGAAATCGCTCCGGGGCCGAAGCTCAAGGAGCCGCGGCGGTGGTGCTCATCCTGGCCCCGGGCAAAAAGCTTCCCACGAAAATCTCCGAATTCCGCAACGCCAGGTCATACTTGGCGGCCCGCTTGGAGCCTCTCTCAATTCCGGTGGTCACGGCTTCGTTCGCGGCGGGCCAACGACTCATCCGTCGAGCAACCAGCCCCGCAACGGAAGGCACGAGCCTCAATGATCTGAGAGAGTTGATCGATGAAAAGGTCCATCCGCAAAGTTTTCCCCTCAACGGTCGCATTCGTCTGGACATCTCTTATCGGAGACGGCAACTCCGGGGATTCAACGTGATGGGTTGGATTCCCGGATCGGACCCCACTCTCAAGGATGAGTTCATCATCTTGGGGGCGCATCACGATCATGTGGGTGTCGGTGACAAAGGCAGGATCTTTTTTGGCGCGGACGACAACGCTTCGGGAACCACGGCGCTGCTCGAACTTTCGGAGGCCTTCCAGACAAACCGGATCAAACCAAAGAGGAGTATCCTGCTGGCGGCTTGGGGCGCCGAAGAGATCGGTTTACTGGGCTCCCAATACTATGTGCAACGGCCCCCGATCCCACTCAAGAAGACGGTGGCGATGGTCCAGATGGACATGATCGGCAGGAACGCCCAGCATGATGCCGATACGACCAACCATCTACCCGGACAGATAGAGAAAGAAAATCGGAACTCGCTGAATATTTTTGGCGCTTCCTTTGCCCCGGCGCTGCGGACCCTGATCGAACGAAGCAACGCCAGAACCGGCCTGGACCTGAACTTCCCCTCGGACCTGAAAGCCATCGATCTGATTCGTCGCAGCGATCATTGGCCGTTTCTCAAAAAGGGGGTTTGCGCACTGTTCCTGTTCACAGGCTTCCACCCGGATTATCATCGGTCCACAGATACCGCCGACAAGATCAATTTCAGCAAGATGGAAAAAATCCTGAAGTTAGTTTATCTGATGGTTTGGGAGGTGGGTGAGGCCAGCCAGCGTCCTCGATTGGACACGAGTGTTTTTGAGAGACTGACTTATCGAGGTGCCGTTGGGGAATGAGGAATTGCAGGTAAGGAAGATCGTCAAAGCTCACGGTTACCTTTCTTGTCCACTCTTCCTGTTGACCTATCCCCCGAAAAACGGTCCACTTCGAAAGTGAGGATTCTGTAACCTCACCTCTGACATTGCCCGCAAGAACAACCGTGGCTGGTGGAGGTTCAAGCCACAAAAAGGCCCGGGGAAGGACCGCCGTGGCCGAACTCCCCGGGCCGAGCAAGACGATGATGATCGTCCTGTCACTGTTGACCGTTAGTCAATCAAGTATCCAGAGGGAACACCAAACGTTGACGCAGCAGGCTCTCTGAATTGAATGTCGTAGAGCTCTCGGACGCGCCGGTTCCCTCCGCCCTTGTCGATCTCAGTGCGAACGGTCAGATCCAGTGCAACAGAGTGCCAGTTCGTCCCGATGGTGGTGGTATTGGTTCCATCTGTTGACAAGACTTTCATTCCCAAACAAGACACGCCATTGATCACCCGTGCTGTGCTGTTAGCTATATAGCGGGAGGCTGGTTGCGTGGTGTTGGGAAGGAGAGGAAGTTGGCGGGTGTGTTTTACTCGAGCATCTCGACCACCGTGGGATATCGAATAGGTTTTCCCGCTTGATGCCCCAGTGAAAGATGAGCGTCCGGGCTCGTTCTTCCTTCCGTTCTCATCCACGTCAGACTGCGTAATCATCACGTCTCCGCGAGAAGAACGATAGTACGAGCCTTTCTGCACAACTTTCGCCAAGGACGATCCGTCAGATTGCATCGTGTAGGTCGTGACTCTGATCTTGGCCGTGACAGGCGTGAATTGCGCCAAGGAATCCACTGCAAAGCCAAGTACAAACGACAGACAAGTGAAAGCTATACTGATCTTCATTGGATTCCTCCTTTCTCAAAAAACGGGACATCGGCAACCTCTGGAGCAGTAAAGCAGTACTCCCGAGCCATCTGTTGCTCTGTAAACATCTTTCTTGCACTTTTTGACAAACCAGCAAGACCAGATTTCCCATTCGCACTCATCAAAGACCCATTCCCACCCCCCACTTCCAAGACATGTAGAAGTGGAGAACTCCGTCTACCACAAGTATTTCCCTTGACACAAATTTACATTTGACCTAACGGGACACTGCAGCCGAAGGCAATCCAGCCACGTTTCATTTCCACTGGTGAGTTTAGTCGTTATTGCTCAGCGTAGACCGTGGACGCTGCATCGACGCCGCTCCCGCGTCCAAGCTGGAATCCCTCCTGTCTGAGAATTCGTTCCAGGGCGTTCAAGAGCAGCAGCACGTTGTTCTGATGGGAGGAGGCGCCCATTAAACCCACGCGCCAGATCTTATTTTTCAACGGTCCCAATCCGCCGCCAATTTCGATGCCAAAGTCGCTCAGCAGCCGTGAGCGCACGGCGGCATCGGAGACTCCCTCGGGGACCCGGACGGTATTCAAGACCCACAAGCGATCCTCCGGCCCTGACGAGCATCCGCAACCCCATGGCCTCGATGCCCGCCACCAAAGCCTGATGGTTGAGGCGATGGCGCTCCCAACGGTGTTGGAGTCCTTCTTCTGCGACCAGGCGCAGGGATTCGCGCAGCGCGTAGTTCATGGAAACGGGAGCAGTATGATGGTAGGTGCGATCGAATCCCCAGTATTTTTCAACCATGGTCAAATCCAAATACCAACTCTGCACCTTTGTTTTTCTTTGGCGTATCTGGTCCACCGCCCGATCCGAAACGGTAATGGGAGCCAGTCCGGGGGGACAGCTCAAACACTTCTGGGTTCCACTGTAGGCGAAATCGACCTGGTGTCGGTCGATGCCCACGGGATGCCCCCCCAGCGACGTGACACAATCCAGCAGGAACAGGGTTTCCGGGAATTCACCCAGGACCTCTTTCAACTGTGCGGGAGGAGTCAACACGCCTGTCGAAGTTTCCGCCTGTACCGCCGCCAGGACTTTTGGATGGTTTTGATGCAATGCTTCACGGACTTTGTCCCTATCGAAGCCGGCGCCCCACTCGGCTTCAACCCGAATAAGCTTCCCGCCGCAGCGCGTGACGATATCGCTCATCCGTTCGCCGAAGACTCCGTTCACACAGACCACCACCGAATCCCCCGGCTCAATCAGGTTTACAAAGGCGGCTTCCATTCCTGCGCTTCCGGTCGCAGAGATGGGAATCGTCAGTCGATTCCTTGTTTCAAAAACCATCCGCAGGAGGTGCTGTATGTCATCCATGACCTGCAAGAACGATGGGTCCAGATGACCAACGAGGGGAGCAGACAGGGCGCTGAGCACTCGGGGATCCACGTCGCTGGGGCCAGGGCCCAACAGGGTGCGCTTCGGTGGGTAAAACTCTTTCATGAGCCTTCCTTTCTTTCCGGGTCTTGATGCTTCCGGCTTGCCCAGGACGTCAAGGGAAGCGGGGAAGAGTGGCCAGCCTGTCTATCCTCGGATGATACCCAGACGCCGACCGACTCCGGCGAGAACCTCCAGGGCGAATTCCAACTGTTCCCGTGTATGCGTGGCCGTCACAATGGTGCGGATGCGAGACTTTTCCTCCGGCACCGTGGGATACCCGATGCCCTGAGCAAAAACTCCCTCCTCGAAAAGCTGGTCTGAAAACTTCATAGCCAGTTCTCCCTGACCCACGATCACGGGAGTGATGGGAGTTTCGCTGGCGCCGGTGTTGAAACCCAGGCTGGTCAACCCGGCTTTGAAGAACCGGGTGTTTTGCCACAGCCTTTCAATCAGGAAGGGTTCCTCTTCCAAAACCTCGAAGGCAGCCAGGCAGGCAGCGGCCACTGCCGGAGGATGAGAGGTAGAAAAAAGAAAAGGTCTGGCTCGGTGGTAGAGATAGTCGATGAGAGATCGACTGCCGCAGACGTAGCCTCCCAGCGACCCCACGGCTTTCGAGAGCGTACCCACCTGAATGTCAACGCGGCCGTGCAAGCCGAAGTGATCCACCGTGCCGCGTCCACAATCGCCCATGACTCCACTGGCATGAGCATCGTCCACCATCATGATGGTGCCGTATTCTTCCGCCAATTCCACGATTTGGGGAAGAGGAGCGACGTCACCGTCCATCGAAAACACGCCATCCGTGACCACGAGTTTCCTTCCGGGCAGTGGTTGAACGTCACGAAGAATGTCTCGCAAGGCATTGATGTCCTTGTGGGGATAGACCCGGATCTGGGAGCGCGACAGCCGACAGCCATCGATGATGCTGGCATGGTTGAGCTCGTCCGAGATGATCATGTCACCCTTGCCCAAAATGGAAGATACCGTTCCGGCGTTGGCCGTGAAACCCGATTGGAAAACGACGCTGGGCCTCTGCATGTTTGAACCGGGCAATTTTTTCTTCCAGTTCCATGTGAATTTTCATGGTCCCGGCGATCGTTCTCACCGCCCCGGACCCCACTCCGAATTGTCGCGAGGCTCGAGCCGAGGCCTCGATGAGACGAGGGTGGGTGTTCAGCCCCAGATAATTATTAGAGGAAAGGTTCACCACCGATCGGCCATCGAACTGTGCCTGAGGCAGTTGCTGACCCTCCAAAACCTTGAGAGCGCGGTATAGCTTCTTTTGCTTCAGCGTCTCCAGTTCTCGAACCAGGAAGTCGTCCAGAACTCTTGTCATTGAAACTCTTTCACCTCAGAGACTTTTAGCTCGGGGGAGCTCAGTGCGCGCCGGGTCAACCTGCTGGTCTCCTTTACCCGATTAACCGCTTGGAGCGTATTGAAGACTTTTCCGAAACAGACAACGCAATGGGAGTTGCATGGGTCGGATCGCAGCCCGACTTGCGGCAGCCCATCGGAAAAACTTAAAGAAGATCTTTAGAGAACTAGACTTAAGCACCACCTTGAAATGAACTTTTCCTTTACCCTGAAACACTCCAGCCTCGTTTATTTCCAAGACTCTCCTTCATAAGCTTCGGTGCATCATAACATATTCATGGTCAATCAAAATCTGCGCCTGTGCCGAGTTTCCATCTGAGCTACAGACCCAGCAGCCGAGTCAGCCAGGCGAAGAAGAACCCGGCCGGAATCAGGCTGGTCACGCCGACGCCACAAGCCAGAATCGTTCGTCCGGTTCTCTTCAGGGTCAGAAAAGCCAACAGCAGTTGGAAAAGGGCAATACCGGTGGTTGCCACAATACCGCCAATGCCTCCATGGACACACCAGGGGCAATCGGGCGGCCCGGGATGATAGATGTCGCAGTGACTGGCTGCGCCATCCCAGAGCCAGGTACACCCGCATCCGAATAACGCGCCGCAAAAAGGGACCATCAGCAGTCCCAGACTAGCCAGGACGGTTGAGATAACCGCGAATCGGGCCTTTGCGGAAGAGTTCATGGGGAGAAGGGAAGGGAAGCGTGTCCATCACCTATGGGTGAAGGAGGGAAAAGGCGGCCAAGCTGACCCGCTCAGCTTTGACCGCCTTTCATCAAGGGGATTCTTACAGGCGGCCTGATCAGTACATGTCCCCGCCGCCGTGGGGCATGGGAGGTTCTGGTTTCTTTTCTTCCGGCAGCTCTGACACCAGGGCTTCGGTTGTTAACAGCAGCCCGGCTACAGAAGCAGCATTCTGCAGGGCCGTCCGGGCGACCTTGGCCGGATCAATGATCCCCACGGCCGTCAGGTCTTGGAGTTCACCGGTTTCCGCGTTGAGCCCGTATCCCTCCTGCTCGCCCGCTTTGACTGCCTCCACGGTCACGGCCCCTTCAATTCCCGCATTAGCCGCGATCTGCCTGAGCGGTTCCTCCAAAGCTCTGCTGACAATATTGGCCCCGATCTGCTCATCATCTTCCAATTCAAGATTTTGCAAAGCGGGAATCCCCTTCAGGAAGGTGACTCCTCCACCCGGCACAATGCCTTCTTCAACTGCAGCTCGGGTGGCATGCATGGCATCTTCCACACGAGCTTTCTTTTCCTTGAGCTCGGTCTCGGTCGCAGCCCCAACTCTGATCACTGCAACTCCACCCACCAACTTGGCCAGTCGTTCTTGTAGCTTTTCACGGTCATAATCCGAGGTAGTCTCTTCAATCTGCGAGCGGATCTGCCTGACTCGGCCTTCAATTTCTCCAGGTTGGCCTGAACCCTCCACAATCGTCGTATTGTCCTTGTCAATCACCACACGCTTGGCCCTGCCAAGGTCCTCCAACCGGAGATTCTCCAGCTTAAGCCCCAGGTCTTCGGTGATGGCCTTGCCTCCGGTCAGAATCGCGATATCCTCCAGCATCGCTTTGCGCCGATCTCCAAATCCAGGCGCTTTGACGGCGGCGCCATTCAAAGTTCCTCTCAGTTTGTTGACCACCAAGGTCGCAAGAGCCTCACCCTCGACTTCCTCTGCAATGATCATGAAGGGTCTTCCCACTTTAGCCACCTGCTCGAGAATGGGCAGCAGATCCTTCATGTTGGTGATCTTCTTCTCCTGAATCAGCAGGAAGACGTCTTCCAGAACGCACTCCATCCGTTCCGAGTCGGTGACAAAATAAGGAGAAAGGTAACCCCGATCAAACTGCATCCCTTCCACGATCTCCAGGGAGGTGTCCATGGATTTAGCTTCCTCGACTGTGATCACGCCATCCTTGCCGACCTGATTCATGGCCTCGGCAATAATGGCGCCGATCTGAGTATCGCCGTTCGCCGAGATGGAACCCACCTGTGCAATCATCTCACCCTGCACCGGTTTAGATAGCTTCTCGATTTCTTGAACCACGCTCTCGACGGCTCGGTCAATGCCGCGCTTCAAAGCCATGGGGTTGACGCCGGCCGCAACCGTCTTGATACCTTCACGCAAGATGGCTTGGGCTAAGACCGTGGCCGTTGTTGTGCCGTCACCGGCCACGTCGCTGGTCTTTGAAGCGACCTCCCGTACCATTTGAGCGCCCATGTTCTCCAGAGCGTCCGGCAGCTCGACCTCCTTGGCTACCGTAACACCATCCTTGGTGATGGCAGGTGATCCAAACTTCTTGTTCAGAACAACATTTCTTCCTTTGGGCCCCAAGGTAATTTTCACTGCGTCCGCCAACTGGTTCACTCCCCGGAGGACGGCCCCTGTCGGGAATCTTCTCCATAAACAATCTGCTTAGCCATGAATTACCTCCTTCTTACCATTCATCCGAAAAGATATTTTTGCTCTCGCTCATCAAGCCGAGCCCACTTTCACGTGGATTGTTTCGTGACCGCGTCCTCTAGGACTCGAGGACCGCTAAAACATCCTCCTCCTTCATGATGAGATACTCCTCGTCATCGAGTCGGACCTCGGAGCCGGAATACTTCCCGAAGAGGATGCGATTTCCGGACTTCAAAGTCATTCCCAGTCTTTTGCCATTGTCGAGAACCTTGCCATTGCCCACAGCCTTGACGATGCCTTCCTGGGGTTTCTCCTTGGCCGTATCTGGAATGATCAGTCCTCCTTGGACAGTCTCCTCTGCCTCCAATCGTTGGACTAAGATGCGATCATGCAGGGGTCTGAGGCTCATAGGGTTTTCTCCTTATTTATAAGGTGTTTAGGGAAGATTATCAGCACTCTTTTCCATTGAGTGCCAACAGCATTTCTTTATAATGAGACGGCTACCCGATTGTCAAGGATAATCTAAGAGGCGGATTGAGCGTTGCCAGGCCGCCACCGCAAAACAGGTCGGCGGGCAGCCCGCACTTCATCCAGACGGCCCACACGGGTGGAATGGGGCGCCTGTTTGAGGATCTCTGGATCAGTGTCTGCCTCATGGGCGATGGACCTCAGGGCCTGGATAAACAAATCCAGTTCCTCGCGGCTCTCGGTTTCGGTGGGTTCGATCATGAGAGCACCCTGCACAATCAAAGGAAAGGCGACAGTGGGTGGGTGGAAGCCATAGTCCATCAGTCTTTTGGCAAGATCCCTGACGGTGAGATATTTTTTGGTTTGGCGCTTGGTGGAGAAGACAACTTCATGAAGTACGGGTTCATCATAGGGCAGCTCATAAACATCTCGCAATTGGTGTTTGACGTAGTTGGCGTTCAGGATAGCCACCGAACTGGCTTCCTTGAGTCCGGCTGCCCCGTTTGCCAGGATATAGGCCAGAGCCCGCACCAGGGTCATGAAATTTCCGTAGAACGCTTTGACTTTTCCAATGGAGTACGGACGATCATGGTTGAGGCAGTACTGCCCACTATCCCGCCGCTCGATGGTCGGGGCGGGGAGATAGGGTTCCAGCACTTGTTTGACCGCCACCGGACCGGCCCCCGGCCCCCCGCCGCCATGAGGTGTGGAAAACGTCTTATGGAGATTCATGTGGAGGACATCGACTCCAAAGCTCCCTGGCCGGGTGATACCCATCAAGGCATTCAGATTAGCCCCATCCATATAGATGAGTCCTCCCCGCTCATGGACGATCTGCCCAATGGCCACGATATTCTGCTCGAAGATTCCCAAGGTGTTGGGATTGGTCAACATGAGAGCCGCAACGTCTTCATTCATGGCCTGGTTGAGCGCTTCGAGATCGATACAACCGCGATGGTCCGATTTCAGGGCCTGAACCTCATATCCCGCAATGACCGCACTGGCGGGATTGGTCCCATGGGCGGAATCCGGTATCAGAATCTTCTTCCTGGGATTGCCCCGCCGGCTCAAGCAGGCACGAATCATGAGAACACCCGTCAACTCGCCGCTTGCTCCGGCAGGGGGTTGAAGACTGACCGCGTCCATGCCCGTTATTTCAGCCAGGCAATCCTCCAACACCTTTAGAACCTCCAGGTTACCTTGAACCAATGGCTCCGGAGCCAATGGATGCGCAGCGGCAAGTCCTTCAAGCCGGGCCACTCGCTCGTTGAGACGAGGATTGTACTTCATGGTGCAGGAACCCAAGGGATACATGCCGGAGTCGATGTTGTAGTTCCAACTGGAAAGACGGGTGAAGTGCCGCACCACGTCCACTTCGCTGACCTCCGGAAAATCGGGAATCAACCCACGCACGTTGTTGGCTCCCAAGGCGGAATCCAGGTCAACCTGGGGTACGTCCAACGAGGGAAGATCATAGCCGACACGTCCCGGGGAACTTCGCTCGAAAATCAAGGCTTCGTTCAGGGTGACGTGCCTGCCAGTCCTGGCAAAGTTCATGGGGCGGGATGTTCGTTCGAGAGGGCTTCGGGCCGAGATGATTGGACGGGGTCAAGCCACAGCGCCAACAAGCTCAACCAAGCGATCGATGTCTTGCCTGCTCTTGGTTTCCGTAATCGATACCAGCACTGCATTTCCAAGTCGCGGATCATAGCGTCCCAGGGGCAAACCGGGGACCACGCCGGCCGCGTGGAATCTCTCCGCCACTTCCCCAAAGGGCCGCTTGATCCGAAAGACGAATTCGTTGAATCGGGGACCCTCAAACAGAATCTCAACAGGCAGCTTTCTCAGGGCAGCAAGTCCGTACTGGGCTTTGGCGACGTTCTGGACCGCCAGCTCTCGAATGCCTTTCCGACCGAGAAGGGAGCAATATATGGTCACCATCAGCGCCATCAGATTCTGGTTGGTGCAGATGTTCGAGGTGGCTTTCTCGCGTCGAATGTGCTGTTCGCGGGTAGCGAGGGTCAACACAAACCCTCTTTGCCCCCGAGCATCGACGGTTTGGCCGACTAATCGGCCCGGCAGGTTCCGGACAAACTTCTCTCGGGTCGCCAGGAAGCCCACGTGCGGTCCTCCATAGCCGAGTGGAATTCCCAGTGACTGAGCCTCGCCGCACACAATGTCTGCTCCGACCGAACCGGGGGGCCGCACGATCCCCAGGGAAAGCATTTCTGCGATATTGACCACCAGAAGCGAGCCGTGTCGTTGGCACAGCGCACCCAGGACCTCGAGCGGCTCCAAGTTGCCCAGAAAATTCGGAGACTGCACCACCAATGCGCCCACATCCGGTCCCATCCGTGTCTCCAACCCCGCCAAGTCGAGACAGCCATTTTCCTGATAACCGACCTCCTGAATGGTCAAATCCTGATGACGGGCATAAGTATCCAGGACTGCCCGGTATTCTGGATGGACCGTCTTGGCCACTACGATTCGCTGCCGCCGCGAGATGCGCCTGGCCATCAGGACCGCCTCCGCCAGAGCGGAGCTTCCATCGTACATCGAGGCGTTGGCGATCTCCATCTCGGTGAGCTGGCAAATGAAGGTTTGAAATTCGAAGACAGCCTGTAACGTTCCCTGGCTGATCTCGGCCTGGTAGGGCGTGTAAGAGGTCAGAAACTCTCCTCGGGAACTCAAGCTATCGATCACCAACGGAACAAAATGCTGGTTGACCCCGGCTCCCAGGAAGGAAAGAATCTTAGGGGTATTCCTGCTCTCGAGCTCGGTAAATCGGCTCAGCAGTTCCGGTTCGCTCAGGGGGCATGGTAGTTTGAGCGGCGAGCGGAGACGAACTGCCTCCGGAATGCTGGTGAGCAAATCCTCCATCGAATGCAGCCCCAGGGCTTTCAGGATGCAAGCCTGCTCCTTGGCGGAGGTGGGGATATATCTCATCTACTCGGTCGATTCCTCCGCGACATACTTTTGGTATTGATCGGCAGTCAAGAGTTTGTCGAGATCGCCGGAGTCACTCAACTGGACCTTGACGAACCAAGCTTGACCGTAGGGATCTTCATTGACCCATTGGGGGGAGTGACCCAAGGCTGCATTGACTTCGACCACTTCTCCAGCGACTGGAGCGTAGACCTCGGACACTGCCTTCACGGATTCCACAGTGGCAAGAGCTTGATCGGCTGCCAAGACTTGACCCACTTCCGGCAATTCAACAAAAACAACGTCCCCCAGCTCTTTTTGAGCATGGTCGGTAATGCCGATGATCCCGCTGTCGCCGTCGACCCGAATCCACTCATGCTGTTGACTGTAGCGACAATCTTGAGGAAGATTCATGCTGAGTCTCCGTAACCGACCGAAGAGGGGTGCGGTCGATGCTTCTTTCTCCGGTAGAAAGGGGTTTCCACGACTTCAGCGGGAACCAAGCGTTGTCGCACTTGAACGTCCAGCAGGTTCCCCAAGGAAGATTCATCTTCCTTCACGTATGCAAGTCCGATATTTTTTTTTAGGAAAGGCGCGGGACTGCCGCTGGTCACCCAGCCGATGTCCTCCCCGTTCTTGAAGACTCGATAGCCATCACGGCCAATTCCTGGCCCGCGCATCTCGAAGCCGATGAGCTTTTTCCGCACTGCGCTTTGAAGTTGGGCGGCCAAGGCCGCCTTTCCCGTAAAGTCCTGCTTGTCCATGCAGACGATCCACCCCAGGCCGGCTTCCCAAGGCGTCGTTTGCTCGCTGATCTCATGCCCGTAGAGAGCCATCCCGGCCTCCAAACGCAAGGTGTTCCGCCCCCCCAGTCCCGCGGGAAGCATGGCCTGGGGTTGACCCCGTTCACTCAAGCTGTTCCAGATCAACTCGGCAGAGGCGGGCGGAAAGTAAACTTCAAAGCCGTCTTCCCCGGTGTAGCCCGTTCGCGCAATCAAGCCGGAAACACCCTTGATGAGTTCCTGTCGGCAGCGGTAGTAGCGAATGGTGGAAAGGTCGAAGTTGACCAGGGGTTGAAGAATACAGGCGGCCCTTGGACCTTGAATTGCCAACTGGGCGTATTGGTCACTGACGTCCCTGACCTCCGCGTCAAACCGGTTTTGCCTACGGATGTGTCGATAATCCTTGCCGGTATTAGCCGCATTGACGCAAAGAAGAAAGTGGCTCTCTCCCAGGCGATGAACCAGAAGGTCATCCACAAAGGTCCCTTGCTCGGTGAGCAGGGCAGAGTATTGAATCTGTCCGTAACTCAGACGGCCGGCATCGTTGCAGGTCACGCGCTGCACAAGCGCGAGACTCTCCGGCCCAAGGATCTCGATTTCCCCCATGTGGCTGACGTCGAACAGTCCCGCCGTAGTCCTCACAGCCAGATGCTCTCGCACAATACCGGAGTACTCGATGGGCATTTCCCACCCACCGAAAGCACTCATCCTGGCTCCCAGTTTTCGGTGCAACTGGTGCAAGGGAGTCTTCTTCAGGGGAGAGGTCATCGGTTGCAGATCTCAGAAGGCGGCATCAAGCGTGGGAAAGCTAACACACCAGTCAGTGGGCGTCAAGCCATCAGCCGGTCGTTGGACCCGAGGGGATATCCTCGCAATGACAGACGGGTTGGGCGTTCAGGGCAGGGAACCGTTGGCTTGTTTTTCCGGAAAGTGTTTGGATCCCGCCTCCAGAATCGTTCTCTTTCACAATGGTTCGGGAGGGATCATGAAGGCTTAGGGTAACCTGCATGAGGCTAGAGATGAGCTTTCTTCTCTCTTGTTCTTTATTCGTATTGATCAACTTAATGCCTCCAAGTCCCAGGAGGGGAAATAAGTTCAGATCCCAGTCCAAAGCAAAGGTTTTGGAGAGCTTTGTTATAATCAGGAAAATCACGAACTTGAGACTGACTCAAGGGGCTGATTCCCAAATCAAGGAAAGGAGTTCGTTAGGGAGCTAATGCCGCCACAAACGATTATTGACCTGTTCGACGAGGCCGTAAACAACAAGAGCCGTCCGGATGCCCTGATGGTCAAGAAGGAAGGGTGCTACCGTCCCCTTTCCTCTGAAGAAATCCGCAGTCAAGTCCAGAGTGTGCTCGCGGGCCTGATGAATCTGGGATTGGAGTCAGGCGACCGCGTCGCCCTTTTGTCGGAAAACAGACCCGAGTGGCTGGTTTCAGACATCGCCATTCTCTCCGCTGGGGCGATCAACGTTCCAATTTACCCCACATTGCCGCCGACACAAGTGGAGGAACTCCTCAACGATTCGGGCGCCAAGATCATTATCCTTTCCACGCTGGAACAACTGAAGAAGATCCGGGAGATCGAACAACGGGTTCCCAGTCTCCAAACCGTGGTAGTCATGGACCTCGATGGCCCCGAATCCGACCGACTCGTCAGCTTTAATGCTTTGCGAGTCGACGGGGAGAGCGCTTGGCGGAGCAACCCGACCCAGTATCAAGAAGCTCGAAACAGAGTTCGTTCAGAAGATGTGGCCACGATCATCTACACCTCCGGCACCACAGGACCTCCCAAAGGAGTCATGCTGTCCCACGCCAACATTGTGGCCAACGTCCTGGGCCTCTGCCAGATCTTGCACTTCGACGAGAAAGACACGGTGCTGTCCCTTCTGCCGCTCAGCCACATTTTCGAACGGACGGCGGATTATCTGATGTTCTATTGTGGAGTGAGTCTGGCCTATGCCGAGAGTATCGAGAAGGTGCCACTCAATATGCTGGAGGTCCGGCCAACGGTGGTGGCTTGCGTCCCAAGGTTTTTTGAAAAGCTCCACGACCGAATCATGGAAGCCAGGCAACTCAGTTCCGGGCTCAAGCGAAGGCTGACGGATTGGGCCTTTGCGGTAGGGCGTCGCTATGCGCGGTATGTTCTCAGCGGCGCCACTCCTCCTGTCGGCTTGGCTTGGCAACGGTCTCTGGCGTCCAAAATTGTCTACGCCAAACTGCAACGGCGGTTAGGTGGACGGCTGCGTTTCTTCATCTCAGGAGGAGCTCCTCTGGACGAGAACCTGGCGGAATTCTTCTTCAGCACCGGGGTTCTGATCCTGGAGGGCTATGGCCTCACGGAAACATCTCCCGTGATTGCGGTCAACCGGCCAGCCCGCTTCAAGTTTGGCACGGTGGGAATCCCCATGCCCGGCGTAGAAGTCAAGATTGCCGATGACGGTGAGATCCTGACCCGTGGCCCGTCGGTCATGCTCGGCTATTACCACAAGCCGGAAGAAACTCGACAGGCGCTGCAAGGGGGATGGTTTCACACCGGAGACATCGGTCATTTGGACGAGGATGGTTTCCTGAAGATCACCGATCGAAAAAGGGACCTGATTGTCACGGCCGGGGGAAAGAATGTCGCTCCCCAACGAATAGAGGGATTGCTGAAGGCCAGCTCGATTCTGCTCAATGCCGTGGTGTTGGGGGACAGGCGTCCCTATCTTGCTGCTCTGGTGGTTCCCAGTTCTGAGGCAGTAACTGGCTATGCCCGGGAGAAGGGACTGGTGTTCTCGAACTACGCTGAGTTGCTGCAATCCGCCCAGGTTCGGGCTTTTCTTCTGGTGGAAGTCGAGAAGGTGACGACCGAACTGGCTTCCTTCGAAAAGGTCAAGAAGATCATACCTGTAGAGAGAGACTTTTCGATTGAGGAAGGAGAACTCACGCCCACCCTGAAAGTGCGACGCCGGATCGTCGAGAACAAGTTCCGCAATGAGATTGAAGCAGTCTATGCTGAAAGCTTCTCAAAACCGGAGCAAGAGATAACCACGACTCATGAAGATAAAGATTGACCGGGTGGCGGTTGTGGGCGCCGGGGTGATGGGCGCAGCCATTGCCGCTCACTTGGTGAATGCGCGCTTTTCGGTGTGCTTGCTGGACATCGTGCCTCCGGATCTGACTCCCGAGGAAAAGGCCAGGGGGTGGCAGCAATCCCATCCCGAATTTCGGCAGCGGATCGTGCAGCAGGGACTGAGCAGGGCAGAGCAGAGCAAGCCGCCTGCTTTCTTTCTTCCAGAATACTCCCAGCGCATCCAGCTTGGGAATTTAGAGGACCATCGAGACTGGCTGAGGCAGGTTGATTGGATTATCGAAGCGGTCTCTGAGGACTTTGGCATCAAGGTCCGCCTGCTCAAAGAGATTGACCAGATCCGCCGGCCGGGATCGATCGTGAGTTCCAATACATCCGGGATCCCCATTCACAGCCTTTGCGCCGAGCTGAGTGACGACTTTCGCCGACATTGGCTGGGAACCCATTTCTTCAATCCACCTCGCTATCTCAAGCTGCTCGAGGTGATTCCCACCCCCGAAACCCTCCCTTCCGTGGTTGAGGCCATCAGCGACCTCGGCCACCATCGACTGGGGAAGGGAATAGTAGTCGCCAAGGACACCCCTAATTTCGTGGCGAATCGCATTGGCGTCTTTGCTCTGCAGCAGTTGATTCGAATGGTGTTGGAGGATGGCTATCGCATCGACGAGGTAGACCAACTGACCGGAACGCTGATCGGCCGTCCCAAAAGTGCAACCTTTCGCACCCTCGACTTGGTGGGGCCCTGGACACTTTTGCCCAGGTGACACGCAATATTTTTACCAACGCGCCCTCGGACGAATACCGTGAACTGTTCAAAGTTCCAAGCTTCATCGAACAAATGATCGAGCGAAACTGGTTGGGAACCAAGAGCGGGCAGGGTTTCTATCAAAAAACGAGGGACGGGGAAATCCTGACCTTGGCTCCGTCAACCCTGGAGTATGGCTCCCATCAAAAGGCCCGGCACCCATCGCTGGAAAGAGCCAAGGCCATCCCGGATACGGTCGCACGGTTGAAGGCGCTGGTGAAAGCTGATGACCGGGCCGGCCAACTGGTTTGGAAAGCGTTCAGCGGAGTGATGGTCTATGCCGCCAACCGCATTCCGGAGATTTCGGATGACATCGTCAAGGTCGACAACGCCATGAAGTGGGGATTCAACTGGGAGCTTGGGCCCTTCGAGATCTGGGATGCGCTGGGTGTGGAGGCGGTGGCGGCTCAGCTCGACACCGAGGGAAAAACGGTACCGGAACTGGCAAAGATGGTTCTCGGGACTCCTCAGAAACGCTTTTACGACAGGGCACATGGAACCGTCTCTTACTTTGATGGCCTTTCGAAACAATATCGCCCCCTCACTGTTCCTGATGGAATTATTGCGCTGTCATCACTCAAGCAACAAAAAGGGAGGGTCGTCCGAAAGAATCCTAGTGCAAGTTTGGTTGATCTTGGTGATGACGTGCTCTGTTTGGAATTTCACTCGAAAATGAACACCATCGGGGACGATACCATCCAAATGATCCGAAAAGGACTACAAATCGCGCACTCCGATTTTGTTGGGATGGTAATTGGCAATCAAGGCGCCAACTTTTCGGTCGGGGCCAACTTGAGACTGATTCTCCTCAAGGCCCAAGAACAAAACTGGCAAGAAATCGATAGCATGATTCGAGAGTTTCAAACGGCCAACATGGAAATCAAATACTCACCTCAGCCGGTGGTCGTAGCTCCTTTCGGCCTCACCCTGGGTGGCGGGTGCGAAATCGCTCTGCATGGCGGCTGCTTGCAGGCCGCCGCCGAAACGTACATGGGACTGGTCGAGCTGGGTGTGGGCCTGATTCCAGCCGCGGGAGGCGCCAAAGAAATGCTCTTGCGGAGTGTGGAACGGACCTGTGCGGGCGAGGATCTGTTTCTCCGTCTGCGCAGGTCCTTTGAGGCGGTCGCCACGGCAAAGGTTTCCACGAGCGGCCTGGAAGCCAGGTCCCTGGGTTTTATTCGCCCAAACGACGCGATTTCCATGAACCGCGATCGCCTGATTGCCGACGCCAAGCATAGGGTTTTAATGCTTGTCCGACAGGGTTACCAAAAACCGAATCCACCTCTCTCTGTGCCCGCACTGGGCCGCTCGGCGCTTTCGACCCTCAAAATCGGTATGCACCAGAGGCTTCGAGGAGAGTACATCAGCCCCTATGACTTCCATCTGGGAAGCAAACTGGCCCATATTCTCTGCGGGGGAGATTGCAACAACACGCAGTACGTCGACGAGCAGTATCTCTTGGATCTCGAAAGGGAAGCCTTCCTCAGTCTCTGCGGAGAGCGCAAGTCTCTGGAGAGAATTCAATATATGCTGCAGCGAGGAAAGCCGCTGCGAAACTAGCGGGAGGCGCCGGCCAGCTTGCCAAACCCGGCGCTTCACCATTAGGAAGGGGACCATGAAAGAGGCTGTTATTGTCAGTGCTGCCAGGACGCCAGTGGGAAAAGCCAAAAAGGGTGTTTTGAGATATACGAGACCCGATGATCTGGCCGCTCTAGCCATCTCCGCAGCCGTTCAGCGCACGCCTGGATTAAATCCCTCGGAAATCGAAGATGTCATCCTGGGCTGTGCCATGCCGGAGGCGGAGCAGGGAATGAATGTGGCCCGCATCGCCAGTTTGAGAGCCGGTCTGCCCGTTGAAGTCTCTGCCATTACCATTAACCGTTTTTGTTCCTCAGGGTTGCAGTCCATTGCTTTCGCTGCCGAAAGAATTCAGTGTGGCTCGGCTGAGGTCATCTTGGCCGGAGGGACGGAAAGCATGAGTTTGGTCCCTATGAGTGGCCATCATTTCTCACCCAATCCGGAGTTGGTCGATTCCTATCCTGACGTCTATCTCAACATGGGGTTGACCGCCGAGAATTTGTCCAGAAAGTATGACATAAGCCGCGAGCAGCAAGATCAATTCGCCTGCCAAAGCCACCGGAAAGCACTCCAGGCCATACGCGCCCGGCGCTTTCGAGACGAGATCGTTCCAGTGGAGGTAACGGTCGACCGCGTCAATGGTCAGGGGAAAAAAGTTAACCGTAAGTTCCGTTTGGAACAGGACGAAGGGCCCCGCGAGGATACGACTCTGGAAGCCTTGGCCAAGCTGAAGCCGACCTTCCACGTCACAGGGTCGATCACTGCGGGCAACTCCTCGCAAATGAGTGATGGAGCCGCGGCCGTGGTGCTGACGTCTCGAGACGCGGCCAAGGATCGGGGATGGAATGTCCTGGGCAAGTTCGTCTCCTTTGCCACCGCCGGTGTGCCCCCGGAGGAGATGGGCATCGGACCCAAGTGGGCCATTCCCAAGGCCTTGAAGCTGGCAGGGCTCGACCTCGGGCAGATCGATTTGATTGAACTGAATGAGGCCCTTTGCCGCTCAGGCACTGGCTGTGATTCAGGCAGCGGACCTGGATCCAGACAAGATTAACGTCAACGGAGGGGCTATTGCTTTGGGCCATCCCCTGGGTTGTACCGGCGCAAAACTGACTGCCACGCTGCTGGGAGAAATGCGGAGGCGACAGGTTCAGTTCGGGATGGTCACCCTGTGTGTCGGAGGTGGAATGGGCGCCGCGGGGATCCTGGAATTGGTCGATTAGACGGCTGTCGGACTGAAGATCCCGGTCTATTGGAAATACCGTTTGGACATGGCGCCAGCTTCGATGAAGGTCTTAAGAGATGGCATTTTACCTCCGGCAAATGGCCGAGCAGTCCATGCTGAACCGGGTGATGCTGCTCATCTCGCCCCTCCCCAATTACAGTCACTACCGTGACGTGCATCCCCTGACATTGCTCATTTGACCGTACTGAAGGCCCTGTGCTAGTGTACCGACTTCGCGCAGTGATACCTCATTTCAAGGAGGTGGTTTGCCCATGTCTTTAACTTCTACTCTCAAGTGCGACATTAAGGACCCAGGCTTGGCCCCAATGGGCAAGAAACGGATTGATTGGGCAGGGCGCTCCATGCCAGTGGTCGAACAAATTCGCCAGCGGTTTCTCAAAGAACAACCGCTTAAAGGCAGGCGTGTCTCTGCCTGCTTACACGTCACTACTGAGACGGCAAATCTGGTTATTGCTCTGCGAGATGGCGGAGCCGACGTTACCCTTTGCGCCTCCAATCCGTTGAGCACCCAGGATGACGTGGCCGCCTCCCTGGTCGAAGATTACGGAATCTCAGTCTTCGCCATTAAAGGTGAGGACAATCGAACTTACTACTCTCATATCACCGCAGCTTTGGATCACCGCCCCCAGATCACCATGGACGATGGCGCGGATCTGGTTTCAACGATCCACTCCAATCGTCGAGAACTCCTGCAAGAGATCATCGGGGGGACTGAGGAAACCACTACGGGTGTCATCCGACTGCGTAGCATGGCCAATGACGGTGTCCTGGAGTTTCCCATCATCTCGGTGAATGACGCCAATACCAAGCATCTATTCGACAACCGCTATGGGACTGGACAATCCACCCTTGACGGGATCATTCGCGCCACCAATCTGTTGCTGGCGGGCCTCAACGTGGTGGTGGCAGGCTATGGGTGGTGCGGCCGTGGCGTGGCCAGTCGGGCCAGGGGACTGGGGGCCAAAGTCATCGTGACCGAAGTAGACCCCACTCGGGCGCTGGAAGCAGTGATGGATGGCTTTCAAGTGATGCCGATGCTGGAAGCCGCTCAACTGGGTGATATCTTCATCACCGTCACCGGCAATAAGACCGTACTTTCGGGGGCGCACTTCGAAAAAATGAAAGATGGGGCCGTTGTCTGCAACTCGGGTCACTTCAACGTTGAGATTGACATCCCCGCCTTGGAGTCACTGAGCAACGACCGTGAGACAGCCCGTGAGTATGTCGAGCAATACATATTGAAGGATGGACGCAAGATTTTTCTGCTCGGGGAGGGCCGACTCATTAACCTCTCAAGTGCCGAAGGCCATCCCGCTTCGGTGATGGACATGAGCTTTTCCAATCAGGCGCTTTCTGCAGAGTATTTGACCAAGAACTTCAGGAATCTGCCCCAAAAGGTTATTCCTGTTCCCACCGAAATCGACGAGCAAATCGCACGCCTCAAACTTCAGTCGATGGGTTGCCGCATTGACGATCTCAGTACGGAACAAAAGGAATATTTAGCCTCCTGGTCCGAGGGGACCTAACCCTTGCCGACCTGCGTATGAATCTGCTCTGGCTGTGCAGCCAACGATGCCTGACTTACTGCTGCGCTGTCGAATTAGCGACAAAAACCTGGGCGCCGAAGCTCCCAGGTTACTGCTAAGCGGTTGGCCTCGGTTAATGTCACCCCGTCATGGCGCCAATCCCCTCTTGTGGGGTCGATTCAACATAATTCCCCTCCTGGGAGGGGCTGGTCTCCTGAGAGGAAGACAGGGGTGGGTCCATTAGAGGGTGGATTCATAAAGTGAACATCGACTCAGGCCGACCGCTTAGGTACGAACTGTGAACAGTCGATAAATGCCTCCCGCCCCAAAGACCAAGTTTGGGGCCCAAACGGACAAGAGTGGTGCTAACTTGCCCGCACTCCCAATCTGCTCAAAGAATCCCTGTAAGACCCAATAGCTGATGCCAATGACAATGCTGAGGCCGATTCCATAGAGTGAACCCCTCCAGCCTGTCGAAAAGGCAAAAGGAATAGCAATCAGCGCCATGGTCAAAGCCGTCAGCGGAAAGGACAACTTTTTGTGCAAGGCAACCGTCAATCGAACCACGTCGAACCCACTCTGTCGCAAGTCTTCTATATAGCGCCCCAATTCCTGATAACTCATTTGGGACGACTGCCGGACTTCCTTCTTGAAATAGTCGGGTTTCTCGTCGATGGCCAAGATCAGTTCCTCGTTGATCGTCAGAAATTCGGTTTGCTCGGCGCGATCATCAATGAAACCTTGTGCCCAGCCCCTTTCAAAAACCCATCCTGAACGCGCCTCGTCCCAGCGGGCTTTTTCGGCAAAGACCATTCTGGTGACCGTAAGGGTTTGTGGATCGAAGTCAAACACCGCGACCCGGTTGAAGACATTGAGATCGTCATCGAAAAAATTGTAGTGAAAGATGCGGTCTCGTTCTCCCATCATCCATTTTCGAACGGGCCCGTCTGGTCTGGGGTTTTCGTCCCTTGATGATTCGTCTCAAATCATCCTGCTTCTGATTAGCGGGGGGCAGGATGTACTCCTGCAGCATGAAGGAGGTTGCACTCAAGAGGAGGGTTGCCAGAAGAATAGGCAAGGACAGTCGGTAGAGGCTGATTCCCGAGGATTTTATAGCCACGATTTGATACGTTCGTGTCAAAAGACTGAAGTTTACCAGTACGGCAACCAATACACTGAAAGGGATCATCAGCACAAGAATATGGGGAATCAGGTAAAGGAAGTAGTTCAACACGACCCACCCTGAAATGCTTTGCTCGACGATGTCGCTGAGCAGTTCAAAAAAGGTGAACAGGACGAAGATCACGACGAAGGCGGACAGCACTAAGACAAAGAGTTTCAGGAAGCCGTTGACGACGTATTTGTCCAGAGTCCATGGAACAGGGAAACGAAAGTTGTTGCCCCACCACCGTGACCGAGCCGGGCTGGGAGCGTTGAAGCCAGTGTTTGCATGCCGGGGCTCTTTGGGGCGACTCCAAAGAGCATTGTTGAGGAGATGGAACACCTTGCCCCAAGAAAACTGTTTTTCGGAGGTCAGCAAGAGAAACAGCCCCAGCGCCAGAAACACCAAATCAGCCAACCAAGGCCCTATAAAAGCTGGAATATGGCCACTCTCGGCAAAGGTCAGTCCTTGAGAGAATAAAATGAAGTAGATCAGGAAGATAGCTAAGCTGATCACGAAACCAAAAGATTTCCCACTTCTCTTGGTGACTACTCCCAGAGGTAGTCCAAGAATGGAAAACACAAAGACAGCCAAAGGAAGCGCCAGTCGACGATTGAACTCAATGACGGCTTTTTTTCGTTCGTGAGGGTCGGCGGGAGTAACTTCCGAGAAGTACTTCGCATACAACTCGAGAGTGTCCATCTCCACAATCTTCTTGTCCTTGGGAGCACCAGAAGGGGGGGGAGCCGAATAGAGGGGAACCGTGGTCTGATCGAAGGAAATGACTCGAACGGTGCCTTCTTCTCCCGGCACAACGTCGTAAGTAGCACCATCCTGAAGGCGAAGTTGCAACTCACGCCGTCCCAAGTCATTGATCAGGTAACCATGACGGGCCAAGGTGATCCTCGGCCAATTGGCGTGAGACACATCTGCCAGGAAAATTCCTCTCCAGTAACGTTTATCGGGGAGGGCGTCACGAATGTACAAAACTCGATTAGGAAAACGTTCCTCAAAGACTCCTCGCTGGACGGCGGTGTTGAGTGACTTGAGAGCGATTTGATCCTTGATAAGCGCTAACTGGTGAGAAGCTCTGGGAGACCACAAGTTGGAGTTCAGTAAGGGCCAGCGTGCCCACTACCGCCGAGAAAGCCATAACCGGTGACAGTAAGTTCCTGAGACCAATACCCGTTGATCGCATGGCGGTGATTTCACTGTCGGCCGAAAGCCTGCCGAAGCAGATCAGAATACCTAACAGAGCCGACATCGGGATTGAGAAAGTCAGAACCTTTGGCAGGATGCAGAGGAAGACTAGACCAGCCTCCTTCAAAGTGACGTTCTCTTGAACCAGGATCTCCATCAGCCTGCGTGATACTTCGTTGGTCAAGAGTACGGCGCTGAAAACCAAGCTTCCCAGACAAAAGGAGGCGGCAATCTCCAGGAATATCGACTTGCTCAAAATTTTCACGGTATGTTTCGGCTTCCTGGACTTTAACGTTCCGATCTATGTCTCCGACAATCGGGTGCTGAGGCACATTCTAGCTTAGTCGGACCTTTTACATCTCTACTTAGCTCTCCTCCCGTGTTCTCATAAGGCAGGGCACTCCACGAGAATTATTAAGTTTACATAATACATCTTATCAGAAGTTACAGCCGAAGCGCCTTGATTCGACAATCTTCCCTTGGAGAGGTTAATCAAGCTGCGGGACTTGAGATGACCCGACCCGAAGCGGACCTCTCCGTAGGTTAAGTGCTGATATCAGCTTCTAAAAAGAGGGGGATATTGATCTAGAACTTGAGATTGGTATAGATATTCTACCGGAGAACAAATGGCACTGCTCACAGTCACTTCAAATGGGTTTTGCTGCCGGTTTCTTTCTACCTTATTTAGTATTCTCAGGCATTCAGGAGGCGCGCCGGCGGAACCAGTAGGAGGGCATCCCTTTCAGACGGGGTTGTTGTCACTGGCATGTTGTTTGTGTGATCAAGTAGCTCGGGCGCCGTCGATGACGCACAAACGAGTTGCTATTCACTTGCCTGGCTTCCCCACCTCTGCTTCCCAAAGTCCTCTTGCGGTTGAGAACATCTTCAAAGAGTTTGAGTTCCACCCACAGGGGCCGGCTAAGGTATAGTGAAGCTTAGCTAATGCCAAGCTTCTGGACCGATGGCTTTCCATTTTTGGATATGACCGTAACATTGATTCTCAAATCGCTTCTCAATGAGTGAGCAAGGACTTACAAGCATTCTCTTACTGCTCGCATCAGCCGTCTTGGTGGTGTCGGTGTTTAGACGGCTGGAGCTTCCACCCGTACTTGGCTATATCGTCGTCGGAATGCTGCTGGGTCCCCAGGCTCTCCATTTGTTCTCGACGACCGACGAAACGCGTTTCCTGGCTGAGTTCGGGGTCGTATTCTTGCTCTTCACATTAGGCCTTGAATTCTCCTTACCCCGCTTGATTGCTATTCGATGGGAACTGGTGAGCCTTGGTGGCGCTCAGGTTTTGGCGACCTCGTTACTTGCCGCGGCGGTTGCCTCCTGGGCGGCGGTCCCACTCCCCTCGGCGGTCGTCCTGGGAGGAGCGGTCGCCATGTCGTCCACCGCGATTGTGATTAAGCAACTCGCTGAACAACTGGAGCTGAGCCAAAGACACGGCCGCTGCGCGGTTGCGACACTCTTATTTCAGGATATGGCTGTAATTCCCTTTCTCATACTGATTTCCCTCACTGCCCCAGGCGACCAGCTTGTGCCTGCACAGATTGTAACGGCTTTCCTCGAGGCAGCGGCTGCACTCATCATTGTTCTGGCGGCGGGCCATTGGTTGCTGCGGCCGCTCTTTCATGAAATCGCCCACAGACGCAGTTCTGAACTATTTACCCTGACCGTTCTGCTGATTGCTCTGGGGGCTGCTTGGGCCATGCATGCCGTCGGCATGTCGCTCGCGTTGGGCGGATTTCTTGCGGGGATGATGCTGGCCGAGACTGAATATCGCCACCAGGTTGAAGCGGACATCAGGCCATTTCGAGACATCTTACTGGGTCTGTTTTTTATCTCCATCGGGATGCTCCTGGACTTGAGGCTACTCGCCAACCAAATCACTGTTGTGAGCCTGCTCCTGTTGGCCTTAATCTTTGGTAAGGGACTCATTATATTGATCTTATCTCGCTATGCCCTTGGCAACTGGCACCGCTCGATCCGGGCCGGATTAGTCCTTGCGCAAGGGGGTGAATTCGGCATTGCGCTGCTGGCTCTCGGGTTACAGGAGAAAGTTCTCGACCAAGCCATTGCTCAGCCACTACTGGCCAGCATCGTGATCAGCATGGCCCTGAGTCCCCTGTTGATACGCCACAATCGCGACATTGCTCAATGGCTCCTCTCCGGGGAAGATCCCGAGATCGCCAAGCTCGAGCTGCAACAAGAAGCCACGATGGCAGTGGCTAAACGACAACATGTCATCATTTGCGGCTACGGGCGGGTGGGTCAAAATATGGCGTGCATCCTCGAGCAAGAAGGGTTCGAGTACATTGCCCTGGATCTGGATTCCTATCGCGTCCGCACGGCCCGAGAGGCAGGCGATGCGGTTAATTATGGTGATGCTTCTCAACGGAGCGTGCTTGAGAACGTTGGCTTGGCCAATGCCAGCGTGGTTGTAATCAGCTTTCCTGAAAGTATGGGCGCCCTGAAAATCGTCAAGACGGTGAAAGATATTCGTCCGGAGGTGCCCGTCCTGGTTCGCACCCGAGACGACACAGAGTTGGACGCACTGCAGAAGGGCCGGAGCCACCGAGATTGTGCCAGACTCCCTGGAAGCCACCCTCATGCTGGTGTCACACCTGTTGTTGCTCCTGGACGTGCCCATCTCCCGCATCGTGCACAAGGTGGCCAACATACGGAGTCACCGTTACAGCATGTTCCGCAATATCTTCCGCAAGGAAGATGCCCGAGTGCTGGACGAGTCCCATGCCTTTCGCGAGCAACTACAGACGCTGACCCTCTCGGCCGGAGCCACTGCCGTGGGTCGCACTTTGGCCGACCTGCGTCTGCCCGATTCGGGTATCCTGGTCACGGCAATCCGCCGACAAGGAATCGTAGGGCGACAACCTACAGGCGACACGGTGTTAAAGAAGGAGGATGTTCTGGTCCTTTACGGCACCCCAGAATCATTGGAGCACGCGGAAACCCTCTTACTCACTGGTTGAACTGGAGCTGGCGAGCCTGCTAGGCCATGGATCGCTGTAAATCGTAATCATCATCGTCCGGTGCTTGTGATAGCCTTAGCGGCAGCTTGCCTGAGGTGGAGAATAAATGGAAACCAGACAACTCGGCAAAACGGACATGGTGGTCAGTATCCTCGGTTTCGGTGGTGCGGAAATTGGGCTGGAAGGTCCGGGCGCCTCCCTGGAAACGGTTACCCAGTTACTCAACGCCGCTTTGGACGCAGGATTGAATGTGATCGATACCGGCGAGTGTTACGGAGCTAGCGAGGATCTCATTGGTCAGGCCGTTTCGGGACGCCGCAAGGATTATTATCTGTTCACCAAGTGTGGGCATTCGGGCCGTATGCCCACCGAAGATTGGCGGCCGGACTCGTTGCTGCTCAGTATTGAGCGCAGTCTCCGACGTCTGCGTACCGATTACCTGGACCTGATTCAACTTCACAGTTGTTCAGAAGACGAGTTGATCAAGGGCGCGGTAATTGAAGCGTTGCAGCGCGCACGGGAGCGAGGCTATGCCCGCTACATCGGTTACAGCGGTGACAGCAGGGCCGCGCATTATGCGGTGCAGTGCAACGCCTTCGATTGCTTACAGACATCCATCAGCATTGCCGACCAGGAAGCTCTCGACATGGCCCTTCCCATTGCTCGCGAGCGACAACTGGGTGTCATCGCCAAACGTCCCTTGGCCAATGCAGCCTGGAGAACCAGACGGCGCCCCAAGAACTCTTATCATCACGCCTATTGGGACCGTCTGCAACGGTTGAACTATCCGTTTATCAAAGACTCGCTGGAAGTCTCCATTGCTACGGCTCTACGCTTCACTCTGGGCGTCCCCGGAATACATACGGCCATCGTTGGCACGCTGACACCCGGCCGATGGACTCAAAATGCAGCCCTGCTCGAAGCAGGTCCCCTGCCCTCCAACGAATTCGAGGCGATTCGGCAGCGCTGGAACCACGTGGCAGAGGTCTCTTGGACTGGACAGACTTGACACTAAACCTTAAGAAGTCTCGACCCGATTCAATTTATTTTCCTTCGTGGGAGGAGGCAGGATGCGGCTCAAGGATAAAGTGGCTCTGGTGACGGGAGCCTCCGGTGGTTTGGGGGCTGGCATCTGCGAGGCTTTTGCCAACGAGGGCGCAGACTGTGTTGTGGTTTATCGAAGTGACCAGGCGGAAGCGGAGAAAACGGCCTCCAAGGTCAAACACTTCGGTCGCCGGGCTGAAGTGTTGAGAGCGGATGTTTCTGACGAAAACCAGGTCAAGCAGTTGTTCGAGTCTACTCAAGACTCTTTCGGCCGCCTTGACGTTCTGGTGGCCAACGCGGGAATTGGAGTTTCCAGACCCCTTCTTGATTCTACTCTCGGAGACTTTGAGCGGGTCATCCGCACCAATCTCATTGGCACCTATTTGACGGTCAGAGAAGGCGCCAAGCTCATGACTAAGCGGAAGGCTGGAAAGATCATTACGATGTCTTCTGTCCACGGCCTCGGAGGGACGCATCAAGGCTCACTTTATGAGGCTACCAAGGCAGGCATTATCAACTTCACCCGAGGAGCTGCCTTTGACCTGTCCGAATGGAACATCCAGATCAATTGCATTGCTCCGGGAGCGGTGCCGGTTCCTAAAGATCCCCCACCCTCACCAGACTCGGCGCTTTATAAAGCCTGGATGCAATATACGCCGCTGGGTCGATTTGGCACACCCTATGACGTAGCCAGAACGGCGGTATTCTTGGCCAGTGCCGACACAGACTGGATCACCGGGCAAGTGATTTCAGTCGATGGCGGCATTACCGCCGGCCCGCTGATTCCTTCTTTCAACCACTACGGACCCAAACCGAAAATGGAATAACCTGTTTCTTAAAACCATATCCGGTAAACACGTTGATTTTTTAAGCACATGGGCTGGAGGTGAGATGCATCCCTGGAGAAGCCCCATTGCCTTAGAAGACTGGTGGGCGGTGTGAATCGGATTTTTTGTCCTGGCTCTGGTCTTTCCGGGCTTTGTTTCGTTTGTTCCCAAAATTCCGAAATGGTCTTCTCTTGATGAAGGTCTCGCCGCGATGCGAACAGAACTGTTCATCAAAACAGGACTGGCGCTTCTGGGCGCAGAGATCGTTTTTGGCAGAATCCTCACCCTTGGATAGTACGGAGTCATCGTGGCTGGGGGAGTGACACCCATTGTTTTGGTTTCGATGTTCTGGTTTGGTTACCGTCGACTTCGTCTGGCTCCCTCCTTCACCATCACCATTGCCGCAGCGACGTCGGTCTGCGGCGTGTCCGCAGCAATTGCCGCGGCCGGAGCCAGCAAAGCCAAGAAAGAGGAACTGACTTTGGCCGTGGCGATGACTCTGATCTTTACGGTGCTCATGCCTTTCTTCTGCCGGTGGCTGGACATGGATATGCTTGTGGCCGGAGCCTGGCTGGTTGGGACCATTGATTCAACGGGTGCTGTGGTGGCTGCGGGCGAAATGTTGGGAGGGGAAGCCGTGCAGGCGGCCGCGGTGATCAAGATGATTCAGAACGCTTCGATTGGGCTTGTAGCCCTCTTGATTGCGCTCTATTGGGTGACTCGCATGGAACTGGCTGAGAGCAAACGTCCTGGCTTGGTGGAAATCTGGAATCGGTTTCCTAAATTCGTGTTGGGCGAGACCTCTGCATAACTACCGGATAACTACCGGCAAGATGTTATGACAGATAATGCAAAAATCATTCACCACCCAACCTGAGATGTTTGTCTGTGCTGCGGAACTGGATCATCTGACCCTGCACGCGCTCGAGGATGCCGAGGCGTTGCTGGAGTGGTCGGAGATCGAGGGTCTGCTGTCTTCGATAGAGGCCGCTGGGACGGGGTGCCCCGGCTATCCGCTGCTGACCCTGTTTTGGGGTCTGTTGCCGGGAGTCTGGTATCGTTTGTCGGATGGGCAACTGTGGCACTGTCTGTACCGGGATTTACTGTTTCGCAAATTCCGCCCTCTTGAGTTGGGTGGCGGGGTTCCAGAGGCCACGACGCTGGGGCGGTTCCGCACCCGGCTGGTGGAGCAGGGTCTGTGGGAGCGGCTTTGGGGAGAGGTGAATCGCCAGTTGGAAGCCCAACGCATCCTCATGACCGAAGGACGGATCAACATCATTGATGCCACGCCGGTGGAGGCGGCCCAATCCGGTCCCGGCTCTGGCAAGGATGGAATGCCCACCCGTGATGGCGATGGGGGCTGGCCTGTGAAGAAAGACAGTCGGGGGAAGATCGAAGCCACCTACGGCTATTCGGTCCATACGGGTGTGGACGAGGACGGGTTCATCCACCGCCAGAGCCTCACGCCGGGGAATGTTCATGACAGCCAGGAATGTGAGAGGCTGCTGTTGGGGGATGAGGCAGCGCTGTATGCCGATAGCGCTTACAGTTCCCGGCAAACCCGCCACCGGTTGAAAGGGTTGAGGATTGGGAATCAGGTCCAGCGCAAAGGCTATCGAAACCACCCCCTCAGTGAGAAACAGAAGCGACGTAACGCCGAGATTGCCATTATCCGGGCAGGCGTAGAAGGTTGCTTTGCCACTGATAAACGCTGTTATGGCTTGGCCCGGACCCGCTTGCTGGGTTTGGCGAAGAACAGGACCTTCTACGGCTTGGCGGCCATCGCCCACAATATGGGCAAGGGCGCCAGGTTTCCGGGTCTTTATGGCGTTCCAGAGAGGGCTAGTGAGAAGTTTGAAGGGGTAGGCAGGATAAATGCGTCTGAACAGCTTAAAATCGGGCCTGAAGGGTCTAAAAACCGCCCAATCCCAAGGGTCGGCAAGCAACTAGCGTGGCCAATCCTTGCTAAAAGCCGCCTCTCATGGTCAAAACCTTCAAATCAGGACGTTATGCAGGGGTCTCTGGGCTTTATTGTGGCGTCGTTTATCGTCTCGCTCATTTTGGCGCCCGTGCTGGGACCCGAGCGTATCGACGAGTCGCTCAAGGTTTCCAAGGCGTTTCGGACATGGTTATTCTGTCTGGCGTTCCTGTGAATTGGTCTTGAATCCAACTTTTGTGAACTGACCCGGCAGATGGCTGGGGGACGTCCGTTGCTTCTCTACTGGTCCGGCCAGATGTTGAACGTCGCGCTAACCCTTCTAGTCGCTTGGTTGGTCTTTTCCGGGATCCTCTTTCCAAAGCTCATTTTGCAGGAACCTTAACGGACGTGAGTTTCCAAAACCCCGATAGCGTTTTCTTTTGCAACTCGTCTAGACTCAGCATAATATTACTATGCACACTTTTTAGGACATGCAAAAACAGTCTTTTCATTGTATTCAAACTCAAGACTCCAAGCCGGAGAGCAAGATATGCACGCAGGGCACCCCTCTTGGCCAGCGCAGCAAAGGGGAAACATGAGAACAAGTGGTTCTAACGGCAATTCAGCTATAGGGCGAAGCGAACATTCTCCGAAGGCTCCCCCAGAGGCGTCCTTTGAACCGGCGAATGAGGGAAAGCTGATCGTCATCACGGCCCCCTTGACAGAGGCCATCGACCACGCGGGCTACTTCATTCAAATGGCAATGGCCTCAATACCGGTCTGGATGGAGTTTGTGCTCAACAGCAAGTATCCGAAATGGCGCGATGTCGAGGTGTGGCCAGATGGCTCCGCCCGCTACATGCCGGCCGGGGCTCGGCTGGTCGAACAGTCCCTGTTGCGGGAGTTCCGCCGCCAAGACATCGTGGCTTGTTATCCGGCGGACCTTCCTAGATTCATCGGGCCCAGGACTCGAGCCGTGGCGGTCTCGACACACAATCCTCTAGGAGTGACGTTTGCGGCCGGAGTGTATACCTCTATCTTTGGCTCTTCGAAAGCTCCCATCAATTCCCACTATTCCCGTCAGCTCTTTAGATCGCTCAGGGAGAGCCCCTATCGACAGAATTTCAAGGTCATCGTGGGTGGATCGGGTGGATGGCAGATCATTCAAACCGACAGCTTTGAGGAGTTGGGCGTGGACTGCGTCGTGGAGGGTCGCAGTGAATCGGAAGATACCATTGAGCTATTCCGCAAGGCCGCCAAGAGCGAGTCCCTTCCTCGTCAACTTGAGGCACGTCATCCCACCACCCGCGAGAGCATTCTCTTTCCTGATCGTCGAACGACCTTCGGCGTGGTAGAAATGACGACCGGCTGCGGCCGACGTTGCCAGTTCTGCGTTCCTGATTTGAACCCTCAAATCGACCTGCCAAAGGAACGTATCCTGGGTGCGGTCCGGGCTAATGTCCGCGAGGGGAATCGACAGGTTTCCCTGGCTACCGAGGATCTGTTTATTTGGGGCCAAGTGCGGACTGCGGTACCTTTTTTCTTTCCCAACCGGGAAGCCCTTCTGGATCTTTATTCGGAGGTGGTCAACACTCCGGGCGTGGACCAACACGTATTGAGCCACTGTACGATTGCACCTGCGGTGGTGGATCCTCTGTTGATCAAGAAGCTGTCCGAATGCTTATTGCCGAAGAGCCCCCTACACTTGCCTTACCTGAGTTCCCATCCGCAAAAAAAGGCTCTATCACCTCTCATTGGTCTGGAAACTGGTTCAGTGAAGATGGCTAAGAAAATCATGCCCAGTAAAGGGGTGCCTTTTTCCATCGAAGACTGGCCCAGCGTGGTCCTGGAAGGGCTGCGAGTTCTCAACAGTAACAACTGGTTCCCGGTGATGACCCTCATGGTGGGGAATCCGGGCGAAACGGACGAGGACGTGAAGGAGACTCTGGACTTGATCTATGAGATGGAGCGGCGTCAGCTATTTGCTTTCCTCGTTCCCTCGATCTTCACCCCGCTTCATGATACCCGAATGGAGAATCAGACCGGGGTCACTGAGACGCGGCAGTTGACGGCTCTGCAGTGGCAACTCATGATGAAGTGTTGGAAGTTAAATCTCCGTCCGGGTCAATACAGTTGGTGGGGCCCAACTGCCTGGCGTTTGGGATCTATCGCCCTGTGGTTCTATAAGCTGAGAAAGCTCAATGGCCCCAACTTCACTTGGCCGCTCTGGATGTTCTCAGGCGCTATCTCTGAACGTCGGTTAGCTGAAAAGGGAAAAATCTATCTCGGCAAGCCTCTCAAAACCAGAAATCGGAGGGAATTGCTGGCGACGATCCGACCTCACTACCGGCAGTATCTTCGCGCCGATAATGGAGATCTTCCTGAGGAAGACACCCTGCGGGCCGAGGCCACGAGTATGGCAAACGCGCTTTAGAGCCGTCGTTTTCTCTAGAGACTCAATCCGGCACTGATCGGCAGTAGGAAGCAAACGAATTGGGAGTTTCCCAAACCCTGACTTCTGCAACCCTTAGTCCTTGGGTATGTGCATAGTCGCAAATAACCTTGGCGATATTCTCTGCGGTAGGATTGGCGTCCATCAAATAGCAAGGTTGTTGATGCTCTTTGAGAACAGCGGCGATGGGATCTTCCCGATGTAGAAGCATCTTGTGATCCAACTCGGCGTCAATCCAGGTCTTAATCACATTGTTGATGTCGCCAAAGTCCATCACCATGCCTCGATGGTCAAGATTCTCACCGACAACGTCTACTTCCACCTTACCGTTATGTCCATGGAGATGGCGACATTTACCTTCGTAGTTGAGTAGGCGATGGCCGTAGCAGAACTCGATTTGTTTTGTGACTTTGTGTGGAATGGACTTTCCTCCCTCAGTTCACTGAATCGGAACCGGCCATCAGCACGTCCTAGCGGCCTAGCTGTCCCGAACGGATCATAGCAAAATTCTCCCGCGGCTGTCCCATGCAAACCAGATCCCTCAGGACCCTCCCTCCTGCGGCCGAGAAAAGTCGTGGAGGGGGCTGCAGGCCACTACTCTCCCTCAGCAACCGATAGCCGTCAGATCTCTCGGATAACCGAGCTATCCTGATTCGCTCCGCCGACCTCATGGCGATGGTTAACACTCCCTTACTGTTGCCGACGGTGGCCTTTTGCTTAGGCCCTTATAGCTCACTCTCAAATCACCACGCCCCCAGCGCAGGCTTTGTCCGGGGTCTCGCTGACTTTAGTCTTCTCATGGATGCTTTGGGCCAAGAACAAAATTGCGAGTTGTTGGGTCGTTTTGCTTGTGAGTTTCGGGTTGCTGGGAATGGCCTGGGCAGGAATCCATGACCTGCGGTTCAATCCAACGCACCTTCGATCCTTGGTCCACTCGGGTCAACTCGACCTGGCGGCTCCCTGTCGGGTGACCGGCCGTTGCTCTCGGGTGTCGGTCCGAAAGGGAGTGGGTACAGACCTCGAGTTGGAGGTGCGACACTTGGCTAACCGGTTTTCCGAGTTTGAAACTCGGGGCAAAATCCGCCTCCACTTGAATGAGCGGGATCATCCGTCCGGGAGTGTGCCCTCGCTTCGAACTGGAGACCTCATTGAAGTCCTTGCCTATCTCCGGAAGCCAGAGAATTTCAAAAACGAAGGTCGGTTTGACTATCGGTCCTACTTGGAGCTTCGGGGAATTTTTTTGACCGGTAACCTGAAGGATCCATTGCTGATGACCCGCTTGAGCCGGGAAGAGGAAAACGTTCCGCGTCATCTTGTCAGAAGCCTGAGAAGAACCTTTATCCGTGCTTTGGAAACTCTCCCATCGTCTGCAGAGGCTCAGGCCGTTTTGAAAGCTTTATTGCTTGGGGACGATGACGGTCTGAAGGAAGAAACCAAGACAAATTTTCAATTGAATGGTATCTACCACGTGCTGGTCATCTCGGGCCTGCATGTCGGGATCATTGCAACCGCGATCTTCACTCTCCTCAGCTTTCTGACTCTTCCGCGTTGGCTCACAGTGGCCCTGACGATGTTGGCTATCGCTGGTTACAACGCTCTCGTCGAGGGGGGAGTTGCCATTGATCGAGCCTCAATCATGGGCTGTCTTTTCTTGACCAGCCTTTATTTTGACCGGGACCGCAACCTGCTTCACTCTCTGTGCCTGGCTGCCTGGTGGGTGCTCCTGATGAATCCCGGCTGGCTCTATGATTCGGGGTTCCAACTCTCCTTCTCGGCAGCCCTGGCCATCGCCGTAATCGGGATTCCTTTGCTGCGGCGCACTACCCAACCCTACAAGGAAGCTCTGCGGTCTCTGGAATCTGTCGACTTGGATCGTCATTTCTCCCCCCGGCTGGGCGCTTGGCGGGTTGCCTTAAGGCTTCGCGCCTCAAGACTGGAAGATAGCTTGGGCCGTCTTGGATCGGCCACCTGCCTCCGCTTGGTGGCTTGGCCCTATCAGCTTAGCTTGGGACTTCTAGGTATCCTTCTGTTCTCCGCAGCAATCCATCTGGTGCTGTTGGTTCCGATGATAGTCTACTTCCACCGAATCGTACTGCCTACGATTTTTCTGAACCTGCTGGTCGTTCCACTGGTCGCGATCCTCATACCGCTCGGTTTCTTTTATCTATGCTGTGCCTCCCTATTCCCACAAACTTTCTGGCTGTTAGGTTGGGTGTGCGGCTTTTTGACCGAGAGTCTTTTGAACCTGAATCGCTCTTTTTCCGAGATCGACTGGCTTAGTTATCCGATTCCTCAACCTTCTCTGGGCTGGGTGTTAACCTATTACCTTTCCCTCGCCCTCTGGTTAGCCGTTCCGGCCCCGTCGGCTGCTGCGCCTGCTCAGCGCCTGCATTTGTCTGGCAGCTCTGTCCGTCCTGCTTTGGGGCGGACTGCCGGTTCAACCCCGGTCACGTGATCTCAGCCTGACTTTTCTCGACGTACAGCAAGGGGACAGTATTCTGGCGCGCTGGCCGAACGGCCACGCGGTTCTGATCGATGGTGGCGGTACTTGGGCCGGCTACCCTCGGTCAGAGGACAGGATGACAACTTTTGACGTTGGAGAGCAGGTGGTCTCGCCCTTCCTCTGGAGCCAAGGAATTCAATCCCTGGAAGCCGTGGTCCTGACCCATCCTCACCATGATCACATGGGAGGTCTTGATTTCATCCTTGGAAACTTTGCGGTTAAAGAGCTCTGGCTCGGCAAAAGTCCTGTTGAAGGAGACCTGCTTAAATTGCTCAAGAAGGCAGCCGATCGCAACGTGAGGCTCCGAGCCTTCCAAGCCGGCGATCAACTGACCCTCCACGACACCACGATAAAGTTCCTCAATCCGGGCTGTGATCCTTCCGGCGGAACCATCAACAACGACTCCCTGGTTCTCAAGCTGGAGTTCGGTCGGAGATCTTTTCTGTTGACGGGTGATATTGAAGAGCAAGCCGAGGTTTGTCTGGCAGCTCAAGAACCTCAACTCCAATCGGATGTCTTGAAAGTGCCCCATCACGGAAGCCGTACCTCAACGACCTCAATCTTCCTGGAGCGGGTTAATCCGGTGATAGCCATCATATCGGTAGCCAAGCACAACCCCTTCGGTCATCCTCACCCAGAAGTGCTGCAGCGCCTTGAGAATTATCCCTTGCAACTGTTCCGAACAGACCAACAGGGTGCCGTTACAGTCCACAGTGATGGGAATTACCTTCGCACAACAACGTATTTGGAGAATGCTGGCAGATCGAGACTGTTCGATTAACAAACTGTCAGTTCGAAGGCCACGGAGTGGATTGGGGGCCACTCCCACGGATATTCTGAATTTGGGTCGACGCAGGGAAAATGAGGTGCCGGCCGGTTGCAAGCTGATCAGTCGGTTAGGATCTTCACGTCGCTGCCGAACTTACGATAGCGCTTAAATTCGATGACATTCTTGCTGTGGACCCGCGCTGAACGATGTTCCAGCAACACCTCAGCCCGGACGGGAAGCCAGTGTTCCCTCCCCGCGATTTCCACCAAGCTGTACTCAGTAGAACCCTCGGAGCGCGTGATCGGAAAGGCTGGGGGAATCCTGAAAGCTCTCTCCTCGATCTTTACGACCTGCAGCGAAGTCGGATCAATCCAGCATCTTCCGCGATAGGGGGTGACCACGGCTTGTTCCGCTTGGTCTTCTCTGAAGATAATAGACCTCTTGGAAGTATCCTTGGGCACTCGGAATCCTACACGCACTGTCGGCGAGCTGTAACTATGGTCGATTCCCTCCAACCGGAACAGGGTTTTGGTCGCCGGGTCGAAGATGTAGTTCAGTGAAGAACCAAATTCACCCGTTGAAGTCGTTCCCCTGAGTGACTCCAACGTGGCGTCCGTCGCCACGGCCCCTGATTGGCAACCGACAATAGTTTGTAGTGCTCTTGCTTATCGTAATAGGTCAGTTCCGCCACAAAGTTGTCCACTCGCACCCATCCTTTTTTGGGAAGGCGGCGTAGAAAGCGCTGAGTGATCTGTGTGCAAATGAAGTTCGGCAAGTTGTCCGTGTACTCCAACGCCTTGCTGCGGACTCCCTCCAAGAATTGCGGCCAGGTTTCCCGGTCGGGCAAGCCAGAGGGTGAAACAGGAGTCGCTGGATCAGGTGCCGATGGTGGAGACGGCGCTGGCGCAGGTGGTTGTGGCTCGGCAGGGGGAGTGAAAATCAGTGGTGGGGGAGGCTCGGCCTTGATGGGAGAAGTGGTTGCAGACGGGGTCTGACCTGTTTGGCCGCTTTCCTTCAGCGCCCGGATAATGGCAGGATGAGCCTCTCGGGCCTGCAGTTCCTGCAAGAGGATGTCCTTGACCGGAAAGCCAATTCCCCGATCCTGGATCAACTCCACCACCCGTTCCGCGGTCACGGCGCCTATGTTGGCTGTAGTCACCAGAGCCAGGATCTCGTCCTCACTGATCGGTCCTTCAGCCGCCGCCTGGTTCAGGAATGCCCCCATAAGCATGATAAGCAGTAGTCCAACTAAGCAACAGTAAGCGGAATGAGACAAGAACCTTTTCCCTCCAATCCTCCCGAAATTATACTGACAAATCGTGGCCGCCGAAAGAAGCATTCCCGCTTGCTCAGAGGGACGGGCAGAAGGGATCGATGAAGGCCAGTCGAGGGCACCCTAAGCTTAAGTGCCCTGGACTCCCATGAAGCTCATGGTCTTGCCATCGATGGAGACCCCACTACGCCTCCACGTCTAGTACAAGACATTCCCACAGCGACGGTGACAAGCTGAGTCCTGAGTGCAAGTCAATCTCTTCAGTCGGCCGGGGGCAAGAGGTAGGTGGAAAATTGGGTTCTTTGCGGGGAAAGTGATCCACAACTGGCCAATTAGGCGTCACCTTCGGCGAATAGCGCTCCTGGCCGAGGAACGGTTTTGTTGAGACCTTTGACCGGTAGCTGAAGCGTTGGGACGGGGGCTGGACCGATATACGGAAGACCTCTGCCTGCTGGTTGTGGAACGCGACCAGCCGGAGCTGCCGCCGCTAATACTTCCAGTGGATGACGATGAGCCTCCGTGAACATAGGTTCTCCAGGTTGGACAAAAATTTCGATAGGTAAAGCCGTAGGGAGAACTCAAACGGTAGTGGAAAGGAACGAAGGTGTACATCTGCGACAAAGGCTCATAAACCCACCCCCCAGTCGCCCGCCGGCCATACCGGGACAAGACGGAACGGGTCACCCGGGCGGGAACCTTGGCATTGGCAACAATCAATGTTAGCGCTCGTTCTCGACTCCAGCGATCGAGTCCGTCCAATGAATCCTTCCTGACCTTGCTGGAGTACAATTGCTCTTTGTCGGAGCGGTTCAGGTCAAAGACTCTGCCCGACTTCAGATCTGCGATCTTGGTCTGGCCTTGAACCCATCTCAGCTTGCCACGAAAGACAAACACTTGAACTTGGCCGGCGGTATCGACTTCAAAACGATACAAGCCCTTTTTGAGTACTTTCAAGTCTGCGACTGGTGTCACGATCAGAAGCCGATGCACTTTTCGTCTCAAACTCAGCAATTCCAGAATTGCGGTGCCTTTTTCCAAAGCGAAGCGCATGTCTTGGAAGCCTGTCGTCAAAACCCGAACCCGGCTATTTTCAGCCACTCGCAGGTAGGTTCCGGGATTGAACAAAATCTCCACGCGCTCGTCCTCTCCGGTCTGCAGCAGATCTCCCTCAACGAGCTGATGGCGGGGAAATACCCGGCTCAGCTCGGGGATCTCACCATGGCTCACCTTAGGCCGACCCTCCACATAGTTGATCATGCCCGCCTTGGCCGAAATAAAGTAAGATCCCGCATCCTTAGCGCTGACCGGCCCCATATTGACCAGCAGCAGGAGGAATACCCAAACCTGTCTCTTTGGTTGAAGCATGGCTTAGCTCCTCAGAAGAAGTTCCTACATTTCGTTCTTATTCACTCAGTCTAGTCCATCTGTTGCAGGGTGTCCAGCCCTTGTGCGGGTTCAGCACCTATGAGACTCGGTCAGGCAGCCTTGCAGGTATCAAGGAACTCCATGGGCGTTCTCATGTCCAGCGATTGGTGAGGTCGGATGTCATTGTAGAAGTGTTGATAGTCGGCGAGGGCGGCGCCAGCGGCGGCGACGGTAAGTTCTCCGTTGTAGAAGTTCCAGAACTCGACCCGGGCGCTGTGGTTGGCGCGTTCGGCAGTCCAATCACTCCCCCTCGAGGGGGAGTCGCAGCCGCCAAATGCAGGCGGCTGCGGTGGGTCGTCGGGGCGGCAGGACAAACTGAGGGATATCCAGGGTTTAGCAGGCTGGCTCGAACTCGGCCCTGAACCCGCTGCCGCCGTCGACCTGGAGGGAGGGGAAGGGCAGGTCCTGGATCACAGCCTGCAGGAAGCGTCGGGCGTTGCCGGCGGTGGCGCGGGAATAGACCGGGTCACCCTGTGTTTGCCGACCGGGGAGACGGCCCGGAACTCCTTGAGTTGTACGCCGTCGAGGGACACCGAGAGGTGATCGATCTGCACCCGTTCACCGGGTGGGGCAGCCTTGGCGCCGTAGCGCCAGCGCTGGGCGTGACCTTGGTCGAAGCGGCTGCGCTTCTTCAGCTTGACGCGGCCCCCCGGCAGAAAGCGCAGGACCTGATACGACCGAGCCGCACGCCTTGGGCCAGGATGCAGCCAGGGTGGATTCACCCGGATGGATGCCCTGGCGGGCCAGCAGGACAGGCAGGCGTCACTTGCCCATGAAGGGATAGCGCCGCCGCAAGGCCCGGACCTGGCGCTGCTGGGTCGGTGTCCATGGCTGCCTTCAGAGACATTGCGGTCGTCGGCTGAGGGCTGCCAAGCCCGGGGGGCCGTGCTCCTGATAGCGTGCGGCCCAGCCGAAGTCGGTGGCTCTGGACCAGCCGATGGCCCGCAGGGCGGTCTTGGGGGAGCAGCCCTCGGCCCGCAGGTCCCGGTAGATTTCCAGTGGGCGCTGTCTGATGATAGCCTCGGCGGGCAGGGTGTCGTCGACTTTGAAACGGTGATCAGAGGGGATGGGCAGCGATGGAATCTGCAGGGTTCAGGCTCCTTGGGTTCCTGGGTGGAAACTCAAGGCTGCCTGAACAGGCGCGGCGTTGGGTCCCGCATTGGGGCCAGGCGCTGTGCTTTTTGGAGGGTGAGTGACGGGGGACAGGGACCCTCAAGGGACGGTTGGGGCGGGTTTGGGGCTAGGCTCGCTCCGCTCCCTTCGCCCAAAACCCGCCATGGCGGGCCTCCCGATCCCTCTTCCCTCCCCCTTCATCCTTACCATCTCACATGTATCGGAACTCGGACAGCCTTAGTAGAGAAACATTGGCTTCCCATCCACATGGCGCACCTTGGGACGGTAGAGCTCCCGATCATAAAGCTCATCGACATCCACTCGCTTAACGGCTTCCCTGATCCTGCTGAGAGGAACGTTGGTATAGCGTCCATCCCGCATCGCTATCATCCGACCGAATCGTTTATTCGTGACCAGCGACATGGCCATGTTGGCAAAGTTCATGGAAACCATGAGGTCTAGAGAGTCAGGCGCCCCACTCCGCATTAGATAAGAAAGCTGTTGATAGATAATATTCTGCCCGGTGATTCGTTTGAGCGCCTGCCCTGTTGCCGCGCCAATCCCACCCAGTTTCTTGTGACCATAGGCATCAGCCTGCCCAGATTCCAACAAGTCTTCTCCAACCATTTGAGCGCCCTCGGAAATGCTGACCATGGCATAATTACTGGGATTGTTGCGTTTGTCCTCCATCACCAATTTGGCCAGTCGGTCCAGGTTGAAGGGGACTTCGGAAATCAGGGCTCGATCGATTCTCGCCAAATAGGAAGAAATGAGGGAAGTTTCACCGCTGTTTCGCCCAAAGAGCTCCACAACAGCAATTCTCTCATGGGAACCGGCCGAGGTCCTGAGTTGATGCAGGAAGTTCACGCTGCGGGTTACGGCTGTCGAGAAGCCGATGCAGTAATCAGTCCCGAAGACATCGTTGTCCATGGTTTTTGGAATAGCAACGATTGGAAAACCCTCCCGGTGAAGGCGTTCGCCGTAACCCAGCGTATCATCGCCTCCAATCGGAATCAGAACATCCAGCTGCAGCTTCTCCAGGTTCTTCAGGACGTGGGGAGTATAATCCCGGAACTCGCCTTCTCCCGACCCCTTCTGATAGCCATCTCTTAGAAATGGCGGCATGGATTTGGATATGACCCTAGCCGGGTTTGTGCGCGAGGTGTGTAGGAAGGTTCCACCCGTTCTGTCGATGGTACGAACGACCGCGTTATCCAGCTTGACCGTACAGGCAGTCAAGGAGGATGGGTCTTCAGGATTGAGAGACAGTAAACCCCGCCACCCGCGGCGAATGCCCAGAGCTTCTTGACCTTCCGTTTCGGCCCGATTGACCATGGCCTTAATGCAAGAATTCAGCCCGGGAACGTCGCCACCTCCAGTTAAAATTCCAATGCGCATTGTTTTTTCACTCGCTCGATTTGAAGTAGGACCCGTTGCCGGAGGACGGAGTTGGCAACAACGATGGTGATGCCTTGCCAAAATCCCTCAGGCTGACAGAGCCTGTCCGCTTATGGCCAAGGACGTAGAGATCGCTCGGGCGTTCCTCCAAAATGGAATGCTCAGAATCCGCAATGTCTTGGCAATTCGGCTCAGGAGACCGCATTTTTACGGCCATATGAAGTGCGCATAGCTTTCACGGACCGCTTGGACTTGGCCGAGAGATTTTGATGACCGCTTGGGCCGCGGCCAAACGGGCAATGGGAACGCGGAATGGAGAGCAACTGACATAGTCCTGCCCCAGTTGATGGCAAAATTCGATGCTGGCGGGGTCGCCCCCATGTTCACCGCAGATCCCGATCTTGATTTCAGGTCGAGTGGTTCTGCCTTTGACCATGGCAATCCTCATCAATTCCCCGACCCCGGCGCGATCGAGGGACTGGAACGGGTCTCTGAGATAGATCTCCCTTTGGAGATAGGGAGCCAGAAATCGATCGGCATCGTCTCGACTAAGAGCCAGCGTGGTCTGTGTCAAGTCATTGGTTCCAAAACTGAAGAAGTCTGCTGTTCGCGCGATTTCATCGGCCGTGAGAGCGCCTCTCGGAACCTCGATCATGGTTCCTACCTGGTAGCGGAACTTCAACTTTCGGGAAGCCATGACCTCCTGAGCCACTCGCCGTACGATGCTGGCCTGATCCTCCAGCTCCTTGACGTTGCCAACCAAGGGAATCATGACCTCCGGCGCTGCTTTTTTTCCCCGACCGATCACATTGGCAGCCGCCTCAAAGATCGCTTGGGCCTGCATCTCCGTGATTTCAGGATAAACGATCCCTATGCGGCAGCCGCGAAACCCAATCATCGGATTAAACTCCCGAAACGATTCCACCTTCGCCTTGACCGTTTCGTAGGAAACTCCCATTTCTTCGGCTAACTGTCTTTGAGCCGGTTCCTCCGCAGGCAGGAACTCATGGAGAGGCGGATCGATGGTCCGAATGGTGACCGGACGTCCATCCATAACCTCGAAAATGTTCTCAAAATCTTTCCTTTGGAGAGGTAGGAGCCTTGACAAGGCTTGCCCCCGCACCGCTGGAGTGGATGCCAAGATCATTTCCCTCACCAAGCCAATCTCGCCCTCGCCAAAGAACATATGTTCGGTTCTGCACAAACCAATTCCCTCTGCTCCGAAAGCGATGGCTGAAGCAGCTTGGTCCGGTTGGTCGGCGTTGGCGCGGATCTCGAGAGAACGCACGCGATCTGCCCATTTCATCAGTTTCGAATACTGCTGATAAACAGGCGCCTGATCCTTCGAAAGTGACTGGTGCAACAGGACCTGAATGACTTCAGAGTCCCGGGCTGGAATCCGCCCCAAGATTAACTCGCCCGTGTTTCCATCCAATGAGATGTAATCTCCCTCTCGGATGATTCTTCCGTTCACGCGCATGTGTCGCTTGGCATAATCGATGTTCAAAGCACCGCAGCCAGCGACGCAAACTTTGCCCATCTGTCTGGCCACCAAAGCAGCGTGAGAGGTCGTACCGCCCCGAGCCGTCAAAATACCTTCGGCAGCATTCATACCCTTGATATCTTCGGGTGAGGTCTCGATGCGAGCCAAAATGACCTGTTCTCCTCGGCTCTTCCACTGCTCAGCGTCCAGAGCATTGAAAACAATGCGGCCTACAGCGGCCCCCGGACCAGCGTTAAGACCCTTGGCCAGAAGGCGGCCTTGCTCAATAGCCGCGGTCTTCTCAACCGGGTCGAAAACCGGCCTCAAAAGCTGGTTTAACTGGTCCGCCTGCACACGCAGCAGCGCTTCTTTGGGCGTGATTAGTTTTTCATCCACCATGTCAACGGCAATCCTGATCGCTGCGAAAGCGGTCCTTTTCCCAACTCGGCACTGCAGCAGATAGAGTTTTCCTTGTTGGATGGTGAACTCGATATCTAACATTTCTCGATAGTGTTTTTCCAGGATCCTGCGAACTCGATCCAACTGTCTGTAGAGCTTGGGGTTTTCGCGCGCCAGTTCCGCTATTGAGGCTGGGGTTCGAGTCCCCGATACGACGTCTTCCCCCTGAGCGTCGATGAGGTATTCCCCATAGAACAGGTTCTCACCCGTCGCGGCATCCCGGGTGAAGGCTACCCCCGATCCGGAGTCCGCTCCCATGTTCCCGAAAACCATGGCTTGAACATTGACGGCGGTTCCCCAACTGGAGGGAATATCATTAAGTCTTCGATATTCGTCAGCCCGCCGATTCATCCAAGATCTGAAAACGGCTCCGATAGCCCCCCATAATTGCTGATGGGGATCGCTGGGAAAGTCTATGCCCAACCGTTGCTTGATTTCACACTTAAAGAGGAACACCAGTTCACGCAGATGCCTTGCCGAGAGCTCCGTGTCTAGGATGAGTCCTCGCTTCTCTTTCTGTTCGTCAATAATCCGTTCAAAGGGATCGATTTCGTCCTTATCCCTCGGCTTCAGGCCGAGAACGACGTGGCCATACATTTGGACGAATCGACGATAGGAATCCCAGGCGAACCTCGGATTACCCGTCCGCTGGGCTAGTCCCTCCACCGTGCTATCGTTCAGACCGAGGTTTAAGACCGTGTCCATCATGCCAGGCATCGAGGCCCGAGCCCCTGAACGAACCGAGACGAGCAAGGGATTTCGGGAATCACCAAACCGCATCTCCGAAAGCTTTTCCATTTTTTTAAGAGCCTGAGCGATCTCTTTGGAGAGCTCTCGCGGATACTTCTCCTTCTTCTCGAAGTAGTGATTGCAGACTTCGGTAATAACGGTGAAGCCAGGGGGGACAGGCAAACCGAGGTTTGTCATTTCTGCCAGATTGGCTCCTTTTCCGCCCAGCAAATTCTTCATGTCAGCTCGCCCTTCGGCCTTGCCATCACCGAAGAAGTAAACGAACTTTCTAACCATTGTCGATCTCCCAATCACTCAGAGACTTGCGCCATCCGGCACCATCAAGGCCCAGGAATGTCGACGCGCCGACTTCGACGATCAGGCCGTCATCATCTCAGAAATGTCGGCAACCTCCAGAAATGTCTGTAATAGAAGAACCAGCAGGGCGAGGCGATTTCTTCGAAGCGTTTGATTCTCATCCATTACCAGCACTTTGTCGAAGAACAAGTCGACTGAGGGCCTCAGCGAGGCCATCAGTCCCAGAGCCGCTTCATGGCGCCCGGCTCGGAGAGCGCTGGAGATCCTGGGATTCATCAAGACGACCGCACGATGGAGACTTTTCTCCTCGGATGCCTGGAACAGGGTTGGATCGATCGCCGATTCTGTCCGAGGATCGACCGCAGCTTTCAAAAGAATGTTCTTGATGCGCTTAAAACTGTTGGCCAAGGACTGGAAATCCGAGCTCTCGCGCATCCTTGCGATCGCATCTAAACGTTTACGGCACTCCAATGGATTATCCCAACAGACTTCAACCACGGCATTGATCTCATCATAGCGGAAGCCCTGTTCCTTGAAGATGAAACGAAGGCGGTCCTTGAGGAAGTTTTCGAGGGCATGCAAGGTTTGCTCCAAAGATCGGTCGGCGAATTTCTTGAGCCCTGCATAGGCCCCCTTGCGCAACGTTCTTTCCAACGAAAAGCCCAACTCCTTAACCAACAGGATTCGGATTAACCCCAATGCCTGTCGCCTCAAGGCCAGCGGATCCCGCGATCCTGTGGGAATCAAACCCATGCAAAAAGCACCCGTCAGGGTGTCCAGCTTGTCCGCAATCGAAACAATCGATCCAATCAGTTCACGAGGCACTTGGTCTTCCGAGGTTGTCGGTAAGTAATGATCGTAAACTGCCTCGGCTACGCCGACGTCAAGACCTTGAACACGGGCATAAAGGCCACCCATCACTCCCTGAAGATTGCTAAACTCTCTAACCATCTCAGTTGTCAGATCGGCCTTACATAGCTTGGCGGCCTGCTCAACCAGCGGGAGTAGCTCAGACCGTTCTAGCGTTGCGGATAAAAATTTTGCTAAGCATATTATTCTTTGTGTCTTATCGAATAAGTTTCCAAGTTTTACTTGATAAGTAATCTGTTTCAATAGACTGACGCGATTCTTCAGTGAAACCTTCAAGTCAGCCTCCCAAAAGAAAGCAGCATCCGCCAAGCGGGCTCTTAGCACCCGCTCATGTCCTGCTTGGATTTGATTGGCGTAGGTCCGATCTGAATCCACGACGGCCAAGAACTTCGGGAGTAATTGTCCCTCGCTGTCATGCAGTGAGAAATATTTCTGGTGCTCCCGCATCACCGTGATCAAGACCTCGCGCGGCAGTTTCAAGAAAACCGGGTCAAAGTCTCCACACACCACGCTCGGATGCTCACTGAGGTGCGTCACTGTTTGCAGCAGACTCTTGTCTTCAATCAAACTGCCGCGTTGACCCATGGCGGCGATGTGAAGATCTCGTTCGATCTGCCGCCGGCGGTCTTTGGGGTCAATCTCTACCTGTGATGCCCGCAATCGCTGTCGATACTCGACGAAGTTCAGGACCTGCTCCTCTTTGTTGCCAGCCAAGATTCGGTGGCCGAAAGTGCGGTTGGCAGCCTGCACGGAAGCCATTTTGATGGGTAACACCTGGCCGTCAAGGAGACAGAGGATCCACCGTATGGGGCGTAGAAAGGGAAAGCGGCTGGACTCCCATCTCATGCTCTTAGGTAATTCCAATGCCCTAATGGCGGTGGGAGTCTCTTCTTCCAGAATCTGACGAGCGCCCCGACCCGGAATTTGCTTCTGATAAACCAAATAGCTTCCCTTTTCTGTTTCAACCCGAGAGAGCGCCTCGACAGCCACTTGGTTCTTGCGGGCAAATCCCAGGGCAGCCTTGGTCGGATATCGGTCTTCATCAAAGGCGGCTGAATAGGGTGGCCCCATAATAACCTGGCTTTGAGCCGGCTGAGTCGCAGCCAAACCGGTAACGCGGACAATCAAGCGCCGAGGCGTTGAATAGGCTTCTATATCGTCAAAACTCAGAGACTTGGCGGTAAGGATCTCGGTAAATTTTTGCTTCAACCGTTGAGATGCTGCCGGAAGGAATCGAGCTGGAATCTCTTCACAACCTATCTCGATCAAAAACTCAGACATCATAGGTTTACCAGTAATACTTAAATTTCTACTTTATTTAGAAATGAGTCGTTTTAGTAAAGACTCGACCCGACAGTCTCAGTGTGACCGTTACCTGAGACGTGGATTTGAGCAATCCGGCAGGCAAGATTTCGAACGCGCTGAATCAGGTGAGTCCGTTCCGAAACGCTGATGGCTCCCCTGGCGTCTAAAACATTGAAAGTATGTGAGCATTTCAGGCAATAGTCATAGGCAGGCAGAATCAACCCCATCTCGATCAGGCGGATACCCTCTTTTTCGTACTCGCTGAACCAGCCAAAGTGCAGGGCGACGTCGGCAACCTCGAAATTGTAGCGGGAGAACTCAATTTCATCCCTTTGCCTGATATCTCTATAACTGACGCTCGAATTCCATGGCAGATCAAACACATTCGCCAAATCATTCAAAAACATCCCGATGCGCTCTAGCCCGTAGGTGAGTTCAACCGAAACGGGATTCAGTTCTAGCCCGCCAGCCTGCTGGAAATAGGTAAACTGGGTGATTTCCAAGCCATCCAAAAGCACCTGCCACCCCGCTCCCCAAGCCCCAAGGGTAGGCGATTCCCAGTTGTCCTCTTCAAACCGAATATCATGGGCCCGGAGGCAAATGCCAATTTTTTCCAAACTCTGCAAATAGAGATCTTGTACGTCTGGAGGGCTGGGCTTGAGAACGACCTGAAGCTGATGGTGTTTTTGGACTCTGTTAGGGTTCTCCCCATAGCGGCCATCGGCTGGACGCCTGCTGGGCTCCAGATAGGCTACCCGATAGGGGTCTGGACCGAGAACCCGCAAGAATGTTTCGGGGTTCATGGTTCCGGCCCCTTTTTCGACGTCGTAGGGCAAATGGATGACGCATCCCTGATCCGCCCAAAAAGAAAGCAAGTCCATGAAGAGTTGTTGAAACAACATGGCCTACCGGTTCCCTGCTTCACGATGCAAGAGCGACAGAGAATCAAATTTCCTCTCGAAGCCAGTTTCCACCATCTCCTCCACGACCGCATTGAGCGCTGTTACTGCATCCGGTGCAACACCTTCGCTTGCTACATCAGGGAGAGATTTTTTAACCAGCAGATGGACCAACTCCAAAGCTCTCTCAGAAATTCGGCGCGTCACTCCTTTCTGGCAGTCGTGGCAAAGAAAACCGAGCGTGCGTCGCTGATAATAAACCCTAAACTTTCGGCACAACGAAACACCACAGTGGCTGCACACTGCAAGGTCAGGAAGTAACCCTGCGAGTTTCAGGTGCCAAATCTGAAAATAGAGGGAGGCCAACCCGGAGCCTTTGGTTGACCCCAGTAACGGTAGCACATGAAGCAACAGACGAAACAAAGAATCGTTTGCTTCATGGTCAGGAATCGTTTCAACGAGCAACTCTAACAAATAGGAAGATCGTAAATAGGCTTGATAATCCCGCACCGCCAAGCCAAAGCCTCTCAATAGCTCAACTTTGTCGATGGATACCAACTCCTGATTGCGTCTTTCGAAGGCAACCAACTCCACCCAGGAAAAAGGCTCTAGCCGCCCTGAGAAACGACTTCGAATCCGTCGACTCCCACGAGCCACTCCTTGCATCTTGCCATACTTACGCGTATAAGCCACCACAACCTTATCCGTCTCCTTCAGTGGATAGGTCCGCAAGATAATGGCTTCACTGCTCAGAATCCCCATACTAGGTCTAACGCGGCTCAACTGAGGTCGACGTGCCGACATCTGCAAGCGATTGGGTCGAAAACGACACCCTTCCACTCTCCTGAATCGCTTCCTCACCTACAAACGACACCTCAAATAAGCGGCTAAAAGTACCATAGAGCGGGTTAAAAAGGCAAAAACAGACCGACAAACGGATCAATGGTGAATCAGTCCCCCGATACTTCATGAGTCATTGAGACGCGAACCTGACCAAAGTATACCAAGGCACTATTGGCACTTGATCGATGCTCATAGACAACCAGGGCTTCAACTCGTTATTGACGTAGGCTCCAGTGTCGACGCGCCGACATTCAGAGGGCGCCGACTGCTTCCTTACGGCTCAATAAGACCTTTGAGTTCTTAGGAACAGACGCTCTGCAGATGGTTGATTTGTCAGCCTCCAGTGTTTAGAGGGCCCACTCTTCCCAATCATCGCCATTTCAAATAACCACCAGACGATCACCTTCCCTGCCCCGGAGGGTCCCTCTGCCTGCTCTTCCCAAGTTGAGACTGAGAGCCAAACGGATGTTGGCCACGGTGATCTTGATTTCTTTGGTCCTTGCCTTGGGGATATTCCTGGTCAGCCATAATAGCGACAAGTCATCCATTTGGGCAGAATCAGGGGGAGCGGATCAAAGCGGAAAAACTAGCAGCGGTTGGCTACATGGTCAATACCATCGTCCATGGTTGCCGAACTCCCATTACGTTATCAAGGGTTTTGCCTCGGTTTTGAGTGATTTCGATGTGTCTGCCGAGCAGAAGAGCGAGTGTCTGCCTTTATTCATTTTGGGGTCGAACGTATGGAGAAGATGTTGGACGAAATCCTACAGCCTGCTACTGACAAGAAGACCACCTGTCTCTTGAAAAGTGCAATCTCAATCAGGTCCTCCAAGAATATTGCATCGAGATAGAACAACTGTTCCGAGATACAGGCACTAGCTTTACGCAAGATTTGAACTGCGATGCTCTGGTGACGATCGACAAGGAGAAGATACGACACGCTCTCTTGAATATCGCGGTCAGTGCCAAGGATGTTCTAAAGAGTCAGGGGACTTTCTCCGTGAGTGCGGAGATGAGGGACTATCAAGCCTGCGTCCGCCTATCCGATAATGGAGGTGGAATTCCCGAGAACCTTCAGGCAAAGATATTCCAACCCTTCTTTACGCAGGGGAAAACCAAAGGATTCGGTTGGGGATGTCTATTATTAATAAGATTATCGATGATTAATCAGGAAGTATCACTTTAGAAAATAAAGTTGGCCACAAAACCACCTTCTCCGTCTTAACTTACAGATCATGCAGTTCAACATGCCGGCCTCAAGCAAGCTAGCGTTCCCTGGAGCAGTTCACCGGAGATCTAGGACCTGGGATGATGTTGGCGGTAGATACTCTTAAGACGCTCTTTCAGCACATGCGTATAGATTTGGGTGGTAGAGATGTCGGAGTGACCCAGCATCATTTGTACTGCCCGTAGGTCAGCCCCTCGCTGCAGCAAATGAGTGGCAAAGGAATGCCGTAACGAATGGGGCTTGAGCGATACCCTGATTCCCGCCCTCCTGCCGTACACCGTAAGGATCTTCCAAAAGCCCTGGCGAGTCATTCCCTTCCCTCGGTAGTTGAGAAAAATGAAAGGCGAGTTTTTTCCTTTGAGAAGACTCTGTCTTGATCGAGTGAGATATTGTTCTAAGGCAGCCAAAGCGGAGCGACCCAGAGGAACAACCCGCACCTTACCTCCTTTGCCCTGACAGTGCAGATATCCCAGGTCGAAGCGCAGGTTCTTTAGCTGAAGGGAAACCAGTTCTGAAACCCGTAAACCTGTCGCATAAAGAACTTCCAGCATGGCCTTGTCTCGTATGCCGCGGGGTTTCGATTGGTCGGGCTGACACAAGAGACGGTCTACTTCATCAACAGACAATACCTCTGGTAGTTTCTTCCATACCTTTGGCGATTCTATGTTTTCAGAAGGATCCTGAGTGAGTTTCTCTTCCAGGACCATCCAGCGGAAAAGGCCGCGAACCGTGACCAGGATTCTGGAAATGGAGCGACCGTCGAGTCGCTGCTGCCGTAGCGTGTTGACAAATTCCTGGAGGTTTCCGTGAGTCACCGAGACCAAACTGAGTTGGCGCTTCTCAAGGAACCTTTGGAGCTTTACCAGATCTAACTTGTACGAGTTGAGCGTATTTTTAGAAAGTCCTTTTTCAACAGTAATATAATTAATGAATCCTGAGAATTCACTTATCATTGACGCTGAGTGCCCTTGACGCAACTGATATTCTAAATATAGCTTCAGCGGCTTTCAGAAGCGACCCTAACCTCACCCACCATGACATTAGCCGAAATCGCCAAGGCCCTGAACTGCGACCTCGACGGGAACGCTGATCTCCAAATCACTGGCGTTGCCGCCATTGATGAGGCTCGACCCGGTGAGTTGACCTTCCTCACCAATCGAAAATATCACAAGAGTGTTCAGTCTACTCAAGCTTCCGCCATCATCGTGTCCAAGGACTCACCTCCATTGTCGATCAGCGCTCTTCGTTCCAGTAACCCCTATTTGAGTTTTGCCCAATCGATTGATCTTTTTTACAGTCCTCCCCCGCCTCCGCCGGGAATCCATCCGACGGCCGTCATTGCCAACACCGCTGTGATCGGCAGTAATCCATCGGTGGGGGCCCCTTTTGTGTTTATCGACCACGGCGTCGTCGTGGGAGACAACGCCGTTCTGTTTCCTCATGTCGTGATCTACTCCGCCGTCACTATCGGCCACAATTTTATCGCCCATTCCCATGTCTCCGTTCGAGAAAACTGCTGTATCGGCAACCACGTAACGCTTCAAAATGGAGTGGTCATCGGCGCCGACGGGTATGGTTTCGCAAAGCGGGAGGACGGAAGCTACGCCAAAATCACTCAAGCGGGCCGGGTTGTCCTGGAAGATGAGGTCGAAGTCCAGGCCAATGCTACCGTGGACCGGGCGGCTGTTGGTGAAACCCGCATCCACAGGGGGGCCAAGGTCGACAACCTCGTCCAGGTGGGGCATGGTTCCAAGGTGGGTCGGGACACACTCCTCTGCGCCCAAGTAGGCTTGGCCGGAAGTACTGAGGTCGGGAATAACGTGATCTTGACCGGCCAGGTCGGGGTGGCTGGACATTGCCGGATCGGTGACGGCGTAATCGCGACCGCCCAGTCAGGAATCCCGTCGGACGTGCCGCCCGGCAAGCTGGTTTCCGGCTATCCGGCAATCGACAACCGACTATGGTTGAAGTGCTCGGCAGTCTTCTCCAAACTTCCTGAAATCAATAGATCACTCAGACAACTTCAACGAAAAGTTGAAGATCTTCTGAAGTAGCCTGACCTCCTCCCTCGGTTCTCGTTCCCCATGTCACACAAGGTTCCCCAACTTGTCAAGTCGGCAGAACTGATCAGTGTCGCGACCATCATCAGTCGAATTCTGGGACTGGTCCGTGAGCAACTTCTTTTAGCTCTGTTCCCTCGTTTTCAAACCGATGCTTTCAATGTCGCCTTCAGGATTCCCAATCTGTTGAGGGACTTGTTTGCAGAAGGGGCCATGAGCTCGGCTTTCGTGCCGACCTTCACCAAGATCCTTCAGCGTGAAGGATCTCAACGAGCGTGGCGTCTGGCATCCCTCGTCATCAACTTCCTTTTGGTTTTGCTGGGCCTGATCGTCCTGGTGGGAATTTTCAATTCCTCTTGGATCGTGGACAAGATCACCGGCGACTTTAGCGACCAACCCGGCAAGTTTGATCTCACCGTCCTATTGACTCAGATCATGTTTCCCTTCTTGCTGCTGGTTGCACTAGCAGCCATCGCCATGGGAATGCTCAACTCCCACGGGAAGTTTTTCATCCCGGCCCTGGCGCAGGCCATGTTCAACCTGGGATCCATCTTGGTGGCCCTTTCACTGTTTTTCCTCCTCCCGGTTTATGGAGTCGACCCGGTGGTAGGAATGGCCGTGGGGGTGATTGTCGGGGGCATTCTCCAAGTAGCGGTTCAACTCCCTTCCCTCTTGAAACGGGGATTCCAATATTCTTTCGGTTTTTCTTTCAATCATCCGGGCCTGCGGAAAATTTTATTGCTGATGGGTCCGGGAACTCTGGGATTGGCTGCAACCCAAATCAATCTCTTCGTGAACACTTGGCTGGCAACTTCTCAAGGAGAGGGTCCCGTTACCTGGCTCAACGCGGCCTTTCGTTTAATGTATCTTCCCATTGGAATTTTCGGAGTCGCCATTGCCTCGGCAGCCCTGCCCACCCTCTCTGCGCACGCTGCTCATCATCAGACGCAGCAACTCCGCGACACTCTTTCCTCCTCCTTGCGTCTTTCCTTTTTTTTGAACGTCCCGGCCTCCCTGGGACTGATCTGCCTCAGTCACCCCATCGTATCCTTGATTTACGAACGGGGCCAATTCGGAGCCACGGACACCTGGGAGACCGGCTGGGTGCTCATCTACTACTCCTTGGGGCTGACGGCCTACTCGGCCGTTAAGCTTATGGTTCCAGCCTTTTATGCGCTCAGTCAGCCCAGAATACCGGTCCTGATCAGCGCCATAACCGTGGCCTTCAGTATCACTGCCAACATACTGCTCATCGGCCATCTGGGCTACCGGGTGCTAGCGCTGGTGACTTCCCTGGGAGCCTTCCTCAACTTTTTTCTGCTCTATCACTGGCTGCAGAAAATCGCCGGTCGTCTGAATTCCGCAGAGGTCATGACCACTTTCTTCAAGGTCTTGGCCGCCTCAATGGGGATGGCTCTGGTCACTTTTTACCTTCACCAATGGATGGCCGGCGGCATTCTCCAGATTACTTTCGCTTGGAAAACCCTGACCCTGTTGACCTCGGTGGCTGCCGGGCTCTTGCTCTTTGCACTCGGCTGCAAGCTCCTTCATGTTCCGGAGCTGGAGCAAGTCCTGGAATTGATAGGACAGAGGCTCCGGTCGAAATGAGAGCCTCCGGCGGTACGGTTCCGATGACGAGGTCGTGCCGACTTGGTGACCCTCCGGGTCCGTCTTAGCCCAAGCGAATGGCTTCGGAGATTAAGAGGGCTAAAGGCCGCTGTGCAGGCCCCATGCAAAGTGGCAAGCCCAACGAGCAAGCCTGGACGGCCTGAATCGGTCATGGGGGCTGGCGCCTGAGCAGAAGGAGGCGTTGGCTGAAAGGTAATTGAAAGCGGGCATGGGGCTGTGGAGTCGATCCAGCATGCCGGTTAACCTCCGCTTGGCATCAGCCTTCAGGCTACCGGGATCGTCGGGGCGCCCGGTTTGGGTTTGGAGCCATTAACACCAGCAGACTAAGGTCCTGCCGGTCTTCGTTTTTGACCCCATGAATGGCCCCGGAAGGGGCAAGCACAATTTCTCCGGTCCGCAGAATTTTCTCCTCATCTCCGATGAGAAACGTACCTCGACCTTGGAGAACAAAATAAACCTTATCGGCCCCCTGGTGCGTGTGGGGCTTCTGAGATTGCCCCGACTGGAGACAATAGAGGTCACAAAAAAGGTTTTCAGTGTCGAAGAGACTGACCTTCTTCATTTTCTCCGGGGAAAAATTTTGCTTGGTGAGAACCTCGAAACAAAGCATCGGGCACCCCTCTTGCTATTGGGATCTAGATCGAATGGAAATGTTGTGCTGACGGAAGGACTGACAGGAGAATGCCTCATCCAGCCTACTTCCCCACGTTCGCTACTGATGTGGAAAAACAGACTTCAAGGTCAGTAAACGCTACCGCTGGGTCGATGCTGCTAAAACCCAACTCCCCCCAGGTTTGGCCAAGCCATTATGGGAAAGTGCCACGACTCAAACTAAATGGAGCTCCGCCATGCTCCTCCACCAACAAAGTGAACGATCTCAATCCGATCGCCTTGGGCAAGAGCTGTTTCCGCCCAATGCTTCTTTTTGAGGATATGGAGGTTGTATTCGACAGCCAAGCGCTCCGGAACCAATTCCAGGTCTTTGATAAGCTCTGCCACCGTAACCCCGGCCGGCAGCTTCTTCGACTCCCCATTCAGAAGGATCTCAACCAGGGCCATCTCTACCCTCCTCCCAACCCAGGACCGGGGCCGTCGTTCCCACCGGCTGGCGCGGGCCTGAGCATCCAGGCTGTGGTCCCACCCACAGCAGCCGGCAAGTCCCTATTCGTCCGTAGAGTAGGTTCATTGTCAGTTCTGGTCGAATGAAATGGCAGCGCGGGACTATTTCGACGACCTTGATGATCCCCAGGTGTTCTGAATCCGATTCTAATCAGGATCGTGAGGCAAAACTGCCCTCGGGGGATCTCATTCCGGCACGAAATATAGTATAGGGCTCTTTGCAGAGCAAGAAAAAGCCAGTGAAGTCCAGCCACTACTCAGGCTTGACAACTCTTAACACCCGAGATCCTAAGATCGTCGTGTGCCTGAGCAACTGGCTGGGGTCAAGTCCGCAGAACCCGGCAGGCGCGTAGGAAGGCCGCCAGGATCCAAAAAAACTGCTGCGGTGCTCCTGCCCCGCTGGATGAATTCCCCATGCAGGGCGCTATCGGGTCTTTCTGGCGCAAATTCGTGCCGTGGCTGCTTGAGACCCAGACCCTGCGGCAGCCTGGGATTCGAGGGAGGCGCCCTCAACATAGTCGAGAATTTCCAGATCTCCGAAGGCGCTGAGTAGTTCATTTTCACGAAGGTGATAGCGGGGTTGATCTTCTCCCTGTCGTTTCGGATCGTTCACAAAGGTCTCCATGATGAGGATGCCTCCCGGTTTGAGGCTATTCTTGATCTGGGGAAAAAGAGGGCGGTTCAGATAGAAAAAGTTCAGGACCGCATCGAAACAATTCACCGGTAACGGGAATACATCCAGATCGGCAACGATCAACTCCAACTTTAGCCTCTGCACCAAAGCGGTCCGGCGCACTGCCCTGATGGCTCGTTCCGAGACATCAATCCCAAAAACCGAAGCCCCCAAGGACGCCAGGTAGAAGGCGTTGGCTCCAAGGCCAACAGCCAAATCAACTACCTTGCCTCGAGAAACGACAGAGCTCCACCGCTGAAGCCACCTGGCCGGAGGTTGACGCGGTAGGGGATTTGGGGACAGCCGGGCATATCTCGCTTGCCACTTTTCCTGCTCGACTCTAGTCATTACTGGAAGTTCCTTGAGTGAAAGAATTCAATTACTCGTTTCGCCTAGTTCTTCTAGACTCTCTAGATTATAAAAATTTGAGCACAAATCTCCATTCGGCTCTTACGCAAAGATTCTTCAAGAAACTCCTTGACAAGATGTCTCCTTTTAACTACAGTATGAATTGTGTAGTGGTGGATATTAATCTGTTCATCCACCCTCTCCTCTTGATGATGCCCATCCTTCGGGGTGGGCATTTTTTCGCCCTCGGAGGATCTTCTGCCCAAGCCGACGTAGCTCAGTTGGTAGAGCGGTCGATTCGTAATCGACAGGTCAGCGGTTCAACCCCGCTCGTCGGCTCCACCCTTTCAATCAGGATCGGTAAACCAAGGATACCTGAGACCAAACTAGCTCCCTATGGCTTTGCCGGTATTCGTGGGAATAGACTGAGGAGAACAGCCCGGACTTTCAATGAGGTGGGGTGCTACGGCGGAGGCAGAACCGGTCCTCTTGCTTATCCCTGCCATGGTTTTCTGAGGGTGATGGCTTCAGCCGGCAGCGAGCCGACAGTCAGATAGATCCTTGGTGTAGTGCCTTTGGAAATTTCGCTCCGAACCTTAATGCTGTCGTTTCGATCCCTAAAATGACAATGGCCCGATAGCCGAGCGAGAGATGAACGGTTTGCCCGTCGATGCCGAACGGCTTTTTCAGAGTGACTGGACACGGAAGGTAACCCGACTCAGGGACTGTTGGGGAAAAGTTTTTCCTGGACAATGCGGATGGAAAGTTGTAGGCTCCATAGCCGGTAACTGTAGGGTAATTATTCGTTTACGATCATGCCTTGGTGATGGGCTGTCCCAAATTCGGTAGGCTTGGAGGCATTGATGTACACAGACCACATGTTTAGAGACGGCCAGGAGCGAAGCTGGTGGCACCAGCTTTCCGGGTCGTCTTTTCTCTCTGGTGCAGCGGACCTGACCTGGAAGACGTTTCAGGCCGTCAATCGAAGTCTTCCGGAAGGAGAACTCCCGACTCCCCGTTGGGCTCCGGGCAAAATGCTCAAGAGTCATGAGCGCTCGGCTCCAACTTTGGGATTTCCCAGGGTCACTGACTCTCTTTGTCCGCGCTGTGTGCCCGAGGTCCGTAATGCCATCATTGACGGCGAGGTTGATCTCTCCAGTTTAATGTCGGGTCATCCCGGAGAGATCAAGGCCCAGATTCTGGAAGAGGGCGGGAAGGTGCTCATGCGGAAGGTATGTGAAAAGCATGGGCCTTTCGAGGATGTGCTCTCTACAGATCCCGATTTCACTCGTCGCATCGAAGGACTCTTCTTTGGACGGGACTTCCGTTGCTCCGAAGACGATCACGTCCACCGTCATGGAAATTCCAGCATCAAGTTCGGTCGAGGCGCCGTTCTGACGGTGGATTTGACGAACCGATGTAACATGATGTGCAATCCCTGCTTCATGGATGCCAACCAGGTCGGCTACGTTCACCAGCCGGAGTTTGACGACATCAAGGCCATCCTGGATCGGGCTGTCTCCTACAAGCCGCGGCGCCAGGTGATTATCCTTTTCTCGGGAGGCGAACCGACCCTGTCCCCCTACTTCATCGAAGCCGTAGCCTATGCCAAGAAGATTGGATTTTACCGGGTTTTGGCTGCCACCAACGGCGTTCGTTTTGCCCAGAGCGAGGAATTCACACAACAAGCCCACGAGGCAGGTCTTCATGGAGCCTACCTGCAATTCGATGGAACCAGCGAAGAGAACAACAGTCACCGTGGCGTCGGTAATCTGTTCGACGTTAAGTTGCAGGCCATCGAGAACATGGCCAAAGTCGGCATGAAGACAACCTTGGTGACGACTATCGTCAACGGCATCAACAACCAAGGCATCGGCTCCATTGTTGATTTTGCCGTTCGCAATGTTGACAAGATTCAAACCATCGCCTTCCAACCGGTGTCCTTTACCGGAAGGGATGAAGACGTCGAAGATCACACCCGATATGCTCAGCGCTATACCCTGTCTCAGATGACCCAGGATTTGAAGGGCCAACTGAAAGCCGACTGGCAACCTCTGCGCGACTGGTTTCCTTTGTCTTCTTACAGTGCATTTACCAGTGTGATGGACCTTCTTCAAGGCGCAGATGCTTCCTGGGGCTGGAGCGCTTGCAACTGCCATCCCAACTGCGGCATTTTCAGCCTGCTGGTGGTCAACCGTCGCACCCGGGAATGGACTCCTCTGTTCAAGTTCTTCGACTATGAACAGTTCATCCGGGATGTGGCGGTAATCACGGACACCGCCCGCGGCAAGGCCTTGACTAGCGCCCAATTAGCTCTCTCGATTCTGCGCAACTTCAGGGCCGATCTGGCTCCCCGGGGCTTCCCCATTTCACAAATCGTCAACTTGTTCAAGCCGACATCGTCCCGGTCCGACAGCGATCGCAACGATCGCATGAAGACCCGCAGCGAGAAGGATGACTGGCGGGTGCTGTGCGTGGAGGGCATGTGGTTCCAAGATCTGTGGACTTATGATTTCCGGCGCACCGAAATGTGTGTCATTCCCTATGGCACCCAAGAAGGAGAAATCTCATTCTGTGCTTACAACACGGGTGTTGGCTGGAGGCAGATCATCGAAAGGATGCATCAAACGGCAACCCTGGCGGAATGGCACAAGACTCGGGGGAGACATGAGATCTTTGCCAAAGGTAAAAAAGTTCCTCTCAACACGACCCAGCACCACTTGACACTGCCGATCATTCAGGACGCTGCTTCATCCAGCAGTTGCGGCAACGAGAACCCTGCCCTATTGGAGAAAGATCGAGAAGTTCTTGAAGTGCTCAGAACAACAAATCGGCTGTAGCTCGACTCCTCCTATCTTTTTCTTTGATTCCCCACAGCAGGTCTCCGGGCCTGAGTTTTGGGAGTGCGGTAAGTCGTGGTCGCCCAATTGAGTCTGCCATCGGCTGCTCGGCGCCCTCCATCCACGAAGAGCGGTGTGGAAACCGGCAATCTCTGATTAACCGGTCCGGAAAAATGATCGTTCGAGGTAAGAAAAACGAAACTCTGTTGGGCTCTCAGATTCGAGAGCAAGGCTATTGTTGCATCTCCGACGTGCTCCCTTTAGAACGACTGAATGACCTGCGTCGGAGTGTCGCCAGAGATGTCAAAAAACACACCGACTTGCCCATGCCTATCGGGCACGTCCCCGGGTTTTTGCGCGTCAATCAGTCCCTGGCTCCCTACTTGGCCAGTCCGCAGGTTCTTGGGTTGGTCCAATCGCTCCTGGGTCCTCATGTTCGAATCTCCATGCTCACAGGCTCCGTCAACGGCCCCGGCATCCACAGAGGCGCTTTTCACGCCGACTGGCCCTACAACCAACAGAGCGCTGCGCGAATTCCGGCGCCTTATCCGGATGTGTTGATGCACTTGGTGACGTTCTGGATGCTGACCGATTTTACTGAAGAGAACGGGGCCACCATCATCGTTCCCGGCAGCCACCGCCAACCCACTCACCCGATGGACGGAGGCCCCGTCAACCCCAACAGCCCCCACCCTGACGAATGCCGCTTGTTGGGATCTGCCGGTACGGTCGCCGTCTGCGATGCTCGACTGTGGCACGCAGTAGCGCCCAATCGAACCCATCAGGATCGGGTGGCGGTGATCGTGCGCTACGCGCCCTGGTGGCTCAACCTGGATCCTCTTCGTCCCGGCACCATCGACCGCCAGGATATTGTCGATTCCACCGGCGGGTCCAACGCTCAGGTACCTTCTCTGCCGGCATCGGTCTTTGAGCGGCTACCCAAAAAAGTAAAGACCTTGCTCCGCTATTCAGTCGATGATTCGTGAGCAGTCAAGAAAGCAGGACCCGTTTTTCGGGATGAAGACTCTCCTCGGAAACCCACGAGTGTCACCGATGGCTCAGGTGATTTCGTTCCCGTCAGCCAGATCTCATCTGGTATGATGCTAGTCTCGAACGGGTCGCCCCGGCGAACTCTTGTGGCCCACAACATCCTTGCCTGCAGTGCATGCCCGACGAGGCTCAATCACAATAGTCAAAGGATCTTGATCTATGAGCGAAGCCAAGCTGCAGGAGAAAGCGATTATCATTCATCCCAACGACAACGTGGCCGTGGCGAAGGCTGCCATTGGCAAGGACACCGTCTTGGGCTTCAATGGCCATCGCATGTTGGTCACCCAGACCGTGCAACCCGGTCACAAGATCGCATTGCAAGGCATTGCCGCCGGTGGCCCCGTCATTCGCTACGGAGAGGTGATTGGCCTTGCGACCCGTCACATTCCTGAGGGCAGTACGGTCCACAACCACAATATGGTTCCTGACAAGAAGGGCCGTCAGAAGCAGACCCGTGTTGATCCCAAGCCAGTCCAACTTCGCCCCCAAAGCGAGGTTCCATGCTTCCAGGGCTATCAGAGAGAATGGGGAGGCGTCGGCACTCGCAACTACGTGGTCGTTCTCTCCACCGTCATTTGCTCCAGCCATCCGACCCAACTCATCGCCCGACACTTCGAGGACCGGTTTCAGGACGACCCCAACTTTGACGGGGTCATTCCCATCACTCACCAGGAGGGATGTGGCGGCGAGAAGGGTGAGGATATCGCCCAGCTCATGCGCGTCTACAATGGGATCATGTATCATCCCAATGTTGCCGCCGTCCTGGTTGTTGGCCTGGGCTGCGAGGAGAGCAACGTGGAGTGTGTCCAAGGATGTCATTCCAGCCTCCCATTGCAGTTGCAGACCCATACTCAGGGCCGGGTGCGTTATTTGACCATCCAGGGAGCCGGCGGAACGAGCCCTACAGTCAAACAGGGGATACAAATTGTAGAGGAGCTCGTCGAGCGGGCTCGCAAATACCGACGCAGTCAGGTTTCCGCCAAGCACCTGTTGCTGGGTTTGCAGTGCGGGGGGTCCGATGCTTATTCAGGAATTTCAGCCAATCCTGCCCTTGGCCATGCCAGCGACTTGATCGTGGGTTGCGGCGGCGCCACGGTGTTACCGGAGACCCCGGAGATCTATGGCGCTGAACATTTGCTGATGAGAGGTGCGGGCTCTTCACAAGCTGCCGAGGGCTTGTGGCGAATTCTCGAACGCTACAAAGCCTACGCGGCTGCCCTCGGAGGCGAACTCGATGAGAATCCTTCACCCGGCAACATTGCAGGAGGAATTTCCAATATCGTGGAGAAATCCTTGGGGGCCATCCGCAAGGCAGGAACCACTCCGCTCCAAGCCGTCGTCAATTATGCTGAGAAGGTCAACCGGCATGGCTTCATTATCATGGACTCGCCCGGCTTCGATACCCCGTCGGTATCCGGCCTGGTTTCCAGCGGGGCTAACGTCGTCTGTTTCACCACCGGCCGAGGCACCCCTACCGGCAATCCCATCGTTCCGGTCCTCAAAATCGCCACCAACAGCCGCATGTACCACCATTTGGAAGAGAACATGGACATTAATGCCGGTACGATTATCGACGGAACCCAAAGCCTGGAAGAGGTTGGCCAGCAAATTTTCGACAGAATCCTCGCCGTGGCTTCGGGCAAGCTGGCCAAGAACGAGATCGCCGGGCACCGGGAGTTCGCCCTCTGGAGGGCGGGTCCCATGTTGTAGGCTCCCGCCAAGCCTCGGCGGCGATGCCAAGTCTCGGCAAAAAGCGCATCAAATCAGTAACGGCTGATGAAAAGGGACTCCCTCGTCATCCTCAGTTCCCTTCGACTGCGAAATGCAGGATCTCTGTAAAATCGTACATCCTGAAGTTCTTCGCTCTGTCCCAAACCGTCATCTCCGCAAGGCCCCATGTGCCCGGCGCTGATCCTGGCGGCAGAATCACGGTCCAGGTATGCGTCGTCCACTGGGACGGGTCTCCAGGCGGGAATAGATCTCCTCTATTCGGGTCATCGATGTAGAACTGATGGTCGATGCCTTGAGGGTCTCGCAAGTACAGGGAACCCAGCACAAAACCCGAAATGTTGTCACGTATGCGGAAGGTCAAGGTTACCAGCGTCTCACCGTTCGGCGCACTGGGGTTGGTGGGTTCGGCGCTGATTCGAATCGCGTTAAGGTCCACATGCGGCGCCTCGGTGTCCGGATTACTGGTGATCAGCTCGATTTGTGGAGAGGCTTCGTATTCGGCGGGTTCGGAGGAGTTGCCGAACTCGAAACTGTTCCGATTCCCCGCCCGGTCCGTCATGTTGATATAGTCCAGACTGTAGGTCGACGAAGGCATGTAATCCGGCATCCAGAACGAGACCTCGCAAAACTCGCTCTGCGCGTCGAAGTCGCCGTATTCTTGCAGGCGATATGTCTCAGGGAGTTCGTCATTGAGTGAGGCGTAACACGCCCAGTTTTCCTTCATTGCCGTATTCTCTTCCACCTGCCAGCTTACCCGAATCACCTGAGTTTCCCGGCCTTCCCGGGTTTCGATGGATTTTGTGAGTGACGCCAAGTTCCTCACATACCGCGGGGGCGTGACATCTTCAAGCGGATTATTGATGTAGAGACTCCATCCGAAGTCGTTGACGCTCTCGAACCGCTGGTTGCCGTGCTCGTCCCCAATTATGATCCATGTGGGGAGCCAGTAACTCGCCTTAGCAAATTTGTTCAGGGTAAACTCTGTCGCGAGTACCGTGCCGGGTCTTCCGTACGGCGCGTCCACGGGATACAGATATTCGTCCGTGGACGTGCCGACCTCGCTTGCGATCCTCATGAACACATACGTCGCTCCCTCGAGCACGCCGTCCAATGCATGCAGTTCGACTTCGATCCGGACGGTTTTGTCCTCCTCCGGAGCGCCGCTCACCTGGATGTCCACCCTGCGGATCTTCCCGGGAAAGACGTAGTCCGGAAACAAGTTGTACACCTCGAAAGTCAGGTCCTCCCGAATCTTCGAGATGTAGATGTTCCCCTGCATGATTCGGTCGCGCACGAACTCGTACTTGGCGATGGCGCGTGATTTGAGCTTGTCGGGATTGATCACGAAGTAGGCGATCGACTCGGCCAGGTCCTCATTGGGGTTGATGCCGTGGGCGTAAGCGCTGACGAATTCGGTTTGCTTGGTTGTCGACCAGCCGCTCGGGCTCCGCGGGTCCTGGTACCATCCGCCCAAGTCGATCCAATCCGACTTCAATGGCGCATCGAACACATGCGCCCAAAGAAAATGTGCTTTTTCGTGAATAATCAAGCGGTGGACGGCTGAGACGGACCCGTGTAAGAAAGCGGTATCCATGAACTCGATATAGCCGGGGCCCGTCCATGCCACCGCAGGAGCCCCAGGATAGAGCGGATGGGGGGTTCCGTCGAGGCGCCTCAAGAGATACCTGAGCCCCGGTATCTTGTGCATGCCCGCAGGCATTTCCTCGAAGGTATTGATGATCCGCACGATCTCCTCGGAATGGAATGCCTGGAAGCGCGATGCGTCCTCTCCGGTGGTGGAGGCAGTGAGGTCTCTGTAGGTCGTATGGTCGGTGACTCGCGTGGTTACGCCGAACCGTTCCTGAAGGATCTTCTCATAAGCATCCTCGTCCCGGCCATTGTCTGTGACGAAACGCACCAGAGCATGGTGCAACCGCTGCGAGTAGTACCTCCCGCGCTTCCCCTCGATTCGTGCAACCCTTGGGCTTGCGTTGAAAAACGCCTCCTCGGAGATCAGAACCGTCCTGTCGCTTCCTGCGCCGCCGCCGGTGATCTGGATGTCGTCCTCGACATGCTCCGACGTGATCGACCACTTGCTATATCCCCGCGATTCCGCCTTGAAAGACGGCCGGTTGTCCTGCGGAATCGTCTTCATCGTCTCCAGCAGCCGATAGGCGTGCTCCTGTGTCCAGGAGCCGTTTTCACTGTCGACCAGCAGTATGTTGTAGTTGCGATTCAGCCAAATGGCCGACGAGCCATCGCTCACCTCGACCGGCTCGCCGAGGAACTCCACCTCGAGGGGTTGATTGACGTGCGCGGAGTAATCGTAGCCGGCCGTGCTTTGATCTTCCTCCCAGTGAAATACGAAGATATTCGGGTCCAGTTGTTCGAGGACGAACTCGTGGTCGGCATCCGATGAGGCGGGGGGCGTGATCAGACCCCCGTCGAGGCGGAACGACCTCGCCGCCGGCGGCCGGTAGCCCGGCTTACGAACCTTGACCACGTAGTTGCCGTCTGGTAGTCCGAAAAAGGCGAACCCGCCATCGGAGTCCGAGGTAGCCGTCTCAAGCACGCCGTTGCCGGTGAGCAGTACTTGGACATCATCAAACGCACCCATCTTGTCAACTCCGCGGATTCTCTTGTGCTGCATCTCTCTGTGCTCGAGGCCAGGGACTTGGTCCATAGCGCCCATAGAGACTTGGCCCACATAGAATCCCGTGTTACTGCCGTTGACGGATCCCGCCACGAACAAAACAGCGATCGCAACGCGAACGAAGACGCTCATAATCCGCTTGAGGTGCTTCATCCTCGCACCCAGCGCCTGTGCCGCCCCGGTGACATCGAAGCTGCGGCAAGGTTGGATTCTGGCGCGAGATCACTCGTCGCGCATGCACAGTTGATTCCTCGTCGTCTCATGTCCATCTCCTCTCAAACAACTCCACAAGGCGAGAAACGGACGCCGGGCCTTGCAATTCACGCGCAAAGATGTGGTGAAGTCCCGCTTCCTCGCCAACAGCCCGGGGAGCTACCCCAAACCTGGCGCATAGCTGTTGTATTACAGGCCATCTCATAAATACGAAAGAGTGATGTTAGCATGATGAAGTTGGTTAGGAAGACAATGGGAGATTTCCATGGCGCAAGACCTTACCGACGCCCAGTGGGCGTTCATCAAACCTCTGCTTCCCGAATTACCCCAGCGGCCGGACGGCCGTGGTCGTCCTTGGCGAGATTCGCGGGAGGTGTTCAACGGGATTCTGTGGATATTGCGCACCGGCGCCCAATGGTCGGAGATGCCCCCTCGCTATCCACCCTATCAGACCTGTCATCGTCGATTCCAACAATGGCGTCAATCTGGTGTCATGGATCGACTGCTGAAAGTCTTGGCCCAGGATTTGGAAGGGAGAGGGAAGATCAACCTGGAGGAATGTTTCGTCGATGGCAGTTTCAGTGCTGCTAAAAAGGGGGCGCTGGAGTCGGGAAAACCAAGCGGGGCAAGGGTTGCAAGGTCATGGCGATTGCAGACCGCTCGGACCTTCCTGTCGCCTTATGCACAGGCAGTGCTTCGCCGCACGAGACGAAATTCGTCCAGGAATTGATCGACTGTCGTTTCACCCAAGACAAGCCCGATAAACTGGTGGGGGACAAAGCCTACGACAGCGACCCGCTGGATAGCGAATGCCAAGCGTTGGGAGTCACCCTGATTGCCCCGCACAGAGCCAATCGCACTAAACCCAAGTCGCAAGACGGTCGCGTGTTACGACGTTACCGGAGGCGTTGGAAAGTCGAACGTCTCTTCGCCTGGTTACAAAACTACCGTAGGCTGGTCACTCGATTCGAGTACCATGTCGAAAATTTCCTGGCCTTTCTCAAACTTGCTGCCTTCATGATCTTGGCTAAAAAGTATTTGTGAGATGGCTTCTAGGCAGGCAACCCGCCTCAGCAGGAACTTCATACGAAAATCGACAGAACCCTATTCCTTGACATATGCCAAGTCGAATTCATCAGGCAGCCTCGGGACACGACGATCAGCACAAAATCGCCCTGACTGCTGCCCCGAGCAATCTGGTCGCGCTCGTAGTCAAACCGGGAGGGCAGCCTACCTCTTCCCAAGTCTGCTGCTGACAGGCAACCGCTCATTTCTTCTTTTACATCATGCTTATCCGGTACATTGCTCGACACCGGATTCCTCAACCAATGCTTAGCTCCAGTTTGTCATAGACACCCACCTTGAGCCGGCTTGCTGCAGAGTCCTGATTGCAGGCAATCTCCAGCAGACCGAAGCTTCCCCAGATCACAAAAGGCTCTCGACCTTCGGCCTCTGCGTAGGAAGAATACAAGCGATTGATCCACTGACCGCCAATTCGCAGCTTGAACTTGCTTGGCTGCAACAAGCCTTCGAATTCCTCGGACCGGATGTTGGTGATCAGGTTTCCAAATTTATCGACACGAAGAACGGCTCCCCCCAGCCTGCCCCGGCTCAGTTGCCGGACCGAGGGCAGGTGGAGCTTGGTCAGTTCTTGGACAGGTTTGCCAAAGCGTCTCGGATCGATCCCCCGACTTAACCAAGCCGCTACAGGGGAAAAGACGTCTCGGCCGTGAAAGGTTTGGCTGACTGGATGTTGGAAGTATTTCGAGGCTGTAAGCTCCAGACAGGCCAGTCGTGAAGATCCGGCATACACCTCGGAAAGAACACCATTGTCAGGAGCAATAAAATATCCACTTTCCGTAATCGCCAACAGAGGACGTCTCCGGCTACCCACTCCCGGGTCCACCACCACGACATGAATGCTACCCTTGGGGAAATAAGAGTAACTCGATCGGATGACCAACGCAGCCTCCATCACATCGTGGGAACGAATACCGTGAGTAATGTCAACAACCCTGGTGTCGGGAGCAGTCGAGAGAATGACTCCTTTCATCATGCCCACAAACGGGTCGTCAACCCCAAAATCGCTGGTCAGGGTGATGATGGGTTCACTACCAATCTTGGGGCGCCACTGCATGGTCTCGAGCCAAGTCGGTGAGTCGTCGCCGTCCGACCTTTCGGGGTTTCTGCTAGTTGTTGATCTGAGTCCTGTCCTTTTATGGCTGATCGTGCGGTCATCCATCTTGGAAGCACGGTCTGCGCGGACCCGGGTCGCCGGCTATGACTTGAAGTCGGAATCAGGCATCAATGTGGTGAGGTTGAGAGGATTGACCCGGGCGCTGTTGATGCGACAGGCCCAGTGCAGATGGGGTCCTGTGACTCTCCCGGTGGCTCCAACCTCCCCGATGATCTCTCCCCGGGTTACCAAGTCACCCTCCTTGGCCAATATCCTGGAACAATGGGCATACAGTGTGTAGAGACCCAAACCATGGTCCAAAATGATGGTTTGGCCAGCAAAGAACAGTTCCTTTGCCAACACAACCTTACCTGTGTTGGTCGCTTTGATCGGAGTCCCGGAGCTTGCCCTCAGGTCGACCCCTGAATGGGGACTGCGTGGTTGTCCGTTGACGATTCGCCGCCTCCCAAAACCGCTGGTCAGTCGGCTGGAAACGGGCTTCATGAACGGGTCGGCCCACAACTTCTTGGGAGCGGCTATTTTCCAGATCGCCGCCAACTGGCGGGCCTCGCGCGCGGCCCCTTGTGGAATCGCGAGCATTGAGTGTCACGTACTTCTGCTTGACTCGGATGTGCTGCGTCGGAAATGTCTTCGGTAGCACCCGGATGCTCTTTTGGATCGGGCTGGACCGGCCGTTGGACATCCACACTCTACCTGCCAAGGAATACAGCCCGGGCTGATTCTCCAGATCAACTCCCGCGATGGCCGCCCACTGTTTCCCGTCCGCTGTGGGATAAAACAGAACCTGCTGCTCAGCAAATGAACATTCGATTCGCGTAATTGGCCCCTGGGCGTGAACCCGGACGTGAAGAACATCTCCTGGAACCAATGGCTTGGAAGGAATCTCAACCAGCAGGGGAGGATCACCGGATTGCGTCAAAGACACACCAGTCAAGAGCAAGACAACACTGCCGATGATGGTTCGCAATTTTCTCAGGACCGGATCCCTCCCGCTCCGTAGTCCGGGGCCGTCAAAGCTTTCACTCCCGGCGACGGTCTGCACGCTGGCTTTTGTTTCTCGCCCTAGTTCATCTCTTGGCACATACCCGGACGTTCCGCGCCACAGGTTGAACAACCGGCCGGTGCTTCCGATCTGACGGACCCGCTGGCGACAACCGCAAATGCAGAATAGCGCTTCTCCACCCGGCTGCTCCCGCAAGTTTCGCAGACTGTGGGACTGGACGCTCGGTAGACAATTTTTTCAAATTGACGCCCGCAATCTCTGCACTCGTATTCATAGATGGGCATGGTTGGTATCCTCAGTGGGTCGGTTGGCTGTTGACCTTCTCCGCAACCGTCTAAACGATCAGACATTTCCACTATAAATAAGTCTCGGCAAGCTGTCAAAAACGAGGGAAACTCTACTCGCAGGGTTCAGTCCTTCCGGGTCCGAGCGCGCTCGCCGAGATAGCTCGCTGTCTCCGACACGATCAGTCCACTCAATCCGATCAGGCCAATCAGATTAGGTAGAGCCATGGCGCCGTTCATGACATCGGAAACTGCCCAAACCGTATTCAGCGTCAGCGGCGCCCCCAAGAAGGTGGCCAAGACCCAGGCCGTGCGGTAGGCTACGGCCAAACGGGTATGGCCAACGAGGTATTCCAGCGCTTTTTCTCCATAGTAGTTCCAACCCAAAATCGTGGAGTAAGCAAAGAAGACCAGTCCCAAAGAAACGATCACGCCGCCAAAGTGTCCTGGGAGGCCGATACTGAACGCTGCGGTGGTGAGCGCCGCGCCTGTAGCTCCACTGTTCCAGGCTCCGGTCCCGATGATGACAAAGCCCGTGACCGAACAAACAACCAGCGTATCGATGAAGGTCTGGGTCATGGAGACCAGCGCTTGGGTCACGGGATGTCGGGTTTGGGCTGCGGCGGCAGCAATTGCGGCAGACCCCATTCCACTCTCATTGCTGAAGATACCCCGGGCAACTCCAAATCGGATTGCCTGCATGACGCTGGCGCCTGCAAATCCTCCAATGGCAGCGGCCGGAGCGAAAGCCGTAGCCAGGACCTGGTAGAAGACGACCGGGATTTGTTGCCAATGGATCGCCACTACAGCCAGGCCGCTCACCATATAGAGCACAATCATGCTTGGCACCAGAGCACTGGCCACTCGCGCGATGGAACGAATCCCGCCCAGAGTAACCGCTCCTGTAGCTATGGCGATGCAAACCCCTGTCCAAACAAAAGGAATTCCAAAGGATGTGTGGAGAGCCTGAGCAACGGAGTTGGATTGCACCGTATTTCCAATCCCGAAACTGGCGCATACGGTCAGAACGGCAAACAGCACAGCCAACCACTTCTGCTTCAAGCCCCGCTCCAGGTAGTACATGGGGCCTCCGGCCATCTCTCCTTTTTCATCCGTGATCCGGTACTTGACAGCCAGAAGGGCTTCACCGAACTTGGTGGCCATCCCCACCAGTCCCGTCATCCACATCCAAAAAAGAGCCCCCGGCCCTCCGGCGGCAATTGCGGTTGCAACTCCGGCAATGTTTCCGGTGCCAACCGTTGCAGCCAGTGCGGTCATGAGAGCTTGGAAGTGGGAGATATCACCTTGGGCTCCGGATTCCCGTCGTTGAACCAACGCCAGATGAAGAGAGGAGATCAACTGCCTAAACTGGAGTCCCTTGAGTCTGACCGAGAGGAACAGACCGGTCCCAACCAGCATGATCAGCATGGGTGGCCCCCAAACGATGTCAGAGGCGATTTCAAGAAGTCCGACTTGTTTCAACGGAATCCTCCTATCGATCCCGAAAGATAACTCACTTCCACTGGAGAAACAATCCATCTCTCAGGCCAGTCTCATTAGCATTGACGGGCAAAATTCCTCCACCGGCGGCCCTTCGCGCCAAGTGACGGATCCAATTCTTCATCCGAGAACGCCACCGTGGCCAATCGAGGGTTGTAATGATCAACGGCACTACGTGGCACCATAATGGCTTCTGTCGCTTGTCGTGATAAAGTATGCGAATGGCTCGCACAGATCTCTCGACCTTGCCGTTTGCTGCTTCCACCCGCACGTTCTTGGATGATCCCGTTCAACCTCGAGTCCGTTCGAGACACTTGAAAACCAGTTTGAATCTCGGGCTTCTGATCTCCCTCACTTTGTTTGGGTCGGATCGCCCAAGCCTTACGCAAGAAGCCGCCGCCGGGAGTCAGCGTCAGCTTGAAAGGATAACGCCGGGACAAGACTGGCCCCGGATTCTGGAACGAGTTCGAAGAAACGCTTTGGCCTACACCGATCAATTACCCAATTTCATTTGTCGTCAGACAACTCGGCGATTCGTCCGTTCCACGGGAATAGCTCTGGGTTGGCGGAAAACCGGCAGCTTCGTTGCAGCCCTCTCGTTCTATGATAAGAAGGAGCACTACGAGATCTTGTCCGTCAATGGGCGGCCGGTGAAGGAAAAGACTATCGAGACTCTGACTGGAGGACTTTCGACTGGAGAATTCGGCTCAGCCCTTCGAGGCTTGTTTGAACCCAGGACCCAAGCGGTGTTTAGGCGAGAAGGGATCAAGACCATGAACAAGGTCAAGACCCTGTGTATCGCCTTCGAGGTCCCTCAGGAGCGGTCGAGGCGTTTCATTTCTTACAACAAGCGCACCATCATTACGGCTTACCGTGGTCGGTGTTGGGTCGACCCGATCAACTACCGAGTCGTCCGCCTGGAGAAAAAAGCTGTGGGCATACCCCGAGACTTTCCGGTGACCCGCTTCGACATGTCGATTGACTATGCTCCCTTCGCTATCTCGAACGCCCGTCACTGGCTTCCGAAGGAAGCAGAAATCTGGATCAGTCGCAGGCTGCCGGGAAGACCCAGCACTCAACTGCACACCAAGAACAGGATACGATTCGGTGCTTACCGTAGATTTATGGCGGGGGTCAAGCTCGTGACCGACTAGCGGCAGCCTTATGAAACATCCATCCAGAATGACCGTAATCCATGGGCGTCCCCGGTTTCGACCCGCTGAGGCTGCTTGGAGTTATCGCTGCCGCTCAGGCGGGTCGGTCAACTTCAAGATGTTTCCCTGGCGCCGCCGGGGCAACTTTCTGCTCTGATTCAGCATTGGGTGAGAGGGTCACCGAGAGATTCGAAACCCGACCTTGTAAGAGGTGTTCTCCTGGGGAGAGACGGAGAGCCCTCCTGCATCGACATGAAGCAACGTTTCCTCTCGTGGCACGGACTTGATTCCCAGCAACCACCGAAACAATCGCTTAAAATCCTCCAGGATCAAGTAAAGGGAGGGAACCAGTCCCAGAGTGATGAAAGTGGCAAAGAGGACGCCGAAGGCCAGTGATACCGCCATCGGAATCAAAAACTGAGCCTGCACGCTTTTTTCCATCATGAGAGGCGTGATGCCGGCGGCCGTGGTGAGGGAGGTCAATAGAATGGGTCGGAAGCGAACAACTCCGGCTTCGTGAACCGCCTGTGTCAGTGGCATGTTCTGCCTGCGATGACTGTTGATGAAGCTGACGAGGACAAGGCTGTCGTTGACCACAACTCCAGCCAGCGCCACCACCCCACACATTGAAAGAATGCTCATTGGCAAACCCATGATGACGTGGCCCCAGATGGCGCCAACGATTCCAAAGGGTACTGCCGAGAGAACGATCAACGGTTGCAGATAGGATCTGAACGGAATGGCCATCATTGCATAGATTCCCATCAGGGCCAGGATGAAACCCTGAGCCAGTCCTGCCAGAGTCTCCTGCTGATCGCGTTGTTCTCCCTCCAAGCTGTAGACGACACCGGGGTTGCGCTCTAGCAGATCCGGGAAAAAGTTGGCCTGCATATCGCCCAAGACTTGATTGGCATTCGTGACCGATTCATCCACCTCTGCGCTGACGTTAATGGTTCGCTGTCGGTCGACCCGTGTAATTGTGGCGAAACCCCGTCCCATTTGGGCCGTCGCCACCGTCGAGAAAGGAACCTCGCTTCCGTCCGGGGTCCGCACTCTCATTTTCTCCAAGGTCCCCAGAGAGCGTCTTTCCTCAGTGGGATAGCGCACCATCACGCGAACATCGTCCCGTCCCCGCTGAATCCGCTGGGCCTCTTCTCCAAAGAATCCCTGACGGACCTGGCGACCCAAATCCTGTAGAGACAAACCCAGCGACTCGGCTTTAGGCGTGATCGCTAACTTCAACTCAGGCTTGCCTCCCCGAAAGGAATCGCTGATGTCTATAACGCCCGGGTACTGGGCCAACTTCTCTTTGGTTCTCGACACTACCTTTCGCAGCTTATCCATATCCGGGCTGCTCAACTGTATGTCAATGGCCTTGCTGCCTCCAATAAGGTTCGAGGTAAAAACGAGCTCGACCGCCCCGGGAATCGGGCCGGTCAATTCCCTCCACCGGCTGGCGATTTGACCACTGGTCAAGCTCCTCGTTTCCGAAGGGACCAACTCGATGTTGACCTCTCCCATGTAAGGCTTGGAATAGTCGGCCAGACTGCTCCCCGCGTTCCGTTGAGCATAAGTTCGAAAGGGCTGCTCGCCCACTGCCGTCAAGACATGGTAGAACAGAGACTGGCCTGTTTGCTGTTTGATCTCTGCATCGAGTTGGAGGGCGCTTTTCTCGATTCGCCGAATGGCTCGAGCCGTTACCGCAACAGGCGTCTCCTGCGGCATGGTTAAGTCGGCCACCACGTTGTCGGCTTCGACTTGGGGGAAAAAGATGAACTGGACCACGCCTCCACCCACCAGACCCGCCGTAAGCAGCAGGGTCATCACGGCCACGGCAACGGTCAGATAACGCCACTCCAGTCCGAAACGGAGCGCCGGTCGGTAAATCCGCCGAACGAATCCGTCCAGAACTCTCCCAAAGAGCCCAAAAAAACCGTCCCAGATTCGAACCAGGAGGTTGGCGGATTTCACCTTTTGCCGAGGACGATAATGGGAAAGATGATAGGGCAAGACCAGTTTGGACTCCACGAGCGAGAACATCAAAGTGGGAATGACGATCAACGGGATAACCCGCCAAATTTGACCCATGGCCCCCGGCACGAACAGCATGGGTGAAAAGGCTGCGACCGTGGTCAGCACTCCAAAGATAACCGGAACCGTCACTCGCTGGGTTCCTTCAATCGCGGCGGACAAACCAGTTTTCGTAGTCTCCTGCCTGGAAAAAACACTCTCCCCAACCACGATCGCATCATCGACCACGATCCCCAGGACCAGAATAAAGGCGAACAGGGCGATCATGTTGATCGACACATCGAAAATAGGCATCAGCGCCATGGCTCCCAGAAAGGAAATGGGAATCCCAATCGTCACCCAAAAAGCCAAACGCAGACGCAGAAACAGAGCCAGAACGATAAAGACCAGCAGCAGTCCGGTCAGGCCATTCTTGATGAGCAGATCCATGCGGCTTTGCAAGATACGAGCCGCATCTGCCCAGGTGGTGAGGGTGATGCCCTCGGGCATCCGTCTTTGTGCTTTGGCCACATACTCATGAACCACTCTGGCCACCTCCAGAGCGTTCTGATCACCCACCCGAAAGACCTGAACGATAACGGTTGGTTTGCCGTCGAGCCGGGCAAACTTGTCCGAATCTTCGAATCCATCGACCACTCGAGCCACATCGCCCAATCGCAAACGGCTGCCATCCGGTCGAGTGAACAAGGTCAACGCCTCGAACTCTTCACCCCGGTAAGCCTGTCCCTTGGTCCGCAAAAGGATTTCGCCGCTGTCGGTCTTGACCGATCCACCCGGAAGGTCCAGTGAAGTGCGCCGGACGGCTCTGGCTACCTGGTCAAAAGTCAGTCCATGGCGTCGCAGGGCCTCTTCTGAAACCTCAATCGATATCTCATAGGCTCGCGAGTTCCTCAAATCAACTTGGCTGAGTTCCGGAAGCAATGACAATTCGTCTCGAACCTGCTCGCCGAGCCGCTTCAAGGTCAACTCGTCGGCGTCACCAGAAATAGAAACGTTGATCACCTGAAAACGATTCGTAGCCAACTGAATCATCGGTTTCTCGGTTTCCTCCGGAAAAGTATCGATCGCGTCTACCTTTGCCTTGACATCGTCCAGGATCTCCCGTTCGTCGTAGCCTGGCTCAACTTCGATGGTTACCGTTCCCATGCCTTCACTGGCCGTCGAGCGGATCTTCTTCACGCCGTCCAGCCCTTGAATCGCCTCCTCGACACGAACACAAACGGCCTCTTCGACTTCCTCCGGCGCCGCTCCGCGATAACTCACCGACACCGTGATGATGCCGATCGAAAATTCCGGAAAAACTTCCTTCTTGAGATTGGGAATCGTCATTAAACCCGTAGCGACGATCACAATCATTAGCAGGTTGGCAACGACTCCATTGCGAGCAAACCAGGAAACGAGCCCGTTCATTTTTCCTCCACTACATTTCGATGCCGAATCTGGATCGAACCTTCATCTCCAACCGAATTTTCGATGACTTCGACCTTCATCCCGTTAACAGGCGTCTCAAGGACCGACAAACAAACACGTTCTCCCTCGCTGAGGCCGGAGGTAACCAGCACCTGGTCGCGCTCGGCACGAAAAATTTCGACCTTGCGGTAATAGAGGCGATCGGTCTCGTCCACCACCATCACCTGATCGTCCCTCAAAACCGAGCGCGGCGCCACGACCACGTCGCTCACCCACTTGCCTTCGATCTCGGCCTCGACAAACATCCCCACGGCCAGCGGTGGACGGCTTCGGTCACTGCCTCTTCCATAGGGATCCTTGACCTCAGCAATCGCGTGGACCATACGGGTCTGGGGGTCAATCTCTCCCTCGGTCCGGACAATGCGGCCCATCCATTGATGAAGCCTCCCTGCAAACTCGGAGCGCAGAACGACTTTAGGGCCCCGTGCGACCCGAGATTGCCCCCGATAGGCAAGAGGCAGATCCAGGTAAGCCAGTTCAGCATCCGGGATCGGCAAGCGGACCTCGGCGAAATCAACGGCATAAAGGCGGGCTAAAGAACTTCCCCGGGCCACAAATTGACCCACATCCACCTGCTCTGACCACACCCGGCCGGCGTAAGGGGCTTTGACCTTGACGCGTTCCAGGTCATACTCGGCCTGTTCAAGGGCCGCCTTGGCTGCTGCCAGCGAAGCCAGAGCCTCCTCGATCTGGGGTTCACGCAACACCAGTGATGTCGGAGGACCACTGCCCAGACTCTCCCATTCCTGTTTGGCCAAAGCAGCTTTCTGCTCCTCAGTCGCCAGCCTGAGCTTGGCTTGGGCCACGGCGGAATGCGCCCGCACCACGGCCAGTTCATATTCTCTTGGATCAATCCGGAGCAACACTTCTCCAACACCGAAGAATCCTCCGGCCGCCAGCTCCGGTGAGACCCAAACCACTCGTCCCGAAACTTCCGAGGTCAACTGCGAAGCGGTCTTCGGCGCTACCGTGCCCTCCGCATGCACTTTCAGCCGCCGGTCCTCCGATTTCACCTTCATGACGTGAACCAGCGGCAGCACGACTTTCGGGGGGAGCTGCTCTGGTTCTGGCCGGGCCCGGATCATGAGCAGTGCGCCGAAGGCGCCCAGGGCCAAAATCAAAATGGGGAGTCCGATCATCAGTGCTCGTTTCATGCCAGTTTTCCTTTGAATTTCCACCACAGATCAAGTCCATGAGGAAAGCTCACTCAAAAACCTCCTCCCAGGGCCAAGTGCAGGTTGACCCGATTGTCGAGCCTCAGACGTCGCAGGGTCAGCAGTTGGCTCTCCGAATCAATGGCCGTCCGTTGCGCAGCCAGCAAGGTAATGATATCCGCCAGACCGGAGCGGTATCGCTGCTCAGCCAGATCTCGGGCCGCCACCGATTGCTCCGTTGCCGCTTCCAGCGCCTGTTGGCGGCGCAGAATCACCGCCTCGGCCGCCAGAGCTGCCTCGACGTCGTTGTAGGCTGCCAGAACAGCGCTCTCATATCTGGCGGTTGCCTCTTCGGCCCGGGCCTGGTTGTGAGACACGCCAGCCTTCAGCCTGCCCCTGTTGAAGATGGGCTGCACTGCGTTGCCCAGCAGCGACCAGACCAAGAGGTCGGCTGAGAGCAAACTCCGCAGTTGGTCACTGGAGGTGCCAATGGAGGAGGTGAGGCTGAAGCCGGGTCTGAGCTGGGCCTTGGCTTCGGCGATTCTGGCATCAGCCGCCAACAAATCTCGTTCAGCCGCCACCAGATCCGCACGACGGTGCACCAGTTCAGACGGTAGACCTGCCGGGACCAGCCCGGGGGTGATGGGCAAATCGTCCCCCGCTGCATAGCAGCCGTCCGGATAGTCACCCATGAGGATTTGGAGTTGGCGGACGGCACGGTCCGCCTGCTCCAGCCGCGACTGGAGCGATGCCTCGGCGATTTTCAACTCGGCCAAGGCCAGGCGCAGGTCCAGAGCAGGCCGGATGCCGCTTTCAAAACGAGCCTGGATGCGTCGCGACGAGGTCCGATAGTTTTCCACCGAGGAGCGGGCCAACTCGACTTGCCGGCGAGCCTCGGTCGCCGAAAACCAGGCTCTTGCTGCTTGCGCCGAGAGGGATAAGCGAGCAGCGGCCAATTCCGCTCGTCGCGCTTGAGTGTTGGCCATGGCAGCCAGCTTTCCCGCTTTCACTTTGCCCCACAAGTCCACTTCCCAACCCAGATTGAGCGATAGACCTGTGCTGGTAAAGGTCCGGCTCAACACCTTTCCCTCCGCACCCGGAATCGGCAGTCCAACGAAATTTTGCCGCTGACGCCCCAAGTTGAAACCAAGATCAAGCTGGGGTAATTCCGGGGCCGATGCCATACGAGCCTCTGCTTCGGCTACTTCAATGCGGGCCGCCGCCGCCCGCAAGTCCTGGTTACGTTCCAGGACTCGGGAGACCACTTGGTCCAGGGACGCATCGCCAAAACTGGTCCACCAATCCATAGGGTCGGCGTCAGGTAAAACCTCTCCACCTGTCCACTTTTGAGGAATATTGACCACCGAGGCGCGTACCGGCCTCTGCAGCGACCGACTGCACCCAACCGTCATGGCCGCCGTCGTGACCAGAAGTAAGACGGGAAAAATCCATCGCCCCCCTCGGATCATTGTGGAACCTCCAGTTGCCCTTCTCCCGACGTGTCACGCCTCGCGGTTTCCGGCAGAGGCCCTTTGAATCCGGCAGTGGCGAATTGGGTCAGCCGTTCAATATTCGCCTCAACTTCACACCCCTCAACCGACTCGATGCCAAACTGCTTGACAAATTGCCCTTGCATCAGGGTGTGTGCCATCGCGCCGATAACGAAGTGAAAACGCCACATGAGTTCCGTCTTGGGCACCTCCGGCGCCGCTCGCTCGAATGCTGCTGCAAATCTCTGGACGACTTCTTGAAAGAGATCCACGCACATGGGACGGAGGTGTCCGGAGGCATCCGAATAGATTCGCCCGCAAAGTCGCGTGAAGATCTCACCTCGTTCCGCCTGCAACAATAATCGCAACGGAGGACCGACAAGAATGCGTACCAACTCTTCCATCTCAGGCTTCTGTCCTTCGGAGCGATCGAGAAGGTCGTCCAACAATCGCAGCCGCTCGCGATTGACCGGGTCAATCCGCCGGGCAAAAACTTCCCTGACCAGGGCCTCTTTCGAGCCAAAGTGGTAGTGGATGGCCGCCAGATTGACTTGGGCCTCAGTCGTGATGGTACGAATGGAAACACCATCGATGCCCCGCTCAGCGAAGAGCCGCTCAGCAGTATCCAGGATTTGTTCTCTGGTCTCAGTGGGCAAGGCTTATCCTCATTCAAACAAACGGTTGATTTAAATCATACGTATGAAAGAACTGCGTGTCAAGGGTTTGTTACCCTTTTGGCAGGTGGTCGTCAGCTGCCTTTTCAGCGAAACCGGATACGTGGGGGCTCACCACCGGCAGCGGTGCGCGGAACTCCTCGCACTGCAATCGGTAGAATCCGGCCTCTCCCATCAGTTGCAAGATCTCGCGATCCGGCCGGCAACCGTCCAGGACCCTGCGCCATACCGGTTGCACGATACGCTGAAAATGTCGAAGCCAACTCCCTCTCGGTGCGGCAACGTGCTCAAGAAAATAATAGCGACCGCCAGGCTTGAGTACCCGCAGGATTTCCTTCAAAACCGGTTTCACCTCATCAACCGAGCAAAGGACCAAGGTTCCAACCACAGCGTCCAGACTTTCATCCCGCAATCCAAGGTTCTCCGCCAAGCCGATCCTCAAACTGATCGGTCGAGCGAGCCGGATTGCCTCTTCCCGAATATAGGGATGGAAGAATGGGTTGGGCTCGATGCCGGTCCAGCGAACCTCTTGGGGGAAATAGGCAAGATTGACCCCACTGCCGGGTCCGATCTCCAGAACCTCTCCGTAGAGGGCCCACCGAGCAGCCTCCGCTTTCGCTCGGCCATCCAGCGCTCATAGCGCCCCATTCCATGAGCCATTCCCCAAGCAAAAGCACTGGCTCGCCAACCATCCTGTCCCGCTCGACGCATGGGGGGAGTCTAGCATAGTCCCGCACAAGGTCGTGACGGACGGTTGTGGCTGTGGTATCTTGATTCGACTCGAAACCACTCGAGCCGTGAGGGGAAATGAGACATCGGCAACCCTTGGGAAGTCTTCGACAATTTCTGCACCTCCTCCGCCGCGAAAGACAACTGGCGACCATCGAAGCCGAGGTGGATCCCTATCTGGAAGCCGCTGAGATTCATCGGCGAGTGATTGAGCAAGCCGGCCCTGCGCTGTGGTTCAAGCGCCTCCGGGGAAGCCGCTTTTCCGTGGTCACCAATTTGTTCGGAACACCGCGTCGGATTGAACTTGCCTTCGGTCGAGGTCCCCAACAACTGGTCCAGCAGGTCGTCGATTTTGCCCAGACAATGCTCCCACCCAGCTTGGGACACTTGTGGGATCATCGCAACCTTGCCCGGGAGGCCCTCAAATTGGGTACCCGAAAGGTACAGGGGGGATCCGTATTGGAATGCACCCAGCGACCCGCCGACCTCTCCACCTTGCCCATTCTGACTACTTGGGAACAGGATGGAGGTCCCTTCATTACCCTGCCACTCGTCTACACCGAGCATCCCAGGAACAAAAGCCATAATCTGGGCATTTATCGCTTGCAGATTTATGACGGCCAAACCACCGGAATGCACTGGCAAATCCAAAAGGGGGGAGGGTTTCACTATGATGTGGCGGAGTCGTTGAGTGAAGCTCTGCCGGCCACGGTCTTCCTTGGCGGCCCTCCATCACTCATTCTGGCCGCAGTCGCGCCCCTTCCCGAGAACGTCGGGGAACTCATCGTGGCTTCCCTGCTGGGCGGTGAGCGAATTCCCATGGTTCGTCCCGCAGGCAATCTGCATCCGTTCCCGGCAGAGGCTGAATTTGTCTTCCAGGGGGCGGTCCCTCCACACCAACGCCGCACAGAGGGTCCCTTCGGAGACCACTACGGCTACTACTCGCCGGCCCATGACTATCCGATTTTTCAAGTGCGGCAGGTGCTTCACCGTCAAGACGCCATTTACCCGGCAACCGTGGTGGGAAAGCCCAGACAGGAGGACTTCTTCATCGGGGACTATCTGCAGGAGTTGCTAAGCCCTCTGTTCCCTCTGGTCATGCCGGGAGTGCGTGATCTGTGGAGTTACGGGGAGACGGGTTTTCACTCCTTGGCAGCCGCCGTGGTGCGCGAACGTTACACTCGCGAGGCCATGAGCTCTGCCTTCCGAATTCTCGGTGAGGGCCAACTCTCGCTGACCAAGTTTCTCATGGCGACGGATACACCACTTAACCTGAAGGATTTTCCCGCCTTGCTACAGCACGTTTTGCAACGCATTGAGTGGGAGACAGATTTCTTTATCCTTTCCAATCTGTCGATGGATACCCTCGATAGTTGCGGACCCCGGATCAACCAGGGCAGCAAAGCCATCATGCTGGGCCTGGGGAGCCCAAAGCGCAGCCTTCCCCAAGAATTCCAAGGTGAGATTCCAGTGGGGGTTCGTGAGGTGGCGGTCTTCTGTCCCGGTTGCCTGGTGATTGCCGGCTCGAACTACTCGGAGGACTCTGCGCAACCTGAGCGGCTGCTTCAGTGGCCTGGCTTCCAGGGTTGGCCGCTCCTGATTCTGGCCGACGATGCCTCCATAGCTCGGGACCCCTCTCGCTTCTTGTGGTCGGTATTCACGCGCTTCGAGCCGGCCGCCGACGTGCATGCCCGCCAGACAACGGTTCACCGCCATCACCTGTGCTATGGTACCCCCGTTCTGATTGACGCACGCATGAAGCCCACCTATCCACCCGAGGTTGCCTGCTCTCCCGACGTTGCTCAAACTGTGGACAAGCGCTGGAAGGAATACTTCCCTAGAGGATTTTAGCGCAGAAGGGCTTTGCAGCCCACGGACCTGAACATTCCTGTTGCATCAAAGACTCGGCCGCGAGTCAACCGCCGGCCAGCTCCAGGAACCGCTTACATACTCAGCTGTGAACCGATCACGCAGAAGTCCGCGTTGCGCATGGTAAAGATTCTCGGTGGCAGGGTTGAAGTTGTTCAAAATCTTCAATAATGCGATCTTGCCGGCCCCGTTCCGACCGACAAAACGCCGTAACTCGCTCAAGTGGAATCCAGACGCTATCGTCGATGTGGCAATAACTCAGAACTCCGAATTATTTCGCGTTCAACTTTATCGGTTCAAGCCACTTCCGCTTCAAAAAGCTCGCCCTGTTTCTCGCGTAGTGGCCGTGTCGATTCCGGCAGCAGTTCGGCAATGATCGTCGCCGGGACGTTCCCCAGTTCTTTCGGCTCCAGCTTGTGCAACCCACCACCGTACACCCTGCCCTCGCCTAGCATAACCTTCGGGGATATCTGATTCAGAAATTCCCAGACCTGTCTTTTCAGCCTCGGGTTGTCCTTCAAAGCGCCGTCCAGCAGGCTTTTCGGATACAGCATCAAATAAACGTTCGCAGCCGTCGCCTTCGAGTGGTTGAGAATGAAGCGGAACGGCCGCCGGCTCTTCTTGTCGCTCCGGCCAAGATAGGTGCACAAGAACGGCGCAGGCGGCCGATTCTCTTGTGAGTACCACGGGGTTCTATGCTGACAGAGGTAACATTGATCGATGTTCCTCGCCTTTCCCCCCACCAGGTAGGCCCATAGCTTCGGATACCGTTTCCTGATCTCGTCTTCATCCAACGGGCAATCGAGCAGAAACAAAAGCCGTTCCAGTACAGGATTTCCCTTACTGTCAGCCAGTACTTCATCATCGGGCAGATAACGGGGACTCGGCAGTATGGGACGGAACGCCTCTATTGGCAAGCCGCGTCTTTGGATCTCCTCGTCCGACAGGATGAAGTAGCCGTTATTGCCAGTCGCCAGCCCACGCTTGATCTTGAAGAAGTCTGCCAGAACCGGCCTGTCCTCATCATCCTCGCCCTTCTTCATTGGATACCCTGTCCATTTTCGGTCGCGGTTCAAGGTCTGGACCGGCACCGGCCGATCGAGCTTCGGCCGGTGCAAGGAACCGCCATAGGTAAAACGCACTTCGTGATCAGTCGGCGGTTTTTCCTTGCGGAACCATACGACCACCGACGACACCAGGGCGTCGCCAAATTGCACCTCGTTCGGGTTGAACCGATGGACATGGAGCAGTGTTACCTCTCGGAGAAGGTAACGTTTCACGGAAACACCATAGTTCACGTCCATGAACTCGCTGGGGATCAGCCAGCCGGCCAGGGATCCATCCTCCATCCATGAGTGGCACAGGCCCAGGAAGTAACAATACAGCCCGGCCAGCCCGCTCATCTCGACGCCGCAGGCTTCACGGGCCCGGGCCTTGAGGCGCTGTTTTTCGCCATTGACGATATGGTGATGCCGGACGTAAGGGGGATTACAGATCAGCAGGTTGAACATTTCAGATTCCCTCGGTGATTCAGCCCGCGTGAAATCCTCCAAACGAATGTCCAGCCCGGTCTCTCCCCACAGATCCACCGCCGCAGTAGCGTAATGCGGGTCGATTTCATAGCCGACAGCGCACTCGACGCGATTCTTTGGAAATACCCTTAATAATGCTGAATAAAACGAGCCGGTTCCGATCGCCGGATCAATGAAGCGAACGTTCTCGCTTTCCCCCAGATACTCCTTGGCGTATCGAAGGAGGTCAAGGGCAAGTTCAGTCGGTGTTGCGAATTGGCCCAGCCGATTCCGTTCCGCCTGGTTCTTATCAGCGTCGAGTCTGGCTTGCAGCCTAAGACGCTGCTTCTCCCATTCTGCTGCGTCCTTCTTCATCTACACTCCAAACTTCGCCAGATCCTCGATTCGATGTTCCCACACCCAGTCAATGCCTTCCGCGGCCTCATAGCCAAGATAGCCGCTGTCGAAATAGCCGCACAGGAACAGAATAAATCGTACGTCCGTCCCGTAGGTTCGGCGCAATTGATTCATCTTCGTTGCCTCTTCCTTGCGCCGCTTATTGACGTTCGTGAAATCTCCTGCCGACTTGGCCTCAACAAGCAACGGCAACTCCCCTGCCCTGGCGCTCTTCGGCAGGATAACTGCATCTACAGGGACGTTGATCGACCTGCCGGCTCCTTCCAGCTCAACCGAAACATTCAGACGAAACGAGAATGTCCCCGGACTCATGTCCGTATATTTCGTGCCCTCTCCTACAGGGAGGCTCCGGTAGCCTCTGGCTGTCAGCCAGTCGCCAATAGCGTTGAGCTGACGTTTTTCCTGTGCGTTCCGAATGATCGAATTGGCTACCGCGCCACACAGACGATCAGCCACAATTGTCGCCGCCCGGTACAACTCACGCTTCGATGGCGATTTGTTGCGTTTCAGCCAGACAAAGATATCAGGGTCCCTCATCTTTTCGAGGATCTCCCCGATCTTCACAAGATCGCTGTTCAGATCCGCCTGGGGCATGCGAGCCGGCAACTTACCCTGCTTCTCCATAACTTTGACCAGATTCGGCGAGACGCCGGCGAGCCCGATCAGTCTGTCCACTGCCAGCGGCGGACAGGTGGATATTCGTAGTGTGGGTAGGGCAGCAGGATGCGCCTTCAGCAAGTCCGCTCCGATGTTGGTCAGGTTCCTTGTCGTTTTCAGCGTCGCTTCGACATCCTTTGTCGCCTGCATTCGAGTCGTTCGGTAAGCATCCGGGGCAAACTGAATGAACCAGTCGTTGTACATATCCACCGACCGCGCGATATCATCTTTCCACCGGTCGGGCTTATCCCTGTTGACAGCCATCACTTACGATGTCTTTGCCTGTTCTTCCCGCGTCGTTCGCGCATAAAAATCCCCATTTTTTGGAAGAGCTATTCAGGCAAGTCATTCATCGAGGTGGTTTCTACCGGTGTCGTCACTTGATTCCATGCCGCCAAAGCCGAACGGCTTGGCGCCGGCCAATCGAGCCTTCGAGATCCCACATGCGATGATGCCTTTCATCAAGCGGTTGCAGGCGGCCGGGGTCGCCAGGCTGCTGGGATAACGCCCGGCAGAGATATCCGCACAGTCCTGCGCACAGCTTTGTTGCCTGGTATTTCATCCAACGATCACCTTGACGAAACCGCGTTTGCCCACCTTCAGGACTGAGGAGGATGGTCTCGAACAATCCCATTCCGCTTTGACATCGGTGACTTTCTGATAATTCAAGGTTACGGCTCCCTGGGCTATCAAACGAACCGCTTGCCCCACCGAGGCGGCCAGCCCCACCCGAACAATCAATTTCGAAAGCCGGACCTTGTCTTGAGAAATGGGCAGTCTCTTCTCTTGCATCTGATCCGGGAGCAGCCTTTGAGAATGGATCCGATGGAATGCCTCCTCTGCCTTTTCAGAAGCTTCAAGCGAGTGGAAGTCTCGAACAATGCGTTTGGCCAAATCAGTCTTGGCGGCCTTGGGATGCAATCTGCCTTCAGCAACATCCCTTCGCATTCGGCTGACCTCAGACAAACTCAGGTTGGTGCAGAGCTCGTAGTAGCGATACATGAGAGTGTCCGAAACCGACATGACCTTACCGAAGATCTCTGAAGCCGGCTCCTGGATTCCTATGTAATTCCCCAACGACTTCGACATTTTCTGCACCCCGTCCAAACCCTCCAGCAGGGGAAGCATCAGCAACACTTGCGGTTCTTGTTCGTATTCTCTCTGCAGTTCCCGGCCCACCAGAAGATTGAACTTCTGATCGGTTCCGCCCATTTCCACGTCGGCTTCAAGGACCACGGAATCGTATCCTTGGATCAGGGGATAAAAGAGCTCGTGAATCGAGATGGGCTGCCTCTTCTTCAATCGCTTGCTGAAATCGTCTCTCTCCAGCATACGAGCCACGGTATAGCGAGCAGCCAAACCCAAGAACTGCTCGCTGCTGAACGATGTCATCCAACGACTGTTGAAGTCGATGGTAGTTTTATCCGGATCGAGAATTTTGAACACTTGCTGCTTGTAGGTTTCGGCGTTCTGGGCGATTTCCTCCCGGCTCAAGGGCTTGCGGGTCGCGCTCCGACCGGACGGGTCGCCGATCAAGCCGGTGAAGTCGCCGATCAAGAAGATGACGGTGTGGCCCAAGTCCTGAAAACGCCGCATTCGGCGGAGCATGACCGTATGTCCCAGATGAAGGTCCGGCGCCGTCGGGTCGAAGCCGGCTTTGATCCGCAAGGGCTTCCCGGTCTCGGCAGAGCGAGCCAGCCGGGCTCGAAGCTCCTGAGGTTGGATCAGCTCGGCAACTCCTTCCCGGAGGAAGGTCAGTTGTTCGTCAACCGTCAAGGCATTGCCCTTCTACCGGAATGAAAAACCGGAGCCCCGTCGGGCTGTCAGGGTTTCCGAAGCACCCTTCGCCCCTCCAAGTGGACTTCATCTCTGACCACCATTCCAATCGCCTTGGGATACAGCCGGTGCTCTTCCGCCAAGATCCTCCGGGACAAGGTTGCTTCGTCATCGCCCTCCAGGACAGGCACCACAGCCTGCAGCAGAATGGGACCGGAGTCTACCCCTTCATCCACGAAATGGACGGTGCAGCCCGAGAACCGGACCCCGGCCTCCAGCGCCTGACGCTGTGGATGCAATCCGGGAAAGGCGGGAAGCAAAGAGGGATGGATGTTCAAGATTCGGTTCGGGAATGCCTGGATGAAAAAAGGACTCAGAATACGCATAAAGCCCGCCAGGCAAACCAGGTCCACCCGGTGCCGCCTCAGCTCTCCAACCAAGAGTCGATCGTAGTCTTCTCGGGCAACACCCGCAGAACCGATGACGACCGTTTTCAGTCCCCTACGACGCGCCTTTTCCAAACCGGCGGCAGACCCAACGTTGCTGACCACCAATGAGATCTGGGCCGGCAAGTTCCCTTCTTGGATGCTGTCGGCGATGGCCTCGAAATTCGAACCCCGCCCGGACAGTAAAATGGCAAGACGTTTCACGAAAGCACGCCCCTCCGGCAGGCCTGCGCCCTCGAAAGGAACCACTACCTGCCCATACCTCTACCTCTTGTAGACAACCCGACGTCTCCCCGAACGGATCTCTCCGATGCGATAACAGGGTTCATGGCTCTGGCTGAGATGCTTCTCCACCTTCGCCACGTCTTCCGGCGAAACGATCAGTACCATTCCAATGCCCATATTGAAGGTGCGCAGCATTTCGGCCTCATCGATAGGCCCCAGCTTCTGAAGAACACCAAAAATTGGCAAATCGGGCCACGTTCCCAGTTGAATGTGAGCCGCGCATCCCCGGGGAAGGATGCGCGGGAGGTTGTCGGTCAGGCCGCCCCCGGTAATGTGGGCCAGCCCTCCTATCCATTGCCGGTCCAGCAGAGGTTTCAGCAATGAAAGGTAGTTTCGATGGGGCGCCAACAAGGCTTCGCCTAAGGGCAACCCCAACTCGGGAAGTCTGGTGTCGACACCGTAACCGGCGCCATCGAACAACAGCATGCGGGCCAGGGAGTAACCGTTGGTGTGCAACCCCGTCGATGCCAGTCCCAAGATGGCGTGTCCCGGCTGGATGCGTTGTCCATCCAGAAGGCGTGCCTGATCGACCATTCCCACGATGAAACCGGCCAGATCGTACTCGCCGCTGGAGTAAAATCCCGGCATCTGGGCCGTTTCTCCTCCCAGCAATGCACATCCCGCTTCCTGGCAACCAACGGCTATCCCCTCCACGACCTTGGCGATGATCTCCGGCGCCATCTCATCTGTCGCTATGTAGTCCATGAAGAACAGAGGAGTGGCTCCCTGTACCAGAATGTCGTTGACACAGTGAGCCACCAAATCTCTGCCCACGGTGTGATGAACACCGGTGGCGAACGCAACCTTCAACTTGGTGCCGACACCGTCGACGCTGGACACCAGAATCGGCCGAGTCGAAGGGTTCTTATCCAAGCGATAGAGCCCGCCAAACGTCCCGATCTCGCTGATCACCTCTGGGGTAAAGGTCCGCCGGGCCAGGGTTTTAATTCGCTTCTTGGCTAAATTGGCGCGGTCAATGTCCACACCGGCGTCGCGATAGGCAGAGGCAGGTTTGGCAGTCATGGGTAAAGTCGGGCTCTGGTCCAGCCGAAACAGGAGGCACCCACGGGTCGTAGCAGTGGTCTCTGAGCCGGCTCAGAGAGTCTCGCCCAGAGACGTTTGAGGGAACGGCACGGGATAGTTGCCGGTATAACAGGCAGAACAGAAGTGACCTTGGCCCTCGACCACGCCACAGGCGCGGAGCATTCCATCATGGCTCAGGTATCCCAAGGTGTCCGCCTCGATGTATTTGCGAATTTCATCTACCGAATGGCTCGAGGCGATCAATTCCCTCTTGGTGGGCGTATCCACCCCGTAAAAGCAAGGAGAGATCGTCGGTGGACAACTAATGCGTACGTGGACTTCGATGGCGCCGGCATCACGGACCATTTTGACAATTTTGCGGCTGGTAGTCCCCCTCACGATTGAGTCGTCCACCAAAACAACGCGTTTGCCCTGGATCAGCTCTGCAACCGGATTCAATTTGATCTTGACCCCGAAATGCCGAATGGACTGCTTAGGCTCTATGAACGTCCTTCCGACATAGTGATTTCTGATGAGCCCGAATTCAAACTGGATACCCGATTCTTGGGAGAAGCCAATGGCTGCGGCCCACGCCGGAATCCGGCACCGGCACCACGATGTCCGCCTCCACCGGCTGCTCTTGAGACAAGTACCGTCCCAGGAGGTGGCGGCTCTCGTAAACAGACCGGCCAAAGATCTGGCTGTCGGGTCTGGAAAAGTAAACGTGCTCAAAGACGCAAAAGGAGGGAGACGCCGGCGGAGAGATCTTCCGAGACCGAGTCCCGCCCTTGAAGAGAGTCAACATTTCTCCTGGGGCGACTTCCCGCTCAAACTCGGCTTCGATGAGGTCGAAGGCGCATGTCTCTGAAGCCAGAACGGGAGAGCCATCCAACCAACCCAGAGCGAGGGGGCGAAACCCCCGCGGGTCCCGAACGGCAATGACTTTTTCGCAGGTCAAAAAGACCAGTGAGTAGGCCCCCGCCAACTGCGACAGGGCTTCTTCGATGGCCTCCTCGATGGTTTCTTTGTGCGATCGAGCAATGAGGTGGAGAATGACCTCGCTGTCGGTCGTCGACTGGAAGATCGCCCCCGCCTTCTCCAGTTGCCCCCTGACCTGCAGAGCATTGATGAGATTCCCATTGTGACAGAGCGCCAAGTCCCCTTGGCTGCAGGAAACGACCAGGGGTTGAGCATTCTTTACGGAGCTTTCACCCGCCGTCGAGTAACGGGTATGGCCAATGGCCACTTCCCCCTTTAAATTTTCCAAGCGAGACTGGGTAAAGATGTCGGCCACATGGCCCATTCCGGTTTCACTATGGAGGCCAATCCCGTCCGTAGAAACGATTCCTGCACTCTCCTGCCCTCGATGCTGCAGGGCGTACAAACCCAGATAGGTGATCCGTGACGCCTCGCGATGTCCGAAAACCCCAAAGATTCCGCACTCTTCCCGAAACTTGTCAAGCATCGGTTTCCCCGGACACCTCACTCAGACTATCGAGACCGTTGCCTGCGGCTGGTTGAGAGACTCGCAACACTGGTGATGATCGGCAAGACGAGGAAATTATAATGGATTGGCGAACAAACCTCCCAGACAATTTCTCCAAGTTTCCTCCAAAGAAGCCATTGATGTCTCGATCACCATGAAATCACCGGTACGCACGCTCAACCTTCCCTCGACCACCGGTCCCAGAGAAGTCATCGGCACAGCCTGGAGGGCTGCAATTTTTTCCAGCGCCGCCAGATTTTCCTCTGAAACCGTGACCAGAATCCGCGAGGGGTATTCTCCGAACAAGACCTCTCCAACCTCTTCCGCCTGGGACAGCGAGATCTCGGCTCCCAGGATCGTCCCTCCAGAGTGCGAAAAGCCCATCTCAGCAATGGCGACGGCCAATCCGCCCTCCGAACAATCATGAGCCGACAGAATCAGTCCACTTTCAATTCCCTCCCGGCAGGTCTTCTGAACACGAACCTCCAGATCCAAATCCAGAGGAGGACAAGGGAGCTGACCGACCCAGGTGGTATAGAAATCCCCGACCGACTCCTGCGACGGTCTCAGCTTCTGAAAATTCAGCCGGAGGGCGCTCGAATAATGCGTCCGTGGCCCAACCAACGGTCCCAACAAGACGATCCGGTGTCCCTCCTGGACAAACCAAGATCCCCGCATGTTGGACAGCGGTTCGATCAAGCCCACCATTCCAACGACCGGAGTCGGGTCGATTCCCTCCCCCAGAGTCTCGTTGTAGAAGCTGACGTTGCCACCAGTGATCGGCGTACCCAAGGCACGGCAGGCCTCGGCCAACCCATCAATCATTTGAGTCACTTGCCACATGATTTCCGGCTTTTCCGGATTGCCGAGATTCAAGCAGTTGGTGGCCGCCAGGGGACGGGCGCCGGCACAGACGAGGTTGCGGCAACTTTCGGCGACCGACAACTGCGCTCCCATCCGAGGGTCCTGCCTGCAGTACCGCCCGCTGCCATCCAAGCTCATGGCCAGAGCTTTCTTGGTGTTCTTGACACGAACGACTGCGGCGTCCGCACCGGGGACTTGCATCGTATTGGTCCGCACCATGTGGTCGTACTGACGATAAACCCACTCTCTGGAACTCAGATTGGGAGAAGCTAAAAAACGCTCGAGTACCCTCCCCCAATCCACCGATGAAGGCACCGGCGACGCTGCCGGATTGGGGGTGTTCCTGGAGGGCGCCACAAGGGGTCGCCGGTAAACCGGCGCATCATCGGTCAAAGCCCTGTTGGGTATCTCGGCCACTCCCTCGCCTTGGTCCAAGATTCTCAGCATCCCGTCATCAGTGACTTCTCCAATGTTGACAGCGTCGATTTCCCACTTTCGGAAGATTCTGAATATCTCCTCTTCCCTCCCCCGTTCTGCCACCAACAACATCCGTTCTTGGGATTCACTCAGCATGATCTCATAGGGAGTCATGTTGTGCTCACGTTGCGGAACCTTGCCCAGATCGATTTCGATCCCGGTTGCTGCTCGCCCGCCCATCTCGCAGGTCGAACAGGTCAATCCGGCGGCGCCCATGTCCTGGATGCCCACAATGGCGCCGGTCTTCATGGCTTCCAGACAAGCTTCCAGCAATAATTTCTCGAGAAAAGGATCGCCGACCTGCACGTTGGGCCGCTTGCTTTCCGACTCTTCATCGAACTCTGCTGAGGCCATGGTTGCCCCATGAATGCCGTCCCTTCCCGTTTTTGAGCCGACATAGATCACCGGATTCCCGATGCCACTGGCTTTCCCGTAGAAAATCCGGTCTTTTCTGAACAATCCCAGAGCAAAGGCATTCACCAAGGGGTTTTGTGAGTAACATTCCGCAAACACCACTTCCCCACCCACAGTGGGAACGCCAAAGCAGTTGCCATATCCGGCGATGCCGGCAACGACTCCTTCCATGATGCGTCGGTTTTGGGGTTGATCGGGCGGCCCAAAGCGCAAAGAGTTCATGGCAGCAATGGGACGAGCCCCCATGGTAAAGATATCGCGCAAAATCCCTCCAACACCGGTGGCGGCTCCCTGGTAAGGCTCCACGAAGCTGGGATGGTTGTGGGACTCTATCTTGAAGGCCACCGCATAACCATCCCCGATATCCACGATCCCGGCGTTCTCTCCAGGCCCCTGCAGCACATGGGGGCCTTGAGTGGGTAACCGTTTCAGGTGGATCTTGGAGCTCTTGTAACTACAGTGCTCGCTCCACATGACGCTGAAGATACCCAGCTCCGTCAGGTTGGGGACACGACCCAAGATCGACAGAATGCGATCATATTCGGCTTCGGTCAGATTGTGCTGCACCAAAACCTCAGGGGTCATCGACCGTTTAGCTTCCATGGCAACTCGACTCTGTTCCCGGACGGTCAGTTCGCCAGGCAAACGAGGACTGCAAGGTCCATGCACCTCGACCGGCGCCGAAACTCAGGCCCGGACGAAGGACCTTGATTGAATCATCGATTGAAAAATCAACACTCCATCCTCACTTCCCAGCAGTGGTTCGCTGGCTCTTTCCGGATGGGGCATCATACCCAGCACATTCCCCTCGGGATTGCAGACCCCAGCCACATTGGCCACCGAGCCGTTGGGGTTGGAGCTCGCGGTGACGGCGCCTGCAGGCGTGCAGTAGCGGAACACCACCTGCTTCTTTTGCTCCAGCACCCCGAGGGCTTCGGCGTCAATGGTGTAGTTTCCCTCCATGTGCCCGATGGGAATGGTCCAGACATCGCCTTCCTCGGCGAGATGGGTAAACGGAGTCCGCACGTTCTCCACCCGAATCGAGACCTGTTGACACACATACTTCAATTCACGGTTTCTCAGCATGGCCCCGGGCAGTAAACCCGACTCGAGGAGAATCTGGAAGCCGTTGCAGATGCCCAGGACCAGTCCACCTCTTGCGGCGAAACGCCGTACCGCTCCCATCACCGGCGAGAAACGGGCAATGGCCCCCGTGCGTAAGTAATCCCCGTAGGAAAACCCACCCGGAACGATGATGGCTTCGCATTCCTTGAGGTCAGTGGACTGATGCCAGATGAACTCCGCCGGATGGTGAAGAACCTTGCGAATGGCATGATAGGCATCATGCTCGCAATTGCTGCCCGGGAAAACCAAGACCCCAAATTTCATCCTCAGCCCTCTCCTGGAAATTGGCGGGAACGGAATGGCCGCGGCCCTGAACCTTCCCGCCTGGTGACGCCGTTCAAGTCTCCTGGATGAAAACTATTCGATTTGGTAGCCGAATTCCTCGATCACCGGATTGGTCAAAATACCGCCGGCCATTTTTTCAACTTCGGCTTGAACCTCTTCCCGAGAGAGGCCGGCGGCAAAGTCTATTTCGAAGAACTTCCCCTGACGCACATTCGTGACCTTCTGAAAACCGATATTTTGCAGACTGTGGTGGATGGTTTTACCTTGAGGGTCCAAAACACTCTTTTTCAGGCTGACGTAAACTTTAGCTCGCATGGAGCGCTCATGCTCCTTTCTTTGAAGTCTCTCAACCGCCGAAAACGCGCTCAAACACGGCATCCACGTGCCGCAATTGATGCTCCAGATCAAAGCTCGTTTCAATCTCGGAACGAGTCAACTGTTGAAGGATCTCCTCATCCTGAAGCACCAGACTCTTGAAGTCCGTCCCTTCAGACCAGACTCGCATGGCGTTTCGCTGTACCCATTGATAGGCCTGCTCCCGACTGACACCTTTGCGAGTCAGGTCGAGAAGAAGCTGGCCTGAAAAGATCAAGCCTTTCATCAGATTCAGGTTTTCCAACATACGTTCCGGATAGACCAGGAGTTTTTCTAGGAGTCGAGTGGTTTTGGCCAACAAATAATCGACCAGAATGGTGGAATCCGGCAAAATCACACGCTCCACCGAAGAGTGGGAAATATCTCGTTCGTGCCAAAGCGTGATGTTTTCCAGACCGGCCAGGAGGTTGGAGCGCACTACCCTGGCCAAGCCGGAAATTTGTTCGCAGGTCACGGGATTTCGTTTATGAGGCATGGCCGAGGAGCCTTTTTGTCCAGCCGAGAAGTATTCCTCCACCTCACGGACTTCCGTGCGCTGCAATCCCCGGACCTCGGTTGCGATTTTTTCCAGGCTGGCCGAGACCAGCGCCAGCGCCGCCAAGTATTCCGCATGGCGGTCACGCTGCACAATCTGGGTCGAAACGGGATCCGGTTGTAATCCCAAGGCCCGGCAAACGGCTTCCTCCACCGTGGGATCGAGGTGGGCAAAGGTGCCCACTGCTCCAGACAACTTGCCCACTCGCACGCCTTCGGCCGCGGCCTCGAACCGCCTCTGATTGCGGCGAGCTTCTTCATACCACACGGCCAGTTTGAGGCCCAAGGTAGTCGGTTCGGCATGAATCCCGTGAGTTCGACCCACCATGACCGTTCTCTTGAATTCATGAGCGCGCTCCTCCAGTACCTTCACGAACGCTGCCAGCCCCTCGGTCAGGATTTCAGAGGCTTCTTTGAGCTGAAGAGCCAAAGCCGTATCCACCACGTCGGAGGAGGTTAAGCCATAGTGAACATATCGAGACTCGGGCCCGACGAACTCCGCCACCGAGGTGGTAAAGGCAATCACGTCATGTTTGACCTCGCGCTCAATTTGATCGATCCGAGCCACGTCGAAATTGGCTTTTTCCCGAATGACCTGGGCCGCACTTTGGGGAATCACTCCCCGTTGAGCCAGGACCTCCACACAAGCCAGCTCCACGTCCAACCATTTCCGGAACTTGTTTTCCAGAGACCAGATCTGCCCCATGCGGGGTCGCGTATAGCGCTCAATCACTGTGGGTTATCCTCCTAAAGAAAGGCCCGGGGCGCTGGACCATCCCCTTGTGGACTTGAGAAGTATTCAGCCTCGCCGATGCCTACAGGCGGATGACCGGGCTCGGACTGGATCTCGGCGCCAGGAGCAAGTTGTCGACGGTGACGCCTCTCTTTTGCAGGGCCTTACTGGTCACCATCCGCGCTATGTCAGGATGATTATTGTTCTCGCTCAAATGGGCCAGCAAGATGTGACCAGCCTTACCGTCAAAGTCCTCCTCGAAGAATTTCCCCACGCTTTCGTTGGAGAGATGGCCATGTCGGCTCATGATGCGTTGCTTCACCGCCCAGGGGTAAGAGCTGAGACGCAACATTTCAAGGTCATGGTTCGACTCCAGGACCAGAATGTCACTGGCGGCCATTCGGCGCCGGACCAATTCGGTGAGGATGCCCAAATCCATCACGTGCGATATCTTGAGTCCCTCGGCTTCGAGGGTAAAGGCTAAGGGGTCTGCCGCATCGTGGGGAATGGAAAACGGGGAAATCTTCATGTCACCGAGCTGAATTGGCTCTCCGGCCCGAAGGCACTCTCTCCTTTTCAGCGCGGGCTTGAGTGAAAGCGCCTCGTAAGTCGCTTCCCCGACGAAGGTAAGAATATCATACTTCTTCAGGAGGCTTGCCAAGCCTTTGACGTGATCGGAGTGTTCATGTGAAATGATCAGAGCGTCGATATCTTCCAGTGACTCTCCAATGGCCAGCAGTCTCTTGATGGTCTGGGCTCGGCTGAATCCCGCATCCAAAAGCAGCTTGACTCTACTGGTCGCAATGAAGGTGCAGTTGCCGGAGCTTCCACTGCCCAAGACCGAAACCGTAACCGCCACCGTTACCCCACCTGGTTGACTGCAAAGGAGACTTGAAACCTCTTCTAATGATTCACCATCAAGACCCTGGACTTTCCTGTAGAGGCTCGTGGAATCCAAGGATCCTTGGGTTGATCCGGACCTGCTGTCCACTCGCCCCTCATCCGCAATCCAGGTCAGCTCGGGTAAATTCAACTCCATCCAGGTTGCCCAGAACGGTGAGGGCTACTTGGCGAGTGTCGAAAATTGAATGGGCCAGCGCTTGAACCTCATCTGCTGAAACCCGATCGAAGTTGAGAATCGTTTCCTGCGGCGGCGTGTAGTCCCCGAAATAGAGTTCCTGGCGAGCTAGGTTAGCCATGCGGCTGGAACTGGATTCCAGACTCAGCAAGAGGCTGCCCTTCAAGTGATCCTTGGCACGCCGGAATTCCTCCGCTTCCACTCGACGTTTTTTCAGGTCACGAAACTCCTGCATGATGGAACTCACCACTTTGCCGGCGTTTTCAAGAGAAGTTCCCGCATAAACCGAAAGGCATCCGGTGTCCCTATAGGAGCTCAAACCCGAGTATATGGCGTAGGCCAAGCCTTGCCTTTCCCTGATGTTTTGAAAGAGCCGAGAACTCATGCCTGCACCAAGGATGGTGCTCAAGATGTAGAAAGTAAACCGGTCGGCGTGGGTGAGGGAACAGGCGGGAACCCCCAGGCAGATGTGGGCTTGCTCCAACTCTTTCTTGGTGCGCATCAAGATGGGGCCGTAGGTCTTGGCCGGGTCCAGGTCGCGCCCGTTTGACCGATTCTCCAAATGACCGAATTTTTTGACGACCAAGTCCACAATGTAGGGGTGATCCAGGTTGCCGGCAGCCGAGATCAACAGTTGGTCCGGAGTATAGAACTCTCGAAAAAAGGAAACCACGGTGTCTCGATCCAACCGGCTGACCGTCTGCCTGGTTCCCAAGGTCGGCCGACCCAGGGGTTGATTTCTCCAGAAGTTCTGAGTGAAGATCTCGCAAACCAAGTCATCCGGCGTGTCCTCCTCCATCTTGATCTCTTCGAGAACCACGTTACGTTCCCTTTCCATCTCTTCAGGATCGAACCTGGGATTGAGCACGAGATCCGAAAGAATATCGAAGGCCGCCGGCAGATGGTCATCCAAAACTTTGGCGCTGTAACAAACGGTTTCTTTGCCGGTGAAGGCATCAAGATGGCCTCCTATGGAATCAACCTCTTTGGCGATTTCTTCGGCCGTGCGCCTCTCCGTGCCTTTGAACAGCAAGTGCTCGACAAAATGGGCGACGCCATTCAACTCACGGGTTTCGCTGCGAGAGCCCGTCTTCAGCCAGACGCCCATGGAGATGGAGCGGACGTGAGGCATACGCTCAGTAACCACGGTGAGCCCATTGTCCAAGACGTCCTTGTTGACTGTCTCCATAGAGTCTGCGTCCCGTCGGTGGAATGAATTTCCTGGGAGATCGAACATCGATTGCGGCAAAGAGAGCACCCATCGAACGGCGTGGGCGAATCCTTGAACAGCCAACCTAACACAACCCCGGCGGGTTTTCAACGGAAAACTGCAATCGGTCAACGGATACTTAAATACTTAAGAATCAATATCTTAAAAGACGATCAGTTACCAATCGGGTCCAAGGAGATCAGGGTACAGGTCACAGCTTTTCATCCAGATATGTCCCTCATCAGCCCCTAACGCTTGGTCGAGTTCGTGAAACTTGTTGATTATTCGACCACAGCCCTTTTTTAATCGTGGCTCTCAGGTTGCGCTGCAGAGATCGGCGGTCGACGTCAAGACACAGGGCTCGAAGTTTTGGGCGGTCAGGCTGCCGTATTCTTCACTCGACTCCTAGCGTGACCGACCAAACACCCGGCTTCCTGCACAAATCCAAGCGCACTTTTCACCCGATCGCCGCGGCCGCTTTCTGCAACGTCTCCAGAGTAACCGATTCATTTTGGCATCCAGTAATCGGTCCGGAGCGCTGTGGAGCCCGATTTCATTGTCGCGCAGTCATTCCAGAGAGTAAGTTCTGAGAAAGGTCTGTTTTCCGGTCCGTCGTTGAACTCGGGTCAGCATTTGCGGCAGCGCCCGGACGATCTCCGGATGGAGCGAGAGATCCAGATCCTCAAGCCGCAACGGTCCTTCCTTTTCCATGGCTGCCCAAAGCAGCCCCATGAGCCGCAGTGTGCCGTCCGAGACTTGCTCCTCTATTTGCCAAGCCCCTTGCGGCGCCAGTGCTGATTTTACCGCGAAGATGTGGTGTGCCGCGGGAGTCGCGCCATAGGTCGATCTCTTCCAGTTCTGGTACTGCCACCTGAAGGGCGCCCCGGATGTGTCTGAGCCGGGCATTCCGGGTACGTTCTTGCGCTTTAGCGACCCGATCAGGAAAGCGCTGTCGAAGGGGTCGTTTAACCAGCTCTTCGCAATGGCGCAATACACGCTTCTTGCGAACTAGCGGACGTCTTTGATGATCCTGATGGAAATCAAGCTTGTATTTCCATTGAGTCCCGATCTGAAGGTCTGCGTGCCGCTAAGCAGCGGATTGCGCTGCCTCCAATCCATCTGCTATGATCGGGCCTCTACGTTGAAACGGTTGAAAACAGGAGACTTCCGGATATGGATCCCTGCACCGGGGAGTTGCTCGGGTTGACAGCCGATGAATTGACCGCGTTCATGGTGAGATTGGGCGAAAAACCTTACCACGGCTACCAATTGTATCGGGCGCTCTATGGCCAGCGGCAGTTTGATCTGAGGGCGATGACGGATCTCTCCAAATCCCTCCGGCAAAGGCTCTCGAGCCACAGCGTCACGCTCCCCCGACTCCACACTCGGCAGCAGGCTTCGGACGGCACGGAGAAATACCTGCTGCAATTGCGGGACGCGGAGAAAATCGAGTGCGTCCTGATCCCTGAGCGGAAGCGCAATACCCTCTGTATTTCGACTCAGGTCGGTTGCCCTCTCGATTGTCGTTTTTGCTTGACGGCGCTCCTGGGATTCAGACGCAATCTCAGCCCAGCCGAGATCATCGGCCAGATCCTCTATGTGCTTTGTGATAAAGACCTTGGAATAAGATCCACAGGGGGCGAAAGCAGCCCGGCCCTCACCAACGTGGTGCTGATGGGTATGGGGGAGCCCCTTCAAAATCTGGAAAACGTCATCAAGTCCCTGGTCATCCTGGCCGATCCGCAGGGGCTGGCTCTGCCTCCACGCAGAATCACACTCTCGACTGTGGGACTGGTCCCTCAGATCCGGCAACTGGCTGAAGCTCCCGTAGTGCCGAACCTGGCTATTTCCCTTTCAGCCACGACCGATGCGGTCCGCGACCAACTCATGCCGATCAACCGGAAGTATCCCATTCAAAAGGTCCTGCAGGCTTGTGCCGGGTTTCCTTTGAGACGAAATCAGCGCATCACCTTCGAGTACGTGCTCATCGCCGGTGTCAACGACAGCGATGCCGATGCTCGACGGCTGGTCAAGTTGCTGGCCAAGATCAGGTCGAAGGTCAATCTTCTTCCTTTGAACCCCGGCAATGCCAACGGTCTGAGACCATCGTCCCCGCAGCGCGTGAATTGCTTTCGGGAGATTCTGGCCGGGAAAGGCTTACCGGCATACGTCCGGCGACCCCGGGGGCCGGATATTTTTGCGGCCTGCGGCCAACTGCACTTGGCGGATCCGTCTCCCCGACCGGTGCTGTGGCAGGCTCAGCCGGAGACAGGCTCTGTGGTCCCGAACTGAGTGGAAACTAGACGTCACGCACCACATGCACTTCATTAGCCGATATCAAGTCATAGCGCACATTACGCCATACGATGGTGGATGTGAACAGGGAAACCACGAGGTTGTAGAAGGTTAAGGTAGAAGCCAAGGGCCCCAGCAGAAGGTATCCCCACCCATCCCGATTGAGGGCGTGCCTCTCCTCGGGGCGGATCCGTTTGATCATGGCCCAGCGGAAAAACCCTCGAACGGCGGTGAGCAGCCAGATTGCTCCCAGCCAAAGCAGCAGTGGCAGGGCCTGCTGCCATTGATCTCCCTTTGTTGATCCCGCCGACGCAGCCAACCCAATCAGCTTGCCCACCGTCCCCCACCAGAATACCACAAAGGGCAATTCCGAAAGCAGCGCGAGCCTCCAGAGACCTCTCGAGTAGACTTTGGTGATGATGATCTGTCGCGTGGACCATTCCACCAGTTCGCTCCAGGTGCAGTCCCCATGCGAGCTCACCAGACATCGGGGCTGATAATGGATTTTGAGCCCCGCTTCCCTCAGAGCTGTCGTCAGGGAGTAGTCATCACTGACGGAACGTTGCCAATGGGAAAGGAGGTCAACGGCTTCAAGGATTGACCGCCGAATAGCCATCGAACCTCCCCAGGCGAAGTTATGACGGTGGTTGCCCAGCAGGGTGGCGACGGCGCCATTCCAGGTTGCCCGCAGAACGCTGGCCATGTTTCCGCTGCGGGGGAAAAACCACCGGTAGCCCGTGGAGACTCCCACGCGAGGGTCCTTCAAGGGTGACAAGAGATCTCGCAGCCAATAACGATGCGGACGTCCATCCGAGTCCGCGAAAACCAGAACCTGGGAGCCAAGGTCTGCCTTTGCAACACCTTGGAGGAGATTGTTCACCTTCTCACCGCGTTCTTCCGAAAGTCCAGCGACGACAAACTTCACCCGACGACGGGGAAATTCCCGGACGACCTCGCGTAGCGTCGGCAGTGAGTCATCTGCTTCCGAAGCGGTCACCAAGATGACCTCGTAATCTTCAAATTCCTGATCGAGGACCGCGCCGACGTTCTCCTTCAACCCGAAATCATTCCCTTTGCAGGGCATAATCACCGAGGTCGGGGGAGTCCAGGGCGGTGGCAGTTGCGACAACTGTTCGTTGAGGTAACGCTGATAGCGCAGGCTGTGCCAAGCTCCAGCCAAGCCTTTGAGGAGAATGACAGCGGCCAGAACGTTGAAAAGCGAGTCCATGAATGCCGATTGCTTAGGGCCGGCAGTAGCAGCATTTCAGGCTTATTCCCATCGGAAAGCCTTTACGGCCAACCACACTGAGAGCAGGCACCAGAAACCGAGGCCAGCCAGTTGGAGCCCGATACCCGAGAGGGCTGCGCCTTCCAGCACAATACTCCGCATGCCGTCGGCCAGATAGGTGAGTGGAAAAAACTCGGTGACCGCCCGAACCACCTCAGGCAGATTCGAGCGGCTGAAGAAGACACCTGACAGGAGCATCATGGGCAGCGAGACCACATTGGCCAAGGGCGCCACCTGGTCCTCGGTTTTAGCGATGCCGGCCAGCGAGAAGCCAATGGCCAGGAAAACAGCGCCGCCCAGCAATCCCACGATAAAGAGATCCAGCAGATTTCCCGCGAACTGTATGTCAAAGAAGATAATTCCGACACCCACCAAGACAACAATCTGAGCCAGGAGGACGATCAGCCTCATGGCGACCTGGGCCACAATGAAATCCTGGGGCTCAATGGGAGTCACCGACAAGCGGCGAAGCACTCCCCTTTTCCTGAGCGAAACGAATCCGAAAGCCACTCCAAAGATACCGCTCTGCATGATGGCTAGAGAAAGCACTCCGGGAAGCAGAAAGTCGATGTAGCGTAGGTCACGACTTGTCACCGATTGGATTTCCATTGGAACTCGGCCCGACGACGGATGCTTTGCGAGCGTCAAGTCATCCAGAACCTTCCGCAGGATCAGGAGACCCAATTGTGTCTCCCGAGGTTTGGCATCATTGACCCAGACCTTGAGTTCATGTCCCTTGGCGGGATCGAACTCGTTCGGAAGGACCAGAACCAGATGACGTTCACCGGCCCTGAGCTGCTTCAGTTCGGATGGCGCCGCCCCCCGAGTGAGCTCCAATGTCTGAACATCCTTAAGCCTCTCGACGAGCTGGCCGACAGGCCGATTCTCCCGACCGGCCAAGCCAAGCCGGATTTTTTCCAAACCCTCGAAGCTGACAAATCCAAACAAAAAAATCATGAAGATCGGCAACAACATGGTCCAGATGATGGCTTCCTTTTGTCGGGTAAACATCTTCAGTGAAGCCACCGTCAATTTCCACCGAACTCGCATCATCATTCACCGTCTGCTATCGAGTGCGCCTGACTCGCCAGAAATTCCTCACCGACACTCCATCCTTCAATCGGTCTGCGTGGGGCAAAGCGGGATCCTGGGCTTATTCCTCCTTCAAGGCATGACCGGTGAGGTGGAGAAAGACATCTTCCAAATTGGCCAAACGCTCCACCCGTTCCTTTCTGAATCCGGATGAAAGAAGATCGCCGATGAGATCCTGAGGGGGCGCGTTGGCGACAATCCTTCCCCGATCCATGATCGCCACTCGATCGCACAACTCCTCGGCCTCCTGCATGTAATGAGTCGTCAGGACCACCGTTTTCCCTTCAGAACGGATCCTGCGGATCACTCCCCACAGGTGTCTTCTAGCCTGCGGATCCAATCCGGTGGTCGGCTCGTCCAGAAAAAGCAGCAGTGGATCATTCACAAGCGCCGCGGCTATCGAAAATCGTTGCTGTTGGCCACCCGAAAGCTCCCCCACCTGGGCCTTGCCGCGATCTTGTAAATCGACCTCGCCCAACAACTGTCGGGGATCGACGACCCGCCCATAAAGCTCCCCAAACAACAGGAGCAACTCCGTCAAATTGAGTTTCTCGAAAAACGAAGCGGATTGCAGTTGAACACCAATCCGCTGCTGAACCTGCCGGGAGTTCTTCTGGACGTCCAGTCCATCCAGAATGACGGTCCCCCCGTCAATGGGCCGCAGCGTCTCGATCATTTCCAGAGTGGAGGTTTTTCCAGCGCCGTTGGGACCGAGGATGCCGAAGATTTCCTGTTGATGGACGGAGAAGCTGACCCGATCGACCGCGATGAGTTCTCCATACTTCTTAAACAGGTTGTCGACAGCCAGAATCTCCGTTGACATGGAGGCTCCTCATCGAGAAAGCGTCAATGGGGCCGGCGAGGAGGCCCCATTAGTGCAATGAAGCAATTTCCTTAGTCGATACCTTGGCCGGAGGGTTGCTTTGGACGCGATCGAGATCTGAGGAGGAATTGCCTTGGCCGGAGCCTTGGTGTATTTTGGTTAGAGGTGATGACACCAACGTCATTTCCGCAGGTCAAGCCAGAAGACAGCGCCAAACCTTGCAACACTCTCTCTCTCGGGCCGCAAGACCTCCCATGAAAAATGCTTTATCCTTTTTGGCTCTGGCGGCGGCCTATCTGTCTTTTGTGCTGTTTCAGCCAAAGAGGCAGGTAGAAGCTTTGGCCGCCTGGAGCCACGACAATCGGGGATTCTACTACAGCCGCGATGACGAACCCAAGCAGACTCCCGCCCCGGAGGTCGTGGCCTTCCCGGATGACTTCGAGGCGGCGGAGCTTTCCTGGACTCGACACTACTGAAGGCGATGACCCAACCCGCACATTCCCTGATCTGGCGACTCCTCAAAGGATTCCTGGTGATCTATGCTGTCATCGTTGGCGGCGTCTACCTCTTCCAGAGGAAACTCCAGTATTTTCCCGATGCTGATCCGGTTCCCCTCCCCCAGGGTCGCGAATACCTCGGGCTGCAAACGGTTGCATTGGTGTCCGAGGACGGCAGCAAACTCTTTAGCTGGTATTGGCCGGGAAAACGGTCGCTCACCCTGGTATATTTTCATGGCAATGGTGGAAACCGAGGGGATCGCCTCGATTGGATTCGGGACTTCCACCGGCTGGGCTACGGCGTCTTCATCCTGGACTACCGCGGGTATGGAGGCAGCCAGGGAGTTCCGACCGAGAGGGGCCTCTACCAGGATGGCCAAGCGGCCTTGGACTGGCTCCGCGAGAAGACGGAGCAGAAACTGGTTTACTTGGGGGAATCGTTGGGGTCCGGGGTTGCCGTGGAAATGGCGACTCGAATCACCCCAGCAGCACTCATTATTCAGTCAGGCTTTTCTTCGGTCGTGGACGTAGCTCAAAAAAGTTATCCTTATCTTCCGGTTGGTCTATTGATGAAAGATCGCTACGAATCTCTGCCAAAGATCAGAGGTGTGCGTTGTCCCCTGTTGTTCATTCACGGCGACCGTGATTCAACAGTTCCTCTTTCATTGGGCCAGGCCTTGTATGACGCGGCCCCGGAGCCCAAAGATTGGTTTTTGGTTCCAGGGGCAAGCCACAGCAATGTGGTTGATCTCGGGGGCCAATCTTATTGGAAGAAGATAGATGATTTCTTGCAACGTGTCTCAGGAAGCAAGCTAACCGGGAATTCACTGAGGGCGAGTCCTTGCTTGGATTGAATCTTGTCTTTCCGTGTTTGTGTTTTTGATGTTTTTGGGTGGGAGAGATTCTGCAAATCCTCTCTTGATTCGACAGGAAAAGTTGAGGTAATCTCTGCATAGTTGTTCTTGGCCGGTAGCGTCCTGTTACGACGCAACCGCCCTGCCAAGCCCTCGCAAAATCCGCTTCAGGCGGTCGAAAATCCTGCAGGGATTGTGGCCAAGCCCAGGATGATTGAAGGCAGTTCAGCCATTGACGCCTTTTCCTTAGATAAGCAGTTCTCTGACTCTCACAAAAAACAGTGTGTCCTTGGCCTTGATCAAGGACCGAGGTGACTACCTTGACAGAATTGCCTTCCCATGACGTGCTGTTGGTAGGCGGTGGGGGCGCCGGCCTGAGAGCAGCGATTGCTGTTTCCGAGGTTTCCCCGGATCTGAGTGTGGCGGTGGCTTCCAAGGTTTATCCCATGAGAAGTCACACGGTTTCGGCTGAAGGTGGGGCCGCGGCCGTCATCAAGGCCGATGATAGTCTGGATGAACACGCCTACGATACTATTTCGGGCGGCGACTGGATGTGTGATCAAGATGCGGTCGAGGCCTTCGTCCGGGAGGCCCCACCAGAGATGCTGCAACTTGAGCATTGGGGTTGTCCCTGGAGTCGAGAAGCAGACGGGCGCGTCGCCGTTCGACCCTTCGGCGGAATGAAAAAAAAACGCACTTGGTTCGCAGCCGACAAAACCGGCTTTCACATGCTCCACGCGCTGTTCCAGACCTCCCTGAAATACAACTCCATCACCCGTTACGACGAATGGTTTGTCACCAAGCTCCTGGTGGATGATGGCCGCGTTCAAGGTGTGGTAGCCATTGAACTGATGACAGGAAAAATCCAGGCCATCACCGCCAAGGCCGTCATCCTCTGTACCGGGGGGTGCGGTAAAGTATTTCCGTTTACAACCAATGCCAACATCAAGAACGGTGATGGCATGGCCCTGGCCTACCGTGCGGGCGTACCGCTGAAGGATATGGAATTCGTTCAATATCACCCCACAGGGCTTCCCTTCAGCGGAATTCTGATTACCGAAGCCTCTCGGGCCGAGGGCGGATTCCTGCTCAACAAGGATGGGTATCGCTACTTACAGGACTACGACCTGGGCACTCCTCAACCGAAGCCGGTGCTGCGGTCCATGGAACTGGGGCCGCGAGACCGCTTGTCTCAGGCCTTCATGAAAGAGCTCGAGAAGGGCCGTACCCTCGAGGGACCCCATGGACCCTACGTCCATCTCGATCTCAGACACCTGGGAAAAAAGATCATCAACACCAAATTGCCGTTTGTTCGTGAACTCTGCCTCAAGTATGAAAACATAGACCCGGTGAGTGCGCTGATTCCGGTCCGACCTGTGGTCCACTACATGATGGGCGGCGTCCATACCGATATCCAGGGAGCCACACCTCTTGCCGGCCTGTTTGCCGCCGGAGAGGTGGCCTGCGTCAGTATCAACGGAGCCAACCGTTTGGGTTCTAACTCCCTGACTGAACTCCTGGTCTTTGGCGCCCGGGCCGGACGAGCGGCGGCCGAGTTCGCTTTGCAGGCGAAGCCGCTGAGCCCCAGTATTCAGGCGCAGGCAACCGATGAGAAGACCCGCTTGGAGCAAGAGTTTCTCCACAAGACCGGGGGGCATGAGCCCATTGCCACTCTGCGGTCTGAGATGCAGTCAACCATGGAGAAGAGCGCCGGCATTTACCGGACAGGGGCTCTCCTGCAAGAGGCTCAGGCCAACCTGCAGAAACTGAAGGGTCGTTTCCGCCAAGTGGCTATCCAGGACCACAGTCACACCTTCAACACCGAGCTGACAGCAGCCTTGGAACTCTCGTTCATGTTGGACGTGGCCGAAACTGTGGTTGAGTGCGCCCTGCATCGAACCGAATCCCGTGGAGCGCATCAGCGCACAGATTTTCCAAAAAGAGACGATGGCAGGTTCTTGGCCCACTCCCTGGTTTCGCACCGGGCAGACGGCCGACTCAAGGTCGAGTACCTGCCCGTGACCATTACGCGCTGGCCTCCAAGCGAGCGAGTTTATGGTCGACCAACGGGCGCCAAGCCTGGGGGGTGATGGCGGGCGCAGCTTACACGTCCAGGGTGATGACCTCCATCCACGGGGAAGACGGGCACTCGGCAGACGAATAGATATTCAGAAAACAGCGAAGCTAGAGGAAATATGGCTGAAACAATCACTATCGAGGTTGCTCGATACCGACCCGAGCAAGAGGCTGAACCCACCTTTCAACGGTTCGAGGTCCCCTTCACCAAGGACTGGGTGGTGCTGGACGCCTTGAACTACATCAAAGACCGGCTGGATGGTTCCCTTTCTTTTCGCTGGTCCTGCCGCATGGGAGTCTGTGGGAGCTGTGGCATGACCGTGAATGGCGAACCCAAGCTGACTTGCGCCACCTTTTTGTCCCATTACCTCCCTGGACCTATCCGCGTCGAGCCGCTCAAGAATTTTCCCGTCGTCCGGGACCTGGTCATCGAAATGAGCGATTTTCTGGATAAGCTTCAATTGGTGAAACCCTGGATTGTGCGAGAGAAGGATACATCGCCGGCAGAAGGGGAGTATCTACAAACCCCGGAACAGTTGGACAAATACAAGCAATTCAGCATGTGTATCAATTGCATGATCTGCTACGCCGCCTGTCCTGTCTACGGGCTCGATCCTAATTTCATCGGACCTGCAGCCATCGCTTTGGCGCAGCGATACAATTTGGATTCTCGCGATCAAGGAGAAGACGAGCGTCTTGATGTCCTTTCCCAACATGAGGGGATTTGGGGTTGCACCTTTGTGGGCGAGTGCACTGAGGTCTGTCCCAAGAACGTTGATCCGGCGGGAGCCATTCAACAGTACAAACTTGCGGCCACCAAAGAATGGTTCAAAGTATTCCTGAAGCCTTGGAGCGGGGATCATCTCGACATCCTCGAGACTGATGAACCCAAGAGTGGTTCCAAGCCTTCCTGAAGTCTTGGAGCAAGCGATGAAGACATCCCCAGCTTACCGTCAATACCATCCCAAATGGTACCGGACTCGGATTTCGACCTTTTGGTGGAGTCGGCAGTGGTCTTATCTCAAGTTCATGCTCCGGGAACTCAGCAGCGTCTTTGTGGCTTTCTTCGTGGTCATCCTCTTGCTGCAACTCCATGCCTTAAGAGGGGGACTCGAATCTTATATCGATTTCCAGTACTGGATGAAGAACCCTATTCTGATCGTTCTGAATGGCGTCAGCTTTGTTTTCGTGCTTTTTCACACGATTACCTGGTTCAATCTGACCCCCCAAGCCATGGTCGTCCGTTGGCGGGGCAAGCGCATTCCCAATCTCCTGATAGCTGCCCCCAACTACCTGGCTTGGCTGGCAATCTCCGGGCTGGTTATTTTTTTCCTCACGCGACAAGGATGATCCATGGCCGATCGATCCAACGAACCCTTTCTGTGGGCCCTCTTCAGTGCCGGAGGCGTGGCAGCAGCCTTTCTGTTGCCCGTTCTTCTGTTTCTTTACGGTCTGGCCTTTCCGCTGGGATGGCTGGACCCACCGAGCTATCAAAAAACTTTGGGGCTGGTCCAACACCCTGTGGCAAGACTGGTTCTATTTTTCCTGTGTTCCCTCTCACTTTTTCACTGGGCTCATCGATTCCGTTTCACTCTCTACGATGGTCTCCAAGTCAAGCACCTGCACGAACTGATCAGCCTTTTTTGTTACGGGGGAGCTATTGTGGGAACGATTGTGGCCGGCTATCTGCTGTGGAATTTCCCCTAGAGTCCAAGACTCTGGAAGCCGGTGGAAACCGCTCTAGGGCAGAACGATTTCGACCGCTGACGATTCACGGGGAATCTCGGAAGTAAGAATCGCCACGGCTTCGTAGGCGCCCAATCGGATGTCGTTCCGTTCATTGTCCTTCAAGTTCCAGACCACCTTGAACTTCCACTCTTTTCGGGGAAGCAGGGCATGGCTGCGGATAACGGGAGTAAAGAAGTTGCCTTTGGACCAGCGCCAGACCTCAAAACCACTTTGCTTTTCTCTGACCACGAAGTCGTAGGTCTGACTCGAGTCGAAGTTGAAGCTCAGAAAGTAATCGGTCGGATTCTTGACCACGAACAACAGGTCTACCTCTTTCCGTTTCTTCCGAATATCCAGGCTCAGCACGGGGTCGGCCCCGGCTGACCACGACCTTGGATTTCAACCGGCCGGGTTCGGGCTCCGGCTCCATCGGGTCACCGAAATTCCGGCCGTTGACCAAAGCTGACTTCAGCCGGTAGCTTTCTGATCCCCACTCGGAAAAGGCTCCAACCTCCGCAATTCCCAGACCTCGGTCGAAAACCAACTCAAGACCTGAATCCTCACAATCTGGGCAGGTCAGGTAGCTCAAGCGGTTGGCTACGGGAAGTCCGTCGTCACCCGGAGACTGGTCAAAGACAGCGTCGGCCGATTCCCCGACAGGAAACAGAGGAATTTCCTCTTTTTCTTGATCTTGCGCAATCAAGCGAAGGAATCGACGAGTGGCTTGATCATAGCGAACCACCACATTGCGCTCACCTTCCAGACCCGGCACAAATGGAAGCTGATTAAAGACGTAGTAAGTCGTCCACTGCAGGATGGGTCTGGCGATGATCTCGATCTTGACCGGGGTTGTTCTCTGAAAGCGGCTATCCTCTCTCTCATAAATCCAACGATTGCCGAGCTGGAGGGGGAGATAATCGGGACCGAGAGATAGCTCCTCCTGAATCTTGATCTCACTGTCGGTGGAAAGCGAGCTTGGCCCGGAAGCAAGTCCCTTCCCCCACTGAGCCGACACACAGCATAAGGCCAGGAAAAACCCGGAAGTTCCTATGCCTTTCAGGATTCGGATGAACCACGTCATTAGACTCACCAGACCTGGACCGACGACGCCACAACTCGAGCGACCGTCATGACGTCAATTCGATGGGCCCCTTGTTTTCTTAGAATCCTAGCACATTCGTTCATCGTAGCACCGGTGGTGAAAACGTCATCAACCAGGAGAATCGATCGCTTGTTGACCGCCGTCCGGTCGACTACCCGGAAAGCCCCGCTGACGTTACGGCGTCGCTGCTTGCGAGAGAGTCCTGCCTGAGTTGGGGTAGGCCGATGCCTGATCAGCAGCTTGTCCTTTAAGGGAATACCCGTCCAGCGGCTCAGGTACCGGGTCAACAGCAGAGCTTGGTTAAAGCTCCGTTCTCTCCGGCGACTCTTGTGGAGCGGCACCGGAATTATCATATCCGGCGCCCGTTCTCGAAAACCATGGCCCCAAAGCCCATAGAGCCGGCGGGCCAGGGGCAAGGCCAGGCTGCGGTGGGAACAGTATTTGAACTGATGGATAATCTCTTGGAGCGGGTCAACTAGCGCGCCATAGGATCGGGCAAAATCGAAGTCAAAGAACCCTCTCCGGCAAACTGCACAGAGAATTTCTCCCGGCGGCAGACTCCGAGAGGCGAAAAGATAGCCACACCGGTCGCACAGAACTCCGTCCAGCGGAGAAACGCGACCCCAGCAAGGCTCGCAGACAACCCCGCAGCGCAAGGTCTCCACAGGGTTCCGGCAAATCACACAAGTGGCGGGGAACAAAACGGAGAGTACGGAATCGAGTACAGGCTCAAATAGGCTGGAGGCAGGCTTCAAACCACGGATCAACTCAGGAGGGAGGGTTCGTTGAGAGATTACTCTTCCAGAAGGCCTTGCTCCTGTTTCTCTTGGCAGTTAATGCAGTACCGAGTCCAAGGGACAGCCTCCAGCCTTCTCGATAGAATACCATTCTTGCAAGCGACACAAACGCCAAAGGAGCCATCATCAACCCTTGCCAATGCCTCGTCCACGAGTTGCATGATGAATCGCTCGTTGCTGCTATGGCTGAACAGGAACTCCTTGGCGTAGGAGCTGGCCGCCTTATCCGCAACGTCCTGGGTGCTCTCTTCATCCACCTCACGGCCATATTGCTCCGTCTTTGAAACCATCTGATCCAACTCTTCCTTCTTTTTCAGGAGCTTCTTCCTGAAGCGATTGAGCCTTTTGGTGTCCATGATGATGAACTCTGAACGAATCGTTGAGCCGATGATCCAACGATTCCGCAAGAAGTAGCGCCAACGAAACCCGCAATGCTACCCCAAAAAACAGGAAAACCCAAACTATTTGTGATACGGAATATGGTGGACCAAGGTAAAGGCTCGATAGATCTGCTCCACTAGAACGAGGCGCGCTATCTCGTGGCTGAAGGTCATCGAAGATAAAGAAATCACTTGATGGCTGCGATTCCGGACCGCATCCGACAACCCATCCGGTCCGCCGAGAACGAAAACCAGCGTCTTCAGCGAGTGCTCCCTTCGTTCGGCGATGATTTGGGCAAATCTCTCCGATTTCAACTGCTGGCCGGATGGGTCCATGGCCACGAGGTAGTCATCCCGACTGAGTCTGCTGAGCAGCCGTTTGCCCTCGGCGACGACTGCCTGGGCAGGGTCCTGAGTCTCAACGGGCCTGATTTCCGAGAGAGTGAGGTCAACGAAGCAGCCAATCCGAGACTGATAGTCACCGATGAGCGAAGCCAGGTGAGGGTTCCTGGTTTTCCCAATCCACCGCAAAACCAGTTTCATGGCTCGTGATTTCGGAGCATCCCCCGGGAGGCAGGTCGGCGACCAGGATTATTCCGGCGCCGAAGAGGGGTGAACTGTTTCGTCAGGGTCATGGTCGCCAACCCTCTTGGCGCCTCGCCACAGACGCTCCAAGTTATAGTGTGATCGCGTGCTTGGTGAAAAAATGTGAACAACGAACTCGGAATAGTCCATCAAGATCCATTGAGCTTGCCGATAGCCCTCAATATGATTGGGGGACTTTCCAACCTTCTTCAGCCTGATCTCAATCTCATTGGAGATTGCCTGAATCTGGGGCGGGGAGTTCCCTGAGCAAATGATGAAATGATCGGTGAAGGCAGCCATTTCCCTGAGATCGAGAACGATGAGGTCCAGGGCTTTCTTGTCTTGAGCCGCCTCAAGAGCACAGCCAAGGTGAGGATCGTCTATCTTCAAATAGGACCTCTAACCAGCGTAAAGTCGGTTCTTTCCAATGTACTCCAACACTGCGGGCGGTAGCAGTTTCCCTACGGGTTCCCCGCGCCGAATACTTTCGCGAATGCCCGAGGAGGAGAGTTCGTTAGAGAATTTCCGGTAAAGATAACAGCGCTGATCCGGGTTGAGAGAGAGGGGTTCCCGGTCGTCGATAACACACACCGTTTTCAGAAATCCTTCGGGTATCCTCAGCGGCAGCTGGCTCTCATCGAAGCCGGGCCGGGCGAAAATAAGAAAGCGACAGAGCTGGGGAAGGCGCTCGAAGTCTTTCCAACTCGGAATATCCAGGAAAGTGTCGATACCCATGATAAAAAATACTTCTGCGGATGCTTCACACCATTGCTTGAACTGCTGAATGGTCTCCACAGAGTAGGACTTCCCGTCTCGGCCGTGCTCCAAACTGGAGGGGATCAGGTAAGGACGATTCATCAGGGCCAAGGCAACCATGGCGTGGCGATCCAGAAAGTTAGCTTCGGTCCTTTGACTCTTGTGAGGGGGATGCACCGAGGTCACCAGATGCACCTCCTCCAGTGACGCCACACTCAGGGCCGTTTCCGCAAGTTGGATGTGACCCCAGTGAATGGGGTCGAAGGTTCCTCCCAACAAGCCGACTCGCACCACTCGGTCATCCATGAGATCAGCAGCCGCCTGCGGCTGCGGGTTCTTTCTGGTTAAGGGTCTCCAACATGCCCCAGACCTTGAGCTTCAGATCCCGAAGACCGTGCCCAGTAACGGAGGAAATAGAGTGGCAATCCAGGCCACCGCTCTCGGCCAGGTCTTTCAGCGCCTCCAGGTGTACCGAGTTATCCATGGCATCGACTTTCGAGGCAACTACCAACGTGGGCTTATGGAGCATTGCGGGATCGAAGGCAGCCAGTTCCCGATTGACGGTTTCGTAGTCTGCTACGGGGTCGCGACCTTGGTCTCCTGAAAGGTCAACCAAATGCAAGAGTACCTTGGTGCGCTCGATGTGGCGAAGAAATTGGATGCCAAGGCCCTGGCCAAGGTGAGCCCCCGCAATCAAACCCGGAATATCGGCAACCACAAAGCTCCGGTAGTCCTCCAGTTCGACCACACCGAGGTTCGGCTCCAGGGTTGTGAAGGGATAGTTGGCGATTTTGGGACGAGCTGCCGAAATGCGTGAAATGAGAGTGGACTTACCGACATTGGGAAAGCCCACCAGTCCCACGTCGGCCAAGAGCTTCAATTCAAGTCTCAAGTCACGCTTCTCTCCGGGAAAACCATATTCAAAGCGGCGTGGGGCTTGGTTTACCGAGCTGGTAAACTGTGCATTCCCTCTCCCACCACGACCTCCCCGACACAGAAGAATTTTTTCATCGGCAATCGTGAAGTCGTGAATCAGTTTGCCGTTCTCACTGTTGAAAGCGACGGTGCCGACCGGCACCTCCAGAGTCAAATCCGGGGCATTCCTGCCATGGCAGTTGCTCCCAAGACCATGGGACCCTCGCCGAGCCCGAAAAATTCTTTTGTATCGAAACTGGATCAGGGTATTGTGGCGCATGGCGGCCTGCATATAAACGTGCCCGCCACGTCCCCCGTCTCCGCCGCTCGGTCCTCCCCGGGGAACATACTTTTCCCGGCGAAAGGCGACGCAGCCGGATCCACCATCTCCGGCCCTGGACGCTGATTGCAGCCTCATCCAGAAACATCCCGGCTCCCAAAATAAAATCCCCTGCTCTGGGATACCAAGATCCCATCACAGGGGATTCTTAAAGGTCAATATTTCTTGATTTCCTATTCAGCCGCAGGATAGATGCTGACAAACCGTCCTTTTCTTCCTTTGTCCTCAAACTTAACCAGTCCTGTGATTCGAGCAAAGAGCGTATCATCCTTGCCGAGACCCACATTGACACCGGGTTTGATTCTGGTTCCTCGCTGCCGAACCAAAATGGAACCGCCAGTCACGTGCTGGCCGTCAAACCGCTTGACCCCGAGGCGCTGAGCATTGGAATCTCGGCCGTTTCGAGAGCTGCCTACCCCTTTCTTGTGAGCCATGGGGCCTCCTTCAACCCGATTGCGGTTCAGCCTGAATGGCGTCGATCTTGACGGCAGTGAATGGCTGGCGGTGTCCTCGCAGGATCCGATACTGTTTTCTTCGCTTGTATTTGAGGACCCTGATCTTCTTGGCTCTCCCGGTCTCGACCACTGTCCCAAGGACCTTGGCCTTTTCAACTAAGGGATGGCCGATGGTGGCCTTTTTCTCATCGTGAATCGCCAGCACCTTGTCGAATTCGACCGGATCGCCCACCTGTTGCTGCAGCTTGTCAAGGCGAACCACATCCCCCGGGGCAACCCGATACTGCTTTCCAACAGCTTTAATCACTGCGTACATGGAACCTCGCTCCGTGGCCTGAGATTATACGGGGCGCCTTCCGAACCTGTCAACGTTTTGTACCCGTCCAGTCCATACTGCACACCTTGCTGCTCTCGTAGTAGTGAAGATAGCATCCATTCACGGCTTCGACCTGAGACTTCGGCGCTACGAAGGACTCTGCTGGTTAGTGTCGATTGCTTCCATAGAGCCGCAGGGCCCTGTGCCATCGGGCGTAGGCTGCGATGTCTTTCCACCTCATGTGCTTGACACTCCTGCCTCCGTAAGCGGTTTCAATTCTCCATAGAAGATAATTTCGTGGTGGGAATGGAAGGAAAGGAAAACGACGATACCACTCCTTATCACGGAAGGTCCAACAGATACGAATGAGTTCCAATAAGACGCTCACCGCTTGCTGTGAAAAATCTTATTCACGGGTCAAGAAAAATTCTGCAACGTCCGATCATTACGGATTTTCTGTTCCAAGCATTCGGCAATCTGCAGGTCATATTCTTTATGCCCAGGGTCCAGGCGGCAATCCCGATACTTAGCGTAACAATGGTAGCAGATTGTCAGCTTCGGATATTTTCGAAAGTGCCGGTCAAAGCCGAGTAGACCCAACAATAGGGTTGCTCCATAAGTCCAATAGGCCAGGGCCAAGCCAACCAATAGATAGATAAGGCCCATCAGCTTACGTGGCTCGTCACGAACATAAAAGTCTCCTCGACCACAGATCGCGCACTGGTCAACACGGTTCCGAGTGAGGTGGAGCTCGGTAAATCGTAAAGGTTGCACGGTGCCGCAGGACCGGCACTTCATTGGGAGCGCATTTCTCTGAGGTCGAGTTCGACATTCCCTGTAGCAGCGTCGACAAAGAAAAATAATTCGCATTGATAGACTCTGGAGAACTGCCCTGCCCTCTAAATTCTGATCCAGCGGCTACGGGACTGATGCCCTTGAGTCAAGTTCCGCGCATGAGCCGCCATCGCCCCCTGTCTGGCGTGGTCAGACATCTATGAACACTTGCACCCAATAATCCGATTGCCGATTGCCGATCTTGAGCTGGTGGTAGGTGATCGCTTTAACATCGATCCGGGTGCTGTGGCATTGGCGATCAAAATTCTCTCCTTGGACCTCTGCCATAAGGCCGTGGGCCGATAACCTCCGAATCTTGAAGTGAGCTGGGGCGAATTTCAAGCCGTCATAGAGATAGAGCACTTCAGTCAGCCATCTTACCAGGAGTTGCTTCAGGTCCCCGGCCTCCAGGACGATTTGCTTCGATTCGACCCGTCGGACAGAACTGGGGTCGAGGATCACGGAAGTGAGTCCGGACGCTGCCTGTTCAAATGCCTGGGACAGCGTCTTACCGTAGGCCTCAATCCCCAGGTCTGCAGGATGGTCTAAGATCACGAAACCGGATTCCATCAGCAGCCTCATCAACCCAGATGCAATGGTCCGGCAAGCTGTGGGTTACCGGGGCAGAGTCACCTTCAGGCCATTGTTATGGGTCGTTATTTCTTCGACCTTGGGAGCGGGAATCAGGCGAAGGTACAACGATGTAGCACCGGCAGCTCGTAGTCCCGACAGCGGGACCACCGTGGTTTTAGGGTGCAGGTCCAAGGGCGCCGGCAGCGACGGGATTTCGCGTTCAAATAGCACGGCTTCTCTGGAATCTTGAATGCGCAACCTGAAGGAAGACGAAGCTATCGACCCGATGTTGTGAATCGTGACTTCTCCCCGGTCGGTATCAGAGTTGTATTGAAAGTCGTTTGGGCCAACAGCCAAGTCGGGGAGTTGCCAGATCGGAGTTCCCTTGTGGAGCCGTTTAACCTTGATGATGGTCGCCTTTCCCCCGCGGAGTGTCAAGGGTATCGAGCTATGACGCTTCAGCTTCAGTGTTCTTCGGTTGATGAGAAGGTCGGTTTGTCCGTCATCATTGACATCTATTCCCTCGGTGACTTCGTAGGCGCCATTTGCCAATTGCCATACGCGCAGATGGACGTTTTGCAGCGTTCCGCCCAAGTTGAAGGCGGCGACTTCGAGAGCGTCGGACTTGGCCACGGAAACCAGAGCTGACACCTGGCCCGAGGTATTTTCCCAGCTCACCGCATGTCCTGCCTGGATCTGATGAGGAGCATGTGCGATACCACCCAGACGAGCCCGCTGGGTCACCCGGTGAGGAATGAAGACACCACTCGGGCTCAATTCTGCCTCTGTATAGAGGGCCTGGTTCTGTTCGAGGTGCTTCAGCAGAGCGGCTTGGTAGTCCAGCAGGTACCGCTTTTTACCGGAAACCTCATAGGCGAATTGTCGAGCTAACAGCCCTGCTTCCCTGTGGTGTAGGTGACGATTCCAGATGTTGAGTTTGGGGAGCAAGTTCAGAAGCAGTGTCGATTCAGACTCTTCTTTGAGGAAAGATTGCCATCGGCCCCGACGTCAACTGGGAGTTTTCCATGTCGCCGGCCTGCACCAACTGGTTGAGTGGCCAGAGGTACTCCGGGTCATCAGTCACTCGGAAGACTCCCCACATCAGGTCTACCATGGGCAAACCAGGTAAGCCCCAACTCATCGCCTTGTCAGAAGGAAAATGAATGGCTTGAGATAGCCTCGGATGGCGGTCTCTCTTCCAATGAGCCAGCCGTGCATCCGCATACTCTTTCAACCACTGGACTACGATTGGATTACGATTATACTCGGCTAGAGTAAGACCGGCATGCCAGAGTAAAGGACCAAAGATTCCCTCGTGAGCGTAGTACCCTTGCTGGATCGATTCCGTGGCGCTAAAAAGAGAGGATTGAAAGTGTCGATGCCCTGCCTGATTGGTGGCAGTCAGGCGATCAAGGTGACGACTGGTTTGCATCAACATTTCGATCCAGCGGGGGTTGCCATAGTCGAGAAGGGCCAGCATCGGCGCCAGGTTCAACCCAGCATGATAGGCTTGTCTGGTAGAGGCGATCTCACGATTCAATCCATTCTCTAGGCTCCCGCGGCGCAAGCAGGCCTCCATAAAGGAGGCCTGCGAGTCTCTGAGGTGGCGCGCCGAACCATCCATCAATGCTATACCCGGCCAATGGGCAACCAATTGAGTGTCTCGCTCAATCCCCCCACCGAATTCGCCGTCTTCGACCTGTCGATTGTTGATCCACCACTGCGCAATGTGCTTGAAATGCTCTACCAACCGCTTCTGTTGCACGGCCCATTGAGGATGTGTCTGGGGTTGAGTTTTCTCCTCTCGGAACTCGGACGGCGTCGTATCTCGTTGGAGCACACCCTTGAAGGACAAAGCCAGCGGATCTTTCGGGCTGGATTGCAACACCTCATCCACCAGGCGCGACAATTCGTCCACTTTTCTGAACTGGCGACGCGCCGATAAAAAATCCATGGACATCCAGTCCAATGATATTGGGTCAGCTTGCGTAGGCCGGCGCGAATCAAAAGAAAACGATCAGCAAACAGATCTTGCCGATTGGGTTGCTTCAGGAGTAGCTGGCCCGGGGGCGAGGTATGTACTTCAATTTCTGCATGCTCAAAATGATTTTGAGCAAAATCGACTTGGTCGCTGGCTACGGTCATCCAAAGCGCCTGGCCTGCAGGCACAATCGTGTCAACAAGATCCAGCAAGATTTTGGCCGGCTGTCCTTGGGACAAGCGGAAGTCGACAAGGATCAAATCGCGATCTGGAAGGACGGGGGCCCTTCACAGTCCAGCGTACCGTTGAATGGACGGAAGCAACGTTCTGGGCCTTTCCCATGCTGATCCCGATGGCAGTCACGACTGTGTGGCTCAGAAAAGGAGGCAGGAAAATGTGCCGGTAGCGAAGGTTCTGATTTGACTCCGTTTGGGTTGCTGGCGGTTGATAGCTCTCCTTGGGGACTGCAACCCACGCCTCCCGGTCCTGAGGAAGATACCGCATTCTCAACTCCGGTCTTCGACCGTAGAGCGACCTGACTTGTCCGGCTGACTGTGCGGGCAGACGCGCTGCTCGCTCTGGAGGCATAAGTCGGTAAATCGATGACCCGTCCTGAGTGGTGTCAGTTTTTGGAAGTGGCTCGTCTCGTACCAAAAGGAGGGATAGCTCGCGAATTTGTCCAGTGTGGCGTTCCACTTGAATCGATGGAGCATTGGTTGATACGCTCAGTTGCTTCATGGTCTCTCGATTCCCTTCTGAAGAGAGACTCCACAGGAGCCGGTTGTTGCTTGCCTCTCTTGCGTAGATCTTGCCTTGCAGGTTGCCCTGCAGGGAAAGATAGTTAAAGGGCTCATCCAAGGCATCCAAGCGCAGAACGCGACCTTCCTGCTTGTAAGCCATTGTCGTTTGAGGCCAGGAGCTTTCGGGGCAACCATCGACAGCAGCAGTTGAGGATCGTTTGACATCTCGGGCAGACAAGATCCTCACTGTGCGAAAGGAGATTGAAGAGTCAATCTGTGGAATCCCCTCTGGATTGTTCCAGCCAAAGCGGTCCACCCAGTGGTCACGCCACGACTCAGAATGGGTGCTTTTCGCAAGGGTTTGCCCGCCCTGCCGACCCGCTCCAAGCTGAGATAAATTCCTGATGGCTCCCAGACTCAACGCTTCTGAGAAAATTCGCAATTCGTCTACCAGAGCTTTCCTCTCATTGCCCCGGCGGTGATAGGGGGTTAAGACCTGAGTGTGAATGCCGATCTGATCCAGCCATCTTCCAAAATGAAACCGCCCCAATTGGTTCCCGACCTCCTGACCATCTACATAGAAGCGGAGGCCCTCCAACTCGTGCCAGCTAAAGGCCAAGGAGAACCAGCGGCCGGCCACGACCTGGGCTGTCCGATCAGCATCGACCTGAAGAATTCGGGAGTCTCGGTCGAAAAATCGTAATCGGAAAGTCTTCCCCGTCCAAAACAGGTGAGCAAAGCCATGCTCCGGTGAGTGAAGCCGATGGGTACTGATGCGGATGATGGAAAACGGAGTCTCGCCTGGCGGCTCGTCTAATTGCCACCAAAAGGACAGAGTGCCGCGTTCGGGATAAATGTTGCCGGGTGCGGCAAAGCTCAGATGGGCTCCCCAGTCCAAAAAAAGAGCTTTTCCCTTCCTGCCGCCACTCACAACCCGCAGCCCCTGGTTTCCCAAGGGGACAACATCTCCTCCCGCTTGGTCCCCCAACACCTGTCTTTCAAACGAAGCATAAAAGAGAGGCCCAGAGGCGTCCTCTGCAAGGGAGTCCTCAGCATAAAGTGGCAGGAGAATCGCTGAGAGGAGAAAGAGTGTGACCTGAAAGTGTCGTCTGTATTGTGTACTCACCAAGCGAGCTCCCTCGCGAGGCCCAGTCAGGGTTTTCCGAGGGTGCTGAGGCGCCCGAGGGCCACTAGCGTATCCCACCAAACTTCTCCTGCAGGAGCCGGATCTTTTCCGAGAAGGAAAGATTCGAGGTGTCTGGAAGGTCTTCAGCTTCAGGCGTTGTGGAACGGCTTCGCTTTAGGACGGCGGTCTTGACTCCAGTTGCTTGGTGCTTCTTGTTCTGGCGCCGAGGACGTTTTTTTTGAAGTAGTTTTTGTTCCGACTTGCCGGTTCCGAGCTTTTCGCGGACGCTCTTGGATTCTCCCGACGAGGCAGTTTCACGTTTTGGCGAGGGCGGTTGCTGATTTGGTTTCCACAACCTTTTCTTCTTGCGTCTGCCCGAGTTTGACTTGGCCTGCAGCGCCTTTATCGAGAGAGAAATCCTGTTGGTTTCGGTGTCGACTCCAATGACCTTTGCCTTGACCACTTGACCCACGTGGACCGCTTGGGTCGGGTCTTGCACAAAATGACTTGAGAGCTCCGAGATGTGGACAAGACCATCTTGTTGCACCCCAATATCCACAAAGGCTCCAAAGCTGGTCACGTTACTCACGGTGCCCTCAACCAGCATTCCTTTATGAAGATCAGACAGATCCTTGACATCGTCGCGAAGCGAGGGTGGGACAAACACCTTACGGGGATCTCGTCCTGGGCGAGCCAGTTCCCTTTTAATGTCCTGCAGAGTTGGAAGACCAACCCGATCGTTGATGAGTTTCTCCAAATCCAATTCGTCGAGTTTCGCAGGATTCTCAAGCAATTCATCCACCGCCACGTTGACGGATTGAGCCATTTCTTCCACCAAACCATAACACTCAGGATGAATGGCCGTACGGTCCAACGGCTGATTTCCTCCGCTGACTCTCAAGAAACCGGCAGCTTGTTCAAAGGTCTTGGCGGTGAAGCCGGGAACCTGCATCAGTTGGGAACGCGAGGAGAAGGGTCCATGCTGTTCACGGAACGCTACGACGTTTTGAGCCAAGGCGGCATTCAGTCCTGCGACGTGACCGAGCAGTTCCATCGAGGCAGTGTTCACATCAACACCCACCCGATTGATGCAGGACTGCAAGGTTCCCTCCAATTTCTGTTTCAGTCTTCCCTGTTCAACGTCCTGTTGATATTGACCGACACCGATGGACTTGGGTTGAATTTTTGCCAGCTCGAGTAAGGGGTCCTGTAATCGTCGTGCGATAGAAATGGCCCCGCGAACTCCAAGATCCAGCTTGGGAAATTCCTTGCGGGCAGCCTCGGAATTCGCATAGGCTGCGGTCCCACCTTTGTGAACGATGGCGGTGAAAATAGGCTGCCGCTCGGGCTGCTCGGTATCCGGGTTGGCTTCACCAGTTACCGTCTCAGTCGGCAACGGCTCGGCCGCAGTCGGGGGACTCTTCTCAATGGGAAGGGCCGGTCCGGCTATCTCACTCTCGGCGCCAAGCTCGGTCGAAGAGGGTTCAACGTCTGCGGATGCCCGTGTAACAGTCGAGGTTGGATTGACCTGAGTCGATGGGAGAGCTTCTGGGCTTTCCGGATCAAGAGTCGGGTCCGCTTTCGGCTGGACTTGATCGGGCCCCGCCGTATTCTTTTCTTCGGCTGCGGCCGGAGGCGTAGTCCCCTTGGGAAAATCTTGTTCTTTCGCCGAGGGTATTACAAGACTCTCCCTGTCCCCCCCAATGGTTGAATCTTCGCTTGTCGGCCTGGTCTCAACCGGCTGGCCATTGGTTTTCCCTTCCCCTTTGGACGGTGAGTCGACCTTGGCCTTTTTACCCCGAACCAAGGAGAGATCGAAGGGGCGTCCGGAATGATACTTGGCCAGAAAGTTCTTGACAAAACGATCGGTATCCCGTGACCCAACACCATTGCCAATGGCGATGGCGCGAGTTCCATGGCGTTGAATGAGCCGATAGAGGATGGCTTCTGCCCGGTCGCTGTGGTTGCGGGACAGCGTCGAGTAAATGGTGGCGTGCTCTTGATAGTCGCCCTTTCCATTGATAACCGCTATTTTGCAGGCCGAACGAGGGCCGGGGTCGATTCCCATGACGGGGATAGACCCGGCTGGAGGCGCCAGGAGCAGGTTAGCGAGATTGGTTTGAAATAACTTGAGACACTCGTTGTCGGTCCGTTCCTTCAGGTAGGACCTTACCTCGGCCTGGAGGATGGGCTTCAAAGAGTTAAAGTAGGAATCTTTGATGACTTTTTCCAAATGGGGGGCATACTGCGAGCCAGTTTCCCGAATTACTCGTTCCCGGATCGCTTGAAGCGCTTTGTCGTCGTCAATTTCGATATTAAACGTCAGAATCCTTTCCTTGACTCCACGCCGCAGAGCTGTAAGGCGGTGGAAGGGGATCCGGGACACATCCGCGCGGAAGTCGTAGTAGCTATCGTATCTGGTCTTCTCGCCCTTCTTTCCCTCGACGACCTTCGACACCACAACGGATCCCGAGGGCATCATTTGCCGCAGGGTATCTCGGACATCGGCATCTTGAACCATCCACTCGGCCACGATGGTCAGAGCTCCCTGGATAGCTGCCTCTTTATTCTCTACTTTCTTATCGACTGAGATGTATTTCTCGGCAGTATCGGCAAGTGATGATTCACCGGGATCTTGCTCCCACAGATAGTTCGCCAAGGTCTCCAGCCCCTGCTCTTTAGCAGCGGTCGCTTCGGCACTGCATTTGGGCCTGAAAGGTAAATAGAAATCTTCCAGCCGGCTTTTGTTGTAACAAGCCAGGAGCTTGCTTTTTAATTCATCGGTCAGTTTGCCCTGGCCTTCGATCTTAGCCAATATGGACTGCCGACGTTCCAGTAACACTTTGTAATGGCGGTGGCATTCTGCGATTCGGCGAATCTTTGATTCGTCCAGATTTCCTGTAACTTCCTTGCGGTAACGGGCGATGAAGGGGACTGTTGCCTGCGCTTCCAGCAAGTCCACTGTCGCAGCGGTCTGCCGAGGTGACGTTCCGGATTCTTTGGCGATCTTGTTGAGTAGGGTTGAATCCAAATCCATGCGGTTCATTCTCTGCCGGCAAGGGCGGTATTATAGCAGAATACACTCGGAGCCCATGACGCTTTCAAAGGCTTCAAGGATTCAGACAAAGAGAAGAGCTACGAGAAGCAAGGTCACCGGGTCGATTGCAGGCTGTAGAAACTTGCATGTCTTATTATTGGTGAAAAGCACCGGCAAAGGCGGAGGTGACACTTTCGAAAACCCGGTCGGCCAATGAGTCCCCCCGAGCCAACAGCGATGACATGAGTTGGAGGAGGCTAGGTCATCGTCAGAGCCAGCACCCAGTCCTCCGCGTAATCCAGGGCGTTTTGAAGTCTGGCCGGGTCTTTTCCCCCACCCTGAACCAATGTAGGTGTGCCGCCGCCCTTTCCAGATATCAGGCGGCTACACTCCTTCATCACTGGACGCAGGTTGCCGGGAAGGAGCTCGCTCTTCGCCAAAACCAGTTGAGCCTGACTGCCACCATTGCCGAGCAGGATCCAGCAGGACCCGCAGGCCAGCAGTTTTTGGGCCAGCGACTTGATAAAGTCCCGCTCTTCTCCTTCGAATAGATGTTTGACAATCCTCGTTCCTTCCTTCGATGGTGCCTGTCTGTAAAGCTCCTGCGCTAACAATTCAGTCAACCATTCGTTCTTCACCTTCAAGTTCTTACGCAATTGTTTCAATTCTTGCAACTGCTTATCAACCCGGTTTGGAACATCTTGACGGGCTACCGAGAGGGCTTTAGAAATCCGATCCAGGTTTTCCAAATGGAGTCGATAGGAACGGAGCGAGCGCTGACCACAAACAAATTCTACGCGAGTCCTTCGATTCACCCGTTCGACTCTGTTGATAAAAATTCCACCGATCTCTCCGGTGTGCCTCACGTGGGTGCCGCCACAAGCTGAGACGTCAAACCCCTTGACGGTAACTACCCGCAGAACACCTTCTCTGCTGCTTGGCTTGCGCAATTTTAGTTCGGAAGCCTCTTCCGGGGAAACCATCTGCGCATTCACGCTCCGATTCTCGTAAACAATCAAATTGGCCAGATCCTCCGCCGAGCAGAGTGCTTCCAGGCTGACCTTTTCGGCTTCAAGATCAATGGTGGAATACTCTGAACCGAGGTGAAAACCAATCGTGGCGAGTGAAGCGGTTCTGATAAAAGCCTGCGAAAGAACATGCTGTCCGGTGTGCTGCTGCATGTGGTCAAATCGTCTGGGCCAATCGATCCTGCAATGGACCTCCATCCTTGGGATTTGCCCACCCACTCGGTGAATGATGGTTCCATCTGGTCCGTCGAGTACTTCAACCACGGGGTGACCCTCGATAGATCCCCAATCATGAGGTTGGCCACCCGAGGAGGGATAGAAAGCAGTCCGGTCCAGAGTGACTTCAAAATTCTCCCCAATCCGGTGTTCCTTGAGGACGGTGGCTTCGAAGTCAGTCAGATAGCTATCTCGATAGTAGAGCTTGTTAGTCATGATTTTAAGACTTTAATTTTTAATGACTTATGAATTATTATCTAAGGTATCAGATGACGTGATCCTTAGAAGAGGTGAAAATATTTCAACCCAGAGCCGGTGTTAAAAAGGACAACCTCATCCTCAGGACCGACGAAGCCAGACCGGCGCAGTTTCTTAAGCGCTGCCAAAGCGGCCCCACCCTCCGGGCAGACAAACAGTCCCTCGGACTGACCCAATTCTCGGGTTTCCCACATCATTTCTTCGTCGGTCACCGCAACCGCAGTGCCGCCACTTTTTCTTAAGATTTCCAGGATCAGGAAGTCTCCAATGGCTCGGGGCACCCTCAGACCAGCCGCGACCGTGGCCGCTGGGTCCCAAGGTTCGCATCGAGACTTCTTCTCGTGAAAGGCCTTCACGATGGGAGCGCAACCAGCAGCCTGAACGCTCACCATCTTGGGCTGCTTGGAAGAAGTCCATCCCATCTGCTGCATTTCCTGGAAGGCTTTCCACATTCCCACAAGACCGGTGCCTCCACCCGTAGGATAAATAATGACGTCCGGCAAACGCCAACCGAGTTGTTCAGCCAATTCCAGGCCCAGCGTCTTTTTGCCTTCTAGTCGGTAAGGCTCCTTCAAAGTGGCAACGTCGAACCAGCCATTTGCCTTGGACTCCTGGGCCGCCATTCGGCCGCAATCCGTGATCAAACCATCGACAAAATGAACCTTGGCCCCGAAGGTCTCACACTCGATGCGGTTTGCCGGCGGAACATCCCGAGGCATAAAAACGTGGACTTCCAGCCCCGCTTGAGCGGCGTATGCCGCCAGAGCTCCCGCGGCGTTTCCGGCCGACGGTATGGCCAGCTTGCTTGCTCCCAGGGCTTTGGCCATGGTCACCGCCACTGATAATCCCCGGGCTTTGAAGGAACCTGTCGGATTGACAGCTTCATCTTTGACCCAAACTTTAGTCAGCCCCACACGGGATGCAACTCTTTTGACGGCAATCAGTGGCGTACCGCCTTCACCCAGACTGATAACCTCTTGCAGGTCTCCGGGAGGCAACAGTTTCGCATATCGCCACATCGAATAATCTCGGTTCCTGAGAATCTGCTGAGGAAGGCTCTTTTGAACTGCTGAAAGGTCGTAGCTAACCAGAAGGGGGTTCCCACACGGGCAGAGATTGATCAGTTGTTCGGGGGAATGAATTTTCGAGCAGGAACTGCACTCCAGATTGATCAGGAAAGGATTCACCTGAGCGTGCTCCGCGAAAGGAGATACTTTGACGACCCAGTATAACCCATGTATCTGCTCCGGAGTTACAGCATGAATCCTTGTACCGCAAGTAGGCCAGGACTATTTTACCAAGTCATCGCCGCTGGGACTTGGAGGGTTTTTGAGGCTCCGACGCATCGGACCTTGCAAAGGTTTGAAAGATGGGTTAAAACCTTGCCAATCGTGTTTCAGTTGACGAGGTTTCTTAGGGGAAGCCACGACGATATTCAATGACAATGACCTGCTTCAAGGCCTCACGTCTTGAGCGACACCGTCCCATAGGAAGGACATCTTGGCAAATATCTCAAGGAGGGTCTCGGACATGAAGGGTCTTACAAGACTCGCCGTGGTGCTTCTTGCCTCGGTCTTGGCTACCTCCCATTCTGTCGCCCAGCAGCCAGGGAAGAAAAAGGCTCCCCAGCCAAAGACCAAGGCCGAGTACCAAGCCTACACGAAACTATACAACGAAAAGGATATGAATCGGCGAGCCGAGCTGGCTCCGAAGTTTATCGCCGACTTTCCTCAATCGGACTTCCGGTTTTTTGCTTATCAGTTGGAGATTCAGGCCAATACGGCCCTGGGCAACCACGAGAAGGTGGTTTCGGCGGGAGAGAAAGCGTTGCGAGAGTTTCCAGACGTCGACAAGCAGTCCAGGATGTATATATTGCAGCGCATGATGCAGGGCTACCAGCAACTGAACAATTCTCAAAAGACCGTCGGCATTGCGGAGAAACTCCTCGACGTCGATCCCAACTATTTGCCGGCCTTGCTTACATTGTCACTGGTTCTTCCGGGGTTCTTGCCCGATGAGGAGGAAGCCCGCGCCCAACAGCTTGACAGAGCCTTGGAAATAACCCAAAGGGCAAAGCGTCAGGTCGATGTTTTTGTCAGTGGGCCCAAGCCGGCAAGAATGACGCCGGTCCAATGGGTCAAGCAAAAGGCGGACTTGCCGGCCAAAATTCACTCCGCCCTGGGTCTGATTCACTTTAACAGGAAGGATTATCAACGCTCTAGTGAGGAGTACGAGAAAGCAACTTCCCTGGTGAGAGGAGAAAGCGTTGATTTCTATCGGATGGGGATTGCTTACTACTACCAGGCGCGGACTGTGAGTCAGGAACTCACTGAATTGGCCCAGAGCGAAAATCCGGATTCCGCAGCCAAAGAAGAAAAAGAGGCGCAGTTCGCCGACTTCAGAGATAAAGCCATCGCTGCCCTGGCCAAGGTCATTGCTTTAAAAGACGACGCTCCGGAGCAGGTGGTGCGGTCAGCCAGAGATGAACTGGAGCGTCTCTACAGAACCAAGAACAACGACTCTCTCGAAGGATTGGAAGTGGTTATTGCAGACGTTGCCGGGGAGCTACAAGACCCATCCCAATAACTTCAACACAGCCTCTGGCGTAGGAAAGGCTACGCAGAAAGCGCCTTCAAAATGCTGGAACGATCGATGGGCTGAAGGGTCTGCACTAATACGGAAAAGCGCTTGCGTGGATCAGGTTGATGCTTGACGGAATAGTTCTTCTGGCCGAAGATCCCATCGCAAAATTCCCTGATTTCAGGGATCAATGATGCATAGGTCTTTTCGTCATTGGGCGCCAGCAGTCTGTCGTTGATGAATAGCTCCATTTCTTGGCACTCAAAGGTGAGTTTTCCTTCCAAGCGCGTATCGTCTTCTAGTTTCTCACAAGTCATGAGAGCAGCCCGCAAGGCTTGACGAAAGCGGTCGTGATTGCTTCCCGGCAGTTTTGCCTTGCGATTGTAGCGAACTCCGAGGCGATTTTCGCTCCAGTCAAGGCTGAAATCAGCTTCATGGCCCATCAGGAGGATCCCCGGCCCGGCGGGGACGTGACGGTAGTCCGCCACATCGACCAGTGTCTCCTCATAACTCTGGTCCTTCACCCAGTCATGAAAAATAGGGATCAAAGGCTCCAGATCAACCGCGCCTGAGTTCTTCAGGTGCAGTTTCAGGTTGACATGTTGGATTTCCATCCCGTCGGCGGTTAAGCGCTGGCAACGCTGAGGGTAGTACCCATGCGGTTGAAACAGCCGTGGCAAGCCTCAATGAAGAGTTGCGCCTCCTCGATCAACCGTCTCGAAGAATCAGGAGTGTAGCCGTTTCCCCTCCCTTGATGGGCCGCGAAGAGGTAATTGGCGAATTTAGGACCTGCGAATGGATCAAAGATTTTCCGGGTGTCAAAGTACCGGATTCGGAACTCACTCACGATTTCATCCCGATCATCTGAAATGTCCAATAATTCTATCTTGATCAATCCTTTAGCTGCGTGGAGCATCGCGCCATAAGCCGTCTTTCCGGCCTTCTGGAAATCTCCTCCCTCGGCGAACACCTGAGCTTCAAAGACCTGACGTTCAGCCGCTGCCAGATCAAATTCGACGGACGTAACCACCTCTCCGGCACACTCGCCTTTACCGATGTCGCTAATGCTGTATTCTCTAGGGTCCCCCCAATCGCTAAAGTAAGAGCTGTCCGCTTCGTAGCCTGGTACTTTTGCCAAATCCTCCAATAGCTTGCGAACTTCTGGCTTCCCCGTGCGCTTGACAAAGTCCTGAAAGCTCTCACCTTTGACACGGTCTCGGATATAGCGTTCTCCCAAGCGAGAAACCACCTCAGGAATGTTCTTGGAAGGTATGGCCACGATCGGGAGGCCGTAGGAGCCGGCATTCTGGGTCCACTGACCTCCCAGAACAACTTGAAAATGGGGAACGGCGTATCCACCGGCTTTCCGGCTAACCCCATAAAAACCCAGGTCTGCAACGTGGTGTTGTCCGCAGCTATTGAAGCAGCCACTCACTTTAATGTGGAGGTTCTGAATGGCTTCGTCCAACTCCACGCTTTTTTCAACCAATCGGCTTCGCAGCTCGGCGGCCAGTCCCCTCGACGAAGAAATCCCCAGTTTGCAAGTATCCGTACCCGGACAGGCAACGATATCTACGATGTTCCCTGCCCCGGGTTGGGCCAACTGGGCGGATTCCAGGGCCTCGTAGAGCTCGACGAGGTCGCTCTGGCTCACCCAGCGGATGACGATGTTCTGTTCGACGGTGGTGCGCACCGTCTCTCGAGTTAAGTGGCGAACAATATCTGCCAGGGCCCGAAGCTGATTGGCGCTGATGTCTCCTAGAGGAAGAGTCACTGTAGCGACAACGTAGCCCTCTTGTTTCTGTAGCCGGACGTTCGTCTTCAACCACTGCTGGAACTTGGGCGGGCCTTCTGTAGGAAAGTCTCCCTTGGGCTTGAGTGGTTCTTCCGAGGACGACAAAGCCTCTGTGAGATATTGATTCCACCGGGAGTCCTCCGGCAGGCTGTCTCGCTCTTCCAGAACCAACGCCTTGAATTTTTTGATTCCCAGGTCGTGAACCAGGAATTTGATTCGGGCTCGATTCCGATTCTTCTTTTCTCCCAACCGGGCAAACACGCGAGCAATGGCCTGTGCGGTGGGGAGAAGCTGCTCCGGCAGCAAGAAATCGTCGAAAAGTTTGGCTTGGTAAGGGACGGCGCCCAGACCCCCGCCAACGTACAATTCAAATCCACGAACTTCTCGGCCCTTTTCTTGACGAGTCACTGCGATGGCTCCCAGGTCGTGCATGCTGGTCAGCCCGCAGGCGTGCTGTCGACAGCCGCTGAACGCCGGCTTGAATTTCCTGCCGAAGTTCTGACAATCCGGATGGCCCAGCAGGAACTTGGACAGAGCCCTGGCATAGGGCGTCACATCGAAGGACTCATCAGGACAAACGCCGGCATAGGGGCAAGCCGTGACGTTGCGAACAGAATTCCCGCATGCCTCACGAGTGGTAATCCCGACTGCCGCCAAGCGGCGCATAAGAGAAGGCGTATCATCAATGTGCACGTAGTGGAGTTGGAAATCCTGGCGGGTCGTGACGTGGGCGATGCCGTCGGAATACTCCTCGGCCAGCTCGGCCATAACCTCAAGTTGAACTGCGTTAAGACCTCCGCCAGGCACCTTGATTCGCTGCATGCCGGGAGCATCCCACAGCGTGTTGGGGCCCTTGGTTGGATTGTCGGAGGGATACTCAAGCACCTTTGCGGCTCTACCGTCATGGCGCTGCCCGTTGTCGTACCGTTGCCCATAAACTCCCCGACGCAAACGAGTCTCTGCGAAGACGCGCTCCTCAATCTTCTCTTCTCTCCTCAAATTGATCTCTGTCTCAAAGATGTCAATTTCTCGGTTTAGGGGTTCAGGGATTTTTCCCTTAAGCCTTTCTTTCCAAAGGTGGTTAGAAGCTTTCATTCAGGTGACTCTCCCGCAGTGGCCCCCAAGGGACTGTTCAAAAGATTCAAGCCGAGATAGGCTTCGGCCCCAATGATTCAGCCGTAACTATTCTATAGGTAGGTTGACAAAAGGCCAATCTTTTTCCAGTCCCGCTGGCTTCCGGTTTTGTTCCATCATCCCGAATGCGATCGTTGACGGAGGCCTTGAGGCTGATTTTATTTTTCTGGATTTGTCTAGGAGACAACACGGATGGATACCACTCCAAACTTAAGGTGATGATTGAATCCATTCCTCGATAGTGTCATCTCAAATCACCTCAGATCCTTTTGAGCACGAGTGCCCGCCTCCAAGGTCTTGATAATGGTCTCAACGTCGAAGACGCAGCCTCCCCAAGTCCCTCCACTCACGTTCTGCAGTGCTGCCCAGAGACGTGAGTCGTCGGGAAGTTGGCTATCATGAGACAGTGTGTTTGGCGGCACTCGTTCCGTCAGTATTTTTTTCCCGGCCTCGATTCCAAAAATTTGCCCCTCGTTTCCCACTAGGTCAACGCTCCCTTCGAGCTTGTTTCGATCGATAACGATTTGAATCATGTCGCCGTCTCGAACTTTGCCAATGGGTCCGCCCGCCAGTGCCTCGGGCCCGACGTGGCCGATGCAGGCCCCCCGTTGAAACTCCCGAAAAACGAGCGTCGGTGACAACGGCGATGTGTTTTCCAAAAGAGAGGTGCTTCAAGGCGGCAGTGATCTGATAAATTTCTTCCATTCCCGACCCGGCCGGGCCGCGACAAATCAAAACCACGATCTCCCCCGGTTTGACTCGGTCATCACGCCGGCTTTTGATGGCCTCAATAGCATCTGTCTCTCTTGTGAAGACCCGGGCCGGTCCTACCTTGCGATAAACGCCATCCGGATCGACGACGGAGGGATCGATCGCCGTGCTCTTGATCACCGAGCCTTCCGGCGCCAGGTTTCCGGTCGGAAACGTCACGGTGCTGGTCAAGCCCTTCTGGCTCGCCGTCCGGGGGGACATGATTACGTCCTCTGGGTCCACCTTATCCAATTCCTGAAGTTTGTCGCGCAAGTGATGACGCCGATCAGACTGCTCCCACCAATCAAGGACTTCGCCCAACGACTGTCCGGCCACAGTTTGCGCGTCCAAGTGCAGAAGTCCAAGATCCCGCAAATGTAGCATCACCTCCGGGACGCCGCCTGCAAGGAAGACGCGAACGGTGGGGTGGTGTCGAGGTCCGTTTGGTAAGACATCGACGATGCGTGGCACTTGGCGGTTCATCCTTGCCCAGTCAGCGGCTTGCGGTCGCCTCAGCCGGGCCCCATGGGCGATGGCCGGAAGATGTAGGAGCAGGTTGGTGGACCCGCCAAAAGCAGCATGCACAGCCATTGCATTGTGGATCGATTTCTCGGTGAGGAGCTGCCGCACCGTCCGGTTTTTCGTCTCCAGTTGTAGCAGTGCCCGAGCTGATCGACGGGCCATGTCGAGCCAGATTTCTTGTCCCGAAGGCGCGAGTGCCGAATGCGGCAAGGATAGTCCCAAGGCTTCACTCACCACCTGGGCGGTTGCGGCTGTTCCCAGAAACTGACAGCCACCCCCGGGAGAAGCACAGGCGCGACAAAGAGCCTCAGCAGCGTCCTCCAAAGTGGCTTCGCCATGGGCAAAACGAGATCCAATCGACTGGACGGCGCCAGCATCCTCGCCTTCAATCGGAGGCAGCGTCACGCCTCCCGGGATCAACACGCAGGGCAAATCATGGGTTGAGGCAAGAGCCATCATCATGGCTGGGAGGCCTTTGTCGCAGGTGGCGACTCCCAGGACTCCGTTCCGGGTTGGCAGGGAGCGAATCTGTCTCCGAAAAACCTGGGCCGCGTCGTTGCGGTAGGGTAAGCTGTCCATCATTCCTGGCGTGCCTTGAGTGCGGCCATCGCAAGGATCCGTGCAATACGCAGCGAAAGGAATGCAATTGGCGGCGCTGATCTCTTCGGCGGCCGCCTTCATCAACAACCCTACCTCCCAGTGCCCCACATGGTAACCCAGAGCCACAGGACGGCCGTCGGGTGCTCGGATGCCCCCTTGAGTGCTCAAGATGAGGAATTCTCTTCGACCTAATTCCGATGGATTCCAGCCCATGCCTGCATTCTGGCTGAAGGCAAAAAGGTTGCCGCTGGGAGAATGCCTTAGCAACTCGGCGTTGATGGGCACTCGGCCTGCCGGTCCCCGAGCCTGAGTTTGAATATCGAAGATGATCGGGTCGTTGGAATCAAGAATCCGTTCGTCTTCTCTTCCAGGGCTCACCGTGAGCCTCCTGAGGTTCAAGTTTGAAAACGACCGCCTCAGAACCGATTTCGAGGCAACTGAAGGAAGTCCCACCAGCGAAACCAGCCGTTGCTGGGCATTCCATTGCGCCCCCGGGTCATTGGTTGCGGCCTTTCTTCACCTCAGCCACAAAGGCAACGGCCCTGCGGCGCAATTCATCCATATTCCCGGTGTCGAGCAACTGCTGATTGATCAAGCTGTTTCCGACTCCCAAGGCGGCGGCGCCACTTCTGATGAAATCTGCCGCGGTGTCCAGATTTACTCCACCCACTGGAACAATCTCCAATTGGGGGAGCGGCGCCCGAATCGCCTTCACAAGGCCCGGGCCACCTGCATTCGCTGGGAAGAGCTTGATCATGGAGGCGCCGGCTTCCCAAGCGTTCAGCATTTCCGTGGGAGTGTAACAACCGGGGATGACAGGGACACTGTATCGCTGGCAAAGCGCCACCATCTCCCGGTTCAAGGTCGGAGCAACCACAAAGTCTGATCCGGCCAAAATGGCGACTCGGGCGGTTTCAGGGTCCAGGACCGTCCCTGCGCCGAATAGCGCTTCCCCGCGGTACCGCACGGTGGCCGCCCGGATGGTCTCAATCGCTCCAGGGGTCGTCATGGTCACTTCGATCGCCCTCACGCCACCGGCCCCGAATGGCATCGGCGGCGGCAATCAGCTGATCAGAGCTGTTCGCCCGCATAATCGCAATCAAGCCCGTTTGTCTAAGCAGATCCAGTTTTTGCTCTTTATTCATAGTGAATGTCCTAACGGGCGGTGCGCTTTCCACCACCCATCACGTCACTTTTTAGCAGCGCTTGGACTTCGGCTTTGTCGATGATCGGCAAATCAAACATCAACGTCTGCTTCAGACGGGTGGCTGCGTCACCTGTCAGAACTCCCTTCTCCAACCCTTCCCGGTTGAATTCCGAGGTCAACAGGCCGTAATAGAAACCGGCATTCCAGGTGTCGCCACCACCCAAGCGATCTAGCAAGGTGATGGATTTAACAGCGGGTGAACGAAAGAAGTTACCCTTGGAATCTATCGCAGCGGATTCCCAGCGGTGTTGCTCGAAGCTATCCGGGTAGCGAATGGTGATGGCAACAATCTTGGTGTTGAACTGCTCGCGAACCTGTTGGGCAAAAGCGCGAAGGTCGTCATCAGCCAGAGGTCCCAAGTCGCCGTCAACGATCTGTTTGGCGGAATAATGACCGGCGCGCATGCCATAGAGCTTGGCCATATCTTCGATGGTGGTGATCAACACGTCCACATAGTCGCGGGTGATGGGTGTCAATACCTGACGGGCTTCCTCAGGAGACCACAGGGTGGCTCGGTAGTTGAAGTCCATGCCGACGAGACAGTCAGGAGACTTGTAGGAGAGCGCTTCTTTGAGAGCTTCCAGGTTATAGTTGCGCTCGTATTGGCTGTGGCTGGCCAAGCCGAAGGTGATTCCGGAAGTGTGGAACAAGCGGGCGGCCCTCAGAGCCTCCTTCCAATTGACCATGCCCCCACCCAACTTGGAGGCTGCCGAATACATGCGTTGGTAGACCCCGGTGTTTCGCCTCGGAGTTCGACCGATTTCATAGATCAACCGGCCAATCGGCTCCGTTTTTGGCGCCCAGACCATACTGCTTGTGTCAACCCCATGCTCGCGGGCAGTATTCCTGACTGCGTGTCCATACGAGTTTGAGGGCACCCGAGTGATATAGGCTGAAGGAATGCCGAAGCGGCCGAGGGCGATGGCCAGAGTATATTCACTGCCAGCCAGCGATAAATGAACTAACCGGGTTCGCTCGGGCCGCTCCATGTCGGCCGGCGTCTCGCGAACCAGGACTTCGCCAAAGGTCACAAAGACCGAGCCGTCTGTGCGAAACTGCGCCAAATCATCCTTGGTAATATCGAACCTTACAATCCCTGCCATAGGAATTCCCTCCCAAGGTCTCTGGTTTCCGGCCGACTTGCGTCGAGCAGATAGCCAACGATTCCGTCCTTGACGACTCTCCTGTCCTGCCATGAGAGATCGCTCTCTGCCGCGGAGACAACAGTTTCATTTCTTTTCTCCAAAATGCTTTCCAGGTCGTCAATCTTTTTCCAGCCGAGGAACTTAAGTGATTGTCAGGACAAGAGATTTCCGGTTTGGGTCCAACTCGCGCTATTGGTCCGAGGACTGTCATCATGACGGGGCGCCGAGCAACAGGAAGGGCCGCCAACGAAGCGATGTGGCGCTGAAGCAGTTGCTACCAAAGCCGGACAATACCACAATCTCCATCCTCTGGCCCGTTGGAACTTCTCCGAGAACGGCACAGCAGGCCCCTCACAAGAGTCCAGGTCTTTGAAAATCTGATGGAAGTGATTCATCTGAGTTAGCTTAAGTAAATTTGAACAAGAGCCGCTCAGGTTCCTTCTCCACGAAGAAGGCAAGCAGAATCACTGATGGGTGGATGACCTCTTCTGATGGCTGACCACCACCAGGACGACGCTCACGGCTAAGCAAGCAAAGGCAAAAACGTCTCCGTACTGTGAATAGAAGGTTGATGTTCGCCTGAAGCGGAAAGGACTGTCCAGCACCTTCCGCTCGTCAAGCTTGGTGCTCGCCATGACTCTCCCCAAGGGATCAATGACGGCGCTGATTCCGCTGTTTGCGGCTCGCAAGAGATATCGGCTATTCTCGATGGCTCGCATTCGGGCCATCAGCAGATGTTGATAGGGTGCGGCCGAATCTCCGAACCAGGTGTCATTGGTAATATTCACGAGGACCTCGGCTCCTGCTACTACGAAGCGGCGCACCAAGTCGGGCACGACGGCCCTCGTAACAGATGAAGGTCCCGACTCTTTCCCCCGATTCCAAGTCTGCCACAACCACTTGATTCCCGGGTTGAAAGTCACCAACCTCGGTCGATATTTTCTCAATGAAAAAGAAAACCCAGGACAAGGGTACGTATTCGCCAAATGGAACCAAATGCATCTTGTCATACTGCGAAATCAACTTACCCTCAGGAGAAAGCATGCCCACACTGTTGTAAGGGCCGAGGTTCGAGTCGGTACTTTCAGGCCGCCAGTCTACGAACCCGAATAGCAGCGTAGAACCGGAAGCTGTGGCCAGCGCATTCATCTCTCGCTGAAATGGGGGGTCATGGTGGTAATAGAAGGGGGCTGGTGTTTCCGGCCAAATGATGAGTTTGACCCTAGTTGCGTCCAAGGTCTGCCGGTCGGGTTCATGGATACATACCGAGTCGTCAACTGATGGAGATAGCGAAAGGTCAGTCATCTCTTTCAAGATCAGCGGTTTAGATTGTTGATTCCAAGACTGATTCAAATCGATATGGGTCTGTACCAGTCTCGCATAGGCATCTTCGGTTCCACTCTCCTCCAACGGGTCAACCCCCACCCACGCAAGGCCGCTCAGGGCCGCTACAGTCATCGCTAAGCACCCTAGTGCGAGCCGGAACCGAAAGAGGAGGCCGGTGACAAGAGCACTGATCCAGGTAGCCAGGAAGGAAAGTCCATAGACGCCAGTGATCGTGGCGATCTGAGCCAGGTTGACATAGTCCGCCAGAGCATAGCCCGTCAGGCACCAAGGGAATCCCGTTAAGATATGTCCCCGCATGTACTCCGTCGATACCCAAAGAAAGGGTGCCAGAAGAAAACAGGCTCCCGGCAACTTCAGCGACAGCTTTGCGAAAGCATAGGCGAACAATCCCGGGAACAGGGAAAGGTAGACAATCAGTAAAGCAAACAGCAAAACAGCTCCGGTCCAATGCACGTCACCGTAACTTTGAAGCACCGCGAAAATCCAATAGCAGCATCCGGAAAAAAAGGTTGCGCCGAAGACGACTCCGAGCATAAAAGCTCGTTGGCCACGAGCCTCCCGGAAAATCGCGATCAGCAGGGGAACAAGTGCAATCCAGCTCAACCATGTTATGGCGAATTTAGGGAAGAACAAGACCTGCAGCATGCCGCCGGCAACGGCCAAAGAAGCCTTTTGGCGGAAACTGAAGCGGTAGGACTCAAAGGAGGGAAACACGAAGCGCCCTCAGAGAGGAGAGATTCCCCGCGCAGTTGAAGAAGTTCGACTGACTAACGTCGCAGGATTGATTTATATCCATCTCTGGCTAGCTGAGCTTTCACTTGGGATGTTTTTTCAGCACTGCGGAATGGACCGACTTGCACGCGGATCCATTGTGGGGAATCCGTCTTCGAGGGGGAAACCACAAAAACAGGGTATCCTTTGACTCTCAGCTTCTTGGTCAGGCGCTCGGCATCGGCTCGGTTTTTGACGGCTGCTACTTGCAGATGCAGCAAGCTACTTGTTTGGGGTGAGGACCGGGTAAAGGTTTTTTGAGGTTTTGGTTGCCGCTGCATCACTTTCTTCGATTCGGAGGGACGCGGGCTAAAGTTTTCATCGACGCTCCGATCTTTAACGGCGCTGTAGAAATCAAGCTCCTTTCGATAATCTCCTGCGCTTTCGGGACCCGGTTGGGGTACCTTTCGGTTGGCATCCGGGTCTCCGGCCGGCGCCGGTTTTGGCCCCCCCGCTGTGGGTAGCTTCATCTTCCCGGAAATGCTTGGTCCGAGTATGTCAGACTGCGGCTGGCCGCTGCTTGCAAGCGTCGCCTCACGAGCCTGCCCACGACCGACAACGAAGCCAAGGGCAAAAAAGGTCGCACAGATCGCTACTGCTCCCAGGAAAAACAGAAGCAAGTGTCGATGATCGAGTCGCAGTTCTTTGTTCTCGAGGCTCTTCTCCATGAGATCTCCCTGAATTGAGGTTCTCCGTTACCACGCTGTCCGTCACCGAGGTCAAATGGACAGACAACGATTCACTGGCCGGTCAGGCATCGACTCACTTCTTAAGAAAAGGCTCCAGGACATCAATGGCCAGCGGGAAAACCAATGTGGTATTTTTTTCAACACCGATGTCGGTCAGTGTTTGCAAATACCTCAGTTGGAGCGCAACCGGTTCCCGGGCCACGACCGTGGCTGCCTGAGCCAGCTTCTCCGAAGCTTGAAACTCACCATCTGCGTGAATGATCTTAGCCCGCTTTTCCCGCTCGGCCTCAGCTTGTTTGGCCATGGCGCGCTGCATTTCCTGGGGCAGGTCAACCTGCTTCACCTCCACCAGGGCAACCTTGATGCCCCAAGGATCCGTGTGCTGATCGAGAATCCCTTGTAACCGGACGTTCAACGTTTCGCGTCGGCTGAGCAAGTCGTCCAAAGATACCTCGCCAAGGACGGAGCGGAGGGTTGTCTGAGAGAGTTGAGAGGTTGCGTAAAGATAATTTTCCACCTCGACAACCGCCTTCACGGAGTTCATGACTCGAAAATAAACGACGGCATTGACCTTGACCGAAACGTTGTCGCTGGTAATGATGTCCTGCGGTGGTACATCTAAGGTCACCGTTCGCAACGACACCTTGACGATTCGGTCAATAGGCCACCACACGATGATGAGTCCAGGTCCCTTGGGTTCCGGCAACAACCGTCCCAGACGAAAGATGACGCCCCGCTCGTATTCTCGCAACACGTGAAGAGAGTTGAAGAGAACGATGACAAGCAGCAACAATCCAAAGAGGCCCTGGGGCAGTAATGAAATCTATTTCGAGCACGACAATCCTCCTTTTTCAAGTCGAGAAGTGCCCGGAGCCGCTTTCTGGGGACACCTTAATGTTGAGACCCTCGACCGCCACGACACGAACTCGGTTGCCGGACTCAATCAGCTGGGGACTACTGGCCTGCCAGATTTCGCCATGGACCTGCACTTTGCCCTCGGTTTCGATATCGGTCAAGGCTGTCCCGATCTCTCCGACCATTCCCTCGTTGCCCGTCACCGACTTGGTGCGATGGGCCATAATGACCAGCCGCATGAGAAAGATAGTGATGGCGGCAAACGGGAGCGTAATTCCCAGGGCCGTGACGAACTTCACCCGCATTTCAGGGAGAGGTGAATTGATGAGAATCAATGAGCCCAGAACCATGATAGCGATCCCAAGCGATGCCAATAGTCCATAGCTGGTTATTTTGGCCTCCAACACGAACAGAACGATGGCGGCCAGGATCAGCACCGCTCCCAGAAGATTGATTGGCAAGATATTGAAAGCAACCAGAGCCAGAAAGATGCACACCCCGCCAGCGACACCGGGAAAGATCAAACCCGGATTACTAAACTCAATATAAAGTCCAAGCAAACCAATCAATCCTAGAATCAGCGCAATGTTTGGGTTCAAAACTTTGGAGAGAACCTTCTGTCGAACCGTCATCTCGATCGCCCGGAGACTCTCGCCCTTCAGGTTCAAAATCTGTTTCTCTCCATCAAAGCGCTGGATTTCTTTTCCATCGAACTTGGTGAGAATCTCACTCAGGTCCTGAGCGAGACCATCAATGAGATTGCCTGCCAGCGCTTCTTCTTCAGTGAAGGACAAACTCTCCAAAACACCTTTCTCGGCCAGTTCGGTATTTCGTCCACGCTGGGCAACAAAACTACGGATATATGCTGCAGCATCGTTTTCTATTTTTTTCTGCATGACTTCATCCAGCTTGCCGCCCCCAAGCGGGACAGGATGAGCGGCGCCGGTGTTCGTCCCGGGAGCCATGACGGCTAAGTCTCCCGACAACAAGATAAAGAATCCTGCAGAGGCAGCTCTGGCGCCGCTAGGCCCGACATAGATGAAGACTGGAGTTTTTGACCGCAACACCTTCTCTATGATTTCTCGCATGGAGGCATCGAAACCACCCGGAGTGCTCAGTTGGATAATTACGGCAGTGGCGCCTTCCTCTTCCGCTTGAGCCAGACCTTGGGTCACGTACTCCGCAATGACAGGGTGAATGACATCGTCAATCTCCAGAGTGAACACGACAGCCTGAGCCGAAGGGGTGCTTGCTGCCAAACCAGCCAGTAACAACACCCAGAAACCATGTCTCATGAATCACATCCCCGTAAACAAAATTCCAGCATAGACCTTGAGACCAGAAACTCTTTTTTTGCAGTTGGCTGGGAGGCGCCGCCCCTCGGGGCACCCGGGTCGAGCTGCCACGTAAGCAAGACCTTGCCTCTCATTTCTCCCGCACGGTATATTGCGAAACAGATCCGCGAGAACATAACGACATTTGCCCGAATTATAACAGAGTTTCGCACGGGTTAGCGGCTGATCTGGAACGACCAGGAAACGGCAAGAGGCGCCATTGTTGAAATCAGTGCGTCCGGAGCATCTCACTGTCAGTGCGATTCTTCACGCCGGTGAGCTACAGCATCCTTGCAGTTGACCTATAAGACCTATAATACATTTAATACATTATGGACTACGTTACCAATGGGGATGACGGTGAATCGACCGAAATCAACTTCCTTATATACGGGGCTGCTGCTTGTCGGCTTGGGCGTCATCTTATTGCTCAACAACTTGGTGCCTGACTTCGACCTCTACTGCATCGTACTCCGTTACTGGCCAACACTGCTTATCGCACTTGGCGTTGCCAAATTAATGCAGTACTCCCGCCTGAAGTGGCGGGGGCCGCAATCTTGAACAGGCTCGCTTCGACTGCCGCGCCGTTGATCCATTTTCCAGTCTGAAGGGGGCAACTCCGCTTGTTTCAGGCTTTGACAGGTCGTAGTGTTCTGTGAACTCTTCCATCACTTGTTTTGATTGCCAACAATTTTGGAACGAGGGACTCTGACGACTGTCGCCGCAACCCTGTGATGCCCGAGATATAGAATAGCCGCGCTCTGAGAGGTACGACACTTGACTGGATCAAGTGTGAAACTCCGAAGCTCTTACTGAGCCGACCAGATCAGAATCCGGCAACAGCTTTTAGAATCGCCACATTATATTTTGTCAAGACTCCGCCGGTTTTTAGAGTGACTTTGCACGCTTTGAGCAAAACGAGGGTTCTAGCGGTAGCCTTCTGCCATCTGCTGATCGGAAATGAGCCGATCCATCTCTTGAGTGGCGTCCTCCCCGCTGATCAGCACGAACCGAACCTCTCACACTCGGATCATTTCTATCACAATCTGAAAGCATATACAGCAGTCTTAAGTCTGTTGGAAACGAACTATGCGGAGCCGATCGACGTGGATAGAGCTGTCACCCGATCTATTCAGCGCATGCTGCGCCAATTGAATCCGCACTCCAATTTTTACGACCCGAAAACCTTTCGTGAACTCCAAGCCTACCAAGGCGGTAACTATTCTGGAATTGGTGCTCGGGTAGCGCCAGTTGATGGCCAGCTAATGGTGCTCTCGACGACACCTGGGGCGCCGGCCGCAGAGGCGGGTATTCGGCCCGGAGATGTCATCACTTCCGTTGACGGAGTCTCGACCATGGAACGTCCCGGCACGGAGGTAGTCGCACTGCTGCGAGGACCTCGCGGGACCGCAGTCGAGGTTTCGATTGAAAGACTGGGCGTCAACCGCCCGCTACAGGTCAAGATAAGCCGGGAGGAGATTCCCGAACCCAGCGTTCCAATCTGTTATGCCATCCTTCCCAAGGTGATTTACCTCCAACTGGTGGCTTTTACAGCCACCACCGAGGACGAAGTGGACCGGGCTCTGGAGCCATTTGCCCGTGACATGGAGGGGCTTGTTCTGGATTTGCGGGACAACTTGGGGGGCAACTTACACAGCGCCATTGCTATTGCGGATCGCTTTCTCGATGTGAACCAGGCCATACTCATTACCAAGGGACGCCTCCCCAACACAAACGCAAGATATCATGCGAGTCGTGGATTTGACCGAAAACCGTTCCCACTTGTGGTGTTGATTAATGAGCGAACGGCTAGCGCAGCTGAAATCGTGGCTGGAGCGATTCAAGATGGCCGGCGGGGCTTGGTGGTCGGAGAAAACAGTTTTGGGAAGGGTCTCGTCCAAACGGTTTTTCCCCTGAGTGGAGGTGCTGGTCTTTCCCTGACCACTGCAAAATGGTTCACACCCAAAGGCCGAATGATCCAACGCGACTACAAGAATCGCTCTCTTGCCGAGTACTTGCGGTTCTTCGACACGAGAGGCGCCGCCGACCTCTCCGTGGCGCCACATGAGTTGGATCGACGCCTGCCTGTGCCTGGTGAAGGCGGCATCTTACCGGACGTTTGGATAGAGTCCCCGGCATTGACACCGTTTCAGGCTCGCCTCCTGTCGCGCCACCTCTTTTTTGCTTTTGCCCGTGAAATCAAGGCAAGATATCCGGTACTTGCGAACACGGCGATCATCAGCCCGTTAGTGCTGAAGGAATTTCGCCGTTATTTGAGAGCGCGCAACACCGTTCACTCCGACCAAGAATTCCACGACAACCTTTCGTACATTCAGCGTAGCCTCCGCAGCCGCCTGTTGCTCATTTCCCTACAACCACAAGAGAGCATGAAGGTGGAACTCGGAGGAGATCCTCAAGTCATTCAGGCGCTTGCATCGTTGCCGCAGGCCAAGATACTCATCAAACCACACGCTTCTCGAATGGACTGAATCGGTTGCGCAAATTCCGGACGATGGGTTCGATGGGCGCCTCTTGCAGGGTAATTTCGGCCGCTACTTGTGGAATTGCCCCTGCTTTGTGTTGAAGAGGAATCTTCCCCGCCATCTCCCGCCCCAGGGTTAGCAGACCCTCATCAGGAAATAGGCTACTCGCAAGAACCCGCATCTTTCTCGGGAGGCCGCTGGTCAGTTGGGGACCTTAACGACTCGAAAGCCATAGTCTGTATACTGGTAGGAAGGATCGAGACTGCTTCTGGCGGCGCAGCGACTCACCTTAATTTGATGGCGCCAAGCTCCACCACGAGACGCGCGTCGACGAGTCGCCGTCTGGTTGATGGGATTACGCGTCGGCGATCTCTGATAGTAATCGGCTGCGTACCAGTCTAAGCACCACTCGTGGACATTGTCTCCTAAATTATAGAGGCCAAACTCGTTAGGCGGTTGAAGTCCGACCACTTGGGGACGCTTGTCGCGCCAACCCACTCGATACAGATCGAACTCGGATGGGTCTTCATCTCCCCAGGAGTAGAGTCGGCCCTCTTTTTTTTGACGGATAGCCCATTCCCATTCAGCCTCGGTTGGCAAGCGATAAGTCTCCTGGGTCCAATCACTCAGCCACTTGCAATAGGCGCTTGCCTCTTCCCAGCTAACGGCTACCACCGGTTGTCGTGGATGACTGAATTGAGGCTCACCGAATGAGTCAGGCATTGGGCGATCGGTTCGATCAACGAAGAACTGGTACTGCTCGTTGGTCACGGTGTAGATGCCCATAGCAACGGCATCGACGCAGACGACATGTACCGGTCGCTCGTCTGCCCGTCCTCGGTCACACCCCATGAGAAACTCTCCCGCTGGCAATGAAACCATGGTTGGAAGATGACTTGCGATCTCGTTCGCTTTCCGGGATTGCTGCATCGATCGATATTCCGGGAACTTTGTCTGGAGTTGTCGACACTATCGCCGCGACATTGCCTCCGGTGCAGACGCCTGCGTGCGATTGAACTCGAAGCCAGGGTAGGTAATCCGGGCGTGATAAATACTGGAGAGGGTTTCGAGAAAGCTAAAGGCAATGCGGTCGATCTCAGCCAAGGTGATGTCGCACTCCGAAAGCTGTCCGTCCTCCGTAGTGGTCGCCACAATCTTCTGAATCAACTCCAATAACTTTTCTTGGGAGTGCTCATTCAGGGTTCTGGCTGAGGCCTCCACGGCGTCTGCCAGCATGATAATTGCTGCCAGTTTGCTTTGTGGCTTGGGCCCGGGATAGCGGTATTGGGCTTCATCGATTTGACCGGGTGTGACGGAGCTGGTCTTAGCCTTTTCATAGAAATAGGTCAGCAGCTTGGTGCCGTGGTGTTGTGGAATGATGTCGACCATGGTCGAGGGCAGGTTTGCATCCCGCGCCATTCGAATGCCGGCAGTCACGTGCCCAACCACAACCTGTGCGCTTTTCTCGGGACTGATTTGATCATGGATGTTCTGACCCTGCTGATTCTCGACAAAATACTCGGGATGAATCGATTTTCCAATGTCGTGATAGAGACAGGCTACGCGCGCAAATACTGCATTCAGTCCGATCGCTTTGGCCGCTCCCTCCGAAAGCGTCCCGAGCGCGACGCTGTGGTTATAGGTTCCAGGGGCCCTCAAGATCAACTCTCGGATCAAGGGTAAGTTAATGTTACCAAGTTCCAGCAACCTCATGATGGTGGTGACCATGAACAGCCTTTCAAACAAAGGCAGCAGAAAAACCAACAAACCCGTGTTGATTGGCCCGGAAAAAAGCGCCAGGGTCGCGCCTAAAAGCCCGGCACTTAAGTCGAACGGAGCTAGTTTGGCATTCTGCAGGATCACGAAAAGACCGATGGCCGCCAGTCCGAGCTTGAACCCGGCTCCCACAAAACCAACTCTTTGCACAGCCCTTCGAACGGTCAGAGTTCCAATCAGACTCGACATCAGCGCGTAGAAAAACCCGTAAATATCGGTCCCCAGGTTCAACGCGGCCAAGATGCTCGAGAACACAGAAAAAATCAACGCAGCGCGGTCATCCACCAGCATTGTCACCAACATGGCCCCGAGCGCGAAAGGCAAGGCAAAAAAGAAATAGGCCTCGTCGTTGTCAGGGAAACCCGCAAAGTTTTGGCTGAGTGCTTCGCTGAGTGCTTCGCCGATGAAGCCAAATACCTTGAGAAATATCGTCTGGATCACCAGAATCGTACTGGCCAGCACTGCCAGTTTCATAAAATTCCAGTGTGTTGGCCAGAGGCTTCCAAGAAAATAACCGAACAACAACAAAAGAGATCCAATCAAGGCAGCCAAGCCGACGATCTGTGCCAGCGACGAGGGATTTTGGGGAAGACTGCGGATTGCGTCAATCTGCCTGAGCTGACCCGGACTGATTTCATCCCCTTGGCGAACAACCACCTTTCCTTTCTTTAGGACGACAAAGACCGGGTCAACATTCGCCACCGCCTCCCTCTCCCTGGCCTCTGTTACCTGCAAGTCAAACGATAGGTTGGGCTCCAGAAGCTCTTTCACCAGACTCGAGACTGGCTGCCGCGGCAAATTGTTGTCTTGCAGCATTTCCCGCAGCCAGGAGTCGACCTCTTGCTGCATCTGTTCCAGAGTCATGACTTGATTCACCTGAACTGTTCTGGCCTCTCCCGAAGGGGACACTAGAATCTGGATGCTTCCCTTCTCACGAATCAAGTCTCGTTCACGCTCAATGACGAACAAGGCATTAACCCGCCGTAGAACTTGGACGAGCACCTGTTCCAATTCCTTGCTGAATCCTTTACGTACCAGGAACTGGGCAGTTCTATCCAGGGACGCCTCCGACACGAATTGACCCAAGTGCTGCTTGATAGTCGTCCGGACTTTCCGTGGCAGTTGATTCAGCCCTGGCGCCGGACTTCCGGATTTCGTCATGCTTTGGGAATTCAATTCGGTTCTCAGGCGGGGGAACACTTTGGAAATCTGATCGATAAGGACGTCCGCCTTGTTTCCTTCATAGCGATATACCGGGAGAACAACTTTCCTGGCTTCGTCTTGACGCAGTTTTGTTGCTTCGTCGTCCTGCATCGGGGCGTCCGAGGGAACCACGATGTCGGAAGAAGCAATATCCCCCTTCACATACTCAGGAATCGAGAGAATCGTATATTCCGAGCAGAAGAAGGTGAGCACGGCCGTAAGAACTGCCAACAGCAGGACCAGACCCGGGATCTGGTCAGAACTCAACGGGTCTGGCCTCTTCCCCAACAAGCCATTAGGACTGCCATTTTTCCTAAGACTGATGACTTTCATAGAACAAGATTTAGCAGGCTCTGCGCGCTACCTCGGCGAGAAGCGAGGTTTTGCGGGATTCTTGCTCGTTGAGAGTCCGAGGCCAGTCCCTCTTCAGAAGTCGAGACAGAGACCGATCGGCCAACAGCTTTCCGCGCGTCTGACATGGACTGCAGTAATTGACTTCGTTCCGTACGTATACGATTCTCTGCACGGGGGAGCCACATCGAGGACAGGGCTCGCGAAATCGGCCATGGACGGCCATTCCTTCTCGAAAGGCCGTTACCTTTTCGGGAAATCTTCCTTCCAGTTCGCGTCGGAGCTTGTCAACCCAATACTGCAGGGTGTCTCGCGTCGCACTGTAGAGACGTCGGATTTCCACTTCGGTTAGTTTTTGGCTAAGGGTTATCGGGGAGAGTTCAGCTCGATGGAGGATCTCGTCCGAATAGGCATTCCCGATCCCACTAAAGATACGAGGGTCCGTGAGTGCGCGTTTCAACGTGTGATTCTGCCGGGTTAAGCTTTGACGGAAGGCGCCAAAATCGGCTCGGAAGATGTCGATGCCTCCGGGATCATGAGTGCGCAAGGCTGCCTCTCCTCTCACCAGATACAGAGAGGCTTGCCTCTTCGATCCTGATTCGGTAAGTCGCAGCGACCCCGTGGAGAAGTCAAACGCCGCTAGCTCGCCTTTACGCCATGGGCGTACGCTTCTTTTTTTCCAGTGGAAGCGCCCCGCCACCATCAAGTGGAAGACCAGGAAAATCTCCCCCTCTAACTCCAAAACCACCCTTTTGCCGATACGGGATAAGCCGGTGACCTGGCGACCTTCCGCTTCTTCAGGCCGGGGAGACACGGATCGGAGCAGAAAGGGGCTGGCTATGCCTATCCGCTCCAGCCGCTGGTGAAGAATCCTGGCCTCAAGACACTCGATATAGACGACAATGTCTGGGAACTCTGGCATGGACTGCGATGCTAGCACTGACACCCACGAGGGTCAAGTTGCGCCATTTTAGCGTGTTGCGACTTTAGCGTTATCGGCCGGGTATGTCATGAATCAGGGGTGTCGCCGGCGGAAAGTCGCTGCGGGTGTTGACCGGTGTTATGAGCCGGAGATCGGACAAGTTTTGAGGTTGACTGGAATGGTTTTGCTCAACAGCTACACCGAGTTGTCGGAGAGCTATGAGGTGTCTATCCGAGGGTTTCATTACTGAACCCGACGGGGCTGCTGAACGCTACTTGATCGCCTGAGTTTCCCGGCGCCAATCAATTGAGCGCTGCACCCCCCCCCCTCTCGGCCTGATGGAAAACGGTGTCTACCCCTTCCACGGAGTCCATCATCATCGCCAAGTCACAGATGCCTCCTTCGATGACGTCAATTTGATCCTTGAAATTCGACCCTGTCTCAAAATGGGAATCCTGGACGGTGAACCTGTGGGGCTACAGACATAACTATTTGGTTTTTCGGCGTTTCCGACATTCTCCTCATGAACTGAGTGCTACTGAGTGCTATGGAATATGATTTTGAGATAGGTTCTCATCAAATTCCTGGATTTTCCCGTGGAGAAGTTGTCAATCACCCGAACTTTAACCTGCTGCTGGACCGGTGTTTCCACCAAGTTCGAGCCGATGAAGCCGGCGTCCCCGGTGACAAGACAAATACCCATAGGTCAAGTACCCTCTCCTCTGGCGTTGGGAACGACCAAGCGATCTAATGGGCTGCGCCCTGTTTTTCAAGCGCTTGTGCGGAGTCTCAACTCCGTCGAGTTATCTCTAAGGGCCTGATCGTCGAGTTACAACATCAATTCTTGTGTCACCTGTGCTCGACGCGCTATTCTTAGTAACAAGATAGTCAGAAAGGGAGGCCAGCGGAAGAACCTAATTAAATTCGTCGTCTGGTAGAATCGATCCCCTTGATACGTCGTTTGCCCACCACGGAACTAAAGGAGCCATTGAAATGGTCTTGACGCCTTCAACCATGCTGCCACTAGAGACACTCGCACCCAATTTTCTCCTGCCCGACGTTGTTTCGGGAAATACTGTCGCACTCGACAGCTTCGCCGATAAGAAAGCGCTGCTCGTCATGTTTATTTGCCGCCATTGCCCCTTCGTGATCCATGTTCAGGAGGAACTGGCGCGTTTGGGCCGTGACTATCAGACCCAAAGCGTTGGGATCCTGGCCATCAGCTCGAATGACGCCGATACCCACCCCGAAGACTCACCCTCCAACTTGAAGGATATGGCTGCGGAGCTGGGCTTCAGCTTCCCCTACTGTTATGACGAAACTCAGCAAGTGGCCCGCGCCTATCGGGCAGCATGCACCCCTGATTTTTTCCTCTTCAATCAAGGACGAAAGCTCGTCTATCGAGGCCAACTGGATGACAGCCGCCCTGGAAACGACAAACCCGTAACGGGTCAGGATCTCAGAAGCGCCATAGATGCCGTACTTTCGGGGGAGCCGGTTTCAAGCAACCAAACGGCCAGTGTGGGTTGTAACATTAAATGGAAAGCCAATTAAGGCCGGCAGGGCGCCACAATAGGTCTCGGGCGGGTACGCTATTTCGGGACGCCGTCGCAGGTCTGGTTGAACCTGCAAAAGACCTACGAACTTCGCCAGACCCTGTCGCATCAGGACCGCACTGTGGGTATTGACAGCCGTACCTTCAATAGATGATAGATGACTGTAACTAGGCATGTGGCTGTTGTGTCTGATGTCGCGAGGGTAAGTCTGTTATGGTAACACTCGACCAGCTGCGCTTGACAAAACGTTATCATATCGTCACCGAAGAAAAAGCCGGCGGAGCCACCTATACGCCTAAAATCATCGCCGATTTCATCGCGCAGAAGATGGTCCAAGCTGTTGGCAAGCTTCCCACCGACCGTCCTCTTCGTATCCTTGATCCTGCTATTGGTCATGGGGAGTTGCTTGTCAGCCTGCTTGAACACTTGGCCGATCGTCCGAACCTGATTATCGAAGCCTGCGGTTTCGAAACCGACTCCAATGCTCTCAACACCGCCAGCCTAAGAATCCAGCGTCAGTTTCCCAATATATCGCTGTACTTCAAGCAGGAAAATTTTCTTGATTTTGTGCTTGAGCACTTCGGAGACAGCGGCTATGGAAGTCTGTTTTGCCGCACAGTCCCGGAGGCTTACGATCTGATTATTGCCAATCCTCCCTATGTTCGTACCCAGATCATGGGCGCTGCACAAGCGCGGTTGTTGTCTGGACAATTCGGGTTATCCGGTCGTGTGGATCTCTATTACGCCTTTATCCTCGGTATATCTCAGGTGCTCAAACCCGCGGGCATTGTTGGGCTCATTGTTTCCAACCGCTTCATGACTACGAAGTCCGGCGCTTCCGTCCGGCAGGCCCTTCTGCAGCGTTTCACTATTCGTCATATCTGGGATTTGGGGGATACCAAGCTCTTTGATGCTGCCGTCCTGCCTGCCGTGTTTGTTGCCGAAGGCCAGAATGACCACAAAAGAGAAATCACCGGATTCACGTCAATCTACACAACATCTGCACCGGCGTACGAACGGGCGCCTGACCCGATGAGTGCTCTGAACGGAGAAGGCGTCATTGAACTCGACGACGGGCGGCATTTCCAGGTGCAGCACGGCAGATTGGACACGAGCGGCACCGCTGACGGCGTTTGGCGCATGACAACACATGCCATTGACACCTGGCTGGCTACAGTCGAGGTTCGTGCTTGGGGCGCCTTCCGGGACATCGGAAAAATTCGTGTTGGCGTCAAGACCTGCGCTGACAAGGTGTTCATCCGTAACGACTGGCAGGACATGGCCGAGGCTGAGCGGCCCGAGCTGCTCAGACCCCTCACTACCCACCACGTCGCACGCCGTTTCAAGCCCCGCAATTCCGACCGGCGAAACAGCATCCTCTACCCGCACGAGGTGGTGCAGGGCCGTCGCCAAGCCGTGACTCTAGCAAAATATCCCCGTAGCCAAGCCTATCTTGAGACACACCGCTCCACCCTTGAAGGCCGCCAATACCTCGTCGACGCGGGCCGAGAATGGTATGAAATCTGGGTGCCCCAGGACCCTGACGCCTGGGATTCCCCCAAGCTGGTGTTTCGCGACATTGCCGAGGAACCTACATTCTGGATCGACCAGGAAGGTACTGTCGTCAACGGCGACTGCTACTGGCTCACCTGCCAGGACTCCGCGCCTACAGACCTGCTCTGGTTGGCAGCCGCCGTCGGCAATTCCACTTTCATCGAGCGCTTCTACGATCACCGTTTCCACAACAAGTTGTATGCGGGGCGTCGCCGCTTCATCACCCAGTATGTTGAGCAATTTCCCCTCCTCAACCCGCGCAGCAAACTCGGCAGTACCATCGTTGCGAAGGCCAAGCAGATATACACAGCTATTCCATCTCCTGAAGCCCATCGCCTCCAGAAGGAGCTGGACGTCATGGTCTGGGAAGCGTTCGGCCTAAGCCTCGAAAAAGTCAGTCGGTAGAGGAATCTGGAGTTTTCTGTTCAGTACCTTCCCCTGAAACTGGGGGAAGCGGGTGAAAAACTTCTCGCCAGTGGATAGGAACAGGTGCGTCAGCGTAACGTACTTCCCGTCAGTATGTGCGTAGAACAGCGCATAGCGCACATCGCAATGGCGAATCTGGCGGCCCTCGATTTTTGGGATGTCGAGAGCTTCTTTGCTATCAGGGCGTACCAACCCGATGTCAATTGTCGGTGAGGTTTGCAGCTTCACTTCGAGAAGCTGATGAAGCACGTCGGGAAAAGCCCCGTCATCCTGGTAGCTGGTGTAGCCTAGATACTGGCACACCGGCCGATGCAAAGCCGCGCCTCGGTTCCGTTCCTGATCATAACCAACATCTGTGAAGCCCTCTCCGACCAGTGGTTACAGCCGCTCGAAAATCTCGCTGATCGGCAGGAGTGGCCCCGCTTGAGGGTGATTAACCGGGCTCGCAACAGACTCCAGGACGACGCCAGATTGGACGATAGGTCGCAAAAGCTCTGTATCCTCGGCGACGACAAGTTCCGTATTTTTTGCGCCGGGGACGAGCCGCGCCTGGTACTTCTGGGTCAGCGTACCCGTCGTATCCAGTCGCGCCAGCGTGTCGCCCGCGACCACTTTCACTCTCGTGATTACGTCTCCCTGTCCAACTCGAACCATTGCATACCGGCGTGTGGAGGCAAGCTCCTCGTTCCAGACTTGTAGATTGTTGGATTTCTGGACGTAGGTGTCGAGAAGCTGTCCCGGAAAGCGTGGCTGGGTTCTTTTGAAGCGTGGTGGCGCCGGGTAGCCGAGTGCCCGGCAGGCGTGTTCTTTCACCACCTTTGAGCGGGTCCGCAGTGGCAGTCCGGAGAGTGAAACGTCCTTCAGTGCCCCGTTGAGAAGTTCTTCTAAATCCGGCGTTGGAATCCAAAGCTGCGGGTGACCAATCTCAATAGGATCATAGATTGACAGACCACTCCGCCGGATCGCTTTGACGTACCGCTCCAGGTGGTCACTGTTCGTTGCCATCCTTCAACGCTCCCTTGGTTAAGAATCTCGGGACACCCACACCAAGAACAGCGCAAAGGTCTCTAAGGTGCTGAGTATGACATTCCGCTCCCCCCTCTCTACCGAACCCACATAAGTGCGATGCAGATCACACCTGTCCGCAAGGTCTTCTTGTGAGATACGCCTCGCTTTCCTGTAGTCACGGATATTATCCGCAAGTATTTGCGTCAATTCTTGGCTTGGTTTCCTCAGGCGCTTGCTTTCCATCTACGGAGTAAATCTCTGATGATGCTTCCTATAAGTCTACAGACTACAAATAGCGCAGCTTGATAGGAGTGGTGGAGCGTGGGGATACAAACGTATTTGAAATCAATGAGGGCGCAACGCTGAGTGATGCACCTTCGACATGTACCTGTACACCTGAGCCTACTGGCGCGGCGTCCCCGCTGCAGTCTGGACCTACAAACTCGGCGGCTATCAGATGCTCGAAAAGTGGCTCTCCTACAGCGAACGCGACGTCTTCGGGTGGGTGCTGCCACCGGAGGCAGTCCAATAGTTCGTCGATATTGCCCGTCGAATCGCGACCATACTTTGTGACTGCCGCAACCGCATAAGGGATGACGACTCAATGTCAAATGAACCAAAGACCGACGAATACTTAGCCAGAGAATAGCTTGAGCGGAAAGGATACATTGGTATCTGTCGGCCATGTGACGACCCACCAGACTACGTGGTTGACGGCAGATACACCATTGAAGTGAGACGTCTGAATCTAACGGCCAAGGTCAATATGGCGGACCAAAGGCACAGAAGAATCTCAGGAACCCCTGCGCAAAGCTGTTGAAGAAGTGCTGGCGGAATTTGGCTCATCCAGTGCGGGGCAAGGGTGGTACGTCGACTGCGAGTATGATTTCTCAAAACCCCTCCCGAAGAAGAAAGTTGTCAGAAAGCAAATCCGGGAGGGCCTGGAACCGATCAAGTGGCCGTGTAGTCTGTCCTTGTGCCTGGAGTGCGGAATACGCTTTGAGCTTTATTCTGGATCTCTTGGATCCGCCCAGTTTGTGCTGCAGAATGTTTGGATAAGAAATGCCCTTTGGTGTCGTCCGAACTGATGAGGAACATCCCAGCCTGCATTGAAGAAAAATCCCGGAAGATTGCAAATCGGGCCGACGATTATGGTGACTGGTGGCTGTTGCTGGTCGACCATATCAGCCCTGTACCAAAGTTTGGGCTCAGCGAATCCGAATTGGCCATTCTCAAGAAAGAAGTTTCTGTTTCAAAACCTTGGTCCCGAATCATCATCATCAGTTCCAAAAATCCCAATTGGTCCTACGAATTATGAGATCCTCTCAAGGATGAAGAGAGTTGCTCATCATCGCTTCCGCAATGAGACTCCTGACGCTTTCGGTGGCCTCGACGAGGTGGGCGCAATCGACCGTGGTTCGATGCCGCCGATGCCCGAGCAGTCAGTTATCCGACTGAGGGCAGGGTCTCGCCCGACATGACGGCATGGCTGGCATGTTCTCTGAAAGCCCGCAAGGCAGATGCAGAGCTATTTGAAGGTTGCTGCGAGGCTTCGCCAGGGATCAAATGCGTTCAGGGCTGTTCAATGGCATAGACATGGGAACGGGTCATGATGTAGAGGGTGCCGTTGGCGACCACCGGAGTACTGTAGACGGTGTTGCCGAAATTGAATTCGCCGATGAGTTTTTTCTGGCGGCTGGCTTCCAGAATGGTGAGGTCGCCATCTTCGTCTCCCAGCATGACCTTGCCGTCTACCACGAAAGGCGATCCCCAAACGGCTGCCAACATGTCGTGTTCCCAGAGCAATCGACCGGTTTTCAGATCCAGGGCGTGAAAGAAACCACTGAAATTGGCGGCAAAAAGTATGTCGTCACGGATGGCCACGGTTGAAACGCTACGACGAAAGTCATGATGCCAGACAGCGCCCGTATCGGTGATGTCCCCCGACTGAGTGGCGTCGATGGCCCACAGGTGCCCCACCCCTTCGCCATGTTCAGGATCCTGGCCCACCGCGATAAAGATCCGGTCACCGTAGATGACGGGGGTGCCGATCAGGTTGTTGCGGTCTCCTCGTCCGTTCTTCCACTCAGACCCTTTGGGGTTGCAGTCGAACTTCCAGAGTTCTTTCCCGGTTCTGGCTTCAAAGGAGTAAAGCCAACCGTCACCCCCGGCAAAGATGACTTGGGGCCGCCCATCAATATCGCCGTATGCAGGAGACGACCACTGACCGTGGAGCACCGAATCTCCCGGTGCCCCGTTCTCCCAAACGAGCTTGCCGCTGTGCCGGTTCAGGGCCAGAAAACTGGGGGCTCGTGGCACCGGGATATTGATGTGACTCTCATCGGTGCCGTTCGAGGTGTTGACGAAGATAAGGTCATCCACCAGCAGTGGCGAACTGGTGGCCAGGTTGTGGGGAAAAACACCCAACTCTTCAATCATGTCGAAGGTCCAGATCACGTCTCCATCGATCAGAGACGTGTGCTCTTCATCTTTGACGGCTCCATCGTTCTCGCCGTCGCGAAATCCTTCGGTGTCCAAGGCCACCACTTCTGCCCGGTTGGAAACATAGTACAGTCGCTCTCCCGCGACCGCCGGGGAGGAGCAGATGCCTTGTTCGGGCCAGTCGTTGACTCTGCCGGCAGCCAGCTTCCCGTGGGTCATCTGCCAGAGAAATTCTCCGTCTTTCTCACGAAAACATATGATGACGCCACGGTCTCCGCCCTGTTTGGCGTTGCGCAACCTCTGATTGTTGGTGCCCACGAAAACCTTGCCCCCCGATATGGTCGGATTTCCATAGGACTGAGACCCGATTTCAGCGACCCACTTGATATTTTTTCCAGACTTCAGGTCCCAGTTGGCCGGAATTCCTTCAGCGTCGGAGACCATATTCCGATCGGGCCTTCCACCCCACATGGGCCAGTCCTTGGCCAGACCCGTAAAGTGCAGTCCACCGGTCAGTAAAGAGGCCAGCACGGCTATATTCGTCAACTTTGGCAATGACATGTTTCCCTCTCAACCCGTCTGCCCACACAGTCGGCGCCTAGTCGCCGGCTGGCGCGACAGAAACGTTATCATAGTAGATTTCAGCCGAGGAATACCCATAGATCCCCGGACTGCCTTGGCGGTGCACGATAGGATCCAAGACCTCGATGGTCCAGCCTGCAGGCTCAGGCTCCCCTCGCTTCCAAACTTTGCCTCTGATTTTTCCTTGAGTTCCGCCCGAAAGGCTTTCGACCCGTAGCTTCATCAGGTACCACACATCGGGGTCCACCCGGTAACTGATGGTCTTGGAGAAGTGACCCAGTTCCGAGAGCCAGCTCCGAATCTGCAATTTCTGACGATTGCCCATCAAAGCCAGAATATAGCGCTGGGCGATGAGCCCCATGTCGGGCAGGCGGCGCCGCTGTTCAGTCCCCATCATTTCCGCTTGGACTTCGTAACCCGATGCCTTCCAGTCTCCCAGAAAAACCATCGTTCGCCACGACCGAGGGTTCTTGGAGAGCTTCTTCAGCACCCTATTCCCGGCAAGAGAGGTTACGACAAAGCGTCCTTTGGCTGCATTCCACCCAGCGGGTACCGCTCCCTCCCCCAAACGCTCGAAGTCTTCCTGAAAAGGAATCGTGGGGCGGGAACTGACGCGAGCGGTTCCCTCAAGGTCGCCGACCCGGGCGATCAACAAACCTCCTTGCGGAATGTTTCCATCGCTCAGGGTGAGGCGCCCGCCGGCAGAGATCTTTCCGTGAATACCATCGAGGCGCCACTCTGCCTGGGCAGGACCCATCCGACCTTGCGTATCCACAGCGCGAGCCACAAAGGCTTTTGAGACCCCAGGGGCGAGAACGACCTCGCCGGGTTCCACGATGATTCGATGGGCCGGAGCCTTGAAGGAGTCTGCTTCGGCCTCCGGTGAAGCCGGCCCGGGAAAGTCTCTTTTTCTCCAGCCTTCCGCACCAATGCAGTAGAGCCTATTGCGAGTCAGCAGATAGATTCGACCGTTGGCCACGGCTGGGGATCCATTGATGGAAACGGCTGAACCATCAGGATTGAAAAATCGTTCCACATCCAGCGTCTCAGGTGGCTGGTCGCCTCGCAGTTTCAAAATATGGAACTGCCCGTCGACGTCCGAAACCAGCAGCTTTCCATCAGCCACAACAGGTGAGGCTCGCTGCATGACGCCCAGATTGTGCTTCCAAAGTTGTTCCCCGGTGTCCGCGCGAAAGGCCACGAGATTGGCCGAATTGTCTACGTGATAGAGATAATTGCCCGACAAAGCGGGTGAGGCATATCCTGCCGTAAAGCCGTCGACCTGCCAGATCACCTTTGGTTTGCCATTGGTGATCTGGCCGGCATCCAGGCACACCAGACGTCCCATGGCGGTGCTGGCATCCACGTTCTCCTCACTGTGCGAGGCATAAACCCGGCTGTCCTGAACCACGACGGATGAATTGATACCCCGTTTGCTGAAGGGGAACCCCCAGACCTTTTCTCCGGTTGCCAAGCTGAGAGCATAGATCGAGCCGTCCCCATTTCCGCCGATCAGGAGGCGTTGACCGTTGATGCGGCGGACCACCGGAACCGTGTAGGTCGTATCCTTGGGCGCTTTACCGGGAGTCGCAACCCAAACGGTCGCACCGGTACGCTTGTCCAAGGCATAAAACCGGTCGCGTGGGATGGCCGTCGATCCCCAGCCGGCGCTCAAGAAATTCACTAACAAAAGGTTCCCACCCAAGGTTGGCGTTACGGTTCGTCCTCCATAACCGGAAATTCTGCCAACTTCTTCTGCGAACGATCGGGCCCAAACGACCCTACCCTCAGGATCGAGACAATGAACCATGCCTTCGATGCCATTGGAGTAAATGTAACCCGTTGTCGGATCAGCCGTCAGACTGGCCCATCCGACTCGATGGTGAGGAATATCCGTCAGAAATACCTTATAGCGAAAATCCCATCGCAAGTCCCCGGTCTCGGCATCGAAGCAGGCAATTCGTTCCTGCCAACGGGCTGGCTTGGCCGGTTCAGCCAAAGTGATGAGGCAGACCCGTCCATCGACCACAATCGGGGTCGAGCGACCACCTATGGGCGCCTTCCATCTCAGGTTTTCTCCGTCCGGCGACCAAGTCGAGGGCAGACCCACCTCCGGCGAAACGCCATCCGCATGGGGACCGCGCCACAAAGGCCAGTCGGCGGCATTGGCCGAGATCGCCGCCGATCCACTGCCCCATACGGAGAAAACCAGCAAAGCCATCAGGACCTGTTTTGCTGTCCTCATTGATTTGAATCCCCCCGGACCGTTTTCAAGCAGAGGCTGAGTCCATCCGCCTCTTTGGTTCACTGAAGTTGCTCCATTCATTATCAGATTTGGAGTTCAGAAAACAAAAATGTTGTACCTGCGGAGCTTGGCCTTCTTTGACTCTCTCTTGTCCCAGCCGCGTGACCATCTTCGGGAGACCAGTGGAAGTGAAACCCCGAACTAATGCTCAAGTAAAGGTTGGGTTTATCAATCTGAAGATCTTCATAAATAACTACTAACCCGTGTTGAATCTATCCCTGTTGCCTAATGTCCGATCTTGACGGTTGAGGTGATTTCCGCCGAATTCAGTCCACCCCAACACTATTCAGAATTTTCGTTTGGCTGGCCTTCCCGGTCCAAAAAGAACCTTGCCCGGCTTCGTGTTCAGGTGGCGTCCTCCATCGATCACTAAAGTTCCATTGACGATGACATACTCAACTCCCTCCGAACAACGATGGGGATCTTGAAACGTCGCGCGGTCACGAATTCGCTCCGCATCGAAGATCGTGACGTCAGCCTTCTTGCCCACTTGGAGAAGACCTCTGTCTTTGAGCCCCAACTTGGCGGCATTCATTCCAGTCATCTTCTGAATGGCCTCCTCGAGAGGCAAAACCTGCTCCTCTCTAACGTACTTTCCCAGGACCCTGGGAAAGGCGCCATATCCTTGGGGTTGGGGCTTTCCCTGGCCGAGAACACCCTCACTCCGCACTGCCGCACCGCCTGACCCAATGGAAATCCATGGCGCCTGCATGGCATGACGCAGGTCGTCCTCGCTCATCAAATGGTAAACAGCCGGAACCGAACCTTTGGCCTCCCGCAAGAGATCAAAGACGACATCGCTGGCATTTTGGCCCAGATCGGACGCCATAGTAGCAAGGCTCTTCCCCGCCTGCGACTGATATTTCTGAGAGTTTGGTCGCGGCACAACAATGCCATCCCAGCCACCGACAGCTAAAAAGCGATTGAACCAACCGGACGTTTCCCGCTTCAACTCTCGTTGTATGCGAGCACGATGGTCGCTACTGGCCAAAAGTTTGAGCATTTCGTCCTTACCCCCCTCCAACGCCCAGGGGGGAATCAATGCCGCCAGGTCATTTTGGGCCGCGGTATAAGGGGATTGGTTGGCGGTAACCGCCCGACCCGACTGCCGGGCTTCCTCGATCCAGTCGATCACCTTCCGCATCTGTCCCCAGTGGCGCCGGTCGGCAATCCTCAGACCCATAATGTCCACAGGAATTTGTGCCTGCTCTCCTACCTTGATGGCCTCCTTCAGTGCTTTCTCGATGCTTTTACCCGAGTTCCGGATATTGGTGGAGTAGATGCCTCCATAGGATTTCACCACCCGGGCCAATTCCGTGAGTTGATCCGTCGTCAAATAGCTGTCGGGAGGCAGTTCCAACGAACTGGAGAGTCCCAATGCCCCGTCAAGCATGGCTTGCTGAACCAAGTGCTTCATTTCAGCCATCTCTATCTCGCTGGGGTCTCGCTGGACATCACCCAGGACGCAACGACGCACTTGCCCGGCTCCAACGTATGAGGCCACGTTGACCGAGATTCCTCCCTTCTGCAACCGATCAAAGTATTGCCCCAAGGTGGTCCAGTCCGCCGTCAGCTCGTAGTCTTTCAGATCCAGCTCGGCCTTGCCCTGGAGTGGGCCGGCTGAGCGCCCCGACCCCAGGATTTCAGTGGTAATCCCTTGATGAACCTTGCTGCGGGCCGTGCCGTCGACCACCAAGGAATAGTCGGAGTGGCTGTGAATGTCGATAAATCCAGGAGTCACCCACAAGCCCTGCGCATCGATGAGTCGGCCGCTTTTCTTTTCTCGGTCGACCAATTTTCCCACATGGAGAATCTCGTCGCCACGAATCGCCACGTCAGCCGGAAACCACAGAGATCCGGAGCCATCAATGACGTTGCCGTTTGCGATGATCAGATCGAATTCGTACTTGGGAGCCTCCCGGCAAGCAAGAAGAGTGCAACCGAAAGCCACGGTCAGCGTGGCGCGCTTGAGCGAAGGCTTGATCTTCTTGAGCATGGTCCGGGGTGGTGAGGTTGGAGGCTGGGTCACGTCCGTTCAGGCTGAAGAAACTGGTCAACCACTTCGTTCATTCTTTCCAATGTCAGTCTCCAATGGGAATCATGCCAAATGACCTTGGAGCGAGAAATGAGCAACAGCTGAGGCGAAGCATGGTCAACACCAAAGCGCTCTGCGATTTGATCTGAAAGGGTTCTTTCTTCAATCACTCGAACCAACGCGCAGGTCCAGGGATGGTCGCCGTCTCCTTGCCGGTCGAACTCCTGATAGGCGGAATAAGCGCCGGCGCTGATGGGACACAGGGTGCTGTGCTTCAACAGGAAAACCGGTTCCCTGTTCGAACGCTCGACAAGATCCTGCACATCAACCGGAGTCATGATTTGGAATAAGGACATGGACAGGAAAACTCCCCTCAGGGGACTTGGAATCTGATTACTCCGACGCGGCCCTGGGAGCGATCTTCGGACGTTGGATCAGGCTCGCCGTTTTTTTGAGAGATTTCCTCCTGGGCGCGGGTCAGCAGGTCTTGCAGTCCCTCCAGCGAGTTCTGATGAGTGGACTTGTAAAGAGACTCGAGATTTTGACGAGATATCTGTTGATAGTTTCCATCGAGACTGGCAGCTCGGGCAAAGGCGCTCATCGCTTGCGGGAATCTTTTCAGACGGGTCGAAACGACACCGAGCTGGAAGTGAACGAATTGGGATCTTGGTTCCGACTTCAATGATTTGGTGAGGTAGCCGTAAGCCCTTGCCAAGTGAAGTGAGGCCAGCTTGGACGGGCTGATCGCAGCTCCTCCGGGGCTCGGTCCCCGCGGCTCGTCCATTCCCGGGCCGCCTTGCCCTGGAGACGTCGCTGACTGTTCGGCAGCCTCCCTCAATGCCTGTCTTTCGATTTCGTACTTGACCAGATAGGCGTGCCCCAGCCCGGCAAGGCTTTGCGCCATATAGTGACGGTAGTCGGCGTCCCATACTTTCTTGTCGATATTAGCAGGTCGGACCATCTTCTGCAGGCGCCCCAGCGCTCGTGTGGCCAGTTCGATGGATCGGTCGGGTTCTCCTTTCGAAGAATGGGCCAGGGCCATGAGAGCTAGAACCGGTATGTTATCCGGTGAGTACTCCAGCGTTTTCCGGCCGTGCTCGAACACTTTCTCGGGGTTATTCAACCGTTGATAGTCCATGGTAGCCGTGTGGTGAACTTGCGCCAGATAGTTGGAGTCCGGGTATTCCTGCACAAAAGCTTCAATAAGGTTGGTGCGCTCTGTGGGATCGATGGATTGATTAATCTTGAGAAAAGCTTCTTGTTCGGCTGGGTCTTGCGTCATCTCCTCACGGGGCGCTGGAACGTCGTAGATTCGGAGTTTTCCGGTCCCTGTCGGAGGTTGAGCTTGAGCCTCCGAAGACACGGCTGCAAGTAAACCCTGCTCTTGGAAAGCCCCCGGAACGCTTATTCCCAGAAACACCAGACAGATAGAAGACATCCTCAGCAGCTGCGCTATGAAGCCCTGGGCGGGGACGTCCGAGGTGGCTCCGGCGAGCGGGTCCGGCGGATTGAGGTAAGTGTCTTGATGGAGCGCTTGGGGTGAGGGCTTGAGGTGAGTTTTGCCGTTCATGATCAATTCTGTCAGAGCCCCGACGAATCACAGAAGGAAAAGACAGTGAGGGATATTAATGTGTTGGTGAATGGGCAACAATCTCGCGGCAGAGCTGTTCAATCTCCTTTTGGGTCTCCTTCGTGAGTCTCTCGATGCTTTTGTGTCTCTTCGTCAGTGTGGGGCGGAGTTGAACTGTAAATTCTGCAGCTACGCTCCCGGCGCCGGCGTTGATGCTTCCAGCTTCCATCACAACCTGAAAATACGTCTGAGGATATGTCTTCCCGGCGTAGTCTTGTCTTGAATAAGTCACTGAGCGAATTTCTTTCAGCTTCAAATCCATGGGTTCTTACCTCCCTTTCCCGGCCCTCTTGAGGAAGCAGACCAATCACCAATACCCTGCTACTCGGCGGTACTACAGACCGCGTCAATGAATCCCCCCACTCAACAACACCCGGAAAGAGCACCCGGAAAGTCCATGGCGATCCTTTGCCTTTCCAATCCCTTAGCCAAGGATAGCAAAAATGGGAAAGGCGGGGCACCCCTTTTTCTACTGGATGTGTTCCAGCGAATACCGATCCCCAAGCCGCTTGGCCGATTGTCTCTCGCTGGAAAGGCAAAGCGGTCACGACACCATCCGGGCCTTGTTTTTCAGGGTGCCGATTTCCGGAATGGTAATTTCGACGGTGTCTCCTTCTTGCAAGGCTGCCACCTCAGTTTGAATGATTCCTGTACCCGTCAGGAGTACCGTTCCGTCGGGAACTGGGTTGGCGTAGAACAACCAGTCAATCAGCTCCTCGATTTTACGCTTCATCCTGCTCACCTGGGTCTCACCAGAGAAGATCACCTCATTGTCCCTCTTGATCTCGCATCGGATCGACAGCGCATAAGGATCCGTGACGTCATCGGCGGTCAGTAAGACCGGACCCAGGGAGCAGCATCCGGAAAAGATCTTGGACTGGGGAAGGTAAAGCGGGTTTTCTCGTTCGATATCCCAAGCTGAGACGTCATTGGAAACCATAAAGCCAAGAATTTTCCGGCTGGAGGTGAGCAGGACCCCCAACTCCGGTTCCACCGCGGTGAATTTCGAGTCTCTACGTATGCCAATGAAATCATTAGGACCGGTACATCTGGTTTCAGTGCCCTTGAAGAAAAGCTCCGGCCGTTCTGAGAAATAGACGTAGTCATAGATTCCAGTGGACGTCTGCGCGTCCTCGTCCCGGAACTCGGCACTCTTCTTGTATGTCACGCCACAGGCCCACACCTCGGGCGGGTGCACGGGGATCGCCAGATGGGTCTTTGCCGGATTGGGTGGCACGTTCAGTTCGGACCAGGTTAAAGGCGAGGGTTGGGGTGAACAATGTTTCGCCACCAGCCCGACCAGATTGTTCCCCTCCCGGCTCGCTACCCGAACATAGTCCAAAAGCGTACGTAACCCATTGCCCTTGTCGAACGCCGGATAGACCCTTTGGTTCTCGACCTTCGCCAAGTAATATCCGATTTCAGGATCATAGATTTGAGCCAGTTTCATAGGTGGTTCCTCAGAGACAAAGATGGAGTGTCGGGCCTGCTGGCGCGGCGCCGAGCGGTGAGGCCACGGATATGCGGGAGAGACCAAAGGGCTGCTTTTCTCACCCGCGGCGACCCGAGAATTTCTTCCTGCTTGACCCGTTCCAGCCGCGCGCCCTCTATTCGGTTGTAAGTGCCGTTAGTATCGTCTCGACCGCTGCAAGGTGATGTCGAACTTGGCCGTCTCCGCAACAGCCATCACCGCCATGACGCCAGCTTGCACCGGGTCGCTCACCACCAGATCGGCCGCTTCCGGCACGGTGCCGGCCATATTGAGCGACAGCACGGTAATGCCGTCTTGCTTGATTTCCTGGACCGCCTGGGCAATGTCTCCGCCCATGATAGCCCCCGCCATGACCAGAACCTTGGCGCGTGGAAGCAATGCCACCGACCGAACGGCTGCGGCCAGATTGTCTTCCCCGACCAGTGGAATGGTGTCAACGGAGATTCGCTCGCCCCGGAGGTTGTGCCGATCGGCTTCGCTGATGGCGCCCAGAGCAACCTGTCCAACCTGGGCCCCTCCGCCGATGATGATGATCCGTTTCCCGTAGACTTTGAGCAGAGGATCCAGGGAGTCCACCGAAGTCACGACCTGAAGCGCTCGGAGGTCATCGATGAGCAACCCCATGTCGGTGACATCCCGGAGCTCCAGGTAGACACCGGCTGCCTCCGACCGCCGCCCCACGATGTCCACGGAACTGATGTTACCCCCGTGTTCAGCGATGGTCTTGGTCAACTGAAACAAAACACCGGGGCGGTCCTGGGCGTGGATCAACAATGCGGCGGATTCCGGCTTCACAGGTACTCCCGCAGCAGTCGAAGAAGACTGCGCCTCTGGTTTCTGAAATCTAAAGCAAGGTCTCTCCCAAGTCAACAACACCTGCTTCCGAAGGTTGTTCGCTGCTTGGTTTCGCTGAATAAATTCACCGGGCCGGCTCTGGATACCGACCTGCCTTCAACCAAACGGAGTCCTTCTTGCGAGGCATCTCGAAACTGAGTATTCTCAAAGCTGCAACTGTTGATAGCGGCGAAATGATCCTCGACGAGAACTGTGACCATGCCATCAGCCCCCGAGTTGAGGCAGTCGATTCCACTTGAATCCAAGGAACCACCCATGACAAACAAGAGCCGTCGAAACTTCTTGCGCCAGTCTTTCGGACTCACTGGAGTTGGCGCCTCCAGCTATCTCGCCTCCAGCCGGCCCCTGGGGCCCAATCGGTTGCATCTTCCGAGGTCGTTGGCGCCAACGATCGGATCCTGGTGGGCCTCATCGGCTGCGGGGGGAGAGGCCGCAAACTTTTGAATGACTTTCTGGAAGTTGAAAATGTTCGCTGCGTCGCCCTCTGTGACGTGGATGACGAGCAGACCCGGGAAGCCCTGCGGTCCTTCGAAAGCGGCGCCAGCCCGACACCCCTGCAGACACGCGACTTTCGAAGAGTTCTTGACCTGAAAGAGCTGGACGCCGTCATCGTGGCCACACCGGATCACTGGCACGCTCTGCAAACGGTGATGGCCTGTCAAGCCAACAAGGATGTGTACGTCGAGAAGCCCCTCGCTCTCAACATCCAGGAAGGCCGGGTCATGGTGAGGGCTGCGCGTCTCTACCAGCGTGTGGTTCAAGTGGGCACCCAGCAGCGAAGCGCGCCTCACTTTGCTGAGGTCGTGGATTATGTGAAATCCGGCCAACTCGGAAGGATCCGTCTGGCCCGGGCCTGGGCTTATCTCGACTGGAAAGCCGCAACACCAAAGGCGCCGGACAGTCCTCCCCCCCTCCCATGTGGACTATGACCTGTGGCTGGGTCCTGCCAAGAGCCAACCCTTCAACCCCAACCGATTCCATTTCACATTTCGCTGGTACTGGGACTACTCGGGGGGATTGATGACCGACTGGGGGGCTCACATGATTGACATCGCCAACTGGGGTATGAACGTCAAGGCTCCCAATTCGGCTTTTTCAGCTGGAGGGAAATTCGCTTATCCCGAGGATGCCATGGAAACACCCGACACCCAGCAAGTCACTTGGACCTTTCCCCATTTCACCATGATCTGGGAGCATGCCCTGGGAGTTGGCCGCGGGCCCGAGGCACGCGAACACGGGGTATCCTTTCACGGAGAAAATGGCCTTTTGGTGGTCGATCGCTTCGGCTGGGAGGTGTTCGCTGAAACCCAAAGAATAGACAGCAGGCAGCGAACTTACAAAGCCCAGGGATTGCCACGTCAGAGGGCGAGACGGGATTACACTCCGGATCATGTGAAGAACTTCCTGGATTGCATGCGATCCCGTGGAACGCCCAAAGCCGATGTTGAAATTGGCCACAACTCAGTGATCGCCTGCCATCTCGGCAACATTGCCCAGCGACTGGGCAGGCAGCTCCGGTGGGACGTCGAAAAGGAACAGATGATCGATGATCCACAAGCTGAAAAATTGATTTCCCTGGATTATCGCCCGCCGTGGAAACTGGTGCTTTAGTCGGCATGCTCCGAAAGCACCCACCCCTGCGCCCCTCCAGGAGGGCATAAAGTCCCGCTCCCAAACGGTTGACGAAGTTGTCGTTGACCCTGGAAGCAGCGGGTAGCGTGGGCGGGTGAAAATCCTGTGGTATACTCTCGCCGTTTATTTCAGGCTATTGAAGTCAATGCGTTGGAGGCTCTAATGGCTGAAGAAGAGAGCGGCTTCAAGGTGGCGGATCGCCGCAAGTTCACCGAGGATGGGGAGTTGCGCGAGGCTGTCGTGGAGTCCCCTGCCGAAGAAAGCGCCCTGCCGGGCGGTGCAGGTGCAACGGAAACACGGGAAAGCGTTTCTGAGAAAGCCTCAACCCCAGGCGTCGGCCAACGAACGGCCGATCCCCCAATGGATTTCCCCACCCTGGTCCTGTCGCTCACGACCACAGCCATGTTTCAGTTGGGAATGGCTCCCAATCCAGCCACCCAAAAGGTTGAAAAGGACCTCCCGGCGGCTCGACAAACCATTGATATTCTGGAGATCTTGCAGGAAAAGACGCAAGGGAACTTGAGCCCTGAAGAGTCCAGGCTGTTGGATCAGTGCCTGCACGACCTCAAGATGAATTTTGTACAAACCTCTCAGCGGGTCACTCTGTGATCCATCTTCAAGATCTACTCTCCACGGACTCAGATCCTCGATGCGTAGTGTCCCTACGCAAGCGACCTGCCGCTGGAAAGTCTCCAGCCAACCTGGTTGGCTCCGGGACACCACCTGCCCGGATAGGCCCTGCCGGACTTTCCGCTAAGGCTCCTCTACTCTGCTATGCCGGCTAACTCGGACAGTAGCATCCATCATCGTTTTTCCTCACGATGGGGTCTCTTGGTCAGTGTCCTGGGCATCGCTGTTGGGACGGGTAATATCTGGAGATTTCCCCGGATTGCCGCCCAAAATGGAGGGGAGCAGGGATCGGGCGCCTTTCTCGTCAGTTGGGTGCTTTTTCTGTTTCTTTGGAGCATTCCATTGATCATCGCCGAGTACGCCATCGGCCGGCGAAGTCGAAGGAGCCCGGTTGGGGCTTTCGCCACGATTGCGGGCAAAAACTTGACCTGGATGGGAGGTTTTGTCGCGTTTGTTTCTGCAGCCATCACCTTCTACTATTCGGTGGTGGTTGGGTGGTGTCTGTACTATTTGATACAGATGGTCACCGCGCCCCTCCCGCTATCCACCGATGCTGCCTTCTCAACTTGGAACCACTTCCAGAACTCCTTTTGGCCTTCCGGCTTTCACGCCATTGCCCTGATGCTCGGCGGCTTGGCAATCTGGCGGGGGATACGTTCTATTGAACGGCTCAACCGCTGGATGATTCCCACATTGTTGGTCATCGTCCTCATCTCGGTGGTTCGGGCCTTGACGCTCCCAGGATCATCGGCCGGAATAGCCTACCTGTTCACCCCCGATTGGGAACAGTTGCTTCAACCCAAAATATGGTTGGAAGCACTGAGCCAGAATGCCTGGGATACCGGCGCCGGTTGGGGACTCTTTTTGACCTACGCCGCCTATATGCAGAAACAACAACCTATCGTTAAGAATGCCCTTTTGACCGGCATCGGGAACAACGTTGTTTCCTTGCTGGCAGCATTGATTGTTTTCGGGACGGTTTTTTCGATTTTGCAGACCGAGATGACGATGTCCCGGCAGGAAACTCTGGACGTCCTCCGATCGAGCGGTCCCGCCTCCACCGGTCTGACGCTCATTTGGATGCCACAACTGTTCGCTCGCATGTCCTTTGGTGTGCCGCTCTCCGTCCTGTTCTTTCTGGGTCTCTCGCTGGCAGGGTTCAGCTCCCTCATGGCTATGCTGGAACTGCAAGCGCGCGTGCTGATGGATGCGGGACTGGCGAGATCAACCGCGGTCCTCCTGGCCACCGTCCTCAGCTATTTGCTGGGCATTCCCTCCGCGCTCAGTCTCTCCTTCTTTGGGAACCAGGATTTCGTTTGGGGCGTCGCGCTGATGATCTCCGGCGCTTTCGTAGCATTTGCCGTGACCCGGTACGGATGTTCAAGACTACGTCGGGAGGAGATGTCGTCTGCTGCAGGCGATTTGTCCCTGGGTCGCTGGTGGGATGTTTCCATGAAGTATTGTGTCCCCGTGGGGGCCGCTCTGTTGCTGATGTGGTGGCTGTTCCTTTCAGCCACAGTCTACGCCCCGGATCAATGGTACGATCCGTTGCTACCCTACAGCGTTATGACCTGCTTGTTGCAGTGGGGTGTGGTGTTGATCTTGTTGTGGCTGTTCAACCGTCGACTTTTCAGACACCGGGTTGTTGCCCGCTCGCCGGAAACGTTCTGAACGCTGCTTTCAGTTTCTTAAACTCGAGCCTGCCATGAATGCGACGAAACGGATTCGGGTCATTGACTCCCACACCGGGGGCGAACCCACACGGGTTGTCATTGCGGGTGGACCCTATCTCGGAACAGGTTCCATCAAAGAAAAACTGTTCTGCCTGCGCGATCGACACGATTGGCTTCGCTCTGTGGTCGTCAATGAACCGCGGGGCTCCGACGCTCTGGTGGGAGCCTTGCTCTGTGAACCTTCCGACGCCGATTGTGCCGCCGGGGTGATCTTCTTCAACAATGTCGGTTATCTGGGAATGTGCGGTCACGGCGCCATTGGCCTTGTCGCCACCCTCGCCCACCTGGGACGGATCAAGCCTGGACAGCAGCGCCTGGAAACGCCTGTTGGTAACGTCGTGGTCAGGCTGGAGGAGTCCGGTGAGGTGACCCTTCAGAATGTAGCCAGTTATCGTCTGGCGAGGGGAATCCAACTGGAGCTTGAGGGATACGGCAGCCTGACAGGCGACGTTGCCTGGGGAGGGAACTGGTTTTTCCTGAGCGATGACCATGGCCTCTGCTTATCCCCGGACAACCTGGATCGATTGCTGGACTGTACCCGGAAAATCAGGAAAGAACTCCGCCGACAAGGCATCACGGGCAGTGACAATCAGGAAATTGATCACATTGGGTTGTTTGGTCCCGCACAACGAACCGAGGCTGACGCCAAAAACTTCATCCTGTGTCCTGGGGGAGCCTACGACCGCTCATCCTGTGGAACCGGGACCAGCGCCAAAGTGGCCTGTCTGGTCGCAGACGGCCACTTCAGTGCAGGACAAACTTGGCGACAGGAAAGCATCGTTGGCAGCTTGTTCGAGGCCACGGTCGAAGTCGACCGGGGGCATATCTTCCCTTCCATCCAGGGTTCAGCCTATATCACTGCGGAGGCAACCCTGTTGCTCGACCCGAGAGACCCCTTTCAGGCAGGAATTCACCCCGGCTCGCAACATGGATGAACAGGATGAACAAAATTCTTTTTTATCCTGAATATTCTGTTCATCCATGTTCGACAAGATGGGACGTCCTTCGCCTCTGCTGGCTGCCTTATCTTTCCAATTTGGTATTCCCCAGTGCGGGTCATACGGGATCACCCTGCATGGAGTTTCCTGTTTTTTTTGGCGCATCGCCTGATAAAACCTATAATGCCACTCCGGTCGCCGCAGTGTATTCCTGGTCTAGACAAAGGGCAGATCAAAACTCTTTGGCAATCATGGCCCCCCGAGGAAGCCGGGTGGAGGTGGCTTACTCTGGATGATTGCCCACAAAACCCATCCCCGGACTTGACGACATGGTTTCAGAAAACCTGTTGCGATGGCCTGATCTGCTGGCTATCGCCCTGAACTTGAGCGTGATGGTGGCTATCGGCATCTACTCGGCCCGCCGAAGCCATTCCGCTGATGCCTACTTTCTGGCGAATCGCAGCATGCCGGGCTGGATCGTGGGATTTTCGCTCATGGCGACCATCATCAGCTCGATGACCTTTCTGGCTATTCCCGGCTTCACCTTCGCGAAGGACTGGCGTTACATGCCGGCCCACTTCTTTTACTTCATTCCGGCCATCATCGCCTACTATCTGTTCATGCCCTATTTTCGCCGAGGACACGTTCGCTCCGCCTATGAGTACCTGGAGCGGCGATTCGGAATCTGGGCTCGGTTGTACGCGGCGGGAGGGTTTCTGGTTTTCCAGATGTTTCGCACCGGGGTCATCCTCTACGCCGTCTGCCTGCCCTTCGGGCCGATGACGGGGATCCCCTTACACTGGGTGATTCTCGTCCTGGGCATTCTGGTCGCCACCTACACCATCGCCGGCGGATTGGAGGCCGTGATCTACACCGATCTGCTGCAAGGCATCGCTCTCATTGCCGGGGGCTTGATCTGTATTCCAGTGGCTATCCGACTCATTCCGGGAGGACTATCTCAAATCATTTCAGAAGCGGCGGCCGATGGAAAGTTCGCGGTCGGCAGCACGGCTTGGGCGTGGGATGAGCAAACGGTCTGGGTCCTCATCCTGGTCTACCAGTTTATTTTTTTCCAACTCCTTTGCACGGACCAGAACGCCGTCCAACGATACATTGCCATGAAAACCGACCGAGACGCCAACCAGGGGCTGATCCTTTCGACCGTCATGACCATCCCGGTCTGGTTTTATTTTGCCTTCATCGGCACGGTGCTTTACGTTTATTACAAACATTTTCCAGCCATGGAATTGAACAGTCTGGTTTCCGAGCAGGCTTTTCCCTTTTTCGTCCTGACCCAAGTACCGGCCGGAGCCGCCGGGTTCGTCTTGTCCGGACTCCTGGCGGCAGCCATGTCCACCTTGGACTCCGGCATCAATGCCTCGGCGGCCACCCTGACCAACGATTTTTATCGTCGATTCAAAAGATCGGTTCAGGAGGAACAACACTACCTCAAATTCGGGCGCTGGATCTCAGTGGCCTTTGGAGCGATCATGATCGCCGTGGCCCTGTTCATCCACTTTACCCGAACCCAGACCCTGATGGACCTTCAGACCCTGGTAGTCTCCGTCCTCAGTGGAGGACTTTTGAGCATCTTTCTATTGGGCTTTCTCACTGTGAGAGTCCATAGCCGTGCAGCTCTGATTGCGGCGGTCTGCACGGTTTCAGGCGTCTGCCTCTGGCTGTTCGCGGACTCGGCTACGGGTGCTTATCTGCTGCCCGGGCTGAAGCGAGTCTTGCCGGACAAGTTCTGGATTATCGTGCTGTCGAACCTTTTCTTGTTTGGGCTGGCTTACCTCTTGAGCTTTTTCCTGCGCCCTCGAAAAACGGAGAATTTACGGGACCTGACCGTCTGGACTTCGAAGGTCGGCGCCAAGTCCAGTTGAGCGGATGGGGGACGACTGACAAGAACCGGTCGTTCGTCAGCTGGAGGAATCCAAATTCATGTTTCAAAACAAGGTCAAAGAGCTGCTGGCTGCGGGCCAGGCTGCCTGGGGATCCGGTTTGTCCGACGCATCGGAGGTATTGGCCCAGGCGACACTCGAGACGGGAATCGATTTCTTGTGGATCGACCTGGAGCATCGCCCGTATGAAGTGGAGGCCGTGCGTTGGATCCCCATTCTTTGTCGGAGGAAGTCTTGCGTCCCCTTGATCCGCGTTGCGGGTCTTGATTCCCAACTCATCAAGAAGGCTCTGGATATTGGCGCCAGCGCCATTATGGTGCCGCAGATCAACTCAGCCGAAGATGCGGAGCGAGCGGTTCAGTACTCCAAGTATCCGCCGGAGGGCACCCGTGGCGTCTCGCCGCTGTGGACCCTCTTTGAGGGCGTCTCTTGGGACGACTATCTTCCCGCCGCCAATCCTGAGACTCTGGTCATCGTCCAGATCGAGACGCTGCCAGGGATTGAGAATTTAGAGGCGATTGCGGCTGTTCCCGGCGTCGATGTTCTCTTTGTCGGCCCCACGGATACTTCTGCCGTACTGGGTCACATCGGCCAGATTCAGCACCCTGAAGTTCAAAACTTCCTGACGGAGTTTCCCCGACGGGTCGCTCCCTCGGGAAAAGCCAGCGGAATCACCGTTCAATCCCTGGAGGAATGCAAGAGGGTCTACGAACAGGGCTACCGGTTCATTTCCTGCGGTAACCTGGTGCTCAGCGGCAAGGCCGCCTTGTCTTCGGATCTCAGTCAATTGAGAGCCATGGAAGGTGCCAACCGAAGGGTCGATCCTCCAACGATCGAGGAATCTTCGACCGGACCGCCTTCAACCATCGAGAGTCCAGGTTCACAGGAAAAATGATGCCGGCAACCGTGTTCATGCGCTACCAGAAAGGCTCGAAAATCCATTTTGGACTCCTGGAGGGAGAGCTTCTTCACCGACTCGAGGGTAATCCCTTTGATGGCTACCGGACGACCAACGAGTTTCACCCACTCTCTGAAGTCAAGCCTCTGGTTCCTTGTGAACCTCGCCAGATCCTGGCCGTAGGCCGAAACTACCGGAGCCATCTGAAGAGTCGCACGCCACCTTCACGTCCGGAGATTTTCTACAAACCCTTTGGCGCCCTACAAAACCCTGAGTCTCCCATTGTGATCCCCCCTGAAGCCAGGAACGTCCATTTTGAAGGGGAACTGGTTCTGGTCATCGGGCAACGAACCAGAAACGTCTCGCCTGCCGAAGCGGAATCGGCCATCTTCGGCATGACCTGCGGCAACGATGTGAGTGAACGTGATTGGCAACGCGGTCCCGACAAAGACCTCCAGTGGTGGCGCGCCAAAGGCGCTGATACCTTTGCTCCGGTCGGCCCGGTGATCGTTCGGGGTCTCGATCACCGGAATTTGCGACTTCAGACCCGGCTCAATGGCCAAGTGGTTCAGGAGCAGACGACCGGCGACCTCCTATTCGACGGCGCCGCCGTCGTCAGCTATATCAGCCGATATCTCACACTTACCCCAGGCGACTTCATCTTTACGGGAACTCCCGGAACCACCGATAGACTCAAGCCCGGCGATGTGGTAGAAGTTGAAATTGAGGGAGTTGGGATTCTGAGAAATCCAGTCGAGTCCCGCTGAGCCGAGGACGCCAACTTCAAATGCAACGACTCTGAATTCCCACTCGCCTTCCACTTTCGTCCTTCACTGGATTCATGGAGATCCTTTACGGCTACAAGTCCTATCGCGCAGACCTTGGAAGCTCTCTGACTATTGGCAATTTTGACGGCTTTCATCTGGGTCACCGAAAAATCTTGGGCGCGATGGTGGAGTCTGCCCGCATATCGGGAACGCGATCGGTCTTGATCAGCTTCGTTCCCCATCCTCTACAACTATTGATGCCGGAAAGAGTTCCCAAGGCCATATCGTCCTTGAATGAGAAAATTCGCCTGCTTCGAGAATCGGAGCTCGACGTGCTCGCTATTCTTGACTTCAACGAGGCGCTGTCGCGAATGAGCGGCGAAGGGTTCGTCAAAGAAATTGTCGTGCAGGCTTTCCGCACTCGGCATGTTTTTGTGGGGAGTGACTTCGTTTTTGGCCATCAGCGCGCCGGTAATGTCGCCTTGCTCCAAAGGCTCAGTCGGGAACTCGACTTTCGGGTTCACATCTCGCCCCAGGTGGTCGTGAGGGGATCCCGCGTCAGTAGTACTCGCATTCGCCACTTGATCCACTCCGGCCAAATCAGCAGCGCCAATCGCCTTCTTGGAAGATACTTCAGCTTGACCGGAACGGTTGTGCCCGGGCGAGGTCTGGGCGCAAAGTTCCTGTTCCCCACTTTGAATCTATCCCCTGGCGATGGGTTGATTCCTCAACCCGGCGTATACGTGACTCAAGCCACTTTTGACGAACAGGTTCATCCCTCCGTGACCAATATCGGCTGGCGGCCAACGGTAGCCGGTAAAGATCTGACGGTCGAGACCCACCTCATCGACGCCTGTCTGGAGAAACCTCCAGCCAAGCTCAGTCTCGCTTTCCTGCACCGCCTGCGGGACGAAGAGAAGTTCGGCTCTCTGAACCAACTGAGGCAACAGATCACCCGGGACTGCCAGCGGACGCGGCGCTTCTTTCGTCTCTTGACCAGGCTCGGCCAACCTGCAGCCCAGCGGGGCCTGACCGCACCAGGGCTGGAAACGGCAGACCTCACTCTTCCAGAAGACGGAGAAATCCGGGCGACGCCGGAAGGTACTTCTCAAAAGGGTTAACCCATTAAAATGGATTATCGAGGGTACGTTTTGGCTCCAAGCCGACTCGGGGTGCCGTTCAGGTGATGAGTATTCAGGAAGGGGTACGACTGGGGGCGAGCAAGTCTTGTCGAAGGTTGTCAATCCGCTTGTCCAAGCATGGCTCCAAGTCGCGCATGTCCTTCTTCAGGTCTTGCTGCAACCTCGACATCATGCGCCAGAGTAGTCCCACCACAGCCACGCCGACGTCGAGGGTTGAGAGCACTTCAACAGTCACGTTAACCCCCTCTCCCTTCACTTTTCAAAGCCCGAAACGGCGGACGACCGCGCCGCCATGGCGTTTGTCCCCATCGTCTTACCGCCGGGCGTTGGGGGTTGTACCTTCCGACCAGACTGCTCGTCGACATCATGGTCCGGGAAACACGCTCGGGTTGAATTCACCAGGGAGGGCTTTCTTCGGCAGATAGGGGTTGCCGACCTTCTTGTCGAACAGGGGTGGACAGGATATTCAGGATAAAAAAATCTTTTTCATCCTGCCCATCCATGTTGAAACATCCCAAAGCTGCTTCCCCTGCCTGTTCGTCCGTGGCGCCGGCTGCTTTGAAATTCAAGAATTTCTTCACTATAGAGCGTCTAAATTGTTATTCATAAGCGAGATCATAGTGCCAGAATTGTCCTGATGATCCACAAGACGGCGTCCAATCTTCACGACGCTGGCGCGCCGTACTCAGAAGTTGAAGCGCAGCGAAAACTGGAACTGCCTGGGGTCGAATGCCGAGGTGAACGAGAACGGCTCCGTCGCAGGCCCCGGACGTCCCTTCAGCGAGGCCGGAAGCTCATCAAGACTCAGTTCCCCGACGGTGCCGTTGACGTTCTTGAAATTGGTGCGGTTGAGCAGGTTGAAGGCTTCGGCAATGACCTCGATGTTCTTGCTCTCGCCGAGCGGAAATTGGCGGTTCAGGCGGATGTCGATGGTGAAGAAGTTGGGGCCGATGCCGACGTTGCGGCCCACACCCCAGGGACGGTGGGTATCGGTGTGGCGGTCGCCCACGTTGTCGTAGCCCGCATTGAGGTTGAACGGGGCGAAGGAACGGGCGATCAGGATCCCGGAAAGCGTAAAGTCGCTGAGCAGATTGTGGCCGAATCCCCTGCCCTTGGCCGCCTTCCAGGGGAGTTCCATCACGGTGCGCGCAACGAAGCGGTGTCCGCGGTGGTAGGCGGATAGCGCCAGTTCATCCTTGGCATCCCACTGCAGGTGAGGTTGGAATGACGAGTTGAAATCCGTGTTTTCGTCCATGGCCTTGCTCCAGGTGTGGTGAGCGGAGATCATGAAACCCTTGAAAAAACGCTTCTGCAACTGGAGAATCAGGGCGTGATAGTGAGAATCGCCCCAACTGCCGTAGACGTTGTCCTGCAGAATCAACGGATTATGAAACCCCACGATCGGCCGTCCTTGCTCGTTGGTCCCGGCGCGATAGACGTTGAGGTCGAGTGGGCGGATCAGGTGAATGCCGCGGTTGAAATTGTATCCTGCAGAGAGCGCATAGCCGGCAACTTCTCTTTGAATTTCAAGACTGCCCTGCTGGGAGTAGGGGTTCACGGTATCCTGGGCCACCCGGAACTGCACGCGCAGCGGTAGACCGGGGCCGGGATCAATGCCATGGATCGTGAGGTCTTGGGGAGTCATCTGCCGATTCCCCAGGATGCCTCTGTCCAGGGCGGTCTGGTAGATTTCAGCAGACGTGAGCGGCTGGCCGGTCAACGCGCTGTTGATTCCCGGCAAGCCGGTCAGGGGCACGAAAACCTGGTAAATCATCTGCCCTTCTCCGAGTTGGTCTTCGACGTAGGTGATCTGGCCGTCGATCCGCGAGTGGAAGATTCCATAGCCTCCTCGAATCACCGTCCTGTCGTCCGGGCTCCAGGCAAATCCCACCCGCGGCGCGAAGTTGTTATTGTCACGCGGGAACCGTGTCTTCATCTCGAATTCATGGCGAGCGCCGAGGGTGAGCAGAAAGTTCCGCGTCAAGCGCCACGAGTCCTCGGCAAAGAAGCTGTAGCGATTGGCCCAGCCCGCCCAGTTGGGGTCGCCGAATCCCTGCTGATAGATGATCGGCAAGCCTAACGCATAGGCCTGCAGGGCAGAGATTGGGTCATCGATTGCAGCCGCGCTCTCGGACATGCCGGCTCCAGACAGCGCAGACTTGAGAAATTGCGCGGTGCCGGCGCCGGCAGCGTTGTCAATCAGGCTGCCGAGAGGTACGGCTTCTCCAAAGATGAATCGTCCGCTGAAGAACGTTTCCACTTGGGTGCTGTCGCGCAGGGGGTTGATGTCCGCACCGAACTTGAAGGTGTGTCGACCGGAGACGCGCGTGAAGTTCTGCCGCAGTTGCCAGGCGCGTTCCACGGTACGGGCAGGCAGAATGAAGTCCCGTCCGAAAAAACCGAAGCCGTTGATGTCGATCGCCGGACCGTACGGTTCGGTCGGGTACATTCCGAGGTCGTGGTACGCCAGGCCCAACCGGGTCTCGCTGACCCACCGCGGACCAATCACCAGAGTATCGCCCAAGGCCATCGAGAAATCGTTGATGTTGGTATTCCGACCGCGGTTGTAAGCGACCAGCGAACCGAAGGAGGTATTCTGGCTTTCCTGTTCCGTCCAGTTTCCCCGTATGAAGAGGTTGTGTCCATCCCGCAGCGTGTGGTCGATGCGCGCTATGAATTGTTGGCGCTGCTCCGAGAACGGAAACACACCGCTGTTCTCCTCGAACAGAGAGACCACGTGGGGATAGTTGCCCGGAACCAGAGCTGACGTGAGCTGATTGACCAATGGACCAAGCGGGGGAGGAGCCGCCTCGCCGCCCAGCGCATTCGCCAAGGGCCCTGCTGGGACGGCGTTATCTGATACAGAAATGATTTGTCCTGCAACAGGGGAACGAACACTGATTCGTGTCGGTCGAGGCGCTCGTAGGCGCCGTAGAAGAACGTCTTGTCACGCACAATGGGGCCGCCGAGGGACATCCCGCTCTGGGCGCGCGTGTAGGCGGACTTGCTTGGGTCGAAGAAGTTACGGGCCTGGAAGCGTCGGTTGCGGAGCACCCCGAAAAGGGTTCCGTGCAGTTCGTTGGTGCCTCCCTTGGTGACAATGTTGATCGCTCCGCCAGGCGCTCCACCCAGTTCCGAGGAAAACGAGTTGCGGTTGATCTGAAACTCGTGCACTACCTCCTGGCTGATCGAGGACCGCACGCCGCCGGAGTTGTAGACGTTGCTCAAGCCGTCCAGCATGAACGTGTTGCCGCGCCCATTGGTGCCACCGATACCCAGACCGGACTGCGGCGTGGGGGCAATGCGAAAGTCCGAGTCGTCGGCGACATAATTGGTGTCCACCACTCCCGGAGTCAACAGAGCCAGGTCCAGATAGTCCCGTCGGTTGATGGGGAGACTCCGGATGCTGACGAAATCGATATGGTCGGACTGCTGCGTTTTGTCAGGGTCGATGGCCAAGCGTACCGATTCCGCCGAGACGACGATACGATTCTGGGCCGCGGCCAGCATCAGTTGTGGGGAAAACGAGGCCGTCTCTCCGACGCGCACTTCGAAATCCTCGATGAGATAAGGGGCAAAATCCTCCGCCTCGAAGCTCAACGTGTACAGGCCGGGATCCAGGTGACTGAAGAAGTATTCACCCAGATCCGACGTACGTGTCTGCCGCTCCACGCCACGACTCCGATCGACCGCCGTCACAGTGACGCCCGGAACGACCGCCCGTGTTTCGTCGTACACATAGCCGCGGATATTGCCGACGTTGGTCTGGGCCTGCAACAGGACGGCACTGGCCAGCAGAAGCATCAGAGCGGCAGCCAGTCGGTGTGCATCGGGCGACGAAGGCGTGCAATGAAAAAATACCTGTTGCCAAAAAGCTCCGAATTCTTTGGTGGTGACCTTGCGGGATCTGTTACCCCTAATCGTTTTTTTCTCCATGTCCCTCATCCTGACCGTAAACGAATTCTTCGTTGGTAAAAAACAATCCGTAACTTTGTCGAACCTTACCACAAAAGCGATTAGTCTGTCCTTGGTCGTGTGGTCGTGACAAGTCCAAAGGTATTGAATCATTCCTGCGCTCGGTTAGGCATGGCTCCAGACTGCGGCGTTTGCGCCGAATCCAGAAGCCTCTTCCATGACTTAAGAGTTTGAATCCCCGGGGCGGGAGGATTGGTAGGCCTGAAAATGGCCGAATCGTCGCAGGTGTCCCGAGCGGCGACTTGGAAGGCGCCAAACGCAAAGATGCTGGGAATTTCCAACGGCAGGGCGCCGAGTTCCTTCCTGTAGCGCTGCTCCAGATCGGGGAGGACGAAGTTCTCGACTGCCTCGAAGCCCTGGACAGCCATCAAGGCATTCATGGTTGAAAGCGGGTATTCGCTGACCATAGGCTCTCCCCGCCTCGCGACGAAGGACCTCATCCGCTTCCTCACGTGGAGGCGTTCGAGTTTGGCCGACGCTTCATCCAGCAGGTAGTCGATCACCAAGAGCGTTCCTGCCGGCAGGCGCCGCGATATGGAGCGAGCAGTCTCGTCCAGGGAATCGGCCGTGAGGTAGTAGACAACCCCCAGCAAAGTCAGGAACGTCGGCCGAGACATTTCGAGGTCCGAACCGTCCAGTGGGTCAAGAACGGAGATTTTTGCCAGGTCGGCAGGCACGAAGTGCAGCCGGGAAGGGATGGCCAGTCCCGCCTGACGAATGCGCTCCAGTTTCTTCCGTTGCGTCACGGGATGGTCGATCTCGAAGACATCGAGTCGATCCATCAGGTCGGGCCTGCGGAAAGCAAACGAATCCATCCCGGCTCCAATAACGACGTACTGTGTGATGCCATCCTTGACGACTGCCTCCAGGGCCTGCTCGGAATATCGCGCCCGCATCAACACGCCCATGGAGGCCGGTTCCATGGGACCCACCATAACTTTGACGAGGAGCTATTCCAACGGGCGAATCCGCAAGACTAGACGTCAGAACCCGCCGCACAGCAACTGGGCATAGGAACCCTCGAAGATCCGCACGCGGTCACGCTGATGGTGGGCCCGGACAGCCGCCGTGATGTCCGCGGTCGAGGTTCTGCTTTTCCGCAGTATCTCCGTTATGGCGCGAAATCTCAACAAGACCTCATTCTTGAGGGCGGTCGCTTCATTCTTCCAGCATAGGCGCTGCAAAGCGACAATTGTTGCCAACGAATTGCTCTCTTGGTTTTTTCGTCAATCCATTATGTCATGGTACGCGATTAATGGCCCTGATTGCGGCGAGGATCATCAGGCAATATGACGACTTCTGCGATGTGCCTCATTGTGATCCGCCGCCGTCGCGGTGGGCTCATTCCTGGCTTCCGCCGTACGCTTTTCCGAAGCCGAAGAGCGAGCCGTGGCGCGCCTGGCTGCGGCCAGGGCTAGGCGACAGCCCGAGCCGGTCCACACTTCCGAAGGAACATAAGGCCAAGCTGAAAAAATGCAGTTCATCAGATCACCCCTTTCTTTTCTTCAGCTTGAAATGCGAAGGTCAACACGGTAATTTATTGACAACAAGATGTGAATCAATGAAGCGCGCTGTTCCTCTTTTGTTGTTTTTCGTGTTGGCAGGATCCCAAGTCAAGGGCGTGGCTTGGCTGTGTGCTGAATAGTTTTGCCCGAAAAGAAGGAATCGGGACCACCTCACAGCCCTTGGAGATGTTTGTCCAGGAGGGTGTTTTCATTGTTTCTTCAGAGGGTTACCTCGGATCAAAGAAGGGAGTAACGCCGCAATGAAGCCGAAGAACTTGTTAGCCGGTCTGGTCGTCGTTTCCTTGATTGGCAGTATCAGCAGCAGGGTAATGGCGCAGGGTTATGAGCGGAGCAACGTCAAGCAGCACCATGAAAGGAGATATTTCGGTTCCGGTAGCGTCATCGAGGAGATCCAGTATCGTGATCTGATGAAGGTCGGCATCAGCATGTTCGAGCCTTGGGCGATGTGCAATAGAGACGGCGACCTGATCGGTTACGAAGTGGATGTCGCCAGTAAGATCGCCGAGGATATGAGGGTTCGGATACAGTTCGTTCGGACTGACTGGTATTACATCATCCCGGCGCTGATCGAACGGGAGTTCGACGTCATTATCAGCGGTATGTCGATCACTCCGGCTCGCAATCTGAATGTCAACTTCACGTCGCCTTACTCCGAGTTCGGTTCCTCGATTGTGGCGAATACAGGGCAGACCGAGGGCTTGAAGACGCTGGAAGATTTCGACAGCCCGGACGTCACCTTTGCCGCCCGTTTGGGAACAACCCCACAGGAAGTAATCACAATTCAGTTTCCCAGCGCCAAGTTGAGGATCTTCGATACGGGCCCCGAGGTGCTGCAGGCCCTCATCTCGGGCGAAGTCCATGCAGCCGCCGCCGACCAGATAACCGCAACAAAATGGATCGAAGCCAATCCGGATACCCTGCATCGCCCGTTCGACCAATTGTTCAACAAGTTGCCGGAAGCCATTGCCCTGCGTAAAGGCGATGTCGATGGCTTGAACTTTTTCAATAGCTGGATTACGCGTCACCAAGTGAATGGCTGGCTCGCCGAGCGTCGTCAGTATTGGTTCGGAACCCGAGACTGGGCTGACCAAGTCGCTACGGGTGCCGAGGTCGTCCGGCAATGCGCTGAATCTTTCACCGCCAATCCCTACTGATACGACACTCCCACCGTACAGCGTCGACAAGGGTCCCCGGAATCCCCAAGCGCCCCGAGATCGGCCAGGGCAACTGGGCCCGCCGTGGCGGCACTGCCTGTCTGGCGAGCGAGGAGAACTTTCCCTATACCGTCCTCGCGGTCTTCGAGCTTGCGGCGCCGGTAGGCAATCGGCTCGGTGAAAGCCTCTTGGCTCGGCGGTGCCTCAACCCCGAGGGTCTCAAGCAAGTTGACTCGTTCGACCGCATGGAATCGAAAATATCCTCCGTCATTCTTCCACTAAGAGCCAGGTCTGAATGTTGACTTCGCGAAGTGTATTGTGAGGCGGGTAGGACATCCATTAGCGAAGGTATTACTCTCGCAGCTACCCTCCTTGGTTGTGATCGTGGCCCCTGGGTTGCCAGGGCCGTCGCCGCAGGCTTTGTTCATCTGGGGGGCAATCGTCGCGGTAGGTTCATCTCTGGCTTTCGCCGTACGCTTTCCCGAAGCCGACGGACAAGCCGTGCCGCGAGAAACCCTCTCGCGCCACGGCTGCGGCCGGAGCCAGGCCACGGCCCGAGCCGGTCCATGCTTCCGAAGGAGCATAAGACCAAGCCGAAAAGCGCAGTTCATCCGATCGCCACCTTTCTTTTTTTCTTTAGCTTGAAATGCGACGGCCAACGCGGTAGCATCAGGAGTAAGGTGTGAGTGAGTCAATGAAGCGCGCAATTCTCCTTTTGTTGCTTTTGGTGCTGACAGGATCTCAAGTCAAGGGTGTGGCTTGGCTGTGTGCTGAATTGCTTTGCCCGGAACACCAGAACCGTTGCTGTTGTCATCAGGCGACGCCCCCGCAAGCGGCGCCGGGTATCAGCGCCGGCCCCCATCACTGCCCGACCACTTCGGAGTATCCGCCTCTCAAGCTTGAACGCTCCCTCTGTTGTGGAGACCGTTCTTCGGGCTTGGACCCCCTCTTTCGGGTCATAAACAGAACCCCAAAGGAAGTTTTTAAGCAAAACCTCTCTATCTGGAACGCCCAGTCGGTGAGGGTCCATTCACCAGCCGGCGCCAATCCCGACTCTCCGCGCCTTTCACCTCTGGAAATCTTGATGGGTGGATTGCACCCACGCCTTCTTTCAACCGTCCTCCGTATCTAGACCCCACGTCATCTCTTTAACCAGCCCCGTGAGATTGGCCGGTTGCCGTGGTGTTGCGCCTGACGACCCTCGGAGAAATCTTCGGCTTCACTCATGAAGATGGTGAGAGCCCGTGGTTGCCCTGCACAAACTGAACGAGGAAGAAATGATGCCACCTGAAGAAAGAAGGCGATCGTTCATTGCCTTGGTCTTGGCGGTTGTTGGAGGACCCATTCTCCTCCATGGATCAGTGCCCTGGAGCTTTGGGGAGTCTTATTCGCACCATGGAGATTCGCACTTGAAGGCTTTCATTGAGCAGGCGCTTGTCAGCAGTCCTCTCCTCCGGCAAAGCTTGGCGAGTTACCGGGCATCATTGCAGCAGCTTCCTCAAGTCAGTGCGCTACCCGATCCCATGCTGGGTCTCACTCAGCACGTGCGCCATCCGGAAACCAGAGTAGGGCCACAGACCACGATGCTGACGCTCTCGCAACGCTTCCCCTGGTTCGGCAAGCTGAGAAATCAAGAACAGATCTACGCCAAACGCGCTCTGGTCCTCCGCGAACAATACCGGACTCACAAGGCTGAACTCATCAGGCAAGTCAAGGCTGCCTACTATACTTTGGCCTATCTGGATCGGGTTATCCGCATCACTCAAGAAGAACAGTCCACCTTGGAGCACTATGAAACCCTGGCCCAGTCCCGTTATTCCCAAGGTATTGGATTACTCCAGGGAGTCGTCAAGCTGCAGGCTCAAATCACCCGAGCTCAGAATCGCTTGCAACTCTTGCGAAGCCAGCGGGTAGACGCCGAGGCAGAATTGAACAGACTCCGTGACTTGCCGGCGGCGACACCCATTAAGCCCGTCACGCTTCCCGGCCGGCCCGTAGCTACCATTGATTTCGACAAACTTCGTGAGATGGGACGGCTTCATCGTCCAGAAATTCGAGCGGCCCTCCACCGGATAGAACAAGACGAAAAACGGATTCAGTTGGCAAAGAAGAGTTACTGGCCGGACTTCACCTTGGGGGCCGGCTTCATTAACGTCCTTGGACGATCTGATCCGGCCGGCAGGCTGATCCCTCCGACTCAGAATGGCAAGAACATCTACAGCTTCACTGTAGGAATCAATCTGCCGATCCACCGCCGGCGCCATGACGCAGCGATCCTGGAAGCCACGGAAGCCACTATTTCGTCACGGGAAGCCTACCGCAGCATGGTCAACCAAGTGGAGGCTTCCATCCGCGCCATTGGCTTTCGGATTCAAACACTGCAAGAACAGATCCTGCTTTTCGAGCGCACCCTCCTGCCCCAGGCCGAACAGGTGCTTCGCTCCACGGAAGACGCCTACTCCACGGGCAGGCTGGGAGTGCTTGATTTGCTGGACAGCGAACGCGAATTGCTACAGGTACAGATGGGACTGGCCAGGTTAATCAGCGACTACATGAAAGCACTGGCCGAGCTGGAACGCGCCGTTGGAGCTCCACTCCGGGAGGTCAAAAAATGAATTCACGAAGCCGTTGGATCATTAGCGTTCTCGTTGCCTTTCTCCTGGGCGTTGCCCTGCCGCTTTTGATCCTGTGGAACCCAGCCGGCTGGAAGTGGGCCGATCGCTGGATAGACAGCAGCCGGCGCGTGACCGCCAAACCGGACCCTGGGGGGTACAAGCGCCTCTGGACCTGTGGAATGCATCCTCAAGTGATTAAGGAGGAACCCGGCGCCTGTCCAATTTGTGGCATGCGGCTGGCGCCGGTGAAGGATATCGGAGTCGAGGATAAAGGGCCCAAAGCTAAACCGACTGTCAGGTATTGGCAGGCACCCATGGACCCCAACTACATCTCGGACAAGCCGGGGAAGTCACCGATGGGAATGGACTTGATTCCCATCTATGAAGACCCGGTCGAGGTCGAGCGCGAGATTCGAGTCGATCCCAACTTCCTGCAAAATTTCTCCGTTCGAACCACCGTCGTCGAAAGGGGCTCGATCCTACTGGAAATCAAGACCATTGCTACTCTGCACTACAACCCAAAGAGCATCGTGTCGATCAACACCAAATTCGAGGGCTGGATTGAAAAAGCCCGAGTGAATTACCGGGGCGAGCCGGTCCACCAAGGTGATGTGCTGTTTGAAATCTTCAGCCCACAGCTCCTCACCACCCAGCAGGAATACCTGGCAGCAATCGATTACCTGGAAAGACTGGGCGCCCAAGCCCATCCCAACGCCGTTCATCGAGCTCGGGGGTTGGTTGAAGCTGCCCGCCAACGACTGCTTTTTTGGGATATTAGCGACGACCAAATCACTGATTTGAAAAAACGCGGAAAAACGTTTCGGCGCCTGAAGATCCTGTCGCCCGTCTCGGGAGTCGTGATCGAGAAAGCCGGTGAATCGCTGGAGGGGATGAAGGTCTCCACAGGTATGAACATTTACAAGATTGCCAACCTTGCCACCGTGTGGGCGCACGTCGAAGTGTTCGAACACCAGATTCGGCACTTGAGAATCGGGCAAAGGGCACGCATCACGGTGGATGCCTTTCCCGGACACACGTGGCGGGGCAACATCATTTACCTGGACCCCAACTTCGACTCCCAAACCGGAACCCTGGGTGCCCAAGTCGAAATTGCGAATCCCGGTCGAAGGTTGCGCCCGGAAATGTACGCCAACATCGAGATTGAAGCGCCCGGTCTCACCGAAGTGGTCAAAGTGCCTGAGGAAGCGATTCTCCATACTGGAGAAAGAAGCGTGGTCATCGTCCAAAAAAGTCGAACCATCTTCGAGGCTCGAGAGGTGGAGTTGGGAACGGCAGGTCAAGGATTTCAGGAGGTGCGAAGTGGTTTGGAGGCGGGCGAGCGGGTGGTGACGTCTTCCCAATTTCTGATCGATTCGGAAAGCAATTTGAGAGAAGCCCTCAGCAAAATGGCGGCACACACAAAAGCACGCGGTAATGAATCCCCACCACACGTTCCCAGGAATCGGCACTAGAGCGAGGTGGAAGGATGCTGACTAAAGTCATCGAGTGGTCCATCCAAAACAAGTTCATGGTTTTGCTGGGGTCCGTCCTTTTGGCGGTCGCCGGGATTTACTCGATTCAACGAATTCCCGTGGACGCCATTCCCGACCTTTCCGATGTTCAAGTGATCGTTTACACGGAATATCCGGGGCAGGGCCCCCTCAAATTGTGGAGGATCAAGTCACCTATCCTCTTACCACCCAGATGCTGGCCGTCCCCTTTACGACGGTCGTGCGAGGATATTCCTTCTTCGGTTTCTCTTTTGTCTACGTGATCTTCGAAGACGGCACCGACATGTATTGGGCGCGCAGCCGAGTCCTCGAATATCTCAACCACATCTCCAATCGGCTGCCGCGCGGTGTGACGCCCACTCTTGGACCGGATGCCACGGGTGTGGGGTGGGCGTTCATGTATGTCTTGAGGTCGGATCGTCACGATCTCGGTCAACTCCGATCCATCCAGGACTGGTATTTAAAGCACGAGATCACTGCGGTGCCCGGCGTGTCGGAGGTGGCTAGTGTCGGTGGTTTCGTTCGCCAGTACCAAATTACCGTCGATCCCAACAGACTCCGTGCCTACAACGTTCCTATCTCCAAGATTCGACGAGCCGTCCAACGCAGCAATAGCGATGCCGGCGGCCGCTTGCTGGAGATTTCTGAAAAAGAGTTCATGATACGAGGGTTGGGATCCATCCGGTCCCTGGAGGATATCCGGCAGATTGCGTTAGGCGTGGGCGCCAATGGGGTTCCCATTTTGCTGAGAGACGTGGCCACGATTGCCATCGGTCCGGAGATGCGGCGGGGATTGGCTGATTGGAACGGAGAGGGAGAAACCGTGGGAGGCATCGTGGTCGTGCGATACGGCGTCAATGCCTACCAGGTGATTCAGGATGTCAAGGAAAAACTTGAGCAGTTGAAGCCGGGGCTTCCCGACGGTGTGTGGATTGAAGTCGCTTATGATCGCTCCGCATTGATTGAAAGGGCTGTGTCCAGTCTGAAAAAAAGCCTCTTCCAACAGATCCTTATCGTTGGACTGGTCACCCTGGTCTTTCTCGCTCATGTTCGGAGCGCCTTGGTTGCCATCATGACCTTGCCGGTCGGGATCCTGGCCGCCTTCGTTGTTCTCGACCTTCAAGGCCTCAACGTCAATATCATGTCCCTCAGTGGAATCGCCGTCGCCATTGGAACCATGGTCGATTCGGGGATTGTGCTTGTCGACAGTGCTCACCGACACCTGCTGAAAGCGGCCGGCAAAAAACCACACTGGCAGATTGTTGCCGACGCTTGCAAGGAAGTTGGACCGTCCCTGTTTTTCTCCCTGTTAATCATCACCGTCTCTTTCATACCCGTGTTTACGTTGGAAGCACAGGAAGGGCGTTTGTTCAAACCGCTGGCGTTTACCAAAACCTACGCGATGGCCGCGGCCGCTATCCTCTCGGTGACACTGGTCCCGGTCCTGGTGGGCTATTGGATCCGCGGCAAAATTCCCTCGGAAGGCAAGAATCCAGTCAACCGATTGTCCACCGCACTCTATCGTCCCCTGCTTGCTTTTGTCTTCCGTTTCAAATGGCCGGTGCTGGCGCTGGTGCTTCTGCTGATGGCTGTCAGCCTGCTGACTTTCTTTCAGCTAGGCTCGGAATTCATGCCTCCCCTTTGGGAAGGAGACCTCCTTTACATGCCAACCACCTTGCCCGGAGTCTCCGTCACCAAAGCCCGTGAAATCCTTCAGCAGACCGACAAGATCATAAAGAGTTTTCCTGAGGTCCGTCATGTTTTTGGCAAAGTCGGCCGAGCCGACACCGCTACCGACCCGGCGCCTCTCTCCATGATCGAGACCACCATCATGCTTAAGCCGGAGAGCCAGTGGCGGGAAGGAATGACTCCTGACAAACTCATTGATGCAATGAACTCGGCCATCCAAGTGCCCGGACTCACCAATGCCTGGACCATGCCGATCAAAACCCGCATCGACATGCTCTCGACCGGCATCAGGACACCGGTGGGAATCAAGATCGCCGGTCCCGATTTGCAAGAATTGGAGCGCCTCGGCAAAGAAGTCGAGCGCATGGTTCGTCAAATACCGGGAACCTTGAGCGTTTATGCCGAACGGGTGATGGGAGGGCACTACCTGGATTTCAAGATCGACCGAAAAGCCATTGCTCGCTATGGACTCGGCGTGGAGGACGTTCAGGAAGTCATTCAATCAGCCGTGGGTGGAATGAATATCACCACGACCGTCGAGGGGTTGGAACGTTACCCGGTCAATCTGCGCTACAGCCGGGAACTACGCCACAACCTGCCCGCCCTTCGGGCCGTCCTGGTATCGGCGCCGACCGGTCAGCAGGTCCCCCTGGGCCAATTGGGCAGCTTCAGCTATGTGACGGGTCCTACCGGAATCAAAAGCGAGAATTCCAAACCCAACGCTTGGGTTTACGTGGATATCCGTAACGTGGATGTCGGCACCTACGTAAAGCAAGCTCAGGAACGCGTGGCCCGAGAGATCGAGATTCCTTCGGGATACACCATCGGTTGGAGTGGCCAGTTCGAATACATGCAGCGAGCTCGGCAGCGACTGGCGCTGATTATTCCCCTTACCCTGGTTATCATCCTCCTCGTCATCATCTATGTCAACACGGGTTCCTTGGTGGAAACGGGAATGGTTTTGGCCGGGGTCCCTTTCGCCTTAAGCGGATCGATCTGGCTGCTTGATCTCCTGGATTACCATCTGAGTGTCGCTGTCTGGGTCGGCATCATTGCCCTTGCCGGTCTTTATGCGGAAACTGCCATCGTCTTTCTTTTGTACCTCCGAGTGTCGTACCGCAACTTTCAGGAACAAGCGTTGCCCAAGGATCGAAACCGCTTGATTCAAGCAATTGGCGACGGTTCGGCCCGACGGTTGCGACCGATTTTGATGACGATTGCGACTGACGTGATCGGGTTGATGCCGATCATGTGGAGCCAGGGCACCGGAGCCGAAGTGATGAAAAGGATTGCCGCACCCCTCGTCGGTGGCGTGATCACTTCCGGCCTGATGGTGCTGGTGGTCTATCCCCTGATCTACTACCTTTGGAAGAGTCGGGGAATGCCAAAAGGGAAACCTTTCGCCATGCTTCACCCTACCAAGGAGGAATCGTGAGATCCTTAATGCTTTTGCTGCTTTTCACCGCCTCGCCCTTAAGCGCTCAGACGTTGTTGGTGGCTCACAAGAAAGCTTTCTGGCGAGATGGTCGGGGCACCATTGAAATCACAAACGAAGCCATCGTCTACCAAGCCAAAAAGAAGAACGACAGCCGCATCTGGGAATATTCCGACATCCAGCACCTTGATCGAATGAGCGAAAGTGAGTTCTCTCTTTTGACCTATGAAGACCAGAAGCCTTTTCTGGGAAGAGACCGCCGATATCACTTTGTCATTACGGAAGGGCGGCTAAGCGACGCACTCTTCCGCAAGATAAGCCAACGGCTGAGGAAACCTGTTACCAATCGGGTGTTCGGAAGGATAAAAGGCGCCCAGTATGAGGTACCTGTCAAGCATCTTCACAGGTGGGGTGGCTGTCACGGAAGACTCAAGTTCACCGATGATGGGGTCTACTATCTGACGGATGAAAAAAAGCACCGCCGTCAGTGGCGATTAGCGCAAGATATCCAATCCGTATGGTCTATGGATCGATTCCGCTTGGAAATCCACACTTACCACAACAACCAGCGTGAATTCAGTCGGACGCAGGCTTACCGATTTCAGCTCAAACGACCTTTACACCACGTTTTTTATCGCGATCTGAAGTTGAAGCTCTATCATATGGAGGTTTCAGACCATTCAATCATCCAGGGACGTTAACCTGGAACGACCTCTCAAAAACTCCAAACCACAAAAATCGGACACCTGGACAGAACCGCCGATCATCCGTCAGTGCAGAGCTCTCATTCGGATGCGAGTGCTTGAAAGTGGAGTAACTTGCCACCATGCTCCCTCTGGAATCCTTCAGCGGAACGGCGGTTGGAGAAAACCAGGATGCCGGGTGAACAGCGGTCAAAACCTATGGAGGACGATTGTTTTTGTGAATCCATGAGCATACGCTGTTGCATGCAAAGATTGATATTGCTCCCTTGCACCACATAGGCATCCTCGGGGGCTACTTTGAACCCGGACTCAAAGTCGGTTAGCTCCACCACTTTGACCACTCGGGCCTCTTTGACGACCAAAAGTTAAGGCGCAGGTCGGACAACAGAAGGCTTCTCTCTTGTCATTCCAAAGCGCTATCGCCTTACTTCCCGCATGAACATGACGATGGCAAACACGACAACCAGCCGATTGGAACGTGACTTGCAATTTCCAAGCTGTGTAGGCCAAACTTCCAGCCAACATCAATAGGACAAGGACCCCAATTCTCTCCACTGTTTGCTTCATAGTGATTATCCGGATTCATTGTATCACCTCCGCCATTCCCAAGTGATTTCTAGCTGGCGAATGCGATGGGTTGATTTTTTGTTGGAAGGAGCGAGGTCTCAGTGCGCTCTGACCAGTGCCGCAGGCTGTCAGACGAACTACCGCCGTTTTCAAGAAAGCGGAATCATCGTACAACGTTGGTCAGATAAAGAGTGCCCGGGACCGGAGTCGAACCGGTACGGAGGAAAACCTCCGAAGGATTTTAAGTCCTTTGCGTCTACCAATTCCGCCACCCAGGCGTGTCATGTGGCAAGGAAGGATCGGATAGATTCTTTCAACATCGGCAAAGTACACGAGGTATAACACCTTCCCATTGAAGCTGTCAATCAGGTCGCATTCCGGAGTAGACCTCAAAAAGTTCTTTCTTCTACGACCTCAGGCTTCAGTGGCCTTGCAAAAGTACCCTTCTTTGCCCAATAATTCGAGAAGATTACACTTATGGGGAGAACTTCGGATGGAAAACACGCCAACTCGCTTTTCTCGCCACCCCGCCTGGTTGAAAGTGCGTTTCCCGGGCGGCCCCGGCTATCACAACCTGAAGAAACTGGTTCGGACACAATCCCTCCACACGGTCTGTGAGAGCGCCCACTGCCCAAACATTGGGGAATGCTGGGAAAGCGGTACGGCAACCTTTATGATTTTGGGGAATATCTGCACTCGACGATGTGGTTTTTGTGCCGTCCAGACCGGCAGGCCGGTCGGCTACGACCTGGCTGAGCCGCTTCGGGTTGCTCAGGCCGTTCGAACACTCAATCTCAGGCATGCCGTCATCACTTCGGTCGATCGCGACGACCTCGAAGACGAGGGTTCGAAGGTCTTTGCCCAAACCATTCTGGATATTCGGCGAACCAGCCCAACTACGAAAGTGGAGGTCCTGATCCCCGACTTCAAAAAGGCTTCCACCAATCTCGATCGGGTCATCCAGGCCAAGCCGGACGTCTTGGCTCACAACCTGGATACCGTGCCTCGACTGTTTGCCAAGGTGAAACCTCGGGCGTCCTATAGCCACTCTCTGAACTTGCTGAAATATGTCAAGAGGGTGGATCCTTCCATCAAGACCAAGGCCGGTCTTATGCTGGGCCTCGGTGAGGAATTCCATGAGATCGAGGAAGGCATGGATGACATTCGGTCGGCTCGAGTGGATATTCTGACCATCGGGCAGTATTTGCGACCCTCAAAAAAGCACCTGCCACTGCTGAAGTACTACCGACCCGAGGAATTTCGTGAACTCAAAAAGAGAGGAGAGGCCAAAGGAATTCCGCATGTGGAATCGGGTCCCTTGGTGCGAAGCTCTTATCATGCCGCCGAGCAGGTTGACGACCTCCTGAGCAGGGACGGCCAGCCTTTCAACATACTGCAGTGACCTGGGTCCCGGGCTAGTCCAGCCGGATCAAGAAACCTTCGTAACCTCTCGATTTGAGTCGCCTCAGTGCTTTCATGGCTTCGGCTCGGCTGCCGTAATCACCCACCAAAACCCGATAGAATCGTCCCTGCGTTGACCTGTAGAGGCTCACTCTCACCGGTCTGTAGTCTCTTTCCAGCTTTCTCTTGAGTCTGCGAGCCCTTGGTTCTTCCCTGAAAGAACCCACTTGAACCGCCAAAGCCGCAGTGTTGGCTTCTACCCGAAGAATCTCAAGACGGACTTTAGCCGTTCCCGGCCTGACCATGTCGATCTTTTGAGCGGCCGCATAGGAGAGATCTATAATGCGGCCCTTGACAAAAGGCCCACGGTCATTGATGCGAACCTGAACCCGCCTGCCATTGTCCAAATTATTGACACGAACGACAGTCTCGAAGGGCAAGGTCCGGTGGGCAGCGGTCATGAGATGCATATCGTAGACTTCTCCGTTGCTGGTCCTGCGTCCATGGAAGGGGTCGCCGTACCAGGAGGCATAGCCATTGATGTCAGAACGTGCGATCTCCAGGTCCCGCGATCCCGGGATAGGCACTGAAACTCGCTTTTTGCCGCACCCTGTCGAAAACAGCACCAGACCTACGACTGCACAGAGCAAGCCCCCGCATGCGTGGTAAGGCCAACGAGTTGAACGGGAAATGCTTCGGGTCGATGAACTCAATTGAGATACAAGGCTATGCAGCCGATCGATCAGCTACCAGTAGGCTAAAGGTAGCAACAGCGGGATTTGGTGCAAGCCCCACCCGAAGATGGAGCCCCTGCAAAAACCGCCAGTCCCTAGTCTTTACGCCGGCAGGCTCGCTGCCAGTGGTTTATGGATACCACCAGACAGCTACCTCCTGATGTTTCAGGAGACTTGCTCTCGGCATTGATTTTTTAAGTGAAGCTACACTTTGGCATCGTCGGCCGGCCACCTGTAGAGCCTCCCCTGCCGGCGATCAAACTCCAACTGCCTCTCTTCCATATCAACCAGATCCTGAATATACTCCAGAACTCTTTCTTTGCTCTTATCAGAGACCAGTTCTAAACGACTGATGATGACGTCCAGCAACTGCGAGTTATAATCCACGGCTTTGCTGCCATCCTGCGAAGAAAACGTGCTTCTCATCGGATTTGGGTTCTCCATACTTGTTCCTCTCGGGATCAAAAACAACCGCCACTATAGCCCCAAATCTGCATTTAGGCAATCCCTGTGTGGGGGTTCAGCACCTATGCGACTCGGTCAGGCAACCTTGTAGGGGTCAAGGGATTCCATCGGTGTCCTCCTGTCCAGGGATCGGTGGGGTCGGATGTCATCGTAGAAGTGTTGGGAGTCGGCTAGGGCGGCGCCAGCGGCGGCGACGGTAAGTTCTCCGTTGTAGAAGTTCCAGAACTCGACCCGGGCGCTGTGGTTGGCGCGTTCGGCAGTCCAATCACTCCCCCTCGAGGGGGAGTCGCAGCCGCCAAATGCAGGCGGCTGCGGTGGGTCGTCGGGGCGGCAGGACAAACTGAGGGATATCCAGGGTTTAGCAGGCTGGCTCGAACTCGGCCCTGAACCCGCTGCCGCCGTCGACCTGGAGGGAGGGGAAGGGCAGGTCCTGGATCACAGCCTGCAGGAAGCCTCGGGCGAAATTCCCCTCCTCCGGAGGGGCTGCACTCCTGAGTGGAGTGCAGGGGTGGGTCCAGCGGCGCTTCTTCAGCTGGACGCGCCCCCGGCAGAAGGCGCAGGGACGAATGCGCCCCAGCTGCACGCCCTTGGCCAGGATACGGCCCAAGGTGGATTCACCCGGATGGATGCCCTGGCGGGCGAGCAGGACCCGCAGGGGTCGCTTGCCCCTGAAGGGATAGTGTCGCCGCAAGGCCTGGACCTGGCGCTCTTGGGTCGGTGTCCATGGCCGCCTTCGGAGGCGTTGCGGGCATCGGCTGAGGGCTGCCAAGCCCTGGGGACCTGCTCCCGGTAGATTTCCAGTGGGCGCCGTCTGATGATGGCCTCGGCGGGCAGGGTGTCGTCGACTTTGAAACGGTGATCAGAGGGGATGGGCAGCGATGGAATCTGCCGGGTTCAGGCTCCTTTCGGCTGGGCTCAAGGCAGGCCTTGGGTTCCTGGGTGGAAACTCAAGGTTATCTGAAGGGGCGCGGCGTTTGGTCCTGAAGTGGGGGCCAGGTGCCGTTGCTTGGGGGTGGGGGACTCTCAAGGCGTGGTTGCGCCACGGTTGGCCTCCTGGTCCATCTCCTCTCCCATCACCTTCACCGTCTCACAGGTATCCCTGTTTCCGCTAAATTTTTTTAGCCTTTTTTGTTGGCCACATCCTTTTAGATTCCAATTCGACTGTAATCTTCATAGACAAAAACCTGCTCCCAGTAAGAATTTTCAGCATTAGTGGAAACTCTAGATCAAATTTGATTCCTTTTGCCAAGGTATTTCTCAACCATCGCGCTTACCTGTGACTCCCTCATCTGTGCGCTGGTCGTGGCCACTTTTCGAGGGATGCTCAAGCCGAGAGACCTCCATCAATTTTCTCAAAATCGGTCCAACGTTTCTCTTCAATCCGGCCTCGTCAAGCGTTGTCACTCTTCCCTCTTCCAACAGCGTCTCGCCGTCCACCATAGTCATGATCACATCCGAGGCTCTGGCGGAATGGACTATGGCAGTAACCGGGGAGAATACCGGCATCGTATGGACTCGAGCCAAGTCAACCGCGATCAGGTCAGCTTTTTTCCCTACTTCCAAGGATCCGATCGAGCCTGATAAGCCCAATGCCCGCGCCCCCCCCAAGGTCGCCATGTGTAACGCCTGCTCGGCTATAAAGCCGCTCGGCCAGCGAGTGGCCGGCTGCGAGCCGCGATATCGAGAATACCAGGACGGGTTGGACAGACTGAAGCGCATTTCTTCAAACAGGTCCATGCTGTTGTTGCTGGCAACACTATCGCTTCCCAAACCCACAGGAATTCCAGCTTCGACGATGTTCTTCAGATTCATCGACCCATGGCCTAATTTCCAATTGGACTTCGGACAGTGCGCGACACAAGCCTGGCTCGTCTTCAGGAAACGCAGATCCGCGGTCTTCAAGTGAACGCAGTGGACCAGCAAGGTTCGAGGCGCCATCACGCCAAGTCGATGCAAGTATTGAATAGGACTGCAGCGCGGAGCCACCCATTCGATGCCTCTTGAGCGCAGCGCATCCACCATCGGTCCCTTACCTTCATTGATCAGTTGACTTTCTTCCTCGGACTCGGCTACATGGATGCAGACCGGTATCTTCCGAGTGACCGCCCAATGATGAACCTTTTGAAACAGACGGCCACTCACGCTGTAGGGGGCATGGGGTGAAACTCCCAAAACGATCCTGTTGGTCCGGGACCACCCTGCCTGTTTCTGCCGGTTGCCGGCGCGCCGCTTCTGATGCTCCAGCCTCGCCAGCTTGCGCTCCAGATCCAATAGACGCTTGTCTGCTTCGATGGCCCGTGGTGAAAAGACCTCTTGATAGAGGATTCCGCGTAGCCCACTGGACGTCAGGGCATCCAGGCTTGCCCCCAGGTCCATGGCATCGCCCAAGGTGGTAATACCGGCTCGAATCGCTTCGCAGGCTCCAACCAAGGCTGAGATCCTGATCTCCTCTCGAGTCAAGAGTTTATACTTCGTTTGCGTGAGACATCGGATCCACTCCCAAAACGAAAGGTTTTCCAGGTATCCCCGCAAAACCGTGAGTTCCAAGTGCGAGTGCACATTGACCAACCCAGGCAGCAGCGCGGCGCCTGGAAGATCACGCACCGCTTGGTTAGGATAGCGTTTAAGCATCTCCACCGTGGGACCAAGATCCCGGATCTCATCCTCATCCACGACCACTGCCCCGTCAGCAATATAGGGCGAGCTGATAGGGATTACCCAACTGGCGGAAAGAATCATGAATCCAGCACCTGCGGACCAAAAGGCACGAGGTGATAGCCGACCTCGTCAGGAGGGGAAGCCAACTCGAAGGCCGTCACGCAGAAGCCTTCTTGGAACAGGTCGGTGATTTGCCGTCTGAAGTCCCGTTGTATGGTACCCGCCCGGGACGGGCTCTGGGCCCTGATCTCGGCGATATCGGCTGGAAGCCGCAATACCACTGACCCTGTTGGGATCCCCGTCTTCGCCCGCTCCGAATCGATTTCGATTCGCGACCTCACTCGGCGACTGGAGAGGCGCCATTCAGCCACCAAGCGGTCGGTGGGCAGGCTCCCATGCAGGGAGCTCGTGCTGGGGCCATAAGCGTCGGAGAGATAACGGCGGCAAATGACTCCCAGGCGTGTCAAATTGAATTGAGCGTTTCGGATTTCGAGCGGATCAAAAGTCCACTCAATAAGATGAATGTCCCGGCGAATCGCCTCGTTTCTCTGCGCGAGCTTGAGCTTCTTACCAATCCCTCGGTGCTGATGGTCTTCTCTCACCCCCAGCATTTGAGAATGCAAAAACACTTTACCATCGCGGTAGCCGGGAAACGCATTGATGAATCCCACAACCCTTCCGTTGGAGTCAAGGGCTCCCAGGACCAAACCGCCAATCTTGTTGAGTAGTAAAAGCGTTCTTAAAGGTAGCAGGTCTTCATCGGTCCACTCCCATGTGGTTCGTTGAATCTCTACGCATTGACGGAGTGTTTCAACCGAAGTCAGAGCTTCGATGCGAACTCCTGGATCTGTCATGTACGATTCTCCTCGCTCCGATAAACAGTCTACTTCGCAGGCCGGCACTGCTGCAGGCGACCCGCAAGTTTACACGCCGCCATCATCAGACCCTGCAGCGTCGATCTTACCCTGAAAGCTGCAGGGACTACCATACCGAGACCTCTGCATAACGCTATGTTTCGGATCGATGGGTCATCAGAAGGATTTCAGATAGGTCTTCTGTCCCTTTTTCTCTGCTGTTTCGGTCATTTTTATCCTGTTCGGGGTCGATTTTCGCCCTTCAGGCACAGTTACCCCGAGCCATCTGGCTCGGCTACCCCACAACAGCGTTTGCAGGTGCGAAGGGACGTTCCCCAGCTGCCCAATTATGCAGAGGTCTCATACCAAAATCATTTCGATTTCAGGAGGCAGGATGCGCGCAGAATTGTATGGCCGGACTGCACCTGCACCGATGGATATCACGTTGGAGACCTCTGCATAACTCCTCAGGTGAGGCAAAATTCAGCAATGCGCTATCACTATCCTACTGAAAACTCACCATTCCTGGATTCCGGCTTTCGCCGGAATGACGGTTATGCAGAGGCCTCCGTTGGTTATTAAACTGCTCAGAGGACATGGACAGTCGCGAAACCAGCGACGCGAAGGATGCCGCAGTCGGCCTGTTCAGCCGAGAAGCCTGTTTAAGAAACCTGACACCAGCCGATTACGTCGCCCGGCTCGTTCAGGTTCCAGCAGAAGAGAAATATCTCAAACCCGCAATTTTCGCATATTGAATGGTCCTCAAAACGAGAGTAGGTCAATTGGGTCCCAATAACCGGATTTCTGACTTTTTAAGTGGTCCAGATTCTGGGTAGCAGACCATCAAGATGTTCTTACGCCTCAGATTCTTCCTAATGCCTCACTTTTTATCCAGCCACTCCATCCGTTTTCCAAGCTAACTTGCATCCACCCCTCGACCTCGTTTCGAATCCTGACTTTGAGCCCTTCGTGGACTTCGAATAAGGTCGAATTCTCATCCCCGGGACCACTCGTTACTGCGACCTCCGGCGACAACACGATTGCCTCTCGGGAAGAGATTTGACGATAGATTTGGATGGTGTTCAGGAGGCCGGTGAAGAGAAACAAGAGTATGAAGAGAACACTGAGAAAGAGACAGAGCTGTCTGCCTCTTAGCCAGTTCCAGAGAAGGAACAGCGTCAAGCTGGAGCTCCCTATGAGAAAGAATGTCAGGGTCAGTTGAGTCATTAAATCAATGGGGAGCGACGTCACCACCCGATTGAATCGAGCGGTCAAAAAATCGTCGGGGGGGGCCGTTACCTCGTCAACGATCTGACTCCGGGCCAGTTCCAGATTGTGGTAAAGCTCGGAGTCATTGGGTTGGATTCGCCGGGCCTTCTCGTAATAGAGAATCGTGTATCCGAGGCGCCCTTCCTTGAAATAGGCGTTTCCCAGATTGTAGTAGATGGCTTCGTTGACAAATTGACTTTGCGCGATCTTTTGGTACTGGGTAATGGCTGACTTGAAATCGCCTTGGGAATAAAACTCGTTTCCAGCTTTAAAGAGATGGTCAACATCCGGCGTTGCTTCAGCGTATCCACAGGACAACACCCATGCGAAAACCAGAGTATCGAGAGCAAGTTTGCCGATAGTCATGAACAGATTTCCCGGACTATGGGACTTGAAGGAAGGCTGAAGGTCGATGAAGTCCTAGTTGCTCTGCATACCGATGTCACCTCTTGGAACGAAACAATTCTCCCTCCAGCTGCACAATGACCTTCTCGGCGCGCTCAAGTAGCTGCTGCAACTCAGGGTGTTCCGTCTGGGCAGGGGCATAGCGAGCAAAATGGCACTCTTCCAATAAGACAATGATTTCCTGTGATAGGGCTGCCTCCAGCTGATGAGTCTCCATGAACCTCTTGATCTGAGAGGAGGTCATCTCAATCTGCGGCAAGTTGAATTTGTCCGTCAAGTATCCGGTTAACGACTCCTCCAGGATACGATGGAAGTGAGCGCGTTGATTGTTCTTGAGGCACTTGCTGGCCTCCGCAAGGCGGCGATGGGCAATCTTGCGCGCCTGACGACTGCGCACACCGATGACATCTTGTTGCAAGCGAGATTTCTGCCTGAAGTGGAGCACGAGTCCCCCATTCAGGATTAGGGAAAATAACAACGTTAGATACGGCCAATAAGACTCATAAAGAAAGCCGGCTCGATTCTGCAGTGCTCTCTTGGGCAATTTGATGTAGTGGATATCGGATGCCTGTCGAATCAGGCCTCGTTGGGAAATCATGCGGTTGCCACCACCGTCAAGGGCTACTTCGACTTTTGCCACATTGACTTCCAAAGGAGAACTTTGAGCCACGCGGTAACGTCCTGCGCTTGGCAAAAAGTAACTGAAACTGAGGGCCGGGACCACTTGCTTGCCGTGAGCTTGAGGAACCAAGACAAACTCCCAGGTCTTGGTTCCCTGCAACAACCCGCGGCGAATCTTGAGGGTGTCGGTGCTTTTGGAAGAGAAAATCTCGAGGCTGGGGAGTTCGGGTAATGGAAACTGGGCAATCGTCTTGAGGTTTCCCACGCCGCTGATGGCCACTTTCAGCGTGAGCGCCTCACCGACCTTGGCCTGATTTCGGTCCAAAGCCGAGGTGAGCTTGAACTCGCCGACGGCGCCACTAAACTCCGCCGGGGGCTGCGGCAGTGGATCGACCTCAACGGAGAGTGGTCCAGTTTTTCGGAATACCCGTTCCTGATTGCCCAGAGTGAAGAAGCCTCCCCGGCTGCTCCGGACGGTTACGGCGAAGGTCGTCGAGGGAATCTCGAGGTTTCCGGTGGTGGTCGGAAACAATGCTTGCTTTTTGATCACATAGGCCGAATACTGCTTTCCATTGACACTTCGAATCTCCGGCGATGGATTTTTGGGAAGGTCGATCTCCTCAACCCAAAACCCCTTGAGTCGGGGCGGATCTTCGATCTCTATCTGAGAGACCGCCACTTGAGTCAACAGATTGTAGGTCAGAGTCAGTTGCTGTCCTTGAAACACCTTTTTGCGATCTACCGCAGCAACCGTCAATACTTCTCCCCTTGGCCTGGGTTGCACACGGCCAAAGAGATCATCGTCTTTCCACATCTCTTCCAACAGCGAACGCGTCCTTGCTCTGCCTGATCGTCGGGACGGCCTGCTCGTCGAGCCCGGCACGATCTCAAGGCGAAGAGCTTTGGTGCGATAGGTTTTACCTGCGACTCGCACCGGAACGGCAGGAATATCGACGGTCCCGGTTTTTTCCGGAAGAAACACATAAGTAAAGCGCTTCAAGGTAGAGGTTTGACCGTTGACCCACCGAAACTCGTTTGAGACCGAAGGTCCACTCATTAGTTTGAGGCCCGAGATCTTCGGGAGACGGGGTTGCTCGACGTTGCCGGAACCGCTCACAGCGATCGAAAGGGAAACCTGGTCGTTTTCTCCGACGCGGTCGGGAGAAATAGATGCAGTTACAGAAGCGCTCTGGGCAGACACAGCCCCGGGCGCCAGGAGCAGCAACCAAATAGCGGCTACCAGAATTGGACAACGTCTCTTGGCAGGATGGCCTATAAGGGTTATGGTATCAGTCATCTGCGAGCTACCAGTCCTTTCCCGATCTCTTTTGCCTTTGTAGCCTGAGAGCCTGTCTCCTTTGCTCCTCTTTCTCCTCACTCAGCAGAGCATCCAGCAACCGCTGAGCTTGAGCCTTGTCCATGGTCTGAGTTTTGCCTTTCTGGGGAGTTGACTGCCTCTCCTCGGGGTTGCTGGGAGGCGGTTGTTTTTGAGCAGCTTGAGATGGATCTTGCCGATCTGGTTTGGACTCCCGGTCTTGGTTTTCACTTCCGTTTTCAGGGTTCTGATTTTCTTTGTCCGGCTGGTCCTGCTTCTTTTGTTGCTCTTGTTGACGCTGCTCGGCCTTCTTGAGCGCCAGTTCCAGGTTGTGTTTCGCCTCAAAATCGTCGGGCGCCAGTTCTAGCGCGTGCTTGTAAGACTCGATGGCTTGAGGGTACTGTTCCATACGAAAAAAAGCGTTTCCACGATTGAAATGGATTTGTTGTTGCAGCTTCGGATCACTTCCGGCCAGGGCTTTCTCAAACGCTTTGAGGGCCTGGGAATATTTTTGTTGGCGATATAGGGTGTTGCCGATGTTATAGGAGAGTTGCCGGTGATGGGTGTCGCCGTCCTGGGCGTCCAGATATTCCTGCAGCGCAGACTGGTACTGCTTTTGTCCGTAGAGCTCATTTCCTCGGTTGTTCTTACGCGAGGTTCTATCCTGCCAAAACTGCCCCATGGTTAAGAGCACGATCACGGGCAAGAGATAACGATATTGGGGATGAATCACGGTAAGGTGCTCCCTGCCTTGATCCGTCTGAACGGTCTGGCGCCTCCGATTGGCGCATTCGTCCTAAGCAGTGCCGCTCTCGGGTTCTTTCCTCCAGCGCCACGTCACCTGGAGTTCCTGAAGCGGTCGAAGCTGCCTGCGGTCTGAAACCAGCGACTCCAGCATGAGGAAGAAAAGGGCGATAGCCAAGGGAATTTGGAAACGGTCCACATAGGTTTGAAAGAGTTTGGATTCGAAATTCTTTTTATCCATCTGAGAAACGAGCTCATAAATTCCGATTACGGGTTCATCCATCATGGCCCGAAAGAACTTCCCCCCGCTCACCTCTGCGATTTGCGCCAAGGTGGCCTCGTCTAGTCGGCTGACGATGACGGTTCCGGCTTCACTCTTTTTATAGGTTTTGATCCCTCCTTTTTCGTCATAAACGGGAATCGGCTGTCCGGCCACGGTGCCCACACCCAGAGTGTAGATGACGACCCCAGACTGGGCTAGTTCCTCGGCAGCTTTGACCGGGTTACCCTCCAAATTTTCGCCATCAGTCACAAGAACCAGAACCTTATAACGGCGATCTGTATCGTCAAACGCCTCACCGGCTACCTGAATAGCTTCGCTGAGATTGGTTCCTGGACGAGGAATGATCTGGGTATCGATAATTTCGAGAAATAACTTCACCGCATTTTGATCGATGGTGAGCGGGCAGTTGACCATGCTCATTCCGGCAAACACGACCAGACCCACTCGGTCACCCTGCAGTCTGTCGATCAGAAGTCGAATGTCATGCTTCGCTCTCTCCAAACGGCTGGGCGCGATATCCTGCGTGTCCATGCTGAGCGATGTATCGAGGGCGATCATGAGGTCGACGCCTTTTCTCTTTACCGTCTCCAACCGCGTTCCCCATTGAGGACGCATCAGAGCAACCAGGGCAAAGGTGACGAATAATAGAAGCAAGACGAACCGCACGATTGGCTTAACCGGGCTGACTCCCTTGACGAGTTGCCGCGCCAAGTGGGCCTCGGCAAACTGCAGCAGGCTCTTTTTCTTTTGCCGATAGGCCCAGAAGAAGAACACCATCGCCGCCGGAACCAGAGAAAAGAAGTACAGGTACTGTGAATTCGCCCAATGCATGGTTGAAGAACCCCCTGCCCTGCTGTTGAGCCGCGACTCCGATCGGTTGTCGGGTAACTAAGGCAAACTGCGAAGACGAGTGTGGTTCAAAATCACCTCTGCAAAAATCAGCATCAGACCGGGCCAGAGAAAGTAAGGAAAAATTTCTTCGTAGCGAGCATAGGATTTGACGTTGATCACGGACCTTTCAAGATCATCAATGGTTTGAAAAATTCGCTCGAGTGAGTTCCTGTCAACGGCGCGAAAAAACTTTCCTCCGGTCAACGAAGCAATCTCCTTCAGCGTTTCCTCGTCAATCTTCACTTCCATCGAAACGGTGCGCCGACCGAACATCGGATCATTCACGGGAAAAGGAGCCACTCCATGACGACCTACCCCAACAGTGTAGACTTTCATCCCCAGACTTTGGGCAATCTGCGCGGCTGTCAAGGGATCAATCGCCCCCCTATTATTCACTCCGTCCGTCAGCAGTATGATGACTCGACTCTTGGCTCGGGAGGATCGAAGGCGATTAATGGCATTGGACAAACCACTGCCGATCGCCGTTCCATCGGAAATCGCACCGAGCTCGACGTCGTCGAGTTGACGCAAGAGAACATCGTAATCGATGGTCAGAGGGCATTTGGTAAAGCTTCGAGCAGCGAATACCACAAGTCCAATTCGATCAGTCCGACGCCCGACGATGAAATCTTTGACCACTTGCTTGGCGACACTGAGCCGGTTTTTGGGGGAGAAATCCTCTGCAGCCATGCTCCCGGAGATATCAAGGGTCATCATGATGTCGACGCCCTGAGTGGTGATATCTTCTTCAGCCGAGCCCAGCTGGGGGCGAGCCAAAGCGAGGATCATGAGAGCCAGAGCCACCCCCCGCATTAGGAAAACAAACCGCTTCAGCCGTACGGTCCAAGCCGGACGCAACTTACTGGCAAGCGTTAACTGTGGAAAAACCAGGGCGGGGCCGGGAGCGGCGCTCCAGCCACCAGCGGCGTAGCCACAGCAATGGGATCGTAAGTAATAAGACTAGAAACCAGGGGTCCGCCAAACGCCACTGAGTCAACAGGTCACTCATACCGCAACTTCCAAGGGGTTGTTCTCTTCAATAGTCGGGGCCTTCACCTTATCGATGATCTCAAAAGACCGTTCCACGACTCGCTGGATTTCCTCAGGGCTGGGGATATATTTTGCGAACTTCACCGAATCACAGTCCGACAGAAACTGGTGAATTTCTCGACAGTGCTCCCTGCATACAGGACTCCGCACCAGATCCCGCACAAACTCTTCGGTGGTTCTCTCCAAGGAGAGAATGTCCAGCGAGATTCCCAGGTATCTCTTGACGATCTCTGAGAGTTCCAAGTAAAACTGCTTGATCTGTCCCTGTTCGATCAGTTTCCTGGCCAACAAAGTCTTGATAGCCTCTCGAGCCAGTTGCTCGGGAGGAGGTGCTGGAGCGACTGTTTTTTTTGGCTTGTGCTTGCCTCTCTTTCGCAGAGCCAAGATCAGTTTAGCAAGAAGTAGCGCCACTGCAACGACCACAGCAACAAACATGAGAAAGGGCTTGTAATCGGGAGCAATCTCAGCTTGCCGTTTGATTTCCTTGAGATGATCTTCGTCCTGCGAGAGGATCGATCTTACCTTGACCGTGATTGGATCGGTAGCCAGTACCCGCCGTTTACCCGCGGCATTCACGAGCCCGACCTCAATGGGCGGAATGGTGATTTCACCTGTTCTGTAAACGGAGAGGTGGCATTCCCAGACCTCGGAGATCTGACCTGGGTCAATTTCCTGAGTTACCGGGCCTTCGATTCTCCGGATCGTCCATTCGCCCAGTGACTTCTTGGAGAATGGGACCGTAGGCTTTTCAGAAACAGCGTGAGTGAGCTCCAACTTCAGCAGCAGTATCTCGCCAATAGTCAGTTCCGTCTTGTCGACACTGAGGTTTAGCTCAGGAGACTTCTCCGAAGCGAACGTCGCCGCCATGACCCCGGGGACGCTCACGGGCCCTGGTCCGGGCAGCCAATAGACAATGTAAACCAGAAGACCGAATAGGCTCCGTCTCCCCCTATTCGCTACAGGGCCGATTCATTCTGCAGCCCCTCATGCCGATTCAACGCACCATGAGTGCCCGCCTACGAAAAAACTTAATCAGGGACACCTCATAGGGACGGTCGGTTGAAATCTCGACAAAACCGATGCGGTTCCTTCGGAAGACTCGATTTCTGATGTTGGTCGAGGCCATTGCCATTTGGCGGTAGGTCTCCCTGACTCGCTTCACCGAGGTGTCAATCCAGACGATCTCGTCGGTTTCAGGATCGAGCAGGCGCACCAGTCCGACCGAGGGCAGGTCCTTCTCGCGGGGATCTTCGATGGCGAGAGCAATCAAATCATGTCGCTGATTGGCCGTGCGCAAGGGAGACTCGTAGTGGATGTCCTGAAAGTCGGAGATCAAAAACACCACGCATTTCTTCCTGATGACATTGTTCAGAACCCTGAGGGCTGCCGAGATCGACGTCTTGCGATGACGAGGCTGATAGGCCAAAAGTTCACGGATCACTCTGAGAACATGCTTCTGACCTTTCTTGGGTGGAATGTACTTTTCAACCTCCTCCGTAAAGATAATGGCTCCCACACGATCATTATTCTTGATGGCTGAAAATGCCAGGACGGCCCCCAATTCGGCCACGAGTTCTTTTTTGAATTGGCCGACGGTCCCAAAATCCTTAGAGGCGCTGAGGTCGACCAGGAGCATGACTGTCAACTCGCGCTCTTCCACGTAGCGCTTGACGAACAGGCAACTGCTACGGGCTGAAACATTCCAGTCGATATCCCTGATGTCGTCTCCATACTGATATTCACGCACCTCGGCGAACTCCATTCCCTGACCCTTGAAAACCGAATGGTATTCCCCACCCAGCCCCTCGTCGACCAGTCGAGTGGTGCGAATTTCAATGCGTTTAACTTTTTTGAGGATCTCCTGCGGTAACATCTGAACAACAACGTCTGGGGCGCCCCATTGAGGCGCGATTAAGGCACGACCACCTTGTCGAAGACTCGCTTGATGACCTCCTCGGTTGTCACGTTTTCCGCCTCGGCCTCATAGGTCAAAATGATGCGGTGCCTGAGCACATCTAAACCGACCGATTTGACGTCCTCAGGAGTCACGTAGCCCCGGCCATTGATAAAGGCGTGGGCTCTGGCGGCTTTCGAAAGAAAAATTGTGGCCCGGGGAGATGCCCCGTATTGCACCAGGTCCTCTGTGTCCAGTCGGTAGTCATTAGGATTCCGAGTTGCAAAAACCAGGTCAACAATATAGTCCTTGATCTTCTCATCCATGTAGACCATTTCCACAACCTCACGAGCACCGAAAATGTGTTGGGGTTGGATCACAGCCCGTATTGAGGTCTCAGGACTGTGGCTCATTCGCTCCAGGATCTCTTTCTCCTCCCGTTTGCTGGGATAAGTCACCAGCAGCTTCAGCATGAAGCGGTCGACCTGGGCCTCCGGCAGTGGATAGGTCCCCTCCTGATCAATGGGATTTTGGGTTGCCATCACCAGGAATGGATCATCGAGAGGAAAGGTTGAATCGCCGATGCTCACCTGCCGTTCCTGCATGGCTTCCAATAAGGCACTCTGGACCTTGGCCGGCGCCCGATTAATTTCATCTGCCAAAATAATGTTAGCGAAAATAGGTCCCTTGTGAGGAATGAACGCATTCTGCTTTTGGTCAAAGATCATGGTGCCGGTCAAATCGGCCGGTAGCAGGTCGGGAGTGAATTGAATCCTTTGGAAGGTGGTATGGGTGGCGCCCGCCAAAGTCTTGACACTCAACGTCTTGGCAAGGCCGGGAACACCTTCTAAAAGAATATGACCTTGGGACAAGATGCCAATGAGCATCCGATCAATGACGTACTCCTGCCCCACGATGACTTTTCCGACCTCCTGTCTTAGACTCTGCAGGAAGGTGCTCTCCAGCTTGACTTTTTCATGGATCGCTTTGATGTCTACATCTACGCCCATGCTGCTTCCTCCCAAGAAAATCAGGTCGATTTTAGCAGAAAAAAATCTCGGCCGACAACGGCGCCAATAGGCGCTTTGGTGAGGTAAATCCAAGGCCGAAGCAACAGGAGTGGCGCCGGGTTGTTGCCCGAAACCACCCAACGAAGCGGGACAAGCCCTCCTCGAATGTCACTTGAGGGGCGTAGCCCAAAACCCTGCCGGCTTTGCTGAGATCAGCATGAGTGAAGGGCATATCACCTGGCTGGTCTTCCTGGGCCAGCCGCTGCGCCCCCTTACCCAAATACTTTTCCAGGAGCTGGATCATTCGTTTCAGGGAGATCGGACTGCCGCTACCCAGGTTAAATATTTCAAAGCGGGCCTTTAATGACAACGCCGCCAGAATACCGTCCACGATGTCATCGACATAGGTGTAATCGCGCAGCGAACTGCCATCGCCAAAAACCGTGATGGGTTGATTCTGCTCAATGGAGCGGACAAACTTGTGAATGACCAGATCAGGGCGCTGGCGGGGTCCATAGACGGTAAAAAAACGAAGGCAAATCACTTCGATCGGGTAAAGATGGGCAAAGCAGTAACATAGCTTTTCGCCGGCTAGTTTGGTAACACCGTAGGGCGACAGTGGATTGAGGCTAACCTCGTCTTCTGCGAAAGGTGCCCGGCTGGTCTTACCGTACACCGAGCTGGAAGAACCGAAAATAAACTTTCGGCACCCTCCCTTCCGAGCCAGGTCCAGTAGCGCTAGTGTTCCCTGAACGTTGACTCGTTCGTAAAGCAGGGGTTGAGCCAAAGACGGTCTCACACCAGCGCGGGCAGCCAAGTGGATCATCACTTCGTAGGAGCGTCCGGACAAAGCGGCTTGCAGTTCCACCAAGTTGCCAATATCTGCCTGGACGAACTCAAAAGAGCCGTGCTCCGCCACCTGTCCTAAGTTCTCTCGCTTGGTGTCAGGCGAATAAGCATCGTTAAGATCGTCCAGGATGGTGACCTGAGCGCCCGCACCAACCAGACGTTCGGCCAAGTGGGAACCAATGAAACCAGCGCCACCAGTGAGCAGAACGGAGGTATTGATGGGAAGTCCCGGAGAGGAATTCAATGGATCTCCAGCATCCGGTCCACCGCTCGCTTAGCCCTCAGGCGGATGTCCTCCGGGACATCGATGACGTATCGGTTCTGAAGGAGTGAGTCAAGGGTGTCTTGCAAGGTGATTTGATTCATGTGCGGGCATCGAACACTGCACAAGCGGAGCATCTCTTTCTGGGGGTTTTCAGCTGCCACGTTGTCTGCCATGCTGCATTCGGTAAGCAGAAGATAGCGTGAAGCCTGGGCCTCTTCCACAAAGCGAATCATGGCTGAGGTGCTTCCTGAAAAGTCGGCCGCCGTGACCACCTCCGGACTGCACTCGGGGTGAGCCAAGACCACGACATCTGGGAATTGCTTGCGGACGTTCTCGATGTCTTCCACGTTGAACTTTTCGTGAACCTCACACTTACCGCGCCACCCGATGAGGTGGTACTCCATATGGGGATCCTGCTTTTCTGTGGGAATGGGTTTGTCGGTTGGGAAAATGATGTGTTTACCGCTCTCGCGAGCAACGTTCCTGGCCAGATATTCGTCAGGAAGAAAAATAGCTGTCTCGGTCTTGAGAGATTGAATCACAGCCAGAGCGTTGCTCGAGGTGCAGCAAATGTCACTTTCGGCCTTGATGTCTGCATAGGTGTTTACATAGGTCACCACGGGAACGCCTGGAAACCTTAGGCGCAAAGCTCTGACATCCTCGGCCGTGATGCTGGCAGCCAGGGAACAGCCTGCCTGCAGGGAGGGCAACAACACGGTTTTGTTCGGACTCAAGATCTTGGCTGTTTCTGCCATGAAGCGGACCCCGCAGAAAACGATGGGATCACCATCAGTGGTGGCTGCCCGGCGGCTCAACTCCAAGGAGTCGCCGGTGAAATCGGGAACCGAATGGTAAAGGGCCGGGCTCCATGTAGTTGTGCCCGAGGATCACCGCTCCAAGGTCACCCTTCAACTGGTTGATTCGACAAGCTAATTGGGCCTTGGCCCGGATTTCAAAATCCGGCATGACATCGTGGAGTTTTTCTCGCAGGTTTTGATAGGTTTTTACAGCTTCTTCAGTCATTGAACTTCAACCCAGTGTTGTGTAATTTCAGGAAATCGATGGAAACAACCAATGAGTCAGTATAACGCTGATCAAAGCTTGAGGCAATGGGGTGTGCGGGCCATGATTCCCCACCTGAAAAAGATGAAGCCCGGCCAGCGCCGGCGACTGGAGCCGGGAAGCGCGGAGGCGCTGGCGGAGAAGCTGAAAGCGTCGGTCCGGGCCAAGGTGGAGCCTCCCTTCCTGTACATGAAGCGTGCTTTAGCTATGCCAAGGTGCGCTGCCGGAGGCTGGCCAAGAACAGGCAGCGACTGGCGTTGCTGCTGGGACTGGCCAACTGGATGACGGCCGAACGCTCCCTGGCGGCGTGACGAGGGAGTAGTGCGTCCCAATCAGGGTTGGGAGGGGCGACAGGTCCCTGCGGAGCCGGTTGAGGGCTAGGACAGCCCCTATCGGGGCGCATCAGAGGGCTGAGCCTCTCCGAAAAATCCTTACCATCCATTCAGTCCAGCTTACACCGGGCTGTTCAGAGGTTCCCTGGCTTCTATTCTCCCAAGACAGGAGAGGGGATCAGGCAGAAGAGGCATTGCCGGAGAGGCTATTGACTTGAGACATCAATCGCGATTTCTGCCGGGCCGCCTTGTTTCGATGTAAGAGGCTGCCGTGGGTGGAACTGTCAATCAGAGACAACGTCGGGGACAGCAACCGTTCGACTTCATCCCTGTTCTTCGCGGAAATGGCCAGCCTGATTTTTCCCAACTGGGTGCGCAGTCGCCGCATCTTACTCCGCCGGGCAAGGCGTCTGCGCTCACTCTGACGCGCCCTTTTCATCGCTGATTTATGTCTGGCCATTCAGTGTCGGCGTGTTTTGGATCCGTTCGGCATCTGGCCGCTAAACACAAACAAAGCTTATACCGGGTCCGGCCAAGCCTTGTCAAGCTCAAAGAGTCGCAGCAGTGGGACTCGGAACAAACATCGTACTCCCCTGAGGAAAATCAGGCATCCCATCGGTTTATCCGTCGATCACATCCTTATACCCAGCCCGGCAGTGATGGCCATAGCCGGCCGCATAATAGGGATCGAAACCGGCAACCATTTTTTCAGCATGTTCGACATAGGCGGCAATCAGCGCCTTGATCTTGTCTCGTCCGATGACTGGCGTGATCGCCGACGCCTCGATCCAACCCGAGACACCCGATGCTCCGATGTGGCGGACACGGGCTCCTGGCAACCGATTCATCGCCTTGTCGGCGAAGCGCCTATCCGCGGTGATCAGGTCCGAGTCCGTGATCTCGGCGCATGCAAGGTAGAGGCAATCGCAGATCGGATGGTCCATCCCCAAGGCGATTTGCGCGGCTCGCTCAATGAGATCGCCGTCGGGGTGCAGGGTGACGATGCCGGGCAAACCGGCGAGTTCTTCGAGGTACGGCTGTGCGTCGGGGACCTCCTTCCGACGCGCCTTCTTCCAGATCGTGTTAGCAAACTCGGCAAGCATGAGATCGGGAGCCTGCAGACGGATGCGACGGGCGAGTAGAAGACGGGCTTCATCGCACCTCGGTTCGGCCACGAACCACTTAATGACGATGCTGACATCGACGGTCAGTTTCACCGATCACGATCCTCGCGCAGCAGTTCGACACTGTCGGTTTGACGAGTACCAACCGTAGGAGACTGAAGTTTGCGCGTCTGCTCGCGAAAGTCCGCGATGCGGCCAAAGTGATCCGCCCGTTGCGTCAGCACATGGTGGATCTCTCCTTCAAGCGACCGGTGATTTTCTTTGGCCTGCGCCTTGAGCTGCTCAATGACCCGATCGTCGAGGTTACGGATTGTCAGATTGCCCATGACACTCTCCTTCTTTCCTATACTTGCTTTATGCCAGCAGGACGCATGCTGCTGCGCACGCCCTTGCCAAGGGCAGTATCAGCAACACGCCAAGTTGATCAGGTTAATTGATATGCCATCTGCCCGGGTTGTTGACGAACAAGCCTCGAACGAAACTTCCGAGCCCAAGTTTCGAGTTTTTCGCGAGTTACACTTGTAAATCAATGATTCTACTAACCTAAAGTTTCATCAAGCGAATTGGCCGTCCCTACGTTTCGTTGCTGTGGTTCACCTGTTCTTCGTCGGTTGTGAGTCGCTCGACGGAGTCACTGGCGCCATACGGATCAAACTGCCGCGGGGTCTGCGCCGGCTGGCTGCCTTGTGCTAAGATGGGACCTCGGTTGGGGAGCCAGCCGCCGGCCTGATTTCATAGGATCTGGAGGGAGCGATGATACTGGAGGAACTGAACCGAGGGTTTCAAACTCTGAGAAGCAGGGTCCACGACATACGGAGCTATCTTTGACGCTGAGGCCAAGCGGACGGAACTTGATCAACTGGAAAAGCGGATCTCCGATCCGGCTTTTTGGACGGACCAGGCCCAGTCGCAGAAGATGCTGCAAAGACGCAAGCGCCTGGAGGCCGACCTAGCTCTGGGCAACGAGCTTCGGCAGGCGGTTGAAGACCTGAATGCCTACTTCGATCTTGGAGCTGAAGGTGAGGACGTTGCCCAAGACATCCAAAACGAACTCACTCGACTGGAGAACCGGCTGGGGGATATTGAAACCCAGACGCTCCTCAGTGGTGAGAACGCTCAAGCCAACGCCTTTCTGACGATTCATCCCGGAGCCGGGGGAACCGAGTCACAAGATTGGGCGGAAATGTTGTTGCGTATGTACCTGCGCTGGGCTGAACGGCAGGGCTTCGAGCATGAACTGGTGGACTACCAGGCCGGTGAGGAGACCGGGGTCAAGTCGGTGACCCTTGCGGTCAAAGGACTCAATGCCTATGGCCTTTTGTCGTCTGAGGTGGGAGTGCATCGTCTGGTGCGCATTTCTCCCTTTGATGCCAACAAGCGGCGACATACCTCCTTCTCTTCCGTGTTCGTTTACCCCGAGATTGATGATACGGTTGAAGTAGTCCTGGAGGATAAAGACCTGCGGATCGACACTTATCGGTCGACGGGCGCCGGGGGACAGCACGTCAATACAACCGACTCGGCGGTGCGCATCACTCACCTGCCTACGGGAATTGTGGTCCAGTGCCAAAACGAGCGTTCGCAACATAAGAATCGATCGGTGGCCATGAAGATTTTGCGTTCTCGTCTCTACGAAGCGGAACTGGAGAAGAAACGGGCGGAGAGCAGAGCGATCGAAGACGGCAAGCTGGACATTGCCTGGGGTAGCCAGATCCGATCCTACGTTCTCCACCCCTATCGCCTGGTCAAGGATCACCGCACCAAGCATGAAGTGGGCGACGCCGATCGAGTGCTGAACGGCGATATCAATCCCTTCATCAAAAGCTACCTCGTTTGGGTTCGCAACGCATCGGTATCCCGGGAGCGGTAAGAAGCAGCGCACGGGCTTGCCGGCCTCCGGCGCAAGCAGGAGCCGATGTGCAGGAGGAAGGCAGCCGGCCAAGGATTGAGACCGTCCCTCGAAGACTGGTCGCGCCCGCGGTTGGAACTCTCCACTCCGCCAACGTTTCTCCCATATCGGCTGACCCGATGTTGGATCTTCAGACTCCGGTGCAATTCGTCAAGGGGGTGGGGCCCAGGAGGGCTCGGGATCTCGCCGCCAAGAACATCCACACCGTCGAAGACCTTCTCTACCACCTGCCCTACCGCTATGAGGACCGCACCCATTTTCGTCGGATCAGCGATCTCAGACCGGGAGACAAGACCTCAATCCTGGTGAAGGTGTTGACAGCCGGGTTGATGATCACTCGCAGGAGCCGGCTCAGGATCTTCGACCTAGCGGCCCGCGATGAAAGCGGAGTGATTCGCTGCAAATGGTTTCACTCGGAATACCTGGAACAACGCAAGATCTTCAAACGAGGACATCGGGTCATCTTCCACGGAAAATTCGAAGTCGATCCCTACGGCACGGGCAACCTGCAAGCCATCAATCCCGAGTTCGAAATTCTGGACGAGGAGGTCAATCCCAACAGCTCGATCGAAATGGGTCGCATTGTGCCGGTCTATGAGGCCACCAAAGGCTGTGGCACCCGTGTTCTGCGGCGCATGATCTACACTGTCCTGTCAGAGCTTTCTCAGGTCTCGGAGACTCTACCTTTGGCGGTTCTGGAGCGTCGCGACCTCATGGATCGCCGGGCTGCCCTCCACGAATCCCACTTTCCCTCCCCCGGGACTTGCATGGACGATCTGGCAGCCAGGCGAACTCCAGCCCTGCGGAGGCTGATCTTTGAGGAGCTGTTTCTCCTGGAAGTGGGCATCCGGTGGAAACGCCGTCTTGCTCAAAGTTTTCGGGGGATTCCTTTCAGCGTTGATTCCACCCTGCGTCAGGCCGTCAAGAAGATTCTCCCGTTCCAGCCCACCCAGGCCCAAGAGAGGGTTCTGAACGAGATGGTCGAGGACATGCGCCGACCGATTCCCATGAACCGTCTGTTGCAGGGCGACGTGGGCTGCGGCAAGACGGTTGTCGCCCTGGAGGCCAGTGCGATAGCCATTGAGAATGGCGCCCAAGTGGCTTTCATGGCGCCCACCGAGATCTTGGCGGAGCAACATTATTTTTACGCCAAACGCCTGTATACCCATAGCGGCTATCGCATCGGACTGCTCAAGAGTGGCCTGAAGCGGACGGAGCGGCGCCTTCTGCTGGAGGAGTTGTCCCAGGGCAGGCTCCAGATCCTGATTGGCACCCATGCCCTGCTGGAGCCGGACGTTGCTTTTCACAGGCTGGGACTCGTGATCATCGACGAACAACACCGGTTTGGCGTCATGCAACGCTTCAACCTCATGAAGAAAGGAGCTCATCCGCATACCCTGGTGATGACGGCCACACCGATTCCTCGCACACTCTCCATGACGCTTTACGGTGATCTGGACGTCTCCATCATTGACGAGATGCCTCCGAACCGAATACCCGTCAAGACGCGAGTGCTGGAGGAAGTCGAACGACCTCGGGCCTATCGATTCATCGCCGAGCAGATCACACGCGGAAGACAAGTCTATGTGATCTGTCCCTTGATCGAGGAGTCCGAAAAGCTGGATCTTCGGCCAGCCAGGAAAATCTTCGAGCACTTGGAAAGGGTGGTCTTTCCCAAATTCCGGGTCGAGTTGCTTCATGGTCGGCTCAAGAGCCAGGCGAAAGACGAGATCATGCAGCGCTTTGCTGCCGCCCAAACCCACATCCTGGTTTCGACAACGGTGATCGAGGTCGGGGTGGACGTAGCCAACGCTACCGTCATGCTCGTCGAGCACGCCGAGCGCTTTGGTCTGGCTCAGTTGCACCAACTCCGCGGCCGTGTCGGGCGGGGTCGGGAACAATCTTACTGTCTATTGATGCGGGGATCGAAGACTATCAGTTTGGACGCCACCGAGAGGTTGACCTGTCTCCAGGAAACAACGGACGGATTTGTCATTGCGGATAAGGATTTGCAGATTCGTGGCCCCGGAGAATTCTTCGGTATCCGTCAGTCCGGTCTGCCAACCTTGCGCGTCGCTAATCTGTTGCGCGACCGCCGCGTCCTGGAGGTCACCTGTCAAGAGGCCGCTCACTTCGTCGACAACCTCGCGTCTCAGCAATCCCTCAGGCAGTGGGTCACTCGCCTGAACTCGAGTTGGCAAACGCGTTATGGTCTGGTGGGCGTAGGATAGAATCGATCTCCCGCCAAACCTCGCACCCGCTTCTCACGAGACTCGCAGGGAGATACAGCCGGTCCCTGACGACGAGCTTCGATATCATGGTTCGCGTCATCGCGGGAAGGTTCAAACACCATCGTCTGAGGACCTTGAAGGGTCTTGACACGCGGCCGACTTCGGACCAACTGAAGGAGACGCTATTCAACCTGATCGGGCAGGAGGTCGAGGACTGTCGCTTCCTGGACTGTTTTTCCGGCAGCGGCAACGTGGGGATCGAGGCCCTGAGTCGGGGGGCCCGGGGCGTTGCGTTGATTGAGTCGGCTCCTCGAGCGGTGCAGGTCATTCAGGCTAACCTTCGGTCGCTTCCCCCCGACTGCCGGCACAGAGTCGCCCTCTTGACCAAGCCTGTCCACGGTTCCATTCGAATCCTGCAGCGCCAAGGACGCAAGTTTGATATAGTTTTTATCGATCCGCCCTACTCCGCCGTGCAACACTATCCCCGGACCTTGGACTTGATTCATCGCTGTCAAATTCTTGTTCCTCCGGCCTGGGTCATCCTCGAACACTCCAAGCGGTTGACCCTGCCCCTCCAATTCAATGACTTGAGCCGAGTGCGTGAGGTCCGGCAAGGGGACAGCCGATTGAGTCTGTATCGTGTGGCTTGACTCCGCCCGGCAACAGACACCTCAGGAGGATGGCCTTTCACAGACCGTTGTTCCCGGGTGCCCACCCATAGGTTCCGGTCCGCTCCTCCGGACGGGGCCTTTACCGATTCGAAACGAGACCATCGAGTTGGAGGCTGCCCTATGAAAAAGATTGCCCTTTATCCTGGGTCCTTTGATCCTCTGACCAACGGGCATCTCGACATTATCCACCGGGCCTCTCGCTTGTTCGACGAGGTCATTGTCGCTATCCTGATCAACAGTGAAAAATTACCTCTCTTCACCGCCGGGGAGCGATCGGCAATGATTCAGGCTTCGTTGGGAAATGATTACCCCAACGTCCGCGTGGACACCTTTGGTGGTCTATTAGTCGACTACGCTCTGCAACAGCAGGCCCGTGTCATCGTCCGCGGCATTCGAGCGGTATCGGACTACGAGTACGAATTGCAAATGGCTTTGATGAACCGCCGGCTGGAGCCGCAGATCGAAACAGTTTTCATGATGCCGTCCGAGGCCTATAGTTACCTGAGCTCTCGACTGGTGCGAGAGGTCTGCCAATTCGGCGGGTCGATCTCGGGATTGGTTCCCCGAAACGTCGAGGACCAACTACTGAACAAAATCGCTTCCAGGAAATGATCGGATGGGTCCGAGAGACAGCCTCCTCAAGAGACTGGAAAGAAAGGGCGGGCGGCAAGACTCGTCCAGGAATCCGGTGAATGCCCCCGGATAGAAGGGTTTGTGGCGCCCGGACACTCTTTGCTTCCTGCGGCCGACGGTCCAAATAGCTTTCTCCATCGATCCCGACTCATGAGATTCTCACAGCGTGTTTCTCGCATATCGATCAGTTCGACCGCGGCAGTCTTTGCCGCCGCAGCTCAACTGAAGGCTCAAGGCGTGGATGTGGTGGATTTGAGCGCCGGCGAGCCCGACTTCCCCACCCCGGCAAACGTGAAGCGCGCCGCCCTGGAGGCGATTCAGAACGACTTCACACGCTACACGCCCACCGACGGCATTCCCGAGTTGAAAGAAGCTATTGTGCGACGACACGCTCAGGACTTTCAGTCTGACTACTCGACCGAAGAGGTCCTGGTCACGGTCGGAGGGAAGCACGCCATCTTCAACGCGATCAGCGCCTTGATCCAGCCGGGTGACGAAGTGGTGATCCCAACCCCTTACTGGGTGACCTTCAAAGAGGCGGCCTACTACGCCGGGGCCGCCTGCACGTTTGTCCCCACCGCAGAACCCGAGAACTTTCGCCTCACGGCGCGGCAGATCGAGGCCGCCGTTTCTCCGAAAACCCGATTGATCATTCTGAATTCACCCAACAACCCCAGTGGGGCCACCATTCGGGAAGAGGAGATGCGAGACATCGCAGAACTGGCCCGGCAGCGGGACGTCATGGTGCTGACCGACGAATGTTACGGCCACTTCAACTACGAGGGGTTACCGCCTTTCTCGCTGGCCTCCCTGGGAAAAGCCTACCGGGACCACCTCATCATTGTGGGATCGGTATCCAAAACCTACGCCATGACCGGCTGGAGGGTTGGGTTCTGCCTGGGGCCGGTCCCTCTCATCAAGGCCATGCTCAAGATTCAAAGTCACTGCACCTCCAACGCCAACTCCGTCGCGCAAAAAGCGGCCCTGGAAGCCCTCAGCGGACCTCAGAACTCCATTCAAGACATGCTGCAAGAGTACGGCCGTCGCCGAACGTTCATCGTCGAGGCGCTCAACGCCATTCCCGGAATCTCCTGCAATTGGCCGGACGGCGCCTTCTACGTTTATCCCAACGTGCGAGAGATTCTCGACGGCAACCCCTTGGCTGCGGTATCCGACCTGGCGCTTCAACTCCTCCATCAAGCCCGAGTGGCCGTGGTGCCCGGTGAGGGATTCGGCACCCAGGACCATTTTCGCATTTCCTACGCCACTTCCATGGAGTCCTTGCAAGAAGGCGCCGATCGTCTGGAACGGTTCTTCAAAAAACTGTAAGAGAAGGCTTTCCTGTCAAACTTTCCAGGTGACAAGTCAGGGGAAACCTACTCCCATCCGGTGTGAGCGGCCCCGGCCATAGCCTTGCTCATCGCCCGCCAGGTTCAACTCTGGCTCAAGCGAGAGCAAGAGGAGGACAGGCGACGCTGGTTCGAAGATATCTTCTTCTATCAGGCTCTGAGCGTGTTGCTGCTGGGCCTCGCTCTGCCTGTCGCAGCCGATCAACTGAACCTGCCAACGCCATCCTTCCTCCCGCAAGCCACGGGGCTCTTTGTGGGCGCGGGTGTGGCGGCCTTGCTGTTCTACTGGCGCAACCAGCGGCGGTGGTCGGTGGCTTGCTACTTGTTGGCCGTCGGGCTTTCGATTGTCCTGGTGACCCAAGACGTTTTTCCACAGGTGGACTCCTCTCAGTCTTCCCGTCGGTTGGCAGCCTTTCTTCAGCAGGAAGGGTTTGTCGGTCAGCCGCTGTTCGTTTATGGAATCTCACGCAACGTGGCCTACGGCCTGGGTTTCTACTTGAACAGCGAAGCCCGAATCGTTTACTCGGAGGGTGACATGAGTTATCCGCCAGGCGTTGAAGCCTTCTTCATCACCTCCCCCGAGTTCGAGCCGGCAGCTTTTTTCACTCGAACCGAGGTTGGAAAGACGAGCGAGTTCCAATCCCGGCGCATTCTAAGGGTGACTCAAAGGCTCGAATGAGGGCGGAAACCGGGGCTTTGACGTTGCCGCTTCGCCTCTTTTCCTGGGGGGGCCCTTCTTTGACGGACTCATATCATGGAAAGTCTGACCTTCCCCCGAACTCAGGTCCGACTCCAAAGTGAGAGATAGAAGGGGAAGGCATGGGAAGGGCGCTGTCAGGGGAATACCGTCACTGTACAGCCACGGCTTTCCGGGTTGGAGTGCCATGGCCCTTTGATACCGACGCTCTATAGCTTATTCATGCAGACATCGGCAAACGTTTATGGTGCTTAACCGTATGCAGATATATAGCAGCGAACTACCAACCCAGAAGTAGAACCAATAACGCCGATCGTTAAATAGCTCTTTCAGTGAATTCTTTCCCATGTTCATCTCAGGGCGCCAAACATCGGCAAGTGATCCAATCTTCGAGCAATGACGTTAAAAGCACTACTAAACCATAAGCGACAACATAACACCAATAAAGCCAATTCAAGAAAATATCTTTCCACGTTGGCATTAGTTCAGCCTGTCTTTCCAACCAGCCGGCGGATACCATCGGCTACCAGCTCCCGGCGGTGGAGGTGGGGGGCAATTCTGCCCATACGCGCGGCAGCTTCCCGTTTCACCGTTCAGCGTCGTGCAATCAGGCGGACGATTTTCAGTGCAACACGTTCTCATTTCCCGGTCATAACGCCGCGCCGTTATCCATCTGTATACACTATAAACCAAAGCACCGGTCCCTATACAGGCGACAATCTGAAGGTGAAGAGCGGGAGTTGTAGCACCCCCCGATAAGATAGCAGCGATAACCGCTGCACCTAAACAGCCAACGAATGTATAAAACGCCTTGTCAGAACAAGAACCGTTGATCAGATCTACAGCCCCTCTCCATTCACTTTTCACACCCCCCCATGCACTGTTCAAACAACCGACAAGTGTTATCAAAACCGTCCTTGCATCCCGACGTATCCCACCATGCAGATACAATCCTGTCATTATATCCTTGCGACATTTGGGCTAACGTTTGCGTTAGCGTAGCGTCTGCTTCCGCCTGAGTTAGCACACCCATTGCCACCAATTCGTCCAATAGGTCTCTAATACCGGTTTCAAACTCTTCTGCGGTTGTGGAGTCTTCAAAAATCTGGAATATCCTTTGAGACATGTCACCCACAGTTTTTAAAAACGTTACCGTGTCAGCAGCTATACCAGACGCGGGGCGTAAACGCTCGATAGCCGAAACCGCGCTAGTCCTACCCATTACCAACGCCCAGATATAGGGAGTCAAAGCCGAGCCGGTTGTCGTTGTCGTACGAATATGAGGGTCACCACCCGCATTTATCAACGTAGACATCACAGCATCACTAGCACCCCGCATGGCCGCCGAATGCACGGGGGTCATGCCTATATGGTTCTGAAAGTTCGGGTTTGCCCCATGCGCTAGCAATAGTTCAACTTGCCCATAGAGAACGGGGGAAAACCCAACACCAGTCATTGCCCAATGTAAAGACGTATTCCCGCCTTCGTTGGCAGCATTGGGGTCCGCTCCATTCTTTAATAGCGCCTGCAATGCCCCTACATTTTCATCCGTGATCACATTGAACAATTCATTCACAGTAGCCACCGGCCCCGGTATTTCTGATTCGCCTTCACCGGGTCCTGTTCCGGGTCCTTGCCCCAATATGGGGGTAGGTCCACCAAACACCACATGCACGATAAAAAGACACAACACCGGCAACGTCAGTTTATCCCTTAGCTCTTTCATGGTTCGCCTCCACAGCCTGTTCTATAGGAGGTTTCCCTTTGCCTTTGGGACGAGGTGTTCTCGTTGAAGGCGGGCTTCCAGATGGCGCCTCACCAGGGTGGCGGCGCGGTTCAGGCGGGTGTTGACGTTCGTGCGGGAGATGTGGAGTTGTGCGGCGGTCTCGTCGGGAGAAAGGTCCCGGCCGTAGCGCAGTTCCAGGACCTGGCGGCAGACCTCGGGCAGCCGGACGACAATTTCGCGGAGCCAGCGGAGCCTCTGTTCTTCTTGAGCCAGAGCTTCGGGTCCCGGATCGGGATCTTCGGGGGGAATTGAAATTCCTCTGGCCTTGAGGTGCGCTTAGCGGGCATTACCCGAAAATTAGCCCGATTTTGATGTCAGAGATTCGGTGGATTCTCGAAAGAGCAGCAGGGTATGCCGAATGAAGAAATCACGATTCACGGAGCGGCAGATTGCCTTTGGGCTGCCACAGGCAGAGGCGGGGACTTCGGTGCTGGAGGTGTGCCGGAAGATGAGAATAAGGTCGGGGCTGCTGTCGGTTCAGCGGAAGCTCTTTTGACTTTGTTGCGAATTGTCAATCGCCGACATAGGTGAGATTGAAGAAAATGAAGTCTGCAACAAAATGTGAAACCACGGCGGTCTCGAATCCCGCCCGCCAGAAGATGACTCCAAGAAGCACTCCGGACAGGAAAGCCGTCATAAACCCATAGCTGCCATGGACTAAACCGAATAACCCGCCTGAAAGGAAAAACGAGAGCAGAATGGCCATCCAACGCAGGTGGTGCATGCCGCGATCCATTAAGGGCTGGGAGATCCTCGCTAGAATATAGTAGAAGGCAGCCAACAAAAAGAAGCGAAAGATCAACTCCTCAGTCGCCGCAGCCCGCAGAGACAAAATAAAGCTGTCGTAGTAGCCATCCATTTCACGCAAGTACAGCGGCACTCTCTCGCTGAAGCGAAAGGGGGCAGACAGGCGGTGGTAGGTGAGTCCGATTGCCGCTCCCGGAAGAACCCCGAAGATCACCAGTTGGCGCCCCTTGCCCAGCCACGCCGAGGGGCGTGTCATCAAAAAGGGTTGCAGGCCGGTTTTCTGAGCGAAGACCCCTCCCAGAAAAGCACAAGCCGCATATCGATACAGATGTCTCAAGAATTCCACCCAAGGAAACGTTTGACTCTGATGGAGGTTCATGTCCGAAAGGCTGTGGCTAAAGCTGGCCAGCAAGGTCAGGATCACGGTTGACCCTGCCGCCTTGCCCCAGTCAATCTCCTGGAAAAACAAGGCTCTCTGTTTGCCGGACCTCTGGGCTGACTCCGGCCTCGTTCCAACGACATCTGTGGGTTGATCAAACGTCAACTTTGCTCATCCTTCTTCGCCGACAGCCCTGAACGGATAGGTTGCCGCAAAACTTTTATAAGGGAGAATGATGGAAAAATAGGCCGGGCGCTAACGGCTGCCGGTCACACTCCAGGAACCTCTACCTCCTGGCCCCGCCGCTCGGCTGACAGATAGGAGGCATACATTACGGCCACGGTGTCTTCAGCCAATTCTCCTCCGCATTGAGGCTCTCGGCCACTGTCCACGCACTCCATGAAATCCTGTAGCTCTTGCGGGTAACCACTCATCCAGTCTTCGTTGGGAGCCGGATGATTCCAACCCTGCTTGGTTCCAATTTTTTCAACGATGTAAACATCGCTTAGCTGATCTTCCCGAGGGTTATAAGTCGTCAATGAATCGGTCGGATTGATATTGCAGCGGGTGCGATGATTGTTTGCCATCACTTCCAGCCAGTTGTGCACGCCACCCAGAACAATTTCACTGGAGAAAATATCGGCAATCGTGCCATCCTCAAAGACCACATGCATCTGGCCGTAGTCCTCCACATCCCGGTAATCGGTCCGCAAGAACCCTGCATCTCGATATCCCTCCAAGCGAGTGATCTCATGGACCCGAGCGCTGACCGAGCGGGGGCCTCAGCGGTCGCCCCTGCCTCGCCAGACCTTCCTCACGCTTCAAAAAAAGAGCCGCCGTGAGGGGATGGCAGCCCTTGCCCACAATTGAGCCTCCCCCTGCCCGTGACCAGAAACCGTAAGCCTCCGAGTGCGACCCGCTGTGCGACTCTTCACCCATAATCCACAAGATTTGCCCTCGACTCGCCCGCAGAATTTCACGCTCCTTTTGGATGGACGGCGCATAGACCCAGTTCTCAGCGTACATGAGCTTACGTCCCGCTCTGGCAGCCTCCTCACGGATGCGCCGGCAACTGGCAACGGCCTCCCTCATCATCTTTTCTTTGGAAAAACGGCGTGCGTCGAAGTTTTGACATCCGTCTCCAAAATAACCCGTGAGTGGTTTTTCTAGGATGACGTCTTTATTGGCTCTGAAGGACTCGATGGCTGCGGCCTCGTGCACATAAGCGGGAGCACAGATATCCACCACGTCCACCGCCTTCAACAGGCTCGGCAGGGAATCAAAGGCTTTCACCTGGTGGGCGGCGGCAAAGGCCTCGGCACTCCGAGGGGATCGAGAAACCACCCCCACCACCTCCACCGGCACACCGTAGACTTGCCGATAGCAGGCCAGATGAAAGCGCGCCGCAAATCGAGCCCCAACAATGCCCACTCTGATTTTCGAATTCATCAGTCCTCCATTGCCGCACAGAGTTGCTGGAATCATGGAACAGCATTCGGCGACTAAAACCGATTATTGAGGGGTCTTACAAGTTCGCTCGGCGCCCCCCTCATTCAGGAAAGTGCTCAGCCGATCCAGGGCTGCCTGCAGAATAGCCCGATCGGCTGCATAGCAGAGGCGCACCGACCCTTCCCCGCCGGCCCCAAAGGCAACACCAGGGGCCAGTCCGACACGCATCTTGAGCAGAAGCCGGCGGCAGAAATCGAAAGAATCGGTCAAGCCCTCGACCCGGGGAAAGAGATAGAAAGCGCCGGCCGGTTCCGGAAGCGTGACACCACGCATCGCCTCCAGTGCTTGCCGGCAGAAACGAAGGTTACACCGCAGACGTTCGCGCATCGCTTCCAACTCTCCTTCACCCTGGCTGAGCGCCACTTCTCCGGCCTTCTGAGCCATCGCTGGAGCATGAGAAATCACGAATTCATTCAGTTCCGTGGCCTTTTGCGCCGCATCCTTTCGGGCTACGAGCCAGCCCAATCGCCAGCCGGTCATGCAGTAGGTCTTTGAGAACGATTGCACGACCAGGACAGCGTCGTCCCGAGTGCACAGACGCAGGATGGAAGGAGCCACATGGCCCTGGTAATAGAGACGTTCGTAAACTTCATCGGCAATGAGCCACAAGCGGTGACGGCGACAAAACTCCAGCAGCGCCTCCTGGTCTTGCCGGGAGGCAACCCAACCGAGAGGATTGGACGGCGACGTATAGAGTAGCAGCCGGGTCCGTGGAGTCAGGCAAGACCGGAGTCGGTCGAAGTCAATTTCGTATTGACAGTTCTTCAAGACCATTGGCACTTGCCTGGGAGTTGCGCTGAACATTTGCACGATGGCTGAACCGTTGGGCCAAGCCGGGGTCAACAACAGGGCCTCATCACCTGGGTCCAGCGCGCACCGGATGCCGACGTTGAGAGCCTGCACTCCGGAGCTGGTGATGACAATCTCGGACCCGGGATCCAGATCGACTCCGTGCAGCTCATCATATTTTCCAGCCAGAGCCTTGCGCAGACTGGGCAGGCCGGCGTTTTCCGTATAGAAGGTATAGCCGGCAGCTAGAGCCTGGCTCGCAGCCTCCTTGATGTAGTCGGGCGTTGGTTGATCCGACTCCCCAAAGTAGAGCTTTAGAACTCCCTCCATGGAAAAAGCAATGTCCGCGATCTCACGAATGCGTGAGGCCGGCACAGCTTGAACCGAAGAGGCTAAGGGAGTCTTTTCCATGAAGTCTTCGCCTTTCCGAGAATGACCGGAACCCGGCAACACTCTGCAAACGCCCTGCCTGACAGGCTGCCCATAACTTTCAACGACATTTCTTTTGCCGCCGTTGTGAGGAGATGTCCCTAGATCCACCACCTAATTTGGCAGAGCGGCGTAACGAACTGCTTCTTGGGGTTATGATACTGCACCTCGCTGGTCAACCCATTGTCTTCCAAAGCTTCGCCTTAGCGCCCTGTTGACGGGGCTGACAGCAAAGACCCTTGTCTTGGGTGGTGGATTTGGGTGTCTCGAATTCGTTGAATTCGCTTCGAGGCTGTGGTACAAGGAGGGTCGAGTGGCGCTATGGTGTAACTGGTTAACACGCCGCCCTCTCAAGGCGGAGAGTACGGGTTCGATCCCCGTTAGCGCTACCATCAAACTCCTTGATCGTAACCACCGTTTAAAGTCCACTTATTCCAACCGCCACTCCGGGGGCCAAGCCAGCCAACTCACGGTCCATCGCCGTCATGGAGCGTGATATCACGAAAGTATGCAGCCAGAGTGCGGACATCGCTATTGACTCCCATCTCCTTGGGTACCGCCGCATTCGGGAACCTGAAGCCGACTACAACCTCTTTTTCCTGAAAATGGTTTGCCGGGACAGCGATGGAGTAGGTTTGAAACGCCTTCTCGGTCAGTATCCATTCACCAATGGGTTCGTCATTGATGTGGACCAGAACTCGCTGGTGGAAAAGCCTATCTTGCACGATAAAGGGGACCATCGTCACGCTAAGGACCACCGTGTTGCTGTTGGGAGCAGTTACCCTGAAACTCAGTCTCGCATCTTCTGCTTCTGCCCAGGTTGCATCTTCACTAGGAACGCTCCACCCATCCAGTAGAAATCGATGGACGTTGCCCGTTTTCCCAAACGTCAGCAAAGTTCCCCAAAGGTAATCTGCGTCTCTGAACTCGGCCGGCTTCTGATAGAGTCTTCCTTTTCGCCAGGAGGATTCTTTAAAAATGCTGCCCGAAATGACGTATTCCTGCAGAGCCTTGAAATATCCGAACTTGCTGGCGTCATTACCTTGCGACATCCCGAGATAGAATCTTCGGTCCCTAATTTCTCCCCCTTTGACTGCAAAAACATTTTTCCCACCAAAATTCTCGGGCAATCTCAGGAGAGCCGAAATCGTCGCAGGGAGGTCGTTCAGTTCAACCTGCGCCTCAGATATTCGCAACAGACCTCCACTTTGCGCAGGCTTTACCAGAAGTAACGGCAAAACGGCGCCCCACACCCGTAACCTGCTTTTAAGACTGTCAATCCATTGACCTGATTCGGTTTCTTGCAACTTGAACGACTCTCCACCGCCATGGTCCGACTGGATGATGATCGTCGAGTCATCATAGATTGCCAGGGCCCGCAGTTTGTCAAGGAACCCGACAACGCTGTCGAGAGTATAGCCTGACTGTCGTTTGAAGTTCTCCCTCGTATGCTCCAAGGGTATCCTGGCCGGAAGGTTCCCTTGGTCAACAACCATCGGGGGATGAGGAGTGATGAGGTGAATAAACTTGTAGATAGGCTTTCCTCTACCCAGAGATGACTCGTCCGTGAAACGACGGAGAAACTCATTGTCAGAGAAATGTCTGAACTCTAAGCCCGATGCTCCTAGTATCATGGACGATATCAGCCAGGCTTGTTGGTTATAGATCACTCTTTTGATGAAATGGGGGCGAGTCGAAACAGCGACAAGTCCAACATAAAAGCAGCCTGCCATTTCTCTGTTTTCGCCTTCCCCCGAAAGGGATAGGGGATGCGGTAAACCATTGCATCCGCGTGAAGGTCGGACATCCACGACAGGTTGGAGGCGACGTCGACATGATAGCCGGCATCCGCCAGGGGCCCTTGACGATGGTCCTGCCCTTAAATACGTGCTGCCTGAACCTCTAAACAGGAATACGGTTTTGGTATGTGGTAGCGCTGACAAAGGAAGGAACACTCAAATAGGTCACGGCGGTCGACGTTGTCGCTTCTTTGAAGAAGGTGAATCCTTGCAAAGCTTCCCGGTAACGTGGGAAGTCCGTGACAAGCTCTTCAAAAATGTCCGACTGAAACCCGTCCAAGACAATATGGATGACGTTGTCAGTGGCCGAAAACCGGACGAGCTTATCAGGAAGAGCCAAGTCCACCATCGAGCGCTCGGTTTTTTCAACCCATGCGGCCCGCGGGTCCATAAACAGCAGAGACCCCACTTGAACGGCGAGCAGCAGTAAGCAGCCCGCCTTGACCCTCGGGAGGAGATGCCGCTGCCAACGAACGGCAGCAACAAGGACCACCATCCATACTGCGGTATCGACGTAGCCCTTCCATGCCTCCTGCTGCCAGTCTATAAAGGTTCCATCCAGCGGACCGTAATTCCAGACAAGAACGTCACTCTGCAACCAAAGAAGGCCCCCCATCGCTGCCAGAACGGCAACGTAAGATGGACGCAACCCTCGGGGTAGCGCCAGTCCAAGACCAATGCAGATGACCATGGAGGTTAGGAACGGTATGAAATAGAGCCACAAAAGCGTGTGAAACGCAACTTGCATCTCTCCCGCATTGGTGATGTAGATCGTGAGAGGACAAAAGAGGAAAACCTTGAGGTTGATCCAGCCAGCGAGGAGTATGAGAGGAACCGCTAAGTTTCTTCCGTCAGCCACCACGAAAGCCCCTGGAGTTGGTTAGCCAAAATCTGCGGGGCAACAACTTACCACACCAAAATCAGTATTACCATCAGCGGCTATCGCAGCAGCACTATTGCCTCCGGACACCGTCAAACCGTCGAAAATGGTTCGGATCAAAGGAAGCAATGATTCCTGAAGTGAAATACAAATGAAAATGAACTTCATATTCATTTTTTTCTTGACACCGGCAAACCGCATGTTTACCATGCCCCCCACAATGATAGTGAATGTCATTTTCATTTATAGCAGGCCGGCTGCATCTCAACTGACGAAAGAGACTCCAGGTCGAGTTCTGCCCAGGAATCGCAGCATGGTCTTACTCAACGACGGTCAACACTGTTTTTTTGGTATCCCCAGGGCTGAGCGACGGGCATTGAGTTCTAATTGAGGATAGCGCTCGGGGATTCAGATGAGCCACAGGCTTTCTGAATTCCGAGCAGTCACACTGAATCCGGTCTATCCCGGAAACCAACAATGGACAAACCGAGAGTATCCCTCGCCAAGAAGGAAAAATTTGGAACCATCTACCAATGCGAGTGTGGTTGTTACCACCTGCAGATAGGGCCCTTTAACCTTGCTCTGGCCGAGGAATCCTATTTGGAACTGGTGAGTTTGGTGAACGAAAGCGCAGCCAATTTCGAGCTTTACAGGAACCATGATGGGAATGATGGCTACGTCGATTGAAGCGCTGCCAGGGGTAAGAGAGGGCCTCAAGGTTCCGGACAGCCAGGCACTGAAGCACCCGGGGGCATGGCCGACCATTCCGGTCAAAACCATGTTCCCCCTGACGGTTATGAGAGTGCTTGATTCACAAACGAAATGGTTATTTGGCGGCTTGATGGTGGCAATCCTCATCTTCTCGGCTGCTCTTCTCTTATGGCTGACCGTGCTTTGATCCCCAATCACGGAAGCAATGCTTGCGGTTCGAGCATCTTGTATTGACGCCTAACCGGGCCGTCCTGAAGTCAAAAGTTGTCGTCAAGGTTTTTCCCATACGGGTTTAGAGTCTCTTGCGGCCAAACGGTCTACTCGCAATCCCTGTCAAGGAGATCACATGAATACCACTCGAAAACCATGGATGTTACCGATCGATCTTGCTCTAACCGTCTTGCTTGCCGCCCTGCCCGCCCTTTTAATGGCGAATTCCAAGCCGAAGGCAGACCAGGAAGGAGAAGCTCGCGCCCTGCTCCGGGCCGCCCGCGAGCACCGAGAGATCTTGAGCTCGGACTTCCCGGGTTTTCGCGGAAAGCTGAGCGTCCGTTGGGATGAAAACGAGCACTCGGGCACACTCCTGTTTCAGCCACCGACCACTCTTGAGGTCAAGCTGGAAGACAAAGAAGTGCGCCGAAGCGTTGAGGAAACGCTGCGGTCCATGATCTTTCACCGCATGCCGCCGCGGAAGCGCAACATGAACAAGCCCGAAAAGCCCCTCAAGCTGGCGCCTCCGGATAGCCACAGGCTGGGACGCAAGATTTTCCTGGGCGACGGGTACAAGTCAAGTTATCGAATCCGCGACCACCAAATCCTCGAGGTCGACCGTCAGATGGGCGGCACCCATCTGGTGATCACTGTCATGGAGAATCAGTTCACCCCAAGGGGGCGGCACTTGCCTCGGCACTTCTTGGTGACCCTGTTTGATGGGGAGACTGGCGCCCTGAAGTCGGCCAGCGCAGTGAAAGACGAGTATGTCGAACTGGGCGGCAATTTTCTGCCGAAGCGACGACAGATGACCCGTTCTGAAAAGGGTCGCACCCAGAATCTCGACATCTTGATAGAGGAGATCGAACTGTTGGAAGAATTGAAGCTGACCAGCTCAACAGAATGAGGCAGAAAAGCGGGCTGCGCAAGATTGGAAGCCTGCTTGCCCGCAATTCTGCCCGACGACACAGCCGCAAGAGGATGGAATCCCCAGGCGACCGGTTGCCGTTCGGTCATTATAGCCGACATCCCAGCCATGCGCCATCCTCCCTGGCGCGCCCATCGCTCGCCCTTTTCCATCCTCTTCGGTTGTCCAATCCGGTAGTCCCAGGGGGAGGAACCAACCTTACGGAGGTAAGAGAAAACTGTCATGCTGAAACATACAGCCGCATTCTTTGTAGTGATGTTCTTTGCCTTGACGCCGCTTTCGGCTCAAAGCGGAAAAACGGCCGTCGAAGGCGTCGTCATCGATTCCACGGGCGGAGTTCTGGTGGGTACGGACGTCTTTCTCCGTAATACCCGTTCCGGGCTTGAGATCCATCAAGTCACCGACGATCAAGGCCACTTCCGATTCATGACCAGCCCCGGACCCTATGAACTCACTGCAGCCGAGACGGGATTTGAAAGCGTGACGGAAACCTTGACCGTAACCGGCGACAAGGACGTCACGGTCAACCTGGAACTGGCTCCGGAGATCCTGGCGGATCAGGTTGTGGTGGTTTCCGGCTCCCGGGAGCAGGAGCTGAGTGAAAACTCAACCACCAAGGTCGACATTATCCCAAGCACCATGCTGCACGATACGGGCTACGAGACGGTTCGAGATGTTTTGTCCGAAGAACCGGGCATCATCACGCGGAGCGGCTCGTCGGGCAACCGGTCGCAAACCCAGATTCAGGGAATCGATTCCCGCCAGTCTTTGATCTTGATCGATGGTCTTCCGATCGTCGGCGCCAAAGGCATCAAGAGCGGCATCCTCAATATGGACCGCCAGTCGGTGGGTCGACTCGACCGCATTGAGATCGTGAAAGGCGCCTCCTCGGCTCTTTACGGTTCCGACGCCATCGGCGGAGTCATCAACATGATCACACGCGAACCCACTCAGGCATTCGAGGGAAGCATCACCGCCAGTGGCGGCTCCCTCAACCGCTTCGACGCTCGCACTGACGTGGGTTTCATCAAGGACAAGTGGAGCGGATTCTTCGAGGTGGAACGGCATAAGCGAAATCCTTACAGCCTGATTCCCGACGATATCAGGACCACCGGGTACGGATTCCACCGCTACGACTATCTCGGCAAACTGGCTTACAAGTTTTCGGATAACTTCAAGCTGCGGACCATGGCCAATTCCTTCGTCAATCAGGAGAAGGGAAGGTACCAAGGCACATTCGGACCCACCGGGACCATCACCAATGATAGCGCCCAGAACTACAGTGCCACGATGGACATCGGCCCTGTCTCCGCTGACTCAATGGAACCTCCGAGGTTATTACGGCAAGTATGACGAAAGTTCGGCTCTGGATGTGTTGAGCCAACCGGGTGAAGTCAACTCGACGGCCAATCTCAACCAGAGGCTCTACCGCTTCGACAGTTCGGTGTCTCAGGTAATCGGCAGCCGGCAGCTTCTCCAGGGAGGCGTGGAGTGGACTCAAGATCAATACCGAGGATACAACCGGGTTCTCGGTGACAACGCCGGCCAGGGAATTACCATGGTCGACCTCTGGTTCAACGACCGCATCGCCCTTCACAGTCGCCTCTCCGTAACCCTTGGTGGCCGCTTCAACAACCACAGCCGCTATGGGAAGCACTTCGTACCGCGAGCCAGCGCCCTCTTTCGAGTTACCGAAGACCTGCGTTTTAGGGGCGCCTTCGGTCGCGGATTTCGGGCCCCTGACCTGGGTCAGCTCTACTTCCGCTTCCAGAATCCGGCCCACTTCTACCAGGTGATCGGGAACACCAGCCTCCAGCCGGAGGAGTCCTCTACCTATCAAGTCGGCTTTGATTACAACCCCGGCAAGTTTCGATTTGCCGTCAACTTCTTCCGCAACGACATACAAGATCTGATTCAGGCAGAATACATCGGCTTTCCCACAAGTCCACAGGCGCTTCAGGGACTTCTCCAGACCTTCAACATCAGTCCCGTCTTCAATCCCAGTCTGTTCCGCGCCTTCTACCACTACCAAAATGTCCAAAACGTCTACACTTCGGGGATCGAGAGCAGGGTGGAACTGCGGCTGACCCGCAACTTGATCGTCTCCTCTGGCTACACCTACCTGGACGCCCGAGACAAGGAGACCAATGCGTTCCTCAGCCAGCGCCACCGCCATCACGGGAACTTCCGCATTTTCTATGGCACGGACCGACTCGGGGGATTGCGAACCAACCTGCGCGGGACCTATTTCGGCAAGTGGCCGATCGTCGGTCGCAGCAGCAGTTCTATCGGCAATACCTACCAGATTTGGGGCTGGTACTTCGCCAAGCCCCTCAAGCGGGGAGTCGAGCTCTTCGCGTCCGTCGACAACCTGTTCGATAGCCAGGATTCAGGACTGACCGCGGTCCAGCCAACCTTCTTCCGTGCAGACCCCGGACGGCTCCTTCGGGTTGGCGTGCGCTGGCGCTTCGGGGTGGAGTGAGCGGCCTTCATCAAATAAACCACAGCCTCGGGTCCGTCCTGAAGCTGGAAAAAGGGCGGACGCCGAGAAAGGTAAACTGGTGACCAGGAAAGACACCACACCGATTTACCCTAACATTCCACCGACGACTGCAAGTTGACAGTTGAAGCCGGCAGATTCCACAGGACTCGAATCGAGGCCAGTTCAGTGTGACCCCTAAGAATGCCACCTTCGCCGGCCGCGGGCGCACATTCACGTTCATCTTCGAGTCGCAACTGAGAAAGTAGTGGCAATGAGTGGATTTTGGCGGAAGCCTCGCGCACAGCACTGGCGCGGCTGGATTTTTCAGATCCATCTCTGGTCGGGCCTCACCATCGGTCTCTGGGCCATCATCATCGGTGTTTCCGGCAGTGTGTTGGTCTTCAAGGATGAGATCGAATCCGCGGTCGAACCGGAACTGTTTATCGTCGAGCCGACTCAGAGACGAGCCTCGTTGGACGCCGTTGCGGCCCAGATCCGGGAGGACTTTCCAAACCACACGATACTAGGCTTCCATGGTCTGAGAGAGAAACGCCGGTCCCACCTGGTTCGCCTCGGGCAACAGAACCAGGACCGCAAGTTGGTGAGTCAATCTTACGTTCATTACAACCCATATACCGGGGAGATTCTCGGCTCCTACCCTCGGCGGAGCGGCCCCTGTTCGGTTTCTTTGAAAAGCTGCATTTCTATCTTTTCATGGGCAGGACCGGAATGAAGGTGAATGCCATTTTCGGGGTCGCTCTTCTGGCGATGTGCGCGACGGGCCTCGTGATCTGGTGGCCCGGGTCAAAATCCTGGAAAGATGGTTTGAAAGTCAAGAGGAGGGTCGGATGGAAAAGGTCCACCTACGACCTCCATCGCGCCACAGGATTCTTCGTAGCAGGGTTGTTATTGGTCATGGCGTTCACGGGTTTCTACTTTGGCTTTCCCTTGCCGGTAATGACGGCCCTGGCCAAGCTCACGGGTGGCGATGCTGCCGAGGTACGGCAGATCTTCAGGCGTCCCAAGTTGTCCGTGATCGAAGGCGCCAAGCGTGTTTCCCTGGATGGGCTGGTGCAAGACACCTCGAAGCTGCTCCCGCCGGGAACGGAACTGTCCTCTATCTCCGTCCCCACCAGGCCGACCGGTGTCTTCACTGTAACGGGAACGCGACCGGGCAACCCGGTGTTGCGAGGTCGCGCCGGAGCCTTCGTCGATCAATACAGCGGGCAAGTCCTGAGGTCATTTGACTCCCGGGAGGGGTCTCTTGGATCCCAGCTTGTGCTGATGTTTGGCCCCATCCACTTCGGACTCTGGGGCGGCATCTGGTCCAAGGCGCTTTGGTTTTTGCTTGGATTTGCTCCTGGAACTCTCTTCACCACCGGCTTCCTGATGTGGTGGAACCGGGTCGCCGGCAAGCGCTATCGTGCTTGGCAAAAGTCCCCGTTCAACACCACGGCCCAGATGGATCGGGAACTGCCTCGAACCGTTATCGATGAAGTGTAAGCATGCAACCAATCATCGATTGTCGTTCCCGGATCAGGTTTCAAGTCGAACGGGATTCATGGGGTGAGACTTGGCGCGTCAAATCAAACATCCGATGGCAGCAGAGCCCTTGCTAATTAAGCTGACTGGATCGGCGGCAATCCTGCTGCACGCCTGTTTACGGCTGGAGATGCAGGCATTTTCGAGCCAGGCAAGGCGGTGCCACTTCAACCGGGGTCGCCGCTAAACTATAATGGCCTCCTGTCGCTAACCTGACGACGGCCAAGCGACATGGCTGTTCAGCCGGACGTGGCGACGATTGGGCTTAACGAGAAGCCATCTTTGTTGCTGTGCTCAGCGAGCATGCCGCCGTTTTCACAACCTGATGGTCGAACGGGATATACAAGACTGAGCTGGTCAAACCCGCGTCCCCTGCCTATGGGGTCGCCCCCCGAGAGGAGGAATCCTTCAATGCCAGAGGATCATTTCACTCAAACGCTCGGCCGCCGCGCCTTTCTGGGCGCTCTTTGCGCCCCAACGGCCCTCGCCCTTGCCGACTGGAAGGAGTTCCGCGGGGACGGCTCCAGTTCGCTTGCCAGCCGCGAGCGCCCGCCGCTGGAATGGTCGGATCAGAAGAACCTTGCCTGGAGCATCGTGACTCCGGGATACGGTCAATCCAGTCCCGTTGTCTTCGATCGAAACGTTTTTTTGACGAGTGTTGACGGCGCCCGTAAAGAAACGTTGATGCTCACGGCGTTCGACCTGTTCACCGGAAAAGAACTTTGGAGGCATCGCGGATCGCCGGGACAGTCCATTGAGGACTCGAACATGATCAGCAAAGCAGCCCCAACTCCCACGGCTGATGCCGACGGTGTCTACGCCTTCTTCGAAACCGGCAACCTTGTAGCCCTCGACCACCATGGGCAACTCCAGTGGGAACGCCGGCTGACGGATGAGTTCGGAGAGTTCGGGGGGCCGCCACGGTATTGGCAGTTCGCTTCGTCTCTGCCAGTCGGGCGTCATGGCGCTCGCAGCCCACGATGGGCCTTCCTATCTGATCTGCGTCGATCGGGCGAGCGGCAAAACCGTGTGGAAGACCGATCGGCCCCAAAAAGTCTCGTGGACGACTCCCGCGATTGTAGGGCACGACGGTCGCGAGCTGGCGTTGGTCAGCAGCGGGGATCGCGTGGACGCCTACGACACCAAAGACGGATCGGTGCTGTGGACTCTGGGTGGTTTTGAGCGCGCATCTGTGGCGTCTCCCACTCCCATCCCGGGTGGAGCGATCATCGGGTCCAGCAGAAAAGGATGGACGTCCGCCATCCGGTTCGGCTCGAATGTCCATTCAACTCCCGAAATCGTTTGGCGCGCCTCCGAAGCCTCGTCCTACTTCAGTTCGCCGTTGGTCCATCGATCACGTGTCTACATGGTCAACAAAGCCGGCGTCGCTTTCTGCCTGGACCTCAAGACGGGTCAGGAAGTGTGGCATCAGCGGCTGAAAGGTCCCTGCTGGGCGTCCTCCATCGCCGCAGGCGGCTTCGTGTACTTCTTCGGAGTCGATGGAGCAGTCGAGGTCTATCGCGCAGCAGACAGCGTCTCGAAGGTCGCGGAGAACCGTTTGTCGGAAGAATCGCGCCTTTATGGGGTTGCAGTGAACGACGGGAAGCTGGTCCTCCGCTTCGGCCGCCGACTCGCTTGCATCAACGCCGTCCCACCTCCTGCATAGCCATGCCTTCAATCACCCGGTGGGCATCAGCCCTTCGTCCGCCGACTGGGTGGGACGCCCGTTCAGCCCATGTTTCTCCCTTTCTATCGGCGAAAATACAACGCCCGAAGGATCCTTCAACCGAGAGTCGCCCCAGGGGCACTGGCTGACCAACTTCCGCACACAACCAGTTGCCAGTCCCCGTCGGAACCAACTCGACTGGCTAAGATATAAAACCTGCCTCAAAAAAACATTGCAATTGAAATTCATTTTCATAATAATTTTTTCCCTGGGCGCATTCGGGTGGGAATGCACCTCTTGCGCCCCTTCCTGTAATCGTCACCTTAAGGAAAATCTCCTGATGCCGACACGAAGCAGCACCCTGTTCCGCGCCTTGGTCGTCACCATCCTGCTCATCCTGGGCCTTACCGACAGTGGCCCACACAGCGGCGCTATCGATCAGCGGCAAGGTCCTTGATCCATCTGGAGCCCCCATGACCGGAGCTACGGTGACACTGACACGTGCGGAGCAGCCTCTTGAGAGGACTTTCCAAACCGGGGCGGAAGGACGGTTCCAATTCGGACAGTTGAACGAAGGAGACTATCAAGTAACAGCTTCCAGCCGGGGCTATAGTCCAACCGCTAAGAGTCTGAGTTTGCCGGAGGCGGCAGCCGAAGAGGTCCAATTGACGTTGCAGCCGGATCCGAAATTGACCATTTACGAGCGCATCATGGTCGTCGGCGATCCGAACCGCCTCGATCAAATTCCCGGTTCAGCCCATTTCATCGACGCCAGAGAATTGGAGCGGCAAAAGCAGGGACTGGACGATATTCACCGCATGTTGCGGCAGGTTCCCGGGGTCAATATTCAAGAAGAGGAAGGTTATGGTTTGCGGCCCAACATCGGGATGCGCGGTTCCGGAGTGGATCGTAGCTCGAAAATCACCTTGATGGAGGACGGGGTTCTGATCGCTCCGGCTCCTTACGCGGCTCCATCGGCGTACTATTTCCCCACCGCCGGACGCATGCGATCGCTTGAGATCCGCAAGGGCTCCAGTCAAATCAAATACGGCCCCCGAACCAACGGCGGCGTCCTTAACCTCATGTCCAGCGAGATCCCGCAGAAGTTGAGCTTGGACGGCAAGCTGGGTCTCGGATCCGATGCCGCCGGTCAGGGACATCTCAATTTGGGAGGTTCTCACGGCAACTTCGGGTGGTTGTTGGAGAGCTATCAAGTGAAAACGGATGGCTTCAAACAACTGGACGGCGGAGGAGACACCGGATTCTATGTGGGTGACTACCTGGCAAAGCTCAGTTTTCAAACTCCTGAAAACTCCAGGATTTTTCAGCAAGTCGAGGTGAAACTCGGCGCCACCGAACAGGACTCGGATGAAACCTACTTGGGCTTGACCGATGCCGACTTTGCCGTCAACCCCGACCGGCGCTATGCAGCCTCCCAAGCCGATCGTTTCGACTCGAATCATCAACAGGTATCAGGCCGGCATTTCATTGCCTTACCGGGGGAATTGGACCTGACAACCGTCATCTATCGCAACAACTTTGCCCGGAACTGGTTCAAGCTCCAGAGCATTGCCGGCACTGGTATTTCCAGAATTTTTGGGGATCCGGAAACATACGCCAGCCAGTTGGACATCGCTCGTGGGGCGGATAGTGGTCCGGACACATTGAGAGTCCGGGCCAACAACCGCCAGTATTACTCTCAGGGGGTGCAGTCGGTGTTGGGGCTGCACCGCCACGCCGGAGGCGCCCGCCATCGGTTCGAATTCGGGTTTCGCTACCACGAAGACGAGGAGGACCGGCTTCAACACGAGGATGGCTTCCAGATGAGCAACGGCCGCATGGCCCGCACCCGTTTTGGTGCACCGGGAAGCCAGTCCAATCGGGTCAGCGATGCCCAAGCCCGGTCCATTTTTTTCCAGGATGAGATCCAATGGGACCGCTGGACCGTAGTCCCCGGAATCCGCTACGAGAACATCGACCTGACTCGAACAGACTTTTCTAAAAGCGATCCCGAGCGGGTCAGCCCGACCCGAGTGCGAACCAATGCCCTGGGAGTCGTGATCCCCGGTGTGGGCATTAATTTCGAGGCCAACCAAAAAGTACGACTGTTTGGCGGCATCCACAAAGGCTTCGCCCCTCCAGGCCCGGGATCGGACGAATTTACCGAGTCAGAGGACAGCATCAACTATGAGTTCGGCGTCGGCCTGAGGCAGCCCGGTTTCAGCACCCAGGTAGTCGCTTTCTACAGCGATTACCATAACCTCCTGGGCGCCGATACCTTGGCCGCCGGGGGGACGGGGACGGGTGATCTCTTCAACGGTGGGAAGGCTCGTGTCCTCGGTATGGAAGCGTCGGCCTCCTTCGACTTGGCTGCGTCGCTGCAACGCGGATTCTCCCTGCCCTTCCGGTTCGCCTACACCCTGACCGACGGCGAATTCCGCAACTCCTTTGAAAGTGATTTCGGACCCTGGGGCGACGTGTTCGTGGGAGATAAGCTTCCCTATCTCCCGCGTCACCAGTTCTATGCCAGCTTTGGGATCAGAGCTCGAAAGTGGAACGCAGGCTTCGACACCTACGCGGTCAGCAGCATGAGAACCGCGACCGGCCAAGGTCCAACACCTCTACTGCAGCGAACCGACGACTACGCCGTTCTCAACCTCTCGGCGGAATATGACCTGTCGCGCAGGGCCGGTCTCTTTATCAACCTGCAGAATGTGACCAACCATCGCTATATTGTGGCCCGCCGGCCGGCCGGCGCCCGGCCGGGACTCCCTCGCCTGTTCATGGCCGGGATTCACTTCAAACTGGGGCGCGAACGCTAGGAACCGGAGACTCCAGCGGGAACAACCTTCACCCACGGGACGGGTTGTCAGACAGTTTTTTCCGAGCCGCTCTCGGATTGCTGACTTTGGGAGGGGGGACCCGAGGAGGCCAACAGGCGGTCGCACTCTTGTTGAATCAAGTCGCAGTGCTCCAACTCCTCTTCGGCAAACTTCAGAAAAATGGCTTTTCCCTTGGTATCGTTGAACTTTTCAGCGTAGCGTTTGAAGAAATGATGGGCTTCCTTCTCGAGGGACAGGGCCAACTGCAAAGTCTCTTCCAGGCTCAGTCGTTCCAGGTGCTTCTTTTGCAGCTCTTCGGGTTTTGGAAACAGTCGTTGTAACTCATTGTAGTCGAAGTGCAAAAAGACGGGCGCCTTCAGTATTCTCTTGTGCCTTTTCACCAACTTGGCCCATTCATCCTCGAGTTCGCTCAGGTGCTTTTCTTCTTCCGCAGCCATTTTGAGAAAAGCTGCTTTGCCCCGCTGGTCGCTGGCCGTTTTGGCCAGGAACCGGTAAAAGTTGACGCCATTTTTCTCTGTTTCCAAGGCAATCTGCAGAGCATCGCGAGCAAAGACCAGATCCGAGTCGAAAACTTCATGTTGAGGCGGACGCTGCTTCTGGCAATCATCACAGACGCCGAACACCTGAAAGTGGTGTCGAAGAGGTCGAAAACGGTATCGTGAGACCACCTGTTCCTGAAGTTGCTCCAGCTCAGGGCTGAGGAACTCAATCGTCTTCTGACACTCCACGCAAATGATGTGATGGTGGTGAGGCCGTTTATAGAAGGGTTCAAAACGGCTGCGACTGTCACCCAGGTCGATCTCTCGCGCCAGACCCGAGTCGGTCAAGGCCTTCATGGTTCGTGAAACTGTGGTATATCCAATGGTCTTGTCCTTCTGCCGAACCTGCTGATAGAGCTCATCCGTGCTCAAGTGCCCTTCCGTTCTCAGAAAACTGTCGAGAATGACTTGGCGTTGCCGGGTGATTTTGAGTCTTTTCTTTTTTAGATAGGCGGAAAAGATTTTCTTCTGTTCGATCAAATCTCTATTGACGGCCATTTCGCAGCCTTTTCGGACAGAGGAGGGGCCTGGAACAACGATCAGCAAGGGCCGGCTCGAATCAAGGACCGGCAAAGTATAGCATCTCCTTCGAGCAGCCTACAACCAGTCCCCTACCGGACCTGGGTCGGGCCGGCGTCTTTTGTCTCCAGGTGACGATGGGCTACACTACTCAAGAACGACGGACATTGGTGAGCGGGAGCATCCACAGAGCATGAAGCTGGAAGATCTTCAGTCCAACGCCACCGTGCGGGGCATCCTTTCTGAGGGTCTGGTTAACGTGGTCAGCGTGCAGTGGTTCGGCTCCGAGGCGGTCGAGCTCACCTACAAGACGCCGGCTGGCAAGGTAGCCAACGAGCTTCTGTACCGCTACGACGAGGCGAGGCTCGAGGTGGTCGATCGGGGGCGCCCTTGGAGTTTCGACGGCGATGGAGCGCTGTTTCGTCTGGTTTCGGAGGCGCAACGCATCCGCTTGGCCCATCTGTTCGATCCGGTGCTGGCGGTGCACACCTCGGTTATCGAACCGCTCCCCCATCAGATCAGCGGCGTCTACGAAGCCATGCTCCCTCGTCAACCGCTTCGTTTTCTCCTCGCCGACGACCCGGGCGCCGGCAAGACCATCATGGCTGGACTGCTCATCAAGGAGCTGATGGCCCGAGGCGATCTGCAGCGCTGCCTGGTTGTGTGCCCCGGCAGTTTGGCCGAGCAATGGCAGGACGAGCTCTACCGTCGGTTCCAGCTCCCCTTCGAAATCCTCACCAACGACAAGCTCGAAGCCGCACGCACCGGCAACTGGTTTTTGGAGACCCATCTCGTCATCGCTCGCCTGGACAAACTGTCGCGCAACCAGGACGTTCAGCGCAAGCTTCAGGCGCCGGACTGCTCCTGGGACCTCGTTGTCTGCGACGAAGCCCACAAGATGTCGGCCACGTTCTTCGGTGGAGAGATCAGGTACACCAAGCGTTACCGCCTGGGCCAGCTTTTGTCCAGTCTCACCCGTCACTTCCTGCTGATGACGGCCACGCCTCATAACGGCAAAGAGGAAGACTTCCAGCTCTTCATGGCTCTCCTCGACGGCGATCGGTTCGAGGGCCGCTTTCGCGACGGCGTTCACGCAGCCGATGCCTCCGATCTGATGCGTCGGATGGTGAAGGAGCGTCTGCTCAAGTTCGACGGCGCACCGCTTTTCCCCGAGCGCATCGCCTACACGGTTCCCTACAAGCTCTCACCGGAGGAGGCCCGTCTTTACAACGCCGTCACCGAATACGTGCGCGAAGAGTTCAATCGGGCCGAGGCGCTGCAGAACGACAAGCAAGCGGGGACGGTCGGCTTCGCCCTGACCATTCTGCAACGTCGGCTGGCCTCCTCACCGGAGGCGATCCACCAGTCGCTGCGCCGACGCCGCCAGCGCCTGGAAAACCGCTTGCGGGAGCTTCAAGTGCTCCAGCGGGGAGCACAGACTACTATCAAGCTGGCGATATCAGGTCCGGAACTCGACGCGGAAGAGGTCGAAGACTGGGAGGATGCGCCCGAGAACGAGGTCGAAGCGGCCGAGGAAACGGTCCTCGATCAGGCCACGGCGGCCCGATCCATCACCGAGTTGAAGAAGGAAATCCAAACCCTCACCGCTCTGGAGGGTCTGGCGCTCGGCGTGCGCCGAAGCGGCGGAGATACGAAGTGGCGAGAGCTTGCCGGCCTCCTCGGTGAAATCTTCACCGCCTGTGGCCTGCCCAGCCGGATTGCCGAACCCGCAATTCCCTATGGCGCCGGTGAGATTTCCCGACCCACTCCTTCACCGAGTCAGAAACTCGTAATCTTTACCGAACATCGAGATACGCTCTGCTATCTCAAGCGTCGCATCACCACTCTGCTCGGCCGCGACGAGTCGGTTGTGGTCATCCATGGCGGCATGGGCCGCCAGGAGCGGCTCAAGGCCCAGGAAGCCTTCAGGCACGATCCCGAGGTTCAAGTGCTGCTGGCCACGGATGCGGCGGGTGAAGGGATCAATCTGCAGCGCGCGCACCTGATGGTGAACTACGACCTGCCCTGGAACCCCAATCGCATCGAGCAGCGCTTCGGCCGCATTCACCGCATCGGCCAGACCGAGGTCTGCCACCTGTGGAACCTGGTTGCGGACGAGACCCGTGAGGGTGACGTCTACCGCAAGCTGCTCGACAAGCTGGAGCAGGCGCGGCAAACCCTGGGCGGCCAGGTTTTCGACGTACTCGGGAAGCTGCAGTTCGAGGGCCGTCCCTTGAGTCACCTGCTTCTCGAAGCGATCCGCTACGGGGAGCAACCGGAGGTTCGGGCGCGCCTCGACACCGCCGTCGAGCATACCTTCGACCGGAACAACATCGAAAGCCTGCTGGAAGAGCGGGCGCTGACCCACCACGTCATGGGCGCCGGTCGCGTGCATCGCATCCGCGAGGAAATGGAACGCGCCGAAGCGCGCCGCTTGCAACCTCACTACATCGAGTCCTTTTTCCGCGAGGCATTTCGCCGCCTCGGTGGATCAGCCAGGCAGCGCGAGCCGCGCCGATACGAGGTGACTCACGTTCCCGCTCCGGTACGCCATCGCGATCGGCTGATCGGTATGGGTGAGCCGGTCCTTGCCCGTTATGAACGCATCGCCTTCGAGAAATCCCTGGTGGCCCCCCAGGGACAGCCGCTGGCGGCATTCGTCTGCCCGGGACACCCGTTGCTGGATACCGTCATCGACCTGACGCTGGAGCGTCACCGCGATCTGTTGAAACGCGGAGCAGCGCTTGTCGACGAGCGCGACCACGGAACGCGGCCGCGGCTGCTTTTTTATCTCGAACACGCCATTCAGGATGCCGGCCTGACGCGCAGCGGCAACCGGAGGATCATCTCCAAACGTCTGTTCTACATCGAGCTTGGCACCGATGGGGCAACCCGTCATCTGTACTATGCGCCCTATCTCGACTACCGGCCCCTGGCCAAAAATGATCCCGCCGTCGAGACGATTCTTGACCGGCCGGAGTGCGCCTGGATCGACCGGAATAGGGAGCGCAACCTACAGGCTTACGCCGTGGCAAAGGTCGTCCCGGAACATCTGAACGAAATCCGCGACGCCAGGCTGGCCTTGATCGCCAGGACCGAGGCGGCCGTCAAGGACCGGCTCACCAAGGAAATCACCTACTGGGACCACCGCGCCGAGCAACTCAAGCTCCGGGAACGGGCCGGCAGGACCGGCGCCCGACTCAACTCGGGTGAAGCCCGCAAACGAGCCGATGCCTTGCAGGCCCGGCTCCAGAAGCGCCTCGATGCCTTGAAGCTCGAAGCGCAGATCTCGCCGTTGCCGCCGGTGGTGCTCGGCGGTCTGTTGGTGGTTCCCAAAGGACTGCTCGAGGCGATGGCCGGGCGTGAAGCAGGTACCCCGGCGGCTTCCGCCGACACCCGGGAGACCGCCGCACGGGCGCGCAAGATCGTGATGGCCGTGGAGCGCCGCCTTGGCTTCGAGCCGACCGATCGCGAGTTCGAGAAGTTGGGATATGATGTCGAAAGCCGTGCTCCCAATACCGGCAAGCTGCGTTTTATCGAGGTCAAGGGCCGAGCCAGCGGGGCGGCGGCGATCACGGTCACCCGTAACGAGATCCTGTACTCCCTGAACAAGCCCGAGGACTTTATTCTCGCTATCGTGGAATTCCTGGATGGTAATACCCACCGCGTTCACTATGTGCGCCGACCCTTCCAACGGGAACCGGACTTCGGGGTGACCAGCGTCAACTACGATTTCGCCGGGTTGCTGGCGCGGGCCGAGGAGCCGGCCTGAAGAGAAATGCCCAATGACCGGAACCAGTGTCTTGAACGCGCGCGATCTTTGCGCGGGTCTCAAGGATGATAGGAGTCGAGGAGACCGAAGAGACTTGGACAACTGAGCGATAATGCAAGCAAGGCGCCATTGCCAAAGGACACAATGTCTGCCTAAAATAATTTCCCTTCAGGCGCAGCCGCATGCGCTGAAAGGCGGAATTTCACATGCCTGCAAAACGCATCACAAGGTCTAAAATACCTGGAATTTTCATGTGAAAGGACCGCCGGCATGGAACAAAAGAAAACGAGCGGCAACGGAGGGGATGATCGAAATGTTGATCTCGTCGAGTTCAGTGTTGTTTTGGTCGCAACTTCAAACAACCCATCTATCTTGAATCCGGATTTCCTGCGCTACAATGGAATTGTGGATGCAGGTCGTCAGGTACAGGAGCCTTGCATCTCGACTCCTGCTTATTCGCAAGTGACTTTTGAGGGCGGTTTCGCTGTGAAGGCGGACCCGGACCGTGTCATATTCGAACAAAAAGGGGACAAGTTGGCCACAGAGGACATCGTTTGCCCGGAAATGGCGAAGCGATATCTGGAGAAGATTCCGCACGCCTTCTACCGAGCCGTCGGCATCAACCCCAAAGGCTACAGGCGTTCGGAGGACGAAGCGGCTGACGCGGTGGCCGATGCATTGATCGACCAGGGTGCATGGATGTCGTTCAAGGATGTTACTCCGAAAGTTCAGCTGAAGATGGTTTACCGTTACGACAGACGGACAATTTCTTTGGATATCGTTGAAGCAGAAAAAAAGAAACCCGGTGGCGGCAAAATCCCTGGATTAGTGTTTGGGGCCAACGTTCACCGAGACATAACGCAGAAAACTCAGCAAGGTCGTAGCGAGAAGTTGTTCACTATCCTGAATGACTGGAAGAAGGACTTATCGGAATTTCATGCTTTGGTAGAGAAGTTCGAGCCTCGGAGATTCTCATCATGACGACTTCGATGCCAACGACGGCAGAACCCCGTAAACCCGCCTTTTTAGACAAACCCTGGCTCTTTGCCCCGCATGAGGAAACAGGCTTGAACGTGCCGGAGGAATCGATTACCTCCGGACATGTGTACGATTCAGAACATTCGATCAACACTACGCTGAATCAAAATGGGCTGAGACTGACGGTGCTTTCCCTTCTACCGCCAAAGGGCCAAGGGATATTCCCAAATGCGTCTGGTTGGGGTGATTCTCGTTGGGATGCCGAACTGCACGCCGCCCTGCGCGAGCTTCAGGAGGCAACTGACGAAGCGAGTGAAGAAGGAGCTTTGCTGCCTTCCGAGCCGGCTATTGCCAATGCCAGTCGCCTGATACGAGAGATGTATGACATATTGCCACGTCGGTATCTGGTGGAGATCCTGCCGGAAGGGGTTATTGCTGTCAGCGTTCCCGGTGGGTTTCGGTGCTCCGTCATGTTGTTGTGCGAATCCGACGGCGGAGCACTGTGCTCTGTCAACATGAATGGCGAACACCGACGCGCGCGGTATTCACACGCGGACCAACTTCCAGACGGATTTCTGCGCGAAGCCTTGGACGAACTGGAACGGGGAGAGGCTGGTTGGATCGTATAAGCGTTCCCGCGAGCGTTTCTCCGGATGAGACTCTGGGACGAGGCATATTTTCGAGCAAACATGCGCGCCATGCTGCCGGTCGGGTAGTTCCCCGCCGTGTATTTCTCGAACAGTGGGGAAAAGTGAATATCTCCGTTGACCGGCTTGATTTCATAAAACCTGAAGAGGCGGCAACGTTTGGCGACAGTGTAGCAGTTGGCCGCAACGCCACGTTTTATGGCTGGGCCGTCATTGCCGCTGAAGACGCCGGAGGCAGTGGTCGGCAGGTGGCTGCCACCCCGCTACTCGACAGCAATCCCTATCATGCAGACATTATCCTGCCCGATCCCGCAGCAGAGGATCGCGACGAACAACTACGCCACGCGCAAGAACTGGCGGATGCCTCCCACTGGCGCGGCCGCCCGGACTCGCACGAAGAATATTAGAGAACTCGGCGGACGGCTGAAAAGCAACCTTTGCGCGTGAACGGTGGGATGCTTGGGTGTATCGCCCCGGCAATCTCACCCTCCTGGAATCCAGCGCCCGCTGCAGGATGGCCTCTTGGGTTAGCGAATCACGCGAAAAGCTGTCATCCACACGACCCGGACCGTTTCGTACCCGGTGAGGTAGAGTTTTCGAATCCAAAAAAACGATGGAAAGCCGCATTTGACAGTTAAGGCAGTTGTCGGCGCGACCCACACGATCATCGAAAATGAACGCTCGCAAAAAGCTCATCGAAATCGCCCTGCCGCTCGACGCCATCAACACGGCGGCGGCTCGGGAAAAGTCGATTCGGCACGGCCATCCCTCAACGCTGCACCTGTGGTGGGCGCGGCGTCCCCTGGCGGCGGCGCGGGCGGTGATCTTCGCCCAGATGGTGGACGATCCGTCGAGTTGGCCGGAACTCTTCCCCACCGAGAAGATGCAGGAGAAGGAGCGGCAGCGCCTCTTTCGCATCATCGAGGAGTTGGTGAAGTGGGAGAACACCGCCAATGAGCGAGTCTTGCAGGCGGCGCGTGACGAAATCCTGCAGAGTTGGCGGCGGGCCCTGCGCCGGGAACACCGGCCATCCGAGGGCCGGGGAGCTTTTCGACCGCCGCAAGCTGCCGGCCTTCCACGACCCGTTCGCCGGCGGCGGCGCACTGCCGCTGGAGGCGCAGCGGCTCGGCCTCGAAGCCCACGCCAGTGATCTGAACCCGGTGGCGGTGCTCATCAACAAGGCCATGATCGAGATCCCGCCCAAGTTCGCCGGTCAAGCCCCGGTCAATCCGGAGGCGAGGAGTGAGGGCAGAGGAGTGAGGAGTGAGAGAGAGGAAAAGGATAGTGCATTATCGAGAGACGATTCTGTGGCAAAAGGCGATGGAAGCAACGCGCGAGGTGTATCGGCTGACGCCGCGGCTGCCCCGGGAAGAAACCTATGGAATGCGCTCCCAAATCACGCGCTCGGCAGTCTCGATTCTAGCAAACATCGCCGAGGGTTGGACACGGGAAACAGCCAAGGACAAGGCGCATTTTCTGGCAATGGCCCATGGATCCCTGTCGGAGACGGAAACCCTGCTGACACTCTGCAAAGACCTGAATTGGTTCCCTCGAAGCGAGACCCGGACACTGCGCTCGCTGCTGGACGAAGTGAGTCGGATGCTCACGACTATGCGACGGAAGAGGCGAGAAGTGGGGGGAGAGGAGTGAGAAGTGAAAAAATGGGGGCAGGAAAGTCCTCTCACTCCTCACTTCTCTTTCCTCACTCCTACTCCGGTGCGCAGGGCTTGGCCGAGGACGTCCGCTACTACGGCAAGTGGATGCGGGACGAGGCCAAGCGGCGCATCGGGCATCTCTATCCGAAGATCGAGGTTACGGCTGCGATGGTGCGGGAGCGGCCTGATCTCACTCGGTACAAGGGCCGCAAGCTGACCGTCATCGCCTGGCTGTGGGCGCGCACGGTCAAGAGTCCGAACCCGGCCCTTTGCCCGCGTGGACGTGCCGCTCGCTTCGACCTTCATGCTCTCCACCAAGAAGGGCAAGGAGACGTACGTCGAGCCGGTGATCGGGAACGGCGGCTATCGCTTCACGGTCAAGGCGGGCCCGCCTAGGAGCGCGGGTTGCGAGCCTGAGTGGCTCGCAACGCCCGCACAGGGCACCAAGCTCGGCCGCGGCGCCAACTTCCGCTGCCTGATGTCGGGCACGCCGATTGAGCCAAACTACATCAAGGCTGAAGGCGTGGCCGGTCGAATGAAGGCGCGGCTGATGGCCATCGTGGCCGAGGGAAATCGCGGTCGGGTGTATCTGGCGCCGACGCCTGAGCATGAGGAAGTTGCCCGGCAGGCAAAACCGAATGGAGGCCGGAGAACGATCTTATCGGGAAATGCCGAGATCAATTGCCGTTGTACGGCATGAATACCTTTGCCCACCTCTTCACCCCCCGCCAACTGGTCGCGTTGACGACCTTTTCCGACCTGGTGCAGGAAGCCCGCACCAGGATCATCGAAGACGTCCTGGGAGCGCGGGCGTCCCGCCCGCCTCGGGGTGCGGGCCAGAGGCCCGCGCTCCCAGGGGACGATCTCCCCCTGCGCGACGGCGGCAGCGGAGCGACGGCGTATGCAGAGGCGGTGGGGGTGTATTTGGCTTTTGCGGTTGACTATGCAGCGAACTACTGGTCCACTGTCACCACACCTGCCGAAGGGTTCATTCGTGGAACGTTTGCACGTCAAGCACTTCCGATGACTTGGGATTATGCGGAAGCTCCTCCTTTTGGGCACACCAGTGGCAATTGGATCGGGGGTATCAAGTGGATATCTAAAGCGCTCGCAATGTTTCCCCAAGATGCAATCGGTTCGTCTATCCAGGCTGATGCCTCTAGTCAATATGCTTCTGTAACGAGGGTTGTCTCCACCGACCCGCCCTACTACGACAACATCGGCTACGCCGACCTCTCGGACTTTTTCTACGTCTGGCTGCGCCGGTCGTTACAGCCGACTTTTCCCGACCTCTTCGCCACGCTGGCCTTGCCGAACAGACACACCCCGCCTTCCCCGTCACCATCTACTACGCCTTCAAGCAGCAAGAAGCGAAGAAAGAGGAGAAAGTGAAGATGAGTCAGAAAATAGAGAGAGGAGAGACTTCTCACTCCTCACTTCTCTTCCCTCACTCCTCGACCTCCACCGGCTGGGAAACCTTCCTCGATGCCGTCATCCGCGCGGGGTTCTCACTCACAGGCACTTGGCCGATGCGCACCGAGCGAAGTGCGCGGTCAACAGGCATAGGCACCAACGCCCTCGCCTCCTCCATTGTCCTCGTCTGCCGCAAGCGCCCCGCAGACGCGCCCACCGCCACCCGCCGCGAATTCCTCGCCGCCCTCAAGCGCGAGTTGCCCGAAGCCCTGACACAACTCCAACGCGGCAACATCGCCCCGGTGGACTTGGCGCAGGCCGCCATCGGCCCCGGCATGGCCGTCTACACCCGCTACGCCAGGGTGCTCGACGCCGAGGGCAAGGCGCTGACCGTGCACGAAGCTCTGGCGCTCATCAACCAGACCCTGGACGAAGCCCTGGCCGAACAGGAAGGCGACTTCGACGCCGACAGCCGCTGGGTGCTGGCCTGGTTCGAACAGTTCAGTTTCGGCGAAGGACCGTTCGGCGAGGCTGAAACCCTGTCCAAGGCCAAGAACACCAGCGTCAGCGGCCCTGGCGGAGGCCGGCATCCTGGAATCGAAATCGGGACTGGTCCGTCTGCTGCGTCCCGTCGAGTTGGACGAGGGCTGGGACCCGACTGAGGACCCGCGCCTGCCGGTCTGGGAGGTCGTTCATCACCTGATCCGGGCGCTCGAAGCCGACGGCGAGACCGCGGCCGCCGATCTGGCGGCCAAGCTGGGCGCCAGGGCCGACATCGCCCGGGAACTCGCCTACCGGCTGTACACCCTGTGCGACCGTAAGAAACGCGCCACGGAAGCGAAATTGTATAATGCCCTGGTGCAAAGCTGGCCCGAAATCGCCCGCCTGGCCCGGGAATCGCCCAGCCCAGACGCCTCGCAGGCAGAGATGTTCAGTCAGAATAACCAGGGAGGCAGGTCGTGAGTGTATCGTGGGATTGGCCAGGTTCGAGATGGTGGCGCGTTGACCTGCACACACACTCCCCGGCGTCGCATGACTTTGGGAGGCCAGCGGAACGCAACGCTCCGGACTGGGAGCACTGGATCGCAGCTGTCCGCGGCGCCGGTATCCAGGCCGTTGCGATCACGGATCACAACACGGCCGACGCCGTGCAGCATCTTCAAAACGCCGTATCAAGCCTGAATAACGCTCCGGCTCTCTTTCCCGGAGTAGAAATCACCGCCAGCGATGGCGTCCACCTGATCTTGTTGTTGGACCCGGAATGCACGCAGCAACACGTCGAAGATTTTCTCTCCAGAGTGAGGGTTCCTGTCGATCAACGCGGTCAACAGGACGCCCGTTCTTCGCTCAGCGTCGAGCAGATTCTGGATGAATGCGGAGACGACGCGCTGCTCGTCGGCGCGCACGTCAACGGACCCGATGGACTGCTGCACTTGGCAGGCCAGCAGCGGTTGGCAGTACTGCAGAACCCACGCTTGGCCGCAGTCGAGGTCGATCCAACCAGGGGTATTGATCGCAGCTGGCTCGACGGCAGCCACTCCGAGATCGGGCGCCGGCTCTCGCAGGTGTGGTTCTCCGACAGTCACGGCTTCGACGAGCTAGGCCGGCGTTTTACCTGGGTGAAGATGACGCGCCCGAATCTGGAGGGTCTGCGACTGGCGTTGCTGGATGGCGCCGCTTCCCTCAAGCCGGCTAAGCGGAATAGTCCAGGCAATCCAAATACTCACGCCACTCTGGCTATTGAGAGCATCACTGTTCACGAGGGCAAATTCATAGGTCGCTCTTCCCCAACTACGGTCAAGTTCAATCCCTGGCTGAACGCGATCATCGGTGGCCGCGGTACCGGTAAGTCCACGCTCATCGATTTCTGCCGCCAGACGCTGCGCCGGGAAGCCGATCTCGACAGCAGCGACCGCGGTGAAGAGGGCTCGCTGCGAACTCTGTTCGACCGCCGCATGCGTGTCCCCCCCTCGCGCCGCGATGAGGGGCTTCTGACCGAGAAGACGCGCATCGAAGTCGTGTATCGCAAGGATGGTGAGCGTTTCGTTCTTTCCTGGAGCCAGGGCGGAACGGCCCTTCCGATTGCCCGTCTGGACGGAGACGAATCAATCCCCGAGGAAGGGGATATTCGCGAACGCTTTCCGGTGCGCATCTACAGCCAGAAACAACTCTTCGCGCTCGCCCAGGACCCCAATGCTCTCCTCACCGTGATCGACGACAGCCAAGCCGTTCGCGGCGCAGAGCAGAATCGCGCCATCAAGCAGGTGGAGGCTCGCTACCTGTCCCTGCGCGCCGAAGCTCGCGCGGCGTCCAGTCAGGCAAGCGATCTACCGGCCCGAAGGGCGTCTCTCGATGACGCTCGACGCAAGCTGGAAGTCCTGCAGAAAGGCGGCCAGGCTCAGGTACTGAACGAATATCGGAGACGACGCCAGCAGAATGACACTTGGCAGGTGATCCTGGAGGAGGCTTCACGGTCGGTGGAATCGGTGGGGCGGAGTGCGAAAGCTCTTTCGGTCTCCGACCTCGATCTCGGCCCCGATGCCGAAGATGACCCGGCGCGAGCAAGTCTCAAACGCGCGCACGAAACTCTGAGGCAAGCGATTGCTGATCTTCAGCAAGGCGTAAACGGGGCCGTCGAGCAAGCTCGGCGAGACATCCAGGGGATTCGCACCAGCGCAGACGTTGGCAGATGGCGCGAGGCAATGACGTCCAGCGAAAACGAGTTCTGGCAAGCCTCCGCCCAACTCGCCAAGGAAGGAATCTCCGGCCCAAACGAGTACAGTGACCTCCTGGGACAGGTGGCCATGCTCGAGCGAGAAATCGAGACCCTGGAAAAAGAGCAAGCGCAGGCGGAGGAACTGGAGACCAAGGCCGCCAGGGCGCTTACCGAATACCGCAAGCGACGTCAAGAGATGAGCGACAGACGCCAACAATTCACGCAAGAAGCATCGGGCGAAGTCATCAGGATCAAAATCGATGCCTATGCCAACCGCGAGAATCTTGCTGAATTCTTGAAAAAGATTCTTGGGACCGAGCACTTCGAGGGCGACCGTCAGGCGCTCACACAAAAGATTCAACCCCGACAGGGACAGCCATGGGACTGGAACAAGCTGGATGAGGTGGTTGCAGAGATGCGCCAACTTCTCAGTGGGAAACTGACTTCCTGGCAAATGCACGACCAACGTTTCAAGGGGTTGCTGAAGAAGGTCCTACCCGAGAGGATCGACCGTCTCGCTCTGTATCTTCCGGAAGACGTTGTCAAGGTGAGTTTCAGAGACTATCAAGGAGGGAGATGGAGACCTCTTGCCCAGGGCTCGCCCGGACAGCAGACTGCCGCGCTTCTGGCCTTTGTTCTTGGCTATGGCTCTGAGCCGATCGTTCTGGACCAGCCCGAGGACGACCTGGACAACACCCTCATTTACGAATTGCTGGTCAGCCGGCTGCGGGAGACAAAGCTCAATCGCCAGGTGATCGTCGTCACCCACAATCCCAACATCGTGGTTCACGGGGATGCGGAACTGGTGCTCTCGCTCGAAGTCGCCGGCGGCCAGAGCCGCATCGCCTGCCAGGGAGGACTCCAGGAAAGAAAGGTTCGGGACGAAATCTGCCGCGTGATGGAAGGGGGCCGGGAAGCCTTCGAGAGCCGCTACCAGAGGATCATGCCCCCAGGGGGAGAGAATCATGCTGGATCATGAAGGCTTGGCGCGCCGTATCCGCCTCGGTGAGGATTCGACTCTGGAGCTCAAACGGATCCTGCTGGCCGGCTCCAGGGTCACGGATCCCAAGCGGAACGATCTCGCCGACGAACTGGCCGGCATGGCCAACGGACGAGGCGGGACCCTGGTGCTTGGAGTCGAAGACAGGAGCCGTGATGTCCTGGGGATTCCCCTCGAGTGGTTGGACGCGGTCGAACGATGGGTGCGCGAGATTTGCAACGACTCCGTGAAGCCTCCTCTGGATGCGGTGATTCGGAAGATCGAGTTGCCCGGCGCCGGCGGCGAACTGGTGGCGCTCCTTCGCATCGACGTTGCCCGCAGCCTGTTTGTCCACAAGAGTCCGGGGGGTTATTTTCGGCGGATTGGCAGCTCGAAGCGCGAGATGTCGCCTGAAATACTCGCCCGACTCTTTCAGGAGCGCAGCCAGAGCCGGGTGATTCGGTTCGACGAGTCGGTGGTTCCCGGAACGTCACCAAGGAACATCGACCCTTCGTTGGCTCTTCGATTCTTTCGCCAGGACACCGCGCTGACGGACACCGCGCTTCGCAAGCTTCGGGTCATCGCCGACGACGAAGACGGCGTCGCGCGGATTACGGTTGCCGGCGCCCTGCTGTGCACCCGGGAACCGGAGCGGTGGATGTCTCATGCCCAGATTCAAGCCGTAAGCTATGCCGGGGAGCGTCCGGATGTTAATTATCAAAACGATGCGCGCGACCTGGTCGGCCCTCTCGATGCCCAGGTTTTTGAAGCGCTGCACTTTGCACGCAGGAACATGCGCGTGGGAGCTACCAAGACGATGGCTCGGGTGGAACGCCCGCAGTTCAGCGAACGGGCGGTGTTCGAGGCTCTGGTGAATGCCGTCGCGCACCGGGACTACTCGATGGCGGGGGCCCGGGTCCGTTTCCACATGTTCAGGGACCGCATCGAGCTCTACGTTCCCGGGGACCTCGCGAACACACTCACGCCGGATAGCATGGACCTGCGGCAGTACAGCCGGAACGAACTGATCGTTTCGCTCCTGACGCGGCGCCGTGTGAGCGGCGAGGAGAACCTTGGCCGATCCCACATGATGGATCGGCGCGGAGACGGGGTGCCGATCATCCTCGACGAGAGCCGCGAGTTGTCGGGACGTGTTCCGGAGTACAGCCTGATCGACGACAGCGAACTGCGCCTCGTGATATGGTCGGCCGGTGAAAGGTCAGGGACCATGCCGTAGCTTGCAGTGCGCCGCTGCATGGGGGTCTCTTTCACGGCGGCGCGCGTGACTTGACCGCAAAGGAGGAGAAATCGAAACATGGCCATCACCAACCACGAACGCGTCGGCAAGGCGATGGAGTTGCTTCGTCAGGGGCTTGGTCCATTCGTGGAGCGCGAGGTGCAAAACAGGATCAAGACTGGCGCCGTGCGCATGGAGACACTCCGGCGCTTTGTCGACGACCCGAAGCTGGCGAACAAGCCCATCGGTGAGTGGGACGCCTCGGGACTGCTGAGGCTCATGTGGGAGGTCTGGAAAGAGGTTTTCAGGTTCACGCTGGGCTTCACCGAGCGCAGCCTGGTGTCGGAACTGCGCGAGTGGCGCAACCAGTGGGCGCACCAGGAGACCTTTTCAAGCGATGATGCCGACCGGGCGCTCGATTCCATGGCTCGGCTGCTCGCCGCCGTCTCGGCGCCCGAGGCCAACGAGGTTGGCCGGATGAAGATGGAATTGCGCCGGCGGGTGTTCGACGAGCAGGTGCGGGGCGAGAGGCGCAAGGCCGGCGGTGCGCTCATCGAGGCGGCAGCCGGCGCGCTCAAGCCGTGGCGTGAGGTGGTGACGCCTCACCCGGACGTGGCCGGCGGCGGCTATCAGCAGGCCGAGTTCGCGGCCGATCTGTGGCAGGTGCATCTGGGCGAGGGGTCGGACGAGTACCGCAAACCCAGGGAATTCTTCCGCCGCACCTTTCTCACCCGGAGCCTGAAGGCCCTGCTGGCGGGCGCCGCAAGGCGTGTCACGGGCCGGGGCGGCGATCCGGTGGTGCAGCTTCAGACCAACTTCGGCGGCGGCAAGACGCACTCCATGCTGGCGCTCTATCACCTGTTCTCCGGCGAGACGCCGGGGGAACTTGAGGGTTTGGAAGCCGTGCTCGCGGATGCCGGCGTCAATGCTTTGCCCACGGTGCGGCGCGTGGTGCTGGTGGGGAACCGCATATCGCCCGGCAATCCCGTCACCAAGACCGACGGCGCGGTAGTGCGAACTCTGTGGGGCGAGTTGGCGTATCAGCTTGGCGGCAAGCAGGCGTTCGCTCGGGTGGAGGCCGACGACGCCAACGCGACCAGCCCGGGCGACGTGTTGCGGGAGCTGTTCAACGAGCATGGTCCCTGCCTGGTGCTAATCGACGAGTGGGTGGCCTATGCCCGTCAGCTTCACGACCAGAGCGACCTGCCCGCCGGCAGCTTCGAGACCCAATTCACCTTCGCCCAGGCGCTCACCGAGTCCGTCAAGCTCGCTGGCAACTGCCTGCTGGTGATCTCGCTGCCGGCCTCGGACACTTCAGGCTCTCCGCACACGGAAGCCGACGACGTGGAAGTAGGCGGCATCCGCGGCCGGGAGGCGCTGGACCGGCTGCGCAACGTGGTGGCCCGGGTGGAGTCATCCTGGCGGCCCGCGAGCGCCGAGGAAGGTTTCGAAATCGTGCGGCGGCGCCTCTTCCAGCCGCTTGTCGGTCCGGACGCTTTCAAGCAGCGGGACGTGACGGCCCGGACGTTCGTCGATCTCTACCGCGATCAGAACGCGGAGTTCCCGCCGGAGTGCCGGAACGCCGACTACGAGAAACGCATCCGGGCGGCCTATCCCATTCATCCGGAGATATTCGACCGCCTCTACACCGATTGGTCGACGCTGGTGAAGTTCCAGCGCACGCGCGGCGTGTTGCGCCTGATGGCGGCAGTGATCCACAGCCTGTGGGAGAAGGGTGACCGGAACCCGCTTATCCTTCCTTCGACAATCCCCATCGACGACGCGCGCGTGCAGTTCGAGTTGACGCGATATCTCTCCGACAACTGGGTTCCCATCATCGAAGCCGACGTGGATGGGGCGAACTCGCTGCCGCTCCGGCTCGATGCCTCGGTGCCGAACCTTGGCAAGCTGTCTGCCGCCCGGCGCGTGGCGCGGACCATTTATCTGGGCTCGGCGCCCACAACCGCGGTAGCTCACCGCGGCCTGGAAGACCGGCGGGTCAAACTCGGTTGCGTGATGCCGGGCGAATCGCCGGCGGTATTCGGCGACGCGCTGCGGCGGCTCGCAGCGGCCGCGACCTACCTCTACCAGGACGGGCCGCGCGCCTGGTATGCGACCCAGCCCACGGTCACGAAGCTGGCCGATGATCGTGCCGAGCAGTTCAGACACAACCCGGACAAGGTAGCGAGCCAGTTGGAGGCTCGGCTTCGCGCCGCCTTGCGAGAGGACGGCGGGTTCTCGCGCATCCATCCACTGCCCCGCTCCGGCGCCGACGTGCCCGACGATCGCGAGGCGCGCCTGGTCGTGCTGTCGGCCGAGCAGCCTCACAGCAAGGATTCCGACAGCGCCGCCCTGGCCGCCGCAAAGACCATCCTGGAAACGCGCGGCAACACGCCGCGTCTGTACCGGAACACGCTGGTGTTCCTCGCTGCCGACCGCGTGCGCCTGCAAGACCTCGACGAAGCCCTGCGCCGGTACCTGGCCTGGGCGTCGATCCTCGACGAGAAGGACGAACTGAACCTGGATCCCCATCAGACACGCCAAGCGGAAATGCAGAAACAGGGTGCCGGCGGCGCCGTGACTGCGCGCCTGCCGGAAACCTACCAGTGGCTGATCGCGCCCGAACAGAAGACGCCGCAAGCACCGGTAGAATGGCAGGCCATTCGTCTTTCCGGCAACGATGCGCTGGCCGAGCGCGCCGCCAAGCGCTTGCGCCGCGAGGAACTCCTCATCCCAACACTCGGCGCGACCATCCTGCGCATGCATCTGGATAAAGTGCCGCTCTGGCGCGGCGAGCACGTCGAGGCGCGGGAACTCGCGGACTATTTCGCACGCTATCTCTATCTGCCGCGGCTTACCAGACCTGAGGTCTTGACCAGAGCAATCCAAGACGGGGTTGGGCTGCTGACCTGGGAGCAGGATGGATTCGCTTTCGCGGACAGCTATGATGAAGCGGGCAAGCGCTATCGCGGTTTGCGCGGTGGGCAAATCATTTCACTGCCCGATGCAGACGTATCCGGACTTCTGGTCAAGCCGGACGTGGCAAGGCGGCAACTTGATGCTGAAAGCGGCAAGGAGGCTGAGCCATCCGGCCCAGAACCCGACGTCACAGAAACTCCGGGTCCTGGGAAAGAACCGCCACCAGCCCCAACGACCCAACCGAAGCGATTCCATGGAACAGTCTCGCTCGATACGACTCGCGTGGGGCGTGACGCGAGTCGTATCGCCGACGAGGTGATCGCGCATCTTGCCGGCCTCGCCGGCGCAAACGTGACAGTCTCGCTGGAGATCGCCGCCGAAATACCGGACGGGGCGCCGGACAACGTCGTGCGGACCGTCACCGAGAACTGCCGGACGCTGAAGTTCACCAGTCAGGGTTTTGAGGAAGAATAGGTCGCGGGGGAGAAGAAAGAGGAGTGAGTAGTGAGAAGTGAGAGGTAAGACGCCGCCGTTTCTCGCTCCTCGCTTCCCTTTCCTCTTTGCTGGTTGAATCGGGAGGAACCCATGGCCAATAGGGTACGCATTCGGATCGAGCAAACGGGGTGCGCCACCTCCAGGGCCGTTGTTCGAGGCCATCGGATTTTCGTCGATCGTCCAACGGAAAAAGGGGGAGACGATCAAGGTCCCATGGGTGGAGAACTGATCCTGGTTGGCCTCGGAGGCTGCTTCACCAGCAACCTTCTGGCGGCCATCCGCGCTCGTCGGGCAGCCGTGACCCGGGTTGCCACTACCGTCACGGCCACTCTGGCTGCAAACCCTTCCCGGTTCGCTGCTATCGATGTGAGCGTATCGGCCGAATGCAGTGATCCGGATCTTCTGGAAAAACTGGTCACGATTGCCGAACGCGGCTGTATTGCGGCCAATACGCTCCGCGGCGGAGTAAAACTGACGGTTCGTGTGGCCCAAGCGGAGCCGGCAAAACTTGCCACCTGACCGGGCGCTTTCAAATCGGACGCCCCGGACAGACCGTCACGGGTTTTCCGAACCTGCGCCGACCTTCAGCTCCAGGACGGGGGTTCGGGAGCGCTGGTCCCGCTGCAGCAAATTTACCTTGCAGCGGCTCCATAAAGTCAATAAACTCCGAAGTTTCTGGGCAGGGATCGGTTCACAACCGTCCGGGCAACCACGTTCCGGCGGTTTCAGAAAGGATGCTCAACGGATGGTTGTGTATTTGGACTGTGCCGCTACCTCGCCGATCGATCCAAGGGTGCAGCAGGAAGTTGTCGGGTACCTCGGCCTTGAATTCGGCAACGCCGGCAGTCGTCATCATGCATTCGGCTCCCGGGCCAGGAGCGCTGTCGAGAAAGCGCGAGTTCAGGTGGCGGCGGTAGTGGGCGCCACGCGCGGCGAGGTCATTTTCACGAGCGGCGCTACGGAAAGCAACAATCTTGCCCTGCTGGGTCTGGCGGAGCACGGGGCGCGATTCGGCAGGACCCACGTCGTCAGCACCCGGATTGAACACAAGTCCGTACTGGAGCCGCTGCAGGCGCTCTCGGAACGGGGCTTCGAAGTGACGCTGGTGGCCCCCGAACCCGGAGGTTGGGTGCATCCCGAAGCCGTCCTGGATGCCGTTCGAGACGATACCCTTCTGGTCTCGGTAATGCAGGTCAACAACGAAACCGGCGTCGTTCAGCCCATTGACGAAATCGCGCAACTGCTGGGGGGACACGGAGCTTACTTCCACGTCGATGCCGCCCAGGGTTTCGGAAAAGAGATCGGGCCGCTGCGCACTCGACGGATCGACCTGATCAGCATCAGCGGTCATAAGATTTATGCCCCCAAGGGTGTGGGGGGGCTCGTCCTGCGGCGCCGAAACGGCTGGCGGCCTCCCTTGGCGCCGTTGATGTACGGAGGGGGTCAGGAGTTGGGGTTGCGCCCCGGGACCCTACCGGTCCCTCTCGTTGTCGGGCTCGGCAAAGCCGCTGAGTTGGCTTTGGAAGAGCACAGGAACCGTTGGGAGCAATGTCGGAAATTCAAGGAGACGGTCCTTCGGAAGTTAAGGCCGCTGAATCCCGTTTTCAACGGTGATCTCGACCGAACGGCGCCCTATATGATCAATCTGGCTTTTCCCGGTATCAGCTCGGAAGAGGCCATCGAAGCCCTTGGCGGTGTGGTCGCCATCTCGAACGGGTCCGCCTGCACTTCGACCTCCGATAGCTGCAGCCACGTGCTGAGCGCTCTTCGGCTGGGTGAGGCGCAAATTGAGGGCGCCCTTCGCCTTTCCTGGTGTCATCTCACCGAGGAACCGGACTGGATCCGATTCACCGAAGCTATCGAAGGCATTCGGGAGGAAATGGCAATGGGCAGCCGGGCCGCGGTAGCGCTTGGCTAGGTTTCGAAACGGCTGCTGATGCGGTCGATCCAATGAAAGCAGACGACACGCCTGAATGAGACAGGATCGGCAGCACGACATCCGTTATAAGCGGTCTCGGTTTTCGACGCGGCTGCCGGTGGATCGCCGTTATACCGCCTCCCATTTTTGGGCTGTCGAGGAGCCCCCCGGCCTGTGGCGCGTTGGAATGACCAAATTCGCCACACGGATGCTCGGCGATCTTGTAGAATTTGAATTTGAAGCCAAGCCGGGCGACAGGGTCAGAGTGGGTCAAACGATCGGTTGGATTGAAGCCTTCAAGGCGCTCACCGATCTTTATTGCATCATAGACGGTGTCTTCAGAGGCGTAAACCCATCGGTTGGGGAGGACATCACTCTGGTGGACTCCGATCCTTACGGAAAGGGATGGCTCTACAGCGTCAGTGGCTCCCCTGAGCCCAACAGCGTTGACGTTCACGGGTACATCGATATTCTGGACCTCACCATCGACAAGATGAAGGAGCAGTCAGGAAAAGAAGGCCGTCATGGGTAAAGCCCGCTACATCATGATCGGAGGGTTTTTGGGCGCCGGCAAGACCACGGCAGTTCTCCAACTGGCTCATCTCTTGCACCGTCGCCAGTTGCGAGTGGGACTGATCACCAATGATCAAAGCCACGGACTGGTCGACACAACCGTGCTCGGCTCCAGTGGATTCCCGGTGGAAGAGATCAGCGGGGGCTGCTTCTGTTGCCAGTTCGATTCACTGGTGAGCGCCTCCGAACGTCTGTCCAGAGAGAAGCAACCGGATGTCTTTCTGGCCGAGCCGGTTGGCAGTTGTACGGATTTGAAGGCGACCGTGGATTATCCGCTGCGGCGCATGTACGGTGATGATTATTGGATTGCTCCACTGAGCGTGATGGTGGACCCGATTCGCGCCCTGCGCATTCTGGAGCTTGAGCCAGGAAAGTCGTTTTCCCAAAAGGTAGTCTACGTTTACCGTAAGCAGTTGGAGGAAGCGGATATCATCGTCATCAACAAAATCGATCTTCTAACCCCGCAACGCCTGGAAATGCTTCGCCAGGCCATGGACCGCTCCTTTTCCCCCGGTCGGGTGGTGGCAGTCTCCGCTCGGCAAGGAAGGGGGCCCTGGACGATTGGTTTGCCGAAATAACCCGGCCTGGATCATGCAGCCAGGGGGATATGGAAGTGGATTACGACACCTATGCCGAGGGTGAGGCCCTTCTGGGCTGGCTGAATTGTAGTGTCCGGCTGACTGCAACAACTCCGTTCGACGGAAACACCTTTCTTCTGAATGCAGCCCGGTCCATCCAGAGTCGGAGTCGGTCACAGACTAAAGAAATTGCCCATCTGAAGATGACCTTGACGCCTGAGGAGCAGGGTCAGGACATCGGAGTGGCGAACCTGGTGGGGAGCGATTTGGCCCCGGAACTGCCCCATTCTCTACAAGAACCCCTTGAGGCGGGACAGCTTATTGTGAATCTGCGGGCGGAAGCCGACCCGGAGGTGCTTCGGTCAGTGGTCCGGCAGACCTTCGAGGCCATCCGCCAAGACGAAAAGCTCGCGCTTGAAGTGGAACATTTGGAGTGCTTTCGTCCCGGCCGACCGACGCCGACCCATCGGCTGCGTGCGCCACAACCGGAATCCTTGGCTGTTGTGACCGGTGGCGCCGCCTCCGGTTGAACCTGGAAAAACGGAACAAACAGAATGATTCTGCACAAACCGGCATCAGCCAAACAGGGAGATCGGTGATGGCGCAGCCTGCAAGAATTCTCTATTGTCGTTGCGCCTATGCCAAGGTCATTCCTACGGAGGTCAAAGACACGGTTCTCCATAAGCTGATCCGATCGGGCGCCGCGTTTGAAGCCGTGACCGACCTGTGCGAGATGTCGGCCCGCCGTGACCCGGCTCTCAAGCAACTGGCGGCAGGGGGCGAAATCAAGATCGCGGCCTGTTACCCCCGGGCCGTAAGATGTCTGTTTTCAGCAGCTCAAGCACCACTTCCTCAGGAAAAGGTCGAAATAATGAATATGCGTGTCGACAGTGCGGAAAAGGTCTTCGGCCGCCTGATTGGACAGGAACCCGAACAGGAGAAGTCATCATGATTGCCTCCGGTCCTGCTCTCCACGTTGGCCTCTACCAAACAGAGGGCCGCCGTCCGCTCGCCGGCGACCAGCAATTCGAACTGACCCGGACTCTTCTGGAAAAAGGGTATTCGGTCTCGGTCATCCGCTCAGTCGACGAAATCAGCAGGATTGAAACGGACACGCTGGTTCTCCTGGGCCATTTCGGGGATGAACGACCGCTTTCGGCCGGGAGAAACGGAAATCAGGCCAAGATGTATTTCCGCGACATCAATGGCCTGCAAATCGAACAGATCATTGAGGAAGTGGAGTCGGTGCGAGGAGAAACGGAGCACCCCAAACCGGGCGCGTGGAAGCCCTGGTTTCCCGTGATCGACTATGACCGCTGCACCAACTGCATGCAGTGTTTGAGCTTCTGTCTGTTTGACGTCTACGGGGTTTCCGAAGACAAGATCCAAGTCCAGAATGAAAGCAACTGCAAGACGGACTGCCCGGCCTGCTCCCGCGTCTGTCCCGAAGTCGCCATTCTCTTTCCGAAATACAAGAAGGGTCCCATCAACGGAGACGTGGTGCGGCAGGAGGACATCCAGCGGGAGGCCATGAAGGTGGACATCTCGGCCCTTCTGGGCGGGGACCTTTACGGCTCCCTGCGGAACCGCCAGCGGGGGGCTCGCAAACGATTCTCCACCGAGCGCGATGAGTCCCGGGCTTTGCTGGAACGCAAGAAGTGTTTGCGCAAGCTCAAGAAGGATTTCGACATCCCGGATGAAGTGCTGATGAGCCTGCCGTCGGCGGGCGACATCCAGGAGCGCGCCGAACGAGCCAAATCGAAGCTCGCCGCCAGGCAGGGCCCGCTCTCAGACCGTGAAGGACGGCCCGCCCGCCCCCACGGAAGAAGACTGGGGAATTTAATTTCATGCTAGCGACTATGATCTCCCTGGGCTACCGTACGGTGCGAACCACTGACGCCCGGTTGCTGTGGAAGATGGCCTACAACTTCGGATACAAGGGAATGCGGTCGGTTCAGCAGTTCAAGACTCGCCTCAAGCAAGGCAAGACCTTTCCCCCCTTCCTCTACATCTCCATCACCAATAGCTGCAACCTCCGTTGCCAGGGGTGCTGGGTGGATGTGGACAAGCCCCAGTCCCTGATCAGCTTCGAAGACATGAATCGTCTCATTGGCAACGCCAAGCAACATGGAAACAGCTTTTTCGGAATCCTCGGGGGTGAGCCGTTTCTTCACCCGGATCTCATTCGCATCCTGCAAGCCCATCCCGACTGCTACTTTCAGATCTTCACCAACGGGCACGCCATCACCGACAAGGTTGCCGCGGCGCTTCGCAGCGCCGGCAACGCCACACCGTTGATCAGTGTGGAGGGAACTGAGGCCGTGAGCGACGTGCGGCGCGGGCGCAAGGGGGTTTTGAGCCGAACGATGGCCGGCATCGAGGCCAGTCTGCGAAACCGATTGATCACCGGGGTCGCTTCCAGCGTGTGCCAGAGCAACTTCGATGACCTGGTCAAAGAGTCCTGGATCGACTACTTGATCGACAAAGGCGTACACTACACTTGGTTTCACACCTTCCGCCCCGTGGGTCCCGTCGCCAACCCGCAGCTTGCCCTGCGCCCTGAGCAGGGTCTTCAGCTTCGGCGATTCATCATGGATATGCGCAACCGCAAGCCGATCGGAATCATCGACGCCTATTATGACGACAAAGGACAAGCGCTTTGTCCCGCGGCCACGGGAATCAGCCATCACATCAGCCCGTTCGGGGATGTCGAACCCTGTCCCGTCATTCAGTTCGCCAACGAGTCCATCCGCGACAATCACGGGGATCTCTTCAAGACCATGACGGAATCCCGGCTTCTGCAGGATTTCCGCAAGACGGCCGCCCAGGCGACCCGCGGCTGCATCGTGCTGGAACGGCCGGACCTGCTCAAGGAGATCGTGGAGCGAAACGGCGCTCGAGACACCACCCTCAGGCGGAGGGCCATGGCTGAACTCGATGGGATGGAATCCAAGCCCAGCCAGCACAACCCGGGGAACGAGATCCCCGAGGAAAATTGGATTTACCGATTCGCCAAGAAGCACTGGTTTTTTGGATTTGGGGCCTATACCTGACGAGCGGTCACGATTCAGCGGGCCTGGGGGAGTCAACAGCATGATCCAGAAGCAATTGGGTGATTTCGAAATGACGTCGGGCTCCGGAAACGGCTCTCTCTTGACGCTTCCGACCAAAGTCCCTAAACAACGCTATCGCCCTGCCCAGTCCAACATTCCCAACGACAAGCAGATTCGGGTTTTTCTCAAGAAAGTGGTTTCCGATCACGTCAGAAAGACAGGCGTGGTTCCACCGTTGACGATGGGAGAACTCCGGGAGCATGCGGCTGCCGTCCTCAAGGATGCCAGGCTCGACGGCAAGTATCAGAACTACGCTGCGATCCTGGTCAGCAACGAAACCTGGCGAGATACTCTTGCGCAGATTCCCTATAACCGCCGTCTCTTACTCCTTCCCAAGTGCCTGCGAGTTGAAGAGCGGTGCCCGGCGCCGTTCGACGAGTTCGGCCTGCTCTGCAAAGAGTGCGGCCTCTGCTCCATCCAGGATCTTTCGGTAGAGGCGGAACGGCTCGGCTACGCCGTCCTGGTTGCAGAAGGATCGGCCATCGTCCGGCAGATGATCGAGACCGGCAAGATCGAAGCGGTGGTCGGGGTGAGCTGCATCAACGTGCTGGAGAAATGTTTTCCCCACATGGAAGCTGCAGCCGTTCCGGGAATGGCCATCCCGCTTCTTCAGGACGATTGCATCAACACCACGGTGGATCTGGACTGGGTATGGGACCTCATTCACCTGACCGCAGCCGACAAGACCTACCGTCTCGATCTGGACGCGCTCAAAAGTAACGTTCAGAGTTGGTTCAAGAAGCCCTCGCTAGCTGAGATCCTCGGGGAGCCCGCAGACGAAACAGCCCGCATTGCCCAGGATTGGCTGGCGAAAGCCGGAAAGCGCTGGAGACCCTATCTGGCCGCTTGCACCTACATGGCCCTTCAGAGCGATCGACACGATGCGCCTCCTGAAGCTTCCCCGGACCTCAAGCACCTGGCGGTGGCGATCGAGTGTTTCCACAAAGCCTCACTGATCCACGATGACATAGAGGATGGCGACCAGGAGCGTTACGGCAGCAAGGCCCCTGCACGCCGAGGTCGGATTGCCGGTCGCGCTCAACGTGGGAGATTTCCTGCTGGGAGAAGGTTATCGTCTGATCGCCGAGCTTTCGGTCGATCCCCGGGTTCAGGTGGAGATGCTCCGCTCGGCCTCGGAAGGCCACTTGACGTTGAGCCACGGGCAAGGACTCGAACTGTGCTGGGCCAGGAGACCGGAGCCGCTCTCGTCGTTGCAGGTGCTCGACATCTTCCGCAAGAAGACCGCGCCGGCATTCGAGGTGGCGCTGCGGCTGGGAGCTTATTTGGGCGGAGCCGATGAAGAAACCCATGCCGTCCTTCGCAAGTACAGCGAATCGCTGGGCATCGCCTATCAAATTCGAGACGATCTGGAAGACTACAACGGGAAAAGCGATTCGAACGACCTGGAAGACCTGCGTCCGTCTCTCATCCTGGCCATTGCCCACAAGCGGGCCGAGGAGGGCGCTGAGAAGGAACTGATTGCTTCTCTCTTTCGGGTCGAGGTTCTCTACCCGCAGGTCTCTGCAGAAGTCCAGCGAATTTTGGCGGAACGCGGAGTCGTCGAGAAGGCCGAAGAGCTGTTGGAAGCCTACAAGGAAGATGCGATACGCGCTCTGAGGTTCCTCTCCAACCCGACGCTCAAGGGGCTGCTGCGCCGGGTTGTGGGCAAGATCTTCGGCGAGCAGTTCATCGAAGGATATTGCAGTGAGTTTGAGGCTCGAAATGCTGCAAGTCGCGCGGCTGGCGCCGAACCTGCTGCGCGAAGCTAGTGAGCGCGTCGTCGACTTCTTGCAAGGACAAATCAACGAGGATGGAGGCGTCCGGGACCGTGCCGGCCGGAGCGATCTCTACTACACGGTTTTTGGTCTCGAGGGTCTGATCGCGCTACGACAGGAACCGCCTTTTCAAAGGATATGCCCCTACCTCGAGCGTTTTGGAGACGGAGAGGGTCTGGATCTGGTTCATCTAGCTTGCCTCGCCCGCTGTTGGGCAGCCCTCCCACGAAAAAGTCTCCATCCTGAAATCTCCCGGCGTCTGGCGGAACGGCTCGACTCCTACCGAGCCGGTGACGGGGGATACGGCCCAACTCCGGGTGAAGCTCAGGGTACGGTCTATCACGGTTTTCTGGCCTTGGGAGCTCATCAGGACCTGGGAATACCGCTGCCTGATCCTGAGGGTCTGGTGCGCTCCATCCAGTCGCTTCAGTTGGAGGGGGGGGGCTTTGCGGGGCAGCACGGCGTGCCCGTGGCATCAACCCCCACCACGGCGGCGGCCCTCACCCTGCTCCGGCAGTTCCACGCCCCCATCCCTCCTGGTGTTTCCGAATGGCTGCTGGAACAGGGCCCCGACCAGATGGAGGGTTTCTGGCCGGGGTGGATACCCCCATACCCGATCTTCTCTCCACGGCCACAGCTCTCCATGCACTTGCGGGAATGCAGATTTCGTTCGAACACCTCCAGGAACCTACGCTGGATTTTCTGGACACACTCTGGACCAGCAAAGGAGCCTTCTACGGGAACTGGACGGATGATGTTGCAGACTGCGAATATACCTATTACGCCCTGCTCGCACTGGGCCATCTGAGTCTTTGAGGCATGGCGTTCGACCAAGTTGCTTTCCACGAAACCCTGACCCATGCCATTCGGCAACTCTTGAAATCCCGCGTCCAGCACGGTCATTGGGAAGGAGAGTTGTCAAGCAGTGCGCTCTCCACGGCCACGGCCGTCTTGGCGCTGTTACTGTTCGTGCGAGAAGGCAAGGGCAGGATTGACCAGGGCTTGCTGGACACTTGCCAGGAACGCATCGCCAAAGGAAGGGACTGGCTGGTGCGGACGCAGAATCCGGATGGCGGTTTTGGGGACACGGTCCGGAGTGTCAGCAACGTGAGCACCACCGCTCTGGTTTGGGCGGCTCTGGCCCCGTCGGATGAAAGCCAGCCCCAGACGCTTGCAGCTAATGAGGCCCCTGGCTTCTGACCGCCGCCGGGTCGCTCGAACCCCAGGCTCTGGCGGCCACCATTACCCGCTGCTACGGCTCGGACCGAACGTTCTCGGCGCCCATCTTGACCGCCTGCGCGCTGGCTGGCCGCTTCGGGTCCGGAGCTGGTGCTTGGAACCGAGTCCCCCAATTGCCCTTCGAGTTGGCCCTCTGCCCTCAACAATGGTTCAAGCGGCTGCGCCTGCCCGTGGTCAGTTATGCCTTGCCGGCATTGATCGCTATTGGTCAGGTGCGTCATCACTTCAGTCCCACCCGGAACCCGATCCTGCGTCCGGTTCGAGCCCTGGCCCGGCGACGGACACTCGATTTGCTGGAGACCATTCAGCCCGACAGCGGCGGCTACCTCGAAGCGGTCCCACTCACCAGTTTTGTCGTCATGAGCTTGGTGGCTGCGGGTCAGGTCGAGCATGCCGTCGTTTCTCGCGGTGTGAGCTTTCTGGTTGGACTGGCTCGAGACGATGGAAGCTGGCCTATTGACACCAACTTGGCCACTTGGTTGACCACGCTGTCCATCGGCGCTCTTTCAACTGGAGAATGCTTGACCCCGCACTGGACTGGCCAGGACCGCCAAAACCTCCGCCACTGGCTCCTGAAGCAGCAATTCCGCAAGGAGCATCCCTACACGCACGCCGAGCCCGGGGGCTGGGCCTGGACCGATCGACCGGGCGGGGTTCCGGATGCCGACGATACCGCCGGCGCATTGCTGGCTTTACGGAATATGGGTCCCATTGACCGGGATGTCATCGCAGCGGCTGTTGCCGGGGTTGACTGGCTGCTGAACTTGCAAAACAGCGATGGAGGCATTCCGACTTTCTGTCGCGGATGGGGTCGCTTGCCTTTCGACCGCAGCACTCCCGACCTGACGGCCCATGCCCTGCTGGCTTGGTCAAGCTGGCATGAGCATCTACCCACGCAGTCTCGATCTCGCCTGCACAAAGCGCTCCAGCGCGCCCTGCGCTATCTGGCCGCCTCACAGCGAGAAGACGGGGCCTGGGCGCCGCTTTGGTTTGGTAACGAGTTAGCACCGGAGGGCAATAATTTAACCTACGGCACAGCCCGCGTCATCCTGGCCTTCAATTTTCTCAGTCGCCAAAACTCCTTTCCACTGGACGCGGCAAGGATGCGAGGGATCGGGTGGTTGCTGGCTGCACAAAACGATGACGGAGGGTGGGGGGGGGCGTCGGGAGTAGTTTCATCCATCGAAGAGACCGCTCTGGCGGTGCAAACCTTGGCTGATTCAGTAGGAGACCTTCCCTCTTCGCTCGGCTCAATGAAAACCAACCAGGAAATCTTTCGCACCGCGATTGCAACCGGTGTCTCCTGGCTGATCCAAAAGACCGAGAGAGGGCAGCACTTCCAAGCCGAGCCCATCGGGCTCTACTTTTCCAAACTGTGGTACTTTGAAAGAGAGTACCCGCTCATCTTCACGGTCGCAGCCCTCAGTCGGGCGGCGTCCTCAGGTTTACGGATGTAACCGGCCCAACACCGTGGCAAACGGAGGCGGGAACAGGTAGCTTGCCGCGCAATCAATGACAGGTTTGCCGAGAGGTTCCGGTCATCTCCGTGGTTCCCGGCTTTGCCCGAGCCGACGGGGGACGGATCGCGTTCCCTCCACCCCCTATCTCCCATCCTTTACTCGCTGACCTGGAACTCCCCTTTCCAAACGTGATTGAAGTCGTCTTCCATAATTATGTACTGCCCGGTCCTGATGCGGGTGATGGCATAGTCCGGGAGCGGAACGGTTGCCATGCACTTCCCGTCGAATATCACGCCGCGGCGGCCAAAGTAAAGTTCAGATTATCAAAGCTGTACTGCTTGCGATGCTCAGGAAGATCATTCACGTCAACCGGGTTCAGGTGCAAGAAGAACATTGCTTCAAGGTCATCCTGACTACACTGCTCCCTCACGTAGGTGAGGCTGTTTTTGGCGAGGCACACGTCGAAGTTGGAGTGGATTACCGGCTCGCCTGTCACGATTGACTGATAGGCTGACTGGTGCGCCGCGGCGGTATCATAAGCCCGGTTAACTTTGAATATGATACCGTCCTTCAACTCCGCTATCTGCTCCAGCCCCGGTAACTCGAGGATATTATAGTCGTGACCGGAGATATCATAGAACCAGGTGACGTATGCTCCGTCCGCAGCGTTTTCTATAGCGCGTCTCGCTCTGCCTACTCGGCGGGTTAGTCTATGATAGTTCTCGTGGTCGGTGTACATGTAAACAGCCTGTATATAGTTGCTGAATATCGTGCTGTCAGCGAGCTCTTCCCGGATGTACTGCAAGACCTCCGAGTTAACCCACGCCAGGCCGGCTAATCCCATGCCGATGCCTTGACCCGCCTGATTTCACGCACGTTCAGGGCCGCGTTGCAAGAGAGCCAGAGGAAAAGAGCCAGGGCAATTGGAACGGCAAACAGCCCCCCCGGGATAAATGTTCTAATTGCTGGTAGGCCGCCGACGGTTCCCATCAGCTTTCCGCCTTGTTCATAGTTCAGGAGCTTGTCCAGGGCGAATACCGCCGCAAACAGGATCGGGATGTACAAGGGAGACAGATGCCGTTCTCCCAAGGGCAGGATTTGGGTTTGCGATTGCGACGCGGTGAGGGAAATCAGGTACACCAGGGCAAAGCCGCCGAACAGGTAAAACGGACCCCATCCATGCCCCCCGTCCTTTCGGTGCAAGCGGACGAATGAACACCCGACGGATATTGTCAGCGCCAGCAGGAACATCAGGGTCAATACCGCGGCGGCCCTGACATCCCCCGATGGTAAGTAGAGGAATACCCACCCGGCCAAATCGCTGGAAAACTTGTCCAGAATCTCCGACAAGCTATGAGACGACGGTCTTCTGCGTTCGGGGAGCCTCCCGGGTACCAGGAAATTGTGCAAAACCCACAGTCCCACCGGCAGCGCGGAAATCAGCAGGCACAAGCCAATGCGCTTCGCTCTCTCCAACGACAGAATTCTTCGCCGGAAAAGCAGCAGAGGCAAAATGGTTATTATCAAGGTGACGCCGATGTAGCACGTCAAGCAAGCCAGAGAGGCGAACACCGCCGCCAGACCAGATCCGGCCGCTTGCCCGTATCCAGGAATCTGGAGGTCAGGACCAGGGAGAGGGTTACGAACAGGATGAAGGGGGCTTCGGACATAGCCTGGGATGCAGCCCTGGTCAGGGGGATTGCCAGTATGATGGCGAGGCAAGCTCCTATCACCAAGAAACAGTGTTGAATGTGCCGCCGCAGCTCTTGACCGGCAACGAATAGGGTCAGTCCGAAGACAACGGCATTTAACGGACCAGCGACGGCGTAAGGGTCGAACACCCCAAAGCTGGCCGCGGCCAGCAGCATCGGGTACAACGGCGGCCAGTGCAGATAAGGCCATCCGTGAGTTTGAACAAACCACTCTCCCGCCAGCAAGTTCCGGGCCGCGAATATGTAAGTGGCCCAATCTCCAGACAGCCCCACGCCATAGCTGGCCTCCCGCGCCAAGATGAGTGTCGCGCCCAAAACAGCGATGGCGGCTATCCGTATGGTGAAGCGGTCAGGGCGCCTGCCTGCCGGCAAGTATCCTGGATTCAAGCTTCTTGGCAATCCTGCTCTCCCTTTAACCTCTTGATCTGCTCTATTCTGCCAATAAACCCAGCGTCCGTTCAAAGAAGGCCCGCACTACCGGACGGCCCGCTTCCATTTCATAATCTTCCATGGAGCTGTTGTAAAAGTTGGAGTGAAAGCTGTGGCCGCCCATATCCCAGCTTCCAAGTGACCGTTGTTCAACTCGTTAGCCAGCCTTCGCGCCGCGCTTATCGTTTTCCGGTGCGTCCCATGTCCCCAATCCCTTTCCCGGGACAGGTCGGTAACAGCATGGAAAAAGGCCCCCACAGCTTTTTCGAGCCTTGCAGGGTGTCCTCATCAGTGAACTCCCGGTCTGACGCCTCCAGAAACTTACAGGCCATAGGGGTAGGCTCCTGAATCACCATAATTGCGCCCCTTTGCCATCATGTCCTGTGAAGGGTATTGTGCGATGCGGAACCAACCCCATATCATGATGAACCGCCCCGGCTACTCGCTGAAAGGAAACTCCGCTTCCCAGATCTGGCCTTGGCCGGAGATGCACTGGCCTGCTGGTGATGGGATACTCGGGTCAGGACTGCCGGCAGTATTTCAGTGTCCAGACCGGAACCGTAATGCCCTGCCGTGGACTTCAGACTGGCGGCCTTCAGGCGCGCGTCGTCGAATTCTGCAAAGTGACATTCACACTGGCGCTCCACTTAGTAAGTCGGCGTCCCTACCCCCAGGCGGGCGTGGAAGCTGCCCATGGTGAGTCCTCGCCCGGCGGCAATGTAGTCGTCGAGCTTCTGCTTCAGATCGGCGACCACGTCCGGGTATTTTTCAGCGATATTCTTCAGCTCATCCGGGTCCTTCTCGCGGCTGTAAAGCTGGGGCAAGTAGTTTCCAGGATAGTCTTTCGGATTCCATACCGCACTGAAATTCCATTCCGGTGTTCGCACCGCACCAATCCAGCCATACCCCATCACGGCATAATCGTGCACGCTGCGCGTTTCTCCCGTCACCAACGGCCAGAAGTCCTTCCCGGTCACTCTTGAGGGAGGCTCCAATTCCAGCCGTCCCAAAAGGGTCGGAACATAATCCGGAATCTGGACGAAGCCGCCGACACGTTGGCCGGCTCCTTCTCTACCCGGCAGGCGAAACAAGAGAGGCAAGTGCGTGACCTGCCTGCGTAGCCACTCCGGCCCCTTGCAAAACTGGCCCTGCTCCCCGAGCAAGGCTCCATGATCCGACATGAACATCACCACGGAGTTTTCGAACAGCCCCAGTTGCTCGATTGTTTTGAGAACCTCACCCACCCAATAGTCCACGCATTCACTTTCCGCAAAATAATTGGCCCTCATGCGTTGGACTCCTTCCTCGGGCACCTCAACGTCGTCATAAGGAGGTGAAGTCCAAGTGGGGCCTTGGGCGTTCGACATGTATTTGTCCAGAAAACGCTGGGGCGGGTCCCAGGGCTCGTGGGGATCAAAAGCCTCCATGTGAAGAAAAAAGGGCTTCTGGTTGTGGTTCTCTTTAAGCCAGTCAATCACTCTTCTAGCGGTGATCTCGATGAGTGATTCCCCCTCCCGAAGCCAGCGGCGCATGTTCAATTTGTACTGGTTGATGTGCCAACGAAGGTCGGCCCTGGAAAAGGCGCTGAACTTTTCAAGGAAATCTTGAGGGATGACGTCCGTCACCTCCAGCAACTGATGGGGAACCGTGGCATAGTAGTCAAAGGCATGTCCCCGCACCCAGTCGAAATAGCGGTAGCCCCGATGAAAGTTCCTGCCGGGCCGGGTGAAGTGGAGGATGTCAGCGATCAACGCCGTCGCGTAGCCCGCCTCGTGAAGGGTCTCCGCCAAGGTGACATCTTCGTAGAACAGCGGGTGCCAGCCGGGCATTTGTACGGGTTCATGCTGCTGGTAATAGTCGAAGGGTAGAATCCTTCGACCGGTCATCAGGTTACGCCGGATCGGAACCGTGGGCAGCGCCTCCGGATAGGCGTTTTCAAAGATGACGCAGTCCTTGGCAAAGCGATTGAGGTTGGGACAATCCACCCAGGTTCCTCCGTAGCAAGCCAAGTTGTCCGCTCGGAAGGTATCGACATCCAGCAGAATGCAATTCAAGCGGTTTCCCTTGTCTCGCTGATCCGGCGGCTTTTCCCAGATTCCCCCGGGGGAATCCGCTGAATCTCCACCAGCCCGGCTCCGGCTGCCTCCGCAACCGACCAGTCCGGCCGCGGCTGCCGAGGCTGGAGCTCGCATCAGAAATTCCCTTCTCGAGAAGTTGTGCGCCGCCATAGAGAAGTTCCTTTCATTAGACTCGAGGCTAATGCCTTGTATTCCGGCAAGACCTACAACAGTTCCTAGCCAATCATAGCGCAAAGGGCCCGTCAACTGCTTGGCTGATCGCGGGCTGTGCTGGCGTAAGTTCGGAAAACTCGAGACCGCAGCATTCAGCCTGGCCATCCTCCCCAAGGCCTGCCGTACGATAAGAGCCAAGAGACTTCGACGAAAAACAGACTGTTTCATGAGAGAATCTTGTCGAGCACTTTTTTTCAATAAAACGGGAGGGGGCTTTGCAAAAGATCAACCGCGAGAATGCAAGAAAGTATGCCTTTGATTGGGAAGATGACCCGGCTTTAAGGGTGCTCCCCGGTGAGAGTTTTGAAATCGAGACCTGGGATGCCGGCACCGGTTATTTTCGTACGCCCGCCGACAAGGCAATTCCAAAGCTACGACCCGGTTTTGACCGAAATCCTCCACTGAGTAACCCCATTGGCGGGCCTGTCTGGATCGAGGGCGCCGAGCCTGGAGACCTGCTCAGTGTGGCGATTGAGGGAATTACCGTTGATGAATTTTCCTGGACCGCGATCGGACCCAACCGTGGCCCCTTGGGCGCGTCGACTCGCTGGCCGGAATTGTCGACGGACTACACTACGAAAATTTTCCCTCACACCCCGGGAGCCAGTGGCACCACGCGCGACGGCACCTTGCATTTCAGTGAGCAAATCCATTGGCCGATTACTCCCTTCATCGGAACCCTGGGCGTGGCGCCGGATCGCGAGGTTACCACCAGCGGCGACGGCCAAGGTCCTTGGGGCGGCAACCTGGACATCCGAGACGTGGCACCTGGAAACACAGTGTATTTGCCGGTGTTTCACCCCGGGGGCCGCTTCTACCTCGGCGACGTCCATGCCAGTCAAGGCGACACGGAATTCACCGGAACGGCGGCAGAAACCAAGGCCACCGTGCGCCTGAAATTGGAGATTGTAAAGGGGAAAACTATTCCCTGGATGCGAATCGAAAAGCCTGATTCCATCGTGGCGGTTCATGCCTATCGACCTCTGGAGATTGCCGTCGAGACGGCAACCTTTCACTTGATGGATTGGCTCATCACCGACTATGGTTTCACCCCCACCGATGCCTACTGTCTGGTCAGTGTCTGCCCAGATTTTCGCATCAACGTTTATCAGATGTGCAGGATTGGAAAATTGAACTATGTCGCGGGGGCTGAAATTCCCAACTGCTACCTGAAGCGGTAGAGAATCCCGGCAGAAGGCGCGTTGCAACGGCGGCCCTCTTGGGCTCATGACTCGGCAGTGAATACTGGATGACCGTCTGCTGCCCCAGCCTTTGCGGTCCTTCCCTGGGAGCAACCCTTTCTTCGCACCCGACTCACACCTGAGCTAGTTCACACGTCGCAGACCAGTTCAGGGGAAGGCATCCATGTATCCTACGTACGTTATTTTGGTCACCCATCGCATCACGAATTGACCAGTGCCATAACGTGGTGCGCCGTATAGGAACGAAGTGTAGCGGTAGTAGAGATCGACAACAACCTACCAAGTAGCGGGGCATTGAGTCACTTGCCTGCTTTATTTCGTTTGCGATACATTCTAATGATTATGACGAAGACCTTAGACAGTCACCGCATTCCGTTCACCGTTCACATCTTCAAGGAAGGAAGCGTGTTCGTGGGGCATGCTTCGGAACTGGACGTATCAAGCTGTGGTGACGCCGCTGACGAGGTTCGAGAAAACATCAAAATGGCCGTTCGGGGATTTCTTCAGACAGCCGAAGAGCGTGGCACTCTCGAAATCATTTTGGACGAAGCAGGGTATACGCATGACGCCGATGACTGACACCAGAATTTGTTTCTCTGGACCACGTGACCATCAACTTTCGCTAGACGTCGTCACTTCGTCCTGTCAATTACAAACGTCTGGTTGCGGTCTTTGAGAAAGACGGCTTCAATTTTCTCGACAAACTGGCGATCATCTCATCTACACCAAACCGGGGGTTCCAAGACCCTCGGTCATTCCCGTCTATCGAGCGGTTCCCATCTTTATCATCAGAAATCTACTCAGAAGTTCCGGCATGAGCCGCGACCGCTACTTCGAGCTATTAAACTGAGATCTCTGCATAACTCAGTTTGGCCAAAACCAAACACTTTATGTAGTAGGCTTCTGATGTTTTTCACACTACATATAGTGTTCGATAGTTTGATCCTTGAGTTATGCAGAGGTCTCAAACTCTTAGTCCAGTGATTCAGGACACCAACACCGACCATTCGGTCAAGATTATGGTGATCTTGCCTAATAAGGACCGTCGTGTGACGGAGACCCGTCCATCCCGACTCAATTCTCGCGGTCTCCGCTGCCTCAGTAACCTGGTTTTCACACTGATTCCAGATCGCAAGTACACCAAGAGACACCAACCGACCGCCGACATGGCTCCCGACGTTTTGATCGCCGACAGGACCATGCCTTGCGCGGTAGCCGCCGGCAAGACGGCTGGGAGTGCTAGTCGGCCGAGTAGAGATGATCAATCTTGGCTGCGAGGATGAAATCATTCTCGCTCAGACCATTGATCTTGTGCGTATAGATCTTGATGTCGACCTTACCCCAGGCCAGGGCAAGATCAGGATGGTGCCATTCGCGCTCAGACAGCTCACCGACCTGGTTCAGGAAGCCCAAAGCCGTCTTGAAATCCTTAAACCGGAAGCTCTTAACCAAGTGGTGATCCTCCACCACCTTCCAGTCAGCCACCTCTCGCCAAAGCGTCTTCAGCGCCTCGCCCTTAAGGGGAGGAATGCCACCTCGGCAAGGAGCGCAACTCTTTTGGGTCAAGCTGCCGATCCCAGACTTTGTCATCACGTGAACTCCTTTCCATCCTTGATTCTACCTGATCCGATTCGCTGTCTTGTCCCGTTTCCAGGGTCCCTTGTTATCAGCCAGCCTCAATTGGACTGGATCAATGCCACGGCGTAGGCGGCACAGCCCTCTCCTTTTCCGAGGGCTCCCAGGCGCTCGTGGGTTGTCGCCTTGACGGAGACCCGACTGCTTTCCAGCTTCAGGGCCCGGGCAATGGTTCCCTGCATCCTTGGAACATAGGGAGCAATCTTCGGAGATTGCAGGACAACGGTTGAATCAACATTGATGACCTCATCGCCGTGGGATCTAAGCAACCTGGCCACCTCCTCCAGAAATTGCATGCTCGAGGCATCCCGGAATTGCTCGTCTTCATCCGGGAAGTGACTACCGATATCTCCAAGCGCTGCTGCTCCCAGCAGCGCATCGCAGATGGCATGAGTCAAAACGTCGGCATCCGAATGCCCTTGCAGGGCCCTTGCTCGGACGGCACTCGAACACCTCCCAGGATGAGCGGACACCCGCGAGCGAAAGCATGAATGTCGTATCCGAATCCAATCCGAGTCATCAGTGTCGGATCTCAAATCGGGTGTCCCTTTGCTGCAAATCCTGCCACTCCACCTCGGTCTGTTTCACCTGCACCATGAGGATCTCCTTCTGCGCTTCACCGAGCAGCACTTTTGTCAAACCACTTGGCAATCGAAGCATTCAACTCGGTGGGGAGGCGAGTCGGTCGAGGGAATCAGGTCCCCGACAGGTAACGACGACCGTCACCACCAGCAGCCCTGCGTGCGTAAAACAGGTCTCGAATCCGGCACAGCCTAGCCATCATCTCAGGTATGGGTAGCCCCATAATGTTCAAAGTACCAAGTATAAGTCAACCGCAGGCCATCGGCCAAGTTGGTACGTGCCCGCCAGCCCAGACGGTTGGTTGCACCTGGACACGTTGAGGACCTTCCGGGGCGTGCCATCCGGTCTGTTCCGATCGAAGACAGCTTCACCCTCGCAACCGACGATGTCTCTCATGAGCGCAGCTAAGTCCGCAATGGTGAGGTCTTCTCCAACACCGACGTTGATGATATCCAGCGCGTGGTAGCTTTCCATGAAAAAGCGGGCGGCGTCCGCAAGGTCGTCGAGGTACAGGAACTCGCGGCGGGGAGATCCCGATCCCCAGCCCGTGACGCTCTCGTCGCCCGCCGCTTTGCCTTCATGGAACTTCCGCATGAGGGCCGGGATGACGTGAGCGGTTTCCAGATCGAAGTTGTCGCTTGGGCCGTACAGATTGGTGGGCATGAGGGGGATTGTGCTGAATCCATACTGCCGGGCGCAGGTCTGGCACATCTTGATACCCGCGATCTTGGCAATAGCATACCACTAGATTGGTTGATTCCAATTCGCCGGTCAGCAGAGACTCTTCCCTGATGGGCTGGGGAGCAAGCCGTGGACAGGCACAGCTTGATCCGAGGAAACAGAGTTTTCTCACCCCGCGCCGGTAGGCTGAATCGATGACATTGGTTTGTATCTCCAGATTATCTCGAATGAACTCGGCGGAATAAGTGTCATTAACCACGATGCCGCCTACTGTGCGGCCGCGAGGAAGGCATACTGCGGGCGTTCGTCACCGAAAAATTGCTCCACGGCCGCTTGGTTGCGAAGGTCCAGCGATTTCCGAGGACGTTTAATCAGCTTCGTGAAGCCGAAGCCCTCCAGCCTTCGACAGATCGCCGCGCCAACCAAGCCGTGATGACCCGCCACGGAGATAGATGCATCCTTGTCCATGGGCCGTTCGGTTTTCATTCGTATGTTCTGTGATGGTATTCACCTGACAATTGGCTATTGGAGGTAGCGGCGGCCATGTCGAACGCTTCAACCGCACCATCCAGAAATCTTTTTGCCGATACCACAAAGAGATCCTGTTTACCGACCTTGAACCCAAAACCCACCGACTGGCTCCTCTCCTATCACATCGAACACCCCCTCATTCCCTTAATCTGCATTCTCCGGTGCAATCCCTCCTTATCAACCACCCCGGGCGCCAAAGGCAGTGGACTTCTTATACATGCACTCACACTCGAAACATGATATCCTCGCTCCTGTATGTTCAGCCCCATTCATGCTGATTCCATCACAGTATGTCTCAACTCCAAAAGAACTGCGAAAGGTTTTTATGAATGAACCATACTTGCATTTTTTTTGGATTTTGATAAGTTTGTTGCATCCTGTAGTTCAACGATCCAAACCCTATTTAGGACGCTTAAGATGAAAACCCCAATCAACGTTCACATCAACGGCCAAGAGCGTACCGACGAGGTTGAACCTCGCCTGCTGTTGATCCATTATCTACGCGACGTGGCCGGCCTCAAGGGACCTCACATCGGATGTGAAACCTCCATTTGCGGCAGTTGCACGGTCGCTCTCAACGGCAAGACGGTCAAGTCTTGCAGCTTGTTGGCCGTGCAGGCCGACGGTCAAGACATCCTGACGGTCGAAGGTTTGGCCACTGACGGCCAACTGCATCCCGTTCAAGAGGCTTTCTGGAACGAACATGGCCTGCAATGCGGTTTTTGTACCCCCGGCATGCTGATGACGTCTAAAGAGCTCCTCGAGAGAAACCCACAGCCGACCGATGAGGAAATACGCCACGGTCTGGAAGGAAACCTGTGCCGCTGCACGGGTTATCAGCACATCGTCAATGCGGTAAAATCCGCTGCAGCCAAGGTAGGAGGGTAAGTGATGGAAACGACCGTAATCAAGAAAACCGAACCACTGGTGGGAAAGTCCATCCGGCGACGGGAGGATCCAAGGCTCATCACCGGCACTGCCACCTACGTGGAGGATATCGAGCTTCCAGGCATGCACTATGCCTCTGTTCTACGCAGTCCCTACCCGGCGGCCAAGATTGAGCGCGTCGACACCCAGGCAGCCGAACAACACCCAGGGGTCGTGGCCGTTTTTACCGGGAAAGATATTGACCATCTCGGCCCCGTCCCTTGTGGAATCTCCCTGCCCGATCTGAAGATCCCCCATCACTCTCTGCTTGCCCAGGATCGGGTTTACTATGTCGGCCATCCCGTGGCCGTAGTGGTGGCCCGGGATCGGTATATCGCCAGGGATGCCGTCGATTTGCTCGAGGTGGATTTCGAGCCGACCCCCTCTGTTTCGGACCCCGAGAAGGCTTTGGAAGAAGGGGCTCCAGCGGTCCATCCTCAGTGGCCTGACAATGTGGCCTTTACTCACCATCAGGAAGGTGGAGATATCGACAAGGCTTTCGAGGAAGCGGATGTGATTGTCAAGGAGCGAATTGTGAATCAACGTCTGGTCCCCTCCGCCCTGGAGCCTCGGGGAACGGTGGCTACCTGGAATTCCGGTGACCAGTCACTCACGGTTTACAGCTCCACTCAAATCCCGCACATCCTGAGGACCCTTCTCTCCGGGGTGTTGAATTTGCCCGAGCATAAGCTGCGAGTCGTAGCCCCTGAAGTCGGTGGGGGCTTCGGGAGCAAGTGTGAACTCTATCCGGAAGAAGCCTTGACGGCCTTCATCTCCATGAAGATCGGCAAGCCGGTCAAGTGGGTTCTCACGCGACGCGAGGGTTTTCTGGCCACCATCCACGGCCGAGGGCATATCGACTACTATGAATTGGCGGCCAAGAAGGACGGCACCATGCTGGGGTTGAAGGTCAAGCTCATCCAGGACGTCGGATCTTTCCACATGCTGTTGACGCCGGCCATGCCGACGCTTTCCGTGTTGATGTTGCCAGGGCTCTATCGTTTCAAGAACGTTCACGCCGATGTTGTCGGCGTCTTCACCCACAGGATGGCAACCGATCTCTATCGCGGAGCGGGGAGGCCCGAAGCCACCCATGGCATTGAGCGAATGGTCGAGATCCTTGCGGCTGAGTTGAAGATGGATCCTGTGGAACTCCGAATGAAGAACTTTGTCCCGCCCAGCGACTTCCCCTATGACACTCCCATGGGTGTTTCCTACGACAGCGGCAACTACGCAGCCATTCTGCAGAAAGCCCTGGACTCGGTCAGTTACTCTCAACTGCGGGAGGAGCAGAAAGAGGCTCGTCAGCAGGGTCGCCTGATGGGGGTCGGAATTTCCACCTATGGCGAGATCTGCGCCTTCGGTCCTTCGCCGGCCCTGCCTACCGGCGGTTGGGAAAGCGCTACCGTCAAGATAGAGCCCACTGGGCAAGTCACCGTGATGACCGGCGTTTCACCCCACGGTCAGGGGACTCAAACCAGCTTCGCCCAGATCACGGCAGACGAACTGGGAGTGAGCATCGATGATGTTGTGGTGACCCATGGGGATACCGCCACCGTGCAGCACGGCGTCGGCACTTTCGGGAGTCGCAACACGGCCGTGGGCGGAACCGCCCTCTTCCTGGCCCTTCGAGAGCTCAAAGACAAGATCGAAACCTATGGCGCCATGTTGCTCGAGTCCGATGACGTGACCTATAGCGGAGGGGTCTGCACTTGCAACCAGAGCGGAAAGACGGTTCCCTTGGCTGAAATCGCGCTGGCCAGCTACATCGGTCCCAACTACCCCCCCGACACGCAGCCCGGACTGGTGGCGACCAACTATTGGGAACCCCCTAACTTTGCCTTCCCCTTCGGGGCTCACGTGGTGGTGAGCGAGATCGATCGGGACACCGGGGAAGTGGCCATCAAGCGCTACCTGGCCGTGGATGACTGCGGCAAAGTCATCAACCCACTTCTGGTCGACGGTCAGGTTCATGGAGGCGTCGCCCAAGGCCTGGGCCAAGCTCTCTTCGAAGAGGTGGTCTACGATGACACGGGCCAGCTCATCACCGGAGAATATATGGACTACGCTATTCCCAAGGCAGCCATGATGCCGACCATCGAAACCGATCGCACCGAAACACCCTCCCCGGTCAACCCCCTGGGTGTCAAAGGTGTCGGCGAAGCGGGTACGATCGCAGCCTCGCCCGCCGTGGTGAATTCAGTAGTGGACGCTCTCTCGCACTTGGGGGTTCGGCACATCGACATGCCTCTGACACCGGAAAAGATTTGGAAACTCATTCAGCAAGGAGGAAAAGCGTGATTCCCCAGGAATTCAACTACTCCAGACCCAAGACGGTGCAGGAAGCCGTCGATATGTTGGCCAATAATGACGCCAAAGTCCTGGCGGGAGGCATGAGCTTGATCCCGCTGATGAAGCTCCGACTGTCTATTCCGGAACATGTGATCGATTTGGGCCGCATCGCCGGCTTGAATCAGATCACTGAAAACTCAGGAAGCCTTCACCTCGGAGCATTGATCACGCACCATGATGTGGCCTCCTCAGCTTTGATTCAGGAAAAGTGTCCGCTCATGGCTGAGACCGCCACTCATATCGGAGATGCTCAGGTGCGGAACATGGGTACCCTGGGCGGTAGCGCGCGCACGCCGACCCCGCCGCAGATTATCCCGCGGCACTCTGCGCCCTGGAGGCAAAAGTCAAACTCGTTCGCAAGGATTCGGAACGGATGATGGCGATTGAGGATTTCTTCGTCGACGCGCTGACCACCGCCCTTGAGCCGGAGGAAATGATCACTGAGTTGATCCTGCCTGTCGAGGAGTCCGGTACGGGGGTCAGCTATCAAAAGTTGCGCCAGCCTGCGTCTGGATTCGCCATCGTGGGTATCGCCGCGCGAATACGCAAAGCCGAAGGGAACATCACCATGGCGCGAATCGGTGTGACCGGCTTGGGAGCTACGGCCTATCGAGCGACCAAAGCAGAAGCCCTGCTCGAGGGATCTCAGGGATCCGGGGCTGATATCGCCAATGCCGCAGCCGTGGTCGACGAGGGTGTCGAAGCCAATACGGATCTACATGCCTCCAGCGACTATCGGAGACATGTGGCCCGCGTCTATGCAACTCGCGCCGTCAATGCCGCACTCCAGAGGGCCCATTGAGAATCAGCGGATCGCGTCCCCTTGCCGTCGATCAAAAGCGGTGTTACGAGCTGCTGCAAGATCCTCAGGTGCTCGAGCGCTGTATGCCGGGATGCCGGAGCCTGGTCAAGGTCGGAGAAGGCCAGTACGCCATGAAGATGAAAATGATGCTGGCCAGCATCTCGGGGCTGTTCGACGGCAAGGTGCGTATCGCGGACCGGAACTTTCCCGACAGTTTCCGCCTGGTCGTGGAAGGGTCGGGCAAGATCGGCTTCCTGAAGGGAGACGGTCTGTTGCAACTGACGCCCAATGGCAATGGGACGACAGTAGGTTACGAAGGAGAAGTCCGGGTGGGAGGCACCATCTCTGCCGTCGGGCAACGACTGCTCGATACCACAGCCAAGATGATGATCAAGCGGTTCTTCGACAAGCTGTCCACAACCCTGCAAGACCCTCAGAATTAGCTTTGCAAGCGCCTTTCGAGTTTCTGCATCGCCGTGTTGACTGCAAGCAAGAACCGCCCGTTCTCGCCCGCTCGGTTTTCGGGTAGTCCAATCCGCTGATCCCTACACCGAAGAGCCGAAAGACCCTTGGGGAACCACCCGCAAACAGTCCCCCCGCACTGCTTCTGCCAGGATGTTCAGCCGGGCTGGAAGTTCACTCAAGCAAACCAACCCGGCAAGCTTCCAAAAGCTTGGCAATAAACACTCACACCCAAGCCACCCAAATCCTCTGGGGAAACCGAGAAGGACCCAAACCTGCGAAATAGCTGCCTGAAGACATATCAACAGGCGGCATCGGAAGTTCCCGGAACGACTAGGGAAGTTTGAAGTAAAGCAAGAAGGAAATCAGGAGCGTGTAAAGGACCAGCGATTCAATGAGCACTAACCCCAGCAGCAGGGCGAATCGGATGGCCCCGGCAGCGCCTGGATTTCTGGCGAGACCCTCGCAAGCTGCTGAGATGGCCCGCCCCTGGGCCAGACCACAGATGGCTGCGGCAAAGGCCAGCGAAAAACCGATGGTCATGTAAGGCCCCTGGCTTGCGGTCCCGTCTGCGGCATGGACCGGGAAGGCCATGAACAAGGCAACGATACTAATGAAAACAGTCAGGCACAATCGCTTCACAACCGACTCTCCTTTCGGGTTGGGGTTCGGCACGGATGCCCATTCTTACCGAACTCCGCTGGAACCAATAAAGCGCCACTTGGAGGTGGTTTCCGAGAACCCCTCGTGCATCCCGGGCTCACGCAAGTGACAGAATGGGGTAGGGTGCGTCGAAGTCAGCGTGCCGACTTGTGATGGTCAATGCTCCTCCGACACTGCCCCGGCAATATAAACCATGGTTAACACCATGAAGATAAACGCCTGCAGAACGCTGGTAAATAGGCCCAAAACCATAATGGGAATCGGCAGAATAAATGGTATTAAGGCAAAGAACACAGCTATAACCTGGTGCTCTCCGAAAATGTTGGCAAAAAGACGGACCGACAAGGAGAACGGTCTAGCCAAGTGGCTGATAATCTCAATGGGAATCATCAGCGGCGCCATCCAAGGCACCGGACCTGCGAAGTGCTTCAGGTAGGCGATCAGCCCCTGCTTCCGGGCTCCCAGGTAGTTGTAGTAGAGAAACACCACCAGAGCACAGCCAACCGTGACGTTGATGCTGCTGGTTGGGGAAGCAAACCCCGGAATCTGGCCACAAAGGTTCATCAGTAGAATGAAGATACCGATGGTGGCCACCATGGGCAGATACTTCTTCCCCCCATGCCCGATAACCTCTTCCATTTGGGAATTAAGAAATTCGACCACCAACTCCAAGACCTGCTGAACCTTGCCCGGTTTTGCGACCGAGAAGGACCGGCGCATGATTGGAAAAAACAGGGCACAGCAGAGAAACACGAGAACGGCAAAGGTCACATGCTCGGGAATGATCATGTCACCTGCAACGTATTCACCGCCCATCAGACCATAAACACTACCGAGCAAGGCTGCGACCAACGGCCCGAAGGTGCTGTTGACCCATTCAGCAATCCAAGTGCTACCGTGCTCCACGGCTCACGCCCTCAGCCAGACCTCTGACTACTTGTAAAACACACTCGATCAGGACGGCTGCAACAAAGAGAAAAAGACCCGAAAAAAAACCTGCAACCTCCAAAAGACGAAAGCGGACTATAGCATAGAGGACCAGTCCAATCAAGATGTATCTAAAGAAATACTTGGAGATAGCAATACGGACAGCCCTCTTGCGCGGCGGCTTGGCAGGCTGGATGCTCTTGAGGAGATGATCCACGCCTTGCCTCAACCAACTGAAATTAAGAAAGGAGAGCGCCGCCCCCACCAAGAAACTGAGGGCCGAACCCAGTCCGCCAAGCATAAGGGCCGTCAAGCAGGCCAGCGTGCCCAAGATGAGGCTGATCATTGCCAGCCGATGATCAAGATTGTCGTAGACCGGGTCGACTGAGGACAGGCTATTCTGATGGGGTTTGATCGTTGCCATTGAACTTCTTGACCACTCGAAAGAGGTTGACGAAAGCCGCCGCAATTCCAAAAAGAACCCCGATGAGGCCGAAGGTGCTCTTGGTACCGGCCCAGCCATCCGCCACCCACCCCAGGCCGTAACCAATGCCAATACAGGCGGGAAACATGATGCCCAAGGTCAACAGATCTCCGTACTGTTTGTATTTGGAGGACACGCTGTTTGCCCTCTTGCCGGGGGATGGACTATCATCCATTTGCCATTTGCGGTCTCTGGCTGTGGCCTAAGTTTGCTTGGAGGACACCATGTCAGCAAAAAACTCTTTGTGGATCACCCTTGTTGTCTGCTCGGCTTTACTGGCCGGCTGCGCTCAAGCTCCCGAGCCTTCCCCCCAGTCCACTTCTCAGCCTGAACCACCCAAAGTCGAGACACCGGCTGAAGAACCCGAAGAGGTCAAGGTCTATGATCTTGTTAAGGAAGATATCACAGGAATTCAGGGAATTACCAGCCGCAACCTGGCCGTGATGGGAGTCGAGCTTGGCGACCGAACGGCGGACGTCAACGAGAACAAAAGGCTGGGAAAATCCATCAAGACCGACCCGATGGGAAAGCTCTATCGCACCGCCTATCAAGATCGAGGAATTTACCTGGACTTCGAGAGTTACACAAGCACAGTCGTTGCCATCTACGTCAACACCAGCCTCGCCAAGAAGATCAAAGGAAGATTCGCGACCGTTCTCACTCGAGGAAATCTGAAGTTGCTCAAGAGTATTTTCGGTGACGACCCCGTTCGCATCCGGCGGGATGTCCAGACCACAAGTTGGGTCTATCCCAAGAAAGGCGTGGAGTTTATCCGAACCAAGAGCGGCGATCAGAGCACCTATACGCTCAAGCTGGTGAAACCCCGGAGACAGTGAGTGGCCGCTTGTGATTTGGCGATGGCTTCCGCGGATGGGTAATCAGGGACCTTCTGAGGCTGGGTTCGCGGCTGAACTCCCGTCTCCAGCAAGCGCAGGCGACTTTTTCCAGTACGGAGAGATTTGCATCGCCTGGAGCCAGCACTCCAGGGAAACGCTTCTTGATGGCGTACATTTGGAGCGCCGCAGCTACAGAGACAGGGGGCGCTGGTCGTGATGGATGGGGCTGTGGGGCAGTCAGGGCTGCCGGCTGTAGCTTGCGAAGCGGAGACTGGCGCGGCGGTAATTGCTCCAAGAATTGGAACTGCCGTTTGCTTCCTCGCGGTGGAAGGCCGCGAGATGCAGTATGTCGCCGTCGACTGTCAGCGTGGCGCCGATGATGTCCTCGCTCTTGATGCGTACGTCCCGGGCCCTTCCCCGACGACCGCGTCGTGGACCTCCATCCTGGAGTCTGCGACGCTGGAGAGCAGTTTGAGCGCGGCCTCCTTCGAGGGGATCAAGTCCTTCTCCGAACGCGATTCCATCGCGTCGAGCGCATAACTGTGAATCAGCTTTGGAAATATTTTCGAGAAGATTGAACTGTGCGCGAACAGGTCGACGCCCGCGAAGTCGTCACCGACCAGGAAGATCGCACCGATCTGATTTTGTTCCTGCTGAAGAGACTTGACGTAGTCACCCAGTGTCGTGCGGTGCTGTTCATAGATGTCGCTCATCGAGTCGGTTGCGGACAAAGCACCCATACTCTCCATTTTCTGGTCAATGTGGTTCCACACTTCGTCCTGGTCGGACATGCGGCTGTCCGGAGCACGGCGCATGCGGCTGTCGTGCCCCTGCGACCGCGCGCAAAGTGCGAACGGTCTGAGCGATGAAACATCCTGTCATTGCTGTAGCCCCAGCGCCCGCGCTCGACACACGACACCGGGATCGGGATCGTTTTCCCGGCGGGCGCCAGGATCGAAACATTAAGGGTGCGGTTTTGTTTTGCGCCGATCAATTCCTCGCCTTCGATCAACAGCACCGGCTTGTCACCGAGGTTCGCGAAGGAGAGTTCGGGCACACTGCCGTCCTCTGAAACCTCGCTGACTTGCGCGGATCCTGCTTCCAGAGCCTCGTCCAGATTCAGGTAATCACGTTTCTTGCCGGCTTTGTCGTTCAGGAGCGGAAACATCGCCATCTGCTTGTGGACGAGGGGCTCGCCGGGCTTGAGACTCAAGAGAAAGTTGCGAATGCTTTCCATTGCAATCTCCATGGGTTGGTTATTCAACTCAAAAAGATTCCTTCCATTCTATCTCCTCCACGACATCAGCGCGTTTCGGCATGGTTCAGGTCCTTCACCGCATGCGGCTCTCTGAATGCTTCATGGGCTTGTGCGGCTTCGAAAATCTCATCCGTTTGCGCCGTTTGGCCACCGTAACGACGGTCGCGTCGGCAACCACCACATAGATGTTCAAACGGTCCACGATCCTGCGGTACTCCTCGGCGCCCATCTCATTGCGGGCGCGCCAGCGGGCTTTCTTGTCCATATAGTACTTCTTGCTCCCGCCGTGATTTACGACTCTCCCGTATCTGAGCACTGTATCGATCACCTCCTTGGCGATTCCCCGTTGCTGGAATCGTTTCTTGGCGTGATTTGAGAAATCATCATGGTTCAACATGGGTCTTCTATCTCCTCATCGAACCTAAGACCAAACTCCCTGGCGAACGCTTCGAACATTGACGAATCGATCCCGTGCAGCAGACGCCGCCGCACTCGAGCCGCATGCCGGTTCTCTGCCGCGATTGAATCGGCGATCAGGGCGATGGACAACTGAATCGGCCCGATCCCCATTGCTTTGGCCGCGTCTTCGACCTCTTGGCCGCGGGCAAGCTCTCGGATCATTGCCGCGACGTCAGGATGCTCGCTGTCGAGGTTTCCGGAGATCAGTTCGTTGCCGCGGCCGTCCCAATCCATCCGGTGCGCGATAGCTACCAAGTTCACGGGGTTGGTCTCGGTGACTCTGAACATATCTGTCCTTGTCCTTTCAACAGCACCCATCGAAAATCTTCTGCATAGACTTACATCACCGGATTCCCTCATCTCCATCTCGGGAAGGAGGCAGTACCTCACAGAATCATCGCGGGGCATCGCCCGTTCCATCGTGCGTGGCGTCGGTAACGCCACCTTCCGGGTTGCCGGCAAGCCTTCCTGCCGGGGGACGGCTTCATCGACCAGCACCAAGCTGGTGAGATGAGTGACGAGACTCTCGCCGACGGCCAGCCGACTGGCCGCGTCCCGGTCCAGCGAGGGCAGAGCAAGGCTCGCCGCGCAGGGGCCGCGACAGCCTCGGATCGCTCGTCCCGTTCCACACCCTCATCCACCGCTTGGCCGCTCCAGGTCGCTTCAAGCCATACATTGCCATGGGAAGCGACAACCCGTTCCGGAGACCTGCCCCCAGAACTGGCCGCCCTGTCCAGAGGAGCGCGTTTGGAGCGTAGTCCCTGCAGAGCGGCGCACAGGGCGTTGCCGACTTCCAACCCGAAGCTGAAGTGAACGTCTCCCCCCGTGAGCGCTGCAAGATGCCCTACATTGGCTTCAAGGCTGTCTTCGCCCACCAGCACAACGAAGATCCTCCTCCCAACGCGTGCATGGTGGTGAACATCGAGTGCGTAGCTCAGCCCGTCCGTGATCAACAACACGTCGCTCGTCTCGGTTGCTTTGCAGATGCGGTCGAGCGCACCGCCGATCTCGGTCCCGCCGGACGGCGGCCGCAGCCGCTTAATGGTTTTTACCAGCTTGGCGGCGGGAGCCAGTTGGCCCTGTCCGACTGGATCGCACTCATGGTCGAACTCCCACAGTGCGATCCGGTCCCCGCCCTGGAAATGCTCGAGCATCTGGAGCAATCCGCGCTTGACTGCGCCGTGCTTGCTAACGGGTTCTCCGCGCAGTCCCGCGCACGGAGAACTCATGGATCCCGAATGGTCTACCAAGATTGCCAAGTTCAAATCCTTGTCTCCCGTGTCGCCCGGCCTAATCCTCAGCATCACTTCCCGGCCGTCCCAGGCTCTGCCCGAAAGCATTCCGGGCTTCCAGTCCTCTACTACAAGGTCGATTGGAGCGTCTGTGCAAACCTCCGCACGAAGAAACCCGTCGGCAGCAGGTTCCAAGACTCCGTCCGCGAGACCAACGCTTCGGGCATCGTGGCGAACCCGGAGCAAGGCGCGCAGCGTGGTCCCGCCGTGAATGAGTTCATCGGTTTCGGGAAGGCCGGATATCCCGTAGACATCACCGACCGTCAAGGGAATGCGCAGCCGCTCGTGCCGCCCCACGCAGCACAGGGCTTCTGCCCAGCGGCTTGTGACGTCGACTGAAGCGCCCGGGGCCAAGTTGCCGACCGACAGGGAGTGCACGCCTCGCAGAAGTTCCTCGTGGAGCACGGCGGCCCTGCCTTGGTCGATCGCGTTCTCATATGTTGCCCTCGCTTCCTCGCGCGCCTGCGCCACTCCCTTGTGCGTCCGCCCATCGATCTTCACCGTAAGGCCGAAGAAAGCTGCATGGATGGGCACGGGAAAGCTGAGTAGCGCTTCGATGGACTTCACTTCGCCGTTGCGGAATGTCTGCTTCTTCTCCACGAGCGCAAGCCCTCCAGTAATCGTCACGTCGATTTCCGTGGCGACGAGTGGTGCAGGTCGCGCTCCGGCATCTGTGCGCGCCCGCGAGACCAAGGCTGCAATCGGGTCGCCCCTTTCCTGTGCAGTCTGTTCAAATATCATCTTTTTTCTCCCTCCTGGTTGAGGATCTCACGCAAGAGATCGTCAATTCGGTTCCGTAGCGGCTCGATGGACATTTCAGAGCCGAGCAGTTCGGGAGCGACCACCAGAGTAACGCCGGGCGCCACCGGAAACGGTACACCCTTGCGTGCTTGCAAGAGAACTCGAATCGCCGCCGGGGGAAAGCCCAGTTCCTTCAAGCGCGTGTACCGCCGAATAGCGGTCACGTGTTCCTCCCCGTAATCCGCGTGCGCACGCCCTCCCGTTGGGGGAGGGATGAAGTTTTCGGCGATCAGGTACCGCACCTGACGAGGGGCGATGTCGAGGCGCTCCGACAATTCTTGCAACTTCATTCCCGTCGCTCCTTTTGACAATTATATTGTCAAAACAATTCGGCGTCAAGCCGCTCGCAGAATTCTTTGGAATCCGTGGCGGGTTATCAGGACAGGGCGCGATGCTTCAGGGTTTTTGTCTCACGGATATCCGGGAGTGCCTTACTCAAGCACAGTTGGAGCAGTGAGGTGAACAGCCGACGGGGGGTCGGAAGGCGTCCGTATAGCGGGCGCGGGGCGTTGCCTGGTGCATACGTCGCCAGTGGAGCCTACGGATACTTCTGGAGCGATCATCGGAGCCCCGGAGACGCCGACGCCCAAGTGGACCGGGGTCTGGAGAACTTGGAACACGCTCGCGCAATACAACTATGAGGAGATCAAGGGGCGCGGCGACCAGCGACATGCTCTGCCAACTCGAAGATGTGGCTGAACTTTCATCCCCAGCGAGGGGATTCCAGCAGGTGGGGTGAGCGAAAATCGTCCCCTTTCTCGGCCAACCTTCAACGCCGCTTCGCCTGCTGCTTGGGCAGGTTTGCCAAAACGGCTTCGGCGCGATCGTAGAAACCGGGTTGTACCTTCTGGACGATTTGCTGAACGGGCTTTTCTATAAACTTGAAGAAGGGCTTGGGGTAAATTCCAATCCAGAAGCACATGATGACCAAAGGCAGTAACGTCGCATACTCTCGTAAGCTGAGATCCTTCAAAACCTGGTTTTTTGGATTGGTCACCTGCCCGAACATCATCCGCTGATAGAGCCAAAGCATGTAGGGCCGCCCCGAGCACAATCCCTGCACAGCCCCAGGCACCCCAACTCCAATGGCGCTGGAACGCCCCTGCCAGGATCGTAAACTCACCGATGAATCCGTTGAGCAGAGGCAATCCGATCGAAGCCATGGTGATGATGAGGAAAATGATGGCATAGCCCGGCATCACATGAGAAAGCCCGCCATACTCCGAGATCTCTCGAGTGTGCCTCCGTTCGTAGACGATCCCTACGATCAAGAAGAGGGCACCCGTGGAAATCCCATGGTTGATTTGCTGCAAGATGCTGCCATTGATCCCGTTTGGATTCAAGGCAAACAACCCCAGCATGCAAAATCCCAGGTGACTGACCGAAGAGTAGGCCACCAGCTTCTTGGCATCCCGCTGCATCATGGCCACCAACGCCCCGTAGATAATTCCCACGATCGAGAGAAAGATCATCAAATGAAGCAGGCCAAACTCCCGGTCGAATAAACCAAACGTCAGGTAGGAGAAGTTCAGCGAGGAGGTATCCTGAACGGCGTCCGGGAACATGGGTAAGCTGAAGCGAATGAACCCATAGGTCCCCATTTTCAACAGGACACCCGCCAAGATGACTGAACCGGCCGTTGGAGCCTCAACGTGAGCATCCGGGAGCCAGGTGTGAAAAGGAAACATGGGTACCTTGATGGCAAATCCAATGAAGAAGGCCAGAAAGACCCAGAACTGATACTCCCAGGGAAAGTCAAGCTCAAGCAGGGGCCGGAATGCTAAAGGTGTAGACGCCGGTCACCTCGTGGTTGTAGAAGTAGAGGGCCAGAATCCCAAGAAGTAGCAGTACGGATCCCACCAGGGTATATAAGAAGAATTTGATGGCCGCATAAAGTTTTTTTGGTCCTCCCCACACACCGATGAGAAAATACATGGGAACAAGCATGACTTCCCAAAACACGTAAAACAGGAAAAAGTCCATGGCCATGAAGACGCCCAGCATGCCCGTTTGGAGCATCAACATGAAAACGTAGTACTCCTTGACTCTCTCCTGAATCGCATTCCAGGAGGAGAGAATGGCCAGGAACCCCAGTCCGGTTGTCAATACGATCAACAGCAGACTAATGCCATCGATGCCAAAGAAGTACTCCACTCCGATCGAGGGAATCCAGGAGGCACGCTCCACGAATTGCAGGCCTTCGGCCTCGACGTCAAATCGAGTGATCAAGGGCAGAGATACCAGAAAGCCAATTGCTGCCACGATATTGGCAAACCAGCGAATGAAATGAGTCTTCTCCTTATTCACCAAGAGCAGCAGGAGTGCACCCACCAACGGCGTGTAGGCAACAATGGACAAAAGATGGGTTTGAAACATTAGTAAAGCTCCTGATCGATTGCTTGCAAAAACCCTGATTGCAGGGCTGGCCAAGACAATGCCGCCGCCGAACCCCGTTTTTTCATGTCAGGATGAGGTAGCCGACAATCAAAAGAATGCCCCCAATGGTCAGCGCCGCATAGTTTTGGATGATACCGGTCTGAATCCGACGCAAGGGAAAACTGAAATAATAGATGAGATCAGAGCGCCGAACCGCCAAGTCGACAAACCAATAGTCGAAAAAGCCGGAAATCGAGGCCGTGACCCGGGTCAACCAAGCTGATCCGTTCACGGCTCCGTCGACTACCGAGTTATCGAAACCCGCCAGACGGTTTCCCAAATCCTTGGTTCGATTGACGAAAAGTGCATCGTAAAGTTCATCGACCCAGTACTTGTTGAGCAAGGTGGTGTAGACATGTTTGCAGCGGGTCATGAGTCTGTCCGGTACTGCGGGATTCGTCAGGTAGAAGTGTCTCGCGACCAAGAGACCCACCAAGGCAATAGCCACCGATAGCAGCATGAGCCCCCACTCCAGGCTTTCCGATCCGTGCCCTGCCTCCACCTTCACCGGATGGGCAAAGACCGGGGCCAGGAAGTGCTCGAAGTGCTGGGAGAAGTGAAACAGGTACTGGCCAATCACATGAGGAATGCCGACCCATCCGGAGGCAACGGCGCCGACTGCCAACAGACCCAAGGGGACCGTCATCACGTAGGGCGACTCGTGAACATGGCGCTCAACCTCGGCCGACACTCTCGACTTGCCCAGAAAGGTCAGGAACATCATTCGAAACATATAGAACGATGTCATCCCGGCAGCCAAAATCCCTACCCCCCACAGCAAGACATGCCCCTGTGAACTCGAGAGGGCACGCCACAGGATCTCATCCTTACTGAAAAAGCCCGCCAAGGGAGGAAAGCCGGCAATAGCCAGGGTTCCAAACATCATAGTCCAGAAAGTGATGGGGATCCGTGACTTGAGTCCACCCATCTTGCGCATGTCCTGTTCACCGCTCAAGGCATGGATGACGCTGCCTGCTCCCAGAAACAGCAGGGCTTTAAAAAAAGCATGGGTCATCAGGTGAAACATCCCCGCGCCAAAGGCCCCCACACCACACCCCAAGAACATATACCCAAGTTGACTCACCGTGGAGTAGGCCAGGACACGCTTAATGTCGTTTTGAACCAGGCCGATCGACGCAGCAAAGATTGCCGTGAAAGCACCCACCACAGCCACCAGCAACATGGCGTCAGGCGATAAGACGAACAAGGCACTGCAGCGGGCTACCATGTAAACTCCGGCCGTTACCATGGTTGCCGCATGAATCAATGCGCTGACCGGAGTGGGGCCCTCCATGGCGTCAGGCAGCCAAACGTATAGTGGCACCTGGGCCGACTTACCCATGGCCCCCACGAACAAGAGAATACAAATAGCCGTAATCACGCCGTCCCCGCTCTGAAGCAGCCCCGCCTCTGCCTGACCCTTGACCAGATCAAAGACTTGCGTAAAGTCAAAGGATCCAAAGGCAGTGAAGATCAGAAACATTCCCAGCATGAAGCCGAAGTCCCCGATCCGATTGACCACAAAGGCTTTCTTGCCGGCGTCTGCAGCACTCTTTCTGTGAAAATAAAAGCCGATCAGCAAATAAGAACAGAGACCAACCCCCTCCCAGCCCACGAACATCAGCACAAAGTTGTTGGCTAAAACAAGCGTCAACATGGAAAACATGAAGAGGTTCATGTAGGTGAAGAAACGGTAGTAGCCTCCTTCGTGGGCCATGTAACCGATCGAGTAGATGTGAATCAAGAAACCCACACCCGTCACTACCAGGATCATCACCGCTGACAACGGGTCCAGTTGATAACCCCACTGGATCAGAAATTGAGAAACGGCGCCCGAGGTCATTTCTCCCAGCCCTGCAGGAATCCAGGTGAACAGCTCCTGCTCGACCAGCCGCTGGTCTTCAGGTAGACCTAGCAACTGGAAAAAAGCTCCCAGCGAGAGGACAAACGACACCCCTACGACCCCACAGGCCACGGAGCTGATCACCAACTTGGAACATCGTTTCCCCAGAAGTCCGTTAAAGAGCGCTCCAGCCGCAGGAAACAACGCTATCAGCGCAAGCATCTCCAGAAAGTTCATGACCTGACCTTAGTTGTACTGTAGGAACCCCGAATCAAGAAGATCTCGTGAGGAGCGATTGAGGAGCACACGCAAAAGTCGCTTGTTGGGTTCAGGGGTAAACAAAGTGAAGCCAGGGTGGTAATGGCTACCGCCGATTTAGAACTCCTTGAGAACCTCAAGGAGCTCTCGTTTGCCGGACCCCGTAGGTAAGCCGCAGGATTTTTAGCACAAGTTCTTTTTTAAAGTCAATAAACGAAACTGTGATCTATATGATTATTGGGATGACCTTGATTGTTCTGGTGGAACTTCTTGTGGACGACTCGTTTCAACTCGAGCCTTCTCGCGCCAAAATTGATGGGCAGTCCAACTTCCAGTTCCTCCATGAATTGGGACGGACGGATGTCTTCCACTTCAATCACCATCTTCATTTTCGCGGCAAGGCACCGTCATGGCACGGCCGATGATCTTGCCTGATAATGCTGAATATTTTTGTTCCTCTCTGAGCAGTGTTGACATTTAATTAAATGAGACCTCTGCATAACTCAAGGATCACACTATCGAACACTATATGTAGTGTGAAAAACATCAGAAGCCTACTACATAAAGTGTTTGGTTTCGGTCAAACTGAGTTATGCAGAGATCTCTCCTAAATGTCAACACAACCTAATCACAGCCCATCACCTGAATCACCAAAATCACAGTCCAGGAATAGGGTGCTCGGAGTTCCGCAAATTAGAACCTGCGTTTGCCTGACGAGCGCCAGTTCACTCACAATGGGAAAAATGTAATGATCAGAGTTACCCGAGCGGTTCAACTCTGGAATGCCAGACAGGCCACACCGTAGATTCCAGCCCGGCTCCCCAAGCCAGATTTGAGAATGCGCCGCGGATCGGCCTGCTGAACGAAAGAACGGCGCCTCACTTCCTGAAACATCGCCTCTTCAAAAGCGTCCCATGCCTCAATCGCCCCTCCACCCAAGACGACCGTATCCAAGTCGAAGATGTGAATAAAGGTTGCGATGGCAATGCCTAAGGCCGCACCCATTTCTCTGAACACCAGGCTGGCAGTCTCATCTCCAGCTTGGGCAAGTTGGCAGACTAAATCGGCAGTGAGCGCTGTTTTCCCATTGACAAGGTGCTCCAGCTTGCGGCTGGCTCGACCAGTTTCTACCAGATCCTCGGCGCTTCGAACCACAGCCGTGGCCGATGCGTAGGCTTCCAGGCAACCGCGGTTCCCACAGTTGCACAGCCGCCCTTCCGGTTGGATAGTGATGTGCCCCAATTCGGCGGCCATGCCCGACAACCCGTGCCAGATCTTGCCATCCAGAATCAGCCCACCTCCGATACCAGTCCCCAAGGTCAGGAAAGCCAGATGCTCGACATCTTTGGCGACCCCCATCCATTTTTCTCCCAGAGCTGCGGCATTGGCGTCGTTCTCCAAGAAAAAGGGACCGTCAATCCCTTTCCGAATTTGGCTCCGAACATCAAAACCTTCCCAACCAGGCAAATTGGGAGCAGCAATCACCAAGCCCTGAGGGAGCTTCATAATGCCTGCGACTCCCACGCCAACCCCAGCCAGATGATACCGACTGCCCCATTGATCCCGGAGCCGCAAAACTCCCTGACACAGCCGATCCACGACATCTTCCCGACCCTTATGGGTGTCCGCTGCAAGCTCCAGGTGCTCCAGCAGTTCCCCCGCCTCACCGATGGCCCCGATCTTCAGATTGGTTCCCCCAAGGTCGACTCCTATGGCAAAACGCTCCAGGCTGTCAGTCCTCAATGAGACCATATCCTGTGTTCCCTGACCGCGTTGTTTCTTACGGGGCGCTCAAACTGGTCGCAACCTTTCGGCCTCGGAGTTGCCCGTCTGACGCTCCCTTAGTCTGGGACTGAATCGCTGTTCTGAGGGCGCATGAATTCTCTTAGGCATCGGTGGGAACGGCTGTGTTCCCGCTATCCTGTTCCCTCCCTACTTTTTGGTGGAGACCCATGGCCAGAGCCATGATTTTCTCCTGGTCGGCTTCTTCCCGAGCCAGTTCTCCGGCGATGCGCCCCGCGTGCATCACCAGAATACGGTCACAGAGTCTCAGAACCTCGGGGAGCTCAGAGGAAATCATGAGGATCGCGATGCCCTGCCCGACCAACTGGAGCATCAACTGATAAATCTCCGCTTTGGCGCCAACGTCAATCCCACGAGTGGGTTCGTCGAAAATCAAGACACGACTTTGAGTGAAGATCCACTTGCTCAGTACCACCTTCTGTTGGGTGCCACCGCTCAGATTTCGAACCCGCTCCTCCGTCGAGGGGGTCTTGATTGCGAGATTACTGACAAAAGTCTGGACTTCTTTCCTCTCCGTGACAGAGTCAACAAAGCCCCACCGAACCAACTTGCCAAGCCTCGACAGAGTGGTATTCTCTCTCACTCTCATGCACAGCACCAGGCCTTGAGACTTGCGATCCTCCGTCAGCAGACCGATACCGAGATCAATGCCCTGGCGAGGAGAGCGCGGCCTGATAGGCTTTCCATCTAAAAACATCCGTCCCCGATCCGGGTGCTCGGCCCCAAATACAATTCTTGCCAACTCGGTCCGGCCCTGCGCCGACCAGTCCAGTCAATCCCACGATCTCGCCCTGGTGCAGTTTGAGATTGATGTCTTGCAGTTTTCCTTCTTGACCGATTTCCTCCAGACGCAGGACTTCCGGACCCACGGTGGTTGAAGTCCGCTTGTCCGATTGCTTGATCTCGCGCCCAACCATCAGTCGAATCACCTCATCCTGGTTGAGCACTGAGGTTGGCTGGGTGGTCACGGTGCGGCCGTCCCGCATCACAGTGGTTTGATCACAGACCTTGAAAATCTCTTCAAGGCGGTGAGAGATATAGATAATGGCCACGTTCCGCTGTTTCAGGCGCCCAATCAGACCGAAAAGCTCGGACAATTCGCGATCAGTAAGAATGGCCGAGGGCTCGTCCATAATGATGATTTTGGATCGCACGGACAAAGCCTTGGCGATCTCCACCATTTGCTGCTGGGCCAAGCTCAGGTTTTTCACCAAAACACGGCCACTCATTTCTTGACCGAAGCTACTCAGCAGATCTTCGGAGCGCCGTTCCATTCCCTCCCGGTCGAGCCATCCCAGGAACCCTCGCACCCGTTCGTGCCCCAGAAAGATGTTCTCGGCTACCGTCATGCCCTGAAGCAGGTTGAGCTCTTGATGAATCATGGTGATTCCCAGTTCGCGCGCTACGATGGGTGAATCCACCTGATGGATCTGGCCGTCGAACCAAATCCTTCCGGAATCCGGCTGATAAGCGCCCGACAAAATCTTCATCAAGGTTGACTTTCCGGCTCCGTTTTCGCCCACCAGCGCGTGACATTCGCCGGCCTCCACAACAAGGCTCGCCTCGTCGAGAGCCAGCACCCCAGGGAACCGCTTCGTGATGGCTTGCATCTCCAGCAACGGCATGAGTTTCTCTTCCCTCGGTCTGTTGAGAGGCGCTATACCAACTCCCAGGCCTCGCGCAGGGTTCTTTTGGCGTTGGCCAGCACGATCGGGCTGGTCTCGTCGGCAAGAGGCTTGACCTCAAAACTGAGGATGCGTGGTCGGTTCTCTTTGAGATATCCGATTTCTATCAGCGTTCTAATGTACTCGACCACTTCGGGAACATCGTTCTCCCCGCCACTGATGCCGAATCGAGGGTGTTGGTCACCGTAGGGCCCGGATGTGTTTGGTCCTTCATGACGCAATTTCCCATGTGGGCATGAACGAGATGATCCTTGGCCAAGCTCAATGCCTGCTGCGTCGTCTCTCGTTGTAGAGGCAGATGGCTCAAGTCCAGCATGAGCCCGAAATTCTGGTGCTTTTGCCGCACGCGCTCCGAGAAACTTACCGCCTCGGCGTTGGGGCCAATGAGAGCCTTCTTGTCAATGTCGAAATCGAAGGTTTCGACAACCACCTTGAGGTCACTCTTCGAGGCAGCATGGGTGCAGATCCTGTCGAAGGAATCCACCAGCAAATCCGTCGCCTCGCTCCGCCGTTCTTCTCCAGGGTGTGGACCACTGAGAAACGCAACCCCGCGGGCGCCCATCTCAATGGCTTCATCCACACAGCCAAGGCAGCGGTCCAAGGCCCGCTGACGCTCATTGACATCGAAGCTGTTGAGGTCGAGCTTGTTGACCAGTTGTACCGGTTGGCTTCCATAAGTGGTGATTATCTTGCTGGCAACTAACATTTCCCGCGCCTTTTTCCGAACGTCCGGATCTCGAATTGTGGTGACTTCGATGACGTCGAAGAACTCATCCGTCAAAACCGACTCCAAAGTCTCCAGCACCGGGCCCTCCCCCTTGAGGACCTGTGGAAAAGCCATGAAATGAACTAATCCGACCTGCATGTATTTTTTCCAAGAAACATCCATCGGGACCTCCTTGCGGACCCTGGCTTGAAGAGAAGCCGACTTGCAGCCACCCCTTACCCTTGGCTGCGATCTGAGTAAATGCCGGACCGGCGGGGTTGCGGGGCGACCCCAATCATACACAAATCAGAGTTCGTTTCAACAGCGAGACAGGTCTTCTCTCTGCCACGGAACTTAGCCTGAGTGTCCAGACATCTCAACGGGCGAGGGCTACTCCCTGTTCCTGCATTCGGGTCCATTCGAGAGTTTTAAAAAAGGGAACTTCACCAAGCCGCTGAGCCACAAGAAAGCTGAACGGCGAGCCGCCACCCGGCAGGCCCAGCTATCTTCTCAAGAGCCCGTAAGGAAACTTTCCGCCGTTTTGCCACAGAGATATGTCGTAGAATACCCGTTTGCTGTTTAGGATATCACCTACTGGTGGAACCTTTGTGAGGGGTCGTTCTTTCCGATCCAGCATGTCGCCATGAAACCAAAAACCTTCATCTCCCTGATCGCACTGCTGATTTCAGCAATCCCCGCATCAGGTCAGGACAAACTCAATTCGAAGGACCATCCAAACATCCTGTTGATAACGATTGATACCTTAAGGGCCGATCATCTTTCATGCTACGGGTATCACCGACAAACGAGCCCAACCATAGACGCTCTGGCTGCCGAAGGGGTCCGCTTTGAACATGCCTATTGCACCATCCCTCTCACCGGTCCCTCCCACATTTTCACTTTTCTCCAGCCGATACCCTCAAGAGCACGGCGCCCGCATCAACGGCATTCCGATTCCCAAGGACTCCAAGTGGCTCTACCTTCCTCAAATACTGCAGCGTTTTGGCTACTACAACGTTGCCTTTGTCAGCGCCTGGCCATTAGCCTCTCACTTGACCGGATTGTCCGGCTGGTTCCAGATCTACGATGAGGAAATGAATCGACGGTATCAGTTCATGAGTTCCAGTCGCTTCGCTGAGGATGTGACGCCACGGGCCATCTCCTGGCTCAGCAGTCAGCGGGTGGAGCCTTTCTTTCTCTGGGTCCATTACTTTGATCCCCATGCTCCCTATCATTTGAGAAAAGATTTTGATGACCCGGCGAGCAACGGGAAAGAACCGGCAATCCACAACGGCGCCAACGCCAAAATGAAAAATCGGATCCGACGCTATGATTCGGAAATCGGGTATGTCGATCACCACCTGGGTTTGCTCCTCCGGGCACTGGACAAGACGGGGCCTGCGAGACTCGACCCTGCTGATTCTGACTGCCGACCATGGGGAAAGCCTGGGAGAGCACGACTACGTCGGCCATGGTCGCCACCTCTATGATCCCATCTTAAGAGTTCCTCTGATCATGCGGTACCCCGGCAGGATTCCGCCCGGCAAAGTCATTGACACACCGGTCAGCTTGCTGGACGTGACTCCCACCATTCTGGAACTGTCGGGACTGGCCCAACGGAAACCCCCGATTCCAGCAAATTTTTCGGGAAGAAGTTTGGCAGGCGCCGTCCAACGTGGAAGCTCCTTGCCGCTTCATCCCGTCCGCTTCCTGACGTTTGCCGGCAAAAAGGGATGGACACCGTCTTGGCTTTCGTTTTCCTGGGCTTGGCTGCGCAATACCCGCTTGCCACTCCGTTTGGGTTGGCTGCAGGGTCCGAAGAAGTCGGTCTGGACACCTCGAGAAAAGTCCCTCCTTATTTTCGATTTGGCCACCGATGCCGCAGAGCTCGATCCCTTGGCGGTGAGTTCCGAAAACGACCGTTTCGAGGAAGAGACCACCGCTCTGGAGCTTTGGTTTAAGGCAACGGACTTGACCGAAGCGGATCTCAAACGAGCCAAGCGCGATGAAGAGATCCTGAAGAGCCTGGGGTACACTCAATAGAGTTTCTCCCTTGGCGGCATTAACCCCTTATCGATGTGGAACGTGGGGCCGGCAGTCGTAGCCCGCAAATGCTCCCCGGGGCGCTGGACGGTTTGACTGGCTCATTTCTTTCCAGTATAGGAACGGCATGAGTGGCTATTGGCCTTGGCTTCTCAAGCAATCGCACTGGGTCATTCTGTTGCTGGGAGCGGTCAGTGCCCTGCTCCTCCCTGCCCTCGACGATCTCAAGATCAATACCTCTCCTGCCACTCTTATCCTTTCCGATTCTGCGGAGAACGCCTTCCATCAACGATCTCGCCGCATTTTCGGCAATGACGAAATCCTATGGATTGGTCTGACGGTTGATGATCTGCTCCAACTGGACACTCTTGCCGCCATTCGTCAAGCCACTCGGGGAATCGAGGAAATCCCGGGTGTGAAGCGAGTTCTGAGCCTGACCAATACACTCGATATCAGGGAGGCGGAAGGTGAGATTGAAATCGCCCCACTCGTCCCTGACACTCTGGAAAACCTCAATCCGCAGGCTCTGCGGACCCGCCTGATCAACAATCCGTTATTTGAGAAAGAGTTGATTTCGTCGGATCTGCGGACCACTTCGCTTCTGGTCTTCCTCGAGGATCGGTCTCCCGGTCAGGAAGACCGGGTTCGTCAACTCATCTCCAGAATCCGGGATGTGGCTGCGCCTCTGGGACGCTTGGGGCACCTCTTCTTTGGAGGCATTCCGGAAATGGAATATGCCGGCATGGAGAATATGATCCGCGATCTGTGGGTCTTTACTCCCATCACAGTGGTCCTGGTGATCATTATTCTGGTCCTCAACTTCCACTCCCGTCGGGGCGTCTCTCTGCCCCTCCTGGCAATTGGACTCACCCTGGTGTGGACGTTAGCGGCCATGAGCCTAAGTCAGTTCCCTCTCAAACCCACCACCCTGGTACTCCCCTCACTCCTGATCGCCAACGGCAGTTCCTACACCATCCACCTCCTCACCCACTATTACCAGTCCCTGCTCCAGGCATATGCCCGGGCAACCTCTAATGGCCCTGTTCAACTCACGACTGAACAATATCGGGAGGTCCTGAACCAGAGCCTTAACCGAGCCCACGGACCTATCGCCATCTCGGCAGTTACAACCATGGCCGGCTTCACCGCCCTCATCTTCAATCGGATTCCGGCCATCCGCGACCTTGGACTCTTTGCAGTCTTGGGCGTTTTTTTGAGCTACTTCTTCTGCATCCATTTGATTCCGGCGATCCTGGTTTATCTTCCAATTCCGCCTCGGCGTCGCATTCCCGGGCATGAGGATAGTCATCGCCACACCTTTTTGGAAAAATTGGGTAGTTTCAACCTCCAATACCGTCGTTGGATCTATCTGGTAGCGGGCCTGTGTGCAGTCGTCGCCTCGATGGGTGCTCTACAAGTGAACATTCGAACCGATTACCTCGGCCACTTTCGCAAGTCGGCGCCTGTGGTGCAGGCAGCCAAAACTTTCGAGCAAACGCTTGCGGGCCCTGTCCAGCTTTTCCATTGTGATCGAAAGCCAAGACGAACCGCCCATGACCACTGCGGCCACGCTCAGCGTCGTGGATCAGCTCCAGCGGCGATTGCAGAATCTTCCCGGTGTCGACCGGACGCTATCCATCGTGGACAGCTTGAAGTTACTGAATCAAGCCCTTCACGAAAACCAGCCTGCTTTCTTCCAGCTGCCGACCCAACAGGAAGTCCTGGACGAAATGTTGGATCTGCTCGAATCAGACCCAGGCGAGTTGAGTCTTGCTTTCCTTTCCGAAGATCGCTCAGCCATCCGAATTTTGGTTCGATCCTCGCTTTTCGAATCCACAAAATTGCAGACCCTTATTGAACAGATCCGGCAACTGGCTGTCCCGCTGCTGCCCCCGGCAACCCGCTTGAACACGACCGGGACGCTGGTCCTCATGAACCTGACCTCCGACCAACTGGCGCGGGAGCAGATGAAAAGTCTCCTTTTGTCGGTGATTTTCATTACCACCATCCTGATCTTCCTCTGCCGATCTTGCAAGATGGGTCTGATGTGCATGATTCCAGCTGGCTTACCGGTGCTGATGTTCTTCGGACTCCTGGGCTGGACCGGCATCTCGCTGAACGTCAACACCAGCGTCATCGCGGCGATCGCTATTGGGATCGGGGTCGACAACTGCATTCAGTACCTGGTCCGCTTCCAGCGTTTTCAGCGGGAGGGCTTTTCTGCACAAGCAGCCACCCGTCAAAGTCTCATCAGGGCCGGCTGCCCGATGTCGGCGGCAGCGGCAGTAGTGGCTTTAGGCTTTCTGGTTTTCGGATTGTCCCGTTTTGCACCCGTTTCTCAGTTTGGCTTGCTCTCAGCCTTCATCATGGGGTTCAATTTAGTGACGAACCTACTGCTCTTGCCCGCCCTGCTGCTGGTTCTGCATGGCACTGATCGGGAGCCCGACGGCGCCGGTCCAACCTCCTGAAAGGAACGTGCATGAGACAGCTCCCCTACTTGATTCCCTGTCTCTGCCTGGCGGTAGCTTCCCCGGGCTTGGCCGATGAACGTGGAGATGCGCTGATTGCCAGTTACCTGGACCAAACCGCTCACAAGAACGCTCGTCTGACCATCCGGGTAGAACACAGCCAGGGGATCCAGCCTCCCATTCGTCTGGCTTTCACCTGGATGAGGCGGGTTCAGTCGAAGCTGACTTCTCACTTTATTCGCATGGAAGCACCCCCTTCCGAAAAGGGTAAGCTCCTCTTGGTCCACCAAAGACCCGACGGCTCCTCCGACTACATTGCCTATCGTCCTCAAAGCGCTCTCAGGAAGAAGGTCCGCATTTCAGGTGCACGCCATTACAAGCACAAGAACCTCCGAATCTCGGTCCAGGAATTGATTGGCGGAGAGTTGGCCAAATACACCCACCACTTCCTGGGGAGTCAAGAAGTACGGGGAGTGCCTTGCCACTTGGTAGAGAATCGACTGAAGCCCCAATTCAGGAGTAAGAGCGATTTTCCCCGCTCGGTCCTGGCTTTGAGCACCGAAAAGCAAACCATGGTGCAGTGGAAGTTGTATGGCCGGTCCAACCGGTTGGTAAAAAAGATCGTGGCGGTGGAGACCAGGGAAATTGACGGGATTCCCACGGTGATACAGGCTCGGGTCACCAACCTCCAGCGAGGCAGCCAACTTCTGGTGAACGTGCAGTCGGTCGAGTATGACCCTCAATTCGACCCTGAACTCTTCCGTAAGGAATATCTCGGACGGCATTCCCGCCAGGTCGACATCAAAGCGAAAAAGCAACGCCAGAGATGATCCTGTTCAGATAGATACCGTACACCTGTCAGGAGCGTGCAGCGATTGAAATTAAGACACCAAGTCAATAACCTGCTGGTCCCGTGCGTGGACGAGAAGAACTGGACCCAGGTGCTCGACCGGATACAGCGGGGTTTTACGTTGAAGAAAGTCCCGGCGGGCTGAAACAACTGTACCGCGAGACTCCGAAGGACTTGGAAGCACTGGCGCCGGTTCAGTTTTCACCACATTCCTGCCTCATCTTCGCGGCTGAACATCATGTATCAATAGGTATCGACAATCCCAAGCAAGTTGGAAAGCCAGGCATCAGCGGAGACAGGGATCGATGAAGAACCTGCGCCCATGCCACTCGACGGGCTTATGCCCGGTTGCCTCCACGAGTAACGACGAGAGAAAAGGACACCGCGGAAGCGGAAGACTCAACATGTCGAAAGCAGACCAGAAGGTTCAATTGGAACGGAGAGAGTTTCTTGCCACCTCAGCTATCGGCTCGGCGTTCCTCCTTACGCAGGCTCAAGACAGCCCCTCCGCTACAAAGGACCAAAGCAGGTCATTGATGGAACACGGTTTCTGGGATTATACGACGCCTGGCGCCGGCGGTATGGAAGCTTATAAGCAAGACGACTACATTTCGCTACTCGACGACATGGCTCAGGCAGGCATGAACTCTTTGATGATATTCGTGAAATGGCTGACGACCGGTTATCGGTCCCGCCTCCCGTTTCAGGATCAGGCGCCCGACAATCCCGTGATAGCATCGGATAACTCTCTTCTTCAACGGGTCATCGAGGAAGCAGGCAAACGAAAGATCAAGATCTGGCTGGGTGGAGCAGTCACCTATTTCGACGTCACCAGGTTCGAGGGAAAACCGTATCGGACCTACGACAGGTTAGGTGATTTCGACCTGCCGGTCAAAGTCGGTTTGTACGACACGGACACCCCTGGGCTCACCGAGCGGATTGTGCAGATCTACGAGGAACTGGTGGAGTTGTTTCCGGGTGTCGGCGGCCTGGAAGTGGAACTTGAAGGCGCCGGCATGGAAAATTCCCATCGAATCGCCCGCTACAATCGGTGGGCCAAAGAAAACGGTCGTCCGCCATTCAGAGAGCTGGCGCATCCTCTTAACCCCAGGTCGTTCGACGTACCTGCCTGGCGAGACTACACGACTCATTCCCGCCTGAAAGTGCTCCAAGCCGTAGAGGATGCCGTGCGGGCCAAGGGTTTTCGGGGGGACCTTGCGATGATCTGTGAAACGGGTTCCACACCCTACGCGATAGGTCAGGCTGTCAACGTGAAGGAGTTCCACAAGCACTTTCCGCACTGGATAGCGACGACCTACGAATACGACAAATGGAACCACCGGTTCGCCATGATGGACGTTTGCATTGACCATCCCAAGCAGGAAGGAGTCAGAGTGTTTTATCTCCCCCGAGGAGTCATGACCTGGGGAAGCAAGTGGCCCCCTGCCGATTTCTCTCGAACAAAGCTGGCAAATGGACCTGGAGGACATTCAAAAATTTAAGCCACAGGGAGTGTGGTGGTTTGGCAGCGGCGCACGTAACGAAGGCGCACATGTGAGCCTGTCGAGGCTTAAGAAGGCCGGCTACAGAAGCGGAGAGGATGCGCGACAGGCCTTATTGGAGTTAACGTCCAAACTGAGCATCCTGTAGGCATGGTTACAAGTATCCGTATCTTGGCTTTAAATTCCAAGAATAGCCTCAAAAGGGAAGTTGCACAGAAAGAGCAAACAGAAACCATAAAATTGGAAGAACTCTGATTTACCCATCTGCTGTGAGATCATAGACACACGCCGCTGAGAATGATTTCTGTGAAGAGATGGAGCGGGTGATCCCATGGAAAGCGCTCTACGAACTGATTGAGCCATCTACTGTCCCCAGCGCCGAGAGCCTGGACCTCGGCTGGTGGGCCCGGACCAGATGTTTCGACTCCGCTTCCTGAAACACTGGTTCAATCTTTCAACCCCGGGGGGTTGACAAGTTGTTAGCCGGCTCTTTATAATAATTATTCGTTGTTTGGATGATTATTTATGCATCGTCTTCTCCGTCATCGCTTGATTCTCGACTTGGTTGCTTCTCGGCCGGTAACAAGCCAGGGAGTCTTGGGAGAACTCCTCCAGGCTCGTGGCGTCACGGTAGCCCAGGCCACGCTTTCTCGAGATATACGCGAGTTAAACCTGGTCAAAGGCGCAAAGGGATATGTCTTTCCGGAAACGGAGGCCTCGACTGGCGATCGCCGACACTCTTTACGAGAAACATTGATCCAGTTTTTGACGGAGGTGATCCCCGCCAGAAACCTGGTCGTGGTTAAAACCAATCCGGGAAGCGCCATGCCGGTGGCCCGGTCCTTTGACATGAGTGGCTGGAGCGAAATTTTGGGGACGGTGGCGGGAGATGATACGCTGCTGTTGGTGACCAAGGATTCATCGGCCGCCAAGAAAATCGCTCGTCAAATCCGCTCTTTACTGAACAGGTAACCCTGGAAACTGCACTGTCGGTGGGGGGCCTGACGGATCTCCGGCAGCAGCGTCCGAGGAGTGTTGAAGTGTCGAAAGCACAGATAGCCATCATCGGAGCCAGCGGATACTCTGGAGCGGAGATCGTCCGATTGCTCTTGCCTCATCCGGAGGTGGAACTGACGACTTTGATGACTGTCAATCGGGAGCGGACGGGGACCCGGCTCTATAGTGAGGAGCTGGCGCAATTCCGCCAGCGTTGCGACCTGAAGATCGAACCCCTTGACTTTGATCTTCTCCAGCAACGGGAAGTCTCCCTGGTGTTTCTGGCCACACCCAACCAGACCTCTCACGATCTCGTCCCGGAGATCCTCCAACGAAATCTGCGGTTGATTGATTTGAGCGGGGCTTTCCGGCTGCGCGATCCCGGTCTCTACCCTCGCTGGTATGGATTCGAACATCGATTTCCGCAGAATCTGTCGGAGGCCGTTTATGGCCTGACGGAGGTCCATCGCCATGAAATTCAGGGAGCGCGACTGCTGGCCAACCCGGGTTGTTACCCGACGTCGGCTCTTCTCCCGCTGATCCCTTTGCAGCGGGGCCGGGCTGGTCGCGCCCGAAAGCGAGATGATCTGTGACGCCAAATCCGGCGTGAGCGGCGCCGGAAAGTCTCCCTCGCCGGCGACGCACTTCTCGGAAGTGACGGAAAGCTTCAAAGCCTACAACGTTTGGCGCCACCGGCACTCGCCTGAGATCTGGCAAGGGTTGGGACACACGCACCTTATTTTCACGGCTCACCTCTTGCCCATCAATCGAGGTATTCTCTCGACGATCTATGTCAAAACCGCGACGTCAGCCTCGCCTTCGGCCATTTCTGCTTGCTTGGAAGAAGCCTATAGGTGCGATCCCATGATTCGTTTGTACCCGGAGGGCCAGCTACCGGAGGTCAAGCACGTGACCCACACCAACTACTGCGACATCGGCTGGAAACAACAGGGCCACCACCTCATCATGGTGTCAGCCATCGACAATCTGGGCAAAGGCGCTGCCGGCCAGGCGGTTCAAAACATGAACGTCATGCTGGGTCTCAACGAAACCTTGGGTCTGCTCTAGCCCTTTCAGCTGAGCCGGCCGGAGCTTTCCGGGAAAGAGTTCTCTGTAAGGATGCAAAGCATGCGCTTGGTAATCAAACTCGGTGGAAGCTTGTTGACGGACTCGGAGCTTCTCCATAGAATAATCGCCCAATTTGTATGCCTGAGAAATCGAGGCCACGAAATCATCGTCGTTCACGGTGGCGGGAAGCAGATCAAGCACTACTTGAAGGAACTGCGGATTCCGACGCGAACCCGTAAAGGACTGCGAGTCACCGATCCCGAGACCATGCAGGTGGTACAGATGGTGTTGGCCGGCTTGGTCAACAAGAATATCGTGGCTGCCTTTAGTCGACTGGCTGGTAAGGCCGTCGGTTTGTGCGGCGCGGACGGGTCGAGTTTCCGAGCTCACAAATACTACGATGACCCAGAGACCAACGAGCCTTTCGACTACGGTCAAGTCGGAGAGATCGCACAGGGAAATCCGGCTTTGGTGAACCTGCTTCTGGAGCACGATTATTGTCCGATTATCGCCTGCATCGGTCTTGGACCGGACGCGAGTTTCTACAACGTGAACGCCGATGAGATGGCCTCGGCAGTGGCCCTCCTCTGCCAAGCGGACCCATTGATTTTCCTGACGGACGTCCCTGGGGTGCTCGACGCTCGCCAGCAGGTCATCCCTCGACTCAACCGGCATGATCTGGACAGGCTGCGCGAGCAAGGCGTGATTTCAGAGGGAATGCTTCCCAAGACGCGCGCCTGTGAACGGGCCCTCCAGGAAGGCCTTTCCCGGGTTCATATTGTTGGAGGCCGAGAGCAGAACTGCCTGCTGCGACTGATCGAGGCCAAGGAAGGATTAGGCACGGCGATCCATTGACAACTTTGACTATACCCGCTGGCCGCGGTTCCCTCCCGAAGCCCCCTGTGATCCCAATCATCCGCCTATGAATGCCTCATGGGGATGGTGGAAGGTTGGGTGACAGTAATTCCCAGTTTGGAGGACTTTTCCCATGAATTTGAAACAAATCGCAGAATTCGAGTCCCAGGTTTTGTTCAGCAACTACAAGAAGTATCCGCTGTTTGTGGATAAAGGACGCAAGTGCGTGATTTATGACTTCGAGGGCAATCGCTACGTCGATCTGCTCTCCGGCATCGCCGTCAATGCCCTGGGTCACAATCACCCACGCATCAGCAACGTCATGCGCAAACAGCTCAAGAAGTCGGTTCATATCTCTAACCTCTTCTACCATCCCTATCAGGGCCCCTGCTGGCCAAGAAGCTGTTGGAGATCTCAGGCATGGAGAGAGCTTTCTTCTGCAACAGCGGCACAGAAGCCGTCGAGGCTTCTTTCAAGTTGGCCCGCGGCTATGCCTCCAAGAACAAGCTGGGTGAAGGCAAGAACCAGATTCTCACGCTGGACGATGCTTTCCACGGCCGGACCTACGGAGCCCTCTCCGCAACCGCCAACGACACCTACCGCACGCCCTTCGCTCCACTCGTTCCGGGGTTTCACTTTGTGAAGCGGAATGATGTGGCAGACCTGCAAGCGAAGTTTCACGACAAGGTTTGCGCCATTGTGATCGAGCCCATTCAGGGCGAGGGTGGTGTTTACCCCTGTTCCCAAGAGTTCCTGCAGGCGGCTCGGGACCTTTGCGACCGGCACCGGGCCCTGCTGATTTTTGACGAAATTCAAAGCGGGCTGGGGCGCACAGGGCGTTACTTCTACTTCGAAAAATTTGGAATCCGCCCGGATGTTGTCACTCTCGCCAAACCTCTGGGAGTCGGGTTACCGCTGGGATCTGTCTTGACCTCGGAATCTATTGCCTCAACCTTTGGACCGGGTGACCATGGAACCACCTTTGGCGGAGGCCCCTTGGCCTGTCGTCTCGGCTTCGAATTCATCAAGATCCTCCAGGAAGAAGAGTTTCTCTCAAGTATCCGGGAGAAAGGGGAATTCTTTAAACGAAAGCTTCGGGCCCTTCAGGAGAAGTATCCCTTCGTGGTTGACGTTCGCGGAGAAGGACTCATGCTGGCCATTGAAGTGAATTTTCCGGCCAGGGAGATTGTCAACCAATGCCTGCAGGCAGGATTTATCATTAACGTCACCGCTAACACGGTGCTCCGCTTCCTTCCCCCTTACATCATCAGCAAGAAGGAGATCAGCCGTTTTGTCAAAGCGCTCGACAAAATTTTTTCCAACGTTCCTGCTGATCAATAGGGCTCAAAAGACCCTTCCGGCGACCGGGCAACCCACTGGCGCCTCCGCCTCGGTTCATCCGGCTATCGGGCCAAGAGAAAGCGCTCATGTCTGATCCCGCCGCGCCGGATTCGGTCTCAAGCAGGCGTCTCAGCGTCTCCGACCTCCTATCTATCCAGGACTTGACTCCCGAGGATATTCACCTGATTTTCGCCACTGCCCGGCATATGAAAAAGACTCCTGGCGATTTTGCTCACAGCCTGAGAGGAAAGACGTTGGCGATGATCTTCGAGAAGCCGTCACTGCGCACGCGCGTGACCTTCGATGTCGGGATGACCAGCATGGGGGGCCATGCCCTCTTTCTGGACCATAGCGATGCCAAACTCGGTGAGCGAGAATCCATCAGGGACGTGGCTCGAAATTTGGAGCGTTGGGTCCATGGCATTGTAGCCCGCACCTACAAGAACAAGTCGGTGTTGGAACTGGCGGACAATGCCGATATTCCCGTCATCAATGGCCTCACGGACCTGCTGCATCCCTGTCAGGCTTTGGCGGATTTCTTTACCATTTCTGAAAAGCTCACTTCAGACCCAGGGATTCGCCTCTGCTTCGTGGGGGATGGGAACAACACTTGCCACTCCCTGATCTTGGGGGCTGCGCGACTGGGAGTCCATCTTACGGTTGCGAGTCCTGCCGGCTATGAACCCAACGGTGAAATTGTAGGCCAGGCCAGGGAGGTGGCGACCCGGACCGGAGCCTCCATCACGATCATGCGGGACCCAAAGGATGCGGTGCACCAAGCCCACATTGTCTACACCGACGTTTGGGCCAGCATGGGTCAGGAGGCGGAAACGGAAGACCGCGCAGCCATCTTCGCCGACTACCAGGTGAACAGCGGACTCATGAAACGGGCTTGCAAGGGAGCGTTGTTCATGCACTGCCTTCCGGCCCACCGCGGCTACGAAGTGGCCCCCAGCGTCATCGACTCTCCCCAATCGGTGGTCTACGACCAGGCCGAAAACCGCCTCCACGTTCAAAAAGCCGTCCTACTGCTGCTGCTGGGCAGAGTCACCGTGTAAGGGAGATTCACCATGGTCAAAAAAGTCGTTTTGGCGTACTCAGGTGGGTTGGATACTTCGATCATTATCCCATGGCTGAAGGAAAACTATGCCTGTGAAGTGATCGCCATGGCCGGTGACATCGGCCAAGCTGAAGAGTTGGAGGGGCTGGAGGAAAAAGCCCTCAAAACCGGCGCCAGCAAACTCTATGTCGAAGACCTCAGGGAAGAATTCGTTCGAGACTACGTGTGGCCCACCCTGCGAGCCGGTGCCATTTACGAGCGCAAATACCTCTTGGGAACTTCCATGGCTCGCCCCATCCTGGCCAAGAGGCAGGTTGAGATCGCCCTCCGGGAGGGAGCAGACGCCCTGGCTCACGGCTGCACCGGCAAGGGGAACGACCAGGTTCGCTTTGAACTCACCTACAAAGCTCTGGCTCCGCACCTGAAGGTCATCGCTCCCTGGCGAGAGTGGGACATTCAGTCCCGGGAAGACGCCATCGACTATGCCCAGCAGCGCCAGATCCCCATTACGGCCAGCAAGGAAAGAATCTACAGCGAGGACCGTAACCTCTGGCACCTCAGCCACGAGGGCGGCGCTCTGGAAGACCCGACCCGTGAACCCGACGAGTCTACTTGGAGCCTCACCGTTGCACCGGAAAAGGCGCCCGATCAGCCCCGTTATCTGGAAGTTGAATTTGAATCCGGGACACCCGTGGCCCTTGACGGCCAATGCTTGTCAGCAGCTGAACTGGTTCACTTGGCGAATCGCATTGGAGGAGAGCACGGCATCGGGCGGGTCGATATGGTCGAGAATCGTCTGGTAGGGATGAAGTCCCGAGGGACCTACGAGACCCCGGGGGGGACGCTTCTGCTTCAGGCTCATCGGGAACTGGAGTCCGTCTGCTTGGACAAGGACACCCTGCGCGTGAAGGACATGCTGGCTCTTACATATGCCGACCTGGTCTATAACGGCCAGTGGTTTACCCCGTTGCGCGAAGCCCTGGATTCGTTTGTCGAGGTCAGCCAGCGAAGAGTCAGCGGCGCCGTCTGCTTGAAACTCTATAAAGGTAATGCCACCGTGGCCTTTCGATCGTCCCGCCATAGCCTTTATCGAGAAGATTTGGCGAGTTTCGACGAGGCTGGAGGTTACCGACAGCAAGATGCGCAGGGCTTCATCAATCTTTACGGGCTACCCATTCAAGTCCGTGCTCTGCTCGATCAACAAGACGTTGAGCGGTAATTCTCCTTCTGGGAGGGATAGGGGTGGTTGGAAAGAGGAAGGGTGGACCGGTGAGCACCTGGGGTGGAAGATTCACTGCAAAAATGGATGAGGCTTTCGAGCGCTTCAACAGCAGTTTCAGCGTGGATCAGCGGCTCATCCTGGAAGACCTCGAAGGTTCGGTGGCATACGCCGGGGCCTTGGAGAAAGCGGGTGTGCTCTCGTCTCAAGAGTTCCAGAAAATTGTTAAAGGGCTGGATGAAATCCACAAGCGAATCTTGAAGGAACCCAACCTCTTGGCAGACAGAAAGGACGAAGACGTTCACAGTTTCGTTGAAGCTTGTCTAGTGGAGATCATCGGCAAAACCGGGCTGAAGCTGCACACGGGACGGAGCCGAAACGATCAAGTGGCGCTCGACACCCGACTCTTTCTCAAGAGGGCCATTCGTCAAGTCCAGGTCCAACTGAAACGCATGATGGGTGAACTCCTGGCCCAGGCCAAGACTCACCGCAACCTGGTTGTTCCCGGTTATACCCACTTGCGAAAAGCTCAGCCGATTCTCTTCGCTCATTATCTCCTGGCCTATTTCGAGATGTTCTCACGCGACCACGACCGCTTTGAAGACTGCTTCCGCCGAACGGACTCCATGCCTATGGGCTCGGGAGCTTTGGCCGGCAGCGGTTTTGCCATCGACCGCGAGGCTTTATGCCGGGAGTTGGGCTTTGCTCGCATCACCGCCAACAGCCTTGACGCCGTGAGTGACCGCGACTATCTGGTGGATTTCGTTGGCGCCAGTTCACTGACCCTGGTTCATCTCAGTCGCTTGGCCGAGGATTTGATTTTCTTCTCGTCACCGGAATTGGGCTGGATCGAGCTTTCGGATCAAGTCACCACCGGCAGCAGTCTCATGCCCCAAAAGAAGAATCCCGATTCCCTGGAACTCCTGCGGGGTAAATCGGGAAGAGTGATCGGCAATCTGACCCAGCTTCTCGTTCTTCTCAAAGGCCTGCCCTTGACCTACAACAAAGACCTGCAAGAAGACAAGGAGGTTCTCTTCGATACTCTGGACACCCTGCTGGACTGCCTCCAGGTGGCCCAGGTGGTGATCGGTACTCTGAAGGTGAATCCGACGGCCGCCCAAGAGGCGCTCGAGGGCGGCTTTCTCAATGCGACGGATCTTGCCGATTACCTGGTACGCAAGGGGTTACCCTTTCGCGAGGCTCATAAATTGGTCGGTCGTATCGTCCTCGAGTGTGAACACCGGCAGATTCAATTGGCTGAGTTGCCTCTGGACCGTTACCAACAGTTTTCTCCGCTGTTCGAAGAGAACCTCTTCCAGGCCTTGTCCGTCCGGAACAGCATCGAGGCCCGCGCTGTGCCCGGAGGGACGGCAACTTCAAGAGTCGTGGAGGCTCTGTCTCAAGCGGAGCAGTCGTTGACCATACTGAGCCGGTCAGATCCCGCTTAGGACAGTCCAATTTCTATTGATCGTTGAGAGAAAGGGGCAAGAGATCCCGTGACCTGGATGCTAAACTCCTCCCGTATTCTCCCACCCAAAGATTTCCAGGCTACTGCCGTTGCCGCCGGCCTCAAGGAATCCGACCTGGACCTGGCGATACTCTACTCGACCCGGCCGGCGCAAGGCGCGGCAGTGTTCACCACCAATGCCGTCAAGGCCGCGCCGGTGCAAGTATCCTGGCAGCACCTGCTGCGCAACCAAGGCGCACTGCGAGCCGTGATTGTCAACTCTGGAAACGCCAATGCCTGCACCGGCGAAGCCGGTCTGGCCGCGGCTCGGGAAATGGCCGCAGTCACCGCCAAAACCTTGGCGATTCCGGCCGAACAGGTTCTGGTTTGCTCGACCGGAGTTATCGGAGTTCCCTTGCCCGTGGAGAAAATCACCAACAAAGCGAACGATCTCAAGCGGGGTTTAAGTCCCCTGGGGCTGGAAGCCGCTGCGCAGGCCATCCTTACCACCGACACCGCCCAAAAGGTGTGCACTGCAGAAGCTCAACTGAATGGTATTCCGGTGCGTATTGCCGGCATGACCAAAGGGGCCGGCATGATTCATCCACAAATGGCCACCACCTTGGGCTTCTTGTTGACGGACGCTACCATCGACCATGGGCTCTTGGAGGAATCGCTGCGTGAGGCTTGTCGACACAGTTACAACCGGATTTCCGTCGATGGGGATACCTCGACCAACGATACTTTAGCCGTTATCGCCAATGGGGGTTCCGGAGCACCGGCTATCCAAGCATCCAGCCCGGCTCATGTCCTTTTTTTGGAGGGACTGACACAGGTTTGTCAAAACCTGGCTCAACAAATTGTCCGGGACGGAGAAGGCGCCAGCAAGTTTGTGACCATCCGGGTGACCGGTGCGCCCTCCGAAGACGATGCGGCCCGAATCGCCCGAGCTATTGCCAATTCTCCCTTGGTCAAGACAGCCCTGGCAGGAGAAGACGCCAACTGGGGGCGAATCATCTGTGCTGCAGGATATGCAGGCGTTCCCTTCGACAGCTGCCGGGTCTCGATTGCCCTGGGCGACCTAGTTGTCTGCCAAGCGGGTGGGGCCGTCGCCTTTCAAGAAAGCCGGGCCAAAGAGATTCTGAGTCGTCGAGAAGTCGACTTGACCATTCACCTGAACGCCGGCGCCTCGAGCGCCACCTTCTGGACCTGCGACCTTACCCAAGAATACATCCATATCAACGCCGATTACCGCACCTGAAGCCAGGCTTCACAGGCACATCCCAGCCGCCGGCCCGGATCCATCCAGGTTCATGGCGCCGCTCTTGCGGCTCGGACTGGTTGCAGTTCAACGTTTCTCCCGGACTCTCGCTCTCTTGGATGTCCAGGCAGCCCTCGAGAGGATCCTTAAACCAACCTAGCGATCATGAAGATACTGGCGCCGGCCATTAAGTTCTATTTAGTTCTTTTGTTCCTGGCCTTGGGAACGATTGCCCTGCAAGACCGTCTGGCCTGGAGTTTGTTCTTTCAGGTTCAAAAGACTGCTTCCGTGACCCACCTTTCCTGGGGTCTTGGAGCAGCCCTTCTGCTGATTGGCCTCTCGCTCTATGCCAGCAAGAATTTTCGCTGGGCCCAACAACTGGACCTGGAGTTTCAAAAGATACTGGTTCCCTTGCGGACTTGGCAGATTGGCGCCCTCGCCTTGTCCAGCGGTGCTGCGGAAGAAGTCTTCTTCCGCGGCGCCATTCAGCCGCTGCTGGGACTCTTCCCCACCAGCCTGCTTTTTGGAGTCGTGCACTTAATCCCCCGCAAGGTCTTTCTCCCCTGGACGGCCTATGCGGCATTTGCAGGTTTTTTGTTTGGGCGCCTGTTTGAACTGAGCCAAACCCTCTTTCCAAGTATCCTGTCGCATGTCGTCGTCAATTTTGTCATGATCTGGTGGCTCAATCACTCCGCTCCGGCTCGACCGCTTGATCCGGGCTGAGCGATGGACAGGACTCGCCGAACCAGCAAGCCCACGAAAATGCCCATTCTCCCCGATGGTCATGGCCGACCCAGTGGAAGTTGGAATGACCCTACTTCGAGACCCTCACTTCGGAAACTCCTTACATCACGGCCCAGGTCCGTATGACTCGTTTTTTCCCCCTGCAATGGCTCCTCCTTGAACAGTGGCGTCGGAATCAGCTAGCCGCCACCTTTTCGGCTGCCCTGATCGGCGCCGGCTTCATGCTGGTGATGCCCTTTCTGCCGCTTTACGTCGCACAACTGGGTGTCCGGTCGGAGGCCGCGGTAGCCATTTGGTCCGGGGTCATCTTGGGAATCAGTCCCTTGATCGCCTCTTTCGTCGGCCCCTTCTGGGGAAGGCTGGCCGACCGCTATGGCTTGAAGATCATGGCCATTCGCATCTCGCTGGTGCTATTTGTCATCTGGTTTTTGATGGGGCTGGCCAGGAATGTTCACGAACTCCTGGCTCTGAGAATCCTCTCCGGCTTCTTCGGGGGATTCGGTTCACTCTCGGTTTCCCTGGTAACTCACGCTTCCCCTGCCGCAAGAATCAGCCGCGCCATTGGAGGTTTGCAAGCCACCCAAACCTTCAGCATGGCGCTTGGTCCCTTTGTGGGCGGAGTTCTGGCGGCCTGGATCGGCATTCGGAACACCTTCTTCGTTACGGCAGCACTCTGCTTTCTGACCTTGTTGCTTTTCCTGGCTTTTTACCAGGACAAACCCAATCACAAACCGAGCCCATCCGATCCCAGCAACAGAGATCCCCTGGCCGGATTCATCGGCCTGTTGGGATTGCCTCACCTGAAAGTGCTGGCGACACTTCTGTTCACCGTAACCGTGATCGACCGAAGCTTTGCCCCAACCATACCGCTTTGTGTGACCACTTTCTCCACCAATGCCGTCCAGGCAGCGCGTATGGCCGGGCTTATTCTCTCCCTGGGAGCATTCGGGGAAAGCCTGGCGGCCTGGTACTCCGGTCGAAAGGTGGGCAGGGTGTCACCCCGACGCCTGCTTCTCCTGCGGTTGGGCTTTGGCCTGCTTCTCTGTCTCGCACTAACCTTGGCGACAACCAATAGCCAGTTACTGGTGCTCCGGGTCCTGTTGGCCTTCCTGGCGGGAGGCACGCTCACCATTGCCTACAGTCTGGCTAGCCGAGTCATTCCCGATGACCGGCGCGCTTCTGGCTTCGGACTATTGTCGAGTTTTACCATGCTCGGCAACGCCCTCGGACCGATCCTTGCCGGACTCGTCGCCTCACTCCACCTGGACTGGGTCTTTTTAGGGAATGGGATTCTCTACGGGACTCTGGGCCTTCTGGTCTACCAGCGGGTTGGGCGATAGTGAGTGTTTTGAAGCCTCCGACCTCAAGCCCAAGGGTCCACTGAATCGCAATGGATGCTGGGGCGGCGCGGTGTCAAACATGGGTAAATCTCCCATTGACATGGATGAACAGGATAAACAGGATCTTTACTTTTTTCCATTTCACGGGTGAGCTCGTGAAGCAGTAAGCGGGAACTCACCTTTTCCAACGGTGTTCTGCAACAGCCGGCATCTTCTTGCCAGGTGGGAAATTCCGTACAGTGGAAGTGTAAGGAATGATGTCGGTCATTACTCCACATTTTTCGTTGGACCCCTCCTGTCCTTCCGCACTACTCTTGATGTGGCATCAAGACCCCACACCGTCTCCCTCGAATGGCAGAAAAGCCGGACAGGTCATAAAGACCCATGAGACAGCCCATTTCTTTTCTGGTCAAACTCTGCGTGAGCGGGATGCTTCTGGCGGCGGCTTGGCCGCAAACCGGGGGCGAGTGGACCATCGACACCGTCGCCGGCGGCGGGACGGGAGACAACGGCCCGGCGACCTCGGCACAACTGGCCGGTCCCTATGGCGCGGCGGTGGACGGCGCCGGCAACCTCTACATCGCCGACACCAGCAACCACCGCATACGCAAGGTCGGCCGCCGATACCCGAAACAACCGCATACGAATTCGAACCCTAACGCAAACTCCACCAACTCCGCCGCCTCCTCCCCTTCAGGCCCCCAGCCACCTGACGGCCACGGCGGTTTCCCCCTACCAGATCGACCTGACCTGGCAGGACAACAACGCCAAAGGCAGGGGTTACGGTTTCCTGGTGCAGCGCCGGAGCGATGGCCGAGGGAGTTGGCGTGAAGTCGGAAGAATGGAGGCCGGCGAGGAAACCTTTGCCGATACAGGGTTGGAACCCCTGACCCCCTACCACTACCGCGTGCGGACCTACGGCAATCCCACCTTCTCCAACACGGCCACAGCCACCACGCCGGGACTTCCGCCGACCGTGACCGGTTTCACGCCCATGCGGGGGCCGGCGGGGACCGAGGTCACCCTCACCGGAACCCATTTCCTGGGGGCTACGGCTGTGGAATTCAACGGAGTCAGCGCCCCTCGGTTCGAGGTGGTGTCCGAGACCAGCCTCCAGGCCACCGTGCCCATGGGTGCTGCCAGCGGCCCCATCAGCGTGGTCACCTCGGGCGGGACAGCCGTCAGCGCCGACCCCTTCACCCTGACCAGCGGCATCCGCACCCGGTTGTTCGCGCCCATCGTGCTGAAGTCCAAGGGTCGGACGGCGGGGGCCTTCTTCACGTCCGAGTTGACTCTCACCAACCGGGGCAGCCGGGAGGCAACCATCCACTACACCTACACGGCGGCCATCGGCTCCGGTTCGGGAACGGCAGAGGATTCCCTGGGAGCCGGCCAGCAACGGGTGATTCCCGACGCCATCACCTGGCTGACTTCCCTGGGAGCGCCGATCGGGGACGGCGCCGCCGGAGGGACCCTGGGGGTGGAGTTCTCCGACCTCTCATCGGCTGCCGATGCCGCCGTGACGGTGAGAGTCGGCACGCCGGTGGAGGAAGGACGAGCCGGTCTGGCCTACCTGGGGTTGAGGGCCGAGAGCCTGCTCAGCGGCCCGGCCCTGGCTGGCTGGCCTGCGTCAGAACGCTGTGGACCGCTCCAACGTGGCTGTTCAGAATGCCGGGGAGGCCGGTGAGGGGAATATCACCCTGAGAGTCACCGTCTTCTCCGGGGACCCGGCGTCGCCGGGGAGCCTGACGTTGCCGGAGGTCGCCCTGGCTCCGGGAGGCTTCCACCAGTACTCGGAAATCCTGGAGACAGCCGGCTTCGAGAACGGGTATGTGAAGGTGGAGCGGGTGAGGGGGACGGCGCCTTACTATGGCTACGGGGTCATCAACGACAATTTCAACTCGGACGGGTCCTTCGTCTTTCCGGTCCCCGAAAGCTCCCTGGCAGGGACCCGGGGACAGACCCTGCCGGTGATGGTCGAAACGGGAGCCTTGCACAGTGAGTTGACGGTGACCAACTTCTCGGAGGCGGCCAGGAGGGTGGATTTCAGTTTTGTGGCTGAGGCCGTCGAGGCCGAGGACCACACGGCGGTCTTCAGCCTGACGCTCGAAGCCGGAGAACAACGAGTGATTCCCCATATGGTCAACGCCTTGCGCCAGCAGGGAGTGGCTGGCATTGGTCCGGCCGGCCAGACCTTCGCCGGGGCGGTGTTCGCCACCGCGGCTGAGGGGGACCTGAGCGGCCTGGTGACGGGAGCCCGGACGGGTTCGCCGGGAGGCGGGGGCCAATACGGGGTGTTCTACAAGGCCGCGCCCTAGGGCGCGGCCTTCACCGACGATGCCTGGATCTACGGCCTCCAGCAGCATGAGGAGACCCGAAGCAACCTGGGGCTGGTCAACACCGGAGAAGTGGATGACAGCCACAGCGTCTTCAGCCTCGACATCTACGACGGCGACAGCGGCGCCTTGGTCAACACCATTACCGGCATCACAGTCGCGGCCCGGGGCTGGCGCCAGTTCAGCAGCCTGCTGGCCAACTACGCCCCCGGAACCACCCGGGGCTACGTTCAGATCCGAAAGATCTCCGGCAACCATCCCTTCCTGGCCTACGGGGTGATCCACGATGGAGCCGCTCCCGGACAACGCAGCGGCGATGGCGCCTACGTGCCGGCTCAGCAGTAGCCTGGGAATGCGTGGCTCGAACCTATTCTCCCCCAGGGAGGGGCTGAACTCCTGAGAGGAGTGCAGGGGTGGGTTTATGGCTCAGGAGTCGCTTGGGAGCAGTGGCTCAGAGGTGAACGTCCGAGCTACAAGGTGGCCCTGCAGCGTCATTCTCCCATAAACTGCAGAACGATCTCCCTTCGGCGGGGCCGGTTGTCGAAATCCACGAGGACAAGCTGCTGCCAGGTACCGGTCGTCAACTCCCTGTTGGTGAATGGGACTTGCAGCGACGGCCCCAGCAGTGCGGCCCGAATGTGCGAAAAACCGTTGCCGTCGCCCCAGCGGGCATTGTGAGCATAGCGGGCCGTCTGTGGAGCCAGTCGTTCTGCGGCATCTTGAAGGTCCTGGACGCAACCGGGCTCGTACTCCAGCGTCGTTAGTCCCGCCGTCGAACCAGGAACAAACAGCGTGACCACCCCGTTGGCAATCGTTTGGCTTGCCAGAGCAGCCTCGACTTCAGCAGTGATATCCACCACATCGCAGAATCCCTGCGTTGACAGCCGAATCATCCGAGTTTCAACGGACATGAAGGCGCCTCCTGTTTTCCATGGGCTCCACTAAGTTACGGCCAGCCTGTTTTCATCCCTGGGTTGAACCCTCCGAAAGCTAACCCCTTTGAGCATAGGGCTGGGTCCTCATTGGAACCGGAGGTTTGATTTCGACCCGGCGGTAGAATGCTTCGATCGACGCCGGGTAGTGGAAATCCACCCCCAACCCCTCCGAGGGAGGGGAATAACTGGTTGCCGATGATGATCGTCGGTCAGTCATCGCCAAAAAAATACTCGCCATGGCAAACAAATCGAGTCGGTCCAACCACGGACAACTGGTTGTCCTCCCGCCAGCAGACCTCCAGAATCCCTCCCAAGGTGTGCACTTGAACCTCTCGATCGACATGGCCATTGAGAAAAGCGGCCACCACAGCCGCGCAAGCTCCGGTGCCGGAAGCGTAAGTTCGCCCCACCCCACGCTCCCAGAAGCACACGGCGAGGTTTTTTCTGTCCTTGACTTGCACAAACTCCACGTTGGTGCGTTTTGGAAAGCTGGAATGCACCTCGATACGAGACCCGATCCATTCCCAATCCACCTTTTTCAGATCTTCGACGAACAACGAACAGTGCGGATTCCCCATGGAAGTCACGGTCACTGCGCAGATGCGATCCTCGACCGGAAGTGGATAACCAACCCAAGAGGCATCGGGCCTTTCAGGTTGAAAGTCCATGCGAGAATGATCCAGAATCGGCTCTCCCATCAAAAGCTTGAAGGAATAATGGGGCGGTTTGGATTCAGTCAGGATCAGAGTCTTGGCGCCTGCCAGGGTCTGGATTGAGAGCGCTTTGCCGGCCTGTTTTCCCTGATGGATCCAAAGGGCTGCCAGGCAACGCAGGCCATTGCCGGAGAGTTCAGCCTCGCTCCCGTCTGCGTTGAAAACCTGCATGGAAAGGAGCGGCTTTGGATCAGAATCGGTCTGCCGAAAGACGATCAGTCCGTCTGCCCCCAAGCTGAAGGAGCGTCGACAAACGGTCCGGGCGACCTGCGAAGCCTCTCTTCCGGCCAGTTGATCGGCATCAACGATAATAAAGTCGTTACCGAGTCCATGTACTTTGGCGAAGTGCATGAGCGTTGGAGACCGAAGCGGCCAAGTGCTCATCCCGTCCAAACATGGATGGACAGGATGAGCAAGATTGTTTCCTGTATCTCTTATCCTACCCATCCTGTTCATCCCTGTTCCATTTCCTTCTTCCCCAATCTTCCACAGATCAGCCAGCCCCTATATCCCTTGAACCACAACGAAGTGGACAGATGAGTCCAGTTTCGACAGCCAGCCCAGGACCCTTCCAGAAGCATTCCATCAGCAGTCTGCTACTGGCTCGTCGGTCTGAGGCCAAGCCTCGTTAGAAAGAGTCTTCCACTTCGAAATGGGTGAGTTTCTTGAACTCGAGGTAGCGCTGCTGGATGATGGAGGTCGTCAGCGATCTCAATCGGTTCAGGCTGAAATCCTCCACGTTGAAGGAGGCCATGACGGATCCGTAAATCACTGCCTTGCGGAGAGTTTCATCATTCAGGCGTCCCGCCCGAGCCAGAAATCCGACCACACCCCCGGCAAAACTGTCACCGGCTCCGGTTGGATCGAAGACATCTTCCAACGGAAAGGCCGGAGCGCCAAAAATAGACCCGGAATTGTACATGGCGACGCCATACTCGCCTTTCTTCACCACCAGAGTCTTGGGCCCCCACTCGGCAATGCGCCGGGCGGCTCTGGTCAAATTGTGCTCGTCGGTCAGCATTCGGGCCTCGGCATCGTTGATGATCAGGATGTCCACCCGTCTCAGCGTCTGCCGGAGTTCCTCCGGCTTGGACTGAATCCAGTAGTTCATCGTGTCGCAGGCCACGAACCTGGGTTTTCGCACCTGGGAGAGAACCTCTGCCTGCAGGATTGGATCAATGTTGCCGAGGAACACGTAATCGGACTGTCGATAAGCGTCTGGAATCTGCGGTTGAAAGCGTTCAAAGACGTTGAGTTGGGTATCCAGGGTCTTGGCCTCATTGAGGGCAAAGCCGTACTCGCCTCTCCATCGGAAGGTTTTTCCCGGTGCTCGTTTCAATCCCCGGGTGTCGATTGAGAAATCCCTGAACAACTGCAGGTGGTCTTCCGGGAAATCTTCCCCAACGACGGCCACCAGCCGGACAGGAGCAAAAAAGCTCGCCGCCAACGAAAAGTATGAGGCGGAGCCGCCCAGGATCCCTTCAGCTTTTCCAAATGGAGTCTTGACAGAGTCAAAGGCAACGGAGCCGACCACCAGGATGGACATCGGACGACGGTGCTCCTTGCGCAGACTCTGGAACGGTTCAGGAAAGATACTTATCGATCAACAGGCCCAATTTTTCCCGGGTGGCCGCAGGAATGCAGTTGCGATCCGTCAACAGGGCCGACTTCAACGCCGAGCGGCACTTGCAACGCGGCGCCTCTCCCAATCGAGCAACCGCCTCCCGGATCAGCTTTTGAGCATTCTCGCTATTCTGATTCAGGACGTCGAGCACCTGGTCAACGGTCACTGCATCGTGTTTCGGATGCCAGCAATCGTAGTCGGTAACCAGAGCCAGAGTGGCGTAGCAGATCTCAGCCTCCCGAGCGAGTTTGGCTTCCTGCAGATTGGTCATACCAATCACGTCCAGGCCCCAGCTCCGATAAATGTTCGACTCCGCCAAGGTGGAGAACGCGGGGCCCTCCATGCAAAGGTAGGTCCCTCCTCGCTTGACTCTCACTTCAGCCGACTGGGCAGCGGCTTCAAGTTTTTCGCTGAGATCCGGGCAGATGGGATGGGCAAAGCTGACGTGGCCGACCAGGCCCTTCCCCGAAAAAAGTTGAAACACGCCCCCGGGTGCGATCGAAGAATTGATCGGGAATGAGAATGTCAAGCGGCTTGTGTTCTTCCTTGAGCGACCCCACGGCACTGGCCGAAATCAGGCTCTCTACCCCCAACTGCTTCATGGCGTAGATGTTGGCTCGAAAGTTGAGTTCCGACGGAAGGAGGCGATGGCCCCGCCCATGCCTCGCCAAGAAGATCACGGACTTCCCGCTCAGCTTGCCGACCGCCAACCGATCGGAGGGAGAACCGAAGGGAGTCTCAACGGCAACTTCCTTGACTTCTTCCAGTCCGGTCATCCGGTACAGCCCACTGCCTCCGATGATACCGATGGGAATCGGTTCCAAGAAATTCATCCTCCTGAGCGGACGAAGCGGGCCCCTAATCGGCAGCATCCGTTCAATCGTCGCCAGCCGCGGATCACTAGCCACTAACCACTGGCCTTAGTCCTCCACCAGTTCAATCAAGACACCGTGAGTCGAGCGCGGATGGAGAAAGGCGATCTTGCGACCCTGGTAGCCGATCCCCGAGGCATCCTGCAGTGTCTGGAGGCCGGCCTCGCGGAAATCCGTCAGCTTCCGATTGAGGTCTTTGACCTTGAAGCAAATGTGATGCACGCCTTCTCCCCTCTTAGCCAGGAACCGGCGGATGGGTGAGTTGGGATCGGTGGCTTCCAACAACTCAATCCGGCTCTCGCCAACCGGAAGCATCGCCACTCTCACCTTTTGCTCTTCCACGGTGACGCTGGCCTCCATTTTGAGCCCCATCGCTCCTTGATAACTCCGCAGAGCCTCCTCAATGGAGTGAACGGCAATACCAATGTGATCGAGTGACAAGTCCTCTGTCATCGGCTCCACTGCTTGGGCAACCTTCTGGCAAACGGACCGGATTTTATCTCAAATGCCGTGTTGCGGAATAGTTTTTTCCAATCGGTGATGCGGCTTGGGACCGATAGAATGGGCTTTACTCCGAGGTCACAATGGGGCGGATAAGGAACGGCCAGATCAGGAGAAGTAAAATGCCGAGCCCTAGTGACTGCATCAGCCCCGGTGGCAATGGAGGAAGCCACGGTGGCCAGCTTTCTATCGGCCAGTGTTGTGAAACCAATTCTGCCATCTGCCCTTCTATCCCGAACCATCCCCAAGCAATTCCGACGCCGAGAATCAAGGTCAGAACACCCAGATAGAAACCTTCCACCACCTCAAGAGGCCGATAAACCCCTTCGATTCGACTCAGTCTTTTCAACTCCGAGGCTTTTTGCCATACCCTACGGGCTTCGGATAGCTCCCCTTCTCTCTCCGCCGAACCGACCATTGCAAGTATCCATTGGGCCGTCCGGGCGACGTCTTGGCAAATGTCACATCCTCTTACGTGTGCAGCGAGAGCCTCCTCCCACCGGCCGGTCCGAGCCGCTTCCGCTACCTGTCTCTCTTGGGAGCATTGACACGGTTTCATGTTTCTACCTCCGGCCCCAGATCTCTTCGGGAAAGAAGCATAACCAATTTCCGCCGGGCCCGAAAGAGAAGAACGCGCACACTCTTCTCCCTGAATCCGAGAGCGCGCGCGATTTCTTTCTGCTCGTACCCTTCCACATAGGCCAGCCAGAGCAGGGCCCGGTCTTGGGGCTTGAGTTCTTGAAAGACACTCTCCATGTCCGTTGCCATTTCGAATTTCGGCCAATCCGCCTTTCTGAAAATGGCTCGGAGGTTCCAGTCCTTTGCCCGTTTCATCTTCCTCCAGTGATTCGTCAATACGGAGGTGGCGATCTTGTAAAGATAGGGCTTCATCTCCGCCACCTCCACTCTGGAAGGATCGGCACGAATAAACCGAAGAAAGGTTTCCTGAAAAAGATCGTCCGCCGTTTCGCGATCCCCGCAGGAGCGGTAGAGATAGGACCACAATCCTGAGGCCGTTGCGTCATAGATTTTTTCAAAACTCGCTTCATCCATGAGAAGTCCGGGGCCATGGGACCGGGGTCTTGGAACCCGTCGAGTGTTGAAGACGGGCGCCTCTACAGTTCAACCGACGGCGGTTTATCCCGGCTTGCTGCTGTCCACTCTGGAATTAATCCCCATTTCTTGGATAAGCGGTAGGAAATCGCAGCAGCAACGAGAAACCCGATACCGAGAGCCAGAATCAGTACGGCCGGGTACACAAAATTGGGTTGCCAGACCATCAGAACAGAGGCGCCCAAGCCCAGAACCAGGAGGAAGGCGCCCTTGCGGATGGTTTGCAGAACCCTCTGCCTGGCATCTATCCTCTCCGACCACAGATCTTCCAGGAAGCGGCGGTTCTCTTCCACACTCAGAAACTCGGAAAGCTCCTGACCCGAGCTGAACTTTTCGATCAATTGCCGGTGAAGGTCCGATTTCGCTTGAAGCTTGTCTTGATTGGCGCGGGTCTTCAGCCAGACAATCAAGGGAATCAAGGCAAAGAGTCCGAGCGGCACCAAAATTCCCGTCAGCGCGTGAATTATACCGGATGCCCCACCCATGACGTTTTGCATGAGGTTCTGCATGGTTTGCGGTTCCATATCACTCCTCCCGGATACAAAATTTTCAGAATGGACTTGAGAACCGGTCAGTCCCGATTCAACTTCCACTGTTATAAACACCCAATAGCCTGGCGAGGTTAACAAGAATTTGAGAAAAAGTTTCCGAGCCACCGGTTGGGTTAAGCAGCCTTTTGACGCCAGCCATTGCCGGGGGCGCCATTGGGGAGCCATGGGAAGTATGCTAGGATTCGGGTTTTTGAGTGAAGTCACCTCCCGAAACCCTTAGCTCTATGCTGGTATCTCTGGTTGAACACATCAAAGAGGCGCTCGGCAGGCACGTTCGGGACCGCTACGGCCATTCCCTGTCCCAAGTCGTTGTCGAACAACCACCCAAAGTCGAACTGGGAGACTTGGCCTTTCCCCTCTGCTTTGAGCTGGCCAAGGAACTCAAAAGGGCTCCGCGTCAGATCGCTGCGGAAATCGCTCAAGACCTCAACGATCTGCCTGGAGTCGCCAAAGTGGAAGTGGCCGGGGCCGGCTATCTCAATTGCTTCTTGAAGCGGGATGACTTCTTCAAGAGTCTTCTGGAAAAACCGCAAGACCCGGCCACTACTGCGACTTTCGGCAAGGTCATTCTCGAACATACGAATATCAACCCCAACAAAGCCGCTCACATCGGACACCTGCGCAACGCCGTTTTAGGCGATACGTTCGCTCACCTGCTGCGTTTTGCCGGCGAGCAGGTCGAAGTTCAGAATTACATTGACGATACCGGGGTCCAGGTCGCCGATGTGGTGGTGGGCTTCAAATACCTGGAAAAGAAGACCCTGGAGGAAGTCAAAGCGATTCCGGGGAAATTCGACGACTACTGCTGGGATCTTTACGCCAAGGTCGCTTCTTTCTATGAAGGCAGTCCCGAGAATCGCGAACTCCGCGGCCGGACACTCAGAGAAATCGAGGAGGGTGAGGGTGAAACCGCGGAGCTCGCCCGGTTTGTTTCCAGAACCATCGTCCGGTGTCACCTGGCGACCATGAGTCGAATCGGCGTTCGTTATGACCTCCTTCCCAAAGAAAGCGATATCCTCCACCTCAATTTTTGGGACCATGCTTTCCAGCTCTTGAAGAAGTCTGAGGCTATTCACTACGAAACGGAGGGGAAGAACAAAGGGTGCTGGGTCATGAGAGTTGGGGGAACGGGTCCAGGAAACCAATCCCAACCTTCAAAGCCCTCCGGACTGTCTGAGCATGAGGAGGACAAAATCATCGTCCGCTCCAACGGAACCGTCACTTATGTAGGCAAGGACATCGCCTACCAGCTCTGGAAGTTGGGTCTGCTGGGCATGGATTTTTTCTATCATTCGTTCCACACCTATCCGAACGGCCATCGGGTCATGATGACGAATTCCAGGACCAACCAGGACCTTTCGGGCTCGACTTTCGGCAAGGGGGAACGAGTCTACAACGTGATCGACTCGCGACAATCCTATCTGCAAAACATTGTCATCGCCGGTCTGCGGGCTCTGGGATTCGACGGGCAAGCCGATCGCTCCATCCATTTCTCCTATGCGATGGTGGCCCTCTCTCCGGCTTGCTGTGAGGATTTGGGTATCCAGCTTTCCGAAGAAGACCGGCGGCGGCCCTACGTAGAAGTCTCAGGGCGCAAGGGCTTGGGCGTGAAGGCCGACGATCTGATAGACACGCTCCTGGAAAAATCAGGAGCAGAGGTTCGCAGCCGACACCCGGATTTGACGGACCGAGAGAACCATGCCATCGCTACCTCCATTGCGGTCAGCGCCCTCCGTTACTTTCTACTGAAGTACACTCGCCACTCGGTGATTGCCTTTGACTTTAGCGAGGCCTTGAACTTCGAAGGTGAAACGGGACCTTATCTTCAGTACACGGTGGTGCGAACCAACAGTATCTTTCGAAAAGTCGAAGAGGCCGATCCCGGTTACAGTTCACAATCGCTCTCGGATTTCATCAGAAGCCCGAAAACCTCCCAATTCCTCGCCGAGGCAATTACGGATGACTTGTGGCGCTTGATCTACCTTTCCGGACAACTGGAGTCCAACGTCCGGGTTTCTATCCAAACCTGCGAACCTGCGGGAGTAGCCAAATACCTTTTCAGCCTGGCCCAGGCACTCAACCACTTCTATCACCGCCATCGGATCAAGGACGAGCCGGACCCCCTGAAAAAGCATTTCTATCTGGCCCTGATCACGATCACGCGCAACCAGCTCCAACAAGGCCTGAATCTGATGGGGATTTCCGTTCCGGAAAAGATGTAGAGCTGGCTAGTTGGAGGGATATCGGCTCCAAGCAACCTCTCAGCTCCCCGTGCTTTGATAGCCCCGCACGCCCCGGCTCCAGACAAACAGGGCCAGTAACAGAAACGAACCGGCCACCACTGGCACCAGAATGAAGAATTCCGCAAACTCTTGGCGCTGCAGAAAATAGGTCGTCGGATAGAAGGAAGCAAAAGCGAAGGGAATGATCCAGCTCAACAAGAACTGAATAAAGGTATTGTAGATGGTAACCGGGTAACGACCAAAGGGGATCATGTTGAAGACGGGGGGGGAGACACCGACTCTGTCTTCAAACCAAAAGCTCAAGCTGCTGAGCATGATGAAGACCGAGAGATAGATGGTCACACCGCAGGCCAGCATCAGGGGAAACAGAAGGAGTCCTATCGGTGTCACCGGCAACTCCAATTTCTGCCAGACATAGCCGACAACGACGAGTCCGGTCAAAACTTCCTGGAAGGATTCAATCCGAAAGGCTTCGAAGATGACCTGGAAGAGGGAATGCAGCGGCCGCAACAAAATCTGATCGAACCGCCCCTCCATGATGTACCGCTCACCAAATTCATAAAGGTTCATGCTGAGCACGTTGAAGAGCCCCAGGCAGGCCCAGAGAAAAACCATAGATGAAGAGCAGCTCTTCGAAGCGCCATCCCTGTAGAGAACTTACCCGATGGAAAAGAATATAGAGGAAGCCAAAACTGGCCACGGTTCCCACGAAACTGGTGGACACGGCAATAAAGAAGTCGCCCTGGTAGGCCAAGCGGGCTTTGATATACTGGGCAAAGTAGTAGACCAAAATCGAGAGGTGTCTCATTTCACGCTTCCTGAAGCGAATATCATGCCCTACCAACCCGACGCAAACGCTCGTAAGCCCTGTGTTGACGGCAAGGCTTCATCCGCCCTGCACCGTCAGCTTCAGCACCGCTCTCCGCCAGAACCAGTGACCCAGACCCATCAACACCAGCGTCCATCCCAAGCCCAGGAAGAAACTGAACAGGAGCTGCTCTCCCTGGAACTTGCCCATATAGACCATGAGCGGTGTGAAGCTGATCAATTGAAAGGGAAGCCATTGAGAAATTCGCGCCAATGATTCCGGGAAGAAGCTGATGGGAATCAGCAACCCGGAAAGAATTTCCACCAGAAAATACTTGGCTCGAATGAGACCCAAGATCGAGTGGAGGTAGACGGCGCAGGCGCCGATCAAGAAATTGAGGGCGGCAAAAATCAGAAAAGAAAAAACAAGAGCGGCCAGAAAGGCCAGGGCCGAGTACCAGGATGCCGGCGCCTGCAGGGGAAAAACAAACAGAATCACCACGGCGGTGGGAACCGTGAACATGAAGAGCCGAAAAAAAGACTCGCCCCCCGCCTGGGCAATGTTCATCCACTGATAGTTCACCGGGCGCGTCATCTTTCCGGCAATGTGTCCGAGAAGAATGTCGTTGGCCATTTCCCGGTCGATATTGTTGAAGTAAAAGGTTCGAATAATGAACCCAACGGATACATAGGTAATCATTTCTTCGAACGTGAACTCTCTCAAGATCTGTTTGTCCTGGTACAGGGCTTTCCAGATGAAATAGTAGACCGTGACGTTGACCAGGTAGGTCACAATCCCTGTGTAGTAGCGCAAACGATAGGCGAGAATCTTCAGGAAGGCGATTCTGGCGAAGGCGAAGTAGGGGCCGAACATCACACGGACGCGACCTCACCGCGACTGTAGATCTCACGCACGATTTCCTCGATGGTCGTATCATCCAAGGTGACGTCCCGCACGGCCAAGGAGTTCACAATCGCTTTGATCAGTTCTGCAGAGGACACTTGCTTCTTGTCAAAAATGACTTGGCAGCGAAGCGGGTCCAGTTGTTGAAACTCAACCGAGGCATTAAATCCCAACTGTTCGAAATCGACCGTCTCCGGCTCTCTCAACTCAAAAACAATTTGCGACTTGCACTCAAATCGCCCTCGCAGGTCCTCCAGGGAACCATCAAAAAGCAAATGGCCGCGATCGATGATCAAAACCCGCCGGCAGAGCTCTTCGATATCGGAGAGGTCATGGGTCGTCAGAACCACTGTGACCTGTAGTTCCGCGTTGATCCTTCTGAGAAATTGTCTAATGTTTTCCTTGGCCACAACGTCCAAGCCGATCGTGGGCTCGTCCAGAAAAACGATCTTCGGTCGATGCAGGAAGGGCCGCCGCCAGATCGCATCGCATCCGTTCCCCAAGGCTCAACTTACGGACCGGAGTGCGTAGCAGGGGCCTCAGGTTGAGAATGGAGTTGAAGATTTCCAGTTGATCATTAAACTGACGGTCTGAAACTTCATAGATCCGTTTGAGCAGTCGGAATGACTCGATCACGGCGATATCCCACCAAAGCTGAGTGCGTTGGCCAAAAACGACGCCGATCCCCCGAGTGTACTGACGCCGGTCTCTATAAGGAACGTACCCATTAGCCCGAATTGATCCCGCTGAGGGAACCAGAATCCCCGTCAACATTTTGATGGTGGTCGATTTCCCTGCCCCGTTGGCGCCGATGTAACCTACCATCTCACCCGAATCGATGGTGAACGAGATGTCGTCAACAGCCCTCACCTCACGGGATCTTCTGAGGAAGAGATTTTGAATGCCTCCCCAGACGCCTTCCTTCCGGTCGTAAGTCTTGAAAAACTTGGAAACTCTGCTGACTTCAATGACAGTCATCCCTCGACTCACCTCGCGCTTGGTCGATCCTGCGCAAACTACAGCGGCCGGTCTCAGGGCTAAATCCGAAGGCCCGGTCCCGTCCGCTTTCCTTGGTTTGAAAGTGCGATCCGAAGATTTGAGACTCAAGTCGCTCTGGCGGGCGCCGTGCTCACCAATCCTGCTTGACCCGACGTCGGTTGCCAAGACCTCGGACTGGCGTAGACACTTTCCGGCAAAACAGGATCTTTAGTCAGCTCGGTTAACCCAAGTTGAGCAGATCTGAGTTACGTGCAACCCTGGCGCCGGACCGACAACCTGATCGACTCCGCCAAGCACGGCCACAACCTCAACTCTGTCATCCCTGCTGGTATTCCTGCCGCATAAAACGGCAAATGTCAAAGGAGAACTCAGGACGACGGCCTGAAATACAGAACCATGGCAGCTCCAACCGCCACCAGGATGAACCCCAGGTAAAGCAGGGGATGGGGTGATGCCTTCGGGGGATGGATCAACATAGAACCAAGCACGTTGACCAAGGGAGCCCCCCCAAACACCAGCGGCATGACGTACAACGGCCTCCCTCCGGACTTGAACGCCCATATGATACAAGTAGCCCCCAAAGCTCCCAAGCATCCCGCCAGAATCGCGGTGAGGGTCCCGCTCGTATTGAACCCTTCGAATCCCCCCTTGGACCACAGGGTCGCCGACGGAACCAGGACAGCAATCAAAAAATAGGCAAAGCCGACACAGAGGAGTGCACGAAGCGGACTGGTCAACTGAACCTGCCCACGATGCAAGGTGATCCCGTACATGCCCCAGGCCAGAACCGTACCGCAAACAAAAATAAGCCAGGTCATAATTGTTTTCTTCCTTTCTTGGCATTCAGAGGCCGCTCCGGGTGGTGCTGCCTTCCGAAGCAAAAGAGAGTGTCCCGAGTCCGAATGTAGAGCCTGCCGGCGGAGAGGGCCGGCGTAGCGCTGCACTCGCTCCCGAGGTCGTTCACAGACAAAACTTGCCAGTCGGCGCCCGCCCGGATGACGCTGACCTTACCTTCATGACTGACAGCGAAGATCTTATCATCTCCAGCCACTGGCGAGGCATAGTAAGTGCCCAAGGCATCCATTAGGCGGCCCTGCTTGAGCACCGTTCCGGTAGCGGGGTTCAGAGCGGTTAGAATGCCGCCTTCTTTCATCAGATAGAGGATGTCCTTATACAGTAGCGGAGAGGGAACGTTCGGTAGCGACTTCCGATAACGCCAAAACAAATTGCTTTCGGTCATATCGCCCTGTCCTCCCAGGCGGATCCCCAAAGCTCCGTTCCGGGCCGATCGCCGAGCCCGATAAACACGCCAATCCCGATTCTCCAAGAAGCCGGTTCGATCCAGATCCACCTTTCCAAACTCCCACTTCAAGCGCACGCCGACCATCTCCTGTCGGGAGAGGCGCCGGTCTCCATCCGCATCCCGCTCAGCCAAAACATCGGAAAAGGCAGCGACCACCTCCCGTTGACCCTCGTCTGAACCCCCTGCCCATCCGTTCAGGTAAAGCTTCTCCCCGTCCATCACGGGTGTCGATTTCATCTGCCAGGTCAAACCGCGTATCCACCAAATTTCTTGTCCGGTCTCAACCGAGTAGGCCGTCAACTGATGGGAGCCCGAGACGATCACCTGCAGATCCCCTCCCTTGGGTCGGTAGAGCACCGGCGTGGCAAAGCCGCGAGTATAACCCGGGCGTTCCACACGCCACAGGACCCGACCGGTGTCCTGGTCGACCGCCACAAAAAAAGATCCGCTTTCCTGATCACATATCATCAAGATTCTGCCGTCGGCCAGAATTGGAGAGGCGGCCAATCCCATGGGGTTGTTAAAGGGACCCAACGGCAGGTGCCATCGTTCCTGGCCGTTGGGTCCGAAGGAGATGAGACCAAAATCGTTGAAAAAAGCATAGACGTTGGTTCCATCGGTCACCGGAGTGGGAGAGGCCGGACTATTGGCCCGATGCATTATTTGGGAACGGCTCCGTGGAACCTCCCTTTCCCAGAGAGTTTTCCCGCTGGCCCGTTCCAGGCAGATCACCCATAACCGCTCATCTCTTATGGCCGACAAAAAGATTCGATCCCGGGTCAAGATGGGTGAAGAATGCCCAAGGGCAGTGGGAACTCGCCAGACCAGGTTCTGGTGGGGCCCAAATTGCACAGGCAATTGCGAAGTCTCCATAACTCCGGATCCATTCGATCCCCGAAACTGAGACCACTCTGCCGCCCTCGTCGGGTCGACAGGGTTACCCAGGCATAGGAAGACCACCATCCGGAAGCCGATCCTGACGACTTGGCCCGGGCGCCAGCGGGGACGGATCGGACCGGACCAAGCCCCGGTGCCACCGTTCCCGCCGGCTATGCTATTCATTCGAGCTGTAGCGCTCGGGTTAAAGAAATGGCTGATTTCCATTTTCATCCGCTTCACCCTCCAAGTCGCATCCATCGGTTGGCCTTGAACTCGGATCGCGGCAAGGTCCCTTTAGGAAGGACCGAAACCGGTATGCGCAAGCCAAAGGCGGAACGCAGATCCGCCTGCAGACGGTTTTCCAATTCCCGGCTATCCGGGGACTCAGACGACGCCTCTGCCTGGACCTTCAGTTCGGAAAGGCTGCCGCGAGTGTCCACTTCCACTCGGTATTCCACGATTTCCTCACAGCTCCTGATCACATCTTCCACCGCGCTGGGATAGAGGTTCACTCCTCGCACCACTACCATATCATCGCTGCGACCCAGGATCCCACCCTCTAACGCCAGTTCATAGCTACCGCACTCGCAAGGAGAGGACCGCGCGCGCCGAACCAGATCGCCCGTTCGATAGCGCAGCAACGGAGATCCCGCTCTTCCCAGGGTCGTCAGAACCAACTCTCCCGCGACTCCCTCCGCAACCGCTTGAGTATTGGGTGAATCGATGATCTCGGCAATGTAGGCCGATTCCATGACGTGAAGGACATGAGGTCGTTTGGGACAACCATAGCTGACGGGTCCAGTCTCGGTCATTCCATGATGGTCCATCACCCTGACGCCTGACCACAGCCGCTCGACCAGAGTCACCGTGCTGCCGATGCTACCGCCCGGCTCCCCGGCCACGATTATCGTCTTGACTCTTGACCGGCTCAAGTCCATCTCCTGCTCGGCCGCCACTTCGGCCAGTCGGACAGCGTAGGTCGGTGTACAACAGAGGACAGTCACGCCGTTGTCCAGGATGGCCACCAGACGAGCCAGACTACTCATGCCACCTCCCGGAATGCAAAGGCAGCCCAATCGTATTGCCGACTCGAAGGCGGTCCAGAACCCAAGAAAGGGACCGAACGAAAAGGCAAAAAACATCCGATCCCGACTGGTGACGCCAGCCGCCCGGTAGACCCGGCCCCAGCTGTCGAGCATCCACTCCCAACTTTTCGGCGTATCCAGCCAATGCATGGGGTTGCCGGTGGTGGCGCTGGTCCGGCTGAACCGTGTATAGCGCTTCAGACCATAGGTCAAGTTCGAGCCGTAAGGAGGGTGGCGGCGTTGATCCTCAATCAGCTCCGCTTTGTCGGTGAATGGCATTGAAGACAGGAAGGCATCGAGGGTCGGAAGGTCTGAAGACAAACCTGCTTTATGCAGTTTGGGGGAGTAGAAGCGATTGCTTCCAAGCAAGGTTCCGATCAGGGAGCGTAGCCGGGCAAGCTGGTTGGCCTCAATGGCCTGGCGAGCGTTCAGTGGAGGGCATCCGTTCACACGATTCAGTTTGGCTCAGCCTGATTCCCAAAACCATCGGCTCCCTGTCGATCGGCGCCTGGAGAAGTCAACGGCCTCGGTCCTCCCCGCAGGTCGATTACCTGCCGAGCTTAATGCCTGGGTTAGGGCGCAACCCCGATCTTTTCGCTGATGGCCTCAGGAATGGGAATCGAAACCAACGGGCCGTGCCCCTCTGGTCTGGATACACAAGCTACCACCAGCCTTCCCCGAGCCACTTCTCGGGACGGACTTTCGTTCAGTCTCCAAAAAGTAAACGAATAAACCAAAGATCGCCGCCTTTTCTCCATCACCTGCAGGTGGATCTCAACCGAGTCTTCGAACTTAAGGGGATGGCGAAAGTCACAGGTTGCGTGGACACGAGGCCAGCCGATGGCTTGATGTCTCCTGGTGTCGTAGATTGAAAACCCCAGTGAACGAAAAAAGGCTCGTTCCGCAGCTTCCATGAAACGGAAGAAGTTGGAGAAGTGCATCATGCCCGCCATGTCGGTATCCGCGAATTCCACCTGACGGGTCAACTTGAATTCAAACGCTCCACTCTTCATCTTGCCTCGATCAATGCTTGTCCATGACTCACCGGCTCGGGCAGCGCGGCGAATTCGGCAATCCCATCGAATAGCGGTTCCAGGTCACCAAAGAGATTGCCAATCAGACAATCGGTCAGATCCCCTCGCAGTTGAGGAAAGCGCTGAATAAAGGCCCGAAAACTGAACTCATGGTCATAGAAAGCATACACCAGTTTGCGCATGGCCTCGATGCCTCGAGTCATCTCCATCCCGTAGGCTTCGAATTGTCCCGCTGAACAGTCACCCGAGGCTAAAGCCCGATCTGCCACATCGGCCGCAAGTTCCCCGCCCCGCAAAGCCAGAAAGACGCCTGAGGAAAAGACCGGGTCCAAAAAAGCAAAGGCATCACCCACCAACACCAGCCCATTGGCCGCGCAGTACTTGGAGCGATAGGAATATTCCCCGGTGACCCAATAGCGCCCAACCTGCCTGCCCGGCGCCAGATGTTCCTGAATCCAGGGATTATTCCCAATCTCTCGGCAAAAGATGGTGTTCAAATCCCGAGAGTCCCGATAAAGATAATCCTTCTCGGCTACGATCCCCACACTGACCTGGTCCTCGGGCAGGGGTATGTACCAGAACCAACCTTTTTGAGGAAGATAGGCCACCGTGGTGGCTCCTTCGTCCAATCCCGGATCACGCCGGGCCCCCTGAAAATAGGTCCAGATAGCGATCTTGTTCAGCATGGGGTCACGCACCTTCCAGCGCTGTCGGGTCATGCTGAAGACGTCCCGCCCGCTGGCATCCAATGTCAGGGGGGCCCGAAACTCATGTTTTTGACCCTTCCGATCGATCGCCCGGACGCCCGCCACGAAGTCTTCCCGATGAATGGTTTCGCCGGCCCGGGTCTCCTCCCAAACTTCCACGCCCTTTTCGCGAGCATTATTGAGCAGCATGAGGTCAAATTCGCTGCGCAATACCTGCCAGGTGGTTGCTGCCTCGTGACGAAAATGTTGAAAAAAATAGAAGGGTGTCGAGACTGTGCCTTCCGTACTGACAAACTGGACGCTGTATTTCTTGGGGAAATGAGAGGACTTGATCTTCTCGATGAGGCCCAAACGCTCCAAGGTGAAGTAGCAATAGGGCATCAGCGACTCGCCGATGCGATAGCGAGGAAACTTCTCTTTTTCAAGCAGCAGGACTCGCCAGCCCTTTTGAGCCAGAAGAGCGCCGGCTGTGGCGCCTGCAGGGCCTCCGCCAACGACGATGACATCGTAGGGGTTATGCTGGCGGAACCTGTTGTCCCGGGGCTTCATCACAGCGTTCTTACCCATTTCTTAGCTGTAACGGCTGGTTCGATGCCGGCTCAAAAAGAAATTCGGCAACAAGCGGTCCACCTGCAACAGGCCTTCGCGGCTGAGCGTGAGGCTGTTGTTTCCGATCTTAAGATAGTTTTGCCGCTCCAGACTCTGCAGCGGCAAAGCGAATCGCCGCCGAACGTCGGTACCGAACTTCTCCCGAAAATAGCTGGGGCGGATCTTTCCCAACTTCAATTGCAGGATCAACTCACGGATCAGACGTTCGTCATCACTGGGAGTCAGTGCCCGGTAAATGGGAAGCTTGCCCTCAGTGAGGCTGGTCTGGTAGCCAGGCATGTCGTGTTCGTTCTGGTAGTGAGTGCCGTTGACATGGGAAAACGAGGCCACCCCCAATCCAATCAGGTCAGCACCGGTCCAAAGCAGGTCGCGGTAAAGAAAGCGGGTGCGGGCTGCATCCCTGACAGCCGTGTAGGCACTACTGACCGTATAGCCGGCTTTCTCCAAAACAGAGAAGGCTTCATTCACCCAGGCTCGCTTGGTCCCCCAATCGGCAACCGGCGCTACGGCCTGGCCGGCGGCTTTCATCTCCTGGAACACGGTGGTATTGTAGGGAATTTCCATCTGGTAGATGGTGACGCTGTCCGGTGCCATCTCCAGAGTTCGATCCACGCATTGGCGCCAGTTGTCCGCGGTTTCACCCACCATTCCGGCAATGAGATCAATGTTGATCTGCGGGAAGCCTACCGACCGCGCAATTTGATAGGCCCGATCAATTTCCTGGGAGCCATGCGCTCGACCATTGGCCTTGAGAATCGAATCGTTAAAGTTCTCGATGCCCAAGCTGAGGCGAGTCACCCCGACTTCTCGAATGACGCGCAGTTTGTTTTCCGTCAAGGTTCCAGGCTCACACTCAAAAGTGATCTCCTCAGCCTCATCCCAGGAAAGTAGCGTCTTCATCCGGTCGGTGAGTCGGACAAGCTGGCGTGACGAAATATAAGAAGGCGTGCCCCCACCGAAGTAGATAAAGACGGGCTTGCGACCGCCAATGAACGGCTTTTGCTTATACAGCTTCAGCTCGTTCACGACCGCCGACAGATAGCTTTGGATCACCGCGGCGTCTTTGTTGGTATAAACTTTGAAGTAACAGAAATGGCACCGCTTACGACAAAAGGGAATATGCAGGTAAATGCCGAGTGGCGTGTCGGGAGAGGGGGGGCGTTCGAGCGCCTCGGAAGCCTCACCCGCCCGTTCCGGTTTCCAAAAGGAGTAAGGAGGGTAGTTGGAAACGAAGTAGTTCCCTGCCGTGGTTTGATCGCCGTGACCTTGGTGCTGGGCTCCATCCGAGCTCATGAATATCCTCAAGCCGCACAGGCGTTTATAGCGACACCTGCCCTTACTCGATCAACATTCTAGCATGGCTCCCGCCGATTGCAATTCACCACACCGCAAGCGGACCAGCCCGGGAAGCACCGGCAACCCTGCCATCTTGGAGGGAATGTCCAGGAAACTTCAGGGTTATCTGGATTCGCCGCAGTGAGGGAAGTGCAGGCGCCCAAGCCGACGGAAACTCACTGGCAGCGGCATCACTCGCCGGCGACCCGGTCCCGAGCCGGTCGCGATTTCGGCCCTGTCCCTTCCAGGAATCCATTCATAAGCACTACGGCCACTAACGCGACGACGGCTCCGATATTGAGGATGGGACCGAGATTGTATCCCTGCACCTGTAAATCCGGCGACAGCAGGCAGGCGGCGGCAACGAACAGAATCACTCGATGGCTGAGAATCAGCGGACGCCTGAGGTAACCGGCAATGGCCGCAGCCAGGGCAATGATGCCCAGGACCGCGGTACCCACTCCCAGCCCAAGCTCCCAAAGATTTCCAGCATGGGTCAAATCAAGCGAGGTGTTGGTGGTGGCCCGGTCGCTGACGCGGGTGGTGGTATCGCGCGGCATCAGGAGCAGTAATTCCGGGCGGTATACGAACATGAAAGGTAAGGTAAAGCCAACCAGGGCGAAGCGAAAGGAGGCCAGCGCCGTCTTCATGATCTTGGCCTTGGCAATGGAAGCGCTGGCGTAAGCAGCCAAGGCGACCGGCGGCGTCACCATCGACATCATGCCGAAGTAGAAGATGAACAGATGGGCCGCCAGCGGCTGTACGCCCATTTGATCCAACAGCGATCCCATCAACGTGGCCATCAGCAAATAGCAAACCACCGAGGGCACGCCCATACCCAGGATGATGGAACAAATCATGATGCCCACCAAGGCCAATAGCAGACTCGATTCCACCACGTCTTTGATGACATTGCTGAAGTCGGTGGCGATACCCGTGGACTGAACCACACCAATGATGATCCCCACGCAGGCGCTGGCCGCGATCAGCGCTACGCCGTTCTTGGCCGCCTTGACCAAAGCCTCTAAAACGGCCGGTCTCAATTTGGGGTGCGCCAGAGCAAACAGCAGCAACCCGAACATGCCAACCAGTGAAGAATTGATAAACGATTCGCAATAGAGTCGAATTTTGGGCGCCGGCGGCGCAGCGGCAAAGGACCACTGATGCACGGCCATAACCATCACGAAGGCCGAGAGGGCCCACCGGCGTGGGCCGGCAGCCAGACCGACCCTGGCGCTGAGCATGGTCAGCAGAAGAATCACCACCAAGGATCCACTGACCGCCTTGAAAGGCGTAAACCCCATCAGCAGAAACAGGATCAAGGCGCCCAGTGCAAGAAAGAAAACAAGGCCCTGAAACTGTGAGATGGGGCGCTGTTGCCGCTGTTCGACGGCGGCGGTGCCAACTCGACGGGCATAGAAATGCACGATCAAGAAAATCGACAGATAGTAGAGGATGGCGGGAATCAGAGCTGCCTTGGCCACTTGCAGGAATGTAACCTGCGGCTGCACCAGTTCCAGCATCATGTAGGCGCCGGCGCCCATTACCGGCGGCACCAAGGCGCCACCCGAAGCTGCCGCGGCAGTGATGCCACCGGCCACATGCCTTTCAAAGCCGGCGTTACGCATCATCGGAATAGTAAAGGTCCCCGTGGTCACCGCATTGGCCACGGCGCTGCCCGAGAGGGAACCCATCAACCCGCTGCCCAGCACGGCCACCTTTGCCGGTCCGCCGGGAGTGCCTCCGAAGAGCTTCTGAGCGAAGTCGATGATGAATTGCGTTGCCCCGGACATCTCCAGGAAAGCGCCAAAGACGACAAACAGGAACACGTATTTGAACATCACACCCGCAGCCGGTCCAAACACGCCCAGTGACTGTGAAAAGGTCGTGCTCACCAAATAGGCGGCATCCTGCCCGGCGTGCGGCAACATCCACCCCGGCATAGCGGGCAAGAGTGTCTCCTGGGCTAAATACCCATAGAAGCTGTGCGCCAGGAAGAGAACCGCCAGTGTGGGCACAATCCAACCGATGGAGCGGCGAGTGGCTTCCAACACCAACAGCAAGCCGATAGCGCCCACGGCAAAGTCCGTGGGACCCTCAATGCCGGCGCGGTTCCCCAGCGACTTGCCGTAGGGCCAGAGGTCCGGAAACCACTGGAGAACAATGGGTTCGGTCATCAGAATCACGTAAGAACAAGCCACAATACTGGCGGCCGCCAAGGCCAGATCGACGAGTCGCCACGTCTGTCGGTTCTTCCACTCCTCGCAGACCGGGATCCTGAGGAAGCAAAGCACCAATCCCAGCATTACAAACAAGGCCAACTGGGATTGCGGTTGCAGGCGAGGAAAGTTGACCTCCGTCAAGGTGAAGAGACACAGCGCCACGCTCAGGATGGGAATCAGCAGGTTGCGAATGCGTTCAACCATACGCGATAACGCGGAGTTAAGCGGCCCCGCTTTGCGGCGTTCGGTTAAATGACGTGTTATGCGGTCTTAAACAGCGACAGGCCCCCTGAGACTGAACACGCGCGAATATCTTGCAGCAGTCTTAACGTCACCTTGACGGAGGGCCTCCCGTACATCGTCGAGACGATACGCGTCTTCAAGAGAGAGGTACGGCGACCATCCTTCAGGTTCTTCCAATAGCTCTACGTCAACTTCGGCAAGGCAGCTTCCTTCGTGAACGAGCTTCGTCCGTTTTCTCTTACTCATTGGCGTCTCCGCTTGAATCCAGGTTCCCATTTTTCGGGATTGGGCAAGTACGCTGTAATCAGCACTGCCGGACTTGTATGGCCAGCGGGAAGTCCCCACACAGCGTGGACCGAGCGCCCATCCTTCGTTCGTTGGAGCAGCAGAACGCATGGTCCTTTGGGGTAGTTTGGATAGTCCGCGGCTTCTACACCTTCGACAATTTCCCTCGCAAGTAACCCGTCAGCGGCGAGTTCGTCGTATCCGTGCTCCGAAATTCGGACACTGCCCTCGGAAATCAGCGCCCGAACCCTGTCAAACGTATCACTCACAATTCTCGTCGCCGTCAGGTATGTCGATGATCATCTCACGTGGTCGTCTAACGCCAACGGGTAAGCTGCCGGTCTAGCCGCACAGCGGGTTGGCCAGTCAGTTTCACCCGATTGTCAGCCGTCGACTCAGAGCTTGCAACAACAGTCGCCGAATAGACTTTCCGTTAAGCAGGAGTATGTCTTCTTTCTTGGCTAATGCTGTTGCTTTAGTTGTGTACTTTTCGGCGAGCGTCATTACGCATCCATCAGCTCCTGGTTCACGTCTCATCATTCTAAGCAATTGCTCAACAGCGTGAGCATCGCTCGTACCTGTGTGCTTCTTCACCTGCACGAAAAGCATCACTTGGCCACTCTCAAATGGCGAAAGACTGGAACGCTCCCTTATGCATCGGAGATCAACGTCTCCGCTCTCACCGTCGTACTGATTTCGGGCCGTGATTGAGTACCCATCTTCAGTGATGAGATACTCACAGACTTCTCGAAGGAAATTACACTGCCGCTCGGGCTTATTTTGGACAAGCATTCGTTCAGAGTTTCGAGCAAGCGTTTCGTGACCGATTCGAAGTACTCATCGATCGTAGATGGAGGATATGTCTCCACCGCAGACGCGGCAAGGTGAGCGATGAGCTCAGCGAATATCCCACCGTACTCCTTGATAGGGAGGATCGGTAGCCGCATCCACTGCAGCTTTCCATACCACGGCGCAAGGAGACTGTTGTAGATGCTGATTTGTCTATCTAGACCATACGACGCCTTTACTCTGATTTGGTTGTTCAGATGCCACGATTTGGTTGTTCAGATGCCACGAATCGGAGCCGAGGTAGACGTAGCAATTCGGGAAGGTCCCATCTACCACATGAACTGAGACCTTCCCGTTCTCGGGAAGGTGGGGAACAACGGGAAGGTCTCCATCTTGAAATTTCCGAATTCTGGACAAATTGGTAGGAATTTTGGTGCTCGCCAATTTGTAGCGAACTTGGCAGCTCTCCGTGTAATCTTCCCGCTCTAAATTGAGGTCTCCTTCCTCGCCACCTCCCCATCCCTGGCAGAGGAAGGACTCATCCTTTACCCGTCGCAGGACCTCGCACCGGCTGTCTCGATCAAACCGAAAGTTGTAGATCATGTCTGTATCCGTGTACGGCTAACCACTGATTAACAAGCAATTCTACTTGAGAATACGATGTTGGGTCTTGTTTTAAGCAAATCTACAAGGTACGGACCACCTGCTCTTCAATCGTCGCTCCGAGAACGGTATTCAGCGTGTGAAGATCGGTAGCCATGATGCCGGAGATATGAGTTTCTGTGCGAAAGTAGACCGGCAAAGAGGAGATGGCCTCGCGCACGTCCCTGTACAGTCGATAATGCTCATCGTTCTTGGATGGCAATTCTCTGGATAGCCCAGGCCAAGCAATCTCTTCACTCATGACGTGATCAGCCTTTCTACCGCGGCGGCGTAAAACTCGGGAATAATCTCGGCGGCGTAGTATTGACGCCCAAGATCGTGGGAGACCACTGCCCCCGGGCACAGGCCCGCCGAAGGGCTCCCACACGACGTCGCCTTCATCCGTCGCCGCACGGATGATACGCTCCATAAACTTCAATGGTTTCTGACTACCGTGCAGGCTGCCGAATTTGTACTTCATTCCGCTTCTCGTTCCCCGAATCCGTTCCGATCCGCTAACCTGCGGTTCACGCCAAACATTGGTCACGCCTACATCACAAGCGAATTTCGCTCGCAACTTGGCCCATTGGTGACCGGGAACAGGGTCCGTTCCATCGACACTGAAATAGGGGCGTCCTTTCGGGTCGCCGCGCTCATTCGCATATTGCGACAGCTTCACGAAAGCCTCCACCGGCGGGTAATACCAGAGATGATCCGCGGTGAAATACTTTCTGGTCGCCGCGTTGAGCACTCCACAGGCCTCATTGGCCAGTCGGAATGGCAATTTCGTTCGTTTCCACTTGTGACGAAGCCATTCTTGCATGGTCAGCGAGTTGCTCCCTACTCGAAACATCGCGACCTTGACGTAATGCACGCAAACCTCGGTAACAACCGGAAATTTGCGGAGTGTTTGCGTGTTCGCGTTGCCCGCGACGTGCCCCAACCCCTTATCCCAAACATTACAGCAGCGATACTCCCAGCCATTGGCTAGCAGCACCGGGTGTACTGTTGCCCAACCCACTTCGGTGTTCCAGAACCAAAGCGTTGTTTCAGGTGACGAGTACTTGCTCCACGACTTGATATGAGGCTCATACCAATCGGCAAGCGTTTCAGTCTTGTGGCTGTCGCCGGGATAACCACTGACACCGTAGGGACCATCGGAAATGATGCAGGTCGGACTTTGCCACGAGGCATACAGGTTCTCGGCGTGGTCAAAGTGAATATTCACTTGGTCGCGGGCGAACATGTCCCCAACTACAGGTTCTCTTTGGCGCCCTGACCGTTCCGAGAACAGGTGAGTTTGCACGACATTCCCGATCTTGGTCATAAACCTGATCCCATCTCGTCCGATGCTCCCAATGTGTGCCGAATCGCCTCTCCTTGGCGTGATTGCGCTGACCGCACCGGGCTTGCCGGTTCAGCCACGATGGGACGTCTTGAGCGGCGGCCGCGGAGCGGGAAGCTAGTCGGCCATAGACTTCGACACTCTTGGGATCTTATTGGCCGCATTGGGTCGAAAGCCAATTTCCGGGTGATCCTCATAGAACTCGACAGCGCCGGGGTGAAACTCGATTCCCGTGTAGAGAACGGCGCCCTGAATGAGTCGCTGCTGCCCGTTGGGGAGCGGGACTGACTTGATGTGGAGAAATCCCAGGGCGGGATGCCTGCGCGCCAACTCTTCGCGATTATCCCACAACACTTGCAGCAGGTTTCGGATCAGCTTTTTATCGGTGTTCTGATGGGTAATCAGTTGCATCGAGCCGACATTCAGCCAGCCAAATCGGGCCTCGGTGACGGCTTTCCGCAGGGGGACCAGTTCCATCTCCTCCGCCCCGGGAACCATCAATCCCTGGTCGTGAATGAAAGTCAAAGCTTCCAATCGGCTCATTTGAGCCATGCGGTTCTCGAGCTCATAATGCAGCACCTTCTGATACCTGGACTTGACCACGCCATGCGGAACAGGCTTGAAAAAGGCATAGTCGCGGATCAACCGGGTCCTGACTTCAGGATCGAACGGCACCACGTAGACATCAAAGGATCCGGAGGCCTGGATGATCGACTGGGCAGGCAAGGCTCCGCCCAAAAAGGCCGCGTCGGCAGCGCCGTCACTGAGCATGTCGACGGCCACGCCCTGGGGCGCGAACATCGCCGTGAAAGTCCTTGCCTCCACTCCATGGGCCTCAAGGATCGGCATCACGAACATGTCGAACCCTGCACCCGCCGGTCCGATCACGACGCGCTTTCCTTTCAGATCGCGGATGGCGCGGATGCCGGAATCTCGCTTGGTGATGAACATAGCCACCAGCGGGGCCAGCGTGCAAACGGCCCGCACGGCGTAACTGCCTTCCGCTTCCCAATTGGACTGGCCTCGACTCGCAAAGTAACTGATGGCCGAGTTGCTCATCCCCAGTTCGAACTCGCCACTGGCCAGACGCCGGATATTCTCCTGACTGCCCTTGCTGCCCTTGATCTGGACCTTCCAGCCCGGGGTGCCGCGGTGGGCATTGAGCACCTCGGCAATGGCGCCACCCACCACGGGAAAGGTGCCGCCGACCGGCGCCGTCCCCAAGCTGAGAAAACGACGGTCCTGGGACTGTTGACAAGCGGTTGTTCCTATGCCAATAGCAATGAGCAAACAACACGACAGATAGCGTTTTGGTCTTTGCCTCATGGCGACTTCCGATTCCAAGGCCGAGTTCCCAGGAGGGTTGTAAGAAACCCGACCTTGACGTTATCACACCTTCAAAGTGTAGAGCTATGGGTGCAGTCCTCAAAGAAATCCCATTTGAACCGACTTTTGAACAAGGTAGCTTCTTTCGATCCGTCCGATCCGGCTCTCCGGCCCTGTGAGGTTGTTTCCGACCTATCCTGCCTGAGGGTCTTGACTGGTGAATCAATCCCATCCCGATCGGTTGGCTTTATCTATTGTCGGGTCCACAGAGGTCACTCACTTCCTCTATGGACAGGCCGTTAGCTATCGAGATCCTAAAACCGGGCAACGCACGGGCGCTTCCGTTGTCTGTCGCCAACATCTTCTTCGCCTGTAACGTCCTCAGACTCTTGAAGCGGCTCCCAGGGCTGCCTTGCGGTATCTCAAGAGACGGATTATCCTTGTAGAGTGTGGCGAAGGTGCTGTGATGAAACTGCTCAGCATTGGGACGTTCCTCTTACTTTCTGCCAATGTGTTGGCGGAACGCCCGACGCCGCTGCATGACGCTGCCGCGAGGGGTGACGTCCGATCCGTGCGCTCACAGCTAAAGAATGGCGCGAACCCAAACCTCAAGAACGCCGACAAACTCACCCCCCTTCACCTTGCCGCTCGGCACGGCCACCTGGAAATCGCACGGTTGCTGCTGGAGAATGGGGCCGACCCAAACCAGAGGCAGATCAGACCGGGCCCCACACCGCTTCACATAGCCGTGGAATACAACCATGCGGAAGTGGTGAGCTTGCTTCTGGAACGAGGCGCGAACCCGAATATAGCAGTCCTGTATGACAGCAGAGGAAGCCGTATGCCGTTACAGATTGCAGCGCGGAATGGTTATGCCGAAATTGCCCAATTGCTCCTGGAGAACCGAGCCCGCCTGGGAGGGCGATGTGTGGACTGCAAAGCCCAGCTACTCCATATTGCTGCCTGGAACGGACATGTCGGACTTGCCCGGTTGCTGCTGGATCGGGGGGGTAACCCCAACACCAAGTGGGGCGGCCGGTTGCCGGCGCAAATTGCCGCTCAGCATGGCCATGCCGAACTCACGCTGTTGCTGAGGGGGAACCACTCAACAGCCGGCACCCGACTTTCCCCGCCCACGACCTCCGGCCCACAGCTCCAGGGATCCAAAATCGAAGAGATTATTGAAGATGCTCGACGGTGGGCGTTGAGGTTCACCGAAAATTTGCCGAACTTTGTCTGCACTCAGATCACTCGGCGATCCGACAACAAAGGTCGCGGCGAAAAGGCGTGGAGGCGACGCCACGACATCGTTGTCAAAGTTCAGTTCGTCGATGGGGTTGAATCCTACGACACTGTCACCGTTAATGGGAAGCGATCCGAAAAGCATATTCGGGAAATCAGCGGCGTCGGTGAGTTTGGGAGCACTTTACATTCCCTGTTCAAGGACGATTCGTTGGCTCGGTTCACCTACGTCGGAGACGAAGTCACCAATGGTCAGCCGGCTGTTATTTTTAAAGTCACTCACCCCTACGGCTACGAACTGTACACGGGGGTGGAGCGGGATGGCTTTTTGCAGAATTACATCCGGGTTGGTTACCAGGGATTTATCCATATTGCAAAGGATTCATCCGTGGTGCTGAGGGTCACGGGCGAACGAATCTTCGGGGTCCCGCCCAATTATCCGGTCCGACAATCGAGCTTCCAGATTGATTACGGCGCCGTGGATATTGGAGGAAGCTCATACTGGCTGCCTGTCGAATCCCGGGATGTTCTGGTGGGAAGAGGGGGTTGGATCAACCAAAACGACAACACGTGGATAGATTATAGAAAGTTCGCTGCGGAGACTACCCTCGACTTCGGCGATTGATCCCTGGAAGCCCCGAACCAGAGGCTCCCCTTTATCAATAGCATGCTTCCTCAGCCACCCGCCTCCGGTCCTGTCGAACCCTCGCCATCATCACCATTACCGCCTAACGATGCTACAATAAGCCCTCTTGTGCCGACCTTGGGAGGTCCCTTCCGCCTTTGTTGCGCACCGAGATGCAAACCTCGATGAAAAAGAAGATGGGATATCTCCTGGCGCTTGGCGTCCTGGTTCTGTACCTGCTGCATCAAGACCTTTGGTTCTGGAGCCAAGCCCGACCGTTCGTCCTGGGTTTCATTCCCATAGGCCTCTTCTACCACGCCGCCTATTCAATGACCTCGGCAGGTCTCATGGGACTTCTGGTCAAGTACTGTTGGCCCGGTCACCTGGAGGAAGAAGTCGAGAACATCGAGCCGTCCCCACCACCGCCGCCTGAGAAACACCCCCTGTCATGATTCCCACTCTGGTTGTCCTGGCCTATCTTGCCCTGGTTCTCTACATCGGAATCTTCGCTTTTCGCCGTTCTTCCGGACGACAGCGGGCCGAAGACTATTTCCTTGCCAGTCGCTCTCTCGGCCCCTTTGTGTTCCTTTTTTCTCTGTTCGGAACCAACATGACCGCCTTCACCATCCTCGGCGCCTCGGGACACGCCTTCAACCATGGCATCGTCACCTACGGTCTCATGGCCTCTTCTTCCGCTCTCATCATTCCCTTGACCCTCTTCTTGATCGGCACCCGCACCTGGGCGCTCGGCAAAAAGCACGGCTTCATGACGCCTGTCCAGATGTTTCGGGATCGTTGGGAGTGCCGGCACATCGGAACGGTCATTTTTACGTTACAAGCGCTGTTGCTGGTACCTTACATCATTATTGCAGTCATGGGGGGCGGCACTATTCTGAACTCCATCAGTGACGGCCTGGTTCCTTATTGGCTGGGCGGGGGACTGGTGGCCCTGGTGGTGATGAGCTACGTCTTCTTTGGCGGTATGCGCGGCACGGCCTGGGTGAATACCTTTCAAACCACGCTTTTCCTGAGTTTTGGCACCCTGGCGCTTTTTGTGATTGCGGCCGGAATGGGCGGCTTCAGCTCAGCGATCGAAAGAATCGCCCAATCTCCCAGCCTGGCGCCCCTGCTGACGCGAGAGCGTATCTCGCCTCTTTTTTTCCTCAGCTACACGTTCATCCCTCTCTCCTCCATCGCCTTTCCTCACATTGGCATCTTCTGTCTCACAGCCCGCCGCATGACGCAGTTCCGCAAGACGGTGATCCTTTACCCGATTTGCATTATGGCCATCTGGCTTCCCTGTGTCTTCCTGGGGGTGGTTGCCAATGGAGCCCACGATCTTCCCCAAATCCGTCAGAAGCAGGAAGCTCGGCAAGCTCTGGTCGCGTCCGAAACAGAGTTGACCTCCGAGCAGAGAGGCAACCTTCGACGGCAAATGGCTGCCGACGACGTCATCCCAATCCTGCTGGATCGCTATGCGCCCCTCTGGCTGGCAGGCATCCTGGGCGCCGGCATCATGGCTGCTGTCATGGCCAGTGACTCGCAGATCCTGGCGCTCTCGACCATGTTCACCGAGGACGTCTTCGCGTTCTATGGAGGCAAGGCACGGTTCGGGGAGAGGATACAGGTCCAGACCGGCCGCCTGTTTGTGGCTCTCATCACTCTGGTTGCCTATGGGATTGCCCTGCAATCCCCCGCCTCGATATTTCTTGTGGCCGTGCAATACGCTTTTTCAGGCTATGCCGCTCTTTTTCCTTTGCTGGTAGCGGCTCTGTTCTGGAAGCGCAGCACGCGCTGGGGGGCACTGGCCAGTACGTTGTGGGCTGGCGGGTCGGTTGGCGCCGTCATTCTCTTCCAGACGCTGGTCCCGGCGCCGCCCGGTCCCCCAACGGTGATATGGTCCCTGGGAGAACTCGACGTGATCTCCAGGACGGCCAGCGGCACCACCATCTTCGGATTGCTGCCCGTAGTCCCCATGACCCTCATCTCTGCGCTGCTCATGATCGTGGTCTCCCGGCTCACCTCCAAACCGACTCCGGCTACTCTTGACCGTTACTTTTCCCCAAAAAGAGAAATCGGATAACCTCAAAGCCAAGTCCTATTTCCGGAGATCAGCGGAATCTGGATGGGAAGACCGAGCCACACACCGGGACACCGGCGCTTGAAATCCTGGAGGGTCAAGCTGCCATAGCAGGGTCCCAGCATAGACCGTAGCCTTATTCTCTCTCGCCACAGTCACCCCAAGTGCTCGACATACTCCCGACAGTCTGTCTCACCGGCCACCCCCGTCCGGCACCCAATACCCCGGAGGGGCCAACCCACTGACCGTTCAGCACCAGCTTGGTGATTGGGTCAGATTCTACGATTTCGGTTGGCGACTCGATCTTCCACTGCTTCGACGACCAAAGTGTTGAGACTCTTTTCCGCAAGTGCTGCCGCTTCGTGGGCACGACGATGAAGCTCGGGCGTCATTCGAACACGAAACTGGCCGGAGCAGCCCCGTTGGGGTTCGATTCCTTCCTCTTCGCACATCGAGATGTAGTCCTCGACCGAGTCTCGGAACGCCCGTTCGAGTTCGTCCCCGGTCTTCCCCTCAAAGCTGACGACGTCCCGAATGTTGACAACACGACCATGAAAGATTCCGCCTTCAAGGTCGGAGATTCCACCGATGTACCCCTTGTGCTCGATCATGACTCGATCCCCGGCTTCACAAGTACTTCACGCGCATCTCTAACTTGGGGCCTGCCAGCCTCCTTTTGAGGGTGTGGACGATGGAAGTTAGCGCGGGTCGTTGGAAAAATGATCCGAACGCGGGAGCCGGCGCCTTGCTTAACTACAGCTCCGAGCGCGATAAACAGAGACTCGATGTCTCTCCATGCGATATCAGCCTCGGTCGGCTCGATAACGATGGCCTCCAGCGTCGTCCGATCGCCTTCCCCGCAACCTCATGTCATTGTGGCGCCCAATATCGGTACCCTTGTCAAGGCAAGGCAATACATTCTACATCGGTTGAATTGAGCGGTGAGTGGCGGCTACCAGGCGACGAGGGCCTCTTCAAAAATTTGCGCCAGATCCTCTTTCGAGGCGGGCCGGGGGGATAGTTTGGTCACGCGATGTTGGGGGAGAGTGCCTTCAACCAAGCCTGGAATGTCCTCACTGGTATAGCCCAGAGCACTCAAGCCGTTGGGCACCTTCAAGCGTTGCATGAAGCTGACAATCCGATCGGACAGAATCTTCCCGGCATCGGCCAACGATTTACCTGCCGTATCGATGCCGAGAATGGCGGCTGCTTGCAAGTGCCTTTCAGGGCAGGCGGAGGCGGTGAAACGAAATACCGCGGGCGCGTTGAGAATCACCGAGATCCCATGGGGAACCATGGGGTGATCGACGCAATACCCCGGGGGACGAAAGTCTCGAACCAGCCCGGACACCGGATAGGACATGCCGTGGGGCAAATGAACGCCGGCATTGCCAAAACCCACGCCGGCATAGGAAGCCGCCAGCAGCATCTGGGCCCGAGCCTCATCGTCCGAGGGGTCTTCCGCCGCCCGCGGCAGATATTCGGCCACAATCCTCAGGGCCTCCAAGGACCACACGTCGCTGATGGGATTGGAACCCTGGTAAGCCGGTCTCAAGATCGGCTTCCTCGGATAAGGGCGCATCCCGAAAGGGACCGCCGTGTAGGACTCCAAAGCGTGACTGAGCACATCCAGGCCGGTCGAAGCACCCACCTGGGGGGGCATGCTGCGTGTGTTTTCCGGATCCAGCAGCCCCAGCGTGGGCTTGAGACGACGATGAGCGATGCCGGTTTTGGCTCGCATCCGGGTCAGATCAAAGATGGCCACCCCGGTGGTCTCGCTCCCGGTCCCGGCGGTGGTGGGAATGGCCACCAGGGGCTTCAGCGTGCCCGGCACCGGGAGGCCCTTTCCAATGGGGGCGTTCACGTAGTCGAGGAAGTCTGCCGGGAAAGTGGAATAGAGATTGGCAGTTTTGGCTGTGTCCATCGTCGATCCCCCGCCGATGGCCACAAATCCATCATAATCATCCTCCCCAGCCGCTGCAATGGCCTCCTGGACCGATTCATCGGTGGGTTCAACCCGGACGCGATCGAACAACGAATAGGCAATGCCTTCATCCCTCAAGGACTGCAAGGCCACCGTCACCGGTGGCAGGTCTCTCAAACCCGGGTCGACGATCACCAGCACCCGACCAAGATTCATATCCCTGAGATCCATGCCCACTTCCCGGGTCACTCCCGGTCCAAAGCGGATGTTGGAGGTGGCCATCTGAAAACCAATCTCATGAGCCATGTCTTTCTTCCCCATCAAAGGGTTTCAACCCCATTCCGTCTACCGGCGGCTTCCAGCAGGGCCCCTCACTCCCCAGCTATCCGAAGCAAAAGAGCTGGCCGTCCTGAGACCCGATGACAATTCTTCCGGCTGCAATGGCCGGAGAAGCTGAAAGCGGCGCCCCCGCATTGAACTCCCAGATTTTTTTCCCCTCAATGAGATCCAGGACATAGAAACGACCGTCGTTGGATCCCACATAGACGCGGCTCCCGGCCACTACCGGGGACGAATCGACCCGAGCTTTAGTCGAAAAGGTCCAGATGGGCTTGCCGGTCTCAGCTTGAAGGCAATGAATCTTTTTGTCGCGACCTCCGAGAATGACCCGGCCATCGACCACGGCGGCTGAGGAATAGAAGGGAAGCTGAGCCTCCTCCGGCTGATAACGCCAGGACACTTTCTTTTCCTTCCTGCTGACGCGCACCACTTCGTTGCTGAAGGTGCCAAAGTAGGCGGCATCGCCCATGAGCGCCGGCGAGGCGCCGGTATACGCGATGGCGGGCACCTGGAACAATTCCTGGCCATCCTGGGTGCGAATGGCGCGAAAAGTCTCGTCACAACCCGAGATATAGGCCATCCCCTCAGACACGCTGGGTGTCGCATGAACATAGCCTTCCGTCACCACCTTCCATCGGAGCCGACCCTTGAGCGCGTCAAGCGCATAGAGATGACTGTCATAAGAGCCTATCAGGACCAGGTCCCCCACCAGCACCGGGGAAGACTTGATCTCACTTTCAGTAGGAAACGTCCATACGGCCTTTCCGGTCTTCGCGTTGACCGCGTGAAGAACCCCACCAAGGTCCCCGATATAAACCAATCCATGCCCCACGCAGGGGGAGGATTCCCCAATTCCGAATGGGGTAGTGCGATCGGCTTGGTCGTCCCCGATTCCCGGCTTGGACCGAAGAGAGGATTCTCCAGTTTCGAATTGGGTAGTGCGGTAGCGCCAGATCTCCTTGCCGCTGATCAAGCTCACAGCCAGCAGGTCGCCCGACTGCGCGCCGACGTAGACCACACCGTCCACGATTGCCGCCGAAGATTCTATCGACTCGCCCACATCCAAGCTCCAGAGCAGCTTGAGCGACCGGGGAAGGGGAGATGTCGAGATACCTGTCAAAGCGGGATTTCCGCGAAACTGCCCCCACGCATCTGCTTTAGCTGATGAGGTCTTTCCGGTTCCCTGGGCGACAAATCCTGAGAGACGCAGAGAGACGCAGAACGCCAGCACCAGGAACACCGGGAGCGCGACTCTGAGAGCACCCGGACAAACCCTGGGAATGAAGCACCGACACGGATTCAGAAAGCCCATTCGTAAACCTCCAGCGCCCCCGCCTTATCCAGAGGTCGGGGATTGAACCGCCCGGTCCACTGCCGGATTGCCGCTTCGGCCAGCCGCGCCAGATCCTGTTTGGAAACCCCCACGGCTCTGAGGTTGGTCGGCATCTTGCCGCAGGCCACCATCTCTTCCAAGCGCCGCGCCAGAGCTTGAGGGGCGTCGCCGACCGATCCATTTTTGCGGGCCAGCCGCATCAACTCCCGGTAACGAGTCCCCACCACCGGCGCGTTCCACCGCACCACGTTGGGGAGGAGCATGGCGATGGCTACCCCGTGGGTGACTCCGTGATTGCTGGTCAGCGGGTTGGCGCAGGCGTGGCTGGCGCCGAGCATGGAATGCTCGATAGCCAAACCGGCAAAAAAGGCCCCCAGCAACAGGGCGCCGCGCCCGTTCAGGTCCTCCGGGTCCTGCAAGACCCTTTCGTAGTTCTCTTCCAACAATCTCCAGGCCTCCCGTGAATAGCACTCGGACAAGGCGTTTCGTTTGGTGGTCACAAAGCTCTCCACGGCATGCGAAACGGCATCGAAGCCGGCGGCTGCCGTCACCTGAGCGGGTTGAGAGAGCGTCAGCACCGGGTCCAACAGGACGGCTCGAAAATAAGCTTTCGGATCCCCACAGGCCATCTTCACATGGGAGTCCGGATCCGAGATCAAGGCGTAGCTCTGGGCCTCGCTGCCCGTACCGGCGGTGGTCGGTATGCCAATCATCGGCAGCAACTCCCGGGTGGCTTTGCCATAACCCCAGTAGTCCTGCATCCGACCGCCGTTGGTCAAAAGAAAGTTGATGCCTTTGGCGCAATCCAGAGAGCTGCCTCCCCCAAGCCCGATAATGGAGTCCGGCTCCTGACGCGCCGCAAACTCTCGACCCGTCTCGACCATGTGAGCATCCGGGTTGACGTCGAAGTCATGGAAGGCTACCGCGTCAATTCCGGCCGCCCTGAGCGAGGCCATGGCTTCGTCCACATGGCCTGAAGCTTGCAGGCCATGGTCAGCGACTAAAAGTGAACGCTTGAATCCCAATTCAACCGCGACCTGGCCCAGTCGCCGGATGGAATGCAGTCCGAAGATGACCCTGGTTTTTGACCGAAACTCAAAAGGGGACAAATCCATGAAAGCGGGAAGTCTTGCGATTCTCCTTTGGGGACGGAAGCCATTGGCGAACATCCAGCCATCACCCAATGGCATTGCACCGCCTATTATGCGTGGCGTGATGGAACAAGTAAAGTCCGAGCCTCTGTCCTTGCTGATCGGGGAGTGAGTGAAGAAAAGATAGGAGAGAGAAAAGAGGAATGAGAGCAACAGACGGGGGCGCCACTTCTCCTTCCCCCGGCAATCAATAACCGGCGGCATGACCGTCCTTGCGTGACTCGGAAGCGCCGCGATAAACCCGAAGCCTCGGGTCGAAGCCAATGGCCTGATAGCCGCCAAAGGGACCGGCATTTGGCCTGACCCGGTGCCCACGCCGGACGAGACCCTGTACGGCCTCTCGGGAGAAGCCTCGTTCCAGTTCGACCACGCCGCCATCGGTCATCCGGCCCCCGGTGGGGGCCGAGGAACCCTCATGGTGGATACGAGGGGCGTCCCCGGCTTCCTGGAGGTTCATTCCGAAGTCAACCACGTTCAGGACGATCTGGACCTGCCCCAGGGCCTGGAAGTCACCGCCCATCACGCCGAAGCTCAAGAAGGGCTGACCGTTCCTGGTGATAAAGCCGGGAATGATGGTGTGAAAGGGGCGCTTGTGGGGTGCATAGGTGTTGAAATGCCCCTCCTCGAGCGTGAACAACTCTCCTCGGTTTTGGAGCATGAAGCCCAGTCCCTCGGGAGTCATGCCCGATCCCATGCCCTTGAAGTTGCTCTGAATGAACGACACCATGTTGCCAGCCCGATCAGCTATGGTGAGATAGACGGTGTCTCCGGCGCTCAAGGCCGGATTGCCCGGATCGTAGCTCTTGCCCGCTCGCGCAGAATCCAACAGTCTCCGCCGCTGGCTGGCATAGTCCTTCGAGATCAGCTGGCGAACTGGAATGCGATTGAAAGCCGGATCGGCGTAAAAACGGGCGCGGTCTTCGAAAACCAGCTTCTTGGCCTCCACGAAATGGTGGATATGCTCCACGGCGCCGAAGCCCATGGCGGCAATGTCGTAATCCTCCAGGAGATTCAGCATCTGCAACACGGCGATCCCCTGCCCATTCGGCGGCAGCCCCCAGACCTGGTGACCTCGATAATCCGTAGACACGGGCTCGACCCACTCCGAACGATGGTCCGCCAAATCCTTCACGCCCAAAAATCCCCCCAGTCGTTCCAGATAGGACTCTATCTTCTCAGCAACCTCTCCTTCATAGAAGGCATCCCTGCCGAACCGGGCAATCTTTTCCAGGGTTGCCGCCAGATGAGGGTTCTTGAATATCTCTCCCTCGCGAGGAGCTCGACCATTCAGGGTGAAGGTCTCGATGAAACCAGGCCATTTCTTGTGAATCGCTACACTGCCCTCCCAGCTCCCGGCGATGACTTCCGAGACCGGAAACCCTTGTCTGGCGTATTCCACTGCAGGAGAGATCAGTTCCTGCATGGGTAGCTTTCCGAAGCGCCGGTGGAGCGCATACCAACCATCCACACATCCGGGAACGGAGACGGAGAGCGGCCCGCGTGACGGCAGCTTACTCAGACCTCGGCTCTTCAACTCATCCAGCCCGAGGGCATAGGGCGACCGTCCGCTGGCGTTCAGTCCATGCAAGGTCCTGCGGTTTGCATCCCAGACCATGGCGAACAGATCCCCTCCAATGCCATTGGAAACCGGCTCCACCAGCCCCAGCAGAGCATTGGCGGCAATCGCCGCGTCAACAGCGGTTCCGCCCTTTTGGAGCATATCGACGGCCACCTGAGTGGCCAAAGGCTGGCTGGTGGCCGCCATGCCATTTCGGGCCAGCACCTCGGAGCGGGTGGCCCATCTCCGACCGGTGACGGCAACCGGAGCACCGCTGCTAAAGGAAAACTCCGACTGTTGGGTTCCGGAATTCATAAACCCACTCAATTCGCCGATTCTCAGCACTCGCCAGTGGTTGATTGGATTGATGGGGCCAGGTAGATCAGGAAAGCCGATCGGTAATGGACCCAAGGGCGCGTGTCGCGCCCCCAGGGCGCGCGATCTACGACCGCTCGTCCCTTGCCCCTGAGTCGCCAATCTTCCAGAAAATCTCCCGAATCAATCCGTCGAAAGCCATCCGTGGGGCGATTGAAGAGGTAAACCCAGCTTTCCACCATTCTTCCAGGACCGAGAAGCGCCGAACAACGCTCGCGGCGAAACAAAGCCACACCACCGACCGGGGCGGCAACCCCCTCGTACTCGTCCAAAACCCCGAAGCTTTCAGCAGGGTTCGACAAAAGAAACAGGTCTCCCTTTACCCACTCCGTCGCCACAGAGGAGCGAACGGCTCCCGGATACTCCCCGAGATCATAGAGTCTACCCGGGAAAGCGGCTTCTCCCAGGAATCGACTCTCTCGCCGCAGCATCCGGCTGAGGGGATGTTCCCATTGCTTTCGCAGAGTGCCATAAACAAAGAGCGCCTCGCCTGGGATGGAAGAAGTCACTGGGTCACTGGGTTGGGGGGCTGCCATTGGAACCTGGACATGACAGCAGCGGCCATGGGTCCGAGTTTCCTGCCTTCAGGGAACAGGAATCGAGGAGACGCTGCCGTCCCGCCTGATCCGAGTGCCGCTACCAGATGTAATCTTTCGCCACTTCCCTTTGGTCGTGCCCGTCCAGAACGTGCACGACGCGAATCTTCTTGAGGCTGACCGGCGATAGTTGTCCGATCGGCAGGTAAATGATCTTGCGGCCCATCCTGGCGGCGATGGTACGAAAGATGGATCGGGGCGGACGGGCCGCCACGTAGACCACGAATCTCTCCAGGGTGTAATCCAGACCGGCCAGCAACAGGGTCTCCGACTTCGATTCCGCCACCCGGTAGTCCGGGTCGCGCCAGACGTCCACCATGCGGCGCGGCGGGTAAGAGAGCAAGAACCCACCATACTCTGCACGGGCGATCCCAGGGCCGACGATCCGATCATAGGGATTGGTGGAATAAAACGCCATATCCGATTCTTGTTCATGCTCGCCGAGCCAAGTCGTGCACCAGTGATAGCGGTTCTCCGGGTCCTCGCTGAAGACGACCACCACCGCACCCACTTCACCGGACACACGCCGAAACTCTCGCACGTACAACCGGCCTTGGTGCCAGTTGCGCAGAGTCTCCCGGACATCGATTCCATCCAGCAAGGACGTTGAGAAGACCTCCACGCGAGACCTCTCCGCGGACAAAACGCTCTTGCCCTTCTTTTTGAGGAACGAACCATAATCTTCCAACACAATGTCCTCAGGGGGATAGGAACAAATGCCGGCGCCATCGAATTGGCGCGCCCATTCTCCCGGTATCTTCTCTTTCTTGCGGCCCCTCAACCCGTAAGGGCGCACCCGGGCTTTGCGTCGAGGCAGACGGCGCCGCAGGTGAATTCGCCTCATGTTGACGTAGAGATCTTCTCCCGAAATCTTGACGGTCATGACATCGGAGTTGATTTTCTGGTGCGGGCTGCTGCCGGCCATTTCCCACAGGTCCCAAGCGAAGTTGTCATCCACCACCGAGCGAGCCGCAACCGTGAGGTCAAAGAGCCCCGCGACCATCTGGTGGCTCAAGAATGCGAGATTTCGAGCGTAACGCGCAAACAAGCGACGTTGCCAATGAGACAGAGTTTCTCCCGTGGTGGCCTTGTAGCGCCGTTCGGACTCGGCAAAAAGCCGAAAGATCAGCCGCTGGCGGTCAATCGTCCGAAAGCCCCCGGTGGCCACATCTTCGGCAGAAGCATCCTGGGGAGATTTCACCGCTCGCCAGGAGACGTGTCGGGCAGTGCGTCGCACAATGGTTTCCAACACTTCTCGTGGGTCCTCGGCGGAAGGGGCAATGACTCTGAAGGGTCCATTCTGCAGGGCCATCCCCGACTCCGTTTTTTCTGTCTCGACTCCGGTCGCCTTGAAAGGTTGGCGGCAGCGTTCATAAACCGCTTGGATAAAGGGCGGCTCCACCAAAACCTCGGCCAGACACTCGGGGTGAAGGTTGAGAACCCGGACTCCACCGCGTCGGGGGAGGGCCAGCGGCTCGGCCTGGGTTTTCTCCATGGCCTGCAAGACGAGCGGAAGCAGATTGAGAGAGACCACGACCCACACCGGTGTCCGGCCCTGGAGGGATTGCAGTTTCCAGGCGATGCCCTGAGCATGGCGGCGGAGCTGGTGACTAGAGGGCTGTGGACATGAGAGATAGCTCTCCACGTACCTCACGTATCCGATTCGGCGCGCGGCGTAGGCGTCAGGATAGGCATCGACGGGATGGGGCCGCTCATCAAGATCCGGGTCGACCAAGTGGATCGAAGCTCCAACCTCCCGAGCGCTGCGAACCGCCTCCATGAAGGGATCCGTGATCTCAACCGGGACATAGACGGCTCCCTGCCCGTCACTATCCGGGTAAATGATCACGGAAACTTCCGGCAGCCGCCCGACCGCCCGGAAAACCGCTTCCTCCAGAGTGGCAGGAAGCTCGACAGCGACCCTCTTGGGACGATTGGCCAGAATGACGCGCCGAACTTCCTCAGCGAACTCCATTCGACCCGGGACCACGGGCAGAAAGCGATAGCGCCCCCGTCTCCAGCCACCCGGATGATCAGCGCCGTCCATAGCGGAGGGCCTCCTGGCCAAGCGTCAGCAAGATGGCTGTCTCCAAGGTTTGAGTCATGCTCCTGGAATGGGACATTTCCATCAGCTTCATCGTGAAGCGGGCGATGTTGATCCCATCCCGAACCGTATACCGTTCGTCAGCATCGTGGGCAGACTGTAGAAAATCGGTGACGTAGTCCAGGACTTCCTGATCCGCGAACGGCAAGTTCTCACGAAGAATCTGGAGCTCCTCCTCACGCTCCGGAAAATCCAGGAGGATCTGAGGCTGGAGCCGAGAGTGGATATACTCCGGCAGCTCGAAGGTGGAAGCATCATCGTTCATCGTGGCCACCAGACGAAAGTTGGGGTGAGCCTTGATCTTGACTCCGGCCACGATAGATTCCACGTATCGCCGATTGTCGAGCAGTGGAGCCAGGCTGGCCCAACTTTTTTCACTCATGCGGTTGCCCTCGTCCAGGATCACAACCCCACCGCGAACCATCGCGGTAACCAGCGAGGAGGCCACATAACGCAGTTTTCCTCCCGACTCGATCACCGGAGTCACCAACAGGTCTTCCGGGCGCGTGTCCAGAGTGGCTTGCAAAATATAGACTTCTCTCCCCATACGCTTACCGACGGCGTAGGCCAAGGTGGTCTTCCCCACTCCCGGCTTTCCCAGAAGCCTGGGACTCATCGGCACATCCTGGTTGTTGACAATCATCCAGGCAGCCATGAGTTGACGCATGAGATCCTCCTGGCCTACCCATCGGATGGGAAGCTCATCCGGATGCGCCAAGTAAAGGCTGACACCATCAATATCGACACAGCGAAGAGATCGGGGAGTTTCCTCCATCCCAAGAACCTCCCTTTAATTTCACCTGGAAGCCCCCGAACTCCAGACGTCGGTTTTGTTCCAACGGGGACTTCACTGCGGGAAGCGCGGCGGTTTGAGCAGGCAGATCTTCTGCACCGCTCAGACTATGAGAGACCGTGTTCCCAGATGCCATTGTATCGCAGAACCTGCGAAACTTTTCGAGTCGGCCCGTCGGTGGTCGAGCCTTCTTCTTGAGTCAAAAGTTCATTGCTGCGAGGCAATCAAGAGCAGCATTCGGAGAAATCTTGCTATAATTCTTGCGCTGATGAGCGCGGGCCGGCGGCGACAATGAAATTATGAGAACTCTGCGTCTAATAGCAACCCTTTTGGTGATCTTCGGGTCTGCTGCCGCTGCAGGCGCCGGGGGAAACCGACAGGAACCGAAAGTCAAGGACCGAGCCTATTGGCAGAAGCAACCGGCCCTCATTGATAAGCGCTACGCCGTCTGGATCACGCCGCTCCGAGCCGAGCGCTTTCAACTTGTCCATCGCCGCGCTCCCGCGAAAGGAGAATCTTTGGCGGCTGGAGACAACCTGGGTCTAGGCCTGCCTCCACGAGTAACCGACATTGATATCCAAAATCGAGGAGTTGAAGCGAAAGCAGGCGCAAGAGAAGCACGCACCCATCGAACAAGCTCTCCGGTCCGAAGCCTTGCCGGGGTGGTTTTGATACTCCAAACGCCTCCCGCCGGAAGGGCACAGTCTCGTGAAGCGATGGCGAAGACCAAGGAGCCCCTTCGTCCCATGCTACAAGCGGCTTTTTCTGAAACGGCCCCTGAGCCGTAGCGTGTTCACGGCACTCGGTTAATACTGAAGATGACCTCCTCCAAAAAGGCCAAGCCACGGAAAAAGCCGAAGTGGTGGCACTGGCCCTGGTTTCATTCCACTGGGTCCAAGATTCTGCTGGCCTTGGGAATCTTTGCCCTTGCTTCGATCAGTTTTTTCCTGATCGACACTTATCATAGATTTTCCCTCCAGATCGATCGCAAAATTTCCGGTGAGGTTTTCCTGAACACAGCCAAGGTCTATGCCGCCCCTTTCGAGGTTTATCCCGGTCAAGCGCTCCGCCCCTCCCACATCAAGGATTACCTAGACACGGTGGGCTACACCCGACACGAGCATGAGAATCATTCCCCAGGCCGCTACGCTGATTCCAAACAGGGGTTGGAAATCTTCCCCGGCGACCATGCCTATCCGGGAAGCTCGACACCGGTCAGGATCGAGTTCGATGAGGAAAAAATCCAACGCATCATGTCGCTCTCCGACAAGAGCTTGCTCGACTTCTACGACCTCGAGCCCCGACTCATCACCCACTTGTTCGACAAGACCCGCGAGAAGCGCCGGCTGATTGAGTATTCGGAAATCCCTCCGGTTCTGAGGGATGCGGTACTGGCCATCGAAGACCGACGGTTCTTCTCACACCACGGCTTCGACCCGATTGCTTTGATCGGGGTGGCCTTGGGAGGCTTTGAACGGGGAGCGAGCACCATCACCCAACAGCTTGTTCGATCCTCAAGTTTCTGGTTGACTCGGGAACGACGAATCATTCGAAAGGCCAAAGAAATTTACATGTCGGCCATCCTGGAGACACGCCTGTCCAAGGAGGAAATTTTCACTCTTTATTCCAACGACATCTATCTGGGACAGAGGGGGTCTTTCAGTATCAACGGGTTCGGGGAAGCCGCCACGGCCTACTTCAACAAGGAGATCAAGGACCTCACCCTCCCGGAAGCCGCCTTACTCGCGGGGCTGATTCAGTCCCCCAACCGCTACAGCCCGACCCGACGCCCGGAAAGAGCCTTGCGCCGAAGAAACGTGGTTTTGATGGCAATGTTGGAAACCGGCAGCATCACGCCGGAACAATATCGTTCAGCAGTGGAAGCTCCCTTGGAAGTGGTGCCCCATAGCGTGGACCTCAACGATGCGCCTTACTTCGTGGACATGTTGAAGGAGCGGCTCTTGAAGAACTACTCGGAGAAAGAGTTGCTCACCCAACGCTATAAGGTCTACACCACACTGGATGCCGATTTGCAAGCCATTGCCTATCGAGTCGTCCGGGCCGGCGCCGAGCGGGTCGATCAAGTCTTGGCCAAGCGCAAGCACCGCAGGGCGAAAGGCAAAAAGGGCAAGCCCCCCGAGGTTCTCAAGGTTGCTCCCCAAGACCGCGTTCAGGTCTGCCTGATCGCTCTGGATTCCCGCACCGGAGAAATCCGAGCCATGGTGGGTGGTCGAGACTATGGACAGAGCCAGCTTAACCGGGTGACTTATGCCAAGCGGCAGCCGGGCTCAATCTTCAAGCCCTTCGTCTTCGCTGCCGCCGTCAACTCGGCCTTGGAACAAACCAAACCCATCATCACTGCTTCGACGATTGTCGAAGATGTCAAGACGGTGTTCAACTTCAACGAAGAGCCTTACGAGCCCAACAATTACGGTCAAAAGTTCTATGGCCCGGTCACCCTGCGGCGCGCTCTCACCAAGTCTCTCAATGTCGCTACGGTCAAGTTCGCCGAAATGATCGGCTGGCAGAAAGTCGTCAATCTGGCCAAATCCGCAGGCATGAACCACCGGATCCTGGCAACCCCGGCGGCTGCTTTAGGGTCCTATGAAGTCACTCCCCTCGAGATGGCGGGGGCCTTTACAATTTTTGCCAATCAAGGCATTCGGCTGGAGCCGAGCATCATCCGCGATGTCGCCAACGGCGATGGCAAGGTCATCTACAGCTCAGAGATTTCCTTTATGGACGTCCTTGATCCGAGGGTGGCCTATCTCATGACGAATCTGATGGAAGGGGTGATCAATCGGGGTACCGGAGTCCGAGTCCGATCCATGGGCTTTCGTCTCCCGGCAGCCGGAAAGACAGGAACCTCCCACGACGGATGGTTCGCCGGTTATACCAGCGGATTGCTCTGCATCGTCTGGGTGGGTTATGACGATAATCGCGAGCTGAATCTGGAAGGCGCCCGTTCCGCCCTACCCATCTGGACAGAGTTCATGAAGCAGGCCACGGAACTTCAACCTTGGCTGGCTGAGGAGGAATTCGAACCGCCGGAGGAGGGTATGGTTGGAGTCCACATCGACGAAGATACGGGGTTGCGGGCTTCGCCGGATTGCCAGAGCGTCATCCACGAACACTATATCGCCGGCACCGAACCGACTCAGCTTTGCGGCAACGCCGCTCACGAATGGCTTTTCGAACAACGCCAGTTGAGCAACGAATCCGGTGCGTCCGAGGCCTTGGCCAATCAGCCGGCGCAACCGCCGCCAAAGAAGACCAACCGCTTCAAGCGAATTTTCTCAAAGATTTTTTGAGGAAAGCCGAACGATCCATCCCGCCTCAGGCTCTTTGCCAGACCGGACGACGCTCAAGTTCGTCCGGTTTCCATTTCCAGTCGAGTTGACATCCGATCGTTTTCAAGGCAGCCCGTCAAAGGTCTCCGCATGGATGATCCACCCGACGACAGCCCTCTCAATCAAAACGTTTGGCCAACCGGTCTACGATGAGTCGCCCGACGTTCAGCGAGGCGGTAGCCGCCGGGGAAGGAGCGTTGCACACATTCAGCACTCGAGGCGTCTCCTGGATTTCAAAATCATACACCAGGCTGCCCGCGCGACTCAGCGCTTGAGCGCGTATCCCTGACGGCGCCGGCTCCAGATCGGAGGCAGCGATGTCGGGCACCAGCCGACGGAGAGCCTTCACAAACGCCTTCTTGCTGAGGGAACGCCACATTTCCTCCAGTCCCACGCGCCAGTATTTTCGGGTCAGCCTGAGAAATCCAGGATAGGTCACCGACTCGAAAAGATCACGGAAGTTCACATCCGTCTTACGATAACCTTCCCGTGAAAGGGCCAGGACGGCATTGGGACCGCATTCCACGCCGCCACCGATCATGCGGGTGAAGTGGACTCCCAGGAAAGGAAAACTGGGATCCGGCACAGGATAAATGAGGCCCTGGCAAAGGCGATGAGCCCCCGGTTTCAACTCATAATATTCTCCACGAAAAGGCACAATCTTCGCCTCGGGCCGAGTGCCGCTGAGCCTCGACACACGGTCGGAATGGAGCCCGGCGCAATTCACAACATAGTCCGCCTGAAAAGTTCCACCCCCTTGGCTTTCGACGGTCACCCCGGCACCGTTCGGCCGTAGGGCGTTCACTCGGCTGTTCGTGACCACCTGCCCCCCTGCGTCCACCACACACCGGACCAAGCCTTGAGAAACCTGCTTGTAGTCAACGATGCCCGCCTCGGGAACGTGAATGGCCTCTATTCCCCGAACAGCGGGTTCCAGTTCCTTGAGTCGCTCAGGCCGGACCATGGTGCAGCGCACGCCGTTGGCCCGCCCCCGCTGATAGATGGCCTTCAAGCGGGAGCGTTCCGATTCATCGACGGCCACGATCACCTTCCCGCAAAGGGCGTAGGGAATTCCCTGTCGGTCGCAGAACTCTTGCATGAGGCGCTTACCCTCCAGGCAGTTCTGCGCCTTGAGTGAGCCTGGCTGGTAATAGACACCGGAATGAAGGACACCCGAGTTTCGACCGGTCTGGTGCCTGGCCACCTCCGCTTCCTTTTCCAGGATCAGCACCTTTTTCCCTGGAAATCGCTGCGTCAGGTTGTAGGCAGTGGCCAGACCCACAATGCCTCCTCCAATAATAACGACTTCTGCCTTTTCCATTCCGTGTGCCGCTTCCAGGCCCCTCAGCCACGGCATTCGGCGAGCGTGCGGTTCACCGAGCCAAAGGGGCCGGTTCTCAGTTCTCCTCTCTCAACTCTTCGTCGACCGCCTTCACGAAAACGTCGATCATCTCATCGGCTTGATCCAAGGTCATGATGAGCGGCGGAGCGAATCCGATCCAATGCGGATCACAGCGCAGAATCAGCCCGTGCTTGAGCAGTCGCTTCTCTACCCTCTTGCCGAACCTCCGTTCGGTCGCAAACGGTTTGCGGGTTTCCATATTTTCGACAAATTCCACGCAACTGAGCGCCCCTTTGCCGCGTACCTCTCCCATAATACCCAGAGCTTCCATCTCTTGACGGAGTCTTTTTCGAATGTGGTGACCGACCCGCTCTCCCCTGGGAATGAGCTGTTCTTGCTCCATCACTTCAATGACCGCCAGACCCGCAGCCGCGGCGATGGGGTTGCCGCCAAAAGTATGCCCGTGAGCGAAACTGATATTCTGACTCTCTTCGCCCCAGAAAGCGGAATAGTGCAGCTCGTCCTTGACGATCATGCCGGCCAGGGGCGCGTACCCGCTTGCCAGTCCCTTACCGATGCAGAGAATATCCGGAGCCACCCCAAAGGTTTGAGCCGCAAACCAGTTCCCGGTCCGTCCCATGCCGGTGATGATCTCGTCATAGATCATCAGAATGTTGTGCCGGGTGCAAATCTCGCGAATCTGCTGAAAGTACTCCGTGGGGGGAACCAGAATGCCGCCGGTATTGCTCATAGGCTCCACGATGAAGGCCGCCACCGACTCGGGACCTTCATGCTGCACCGTATATTCCAACATGCTGGCGCACAGAATGTTGCAGGAGGGATAGGTGAGATCGTAGGGACAGCGGAAACACGAGGGCGGCGGAATCTGCCCGAAGCCGGTCATGAAAGGTCCGAATACCGCTTTTCGAGGCCCGCCCAGTCCCGAGGCGGACATAGCTCCCATGGTCCCTCCGTGATAACCCAAATAGTTGGCGATCACTTTGTATTTCGCCGGATTGCCGCTCTGGCGGTGGTACTGGCGGGCAAACTTCATCGCCGACTCGGTGGCCTCCGATCCCCCACTGACCAGCTTGATGGTGTTCAGACCCTCAGGCGTGATTTCGGTCAGCTTCTTGGCGAATCGAATGGTGGTGTCCGAAACGGCATGCAGCGGGGCCACGAAACTCACGCGCTCCTGCTGCTTGCGGATCGCTTCGATCACCTGCTCGTTTCCATGGCCGATGTTGACCACGTAGATGCCGGAGACCCCGTCAATATAGCGCTTGCCGTTCACATCCGTCAGATAAACCCCTTGGGCTTCCCGGATAATCAAGGGATCGGCTGAAAACACTTTCATTTGCTGCAGATCCAACATCAAATGCCGAACGTCTCCGGCTGGCGAGTGGGTTGCAGTCATCGTTACCTCATGGTTGTATCGCAGATCAAGCCTTCCCGGTCAGCCCCGGGAAGTTGGGATGATCCGGCACCGAGGGATTCCCCGCGCGCCGGGGCTCCTGGCCATTCACAACCAGGAGAAAGTCGCCAACCAAACGGTGACTCGCCCGGCGGTGAAGAGCCGCTTGACAGCTTCCACAGGCCGAGCCAATTGTCCGGGAGATGGGGAAAAACAATCGGGCGTCCGGCTGGAAAAAGGCCCTGGCTCAGAATCCTCCAAACGGGCTTCTCTTGAGGACTTCCTCGATGATGGGCTCCGGCACTTCGTAGTGACCGACGGCTCGATTCCCCTGATAGCCGACATCCTGGATGCCGACCGGGCTGGTGTAGAAAGCATCCACGGTCATTTTGCGTAACCAATCGAAGAAACGCACTCCCGGAGCCAGATCCGAGGCGGGGTGGACGCGGTAGGCGCTAAACCCCTGGTACTGTTCCGAAGCACCGTAGCGGGTTGCCCGCGCCGCCTCGATCTTTTGGGGATCCCCGGCCTCAACCAACCGGTCGAGCAAAGCCGTCTGCTGATCCTCCGTAGCCTCGATGAAAGCGGCGCCATGCAACTGCCGCACCTGCGCATCCAGCCAGAGCAGTCCCCCCGTATAGATGTCAGCCAACTCCGGGTTCTGACTGCACAGCAAGTCGATGAACTCGGGAGCCCCGGCATCGACGGCGCTCCCCGAGCGCTCGTCGGCGGGAATGATCAGCTCGGTCAGCCGCTGGATTGTCTTGTATTCATGGGGCTTGAACCACTTGGGCTCGTAGCGGCCAGTCTTCGACTTCTCTTCCTGGGTGGCGTGATGAACGTGCTCTCCCCAAGCCAGCTCAAAGGGAACGACACCGGTCGCCGTCAGGGCCAGGGCAATCCTTTCCAGCGCCTGACGCCGGGTCAAGCGCTGCCGGGTCTCCGCTTCCGGCGGGTGACTAGACATTTCCTTTTCTCATCTCCTCGACCAGATACTCGGAGGCTCTCCAGGCCAGGGCGTTGATGGTCAAGGTGGGGTTCTTGTCCGGGTTGCTCACGAAGGCGCCGCCGTCACAGACCAGGAGGTTTTTCACTTCATGAGCTTGGCAAAAGCCGTTGAGAACGGAGTTCTTCGGATTCGACCCCATCCGAACCGTCCCCACTTCGTGAATGATGGTTCCCGGGACCGAAATACCGTGACGATCGAAGTGACTGGTCAATCCCATCACCTTGCCGCCCATGGACTCAATAAGGGCCGCAAAGGTTTTTTCCATGTGCCTGGCCTGTCTCCATTCATAGTCGGACCATTTGAAATGGAAGCGCAGCACCGGAATACCCCAGCGATCGACGACTTCCGGATCCACCTCACAATAACTCAAATGGTTGGGAATCATCTCACCCCGACCGGCGAAACGGACGAAGGCCCCATACTCCCTTCGCACCTGCTGTTTGAGTTTTTTTCCGTAACCGTGCCGCTGAGCCGAGCCGTGAAACGCCCCCACCTGGGGCATGTCGTAGCCGCCCCCGATTTCGATGTGATACCCCCGCGGGAAGTCCAGGCGATCATGATCCGCCCACTGCCACCAGGGCATGTAGAGGTGCGCCCCGCTCATCCCATCGGTATTGTATCGGGGCAAGCCTTCCAGACAGGGAACGTACCCCGTCAAACCCAGACCGACCGTGTCCATGAGGAAACGTCCCACCGCGCCGGAGCCGTTGGCCAATCCGTTGGGAAAGCGGCTCGACCTGGAATTCAAGAGCAGACGGGCCGACTCACAGGCGCTGGCCGCCAGCACCACCACTCGGCAAGCCAAGCGCTTTTCCGTCCGGCTCTGCTTGTCGATATAGACGACGCCATTCGCCCTGCCTTGCCCATCGGTCAGAATCTCCCGGGCCATGGCCGAGTGGATGATCTTGAGCTTTCCCGTCTCCAACGCCGGAAAGATCTGGACTTGACTCGAGGAATAGTTGGAGGCCGTCAGGCAGCCGCGGCTGCACTGACCGCAGTAGTGGCAAGCCGGCCGGCCGTTCAACGGGCGAGTGATCACGGCCCGCCTCATGGCGATGCAGGGAATCCCCAGCTTCTGGCTGGCCTTTTTGATGACCCATTCATGCGCTTTCAGCGGCGGGGGCGCCTGAAAAACCCCGTCAGGAGCGCTGCGAATACCCTCTCGGGTCCCCGTCACACCGATGAAGGCTTCGGCCTTGTCGTAGTACGGGGAGAGGTCCTCATAAGAGATGGGCCAGTTGGTTCCAAGACCGTCTCGGTCGTAGGGCTGGAAATCATAATCGGAGAACCGCAGCGAGATCCGTCCGTAGTGGTTGGTCCGCCCCCCCAGAATGCGGGAGCGAAACCACAGGAAGTCACTCCCCCTGGCCACGGTGTAGGGCTCTCCATCCAGGGTCCATCCGCCTCTGACCGCACTGGCATTGAAATGACCAAAGGCTGCGCCGCGGCCAAAGTAGAGGCCTCCCCCCGGCTCCGCCCCGCGATGATCCACCTCATGGGGCCAGACGTGCTCCTTGAAGTCGGCCAAGGGGTCCAGGAGCGGACCGGCCTCCAAAAGGGTCACTCGAATCCCCAGGCGGGTCAGCACGTGGGCAACCGTTCCACCGCCGGCGCCGGAACCGATCACCACCACTTCGTGTTGTTCGGGAGTGCGTTTGATCTGAGCCATGCCGGTATTCAAGCACAACTGGCTGCGAAATGAAACCCGCCAGCCCAGGGCGCCAGTCTGGTACCCTGGGCCAAATCCGGCGGCGGTACTTCATGAAGGAGACTCTCGTCCAATCCTGAACAGGATGCCGTCAACCAGCCCCTCGATAAGAAACCGGCCGTAACCCCACAGGCGCTTAAGCTAACACATCGAAACCTTGCCAGGTGATCTTGGAGGACACCGCCTCGATCTTCGGCCAGGCTTCCTGGTGCTCTTGGGACACTGCCCAGGCAGCCCTTTGGGCTTCAGTGCCGAATGAAATATCAATTTCGTACCGGGTCGAAGACTCATAGTGGCGCAAGAGGCGGGTCCAGAGAAATCCCTTCTGGACCTGGATGGCGGGCACGTAGGCTTCCCGATAGAGTTTCTCCAGCTTCTTGTCCATTCCCGGCTTGGTTTCGATGTAAATATGTAGTTGAACCGACTGCTTCCCGGCTTTTCCAGCGGCCAGGATTCGCTGGGGAAGAACAGCGCCCACCAGGGCCAGGCTCGTCGCCTTGAGCCAGTTGCGGCGGTTGTCGAAAGAGAGGAAAACTCGGCAGAGCGGAAATTTCATCGGTCTTTATCCTCCTGTATTGCTGAATGGTGTTTGCCAATGGGCAAGGGGAGCTCCACTGGCCGTCACGAAGCGGGACGCCACAGCGTACTTCTGAACTTTTGCCAGCTTTTCACGGACCGGGTCCCAGGCGGCCATCCTTCAGATACCCTACCCTTCTTCTTTATCACGAAATTCGGGCTGGCGACAGAACAACTTTACGGGGATTCTTCCTCCATGGCAAACGCTCACTCCCTGAATGCCATCTGCCCGGAAAATCAGGCCAACCACCGGATAAGGATCCGGAAGCACGAACTTTCTTGACAGTCGGCATTTCCTTGTGAAATTGTTCATTGAGACCTCTGCATAACATCCTGATTTGAAGGCCTTGACCGTGAGAGGCGGGTTTTTGGCGGCTTTTGGCAAGGATTGGCCACGCTCGTTGCTTGCCGACCCTTGGGATGGGGCGGTTTTCAGACTCCTCAGGCCTGATTTTCCTCCGGTCAGACGCACTTATCCTGCCTAAGCCCTATCGGGAACGCCGTAAAGACTCGGAAACCTGGCGCCCTTGCCCATATTGTGGGCGATGGCCGCCAAGCCGTAGAAGGTCCTGTTCTTCGCCAAACCCAGCAAGCGGGTCCGGGCCAAGCCATAACAGCGTTTATCAGTGGCAAAGCAACCTTCTACGCCTGCCCGGATAATGGCAATCTCGGCCTTACGCCGCTTCTGTTTCTCACTGAGGGGGTGGTTTCGATAGCCTTGGCGCTGCACCTGATCCCCAATCCCAAACCGTTTCAACCGGTGGCGGGTTTGCCGAGAACTGTATGCGCTATCGGCATAGAGCGCCGCCTCATCGCCCAACAGCAGCCTCTCACACTCCTGGCTGTCATGAACATTCCCCGGCGTGACGCTCTGGCGGTGGATGAACCCGTCCTCGTCCACCCCCGTATGGACCGAATAGCCGTAGGTGGCTTTGATCTTCCCCCGACTGTCTTTCTTCACGCGCCAGCCCCCATCGCCATCACGAGTGGGCATTCCATCCTTGCCCCTGCCCGAACCCGATTGAGCCGCCTCCACCGGCGTGGCATCAATGATGTTGATCCGTCCTTCGGTCATGATGATCCTCCGGGCTTCCAGTTGGCGGTTCACCTCTCCCCAAAGCCGCTCCCCCAGACCCTGCTCCACCAGCCGGGTGCGGAACCGCCCCAGCGTCGTGGACTCCGGAACCCCGCCACCCAACTCAAGAGGGCGGAATTGGCGAAACAGTAAATCCCGGTACAGTAAATCCCGGTACAGACAGTGTGACAGTTGCCCATCCGACAAACGATACCAGATTCCCAGCAACAGACCCCGAAACAGGGTCAGCAGCGGATAGCCGGGGCACCCCGTCCCAGCGGGCCTCTATCGAAGACAGCAGACCCTCGATCTCCGACCACTCCAGCAACGCCTCGGCATCCTCGAGCGCGTGCAGGGTCAGATGATCCAGTTCCGCAGCACAGACAAACATCTCAGGTTGGGTGGTGAATGATTTTTGCATTATCTGTCATAACATCTTGCCGGTAGTGATGCAGAGGTCTCTTTCTTTTATAGAATCTCCTGGAGACCAGAAAATCTACTCCCTGCCGGGAACTGCACGTCCTCAGCAACATCATGCTGACAAAGGCTCAAAGAGCTCATGGTAATGAGAGAGTGCCCCTTGTGAGGCACTGCTGCTCCGCTCTATACCCCCGTATTCCAGGTCTGCAAAGGTCGGCTGGTTCATGACTCGTCTCTCCCCCTCATCTCGGTTGATGTCCCTATGAGACCTCTGCGTTTCTGGGCCTTTACGGCGTTCCTGATAGGGCTTATGCCGGGTAAGTGCGTCTGAACGGAGGAAAATCAGGCTTGAGGAGTCTAAAAACCGCCCAATCCCGGGGGTCGGCAAGCAACGAGCGTGGCCAATCCTTATGTTACCCTGCTACAACCCGTGGGGTTATTCAGAGTATCCTTGGAATGCAGGTGTTCCACACCCCAACGGAAGTAAGCACCGCTGGCCGATTGGGAGCGGAACAATCCAGTCGGGTCAAGCAACTTGACAACGCCCAGGATATCTTTGGCGTTGAATCCCTTCGGCCTTTATGCTACCGTGACCAGGTTTTCGGTTTATCTAAAGATTTATTTAGATTGGTTTGATATCAAGAGACCTCGGCACAACTCAAGGATCAGATCATCGAACACTATGTGTAGTGTGAAAGCCACCAGAACCCTACTACATAAAGCATTTGGTTTTGACCAGGCTAAGTTATGCAGAGGTCTCTCATTGGGAATTGATTTTCTCTTACAGCCAGAGATTCCGTGCGCTGCCGGTTTTTCTCCCATCAAATTTCGAAAAAGGGGGCAGCGTCCCATGATGACCAGGCGCTCTTCTCTGATTCTCTTTTCTCTGGCGGGAGTGGCGTTGGCCGGCTTCATTCTGATCGGTCCCCCTCCTTCAGTCATCGCCCTGGGAGAAGATTCGGCAACGACCGAGGAGACGGTCAACCCGGGCCAGGTCAAGGCCCGGGCGGCCCTGGAGACTCATCGCGCCGCCCATCGGAGCCGCTTCGACCGGGTGGTTCAGTTCATGCCGACCTATGCGATCGGCTCCGGCGATCGGACCTCCATTGTCCTGCTTGAGCATGTTCGCCGATCCCATCCGGGTCAACCTGACGGCCTATAATTCCCAGGGGCGCCCCTACCCCCTGCTCGACCAGGTGGTCGAGCCCCGAACCCACCTGGAGTTGTCGCTGAACCGGGCCCTGGACTCGGCCCCCCCGGAGTTCCTTCAAGGCAGCCTGAGCCTCGAATACCGGGGCGAAGCCTCCACCGTGTCGGCCCTGGGCGGTCCTTCAAAGAGGGGGCCACGCCACCGAGATTCCCTTCAGCACCGCCAGCCAGTACCAGTCCACCACCTTGAGGGCCTTCTGGGACACCCGGCCTCTGGGCGACAGCGCCAGCATGGTTCCCACCTATGCGGTGGTGAATACGGCCAGCACCCCTCTGGATTATTCAGTGACGATAGCGGGGGAGAGGGGAACTCGTCGCCTGGGACCTCAAGCCAGGCAGGTCATCCGAGTGCCGGTCGACATCCAAAAGGGTTCTCTGGTCATCGAGCATCAGGGGTTGCCCGGGGATCTGGTGGGCGCCGGGCTGCTTCAGGGCAGGATTGGGGGAAAGCTGGCTCTGGCCCCCTTGCCGGTGGTGGACCCGGCCAGGCTGGACTCCACCCGACACCACGTCCTGCGAGCGCCCTCTACCGGGCAGCGGAGAACCTGGCTGACCCTCTACAATCCCACCGCCGTCAGTCAGAGGGCCACGCTGTCGGCCTTCGACGCGACCCGGGGCAGAAGACTGGCGCGGAAAAGGCAGAGCATTGCCGCCGGCAGGGTGCAAACGGTCCGGCTGGATGCCTTGCTGGCAGAGGCGGAGGGGACCCTTCCCAAAGAGGTCCGCCTCCGGATCGACCATCCGGGAGACCCCGCTTCTCTGCTGGTCTCCGGAACCAGGCTCAGCCGCGCCGGCCAGGTCTGGAGTCTTCCCTGCTTCCAGGACAGTCAGGCCCATCACAACGGAACCTATCCCCTGCTCAACCTGAGCCGGGGCGCGGTGGCGACCACCTGGCTCAACCTGGGAAGTAAACCGGCCAAGGTGGTGGCTCAGTTGGACTGGGCTGAGGGCGGCGCCTATGCCCTGCCCGAAATCACCATTGCTTCGGGGGCCTCCTATCGTCTGGACTTCGCCGAGCTGATCCGCAAGGCCCAGCCCGACCTGTTGGAAAGAGAAATCGACCCCTCCTACCAGAGCGGATTCTTCCGCTGGTCGGCCCGAGGGGGCAGCCGGCGGCTGCTGGCGCGCACCGAGGTCAACCCGGTGGAGGGGGGCCGGTTCGGGTTCAATTGCGCCGGCTGCTGCCTGGAGCTTCCCTACGGAGCCATCGAGCCGGCAAGTGTTGCCTTTCCCGTCGGCTCAACGGCATCCTTTGCGGCCTGTGAATACCGCAACACCTGTTCAGGCGGGCCGTTGGGACCCTTCAATGCCTCCTCTCCTTCACTCACCGTTCCCTCTCCCTTCACCTGGAACGGGTTCACGCTCAGGGCCTCGGGGTCCGGGTCGGGAACCCTCTCCTTCACCGCCTCAGCCACCCGCTATGAGGTGATCAACGGGGTGTGCACTACGTTCACTGACACTGTTGCCTCCAGTGGGAGTTCGCAAGCCGTAACGGCCACCATTGGTAACGTCGCCCGAGGCAGCGGGTTGCCGGACAGCCTTCCGCCAAGCAAATCCAGGAGTGTTTCGGTGACGATCACTCCGACGCTGACTTCCGGGAACAACGTTCGATTCGACGTAACCAACGGCGACGTTCACAACGGAACAGCTGAAATCACCTCCAATAAGACCCGAACTTCGAGCGGCACGATTACCGTTAAAGGGGGTAAACAAACCCGATACTACTCCGATACCAAGCTCCGGATCCGCGCGCGCTTGAACGGAGAGGTCCAGTTGGCTCTATCGGCTGGCTTCAGGGTCTGCGCCCATCCAAAGAACTTCAGAAAAACGAGCGGGTACCATGACGGGGGCGGAGTGCTGAAATTTGAGTATAAATGGGACTCTGACAGCGGTAGCGAATCTCACCTCGACGACAGTAGAGTTGGAGAACGGGTGACCTATCCCGGCAGCACCACCCCCTATGTGCCACCGAATCCGCCGTTTATATTGCCCGATGGTTTGCGTAATCCAACTCTTGGGGACGTTTCTGGGAGTGAGGGAGGATTCGACGACACTCAGCACTACATTCCTGCTGAGGCCGGCACGGCCGGAAGCTTTACCGGCACTCAGTATTTCCGATACAAATGCAATCGGTGCAGTAGTGGTTTTCAGAACCTCCTCGGACCGATTTCAATCCAGCGAATCGTTGAACTTGTCAACGGGGTATGGAGATACCGGGCGGTCAAGAGTGGAGTGACGGGCACTCGGAATTTGTGATTCAGGCTGCTCACTGGATGGACGGCAGGTTAGAGACAGAATATGCCGTGTTATCTGCGAGAAAGGACTGAGACATGAGAAAAGCAAGCCTGTGCCTTGTGGTTTTGTTGCTGGTGACCGGGTCTTCCGCCGGTTTCTGGCAGAGTACTTTCAAGCCCACCCGGGAAGACCGTGTCTGCATCGAGTGGCTCTCAGACCGAATGAGGGAAGCCATGTCGATCCAGGTGGGGATGTCCTTGGAAGACCTTCTGAAGGTATATGAGCTAGCGGGAGGAATCCAGGCTACTTCTCTTATGGAGCGAATACAACCCTCAGGGCGTGCAGATGATGAACTCCTTTCCCGCAGATTTCATGAGGGCTATTTTGTTCTGAAAACTTGTCCCTATATAAATGTGGATGTCAATTTTGAAATACCGGCAGGAATCAACCCCCTTGAAGCTTCCAGAAAGGACGTCAAAATCACGAAGCTGTCAAAAATCTATTTGGATTATCCAATGGTGGATTGAGCAAGCACTTCGCCTGGAATGACTGAGAGATGAGAAAAGTAAGCCTGTGCCTTGTGGTTTTGTTGCTGGTGACCGAGTCTTCCTCCGGTTCCTGGCAGAGGACGTATAAGCCCACCCAAGAAGACCGTGTCTGCATCGAGTGGCTCTCAGACCGAATGACGGAAGCGATGTCGGTTCAGGTGGGGGGGGGCCCTTGGAAGACCTTCTGACGGTATATGAGTTAGACGGAGGGATCCAGCTCACTGGTCTTGCAGAGCGAATACAACCCTCAGGGCGTGCTGATGATGATGAGTTCCTTTCCCTCAGGTCTGATGAGGGCCGATTTATTCTGAGAACTTGTCCCATTATAAAAGTGGATGTCCATTTTGAAATTCCGGCAGGAATCAACCCACCGGAAGCCTCCAACAGGGAAGTGATAATCACGAAACTGTCGAAACCCTATTTGGAGCCTCCACATATGGATTGAGCGATAGCTTTCCTGGAATGATCTGCCCCCCATCGGACTCTTTGAGGGTTGCCGCGATCTGCCGGAAGCACCCTGGAATCGTGAACCCTCGCTGTCGTTGCCCCCACCAAGAATGTCTTTGCTCAGGCTGAGATTCCCACTCGCTGTAGCCACTCTGTGGAGTGCGCTGCTGCCCGCTCTTCCTGCCGGCGCAACTGAACTGAGTGGCGAATCGGAGAAATATTCAGCGTGCACCCGGTTGGCGGATGGCAAGCTGAATACCACCATCGTCAACAAAGTATCGGGACGCACGGTTTCCACTGGGGTCCCGACCAGGGCCACCCAGCTCACCGAGATTCGGTTTCTCGACACGGAGGGTCGGGTCATCATTCATGGGAAAGTCGGAAGCCGAGGCGACATTCGGTTTGAACTCGATGCCACACGCGCCGCCTACATTGACAGAATCCACCACCTGAGGAGCGAATCGGAGAACTATGCAGTCTCCGTCCAGTGGATGGAAGCGGATCCGAACGAAGTGGATTATGTGGGGTGGGCGCTGAATATCACTGTCACCGACAAGGTCTCCGGAGAAAAGGTTTTTCATCGGTCTCCGACCCGGACAGCCAAGCTCACCGAATTGTACACTCTGGAGGCGGAGCAGCGGCTGATCGTTCACGGGGAACTAGGGAGCCGAGGGGATATTCTGAGCGTCGTCGACCTCAAGAACGCCTCCGTGCTGGACACCATTTACGGTTGGGATGCCTCCTTTTCACCCGACAAAACCCTGGTTGCCTATGATTTCAGATATCCGCCCCACGCGATGAGCCAGTACAGGACCTCGGTCTTGCTGATTTATGACTTCTCGGCCACCCCCCGGCAAAACTCCTTCCGGGATGAGGACAGGGCCGACCCCACCACCCGAGGCTATGTGATTTATCCGGAAAGAAACCGGAAGCGGGGAAAGCACTTCATTCCCGCCATGAGCCCGGAGGAATGGATAGACTTCGAGTCACCCATCGCCTGGAGCCACAGCGGGACACGGGTGGCGCTTCTGGAAGTCTTTCAACAAAACACCTACTTGTTGCTGGTCGACCTTGCCAAGGGACTGGCAGCTCCTGAAATCACGCGCATCATGCTAGAAAAGGAAAACTTCTATAAACAACCCATTGAAATCTATTGGCAAAAGTCCTACGAACGAGCCGTTGTCGGTGCGAAGAGTCTCAGATTCAGCAAGGATGACAAGTCCGTAATATTCACCACCGTGGATGGTGGGCCTTTCGAGGAACGGGAGGTAGTGATGGAGCTGGATTGAGCGAAACCTTTCGGGTTGGCGCGAATGGCTCGACTTAGGCTGAGATTCCCACTCACTGTAGCCACTCTGTGGAGTGCGCTGCTGCTGCCCGTTCTTCCTGCCGGCGCGACCGAACTGAGTGGCGAATCGGAGAACTATTCAGCCTCTGCCAGGCTGGCGGACAGGGTGCTGGATACCACCATTGCCCATAAAGTGTCAGGGCGCAAGGTTTTCAGTCGGTATGCAGCAAGGTCCGGAGCCTTCCCTGCTTCCAGGACAGTCAGGCCCATCACAACGGGACCTATCCCCTGCTCAACCTGAGCCGGGGCGCGGTGGCGACCACCTGGCTCAATCTGGGAAGTAAACCGGCCAAGGTGGTGGCTCAGTTGGACTGGGCTGAGGGCGGCGCCTATGCCCTGCCCGAAATCACCATTGCTTCGGGGGCCTCCTATCGTCTGGACTTCGCCGAGCTGATCCGCAAGGCCCAGCCCGACCTGTTGGAAAGAGAAATCGACCCCTCCTACCAGAGCGGATTCTTCCGCTGGTCGGCCCGAGGGGGCAGCCGGCGGCTGCTGGCGCGCACCGAGGTCAACCCGGTGGAGGGGGGCCGGTTCGGGTTCAATTGCGCCGGCTGCTGCCTGGAGTTTCCCTACGGAGCCATCGAGCCGACAAGCGTTGCCTTTCCCGTCGGTGCGGCCGTTCCGTTTGTGGCCTGTGAATACCGCAACACCTGTTCAGGCGGGCCGTTGGGACCCTTCAATGCCTCCTCTCCTTCACTCACCGTTCCCTCTCCCTTCACCTGGAACGGGTTCACGCTCAGGGCCTCGGGGTCCGGGTCGGGAACCCTCTCCTTCACCGCGCAAGCCACCCGCTATGAGGTGATCAACGGGGTGTGCACTACGTTCACCGACACCATTGCGGATTCCAAGCTGGCGAAGGCCTTCAACTTCACCGTCAGTCTGGTTAATCCAAACCTCCAGCCGACAGCCACCGGAACCCCGAATACGACCACGGCGCGAGTGCAGACGACCCCGGCTGTTGCGTCCCAGTCCGTGCAACTCGGGGCTGTTCGGGTCACCAACTCAGGGGGACACATCAAGACCGGTTCTTACCATCCGGATAGCGCCAGCACCAACGTGGTGGGCGCGTTTGGGAGCGCCACCGGAACTACAGACGGAAACGGCCGGTTTGAAACCAGCTACACAGCTCCCTATTTTGGCGGTACGGTCAAGGTGCGAGCCACGATGCTCTCTCAGACCCAAGAGGTATTCGCGCAGATCTTTGTTCCTGGCTTACAGGAGCTGGGTTCCGGTACGAACTATGTGCTGATTGGCTTTGACAACCAGCCGCACCACCCGGAGGGCGCCAATCATTGGGGGACTGAAACGGCGAACAGCGCCCTGGTAAGCATTGCCAATGCCTACAAGGATCAGTTCTATCCCAATGGCATCACCTCCGAGCAAAAGCTCAATTACAACGACCAGAGCCTGACGAACGGCGGCAAGTTCGACCTGAGAGGCGATTGGTCGATTGAAAACAACTACCATGGTGCTCATCGTGCCGGAAGACACTGCGACGTGAGCAGCCACAACACCAACCTTCAAATCGAAGGCAGGAAAGAAGCGATTGAAGATCTCTTTCTGGAGAACGGGGCCAGCAATGTCCGCGATGAAGTTGCGAGTGCCAACCATTGGCATCTGACGTTTTGAGTCTCGGGAGAAAAGTTACTATGAACATTGGGAGGTATTGGTTGTGGTTGCTGGTGGCGGTGGCGCTGTTTGCTTCCGGTGGCTTGGCGGAACGGCTGCCGCTGCAAAAGAAACCCATTGATTTCAAGCTTCCAGCGCATTACGAGAAGTCGTACGGTCCCCCTGATCCGGGGACCGGGATTTCAAGAGAGTATGACCCCCAACTCCGCCTTATTCCTCTCGGGAAAAACCCTGGCCGCTATGCGTTCGAGTGGATAACGTTTGATGGAAAGAAGAAGCGAGTTATTTACGAACGTCCGGACGGAACGGATGCCATTGTGGCTGCGCGGGTTTCTGAGGCATCCGACGGTTACCAATACACCTATCGGGTCGAAGTCCTCCCTTCCAGCGGCGTTCGCCTGGGAGCCTTCATGGTTCGTCGAAGTCCTCCCTTCCAGCGGCGTTCGCCTGGGAGCCTTCATGGTTCAATGTTTCTCAGGCCAGGTTATACCGACAAAGCAAACAGGTATACATGTGGGCCGAATGTCGAGCAGGATCCCGCAGTTCAGAGACGGCGCATGGATACGTTTTGCCATTCGAGAAAGTTTCGTTCCCAACGGCAGTCCCGGAGAAACGGTTACACTGAGTCTCAGCGCCGCCAGCCCGCCGGGCTTGGTCGAATGTCGTATTCATGGCGGCTCGCGGGTCATGAAGGGCGGCCACGACATGCCATATGAGTTTGATGTTCTAGCAGATCTCGGCCACGACTACTGGCCCCATGGCTACACCATCGGGCCGGTGGAGAGACTCGAATCTCTCTCGCAGAGAGACCACCTGGCATACGTGGCCAAGCTCCTTCCCCAGCTGGAGGAACTGGGCTGGATCCATGCGAGTGCCGTCCGTTGGTATCAGCAGAATCTCAAGCCCGGCATTCCCGGCCTGTATCAGCGGGTGGAGCAGGATCTCAACGCGGGCAGGATCACCACAGAAGTATTCGGCCTGCTTCAGGCTACAAAGCGTTAGCCCTTGAGTAAAGGCAAGAGAGCGGGAGGCTTTTGCAAGCAAGGAGGCGGACCGAGAGATGAGAAAAGTAAGCCTGTGTCTTGCCGTTTTGTTGCTGGTGGCGGTGTCTCTGTTTGCTTCCGGTGGCCTGGCGGAACGGCTGCCGCTGCAAAAGAAACCCATTGATTTCAAGCTTCCAGCGCATTACGAGAAGTCGTACGGTCCCCCTGATCCGGGGACCGGGATTTCAAGAGAGCATGACCCCCAACCCCGCGTTGTTCCTCTCGGGAAAAACCCTGGCCGCTATGCCTTCGAGTGGACTGCACTGGACGGAACGAAGAAACGGGCTATCTACGAACGTCCGGACGGAATGGATGCCATTGTGGCGGCGCGAGTTTCTGAAGCCTCCGACGGCTACCAATACACCTATCGGGTCGAAGTCCTCCCTACCAGCGGCGTTCGCCTGGGAGCCTTTATGGTTCAATGTTTCTCGGATCAGGTTACGCCGACAAAGCGAAAGGGTATAAATGTGGGCCAAATGTCGAGCAGGATCCCGCAGTTCAGAGACGGCACATGGATAGATTTTGCGATTCTCAAAGGATTGTCTAACGGCGATCCGGGAGAGACCGTGACGCTGAGTCTCAGCGCCGCCAGCCCGCCGGGCTTGGTCGAATGTCGTATGCACGGCGGCTCACTGGTTAGGAAGGGCGGCCACGACATGCCATATGAGTTTAATTCGCTGCTTCTCGGCCACGACTACTGGCCCCATGGCTACACCATCGGGCCGGTGGAGAGACTCGAATCTCTCTCGCAGAGAGACCACCTGGCATACGTGGCCAAGCTCCTTCCCCAGCTGGAGGAACTGGGCTGGATCCATGCGAGTGTTGTCCGTTGGTATCAGCAGAATCTCAAGCCCGGCATTCCCGGCCTGTATCAGCGGGTGGAGCAGGATCTCAATGCGGGCAGGATCACCACAGAAGTATTCAGCCTGCTTCAGGCTACTAAGCGTTAGCCCTTGAGTAAAGGTAAGAGAGCGGGAGGCTTTTGCAAGCAAGGAGGCGGACCGAGACATGAGAAAAGTAAGCCTGTGCCTTGTGGTTTTGTTGCTGGTGGCCGGGTCTTCCGCCGGTTCCTGGCAGAGGATCTACAAGCCCACCCGGGAAGACCGTGTCTGCATCGAGTGGCTCTCAGACCGAATGACGGAAGCGATGTCGGTTCAGGTGGGGGGGGGCCTTGGAAGACCTTCTGACGGTATATGAGTTAGACGGAGGGATCCAGCTCACTGGTCTTGCAGAGCGAATACAACCCTCAGGGCGTGCTGATGATGATGAGTTCCTTTCCCTCAGGTCTGATGAGGGCCGATTTATTCTGAGAACTTGTCCCATTATAAAAGTGGATGTCCATTTTGAAATTCCGGCAGGAATCAACCCACCGGAAGCCTCCAACAGGGAAGTGATAATCACGAAACTGTCGAAACCCTATTTGGAGCCTCCACATATGGATTGAGCGATAGCTTTCCTGGAATGATCTGCCCCCCATCGATCTCCTGGAGGGTTTCTACGCTCTGCGTCTCCGTCACCGTACCCGTCGCTCCCGAATGATCTTCCGTACTACTGGTCGGTCGCCAACTTACCCTAAGGCGACGGCTCTTTTCTTCTCCGATGGAAAAGTTTTCTCTCTTTTGATCGAAACAAACTCTAGTTTATACTAAGGCCCTGATTTCGGACTGCTTGGCAGGTTCAAGCCGAGTGGGCACGTCACTGCTTTTATTTAGGGAACGACAACCAAGGTGATCCTGTAGCTTGCCCCGGCTCGCCAACCGCGCAAACTCAGTTTTGAGAGGTTTCAACAGGAACAGGGAGGAACCAGATGGACAGGACGAACAAGATTCCTTTTTTATCCTGAATATCCTGTCCATCCCTGTTCAACCGCCGGCCGCCCTATCTCTTCGATGCGGCATTCACCGGTGCGGATCATAGGGGCTTCCCTTGCATGGAGTTCCCTTTTTCAAATCTTTCAGCGGGTCCTCCATCTCAGGAAACCCCACAGCCTTGGAGGTAAGAAAATGGACACCACCAAACTTGAAGCGGTTGCTCATGCCCTGGTTCAGAAAGGAAAAGGGATTCTGGCTGCGGACGAGAGCTCGGGAACGATCAAGAAGCGGTTTGACAGCATTCACCTGGAATCCACCGAACAGAACCGACTCTTTTATCGCCGGATGTTATTCACCACCCAGGGAATCGAAGCTTTCATCAGCGGCGTGATCCTGTTCGATGAAACCATTCGCCAAACCGACCTGGACGGCGTTCCCCTCTGCCGGATTCTGGCTCGGAAAGGAGTCCTGCCGGGCATCAAGGTGGACAAGGGCGCCAAGAACATGGCGGGCTTTCCGGGTGAGAAGATCACCGAGGGATTGGATGGCCTGCGCGAACGCCTCGTCGAGTACCGCGACCTGGGCGCACGGTTCGCGAAGTGGCGCTCGGTGATTAATATCGGCGACGGCATTCCGACCCGCCAATGTATTGACGGCAACGCCCGCGGACTGGCCTTGTATGCGGCCCTGTGCCAGGAAGCGGGACTGGCGCCGATTGTTGAACCCGAGGTGCTGATGGACGGGGACCACACCATCGGCCGCTGCGAAGCGGTTACGACCGACACCCTCGTGAGCGTTTTCTCCGAGCTCCACCGGCATCGAGTCCATCTGGAAGGGATGCTGCTGAAACCCAACATGGTCATTTCAGGCAAACAGTGTCCCGTGCAGGCGCGTGCCTCGGAGGTCGCCGAAGCCACCATTCGTTGCTTCCGTCGGAGTGTCCCGGCCGCGGTGCCCGGCATTGTTTTCCTGTCGGGCGGCCAAACTCCCCGGCAGGCCACCGAAAATCTACAGGCCATGAATGCCCTGGGACCGTCGCCCTGGCAGCTCAGCTTTTCCTACGGGCGAGCCTTGCAGGAATCCACACTCAAGGCCTGGAGGGGTCAGCCTGAAAACGCCGACAAAGCCCAGGCAACCTTCTATCACCGCTCCAAGTGCACCGGAGCGGCGCGTGAGGGTCAGTACAAGTCCCGGATGGAAGATGAACTCGTTTCGCTTTCAAAGGCTTAGCCTCCGGTTCCACAAGGATCAGGCATCGCTTGGTGTTAAATCAAGGCGCCAGACTGCCCATCTGCCGGTCCGACCCTTGGGGTTGGAAGAGCAGCCTCTTCGTCAGTCCCCTCTCCACAACCGCAGTCAAAAGAAAGGATTCAACTTTTATCTATGAGCGATTTCCGTCTCGAATCTCACGGCATTCAAGTCAAAAAAATCCTGCGAAACGCCTCTCCGGCCCGCTTGTATGAGGAAGCCATTCGGCACGAGCCGGAGACGAAGCTCTCATCCGCGGGTGCGCTCATGGCCTACTCGGGTACCAAGACAGGCCGCTCCCCCAGGGATAAACGAGTGGTCCGGAATCCTGCTTCCGAGCCCGAGGTCTGGTGGGGCAGCGTCAACGTGCCCCTGGATGAGACCACGTTCCTCATCAACCGCGAACGGGCCATCGACTACCTCAATACCCGCGGGCGTATCTACTGCGTCGATGGCTACGCCGGTTGGAACCCAAAGCACCGCCTCAAGGTGCGCGTGATCGCCGCTCGTCCCTACCATGCGCTGTTCATGTGGAACATGTTGATCCGACCGAGTGCCGAAGAGTTGGCGGACTTCGGAAAGCCGGACGTGACCATCTTCAACGCGGGCACCTTTCCCGCCAACCGCCATACTTTCGGCATGACCTCGAAAACCAGCGTCGATTTGAGCCTGGACAGCCGCGAGGTGGTCATTCTGGGCACCGAGTACGCCGGGGAGATGAAGAAGGCGGTGTTCAGCTACATGAACTACGCCATGCCCAAGCGAGGCGTCCTTTCGATGCACTGCTCGGCGACTGCCGACCCGGAAGGCGAACGGTGCTCCATCCTGTTTGGCCTCTCCGGCACCGGGAAGACCACTTTGTCGGCAGATCCCAAACGGCGGCTGGTCGGCGACGATGAGCACTGCTGGACCGATGACGGCATTTTCAACATCGAAGGCGGCTGTTACGCCAAAGCCATCCATCTCACCCGCGAGGCGGAGCCCCAGATTTTTGACGCGCTCGGTTTCGGCGCCGTGCTGGAAAACGTCAGGTACAATGAAGCCACCCGCCACGTGGACTTCCATGACGACAGCATTACCGAGAACACGCGGGGAGCTTATCCGATCGACTCCATTCCAAACGCCAAACTGCCCTGCCTGGCCGGGCACCCCTCGGATGTGATCTTTCTCACCTGCGACGCCTTCGGAGTCTTGCCGCCACTGAGCCGATTGACTCCCGAACAGGCCGAGTACCACTTCATCAGCGGCTACACCGCCAAGGTCGCCGGTACCGAGGTGGGCGTCACCGAACCCCAGGCGACGTTCTCACCCTGCTTCGGCGGACCCTTTCTGGTGTGGCATCCGGGAAAGTACGCCCAAATGCTCAGCGAGTGCATCCGCCGCCACGGGGCGCAGGTCTGGTTGGTCAATACCGGCTGGTCGGGAGGGGCCTACGGGGCAGGCTCGCGCATCCGGCTGAAGTATACCCGCGCCATGCTGGATGCGATCTACTCCGGCGCTCTTCGAGAAGCTCGGACCGCCAGGGACCCCACCTTTGGCCTGGAGGTGATTACAGAATGTCCGGGTGCTCCGAGTGAAGCGCTGCTTCCCCGTGAGTCCTGGGCGGACAAGGCTGCCTACGATCAGACGGCGGCCAAGCTGGCAGACCTGTTCAAGGAAAACTTCAAAGCCTATGAGAGCGGAGTGAGCGACGAGGTTCGGGCAGCGGGGCCAAGGTAGACAGAATCTCCGTGTGAACTTGGCGACGCCCTCAGGGAGAAGTCTTCACAGGAAGGGCAGGAGATCGCCATTGGAATCGAACTCCAGATCCCTGGGGGGATCCACAACACTCAAATCGCTGCGTGAATCCACTTCGGGGAGATAAGCCTCCGAAGCCAGAATCTCTCTCAAGTCCAGCGTGTCATGAATGCGGACCACCTTGGGCCTGCTCGGGTTCGACCAGGCCGACGGTCTTCAACGCCGAGGTTAGGGCTTGGCGGTCGTCGTCGAAGGTCACAGGAATCGCCGCCCCTGAAGGAGCATTTCCCGTCATGCAGTTGATGTATGTCGCTTCGCGGTTCATGCGGTCGATGGCCCGTCGGTGCGCGTATTCAGCCATTCCAATCCCCGAAGCGTTCCCGTGGGTCTCATCCGTCAGGTCCCGAACATAGATGCGAGTGATCTTTGGGTACTCACCGTCACTGGCGCTATGGTCATTGTATTTGCGGCCAATGACGTTGGTATCCATGCCGGCTCCGCTGATGTCCTTGCCAATCCGATCGACCACCAGCAAATCAATGGATTCAAAGGGCAACCGCGGCATCCATTGTTTAGCCAACCTGAGCAATGCCTTTTCGCGTTCGTAGAAATCTTCAGGGGCCACGGCCTCGATCAGCGCCGTTTGATCGTATTGGTTTTCCACAATGCCCAGTCCCAAAAGGACCCCGCACTTTTCAATGACGGTCCGGGCAACGGAACGAACCATGCGCTCCCAACTGTAGTGAATAATGGCCTGATGGTAGAGCGCCGCGCCCCTGTGCTTACCGAATCCGATCAGCATCATCTTGTGAAGCCCACTTTCGATGTCGCCGTTGAAGCCCGTGTGAGGCTTGACCCGTCCCACCACCGCGACATGATCGGCCTCGAAGGCAAACCGGTCAAACAGCACCGGAACTCCTTCCTCGGTGCGACCCACTTCGACGGTCTCCATGGTGGCCCGTATCGGCGCCCCCGTATATTCTTCGGTGACGCCGTAGCTCTCGATGATGCCCCGTTGGTTCTCGGCCACTCCCCCGCCGTGGCTTCCCATGGCAGGCGCCAGAAAGGGTCTTCCACCAAGAGCCTTGAGTTCCTTCACCAGAGACTTGACAATCAAGGCGATATTGGCAATGCCGCGGCTCCCCACGGAGATGGCAATGCTCTGCCCGGGTTTAACTCGAGACGATAAGTCGAGCCGAGCCACCTGGTAGCGGACAGCCCCGGGAATATCATCCACCGTGGGCGCTTCAAAATGCTGAGCGACTCTCATCAGCCGAGGGTACGACATCGTTAGCCTCCTCTTCGGGTGCCTCAAAATAGCAAACCCATTTCTACCACAAGATAGCCCCTTTGGGAAATAGCCCCAACGGAACACCCTCAAGCGTCCAGCCAGTTCAACCTCAGGCGTAGGATGCCTCCTCCCAACCGGGCAGGTCTCCTTGAGCCAGCAACTCAGTCGATCACCGACATCGCAGCCCATTCTCGAAGAGTTCGACCTGCATGGCGACCGGCGTTCGGCATGGGAAGGTCATTAATTCACAGGGATGAACAGGATATCGGTGCGCCTGGATGCTCTGGTTGCGTCAGCGCCCTCTGAGGCCAGGATTTCCGCGTTGCCCTTCGATGTGTCGCTCGGCCCCTGCGCGGCGTCTGGTCAGACGGGAGCCTGGAACGATTGCCCTAAAGGCTCGAATTCCGACACTTCCTGGCTGGCGAGCTTGCGGCGGATTTGCTCAAAGCGGCTGACCACTTCTTTCGAGTACAACCGTTCTCCACGCCGCAGACAGACATCGGCTTGGACAGTCACCAACGCGAGATGGACGCCCCCACGCAGCAGTTTTTCCACTTCCTTCTGAACCATTTCACCGCCGCATACAGGACATGTGCTGAATGACATCATTTTGGCCTCCTTGTACGCCAGTCGAGCCAACGAGCCGGGTCATGACGGTACAGGGTAATCAACACCACCCATCGGGCTCGTGATGATAAGCCTAACGCTGCGTACCGCTCCCGGCTGAACGTATTCCCATCAATCAGGCAACTGGGATAGGGTTTTTCACGTCGAGCGGCTCCTTCGAATCAGTGTTATCCATTTCGGCGGTTCGGACTCATACACCGTAATGATGACCAGTGGGGGGCAAGCCGTAGCACAGACAACATAAACAGGGTGCCCTGACTTGGTAAAACCATTCAGCAAGCAACACGCTCCTCTTCAATGTTGCGCGTAATTCTCCAAGATATGACCTTGAGAAATTGCTTCACGTATTTCATTAAGAACGAGATCTCTGCATAACTCAGTTTGGCCAAAACCAAACACTTTATGTAGTAGGCTTCTGATGTTTTTCACACTACATATAGTGTTCGATAGTGTGATCCTTGAGTTATGCAGAGGTCTCAGAACGATATTCTCCTCAACCATTTCTTGTTGGGCATTATGAAAATTGTAAGCTGGAAGGTTACAGGTTACACTGATATATGATTCTCAGTTTCCGCCACAAGGGTCTCAAGCTCCTCTACGAAGAAGAAAATCAGCGGCGCGTAAATCGGAATACGTCAACAAAATCGAACGTATTCTGGTTCGCCTCGACATGGCGGCGGGGCCGGCGAACATGGACCTGCCGGGCTTTCGCCTGCATCCGCTGAAGGGCAATCTTGCCGGTTATTGGGCAGTCAGTGTCTCCGGTAACTAGCGCATCGTCTTCTGCTTTGAAGGGACGAACGCCTGTGACGTTGACCTGATCGACTACCACCAGGAGGGCTGAGAAATGCTAATGAAGAATCCACCCCATCCGGGACTGTCCGTCCGCTACGATTGCCTGGAGCCGCTCGGGCTCAGCGTGACCGAGGCCGCTCAGAAACTCGGCGTCAGTCGTAAGCAGCTATCGGATATCGTGAATGGCCGCTCCGGCATCTCTCCTGAGATGGCGGTCCGTCTCGACAAGGCATTTGGTGGGGGCGCCGCCACCTGGTACCAGATGCAGGCAGCTTACGACTTGGCCCAAGTGATGCAAAAGGCCGGTACCATCGAGGTCGAGCGTGTCGTGCGCGCGGTGTGAGCGTCCTACGGCTAATGGCGCGTTTTACGGCAGATACGCTGTATGAACGGCCATCGAGGCTTTCAGGCTTCCGCCTGGTACGACCCGGAAATTATCCCGGCGTGTTTCGAGAGAAGCTTTCTGACAGCAGGAACCAACGCGTTGGGAATTTCCATCACCGTTTGGGTTGTATCTTCGAAAGCGGCCTCATCTTCCGCCATCGCTTCTTCCTCCGTTTGAGATTCGTAATGTTGGAGGAGACGTCGGACACGTTCCTCATCTCATCCGCGCGGAAAGTTGGTCTTATTCTTCATTTTCCCCTTCTCCCGCGTCGCCGATTACCGGGGCGCGGTTGTTGAGGAACAGGAGGTGATGCCGGAATAAGAGCCGGTTGTCCTTGTTTAACCCACACTTTCCCTCTATCGCTGGCGATGAATTTGAACGAAGACGTCGTTTCAAAAATCAAGGTCGTCAAGTGGTATGCAGTCAGAACATCATTTTGCAAATCCTGGTCATCTTCAAGAAACTCCAGCTTTATACCAAGTCCTGCAAGCTTCACTGTCCCAATTCTTTGGCCATGCACATGAACTTGGCCATGGCCAGGGGTATATTCGGCATTGAAATACGCCGCAATGGTATCGGCTTTTTCCTTCCTTTCCTTCCCATCGCTTATATCTTTGAGCATTCTCTTATTAAGCCAGTTGACCACTAGTTCTTTGCTGTATGACAAGGCTTTGTCAGCTTCCAGAAAAAGTGAAGGCCCCATATTTTGCAAAATGGGAGCCCAAAGATGCGCTAGTTTCGTGTCGTTTTCGATATCCTCTCTCGCCTTTCTAAATCCTTCCTGAATCGCTCTGGCTGAGTGCGTTTTGTTGCCAATGACAAGCTGAGGGTCAATCGGCCCAAGCTGGCTCTGCTTGCCGAGCACCAAGAGATTACCTGCAAGACTTATCATCGCGCCACCAGACATTGCCAGGTATGGCGCGACCACATCAATTCGGTCGAATTTGGAGTGTAGATACTCAACGATGCTTTCAACGGCGTTCGGGTCTCCTCCTGGAGTATGGAGTATCAAAACAAGACCGTTATCCGTCGGCGCCTCATAAAGCGCGTTCATGAAACCGTTGATGTCTTCTCTGGTAATGGACACGTTACCGACGGCCTTTTGCAGAAAAGCCGATGCGTAGAAGATAACGGCAGCATTGTCGCGACGCGTTGAGAGGGCGTCCAAACGTTTTCGCAGTTCCCTGTCAAGCCACTTAGGGTCGTTCTGAGCTTTCGACGCCTCTAGCAGTTCACTCCACGAAGCCATGATTGCTCCGTTTTACTTGATGCGAATTGTATTTGTCGTCAGGGGATGTTCCGGGCTGGGAGGCTGATATTGTATTGTTTTCTCCTCTTTCTGAGTCGGCAACTTGTAAATCTCGCTGACTTCGACATATTGCTGGTATTGCTTTTTAACCTCTTCCAACGTCTTCAAGTAATCATCCGAAACTTTTTCTGTTTCAGTTCTTTCACGCATGATTATGTTCCCCTCCAATTAGCCGAAATTTGACATAACGCATTGTAAATTTCAAGTTTTCTTGTCCCAGACGCAGGTGATGATGTCCCATATCTTTTTCTCCATCCGCTCCACTAGCCCCCGGTTGGGGGCAACTGACGTGGCGAAATGCTTGGCGCAACGCTTCAATGGCGTCTTTGTCTTCGAACAGTTTCCGTCTGTGGGCAGTGACGACGGTAAAGAAGTAGGTGGCACCGGGGATGAACAATCTTCGGTATTGCATGTCGGTAGCCTGAGAAGACGATTATATACTTCCCGTAGGTCGGATTAGCGCAGCGTAATCCGACAAGGGCGGACAGGCATGTAACGGCGATGTCGGGTTACTGCTGATTGGCGACGGCGCGGGTTACCTCGAAGGCGCAGGCTTTCACATTACACTGGAACGCATGCACAAGCGCGGGTGGCGGGTGGAAATCCTGTCGTGGGTGCATTCCCGCAATCAGCGGATGCGCAATCATTCCTGCCCGATTCCCTCGCCCGGCACCGGCTCCGTGGCTCCCCACTCTCTCGGATATAATCCCGCCCGTACGTGTCGCCGGAAACTCGAATAGGGCCAGGCCCCAGGGTGCTGTACATACCCATGCTTCACCGGGTTGTAATGGATGTAATCGATATGCAGCCGGTAGTCGGCCTCGTCCCGTATGCGGTGTTCCCAATACCGCGATTGCCATAACGTGGACCTGGCCCGGCGCCGATGGTCCGGGACGCGCCGGTGTGCTGGGCGTGGGGTCCACTGTTGGGTCATCCAGGTTTTGATCAACCGCCAGCGAGTCGGATAGTCGGCATCGGCGGGCGGCAAGGTCCAGATGCAATGAAGATGATCGGGTAGCACGACCATCGCGTTGACGGTGAAGGGTCGTTTTTGGCTGACGTGGCGAAATGCTTGGCGCAACGCTTCAATGGCGTCTTTGTCTTGGAATAGTTTCCGTCTATGGGCGGTGACGACGGTAAAGAAGTAGGTGGCGCCGGGGATGAACAATCTTCGGTATCGCATGTCAGTAGCCTGAGAAGACAATTACATACTTCCCGTAGGTCGGATTAGCGCAGCGTAATCCGACAAGGGCGGACAGGCATGTAATGGCGATGTCGGGTTACGCCTTCGGCTAACCCGACCTACGGACTACGGACTACTTCCTCCGTTTGAGATTCGTAACGTTGGAGGAGACGTTGGACACGTCTCTCATCCCATCCGGGCGGAAAGTTGGTCGGGTTTTTCATTTTTTCTCCTTCTCATGTGTCGCCGATAAGCGATGAGCGGTTTACCCCTCAGCGACAACAAAAATAGGATCCGGCTCGGGGTCGGGCACATAGATCACCCTAAGATAAGATACTCCCCGAGTCTGGCCAATCGCAATACGCGAATCTTCTTCTCGAAGCGCTCGATTAGCAAAGACGATGTTCGCATAAATAAAATGGCAGCGCGGCGAATTTTGATGTGGGCTCTTTAATAGAGTGCCCGTCGTGCTGAAATGAGATAGGAGTAGACGCCAACCTCGTCCGACTTATTAGGAGGCATTCCGAACGTTGCGCTAGCACCCGCAATAGCTGCACCAATAGGGTCTCCACTGTGGTAGGTCCACGCCGCACCCGCGAAGCTGATTCCAAAAGATATTGGTTTTCTCCAGGCAATCCGATTTACCTTCTTTAACGCGCTCGCTGCGTCGTCGAGTTCCTCTTGACGTTGTTCGAATACAGCTTGGCGTTCTTCCGGGGGCATGAGGCTCAATTCGCGCGCGAATTTACGTACCGATAGGCTGTAGTCTCGGTGTTGGGCATAGTTCTGTTGCCGAAAATCGAGTATTTCTTCCAGGGGAACGCTCCCTAGATCTACACCGACCATAGCCATGTCAAAAGAAATGATGTCGCCAATCGACGGTGATGAAGCTTCCGGCTTCGAAATGATCTCGTTCATAGCGTCAACGAGACGCCATTGATCGGTTACCGGAGAAAGCATCATACCCATATCCACACCTTTAGGCCTGAGGATCTGAGCAAGCAGAACCAGGATCAACGCACGCACGGTTCCGTGCATCGGGATGGAAACTCCATCCTCTGAATCATCCGCCAAACCACGAGCTTTAAGCTCTTGAAATATGAAGTCAGCGAGTTTTTCGTTGCCATAATATCCGAGCCTCGACATCGACAAAGACCCAAAACTGGAGCGTTTCGCATTTTTTAGATGGTCTAATCTTCCAGAAGCGATTATTTCGACGAGTGCCTCCGCTAACGCCTTGGTTTCATTTGCACCGACATTTTCTTCTGGACGGATCACATGGAACAATCCGTGATCCTTAAAAGAAGATATAATCGGGTAGTCATCGAAGCTGCCGTGATCGTTCATGTATTCAGGAATCAACATGGCGATCCCATCAAAAAAGAGAACGAGGTTTTTGATCCAATCTGCGTCGTGCCAATACTGACCGGGGTAATAGAAGGCAACGTCTGGTTTCATGGTTTAGATCTCCTCCAGTATGGGTCGGTTTTTGTTCTCTTCGCTATGTAGCGGACAAACGTGTCAAGTTTCTAACATAATTATTATACATTCCCCTCGCTTTGGGTTAGCCGTCACCCCACACCCGCGCAATGGCCGCCCGAATCTTGCCTTCCATCCGTTTCACAAGTTCCCGGTTGGCCGATACCAGCGACCACTCCGCTTCTATTTCGGCGACAAGGGCTTGCTGAATTGGTAGGGAAGGAAGCGGAATTTCAGCTTGGTTGATCTTCGTTAGTGTCAGCCTTGTGATGGCGACACCTGAAATCATTGACAACATTATCGTACGACCTTCAGCCGTATTGAGGAAGAATGAAAGGAATCGATTGTTAAGGCGATTGACCCTGCCCCGCAGCACCGCAACACTTGAGAGTAGTGAGAACTTTTTATCCAAGGTATTCAGTGCTGCAAGCCCTGTATTCGCTCCATCCTTGACGTACAGAACATCGCCTTTCTGTACAGGGCAACGCTCATAAATAGAATTGTGGTCTTGCTCGGAAATGTATCTAACGTTGGAAAGGTCAAGATGGTTCTCTCTGACATTCTTTGAAGTAATATACAATCGAGCACCGTGCTCAGCGTTCTTCGGCGAAAAGTGTGTGCCGTCGGCAATGAATTCGCAGGCATCACCGAGTTTGACCAGCGGCCACTCAGGGTTGATGGGGATGTGGGGGCGGTAGTTGTCAATCACTGCCCGCGCGCCGTCTATCACCTTCTGGTAGCCCTCAATCTCCGCCACGATTTCCCGCTGCACTTCCAGCGGCGGCAGGGGGATCTTGAAAGGTGTAAGTCCCTTGCGTGTTATCTGAGGTTGGGCAGAACCAGAGATCGTAGAGGATAGGTCTGACGCCTTGAGCAGCAGGAATAGGAAGTCTTTAGAAAGCCGTTGATCCTTGGGCTTTACCACCATTGCGTTGCCGGTAATCCAAGACTTCGGCCTGGATATGCTGACAGAACCGCAAGTCGCGCCTCTACATGTGACTATCACTTCTGCCTCTTCGTGGTTATAGTGCTCGTATCGGCCAATAATTCCATTCGCGCCAAAGACAAGATAAGGTCCGTCATCAACAAGTTCCTTCTGTGTAATCGTCTTAGGTTGGTACAGATCACAGACATCGCCAAGGGCTACCATAGAGAACGAGGAATGGCGGGGGCTGTTCTCCCGATACCGTTCCCCGCTCAGATTGTAGTCGCCATTGGCGGCGATTTCGGCTTTTTTCACGATGAGGGCAGAGCCTCGGTTGATGAGTTCCTGCAACGTGGATGGACAGGATTCTTTATCTCTATCCTGAACATCCTGTCTATCCATGTTCCTATATTCCCTGACCGCCTGCGCCGTCTGCGGCAGGTCGTTCGCGTCGATCGGTCGGCGCTGGGCGCCCAGGTCGTAGCCGTCGTTTTCGACCTTGAAGAAGGCGATGCGGTCGGTTCTTTTCGCCAGCGATTTGTCCAGGATCAGGATGGAGGTCTTGACCCCGGAGTAGGGGTTGAACACGCCGGCGGGCAGCGAGACCACGGCCACCAGGTATTCCTCGACCAGCATCTTGCGCAGTTTCCGGTGGGCGGTCTGGCTCTGGAAGATGATGCCTTCGGGCACGATGATGCCGGCGCGGCCGGCAGGCGTCAGGTGCTCGGCCATGTAGTCCACGAACAGCACTTCGCTGCGCTTGGACTTGACCGAGAAGCGGTTGTGGGGCCGGATGCCGCCTTTGGGTGACATGAAGGGCGGATTGGCCAGGATGACGTCAGCGTATTCGTTCCAGCGCTCCTCGCTGGTGAGGGTGTCGTACTCGTGGACGTGCGGGTCGGCGAAGCCGTGCAGGTACAGGTTCACCAGCGACAGGCGCACCATGTCGGGCGAGATGTCGTAGCCCTTGAAGTTGACGGCGAGTTTGCCGCGATCGTCCGGCGTGAGGGCGGAGGGGGGATTTTGGATTTTTGATTGGGGATTGCTGATTTTTGATTGGGGATGGGAGGACAGTGGCTCCGTGTTGGCGTTCAGGATGTGTTTGTAGGCCGAGATGAGGAACCCGGCTGTGCCACAAGCGGGGTCGAGCACGGTTTCGTCCTTTTTCGGGTCGATGACGGCGACGATGAAGTCGATGACGTGGCGCGGGGTGCGAAACTGCCCGGCGTCTCCCTGAGAGCCGAGGATGGAGAGCAGGTATTCGAAGGCGTCGCCCAGGCGCTCGCTGTGGTCATACTCGAACTCGTCGATGATCTTGAGGAAGGCGCGCAGGGTCTCGGGGTCTCGATAGGGCAGGTAAGCGTTCTTGAAGATGTCGCGGAACAGCGGCGGGACGCCGGGGTTTTCGGGCATCCGGGTGATGGCCTCGGCGTAGAGGTTCAACATTTCGTGGCCGCCCAGGCCGGAGCGCATCATTTTGGGCCAGCTGTAGCGGGCGAACTCGTCGGCGAAGAATCTACGCCGGCCGCCCAATTCTTCGCTTTCGGCGTCCATGTCGTCCATGAACTTGTAGGTAGATGAGGGCGATGGTGATCTGCTCGACCTGGGACTTGGGGTCGGGGACTTTACCGACGAGGATGTCGCGGGCGGTGTCTATGCGGCGTTTGGTGTCGGCGTCGAGCATGGGATTTCCTCCAGGGGATTAGCCACAAAAAGCACAAAAGTCACAAAATGAGTTTTTTGATTTCGAGTCTTGCGGACCCGAAGTTCATCAGCATGGCGTCGCGTTGACCGGATGCGCGGAGGTAGCCCAGCACCTGCGCGATATGTTCGGGGGCCAGCACCTTGCAGGCTTTCAGTTCAAGGACGAGACAGTTTTCCACAAACAAATCGGCAAAGTAGTTGCCTAGGACCGCACCGTCTTCATCTCTCACCTGCAGGGATTTTTGCTGCTCGACGGCCAGGCCAATTTTCCTCAGACGGTGGGCCATCCCGTTTTCGTAAACCTTCTCGAGGTGCCCGTTCCGGAGATAGCCATGCAGGTCGAAGGCCGTCTGGCGGATTCGATCACACAAAGCCCGGATGCGTCGTTCGTCTCTCATCGTTTTCCCCCCTTTGTGGTTTTTGTGCTTCTTGTGGCCATTTGACTTCAGGCGGCGAACTGGTTCAGTGACACGTAGTCCTTGATGTACTCGGGAATGAGGGTGCGGTATTTTTTCGGCACGGCGCGGAAGTCGTGAGTGGAAAAGACCGGGCTGGTGGCCAGGTCGGTGAAACGCCTGCTTTCGATGATGTGGCGGATCCGGTTGCTGGTGACATAGGCCTTGAAGTAGGTCTTGATGGCCGGGATAGCCTTGGCTTCTTGGGGTTTGTGGTCGGCCACGAACTTGGCGAATTCCTCTTCCAGCAGTTCATCCCTGGACTTGAAGCCCGGGATGAGGTTGAAGACCTTTTCCAGGATCTCGCGCAGGGTGATTCGACGATCCACGGCAGCAGCTTTCCGCAGTTTGGCGAGGGTGTAGTACTCCTCGGGCTTGTCGAAGACTTCGCGGTTGACGTAGTCGATCACGCGATCCCACTGACCGGCTTCGACCGCGGTGGCGATGGTCTCGTCCTCCCGCACCGTGTCCGCGAAGCGGTCGAAGAACATCCGGTCGATCTTCATCCCCTCGGCGCCGATGGCTTCTTCTTTGAGCGTTCGCAGGATATCGCGTCCCCAATACTCGTAGTTCCCGGAATATTGCACCGGGGCCCTGAGCCGCCGCTGCTTTCCCTGGCTCCAGGCCGCGGCAGCTTCAGGACCTCGTCGTAGTTGAACTCGGCCTCGAAGTACTCGCAGTTGCCGAAGAAGTCGAACAGTTTGAAGGTGGTCTTGTGCGGCCGGGCGGCCGCATCCTTGAGGTCATTGTCTAAAAGTTGGTCGAGGAAACTGTGCCGGCGGGTGCCGCGGCCCTTGATCTGGATGAAGTCGGTGGGTGAAAAGATGGGCCGGAACAGGCCGAGATTCAGGAGATCGGTGCAGTCGTAACCGGTGGTCATCATGCCGACCGTCACGCAAACGCGGGCCTTGCTGGTCCTGTAGCCGGACAGAAAGTTGCCCGAGCCGAGCAGGTTGTTGTTGGTAAAGTTGATGGTGAACTGCTGAGCATCCGGTATCTGTGAGGTGACCTGCACGGCGAAGTCGGACTGGTATTTGCCGGGAAATATGAGGTCGGCCATCTGGTTGAGGATCTGTGTCAGCTTGGCCGCGTGGTTCTGGCTGACGGCAAAGAGGATGGACTTGCCAATCTCTCCGCTGATCGGGTCGCGCAAGGCATTCTCGAGGAAAGTCTTGCAGAAAAGCTGGTTGGTGGCTTCAGAGAAGAAGCGTCTTTCGAATTCCCGTTGCTTGTAGGCTTCCTGTTGATCCTCGCCCGCGTCGTCGGCGAACGAAACGACAAAGCCCTCCTCGGACAGGAGTTGGGTGGTCACGTCCGTGCGGGCGTCCACAACGGTGGGGTTGATGAGATAGCCGTCCTTGACGCCATCGAGCAGCGAGTAGCGAAAGGTGGGTTCCCCGCTCTCGCATCCGAAGGTGCGGTAGGTGTCGAGCAGCAACCGCCGCTCGACTTCACGCGGGTCGTGAACGTGGGGACCGGATGGGTCGAAACCCTTCAGGTAGTCGCGCGGCGTGGCCGTCAGTCCCAGCTTATAGCCGACGAAGTAGTCGAAGACCGCACGCGCATTGCCGCTGATCGAACGATGGGCCTCGTCGGAGATGACGAGATCGAAGTCCGTGGGCGAAAAGAGCGACTGGTACTTGTTGTTGAACAGCAGGGATTGGACGGTGCTGACCACGATTTCGGCGCGCCGCCAGTCGGCGCGGTTCTCCTTGTAGATGACCGTCTGGAAGTCGGCTGAGAGCAACGCGGCGAAGACCTTTCTGGCCTGCTCCTCCAGTTCCAGGCGATCCACCAGGAAGAGCGCTCGGCGCGCATTGCCGGAACGTAGAAACAACTTGATGACCGCCGCCGCGGTGAGCGTCTTGCCCGTGCCGGTAGCCATTTCAAAGAGGAAGCGGTTGTTGCCCTCCTTCACCGCCCGCTGCAACGCATGGATGGCCTGCAACTGATAGGGGCGCAGGAAGCATAACTTGTTGGCCTGGATGAAGCCGGGGCGCTCGGCGGCGTTCTTCCAGGCCGCTTTCAACGCATAATGGGGCCGCTGGGTGAGGACGATGTAGTCCTTGCCGACTCGCTCATTGATCAGCCGCGCCGGGTTGGGTTTGACCTTCTGGTAGACGTCCACCGAATCCGGCGTGGGAAATGAGGTAATGACGTAGGGGTTGCCGCGCTCCAGGTCCCAGAAATAGTGCAGGTTCCCGTTGGAGAGAATGACAAAGCGGCAGTTCTGCGAGCGGGCGTAGCGGCGGGCCTGCTCCTTGCCGACCAGCGGATTTTTGGCCTCCGACTTGGCCTCCAGGACGATGAGGGGGAAACCCTTGTCGTCCAGGAGCAGGAAGTCGATGGCGCCCCTGGAGGTCTGCTCGAAGTCGTTGCCAAGGGCATCCAGATCGGAGGTCCTGATCGTGACGCTCGGTTCGAGGCAAACGTTGGCAGGCTTGTTCCCCTCGGCGAAGAAACGCCACCCGGCGGCTTCGAGCCGTTTGTTAATCTTGACGCGGGCGGTGGCTTCCCTCATGTGGATTCAGCGCCTTTCCGGACCGTAGTAAAATCCTGGACCCACAACACCGCCTTCAATAATCCACAGTCACAGCCCATCACTCTAATCACACAAATCACAGTCCAGGGCATCTTCCAGGGCGATGATCCGTTCGATGAGTTCCCGGCCACATCGTTCGTGGTAGGCATCGTAAGGCAGAATCGGCTGACGCACGTTGTGGGTCGAGAAAAGCCCTCGTCTCCGGCAGTACCGTTTCAAGTAATGGATGGAGATATCAATATGCTGGTGGGCCCAAGCCAGGTAGGGCAAAATCTGATCAAACAGCGCCATGGCCTCCGCTCGCCGCCCCTCCCGGTGCAAACGGTAAATATGAACGAAGGGCTTGTTGATGGCGGTCGTATTGAAGCCGTGAACCCCGCGGTCCAGGGCTTCGATCATCTCCGGGAGGGACCAACCGCTCGAAACATTCAGCCTCCCTTCAGTAGCCTCCAACACCTGGGTCGACTTGAATCCTGCCGGAACGGTTTCGATCTTGATGCACCGAAAGGCAGCAATCTTCTCGAACATCTCCAGGATGATCTCAAGGCTCGTTCCATAGCCGCTCCAAGACAGATCCTGGATCATCAACATGTCCATTCCCGCCTCCGACAGTCTGGTGAAGAAACGAACAATGGCCGCCCGGTCGCCTTCCAGGCTGCTGGGCACCCGGCAGAGAACCCCGTCCGAGCCGACCCGGACCGCCTGCTCAGCCAATGCCAAGGCTTCTTCCAGACTCTCGGAACTGACTCCGGCGATGACCTGAATGCGTCCATCGGCGATAGCCACGACGCGCTCAACGAGCTGCCGCCTCTCGAGATCCGAGAGCTTGTGGACCTCGCTGGCCACGGCCGGAACGATGCAGCCCACAATCCCATCGGCAATCGACTGTTCCAACAAACGCTCCAGCGAGGCGAAATCAAGATTCAACCGTTCATCAAACGGTGTATTGATGATGGGAACAATGCCGTGCAGCGAGTAGCAGGTCTTCATGGCATGGAGCCTCATTGCTTTCAAGACAGTCTCGTTAAGAGACGCCAACGATCTATGATATCCTAATCAGCCAAAAGGGAAGCCTTACCAATTCCCCAACCGTGTGATTTCCGAGAGCAAACCCAAGGAGACGATTCGTGGACTCAATCAGGCCCCCGCTTGTTAACTGGTTGCCTGGCTTGCCTGGCGATTGTTTACAGTCTCGCCGCTCCCGCCGGCGCCTGGCTGAAAGCCAGTGATTCGCTTTGGATCCGGCACAGCGGCTTCGAGGCGCTGCAAAAGGGACAGCCCGGCAACTCCGGCGCCAACCTCTATGTTTCCTCCAAGGGAAGAATCCAGACCATCAACCGCTGGGATCTGAATCTTGACGGCGAGTTGGACCTGCTGTTCACCCAGGATCACAACTCCGTCTACACACCGGATACCCTGATTTACTGGGGCGGCAAGAACGGATACGAGTCTCTCCTGCCGGACATGTGGCAACTGCGCGCTCCCTTCTCGCTGCTCAAGGCGATTGAGTCCGCCAGCCAAAGGGTGACCCGTTTACCAACTTCGGGGGGAGGACGCAGCAAAATTGCGGACCTCAACCTGGACGGTTTCCTGGACATCGTCATCTGCAACTTCCAGCACAATTATCGAACCGATCAGCCCGCCTACATCTATTGGGGAGGCCCGGAGGGTTTCCAGCCGGCCCATCGCACCGATCTTCCCGCCTATTTAGCCGGTGGACTGGCGGTGGGAGACCTCAACGGTGACAGCCTCCCGGACGTGGTCCTGGCAAACCATGGCAGTGAACGGGGGGAGCGCAGCGGGTTTCGGCAACATCTGGAGTCCTATATCTACTGGGGCAATTTGAACGGCTTCAGCACCGAGCGCCGTACTTCCCTTCCCACCATCAGCGCCACCGACGTTGCCAGCGGCGACTTCAACGGAGACCAACACCCTGACCTTGCCTTTCTGAACCACAACAGCCAGGAACAGAGCTTGTATCTCTATTGGGGAGATGGACAGGGAAACTTCAGTGAAGATCGCCGTCAAGTGCTGAGCCGCACTGATCTTCAAGTCGGCGAGAGACCTCGGGGATGGGAAGGCGCCCGCCAGGGAATGAAGACTCTGCTGGCGGCACGGGTCAATCCAGACACAGTCTCCGATCTGGTGGTGGCGGGGTCCGAAAAAGCCATTCTCTATTACGGTTCGACCGGCGGCCCTGTCGCCTGAGACCGCCGTCACGCTTCCATCCAACGATTGTTTGGGTATGGAAGCAGCCGATTTGAACCGAGACGGGCGGGTCGATCTCATCCTGGCCAATTCCGGCGGTCGAAACAATCCTTTAGTCGCCTCGACCATTTATTGGGCCACCGAGGAAGGCTTCGACCCGGAACGGCGCACCGATCTTCCCACTCAGGGCGCCGCAACGGTTCAAGCAGCCGATCTCAATGAAGACGGCTTCGTGGACGTGTTGTTCGGCAACTCCCGAGGTCCCAAAGGAAGCGATGTGCCGAGCTACATCTATTGGGGGGGGGCTGACGGTTTTGCGGCCCATCGCCGAGCAGAGTTAACGGGCTTCGGCGTCATCAGCAGCGGTGTAGCCGACTTCAACCGGGACGACCAACCCGACATCCTGCTGGTTTCTCATTTGAGTGGCACCGGGGTGCTGCCTTCGGTCATCTTCTGGGGACGGCCGGACCATTACTATTCCAGTGCAGCCACCACCCTCATCGAGCCCGGCGCCAATATGGAGTACAGCATCGCCGACCTGGACGATGACGACTACCCTGACATCGTTTTTATTCGAGGCAACAAGAACGTCATCCTCTGGGGCTCCCCATCAGGTTTCCAGAAGGAGAATGAGACCGAGTTACCCGTGACCTCGCCCATTGCCACCAGCGTCGCCGATCTGAATCGGGATGGCTTCCTCGACATCCTGGTGGCCATCACAGGTAAGCCGGGGGAGACGGCAAAGGCAGCCATTGTCTGGGGCAACGCCGAGCGATTCAAGAAAGCCAAAATCAGTCGATGGAATCTGGTGGGGCCGGCGATCGAGGCCACGGCGATTGCCGACTTGAACAAGGACGGTTTCCTGGACCTTATTTTCCCCGAGGCCGGATCGCGTGTATCCGAAATCTTCTGGGGGAGCGCCGGAGGATACAGGGCCGACAATGTGCTGCGCCTCAAGGCCAACGGCACACCCCACGCCGTGCCGGCGGACCTGGACAATGACGGTTGGTTGGACCTGATCTTCGCCAGCGGCTTCTCAATGGATGAGTATTCCGTTCATACCGATACCTTGATCTACTGGGGTAGCTCCCAGGGCTTCTCCGAGAACGCCACGACTGGAGTGGAAGGGTTCACCACGCTGGATGCCACCGTCGCAGACTTCAACCGCGACGGCCATCTCGACATTGCGACCACCAACTACCGCTCGGACACGACCCGAGAACTCCCGGCTTTCATTTACTGGGGAGGCTCAGGTCGGGATTTCAGTGAAAAACGACGGACTCTGCTGGAGGCGCACTCCTCCTCAGCCGTGGACTCCCTGGATCTCAACCGGGATGGTTGGGTGGATTTACTGGTCTCGAATCACCAGATTCACTTCGACCATGCAGCCGGCACCAACATCTACTGGGGCGGCCCCCAAGGATTTTCGAGCCGCCGGCGACATCACATACCGACGGTCGGAGTGCACTTGGACGCCATGGTGGATGCGGGTAATGTTTACCATCGCCGCTACGAGTGGGACTACACTTCCGCCGTTGTCCCGGCGCCGCCGGGAGCCGGATTCGCCGCCCTCCATTGGAAGGCCCAAACCCGCAACGGGACCGAGGTGAAGTTTCAAGTCCGCTCGGCCGGCAGCGAAAAAGATCTCCGGGATGCCGCCTGGAAAGGTCCCTCGGGGGAGGATTCGTTCTACGAAAAATCCGGCTCCACATTTTCGAACCTTCCCGGAGACCATCGCTGGTTACAGTACCGGGCAGTTTTGACGTCACCGGACGGCGGCAACTCGGCCCTTTTGACCGAGGTCGCCATCCAATGTGAGCGCTGAATTTTTTCTCCGGAGCTGTCGTGACCGAGGCCTTGAAACCGAATTCCCGAATCCGCTGTGGGCAACTCCGATGAAACACAATAACCGGTTGATGGCGGTCCAGACTGAGTCCTGCCGGCTGTTGGATAACGACCGAGTTCGACCAATCCCAAGAAAGGGGAACGACCACAAGTGATGAAACGTAGACACTTCTTGAGAACCATGGGTAGTCTGGCTCCAAGCGCGCTGGCTGTGCCGCTGGCGGCTGCATCTTCTCCCAAAGGTCACCAGAGAGAGGAACCGCTCTCTGACCGTGAACCGAAAGTCTTTCTGTTTGACGATGGGCGTCACGCCGGAGGTCTCTATCAGATGGAAGCTCCACTGACCCCGGAGGCTCACGGCTATACCGTGGACCAAATGGCCGGTAGCGGAGTTGACACCCTGGTCTACTTTGCGGGCGTCGAGGGGGGCACCATGCTCTACGACAGCAAAGTGGCCGAGGTCTGGGGCACCGTGGTCAAAAAGTGGACCCACTATGTCTGGTACCGGGCCGGCCGGATCTTGCGCCAGATGATTGACGAGGGGCACGATCCCCTGAAAGTCCTGTGCGACCGTTGCCATGACACCGGAATCCTGATGCTGGCCAGTGCCTGGGTGAGTCTTCATGGGGGCACTCGGGAAAAGAATGAAGGTTTGGGACGCTGGTCTGCTTTTGCGCTCGACAATCCTCAGTTTCATGTAGGTCCCGACCCGGACCCGAGAGCCAAGGGAATCCCGACCAGTCGCTTCAGTTTCATGCACTCCGAGGTCCGGCAGGAACGGTTCCACGTTTTCGAAGAGATGCTCTCCCGCTATGAAACCGATGGCATCGAACTCAATCTAACCTCTGTCATACCCTTCTGCCTGTTCAGTGAAGCCAACCAGTTGGCGCCCCTCATGACGCAGTGGATTCGCGACCTGCGCCAAGTGGCGGACAAGGCTCAACAATCCCAGGGAAGGCGCAAGCGTATTTACGCCCGGATTCCCGCCCACCCCGATGCCTGGAAGGTGGCGGGCTATGAAGTCCCCCAATGGGTCTCGGAAAAGCTGGTGGATGGTTTGTTCTGTGTCAGCAGCCACGGCGAAGACGAAGCCATGGATCAAGATCTCGACCTCAAGCCCGTGGTCGAGCTGACCCGCGGCACCGGCTGTCGTGTGCTCTATGCCTTCCACAACACCTTGGGACGACAGTTGGCGCGCTACACGACTCCCGCCATGATCTGGGCCGCCGCCGCCAATACCTATGCTCAAGGAGCCGATGGCTTTGGCATCGGAGACCACCACTGGACACCGAACGGGTGGCCCTGGACGGCCCAGGAATATGAAACCTTGCGTTTGCTGGGGCATCCGGAGCTTCTGGCGACGGCAGACAAGCTCTACCACGTTCGATCGAGTCCCGCCAGAACAGCATCCATGGCTTGGTGGCCGGGGCGATCAACCCCTCTACCCAAGGAACTGGCCCAGGGCGAGGCCACCGAGGTGTCCTTTGCGATTGCCGATAATCTGCCCCGCTGGCAGACTCTCGGGCGTGTCAAGTCGGTGAAGCTCCGAGTGCGCTTCGCCAACTATCAGCCGCACTACGACCAGGTTCGGGTCGAGCTCAACGGGAGAGTGCTCCCGGACTCCATACTCGAGAAAGTGGACATGACCTATCGCCTGATCCGAGTGGGAGCTATCGGACCCTATGGCTACGCTTTTGACTATCACCTGCCCCCGAGCCTCTTCCCCGAGCAAGGCAGGAACCGGGTGAAAGTGACGCTGCTGAGGCGCGATCCAGATATCGTCCTGAAGCTGTCCGTTTATGACGTCGATTGCTCCATCGAATACCGATTGCACCGCCACTTCGAGCGACAGCCCATCGAGTACTAACCAGGGCTCCCCCGGAATTCGCCGTCAACGATCCCCTGAGGGAGAGCCATACGAGTTGGCCCGCCACGTCCCTGCACTCGATCGGCGGCGCCGGAGGAACGCATGAACTTAGGGAAGCGACCGGAAGCACTTCAACCCAGATTCCTTGTTGTCCTGGCGGTTCTTTGCGCCTGCCTGGGGCTTGCCCCGGCCTCCCTGGGTTCGGGAACCCGTTTCCCTGTTTCCGATCCACCCCGCAATGACATCCGCCTCGAGAACCGCGTCCCCATCCCCATGCGAGATGGGACTATTCTCTATGCAGACGTCTATCTCCCGTTGGCTGAAGGTCGCTACCCGGTCCTGGTGGCCCGCACCCCCTACAGTGTGGAAGCTCGGCCGGAGCCGGCCTATTTTTCCAGACGGGGCTATGTTTTCGTGATTCAGGATGTCAGAGGGAGATACGAATCGGAGGGCCAGTGGGACCCCTTTCGTCACGAGGCCAAGGATGGTTACGACACTATCGAATGGGCGGCCAAACAACCCTGGTCCAATGGCAAGGTTGGCATGCAGGGCAAGTCCTATCTGGGCCTGGTTCAGTGGCAAGCGGCCAAAGAGACTCCCCCGCATTTGGTTACGATTTTCCCGGATGTCGCCTCCACCAGTCCCTATCACGACTTCGTCACTCTCAATGGGGGCTGGCGACTGTCCTTCAATTTCGGCTGGGGAGCGGTCCGACAGGAATCCCGAATCGGCCAAAACCCCCGTCTGCACTGGACCGAAGGCGGTTCCGAGAATCTCAGCTACGACCAGGTGGTCTGGCACCTCCCTCTGCTGGACATGCAGCGACTCGTGGGTCGAAGAGCACGTTTCTATGACCAGTGGATCCAGCATCCCGACTATGACGACTACTGGAAGCCACTCAACGCAGCCGAACAGTTCGACAAGATCACCGTTCCGGTTCACACCTTCGGTGGATGGTTCGACATTTTCACCAAGGGGACGATCGACGGTTATGTGGGAGTGACGGAAAGAGGAGGATCGGCGGTTGCGCGTCAGCACAGCCAGATGATCATGGGTCCTTGGGGACACGGCCCCGTCTCAGACAATTGGGGATCTGGACTTCGGTCCCGAAGCCCTGGTGGACATCATGGCCGTTCAACTCCGCTGGTTCGATTACTGGCTCAAAGGAAAACAAGGACTCGATGCGGAGACGCCGGTCAAGATTTTCGTCATGGGCCGAAATCAATGGCGATTCGAAAAGGAGTATCCCTTAGCGGCGACGCAATACCGGAAACTCTACCTGCACAGCAACGGCAAAGCCAACAGCTTGAGGGGTGACGGACAGCTCCGTTGGAATAGTCCTCTCCCCGGTTCCAAAGCCGACCGCTATCTCTACGATCCCGATAATCCTGTCCCCAGCTTAGGCGGCAACAACTGCTGCGGCACTCCCACTCCAGCGGGACCGGTGGACCAACGACCCATCGAGCGTCGCCGTGACGTCCTGGTCTATACCTCGGATTTTCTTGCGGAGGAAATAGAAGTGACCGGGCCTCTCAAACTGGTTCTTTTTGCTTCCTCTGACTCGCCGGACACGGACTTTGTCGCCAAGCTGGTGGACGTTTACCCCGATGGAAGAGCCATCAACATCGCCGAGGGAATCTTGAGAGCTCGCTATCGCCAGGGTCCGGATCGCCCCCAGCCGCTCGAGAAGGGGAAGGTCTATGAATTGGCCATCGATCTGGTGGGCGCCAGCAATGCTTTCCTACCCGGTCACCGCATCCGGTTGGACGTCACCAGCAGCCACTTCCCGCAGTTTGACCGTAACCCCAATACGGGAGAACCGTTCGGCGCCAGCCGGAGCGTAAAGCCTGCTCGCCAAACCCTTTACCATTCTGAGGTCCACCCCTCACACCTTCTCCTGCCGATCATCCCGACAGAATGATTGCAGGACGACAAGCTCATAAAGAAAATACCCGCTGCTGATCCACAAGGAGCGAGAAGCGATATGCGGCTATACTGGATGCAACGATTTCAGGCAGCGAAAGATCCGACAGTTCATCTTCTATCAGTCTTCACCTCGATCCCGCTGACCACTTCAAAGTCCCTTCCTGTCATGGCAGCTTCAGGATGAGTCGAGTGCATCAGGGACTCAATCCGGACTGCGCTATGAAATCCTCGAGGAGCTGGTTGAAACGGTCGGGTTCATCAACAAACAACGCATGCCCGGCCTCCTCGAAGACCTCGACCCGGGCCGACGGAAGGTCGGCCGAGACACCCACGGCCTGTTTTCTCTGTGCTTCGGTGGCAATGTAGAGAAGAGGCAGGTCGATCCTGGTGAGAATTGGACGCCAATCGCCCACTGCCGAATTACTGGCGCTCAAAGTGACCGCCGTATTGGTTGGGGTCCGGAGAGAGACAGTCATGATCCTCTGAAGATATTCTTCCGACTGCGGCCGCTTGTACATGCCACGCACGAAGCGCTCTGTGACCCCCTTTCGATCGGCTTGCAGGTTGAGGATGCCCTTCCCCAACCGGCGGGCATCGGCCCAAGCGTTGGGAGGGTAACCCAGGACTTCGTCAACCAGAACCACGGCACGGAGCCAACGGGTCCCATGCTGGTCAACAGCCGTCAAAACTTCCAAGGGCCCCCATCGACCATCCAACCAGGATAACAGGCGGCAGCCGCAAGTATTCCGTCAACTCCTTGATGTCCCGAGCTCGCCTTCCAGGGTAATGTCCATCCGCAACTTTCTCAGATTCTCCCTGGGAACGCGGGTCGAAGGCGATGACCCGATAGCGCCGGGCAAAGTGAGCGATCTGGTGCTCCCAGATCCAACCAGGCATCGTCCAACCGGGCACAAACACGATGCCGGATCCTCGCCCAGCCTGACGGTAGTGCAGTCGAACCCCGTCGCTCGTGGTGAAAAAGCCACTCTTACCCGGGGAGGCGCCTTCTGCCGTCGCTAGTTGGGAGAATAAAAGAAAGATTGAAATCTTTGCAGGCAACATCAGCAGCCCCCTTTTCAGGGGTCACCCCATCTCGAATCCGGTCTCATTGGTGAAAGTCCTTGCATCAAGACGGACTTATCGAGCCAACAACAGCAGGAGCCGTTTCACGACCGATTGGGCCTTGGCCAAGGATACTCCTTCTCACCGAGAAGCGGCGATACTGTGCCGCCGCGGGCGCCAGCCTACGGTTGGTGGATCGAACCAATCTCCCGGCCGCGTAGCGGCGCTAGCAAGATGAAGAAACCACAGTCTCGCCTACCGTGGCAAAGTTGGTTCTCCCTGATGACACACTACGAGCATCAGGGCTTGGACGATGGGTCTCCTTACCGATTTTTCGGCAGAGATCAACCCATCACAACCGGGGATCGACGGGCTCGCTTTCCAGTGCTAACACGCCGAAGACGCATTCGTGAACTCGTCGAAGCAGCTCTTTTCGCACAAATCGTTCGAACTACAGTGGCTTGGCGCTACACTGCTTCGGGATCAATTCTGTTCACGAACTTGCTCCAATCTTTTTCACCAATGATTTTCCCACATCCAGGGAACCGATGTGCTCTCTTGCACTGAGAAATCCGTGTTAGTCGTCCCAACTGCCTCGGGCCATGATCCCCCCATCCACGCACACATATTCTCCGGTCATGAACGAGGCACGATCACCCACCAGAAAAATCAACACATTGGCGATCTCTTCCGGACCTGCCGTCCGACCCAAGGGATGGGCCCGACCCAACTTGGCTCTCAGAGCAGGGATATCTCCCCCTGCGGCTTCAAAGGCCTTTTGTTGCAGCGGCGTGTCCACACCACCGGGGCAGATGGCGAGAACTCGAATGTGGTCAGCGGCGAAATCCAGCGCCAAGTTGCGTGTCAGTGAAAGAATCCCTCCTTTACTGGCTGCGTAGGGCCCGGGACCTTCTTCATCGACTGCAAGCCCTGGACACTGGCCATGTTGACGATCACGCCTCCTCCCCGATGCCTCATCTCCGGGATGACGAATTTTGCCATCAAGAAGTAGCTCTTGAGATTGACGTCAATAATCCGATCCCACAGTTCCTCCGGGGTGTCTTCGGCAGTCACGTAGGAACTTGGGGGTTGAATGCCCACGTTGTTGACGAGAATATCCACTCCTCCATAGGTTTGTGCGGCACCGTGAACCACCTCGGCTGCCTGCTGAGAGTTGGCCACGTCTGCCGCCACATAGTGGACGTTCAGCGTTTCACCCTTCGCCATTTTCATCAGTTCCTGACTCGCCGCTTGATCGATATCTGCAAAAACGACCGAGGCTCCCTCCCGACCTAAAGCCAGCGTCGAGGCATGACCAATACCCTGCGCCCCACCGGTAACAATGGCCACTTTTCCCTTCAACGAGTGCATGGCACGACTCCTCCTCTGATGTTTTGTCTCCTGTCATCCTGAAATTCCGGTTAGACTCGGCTCCCTGACCCCACGACCATAACGCAGAGCTAAAACGCGCGCATTTTGCGCGGCATGTTTCAGTGTTTTGTTCGTTGTCGGTGCACTATGGTGTGTGAGATTGAAACTCATTTGTTTAAGTCACCCGTACACAGTTTCTTCTTTAAGCTCGCCCCGATACCAGCACCTATGGCAACACCGAGAGCTACACCTGTCCCAACATCACCGAAAACCGCGCCCAAAGCCGCGCCAAGGGCTACGCCGAGCCCTACATAATGTGCAATCGGGCCATTTGTTTTGTTCCGGTTACCCACTTTGTTTCTCCTTACACAACTAGAACCTATCTCAAAATCATACTCCATGGCATTCAGTTCATGAAGAGAATGTCGAAAACGCTGAAAAATCAAATAGTTAGGTCTGTAGTCCCATAGGCTCACAATCCGGGATTCCAATTTTGAGATAGGTTCTAACCAGGAGAATGCTCAAAGCGCCAAATGGCGTCATCCTTCATCGCCCGGTCCTGCGGGAAAAGCCTGGCCCAGTGGATCGCGTCCGCGGTGAGGTCTCGGGCGCTACAGACATCTTTGGACGAGCGCTTCTGCGGGAGAAGTTCAACATTTTCCTGAGTGTGAGCAGCCACCCGTTGCGTCCTGCTGGCAGCAGGAGGCATTCCTGGCTCGGGCCTCTCATTGTGGTTGGGGGCGTTTGCTTTCCAGGTGGGCTGCAAACCGGGAAACCGACACTCGAGCGCGTTCATGCCAACCTTCTGCGATTTTCTCGACTTCGTCAAAGGCCTCTAGCTGAAAACGGATTCGCCGGCCCGCAACCTCGACGATCCGGGTCTGCACCGTGACCCTCATCCCCAAGGGTGTCGGGGCCAGGTGTTTCAAGTCCATCGCCGTGCCCACCGTCTCTTCACCATCTTGCAGCAATGGCTCGGCTGCCTGACGAGAAGCCATCTCCAGCCACATGATCAATGCGGGAGTCGACAAAACCGGCAGAACCTCGGGGCCCATGAAGTCAATACAGACGGGCTCTGTGACCACGCGAGTCTGTTCCAGACAATGATTCGGAGTCGAGTTAGCCATGTTTCTTAATCCAGCTTTGGATCGGTCTGCCGAACAGGCAGGAGCACATGACCCCCTGTGGGGCCCAGGAGAGCCAATCAACAAGCGGGCAGGCGCGCCCGGAGTTATTGTGGAGGCAAATGAAAACCTTCTTTGTGCGTCCTGACCCGGTGGAGCTTATCACCCGAAGTGATGTAGAGTGTCTTGATTTCCTTGCCGCGGCCAAAGCCTACGTTGGTCGGCAGGTCAGGCGTACGCAGGTAGTCGAGCTCTTTTCCCTGAGGAGAGTACACGTAGATACCAGGGCGAGTTTGGTCTCGAACCGCTACATAGAGATGGCCTTCGACATCCGTGACCAACCCATCGGGCCCGTCCTGCGGAGAATAGTTCACTAACGTCTCCCTGAATTTTGCACGACCCTCAGGACTCAGGTCATAAGCCAATAGGGCCATCCTGCCTTTACGAAAAGGAATCACCTCTGAAAACCGAAAGATATCGGTGTTGCCATTATCGTTGGACACAACGTAAAGAGTCTTTTGATCGGGGGAGACGCAAACACCGTTCGGTTTTCCGGCGTCGGTGATGATTTGGTGAATCGACCCGTCCGGGTCAATCCGGTAGACCGCCATCACTCCCTGATCCATGGGCTCGTGGCCGACGTAGCGAGGATCGGAGAAATAGATCCGACCTTTAAGATCAATGCTAATGTCGTTAGGGGCGTTGAACCGTTTCCCCTCGTAGAAGTCACCGATAATCACACTTTTGCCGGATTTCATGTCCGTTCGGATCACACGTCGCCCCCCGAAATCCGCCCCCTCAGCCACCACCATGCGCCCCTGAGCATCAAATTTGATGCCATTGGACATGCCACTGGGAGACCGATAAACCGTCGTCCCTCCGGTTTTGGGGTCATACCTCATCAGGTGGCCTGCCTGCATTCCCGAGGTCCGGGTAAAGGTGATGTCACTGAAATAGATGGCGCCGTCTGGCGCTGCCGCCGCTCCCTCAGTGAGGACACCGCCGGTGAACAAGGTCTCCAAGCTGTCATATTCGAAAATGACAGACTTGTCGGCGCTGAAGGCCAATCCTGACTGAAGTATCATCACCAGCAAGAGAAGAAGCTGAACGTGTCTTAGCATTGCTTTGCCTTTCTCCAAGTTTGGGAGATCTCATGGACAGTGATCAAGATTGTCCTTCGGGGTATTCTATCAATATCTGTCAAACGTCGCGGTCAATCGCAGAGAATCCCACCCTCTCGATGGAAGACATATTCTCAGCGCTTGCCCCTAATCGATCACATCGCTGCGGCTGTCCAGGCGGCTCTTTTTTTGGAGGAAAGACACCTTACCAGGATAAAATAGCAAACGATGCCGGTTGGTGTTTGAGTGTCTTGTGGAGCCGGTTGCCTGTCCGCAGAGGATCAACGTGAGCTCGACCAACCTTCCCCGAATAACAGCGACTTTTGCAGTTGTTCTTGCAGTCTTCATTGGCCCCGTGGCTTTACCTTCCGCCTCCGGGGCAGTGTCCCCCAAGCTCGGCAAGTCTGAGAAACCCCACCTCAAACGGCGTACCCGCCTGGAGATCTTGCAAACGCTCATGAAGTCCAGAAGGTGGGACCAGGCTGAACGGGTGGCAACCAGACTCATGACCCAGTCGCCGGAGAACCCACAGGTCTTTTTTCTGGCAGGGCTGGCCCAGTTTCAGCAGGCCCATTATGGACGCGCTATTCCCTTCTTCAGGAAGGCTCAGGACCTTCAGCCCGATGTTCCCGGCTTGGCCAAATATCTGGCGATTTGCTACTTCTCCACAAAACAGCACCCGCTCTTTAAATCTCAAATGGAGCAGGCTTTCATCCAATCTCCGACCGATCCTGAGCTTTCGTTTTTCTGGGGTCTCCACCAAGCATCCGTGAAAGACAACCAGCACGCCGCCATCAAAGCCTTCGATCATGCCCTCCGTCTCAGACCCAACTATGTCCAAGCTCTGTACCACAGAGGGCGCGCCTTTCAGAAACTGGGTCGCAAGCATAAGGCCCGGGAAGACTTTCAGGAAAGCATTGCCTTGATCGAGAGAACGTTCTTTCGAGGATATAGCTACCCCTATCAAAGCATGGCTCGTCTACTCCTGGAAGACTCCCCTAAAGGTGCGCTTCGCTTTGCCCTGAAATCGGCAGAGGTGCAGCCGAGACTGAAGAGCACCCACATCCTGGTTGGAGAAATCCACTGGCGCATGGGGCAACTCAGGAAGGCCGTAGAGGCTTTCGAGTACGCCTCCTTTCTGGATCCCAGTGACGACCGGCCCCACTATTGGCTGCATCTCCTTTACCAGCGCCTGGGCAAAAAGAAAGAATCGGATATGGCCCTGGTGGAGTTTCGTCGCCTAAGCCAAGCTCGGACGGGGAATGAATAAGATTCCAAACTCCCGGCCACGCCACCGCTTGAATCCCGGCAGATCGCTCCGTTGTCCGATTTCGCTACCGAATAATTCCGGGCACCGAGGGTCCCGAATCCCTAAACAATCAGGCGGACTTGCCCGGAGCGGCGCGTCACCCGCTCCCGGTCCAGATATTCCAGGAGTGGAATGGCATACTTACGCGTGACACCGGCCAGTTTTTTGAAAGCAGGTACGTCGATTCGGTCGTTCTGCTTCTTGTACTCTCTCAGCTTTCTCTTGACCTCCTCGATAGAATCCGCGTGAAAGAACAGGGTCTCATTGACCTTAAGGAGTTTTTTTTCGCGAGCCAGCAGAGCGACAAGCCTCCTTGCCTGCTCTTTGGGGAGGGCAACGCCCTCCAACACCGCCTCGACTGAAGGAACCTTGAGACCTGTTCCGCGAAAGACCTGCTCGATTTTGTTCAAGGCCTCGGTCTCATCGGCACTCAATCTCACTCCGGAACCTTTCAGTCTCACGCGGTCCTGATCCAACTCGACCAGGTTCCGTTCACGCAAGTAGGCCAGCACCGATTTGAACGCTGCCTGAGGGACGCCGGCGAAAACGGCAGAGTGGAGTTCTTCCCGCGATATTCCTGAAGAAAGAGGATCGCGTTTGTGGTAGTCCCTGATGAGAGTCAAGGACTGCTGACCGATCCCGGCAAAGCACTCCCGGTCCATCACTTGCAAGGGGTTTTTCACCAGCCGACATACCTGTTTCTCTTGAATGAGTTGGGACAATACCTTACGAACTGCGGTCCTGGAAAAGGGGAGCTGCGAAAGGACCTGATCTTCGTCGATGCCCCGGGCCGCCTCTCGCTGAGCCAGTTGTCCGATCATAGTCTTCGGATCGGCCGACCCCATAGCCTGCAAGAACTGGATGCTTCGGTTCAGATTTCGATCTCGCCGGCGGCGAGGGGGGTTGACGTCCAAAACGACGCCCCCTCCAACGGTGATCATGGGTGAGGTCCGCCGCAAGATCAATCGATCCCCCACCAATGCCAGCACCGGCTTTTCCAATGCCAAGCGGGCCATCCCGGTTTGACCCGGAGCGATCGTTTTCGGCTGAAGCGGGCGGACCGTGGCCAAGACTTCGGCGGTGCCCAGATGTAACCTCACGCGGCCGCGATTCCTGAGCGTCACCGGCGAAGACTCCAGGAGAGTCACCCGGCAATCACAGAGTGAGATCACTCGGTAACGATCGCAAACAGAGAGTTGCATGCCTCTTTGCACCTCACTAACGTCCACACCCTGAAGGTTCAGTGCCGTACGCTGACCGGCCTGGGCCTGATCAACCTCCTGAGAGTAGACTTGCAGGCGCCGCACCCGAGATCGCTTGCCGGACGGATAGAGCTGAACTTCGCTGTCCTTATGGATTGTGCCGCTCACCAAGGTCCCGGTGGCCACCGTACCAAATCCCTTGAGGCTGAAGCATCGATCCACAGGCAATCGAAAGGGGAGAGCCGGACTCCGGGCCGGCACAGATTCGGCCAACTCTCCCAGAGCTCGCTTCAAGGGAACCAACCCCTCCCGATTGGACGTGCTGAAAGGAATGACGGGAGCATCCTCCAGAAAGGAACCCTGCAAGTAATCCTGCAACTCCAGGCGGACCAGTTCTACAATGTCTGGCTCCACCAGATCGCACTTGGTGATCACCACTAATCCTCGCTGGATGGAGAGAAGCCGGCAGATGTCGAAGTGCTCCCGAGTCTGCGGCATGATCGATTCGTTAGCCGCCACGACCAGCAGGACTGCATCGATTCCTCCCACACCGGCCAGCATGTTCTTGACGAAACGCTCGTGGCCGGGAACGTCAACAAAGCCTACTCTCAACTGATTGCTCAGCTTCAAGCTGGCAAAACCCAGATCGATGGTGATTCCCCGCTCTCTTTCCTCTTTCAGACGATCGGGATCCACTCCAGTCAATGCCTTGATCAGTGTACTTTTGCCGTGGTCAATATGGCCGGCCGTTCCTACCACAATGTTCTTCATCAAAAACACCTCATTGGAGGCCGGGGAGGGGTACCCTGACAACGAGCGGGCCGGGCGAAAGCTCAAGCGATCGGCCAAACCGGGATTGGGGATACTGTGACCGGAACGCTGGCCGGGCTATCACCCTGGATGAAAACGGTAAGGGGACGGAAAACCCACAGAAGGCTTTGGTTGTTGGAGACCGAATGGTTTCTGATTCGCCAGAAGCTGCCGACACCAGAAATCCAATTTTTGGTAGGGAGGCCTCATCACGCTAAAGCGACCTGGGATAGATCCGGAGCAAGAGGTCGCCCCTTCTATTCGACGCCAGTTTCAGTAGGATGAAAACCCACTGGCCTCCTGCACAGTACCACTGAAATCAGGCTCCCGGGACTTAGTGATTTTTTTTACTTGACAGATAAGAAATATAGTTTACACTCTTAATCAATCTAGCTTGGTCTCTAGTGGTACCCACTGAGAAGGCTGTAAGGCCCTCGGAGGGCACTGCAAAGGAATTACTTGACAGCAAGTATTTCTATATGGAGCAAGAGCTTCCACTTCAACGAAACCAGTCCAATTCTTCGCTGTCCGAAGGGCAGCCGACCAGGTATTTTTTCACTTCACTGATTTAATTCACGCCTAGACATTCCCCCTCCCGGATGATTCGGGAGGGGCGAATCTTTTCTTCCGGGCCGGAGACGTGACCTGACACCCGGCAGCATCATCTGCAACGCCGATGGGCAGCCGCCTCAGGTAGTCTGCAAACTGCTCCCCCAGGTCCTGTCGTCTCAAGGCAAATTCCACTGTAGCCTTAAGGAAGCCCAGTTTGTCGCCTGCGTCAAAGCGTTTGCCTTCAAAGCAATGGGCATGAATGGCTTGATGCTTCAACAACGTGCGAAGCCCATGGGTCAACTGGATTTCTCCGACTGGGTCCGGCGTGGTCTTGTCCAAAACATCGAAGATGTCCGGCGTCAGAATGTAGCGGCCGATGATCGCCAGGTCGGAAGGCGCCTCGGCAAAAGGAGGCTTCTCAACAAGGTCAAGCACCTTGAAAGTGACGGGCTCGGTGGCTGTCCCGTCCACCGGCTGCCCTTCAATCACACCGTATCGACTGATATCGGGACCGTGGACCACCTGAGTGGCCAGCACCGAAGTTCCATAGCCCTCAAAGACTCCCATCATCTGACGGGTACAAGGGACCGAGGCATCGATAATGTCATCGCCCAGCAGTACCGCAAAGGGATCATTTCCTATCAGGTTCCTGGCAACCAGCACGGCATGACCGAGGCCGAGAGCCTCTTTCTGCCGAACATAGGAGATCGTGGCCAGATTGGATATGGCCTGAATCTGCTGCAGGAGGTCCCTCTTTCCCCGGCTTTCCAGGGTTTTCTCCAGCTCAAAAGCAACGTCAAAATGATCTTCAATGGCGCTTTTTCCCCTCCCGGTCACGATGACGATGTGGTCGATGCCAGAGGCCACCGCTTCCTCGACGACGTACTGGATGGCCGGCTTATCCACCAAGGGAAGCATTTCCTTGGGCTGGGCCTTGGTAGCCGGCAGGAAACGAGTTCCCAAACCGGCCGCCGGAATCACAGCCTTCCGAATCCGCATGGATTCACCACCCTTCACTTCAAGTGTAAGACCACCATCTTCTGTTCCGTCATCTCCTGGATCGCGTATTTCGGACCTTCCTTACCGAACCCACTCTCCTTCAGGCCGCCATACGGCATCAGATCTGCTCTCCATTGGGGACCCCAGTTGACATGCAGGTTGCCGGAGTCCACTTCGCGAGCGAACTTCATGGCCCAATCCAGATTCTCAGTAAAGATTCCCGCAGACAGCCCATAGTGGGTATCATTGGCCAGTTTGACAGCCTCATCCACAGATCCACAGGAACTGAGCGCCACGGCAGGGCCGAACAGCTCCTCGCAAGAAATACGCATCGCGGGATCCACATCCCCGACCAGGGTCGGCGAGTGCATGGTTCCCTGCTGCTCTCCGCCGGCCAAGAGTTTGGCGCCCCCTGAAACGGCCTCTTGCACCCAGGACCGCACGCGTTGAGCATCCGTCTCGCGGATCATGGGGCCCATGTTGATTTCCTCACTGAGCGGGTTGCCAAAACTCATGGCCTTCACCTTGGGACTCAAGACCTCACTGAGGGGTTGATAAACGTCCGAAAGGGCCAAGATCCTCTGCGCACTAATGCAAACCTGACCGGCGTTACTGTACCCGGTAGCGAGAATGGCTTGACAAACCTTCTCCAGGTCCGCATCGGGCATGACTATCAGCGGGGCGTTGCTGCCCAGTTCCATGGTGACTTTTTTCAGACCAGCCGTCTTGCAGATGTCCTCCCCCACATCCCGGCTGCCAGTGAAGGTGATTTTCCGGACCCGCCGATCGGCACACAAAGCGCGTCCTATGTCTCCCCCACTTCCGGTGATGCACTGAACGGCCGCCAGAGGGAAACCAGCCTCCAGCATGATCTCGGTGAGCTTCAGCGCGGAGAGCGGGGTGTCGCTGGCAGGTTTGATCACCACGCTGTTTCCCGCAGCCAAGGCGGGACCCACTTTGTGAGCCACCAGGTTCAGCGGAAAATTGAATGGCGTTACAGCAGCCACGACGCCGCAGGGGACCCGCAAGGTAAACCCCAAACGGTTGCCCGAGCCGGGGGCTCCTCCCAGTGGAATCATCTCACCCGAGACCCGTTTTGCTTCCTCGGCCGAGACCTCCAGTGTCTGCGCGGCGCGCGAGGCCTCGACTCGCGCCTCCCCAATAATCTTGCCCTCCTCCAGAGTGATGGTCTGCGCCAAGTCTTCGGCGTGATCTTCGACCAAGCGGGCGGCTCGGGCCAGTAATTCATATCGCTCGTAAACGCCCATCCTTCTCATGATTTCCGCCCCTTGCTGGGCGGTTTGGAGCGCGCGGTCTACATCAGCCAGGCCGGCGCGAGGCACGGTATCGACCACACTATCGTCATAGGGATTTCTGACTTCGATCTTTTCCGGTCTTTCAACCCATTGCTCCGCAAGATACATCTTCATATCGAACACCCCCTTCTCAACTCACCAGATCCACACTCTCTTGTCCGCAGCGGGCCCATCCCGTCAGAGCGCTGCCATCTCACCCTCTCGCTCGGCCACTTGACTCTCATTGGGAATAATAAAAATCAGCACGGGATAGGCAAGGATGGCTATTCCTCCCGAGAGAAGTATGGCCACCACCCAGGCGATTCTCACCAGAGTGGGGTCACAGTTGAAATAACTCGCCATTCCGGCGGCAATACCGGCCAGCTTGCGATCCCGCTCCGAGCGATAGAGTCGCTTGGCCAGCCAGCCACGGGAGCCCAAATTTGACTGACAATGCTTACACCGAATGGCCTTTTCCTGAATCTCTTCCGCACAATAGGGACATTCTTTCATAGGTCCTCCTAACGGTTCGGCTACCAACTGAAGGCCATTTTACACGCCCCAGAGGTCAAAAAGATAAAAAACGTCATCGGCTGTCCAAGCAACTCCCCAATCTCTGCGAGCCGCCGGAACTCCCGGTTTTCAACTCCCTCACAGACCAAGATCGGCTATGGGGTGTTTCCCAAAATGACCCGCAGTTAGTTTATACTGGACCCATTGCCGGCACGAAGGCTCCCCGGCACCGGGACAGACTGGCTCGATTGAGGAGGGATTCGGAATGACAACCACCACCAAGAACATCGATATCTACGAAGAAATAGCCCACTTGCGCAAACAAGGCCAACGGGCAGCCCTGGCTACCATCATTCAAATCCGCGGGTCTGTGCCCAGCTTCGAAACCGCCAAAATTCTGGTTCGGGAAGACGGTTCCACCGTGGGAACCGTTGGCGGGGGCTGTGTCGAAAACGACGTCTGGAAGGCTGCTCGCCAAGTGATGTTGGCGGAAAAACCGAAGCGTTTGCTTTTCGACCTGACCGACACCTCCAACCTGGAGGCCGGACTGATCTGTGGAGGCAAGGTGGAGGTCTTTGTCGAACCCATCCTGGCCACCCCTACCGTCTTCATCTTTGGCGCCGGCCATATTTCCAAGTTCATCTCCAAAGTAGCGGTGGTGGCCGGCTTCAACTCGGTCATCATCGACAATCGTCCCCAATACGCCAGTGCGGAGCGCTTTCCCGAGGCCAGTGAGATCTACTCTCAAAGTTTCGAGAAGGCCTTCGAAGCCATTCGCCCCAACGAATTTTCCTACATCGTTATCGTCACCCGAGGCCATCAGGAGGATCAGGACGTGCTCCGTTGGGCCGTTGGCACGAGGGCGAGATACATCGGAATGATTGGAAGCAAGGTCAAGAAGAAGGCCCTGTTTCGGAATCTGCGAGAGGAGGGCATTTTCCAAGAAACCCTGGACCGTGTGTATTCTCCAATGGGAGTCGAGATCAATGCCATCCTGCCGGAGGAAATCGCCGTAAGCGTGGTTGCACAAATGATTGCGCTGAGGCGCTCCAAACCGGGGAGACCCCCCGGTCCAATCAGGGACAAGGGTCGAAAAGACGGCAGACAAACCCCTTGAAAAAAGGCTGGTCAGAGAAAATACCGCTCAGCCGAATTCATGGGCAAAATAAAAGCGCGGCGCCGAGCTTGGCGAGGGAATATGCTGTTGTTTGGCCTGCGGCGTTGATCTCTTCCGAGGAGTGGTCAATGGCATTCGGGCATTCCAGGCGCAGGCTGCGTCTCATACCCAGGGAACGTGAGGCTCCGCGTGTCTGACGCCAATGACAAAAATTACGAGTTGAAGCCAGGGCCTGCGTCCTTCGTTACAAGCTTCTCCCATCCACCGTCACATACTTCCTGACCCCGTCCATGAGTTCTGCAAACTCGGTGGGCAGCAACGATTGGGGCCCATCGGAAAAAGCCTCCTCCGGCTTGGGGTGAACCTCGACCAGCAGACCGTCGGCTCCTACGGCTACGGCTGCCCTGGAAACAGGAGCGATGAGGCTGCGCTTGCCGGTGCCATGGCTGGGATCCACAATCACCGGAAGGTGTGAGAGCTGGTGAAGCGCCGGAACGGCAGAGATGTCGAGCGTGTTGCGAGTATAGGTTTCAAAGGTACGAATGCCCCGCTCGCAAAGAATGACCTGGGAATTCCCCTGGGAGACGATGTATTCCGCGGACATGAGAAATTCTTTGAGCGTCGACATCATTCCCCGCTTGAGCAAGACCGGTTTCCTGGTTTTGCCCAGCTTTTTCAGCAAAGCAAAATTCTGCATGTTTCTGGCCCCGACCTGGAAAATGTCCGTGTATTCGTTCACCAAGTCAATATTCTCCGTATTGACGACTTCGGTGATGATCTTCAGCCCCGTCCGCTCCCGAGCCTCCGCCAATAGTTTCAGCCCCTCCTCTTCGAGGCCCTGAAAATCATAGGGAGAAGTGCGAGGTTTGTAGGCTCCCCCTCGGAGGACCTTGGCGCCGGCTGCTTTCACGCTCTCAGCGGTCGACATGAGCTGTTCACGGTACTCGACTGAGCAGGGACCGGCCATGACCACGAATTGGTCTCCTCCAATGCTGAAACCATCCATCGGGATGACGGTGCGTTGCTTCTTCAACTCCTTGCCCACTAACTTGAATGGCTGCAGGATGGGAATGACCGACTCGACTCCGGGCACCGATTCCATGACTGAGATGATCCGGTCCTTTCCTTTTCCGTCGCCGACGGCACCGATGACCACTCGTTCCTCACCGTGGATAGGATGGGCAGCATAGCCGAAGCTCTTGATCTTTTTGCACACGTATTCCACCTGTTCCTGGGTAGCATGAGGGATCATTGAAATGATCATGGCACACTCCTTACCACAAAAAAGCCCGCCTGCGAGGGCGGGCTGAATTCTTTTGAAGGATCGTCCTCAGCTCGATTCAAACCGCCCACCTGCCCCGATGGCAACGGGACAGGCCGCTAAAGGAATCGAAGCCGGGATAAGGCCAATTTTCGCGCGGTCTCGGGCGGTGGACCAGCCTGCCCGCCCGTGTCACTAAGATCATTTTGAAGGGGCGTGGGTACATGCGAATCCCAAAGATGCTCAACCTGCGCGTGCCTTACAGACCTATCATAGTCAAGCCACAGGCTTTGTCAAGACGAAAGAAGCGATGAAGGCGATTCGACCGGTTGAGCGGCTCGGCATGAACAATGTCCTCCGGCGGAATGGGTTTCAGCCCCTTTCCGGCTATGCTACCATTTGCGCTTGGCGATCCGGGCCATTTCTCACAAAGCTGGTGGACGGAGGCCTACGGTTGCCGATTCTGGATTTCTCACCGCCTCGAACTCGAGGCCGACCCGGCCACTCACCATGACAGCCACGATTATAGACGGAAAAAGGATTGGACAAGAGATTCGGAAGGAAGTGCGAGCCGAAGTGGCTCGGTTGAGAGACAGCGGACTCGTTCCCGGCTTGGCCGCAGTCCTGGTGGGAGATCACCCGGCTTCCCGCGTATACGTGAGAAACAAGATCAAGGCCTGCCAATCGCTGGGTGTTTTCAGCGAGCTGGTCGAACTACCCGAGGAAACAACGACCCCCCAACTTTTGCAATGCATCTCGGATCTCAATCGACGGGACTCTCTGCACGGAATCCTGGTCCAATTGCCACTGCCGCGTCACATTGACGAGAGGGCGGTTTTGCCGGCCATCGATCCGGCGAAGGACGTGGACGGGTTGCATCCCATGAATGCCGGGGCTTTGGCCTTGGGCCATGAGGGCTTGAGGCCCTGCACCCCCAGCGGGGTCATGGAGATTCTTCACCGAGAACACATTCCCCTTGAGGGGGCCCGAGCGGTGGTGATCGGGCGCAGCAATCTGGTGGGGAAACCGTTGGGCCTGCTTCTGTTGCAACAGCACGCTACGGTCACGTTTTGCCACTCAAGGACTCGGAACCTGGCAGCCATCGCCAGAACCGGCGATATTCTGGTGGCTGCCGTGGGGAAGGCCGCCTTGGTGACCGCAGACTTCGTCAAGCCCGGCGCAGTTGTCATCGATGTCGGAATCAACAGAGTCGAGGGCGCAGCACTGGAAAAACTGCTGGCAGAGGACCTTTCGCTGAAATCCCGCTTTGAAAGAAATCGAAGCAAGGGGATCCATTCGGTCCTGGTGGGTGACGTTAATTCGTCCAGCGTGTCCAGAGTAGCCGCCGCTCTCACCCCTGTCCCGGGCGGGGTAGGTCCATTGACCATCGCTCTCTTGATGAAAAATACGGTTCAAGCCTCCAAGCGGCAGCGTAGCACTCCATGACGCCAGACGCACCGACAGGCTGTTGGACCGGTCATCGCTGAACGGGTCGGGTCGGAATAAAACTTTCAATTTCCGTGATTTATGCTAAAAGTAGGCTTGACGGGGGGAATTGCCACGGGTAAGTCAACGGTCTGCAACTGGCTCGCTCAGAAAGGTTTTATCGTCATTGATGCAGACCGGGTGGCCCATGGTCTTATTCGTAAGGGGCAACCTTGTTTCGAACCGGTGGTCGCTACATTCGGGCAGCAGATTCTCGATGTGGCGGGCGAAATCGACCGTAAGAAGCTGGGCAATGTGGTTTTCAAGGACCCTTTCTGCTTGCAGCGACTGAATGCCTTGGTGCATCCAGAAGTTATTCGGCAGATCCTCAAGCGACTCGACGAACTGGAGGCGTCCCATCCGCTGTCCAAGGTCGTGGTGGACGCATCGCTGATGGTTGAGTCCGGATTCCACAAACAGTTCAAACATTTGATCGTGGTCAGTTGTGGCGTGGACCAGCAAGTGGATCGCTTGATACAGAGGAATCGGCTCTCCCGAGACCAGGCCCTGCAGCGTATCGCGCTTCAGTTGCCGCTCGAAGCCAAGCTCCCTTTGGCCACGGCCGTCATCGACAACTCTGGCGCCCTGGAGGAGACCCGGCTTCAGGTGGAGCAGTTCCTGGAAACCATGGAGGCAGAGAACCCGAAATGATATCCTGGCTCATTCTCAGACTCGGTTGGACCTGCGGGCTCGCTCTTTACCTGGTTCTGGCCCAACCCTGCCTTATGGCCCAGGGTAGCCGGCGGGTGGTCAGCGTAGAAGGTTTCGCTTCCGTGGATGGCGTGAGACGTGGAGATTCGTTCCAAGTGGCTATCGTGTTGACCATCCAGCAGGGTTACCACATCAACGCCCACGTTCCCACCCTGGAATATTTGATTCCCACTCGGGTCACTTTCCGGAAGTCTGAAGCCGTTCGGATGGCTTCTCCCCGATATCCCGAGCCCCTTCGACGTTCGTTTGAGTTCTCTCCCGGAAAGCCTCTGGACGTTCATGAGGGTAAGGTCATCATTACCGCCAAGGGAGAGGTCACCCGGGTCGAAGAAGCTTCACCGTTATTGATCCAAGGCAAGGTCACCGTCCAGTCCTGCAGCCACAACCAGTGTCTGGCTCCGGCCAGCCTGCCCTTCAAGATTCCCCTCAAGGTCCTCAAGGCCGGGGGCACTCCCAACCTGATCCATCAGGAGTTGTTTCGCCGGGCCAAGGATCCCCCGTCAACCTCCGGTTCCGAAAAAGCTCCGGCGGGAACACTTCAAGAGTTTGGGGGTTCTCGAAGGCAGGACACTTTGTCCGAAACCATCGCTCACCAAGGTCTGTTGGTAACACTCGGGTTGGTGTTTCTGGCCGGATTGGCCTTGAACACCACGCCCTGCGTCTACCCCATCATTCCCATCACCATAGGATTCTTCGCTAACCAGGCCGAGGGTCGGCTGAGCCGCACTTCCCTGATGGCGGCCTCCTACGTCTTGGGAATGGCCATCACCTACTCCGCGTTGGGAGTGGCTGCCTCGATGACCCAGGGAATCTTTGGGGCGGCGCTCCAACATCCTCTGGTGCTGCTTGGCCTGGCGGGCCTCATGGTGGCGATGGCGCTTTCCATGTTCGGATTCTATGAATTCCGCTTACCCGTCAGCTTCAACCGACTGGTCCCCCAGGGATCCCAGGGAAGTCTGGGCGCCCTGGTGATGGGCCTCACCATGGGCATCGTGGCGGCGCCTTGTATTGGTCCTTTCGTGATTGGCTTGCTGGTTCACGTCAGCAACAAGGGGCAGCCAGTCTACGGATTCTTTATGTTCTTTGTTCTGGCTCTGGGTCTGGGGCTTCCTTACTTGTTCCTGGGTACATTTTCAGGGGCCCTGAAAAAGCTGCCCCGCTCCGGAGAATGGATGGTTACGGTGCGCCGCCTCTTCGGTTTGGTCCTACTGGGGATGGCTCTCTACTTCCTCAACCCGCTGCTGGGCCGGAACACTGCCTGGGCCCTGGCGGCCCTTTCGGCGGCCTCGGCGGCCTATCTGATTCTGGTGGAGGCCCGCCGCGCCAGTTCCCCGGCCTTTACCTGGCTGCTGGGCGGTCTGGGAGCGGGGCTGGGGCTGGCGACAGTCCTGATCCTTCCCGGTGAACCCAAAGTAGGGATCTCCTGGGAAGCCTATTCAGAAGAGGCCCTGGTGCAAGCGCGCCAGGCCGGGCGAACGGTGATGATCGACGTCTATGCGGATTGGTGTCTCCCCTGCAAGGAGCTCGACGAGTTTACCTTTACCGATCCTGCGGTGCGGAGTGCCGCCGAGCGATTGGTCACCCTCAAGCTGGACTTGACCCGGATCGCATCGGGTTCGGAAGCCGAGCGCGCCCGAGAACGCTTTGACATCCTGGGAGTTCCGACAATCCTCTTTGTGGACTCCACCGGCCGGGAGCGCACGGAGTTGCGCCTGGAAGGGTTTGAGCAACCCGACCGTTTTCTGGCCAGGATCAAACAAATCGAGGCTCCTTCCAATCCCGGCCGGAGCAGCAGTCCCTCGGCGCGCCGAAGGCCGGATCAGAGCACGCCCCTGATAGATGAGTTGTGAGTCAAAGCTGCCGGCCGCTACAATGGGAGCGGTTCTGAACCACGCGAGACTGATCGGGAGATACGATGAAGCGTTTACACACTATTGCCAAGCTCAGCCGCTTGCTCCTCTGGGTCGTTTGCCTTCTGTCCGGGTCTTTGGGGTCATGCTACATGCCCTCCAATACCGGACCCATCGGGCCGGGAGGAACTCCTCCTTTTAACCCTAATGCCCCCCTTACAGGCAAAGGCCCTCGTGAAATTTCGAGGTTGCCGGATTTCTCCCTGACGACTTTGAATGGAGAGGTCGTGAGCTCTCAGGACTATGACCAAAAGGTCCTGTTGGTGAACTTCTGGGCCACCTGGTGTTTACCTTGTGTGGAAGAGGTTCCGCAGTTGAATGACCTCTACTCGGACTTTCAGTCCAGGGGGGTGGAAATCCTGGGTATTTCCATGGATTCGGGTGACCCTGAAATCATCAGGCAGTTCATCGAGCGCCACGGTGTGAAATACCTGGTGGCGTTGGATGATTCATCGGTGGGAGACAGCTTCGGGGGCGTTTATGCGCTGCCAGCCACGTTCATCGTGGATCAGCAGGGAGAGATCGTCAAAAGGTACGACGGTTATCGACCGGACTATGTGAAAGACATGAGAAGAACCATTGAGCAGCTCCTCGGGTAAAGCCAGTGATTCGGAGTCGGAAGGACTTCATCTCCGCCAACTGAACCCAGAACCCTTGATCTCGTTTTGGCCATTTTCCTGCAACCGGGCTCAACTTTAACCTCTGCCGAACCAAACTCAAGAAGACTTTCAAGCCCCATTCGAAGCCTGAGCACCATGAAGCTGACCCTCCGTTTGCCCACGCTGCTCTTGTTGCTGGCCGTAGCCTCTGCGTTCACCTGGGCGCTCGGCCGCCTGCGACAGCCGGGTCCACCGCCCTCCTCCTACCTTCGACAAACTTCCGGAGCGGTCGTAACTCCGCCGCCATCGGCTGCCCCCAGCCAGGATGAATCGGAAAATATCGATATCTACCAACGGGTCAGTCCAGGAGTGGTGAATATCACCTCCACCACCCTCAGCTTCGACTTCTTCTTCAATGCCATCCCCGAGCAAGGATCCGGTTCCGGATCCATTATCGATGCCCAGGGGCACATCCTGACCAACTATCACGTGATCGAAGAGGCCCGACTCCTGGAGGTGACGCTGCTGGCCGACAAGCGCAAGTTCAAAGCCAAGGTGATCGGCGTCGATCGCTCCAATGACCTGGCCGTCATCAAGATCGATCCCTCTGACGCCCCGCTCACGGTGGTCAGGCTGGGATCTTCTTCTGATTTGAAGGTTGGACAGAAAGCCCTGGCTATTGGAAATCCCTTCGGTCTGCAAGGAACTTTAACGGTGGGTGTGATCAGTTCCCTCCGCCGATCGATTCGGGCCAGGAACGACAGGCTCATCGACGACGTCATTCAAACCGATGCCGCCATCAATCCCGGGAACTCGGGGGGGCCTCTGCTCAATGCCCGGGGTGAGTTGATCGGCATTAACACTCAAATCTTCTCAACCAGCGGAGGTAGCATCGGCATTGGGTTCGCCGTGCCTGTGGACACTGCCAAGCGAATCATTCCGGACCTGATCTCAACGGGACGGGTTCGGCGCCCCTTTGCACGCCTGCAGGGTTACCAAATTACACCCAGACTGGCTCAAATGCTGGAACTCCCGGTGGAACAAGGGATCCTGGTGGGCCGCACGACCAACAGAGACTCCTTTTCCAAGGCGGGAATCCGGGGCGGACGACGGACTTATCGAATTGGCAACCGCCTGATCATCTTGGGTGGGGATATCATCGTGGAAGCTGACGGCCAGACGGTTGACTCTTTCGCGCGCCTCAACCGGATCGTTGACAAGAGGCGCCCTGGAGACGTGATCGATCTCAAAATCTATCGCAACGGGCGCCCCATGGCGATTTCTGTCACTCTTCTGGAACGGCCTCGCTTCTTCTAAGAGAGAGACCCCCATGAGAAAAACCGCAAACCGACCGCCTCAAGATGGGGAACTCACCGTTCAACACGATGGGCGACCCCGTTCTCCGGCGGAGTTGAATCATGGTAAAGCTGAGTAAAGATCGCCCCCTGATGATGCCCGTCCTTTTGGTGGGGACCGCCGTTGGCCTCGGCATCCTGATCTATTTCTTTGCGAACTTTCGGGAGGAACGGGCGGTTCAGCGGTGCATGGAGGCTTTGCAAAACGGTGACCTGACCGGCGCTTACCAGATATGGGGCCCCACGGAGGAATACACCTACCAGGACTTCCTCGAGGACTGGGGAGAAGACGGTTACTACGGGCGAGTGCGTGACTTCAAGATCGTTGAATCCAAGTCGAAAGGCAGTGGCGTGATCGTGAGGGTTCAGTTGACAACCTCAGAAGGCATACTCAGGAGTCCCATCGCCTTTTGGGTCGAACGCAAGGATCAAACCATCGGTTTTGCTCCCACCGATTTCTAGCCCGACCTTTTCGAGGGGGCTGCCAGAGGGCTGTGAAGTATGTCCTCAACGAGATTTCTTCAAATAACCTCCCGTCTTTTTACGTGGTGCTCACAGATTTCTTGAGTTTTAGTGCTGACCAACTCTCGGCCGCCTCTCAGGAGGCCAAACCCTCTTGATTCAGGAGGAGAGCCTGGATGAATTTGTGCTCAATGAACCATTTCCCCGACCGGGGAAATGACTTTATTACCGATGGATAGCATGAAAAGATCTTTTTCTTTCACCCGGAAGCCGATACCATGATTGGCCCTCGGGGCAAATTCCGAAAAGCGATCGGGGGCGGTTGAAACCTGGCGGTTTCAACCTTGCGCTGACTGCCAAGGGACGGCGAATATCCAAGATGAAAAATACTGGGATGTCGTTGTGGTTTTGATCGCCAGCCCTGTGCTCAATGTCCTCTGTCCCGGCCGTTAGCCGTATGTTAACGAGACTCCTGATAGAAACCCCTCCGGCGAGGAGTCGCCGACTGATCCTTCACCAAGGGCAGTACGGTTTGCCGGTAATCCGCCGGTCTTCGCTCCATGGAATACTCTTTCTGTCCCCGATGCGGCGGGTCTCTGACCTCCAAAAAACTGAAGCCCTCCGAGCCGGAGCGCCTAGTCTGTACGCGCTGCGGGTTTATTTTCTTTCTGGATCCAAAAGTTGCGGCCGGGACCCTCTTTACCATCGACGGGAAGATACCACTGCTGCGGCGCGCCATCGAGCCGAGCTACGGCAAATGGGTTTTTCCCGGAGGTTTCGTCGATCGCGGCGAAGCCATCCAGGATGCAGCAGTCCGGGAAACCAGAGAAGAATCTCACCTGGAGGTGCGCTTGGTCAGTCTGCTCGATGTCTACTCTTATTCAGGGAGTCCGGTTGTCCTGGTGGTTTACGCTGCTGAGGTCGTTGGCGGAGAGTTGAAAGCCGGAGACGAATGTCTGGACGTGCGACTCTTCCCACCCCAAGAGATTCCCTGGGAAAAACTGGCCTTCCCCAGCACCAGGGAAGCTGTCAGTGAGTATCTTGCCAGGTTCCTCGCTCCCGGAACCGGCTGACCCGGGGCAGGTCAAGAGCCAGCCGGCGCCTGTCCCCCTACCTGCCTTCCCGTCACGAAGAGCCGGCAGCGAATATCCCATACCGCAATCAGGGCGTGATGACGACCTTTCGAATGACGAGCGGCTGAGTGGGACGGCTGGTTTCCCCACTGCTGCTGAGAGCAGTCGGAACGCCCGCCAGAGCATCCACCACCGACTGGCCCTTCCACCACGTTACCGAAGATGACGTAGTTGGGCGGGAGCCGCGAGTTCCCGTGCATAACAAAGAACTGGCTGCCGTTGGTATCGGGTCCGCTGTTGGCCATGGCCACAATGCCCCGACGGTACCCCCTCCGGTAAAGGGCGGAGTCTCGATCGATCTCATCGTCGAACGATCCACCCCAAGCGCTTTCGCCTCCGGTTCCATCGCCCCGAGGATCTCCCCCCTGGATCATGAAGCCCTTGATAACGCGGTGAAAGGTGAGACCATCATAATAGCCGCGCTTGGCCAAGAGGCGAAAATTCTCTACCGCCCTGGGAGAATCGTTTTCAAAAAATTCGATCTTGATGTGGCCCATGTCGGTTTCGATTCGAGCATACTTTCCACCCGAGCTCTTGGGGGCTCTTGGATTGTCTGGTCCAGAGGTGGCGCAGCCAACCAGCACCATCGTCAGGAGACAGCCAACCATCAGTTGCAGGCAAGAAACTACCCCCGCATCAGCAACAACAACTCGCATGTACATTGTCATGGTGACAATTTCCTTTCTTCTTCTTCCCGGTGGTCGTTCAAGCTGAGATCATGAGCCACGGTTTCTTTGAGCTCACGGTCGAGATCCATTGATTGTACTCCGTTTGTGCAAGAGCGCTGAAGCAAACGGCCCAGTCGGATCAGGATGAGGTTGGGTCGAAATTTCTCTGCGACATCGCTCGACTTTCATTTGTGTTCAATGTAGCAAGGTGTTAAGCTTCGGTTTGTGAGATTATTCACAACTTGTGAGAGATGATCGCTTTCGCTGCCTGCCTCCATCACCGCGTAAACTCGAACTGCGAACTCTTTTATCAACTCTACCATCGTCTTCGGGGCGGTAGCATAACCTTTTGCCTTGGAATCCGACAAGACGCGAGGTTCGACGGTCCGTGGTACGACAGCCATATAAACTGAATCCGGGGTTTCGTCTTCGATATCAGGAGAACCGTCGATGGCCCCTCCTGCTACTTCCGGCATACCGGTGGACCAACCCCTAGGTCGCATGGTTCACAAGAGCACCAAAGGTCTGGATCTTCCGATCGTCGGCGAACCCGAGCATCACATTGAGACCGCGACACCACCGCGGCGCGTGGCCTTGCTGGCGGACGACTACGTGGGAATGAGCCCAACCATGCACGTCCGCGTCGGCGACGAGGTCCGTCGAGGCCAACTCCTGTTCGCGGACAAGAAAGCCCCGGGGATCCGTTACACCTCGCCGGCTTCGGGCAGGGTGGCGGCCATCCACCGCGGGGAGCGGCGTGCCCTTCAGTCCGTGGTCATCCAGTTGGATTCCACCGAGTTGAGCGGCCGCGCCGATAGTATCGGCTTCAGCGCCTATTCCGGACAGCATCCGGGTTCCCTGAACAGGACCGCGGTCAGAGAGTTGCTACTCGAGTCCGGTCTATGGACGGCCTTGCGGACTCGCCCCTATAGCAAGGTGGCCAACCCGGCAGAAACCCCGCGGTCGATCTTCGTCACCGCCATGGACAGCCATCCCCACGCTCCACCTCCCGACTTGGCCCTGCGAGGACAAGAAGCCCCTTTTGAGCGGGGACTTCTGACGGTGGCCAAACTGACCGATGGACCGGTCTACATTTGCCAGAGTCCTGCAAGCCGGTTCCCCGTTCCATCCGACGCCCGGTTCCGTAGGAAAGAGTTCAGTGGACCGCACCCATCCGGCACCGTCGGATTTCACATTCACACCATCGACCCGGTGGACAGAAATCGACTGGTCTGGCACCTGAACTACCAGGATGTGGCGGCCATCGGGCGACTCTTCACCGAGGGCCAGTTGAACCTGGAGCGTGTCATCTCTCTCGCGGGTCCTTCGGTCAAGCAACCTCGCTTTCTCAGAACTCGATTGGGTGCTTCCACCCAGGACATCACCGAGGGCGAACTGATCGATGGAGAATCTCGCATCATCTCGGGTTCAGTCCTGTCTGGACGGACAGCTTCAGGCCAGGTCTTTGGCTTCCTGGGACGCTACCATCAACAGATTTCCGCCCTCCCGGAGAATCGCTCCCGTGAGTTCCTGGGATGGCTGTCACCCGGTATCGGCCGCTATTCCACCCTTAACACCTATCTGTCCAAACTGCTCCCGGGTAAGAAATTCCGCTTCACCACCTCGACCAATGGATCTCCCCGGGCGATGGTTCCGATTGGGATGTACGAGCGGGTCTTTCCCCTCGACATCTTACCGACTTTCCTGCTGAGGGCTCTCTTGGTGGGCGACACGGAAAAGGCCGAGGAATTGGGATGCCTGGAGCTGGATGAAGAAGATTTGGCCCTGTGCTCGTTCGTCTGCCCCGGCAAGGTCGAGTACGGGCCGCTTTTGCGCCAGGTTCTGACCACCATCGAGAAAGAAGGCTGATGAAGGTCGTGCGCACCATTCTGGATTCTCAGGCCAAGCACTTCCACAAGGGCGGCGCGCTGGAGTTTGCCTATCCCCTTTACGAAGCTCTGGACACGTTTCTGTTTACGCCGGGCAGCGTCACCAAGGGGAGCTCCCACGTAAGAGATGGCCTCGACGTGAAGCGCATGATGATGACCGTTGTCATGGCTCTCATCCCACCCGTGTTCATGGCCATGTATAACACCGGTTACCAAGCTCACCGGGCAATCTCCCAAGGCACCTTACCCCTCGAGACCTGGCAAACAGCGGCTATGACCCAGTTGGGGTTGGATGCATTCAATCCGGCCGACCCTGTGGCCTGCATCATTCATGGATCTCTCTATTACCTGCCCGTGCTGCTGGTTACTTTCCTGATCGGAGGCCACTGCGAGGCTCTGTTCGCCGCCATTCGCAAGCACGAAATCAACGAGGGCTTCCTGGTGACCGGGATGCTGTTCCCCTTGACCTTACCGCCGACCATCCCTCTATGGCAGGTGGCCGTGGGCATCGCCTTCGGGGTCGTCATTGGGAAGGAGATTTTCGGTGGCACGGGAATGAACATCCTGAACCCGGCTCTGACGGCGAGGGCCTTTCTTTTCTTTGCCTACCCCGCTGAAATTTCCGGAAACAAGGTCTGGGTCGCAGCCAACACCAGCGCTGATGGCGTTAGCGGGGCAACCTGGCTGGCCGAAGCGGCAACCTTGGGGCCCCGCGTGCTGACGGAAGGAGTGAGTTGGTGGAACGCCTTCCTGGGACTGATCCCCGGATCCATGGGCGAGACCTCCACGCTTGGATGCCTCATTGGAGCCGTGATTCTCATTGTGACCAAGGTGGGATCCTGGCGCATCATGCTGGGTGTGGTCATCGGCTCTCTGGCTGCCTCGACCCTTCTCAACACCATCGCCTCCGATACCAATCCCCTGTTGGCGGTACCCTTTGGATGGCATGTGGTTTTGGGAGGCTGGGCCTTTGGCGCCGTCTACATGGCTACGGACCCGGTCTCGGCCTCGCATTCCAACACCGGTCGATACATCTACGGCCTGTTCATCGGGATACTGGCGATCTTGATCCGTGTGGTCAACCCGGCTTATCCCGAAGGAATGATGCTGGCCATTCTTTTTGTCAATTTGTTTGCCGGCTTGATTGACTACTTCGTGGTGCAGGCTAACGTCAAGCGCAGGAGGGCCCGATATGCAGCATAGCGTCGCCTATACGATCGTATTTGCCGGGATCATTTGCGTCGTTTGCGCTGTGCTGGTTTCGTCTTCGGCGGTCTCACTCAGCGAGCTCCAGCAGGCCAACGCTGCTCTGGACAAGAGAAAGAACGTACTGCTGGCGGCGGGCTTGGCGCAGCCCTCGGAGAAACTCGATGCCGCCGAGATTCAGGAGCGATTTCAGGCGGTGGAACCCGTCGTCATCGACATTCAGTCGGGAAAGGCCGTTGCAGAGATCGATGCCTCAACCTTTGACCCAAGAAAAACCCGGAATGATCCTGCTTCCAGTCGTCCGGCGCCAGCCAACGGTTCCCGAATCAGCCGCTTGTCCAATCATGCGGTGGTCTACCAGGTCTTCAACGACTCCAAAGAGTTGCAAATGGTCGTTTTGCCCATCGAAGGCTACGGACTCTGGTCCACCCTGTATGGATTTCTGTCCTTGGACGCCGACGCCAAGACCGTGCGAGGCCTCACTTACTACCAACACCTCGAGACGCCAGGCTTGGGCGGTGAAGTCGACAATCCCGGTTGGAAAGCCCGCTGGCCCGGCCGGGTCGCTCTTGACGACGACGGTCAAGTGGTGATCGAAGTGATCAAGGGCCGAGCCGGTGCAGTAGAAGACGACCCTCATCGCGTGGATGGTTTGGCTGGCGCCACCATCACCAGTCGCGGTGTCACCAACATGCTGCGGTTCTGGCTGGGAGAGCATGGGTTTGGACCCTATCTGAAGAGACTTCGTGACAGTCGGAAGTTATCCTAAAGTTCAGGAGAGGAACCGGTATGGCAGGTCCCGCGCGCAAGGCGTTACTCGATCCACTCTTTGAAAACAATCCCATCGCCCTGCAGGTGCTGGGGATTTGTTCGGCCCTGGCCGTGACCACCAAGATGGAGACCTCCGTGGTGATGTGCGGAGCCGTCATCTTCGTTTTGACCTTTTCCAATCTCTTTGTCAGCTTGCTTCGGAACAACATTCCAAGCTCCATTCGCATCATCGTCCAGTTGACCATCATCTCCTCCCTGGTGATCATTGCCGATCAGTTCCTGAAGGCCTACCTCTACGACATCAGCAAGCAATTGTCGGTCTTCGTGGGATTGATCATCACCAACTGCATCATCATGGGCCGGGCTGAGGCCTTTGCCATGCAGAATCGACCCGGCATGAGCGTCATGGACGGCTTGGGAAATGGCTTTGGTTACAGCCTGATTCTCCTCGCCACCGGCTTTTTCCGGGAACTGCTGGGCTCCGGGAAACTTTTTGGCCACACGGTGCTGCCGCTGGCGACCGAAGGCGGATGGTATACGCCGAACGGATTGATGACGCTATCGGCCGGCGCTTTCTTCATCATCGGAGGGTTCATCTGGGTGCTTCGCACCTGGAAGCATAACCAAGTGGAAGAGGAGGACTGAGACATCATGTTGGAACACTACCTGGGTCTGGCGGTTAAAACCATCTTTGTCGAGAACATGGCCTTGGCCTTCTTTTTGGGCATGTGCTCTTTTCTGGCGGTATCCAAAAAAATCAACACCGCCTTTGGCTTGGGTCTGGCGGTCATCTTCGTGCTCACGGTGACGGTGCCGATCAACAACCTCCTCTTCAATTACGCCCTCAAAGAGGGAGCGCTATCCTGGCTGCATCCCGATCTGGCTGGCTACGACCTGTCTTTTCTGGGCTTCCTCTGTTATATCGGGACCATTGCCGCAATGGTCCAGATTGTCGAGATGACTTTGGATCGATTCGTACCCACCCTCTATGCGGCCTTGGGTGTTTTCCTACCCTTGATTGCCGTCAACTGCGCCATTCTGGGCGCCTCGCTCTTTATGGTGGAGCGAGATTACAACTTCAGTGAGAGCGTCGTGTTCGGCCTGGGTTCCGGGATTGGTTGGTTTCTGGCGGTGGTGGCGCTGGCATCGATACGGGAACGAATGCGCTACAGCAACGTTCCCCCTGCCCTGCGAGGGTTGGGCATGACCTTTATTTTGACCGGCTTGATGGCCATTGGCTTCATGGCCTTCGGGGGCATTCAGCTTTGAGGAAACTGCAATCATGACTGTGGTCTTGGGCGTGCTCATGTTCACCTTCGTCATTCTTTCGCTGGTGGTGGTGTTGATGATTGCCAAGAGCAAGTTGGTGGCCGGCGGCGAGGTCAACATTGCGATCAATGACGACGCCAGCAATGCGATTCAGATACCCGCCGGAGGAACGTTGTTGAGCGCCTTGGCGACCCGCAAGATCTTCATCCCTTCCGCCTGCGGCGGCAAGGGCAGTTGCGGTGTGTGCAAAGTAGACGTCTTCGACGGAGGCGGCGCCATGCTGCCTACCGAGTCGCCTCATATCACCCGCAGGGAGGCTCGGGAAGGATGTCGATTGTCCTGCCAAGTCAAGGTCAAACAGGACATGAGGATCGGAGTTCCCCCCGAGGTCTTCAGCATTCGCCAGTGGCAGTGCAAGGTGCGGTCGAACCATAACGTGGCCACCTTTATCAAGGAACTGATTCTCGAACTCCCTCCAGGTGAAGAGGTACCGTTTCGTGCCGGGGGTTATATCCAGATTTCTTGTCCTCCACACTCCGTCAATTACCAGGACTTCGAAGTCGAAGAAGAGTTCCGGCAAGACTGGGACAAGTTCAAGCTCTGGGAAATCCAATCCACGGTGGAGGAACCCGTCGACCGAGCCTATTCCATGGCCAACTATCCGGAGGAAAAGGGAATCATCACGCTCAACGTCCGGGTGGCGACCCCCCCTCCCCGGAGCCCCCAAGGCACCCCTCCAGGAAAAATGTCCTCCTACATCTTCAATCTGAAGCCGGGCGACGAGGTCACCATTTCGGGTCCATTCGGTGAGTTCTTTGCCAAAGAGACCGAAGCGGAAATGGTTTTCATCGGAGGCGGCGCAGGCATGGCTCCCATGCGATCTCACATCTTCGATCAGTTTCGCCGGCTGCACACTCAGCGGAAGGTCAGCTTCTGGTATGGAGCCCGGAGTCTCCGCGAGGCCTTCTACGTGAAGGACTTCAATCAAATCCAGGCAGAGAGTCCCAATTTCGAATGGCATCTGGCTTTGTCGGAACCTTTGCCCGAGGACAACTGGACCGGCTACACCGGCTTCATCCATCAGGTTCTCTACGATCATTACCTCAAGGACCACCCGGCTCCCGAAGACATCGAGTACTACATCTGTGGTCCACCCCTGATGATGACGGCCTGCTTCAAGATGCTGGACGACCTGGGAGTGGAGCCGGAAAACATCGCCTTCGATGACTTCGGCGACTGAGTCCGGGAGGGCGCTGGTTGTCGGGTCTCCCCAAAGGTCCGCAGGCCGCCGCCCTCGTCGCAACCGCAAGGCTTGAGGGGGTATGAATTTAAGGAACGACTTCCCCTTACATGGAGGTTCGATGTGCGCTGCTGGTCGATGGTTGAGGATTCGAGGTTTGGAGACCGGTTGCTTCTCCTGCTCTTGATCCTGGGGTCGGGATGTCAGGCACCGGCCTCGGTGCAGGAATACCGCTTCCGGGGCAGCAGCATGGGAACCACTTTTGAGGTGAAGGTGGTTGAGGAAGCGATGTCCGGACCACAGCAGGAGGTGGTGCGGCAGGCGATCCAGTCTCAACTGGAAAACATCAATACCCGGATGTCCACCTACCTGGAATCTTCCGAGATTTCCCGCCTGAACCGCTCTCAAGAAACCACTCCGCACCCTCTATCGCGGGACACGTTGACCGTGTTGGCCGAGGCTCTACGAATCAGCCGGACGACTCAAGGGGCGTTCGACGTTACGGTTGGGCCGCTGGTCAATGCCTGGGGGTTCGGTCCGGAGCCTCACCCGACCGGGACTCCGACGGCAGGCGAGATCGAGGAACTGAAGTCACGAAGCGGTTGGGGTAAGATCGAGCTGGATCACTCGGCTTCTACCGTTCGCAAGCTCGATCCGGCTCTCTACTTCGACCTCTCTGCCATCGCCAAAGGATATGCCGTCGATCGACTCTCGGAAACTCTAGTCGAGATGAACTTTACCCGACACATGGTCGAGTTGGGCGGTGAGGTCAGGACGAGTGGCCGAAACGCCACCGGAAAACCCTGGCGAATTGCGATTGAAAGCCCCTTGGCCCAAGGGAGGACTTTCCAGCGGATCCTTCCCCTGGAGAGCCTTGCCATTGCTACCTCCGGCGACTATCGCAATTTCTACCAGGAAAATGGCGTCCAACTCTCCCACACCATCGACCCGCGGACGGGACGACCGGTGAGACACGAGCTGGCTTCCGTCAGTGTGGTGGATGCTTCCTGCATGCGCGCCGACGGATACGCTACGGCCTTGATGGTTCTGGGGGAAACGGAAGGCTATCGCCTGGCGGCCGAGCAGAATCTGGCGGCGCTCTTTCTGGTCCGAAGCGTCAGGGGATCTTTCCGGGAAAAGGAGACACCGGCCTTCCAACGGCTTTTCCCGGATACTCCACCCAAGAACAGTGGTGGTCTGAGAACGGAGAGCTGAGCATGAGCCTTTTTGTTCTAACCCTGATCGTTGTCTCTCTGGTCATGGTGATCATGGCGGTGGGTCTCTTTTTCAGGAGACCTTGTCTGCGAGGTTCCTGCGGCGGTCCCGGCCTCTTCGACTCCAAAGGAGACTCTCTCACCTGCGCGGCTTGCCCGCGCCATCAAGAGATCTCAAGCGGAAGTGAATCCAGCGCCACGTCCCAGCCCCCGGTCAGACCCGCTCAAAATCTCATCCCAAAAGATTGACAAACTCAGCTGAGGACCCTAGAACTCACCAGGTTGGGTGATGGCTCCTTGGGAAGCCGAGGAAACCAGGGCCATATATTTGGCGAACACGCCCGACGAATAGCGTGGCTTCGGCTCCGTCCATTGCGACAACCGCTGGCGAATCTCTTCCTTCGTGAGCTCGACATCCAGCCGCCGTTGATTGATGTCAATCCCAATGGTGTCCCCCTCCTGCAATGCCGCAATGGGACCGCCGCGCGCCGCCTCCGGTGCGACGTGCCCGGCCATTAGTCCTCGGGTGGCGCCACTGAATCGTCCATCGGTGATCAAGGCCACGCTCTCACCCAAACCAGCCCCGACCACGGCGGCCGTGACTCCCAGCATCTCTCTCATTCCAGGCCCCCCCCGAGGACCCTCGTAGCGGATAACCATTACATCGCCCGCCCGGATCTCTCCTCGGGTGACTGCCTCCATGGCTGTTTCCTCGCGATCGTAGACTCGAGCCGGACCTCGATGATGGAGTCGCTCGTGACCCGTCACCTTGATCACACATCCTTCCGGCGCCAGATTGCCATGCAGGATGACCAACCCACCCGAGTTCTTGACAGGATTGGATAGAGGCCGCAGCACTTCCTGGCCCGGCGTTTCGCTGGCGCCCCGGCACTCCTCGCCCAGAGTCCGACCCGTAACGGTTCTCTGGGTGGGATCCACATACCCTCCTTCGGTCAGTCGCCGAGCAATCAGAGGCACTCCACCGGCTCGGTCCACATCCACGGCTACAAACCGTCCCCCCGGCTTCAAGTCGGCTATCAAGGGTGTCCGAGAACTGATTGTATCGAAGTCATCAATCTCCAACGCAACCCCCATTTCCCGGGCAAGCGCCAGGAAGTGGAGGACGGCGTTGGTGGACCCTCCCGTCGCCGCAACGCTGGCTATGGCATTCTCGAAGGATTGGCGGGAAAGCAGATCTCTGGGGCAGGCACCCCTCTTAACCAAGTCCATCACCAGTCTCCCGGCTTGGACAGCCACCCCGTCTTTGCGGGAATCGGTGGCCGGAACGCTGGAGGATCCCATGGGCGACAAGCCCAGGAATTCGAGGGCTGTGGCCATGGTGTTGGCCGTATACTGACCGCCGCAAGCGCCGGCGCCCGGACAGGCCGTGTTCTCGATCTCCAGCAATTCGGCATCACTGATACGTCCGGCCGCGTTGGCTCCCACAGCTTCGAAGACATCCTGGATGGTGATGTCTCGCCCTCGATACCTCCCGGGGGCGATGGATCCTCCATAAAGCACCAGCGAGGGAACATTGAGGCGAAGCAGCCCCATGGCGCCCCCCGGCAGGGTCTTGTCACATCCGACCAGCGCAACCATGGCATCGAACATGTAGCCGCGGCCCACCAACTCGATGGAGTCCGCCACGACCTCGCGGCTAACCAGGGAGGCTTTCATCCCTTCGGTACCCATGGTGATTCCATCGCTCACCGCGATGGTGTTGAACTCCATGGGAGTCCCACCGGCAGCGCGCACGCCTTCTTTGACCCTGGCAGCCAAGGTCCGAAGATGGAAGTTGCAGGGCATAGCCTCTATCCACGTATTGGCGATACCGACGATGGGCTTGGATAAATCCTCATCGGTATAACCGATGCCCTTCAAAAAGGACCGTGCCGGGGCACGATCGCGGCCTTCCAAGATGGTTCGGCTGGTGAGTGATGGATTGGACATGCAATACCTCCAAGAGTCACAAGAATCTTTAGGCCATCGCGGCCGTTTTGGGAGGAACTGGATCAGCCTTATGGGGGCGAGAGGCCAACCTGCCACGAGCGCCCTGCGATGACATTGACTGTGAGATCAGTTTCGCCGCAAGAGGATGTAGAGCGCTCCGCCACCACCGTCCGGGAGACAAGCCGAGGCATAGGCGATAACACAGCGGCTCATACGCCGAGTGTCCAGCCACTTCGGAAGCTTTTCCTTTAACATCGGCTGACCTTCCCGAGAGTGGTTGCCACGACCATGCACAATGCGAACACAACCGTGACCCCGCTTAAGGCTGTGGCCAATAAAATCCTCGAAAGTCTTCCTGGCCTCGGTCACACCGAGCCCGTGCAGGTCGAGGTGAGCCTGCACGGAAACCGTCCTCTCCTCAAGCCACCGATCCAGCGACGACCATCGGGATGAGGCGTCCCCTCCACGTATTCTCCGCTCACCGTCAAGTCCAAACGCCCTTTGCCGGAGATAAATTCCTGCAATAAGCGCAACCCCTCGCCCTCACTGTCAAGAGTGTTTGGAATCTCGAGAGCTGGAACTGGCCGAGATGGGGCCCTACTCCAGCCCAGAGGCGTCGCATCTCGCATGGACCACGCAAACAGTTGCGCGTCAGTGAGGGCCTCGGGCAGTCTGGCCGGGGCCGTCGGTTTTTCTGGAACAGCCAAGGGATTCTGTGGACGGATTCGGGCCAATTCGGCAAAGGATTTGAAGGCTTGATAAGGGGACGTCTTCATGGCGCGGATTCCCTCCCGGAAACGCATGGGACGCTGTCCTGCTGCGGGCATGAAAAATGAGCCGCTGGGGTGAGATTGCAGATGAGCCACTCATTTCCAAGCGCCGGGTTTATTCAGGGTAACCAGTTGTCTCAGCAGGAGGTTCGCCTCCCGGTCCAGGTCTGACCATATCCGATTCCTTTCAGCTTCGGTCATATCCTGTGGGCCACCAGTGTCCGCGCCCCTCAGGAGAGCTTTCTCCAGATAGAGATGAAGCCACCTCCCTTGCACCAGGAGACGGGCCTTCTCCAGGTCTGGAGGGCGAATGGACAAGAATGATCTTAACCTGGCCTGGATTTCGTCGCGTCGCTGCCGATGGCGTTCCAACCTCTCGCGGACTGGGGCACTCAACAATTCCGCCTCTTCTTTCGTGCCCGATGAGTTTTGAGTCGGCTCGTCAGCCATAGAGGAGTTACCCCCTGCCGTAGTATCCATGTCCAACGGAAGAGCTACTTTTGCCTCATGTCAAGCCTTAAAGGAGCACGCCCGCAATCAGAGCCGCACTGATAGTCATCACGACCTTCATGATCAGCACGATTCTGCGCCGTTGTGGACACAACAGGCGCTGAGCGGGCTGGCTGAGCTCAATCATTGGGGTCAGAGAGACACGCCGGATTGAACTGGGATCATTCTACGTCAGAATACGACCGCTGGCAAACCGATGCATCGGAACGGCCTCCTCCACTCAACGGATAGGAACACTCCTTGGGCATTGTGCTTCTCGGCTATGCCGCCGCTCCTCCGCTGAAACGGTAGCCCGCTTCTCTTCCCTTTCAGTTCCTCCCAAGAACCGTCATAATTATAGGACCTGTCCAGCCCGCTGGGCTGCAGTCCTAAAGGGGATCCGACCGCCGGTGCATCACGGGATGCGACCGATCCCAAAGCTCGGCCCGGCAAAGTGCCGGCTGCCACCAAAAAAAAGTAACCGAAGCGGCACAGGCTTCGTCGTTAGTCTATGGGCGAAGCAGCAAGGCCGCCGGTGAGAAAGCTGAGGGTCATGAAGCCGGAGACCGAACTGGTTCGACGCAGCCAGCAGGGTGATGCGCTTGCCTTTGAAGAGCTGGTCAGGAGTTGCCGGCAAAAGGTGTTTGGTCTAATTTATCAGATCCTGAGATCCCCGGAGGAGGTGGAAGACGTCGCGCAGGAGGTCTTCACCAAGCTGTACTTCTCGTTGCCTCAGTTCCGTCTGGATTCATCATTCCAGGCTTGGCTGTATCGAATTGTGGTCAACCAGTGCTACGACCACTTGCGAAAACGTAAGCGGAGCCCTCAAATCACCTACTCCGACCTTTCTGAAACAGAGGCGATGGCTTTCGAAAGACTGCAATCGCTCACTGAGGGCCAGGCTCCCGGATGTCAGCAGGACGGTGGAACTGCGGGAAATTGCCAACCGCTTGTTGAGTTTACTGCCACCCAAGGACCGCCTGCTCTTGGTACTCAAGGAAGTAGAGGGCTTCTCAATTGAGGATCTGGCCGGCACCTTTCGGATTTCCAAAAACGCCGTCAAACTGCGATTGTTCCGAGCGCGCCAGCAGTTGAGGCAGGCTTTTGAAAAAGGAAAGCTAACCCAGGGAAAGTAACTTTATGAGTCATCGAACGGTGAGGCTGCAACTAGAGGATTATGCCGAGGCCAAGCTGTCGCCCGAACAAACTCAAGTCGTTGAACGCCACTTGGCAACCTGCTCTCGCTGCAGTGAACATTTGCGCACCTTAGGCTGGGTCCGGTCGCTGATGCATGCGATCAAGCTAGAGGATAATCCAGAACCTTCCGAGGGATTTGCTCGAAGGCTGGCTGACCATTTGGAAAGCAACCGAGAAGTCTACCTTTTCTGGCTGCCGCTACGATCGATGGCCCTGAAAGCTATCCCGGTGATGGCCCTCCTGGCTATCCTCCTGGGGGCCATGGCCTACCGTCAAATACAATCGGGGCTACCTGCTCTGGCCGAATGGGAGGACCCCTTCCTCGAATCTTACTCGGAGCAGACGGGAAGCTTGACGGAAGCCATCTTCTCAGAAACCGTTGCTCGAGATCCTAATCGCGTAGTTCTGACTTTGATGGGAGAACCCTGGATGGGAGACAAGAGGGAAAATCATGATGAGCCTTTCTAAGTTTAAAGCCTTGTTGATCATCGCCGTAGTCTTCTTGCTAGGGGCCGCGGTTGGCGCCTCGTTGGGCCGAGCCGTCCTGTTGCCTCTATCTGCGAAGGGATCTCACCAACACTCGCGAGGACGGTTTATCGAGAAGTTGCAGAGTCGGCTGAACCTCTCCGCCGATCAGACCCTTCGAGTTCAAGCCATTCTCGATGAGGCCCACCAACAGTTCGGCACACTTCATAAGAGGGTCAAGCCTCAGCTTGAAACCATCCGCCGAGAAATGCAAGAGCGAATTCGCGAGCAATTGGGACCCGACCAGAACCGGGAATTCACAGCCATGTGCGCCGAATATGATCAGCGTATGGCCGAGCATCGGAAGAAACATCGGTGACAACCCAAAGCCCGGTCGGACTCCTCAGAGGCAGGCGAACGCGTCAGAACAAGCAAGGTTGAGGGGGCCAGCAATACGGGCGCGGACGACTCTTCCTACCTCGCTCCCGAGCAACTTGGGGTTTAAGGCAATGAGCCGTTTCCAGATGCTAAGGATGAGCGCCAAGCCAAAGTGCCGCCCTCTCACACTGCCCTTCTCTCTGGTCTTCACGGCGGCCTTAGCCTTCTTCGTCCTGGCCCACGCCTCGGATAGGAGAGCGGAGGGACCGTCTCAATACAAGGGCCGCACCGTTGCTCCCGTCATGAGCGCCGCTGGGGCGGATTGGTTGAAGCGGGAAGAGCGGGAGAGGACGGAATTACCTGACAAGTTGGTCGATGCTCTGGAGATACAACCCCGGATGATCGTGGCCGATGTGGGGGCGGGCATCGGTTATTTCAGTTGGCGAATTGCCAAGCGGGTAGGTCCGGAGGGTCGGGTCCTGGCGGTAGACATCCAGCCCGAGATGCTGGAACGATTGAAGCTGGAGATGAGCCAGAGAGAGATCAAGAACGTCAAGCCGATCCTGGGAACGCCTGTGGATCCAAACTTGCCAACCCATTCAGTGGACCTGGCGCTGCTGGTGGACGTCTACCATGAGTTTCAGCACCCGGAAGCGATGGTCGCGAAGATACGCAACTCCCTCAAGAAGAACGGTCGCATGGTTCTGGTCGAGTATCGAGGAGAGGACCCAACAGTGCCCATCAAGCCCGAGCATAAAATGACCGTTCAGCAAGTACTGAAAGAAATTCTGCCCATGGGTTTTCAACTTCAGATCCGGCTCGATTTCCTCCCTTGGCAACATATCTTCATTTTCACCAGAGATCCCAATCAAGTAGCCGGTCCCTCGGAGTAATCCACCTTCGCATTCCCGAGCAGTCAGAAGACCCGCCGCAAAGGCAGCAGGACTCCATGGAAACCCGGAAGCCCCGAATGGGAGAGCCCGTCCGTGCCCACCAGGTTTCAGGATCTCTACAGGACACGCCATCGAGAGAGTGGGACCGGTCTGCCGGTGACCAAAATCGATGGGTCCGCCTCTGCCCGGTTGAACCCAACCCACTTGGGTCGCATAGAAATCATAGGACACGAACTGACGTTCCGAGCCTACTGCAAGCCGGCGAGTTGCTCCAGCAGCGTGAAAATCACCGAGTGATCCTTTTGCCCCTTGCCCTGCGCACTGCAGGAGGAGAACAGCTCATGAACCAAACCGGTAGAGGGCAAAGCCACTCCTAAAGACTTACCCGCCAGCAAGGCATTTCTAAGGTCCTTGATATGGAGGTCCATTTTGAAACCCGGTTCGAACCGGCCCTCCACGAAAGCCGGAATCTTCATATCCAGAGTTCGGCCGCCGGCCATGCCACCGCGAATGGCCTCATGCACCAGCCGGATATCCACACCGGCTTTCTTGGCTAAGACCATGGCTTCGGAAACAGCCTGGAGCACCCCGGCGACGATGATCTGATTGGAGAGCTTTGTGAAGCCACCGGCTCCCACCTCGCCCACACGCACCACGCTCTTGCCCATGCTCTCCAAAAGGGGCTTGACCTGCAAAAAGGCGGATTCCTCGCCGCCGACCATGATGGAGAGCGTCCCCTGAATGGCGCCGACTTCTCCGCCGCTGACTGGAGCATCCAGCATAGAGACTCCTCGTCGGCCCAACTCGGCAGCAATTCGCTGGGTGGTGATCGGAGAGATGGAGCTCATGTCCACGACGATACTTTTCTCGCGAATGCCCTCGATCACTCCATTCTCACCCAAAACGACCGACTCGACTTCCGGGGAATCCGACACCATGGTGATGACCACCTCGGCATTGGCCCCCACCTCCTTGGGAGAGGCTAGTTGGCGAGACCCCAACTCCACCAACTCCTCGGCCTTTGATGCCGTCCGATTGTAGACAACCAGAGGGTACCCAGCCTTGATCAGGTTCCTGGCCATGGGTTTGCCCATGATTCCAAGCCCAATGAAACCAATTGTTTGCGCCATGTTGTTCTCCTCGAAATTCCGTTGATAGGAACGCCCTGGGCCCGACCCCGGTTCACCCAACCGGGCCCATCCCCCCTAAAGCAGGGGACTCATCATGCAACAAAAGCCCATCCGGCCGGTCCTGCGCTTGACTTCGACAACTGTTGAACACGGATGACGCCCATGACACGATTCATATCAGCCGCAAGGAAGCTTGCGTTGGAATCCTCGTTAAGAGGCTCTCGATATTTTGTCATCATCGCTCTCCGGCCGAATCGTACTCAAAGGCCAGAGGTGCAAACGAGATGGGCAGGCAGCGAGCATGTTCATACTGGTCAATCAAGCGGCAATTCCACCCGCTTTTTCTCTTGTGCCGAGCGATAGACCGCAAGAACAATCTCCAGGGCCTTGAGACCCTCTTCTCCATCAACCAAAGGAGGCCGACCGTCCCGTATGGCTGCGATGAAATCCTCGAACTGTCTCCGATGGTTGGCCACCTCCGACCTCATGGAAGCCGAGATCGGATCGGAGCCTGGCGACTGGACGACTGCTTGCCGCGGTTTTTCTCCAGTCGTCCCGGGGACGTCCCAGCGTCCGATTTCATCCCCCTCCAGCAACACGCTTCCCGCATCACCATGGAGCTCCAGTCGTCTGGGGAATCCTGGTCGCAGCGAGGTGGCCCCTTGTATCACCCCTAAAGCCCCACACCTGAATTTTACAACAGCCACGGCGGTATCCTCTGCCTCGATGGAGGGATGCAGCAGTTTCTCCGCAAATCCAAACACTGACGTGGCCGGTCCCATCAAGTATTGAAGCAAGTCGATCGTGTGGATGGACTGATTGATCAGTGCTCCTCCACCATCCAGAGACCAAGTCGCCCGCCACGGACCAGCTCGGAAATAGTCAGGCTTGCGAAACCACTTCACCGCGGCCTCACCCAGGAGTAGTTTTCCCAGGCGTCCGCTCTGAACCGCTGCTTGAATTCGTTGAACTGCCGGCAAGAATCGGGATTGGTAGATGACACCCAGTCGGACTCCGGCCTCTCGGCAGACGGCGGTCAGACGGCGCCCTTTTTCCAGACTCACCTCAATGGGCTTTTCGACCATGACGTGCTTGCCGGCTTGAGCCGCGAGAATTCCCAAGTCGCCGTGAGTCCCGCTCGGAGTGCAAACACTGACGGCATCGATACCGGGCCGATTGAGAAAACGATCGAGATCCAGATCCCAACTGACCCCATAGCGTTTGGCCTGCCGCTCGGCCCTGGGCCGGGTCCGGTTATAGAAGCCAACCAGTTTGGCCTCTGGAATGGATTGAATGGCATGGGCATGTACATCAGAGATCCCGCCGCATCCAATGATCCCAAACCCAATGACCGACATTTCGGTTGTCTCCTCGGGGGATCGTTGACCCTAAACCGAGCCTGGACCCTCGCTCCAAAGCCAATCTGCTGAGCGACCCACCGAAACCACCCTGCCCGATCGGGCCGATTGGTACGCCGCCTCCAGCAGCAAGGAAGCCTGGATGCCCTCTTCACCCGGGACGGCGGGTTGGCGATCTTCCATGACTGCGCCGTTGAAATCCTCCACCAGAGGCTGATGGACATTATCCGCTTTGGGGACGAGAAAAGTCTCCGTCCTGTGGCCCACCATCTCCAGTCGATCGCCATTGAGGGGTGCGGCCCTGAGGCAGCCTCGGCTCCCCAGAATTTCAAAGTCATCCCGGGGCGGTTTCACACAATGGCTGGCGAACACCAAGGCATGAAGCCCCCCGGCAAAACGGATGATCAGGCTGCCGGTGTCTTCAACTTCAATGGGACAGGTGCGGGTATCGGTGAAACCTGCAACCGACTCCGGCCGGCCAAAGAGCATGGCCAGCAGGTCGAGGCGATGACTGGCCATATCCATCAGGAGGCCACCACCACCCTGTTTCAGGACAAATCGCCACCCCGGGTTGTCCCCGTCAGGCAGTCGTGCGTGCTCCACCAAGGTCGACCGGACCAGAATAGGCTCACCGATCAACCCCTGACGGAGAATTTCTTTCATTTTCCGTACTGTTGGATAGAAGCGCCGATAATAGGCAACCCCCAGCTTGACCCCATTGCTTCGGCAAGCATCCATCATGCGGCGGCACTCTTGCGGGTTCATGGCCATAGGCTTTTCACACAGCACATGTTTCCCTTTCTCAGCAGCCTTTGTGGTCTGGGAGCAATGCAACCAAACGGGCGTGGCTACGTAAACTGCATCTAATTCGGGATCATTGACGAGATCCCGATAGTTAGGGTAGCCTTTCGGAATGGCGTGACGTGATTGAAACTCGGCCAAACGTTCGGCGTTACGGCGAACGCAGCCCACCAACTTGGCGTTTGCTGAATCCTGAATGGCTTTCACCACCCGCTTCTCGGCGATATCACCACATCCCGTCAAACCCCAGAGCACTTCCCTATCCATAGTCTTTGACCCAAATGGCTGTCATCTTTGGGGATTCCCGATTAGAACCCCAGTTTAAAGGGTCTCGAGGTTGCCCAAGAGCCATTGCGGACGTACCCAACCCGATGCGTCGCAGATCTCGACGCGACCATCCAAATCCCTGAAGAGTCACGGCCTCGACAACACTAAGATCGGTTCTTGCTATCTTGTCCGAAAAGAGATGCGCCCAAGACTCCCCCCAAGGTTGTCAAGATCCCGCAAAGGATCAACTTGATCAACAAACCCAACAGGAGAACAATGGGGTGGAGCGGGTCACTGAACAATTCCAACCACGGCTCCATGGCTTCCAAGACCTCCGGCGGGAAAATCCCCATCTTGGAGATGCTTTCCCGAGCCTGCCGCATATCTTCCGGCCCGGCAAGAACTCTGAGCAGCGTCTCCAGGGGTTGCCATATCAGGGAGCCGATCAAGCCTGTAAGCAGACCCAAGCTGGCGCCGGTTCCAGCCGAGATCATCCCTGGAGTCTCGGTTCTGAGGAAGTAAACCGCCAAGACCCCCGCGCCTCCGACCCAAAGCAAGCAACAAAGGTTCAAAAAGGGCATGGCAGACAGCACCCCCAAAAGGACTCCGGCCATCAAGGCCGGCTTTGTCAACTTGGGGTCGGCAGTGGGTGGGAAGGGCGACGGTGAAGGAACCGTTGAAGGAGAATCTCCAACGAAGGTGGGTCCGCCAATTGGAGAGGATGACTCTTCCGGGGGAGCATTGACCGGTACGGACGTCGGCTTGACGTGCCCCACGGGCGCTCCACAGATAGGACAAAAGCTTGCGCCTTCATCCAGCATCTGCTGACAACTGGGACATTGTTTAGGCATGAACTAAGGTCCTCGTCTCCCAAAGCCTGAAAGTAAGGACACAGGATATCAAGCGAGAAGAAAAAAGGAGGAGAAAAACGACCTTGGCCAGACTCCAATCCCTCCACCCGAAGACCGAGGAACAGTCTCCTTCAAGAACAAAGTCGCTGCATCAAGTAACCAGCCATTCGCAAAGACTTAACCGGCTGCAGCGGCTGCGGACCTTTGCAGAAATAGTGGGGAGGCCCGGAGTCGCCGAGGTCCCGAACCAAGCATATACCTGCTAAAATCGGCGCTGGCAGCCCCGGGGGTCCCGGACATTAGCGCTACGGCCACGACCTCCCCACAGGGATTTCCCAAGACCTTCCCTGCCCTCGATCCCATTAGTCGGGGTATATTGCTCCGACCCGGGTCAGGTTGAAGCTGCCCTTATCGGATTGATCTGACTCATCGAAATAAATGGTGTCGCCGCTCATGGTGTTGCCGTTAATGGGTGGAGCGAACAATCGATAGGCGAAAAACACGCACGGGTCTCCCTCGGCGTTGCAGGCGTCGAATAGATCTCGAATCTCCAAGACGTAGTTCTCGTTGACCACTTCCCCTCGGATGAAGAACTGCCGATCGATGGTGGGAAAGGCGCCGCTGAGGATGTCGAAGGTTCCGTAGAGCATATCCCTCTCCTGAAAGAGAGCCATACGGACTCGAGCGTTCATGATCGCACCGGTGACGGAACCCTCCCAGACCCCCGCGATGGCCGGGGTGGTGGGTTGAGGCAAGGCGAAGGCCGGGAAGAAACCGGCAAAGGGGCCGCTGGTGCTCTCGACCAGCGAGGTGGCAATGATTCTCGGGATGTCGCCGTCCGCCGAATTGAGGTCCTCGACCTCGATGGTGATCTGGCCGAAGGTTCCGGGAACCGTCGAGCGAATGTCGTCGCTAACGAACATGCCGTCCGCCGGGACGTCGACGGGTGGCAAGGTCTGCTGTAAGGCTCCCGCGCGGTCGAAGAGATTCACTCTGACTCGTCCTTCTCCATCGCCGATGTTCACCACGGCCAGCCGGGACTTGAAGGTTCCCAGCTTTACCGAGGACTGGATGATCAGCGGATTCGAGGGAGTCCCCTGGCTCTCGACAAAGGCCGACGGCTTGAAGACCTGGTCGGCAATGGCCAGTTCAATAGCGGGATCGTTGTTCACCCGATCTAGAATGACCGAGGCCCAAGCAGTAATCGGTTCATCCGAAAAGATCAGCAACCATCCGGTGGTCGCCGTTCCTCTTCCCGAAATCGGAGACAGGGCAGTCATGACCTGGTTGATCTGCAGCATCTGATTCGATCGAACGCGAAAGACGTCGGAGCGGTCCAGGTTTCCGAATTGATCGTACAAACCTACCGCCACGCTGGCCTCCGGGTTGGTCCCCTTGAACACAGAAAACTGACTGAAGTTGTTGATGCCGATATTGGTCCGGGCCCCATTCTCACTGGTGACAAAGGGAATCATGTTGACGTAGTTGTCCCCCTCGAAAATTGTCTGATTGGCCTTCTCCAAATGATTCCGCAGCGCCAACAGAGACCGAGTACGATTGGACTGGCTCAGACGAATTGCCCGCGCCCGATCATGCATGGCCTCCCGGTCTCCGACCGACGGCCTCCCGGCAACGGCCTCGCGCCCTGTTCCCCGATCTTGAGCCCACGCGACCGAGGACAAGAGCAGAAGACCACTCAGGCACCACCTTGTCCATTCAGGAATTCGCATTGTCTTTCTCCTCGCTATTCGATTTGCCTCCGAGCTACTCTTGTGATGCCGCCAAAGCCAAAATGGTTTTTGGACCTGAATTGGAAAGACAAAGTCAACTTTTTTTATCAGTTGATTGAGACCCCTGCATAACTCGGTCTGGCCAAAACTAAACGCTTTATGTAGTAGGCTTTTAATGTCTTTCACCCTACATATAGCGTTCGATGGTCCGATCCTGGAGTTATGTGTAGATCTCCGATTGTCAGGGGCGCCCTAAAAAGTGAAATAGAACAGAAAGTGAAGCCCGTCGGTAAGCATCTTCGCCACCCGGCGCCGCTACCCAAAAAAAGCCACTCACTGTGAGCGGCTTCTTCAAGGTTTTCCTTTCCGGATGGAGTCAGGGACTAGAGCTGGGCGGCAATTTTGCTAAGGCCGGCCTGGTTAACCCAGATCTCTTCTTCGTCCTGCATCCGGGTCTTCGCCCGTTCCAGGAAAGCCCGGAAAACAGTCTCGCGCTTCTGGGTCAACAACCTGTTCTGAATACCCTCTTTTTCTTCGGCAAACTCTTGGGGATCGATCGCAATTTTCTCCTTGAGCTCAGCGACGACAACTCGCCGGCCAACGTTGACCGGCTCACTGACTTCGCCCACCCTGGCGGAAAAGGCAAACTCATCCAGCGGTGTGCTTGCGCCCAAATCCGGGATGGAACCATTGCGGGTGAAGGCCTCGCTGAGCTTGGCTGTGAGACGGGCGCGTCGCACCACGGACGAAAATCTCCGGCCAGACCTCGCCTTTTTGACCAGATCCTCGGCTTTCTCTTTAGCCAGCGCGTCACTCTTTTGAGTTTTCAGTTCCACTTCCACCCTTTGGCGAACCTCGTTGAATTCGGGAACGGCGGGAGGCTTCACTTGCAGTAACCTGGCCAGAATGAAACCGTTGGAAACCCGCATTGGGGCACTGATATCTCCCTCAGCCATGGAGAACACTTTGGTTGAGAGGTCGGGTGCGTTCCCGATTCCGGGAAAGGGCGCGCCCGGAGAAACAAAAGGTGGGATCTGAGTCGAGATGTTCAGCTCTGTGGCAATCTCTTCGAAGGATCGCTGGTTCTTGGTTTGGTTGTAAGCCTTGTCGGCCAAATCCCTCGCGGCCGCCTCTGCCTTTTCACTGGCAAGCGAGGAGCGAATGATGGCTTCCACCTCTTCGAAGCCCTGGGTGCGCGCGGCTTGCTTCTCCAACACTTTGATAATGTGAAATCCGAACCGGGTGGTCACCAACTCGCTGATTCCACCCTTCGCCAAGCTGAAAGCCACCCTGTCAAATTCAGGGACCATCCGGCCACGGCCAAAAAACCCCAAATCCCCTCCGTTAGAGGCCGTTGAGTCCTCAGAGTGTTTCTGGGCCAGTTCGGCAAAATCCTTGCCGGCTTTGGCTTCTCTAAGAACGTTGTCCGCCTTCTGCTTGATCTTCTCGATGGCCTTGGCGGACTTGCCGGCGGTCCTGAAGAGAATATGAGAAGCCTGCACCTGTTCCTGGACCTGGAACTCGGATTGATTCTTCTCGTAATAGCTTCTCATATCACTGTCGGAGGGTTGAAACCCGGACTTGAGCTTGTTGGTGTCGGCCAACAGATATTGGATCTGGCGTTGCTCGGGCAGACGGTAGGTCGGCTTATTCTCCTCGTAGTGGGCTTTAGCTTCTTCCTCAGAAACAGTCACTGATTTTTCGAATAAAGCGGGATCAAAGACCACGTAACTGATCTTGGCCTTCTCATTGCGAAGTCGGTAGTCTTCCTCAGCCTCCCGATCGGAGACGTTGACATATGCGGTCACCAGATTGCGCAGCTTTTCCTGAATAACCTCGAAGCGAATCCCTTCCTCGAACTCCTCCACCGTTAGTCCATTTTGACGCAAGATGGCTTTGTAACGATTCAGTAAGAAGTTCCCGTCTTCGAGAAAAGCCGGGATAGTCAAGATTTTTTCTTGAATCTCCTCGGAAGTCGCATCCACCCCCAACCGGCGCCCATGGTGCATAATGATTTCTTTGCTGATGAGCTGGCTGAGGATCTGCTGTTCGATCCTGAGCGTCCTCAATAACTTGCGATCGTAGGGCACACGGCTGTTGCGTAGAAAACGATACAGCGCACCCTTGAATTCTGCTGCCGAAATCTCGACCCGTCCTACCCGAGCTATAGAGGGGACACTAACCCCTTGACCCCATACCCCGCCGACGCCCGGGATCAAGTATGCCACCAAACCAACCACGAGCAACGGAAGAATCACCCAGGCAAACAACCGCTTCTGTCTTCGCATCATATCCAGGATCATTTTCTTCCCGATCTCCTGATTGAAATGGCTTCACAAACAAGATGGCGGAATGGCCAAGCCTGTTCCACGCTCTGAAAACGTCATTATACCAAAGACAGAGGCATCGGAAAGCAATTACCCAGGTAAACTCCGACAGGGCAGTCGAGATCAACCCCTTTCTGAAACCATCAGAAGGGCGCAAACCCAAACCCCGTTTGTCTCTTATCCCATGATCAGCGGATGAGACAAAGCACCGCCCCCTCCGTGATGTTCGATTCCAGAAAGTCCGGATGGCCCACAGAGATGGACTCAAGCCCATCGCTCTCCTTGGGATATCTTGCAGGCCCGTGACCCGACGTTGTCTAAAAAATCGTCGCTTTCCATCCCCTCCTCCTGGATGAGCCTATTGACCCTAGCCCCCCTTTGGGGCGCTAGGATGTTATTCTCTGTCCCTCTTTCAAGCACTTTTTGTTTGGGATTCCAGAGGGGAGCTACTTAGAAACATGGGTGGTTTCCTGGAGGAATCCATCGATCAGGCGGCGGGCGATGCTCAGGGAAGGAGGAAGCATGGGCAGGTCAGGCGGACGGCACCACCGGGCATCCTCGATCTCGGCCGGATCAATCTTCAGCTGTCCACCGGCGTGCTCGGCTCTAAAGCCAATCATCAGGGAATGGGGAAAGGGCCAGGGCTGGCTGGAGACGTAACGGATGTTCTTGACCCGAAGGCCGACCTCCTCCATCACTTCCCGTTCAACCGCTTCCTCCAGAGTCTCACCCGGCTCGACAAAACCGGCCAGGATGCTGTACATGCCCTCCGGAAAGTGAGGGGAACGACTCAGGAGCAATACCTCTCCCCGGATGATGAGCACAATAATGGCCGGAGCCAAACGAGGAAAACTCTCCAGCCCGCAACGGGGGCAAACGCGGGCACGATCCCTTGCGTGGGTTGCGGTTTGTGATCCGCATCTCCCGCAGAACTGATGGTTCCGGTCCCACTCCACGATCTGCTTGGCGCGGCCCGCCAGGGCGAACAGCTCGTCCCCCAGGGAGGGATAAAGCGCGCGGAGGTTTTCGAAGGCCATACCGATGGCAGGCTGGCTCCGTTCATGCAGCTCTGCCGAAAAGCAGTGGCGACCTTCCAAAACTCCCAGGTACTGACTGCGAATGCAACACAGGCCCAGCTCGGTGGGGTGCCGAAACAGCGGAATGGAGGTTGATCCATTGCGAACCTGGACCAGGAGGCGATCTCCGCGGAAGGCAAACCACCACGCGCGGGTTTGAAGATTCTCGGGAGGAGTGACTGCCGGGAGGAAGGGCTTGCGCATGAGCTTGGTGACGGCATCGCGATGGCGTTTTCCCCCTGCCCCCTCAGTCGAGTGACCAGCGAGCCTGTCGCAGCACGGCACGGTCCGGGCGGGAAGCCATTTCCAAATGACGCTGGACGCGCTCCTTGGACGGTGGCGCTTTGGGGGGAGGGGAATCCATCACTTCATACCACGCAGTCAGCAGGGAACCGTCAGTCAGTTCCACGGTGGAGGGATAGCCGAGGTCGGTTGAGGTACCGTCGTCGGAGATGATCATGGCGGAGGACCAAGTGCGCCCCTGGTCCTCACTGATACGCGCCTGGTTTCCCAAAGGCGGACGGCGATGGCCGTATGACATTAGCAGTCGCCCATCCCTGAGCCGTACCAGGTGGGAAGGGAGCCCCCACACACCGATGCTGCGGGGAATGGACCAGGTTTCCCCTCCATCGACGGATTGGCTTTGCAGCGTCTCCCGTTCGTTGGCCGAATTGTGGTTTCGGATGTGGGCGATGAGTGTTCCGTCCGAGGTTTCAACGGCATGGAGTTCATGGTAACCCTCGTAGTCATCGCCTTCCCGGGTTGGAATTTCAGCCAACCAGCGCCAGCTCTGGCCGTCGTCGGAGGACTCGCATACCCCAATGCGGCCCTTGGCTTGTCCGCTTTGGCCATACCAGAATATTTTGCCGGCGTAGAGCAGTCGCCCGTCGGAAAGTTGAGTGGGTCCATGGGGACTATTGACCGGACAGCGGTAAGGTGCTGACCAACTGCGGCCGCCATCGGTGGATCGGATCATCCAGCTACCCAGTTCGATGTCGCGCTCCGCGGCCGTAATGCGACGATGGAGGGCCTGCCAACGCTCCAGTTTCTGGCGAGGCCAGACCGCCCGCCGGTTCGATTCGAGATCTTCGGCCCGAGCCAGGATGGAGGCGTAGCCCACAGAAGTGAAAGTGGTGACCAGCAGCGTTCCCTCAGCGGTCTCCATCACCCCGGCATCTCGGTCATCGATAGGACCGTCGATGAGGATGCGCGGAAAACTCCAATGCTGCCCTGCGTCCTTGGATCGCATCAGCTCAACCCGGCCGAACGGGCAAACATGGGATTCTCGTCCTCCTGAGCACACCAGCAGCAGCTCGCCGTTACGACGCCTCGCCAGAGTGGGCCAGCCATGATAGAGCCGGGGTTGCATGCTAATCACCCTCTTGGAGTGAATTCGAGCGGGCGGAGCAGCCAATGAGATTTCGCCAAAGGCCAGGCCAGAGGCCAGGGCGCCAATTCCTTGTAGTATTTGCCGACGAGTCGCTGCACCTTCCATGATCGTCCTCTGAGCCTTTTTGGGGCGATTGTCTAGAGTAAGAGTATAGACTCAGGCCTCGGGTCGCATCAACCCCTTTGCATCGTTTTCAGCGGTGGCGGCAGGTGGCACGCGCTCTATGGAATACCTTTTCAGTTGAACGACCACTCCAGGTACTCCTAGCAGGAGTACAACTCCTCTTGAAGTTCTGTGTAGCACCGGCCAGAGGATCGACGGGGAGCCGCCAATGCGGCGGCAGCGACCTCCCTCCCGAAATAGCCGCTACCCAGCAGGCATCCTACCTTGGCAACGGGGGCCGAGTCCCCTCCAGGATTCCCCTCAGCCAGGCGCAGTGAGCCCCGAAACCTTATTGATAGGTCAGTGCCTGGACGGGATCGCTGCCCGCGGCCTTGAGTGCCGGGTAGAGCGCACCGACGATCCCGCTGATGGAGACGAACAGCACGGTGAGCATCACCCAGCCTGGCGGAATGAGGAGAGGCTGAGCAGGAAAGAGGATGTGGATGATCTGCTGGCCCAAAAAGGTCATCAGAAATCCGGAGAGAAGACCCGCCACACAGAGAACCAGCACTTCCATCAGCACCAGTTTGACGATATAGCCTTTCGAGGCTCCCAGGGACTTAAGGATACCGATCTCCCGAGTCCTTTCCGCGATGGTGGTGTACATGGAGAGGAAACAGGCGAACGAGCCAATAGAAATAGCCAGACCGATGACCCCGCTGATGAATGGGCCGTAGGCCGGAGGCCTGCCGTTCCTCAACAAAGAGACCCACTCCCGCATCGACGACACGCTGATGTTGGGAATCAGATCCCCGATTTGGGCGATCGCGGCCTTCATTTGGTCTGAATCCTTGAGTTTCACCAGGAAAGTTGAAGCCTGACCCGCCTTATCAGTGATCGTTTGCAAGCTCCGAATGGGGAGATAGACCCTGCCTCCAATGCCATTTCGAAAAACACCCACCACCTGGAAGGACTCTCCCATCAACTCGAACCAATCTCCCACCGCCAAGCCCTTCGATTTGGCGTGCAGGTCGTCGATGATGGCTTCCCGGGCAACAGGACCATCGAAGCCCCGACCCTCGAGGTACTCCAAATGACCGGCCACGGCTTCAAAGCTCGGCAAATCGATTCCGTAAACGGTCAACCAGCTTCCCCGTAGCCGAGCCAGAAAAAGAATGGGTGCGACGGCCTGAACCGTTTCGAGCTGACGCAGGGTTTCAGCCATTGACCCGGGCATAATAGTGCTCCCTGTGGTGAAAAAGAGCGGCGGTGCGTTGGCGGGCCGGATGATGATGTCTGCGCCAATGTTCTGTTGACGGTCGGCGTTGTCTTGAATCATGCCGTTGGCGATGCCGATCACCAACAAAATCAACACGACTTCAAGGCTGATGGCCAGAACGCTGACGAGAGCCCGCACCGGGCGGTGAACGACGTTTTCGAAGACTAATTTAAGGGTTGTCATCAATCGGCGATGGCCGCCGGCTCCGTCCTCAAGGAATGGTGGATTCCAGAGAAGGTCTTGGAGACCCTCTTGCAGGTCGAGCGCATTTTAGCATGATCGTCCTATCGCTGGCGCCTCTTGGTTCAGACCTCTGCCCTTCAGCCCTCTTCTCTCCAAAGATCGTCGGAGCGCCTGTAGGAACGTGCGGGAGCTAAAAACGAAAATCCTTGAGCTTCTCCACCAGAGAACGAGGCGCTTCCACTTCCAGCAGGATCTGGTTGTCCCGATAGTCCCGATGAATGAGCCGGCCCTTGGCATAAAGTTGTGAAAGCAGGTTCCCTTGGTGAGACTCCACCCGAAATCGGGCTCGCACCAGCGGGTCGTCGGCGATGGAAGCGTCAATCTTCTCCAAGAGCGCGGGAATCCCTTGCCGTTTGAGGGCCGATACGAACAGCGCCTCGTTCCCCGGGGAAGGCCTCGGCGGTCGATCGAGGAGGTCGGTCTTGTTATAGACCTCGATGAGTGGCTTGCCTGAATCACCCAGATCCTCCAAGACCTTCAGAACCGAGGCTTTCTGGTGCTCTGCTCGGGGACTGGAGCTGTCGATCACATGCAAGAGTAACTGCGCTTCTCCAATTTCTTCCAGGGTGGCCCGGAATGCCGAAACCAAGGTGGCTGGAAGCTTGCTGATGAAACCGACCGTATCCGACACGATGATCTCTCGCTTGGAGGGCAGCCGGATGCGACGCAGCAAGGGATCCAGGGTGGCGAAGAGTTGGCGGGACGCCAGGGTTTTTGATCGTGTCAGGGCGTTAAAGAGAGTGGATTTGCCGGCGTTGGTATAGCCGATCAGCGACAGTGTCGGAACGGGAACCGATTGCCGAAAGGAGCGATGCAACTGTCGGTGCGCTCTGACCCGCTGGAGTTCTCTTTTGATCTTGTAAATCCTTTGATGAATCTTCCGTTGATCCGTCTCCAGTTTGGTCTCGCCCGGCCCACGAGTGCCGATACCGCCTCCCAAGCGGGACAGTTCGATGCCTCGGCCCGCCAATCGTGGTAACCAGTAGTCGAGTTGCGCCAATTCGACCTGCAGTTTCCCCTCCCGAGTCCGAGCGCGACGGGCGAAGATGTCCAGGATGAGCTGCGTACGATCCAGGACTTTACAATTGAGAACGTGTTCGATGTTCCGTTGCTGGGCAGGGGAAAGATTTTCATCGAAGATGACCGTGTCGGCCTGGTGTCGTTCCAGGAATTGTTTCAGCAAATCCACTTTGCCCCTGCCGATCAAATAGGCCGGGTCATATCGAAACCGTCGCTGCACCATACGTCCGGCAACCGTTGCCTGGGCCGCGGCAGCCAGGGAAGCCAGTTCATCCAGGGACTCCTCCAAGCTCAAACGGGCCCCGTTGGCAGCGGTCGGCTTGAAAGACCGCTTCAACTCACATCCCACCAGGACGACCTTTTCTTTGCCAAACGCGGCTTTGAACATCTCAGTTCGAGGGTTCCGGCTTCGGAGGCGTCGTTTTCGCGGAAGGCGATTCGGAAGGTAGAGGAGACCGGCGTGAACTGGAGGCTAGCGCTTTGCTTGGCAGGACCGTCGAGATGGCGTGTTTGAATATAAGCTGGTCTTGGTGGTTGGATTCCAGAATGACCGCGTATTTGTCGAAGCTCTTGATCCTTCCAGTCAGCTTGACGCCACTCATCAGAAAGACGGTCACGACCAGCTTGTCTCTGCGAAGGTTGTTGAGAAAAACATCCTGGATATTGTGAGCTTGCTTTTCCATGAGTTCCTTTCTCCCGAGGTCAACCAAGGGGCCTAGCCCCATCGTCGGAAAGTCCGGAGGCTCTAACCCCAACCCGGAACCAAGGCTCGGTCCATGCAGGTCCGACCCCAACCGACCTTGAGAACGCTAAGGAGAAATCAAGAGGATGGGATCGGCCAACCTCCTTGCCGGGGGCGTCATGCAATTACGGATAAAGCCTGCCCCATGAGCCTCAATAGCTGCTCCGAGTGGTCCTTCATCTCCGAATCCATGAAACCAGGTTATGTTCTCTTCCCTCCGAAACCAGGTCAACTGACGTTTGGCATATTGTCGTGTTGCCTGTTTGGTTGCGGCCACGGCCGTCTGCAGGGAAATCTTTCCTTGCAGGTAGTGGAGCCCCTGAATGTAACCGAGCGATTGGAGAGGCTTGCAGGTCGGCGAGAACCCCTTTTTCAAAATAGACCGAACTTCTTCCACCAGTCCATCGGAGAACATGCGGTCGACACGCTTCTCGATCCTCTCATGGAGTTGAGGCCGCGGGGGGTTGAGTCCGATTTTCAGCAGTTGAAACCCCTGCAACTTTCTGGTAGCTGTTCGAAAGTGACTCGAGAGGGGTTTGGCGGTGAGGAAAAAAACTTCCAGGGCCCGAATGATCTTGGGGCGATCCCTGGGCGAGATGCGCCGGGCCGAATCCCGGTCCACTCTCGCCAGCAATCGGTGGAGATGCGCTTCCCCCTTGTGCTGAGCCTGCTGTTGGAGTCGCCGCCTCAGAAATTGACACCGAGATGGACCGTCGAACAGGCCATTGAGCAAAGCTCGAAGATAGAAACCTGTCCCACCCACCACCAGGGGCAGGTTTCCCCGTTCTTTGATGCCAGCCAAAACGTCTCGACCTTGATTCATATACTGGCCGGCCGTGAACTCCTGGTCTGGATTGAGAAAATCGATCAGGTGGTGAGTGATGCCGGCCTGCTCGTGCTTGAGAACCTTCGAAGTGCCGATATCCAGAAACCGATAGACTTGAACAGAATCACAGCCGACGATCTCACCCCGGAATCGATGGGCAAGGCGGAGCGCCAGACTCGATTTTCCACTTGCAGTCGGTCCCAGGATGGCGATGAGGGGCGTTTTTATCAAGACCAAAGCCTCATCGGGACCAAAGCCAGAGACGTAAGGCCAAGTATGCGACCAGGAGCGTCGCCAGGATGCAGAGTCCCAATTGTTGAGCACGCGACGGCCCCATCGACCCGACCTTTATCCCGCCTTGGGATAATTTACTCGATCCGGGTTCTAAAGTAAACAGCGGATTCCCCTTTCCCACTTCGATCAACTCGTTTATACTACTTGTGATTATTTGGGTCCGGGGAAAGGCGTGGAGAAGCAAAAAGTCTCCAGCTTCGGATTCCCTCCGGACACCACGATCAACGATCAATAGAGACGGCGCCGCCTTCTACCCCACCTGGCGGCATTCTTCCGTCCTGAATGCCACCGGTGAGGATCTCGTGTGAGGTCCGGGTTGCCTCGAACGAGGGCAACTTCCAGACCGACCTTCCGGGCAGTCGGTGAATCTCCACGAAGCGCCGTTGAGAGCGATGGCGCAATCCCTTGAGAAGGCTTGTCACCAGGCCCAGCCAACCCAGTGGCGCCTTGCGTTGTCTAAGGCTCTCAAGACATGAAGTCTTCCGGACCGTCTGCCGACCATGAGTAAACGGACTAAAGTCTACGGATTCCTGATCTTGCTGGTACTCCTGGCGGGATCTGCTTATGTTTTCAGGCAGAAGCCCAGCGCCAAGACCGCCTCCGATCAAAGTCCCGCGGCTGACTCCGTCGGTCAAGGGAGCCGGCCGGCCGCGACTCCGGTTGAGTTGGCTCCTGCGAGACAGGATCAGATTGCCGCCCATCTGTCCTCCACCTCCAATTTGAGGGCACTGAGGGAAGTCGAGGTGACGGCCCAAACCGAGGGAATCGTCAAAAGTCTGCTGGTGGAAGAAGGCGACTTCGTCAGGCAGGGCCAGCTCCTGGGGAGTTTGGACGATCGGTCGCTGCAGATTCAGCTACAACTCTCGCGGCAAAAACTGGCCCAGGCGAAATTGCAGTTGGAGAAGGCCCGCATTCGCCAGGAGAAGGCCAAGGTTCAGATTGCCAATACCGAGAATGAGCGGAAACGTTTGCAGGAGGCCTATGAAGAGCAACTGATCAGTGAGCGAGAATACGCCCAGGTCCAATACCAACTGGATGAGCTGGACCACGACGAGCGGGTTTCGGCGTCTGAGACCAGAGAGCTGTCCCACCGAGTGCAGGAACTGGAAGCGGAGATTCGCAGATCTCAACTCGATATTTCCTATACCCGAATCACGGCCCCGTTCAGCGGGCATATTACGGAACGCACCATGGAGCTGGGAAAGAGTGTGCGGAATTCAGACAAGCTCTTCAAGCTGGGAGCGTTTTCTCCTCTGTATGCCGATGTTTTCCTGTCGGAACGGGAGGCGCGACGAGTACACCCTGGACAGGAGGCATCCATTCGCTTGGGTGCGGACGAGTCCATTCAATGCGACGGAAGGGTCCTCCGAATTAGTCCGGTGGTCGACAAGTCCAGTGGTACGGTCAAAATCACCGTGGAACTGAGACCTGAGACGGAAGGATTCAAACCGGGGGGATTTGTCAGGGTGGCCATTCAGACCGATATGCGCCCCGACGCGATTCTGGTTCCCAAGCGAGCTGTAACCGAAAGGGATGGAGAAGCGTTCATCTTTCTGGCCAAGGATGGGGTGGCCAAGCGCGTTCCGGTGCTCCTGGGCTACGAAGCGGATGGAAATATCGAGATTTTGCGGGGGATATCTCCCGGGGATCAGGTGGTGGTTGCCGGGCAAGGCAGCTTGAAGGACGGTTCCGAGGTCAGAGAGGTCCAGAGCGAAACCTCCCAGCCTATTTCAAGGGATGCAACCTGAAAAGCGTACCACCAGAGGCAACGAAACCTCAACCGGCCTCTGCCCTCCAGGTGTGTTCGGAGTGTATCGGTCACCCTGCCTCTGCGGATTCAATCCCAGGTGGGCCGTCAACGGTAGAGTTCGGTAATGACAGTGACCCAGAGATTTGCCTGGTGTCTCCTTCATTGTCTTCCCTTTTCTAATTCTCGTTCCCAAAGCTCCTCCACGCTGTAAGCGATGATCAAAACTGCCATTCGACGTCCGGTTACCGTGTCCATGTTTGTGGTTGCGGTTGCGCTTTTCGGCCTCGTTTCCCTGGAGCGGATGGCCCTCAATCTGCTGCCGGAAATTGCCTACCCTGCCCTCACCATTCTGACGGACTACGAAGACGCAGCCCCAGAGGAGATCGAAAACCTGATCACCCGTCCCATTGAGGAAGTGGTGGGTGTCGTCGGAGGACTGACCCGGGTGGAGTCGATCTCGAGATCGGGTCAGTCAGAGGTCGTTCTGGAATTCACCTGGAAGACCAACATGGATCTGGCAACACTGGAGGTCAGAGAAAAGCTCGATTTTGTAGAAACGCCGCGCGACGCGGAGCGGCCCGTGATTTTGCGCTTCGACCCTTCCTACGATCCCATCATGCGGCTGCAACTCTCCGGCGACTTGAGTCTCAGCCAGCTCCGTTACCTCGCAGATGAAGAGCTGAAGAAGAGCTTGGAGTCCACCGAGGGAGTCGCGGCCATCAAGGTCGTGGGGGGTCTGGAGGAGCAGATTCGCATCGAGATCGATGAAAAGCGGCTGGCGGAACTGAGTATCCCGATTACGGAAGTGACGCAAGTGCTCATCCAGGAAAATCTGAATCAAGCTTCCGGGAGCCTCTATGATCTTGATGCCAACTATTTGGTCCGCATGTTGAATCAGTTCCGATCCATAGAAGAGATTGAAGGCATCATCCTTCGTGATTCGGAGGGACGGCAGGTCGTTCTGGGCGAGGTCGCAGATGTCCGTCGGGGAACGAAGGACCGAGAGGTGATTGCCCGCATCAATGGTAAAGAGAGTGTGGAGTTGGCGGTCTACAAAGAGGGCGACGCCAATACGGTTACGGTTGCCCGGGCCGTGGAGAGAAAGCTGGAAAGACTGAAACAGGATGGAACCTTGACAGCAAACGTCCAGGTCCAGACCGTCTTCAATCAAGCCCAATTCATTCAACAAGCCGTTGACAATGTACTTTGGTCGGCGGTCTGGGGAGCTGTGCTGGCCACCGTGGTCTTGTACCTGTTTCTGCGTCACCTGCGGAGCACGCTCATGGTGGCCATTTCCATCCCCATTTCGATCATGGTGACGTTCGCGCTGATGTACCAGATGGGGATCTCTCTGAACATCATGTCCCTGGGTGGCATTGCTCTGGGCGTGGGCATGTTGGTGGACAATTCCATTGTGGTTCTGGAAGCGGTACACCGCCAAGATCAATCCAGCACACCGCTGGCTGAGGCCGTGTATCGAGGCACTCGTCAGGTGGGAACGGCAGTGACCGCTTCCACCTTAACGACCTTAGCCGTGTTCTTACCCCTGGTTTTTGTCGAAGGTATTGCGGGGCAGCTGTTCCAGGATCAGGCCTTGACCATCATCTTCTCTCTGTCGGCCTCTCTATTGGTGGCGCTCACCTTCATTCCCATGGTGCTGGCCCTGCAAATCAAGCCGCCTCCTCTTGCCCCGTCGGGAGCCGCCCCACTGTCTTCGCCGGATGCTATCCGCTCCAGGTCCGGGGGAGCGGCCATCCGCTTCTTTCTTCGTTCCCGGAAGGTGCTTCAAAAGGTTGGACAGTTTCTTTTCGTTGACCTCGTCACTGTGGTCCTGACGGATGTTCGTGCGGGTCTGAGATGGCTTGCCCAATGGGTGCTACGGTTCATGGACCCGGTCCTGAAAGCCTTTGAGTCGGCCCTCGGGGTTTTGAGCCGATGTTATCCCGGATGGCTTGAGTTGGCGCTGGATCACAAAGGGAGGGTTTTTGCGGCAACGGGTGTGCTGGTAGCCATCACCATCGGTCTCTTTTCGCAACTGGGAGCCGAATTGATTCCTCCCCTGACGCAGGGAGAGTTTGCCTTTGAGGTTCGCTTGCCGGAGGGAACTCCACTCTCAACCACTGATCGACTACTGCAGGACATCGAGAAACGGATGGCCGATTTAGACGGGGTTGAAACGGTCTTCTCCAGCGCGGGCGGCAGCAACGAGAACCAGTTTGCCCGGCAGCGTCAGGAGGAACACGTCGGTCAACTCCACGTGGTGATGAAAAATCGGGAGGACAAGGGTGGTGAGGTTGACGTCATCGAGCGCATCCGCAACCAGTTGAGCGAATATCCGGAGCTGGCCTTTACCTTTCGTCGACCGACTTTGTTCAGCTTCAAGACCCCGATCGAAGTTGAGGTTTTCGCTTACGACCTGAGTCAGCTTCAGGCCGTCGCCGGGGAGGTCGCCGCTCGCATGGAACGGGTCATTGGACTCAAGGACGTCAAGACCACGACCAGACTGGGGAATCCTGAGATCCATGTGCGTTTCGATCGAGAGCGGCTGGCTCGTCTCGGCTTGGACGAGAGTTCGATGGCCAACATCTTGAAAAACAAAATTCGCGGCGAGGTGGCCTCGCGCTACCGAGAAGCAGACAAGCAGATCGATATCCTGGTCCGAGCGGCCGAATCAGATCGCGACGCCATCCAGGATCTGAAGGATTTGGTCATCAACAGGGGACCCCCGGCTTCCTCGTCGACCGGCGATCGCTCGAGCTCAGGGTCCTCTTCCCGTAACGGCCCGTCCGAGGAGCCCGGGAATCGCTCGGGGGCGGGAGTGGATCAAAGCACCGGCTCGGAGGCCGACGCCAGGGAAAGCGTTCCGATTCGCTTGAGCTCGGTGGCAGACATCAGCACACGGAGGGGACCCAGCGAAGTGCGACGCATCGGCTCTCAGCGAGCGGCGGTGGTATCGGCCAACCTGAGCGGTATGGATCTCAGCCGGGCCTCCCAAGCGATCCAGGCCGAAATCGAAGACCTTCGCAGGCGCCTCCCCGCTACCGCCAGCTTGTCCTTGGCGGGGCAAAACGAAGAGCTGGAGACGTCCTACCGGAGTTTGCTCATGGCTCTGGCCTTGGCAGTGTTTCTGGTCTACCTGGTGATGGCCTCTCAGTTTGAGTCCTTTATCCACCCCTTCATCATCATGTTCACTGTCCCGCTTGGATTGGTCGGGGTCGTCCTGGCTCTGGTTTTGACGGGAACAACTCTCAGTGTGGTGGTGTTGCTCGGCTTGATCATTTTATCGGGTATCGTGGTCAACAACGCCATTCTATTGGTGGACTACACCAACCAACTCCGCCGGGCTGGCCAAGCGAAACGCTCAGCCCTGGTACAGGCTGGGCAGGTCAGACTGCGACCCATCTTGATGACGACCCTCACCACCGTCCTGGGGCTGACCCCCATGGCGCTCGGCTGGGGAGAAGGTGCGGAAATTCGCGCCCCCATGGCCATCGCCGTCATGGGTGGACTGATGTTTTCCGCCTTATTGACACTGTTTTTCATTCCGGTGGTCTACGAACTTGTTGATCGAAAGGTCACGGACGCCGATAGAGCGCCCGCCGTCGATCTTGGGCCGGCGGGCGGTCAGTAAGTCGCAGGCATTCAGGGCAACGGGAAATTCGCTCAAGAAGTCGGTTGAGGGAGAGAGCATGGCCGTGGAAGAGCCCAAAGAGTCCGGCAGCCTTTCCGCCAATCCTTCAGGGTACGGACTGAGACTGGCGGATTTTTCCATCCGCTACCCGGTGACGATCTTCATGCTCTGCCTTTGCCTCCTGGTCTTGGGGGCCATCTCCTTGACTAGGATTCCGCTGGTCCAGACACCGGATATCGACTTTCCCGGAATTTTCGTAAACCTCCCCTACTCGAATGCGACCCCGGCTCAGGTTCAGGAGTCCATCGCACGCCCTCTGGAAGAGGCGCTGGCAACCATTCCCAACGTTCAAAGGATGGTTTCCAGGTCGTCTGCGGATCACGCCCGGATCCAAATGTTTTTTGGTTGGGGGATCAACGTTGACTGGTTGCGCTCGGAGGTCCGGGACAAAGTGGAACAAGTGCGGTCGGAGCTTCCGGACGACGTGGAACGAATCTTGGTGATGAACTGGAGTACCAGCGACTTCCCCATACTTAGAGGCCGGATCTCTTCCCGGCGAGACCTTCGTAGCTCTTATGATTTTCTGGATGCCAAGATCCGAACGACGCTGGAGCGTATCCCGGGAGTGGCCGAGGCAGAAATTAGCGGGGTTGGTCGCCAGGAAGTGAATATCTATCTTCGGCTCGACAACATCAAGCGGTTTCGGGTCGATGTAGGGCAAATGTTCCAGCGCATGGACGATGCCAATCTCAATCTTTCTTTGGGGCAAATCCAGGACGGCGGCACTCGCTACGGAGCCATGGCTCAGGGTTCCATGACCTCGTTGGAACAAATTGCGAACTTTCCGGTCAACAGTCGAGGACTGAGATTTGCCGAGGTTGCCGATATCTATTATGGCGGTCGGCCAATGAACTCCGGAAGGCGCCTGAACGGAGAGCATGCCGTTGAACTGCAAATCCGCAAGACTTCTGAGGCCAATACCGTCGAGACAGTCCGCCGGATCATGGCCAAGATCGATGAACTCAGATTGGACCCGGCGCTGGAAGGCATCGATCTGCTGATTTGGAACAATGCCGGCGAACAGATTACCAAGGCGCTCAGGGGCCTCTTAAACGCGGGCACGCTGGGCGCCCTGCTGGCCATGGTAATTCTTTACCTGTTCCTGCGGCGGGTGGGAGCGACACTGACGATTGGCTTTGCGATTCCCTTTTCAATCATTGCCACCATCGGATTTCTCTACCTCTTTGGCAAGACGCTCAACGTATTGTCCATGATGGGCCTCATGTTGGCCGCCGGGATGCTGGTGGACAATGCCGTGGTGGTCTTGGAGTCCATTTATCAATTTCTGGAGAAGGGCTATGATCGAGTGACGGCCGCCCGGCAGGGGACCCAAGCCGTCGTTTTAGCGGTGCTGGCAGCCACCTTAACCTCCATCATCATCTTTGTGCCGCTGGTTTTCGGCAGGACGACCGCCTACTCGATATGGCTCGCCGACGTGGGGGCCTCCATCATGATCGCCCTGCTCTGCTCACTCTTTGTTTCCCTGACCCTCATTCCTTTGGGAGTCGCTAAGCTCTTCCGGGCCCGGCTGTCCGGGAATTCCGAACGGATGGCCGCTACTGCTTCGGTTGATGCTGGGAAGCATCCGCCGTTCGTGGCAGGAGACGGCCCGTCAACGATTCCTGAAAAGCAGGGGGGGGGGGGGGCGTCGATCACCGATGCCTACCTGCGACTGATGAGCTGGCCTCTGCGGCATCGCTTCCTGGTTGGCTTGGTGATCGTACCCCTGGTGTTTGGCGGTTCGCTGGTAGTGCTCATTCGCTGGGTTCCCGACAACTCGCCGGAGGCCAGAGATCTGCAAAATCTGGATATTCGGTACGACTTTACCGAAAACTACCACTACGCCAAGATCGAGCGAGATTACGTCGGTCCGGTTGAGAGCTTCTTGCTGGCTCACAAGGAGCCGTTCAAGATCAAGAACGTTGCCAGCAGTTATAGCAACAATGCCGCTTCGACCAACGTTTACTTCGACAACGACAAGCTGACCCTGGAAGAGTTGATCAGAATCCGACAGGAGATCACAGACCAACTGCCGGAAATCCCGGGTGCTGAGATCACGTTGGGCCGACAGGGAGGGGCTGAGTCGCAGACGTTCATCGGTGTCAATATGTATGGGGAGGATAACGCCCGCCTGCAGGCCTTGGCCCAAGAAGCCAAGCATCTCCTGATGAGGAAAGGGGTCTTTAGTGAAGTCTTTACGGATGCAGACCGGGGGCGCGAAGAGGTTCAGATTGTTTTGAAGCGAGACCTGGCCCGCAAGTACGGAGTCTCGCCCCAGTCGGTGGCCCGCGTCCTGGGCATTGTTATCCGCGGCCGGAAGATCCGCGGCTACCGGACTCCAGAGGGTGAAGTGGAGATTTGGCTCTGGCTGCGCCCCGGGGATCGTGAAGATCTGGAAGACCTCAAGTCGGTGGTGGTCGGGAGCGGCCCGGAGGGGCAGGAAATCCTGCTCTCTCAGGTGGCTGATTTCCATCTCGTCAAGACGCCCACCGTCATCCTGCGGGAAAACCGCCGCACCTATACCGAGATTACCGTGAGCTATACGGGCGATAAGAAGGAGGAGGGAAAGCAGTTGCTGGGTGAGGTGATGGATAGCCTGGATTACCCCAGGGGCTACGGATGGACCTATGGGTTCTGGACACAACGGCAGGAGAGCGAGGACCTTGATCTCTTGTTCAATGTGTTGCTGGCGCTGTTCATGGTTTACTTCGTGATGGCTTCCCTGTTCGAGTCCCTCGCTCATCCTTTCTCGATCATGTTCTCACTTCCGTTTGCCTTGGTCGGGGTCACCTGGTTTCTGTACCTGACGGGAACGCCCTTCAACATCATGTCCAAAATCGGACTCATGGTTCTGATGGGGATCGTTGTGAACAACGGTATCGTCCTCATCGACCACATCAACAACCTCCGCCGCCAGGGTCTGTCTCGTTCCGAGGCTATCCTTAGCGGCTGTCAAGAACGGTTTAGACCCATTCTCATGACGGCGACCACGACCATCGTTGGACTTATTCCCCTGGCGCTGGGCACCACGGGAATGTTTGAGCTTCGCTATTTTCCGCTGGCGCGCACGGTCATGGGGGGATTGATCTCCTCGACCCTCTTGACGCTGGTGGTGCTCCCCACCTACTACACGCTCGTCGATGATCTGGCCAACTGGCTCAAGCGCACCTGGTGGCTGAGTCACCCGACCCGGTCGGAAGCCGCATCGAAGTCCTGAGCCCTTCCAATCACCAGAAGACCACGAACGTCAAAAGACATCCAGCCGCTAACACCAGGATGCTCAGCAGGGCAGGCAGCCGTTGTCCTTGAGGGGTATCTGTGGCTACCTCCGCCTGAAGCCGCCGAATCGTCAGTTGACTGGACCGCAGCCAAGTGCTTTTCTCTTGGCGGTTGCTCAGGGCCGAAGCACCGCCGGACTCCCATCCAACGATCCAGGAAACCAACAGCATGGTCCCGGCGGTGACCCCCATGCTGAAGGGATAAGCGGCGTAAGTGCCCATCATCACCGGTGGCAAAAGAACCCACCCAGTCTTTTCTGCAACCACGGGTGCAACCAGACGCAAAATTCCATAGGTGGCACCGGCCAGCAACCCGATGAGGCCGCTGCGACGATGCACCCGTGTGAAGCTCCCCATGAGAAAAATCGTCAACAAGGGGATCACGAAGGCGCTGGTCAGGTCGAGGTAATAGAGGACCATGCCCCCTCTCAGCAGGCCGGGAACGTAGAGAAAGGAGATTCCAATGACCACAGGGGTCAGCCATTGGCTCACCCGAAGATAATGACGATCGTCCCTGCCTTGCACCAGCAAGCGCGCATAGACGTCACGCGTCAGCAGCGCCGAGAGGGCCGAGCCGATGGAATCATAGGTCGACAAGGATGCAGCCAGGATACCGGCAACCACGATCCCTTTCAGTCCCACGGCCTCTACTTGGCTCACCAAGAGCGGATAGATCGCGTCCTGCCTCCCATCGGGCAAGGCGCCCTGCTCGGGAAAAAGAGCCCGTCCCATCACCCCCATGGACAGGTTGAAGAAGGTCATCACCATCATGACCGAACTGGCCGCAAACACGGACATCTTCAGGTCCCATTCGCTCCGGGCCGCGAACATTCTCATCACTTGGGTGTGATTGACGATCGCGTAGGCCATCCCCATGATCACCAATGCCAGGGCCACCAGCCAACCCGGGGTGTGATGCCGGATGGTTTCGGAGGCGGCGTCATAATACCCTCCCAAGCCCAGCTTGTTCCGGACTTGCTCGGGAGACTTGCCGGAAACGTCCTCGGTCTGGAGGTTGTCGTGACCGGCGTGCAGCAACCGGGCCGACACGGCTGAATCGTGGGCGTTAAGCCGCCGCTCCATACCCTCCCAGCCTCCCACCCGGCCCCACACCAGGAACCAGATGATGAGGCCGGCGATCGTCATGATGAGGAATTGCAGACTGTCCGTCATGGCGACCGATCGCAGGCCCCCGAACGCCGTGTAGATGCTGGCCAAGGCGGCAATCAGCCCCACCACCGTCCAGGCCGCCGGGTTCGACAGGCCACACACAATCGAGAGGGTCAGGAACAGAGTCGTGGCAATAATTCCCAGAACCAATGTCCGGTATTGCACCTGAACAAAGGCGCAGATGACCCGAACTGAGGCCGCGTAGCGAGTCTCGAGGTACTCGGCGTTGGTATAGAGCCCGGCCCGATACATGGGTAAACAGATGAAAAAGGCCGCCAAGGTCCAACCCAGAACCGAACCCACCCAATTGGTGGCGAAATAGCTGAATCCCAGAACGTATGTGCCCCCCGAATCCGCGACCAAGTCGCTCGAATCAATGGCCGTGGCATACATCGAGAGACCGACCAACCACCAGGGAAGGCTTCGTCCCGCCAGGAACCAATCGGCGCTGGAACTCACGCCCCGGCTCAGATAAAGCCCGTAGAGGATAATGATCCCATTGACTGCAATGGCCAGCGTCCAGTCCCATGGACTCATGATAGTAACCTCCTTGGGTCGAACGGCTGAATCGGACCAGTCGTCCGCAGGGATTCCGGCATTGTCTTCGAACTGCCAAGAGAACCGGTAAAAGGCTCCAAGCCGTCTGAACATTCTGCAGGAGAACGTTGATCAACTCAAGGCGGCAACGCGCTACCGCTAGAGTCTGGGCCGTTCCGTTTGTGCAGGCGCCGGAAGAGGCAGCCTCTCCAAGGAGCCGTCAGCCAGAAGTCAAAGAAATCATCAGGAGAGATCTCTGCATAACTCAAGGATCAGACCACCAAGCACTATATGTAGCGTGAAAGCCATCAGAAGCCTACTACATAAAGCGTTTAGTTTTGGTCAAGCTGAGTTATGCAGAGGTCTCCAGGAAAAGGACTGGCGCCGGTCAGGGGGGCAAGAGCAGGATTGCCAGCCGTCTTCCGAGTTTCCTCGCGAGTGAAATGGTTCGGCGAGCACGCCGGCTGGGGGCCGATGAGGGTGAGAAGGTCTTGTGGTGCGACACTGCCACCGCCCGGATCAGCGAGGAGGATAGTCTCTCTCAACTAGGCTTTGCAAGTACCGTTCCAATGCAGGAAGGTAAGGATGAACGTCCTCGGTCGGCTTCCCATCGCCATAGACCGGTTGCTCTTGGTTCTTCCATTCGATGAGTCCTCCCGTCAGGTTGTAGCAGGGTCTCCCCATATTTTCCTCTAAAGCAGAGAACACAGTCCTCCCCGCAAACCCGCAGTGCAATAAGACACCACAAGATCATCCTCGTCAACCAAGGCTAATTGCAATACCGTTCACTTTAGGATCTGCAGGCAAGCAGCGATATCAAGACGCGCCCGGGGGATCGCTCTGCGCGGCCGTAGGCGGTAGCGACTCATCTTGCGCTTGAGGTCCCGCGGGCGGCGCATCCCCCCTGCTTATCGGCCCAGCCGACGATCACCGGGCCGCCTCTTTGGGCAGGAGTTTATCCTTTCCATCGGTCACCCATTCCAGGTCGAAGCGCGCGAAGGTGATCTTTTCGTAGGTGTCCTGATCGCCCCTTTCATAAAGCAAGCCGGCCGTCAGGTCCGACAGCACCGTCAGGCAAGAATAGGCCGATGGTCCAGCATGCACTTGCTTGGAGACGGGCCAGGTTCGGCCGCCGTCGTAGCTGAGACGAACGGTCATGTTCTTGCGCTCCATGGCAGCCGGGTTAGCGAAGAGAATACGGTCCTTGTCGTGATCATGAATGTTGGTAAAGTTGGAGAGACTGGCTTGACAGCGCGGCTCAATAAGGGCCGGGTCCTCGGTAGCGTCAGACCAAGTCATCCCCCCGTCGGTGCTTCTGCTGATTCTCCGTTGATTCCCCTCGGTCCCTCTCATGTTCAACAACAAGGTTCCGTTGCTCAGCTCTGCGACTTGGCTTTCGTTGGTGATCCCTCCACTGAAAGCCTCGCCGCTAATCTTCCAGGTCTTTCCATGATCATCGCTGAAGACCAGGTGAGAGGCCGAGTAGCCGTTTTTCACAAAATACTTGGGAACGATCAAGCGCCCGCTTCGCATCTGCATGCCTTTACCAGGGCCCGGAGAGCCTGCCTTCCACTCGGCCTTTTTGAACATGGTCGTGAGGTCCATTTTCTCCGACCAGGTTTCGCCGTCGTCATCACTCTTGATAGCCCAATACATGAAAGTGTCGCCAGACAGTCCGGGCTTAGCCGTTCTACTGCCGATGCCCACCGGGCAGTAGACCGTGAAGACCCAAATCGTGCCCGTCTGCCGGTCGACCAAGCCGCAGGAATCTGCTGTCGCACCCTCTCCAACGTCCAGTAATACCTTAAGGGGTCCCCAAGTCTTGCCCTGGTCGGTGCTCCGTTTCATCACCAGATCGATGTTGTTGGGCGGATCTCCCGGTTTTTCCACCCGGGCATCACAAAAAGCCAGCAGCGTCCCCTTCGTCGATGTCACCAGCACGGGAATGCGATATTCCACAATTTCATCCTCACCGGCGACGAACACATCGGTCTGTTCAAAAAGACCAGGCCCCGTGGGGTCTGGCTCCGACTCCGTCGGGCCTACGGTGCAGGCTGGACTCCACAGTATTAGCATCACCAACAGCCACTGCAGATTTCTACTCTTCACAGGAAAGCTCCTTTCAAGGTCCATTTGGCCCTCCAGAAACGGCCTCACCGCCACAGCCGTGGGTTTTTCAGGCGGTGCATGGCGGATCGAGCGCATAAAGTGTGGTAGTCACCGGAAGATGGGCAACTGCCGAATAGTGGTCCGTTTGAAACAGCTCCCGTAATTGCTTGTCTTCAATTGGAGGATCCCACCCAGAATACAGTCGGCTCTTAATCTGGGTGACCTGGTCGGCAGTCAGAGCGGGATTGCGCCGTGGGTTGCGCTCAACGGGTTGATAGGTAGCGCCCGATAGAATGGACGTCGGTTTCTCCAGAAAGCATCGCACCTGATCGAAAGAGCGGTAATCGAGATAAGCCCACTGGAAGTCATCGAACTCGAGGTTCTGCCCGACCCTCACCTTTTGGGAGTCCAGCAAAACCACAGGTCCGGTCTCGACGCGAAAGGTGTTATCCGGGTTCCCGTCAGCCCATTTCACCGGATACTCAATCACATAGCCTCGCGAAGGATCAGCACCGACGAATTCACTCCGCGCAACTAGTGGATGCCAAGCTTCGAGTGCCTCTCGAATATCCTCGCCAGAACGAAGCAACCTAGCTGGACAGGGTTGAAGATGCCAACCGCTGGAGTAGAATTGATCCACCTCTGGCCGGCTAGGATTGAGGTTATAGGAAGAGGTGTGGACGCGTCTGATCACCACGTGTCGCTTGGAGAAAATCATCCAGAAGTCATATCCCGGGTCCAGATGGTCGGATGGCGGCTTGGTTCTCAAACCCGTTTGGGTTCTAACCGTCAGCAAGTATTCATCCGACTTGCCGATCGAGCGATCGAAGACCTCGCACCGGCATTCGATCTGGATGCGCACCCAAATCTTCCGGTTTTTGGGAGTGTAATGACAGAAGGAGCGGGAAAAGTCCGTCACGGTTGTCTTTGGCCGATTCGATGGGTTTTGCAAACAGGCAGAGAAAGGCAATGAACTCAGGGAGATGGCGCCGGCTAGCCACGCTCTGCGGTTGACGATTTTTTTTGTGATTTCCATGCGACCCCTTTCCGATAAAAAGAGACGTTGGCCGGATCTCTGATTTGTCAGTGGTATGAAGCAACCTCTTCGGCTTGGTCCTCGGCTTCTCGGGCTAATTTCCGGTAGACCTGTCGAGCCTCCTCAAATTGGCCCCAGACGTGATCTCTTTCCTTGGCGGCGCGCCAACCCGGCCAGTTCTCAGCCATCTCCTGAAGCCGACCGACAGATACCCACGCCGGGTTGGTGAAAGCCTGGGCATAGGCAGCATCCCGGGGAAATCAGCGCTTTGCCAGAATATCTCAAAGGCAGATATCGATGGCTGGCCCCCCCCGCCTTCTCCTGTTCTTCTTTTTCTCTCTACTCCGTCAACGAGACACGACATTCGCCCGGTCCAATGCACTGCGCCCGATCAGAGCTTGCTTGGCCAGCTCCAGCCATCCATCGCTGCTCCCGCAGGAAATTTCGGGCGCCCGCTTATGATAAGGCGCCAATATCGCCCGACCAACGTGCAGTTCCCCTCAATTCCGTTTTCGAGGATGACTCGAACCCATTGATGCTCCCAAGTCACCTGGAGCTTTACTTCACCAGGCAGGTCGCCAGTCTTTAAACTGAGGACAGCGCCATGGACCGGCCAAGCGCCTCCGAGGGTCCCAACCGGGCTTGCGGCGGCAGTCATACCAAGGGAGGATAGGGAGGATAAGAAGGCAGGCAGCGCGTTCAAGTCGGCCATGGGGGCTCACTAATCATGAATTGTCAGACATTTGCGAGTAGCTGCAGGGTACTACGACGCTTCAGTGAGATCAAGAAAAATGCTAACCCCTGTCGGTAGTATAACCTGTGAGGTGTCCCGTTTGGGCTGTCCGGGTTCCAGCACAAGTGAGACGGTGAGGATGATGAGGGAAGGGAGAAGGCTCGGGATGACAATTGCGGCGGGTTTGAGACGAAGGGAGCGGAGCGACCATAGCCCAAAACCCGCCGCAACCACGCCTTGAGGGTTCCTGCCCCCCCTCTCACACCCCAAAAAGCACGGCGTCCGGCCCCTGATTCGGGACCCAACGCCACTCCCGTTCAGGTAGCCTTGAGTTTCCACCCAGAACCTGTTCCTGCACTCCGTCCAGGTTGACGGCGGCTCCCGGTTTAGGGCCGAGTTCGGGCCAGCCTGCCAGCCCCTCGATATCCCCCCGTTTGTCCTGCCGCCTCGACGACCCCGATTCAACGGTTGCGTCGAACGCGCCAACGACAGCGCCCGTGTCGAGTTTCGGAACCTCCTCTACAGCGGCCAACAACGCACTGTCGTCGCAGCCCTTGCCGACTACCAACACTTCCACAATGACATCCGACCCCACCGATCCCTGGACCTGAGGACCACCCCGATGGAGTCCCTTGACATGACACCTGCAAGGCCGCCTGGTTGAGTCTCAGGGGTAACTGAACCCGCACACGTTCTGGTCTAGTCGGTTAAATTGTTATATAGTACTTGGTTCGCGCCGATCGGTTTGGCTCCCTTTCCGGCTGCGCGTTTGGTTTGGTTACCTGGAATCGACTATCGTCTTGAGTCTTCAAGGTATGGTGTCTGTCATTTTTCGTTTGATCTGCTCCGGCGTTAGAATTAAGGAACAGCCCTGCGATATGATTGCTCTCCCCTTCTGAAGACAGTTTAGAGATGCTGATCCGAACCCAACCGGCAGTCCCGCTCGAGTCCTGCTTGGGTGGGTTGCAGACGGAAGCTGCACCCTCGTGCCTGGGTCTGGACCTGGGGTTCCGCCACTATGAAGAGAGCCTCCAGATTCAAGCCCAGATTGTCTCAAGACGGAAGGCTGACTCCATCCCGGACTGCCTGCTGTTTGTCGATTATCCCCCTATCATCACCCTGGGAAGAACTGGGAAGAGAGAGCATCTGCTGGTCGGGCCCCTGCGGCACTGAAGAATCGCGGCGTCCGTTTCTACCCGGCCGGCCGGGGCGGGGACATCACTTACCATGGTCCCGGCCAACTGGTGGCTTATCCTATTTTGGATCTGAAAGCGTGGCGTAGGGACATTGGGCTTTATCTTCGCACGCTCGAGCGTTGCCTTATCGAAACGCTATTGGACTTCGGTATCCTTTCGGAAACTCTACCCGGCGCCACAGGAGTTTGGGTTGAGGGCCGAAAGATCGCGGCCATTGGTGTTCGGACCAGCCAGTGGATAACCTCCCACGGCTTGGCCTTGAATGTGAATACCGACTTGGAGTATTTCAATTTGATTATTCCTTGTGGCCTGCCCGGGGTGGAAGTGACGTCGATGGCGACCGTGCTGGGTCATCCGTTGGAGTTGATCGAGGTGCGCTCTTGCTTCAGTGGCCACTTTGCCCAAGCGTTCAGCCGATCCTTTCAGGTTGCCGACTGGGGCCAGGGGTTCCAATGAATCTTGTTTGAGGTGGGGCATCGATCTCCAGGATTGGTCGGTTAAGCCGCCACACTTGCTTTTGGTCAAGTTTGGGCACAAGGAGAGCAAGGCCTATGCTACTTGAGAAGAAGACACGTCTTGACATGCTCTACTACATGAAGTTGTCCCGTGAGATCGAGACTCGGATTGAACGAAAGCTCTATCGCCAGGGAAAGATTGTTGGAGGGGTCTACGTCGGACGTGGTCAAGAGGCGATTTCGGTAGGCTCATCGATCCAATTGGAGCAGGATGATTGCATCTGTCCATCCCATCGGGATATGGGGGCCTTTTTGATTCGCGGTCTATCGCCACGCGAGGTGCTGGCTCAGTATATGGGACGAAAGACGGGGGTTACCCGAGGTAAGGAAGCCAACATGCACATGGGTGATATACGCCGCAAGATCGTGGCTTTCGTCAGCATGCTGGCCGACACGGTTCCGGTGGCTGCCGGCATTGCCATGGCGTACAAGATGCGCGGGCAGCGGAATGTGGTGCTCTGCTACTTTGGCGATGGAGCCACCAGTCGAGGAGACTGGCACGAGGGACTGAATCTGGCGGCCGTACAAAAAGCGCCCGTGATCTACCTGTGCAACAACAACCAGTATGCCTACTCGACGCCCCTGGAAAAGCAGATGCCTATCCAGGATATCTCCATTCGAGCGCAAGGTTACGCGATGCCGGGTGTTACGGTGGATGGGAACGATGTTTTGGCCGTTTATGGGGCAACTCGGGAAGCGGTGGATCGAGCACGTAACGGCGGGGGACCCAGCTTGATTGAATGCAAGACCTTCCGCATGACGGGTCACTCTGCGCACGACGACGCCAGGTATGTTCCAAAGAAACTTTTCCAGGAGTGGAGCAAGAAGGACCCCATTTTACGGTGGGAGACCTCTCTCATCCGGGGTAAGATCATGACCGAACAAGAGGTAAGAAAAATGGCCACTCGCATTACTCAAGAAGTGGACCATGCAGTGAAGCTAGCCGAGAGTGACCCTTTTCCAGATCCCAAGGAAACTCTGGAGGGTGTGTACGCAGATCAGTCAGTGGAGGCTCCACTGGCTTTCGCTGCGTCTTTCTTCTCCCCCGATCGTTGGAGGTAGCACGTGGCAGCCACAACCTATGTCGAAGCCATTCGCCAGGGGCTCTGGGAGGAAATGGCGCGAGACCAGGATGTCTTCGTGTTGGGCGAGGACGTTGGTGTCTACGGCGGAGCTTTTAAGGTGACCCACGGCTTCTTGGATCGGTTCGGAGAGGAACGTGTGATTGACACCCCTCTCTCAGAATCAGCGATCGTCGGGGCATCCATTGGGGGCCGCACTGATGGGCATGAGGCCTGTGGCCGAAATGCAATTCGCCGACTTCATCTCTTGCGCCTTTGACCAAATCACCAATTTTGCCGCCAAGTGCCGCTACCGATGGGGCGCCGGGGTCCCTCTGGTGATCCGAGGCCCTTCGGGGGGTGGCATTCACGGGGGCCCTTTCCACTCTCAGAATCCGGAAATGTATTTCGTTCACACACCAGGGCTGAAAGTGGTGGTGCCGTCTACAGCTTATGACGCCAAAGGGCTAATCAAATCGGCGATTCGCGACGAAGACCCCGTCCTCTATTTCGAGCACAAGTACCTCTATCGACGCATCAAGGAAGAACTCCCTACCCAGGAGTTTCTGGTTCCCATTGGTGAGGCCGATATCAAGCGGCAAGGCAAAGACATTTCAGTCATCACTTACGGCGCCATGGTCCATAGCGCTCTTGAAGCTGCCGGAGTACTGGCTGGGGATGGCATTGAGCTGGAAGTGGTGGATTTGCGTACCTTGGCGCCTCTGGACAAAGTCAAGGTGCTGGAGTCGGTCAAAAAGACCAATAAAGTGATCCTGCTGCACGAAGACGTACGAACCGGTGGCTTTGCCGGAGAGCTGGCTGCAGTCATCGCAGAGGAAGCCTTTGAACACCTGGACGGGCCCATCATGCGTATCACGGCGCCCGATACTCCCATCCCCTACAGCCCACCACTGGAGGAGTTCTTTCTGCCGAAGACCTCGGATGTCATCCGTGTTGCCAGACATCTGGCTGCATACTGATTCAGTCATCAAAGTCGGAGAGGTTCATGCCGTCCAATGTCATTATGCCCCAAATGGGAGAAAGTATCTTCGAGGGAACTATCACCAAGTGGCTCAAGAATGTGGGCGACCGGGTGGAACGCGATGAACCCCTGTTTGAAATTTCCACGGACAAAGTCGACTCCGAGATTCCGGCGTCCGCATCGGGCGTCCTCAGCGAGATCCTTTTTCAGGAGGGGGATACCGTCGAGATTAATACCGTGGTCGCTATTATCGATGACGCGGGAGAGGCAGTGCTGGACTCCAAAGCCTCCGGTGATGTCAGTCCTGTCAAAGAGACTCAGCAACGTCCCGGCCAAGGCCTGAGAAATGACTCCGGCGACATTCGGCGCGGCCCACGCGCCTCACCATTGGTCAGACGCATGGCTGAAGAGGAGGGGATTGACCTGGGTGAGATTGAGGGCACTGGTTTGGGTGGAAGAATCACCAAGCAGGATATCCTGAACTACCTGTCTGAGCGAGAGAGAATTGCCGAGGTGGCGCGCCCCCTGGTTCAGCAGGCTCAACGAGGATTTCCGCCACTGCCCTCGACTGCCGGACAGGATGAGGTCGTACCCATGTCAGCGATGCGCAGAAGCATCGCTGAACATATGATCACCAGTCGGCGCACATCGGCCCATGTGACGACCGTTTTTGAAGTTGACATGACATCCATTGTGAACCTCAAGAACGAAATAGCCGATGAGTTTGGTCGTCGGGAAGGGTTCAAGTTATCCTTGATGCCCTTCTTTCTCAAGGGGGTTGCCGACTCATTGAAAGACTTTCCCGTACTGAATGCGTCGCTGGTGGGAAATGACATTATTTATAAAAAGGAAATCCATTTGGGGATGGCTGTTGCTTTGGACTGGGGGTTGATTGTCCCAGTCATACGGCATGCTCACCAGAAGAACCTGGTGGGCTTGGCCCGGGAATCGACTGACTTGGCCATGCGGGCCCGCCAAAAGAAGCTGAGTCCAAACGAGGTGCAGGGAGGTACCTTTACCATCACCAACCCGGGGGTTTTTGGCAGCTTGATTGGGACCCCCATCATCAATCAACCCCAGGTAGCGATTCTTTGTGTTGGAGCTGTCACCAAGCGCCCGGTTGTGGTTAACGACGCCATCGCCATTCGCTCGATGGCTTATCTGTCGCTTACCTTCGATCACCGTCTCATTGACGGTGCTGTGGCAGATCGGTTTCTGTCGAGCTTGAAGGCTAAACTAGAAGGCTGGAGCGACAAGATCTACTAGACCCTTCGGAGGCGTCTGAGGAGAGGCCGTTCATGCTGATGAAGCCCCACTCGATCCAGAAAGCAGCAGATCTTTCCAAGCTGGTGCGCCAAATTCTCTCCCACTTGGGCGAAGATGCTCAGCGACCCGGCCTGGAGCGCACCCCCCAGCGGGTCGCGGACAGTCTTCAGTTCCTCACTCAAGGTTACCAACTCGACCTTGAAAAGGTGATCAATGGTGCCCTCTTTGAAGCTGAATACGACGAAATGGTGCTCGTCAAGGACATAGAGGTCTACAGCCTATGTGAACACCATATGCTGCCCTTTTTCGGGAAGTGTCACTTAGCCTACTTGCCGGATCGAAAAATCATCGGCTTAAGCAAAATGGCCCGGATTGTCGATGTATTGAGTCGACGGCTGCAAGTGCAGGAGAGGCTCACCACAGAAATTGCATCGACGGTCAAGAAATACCTGGAGCCGAAAGGTGTGGGCGTTGTCATTGAAGCCTACCATCTCTGTATGATGATGCGGGGGGTGCAGAAGCAGAACAGTCAGACCGTCACCAGTTGTATGCTGGGCCGCTTCAAGAGCGACAGCAAGACACGAAGTGAGTTTCTCGACTTTCTCAAGTAGCGCCTCATGGCTCTGAAAGCTTCTCGAGAGTCTTCAGGACAATTTGTCCCACCCGCTGCAAACTCCTGGGACTGATTTTGTCCAGGGTGTCTTGCGGTGTATGCCAGTACTGGTTGTTGGGTCCGAATTCGTAATCGATCAGATCCACAGCCGGGATCCCAGCCCTAAGAAAGGGCGTGTGGTCGTCAATCACGGCTTTGGGAATGCTGGCCAGGTGTTGTTCATACCCCAGCTCTGTCGCAGATTCTCTCACCAGCCTCATCAGCCAGGGTGTTGAAGTTACATCCTGTTCCAGCGCTAAGTCCTTGTCCCCTACCATGTCCATTAAGATCATTGCCTTGATCTTGACGATCTGGCCGCTGGCCTTGAGACGCTCCACAAAGTAGCTACTCCCGTAAAGACTGTCTGTTGACGTCCAGACTCTTTGGGCCTCTTCTCCGTCAAAGAAGACAAACCACAAGGAAAACTTCTGTTGCTGGGGGGCAAGAACTCGCGCCAATTCCAGCAGCAGCCCCACACTGGAACCCCCGTCGTTGGCGCCAAGGAAAAGCTCGTTTTTCATCAAGAGGGTGTCGTAGTGGGTAGCCAGAATCACGACCTGCTCCATCTGACCCGGAGATCGCCCAATGATGTTCTTCATGGGGATCTGTCCGTTGGGAGTCGAGGCCAGGAAGTTTTGGTGTTCGACTTCCACCCGATGCTCGCGCAGCCTATCGATGATGTAGCTCTGGGCTTTCTTCGCGCCGGGGGACGCTGGTGGGCGGGGACCGAAACTGACCAAGCGTTTCACGTGAGAAAAAGCTCGATCGCCACTCAATGGAGGGCTTTGTCCGGAAAGATTGCCGGCAGCCATCCCCAACAGCAGCTGCATGGCAAGCCAGCAAGCAGCGCTTTTACCTATGTGGGCGTGAACCATGAAGACCTGGACCCTACTGGCGGATGGCCTCGACCTCGGAGTCGGGAATCGTCAGCTTCTTCAGTCGATCGTCCTTGTCGAGCCAAAGATTGACTTTCAGTTCTCCTGTGTCGATCAATAGACCTCGCAGCCAGTGCGTTTTACCTCCGATTTCGATTTCCTCCCTCCCCACATCCGAAACGCGAATACCGCCAGCCAAGAACTGCTGGGGCACAAAAGCGGAGAACTCTTGAATACCTCCCTGAGAAAAATCATATCGTTTGGAGAGAATCAGATAATGGTGAAAGACATTGTCGTCCAGAACCGTTACATCTTTCTTCAGTTCAATTTTTCTCTGGTCTGTTCCATCGTCCGAATGGTATGTGACCTGGCTTCGATCCGGCAGAAACCGAACGTTGGCCCTCATGCGGTTGGGACCTGCATCTTGAACCACCTCATAAGTTTCAGGCTCAAAGAGGTCATTGAAAGAAAGAGAGGAACGGATCAGGAAGGTCACAGGTTGGACAGGCTGACGGGGCGTTTTCGGCGGTGGCTCCTCAAGATCCTCCTCGTCCAGATATTCGGGAGGCTCCTGGGGATCCTCCCGGCTGATCGTGAGCTCCGTGCTACTACTGGCCTCAAAGCGCTTGGAACTTCCAGAGATCTCGAAATCTTCGTAGCCGATTTCCTCTCCGGCAAAAAGAATCTTGAATCGTCCTCTCTCGCTACCGGAGTAGGTTATGGGTGGAGGCTCGTCGCTGTCCTGCGGGTCCTGACTCTTCCCTTGCGAATGTAGCGGAGGCTCTATTGCAAAAAAGCCCCAAAATACCAGAGACTTCACTAGCAGAAGAACGCGAATAGTTTGTCTAACTTCCATGGCAATGAGAAGGCGGGCCCCGTGCCTCAGTGATCGTTATAAGTTGGTCTTCTCCAGGATGATGCCAACTATTCTATCAAGGGGCAACGAGGCATCGACTTCAAAGTCACTCAGGCGGTATAGGGGCAACCTGGAAGCGTAGAGCTTTTCAACCGAGGTCCAATCTCGCAAGAGCGGTCTGGCGCCATCAAGGGGGCATCGCTCGAGAACAAGCTCTATCGGCAGGTTGAGAAATACCGAAAGTCCCAGGTCTCTAATGAGGAGCCGATTTCCGGCTTGCACAAAAGCACCACCTCCCAGGGCAACCACACAGTGCGTCCACTGATCCAGGTTCCTCAGGGCTTCGGTTTCCATCTGACGAAAGAAAAGTTCACCCCGCTTCTCGAAGATCCGTTGAACAGGCCCTCCGAAGGATGCCTCGATCACGGAATCCAAGTCCAGGAACGGCCACCCCAGACGTTGAGCCAGCATCGGTCCCACGGTCGACTTTCCTGAGCCCATAAACCCAACCAGGAAAACACGATCTCTAAGCATTTCCAATAAAAAAAGCCCAAGGATTCTTGGGCCTGTCTTCAGCACTACTCTTGAATCAGAGCAAGTTTGCCAATCTAGAACTCTTCCGACGACTGCCGTCGGATCTGAATCGGCCCGCTGAAGGTGGAGAGCTGAACTGTTGCTGCTCCTTCATTCAGGGTGCCCAACAGCGAATGCCGGTCTCGCCAAAGGGGGCGGTGCTTTTTCGACTTGATGGGTAGGTTGGTTTTGATACTTCCCTTGACCGTCCGAGCCTCCCACTCCACTGAAGCTTCCTCATGGCAGAATACCGAGATTTGGCCGTCGGTACTGGAGAGATTGTAGGATCCCCCTCCCATGAAGTTGCCCTTGTAGGTAATGTTACCGAGTGTTGAATTCGCCTTGACATTGTTACTTTCCAACTGGTCCAGCACAATGTCCCCAATCACCGTGGTAGCCTGAATCGTTCCTTTAGATTGGGTGACCTCAACAGCTTTCCGCCCTAGCGAACAGGCATTGATGTAGCCCTCGACGCCGGCCACTTTGACCGCTGCCTCGACGACGTCAACACTCACCTGACCTCGAATGTTGCGTATCGCGACATCACCCATGTTGGACCGAATCTCAAGATTCGACGTTTCCGGGACGTACAGCTCATAGTCCACCACCGTATTCTCAGCAGTTGCCAGTTTATCCAGCACATGACTGGTAACTCGCACTCGATTAGGACCGGCCTCGGTGTCAATTTCAACATTTTCAGAGTGTCTGACCCCGATGATTCTGACGAAATTATTCTGCCCTCCCTCCACGGAAATCAAGCCGGAGTAATTGACCAGGATAATTGTTGGTGCATCGCCGACATTGAAGATTTTTTCCTCTCGGTCCGCGGCCCCGATGGCCAGGGGAAGCGCCAAGGTTAGGACAACTGGTACTGCAGTGAGGTGCCATTGTCTAGTCATGATGATGGTGCCCATCCCCCTATCTTGGAGTTATAACAAAGAATCCGACGTCAGAATCGTCTGCATCAACTCGACTTTCTTCTGGTATGCAGCCAACAAGTACCGGTGAGCCAGCGGGTTTTGAGGACTGGTCTCCACGGCTCGTTTACACTCGTTCAGGTAGTAGTCCATGGTCGCTAGATTGTCATTGAAAATCTGCGCCAATGTTGGATCCAATTGCTCCAACTTCTTCTGGGAACTTGCACTGAGCGCCTCGATTGCTGTCCGATAGTTTGCCTCTGCCTTTCTGAGTTCCTGGATCAAGACCTCTTGGTGGGACGTTACTGCAATGGGATCGGGACCCACTAGCGGCCGGTTCCTCAAATCATAGACAAGCAACGAGCTTACGACTAGGAATAGTGCTACTATAGCACCACTCCAGGCGGGTTTCAAGACAGGAAAGCTTTTTGGCAGGATTCCAGCCCAGAAAGGCTCCTTGGGCATGGAGCGTATGAGCCCTTCAGCTGCGAGCTGGGATCGAAGGCTGGTCCAGACCCGCTCGGGTGGCTCGATGGGCTCTAACGTCCCCACCCCCTCCCGAATGGACTTGAGGTCCTCATAGAAGGCTGCACACTCAGCGCAAGTCCCCAGGTGTTTCTCAAGCTTCTCGGCTTGAGAGAGATCCAATTCTCCATCCACACACAAGGAGACATCTTCTCGGATATCAGGACATTTCATCATTGCGCTATCCTCGCAGGGCCACTCGGGGAATATAAACTACCTGCCACCGGTAGGTTAGATACAAATAAGGCCTAAGATGATGCCTCAATTTGTTTTTCAAATTTCAGCTTCTTGTTCGTTAAATAGGACCTAAGCTTGAGCCGAGCCTTGAAGAGCTGGGACTTCGAGTTTCCGATCGAAAATCCAAGCATTTCAGCGATTTCGTTGTGTTCATATCCTTCAATATCGTGTAGAATGAATACTGTTCTATAGCCTTTCGGTAAGGCTGCGATTGCCTTTTCCAGAGTGATCCGATCAACAAGTCCTAAAAGGTCGATATCCTCGGAGCCATATTCCTTGGGGGGTAGATCCTGTCCATCATCACGATCCTGCTCCAACGGGACTTGGTCTAGTCCCTTCTTCCTGATGCGCATTAAGATGATGTTGACTGTCAGTCGATGCATCCAGGTGGAAAAAGCCGAGTCGCCGCGGAAGGTTCCTATCTTTCGGAAGAGCTGCATGAAGGCTTCTTGGGTCAAATCCTCTGCCTCTGCCGGGTTGTGCACCATTCTCAAGCAGAGCGAATAGACGCGACGCTTGTGCATGTTGTACAGCACTTCGAAGGCTTCCGGGTCGCCGGAGGCGCATCCAGCAATGGCCTGAGCTTCGTTCATCCTCCCCAACCCGGTCGTTCATCAGTGGCCGCCCAGCTTGCAAACAGGTGGGGCCGGACAATCGACTTCGACCTCAAAGTTGATATCTATAAATGACTTATCGCGCCCAAAGCTGTCAATGCCACCCGACTGATGGTCGAAAATAACTGATGGTGGGGTAGGTGTCAACCTCTGAATCGGTCGGTTGCTTATTCGGGTACAGGGGACCCTGGAAGCTTAGTATTCACCCTTCGTTGCTCTGGCTTCGGGGTTTAGCCCTGGGGGAATCGGACCAGGGTTCCGACCGACCCCTTCAATGAAATGATCGCAGTTAAACATTGAAAAATCAACGGTTAGGCCGTTCAGCTCCTTGACTTCACAGGGGTTTTCTGTGTAGGGTTAGTCTCGATTCTTCGGGGAGGAGACTTGTGAGATTCGTTCTTTTCCCCAGAGCCTTCTGATTCGGTTGTTCTCCACCAAATAAACATGAAATGTCCGTTTTGTGGCCACTTGGAAGACAAGGTTGTCGATTCCCGTGAAAGCAGGGAAGGCCAAGCCATCCGCAGACGACGTCAATGTCTCGGGTGTAGTCGACGGTTCACCAGCTATGAAAGAATCGACGAGATTCCCTATATGGTTGTCAAGAAGGACGGATCTCGGGAAAAATTCGATCGGCAAAAGCCAATGGTCGGTCTATTGAAAGCCTGTGAAAAGCGTCCTGTGAGTACGAACCAACTGGAATCCATCGTGAATGAGGTCGAGTCCTTCGTTCATGAATCCGGGGACCGCGAGAGAAACACCACTCAGATAGGGGAAATGTTGATGGAGCGATTACGTCAGCTCGACAAGGTTGCCTATGTACGATATGCCTCCGTATACCTCGATTTCAAGGATATCAAGGAGTTCATGGCGGAGCTTCGGGAACTACTCAAAGTCGAGCGATTGGAGTAGATAGCGGTTGGAGTCCTGCCGTCAGGCAAGCCTGCGGTCGTTGGGAGGAAACGAGCCGAACGGCGACATGGAGTCGCCTTCTCCATGTCGAAGGCCGAACCCACTGGCAACTCCGAATCCACCGCCAAGTTGCGATTGTGTCCAGGCTCAATGAATAGGACCTCCAAGATCTCCTCGATACTCCGCGCAAGGCCAGCGGCATCGTTTCGGTCAACCATGCCGGAGAGGTCCTCCAAACGGCGCTGGTTACTGGAAGTCGTCGCCATGCCAAGAGGAAGTAAGGGTTATGCCGGCCGGGTCTCCGCGTCAAGTCGAGTCAAGGTTAATCAAGAGAATTCACCGCCTGTCCGACCAGATCCTTCCGCCCTCCCAGAGAGTGTCCCTGTCCTTTGGGGACGATGCTGCAGCCGTGACCCAATCCTCTGGCCGCATCACTCTGATTTCAACCGATGCCTTGGTTGAGGATGTTCATTTCGACCTCGCTTATTTTCGCCCGGAGGACTTGGGCTGGAAAGCGCTAGCCGTCAACCTGAGTGATATTGCCGCCATGGGGGGCAAGCCCTTGGGGTTCACTACCTCTTTGGCTCTCCCCGGGGGAAAGTCGGGAAGTTTTGTAACCCGAGTTTATAAAGGTCTGTTGAGGCTGGCTTATCTCAGCGGGACCGTCCTACTGGGAGGAGACCTCTGCTCTTCCCCAGGGCCTGTTTTTCTGGATTTGACTGTTCTTGGCGAAGCGAAATCGGCGGAAGTGCTCACTCGAAAAGGAGCCCGGCCCGGAGACAGCCTTTTTGTAACAGGGGAGCTGGGGGCTTCGGCGATCGGCCTGGAGTTGCTTCGGCGCGTCCCGCGGCGGGCCCGTTACTTTCCTCACCTGGTTAAAAAACATTTGCAGCCCCTGCCCCGGAATCAGATCGGCCGTTGGCTGGCCGAGAGTTGTTGCGCATCGGCTCTCATCGACCTGAGCGATGGTCTCTCGACCGATCTACACCATCTTTGCGAAGGTAGTCGGGTTGGGGCCGTGATCGACTCGGAGCGAGTTCCCCTGCCGAGAATCAGCTCAAAAGTCAATTCATTGCTTGACCAACCCCTGCTAGACTATGGTTTGAACGGTGGAGAGGACTATGAGCTTCTGTTTACGGTTCCTGCCCAGAGGCGGACCCAGGTGCCCAGTCAGATGGAGGGTTTGGGTATCCATGAGATCGGATACATCACCGACGAGCCAGGATCATGCCGGATTCGAGAACAGGGCCATCTGAGACGCCTTTCGCCTCAGGGGTTCGATCATTTTCGACGGTAAGATATTTTTGACGATCGGCAACTGACCCATGAATCTTTCTTGCTCGATTCCCGCAGCACTCTTTCGACTTTTCGGGATGTTGATCTTGGTTTTGACGCTTTGTCGTTCGAACCTTGCCCAAATACCTTCGATCCTGATCCAACCGGATATTCGCGTTTTTACTGTTCTAGGGGCACTGCGCACCGCTGGATTTGACGAGGGATTCCTCTCCGTTCATCCTGCAAGCCTCCCGATTGCCCGAGAGTTTCAGAAACTACCATCCGACTTGAAGGCGAAACTGAGAGACTTTTATGAGTCCCACCGTAAGGGGAACAGCGCACAACAAGAACTGACCAAATATATTTCTCTGGCATTCGTTATCGATGGTCCACCCGGGTTCAAGCCCCTCCTTTCTTCGGGTCAAATGCCTCCCGATGCCTGGTCCGTGGCTGGATTTACCAGTTTACTCGCTGAGTTCTACTCTACGGCAAAGGTTGAAGTGATCTGGAGTCGGTACAAGCATCTCCACGAACGGGCGGTCTGGGATTATCGTCCCTCGATCAATCAAATGATCATGAAAACCCAGGGATATCTCAGGATGCGTTTGGGGACCTACCAGGGACGGCAGCTGGTCCTGGTGCCAGACTATCTGGTTCCCCCCAACACATTCAATGCACGAACTTATCAAAGCAGCTACTATTTGCTTTTCGGTCCCTCCAAGCCACCCAAAACCTCGGAAATTCGTCACCAGTATCTTCACTTTTTGCTGGATCCCTTTGCTGCCAGATACCCGCTAGCTGCCGAACAAAGAAAAGCCCTCGGCGAGATCATGTTTGTTGAGAGTCAGGCCCCGGAACGAATCAGAGGGGACTTGCAGGAGATGGTTACTGAAAGCCTCATCAAAGCAGTGGAAATGAGGCTTGATCGGTTGTCGGAAAAGGAGGCCGATGCCTCTTTGGATGAAGCCATTCGCTCCGGAGCCTTGCTGTCCCGTCACTTTTTCACAGCGCTTCAACGGTTTGAGCGAGAAATGGAAGGGTTCCAAGTATATTACCGAACTCTCTTGTCGGAACTGGACATATCTGAGGTACAGGCGGCTCGGCAGGTGGCTTTGAGTTCAGCCCCCCGGCTCCCTTCAACCTCGGCGCGACCGACGGAGATGGAGAGACTTCTCCGCCAAGCCAAGTCCAATCTGGGGGGTGACGAATTGGAAAGGGCCGAGGAACTCTTCAATCTGGTGTTGGACCGCCACGACCCCAGCAATGGCGAGGCCCTTTACGGTCTGGGTATCGTCGCGATCAATCGGCGCGACAAGAAGTCAGCCAGAGACTTTTTTAGAAGGTCCCTGGCCTCCGAAACCTGTCCGGATTCGGTCAAGGTCTGGGCGCATATCTATCTGGGGAGACTTTACGATCTGGACGACAACCGTGAAGAAGCCCTTCTGCAATACCAGGCCGCCGTTGAGTTAGGTGACGATACGAGGGGCGCACAAGCGACGGCTCAGCGCGGTCTTCAGGAGCCTTTTCACCCAAGACCAGCGACTCCCTGAACTTGCTGCGCCATCCGGCTCGGGTCCTTTGCCGCAACGCAGGGGCGGGGGCATCCAGCTTTCCCAAAAGAAGAACTGACGGGCCTGCGAGAAGGGAACCGGCCCACGGGCGTAAAAACCCATTGATTTTTCCGAGTCCACGCCAGCCGGTCCCCGGGATTGCTTAGTGGATGGGATCGGCTGCAAGTTGGCCCAAAGTGAGGTAGAGTAAGTGTGGAGATGGGGAAAGAACTCGCCGAATTGGAAGCTAGAATCAACTATGGCTTCAAAAATCGTACTTTGCTCGTCAGAGCCCTGACTCACAGCTCTTACGCCAATGAGTATCAAGTCAAGTGGGGGGACAACGAGCGACTCGAGTTCTTGGGAGATTCGATCATTGGCTTCGTCATCAGCGAGTATCTCCTCAGGCGTCATCCTCATTTAACCGAGGGGCAACTGTCCAAACTCAAAGCCCATCTCGTGAGTTCCAACGGTTTATTTCGGGTAGCCTCCAGGCTGGAGTTGGGCCAATTTCTCAACCTCGGCAAAGGAGAGGAAAAGACTGGGGGGCGCGGAAAGCAGGCCCTGTTGGTGGACGCCTCCGAGGCTTTGGTGGCGGCCATTTACTTGGATGGAGGCTTGGAGGCAACCCGAAAGTTCGTGCTCACCCAGTTCGCCGAGGATTTGCACGACATCGTGGCGGGCCGCTTCTCCTTGACCGATTACAAGTCCAGGCTCCAGGAAAAATTGCAGTCACTCCACAGGGCGCGCGCCGAGTACTCCATCATCAACGAGCTTGGCCCCGATCATCAGAAACGGTTTTCGGTCCGTTTGACGATAGGAGGTGAGTTAACCTCGGAAGGTCAAGGTGAGACTAAGAAAAGAGCGGAGCAAGAGGCCGCCCGACTGGCCTTGGCAGTCGTAGACCAACAGGAAACTTCAGGAGCATCTATTTCTCGTGACAACCGTAATTCCAAAGAAAGCTGATCAGCCCATCAAGCAATCGACTCTACGTGAGTACTTTGAAAGTTTCGTAGTGACGATCATCCTGGCGCTCTTCGGCACTACCTTCGTTGTTCAAGCCTTTAAAATCCCAACACCCTCCATGGAGGACAATCTGCTGGTGGGGGACCATCTTCTGGTCAACAAGTTTGTTTACGGTAATCCGGGTCGTTGGCTGAAACCTTTGCTTCCTTTTCAGCAGGTGAAGCATGGTGACGTCATTGTTTTCCGATATCCAGAAGATCTCACCAAGCATTACGTCAAGCGAGCGATCGGGCTGCCGGGCGACCGTATTCGGCTGACAAACCAGCAGTTGTACCGTAACGGAAAACTCGTTCCGGAGTCCTACGTGTTTCACAAACGTCCGGGTCGGAAGGACGTGGAAATCAGAGACAATCTTCCGCTGACCGAGGCTCAGATGAATCGCTTCGCCGATTATAATAAGAATCGGGATATTCACTTGGCTTATCGATACTTCACCGAGTTCACCGCGGACAAGGACATTGTGGTTCCACCCGATCGTTACTTCGCCATGGGTGATAACCGCGACAATAGTGCCGACAGCCGCTATTGGGGATTTGTTCCTCGAAAAAATATCGTAGGGAGGGCGTTCATCATCTACTGGTCTTTCGAAACGGACCCGAGCGAGCATTTGCACAATTCGCTGACTGACCGAACCGGGCGATTCGTCGACGTTCTGCTTAACTTTTTCCGAAAAACTCGCTGGAGCCGGACCTTCAAGTTGGTAGGGTAAGGTCAGGGGGGTAGCAGGGGTAAAACGATGAGAAGAACGGTCTTTTCTTTGATGTGCCTGCTCTTGTTAGGGATCGGTGCTTGGTGGTTTCTTCGTTCTCCGTCGGCAGCATCCGGTCCACCCTCGGCGGTCAACCGGTCTGCGGCCCAGGCTTTCGCCAAGAAGCTGGCGGCCATCGCCTTACCGAAACCGAGCTCCGGTAGTGGGCAAACAGAGTTCACTGAACCTGAGATCGATGCCTTTCTCCACTTCGAGATCGCTCAACACTATCCCCAAGGGGTGAAACAGATCCGAGTCCGCTTTCAGGAGAAAGCTGTGTCTGCTCGGGCTCTGGTGAACTTCGACGAAATGCACGCCGACCCCGGCCGCGCAGCCGATTCTCTGGTGGCCACCCTACTGCGTGGCGAGCACTGGTTGGAAGTCTCCGCTAAGTTAACGGCAGAAGCAGGGCCCCTTGGACGATACGATATTTTGGGGGTCTGGATAGATGACCAGGAGATCCCCAAGTTATTGATCGATCTCCTGCTGGCCCACTACGTACTTCCCCAATACCCTGGGGCACGACCGAATACCGATTTTGATCTGCCCTTTGACATCCAGAGCATTGAATTGGCTCCGGGCAAGGTTTCGGTGCGGCACGGCGCCTGATGGCCGGCGCCGCCAATTCTCAGCAGCACCCCCTCATTACCGGGATTAGCGGCTGCCTCGTTCTCCTGGGTCTACTCCCTGTATCACTACCTTCCCCGGTGTCTTTCGTCGCGGGCAGTTATGGTCCTTCAGGTCTCCGCCTGAGCCGCGGCTCTGAAAGTTGGAAGGCCGGCGGCTAGGTCGCCAAACGAGGGTTCCAACCTCTCGGCAGAAATAGGCGACCGTAGAAATTCAAAGCAAAGCGATCGGTCATCCCCGCTACGAAATCGACCGCTGCCAGTTCCACGGCATCTTCCGGGCACCTGGAAATACTCGGAATCCCCTCGGGATGGGCTACCACGTGATGATAGATGTCGCTCAAGAGTTTCTTGGCCTTGAGAAGCTCGCCCTTAGGAATGCTGCGAGCGTAAACGGTTCGATAGAGGAAGTGTCTCAATTCCATCATAGCCTGCAGGATAGGAGGACTCATGGAGATGATCTGCAGGTTGGCATCTAGACTGGAGCTGATCACACCGGCAACCAAGGTGTTGATTCGGAGCGAATGACTGGCGCCCAAAGCCTTGGTTAATTCCCTGGGAATATCGACAGACCGAATGAGACCTGAACGTAGCGCATCGTCCAGATCGTGGTTAACATAGGCAATCACATCCGAAACCCTGACGACTTGACCCTCCAGGGTTGCCGGGTGTCCCTGATCCTGTCTGGTGAACACCGCGCCCGTCCCCTTTGAATGCTTGAGAATGCCGTCTCTCACTTCCCAGCACAGGTTCAACCCTTGCCCGTCCCGTTCCAACTTGTCAACAACGCGCAGGCTTTGGCAGTAATGACGGAATCCACCGGGTGCGAGTTCGTCCAGGATAGCCTCGCCCACATGACCGAATGGAGTGTGACCCAAATCATGACCTAGCGCAATGCCCTCGGTGAGGTCTTCATTAAGCCGCAACGCCCGGCTGATTGTTCTGGCGATTTGGGCGACTTCGAGGGTATGAGTCAGGCGGGTTCGATAATGGTCACCCTCTGGGGACAGGAATACTTGGGTCTTGTGCTTCAAGCGCCGGAAGGACTTGGAGTGCAGAATACGGTCGCGGTCACGCTGGAACGAGGTTCGGATGGGGCAGGCAGCTTCGTCCTTTTGGCGACCTCGAGTTTGGGCGCTGAGTGTGGCCTGGGGAACAAGGGTTAGGGCCTCGCGCTCCTCCGCCCGTTGACGAATGGCATCAACCATCAGGGGGCAATTTTCTTTAACCTCAGCTCGGCTTCTGAAGAGACGGGGGAGGTGGGGAAATCCTGGATGACCTTTTCATAGATCTTAGCAGCTTCCTCGTTTTTATCTTGCTGCTCGTACAGGAGCGCCATGTGCATAGCCAACGTGTCTCCCGGTGTTGTCAAAGCGTTGCGATCAACAAGCTGCTGATAGACCTCGGTAGCCTTGGCTATGTCTGCAGAGTCCTCATAGATCCTTCCCAAAGCAGCAAGCGCCAGAGCGCCGAAGTCTGTTTGCTCCAGGCTCAAAGGTTCCAGCTGCAAAATGGCTTCCGAGTTCCTGTCGAGATGGTGGAGGCACAGACCGGCATAGTAAATAGCAATCTTGCCCGCAGACCGGGCGCCATGACGAGCGATGACCCCCCGGAGCTCCACCAGAGCTTTTTCGTACTTTTGAGTCGAGGTTGTAAAAGAGATCGGAGCTGTTGAGCTAGAAGATGCTGATTCGCCGGCTTGGCTGACCGGCGCCTGGTAAGTCGTCAAGGGCCCTTTGCTAACTCCTCTTTGGACTGCTCTTCTTGCTTGGCCGAGTAGTAGAAGTAGGCTGCAGTAAACACAGCTACAACTCCGACGGCGAATAGACCACGCAGGATTTCTGAACGGTTGTCGGTGAAGAAGTGACGAAACCGGTCCACCAACACCACGAAGCGATCTTCTTTAAGAATTTCGGAACGCGTGAGTCTTGCCAAGATTGGCTCCTATTAATTCAATGCGGAATTGTGATCAGGATGCCGGCGCCAGTCGAGGCCCTCTGTAAAGCCTGAAACATCCAAATACTAGCAGCGTCGGATTACACTGTCAATTTCGCCTGCTATTGCGATTGTCTCCATGTGTACCGCTTTGAGTTTACAATTTCGCCGAAACGTCATTTAATGGGAACCGAGTATCGTTTCATCTGTAATGGATCATTCAAGGGAGGCTTTGACCATGGGAATAGAAGATCTTGCGGACTTGTATGCCTACAACGGGTGGGCCAATGAGCGCGTCAGGGCATCGATCCAGGACTTGGATCCAGAAGCCTTTGAACGCGACCTTGGGGCCAGCTTTGGCTCACTTCAAGGAACCGTAGCCCACTTGGTTTCAGCTCAGTGGAACTGGTTGAGACGGTGGAAGAGACAATCTGCAAAGCAGCCTCTGCCCCTGGAACAGTTCTCCAGTCCCGAAGAAGCCAACCGCCGCTGGGCTGAAGTCGATCAGGATTTGGCAAGCTATGTGGGTGGACTCGATTCGGAGAATCTGCAGCAACCTCTAGTCTTGACGACCCCTCAGGGGCGCACCGTCTCAAATCCACTTTGGCAGGCAATGCTGCATGTAGTGAATCACTCCAGCTACCATCGGGGACAGATTGCTGCCCTATTACGCCAGGTCGGAGCGACGCCGCAGGGGACCGATTTGATCCTCTACTATCGTGAGCCGTCCAAGTAAACGATGGTGGAACGCAGGTTGAGGTAGAGACAGAACCTCTCGATCGAGTTCAAACAGGGAAGAATGAGTCTGTAGCAATGTTTAGCGCCAGAATACTGGGAACAGGGAGTTACTTGCCGGAGAAGATCGTCCCCAATGCCGATCTGGAAAAGGTCATGGACACTTCTGACGAATGGATTCGGCAGAGGACGGGAATCCGCGAGCGGCGTTATGCAGAGCCGGGGGTTGGACCCTCTGATCTCGCCCTGCAGGCTTCTCAGTCAGCCCTCCGATCCGCCCGATTATCCGCTGACCAGATCGACTTCATCATCTTCGCCACCTTGAGCCCCGAATATAATTTTCCAGGTTGCGGCTGCCTGCTCCAGGAAAAGCTCGGCCTCGACACAGTGGGCGCCCTGGACGTGCGCAACCAGTGCACGGGTTTCGTCTACAGCCTGGCGATCGCTGATCAATTCGTCAGAACGGGTACCTATCAACACATTCTGGTGGTCGGTGCTGAGGTCCATTCGAGTGGACTTGAAATGAACACACACGGCCGCGATGTAGCCGTCATCTTCGGTGACGGGGCCGGAGCCGTCATCGTCGGTCGGTCGGAAGACGAAAATCGCCAAATCCTCTCGAGCCCCTTGCACTCACAAGGAAAATATGCCCGGAAACTGTGGTTGGAGGCTCCCACCTCCCTGCATCATCCGCGTTTGACGGAGGAAATGTTGAGGCAGGGCCGACATTATCCCCAAATGGACGGCCGGTACGTCTTCAAGCATGCCGTGGACCGCCTCCAGGAGAGCGTGCACGAAGCCTTGGCCGACAACAATTTGGAAATGGCGAATGTCCGCTTGCTGATTTTGCATCAAGCTAATTTGCGGATATCGGAGGCTGTTGTTCGTTCCTTGAAAATTTCTCCGAACCGCGTTTTCAGTAATATTCAGAGCTATGGCAACACCACAGCGGCATCGATTCCGATTGCACTGGACGAAGCCGTTCGAGCGGGAAGGGTTCAGCCGGGAGACATCGTGGTGCTCGCGGCTTTTGGCTCCGGTTTTACCTGGGGCGCCTCGATCCTGCGCTGGTAGGATTGGATCCAAGGCATGCCGGTGAGATCTTTCAAAGAATTGAAGTAACGGTGAGAGACTGATGAGAAATGGCCGTTATCCTGCGATGTTGCTCTGCTTCGGTGCTGCGGTTGTCCTGGGGGTATCTGGTCTGGCCGCTTCCATCCGGATCGAGTTTGCATCGTTGGAAGAGGGGCAGAGGATTCTCGGAACCCGCGATGGCTTTATCCAACGATTAAGCCCCTTCGACCGCGCTTCGCGACTGAAGACGGATCGGGAGGTGTCCGAGTCGGAATTCCTGCGATTTGTCTCCAGTAAGGTGCTTTGCTGGGAAACTGAGGACAAGATCAAGGTTCGGGCGGCACTTGACCGGATTCAGCCGGCGCTGGCCGAGCTTGCTTTAAATTGGCCACAGACCATCCATTTCATTAAGACCACCGGAGAAGAAGAGGGAGGGGCAGCCTATACGAGGGGGCGGGCCATCGTCATTCCCAAGGCCAGACTCGACCTACCCCCGGAAAAATTCAACCGATTGATTGCCCATGAGTTCTTTCATATCCTTTCGCGTCACGATCCCGACATCCGCGATCGGTTGTACCAAGCCATCGGCTTCGAACGGCGCCGGGAGATCGAGTTGCCGGCCCATCTCATCCGTCGCAGGATCACCAACCCCGACGCGCCGTTCAACGCCCACTGGATCCGCGTCCGACAGGGCCAGCAACCGTTCTGGGCAGTTCCGGTCCTTTTCTCGAAGAGTGAGCGCTATGACCCGGAGCAAGGCGGGAACTTCTTCAAGTATCTGCAGTTTCGACTGCTGCTGATAGAGGTCGTGAAGGACGGCCCGACTGGCATCTCCCCCCTTAGTACCTTTACACCTAAGCTGGTCGAGGTTGAGGAAGTATCGGGCTTCTTTGAGCAAGTCGGAAAGAACACCAAATACATCATCCACCCTGAGGAAATCCTGGCTGCCAACTTTGCGTTGATTGTGACGGGTGAGACCAGTTTCCCATCACCTGACGTGGCGGATAAGATACGAGCCGTCCTGAGACAGGGCGGTGAGTTACGGCAGTAGTTGCAACAACCCCGGACCGGGCTTGCCTTAACCCTGATTCCGATTCTTTCTATGCGACAAATCGTGACGTTGGCTGAATCCAGGCAGTCAACCCTCGGCCAGGATCGGAGTACCGACCAGGATCAGAATAAGACCAAAGACAAGCAGCAGGAAGGAAAATCCCCCAAAAAGTGGGATGAGAACCCCAGGCTTGGCTGCACTGGACACCCAGTCGGGAGGCCAACTTCTTAAAAGCAAGGCGGTCAGAACTTCTCGACCCCTCTTTTAGCTCGAAGACGTTCCAGCGCACGCTGAGGTTAACAGGACTCCCCATGAAATCCGGAACGATCGGCCGGATTTTCGATCGGCTTAAACCTCGATAAGGCCGATCAGTAGAGTGGCCACCACGGTTAGTTCACAATCCGGATTAAGCTTTTTGACACCGAGAGCTCGTTTACAAATCGCCGGTGGCATGTTAATCTCCCTCGCGTCCCAACCTCTGGGTAACGCCCTGCAAATAGATACGAAATGGGACGGTAGCAGAAGTCGCCCCCCTCAGCCTCCCACATGTCATTGAGCCGGAGTGGCGGAATTGGCAGACGCACTAGACTCAAAATCTAGCGTGGGTTACCCCACGTGGGGGTTCAAGTCCCCCCTCCGGCACCAATTTAATCAATAAGTTACGGTCGTGCTTTTTGGGGCTGGATCTGGCCAGCCAAGAGGATATCGCGGCCTTGGAAGTCCTGTTTCCGACCCGGCGACGGCTATGCGCGATTCGGGCAGTATTACTTGCCGGAGGCGACCGTCGAAGCACCGGAGAACGAGTATTACCAGGCTTGGCGACTGGGGCCTGGGTGACCGTTACCGATGGCGACATCATCGACTCAGAGCGGATCACGCACGACATCCTGGTTCTGAGACGGGCCGAAGGCGCAGCAGGGAGGATGCGTCATCCGCTTTCAAGATCCGATGCCGGTCCGACGTTACGGCCCGGAACCGGATTTTCCACAAGGCCCCTGCTTACGACATCTACTTCATCCGCGAGGTCGGCCGCAAGCGTGGTTTGGAGATTGCCACCAAAGTGGCAGGTTAGGAGGGGAAATAAGCTTGGCAGGTATTTATCCACCCATCTGCGCAATACGTCGGGCCATCCATTCCACGTAGGCCGTGCGCGTCAGGCCGCGCCGACGCGCCTCGCCATCGATGAAGGCGGCAACGCCCTCATCCAGTGACAGATTGGCGCGCACGCTGCGCCCGGAAAAGCGGATCATCGGGATAGAGACCAGGGCGTACCCCGCTGGGGCCTCCACCTGCTCGAGGGCGCTGGGCGGCGTAAGTGCAAGGTTATCTTTTTCGGCTTCTATGGCGTAATCGCGCAAGGCATCTTCGGCGTTCGCCAAGGCCTCGTCCAAGGTCGAACCCATGGCGACAATGCCGGGCAAGTCGGGGAAAGTGACGCCGTAAGCACCCTTTTCCCCATCGATCAAAGCGGGATATCGGGACATGTTTGCAATCCTCCTAATGGGATCAGCCGGGCTTTCCTGGCGATAGAGCGGGCAACCGCCGGCGACAGTGTCCGATGACGCGGCAATGTGATGATGCCGCTGATGCGGGGGTGACGGTAAATGCCGTGGCCGGAACCATGCCGCAATAGATACCACTCCTCTTTTTCCAGTCTGCGTTTGATTCGGCTGGCCCTCGTTTGCACGCGCATATATTGGTACACAACAACGGTCATGTCCAGTCTTGAGGTGGACGTCGACACTGGTAATTCAGACGTAGAATAATCATCCGGCGACGTTATATGCGGCATCTCCAGAGCAAGACGTTGAATATGAATATACCGAAGTCAAAATTCTTTGAATACTGACTTGAAGCGCCTGACGGCATCATTTCGAGAGTGGGCGACGACGGTGGACCGCACGACTCTACGTTTCATCTCCGCTGAGGATGACCTCGGCCACCAACCTGGAGAGCGGCCGGGTGACCTATGCCTATGACGCCAACGGCAATCTGAAGACCCGGACCAATGCCCGATCAGTGGTCACCCGCTAGGCCTATGATCGGCTGGACCGGCTGACCCGTTGCACCTACACGGGCGGGCCGGCGGAGGCCCGACCCACCTCGGAGGTCAACCTCAACTATGACGATTGTGGAGAGGGTGTCAACTATGCGGAAGGTCGGCTGTGCGCGATTGCTCCAAGGACAGCGGTGGAGTTGTGTTCTCCACCACACGATACACCCGGTACGATGTCCTAGGGAGAATCCTGGGAAGCACCCAAACCACGGACAGAACGAGTTACACCATGAGCTATGGCTACGACCGGGCTGGTAATTTGATCTCCCGGAGGTATCCTTCGGGCAAGGTCATCCAGCAGCCCACGACGATGCGGGAGGGGTCATGGGGGTGAGTAAGCAGGGAGGAAGCTATTATGTGGGAGGGGCCTCAGGAGGATCGGATGAGATTGAGTACGCCGCCGGGGGGATGAGGCAAATCAAGCTGGGGAATGGATTGTGGGACGAGCGGCGCCACAACAATCAGCTGCTACCGGTCCGGATGGGGATGGGGGGACCAAGAGGCGGACCGACATCTTGAATACGACCCACTCCAACCGGCCGCTGCTGGACTACCGCTTTGCGGAAACCGACAGGGAGTACGGCAACAGCTCGACTGAGCTCGCCGAAGGTCACCCGAGAGGCCAACCGACAGCGCGGTGTGGAGGAGCCCACCTTTACGACTTTACGTCGGCGCAAGACGTACGCGGGGAAAGATTCGCCACACCCCCGCTCCCCTTCCCTCATCCGCTTATTCGTTCCGACCCGATTCGGTCACGTCGTCGTATCGAACCGGGATTCCCGCCACCTCCGGGATCTTCTCGATCTCGGCAATCAGCTTTTCCCCTACCTCCGGGGGCTGCGCTCCGCTGCCATAGGCTGCCTGTTGATGGTGACGATAAAAGTTGCCCGGTTCGACATAGAGCTTGACGCCATGGCGCCGACACAGCGGCCCGTAGTCCCGGCGCAAGGCTTCTTCGATGGGAGGCAGACCCAGCCCTTCCTCCTGATTCTGCAAGTAGCCCCAGCCTCTCTGAGAGCGATTGGGATAGCGTGACCGCACTCGGGTGATGTGGCCCACAAACAACTCGTCGATAATCTTCTCCGAGACCCAACGCCGCCATTGAATCCTCATGTTCCCAAAGGGAGGACCGATATGCTCCCCCTGCTGCACGCCGACGGCAAGTTTCTGTCCCGTGGTCTTCAGATGGGTCTTGACTTCCTGAAGGAAAGTGGTGAGGTACTCCCCTCTCAGCTCGCGCCAGCGATTCAAATCGAAGTCCTGCCGGAGGATATCGCGCCCATATCGCCTCTTGAACTCTCGGACTACGGGTTCGTTAAAACCGAACTGGTCGGCATGTTCGGGAGGAGGCGAGTGTGAACGGAGGCTCAAGAAGACTCCGTCGAAGGGGAAACGGTCGGAAAAAGCGCGAATAGTCTTGAGCATGTAACGTCGCACTTCCGGATAGGCATACTCCATCACTCCCCACTGAAACTTGCGTTGATTGGGCGTGAGGCTCCGGTCACAGACCAGGACGTGGGTATTTTCCCGCGTGAACCGAGACTGCCAGGCCCGGAAGGACAACCTCTTGCCATAGTTGAACAGCACATCCGGCGGGGCGCCCTCATCGGTAATGGTGATCCACATGTAGGCTTTCACTCCGGCTTGCTTCAAGACGGTAACGGCGGTCTCCACCAATCCTTCGTCCCAGGCCCTCCGGGTGATTTTGGCCCATTCACGGAGGTAGGGAATGCTGGGGTCCACATGGATTTCATGAAAGAGGAGCACACGAAAGTCATCGACCCGAAACAGGACTTTGTCCACACCGTTGGCTCGCCATCCTTCGATCGCCTGACGCATTTTCCGGGGAGTATCCAGTTTCGAGACGCCTTGTCGTCCAAAGATCACGTCCCCCCAACTGACAATCAGGAATCTCTCCTTGGTCTGAGCTGCAGCCCCGTCCAGCAGACACAGCCAAATGACCAGTAAACCCATAACTCGCATGGCTTCTATTCCCCTCCGGCTTCCCATGGATCTTCACCCATCCCGTCCAAATCAGATCCCGGCTGCTCGCGCATGAAGCAGACGAGGGCGCACGAAACGATTGTGGGAAAAAGCTTGTCGACCCATTTCCTCAATCCGGAATCAGAATTGGAATCACGTGACGGCTGTTTTTTCGATAAATGCGAAAATCTGGATCGAGAGTCAACACCTTGCTTTGGGCACGTTGTTCCGCCATCCGAACCAAACAGGCATCGGCCAGGGACATGGGTACATCCGCATAGCGTTTGACCAGCTTTTTAATGCTTTGGACCTCTGCTTCCAAATGGAATGGAGTTTGAATAACCCCTCGATTCACCAGTTCGAGGACGGCATGGCTTCCTCCTGAAAGGTGACGTAAAAGGAAACAGGTCTCGGTCAGAACCGCTTCACACGTCAGGAGCGGCGGGCTTATTCTCTCCCATTTCTCTTTTATCCATTGGTGAAAGCGGTCGGTCCGGTTGAGAAATGCAACAAGAGGTCCCGTATCCACAATGATGGACTTGTCCATAGGGGCTACCGACCAAAGCCTTTCAGATGGATTTTGTTGACGGACAGATCGGACGGCCCGGCCACGGTCCCGGCCAGATCATTAGCTAATTCAAGCGCTGACTCTTTTGGGGATGCGCCGTCTTTTTCAAAGCAGACGTTCAGCGCCTCCCGGACAACTTCTGACCGGGTGGCTTTTCGTCGCTTGGCCATGGACGAGACTTTGGCATAAAGTGCTTCATCGACTCTGAGCGTCAAGGTTTTCATGATTTCACCTTTTATCACGGCTAACTTGTAATACAGAAATGGCAATATGGTAATTCACACCATAATCGCTGTCAAGGTTGATTTTGAGGTCGCGAAACTTTTGAAAACGACACCTGCAACGAACCGGGGATCCCTCAAGACTCGGGATTCAGGACTTCCCTCAACTCCAAGTGGGCCTCGACTTCTTTCCTGGTTCGCCAGACCTGACGCAGCTCTTTTCGCGCAAACAGGGGCAACTGATCGCCTCGATGGGGCGAGTCCGGTTGGGTGGCGTTCCCGTAACTCAGCAGAGCTACCGCCCTGACGGGTTCAGAGAATTCAACCAGGGCAATGAAAGAATCGCCCACCACGGCTCGGAAGCGACCGTCCTTTTCCGGGGCGAACTCAAGGACTCGCAAAACTCCCAGTCGACTGTGGCCTCCATTGGCCGGTAAGTCGTGGCCGCCATATCTCAGCCGATACACCTCGCCCCAGGGCACGTCCAGAGCTCCGAACCGATCCGTGATCTTCCGGGCCGCCATCTCCAAAGCCGCGACAGCGGCTGCCGGATTCGCCAGCCCTTTGGGGGTGGTGAGGGGCGAGTGCTCTTGCCAAGGGGTGCCGAACATCTCGTCGCCGACAGTCTCGACCCATTCGGCGAAGAGCACTGCCCCGCGGCTCTCCGCATCAGCCGTTCGATCCCAACCAGCCAAGACCCGGGCTGCCCGTTGGGCCAACTCGCCCCCTTGCCGGCCGACCGCAGCGATCAAATCGTCCAGAATGCGATCGGCCATTTCCATCCGGTTCGAGTGCTTGTAACGATTCAGCTCTTCGAAGGTGATCTGCTGATCCTGCTCCAGCATACGCACCGATCGCTGAGGGCCGGAGCCTCATCCGCCGCGGAGCCATATAGGAAGGGAAATCGCCGGGATTCAGCAGCAGGGGAAAGGTTGAGGTCCAAGGAGGATCGTTGGCGTTTTGCAACCACCCGTTGGGAGGATCCAGAACCCGCGGCAACTCATCATAGGGATGAGTCCGGGTCCAAAGCGTTTCCGGTCGATCTCCCGGGACAACCCCCTGCCAGTCTTTCCATCTCCCGCCTGAACGGATGGGCACCCGTCCGCCAAAGACATACAGAATGCGCCCCTCTCGATCCGCATAGATAACGTTGAACAAGGGAATTTGCAGACGGCTGAGAGCGGATTCGAAGCCCTGAAGGTTTTCGGCTCGCATCATGTCCCAGTACTGTTCAAACATGTGGGGCTGATCCAGGCCAACCAATCGAACCGCGATGGCCTTGTCGCCTTCGACCTTGAGGACGGGACCATGGACCGACCGGCGCACCACAAGCGTCTCCTCCCGCCATCCGTGGTCCTGTTGACGGATCTTGATGCGCTGCGACTCCGTCTCAAAGGCTTTAACCGACCGGTCCCAACGATAGCCGCCTTCCACCAAAGTCAGTTCGAAAAGATCCACGCCATCCAGCGGATTGGTCGTATGAGTCCAACCCAGATGATCATTGAACCCCACGCCCAGCATGGGCATTCCGACCAGGGTGGCGCCGTAGACATCCACTCCGGGAGCCGCCAATTGCGCTTCGAACCAAGTGAAGAAGCTACTCCAGGGCAAGTGGGGATTGATCATCAGCATGGCATTGCCGCTGGCAGACCGCGAAGGCGCAATGGCCCATGCATTGGACCCCAAGGCGCTCTGGACAAACCTTCCAAAGGTGACCTCTCTCCCGACAAATGCGAGATGGATGACGCGCTGCAGGTGACCCATGACATCCGTCGGGCTGACGGGAAGGACCACCCTCCGCTCGGGATCGATTCGCTCCCGGTGGCTGTCGGCATAGGCGTTCATCCCCTCAACGAAACTATCCAGATAATCTTGAAACCGGGGTTTCTGAGCGCGATACCACTGCCGGGAGCGTTCGGGCACACCCATGGTTCGCAGATAGCGATCGGAGGGCAGATACGATTCTCCCCAATACTCCGCGGCCTGTCCTCGGGCCTCGCCATAGAGCCGCAAGATGAGGTCGCCGTGGTTCTTCATTTGCGCCCAACCAAAGGCGCGGAACAGTTCCCCGGCGTCGGGAGCATAGATATGAGGCATGCCCCAGCGATCCCAGAGAATCTCAGTTGGTCCTTGATGTTGCGACCCACAAGCGGCGCCCGTCAGCGCGAGCCCTATCCAAAGGCTCAAGATCCATCGACCCGGTGAAGAGCTGCAGTGGTTTCTCATGGAAAGCCTCCGTGATAAGCTGATGTTGGCACTTATTTTCGTTGGCAAGTTCAACCCATCCTTCCAGAGAATCGACTGCCGGTCATTGCTAATATAGCACGCACGGGGCGGTGTTTGAGGACGCGGGGGCGTTACCATGAAATATCTCGTGACGGGCGCCAGCGGGTTCATTGGAGGATGCCTGGCCAGACAGCTGGTTCAAGCCGGGCATGAGGTGGTGGCCCTGGCGCGAAATCCGAACAGGGCCGCGGATCTCATCGCCTCCGGCATTACCGTTCGGCCAGGCGACATCAGACACAAACCCAGCCTTCGAGCACCCATGAGCGGCGTGGACGGCGTTTTTCACCTGGCCGCCTGGTACCGGATCGGGGTTAGAAACCGGCAAGCAGCTTATGAGACGAACGTTCAAGGAACGCGCCACGTGTTGGAAACGGCCCGGGACCTGGGCATTCCCAGAATTGTCTACACCAGCACCGTGGCCGTTTTCTCCGACACCGGCGGAAGACGGGTCGATGAAGCGTTCCGCCATAACGGGCCCTGGTTGAGCGAGTATGATCGCACCAAGTGGATGGCCCACTACCAAGTGGCCCAACCTCTGGCCAGGGCCGGCCTGCCACTGGTCATCGTGCAACCCGGTGTCGTGTACGGCCCCAACGACAACAGCCCCATAGGCAAGGTCATTCGTCAGTACTTGAAGGGCCAGCTTCCCTTGACCCCTGAACGAACGGCCTTCTGCTGGGCACACGTTGAAGACACCGCCAAGGCCCATCGCCTGGCGATGGAAAGGGGGCGATTGGGTGAGAGCTACATCATCGCCGGTCCGGTCCACGGCTTCCGGGAAGTCTTCGAATGGGCCGAGCGCATCACGGGCATCCAAGCACCCCGGATTCATCCTGGTCCCGGAACCATGCGGGGCTTGGCCGCCTGCATGAAAATCCTCGGAGCCTTCCTCCCTCTGCCTCCGGGCCTATGCGGCTGAGAGTCTGCGGGTCATTGCCGGCGCGACTTACATCGGCGACAACCAAAAAGCTCGCCGCGAGTTGGGCTTCAACCCCCGCCCTTTGGAGGAGGGGCTGCGGGAGACACTCCGGTACGAAATGGAGCGCCTGGGTTTGCCGGTTCCCAAGTAGGACAGAACCCTACTTGAAGGGCCGATCATCCTTTTGCTATTCTTTGGAAATCAGGAGAGCGCGATGATCACCAGCAATCCAGCGCGAGCAACCATCGCTGTGTTAGCTTTCACGGGGCTTCTTGGCAGTGCAGGGAGCACCGCCGCTGAGCAGGTGGATTTTGCTCGAGAAATTCAGCCGATCTTCGAGGAGCGGTGCATCGCCTGTCATGGGAGTGAAACGCAGTTGCACGGCTTCAGGCTGGACCGCAGGGCCGATGCCTTCAAAGGAGGCGACTCCGGCGTACCAGCCATCCTTCCGGGCAAGAGCTCGAACAGCCTTCTGTTGCGGTACGTTGCGGGTCTGGACCCCGAAGTGGTCATGCCGCCCGAGGGGCCTCGACTGACCAGCGAACAAGTGGAATTGTTGCGTCGCTGGATCGACCAGGGTGCTCTCTGGCCGCAGGAAGGGGACTCCTCCGAAGTCCAGCCTCCGATCAGTGACCACTGGGCTTTTCAACCCATCTCCAGACCCGACTTGCCGGCCGTGCAGGCCGAGGAGTGGGTCAGGAATCCCATCGATGCCTTTGTCCTGGCCAAGCTGGAGGCGAAAGGTTGGAAGCCGGGGCCAGCGGCCAAGCCCCCTCAGCTCTTGCGGCGCCTCTATCTCAACCTCATTGGACTACCGCCCAACCTGGCAGAGCAAAAAAGCTTCCTCACAGAACCGAGTGAAACCACTTACAAGGCAATCATCGACGACCTCCTGGCGCGTCCGGCCTACGGGGAGCGCTGGGGGCGTCACTGGCTCGACCTGGTACGGTACGCCGAAAGCAACGGATACGAACGGGATGGGACCAAGCCTCATGTCTGGAGATACCGGGACTACGTGATCCGGTCCTTCAACCGGGACAAACCCTTCGACCGTTTTGTTCTGGAGCAATTGGCTGGAGACGAGTTGGCCGATGCCTCGGCCGAGACACTTATCGCCACCGGATACTTCCGGCTGGGGCCCTGGGACGATGAGCCGGCAGATCCGGCGACCGACCGTTTCGATCAACTCGACGACATCGTCAGCACCACCTCGCAGGTCTTCCTGGGGCTGACTCTGGGTTGTGCGCGCTGTCACAACCACAAGTTCGATCCCCTGACCGCCCAAGACTACTACAGCATGGTGGCTGTCTTTAACGGCTTGCAACGCTCGCGCAACGGCCGCAGTGAACTGGACCTGCCGATCGGGACTCCCCAACAACTGGCTACATACTCGGCCAAGTCCCGCGAGATCGAGCGTCTGAAAGAAGAGCTCAGCCTCCTGAGAGCCACTCTACGCCACAACTACCTGGAGTCGGGCCAGACCAACCTGCCGGCCCTGGCGGTGCAAGCCTTTCTGACCCAGGATCCGACTCGCGAGCAAAAGGGATTAGTACAGGCATTCCAGGAACAGCTCGAAGAGGAAGTCGACAATGCCTCCATGCCTGAAGTCATCCGGGAGCAGATGAGAACCAAGGAACTGAGGATCGAGGCTCTGGAGGCGTCTCGGCCCGAGCTGCTCCGCGGCTACTTCATGCACGAACCGAGCCCGAATCCTCCCGCCACCCACCTGCTGATCCGAGGCAGCGCCGCCAATCCGGGGCCGGAAGTGGCCCCGGCCGTTCCGGCCATCCTGGAGAATGTCCCCCTCGAACCGGAGTCCGGGACCAGAGCCAGCGGGTGGCGACTGGCGCTGGCTCGCTGGTTGGTCCATCCCCGGAATCCTCTGACGGCTCGGGTGATTGTGAATCGCATCTGGCAAAAGCACTTCGGGCTTGGTTTGGTTCGGAGCCCGAGTGACTTCGGCGCCAGGGGAGAAAAGCCGACCCACCCGGAGTTGCTCGACTGGCTCGCTCACTGGTTCACCCGGGAAGGATGGTCTTTCAAGAAGCTCCATCGCCTGATCCTTTCCAGCAACAGTTACCGCATGAGCCGACAGTGGAACCCCGATTACGGCGCGGAAGATCCGGAGAACCGCTTGCTGTGGCGCATGCCGCGGGTTCGACTGGAGGTTGAGGCCATTCGGGACTCCATGCTGGCTGTCAGTGGGAGACTGAATCGAAGAATGTACGGCCCCAGCATGTATCCCAGGATCTCCAAGGCCGCTCTGGCCGGGCACAGCGATCCGGATACCATCTGGAAACCCTCTGGCGAAGAAGACCGATCCCGTCGCACCATTTATGTCTTTCTCAAGCGGTCCATGATCGTGCCCATGCTCGAAGTGCTCGATCTCTGCGACACCACCAAAACCGCATCTCGGCGGATGACCACCAGCGTGGCTCCTCAAGCGCTCACCCTGTTCAACGGGGAGTTCGTGAACCAGCAAGCCCGGTACCTGGCCGCCCGTCTCGAAAATGACGTGGGAACCGACCCGGAGAAGCAGATCGAACGAGCCTACATCCTGGCGCTGACCCGGCCCCCAACGGTGAGGGAAAAGCAGAATCTGCTGGCATTCATCGAGCAGGAATCCCGGAATCAGGTCCAGCAGGAGGGAGTGGATCCTGAAAACGCTCGCATGGGGGCCTTGCGGGAGATGTGCCGCGTGATTTTCAACCTGAACGAGTTTGTTTATACGGACTAATCCAGGCCCAACTGGAGGACAACTTCTAACACCAATCACTGCTTGGCCCACGCTGAACGCAGCAGGAGAGTTTCAGCAAGCGACCGCCGGCTAAGCGTTTGAATTTTTCGAGAGGTGAAACCATGTCCCATCGGTTTGCTCCCAATCCAACACCCTGCGGACAGAGTCGACGTCAGTTTCTCTGGGAAGTCGGGGGAGGCTTTGCAGGTCTGGCGCTCACGGACCTGCTTATTCGCGACGGCTTTTTCACCCGGACCGCGGAAGCCGCCGAAGAGGACCCGGGCGGAAGCCATTTATTGGGCGCCAAACCTCCCCATTTTCCCGTCAAAGCCAAGCACGCTGTTTTTCTCTTCATGAATGGAGCGCCCAGCCAGGTCGACACCTTTGATCCCAAACCGGCCCTGACCCGCTTCAACGGGACTCCCTATCGAGGTCCTCTGGAAGTCGGCTCCAACAACCGGGCCGTGGGCTATTTGATGCAAAGCCCGTTCCCCTTCCAAAAGCATGGCCAGAGCGGCCTGGAAATCAGCAGCCTTTTCCCGCACACCGCCAAGTTCGCCGATGACCTCTGTGTCATTCGCTCCATGTATACGGATACGGCCGCCCATGCTTCCGGCTGCCTTCAGATGAATACCGGCAACGTCATCATTGGTAAACCCAGCCTGGGAGCCTGGCTGAGCTACGGGCTGGGTACGGTCAATGAAAGCCTCCCCAGCTTCGTGGTGATGACGGATCCTCGAGGGGGACCCATCAGCGGGCCGTCCAACTGGACCGCCGGGTATATGCCTGCGCCTTATCAGGGGACCCTGTTCCGCAGCACCGGCGCTCCACTGCTGGATCTGGCCACCCCGCCCGGCATCAGTGAACAGACACAGCGCCACTCCTTGGACCTTTTACGAATCTTGAACAAAGAACATCTGGCTTCGCGGCCCCGGGAAGCGGAACTGGTGGGCAGAATCAACACTTATGAACTGGCCTACCGCATGCAGACGACAGCCACGGAGGTGGTTGACATCGATCGGGAAGATGAGGCCACCAAGGAAATGTACGGCCTCAACCAGCCCCTGACGGCCGACTTTGGCCGCAAGTGTCTCATCACCCGTCGTCTTCTCGAAAACGGGGTCCGCTTCGTACAGCTCTACTCCGGAGGCGGTCACATCGAGGACACCTGGGATGGCCACGGCGACTGCATTTCCAATCACAAGCTCCACGCGGGGGAGACCGACCAGCCCATTGCCGCTCTCATCGCCGACCTCAAACGCACCGGTCTCTGGGACGAAACCCTGTTGGTGTGGGGCGGCGAATTCGGAAGGACCCCCACCAGCGAGGGCATCGGCAAGCCTGGCCGAGACCACGATTGGCACGGTTTCAGCATGTGGTTGGCCGGAGCCGGCGTCAAGGGTGGGCAGGCGGTCGGCGCCACTGACGAGTTGGGATTCGAAGCCGTGGAAGAGCGCTGCCACGTCTCCGACTTGCATGCCACCATTCTGCACCTCATGGGTCTCGATCATACCAAGCTCACCTATTTCTACCAAGGGCTGGACCAACGTCTGACCGGCGTTCGGGGGCAGGTCGTCAAGCCGGCGCTGGCCTAGCTGCTTGGGCATCCGGATCCCTCCGGATTCGCGGACCGGACTGGATCATGGTTGAGGGATGAATCTGTACCAAGCCAGACAGTGGATCGCAGAAAGTTCCTCCGTGACCGGCTTCAGCGGGGCCGGGATCTCGACCGAGTCAGGCATACCGGATTTTCGCAGCCCCAACGGTGTCTGGTCCCGCAACCGCACGGTCTATTTTCACGAATTCGTCAATAACGAAGCCGATCGCATTGAGTATTGGCGCCAGAAGGTGGAAAGCTGGCCGGCGATGCGCGATGCAGCTCCCAATCCAGGTCATCTCGCCTTTGTCGAGCTGGCCCGGCAAGAGAAGCTGATTGCCATGATCACCCAGAACATCGACGGCCTCCACCAGCGCTCCGGCCTCGACAACCATCTGGTCCTGGAACTCCATGGAACCACGGCCGAAGCGGCTTGCTTGAGTTGCGGAGACAGAATTTCAATGGATGAGGCCGTGGAGCGAGTCAACAACGGTGAGCCGGCGCCGCGCTGCTCTCGCTGCCAAGGTCTCCTGAAACCCGCCACGGTCTCCTTTGGCCAATCCCTTCCGACGGACGTACTCAACCGGTCCCAACAAGCCGCCCAAGCCTGCGAGGTTTTCCTGGCGGTAGGGTCCTCACTGGTGGTGGAACCAGCCGCTTCTCTTCCTCTCCTGGCCAAGCAGTCGGGGGCCAAGCTCATCATCGTCAATCGAACTGAAACTCCATTGGACGGATTTGCCGACCTCGTCGTCAGGGACGAAATCGGCCAAACCCTTCCTCGGCTGGTGGAACCCCTTCCTACCTAAGGTAATCCGAAAGCGGCCGGCCCGACCCATGGGACTGCCGTCCGTTTCAGGTCCGGCTTGGGTTACTCGCAGGGAGTTTGGTCGTTGAAAATCTGGGTTCGCTTGAGGAGACGTCGCTGGTCACTGGGGAATCCCAGGCGACGGTGCATCGTGCAACGGTTATCCCAAACAACCAGGTCTCCGATCTCCCAATGGTGAGTCCAGACGAAGCGGGGCAAAGAAAGATGGTGAAAAAGCCTGTCGAGCAGTTGGCGGCTCTCGGCGGCATCAAGCCCCACAATGTACTGGGTGAGATGGGGTCCCACGTAGAGAGACTTACGGCCTGTTTCCGGATGAGTGCAGGCTACAGGGTGAGACACCGGATAGGGAAGGTTCTGCTCTTCGACGGAGTGTCGGTGTACCGCTCTCAATCCCCGGATTCGTGTCTTGAGATCGATCTCGAGAGCCTCATAGGCCGCGTAACCATTGCACCACTGCGTGGCGCCGCCTCCCTCGGGGAGCTCGACGGCGTACAGCGTCGAAATGGTCCCGGGCTGCGGCAAGTAGGAAAGGTCCGAATGGAAACCGATCTCCTCGTTGCCGAGGGCCCCAATCGGCTGGCCGTTCTTCTTTAGATTGGAGATGAGAAAAATCTCCTTGATCGGTCGATCCATCTGCTTGCGCACGTGCTCGACAGGTTTCCCGAAATAGCGGGTAAAGTTCACCTGGTCCTGCTCGCTGATGCGCTGTTTCCTGAAGTAAATCAGGCAATACTGCAGGAGAGACTGTCGGATTCTCTCTACGGAACCGCCGGACAGAGGATTGGTCAGATCCGCTCCCCTGATCTCGGCGCCGAGGGATCCACCGGTTGGAATGATCTCCAGCTTTTCCAGCTTCGCAACAGCCATGACCCGGGTCCTTGCGCGTATCCAATGGCTCTGGCCCAACAGCGACGATTATACTTGAGAGGCCCTCAATGGCAACCGCCGGAGTCGGGAAATCCCGGCCGGAAACGGCATTTAAGCACTATCTCCTTCTCCTTGCCCAAGCATCGCGATTGAAAAATGGGGTGAGGGAGGGAGTGTGATATAAAGGCTTTGTGTCGAGCCAACAAACACCAGCGGGGGTGAGCCCTGAAAAACAAGGTTGCCGCACATGAACCACTTACTTTCCTGGACTTCAGTGATGCTTCTCTTGTTCTTGCTGGCGTGGGTCCCCACCCATGCTGAGAGACCCCGGGCGGGCGAGGAGGAGTCTTCGACCGCTCAGGAGGCTGCCGAAACCAATCAGCAGGAAGAAGAGGAAGCAGCGGGGGAAGGGGGTGGCGACAGCGATGGCTTGTTGACCGACGAGAGCGACATCGTGTACACCGAGATAGACGTGACCGGCACTGTGATCCGGGAAACGCCCATCGATTCGCCGAACTCGGTCGCCACTATCAACCGGGAGTCGCTGGACCAGCAGGGATCACCTTCGGTCGTGGATCTTTTCAAGAATCTGAGCGTCAGCGGCGGCATGGTCGGCGAGGTCAACAGTTGGTTCAACAGCACGTCGGCTGGGATTGCCGAGACGGTGGCCAACGTGAACTTGCGATCTCTTGGGGCGGCGCGCACGCTGGTGCTGCTCAACGGTCGGCGCCAGACCTACGTGCCTGCCCGACTGGCAGGTGGACGCTTCGTGGACGTGAACGCGTTTCCCTCCATCGCCATTGATCGGATAGATGTCCTCAAGGAGGGCGCCGGGGCCGTCTATGGCTCGGATGCGATCGCCGGTGTCGTCAACTTCATCACCCGGAGCCAGTTCGAGGGTCTTGAAGTGTCGGCCTCTTACGACCACTTCTCCGGTTCCAAAGATGGGATGCTGGGGGGCATCTGGGGAAAGAAGATCGGTTCTTCGGCCCACGCCATGGTGGCCGTCGAGCACAAACGCGGCGGCCGTCTGGGGGCCCGAGGAGCTGGACTGGGGCCTGCGCCCTATCCCGGTTGGGGCTGGGGCTGATCGGGGACGGATAACTCCGGCGCATTCATCGTGCCGCAATCGGAGGTCACCGGAATATCCAACCTGGTGGAAACGCCCCGTTTCATCGACCCGCGCTGCGACGACATGGGGGGTATACGGACAACGGGTCCCGCACGTGTCGCTTCCGCTACCAGGCTTGGGACAGCCTGATTTATGCACAACAGCACAGCCGGGGGTTTGCCGAGATCAATGGTTCCTGAGGGAGCAGGCGGCTGTCTACCTGAACCGGACGAGCCCGCTGGCGCCTCCCATCCCTCGCTGGAGGAACCACGGCAGCCTCGGCTACCACTGGAGCCACTACGGTCTGGTCGGAGCCGTGCACTACATCTCGGCATACGAGGACCGGGAAACCTCAGCGGCCCTTCCGGGAGATCGACCAATTCCTGACTTTTGATCTGAATTTCCGGTGGCAGTTGCCCAATACCGGAACGACGGTGACCGTTTCCGGGTTGAATCTGGCCAATACGCCGCCGCCTCTGGTGAACGCCGAACTAGCCTTCGACGCCCTGACGCACAATCCCAAGGGCCGCCGGGTCAAGTTGACCGTCACTCACCGGTTCCGACGCGGCTGAGGCCGGCGTCGGGCAGGACTACGCCGGCGGGCGCTCTCTGTCCATGCCTCAGCTCCTCCGGCGCAACGGCGACAGCGATCTCAATTCCAATCCGTTCAGAACTCATCCTGGATTTTCCTTTTCTTGTCTGTCATCCTCAATCACCGTCGCGTCCTTGCCTTTCCCCTTGGGACGGCGGGCACAAGCAGGTCAGCCCACTGAGACTGGTTAACTTCTCCCGACGGGTTTCGAACTCGACGGGAAGGATCCCTTAAAGAGGTCCTCATGGAAATAGGACTGGTTGAACGCGCGCAGCAGCACCTGGACCGAACTGCCATCCTGGCCGAGGGCGCGCGGTTCTCCTACCGTGATCTACTGCGGTCTTCGGCTCGGTTGGCGGGAGGATTGCTCCGGGGATCCCGAGATCTCCAGGAAAAGAGGGTCGTTTTTCTGCTGCCGCCAAGTTTCTCCTACGTGAGCGTTCAGTGGGGAATTTGGCGGGCCGGCGGCATCGCCGTTCCACTTTGCACCTCTCACCCGCCTCCGGAGTGGGAGTACGTCATTCGGGACACGGAGGCCGACGCGGTTGTAGCCGGCCACTCCTTCACCGAACAGATCCATCCCATCACCCAGAAGTGTGACGTGGCTTTGCTCTCCGACGCTTCCCTCGGGCAAGGCTCCTCAAGGCCCCGACTGCCTCGGGTCCATCCCGAACGTCGTGCGATGATCCTTTACACCAGCGGAACCACCAGCCGACCCAAGGGAGTGGTCTCCACCCATCGGAACCTTCAGGCCCAGATCGAAACACTGGTCCAGGCTTGGGAGTGGCGGCCGGAAGATCATATCCTGCACGTTCTCCCTCTGCACCACGTGCACGGCATCATCAACGTGTTGAGTTGCGCGCTCTGGTCGGGCGCGACCTGCGAAATGCTGCCCGGCTTCGATGCCGGCAAGGTCTGGGAGCGATTCGCACAGAGTCCTCTCACTCTGTTCATGGCGGTACCCACCGTCTACTCCAAACTGATTGCCGCTTGGGAAGCTGCCTCGCCCCGCCAGCGCAAGCTCTGGTCCGAGGGCCCTGCGCCAAAATGCGCTTGATGGTGTCGGGCTCAGCGGCGCTGCCCGTGCGCGTGCTGGAGAAGTGGCGCCAGATCAGCGGCCATTTTCTGCTGGAACGCTACGGCATGACCGAGATTGGAATGGCTCTCTCCAATCCGCTCAAGGGCAAGCGGGTTGCCGGTTATGTGGGAACTCCCCTCCCGGGCGTCGAGGTGCGGCTGGTGAACGACGGCGGAGATCCTCCCGATCCCGGCGCCCCCGGGGAGATTCAGGTGAAGGGTCCCGGGATCTTTGTGGAGTACTGGCGAAGAGCTAAAGAAACCGAGGCGGCGTTCCAGAACGGCTGGTTTCAAACCGGGGACGTCGCCGTCTTGGAGAACGGCCTCTATCGCATCCTCGGTCGAAAGAGCGTGGACATCATCAAGACCGGCGGGTTCAAGGTCTCGGCCCTGGAAATCGAAGAGGTGCTGCGCTCCCATGAAGCTATCGCCGAGTGCGCAGTGGTGGGACTGCCCGACCCGGAATGGGGAGAATGCATCGCTGCCGCCTTGGTTCCCAGATCCGGTCAGTCTCCACTCCCAGACAGCCTTCGCCAATGGACCAATGCCCGGATGGCTCGCTACAAAGTGCCCAGGCGTTTTCTGGAGATGAACGCCCTGCCCCGCAACTTGCTGGGCAAGGTCAACAAACGCGAGGTGGTGAGACAGTTCATACTGGCTGCCGGTCCAGCGACAGAGTAGATCCGTTCCGGTACGGTCACCTTCCGGTTCATCGGCTTCACGGGGTCTCTGCCGTCCTGAAGAGGGTTGGTTCCATCGCTCCGGTGCAGGGGGCGCCGTGCTATCTCGATCAGCTTTCCCTCACACTTTTCTTTGGTGGGCCGGCGCAGGATTCGGAGTTGACTCCCGGGCATCCTTTGCCCGGGTCATCCTCGCTTGACCTGGGATCAGTAATGGGGGTACATTTCGGCGGGGATACACTTGGAACGCAGTCGTCGCCTTCAATGCAATGTCTCCCCCCTGACCGGCTGAAAGCCGGGCCTAACGACCTGCGAGAGAAAATGAAGCGTTATGACGTCCTGGTCATTGGTAGCGGACCGTCAGGCCATCACGCAGCCATCCAAGCTGCCAAGCTAGGGAAAAAAAACCGCGATTATTGAAAAAAGGCAGGTGGTGGGCGGAGTCTGCCTGAACACCGGGACCATTCCCAGCAAGACTCTGCGGGAAGCCGTCATCTACTTGACAGGACTTCGCCAAAGAACCCTTTACGGCAGCAGTTACTCGGTCAAGCATGACATCACCATGGAAGATCTACGCTTTCGCGCCAACCACGTCATCCAGAGAGAAATCGACGTCTTTCAAGCCCAATTCCGGCGCAACAAAGTCCAGTTGCTCCATGGCGTGGCCTCTTTTCTGGACCCCCACCGGGTGCTGGTGGAGGGAGTGGATGACGATGATGAGCTGTTTGCGGATACCATCGTAATCGCTACCGGCACCTCACCGGCGCGCTCGGATCAGGTCCATTTGGACGGAACTTCCATCCTGGATTCCGACATGCTGCTGTGCATCCCGGTGCTTCCCAAATCCATCACCGTGGTCGGAGCCGGTGTGATTGGCGTGGAATATGCGTGCATGACGGCTGCTCTCGGAATCCCCACCACCCTGGTGGAGTCACGCGACCGGATGCTGGACTTCGTGGATTCAGAGATCATCGAATCGCTGCGTTACCGCATGCGTGACATGGAGGTCACGTTCCGTTTCGGCGAGACGGTAGAAAGCGTGCGAAAGACGAAAGAGGGGCTGGTGACAGCTGAGCTCAAAAGCCGCAAAGCGATCCGATCGGATGCTCTCCTCTATGCCGTAGGGCGCCAGGGAAACACGTGCCCCCTCAACCTGGAAGCTGCAGGTCTTCAAGCCGACGACCGAGGACGCATCCAGGTGAACGAGCACTATCAGACCCGGGCGCCTCACATCTACGCGGTTGGCGACGTGGTTGGATTTCCAAGTCTTGCCTCGGTGTCCATGATGCAGGGGCGCCTGGCGGTCTGTCACGCCTTCGACGTACCAACGAACAGCGCTCCCGAGTTGTTCCCCTACGGCATCTATACCATCCCCGAAATTTCTTATGTCGGCCAGAACGAAGACCAACTCACCCAAAAGCAGGTCCCCTATGAGGTCGGGGTGGCCCGGTACCGGGAAACGGCTCGCGGGCACATCATCGGAGACCTCGACGGTCTCCTCAAACTGTTGTTTCACCGGGAAACCAAAAAGCTACTGGGAGTGCACATCATTGGTGAGAGTGCAGCGGAACTGGTCCATGTCGGACAAGCAGTTCTTGCCCTGGGAGGGGGATTGGATTATTTCGTGAACAACGTCTTCAACTACCCAACCCTAGCCGAATGCTACAAAGTGGCCGCGTTTTCCGCCGCCAACAAACTTTCTCCAAGCTCTGCCGCAGTGGCCTTGCGCTAGAGTCCCGAGTCATCCCTAGATAGAATGGATTATTGATCAAGGAGGATTATCGAATGGTTCCCCGTCTCAAGATGCTGTTACTCGCCCCGACCGCTCTCAGTTTCTGGGAGGAGGAAGTGCTGCAGTTGGTGGCCCCCTGTCACGATGTGATTCGCTTCGACTCCCGCAAGGACCCGGCCCCGCAGTTTCAAGGGGTGGAGGCGGTGGTCGACCTGGGGGGTGGTCCCAAAAACAAACGTCCCTTGGCCGACTTGGCTGCTTCGGTCAAGCTGTGGCAGTTGGTCAGTACCGGGTTCGACACCTTCGATCTGGGATATTGGCGTGAGAAGAGGATCCCGGTCGCCAACACCCCCGGTGCGTCCAGCGCCGTTGCCTTGGCCGAATGCGCCTTGATGCTCATGATCATGGTGTCGCGCCGCTGGCCGGAAGCGGAGGCTCTTCTCCGACAGCGTGTCGTGGGCAGACCCATGGGGCTGGACTTGGAGAACCGACGGCTGGGGCTGGTGGGCTTCGGGGCCAGTGCGATAGAGCTGGCTCGGCGGGCCAAGAGCTTCTCCATGAAGATATCGGCGATTGACATCCGTCCCGTCTCCTTGGAGGAGCAGCAGGAACTGGGGGTCGACTTCGTTGGCGGCCCTGCGGAACTGGACCAGGTTCTACGCCAAAGCGATTTCCTCTCCCTGCATCTTCACCTCAATCGGGAAACCCGACATCTCATGAATGCCGACAAGCTCCGTTTGATGAAACCCACGGCTTTCCTCATCAACGTGGCTCGCGGGGCCCTGGTGGACGAAGCGGCTCTCTACACGGCCTTGATCGAAAAGAGACTGGCCGGAGCCGGTCTGGACGTCTTCAGCGAGGAGCCAGTTGATCCCGAGTCTCCCTTGCTCCGTCTGCCCAACGTGGTGGCCGCACCCCACATCGCGGGTCAAACCAAAGGGACCGCCCAGCACCGGGGCCGCCATGGTCGCGGAAAACCTGAACCGCGTTGCCCGGGGCCTTGAACCAATCTACCGTATTGACCAATGAATCTCGGCTGTTTCGTTTCCCCTCCGCGTCATCCGGCAGGAGGAGTGTCACTCACTGAGTGACACTCCTCGATTTTGGGCCAAGGATGACGGGCAGGGTCCATCAGACGGCTGGGAGCAAAGTAAGCGGCAGGATAGTCGTCCGGTTCGTCCTCCAGACCAAGAATCCGGTTGACGATACAGCGGCCGCCATTGAAAGAGACCCCACTACCCGAGCCGGCCATTCCCCCGATGATGTGGCGGCGCTTTCCATCCAGCAGCCCGACAATCGGATATTCATCCGGAGTGTAACCCACGGTCCCACTCCACTCGTTGGCCATGCGGAGTTGATAGGCTCCGAAATGCTTCTTCATCTCAGCAGCCACAAATCGAGTGAGAAACCGTGAGGGCTTGTTGCGTCCCGCCTCCCGGTCGGCGACACGGGCGCCGCCCGAACCAAACAAAACTCTGCGGCCATAGCGCCCGGCGAAATACCAGGAACCGCTGATTCCGACATAAGGTTTCATCGTTTCCGGCCCGCCGTCGCCACTGGCTGCCTGCTGTTGCATAGGTAGGATGCAGTCATGCAGTTGCGGATGGAGTTTCGGGGTGTAGGACTCGGTGGCGTAAACCAGATGACGCGCCAACAGGGAGCCTCGTTGCGTGGAAACGCGGTACAACTCCCCCTCATCCTCAACGCCCAGCACAGGCGTTCGAGTCAACAGTCCGACGCTCGGCTTCTTGAGGGGCCGCTCCGAGCAGGCACCAGACCCATTTGGCCGGATGCCAGGAGGCGGCGGCCCGAGAAAATCCGGCCCGGTGCTCCACGTGCATTCCGCTCCGCTCCCTGACTTCCTCGGAGGTGATGCTGACCCAGTCGGTGAAGCCACTTTCAACAGCCATCTTCACCGACTCCTCCAGGGCGGCTTGTCCCGCGGCATCCTGGGCTTGAACCCAGCCAGAGCGGGAATAGTCGCAGTCGAAGCCTTCACTCTCTATGGTTTTTTCAATCAAGTCGGCGTTGCGATAGGCTGCCTGACAATAGACCCGAGCGAATTGACGGGCGAGTCGCCGCCGTTGGTCTTCGTTCAGATCGGGACGGAGGCTCGGCAAGCCATTCAGGACCGTGTCGTGAACCATCTTGAAATACCTGCCCATCACCACCAGGCCTTCATTCCGCCCCGAACTCCCACTGGCGGGATCGTCCATTTCCAAAACAACCAACCGGCGATGGTCAGGAGCCCTCCTGGCCCAATGGTAGGCCAGCGCCGCTCCGGTAAAGCCAGCGCCGATCACAACGGCGTCGACTTCTCGCGGCAAGCGGGTTGCCGGATCGCTTCGCCACGGATGGTTGGCCAATGGATTGGGATCGATCAACCACATGGGCGTTTTGGAGATGGTCCCGGAAATGAGGAGATCTCGAGTGACGTCCGGGATGGAAACCCACATTTGATGACAGGCCCACAGCAGCAATTTCAGCCACTTGACGAGAAACGAGTGTCCGGCAAAGCGGGTGTCGGCGTAGATCTTGGCTGCTGCCAGGTCGGGAGCACGCAAGCCGAGAAGCAACTCCAGGGCAACGCTCAGCCGTTTACTTAGAGGAACGTCTGCAGTTCGCTTGGAAACCTTCGATGACGAGTGATTGGACATGGCCTGCCGGGAGTATCCTGCGAGGGAAACGACAACCCAAACCAGCGCCCAATGCTAACACAGGACCTGCTGTGTATGCCCGGGAACTCAGATGCCTGCCGAGCAGACCTGCCCGCCTTAAGGTGGACGCCAGCGGGGCTCGGACCCATGCCGGCAGCGGACGGGACGCCGGCGCTCCCAGGTTCAGCCCCAGTGTTTCGCGACTAGAGCATCAAGGAAGATCTTGCTTTCGGAAAGAACCTTCTTATAGTCCTTTGGAAAGCCCCAGGCAAAGGCTTCGTATTCCATGGCGATGTAGCCATCGAATCCGGCTTTCGCCATCGCGCCCAGCAACCCATCGAAGTCGACCTCTCCCTGGCCGAGCGGTGGGAAGACAATGTTCTCAGGGTTTCCCGTGGCATCCTTGGCATGCATATGGACGACACGGTCTTTCAAGACATTGAAAACCGTAACGGGAGAATCTCCTCGGATGTGGTAGTGCGCACAATCGAAAAGAGCTTGAAGTCCATCCAGGGCCCCTCGGTGTCGAGAAGCTTTTGCATGGTCTTCAGATTGTAGATCAGAGAACCCGCCGGACTGCCGGCTTCGATAGCCAGCGAGACCCCCAATCTTTCGGCGGTGGGCAAGACCTGGCGAAGGACTTCAACGGCCCAATCAAAGAACCACTGCTCATATCCGTAGGCGTCCTTCCCTCCCCCGGCGGTGACGACAATCGGAGCACCCAAGTCTGCCGCCAGTCGGATCGACCCCTCCAAAAACCGAGCATTGGCGCTACGCACTGCCGGATTGCGGGCACAGAGATTGGTGTGGGCATTGAGAGCCGCAATAGCGATGCCGGCTTGATCCGCCCGCTTGCGTACCTGTTCGCGCTTGGCAGATCCCTCGTTTGGACTCATGTGCGGCGTGGGCACAGGGACGAAGGGCGGCGCGATTTCCAGACAGATGTCAATGGCCTCATAGCCGTGCTCCGCCAGAACGTCAATGGCTTGCTCAACCGGCAGGTCACTCAAAAGATTCGAGTTGCAGCTAATTCCCTTCATGACTGGTTTGCTCCGCTGACAAGACCGTTGAAACTCGACTCCGACTCGCCCCGCTCCTCGGCCCGACGATCGAAGAACTCCGGGATTCGCGGATGAAACGAGTAGCCCGGACGTTCCTGTCCGGGGCGCCCGACACCTCTCGACCGGTTCCATACCGAGTCGGGAGCGCCAAGCTCGAAAGTCACGACCGGGGCGCCTTCAGGCCCACGATCTGCCGAGCCTCCTCCGGCGATGCTACTTTCCTGCCGATTTCCTTCGCAATCCGCACAGCTTTTTCCACCAGATGGGCATTGGTTCTGGCGTAGACTCCATCCTCCAGGAAAGGACAGTCTTCCATTCCGATACGCACGTGACCACCGACGGCGATGGTGTGGGCAACCATTGACCAGTAAGCCGGCGGCTCCATGCAGCTCATGCTCCAATTGGCATTGGGCGGAAGGTTGTCGACCATGTACTGCAACGACCTGACTGTTGGGGGAGTCCAACTCTGGCCGTCCCAGCCGAAAAATAGAGTGAGCCACAAGGGATCCGACAACAAGTCGGGTTCCTGCTCTCGCACTCCTTCATCGGTCCAAAAGTCGCCCGATCGGATTTTCCCGATGGCCCAATAGGCGCCGGTGCTGAAGCATTCGATCTCCAGCTTGACGTTCCGTTCCTTGGCCAGGCGCGCATACTGCCGCAGTTCGGTAATGGGATGAACGGAATAGACGCTGAAGGGCGGGTGATCCGGATCGGGTTGGAAGTATTCGTCGTGGGAGTTGAAGTTGATGGAACTCATATCAGGACGCAGTGTTTCCCAGAGCTCGAGCTTTTGCTCCAATCGCATGCTGGCCATCCCGAACTGAATGATGGGATTGAACCGGGCACGGATTCTCTCGGTGATGTCACGCCATCCATCCATATCCGGAATGGACAGTTTTCGCCCGTCAGGTTGAATCACAGGATCGTGCGTATAAGCGCCATGGGTGTGAACGACCGCCGCACCCGCATCGATTGCGCGAAGGTACTCCTGCGCGACGCCCTTGGCATCCGTGCAGGGCGTCAGGTAGGGATTGCGGGGATAAGATCCTGTAGAATCTGTGGTCACTGTGATCACAAGCTTGTCCATGGAATTTCCTTTAAGGGCGCGTTGAAGTGCGCGTTGAAGTGCGATGGCCGCTTGGGCACAGGCTTCTCGGCCGACCGCACCGTCGGCGCCGCAGCCTTGCCGGACCGCGTGGCTGGCTCACTATACCGATTCTCACTCCCCTTCGTAAAGCGGACAGTGGCGTTGCCTTGAATCCAGGGGCCAAGTTCGGTCCTGCCGGTTGGCTGAACCTCAATCGACTATCGTATTGTCGCACAAGGATCCGGTCGAAAATTCGGTTCGTCTCCCCTGATCTTGCCTCAACAGGAGGAAGAGGATAAAATTGAGTTTGTTTTCTGCAAGGATATTAGAGCGGCCTTGATGGTCCGCCATCCGCAAGCACCCAAAGAAGCGAACGTGCCGATAAGCATTCTTACCAGAACGTTGCTGGGTCTGACCGGCATCCTGTTGCTGGGAGGAGTGCTTCCAGGGACCTCATGGTCTTTACCCGCGGATGTCGACGCCCCAAAGCCCCAGGGTCTCACGCCTGAAGAGCTGATTTTCTTTGAATCCAAGATCCGCCCGCTGTTGGCTGAACGTTGCTACAGCTGCCATTCGAGGGACTCCACACCGATGGGTGGGTTGCGACTCGACACCAAGGATGGATGGATGACCGGTGGAAGTCGAGGCGCTGCCATTGTCCCCGGCCAACCTGCACAGAGTCTTCTGATCCAGGCCATCAACTACAAGGACCCGGAGCTGGCCATGCCACCCCAGGGGACCTTGCCGCTGGAGGAGATCGAGCTTCTGGAGCAGTGGGTGGGGCTGGGCGCACCGGACCCGAGAACAGATGGTGAGGGAGCAAGACCTGTCAAGACCTCCATCGATCTGGAGGAGGGGAGAAAATTCTGGTCCTTCCGACCCCTCGCGCAAACCGCATTGCCCTCTGTGCGGAACAAAGAGTGGCTCCGTTCTCCTCTCGATCACTTCGTCCTGGCCCGTTTGGAAAAGAAGGGCTTGAAACCCGTGAGGCCGGCCGATCGGCGCACCTGGATTCGCCGAGTTACTGTTGACCTGATCGGTTTACCGCCGACTCCAGACGAGGTGGACGGCTTTCTCGACGACCTCTCACCCAACGCCCATGCAAACGTGGTCGATCGCCTGCTGGCCTCTCCCCACTATGGTGAGCGCTGGGCCCGCTACTGGCTGGACATCGCCCGCTACGCAGAGGAACAGCGTGTCAGCAACACCAAACAATACGACCTGCCCTTTGCCTACAAGTATCGTGACTGGGTGGTAGAGGCATTCAATCGAGACCTTGGCTATGACCAATTCATCATGCAGCAAATTGCCGGAGACCTGATGAGTGGTCCTGGCCAGGAAGGGTGGAGCGCGTTGGGCTTTCTTTCTCTGGGTCCGATCTACGAAAGCGACGGTGGGGGAGAAGAAAGCAAGCTGCGGCACCGGTACGACACCATGGATGACAAAATGGACACCCTCTCGCGGGGCGTTCTGGGCCTGACGGTCTCCTGTGCCCGCTGTCACGATCACAAGTTCGACCCCATTCCCACCGAGGACTATTACTCCATGGCGGGTGTTTTCTTCAACACCGAATACGTTCCCCGGAAGTGGATAGTGCCCGCCCGGGAGTCCGATCGCTATGAGGTCCTGGAAGCTCTGCTCAAGGACAAAAAAAAGTGCGTCGAGGTTGCTAAAACCAAGAAGATCTTCTTCCAGGACGACGAAGTCGACGCCATGAAGGAGCAGCAGAAGGTCATCGACGCTCTTTCAGAGGATTTGGAGCAGTTCCAAAAGACACTTCCCCCCGAACCGGAACACGTTCACAGCGTGGCGGAGGCCGGCTCGGAGGACATTCCGGTGGCCATCAGAGGAGATCCGGTGCAACCGGGGGAGATGGCGCCGCGTCGATTCTTGCGGGTCGTTGCCGGGGACCAACCGCCTCGATTCACTCAGGGCAGTGGCCGCCTGGAGCTGGCCCGCACCGTCGCCAGCCCCACCAATCCGCTGACGGCCCGGGTCATGGTCAACCGCATCTGGCAACACCACTTCGGTCAAGGATTGGTTCGGACGCCCAGTAATTTCGGCTCCATGGGGGAACGCCCCACTCATCCGCTGTTGCTCGACTGGTTGGCAGGCCGATTCATCGACTCGGGCTGGTCGATGAAACAACTGCACCGAGAGATCCTGCTGTCTTCAACCTACCGTCAGAGCAGCGCCTTCAATCGAGGCAATTTTGAGGTTGACGGAGAAAACCGCTGGCTCTGGCGGATGAATCCCAGGCGTCTTGATGTCGAAGCCTGGCGAGACGGGCTGCTGGCGGTAGCCGGTGAGCAAGATCTGCAGATTGGAGGTCCCCCGGTCGAGGACATCCTCAACAGCCGCCGCCGCACCCTCTACGCACCCATCCGCCGCGACAGCCGATCTCCTTCCGACCAGTTCCTGCGGTTGTTCGATTTTCCCAGCGCCTGGCTTTCCCGCAGCCAGAGAACGGTAACCACCGTCCCACAACAGCAGCTCTTTCTGATGAATAGCCCCTTCATGGCGGAGCGGGCTCGAGCCCTGGCCCAGCGGCTCTCTGTCGTAGAGAAAAACGAGCAGCGCATCGAACAAGCTTTCCGGCTGGTGTTCTCGCGAACCCCATCGGAGATTGAAAGGAAGCTGGCCCTGGAGTTTCTTGAGGAAGGCCCCGGGGAAGACCACCCCAGCCGGTTGACCCGCTGGGAGCAATATGCTCAGGTGCTTTTGAGTTCAAACGAATTGATGCACGTTCGCTAATCGGGCCGGCAAACGGGACTCACAGACATGACGTATCCGCCATTTCAAAAACCGCTGACGCGCCGGGAGTTGTTGAGCCGCGTAGGAACCGGCATCGGAACCTTGGGATTGGCAGCCGTGATGGCCGAAGCCGAAGGGCTTGCGCCCAAAAGGCTGCTTGCTGCGGCGGGCCAACCCGAGAACAGCTTGACTCCCAAGGCGCCGCACTTTGCGCCGCGGGCCACACGCTTGATTCATCTGCTGATGAACGGCGGCGTCTCTCACGTGGATACCTTCGACCATAAACCTCTCCTGGAAAAATATCACGGTCAACGTCCCGCAGCCGTCGACATCAAGACCCAGCGCAAAACCGAAGGTTTGATGAAGTCGCCCTTTCATTTCAAGCGCCACGGTCAGTCCGGCCAATGGGTCAGCGAGCTCTTTCCCCATGTGGCGGAGTGCGCCGATGATCTCTGCATTATCAACTCCATGTATACCGATCTCCCGGAGCATGTGGCCGGACTGTTGATGATGACCGTGGGGGCCATTCAACCCAACCGACCCAGCATGGGCTCCTGGTTGGGATACGGCTTGGGGACGGAGAACCAAAACCTGCCCGGTTTCATTTCAATCTGCCACAAGGGACGACATCGCCCCGGGGAGCCTGCCTGGAACAGCAGCTTTCTTCCGGGCATCTATTCCGGAACCTTTGTCGACACCGAGAATCTAAATCCAACCAAGGTCATTCCCAATCTTGGCAACCCCTATCTCTCCCGGTCCGAGCAACAACGACAGGTGGACCTGCTCTCACGCATGAATCAGTTGAACCTGGAGCAAGTGGAGCGCGACCAGGCTCTGGAAGCTCGAATCCAGTCCTTCGAGTTGGCCTATCGGATGCAAACCACCGCCCCGGAGGCCTTCGACCTCAGCCAGGAAACTCAAGCCACTCGCGATCTTTACGGGATCAAGGATGAACCGACCTACAGCACCATCGGCGGCCGGCCGTTCGGTGGCTTCGCCGAGGGATGCCTGCTGGCCCGCAGACTCTCGGAACGGGGGGTCCGGGTGGTGCAGCTCGCTTTCGCGCCCGATATCGCCTGGGATGACCATGGGGATATCCTGTGGCATCGACCCAAGGCCAAAGACTGCGACCAGGCAATTGCCGCACTCCTCAAGGACCTGAAAGCGCGTGGACTGCTGGACGAGACCCTGGTGCTCTGGGGAGGGGAGTTCGGGCGGACTCCCACCGCGGATCCCAGCACCAAAAGGCCGGGGCGGGACCACAATCATTACGGCTTCACCGTATGGCTGGCGGGAGGAGGCGTCAAAAGAGGTCTGACCTATGGCGCCACCGACGATTTCGGGATGCGCGCCGTCCATGATCGGGTGCACGTCCACGACCTGCATGCCACCATCCTTCACCTCATGGGCCCTGGACCACGAACGGCTCACCTACCGCTACTCCGGCCGGGATTTCCGGCTCACAGACGTGCACGGCCGGATCATCCACGATCTCATCGCTTAGTTTGGAAACCAGCTTCAGGGAACAGAAGTCAAAGTCGGGCAGACGGACAGTTTTGCTGCCTCAAGCTGCGACGTACATCTCGCTGCCAATGACACGCCAAATCGGCCGAGGCATGGACCCCCGCCTTGCTGGAGCTCAACCCAGATCGGTCCTTCGTCCATTCCGCGAAAGGACAGCGGGATTTTATGGGCGCACACTCATTCCTGCCCTCAATCCTGCCGCTGGGTAAGCACCTGATATCATCAAAGCCGATCACCAAACTCCTTAAAGGCTACGGCTACCGACGCATCCAGCCACTGATCGAAAGCTTCAGCGATATGGTTGACTTCGGTCTGATAAGCAAAGACAAACGGCTCCAATGAACATACGAAAAATTCCTGGTTCACACGCTCACGATCTTCCGAATTTTCAAAGACCTGAAGCTGGCAAAAAGCTGTTGCCTCCATGATACCCGAGAGCTGACGGCCAATATGGTGTAGGGAAACTACAAGCACCAACCGCTCATCGTCTACACGCATCGTCGCCTTTATGAAATAGTGATCCTCATCGAAGTTGACGTATTTTCCAGACTCATTCGCCGATCGAACCACTTCGAACTTGTACCAATGCGCGTTGTCGTGATCCGGCCCCGCCGGACCTGACATGTTTTTCTTGTATCTGCAAGTGTGACACGGCGTTTCCCAGCGAATGCAGCGCACTATCAATTCCATCGCTGGCGCGACTTCTCAGGGCAATCGCCACCTCATTGACCTTCCGAAGCCGTTCATCCTGATCACGGCGCCGCCGACCGAGTTTTGCCGCAAGATTTTCGATCACAGCTGTCGTCAGTCGCCGCTCGTGAGCGACCGCTGCATCTGCGTCAATACTCAATGCCTGAAGTATCGCGGTTTTTTGAAGTCGGCCAAGCATGAGAACCAAAGGCTTCAGATCTCCAAAATCGGCAACCTCAAGCGCCGTTATGTATTCAGTTCTGAGATCTCGATCGATGACCACCGGCAGAAGACCGGCGCGCAGAAGTATAAGGGGCGTCAGTGTGCGAGTCGCTCGTCCGTTCCCATCTTGATAGGGATGAATTTGGGTGAAGCGGTGATGGAACCATGCCGCCACCAGCAGAGGGTCTTCATCCCCGTACTCGTGGAGCCAGTCGAGAAGATTCTCCATTTCCGAATCGACTTGTAAGGGCGGGCAGTATTCATGAATCGTTCCATCCGGGCGTTTCGGATTGTTCTTCTGTTGTTTGTACCTGCCTTTCAGCAGAGGAATCTCTATCCTGTTTCCGAACTGATCAACTGCCATCGTGGTGTCCTGGTGACGCGTGAGAACGCTGTGAATCTCGTGGATGACTCCTTTGGTCAGGTCTCGATTTCCCGCCACGCAGTCCATTACCAACTCAATCGCCGCCTCCTGGTCCTTCAAGAGATCGATCAGGCGAGAGGGCTCGATGTCCGTATGAGGGCGGGTAACGAGATCCTCCACGAAACCCTTTTCGACGAGCGCCTCCGTAGCGCCTCTGTCCAGGTCGTAAAGTTGCTCCAGGATTCCCGTCTCGACACTCATTCGACGGATGAGTCGTTGACGAAACAGTTGGAAGTTTCCCGTGCTGGACTGCAGGAGATGTTCCCTGGCCGTATACCACGTTTTATAAAGAGATTGCATGCCTGCAAGGTCGATTCCCTTTTCCGCTGCCGTAAGTGGTTTTATGGGCTTCCATTCATAATCAGACATCCGTGATCCTCAGTTTCTCTACTATGCGGCTCGTAGTTCGCCGCTCGTCGGTGGCGTGCCGAGCGTATCAGAGAAGAACGTCTTGTCGCCATCCGGCATACGCTCTTCCCGGTTTTTGAAACTGGATGAGAAAGAAATCAGTACAGTGCGGACCCGGCTGCACGGCTGGTTGGCTCAGATCAGCTCGGATATGGGTTGACCGGTGAGGTCGTCGAAGGAATTGGCGATTTTGATCGGACGTCCGACGGGGGTCATATACTCCTTGTGCCAGTCTATCCCCAGGGCCTTGTATACCGTGGCGAACAGGTCCCCGATGCTGATGGGGCGTTCGACGATAACGGCTCCCTGCTCGTCACTTTGCCCGACAACCTGTCCCGTCTGAAGGCCGCCTCCGCCCAGGACCAACGACCAGCAGTTGGGCCAGTGGTCTCGACCCAGAGCGGGATTGATATGCGGGGTTCGACCGAACTCGCCCATGGCCACCACCAGAGTGGAATCGTAGAGGCCCCCCGCTGGCTGAGGTCGTCCAGGAGCGCCGAGAGAGCCCGGTCCAGGGGCGGAGTCAGGCGGTCCCGGTGGCCTTCGTCGTTGTCCAGGTGTGTGTCCCAGGAGTTCCCATGAAAGCCGGCGGCGGTGACGAAGCGGGTTCCGGCTTCCACCAGACGTCGGGCCAGCAGAAGGCTTTGGCCCACGGAATCCAGCCCGTAGGCTTCCCGCGTCTTCTGTGACTCTTTGGACAAGTCAAAGGCTGCTCCCACACCGGGTGTCAGGATCATGTTCCAGGCCTTTTCCATAAAGGCATCCAGCCGAGTGTGTTCAAGGCTCTCCACCTTATTGCGATAGAGCCGGTCCACCGCTTCCAGAAACGAACGGCGGTTATCCACCACAGCCGGCATCAGTGACTTGGGCAGGCTCAGGTTGGGGACCTCGTAGCTCTTCTTCGAGGGATCGGGAATGGTCATGGGAGCATAGTCCGGACCCAGGAAGGCCGACTTGAAGTAATCCTGATACTGACGATTCTTCTCCCAGCGCGGCGCGATCACGTAGGGTGGCATGTTGTTCTGGGGTCCCAGCTCTTTAGCCACGATCGAGCCCAGGCTCGGGAACTGCATGGCAGGGTTGTGAAGGTGTCCGGTGGCGGAGTAATGCACGGCCTGGGGATGATCGTTTCCAAAGGACTTGATGGAGCGGATGATGGCCAGTCTGTCCATCCGCTTGGCCAGCTTCGGCAACAATTCCGAGATCTGAATTCCAGCGACATTGGTGGGGATGGGTCGAAAGGAACTGTTGGGCTTGGGATCCCAGGTATCCACCTGGCTGGGTCCGCCGTCGAGCCAAACCAGAATGCAGGCCCGGGCCTTTCCTTCGGCGCGGCGGGCAGGATGGGCCAAAGCGGCCTCCAGCCTCAAAGCCTGACTCAGATGGATGCCCAGAAAACCCAGGGACCCGACGCCAATAAACTCCCGGCGGTTCCACTGTTCTTTAGTGCCTGACAAACAACCCACTCTTTTCAGCATCGATATCTCCTCCCGCCCTCGTGGGAGCGACCCAGGACGTAGAGCCGCCCCCAGTAGAAGTCGTCTCCATCAGCGCCGTTGGCGTCCGAGCCTATGTCATCGAAGTTTTCCGACCATTCATGCAGGACCCCATCACTCAGTATCCCTCGATTCGTCAGTGATTTTCCGCAAACTCCCGCGAGCTGATCACTGCCCACTGCAGATCACGCAGGGCCTGCTCTCTGCTGGGCGTCCGAGCGATCAAATGCTCCAGTTCCTCCACCTCCCCTGCCGTCGGAAATCGTGAGAAGGCCGCCAAATACAACTCCTCGACGATCTCCGAGTCCGAAGCCCCGTTCTGGAACAGTTCATAAACCCGAGCTCCTTCCGTCCAGAGCTTGTCGTTGTAAGTCGATCCCACCAACAGGTGCAGGGCCTGGCTCAGGTTGGATTTACCGTCCCGCTCGGGCACGGAAAACCGGTTGGGCCGCCCGTAGGTGTCCAGGAAGTTCGAGTGATACAGGTCGGTTTCCTTCAGTTGAACGGCGCGAGTTCCCTTGGGGGCTCCACCCCTGCCCTTCTTCTTGTACAGCCAATTGTCGTAGGTTTCCGGAACCCCGGTCACGTCACAAATGGCATCCAACAGGATTTCCGCATCCAACGGTCGACTCAAGGCGCGCGAATAGTTGGAGCGGTCGGCTTGATTGGTGTCGTTGCCGGTGCTGGCCAACTGGTAAGTTTGCGAGCGGACAATCAGGCGGAACAATTGTCTCAGGTCATAGCCGTTCCGGGCAAAGTCTTCAGCCAGTCGCCGCAGGAGCTTCGGATGGGTGGGCGGGTTGGTGCTGCGGAAGTCGTCCACAGGATCTACGATGCCGCGCCCAAAAAAGTAACTCCACAAGCGATTGACGGAGGCTTCAGCGAAATAGGGATGGGAGGTCATCCATTGGGCCAACTCTCCCCGCGGAAAAGCGGCCACGTCATGAGACACGCGCATACCGTTCAGCAGGGTGGGCGCCACCTCCTGACCGGTGCGTGGGTGGAGGACTCGAAGATCGGCAGGACTGGGAACATCTGCGGCCACTTCTCGACCGTCCGGGTTATCGAAGATCACCGAATCCGGATTCCCTCCCAGCTTGAACATCGACCCGAAAAAGGCAGTCATGCCCCAAAACTGATCCTGAGTCCAGCGCTCGTAGGGGTGATCGTGGCACTGAGCGCAATCCAGGCGCCGTCCCATAAAAACCCGAACTTCCTCTCCCATCATGTTCTCAGGAGGCGGCAGAACCAGGTAAGGGAGATAATGTCGCGAGGCAGGACTGTAACCCTGAGCCGCAATCCGCTCCTCAGCCACCCGATCGTAGGGAAGGTTGCGAGCCACAGCGTCCCGAATCCACTCCCAATAGGCCTGGGTCCACTTCGGATTGATCCCCACAGGAAAGACGGCCACTCGGAACAGATCCGCGAATCGGAAGGTCCAATAGTCGACAAACTCGGGAGAATCGATGAGAACCTCGATCAGCTTCTCTCTTTTTTTGGGATCCGGGTCGGTCAGGAACTCCCGCACTCGAGAGATTGGAGGAATGCGTCCCGTGAGATCCAGACACACCCGGCGGAGAAACTCGGCATCGCTGGACCGTTCGGAGGGAACAATGTTGAATTTTCTGAGCTTGGCAAAAACCTCCTCATCGATGAAGTTGGTGCGCGGCGCCTCCGGATAGTTCGGAATCCACTCGGCAACCACACCGATTCGGGACTGCACTTCGTAACCGCCTCCCCGGATCAAGATATTGGTCTCACCCGGATTGAGCGCTTGAACCAGCCCCGGGGAAGCCAGCCCGGCGACCTCCGGTTGTTTCGATTCGAAATGCACCAGGTGAGTAAAATCCTCCTGAGTCCCGTCCGAAAGGTGGGCCGTCACGATCAACTGTTGACTCTCCCCCTTCTGGAGCAAGCCTTCTCCGGGAAACACCTCCAGTCGCTCCACCTTTGACATTGTTCTCTGACTGTCTTCGCGGTAGGGCGCGCCGTTGCCAATCCAGCCCAGGATGGCCCGGTAGTCTTCGGACTCCTTCTCAAAGCGGAGTCCACCCCCATGGGCAACCTCCAAAGTGGGCTTGCGCAACAGTAGACTCTGAGCCGGTGTCTCAAGGTCAATGCGAGGAACAATGGGCTCCCCGGGCGTGTCGGTCAAAACCTGGTAGACGCCGCCTTTGACGATCCAACGATAGTCCTCTCGGGGATGGGAGGCGTTGACGGAGAGTCTCAAACCTCCCTGGCCTTTGACACCGCCGTGGCAGCCGATGGCGTTGCAGCCGCGTCGGGTAAAGATGGCGCCGATGTCTCTTTCAAAGCTGAAAGGACGTGGCCGAGTGGAGTCCACCACCACAATGCCGGCCCGGGCCCTCAACGCCCCAACCGTCGCAGTCAGTTGAGTTTCTCCATCACCCACCGCCATGACCCGGCCGGCACGACCAGGACGGGCCACTGCCGGATCGGTCAAGGAGAAATCGGCCTGGGCGGTCACATCCTGCTCTCGACCGTCGGCAAAGGCAGCCATCAGCGAGAACTGTTGGGAAGCACCCTTTCCCCGCAGCGCGGCCTCTTTAGGCACAAGACGCAAGGAAACGGGGGAGGATGAGGACGTCTTGGGTCCGTCTTTGGACAGGGGCCGGGGCGGTCAGCAGCGACAAGACCACCAGCAAAAGGATCGTCCGGTCCAACCGAAGACTGGGCGCCAACTCGGGAATCGCATATCGGTCAATCATGGGACACCGAATCATTATCGCTTTCTCACTCCGTCTTTTCAACGGGGTTTAAGGCTACCTGGCTGGAAGGCTTGGCTGGAGGCACCACCATCAGGAGCAGATCCTTCACCGGAGTCATCCGACCCAACCGGCCTTGCACCACGGGCTGAGCCATTACTTTGACCCTTACCGGAACCGGAGTGCTGGGGGCATCGGCAGCGGCAACCACCATCAAGGTGGCCTTCCGGCTCTTGGCGACATAACGCTCTTTCCTGCCTTCGTTCACTGCCGGGGGCGCGTCGGGCTCCGCCTGGGTCGCCGTCACCGCTGTCACCCCTCGCGGCAATCCCGATAGTTGCAGGGCGATGCCGCCGGCAAAGTGCTCCTCCTGATCGGTGACCAGACTGAGCGGGGTTGCAGTACCGGCGACCAGGTTCAAATAGTCCTCGGCCACGTGAATCTGGCCCATGTGGGGAACTTGGGGGCGAACAAGCACGCGGTAAGCCATCGACGTATCACCTGAAACCGCCGTGATGTCCCGAATCTCCAGGGTGAACTCACCGGCTCGAGGGAAAGAATGGATGATCTTGGGTTGGATCTGTTTCTGGATTTCGTTGTTGGCGTTCAGAATGGAGTGGACGTTGGTCAGGACTTCCGCGCCCCGGGCATCCACGATCTTCAGAAAGGGGTTGAAAACCGGCACTGTCTTCAGAGGGGTCTCGATCTCCAAGGCAATGCGGTCACCGACTTTGGCGATAAAACGCACTCGATCGATATCGCCCGGATGCTCGATCTCTCCCACCAGAAGTGCGGGCAAGGAGACCAGTGGAGTCCCCGCTTCCTCTTCCGGCGCCGCATCCAAATCAATCGTCGGAATCTCTCCCGATGGCCGTGGCTCGCCCCCCCTTCCCTTGCTGCTTGAAGCCTGGCCTCCACTCGGCCGGGATTCCGGCGACGACACGGTTCGCCGCCGGAGAGCTTCCATCCGATCCGATCTGAGTTCTCGAGTCCAAGTTCTTTCCTGCCAGAGGCCGCTACCCGAACCCCCGGCCGGCGTTCTGGCTATTTCTTCCTCACTTTTATCGGAAGCCCGCGTGATTCGGAGGAGGTAGGGATGATCCGGTCCGCCTTCGCCCAAAAAGCTGCTGACCCGAACCAAATATCGACCGCTCTTTTCAAATCGGTGTTGCAGGACCGGTTCCGTAGTCAATTCAGGATAGGAAACCGGCTCGTCGCTGAACGCGAGCCTCTTGGCGCGGTCCGGGCTGAACCAGCTCCCTGTCGGCTCGTAGAGGGTAATGGCCATGTCGGAGAGCGCCAGCGAACGAACCTCGAACCGCAGCCGTTCATCTCGAGAAGCTTCAAACGAGTAGTAGTCAACCTCCGCAGGCTGCCCAATCATTCCATGAACCACCAGCGGGTATTCAGGCACGGGCTCGGCCTCGGAGGCCAGATCGTGGGGAAGCCGACCTTCCCGGTGACCAGGCTCGGCGTGAATCCGGAACGTCAAGGGATTGGAAAGGCCTCGAGGCGTGATGACCCGCAGTGTTCGGGGTCCGGGGGCAGCAATGGGATCGATCCGAAACTGGGCCGTGAGAAGCTGCACCGGTTTGGCTTCAGCATCCTTATGGATCTTCTCCGACCCGATATTCTCCTCGTTTTGGAGGCTGAGAACGGTTGCCGAGACATCGCTGGAGTCCAACCATAGGGCATGGGCGCCCTCCAGAGAGCGGCCCCTGAGAATGACCGGGAACTTCTGTCCTGGCTGACCTCCCAGAGGAAACAGGGAAAGGACTTCGGGCGGCGCGGAACGGACCGCCTCAGCCAGACCGGAGGAGAGCGGAAGCAGGATCAGCAAGGCGGCAACCATCGCTCCTTGCCCCCAAGGGATGCCTGGCTGTTGGGAAAATGCCACAGTGATTCCCCGAGCTGCGAACTTGGGCCGGGTCCAATCAACCGAAACGGCAGGCCAATTCTAGCGATCGGGCAAACCCTCTGTCAATTTTCCGGGAAGGGCCACGGTCTCCAGACATAACATCAACAAGGATGGACAGGATGAACAAGATTCTTCTTTATCCTGAATATCCTGCCCCTCCCTGTTTAACCGGTAGGTCGGCAGCCCTGGTCTGTCTGAAGGTAAAAGACGATCGTTGAAGTAACCGGTGATAAAGCCCCTGGGGTTGCCCTGTATGTCATTCCCAAAGGCGCAGTTTTCTCCAAGACTCTCCGGGAAGCAAGAGCGTTTCCCAGGAACGTCAGCTTCCACCGAAGGCATGTTGAATTGTTCCTCATTTGTGATAGATTGTGCTCTGACCCGTGAACAGAACCCTCCAATTCAAAGAGGCCAGAGATCGCGGATGCGCCTATCTCCTGGAGCATCAGGGGACGCAGGGAGAGTTCCCCCGGAGCCAACCGGCCCTGGATGATTACTATAAAGCCTTAACTGCTTTTCAAGTTTGCGGTCACAATGACGCCGCCGGCCGCCTCTGCCAATGGATTCGCACTCAGGGGATGACTCCCCAAGGCGATTTCGGGCCGAGGAAAGAAGCGGCCTCCGGCTATGCCTTCGCCTATTTCAACGCCTGGGTCATCCTGGGAGCGCAACGACTCGGCCAACTTGACCTTGCGACCCGGGGAATCCACTTCCTGTTGGGATTTCAAGACGAAGAAACGGGCGGCTTTTATTCGGACCCCACGCAGAGAGGTCCGGAAACCAAGCAGGACTTGATGGTGGTGAGCCTGTGCGGGCTGGCCTGTCTTTCGATGGGAAAGACTCAGGCTGCCTGCCGGGCCGCGGATTGGTTGAAGGGCCTGATGGAAGCCCAACCAGACTTCCCGAAACGCTTGCACACCGTCTACAGCAGGGAGCGCGGCCTACTTACCGTGTATGATTCTGGTGAAGCTCTCAGGTTCGTAGTGGTGGGCGACTCCAGGACTGATCAAGCGTTCTTCAACCCGGGAATCGCTGCCGGATTTCTCTGCCGTTTATTTCAGGCCACTCAGGAAAAGAAGTGGCTGGACTTGGCCGTGGAATACATGCGGTTCGCGGAATTGGCCAGCGACGAGCTTTTTCGACTCATCCGAGCCGGTAAGGTGGGCTGGGCCGCCGCCCTGCTATTCCGAATCACGGGAGAAGAGAAATATCGGGCCATGGCTGTCAGGATCGGCGACAATCTGGTTCAATTGCAAGCCAGGCAGGGATACTGGTCGGGAGTGGGACAGCAGACACCCAGCTACGATTCCACGGCCGAGAGAGTCGTATGGATGGACGAGATCGCTCAAGTTGCAGGTGGATAAGACGAACTTCTCTGAATGGCCCGGAGCGAAAACTCCTTTCCCTCCGAGCATGGAGTGACTACGCAAGAGGTGGACGATGTTGATCATTGACGGAGACTATCCCATGGCGCTGGGCGCCATGGATTTGAATCGCGACCTGACGCTGCCCATCGAAGAGGTTCGCCGCGCCGCACCCGACCGGTTCGCCGAGGAAGCGCGTCCCGATTGCGACACCATGGCTTCGTTGCCGGAAATGCGCCGCGGAAAGATCGCCGCAGCCCTGGTTAAAGTGGTGGCCCGACACCATCGAGCCGGTAGTCCGCTGTGGGGATATCGAGGCCGAGAGATGACCTACGGGGCTGCCCGGGCCCAGTTAGCCTACTACCGCATGCTCGAGATCCGGGGTCAGGCCAGGATCCTGAGGACGCGCTCCGATCTTTCCAGCCACATGCAGTTGTGGTCGACCTCCGGGGAACAAACCAGCTTTCCCGTGGGCTTGATCCTTGGCATGGAAGGCGCTGACCCCATCCTGGAAGCGCCGCAGGTCCATCAGTGGTGGGAGGAGGGCCTTCGAGTGATCAGTCTCTCCCACTACGGCATCAGCACCTACTGTCATGGGACCGGCGCCGGAACCTCGCGGGGCCTTTTCCCGCCGGCCAAAGCCCTGTTGCGCGAAATGGAATCGGCTGGAATGATTCTGGATGTCACTCATGCCTCCGATGCCTCGGTCCGAGAGGCATTGGAACTCTTCGGAGGACCGGTCTTGGCGAGCCATCAGAATTGCCGAGCCATCGTTCCTGGAGAACGCCAGTTTCCCGACGACCAACTGCTGGCCGTTATCCACAGGGGCGGCGTCATCGGGGTCTCCATGGATAGCTGGATGTTGTACAAGCCCGGACTGAATTGGGGAAAGCCCATCCCCCATCGACGCAGCATCTTCCCCAAGGAGGCGGTGACCTTGGAAGATTACGTCGACCACGTTGATCACATCTGTCAATTGGCCGGCAACAGCCGTCATGCCGCCATCGGGGGGGATACCGACGGCCAGGGCGGCAGTGGAGGGGCTCCGGCAGAAATCGACACCGTAGCCGATTATCAGAAGGTGGCTTCGGTGTTGGAGCATAGGGGCTATTCCACCAAGGCCCATCTCGGACGTCATGTATCGCAACTGGCAGCGTTTCTTTGAAACGACCCTTCCCGAGTCCTGTGATTCAGAGTAGTTTCGACCTGTAAAAACCGGTCTCCAGGAGGATGACGTTGAGTCGCTATCTTCCCACCAGCTTCTTTTTCCTGTCCGCCCTTACCGGCGGCTGTGGCGCCCCGCCCCCTGAAGAATTGGACGAACCGCAACCAACCGCCCGGAAGCGCTACCTGGCCTATTTTGGCGCCTATACCCGAGGGGAGAATGCCGCCAAGGGCATCTACGTCAGCCGCTTCGAGGCTGACAGCGGCAGGATGAGTGAGGTCCGCCTTGCCGTCGAGGCCTCGGACCCCTCTTTCCTGGCCGTCCATCCGAACCACAACACTCTCTACTCCGTCAACGAACTGGGCGGCCGGCCGGGAAAGGTCAGCGCCTTTGCCATCGAGCCTACGACAGGCAAGCTGAAGCTGCTGAATCAGGTTCCCTCTCAGGGCGCTACCCCCTGTTACCTGAGCGTCGACGCCACGGGCGGGATGCTGGTCGTCGCCAACTACAGCAGCGGTACGGTCGTGTCCTTTCCCCTCCATGAGGATGGCAAACTGGGAGAAGCAGTCAGCACCATTCAGCACCGCGGAACCAGCCTGCCCCATCCTCACTCAGTCAACTTTTCGCCGGACAATCGGTTCGTCGTCACGCCCGACGTTGGCACGCACAAGATCTATGTCTACCGCGCCGATCCGGTCAAGGCGACACTCGAACCCAACGACCCCCTGGAGACCCCGGGCAAGCCGGGCAGCGGCCCCCGACACCTCGCTTTCCATCCCTCAGGCAAATTCTCCTACGTCATCGACGAGTCTGGTAATACGGTGACGGCTTTCAAGTGGCGCAACCAACCCGGCGCCCTGGAGGAAATCCAGCGGATTCCGACCGTGCCCGACAATTTCAGCGGAACCAGCTACACGGCTGAGGTGGTTGCCCACCCTTCGGGTAAATTCCTCTACGGCTCGAACCGCGGGCACGACTCCATTGCCGTATTCTCCATCGACGCTCTCAGCGGCGAGCTCACCGCCATCGATCACACCCCGACCCAGGGCAAAACCCCACGCAACTTCAACCTCGACCCCGGCGGCAAGTTCCTGTTTGCGCTGAACCGGGATAGCAATACGGTGGTTACCTTTACCGTCGATCCGGAGACTGGAAAGCTCACCCCCACCGGACAGGTGTTGGAGGTTCCGAACCCATCCTGCCTCCGCTGGGCGCCCGGGGGTTAATGGAGAGCGTGAATGGCCTTTCCCTTGAGTCCTTTGAGTCGACCGTTCGAGGGCCAAGTTGCGCCAGCCGCGTTTCCACAACCGTTGTCGTCATCCCCGGCAATCTGCTACCATGAGGCTCAGGAAATCGCACTCCAGGGAGGAATCGTGACAACGGAAGAAAGATATCTGTTTGATCTCAACGGTTACCTGTTGCTGAAAAAGGTCCTTTCCCCGGCGGTCCTGGCTTCGATGAACGACCGGATCGATCATCTTGAGGCCTTGAGCGACGAAGCCGTGGAAGGTCGGAATCTTACGCGACAGTACCAACAAGGCAATGTCTATGCCCAAGTGGGGCCAGCACCGGAACAAGGCCTGGCGGATTACTCCTGCAATATCCTCCCCTGCGGCGGGCCCCCTTCGAAGATTTGATCGACTGGCCCTCGATTCTGCCCTACCTGGAAGCAATGATCAGCGCGCCCCTTCGCCTCGACGCGGCCAGCTTCATGTCTCGCCACGGCGGCGGGGGATTCGTTTTCCACCACGGCTACGCCGAGATGCTGCCCTACAGTGAATATGCTTTCGAGCAGGATGCCTTCCGTTGCGCCAGCGTCAAAATTTCTTACGCGTTGACCGACGTCGGCGTCGAAGACGGTTGTTTTGCGGTCATCCCGGGAAGCCACAAGAGCTACTTTCGCAATCCACTGGTGGGACAGATTCCCGACCCCGCTCATCCGCTGGTCAGGCCGCTTCCCTGTGAGGCGGGAGACGCCGTTCTCTTCTCGGAAGATCTGTCCCACGGAGCCGTGGAAAACCGGGGCGCAAAGGTTCGGCGAACCCTTTTCTACTCCTACGCTCCCGCCTTTCAATGCGCCTGGGGGCGGTTGACGGAGGTAGCTCCCGGCTTTGAGACGCGGGCCAATCCCCGGAGACTGGAGCTGGCTCAGGGACCTGTGCCGTTTGAAGGCTCGGCGGTCCACCTCTCCGCATCCTGATCCCATGAGTAGGGGCCACGAGAACCATCTGCCAGACGTGAAAGTTGCCAAAAATAATCGTCTCCCCACTGAGGAAGAGGTCTTCGACCTGCAAACGGGGAGTGGCCGGCAAAGACTCTCGGCAGAGGAGCAACATTTCTTCGACATCACAGGCTATACCCTGCTGCCGGAGGTGCTGAGCCGGCAGCAGGTTGAGGAAGCCTGCCGGAGTCTCGACCAGATCGCTTGGGATCCTTCGCCGCAGATCAGCCTCAAGCATCCAAGCCCCTCCGAAATCGAGCTGCTCAACATCATCGAAGCCGGCGGCGATATTGAGGATGCCATGGCCTTGACACCTCTGCTGCGCCACCTCCACGGGCTTATCTGGGGACAACAGTTTCGCCTGATCGCTTCAAGGGGGCGGATTCGCAACCCGGGCAGCCAGCATGGGCTGACTCAAGGGGGTCGGGCCGATCGCAGACGATACGCGCGCTACCGCTGCGGCCCCGAGGGAGAATTTCGCTGCCTGCTGGTTACTTGCCTGCTTGCGCTTTCGGACTCGGTTTCGGGAGATGGGGCCTTCTGTTTGATCCCCGGAAGCCACAAGAGCAACCTGCCCCATCCTTATGCCGACAGCAAGCTGGAGGACGTGCCACCACTTCAGGATCTCCCCATGAGTGCGGGCTCGGCCGTCATCTTCACTGAGAACGTCTCGCATGCCATGAAGTCACCCCGTTTGGAAACCCAACGCTGGCTCGAGTTTCAATACGGTCCATCCTATCTGGTGAATTGGCCTGGATGTGAGTCCTCGGCAGCACTCTTGCAGCGAACGGCTGCAGATCCCGTCAAATCCCACCTGCTGCAGGCCCCTTACTATCACCCCGCAGGTTCCCAGAAGAAATCCCGCTAGCGGCTGCCGCTCGGCAACAGGCCCTCGACTTCGAGCATCGTTGTATGGAAACGCCACTCCACAGTCCGGCGGCCCCACCACCTCTGCGGGCTTCACTTTGGTCAGGCGGGTCCCCTTAAGGCCCTTTAGCCGTCTTCAGGTTTCGGTAGAGAAGCGCCCCCAGTTCATCGTAAAAGGCAAACTCCGCTTGAGCCGGAGACCGGTTGGTCGGCGGATGGACCCTGACCCTCAAGAAACCACCAGACTGACCCCTCTGGGTGTACTTGTGCGTGATCCTTCCATTGGGATCGGTCGAATCCGGATCGCCCGGAGAAACGGCGGCAAAGGCATTGGCATCGCAAATGGCGCCGCAAGAAAACTCTTCGACACCGCTGGGATGGATAGCGTGATACTGCCAATGGCGGTCACCCGAGACCAGATAGAAATTCCGGCCCAGGAGACCCTGTTCACTCAACCAGTCGAAGAATTCCCTCGCTTCGTGTTGAAACCCGCCGATGTTGGCGTGGCTGTCTCGCTTGGTCGCAGCGTCGGGGGCCCACCATGGGCGTAGGCGAGATCAGAATCTTGAAGGTGGCATCGGACTCCAGCAGGGTCCGCTTCAGCCATTGGAGTTGCGTCTTTCCCCAGAGGGTTTTGGAAGGACCGTCCGGCATTTCGTTCGGGCTGCGATAGTCGCGGCCCTCGACCAACCAGATTTGCAGTTCACGACTGACGCGGTGGGAGCGATAGGTCACCGGATCTTTCTCGACAGGGTCCACGACCGGCACTTGTTCCAGAAAGGTTGCAATACCCAATGAGTGGGAGGGCTGCTCAGCCAGCTTGGGATTCTCCCGGTCTTCGACCGTGGCATGATAGCCGCCTACGGGAGTGTGGGGATCTGAATCGTTGAAGCGGTGATCATGATCGTCCTTCTCCCAATAGGTCGGAACCTGGCGGAACAGTTCGATAAAGCGTTGCTGCACCAACTGCTCGTGCCATTTTTTACGAAGTTCCGCCCGGGTCCGGGCGCGGGAGGCAGCCGGATGATCGTAGTAAACGTTGTCTCCGGTCCCGACAAAGAAGTCGGGCTTCATGCGGAGAATGGTCGCCAATGCCGGATAGCCCAAAGGTTTGTCGTGACCTTCGTATTTGGGTCGCTTGAATCGGGGGGCGCCCTCCTGAAAAAAGGCATAGTTCATGCCAGTTACCACCACAAAACTGACCACGGCACTCTTCTCCGGACCAGCCAGTGTCTTGAAGGAACAGGACGGACCGAGCCGGGTGTTCTCCTTGTCGGCGCCGTAGCGCAACCGATAAAAATAGCGTGTCCCCGGACTCAGTCCACAGACCTTGGTCTTGACGATGTAGTCATATTGGGCCGATGCTTCGATCCACTGGGTTGGCCTCAGATCCTGAAAGTCCCCGTCAGTCGAGACCTCGAAACGGGCGATGCCCGGGCTGCCGGGAAGGTCGCCCTCGACAGGTTCGGTCCCCCGGGTCAACCGTGACTGCAAAATCACACTGGTGGCGGTGACTTCGCCCGCCATTTCACCCTGGCCGTTGTGGACACCGGCCAAGGCAGCGGTCCAAGCCGTCAACAAACAGAAGACCGTACAGAAATTGCTGATACGGTTCAGAGGAGGCATGAGATCCTCTCAAAGGTAGGGTGTCGAAAACTTTGTCGGGCCTGCCAGTCTGGATTATACCTTGGATTCCGAAGTTGAACCGGAACCCGGCAAGCAGAACTTGGAAGTCCCTGGATCCGAGGCGGCCTCAACGCCACTCAGGGCGGCACACTCCCCCGTTCTTTCCATCACTTCCTCCACTCGACAATACTTGCGCGTTTGACCTGCAGCCGTGTCGGTATGGCCCGCTAAACCGTTGACTCCAGTTGTCGGGTCTTGGAAAATCAAGGGTTCTGCAACGGTTCTCTCTAAAGAGTTCGAGGGATGAAAACAGAAAGCGTGGTCTCCTCCAACAACTCGAAAAACAAAGCAAAGACGGAGCAGCGAAAACTGGCCTTGTTCGTGATCGGGCTGGTGACCCTGCCCGGCTGTAACGCCATGCTTCCCGTGTATGGGCCCCGTCTCAAGGAATACTTCGCCATCACCGCAGAGCAATTCGGGACGCTGATAGGCGCCAGGAGTCTGGGCCGCATCCCGGCCCTGTTGACGATAGGCCCAATGCTCGCTCGTCTCGGTGTCCGACGCGTCACGGAACTGGCCACTGTGGGCGCCGGTCTGGGCTTCTTGATCCTGGCAGTGGGTGGAACCCTGCTTGCATTTCAGATTTCCATGCCGGTAACGGGCCTGTTCCTGGGTTTTTCTGGTATCGCGATCCCTGCTTTCTTGATCTCTCTCTTCCCGGAGCGAAAGCGACGTATCTTCTCCATCATGTTGGTTGCCTCGGCTGCGCCGTCGATACTGACTCCCTTGCTGGCCAACGAGTTGCTCAAGTGGTCGGTCAGCCGTGGGGACGCCGGTTTCGCAACCGTACTCCAAACGCCGTTTGGGATTTCCGGCAGCGCCCTGCTTCTGGGGGGCCTGATCCTGGGCCTGGTCAAACAGGATGCGTCTCGGGCCGAGCTCGAAAAACCCCATCGCATCCGAATGAGCCAACTACTGCGTCTCCGTTCCCTGGCGATCGTGCTGATGCTGTCCCTCCACGCTGCCGCAGACAACGCCCTCTATACCTTCCTGCCCCTGTTCATGGTGAGCCACTTCAAACGACTTCCGCTGCCGCCAGCCTGGGCGGTGTCCGGACATGGGGTGGCCTATGTCGCTACCCGTACTTTTCTGTCCTTCTGGCCCGAAGGGGTGGGTCATCGGGCGATATTGTGTCTGGCCGGGCCGCTCGGTGGAACGATCGTCATCCTCACACTCTGGTTCGGGCCGGCGGTTTCAGTACCCTTTCTTTATACCCTGGCCAGCATGATGTTTGCGGCCGAGTACCCGGTATTGGTCAGCGAAATTTCATCGGAGTCGATGGCGGAATTCGGGTCGATCGTGGCGGGCGGCATGCTTGTCAGTGAGTTCATTACCTTTGCCCTGCTCAAGGGCGCCGGGAGGGTCGCCGACGTCACGGGCGACTACCGACTGGCGCTCAGCATCGCAGCCTGTGGATTCATTGCCTTCGGTGTGATCGCCGCCCTGGCCGGTCTGGGGAAACGGAATCGCGACCCGGGTTCACCCAGTTGATGAATCTCTGACGCCCTATGCGGCAGAAGGATGTTGGGGAGGTCCGTTTCCGGAGGTCCCCATCCACTTCCAGCTCAAGTGGCGACCCACTCCTGAATCCCCTCCTTAGAGGGAACTTGCCTGGAATCCCATCCTCCCGGGGCTGCGCTCCTGAGAGGAGTGCAGGGGGGACTTTGCTCAAAGCAAACCGGTGCGATAGTCACCTTCAGAATCCAGGATAAACCGAAAAGGATGGAGCCATCGGGACATGTCCTCGAAAAGCCTTCAGGGTTCAATGGGTTTCTTGCTCTGGAAGACGATGATCCGGATCTTTACAAAAAAGGCGCGCCCTTTCCTTTGCAGAAGGGCGCGCCTTTTTTCCAGCACTTCATGGGTCGGGTCAGAAGACGTAATCGCAGTCACCAGCAACCCGGAAACACATCCGGCAGGAATAATCCACATAAATGAGATCCCTCGGGGCTCGCCGAATATCTCGCTACTGAACGTGATCAACCAGCCGCAAATCATGCTGACTGCAGCCCCGACCAGCACCAGAGACGGCCCGCAGCGGGGCGGAAGCACACCGGCCAGAACAATCATGCCCAGCGTTCCCGGCAAGCCGCCGAAGGTAGACATCAAGGTACGACAAGGATCCGTACTGCCGTAAAAGAGTTGCGGCGACATCTTGGACACCAGGAGCACTTGTCGTTCCCGTGCATGCCGGGATCATGTCCGCTGTCCTTGCGAGCCTCGGCAAAGATCAGAAGAGTGCCGTCGGGGCCGTCTCGATGATTGGGATGCGGTAGATGTAGTAGCCTCCCTGGCCTGACTGGAAGACATCCACATGCCTGAGGCTCGGTTCAGCCAAGGCTACAGCAGGGACAGTCCACACCAGCAGGACTGCCAATACCGCTCGTAGTTTCATGATCGTTCCTCCATTTCCTAGTGATTATGGATGCATACCTTGGCAGCTCAAGTCCAGCTGACGCTCAAGGGATTTTACCCCCTCCCCCCACGTCGCACGGCGCAGACCGAAGAGACGATCAAACCATTAACCCCAGCCGCTACATCCAATGAACAAGTCTTGGGTAACATCTTCGTCATCGGTACTGTTGTCGGCACCTAACCTGGGGTACACTGACTCACGGATCAAACGCCCCGCGGTGACCGACGAGAGACTATGGATTGCCGAAGGCTTAATTTAGCATTGCCCGACGCACGCATCCTAAGCCCAAAAAGACGCCGAACCTCGGGTAGGCGCCACGCAGTGAAGGGTATCCAGCTTGCGACCCGGGCCTCAGAATCTTGTGGCTGGGCAGTGGGGCGTTGTATCCTAATCATCGTACCGCATCGACAGCTCCGATAAGATTATGAATCCCTGATGAATTCCTGAGGCCCGGTCTGATGAGCAATCTCGTCACGGACAGCGTCTATCTTCGCGTTGGGAACCGCCGGCAATTCTTCTTCGACGATTTGTTGTTGGAGCAGACCCAAAACCTGACGCGGCGATTCCATTCGCCCGAACCGGCCAGCAACCGGCCCGTCCTGAGCAAGGACCGGCCCTGGGAGCACGTGCTTTATTTCAGTTGCAACACCTGGAACGTGATCCGGGACCCACGAGACGGCATCTTCAAGTGCTGGTATGAAGACTGGCAAATCGACGATCTTTCGGGAGCCATCGCATGGGTCCGCCAGTCGGACAACAAGCTCTGCCTGAATCTTCACCGTTCTTGGCCGTCACGGATCCTGTATGCCGAATCCAGCAACGGGATCTCGTGGAAGAAACCTGCACTGGGGATTGTGACCGAGAACGGTCACAGGACCAACGTCGTGCTCGGCGGCCGGGACCCTATGGGGCCGGCTCATTGCGCCTACGTTCTGCTGGACACTCTGGAAAACGACAACTCCCGCCGCTATAAGGTGATTTTTGAGAACATGGCCAGTGAGGAGGCCGACGACCAGGGTGGCGGGACGTTTCGCAGCGCCTACTCAAGCGACGGGATCCATTGGAACGTCCACCCGGAGCCCGTCCGCTACGGCCAGTGTGGCTCAGTGGCAGGCGACGTGGTGACGGTCTCGATTGAACCGGAATCGGGCATCTATCGTCTGAACGGGCGTCACCCCATGATGTGCTCCAACGTCGTCCAGGATACGCGTAACCCGACCGACGGCGGTTGGATTGCACCCAGTTATCCTCACCGATTCGGCCAGGAGAACAGACGGCGAATCTTCCGCACCGAGAGTCGCGACATGATCCATTGGTCTACCCCGACGCCGCTGCTCGTTCCCGAACATGACACCGACAACATCGACGACGAGTTCTATGGCATGGAGCAGTTTCAAATCGGTGACGATTGGCTGGGGCTACTCAATGTCCTTCACAATACGGACAACACCATGGACGTCCAGCTTGCCTACTCGCGCAACGGAAAGGACTTCAAACGTATCCGTCCAGGACAGCCCTGGCTGGGCCGAGGGGCGGAAGGGAGCTGGAATCCCCATATGTCCACGGTGTGCAGCAAACCGATCGTGGTTGATGACGATTTATATGTGTACCATGGCGGCGCCAATGTCCATCACGACTGGTGGATGGTGGGACTCCCCGAGGAGCTGGGGGTTCCGGAGAGCGGGAATTTGGCTGCGGTGAACTACGCCCTGGGACTGGCCAAAATGAAGCGCGATCGTTTCGTCTCCCTGGCCGCGGGCCCGGCCCGAACCGGGATTCTGGTGACACGTCCCCTCTTTCCGGCCGGCGATGGGCTGATCGTCAACGTGAACTGTCATGACGGAGGCAGGCTGCAGGCGGCGATCGCTGATGGAAACGGGAAAGTCATCCCCGGATTTGAGCGAGAAAACTGCCGGATCATCGCTACCGATGCCGTCCGTTGCCAACTGAGGTGGCGAGGTCGATCCAAACTTCCCACAGGGAATTTCCTGAAGTTGCATTTCTTCATGCGGCATGCCGAGCTGTTCAGTTTCCAGTTCATCGAGACGGACTGAGGTCCGAGCCTATTCTGTCCTTACCACAACGTGTGAGGAAATCAGAGAAGCTTGACGGCAGCCAATTGCCGCCTGACTCTGGTCGGGACTGGTGAAGACTGGAGGCCCGATGGATCAACCGGGCGTGGCATAGGAAAGATCCCATTCCCCCAGCCTGTGCAAATTACTGCCGGGACGCACCAGCTTGGGCGAGCCTTCGCGCACCCAGGCTTGAAGTTCCTCCCGATGGCCCAGGCGCCTCAAGGCATCCCAGGAAATATTGAAGTTATTGCGGGCGTTGGTGTCCCAAAAGAACAGGTGCTCAATACCCGCGCGATACAGGCCATGGGCCCGGCGCCGGTAATCCTCGGGAGCCATCTGGCGCGGCATGAGGTTGAGCGCTAACCGACAGGCTGTTCCCTTGGTGATGCGCTGAAAGAATCGGGCGTCACGCGGGTCGACCCAGGAATCAGCGCTACTGTTCAAACCAGTCACCGAGGTGTAGGGGATAAGGGCGTCGACCAATCCTTCCTGGACCCAGATCTCCAAGTCCATCGCGTAGTAGAGGTTTTCTTCCCGGCTGCTCATCACGATGGCCGTGACTTGGGGCGCCTTGTCTCTATTCTGGTCTCGAGCCGCCTGATTCATGGCCTCGCGGACCTCTCGCATGAACTGGGTAAGAAAGGTCGCGCGAAAGGAAAGCCAACGGGGGTCTCTTTCACTCAGCTTCCTTGGATCTTGGCCGTACCTGGATTTGAAGCCCTCAACGACCGGAGGCTCGTATTCCACGAGGGGTGGACGCCGGTTGTAGAGCAGACAGACTCCATCGATAGGATAGCTGGCGACTTCTTTCAAAATAGAGACCACAAACTGCCGCACTTCTGAATAGGCATAGGAGAGTCGAGGGGTGTTGCGACCCTGACGATCGACTCCTTGCCATTCGGGATGATCATCGTAAAACCCGCCGCTGTTCCACTCTCTGTGAGGTACCGGAAAGTGAAAGCCGGCCGTGCGGTAGGGCCGCATGAAATTCCAGACCGATTTCATGACAATAGTCCAAAGCCACACGAAAGGGATCGACGTTTTTTTGACGCAAGATACGCCAGCTTTCCGCGGCCAACCGATCGCCGATTCTGTAGGGATCCTCAATCCAGTCGTCTGAAGGCATCAACCCGATTTTAGTGAAATAGCTACAACGATCCCCGGAAGCAGCTTCCCAATACATCCGGGAGAAATCAGTATCCCGAAAAGGTTCGATCTCACGTCGGATGTCAGCCTCGCTGACGGGTCGAAAGGCATAGTGATAGCTCCAAGCGTCATTGTGAGCCCAGAGTCGTCGGTTTTTCTTTCCTACTCGATCCTCCTTCACCCGCCTGACTTCCTCCTCAGTTAAGGGCACCAGCTTGATATATGCAACCCAAGCCCCACGGGATGGGTTGCCCACCGAGTTGGGTTCATCGGGGACGACCTGAGTCGTCCATTGACCCATGACAATGTCTTCTCCCGTCAAGTCGGCCACTTTCCAAAAGACATCGTCCAGGCGGTTCCGCCTACCCGAATCCCCGCGATGAGAGATTAAGGAGAAGGTCGAGTCTTTTTTCAAGCGCACCAATAATCGGGTGTGATCCTCGTTGTAACCGTAAGAAGCGTGCCAACCCCTCCGCTTCAGTGGATAAGTGATCGGAGGCGCCGCTGTATTTTGCCCGGCGACCAGCATGGTTCCCTTCAAGTGATCCGTTTCGTAATCCAAGAGCTGCCAGCGATTTCTCTGAGGTTTTCGAGACAGCGCCGAGGCCGGCAGACAGTGGTGCAGGTCGGTATGATAAAGGGCTTGCCCCGACGGGGGAGGAGCGGCAGCGGATACCGCCTCGACAATCGTCGAACGCGACAGGGCCATGGTCGCACCGGGCACCATTGCTGCTGCCCGCAAAAACTCACGGCGGCCTACTGAACCAAGCCGATGGGCATCTTCCTTTTTCATGATGGCGCCAATTCTATCGCCTGGAACCGACAGAGTCAACAGAATGTGCGGGTTCAGTACCTATGAGACTCGGTCGGGCAACCTTTGCAGGTATCAAGGGACTCCATCGGGGTCTTCAAGTCCAGGGATCGGTGGGGTCGGATGTCATGGTAGAAGTGTTGGGAGTCGGCGAGAGCGGCGCTGGCCGATCTTTTTGAAGTTTATCAGAGGGCGCCCGGCGCCGCGGTGTGGGCAGCCCTTGGCTTCGGCGCCGGGTGGGGCGTCGGTTCGACCCTTTTCGGGATCGGCATTACTTTGCTGGGCATGGGCTTGGGCTATGCCCTGGTCATCAGTCTGACCTCAGTGATGGGCGCCTTGATTCCCTTGATCACTCTTCATCCCGAAAAACTGGGAACCTATCAGGGTAAGATGATCTTCCTGGCCCTGGGAGTGCTGGTGGTAGGGATCTGTTTACGCTCTCAAGCCGCCAGAAGACGAAAAACCGCTGCTGGTCAGGGAGCGAACCCACTTTGTCCCGGGCCTGTTTTCGCCCATGCTGAACTTTGCCTTCGCTTTTGGGGCACCGGTCTCGCAGACCGTGCTTTCCCTGGGAGCGGGCCAGCTTGGAGCAAGCATTGCGTTGTTAAATCTGGCCATGCTGGCGGGTTTCGTTCCTACTTTGGTTTATGTCGTTTACCTGCTGAACAAGAACCGCACTTGGAGGGAATTCACCCAAAAGCACTCCGCCTCGCACTAGTTCTACGGATTCCTGATGGGTTTGGCTTCCATTGGGTCCTTCTTAGTCTATGGAATCGCTGTAATCTGGATGGGATCTATCGGACCGGTGCTGGGTTTCCCCGTATACATGGCTATGATCATCGTGACTGCCAATTTCTGGGGTCTATGGCGGGGCGAGTGGCGGGGGTCCGATCGAAGAACCTACACTTACCTCTTGAGTGGAATTCTGATTATCGTGACTGCCATCTATTGGGTCAGCCTGGGACAATGAGAGGTGGAGCGTCCAGCATCGGTCTTGGCTCCTAAAAGGAAATGGATGGATCATCCGGCTCAGCCAGAGTGGGCAACCATGGTTAGCCAGCACCCGGTTGGCCGCCTGAACCCGTTCCGATCTTCCTTGCCCAGGAGACGGCCCCCCGCCATGGCCTTCTGAGACAGTGCTACCGCTCCTCCCGTCAAGACAAGAATTGAAGCCGCCTTCACGCGGAAGTCCCGATCGTCGAGTTGAATGACCGCATTGCCAACTCGCCGGTTGACCGCAACCACTATGGCCCAATCGGTTAGCGGCCGGTCTCACGCAGCCACTTACTGGTACAACCAGTCCACCTCGAACAAAGTGATCTGGGTCAATGCCAGACCATTGCTGGCGCGCTGGCCCGCGCAGTGGCCCAACAACACACGGTCCCCGACGAACTCGACGGCCGTGTAGCAATACCACCCGCCCGGGTCGTCCTCCAGAACCTTCATGTTCTTCCAGGTTTCGCCTTCGTCTTGAGAGATGGCCACGTTGAAGGGCGTCCGCCGACCGGCTCCTCCGTGGTCAGGCTCGTAGTTGTCGTTCCACACCAGAAGCAGATCTCCTGTCCTGGGAATGCGTTCGATGCTGGCCGGTGAGCGAGGCGACCGGATCCGGCTGGGAACAGGCGGCGACCAGTTTTCGCCCTGATCAGCGGAATAGGAGAGATACTGACTTCCGGCTCCAGTCCGCATGAACATCATCAACCGTCCGTCTTTCAACGCCACCACCCCGGGCTCTTGCAGATGCACCGGCTCACCTTCAGCCGTTTGGGGAGTGGTGAGAACCGTCCGACTCCGGCGCCAAGTTCTTCCGCTGTCATCCGACAGGTAGCACAAGGCGTGACCATAAGGGGTCGTTCCCTCCCACCCTGGAGCATTGTGCAGCGCCACCGGGGCGATCAGCCTCCCACCCTGGAGCTGAACGACACGATCGTTGTTGAGCACGTAATAGCCGATTTCCTCGTCGGGAATGATCTCCACCGGATCGCTCCAGGTTTGGGCCTCATCCGTGGAGAGCCGCATCACCGGACGGTCATCCTCTACCGAGTTTTTTCGAAGGTAGAACAAAGCAATCTCGCCATTGGCCAGGCGCAGCAAGGAAACCGACATGATGTTCATGTCGCCTTCGTTCTCCAGGACCTGCACATCGTTTTGGGTCCAGCTCAGACCTCCATCTGTGGAGAACCGAGCTGCCAGATAAGCCGGGTCGTTATCGCCCCCTTCGCCCGCATAGTAGTGGGTATAAACGAACATGAGGCGTCCGTCTTTGAGTGAGATGAAATCGCCTTCAGAGTTGCGGGGATTCCCTTCCCCAGGAGGAAGCAAGCGGATCTTGGTCACGCCGGCCTCCTTAACCACTTCCGAAGGCTTCATCTCTGGCGGGGTTTCTCCAGTACAGGACGTCAGGAGGAACGCCGTCAACAGAAGCGAGAACGACCACCCATTGAATCTATAACCATTCATTGTTCGGGCAGACTCCTTTCGAATAGGGGCATCCCTGGCAGGCATCAACAAGGTAATCCGGGTCAATGCCAGTCGATTGGGCTAGCAAGGGGAATGCCAGGGACGCTAAGTGTCAGCACCCGACAGCAATGGCCGCTCGATATAGTGAACGAAGCAGTCCTTGCCAAAGCAGCATACAGAGCGGGGCAGAGTTGCCACCGCTACCACCAGTCACTGCAAGGAGTTCAATGATACCGAACCAACATTTCGACGTCGGTCAATTCGAGTTCTTTCGCAATCAGTGGGTTCCGTTTTCTCAAGAAAAAGCGAACTTCGTTTCTGCCGGGTCTCGGAAAAGGGCCTGCCGTCAGGTCGACTTCAATCCAGCGCTCACCGAAGGCAACCGGATCTGCCTCGCATTTCTGCTGCTGGCGGGGGATGGGGGTTCCATTCAAATGAACATCCCACTCGTCGCTTTCTGGAGTGATCCCGGGAACGCCCAGTTTCAGATGGACCTTGTTGACAAGCTTCGAGGCCGCTGCCGCTTGGAGGTCGTCGCCGACCACCAGAGAAATGGCATGGCCGTCGGGCCGAACGTCCAGCTTCCGCGGAATCTGTTTGGGTTCGTCAGCCAGATCGTGCCTCGAGGTCGGTAAAACAAAGTAGTGCTTGTCTCGCAGCCGGATCACATCAGGGTCGCCTATTTCCTGCAGGATTTTCCTATCGTCCTGGCAGAGAGGGTGTGGCCGATGATTAAAAAAATTGTACAGATAGAGGCTGTCAGCTCCTGCCTGCCAGTATCTCGCCGCGGCCGCCCGAAATTGTTCATCGGTGATGTCCATTCTTTGCTCGAGACACGGCGCCACGCCAATGGGCGTCCCGGAGGTGAGCGTCAAGAACTCCTCCACCGGAACATCCATGTTGAACCGGATGTAGTGTTTGGGCACAATCGAATCAATCAAGCCCTCTTCGACCCAAGCTCGCATGTCCAGTCCGATCTGCAGGGCCCCCTCCACGGTCCGCGGCACCAGCACCTCAAGCTGTAATTCATGGCCCTTTTCCCGTGCTATTTCTTGCATGCGGCGGCGAACTTTTCTGATAAATCCTGTCATGACGGGGGCCTTTTGACGCGCCTCTTCCGGCTTGAAATAGAAGGGGTGCCTCATGAAATCGAGTTCAAAGCCCTCAATGTCGTACCGCTGGCAAGTTTCTTCAATGATGGCCAAGTGAAAATCGTGGATTTCCTGGTGTGAGAAGTCGAAGAGATGTCGAGAGTAATGCTTCGTGTCGCCGCCAATCCGCAACTCCGGGTGTTGATGCCAGAATGTCCCCGTCCAAAAATCCTTCTCCGGGCCTACCTTGGAGTAAGCAAAATGGGCATCGTTCATACGCTGGCTGACAAAATATTGAAGCCCTCGTTCATGAGCGCGCTCGCCCAGTACCCGTACTGGGTCATGCCCCTGTTCCACCAAGTGGCGGGCGTTTTCCGCCCTTCGAAAATCATTGGCGCTGGGATATTTCCCTTTGGCGAGGTCCCAGGCTCTTTCGCCCACTCGTGTGTCATGCAAAAAGACCCGTGGGAGCACCAAGCAGTAAACGAATCGGTCCACCTGGGTTCCCACGAACTGATCCACAAGATCGGTGAGTTGCTCCACCTTCATGGGGTAACGGTGGGGTATGAACACCACACTGTTGCCATCGTCGTTATAGATCAGGCGAGGCTTCTGGATCTTGGTGTTGTTTGGACCCTGCGGCTCCCGTTTGGAGCCCAGACTCGGCGGCGTTGCTGCCAGGAAACTGGCGGCTCCGGCGCCGACTTTGAGAAACTGTCGTCTTGTGGCCATGGGACCGGCGCCTTTCCCTTTGCTGTCTCTTTCAATGTCAGAGGCGTCGTCAGTTAGCTGTTCTCACCAAACCCTGTATTGATTTAAGAAGATGCTACCAGAATCTCCCGTTTCTGGAAAGAATCGTGGATGAGGCCCTCGCGATTATTAGAATCTTTCAAAGATGAAAAGAATTGGCTCCATTGAGATGATTCACCCCCGACATAAGGGATTCACGAAATGTGACCTGAGCGACCCAATTGCGTGCCGTCATTCTGGCAGCGGCCATGTCTTCGATCGACTCCGGTCTGAACTCCTCGACCGCGGCTTTGATCATTGATAAACTGGCGAACTGTTTTGCGGGTCCGAGGCAGTCACGAACGGCTAAAATTAGTGATTCGATAGGCATTATTAATGCGGCTACAAAGTCTAGTGGGGTTCGCCGTCTTCTTGGCGCTGGCCTGGGCAATGAGCGAGCATCGCAGAAGGGTGCCGGTCCGGTTGGTGGCGTTTGGTGTGGCTTTGCAGTTCGCTCTGGGAGTTCTACTCTTAAAGATACCGGCCTCAGGCGAAATCTTCCTGGCCTTCAACCGGGTGATCCTGTCACTGGAGGAATCAGCCCAAGCCGGAACGGCTTTTGTCTTCGGCTACCTGGGCGGCGGCCCCCCACCTTTTGAAGAAAAGATTCCTTCCTACAGCTTCATTCTAGCATTTCGCGCCCTTCCGCTGATGCTACTGGTCAGCGCCCTTTCTTCGCTGCTCTTCTACTGGAGGGTACTGCCCGTGGTGGTAAAGTCTTTCTCGCGGGTGCTGGAAAAGACGTTGAGGCTGGGAGGAGCCGAGGGATTGGGTGTTTCAGCCAACATCTTCCTGGGGATGGTGGAGGCTCCCCTCTTCATCCGACCCTACCTGGGAAACATGACCCGGAGCGAGCTGTTCACGGTGATGACCAGCGGGATGGCTACCATCGCCGGTACGGTGATGGTTCTTTACGCCACCCTTCTGTCGGATATCATCCCCAACGTCATCGGGCACATCCTGACGGCCTCGCTTTTGAATGCGGTGGCGGCCGTGGTCATCTCGAAGATCATGATCCCGGAGACTGCCCCGCGAACGTCGGGAGAGTTGGTTGAACCCGAACCAATCAGCAGTTCCATGGACGCCATCACCAAGGGAACCCTTTGGGGCGTTCAACTCCTGATCAACATTGTGGCCATGTTGCTGGTGATGATCGCACTCATACACCTGGTGAATCTGATGCTCGGGCTTCTACCATCGGTGGGTTCCGGTCCACCGACTCTCCAAGGATTCCTGGGAGTTCTCAGTGCGCCGCTTGTCTGGCTCATGGGGATCCCCTGGAGTCAGTCTTTGACTGCTGGAGAGCTGATGGGCACAAAGACTGCCATCAATGAATTTGTGGCTTATATCCACCTGAGCAAGATCTCCGAGGATGCCCTGTCCCCAAGAAGTCTGGTGATCATGACCTACGCCATGTGTGGATTCGCCAACCCCGGTAGTCTGGGAATCATGATCGGAGGTCTGGGGACCATGGCTCCCGAACGGAGGGGCGAGGTCGTGGGCCTGGGTCTGCGGTCAATTGCGGCCGGAACCCTGGCAACCTGCGTGACCGGTGCTCTTGTGGGACTCCTGCTCTGAGGCTGATACATTCGATCCCATCCTTCGCCAAAACTCCATCCATCGAAACTCATTTATGAGTTAGCCTGTCTTGGCCAAATCCAAATCGGTTGTGGAATACATCCGGAACAGGGCCACGGGGTCTCCCTCAATCCCAAACTTGGAATTGCTCCTTGGTGAAGGTTTAAAAATGGATACGACCGGGCTCATCTCAGGCTTCAACATGCCTATCCTTCCGTCCGGATTGAACTGGTTGCTAGCCGCCCGCTCCCGGGGCCACTCGGACATCGACCTCAAGCCGTGTTTCCCCGCCCCCCTGGAGAACACCACGGGTCGGAGACACGTCCTGGTAGTCGCGCCCCACCGCGACGCGCACGTGCCGCTCGTCGGCGAGACTCCGGTTGGTGGGATCGAATCCAACCCAGCCGAGTTCTGGCAGCCGGCATTCGACCCAGGCGTGGGTGGCCGTTTCCGGCGCCTGCTCGCCAGCCAAGCCGGTGACGTGCAGGTAGCCTGAGACGTAGCGGGCGGGCACGCCCCAAGAACGCGCAATAGAAATCATGACATGGGCGTAGTCCTGACAGACTCCCCGGCCGGATTCCAGGATATGCTCGATGGGGGAGACCGCCGAGGTGCTCCCCGGAACGTACTGGAAGTTGCGGTAGAGCGTGTCCGCAAGTCGCAACAAGGCTTCGAGAGGATCGTCCCCGGGTTCGAGACCGTGCCGATCGACAAACGCAGCCAGGGCCGCTGAGGGTCGGGCCAACACACTCGCGTGCGTGAAGTCCCAATGAGTAAAAGATTTTCGCCACGAGCGAATCTCTTCCCAGGCGCCGGCGCCCAGGGAATCGGGAAGTGAAGCCGCGGGCGCCGTTTCGACCGTGGAGCAAGTGGTGATCTCCAGTGCTTTGTGCTCCCGGTGGATGTTGAGGACATGCTTTGTGTTGCCGAAACAATCCGTCTCGCCGTTCAGGAAGGCCGGGGGATCTGTCGCGACTTCGAAGTACAAGAGTCGCTGGCCTCGGTCGTCGCGCGGCTTCAGGCAGAGTGACATTACGCAGTGCCGTGCTACCGAAGCGTAGAGGTAGCGGGAGACGTGTTCGATTTTATAGCGCGCTGAACCGACCGTGGGGTCAGCGTACCGGTAAGTCTTCAATGGGGTAATCGAAATAAGTAGTGGTCACGAGATGGTGGAGCTTCCTGCAGTACTCGCTCACCTGTCGCAGCAGGTCCTCGCGATCTCCTCGATCCGGCCATTCGTAATGGATCAGAGCACCCAGACGGCCGGCCAGTCTTTGAGTCGCACCGCTGGAATGTGCATTGGGGCCGGGAGCGATAGCGGCAAGCTCCGCCGCCGCCATGTCGAGCGACCGGCAGAGCGAGTCGGGCAGTAGAGGATCCGTGGCGAGCAGGTCCAACACTTGACTCGGTTGGACTTCGACACTGTAGCTGCGGTTGTAGGCCTCGAAAGCATGATAAACGCGCAACAGGCTTGTCCAGTCCGCATCGGAGTACTCTTTGCTCAGTTTGTCGATGGTGAGTTGAGCCAGAAGCAGGGCAGCCGAGAGTTGGGCGCGCTCGATGAAACGTCCGAACTGCATGAAGCGCCAGCCTTCGTCGCGGTACATGGTGGCCGCGGCCACGCCCGCAAAGGTGTCGATCTCCGATGCCGTTTCCGCGTAGAAACTCTCCGGGGAGGTTGTCCAGATGTCCTGGATGCTCAGCTTCTGGATCCGCAGGTATGCCAGGTTCAGGCAGGTCCACATTTCAGCGCTGATGCACTGGCGCATTTGGCGGGCGTTCTCACGACCGAGTGCGAAGCAACTCCATACTGAATCCGGGTTCGAGTGCTCGAACGTGAGATCGTCGGCGAGTGTATAGGAATCGGCCAGGGCGTAGTCATCGCTGCCGAGCCATTCGAGACTGCCTCCGGGAGGCTGTCGGTTCATGCTGTTGTAGATGCGACTCCAGCCGAAATAAATCTCTCGGATCGGACGATCCACCAGAGCTTCCGTCTGCAACCGCAGCAGGCGGCAGAGGTGCTCTGCCCGCTCGAGGTAACGGGCCATCCAATAGATGCCCTGTGCGCTGCGCGAAAGCATTGGTTCACTCTCTCAGCACTCAATAAGGTCTTTGCCGCCCCGTCCTGGCTGGCACTCACCACCAAGCTCCCCGACGCAGGGAGACGCAGCAAAACGCCCCAGACAAGATGGCCGGCGCCGGCACACCTCAGTGCTCGTCGTCTTCCTCCGGCATGAGCACGAATTCAGGGTAGGCTTCGATCCCCAACTCTCCGACATCCTGACCCAGTCGTTCGACTTGGGGCGACACCCGGACGCGCAGCGTCATGGCCAGCAAGCGCCACAGCAGCCACGAGGTTCCGAACACAAAAACTCCAATCGCCACCACGCCGAGTAGCTGCACGCCGAAGCTGCCGTCGCCGGCAATACAAACCGCCAGGGTTCCCCAGACGCCGGCGAACAGGTGGGCGGGCACCGCCCCAACGACGTCGTCCAGCTTGATCTTCTCCAGGAACCGGATCCCGGCGGTGCACAGGATGGCGCCGACGGCGCCGATGATGACCGCCCAATAGTGGTCGACGATGTTAGGACCGGCAGTAATGGACACCAGTCCCGCAATGGCGCCGTTCAAGCCGGCGAACAGATCCATGCGCCCGAGGATGGGCCGGGAGAAGACGAGGGCGGTGATGACGCCGGCCGCCGCCGCCAAGTTGGTGTTGACCAACACATGGCTCATGGCCACCGCGTCAGCCGCGCTCCCCAGCGCCAGTTGTGATCCGCCGTTGAAGCCGAACCAGCCGAACCACAGGATGAAGACACCCAAAGTCACCACCAGGACGTTGGAGGGCGGCGTGGGCTTGACCGTACCGTCGCGGCGGAATTTGCCGAGTCGGGGTCCGACGACCAGCGCGCCAGCGAGCGCGGCCCAACCGCCGGTACCGTGGACGATGGTCGAGCCGGCGAAGTCTTTGAACCCCATCGCATGCAACCACCCGCCGCCCCAAGTCCAAGCGCCCACGATGGGGTAGATGAGCGCAGTCAGCACCAACGTGAAGAGAAAGAACGACCACATCTTGACCCGTTCGGCCAGCGTGCCGGACACGATGGAAGCGGCAGTTGCCACAAAGACCATCTGGAAGAACCAGTCCGACATGGTGGAATAGCCGTTCGCGATCACGGAGGCCTTGGCGTTCTCCTGTCCCGCCACCAGGGCGAGGTCATGGACCGACGGTCCGTAGAACAACTTGAACGAGCCGATCATGCTCCCCACGTCGACGTACATGAGGCTGTAGCCGATGAAGTAGTAGGCCAGCCCGGCGATGGAGTAGAGGCCGATGTTCTTCAGGCAGATCATGGAGGCGTTCTTGGTGCGCACCGAACCGGCTTCGAGCATGGTGAATCCCGCGCACATCCACATCACCAGCGCTCCCCAGATGAGGAACGAAAAGGTGTTGAAGACGAACAGTGTCTCCTCGTCAACCGCCGCGTGTGCAGCGGTCGCGCCGCACGCCAAGAAGCCGAGCACGGCGAGCGCCTTTCCCGCCAGGGCGGCGCCGCGGCGGCGATGCAGAAAGATATTCATGAGTGTTCTCATAACTATTCTCCACCAAAGGTGAGACCGTCGTTTCAATCGACTCATCCTCCAGAAGTCAGGGGAGACTCCACCCCAAATAGCTGCCGGACCAGCGACCCTCCTGCCGTGCCCGACTGCAAGCCTCGCTCAGGCAGACCACCGGCACAGGTAGGAAGGGGTTGACTCTGGTGAGACAGGCAGCAGAGGTTCTGGCCACCTCGTGAAGACATTCAGTTCAATCTCCTAGCACCCAAAGGTCTTTGCCGCCTCCGCCTTGGCTGGAGTTTACCACCAAGCTGCCCCGGCGCAGGGCAACGCGGCAGAATGCCCCAGGCACGATGCGGGTCTCTCGGCCGTGAAGCACGAACGGGCGCAGGTCCACGTGACGTGGCTCGAAGCGGCCGTCGATCAGGCAGGGCGAGCAGGAGAGAGCCAGCACCGGCTGCGAGATGAAGTCGGCCGGGTTGGCGCGGACCCCCGTGGCGTACTCCTCACGTTCCTCGGGCGTCGAGTGGGGGCCGATCAGCATCCCATATCCCCCGGATTCGCCCACGCGCTTGACCACCAGGTCCTGAAGGTTGTCGAGCGTGTACTCGAGATCTTCGGGACGGCGGCAGAGTCGGGTTTCGACATTGGCCAGGAGAGGCTCCTCGCTCAGATAATAGCGGATCATATCCGGCACATAGGCATAGACGCTCTTGTCGTCCGCGACTCCCGTTCCGGGCGAGTTCACGAGGGCCACGTTTCCGAGCTTGTAGGCGTGCAGCAGTCCGGGCACCCCGAGCAGAGAATCCGGACGGAACACCAGCGGATCAAGGAAGTCGTCGTCCACCCGCCGGTAGATCACGTCGACGCGACGCAGGGCCCCGTGGTGGTGCGCATGTAGACGAAGCCGCCGTTGACCAGGAGGTCTCGGCCCTCCACGAGCTCCGCGCCGATCTCATGAGCCAGGAACACGTGCTCGTAGAAAGCGGAATTGTAAACTCCAGGGGTCAGCAGTGCGATGCAAGGGGCGGACCGCCCGCTCGGCGCCAAGTCACGCAGGGTGGCCAGCAGTACCCGCCCGTAGTGTTCCACCTCCTGCACGCGAGAGCTTCGATAGAGGCGGCGCAGGCTCGCCTTGACCACCTTTCGGTTTGCGAGCATATAGGATACGCCAGAAGGGACTCGCAGGTTGTCCTCGAGTACCCGGAAGCCGTCGTTGGTGCGCACCAGGTCGGTGCCGCAGATGGCGACCCAGGTCCCGTGGGGCACGGAGACACCGCGCATCTCGATGCGGTATTGGGGGCAGCCCCGCACCACGTCCACCGGAATCACGCCGTCATCAATGATGCGGGCCTCGCCGTAGACATCTTCCAGGAAGCAGTTCAGGGCTTTGAGGCGCTGGGTCAGGCCGGTCTCGATCTGTCGCCAGTCGGCGCCGGAGAGCACCCGAGGCAGGCAGTCGATGGGAATGATCCGCTCGTCGGCCTCTTCGTCGCCGTAAACGGTAAAGGTGATGCCCTCGTTCGAGAAGGAGCGCGTCACCCGTTCTTGAATACTGCCCAGCTCCTCGGCGGAGAGTCGGCTCAGCGCCTCGTAGACCAGCCGACAATGTTCTCGAGGCCTGCTGTCCGGCAGGAACATCTCGTCGTAGATGTCGTTATCCAGGTTGTAGGCGTCGAAGTCCACGGTAACAACTCAACGGCCAAAGGCCGTTCGGCTTGCAAATGATTTTAGGAGGTGATGTTATCATAAAAAACCTGGGGTTTTCGCGCCCGGATCAGCGGCTCCTCCCGAAAGCGGTTTCTTCAATTCGCACCTCTGTTTTTCAATTAGAGAAAAGAGCGGAACGGTATTCTGGATCAACAATGCGTTCCATACCTTCCTCCCAGCCGACCGAGCGCGGCGTAACCCTCGGCAACTCTGTTGATCAACTCATTCAGGTCATGGCCGTAGCGCGGCGGGCGTGGGTCATGTCAGATTGGTTACCGGACGGGCTTGGGCCGGCAGAACAGTGGCAATGGCCACCGTGATGCCCTCCAATGACAAAAACTCTACTTCGTAGTCATCTCGCTGGGGGTAAATGTGTACGATGGCGCCTACGTCGCCAGCCTTTAGGGCCTGCTCGGTATGTCAGTTGTGAGCACGATTCGGTCATGTTCACGAAGCATATCTACCTCCACCATGCCTTGTCCACCAATTCACCCATGCGCTTTTGCAACCGTTCCTGCCGAGCCTCGTAGAACTCTACCAAATTGGGAACATCGTCCAGATGATGCCGTTCGCAATAATGCCGGGGCGTCTGGGTGTCCTTAAAATGTTTATCCAGCCATTCCGTCGGCAGCTTCGACCACCTTTCGCTATCGAGGTCCTCATCAGGTAGCTGGAGATTGCCGAGACGTTCTGCGTGATCGCAAAAAAATCTCAATCCGTTCATCGCCAGCCCCTCCTCTGCGCAATCGGGCTGGCGTCACACCTCGCGCACATCATTGGGTGGAGCCGCTGCCGCGGGCAGCTCGATAACCATCTCGGTGAACTCGCCGGGTTCAGATTTGACCCGGATGGTTCCTCCATGCTCGCGCACGATATCGTTGGACAGTGCAAGACCGAGCCCGGTGCCTTGGTCGGTGGGCTTAGTTGTGAAGAAGGGGTTGAATATCTTTTCGATAACGTCGGCTGGGATCCCTTTTCCATTGTCCCTGATGCGAATCTCGACTCGGCTCTCTCTGCGCCGAGTGGCGAGCCACAGCGTCGGGATATAGGGATCGGCATCTCTCTTTGCTTCCTCGCCTCCCCGCCGAGCCGAGTTCAGCGCAGGCAGGGCGTTGCGCCGTTTTTCGTCGGTTGTATCACAGGCGTTGCTCACCATATTCAGGAAGACGCGGCCCATATCCTGCGGAACAACATTGAGATCACCCACCTCCGGGTCGAAATCCCGCTTCAGGTCGAGATGGAAATCCGGATCGGTCGCCCGCGCACTGTGGTAGGCGAGCCGGGCGTATTCATCGAGCAGGCTGTTGATGTCTGTGGGCTGCTGCTCGCCCGAGCCCCGACCCATCATGAGCATGCTGTGAACGATCCGGTTGGCGCGTTCGCCGTGTAACCGGATGCGCTCAAGGTTGTCGGTGAGGTCTTGGGTGATCTCCTGGACGAGTGCTTGCTGGTCTTCGTTCAACTTCTCGCCGTCTTCGCTGAGGGTTTCCCGAAGTTCCTCCAGAAGTTCCTCCGAGACCTCGGAGAAGTTCTTGACGAAGTTCAGCGGGTTCTTGATCTCATGGGCCACGCCCGCAGTGAGCTCACCGAGCGCCGCCAGTTTCTCACGCATGACGATCTGGTCTTGCGCCCGGCGCAGGTCGGCCAGCGCGCTTTCCAGTTGAGCATTCTTTCCCTGCAGCTCTTCCGCCAGCTTCTCCACCAAGTTCAGACGCTGGACCTCCAGGGCGTGGCGGCGGAAGACCTCAAGGGCTGCGGCCATGTCTGCGACCTCATCGCGTCCGCTGATCTCGACCTTGGCCTCCAGTTCGCCGCCGGCCATTCGGCGCATCCGATCCGACAACCGTTTCAGACGGCGCAACAATACCCGTCCGACAAAGAGCCAGGCAATAAGCAAAGCACCGCTGATGCTAATCGTGCTGATGCCCAGCAGGAGGGTACGCCCCGTCAGGATGGCCTGCGTGGAAGCGAGAGCAGCTTCCTGCGCGCTGGCACGGGACGTGTTCACCAGGCCATCGACCTCGGTGCCGAGGTCGATGGCGATGCCGCGATTGCGCGCGAGCAGGTCCCGCTGCCGCTCGGCAAGCCTGAGTTTCCGGGCAAGCAGATCGAAGCCGCTCCGCTCCGCGATTCCCAATTTGAACAGCCGGGCAAAGATGGGGGAGATTTCGTCATGCAACGGGGATTCTTCAAGTGCCGACAAACTCCGCTCGATGCGGCCGGCGGCGGCCTCGAAACGTTCCCCCAGCGGTTCAATCAAAGAGGCGTTCGGGAGACTGAAAGCGCTTGCCAGAAGCTGCATTGCGATGTTGGAGTCTGCCTGCAGATTGGCCAAATGGCGGTAGCGACCAAACTCATCCTCCGAGAAATGTTTCCAACGAGGCGCCGGAGGTTGGCCAAGGTTGCGGTAGCCTGTCATCGTGTAGAAGAGTTGGTCGTCCATGGCCGGAATGACGATGCCGTCCAAGCGGCTGCGCAATTCCCCAAGTTCCGTTCGCAAGGCTGCGCTGCTCTCGGTCAACTCAAAGAACTCAGACATCTCGCCTTGAATGGCCCGGATATTGGAAATCAGCGTGTCGGCATGGGCACGGATGCGCTCGAAGCGCTCGTCTCCCGCGTCCCTCTGCTCTAAAACGGCCAACTGTCCTTCGAGGGCTTCGTGCGCCTCAGCGATGCTGGAGGTGACCTGGCTAAAATCTTCGGGCGTCTCGGCGGTGGTCAGGCGCGGAGCGGCAGCCACCAGTGTACCGCTATATTGCACCACCCCGAAAGCAGCCGCCATCTCAGGCACACTGCCCTCATTGACACGATTCTGAACGTCGCCCACGCGATTGAACGAAAACCAGCCCACCAGACTCGCGGCTATGGTGAGGGCGACGGCTCCCCCGATCCCGAGGTAAAGTTGAGTAGAAATGCGGAAGCGACTTTCAAGCAGGCGGTTCGACAGGCCGATGGCGGCCCTCCAGGCCTTGGGATAGAACCGCACGAGAGTGGTGGCTGACAGAGGGAGCTTGCTTGTCCTGATGACAGCCCCTCGGATCTTGGGATAGAACCGCGCAGCGGTGTGGAAGCAATCTTCGAACAGGCGGTTCAGCCGGTTGGTCACGGCTCCATGTCCCGAAGTGTGTCAATGGGGTGATAACGACCGTCGCGGCCGATCACGGTCAGAAAGACTGCGTCCGAGCCCTGGTTATCGCCTTCGCCGTAACGGAGTTTGAACCCACCCAGGTCGATGGTACCGGCGCGGCGCACACTGTCAAGAAAGCAGGTTCGGTTGACCTCTGGGCCACAGCTTTTGAGACCGGCGATGGCCAGGCGGCCGGCCAGATAGCCTTCGAGGGAGACAAAGCCGGGAACGGCATCGGAGGCGTAGGCCGACAGGGCGCGGCGGTAGGCGGTGGCGACGGGGAGGGAATTGTCTGTTGGAAAGGGTACCACCTGAGTGACGAAGACTCCGGCGCCGGCGGGGCCGAGTTTCTTCGCCAATGCGTTGCTGCCGACGAAAGAGATGGTCATGAAAACGGAGTTCAGCCCCGTATGCCGCGCCCAGGCAATCAGTGTGGCGAGCGGCTCGTAGGCTCCGACCAGAATCACCGCTTCCGGGGTTCCCCGGCGCAGGTCGAGCAGAGCCGTCTTCACGGCCTTCGTATTGCGCGGATACAACCCGATTGCCACCGGCTCCATGTTGCGCCGGTCGAGTGCGCGCCGCACTCCCCGATAGCCGGCGCGACCGAAGGAATCATCCTGGTACATCACAGCGATACGCCGGATGCCCCTGTCTCTGGTCAAGCGAGCCACCATTTCCTCGGTCTCCTGGTTGTAGGAGGCTCGCAGGTTGATCACGTTGCTCCACTTTGCCTCGCGCAGGAAGGCCGCGCCGGTGAACGGGGCGATGTAGGGAACGCCCGCCTCTGCGGCGATGGGAGTGGCAGAGCGGGACGTCGGCGTACCGACGGCGCCGATCAGCGCGAAGACTCCCTTTTCCTCGATCAGACGGAGGGTATTGGCGATGGCAGCTTCCGGCTCGTAGGCGTCGTCGAGGGACACGAGTTCCAACCGCCGGCCGTGGACACCGTCGCTCCGATTCACCTCTTGGAAGGCTGCCTCGATCCCGAGCCGCATGTTTCTGCCGAGCTCCCGGGCAGGACCGCTGAAGGCAGCGGACTGGCCGAAGAGGACGCGCCGGTCGGAGATGCCGGGTTCCTGGGCACGGACCACCGTAGCCGCCGAGAACAAGGCGCCCGTCAGGAACAGCAGAGCCCCCTGCCTGCACCGGCACGGCAGACGGACCTGCAGACGGGACGTCCGCTTCATTCAACTCTCCCTTTGATCAGGGTCAGATGATTTTTGCCCCGCTCCCGCCGATAGTGCATCTCATCCATCAACGTACGCACCAAGTGAAGGCCGAGCCCCCCCACGGCCCGATCTTCGAGAGCCGCTTCCAGATTGGGCCGGGGAGCATCATTCAACGGATCGAAAGGCCGACCGTCGTCTGCGACCTCAATGGTGAAAACATCTGCTTCCGAGGTCAATGTGATTTCGATCTCGTGGAGATGATCATCGTGTCCGTAGCTCATGATGTTGAGTCCCAACTCCTCAAGCACCAAATTCACCCGGAAGACGAGGGCGGGAGACCAGTTCTCTTCCCCGCCAAAGTCTTCTATGGCAGCGGAGATGCGCTTCAGCTCCTCAAGTCTGGGTTTGATCTTCAGAGACAGCTTGGCGCTCAATGGTCGGTCTCGCTACGACAAAACGTCAGGCAGGTAATATCATCGGACTGCGGTGTGTCGCCCACGAAGTTTCTTACGGTCTCGAAAACGGCCTGGTTGGCTTCCCGGGAGTCCTTCAGGGCCGCTGCTGCAAAGATCCCACGCAGACGCTCAATTCCAAACTGTTCACCTTTGCCATTCATAGCCTCGGTAACACCGTCCGTGTAGAGAACAAGGGTTTCGCCAAGTGAGAGGGTTATGGTGTTCTGCAGGTATGGGATATCGGGCATCATCCCGAGGGCAATCCCACCAGTCAGGGGAAGCAGAGTGGAGCTTCCGTCGGCGTGGACGACCAGGGGAGGGTTATGCCCACCATTGGCATAGGTAAGTTCTCCGTTCGCCGGATCGTACACTGCATACAGGACGGTAACGAACATCGAAGCCTCGTTGTCCTCGCAGAGCAGGTGGTTGACTTCGCGCAACACCTCACCAGGATCACGGCCGCCGATGCCGATGGCCGCGCCCTTCAGCAGGGTGCGGCTGGACATCATAAAGAGAGCGGCGGGCACACCCTTGTCAGAGACATCTGCGATGGCGAAACCGATCCGACCGTTCTCCAGACGCAAAACATCGAAGAAATCGCCTCCTACGTTACGTGCGGGCTCCATGTTGGCGAAAGCCTGGTAGTTGGGGCCCTTGGGAAACCGGGTGGGAAGAATGGATCGCTGCATTTTGCTGGCGACGTCGAGTTCATTCTGCAGCGCAATCAACCTGTCACGGGATGAGAGCGCCTCGCGCCACTCGGTGAGGTGGCGCAGCGTCCGGTCGATAGTAACCCGCAGGTCCTCGAAGTCGATCGGCTTGGTGACGAAGTCGAATGCGCCTCGATTCATCGCCGTGCGGATGTTCTTCATGTCGCCGTAAGCCGAAATGATCACGGAACGGATGTTGGGGTCGACCTTGGGTATCTGCTCGAGCAGCGTGAGGCCGTCCATCTGAGGCATGTTGATGTCCGAGAGCACCATATCGATGTCCTCGTCCTGGCTCAGCCGCTCGAGAGCCTCCACCCCATTCCGGGCGAAGACGAATTTATAGCGCCCGGCTCGAATGTTGCGCCGCATACGCTGCAGCATGAGTGGCTCGAGATCCGGCTCGTCGTCGACCACGAGGATCTTGAATGGCTGTCGCATTACTTTCATTCCCCGGCGCTTCCACGTCAAGCCCGACATGTGGCTCACGTGAAGCGGCTCCGGTTTTGGACGTCTGTGAAAGATATTGGTTCCATCAATCTTCGAGTGCGGCGATTGCCTCGGTCAGAGAAGCATAGAGCGGGATGATCTTGTCGAAGCCACTGATGGCAAAGACCTCGCGGATCGGGTCCGAGAGTGAGCAGACTGCAAATTTCGCACCCTGTCTTCGGAGCGCCTTGGCGGTCAGCAGAATGACCCGAAGACCCGCGCTGCTGATGTAGGAGAGTTGCTGGAGATCCAAGATCACGGCACAATCGCTTGCGTCGGTTGCAGCTTCCAAAGCATCCTGGAATTCACGGGCATTAGCGCCGTCGACGCGGCCCTTCGCCTTTGCGATCAAGGTTCCACCTTCCCTCTCGGTGTTCATTTCCATTGACTCTGTCCTCCTTAAACTCCTCAAAGTTGCCATTTGCCCTTGGTTGACTGTACTCCTTGAATTGAGACGGTTGATTCGCTGTGCGGGATCGCGCCGAGCTGCTCAGCCAGCCAATGTCGCCCGGGGCGGCGGGGGCAGCCTCCGTAGAACCGCAACGGCCATGCCAAAACAGACCAGGAAATCACATGACAGAAAACGGCTAACGGCTAAAGGAATCAAGGATTCGTCCCCTACCCCTGTCAGTAGCAGGCGAAGTGTCCGGTTCAGGGGGGCTTGGCTTCTACTACTGCCAGCTTTGGGTGCAACGAATATCTTGGCTACAGCGTTGATCTCATGTGGGCGCTCCCGGCACAGGCCGTGGCTGAGGGCGCTGCTGCAACCTTCTTGATCCTCCCATCCAGGAGCTACGGATCAATCAAAGGGTGAGCAATCACAGGGGGACGGGGGATATTCCCGGATGGCCTTTTCAGCGTGACATCTTCGAACAGAAGAGACGGCACCACAAGTGATACCACTGGAGGAGAGCCTGCAAAGCCGGACGAACGGAACGAAAAAGGTAACTCCCGTTGAAGCTGAAAGGCCGTATGGTAAGGGACCCATGTTTCCGACGCGGCCACGATTTCCTTGAAGCTGGACTCGCTGATCCCCGACAAAACAGCCTTGCGAATCAACTCTTCCCGCCCATCCGGGAATACTTTGTAGGCGAGGGTGGCGGCTTCAACGTTCGGCCTACCACTTTCTCCCGGCATCATGAATGGAAATCCGCGCCGGCCGAGCAGTTTCAATAGAGGGTTCCCGATGCGACGCACGATGATTCCATAATCCAGTTCCCGTTCCTGCACCAAGCTGAGCAGTTCCTTCCTGATTTCGTCCTGGTCCATCCCTTCCTGGGGGACAACAAAGAGATTGGAGGGGGCCGGACCCGCGCTCCTTCGATTTCCGGTACTTTTCGGCACGCCTGCAACCGGATTGCGGGTCGCAAGCAAGGTCTTCAGGACCCCCCGCTGCACCACTCTGGTTTCTCGGGCACGCACCCCATCATCGTCCACTTTATATCCACCCAGGAGAGAAACCTGACCATGCATCTCGACGGTCGGATCATCAACGACACTGAGGAACCTCGGCAGGACCCTGGCGCCCAACTTGTCCAGGAATGGATTTCTGGCCTTGTCGGTGAAGCCGCCGAACATAGGTCCCTCCGCGATGGGAACCCTTACGGCGAGAAGCCTGGGCGCCAGAATCTGGCTCACGAGCTCTGCCGCAGCCTGTCCTTCGAAGAGCACCGGCCCATTGTAGCGATCGACAAACTCTGCTTCGCGGAGCTGACCCAGGCGTTCAGCCATGCCCCGGATCCGCCCCTCCAGTTCCGTCTGGCCTGGCAGGTTTTTCCATAGACGACCATAAGTAACGACGAAGTCCTCCAATTCTGTCCCATCGGCTGCTTGTGTGCTCGCCAGAGCACGAATCGAGATAGAAGGCGAACGCCGGGTATACGAGGATCCTTCACTGTTCACGAAGTAGGTCGTCCCGCGCTGCAGGCTGGCCTGAACTTTGGAGACGAAGATGTGCGGCATCCCTTTGAAGGTGGCTGAGAGATCTCTTACCAAGGCCTCCACCTGCATCAGGTCTGCCAACTCTGCAGCGGGTCGATCATCCGTGAACTGATACGATTCTTCCACGCTAAAGTCGGGAACCTCCTCGACGCGTGTCTTGTTTTGAAGAACCGCACGCTTCTTGGCGAGCTGATCGAGAGCCTGCTTGTAGACGCCGTCGGTTGCCAGCCAGATCTTTCGTCTCAGTTCCTTGTAATTGTCTTCAAGCGGCAGGCTGCGCATCGAAAATGACCTGAACCCTCCTCGGGATCGGGATAAGAAGTTGGTGTTGTCGAGACTGTGATCTCCTACCCTCAACTCAACGGACAGAAAACGGCTGGAAGAACCTTCTCCACGACTGAGCACTCCCCCCAGACTGGCCGTAATCCCCATGCCCTTCGTCTCCTGGACCCAGTAGGCGACGAAATAGGGTTTTTCCATATCTTCGAGCTGAAGCTTCTCCATGGTTCGCGCCATCTCGTCGAGCAAGGCCTTCATGAGGATGTTCTCTTGCGCTTGAAGCAAGGAACCCGTCATCAAAATGCAGATGGAGAATGAGAGGATACCGACGTAGCCACGTTTCATGAGATATCTCCTCGGATGCCGGCTCGCAAAGCTATGGCAATTCCCAGGGAGGGGGGAGAATGGGAGGCCGTTCCTGGGATTTTATCTTCTTCTGAACCTCGATCTGTGAGACCAATACCGCTGGTGAGGCACCCGCCACGGGCACGCCCCCGGACTCGGCCCCACAGACGCCGTTAAAGGCCTCGATTTGATCGTCCGCGGCAGTGATCTTGCTGAACGTCGTCAGTGGGGTGCCGATGAGGTCCACGCCTCGGACCAACTCCTCGCGCCCATCGGCATAGATCCGATACACCATGACGGGCATCACATTGAAGGCATTCGGGATGGACCTCCCCGTATACGTGAACCCGCCCTGGATGTCTTCGAAGTAGAGTCCGAAGGGTTTGTCATCCTTCTTCACCCGATCGATCAACATGGCCTTGAGCTCTTCACGGGAGTGGGTTTCGCTGACCTCGACGAACAAGTTCGACTGGCGCGCCACCGGCGTCAAGCCCGCTTGCTTGCGACCGTGGCCATTCGAGCGGGAAAACCCCTCGATCGGCGTCCGTGACATGAGGAAGTTCTTCAAGACACCCTTTTCGATGACCGGCACTCTCTGGGCTTTCACCCCCTGGTTGTCGTAGCGGTAAGCGCCGACCAGATCCATCGACTCAATACGTCGGACCGTAGGGTCGAAAACGACCGAGAAGGTCTCCGGCAGCACCTTCTGATTCACCATCTTCTTGAAAGTCTGGGCGTCTTCCTCCTTCTTTTGCCGTTGTCCTTCCACGCGGTGGCCAAGAATCTCGTGGAAGAACACAGCGCTGGCCCGACCGGAAAGGATGGCGGGGCCGGCGTATGGATCGACAATCGGGGCGACTCTCAGAACTTCAAGATCGTGAATCATCTTCTCCACTGTCTTCATGATCACGCTATCGCCGGGAAGTCCGTCGGGTGTGAAAGAGAAAAACGACTCGTAGCGCGGCAACTCCATCCCATCCTCGGCTTTGGTAAAAGCGGAAATCATCAGGCGATAATACGCTTGGGATGTCCGGATCTCAGCCCCTTCGCTATTCACGTACCAGCGAGTCTCGGCGTTAGCCGAAAGCCTCGCGCCCGCTGAATAGATGTGACCCGATTGGGAAAAAGGAGCCGTGTATTTTTGGAGCTTCTCTTCCCACAGGGCTCGGTCGACCGTCAGCGAAACAGAGTCTTCGATCGACTTCTCGGGCTGCTCGGCCGTGAAATCTCCCGCTTGATCTTCCTCTTGGACCTTGACCTGGACATTGGCCTTGACCTTTGTCAGCTGCTCAATCGCTTCCTTGTATTTCTTGTCCGTCTGGTGCCAGAGGATGCTCCGAAGAGCCTGGGCATCATCCACCGGGATGGTTACCCCGAACGAAGAAAATCGAAAATCGGAACCAAAGGGTCCCCGGATGGGATGGGTATTATCCAGGTCGTAGTTTCCAACCCGGAGATCGATGTCGAGCAAACGGCGCTGGCCCTCGGAACTTCCCGAGAGGCCTCCAAACGACGCTCCTACAGAGAAACGGTCATTTTCGGTGATTTCATAGCTGAGATAGTAGACCGGGACCGGCTGTTTCGAGAGTATCTCGACCGAGCGTTGGAGCTCTTCCTTCATCGCCTCCAAGACCTGGGTTGCGCCCAGGGCCGGCCCGCTCGCCAAGAGGACTGAGGCTGTAACCAGTAGACTTGAAAACAGGACACTGTTCTTGGGTGATCTCATCCGACACCTCTCATCAAAGAACGAGTCGAACGACACAAACTTGTCAGGGTTATTCTATGCTATTCACAAATTTGTCCCAAGATCAAAATCTTGTACCCGTCCAGTACATACCGTATTTTAGATAGATATAGTCAGCGATGTGCTGATGCCTGTCGAAGGGGTCGATTTGAGCAACGGGGACCTGAACAAGAAGTTTCTGGCCGTCGTGCAGGACCCCAGATCCGCTTTGCCCTGTATCAGGCTCAGATCAGACTCAAACACCGCGACGTCAAACTACTCGAGCGGTTGGGCGCCCCTATCCTGGAAGTGGTCTCCCGTCCTGGCGGCGAGGCCTTCCAAGCGGTGTACACGGTCCGATTCAGGTTGGCCGGTGATGTCCCGCATGCCTTCCGGAAGAAGGCCAAGCGGGGCATCGCGACATCGAAGCAGGAGATCGATGAGGAGTGAACCCAATGAGAAACTCAACCAAGCCGATTAACCCCTGGCGTCGGTACGCCAGTCCATACTTTTTCATCCTTACGGTGACAACACTGCAACTATACAGTTGGGAGCCGCTCTGTGCGCAGCAGCGTGATCCCGCGGTAGAGATCTACGGACTGACAGGGGCGTACTATTTCGGGAATAGGTCGAACGTGTTGAAGGGTGGGGAATGGAACCCACAGGTCGCGGTGGGCGGTCTGTTTCCTCTGGGATCGAAGTGGGGATTGATGATCGATGGAGTCACGAGTCGTCTGGAGGTCAATGAGGGGATCCATGGTCCCCATGATGACCATCCTTATTCAGAGTTCTACAGAGTAAATCTTGGCATTCAAAATGAAGATGTTACGACACAAAGACTGATGTCCATTCTACCATCCGTCGTCAGGCTGTGGAGAAGGGATCGATTCTCGATTTACATCGGCGGCGGTCTTGGATGGGAGCATCAACGTCAACTGATACGGTATCGACCGGTTGAGGAACGAGAGCATCCTGATGGAAGCAGCACCCTTGTTCGCGCTGAAGAATTTGTGGATTCCAGGGATAAGGTATCGGCCACACCCTTAATCTTTCGCGCGGGTATGTTGATGAACCTTGCTCCACGTGTTGTCTTGCGAGGGGGTTACTCGCACCTTCTTGGTTACTTCGATACGCCTGCCTCACGATCTCTCGAAGTGGGGATCGGATATCGTTTCTAGGGACACATCTGAATAAGTCTATAGATTGTGGCCTGGTGCTATTGTGAAGAGACCTCGGCATAACTCAAGGATCGGACCATCGAACACTATATATAGTATGAAATCCGTAAGAAGCCTACTACATAAAGCGTTTAGTTTTGGCCGAACTGAGTTGTGCAGAGGTCTCAGGGAAGTAAACTGGGGCGAAGAGAGGAGAGAAGAGTCATGAGGCAGCCAACATTTGCAGACCTGGAATAGGAAGACAAGAAGCGGAAGACCCGCCGGGAGAGATTTCTGGAGAGGATGGAAGGTCTGATTCCCCGGGAAGAGTTGGAGGCCCGCCTCCGACCCTTCTATCCCAAGGCGGGCCGGGGGCGCCGGCCCTGTGAGTTGTCGGCCATGCTGCGGATCCACTGCGTGCAACTGTTCTACAACCTGAGTGATCCTGGAATGGAGGACCTGCTCCAGGAGGTGGAGTCGGTGAAACGGTTGGTGGGCTTGAGGCTGACGGAAGCGCTGCCGGACGAGACCACGATCCTGAACTTCCGCCATCGGTTGGAGAAGCATGAGTTGGGAGAGGGATTGTTTGAGGAGATCAACCGACATCTGAAGTTGCAGGGGTTGCGGCTGCAGGAGGGGACAATCGTGGATGCCAGTCTGATCGAGGCACCGTCGTCGAGGAAGAATCAGGCGGGGAAGCGCGGAGGCGCTATGGGAGAAGCGGAAGACCTCGATCCGGGCCAAGGTGGAGCATCCGTTCCTGTATGTGAAGCGGCGCTTTGGCTATGCGAAGGTCCGTTATCGGGGGCTGGCCAGGAACAGGCAGCGGCTGGCGTTGCTGCTGGGACTGGCCAACTGGATGACCGCCGAGCGCTCCCTGGCGGTGTGACGGGGGAGTCGTGCGCCCCAATCAGGGTTGAGAGGGACGATAGGTCCCCGCAGAGGCGGTTTGAGGCCCGAATAGCCTCGGTTCAGGCCGCAACAGCCCGACAGACCCACCCTGAAGAAGACGGAACGTCTCCGAAAATCCCTTACCATCACTTCAATCCGACGTAAGCCGGATTGTTCAGAGGTTCCCTCAAGCGGCGCGGTCGTCTGGATGAGACGCTGGTCGTCCGGGCGACCGAGTTTGGGAGAACTCCGGGGGGCGAAAGGAGCCAGCGGCCGAGACCACCACCCCTATGCCTTCTCGATATGGATGGCGGGCGGAGGCGTCAAGCGAGGACACGTGCACGGCGCAACCGATGAGCTGGCCTCCATGCGGCCGAGAACCGTCACTACGTCACCGACGCCCACGCGACCGCACCGCATTTGCCGGGTCTCGGACCCACGCAGGTTGGAGGCGCCCGGCCGGAAGCGGCTCGACATTGATTTTGGCCGCCCGATAACCGACATTATCGCGTAGCCCAAGGCTCCAGCCTCGCCGGGGACAAACCGGGGATGTTCCTGTATGACGAGAACTACCGGGTTAGCCATCCCGTAATGCCTTGGCAATGGCGGAACTCGCGGCCCCCGCCTGGTGGGCGACCTTCGGCGACTGCCGACCTGCAGATCCCAGGCGCTGACACCCACCTGCGACAGGCCACTCGATCGCCTCGGCCACCCCAGAGCAACAGGTGCCTATGATTCGTCAATAGACCCCACACACAGACCGCCGTCTTGTTTTCACTCGCCAGTCCCCCCCCCCCAAGCGCCTGACAAGCTCTCGACGGTTTGTCACAGCCGAGTTTGCTCCTGTCTGCAATAGGAGTAGAATCTGTCTAGTTCCCACCAATTTTTGAAAGCGCCGAAGGAGGAGACGGCATGAAGACTGGAAGATGCTTCCCAAAACTGGCCAACCTGATTTCAATGGGACTTGCGGCTCCCTTTCCGCTCGTACTGACTCTCGCTGGATGTGGGGGGGCAGCGCCCAGTGGATTGGAGATCACTGCTTCCCAACGGGTGCACCCGGTGCTGATCCGAAACCAGCATAACCCTCTGATGCGACTGACTGTCGAAGCGGAGGCCCCCGGCGTCAGCGCCCAATCGTTCACCTTCAGGTTGAGCGACACAGACGAGCTGAACGACATTGAATCTCTTCAGTTGTTCTATTCGGGTGATACGGAGGATTTCGAGGCCGAGAACCCATTCGGCGACCCTGTCAGCCCGACTGACGAACTGGTCTTCAGCGGAGATCAGGAATTCTCGCCAGGGAAGAACATTTTCTGGCTTTCCGTCCGGTTACGCCAAACCGCAGATTTGGGACACAGGATCGATGCTGTCTGCACCTCTGTTGAGACGTCGGCAGGAAAGGTGACCCCCAACGACAAGACCCCCAACCTACGCAAACGCGTTGGTGTGGCCCTGCGCAAACACATGGACGACGGAGTCCATACCTATCGCATTCCCGCGCTGGCCACAACTCCGAAGGGGACCCTCCTGTGCGTCTACGACATGCGGAGACGGAAGTCGCGAGACCTGCAGGAAGATATCGATGTCGGGCTGACCCGCAGCACGGATGGCGGCCAGACCTGGGAGCCACAGCGTGTGATCATGGACATGGGGGAATGGGGCGGGCGGCCCCAGGAGGAAAACGGTGTCGGCGACCCCGGTATTCTGGTCGATCAGAACACCGGGGAAATCTTCGTCTCCGCGGTGTGGATGTGGGGCAAATCCGGCAAGCACCAGTGGGTCGAGGACGGCTCCGAGCCGGGATATGAAATCGCCAAGAGCGCCCAGTTCATGATGGTCCGCTCAAAGGACGATGGTCTAACCTGGACCGAGCCGAAGAACCTCACTCGCAAACTGAAGAAGTCGGAATGGTGGCTCTTCGCGCCGGCACCGAATCAGGGCATGACTCTTTCGGACGGCACCCTCATCATGCCGACTCAGGGGCGTGACAAGACCGGCTACCCCTTTGCCAATATCACCTACAGCCGAGACCATGGGGCCACCTGGACGGTGAGCAGTCCTGCTTTCAGCGGAGGCAACGAATCCCAGGCGGTAGAGCTCAGCGACGGATCCATCATGCTGAACATGCGCAACGACAAGGAGGATCCCTACCGGGGCCGTCTACGTGACCCGCGACCTCGGTCGAACCTGGAAACCGCATGAAACCAACCGTAAAGCATTGATCGAACCGAACTGCAACGGAAGTCTGTATCGTTTCGATTACGAGGAAGAGGGTGAGTCGAAACATCTCCTGCTTTTTGCCAATCCGAACGCAACCGACGGTCGGCATCACCACACCCTGAAGGTCAGCTTCGACGACGGGATGACCTGGCCGGAGAAGTACCAGATCCTGTTGGACGAAGGTCGTGGGCGGGGCTACCCCAGCATCAGCCGCGTCGACGATCAGCATGTCGGAATCGTGTACGAGGGAAGCCAAGCCGACCTTGTTTTTGAGAAGCTGTCGCTGGATGAACTGCTGAAACGGTGAAAGGTAGGGGCGACGCACACGTTGCCCCTACCTTTCTTGTCGACTCTTGTCGACGTCGTTGGTCCGCTACGCTAAAACCAGCGATTGTGACGTCAGGGATTGGGTAGATGGAGCGCTTGGCGAGTCGTTGGCTTCTCTCCTTCCATCCGGCAGGACCCGAAAACTGAGCAATGGTTTTCCTCCCAAGAACGTCCCTCCGGACCAGCAGAGATTTGAAGGTTGTGGAACACACGTCGCCCCGGAGAACCACCCCGCATCTATGCGTTGTCTTTTTGAAGATGGTGGGCCGGACTGGACGAAATCGAGAACCGAGGCCCCCTCGCCGGTTGCGCCGTCCGACGGCATGGGGGTGGTGCAGGTCAGCGTGGCCTCGTCTCCCACCACCTCGATGCCCTTCACGAAGTTGCGGATGAGGGCCTTTCTCTCCAGGAACGTTCCCTCTTGCAGGAACTCAGGGAAGTCCTCGACGTATGCCATGATCTCCTCCGTGCCGGGCAGTTCCACCCTTCGCTCCTCCAACTGGCCGGCGGCCTCCTCCCGCGCCGCGGCAAGCTGCTCCTCGCGGTGTCTCAATTTGAGGATGCGAATACTTCATGCTGTCCTCCTCCACACTGGGTCACTGTCTTCGATCTCGACCCGCCGTCACTCGAACCCATGCAATCCCGTCAACGTGCTCGAAATGCCCGTCGGCCGAGACCAGATCGGCGCCTGTCTCCATCACATGCGCCGCAATCCAGACGTCGTTCGTCGGAATGGGGCGGCCTTTCGCTCTCAAAGACACCGCTATTCTGGAGTAGCGGTCTGCGGTTACCGGCCCCACGGCTACGAAGGACACGTAGGGGCTGTTGAGAAAGGAGCGGAGGTCAGCGACGTTTCGCTCGAAGTACGACCCTCGCCGAAATCCATACATCAACTCGCCAACCACCACGGCTGAGAGCAGGACCTCTTCAGCCATCCGCACAAGCTCCGCGACCTGCTCATGCCCACGCATGAGCAGGGAGTAGGCATTGGAGTCCAGGAGCACCCTCATTTCCAGGCCGCCTCGTCAATGGTCTCGAACTCCTCCAGCGCGGCGTCCATCTCATCCGCTTCTACCGGAGTCCAAGCCCCTATCAGATGATCCAGTGAAGAGCCGATAGTGTCCGCTCCTCCCGTACCGTCCGTTAGGCCAGCGCCCTTCCGGAGCAGCTTCAGCGCAGCTTGATTCAGGGAGATTCCCTCCCGCTTTGCGAGGCGGCGCACACTGGCGCTCAGCTCGTCGTCGAATCCTCTGACCGTGAGTTGGTTCATGCCGTGTCACCTAACTGTGAGTCATAACCAGAGGCACTACGAGTCATTTTATTAGTCGCTCACGCACGGGTCAAGACCGGCTGGGCAGAAACGGCCCCGGAATGCGGGTGCGCGGGGCCGTCAGCGGTGTCAGAGACGTGTACAGGAATTCGAGTCAGCTGCAAAAAGAGAGGTCGGGGCCATTCCAAAGCTGGAGCAGGGAGGAAATGAGGGCGACGAGTCACATTCCAGTAAGCAATTTGGTTTCACAGGTCCTCCCACGAGGTCGAGGCAAAAGCTCTAGCTGAACGGTGCACGTTGCATGGAGAGGTGAGACGGATGAGATCGGGAGAGGCCATTGTGGAAAAGAGCAGGAATGTGGAGGACCTTCACCACCTGCTGATTTGAAGGTCTTGACCATGAGAGGCGGGTTTTTGGCGGCTTTTGGCAAGGATTGGCCACGCTCGTTGCTTGCCGACCCTTGGGATGGGGCGGTTTTCAGACTCCTCAGGCCTGATTTTCCTCCGGTCAGACGCACTTATCCTGCCTAAGCCCTCTCTGGAACGCCGTAAAGACCCGGAAACCGGGCGCCCTTGCCCATATTGTGGGCGATGGCCGCCAAGCCGTAGAAGGTCCTGTTCTTCGCCAAACCCAGCAAGCGGGTCCGGGCCAAGCCATAACAGCGTTTATCAGTGGCAAAGCAACCTTCTACGCCTGCCCGGATAATGGCAATCTCGGCCTTACGCCGCTTCTGTTTCTCACTGAGGGGGTGGTTTCGATAGCCTTGGCGCTGCACCTGATTCCCAATCCCCAACCCTTTCAACCGGTGGCGGGTTTGCCGGGAACTGTAAGCGCTATCGGCATAGAGCGCCGCCTCATCGCCCAACAGCAGCCTCTCACACTCCTGGCTGTCATGAACATTCCCCGGCGTGACGCTCTGGCGGTGGATGAACCCGTCCTCGTCCACCCCCGTATGGACCGAATAGCCGTAGGTGGCTTTGATCTTCCCCCGACTGTCTTTCTTCACGCGCCAGCCCCCATCGCCATCACGAGTGGGCATTCCATCCTTGCCCCTGCCCGAACCCGATTGAGCCGCCTCCACCGGCGTGGCATCAATGATGTTGATCCGTCCTTCGGTCATGATGATCCTCCGGGCTTCCAGTTGGCGGTTCACCTCTCCCCAAAGCCGCTCCCCCAGACCCTGCTCCACCAGCCGGGTGCGGAACCGCCCCAGCGTCGTGGACTCCGGAACCCCGCCACCCAACTCAAGAGGGCGGAATTGGCGAAACAGTAAATCCCGGTACAGTAAATCCCGGTACAGACAGTGTGACAGTTGCCCATCCGACAAACGATACCAGATTCCCAGCAACAGACCCCGAAACAGGGTCAGCAGCGGATAGCCGGGACGCCCCGTCCCAGCGGCCCTGGATCGAAGACAGCAGACCCTCAATCTCCGACCACTCCAGCAACGCCTGGGCATCCTCGAGCGCGTGCAATGTCGGATGATCCAGTTCCGCAGCACAGACAAACATCTCAGGTTGGGTGGTGAATGATTTTTGCATTATCTGTCATAACATCTTGCCGGTAGTTATGCAGAGGTCTCGGCTAATCACCGCGCCTTCGTCGACACGCTGCTTGAGTATATGCGCCAAGGTGATTACGCGGCGTACACCGCCCACATGGCTGCTGAAGCGCCAAAGCTTGAAGATGAGTGGCAGGCATGGCTCGGCGGCGATGGACGAACCGAAGCCACCCCGTACTGTCGCACCGAGCCCAGGTACAAACAATATGGATACATCGCGAGCGTCGTACTGGGTTCGTTGAACCATGCCGACGACGTGAATCTTGGCTATCGGCTATATGACGAGACTGTGACTTTGCAAGTGGGGTCCACTGTCGAGCTTCGTGTGACCACCAGCAAAGAAGACCCCGGCACGGACGACGTCAACCGAGTGGAAGCGTGGATCGACTGGAACGGCAATGGACGTTTCGATGAAAGCACCGAACAGGTCATGGACGCGGAAGCGTTGCTGACAAACTGAAACAATCCTATCACAGTTTCCGCAACCTTGACCGTGCCGTCAGATGCCCACATCGGCACGGTTCGCATGCGCGTCCGTGTGCAATACAAGCAGAACGAAGGCCAAGGGGTCTGCCAGAACTACGAGAGCGGCGAAACGGAAGACTACGACATTACTCTGACAGCAGACCCAAACCCCAACGATGGGAGTGACGGCAGTGAGAGCCTTCAACCGACGGCGGAGAGCGCCTTCGTCCCCGTCATTCTGACCGCCGCCGGGCGCAACCAGGCCTTCTTCACCTCCGAACTGACGCTGACCAACCGAGGGGATCAACCGGCGACACTCGACTACACCTACACGGCAGCCGCAGGAGGGGGGAGCGGCGCCGGGTCCGACGTTCTTCCCGCAGGCAGGCAGAAGATCGTGCCCGACGGCATCGGCTACCTCAAAAGCCGGGGCATCCCCATCCCCGAGGCCGGCAATCGCATCGGGACGCTGAGGGTGGACTTTTCAGGCTCTGTCGGTGTCCTGGCCCGGACCACCACGGCCGTGCCCGATGGCCGCGCCGGGCTGGCCTATCCCGGTATCCCCAGCGAGGCTGGATTCCAGGAAGCCGTCTATCTGTGCGGCCTGCGCCAGAACAGTCAGGACCGGTCCAACGTGGCCTTCCAGAACGCTGGGGACGCCAGCGAGGGGGACATCACCCTGAGAGTCACGGTTTTCTCCGGGGACCCGGCAACACCGGAGGGTGTGGCATTGCCGGAGGTCACTTTGGCTCCGGGAGGGTTCCACCAATACTCGGGCATCCTGAGGATAGCCGGTTTTGACAATGGCTTTGTCAAGGTGGAACGGGTGAGCGGGAGCGGGGCTTACTACGCCTATGGGGTCATCAATGACCAGGCCAACTCGGACGGGTCCTTTGTCTTTCCGGTCAGTGCAAGCTCGCTGGAGGGGACCAGGGGCCAGACCTTGCCGGTGATTGTGGAAACAGGAGTCTTCCACAGCGAGTTGACGGTGACGAATTTCTCCGAGGCGGTCAAGACGGTGAATTTCAGTTTCGTGGCCGACGGGGTTCAGACAGATGATCACACGGCCACCTCCCGCCTGACGCTTGAGGCCGGGGAGCAGAGGATCATTCCCAACGTGGTCAACGCATGGCGTCGGCAGGGAGTTGAGGGCATGGGTTCAGCAGGTCGCCTCTTCGCCGGGGCGGTGTTCGCCGCCGTGGAGGATGGGGATATGAGCGGGATTGTGATCGCAGCCCGGACGGGGTCGGCGGGCAATACAGCCTCTTCTACAATGCCGTGCCCTACGGGTCGGCCTTCGCCGACAGCGCCTGGATTGACGGCCTGCAGCAGAATGCAGAGAATCGAAGCAACCTGGCCCTGGTCAACAGCGGAGAAGTGGATGGCAGCGACAGCGTCTTCAGCCTGGACCTTTACGACGGGGACACCGGCCTGTTGGTCAACACCGTCAGCGGCGTCAGGGTCCCGGCCCGGCGTTGGCGTCAGATCAATAGTATTCTGGCCAACTACGCTCCGGGAACCAGCCAGGGCTATGTGCAGATTCAGAAGATATCCGGCGACAACCCCTTCCTGGCCTACGGGGTCATCAACGATGGCGCCGCTCCCGGACAACGGAGCGGGGACGGCGCCTACGTGCCAGCTCGGAAGTAGGCGGGAATTAACCGGAGAAAAAGGCGATCTTGACAAGCAAAGCGAGGATTAGCGGGCCGTAGGCGAACTTGAGAACCGCCATATCACGTTCTATCTTGCTGAACCGATCATCGATTTTGCTGAACCGATCATCGATCTCTTTCTTCAACTCGTCCAAGTCTTCTTTCGTTGCCAGACGATCGGCGAGGGGGATTGCGCCTGCCGCTGCCTTGGCTTTTTCCTCCGAGGCACCAGCATCGATGAAAGCGTCGTAGACCTCTGAAACAATCAGGTTCATTAGCAGCCTCAATGCCCCTTAACCAATCCAGTATAGCACAGGACCGTTAAGAAAACGATGATGTGCGGGTTCAGCACCTATGAGACTCGGTCAGGCAGCCTTGCAGGTATCAAGGAACTCCATGGGCGTTCTCATGTCCAGCGATTGGTGAGGTCGGATGTCATTGTAGAAGTGTTGATAGTCGGCGAGGGCGGCGCCAGCGGCGGCGACGGTAAGTTCTCCGTTGTAGAGGTTCCAGAACTCGACCCGGGCGCTGTGGTTGGCGCGTTCGGCAGTCCAATCACTCCCCCTCGAGGGGGAGTCGCAGCCGCCAAATGCAGGCGGCTGCGGTGGGTCGTCGGGGCGGCAGGACAAACTGAGGGATATCCAGGGTTTAGCAGGCTGGCTCGAACTCGGCCCTGAACCCGCTGCCGCCGTCGACCTGGAGGGAGGGGAAGGGCAGGTCCTGGATCACAGCCTGCAGGAAGCCTCGGGCGAAATTCCCCTCCTCCGGAGGGGCTGCACTCCTGAGTGGAGTGCAGGGGTGGGTTCCTCCCCTCCTGGGAGGGGCTGCACTCCTGAGAGGAGGCCAGCCTTCTTGAGAAAAAGTCAGGCCAGGGGGTGGGTCCAGCGGCGCTTCTTCAGCTGGACGCGCCCCCGGCAGAAGGCGCAGGGGCGGATACGCCCCAGCCGCACACCCTGGGCCAGGATACGGCCCAAGGTGGATTCGCCCGGATGAATGCCCTGGCGGGCGAGCAGGACAGGCAGGCGTCGCTTGCCCCTGAAGGGATAGCGCTGCTGCAAGGCCCGGACCTGTCGCTGCTGGGCTGGCGTCCATGGCCGCCTTCGGAGACGTTGCGGTCGTCGGCTGAGGGCTGCCAAGCCCTGGGGGCCCTGCTCCCGGTAGCACGCGGCCCAGCCGCAGTCGGCGGCTCTGGACCCACCGATGGCCCGCAGGGCGGTCTGGGGGGAGCAGCCCTCGGCCCGTAAGTCCCGGTAGATTCCCAGTGGGCGCCGTCTGTCGATGGCGTTGGCGGGCAGGGTGTCGTCGACTTTGAAACGGTGATGGGATGGGCAGAGATGGAATCTGCAGGGTTCAGGCTCCTTGGGTTCCTGGATGGAAACTCAAGGCTAGCTGAACAGGCGCGGCGTTGGGTCCTGAATTGGGGCCAGGCGCCGTTGCTTGGGGGGGGGTGACGGGGGTGGGGGACTCTCAAGGCGTGGTTGCGCCACGGTTGGCCTCCTGGTCCATCTCCTCTCCCATCACCCTCACCGTCTCACAGGTATCGGGACCCGGACATGCCAATCAGAGCCAAGGCAACCAGCAAAAACGTGCCGTACCCCACGGAAACCCTGGTGACGGTTCCCTAAACGGGAAGCTAGAGATCAACTTCGGCAAACTCTTGGCTGAGACTGGTCAACTTCTCTTGCCTCGTTCCTACCTCAATAAAAAGGATTCATTGCTGCAAACTCTTTTCCGTCATTCATCCTGATGGTGTTTGTTTGGTTCGCACCGAACCTTTTGTGCACATCCCTTCAGGATTTTTTGTCTTTCTCCCCTTCTCAATCACAATTTTTGGGAGCGTAAGCCCCTATTTGAAATGACGGCTTGTTCCGATATACTGTGGCGCCTTGGCGGCAGGTTGCGGCCCTGCCGACCCGGCTGTGATCAGGCGCGGGAACCTTATGAAGATTCATGAGTATCAGGCTAAGGGGGTCCTCGGCAACTACGGAGTCACTGTCCCCCGGGGCAAGGTGGCCTGCACCAAAGAGGAAGCGCGGGAAATCGCCAAGGAGCTGGGCGGTCTGGTTGTTATCAAGGCCCAGATTCATGCAGGGGGACGAGGTAAAGGAGGAGGCGTTCGCCTGGCCCATTCTCCTGAAGAAGCTCAGGCAGTTGCCGATTCGATACTGGGCATGAAACTGGTCACTCATCAAACCGGACCCGAGGGCCAGATCGTGAAACGGGTTCTGGTCGAGGAGGGACTCCAGATCAAACAGGAGTACTACCTCGGGATCGCCATCGATCGTGATGCCGGCAAGGTGGTCGTGATGGCGAGCCGCGAAGGAGGGGTCGAGATCGAAAAAGTGGCAGAGGAAAAGCCGGAACTGATCCTCAAGGAAACCCTGGAACCGGGAGTGAGCTTTCCTGCCTTCCAGGCTCGTAAGCTGGCTTTTGGCCTGGGTCTTCCCTCGAAGTTGGTCCCTGACGCTGTCCGGTTCATGCGGTCGCTCCACCAGGCATTCGAAGCCACCGACGCCTCCCTGGCCGAAATCAACCCCTTTCTGCTCACTGAAGACAGTCGATTTTATGCTCTCGACGCCAAAATCAACTTCGACGACAATGCTCTCTACCGTCACCCCGAGATCCGGGAGCTTCGAGACACTGACGAAGAAGATCCCCTGGAAATTGAAGCCAGCAAGCACGGACTGAGCTACATCAAGCTGGACGGCAACGTCGGCTGCATGGTCAACGGGGCCGGGCTTGCCATGGCCACCATGGACATCATCCAGTTGGCCGGGGGGGCTCCCGCCAATTTCCTGGACGTTGGCGGAGGGGCGAATGCGCAACAAGTCAAGAACGCTTTTGCCATCATCCTCTCCGACCCTAAGGTGAAGGCGGTTCTGATCAATATCTTCGGGGGCATCATGCGGTGTGACATCGTAGCCCAAGGTGTGGTGGAGGCCGCCCAATCGATGCAGTTGCGTGTCCCCATCGTGGTCCGGCTGGAAGGCACCAACGTCGAACGGGGTCAAGAGATTCTCAAAAACTCAGGCCTGAGCCTCACCGTAGGCCTGGGAATGCAAGACGCCGCCGAGAAAGTGGTCCAGTTGGCGTCGGGTCAATGACTGAAAGAGCCAAAACCCATTTCAGGATCGATGGGTCCGGTCTGACCAATGAGTTTCTTTTGCGGGGAGACCTCATGGGCATGAGGCCATTTGAATGAGTATCCTAGTCGACCAGAACACCAGACTCATCGTTCAAGGCGTCACCGGACGCGAGGGAACCTTTCACACCCTCCAGTCCATAAGCTATGGGACTCAGGTGGTTGCCGGCGTTACTCCCGGCAAGGGCGGCTCCATTCATGAAGGAATTCCTGTTTTCAATAGCATGTGGCAGGCCTGTCGTGAGACCGGGGGCAATGCCTCAGTGATTTTTGTTCCTCCAGCGGTTGCGGCAGACGCCATCATGGAAGCAGTGGATGCCCAGGTCGATCTGGTTGTCTGCATCACGGAGGGGATTCCTACCTTCGACATGATCCAGGTGCAGCACTTCATGGCCGGCAGGAAATCCCGGTTGATCGGACCCAACTGCCCAGGAATCATCTCGCCGGGCAAGTGCAAAATTGGAATCATGCCCGGGGCCATCCATCAACCGGGAAAGGTGGGGGTGATTTCCCGCAGCGGGACGCTGACTTATGAAGCGGTGCAACAGCTGAGTTCCCGAGGCATCGGTCAATCAACCTGCATCGGAATTGGTGGTGACCCGATCATCGGGACCCATTTCGTGGACGCCCTCGATCTGTTCAAGGATGATCCGCAGACCGAAGCCATTGTGCTGATTGGGGAGATTGGGGGTACGGCAGAGGAAGCGGCGGCCCGCCATGTTCGGTCCCGCCTGAAGAAACCGGTCGTCGGGTTTGTCGCAGGCCAGACGGCTCCTCCTGGAAGGCGCATGGGACATGCGGGCGCCATCATCAGTGGCGGCCAGGGCACGGCGGAGGGAAAAATCCGCCTGATGGAAGACTGCGGGCTTCACGTGGCCCGGAGCCCCGCAGACATCGGCGAAACGGTGGCGCGGATTCTGCCCAAGTGAAGTTCTGAATTGACGAGGGCGAACACCTTGGTTGGCTTCGGTTCAGACCCCTTTGCGGCTCGATCCGACCCAGAAGGCGACTCTTTCATCTTTGGAGGCTTTTCGGTGAGTTTGCAACGCACCCTATCGATCATCAAACCCGACGGTGTAGCCCAAGGCAACGTCGGGGATATTCTGAAACGGTTCGAGGAGAACGGATTGCAGATCAAAGCCATAAAGATGCTGCACCTGAGTCCACAGCAGGCGGGAGGCTTTTACGCCGTTCACCGCGAACGCAGCTTCTTTCAAGATCTGGTTCGCTACATGAGCTCCGGCGCCGTCGTGGTGCTCGTCCTCGAGGCCCCGAACGTGGTGGCGCGCCTGCGTGAACTGATGGGCGCCACTGATCCTGAGAAAGCGGCAGAAGGAACCATACGGAACCTGTATGCCACGTCCATTGAAAAAAACGTCATCCACGGTTCGGACAGTGTCGAAAGCGCAAAGAAGGAAATTCACTACTTCTTCAGTGATTCAGAGTTGTTGGATTAGTTGACGACAGCCTGGAACTCCCGGCTGCCAGCCTCAACAGGCTTTCCGGCTCGGCAGCAGGTGATCCTCGAGGGGTAGAATGGCGAAGATCTTCATCATTCTGGGTCTTGTTTTTCTGGCGGTTGGCCTGATCTTGAATTTTGCGGGCTATTTCTCGTTCCTCAGGCTCGGTCGGCTTCCGGGTGACATCACGTTCAAACGAGACAACTTCACCCTCTACCTTCCTCTCACCACCTCGATCGTGCTGAGTATTCTGCTGACCCTGGTCCTGTCGTTCTTCTCTCGGCGGTAGCCATCTGACGCCTCTTCCCATGGCGGCCACATCGCGAATGATTGCCTCTTCATCCCCGAAAGTTTATGGCGTTTCCGAAATCACGGCCGAGGTAAAGTCTCTCCTGGAAGACGAATTTCAGGATGTCCTGGTCGAAGGGGAAGTTTCCAACTGGACGATTTCCACCGCCGGGCACCTTTACTTCGCTTTGAAAGACGCCCGGGCGCAAATGAAGTGTGTCTGCTTCCGCAGCAAAGCCCGACGGCTTCGATACCAGTTCAAAGACGGCAACCAAGTCGTGGTGCGAGGAAGCCTGGGGGTTTACGAACTGCGGGGAGAATACCAGCTCTACGCTGAATCCATTGAACCCAGGGGCATCGGCTCCCTGCAGATTGCCTTCGAGCAACTGAAGGCGCGGCTTGCGGCGGAGGGCCTGTTCGATGAGGCGCGCAAGAAGCCGTTGCCGATCTTTCCTCGAACGATTGGCATTGTCACCTCACCCACGGGAGCAGCGATTCATGACATTCGTCGGACGCTGAGCCGGAGGCACGAGTCGATCCGTATCCTCCTGTTTCCGGCCAAGGTGCAAGGAGAGGGGGCGTCGGAGGAAATCGCTTCCGGGATCCAGACCCTCAACCGAATGCCCGACGTAGACGTCATCATCGTTGGGCGTGGGGGAGGATCGATTGAAGACTTGTGGGCATTTAACGAGGAACGGGTCGCCCGAGCCATCTTCGCCTCGCATGTTCCCGTAGTATCCGCAGTGGGCCACGAAGTGGACTTCACGATTTCTGATTTCGTTGCCGATGTTCGGGCGCCGACTCCCTCGGCGGCGGCCGAACTGGTGATCTCCAAAAGAGAGGATCTGATCACGCAGTTGGGCCATTTCGAAGGTCGGCTGCAGCGAGCTCTCCAGTTCCGACTCAGTCAGTGTCGCAACCGGGTTCTGGAGTTGTCGGCCAGCCATGTTTTCGCTTCGGCGCAGGGCCGAATCCGGTCGCAGCATCAGTGGTTGGACGAGTTGGGCTTTCGTCTCAAGGGGTGGTCTCGGAACGACCTGGGGGCGCGGCGGCATCACTGGCGCCTGACGGTCGATCGTCTCAGGCGCTTCGACTTGCAGCGCGTCGTCACCGTCAAACGCGAGGCCCTGAACCTGTGGGCGGAGCGCGCTACCGCCCAAATTCACTTTACCCTGCAAGCGTTCAAGGTACGCCTGTCTACTCAGGACGGAGCTTTACGGACCTTAAGCCCGGCAGCGGTGCTGAACCGGGGCTATTCCATCTGTCGGGAAGCCAGTGGGGCCATTCTCAAAGATGCTGCCCGGCTACGAAGGGGGGACCCGTTCTCAGTCACCCTCTCCAAAGGGAGTATCGAGGGAAGGGCGGAGCAAATTGAGATCGCCCAGGGCTTCAGTAAGACCGATCGGCAGGATGAGCCATGACCCAATACAAAGATTTTGAATCAGCAATGAAAAGACTGGAAGAAGTCGTCAAGACTCTGGAGAGCGGTGAACTGCCGCTGGCATCTCTCCTGGAGATGTACGAGGAGGGCGTCAATCTGCAGAATTTCTGCCACAGTAAACTGGATGAAGCCGAACGCAAGGTGGAAGTTCTGGTCCGGAAAAACCAGGGCCGCCTCGAGCGGGAACCGTTCTCTGAAGAGTCGAAAGACTGAGGTTCCCGGCAAGCCGGACGCCGGTTTCCCCTTTGAAACCAACCGCCCGGACAATTCAGTTGGTTTCCACTCCAGCATAGCGCTAGAATGAGCACGCTCGAAGGCCAGACGCGGATGGGCTTCGGGTCGGCCCTTTGGAGGTTGAAAGGACTCCCCAGAGATGAGCCAAGACCCCGAATTTTCTCTGCTCTCACACATTGATACCCCCGACCAAATTAGACAACTCGAGCGGTCGCAACTGAAGCAGTTGGCGGACGAACTGCGGAGTTTCATGATTTACATGGTCTCCAAGACGGGAGGACATCTAGCCTCCAGTCTGGGTACCGTGGAATTGACCGTTGCCCTCCATTACGTTTTCAACACTCCACAAGACCTGCTGGTTTGGGACGTGGGACATCAGGCTTACGGCCACAAAATCCTCACCGGGCGTCGAGACCAGTTTGCCACTTTGCGTCAATATGAAGGTCTCTCCGGCTTTCCACGACGGGAGGAAAGCATCTACGATGTTTATAATGTCGCCCATGCCTCGACCTCGATTTCGGCCGCGCTGGGGATGGCGGTGGCGCGAGACCTGGAGGATAAGGATCACCAGGTGGTGGCCATCATCGGCGACGGCGGGTTAACGGGAGGAATGGCCCTGGAAGGGATCAATCAAGCAGGACATCTACAAAAGAAGCTATTGATCATTCTGAACGACAATGAAATGTCCATTTCTCCCAACGTGGGAGCCATCTCCGGCTACCTCAATCGGATTGTCACCGGACAAGTCTACAACCGCTTCAAGAAAGAAGTGGAGGGCATGCTCCTTTCCGTGCCGCGTCTGGGTCCCCGATTGGTGAAAATAGCCCGCGACATGGTGGACGCCATGAAGACTTTCATGGTGCCCGGTCTCCTCTTTCACGAACTCGGTTTCGACTACATCGGGCCCCCATCAACGGGCATAACCTGGAGACACTGGTCGACACCTTGCACCAAGTGAAAGAGAATGAATCGCCGACTATTCTCCACGTCGTGACCAAGAAGGGAAAGGGGTGGTCCGTCTCCGAATCGGCGCCGATCAAATACCACGGGCCGTCGGGTTACGATCCCAAGACCGGAGTCTTTTACCCCAAACCCCCGGCTCCACCGACGTACACTTCGATTTTTGGCAAGTCGATGATCCGTCTTGCCCAAGAAGATCCCAAAATCGTGGCCATTACCGCCGCCATGCTGGAAGGGACAGGACTGGTCAAGTTCAATCAGCAGATCCCTGACCGCTGCTTTGACGTGGGCATCGCCGAACAGCACGCGGTCACTTTCGCGGGAGGATTGGCCACTCAGGGCATGAAGCCGGTCGCCGCGATTTACTCGACCTTCCTGCAACGCGCATACGACCAAGTGGTCCATGACATCTGCTTGATGGACCTGCCGGTGACGTTCGCCATTGATCGAGCCGGAATCGTCGGAGCCGATGGACCGACCCACCACGGTCTCTACGATCTGGCCTACCTGCGGGCCCTACCCAACATGATCGTCATGGCGCCAAAAGATGAAAACGAGTTGCAGCACATGCTCTACACCGCGATCAATACGCCGCACCCCACCGCTCTGCGATATCCCAGAGGCAGCGGCTATGGGGTACCGTTGGACGATCAGTTCCAATTGCTGGAACTGGGCAAGGCCGAGATGCTGCAGGAGGGTCGGGACTGCTGCATTCTGGCCATTGGGAGCCTGGTGGCGCCTGCGCTCAAGGCCGCCCAAAAACTCGCCAATGAGGGCATTTCGACCTCTGTCGTCAATGCCCGTTTCATTAAACCCCTGGATGAGGAGCTGATCGCCTCTTTAGCCGCCGAAGAACCCTACCTGGTTACCGTCGAAGAGGCTGCTCTGATGGGGGGCTTCGGCAGCGCTGTGGTTGAATTGCTCGAAGCGAAGGGGCTCCAGGGTTGCAAGGTTCTCCGCATCGGAGTCCCTGATCGGATCATCCCCCACGGCACTCCGGGTCTGCTCCACGCCAAGTATGGTCTGGACTCGGATGGAATTTACCAGCGCGTTCGTTCCTTCATTGCCGAGAACCAATTCTCGAAACCCCGCCGCCCCTGGAAGACCGTCGTTAAAGCCGCATTCACGCGAAAGTCCTGAGCGGATTCCACTTCCACAGGGCCTCTCTCCCAAATGAAGGAACGCATCGACAAGCTGCTGCTGGCGCGTGGCCTGGCGCAGAGCCGTCACCAGGCACAGGCGTTGGTTCTGCAGGGGACGGTGTTGGCCGATGAGCAGCGCATCGACAAGCCCGGGACCAAGGTGGATTTGAAATCGACTCTTCGCCTCAAATCCGTCGGCAAGGTCTATGTCTCGCGCGGTGGGCAGAAGCTGGAGCATGCCTTGCGGCATTTTGCGCCCAGGGTTCTCGGGCGGGTCTGCCTGGACATCGGTGCTTCGACCGGCGGGTTTACGGACTGCTTACTTCAGCACGGAGCCTCCAGAGTCTATGCTCTCGACGTCGGTCGCAACCAGCTCGACTGGAAGCTACGGAAAGACCGTCGGGTGAAATGCCTGGAGGGATTCAACGCCCGATATCTTGGGTTCGAAACCATTGGCGAAACCGTCGACCTGATCACTTTGGACCTGTCGTTCATTTCGCTCTCACTGGTTTTACCGGTGCTTCACATCTTTGAAAAGCCAACCACTCAGGCCCTCTGCCTAGTGAAACCGCAGTTCGAATTGGGCAAGGGCCAAGTCGAAAAGGGAGGCATCGTCAGGGACCCCCGTAAACATCAGTTGGCCATCGACAAGGTGAGCGCTTGCGCCAAGGAGCTTGGCTATCGACTCCTGGGAGTGGTTCCTTCTCCGATCCTGGGCGCCGAAGGAAACCGCGAGTTTTTTCTGGGCCTAGGGCGTGTTAACACTAAACTATCTTTATAGAACCAACCGGTTACGTTGAGTTCTCGTCGTGGTTTCGCGTGTTTCATCCCCTTACAGGACACTTCGCAGGCTCGAAAACGTCCAAAACCTCGCAACGCCAGCTTCTGCGGGCCCCATAGTGTGAACACGCCCTAATCCCTGACGGCACGCACCGGCAGGGATTGGAGGCCGCGCAACACGATACTGTTACGGAATACCGGACGATCGGTGCGCAGACCTATCGACGAAAAACGCTCCAGCAGCATCTCGAGGACGATCCGGCCTTCCAGACGCGCCAAGGGGGCGCCGAGACAGTGGTGGATGCCGCGGCCGAACGACAAGTGGTGGCACTCGCGGCGGCCGACGTCGAGCCGGTTCGGGTCCTCGAACATCGCCGGGTCTCGATTGGCCGTGCCGATCAGCAGGACGATGTTCTGGCCGCGTTGCACCGGAAAACCGTTTACCTCGCGGTCCGCGATCGTGCGCCGGAAGTCCGTCTGCACGGGCGAATCGAAGCGCAACAACTCCTCCACCGCCGACGGAATCACGCTCGGATCGTCCCTGAGCTTCGTGAGTTGGTCCGGATGACGCAGCAAGGCCAGCATGCCATTGCCGATCAGGTTGGTGGTGGTTTCGTTGCCGGCGACCAGAAGCAGGCGCAGCATGGTCAGCATCTCGCGTTCGGTCAGGGTATCGCCTTCCTCTTCCGCATGCGCCAGGGCGCTGACGATGTCGTCCTGGGGCGCTGCCCGCCGCGCCGCGATGATGGGTCGGAAATAGGCGTCGAGCGCCTCCGCGGCGGCCGCGGCGACCTCGCGTTCCCGGGCGCTGATCGTCGGTTCGATCACACGGGCGCGCCGATCCGACCAGACCCTGAATTGGGCGCGATCTTCCGGCGGCACGCCCAGCATCTCGGCGATGACGATCACCGGCAGAGGGTGGGCCACCGCTTCTATGAGATCGAAACCAGCCGGGTTGTCGATGTCGTCCAGCAAGGCCGCCAGGATGCCGCGGATGCGCGGTTCGAGCGCGTTGACCGCCTTCGGGGTAAATGCCTTGTTGACCAGGGCCCGCAACCGCGTGTGGTCCGGCGGGTCCAGAAACAACATGTCGTCATCGTCCGGCGCCGGCACGGCAGCCCCTTTCCGGGGAGACGGCTCGCTCTTGCGCAACTCGTTCGAGAAGTGCCGATGGTCGCGCAGGATGGCGTCCACGTCCGCATAGCGCGTGAACACCCAAGCGTTCATCAGCCGGCTGCGGTGCACCGGATCCCGGGCGCGCAATTTGTCATAGACGGGATAGGGGTCCTGGGTCATCCGGACCGACAGCGGGTTGTAGGCCACCCCGCTCCGCCACCGCTCGGGCACAAGCACGGCGTTGACCATGAGGAATCGCACCACATGCCGTATCGACTTTGTCATAGACGGGATAGGGGTCCTGGGTCATCCGGACCGACAGCGGGTTGTAGGCCACCCCGCTCCGCCACCGCTCGGGCACAAGCACGGCGTTGACCATGAGGAATCGCACCACATGCCGTATCGACAGCGCCATCTCTGCTTCCTCTCATGCCACTGCCTGTTCCGCTGTTGCCGCATCGTCGGCACTTCTCCCGGAACAGGGGTCCATGAAACGTAAGCTATCATAACACCGTCGCCTGTGCGCTTGCACACCCGGTTTCAGCCATCCGATGAGCTCGCATGGAAAGTCCGTCCGCCGACGCTTGATCTTCCGGGGGAGAGCGGGATCACGCAGCGCTGTCCAACCGTGGCCTCAAAGGCCCTACCCGGCAGTTTCGCGACCGCCGGGAAGGCTGTGTCGCCGAATTCGATCTCCGTGTGCTGCAGGACGACACCGGCCATCCGTACCGGCTGCAATGCGAGCAGTTCAAGTAGTCGAATGGCTGGACAACAAGCTCGCCGGCAATGCGGAGATGCTGTTCCGCCACCCGGGCAATCGGGTTGCGCCAGCGCGAAGAAGAGGCGACCCTGCTCTGCGACACACCGGACAGAACCATCAAGATCTCCGGCGACTGGCTGGTCGCCGCCGATGGCGGCCCACCCTGGCTTGGGAAGGTCGGCTCGGCTGTCGGGCAGCAGTCACCCGGGACAAGAGCAGAATGCGAGCGACGAATTCAGAATGGCGGCAAGAAGGCGGGGGGCCTCGACCCACGCGGATGGAAACACCGCGCCGAAGGTGGAATCGTTCACAGGGTGTCCTTTCAACACACCCAAAAGTGAAGCCGTAACGGGGATGTAGCTGCTTTGCCTCTTCTCAGTTGGACGCACCGAGAGAATCAAAAAACTCGCCAACCATTTGCGAGACGGATTTCCCTCGGCGGGCTGCCTCGGACTTTGCTTTTTTAACGAGCGTTCCATCCATTGCAAGGTGAACTTCGTATTCATGACGTACAGAACATTCTATTCTACACGTCAAGTCCAGCCTTTACCTGTGAACGGTCGGCCTGATCCGCGCGTCTCGTGCGCCGCCGGGAGCAATTGCATTGTGGAAAGTTATCCGGTCCGCTTATAATCCAATCACCTCCAGCAAGGATTTCTGGAATGCCCTCTCCCCATGACGTGGTTCTCATTCTGGACTTCGGTTCGCAATACACACAACTCATCGCCCGACGGGTTCGCGAAGCAAGCGTCTTTTGCGAAATTGTTCCGTTTAACGTGCCCATCGCGCAAGTCCGGCAACGCCGGCCCAAAGGGATCATCCTTTCCGGAGGGCCGGATTCCGTCTATGGGGAACAATCTCCTCAGGCCAGGGATGAGCTTTGGAAACTGGATGTTCCGATCTTGGGAATCTGTTACGGGTTCCAGCTTCTGGCGCTGGAGTTGGGCGGTGTAGTGGAGCCGGCAGGCAAGAGGGAATACGGCCTGGCGGAGCTCAACGTGGAATCGGAGAGTCTATTATTCCAAAAAGTCAAACCCCAATCCAAGGTCTGGATGAGCCATGGCGACCACATTGTCCGGCTCCCCCCAGGATTTCATCAGACCGGCTTTTCCGACAATGCCTTGGCGGCGGCTGAGAGCCGAGATCGGTCCTTCTACGGCCTGCAGTTCCATCCCGAGGTAGCCCACACCGAAGAAGGCAAAAGGATTCTGGAGAACTTTCTCTTCAGGATCTGCAGGTGCCGGGGAGATTGGACACCGTCGACATTCATCGAGGAATCCATCGATCGTATTCGCCGGCAGGTGGGGACAGGAAAAGCGATTTGCGCCCTCAGCGGCGGCGTTGACTCGACGGTGGCTGCAGTTTTGGTCGACCGGGCCATCGGCGAAAATCTGACCTGCCTTTTTGTGAACAATGGAGTGCTGCGCAAGAACGAATACTCTCAGGTGCTCTCCAGGCTGCACAATCAACTGAAGCTGCGGGTCATCGGAGTTGACGCCAGTGATCAGTTCATGAAGCAACTCGCCGGAGTGATAGACCCCGAGCGGAAACGCAAGATCATCGGGCAGGAATTCATCTCCGTTTTTGACCGAGAAGCCAGCCGTCTGGGCCAGGTGGACTACCTGGTTCAAGGCACTTTGTACCCCGACGTGATCGAGTCCGTTTCCGTCAAAGGCCCCTCTGTCACCATCAAGTCGCATCACAACGTCGGAGGGTTGCCTGAAACCATGAAGTTGAAGCTGGTTGAGCCCCTGCGCGATTTATTCAAGGATGAAGTCCGCAGCGTCGGCAAGCAACTGGGTCTCGGTGACGAAGTGATCGGACGCCAACCCTTCCCCGGCCCGGGACTGGCAGTCCGGATTTTGGGAGAGGTGACCCCACCCAGGGTCAAGCTCCTCCAGGACGCCGACGAGATCGTCGTCAGTGAGATCAAGCAGGCTGGACTTTACGGCAAGATCTGGCAGGCCCTTCGCAGTGCTTCTACCGGTGAAGAGTGTCGGGGTCATGGGCGATGAGCGATCCTATGAGTATACCTGCGCGGTGCGGGCCGTACATTCCCGGGATGGCATGACGGCCGATTGGGTCAAGTTGCCCTATCCCGTCCTGGAGCGAATCTCGACCCGTATTGTCAACGAGGTTCAAGGAATCAACCGTGTGGTCTACGACATCAGCTCGAAACCTCCAGCGACCATAGAATGGGAGTAAGCCGCGGCCGCTTGGGTTTTCGAGTTGCGAGTGTGGAAGTAAGCCGCGGCCCACTGCTCCTGATACCATTGAATTCCCCTGCTGGGAGGGGTGCAGGGGTGGGTAGGAATGAGCCGAGACCCACTGCTCCTGATAAGGCCCGGCCGGCGGCGGCCATTACAGAACGTTTCAGCCCCGTTTCCCTTGATCACCCAATGACCCCCAACAACCAGCACCAATCTTAAACCCCTATGGCTCAAGACAACTTTGTTCACCTGCATCTTCACACCGACTACAGTCTGTTGGACGGTGCCTGCGAAGTCCAAACCCTCATGAAGCGCCTGTCGCAGCTTCACATGCCCGCGGCGGCCATTACCGACCATGGCAATTTGTTCGGCGCCATGAGCTTCTACGAAGCCGCACGCAAGAACGGCATCAAGCCCATCATCGGGTGCGAAGTCTACGTGGCTCGGGGAGCCGCCAGCGAGCGGCCCTCGGGAGGAGAGAAGTCCAATCATCACTTGGTGCTGCTGTGCGAAAACTCAATGGGCTATCGCAATTTGGTCAAGCTGGTGTCCCATGGTTTTCTGCAGGGTTTCTACTACAAGCCGAGAATCGACAAAGAACTGCTTGCCCAACACCACGAAGGACTGATTTGTCTTTCGGCTTGCCTGAGTGGAGAGGTTTGCTCGAACCTGGTTCATGAACACTATGACCAGGCTCGTCAAGTCGCCGGGGAATACCAGGACATCTTTGGGAAAGATCACTATTACATTGAGCTTCAAGATCAGGGTTTGGAGATTGAGCAGCGCATCAACCGCGATCTGGTCCGACTGGCGAAGTCCCTGGACGCTCCGATTGTCGCCACCAACGATTGTCACTACGTCACCCAACAAGACTCCCGGGCTCATGAAGTGCTGCTCTGCATCCAAACCGGAAAAACGATGAGTGACTCCAGCCGCATGCGTTTTGCCACCGATCAATTCTACGTGAAGAGTCCCCAGGAAATGGCGCACCTCTTCCGTGACCACCCGGAGGCCATCCACCAGACCCTGGCTATCGCCGAACGCTGCGATTTCGAGTTCGAAAAGGCAACCCAACCCTTTCCACACTTCAACGTACCCGGAGAGAAAAGTTTGGATGACTATTTTGATCAGGTGTGTTGGGAGGGTTTCGAGGAACGACTCCCCCTTTGGAGGGCACTCCAAGCCCGCGGACAGCTCAAGCTCCCCCTGGAAGCCTACGAGGAGAAACTCAAGCACGAAATTGGGATCATCAAGCAAATGCGGTTCCCGGGCTATTTTCTGATTGTCTGGGATTTCATGCGCTACGCCAGACAGCACCAAATCCCCGTGGGGCCGGGCAGAGGCTCGGCAGCCGGCAGCCTGGTCTCCTACTGCCTGAAGATTACCGATATCGATCCCTTGCAGCACGGGTTGCTGTTTGAACGATTTCTCAATCCAGAGCGGATCTCCATGCCGGACATCGACATCGACTTCTGCACCAACCGCCGGCATGAGGTCATCAGCTATGTGACCCGGAAGTATGGACGAGACAACGTGTGTCAGATCATTACCTTTGGCACCATGGCCGCCAAGGCCGCCATCAAGGACGCAGGCCGAAGCATGGATATGCCCTACGCGGAAGTGGATCGTATCGCCAAACAGATTCCGGCCGAAATCGGCATGACCCTCAACAAAGCCCTGACGGATTCATCGGCCTTGCGCAACCTGCTCTCCAAGGACGAACGGGTGCATGATCTTTTCGACGTCGCCAAGCGCCTGGAGGGGATGGCTCGTCACGCCTCGACCCATGCCGCCGGTGTGGTGATTTCCCCGGCGCCCCTGACAGAAATCGTCCCTCTTTACAAGAGCAACAAGGACGAAATCACGACCCAGTTCGCCATGAACCACCTGGAGAAAATCGGGTTGCTCAAGATGGATTTTCTGGCGCTGACGACCCTGACCGTCCTTGATGAAACCGTCAAACTCATTCGCCGGACGACCGGGGAAGAAATCAACCTGGAAACGCTGCCGATGAATGATGCCAAGACCTATGAGATTTTCTCCAAGGGCATGGCCAACGGCATCTTCCAGTTTGAGAGCGGTGGCATGAAGGACATCCTGCGGCGCTTCAAGCCGGAAAAGCTGGAAGATCTGACCGCTCTCAACGCGCTCTACCGACCCGGACCCATCGGGGGCGGCATGATCGACGACTTCATCAAGAGAAAACACGGCCAAAAGCGTGTGACCTACGACCTGCCCGAGCTGAAGGAGATTCTCGAGGAAACGTTAGGTGTCATCGTCTATCAAGAACAGGTGCAGCAAATCGCCAACAAACTGGCCTCCTACTCTCTGGGTGAGGGTGACATCCTGCGACGGGCCATGGGGAAGAAAAAGAAGGAAGAAATGGAGGCTCAGCGTGAAAAGTTTATCGTCGGGGCGCGCGCCAAGGGGTTCAGCGAGAAAAAGACCGCCAGAATTTTCGACTTGATGGTGCAGTTTGCCGGGTACGGTTTCAACAAGGCTCACTCCGCTGCCTATGCACTCCTGGCCTACCAGACCGGCTACCTGAAGGCCAACTACCCCGTCTACTTCATGTCGGCGTTGCTGACCAGCGAAATCAATAACACTGACAAGATGGTGAAGTACATCAATGAGTGCCGGGACTTGGGCATCAAAATCCTTCCCCCCGACATCAACGTCAGCGACCTGCACTTCACCCCATCCGGTTCGGAGATTCGGTTCGGCCTGGCAGCCATCAAGAACGTGGGGACGAACGCCATTACTTCCATTCTGGAAGCCAGAAAGACGGTTTCCAGATTTAGTTCCCTTTTCGAGTTCTGCGAAGAGATAGACCTTCGCCTAGTGAACAAGCGCGTCATTGAGAGTCTCATCAAGGCCGGCGCTCTGGATTCTCTGGGAGGACATCGCTCACAGTTGTTTGCCTCGATCGATCGAGCTATCGAATCGGCTCAGAAGATCCAGAGGGACCGAGAATCCGGACAGCAGGGACTCTTTTCCATAACCGGTGACGATCCTTCAGGCAGTCTGCCCCAGGAACTCCCCGACACTCCAGAGTGGCCCGAGTCTCTGCTTCTTTCTAACGAGAAGGAGACCCTGGGCTTCTATATTACTGGACATCCCCTGGAAAAGTTCGCGGAACAGATCCAGCAGATCTCCTCGACCCGAGTAGAGGACACGAGCGAAATGGAGGCCGGCCAGGAAGTCCAGCTTGGCGCCATGATCACTTCCCTTCGAAGATTGAGAACCAGAAAGGGGGATCGAATGGCTGCGTTGTCCCTGGAAGACCTCAGCGGCTCTATCGACGCAGTGGTGTTTCCGGAAGCTTTCAAACGTTGCGAGTCCCTGCTGGAATCCGAGGCCGCGGTCCTGGTCAGAGGCGTGATCGACCTCGAGGACTCCGGGACTCGGAAAGTCATCGTTAAAGAGGTCCAGACGCTCGAAGGCGCCCGCCCGGCTCGGCCGGTTACCATCCACGTCAAACTCGAAGCGATGACTCACGGCCTTCCCACCAAGTTACGGTCGATTTTAGAAGAACACCCGGGCCAGAGCCGCGTGACCTTTCAACTTGAACACCCTCAATCTTATCTGATAACCTTGCAACCAAGGCACTTAGGCAGAGTGAAGGCCGACGGGCGCTTCGTCCGGCAAGTAGAGACCCTCTGTGGGGTAGGTTCGGTTCGCTTATAGCTTCCGGCAAAACCAGAGTTAACCATGGCCGACGACACGGTGAACCAGCGCAATGAGATAGAGCACCTCGAAAAACAGATCCAACAACTTTCTCGCTCAGTTCCTGACAACAAAACCGCGAAAGAGTTGGAGCGACTTCGCGGTCGCCTCAGTCGCTTGCGTCGAGAGGTCTTCGCAAAACTGACTCCTTGGCACCGCGTCCAACTCTCGCGCCATCCCCGGCGGCCCCACGTCAGAGATTTCATCGACCTTATTTTCGAAGACTACTCTCCATTGCATGGGGATCGTCGCTACGCGGATGACCCTGCCATGATTGGCGGTATGGCGCGTTTTCATGGGGAACCCTGCATCGTTCTGGGGACCCAGAAGGGACGGGACACCAAGCAGAAGTTATTCCGCAACTTCGGGATGCCCAAGCCGGAAGGTTACCGCAAGGCTTTGCGTCTGATGCAACTGGCTGAAAAGTACGGCCGTCCCGTATTCAGCTTTATCGACACGGCCGGAGCTTACCCTGGCATTGGAGCCGAGGAGCGGGGACAAGCCGAGGCGATCGCTCAAAACCTGCGGGAAATGGCTCGCTTGACCGTGCCGATTCTTGTCACCATTACGGGAGAGGGGGGCAGCGGGGGAGCCCTGGGAATCGGGGTTGGGGATCGGGTGTACATGCTGGAACATGCCTACTACTCGGTGATTTCCCCCGAGGGTTGCGCCGCCATTCTCTGGAAGGATCAGGCGCGGGTTGAGGAGGCCGCCAACGCCTTGAAGATCACGTCGCGGCATCTGGAGAGACTTGGAATTGTGGACGAGGTCATCCCGGAGCCTGAGGGAGGCGCCCACACCGACCCCGAGCGCGCGACCACCTCGGTCGATCAGCAGTTACAGCAGGGTTTGAAGGTGCTGAAGCCACTCTCTCCGGAGCAACTGGTGCGCAACCGACGCCAGCGCTTTCGCTTCTTAGGAGAAGTTTCCGGCTCCGCTAGTCGCCAAACGGCTTTCGACAGCTAACGGACGGCGCGGTGGGGATGACAGCCGAAGGCGCCGCCAAGAGGCTGTCGCCGGGTTCACCCTTTTTGGGAAGAGTACCAGAGGTAGCCCGAAGCGGGATGCGGTAGAAGACTGGGGCTTCTCATCGGCCTTCACGGGCCGTGTTTCCTGATCCACGGAAGAAATCAGAGAGCGCCGTCCCGTCCAGGAGCCAGCCATGAAAGCCGGCCTCAAAAAACTGCGGAGTTGCACCTTCTCCAAGGAGAGGGTATCCAAGGGCTTCTTCAGTCCCCACAAGCAGTACAACCACAGGCTCGTTTGCGACCATCCGGACATGAGAGAGAATTGGAGCGAGAAGGTATGCGTAGATTGCTCCAGTTACCTCAACCGCAATCATCCCGCCGAGACGGAGTCGAAGGCTCCAGCCAGCCACAGGAAAAGCTAGCCTGGATTTCCCACAATATGAGGCTGCGTCAGTCCTTGGAATACTCGGAAATTAAGGGTAACGAAGGGCTGCCGCCCGAGTCTGGACGACTCACCAGAGGTTGGTGCGTGTCGGAACCCAAAAACGTTAAGACCCGATCATCTCTACTCCTCAATCTCGAAGCCCGTGAGAAATTGGGACTGGCCCAAGTTCTGCATTCGAAGCCGATTCTGAAGAATGAGTTGATGCCCCAGTGTCGCCAAAGGGGCGGGTCAGTTGGGAAGGAGTCCTGAATTCGGTAATTCTCGCTCGGAAGCCAATGGGGAGGGTGGTTTCTTCGGTCCAACCGAATGTTCAAAAGACAGGGACTCCTTGGCAATCCTGAACTGGCTGACGAGTGACGCGGAGCAACCCAGCACTTGTCCCAGAAAATCCTTAGCTCTCATTAAGGAACCCGTATCGGGATTGATGGAGAGCTTGAAGCTCAGCTCAAGAGGGTTTTCACAGATGACAACCAAATCCGAGATTCGCTCATGCTCAGGCGAGTTGCAGTAGAAGGCATTCCCACGATCATGATCGGCTAAATGATTGATCAGGTCGTAAATGCGGCCGGGTAGATCCGTGACGTCGGACTCGGCAACCGCTCGGGCCTCGCCAGGCAACCACGCTCTGTAGGTTGCTTGCACCGGCTGGGTCATTTTTACCCGACTACCGGGATCCACAGCCTCAACCTTCTTGATCACCAATCCCTCGATCAAGCAGTCATTGAGCCGAGACACCAGCGACTTTGGCAAGTCACCAAAGGCTTCAAACTGGAGGTATTCCGACCGGCTGGACATTCCCAGAGGAATCGCGGGCGAGGCGGTGAACTTCGGACGCGGATTGAACCCCTCCGTGAACCGCAACCGCACGTCGCAGCGTATCAAGGCACGCTCCAGTAGTTTCAAAACGTTGAGATGGGACAACAATCTTGCCGGACCTTCCTTCCAGTAGTGAACCAGGTAGGCACGGGATGGCCGGTTTCCTTCCAAAGGAGCCAACGCGGGAACTCCCGGCGGTCTATTTCCTTCCTTAGGGTCGGCTGATTTCACCGAATTCGGGAACGTTATTTGAACGAGTGGTTCTGGAATGCGACTGTCATGAGAGGACACCGAGGCGGATGTCGCTTCTCTCGGGCTTCGACTAACAAAAGCATCCGGCTGAGGCAAGTGGATGTCCATTCGTTTTTCTTCTTCGACAGGAATACCGGCCAGCTTGATGTCTTCATAGTTACCGGGAATGCCACACCCCCGACAGTCCCCCCACTTGCAATCGTAGGTCTGAATCCTGCGGTAGGAACGCTCGCGCTCCGTGAGCAGGAACCTTTTCGACACACCGATATCAATAAAGTCCCAGGGGAGAACTTCGTTCAAAGCGAAATCGCGGTTGTAGAAGTGAGGATCGATGCCACTTTCCTCGAAGGCTCTCATCCAGAGCTGATAGTTGAAGGTCTCGTCCCAGCCGTCGAACCGGCAACCCAGCTGATAGGCCCGCACCAGAGCTCGTCCCACCTTTCGGTCTCCGCGAGAGAGAACTCCTTCGATGAAGCACTCGGTCGGGTCATGCCATTTGAGTCGGGCGAAGGGAAACCGCACGGTCGATTTTAGATAGTTCAGACGCTGTGTCGTGACCTTCAAGTCTTCAAAGCGGTCCCACTGAAAGGGCGTGAAGGCCTTGGGAACAAAGGTGCCAATACTGGCATTCACCTTGCGCGGCCCTTTGAACCGCTTTCCGATCCGGCCAATCTGACGAATCAGATCCACGGTTTCCCTGATATCCGCGTCGGTCTCGCTGGGTAAACCAATCATGAAATAGAGTTTGATCAGATTCCAGCCCTGGCGATAGGCGGTTTCAATAGCCTGGAATAGCTCTTCATTGCTGATGTTCTTGTTAACGAATTGCCTTAAGCGAACACTGCCGGCTTCCGGCGCAAAAGTGAAACCGTTTTTTCTGACCTCGCCGACGTTCTCAGCCAGGGAGACGGAAAAGGCGTCCGCGCGCAAGGAGGGAAGCGAGATGGATACCTTGTCCCGGGAGAACGAACGAGACATTTCCCGAGTCAAGCACTCCACTTGGCTATAGTCAGCAGTAGACAGGGAGAGCAAGCCAACCTCACGATTCCCGGTGCTCTTCAGCATCTCTGAAGTCAAGCGCATGACGTCTTCGACTTCCAACTCTCGAGTCGGGCGGTACCAGTAGCCGGCCTGGCAAAAGCGGCATCCCTGGGTGCAGCCCCGCATGACCTCGACACTCACACGATCTTGAATGGCATCGATCACCGGCACCACGGGGCCCTGGTGGGGTAAAAGTCCGGGGACAAAGCCTCCACCCAGCGCCTCTTCACCAAGGTGCGGGGCTTCCCCGGCTTCAATTCTACCGTCCAAGGCTGTTCCGGATGGTGCACCTGGGGCACGTAAACGCCGTCCAGCCTTGCCAATGCCTCCAGGAGCTGCCAGCGCTTCAGCCCGTTCTGCTTCGCCTCACGGTAGAGATCCACCACCTCGATGACCACTTCCTCTCCATCTCCGATGACGAAAAAGTCCACCAAGTCCGCCAAGGGTTCCGGGTTGGCTGTGCAGGGTCCACCAGCACAAACCAGCGGGTCCCCTTCCCTTCTGTCTTCCGCAAGCATGGGCACACCGGCGAGATCGAGCATGTAGGGAACGTTGATATAGGTCAACTCGGACTGCAGAGAAAATCCCACGAGGTCAAATTCGCCGATGGGTGTCTTGGTTTCGAGACTCAAGAGGGGCAATCCTTCCGTCTGCAATAGATCGGCCATGTCAACCCAGGGAGCAAACACCCGCTCGGCGTAAACATCATCTATGCCGTTCAGCAGGTGGTACAACATCCTCAAACCGTTGTGGGACATGCCGATCTCATACACATCCGGAAAGGCAAGGGCGAAACGGACTTGTATTTGCGCCAAGTCCTTCCGAATCATATTGGGCTCTCCGCCAATGTACCGGCCCGGCTTGGAGGCTTGCTCCAGAAGAGAGAAGTATTTCTCCCCAAAGGTCGCCGATTTCACCACCATTGCAGAATCCTCCGTCTCAACAAGATCAGACCCAAGGTCATTATACGTCAATCCCAACCGATTAGGGGTTTGTTCGTCCCGGAAATTCATCCCTTCCGCACTCCGGGCAACGCCCGTTGCCTCCGGTCGGGCTCTCCCAAGCGGGATGCTCCCAACGATCTGAAAGTGATGTCTATTAAAATCCAAGATTGCTACAATAATGGCAACCTTGGCGCAAATAAACACTGGAGAGGGAGTATCATGAAAGGAATCAATCGGCGTTATTTTCTGATGACATCTCTGGTCGCGGCGAGTTCCCGAATGGCCCGATCTTCCGGTCCTCTGGGAGCCAACAGCCGAATTCGCGTGGCGGTGGTGGGACTCCGTGGCCGGGGGCGCGCCCACATGCGTGACTTCGCCGAACTCAAGCGCCACAACGTAGAGGTGGCTGCCCTGTGTGACGTGGACGAGAGTATTCTGAACGAGCGCGTTGTTGAGGCAGAAGAGTTGACCGGCAAGAAACCCCAATCCTTTGTCGACCTGCGGCAATTACTGGAAGAAAAAGAGATCGACGCCATTTCTTTCGCCACCCCGAACCATTGGCATGCCCTGAACACCATCTGGGGGCCTGTCAGGCGGGCAAGGACGTCTATATCGAAAAACCCAGCTCCCATGGCATTTGGGAGGGGCGAAAGATGGTGGAAGCTGCTCGCAAGTACCGCCGCATCGTCCAGGTCGGCACTCAGAACCGCAGCAGTCCGGCTCTTCAGGAAGCCATGGAGAGAATCCGGCAGGGATTGATCGGTGATGTCTACATGGCCCGAGGCCTTTGCTTCAAGTGGAGAAAGAGCATCGGCAGAGCCAAAGTGGAGCCCGTCCCCCCAGGGGTCCACTACGATTTATGGATCGGGCCGGCCCCCAGTCGCCCTTTCACACGAAATCGCTTCCACTACGAGTGGCATTGGCAGTGGGAGTACGGCAACGGAGATATCGGAAACCAAGGGCCTCACCAACTGGATTTGGCGCGCTGGGGGCTCGGTGTGGGCCTTCCCCAAAAGGTACAGTGCATGGGGGGCACTATCTGTTTGATGACGACCAGGAGACGCCAAACGTACAGGTGGCCACGTTCGAGTACCCAGACCAAAAGAAACTTCTGACTTTCGAGGTCAGGCATTGGATCACGAATTCGGAAGGCGACAGCCAGGTCGGGGTCTTTATTTACGGTTCCGACGGCTACGTCGAGATTTCCAAATACAATGCCTATCGAATCTTCTTAGGAAGAAAGTGCGAACCCGGACCTGGCGGGGAAGCAGGGGGTAATCATTACGCCAACTTCATCGATGCTGTACGAACTCGTAAGCCCGAACAATTGAATGCTGAGATTGAGGAGAGTCACATCTCGTCTTCGCTGGCGCACTTGGCTAACATCGCCTATCGCACAGGCCGCACCTTGAAATTTGATCCGAGACAGGAGCGGTTCCCTCACGACCAGGAAGCGAACCAATTCCTTAAACGCCGCTATCGACCGCCTTTTGTCGTCCCGGACAAGGTCTGAATCAATTCCCCGCCAGGGAGATGCAGCGACACCGGGGAGCCTGACCACCCACCAGGGACCTGGCTCTTGGGGACCGGCGGCCATTAAACGACAGCCTAAAATCAGCTTATGCAGGTACTCCCTGCTCCTCCTCACACGGTCACTTTGAGAATCCTCCACCGTCCCGGTGTTATTCTGGGCTCGCTCTTCTACCCACCACCTTCTACCCACCACACCGGACCGTGTTCCCGGAGATCACCTCGAGAGCATGAGGGAGGACCCCTTCCAGGGCGCTCAGGGATTCCCGGACCCCTTTGACGCTTCCAGGCAGGTTGATGATGAGGGTTTTGCCACGAACACCGACCAGGGCTCGCGACAAAGCGGCTTTTCGAGTCTTCTTGATCCCCTCCGACCGCATCAACTGGGCCATGCCGGGAACTTCTTTCTCGATGATGCAGGCTGTGGCCTCCGGAGTGACATCCCTGGGCGATAAGCCGGTGCCGCCGGTGGTTACCACCAACTCGACTTTCTGACGCTCACACCCTTGCAACAAGGACTCCTTGATGCTCCCCAACTCATCCGGCACCAGAGCCACCCCTATCACGTCGCAACCCAACTTTTCCAACGCTTCGCGCACAGCAGGACCAGAAAGATCCTCACGAGCACCCCGTGAGGCAGAATCACTCACAGTCACCACCAGGGCTCGAGGCTTGGCCAATTGCTTCATTCTTAACTCACTGTCAGCATAGGGAAAAGATGGTCTGAGGGCTCGATCAAGCAATGAGAGACGGCACACTCGCTTTCCACTGCCGGGAAAAACGGAACAGCGGCGCAGCCTGCCTCAGAATTTCTCCAGGTCGGCGAGAGCCGATAGACCATTCCTCTTCAGATAGTTGATGATGCCACCTTCTTGGTAGAGCCGATGCATCATGCCAGGAATTTCAATGGGGATGGTCTGATTCCTGGTGGCGTTCCGAAGCACTTGGGGCTGAATGTCCAACTTGAGATCGTCTGTCTCAGCTATGGGGTCGGTATCCGCAATAATACACAACAGCCCCAAGTTAATGGCGTTGCGAAAAAAGATCCGGGCAAAGGACTTGGCAATCACGGCCTGGAGGTTCGAGTATTTGAGCGCCACGGCTGCTGTCTCGCGCGAACTGCCACAGCCAAAGTTCTGACCGGCCACGACGAAGTCTCCGGGCTGCACCCGTTGACGGAATTCAGGCCGATACTCTATGAAGCAAGCCTTGGCCAACTCTCTGGGATCGGTAGTGATATTGTAGCGGCCGGGAGTAATCAAGTCCGTGTTGATGTTGTCGCCAAACTTCCAGTTCATCAGGTAAGCAGTTCTCCTTAGGCAACAAAGCTTCGTGGGTCCGTGATGATTCCGGTCAAAGCCGAGGCAGCAGCAGTAGCGGGGCTAGCCAGGAAAATCTTGGCTGTGGGACTGCCCATCCGGCCCTCGAAGTTCCGATTGCTGGTCGAAACGCAGACCTCGTCATCGTAGAGCACCCCCCCCGATCTGCCCAGACAAGGCCCGCAACCGGGACTGGATACCACCGCCCCGAAGTTGACAAACTCCTCTATGTATCCTCGCTGCAGCGCCTGCATATAGACCCGGCGCGAGGCCGGAGTGATAATGGCCCGGAGTCCCTCTTTCACCCTTTTGCCCTTCCACATCCCGTAAACGACCTCTAAATCCTCGATGCGGCAATTGGTGCAGGATCCGATAAAGACCTGATCAACGGCGACTTTCTCGCTTTCCACCTGTTCCACCGGCACATCGTTGTCGATATCCGGGGGGCAGGCAATCATGGGTTTCAGATCAGCAACTTCGAAGGAAAGCTCCCGTTCATAGGAAGCCCCTGGATCGCTGCGCATGGGTTCGAACTCCACCCAGCGATCATTCTCCTCGAGGTAGGCTCGAGTTTGGTCGTCAGGCGCCACCACAGCCGCCTTGGCGCCCATTTCGGCGCTCATATTGGTAAGAGTCAATCTGGCCGGGACGTTGAATCCCTCGACCGTCGGTCCTCCATATTCGATGACCCGGTAGTTGGCTCCATCCGGACCCATCTCTTTCGCCACCGCTAAAACAACGTCTTTGGAGTAGCAACCCACGGGGAGAACGCCGCTGATGGTGACACGGATGGTATGGGGAACCCGAAACCAACTCTTACCCGTGGCCATGGCGATTGCGGCGTCAGTCGAACCCACGCCGATGGTGAGAGCCCCTAGACCTCCACCTGTGGGGCTGTGGGAATCGGCGCCCAGGATGAGGTTGCCTGGATTGATCAGCCGCTCCGACATCACCTGGTGGCAAACGCCGTCATAAACCACGGGAATGCCTTGCTCATCCGCGAACTTCTTGATTTGACTTTGCAGCTTGGACATGGCCACGCTGGGGCTTGGAAAAGCATGGTCGAAAGGAATGAAGATCTTGTTGGGGTCAAAAACGCGTTCGGCAATCTGGTAAAAGGGCTCCAAAGCCCAGGCGCAGGTGGTGTCGTGGGCCATAACGAGGTCCAGATCCGCCAAGATGAAGTCACCTGCCCGCACTGCTCTTCCACAGTGGTTGGAGAAGATCTTCTCTGCCAGTGTTCGGGGCATATCAAGCCTGTAAATGGGAAAGCTCGGTTGGATGACACCTTACGGGCGAATCGCGTGTGTCGAAAGCCCAAACAAACCCAGCCATTATAGGAAAACGACGGTGGTTAAGGCAAACAGGGCACTGACCCCCAACCCTGCCGATCGACCAGGCTCTGGCTGTGGCAATCGCATCAAGCTAAATACTCAGAGACTTGCGGCTTTACAGATTGGGGTGCAAGCGGGAACGCGGCTCCGCGCCGATGGTCTCGTTGGCGATGACTCAGGCGAGTCAGGGGGACAGTAAAACCTACGACCGGACGGTTTGATGCGACAGAAGCCAGGGAAAAAAATCGGGTTCGTCATAGGCTTTATCCCAGGAATTATGTCCCACGTTCCTATATTCACTATACCTCACGCGCCTCCCGAAGGCTCGCATTGCCTCTGCCATTCGGCGGGATTCCGAAACAGGGACTCTGGGATCATCGGTGCCGTGAAAAATCCAAACCGGCAGCGGACCCACCTTCTCGGCCATGCTCCGGTAGGGGGTCTCCGAGAATTCAACCCGTGGGTGATCTCCAGGGACTCGGACGCCCGGCGGGGGAACCACCCCTCCACAGACAGGCGCCAGAGCAGCGAACTTCCCCGGATACTTGGCCGCAAGACTCCAGGTTCCGTATCCTCCCATAGAAACCCCGGTAAGGAACACTCTGGCAGAATCACCGCCAAAGTCCCGAATGGAAGCCTCCAGAGCGGCCAATGCCAAAGTCTCCATCTCGGTGTGGGTCCACCACATTCCCCTGCGACACTGTGGCAGGACAACGACAGCGGAAACGTTCTCAGGGTTCCGCCGAATGGCGGGGCCGATACCTACACGCGTCTGACGCCACCCGTCGTCCCCTCGTTCACCGTTGCCGTGAAGAAAAAGAACGACGGGCCAGGTTTTCTCTGGCTGCCACCGAACCGGAAGGAAGACCTGGTAACGGTAGACTTCTGGACCGATCGCAATGGTTCGTTGCAGGAAACCCGTCCTTTCTTGCGGAGGACAAGCGTAGCCTGATAGAAGCAGGAGCGCACAGACTGCACTGGCTCCGATGGTCTGACGAGTCATCAGGGGATCTCCGGCGACCATGCGATTGATGGCAGGCCGCCTTCACCCGAAACGAGAGAAGATACCGGCGCCTCGAGATTGGCCCAACCGCTTATTGTAAAAATATATGTTCAGTTTCATCAAGCGGTCTAAACGAACGGTCGCCCTACCCTGGCAGATGAAAGCTCCCTGCAAACAATCTCGATACCAAAAGGGGGAAAATTTCGTAGCCGTCTTGCCCGACCAGCGCAACAAAGATATTCAAGCTCTCAAGAGGTGTGAACCGAACCTAATGGAGAATTCCAGTCGGCAAGCAACTTCCTGACAAAAGGAGTCATCTTTTCATGTGAAAAGTAGGTTGAACACTGCTAAGCTACCTCTTCTAAAGGCACAGGGGTGATCAACCGATCTCTAAGGTGTTTCAGTTAGAAAGGACAGGAAATCCATGAACAGCTTTATTGATGGCAAGCCGCTCGACCAACCCAAGACGAACCAGCCGGCCAAGACAGTCGTCAAGCCTCGGTTCACGCCCCGCTGGGGATTGTTCGGCTTTCTCATCCTTCTGGGATTACAGGTCTTCCTGATCTACCAGGTTGTGGGCCATAAACACCAGATCACCGAGTCCCAGGACCAAGTCAAGGCGCTCGACGAAAAGATGGTGGCGGCTGTGAGCGACCAGGAACAAAAATTCGGGCAAAAACTCGACGCATTGAGCGCCGATTTCTCAGTCGTGCAAAAGCGATTGGGTGTGACCCAAAAGGAATTGAACCAAGCGAGAGCTGCAGCTCAACGGCTCAGGGAAGAGCAGCAGCAATCGGTGCAGCAACTCAACGTGGAGATCTCCCGAAAGGCCGATTCACAGCAGCTCTCCGAGCTAAAGAGCGCCTCTGATAATCGGTTTGGCGCAGTCGATGCCGATGTCAGCAAAGTCAAGACCGACGTGGAGGCCACACGGAAAGCCCTGGAGGGCGCCCGTCGAGACATTGTCGACGTTCGAACCACCCTGACCCAGCAGATCGCCAGAAATAAGGACGAACTTAAGGAACTCCGGCTTAAAGGAGAACGGAGCTTCTATGAGTTCGACATCCAGAAGAAGAAAGGCTTTGCTTTGGTCGGAGATATTCGGGTCGGCGTCATGAAAACCAATCGAAAAAGACAGCGCTACGACGTCCGCATTGTGGTGGACGACAGCACCCTGGAGAAGAAGCGGCGGACGATCAACGAGCCGGTGCAATTTCTAGTGGGCCCCACCAAGTTGCGTTACGAGCTGGTGGTCAACGAGGTCCGAAGGAATCGCATCATCGGGTACCTGAGCGTCCCCAAAGACAAGGGCTTGTCGGCCGAGCGAACGCTGTAGTGGAGGCCGGTCCCTGAACATTCGCTCTCTGCAACAGCAGCTAGCGGCGAGGATGAACAGCATTTCCGCTGACGCCATTGGTCGCTGAAGATTCTTGAAATGAAGGGGGACTTTCACTATACTTCCCCCCGCTTTTGCGCAAGGCAGGGCCAGCACTGAGGCCACTGGATGCCCAGGTAGCTCAGTCGGTAGAGCGCAGCCCTGAAAAGGCTGGCGTCGGCGGTTCAATTCCGTCCCTGGGCACCACTGATACACCGGCTCCTCTCCTTCCCACAGCCAACACTGGCAGCGATATCAACTTCGACCGACATCCAAGGCTGAGCCTCTCTTCCTGAAGCACCTCCTGGTTTGGTCCCCAAGACGAGCCGACCGCCATACTGAATCTCCGACAATTTACCCAGACAAATCCCTGAGACCAAGCGTATAATCTGTTCAAACGACGATCGCTCAGCCTATCATAATGGCTTCAGGCGCCAAGGAGGCACCATGAAGAGTCAAACGGAATCAGTATCGGCCAATCTCTCAGTCGGCGAGCGCCGGATGTTCCTTAAGGCAGCCATTCTCGGTGGAGTGGGGTTAGCAGCAACGGCTACCCTTCCTGCAAGGAAGCTGTCCGGGGTCGGCCCTAAGGCCCCACCCAGCTCGGAAACTCTGGTGGCCACACTCTACAAGAGCCTTTCAGAAGAACAAAGAAAGGTGGTGACGTTTCCCTTTGATCACCCGCTTCGCTCCAAGGTTGACAACAACTGGCAGATCACCCCCTTCAAGATCAATAAATTCTACACAGCCGACCAGCAGGCAATGATCAAAGAGATCTTTCAGGGCGTTCACAACCCGGACTATGTGGACAAGGTCATGGCCCACATGAAAGAGGACGGTGGTGGCCTGGGGAATTACGCCATCGCCATTTTTGGCAGACCTGCCACAGGGCAATTCGAATTCGTACTCACTGGGAGGCACTGTACCATGCGTTGCGACGGAGACTCGGTGGAAGGAGCGGCCTTTGGCGGCCCGATCTTTTATGGCCACGCGGCCCGGGACTTTTACGAGGCCCCAGACCATCCAGGTAACGTCTACTGGTATCAGGCCAAGTCGGCCAACCGCGTGTTCCAGGCCCTGGACGGCAAACAACGCCAATTAGCCTTGCTTACCCACCCCCGCCAAGAGCAAAGGACCCAGACGGTAAGGCTCAGTGAGGAGCTTGTCGGTCTTCCCATCTCGGAAATGAGCCGTGATCAAGTGGAGTTGGTCGAGCATGTCCTCGCCGACCTGCTGTTGCCGTTCCGCAAGCAAGACGCCGAGGAAGCCATGCGCTACATCAAGAAGGACGGGAAACTGGATGGACTGACCCTGTCATTTTACAAGAGTGGTGATTTGGGCAATGACGGTATCTGGGACAATTGGCAGCTACAAAGCAAAAACATGGTCTGGTTTTTCCGCGGGAGCCCCCATGTGCACGTCTGGGTCAACATCAGGGCATAAGTTCCAGATGTGGCTGGCGGCGGCCCTCTCAGCACACACCACGGATGGAGGGCACCGTTGTCCGGTCCGTAGCTTCCAGTCCGGCAGTTCAGGAGCCATTCCCCGGACGGGGAAAGAAGTTCCGGCTACCGCTCACGTCCTGAGCTCGTTCCAAAGGGCTTCGTAGTACCTCATCAGGCGAATCGTATCAGAACTCGCTGGAACCTCCGCCAGCGTATATCGACTATAGCCAACCTGCTTGAGCAGCCCGAAAAACTCCCGCCAGGGGTAGTCTTTCCTCCACAACTCCCTGATATGAACATTTCGCAACCAGGGCTTCATCAATTCGAAGCTCTTGGCAACCGAGCCCTCCTCGACATCTTCCGGATTCGAATTCCAGCAAATCCCTACCATCGGATGGTCTGCTAACTCCATCATTCTACGGACTCTCGCCGGGCTACTTGATTTGGGTCCGTGGACCTCAAGCCAGATTTCCACTCCGTAGCCCTGAGCATGTTGGCCGCAAGCCCGCAGGGCCTTGCCGATCTGATCCAGGGTTCGATTCTCCGGGACTTCGTCGGGAATCCCATTGGGACGCACCTTAACCCCAAGCGCCCCAACATCATGCGCCAGTTCGACGAATTGCTTGGTTTCTTCTATATTTTTGCTGACCACGTTCTTATCGGTCGAGTGGAATTCGCAAGTTGTTCCCAGGCTGAGTAGCCGGACAGGAGAATTCCCAAAGCGACTTGCAATCTCAATTCGCTCCTCCCTTCCCAAGTGGGGTTCCACCCCATGTTTGTGGGTGGTGCGAAGTTCGACAGACCGGAAGCCTGTTTTTTCGCAGGCGGCGATCAAGGTCGACAAACCCCAATCTCTTCCCAAATTGTAGGTCACCAGACCCAAAGCATAATCGCCACCACCGAGAGCGGAATGGTTCCTTCTGGTTTGCATGCCAAACCTCCTCCGTCCGAATTACAGTGCAGTTTCAATGAAATTAAGAGCACGGGACCCGACCTCCCTTGGGTCGGCAAGATCTTCAAGAACCCAGAGCAGGAGGCAAAGACCCACTTCCCCTAGAGAGCCACAGCAGTCCGGAATTCCCAAGCATGACGGGCGGCTTCGAGAACCTCGATGGCCCTCAACCCATCCGTTCCCGCAGCAGCAATTCGCGCCCGGCCCTGGATGGCTTTCACGAAATTGTCGAGCATCCGGTAGGTTGGGGTCGTTGCGGGCTCATTGCGCTCAAGTTCAGACCGAACGGGATCTGTCTCAGGAACCAGATCGAGTTCCAAGTGTCCTCGGCTGCCCGAAATCTCCAAGCGCAAGTTCCCGGTCTTTTTGACACCCTCAGGCAAGCGAACCAAGCTGCTCTCCAAGGTCACCACAACCCCATTGCTCATCTCTAGACACAAGCACCCTGAGCAACCATGGGGAGCACCTCCGGGTTCTGTTACCTCTGCAAGAGTGAATTCAGCAGCTAGCAGCCAGCGGAGCGTATCGATCAAGGTGGTGTCCAATCTCATCCGGGGGGGGGACCTCCCCGCTGGAAGAATCTTTTGCCTCAGCCGTGAAGGGGAATCCCGATTCTCTGACCTTTATGTTCAAGAGCTCTCCCAAACTTCCCTCCAGAACCCGTTGGCGGATCCGGCCGTGGGCCGCACAGAAGCGAATCGGAAAACAAACACCGAAGAGCACATCATGAGCCTGGGAAATAGCCCACATCTCACGAGCTTCCACCAACCCTTCGGAAATCGGATTTTCACAAAGGATGGACTTGCCGGCGCGGGCGCAATCCACCACAGTCTCTTTCCGGCAACCACTGGCGTCACAGATGACCACCCCATCGACTGCCGCCTGATTCAACAGGTTCCGATGGCTGGAGTATGCCGCCACCCCTTGCAGCCATTCGCCTTGAGCCGCCAGTAGATACGACTGAGCTTCCACCACGGCGGTGAGCAATACTCCGGGCATACGCCTGAGATGCCTCAGGTAGAGCCCCGCACTTAGCTGGTCGAGGCCAATGAGAGCCACTCGAGTGGTCATTCCCGGCGAGCAGTGCAATCAGAACAGGCTATTTGAAGTGATCCTAAAGGAGATCTCCCTACAACGGCAAGTCAGTCATCAGCAAAGACTGCGATAAGATCCCTGGTTCAGGTCGACGCTTTGACCGAGCCTTGTCGGGCCCAAACCCTACCCCAGCCCCGGCAGATTCATACGACCGAGTCGCCTGCCGATCTTGCCGCTGCTCATCTGCTTCATCATTTTGCGTGCCTGCACGTATCGCCTGAGCAACTGGTTCACCTTTTGGACCGAAGTGCCACTGCCACGAGCAATGCGTTTGCGCCGACTTCCGTTGATGATCTGATGATGGGCTCGCTCCTTCGGGGTCATTGAGTCGATGATGGCTTCAATGTGCAGTAATTCCTTCTCTTCCACTTTTATCTTGTTCAGGTCCTTGAAAGTTCCTACCTGCGGCAGCATCGAAAGAATTTGCTCCATAGGTCCCAGCTTGCGCATTTGCCTCATCTGATCTCGGAAATCGTCCAGGGTAAAAGAATCGGTCCGTATCTTTCTCTCCATCTCTGTCGCTTTTTCACGATCGATGGTCTCCTCCGCTTTCTCGATCAAAGACAAGACATCTCCCATGCCCAGAATTCGAGAGGCCATTCGATCCGGATGAAAAAACTCCAGGGCATCGTACTTCTCACCCACCCCGATAAACTTGACCGGCTGTCCCGTAATCGACTTAATGGAGAGGGCTGCTCCACCTCTCGCATCACCATCCATCTTGGTCAGGATGATCCCACTCAGCGACAACCGACGATGGAACTCTTGGGCGCTCCTGACAGCGTCTTGACCCGTCATGGCGTCAGCGACGAACAGGATCTCAGCGGGAGCCACCAGATTCTTGACCTGTTGAAGCTCTTGCATGAGACGATCATCTATATGGAGTCGACCCGCAGTATCGATCAAGAGCACATCACAACCGCTGGTCCCGGCTTCACGCAGGGCCGCCCGACAGAGCTGTAACGGATCATCGACGCCATCTCCCTCGTAACACGGCACGTTAAGATCCCGGGCAATGACCGAGAGTTGCTCCCGTGCAGCCGGCCGGTAGACATCGATCGAAAGCAAGAGTGATCGATGACTGTTTCGGTTCAGCCAGCGCGCCAGCTTTCCTGACGAGGTCGTCTTGCCTGATCCTTGCAGACCCACGATCATAAAGACCGTGGGCGGCTTAGAGGCAAAGCCGAGAGCGGAGGACTCCCCCCCTAAAAGCTCAACCAACTCGTCCCTGACAATCTTGATGACCTGCTGCGTCGGCGTCAGCGACTGAAGGACTTCCCGGCCCGTCGCCTGGCCTCTGATGGTCTCAACGAAGTTCTTGACCACCCGAAAATTGACGTCGGCTTCCAAAAGCGCCAAGCGAATCTCTCGCAAGGCATTTTCGACATGAGACTCAGAAAGCTTGCCTTCGCCTCGAAGATTCTTGAAAACCTTTTGCAGTCGCTGGGAAAGCTGATCGAACATCGCGCAAGACTCCTTCGCTCGTGTGGCTGGCGCTCCTGCCCCCGCTTCAACTACCGCTGGGAGGCGGAACAAGACGGATTCGGGATGAGGTCGTCACGCGTCAATACAAAATTCTCCTGAATCAAGAGGATTGCGCCTTTACGGACAGTCTCTCGATACCCTGAGCTCGGCCCGTCTCTATATCAATCTCGACTTCGACCGCGTTAATCTGGACGTTATGCTTGGCCGGCCCGAATCGCGCCGGCATTTGGTTGATGAACTTGGCCTGAACAATGTCGGTCTCAACACCGATGATCGAGTCGTGGGCGCCCGTCATGCCAACATCGGTCATGTAGGCCGTCCCCTGCGGGAGGATGCGCTCATCGGCGGTGGCCACATGGGTATGTGTCCCCAATACGGCGGAGACCCTGCCATCCAGAAACCAACCCATGGCTTGCTTCTCCGCCGTGGCTTCAGCGTGAAAATCGACCAGGATCACCTTGATTTCCGGCCCAAAACGGCCAATGAGTTGCTGACCCACGCGGAAAGGACAATCCGTTAAGGGCATGAACAGGCGACCTTGAAGATTAATGACCGCATACGGAACCTGCTGAAAGGTCTCACCCACAAATAAACCGCTGCCCGGGGTTGTTCGAGGATAATTGGCCGGACGCAACAGTCTCGGTTCCTGGTTCAAATAATCCAGAATTTCTTTCCGGTCCCAGACGTGATTTCCTGAGGTCAGCACATGTATTCCCATTTCGAAGAACTGGCGCGCCAACGGCGGAGTGATTCCATTTCCAGCGGCCGAGTTCTCGATGTTGGCTACACACAGGTCGATCTGCCTTTCCTCAAGAAGCTGGGGGAGGTGACCGCGAACGGCTTCTCGCCCTGGTCTTCCGAAAACATCGCCAACAAAGAGGATCCTCAGACCTCTAACGGGCATATTCACCCCACCCCTTTTTAGATCACGGTTGCTTCGATTTGACCAGGGTATCGCAACTCGCTCTCCATCTTACGAGCAATCTCCTGGGTTAGCTAAAAGGCTTGCTCGCTGTTCGCTTCATTGCTCTCTACCAAAACTCCTACCCCTCGAACGGATTAACGGGTATCACACTTTGAAACTCCCTCGAAGGGGTCCATGTCTTTTTCTCAAAGAGACCAGCCCGACGAAAAATCCAGTCCTGGCGACGGCTCACTACCGAAGCCACCCTCGGTTCCGCTCCCGGGCGTCGGGGAATGATCCATTCAATGGCTTATTCGGGACGACTGCAAGTTGCTCCAATCGTCCGAGCGCTTCCGGAGATTGATGACCTCAAGCCATGATAGACGACGGAGCTAGAAAATACCATTCGAAGGAGGGCACTGCGTAAGGCCATCAGGAGGGTAAGGAAAAACCCCGCTCTGCCGTGAGACACCTTATTTGGACCTGGAGACCAGGTGGGCGCCGCTCTTTGACATTAGGAGGTCTCACATGGTGAAGCCTACACACCGTACAAAGATTCAGGCTCCCCTCAAATAGGTGTTGGTTCAAATAATACATGCCTACACGTACATCGCAGGGTGGTAGGATTCTAGTGAAAGCTCGAAGCCAGGGTCAAGCCTATTTCTCCGGTTGAGCCGTAGAATAAAACCTATCGCCTCGGTGAATGGGTCTCTCACCCTTGGAATAATCGGTCCAGCGTTTGAGAGCAGCGCGTGCTCTTGTCCGCAATGATGGCCTCCATGCGCTTGGCCTGATCTCGTTCTTGAAACAGCTCATCAGCTATATTAAGCGCTGCCATCACGGCCACCTTAGTGGTATCGACGGTGTGACTTGATTCATAGATTTCCCGCATCTTGCTATCGACAAAAGCCGACAGCCGATCGAGGTAATCACCATCAATGGCGCCTGTGACGTCATAACTCCGATCGAAAATCTCAATCCGCGTTATCCCATTTCTTTTTTGCATCAGCCGCCCCCATCAACCGCCAAAGAATCAGAGTTGCCATTGGTCCAACCTGCTCAGCATTGTTTCGACCTTCTCCTTAATCAGTCCATGCTCATTTCTATACTCTGCGACTTCAGATTTCAGTCGATCATTCTCAGAGGACAACTTTTCGATTTCAGATTTGAACCTCAATACCTCCTTCTCCAAGGCCTCATTCTGAACCTTGGTGGCTCTGAAAAGCTCAACCAACCGATAAACCTTACTTTCAAGATCGGTGAATTTTTCCAACCCATTGCTCACGATCAACTCCTCAATTGAATTCCGAATCTGTTCCGCAGATGGGCCAAAACCACCTCGTGGAACCGATTTGCTTCTTCTTCGACAAGCGTCCGATCCATTCTCTGGTAGACCAGCCTAATCGAAATTCCCTTTTTATCAAGGGGTAATCGACCTCCCTGATACAGGTCAAACGGATAAACCTGAGATAGCTCCTCGATTTGAGTCTCCCATATGGCTGACTCAATCTCTCCATAGGTAATGGCTCGATCCACGACAATCGAGAGATCCCGCTGAATGGAAGGAAACTTTGGAATCTTTCCGGCTTTCGGTGCAGTCCGCCATAACGGATCGAGCAAACCCAACTCGATTTCGGCGGCGAACACCGGCTGCCTGATCTTGTATGCCGCACAAATACCGGGATGCAGTTGACCGAAACAACCCAGCTTTGCCTGCTTTAGCCCAATCTCGCCAGCAACGCCTGGATTCCAGTGCTTGGCAGCCGTTTCGCAAGCCTTGAATCGGACAGCCTGGTTGCCAGTGATCGACGATTCCAGAAGAGTCTCGATATCCCCCTTGATGTCAAAGAGTGTATACGCTTGAGCGGCACCATGGACCGATTTTTCTTCCAGGTTTCCTGTCACAAGCAGGCCTACTCTCGGTTCCTCCTTTGACTTTTGCGGCTCGATCCAGCCATACACTTTACCAATCTCATAGATCCGGAGGCTTCGGATTCCGCGATTGTAATTCCAGGACAGCGAAGCCAAAAGCCCCGGCAGTAGCGAGGTTCGCATCACTCCCGTCTCCGAGGAGAGAGGATTCAGCACCGAAATCCGGGGTGTGGCGCTGAACCTGCGATCCTCCTTTTCATCGACGAAGGGATAGGTCAGAGTCTGCGAATAACCCAAATTCAGTAGCCTCTCGGTTACGATCCTCTCTACCGTATGCTCGGTTCTACGGTGGGCGCCGCCTTGCCAGGCAGGCAGGGTGGAGGGTAGCCGTCCGTAGCCATGGTGGCGCGCAATTTCCTCAATCAAGTCGATCTCTCGCTCCACATCCATACGTCCTGTCGGCAGGCCAACGGTCCAACCCTCCGCCTGATTTCGGAGGATTCTGAACTCCAAGGAATTCAGGATACTCTCAACCTCTTCGGCGTCAATCTCCAAGCCCAGCAGTCGTGCCAGGCGCGACCGGCGAAGCAGGATGGGCTCCCTCTTGAACACATGAGGGTAGTTGTCAACCAGTCCCTGCAGGATTTCACCGCCGGCTAGTTGTTGAATCAGTTGAGCCGCTCGATTGACGGCCGGCAGGGTCGCTTCCACGTCCGCTCCCCGTTCGAACCGATGGGAGGCTTCCGTATGGATTCCCAGGACCTTGGACGTCTTTCGAACGGAAAGTGGATCAAACCAGGCACTCTCCACCAACACATCTTTAGTATCAAGATCAATCTCGCTTTCCTGGCCCCCAATGATTCCAGCAAGGGCGAGAGGCTTGACCGGGTCCGCTATGACAAGCATCCCTTCCCTCAGATCCCGTTGAATCCCGTCAAGCGTCAGCAGCCTCTCTCCGCTGCGGGCCTCTCGTACCAGGACTTGAGAGGCTTGAATCTTCGCCAGGTCGAAGGCGTGGATCGGATGGCCCAGCTCCATCAGTACATAGTTGGTGGCATCGACAATGTTATTGATCGGACGAATACCCAGGGAGTCAAGCCGCTGGTTCAGCCAAGTGGGAGACGGCCCAACCCGCACTCCGCGAACCAACCGGGCCGAGTAGCGGCGGCATAATCCAGGGGACTCGACCTTAACGGAGACTTGGCTGGAGGCGGTTGGCTGAGACTCTGACAGCTCAACCTTCCCCCACTGGAGGGTCTTCTGATAAAGAGTGGTAACCTCTCTTGCGACACCCAGATGGCTCAGGCAGTCGGGACGGTTGGTGGTCAGGTCGAGTTCCAGGATCGTGTCCGAAGATCGGGATTCGACCGTTTCCACCACTATGCCACAGTTGGTCAAGTCTGCCGCGAGCCGGTCTGGCCCAACGGTGATTTCCACCATCTCCTCAAGCCAGTGATAACTAACTTTCATCGTTCAGAAAAACAGATCTTTATTGCCGCTAGAACTGCCCCAGAAACCGTAAGTCATTCTGGTAGAAGCACTGAATGTTGTCGACCCCGTACTTCATCATGGCGAAACGCTCAATGCCGATCCCGAAGGCAAATCCCGTATATTTTTCAGGGTCGATACCCACATAGGCAAATACTTCCGGGTCCACCATGCCTGCTCCAAAAACCTCGATCCAACCGCTTTTCTTGCAGACGCGACAACCACCGCCCGAGCAAAAGGTGCAGGAAATATCCAACTCGGCGCTGGGCTCGGTAAAGCCAAAGTAACTGGGGCGAAAACGAACCCTTGTTTCTTCACTGAAGAACGCCTTCAGGAAATATTCCATGGTTCCCTTAAAATCCCGAAAGGTGATTTGCTCATCAACGGCCAAACCCTCGATTTGCTGAAAAACCGGGGAATGGGTGGCATCAGGATTGTCTCGGCGATAGACAGTACCCGGACAGATGATGCGGAGCGGGGGGCGTTGTCTCTCCATAGTCCTGATTTGGACGGGCGATGTGTGTGTCCTCAACAACAGGCTGTCCGAGAAGTAAAAGGTGTCTCCCTCGTCTCTGGCTGGGTGGTGTTCGGGGATATTCAGAGCCTCGAAGTTGTAATAGATTGTTTCTATTTCCGGTCCATCTTCGACCGAATAGCCTAGCGAATGAAAAATCTCCTCGATTTCCCGACGCACCCGGATCAACGGGTGCAAGTGGCCAAGTGGCCGTCGCTTGCCCGGCAGGGTCACGTCAATGGAATCCTTCGCCAGTTCATCTTCAACGGCCCGAGCCGCCATGCCCTCATCGGCGGCCTCAATGGCCTCCTCAACACTGGCTTTGAACTGGTTCAGGCTGCGCCCGATTTCTTTCCGATCTGCTGCAGCCACGGACTTGAGACCCTTCATGAGCAAGGTCAACTGCCCGCCCTTTCGACCCAGGTATCGGCCTCTAAGGACCGAGAGCTGTTGCTGAGACTTCACTTCAGCCAACTCCACCGAGAAGGATTTCTTCAGTACAGCCAGTTTTTCCAGCATTCACCGCTCCCACGTCAGCTTCAGACATCGAAACAGAAAAAAAGGGGCTAAACGCCCCATCTGTCGCAACACCCAGCCGGCCTCACTCGGCGGCGCCGGCCATGATGATGCTTAACGATACTCCATCAAGTTGTTCCACTTGGCTAATTTGGCGCGCATGGGCAAGTCGCGTTTCCCCTGCACGGTTCAGACCTCCGCGACCCTCCCCCGCTTAGAGTCCCCTCCGCCACTCAAGCTGGCCGCCACTCAAACATCGCCTCACGCAAACCCTCAAGCAGCCCTTCGAGTTTGGCTTGTTGCTTCTCCAAGGCCGACAACCTCGCATCTACCAACGTCAGCCTTTCATTGAATTCATCTCGCAGCTTTCTCACCTCACCTCGGATGCCCGGAAGCTGGTTACAACCAAGCCCGCTCGACGTCGTCACGCCTCAAGGTTCCAACTGCGACATTGTACCGGTCGGATGCCTTGCAAATCGTGGTGAACAAGGAATCCCTAAGCCGCGTCCCTTTGCTTGGCAGTCTCCGCCAGCTTGGCAAACATCGCCGGATCATGAACCGCCAGCTCCGCCAAAACCTTCCGGTCAAGCTCGACGCCTGACTGCTTGAGACCGTGAATCAGCCTACTGTAGGAAAGGCCGTTGAGTTTGGCTGCTGCCGATATTCGTACGATCCACAGAGCCCTGAAGTCCCTCTTGCGCGCCCTGCGATCTCGGGCCGCAAATCTCAGAGCCCGATCTACCGACTCCTTGGCCGATCGATAAAGCTTGCTCTTGGTACCCCGGAAACCTGAAGAGGCCTTAAGGAGTTTACGTCTTCGGTCTCTTCGGCTGGTACTGCGCTTCACTCTTGCCACTACCGCTTCACCTCCCTCCTATCAGACGCTCGCCTCCCAGCGACCGGCTAAGCTCAGCCTCCCCCCGATCAGGAGGCATAGGGCAGCATCTTTTTGATCTTCGACACCTCACACCCACTCACCAGCTCCGCCTGGTCGAGCTTGCGTTTCCTTTTGGTCGTTTTTTTGGTCAAGATGTGTCGGGCATGGGAACGACCCCGCTTGACTTTCCCACGGGCGGTCATACTGAACCGCTTCCTGGCTCCGCGATGGGTTTTGATCTTGGGCACTTCCCTTCTCCTGTCTCGAACAAGGATCCTAAATCCCACGTTCTGGTTCGTGTCAGCCTACTGAACGTCTCACTTCTTGGCGGCAAAGATAACGAACATGTGGTTGCCTTCCATCTTCGGGTTTCCCTCGACCGAACCCTGCTCTGAAACATCCCCGATGAGGCGGAGGATCAACTGACGCCCGATGTTCTTGTGCGCCATCTCCCTGCCGCGAAAGTTGACCGAGGCCTTCACCTTATCTCCTTCTTCCAAGAAGCGCAGAATGTTCTTCCTCTTGAACTCGTAATCATGATTGTCGGTCTTGGGGCGAAACTTGACTTCCTTGACCTGGATCATTTTTTGGTGTTTCTTGGCCTCGTGCGCCTTTTTCTTGAGCTGGTAAAGGTATTTGCCGTAATTCATGATTCGGCAAACCGGAGGCTGGGCAGTGGCGGAAATCTCAACCAAGTCCAAATTCTTCTCCTTGGCCACCTTCAGCGCGTCCGCCGGACGCATAATACCGAGCTGTTGGCCGTCCACATCAATCACCCGAATTTCCCTGGCCCGAATGCGGTCATTGATGTTGATGCGGATTCGCTGACGACTAAACGTGGGCTTGCGACGAATACATCCACCTCCGTGATTTTGTTAATGACCGTTAAAGCGGCCCGTTCTAGGGGCGCACCACCTTTTTGTCCCGTAAATCCTGAATCAATTCCAGAAATTTTTCAAAGGAAAAAGAGCCAAGATCGCCGTCAAATCGGTTTCTGACGGACAAAGTCCCATTCTGCAGCTCCTTGTCACCCAAAATCACCATGTAGGGGATTTTCTCGATTTGGGCTCTTCGAATTTTGGCATTGACTTTCTCGTTCCTCAAATCGCTCCTAACACGGAACTCCTTTTGAACCAGCTTGGACTCCACGGCCAAGGCTGCATCGGCATGTCGCTGGCTGATCGGTAAGAGGGCCACCTGGACCGGCGCCAGCCAGAGAGGAAAAGCCCCCGCGTAGTGTTCAATCAGTATCCCGAAAAACCGCTCCAGGGATCCCAGCAAAGCCCGGTGAACCATGTAGGGACGGTGAGACTTCCCATCTTCTCCCACATAGGAGAGGTCAAAGCGTTCCGGCAGGTTGAAATCAAATTGAATCGTGGTGCATTGCCAGGAGCGCCCGATAGCATCCCTGATCTTCAAGTCGATCTTAGGGCCGTAAAACGCGCCACCTCCTTCGTCGGTGCTGTATTCCAGTCCTCGGGCGTCGACAGCCCTGCGGAGAGCCTCGGTGGAAAGCTCCCAGTCTTCTTTTGAACCTACGTATTTCTCTGGACGCGTCGATAGGAAGACCTCAAAATCTTTGAAGCCGAAGCTGCGTAGTAACGACAGGGTAAAGTCCAGCACACCCAGGATTTCATCTTCGATCTTCTCGGACTGGCAGAAAATGTGGGCATCGTCTTGAGTGAATCCTCGCACGCGCAGCAAACCCTGCAGAACCCCCGAACGTTCGTATCGATAAACGGTTCCTGTTTCCGCCCACCGCAAAGGAAGCTCCCGATAACTACGTAATTGATTCTTATAAATGAGGATATGAAAGGGACAATTCATGGGCTTGAGCTGGTAATCGACCTCATCGACCTTCATCGCCGAATACATGCTTTCTCGATAGAAGTCGAGGTGTCCGCTCGTGTGCCAAAGGTCCTTCTTGGCAATATGGGGCGTATAGACGAATTCATAGCCACCACGTAGATGTTGATCGCGCCAGAAGTCCTCGATCTCCGTGCGAATCATGGCCCCCTTGGGATGCCAAAAGACCAAACCGGGTCCCGCGTCTTCCTGCAAACTGAAAAGATCCAACTCCTTCCCAATGCGGCGGTGGTCACGCTTCTTGGCCTCCTCTAATTGATCGAGATAAGCAGAGAGCTGCTTCCTGTGGAAGAAAGCCGTCCCATAGATCCTCTGGAGCTGTTTGTTGGTTTCCTCACCCTTCCAATAGGCGCCGGCCACAGAGAGCAGCTTAAGCGCCTTGATCCTACCCAGGGATGGAATGTGGGGGCCTCTGCAAAAATCGATGAGGCTTCCTACTTTGTAGCAAGAGAACCGGGCCTCGGCCTTTTCCTGGATCAATTCGCACTTGAGGTCGGCGCCCTGCTTCCTAAACCATTCCAGCCCTTCCGGCTTGTCCATCCACAAAAGCTCGAAGGGATGATCAGACTTAACCAATTCGAGCATCTTCAGCTCGATTCTTTCGAGTTCCTCGGACGTAAAGGGAGCCTCACGCTGGAAATCATAGAAGAAGCCATTTTCGATGGATGGCCCGATACCCAACTGAGTCCCTGGATAAAGTTCAGTGACCGCAAGCGCCAAGAGGTGAGCGGTGCTGTGACGATAAACCTGCAGTGCTTCGGGATCTTGCTCGGTCAAGATCTTCACCGACGCATCCTTCTCGAGTTTGGTAGACAAATCCACCAAGCGACCATCGACCTTGGCAACCAAGGCCGCCTGGGCCAGTCGCTTACCGAGGAATCTCGCCACTTCCAACACGGTCGCCCCGGATTCAAAGGTGTTTTGCCCCCCATCTGGAAGCGTTACTGTGATCTGGCTCATTTTTTCGGTCACTCGATGCTCACAAGTCAATGGGCAAGATACCAAATAAACCTAGTCCCGTCAACAGCCTAGCCAATACTCGCCGGCTGAATCACGGAGAAGTCGCCGCGCCCCGCAGGCTCAGAGGAATATACCCTGATTTTACCCATACCGAAAAGCGGGGCCATCGCGTACTATTGTTTCTCACTTGCAGATCAGGTTTGAGCTAAGGTAAACGAGTTCTCTGTGGTCCGGCCAAATTTTCCAGGGACAGATCGTAACTGACTTGAAAGCAACTGACGGGAACGGGTTGGCCTGCGGAACAACTTCCAGAGCCCGTTGGCAAAGGAGAATATCGAGCGATTTGTCCTGGAGTGACTTCACCGATTCCGCCATGGAGATTCCTGTGAGTCTCCGTGATTCTACGCCAACCAGCTGGCGCCCATTACCATGATTGTTCCTCTGACTCCGTTGATGTTCTTGCGCCGCGCGGTGAAGCTCTATCCCAACAAAACTGCGGTGGTTTGCGGAGCCGACCGTTTTACCTACCGGCAATTCAACCAGCGAGTTCACGGACTATCTCAAACCCTGTCGTCACTCAACGTCAAGCCTGGGACCGTGGTTGCCTACCTCAGTCGCAATTGTCACCGACTTTTGGAAGCCTACTACGGGGTCGTACAGATCGGGGCCATCTTTCTGCCTCTCAATGTGCGTCTCACCGCCCAGGATTTTCATTACATTCTCAACCATTCCGGAGCCAGCCTGCTCCTGCTGGAAAGGGAGTTTCTTCCGCCCATCGAAGAAATCCGCCGAGAGTTGACCGGCGTCCGCCGCTTCATTCTCCTGGACGGAAGTCCTTCCCATCCGTGGCTTCACCCACTGAGCTACGAGCAAGCCATTGACCCATGCAGTCTCGAATCCTTCTCCGAATGCATTCAGGACGAGGACTCGGTGGCAGAGTTGTTTTACACCAGTGGAACAACGGCGCAGCCCAAGGGAGTCATGCTGACCCACCGCAACCTCTATCTGCACGCCCTGAGCGTCGTGTTCGCTCTGCAAAATCGCGAAACCGACGTACAACTTCACACCATTCCCCTGTTTCACGCCAACGGATGGGGTGTCACCCACAGCATTACTTGCGTCGGCGGAACACATGTAATTCTGCGCCACTTCCGACCGAAAACCGTGCTGGAGCTCATAGAAAAAGAAGGGGTGACCTCTCTCAACCTGGTCCCGACCATGGCTACGATGCTGCTGAACTCCCAAGCCATCCAGAACCACAGTCACGGAAGCCTTCGACTGATTCATATGGGAGGAGCCTCCGTACCACCGAAGTTGGTCCGACAATTGGAGGCTGCTTTTGGGTGCGAATGCAGTTGCGGCTACGGTTTGACGGAAACGTCACCCGTTCTCACGGTATCCCTGGTCAAATCACACATTCAGGAGGATGCAGACGCCCGTTACCGACGGGCAGCCATGACTGGATTGGAATTGCCTGGTAGTGAGGTGAGGGTGGTCGACGAGCAGGGACAAGACGTGGCCACCGACGGAAAGACGGTGGGAGAGATTATCGCCAGGAGCAATGTGGTGATGAAGGGTTATTGGAAACAGCCCGAGGAAACAGCCAGGGTATTGAAGAAGGGATGGTTCCACACGGGCGACTTGGCAACCGTGGATCCGGAAGGCTACATCATGATTGTGGACCGGAAGAAGGACGTCATCCTGCGAGGCGGCGAGAACGTCTCTTCAATCGAAATTGAGAGGGTCCTCTTCGCTCACCCGGCTGTCCTCGAATGTGCCGTCATTGCTGTGCCAGACGCCAAGTGGGGAGAGTCGCCCAAGGGCCTTTGTTGTTCCCAGGAAAGGAACCAACGTTACCGACCAAGACCTGAGGAGATACTGCCGGGAAAAGCTGGCTGCCTATAAGGTTCCATCCAGTATCGAGTTCCTGGATAGCCTGCCCAAAGGGGGAACCGGCAAAATTCAAAAGAGAACGATGCGTGAACGTTATTGGCAAGACGATCGAAACCCGTCCTGAGATTGAGTGTGCGTTGTGGTGAACGGGCAGGATCGTCAAGTTGCCTGCCTGCTGCAGACAGGTGTCCAACCCGGAAGGTGCGTTCTCCCTGCTCCAGGCTGACATCTCCTTAATCGCACTGCGGGCTGACTGTGAAGGCATCACCGTGATATCTTGTTGAAAGATTTCAGGTTGGATTGAAGCAACCGGTGGCATCCCTTCAGGTCTTGCCGAGTCTGCATTGACCGATCCGGACTTGAGCCACCGTTCCGTTACCGTGAGCATGAATTGGGGCTATCTTCCTTACTTGAGCCGAAACGAAGCCAAACCCAGCGAGCGCTCAGAGCAGTCTGGCTCAAACGGGACTCACTCCATTTCAACTGTAGACGACGAATGACTTGACCACGAAGTCCGGGAAGTCCAATGGCCCTATCAACAAAGGGAGACCATTGAATGAGGATACTGGTAACAGGCGGCGCCGGCTTGATCGGTTCTCACCTTTGTGAGTTCTTGCTTGCCCGCGGCCATGAAGTCGTTTGCTTGGATAACTACTTCACGGGTTCTAAGCGAAACATCTATCACCTTCTGGATTCCAAGAACTTTGAAATTCTACGGCACGACATCATCAATCCGATCGATATAGAGGTTGAGCAGATTTACAATCTGGCCTGTCCGGCCTCTCCGGCCTTCTACCAGTTCAATCCTGTCAGAACCATCCAGGCCAATGTTCTGGGAGTGACGAACATGCTGGAACTCGCCAAGCGGACAAGGGCGAGGATCCTCCAGGCGTCGACCTCCGAAGTCTACGGGGATCCTCAAATTCATCCCCAGCGTGAAGACTATTGGGGCAACGTTAACCCAATCGGCGTCCGAGGGTGTTACGACGAGGGGAAGAGAGTTGCTGAAACCCTTATGTTCGACTATATGCGACAAGATCAGGTCAACATACGGATCGCCCGGATCTTCAACACTTACGGTCCGAGAATGGCGGTTAACGACGGAAGGGTGGTGAGTAACTTCATCGTCCAGGGGCTGAGGGGAAACGATCTCAGCGTCTACGGCGATGGACTGCAAACCCGATCCTTTTGCTTCGTCTCAGATCTGGTTCAGGGGTTAGTCGCCATGATGGACCAGGATCATTTCAGCGGTCCCGTCAACTTGGGAAATCCCAAGGAATTGACCATACTCAGCCTGGCCCAAAAAATCATTCAACTGACTCAATCCCGAGCCAAGCTCGTCTATAAGAAACCGTCTTCAGACGATCCCGTTCGGCGCCAGCCCGATATCACCTTGGCCAAGGAAAGACTGAATTGGGCGCCGACCGTCGATATTGATCAGGGATTACAACTCACCATTGCATACTTCAAGCAGCAGGCGACCTCAGGCGAGTCTCAGATCGATCATTCACCGAGGAGACGGAATGACCGGAGGACAGAGTCTGAAGCCCCGCGCCCCGAGACGGGTTCCTGTTGACCCCTTATTTTCGCCTCAGCCGTCCTGGCCGAGCAGACGACGGGGATCATGACTCTACCCTCCAAGAGCTTGGACTTACTTGGATGCTCCCGGGCGCCCCAGGCCAAAATAGTTAAACTCCAGCGCACGCATTTTCTCAGGCTTGAGCACATTGCGAGGATCAAAGAGGAGAGGATCTCGCATCAAGGATCTGATCTTGGTCAAGTCAATGTTCCGAAATTCATTCCACTCGGTAACAATCAATAGGGCATCGACCCCGGACGCCGCCGCATAGGCGTCTTGGCAGTAAACGACATTATCTCCATTCAAGACTCTCCGGCTATTTTGCATCGCCGCCGGATCGTAGGCATGAATGATGGCGCCCGCTTCCAGAAGCTTCCGACAAATGTAAATGGCCGGCGCCTCACGAATGTCATCGGTGTTAGGCTTGAAAGCCAATCCCCAAACACCGATTTTCTTCCCCTCCAGACCACCCACCTCTCGTTGTATCTTCTTGAATGCCTGCTGCTTCTGACTTTGATTAATCTCGATAACGGCTTCTGCCAGTCTTTGAGGAACACCCAAACTGCGGCCGGTCCGGGCCAGAGCCACAAGGTCCTTTGGGAAACAAGAGCCTCCAAATCCTGGACCCGGGTGCAGAAATTTGGGACCGATTCGCTTATCCAAACCCATGGCGCGGGCCACATGATAAACATCGGCGCCGACATTGTCGCAGAGGTTGGCCATTTCATTGATGAAAGAGATCTTGGTAGCCAGAAAAGCATTGCAGGCGTATTTGATAAGTTCTGCAGTCTCCAAGTTGGTTATCACGAAAGGAGTTTCATTGAGGTAAAGAGGTCGATAGATATCCTTGACAATGGCTGCTGCTTGTTCACTATCCGTCCCAATCACAACCCGGTTCGGCCTCATGAAATCTTCCACCGCCGATCCCTCTCGGAGAAACTCGGGGTTGGAAACCACGTCAAACCTGACCGGCGTGGGTTGATTTTCCTCCATGAGGTTTTGAATCCACCTTCCCGTCCCAACGGGAACGGTGCTCTTGGTGACGATGACCTTGTAATTATCAATGCACTCAGCCAAAGAGGACACCACTGATTCAACTTGCGACAGGTCGGGCGTCCCATCTTCCAAGTCGGGGGTTCCCACAGCAATAAATACAGCCAGGGAAACCTGGACTGCCGCTTCGAGATCGGTTGAAAACGTCAATCGGTGGTTCCTCACATTGCGACTGACGAGTTCTTCGAGGCCAGTCTCATAAAAGGGCATCCTTCCGGCAGACAGGTTTCTGATCTTCTGCGCATCGCTATCGACACAGCTCACGTTCAGCCCGAAATCCGCCAGGGGCCGCTCCTGTCACCAGACCCACATATCCTGCGCCAACGACTGTTATATGCATGTCACGCTTTCCTTGTAGCTCAAACGGGCTCAGTTGCGGTTGAAGTATCGACTCTCATTGAGTAATACTTCCGAAGGTGAAACATTTTACAATTTTCACCCGGCCGCAGCGGCCCAAACAATATCCACATCCAACTGTTGAGGTTTTTTTTGTCAACGCAATTCAGAAATGTCTCCTTCAGTGCTTCGGGGTCCAGGGTGGATGGGGTGTTTGGAGGAGATGTGGCCTCCGCAGTCGATAGCTCCGACCCTGCCCTTGAATCTGATACTCCCGGCGCTTGTCCCGGAGCCTCAGATTCTTCGAAAGCTTGCGGGTCCCATGCACGGAGAAGATCCCATCCAACTCCCCCCCCGTGCCGCACCTCCCGGTGGGCGCCCCCCGCACTCAGCCGCGCCACGGCCAAACGTTGGTTGTCGTCCGCCATGAACTCAGGAAAAAAGGCATTGGCCTGCTCCAAGCCGTCTGTGCCGCGCAGCCGAAGTTCCTTCACCGGACGGTCCTGAAGCCTCCCGTTGGCCCCCTCCGCCCCAGCCGATAACCGTGCCCCTCCACCAGCTTCTGGCGCGCGAAAGTGGGCTCAAAGATCATCCCGACCTTCGAGATTGGAGAAGGTTTCTTCCTAAAGATCAGAACATAGGGGGTTGCACTCCTCGGGGAAAAACAATCGAAGCTAACCCGACTCATTGTTTTTGTGGGGCCATCCAGGTATGGTGCTGAGTGTGGCGGGCAGGTCCCTGATATTGACATTCTGGTCTGGGCAGTCCACGGACCCATCCGTCCAGTCCAGAAAGCGGGTCAGCGGACTCGACTCGGCTTTCCTCAGCCACACACCATGAGTCCTCCCGAGAGAGCACCAACCATGCACGAGGGTGATCCCCAAAGCAGTGACCGACATACCCGAAAATCAGACGCTCTGCAAGATCCGGTATGTGGGATGCCGGTAAACCCGGAAACCTCGGTTGGTTCATACGCCCACCGCGGTCGAACTTATTTCTTCTGCAGTTCCCATTGCCTGGCCAAGTTTCAAGCCGAGCCCGACAGTTATCTTGGCAACTGTGAATCAGCTATCGGCATGGACTCCGTCGCGGGAACACCGACTTTGGAGGGCCACCGCCAACAACGGACCCACACTTGCCCCATGCATCCCGAGATCGTACAACATCAACCGGGATCTTGTCCCCTCTGCGGCATGGCCTTGGAACCCGGAATGGCCACCTTGGAGGAGTCCGACAATCCCGAGATGACCAACATGGTGCGTCGAGTCAAGGTCAGCCTGGTTTTGACCATTCCGATTTTCTTACTGGCCATGTCGGAGATGATTCCCGGTCGCCCCTTCCAGCAGGGCCTGGTCGGCGCACCGTTTGGCCTGGATTCAACTCTTGTTGGCTACGCCCGTGGTGCTCTGGGGCGGATGGCCATTTTTTCAGCGAGGCTGGTGGTCCCTTGTCAACTGCAGCCCCAACATGTTTACGCTGATTGCCATGGGTACGGCGACTTCCTACCTCTACAGCTTGGTGGCGATTCTGTCTCCGTCCGTTTTTCCCCACTCCTTCCGTGGCTCAGACGGAGTTGTGGCCGTCTACTTTGAAGCAGCGGCCGTCATCACCACTCTGGTCCTGGTTGGACAAGTGCTGGAGCTTCGCGCTCGGCACCGGACCGGCAGCGCCATCCGGTCACTCTTGAGCCTGGCCCCCAAAACGGCGCGTCTGCTCCGAGAGAATGGAACTGAGGAGGAGGTTTCTCTGGACCGTGTCGCAGTCGGCGCGAGGTTGCGCATTCGGCCCGGCGAAAGAATCCCCGTAGACGGTGTCGTGGTCGAGGGCGCCAGTTCGGTGGATGAGTCGATGGTCACCGGAGAGCCCATTCCGGTGCAGAAGGTTCTCTCAAGCCCAGTCACCGGCGGGACCATCAATCAGACCGGAAGCTTCATCATGGAAGCCGAGCGGGTGGGCCAGAAAACCTTGTTGGCCCAGATTGTCCGGATGGTGGCCGAGGCGCAGAGGACAAGGGCGCCCATCCAGCGTTTCGCCGACGTTGCCTCTTCTTACTTTGTGCCGGCGGTCATTCTCATTGCCATCCTGACCTTTCTGGTCTGGAGTCTGATGGGGCCGGAACCCCGCATGGCCTACGCTCTGGTGAATAGCGTCGCCGTCCTGATCATCGCTTGTCCCTGCGCCCTGGGTCTGGCAACACCCATGTCGATCATGGTGGCAACCGGACGGGGAGCCACGATGGGCGTGCTCATCAAGAATGCCGAGGCTTTGGAGGTTCTGGAAACCGTGGACACCCTGGTGGTGGACAAGACGGGGACTCTCACCGAGGGCAGACCCCGCCTGCGAACGGTGATGGCTGCGCCGGGTTGGAGCGAAGCGGAGCTGTTGTCCGCAGCTGCCAGCCTGGAGCGCGCCAGTGAGCATCCGCTGGCAGCCGCCGTGGTGAGCGAAGCTCAAAGGCGAGGCCTTGATCTGGTCAAAGTCGAGGAATTCCGATCTGCTCCGGGGGAAGGAATTCGCGGACGAGTCGGGGGGCGGCCCATGGCCTTGGGCAGTCAGAAGATTCTTGAGGGCCAAGTCGAGCCCAGGCGCCTGCTTCATCAAGCAGAAAGCCTGAGGGAATCCGGTCAAACCGTCATGTTCGTTATCGCCGACGGCCAACTGGCCGGATTGTTGGGCGCCGAGGACCCTGTCAAAACCTCCGCGCGGGAAGCGGTTTCCTGTCTGCGCCGTGAAGGGTTGCGCATCATCATGCTCACGGGTGACCACCAAAAATCGGCTGAAAGGGTGGCTCAAGAGTTGGGGATTGACGAAGTCGAAGCTGAGGTGGGGCCTCAACGAAAAGGAGAGGTCGTCAAACGGCTGCAGGCCGAACGCAAGAGGGTGGCCATGGCCGGCGATGGAATCAATGACGCGCCGGCTCTGGCCCAGGCGCTGGTCGGCATCGCCATGGGCCGGGGAACGGACGTGGCCATTCAGAGCGCCGGGATTACCTTGGTGAGGGACGATCTGCGAGGCATCGTTCGCGCCCTCCGCTTGAGTCGCCGGACCATGCGCAACATTCGACAAAACCTGTTCCTGGCTTTTATTTACAATTTCCTGGGCGTCCCGGTTGCCGCAGGCATCTTCTACCCCTTCTTTGGCTTGCTCCTGAATCCTATGATTGCCGCCGCCGCCATGACCTTCAGTTCGGTCTCTGTCATCGGCAACGCCTTGCGCTTGAAAAGACTGGCGCTTTGAGGTATCCGGGGCCTGAAACGGCTTTCCAAGACGAGGCTGGTTGACAACCAATGCGGGAGTTTTCGGTTTGCTCCTTGCCGACGTGATTTGGCTGATCACAGGCGTTATCCGACGGTAGTGCGAGCAGCCAGCGCACCACTTGGCGTCGCCCGTTCCAGGAAGCCCTCTTTGCACGAATATACCAAATTTGCTACATTCCTGATGTTCATGGGCTGGCCTATAGAAACCTTGAATGCAACCGTAGACAAAGAACCTGACGCTCTGCCCAGCGATATGCGCGCGGTAAGGAGGATGTTGGAATGAGCAAAGTGAGCGCCTTGCACGAGCAATGGAGCCGGGACCCGAACTACCAAGCGGCCTATGACGAGCTTGGGCCGGAGTTCGAGTTGGCCCGCTCGCTGATCAAGGTCCGAATCGGCGCCGATCTCACTCAAGCACAGCTCGCCGAACGCATGAAGACTACGCAACCAGTCGCGGCCTGGCTCGAGAGGCGGACACGCCCACCCGTCCACAAAGACGCTGGAGAAGATCGCCAGGGCCACCGGTATCCGGCTCAAGATCAGCTTTGAGACCACCGGGGACACGGCCTGACCCGATGCGCCCACCGTAGGGTAGGCATGAGGCCACACCCGACCGCAGGCTTTTTCGACTGGCCAAATCATTCAGGGTCTTGGCGCCGGAGGAGAGTCCAGTCGAAGCATTTCTTGCACCTCGGACAGAACACGCTCAATTTCTCCCGATTTGGAGGCACCCGGAGGAACCTTTGCTGGCAATCGGGGCATGCTATGATGATCTTTCCTGTCACTAGCCGTTGTGACAATCAAGCTGTCTTCGAACATATAAACAACTATGCTAGATATCCCTACCTGCCAAAAGTAGTCAATGGGCAGGGCATTTTCAGTTTTGGGCGTGGGGAGGTCACGGGAAATTGAAGGGGGTCAGGATAATGTGCAGAAGATGGTCGCGGAAGATCGAACCTCAAAACAAAGGCGACTCCGGCCACCGCCTTGATGGCTTCCTGGAAATTGATGCACCTCTACGCGCTGACCGGCAACACCGATGGGATAGTGTCCCTGTGCTCCAGGAAGACAAGGCCAACGACGCTGCCAGAGCCGGCCAACGGAGGAACCCATACGGTGTCCAGTTTTTGGTGGATGGGGGATCATCTCGTGAGCCATTCTGGCTTCATCCAGAACCTTCGAACATCTCTGCCTGACTGCCTGGCAGTGTTGAATCCCGGGAGGACGATGTCCATGAAACAGAAGCATTTACTCATTCCAGGAGTGCTCCTCGTCTTGTTGGTGGTGCTGTGGGCCGTCTGGAGTGGCCCGAAAGTCTCAACCGCTGAAGCAATGTACAACTGGCCGCAATGGCGAGGGGCCGATCGCACAGGGGTCTCGCAGGAGACAGGGTTGTTGAAAGAGTGGCCTGCCAACGGACCCGAGGTCAGCTGGTCAGCTTCAGGCCTGGGTGCAGGTTTCGGCACCGTGGCCATCGACGGCCATCACATCTTTCTGCAGGGCGCCAGGAACAACCAAAGCGTTATCCATTGTCTGAAACGCTCGGACGGAAAGGTCCTCTGGACAACAGCCCTGGGGCCTCAGCTCGAGCACGGCCGCGGGGGTGGACCGCGGGGAACGCCGACCGTGGACGGGGACCGCATCTATGCCTTGACGGAAAATGGAGACCTGGCTTGCCTGAACAAAGCCAACGGGTCCGTCCTCTGGGGCTTCAATATTCTGGAGCGTTTCAAAGGCAGGAACATCTCCTGGCACATCAGCGAGTCACCACTGGTGGACGGAAATCGGTTGGTCGTCACTCCAGGGGGACCGGAAGCCAGCATTGTTGCCTTGGACAAGATGTCCGGCGAGACTCTCTGGACGACCAAGGAACTCAGCGACCGGGCTGGATATGCCTCTTGCGTGGTGGCCGACGTGGGTGAGGTTAGGACCATCATGACCTTTACTCACAATGCCGGAGTGGGCGTCCGAGCCCAGGATGGGAAGCTGATGTGGCGTTACGAGCCGGTGGCCAACCGTACCGCCAACTGTACCACTCCGGTATTCCATGAAAACAAAGTCTTCTACAGTTCCAACTACAACACCGGCTGTGCGCTGCTGGAGTTGAAACCCAACAGGCAGGGTCTGGTCCGAGCGGAGGAAGTCTACTTCAATCGCTATCTGATGAACCACCATGGTGGGGTGGTTTTGGTGGACGGACACCTCTATGGCTTTCACAATGCCATCCTCACCTGCATGGAATTCGAGACGGGCAAGGTGATGTGGAAAGATCGTTCCGTCGGAAAGGGATCCCTGACCTACGCCGACGGGCGCCTGTACTTATTCAGCGAAAAGAACGTGGTGGGGTTGGCCGAAGCCTCACCTCGGGGCTACCGGGAGAAAGGCCGCTTCTCGGTCAAAGACCAGGGCTGGCCCAGCTGGGCTTATCCGGTGGTTTGCGGCGGGAAACTCTACATCCGTAACCAGGGACTGCTCACCTGCTACAACATCCAGGCGAGCTGACTTGCAATCTCGGCTCTCAAAAACATGAGGCCCTGTGGCCGTGCAGGATCCAGTCCAAACTACCCTTTCTGGCGACAAGTCCTTCCCAAGCACCAGCAGCGCGGTCCTGCCTTCCGCACTCCAATGTCTGGACGCCATCCAAAAGAACATTCAAGACAAGCCACTGGCCTTTTTTCTGGACTACGACGGAACGCTCACGCCCATTGTCCGCCGTCCGCAGGAAGCGGTGCTTTCGGACGGCATGCGGGAGGCATTGCGCCGGCTGGCAAGCTGCTGTCCCGTGGCCGTCATCAGCGGTCGGGATCTTGCCGACGTTCGAGCGCTGGTCGGGCTGGATTCCCTGGTCTACGCGGGGAGCCACGGCTTCGACATCGCCGGACCAAGAGACTGGCCGATCCGGAATCAACAGGGAATCCCCTTCCTCCATGACCTGGACGTCTTGCAGCGGGAACTCGAGGACGCATTGGACGTCATCGCGGGTTCTGCGCTGGAACGAAAGCAATTTTCGCTGGCGCTACACTACCGCAATGTCGCGGACAAACACTTGCCGAACCTGCGCAGGATTGCTGAAGAGTCGGTGGCCCGTCATCCTCGGTTACGTCAGGCCAAGGGGAAGAAAGTCTTCGAGTTTCAGCCCGGGATCAATTGGAACAAAGGAGAGGCATTGCTCTGGCTGCTGAAGCAGCTACACCTCGACGGCCCTGAAACGGTTGCTTTCTATATTGGTGACGACGTCACTGACGAAGATGCCTTCCGTCTCTTGCACCAACGAGGCCTGGGGGTCATCGTCAGAGAGGAACCCCGCCCCACCGCCGCCCGGTACGCTCTGGACAACACCTCCGAGGTACGGAAGTTTCTGGGTACAATGACATCGATGATTCAGCAAGGAGGCTCTCATGGGGGTCTGAAGGCCGGCGAGAGGCTGGTTGCGCCTGGGTAACGGTGATTCAGCCACCAGTGGGGCAGTCCCGAATCGGCAGCCGACGAGAGGCACTACCCGGACATCGACTTGGCCGCAACGAATTCTGTGAAAACCGGGTAGGGGCGATCAAGCCTGGAACGCGTGTCGACTGGCCCATTCACCCACTGCATGACTGACCGTTGCGTCACCCCCCAAAAAACGTTATACAGTAAAGACGAATGCAGCCGTTGACTTCCCTCCACCTGCCGGGTCTCCAAACCGGCAAGTCCAGGGCACTGGAGATTTCCTGTTGAAATCCACTCGAAGCGCTTGGCGTGTCGCACCGCTCCTCGGACGCCCGGGGAGACTGTTCTTTGGGGCGGCTCTGTTTTTGGGCGGGCTGACAGCCGACAGCCAGGATTCACCACGAGCGATTATCGACCGAGTCGATCGCGTTCTGAGAGGCGCCTCCAGCCACGGCGTGGCCACCATGGTGGTGGTGACGAAGCACTGGGAACGGAGCCTGACTATGGAGGTCTGGTCGCTGGGCAGCGATTACTCCCTGGTCCGCGTCGTCTCTCCCGCCAAGGAAGCCGGCACCAGTACGCTCAAAGCTTCCAAAGACATCTGGAACTACCTGCCCAAAGTCGATCGCACCATTAAAATCCCTGCCTCGATGATGATGGGAGCCTGGATGGGTTCACACTTCACTAACGACGACCTGATCAAAGAAAGCCGTCTGGTGGAGGATTACGAGATCGAGATCACCTTTGAAGGCAGCCGCGAGGGCGTCAAGGTTTGGGAATTCGCGCTCACTCCCCAAGAGGAAGCTGCCGTCGTCTGGGGACGCATTGAATACCAGGTGCGGCAACGCGACTTCATGCCTCTCTGGGCGCGTTATTACGATGAAGACGGAGAACTGGTCCGGACCCTCTCCTTCAGTGACTTCCGGCGCATGGGCGGCCGCTTGATCCCGGCCGTCATGGACATGCAGCCTCAAGACAAACCCGGTGAGCGGACCACCGTGCGCTACACCGAGCTGCAGTTCGACGTTGACATCGACAAGTCCTTCTTCTCACTGCGGACGCTCCGGCGCAGGAGGTGAGCGTCATGGCCCTACCGGCTTGGTGGCTGATCGGCTGGCGCAATCTGGGGCGCAACCCGAGACGCACCTTCATCACAGCGTTGGGCCTGGCATCAGGCTACTTTGCCGTCGTCTTCATGGTTGGCTTTGCCGATGGACTCAAGGTGGAGATGATTGACAACGCTACGGGTCTGATGACGGGACAAATCCAGATCCATGCGCCCCAGTACAGGCCAGAGCGGAGTCTCTATGAGACTCTTGGCGGGCGGGCGGGCGTCGACTTCGAACGGCTGATGCAAAAAGTGACTAGGGATGCTGCGGTTGTGGCCGCTGCCCCCCGAGTGTATGCCGGAGGCCTATTGAGTTCGGGTCAAGCCACCTCGGCGGGAATGTTCATGGGGATCGACCCTGCACGCGAGGCCGGGGTCAGTCGCCTCATGAGCACCCTGCTGCGAGGCCGGGCGCCCACTCCGGGGATCAACGAAGTGATGATTGGAACAGAGATGGCTCGTCAGCTCGATTTGGAGATCGACGATGAAGTCATTCTGGTGGCTCCCGCTGCAGATGGATCGATGGGCAACGACCTTTTTAGCGTGTGCGGCCTGTACCAGACAGGGATGACGGACCTGGACAGATCCTTTGTGTTGATGCCGATCCAGTCGCTTCAGCGGTTAGTGGCTCTCGATCCAGGAAGGATTCACGAGGTCGCCGTGTCGACCACGGATCCCTGGCTGGCTCCGGAAGCCGCCCAGCGGCTGGTCGGGAGCCTGGCGCCGCTGGGCGTCGATCTCGAGGTTCTGCCCTGGACGCGATTGCGACCGGAAATGCTGGAGTACGCAATGTTGATGGATTCCTGGTACGCTATTGTGGTGGGTGTCGTCTTCGCCATCGCCCTTTTCGGCGTCGCCAACACGATGCTGATGGCCACCTTCGAACGACGACGGGAATTCTCGGTGATGCTGGCCCTGGGCGCCCGGCCTCGCCAGATTCTGCTCGCTGTCGTCTCGGAGGCCTTGGCGCTCGGGTGGATCAGCTTGGCGCTGGGGGCGGCAATCACTTTCCCGCTCATCGCCTGGTGGCACCACGCGCCGCTTGATCTCAGTTGGATCTATGGTGATTTCACCATGCTTGGAGCCCTGATACGTCCCGTGCTCAGGATTGAATATAACCTCCCAATGTCGCTGTGGACCGGTCTGGCGCTTCTGCTGACCGCGGTGGCGGCCAGTCTTTACCCTGCAGCCCGAGCTGCATGGCTACCGCCTGCGGACACACTCTCCGGCCTATGAAGACCCATACCCTGGTCATCGCCAGACTGGCATTGCGCAATCTGAGAAGGCAAGCGAGACGCAGCCTGCTGACTGCCGCCTCCATGATTGTTGGAGGGGCCTTGTTGATGTTCAGCCTGACCGTGGGTGACGGAACGCACGAGCAGTGGATCGACTCCGCGGTACGAATGGCCGGCGGACACCTCTCGATTCAATCACCCCAGTTCCATACCAGCCGAAACCTTGAGGACCGGCTTCCCGCAGCCTCCCGCGCTTTCGTCGAGCAGGCGCTTCGGCAGAACGGCATCTCCGATGGGATCCGCGCCATGGCGCCCCAGCTCACCATCAACGGACTGGCCAGTTCACCGGCCGGGGCCCGGCCTGCTCGCATCATGGGGGTTGACCCGGCGGCCGAGGCGGTTTTTTCCATCCTGGACGAGAAAGTGCTTGAGGGCCGCTACCTCCAGCCGAAGGACAGGCTGGCTGCCTACGTGGGAATCGATCTGCTCAAAGGGCTCGATCTTCGCCTGGGCTCAAAGTTCGTCCTTACTGCCCAGGATGCCAGCGGGGACATCGCCGGCCAACTGGTTCGAGTGGTGGGCGCCTTCCGCACGGGTATCCCTGAAGTCGACCAGTCGCTCCTGCATATACCGCTCTCCACCGCCGGAGCCTGGCTGGGCTGCGGCCGGGACGTCACCACCATTGCGCTGCTCTTGGGAACCAGTGACCATGTCCCTCAGATCAGACACTCCCTTCATCAGATGTTGTCCACAAGCCCCCACATCGAAGACCTGCGCGTGATGAGCTGGCGGGAGTCCCTGCCTGAAGTCGATGCCGCGGTGAAGATCGATGATTTCTTCAACTACCTTTTTCAGGGGTTACTACTCGGCATCATCGCCCTGGGAATTGCGAACACGGTGCTCATGTCCGTGATGCACCGGCGGCGGGAGTTCGGCGTGCTTCAAGCGCTGGGTCTGACTCCCCGCCAATCAGCCAGCCTGGTGCTGGTAGAGGGCCTGATTCTGACGGCGATTAGCGGGATCGTCGGTATTGCCCTGGGGCTGTCCGTCACTTGGTTCTTTTGGGGAGACGGACTCGATTTTTCGTCTGCCTGGAGCGAAGAGTGGAGCTTCTCCGGGGTGGTGATGGACCCGGTGGTGATGCCCCGCTTTCGTCCGGCTCGGGTCGTTCAAGGATTGTCATTCATCTTCCTCATCGGCGCCCTGGCTTCCCTCTACCCGGCACTGAGAACCATGCGCATTGATGTGGCGGAAACCATGAAGTTCGAACGATGAAGGAGTGTTGAGATGGGAAAGCCCGCCCTTCGAACGGACGAGGTGTGGAAAATCTTCCAGCAAGAAGCGGAAGAGGTGCGGGCCGTGCGCGGCGTCTCGCTCTCCATCGAGCGCGGGGAGTTCGTAGTCCTGGCGGGTCCTTCGGGTTCAGGAAAAACGACCTTGCTGAATCTGATCGGCGGGCTGACTCGACCTACGCGAGGCAGGGTCTGGGTAGATGGCCTCGATCTGACCCAAATGGGAAATCGCGAGCTCGCCCAGCTACGCCTGGAGAAGCTGGGCTTCATCTTTCAGTCCTACAACCTGTTGCCGGTTCTCTCCGCTCTGGAAAATGCAGAGTTTCCGCTACTGTTGCGCGGCTTCGAAAAAAGTCAAAGAGAGCAGCGGGTCCGTGAACTGTTCGAGCGTACGGGACTGGCAGGATTGGAACACCGCCGCCCGGGCAAGTTGTCGGGCGGCCAGCAGCAGCGGGTAGCCGTCATCCGCGCTGTCGTGGGAAAACCGGCCCTGGTGTTGGCCGACGAACCCACGGCCAACCTCGACTCGGCCGCCAGTGATGTATTGCTGGATGTCATGGAGGAGCTCAACCAGGATCTCGGCACGACCTTCATCTTCTGCACGCACGATTCCCGACTCATGGAACGTTCCCAGCGGCTGATCCACCTGGTTGACGGTCAAATAGCGTCGGACGAATGGCAAACGGCTCAGCGCGAATCATAGGGAGCGGGGTGGCCCTCCTGACCTTCTGGGCGGCAGCAATCGGCCCCAACCCCACTCCGGCGCAAACATCCCTGATCCGGGGGTACTATCAGAATGTCCCGCTGTGGAGCCGCTCAACCAACTCCCTCCTTGGTGGTTTCGGCGACTTCAACCGCTTCCGCCTGATGAGCGAGCCGGCTTTCGGCCCGTTTTCCCTGGGCATCGCCTATGAGCACGCGCTCACTTTGAGCCGGCAACCCACGGCCGGGGGTCTTCGGCTCGCCGGAGTCCCTGAAGGCAGCGAGTGGTTGGACCTCCAGTGGACCCTCTGGGAAAACGATCGCCTGGCTTGGCGGCATCGCCTCGATCGGTTACACATCCACTGGGCGCCTACGGGGGCCTTGGACTTGACACTGGGACGTCAGACAATCTCATGGGCAACCACGCTGTTTCTGACTCCGACCGACCCCTTTTCTCCCTTTAGTCCGGCCGACCCTTTTCGTGCCTTTCGCGGAGGCATTGACGCTGCTCGGGTCCAATTCTATCCGGGGCCACTCAGTCAAATCGACGTCGTGGTGCGCCCCACTCGGTCGGCAGCAGGTCGAGAGATCACAGCCCTGGGACGGGGTCTCACCACCTGGAGAGGTTGGGAAGTCTCGGGTTGGGCCGGAGCGCTTTACGACGAACCGGCGGCGGCGATGGCGGCTTCCGGCTCATTAGGTTCGGCGGCACTGCGCGGAGAGGCATCGCTGCGCCGGATCAATGGTAAAGTCGTCCTGAGAAGCACGATGGGCATTGATCGTCGGCTCGCAATCTCCAATCGGGATCTCTATCTGGTGGTGGAGTATCAACACGACGGCTTGGGCGCGGCAAGCCCAGCCGAGTATTCGTCCGTCCTGGAATCCAATCTCTTCGCCAGGGGAGAGCTGCAGGTTCTGGGACGTGACGAGACCGCCGCCCAAGTTCAGTACCAGCTTCACCCTCTGTGGAGCCTGTCGATGCTGTGGTTGTGGAACCTTAACGACCGCAGCGCTCTTTTGGCTCCCAGCTTCACTTACTCGGCCAGCAACGAAGTGACGATCATGGGTGGACTCTTCAAGGGATTTGGCGATGAGCCGCCGGGTGCCCCAGGACAACCGGTCTCCGAGTATGGCGCCCTCGGCGCCACCGCCTATCTATCCGTGAGCCTTTTCTTCTGAACCACAAGCCCCGACCGATCCGGAGCGGAATCATCAACCGGGGGTCGTTTCCTCTCGAGGCGACCGCGGCGCTCCCCTCCCTCCGCAGGGTGATTTCATGAAAGGGTCCGTTTCCATGTTAGACTTAAGCGGCTTGGAACCCTCCCCACGGGTCCGAAAATCGCAACGGATGGTCCAAATGCTTGGGGTCGGGGTCCCTGATCCAGCCAGAGAACGAAAAGGAGTCTCCATGAAAATTGCCATCCTTCGCGGGCCCAGAGACTTGCACATCGAAGAGCAGCCTCTGGATACCGGCAACCTGAAGCCGGATGAAATCTGGATTGAGACCGAGGTGAGCGCCCTGAAGATTGGGACGGACCGAGGCAACTACGAGGGCGCCGAACAGGTTCCCGGCGCCCCGGGATATCCCAGGTGGGTGGGAGACAGCAATCTGGGAATTGTGAAAGGAGTGGGCAGCGCGGTCCGTCGAGTTCAGGTTGGGGACCGGGTCGTGACCAGACAGCCCCACCAGTCCGAATACATCACCAACGAGTCAGCCAGCCTGGTGAAGGTCCCCCCGGGTGTCGACTCCGAGAACGCGGTTTTCGCTCACCTCTACGCTCTCAGCTCGCTCTGTTATCGCAAGGCTCACTACCAACCGGGCGAAAACGTGGCTGTGGTGGGACTTGGGGTGCTGGGTCTGGGAGCCGTGGCCCTGGGGCCTCTGTTCGGAGCGCGACTCATTGCCATAGGCAACAGTCCCACCCGCCTGGAGATGGCCCAGCGGATGGGCACCCACGCCACCTACCTTTACAACGACCCGGACCTGCCGGCCAAACTGGATGCCTTCACCGACGGCTGCGGCGTTGACCTGGTGATATTGACGGCCAACCCCTGGCCCGCTTACCGCACCGCCCTCCGGATTGTGCGAGAGAACGGTCGAGTTTCCATCGTCAGTCTGTTGGGGCGCGGTGAGTCTCCCCTGGACTTTAATCCCCTGTCCATGTCGTTGTTTTACATCAAGGGCATTTCACTGCACGCCGTGTCCGGGCCGGTAGGATATCTCTACCCGAACGGCGCCGAGACCACAGCGGTGGATAACCGCTTCTCCGCCGATCGAGCCGCCGACCACGTTCTCTCCCTGATGGCGAACGCTTCGCTGGAGCCCAAACGCCTGATCACCCATCGCTTTCACTACTCGCAGATGGTGGAAGCCTACGAGATGGCCTATCGGCGAGAAAAATCCATGCTTGGAGTCTTGTTCACCTGGAAGGACTGAGAGACCGGCAGGCCCGTTTCTGAAGGGATATCTTCTTTTTTGCTGAAATGGGTCGCTCTCAAAGGCCAGGATGCAAAGGACAAAGAAGTCGGTTCACCGAACGGGCTTGGTTGAAACCAGACGGTAGCTTGGGAAATGCTTCTGCACACATTCCCCGATTGGGAGATCCCGCACCATCTTTTTGACGTGGCCGCGGGATATCCGGTAGTGCTCTCTCTTGCCATGTGGCTCGAGAGGTAAAGTTGTCTTCTTCCCATGGTGCCTAACCCATTGGAGATGCTGTTTGGGCTCGATGGTATACCCATCGGCACAAGTGTCTGATATCTTGAGAATCGTCCTGAGTTCCAGTTGACCACGTGAGGTCATCACGCCGCCAGTGCTTGAAAAGGTTCCGTTGGTGGATTCATTGAAGGGTCTGCTTCCTTCTCTGGTTCCAGTTCGGGGTGAGCTTTCGTTGTAGCGGTAAGGCTGAACTTTACGGCCACGTTAGCCCGCTGGGAGTTCATCTTGGCCATCCATGAGGATTTCAATTTCCCCTCTCGGACCAACTTCACCGCTTGCCTCCATTCCTCCTCGGTTTCGTCACAGGTCTGGCCACAGAAATCATTGACCTCTTCCATGAAGTGTTCATAGCTCGCGGCGTCATGCGCCAGATCAAGCAGAGCGTGACGGTACGTCACACGGAAGGCTTCCGCTGCTTCTTTCTGGGTGTCTTCCTCTGCTGCAATAGGTCCTGGATTCACCCCGTAGATCCAAACCTTCTCGCCTCCCCTGCTGTCTTTCATCAAGAACCGTCCGCTCGTCCCCACCTTGGCAATAAATCCATGGCCGACTATAATATCTTGATGCGTGAACAATACAGGATAGTGTGTCTCTAACATGTCGAACCTCTTACCAAGAAAAAATCTTGACATGATCTTAATTAACCTCGGCATATGGGTCAACAGCCCGCAAGCTCTTGTGGTGTGTTGACAGGTGGCCACTCCATCTCCGGCGCACCGCTGGCTGGATCGGGCTCAGCTTCTACACCAACGACGCGTTCAGGTCGGTGTGTAGGGGCCTTTCTGAAACTCAGTCCCTCCGGCGGCACCGCAAGCTCTCTCAAGGACCACAGTGAGGTCAGTTCATGGTTCCCTTGTGGTTACTAACGCTGTTACATTATTTGTCGTTGATTGCGGCTGCTCTGGCGCTCGGGCTTTTGGCTTGGCACCTCACGGGCTCAAGCAGGAACCGCTCATCCCCCCAAGAATGCAGACCGGGGCATTTGCGAGATCCGGGCTGAACCCCGACGGGTAGGGTCTGAGCGTGCAACGCAATCGAAAAAGGAGACTCCCTTGCAACGTGTGTGTTTGGCAGCCTTGTTTGTAGTGCTTGCCGGTATGACCCTGCTGCCTTCCTTCGACAATCCCGCCAACTCAAAGTACCAGGTCGTCCACGGCTGGCCGCAGGCGCCCGAAGGATCAACCTTCGCGGGTATCGCCGGAGTGGACGTGGATTCCCGCAATCGTGTCTTCATCTTTCAACGAACCGACCCTCCCATCCTCTGTTTTGACGGCACAACCGGCAAAATGCTGGCCTCTTGGGGCGATGGTCAGTTCACCCGGTCGGCCCACGGCCTGGAGGTCGATCCCGAGGACAACGTCTGGGTTGTGGATGTAGACCACCATCAAGTCTATAAGTTCAACCCTAAGGGTGATCTCTTGATGACACTGGGGACGAAAAGCACTCCCGGTTTGGGACCCACACACTTCAACAAGCCCACCGATGTGGCCGTGACTGAGAGCGGTGAGATTTACGTGGCCGACGGATACGTCAACAGTCGGGTAGCCAAGTTTTCGGCTGCGGGACAATTTCTCTTGGATTGGGGAAGCAAGGGGGACCACCCGGGTGAACTGGACACCCCTCACGGAATTGCGGTCGATCGCCAGGGAAAAGTTTATGTCGCCGATCGAGGGAACGGCCGAATCCAGATTTTCGACGGTGGCGGAACGTTGCTCGACCAGTGGACCAGTCCCCAAATGAGGCGTCCCTGGGGTTTGGACGTCGGATCCGACGGTTCGGTCTACGTCGCGGACGGCGGGGATCTGGTGCATCGGGGGAAAAAAGAGCACGTCCTGCGGTTCAGTCCCGAGGGTAAGCTACTGGACCAATGGGGTTCCTTCGGAAGGTATGACGGGCAGTTCTATTGGGCCCATGACGTGGCCGTGGCCCCAACGGGCGAGGTCTACGTTTGCGACGTGTTGGGCAAGCGCCTCCAGAAGTTCGTCACCCGCCCGTCCGGCTGACGCCGCTTCGCGGATGGGAGGTTAGGTCGACACACTCATGGTTAAAGAACCAAAATCTCCTGCCAGCCGCGAAGCGGCGGCAGCCATTGATCCGCAGGCTGAGGCCGGACAAAAACAAAATGCCTGCGAGAGCGGAACCCGAGAACCCTAAGACCCGATCACACCTGTTCCTCAATCTCAAAGACCCCGTGGAGAATTTCGGACTAGGACCGTTCCACGTCCAAAACAGACTGACCATTGTCGCCGGCAAACAGGTGGGCCTTGGACATGTCGAGAACCACGGTTCCAGGGTCTTTCTCTCCTGCACTCTCGGGGCCCCAGAGGGCCAGCAGGGTATGGGTTCCGGCCCTGAGATAAAGTAGAATACTGCTACCCATTTGTTCGGCAACTTCCACCTCAACCTCCAAGGTCACTGAACTCGAGTTCCCGGCAGTCTGGAACTTACGCTCGAGGACGTGTTCCGGGCGGATACCCAAGGTGACCTGCCGACCGATCAAGCCTTGGCCATGCTCGACCCCGGCTAACGGTAGTCGGAGGCTCCCCGTGTCCAGCCACAGCTTCCGGTCTTGCGCCTCGACTCGTCCTTCCAGGAAATTCATCTCCGGCGATCCCAGAAATCCTGCCACAAAACGGTTTGCCGGTCGGTTGTAGAGATTGAGGGGAGTATCGATCTGCTGAATGATTCCCTGGTTCATGACGGCAATGCGGTCGCCCATGGTCATGGCTTCCACCTGGTCATGGGTGACGTAAACAGTGGTCACCCCCAGCCTTCGGTGGAGTTTGATGAGTTCGGCTCGAGTGGCTACGCGCAACTTCGCATCCAGGTTCGACAGGGGCTCGTCCATCAGGAAAGCCTTCGGCTCGCGGACAATGGCGCGCCCCAGGGCCACTCGCTGACGTTGCCCGCCGGAAAGTTGCTTGGGACGCCGTTGTAAGACGTCCTCGAGTTCCAGCATCTCGGCGACGGCTTCGACTCGGCGATCGATGTCCTCTCTTTTCTTCTTCCAGGCCCTCCGTTTGAGCACTCGGGCCAGAGGACCAGTGGGAGGCAGCCGAATTCGCAAGCCGAAGGCAATGTTTTCATGGACGCTCATGTGAGGATAGAGGGCGTAGTTTTGAAACACCATGGCCACGTCCCGGTCTTTGGGAGAGAGAGCGTTCACCAGGTGGTCTCCGATAAAGATTTCGCCGGCCGTCAACTCTTCCAGCCCGGCAATACAACGCAACACCGTGCTCTTGCCGCAACCTGAGGGTCCCACCAGGACCAGAAACTCCCGGTCGACGATCTCAAGACTCAGGTCGTCAACCGCCGTAACCTCACCAAACCTTTTGGTGAGATTTCGTAGTCTGATTTCGGCCATGGCTCAATCACTCTCCACTCGGCTGGAAGAGACCTGCCTCCCGGCGACTCCGGGGCAGAATAGCGAAATTTTGAAGAGATGAAAAGACAGGCCAAATCCCTCATGGATCTCTGCCTGGCCAATGGAGCCGATCGGGGCAGAGGGCACAATACCCGGCAACCCTTGAAGCCCAATCACGACCCATTTCACCCAGCCACCAAAGATTCACTCGGACCGGAGCGAGATGTTCGGCCGGCAGGTTGACTCAAGCCGAGGAGCAAGCTATGTTAACCGAGGATGTGACAGCAAGGTGCCCCTTGGAGACCTCAGTCACTGGCCGCTGCCATAGAGTCCTTGGGGCCAAAATCCCCGTTCCTCAGTCACTCCCGCCATCTGGAATTCGTTCCAGTCGCTCGAATCTCATGAACGTCGCCGTTTTGCTAAGCCGAGCTGCTCGGGCCCATGGAGAAAAGCTGGCTATCGTTCAGGGCGAGAAATCCTTGAGCTACGGGGGACTCAACCGGCGGGCCGGTCGATTAGCCGCTGCCCTGAAGGGTTTGGGAGTCCAAGGGGGGGATCGCGTGGCCATCCTCCAGCACAACGCTCCACCGTTTCTGGAAACACTCTTTGGTCTCTTTCGATTGGGAGCCATCGCCGTTCCCATCAACTTCCGGCTTCATCCACGCGAGATCGGCTTCATCCTGGAACAGAGCCAGAGCAGGGCCGTGATTCACGGCGAGTTTTTCAACCCGTGGATCCCGGAAGCCCGGGCTGCGTCCTCCGTCAAGCATTGGATTGGCACGGGCGACAGCCCTTCGAACTACTCCCTTGACTACGAGGGTCTGCTGGCTCAAGCGCCGGAGCCACTGGGCGACGTCGACCTGGATGAGGACGCATTGGCCTGGCTCTTCTATACTTCCGGCACTACCGGCAAACCCAAAGGAGCGATGCTTTCCCATCGCAACCTGATGTCCATGACCCTGAGTTTCTTCGCCGATCACTATGTGCCCGATGAGGAGGACGTCGCCCTCCACGCGGCTCCCTTGTCTCATGGAAGCGGCTTGTATTCCCTCCCTATGGTGGCCAGAGCGGCCACCAACATCCTGCACGATTCGGTGGGCTTCAAGCCGGCTCTGGTGTTTGAGGAACCACACGCTGGAAAGTAACTCTCATTCCATTTCTGGCGCCGACTCAGATCAAGCGTTTGGTGGAAGAACCGGTCGGCGGCCATCACGACCTCTCGAGCCTGCGCGCCATCGCCTGGGGGGGAGCGCCGATGTATGTCGAAGACGCCCGCCGGGCCGTTTCCCGGTTTGGGCCGATCCTGACCGAGCTGTACGGATTGGGGGAATCTCCGATGACCATCACGGCCCTGAGCCGCCGGGCGATGGCGGCCGAACTCGAGAGGGCGCCTTCCCTGCTCACCGCGGGATTACCCCGCACCGATGTGGAAATTCGGATTGTGAACGAGGCTGACGAACCACTTCCCGCCGGCGCCGCAGGCGAGGTTCTGGTGCGGGGTGGCGTCGTCATGAAGGGTTACTGGAATAATCCTGAAGCCACGGCCGAGAGCCTGCGCCAGGGTTGGCTGCACACGGGGGATATTGGTTATCTGGACGAACGAGGCTTCCTCTATCTGGTAGACCGCAAGAACGACATGATCCTCTCCGGAGGGGCCAACATCTATCCGCGCGAGGTGGAGGAAGCCCTGATGGAACACCCCCAGGTCGCCGAGGTCGCCGTGTTCGGTGTGCCCGATCGGGTGTGGGGGGAATCGGTGAAAGCAGCCGTGCGGCCACGCGACCCGGCGGCCCCGCCTTCCGCCCCCGATCTGATCGCTTTCTGCCGGGAGCGCATCGCCAGCTACAAGAAGCCACGATCGGTGGTTTTCGTCTCCGAAATTCCCAAGAATGCCTATGGGAAAACCCTGCGGCGCGAGCTCCGAGAAACTTTCGGCTCGTTGGCCGGGCCGGGGAGGAGTACTGACAAACCATGAACTCCGGGGGCAGGAGCCCGTGATGCAACCTGAGGGTTCGATCAGAGTGGGAGCCGATGTCGGCGGCACCTTCACCGACGTCGTTTTCGCCGACGCCGAGGGGAAGGTCTGGACCCACAAGATTCCCTCGACGCCACCCGATTTCGAAACGGCTGTCCTCAAGGCCATCTCACAGTTACTCCGCGACACAACCGCTTCCGGCTCCGACGTCACTGAAGTGGCTCATGGTACGACGGTCGCCACCAACGCCATTCTGGAGCGGCGCGGGGCGCTCACCGCTTTGGTCACCACCCAGGGGTTTCGAGACGTCCTGGAGCTCCGTCGCATCCGGGCGCCCCAGATGTATGACCTGTTCTTCGAAAAACCCCCGGAACTGGTGGAACGCTTTTTACGGTTTGAGATCAGCGAGCGCCTGTCGGCTCGAGGTGAAGTGCTGGCGCCCGTGGACCCGGTTGAACTGGCTCAACTCACGCAACGCTTGAAAGAGGAAAAAGTCGAATCGGTGGCGGTGTGCCTGCTTCATGCCTACGCCTACCCTCAACACGAGATCCTGGTGGGGGATTTCCTCAGGCGGCACCTGCCCCAGGTCCAGGTTTCTCTTTCCTCCGAGATCCTGCGCGAGCGCAAGGAATACGAACGCACTGCCACCACGGTGGTCAATGCCTACGTGCGTCCCGTGATGCGCGGCTACCTCGCCGCCCTGCGCGCAGGAATGAGAGCCCTCACCATCCATTCCCCCCTGCTGATCATGCAATCGGCCGGGGGGCTGACCCCGGAAGAGGAAGCGACTCGCCGTCCCGTTTACGTCCTGGAATCGGGACCCGCTGCCGGAGTGCTGGCCTCGCAAGCCACCGCCGGCCACTTGGGCCTCAAGAACGTCATCACCCTGGATATGGGGGGAACCACGGCCAAGGCTTCCCTCATCGAGGGCGGCAAGGTGCGATACAGTCCCGAATACGAGGTCGGGGCTTCCCTTTCGGCGGGAAACCGTCTGGTGGGAGGCGGCGGCGAGCTCATTCGAGCTCCCAGCATCGACATTGCCGAGGTGGGATCGGGCGGGGGCAGCATCGCCTACCTGGACGGCGCCGGCGGCGTCCGAGTGGGTCCCCGCAGTGCCGGGGCCGTCCCCGGACCCGCCTGTTATTCCCGAGGAGGCCAGCAACCCACGGTGACGGATGCCAACGTGGTGTTGGGGTATATTCGTCCGGGTCCATTGGCTAATGGAGAAATCACCATCGACTCGGACGTGGCCGGACGCGCGGTCCAGGATCGGATTGCGGCGTCTCTGGACATGGACCTGCTTCAAGCTGCTGAAGGCATCCACCGAATCGCCAACGCCAGGACGATGCGGGCCCTCCGCGCCGTGTCCACCGAGAGAGGTCGGGACCCACGAGAGTTTGTTCTGATGGCCTTCGGCGGGTCGGGACCCGTGCACGCGGCCGGCCTGGCTCAAGAGCTGCATATCCGCCGCGTCATCGTTCCCCCCTTGCCGGGGCCTGTTCAGCGCTTTGGGTCTTCTGGCCTCCGGGGTGGAACATCACGATGTCAGAAGTTGCCTGCTCTCCCGGGAAGAAGCCAAGGCGGAGAGCGTGGAGCAGATCAGACAGGAACTGAAACAGCGAATGATGGCCCAGTTTCAGTCAGAGGGTTTTGCCCAGTCCCGGGTCGCTTTGAACTGGAGCGCCGATCTCCGCTTTCAGGGCCAGGCCTCCGAAATCCGTCTGGAGCTTCAGAGCCGACCTTTGGACCGAATGGCGGTCCAGGCCTTGAACGAAGCCTTCGAAACGGAACACGAGCGACTCTACGGTCACCGATCGGACCCGGATAATCCCATAGAAATCATTGCGGTGCGTCTGGTCGGGCGGGTGGTTGACGCCGACCGGGACACGGCTTTCAGACCCAGGGCAGCCCCTTTTTCCCCCCGATCTCACCGCCGGGCCTACTTTGGCTCCATCCACGGCCTCATCGACACTCCGGTCGTGGCGCGTTCCGACCTTTCCGGAACGGTCCGGGGCCCCCTGCTGATCGACGAATACGACTCGACCATCGTGGTGCCCCCGTTCATGGGGGTTCGTCGGGATGCGCAGGACAACATCGTGATGGAGGTGGACCGTGACCCGGCCTGACGTACAACCAGGCGCTCCCTCTCCTCGGGAGATTCCCATCGACCCCATTACCCGGGAGATCATTCAGAACGCTTTGGCCTCCGCAGCGGACGAAATGGCCCTGGCCCTCTATCGGACTGCCTACTCCACCATCGTTCGCGACTGCCTGGACTACTCGACCTCTTTGTGCAACGCCGCGGGCGAAATGATCGCTCAGGGCACCACCACTCCCTTGCACCTGGGAACCGTGCCCTATGCCATGGAGACCCTTTTCCGGAAGTATGGCGATCGGATGTTCCCGGGCGACGTCTTCATTCTCAACGATCCCTTCGATGGAGGAATGCACATCCCGGACATCTTCATTGTGAAGCCCATTTTCCGGGAAGGACAACGGGCGGCCTTCGCGGTGAGCACGGCTCACCATCTGGACCTGGGGGGGCGACTGCCCGGCAGCTCGGCTTGCGATAACACCGAGATCTTTCAGGATGGCCTGCGAATTCCCTGGTTGAAGCTCTACGACCGAGGAGAACCGGACGAAGCCCTCTTCGCCCTGCTCAGAACCAACGTCCGCGTGCCCCGCATGACGATTGGCGACGTGCGGGCCCAGATCGCCGCCTGTCACATCGGGGAGAGAGCCATTGACGAACTCATCCAGCGGTATGGGTTGGAGACCTTCACCCACTGCTCGGCCGAGCTCATTGCCTACACCGAACGGCTGCTTCGCCGCGAAATTGCCTCCTGGCCGGACGGCCAGTACTCCTTTACCGATTATATGGACAGTGACGGGGTGGGCGGTCCCCCCGTACCCTTGCGCGTCACCGTCACGGTGGAAGGAGATTCTCTGACTGCCGACTTCACCGGGTCCGCTCCCCAGGTGCGGGGAGCCATCAACTGCACGCTCTCCTTCACCGCTTCAGTGGTGGCGCTTTGCATCCGGTCGGTCATGCGCGAGGACGTTCCCAACACGGCCGGACTCTTCAAACCCCTTCGCATCGTGGCCCCTCCGGGCACGGTGGTGCACGGAGTGATGCCGGCTGCTTCCTCGATGAGAGGCATTACCGGATTTCGCTTGGTCGACACGATGTTTGGAGCCTTGGCCGGGCTTCTGCCGGGCCGCGTCTTTGCCGCCAGCGAAGGCGGCAATACCCTGGTGATCATCGGTGGACAGCGAGAACAGTCGGGCCGCAAAATGCCCTACGTCTACTACGAGCTGCTCTCCGGAACCTGGGGGGGACGCCCCGACCGGGACGGCAACGATGGCCTGTGCAACGTTGCCAACGTGGCTGCCAACATTCCGGTTGAACAGGCGGAGTGCGAGTACCCGGTCCGCATTGAACGCTACGGACTGGTGCCGGACAGCGGAGGAGCCGGCCGCTATCGCGGGGGACTGGGCATCGAGCGTGAGTGGCGCCTCCTGGAAGGCGAGGCCCACCTGGCCATCCGCTCGGACCGCAGAGACCATCCCCCTTACGGGCTTTTTGGTGGTCAGCCCGGAAGATGCTCGATCAACGAGTTAAGGGGAAAAGGGGAGAAGCAAACCCTGCCGACCATGATCTCGACCTCCATCCAGGCAGGGGAGCGCGTTTATCATCGGCAAGCGGGCGGCGGTGGCTGGGGAAATCCGCTGGAGCGCTCTCCCCAGGCCGTGGAGCGAGACGTCAGGAACGGTAAGGTCTCCCCGGCAGCGGCGCGCCGGGACTATGGCGTCGTGATCGATGAGGGGACCCGGAAGGTCGACACCGTAGCCACAAGAAAACTGCGGCGACAGCGGTTGCACTCTCAATAGAGCCCACACGCTCAGCGGAGTCCATCCGGGTGGCCAAGCGACCCACGTCTGCCAAGGAATCGTTCAGGGGCCGGTTTCGTGAGCCCTGCGAGTCGCCAACACCGATCAGGCCGGGACACGTCGGACACCCGCCAAGTTTCTTCATGGTCAGCTACCCCTTCAGGCTGTGTGGTCTCTCTCATTGCAGTCGCCGTTCCACTCTAAAAACCTTTGCCCTAAAACGGTATAATCAGAGCCTTCAATGACCTGGGGGGGGGGGGGGGGGGGGGGGACGATGAGCACAACGATGAACTTCTCCAACTGACCAAAGAAATGCACAACATGGAGACTTGGTTACTCCAAGCCATCAATCAAGTGAGAGAGGACTTGGGAAAAGATCATTCTAGTTGAGCAAAGAGGTTGCCCCTATTCAAGGCGGATTGGTTTACATTAAAATCTTCTTGGGGACAATTTGTCTATCGTCCATAGGAGCCGTGATCCAATATAGGAAACTCTGATTTAATCACCCTCCTATGAGATCATAGAATACCCCAAGCAAGAGAAATAGGAGAAATGATTCTATGCGTCAAAACACCTTGGCTGAAGACGACTGGGAAGGATGGGCCTTGCTCACACGCAAGCTGGGGGCAAAAGTTCAACTCGTCGGGGATGATCTTTTTGTCACCAACACTCACCGGTTGAGGAAGGGCATCCAGAGTCAGGTGGCCAACTCCATCCTGGTCAAGGTCAATCAGATCGGTACGCTGACCGAAACCATCGAAGCCGTCGAGTTGGCCAAAGACCATCACTACACGGCCGTCATCTCCCATCGCTCCGGCGAAACCGAAGATACCTTCATTGCCGATCTGGTGGTCGGGTTGAACACTGGACAAATCAAGACCGGCTCTGCCAGTCGGACCGACCGGGTAGCCAAGTACAATCAACTCCTGCGGATCGAGGAAGACCTGGGAGCTGAAGCCCTGTTCCGAGGGAAATCGTTCCAGCAGACTTGAAGGCTTTGCAGCGCTGGTTGGAGACCATTAGCCGGCGCCCCGCGACTCCACTACCCCTCGGAGCGGAATCCGATCACGCCTTTTCCCCGCAACCGCTTCAGATCGGCATCGCTGAATCCCCAATCCTTCAAAGCCTTCTCGGTATGCTCTCCGGGCTCGGCAGGGGCACGTTGGATCCGACTGGACGTTCGGCTGAAGCGTGGAGTCGGAGCCGGCTGCACCACGCCCTCCACCTCCACAAAGGTCTTTCGCTGCCGGTTGTGGCGATGGGCGGGAGCCTCGGCCATACTGAGAACCGGTGCAAAGCAGACGTCGCTTCCCTCCAGGAGGCGACACCATTCCTCCCGGGTTTTGGTGCGGAAGACGACAGCCAGGCGCTCGGACAACCGCGGCCACCCGGATCGATCGTCCTGAGCCGGCAGATCCGCCTTGTCCTGTCCGATCCGTCTCAACAGTTCGGCCCAAAACTTGGGTTCGACGGAGCCGATAGCGACGTACTTCCCATCCAGAGTTTCGTAAGCCTTATAATAAGGCGCTCCACCATCCAGAGTATTCTCCTCTCGACGATCGGTCCACTGCCCGGCTGCGCGCAGGCCATAAAGAAACGTCATCAGGGAAGCCGCGCCATCGACCATGGACACGTCGATGACCTGCCCTTTACCCGACTGCTGCACCTCCAAAAGCCCGGCCACCAGGCCCAAGGCCAGATAGACCCCACCGCCGCCGAAGTCACCCACCAGGTTGAGGGGCGGCACAGGCGCGTCGGCCCCTGCGCCCGATGCCATGAAGCACCCCGGTCAAGGCAATGTAGTTGATGTCGTGGCCGGCAACCTGAGCCAGAGGGCCATCCTGGCCCCATCCGGTAACCCGCCCATAGATGAGTCGAGGATTGCGAGCCAGGCAGACCTCCGGTCCCAGCCCCAATCGCTCCATGACGCCCGGTCGGAATCCTTCAATCAGCCCATGGCTCTGAGCGATGAGCTTGAGCGCCACCTCCGGGCTGTCCTTGTGCTTCAGGTCGATGGCTACCGATCGTCTGCCACGGGACAGCAGATTGTATTGGGGATCCATGGGTATCCCAAGATTGGCATCGGCCGCTCGATCGATACGCAGCACCTCGGCTCCCATGTCCGACAGCAACATGGCCCCCATCGGCGCCGGTCCGATGCCTGCAAATTCCACGATCTTGTAACCGGACAAGATTCCCACGGGATCTTTCCTCCTACTCGGACAGCCCGCTGCTCACAGCTCTTTGGATTGTATAGAAGTTGTAACCTCGACCCCACAAAGCTAATGGGAAGAGGGTTCAACCCGCCATGGTACTTGACCGGTAAACCTCGTCAACCCCTATCTTTTGGTAATCCACTTGCAGTCGCTGAGTCAGCCATACGGGCAGCGGTTCAAGGAAGCGATTCCAGTGCTGTCGGTGTAGGGGATGGTGGACCCTCTCCTTGGACGTGAGGTCAGTCTTGTGAGCCAAGTGGGCGGCACACGACGCCCAGGATACCGCCCATCACCTGGGGGTCAACTAACTGTGCGGGTTCAGTACCGTATGAGACTCGGTCAGGCAGCCTTGTAGGGGTCAAGGGATTCCATCGGTGTCCTCCTGTCCAGGGATCGGTGAGGTCGGATGTCATTGTAGAAGTGTTGGGAGTCGGCGAGGGCGGCCCCAGCGGCGGCGACGGTAAGTTCTCCGTTGTAGAAGTTCCAGAACTCGACCCGGGCGCTGTGGTTGGCGCGTTCGGCAGTCCAATCACTCCCCCTTGAGGGGGAGTCGCAGCCGCCAAATGCAGGCGGCTGCGGTGGGGGGACGGGGCGGCAGGACAAGCTGAGGGATATCCAGAGTTTGGCAGGCTGGCTCGAACTCAGCCCTGAACTCGCTGCCGCCGTCGACCTGGACGGAATGGAGAGCCTGCACTCCTGAGATCTGGCCTCCTGACAGGAGGCCAGCCTTCTTGAGAAGAAATCAGGCCAGGGGCAGGTCCTGGACCGCGGCCGGCAGGAAGCCTCTGGTGTGATTCCCCTCCTGGGAGGGGCTGCACTCCTCGGAGGAGTGCAGGGGTGGGTCCAGCGGTGGTGCGGGAATAGACGCGGGGCGCCCTCTGCTTGCCGACCGGGGAGACAGCCCGGAACTCCTGGAGTTGTACGCCGTCGAGAGACACCGAGAGGTGATCGATCTGAACGAGTTCACCGGGTGGGGTAGCCTTGGCGCCCTAGCGCCAGCGCTGGGCGTGGCCTTGGTCGAAGCGGCGGCGCTTCTTCAGCTTGACGCGGCCCCGGCAGAAAGCGCAGGACCTGATACGACCGAGCCGCACGCCTTGGGCCAGGATGCAGCCAGGGTGGATTCACCCGGATGGATGCCCTGGCGGGCCAGCAGGACAGGCAGGCGTCACTTGCCCATGAAGGGATAGCGCCGCCGCAAGGCCCGGACCTGGCGCTGCTGGGTCGGTGTCCATGGCTGCCTTCAGAGACATTGCGGTCGTCGGCTGAGGGCTGCCAAGCCCGGGGGGCCGTGCTCCTGATAGCGTGCGGCCCAGCCGAAGTCGGTGGCTCTGGACCAGCCGATGGCCCGCAGGGCGGTCTTGGGGGAGCAGCCCTCGGCCCGCAGGTCCCGGTAGATTTCCAGTGGGCGCCGTCTTTCGATGGCCTCGGCGGGCAGGGTGTCGTCGACTTTGAAACGGTGATAAGAGGGGAAACGATTGGATCTGCAGGGTTCAGGCTCCTTTCGGCTTGGCTCAAGGCAAGCCCTGGGTTCCTGGGTGGAAACTCAAGGTTATCTGAAGGGGCGCGGCGTTGGGTCCCGAATTGGGGCCAGGCGCTGCGCTTTTTGGGGCGTGAGTGACGGGGGACAGGGACCCTCAAGGGACGGTTGGGGCGGGTTTGGGGCTAGGCTCGCTCCGCTCCCTTCGCCCAAAACCCGCCATGGCGGGCCTCCCGATCCCTCTTCCCTCCCCCTTCATCCTTACCATCTCACATGTATCGGAACTCGGACATCCCCAGATGTAATATTATGGCACTGCATTCACCCGGCCGACCAAGAATCAATGACTTACGGGCCAAAAACCGTGAAAATGAGACCAAAACGGCCCAATTACCCGTCCCCCTGGTAAACTTGGGTTAGGGGGAACAGTCATTGTTTGATGTGACTGATAGAGTGGCATAGTTCCATTTTTGGAGCACGGGGGTGTCGATTTCTACCGGGAGCGGAAACAATCGGCGACATTAGCTTCTGGTAGCGGGGCTCTTGACGTCAATTAGGGCCTGTTCACACTAATGAGTTTAAATCTGTTATCATGGACAAATGGGAGGTCACCGAAGCTCAATACGAACGCATGGCACCCTATCTACCCGTGCAGCGAGGCAACGTCAGCCTGTCGAACCTGCAAGGGCTCATCAATGCCGTCCTGTATGTCGCCGAGCACGGTTGCAAGTGGCGGGGGTTACCCCCTCGGTTTGGCAAATGGCACACCCTCTATACCCGGATGAATCGCTGGTCGAAGAAGGGAGTGCTCGACCGGGTCTTCAAGCGGTTGCAACGAAAACAGATCCTGCGCATCAAGCTCGAAGCTATTTCGTTGGACAGCACCCTCATCAAGGTCCATCCTGACGGCACGGGGGCCTTAAAAAAAACAGACTCCAGTCCCTCGGAAAGTCCCGGGGAGGCTGGACCACCCAGCTTCACCTGGCTGCCGCGGATGCCCGGACGGCCTGACCTTCTCGCTGTCCCCCGGACAGGCCCATGACGCACCGGAAGGCCCCCAAGCTGCTCCACCGCCTGGGGCCGCAGCAGGAGAATCCGTCCCTGGTGATGGACCGCGCTTACAAGGGCAACCAGACGCGCCAACTGGCCTCGGCGCTCGGGTTCAGGCCCGTTGTTCCGCCCCGCCAGAGCCGGACCGATCCCTGGAAGTACGACCGGGAAACCTACAAGAGGCGCAACCAAATCGAGCGCCTGTTCCGACGATTGAAGGGCTTTCGCCGGATCTTCACTCGCTTCGAGAAACTCGACGTCCTCTTCCGCGGCTTCATCGTGTTCGCTCTCATCTTCGAGGCATTACGCTAGGGCATGTTAACACTATGTGGCTCGCAGAAGCCGGCGTTGCGAGGTTTTGGACGTTTTCAACTCCGCAAAGTGTCCTATAAGGGGATGAAGCACACGAAACCATGACGAGAACTCAACGTAACATGTTGATTCTAAAAGGTAATTAGTGTTAACAGGCCCTAGTGTGAACAGGTCCTAGAAACGCTCCCCTCGGATGCTCTGTCCGCCCTACACCAGTTCGATGTTCACCCGACGACCGCCGCCGCCCGTTGCAGGCTGGAGAGCGTGATATCGTTGTTTGGGTCGAGCAGCCGGTCCACCTGAATGCGGCTCGTCTTGAGCAGCGCAGCCATCTTGTTCTTGGAGATTTTCTGCTTCTTCATGGCCTCAGCAAGCTGCCAAGCGACGACCTCCTTGACCGCCTGTGCCTGCGCCTCCTCGAAGAAGCCCTCATCCTTGAGGAAGTCATCGATGCTCGATCCCATAGCCTTCTTGTTCATCGTTCCAACTCCTTCTGACGCCGGCGTGCCATCACCAGATCCGGCTCCGATGTTGTCCGCGCTTTCTTGATAAACCCGTGAAGCGCCACGAGGTGTTCGTGGCAGGCCCTAATCCGGGGAAGCGTGGCCAACAAGCAGGATGTTCCCCTACGCTAAAAATACCGGCGACCGGGAGGATGTTCCTTGAAAGCATCCTTGATGACGTAAACCTCCGGGGTCTCCCAGGGCCCCCTTGAATGCCAACGATGTCAAAGCGATAGGTCAGTGTCTGCCGGCGAAGCCCTCTGAGATAATTCCTGGCGACTCGACAGATCTGCCGCTGCTTTGGCCGATTGACTGCTTCCTCCGGCCGTCCATATTGAGTATCCTTGCGATACTTGACTTCGATGAAGGCCAGGACGTCTCCATCCCAACCGATGAGGTCGACTTCTCCGGAGCGGCTTCGGTATCGACGGGCGACAATCCGATACCCCTTCCGCTTGAGATAACGATAGGCTATCAATTCTCCCCTCACTCCCTTGTCCGAGGTCGTCGGCCGATTGGAGACCGGCTGCCGCAGGAAGCAACACCTTGCCAACCACCGCTTGCCTTTTTCAAGCCAAGTCAGAAGCACGACTCAACCTCCTGGGCCAGGGTCGCCGGATACCCAAAACAAGGACAGTCAACAGATTAAGGCTGCGAAAGCGCGGAAAGCGGAAGCGCACTTGCTCAACCTGGACGGTTAAGCTGCCTACGCCAACCCGTCCAAGTTCAAAGAGCGCATCATCCAACTCATGGACTGTGACAGAGAACTACTCGTCAATCAGCGCCACAGGTAGCCCTGCATCCACAGAGCACCGGTGATGTCCTGGCTGACCTTGGGCGGGGAGTCATGTTTCCACGCTTTGGCGGTGACCAGGATCGGCAGGTCGAGTCCCTCTATACTTTTCGTTGGCAAGCGATAGGGGTACTCCAGTATTTCATCGAACAGGGCGACCCGGGCGATGACCAGCCATGCTTTCTGGCCAAGAATTTCCACTTCCTTCACCCGCTGGACTGGGGCACGAAACTCGTAATCGTCGCGATCCCATTCATCCACGGGCGATAGGATTGATGCGCTGTTGAGCGACATTTTCTGCGGCGGCTCGCCCGTGCCCGACATGGCCTCCCAGAGACGCGGTGGAATCGCAACGTCGATGAAATCTTCGTCCGCTGGACCGCATTCATAGGCAACAGCGGACAGCACGAAGTCAAGCTCAGTTCCCTCCTGATATCGGTTTCGGTTCTCTCCGTATCGACAGTCAAAAAAGATAATCGGCACGCCGCCGACCTTCGCTTCTACCTGTGCTTCCACGCCGCCAAGCCAGACCACCACCCTTTTCAGTGTCACCGGATACTGCATTCCGTAGCCGATATGAGGAAAGAATGATTTCAATTTCGGTTGACCTTCGTTCACGTAGAAGACTGCTCGCATGCCAAACATCGACGAAGGCCAGGAAAAGTAGATTAGCTCCTGGGGCCATTCGACCCCGGCGGCCAGCGACTCGTGTCGACGCAGACAGTCGGCGGAAAAAGCATTTATTATCCTCGATCCTAGCACATCCTGCATCTTGGCTATCACTTCGTCTATATCGTCGCAGAACGGTTCCCAATGCGAGCCGAGAAAGTGTCCCTTGCTGTCAGTCTCCTGGCGGAAAGTACTTTCCCTGCGCGCCTGCTCCTCCTTGCTGGAAATCCGAACGAGCGGCGTCGCCGTCGACAGCCTATATACCTGACCGTCGAAGTCAACCGAGACCGCGCTGCCACGTTCATCTTCCGCGACGACGCCCAGCCCCCACTTCCAGTGCCGGACGATGTTCCCTTTCTTCAGTGTTGGCATCAGCACACCCCCTCAATCTTGGTGTTCTCTGGAATCCTGGCGAGGCAGTCCACTTCCGCACGGAACATTGGACCAATCCCGACAGAGTACGGCGGCCGCGTCGACACGACAGGCCCGGCGAGCCGGGATGGCACAAACTGCTCCACCGCGTCTTCGTTCATGCCTTTCCCTCCTATGTTCTGGACATGATCATTATCGCCGCGATGCGGCGGGAGGTGTCGGTGAAATGTTGGACTTCCCCGGGCGACAATGCTCGGGCGAGGATGGGGCGTTCTCGGTAAGAGAGCCATTTCTTGAGGACTTGGTAGCCGCCGAGCTCGTAGCGCCAGACGGCTGCGGGGACGTTGCGCCAGTAGGCGCGGGCATTGAGGTAGATGTTGAAGGTGGTCTGGCCGAGCGTGAGTACGGCGTCGCCCAAGGCGGCGCGTTCGTTGGACGTGTAGTCGCGCTCGACGACTCGGCCCTGGCCGGGCATGACGGCGCCTCCGGTTCCATGGTGGCCCCATCCGGCGGTCAGCATGAAGTCGTCACCAGTCATGTTGCGTCCGTCGATAGTGGCTGGAACAGCGATGGCAGCGATTCCCGGGCGCAATGCGCCTTGAGTGACACCGGGAACGGGCGTGTCGGGATCGAGTAGCCGGGCGAGCTCGCGTCCCCGCTCTGCCGATTGGGTGAATTCCTCCGCTGCTCCGGATGCGGGCGAGACGCCCGCGCTCCCAGGGATGGGCCAGCCAGGGAGCAGGATGCGCGGCCATTCCATTCTGAGTGCCCCGGCGTTGGCTTCGCGGTAGACGGGGTCGTGCAGTACGGCAAGGACGTGGTGGAACAGGTCTTCGACGTTCGCGCCGATGTGGTCGAGGTAGCGTTGTGCGGCAGGAGACAAATTTGGATGGCTCCCCTTGCGGTCGCTGCCGTTGCCGAGAGCATCATCGCCGCGGAGCCAAGCGGGGAACAGATTCGCACTCCGCTCAATCAAGTGCAGTTGGCCGACGTGTTCTGTGAAACAGGCCTGCGGTTCCACTGCACCTTTGCGCAGGTGTTGAGCAGCGGAGAACCACAGGTTCCCTTTGAACACATGCGAACGGTAATCGGGCCGCGGGCGGGCCAACAGACCGGATTCCGCCTCCCAGTAGAGCCAGCGATTGTCGAACGGCCGGTAGGCGCAGCGAACGAATCCTGATTCTTGCACTCCCCCGCGTGCGAGCCGCGCATCGCGCACCGCACGGGCATTGAGCTTTACCGAGGTCGTGTTTCTCATCGCTGCTGGATAGCGCCGAGCGATCTCGTCATGGCTTAAATCGGCATTGAAGTAATCGGTGATCCGCGCCCGGAGCCGGTCCAACTCAATATCGACAAGAAACGTATCGCGATCTGTCTTGACCCCCGGAAACGATACAGGAAACAGCTCGGGCAGCGCTGGCCAGTCAAACCAATCCTCGCTGACTGCCGTTTGCGCGAACGGCAGGCCGAGCGGCAACACGGGCGCCACATCGTCGTAGAGCGCATTCGGCACCGCTTCTGCCGTGGCCGTCAGTTCCCTGCGCTTTGCCTGCCCCCACAAATGGCGAAAGCCGACCTTGCCAGCCGGCTCATGGCTGGCCTTACGCACCAGCGTCGCAATGGCGGTTCCGACCTGGATGCCGACCGGATTGCCCGGTGTCGAGAAGACGCTGGGGTCGGGTGAACCGTCAGGCGCGACTTTGCCGGTCTTGTATTTGTCACCGTTCAGGCAGTCGATGCGAATGGCGTCGAACGCTTTCAGACAGCGCTCCCGCATACCCGTGAACGACAGCCCGTCGAGCCAGGAATAGTTGGAGATGAAGCAGACCACGCCTTGACCCGTCTTCTCGGCGATACGCCGTTCGGCCATGCGGAAGAAGCGCACGTAGAGGTCGTTCAACCCCTGCCCTTCCGGCCGCCTCACCCGCTTGGTCGTCCGGTAGGCTTTCGACAACTCCCGTTCTTCGTCCACGGCCACGCCGGCAAAGCCGTTATAGGGAGGATTACCCAGGATGACGAGGATCGGTGTTTCCTGCTTGACCCGCTCGGCGCGGTCGCGTTCTTCCTCCAATTCAGGAAACGGCAGCGGCTTGGTCACGCGCGGCTCCCAGCCTGTCAACGCGTTGGTGAGGAAGACACCAGCACGTTCCGTCCCGCCTGCCTGCGCCGAGGCTTCGGCAGGCAGGTCTTCCGCCAGCGGTGCGTCCAATTCCTGCATGGTCAACCCGACCTGCAAATGGGCAACAACAAAGGGCGCGGGCATGATCTCGAAACCAAATACCCGCTCCATGGCCGCCTGCTTGACCCGCGCGCCGGTGAGCGCGCCCAAGCCCCGCCCTTGCAGGTTGGCGGCGATGCGGCGCAGGACTTCGGCCAGATAGGCGCCGGTGCCGCAGCACGGGTCGAGCACGTAGACATTCTCCGCCGCCAGCCCGTCCGCGATGCCGAGGTCGTCCTTCAACGCCAAGTCCACGCGGGCGACCATATAGCAGACGACTTCCGTCGGCGTGTACCAGACGCCCAACTGTTTGCGCAACTCGGGATCGAACGCTTCCAGGAACGGTTCGTAGAAATAGGGTACCGCCTCGCCCTCGTTGAAGCGGGCAAAGAAGGCGCCCCGGTCCACGCGGTCCAGCGCCGCCGACGTCCAGTCCAGCACCTCGACCAGGCCGAGCGGTTGCAGGCGGCCGGGGCCGAACAGTTGGTGAAACAGCGCCCGCAGGACCGGCGCGCGCAGATGCCAGACCGCTTCGCGCCAGTTGAATCCGCCCCTGGGGTGCGGGACTTGGCGCGCCCACAGCACCCAGGCGGAGAAGACACCGTAGAACAGAGTCTGCACCAGCGTCGAACGAAAGAACCGAGTGCCCCTTTCGCCCTCAAAGCGGACGCCCAGCGCCTCTTCGAGCGCCGAGCGCACCGCCGCCAATGATGGAGCATCGCCGGCTGTTTCCACACGCGCAAGACCATCGCGCGCGTAAGATGCAAGCAGCCAAGCCAGGTCCTTCGGCTCGGCGAGCGCGGCCCGGTGCGACAGCGCCCGGCAGAGATATTCACCGAGACCCGCACCCATCTCGCGGGCGAAGGCGCGCGGTGTTTCCAACCGACGCTCGAACGCTTCCCTACTGTCGGCCAAGTGGAAAGCCTCGAGCATCACCTCCTCGCCCATCGAGTCCGGGCCAACCAACGTGAACTCGCGGAAGTTGGTCACCAGCACCAAACGGTAGCGACGCCAGTAGCGGCTCACCTGTTGGCGCACAGCCTCGGCTTGGGTATCCTCGTGTGAAGCCTTCACCTCGACCACGCCGCGTTCCGGGACCTGCCCTTCCCTGGGTCTACCTCTCTGCACCTGCCTGGCCGTAAAGAGGCCGAAGTCGGGATGGCCCGCGCCCTGGTCGGCCAGTTCGCCGACGCAGAACACCTTCGGCTTGAGCGTCGCGCCGACGGCGTTCAGCAGGTTGGCGAGCGGCCCGTAGCTCGACCGCTCGCCGGTCGCTCCGCCCGACGCGCGCACCCGCCGGAGATCGGCGAAGTAGGTCTCAACCGCCGCCCTCAGTTTCGTGTTTGTTCCCGTCATCGTCACTGTCGTTGTCGAGCGCGGCCCGACAGGCAAGGTCCGCCGGTGTCGCAATCGTCATGACGCACTCCGTGGCGCGGGTCGCCGCCGGCGACGACCGGGCCTGTGCACATTATCTTTCAAGCAAGGGATATGCCGAGGACGTCAGAGGCTCAGCCGAGTCTACCGCTTCTTCCAACGGACTCCTTCTTTGGTATCTTCGACAACGTAACCCCTGTCATAGATTTGATTCCGGATCTCATCCGCCAAGGCAAAGTTGCGGGCCTTTCGAGCCTGGCTCCGTTGCTCGATGAGGCTCTGAATTTGGGGATCCAGCTTGGATTCTTCAGACTCCCAGAGAACCAAGACCTGGCTGAGCTTTTTCATGGTCGCAAGAATCAAGGGACCATCGCTGTCATAAACCTGCCCTGCCGCCAGAGCGGTGTTCACTTCCCGCACCCAGTCGAAGATGACCGCCAAAGCCTGAGCCGTGTTGAGGTCCTGATCCATGGCCTCCGCGAACTTCTCCAGCACCGCAGCGCATCCTCGCCGGATCTCCGAATTCTGTCCTGTCTTGAGAGGCTCGGTTTCAACCCGGCGTTTGAAGTCCTGCAATCGCTTGAGCGATGCCTCAGCCTGCCGCACAGCGGCCCCGGTGAAATTGAGTTGGCGCTTGTAGGGAACACTCTGCAAGGCGTAACGGACCGACCGGGGATCGGCTCCTTCCTGAAGCAGGTCCCGGAGGGTAAAGAAGTTACCTTTGGACTTGGACATCTTCTCCCCATCGACAATGAGGTGCTCCCCATGGACCCAATAACGCACGAAGGGCTTCTGGGTGGCGGCCTGGCTTTGAGCGATCTCGTTCTCGTGGTGGGGAAAAATCAAGTCCACCGCACCACAATGCAGGTCGAAGGTTTCACCCAGATACTTCATGCTCATGGCTGAGCATTCAATATGCCATCCCGGCCGGCCGGGACCCAGCGGGGTGTCCCAGCGGGGTTCACCGTTCTTGGGAGCCTTCCACAAAACAAAGTCGCGGGCGTCCTGCTTGTCGTACTCGTCAACATCCACCCTGGCTCCCGCCCGAATTCCTTCCCTATCGAGCCTAGCCAACTTTCCATAGTCCTTGAAGGCATCAATTCTGAAATAGACCGACCCGTCTCTTTCGTAGGTATACCCTTTGGCCTGAAGCTGCCGGATCAGGGCCACCATGTCATCGATGTGGTCGGTGGCGTGAACGGCTCGGTCGGGCTTCTGGATGCCCAGTCGATTACAGTCCTCAAAGAAAGCCCGGGTGAAGTGATCGGTGAATTTTCTGAGCTGCCCGATGGTCTGCGCGCCCGAGTCCCGGATGGTTTTGTCATCGACATCGGTGATGTTCATGACATGAAAGACTTGAAAGCCCTTGTAGCGCAGATAGCGCTTCAAGACATCCTGAAAGACAAAGGTTCTCAGATTGCCGATATGAACGAAGTCATACACCGTAGGGCCACAGGTGTACATTCTCACCCGATGGGGCTCCAAGGGTCGAAACGGTTCGAGTCTTCCCGATAGGGTGTTGGAAAGCCGCAACACAGGTTGAATCTCCCTTGGACAAAAGCAGCAGAGAGGCATCGCCAGGTGGCCCGCCCACAACTTTCGCTTCGGCCAAAATCTGGGGCTAGAATAGACGGTCACCAACCGATAAGTCAATACAGACGAGTCTTTTCCATGATCCTTTACACTCATTTCGGATCCGTGCTACACTGCCTCGTTCGCATGAGCCCCTACCTCCATTCAACCCCGGTGAGACCACTGGTTCCCGGCTATTCCGAGCCTTCGAGGAAGCCTTCTTTTTGCTGAAACTGAAGCAAATTCAGATTCAGGGATTTAAATCCTTCGCGGACAAAACGGAACTGACCTTCGACGGAGCCGGCGTCGCCGCCATCGTGGGGCCCAACGGCTGCGGCAAAAGCAACATCTCGGATGCCATTGCCTGGGTCTTGGGTGAGCAGAGCGCCAAGACGCTCCGCGGCGGGAGAATGCAAGATGTCATCTTTAATGGCACCCGGTCCCGGCTGCCCCTTGGCCTAGCGGAAGTCACCGTCACTCTGATCGATCCGGAGTGGGCGAAAGAAGCATCTTCTCCGACCGCACTTTCCGGCGAGGTTACCCCTGTTGGCAAGCCCCCCGGGGCCGGCCAAGCCCCCCCCCCCAATCAGGGGCTCTCGAAGAGCGCAGAGCGACTCAGCTCAACTCCGTCGCTGGATGGCGCACTTCCTGCCACCACCAAAAGGCGCAAGCGATCCAAATTCACTCCCAAGCCGGGAGAGTTGGTGGTTTCGCGGCGCCTCTTTCGCTCGGGAGAGAGCGAGTACCTTCTCAACGGGCGTCGGGTACGGCTGCGGGATGTCCAGGATATCTTTATGGGAACCGGCCTGGGGCCGGGTTCCTACGCTCTGATTGAGCAGGACCGAGTCGGTCTTATTCTCAGTTCCAAACCCTCGGATCGACGGGCCATCATCGAAGAAGCGGCCGGAGTCACCAAATTCAAGGCCAAGCGCAAGCTGGCGTCTTCCAAACTGGAACAAGCCAAGCAAAATCTGCTTCGTGTCAACGACATTACCGAAGAGGTTTCGCGACAGCTCAATTTACTCAAGCGTCAAGTCGCTAAGGCGCGCCGCTACCGGGCGCTTAGCGATCAGGGGAGAGAACTTTCCCGGAGCCTTTTCTCCGCCCGGGCCCGGGAACTGAACGTGCAACTGGACCAGGTTTCAGAACAATTCGAGGAACTCCAGGCACAAGTGGACCAGAAACGGCGTTTCATCCAAGAGCAGGAGACGCAGTTTCGTCAGGCAAACAACACCATCTTCAAGGCGGAGCTAGCCTTGAAGCAGCAACGCGAACAGTTGTCCCAATGGCGCCTGGAGAGCGAGCGAGACCAACAGAAAATCCAATATCAGAAAGATCAATTTGACCAACTGGGGGCTTGGTCTCGAGAAAATGCGCGCGAACTCCAGCAACTATCCGAGCAGGAACGGCAGCACGATGGGGAAGTCCGCGAAAAGCAGCAGGTACTTCAGGACGTGACCCGGCAATTCGACCGTCTGGAAGAGCAACACAGCGCCCAGAACCTGGAATACGAATCGCAGCAGGCGCGGCTGCGCGAGATGGAAGCTTCCGGCGACCTGTTGCGCTCGGAACAACTGGAACTACTGAGTCGAGCCGCAACCCTTCGCAGTGAAATCACTCAACTGGGAGAGCATGAAAAGCAACTGGCCATGCAAACAACTCGCTTGGAGAACGAGCGTAGGCAGTCCACCCGGAGTCGGCGGAGCCTGGCGGCCACCCATGAGTTGGCCTCGGATGAACATCAGCAACAGGAGGCCCACTTGCTTGAGCTGACCCGTAAGGTTGAAGGACTTTCAGCCGAGTTGAACCAAAGCAAGGAGCAGTGGGTCCGAGCCCAGCAACAGGTCACGGAGAAACGGGAAGAAACCAGCGCTCAGGGTCACCGACTTCAGTCCCTTAACGAATTGGCCGCGCATCATGCTTACAGCACCGAATCCGTACGACTGTTGTTGTCCGTAGCCGACCAATCCCAGGGTACCTCCTTTCAGACCCATGGGATCTTGGCCGACCTTCTGGAGGTAGAGGCCGACCACGAAACGGCTGTAGAACAGTTTGTCAGACAAGAGCTTGAATATTTCCTGGTTGAATCTCCCTCCAATGCTCGGGAAGGCATCGACTTGCTGCAGAACAGCGGAACCGGCCGATCCACTTTTCTGTTCCATTGCAACGGTTCCTCCTCGGAACCACCGGACGAGCTTGAGATCCTGGTCAACCAGCTAGTGGTTGGCGACCCACGGCTGATTCCGGTCAGCCGCATCATTCGTCTTCCTTCCCGTCATCGCGAGGGTCTTCGAGCCGCACTGCCCCATTTATTCCACAGCCTCATTGCTCCCAGCTACGAGGTGGCCTTGGAGATTGCCCAAGCCCACCCGGAATTGACGGTGTTGACTCCGGAGGGTGAGGTGATTCGAGGTCAACTTATTTCGGGGGGAAGCGGAACCCAGCGTGGACACCTCTCCCTGAAGCGAGAGATCCGCGAACTGGAACGCTTACTCGAATCGACGCGCCAGGACCTGGTGTTGCTGGAGAAACAGGTCACGGTGCTCAGCCAATCCGTGCAAAGGCGAGAGGGGGACCTCACCCTGGCAAACCGTCAGGCTCAGCAACTGGACAAGGAATTGGTGGGCTCGAACCATCAGATTCAGCACCTTCGCAGTGAACTCGAGCGCCTCAGCCAACAGGATGCGGAAGCCGCTCAGGAAATCCAAAGGATTGCCGAAGAGAGATCGAATATCGGCCAGCAGCGGATCCGATCCAGATCTGAAATATTGGAGGCCGAAGTGCGCCAAGCTGAGATTGACCACACGGTCGGCTCGAATCAGAACGATCTTCGCCAGTTGAGAGATGAAGTGGTGCAGAATTCTCAGCGGCTAAGCGAAGTGCGCTCGGAGCTTGCCGCTCATGGCGAGCGCAAGATCGCCACTGAGGCCGACCTGGGGCGTGTTCAGGCCAACCTGGAGGTTTGTCGTGAACGTACGGCCAAACTCAACGCTCAGCGGGAAGAGTGGGCGCGTCAGGGGCTGGAAATTCAGGTCTCGGTTCGACAACTGGAGGAAAACAATTTTAATCGAGCGGTGCGACGAGCTTCTCTCGAGGCGGAGGTCCGGATCAGGGAGGGTCAATTGGAGGCGTCGCGCCAAGCCCAAGTGAACTTGGGGGAAGCATTACAGCGCTGGCGACTCGAACTGGATGAGTTACAGAATGAGAAGACTCGAATCGAGGTCGATCGGGCCAGATTCGCTTCTGATTTTTCTCACCTGGAGGAGACCTGCCGTCATGAGCTGGGGGAAACTTTGGAATCTTTAGAAGTGGATGCGGCCAGCCAACTTACCGACGAGACCTTCCGGCAACTGGAGGAAGAGTACATCCAGTGCAGGAACCGCCTGGATTCCATGGGTCCGGTGAACATGATGGCTCTGGAGGAGTTCCAGGAATGTGAGCAGCGGTTCGAATTTCTCACCCAACAGCGCCAAGATCTTATGGATTCCATCGAGGATATCAGCGCCGCCATCCGGGAGATCGATGAAGTTTCCTGTGAGCAGTTCCGTGAAGCGTTCGAGGCCGTGAATTTGAATTTCAGAGAAAGCTTTCGGGACCTCTTCGGGGGGGGACGCGGCGAAATGAAATTGCTGGATCCACAGGATCTGCTGGAGTCGGGAATCGAGATCATCGCGCAACCTCCAGGGAAGAAGTTACAGAACGTGCTGCTCCTCTCCGGGGGTGAAAAGGCCTTGACGGCCATTGCCCTTCTGCTGGCTATCTTCAGCTATCAACCCAGCCCGTTTTGCGTCCTCGACGAAGTGGATGCCCCTCTGGACGACGTCAACTTGGGCCGCTACTCTCAGAAGATCAAATCGATGAGCGGAGCGACGCAGTTTCTGCTCATCACCCACAGCAAGCGGACCATGGAGGAAGCTGACGCACTCCATGGCGTGACCATGGAGGAAGCCGGCGTGTCCAAGTTGGTCTCAGTCCAAATGAAATGAATCGACGTCTCCGCCCAGTGACCTTCCACGCCACTCGTTTCTTTCACCCCACTCTCTCGGGACTGTCTTCAAGTCGATTTCTCGGCTGCCTGCGCCATCACCTGATGGGGATCCAGGGAGACCGGAAACGAATCACCAATACCGATCCTCGCAAGGGGCTCGACTGCCCTGGCTTCATGCTGCTGACACGTCACATGTTACCGACATGTTTCTTGACAACACTTTTTTTTGCACTAGAATAGCAGACCTTCTGCCGGACAAATCAGGGCAAACCGAAGTCAACGGGCTGGTTCCAGGAACCGGCTTATTTTCCCACGTGGCAATTCCAAACGAAAGGACAGCTAGCAAACTCATGGCCGTACAGAGCCTCCAAACAAAGGTCACATTGCCCAACCACCACTTGGTGGGCAGAGGCAAGGTTCGTGACATATATGAGATCGGCGACCACTTGCTGATCATCGCCTCAGACAGAATTTCTGCATTCGACTATGTGCTGGCCAGCGGTATTCCCAACAAGGGCCGGATACTGACTCAGATGTCGCTCTTCTGGTTTGAAAGGATCAGCGGCATTGTTCCCCATCACCTGGTCACTGCCGAGGTGGAAGAATTTCCGGCCGATCTTCAGCCCTATGCCCATCTGCTGGCCGGAAGATCCATGCTGGTGAAGAAAGCCGCCGTCTTTCCGGTGGAATGCGTGGTGAGGGGCTACCTGGCCGGTTCCGGCTGGAAGGAATATCGACAGTCTCAGTCGGTCTGTGGCATTCAACTGCCGGCAGGGCTGCCGGAGTCTGCGCGTCTCGACGAGCCGCTCTTTACCCCGGCCACCAAAGCCACCAGCGGTCACGACGAGAACATCTCCTTTGATCAGATGGTTGGCCTGGTAGGGCAAGACACCGCTGACCGGCTCCGTCAAATCAGTTTGGCCATCTACCAGAAGGCCCGGGAATATGCCGCATCCAAGGGCTTGATTATTGCTGACACCAAGTTCGAGTTCGGTACTCACGAGGGCAACATCATCCTGATCGATGAGGTCCTCACCCCGGACTCTTCCCGGTTTTGGCCGGCTTCCGACTATCAGCCCGGGAAATCTCAGCAGCCCTTCGATAAACAATTCGTGCGGAACTACCTGGAAGAGATCCATTGGAACAAGAAACCTCCTGCGCCCCAGTTGCCCGATTGGGTTGTGGAGGCCACCAGCCAGAAGTATCGGGAGGCTTTCGAACGCCTCACCGGCAGAACATTGGACAGCTAATCGCCACAGGCCTCCTGGGTGGGCTGGATTGGATGGGGATGTCCGGCTTTTTTGATTTACACATTCACTCGCGGTACTCCAGCGACGCCGACTATCCTCCCCGGCGACTCTTTGAAATGGCCTGCGAAGCAGGCTTGGCCGGACTTTCCATCTCCGACCACGATACTGTGGCGGCCACGGCGGAAGGGACGCGGCTGGCCCGGGAATTTCCTCTGGAGTTTATCTCCAACGTCGAGATCAGCACCCACTACCGTTCCCGCAAGTTCCATCTATTGGCCCCGTTGGTCGATTCCCGGTCCGCAGAGTTACAGGCGAAGCTCCACGGATTGGTCGAGGGGAGACGGTTGCAGGCTCAAGCAAGGGTCGGCAGGTTGCGGGACTTGGGTTTCGAGATCACTTTCGAGGAGGTTATCCGACGGACCGGCAACTCCATACCGACAGGGCCGGCCATAGCCCAGGGTCTACTGGCAAAACCGGAGTCACAAAATTCCCCCAGGCTGCACCCCTATATCCAAGGACAGAAAGCCGCCAGGGGCGCCATCGCCTTTTATCGAGACTTCTTCGCCGAGGGGAAACCTGCCTTTGCAAGGATGGAACAGCTGGGAACTCTGGATGCCCTGCAGTTAATCAGGCGGTCCGGCGGCATCCCCGTGCTGGCCCATCCCGGAGCCCCAGGCTATGAGGCTGATGAGGATGTCGTCAAGATGTTCGTGGCTCACGGGCTGGCAGGCCTGGAAGTTTATTCTTCCTACCATGCGCCCCGGCCGACCCGACAGTTCGCAAGTTGGGCTGATCGCTGGGACCTGGTTCAGACGGCAGGTTCGGATTTTCACGGAAAAATCAAACCCCACGTTCTGTTTGGTTCCATCAAGGCCAGAGGGAGAGAAATGATCGAAGAATTGCTGAAAAAGAAAGTCTGACCCTATGGAGACGCTGCGCGATTTGAATTTTCTCGACTGGGTCATTCTAGCGTTAGTGTTTGTCTCCGTGGTGGGCAGTCTCTTGAAAGGCTTCGCTCGAGAAACCATCTCGTTGGGCTCCGTGGTCGTTGGCATCCTGGTGGCTTCCTGGTTCTATCCGGTGACCACGGATTTTTTTCTTCGTTTCGCACATACGGAGGACATGGCCGCCATTCTAGGCTTTGTGACGATATTCGCCGGATGCCTGGTAGCGGGAATCATCGTTTCCTTCTTCGTTCACAAATTCGTGCGGGTGGCCCACTTGCAGTGGTTCGATCGCCTGCTCGGATCAGCCTTCGGTCTGATTCGCGGGTGGATGATCGCTGCCGTCTTGGTGCTGTTATTGACGGCCTTCCCTGTGAAGCTGGCCAGCGTGCAAGAGGCCAAATTGGCCCCCTACCTCCTGGTCAGCGCCCGGGTCCTGGTAGTCGTGACACCCCAGTCCCTCAAGGATCGTTTTTTAGAGGGCTATGCGGAGATTGAGAGACTGTGGCGAGAACAGACGGGTCAACACAGCGAAGCAGAAGCATAAGAACACACAGGCCCGTTTCCCTGCTCCCCCGACTCGCCAGTTCGTTGGGAGTGGGGCCTACCGCGACATGAGTTCGAGAATTTGGACACTGGGCGGCCTCAAAGACGATTCTTACTGATTGTCGTCAACGGACCCAATGGGAACAGGCATGGGAACTCTATCGTGAAAGACCAACTGGAACGCCTCATCACTGAGATGTTGGACCGCGGCATCCCCTTCCAGAAAGCCGTCAAGGAATTCGAGAAACAATTCATTATGAAGAGTTTAGAAAGATCTGGCGACAATCGTACCCAAGCCGCCAAAGCACTGGGAATCCATCGCAACACCCTCCAAAAAAAGCTCCTTTCCTTCAATCATTCCCGACCCCGAAAAAAAGTCAGTCGCCCAAAAAATCGCTTGACTCGATAGGAACCCGGCCATATAATTAGCACTCTCTGGTCGGGAGTGCTAACAATCCCGATCCGAGTAACATCTAACACTAAGAATAGAAAGGAGATCTTGGCATGAAGGTCAGACCGCTCCATGACCGGATACTGATCAGGCGCATCGAGGAAACCGAGAACGTCAAAGGTGGAATCATCATTCCTGACACCGCTAAAGAAAAACCCCAGGAGGGAGTTGTCGTGGCGGTCGGGAATGGAAAAATCCTGGACGACGGGACTCGTTTGAGCTTGGAGGTCAAAGAAGGCGATCACATTCTTTTCGGAAAATATTCAGGGACCGACATCAAGATTGAAGGTGAGGAATACCTCATCCTGAGGGAAGACGACGTCCTCGGGATCCTCACGGAGGCGGGCTAAGACGCAAAGTCGTCCAACCAGACCGGTCCAGCATCGATACATCCAATCAAGAAAAACAGGGAGGAATGAAGAATGGCAAAGCAGATTACTCACGGTGAAGATTCCCGTCAAGCCATCCTGAAAGGAGTCAATCAGTTGGCCGACGCGGTTCGTATCACCTTGGGGCCCAAGGGGCGGAACGTCGTTTTGGATAAGAAATTTGGATCGCCCACCATCACCAAGGACGGCGTGACCGTTGCCAAGGAAGTCGAACTCAAGGACGTCGAAGAGAATATGGGGGCCCAGATGGTTCGCGAAGTGGCCTCCAAGACCAGCGACGTGGCGGGTGACGGTACGACCACGGCCACGGTGCTGGCCCAGGCAATTTTCCGGGAAGGCGTCAAGACGGTCGCCGCCGGAGCGAACCCCATGGCGCTGAAGCGTGGCATCGACAAGGCGGTAGAGAGAACTGTTGACGAAATCGTCAGTTTGTCGAAACCGGTGAGGGGAGAGGCAATTGCCCAGGTCGGGACGGTTTCCGCCAACGGGGATCCAGCCATTGGAACCATCATTTCAGAGGCCATGGCCAAGGTGGGCAAGGACGGTGTCATCACCGTCGAGGAAGCCAAGACTATCGAAACCGCCTTGGAGGTGGTTGAGGGCATGCAGTTCGACCGTGGCTACCTGTCGCCCTACTTTGTTACCGACTCGGAGCGGATGGAGTGCGTATTAGAAAATGTCCTCATTCTTCTCCACGAGAAAAAGATCAGCTCCATGAAGGACCTGCTTCCCTTGCTCGAGCAAATTGCCAAAACCGGAAAGCCCTTCGTGATCGTGGCCGAGGAAGTGGAAGGTGAGGCCCTGGCTACACTGGTCGTGAACAAGTTGCGTGGAACGCTTAACTGTTCCGCCGTGAAGGCTCCCGGCTTTGGGGACCGGCGCAAGGCCATGTTGGAAGACATTGCTATTTTGACAGGTGGGAGAGTCATCAGTGAGGACCTCGGAATCAAGCTGGAGAATGTCCAGCTAGCTGATCTTGGCAATGCCAAAAAAGTCACCATCGACAAAGACAATACCACCATCGTAGAGGGTTCGGGCAAGAGTTTCGACATCCAAGGTCGGGTCAATCAATTGCGATCCCAGATCGAAGAGACGACCTCCGACTACGATCGCGAAAAGCTCCAGGAACGCTTGGCAAAGCTGGTGGGAGGAGTCGCCGTGATCAAGGTGGGTGCGGCCACGGAAACCGAGATGAAAGAGAAAAAAGCTCGCGTCGAAGATGCGATGAATGCCACCCGAGCTGCAGTCGAAGAGGGCATCGTCGCCGGTGGCGGGGTTTCTCTTATCCGCGCCATCCCCGGCCTGGAGGATCTCCAGTTAGAGGGCGATGAGCAAATCGGCTGCAACATTGTCCGTCGGGCGCTTGAAGAGCCCTTGCGCCAGATTGCCCAGAATGCCGGGGTCGAGGGCGCTGTGATTGTCTCCAGGGTCAGCGAAGAAAAGGGCAACCGCGGTTACAACGCCGCGACCGATTCTTACGGAGACCTGGTGGAGGCGGGTGTCATCGACCCAGCTAAAGTGACCCGTACCGCACTGCAAAACGCTGCATCAATCGCCGGGCTCCTGCTGACTACGGAGGCCCTGGTCGCCGACATTCCAGAGGAGGATAAGGCTCCCCCGGCGCCACCTCACGGTGGTGGTGGCATGTACTGAAGGAGATCGGCGCCCGAAAACTCAAAAGCCGCCGGAGCTTGCTCCGGCGGCTTTTTTTGCAGGAACTCAGCACAAACCTCAGGCCTGCCATCCATCCGGACAGGCTTGCATCACCCTCCCAGGCGAATCGAAAACTCAGCCCCGCCCTGGCTGAGATTCTTCCACTCCAGCCGCCCGCCGTGTCCTTCCACGATCCTCTGAGCAATGGGTAAACCCAACCCTGTTCCCCCGCGCTTGCTTGAATAGAAAAGGTCGAAGAGCTTACCGGATTCCTCCTCCGCGATACCGGCGCCGCTATCGCGAACCGACACCACCACTTGACCAACGTCTCGCCTGGCTCCGAGTGAGATCCGGCGCGGTCCCTCACCCCTTGCCAGAATGGCCTCCCTGGCATTGACCAACAGGTTGACCACAGCCTGCTTCAACAAATCCCGGTCTCCCAGCACCGTCAACTTCTCCTCTCCATCCTGCCTTACGAGCTCGATCCCCTCTCTGCCACACTCCTTAGCCACCAGTTGAGACACCTCATTCAAAACCTCAGGCAGCGAGACCACCTTCTGATCCAACTTCATCGGTTTAGCATAGACCAGAAAGTTACGCGCCAATCGCTCCAACCTGCGAATCTCAGATTTGGCGCCTCCCAGGAGCTGGGCCATCTCACTCGATCGGGATCGAGATTGGGCCAATTCCTCCTCGATCATCTGCAGATTTAGATTGATGGCGCTCAGAGGATTACGGATCTCATGGGCCAGCCCGCTGGCCAGGGTCCCCAGGATTGCCAGACGATCAGCCGTGTGAGCTTCAGCTTCGATCACCTGGGCCCTCTTGAGCAACCACAAAATATAGAACAAGGCGACAACAAGGAGGGCTATCACCACCGAGGAAGCCAGGAGAATCTGTCGATTGATCCTCCTTTGATCCCGGGCCACTCGACTTGAAATGAGGGTGTTATTGAAACCAAAATGGATGTAGAGGCTCAATTGCCCTTGAGAAATAATCGGCTCTACCCAGTCCGTATAACGTTCTCCAGGATTGCTGATGGAAGCAAATTCCTGTTTTGGGCGGCGTGCCGCCTTCGAGGACAAAATCAGGTTTGGGAAATGGCCCTGTTCCAGCTCCGATCCCATCTGCAAACGTTTCCAGAGCACAACGCCTTGTGGGTCCTGGGCAAAAATGTAGACAATGGCATCGTTCTCGGCCAACAACTCATCCAGGAAGTTTTCCATGAGCTGCTGGCGGCGAAGCTCATTGGCTGGACCGGCAGTCGGCAACTCCAAATCCAACAGGCGAATCTGGTTCTCGATCCGACTTTTTGAATCGTCTCGCAACGCCTCGATCTCAAGGCCCACTCGCTCTCCTGCCCAGCGCGTGGCCAACTGAATCAAAGAAAAGGCGATCGCACCGATGACGATCAGAAATAGAGCTGAGCTGATGTAGAGGTGACGCCTGAAGATCGGCTTCCCTTTAACAATACGCGCCCGCAACGACTTCTGATCTTTGCTCACGGAAACGGCCATGGCGCCTCAGGGGCAGAATGGGCATCCCCGAAAAGACCGCAGCCGCCAGATCACGGCCGGGGAGAAGAAGAGGTCAGCCCGGAGCCATTCAGGCTGAATCCTCGCGCTTCAAGCGCTTCTTGCCAAAGACCCAGGCTACCAGGATGCCCACCATGTACAGCATAAGCATGGGCATGGCAAAGACTATCAAGGTTGGGATGTCCGGCGTTGGCGTGATGATGGCTGCCACAATAAAAATGATGAGGACCGCATAGCGAAGATTTTTCAACAGGAATCGAGCGTTGGTGATACCCATGACGGTGAGGAAGAAAATCACAATCGGAATCTCGAAAATGATGGCACACCCCAAGATGACGACCAGAGCGAAGTCAAAGTAAAAGGTCGCGGTCACTATCTCCTGAAAGGCGTCGCCAAAACTGGTCAGAAAATTCAAGGTCATGGGAAGGCCGACCGTATAGGCAAAGACCCCCCCCAGAATAAAGAGAATGCTGGACGACAGGAGGAAAGGAATAGCGTACCGTTTTTCATGGGTATAAAGCCCGGGTGAAATGAACAGCCAAACCTGCCAAAGGACAATGGGGGAGGCCAGAAAGATTGCGGCATAAAAGGAGGCCTTCATGTAAATCAAGAAGGGCTCGGTGGGGCTCAGGTAGGTCAGTTTGCGGTCACCCAAGTGCTGGGTAATCGGCACTGACAAGAAATCAAAAATAGCTTCGTGAAAAACCCAACAGATGACAAAAGCGACGCCCACCGCGGCAATGGCAACGATGATTCGCCGTCGCAACTCGTCCAGATGATCGAGGAAGGACATCTTGCCGGACGTCGCAAGCTCATTGTCACCCTGTTTGTCAGTGGCCATCCAGCTTGGGTTCAGCTTTGTGTTCCGAGCTCAAGTCGGGCGAGGAAGCTGAGGGAGCCTCCGACTCCTGACTGGCTTTGGTTTCGGGGGGGGGCGGGGGACGCCCCTTGTTCAGCTTCAGCGGAGGTCTTTTCCGGAGGAAGATTATCGCCTTCAACTGTTGGCTGGGGAGCGGCAGGCATGGGCTCTACCGGCTTCGTCGGGGGAGGCGGCGGTTCGCGTTCAGCCGCTCGAACCTCTTCCTCCAAGGTATTTCTCAGTTCGTTGGAGGCACGGCGAAACTCGGAGAGTCCTCTTCCCAGAGATTTCCCTAATTCAGGCAATTTTCGTGGGCCGAATACCAGCAAAGCCACGATGAAGATGATGATCAATTCAGGTACGCCGAGGGGCCCCATCTATTCCTCCAAACACAGTCGAATCATAATGGGAGTATGGGCGCAAGTCAAGCCAGTGTGCGGGTTCAGTACATGTGAGACGTCCCGTAGCCTTGGAGGCCACAAGATACTCCATGGGCGTCCTCATGTCCAGCCGGCGTGCGGATTTCAGTGGACCTCGGAACAAACATCGTCCCCCTAAGAAGGATCAAGATTTTAGGAAAGACAGGGTTAAGGGAATTAGGAGAGTTCTTCCGGCAAGCCGGGGCGAAGTGAGCAGAGCGAACAAAACCCCGGCCTCCTTCCATCTAACAAAAGGGACACATAAGGACACTCTGAACAAGTCCGGCAGATTACGGCATGATAACATCAGGATACCATAGGGAAACCAACCGAGATGAGGGGGAGAGACGAGTCATGAACCAGCCGACCTTTGCAGACCTGGAATAGGCGGGGAAGAAGCGCAAGACCCGCCGGGAGATCTTTCTGGAGAGGATGGAAGGTCTGATTCCCTGGGAAGAGTTGGAGGCCCGCCTGCGGCCCTTCTATCCCAAGGCGGGGCGAGGACGCCGGCCCTGTGAGTTGTCGGCCATGCTGCGGATCCACTGCGTGCAACTGTTCTACAACCTGAGTGATCCTGGAATGGAGGACCTGCTCCAGGAGGTGGAGTCGGTGAAACGGTTGGTGGGCTTGAGGCTGACGGAAGCGCTGCCGGACGAGACCACGATTTTGAACTTCCGCCCTCTGTTGGAGAAGCACGAGTTGAGGGTGAAGTGGCGGGTGGCGATGAAGCCCGGCCAGCATCGGCGGTTGGAGCGGGGAAGCGCGGAGGCGCTGTGGGAAAAGCACAAGGCCTCGATCCGGGCCAAGGTGGAGCATCCCTTCCTGTAGGTGAAGCGGCGCTTTGGCTATGCGAAGGTCCGTTATCGGGGGCTGGCCAGGAACAGGCAGCGGCTGGCGTTGCTGCTGGGACTGGCCAACTGGATGACGGCCGAACGCTCCCTGGCGGTGTGACGGGGGAGTCGTGCGCTCCAATCAGGGTTGAGAGGGACGATAGGTCCCCGCAGAGGCGGTTTGAGGCCCGAATAGCCTCGGTTCAGGCCGCAACAGCCCGACAGACCCACCCTGAAGAAGACGGAACGTCTCCGAAAATCCCTTACCATCACTTCAATCCGGTTTACACCGGGTTGTTCAGAGGTTCCCTAGCTCTGGCATACTTCCCCTTTCTGAAGCCATCAGAAGGAAGGAATCCAATACCCCGTGTGTCCCCTGTCCTACTTATAAGCTCATGAGATAAAGTAAAGATCTCCGCTATGTTCGACTCCAGATGATCCGCTTGGCCCAGCGAGAAGGAGTCAAGCTCACCGCTCCCCCTGGGATATCCTGCAGACTCGTGACCCGACCTTGCCAAAAAAATCGTCGCTTTCCCGCCCCTCTTCCTGGATGAGTTTCTGGACCCTATATTGTCCTCGAGGGTATGATGTTATTCTTTATCCTTGGGTTTCGCGCTCCGCCCGGCTTGGCAACGCATTCTGCGCGCAGCATGGTGGCGAGCGCGATTGCTTGCGTGATCCGCGCGAGTTGGGGCCACGCCGTCGCCCGGCCTTCATGATCGATCCCCAGGGCCACATCGGCTTCGTCGAACAGGCCGTCCTCTGAAGTGGACCCCCAAAAACTGGACAGGGTGGTTAGGTAGGATCCTTGAGTTAGACTTAGGACCGAGGAGGCCATGAGACGACGAAACGAAGGCGCCGGAAGCAGGCCCCCAGCGGTCAAGGCGAAGGTAGCGTTGGCGGCAGTCCGCGAAGAGCGGATGCTGGCGGAGTTGTCGGAGCCGTTCGGGGTTCACCAAACACTGCCCCCAGTCCTTCACGGTCTTTCTGGCGCCCGGGGTGCTTCCATGCTCTCCTCGGTAACGACAATTCCCTGGCTCGCACCATTTTTTTCCGAGCAATCACTCTATCCTCTTTAGGATCCTCAGCATCTTGGCTAACTTATAGAGTCTGGACTGCCTGATCGTCTCCAGCTCCAAGCAAGTCCGCTCCAATTCCGCCTTCAATCGCAGTGCCCAATCAGTTCGCTCCTCAAACTCCGCCTGGAGATTTAGAAGCACCTTGCCCCTTTCCTCCAATTGGCGAGACAAGTCCTGAGCCCAGCGGTTTCGATCCTCAAATTCTTCGTTCAGACCCTTGATGATTTCGTCCCGCTGCTTGACCTTCTGTTCCAGGTGTAAGCTCCAGCGCGTGCGCTCATCGTATTCGCTTTGAAGCCGGGTCAGAGCATTGGTCAGCTTTCCGACTTCTGTTTCCAACCGCTGAATATTTTGTTGTCGCTCTCGCAGCAGGTTTCCGGCGTTGGGCAACAAGCAGAAGTTCCCTACCGGAGGCCGATCCTTCTTGTCATGGGAGCAGACAGCCACAAAATAATTCGAGGTTGTCCCCAGGTCATGCACCCCCTCTTGAAGACAAGTCGTTACCTCCTGGACGAGGGCCGGATTTCCAATGAATAGGGCCCCTATGTGATTTTGAAAATAGAGATGCACAGAGGCAAAAGCGTACTTCAAGAACGAAACGAACTCCCGGAAATCAAATTCGTGAGTATGGAAAGGATTGACCTGGTTGCTCTCCTGAGTATAGACGACCCGATTCGGTGTCGAAATGATCACCAACCCATTTGGTCTAAGGACCCGGTCCAGCTCGAGCAAATGGGCTCGTTGTTGGTGCAAATGCTCGATCAGTTCATAACTGACGACCACATCTACACTATCACTGGCCAGAGGCAAATCATGGCCGTCGCCAACCACCCAGTGGATGTTGTCCCCAGGATACTCGTTGCCGGCGTAGCGCACTGCTTCTTCCAAGAGGTCGACGGCAATTACTGAACTTGCCTTGGCCGCCAAGATCTGCGAGCCATAGCCCACCCCCGACCCGATGTCCAGGACGACTTTGTCTGCCACGAGGAGCTCGGCAAACTTGTAACGGCAGAGGTGTTCATTGAGAAGGTCGGCATTGACCTTCCCTGGAATGATTCTCTCACCGGTAAATTCCATCAGTTCTCCTGACGACGCAACAAAGAGGCACTCGGAATGGCAGGCACCCCTGGAAACCCAAAGATGGAGAATCGTTCAGTCAACTGAATCGGACCATGGCGGATAGAATGATCCATTTCGGTGCAATAACCTCTCAACAGTTCTGCGCCTTGCCAGCCGCGTCACGGCTTTCCATCCTGATCCACTGCACGCCGCATCCGAGATTTCTGTTGTCCAAGGATTCCCCAGCCAAGCTGGGGTTCCATGTCGGACGGACGCGAAATCGAATCACCGCAGGCTGAAAGTCGAGGGCTCCCGGTGGAATCGCGAATGAGTACTCCCGGAACTGGCCTCCTGCGCCGAGCATCTCTTTCGTTCCCAATTTCACCTCATTGACCCAAACCGACAAGAACTGCCGGTATTCGGGACGGGGATTCGATTTGACGGCCCTCATCACGACCTGCCAAGTCTGGCCGGTATCGATGGACACCGGAAAGATCAGGCTTGGCGAGAGCCCTGTCCAGGAAAACCCGGCGCCTTCTGCTGGATAAAAATCATTCATCTGGATTCCGGCGCACTCAGTGTCGAACCCAACCTGATAGGAACTGGAGGCGGTCACCGGCGTCAGGGCTTGGAGTTTGACACAATCCAACATGAACCCCAAGTCACGGCTATCCTCCCAGGCTTGGCTCTCCGACGGATTGAAGCTGTCCGACAGAAACTCCACCAAGTTATTTTTCCCTCTCGCCAACTGGGATTCGGCAACCGGAATCTTGTAGTCCTTGAATCTCCGGGATAATGGAAGCGGCCCGAGATGATGACCATTCAGCAGGATCCTGACTGGAGATTTTGCGGCTGCCCCAATGGCTGGACGAGCTAAGCGTGCGATCAGCACGGCTGGTTGGGAGGCATCGATTTCCGGCAATTCGACCGAAGCATCCCCTCGACTCCATCGATAGGCGCTTCGACCGCCTCCCGACTCCGTCTGATAAAATCCGGTGGCCGCATAGCCGAAGCTGGAGTGCGCATATAAGGCCGCGGATGGCTTTGAGACCTCTTGAGGTCCAGGCTCGACCTCGTAAATCTGAAGGCTATAGCGCACGCCTTGCATCCCCTTGGGCAAGCGCTCGTAGGTTTGTTCAACCAGCCGGCTCGAAAAGTAAAAACGTTCTTTCGGCTTGAATAGGAATTTTGAGCTGCGAAGCGACGTCTGCTCCTCGCAGGCAACCACAAAAACTCTCTTCCCTTGCGCCATAAACTCCCCAACCACACGTTCGAAAGCTGCCGAATCGGGTTTGGAGTGGGCAAGAGGAAATACAGATTGTCTGAACACGTGCTTCAGCGGACCCACGAAAAACTGCTGAGCACTACCATACTCGAACAAGATGACGTCAGCATCCACCATCCGGTCGGCCAGGGCTCCCATTTGTGTCAGAGTCGCGCCGAGTTCTGCTTCCCGCAAAAAGGGCCAAGCCATCACCGTCTTCCAGGTTACCAAGATAGCCAACAATCCCAAGCTACACGTTCGCAGCAAGAATCGACGGAGGCCCGATCGAGCCATCGCCGCGGTCGCCATCTGGTGCAAGCGCTGGACGGCGAGAGCTGCCAAGATGAGCAATCCCGGAATGACCAACTCGGCGTAGCGACGGATGACCCAGTAGTTGTCGGGAAAGGCGCGAGACTTGTAACCATAGAAAAGTAAAAACACCCCCAGCACCAGGAGAAAGAGAGCAGGGCCAATCTGTCTTTTCAACACAACCTGCCTCACCGCCAAGATACTGCCCACATAGGCCAGGAAGAGACCCAACGGAGACAAATACCAGCCAAGCCGGACCAGGTTCAACTCGTCGTAAAAGCGAATCATTCCTTGATGGGGTGGGGGCAAAGCGAGCAGGTCATCGCCCGAAGCCATCCAGGGGCGAAGAAAGTATCCATACGTAAAGGCCAAGGTCACCAGGATCGAGGCGCCCAGGAACACGTTCCGTCGCCACGTCGCTGAATTCCGTGTGAGATCGTGGGCAGTCCTGGACCCGATGACCCAATTTTTCTTTCGGCTTCTCATCGACTTCACAAGCCCCCTGGCGCCCCAAAGCATTGTGGTTGCCAACAAGGCGAGAGCAGCAAGCCAACCCCAATGCTCATTCAACGATAAATGGTACAACCCAAGGTTGAGAAGAATGACGGACACATAGGGATAGGCAAACAGCGTGATGTGGACCAAAGCGTAAGCAAGACTGAGGCCCAAACCCGTCAGGAACGGCCCAACCGAAAAGGCTCCGGACCGGACAATACTGGACCTTGCCAAGACCAAAAAGGACACCGCAGCCATTACAGCCAGCAGAGAATCGATTCTCACCAACAAGGTCAATCCAAACAACGATCCGGACAGGAAGCCCAGACTTGCTTGCCGGCGCGACAGGGCCAATGTCAGCATCCAGATTCCGGCCAGGAGGAACACCTGTGCCAACACCTCACTGAATGGGCTCCGCACCAACCAAATCTGGCCGAGGTTCAGGCAAAGCAGGGTTGAGGCCAATAACCCAACCGTCTTGGATCGAAAAACCTCAACGGCCAGTGAGAACACGATCAAGAGGCTCAACAGGCCCAGGATGACATTCAGGCTGAAGAGACCATCGAACCTCCAAAGTTTGAAGGCCAAGGCCAACCAAAGCGGAAACAGATGCAAATACTGCGGCAGCATCTCGCCACGCTTGGCATCAACCAGCGAAAAACCCGGCACGACCTCCAAGTGAAGAGCATGCTCAAGAGGGACCGGCAGGAATAGCTTTTGCCGGTCCATATCGAAATCCTGGTAGTCCGGATCGGTAAACCGCAATCCTCGCTCTTGAGCCAATCGCACCGCAATGTTGGCGTACTCCCCGGGATCCCTTTGGGTGGTCACATACTCGGCGGGCCTTCCGAAGGTGAACAACCCCAGCACCAAAATACCGAGTAGCCAGAGGTCGCTCCATCCGAAGCGCAGCCGTCCCAACTTCGGACGGCGCCAGTGTAATTTCCCCGACTTCAGCAAGCAGGCAAGACAAACCACGCTGTAAACCGCCAACAGCAGAAGTAAGAAGCGCAGTCGAAAAAAACCCAGTTGAGCGCAGAAGACGAGAAAAAAGGAGGTCGGCGCCAACCCGCAGATGATGCTGAGCAAAACAGGGTGGATCCAGCTTCGAAACGCGTCATCTCTACGACCGGACGCGTCGCCGAGTCCCGTCAGGTCCCCAGGTTGCCCAACGGCGAGTCGGTAGGTCAACCACCCACTAACCCCAAAGAGACCAAGAAATTGTAAAAGAATCCAATAGTCCTTCCAGGTAGGGATGAATTCCATGGGAAGTCTTGATGCCACCCGCCCAAGTGCTGATCCGATTGTTAGCCGAATCGTTGCTTGCGGCGCCAACTCAAGCCGGCAGCGATGATTTCATCCAAAGCGCGGCACTCCGGCCACCAAGCCAAAACCGCGAAAGCCTGGAATGTATCAGCAATCAGGATCGAGGGATCCCCAGGGTGCTGCGGGACCCTCCCTCACAGGCGCCGACCGGCCCGACAGACGCTCGACTGAAGCGATCACTTCTTTCACCGAATGTCCTCGCCCTGTTTCCAAATTCAGCGCGGCACTCTGGCCACCGTCCAGAAGATAGCGCAGGGCCAGCACATGGGGAGAAGTCAAGTCAGACACGTGGACATCGTCGCGAATAGCCATGCCGCCTTGGGTCGCACAATTTGTCCCGAAGACCTCAAAAAACAGCGCCGCCCAAACGCCGCTTCAATCACCAATGGAATCACATGAGACTCGGGATGGTGGTTTTCGCCAATTTCGCCATCAGGATCAGCTCCCGCTGCGTTAAAGCAGCGTAGGCAAACGGAGCGAATGCCGTAGGCTGGCCTGAAGTCCCGCAGCCTATTCTCCACCATCAGCTTGCTCGCCCCGTAAGGCGTGATCGGTGCCTGTGGGTGCTTTTCGGAAATCGGCGCCCTTTCGGGAACTCCGTAAATGGGCAACTGCTCGAATGGATGATGATTTTCACATCTTGATCCAGCATGCCCTGGAGCAGGTTAAGGCTCCCCCACCGGATTGTTGCCACAGTATTTTGCAGGACCCAACATCGACTCACCAACGTTACACAAAGCCGCAAAGTGCATGACAGCAAGGGGGCGATGCTTCTTGATCACCTCTTTCAATCGAGAGCAATCCTTCCAATCAACGGTCTCGAGTGAACCCCATTTTACCGATGATTCCTCTCCATGGTTGAGACTGTCTGCGGTTACCGGAAAGAACCCTGCTCCTGCCAGCAACTTGCAGACATGACTGCCGACATAGCCGGCTCCGCCGGTGACGAGAATAGTTTCCTCTAAACCCGAGTGCGTTTTTCCTGGTGCGGATGATCAACTGCCCTGTTCCATACCCATAGCACCCGATGAGCGGAGGCCCGACTTATTCAATCAGAAAACGGCAGTTGCCGCAATCGAGGGATTGGACGCTGCGAATCCGTTGCTTTGTGTGTCGGCGCCGTTCTACAATGCGCCGATTCCTTTAGGGGCAAGGTCCGCTCGAGTCGTCACGGAAGGGCTTGTTCCTCACGGACTACCCCTCCGTTCTTCCAGGGGCCGTGCCCCCCGCTCCATGACGCCAAACACCACCCTCTCGGTTATTGTCCCCGTCTACAATGAACAAAGTCTGGCCCATGCCAGCCTTTCACGGTTACGTGTGTTGGGAGAAACCCCCCTCCTGAGTTTAGTCAAGGTGATTGTGGTGGATGATGGTTCACAGGATCAAACCGTCGCCGTTCTCAGTCGGTTCCAGCAAGCCCTTGCGATAGAGGATTGGGGAGAGAAATTTGTCTGGAAATTTGTTCGTCACCAGCACAATCAGGGTAAGGGAAAGGCCTTCAGGACCGGGCTGCAGTTTGCCGACACAGAACTCACGGTTTGCCACGACGCTGATTTGGAATATCGCCCTCGAGACCTCATTCGAATGATTCCTCTCTTCTTAGAGAAAGATGCGGATGCCGTCTTCGGGTCGAGATTCCCGCCCGGAGGCTTTCAGCCTGCATGGTTCTCTCAACATGCGCTGGGTAATCGCTTGCTCACTGCCCTCAGCAACCTGGTCAGCCATTTGAGACTCTCTGACATGGAGACCTGCTACAAGATGGTTCGCACCGACATGCTCAAGAGTATCCCACTTGAAAGTACTGACTTTCGCATCGAACCGGAACTCACCATCAAGCTGGCGAAACGAGGGGCCCACATGCTCGAGATCCCCATCCATTACTCGGGCAGGAGTTATCCAGAGGGAAAAAAGATCACTTGGAAGGACGGCGTCAAAGCCCTGTTGGCCATCTTGAAGTTCGCTATTTCGGACCGCATCTACCAGGAAGGCAGGGATGGAAGTTGAATATTGGCCGAATCGGGCGTGGCGCCTCGCTCCCTGGATGGCCGATGTCTCATTCGACCCTGTTTCGTCAACGCACCCGGAAATAGGCGCAAGCAACTACATCCTACTCAAAAGCACTGCCCCAAACAACTTGCCGGTAGGGGAGCATTCCATCCCGGACAAGGCTGGCAAAGAGGGGGTCACGGAAAGCCAACTCCAGGCTAGAGGTGAACAACCCGTGCAAACAGGATGCTGGGGCAGCTACAGATCTGCTCCAAGAGTCTCCCGCTGATTGGACTGTCCACATTAACAACTCCGACGGCGTGATGATCGGTTTCAGCTCGACCCAGGGCAAAATTGGCAATGTTGACATGATGATTGCCCAACAGAGTTCCGATCTGACCGATGACCCCGGGCGTGTCGTTGTTGCGGATAAACAGAATGGTTCCCATCAAGGGAGCTTCGATGTCAATGTGGTCGACCGAGACCAGGCGGTTGTTGTCCTTCGAAAGAATCGCGCCTTCGATCCATTCCTCCCCAAGGTCGGTTCTCAACCGGACCGAAATCAAATTGGAGTAACTCCTTTGGCGACTGCTTCGGGTTTCAACCAGTTCGATCCCGCGCTGTTCCAAAATTGTACGCGCGTTGATCGTGTTCACCTCGTAAAGGATAGGCTTGAGAATTCCCACAATGATGGCATTGGCAATCAGTGTGGTGTTGACATCCACCACTTCCCCATAGTATCGAATTCCGATTTGATTCATCCGACCGACCGAAATCTGAGAAACGAAGCCGCCCAGTTTCTCCCCCAGGGTAATGAATGGACCAAGCTTCCGGTATTCCTCAAAAGAGACCGAGGGAAAATTGACGGCGTTGCGAATGACTCCATCTTTAAGGAAAGCCTTGACCTGCCCTGCAATTTCAATGCCAACCACCTCTTGGGCTTCTAAGGTTGATGCGGCGATGTGAGGAGTGACCAAGACCTTGGGATGGTGGATCAGACGGTTTTCGGCCGGCGGCGGTTCTTCGGTAAGGACATCAAGGGCTGCAGCCGCCACCTTTCCTTGATCCAAGGCTCTGGCCAAGGCCGGTTCATTGATCAACTCCCCGCGGGCCGTGTTGATGATTCGCACCCCGTCTTTCATTCGGGCCAGCGATTTTGCATTCAGCATCTCCCTGGTTTGGTCCAACAGAGGAACATGTAGGGTGAGAATGTCCGATAGGGACAGCAACTGCTCCCAGTCCACGAGTTCCACCGCTTGGTCGGCAGCCCAACGATCTGACACAAAAGGATCGTAGGCCACTATCTTCATGCCAAATGCCTTGGCCCGACGAGCTACATCTCCCCCAACTCTGCCCAAGCCGACAACCCCCAAAGTTTTGTTCCTTAATTCCAATCCCGTGAAATCTGTCCGATCCCACTTCCCCTGCCTGGTTGACGAAGCGGCAGGCGGAATAGATCGGGTCAGTGACAACATCAAACCCAGGGTCAGTTCCGCCACACTGACACTATTTCCCCCTGGCGTATTCATAACCACAATACCCTTGCGGGTGGCGGCCTCAAAGTCGATATTATCCACTCCTGTACCCGCTCGTCCGATCACCTTCAATCGGCTTGCGGCCCGGATGACACTGGAATCCACTTTCGTTTTGCTGCGAACGACGAGTGCATCGTATTGCGGGATCTCTTGGATGAGCTGCTGTGGGGCCTGGTTGGTCTTCAGATCGACCTGCCAATCTTCCTCAGCCCGGAGTAAATCGATACCTTGTTGAGCAAGATTGTCGCTAACGAGAATCTTCATAGCAGACAACTGGCGTCCACGATCAAAAACAACCCGTCGCCGACGGGCACGCGCCTGCTGACGACTATCGAATCCGACTGAACCGGCTCCCGGCTCAAACTGCTGCTGTTCAGGCTAGCCAGTGGATGGGATTTCTTTTTGGCCGAGATAGATTTGCTGGGCGGCACGAACCCCGGAACCGAGATCGACGGGAACCCCCAGCCGTTTCAACACCATCTCCAGGCAGGCGATGAAAGCCAAGGTGTCCAAGAAATCAGTGTACCCCAGATGGGCCACTCGAAAAATCTTACCTCGCATTGAGCCCTGTCCATCGGCCACGATGATCCCAAAACTTCTCTTCAACTCCCTGATAACGGGACCAGACTCGGCCTGCTCGGGAGCGCAAATCGCTGTCAAAGCATCGCTCGGGGAAACCTCTGCAAAAAGACGCAGCCCCATACCCTTGGCTGCGGCTCTGGTGGCTTCCGCTAGCAGCCCCGCATTCTGAATCAGTTTCTCGCGTCCCATTTCCCGGATGATCTTCAACGCTTCCCCCAGGGCCAGAACCAGACTTGTGGAGGGAGTGTAGGCGGTTTCGCCCCGGAGTTGGTGCTCCCTCTCCTTGCGGAAGTCAAAGTAGAACTTGGGAGACCGGTTCGCCTCCATCAACCGCCAGGCTTTCCGGCTGAGACTGGCGAAAGCCAAGCCAGGAGGAAGCATGAGCGCCTTCTGCGACCCGGCAATGACCACATCCAAGCGCCAAAGGTCAACCGGCAGTTCCATCACACCCAACCCCGTAACGGCATCCACTACCAAGGCGGTCCCCGGAAACTGATGGACGATTTCTCCCAAGGCCTTGACGTCTAGTTTGACTCCGGTGGAACTCTCGGAGTATTGAACAAAGACGGCCCGGGTTGTGGGGCTTTGTGTCAGCCGCGCCGCCACGGTTTCCGGAACCACGCTCTGTCCGTATGGAGCGGAAAGGACCTGAGTTCGCACTCCGTAGGCCTGACAAAGCTCTACCCACCGCTCCCCGAACTTGCCCACGCTAACGACCATCGCCTCATCGCCGCGACCGAGAAGGTTGACCACCGCCCCCTCCATCACACCGCTGGCGGAAGCGGTAAATAGCAAGACATCCTGATGGGTGTCGTAAAGGTAACGAAGATTGGCCAACACTTCCTTGAGCGTCCGGCGAAACTCGTCAGTTCGATGGTGGAGGATAGGTCGGGACAGGGCCTGCTGCACCTGTGGCGGCAGCGGCGTCGGTCCCGGAGTGAACAAACGACTCTTGAACATGAGCTCAATCTTTCAGTACTCAATGAGACCGCAGGAAAATTAGGACGTCTCTTGAAACCGAGGAAAGTTGCGTCGACGGGCAGCCGAGGCAATATACCACAGGCCGGAGGACTGGCCGACATCGGCGCCGAGAACCACAGGCTGGAGCCTCGTCTTTCTTGTGGAGATATCTTACAAGGTTCAGAGGGGTTCGAAGTCCCCAGCCAACAGGGCGGCAGGCCGACTTTTTTGCCTTCAGGGTCTATTCCACCCTTGTGAAAACGATCGTTCGCCGCGGAAGCTGGGCAAAGTCTTCTATCTGCTCCCCGGACTTCAGCGCACCGCCCGGCAAGAGGTACAACGTCTGATGGCTCAAGAAGACATCTTCCAGATCTTCCCCTAAGCGGCTTTTGGTCCGTGGCGTGGGGACCCGCCGGTAAGCAATGAGGATTCTGGTCCCTATCGGGATGTTCTGGAACTGGTCAATTCGATGGCCGGAGAGAATCCTGCCGCTGGGGTAGATATAGTAGGTGAACGAAGAGTTGTAAAGGGCATTGGCAATCTTCCAAGGGGACATGCCCTTTGCAACTTCGGGAAGCAGAACTTCCGCCCGGCCAGCGCTGACCACCTTGTTCTCTTCAACTCCCAGCTCTACTTCGGTACCCGCAGGAATGGCCGACCAATCCTGGATTTCATGACCGCGCAGAGAACGTCCATCCGGAAATCGGTAGAGCGTACTGGCGGCCTTGTATTGGAGGCCGGCAATCTTCCAGGCGGTCTGGCTGGCCGTGATGATATTGGTTTTTCCGGAGTCGGCGCCGGGATCCCCCGAGCCGTCGTTTTCAACCTGTTTTTCATTGCCTTCAGCCTTCAGGGCCACCGACTCAGGTTGGGATTTCTGAGCTACCCGGATCGAGCCCGCGTCACCGCTGATTCTTCCGGCAATTACATCCGGATCCTGGGGGTATTCATCCTTCAGTCCAGCCTTCCTGCGGTCAAAGTTATCGCTTCCGGGATCCCGTTTCCTCCCTCGTCGCCTTTTCCTGTTGAACCGATTCGGCTCGGAATAAGCCACTCGGTAGTGCTCCAGGACATCCTGGTCCTTGACCCGAAATCGCTTTTGCAGAATCCTCAGTAGTTCCCTCAGGGACCGGTACTGCCGATCTGTAAAGGGCACATTGTGGTATCCCTCCAGTTCAATACCCAGGGAATGATCACTGAGCCTCTCCACGCCATTCCACATGCTGACCCCCGCATGGTTGGCTCGGTACTTGGGGTTCAAGATCCGATAGACTGTGCCGTTTTTGGCAATGAGATAATGGGCATGTCCTCCCCGGCTGACGTAGCGTCGCCGTCGGACCTTACCGCGAGAAAGAGTTCGCAACGAGCTGGGCAGACTACCTTCAGTCGAGTGGACGACGATAAATCGAGTGCTCTGCCGCGGGCGCTTGGCGAAGCGGGGATTCAGGTGCTTCTGATAGTCTTTGATCTTGAGCGCAATCAGATCTGTGGCGGATAGCCCGAGCAGAATCGCTACTAGCACAGTGATGGACAGCCGTTGCATCGGGTTATGTATCTGTGGAAAGCGACCTCTATCAGAAGGGGGCAACTGATTACCTACCCCCATAACTTGTGGTTATATTCGCCCTATCCTGCCTGGAAGGCAAGCGAATTCGGAGCTTGGCAACATCTTGCAGGTGACCCGGAGACTTTTTTGGCTGAAGCGTCGAAGACGTCTGATCGGAAGGTACCAGAAGGAGACTCCGAATAGTCTTTGCCGGACAAAAGCTCAGAAAGGTAAGACCCATCCTGTCCCGTGATTCCCATCACCCAGGCACGCTTTTTCAAAGGGGCCCTCCATCCGGCTGCCACGGGCAGCAACACCCATGAGTCGCTATCCACTCATGGGGCCAACACCAATCGCGGCCAACCTTCCCAAATGATTGCTGATCTCTACATCCACTGGCGCGTTGCGGCAGTTTCAGCTTAACACGGCACAGCTTCTCTGAGAAAAGTACCCGACAAGGCGCATCCCAGTCTGAAAACACATTCCAACAGATTCAAGAGGCTCAGCCAAGCGCAGACTGGCTCCGAGGCAAGGATCGAGGATCTGCCAATCAACGTTTGGCTGCATTTCGGAGGAGCCCCCCTGGTCTGGCAAGGGGCTGATGGCTTGCCCCGGAAAAACACCGGGGCAAGCCGGTTGCCTGCCTGGAATTTAGATGTCGAAGTACAGAGCAAACTCGTAGGGATGGGGGCGCAACCGAATGGCATCAACTTCCCGGGCCCGTTTATAGTCAAGCCAGGTTTCGATCACATCCTTGGTGAAAACATCACCCTGGAGGAGAAATTCGTGATCGTCTTCCAGAGCATTGAGGACATCCTCCAAGCTGCCGGGAGTCGATTTCACATTGGCCGCTTCGACGGGGCCCAGATCATAGAGATCCTTGTCAATGGGATCAGGGGGAGTGATCTTGTTCTGGACGCCGTCTAAGCCAGCCATCAACAAGGCCGCGAAGGCCAGGTATCCGTTACAAGAGGGATCCGGGAAACGAGTCTCTACTCGCTTGGCCTTCTCACTGCGAGAATAGGTAGGAATCCTGACTGCCGCACTGCGATTACGCTGGGAGTAAATGAGGTTGATGGGGGCCTCATATCCCGGAACCAAGCGTCGGTAGGAGTTGGTGGTGGGTGCGCAGAACCCCAACAGAGCGGGTGTGTGCTTGAGAATCCCGCCGATGTAGTAAATGGCCGTCTTGCTCAAATCCGCATAACCACCTGCCTCGTAGAAGACGTTCTTGCCGCCCTTCCAGACACTTTGGTGAACGTGCATTCCGGAGCCGTTGTCCTGAAAGATCGGCTTCGGCATCAAGGTGACAGTTTTACCATGTTTCCTGGCAACATTCTTGATGATGTATTTGTATTTCAGGAACTTGTCGGCCATGCTGGTCAAGGTGTCAAACCGCATATCGATCTCGCATTGGCCCGCTGTGCCTACCTCGTGGTGGTGAACTTCAGTCTGCACCCCAACTTCTTCCAGCAGCAGGATCATCTCGCTGCGGATGTCTTGTAAGCTATCCATCGGTGGAACGGGGAAATAGCCCTCTTTGTAGCGGGGTTTGTAGCCCAGGTTGGGATTCTCCTCTTTGCCGGAATTCCAAAATCCTTCCCGAGAATCCACGTAGTAGTAACCGTAGTTGTAGGACTGATCGAATCGGATATCGTCCAAAACGAAAAACTCCGGCTCGGGACCAAAGTAGGCAGTGTCGCCAATCCCAGTCGACTTCAGATAGTTCTCTGCCTTTTGTGCAATGTGACGCGGGTCTCGAGAATAGGACTGGAGGGTCACCGGGTCCTTGACGTTACAAATGATATTGAGTGTCGGGACCGCGGTAAATGGATCTTGAAAAGCCGTGGAGGTGTCGGGGATGAGGAGCATATCACTTTCCTGAATCTCCTGGAAGCCGCGGATGCTCGATCCGTCAAACCCCACGCCCTCTTCGAACATTTCCTCGTGGGCCTCGTTCGATGAGATCGAAAAGTGCTGCCACAGGCCTGGCAAGTCCACAAATCGCAGATCAATGATCTTGATCCCTTCATCGTTGACGAACTTCAAGAGCTCTTTAGGGTTCATCGTTTACTCCTTAGCGTTAGGATGTGGAACTTTGATGGTTGAACTTTCGGCTGGGGGAGTGCGGTGGAACTGCGGTAGAACACTACGCGACGCTGCGTAGGCCCCAAAGAGCCTGCATGCGGCTTTGCATGAGCTCCGAAAAGAGTGGAATCTTAAGCAGAAAGGACCTCTTTGTCAAGAGGCAAAAAGCTCATGAGGGCCTGACGGGGCGCCAGCGGCGACTACTCGATCAAAGCCCGTTCAGTTTAGCGAGGGAAAGACAAAGCAACCTGCAAGCGGTCTCCGATCTCAGGCCGGCTGCCCCGGAAACCTCACCTAGCTTGCCGGGCCGTCAATTCCCCGACTGCTCGTCGATACTCCTCTGAATCAAGGTCCCCATACTCACCCATTCGAGAAAGAATCAGATGAGCACGCCACCTCAGTCGGCCAGTCACGCGTCGAGGGGACATACCTCTCGGATCGGGAATCATGGCGGCTAAAAGGGCTGCCTCGCCCGGACTGAGCCGGCCAACCGATTTGGCAAAGTAAGTCCGAGAAGCCGCCTCGGCGCCGTAGATGCCATCTCCCCACTCGATAAAATTGAGGTAGAGTTCAAAAATGCGTCGCTTGCTGAGATTTCGCTCCAGTTTAAGGGCAATTAAGAACTCTCGCAGTTTTCTCAGGGGAGTCTTGGACGTTGAGAGGTACAGGTTCTTGGCCAGTTGCTGAGTGAGGGTGCTTCCCCCTCGGACAAAACGCTTTTCCTCCCAGTTCCTCCACAAGGATTCTTTGATTTCTCTGAGGTCATAGCCCGGATGCTGAAAAAAGGCATGGTCCTCGCCAATGAGGACGGCTGTCTTGAAATGGTCGGGGAATACTCTGTAGGGAACCCAGATTTGAAACCGCCGAGGTTTGGCCCCCGTTGCTCGCGCTTCGGCGTCGCGCTGTTTCATCAGGGCAGTCACTCCCATCCGCCGGGTGCAGAGCACGGTGACGTCCGGCAACATCATTACTTCGTAGGCCAGCCCAAGCAAGAGGAGTCCCAAGCTGACTGCGATCCACTTCTTTTTCATTCATCAAGTCCGGATGCAGTGTCGGCGTCACTGCAACCCCGACGAAAACTGCATGCTATTGATGGGATGACAGCAGACCAGAAGCGCGCCCACCGTTTGGCATCAGGCAAAGTGAGCCTTTCAGGCGAAACCGTCTGCCAGGTGGAGATCTGCCGATGAGAGGAGCAACGTCAGCGAACAGAATCCAGGAATTGTCCTTATCCCTTGGAGGGGCTGTTGTGGTGGTCAGACTGAAAAGGTTGCCTTGACCTGTTCAGACTTGTTCCGGATTTTTTCGGCCAAAGCCTGCTTGTGGCGAACCAGGCGATCAGTCAACGCCGCATCAGCAGCGGCCAGGATTTCAGCAGCAAAGATCGCAGCATTGACGGCGCCGGCTTTTCCCACAGCCATGGTTGCGACCGGTACTCCTCCGGGCATCTGGACGGTCGCCAGCAAGGCGTCAAATCCCTGCAGAGGACTGCTGTCAACCGGAACCCCAATCACGGGCAGAACTGTCTCGGCGGCAGTGACTCCCGCCAGGTGGGCAGCGCCTCCAGCACCCGCAATGATGCACTTCAGCCCCCTTTCCGCCGCAGTCCGGGCGTACTGCGAGGCCCGCTCAGGTGAGCGATGGGCGGAACAAATGTCAATCTCAAACGGAACGTCAAACTCCTTGAGCTGCTTGGCAGCCTCTCCCATAATCTTCAGGTCAGAGTCACTGCCCATGATGATACCGACGATCGGCTTCATAATCAGACTCCTCCAATGTTGGCGTAGGACGAATTTCTCAAGAGCACACCTCCAAGAAAATGAGGGCTTTAGATCTGCCTACAGGCTGGAATTGCCGCCCGGCCCTATTTTAAACCTTTACTCCCGATATCACTTCGGTAATGCATTTGCTCGAACTGCACTTTCTTGAGAGCCTGGTAGACACGGGCAATCGCCGCGGGGAGATCGACGGCCTTGGCCGTTACACCCAGGACCCTCCCTCCGGCGGTGATGAATTGACCATCCTTCAACCGCGTACCGGCGTGGAACACCTTGACCTGCTCCAAGGCATCGGCTTCCGCGATCCCTTGAATCAGCCTGCCTTTCTGAAACTTTCCGGGATAACCTCCCGAGGCCATCACCACGCAAATGCTGCAAGCCCGGTCCCACTGCAACTGCACCGAGTCAAGGGTCTGCTCACTGATGGCCTGCAGCACCCCCACCAGATCATTCTCCAGGCGGAAGAGTACCGGCTGCGTCTCCGGATCACCCATTCGGGCATTAAACTCCAGAACCTTGATGCCTTGCGATGTGAGCATCAGGCCAACATAAAGAATGCCTCGGTAGGGCGTCCCCTCAGCAGCCATACCGCGGATCGTGGGTTCGACAATCGATTGGAGGATCTTTCGCTGCTGCTCCAAAGACAAGATGCCATCGGTCGAATAGGCGCCCATGCCTCCCGTGTTCGGCCCCTGGTCATTGTCAAAGACTGTCTTATGATCCTGTGAGGGAACCATGGGAAGAAAATGTTCACCGTCAGAGAAAACCAGAAAAGAGACTTCCTGGCCCGTCAGGTACTCCTCCATCAACAATCTCTCACCGGCCTTGCCGAAGACCCGATGGATCATCATCCGCTCTACCGTCGATTCGGCCTGCCGCTGGTCTTTGGCAATGACCACTCCCTTCCCCGCTGCCAACCCGTCGGCCTTAATGACCAAAGGGTAGCCCAGCTCCGCCCGCCGAACGGCTGCCAGCGCCTCCGTAACTGAATTGCAGGGCAAATAGGCTGCGGTGGGAACCTTGTGCCGCTTCATGAACTCCTTTGCAAAAATCTTGCTCCCCTCAAGACGCGAGGCGGCGGCGCTGGGTCCGACGATCGAGACCCCGTGAGATTCGAAGCGGTCCACAATGCCCAAGACCAATGGCAACTCCGGTCCTACGACGGTAAGATCGATCCGCTGTTCCAAGGCGAACGCTGTCAATGCCGACAGGTCATCGACGGCCAAGGGCACATTCCGGGCAATGGCAGCCGTTCCTCCATTGCCCGGAGCGCAATAGACTTTAGTGACTCGGGGAGAACGACAGATTTTCCAGACGAGAGCGTGTTCTCGCCCCCCTGACCCGACCACAAGTATTTTCATGTTTCAATCCGCTTCCCTTACCGAAGTCAGGGGAGACACAAACCAATCGTCAATCAGGGCTACCCTTACGATGGGTGCAAGGACAAAACCTCGTTGAGGGCGCCCGAGCGATAACCTTCCAGATCGACGGTAACGAACTTGAAGCCCAAGGCCTTGAACTCCTTGGTCAACAGAGCAGCCATCGCCAGATTGAGCGCCTTGGGCAATTCCTCCGGGGAGAACTCCAGGCGGACCAAGGCTTCGTGATACCGCACCCGAAAAATCTTGAATCCAAAGTGGCGCAGGACCTCTTCGCCTCGTTCCACCACGGATAGCTTTTCGGGCGTGATCGAGATGCCATAGGGGAATCGGGAAGAGAGGCAGGGTAAGGCGGGTTTGTTCCAGGTTGGCAGACCAGCCCTCCGGGACAGCTCTCGGATCTCCACTTTGGTCATTCGGGCATCCGAGAGAGGACTCTGAACCAAGTATTGACGGGCAGCGCGGCGTCCTGGACGAAAATCGGTGCGATCGTCCCGGTTGGTTCCATCCACAACAACCCGATAGCCTTTTTCACGGGCCAACGCTTGCAGCTTGGAAAAAAGTTCGCTCTTGCAGAAATAGCACCGATCCGGGGAGTTCTCGCGGTAGCGGGAATCGTCGACCTCACTGGTTTCAATCTCCAAGTGGTGAAGGTGATAACAAGAGGCGAAATCGGTCGTTTCCTTCCTCTGGAAGGCAGGATAGGAGGGGCTGACAGCGGTGACGCAGAGCGCCTTTTGGCCCAAAACCTGGTTAGCCATGTAGGCCAGGTAAGCACTGTCAACACCTCCGCTAAAGCCAACCACCACGGACTCCAGCCCACTCAGGATTTCACTGAGGCGCCGCTCTTTGTCGGCCACCTCCGGGTTGGTCAGAATGTCGGCTGTTTCCACGACTTGTTCGGACACTAGGCATCCTCGCGGCAGGGCTGGAACATCCTGATTTTTCACAAAAGGCGTAGCACGGATTCTAGCACGTCGATTGACTTTCTGTACTCCTCAATCTCGACGTGCTCCTGCGGCGTATGGTCCAGTCTGGAATCGCCCGGACCGTAGGCCACCATGGGGCATTTCCAGAACGGTGCGACCACATTCATGTCTGCAGTCCCCGTCTTCAGCTTGAATTTAGGCTGGCCCTCCAGAGCCCGAATCGAACGGAGGAAGGACCTTACCAGCGGGTTCGACTTGTCTCGACGTACGGCTGCCTCGCGCCCTGAAAAAGAGACTTGAGCCGGGCTGGCCGTCTGCCGCAAAAAGTCTTCCAGTGGTTGCCGGGCAAAGTCCATCGGAAGGCGGAATCCCAGTCTCAAAGCGGCTCCTTCATGGATGCCGTCATGGCTCGAGTTGAAGGAACGGAGAGAAGCTTGGAGGCTTTCAAACATCGTTTTCCCTACATTGAATCGGTCACACCAACGCCGGATTTCACTCCAATAGTCGACAGCCTTCTCACACACGGATTGTCCCTGACCGGCTGTGTGTCTGAGCGGGATCTGCAAGTGATAGTCAACCAGCAGCCTACCTTTGTAACCCAGGGTCATGGCATTCCAGCCACTGGGCTCCCCAATCACGCAGTAATCTGGCGGATCGAAGTCCAACAATGCTTGCCGGGCGCCGCGAGAGGTGGCTGACTCCTCTTCTACGGCGCCCACGATCACAATCTTCTTAGCCTGTCTCTGGAGTTCCTGCTTCAAGCGATGAGTGGCCGAGATAAAGCAGGCCATCGGACCCTTGGCGTCCACAGAACCTCTACCATAGAGCCGACCATCCTCGATCTTAACGGGAAGGTCTCCCGCTACCGTATCGATGTGGCCTAAAAGCACAATGGTCTTCGCCCCATCGCCCAGAATACCGATGGTGTTGTTCACCCTGTCCCGATAGGATTGAAACCCCATGGACTGCAGTGTGTCAACCAGAAATGAGGAAAGCCGGGCTTCCTGACCTGATGGGCTTGGAATCTGCAACATTTCCTGCAATAACTGGAGTTCGGAATCAGCTATGTCCTTCCTCATAAAATGGGCTCCGAGATCCCTGACCCGGCACTCTGCCTCACCGAATCAAGGCCCTAACCAAATCCCAGGACCACCAAACCCAATGATTCGTGTCACCGCTTTTCACTCCTCAAGTTGGCGTGGAGGGAAGCAGGTAATCTTCGGACTACCGCAAGACCTCTGCAGTGAGGTCGGCCACTAAGTCCAAGTCTTTTTCCTCGATAACCAGAGGGGGCATATAGCGAATCACGTTTGGACCTGCGGCCAGCGCCAGCACTCCTCTCTGCATGAGTTTGAGGATGTAAGGCCCACTCTTTCCCTTGAGCTCGACACCGACCATCAGACCCATGCCCCTGACCTCGCGAATTCGAGAAGACGGAATGGACCGCAGTCGTCGCATGAAACGGCCTCCGAGCTTGTCAGCGCGATCAGGTAGTTTAGAATTCTCCAAATACCGAATGGTCGCGTTGGCGGCTGCACAGGCCAAGGGATTGCCTCCAAAAGTGGAGCTGTGAGCCAGCTTGAACAGTTTGGAAGCCACCGCGTGACTGATTCCAGTGGCCCCGATGGGAAGCCCGCCCCCCATGGACTTGGCCAGGCACAAGATATCAGGGAACAGGCTGAAGTGGTCCGAGGCAAACATCCGCCCAGTACGGCCAAATCCGGTTTGCACCTCGTCAACAATCAACAAAGCTCCGGTTTGATTGCAGCAATTCTGCACTGCCGACAGGAATTTCAGTGAGGCCGGCCGGACACCACCTTCTCCCTGGACTACCTCAACCAGGACAGCCGCTGTCTGTTCGGTGATGGCATTGCGGACCCTCTGCACATGGTTGAAGGGAACGTGGGTGAATCCCGGGACCAGTGGCTCGAATGGTCGGCGATAGTTCTTGTTCCAGGTCGCACTCAAGGCGCCGAAGCTCTTTCCATGGAACCCGCGCATGGCGGCGACAATTTGCTGGCGCCCGGTGGCCAGGCGGGCGAACTTCAAGGCGGCTTCAACGGCCTCTGAACCGGAATTACACAAAAAGAAACGTCGGATACTGTCGGGTGTGATCCGCTCCAGATTTTCGAGCAGCCTCGCCCTTTCTTTATGATAAAAGAGCTCATTGCACACCAGGAGCTTTTCCGTCTGATCCTGAATGGCCTCGTTCACATAAGAATTGTCGTGACCCACATTGGCCGCCCCGTGGCCCCCCACGCAATCGATGAACTCCCTGCCGTCTGCCTCCAACAGGCGGGCGCCTCGTCCTCGGATCAATACCAGATCACGCTTGTAGTAGGTCCCAGCTCCCAGCCGGTCCTCCAATTGGCGGATTGTGTTTCTGAGAGAATCGGACACGGTACTTAAACTCCTTTATTGAAAGAGTCCCCATTATAGCGAACCCGGCTTGGATATTGAGACGGGGATGGGACCCAGAACCTGTGGCTAAAGTCTGGGCGGCAAGACGCGGAGCGTCGAGGCCGGAAGGGACGGAATCAGCAGCCTTGAATTTGAGGTTCCGATACCCGGGACCTCTGGAAGAATTCCTCGATCCGGTCCATGACTTCCATCTCACTCTTGGAAGTGTAAATGGCCTTGCGCAGGGCGGCCCCCCCCCGCGGGGAATGGCGTGAGTAAACCACGAGGCAAATTGCTTCATCTTTCCAATAGCTCCCGGGGTTTCTTCCTCAAACAAGAGAGAGAAGTAACGCTTAATCAGACCGTATTTGGCGCCAACGTCCGGGTGGGTCATCGGCATACCGCACTCGATTTCGCTGATCTGACGAAAAATCCAGGGATTAGTCAAGGCCCCCCTACCCACCATGATCCCATCGCACCCCGTCTGCTCTCGCATCCTCAAGGCGTCATGCGCATTGACGATATCACCATTGCCAATAACGGGAATGGTGAGATGAGCTTTCAGGCGTGCGATGATGCTCCAATCCGCCCTTCCGGAAAATCCCTGGACGCGGGTGCGGGGATGCAGAGCAATGGCCTCGACTCCCAGATCCTCCGCCATCTTGCCGACCTCCAAGGCAACAATCTCCGATTCGCTCCAACCCGACCGGATTTTGATGGTGAAGGGGATTCGAGCCGCCGACCGAATCTCCTTGAGAATTGTCCCCAAGAGTGTCCGCTCCCTCAAGAGGGCGGATCCTCCACAAGACTTCACGACCTTTTTTGCCGGGCAACCCAGGTTCAAGTCAATGGCGTCGAACCCCAAATCTTCAACCATCCGTGTTGCTTCCGCCAAACGGTAGGGATCTGCTCCAAATAGCTGAGCGGTGACGGGGCGTTCTTCCTCATGGTAGAACAGCATCCTTTGACTCTTCACCGAGTGGCGCGTGAGTCCCTCGGCGCTGGTAAATTCCGTCATGACCAAACCGCAGCCACCCAACCTCTTGATGAGGCGACGGAAGACGCTGTCGGTCAACCCCGCCATCGGGGAGAGGAAGGTCGCTGGGGTCACCGCGATACTTCGAATTCGCATGCTCGAGACCTGTCCGGTAAGCATCATCAGAACCCTATTCTAAGGTGATTTCTCTCGCTGCTGAAGCCGATTCGACACCGAACCGAGCCGCATGACTCCCTCTAAAATGCCACGGGGCCTCATCACGTTGGGGACGGCCTCCCCAACCTGAACCGGTACTTCCAGAGAAACTTGAGCAAACTCAGGAAGTGATGCCGCTTGGCGCCATACCTCCAACCCGCCGCACTGTCCCTCCGATGGTGGTGAACCATGCAAGCCTCCGGATTGTAAAAAACCTTCCAGCCTCTTTGCCACATGCTTTTGCACAAATCCACGTCCTCAAAGTAGAGAAAAAACCGCTCATCCAAAAGGGCGCCCCGGTCCAAGGCCGCCCGCCGGATCAACATGGCAGCCCCCAGCCCCCAATCAACTTCAGACAACGTCTTGTGGTCCCAGTCCTCCATCAGATGGTGGCGGACGCTTGGATGGTTGGATAAGAAACTCTGAAACGGAGCGCGCCGCAGCAACAGGGTTGCGACCGTATAAAAACGTCGGCAAGAGTATTGAAGGCCACCATCGGGACTCTTCAGTTGAGGCAGCACAACGCCGGCATCGGGATGGGTTTCCAAAGTGCCTGTCAGAACCTCCAGCGCCCCTCTTTCGACACGCACGTCGGGATTCAAAACCAAGAGAAAGGGCGCCTGGGATCGACGGTAACCCTGATTGACTGCAGCGGCGAATCCCCGGTTGGAGCGGTTCTGTATGATCTTGACTCGGGTCAGATCGAGATCGGAGATGGGAGCCAGATCCTGAGGTTGGTCATTGTTGACGATGCAAATATCGTAGTCCGGACCGCCTGTGTTCTCAGCCAGACTGCGGAGGCAGGAGGCAAGATGATGTCCTGACCGGTAATTGACGATGACAATCGACAGCCGGCTCATACTGGCAGCTCTTCGTAGAGCCGCTCGTAAGTTGCAGCAAAACGGGGCGAACTGTATTTATCTTCTACCTTGGCTCGGGCATTGCGTCCAAGCCGCCGACGCTTGCAGGGATCCCTCAGCAGTTCCACGGTGTACTGGAGGAACTCGGCCGAGGTATCGGCAATCATCAGTTCCTGATCGTGGTGAAAGGGATATCCTTCGAGGCAGAGTCGGGTCGCAACGATCGCTCTACTCATGGCCATGGCCTCCAAGAGTTTGCCACGAAGTCCCGCTCCGCTGATGATCGGGGCTACAAATACGGCGCGGCTGGAGAGGAGGGGGCGCAAGTCCTTGACTTTCTCAAGAAAGACGACCTGATCCTTGTTACTGTGCGCCAGCAGATGAGGGGGAGCGAATCGGCCAACAATCGTGACGGTGGCTTCTGGAATGACTTCGAGGAGTCCTGGCCAAATCTCCCGTAAGAAATACGACATGCCTTGCACATTGGGCGGATGCTTGAAGAAACCGACAAAGATCAAGCTATTGGGACGTTCATGGATATTGGCCTCGGACCGAAAGAAGTCCACGTCCACACCACTTTGAGCCAAGCCGGGGCGGTCGACTTTCAGCCGCTGGCGCAGGTAGTCCCGGTCAACAGCGGAGAGCGCCACCACCGAGCGGACCTTGCGGCAAAGCCGTGCTTCATAGACCCGCACAAGCCTCCACTTAATGAAGCCGGAAATCTTTCCTCTCCAGGTGCTGGCCAGTCGGAAGAGCCGCTCGTAGGCCAAACTCAGTACTTCGTGATGAGTGAGCAGACTGGGATAGCGCCGAAGGTCAGGGATGAAATTCAAAGTATGCAGGTACTCACATTGCACCAAGTCATAATTGCCGTCTCTCAGCTCGTTGAGCACTTCCTTACGCATCGTCAAGCAAGCATGGATTACCGCCAATAGCTTGGAAACCAGAAAGGCACTCTTGAGTTCCTGATCGTACGGATAGAGCGTAATGGTTCTGACCTCTTTGCAGAACCTTTTCAATCGATCGACATGCGCTTGATCCTCGCTGGTTTCGATGAAGGACAGGAGGGTGATCTCATTACGGACTGAAAGCCCTTCGAGGAGGTTGACCAATATCCAAGAACCGTCGATTCCCAGTCGGGGAAGTCGCTTGGAGACCACCAAAATCTTCCGAGAACCTGCCGGTTGGTGGCCGTTTGAAAGGTATCTGTGCCGATAAAAGAACCAATGGTTGATTGCGGCGATGGCTTCTTGATCCGACAAACGGCTGGGGGGGCGGTTGACCATACGGTTCCAAACAACACAAGGTGCCTTGATCAGCGCACCGGAAAAAGCCTTCATGATGCCGAAGCGCCCCCGGCCGAAATCGAGGAGGAAACGGAGCGGTAACTTCAAGAGATGGCTTAAGAACAAGCGGGTCGAGGTGACATTTTTCCAGAACAAGACGAACAGGTTTCGAGCGATCAAATAGTCAATCCTAGCGTTTCCCATCTCGGTGGCATTGGTGCTGCGATGCTTGTGGACTACTCGGCTGGTCGGACAGAAGAGCACGCGAAAACCGGCCTTCCAGGCGCGATAGGATAGATCAGCATCCTCAACATAGGCTGGATGGTAAATTTCGCTGAACCCACCCAAGTCCAGGAACTTTTGTCGGTGATAGGCACTGGAACCACCGTGGGCATAGAAGACCGGGACGTACTTGCGTTCTTCGTCGACAGGGGTCGGCTGGGTATGTCCAACATGCATGCACCCGAACATCATCATCCCAAACGTCTTACCGGTCTCGAGGCGAGTCTTGGTGGCATCATAGTTGAAGATTTGCGACGTCACTGCGAAAACGTCAGGATGTTCGAACCCCTTGAGCAAGGGAGCCAGAAATCCAGGTTGGACGATCACATCATTGTTCAACAAGACCACGATCTCATTGCTTGAGCACTGAACGCCGATGTTGTTGGCCCGGCTGAATTGATAGTTCTTTTTCAGCTCAATCAGGCGAATGTTCCGGTAGTGAGTACGCACGTAATCCTGGGTGCCGTCAGTGCTTCCGTTGTCCACCAAAATGATTTCATGATCGCCGCCGTCATGACACACCGCCTCAATCAAGGCATCTAACGCTTCCTTGAGAATCTCCCGTTTGTTCCAGGTCAAGACAATCAGGGAGGCCTGGCGGGAGGAAGGGCGCTCGCTTTCCGAACTCGCCGTGGGTCGCGGATGGATGTCGACCAGGTTTTCGTAGACATGTTCCACTTGGCGAACCATAAGCGTTTTGTCAAATCGGTGGCGCACCAGGGCGCGGCCATTAGCTCCCATTCGTCGGCGGGATTCAGGGTTCTGAATCAGATGGATCACAGCCTCGGCCACAGCCTTCGAACTCTCCGGCGGAATCAGCAGCCCCGTGCGCTGATCCCTAACCGCCTCGGGGGTTCCGCTGACTGTGGTGGCAACCACCGGCAGGCCAACCGCCATGGCCTCGAGTATGGAAAGCGGAAGCCCCTCATAGAGCGAAGTGAGCAAAAAGAGATCGAGGGCGGAAAGAATCTCGGTGATGTCCTCTCGATCGCCTGCGAAGGTGACGTATGGCTCCAGACCCAACTGGCGCACTCGATCCGCTAACATGGCTTGAGTCGGGCCCTCCCCGACGAACAGAAACCGAGCCTGAGGACAGCACTCTAATATGCTTGGGATAGCCTCCACCGTGTACCGGTGTCCCTTTTGAAAGCTGAAGCGCGCCACAGTTCCTACGAGTATTTGTTCCGGACCGATTTGAAGACTCTGGCGAATGCCTTGCCTTCCCCCTGAAACGAAGGTAAATTTGTTCACATCGATCCCGTTAAGAATCAACTTCAGTCGGTACGGATTGACTTTATAGTCCTCCACTAAGAGCTGCTTGCCGGCCTGAGACACGGGAATCGTGTAGTCCAAGCAGAACGTCATGATTTTCTTGACTAACTTTTTAGTGCGAACGCCGGCCCGTTTGCCGATGGCCAACTGGAGGGCGAGGTGTTCCGTCGCCAGCCTCCAGGGAACCCGGCTGAAATAAGCAGCCAGGATCGGCGCAAAGCAGCTGAAGGTGTTATTCAGGTTGAAGTGAACGATGGTGGGCTGCTGCCGGCGGAAGTAGCGAAAGACCCCCAGAAAAATTCTGAGGGGAGACCGATTGGAGCAGTCGATGTAGTCAACAATGATGCCTCGGTCTTCAAAAAATCGCGCCAGCGGTGCAATCTCCGGGATTGGAGAGAGTACGACTCGAGGCTCATACAGATCTTGAGATATTTCCGGGACGAGCAGCTTGAGATATACTTCAGCGCCGCCGAGGAACACAGCATCGCAGAAGTAGACCACCTTGTAGGGTGTCCCCATGGACCGCCACTGACCTCACGCAGTCTTGGGCAAGGATTCGGAGCCCCCGTTCATCTCTTGGTTCCAATCGGGAAGAATTATACAGTACTGTCGAAAGAGGGAGCAACTTCGATATACTCGGCTCGGGCGGGCTTCCTCGGCGAAATCCGTGTCCGCTGGGGACGACGTCCCCAAGCTCAGGGCGCAACGCCTGCAGGAGAACCAACTGTTCTTTCTGCCGATATCTCCCGATTCTCCAAAGGGACTTGGACCTTTCGATCTGAAACCAGTGGATCCATGACGGATGTTCACTCGGTGTCCGCCAAAACCATGCGGGGCGCGTCGCTCATGGTCCTGCGAACTGCGGCGATGTATCCGATCGGTTTCCTGGGCGAAGTGTGTTTAGCGCGTCTTTTGGCGCCCCAGGACTTCGGCGTCTACGCCATCGCCAGATTTGTCACCGTGGACCTGGCCGCGGTCCTGGAAGTTGGCTTGGGCGCCGCCCTCATACAGCAGCCCGAGAAACCTAGCCGGCAAGAATTCCAGACACTTTTTTCCTTACAGCTTCTGATTATCTCAGTCCTGGTCCTCGGCCTTTTTCTGCTGGCTCCCCCACTCCTTACTTGGATACACCTGGATTCGAGCGTCCGCTGGGTCCTGCTGGCCTTGTTACTCTGTCCCTGGATCAGCGGTTTGGGCGCCATGTCGTGCGTCCAACTGGACAGAAACCTGCGCTACAGAGTGTTTGCCAAAATGGACGTGCTGAGAGCTCTCTCCTACGTAGGCATCGCAGTCCCCCTGGCTTTTTTGGGATGGGGCGTTTGGAGCTTTGTTGTGGCTATCATCGCCAGCACACTGGTACGAAGCGCCGTGGCTTTCCAGGCTGCTCCTTGGCCCATAGGGTTTCGTTTACGGTTTTCAGGGATGGGGAAAATCCTGCGCTTTGGTTTTCTCTTCCAGGTCTCGACCCTGACCTCCCTCTTTCGCGACTATATCCCGGTGTTACTGGCAGGTCCTCTCTTTGGGCCCCAGTCTGTGGGCTATCTGAATTGGGCCAAGAACATGACTTTCTACAGCAGCCAGGTCTTTACCCAAGCAGTCTCTCGAGTGACCTTTCCCTCCATATCGCGCATCCAAAAGGATCCGCTGGCAGTCCAACACATGATCCAGACCACTCTCAAGTATGTCAATCTTCTTACCTTCCCAAGCATTCTGATCTTCGCCGCCCTGATACCGGAGTTCGTGCAAGTGGTGTTTACCCCCAAGTGGGCTCCGGCTATCCTGGCCTTCTACTGTTATTCCATCCGAATGCTTGGCTCCAATGTCAGCACTCTTCATATTAGCGCGCTGAACGGTTTGGGCAGGGTGCAGAACTCCCTGCGTATCCTGGTATGGTGGACAGTACTGGACTGGACTTTGGCCGTTATGCTTTGCTCCTGGTTCGGCTTTGAGGGTGTGGCCCTGGCCTACGCAATCAGCGTCATTCCCATTGCTTTTTGGCTTCTCCTTCAGCTCAACAAGCTCGTTAAGATTCGGCTGTATGGGAGTCTCTACTTCCCTCTGGTGGTCAGTGTGGCCGCAGCGGCCTTGGTATGGTTGGCCAAAGGCAGGATCGACCCTTCCTGGCTCTCCTTGGCCGGCTTATCCGCCATGGGAGTCTCCCTGTACATCGTATTGTTGTGGCTAAGCGAGGGACAATCCTTGCTCAAGGACATTCGAGTTTTTCTGGCCACCCTGGCCCGGCGGGAAGTCACCGATATCAGCAATCTCAACCTCAGAGGCTGACCCAATCCGGCGCTTTCCCGACCGAGTGGTCCGGGCAGCTGCGATGCAGAAATTTTTTGGGATTGTCAATCCCGTCAATCCTGTCTATAACTTCTGGAAGTCAACAGAACGGGTCACCCTATTCCATGCGCCGCATCCTCCAAATCTCCCTATGGTTAACTCAATGGAGTGAGCGGTGGATGCCCAGCGCATTCTCGATCGCCGCCGGACTCACTCTTATCATCTTCCTGGCGGGCTGGCTCGTGGGACGAGCCTCGCCGGTGGATTGCATCGGGTACTGGGGGGATGGGTTTTGGCTCCTACTCGAGTTCGGCATGCAGATGTGCTTGATGTTGGTGGCCGGCTATCTGTTGGCTTCCTCTCCTCCAGTCAGGCGGTTGCTCGACCTGCTGACTTCACTCTTTCGGACCCCCAGGAGCGCCATAGCCGGTCTGGCCATTCTGTCCATGTCCCTGAGCTGGATCAACTGGGCACTGGGAATCGTGGGCGGAGCCGTGCTGGCTCGTTTGTTCGCCAGCAGAATCACTCAAATCGACCTGCGTTTGATCGTGACTGTGGCCTACTTAGGTTTGGGATGTACTTGGCACGCCGGACTCTCGGCCTCTGCACCCCTCCTGATCGCGACCCCCGGACATTTTCTGGAGAGCGAAATGGGGGTGATCCCCACCGATGTGACGATCTTCCACCCTTTCAATCTGCTTTTGACCGTGGCCGTCCTGATAAGCCTGACTCTCTTTGTTTGGCAGTTGGCTCGGTGGACACCGTTTTCCTCGTCACAAATGCGGGCTCAGCGGGCTCGGCTGGAGGCCATCGATTCCTCCACGCCACCGGTGGAATACAGGGAGGGCAAACGTTCCTTGGCAACCATCCTGGACAGAGGTTATTGGTTAAACGGGATGCTAGGGACTTGTGGCCTGGTATGGGTGGTGACGACCTGGTTGGACCATGAACTTCAAGTGACCTTCAACAGCATTAACTTCCTCCTGCTGTTTCTGGGAATCACCCTCCATCCAAGTCCAAACTCGGTCACCCGATCTGCAAAGGAGGCGGTCTCCTTCGTTCATGGAATTATCCTCCAGTTCCCCTTCTATGCTGGGATGTTTGGCATCATCAAAGGCGCTGGACTCTCTGAAGTCATGGGTAACGCTTTTGTCTCCATCGCTTCACCCCGAACGCTGCCTCTCCTGGTTTACTGGTATTCGGGATTTGTCAATTACTTCGTGCCTTCAGGGGGATCCAAGTGGGCTATTGAGGCCCCTTACCTGGTGGAGGCTGCCCAAAACTTGGGGGTTCCGGTCAACCAAGTCGTTCTTGCTTATGCTTGGGGGGACATGGCGACCAACTTGCTCCATCCTTTCTGGGCGCTCCCTCTCATTACCGCCACCGGCTTGGAGTTTCGAGAAATCTTGGGATACGGCATCGTCATTTTTTGTTTCTACGTCAGCCTGGTCAGCTTGGCCTTCTGGTTTTTTCTGTAGGCGAAGGCACGACCGGCGGTTGCCGGGAGAAGGTAGTGGAAATGAATAAACCGGTCAGCACTCCCGCAGTTGATGACGCCGTGAACCGCCGCTACCCACGGGCTCCCGTCTGTGCGGTAGGCGCCTTGATCTTTCAGGGAAGCCGGATCTTACTGGTGCGCCGGGGAAAGCCACCCTCCCAAGGAAAATGGTCCGTTCCTGGCGGACGGTTGCGCCTGGGAGAAACCCTGGAGGCCGCTGTCGTTCGAGAAACCAGGGAAGAAACGCAGTTGGTGGTCCGCCCACTGAGAGTCGGTAAGGTCGTAGAACATCGCTTGAGGGACGAACGAGGAAACATCGAGTATCACTACGTGATCGTGGATTATGTCTGCCAGGTGATTGAAGGCTCACCACGGCCCGCCAGCGATGCCAGCGAAGTGCAGTTCGTCGAAATATTCGAGTTGGCTCAATTGGATATGACGGAAGGAACCGCCCAGGTCATTCAAGAGATCTTTGAACAGATTACCCAGTCAAGGAAGAAGTGAGGGGGTTCGGCAGGTCAAGAACATTTCGTTGGCATGTCCGGGTCCCGATACAAGTGAGACTGGCCCGAGGCGACGGGTAGAACCGATCCCGATGAAGTGAAAGACGTGTGCTCGTCTCGTGCAGAGGGAGCAAAGCGACCGGAGCCTGAGACGAGCGCCGATGGGATAGTGCCCGGCCCCTCAGTATGAACCGGAGCACCCGTTCAGGTAACCTTTCGTTTTGCCAGGAACCCGAGGCCTGCCTTGAGCAAAGCCGAAAGGAGCCTGAACCCTGCAGGTTCCATCGCTACTCATCCCATCTTATCACCGTTTCAAGGTTGACCCTGCCCCGCCCGCCGAAGCCATCGCCAGACGGCGCCAAGCTGACGTACACCGACGCCGAAAGCAACAGCGTAACGGTCACCACCGAGGCTTTCGGGTCGGTGGGCCCTGCTCGGTACCGGCTGGAGTGGTTGTCGCTGCCGGCACAGCGCAGGTCGGCATGACGCTGAGCGTCAACCTCTCCGGTGCCGGGGCAACCGACCCGGGCGCTGGCAGTGGGAGCGTTCCCACAACGGGGCGGACGGCTGGAGTAACGTCACCTGGCACGCCTGCCCCGGCGGAGCGGCGCGCCAATACACACGCTGGAGGGCGAAGACGAGGGCAAGCATCTGCGGGCCTACGTCTACTACACCCACGGCGAGGGCGCCCGCAAGCGAGCCCAGACGGAGGCCATCGATCCGGTGACGGCGCCCTAAGACGGGACGCTCACAGGGCCAGCGCAAACAGCCCGCGCCGCCGGGAAGTGAGATTATGAAGAGGGAGGTCAGTGAGCAGCCGCCCGTCCGGAGATAGCTTCGCGTAGACCTTCCAGCAGGTCCTCGAGCTTGGCTTGGCCGAGCTCTACCCGAGTCATGCGTTGCTCCAGCGTGTCTATCCGAGCATCCAGCGCGTTCATCCGGCTATCTATCCGAGACTCCAACTCACCAATCCGAGCGTCCAGCCGTGACTCTATCCGGGCCATGTCCTGCCGAAGCCCGCGAGTCGTGGTAAGGACCAGCCCGGCAAGGGCCGCGCCAACCGCTACCACTGCAATCAAGCTGGTCATCTCGTTCATGGCTCGGATCATGTCCTTCACCGTTCAGTTTCACAACCGGGAAGCATCGGGCCTCAGTTGCCAAGTGGGGCGCCGGGCCGCTCCCGGGGCCAGCGCAAGCAGCCCATGCCTTCTTCCGTTCAAAAGTCCCAATTCGTCATGGGTTGAGCTGCAACCGAATCCGTCAACCCGGTGTTCTCTTGCGATTGCCCGGGCCACCCAGTGGGAGTCATTGCCCTCAGATTCCAGGTGCTCGACCAAGCACCTTCTCATAGGTTCTCAAGGCCATCTCAGTCGACTTCTTCCAGGAGTACTTCTGGACTTGGCGGAAGCCTTTTTCTCTAAGATCACTGCGCAGACCTAAATCAAACAGCAAGTGTTTCAACCCTTTGCTGATGTCGAAGACATTTTCCGGGTTGACCAGGAGTGCCGCGTCACCCAGAACCTCCGGCAAGGAAGAAACGTTGGAGGTCAACACGGGGACGCCATTGGCCATGGCCTCCAAAGGAGGGAGGCCAAAGCCCTCGTAGAGGGAGGGAAAAACAAAGATTTGAGCGGTGCGATAGAAAACCCGCAGGGTCTCATAGGGAACGAATCCCAAGAAACGGACCTCATTCTGGACTCCACCCTGAATCGCGGTCCTGCGCAGGAGTTGATACTTGGAGAGTTCGTCACCGATAATCAACAGTTTCAGGTTCTGCCAGGTCGGATCATCCTGTAACTCGCTTTTGAGTACGGCAAAAGCTTCGATGACCCGTGCCAGGTTCTTGTGGGGACGAACGTTACCGGCATACAAGAGAAACGGCGAATCGACCTGATAACGCTCTAAAATCTTCTTCTCTTCCTCCTCTCCCGTCTTGGTGGTAACGCGCTCGTCGATTGCATTATGAATCACCGTAATTTTCTCCCTGGGCACTTGAAAGAGCCGCATCAGGTCGCGGCAGGTTGCTTCCGACACGGCAATGATCCAACTGCAGCGCTTAACGGATCGGCGGGTTCGCGCCCGGGCACGACGAAATTCCGCTTTGGAACCCACCACGTTGGGAAACAAAATATGCACGCAGTCATGGACGGTGATGACTGAACGACAGCCCAGGAAACGCGGGGAGTGGTAGTGCGGAGTGTGTAGTAGTTCCACTTGGCTCCTGCCAAGAAGTCGAGGCAGCACCAGATTGTTCCAAAAATTACTGCCCGAGGTGGGATCTATTATGAAACCAAAGTTAGGGGGTAGTGGCTTGAGTTCTTCCGGCTGGCCGGGGCGTGCGATAAGGGAAAAAGAGATTTCGCGAGCCGAAGACGCAAAATGGAGCACCAGATTGCGGATATAAGTTCCAATTCCGTAGTCATCCAACCTTCGAATGTCGAAGGCAATCTTCATGAGCCTTGAGGTTGTTCGAGCTTGGCGAAGAAACAGGGTTGAGTTGCTGGCGCGACCCCTTCAAAGGATTCTGCTCTGACTGAAGACGACTTACGGCTGATCCGGAATGAGATCTGGGGAAGACTGATGCCGATTCCTCGACCCCTTCCTCGACTTGGGGAACCGCAGTTCCTCCCCGAGACTCCTCGAAGCTCCCCTATTGGACGGAAATTCCGTTTCGAGCCGGGAATATCGGCGCCACCGGGAGCATGTCAGCCGAGAGGCGCGACTCCATCGGTTTTCCTTCCTCCACGGCAGTCGCCGGAGCGATTGGGGGAGGAAACTGTTCGGGGGATTTCTCTCTTGTCACCCTGCGGATGAAGTCGATCCAGATGGGAAGCGCCGCTCTTCCTCCTGTCTCAGCTCTGCCCAGGGACCTCTTTTGGTCAAATCCCACCCAGACGCCGCACGTCAGGGTGGGCGTCAGCCCGATGAACCAAGCGTCGGTGTAATCGTTGGTTGTCCCCGTCTTACCCGCAACCGCACGGTTCACAACGCGTGCTCGGCGGGCAGTTCCCTCCTCGACGACGCTCCGCAGCAAGACTACCATCGCTCTGGCTGTCTCTCGAGAGATAACGTCGTTCACCTCAACAAGTTTTTCCTCCTTGGTTGCCCCTTCGTAATCCGTTACCCTCCGCAGGTAACGGGGCGTCACCCGAACCCCATCGTTGCCGTAGGCACTGTAAGCGGAAGTCATCTCGAGCAAAGTCACCTCCGCGGCGCCCAGCGCCACCGGCAAATAGGGCGCTAGACTCGGACTGGTGACGCCGAATCGCCGAGCGGTCTCGATCACTTTCTCAATGCCGAAGTGATCCGCCAGCCGGACAGCAGGGACATTGCGAGACTGGGCAAAGGCTCTTCTGAGAGTAATCACTCCTTCAAATTTGCCATCGTAATTCCTGGGACTCCAACGCCGGCCCGAGTTGGAAAAGCTGATGGGAGCATCCTCAATGACGTCTTCTGCCGTCATGCCCTCCTCCAGCGCCAGGGTGTAGACAAAAGGCTTAAAAGCTGACCCGGTCTGACGGTAGGCCTGGGTGGAACGATTGAACTTACTTTCCGCAAAATCATAACCGCCAACCATAGCCTTGATTTCTCCGCTGGCATTGTCAATAGCAACAATCGCCCCCTGGACCTTGGGCTTTTGAGTCAGTTCCATATTCACTACTCGACGACGAGGGTCGATCCCGGTGATCCGGAAAAGCGCCAGATCTCCGACCTTAAGAAGCTTCCTGAGCGAGCGTCTTCCAGTCCAGCGGGATCCTGATCTGGAGAGTGTCCCCCGATAGCTACCAAATTTTACCTGAGCCGTTTTGTCTGTGACCCTAACGACCAAGCCCATCCTTCGTTGACCCACGATAGGAGACCTAGTCCAGTCCTTGTGCTGAAAAGAGTCGAGAGAGGCCCTTCCCTGAGCCAGAATATTGGTTTGGATTCCTCTCCAGCCGTGTCGCTGATCGTAGACCTCCAGCCCCTTGGTCAGAGCATCGCTGGCCGCCTGCTGCATCTCAAGATTCAGGGTGGTATAGGCTCTCAGTCCTCTTTCTCTAACGGCTTGGGATCCGTAGGCTCCCGCCAGGTATTTTCGAACCTCCTCAGCAAAATAGGGCGCCAAGTCGTTTCCCCGGGAAGCAATTTGCAGTCCCAGGGGCTTTTGCTTGGCCGCTTCGGCTTGTTCTCCGGTGATCTTACCCTCCTCCACCATGCGCCGCAGCACGTAGTTGCGACGGACCGTCACCCGATCTTTCATCTGCATGGGCGAACGCAAGTGGGCGATGGCCGGAAGGGCAGCCAAGACGGCAATCTGATTCAGGCTGAGGTCCTTCAGACTCTTGCTGAAATAAAATTGGGAAGCGGCCTCAAAACCGTAGGTCCGGTGACCTAAAGGGACTTGGTTGCAATAAAGGGTGAAAACCTGTGACTTGGTATAAAAACGCTCAATTTGAATGGAGAAAAGAAACTCCTGAAACTTTCGCTTAAAGCTCTTTTCGGCGGTCAAAAAGCAGAGCCGGCTGAGCTGTTGAGTGATCGTGCTCGTGCCTTGGATTCTTCTGCCCCCAATCGCTGCTTTGACGACGGCTCGGGCAATTCCCCGTATATCCACGCCCCAATGGCTCTCGAAGTTCTTGTCCTCGGTTGCAATGAGGGCATCGCGGAGCATTGGGGGGATGTCCTGATAGGCGACAACAATGCGCCGCTCCAAAGCAAACGATCCAATGATTCGTCCATCGTCAGAGTAGAGCTCGGTAATGACATTGGGCTGGTAGTCTTGAAGTTCTTGGACACGGGGCAGATCGCTTCTGTAAACGATCAGCAATCCGCTTAGCGCACCAATTCCGATCGACGCCAGCAGCAAGAAAACAAAAATGAGGCGTCGAAAAACGGTGTTTTCTCGGAAGTAAAAGGAAAGCGCGGCCAAGGACGGCATAAGAATTTGAAATTGCCTCGAAAAACAAGGCCAGACGATAGCAAAACTCAAGAAGGAAATCCAACCGGAACATCCATGCCAGTCCTATTCAGTCCGGGAAGATCGTTTCGTTCTTTTCTTTGATATAAAAGAGTTTAGCCTTTATGATCCCCCCATCGGGCCACTGTCTGGCCAGGAGAAACCTCATTGAATCACCGAAGCCCTCCGAACCAATGAAGATACCGTGAATGTTATGGATTAATACTAATGCTTAATTGACAAGTGCACACTCAGATATTATATTGTCGCGGCTTTGATAAAAAGTGGTGTAATTTCTCCAAATTACTGATTCTAAAACATATCAACAAGGAGGATCTCAAACAATGAGCAAGATTATCGGGATCGATCTGGGAACAACCAATTCGGTCGTTGCTGTTATGGAGGGAGGGGAACCTGTAGTCATCACCAGCCCCGAGGGGAGTCGGACCACTCCTTCAACTGTGGCCTTCACCAAAGGGGGCGAAAGACTGGTGGGGCAGGTTGCCAAAAGGCAAGCGGTGACCAATCCGGAAAATACGGTCTACTCCATTAAACGGTTCATGGGACGCAAGTATGAGGAAGTGAATGAGGAGATGAAGATCGTTCCTTATAAAGTAACTCGCACTTCTAACAACGACGCCCGGGTTGCCATCATGGCAAAGGAGTACAGCCCGCCAGAAATTTCTTCCATGATTCTACAAAAGATGAGGACAGCTGCGGAGGAGTACCTGGGGCAAAAGGTAAACAAAGCCGTGGTAACCGTTCCAGCCTACTTCAACGACTCCCAGCGCCAAGCCACCAAGGATGCGGGGAGAATAGCGGGGTTAGAGGTCCTGAGAATTGTCAATGAGCCCACGGCAGCCGCTCTGGCTTACGGCCTCGATAAGAAGAAAGATGAGACCATCGCCGTCTATGACTTCGGTGGCGGCACCTTTGACATCTCCATTCTGGAAGTTGGTGAAGGTGTGGTGGAAGTGAAGGCTACCAATGGTGACACCCATTTGGGCGGCGACAACATTGATCAAAGGATCATCGACTGGATTGTTGACGAATTTATCAAAGACCAGGGAATTGATCTATCCAAAGACAAGATGGCTTTGCAGCGGCTCAAGGAGGCCGCCGAAAAAGCCAAAATGGAGCTGTCGACTACCCTGGAAACTGAGATCAATCTGCCGTTCGTGACGGCCGATGCTTCGGGTCCCAAGCACTTGAACATGAGCCTCACTCGGGCGAAGTTTGAAGGGTTGGTCGAGGATATCTTGCAACGCAGCGTCGAGCCCTGCAAGCTAGCCCTGAACGATGCTGGCCTGAAACCCGAGGATATTAACGAGGTCGTCCTGGTTGGGGGCTCCACTCGTATTCCCCGCGTCCAACAGATCGTTAAGGGGCTGTTCAACAGAGATCCACACAAAGGCGTCAATCCGGATGAAGTGGTAGCCATCGGCGCCGCTGTTCAAGCCGGAGTCCTGGGAGGTGACGTCAAAGATCTGCTTCTTTTGGATGTTACGCCTCTATCCTTGGGCATCGAAACCCTCGGCGCGGTCTTCACCAAGTTGATCGATCGAAACACCACGATTCCCACTCGCAAGAGCGAAATTTTTTCGACGGCTGCGGATAATCAAACCTCGGTGGAAGTCCATGTGCTCCAGGGTGAGCGCAGCATGGCCAGGAACAACCGAACTCTGGGGAGGTTCCACTTGGTAGGAATTCCTCCAGCGGCCCGTGGGGTGCCTCAAATTGAAGTCACCTTTGACATTGACGCCAATGGCATTGTGAATGTCTCGGCCAAGGATTTGGGGACGAACAAGGAGCAAAAAATTACCATTACTTCCTCGAGCGGGTTGTCCAAGGAGGAGATTGAAAAGATGACTCGTGAAGCAGAAACTCATTCTGACGAGGATCGCCAATATAAGGAAGAAGTGGAGGCGAAAAACAAGGCTGACAACCTCGTCTACAACACCGAAAAACTGTTGCGGGAGAACCGCGACAAGATTTCTGAAGCGGATGTGACGAGCATTGAATCGGCACTGGAGAATTGCCGAAAAGCCATCAATGAAGGAGGCACGGAGCGAATCAACGCGGCCGTGGATGAGTTGACTCAGGCAACCCACAAATTGGCCGATGTCCTCTACAAGCAGGCAGCGCCACAAGCTGATTCCCCGCCCTCCACACCCGGTGCAACCTCTGGAGAAGCGCCCACCGAGGGAGAGGTCATCGATGCGGAGTACGAGGACAGCAACGAAAAGAAGAAGTGAGTCCACTCAGGGGCGACCGCGGCGGATTCCGGCTGGAAGAAAATCGTCCCTGGATGGATCTTCACTCTGGCAGGGCTCCGGAGAAAGCCCTCCTGCTTTAAGCCTGGAGACCAGTGATGAATCAACAGGATTTCTACAAAACTCTAGGTGTGACCCGGGGCGCCTCCGCCGACGACATCAGAAAGTCTTACCGAAGACTGGCAAGAAAATACCATCCAGATGTCAACCCTGGAGATCGCATTGCGGAGGAGCATTTCAAGAAAATCTCAGAAGCCCACGATGTCCTGAGCGATCCCAAGAAGCGGGAAATTTACGATACCTACGGTAGCTATTCGGAGAATTATCAGGCCCAGGCCGATGGTGGCGGGGGCTTCGACTTCTCTGGCTTGGATTTCTCCAACCTCGGAGGATCAGGCTTCTCAGATATCTTTTCGCAACTCTTTCGAGGACAGCAAAGATCGTCTCAACGTCAAGGCCGAGACCTTGAGCATCAAATTGCAATTGGTTTTGATGAGGCTTTAAGGGGCGTCCAGACTCTTGTCACTTATGATCGGATGGACGTCTGCCACACCTGCCAAGGCGGCGGCGAGACCTCGGCCAAGCAAACGGGAATCTGCCCTTTGTGCCGGGGAACCGGTAAGATAGTCCAATTGAGAGGGAAGACCCGCTTTGTTACGAGCTGTCATCAGTGTGGGGGCAAGGGACAAGGGGGCAAGCGGTGTCCTTCTTGTAAGGGTGAAGGACGGATAAAGAGGCCTGCCCGACTGGAGGTCAAGATCCCAGCCGGTGTTCAGAACGGCTCTCGGATCCGGTTCGCCGGCAAGGGAGATATCGGCGTGCAGGGCGCTCCCTCGGGTGACTTGTACGTCGTTGCCACGGTGACTCCCCATCCCTTCTTTGAAAGGAAGGGAGACAACATTTATTGTAAAATCCCGGTGACGATCACAGAGGCCGCGCTGGGCGCCAAAATCGAAGTCCCCACAGTAGATGGCCGATCGCTATTGAGGATTCCCCCCGGAACACAGGGCGGACAAAAATTCCGGCTTCGTGGAAAAGGGGCGCCGTCCTTGAGAGCAGCCAAACGCGGAGACCATTTCGTCGAGGTGAGGGTGGTGGTTCCCAAGATCGCGGACGAGCGCAGCAAAGAACTCCTGCGCGAGCTGGCGCGCCTCAATCCTGCTGATCCGCGGAACAGCCCGGCTCAATACTGAACGGGGGAGGGGTCCCCCTCAAGCAACCTCTTTTATCCCGGCCCTGGATGCAGCCCGCAATGAAGAAGCACCGCAAAACAGTTTATACTATCAGCAATGTTGCGGGTATCTACGACATTCATCCACAGACGCTGCGGCTTTATGAAAGGCAAGGGCTCTTGAAGCCCTCGCGCTCCCGAGGAAATACGAGACTGTACACGGATCAGGACCTGGATCAGGACCTAGAGAGACTGGAGTTGATCTTGAATCTGACCCGAGACCTGGGAGTCAACTTGGCGGGGGTTGAGATCATCCTCCATATGCGCGCAAAAATGGAAAAGATGCAGCAAGAGGTCCGAGAATTTATGCAAATCATCGGAAAGGAGTTCGCCGAGCGCTCCTCACGGCTTGATTCCAAGTTAGACAACGCGCTGGTCCGCGCGGCGCCATCCAAGATCATACGATTCGACAGGGGGGAGCAACATGGCACTCACTCCTGAATGTCCTGACTGTGGCGGCAGTGGTTGGAAGACCGTGGAACTGGCGGACCGACAAGGTGTGGCTCGTTGCCAGTGCCATGAACAGAGCAAATTGCAGCGGCTCATTGAAGCCGCCAATATTCCGCCCCGTTATCAAGAGTGTGCGCTCGAAAACTTTGCAGCCCTCACACCCAAACTGAGTCTTGCCAAGACGATGGCGTCTCACTTCGTCGAGAACTACCCTCTGGTGGACTGTGGACTCCTCATCCTCGGTCCTTGTGGCGTGGGAAAAACACATTTAGCCGTATCGATTCTTCAAGCTCTGATTCTTCGTCATGGAGTCCGTTGTGTTTTCTACGATTTTCGTGAGCTGGTGAAGAGTATCCAAAGTTCCTTCAATCCGGTGGTGAAAACTACGGAGTGGCAGATTCTTGAACCGGTGTTACAGTCAGCGGTCTTCATTCTGGATGACTTGGGCGCTGAGCGTCCCACCGAGTGGGTCCGAGATACCTTTGCCTACATCATCAACCACCGCTATAACCAAAAACGCACCACCATCATCACCTCAAACTTCGAGGATCGTGAGTCCGACCGTCGCATACTCAGCAACGGGAGCCCGGTACCCGGCGAGGAGACGCTCACCGATCGCATCGGCCTCCGCATGCGTTCCCGTCTTTATGAAATGTGCAAGGTGATTAACATTTCAGGGGCTGAATTGAACGATTTTCGAATCGAGGTGAAACAAGCTCAATATCACTTTTGAACACACCTCAGGCCTCAGAACTTCCTTGACCACTCCAGAGGCCAACGCTCTATCACCACTTTCTTTTCAGTATAGAACTCCACGGCGTCACGACCTTGGCCGTGGAGCACTCCCAGAAAGCTGTCCTTCCAACCACTGAAGGGAAAGTAGGCCATGGGGGCTGCCACTCCGACGTTTACCCCCACATTCCCAACCGGCACTTCGTAACGAAATTTGCGAGCGGCGGCGCCACTGCTGGTGAAGATGGCGGCAGCATTTCCGTAAGGACTGCGGGAAACAATCTCAATCGCCTCTTCAATGGTCTGGGCATGGGTGAGACCGAGGACGGGTCCAAAAATCTCAGTGCGGGAAATCTCGCTATTCGGAGGCACTTCGTCCAGAATCGTTGGCGACACAAAGTGTCCACACTCATAGTTCGGAATGCGTGGGCCCCGACCGTCCACGAGCACTTTGGCGCCTTCGGAAGCACCCCGGCCAATCACGGCCTCAATGCGGTCTTTGCTTTCCCGGCTCACAACGGGTCCCATCTGAACGCCCTCCTCGAGACCATAGCCAACCTTAATAGAATGGGCTATCTCGGCCACCGATTGGGTGAAGGACTCGCGAGCTTTCCCCACCGTGACGACCGCGGAGACGGCTAAACACCGCTGTCCAGCGCAACCAAAGGCGCTGTCGCTGACGATCTGAGTTGTGGTTGGCATATCGGCGTCCGGCAGGACAACCACGTGGTTTTTGGCGCCTCCTTGGCATTGCACCCTTTTGCCGTGGCTGGCAGCTCGCTGGTAAACGTGGCGGGCAACCACCGTCGATCCCACAAAGCTAATGGCCCGAACCTGCGGGTGGTCAATGAGCGCATCCACCACTGCGCTGCGACCGTTGACCAGGTTCACAACACCCGGTGGAAGATGGAGTTCATCCAACAGTTCGAATACTCGCCTCATCGTAAGCGGCACTCTCTCGGACGGCTTCAGCACAAAGGTGTTGCCGCATGCCAGCGCATAGGGAAGGAACCACAAGGGAATCATCGAGGGAAAGTTGAAGGGTGTAATCGCCGCCACCACACCCAGGGGTTGGCGGATCATGGTTTCATCGATGCCTCGAGCCACATCTTCCAAGTTGTAACCTTGCATCAGCGTGGGAATGCCACAGGCGACTTCCACGTTTTCAACGCCTCGCCTCAGCTCGCCGCGCGACTCCGCCAGCGTCTTGCCGTGTTCCTGGGTGGTGAGGCAGGCAATCTCCTCGAAGTGCTCCTCCAGAAGCTGCTTGAACTTGAAAAGGTACTGAACACGCTCTTCCGGAGGTGTTCGCCTCCAGGCAGGAAAGGCGGCCGCCGCCGACTCGACAACCCCGGACACGTCGCCGGCTTTGCCGACCGGGTTTTTGGCTAAAACCGCACCTGTGGCCGGATTGGTAATCTTCAAGTAGTCGTCGGCGAGGGAAGGACTCCACCCACCGTTAAAGAAGTTCAATATTTCCGTTGGCTCCGGCATCGTTCCACCACCTTTTCTAGACCCTTGGTTTGTCAAGTTTCGTTTGTCAAGTTGAATCTGATCCAGGGATGCCCCGGAATCCCTAATGGGCTAAAGACGCCATCTACCGTAAGCGTCGGAAGAACCCGATACCGGGTCAAGCCCAGCCGAAGGCGCCAGTAGTGCTCCGATCCAGATCCCTCAGCTTTTTAAGCTTGACTCGGATGCCCTCGATCAATATACTTGGGCGGTTGTCTCATTACAGCATCACTTAACGATCTCATGCCACGTGCTTCCGCGAACAGTTTTGCAATCGGAGAAAAAGTCGTCTACCCCAACCATGGCGTCGGCGTTATCGAGCAAATAGACCGTCGCAGCATCTCCGGTAAACAGGAAGCCTTTTATCACCTCAAGATTGCCGCCAACAATATGATGGTGATGATTCCGGCAACTAACGCCAGCGAGGTTGGCTTGCGAAAGTTGATCAAGAAGGGCGAAGTTAACAAAGTCTTACTGCACCTCAAGAACACCAAGGTCAGAAACGCATCCGACTGGAAGAACCGCTTCAAGGAGAATTCGGAGAAGATGAGGACGGGATGTATTTTTGAGGTGGCCGACGTGCTCAAAAGCCTCTCTCAACTGAGCATCAACCGAATTCTGTCCTTCCGGGAAAAGAAAATGTTGGACCGAGCCCGACAGCTTATTATCAGCGAGTTAGCCACGGTCTCCAATGTTTCCGAAGACAAGGCTCAACAGCTCATTGATGGCGCCCTGCTTCGACCTCAGGCTGCCAAAGCCGATACCTAAAGTTTCCTTCCCTCGTCGAGAAACTCCTCCTTAAGCACCGCCATCAACAACGTGTCCTCGTAGCCGCGTCCGACATAGCGGTCTTTCCGTAACCGACCTTCGCATTGGAATCCACACTTCTCGTAGACATGGATTGCCCCGGCATGACCCGAGGCCACTCGAAGGTAAATTCGTCGCAGATTCATCTTTCCGAAGCTCAGCTTCAGCATTTCTTGAACCGCGTGGGTACCGAAGCCCCGATTCCAACAGTCCCTTTCTCCGATCATCACGGCAAGTTCGGCCTTGCGATCGATCCAGTGGATACCGTGCAAGCCGGCCGACCCAATCAGACGTCCTCCCCGGGTCTCGATGGCAAAGACCTTGTCGCTGTGCCTCTTGGAGATCTCCTCCAACCAACGGGACCCTTCGCTTCTGGAAATCGGATAAACAAAGCTCTGCGATAGGTATCGAGTGACCCGTTCATCGTTCACCCAGCGCACCAGAGACTCGATGTCAACTAAATCGAAAGCTCTCAGCCTGACCGGGCAGGACCCTGGCTGGGGAGTGCGAACCTGCCGAAGATTGGGCGCCTTCAAATGCGACGGTTCCATCACCCTTTTGAGTTCGTTGCCCGAGTGGTTGCCGCCTCAAAGTAAAGCCGGACAAGAAATTTTTCTCGGGGGCACAACCTTTTCACAGGATTAAACTCAAGTTTCCAGTTCCACGTTCCAGTAAAGGTAGTCGCGCCAGCTATCCGGAGCATTCTTGAAAACGAGGGTAAGGTTGAGACTTGGTACCCAGCTTGGCTCGACTGGCTTCTTAATCAAGCTCATTCCGGCCTCCACCGGAGTCCTCCCCCCCTTCTTTCGATTGCAATCAATGCAGGGCCGTCACGATGTTGTCCCAACTCTTGCCGCCGCCCCTCGATACCGGGATGACATGGTCGAAAGTCAGTTCATCACTGCGGCGGGCAGTCCCGCAATACTGGCAGCGATGATGGTCTCGAGCGTAAATATTCGCCCTGGAAAACTTGATCATCCGGCTCTTTTTGACCCTGGCATACCTCAAGAGGCGGAGAACAGAGGGGAGTTTGACAGAAAAGGTCACACTGCGAATCTCGCGCGAGTATTCCTCAATCACTTCCACTTTGCCGGCAAACAGCAGGGTGATGGCTCTCTGCCAGCTAATTACCCGCAGTGGCTCGAATGATGAGTTCAATAAAAGGGTGCTCTCCATGGTTTGCCTACTGAGGTTCTACGACCAACACCCCTGAGCGGTATCCGCATCTTCCCAGTTCCAGGTAAAAAAAAACCGACACGACTTGAAAAGTCACAAGCGGCCGGTCAGAAAATTCCCCGGTAGAGGATCAGCTTCCACCGCCTCGTATCCAGACATCTTTGTGATTGGTCAGGAAGACCGTCAGAAAACGTCTGTCGATCAGATAACCCATCGGCTCGTCCTCGCTACCAGATGCCCGGACCTTGCCAGCATTATCTATAGGATGAGACTTTTGTCAAGAGTCCACCAGATTGCCCCAACCGAGGTTCATGATCCGCTGAAGTCAGCAAGAATCTCGGAAGGGAGGTGAACCATGTGGAGCGATATCAGACAAACCAAAAAGGAACAGGACTCTCAAGGGGGAATCTGCTGAGATCCAGGTTTTCCATCGGCCTTCGGCCAAGCTCATGGCTCTTCCCCGCCCACAACAATCGAGAGGTCAGCCTCAAAATTGCTGTCCCCTGCCACGGCTCAAGCCGGCTCCAATCAGACAGCGAAGGCCGATCATAAACAATTGACAGTCACGCTGACGTTCCACTATTGTAGGCCAAAGGCGGGCGCGTAGCTCAGTTGGTACGAGCGCTACCTTGACACGGTAGAGGTCATCGGTTCGATCCCGGTCGCGCCCACCATGTCCTTTTCCCCTCCCTGTGAATCCCCTGTTTCCAGTTGAGCCCACTTCCCGACACAACCAGGCGTTGGCGTCGGAATGACCAGAAGACCGGTCAAAGACGTGCAGAAATCCTTTGTTATCGCTGAACCTTGCCCCGTATGAGCGCGGCACGAAATGGTGCGATCTTGGGGCGCCCATACGCGATTCACCTGCAGCCCAACGCAGAATTGAGCGGCGCCGTTTTGCGGCGTCCGCTTGAATGACGTGTGATGCGGCCTTACACAGCGACGGGCCTGAGACTGAACACGCGCGAATATTTTGCAGCGGTCTCAACGTCACCTCGACGAAGAGCCTCCCGTACATTGTCGAGACGATACGCATCTTCAAGAGAAAGGTACGGCGACCATCCTTCAGACTCTTCCAGTAGCTCTACGTCAACTTCTGCAAGGTAGTTTCCTTCGTGAACGAGCTTCGTCCGTTTTCTATTACTCATCGTGAGTCTCCGCTTGAACCCAGATTCCCATTTTTCGGGATTGGGCAAGTACGCTGTAATCAGCACTGCCGGACCTGTATGGCCAGCGGGAAGTCCCCACACAGCGTGAACCGAGCGCCCATCCTTCGCTCGTTGAAGCAGCAGAACGCATGGTCCTTTGGGGTAGTTCGGATAGTCCTCAATGACTTCCGCGGCTTCCACACCTTCGACAAGTTCCCTCGCAAGTAATCCGTCAGCAGCAAGTTCGTCGTATCCGTGCTCCGAAATTCGGACACTGCCCTCGGAAATCAGCACCCGAATGCTGTAGAACGTATTACTCGCGACTCTCAAGGCGCTGCGCGCGGGCCCGCCCATGAGAAAGCCCCGCGACGCTTACCAATACCCACCAGAGCCAGAAGCCCCAACTCGCAGCCAAAGGACTATCCGAACGTTCGTTGCTGTTGCCGTTGGTCTGCTCGGCCACTCGTCACCTCTCCGTACTCTTCTGCAACGCGAGCCGGGCCTCCGAGAGGGTCGGTCTGGATATCCGCTTAACGCTGGAGATCAGCCGAGCCCGGAAGCTGAAGCGAGACATAGGCTGTAGCGGTTTGTTAGCTCGATCACAGTTTGTACAGACTTATGATTCTGTCAGTTTCTCTTCCTGCAGGAGGGCTCTTGCCCACTTGAGGACTAACGGTGCCATGGGTTGAAGCCTCAACTCAGCCCACGCCTGCGGGGCATTCTGTTCGGAACACTCATAGGCGCTAATCATAGATGTACGAGGGATTGCATGGAAACTGAACTGCAGGCCACGAACGATAATGTAGACTAGACCATCTCGCTCGACGTAGACCCGGACGTCAGGTGGTGACCTCCAGATGATATCCTCAATGGCACGCCCAAATATAGCCTTAAAACTATAAACCTCCTTGGCAAGCTTAAGAGACCCATTGTAAGTCTTGAGGCGCTGGTTCAGGGCAGCGTTCAGCAGATTTGCACAAGCGCACACGTACGCAGCATTTCCAGTTGTAGTCACGATCATTCCGAGGCCCGCTTTCGCTTCCCGGAGCTCCGAGGTATGTATTGGCATCGGCTTTTTTTGTGCCTCAATGATGTTAAAAATCGCGTCGCTCGTGAGAGGCTTCCCACTCTCATTAGGCTCTTGTCGTAGATGATTAATCAAGAACCGAGCTTGTTGGATATAGCGCCTATGGATAGCCGGCGATAACATTCTCAGAAACTCTGAGAGTGATACCACGTTAGAGGACTGATCGACGCAACGATGGTGCCGAGTGAATGTGGGATGGCAGAACACGGCTATTAGCTTTTTGGCCTGCCCGGCAATACGCAGGGCTTGACGATGCGCTTTCTCCTCAGTGAATGAGCTTATTACCCATAAATCCCTGTCCTTGGACAGGAACGGTTCATATGTGTCTCGTCGGAGAGGCTGAATTTGGCGGGTTTTTCTCTCTACAATGGAAGGGAGAACGGGGAACGATTTGAACCGTTGTAACCCTTCATACGAGTCGTGTGCTGCGTAGCTGATAAGGGAGCGAAACAGCAGACTGGAAATGGGCAAGCTACGGACCGACTCGATATCTGCCAACCTTGAACTAAGAAACTTCCTAAGAAGCACTTTGCTGGGATCCCTTTTCTTTGTGTAGAGCGTAATAAAGTATCCAGATGGGTCGGCTACGAGGTGGAAAAGATCGTTCCATGCCCGCTGATTCCATTGTTGTCTTTTGCTAGACTGGATGCTACTGAGACGAATCAAATAGTTGAGACGCTCGTTTTCTGCAACGTAGCATTTCTCGATTGTGGCAGTGCATGCTTCATTAGCCACGACGATCGTTTGTTGCGTATTCAGAGTAGAGTGGTCGTAGTCGATGCGTTGAAAAACTTCCCAAGGGTATAACTCCCGGCACCACTTGGCATCGTGATCTTGAGCGTGGTTTTTACACCAAGTATTAAAATCAATAGAGGAAACTTCCATGGCCTATCTTTTGTGAGTTAATGCCAAACTCACCTGACGCCGGAAGCGGGAGCGAGGTAGGAGCGGACGCTGTAGGCGGTCAGGTGTAACGCTGTGTTAGCTGCTTATGCAGGCACCCTCGTTATAAAATCTCGGACAGCACTTACGAGTAGAGTCTTTTGCGAAATTCCGTAGGCGACAAGAATTTTTTGCCGAGAAAGGTAAAGGGGGCAGGTCAGTCGAGGAACGAGGAACAGGTTCACCCTCTATTGTATCATGAAGGTGTCTCATCCACATGATGAACGGAGATCGAACTTGCCCCTCAGACCAACCCTATCACGACATTGGTTTACGTTTCAACGGGAGCTGTTCCCCTGGCTGGAGGAAGCCTTGGGTCCGCTCGGCGAGCGCTACCAGGGGCTGGTCCGAGTGGTGGAACTGGTGCGGGTCGAGGAGTCGCTGCCTTCTAGCGGGGGCGGGCGAGGCCGACCGCTGGAGGATCGTGCCGCGCTGGCGCGGGCTTTTCCGGCCAAGGCGGTGTTGGACGTGCCCACCACTCGGGTGCTGGTCGAGCGGCTGAGGACGGTAGGAGTCCTTGCCGTCGACAAACCTGGCATGGGCCAAAATTACTTTGTGTTTGCCTCTCCAGTTCGTTGTTATGGGTCCGGAGTTGGGCCAGAGCGAATAGGGATCTTGACCGTAGCTCTTGAAGGGTTCCCCCGACGCGTTCAGTCCCAGGTCAGTCTTGATTCTCAAAGCTGCAATGCCGTAATAGTTATAACAGTTAGTGATCTGGACACATGTAAAGTTTGGCAGGTTATCAGTGAAGTTCAATGCCCACTCGCGAGCGGCGCTAAGCACGAATTCTGTGCCGGTGGAGCCGGTGGGCAGGCTGTGCCGGTCCAAGAAGGCGCGGGAAACCCTCAGGTGAGCTTCCGGCGCCGCAGGGAGCCCCGATCTCACCGCTGCTGACCGGACTCAACTTCGGGTGACGCAGCTCACGTCGGCTGTTCTCAAAGTACGTTTGTGAGTGGTGACCGAGCGCCGTCGGCGCGCACTTCACACCCGCTCATTCATGGCACTCCGCCGCTTGTCGATTTTCCTTCGGTTTGGGCCTGCCGTGGGGTTAAGGTAGTCCTCGCTATGTCGTCTTCCAGCAAGATTCCGGTCACCGTTCAGACGGGCTATCTCGGTACCGGTAAGACGACCCTGCTCAACCGCATCCTGATCTCTACATCCGACCTGCGCATCGCAGTCATCAAGAACGAAGCCGGCGAGGGCGGCATCGATCAGGATCTGGTCATCCGTAGTGTGGAGAGCTTGATCACGACCAACGTCTGCTGCGTCGCCCGCTCCTTCGTGAATCCCGCTTTCCGGATGCTTTGAACCGTTCGTAAGAATGCAGATCGGTTTTCCAGCACCAACCTGTATATTGGAGGGGTAGCGATGCCAAGACACGTGCAGTTGAGGGAGTGGAGAGATGGGATTGGCGCGACAATCGATCGCGCCGGCATGGCGTTGTCTCTCTCCTGCGGATTGCACTGCACCCTCACTCCGCTGCTGATCGGGGTTGCAGCCAGTCTGCCCATCGGCTGGCTCTTTGACGAGTCCACGGAGGTGCTGCTGCTCGCCGCCGCGGCCCTGACAGGGGCTTTGAGCTTTGGACCCAGCTACTGGCGACGACACCGGCGCAAACGCTGCCTCGCCACGTTTGCGGTCGGGGTGGGCTTGCTTGCTCTAGCCAAGCTCGGGCCCGTCGGGGAGCGATGGGAGCCTTGGACTGTCGCCTCTGGGGCTATATTGCTCGCCACTGCACACCTCGTCAACCTCCGTCTCTGCCGGCAGTGCGCGCGATGTGAAGCCGAGGAGCCGTTCGCGTGATGCGTCGACTTCTACTACTGCTGCTGGCGCTGGGGCTGTGGCAGATCACCTATGCCCAGATCCACTGCGCTTTGGAAACAGCGGATTCCGACGAAGCTTGCTGCAAGCTTTGCCACCCGAGTAGTTTGACGGCGATCACTTGCAGCGCCCTTCGGCTGTTCTCGCCAAATCCAACGTTCCACTCCAAAGACACCCTCCCCCGCCGCGCTCCCCTGGTCACAGCCTTGCGGCCCAGCCAGGCGCGCGCACCTCCCCTCTGAGTCTCGTCCACGTTCCTTATCCAGATCCAGCGGCCCCGCAATAGCGTGCGCCGCCAACAGCATTGTGAGCGAGTGAAAGGGGATTTCCGATGAAAAGAATGAAAAGAGCGGTGTGCGCCATTGTAGCGGCGCTGTTGACTGTTTGCGTGGTCCAAGGCGAGGAGCCAGCCTCCATCAAGGGCCAAGTTCTGCTCCGAGAGAACGGAGAGCCTGTCGCGGGGGCGACCGTCATCCTCCTGGAGACCGGGGCGTTGGCGATCACGGACCGACAGGGTGAGTTCCAGTTCGAGGGTGTGCAGCCAGGCCGCTACCATCTGCATGCCCGTCTCGGTAGCGCGTTGCGGGACGTTTCCCAAGTCGTCCTGGCCGCGCCCGGAGAAACGGCGCGGCCGCAACTGTTGCTCTCGTTCTCAACCCAGAGAACGGAGATCACGGTTAGTGCAATGGGGAGGCACGAGTCTGCCTTCGAAACCTTCCAATCCACCCATTCTCTGACCTTGCTCGATCTGGCTCGCGCGGAGAGCATCGCCGCCGGCCTCGGCGAAGCGATTGGCAATCAGCCGGGCACGGGAATCGCTTGGCGCGGATTCGGACCCGGCTCGTCACGACCTCTGATCCGCGGCTTCGACGGTGATCGGGTGTTGATTATGACCGACGATCTGCCCACAGGCTCCATCTCTTCGAACTCCGGCGACCATGCCGAGACATTCAATCCGCTCGCATTCGAAAGAGTCGAAGTGGTCAAGGGTCCCGCGACGCTTCTCTACGGCAGCAATGCCATGGGCGGCGTCGTCAACGCCATCAGCAGCCACGCGGGCTTCACCTCGCATCCGGACGGTCTGCAGGGTTACCTCCAGGGCTCGGCGGGCACGGCCAACGCGTTGGGCGGAGGAGCGGCCGGCTTAGACTACGCTCAGGGTCGGTGGCGGTTCTGGGGCGGTGCGAACGGCCTCCGAACCGGGGACTATGCCACACCCGCGGGAGCGATCGAAAACTCGCGGACCCGCTCGGCGAACGGCTATGGCGGCTTCGGATGGTTTGGCGACCGCGCTTTCGTCAGCTTCGGCGTTCGCACCAACTACGGGGCCTATGGGAATCCTTTCGCCGGGGATTTTCACGGCCATCATCACGGCCACCACGAAGAGGAAGGCGAAGATGACCACGACCACCACGAAGAGGAAGGCGAAGATGACCACGACCACCACGAAGAGGAAGGCGAAGATGACCACGACCACCATGAGGAGGAAGGCGAACACGAGGACGAGGAACTCCGCATCGATCTCGAGATGCGCCAACAGGCCTACCAGGTCAACTGGGGGCTACGAAACCTCGGATCGACGCTTGAGAGCTTCGTGATGAAGTTGAACTACGCGACCTACCAGCACGAAGAGATCGAATTCGAAGGCAGCCTCCGCCGGATCGGAACCCGTTTCGACAACGATCAATTCGTCTATCGGGGCGTCTTCGAACAGACCCGTCGGGGGCCGCTGATGGGGCGTTTCGGATTCTCGGGCCTGGAGCGTGATTACTCGGCGTCGGGTGAGGAAGCGCTCGCGCCGCCTGTCGATCAGCAGTCGTTCGCACTGTTTGTCCTGGAAGAACTGGCTTTCGAACGTGTCAAGATGCAGTTCGGCGGCCGTTTGGAGACCTCTCGCTACAATCCCGCGTTCGCCGAGCGAGCGCACGGTCATGAGGATGAGGCTGAAGACGAGCACGAAGGGCACGGACACGAGGAAGAACATCACGAGGAGGAACATCACGAGGAGGAAATTCCCGACGCGATTCAACGCCGCTTCACAGGCGCCTCAGCGGCGGCCGGCATACACGTGGACTTGTGGCAGGGCGGGGCCTTCGTCGCCAACTATTCCCACTCGTACCGAGTCCCGGCACTCGAGGAACTGTACAACCTGGGACCGCACGTGGGCACATTGATCTACGAGGTGGGCGATCCCGGTCTGACGGCCGAGCGCGGCAACGGACTCGATCTGTCCCTGCGTCAACAAACGGGACGAATCGACGGCGAAGTCAATCTCTTCTACTACGACTTCAGCAACTTCGTCTTCCCCTACGCAACGGGCGAGGAAGAGAGCGGCCTGCCCGTCGTCAACTTCGTCCAGCGAGACAGCCGGTTCACCGGAGCGGAGTCGAGGCTTGGCATCGGCCTCCGTCCGGACTTCCGGCTCAATCTCGGCCTGGACTTCGTAGACGCACAGGATACTCAGACTGGCACTCCGCTGCCACGCATCCCTCCCTTGCGGGGCCGAGTCGGTCTGGAATACCGACACAAAGGTTTCAGCTTGCGGCCTGAACTTGTGCTGGCGAATCGACAGCGCCAAACCTTCGACCTTGAGACGCCGACGGCCGGATACGCCGTGTTCAACCTGCGGGCGTCGTACACGATTCCGACACCGGGAGCGATTCAGCAGTTTTCGGTCGACGTCTTCAACATCGGGGACCGGCTCTACCGGAACCATTCGTCGTTCATCAAGGATCTCGCCCCTGAGATGGGGCGCGGCGTCCGATTCAGCTACATCGTGCGTTTCTTCTAGCGCCGATGGCCAAACAGATCCGATCATTCGACATTGTCGTCGTGGGGGCCGGGGCCGCTGGTCTCGGCCTTGGCGTGACGCTACGCGACCTCGGAATCGAGAACTTTGTGATCCTCGACCGTACCGCCGTCGGCGCCTCATTCCTGCGTTGGCCGCGGCAAGCGCGCTTCATCACGCCGTCGTTCAACAGCAACCAATTCGGCACCTTAGACCTGAACGCCGTCTGTTTGCACACCTCGCCGGCTTACTCGGTCGGCGTCGAGCATCCCACCGGAGCGGAGTACGCCGGCTATCTGCGAGGGGTTGCTAAGCATTTCGACTTGCCCGTCGAGACCGGGGTCGACGTTCACTCGGTCGCGACGAGTGCTCGACCCAAGAGGTTTCGGGTGGAGACGAGTCGCGGCGACTTCCGCGCGCGGTTCGTGGTCTGGGCGGGCGGCGAAATGCAGTACCCGCGGACCCGCGGCTTCCACGGCGCCGAGCTTTGCCTGCACTACTCCAAGGTGACCTCATGGGACGATCTCAACGGCGATGAGAGATACATCATCGGCGGCTCCGAGAGCGGCATCGACGCCGCCGTCGGGCTGGCCGCCACCGGTCGACGAGCCGTCGTCTTCGACCGCGAGGAACCGTGGGAGCGAAGAAGCTCGGACCCCAGCGAACTGTTGTCGCCCTTTACGAAGGAGCGTCTGAATTCGGTTATTGACTCGGGTCGGGTGAGGCTGCGCGGCGGCTGTACGGTCATCGGCGTCCGCCGCAAGGACAACGGCTATCAGTTGGCGCTCGAGGACGGCGACGTAGTCCACTGCGCCGAGAAGCCGATCCTGGCCTCCGGATTCGTCGGTTCGGCAAGCCTCGTTCGCTCGTTGTTCGAATGGAGAGATGACGAGTTTCCGCTGCTGACGGAAAACGACGAGTCCACCGTGACGAAAGGGCTGTTCCTGGTCGGGCCGCAGGTGCGCCAAGGCGATATCATCTTCTGTTTCATCTACAAGTTCCGCCAGCGCTTCGCCGTGGTGGCCAACCAGATCGCCCGCCGCCTGCGGGTCAGCGTGGAGCCGCTAGAGGAGTACCGCCTCTACGGAATGTACCTCGACGATCTATCGTGCTGCGGGGACGAATGCGCTTGTTGAAGGAGTCGTGAAATGCTCCAAACGGCAATTCGAACTGTCGTTCTGTTGGGTAAGGAAAACGTCGGCAAGACGCAACTGGCCGCATCGCTGGAGGGTGCGTCCAGCGCTGCCTCGAACTTCCGAGGCAGCAACGTTAGTTGCGACTCCTACCGAGTGGACGACTGGGAACTTATCGACACACCCGGGCTGCTACGAAGCTCCGATGTTGAGACCACCCGACTAGCCCTGGATCGGCTGCGTGGCGATGATACCGTCCTACTGGTCGCCCAGGGAACCGAACTGGACGCAGACTTGGCCGACCTGTTGCCGCTCGCAGCGGGTCGACTCGGTGCACTGGTCGTGACCCATCGGGATCGCGTCGCCCGGCTGGAAATGGAGGCGCGGCTGGGAGAGCTAGCGCTCCGGACGGGTTTGCCGGTAGTCGTCGTGGACGCTCGACGACTGGACGCCAATGATCGTCAAGGGCTGATGCGGGCGCTGGAAGCGCCCGGCCCAATCCCCGCCGAAGCCGGTTTGAGCTTCAGCGATCTGATCGTCCGTCCGCGTGCCCTTTTCCTGGATCGCTCCGCCCTTGGGCCTTTCTGGGCGCTGCTGCTGTTGTTGACGCCCGCCTGGGTCGCGGTGGACGCCGCTAACCGTCTCGCGGATCGAATCGACCCCTGGGTCGGCACCCGGATTGGGCCGCTGGCCGAGTTGCTGAAGATCTGGCCGCAGCCGCTTGCGGAGATCCTGGCCGGCGACCAGGGCTTTGTCACGATGGGGCCGCTGCTGTTGGTGTGGGCGACTCCGGTGGTCGTGCTCCATTCGCTGCTGATGGGTGCGTACAAGGCAAGCGGCCTGCTCGATCGCCTGACAACCGCCATGAATCCGTGGCTGCGGCCGTTCGGCATGACAGGCCGGGAGTTGGCGCGGGTCGTGATGGGTTTCGGTTGCAACGTACCCGCCGTCATCAGCGCGCGCTCGTCGTCGGCATGCTCGCGTGGCGTATGCGTCTCGGCCATTGCTTTCGGTTCGGCCTGTTCGTATCAGTTGGGAGCCACGCTAGCGGTCTTCGCCGTGGCGGGACGACCCGAGTTGGTGGTGGCCTACCTGCTGTATCTTGGGGCCACGACTCTCGCCTACTCCCGCCTCATCGCGCCGCAAGCGGCTCGGTCTTCCTTCAATGTTCTGTTGACCGAGGGCCGGGTCTTCTTGACTTGGCCACGCCCGAGGGCCGTCTGGCTTGAGGCGCAGGGCGTCGTTCGGGAGTTCTTTCGCAGGGCCTTGCCGGTCTTCTTTCTGATCACGGCCGCGTCTTCTCTGTTGAATTGGCTGGGCGCGCTGCAAGCTGCGTCGGCCGTCATCGAGCCGGCGATGGCCTTCTTTCGATTGCCCCCGGAGGCGGCCCTGGCGGTAATCTTGGCGAGCGTGCGCAAGGACGGCATTTTGCTGCTGGCGGAGCCGGGCGTCGCTGCAAGCCTCAGCGCCGTCCAACTGTTGACGGCCGTCTACCTGGCCAGCGTGCTCCTGCCTTGCCTCGTCACCTGCTTGACGATTGCGCGCGAGCAGAGCCGCGCGTTCGCGCTGCGGTTGGTGGGGCGTCAGGCTGTGGCGGCCACCGGGTTCAGCGCATTGCTGGCTTGGGGTGGAGCATGGCTGTGAGTCCGATCTCCGGCGCCCATCGACGCAAGGGGCAGGAACTGCTCCACCAGCAGTGCTGGAACTGGGGCCAGGACATCCTGCATCCAGAAGGTAACCTGCTATTGGAGGCGGGTTTTACCAAGCAGCGTCCTCCGCAAGGGGCTGCGGGGTCGACTCGATACGTGTTGCGGCTCATGGGCGCCGGATGTTGGATGCTTTGGGGGTTCGGTTTTTTTTACGGGACGCCGGACCTTGGAGGAATCTATGTGAACCGCTTCCAATTCCGGCCGCAGTGGATGGGTCTCGATGCGGTCGGGGGGCCGATCTGGAAGCCGGACATGATTCCTTCGGGCGAGCTTCCCCCCGACCCGTCCGTCCTTTTGAAGCTAGCCGCCACCGCTCTCCGGGCTTTCTGAAAGGATGGATGCTACTGACGAGAGTCCATCCAAAACGGGTCTCCACCTTTTGACAAATGGTGGGGAGTCCCTGTTTTTCGGTGCTGGTGCGCCACCGGCTAGGGGGAGATGGTGCACGCCAAAATTCACCATCTCCCCTCCCGTGCGGCGCGCTGGTCGAGGAGGGGACGCGCGGGGTGCAGTTCCGCTACGCTTTGTCGCGGAGGACGGGGGGAATCCCTGCCAACCCTCGTCCAATGCGGAGTTTCGGAGAAGTCCTGCACCACAACGGCGAGGGCTCCGCCCGCTGAGAGAAGCGTTGTGGTTGTCAGTAGCATGTCACCCCTCAATGTCACTCCCCCCTCTGAAAGGGTGACACCCATATGGCGGCATTTCCTCGACCCGCAAGAGGAGTAAATCGTCGATCATTCCTCGGCCGTTGGAGGCCGGGTTTTCCTGCTCCCATTGAAGGACCTTCTTTACGGCGGCACTGAAACCGCCATGGCATTCGACGGTGTCCTGCCCGCTGGATCCTTGAGCTTGGCTGGGCAGGCTGCGCTTTCCAGGCCTCTGGTATGCCAGAGCACCCCGGAACCCGTTCCTGGACCGATTTCCCTCTCAGGGACGGCAGGTCCCGCCGCCTGTGGGGAAACCGGAATGGTCGGCTGGATCAGTGGTCGCCATTCGGTCCGGGCCAAACGTCCTGATACGGCCACGAAGATCCGGGGAAATCTGTTTTTTCTGGGGGTATAATGGGGGGCATGACACTGTCTTGAAATCCATAAGTCCTATTTATACAATCCTTTACATCACTGACAGATAAAGTCCGCAGGAAGCGGGTATTTTCAGCACGCGCCACCGGCACTTCTTTGAGCGAGTGGACGGACTCTGGCTGCGGGTCCGTTTCCATCAGTCGCGCGAGGAACTCAAATACCCGCTGGCCACCCTGGGTCACAACTATCGCTACAGCATCGTATCGGCCACGCTGGCCCGAGGCCAGTTAGCCCGGATCGACGAATTGAACGGCGAGAGACGATGGTTGTGCGAGCACCTCACCAGACAGATTGAAGATCTCCCCGGGGTCATTCCGCCGAGGGTTCCCGAGGATCGAAGCCACGCCTACCACCTTTATCGGGTGCGTTTCGACCCCAAGGAGGCCGGTCTGGACATGAAATCTTCCGAGTTTCGAGCCAAGGTAGTGGCCGCTCTGGGTGCGGAGGGAGTGCTTTGTCGCTCCTGGATGAACTGGACCATTCCCTCCCTGCCCATTTTCACCAGACCTGAGGAGTTCGAAGCCCGTCACCCTTGGCAGCACCCCTGGTCAGACGATCGCGTCTATGACCCGCAAGACTATCCCGAGGCCACCAGAGTCGTCGAGGAGACTTCGCTGGTCATGGAGGCGCCCACCGCAGCCAGCCGGCAGATTATCGACTACATGGCCGAGGGATTTCGCAAAGTCTTTTCGCAGATCGGCGAGGTGGCAAAGCTGGAGTTACCTGTTGAACTACTGGACGGGGGAACTGCCAATCTCGACGAGATACGACGGTTGTTGAGATCTACACTACCGATGCAGCAAGGATAGCGGCCCAGGCAACCATGGCGGATTCTCTGCGAGTCGGGATCATCGGAACGGGTCGGGCCGGTCAGTGCCAAGTCAGGGCTTTTTCATTCCTCCCAAACGTCAGTGTTACCGCGCTCTGGAATCGCACACGCTCGAAGGCAGAGAAGTTAGCTTCTACTCTGAAGTCCCCAGGAATAGAAATATTCGATGACTGGCGTCACTTGGTCGAAAGCAGCCAAGTCGACATGGTCAGCATCGCGACCGACCCCATCATCCGTCTGGAACCCTTTACCCGTGCTCTGGCCAAAAAACGCCACGTTCTGGTGGAGAAACCGCTCTCGCTGGGCTTGCCGGAAGCCGAGTCGATGGCAGCGGCTGCCGGACAGGCGGACACGGTGACCGCCATTTGCTTCAACTGGCGCTACTCCCCAGGCTGCCGGACGATGTGGCATGCCCTCCGAGAAGGCCAGATCGGAAAACCGCTCGACATCCAGATCGCTTGGCGATTGTGCTTCAGTCCCGGACTGAAGCCCTGGACCGCAGGGAGCGGATCACTTCAGGAGGCAGGGAGTCACGAGTTTGATCGGGCCAGCCATCTCACCGGCTGGCAATTCAGGCGCCTGGTTTGCTCTTTGAGGTCGGATCCCTCGATCCACTCAAGCTGCCAGCCTGGCCGGCCGAGATGGCCTGAGACCTTCGCTTCGGTGCTGGCGGAGATGTCCGATCAGGCTTCAGGAAACTTTTCACATAACGATTTCTCCTGGAGAGCCGGAGCGACGAATCACCATCTGTGGGGAGGAAGGCACGTTGACACTGACCAGCGAATGGGTCACCGTGCACCCGGGTAAAGACAACGAAAACAGGATGACCCTGGGCAACGAACTGCATGTGGTCAGGCAACGCACCCGGGATAGCGATCCTGTTCTTCTGGAAGTCACTGACTCAGACAGACAACCCGCCGGGGTCCTTTCCGGACAGCATACCTGGAATCGACTGATCGCCGACTTCGTGTCCGCTGTTCGCAGGGGGGACAGACTGCATGAGGGCGTCCCTCATCTCCCTCACATCTCCGACGGCTTGGCCGCGCAGCGAGTCATCCACGCCTGCGAACTTTCTCATGCCGAACGGCGCTGGATCGATCTGACCCAGTCCGAAAACCGACCTGCTGTAATTCGCAAGACTTGAGACTTTCGGTTTACAGCAAGGATAACATCCTCAAAGGAACGGTAGACGTGCAAGAGAACAGATGGATCTTTCGAGAAGGATAGCAGATCGCTCGAGGAGACGTCCTGAGGTCTGCGAGCTTTTTCATTGGACTGTTTTTGCCCGGCCTGTCTAACATAGGGCACTTGCATTCCCGGCGACATTCATCAGATCTGCTGGGCGGAGGAGTTTCCGTGATCCGATTCTGCTTGGCTTTGCTGCTTCTGATACTCTCACCCCCGGCTTGGAGAGCTGAGCGGAAAGAGGCAGAAACGGAATTCTTCGAGAAAAAAATCCGCCCGGTTCTGGTAGCTCACTGTTATTCATGCCATGGGCCGGACAGACAGGAGTCGCGGCTTCGTCTGGACAACTCTGCCTCCATATTTCAAGGCGGTAGGTCCGGGCCGGCGCTGGCGCCTGGCCAGCCGCTGAAAAGCCGACTCTATCAGGCCATCACATACAAAAGCCCGGACCTGAAGATGCCGCCACCGGGCCGGCTTCCGGACTCAGTCATCGCGGATATCCGGACCTGGATTGAAGTGGGTGCGCCCTGGCCTGAGTCTGACGATCCCGCAATCCCTCGATCCACTCCTGGGGCCTTTGATCTCACAGGGCGTATGCAGCGATCTCCCTGGATCTGGAAGGCGCCCCAACAGGAACCTGTGCCCGACACGCGCGACACCCGTTGGTCCCAGGATCCCATTGACCGGTTTCTGCTAGCTGAACTTGAGGAAAAGGGTCTTCGTCCAGCAACACCTGCCGACCGTCGGACGTGGATGCGCCGTGTCTCCTTCGCCTTAACGGGTCTGCCTCCCACGCCGGAAGAGATCGAACGGTTCGTCACCGATGCAAGGCCCGACGCCTACGACCGGGTGGTGAATCGACTCCTGGCTTCGCCGCGATTTGGTGAGCGCTGGGCCCGGCATTGGATGGACTTAGTGCACTATGCCGAGTCGCGTGGTCATGAAACGGACTTTCTCATTGCCAACGCCTACCAGTATCGCGATTACCTGATTCGGGCTTTCAATTCGGATATTCCCTACCGACAACTGGTGCTGGAACACATTGCGGGCGACCTGCTGCCGACTCCCCGTGTCGACCCTGCCACAGGCGCCAATGAATCGGTCGTTGCCACTGGTTGGCCTTTCTTCGGTGAGGAGGAGGATTCGCCTGTCGATCTGCGCGAGGACGAAATCGAACGCCTTGACAATCGAATCGACGTGTTGAGCAAGACCTTTCTTGGATTGACCGTATCCTGCTCCCGTTGCCATGACCATAAGTTCGATGCTATTTCGCAGCGGGATTACTATGCCCTGTTCGGGTTTCTGCTGAGTTCCGGCTATCGACAAGTTCGTTTTCAGTCGATGGAGCAAAACCGGCGGGTGGCTCGGGAGTTGAAGGCCCTCAGAGGAAGGTATCGCCCTTCAATTCTCAAGGCCGTGGGAGTTGCCCAGAAGCCGCTCTTGCAACAAATGGCCAGATACCTGATGTCGGTTCGCAAGGTGATCGAAGCAGAACAAGAAACCGGGTGCGCCTTTGACGATGGCGGGTCGCTGGTTGAATCCGTGGCTTGGCCAAGGAACCTGGATGTACACCTCTTGAAGAATTGGGTGGCAGCCGTCAAGGAGGCAGCCGGTGACGAAACGGACCCGCTTTATCCGTTTGCACAGGTCGTTCAAGATCCGAATGCCAACCATCCCAAGCGCGTTTCGGCACTCCTAGAGAGGGTGATCGATCATTGGCGAAAGTCCCCCAGCCTAGACGCCATTCTTCAAGAATCCGGCGCACGGGTAATCCTTGATTACGCAAGGCCGGACCCACGTGATTGGAGGGTTGACGGACCCGGTTTCGGAGACGCTCCCAAAAGGGCTGGAGACGTGCGGTTGGGGGTGGAACCAACTCGCCCAATTGCTCGCGTCTTCCACAACGCCGGCGCCCACAAGGACCCCGTCTGGGACATTTTGAAGCTGGTGCCGGGAACCGAACGTGATCCTGAGCGCCTGAAGAACTGGGTGCGGTCCGGCCGTTCTCTTCGTACCCCAACCTTTACCCTGCAGACAGGCAAGCTCTACTATCTGACCAAGGGAACGGGACGAGTTTACGCCACTGTCGATTCCTATACGTTGCAGGAGGGACCTCTTTATGAGGAATTTGCTCAGCGCTGGAAAGACGTTCCTGAACTGCGGTGGATCGAGCACAATCTCAAGGATTACCGCGGACATCGGGTCCACTTGGAATTCAGTCCCGAAGGTGCGGATGACCTGGAGATTGTCATGGTCATTGAGGCGGAACGCAAGCCAGGTCCCTATGCTCACCCCAATGGCCTCCTGCTCAAAGGACTGGAGTCCAGCCACTCGCTGTCTTCCCTGGCTCGAACCTATCAAGCAATATTTCAAGAAGCCTCGGAGCGCTTGAGTGCCGACGGCATCACCGGATCTGCACAGGCGCCAGATTATGCCAGGCTGGCCGATTGGTTAGTTCGGCATCCGCAGATCAGCTTGGGCGCACAGTCCGAAGACGGAAAGCGATTCCAGGCTCTTAACCCATTCTTCGTCAAGCAAAAGGAAATTCTGGGCAGGATTCAAGCAGAGTCCCGGACGGCGCCCGCACTTCTCGATGGCAATGGAGTCGACGAGCACCTTCTTTTACGAGGACAACATCGTCAGCCGGGCCGCATGATCCCGCGGCGTTTCCTGGAAGCCATTGCCGGACCTGAACCGATTCCTGCCAACGGGGGCAGCGGCCGTCTGGAACTGGCTAAAGCCCTGACTGACCCCTCCAATCCGTTGATCGCCCGAGTGATGGTGAACCGGATTTGGCACCACCTCTTTGGCCGCGGAATTGTAGCCTCGGTGGATAATTTTGGATGGCTGGGGGAACGCCCCAGCCATCCGGAACTGCTGGACCACCTCTCCAATTGGTTCGTCCGAGAAGCCAAGGGATCCCTCAAGCTATTGATTCGGAGGATTGTCCTTTCGCAAGCCTATCGAATGTCAAGCAAGCCTTCTGATCCATTGGCCGATGAGCGTGATGCAGAGAACCGGCTATTACACCGCATGAATGTTCGGCGGCTGGAGGGAGAAGCAATCCGAGATGCCGTTTTGGCGATTTCGGGCCGCCTCAATCTGCAAATGTCAGGGGCGCCCGTGCCGGTTCATAAAGACGATGTGGTCTTGTTCCGAGGAGCTCCCAAGAAGTTGGGACCCTTGGACGGCGACGGTCGACGGAGTGTCTACATCGCTGCCCGGCGCAACTTCTTGTCTTCCCTGCTCTTGACGTTCGATGCCCCCAAGCCCTTTGCTACAGTTGGGCGGCGGAACGTCTCCAACGTCCCGGCACAGTCTCTGGCTCTGATGAATCACCCGTTTCTCTACGAACAAGCCAGGGCGTGGGCGCGACGCCTGGACGAGACAACGACCCATCAACCGTCGACCCTGCGTATCCAACAGATGTATCTGGCTGCGTTTGGTCGGCTACCTACACCGGCTGAACTGGATGCTTGTCTGAGATCGTTTGACCAAATGGCTCGCCTGCAGGGCAATCAGACCCATGGCCCCTCAGCTTGGGAGGAACTGAGCCACGCACTTCTCAATGTAAAGGAATTCATCTATATTAGATGAGTTGCCAGGCAGTGTTGACATTTCAGCGCAGCCGGATCAGAACGCCGACGAAATGCCTGCCTGTGCCTCTCCACAGAAGCAACCCAGCTGCCTCAACCTCGAGCCGTGGGCCTCAGCCCATGGTGGGCGTGTCGACCCAACGTTCCAGCCGCGAATGCGGCGGCAGCATGTAGCCGTGGACGCCAGCCCACGGTGGCCGGATCAAAACACCCCCAGCCGCGTGTAGCGGCATCAGCCATTGAGGAACTCCCCGTGGGCGCCTGCACCCCACTCACTTGCCAAGTCGTGTTCAGCACGAAATATCGCCGCCAATCGATGCAAGAGGAACTGCTGCCAACGGCTCTATGAATCGATGGGAGGCATCCTGCCAACCCCGGACGGGACACCGGATCGAGATTGGCGGGAAAGCACCCACCCCCTGCACTCCTCTCAGGAGGGAATGGAAGCCCCCTGCATTTGTTGATGAATCTCTCACCGGCGAACCCCGTTTCCGACGTCGTTCGGGACGTCAAGGCCAAGGACCACCCCCTGCCCTGCTTTCAGCAGGTCTGCGCTCCTCTCAGGAGGGGAGCCCAAGGGGGGAAATGAGCTCCCTGAGACGAAGCATCGTTTCCAGTGGCGGAAGGGATACGGGGCTTTCACCGTCAGCGATTCATAGAGGGAGTCGGTTCGCCGTTACATCCGGAATCAGCGGGAACATCATCGGACGAGGACGTTTGAGGAGGAATAGGTCGAGTTCTTGAAACGACACCCCATTGAGTTCGATCGTCGATACCTGTTCGAGACCGAGCATCAGGGGTCATGGCTGCCGCCGCTTCGCGGCTGGGTGGTGTGAGCCTGAGAGGCTCACACGCCTCCTGACCGTGGGCTGAGGTCCACGGCTGGAGGCTGAGGCGGCTCCGCCGCTGAGGATGGGGGACCCCGCCAGGGCCACCCGCTCACCCTCCAAAACAGGGGGAACGCCTGAAATAAATCCATTGACACGGGATATGTTTTGGGATGACCGCTTAATAAGGCACCCGGCACTCAGCCTGATCGAGTCGCTGCCGCACCAGGGCCGGCCGTCGATGACCCCCGACGGCCGGAGAAGCCGACCCACCCCTCCAAACGGAACCGGACGACCTCCCTGTTCACACCCTGAACCCGGCCATCGGCCATAGGTTGGGATTCGTTGATGGGCCTATTTCCCCTGATTGTCCCCAACAGGGGCGCCATCCATCCCAATTGTGTCAGAGGCTGGAAACTGGTCGCGGCTATCGCTTCCCGAGCGCCGCCGCTCCCCGGCCCCTTCCCCGGGGTGCGCCAAGGGTGGAAGGGATTGAAGGGGCTACGGACGACAATCCGAAACACACAAGGCGGCTGGTCATGATGTGGCCGCCCCTCGAACTCTTGAGTGAACCGATCGCCAAGGAGGTGCAAACTTCCCACGCTATCTTCATCTGAATGACGGAAAGAGACCGCTGCACAACTCGGTTCGACCCAAACGAAACGCTTCAGGGAGGAGGTTTCCAATGGAGTTCATCCTCCATAGCGTGTTCGATGGTCCGATCCCTGAGTCAGGCAGAGGTCTCGGAAAAGCAAAGACCCATGAGACAACCCCTCTCCTTCCTACTCCATCTCTGCATGAACGGCATGCTGCTGGCGGTGACGGTTCTACCGCCCTGTCTGGCGCAAACCCAGTGGACCATCGACACCATCGCCGGTCGCGGCGGCATTGGGACGGCGGTCACGGCGCCACTGGACTCTCCCAATGGCGTGGCGCTGGACGGCTCGGGCAACCTCTACATCGCCGATACCGGCAACAGCCGCATCCGCAAGACCGGCGGGGGCAGCTTTGCCCAGATCGCCACTCCGGGAGCCTCGGCCACCGACTATCAGGACACCGGCCTATCCCCCAACACCACCTACACCTACCGGCTGGCGGCGGTCAACTCCGTCGGTCAGGGGCATGGTCCTCCGAGGTCAGCGCCACCACGGCGTCCAACAACCCGCCCAGGGCAAACGCCGGAGCCGACCAGGATGTGAGCGAGGGAGACACCATAACCCTGTCCGGTTTGGGCACGGACCCCGAAAGCGAAACGCTGACCTGCGCCTGGATACAGCCACAAGGGCAGGGCATTACGCTCAACGACGCCAACGCCTGCCGGACCCCCTTCACCGCGCCGGATCGAACGGCCAGCTATTCCCTGACCTTCAGCCTGGTCGTCACCGACCCATCGGGCGCCTCCTCTGCCCCGAACTCGGTGACCATCCATGTGACCGACGACGAACCACCCCAGAAAGTGGGAACCCTTGCGGCCCAGAGTCTGACGGTGGGGGGTGTGGCGGTAACGGTGGAGGTATCGGGCCACTTCAGCGACGCCGACAACGACACCCTCACCTACACGGCCAGGTCGGATGACACCGGGGTAGCCACGGTTACGATATCCGGCAGCAGGCTGACCCTCACCCCGGTACCGGTCGGCAGCGCCGGGATCACGGTGACGGCCACCGACCCCGGAGGCCTGTTCGCCACCCAGTCCTTCACCGCAACGGTGAGCGCTGTGCCGACCGTGACCGGTTTCACGCCCATGCGGGGGCCGGCGGGGACCGAGGTCACCCTCACCGGAACCCATTTCCTGGGGGCTACGGCTGTGGAATTCAACGGAGTCAGCGCCCCTCGGTTCGAGGTGGTGTCCGAGACCAGCCTCCAGGCCACCGTGCCCATGGGTGCTGCCAGCGGCCCCATCAGCGTGGTCACCTCGGGCGGGACAGCCGTCAGCGCCGACCCCTTCACCCTGACCAGCGGCATCCGCACCCGGTTGTTCGCGCCCATCGTGCTGAAGTCCAAGGGTCGGACGGCGGGGGCCTTCTTCACGTCCGAGTTGACTCTCACCAACCGGGGCAGCCGGGAGGCAACCATCCACTACACCTACACGGCGGCCATCGGCTCCGGTTCGGGAACGGCAGAGGATTCCCTGGGAGCCGGCCAGCAACGGGTGATTCCCGACGCCATCACCTGGCTGACTTCCCTGGGAGCGCCGATCGGGGACGGCGCCGCCGGAGGGACCCTGGGGGTGGAGTTCTCCGACCTCTCATCGGCTGCCGATGCCGCCGTGACGGTGAGAGTCGGCACGCCGGTGGAGGAAGGACGAGCCGGTCTGGCCTACCTGGGGTTGAGGGCCGAGAGCCTGCTCAGCGGCCCGGCCCTGGCTGGCTGGCCTGCGTCAGAACGCTGTGGACCGCTCCAACGTGGCTGTTCAGAATGCCGGGGAGGCCGGTGAGGGGAATATCACCCTGAGAGTCACCGTCTTCTCCGGGGACCCGGCGTCGCCGGGGAGCCTGACGTTGCCGGAGGTCGCCCTGGCTCCGGGAGGCTTCCACCAGTACTCGGAAATCCTGGAGACAGCCGGCTTCGAGAACGGGTATGTGAAGGTGGAGCGGGTGAGGGGGACGGCGCCTTACTATGGCTACGGGGTCATCAACGACAATTTCAACTCGGACGGGTCCTTCGTCTTTCCGGTCCCCGAAAGCTCCCTGGCAGGGACCCGGGGACAGACCCTGCCGGTGATGGTCGAAACGGGAGCCTTGCACAGTGAGTTGACGGTGACCAACTTCTCGGAGGCGGCCAGGAGGGTGGATTTCAGTTTTGTGGCTGAGGCCGTCGAGGCCGAGGACCACACGGCGGTCTTCAGCCTGACGCTCGAAGCCGGAGAACAACGAGTGATTCCCCATATGGTCAACGCCTTGCGCCAGCAGGGAGTGGCTGGCATTGGTCCGGCCGGCCAGACCTTCGCCGGGGCGGTGTTCGCCACCGCGGCTGAGGGGGACCTGAGCGGCCTGGTGACGGGAGCCCGGACGGGTTCGCCGGGAGGCGGGGGCCAATACGGGGTGTTCTACAAGGCCGCGCCCTAGGGCGCGGCCTTCACCGACGATGCCTGGATCTACGGCCTCCAGCAGCATGAGGAGACCCGAAGCAACCTGGGGCTGGTCAACACCGGAGAAGTGGATGACAGCCACAGCGTCTTCAGCCTCGACATCTACGACGGCGACAGCGGCGCCTTGGTCAACACCATTACCGGCATCACAGTCGCGGCCCGGGGCTGGCGCCAGTTCAGCAGCCTGCTGGCCAACTACGCCCCCGGAACCACCCGGGGCTACGTTCAGATCCGAAAGATCTCCGGCAACCATCCCTTCCTGGCCTACGGGGTGATCCACGATGGAGCCGCTCCCGGACAACGCAGCGGCGATGGCGCCTACGTGCCGGCTCAGCAGTAGCCTCCCCCATGTGGCTCGGACGTTCCTGCCTGCCGTTGCACGCAGACAGGTCCAAGCCACAAGCAGGCTTAGGGATAGGCGCGGAAACTGGCCCGGGGCTGGTATCACACTTTAGTTTTCTCGCTTGGTGGAGCGCACCAGAAATCAACTGATGGAGGATTATAGTCATGAGCAACACAGACATGAGTGACGTGACTGCCATTGTTCTTCTTACACGACTCAAGGTCATAGAGACTTCTCTACATTTGGAATAACATGAAATGAGCTTGCATATCGGCAATAAAATGCAAATGTCAACACTGCCTAAGGAAACTCTGATTTATCCGCCATCTATGAGATCATAGAGTGTCGGCCACCAGGAGAAGTCGAGAGTCCGGCGGGCTATCTTTTACCGCCAGAAGAAACGGATGCCACTGGGCTCGGCAAAAGGAACGGTCCCGACTTGTGACAAGATCAACCCCCTTCGTTGTCGGAACGCTTTCGCCAGGGACCTAATCCAGTGACTTTCTCGGCCCCACGAAAGGAACGAAGCGAACGGGAATCACCTCACGCTGAATGCTGTCTCCGGCCGGATTCTTTTGAACCACGACAAGCATCTGGGAGTCGCCTGCCCGGTCCAGTGGGATGACAATTCTGCCTTCGGGCTTCACCTGATCCAGCAGGGCCTGAGGGACATGATCGATAGCCGCTGTAGCCAAGATTGCGTCAAAAGGCTGGTGCTCGGGCCATCCCAGATAACCATCCCCGATGCCGACTTCCACGTTTTGAAAATGGAGCTCCTGCAGTCGGCTTCTGGCGGCAGTCGCCAAAGAAGCGATGTGCTCCAGGGCAAAAACCTGCCCGGCCAAGAGTGAGAGCACAGCGGCCTGGTAACCCGAGCCGGCGCCTATCTCCAGGACAACCGAATGTCGACCCACTTGGGCCAACTCGGTCATCAGCGCCACAATATAAGGTTGGGAAATGGTCTGATCACTTCCAATCGGCAGGGGACGGTCGTCATAGGCCTGGTCCAAGTGAGAGCGGGGCACGAAGAGATGACGAGGCACTTCGCGCATGGCCTGGAGAACTGAATCGTTGGAGACGCCTCGCCTTCGGATCTGTTTTTCCACCATGCGCTCGCGCCGGCGACGGTGGGATGAATCAGTCAGTGCTTTTCGACCACGATTTAGGAAAGCCACGACACCCGGTGGTAGAATAATGTTGCGGGCCTGAGGACTTCAGAGGTTTCGGCTGAAATTGTAGCATACGATCGTGGCCAGAGCCCGGAATCGGAGAAAGGATGGGTGATCGAATCAGCTTTCGATCTGCCAAAGATGAAGCCAGGAAATATGCGTGCGACCGGGCACGAACGGGTCGTCTGGTGGAAGACGTCCTGACCAAAGCCTATCGAAACAGAGGCTGGCTACAAAAGATTTGGGACGATCTGTTAACGCTTTGCCGACTTATTCGCGCCTGGTCCAGGGGTGAGTATAAGAGGCTTCCCTGGAAGTCGCTCATCCTGGCTCTGGCAGCGATCATCTACTTTCTGAACCCGGTCGACATTTCCCCGGATATGATCCCGGGCATAGGATTCGTTGACGACGCTGCTATGATCGCCCTGGTTCTCAACTCGATCCGAGGCGATCTCAGGCGGTTCCTCGAGTGGGAGGTCTCCAGAAAAACGACTCCCTGAGCCGCTCGCCAACTCAGCGGCCTCCGGGCACTTTTTCCTGAGCTGGAAGTTAGGGTCCGGCGGCCTTGGCAATCCGATCGAGAGATCGACAATCCTTACACTGATGCCCCTGGGAGTCGACGAGTGCTGAGGGGCTCTCTTGAACCTGCCAGATTGTGTCGCGGCCCTGCCGGCGCGAGCCCCCCACCGTCATAACCTTCCTCTCAGAGGGAGCGCCCGATTGGGTTCCAACGCTATCGAAAGCCTCAAGCCTGTGGTTCGATAGCCTGGTTGGAAGGCTCGAAAATTCCCTGTCAGGAAATTCATCATGAAGATCGTGTCCCTGAATCTGCCTGAAAGAGGCTATCAGATACAAATCGAAAACGGCCTCTTGAGAAGAGCGGGCACTCTTCTTCGACCTCGGCAATCCTCGCCGAGGGTGGTGGTCATTTCAAGCCGGCGCATACTGGACCTCCACGGAACAGGGCTGTTTCAGTCGATAACCAAGGCGGGGTTGGAGCACGAGACCATCACGATTCCGGAAGGGGAACGCTACAAGACGTTGTCTACTCTGGAATCTATCTATAAGAAGCTGGCGCGGCTGGGTGTCACCCGCAAAACCCCTTTGATTGCGCTAGGGGGCGGCGTGGTCGGGGACATGGTTGGATTCGCTGCCGCCAGTTACCTGAGAGGATTACCCTACATCCAGGTCCCCACGACTCTGCTGGCCCAAATAGACAGCGCCATCGGAGGCAAGACCGGGGTCAATCTCAGCACGGGGAAAAACCTCGTCGGCGCTTTTTATCAGCCACGGGCTGTCCTCATCGATCCAGAACTGCTTCTTACCTTGCCCAGGGAAGAGTTGGACTCCGGACTCTACGAGGCGCTCAAATATGGCATTATTCGTGACCGGGAGCTTTACGACCTGGTGGTCCGACAGCATCGGGAATTTCCGCGGAAGAACAAAGCCGGCCTGGAGAAGATGATTGTCCGCTGTGTGCAAATCAAGGCCTCTATCGTCTCTGGAGACGAACGCGAAAGTAGTTTCCGCATGGTGTTGAATTTTGGCCACACGCTGGGTCACGCCATCGAGGCAGCAACCCGCTACCAACGGTTCACGCACGGACAGGCTATTGGCCACGGCATGATCCTGGCCACTCGCATCGCTCTCCATCTGGGTAAAATCCATCAGGCGGAGGCAGCAACCATTCAAAGAGACATCGGCCAACTCTCCCCGCTTCCCCCTCTGGGGAGCCTCACCTGGAAGTCAATCGACCACCATATGCGTTCCGACAAGAAGTTCATCGACCACCGCCTCAGATTCGTACTCCCCCACCGCATTGGTGAGGTGGAGATTGTCGAGGATACGCCGCCTCAACTCGTGGAAAGCGTTGTTCGTGAATACTTGCGTCATTCCACCTAAAGCCCATGTTGAGTTCGCAGGCCAGTCAAATCCGTGAGATGTTCTCCTCGATCGCCCATCGCTACGATCTCTTGAATCACTTGCTGTCTCTCAACGTGGATCGGAGCTGGCGACGCCAAGCGGCCTCGTTGCTCGCCGACCAACTGGGCAACCGCCAAGCTCTGTGCCTTGACCTTTGCTGTGGTACGGGCGACCTGACCTTGGAAATGGTGAAGCGCGGTTGCGCTCGAATCCTGGGCTCGGACTTCAGCCACCCCATGCTGAAGCTGGGTCTGGAGAAAGTGGCCAGAAGGCGGCTCGAAAGTCGTATTCAGCTACTGGAAGCCGATGCGCTGCAGTTGCCGTTTCGGGCCAACACCTTTGATGGGTTGGCCGTGGCTTTCGGATTGCGCAATCTGGAAAGCTGGACCGAAGGGCTGGTAGAGATGTGTCGGGTTCTGAAACCTCAGGGCCGCATCGTTATCCTGGAATTCTCACGGCCGACCCATCCCGTCTTCAACAGGGTCTTTCAGTTTTACTTTCTGAGGATTCTGCCCAGGGTCGGCAAAGGCATTTCCAGGCACGGCCACGCCTATCGATACCTCCGAGACTCGGTGACCGAGTTTCCCGATCAAACCCGACTCTCCCAATTGATGTCGGAGTCGGGCTTCGCTCAAGTCTCCTATCAGAATCTCACCGGCGGGATTGCAGCCCTCCATTGGGGCGTCAAGAACAGGCGGCAAGTGGCCTGATCAAGCTCGCTATCGCCAGGCGCTCGTGGCTCGATTCCATTCATACCTGCGCAAGCGTCAGTTACCGAGCAGGTAGCATTGCCTGAATGAGGATCAACAGCTTTGACTCTCAAAGGATCCCCGCAGGGAGCAGTGCAGGCTGAAGCATCGTTCAGCCCGCTCAATCAACGTCTGCGAGCGCACGGACAGCCCGGGAGCTACCGGCGGCGATGATGTACCAGGGTTCAGCGCGAAAGGACGGCATATTCGGGGCAGCGCGGGTGTATACTGTGACCCTGCAAGAGCCGAAGCAGCTATGACATGGTTCATCGAATGCACCAATTGTGGCAAGGTGACTAAACCGGCGAATATTGTCGAACTCATGGAGCACCGGGACAATCAAGGCTGGATTCTTTGCGGGGGTTGCAAGAGCCGCGGATACATCGAGAAGAAATTCAAACTTCGCAAAGGTGACCCACAGGGGGGAACTGACCCAATGCGTCACTTGCAAAAGGCAGCTTTGGATGGGCTAAAGCTCCAGGGTCTTACTGCAACGTGCGACTTGCTTGAAGAGATCGGCTAGTTCGATTAAACTGCCGAAACGAAGCAATTCCAAAGGACTATTTTGCGATGGAACACTGTCATCTAACCAACCAGTTCCTTCTGCTTGGTCAATGCATAGTAGGGTTAGTCTTGATTGTTGCTGGCACCTCAAAGCTCGTGGCTTACTCAGGTTTTGTAGAAACAGTTGAGGGCCTACGATCTGCTTCCCAAAGGGCAAGGACCTGCCAGAGTTGTAGCAAGAATCTTGCCACCTGCTGAGCTTGTAATTGGCACCCTACTGTGGTTAGGTCTTGTTTCACCTTGGACTGAGATAGGTGCCGCAGTCCTTTTGGTGGTCTTCGCATCTGCACTGTCGGTCAACTTACTGCGTGGTCGGGTGGATATATCGTGTGGCTGTTTTGGATTTCAGACGGATGAGCACATCAGCTGGGGCCAGGTTTTAAGAAATATGATCTTTCTTGTGCTGGTAGTCGCCCCTTTGGTAGGCGACGTCGCCGTCAGGCAGGGAAGTACCTTCCTCGATGCGATGCCAATGAGATTGATGAGCCTTGGTATAGGGGCAATATGGTGGACCTACCTGAGTTTGAAGGCGTTGTGGAAAATTAGTCCTGACCCGAAAGTACAGGCATCAAAACTTACCTGGGGACTGGGTACTTCAAACCGAGAGGGTGAAAGGAGACCGCGTGAGTAGTATATGGATTGCTTCCCATCTACTTTTGTGGGCTCTTGTACTGATCCTAACCGTTGTTTGCGTGTTCACCATTCGTCAAGTTGGACAGCTTCACATTCGGTTGGGACCTGCTGGAGCCCACACCATTGACCTCGGTCCTGAGATAGGGGACCGTGCCATTGAAGTGGAAGAGTATGACGCTAGGGGTCGAAGAATTAAGCTCGGCGGTAAAACAAACAAGCCAACCTTATTACTATTTATACGACCCAAGTGCAACGCATGCCGCGAACTGATGCCTGGCCTAAAGACGTTCATTCTTAGGGAACGTAGCAACATAGATACCGTCTTGATCAGTACAGATGATCACGAGGGCAAAAATCGCTCCTTTGTCAAAGAGCATGGTTTGGACGAAATCCCCTATGTCGTTTCCCATGAGATCGCCGTTCGGTATCACGTCACAAGCTCACCATTTGGGCTGACCGTAGATAAGGAGGGTGTGGTTCGTTCGAAAGGCGTCGTTAATAACATCCTTCATGTAGAAAGCCTGGTCAACGCCATGGAGTCAGACCGTCCTGTGATGGACAGTACATTCGACACGGGCGGCACCGCAGAGTCTGCGGTTTCGAGGCTCTAGAAAAAGAAATGAGTCAAATTCAAGGAGGTAGCCGTGCAGCCGACGAAATCTGACAATGGAGTTGATCGCGTATTTGGCTTTTTGGCAAAGAAACTTGCTGAACGGACATCAAGGAAAGGATTCCTTGCTCAGGCAGGATCCTTGGCTCTCAAGGTGGCTGGAGTCACCTTGTTGCCACTCCTTCCGATAGACAGGATTGTCAGGGATGCGGAGGGGATCTGCAGCTTTGGTGTCGAACCGGGCTGCGGGGACTGGCAACTTTGTGGTATCTGCGGAAATGTCTGCTGCAACAACAGCGGGTGCAATAATGGGTCAAAGTACAGGTGTCCCACTTGTACTTCGCGAGAAGGAATGTGGTGTTTGTGCTGCGATGCTCCTGATGGTAATTCCTATGAGATCAAATACTATGACTGTTGTGAAACTAGTGGTCAAACTAACTGTGAGGGCTGCGAGAACTGCACCTACTGCTGTCCAAGGTATCAACCGAAGGCATGGTGCTATGGTAAAGACTACAGGTGCACGATCGTAGTTACAGGTTCTCGGTGTTGATAGACGCAAGAAAAACTGATTCCTCGAAAACAGTCACCATGAACAAAAAACACATAATGTCAAAAAATCAGAGATGGCTCAGCCTGGGCCTCGCCATAATCGTTGGGCTTCTCATCGGACCCAAGGCTGGCTACTCTGACGGAACCATTGTCATCTCCTGCTTAGCCTTTCTGGCTGGAATTTCAGCGCTGAGTTCGCCGTGAGGATTGTCGATGGTTGGAACCATCATCCCCATCGTGTATGGGGAAACCGTCGGAAAAGCGGTAAAGCTTTTAGGTGTACATACTCTAGGTTACCTTTGTGGAGGGGCCGCCTTTGGCTCCTTCCTGGGCTTTCTGGGATCCGTGGCTCTTAGTTCATTCTCGATCGAAACGTCCGTAATACTGCGGGTCACGGGCATGGTTGGTTTGCTCTACTCCGTCCACGAATTGGGTCTTGCTGACATACCGGCACCACAGTTCAAACGCCAAGTGCCGTCAAGCTGGAGAGGCAGATTCTCTGCAGAAGTCGCCGCTTTCCTCTACGGCTTGGGACTTGGAGCGGGAGTTGCAACCAGAGTACCAGTAAGAACATTTTACGTTGTCCTGCTTTGGGTTGCGCTGAGCCAAAGCGCACTTCTCGGTGCTTGCTGTCTTGTCTCTTTTGGCCTGGGGCGAGCAGCACCCTTGATCTGGATATGGCTTACACTTAAATCCAAGGAGCACGCGTGGGCTCTCGTGGAGGGGAATTGGCGACCTTGGGTGAATGTTGGCAATGGAATCGCACTTGCCTTTTGTGGGGTGACGATGCTGGTCCCTGAGTGGCCGCCGATCTGAGTGAACCCTCTGGTGGATCACACTAAGCTGTTTCTCAGTCTTTAGGAGATGCAAGATGAAGAACATGCGATCAATGTCTATTCCTACCACGATATCAAATGGAAGGACGACCTGTGGAGGTCATGGGAACGGACCCCATCGAAGACGGCAGGTCAGTGTCCTGCTTGGCTCAGCCGTTCTCTACCTTTTGTTTGTAGCTGTTGCTTCTATGACAACGTACGTCGCAGCATCGGCTAAACTCTCTAACGGCTGGTCTGAGCCAAAATCGGGGTGGCTGTATGTTCTGGATCCACGTGTTGGAGGTGGGAAGTCCGTGGTGTGGCTGGTAGATCCCAGAGAGGGGGTCAAAGGAAAACTGGAAGCTGGCTATGCTCCTTTCTTTGCTCTGTCTCCCGATGGGACCCGCCTCTATGTTTCGTCGGGACAGCCCGGTCCGGCCGGGTCGGGTGTGTTCTCCGATGAGCTCTGGGTAATCGATACGGCATCTGGGGATCTGCTTCAGCAAGTCAAGCTTTCCAATAGACTCACTTACACGTTGCCCGCTCCGGGAGGATTAGCCGTGTCCCCCGATGGCCGTTATGTCTATGTGGCCAGGACTCGCCCGATTGAGCCGGGTGTAGACGAGGAATCAATACAAACCTTTGACACAATGAGGAAAGAGTTCTTACCTGAAGAGGCTTGGTTGCCTGATTGTGGCTTTCCCCAAATCATTCCGGTCTCCGGGAGATGGCAGTTGGTTGTGAAGTGCGCCCCCAGTGGGGCCCGTTTGATCAACCTGGCTGCCGATGGTGCTGTGCAGCAATCTCAGTCCGTGAAGGTGCCTATAGGCCTCTCCGCAGTCAGGACGCGCCGGAGGGTATTGCCAAGACCCCTGGCGCAGATCTGTCCTTCAGCCGATGCTCGGAAACTCGGACTGATTATGAACAACGGAGAGATCTATGAGGCAGAGATCGAGATACGTCCTTTTCGGATTAATCCAACGCTAGCTCCTCCATTGCGTTCCTCGTACAGAGTACTTCAGATCGGAGTTACACGCCGTTCCCCCAATGGAGCCAAAGTATTTGTTAGCTGTGCCTCGAAGAAGCTTGTACACACGACGCTCACAGCCGATGAGATTCACATCTTTGACACCAGAGATTCCTGGACCCGTGAGGCGATTATCAGGGTCTCGGCCCCCTGTAGCGATCTGGTGTTGAGTGCTGACGGCAGGTATCTCTATGGTATCAGTCCTCAGACGAAGACCCTGCTGACGATTGATCCAGGCGCCGGAGAAGTGGAAAGGAGCGTTGGTGGCATTGGAGTGAAACCTCGATTCCTGGCCATCTCACCATAATCTTTCGTACGCCAACGCAGCGGCAGGGCGGTGTCAATCAATGTCCACGCTACCGATACGGCATCCGGCCCCACCGCGGTATAGGCGGGGCTCAGCAGGTTGAACCAGTTAGGATGCCTATGAACAGCAGGCCGTAGAAGAGCGTGTTGGCAGCCAGAAAATCGCGGGGTACCGGTGTGTCGCCTTCCCGGTCAACCTCCTACTTGCGGATGTCGCTGAAGAAAAGTGGAAATCCTGATTCCAAATCGCCTCATCGAGCAGTTTTGATCTGATATGAAAATTGTCAAAATCATTCTCGTGTGAGGCGGAGGTTTTTCACGACAGCTTTCGACCAGCGCAACTAAGACCTTCCGCCTATCGTCAACTGGAATGGAGGCAGTGGCTTTGGGAAAGGCAGGCCCATTGAACAGGCTTCGGCTTACACCCCTGGTGCTGTGGGTTGTGGCGGCGCATCTCGTATATGCTCAATCAAGCCCCGACGAAGCGCGGTTCTTCGAGGAAAAAGTCCGCCCGCTGCTCGCGAAGCATTGTTTCAGCTGCCATAACAACGAAGCCAGGATGAGCGGGCTTTCCCTCGAGTCCCGCGAGGCTGCTCTGCTGGGCGGCGGTCGTGGTTCAGACGTCATCCCCGGGGAATCGGGCCAAAGCGTTCTGATTCAAGCTGTCCGTCGAGCGGGAGAGTTGAAGATGCCGCCTGCCGGGCCGTTGGAGAGTCACGAGGTAGCGGTTTTGACCCAATGGGTCCAGGCTGGGGCCCCATGGGGTGTGGAGGCCAGTGAAGAAGCCAAACGTGCAGGTCCTTCCCATTGGGCGTTTCAACCGGCAAAGCAGGCCGAGCCCCCCCTGGTGAACGACGAGGAATGGGTGCGGAACCCCATCGACCGGTTCATCCTGGCTCGGCTGGAAGCAAGCCGGATTCGCCCGTCACCCGAAGCCCAGCGACGGACGCTCATTCGCCGCGTCAGCCTTGATCTGATCGGCCTGCCGCCAACACCCCAAGAAATTGCCGAGTTCCTGGCTGACACCAAGGCCGGTGCCTACGAGCGCCTGGTGCACCGCTTGCTGGATTCACCTCATTACGGCGAGCGCTGGGGGCGCCATTGGCTCGACATCGCTCGCTATGCCGACTCGAACGGCTACTCAAGCGACAGTACCCGACCGATGTGGAGATACCGCGATTGGGTGATCGACGCGCTTAACGACGACATGCCGTTTGACCGCTTCGTGACAGAGCAACTCGCCGGTGACCTCCTCCCGAATCCGACCCCAGACCAACTCGTCGCCACAGGCTTTCACCGCAACACCATGATCAACGAAGAGGGTGGCATTGACTTCGAGCAATACCGCGTGGAAGCCGTTGTCGACCGGGTCAACACCACCGGTGAGGCTTTCCTGGGCTTGACGGTGGGTTGCGCCGCTGTCACGACCACAAGTTCGACCCGATCTCACAGAAGGATTTCTACCAACTCTATGCGTTCTTCAACAACATCGACGAACTGGGGGGCGAAGTCTCGGTCGAGCAAAAAAACGATCGTAAATTGGACCCGATTCTCGAGTTCGGCAAGCCCGAAGATTTCGCACGCCGGGAGGCGATCCGGCATCAGAGATCGATCCTGGAAAAAGAGCTGGAAGCTTACGAGACCGAGCTGGAAAAGAAGCTGACCAACTGGGAACAAGGACTTCCCAAGGAGGAGCGGGCAGAAATCGCGCCTCAAATCCAGGAGTCACTCAAGATTTCTCCCGAGCGGCGGGACTTGTATCAAAAGCGCGTGTTGGACCTCTTCTTCTTCTCGCAGGACCCCGCCTGGCAAGCACGCCAGGACGGGGTGCGAGCGCTTCAGGAGGCCGAACCCAAACTCGATTCGGCTCTGATCATGCGGGAGTTGCCGGAGCCGCGCGAGGCTTTCATCCACCTATCCGGCGACTTTACCAGGAGAGGAGAAACCGTTCATCCCGGCGCCCCTGCAGTTCTTCCGGGCCTGCCCCACGGCGAAAACGTCAACCGCCTCGATTTGGCGCGCTGGCTGGTGTCGCCGCACAATCCGCTGACGGCGAGGGTGACGGTGAACCGCATGTGGCAACGTTACTTTGGTTTGGGACTCGTCGAGACGGAGGCCGACTTCGGCTCGCAAGGAACGTCGCCCAGCCACCCGCAGCTGTTAGACTGGTTGGCCTCGGAATTCGTGCGCCGCGATTGGAGCATGAAGGCGATGCATCGCCTGATCGTCACCTCGGCGACTTACCGGCAGACATCGGGGGCGCGGCCTGAGTTGTCGGAAGTCGACCCCGGCAACCGGCTACTGGCCCGGCAGAACCGTCTGCGCTTGGAGGCCGAGATCATCCGGGATGCGGCGCTGACCGCGTCTGGCCTGCTGACCTCTGCCGTTGGGGGGCCAAGCGTTTTTCCGCCTCAGCCGGAAGGGTCGGGACAGTTCACTCAGGTCAACCGTAAGTGGAAGACCGACAAGGGCCCCAACCGCTATCGCCGCGGCATGTATACGTTCTTCCGGCGCTCCGCAGCTTATCCCGGCTTAACGACGTTCGATGCTCCCAACGCGCAGTCTACGGAGACGCGGCGGAACCGCTCGAACACGCCTCTTCAGGCATTGACTCTTCTCAACGACCAGACTCAGGCCGAGTTTTCCCGGGCGCTTGCGAAGACTACTCTTATACAGGGGGGCCAAACGCAGTCCGAGCGCATTCGGTACGTTTTTGAGCGCTGTTTAGCCCGAGTCCCCGAACCAGAAGAAGAGGTGCGGCTGCAGAAGTTCCTAGCATACATGCTCGACGACTTTCAGACTCATCCCGAAGAAGCTCACGAGGTGATCGGCGAAGCCGCTCGAAGCGACGATACGCCCTTGCTGGCGTCCTGGGTCGCTGCTTCCCGCGTCTTGCTCAACCTGGACGAATTCATAACGAGGCCATGATGCAACCCAAAGATACGCAAAATCGAGCCCTCCACCTCATTACCCGCCGTCATTTCTTCGAGCAATGCGGCGTCGGGCTCGGCAAGACGGCATTGACTGCTCTCTTCGTGGGTGACTCGCTGTTTGGTTCGGCGAGTAACGGACCTGCACTCGAAAGACTGCACTTCACTCCGAAAGCGAAGAACGTCATCTACCTCTTCATGGCCGGCGCCCCGAGCCAGTTCGAGTTGTGGGAACACAAGCCGGAACTGCAGCAGTTGAACGGCAAACCCATTCCTCCCTCTTTGATGGAGGGTAAGCGCTTCGCCTTCATGGAGAGCTTTGCCAAGGATCCACCGAAGCTCCTGGGCACGAAGCGGATGTTCAAACGCTACGGTCAGTCGGGTGCATGGGTGTCGGAGTGCTTCCCACATACGGCTCAAGTCGTGGACGACCTTGCGTTCGTCAAATCGATCCACACCGACAACTTCAACCACGCGCCGGCGAAGGTCATGATGAACACCGGCACCCCGATCTTTGGGCGTCCGAGCATGGGTTCATGGATTAGCTACGGCATCGGCAGCGAGTCAAAGGAACTCCCTGGATTCGTCGTGTTGCAGTCCGGCCCGCGGGGGCCTCGCGGGGGCGCGCTGAACTGGGCTAGCGGCTTCTTGCCCACGGCGCATCAGGGGGTTCCCTTCCGTAGCGGGGGCGATCCGATCTTGAATATGTCGAATCCCCCGGGATTCGGCGCCGCGCATCAACAGGCGACCATCGATACAATTCTCGACCTAAACGGGATGCAACTCAAGCGGGTCGGCGACCCGGAGATATCCACCAGGATCTCCGCTTACGAGATGGCTCACCGCATGCAGACCAGCGGCCCCGAGCTGATCGACTTTTCCACCGAGTCGGAAGCCACACTGAAAATGTACGGGGCCAAGTCGTTCGCCAACAATTGCATCCTGGCGCGGCGGCTCGTCGAACGGGGCGTGCGTTTCGTCCAACTCTATCACTCAAACTGGGATCATCACGGCGGCACCGGCGCAAACTTGGACAACAGCCTGGACGAGGTGTGCTTGGATGTCGACCAACCCATCGCCGCGCTGATCCACGATCTCAAGCAGCGAGGCCTGCTGAAAGAGACATTGGTCGTTTGGGGTGGCGAGTTCGGCCGCACCCCGATGGGAGAAGTACGCGACACGATCGGCCGCAATCACCATATCGATGCCTTCACGATGTGGTTCGCGGGCGGCGGGAGCAAACCCGGCCAGACGATCGGCAAAACCGACGAGATCGGCTTCTCACCCGTCGAGGACGCCGTTCACGTACACGACATTCAGGCCACGATCCTGCACTTGCTGGGGATCGACCACACAAAGCTGACCTTCAAGTTCCGCGGGCGCGATGCCCGGTTGACCGACGTCGGCGGCAACGTCATTACCAAGCTGCTCGCGTAGCACGCAAATCGAAGTGCTTCCGAATCGGCGAAGACAGGTTGATTCCCACCCCATTCGTCGGCCTCTCCATGGCTGTTCTGACCCTGAGGAGCTCTGATGACGGATCGCTGTGGGAAAGCAAAATAGGGCGAGGCAAGCAAGACCGCAAGCGCCCGATCCCTATTGTCCAGAACTCCGGCGAAGAGGTCCGCGACCGAGAACGGGACTCACTCTCACGAAACGAACTGCATAACCGCAGTGGCGTTAAGACCGACGCCGCTGCATTCGACTCTGCCAACTCAATAGGCAGTGCGATCAGAGGCAAGACCGTAGCCAATCTCAGCATGGGGAAAAACCTTGTGGGTGCTTTTTACCAACCACAGGTTGTCATCATCGATGAGGCGTCAAGAACGGGGCGCCAGCAGCTTGACCGAGTCTCTATTTCCAGGCGCCGATGACTCGATTGCATTCGCACCTACACAAGCGTCCAGCCCCAGAAATGGACGACGAAATGGCAACGGCATCGCCCCACCCGTTCTTCAGGTAAATCGCGCCCATTTTGTTACAGTGCCCCTCGGGATTAAAGGCGAATCTGTCACCGCTGAAAGTGATGGGATCCTTCACCGGCCTGAAAGAGGTAGAGGCCGGTGCCCCCCGCAGTCCACTGCCGCGGAAATACTGATCAATCGCAACATCGAGTCGCGCCTGGTCAATCTCTATCCGGCCGAGTCGGCAGCCGAGGAGGGACGCTCCAAGCTTCCGGCAGCCCTGCCTGTGGCTGGCAACGAAGCCGTGGATATTCGCTACAGCAGCACGACCGATCCCACGGCCGGAACGGCCAGCACCAATCCCTACTTCGATCCTGCCTTTAACACCAACGGGATGACGTCGGCGAGATTCATCGATTCCGATTTGACCCCGGTGGGTTTTGCATGGGTTCGCATTTCCTTAAAGACCGAGAACCGCGCCGGGTACCTACTCGACACTGACTACGGCAACAATAGCACGGCTGTTAACTACGGCTATGACAACAGCGCTTCCACCTTGGCGCCCTTCCAATTCGCGGGACCGCCGACAGGCCATTACGGCTCGTCCGCCTATTTTGTTGACGGCGATGGCTTTGGACCGTCTCGGTTCCAAGCCAGGTGGTGCGTTCAGAGCTGACCAGGTTGCCGACGCCACCCTTTTCCGCGGCTCTCTATCACAGGACTCAAGTTCAGTTACTTGATGAGGTCGAAATCATTGGCAATGACGGGGATGCTGTTGCAGATCTCGCCGGAATCGATACTCAGGAGGTGGTGACCGGTGACACGGATGACGTCAATGGTACACCCGTCATCATTCCGTTCTCTTCCTCGAACCACAATATCGCCGCTCTGATGAAGATGTTCGAGCCGCCGGTTTCGATTGGCGTCCAGAGTGTGGACTCCGATGTCACCTTTTCCTCGTCGGTTCCGAGAATGGGATTGTCATCCATGGAGCAATCATCTTTCATCTGGAGACAGGAGCGGCCCCCTCGACCTTCGACGGAGAGGACATTCGAATCCATTACTTTTCCCAGACGGTCGCTGCTCCGTTTCAAAGGCTCAAGCGCGCTCGCCTCTCGTACCAAGAACTATCAAGTCTGAACTGAGGGCTAGGCAGGGATTCAGATCCTTCCGGTTAGTTCCAAGTACCAGCAGACCAGTTGTTGTCCCCAAAGGGCCGCGACAATGGCTGCCACTCCGAGAAACGAGCCGAAGGGAAGTTCGTACCTGGAGTCCTTCCCGGTCAGCTTGATGAAAGCCAGGCCAATCAGAGTGCCCAGCATGGATCCCAGCAGGATGGTCAATAAAGCCATCTTCACTCCCAGGAAGGCCCCCACCATACCCATGAGTTTCACGTCTCCAAATCCCATCCCTTCCACTTTTTTCAGTTTGAAATAGATTCCGGCAACCAGCCAGAGAAATCCACCACAGACGACCACTCCCATCAGGGAACTCAGCAGCGACCCCCACCGGCCGCTGGAATCCGTGAGGTTCATCCGATGCAGGATGGCAGCCCCGGTGGAGTCCTCGACCAATACCAGCAGGCTCAGGGCCAGACCGAGAACGATCCCGGGCAGAGTGATGACGTCAGGCAGGATTCGCTCGTTAAGATCAATGAAGACCAGCACGATCAGAGCAGAAAAAAAGACCAGCAGGACCACCGTCTTCCACTGAGGCCCGTAACTCACATAGGCGCCCCAGTAGATGGCTGTCGTCAGCGCCTCGACCACCGGATACTGCCAAGAGATGGTCCCTTTGCAGAATCGACATTTTCCGCCCAATAGAAGGAAACTGATCAGGGGGATGTTGTCATAGGGCTTCAGGGCTTGGCCGCAGTGAGGACAAGAGGAGCGAGGCGATACGATGGATTGCTGGCGAGGGATTCTGCGAATACAAACGTTCAGAAAGCTCCCGATCTTTAAACCCAGGGAGACTAAAAACCATTCCATGAATGACATAGGAGGTTTAATCGGATCTAACTGTTGAGTATATTGGAGTAAACTCGGCAGGTTCCCTCCACCATGCGCTCCACCGAGAAATTCGACAGGACCATGGCTTTTGCCCGCTCGGACTGCCGGCGAGCCAGATCCGGATTCCGACGAGCATGCAAGACTGCCTTCACCAAGGCCTCCCGACTTCCCGGAGAAAACAGAAACCCTGTTTCTCCATTAATCACGACTTCGGGAATACCTCCAGTGCGGCTGGCGCAAATGGGAACGCCGTAGGCCATGCCCTTGAGGAGAACCGATCCCAGGCCTTCGGAAAGAGAAGGATGAACCAATAGGTCGACTCCCGGCAGGAGGTCGTCCAAATTGGACACAAAGCCCGTCAATACGATCCGATGATCGAGCCGAAGGCGCCGGACCAGCTTTTGGAATTCTCCACGGAGTTCCCCATCCCCTGCCAAAACAAGCCGCGAGTCTGGATGGGCCTTGAGGATTTCAGAAAAGCCGTGGATCAGCAACTCCTGGCCCTTCTCCGGGGTGAGCTGCCCAACGCACCCGATCAGAAAATCGGCTTTGGTCACATCCAGGCGACGCCGCGCACTCGAGCGCCTGCCTGGGGTCTGCGAAGATATTCTTTCAACGGCGTCGTAGACGACCTCAACCTGATGAGGATCGAGACCCTCTTTGATGAGCAGGTCGCGGACATGGTGCGAAACGGCAATGACCCGGCTGGTTTGTTTCCCATACTTGAACTTCCACCAGGGATTGCCGCGGATACTGAAGGCAACTCTGCGAGCGGCCACGATTCCGGCCCCCCAGCCCAAAGACTTCAGCCAAACCGCCAGACCCAGCGTCCGCGAATCGTGAGCGTGGAGCAGTTGCGGTCGAAAACGGCGGACGAGACCGGCCAAAGCGAAGAGGGAGACCGGATCAAACTCGGAAGACAGGGACAATTCCCTGATGGGCACCCCGAGGTCGGCCGCACGGGCCGCCAAAGCGCTTCCCCTCCGGACAGCCAAATGTTGTTGAACCCCGTGCCTCTTCAGTCCCTCGACCAGGTAATGCAATTGCTGCTGCCCACCTCGCCACGACGATCCGGAATCCAGGTGCAGGATCCTCATGGCGAATGAACCGGTTTCCTCATCCAAGCAATCACAGTTGGCGGGAGGCTTGGGAACCGTAAGAGACCCATTTCAGTGCTTTCCGGTCAGTCCGTTGGGGACTCTTCCCCTGTCAGCCAAAGGCTCTTCGCCGGCAATTTCCCCGGGCTGCATGGACCGCTGCAAATCCCAGAGCTTGGAATACTTGAGGAAGTTGTAGTAGGCAGCGAAAACCGAGATCAGCAGGCCCCGGAAGCCATCCAAAAAACCGGCTTTGAGGGAATAGCTGATCAAAAAAGCGGCAACCGATGATCCTACAATTTTGAGAGGGCCACTCCTGGTTCCCTTGCGTTGCAAATCCTGAGCGGCCAACGTAGTGTACTTCTCCACTCGACACGCATGGTCGGAAACGGAGTCACAGGTGTAGTGGAGAAGATCCCCCTTGAGGCGGACTACCGGGCCATTACAAGATAAATGCTCATGAACGAAGTCACCCTTCCACTGCCCTTGTTGCCTTCGATACAAACGTACCTTGTGGTCGGGATACCAGCCACAATGACGAATCCAACGCCCCAAGTAGAAGGCCCTCCTTGGAAACTCATAGGCATTCGCCTTCTCCGGATTGGCTTTCACGGCGATCAATTGCTGTCGCAGACGATCACTCAGACACTCATCCGCGTCCAAACTCAAGATCCAGTCATGAGAGGCTTGTGAAGCTGCAAAGTTCTTTTGATCGGAATAGTTTGTCCAGCCACGCTTAAAGACACGGGCGCCCAACCGGGCAGCAATGGCGCAAGTTTGGTCCTGGCTCCCGGCATCGACCACGATCACTTCATCAGCAACCCCCAGAACCGATTCCAGACAGCGGCCAACGTGTTCTTCTTCGTTGAGCGTGATGATGGTGGCTGAAATCATCATAGCTGCTGCCCCTAGAGCTCTGGCCGCGCGGATTCAAATTTACGGCCCTACCGGGCTGTGCCTTAAGGAACAAGCGAGGGCGGAACCGCACCCGTTTCTCAGGGCTGGCAATGGTACCGGATCCGACCTGTGAAGATCGAACAACTCCAACAGCATCGGAGGCAACCATTGACAGACCAAGCCAGTCAACCGGGAACTCATTCGAGGCAGCTTGCCAAGGCGAGACCTGCCAACTAGCCCTAAGGTCGAAAGAGACTATCTTTGTGTAACAGGCGGGTCGCCAGACTCGATCAGAATTTCGATATTCTAGCCGGTTCCTAATGGAACCAGTACCATCTTGTCAGCCCTTGCGGCCAATCTCAATTGGGGGGGGATTACAAATAGGCCCCAATCGGAGCGGGGTGGCGACACTCAAGAAACCTCGAGGCTTAAAAGAAATCGTTAGAGCCCTCCACCCACCGACAAGGCTTCACCTGCCGCTCCGTGTTGGGCCACCTTTCCGACGATCGCATCTTCAATCTTGATGTTCTGAATTTCCAGAGTTTTGCCCGTGGCCCTGTCCAGGTCCCGCTTGGCCTTGGTAAAGCTCACCAGAGCATTGACCTCGTTGGTCTGGGCTTGGGCAAGTCGGACTTGCTCTTCCAGCACAAATCGAATTTGAGAGGTGCCCAGTTGAAATTTCTTCTGCTCGGCCTCCAAGTTTCTCTCAGCCAGCTCCCGGGCCTTTTGAGTCGCTTCAATGCGGGCACGATTCATTTCCAGTTGAGTGTGGGCGTTACGTACTTCCAACGCAATCCGCTGCTCGAGAGCTCGAAGGCGCTTCTCCGATTGCCGCCGGGCCACGCTGGCTCGTGCATAATCCGCCCGCCGGGACCGATTGCTCAGGGGAATTTCTACCGAGACAGAAGCTCCATAAGCTGGAAAATCCGAGGACAACATCCGGTTGAAGGCGTGCCCGAGATTCGTCACTCCGGTAATCATCGGTGTACCCGAAAAATTCGGGAACCCGGTCAAGGGATTAATCGGGAGCGCCCTGCTGACGCCTTCCAAAGCTCCCGTCCCATAGCTCAGGTTGAGCCTGACATCGGGCAAGAGCTGGTTGCGAAAATACTTCACGTTGAGCCCGGCATTGTCGATGAGCTTTCGCTGCTGCTTTACCTCCGGCCGTTGCTCAATGGCGTAACTCACCGCCTGCGCCAAGTCGAAATTCCTGAAATCGTTCATCGACGCCAGAGAATCAAGAGGCACAATCTTGACCGCTACCATTCCGGGATCGCCGAGAGATGAAATCAGCTTTTTCATCTGATCCTCCATCTGCGCCAGGGAGTACTGGGCGGTGATCAACAACTCCCTCCGGTTGGCGATTTCAGCTTCCGACTGAACCACCTCGATGGGGGCCAGGGTTCCAATCTCGGCCATTCTCTTATTGTCCTCGTTGGTCTTGATGGCCAAGTCCAAAGACTTTTGCTTGACCGCGACGTCCTTGCCGGCGAAGACCAAATCCCAGTAAAGGTTCTGGACTTGATTCACGAGTTGCATCACCTGCTGCTCGAAGAGGTGCTCGCTGATCTCCTTGTTGTTACGCGCTATTCTGATCTGGCGAGTATTGGGAAGGAGACCAAAGTTCCGCAGCAGTGGCTGACTGATTGACGCCGTCAGAGATGTCCTCCAATAGGGATTGAGGAAATTTCTCAGATTGTTATCGGACACCCGTTGACTGGTGTAGTCCACCTCGAAAAGAGTTCCCGTCTCGAAAAGTTTACGAACACCCACATTAAAAGTGTGTCCCAAACTCGTCTGGGTTTCGGTTCCGGTCAGGAATGTCGAGGTCAAGGGACGGGTATTTCTATCCGCACCGAGCGTCATTGAAAGCGTCGGATCAAAGAGCTGGTAGGCCATTTCGATCTCGTACTGAGACAAGCGGGGATCGAAGCGCTCGACCACCACATCCAGATTGCTTTGCAGGACCATTCGAACGGCGTCGGCTTCGCTCAGTCCCACTTGGTCACGCTGGATCAAACTGCTCAGGTAGTCCGAGGATTCCGTTTTGGTTTCTTGGATGGGGGGGCGAGCGATATTGTCCTTGAACCAGTCGGGAAGCGGAAAAACTGCCTGTCCCCTCAGTGTGGATGGGGCTGCATGAGAGACCAGCCAGAGAAGGAACAGCACGGTTCCCTTTTCCATGATGTGAAAACGGCTTTCAGATCGACGCATTGAGAACTCCTCATGTGAATTTTAGGCATGGTTGATCAAAGATAAGCAGCACGGAATGAAAAACGTGTTCCTTTCCCGTTTGGTTTCAACATTTCCGAATCGCCGGCCAGGCCACAAGTCCTTGTCGGGCCCGTCTTCCGCCCGGGAAAGGAATCTCCAGCTACTCCGGCGCCCAGGATAGGAATTCCAACCGCTGGAGCGAGTTTTGCCAGGGTTCCGCAGGATGAGGGGTTAATCCTTCCACCCGACGTGTCATGAAGGGTATGGACAGGTACCATTTCGAGCCTTATACTGAACCATCGAATACACTTGTCCGGGAGTTGCCCCGCGGAATTCCTCGCCCACCACCCATCCACACTTTCGCCTTACAGCAGCATGTGCAGGTCAATGGTCAGGACCGACGAGTACCCGCTAGCCGGGGTCTGCGCTCGATTCATCGGAGACAAGATCGCTTCCAATTTCTTGTCCCATGACGACAGAGTCGCGAGGCCCAACACTCTAGGGATTCCCCAAATGCGTCACTGTGACCAAGCAAAGTCGATCCAATGTGTCGTCAAACAGTCCAAGCTACGACTTTGAGGCTTCTTTGTCTCTGGGGGTTGTCTGATGGGGCAGGCTCGCTTAAACCCCAATATGCTTCAGATGAGTGGCATTACCGAACAACTCAACTGATTACTGAGCGGGTGAGTCCCCAAGACGGCGACGTAGTCTCAAACGTCCCTGCTTTGGGTGGGCCGCACGGATCTTCCATCCGGACTTGCGGATTGTCCTTTCGACTAAAGGATCTCGCCGACTACCAACACTTCTATAACCACATCCGACCCCACCGAACCCTGGACAGGATGACGCCAATGGAATATCTTGCGGCCTCCAAGGCCACTTGGCGTCTCACATGTACCGAACTCGCACAATAATTGATTTCTGAAAGTGCGAGTGCTAACATCCCTTCCTCCCGAACCAGGTTAACAGGCTTATGCGCACATCAGATCAGATCAAAAAGATGTTCACCGATGCGGGAGCACTCATTCATGGGCACTTTTTGCTCAGTTCGGGACTTCACAGTCCGCAGTATCTCCAGTGCGCCAAAGTACTGCAATGGCCAAGATATGCGGAATCCTGCGCGACCTTATTGGCTGACTGCTTGAGATCGGAAAAGCCCGACCTGGTCGTTTCCCCGGCCATCGGAGCCATCATTATCGGACATGAACTCGGTAGAAATCTCGGCTGTCGGGCTGTTTTCGTGGAACGCGAAAATGATGTGCTCAGACTCCGACGTGGTTTCCGAATCCATCGAAAAGAGAAAGCACTCATCGTTGACGACGTCATCACTACGGGAGGATCGACCCGCGAAACGATTGCGTTCGTTAAAACCCGCGGAGCCATCGTGCTGGGAGTGGCCTCTATCATTGATCGAAGTGGGGGGCAGGCGACTCCGGGTGTGGTCCACCACAGCCTTTGGAGCGTGAATCTCCCGATCTTCCGGCCTGAGGAGTGCCCGCTTTGCAAGTCGGGTTCGGAACCTTACAGGCCAGGGAGCCGCGCATGACCCACAGTCCTTAGAGACAGCCTACTTCCCGCCCCGACCTCGTCAGTGGGGCAACGTTTTCCCACCTCCGATTTTCGCCCCAGGGTTCCGGTGAAACTCAAGATGCCACCCGTTTCTCCCGTCAATCCAAGCAGATCCCATCAGACAGACGCACGGGGACTGCCCACTCGTAACATTCGTTTGGAAGTCCAGTATGACGGGACCGACTATCACGGATGGCAGATCCAACCCCGACTCCGCACCATTCAGGGAGAGTTGACCCGGACGCTCGAGAGAATCGTTCAGCAGCCCGTTCATGTTTGCGGCTCGGGAAGAACCGATGCCGGGGCTCATGCGATGGGGCAAGTTTGCCATTTTCAAACCACGACTCGCCTCGACTTGTCCAGTCTTTGGAAGGCTCTGAACTCCCGTCTGCCAGCGACCATCCGGGTGACTAAAATCGAGACGGCTGCTGTGGATTTTCATGCGCGTCGAAACGCCAGGACCAAGCACTATCGCTATCGGATCCTGAATACCCAGTGGTGCTCTCCCTTCGAGTACCCCTATGTCTATCATTTCCACCGCAGGCTCGATTATGAGAAGCTGAATCAGGCCGCCGAACTGGTCTTGGGAAGGAGAGACTTCAGCGCCTTCTGCGACGCCGATAGCCAGGCAAAATGCAAGATTCGCCACGTCACTTCGTCCTTTTTTGTGTTTGACACCCAGCGAAATCTTTTGGAATATAACGTTTGCGCTAATGGCTTTCTTCATCATATGGTCAGGAATCTGGTTGGCACCTTTTTGGACGTGGGCAGGGGCAAGCTTCAGGTGGAGGCCATCCCTGGCATACTGGAATCGAAAAACCGTTCCAGAGCTGGCCCGACCGCTCCAGCCAAAGGGCTCTTCTTAGTTTGGGTTGGCTACTAGCAGGACCCATCGCCTCTTTCGCACACCGGATCCCCAAAGGTCAAGATGCGCAGGCTCATCGAAGCTGACTGCCCATCACATTGGGTATGGGGTACCGCTGACAGCGCATCGCTCCAGGCTTTCCCCGTCTGTCCCGCTCAGGACGGGAGTCGATCGACGGCTACCTCTTTTGCAACTCTTTCCAGGTAAGTCTCATGTCGGCAACCAGCCGCAAAATTCGAGGTAACTTTGCTCCACACTGGAGGGAAGACGAAGAAGATCGCAGGCTCTTTGAGCAATTGGACCTCGATAGCATTCCCCAGCACGTGGCTATCATCATGGACGGAAACGGCCGCTGGGCTCAAAAACGCCGGTTACCCCGAGTGGCTGGGCACCGCGCCGGAATTCAATCGGTGAGGGAAGCCGTGGAAACCGCAGCCCGTCTCAAGTTGCGAGTTCTGACCTTGTACGCCTTCTCCATTGAAAATTGGAAGCGTCCCCGGAGCGAAGTCGCCACGCTGATGAATTTGCTCAAAGAGTATCTGAACAAGGAAATCGCCAATTTGATGAAAAACGATATCCGTTTCGACACCCTGGGCCGCACTCAGGAATTGGACCCCTCGATTCAGCGCGAGCTTCAATGCGCCAAGGAAAAAACCTCGCACAACCAGGGATTGCTCTTTAACGTGGCGCTCAACTACGGCGGTCGTGCCGAGTTAGTCGACGCTTTTAATGAACTGTGGCGGCAGCGAACGAACGGTGGTCACGACGCGGCCGCCATCGACGAGCAGTCCATCGCTGACTGTCTTTATACCGCCGGACAGCCGGACCCGGACCTTCTGATTCGAACCAGCGGAGAACTCCGCATCAGCAACTTCCTCTTATGGCAGATTGCCTACGCTGAAATCTGGGTGACCAAAACGCTGTGGCCCGATTTTCGACGCAAAGACTTTTTCGAGGCGGTTCTGTCCTATCAAGCCAGAGAGCGGCGCTATGGGGGCTTGGCGACTTAATGAAACGTTGGCTGACCGCTGTCGTACTGGTTCCTCCACTGATCTACGTTGTAAGTTACTTGCCCCCATGGTGCTTCTTGGCTGTGATGGCCGGGGTGATCGTCATTGCCCTGGAGGAGTTCTTTCGGCTGGCTAGAACCTCCGGCATCGATGTCTACCGGGGTGCCGGGCATGCCTATGCACTGCTCATTGTCACCAGCTTCTACCGGTCTCCCAATGATCACTCCGCCGTCTTCTGGCTTTTGAATCTGGCGGCAATGACCTTCCTCATCCTGGCGCTTCGAAGGGGGCACAAGCTGGCGGAAACACTGCCGAGCTGCGGCGTGACCCTCTTGGGAATCATCTATGTCTCCACGACGCTGGGGTTTTTGCTGGCCATCCATAACCGAGCCGAAGGCGACGGCCCCGGGTGGATTTTGTTTCTTCTTCTGACGATTTGGCTGGGTGACACGGCCGCCTACTATGTGGGTCGGCTATTGGGAAAACGCCCGCTAGCTCCCAGAGTCAGCCCTCGAAAGACCTGGGAGGGAGCGATTGGCGCCTTATTGGGAAACAGCCTGGCGGCTTTGGTTGGGCACTATTTTGTCCCCCAAACACCCCTGGTTCACCGCTTTCTACTCTGCTGGTCACTGGGGTTAGCCGGCCAAGCAGGAGACTTGGCCGAATCGGCAATCAAGCGAGGCGCCGGGGCCAAAGAATCCGCTGACCTGTTACCCGGCCATGGCGGCATGCTGGACCGTATCGATGGAATTCTCTTCGGGGCGCCGATTCTCTTTTTCTACCTGAGATTCTTTGCACGGCTTTAGAAATCCTTGACTTGATGAGTCTCACGATTTTTCCTTAACGTTACCTCCCGGGGTTCTGGCGAAAAGCCATGAAAAAAATATCTCTACTAGGTTCAACAGGTTCCGTCGGCAGAAATTGTCTCAAACTGGCGGAAGAGTTGAGCGACGACTTTCGAGTCATTGCCCTGGCGGCTGGTCGCAACATGAGAGAGATGGCTGAGCAGGTCAGAAGGTTTCGTCCGGCACTCATTTCTGTCTCCGTGCCTGAAGCCAAAGAGGAACTCAAACGAAGATTGTGGGACATGGCTCCTTTCGAATGGCCCGAAATCACTGTTGGGGCTGAAGGCCTGTTGAAAGTGGCCACCCACCCCGAGACGGATTTGGTGGTGAGTTCCATTGTGGGAGTGGCCGGGCTCGCTCCGACCTTTCAGGCCATTGAAAGCGGGAAGCAGATCGCCTTGGCCAACAAGGAAGTCTTGGTGGTCGCGGGGGAACTGGTGACGGAAATGGCGCAGCGCAAAGGAGTGCAGCTCATCCCCGTCGATAGCGAACACAACGCGATCCATCAGTGCCTTCGTTGTGGCAATCCTGACGAAGTCGAACGAGTGATTCTCACGGCATCCGGGGGACCGTTTCGCAGCTACTCTCGCATGCAACTCAGCCAAGTCACTCCCGAAATGGCATTGCAGCATCCCACCTGGAAAATGGGAGATCGCATCACCATCGATTCCGCCACCATGATGAACAAGGGGCTGGAAATCCTGGAAGCGCGCTGGCTCTTTGACCTGAACGTCGATCAGATCTCCGTATTGGTTCATCCCCAATCGATTGTTCACTCAATGGTTGAATTCGTCGATGGCTCAATGATCGCTCAGCTAGGCATTACCGATATGCGTCAACCGATTCTCTATGCCCTGAATTACCCCCGACGCCTGCCCGGTCGCAGGCCGGGTCTCGACCTGAGCCAGGCGGGAACATTGGAATTCATGGAGCCGGATCCCGGGAAATTTCCCTGCCTGAACCTCGCTTACCAGGCTGCTCATCAACTGGGGGCCCTGCCCTGCACGCTCAACGCCGCCGACGAAGTGGCCGTAGAGGCTTTCTTGCAACGAAAAATCAGCTTTTCCGGGATTCCTCAAATCGTCTCCAGAATGATGGAGCACGGTAACGGAGTTGGTAAATTTTCTTCGGTCGCAGAAATTCTGGAGTATGATGAAACGGTAAGGAAGGAAACGCACCGATTGATTCAAACCGACTTCAATTAGGTTTTATGGGAACAATCGTCCCTCGCGTTCGCCTTACTTGCTGACCCATTGTTTAACCGCTCTCGAAGAGGAAAATATCTAGGATGATAGATTTCATCTGGAGTGTTCTCGGCGTAGTGGTGGTGTTCGGCACCATCGTCGTGGTCCACGAACTGGGCCACTTTGCCGCGGCCAAGTTTTTCAAGATTCGCGTCGAGGCCTTCGCTGTCGGGTTCGGCCCTCGACTTTTTGGCTTTCGCCGCGGAGAAACGGATTACAAGGTCTGCGCCATTCCCTTGGGGGGGTACGTCAAGATGGCGGGCGAGAACCCTGAGGACGTGACCGGAGGCGTTGAAGAGTTCCTGTCACATCCCAAGTGGCAGCGATTCATTGTGGCAATCATGGGCCCCGTCATGAATGGGCTGCTGGCAGTGGTTCTCCTGACCGGGCCCCTGTTCTATCACCGCTATGAAGTCCCCATTTGGCCCCGGGAGCCTGTGGTCGTCGGCTTGGTCAAGGCCGATTCCCCGGCTCGCAAAACCGACCTCAGACCGGGTGACCGCATCATTGCCCTGGGCCAACGGAAGCATCCGACCTGGGAAGAATTCTTGCTCGAGGTCAGTATCAGTCCTGGCATTCCCTTGCAGCTCCAAGCTGAGCGAGAGGGACAGACCTTCGCCGTGACTCTCGTCCCCGAGCCACGAGGTCCGGACAAGACCGGCTACCTGGGAATTGCGCCCTTTGATCTGGCCTCCGTGATGGTTCGGGACGTCCTGGCGGGGAAACCCGCTGCAGAGGCGGGTTTCTTGCCGGGTGATCAAGTGATCAATGTGGGAGGGGTCGAACTCAGCAAGGCTGGTCTCGATCTGGCGGATGCGCTGGCTAAAAACCAAGACCCCGTGGTCTCGATGACGGTTCTTCGCAACGGACAGGAAGTAGAACTGGAAGTCGCTCCCTACGTGGACAAGACCACTCAGAGACGTATGATTGGGGTCATGTTGAACCCCATGGCCAGAACCACGATCAAGCAACTCTCGCTCCTGGAGGCCCTGGACGCCTCGGTTGAGCGGAACATCAAGTTTGGAGGACTGATCTTCGAATTCCTTCATCGACTACTTCGAGGTAAGGCGCCGATGAGCATGGTCGGCGGTCCGATCGCCATCGCCAAGCAGTCCAGCCTGGCTGCCAAGTCCGGCATCACCGACTTGATCATGTTCATCGCTGTCATCAGTATCAATTTGGGAATCGTCAATTTATTGCCCATCCCCATCTTGGACGGCGGAGTCATCGCCATCATTCTGGTCGAGTCTCTCGTCGGCCGAGACCTCAGTTTGAACGTCCGGGAGAAAGTGGCGCAAGCGGGCTTCATCATGGTGATCCTGCTCGTCGTCGCGGTGACTTACAACGACATCATCAAGTCACTCCCCGCCTCGTTAGGAAAGTATTTTCCTTAGGGGGCCCCTCCCACCACCCACCATTCAACGGTTAAGTAAGAAGGAAAAGACCGATGAGCGGAGCTTGGGCCGCCGTTGACATTGGCGCCAATTCCATTCACCTGGTAGTTGCCAAGGCCAGAAAGGGAAACCGCTCTGAGATCCTGGCCAGAAGAAGGAAGTAGTTCGACCGGGGTCCGGATTCAAGGACATGCAGTTCTTAAAGCAGGATGCCATCGACCGCGGCATTGAAGCACGGTAGCGGTTTCGCCAAATCGCCGATATTTCGAACGCGGGGGTCAGGGCAGTGGCTGACCAGAAGACATGTTCCGGGTTGACCCGAAAGGGAATTCCTCTCTGGTCAAAACTGCTACTCCACGTGTATCATACTGGCAAAGGGAGAGGTTCTCCCGCAATCCTCGGAGTTAGGAGTTATCATGCTGACCAAAATAATCGTCCTCAGCTTGCTCTCTTGGGCTTCCATCCTACCTGTGATCGCCTTGGGCCAGAGTTCGAACGGAAAGGTAGCTGTTCTCAACTACTCGGCTGTGATCCGGGGCTGTAGCGAGGGCAAGAAGGCTTTCGCCGAGTTTGAGAAGAAGGTGGCTGCCAAAAGAACCGAGTTCGAGCAAAAAAGCAACGAGGTTTCGACCCTGCAGCGGCAATTGGTTGAGCAGGCAGCTTCACTGAATCCGGAAGCTCAACGGGCCCTTTCCAAGAATATCGAAGCTAAGAACACTCAACTGAAGCGGGACCAGGAAGATGCTCAAAAGGCGTTTGGCGAGATGCAGCAGGAAATCGTAAGGCGTATCGCGGCCCAGCTGAGACCTGTGGTCGAAAAATATGCCCACGAGCAGAGAATTTCAGTGATTGTGAATTTTTCCCAAGAGGTTTTCTTTGTCAACCCTGCCATCGAAATCACTCAGGAGATCATTGACCTGTTCGACAACTCCGTAGCCGTCGGCGCGGCCTCGGCATCCCAATAAGCAGATCCCTCCAGCGCTGAGGCGACACTTCAGGTTCCAACTCCCATGCCCAAGCGGCTCCGGCATTCATCTCTGGGCCCTATCCATTGGGTGACAAGTGAAATCCGCGTCCGGTACGCGGAGACGGACCAAATGGGAGTGGCCTACTACTCCAATTATCTGGTCTGGTTCGAGGTCGGACGTTCTGACTTCTGTCGGGAGCGGGGATTCTCGTACGCAGAAATGGAAGCCCGAACGCAAGCTTACCTGGCTGTGGTCGAAGCCCGCTGCCGTTACCACTCCCCTGCCCTCTACGACGAAGTCCTGCAGATTCTCACCTCGATCGAATTTTTGAGGAAGCGAGTCTTGAATTTTCAGTACGAAATCATCAAAAAGAATAATGGCATTTTGGTAGCGACGGGCAGCACGACCCATATCGTCCTGGATAAAAACGGCAAACCTAAAACCCTCCCAGCGGAGTATGCCTCTCTCCTGAGGTCTTCGTCATAGCCCAAAGCCCACGGGGTTCCAGCGCAGTACCAGTTCCCACGAGACTTGGCCATCCAGAGGGGAAATGGCCGAGTGATCCCGTCATTCTCTTTCGGTGAATCATGAAGACGATCGTTGAATGCGTCCCGAACTTCAGTGAGGGGAAAGATCGGGGAGTGATTGATCGGATCGCATCCGCCATCGAGTCTGTGGCGGGTCTGGGGGTGCTGCATCAGGAAATGGACGCTGACCACCACCGAGCAGTGATCACCTTTGTCGGCGAAAAAGAGAGAATCGGCGAGGGCGCGCTAAGGGCGATTGGAAAAGCTGCGGAGTTGATTGACCTCAATCAGCATTCAGGAGTCCATCCGCGCATCGGGGCCGCGGACGTTGTTCCATTTGTCCCGGTCAGAAACGTGACGTTGCGGGATTGCGCGCAGATTGCACAAGAGGTGGGAAAGGAAGCCTATCGCCGTTTCAGCATTCCGGTTTATCTCTATGGCGTTGCGGCTCTCCGACCCCGACGGGCTCAACTGGAGAACGTACGGAGGGGTCAGTTTGAAGGTTTGAGGGCAGAACTGGCTGGACAGACAGACCGCCAGCCAGACTTTGGTGCAGCCCGTCTCCATCCCACGGCTGGAGCGGCAGCCGTCGGCGCCCGCAAGTTTCTGATTGCCTACAATATCAACTTGGCCACTCCGGACGTCGATCTGGCAAAAAGCATTGCTCGCAAGATCCGTTTTTCCAGCGGCGGGATCCCCCATGTCAAGGCCATCGGGGTGAGCCTGAAAACAAGGGCCCGTGCCCAAGTATCGATCAACTTGACGGATTTCGAAGTCAGCCCGCTTCAGCAAGTCTTTGACGCGGTATGCCACGAGGCCGAGCGACTGGGAACAAGAGTGGCTGAAAGCGAAATCGTCGGACTGGTTCCCCGGAAAGCTCTGCCCCCCTCCTTCGAATCTTCGCTGCAACTGAAGGATTTCCGCACCGGTCTCGTTTTCGAGAACCGCTTGGCTGCATTTTTGAAACAGCGGAGGGAGACTCTCTCAAGAGCCGGTCAAAATCGAGCCTGAGAGAGGACGAACTCCATCAAGAGATTGTACTCGACCTGAGCAATTTGTTGAAGGACTGCAAGTTCTCCAAGTTCACCCTCTGACGCCCGCTCACACAGGTCCACGAACCGGCCGGGGTTCCACTGGGGACCTGCCACAAGGGTCTGCCACCCCTCCAAGCTTCGGCCCTCTAATACCTGCTGGACCTTGACCCTCAAGGAGGTATAGAGGGGATGAGCCCCGACCCGGTTGAACCAATAGAGCGAATTATTGAAGTCACCGTCACTCCGATGCACCAGGGCATGCCAGTAGGCCCCTTCCGGGGTATGGTCTTGTTGAGTCAGAGTGTGCGCCTCATCCAGGAAGCCGAACAGCCAGAGGGCTCCGGCACGGACCAGCCGGTCCGACCTCAGGTGAAGCACCCGCCTCCAGTCTGTATTGCTCACCTGCCGGTAGACCTTGTCACTTCCCCTCGGGGGATTGATGGGCGCCGGCAGCCCTGGGGGCGCAGGAAAAAAGAGATTTGAACGCATCGTTTCCTCGACGGTGTGGCGCGGACTTATCGGAAGATGGCCACTACCGAGAATAATAGAACGCTGAGGAGGATCAGACCGACAGCAAACTCCAGCTTGGGCCGGGCCGCATCGGGGTCAAATTGAGAGGCTGCGAGTCGGTCCGATTGCCCAAGCCATCGGCCAAACCGAAGCGCCGGGTTGCGCGACCTCAGCGCCAGCCATCGATAACCGGCCAATAACCCGACTTCCGCCCAGTCGAATTGCTGGGCAATCCATTCTACGAACCAGCGACGAACCAAGCAAGCCGGTCGACGATAGAACCAGTCGGCATCCAGTGTCAACGTCGGTTCTCCGGCCAGCTTCAAGCGGTACCACCAGAATCCGAGAAAGGTCGCCGTGAGCAGTTGAATGCTCTCCAATAGATGAGGGATGGTGTAGGGCCGGTAGCTTACAGCATAGGGAAGCTCCGCGTAAAGCAGGGAGGGAAGCACTCCAAACCCGATGCAAAGGGTGGCCACCAAGCCCATGGCCACATGCATGTTGAGCGGTGGTCGCGAGGCCCGCTGTCCCCCCCGATTTGGGCCAAGCCAGGTGAAATAGGGCAATTTGAGTCCAGTGGAGAGAAAGGTTCCCACCGAAGCCAACGTCAAGAGCAGAAAGGCTGATTGGTGATGGGCCTCACCGGCAGCGCTGACCACCATCGACTTACTGATAAAACCGTTGAAGAGCGGAAACCCCGAAATTGAAAAAGCACCCACCATGTAGAGCCACAGCGTCACAGGCATACTCCTGCCCAAGCCGCCCAGTTCAGTGAGTCGGCTCCGACCGGTCGTCTGCAAGACCACCCCTGCACCCATGAACAGGAGGGCCTTGTAGAGGATGTGGCAAAAGGCGTGTGCGACAGTACCGTTGAGAGCCAGTTGCGTCCCGATACCGACACCGGCGACCATGTAACCAACTTGGCTGATGATGTGATAGGCAAGGATCTCCCGAATGTCATTGGCCAAGACGGCGAAGACCACTCCGTAGAGAGCCATGATGACCCCCAGCGCAATCAGAACTTCCCAGCCCGGCGCCACTCGAGCCAGCAAGTAGACTGCCGACTTGGTGGTGAAGGCGCTCAGGAAGACAGCGCCGGTAATGGTTGCCTTGGGATAAGCGTCGGAGAGCCAAGCGTGTAGAGGGGGAATGGCGGCGTTGAGGGCGATGCCGACCAGGATCAACCAGGAGGACATTCGACCGGGCTCCAGCAGGTGAATAGCAGTACTCCCGGAGTTCTGAACATGCCCCAGAATCCCGGCCAACAACAGGCTGCCTCCAAAAAGGTGCACCAGGAGATAACGTAAGCCGACGCTGGGTCCTGCTTCTTGCCTGGACCAGATCAGAACCGTCGAGGAAAAAGCCATCATCTCCCAGAAGATAAAGAGACTTAGCCAATCTCCGGAAAAAACCACGCCCAGAGCACTGCCGGCATAGAGTAATGTTGCGACCTGTTGTCGGGTGTCCTTGAGGTGGAGAGCAAAGATGCCTCCAGCGAAAGCGGCCAGGGAGAAGATGATTCCGAAAATTCGGCTCAGCCGGTCCACTTGCAGGATCGACAACGGGTATTGCAAAAACTCGACCTGAACGACTTTGCCGGTTGGCAGGTTCCAACAAACCCAGAGTGCGGCCAAAGGAAAGAGGAGGAAAGCCATCCCTCTGAATCTCTGCGGGACCAGCGGCAAAACTAAAAACCCCAGCAGGACCCACAAAGCGGGATGGAGCATCAGTTCACTTGCCATCGTAGTAGTGCTCGTCCTTCTGTAACCATTTCTTGCCCAGTAGTTTGGACACCACAATAATCCCAAGGCAGCCAACAAAACCGAACAGTCCATAAAAACCGGGAATATGGCTCCACCAGTGCGAAGCGTGATGGGGGTCATGAGCGACGATCCGTTCAATGACCAGGGAACCGGCCATCAAGATCGCAAGCGAAATCCAATGCCACCTTTTCATTGCAGTGAGGTCTCCAAAACCTGGTCGACGATCTGCTCCGCCAGAGGGAAAAAGTGAAAAATCAAATCCGGCTTGATGCCCAGCAAAGCCGACAGACAAGCAGCCAAGACCAAGGGGACCACCATCCACTTCGATGCCTCCCCTACGGATCTGAAGGTCTCGGAGCCTTTGAAAAAAGCCCGGTAGACAATGGGCATGAAGTATCCGGCATTGAGCACGCCACTGATCAACAGAACAATCAGAGCCGCGCCACTGCCGGCTTCCAGAGCTCCCAGCCCGAGGTACCATTTGCTGATAAATCCATTGACAGGCGGAATCCCTGCAAGTCCCAAAGAGGCGAGGGCAAAAGCTGCCATCGTCCAGGGCATGGCTCGACCAATGCCATCCAGTTCACTGATCTTTTCCTTGTGGACATTCACATAAATCGCACCGGCACAGAAAAACAAGGTGATCTTCATGGTGGCGTGATTGGCAATGTGCAGCAGGGCGCCCATGAGACTACTCGGCGACAGCAGAGCAGCTCCCAAGACCACGTAAGAGAGGTGACCGATGGTGGAGTAGGCCAGGCGACGTTTCAAATTATCCTCTGAGAATGCCAGGCAGGAGGCCAGCAGAATCGTGCTGCCTGCAAGCCACAGCAAGACTTCATTCAGTCCAAGTCGATTGAGCATCTCCGGTCCAAAGACAAAGCCCATGACCCGAACGACCCCAAACACACCCGATTTAACCACAGCCACTGCGTGGAGCAAGGCACTGACCGGCGTAGGAGCAGCCATGGCCGTGGGCAACCAGGCGTGCATCGGCATGATGGCTGCTTTAACCCCGACTCCCACCAGGAACATCACAAACAGAACCTTGATCTGCAACGGTGAAAGATCTTGAAATTCACTGATTCCCCCGGGCTGGAACTCCGAAGCACCGGTCATCTGAAGAGTCGCGGCTGTGGCGGCAACCAGCACAACACCGGCCGTTAAGGTGAACGCCAGATACTTGCGACCGGCGCTGATGGCCAGCGGGGTTTCCTTGTGGATCACCAGGGGATAGGTGGCGATGGTGAGTACTTCGTAAAATACGATGAAGGTCAGTAGATTGGCGGCAAAGGCCACCCCCAGAGTCGCCGACAGGCAAAGCGCAAAGCTGGCAAAGTATCGAGTCTGGTGCTTTTCCTTAAGACCGCGGATATATCCAATGGAATACAAGGAGGTCAAAATCCACAGACTGGAAGCAATCAGTGCGAAGAAGACCCCCAAGGGATCCGCCCTCAAGGCCAGGTCGATGCCGGGCGAAATCTGAAACAGCCGAGTCTCTGCCACCTGGTCCGAAAGAGCCGCCGGGAGTAGCGAAAGCACCAATGCAAACTTCGTGGCGGCAGCGGCCAGCGTCCAGAACTCCCTCAGGTTGGGGCGTCTTGAACTGATCACAATCAGCAGCACGCTCATCATTGAAACCAAGATGGCCAACAATGGAACGGCCGATGGATAAGTCGTTGGGGAATTCATGAGCCATTGGCCTCCAAGTGAAACAACTCGCCCGAGGCCACCGTCCGTACTAAAGATCGGTCGGAATCATGAGATGGATGAACTGATTCACCAGAAAGGCATTAAACAGCCCCAGCCACAAGAGACTTCCCGCCAGGATCAGGGTGGGAGCCAACATTGAAGTTCTCGCTTCTCCGCAATCCAAGTCGCGAGGCTTGGTGTCCTCATCGGAGTGACCAGGAAATTTCCTCCGAAAGGGCAAGTACATCCCTTCAATAACCCGGAAGAAATAAATCGCATTCAGCAAGCTGCTCAGCAGAATGACCACCACAAAAATCCAGTCGGAGTTATGGATTCCCCCCAGAACCAAATACCACTTGCTGAAAAAACCAGCCGTCGGGGGCAGGCCAATCATGGACAAGGCCCCCATGACGAACGCAGCCATCGACCAGGGCATTTGACGCCTCAGGCGATGATCCAAGGCTCCGATATTGGAGTGGCCGATCTGCACTCGTAGATTCCCCGCAACCAGGAAGAGAGAGGCTTTCATGAAAGCATGGTTCAACACATGAAGCACGGCGCCGGTGAAACCCAGGGGATTGGCCATCCCTATACCGAGCCCGATATACCCGACTTGGGCGATGCTGCTATAGGCAAGCATGCGCTTGAGTTCCCGCTGGGCAATGGCCATGACCGACCCGTAGAGGATCCCTCCCACTGAAAGCCAAGCAATCGTCGAAGTGATGGGAAATCTATCTTCCACATAGGCAGGATCGAAAACAAAGAAAAGAACTCGAATGAGGACATAGGCTCCGACCTTGGTCCCTAAAGGCGCCAGGAGTGCCGAGCTCACCGAGGGAGCGGTAGCGTAGGCGTCAGGTAGCCAGTAGTGCAATGGGAAAAGAGCCATCTTGAGGCCGACGCCGGTCACGATCAAGATCAACCCGGCAACGACGGCCGGTTCATCTGCGATGAATGGCAGGATCCGAGCAACATCGGACATGTTCAAGGATCCACTCATGATGTAAATGAATCCGGCACCCAGCAGATAGAAAGAAGCTCCGATACTCCCCAGAATCAGATACCGGAAAGCAGCGACGGGTGAACGTTTTTCTCCAATGGCCACCAGGGCGTAGCCTGACAACGAGCTGATCTCGAGAAAAACATAGAGATTGAAAAGATCCCCGGTTGAGACGATTCCGCAGAAGCCGGCCAAGAGTAACATCACGACACTATAGTAGGGCACTCGCTTGGTCGGATGCTCCACCAACACCACATGGCGGGCGTGAATCAGGACCAGACAAGCCACACCGGCAACGACCAGCGTCATGAAGGCTGAAAGGGGATCCAAAACGTACTCAATGCCAATAGGAGGCGGCCATCCTCCCAACGCGCAGGAAACAGGCCCTTTAGAAACCACCCAGAACAACCCGTAGCCCGCAAGCAAGAACGCCACGAACACTCCGGTTAAGGTGATCGGGTAGGCAACGGCGGGAGCTCGGATTCCCACCAGCGGGATGAGCAGGGCAGAGAGAAAGAAAGTGAGCGGGACCAGGAGGGGCAGGTTGGCTTCGATCATCTCATTCGCTGCAGCAGAGTATTCTCATCGAGGGTCTTGTATCGCCGGTAGATGCTGATGAGCAGGGCAAAAGCAACACCCGTGGTGGCCACGCTCACCACGATGGCAGTCAGCATCAGGGTGTGCGGCAATGGATTGATGTAGTGGTTGGGGTCGACAACGCCCAGTCCAGAATCGATCACCGGTACGGTAGCATTCTTCTTGGAGGCGCTGGCAACGTAGAACAAGATGATCGAGGTTTGAAAGATATTCATACCAATCAGTTTCTTCACCAGGTTCTGCTTGGCCAGCATCCCGTAAAGCCCCACCAGCAGCAGGAGGAAGATGAGCCAGTACAAATAATGGCCGGCGATGAGGTCAGTTTCCACCAGAGCCCTCCATGATGTCGTCATAAATGGCCACCAGGACTGCCATGACGGCCAAACCGACACCGACCTCGATAAAGAGGATTCCTGCGGAATGAAGCGCCGCCTTGTCTACGTGCGGTAAAGGCAGGAAGTGGTATTCCAAAAAATGCCCTCCCAACAAAAGCGTGAGCAATCCGGTTCCTGCAAAGATTACGGCGCCCAGGGCGCCCATTGGCGTGCCCCAGGTCCTCTTGAAGTTGAGTTGGGACATCTCCGAACCCACCGAGAGCCGCAGCAGGAGAACACTGGCGGCCAGCATGGCGCCGCCTTGGAATCCTCCTCCGGGACTGTAGTGGCCGTGAAAAATCACATAGAGCGCAAAGAGTTGAATGAAGGGAGCCAGCAGCCGACTGGCGGTGATCAGAATCGGATTGTGGGAGCTGGAGGTCATGAACCTCTCCTCAGAATCAAATAGCAGACCAAGCCCGCCGTAAACACCACCACCGTCTCTCCCAACGTGTCAAAGCCGCGATAGTCCGCCAGCACGACCGTCACAATGTTGGGGGCCGCAGCATCGCGTTCAGCATTCCGGATATAGTGGGCAGCGGCGCCCCGGGAACCGGCGAGACTTTGCTCCCGATGGCTGGGGGCCTGGGGGTCGCCTCGGCTTGGCAGACCGGACGCGGCATACAGAAGCAGTACCCCGAAAAGCGCCAATCCAACTAGAGAGATCTTTCTCAATCGAAGCTCCGGCGCGAAGTATGGAAGAGCATGACAATGAACAGGACTCCCGTGATTCCGGCGCCCACGACGGCCTCGGTGAAAGCCACGTCGATGGCGCCCATGACGAGGTAGAGTAAGGCCGAAATGAAACTGAAGACCGACAGAGTTACCGCGGCCGCCAACAGATTCTTAACCCGTAGAGCAATCAGCGCCGCCGCCAGCAGCAACAGGCCCAAAGTTAATTCCAGCGTGATATACATTACTGATGATTCACCGTTGCAGTCCGTGGACGGGCTTTGGGCTTCCGCCGCAATTGGAAGCGCGCAGCCGCATTGACCAGAACATGAGCACCGATGGGGTGGGCCAGGGCTACAACGACCAGGGCTGTGACGAGCTTCAAACTTGTCAGTGTAAAGCCCTCGAAAACCGCCAGCCCTCCCACAGTCAGCATGATCCCCAGAGTGTCGTTTTTGGTCGTGGCGTGAGTCCGGCAAAAAAAGTTGGGCAGACGCAAAATCCCCACGCTGCCCACCAGTAAGAAGAAGCTTCCGGCGCAAACCATAAACAAAGCCAGCAACTCTCTGATCGTGTTCATTCTTCCTTAGTCGTGGTACTGGAAGTACCTGGCCACGGCGATCAGACCGATGAAATTCAAGATGGCGTAAGCCAGGGCGATATCCACAAACATCTCAATCCTTCCATAGATGAAACCAATCAAACAGACCAGCACCAGCGTTTTGGTCCCAATAGCGCCGGCGCCGAGCAGTCGGTCAAAGATCGTGGGCCCCTTCAGCACGCGGTAAAAAGGGAGAGGAATGATGACAGATAAGACGATTGCGAGGTAAAGGAAGAAGTCTTGCATCAATCTGCGGATGAGCCGTCCGGTTCGACCATTCGGACCTGGGTTACGATATGCTCTCGAGGACCATTGAATATCTTGGAAACTCGGAGGGGCATCGTCCCTTTGACCAGACTTTCCGCCGACGCCCGTGTGAGGGCGTGGACCAAAAAGTCATTTCCCTGGATGCGGATTGTCACCGTGCCCGGAGTCAGGGTGATGGAGTTGCCGAGGATGACCCTGGCCGCCAAGTTGGGCAGATTCACGCGAAAATAGAGCAAGCATGGTTCCACCGGCATCTTGGGATGCAGAACCAGATAGGCTACCTGCATGCTGGCCGACAGGATCTCCCAAGCCAGCCAGGGCACATAAGCCAGCAAGGCCCCATAATTGGCCTGGTCCCAGGCGAAGGTGTCCCCACTGTAAAGTTGTGTGTCTTTGAGGGGCGCATTGATCCACATCACCAACACCACCGAACCCACGCCCAAAGCCAGGTGGAAGGGATCAAAATGACCGCTGAGATGGAGCCACAACCCCATCAGGAACAAACCCTCGATCACCAGCGCCCTCCGTGAGCGCCTGCGTTTCAGCCCTGCTCGACCCGAGCCTGTCTGCTCTGTTGCCATGGTTCGTCAACCAACGAAGACCAGCCGGCTAGATGGCCGCATCTCGGTTCCCTGAGTAGGCGTTCCCTACCAAAACTCTTCAAAAATGCACTGAAACCAACAATTTCTCCCGAAAAACCGGGACATTATATTTAAAAGCCATCCAAATAAACAGCCAAGAGATAAGACACTGCCAAGCGGAATGCGGCCCTGAGATCGACACGAGAGTTTTCCTGGTTTTCACAGGTATCTGGGTCCCACAGGGTCGAGCCCCTCGACGTCAAAAACCCATTTGCTTTGGACCAGTGCCGAGCAAAGTGTTAGTGTTAATGTAGCGCATCTATGGTTGATCGCACCAGTACCATCTCGGTCCAGGACGTCAAGAAGACTTTCCATCCGGTCGTGGCGGTGGATCGCGTTTCTTTTGAGGTCAGCACCGGCGAGATCTTCGGGCATCCGGCTCCCCGGGGGGGGAAATCACATTTGAGGTGATTTGGATGAAAGCCATCGTTTTGAAAGAATTGGGCGGGCCTGAGAAATTGCTATGGGAAGAGGTTCCGGAGCCGGTCCCTCGGTCCGGCGAGGTGTTGGTCCGTCTGAAAGCGGCCGCCCTGAATCATCGCGACGCCTGGATCCGTCAGGGACTTTACGCCAACATCCAGCTTCCCACTATTCTGGGTTCGGACGGTTCCGGCGAAGTGGTTGCGGTGGGCTCCGGGGTGGAACCCGGCCTGTTGGGTCAAGCGGTGTTGATCAATCCCTGTCTCGATTGGGGACCGGAGGTCAAAGTTCAGGGACCGGAGATGCGCATCCTGGGAATGCCGGACAACGGCACCTATGCCCCGTTGGTTGCGGTTCCTGCTTCCAACATTCGACCCAAGCCCGAGTCCCTTTCCTTCGAAGAAGCGGCGGCTCTGCCCTTAGCCGCGATGACTGCCTACCGAGCCCTGGTCACCAGGGCCCAAGTCATGGCCGGTGAAACGGTTTTGATCACCGGAGTCGGAGGAGGGGTCGCATCCCTGGCCCTGCAGATCGCCCATGCCCTGGGAGCCCGGACGGTGGTTACCTCGGGAAGCGACCAAAAGATCGAACGGGCCCTGCAAGCTAGGGGCAGTCGCAGGGGTCAACTATCGGGACAACCAATGGAGTCGCAAGCTGCGCCAGTTCCTGGGAGGGCAGCCTCTGGATGTGATCATTGATGGATGCGGCGGCGGCGTCTTCGAAAAGGCTCTGGAATTGATCGGGCCCGCGGGAAGAATCGTTTCTTATGGCGCAACCTTGGGGCCTGCCCGGCAAATCGAGGTGAGAAGGATCTTCTGGAAACAGGTGACGATTATGGGCTCGACCATGGCCAGTCCTCAAGAGTTCGAAGCCGTCATCCAACTCTACTCCCAGCACGGCTTGCGGCCGCCCGTTGACCAGGTTTTTCCTTTACAGGAGGTTCGGGACGCCCATCAGCGGATGGAAGATGCCAAACAGTTCGGCAAGATCCTTCTGGGAATCTCCTGACACCCCCCGGGCTGAGTCCCAACCTTGCCCTGACCCAGGGATAATGGGCTGCTGTCTTTCAACCTCAATGCCAGGATCATTCTGGCCGCTATCCCCGAGTCACCGGTGGTTTTGATTTCTTCCCTTTGCGATATTCCTTGCCGGTCGACGCCCACGATGGCCAGCCGAGGAATCCCGAGTTTCGGACAGGAAGGCTACGGTTTGAAAGCTGGCAATCTCAAACCGCCTGGTGCAACGACTATTCCGGCAGCGAACGGTGTCGTCGATCCGGACCAGGTAGGATCGAGCCTTGGCAAATCGCCGGCGGTCCTCTGAAGAAACAGCTCCCGGCAGGCTCTTCTTCTTGATCCGCTGGCGCCAGCGGATCTCGTAACGAAAAGTCTGCCCGCAGAAAGGACAGTTCAGATTGGTCGGTTTCTTGACGTCGCTCTCGATGAAAAAATCGCTCTCTCGCATCACTGCTCCACCCCCCAGGATCGCTTACGGCTCAATCCCGGCCGACTTCGGTTTCTGTCCGCCCACAGGGCCACTTCCCAAGCCATCCCGGCGGCGAGACTCCCCGCACAACCTGAATCAAAGTATAATAAGGCTCTGAGCGGGTCAACATCTTGTTGGATAGCCGTTCCCTTCCGGCCTTGGATAGAACGGTTTGGCGGGCTTCGATCGAAAGCTCGGCTATCTCAGGAACCCCAGGAGACGCAATGAAGGTAACGCTGGCCTACGGCAAAAACGGTTTAGAGGTAGACCTGCCGGAAATCGGAGTGGACATCATCGAGCCCCGCTTCGTGGCGGGGCTGGAGGACGAAGCCATCTCGCTTCGCCAGGCGCTTCGGGAACCGGTGGCCTCGGCCCCACTGCGTGAGCTGGCCACGCCCGAATCCTCAGTGGCCATCATCTTCCCGGACCGCACGCGCGCCATGCCAAGCGACCGGGTGCTGCCCATCGTCTTGTCGGAACTGGAGCACGTTCCCAGAGAGAACATCACCTTGATCAACGCGGTGGGCACCCACCGACCCAACACGGCAGAAGAACTGGAGGCTATGCTGGGTCGACAAATCCTCACGGACTTCCGCATCGTCCAACACCAGCCGCGAGAGCGCTCCAGCATGGTCCATCTGGGGGCGAGCCGATTCGGCAATCAGGTTTGGGTCAACCGGGATTTCGTGCAGGCGCAGGTCAAAATTTTGACCGGCTTCATTGAGCCTCATTTTTTCGCGGGGTTCTCAGGAGGGCCCAAAGCGGTCTTACTGGGCGTGGGGGCCTTGGAGAGTATCTTGAGGAACCATTCCGCTCCCATGATCGATGACCCGAACTCGACTTGGGGTAAGACGGCCAACAACCCCATCTACCAGGAAATGTCGGAAATTGCAGCCTTGGTCAAGCCGGACTTCATCGTCAACGTCACACTCAACAAGAACCGGGAGATTACCGGCATCTTTGCAGGAGACTGGAAAGAGGCCCACGCCAAAGGATGCCAATTCGCCAGAGAATCGGTCATGCGACCGGTGGACGAACCTTATGACATCGTGGTCACCACCAATTCCGGGTTTCCTTTGGATTTGAATCTTTACCAGGCCGTCAAAGGCATGTCGGCAGCTTCCCGGATCGTCAAGCAGGGTGGAACCATCATCATGGCTTCTGAATGCTCCGACGGCGTTCCAGCCGAGGGCAACTTCGGCCGCCTGCTGCGCTCCGGCAAGTCTCCCTCGCAGTTGCTTGAAAACATCCACGGTCAGACCCGGACGATTCAGGATCAATGGCAGGTTCAGATCTTGGCCAGGATTCTGATGAAGTCAGCGGTCTACCTCTATTCCACCCTGCCCGAATCCGAGGTTCTGGCTGCCCACCTCAGGCATGTTCGAGACATTGCGGGCTTGGTGAGGCATTTGCAGGCGGCAGGGGGGCCGGACTGTCGGATCGCCGTACTTCCCGAGGGACCCCAAACGGTCCCTTACGTCACCGAGCAGGTCCTCTCCCATATCCGCTAGGGACTCGCAGCAGACTCCCTGGGCGTGATCCGGTTCACGTCCCAAGTCCCCTCGGCGCCGTCTGCCTGTCCGGCGCGTCGAACCATCACATAACTCATTTTGATGGAACCTGCTTTAATGCCGCGACCAATGCCGCGACTCGCAGAATCAAGTAATAGCCCATCATGACCGCCATAAAGAGTGCGGAGAGCCACAAGGCCACAGTCACCCACGGTTTGGGGAGAATTTGCTTAGGCATGTGACGGTAGCGTAAATAGACGGTGAAGAAGGCAATGACAGGCAACATGATGGCTTGGGCCGCTCCCCCAATGATGACCATCAAGACCGGCGCCCGCAGAAACATGAAGTAGAGGGAAGGAAGGAAAAGAAGGATCACCACAAAGATGCGGGTCACCTGCAATCTTTTTGTGTAATCGGTCTTGTCGTAGAGTTTCAAGATGCCCGCAAAGTCTGCGAACACCCGACAGTTTGCCGCAGTTCCGGCGAAGACGGTAGAATAAAGCACCGCGAAAGCACCGACCAGGAAGAGAGGCAGTGACCAGGCGCCCATCGTCTCCGTATACATGCTCGACAGCACTTGCACCATCTCCGCGCCCTTGGGCACCAGTCCTTGCCCGTGAAGAATCCCCGCTCCCAGGATGTAGAAAGCAACCGTGGCAAAAGTGTAGATGATCATGGAGTTGCCCACGTCCACACCCATGACCCGAATCCACCCGAAGGCCCTTTGTCGCCAAGCCGGACTATCGTCGCGAGGTCCACTGTAGCGTGCGTATCCCTTTTCGAGACACCAATAGGGATAAACGATCAGCTCGCTGGCGCCGACTCCAGTGATGCCAAAAGCGGCGACGGCGGTTATGAGACCGCCTTCCGGTAGCCGAAAAGACACCCCGGAGAGCACGTCAGACCAGGAAAAGTATTGGGGCAGCTTAAGCAGCAGGAAGGCGCAACTGACGGTCAGGGCGGTAAAGCAGACCACCAAGCCCATGGATATCTTCTCCACCACCCAGTAGCGTCCGCCGATGAGCAGAAAAACAGTCACCAGATTGACAACCCAAACCCAGGCCCCGATGGGCACCGAGGGGACAAGGCGGTTGAGTATCTCGGAGATGCCGCCAAGCATCCCACCCACCTGCAAGAGCGTCAACATGACCATTGCAAACCAGGCCCAGACCAACCAGGAGGCCCGCAGACGTGGACCCGGCGCTCGATCGAAGGCTTCCAGGGTGGTTTCGCCGGTGCCGATTGCATATCGCCCCAGCTCGTTTTGAACCACGACCTTGATGAAGCAACTCAGAACAATCAGCCAGAGCAGCGTGTAACCGGTCTCGGCGCCGAGAACCGTGGTCGCAATGAGTTCACCCGAGCCGACAATGCTGCTGGCAAGAATCAACCCCGGACCAATGCGTCGAAAAATGCCCGCATAGGTTACCGGGGGATCTTCAATGTTATCGAGATGGAGTTGATAGGGATTCGAGAGGGGTTGGTCAGCCATGGGCCAATAGAAATCCTACCCCAGGCAGTCGGGTCGGCGCAAGGATCTGTACTTGTCCAGTACTTGCCGTACACCTTGCCTGCTTTCGCGATAGTAAAGATAGCATCCACTCACGGCTTCGACCTGACACTTCGGCGTGAGCTCAGACTTCCAAGAACTCAGTCGAGTCGTCGAGCGCTCATCCGAAGGGTGGTCAAATCTTCTGGAGCGTAACACCTCAGTCACCTGTCTGCGTCTGCCTGTGCCTGCAACACTGCAGACAGATGCGACCTGCTTACGATCAGCGCGCAGGCAGCCGATACAGGTGTCGGGGACAATGCTGAAGCGCCGGCGCCTCTTACGAGCATTCTTGTCATCAGCCTGGCGCCAGTCGATCCACTCCAGACGCCGCCTGGCCTCCCGGGATAGTCCCACGTCGTCCGCCACAGCCTCACCGCTCGGCTCGTAAGCCGAGACGCTCCGCAAAACATGGAGCGCAAAGTCCTTACGGCTCGGAGAGAAAACCTGCAAATTCCACCGTGACCCGGCGATCGATTATTCCCTTTTGGTAACCACGATCCAACAGTAGCTGCACGGCCCGACGCTCCGGAGCGCCATAGGCGAGCGTTCTCTCATTCACGTACATGCCAACAAATCGGTCGGCCAGACGTGGCTCCATGTCTCTGGCGAAGCTCATGGCATAGGCCAGGGCTTGCTCCCGATGAGCGAGCGCATATTGAATACTCTGCTTGAGGATTCTTGCAATCTGTGCGATCGCCGATGGTCCGAGGTCCTTACGGATTGCATTCCCGCCGAGAGGCAAGGGCAGACCGGTTTCCTGGTGCCACCACTCCCCTAAATCGATCACGTTGTGCAAACCCAAACTCGAATAGGTCAATTGGCCCTCGTGGATCACCAATCCCCCCTCGGCTCGACCCTCAACCACCGCCTGGAACACCTGGTCGAAGGGAACCACGACAGGGATGAAGTCAGGCTCGAAAAGCTTCAGAATCAGGAAGGCAGAGGTCATGGCACCCGGGATTGCAATCACCTTACCCTTGAGATCGGCAGGCTTCATGGGTTTTTGGGAGACCACCAAGGGACCATAGCGATCGCCCATACTGGCCCCACTGTCCAGAAGATTGTATCGATCACACAAAAAGGCATAGGCATGGAAGGAAATGGCTGTGACCTCATACCGCCCCTCCATTGCTTTGCGATTCAGAGTCTCGATATCGCTCAATACGTGCCGAAACTCGAAATCCCCGCTATCGATTCGGTTTTCAGCCAGCGCATAAAACATGAAAGCATCGTCTGAATCCGGACTATGAGCCACAGTGATGGACCGACTTGGCATTAGAGCTACCTCTCTCAACAGCCCCAGAGTACTCGGGCCGGAAAACCTCGTGATCAAGCTGCCGTCTTCGGCAGAGTTCAGCCGGCCGCCTGAGAAGCCGGCTATCTTAGTCCCAAATCCCACTTCGACGCAATTTCAATCTTGCCTTCCGCGTCTTGAGCGACACTCCCTGGGGGCGATTCCGGGGCGCCCTCCGACGGAGCTGAGCCGGGCCCTATGGCCCTATGGTAAGATGTCGGCATTCGGAGGAGAGGCAACCACGGCCATGTCCTTTCTGAAACTCCCGACGGGTGTCCGTATTCATTACGAACGCAAGGGAGAAGGTCCCCCTCTGATTCTCATTATGGGCACGGGGCTGGATTGCTCTTGCTGGAATCCTCAAGTCGAAGCTTACCAGCAGGCTTTTGACTGTATCCGCTTCGACAACCGCGGCACTGGAAGAACGAAGGCTCCCCGGGGGGACCTAAACGTCCCCCTGATGGCCCAAGATACGGCTGCCTTGCTGCAGGCTCTGGGGGTGGGCCCGGCCCATGTCTCAGGGTTGTCATTGGGATCCTGTATCGCCCAGGAATTGACCTTGAGGCACCCCGAGCTGGTCTTGACACTGCAACTCCACGGGACCTGGGGCAGGGCGCACGGCTACGCCGCCAGAAAATTCCGAGCCCAGATCAAACTGCTGGAGCAACTCGACATTGCCTCCTTTTATGCAATCAACGTGTTGTGGTTCATCACCCCTGAATACATGCATCGCCATCCCGACCGGGTGGAGGAGCAAATCAAGCAAATCATCCGCAATGCCCCGGAAAGGGAATTTCTCCAACAGCAGTACCAGGCCGACCTGGATCATGACGCCCTTGATCGCTTGCACGAGATTCGGGTTTCGACCCTGGTCACCGTGGGAAGCTTTGATGTGGCTCTTCCACCGATGTATGCTCGGGAAGTGGCTGCTGCCATCCCCAACAGTGAGTTGGTGATTTTTCAAAACGGCGGTCATCTGCACAATATCGAGCAGCCGGAAGAGTTCAACCGAGTAACCCTGGACTTCCTCCAGCGCAATCGGGCGGCCCACCCGCCTAAAACAAGGTCATGCTGGAACAGAACCGATTTGCTCTGAAGGAATGGGCCGTGACCGTGGATTCTCTCGGGGCAGGGGAACAAATCTTTCTGATCCGAAAGGGCGGAATCCGGGACCATAGAGGCCGTTTTTCCGTTGTCCATCCCGAGTTTTTTCTTTTCCCGACCTACACCCATCAGTCCGCATCGGCCTTGACCCCGGCCGCCCGGCTGAAATTGGGTGAAAGGACCAACGCCAGCCCCTCGGTGACCCTGACTTATTACAGCACTGTCGAAGAGGTGACCCACGTCTCCAGACTTGAAAGCCTGCGCCTGCTGGAGGGCCACCACAGCCTGAACTGGAAGACGGTGAAGCAGCGGTTCCACTACCGTAACCAGCCAGGATTATGGCTACTGGTGTTGAGGGTTTATCGGCAATCCGCGCCCTACTCCCTACCCCGCTTGGCAAGATACAATGGTTGCCGATCGTGGGTCGAATTGGACCGGGAAGTCTCCACAGCCGGTCTGGCGGCCGTGCTTTCCGAGCAGGACTTCCAAAAACAACTGCGGATGTTGCGTTGCCGTCTGCAAACCGGCTAACCTTAAATCCAGGAGTTCTTGGTGTCTCTCATGGCAAGTCAACCCTTGACTCAATTGACGGCAGAAGAGGAAATGTTCCGCGACGCGGTTCGCGGTTTCGCCGAATCCGAAATTCGCCCGCGCGTCCAGGAAATGGATGACCACCAAAAGTTCGATGCCGACCTTCTGCGCCAATTCTTTGAGATGGACTTGATGGGAATCCAGATTCCCGAGCCATGGGGGGGAGCAGAGGGCAGCTTTTTCATGTCCGTTCTGGCGGTTGAAGAGCTGTCCCGCGTCGACCCCTCGGCCGCGGTGATCGTGGATGTCCAGAATACCCTGGTCAACAATGCCCTGTTGAATTGGGCCAGCGAGAAGCAGAAAGCGCGCTATCTTCCCCAACTGGCCACTCGTTCGGTTGGAGCTTACGCCCTGTCGGAAGCAGCCGCCGGAAGTGACGCCTTCGCCTTGCAGACCCGGGCGTTGGAGAAGGACGGCGCCTACGTCCTGAGTGGCCAGAAACTGTGGACAACCAACGCCCTCGAGGCCGACTTGTTCATTCTGTTCGCGACGCTTGACCGCAGCTTGGGCTACCGAGGGATTACAGCCTTCCTCATCGAAAAGAATTTCCCTGGATTTTCGGTTGGCAAGAAGGAAAAAAAGCTGGGCATCCGCGCCAGCAGCACCTGTGAGCTGGTTCTGGACAACTGCCAGGTCCCCCGTGAGAACGTCCTGGGGGAACTTGGCAAGGGTTATAAGGTCTCCATCGAGACCCTCAATGAAGGACGAATTGGTATTGCGGCTCAGATGATCGGATTGGCTGCCGGGGCGCTGCATCACGCGACCCGGTACGTGAAAGAGCGGGAGCAGTTCGGCCAGTCGTTGTCGAAATTTCAAGCCATCCGGTTTCAGATCGCCGAGTTGTCCACCGAACTTGAGGCAGCGCGGCTCTTGACCTACAACGCAGCCCGGATGAAGGATGCCGGGATGCCCTTCATCAAAGAAGCAGCCATGGCTAAATACTTTGCTTCTCAGGCGGCCGAGCAGATTGCCTCTCAGGTGGTTGAGATCTTCGGCGGCTACGGCTACACCAAAGATTATCCCGTTGAGAAATACTATCGGGATTCAAAAATTGGCAAGATCTACGAAGGCACTTCGTTCATGCAGCTCGAAACCATCGCCAGGACGTTGTTGGCGGATTGATCGTGAAATGACCGAAAAAAAGGGCCTGCTCATCATCGATCACGGAAGCCGCCGACAGGATGCGAACCAGGTGGTCCGCCAAGTGGCCCGCATGGTCCGTGAGAAGTCACGTTTCTTGATTGTCCAGCATGCTCACATGGAACTGGCTGAACCCACCATCCGGCAGGGATTCGAGACCTGCGTGGCGGCAGGGGCGGATGAGGTTGTGGTGCAACCCTATTTTCTGGGTCCCGGAAGGCACTCCACTACAGACATTCCGAGGATGGTTGAGGAAGTTGCCCGAAAGCATCCCCACGTTTCCGTCCGACTCAGTGCTCCCCTCGGTCCCCACTCCAAGATGGGGGAGCTGGTCCTGGAGAGGATCAGGGAAACAGGAGCTTTCGATCTCCCTCCCGGCCCAAGCGTCCCGGAAGCGTAGGGCATACTCCCCTCTTAGGAGGGGTCAGGGGTGGATATCCTCCCGGACATTCCTGTCCGGGGGTACTTCCAGGAGACATTGACCCTCCGACTATCGACCGATGCAGAAGGCTACGGCACTGAAACCTGGGGACACTGTTGGCATTGCAGCGCCCGCCAGTTGCGTCGATCGCCAGGACTTGCTGCGCGGGGTCTCTGAAATCCAGAGTCTGGGCTACCGGGTCCATTACAACGACTCTTTATTCTCCAAGCATTACTACTTCGCAGGCCCCTCACCAGCAGCGCGCCGAGTCGCTCATGAATCTGTTCACCGACCCCAAGGTGAAAGCGATCTTCTGTGCTCGGGGAGGGTACGGCTGCCAGTACTTGTTGGACTTGCTGGACTCAGAGACGGTGCAGGCGCATCCCAAGATTTTTTTGGGCTACAGCGACGTCACCGTTCTCCTTCAATTCCTTGAAAACCAGTGCAGCCTCGTCTGCTTCCACGGCCCCATGGCGGCGAAAGAATTCGCCCAGGGCGAGCCCTATTATGTCCGCGAAAGCTTGCTGGACTGTTTGACCCGAACTCGTCCGGGGCAGCGGCTCCACTGCCCTAGAAGCGAAACCCTCCGGCCCGGCAGCGCCCGTGGACGATTGACCGGGGGGTGCCTGTCGCTTCTGACGGCGTCTGTCGGCACGCCCTTTGAACTACAGCCTCAAGGCAAGATTCTCTTTCTGGAGGACATCAATGCCAAACCCTACCAAGTCGACGGAATGCTGATGCAACTCAAGCTGGCGGGAAAACTGGAAGGCGTCCGCGCCTTTGTTTTCGGCGAAATGCTCCGCTGCGGCGAAGCGCGTCAAGCGTTTACCTTGCAGGAAATCATCTTCAACGTGCTGAAGGAGTTCAAGGTTCCCATCTGGTATGGGGTACCTTCGGGACACACCAGCACCGGGGGGGTGACCCTCCCGTTTGGCGTCGACGTTCGGTTGGACGCAGACGAGAAGTGGCTCGAGGTAGCGGAAGCAGCCGTGGTTGAAGAGTGAGTCGAATGGATCCCCATTGTGTGCAGGGTCATGATGCCCGCGCCACTTTGTCGAGAAACCCGATGATGGTTGATTTCCTCCACAACGTCAGACATATCCACCTCGTCGGCATCTGCGGAACGGCCATGGCGTCGCTGGCAGGCATGTTGCAGGGGAAGGGGGTCCGGATCACCGGTTCGGACCGGAACGCCTATCCTCCGATGTCAACCTTCTTGCAGGATCTGGGAATTGCGGTGTTCCAGGGGTTTTCCGAATCCCATCTGAGACCTCCTCCCGATCTGGTGGTGATTGGCAACGCGGTCTCGCGGGGCAATCCGGAAGTCGAGTTTACGCTCAATGAAAAAATACCCTACTGTTCTCTGGCAGAGATCCTCAAGGAAGTCTTCATTCGGGGGAAGACTTCGGTCGTGGTGACAGGGACTCACGGCAAAACAACCACGGCGGCTCTGCTGGCATGGTTGCTCGAATCGGCGGGATACCACCCCTCCTTTCTGATTGGGGGCATCGCCCGGAATTTCCACAGCAGCTTCCAGATCACTGACGGTCAACACTTTGTGATCGAGGGAGATGAGTACGACACCGCTTTCTTCGACAAAGGCCCCAAATTTCTCCACTACCTGCCCGACGTCGTCATATTCAACAACTGTGAGTACGACCATGCAGACATCTATCCCGACTTTGCCGCAGTACAACAGAGTTTCCGCCGGTTGCTGAACATCATTCCCTCCAAAGGAGCATTGATTGCCGGCTGGGATGACGCGGTCGTGCGACGGCTGAGCCGTGATTCACCCGCGCCCGTCGTTTCCTTCGGGACACGGCCGGGCACCCAGTGGACCGCTGCTTCAATCCAATTTCTGGAACAAGCGACCCGTTTCGAGGCATTTCACCTTGGCGAGCGGTGGGGTCAATTCGAGATTCCACTGGCTGGAAGCTTCAACGTCAAGAATGCCCTGGCAGCCTTGATCTGCGCCCACCAATTGGGGGGGCCTCTCCCAGGAAGCCATCGCCCAGGGGTTCCGCACCTTCAGGAGCGTGAAGCGACGGCTGGAGGTCAGGGGCGAAACCCGAGGCATCACGATTTTCGACGATTTCGCCCATCATCCGACAGCCATCGCCGCCACCTTGGCCGGCCTCAAGAACCGTTTCCCGCAGAGCCGGCTGTGGGCAATCTTTGAACCCCGATCCGCCACCTCCCGCCGCAGGGTATTTCAGAAGGAATTTTCCCGTTGTTTCGCAGATGCAGACCACATAGTATTGTGCTCGATTTTCGCACCCGAGAAGCTGGTCCCCGACCTGCAGCTCAACCTCGATCAGTTGGTTGAGGACCTCAAGAAACAGGGCTGCGACGTCCACTGCTTCCCCTCAGCCGGCGAAATCATCAAACAGATCGCTCCACGCCTTCAAACCGGCGACAAGGTGGTGATCATGTCGAACGGCGGCTTCGATGACATTCACAGCAAACTCCTGGCCACCCTCGACCAGGATTGACAGGGAAAGAAGTGGCTGGAACTTTTTGAGACGCTTTCAGTGTCGCGTGGCAAAAGTGAGAATCCCATCATGAATACCGCTCGACTGGCGGGGCATGTTCACCTGTCCTATTCCCTCCTCTGCGACGACGTTCGATTGGAGGTTGGAAACAAGCTCAGCGTCATGGGAATTTTCCAGGATATTTACCTGCCCTCGCTGCCCGCTACCGTGCTCAGGTTCGCCCTGTTGAACCACTGGGTTGGGCAGGGTCACCACGAAACCCGGATTCAACTGCTGTCTCCCGACCGCAGCAAAGCCCTCATGAAGACAAGCCCCTCCAAGTTCTCTCTGGATGCCCAGGGCTTCGCCGATAACGTGACCCTCTTCAACAACCTGGGCTTTTCGGAATATGGAACTCATATTCTCCAGGTCTACCTGGACGGCTTCATGGTGAAGGAACTACCGGTGAATGTTCTGAAGCCTCCGACCGCGAGCACAAGGGTCAACTAATTGGGGTTGAGAGACATTGATCACCCTCATGAGGCGGTGCAACAGCCATCAACCATTTGACAAAACGAGAACCGTCGTGGACGCCCATTCCCTCTAGGGTCGCCAAGGCGCGGAGGAAAAGCCCGACGCCAAGAGATGAACAGGACGCGGTACAGTTGCCGCGATTGCAACGGGCAACCCTTGTAGACGGAACCATGATCCGATCAAGCCGGCGGGTCGCACTGTGCATCGTTGTTGCAGTTGTCGCGCTGGCACAGGCGCCCTCACTGGCAGCGGCGGACGAAGCCTGCTCAGACTTCTACGCCACCTTGCGTACGGCGACCGGCGACACTCTTGTTGAAGCGGTGCGCAGCGGCAGCCTCCGATGCCTTGCCGACCTTGAATGGGTTTCGGATGCGCCGCTGCAGATTGCCGTGTCGATGGAGTCGAACGTCGTCACCGTGGCCAACAGCATCCCCGAAGCGATGGCAGTCTACACCGGATCGCCAAACGACGGGATCAAACAACTGTTCCTCTACTTGGGGATGGCCCAGGACATCCACTACTGGTGTCGCACAAGGCGCAGTTGCGATGGTGACGAATGGAGCAACGCCGAAACCTATTCCATAAATGTTGGATCGCCTGTACATACGGCCGTCAAAGCCGCCATCGACTCATTCATCCAACACCCACTGTTCCACCACGCCAGCAGCGAGCATGCCGGCAACTTGTGGGTGGTCGGCCGCACCATCATCGACTATGAGATGGGCGAGTTGTACTTGAGCGTAGTCACGAACTGGCTCAACGCCTGGGATGACAGTTATGCCGCCATTCCCATCTTCCACTATGCGATGGGCGTGGTGTTAGATGTTGTCTATTGGGGGCATCGACAAGCCAGCTTCGGCCCCGTTTTTGGCGAAAACCGTGATCTCGTCCATGCGTTTCGCGATTTCGCGTTGAACGAACGGTGGTTGGGCACATCCTCGCAATGGATCATGCAACGAGCCGCCACCGAATTGGGGCGCTATTCCAGGTACAAAGGCACGATGAACTACCGCTACGTGTTGCCGATCATTCAGTCCGTTATCACCACGTACCGAGGCAGGGCCCGAAGGCAAGGTCATCTGGTTGCGCTTGGTCGGCGAGATTCACTACAATGACAGTGGGAACTGCGACCGATACGGATTATGCGATTGGTACGCCGGCGACGGCTTCAACGCCAACTTCCGCGCCGCGCTGTTCACCGACACGCTGGCGTGTCCGGTCAACGCTTGTTCCGGCGACAGCATCACAATCCATGCCCAGGCATTGGGACAGGACAAGCTCGCGACGGCTTGCCAGCGATTGTATGATGAAGGGCAAGCCTTTCAATCCCTGTTCAATACCCGGTGTACGCCGGTAGTCGACGACTTCAACAGCCATCTGAACGTGTACGTGTTCAACGACGGTGGTGCATGCTGGGATATGGAATCGGCCGCATTCGGCAGAAACGCGGACACCTGCAGTGGCATCTACTACGAAGGTGATCCGTCCGATCCGAACACATCGCCCCAATTCGTCGTGACGGAGTACACGGCCGACGAAAACCCCCGCGATCCCGAACTGGCCATTTGGAACTTCGAGCATGAGTACGCTCACTATCTGGATGGTCGCTACAACCGTCACGGTCCCTATCGTGGGCACGATCCAAGCGTCCATTGGTGGACCGAGGGCTTCGCTGAGTACCTTGCCGCCGAGGTGTCGCCCTACATCCGTTTGCCCCACCCGCGAATCGCCGTATTCGTTGACGGACACGCTGCTCCATTCCGGTTCCATCCCCACCCGATACCGCCATCGGCATCTGGCCGTCCGGTTCTTGATGGCTAGAGACCCCTGCATAACATCCTGATTTGAAGGTTTTGACCATGAGAGGCGGCTTTTAGCAAGGATTGGCCACGCTAGTTGCTTGCCGACCCTTGGGATTGGGCGGTTTTTAGACCCTTCAGGCCCGATTTTAAGCTGTTCAGACGCATTTATCCTGCCTACCCCTTCAAACTTCAAACTTCCCCCTTCAAACTTCTCACTAGCCCTCTCTGGAACGCCGTAAAGACCCAGGAACCGGGCGCCCTTGCCCATATTGTGGGCGATGGCCGCCAAGCCGTAGAAGGTCCTGTTCTTCGCCAAACCCAGCAAGCGGGTCCGGGCCAAGCCATAACAGCGTTTATCAGTGGCAAAGCAACCTTCTACGCCTGCCCGGATAATGGCAATCTCGGCGTTACGCCGCTTCTGTTTCTCACTGAGGGGGTGGTTTCGATAGCCTTGGCGCTGCACCTGATCCCCAATCCCAAACCGTTTCAACCGGTGGCGGGTTTGCCGGGAACTGTATGCGCTATCGGCATAGAGCGCCGCCTCATCGCCCAACAGCAGCCTCTCACACTCCTGGCTGTCATGAACATTCCCCGGCGTGACGCTCTGGCGGTGGATGAACCCGTCCTCGTCCACCCCCGTAGGACCGAATAGCCGTAGGTGGCTTTGATCTTCCCCCGACTGTCTTTCTTCACATGCCAGCCCCCATCGCCATCACGAGTGGGCATTCCATCCTTGCCCCTGCCCGAACCCGATTGAGCCGCCTCCACCGGCGTGGCGTCAATGATGTTGATCCGTCCTTCGGTCATGAGGATGCGTTGGGCTTCCAGTTGGCGGTTCACCTCTCCCCAAAGCCGCTCCCCCAGACCCTGCTCCACCAGCCGGGTGCGGAACCGCCCCAGCGTCGTGGACTCCGGAACCCCGCCACCCAACTCAAGAGGGCGGAATTGGCGAAACAGTCAATCCCGCTACAGACAGTGCCACAGTTGCACATCCGACAAACGATACCAGACTCCCAGCAACAGACCCCGAAACAGGGTCAGCAGCGGATAGCCGGGACGCCCTGTCCCAGCGGCCCTGGATCGAAGACAGCAGACCCTCGATCTCCAACCACTCCAGCAACGCCTCGGCATCCTCGAGCGCGTGCAGGGTCGGATGATCCAGTTCCGCAGCACAGACAAACATCTCAGGTTGAATGGTGAATGATTTTTGCATTATCTGTCATAACATCTTGCCGGTAGTTATGCAGAGGTCTCGATTGGTCATATCTGATCCACCACCTTCTCGAACAGCTCCAGGTACGCATCGACGGTCCGCCGCTCTGAGAACTCGGCGGCGCGCCGCCGGAGCGCCTCTTCCGGGGGATGGTCGCCTTGCAGCGTCTCGACCATCGCCAGGGCCAGGGCCAGGGCATCCCCCACCGGCGCCAGTTTGCCCCATCTCCCATCCTCAAGTATTTCGCGCGGCCCGTGAGGCGTGTCGGTGCTCACCACCGGCGTGCCGCAGGCCAGGGCCTCCAGGAGCACCATCGACAGCCCCTCCCAAAGAGAGGAAAGCACGAACAGCCCAGCCCGTCGCATGTAGCGAAAGGGGTTCTCGTCAAAGTCCACAAAACCCAGGTCTTTTTCCACCCCGTAATCGCGCGCCTGAGCAATCAGCCCTGCCCTATACGACTCGGAAAACCTGCCTATGATGACCAGCCGCACGTGGAGCTTACGGCGCACCTGCCCAAAGGCCTCGATCAACGTGGGATAGTCTTTTTGGGGCGTCTCTCGTCCCACACTCAGAATAACCGGCGGCTCGCTGTCCCCAAACCAAGGGTGAGTTACCTCCTCCTGAGCCAGCCGCCATATCTCATCGGACGCTATGGGATCGTAGATCGTGTGAACCCTCTCAGCCTCCACGCCCAATAACCGCCTTATGTCTCCACCTACACCCTTTGAGACTGCAACTACAGCGTCTGCCCTGGGGTAGAGGGCTCTCAACTCGGGCAACCAGTCTGCGGAGTAGCCAAAGCTGATATTATTGTGTTCCGAAACAACCACGGGAACCGAGCGGCCGGTCAGCTCAGCCGCATATATGACGGGGATGTTTGAATAATCCGGTGCGGACATCAGCAGTTGAGGGCGCGCCTGGCGAATGTACCGAGCAATGACCCAGGCATAGACAGCGGCTTTCCACCCGACGCGCATACCGGGATGCTCGCGCCTGAGAGCAAGCCAAGCCCAGGCTGCCGCCATTGGGTTGATGGTCAACGCTTTCACCTGGATGCCGCGCTCGCGGCAGTAACGGAGCAGTTCCCGGTCCGAACCCCAGAGCCTCGGATGGTACAGGCGCATCTGCCTGGGAATGCCGGCCCTGTACTCTCCCCGGAAGAGCGCCACCACCAAGTCTATCCGGTGGCCACGCTCAATGAGTGACCTCGCCAAGGTGAGGACGACCCGCTCCGCTCCGCCTCCCGCCAGGCTGGGCAGCACGAATCCGATGTGGAGCTTATCCGACGCGGCCGTCACTTCAACATCTCCCGACCTTCATCCTCTCGACGGCGGGTCTGCCGCAGTATCGAGATGACACACGGCATTAAAACCACGACAAAGACGATGAAGTATGCCGTGTTGGCCCAGGGGGCCGCTCCCTCCGGGCCATACCGGGGCGCCAGCCACAGGATGACAACAGCGGAAGCCACCAAGCCTGCCCCCGCCCCCGCCAGTGATGGCCAGACACGTCCCACCGCCGCTGAGCACGGAAACGCTGGTAGCCACGAATGAGCCAGGAATCATAATCAGCAGGAGTGGGGCAGCGCCTGAGAACTCCGCTCCCAGGATGAGCCGGGTTACGAGCTGATGAAAGATGACAAGCATCCCGAATTCTACGACAGCCAACGTGAATGACACCAAGCCGAACCGGAGCGTCGCTCGGCGCAGCGCCTCTCCCCGACGCGAGTACCATTGTCTGCTGTACTCGGGCTGCACCCCATCCATCAGCGGCTGGAACGGATACCTTGCGGTGTCGATAATCTGACGCGCACCCCGGTAAAGGCCAACGTCGGCTGCGCCGGTGAATTGCGCCACCAAAATGGAGTCCATATTATGGGTCAATGCCCAGATGGTTGATTTCCCGAATGCTCCCGCTTGGAATCGCACCACATCCGACGGGACTTTGAGCGATCCCGAGCGCAGCAAGCCCCTTAGGCCCGCTCGCGGCGCGGACACCGCTGCAGCAAGGAACATCCCGACTCCGTTCACCGCAGAGCCGGCAACATGAGCCAAGATTACCCAAAGCAGCCCCCCTTCCATCAACCATGCTGCCGCCAGCAGGGCAACTCGGGTCAGGACACTTGCAATGGTAACAGCCAAGCCCAGCGACACGCGGTCCGACAACCGCAGAACCGCCAGGGTCTCTGTTTGCGTAGCCAGAAAAATGCCCACAAGGCCGTACAGGAGCATTGCGTCCCTGTATGCCTGGTCAATCCCCAGCAGGCTGCTGGCCGTGAAGGTGAGGGCTGCAATGAGGGCGTAGGCAATGAGCGACAGACCCAGCGATATGGCCAGCACGAACCGCAATATGCGAGACGCCTCCTCCGGCCGTCCCTCCGCCACGCCACGGGTTACGAAAGCTGTAACGGCCTCACCGCCCGGTATAGCCAACAGTCCGTAGATGAGTAAGGTGACGGCGACGATGACGGCCAGAACGCCGTAGCCGTCCGGGCCGAGAATCCTGGCGGAGATGGACACCTGCGCCAGTCCACCCAGCAACTGGACCGCTGTAATGGCTCCCATCCAGAGAGTCTGCCGCGCCACGCGCCGGTCCGGGGCCGGAAACAGCCGGGTAATCAGAGGATGTTTCAAGCTCCGCTATACCCCGTCATGACTACGAAAATACCCTCCCCATCATTCCTGCGAAAGCAGAATCCAGAGCGCCCGCACTGCGACAAACCGATACACCAAGTCGTTCTGGCGACCTTGGTGCTCATTCATCCGTGAGAGGTGGGAGGATGACACTGGAATTTATCTCAATCCCAAGGCGCCCCGCCCTTCAACTCATTCGGGATCAGCCCCTATGAGACGGAGGGGGGCTCCGGGGCCGTGCCCTTCAAGATACTGATTTGGAGTCATGCCTGCCTGCCGCGGCGCAGGCAGGCAGTAAGTGGATTCGAAGCATCCGGTCCAGACCCACCGGCCGACGACCAGACCCTCGACGCTTGAGATAGTAGACCGACTGGATTGGTTTGTAAAACACTTTCCAGGGAACTGCCTGTTCCATCTCTTTCAGAAATCGCTCTCGCCGGGCAGGCTTGCCATAGTGCTCGAATCCAGCTTCGGCCAGTGTTTCGCCTCCAGCCGCGCCAGCGCGCCAATGGATACCAACATTCGCAGGATTGCCCGCAGAGTCTTGGGAGGAGATTCAAACTGGCTCTTGCGGAGCATCAGGTTCCACTTGCATGATCTCGCCGGCGAAGAGGGAGTGAATGCGCAATGGAGCCAAGCGCTCCCCGACCGTGGAGCGGTAATGTGCAAAGCGCGTCTGCCCGAATGCGGCGAGTGTCCCGGATTCACTCGTGGTGTCACCGGACAGATGAATGGTGCTGAAGGTCAGGCGTGACATCGGCAGGAGGGGCGGTAGCTACCGTGGGTTGCCAAGGGCGGCGAGGAGTGTCGTGTCCGGGGGGCCTTAGAACCCAGTGCCGAGGCTCATCAGTGCATGACCAACGGAACCTCAAAGTGAAGGTTCTTGATTTTGTCCCGTTTGGTGGAGGCGGCGGGAGTCGAACCCGCGTCCGAAATTACTCAGCGAGAAGAATCTACGTGTGTATCCGGTTCCTTTTTGTTTTCACCACCCAACATAACGAACCAGCAAGAGTGTCGGGCCGCTAGACCGGTGAGTTTCGCCGATGGCTCCCGGCCGTCTGCGATCGGCTAGCCTATTAGTCGACGCTCCACATCTGCCGCACAGGCATCAGCAGAGGGAACGGCTGCTTAGTTTTGTTAAGCAGCAAGCGCCAATGGTTCATCAGCAGTTACGTTTAGGTCCATCTTTTTTACGAGGGGATGGTCCTCGACACGCATCTTCAGCCTCGATAACCCCGTCGAAACCGTTTCGCCCCCAGGCAGATCAAGCCCTACTGAAGACTCGACAACGGGAAACATTCAGTCATTATAGAAACTGTCCGAAGTATCTGTCAAGGCCACCTCATCCCAACAGGTCTTTAAGAATCAGAGGGATAGTAGCGCAGACCTCGAACACGATTTCCTCCCCCGGCACGCAGCCGGGCAGGACAGGTTTCAACGGAGACCCCCGGCTGAGGTTTCGGCGCTCACATCCATGCCCGCAAACAGGTCGGTTCGAGGCCTGGCGTCGAGTGGCGGCCCCCACGCCTGGCGGAAGGGTTCGCTGGACAGCAGCATTTCCGGGTTGGGCCGATTGAACCAGATTCGATCGATGGAGAGATGTTGGGTGCGATGGGCCCGCAGAGCATCGGCCTTGCGCCGGGACCAGGCCCGGACATCGACGAGGAAATCAACCCCCGGCCTGCCAACCAACTGCTGTCGGCACCCTATCTCTTCCGGTCGTAGCGGCGGCGTCCACAGCAGCCGGGTCACTTGGTGGGGTTTCCCCTCATCCGGCAGCCACCGAGGATCGGCAGCGGTAGCAATGGCGTCCGAAGTGAATCGACTGATGGCAATATGGTCGGGGTGCAGGTTGAAGCCGCTGGGATCGAAGGTAATCACCAGAGCGGGTCGGTACTGACGGAGTAAGCGCACGAGCTGCCTGCGGATCTGCTCGGGGTTGGCGGCTGACAACTGCTTATCCCGGTACCCCAGCAGATGGAGGGAGTGAATGCCCAGCAGATCCACCGCCCGGCGCAGTTCCCTTTCTCTCACGGCCGGCAGTTCTTCTCTGGAACAGATAGGGGGATCCCCTACCTTCCCCGCATCGCCCAAGGTCGCCGTGGACAGCACCAGGCGGGCTCCCTGAGCGCCATACTTGCAGGCCACACCGGCGACCATGAAGCTCTCATCGTCGGGATGGGCCATGCTGAACAAGATTGTGGGCCGATTTCCCATAGGCGGTCCCTCCCAGTCTACCAAGAGCCGCAGGCAACCCGACAGGCAAGAACTGTTCTCGATAGTCGACCGCAAAGCTGAATTGTAGACGACTGGGCCGGCTGCGGCCACCGTGGTATTTGACAGAACCGCTCAGGTTCAGAGACTCGTCCGAAGCAAAATGACCACCCCCAACCCCTCCTGACCCAGGAGGGGAGCCTGTGGAGAAACCCTCCTGACCCAGGAAGGGGGCCTGCATGGAGACTTCTCTACTCAGTAGGGGTTGACCGGGCCTCTGCCCCAAAAGACAACGGTTTTTGCGTCGCGTTTTGGTCAGACCGTATAGATCTGGCCTCGAATCAGACTCTCGGCGCGAGTAGCGTCCCCTCCCCCAACCAGCAATTCACTATTGCCGGAGCACTCAGGGTCCGATAGAGTACTCCCTTCGAGAGCGCGGGTGTTCGGCGAGCTCGTTGCGACTGAGCGTTCAACCGTGACTTCGGCGTGAGCTCGTATCCATCTGCCCTTCCGCCCCATTGATTGTCCACCATAGGAGGAACTCTTCTCATGCCCAAACGTGAATCATTCAACTCGAATACCCTGATGTCGGCGCTCCTGGTCGCCAGCCTGTGGGGCTCACCGACACGGGCCGAAGACACCTCATCGACCGATGCCAAAGCTCAAGAGGTGGCCGATCAACTGATGACGGCCCTGGGCGGACAGGAAAACTGGGAGAAGGCCCGCTACTTCCGTTTCGACTTTGTGGTGGAGCGCGAGGGGAAGACTGCGTCAACGGTCAAGCACCTCTGGGACCGTTACACCGGTCGATATCGCGTGGAAGGGACGACCGGAGAGAAGGAATCCTATGTGGTTTTATTTGAAGACATCAACGTAAAGAAGGGCAAGGCTTTTCGGAGCGGCAAAGCCGTCCAGGGCGAGGAGCATCAGGAGCTGATCGATAGGGGCTATGGCCGCTTCATCAACGACACCTACTGGCTGCTGATGCCCTTCAAGTGGAACGACCCGGGTGTTCACCTGAAGTACGAGGGAACTGCGACCGGGGATGGGGGCGCCGTGTGGGACAAAGTCCGCCTGAGCTTCGACGACAACGTTGGGCTCACGCCCAAAGACCGCTACTGGGCATACATCAATCGAAAGACCGGCCTGATGGATCGCTGGGAATACATTTTGAAAGGCGGAGAGGGTCCGGCGACAGGTTCTGACTGGGTCCAGTGGAAGCAGTTCGGGGGCATCGTGCTGGCTCAAGAGAGGACCTTCCAGGGCCGTCCCCTGCGCATTCTTTTTCACAACTTGAAGGTGTCGGCAACTACCGACGAAAAACCCTTCACCTCGCTGGAAGCTCACCTTTAGGAGCCACTGAAGGCAGCATCATGCCCTCCAAATCCCACCGACTGGAAACCAACCTGATCCATGCGGGGGAACCCAGCCCCCGCATTCAGGGCGCCGTCACCATGCCGATCTTCCAGTCCTCCACCTACGAGTACCGGGGCGAAGCCAACTACGACGACGTTCGTTATCTTCGGCTCAGCAATACCCCCAACCACCAGGCCCTTCACCAGAAGCTGGCGGCGCTGGAATCGGGCGGGGCGGCGCTGGTGACCAGCAGTGGCATGGCAGCGATCTCAGCGACGTTACTCGCTTGTCTCGACGCCGGCGATCATCTGCTGGCTCAAGATTGCCTTTACGGGGGAACTCACGGGTTGATCACGGAGGAGTTCGCGCGCCTGGGCTTGAGTTTCGACTTCATCAATGGTCACGACCCGGAGTCGTGGCAGCGGTCTCTGCGGCCCAACACCCGGGTCATCTACGTGGAGGCCATCACCAATCCCTTGATGCAGGTGGCCGACCTGGAGGCTGTTTCCCGCTTTGCCAACGAGCACGGATTGATCTCGGTTATCGACAATACCTTCACCACTCCAGTCAACTTTCGTCCTCTGGAGTGGGGATTCGATCTGTCTGTACACAGTGGCACCAAATATCTGAATGGCCACTCCGACATCGTGGCGGGGGCGGTGATTGGTTCCAAAGAACACATCCGGAAAACCACCCATCGCCTGAATCACTGGGGCGGCGCGCTCGACCCACACGCGGCCTTTCTACTCCATCGAGGAATCAAGACCTTGGCCCTGAGGGTCAAGGCTCAGAACCAGAGCGCTCTGCAAGTGGCGGAGTTTCTGCAGACTCATCCCAACGTGGCTCGCGTCAACTATCCAGGGTTGAGGGAACACCCTGATCACCACCGCGCCACCCACCTCTTTCATGGCTACGGTGGAATGTTGAGCTTCGAGTTGCACAGCGGAACAGCGGGGGCCGAGCGAGCCCTGAAGTCCCTGACCCTTCCCATCGACGCACCCAGCCTCGGAGGCGTCGAGTCTCTCGTCACCCGACCGGCCTCCACCTCCCACGCCGGGCTTTCCAGGGAAGCAAGGCAGCGTGCCGGGATTACCGACAGCCTGATTCGCCTGTCGGTCGGCCTTGAAGCCACGGAAGACCTGATTCAAGACCTTCAATCGGCGCTGGAAGAGGCTTGAGAGACCCACGGCGATGGTAGTAAGATTGGCTAAGATTGGTGGATTGGGAGGGGGCGTCTGCCCAAACGCCCGCAGAGAGAATGGGTGACCATGAAGTCCAGGAGACAGCAGGTCTTGAGCCAGCGAGAGGTGAACCAGGACAGCTTTATCGGGGAATGGCCGGAGACCGGACTGATCTTGTTCAACAGTCCCTTCGATCCCAAACCCGGGATTCGCGTTTCACAGGGTCGCCTTTGCGAATTGGATGGAAAGCCTGAAGCCGAATTTGACCTCATCGATCGATTTATCGCTCGCTATTCCATCGACGTGACCCGGGCTGAAGAAGCCATGGCTCTGGATTCCACGGCTGTGGCTCGCATGCTGATTGACATCGACGCGCCACGCCAGGAGCTGGTCCAGCTTTTCGGCGCTCTGACTCCCGCCAAAATCGTGGAGGTCGTCAACCGGCTCAATACCGTGGAAATGATGATGGCCCTGCAAAAAATGCGGGCCCGGAAGACACCCTCCAACCAGGCTCATGTGACGAACCGAAAGGAGAATCCTGCGTTGTTGGCTGCTGACGCAGCCGAGGCGGTAGAACGCGGTTTCTCGGAATTGGAAACCACGGTCGGGGTGTCCCGCTATGCCCCCTTGAACGCCCTGGCGTTGCTCATCGGCTCGCAGACCGGACGAGGAACGGCGTTGACCCAGTGCGCCGTGGAGGAAGCTCTCAGCCTGCAATTGGCTTTGCTGGGTCTGACAACCTACGCAGAAACACTTTCGGTCTATGGGACCGAGAAGGCCTTTCGCGACGGCGACGATACGCCGTGGTCGAAAGCGTTTCTGGCTTCGGCCTATGCCTCTCGCGGAGTGAAGGTGCGATTTACCTCAGGGACCGGCTCGGAGGCGCTCATGGGACACGCCGAGGCCAAATCCATGCTCTATCTGGAAGCCAGATGCCTGATGGCGATCAAAGGCGCCGGTTCGCAGGGTGTGCAAAACGGCTCCATCAGCTGCATTGCGCTCCCGGAGTCTCTGCCGGGCGGAGTGCGGGGTGTGCTGGCTGAAAATTTGATGGCGACTCTGCTGGATCTCGAGTTGGCGTCAGGCAACGATGCCATGGCCTCCCATTCGCAAATCCGTAAATCAGCCAAGTTGATGCTGCAGTTTCTACCCGGAACGGACTACATTTTCTCAGGATACAGTTCGATGCCTCGGGAAGACAATCTCTTCGGCGGCGGCAACTTCGATGCTCACGATCTGGACGACTACAATGTCCTGCAACGAGACATGCAAGTCGATGGCGGGCTCCGCCCGGTTAGTCCCGAAGCCGTTTCAGAAGTTCGCCGCAAAGCCGCCCGAGCCGTCCAGGCTGTCTTTCGACAGCTCGACCTGCCCCCTGTGAGTGACGCCGAGATTGAGGCTGCAACCCGGGCAGGGAGCAGTGTGGACATGCCGGAACGGGACGTGGTTGTCGATTTGGAGGCAGCCGACCGCCTTCTAGATGAAGAAAAGAATGGACTGGACGTGATCCGGGCCCTGGCTCGGGAAGGTTATGGTGATATCGCTGAAAAGATTCTGGCCCTCCAAAAACTGAGAGTTTCAGGCGATCACCTCCAGACCTCGTCCATGGTGCTCCCCGGACCCAGGGTCGTCAGTGCGATCAACGATCCCAATGACTATCAGGGGCCGGGGACCGGCTATTGTCTGAGTCCCGAACGCTGGCAAGACATTGCTTCGCTCGCCCAAGCTCAAAACCCGAGAGAGATGGGGCATGATCATTCTGCCGACTCAAGCCAATTCCTCAGAGAAACTGGAGAAGCCCGAGCCGGAGACGATCCCCGAGAAATTGTCATCGCCCTGGGACCTGCCTTTGGCGCCGCACTCAAGACTACCCTGTTGGGAATCCCCCACCAAGCCGTGCTCCAAGCGCTGATCGACGGCATCGAGATGGAGGACATGAAGCCCAGAGTCGTCAAGATCCATGCAACCTCCGATTGCGGTTTCATCGGCCATGGGGGAGCTCAATTGAGCGGCTCGGGTATCAGTATCGGCATACAGTCAAAAGGGACGACAGTGATTCACCGCCAGGACCTCGATCCACTGAATAACCTGGAGTTGTTCCCCCAGGCTCCCAACCTCGACTTGAGTTCCTACCAGACCATTGGACGGAACGCAGCCAAGTATGCCAAGGGAGAGCCCGTATTGCCTGTCCCCACAAAGATCGACAACACGGCGCGGCTCAAATACATTGTGAAGACGACGGTTCTCCACCTCCATGAGACTCAGCAAGTGGTGAAGGATCGAAAACCTCAAGAAGTGGCCTGGAGCCCGCTTCCTGCTTCCGCCAAGACTGCCCCGGCCCAGAAAGTCGCCCGGGTCTGATTGACCCGTCAAGACACGCCGTCCACGTGTCAACAGTAGATCCCGGCGGCCTGTATTACAAGGTTACCGATGAGCAGGATCACCGACGATTACCCATTGTCTGAAAAGAGACCCGACCGGTTGAGGACCCCAACCGGTTTGGCTTGGAAGGATATCGATCTGCAGTCGGTCCTGGATGGCGCCATTCAGATGAGGGACCTGCGAATAACGCCCGAGGCTCTGGAGCTCCAGGCTCAGATCGCTGAGAGCGCCGACCGACATCAACTGGCGGAAAACCTGAGACGGGCGGCCGAACTGGTTACGATCCCGGAAGCCAAGATCCTGGAAGTGTACCGGGCGCTCAGACCTGGCCGCAGCAATCGGAGCGATCTCGAAAGCCTGGCGGCCGAGCTGGAATCGGAGTATCAGGCTCGAGGTTGCGCCCGCTTTGTGCGTGAAGCCGCACAAGCCTATCACTCCTGAAACTGGCCGACCGGCTTGCTCGGTTGGGCCCCGTGAACCCATCGAGAGAGGACCATGACCTATTACTCTTTACAACGTTCGCCCCTTGATTCCGGCGGCGGCTCGACCTCCAGCCTTCTGAGCGCCCTGGACTCCGGCAAGCCCATCCACCTCGACCAGCTCCCCACGCCATCCCTGCTCCTCGATATGGATCGGTTCGAGGCCAACCTCGAGACAATGAGCCGGCATGCCAAGAGCTGCTCCATAGAGCTGAGGCCCCATGCCAAGACCCACAAATGCCCCGAAATCGCCCGACGACAGATCCAGGCAGGAGCGGTGGGCGCCTGTGTCGCGACCATTCATGAAGCCGAGGTCCTGGCAGCGGGAGGAGTCCAGGGCTTGCTGATCACCTCCGAGATGGTGGGCCGCAACAAGGTGGGGCGGTTGGTGGAACTGACCCGCAAGCAGCCCGACACCCTGTCGGTCGTTGACGACCTCGCCCATGTCAAACAACTCGACGATGCCGCAGAGGCGGGAAAAGTCCAACTCAACGTGCTGGTCGACATCGACCCGATGGGACGCCGGACAGGGACCACAGCCGGAGCTCAAGCCCTGGCTCTGGCGGAGGCGATCATGAAGCTGCCGAAGTTGAACCTGCGCGGGGTGCACTCCTACTCGGGCGCCAGTTCCCACGTGGTCGGTTTCGCCGAACGCAAAGCTCATTCCGAAGCAGTGATGGCGCCTCCCATAGAGTCTTTCCAACGAATGAAAAAGGCAGGGATGCCGGTCGAGATTCTGACCGGGGCCAGCACCGGCACTTACAATATCGATCCTTTCCTGGGGGCAATGACTGAGCTTCAAGTGGGATCCTACATCTTTATGGACGTCGATTACCGCATCATTGGCGGGAAAAGCGGCCCTGTCTACGACGACTTTGCTCCCTCGCTGACCGTCCTGACGACCGTCATCAGCAAGCAGCACCGGGACCTGGCCACCGTCGATGCCGGGATGAAGTCCTTCGCCACCGACCGAGAGTCCGGACCGGAAATCAAGGGAATCAGCGGCATCGAGTATCAATTTGGTGGAGATGAGCACGGTATGCTCCATCTGAAAAGCCCCAGCCAAGACATTCGCCTCGGGGATCGGCTGGAGTTTTTGGCGCCGCACTGCGATCCTACTGTCAACCTTTATAACCACATCCTCCGCCGACGGGGAGAGCTGATCGAAGGCTTTTGGCCCGTTGCCGGCCGGGGCCATTAGGGCGTGTTCACAACCAGGGGGCTCGCAGAAGCTGGCGTTGCCGTGGGATTGGGCGAACAGAATTATAGTATCCTATATGATGAGACCTCTGCATAACATCCTGATTTGAAGGTCTTGACCATGAGAGGCGGGTTTTTGGCGGCTTTTGGCAAGGATTGGCCACGCTCGTTGCTTGCCGACCCTTGGGATGGGGCGGTTTTCAGACTCCTCAGGCCTGATTTTCCTCCGGTCAGACGCACTTATCCTGCCTAAGCCCTATCGGGAACGCCGTAAAGACTCGGAAACCTGGCGCCCTTGCCCATATTGTGGGCGATGGCCGCCAAGCCGTAGAAGGTCCTGTTCTTCGCCAAACCCAGCAAGCGGGTCCGGGCCAAGCCATAACAGCGTTTATCAGTGGCAAAGCAACCTTCTACGCCTGCCCGGATAATGGCAATCTCGGCCTTACGCCGCTTCTGTTTCTCACTGAGGGGGTGGTTTCGATAGCCTTGGCGCTGGACCTGATCCCCAATCCCCAACCCTTTCAACCGGTGGCGGGTTTGCCGGGAACTGTAAGCGCTATCGGCATAGAGCGCCGCCTCATCGCCCAACAGCAGCCTCTCACATTCCTGGCTGTCATGAACATTCCCCGGCGTGAGGCTCTGGCGGTGGATGAACCCGTCCTCGTCCACCCCCGTATGGACCGAATAGCCGTAGGTGGCTTTGATCTTCCCCCGACTGTCTTTCTTCACGCGCCAGCCCCCATCGCCATCACGAGTGGGCATTCCATCCTTGCCCCTGCCGGAACCCGATTGAGCCGCCTCCACCGGCGTGGCGTCAATAATGATGTTGATCCGCCCTTCGGTCATGAGGATGCGTTGGGCTTCCAGTTGGCGGTTCACCTCTCCCCAAAGCCGCTCCCCCAGACCCTGCTCCACCAGCCGGGTGCGGAACCGCCCCAGCGTCGTGGACTCCGGAACCCCGCCACCCAACTCAAGAGGGCGGAATTGGCGAAACAGTCAATCCCGCTACAGTAAATCCCGGTACAGACAGTGTGACAGTTGCCCATCCGACAAACGATACCAGATTCCCAGCAACAGACCCCGAAACAGGGTCAGCAGCGGATAGCCGGGACGCCCCGTCCCAGCGGCCCTGGATCGAAGACAGCAGACCCTCAATCTCCGACCACTCCAGCAACGCCTGGGCATCCTCGAGCGCGTGCAATGTCGGATGATCCAGTTCCGCAGCACAGACAAACATCTCAGGTTGGGTGGTGAATGATTTTTGCATTATCTGTTATAATATCTTGTCGGTAGTTATGCAGAGGTCTCAGAGAACTATTAAACATGGATGGATAGGATATTCAGGATAAAAAAGAATCTTGCCCATCCTGTTCATGTTCCTGGTGAAACCTTTCAAAAGGGAGGTTGCGCGGTTTGCAAGCCGGGGCAAGCTTCAGGATGGCCTTGGTTGTCATTCCCTTTCTATATCGACAAGAAGCAAAAATCATGGAAATAGCTGGTCGACAGTAGCCCAGGAGAACAAGTGACCAATCCGGTCGACGATGAATCATTTTCCCAACGTGACCTACCAAGCCATCTTGTTGATCGGTTTCGGTGGGCCGACCCAATCCAATGAAATTCGCCCATTCCTGGATAACGTCCTGCGGGGGCGTCGTGTGCCGCGGGAGCGAATTGAAGAAGTGGCCCACCATTACGAGTTGATTGGAGGCCGATCTCCGTTTAATGAGCTGACCTTTCGCCAAGCGGAAGGATTGCGGAGGCTGCTGAAGCAAGAAGGGCCTCAAGTGCCTGTTTACGTAGGAATGCGCAATTGGCATCCTCTTTTACCGGACGTTTTGAAGCAAATGGCCGGTGATGGAGTGCAACGGGCTGTCGGGATCATCCTGGCGCCTCACCAGGGAGAGGCGAGCTGGGGGCGCTATCAGGTTTTCGTGCGAGAGGCCAGAGCCGCAGTGGAGCAAAAGCTCGGCCGGCCGGCGCCCGTCATCGACTATTGCGAGCCATGGTTCGTTCATTCCCTCTTTATCGAGGCTGTAGCCGATAAGCTGCGCTGCAAGAGGGACGAAATCCCGTTCCATCACCGCGAGCAGGCCAGGCTGCTTTTCACGGCCCATAGCGTTCCCAGCCACCTCAGCCGTCCCTATGTGGGGCAACTCCGGGAGTCCTGCCGAGCGGTTGCCTCTGTGCTGGAGATTTCAGATTGGGAACTCGTCTACCAGAGCCGTAGTGGCGCCCCGCATGATCTCTGGCTGGAACCTGATGTCTGTGACGCCATTGAGAACCTGGCCATGGAAAATGGCTCCAGTGTTTTGGTGATGCCCATCGGCTTTGTCTGCGATCACGTGGAAGTTCTCTATGACCTGGACATTGAGGCCCGGCAGGTGGCCCGGCAACGGAATGTGGGCTTTTACCGAGCCAGTACCGTCAATGATCATCCCAGCTTCATCCGGATGCTGGCTGATGTGGTCAGACGGGCGCTGCAGGGTCATGTTTCTCAATATCGCTAGCCGGCTCGGGCAGGTGGTTTTGTAGTGTTTGAGTCAGGTTTCATGCAGCGAGTTTTGCCTTGTTACAATGCTGGTCGATGAGAAATTCGAGTTTTTGGAAGGCCTTGCGGATTGGGTTTGGCGTCTTGTTGTCCAGCGTCAGCGTGAGCCCGGATCGTAGGGTGCGCGCATATGTTCGGCTGTAGAACAATGCGATACGCATGCCGGCGTCGGTCAGTCGGTTGAAAAAGGCAACGCCACCGCGCGCAACGCCCGAGGCTTCCTGCCAGCCGTGATCCAGGACCTGCCCTTGCACTTCTCTCAGGAGTGCAGGCCCTCCGCTCCGTCCCGGTTGACGGCGGCTCCGAGTTCGAGCCAGCCGGCCAAACCCTCGACATCCCCCAGTTTGTCCTGCCGTCCCGAGGACCCCAGTTCAACGGCTGCGTCGAAATGGATTGTCTGGAAAGACCGGCGTATAATCGGGTCAACGCCGCCGGGGCGGGACCGACGACGAAGACGGAACGGGGTTCAGACATGCACGCCAGACGCAAGCTGCCCATCGGCATCCAGACCTTCCGCAGGATTCGAGAGGACAATTGCTACTACGTGGACAAGACCGCCTACATGCGACGGTTGGTGAACGAGGGCACGCACTACTTCCTGTCGCGCCCGCGCCGATTCGGCAAGAGCCTCTTGGTGGACACCCTCAAGGAGTTGTTCGAAGGCAACGAGCCGCTGTTCGAGGGGCTGGACATCCACGACCAGTGGGACTGGTCGGTCCGCCATTCTGTTGTGCGCCTCGACTTCAGTAGCGGCAACTACGCGGAGCCGGGCTACCTGCAGGCGAACGTCATGGAGCAGTTGGCCGCCATCGAACGCAGGGAACAGGTGACCTCCGAGTACGCCACGGCGTCGGGGCGTTTCGCCCATCTGCTGGAGACGTTGCACGATCAGACCGGGCAGCGCGTCGCGGTGCTGATTGACGAGTACGACAAGCCCATTCTGGACGTGCTGGCGACATCGGAGATCGCCCGCGCCAACCGCGACTACCTGCGCGGGCTGTATTCGACCATCAAGTTCGCCGACGCCCACGTCAAGTTCACCCTTCTCACCGGGGTGAGCAAGTTCTCCAAGGTCAGCCTGTTCTCCGGCCTCAACAATCTCAAGGACATCACCATGAGCCCGCGCTACTCCGCCATCTGCGGCTACACCGACGCAGACCTGGACACCGTGTTCGCGCCGGAGCTGCCCGGCCTGGACCGGGACGAGATCCGGCGTTGGTACAACGGCTACAACTGGCTGGGGGAGGAGAAGGTATACAACCCCTTTGACGTGCTGCTGCTCTTCGACGAGCACCAGTTCAAGCCGTGGTGGTTCGAGACCGGCACGCCAACGTTCCTGGTCGATACGCTGATGGAGCGCGGAGTCGGCGCCCTGGCCCTAGAGGACATGCGCGGCACCGACGAACTACTGTCCACCTTCGATGTGGACCACATCGCGACGGCGGCGCTGCTGTTCCAGACCGGCTACCTCACCATTCTCCGCGCCACGCCGCGCGGCGGGAGGATGGTCTACCGGCTGGGTTACCCGAACCGGGAGGTACGGCAGAGCCTGAACGAGAGCCTGCTGAACCGGCTGGCGGTGAACCCGGAGCTCCTGGCGGAGCACAGCGACCGGCTGTACGACCTGCTGCTGGCCAACGACTTCGACGGCCTGGAAGCGCTGCTCAAGGCGATCTTCGCCGGCATCCCGTACCAGTGGCACACGAAAAACGACATTGCCGACTACGAAGGCTACTACGCCAGTGTGTTCTACGCCTGCTTCGCGTCGCGGGACATGGACGTCACGGTGGAGGACAGCAGCAGTCACGGCAGGCTCGACATGGCGGTGGCGTTCAACGACAACATGTACCTGTTCGAGTTCAAGGTGGTGGAGTCAGCGGCCGAGGGCGCGGCCCTGGCGCAACTGAAGGAGAAGCGCTACGCGGACAAGTACCGCGGCTCGGGCCGGCCGATCTACCTGATCGCGGTGGAGTTCAGCAAGAAGACCCGCAACCTAGCGGCCTGCGAGGCGGCGCGTGCCTGAGATTGGCCATGCTACGCCGCCTCACAACCCTGCCGAGCCATCGGCGACAGTTTCCGCACGCTCCGGTTCCCTGGTCGCCGCGCCTGTCGAAATGCAAGTAGACAACCGCTTGAGCGTAGGCTCTGATCAACATGCTCGACGCCCGGATACTGGTGGTCCGGAACCACGCAGATGGCGAGGCGCTGGCGAGTCTATTCTGGCTTCGCGACGGCCTGCTTGCCTGGATGCCCTGGTTGGGGACGCGGCTTCGCGTCGACCGGCCGGGCGACCTGCTCGTTTGGGGACTGATCGAGCACGCTCTGGACGCGGGCGCGGACATCGTTGACTTCGGCCGCTCCTCGGTCGGCGGCGGGGGCTACCGGTTCAAGCGGGGTTTCGGCGCCGTCCCCATCCCCGTCCTGTGGCTCTCCGACCGACCAACCGATCTTTACCACCGCTACGCGCCGGCGCAGAAGCTGTGGCGCACGCTTCCGAAGGTCGTGACCGACCGGCTCGGCCCCCGATTGTGCCGATACCTCGCGGACTATTGAATGCGCGTTCCATGACCGGCGGCCATGACACGCGCACCGCTGGCCGGGCGTTGTACGAAGACAGGCTGTTTTCAGTGCAGCAGGGGTCGGGCGGAGTCTTCGAACGCGGGCAATCCGCCCGCCCGCCGTGAAGTTGCGTAGTGCGCTGAGAATGACGTGATGGAAGCACTGGATGCAACTCGCGCTAAAATCAGAGATGATCAGTTCGAGTTTTCACAGTATGCGGTTGACCAGAGCATGCTTCGTCGTATCAGTGTGCAAGACGTCTGCGAAGCCATTGAAGAGAGCGAACTCATCAGAGAGACTCATTGACGGGCGGACTCAGGCATCTATGGCTTATGTGTATAAGTGTCTAAACACCCGCATAGGGGGTATCAATGACCCGATGGAACATCGTCATCCCGGATGACACCGACCTTACGGTTCGGGGCTATTTGGCCCGGACTGGTGGCAAGAAAGGTGACCTGTCCCGCTTCGTCGACCGCGCGGTCCGCCAAGCCATATTCTGGGAGACCGTCGAATCGATCTGGGAACGAAATAAGCACCTCTCGGCCGAGAAAGCCCTAGCCCTCGCCAACGATGCAGTGGCCCGAGTCCGTGCGGATCGTTCTTGATACCAATATCCTCGTGAGCGCGTTGATCTCCAGGGAAGGACAGCCCGGCCGTTTGCTGGCTGCCGCCAAACGCGGGAACTGTACACTGGTCAAGTCAGCTTACCAGATCGAAGAGTTGCGGGGAGTCCTTGGCCGCGAGCACCTGAAGCCGTACATCCAGTCGGCGGAGGTTGACGACCTTCTCTACAACTTGGAGTCGGTCGGGATGGTCGTCGCCGAACTGCCGGACGTAAACCTGTCACCGGACCCGAATGGCGACCTCTATTCAACTTCTTCCCGAAACCGAACAACGGCTCGACTTTCTGCCATCCCAGACCGGGTATACCAAGGCATTCTACCTGCGTGAGATGATCGAACGCAGCCTTGAAGACCTGGAGGACTACTACCTCGCCGTGCACGTACTGGAGCACCTCCGTAAAGGCGCCGAAAAGGTGTACTCCACCGCTGAAGTGAGGAAGGGGCTTGAGCTGGACGGTTGAGTATACCGAAACAGCCAAGGCTTAAGGTGTGCGGGTTCAGTACCTATGAGACTCAGTCAGGCGGCCTTGCAGGTGTCGAGGTACTCCATCGGTGTCCTCCTGTCCAAGGATTGGTGAGGTCGGATGTCATTGTAGCAGTGTTGGGAGTCGGCAAGGGCGGCGACAGTGAGTTGGCCGGTGTAGAGATTCCGGAACTCGCCCCGGGCGCTGTCGTTGGCGCGTTCGACGGTCCAATCACTCCCCCCTGAGGGGAGTCTCAGCCGCCAGCGGCTGGGGTGGGGGACGGGGCGTCAGGGCAAACTGAGGGATATCGAGTAGCTGGCCGGCCTGCTCGAACTCGGCCCTGAACTCGCTGCCGCCGTCAACCGGGGCGGAGTGGAGGGCCTGCACTCCTGAGAGGAGGCCAGGGGCAGGTCCTGGATCACGGCCTGCAGGAAGTGCCGCTGCTTTGACCCGGGCCACGTCCAACGCTGGCCCTACCGCGTCTGAGCATCCACGAACACCACCTGCTTCCTCTCCTGTCGGGCCTTTACCACTGCCGCTACCGTCATCTGCCGTGCCTGAGCATGGGTTGGAAAACTTTCATAGAAATCCTGATACTTCTCGGGAAGTTCCATAGGGATTACCTCTCTCATTGTCGTCGAATTGAGTTCTGGCCGAAACCCAAGGATCTTGCATAGGGGACCTGGAAGGGTTGAGTCATCACCGTCTCGACCCACTGAATTCCGATCACATCAGATCGTTCTTTGGCTGACAAGTTGGAGATTGATGTCGCCGTGGGGCGTCCTGTCCCGGCGAAGCCGTGACCGCCGACCGGACTATGGGCCCGGGGAATGCACTCCTCCTCCTATGGTATGCTGTGCTAACCTGCGAGCCTGTCAGCAGGTAGATATCCCAATTGCAGGGTAGCCTACCGGCAGCGCCCCGCTCTCATTGAGGAAACACCCTATGAAACTAGCGACATTGATGAACGATGGAAAAACCTGTGTCGGCGCCGTCGTCCGGGAGGACGGCAAGATCATCGACCTGCAGCAGGCGGCGCGAGCCCATGGAGAGGACCCGCGGATGTTTGGCGACATGATCGCTTTTCTTGAAAGCGACGGCGAGGGAACGTCGGTCGCCAAAAGATTGATCGATCGGGGGATGGCTGAAGGCTGGGGCAGGGCTTTTAGTCCAGAAGTCCTGCTAGCCCCCGTGCCCTGTCCGCGAAAGTTGTTCGCCGTGGCAGGCAACTATGTGGAACACATCGAGGAAGGAGGGCAGGTGGTGGCGCCCCAGGACAAGGAAACACCCCGCATTTTCATGAAGCCGCCTTCCAGCACCGTCATTGGGCCGGAGGAAAATATCTGCATTCCACCGGTGGCTCAGGCCATTGATTGGGAGGGAGAACTGGCAGTGGTTGTGGGCCGGCGAGCCAAGGCCGTCAAAGCCGCCCAAGCCCTCGACCATGTTGCGGGCTACACCATCATGAATGATGTCTCGGAACGGGAGCTGAAAATCTGGGATCGATCCGAAAGCCGTGCCCAGGATCTATTTTTCGACTGGCTTAATGGTAAGTGGTACGACACCTTTGCTCCCATGGGACCCTGGATCGTCACCCCCGAGGACATTCCCGACCCGCAGACGCTGGATATCAGCACCTACGTCAATGACGAACGAAAGCAACACTGCAACACCGCTCAGATGATCTTCCCTGTGGCGATGCTCATCGAGTACCTTTCCGCCATGGTGACCCTGGAGCCGGGGGATGTCATCAGCACTGGCACGGTGGCCGGCGTGGGAGCCGTCAGCGGACAGTTCCTGCAGCCGGGTGACCGGGTCAGGGTGGAAATATCCGGGGTTGGGCAGCTCGACAACCGGGTGGTTCGCAGCCCGGTCTAGGCAGCCGCTTTTGTAGGCTAAGGTCGTTTGGATGGGAGAAGGGCGATGAAGGAAAGGCGACTGCCTGTAAACGATACACTCAATGCGTTCTGCAAAGACAGCCATGCCTATTTGCCGGGAGCGATCCAAGGGACCTTGGCCGGGTTGACTTTCGCCACCAAGGACATCTTCGACGTGAAGGGTCATGTGACTGGTGGGGGCAACCCGGACTGGAAAGCGAGCCAGCCGGTGGCCGAAACCAACGCTTGGGCCGTCGAGGCGCTCGTCAATGCCGGCGCCACCATGGTGGGGAAGACACACACCGACGAATTGACCCGGGGCATTCTGGGCGTGAACGCTCACTACGGCGCCCCGATGAACCCCCGGGCTCCGGGTCGAGTTCCGGGAGGATCCTCCAGTGGCTCGGCGGCAGCCGTGGCCGGCGGGTTGGTCGATTTTGCCCTGGGCTCGGACACCGGAGGTTCAGTTCGGGTGCCGGCCAGCTTCTGCGGCCTCTACGGCTTGCGTCCGACTCATGGACGGATTCCGTTGGACGGAATCCTATTGCAGGCGCCCAGCTACGATACCATTGGTTGGTTTGCTCGCGACGCCGACCTGTTTGCCAGAGTGGGGTCCGTATTGTTGCAGAGCGAGGTTGGCCCCGGTCGCCCCCGCCATCTGGTGGTTGCAATCGATGCCTTTGAAGTGGCGGACGAAGCCGTCCGGGTGGCGCTGCGGCCCGCGGTCGATGGTTTGGCCTCTGTGATTGGCGGGGCGAGCCAGGAGCGGCTGGCTCCCTCAAGCCTGTTGGATTGGGCTGCCCAGCAGCGTGTGCGCCAAAGCAGGGAGGCCTGGGAAGTAGCCCGAGAATGGATTGACCGTATGAACCCCCGGTTGAGTTTTCAGGTTGCGGAAAGTTGTCTGGCTGCCAGAGCCCTGACCGAACAGGAAGTGGAAGCCGCCCGGGCGGCTCGTGAGGCGGTGATCTCCCGCATGAGTGCCCTGCTGGCCGATGGCGCTGTGGTTTGTTTGCCCACGGCGCCGACGCCGGCGCCTCCCCTGGGGCAAACGATGTCCCAGCGGCGCCCGCTGTTCTCGCGCATTGTCCAATTGACCTGCATTGCCGGAACCATCGGGGCGCCTCAAATCAACCTGCCGTGGGGCGAAGTGAAGGGACTGCCGGTCGGGCTCTCGTTGATGGGGGCTCCGGGTTCTGATGAAATGCTGATCGCTTTTGCCCGCGAAGCCGCCGGTATCCTTGGGGTTTGATAGAAGCGTTCTGCGGGTCGCCAGATAGGGCAGTACTGAGCGCATTGATTCCAATCCGCATTGATTCCAATCGACAAGATAAAAGATACCGGGGAAACGGAGTCGGGGAACATCCGGTAGCCGGAGGTCCGAAAATTCATGCTGCTTTCGATCCTGCTATGGGTGTTGGCTGTTCTCTTGGTGGCGGCAGGCGTGGCGGGAACGGTCATGCCGGGCCTCCCCGGAGCCGTCCTGGTTCTGGCCGGTCTGGTCCTGGCCGCCTGGCTGGATGAGTTTTCCCGCGTCGGGGGGGGATCCATCGCAATCCTGGTGGTCCTCACTCTGTTGGTTTACGCGTCTGATTTCGCTGCCGGAGCCCTCGGCGCCAAGCAATCGGGCGCCAGCCCGCGGGCTGCCATTGGTGCGGCGCTCGGCGCGCTCATGGGGTTGTTCCTCGGCATTGGGGGAGTGATTGTCGGCCCCTTCGTCGGGGCCGTCGTTGGTGAGCTGAGCCTGCACGGCAACCTGACGAAGGCAGGGCGGGCAGGAGTAGGCGCTTGGCTGGGTTTCGCCCTGGGTGCTGCAGTCAAGGTGTCCCTGGTTTTCATGATGATCGCCGTTTTTGTCCTGGCCTATTTCCTCTGAGTGTTGACTGCACCCCAGGGATTTCGAGGCGCGACGACGATTGGCGGGTGACTCGTGAGGAGGCTGCTAGGGCGTCCGTTTCACGGCGCGCCAGTCCACGTGGCGCGTCAAGTACATGGTGACAGCCAGCGTCAGGAAGAGCCCGATGGAACCGACCAGGAGAGCGTAGTCCTGATTGCGCAGCAGAATGTAAAGATACCCGTATAAGAGCGCGAGGATGACGGCCATCAGCGCTGCCCCACGGGGCTTGCCCAATACGGCCAGGCTGTAGCTGCCGAGCAGGACCACGATGGAAGCGCTGGCCAGAACATAGGCCGGGGCGAAACCCAGGTGCTCAGACAGGGATAACTCCAGCAGATAGAACAGACACATCCCCGCGCCCAAGAGCAGGTATTGCAGGGTGTGAATCCGCAATCCGGAGAGGACCTCATAGAGCCATAGAGTGATAAAGGTGAGAGAAAGGAACAGGATCTCGTATTTGACACTCCGCTGGACTAACCGATAGGGGTCAATGGGTGTCGCCAGAGTCAGGCCGAACCGAGAGGTCGAGACCGAGGATGGAACCGACTCGGATGTCCATCTCTGAGGGTAGTTGCGTCCAAGGAATGGAATGTTCCAAGTTGCCTCGAATCCCGTGTCCGTCACCGTCCGCTCCGATGGAAGCCAGCTTCCCTGGAAGCTGGGATGGGGCCAGTTCGACTCCAGATCGACCGTGGTCTGCTTGCCAAAGGGGGCGAAGAAAACACCCCCGCTTCCGTTGATCTCCAGTGGAAAGTGGAAATCAAAGACCTTTCCTTTCAGTTGCTCCTTCAAGCTGGCGTGAATTCCGGTTGTTGACTGTATTCTCACCAGGCTGGCCTCTTTCACTCGCTGCTCCGAGATGGCGTGAATTCCGGGGACCTTGCCACTCGATTCGCCGGCGCCTGGAAGAAAGCTGAGTTCTTCATCATTCCAGGAGAGAACCGCTGAATTCCGGATGGCGCGGGCGTCCGAGATATTCACCGAGAAGTGAGCTCGGTCCCATAAAATGTCTTCCGGGTGAACCTCCCATTCGCTAAAGTCGGGCTGACCGAAAGTGCCCCGTAACTCCAAAGCCAAGCGATAGACCGGAATCTCAAAGATTCCCCGATACCGCGTCAGGGTTTCAGCCCTGCCGGCAATGGTGAGTGTTTCGGGCAGGAAGTGGCCATAGATCACCTTGGTGTGGGTGGAGATCTCACTTTCGGATGTCCTTTCCTTCCATTGCTTCAGGTACGGAATAATGATCGAGGGACCCGCCAGCGACTGCTCCCTGCCCCACTTGGAGGTCACTTCCTGAGCGGCCTGCCGTTGTCTCGTCTGACGCTCAGAGATCACTCCGTGCAGCAGCAGGATGGGAATTTGTAACAGGAGCACGAGCAGTGCCACAAGGAAGGCGCGCAGAATCGGTGAGTTGAGAATGGCTTGGCGGTTCAACAAAGATGTGAGGGATTCGGTTGACATCTGGACAGCCTCCTCGGCAAGATTACGCTTCCATGTTCCGAGTTCCGGATGGAACCGCAGATCAACAACGAAGCGGTTTATGCTTCCGGCAACAACTTTCTGGAAGCAATCTTAGCGAACTTGATGTAGAGTGGGCCATTGAAAATTCAGCCCCCACGCTTTCGACTGATCGCGGAGGCGGAAATTTGCCCCTGAAATAAGACTGTGGAGATCATCGATGCCTAATGCTCTTTTGGTTTATCCCGAATTCCCGCCTTCCTACTGGGGGGGGAAATTCGCCCTGGAGTTTGTTGGTAAAAAGGCGGGTTTTCCGGCCCTGGGGCTGCTCACCATTGCCGGGATGTTTCCATCGAGATACGACATCCGCGTGGTGGATATGAATGTGTCTTCCTTGAAAGAGTCGGACCTGGAGTGGGCTGATCTGGTGTTCACCTCCACCATGATTGTTCAGCGAGACTCCCTGCAGGCCGTTATCGAGCGGGGCAATCGGGCTGGCGTTCCCGTGGTGGCCGGAGGACCTCACCCCACCTCATTTCATGACGAGATCGAGGGAGTGGATCATTTTTTGCTGGATGAGGTTGAGGAAATCCTTCCCCAGTTTCTGCGAGACCTGGAAAACGGTACGGCCAAAACCATCTACCGGGCGCCGCAAAAACCGGATGTGACCAAGACGCCTCTTCCTCGCTTTGACCTCATTGACATGAAGGACTACTACTCGATGTGCCTGCAGTTTTCCCGCGGGTGTCCTTTCGACTGTGAATTCTGTGACATCACCAAACTCTTCGGTCGAGTGCCCCGGACCAAGGCGCCGCGTCAGATGTTGAATGAGTTCGAATCCCTGTATCAACTGGGCTGGCGAGGCAATGTTTTCCTGGTCGACGATAACTTCATTGGCAACAAACGAGAGGCATTGGAGCTCCTGCCGGTGGTCGCCGAGTGGCAGAAGGCCCACGGATATCCTTTCTCCCTGTTCACTGAAGCCAGTGTGAACTTGGCCCGAACGGATGAATTGATGGATGCCATGATCGAGGCCGGCTTCAGTTGGGTGTTTTTGGGGATTGAAACCCCCAATCCCAAGGCTTTGGTCAAAACCAAGAAACAACAGAACACCAGCAAGCGGGAAGAGAATTATCTCCTCAGTGCGGTTCGAAAGATCCAGCAAAAAGGGATGGAAGTCAGTGGAGGATTTATCCTGGGCTTGGATGGTGACGACGAGGGAGTGTTTGACGCTCAGATTGAATTCATCCAGGAGGCCGGCATTCCCATGGCCATGGTGGGGTTGTTGACTGCCCTGAAGGGCACGGATCTTTACGACCGCCTCAAAAGGGAAGGCCGGCTTTTGGAGGAGTCCACCGGAACCAGCGTCAACGTGGTCCTCAACTACAAGCCAGAGATGGATTCCAAGACTTTGATCGAAGGATATCGACGGGTTTTGACCACCATCTACGATCCGACTCTTGAGAATTATTTCAAGCGCTGTCTGACCATGTTGAAGCGCGTCAAGCCCACCCCGCATCTGGTAAAACCGGTGGGGAGAACCGAGTTGCTGGCCATTGTGAAGTCGGTGCGGCGGCAGGTTTTCTCCAGGCAAGGCCCGGCCCTACCTGAAGTTCATCACCAAAGTCGCCAAGGACCATCCCCGCCTGCTCCCGGAGGCCTTCCATTTGGCCGTCATGGGCTACCACTTCGAGAAGGTCACCAGTCAGCAGATTGCGATCCACGACTTCAAGGAGTTTCTGGCAGCCGAGCTGGATACGCTCAAGGAAGCGGTTTCACACTACGTTCGTGTCGGCGCCCATGAAGCGGAAGAAATCAGAGACCATGTGCAGGATCTGTTCTCGCGAGTTCATGGGCGCTACGAGTCGATGCACGACGACTTCCGCTATGGAGTCGAGGATGCCTTGGAGTCCTTCCGATTAGCCGTGAATGCACAAGTAGACCAGTTTGCACACTTGGCGACGGTGAAAGCCTAGCAATCTGCGGTGGACGTCGGGTGCAGGAAACCTTATTCCAGGCTACCCGGCTGGCATCGTGCTGAAGGATGGGACGATCGTTACCCTCACCGGCAAGACGCCCCTCAAGCCCTCAGCCGAACCCATCGGCAAATGACGCCCAAGTCGTTCGTTGGGGATTGCCGCCCCTCTCCATAGCCTGCCTTCAGAAAAATCTTCTGGCGCCGCCTCACGGCTCAGGCGGCGCCGGCTGCCCTTACCTCTCCAAGCCTCAGAGGAACCCGATGTCAAAGTCCACCCAGGCAGGTGCTAAGGACTGGCAATCGGGGCCCGGTTTTCACCTTCATTTCAGTAACCGATTGGAGATTCTGGTTGAGAATCTTGCCTCAATCGTTTCTGCTCCCTTGAGGTCGCCGCTGGAGCGCGAAGTCATTGTGGTGCAGAGCAGGGGCATGGAGAGGTGGCTGACTCAAGAGTTGGCGGACCGGATTGGAGTGTGGGCCAACGGTTGGTTCCCCTTCCCCAACACCATTCTTGAGGAGGTTTTCGATCTTTCCGGGATTGGAGAGACCCAGGAAAAGCTGTTCAGGCCAGAGGTCATGGCTTGGCGATTGTTGGGGATGTTGGATGATCGCCTGGAGACGCCTGAATTTGCCCCGCTGAAGAACTACCTGGGGGACGACCATGGCTCGCTGAAGCGGTTCCAGCTTTGTCAGCGCATCGCCAGGGTCTTTGACCAGTATATGATTTATCGGCCGGAACTGCTGTTGGACTGGGAGACCCGTAACCCCGGAGATTGGCAGGGCCGGCTTTGGCAAGACTTGGCGACGGGGCGTCATCAGGAGCATCGCACAGCGCTCTGGCGAGAGTTTCTCGCCAGAGCCCGGCAGGGTAAACTAGCGGTGGAGCGGTTTCCCAGCCGTCTTTCCATTTTTGGTATTTCCAACTTGCCTCCGTTTCACCTCGAAGTTTTTTCCGCTCTTTCTCACTGCATCGAGATCCATCTGTTTCTGGTAAATCCCAGCCGTGAATATTGGGGAGAGGTCATCTCCCCCAAAAGGGCTGCCAAGATTCAAGCCAGACGCCGGACCTCGATGACCGGAGTGCCGGAAGACCATTTCGAGGTGGGGCACCCATTGCTCGCCTCCATGGGGCAGTTGGGGCGGAGTTTCTTGGAAAGCTTGCTGGATCTGGAGTCCTACCAGGAGCACAGCCGCTATTGGGATCCCGGAGAGGAAACTTTGCTGACCTCCATCCAGTCGGACATCCTCAACCTCAAGGATCCTGGCGCCCAGGGCATTCGAAGGGTCATCTCAGACCAGGACCGCTCGTTACGCATTCACTCCTGCCATAGCCCCATGCGAGAAATGGAGGTCTTGCAGGACCAGCTTCTGCATCTCTTCGAAACACTGCCCGATCTGAGTCCTCACGAGGTCTTGGTCATGGCGCCGGATATCGAAGCCTATGCGCCCTTCATTTCAGCCGTCTTCGGCGGGGAGCCCCACCCGGAAAAGCAAATCCCGTTCTCCATCGCCGACCGTAGCACCCAATCCGAGAGTCCGGTCATCCAGACCTTCTGGGAAATCCTGAAGCTTGCCGGCGATCGCCTGGAGATCGACAGCGTGTTGGACTTGCTCGGCCGACCGGTGGTCTATCGGCGTTTTGATCTCTCCCCCAGCCAGTTGGAAGCGTTACTCGGTTGGATTGCGAGCACTCGGATTCGCTGGGGAATCGATGGGGAACACCGACGGAAGCTGGGCCTGCCCGGTTTTGAGGAGAACAGTTGGAGCGCCGGCTTGAAACGAATGCTATTGGGTTACGCCCTGCCTGGGGCGGACCAGTGTTCTTTCGAGGGCGTCTTTCCGCTGGACGAGATCGAAGGGAGTGACGTTCAGGCCCTGGGGGGGCTGTTTGAGTTCGTTCATCGACTTTTTGAGATGGTGAAATTGCTGGAGTCGCCTCGGACTCTGTCGCAATGGTCCGTGCTGCTCACGGGCGTGGTCGAGCAGTTCCTGGTGTCGGAAGAGGAGACCCAGAGGGATCTTCTGTCTCTCCGTGATCTTTGCCAGAAGCTGAAAGAACTGGAGTCGGATTCAGGATTCGTGGAGCCCGTCGAGCTATCAGCCATCGTCCATTACCTGACACACGACTGCCGGCAAGCGGAATCGGGTCGACAGTTCCTCACGGGCGGCGTCACCTTCTGCTCGATGCTTCCCATGAGAAGCATTCCCTGCCGAGTCATCGTCCTGGCCGGCATGAATGATGGCAGCTTCCCCAGAAACGAGAGGCCGGTCGGGTTCGATCTCTTGGCCCAATCGCCTCGTGCTTCAGGTTGCACTCGGAGAGACCAGGATCGACTGTTCTTTCTCGAGGCCTTGTTGTCTACGCGAGGGCATCTGATCATAACCTACGTGGGACAAAGCAGTCGTGACAATCACCCGGTGGCGCCCTCGGTATTGGTGAACGAACTGGTCGATTATGTGCTGCGGGCCTTCGAGGTGAAAGGCGGCGCCGACGCCCTCCAAAATCAGGTTTGCATCCAGCATCGGCTGCAAGCCTTCAGTCCCTCCTACTTCACCACCGAGGAAGCCCTGTTCAGCTACTCGGAAGAAAACCTGCAGGCGCTCAAAGCTGCCACCCACAGGGCTTCAACCCGGCCAGCGGTGTTTTGGGAAACGCTCGAAGAACCTTCACAGGAATGGCGTGACTTGGATCTTGCTGAAGTGAAACGCTTCTTCCACCAACCGGTGGCAACCTTCTTCCGGCAGCGATTGGGGGTGTTCCTGCAGGAGGAGTTGGCCGCGCCGGAAACCCGGGAACCTTTCACCCTCAAGCCCTTGGACGAGTATGAACTCAAGCAGGAACTGTTGACTTGGTGGTTGGAGGGGAAGTCTCTCGACTCCTGTCACCAGTGGGTCAAGGCTCGCGGGATGCTGCCGCCCGTCAGCTTGGGCGACCAGCGGTTCCGGGAGTTGGTCACCCAGGTGGAGCGCTTTGGCCAAACCTTGAAGCCTGTCCTTCACGGGGAGAAAAAGGGTCCTTTGGCGGTGGATCTGACACTGGGCCCGTTTCGACTCAGGGGAACCTTGGATGGACTTTGGTCTGAACACCTGGTCCGGTATCGCTGTGCCAACTTGACCGCCAAGGATCGCTTGGCGCTGTGGATCGACCATCTGGTCATGAACTGTCTGGGGACAGCGACGTCCCCCCAACCAAGCCTGCTCATCGGGAGCGACAAAAGTGTCAGCTACCGATCGGTTGCAGACTGCCGGAACCTGCTCGAAAAACTGTTGTCCTGCTACTGGAAAGGTCTGTGCCAACCATTGCCTCTGTTCCCGAAATGTTCCTACGGTTACGCTGAGAGACTCCTCCGCGGGAAGGGACGGACTGCAGCCCTGAAACGGGCTCACTCACTTTGGGAGCGTCCACAGTTTGGACCTGCCCAATTCAAGGGTGAGGAAAACGACCCTTATCATCAACTGGCCTTTCGCGAGGTCAATCCTCTGGGCAAACGGTTCGAATCGCTGTCCGTGGAGATTTTTGGTCCGCTCCTGAGCCACGAAGTCGACAAGGTTGGATAGAAATGACGGCCCATCGTTGATGAGCCTGATGAGAGGTCGGAAAGCCTTTCCCAGTGCCCTTCTTGGAGAACACCCGTGATCAGAACACCCCTGAACCTGCACCAGATCCCTTTGCAGGGAAGGCAATTGGTGGAGTCCAGTGCCGGGACCGGGAAGACCTACGCCATCGCCTCGCTTTTCGTCCGACTGCTGCTCCGGGGTGGTCTTGGGGTCAGTGAGATCCTGGTTGTGACCTTCACCGAGGCGGCCACGGAGGATCTCAGAGTCAGGGTACGAAGGAGAATCAGCCAAACCCTGGCTGCCCTTGACGAACCGACCGACGATGATTTCCTGTCGAAGTTCGTGAACCGGCTTTCTGACCGCGACAAAGCTCGGGTCATACTGTCCAGCGCCTTGCAGAGCTTCGACGAGGCTGCAATTCTGACCATTCATGGTTTTTGTCAGAGAATCCTTCAAGAAAATGCCTTCGAGAGTTCATCCCGCTTCGATACGGAGCTCACCGCAGATTCCGGCCCGGCTTTGAGTGAAGTTGTCGATGATTTTTGGAGGATCCAGTTCTACCCGAGTTCCTCACTGTTTGTTGACTACGCCCGGCAAAGGAGATGGACACGACATTACCTGCTTGAATTTGCCGGGAAAGTCGCTTGCCGACCCTTCCTGACCATCATTCCCGAGCCAAGTCCCCAACCCTCGTCCCTGCAAGCACGCTTGGAGACAGAACTTTCGGAAGTCTACCGACAAGCGGGTGCGGCCTGGGTCAGAGACCGGAAGGAAGTCGAACGTCGGCTCAGGCAATGCAAAGGATTGGACCGCCGGCGCTACTCCTCGGCTCAGATCACCAAGCGGCTGGCTGAACTCGGCCGCTACCTGGCTTCGGGGCTGCCGCTTCAGGAAAGCCAGTCTCTGCAGCGGCTCTCTCGGAGTCAACTGATTTCCGGCGACAAGACAAACCAAGCGCTCGCGGAGCATCCATTTTTCGAGATCTGTGAATCCTTGGCTCAGAAGCGAGACCGGTTGATGCGGAGCTATGATCTGAATTTCCTGGCCCTCAAGCATGCGCTTGCCACCTATGTGAGAAAGGAATTAAGTCAACGAAATCGTCGCAAAAACCGGCGCTTCTTTGATGATCTACTTCTGGATCTCCTGGAATCCCTGAGAGGCGGCAGTGGGACGGTCCTCAAGGAAACGATCCGTCGTCGGTACCGGGCGGTCCTGATCGACGAATTCCAGGATACCGACCCCGTTCAGTATGCAATCTTCGACGCCATCTATGGAGGGACCGACACCGGTCTGTTTCTCATCGGAGATCCGAAACAAGCCATCTACAGTTTTCGAGGAGCGGATCTCTTTGCCTATCTCAAGGTAGCCCGAGGGCAGAATCAACGATTCACCCTGGAGAAGAACTGGCGCTCCACCCACCTCCTGGTTAAAGCGGTCAACACCCTGTTTCAGAAAGTCGACCACCCCTTTGTGTTCCCGGATATTTCCTTCTTCCCGGTGAACTCGGCTCGGGAGGAAGCCGGGCTTTCCGGGACCAGGAAAGAGGACCCGGCTCCCCTGAAAGTTTGGTTTTTCAGGAGGAACGCCGAGGCCAGGCGGAATTCCATCAGCAAACAAGTCGCCAACCAAATGATCCCGGAGGCGGTAGCATCCGAAGTGGTGCGGCTATTGCAGGGAGACCCCAAGAACCGGTTGAGGGTAGAGGAACGGCCGGTGTCGCCCCAGGACATCGCCATTTTGGTACGGACCAACCTCCAGGCCCAATGGATTCAGGAGGCGCTGAGAAAACGCCGGGTGCCCAGCGTGCTGAGCAGCAGCCAGAGCGTTTTCGGAAGCCAGGAAGCCCTCCAAGTGGAACGGCTCCTGGTGGGCGTGGCCGATTGCGGGGATGAGCCGAAGGTGAGAGCAGCCCTGGCCACGGACTTGTTGGGTCTGGGCACTCGGGACTTTGCTTGCCTCGATCAGCATGAAAAAGCCTGGGACTTGAAACTGAAAGCCTTCAGTGATTATCGGGACCTCTGGTTGAAGGAGGGCTTTATCCATATGACCCGAGTTCTGATGGCTGAGGAAGGCATTCGCTCCCGTCTGCTGGCCTTCCCGGATGGAGAGCGACGGCTGACCAACGTTCTTCATTTATTTGAGCTCCTTCACGATCGGGCGCTCGGAGAGGCTCTGGGCATCGAGGGTCTCCTGAAATGGCTCGGACAGCAACGAAGAGAGGATGGAAGTGGCCCGAGCGAGGAGCACCAGATCCGTTTGGAAAGCGACGATCCGGCGGTGACGGTGGTGACGGTTCATCGCAGCAAGGGATTGGAGTACTCCGTGGTTTTCTGTCCGTTTTGTTGGAATGTTCCCGATCGAAAGTCTGACGACGCAATCTTTCACGATCGCCAGAACGGTCGAGCGCTGATGGACGTGGGCTCAGAGCAATTTCAGGAAAGCCAGAAGCTTTCCCAAGAGGAGAGTCGGGCAGAAGAAGCCAGATTGCTCTATGTGGCGGTGACCCGGGCGAAGTATCGATGCTACCTGATTTGGGGGGCTCTGAGGGATGCCGAGAGATCGTCGCTGGCCGGCCTGTTGCACCCGAAAAGTCAGAAGATGCAAGAGATGACCGATGCAGAGATTGCGGAAGACTTGGAAGAACTGGTGCTTCAGTCGGGAGAATCTATTGAAGTGATGCCGATGCCCGAGCCAACGGATGAGGTTTACGGACCTCCGGTCGATCCCGCCGTTTACCAATGCCGGCGCTTCCCGGGCCGGGTGCAGCAGCGCTGGGGCGTGTCCAGCTTCAGCAGCCTCGTCTCCGGTCGATGGCAGGGAGAGGAGTTGCCGGACCGGGACGCTCTGGCTTTCGGCGTGGGAGGTGAGAGCGGCTTGGTTCCCGGTCCAAGACTTTCGATCCTGGACTTCCCCAAAGGGCTTCAGGCGGGGATTTTTTTTCATGAATTGTTCGAAGTTGTGGATTTTTCACTTCAGGACCGCGCCGCTTTGGAAGCCTTGGTGAGAGACAAGCTGGTTCGCCACGGATTCGATGAATCCTGGAAAGGGCCAGTTTCCCGGATGATCCTGGGAGTGCTCGCCACTCCTCTGCCGGCCGATCCGGATCGCTTTGCCTTGGCCGGACTGAACGCCGCGCAGCGCCGGCAGGAGATGCCCTTCAGCTTTTCCTCGGAAGCCTTGAATCTTCCCCGATTGCAGGAAGCTTTTTCCCTCCACTCGGGGCCTGGAGTGCCCAAGTCCTTTGCAGCCAGAATCGGTCGGTTGGGGTCCTCTCCGGGGAAGACCTTGATGAAGGGGTTTATTGATCTGGTATTGGAGCGGGCCGGGCGCTACTACCTGATTGACTGGAAATCCAATTTTCTGGGATACCGTTTGGAAGACTACCGCCGGGCTGCCTTGGCCGAGGTGATGGAAAGGAATTGGTACTTCCTGCAATATCATCTTTACGTGGTGGCTCTGCATCGCTACCTGGCCTTCCGGCTCCCTGGCTATGATTACGAGCGGGATTTTGGCGGGGTTTTTTATATGTTCATCCGGGGAATCGATCCCGAGCAGGGACCGGAATTCGGCATTTACGCCGATCGACCCTCTCCGGAACTGATTCTGGAGCTGGACCGCTGCCTGAAGCCCGTCGCAGTTCAGGCGTGATGAATCGTCACCTGCCGAAGGAGGTTGCATTGAAGCCCGTCGAGCCCGAGGAAGAATGGGGCCGGCTCAGTCACTTGGATCGACATTTTGCTGATTTCCTCACGAAACTCGTCGGCAGTCGGAGCCAAGAACTCTGGAGCGCAGCTGCCTTGACCAGCCGTTCGTTACGCAGCGGAAACGTTTGTCTCGATTTGAGCTTGGTCGCCGGCCGAAGCACGCTGCCGTCGGAAGCCGGGGAGGGCTGGCCCTTGCGAGTCCCGGATCTGGAGGACTGGATCGCCGTCTTGAGAGCCTCGTCGGCCGTGGGGGCTCCAGGAGACTACCGCCCCTTGATCCTGGACTCGTCCAACCGACTCTACCTCTACCGCTATTGGAAGTACGAGAAGCAGCTTGCCGACTTCCTCCGAGCCAGGATGATGCGGCCGACTGAGGTCTTGAACCAGGAAAGACTCAAAGAAAGTTTGCAGCGCTTGTTCCCAAAGGGGGAGGAACAGGAAACCGATTGGCAGCAAATAGCGGCCCTGGCTGCGGCAAGCCGCCGTCTGACCGTCATTACCGGAGGACCAGGAACCGGCAAAACGGCTACCGTGGTGAAAATCCTGGTGCTCCTGCTGGAGCAGTCCGAAGAGACGCCGCTTCAGATAGCGTTGAGCGCTCCCACAGGCAAAGCTGCCGCCCGGCTTCAGGAATCGATCCGGTTCGTGAAGGACCATCTCGACTGCTCTGACTCCGTCCGCAACCGTCTTCCAGTGGAGGCCACGACGGTCCATCGACTGCTGGGAGCATCGCCAGGGGCGACGCGCTATCGTTTCCATGAAAAACGACCGCTGCCTCACGACGTGGTGGTCGTGGACGAGTCCTCGATGATCGATTTGCCGCTCATGGCCAAGCTGGTGCAGGCGGTTCGCAACCCCTGCCGGCTGATCCTGGTGGGCGATGCCGATCAGTTAGCTTCGGTCGAACCGGGAGCGGTTCTGGGCCAACTCGGCGGTCCAGAGGGAGAGACGCAGTACTCCCGGGCCTTTGTTGACCAAGTGAAAAGGGTGGGGGGAGAGACTGCCGGGATGCGGATTGCTGAGCCTGCACCGACCGTTGGACTGGACTCGGTGGTGGTGCTGCGGCGGAGCTACCGCTTTGGCCATCGCAGCGGGATTGGCCGGTTTAGCCGAGAGGTGAATCGTGGGAATGCGGACGGCGCCCTCCAAGTCCTGAGCGAGCACCACCCAGGCGACATCACCTTTAAGGAGAGGGTCGATTCCAAAGAGTTGGAGGAGGCTTTGGAAACGAGAATTCTTGATCGATGGGATCCCTATCTCAGGACGAACTCGATTGGCGAGGCATGGGAATTGTATGGGCAGTTTCAGATCTTGTGCACCCAGTGGAAAGGTCCTTGCGGGGTCATCTCGGTGAACCGGTGCGTGGAGCAGGTTCTAGCTCGGGCTGACCTGATCCGACCGCGCGGCCGCTGGTATCAAGGCCAGCCGGTCCTCGTCACTCGAAACGATCATCACTTGAAGATCTTCAACGGGGACATTGGGCTCGTTTTTCCCGAAGAAGGATCCCAGGGCTCGGAAGAATCCTTGCGTGCGTTCTTTCCTGCTGGAAACGGCATCTTCCGAAGTGTCCTGCCCAGTCGGCTCCCGGCTCACCAAACCGCCTATGCCATTACAGTTCACCGGAGCCAGGGATCGGAGTTCGACAGAGTTCTATTGATTCTTCCGGCGCAGCCCTCTCCCGTCCTGACCCGGGAACTGATCTATACGGCCGTTACCCGCGCCAGGAAAGCGGGTGAAATCTGGGGAACTTCAGCCATCTTGCGTCTGGCCATTGAGCAACAGGTGAGCAGACACACCGGCTTGCGGGATTCCCTCTTGTTGAACATGGATGGACAGGATATTCAGGATAAAAAAGAATCCCATTCATCCTGTTAATCCTGCCCATCCATATTCAAACATCTCAAACATGAAAGTCGATGAGCTTCAGGCCTATCTGCTCACCTCGCCACTTCCCCAGCCGCTCCGAAGAACGGTTTATGGGGGAGAGGTCACCATCTACAAGCGAGATTGCCTGTTGGTCCGGGCCCGCACGAATCGAGGGCATACCGGTTATGCTGCCGGAACGCCCTCTCCCAATGTGGCTCAGTTGATCAACCGAAACCTGCGTGCGGCTGTGGTGGGGCTCAACCCCGGGAACCTTGCGGCGTTGCGCAAAAAAGTGTTCGAGCGTCGCCCGCAATACCCTGGTTTGGTGCAGGCCTTCGGTGCGGTCGAAATGGCCTTGCTGGATCTTCAGGGTCGAATCAAGGGCTGTCCCCTATCGGAACTGATCGGTGGACGGATGCGGCAGCGGGTCCGGCTCTGTGCCAGCGGCGGTGTTTACCTTGACGCCGAAGAAGGCGCTCGCGAGGCCTTGTTGTGGGCCAATTCGGGGTTTTCCGCTTGTAAGCTGGAGATGGGATGTTCCCCGCGGCAGGACTTGGAGACGGTCCGGAGGGTCCGCCAGACCTGTCCACGGCCATGGGGAATCATGGTGGATGCCAGGGCTTGGTGGAAGCAGCGTTACGGGTTCGATGAGGTCAGCCGGCTGCTGCGGGAAATGGCTCTCAGCCAACTGGAATGGGTCGAAGAGCCGGTTCCAATCGAGGACTTCCAGGCCATTCGACGATTGAAGGAAATGTGTCCCATCCCGATCTCGGGAGGCAGCGCCGAGCCTTCTGTGGAACGATGGGGCAACCTGGCTTGCAGGGGATGCCTGGACGTCTTGCAGTTGGATGTTCTCCATCTTGGGGGATTGACAAACTGCCACCGGGCCATAAGAGCTTTAGGATCTCCGGACCAAAGGGTGGCGATCGGCAACCAATCGACTCCACTGGAGGCCGCAGCCCTGGCTCAGCTGGCGAGCTGCTTCGATGCCCAATGGGTGGGATGGATGGAATGGCCGGATTACTCGAGGGACGGTCGCTCCGGGACTTACGCCTTCCCGCTGGCGGAGGAGATATTGGAACACCCTCTCTCGATAGAGAAGGGAGAGCTCGTGGTTCCCGATGGTCCGGGACTGGGTGTGAGGGTGAATGAGGCGGTGCTTCAACGATACCCTTACCGCACAGGACCGTGCTCGACATTTCGGGCAACCGGCGGATGAGTTCCCGGACAACCCGGCGAGCGATAGTAGCTGGTGGAGGCAAGCCTCTTGGGTCTGCATGGGCTCACCCGACAGGTTCCAGTGAAGCGTCGTCCGGAGACCGGGTGCTGCCGGGTTCCGCGCCGCCGGGATTCCTGGATTGAGGCGGGATGCATTCGCCTGACCGGCAAAAAGAGAGCCTAGAAAAGAGTTGGATTGCCGTTCTTTTGTTCTTATAATCCGGTCGTGGATTCGGAAGGAGTCTGTTTAGAGGTGGGTGTCGCTAATGAAAGTTACTATTCTGACCATTTATTCCAGCGCCAGCGTGATTGATGATCTGGAAGAGTTGATTCTGGACCTGAGCGAGCAGGAACCGGAGATCTACACGGATCTAAATGTTGAAAACGACGAAGGAGGTTTCACGGCCGAATGGTTTCATCCGGATCTTGGAGAAGGCAATCTGGACTATCGGGAGAAGCTTTATTGGAAGATTCGCAAAATTCTGCCCGAATCACATTTAGCCATTATCGAAGATGAAGAGAGCCAGGAGATCATGACGATTGGCGACCTGAGTTACTTCAAGAACGTGATTAAACGGGCGAGGACCTTGGAAGAACTCGAAGAGATCCAGGAGCGAATCGAACAAACTGAAATTGGTAATCCTCTTCTCAAGATCATCCTGAACAAATCCTATCAGGCCCAAGCTCGATTCTCTGAAGATCTCTGCCTGACGTTTCCTCTTGATCTGTCGCTCGGAGCGCCGACCAGGGGTAAGTCTCGCCCACCTTGGCCAAGTCGGTCTGACGGCGTGGCGGTGATTGGGAAAAGTTCAGGGCGCCATGGGACTCGCCGGCCTTTTCACGTTGACATCCTGAGCGTCCTGGCTATAATGAAGCGCTTTGTATTTGAGGCACTTAGCTGATGAATGCCTTGCGGATTGACGTCAGGAAATTAGAGGACGGGCCGCGGTCTCTGAAGGCAAGTGTGCCTACCCGTGACCTGCATCTGGATGAAGAACAAGTTCGAGCCTCCGGTGAGGTCGTGGTCCGTCTGACGGCTGAGAAGCAACCGCAGGGTGGAGTTCGGATCAGGGGCAACTTGGGCGTTGAAATGGAGTTGACTTGCGCTCGTTGCCTAGACCTCCTGTCCTACCCTTTGGTGGCCGACTTCAACCAATACTATCAATCCAATGCGCACCATTCCCTGCTGGGTGAAATCGCTCTCCAGAAGAAAGATATGGAAATTGGGTTCTTCTCGGGTGACTTTATCGATGTGAGCGACATTATTCGCGAGCAAATTCTCTTAGGCTTGCCCATGAAGCCCCTTTGCCGGAAAGGCTGTCGGGGGCTGTGCCTGCGCTGCGGCAAGAACAGGAACCATGACCGTTGCAGTTGCGGACCGGTTCCGGTGGACCCCCGGCTGGCTCCATTATTGAAATTCAAGAGTCGGGTCCCTTGAGGGGCCATCCACTCCGAGGAAGCTATCATGCCGAACCCGAAGCGACGTCACTCGAAATCTCGCCGCAACAAGAGACGGTCCCACGATTTTCTGACAGCACGCTCAACCTCAGAATGTCCTAATTGCCATGAAACTAAGCTACCGCACCGCGTCTGCCCGCATTGCGGTTATTACCGCGGTCGAGAGGTGATTGAAGTGGATGAGAAGTAGGTAGCAGCGACATTCGGCTCGACTGATCCGAAAGCCCTTTCGATTCAGTAGCTGTCCGACACCCCGTTTACTGACGCTGACGCTCATCACTTTTCATCGGTTCCCCGGAGAGTCGTCGCAAGCGTTGGTCTTGCCAAGCCCCGGGGGCGGTGATTTCCGACGAATTTTCCCATGATCCGAATTGCTCTTGACGCCATGGGCAGCGATCATGCTCCTCAAGCTGAGGTCCAGGGAGCGATCCAGGCAGCGCGGGAGTTGCGGGTCAGCATCACTCTGGTTGGTGACGAAAAACGTATCCTCCGAGAATTAAATCGGTATCGGGTCGGTCGATTGCCCCTGGAAGTGGTTCACGCCAGTCAGGTGATCTCCATGAGGGATCCGGCGACGACGGCCCTGCGGAAGAAAAAGGATTCTTCCATCCGTGTCGCCACCAGCCTGGTCCGAAGTGGCCAAGTGGTTGGGTTCGTGAGTGCAGGCAATACCGGAGCTTGTTTGGCGGTGGCCAAGCGGATCCTGGGCGCTTTAGATAGGGTCGATCGCCCGGCCCTGGCTGCGGTGCTACCCACAGCCACGGGACGACCGGCGGTGTTGGTGGATGTTGGCGCCAATGTCGATTGCAAGCCGAACCAGCTCTTTCAATTCGCCATCATGGGAGAAAGCTTCGCCCGCCTGGTCCTGGGGGCCTCCCGGCCCAGGGTGGGGTTGCTCTCTATCGGGCAGGAAGATGTCAAGGGCAACGAACTCAGCAAGGAAGTGTTCCAACTCTTGAAATCTGCCCCCTTGAACTTCATGGGCAACGTCGAGGGACGTGACGTTTTCAAGGGTGAGGTGGACGTCATCGTCTGTGACGGCTTCATCGGTAACGTCGCCCTGAAAGTCAGTGAAGGGTTGAGTGAAATGGTGACCCATCTCCTCAAGAAAGATCTTTCCAGCAACTTGGGTTCCCTTATGGGAGCCCTGCTGCCGCGCCGGGGCGTCCAGAAATTCATGACCCGCATGGATTATTCGGAATATGGTGGAGCGCCCTTGTTAGGGGTGCGTGGGGCAGCCATCATTTGCCATGGCCGCTCAACCGCCAAGGCGATAAAAAATGCGATTCGCGTAGCGCAGGAGTTCTGCCTTAACCGCGTGAATGAACGCATCCAGGAAGAGATCAGGGGCTATGCCTGCCACACCGCAGAACAACGCATCGTCAGCTAATCGTGAGTCGAAGGAGTTTCTCCGCTCAAGGGGTGGCCTCGGCAATGGACCGGGGTGGTTCTCATGAACAAACAGACTGCCTTTATATTCCCGGGCCAGGCTTCTCAGTATCCGGGTATGGGCCGAGAGTTGACGGACTCTTTTCCAGAAGCTCGAAGAATCTTGGCCGAGGCCGACCAGGCCCTGGGCTTCTCCATTGGAGCGTTGTGCTTTGAGGCCGAGGCTGCCGAGCTGCAACTCACCGAGATCGCTCAACCCGCCATCCTGATGGTTTCGGTTGCGGCCTATGCTGTGATGTCCGCTCAGGGGATCCGGCCTCAGTTCGTGGCCGGACACAGCTTAGGGGAATATAGCGCCATCGTCGCTGCCGGCGGTTTGTCTCTGGCCGATGCCATTCGTACGGTAAGAAAGCGCGGCCAGTATATGCAGGAAGCGGTTCCTGTGGGGCAGGGTGCGATGGCAGCCCTCCTGGGGATGCCTCTTGATGCCGTGGAGTCTCTTTGCCAGGAAACTGCTCAGGGGCAGGTCCTGGCGCCGGCCAACCTCAACTCTCCGGTTCAAACGGTGATTGCCGGTTCAGCCGAGGCGGTCCGACGCGCCATTCAACTTGCGCCCCAACGGGGGGCCAAGCGCGCCATTTCCCTGCCGGTCAGCGCTCCCTTTCATTCCGCCTTGATGAAATCTGCCCAAGAACGCTTGGAGAAGGATCTGGGCGAACTGCAATTCCGAGATCTTCAGTTTCCCTTGGTGACCAACGTTGACGCCGCTGCAATCTGTCGGGGTTCCGACATCGCCGACGCCCTGGTGAGACAGGTGTGTGCTCCGGTTCGCTGGAGCGAAACGATTCAGTTCTTGATGGGTCGGGGCGTGCGCAGGTTTGTCGAGGTGGGGCCGGGGCGAGTGTTGTCTGGGCTGGTCCGGCAAATGGATCGGTCGCTGGAGATCCTCAACGTGGAAGACCGCCGGAGTCTGGAGAAGACTCTGGCGGTAATGAGGGAGGCTTAAGGAGGAGGTTCGATGTCGCTCCAAGGTAAGGTTGCTTTTGTTACCGGAGGGTCGCGGGGGATCGGGAGAGCTTGTGCTTTGGTTCTGGCGGAGGCAGGAGCCCACGTCGCCATCGGTGGACGTCATTTGCCCCGGCTGACTGAGGTTGCTTCCGAAATCGAGCAGTTGGGGCAGAGGTCCCTGGCGGTTTCGGTCGACCTGAGGGAGCCGACACAGATCAAGACGGCTTTTGACCAGGTCATGGCATCCTTCGGTCGGCTCGATATTTTGGTGAACAACGCAGGGATCACCAGGGACGGCCTCTTGCTGCGGATGAAAGAGGAGGACTGGGCGGGAGTTTTGCAGACCAATCTGACCGCGGTATTTCTGTGCACTCAAGCAGCCGTCAGGATCATGTTGAAACAGCGGTACGGTCGAATTGTGAACATCTCTTCGGTGGTGGGAATGACGGGTAATGCCGGACAGGCCAACTATGTGGCCTCGAAGGCCGGGATCATCGGATTGACCAAGACGGTCGCTCAGGAAGTAGCGACGCGCAACATCACCGCCAACGTAGTAGCGCCCGGATTCGTTGACACCTCCATGACCCAAGTGCTGCCCGAGGCCACCAAGGCCAGGCTGCTTGAACGAATTCCAATGGGTCGGGTTGGACTGGATCGGGAAATCGCTTGCGGCGTCAAATTCCTGGCTTCGGACGAGGCGAGCTATGTGACGGGCGAGGTGCTCCACATCAACGGAGGGCTTTATATGTGAGGTGCTGCGAATAGGGATTCTGTAGCGGTGAGTTTAGCGGCACGCATCGAGGAGATCCGTCACGACTTGCCTTTTTCGAGAGCTGATGGCAACATGAGGACTTTTTGTGGCGCGGCTGAATGCCAGGGTCACCCTTGGTCGGTAGCACCTGTTGTTTGCGGACGAAGGCCGAACGAGGTCAAACTCAGTGGCGTTCAACGTGCATCGAGAGATAAACGTTAACTTCAAATTCAATTGAGGAGGATACAAGGATGGCTGCTTCTGACGTGGCAGAGAAGGTCAAACAAATTATCGTGGAGCAACTGGGGGTCGACGAATCGGAAGTGACGTCAACAGCCTCCTTTGTAGACGATTTGGGAGCGGATTCCCTTGATACGGTTGAGCTGGTGATGACTTTCGAGGAAGGATTCGGAATCGAGATTCCTGATGAGGATGCTGAAAAGATTCAGACTGTCAAGGACGCAATTGACTATGTCGCAGCCCATGCGAAAAGCTAGGGTTTCTGGAACCTTGCGGCAGGGCCGCGGTATTTCGCTAGCAGGCGGCGCCGGTCCATTGAGCCAGTGCGGTCGCGGGAGGACGGAGCATTGAAACGAAGAGTGGCGGTCACCGGCATCGGCCTGGTATCGGCTCTGGCCATAGGGACCCGTGGCAACTGGGAAGCTTTGGTGGCGGGGGAGTGCGGCATCAAGCCCATCACTCGCTTCGACACGGAGCCGTTCAGCGTCAAGATGGCGGGGGAGATCAAAGGATTTGATCCGCTCGATTGGATTACCAAAAAAGACGTCAAGAAGATGGACCCGTTCATTCAATACGCCGTGGCCGCCTCCCATTTTGCCATGGAGTGCGCTTCCCTGAAGGTAACATCCGAATTGTCACCGCGTTTCGGGGTTCACGTCGGATCGGGGATCGGAGGTTTCTCCACGATTGAACGAGAACACACGGCGCTCATGACCGGTGGGCCGAAACGGATCTCCCCATTCTTCATACCCTCCTCCATTGTCAATCTGGCAGCCGGACATCTTTCCATACGGTTTGGCGCCAAGGGACCGAACACGGCAACCTGCACCGCCTGCTCCTCGGGCTCCCATGCTATCGGTGATTCTTTTCGGATCATTGCCCGTGGGGAGGCCGATGCCATGCTGTGCGGTGGATCGGAGGCGGCCATTACCCCTATGAGTGTGGGCGGATTTGCCTCCATGCGGGCTTTATCCACTCGGAACGAGGAGCCGGAAAAAGCCTGTCGCCCTTTCGACAGGGATCGGGATGGATTCGTTATCGGAGAAGGGGCAGGGATCCTGGTGCTGGAGGAGTTGGAAAGGGCAGAGCGTCGCGGCGCCACCATCTACGCCGAGATTGTGGGGTATGGGATGTCAGGGGATGCTTTCCACATCACCCAGCCCTCGGAAAACGGTGAAGGGGCCTGTCAGGTGATGATCAACGCGTTGACGGACGCCGGCATTCGGCCGGAGCAGGTCGACTACATCAATGCCCACGGCACGTCCACCCCTGTCAATGACCGGCTTGAAACCATGGCCATCAAACGCGCCTTTGGCCAGCATGCGCACCGTCTGCTGGTGAGTTCCACCAAATCCATGACGGGCCACCTGCTGGGAGCGGCCGGGGGATTGGAGGGAGGCATTTCCGTGTTGGCGCTCCACCATCAAATGGCGCCGCCCACCATCAACTACGAAACCCCGGACCCTGAGTGCGACCTGGACTATGTACCCAATCAGGCTCGGAAACAGCCACTGGAGTATGCTCTTTCCAATTCCTTTGGCTTTGGTGGAACGAATGCCACCCTGATCTTTCGGCGATATCAGGGATAAGGGGAAAGGCCGTTGTCATTCGATAGAGATCTCCGACAGCATACCCGAGCCCCACAAAGCTGACCGGGGCAAGCAAGGGCCAACCCCGATTCACAGGGAAGCGCTTAGGACCCTTCCCCGCCTCAGTGGCTTGACTGTCCCCCCGGAGCGTGAGAGTTTTCTTCTTAGTTTTCTTACCACTCCCCTGCTTGAGCCATCGTTGAACGCTGCCGATGGAAACTCAAAAGCCCTTTCGCGTGACCCAGTATCAACCCAAGGGCGACCAGGCACAGGCGATCAGGAATCTGGTCCGCGGACTCGATGACGGCGAAATGCACCAGGTGTTGTTGGGTGTCACCGGTTCCGGCAAGACTTACACCATGGCTAAGGTCATTGAGAGGATGAACCGGCCGGCCCTGGTGTTGGCGCACAACAAGACACTGGCTGCGCAACTTTGTCAGGAATTTCGCAGTTTTTTCCCAGACAATGCCGTCGAGTACTTTGTGAGTTATTACGACTACTACCAGCCAGAGGCATACATTGCAGCCACGGACACCTACATCGAAAAAGAAGCCACCATCAACGACGAGATTGACAAGATGCGCATGTCGGCCACCCGATCGTTGTTCGAGCGGCGCGATTGCATCATTGTGGCCAGCGTCAGTTGTATCTACGGTATTGGTTCCCCGGAAGCCTACTATGGGATGCTGCTCTTCCTCGACAAAGGGCAGCGGGTCCAGCGAGAACAGATTCTGAAGAAGCTGGTGGAGATCCAGTACGAGCGCAGTGACAATGATTTCCGCCGAGGTACTTTTCGGGTCCGAGGTGACCGCATCGAGGTCTTTCCGGCCTACGATGATCAGGCCTACCGTATCGAGCTGTTTGGCGATGAAATTGAGTCCCTGCTTCAGATCGACCCTCTGAATGGCGAAATCCGTTTCTCCTATGAACGGCTACCCATTTATCCGAAATCACACTATGTGATGCCCCGTCCCACCTTGCTGAAGGCCATCGACACCATTAAAGAAGAGTTGGAAGAGTGGCGGCCTCGACTCGAGGCTGAGGGGAAGTGGGTGGAAGCCCAGCGGCTTCAGCAACGTACCCTGTTTGACTTGGAGATGATGAAGGAAATCGGTTTCTGCCACGGCATTGAGAACTACTCGCGCCATTTGTCGGGGCGCCAACCCGGCCACCCTCCCCCGACCCTGCTGGACTACTTGCCGCAGGATCACCTGATTTTTGTTGATGAGAGTCACCAGACCATTCCCCAGGTTCGGGGAATGTATGCCGGCGATCGCTCCCGCAAGGAAAACCTGGTGAACTTTGGGTTTCGTTTGCCCTCTGCCCTGGATAACCGGCCTCTCAAGTTCGAGGAATTCGAGCGTCGCCTCAATCAAGTGATCTACGTCTCGGCCACCCCCGGGCCCTATGAGTTGACCAAGACCAGTGGGGCAGTGGTGGAGCAGATCATTCGTCCCACCGGTCTGGTGGACCCCGAGGTGGAGGTCAAGCCCGTCAAGGCCCAGGTTGACGATCTTCTTCACGAGATTCGCTTGCGGGAGCAACGACGGGAGAGGGTTCTGGTGACGACCTTGACCAAGCGTATGGCGGAGGACCTTGCCGAGTATTATCGAGAGGTGGGTGTCCGCTGTCGCTACATGCATTCGGAGATCCAGACACTGGAACGAATCAAAATTCTGCGAGGCTTGCGCCTGGGTGATTTCGACGTATTGGTCGGTATCAACTTGCTGCGTGAGGGGCTCGACCTCCCCGAAGTGTCCTTGGTGGCCATCCTGGATGCCGACAAAGAAGGCTTTCTGCGATCTCGCGACTCTCTCATTCAAACCATCGGGCGAGCGGCCCGCCACATCAGAGGGAGAGCGATTCTTTATGCGGATCAAATGACAGAGTCCATGAGGCAGGCTCTCGATGAAACCAACCGACGGCGGGAAAAGCAGCTTCGCTATAACCGGAAACATGGGATCACGCCGGAATCTGTCCTGAAGCCGGTCGATATGAGTCTGGTCGCAATGGTCGAGGCAGACTATCTCGACGTGGCGCCGAAGCAAGAAGAGATAGAATTGACTTCTCCCGACGAAATCGAAGCCCATATTGTCAAGCTACAGTCAAAGATGAAGGAGGCCGCCCGAAACTTCGAATTCGAAGGCGCCGCCCGCCTGCGCGATCAGATCAAGGCTTTGAAGGAGAAGGAAATGAGTCTGCTTTGAGAGAGCAATCTGCGGTCGCACGGTTTCCGACCCGGGCGGCCCGATGGAGTTGCCAGCCCTGGTTGGCCTACCGATCATCCTTCGACGCTCAACCCCAAAACTCCCCGAGGCGTGGGATCAATGACGATGGTGGATTCTGCTGACTTTTTTCAAAGCGCCATCGATAGGCGCAGTCCGCAATTCCAAAGCCGCTGGCGGGCCATGGAGGACTTGGTCGATCGGATGCGCAGAGATGAGGCCCAGATCAAGCAAGGGGGAGGAACCGAGGCCACACGCAAGCAGCATGCCAAGGGTCGGCTGACGGCGCGGGAGAGAATCGAATACCTCATTGATCCCGAACCCGACTTCCTGGAGCTGGGAATCTATGCGGCTCATGAAATGTATGAAGAATGGGGCAGAGCCCCGGCTGCCGGGGTGATTGTCGGGATTGCCAAGGTCTGTGGCCGTCACTTCATGATCATCGCCAATGACGCCACCGTGAAGGCCGGCTCGTTCTTTCCGATGACTGCCAAGAAGGTGCTCCGAGCCCAGACCATTGCGCTGGAGAATCATCTGCCTGCCATCTACCTGGTGGATTCCGCGGGCATTTTTCTGCCTCTTCAGGAGGACGTCTTCCCCGACACGGATGACTTTGGCCGGGTTTTCTACAATAACGCCGTTTTGTCTGCCCGGGGCATCCCGCAAATCACCGCCATCATGGGGTCCTGCGTGGCGGGTGGAGCTTACCTGCCGGTGATGTGCGACAAGTTGCTGATGACCGAGGGCAGTGGGCTCTATCTGGCGGGGCCGGCTTTGGTCAAGGCGGCAATCGGGCAAGAGGTGTCGAGCGAGGAGTTGGGTGGCGCCGAGGTTCATGCAAGCCTCAGTGGCACGATCGACTTCAGGGAAAAGGACGACCGGAGTTGCATTCAGCGCATTCGAGAATTAGTGGACCACATGGGGCAGCGGCCCCGGTCTTCTTTGGATACTCATCCTTCGGTCGCCCCGCGGTATGACCCCAGTGAGCTTGGGGGAGTTTTTTCTTCGGATCCCGCCGACGAGTATGAGACTCGGGAAATCATCGCTCGGCTGGTGGATGGCAGCCAATTCACCGAGTATCGAAGAGATTATGGTCAAACCCTGATCACAGGTTACGCTCGCCTGGGAGGGTTTGCCGTGGGTCTGGTGGCCAATCAGAAGCAGCATCAGCGAAGAAAGGACGGCCCCTTGGAAGTCGGTGGTGTGATCTATACCGAGAGCGCCAATAAGGCCGCGCGCTTCATGATGGACTGCAATCAGAATCGAATTCCGCTCATCTTTCTGCACGACGTCAACGGTTTCATGGTTGGGCGGGACGCCGAGCACGGAGGCATCATCAAGGCCGGCGCCAAGATGGTGAGCGTCGTCTCCAACAGCGTCGTCCCCAAGATCACCGTGATCCTGGGGGGCAGCTTCGGAGCCGGGCATTATGCTCTGTGCGGGAAGGCCTACGGACCCCGGTTCATCTACGCTTGGCCCAGTGCTCGCTACACCGTCATGGGTGGGGAGCAGGCGGCCCGCACATTGGCGGATATCCAACTCGGGCAGATGGAACGGAGGGGCAAAAGGGTGAGTCCCCTTGAACGCCGGGAACTTTCTGCGACTGTCCAACGGACCTATGATCGCCAGACCGATCCTCGCTATGGGGCGGCCCGCCTGTGGGTGGACGCTCTAATCGATCCGGCCAGGACCCGACAGGTTTTGATTCGAAGTCTTCAGGTAACGGCCCTCAATCTTGAAGCTACCCCTTTCAATGCAGGCTTGCTGCAAACCTGAGCGGACTGAACAGGAGCCCGGCGATGCGCCGCCCGCGGCCGTGACATGACGGACGCCTGCCGACACATCCGGCGCACCATGCCGGAATGCTTTTCATGGTTTCCCGGAGGGACGCGGCCGGGCTCTTCAGGGCTGCAACAGCACTTTCAGCACCCCCGGCGCTTGAGCCAATTCGAAACCCGCCACGGCCTGGGTTAGCGGCAGAGTGTCGCGCACCAACCGGCTCGGATGCACCCGCTGCCGGGCCAGAAGGTCCAGCGCGGGCTCAAACCGCCCGCAGCGAGAGCCGAGCAAGGTGAGTTCATCCACCACTACGGAAGCAGGATCGAAAGACTGCCGTCCATGGAACGTCGACTTCAAGACGACCGTGCCGCGTGGTTTCAAGAGTCGGAGGGCGAGATTCAGTCCCTGTGGCGATCCGGTGGCCTCCACCACAAGCTCAAAGGAGCGGTCTGCGGAATCCAGAAAACGGAGTTCGAGGAGCTGCACCCCTAAATCTTCAACCAATTTCATTTTTTGCGGATGCTTGCCGATCAGGGTCAATGGTCCGGAAGCGGATGGCCTGGCCTGGGCCAGCACCATGGTGATCAGAAGTCCGAGTTTACCGTCTCCCAGGACGGCGATCTTTTCGACCTTTTGGATGTCGACTTGGTCTAGAATCTCACAAGCGGCGGCGATGGGCTCGACGAAAACCGCGTCGTCGTCGGAAACCCGGTCGGGAACAGGATGGAGATTCTGTTCCGGCAGGTTGAAGAACTCGCTAAAAGCGCCGTCGCGATTCAGGATGCCCAAAACCGAGCGATGCGGACAGTGCCTGGCCCAACCGGATTTGCAGACGTCGCACCAGTGGCAGGCAGCGTTGATTTCTCCGACGACCCTTGCGCCCACCAGGGACGGCGTCTTGGATGCTTCGACCCTGCCAACGAACTCGTGGCCGAGGACGCCCTTGAATCCGAAGTATCCTTGGATAATTTCCAGATCGGTGTTGCAGATGCCGGCCTTGATTAAGCGCACCACACTTTCGTCGCCGGTGAAAGCCGGCTTGGGCACGTCCACGACTTTAAGTTTTTCATCAAAGACAACAGCCTTCATCATGCCTCCGGAGTGACGATGGGCTGAGTCGATAGTCATGGACCGTCAAACCCGGAGAAAGGCGTCAACCTGAGTTTCGGAGCCCACAGACCACCACCCCGCCCTCGTTGGGGTGGGTTCCCTCTGTACGCGATCAGAGGGAACAGGTTCATTCTAAGGCAGGTAAAACTTCGGTTGATGGACAATTGAATGTCCCGTTCCGATCGCGCCAGGAAATGGATCGTCTGGGGAGGCCTGCTGATGGCTCTCCTGGCTCTCCGCTTGGGTTGGATCCTTTACGAACGTAGCCACCCCGCTACGCCACAAAAAAGACCAGTCAAACGCCTCCAGCGCGACTACCTGGTCACTCTTCCACGGTTCTACATCTCGGACTTCGAGGAAGCCAAGCGGCTGGTGGGAAAGCCCCTTTGGGTGAAGAAGGGTTATCAGTTGGCCTATCATCCTTTCCTTCCGGGCCGGAGACCTTCAACAGAATCGGGTAGCCAGCAACTGCTTCCCTTGGAAAAACTCATCGTGAAAGATGTGCTGGAGCGCCGCACCCCGGGACGGTCCGGGGATAAAGAGGTTTTAATCCTCTTTGGGAAGGAAGGAGTGGAAGTGGAATCTGTCATCGGTCGGTTTGACGGTCAGCGACAAGTTTATCAGATGTATTTGGACGATTTCTTTTACGCCCAAAACCCCGGAGAGATCTACAAGCACTGGAGCGAGAGCACCTGGGGACTCATTGAGAACCACCAACTGGAGCTCGACATGACTTTTGCCCAGGTGGCTCTTTCGATCGGAGATGGCGCCTTGGTCACCCGGGAAGCGGGAGACATTCACCTCTATGAGTTCAGGCGCAAGCCGGGGGGAGAGATTGGGCGTTGCCGGGTGCGGTTCAAGGGGGGCCGAGTCATCGAGTTCAAAGTACTGAACTAACGGTGGATTCCCCCAACGTTGTTGAGTGGAATCCGGCTCAGACGTAATTGTCCGTCAAGGGCAGAGGGTGGTTGTGCTGATTGTAGAGGCTAGGGTGGTTGGGGAAGAGTTGATCCCTGTTGGGGGAAGACGTGAGGACACCTGCCCGTGCGCGGCACGTTTCTGAGTGCGATCACCCACCGGTTGACGCTAATAGGAGGACGTTGATCCCTGGAGAGGTCGTGACTATCCGGCCACAGTTTCGCAAGCCGATTTGAATCTGGCGGGATGGCGGTTCCTTCGCGCCGACCCATCCGCTCGACCCCATGCCCGCTCTGGTGGAGGAGGCTGCTATTTCTTCTCAACTGTCACCTCTGATGCCGTTCCTCAGATCCGTTCTGCTGCTCCTGCTGCTATACCTTTTCTTTCTCAGCATTTCCCTGATGGGAGCTTCCTTTAAGTTCTTCGGCAACGAATTTGCCGAGCGCTTGTTGGCCACGACAGCCAACCCATTCGTTGGATTGTTTATCGGGGTGCTGGCAACCAGTGTCGTGCAGAGTTCTTCGACCATTACCGCTATGACGGTGGGTTTAGTGGCTGGGGGAGCCCTCGATGTTCAGGCAGCCATCCCGATCATCATTGGTTCCAACGTGGGCACCAGTGTCACCAACACATTGGTCTCGGTTGGCCATATTTCTCGACCCTCTGAATTCAAGCGGGCCTTTGCGGCGGCCACGGTGCATGATTTTTTCAATCTCATACTGGTGATGGTCTTGTTTCCCCTCCAGCTAATGACCAACGCTCTGGGCTTGGCCTCGGCCTTTCTGACCGAAGCGCTCAAGGAATCGGGTGGGGCGCAGTGGGTCAATCCGATCAAGACGATCGTCGATCCCGGCGTGAGACTCATCGGTCAATGGACCTCGGAGTCGGGTGGGTTCATGCTGCTCATCGCAGGGGTTCTCCTCTTTGTTTCGCTGCGCTATCTGGTAGTGGTCTTGAAATCCCTTGTCATCGGCAAGATCGAAAGTTTTTTCGACCAGATGTTGTTCAAAACGGCGCCCAGAGCCTTGTTCCTGGGAGTAATGGTGACGGTAGCGGTTCAGAGTAGCTCGATCACCACTTCCTTGGTGGTTCCTCTGGCCGGCGCCGGAATTCTGTCGCTGACTCGGATTTTTCCCTTTACGCTGGGAGCCAACGTCGGGACCACCATCACCGCCATCCTGGCCTCTCTGGTGGCGGTCAATCCGGCTGCGGTCACGGTGGCCTTTGCCCACCTGCTGGTCAATGTGTTCGGGGTCTTGCTGATTTGGCCAATCCGGAGTGTCCCCATCAGCATGGCGGAAACATTGGCCGATTGGTCCATGAAGTCCAGACTCGTTCCCCTGGCCTATGTAGGAACGACCTTCTTTCTGGTGCCGCTGAGCCTGATCTATTTTGCGGGATGAAGCGACAGATTACGGTTTAGCGAACTCTTGGAGCCAAGGAGCTTTGTCCCTCAAGAATCCATTCCTTCACACCATCAGGGATCATCCCTTTCGGCTTCTCTCTTCCTGACCGGCCGTCAGCGTGGCGCCCAGCAAACAGCAGCCGAAATTAACCATCAAACCAATGACACCGGCATGGAACCCCCACACACGGGGGTAACCGAGCGAGGTCAGTCCCAAGCCAACCAGCAAGCCGGCCAGCATGCCCAACAGGACGGTCTGACCACTGAGTCGTTTCCAGTAGAGGCCCAGGAAAAAACAGGGGGCGATTTGGATGAGAACCTCGAACTTGAGTTCAAGGAGGCGGATCAGTGTTTTCTCCGTCCCGATGGCAATGACCACCAACAGGGTGACGATGACCCAGGAGCACCATTTGCCGATGGAAGTGAGGTGAACTTCACTGCTTTGAGGGCGTACATAGACTTGGTAGATGTCCTTGGTGATCATGGAAGATATGGAAAGCAGGGCCGAGTCAGCAGTAGACATCAGAGCGGCCAGGGCGGCTGCAAAGATGAGCACAACCAGCCAATAGCCCTGAATCGACTCGTTCATAATGACGCTGCAGAGCCGGGCAAGCACTTGATCGGTTTCCCCGGACGCCAAGTCTGGCAGTACGATGATACCGGTGACCCCACAGATCATGGCGACCAGCGCCGTAGTGAAGGGCATGAAGGTCATCAGAGCCAGGGACCGTTTCAGCACCCTTGGAGATCGGCTGGCGTAGAGACGTTGGATGGCCTGGGGGTAAATGGCCGCCCCACAACCAAAGAGGAACACATAGCTGAGCCAGGTACTGCATCCTTCCAGTGTAGGCGCTTGCACCTTGGACGGATCGATTTGGCTGAGCTTCTCCACCACTGCCGACAGGCCGCCGGCCAGCCGCGGCACCATGAAGAGAAGCAACAGGAAGCCCAGCAGGAGCAAGATGCCCTGGATGATGTCGGTCCAGGCCACGCTGCGCATTCCACCCAGGGTCTCATAGAGCACCATGATGATGGCCAGGGTCACAATCCCGTAGGCCGACGGCACGGCCCCGTGAGTGAGGCCCTCGACCGCCGCCCCCATGGCTTTGAGCTGAGCCAGGGTGTAGTTGGCCAGAGCGTAGATCATCAGCAGCGTGCTCAGCAGGGTGAGCCGGGGCGAGCCAAAACGATAGGTGATGTAGTCTCCGGGAGTGATGAACTTTTGCTTCTGGGCGAGCGCCACCAGCCTCGGAGCAAAGAGCAGGTATCCAACGATGACCGAGAACATGAACAGGATGGAGGCGGTCCAACTGAATCCGATTCGGTAAGAGATCCCGGTATAGCCGAACATGGTATTGCCGCTGTACTGAGTGGAGTAGAGCGTGAGAAAGAGGGCGAGAAAACCGAGGGAGCGACCCGCCAGATAGAAGTCGGCCAAACTGTGGCCCCGACTCTTGCGCCGGGCCAGCCAGCCAATGCCGATCGTGGAGAACAAATAGAGGGCGATGACCGTCAATGCCCCCCATCCGAAGGTCAACGGGCTCTCACTGTTCTCCATGGGAGTTTTCTTCCTCGCCGGTTTTCCAGTAGTGAAAGATCACCCAGCAGGTCCATCCGGCCAACACCAACACGCTGGCCAGAGTGACGGCCATCCAGAGCGGAAGCCCCAGAACCAGGGGGCCGCGATATCCGCTGGGCCAGTACCAGGGGATGGCGACGGCGTAAAGGAGCAGATAGACGAACCACAGCCATCGATGGCGTCGAGGCTCTTGGATCATCTCCTCAGGTCGATCGTCTTCGCTCCCTTGCGGATGCATGGAGTGATGTCCTGGTTCCAGGGCCTTGGGTCAACGGCCAGGGAATGGCTTCACGGTCCGTTAGCCGTCGAGGTGGATATCCCTCAGCCCCGGACCTTTTGTGAGGAGTCTCACCTGTCGTTGCCTCAGAGTGCGGAATCATATCACAGGCCCAGGGCGGGTCTTCGAGCCTGGGGAGGAACAGAGGTGTGCTGGCTCAGACAGATATGAGATTCTGACCTTGCATAGAGGTTGGGGGTTCTCCGTAGCTCTTGTGGTTACTCCAAGAGCGAAAAGGGAACCCCATGCAGGTATTCGGTCTGCCCGGTTACGTTATCAGAAGGGGCCGAGAAGCGTCGCGCCTCATCGACGCGCACTCCCTCGACCCTGAAGCGGCGACGAGGCGCGACGCCGTTCTGCGCTGGCGTGGGGTGCTGGCACAGGGACTGAGCGCCGTGGCGGTGGCTGTGCCGCGGGCCACCCGCTATCGCTGGGAGAAATGTCCCCAGCACCGCTCGCACCGCCCTCACAAGCTGTGCGCGCCGCGCTGGAACCCGGTTCTGGTCCAGACCATCGAGAGACTCAGGCTCGACAACCCCGTCTGGGGCAAGCGCCAATTCGGGCCTTTCTTGCGCACTCAAGGACAGGCCGTCTCCGACGCCTCCGTCGGGTCGAGCCGGTCTTTGTCTTCCGCCGTGCCCAGGGCGCCCGCGCCCGCAGTCCCTACGCCCGGCGGGGCCGTCCAGATCGACACCCTCTGTCTCACCCCTATCTCCGGCAAAACCGTCAAGCCGTTCACCGCCATCGACCGGTTATCGCGCTGGACCGCCGCCAAGGCGACCGCCCAATCCGCCACCCTTTTCCTGGTGAAATTGTCGACACCGCACTCTTCACCGTCAAGGCCGCCCCGATCCCCAGAATTCAACGGTTGCGTTGAACGCATGCCGGCCACATGGCGCTACGAGTTCTGCGCCATCTACGATCCGCCCCATCAGATCTCTGTCTGATGCCGGGCAGGAACGACCTCAACACCCTGATCGACGTCTTCGCGTACCGATACAACCACTTCAGACCCCACCACGCCCTTGATGGCATCACTCCAAACCAGTATCTCGAACGTCGGCGCCGCACAGGTCCCCAACCGTCTCATAGGGGCTGATCCCGCACAACCCGAGGAGGTCCCTCATCATCTTTTTTTGTGGGATGTTCCAATAGGATTACATCACCAAAGGAGACCACAAAAATGAAAAACAAGATCGAGATCTCTGCATAACTCAAGGATCAGACCACCAAGCACTATATGTAGTGCGAAAGCCATCAGAATCCTACTACATAAAGCGTTTAGTTTTGGTCAAGCTGAGTTATGCAGAGGTCTCAGATCATCATTGTGGCAGTTCTGGCCGTGCTGGCTTTCGGGTTGTCGTATGCTCAGCAACTACAACCGGAGACGCCAACGGCAGAGTGCCAAACCTATCCGGTATGCAGCGCTTGCGGGGAGGGCACCCTGTTGCCGATGAACAACTATTCCCAACACGGAGGAAGCGTGGCCAGCCTGTGGGCCTGTAGTAATCCGACCTGTGGGTTCTTCATGTCCACGCATCAACACAACGGTCGTGGGACCGTTATCTCCGGCAAGTACGGGCCAGAATCAGAGTCCATTGAGAATCATTGAGAAATCGTTGGCAGGTATTTGAGTCGGATCGAATCGAGCAACGCCTTGCCGCTGCTGAACTGTCGAGTCGCCTGCTTCTCTTCCAGGGATCGCCAAAGCTTCCTGAGCGGTCTGAGGTAGGGATGAGGGGAGGTGAAGTGTTTAAAGAGAGTGTGCTCCTTGATGACCCGCAGGATTCTCTCGCAATTCCCGGGAATTTCTGCCGGGAGCGATCCAACGGCCTCCTTTCTGAAGACGACCGTGACGTTGCCCCCGTCGGGGGATAAATCGGTTTGGTGCAGGCCAAAGCCTGCTTTTCTGACGAGATGTTGCAGGCTGGCCGGATTGAAGCTGTAGAGATGGGCTTGATGGAAGCGATGGCCCGGTGACTGACAGGCCGCCTCCACGTTGGGAACCTCGATCACCAACCAACCCTGGGGCTGAAGCCACCCTCTGATGTGCTCCAGCACCCTCGAGGGAGTTGCCATATGCTCCAGGGCATGGTAGAGGGTCACCATATGGCAGCCCTCGGGTGGAAGTGCGATCTCCTGCACAAAACCGAGATGGACCGGTATTCCCAATTCATCCCGGGAGTAGCGGGCGTAGCCCTCGTGGGGCTGAACCCCTTGGGCATCGAAGTCCAGAAGTCGCAACAAGTAAACCAACTCCCCACCCCCCGATCCCACGTCGACAATCACCGAGGCTGGCTTCAAGAGCCTCTTCAGGTGTTGGCAACGTTGCGCAGCCACTTTGCCCCCTCGGTAAACGTGTTCGAGCGTCGGCCGGTAAACGCCCTTGTATTGCAGCCGGTATTGGTGGGAATAGAATTTCCGCAGGGCCTCTTGCTGGGGAATAGGGTCTGTCCAGACCAGCCCGCATTTCCGACAGATGACCGTTCGCAAAGGACGCCTGTGCCGATCGACCGCGGCAACCTCATCCACCTCTCGGGCACCACACAGGTCACAAGGGGATCGGGGGATCATGAGGACGAGAATTGGAGGGGCTGGGCTGAAGCCGGTGCGACTCAATCACCCGCAAGCAACTATGGGCTCGGATGGAGTTGACGAAGGTAATCGAGACTTCTGGGCGCCGCTTCTTCCAGCTCGGCTCCACGGTACACTTTCACCGAGGCGAACCGGTCATAGCCAATCCGGGCCAGAGTCCCCAAGACGGCTGCAAAGTCCAAGTGCCCCGTGCCCGGCAGGGATCCGTTGCTTTCGCAGAGATGGACATGTCGAAGCGCCGATCCGCAGGCCAGGATCGGCTCAACCAGAGAACGCTCTTCCACGTTCATGTGGATGGTATCCACCATGGGCTTGAGAGCCGGAGATCCCACCTCGGCCACCAGTTGGCGGACTTCGGCCACGGTGTTGTGGAAGCCGACCTGCAAGTGATTGACCGGCTCAACCACCACTTCCACGCCCTTCTCTTCAGCCTGAGCGGCAAGTTCCTGAAGGCCGCGACGAATTCTCCCATGGGCCGCCTCGACATCGGGCTCGTCGCTCAAGAGGCCCTGGAGGAGGCCGACCACCAGGACTGCCTTGAATTGCCGGGCGGCATCCAGGTAAGCCGTCAGACGCTCGACGGTTCTTTGTCGGATAGATCGATCGGGTGAACTGAGGCAAAACCCCTGGCTGTAGACCTCGCCCGTCAAGAGGGAGGGGATGACCAACTCCATCTCACTCAGCCACTGCTCCAAGCGGTCCAGGTCCAGAGCCGGTGAACCCGTCCAGTTCAATTCAACGCCGGCATAACCGCACTCCTTCAGCAATGCCAGGGTCTCCCGCATCCGTTGATGAGACCCAAAGGACTCCAGAGGTTGGATGATGATGTAGCTGTAACGGAACACGGGCTCGGGTCATCCCCTGTCGCCGTTTCAGGCGAGGGGCCTGAAAACGGGTTGCGGCGGCCACGCCAACACCGCAAGAAGGACCTTACCGCGAGGACGTGAAACCCTCGGTTGCCGTCCAACGACGACCGGACCAAGAGACTAAACTATCACAGCCAAAAGCTGGTTCCAATCGGAACCTCGGAGTGTCCCCCCCTTTTTCCACTCAGGCTGGTTGAGAGGAACTCCGGCAGCCGGAGTCAGTTGGACGTCCTCCCTTTCGGCCCCCTGGCGCTAATCAGCCAGCAACAAAAAGGCGGCGGATCGACTTCCCAGGGGACCCCTTGATCCCACGACCCGCCACCTCGGGGGAGTGGAGTGGATTTCACATCCCAGGACAGCACTCCAAAAGGCGACTGAATGATAACCGCTACGGCTTCACGCCTTTACTCTTACCTCCAGAACCATCAGGAGGACCGTCTCAACCACTTTCTTTACAACCCGAGCATTTCGAGTGATCGACCTTGTAATCTGACGGAAATCCGAGCTTCGAGGGGTCAGGATTGGCGAACTGGATATTGTAGAGATCCCAAACGTGTCTGACGTCGCCCATGATGGATTCTCTCTTGACCGTTAAATAAATACAGACCGTGCCTATAGGGGTCTTCGTATCACCATTGATAGTGATGATGGGCACTGCAACGCAATGCAGCCCGTTGATAACGGCCTCTCCAATCACTTGGTCCGGCGTTGGCCTCGTGTTGGGGAGTGAAAGCAGTTTTGGCAATTTCTGTTCAACCGTCTCTTTTCTCGCACCGTGATCCAGCGAGTAGGATTTCCCAGCCGAATTATCGATGTAAAACGACCGGCCCGCTCCCTGTTTCCGTCCGTCCCTGAGATGAAATTTTGTTTCCATCACAGAACCGGAGGAGGAACGGAAGTAGGGCCCCTCTACTCGGTCCACTTCTATCTCCGAGCCATCGACCTGCTGCTGATAAGAGCTGATAAGAAACGACTCTTAGGAAACCTCTGAACAACCCGGCTTACGTCGGGTTGAAGTGATGGTAAGGGATTTTCGGAGAGGTTCCGTCTTCTTCAGGGTGGGTCCGTCGGGCTGTTGCGGCCTAAAGAGAGGCTATTGCAGCCCCGAACCGGCTCTACGGGGACCGGTTGCCCCTCCCAACCCTGATTGGGGCGCACGACTCCCCCGTCACACCGCCAGGGAGCGCTCGGCCGTCATCCAGTTGGCCAGTCCCAGCAACAACGCCAGCCGCTGCCTGTTCCTGGCCAGCCCCCGATAACGGACCTTCGCATAGCCAAAGCGCCGCTTCACCCACAGGAAGGGAGGCTCCACCTTGGCCCGGATCAAGGCCTTGTGCTTCTCCCACAGCGCCTCCGCGCTTCCCCGCTCCAACCGCCGACGCTGGCCGGGCTTCATCGCCACCCGCCACTTCACCCTCAACTCCCGATTCTCCGCCCCTTTATCCACTCCCTGATACCCCGCATCCCCCCACACCTGCCTCTCCCCTCCGTGCAGCAGCCGGTGGACTTCTCTCACGTCATGCACCTTCGCCGCTGTCGTCGACAGGCTGGGCGCCACTCCCGTCTGTTCATCCACCCCCACAGGCGCCTTCATCCCGAAATGCCACTGCTTTCCCTTCTTCGTCTGCCTCATCTCCGGGTCTCGCTTCCCCGCCCGATTCTTCCTCGACGACGGCGCCTCGATCAGACTGGCATCCACCATCGTCCCCTCCTGAAGCCGTAACCCCTGCCTCTTCAGATGACGGTTGATCTCCTCAAACAATCCCTCCCCCAACTCGTGCTTCTCCAACAGATGGCGGAAGTTCAGGATCGTGGTCTCGTCCGGCAGCGCTTCCGTCAGCCTCAAGCCCACCAACCGTTTCACCGACTCCACCTCCTGGAGCAGGTCCTCCATTCCAGGATCACTCAGGTTGTAGAACAGTTGCACGCAGTGGATCCGCAGCATGGCCGACAACTCACAGGGCCGGCGTCCTCGCCCCGCCTTGGGATAGAAGGGCCGCAGGCGGGCCTCCAACTCTTCCCAGGGAATCAGACCTTCCATCCTCTCCAGAAAGATCTCCCGGCGGGTCTTGCGCTTCTTCCCCGCCTATTCCAGGTCTGCAAAGGTCGGCTGGTTCATGACTCGTCTCTCCCCCTCATCTCGGTTGGTTTCCCTATGGTATCCTGATGTTATCATGCCGTAATTTGCCGGATTTATTCAGAGTGTCCTTAGCTTGGTCACGATGGGCGTGAATTGCGCCAGCGAATCCAGAGCGGAACCGAACACAAAAACCAGACAAGTGAGCAGAGTACTGAGTTTCATGTAACACCTCCCTTTCTGATGCTATCAGGTAATTGCACAGTTACAACCTCTCGGGCACTCGGCAGAACCAATACCACCAGGAAAAGCGTAGATCTCGGTCTTGCATCTGATGGTACTTGGGCAGCTAGAAGACGAGTGGCAGCCCTCGCCGATCATTATCCAATCGGAGTGTATCCCCGGACACTGGACTTTTGTCAGGTTTGGACAGGCATCAACCGTTGTCGGCACGGAAAGCAGCTCGGCCATCAAAACGACGACACAAAGTAGTTTGTTGGGCACCATGGTTCTTTGCCCTTATCCTTTCCTATCAACATTCCCCCAAGGGAGGAGAAGATAGATCCAACAGAAATCAAGCTCGCTGGCGCAGGTGGTATTGTTATTGTTAACGTGAGCTTGAGCTACATAAACTCTATACGTGGCAGGATATTTGCCAAGAAAAAATACAGGGTTTCCTGGAACCTATCTCAAAATGGGTATCTTGGAGGTTGGACCTAGTGGGCTACAAGCATAACTATTTGATTTTACAGCGTTTCTGACATTCTTTTCCTGAACTGAATGCTACGGAATGTGATTTTGAGACAGGTTTCAGCCGGTCGGGGTTGGTACCCGTGGCCCTCCTTTATTCGCGGCACGAACGTCCTTACCCCGCACACACGGCACTGTGGCTGTTCGGCCACCGTCACAATTCTTCAGCCTCCCCTTCTTCACCGGTCGCAATACTACGATCGGGCCAGAGACCGGCTTGCTTAGCCGGATTGCTTGTGTTAGCTTTACTCGGTTTTCGGTGGCAGTGGAATGTAACAGAAACGTGCTACCGGTCGGAGACACCACGGAAGGCGATCGCCTGCGATTCGGGGTTTTCAAGGAAAGCTCCCTGAGATTGGGGAGGGAGTTTTCGTTGGTGAGAGCGCCCGGGTCATCAGAGACCTCACTATCGTAACCACTCCAGTTTCTGGTTCAACGCGGTCATTCGTAAGGAAACGTATCATTCGTCGACTCCTAGGCGGTGATGGCCCATCGCCTCGAGGCTGCCGAATGGGAGCATCATGATCAAAGCGATCAAAGGGACTCGAGACATTCTGCCCCCGGAATCGGCGGTGTGGAGTCAAGTCGAAGAGACCGCCAGGGAGATCCTCGGTCTTTACGGGTTTTCCGAGATCCGAACACCGATTTTCGAGAGTACCGAATTGTTTGCCCGAGGCGTGGGTGAAGACACCGACATTGTTTCCAAAGAAATGTATACCTTCGACGACCGGGACAGTCGCTCTCTCACCCTGCGTCCCGAGGGGACGGCATCGGTGGTTCGGGCTTATCTCGAGCATCGGCTCAACCGGGATCCGCAGATTCTGAAGGTCTACTACCTGGGTCCCATGTTTCGTCGGGAACGACCTCAGAAAGGGCGTTTCCGGCAATTTCATCAGTTGGGCGCCGAGGTGCTCGGCTCGGATCATCCAGCCATCGAGGCGGAAGTGATCGAGCTCTTGCATTTTTTTCTGGACCGCATTGGGGTTGGGAAGACCGACCTCCTGGTGAACTCCATCGGCTGCAGTGGCTGCCGCCCCGGATTTCTCCACAGGCTTCAAGCCGCGCTCCGAGAAAAAAAAGACCGGCTCTGCCCAGAATGTCAGCGACGCTCCGAGTCCAACCCTCTTCGTGTTTTGGACTGTAAGGTGGAGCGTTGCCAGCCGGTGATTGAGACGCTGCCCTCGATCCTGGAGTGCTTGGATGAGTCTTGTGGTCAGCACTTCGAGCGGTTCTTGAGTTATCTCAAAGCCCGGGACATCGATTTCAAGGTCGTTCCCCGACTGGTGCGGGGGCTGGACTATTACGCGCGCACCACCTTTGAAATCACCAGCCCGGGATTGGGGGCGCAAAATGCTCTGGTGGGCGGTGGGCGATATGATGGGCTGGCCGAGGTCTTGGGGGGGGCGTCCACCCACGGCTTTGGCTTTGCTTTGGGGCTGGAGCGTGTCCTTCTCCTATGCCAGCAACGGAGCCACCCGCCGGCGCCGGCTCGCCCCCAACTGTTTATCGCCCCTTTGGGTGAGCCGGCATTCCGCAGAGCGACTCTGATGGCTCGAGAATTTCGGCAGCAGGGGGTGCGTTGCTTCCTGGACTTTGGGCCCCGTACTCTCAAGAGCGCCCTGCGACTGGCGAACAAACTGAATGCTCAGCATGTCTTGATTGTGGGAGACGACGAACTGAAATCCGGGGAGTATCCTCTCAAGCGCATGAGGGACGGCGAGCAAATCCTGGTCCGCGAAGCAGCAATCGTCTCCCGGCTCAGGAAGGGTTGGGGAGACTGATTCAATCGAAAGAGGAGATTGGTTGTGGCCTTAGACTCGTTGGATGGAGTGGAACGAACACATCATTGTGGGCAATTGCGCCTGAGCGACGCCGAGCAGGAAGTGGTGCTGATGGGGTGGGTAGCCCGACGTCGCGATTTGGGGCACCTCATCTTTATCGATTTGCGCGATCGAGAGGGGGTGACCCAGGTTCTTTTTAATCCCGACCAATCCCGGGAAGTTCACCAGAAGGCCAAGCGATTGCGGTCGGAGTATGTGGTTATGGTTCGAGGCACGGTGCTGAAGCGAGACCCGGAAACGGTGAACCCCGCCGTTGGCACCGGCGAGATCGAAGTACTGGCCTCCTCGCTGCTTCTGCTGAACGAGTCCAGAACGCCGCCCTTTCCCATTGAGGATGATATCTCCACTTCCGAAGACCTCCGCCTCAAGTTTCGTTACCTTGACCTGAGACGCCCTCGGCTCGGTCATAACTTCAAATTGCGTCACCGCGTCACTATGGCGATTCGCCGTTTCCTCGACGGCCAGGGATTCTACGAAATTGAGACTCCTTTTCTGACAAAGTCCACACCCGAAGGGGCTCGCGACTACCTGGTTCCCTCAAGGCTCCATGCCGGGGGATTCTATGCCCTCCCGCAATCGCCGCAGCTCTTCAAGCAACTGTTAATGGTTGGGGGAATGGACAAGTACTTCCAAATCGTGCGCTGTTTCAGAGACGAAGACCTGCGGGCCGATCGGCAACCGGAATTCACCCAAATCGACATTGAAATGTCGTTCGCGCAGCCGGAGACCATTTTCAGAGTGGTGGAACCGCTCATGGCAGAGATTTTCAAGTTGACGGGCCGTACGATTCAAACGCCGTTTCCACGGCTGGCCTATGAGGAGGCCATCAGTCGCTATGGTACCGACAAGCCGGATACCCGTTTCGGTTTGGAGCTCATCGATTTCAGTGATTCCCTGCGCGAGACAGCGTTTCCTCCCTTTCAAAATGCCCTGGGCCGGGGCGGTCAAGTCAAGGGACTGCGGGTTCCTGGCTGCTCTGGCTACTCCCGGAAGCAGTTGGACGATCTCACGGCCGTCGTCAGGGTTTTTGGCGCTCACACTCTGGCCCACATCAGGGTGTTGGGTCCTGAGGTGCAATCCCCCCTCCTCAAGCATCTGGGAGAGGCAGGATGCCGCAGGCTGGCGCAGCAAGCCGGGGCCGTTTCCGGAGACCTGATCCTGTTGGTTTCCGGTAGCAGAACGGTGGTCGCGGATTCCCTCGGCGCCGTCCGCCTCCGCTTGGCCAAGCAGGAAAAACTCATCGATTCACAAGCCAATCACTTTCTCTGGGTGACCCAGTTCCCCATGTTCGAGTACGACGAGACCGAGAATCGGCACGTCGCTTGCCATCACCCCTTCACCTCGCCCCTGGAGGAAGATGTCGACAAGCTGGAGACCCATCCCGAATCCGTTCGCGCCAGAGCATACGACCTGGTGCTCAATGGAGTGGAAATTGGTGGGGGCTCGATTCGTATCCATCAGCAGGACCTTCAGTCCAAGGTCTTCCGGGCCCTGGCGCTTGGCCCCGAGGAGGCCCGCCTGCGATTCGGTTTCTTCCTGGAGGCGTTGGAATACGGCGTCCCTCCCCATGGCGGTATTGCCCTTGGATTGGACCGTATTGTGATGCTTCTGACGGGCGAGAGTTCGATTCGTGATGTGATTGCCTTTCCCAAAACAGCACGGGCGGTCGATCTGATGGCCGATTGCCCGACTCCGGTGGACCAAAAGCAGCTGGACGAGTTGGGCATCCGGCTCTCCGAGAAAGAGTACGATTAACCGGAACTGTCTCCAAGCAACCAAGCCCAAGTAGCCAAAAAGAGGATGGGGCGGCGCACCACTGGGATAGACACGATGGCGCCGGGCCAGGCCGAGAACTGAAACGACCCCGGACGCACGGGTTCCGGGGATCTGAGGACCATGTCGAAAATACGCCTCTTATCGGAGGCCTTGGCCAACAAAATTGCTGCAGGCGAGGTGGTTGAACGTCCGGCCTCGGTGGTGAAAGAGTTGATCGAGAATTCCCTGGATGCCGGGGCCCGAAACCTGGAAGTCACTGTCCAAGCCGGCGGAAAGCGTCTGATCCGGGTGTTGGACGATGGGGAAGGAATGACTGCTGATGATGTGCTATTGGCATTGGAGCGTCACGCCACCAGTAAGATCCGGCGAGCCGAAGATCTGACCGAAATCAACACGCTGGGGTTTCGGGGAGAGGCATTGCCCAGCATTGCCGGAGTCTCGCGACTGCTGATGGAGACGCAAGCGGAGGGACAGCCGGTCGGAACGGCCGTGGAAATCGCCGGGGCCCGTATGGTGGGTGTCCGGGAAATCGCCCGGGCTCGTGGAACGACCGTTACCGTGCGTGACCTGTTCTTCAACGTGCCGGCTCGCAAGAAATTTCTCAGGGCAGACAGTACCGAGCTGGGTCACGTGGTCAACGTGGTGACCCAGTACGCCCTGGCCCATCCGGAAGGCCGCTTTTTCCTGGTCAGCTCGGGGTCGGGACTGTTCGATTTTCAGGCAGTGGATCGATTGCGCGAGCGCCTGTTCCAGGTTTTCGGATCGGAACTGCTCAAGCAACTGGTGGAGCTGGAAACAGAGTTGCCTCTCTTCCTGGATCCCGTCTCTCCCGGTAGCCCGGCGCCGGAAGATAAATTTCGCCTCCATGCCTTTGTTTCCAAGCCGGAAGTGCACAAGCTGAATCGCAACTCACTCTATTTTTTTGTGAACCGCCGAATGGTCCGGGACCGAATTCTCATGCACGCCCTCAGTGAAGCCTACCGCCGAATTCTTCCGGCTGGAGTCTTCCCCGTGGCTCTGGTTTTTATCGAGATGCCGTACCAAGAAGTGGATGTCAACGTTCATCCGTCCAAGACCGAGGTCCGTTTTCGCCGGCAGTCCGTGATTCATGATTGCCTGCGTGAGACGGTTCGCAAGGCGCTGATGGATGCCCGACCGCAAGCCACGTTCCCAGTTCAACCTCAGGGGAGCGGTGCGGATGCGCCGAGTGGATCTGTCAGGATGCCGGAGTCCTCGTCCTTATCCGCAGCCGCCATCCCATCAGAGTCCGGTGCTCCCCCGTCGGACACTTTGTCGATGAGGGCCGGGGAACAACCCTTGACTGGCCAGGGTCCTCCTCTCAGCCTCGAGCCGCCATCCGCGCCTCCAGTGACGGATCGCCTCCCTTTTCAGTCCGCCAGTCAGAACCCCTCGACACCAACCTGCGCCACAGCAGCACTGGTCTCGAGTAAGCAAGCAGCCGTCGACCGGACCGACCCCTTTCAGACCCCTTCGAGCTCCCATGTCCATCCGCTGGGACAGATCGAGGATAGTTTTATCGTTGCCAGCGATCGAGGATCGCTGCTCATCATTGACCAGCACGTGGCTCACGAGCGGGTGCTCTTTGAAAAGGTCCTGGGCCAACGGCGCGAGGGCAGTGTGGAGAGCCAGCGGTTGCTCTTGCCACTGATTATCGAGCTCACCCCCCGTCAGCAAGTCATTCTGGGGAATATCACCCCTGAGTTGAGCTCCTGCGGGTTCGAAGTGGAACCCTTCGGTCGCCGAACAATAGCCATCAAGGCCGTTCCTGCCGACCTCACTGCTGTCGACTGCGGGAAGCTGCTGGGAGAACTGTTGGAGGGATTGGAGAAGGAGACCCAGGAAGTGAACTTGGAACGTTTGCGGGAGAAAATTGCAGCCTCAGTGGCTTGTCATGCAGCCATTAAGGTGAACACCCACTTGGAGCGCTCAAAGATGGTTTGGCTCATTGATGAGCTCCTCAAAACCCGCTACCCCATGACCTGTCCCCACGGCCGTCCTATCATCCTGCGCTACGAAAAGAACGAGATTCTGAAAGCCTTCAAGCGAGCCTGATCCGGAAGCTGGCGGTAATGGCATGCAGAGTTCACGGGGAACTGCCGTCGAATGACCGACCGCCACCGTTCGGGTTGGCGGGTTACCGGCCCGAGGCTGATGGTCTGGCCTGGAAAAAACCAATGAGTCTCTCCAAAACCCGATCACTCTTGCCAGCCACACACTGACAGTCGGGAAGTGAATCGAGGAAAGTCCGGCCGTAGGATTTGTCCAGAACGCGGCGGTCAAGAATCAGAATGCATCCGCGATCCTTCTTGTTGCGGATCAACCGACCAAACCCCTGTCGGAATCGAATGACGGCCTGGGGGACGATATACTCAAGAAATGGGTTGCCGTTCCTTTTTTGGATGGCTTCTACCCGAGCGGCAACCACCGGGTCGCGAGGAACGCTGAAGGGAAGTTTGGTCAGAATGAGGTTTTCCAAAGCGTCCCCGGCCACGTCCACTCCTTCCCAGAAGCTGTCGGTCGCCAACAGAACACTGGTTTTGTCCCTCTTGAAATGCCGGGTGAGCTGGTGTCGGGGCGCTTGGCCCTGCTTCAAGGCCACAATCCCCAAAGAGCGCAGCGGCGCGGCCAGTTCTTGGTAGGTCCGTTGCAGCATGAAGTAGGAGGTAAAAAGCACCAGGGCCCGCCCCTCTGAGATCTCAATGGCGCGCAGCAGGAATCGGCTGAGCGCCGTCGCGTAGCTTGGGTGGTTTGGATAGGGTAGATCGTTGGGAATCCCAAGAATGGCTTGGCGTTGGTAGTTAAAAACGGGAGGAAGGGCCAGTTCCACCAATCGCGGCTCCAGGTCTTGCTGAAGACCGAGACGCTCCTTCATGTAGTGAAATCGCTTTTCGCTGGTGAGGGTGGCGCTGGTCATCACCACCGTCTCGAACTGCTGGAAAACGTTCTCGCGGAGCAGGTCGGCGACGAGCAAGGGGACTTGTCGAAGCGTCACCCGTCTTCCCGATTGGGTCGGCGCCCATTCGATCCACCGCACCTTATGGTTTTCCTCGGCTCCAAAGATCTCGGACAGACTCACCGCCGCAGCCTCCAGGCGATCTCTCAAAGCCTGTAGCTCTACCCGCTGCCGTTGCAGGGCTTCTTGTATCTCATCAGGGAAATTGGAGATCAGTTGGTCCAGAGTCCGGCAGTTCTGGTAGAAGATCTGCATGGCTTGCAGCAGGTTGTGAACGCGTACCAGGATGGTGTCCTTCCATTCGACCTGCTGATAAAGATCGGCGGTGAAGCGGACTTTCTTTTCCCCGGACGGATCCCGGTCAGTTGCCTCGAACCAACGAGCGCAGTCATCAAAAACGTGATCCACCAAAAAAGACAACTGGTCCAACTCTGGCAGTAAGTGGTTTTGGACATGATCCAGGATGCGGTTGAGGAGATCGGGATCGATTTCTTTTTCCAGGAAGTGGAGCCTCGATAGCAGAAAAGGGATAGCGCCTTTTTCACGGACGGCGCCCCGATTCCGGACTTGGTAGAAACGCGCCAAGAGTCGGTGCAGCGAGAACTTGGAAATCTGAATGCCAAAATATTCAGTGGCGGTTTCTTCGACGTTGTGGGCTTCATCGATGATCATTCTGGAGTAGGGGGGCAGGACGGCGGCGTCATGGTACTGTCCCGTTGCCCGACGCACCACCAGATCCGCAAAGAGCAGATGGTGATTCACCACCAGCAGATTGGCCGCAGCCGCTTGGCGTCGAGCTTTGTAGAAGAAGCATTGGCTGTAGAACTCACACTTGATCCGGGTGCAGTTGTCGCTCTCGCAGGCTACTTTTTCCCATAGCGCTGGGGAGACGTTGAGAGAGAGATCGGAACGACTGCCATCGGCGGTGCGCCGGGCCCAGTGGGATAGCGCGGTGACGTCGGCGCGTTCGTCCTTGTCCAGGATTAACGTGCCCTGCTGATCCAGAGAGTTCAGCTTATCCAAGCAGAGATAGTTGCGCCTTCCCTTGACCAGCACTGCATTGAACTCACAATCCAGTACTTGATTCAGCAAAGGAAGGTCCTTATGGATCAACTGTTCCTGTAGATTGATGGTGTTGGTGGAGACCACCACCCGCTGTTTGTTGTGAACCGCCCAGAGAATCGCCGGAACCAGGTAGGCCAGGCTCTTACCGGTACCCGTGGCGGCTTCGATGAGCGCTACTTGGGAATGATTAAAGGTAGCAGCAACCGTCTTTGCCATCTGCCTTTGCGCCGGGCGAGACTCGTAGTCTGCAAGTTTCTGGGCCAGAGCACCGTGCGGGCCAAAAAGTTCGAGGATGTCGGACAGGTCCAGCGAGTTTGAAGCCTCTTTCTTAAAAGCCTCCACCACCACATAGACTTGGTCCACGGTGTTGTTGACGATATAGAACCCCACCCCCCGGTTGCCGTAGGAGGAGGCGACCTCCAGGTCGGCCGCGGAAGGAACTAAACGTCCCGAGGGATGGTTGTGGAGGATCACATCCCCTTGGGAAGCCACTTGCAGGAGGGCAGGAACGGCCGAGTCATTCCCGCGGGCCAAGGGCAGCACTTCTTGAAGACACCCGGAATCGTCGGCGGTCCCGAGGAAGAAGACCTCGTTGCCTTGTGCTTCTTGAATTGTGCAGCGCAGTGTATCCAAGGCGCTGTCCGAGAAGAGTTCTGGAAGATGAGGCATGGCTGGTCTATAAGGAGATGGCCGGAAAGGGACAGCTCGTCAGCCGCTCCAGGCCGCGGGGCAGGTTTGCCAGAGGCGGCTGGAATGCCGGACCATCGAAACGGCCTCAGAGAGCGCGCCTTGATCGACAGCGCCACTGACTTTTGTTACACTGCCCTGAATCAAAGGCCGAAGGTGTGACTCAGCCAACCCCCCCGTCAGCCCTTGAGCCATGGTCGATCTTACCACTGAATTTGCGGACATCTCGCTCAAAAACCCGGTAATGACCGCTAGTGGCACCTTCGGTTATGGCGAAGAGTTCAGCCGGTTGATTGACTTGAATAAACTGGGAGGGATCGTGGTTAAGGGGCTGTCTATCGAGCCGATGTCGGGAGCGCAATCCCCCCGCCTTCACGAAACGCCCTCGGGCATGCTGAATGCCATTGGCTTGCAGAACATCGGCGTCCGTGAATTCGTATCCAGCAAGTTACCCAGTCTTCGCCGCTACCGGACGAAAATTTTTGCCAACGTTTTTGGTTTCACCACCGAAGACTACGTGCGCGTCGTGGAGGTCTTGAACGAGTCGGACGGGTTGGCGGGCTATGAGGTCAATGTCTCATGTCCGAACGTCAAGTCTGGCGGCGTGATGTATGGATCCGATCCCCAAGCCACCCATGAGGTGGTGAAGGCCATCAAGCGGCGGGCTCGCCGGCCCATCCTGGTCAAACTCTCACCTAACGTCACTGACATTACGGTGCTGGCCAGGGCAGCCGAGGATGGTGGGGCGGATGCCCTTTCCCTCATCAACACGCTGACCGGAATGTCTGTGGACGTGGAAACCTTCCGTCCGCGACTGAGAAACATCACCGGTGGTCTTTCAGGACCTGCCATCAAACCAGTGGCCGTGAGAATGGTCCACCAAGTGGTGCAGACAGTCAGTGTTCCCGTGATCGCCATCGGCGGGATCCAGACAGCCCAAGACGCTCTGGAGCACCTGATTGTCGGGGCCAAAGCCGTTCAAATTGGAACCGCCAACTTTGTGGACCCTCGGGCGCCACTCAAGATCGTCCAGGGCCTTGCAGGGTTCTGTCGGCGCAAGGGATTTCCCGCCATCCGCTCAGTGATTGGGCGGTTTCAACCCAATTGAATCAAAGGTGCGGGTCACCGGGAGACGTATGGAGCCGAAAGACCGGATCGTCATCGCCTTGGATCTCGACTCCGCCACTGAGAGTCTGAGGCTGGTGGAGCAACTGCGCGGTAGGGTTGGCCTTTTCAAGGTGGGCAGTCAACTGTTTGCCGCAGAAGGGCCATCCGTGGTAGACAAGATCATGGCGATGGGTGAACGGGTGTTCCTGGATCTCAAGCTCCACGATATTCCGAATACTGCCGCCCAGGCCGCCAAAGCCGCTCAGGCGATGGGGGTTTCCATGATCACCGTTCATGCCAGTGGTGGCTCCAGAATGATGGCGGCGGTGATGAGGGCTCTGAAATCGCCACGGCCGGAGCAAAAGCCCCTCTTGGTTCTGGCAGTAACCTTGTTGACGAGCCTGGCGCCATCTGACCTCGCCCCACTCGGGCTCGGCAGTCCTCTCGCAGATCAGGTCGTTCGGCTGGCTCACATCGCCATCGAAGCGGGTGTGGACGGCCTGGTGGCTTCTCCTGCTGAAGTTGCCTTGTTGCGCCGCCATTTTGGATCCTCTCCCCTCCTGGTGACCCCGGGAATTCGTCCTGCCGGGACTGCTCTCAATGACCAAGCCCGTGTGGCCACCCCTGAAGCTGCCCTGAAAGACGGCGCCGATTACCTGGTGATTGGCCGTCCGGTGACCGCTAGCCCCAACCCACTCGAAAGTTTGAATCAGATTCTTGAGACAATCTAAGCGGCTCAGGTTGCTTCTGGACGGAACTTGAGCTTTTCGCCGAATCGGCCTCTGCTGCCGGAGAAAATGGGTGGTGAGGTTGCCGGGAGAGGAAGCCATTAAGGCAGAACGATGCGAGGTTGGGAGCCTGCCCGGGATGCTTTTTGGGTGGCTCCGGCCACAATTTCTCTGAGACGGTCCAGGAAGGCGCGACTCTTGGGACGTGATGGATCGGTGAGCGCTGCCATTTCCACACTCAGTTGCAGGCAATCCAGCAGATCGCTGGTCTTGGGCGCCGAAGCCGAGAGGTCTTCCGGTTTCTGCTGCTCCAAAAAAGATTTTAGGGATCCATAGAGAATATTCTGAATCGGGATGTCAGGCACGTGGTCGTAATGGATGCCCCCTACCAGCGTCCGGTAGGTTCGGACCAGTCGATCGAGGACCTCTCGGACATCGGCGTCTACCAGGGCCGGAGATTCGGAGCGCACGTGATCAATGGTGGACCACAGGCCCATCAAGGTCTTGAAGTTCCTGGCCTGGAAGCTTCGACTCCAGAGCCTTGCGGTCAGCCTGGATCTCGTTTCATACCTCGCCTTCCGAGTCTGCTCGTATTCCCGTCCCGAGTGAAGATAGACACAGTCAGGGGTACAATCGATCTCTATTTCTCTCTTGGTTCCACAACAGACCGGGCAGATCTGGACCATTTTGGCCGGGCAAAATCTCTTGGCCTTGCGGGCCTCGCAGAGCGGACATTTTCGATTGGAGCGAGCCATAGAACTCCTTGAGAACTCTCACGGGCATCAAGGTCATACTATCATGGCGGGACAGGTTGACAGAACTCCGCAAACGCGATGCCCTGGACGGCTGCCCTTCTTATCTCGGATGCGGTAATGAGTGGGAGTGGCTTGTCCACTCTGTCGTCCTGGTGGCTTCGCTCCTTGTTAGCTGCCGCTTTGAGGTGAAGCTCGTTCTTGTGGAGAATGCTGAGAGGGGAAACTGATTCTGGGGTGATCATGATGTGTTGTGCAAGAGGGTCAAAGCTTGAATGGGTTTAGTGCTGAGTCTTGTAACGCCTCCTCGGGACCAGGGCTTACTTCTCTTCGGATGAACTTGCCTTGAACCCTGCAACCCCGAAGTCCGATGAGCATGACTGAAAACGACGAACCCATAAATGAGGCGGGGCTCCCACCGACTCGGCCGGGGGCAGAGTCCCAGGGCAGTCGGCGAAATTGATTGACACCCATTGCCTGCCGTCTATAATCAGAGGGGTTAGCCCGCACTCCAATCCCCTACCCTGACACACAACCATGTGGGCTGTTAGGGCCGCCAGTGAAAGCTTGGAACCAAAGCCGGTTATTCATCTCCTGCTCATTGGTGATCATCCTGTTTGGAGGCTACCTCCATCTGGAAGCGGCAAAGCGAATCAAGAAACGGGAGAAGTCCCTGAGGCATGAAACATCGGATCGCTACCTCAAAAAGTGGATTCGGGAGGATGCTCTCTATATTATTACAGAGGAAGAGAAGCGGGCTTTCAAAAGCCTGACCACCGATGAGGAACGGTATCAGTTTATCGAGCAGTTCTGGCTAAGACGCGATCCGTCTCCGGACACGGTTGAAAACGAGTCCCGCGACGAGCACTATCGGCGGATTGCCTACGCCAATGAGCGCTTTTCTTCCGGAAGACCGGGGTGGCTGACGGATCGTGGCCGTATTTATATTACTTTCGGCCCTCCTGACGAGATTGAATCCCATCCGGGGGGGGGCAGCTATAACCGCCCCATTGAGGAAGGAGGTGGCTCGACCAGCACCTACCCCTTTGAAATCTGGCGCTACCGCTACCTAGAAGGCCCGGATTTAGGCAACGAAGTGCTCATCGAATTCGTCGACCCTACCATGACGGGCGAATACCGCATGACCATGGACCCCACGGAAAAGGACGCCCTGCTGTATGTGCCCAATGCCGGACTGACCACCATGGAGAGTATGGGGATGGCCAGCAAGGCAGACCGCTTCACCAATTCTACCGGGATACCTTTGGGAAGTCCCCTTGGCGGGCGAGGTCGACGGTACAATCAGTTTGAACGGCTATCCCAATATACAGCGCTCCAACGGCCGCCCCGGGTAAAGTTCACCGACCTGGAGGCTGTCGTCAATACCAAGCTCTCCTATAACTTACTCCCCTTCAACTTCCGCACCGATTTTCTGAAGATCACGGAAGATACCGTCCTGACTCCCATCACCGTCGAGCTCCATCACAAGGACATGACCTTCAAAAACCAGGAGGGCGTTCAGCGAGCTCGGGTCAACATTTTCGGCCGGGTATCCACGATTACGGGCCGGGTCGTCCAGGTTTTCGAGGATGCGGTCGTCAAGGATGTTCCGGACTCCCTGTTCAAGCAGACCCTCGACCAGAGGTCCTTGTATCAGCGAGCATTGCCCTTGCGTTCCGGCCGCTACAAGTTGGAGCTGGTCTTGAAAGATCTGCACAGCGGGAATGTTGGGACAGAATATTTCGGATTCGTGGCGCCGAGATATCGAGAGAATCGGCTGGCCACCAGCAGCCTGATCCTGGCTGACCGAATTGAGGAACTCCCCGCTCGGCAGGTGGGGAGTGGAATGTTTGTCATCGGTGGAACCAAGGTCCATCCGAACGTGAGTGAGCAGTTTAATCAGGAACAGAGCCTGGGAATTTACTTCCAGGTTTACAACTTGACCCTGAATCAAGAGACCCAGTTGCCGTCGGCATCCATAGAGTATCTTTTTAGGAAAGGCAACCAGGAGATCTCGCGATTGCAGGAAGACCAGCAGCAACTGGTTGGCGCTTCCCAGCAGATGACATTGGCGAGGACCGTATCGCTCAAACCGCTGCAACCTGGCCGATACCACTTGGAGGTCAAAGTGACCGACAATTTGTCGGACCGCTCGGTCATCCAGGTAGGCAGCTTCGAGGTGCGCTGACTGTTGGTCCATCCACCCATGGAAGCTGAGTTTGGGAGAATCAAAACGAGGATAAACTCGATGCGAATCAGTCAGGCAACTGTCGTTCTTTTAGCCGCCCTGATGGCGGGACCCATCCTGACCGCTCAAGGGGCAGCGGACGTTGACGAGGGCTATATCTCCGGGTTTGTCAAGGACTCGCGGGGAACTCCGCTCGGGGGCGTGCTGGTCACCCTTCTCGAGGGAACCTTCAATCCACAGGTCGTCAAGAAGGTGACCACTGATGGCTCCGGTCGGTTCGAGATCAAGAATCTATTGCCCGGTTCCTATGCCTTGAGTGTGAGTCTGGCGAGCTACTTGCCGATGTTGAAGCCGGGAATTGAGGTGGTGTCCGGCAAGATGGAATCGCTGAATCTCAGCCTGCAAAATCTTTATCACCAAGCCATTTCTCCCAGCTCCACCAGTGGTCGCTCCCCTGGCCACGATGAGGATATTCGTTCGGTGCTGCGGATGGCTTCCTCCACCCAACCTATTTTGAGGTTCACGGAGTCGGACCGCGGGCTCGACTTGGAGCTTGATCTGGAATCGCCCAAGCCGTCGGAACAAGCAGACCAAGATTGGCACGGATCCGTCTACGTTTATTCTACGGCCTATGCAGCCGATCCCGACTACCTGGACCTGGGTGGGGCCTTCACCGAGTTCGTTTTCGTGAAAGACCTCAGTTCGAACTCGCGCTGGTTGGTGGCCGGAACGGTCTCTGAGAGTGGCTTCACCGAGTTGGATTCGATGATCAGGTGGAGAAACGTGAAGGGTCACAATCCATCATTGCGGGTGAGTTTGGGAAGTTTCCCCTACCTGGACAACCAGGCGCCCGCCACTCAAGGCCACCTTCAGCGACTCAATCTCTTCAATCTCGATTTCGAAGACGAAGTGGCCATTTCCGAGATGATCTCGGCGATTTACGGCTTGGAGCTCCTGGCTACGGATCCCTCGGTTAACGCTCGACGGGTGCGGCCGCGCTGGGGATTCCGGATGAGGCCACATCCTGCCAACCAGGTTTCATTCATTCGTACCCAGTCCATGCCTCGACTCTATCGAACGGTTCCATCGGTAGCCGGAGAAGATCTTTCTTTCGCCTCGCCTTTTCAACACCCATTTGGGAGCAAACTCCGCCTGGGGCAAACCGAAGTCACCCACACTGAAATGATGGTGGATCAGGCACTCGACCATCGATCGCACTTCGCTGTGGGTGTTTATTCCGATGAGTTTTCGCCGGGCAGGGCATTCATTCCGACCGCCTCGCAGAGAATCACCCCCATCTCCTCCAAAGGCGTTCGGGTGGCCTATCAAAGGAAGCTGGGTGACGAAATCTACACAGACCTCGGCTATACGTTTGGGGGTGGGACTCAGTTTGGCCGCGGGACATTGGGATGGGTTCCAAAGAACTATCATGTGATGGTGGCCAGATTGAAGACTCAGTTAAGTCCCTCCAGGACTCAGGTGGCCTCGACTTATCGATGGATCTCCGGCGTGTCTCTAACCGTCATCGATCCCTATCAAGAGCTCTTCGAGAGCTCTGCCCCCGGCTTCAGTCTCATGGTGAGTCAGGCCATACCCTACGTAGGGCGATTCATTCCGGGCGACTTGGAGGCTCAACTCGACGTCCACAACCTTTTCGATCAGCAACGGTTTGATTCGTTTGAAGCTGCCGGTGAGCTGAGACACTCCGAATTCCTCCAAACCCCTCGATCACTGCGGGGTGGCATCAAACTCAAGTTTTAGCTCTCGCCGATCCGATTTGCACTCCTCTCAGCACCTTCATACAAGTTGGAGGTCTTTCGGCAGGCAAGGATTCCAGGTTGTCCCAAATCAACCACTCCTATCACGTTATGGCGCTGGTGATCGCAGGAGACTCCAAGAGTGATCCTTACAGCAGAATACGTTTTTTCGTATAATTGGGCGAGAAATCGTAGGAACCATCCGAATTTTGGGATTCTCTATAAAGGGCTTGCCCTAACTTATAGTTCTACAGTGGTTTATTTTGACGATGACTCGCGACCAACTGGCATTAAACGTGCAAGCGAATACAGCAGAAATAGGTTCGCATCCACTTAGAGTAAGAAAATGATCGCCAATTTCGGCTTCAAGACAACTCTGATCGTTTTGCTTACCGTGGTCATGGCGGTGATGGGTGTCATCAATGGCCTGCAGAAGGGCGCCCATGTCACCCCGGATGACGGTTGCGGATGGATCAAGACCTCTCGTGGTGTGGAAGCGGTGATCGTGGAGGCTGGTGGACCGGCAGCCAAAGCCGGCATTTTGAAGGGTGATGTTCTGGTGGCCATCAACGGCAAGGAGATCACCCGAGCGACCGAAGTGTCCATGGAGCTCGATCAACTGGGGGTGTGGTCAAAGGCGCAATACTCCCTGACCCGCTTGGGCAACAGCTACACCACCACCTTGGTGATCAGTCGTCAGCCCACCAACCTGAGCCTGAAGCGATTTCTGGAATTGGTCGGCTTCCTCTATTTGCTTATTGGTGTCTTTATTTTCCTGAGAAGGTGGCAAGCCAAAGGCGCTTTGCACTTCTACACCATTTGTCTGGCCTCTTTTGGCGTTTTTGCTTTTTCCTATACCAGCAAGTTGAACGCTTTCGATTGGGGCATCTATTGGCTGGACGCCATTTGCCTGCTGTTTCTACCGCCTCTGTTTCTCCACTTTTGTCTGAGTTTCCCGAATCCCAAAACGTTCTTGGAGCGTTATTCCTCTTTGAAGGTCGCCCTCTACCTGCCGGCTGTGCTGCTGCTTGGGACCCAGATTTTGTTTGTTCTCGAGCCGTTGCTCGTTCAGGCCCCGCTGAGTACCCGGATTTTCCTGGATCAGCTTCACATGCTCCATTTTGCGGGCCTGTTCGTTCTGGGCATGTTGGCTCTGACGCACACCTATTGGGCCAGCGCCAACCAGATCTTGCGACAGCAGATGAAATGGATCGTGCTGGGAACCGTCTTCGGAACCCTGCCCTTCTTTCTCTTCTATGCCGTCCCTTACTGGATGGGAGTCGTTCCCACCATTTGGATGGAGATTACAGTCCTGCCTCTGGTCCTGATCCCCTTGACTTTCGGGTACGCCATTATCAAGTTCCGCCTCATGGACGTGGACATCATTTTCAAGAAGGGAGTGGCATCAACGCTGACTTCGCTGGCTGTGGTCGGTTTCTACTTCGGTCTCATGGCCATCGTCAGTCAGGTCTTCCATGCGGCCGGAGCTCATCCCGCCTACATTGCGATTTCATTGGTAGTGGCGGGCTTTGTCTTTGCGCCGTTGCGCAATTGGATTCAGGCCAAGGTAGACCAGTACTTCGATAGGAATCGCTACGACTACCGGCAAACCTTGATCGAATTCGGTAAGAAGCTGGGCTCTGAAGTGAACGTGTCCCGTCTACTCGAAACGGTGACCGAAAAGATCAGCACGACCCTGTCGGTGGATAAGGTGGCGGTCTTTCTGGGGGCTGAGGGCCATCCGGAGCAGTTTCGGCTGGCCAAGTCGGTGGGCGTGCCCTTACAACATCATCGATTGGATTTGGGATTCTTGAATCCCCGAAGTCCGGCCCTGGTCAAGGGCTTCTTGTTTTACGAGGATTTCAAGAGCCTCATGTCTGAGAAGCCTGAACACCGCGAAACCCTCGGACAACTGGAGCTGCACTACTTTCTTCCTTGTATCACCAAAGGGAAGACCATTGCCTACTTGGGACTCGGGAGAACCAGCCGGGGCGAGCTGCTGACCAGCGAGGACGTCGAGCTTTTGCACACCATTGCCGGCTACGTTGCCATCGCTCTCGAGAATGCCCAGCTTTACTCCTCCGTCCACCAAAAGGCGGAAGAACTCCAACAGCTCAAGGAGTACAGTGAGAGCATCGTCGAGTCCATCAGCGTCGGAGTCGTGGTGGTCGACTTGGATGAACGGATTGAGAGCTGGAACCCTCAGATGGAGACGCTGTTGGGAATCCCCAGGGAACAGGTTATAAGCAGACGTGTTTCCGACGTGCTCCCGAAGAACCTGGTGCAGGAAATCCGAATGCGGCTGGGCCCCGATCCCTCGGGCCATTCGGAGGTGGTCCGGCTCTACAAGTGCCGGCTGAAGCTGGCGGAGGATTTGCGAGTGGTTGATGTCACCGTGACTCCTCTGATGGACAAGGACCGCGGAGTGACGGGGCGGATCATCATTCTCGATGACAAGACGGAGCGGGCCAACCTTGAAGATCAATTGGTGCAATCCGAGAAGTTGACCTCGATCGGTCTGTTGGCTGCCGGTGTGGCTCACGAGGTCAACACGCCGCTGGCGGTCATTTCCAGCTACAGCCAGATGCTGGGCAAGCAGTTGAGTTCAGAAGACCCCAAGGGGAAAATCCTGGACAAGATCATCAAGCAATCGTTTCGAGCCTCCGAGATCGTCAACGGCCTGCTCAATTTCTCCAGGACCGATGGGACGGCGTTTCGGGTACTGGAGGTCAATGACCTGATCTCTGAGACCTTGTCCCTGCTGGAGCACCAACTCAAGACGGCCAAGATCCGTCTGAGGAAGGAGTTGATCCCCACTTCGGCCCGAGTTTACGGTAACCCAGGCAAGCTGCAGCAAGTATTCCTGAATCTGTTCATCAACGCCAAGGACGCCATGCCTCAGGGGGGAGAGTTGTTGGTCAAGAGCGCTTCCCAGGGATCCTTGTTCCGCATCGAAGTCGTTGATACAGGGAGCGGTATACCCGAGGAACATTTACAGAAAATCTACGATCCCTTCTTTACCACCAAGGAAATGGGCCGGGGAACGGGCTTGGGGCTCTCGGTGACCTACGGGATCGTTCAAGAGCATTCGGGCAAGATCATGGTGGCCTCGAGGTCAGGCCAAGGCACGCGCTTCATCGTGGAGCTTCCTGCCGCCAGGAAGGTGGCGAATGTCTGAGCACTCCGGATCCATTCTAGTGATCGACGACGAACCCGCTATTCGCGAGAATCTGGAGATCCTGCTGTCTGAAGCCAATTATAAGGTGGCCTTGGCTGAAGGTGGTGTGGATGGCTTGAAGAAGCTGGAGTCCGACCTCTTCGATCTGGTGCTTTTGGATGTGATGATGCCCGACAAGAACGGGCTTGAGGTGCTTGAGGAAATTCGCGACTCGTCCCCGGAAACGGCCGTCATCATGATTACCGCCTTCGGTACGATTAAAAACGCGGTGCGGGCGATCAAATCCGGGGCAGTGGACTACGTCACCAAGCCCTGGGATAACGAAAAACTCCTGCTGGATATCCGCAACGGAATACAACAGCGGAAGCTTCAGCACGAGAATCGAGAGTTGAAGCGAGCTCTCAAGAGGCAGTCTGGATTCTCCAACATCGTGGGCAAAAGTGAACGGATGCTGAAGATTTTCGATCTGGTTTCTCAGGTAGCGCAGAGTCGCAGCACGGTCCTGATCCAAGGAGAAAGCGGCACCGGGAAGGAACTCATTGCCAAGGCTATTCATGCCAATAGCAGCCGGTCGAAGAAGGCTTTTGTGACTGTGAACAGCGGTAGCCTGCCATCCGACCTGCTCGAGAGCACGCTCTTTGGCCATCTCAAGGGAGCGTTTACCAGCGCCGTTGCCTCCAAAAAAGGATTGTTCGAAGTTGCAGACCAAGGGTCCATCTTCTTCGATGAGATCGGCACGGTGGGCATGGATACCCAGGCCAAGCTCTTACGGGTGATTCAGGAGAGGGAGTTCATGCGTCTCGGTGGAGTGGACACCATCAAGGTGGATGCCCGTATCATCGCGGCTACCAATGTCGACTTGAAGGCTTTGGTGGAGCAAGGCGCCTTTAGGGAGGACCTGTTTTACCGCCTGAATGTGATTTCCGTTCAACTCCCCCCGCTCCGGGAGCGCAAGGAAGATATTCCCCTTTTGGTCGATCATTTTCTGAAGAAGTTCAGCCAGGAAAACAACAAGAACTTTGGTCCAGTGTCTCCGGACGTCATGAGATTGTTGGTTCAGTACGACTGGCCGGGGAATGTGAGAGAGCTGGAGAACATCATCGAGCGAGCCGTCGTATTGAGTACATCGGGCGAGCTCTCCCGAGATCTGATCTCTTGTGAGGTCACGGCAGCGTCGCCGAGTCAAAAAACCAATGGGGCGTCTGCGTTGGAAAACAAGCCTCTCTTCGAAATCCTTGATAACTTTGAAAGAAAAGTCATCATGCAGATGTTGGAGAATGTTAATTGGAGTCAGACCGAGGCGGCCGAACGGTTTAGATTGCCTCTCTCAACGCTCAACTCCAAGGTCAAACGCTTGGGTATTGACGTCAAACGAAAAAGACCACGATCGTAGAGGTTCGCTCTGTCCCTCTTCTCAAGGCCGGGTCCTGCCCTCCCTTGGTTGATGCAGGCGCAAAATTCCTGCCGCGGTTGACTCGTCCAGTATCCTCTCATCCCATCTCTCAATAGCGGCGGGCTTCCTCCGATGGGCACTCGTCAGGGAGAGCTTCACAATTCGGCCGAGGAAACCCTCGGCCACTGTTTGTTCCGGATCGTTAGCGTGGATGTTTTTCATCGATTTCCCTTGCAGGAGAGGTTCGTTTTGCGAGTTCGCCAGATCCTGATGATCCTGTCAGCGCTCGGGTTTGGCGCTGTTCCTGCAGCCGGCGACTGGCTGCTTGGATTGAGCTACTATCAACAGGGAAAATATCGTCGAGCGGTCAACGAGCTCTTGACTAGGTCAAAGAGAATCCTGAGGATGCTCTGGCCAATCGAATCCTGGGTCTCAGCTATTACCATTTACAGGACTATGGCCAAGCGGAAACGTTTCTGAGGAAGGCCGCTGAGCTGCAGGCTGACTTCCAAGCGGAGTTGGGCTTGGCCCAAGTTCATGCCCGGCGCCGCAACTATGAGACGGCCCTCCAAACCCTCGAGGAGAGCCGAGAACTCATCCGGACCGATCAGCACAGATTTCAATTTCACTTTTCGCGGGGTTCGATTCTGCTGAGCCAAGGCCAACTGGCCCAGGCCCATCTGGACTTCAAGAAAGCCGAGCCGTTTGGAGGCGGTCAGCCCGCCTTTTATGCTCAGCTCGGCAGCTTGGAGTACAACCTGGGTAACCTTTCAGAAGCCCTGGTGGCTTTGGAGCGGTCTTTGGAACTCAACCGTAGGCAGCCGGCGGTATTGGTTTCACTGGGAGAAGTCTGTTTGCGACTATCGTCAACCCAAGGGTCGGCAGGAAAGAAACGCTATCTTGAACGGGCCGTGGACCTGGCCGGGGAGGCTCTGGCTCTGAGCCCCGACAGTGTGGAGGTCCACAACTTGGCTGGTAGAGCTTATCTGGGACTGAGGGATTTTCCCAATGCCGAGAAGCAATTTCGAAGGGTGCTGGCATTCGACAGCAGGCATCCCGGAATCTTCTACAGTCTAGGGCAGGCGCTCATTGGTTTGAATCGATATCCGGAAGGAGCCGAGGCTCTTGAGAGCGCCATCAGAAAAAATCCAGAGGACGCCACGATCCATTATGCTTTGGGGTTTTGTCGCGAAAAGACAGGACACGACCGGAAGGCATTGGACTCATACCGACAGGCTCATCATTTGCATCCGGCCTCGGAATACGCCGCTGCGGCCAAGAGGGTGCAAAGGCGGTTAGACGCCGCCAAGTGAGTTGGAGCCTTCCCGACAGGCAGGATCCCGGTTCGGCTTCCGCTATTGAGGTTTCAAGCCTTCTCTGGCCAGCGGTGTCGGATCGCTCCCTGAAGCAAGTTCATTGGAAAGAAGGTTTGCCTTGCCTAAGTCATCGATTCTTGAACAGTTGACTGCCAAAGCTGTGAAGGCCAAGAAGCACATCGTGTTGCCGGAAGGGACGGACGACCGCACTCTGACTGCGGCAGCCAGGATTCAAGAGAAGGAATGGATGCGCTTGACTCTCTTGGGGGATCCCGACGTCATTCGAAAAAGAGGGAGAGAGTTGAATTTGAAGTTGGAATCGGTCGGGATCATTGAGCCCAAACGCTCGGAAAGGCTGGACGACTATGCGGGTCTCTACTATGAGAGCATGAAGGCCAAGGGTATCACCCGAGAGGAAGCCCGGCGGCAGCTGGAGCATCCTTTGTATTTCGGAAACGCCATGGTGAGTTGGGGCGATGCCGATGGCTCAGTGGCGGGGGCAAGCCATACGACGGCAGAGACGGTCCGGGCAGCCCTGCGTTGCATCGGTTTGAAGGATGGCTGCTCCCTGGTGTCCAGTTTCTTCCTGATGGTTTTTCCAAGGAACTCTGGCAGGACAGACAGGACATTGGTCTTTGCCGATTGTGCGGTGGTTCCCAACCCGGATGCCTCCCAGTTGGCGGATATCGCGATTGCAACGGCTTGCAACACTCGGTCGCTACTCGGGGTAGAACCTACTGTGGCCATGCTCTCATTCTCCAGCAAAGGAAGCTCCCATCACCCCTTGGTGGACAAGGTGGTAGAAGCAACTCTCACAGCCCGAGAACGGTGCCCTGGTTTGCGGGTGGACGGTGATCTTCAAGTGGATACCGCGTTAGTCGCGGAGATCGCTCAGAAGAAAGTCCCGGGGAGCCTGGTTGCCGGAAAGGCCAACATCCTTATTTTTCCTGATCTACAAGCAGGCAATATCGGCTACAAGCTAGTCGAGCGGCTGGGTGGGGCGGAAGCGATTGGACCAGTACTGCAAGGATTGAAAAAACCCGCCAATGACTTGTCCAGAGGCTGCACAGCCCAAGACATCGTTAACACCTCGGTCATCACTGCGGCCCAAGCAGGAACTTAGGGGTAATGAATTTTAGCGGACGACTGGAAGATTTCCGGGCTCCGGGGCTCGACTATCCCTGGATTGACCGGGTGGAAAACACCGCCCAAAGACCCTCGGGAGAATCAACACTCCCGGTCATCGGGAAACAGCATCTCGCCGGAGCTTTTTTCGGCTCCGCTTTCGAGCCAAAGCCTGCTTGACCCGTTTTTTTTCTCCCGGCTTGAGATAGAAGGAGTGCCTTTTGACCTCTTTGATGATGTCTTCGGTCTGAACCTTACGTTTGAAGCGTCGAAGGGCATTTTCTAAGCTTTCACCTTCCTGAACCCTGACTTCAGCCACTCTGGTTAGTACCCCCTTGGGTGCGTGAGATTTGAAACGGCAAGAGCGTAGGGGATTTCCCATGACCTGTCAAGGGATATCCGCACATTGGGGCCACTGGCCGGGCCGCCCCTCTTACTGCGTGGCTACCGGACCAATGGCCTCCGCCTGGCCCCGCTTGCGGTTGCCGTCGCCGTCGGTGTAGTACACGCAGGCCCGCAGGTATTTGTTCACGTCGTCGCTGCCGGGGGATAGGTAGGCCGGCCCGGTTCTACGGGGGAATAAAGTGGGCCGGCGCAGACAGGATGTGCTTCAGGTCGATTACTTCCTCATTATTGAATGATTCGGGGGATTGATTCGGGACGACTGAGCCGGGCTGTCAATAGCTGAAACCATGTTCGGGATAACCTACCACAACCCGAGCCGACGGCAACAGGGCTTCTCTCCCCCGCCGGTTTCGATTCTGCGTCACCAAGTTAGGCTGAGAATGCCACCCTCTCAGGACAATCGCAAGTTCATGGGAGAGAATGCTGTAGCGGCAGTCCTTGCCTCAACCCCGCAGGACTGGCTGTTGGCTTCAAAAATGTGGCTGCTCCGCACCCGTCTGAAGCACCCTCAAGTTCACCCCCGAAGTACTGATGCCTTGCTCAACTTCCACAAGTTTTGTATCAAAAACCCTGGCAACCCCATAGCGTTTCCCTGGATGGGTCTTGTCGGGGTTGGAGCGGAGCACCAGAAAGTATCGTCCCGGGGAGAGCCCGGCAATCGTGTACTGCATCGACGGAATGTCGAAGAAAGAGGATGTGTTTTCAACGAAATTGATGAGGACGAGCTGCAGTTGGCCCAAATCATAAGCCTCGCTGTCCGACACCACGGAACCCAAGATGGACCCACCGAGTGCAAAGGCGAAGTCCAGATCATCAATGGTATCGCCTTCGATCACCTCCACCACCCGAGAGTTTGGCGAAGTCAGCGCCATCAGGTTGGTATCCGAGAGCTTGGGGGTCAGCGAGTAGCGACCGCCGGGAACTCCTTGCAATCGGAAGGAACCGTCTGGCTCGATCTTCAGGGCTTGGTCCTCGGAACCCCGGGGATCGAAGTCAAGGCGTTTCAGCTCGATCACGTCTCTTTCGGGATGGAACCGATAGCCGGGTTCTTCAACGCTGACCGTTCCGCCGAGCGATGCGCCCGTCAAGAGGTTGAAGTCGATGTTTCGGATGTGGGATCCTTCTTCGAGAGCAATCTTGTCCGCCTTGCTCAGACTCAGTTTGTCTTGATAATAAACCTCGATGAGCCGTCGGTGTCGTGCAGGCAGGAACATGCCCAGGAAATAGTCTCCCGGTGGAAGGTCCTGCAGCATAAAGGATCCTGAGGCATCGGTGCGGGTTCCGGCAGGATGCAGGGTTTCCTGTCCGACTAGTTGCGGAATGATTTGGACTGCCTCCAGAGGCGCCTCATCCTCAAGCGACAGGACCTTTCCACTAATCATGCAGTCCTGCGTCAGGGTGAAGTCGATATTCGACAAAGTGGCACCCGCATCGACTGCCAGAGGGCTTGCCAGGTCCCGGTCGAACCGATTGGGATAGAATTGACTGAGGAATCTCGGTCGTTGATCCTTTGGCCCACCCTCCCGTTCGGGAGGGCCGGCCTCCAACAGGTAGAGGCCCTCGGAGAGGCCGCCCAGCGCGTACCGGCCTTGGGCATCCGTGTAGGTAAACCGGGAGGTTTGGAAGGACCCTTCCTTTTCGGCAATGACTTTGATTCCCTCCAGCGGTTTCCGCCTCTTGCGAGCCCTTACCTGGCCCCGGATCATTCCGGCAAGTCGCAACCCAAAGTCAATCTCCCCCACCTCTTGACGACGCTCCAGAGGGACCCGTGTGGCCTCATCGGAGCTCAGGGCATCGTCGAAGTACACCGGCACATACTGCTCACCCAGGGTTCCGACATAAACGAGGAATTCGTCCGGCGGCAGGCCTCGCAAGAGATAACTCCCGTCCTTGCGAGTCAGGGTGGAGACTCGATAGTCAGAGGACTCTGCATAAATGCGCACGTTGGCCAGTGGGATCGGGTTGCTGCGACGAGTGACCTCACCGGCGATGGAGCCGCCCATCTCCAGGGACGCATTGAGCACGATAAAGGAATCGAAAGTGGGGACCTGAATGATGTCTTCCCCGTCCGAATCGGTGAAGTTACTGTAGTATTTGGAGCTGCTGTAGTATTTGGAAAGGTAGTTGGAGTTTGGGACGCCGATATAGATTCGGTATCGTCCTTTCAAGAGATCTAACAGGTATCGTCCCCGGCGGTCGGTCAAAACCTGTATCTCTTGCCGTCCTTTATCTTCAGGCAAGGCCCGGACGATGGCTTGGGGAATCCCCTCTCCCGTATGGGAGTCGGTAATCCGCCCTGTGACCTCGGCTGCCCGGAGTTCCGCCTGCAAGGTTAGCGTGAAAACCAGGAGCGCCGCCAATGGGAACCGAAGCATCACTTGCAGGAGAGTCTTTCTATAGTAACCCGATACGCCCTGGCTATGGGACCGGACCTTGGGAATCATGACACACCTCTTGGACAATGTCCTCCATGGTGGCCCAAAGGCCCCGATCCATTTCTGCATTGGAGCCGCCACCCGGCCAAGGCTGCCGACAAAATTGCTTCAAATCGTCAAAGGTATCCAGGTCCGATTCCAATTCCAGAGACTTCCACCGCACCGAGTATCGTCTCAGCAACTCCACCGTCTTTTCATAGACGGCCCTTGTCCCCCAGGGAATTCCCTGCAGGATTTCCGGAACGTAGCCAGAGAAGCCTACCAGATAATACCCGCCGTCCTTGGCGGGTCCAATGACAACGTCCCGATCGCTCAGAGAATCCATCGCATCCCGAACCGTCTCCCAACAGAGCCTGGGGCAATCCGTGCCGATGAAGAGCACCTTGGAATAGCCTGTCTGCACTCGGGTTGCCAGAGTGTTCCTGATGCGGTCTCCAAGATCCTCCCCCTGTTGAACGTCCACCCCAAAGCCCTGAGTGTCGAGCCGATGAGCCGCTTCCATGGCCTCTTCCAGCGTTCCCGTGAGACACAAGGTCAAGTCTGCCTCGGGTGAACCGAGGGGCCGCATTTGAGAAAGCGTGTGGTTCAGCAGGGCTTGATGCAGACGCAGGCATTGCGCCGAGGACAAAGGCGGGGACATTCGTGTCTTGACAGTTCCGAGTAGGGGGGACTTGGTGAAGATATTCAGGGAAGCTTTGGCCATCTGCAGACGTGTCTCCCATCGCTGGAGCCTCGAGCTTCCATCTGGAAGAGCCGTAGACTCAGGTCAAGGTCACTGATCGCTCGAAAAAGCGGCGTCGAAGGCCACTCGAGAAGGAACAAAGTCTTGTTGACGTATCATTGCCAGAGCCTCCGGGGCGCCCCACTCCCGGTCCATGCCGGAGTCTTCCCACTCAATGGAAAGCGGACCTTGATAGTCGATGCGATTGAGCGCTCGCATGATCTGATCCCACTGCACTCCGCCCCTTCCCGGCGAGACGAAGTCCCAGCCGCGGCGGGGATCACCGAAGTCCAGATGGGATGCCAGAATGCTGCTACGACCATCGGTTTGAACCCGAGAGTCCTTGATGTGGACGTGGAAGATGCGGTCTTTAAAATCCTCGATGAAGAAGACGGGATTGATGAGTTGAGGAATGAGGTGGCTCGGATCGAAATTGAAGCCGAAACTCGGATGATGTTGGATGGCCTCCAGGGTACGATGGGCCGTGATGATGTCATAGGCGATCTCGGTGGGGTGGACTTCGAGCGCGAATTTGACTTGCTGTTCTTGAAAAACCTCGAGTATGGGAAGCCAGCGGTCGGCAAAATCCCGGTAGCCGGAGTCGACGTGGCTCTGTGAAGTAGGAGGGAAAAAGTAGAGTTTTCCCCAAACACCACTGCCGGTGAAGCCATTGACCGTGTCAACCCCGAACAGCTTGGCCGCGCGAGCCGTCGCCTTCATTTCCTCTGCCGAGCGCCGGCGGACGCCCTCCGGGTCTCCATCACCCCAAATGCGGCTGGGGAGGATGTCCTTGTGCCTGGCGTCAATGAGATCACAGGTGCACTGACCCACCAGATGGTTGCTGATCGCCAAGCAACGCAGATCGAGACGGTCGAGCAGATCACGCTTGTCCCGGACGTAGCCGTCGCTCTCCAGGGCCCGATCGACCTCAAAATGGTCTCCCCAGCAAGCCAACTCCAGGCCGTCAAAGCCCCACTCCTTGACCTTCCTGGCCAAAGTCTCTAAAGGCAAGTCGGCCCATTGGCCTGTAAAAAGTGTGACGGGTCTGGTCATGGCTCTCCTCCAGGGTTAACCCTCCGGTTGGTAGTGACCGGCTTGGCTCGCGCCACCCGGCCCCGGGGCTACTGAGGTCGAAGCGATATCCATTGCTTGGATTGAGCGCTCTGTTGAATGGCATCGATCACTCTCTGGTTCTCGACACCATCCTGGAAGTTGGGTGATGGGGTCTCGTTCCGCGACAGGGCCTGCATCAGGTCATGGACGATATGAACGAAGGTGTGCTCGTAGCCGATGATGTGTCCGGGAGGCCACCAATTCATGTAGGGATGAAAGGGTTCGGTAACCAGGATGTCCTTGAACCCCTGGGAGTGCTTGGAGTCTTTACACAGGAAGAGTTTGAGTTCATTGAGACGCTCCAGGTTGAAAGACAAGCTACCCAAGCTGCCGTTAATCTCAAAGGAGTTGTAATTCTTGCGGCCGGGCGCGAACCGACTGGCCTCGATGGCGCCCACCGCGCCATTGGCGAATCGGAGAAGAACCAGGCTTGCATCGTCGACCGTCACTCGACCTTTCTTGGTGGGCTGCTCCGGCAGGGGCCGCTGTTTGACAAACGTTTCAAGCAGCGCCGAAACCCCGCTGATTTCTCCGACCAGGAAGCGGGCCAAGTCGATCATATGCGATCCCAGGTCTCCCAGCGCCCCGCTGCCGGACTTCCGTTTATCGAATCGCCAGAGAAGCGGTAGCTGGGGATCGGTGGGCCAGTCCTGCAAGTAGGCGCCTCGAAAATGGCGAAGGGTTCCCAGTTCGCCGTCGGCAATGAGCTGCCTTGCCAGGGCCACGGCCGGTACCGTGCGGTAGTTATGGCAAAGCATGTGGGGCACACCGCGTTGGCGCACGGCAGCCAGCATCTCTCTGGCCTCGGCTAAACTATTAGCCAGGGGTTTCTCGCAGAGTACGGCCTTGCCCGCTTTGGCGGCAGCCAGACAGATGGGCAGGTGGGAATCGCCCGGTGTGGCAATATCCACCAGATGAATGTCCGGGCGATTCACCACCTCCTCCCAGGATGTGCTCCATTCCTGCCACCCCAACCGATTGGCAGCAGCGCTGACTCCATCTGGGCTGCGGCCACAGATCACCTTCATGACGGGTAAGGCCTGAGACCGAAAAAAGCGAGGCATCTGACGGTAGGCATTGCTGTGAGCCTTTCCCATGAACTGGTAACCGATCAGCGCCACATGGATCTCTTGAACCATCGCGTTGCTCTCCAGCTTTTGTCGTGACCCAGGCCCCAAGGGGTTACCCTTCAAGCCCAGAGGACCGCCCAACTCGGAAAGAATCTCCAAAGAATTCCCAGTGTTGTCATAATGTTTCAGCGTAAGAAAGGCTGTATATCAAGATTAATCGAACAGGGTCAAGCCAAAAGCCTGGAGACCCATGGCCTTTTTGGCTTGAAAAACCCTCTGCGCTTGCGTATTCTTTTCGCTTGCCGATGGCTTTCAGTCAAACAACTCGAGTCCGGGAAGTCCAGACATCGGCCAGTCTATCGGAGGACGGTTTTCCCGCACCGGGCAAATCGCGAACCTTTAGTGACGCAGCTCTGTGGGAGAACAACGATTCCTTGCAGAACACCATTGATCAGATTGGTAAGATCGTCTTTGTGAGGGCCGATGATGGGCTGTTCAGCGTCAATTCCTCGAGACTGGCTGTCCACTATGCCCGCAATGCCCAAACGTTCACAGGACGAATACACCGCCTGCTGGGCGTCAGCCTGATGCGTTCCATCCGCCCGGTTGTGGCCCTGTGGAACCGCACTCTGGCTGCCCGATTAGTCCACCTGCCCCTAAGGGGCACGAGCCAGGATCGATTGGACCTGCTGGGCGAAGAGTATTTCGAGTACAAACTTCGTAACCTGCTCAATTCTGAAGGGGTGGTTGCCGTTAAGCAGCTGATCGCTGCCGGCAATCACGTGGTGCTGGTGAGTCGAGAACTGGATCACCTCCTCCGTCCCCTAGCCCAACATCTGGGAGTCAAAAGCCTGATATCCAATCGTTTGGAGTTTCGGGACGGCTTGGCGACAGGACGTCTGCTCTCGCCGGTTATCCCACATTCCCTGGAACGAAACGGGTGGCGGTCACGGTCGGGGCCCGAAAGCTTCCAAATCTCCGGCCTTCCCAGTCTTCCCGCCACCGCCCTGGAACAGCAAATCCAACCCACCGCTCGCCAATGCAAAAGTCCGGCCCCGCCGGTGGTTGATTTCACCCAACGCCACGCCCATCGAGAGGACTTGCCCGTACGCCGAGATCTTGCGGGCAAGCATATTCTGCTCATCGGCGGGACGGGCTTCATCGGCAAAGTCTGGCTGTCCATGTTGCTTGAGGATCTTCCCGAGATCGGACGGATTTATCTTTTGATCCGACGCCAGGGATCGCGCGGCGCCCTGCAACGCTTCGAGAAGTTGGTTGCAGAGTCTCCCGCATTCGCCCCCCTTCACGAACGCTTCGGCGATCAACTGCCCCATCTGCTGATGGAGCGGGTCGAAGTACTGGAAGGAGACATTGGAGATCCAAATTTCGGCTTGAGCGACACAACCGTTGAGCGTCTGTCCCAAAATCTGGACCTGGTTGTCAATTCAGCGGGTTTAACCGATTTTAATCCGGACCTCCGCTTGGCCGTGACCACCAACGTCGACGGCGTCATGCGTCTCATTGCCTTCCTGAAGCGCTGTCGCCGAGCAGCATTACTCCATGTCTCCACTTGCTTTGTCAATGGTCGCATCGATGGGCGGGTCTCCGAGGATCTGCTCCCCAACTACACTCCAGCCGGTCGACTGGACTTTGACGCCCGTCGGGAACAACAACTCCTCCATCATTCCATCGAACGCATTGCCCGTGAAGGCGAGAGTGAAACGGTGTCGGAAGAAGTCCGGTTCCGGGTCTCGTCACGCAAACCGAACGTGAGCGATCTTTCGCGCTTGATTCGCAAAGAGCGCACCCGATGGATTCGCGATCGGGGAATTGAATTTGGAGTTCAGCGAGCTCATCATTGGGGCTGGCCCAACATTTACACATTCACTAAAAGCCTGGGAGAATCGCTTCTGGCCGCTGAGGATCTTCCCATCGCCGTGGTCAGACCTTCGATCGTCGAATCCTCCATCAGCCAGCCGTTTCGGGGCTGGAACGAAGGAGTCAACACCACCGCTCCCCTGTCCTATCTCCTGAGCACCTACTTTCGACAGCTTCCGTCCAACAAACGCAAGCGTCTCGATGTCATCCCAGTCGACCTGGTTTGCCGGGGCCTCACCCTGGTGTCTGCAGCCCTGGTGCAACGGCGTCACGAGAGAGTCTATCAACTGGCAACCTCGGCGACCAATCCCGCCGATATGCGTCGGACCATCGAACTCACCTGTTTGGCTCACCGTAAATACTACCGTTCACTCGAAGGTCTGGAACACTGGCTCCGGGCTCGCTGTGATACGATCCCGGTGTCCAAAGCCCGCTACCAGAATGTTTCCCTGCCCCGCATGAGGGTTTTACTTCAGGGGCTTCAGCGTTTATCAGGGATTTTCCCCCTCAATAATGAAAGTCTGACCCGAAAGCAACGCGCCCTCGATCGGGTCCACAAGGTGATCGAGCTCTACCAGCCCTTTATTCTGGACAACGAGTACTTCTTTGCGGCAGATCACATCAGGAAACTGGGCACCGCCCTACCGAGTGATGAAGTCGAGGCCTTCGGGTACCATCCGGAACGGATTGATTGGTACGACTACTGGATTAACCTTCACGTTCCGGCCTTGCGCCGCTGGACCTATCCCATCATCGAGGGGCGCCGTCCCGACACCGGTTTGCTCCCCCGAAACTTCAAACTCCAAGCCACCTCGACTTCGACCGCATCCACCAACGATCCTGAAGATCCGGTTGCAGGCGCTTTCTACCACGCCCGGCAGAGCGAAAGCTAGCAATCATGGGCATCTTCCTCACCGGATCCACAGGCTATCTTGGCTCTCACATTGCCAGCGAGTTGCTGGAAAAGCACGACCAGCACCTTATTCTCCTGGTGCGGGCTCCCAATCGTGAAGCTGCCGCCGAACGACTGTGGCGAGCCCTGCAATTGCATTTGAGCTTCGACCGCTTCCACCACTATTTGAATACCAGAATCGAAGTCCTGACCGGCGATCTCACCGAAGCGGGATTTGGCTTCAGCCAGAGCGATTACCGCCACATCGTCAAGAAGGCGGACTCGATCTTGCACGCGGCAGCCTCGCTCAACCGGAAATCGGAACGGGGCCCTGCCTGAACATCAATCTGAGAGGCACCCTGGAAACAACCAAGCTGGCCAAGGCCATCTCTGAGGATCACGGCTTGAGGCGATTCAGCCACATCAGCACCGTGGCGGTCGCGGGAATCCGTCAAAACCAGGTGATCGCGGAAGATGAAGCCATCGATTGGAACCGCTCGGACTATGACCCCTACGCCCGCACCAAGAAGTTCTGCGAACACATGATTCGAGAGCTTTTACCGGACATTCCCCTCACCATCTTTCGCCCCAGTATCGTCTTGGGGGACAGCCGACGGGAGGAAACAACCCAGTTCGACATGGTTCAAGCCTTCGCGTTCTTGGCAGGGTTGCCGCTGCTGCCTTTGCGAGCCGCCGATCGTCTGGACATCGTCAACGTCGACTTTGTGGCCGAGTCGGTGGCTACCTTGCACCAGAAAGAGAGCCCCGGCTTCGACACCTATCACCTCTCCTCCGGCACTGGCTCTCAGACTTGCCAGGAAATCACCAACGCCCTGAGTGCCGTACAACGTCGTCGCCGACCGGTCTACCTCCCCGCACTGATCGGCCCCGTGAACAGGTCAGTGCGCTGGCTGGCACGACGCAGGGGAACCTCAGTGGGCTACTTGGCCAGCCTCATGGAGGTGTTTCTCCCCTACCTGCTCTGGAACACGGTGTTTGACAATAGCCGGGTGGTGCAAGAAACAGGGACGGTTCCCGCACGTTTCACCGACTACTGCTATCCCCTGTATCAGTTTGCTACCAAGAACCACTTCACCTATCCCTACCAGGAGTGGCCCGAGGCGAAGGTTGCCTATGATGGATCTAGCCTTAGAGCTGTGGGTCAGTAGCCTGATCGAGCTCTCCAAGCTGAGATGGATGCTGGGAGCGGGGGAACCCTGGGCTCCCGGCGCCCGCCTGCGCCTCCTGTTCGCCGGTTACAACGGTAATCGCAATACCGGGGCAGATGTCCGTGTCCAAGAGATGATCCGTCAGGTGCGTCGCATTCTCGGTGACCCCAACCTGGACCTGAGCGTCCTCTCGCACAACTTGGAGTGGTCCCAGGGCTATTTTGATTCCGTTCGACAAGTCAAGCTGCCGGACGTCTTTCCCCCGTTTCTCTTTCGCGAGGTCAGCCGCTACCATGGAGTCCTGGCCTGCGAAGGATCGATGTTCAAAAGCAAATTCGCCAATGCCTTGAGTTCCATGATGATCGGTTGCCTGGGAATGGCCGCCGCGCAAAATAAACTTTCGGTGGGATACGGAGCGGAAGCCGGTTTCATGGACCGGTTCTTGAAAATCATGTGCCGGCGCTACTGCTCCGATTCCCTGGTCATCACTCGCAACGAGGAATCCCAAGCTGTCTTGGGCGGTCTGGGAGTGCCAACGGAGCTAGGGACGGATACGGCCTGGACTTTCGAACCTCACGGCCCGGAATACGGAGAGCGTCAGTTGAAACGTGCCGGCTGGGATGGGCAGACTCCAATCCTGGGGCTCTGTCCGATCAATCCATTCTGGTGGCCGGTGCGGCCTTCTCTGGCCAAATTCACGGCTCGCTCCCTTTTGGGATGGTACAAACGAAGCCACTACCGTTCCATTTACTTTCATTATGACAGCCGCAAAGTCCGGGCAGCCTTCCAGCGGTATGTGACGGCTTGGTGCCGGAGCATTCAGAACTTTCGGAAGGACCACCAAGTGTTCCCGATACTGATTGGCATGGAGGCACTGGATCGGCGGAGCTGTGAGCTGATCAGCCAAGGGCTGGGAGGAGTTCCCATGTTTGTTTCCGATGGGTTCGACATGTACGAACTCGTTAGCATTCTGAGGCAATGCCACCTTCTCCTCTCCTCCCGCTATCATGGAGTGGTCACCAGCATGTCCGCCGGTGTGGCCTCGGCAGGTGTCACCATGGATGAACGTCTGCGCAATCTCATGCGGGAGCGCGGTCACTCAGAGTTTTTGCTTGAGGTTGACGATCCGGATTTGGAGCCCAAGCTGGAAGCGCTCCTCCCAAGACTGTTGAGTCATTCCCTGGAAATGAGGGAAAGCCTGGGCGGCACGGTAGTGCGAAACCTGAAAACCATGGCGCGTATGGGCGTCTATTTTCAGCAGCATCTGCTCGAGCGCTATCCTGAATTTCCCATTCGTAGCGGCCACTTGTCGTGGGAAGATTACCTTCCCCCGTTGAGCCCCAACTTGGCCAACCTGATCGAGAAGTATGAACATCTACCCTCGGCAGCAGGTCCACGAGGCCCAGCAACAACGCATCACGGCCAATTTAACCGCATGGCGGCCGGAGCCTCGGCCAAGCCCTAACCGTGGGGTGATGGATCCGCGGAATCCGGGTTCCGAGCCGCATCCGCTACCATGAACTTTCTACAGAGAATTCTCTCCAATCTTTCCGCAACACCGGAAAAGACGATCTTGCAAGAGGTCCGGGAAGACGGTCTCCAACCGGTCACAAGCGCTTGTCTTCTCGGTTGGATCGGCCAAGCCCGCCGTTCGCTGAGACAGGCCGGACTGCGTCCCGGGGATCGTTGCGCTCTTCTTGGACCCAACAGTAGCCGCTGGGTCGCCATCAACCTGGCTATCATGGCTGAGGAAGCCATCGCCGTTCCACTCTATTCCAGGCAGGCCCCGAACGAACTCATCTCCATGATGAAGGATTGTACGGCTTCCCTGCTCTGCTGTTCCGACCAACCTTCAAGTGAAGCGATCCTGTCCCGCTGGAGTGACCCACCAACCATCCTGAATTTCTCGCAGCTTTTGGGACAGGATCCCGAAGCGGAAGAAACACCGCTCATTGACGGTGAGGGTAGCGAGGCGGGGGGAGAGGAGGCATCTATTCATCCCGAGGCAGTGACGATTATCTACACCTCGGGCACCTCGGGTGAGCCCAAGGGAGTCATGCTCAATGGCAGCAACATTGACTTCATGCTGCAACGAACCACGGCCCGCTTGGAAGAACTGATGGAGGGCACAGCCAAAGAGGGGGACGACCGTGTTTTTCATTATTTGCCTCTCTGCTTTGCCGGTTCCTGGATTCTGCTCCTCACGTGTCTCTACCGCAACAATGGCCTGATGCTATCAACGGACCTCAACCGCTTGGCCGACGAATGGAAGTTGGCGCGACCTCACTATATGCTGAACGTCCCTGCCCTGCTGGAGCGTATTCGAACCGGCGTACAGGACAAGGTGGCAGCCAGAGGTGGCTTGGGACGTATGGCTTTCAATCGAGGTTGGCTGGCTTGGTTGCGTCGAGACAATCATCCACAACGGTTCGATCCTTTCTGGCTGGCCCTGGCAAGGCAGCTCGTCTTCGCCAAAATCCGAAGTCGCATCGGATCCAATCTGCAGGCCCTGATTTGCGGCTCCGCCCCCTTGGCCGAGGACACTCAACGGTTCTTTGAAATGATCGGCATCCCGGTCCTCCAAGTGTATGGCTTGACTGAAACCACGGCCATCTGCACCATGGACGACGTTCACCAGGTGACCGCAGGCCGAGTCGGTCCGGCGATCCAGGGCATCGAAATGCGTCTGAGTGACCCGGGAGAAATCCTGGTGAAGGGTCCCAATATTTTTCCGGGGTACTGGAATCGCCCGGGGGCAAACCAGGAAGTCTTTCAGGATGGCTGGTTCCGTACCGGCGATCAGGGTGAGGTGGACCCTCAAGGAAACTGGAAAATTGTTGGGCGAATGAAGAACATCATCATCACCACTGGTGGGCACAACATCAGCCCGGAGCCGCTGGAGCAACTCCTGTTGGAGGCCCTGCCTGCTTCGACCCAGGTGATGGTGGTTGGGAATGGGCGCAAGCACCTGGCCGCCATCCTGACCGGATCATTGAGTCAGGAATCGGCAACTCGAGCCATCGAGACGGTCAACCGGCAATTACCACACTATCGACAAATCCGCCGGTTTCATGTAACGACGGAGCCTTTCAGCGTTGAAAACGGCCTGCTGGCAGCCAATGGCAAACAGCGGAGAGCTGCCATCGAGTCCCATTACCAAGATGAGATTACGACTCTTTACCCGGATGAAAGGGGCGAGCCGCAGGCCGATTGATTGGCCTTAGCCCCGGGACTCCGTTGATGACAGCAGTCCGATAGACGCCGCTGGCCGGAAGTCGGCGCGACTCGGCGTCGGTTCGTTCGAGTCAACGCCAGACTTGCAAGCCACTGCCGATCTACAGTGAAAAAGGTCCACTGACAACCATGAGCCCGTTTCAAGGCAAGACCCTTTCCTTTAGCCTCGAGCATGCGACTTTTGAGCTTCGTTTGCACCGGCAGCCCTGCAATGAAATTGGATCGGCCACTTTGAGGGAGCTGGAGACGTTCGCCGAGGAGCTTGAACGTCACGCGGCTCGAGGCAAAGCCCTGGTAGTTCATAGCACGGTGGCCGCGGGGTTCAGTGCTGGAGCGGACCTCAGGGAGCTCTATTCCGGAGTACAGTCTCGCAGTCCGGCTGAGAGGAACGCTGGGGTTCGCAATTTCCTGGAGCGAATCCATCGGGTGTTCGACAGGATCGATGGGATCCCTCTGGTCACGGTGGCTGCCGTCCATGGAGTGGTCTTCGGAGGAGGATTTGAACTGGCGCTGACCTGCGATATGATTGTGGCCGACCGCACGGCTCGCTTCTGCTTCCCCGAACTGAGATTGGGCTTGATCCCCGGATTCGGTGGTATTCCTCGACTCAAGCGAGACCTGGGTAACGGCTTGGTCCGCGACCTGCTATTAACCGGGAGGAGCATCAACGCCAGCAAAGCAGCAACGGTTGGGCTCGTCAGCCAGTTGGTAGCGCCAGGTCACGTCTTGAGGACCGCAAAGGGGATCGCGGCTCAGGCAACCAAGTTCGACTCGCGTGCGGCCCGCGAGGCAAAACGATTCATCAAGCCGATCCCTCGGAAGGAGATGGAACAGGAAATCAAGACCTTCTGTGCTTTATTCGATCGGCCCGAGGTGGAAACGGCATTGGCCAATTTCGTGGGGAGCAGCCACGTTCAACCCTATCTGCCCTGAGTCGAGGATCGCTCCCCTGGGGAGCGTGTTTCCCCACTCAACCAGGCTGGATCTGTTTTGCCCCGATTCTTCAGTGAATGCCGATTTTCCAAGTCAGACGAGATAAAAAACGCCAAGGAGAATCTTTAATGCCAGCTCTCGACAAAACATTGACCCAGATTCTTCAGTTGGCCTCCGAGCGGTTTCAAATCCCAGTCAATCAGCTGGGCGCCGACGACGATTTCTTTGAAAAGCTCGGAATCAACAGTCTGCAGGCGCTTGATTTGTTGACCCAACTGGAAAATCACTTTAGCATCGAGTTGCCCGACTACGAACTTCAAGGTGTCACCGACTTCCGCACGCTGGCGGAGCGCGTGCAGTCTCGACTTTGATGAAGCTTGTCTCCCCCGACCTTTCCCCACACCGCTCTCTGGGCGAAGTCCTGCGCACCGCTACCCAGAGGTGGGCCAACCACTTGGCCCTGATTGAGGCCGACCGCGACCGGGAAAACTGTCGCTTATCCTACAGCGACTTCGAGAACGCGGCCCTTCCGATTGTCGGCGCCTTGCAGGCCGCCGGGTTTGAATCCGGCGAACGAGCCAGCATTCTGATGTCTAATCAGTCCAAGTGGCTCATGGGCGCCTATGCCATCTTCTACAGCGGCGGTGTGCTGGTGCCGTTGGACTACAAGCTCAGCGCGCCGGAACACCTTGCCTTGCTGGCCCATGCCAGGGCGAAGGTGCTGATCACCGAGTATCCACTCTGGCGGGCCCTCCTGAGCGAAGCCAAACCAGCAGATCTTACGCCCAAGATCATCTTGGTCACTGAAGCACCTGCAGATGCCGAACTCCCCGGTGCTCAGCGCTGGGAGGACTGTCGCCGGGAGCCCCCGCCTCGCTTTTTACCTCGCAATCGTTCGGATGTGGCCTGCATCGTCTATTCCTCCGGTACCGGTGGTCAGCCCAAAGGTTGTCTGCTCACCCACGACAACTATCTGAAGCAGTGTCAATCTCTCATGACCTGGTACCCCTTTTGGCCGGGATTGCGCTATCTCAGCATTCTACCCACCAATCACGCCATCGACTTCATGGTTGGGTTCATTGGGCCTTTCATCTGCGGAGCGACCGTCATCCATCTGAGGACCCTTCGGCCCGAATTCCTGAAGGCAGCCTTCCCCCGCTATCGAATTAACTACGTCAGCGTGGTGCCCATGGTGCTGAAGGCCATGGAAGCCGGGCTGAAGTCTAAAATTGCCGAGCTCCCTGCTTATCGTCGTTGGATTCTGCACGGTCTGGTCGGGATCAACCGCTTGCTGACGGCCGGCAAGCCACGACCCGGCCTGAGCCGGCGACTACTGCCGCAGATTCATCAGGCCTTTGGCGGCGAGCTCATCGCCTTTATCACCGGCGGAGCCTTCGCCAACCCGGACACCTTGCAGTTCTTCTATGACCTGGGCCTACCCGTCGCCAACGGCTATGGCCTTACTGAAGCCGGCACGGCGGTGACCGTTAACGACCTCAACCCCTTTCGTCCCGACACGGTCGGCAAACCCCTGCCGGGAGTGGAGGTCAAGGTTCTCAACCCGGATGCGGACGGCGTGGGTGAAATCTCGGTCAGGAGCGAGACTCTGATGCGAGGCTATCTGGACGCCCCGGAGCTCACTGCAGAAACCATCAAGGATGGCTGGCTTTTGACGGGTGACCTCGGTCGGATCGATGCCAGCGGGCATCTCCAACTGGTGGGTCGCCTCAAAAACATGGTGGTGACGGAGGGCGGCAAGAACATTTACCCGGAGGATATTGAGAACGTCTTTAGCGGAATTGAAGTGAAAGAGCTGTGCATCTTTGCTGCCAACTTTGTCTGGAAGCGGCGCTCGCTCTCCCAGGAGCGATTGATCATCGTGCTCCACCTGGAGACGGGCGCCGACCTGACTCCCGCAGTGGTGGAAGAGTTACGCGCCCGGAATCGAGGGCTGGCCGATTTCAAGCGACTCTCGGGCTACCTGCTATGGCCGAAAGATTTTCCCCGAACCGCCTCGCTCAAGATCAAACGCCAGTTGCTGGCCGATGAGATTGCGGCTCGCATGGGCCCCGAAACCCTCAATCCCCTCTGAGACTACCACAGGCGGACCGGGACCCGATGGACCGGCTCCTCCCGAATCATGAAATCCTATTTTGCCATCATCAATCCTGCTGCGGGCGGAGGACGTTGCGGCAAACAAGCCCCGGCAGCCCTTGACCGACTCCGATCTCAAGGCGTGCCCTTGGAGTCGGTGGAAACCCAGAGAGCCGGCCATGCCAGCAGCCTCTGCCGAGAAGCCTACCAAGCCGGTTTCCGCCGTTTTTTGGCCGTGGGGGGAGACGGTACCAGCTTCGAGATCGTCAACGGGCTTTTCCCTCGTCCAGATGAGTCCGAGCCCGTCTACTTGGGCTTCCTGCCCTTGGGAACCGGCAACTCGTTTTTGAGGGACTTCAGTCATCGGGGACTCGATCATGCCGTCGAAGCGTTGGTCGCCCAACGTTCACGAGCCTGCGACGTCCTGTGCTTAACCCATGGAGAAGGAATGGTGCATTACATCAATCTTCTCAGTATTGGCTTCACCGCAGAAGCCGGCGAGCTCACCAACCGGCGCTTCAAGCGCTGGGGGGAGTTGGGATACCTGATGGCGATCTTGCTGTCCTGGCTCCGACTCCGCTACCCTACCTTTCCTTTTCGTTTGGAGGAGAGCGGCGAGACTGTGCGCCAACCTTGCATCTATCTGACGTTCTCCAATAGTCGTTTTACCGGAGGGAAACTCATGATTGCCCCTCAGGCAAATATTGCCGACGGATTGATCGAAATCACTGGGGTGGGATCCATCGGCCGTTGGGAGTTCGTGAAAACCTTCCCCAAAATTTTCTCCGGAAATCACATGTCTCACCCGTTGATTTGGCGAGCTCCGGCCCGGCGGGTCGAGTTTGATCTCCCGGGACCGATGGCGGTCATGATCGATGGCGAGGTGATTTGCTGCCAACCGAAGACGATCGAGGTTCTGCCCGGAGCCTTGCAGGTGGTGGTGTGAAAAAAGGACCAGCCGACAACGTGGGCTGCTTCACCCTCGGCCCCAGGTCCCCCCTGTTCTCAGGCCTACTTCTCCAGAGGTTCCGATCCCCTTGAGCCCAGCACCTCCATGCGGCAACTCTATCTGACAGCGCGCTGCTCCTTCATCTGGGCCATCAGCGGCCTCCACTTTTTCACGGTCTGCACCTTCCTGGTGATCCTGGGAATCTTTGTGGACCCACGCAGGAACGACTGGCCCCAAAGAGTCTTTTGCCGCAATATCCTCCGTCTGGCAGGGGTTGGCTTCGAGAAACGACTCGCCCCGGGTTTTGATGCCGAGCGAACCAGCATTTTCATCTGTAATCACGTGAACATTTTCGATGCTTTTGTCGTCTACTGCGCTGTCCCTCAGTTCGTCCGAGGATTGGAGCTGGAATCACACTTCAAAATACCGGCCTATGGATGGATGATGAAGCGTTTTGGCAACATTCCGGTCAACAGGGGCGGTGGAGCTTCCCAGTTCAAAAAACTGGCGGAGCGGGTCCGCTCCCACCTCGGGGACCAGATCAGCGTCGTCGTTTTCTCCGAGGGATCGCGCACCCTGGACGGCCGCGTGGGACCGTTTCACAAGGGAGCCTTCGCCATCGCCCAGCGGCTTGGCGCTCCCATCGTTCCCATGAGTATTTGCGGATCCTTTCAGTTCTGTCGCAAGGGTAGCTGGATGCTCTACCCTTCCCGCATCACCGTGCACCTTCATGACACCATCCAGACCCAAGGGCTGCAACGGAAGGACATTCCCACCCTGATGGACCAAGTTCATCGTGCTATCTCGAAGCCTGTGACGGAGTGTCTCCAAAAGAACCCGTTTGGTCATGCGCGCCAGAAAAGGGTTCCTGGAGGAAACGATCTTGGCGTCGGGACTTGAGCTCACGGCGAATCAGGGCGGGAACCATTACCGACTGGGAGGCCAGCAGTCGCAAGGGCTGCTTCCTGAAAAAAGCCAAGGCGGCCTTCACCAGGGCCTTGGCGAGCCGGAGAGGACTGCGGCCGGAGACATTGGGGAGCCAGGGATCCTCCCAGGCCAAGGGTCCCGGACCCTTTTTTCCTAACGGCGCCGCCAGAACCACTTTCTCCAGCGGGGATTCAGTCAAGAAGGAGTAATTGTGCACCCAACCCCGACCACTGACCTGTCCCGGCCCAGCCCCCCAAGGCAGAGAGGTGGCGAAGGCTACACCGGGATAGCTGTTGATCGCAACCACGCCATGTTTGAGCTGGCGAGCCAGTCGGCGGACTGGCTCCGACTCTGGTGAGGGGGTGAACAACGCGGCGCCGAGGTCCCCGGCAAGGGCAGGCTGATTGGCCAGGGAAACAACCTCTTCGGTGAAGTCTTTGTCGGGCAGACTCATGATGCCCACGACCGGACCAAAAAGCTCCTCGCGAAAGAGCCTCATCCGATCGGTGATTCCGCTCAAGAGAGTGACGGGAAACCGGCGCCCTTGAGGAGCCCCCCCGAATGAATTCACCGAGGCCCCTAGACGGCGCGCATCCTCGACCATTTCCCCAACCCGGGTCACCGCCCCCTCATCGATCAACGTCCGATGAGGATCACGGGAGCCGGTTGTCGGAGACGTCCGTCCCATCTCAGCCACCAGCGCCCGTCCCAAAGCAACCTGCAGTGAATCCGGAACCATGACCACCTGATAACTCACGCAGTGCTGCCCATTGTTGGCCAGCGCGCCAAAAGCCACTTGCCGCACCGCATGGCGCAGAAGTCGCTCGTCCTGAAAGACTTCGGGAAGAACGATGGCAGGAGTCACCCCTCCCAGTTCGCAAGTCACCTTGTCCTCCCCGGCAATCGCCTGCACCGCAGCAGCCGTCCGCGCACTGCCCGTCAAGTGGATCCGGTCGAATTCCGGTCGAGCGGCCAACCAGGAACCGGTTTCCGCTCCGCCTTGAACAAACGCCACGGCTTGGCTCGACAAGAGGGGCGCAAAGATCTTGTCAAGATGAGCCTTGAGAAACAGGACTTTCTCAGAGAGCTTGGCCAACACCCTCCTGGGACCGTGGCAGAGCAGATGAAGAATGTCCAGCACACCGATACTGACGAGATTGAAGGGCAACAGGCAAAGGGCCAGGCCGTTCCCGGCAGCCGGCCTCGGGACTACGCCCCCGGATGAGTGTAACAAGACGTACCCCGAAAAATCGGGCAAGAGGAGACGTTGGAAGTGGTTGGCCGGAAGCAAGCGAACAGCCGGCGCCCCGGCGAAGCAATCGGTAGGGATCGGCTTGGAGACAGCGAGGTCTCCCAGGGCAACCTCACGGGTCCTCAGAAAGGAATAGGCCGAAAGAAGACCCCACACCGAGGGAAAAATGACTTCGAACCACACCGCAGCAGGAGTCACCCCCATCCGCTCTGCGGTCTCCGAGGCCAAGGCGTCTCCCCGGGTGTAAAAGGACTCCGCCACCTCGGCCAACTGGCCAGCTAACTCTCGCGCCGTCGTCCGAGCCCATGGCCGGGACTGCTCGACTTCTACCAGAGTTTCCAGCTCTTGCATGATTGGATCTTCAGGTGGAACTGGCGGAGGCGTGTGGGAATCGAACCCACCCGTCCCGACAAAGTCGCGACGCACAGGTTTTGAAGACCAGGAGAGTCACCAGACCCTTTTCGCCTCCACCAGGAATATAGCATAGATGCCCTGATTCAAAACCCGGAGAGTCGGTGGGATTTCACCCATTCGAAGGGATCCTGCAACGGCCGAAAGACTTTTCGATTTCAAGGTTGCATTTCATCACGATCCTACCTAATCTCTAGATCTTGATGGCGATTGGAGCCCGGATGGCGGAAGAAATGGTCTTGGGCGTTCCCAGGCGATTACTGGATGAATTGAGGATCGGCCAAGGACTCCAGTTCGGTGTGGATGCCTGGATGGAGGCTTTACTCGACCCGGGGAATTCCTGTTTCCGACCCAGGTCCCAGGCAGAGCGGGATACAGGCTTCAAGCAACTGATTCCCTATGTCCTGATTCAAAAAGGGAACGCGTGGCTGCATTACGTGCGGGGAAAAGCCTCGGGGGAGAAACGTCTGGTCGGCAAGGGCTCGATAGGCATTGGAGGCCACATCAATCCTACCGATGAAAGTTTGTTTCATCGGGGTCCGGAGTTCTATGAAGCGGCGCTGCAACGGGAAATCTCTGAGGAACTCTCGCTGAACGGGGTTTTCCCGACCCAGGTCCTGGCGCTTCTCAACGACGATTCCACTCCGGTGGGGCAGTTCCATTTGGGAATCGTCCACCTTTGCCGACTGGACAACCTTGCAGTCACCAAAAGAGAAGGCTGCATTACCGACCTTCGCTTCTTGACCTTAAAGCAACTGGCGCGGCGTCGCCAGCGGCTGGAAACCTGGTCCCGGCTTTGCTATGACTACCTGGTGCAGGTCGATCGTCAGGAGGCGGAGCCGGGGAGAGCCCCCGTCGGCCAAACCAGCCAAGAATAGCGGTTTTCGTTCAGCAGATAAAGAGAAGGCAACCATGTCTTCCAGTAGAAGGAGTCGGGGGCCCTTGGTGAGATCCCTCAGCCCAAGGCTCGACCATTGAGAGATCGAGTTGCGGCTGGATCCTGGCCGAGCACTCAACGGACGGTTCTCATGGGGCTCCTACTCTGGACTCTCGCCGTTGGGTGCCGCGGCACAGGATCGCAGCCGACCTCTTCTCAGGAGGCCATCCACTATACCGCCGTGGCCGAAGGTGAGGTCTGGTTCCGCCACTCCTCGATTCAGCTCCGCTTCGATCGAGAGCTTTATTGTGGCGTTTTCTTTAAGAAGGAAGGACGACTGCTCTCTCTCAATCACAACCCGCCAGACCCCACCTTGGCGAAACCAAGCCATTTCATTGCCGTTCAGGGAAGCGAGATTCTGGATTTTTACATCGACTACCAGAACATCGGTTTGTCCGAAGTCAGAACCCGTTTCGGCCCGGGAAAGCGTCTTCACGTCACCGGATACGGAAAGACCGGTGATGATGTCCTGATCGAAAAGACGATGGTTGTCGAACTCTATGAAGCCTACCCGGACACCGCCATCATGTGGGCTGTCTACCGCAACAAGGATCCCGAACGCTCTCTCCACGTCACCAAGATCACCAACCAATTCTTTCGTATGGATGCCTCGCTCACCGACCCCGAAGCTCCTCGCTATGCCCTCCAGTGCTTTCACCTCGATCGGTTGGTCCATGGTCAAAGCTCCAAGCCTCTGCTCGACCTCAACTTTCGTCGGACAGTGGCCACTGATTCCCCCGGCTTCGCCCGGGTGGCTGCTTGGAATCGCGCCATGGGTATGACCGTTGCCAGCCAGCCTCCCGACTCCCAAGAAATCACGATTCCGGTGCGGATGGCTCGCGACCAACGGGTAGAGGTCTCGTTCGAATACGACGTCAGTCAGGTTCTGGAGCCGGACGAGCCGCTCATCTGCCCTAAAGGATTTGTCATGGTCTATTCCGGTGATTACCGCGCAGGGTTGGCCCGCCAGGCTGAAATGATGGGACGGGAGAGTTAGAGTTAGGGTGGCCTTAACGTTGGAGGCCGTTCTCAGAACTCTTGTAGCATCCAATATCACACTGATCCCTGCGACGCCAATCACCCCTCGGCCCTCACTTCCCTCTTGAAGCCGGGAGCACCCCTGTCTGCCGACTGGCTCAGGTCGCGGCATCCCACCCGACATCTTGCAAGAAATCAACGCCTTGCGACATCTGATAGACAATCACACCTGGACGCCGGTCGGGCCACCACAATCGGCCAGTAGTGCTCAACGCCTTGCGGCATCTGATAGACAATCACGAGGCGGCCCGCAACCTGGTGGACGCCCTTGAGGCCCAGTGCTCAACGCCTTGCGGCATCTGATAGACAATCACCAAAATCTCAATCAGCGCCACGTCCACATTCGACAAGTGCTCAACGCCTTGCGGCATCTGATAGACAATCACTTCCCGGCTTAGGCGCCGGTGCCTTTTTTGGTGCGTGCTCAACGCCTTGCGGCATCTGATAGACAATCACTTTGCCAGTTCGGACGCTGCGAGAAGGAACAGCCTGTGCTCAACGCCTTGCGGCATCTGATAGACAATCACCGCCCGTGGATAAGCGGCTGTTTTTGTTGAACTTTCCCATACTCTATGCAAGGACCCCTTCCCCACAATTGGAATTCGTCACAAAATGCCCTGGCTTCCCGACCTCTTTCCATCCAACTGACGAATATTCCAGCACTTTCTCCCATTTCACGAATCCTTTTCCTCCTTAATTCCACTAATTTACAGAAATGAAAGCCGTTAGCCGTTTTTCTCGAATCATGGCTTCAAACACCCCGAGGTGCGTGAATGCTGTACCTTCCCCGAGAAAATCACACCACGCAAAAGCGTGGCTCTTCCTCAACCCACTCGACCCTGGTGTTACGCGCAATCAGCTTTGACGTACAGGAGGAACAGAGGCCTGCGATCATCAAACTGTCTTCAGGTTTTAGCTCCTTCTCCAGCTCCCAACGCATCCGCTCCAGTTGTCGACGGGTCAGACGACAACGAAAGACGGAATATTGCAGACCTTCCCCGTAGCCCTTGAGCAACTTGAAACAACGCCGCCACCGCTTAGGATCACGAATATCGTAACAAACCAGATACCAACCCCGTCCTTCCGCCATACACAGCCTCTCACCGCAGACGCATACGAGCGAACAATCCAGGTTCGCCGGCCCATTCCTTCTCCAGCAAACGGGCCTCCAGTTCGATCAATCGCGCATACGACAACGAATATCCCGTCACCGGATGTTTCCAGCGATCCTCCTTGCGTCGTTCATAGACCGCAATGGCTTTTTTTCGACCCGCGTCGCTGAGCCAGACTTGTTTGCCCGCCCGGGTAAAATCCCCCTCCACGTCCCATTGAAGGCGATTGAGCGAAGCAACCAGCGGCATGTCCCACAGCGGGACTCGAAATAACTCCATCAAATCCAAAACAAGCGGATGGGGCCCGCCGAACGTGGCCGATGGAAAAACCCGAAAGCTGGTTCGAGTCCGACCGCTATGATCGCCTGCAACACATCGCGGTACAGAAGCGCATAACCAAAGCTCAGAAGTGCATTGATCCTGTCCCGAGGCGGACGACGGGTTCTTCTATTCAAACACAGTTTCTCGTCCAGGTCGTCTCGCAGGAGGCCGGGGAAGCCCGAGAAGTAGTGACGTCCGGCATCTCCCTCATAGCCACGCAAAGCGTCAATCCCTTCTGCCCGGCTGGCGGCGCGAAGCGCATTTCGAATCCCTCGCACGGCCTCCTCAATACCCAAAGCCTTTCGATTTTTACCCCGCGACGCCCGCAGCAAGAATCCAAGCTGGCTGGATATTCGGGCCATCGTCAACCTCCGGGCCAAGCGGAATATCAAACCGGGGTCTCGCAGCGCCTCAAACTGACGAATACGGCGTTGCACCGGACTGGCGCTGGAAACAAGCCCACTCACATAGCGTCCTCCACCAGTAAACCAATGCACTCCGACTTCATGCGAAGCGCAGAGATGGATCGCTTGGGTGCTGACCTGCGCGTAGCCGTGGATGACAATTTCGCCAACCTCACGAATAGGAAACACCTGCTTCTGCCCGGCCGTATCCGTGACCGTCAGCGTTTCTCCGGACTTACCAATCCGGGATCCATGCGTGGTGACATGGATGGTCCGGCGTTCACGATCTTGTGGGAACAGCCGGACCGGTTCCCATTTCTCGTCTTTTGCCAGACGTTCTTCCTCGGGCAGACAGACCGGAGCCAGAGAGCAGCGCAGACACAGCCGATCATTTTCAGCCACAGGGGGGCGTTCAACCGACTAACTGAGTTCTCGGGCACGAGCTACAGCCTTGAGCACATCTTCGCGCGCTTTTTCATCCACAGGGACCCGGACAGTTGTATTCGTGGCGTGATAACGAATCCGCGCTTCTTCGATAGAAGCGCCGGTGTGATCTTCCAAGAGAAGGGTATACGCGCAAACCTGGAGCCGATCGCTCGGCCAGGCCCGCGGCCCATCGTCACCTTTGGCCGAACGGCCGCGTTTGTGCTCGTAGGGAATGAGTCGACCATCCCGACGGCGCAGGCAATCAACCTTTCCGCGAATGCCGAGCGTCTCGTTCTCCAGGGTCAGACTGACCCTCTCGCCTTCATCAGACGTCAGCTCTTCATGGAGGCGACGCCCGGCGTATACAGCCGCATCGGCGATGCGAATCTCTTCAACCTCTTCCAAATAGAAAAGCCGCTCGCAGTAAGCCAAGGCATGAAGAGCCATGACGCGGATGGTGGGTTCAGCAGTCAAATTGGTTGACATGGGCCGTACACTGGAGTGATTACGAAGTCGAACTGGAATTTCGACACGACTATCTGGTCGTTCGCCCGGTCACACGGCCCCGGAGCAGCTGGGATAAAGCCTTTCGCCGGATGCATGAACACAAAGACGATGCCCTTGTCGATGTGAAGTCTCTACCGGCCGCAGAGGGAGATACAACGGAGTGGGAATGGTAGTTGACTGCTTCGCGGTCCACTTGGTTCGGCTTGGTCCTGCCGAAGGGCGCAAAACCCAGAAAACGCGCCCGTGCGTCATGATATCGCCCGATGAGCTGAACCGGCATATCCGCACCGTTATCGTAGCCCCGATGACGACGAAAGAACGCCCGCATCCTATCCGCGTTTCCGTTTGGTTCCAGAGAAAAAGCGGCCAAATCGTTTTGGATCAAATCCGTACGATTGACAAAACCTGTCTGATGCGGCGATTGGGAAGGATCAGCAATACTGCCGCTCATGAGGCCCCCCTTGGCTGTCCTGGGAGACATGTTCGCACCCTAGTTGAGGGGCGGACTGTAGGTGACGCTTGCCTGATGGCATCTCAGTTAAGGTTGTGACGTGGATAGTGGGTATCCTATGGTAGCAGTCCATTCAGAAGCGTTTAACTGGCATCGTTACCCAAGCATTTTCAGGGATATCTCGTCTTTGCTCGGGACAAGGGAAGAATAAGGCACTCGTTGTATTCGCCATGTTCCAACGATCAATTGTGATTGTGAGATGGGTTGTTCGCGGACGCGGGTTACCAGAATCATGTTCAGCAGTCTTTTCGTACCAGTACGCTGGCTGCCGGTCTGTTTCTTCGCGCAAGATATCAATTAAAAAATTGTTATCGCCAAGGAAAGGAATGCCATAACGCCCGACATTGTATTTCCCCATCAGGCCATCTCTTATCCTGTCCATCAGGTCAGAGTTGTCTTCGAGGCAGATATAAGCACGTATATCGCTTAAAAACTCCCGTCGCACAGGGGTTATGTTGTATTTCGAGCCTTTGGTAAGCGGGGCGTATTTAGCCCCGGCGTCTTTTCCAACCGGGTAGTTATGCGCTTGTTGATACAGGCTATGCACCTGAGGAAAACTCAACGCGCCTAGCGCAATTTTTGCGCTAGGGAGGTCCTCCCGCGTTACGGTCATTGGCTGTGTGGCGTCATCAAGTCTGGACTCAATACCCGCAATATTAAGTAACAGCCCATACGCCGCCGAGGGAGTGATGAATCCTGCTGTTAGCCGGAAAGATCCAGCGGTGAATGTTCGGAAGACCGCAAAAGGTGCTTGGACGTACAAACACATCATTGTTGGGCTCCTTCGTCTAATATCTTCTCCGTGACGGTAGAGATGAGCCGTTGGGCGCTTCTATCCAGAGTGACGCCTTTGTCCTCAAGAGGTTTGGCGTTAGCTTCTGTCATGTCTTTAACGATCTTTCCTCCGATGAAGAACTCTCCACCAGAATAGTCATCCTTATAGATTCCCTCGATGACTTCTGGAAAATTGCCTTCCTTTGTAAAACCGTAGGTGTTGTAACCGGCAACCAGTGATTCGCTTAGCCGAATAACAATGCTCGCCGGGGGCCATCTCGTAATAGCTCCGCGCGTGATTGCCTGAGACGCCACTGAGCTCGCCAATGGCCTTAAGCAAATACTTGAGACCTTTTACTTCTTCGCTCTCTCCAGTAGTCCTCTTAAACGTTACAGATTTGCACTGGTTGAGGTTCAAAGCAAAAGGATACTGGAAAGCGGTTTGTACCGTTTCACGGTGCAGGAGAGCTGAGTCGTCGGCATTCTTCCATGGACTATCATCGCTATTTTTGGGTGACTGAGTAAAAAGTGAATCGTGCCGGTAAGGTTCCAATCCTTTGGCAAGATTCATACGGATGATTGAATCTCGCTTGAATTGGAAAGCATCCTGTCTACCCTCCTCCTCCAACTTTTTGAGGATTTCCTTACGCTCAGTGGGGTTCGCAGCGACAAGATAGCCAAAAAAGAAGTCATCTACGTACTTTTCGGGATTGGGATACTCAGAGAACCTGACTGCTAACTGCTCCTCGTCATGCAGTCGCGAGCGGTTACAGGGAAGACCATAACCGGCCAGGATTTCCCGAAGTGCGTTACGCATCGCCTCCGGGGAAATAACTGGATATTCAAATCTTCCGTCTGTGATCTTTTGAATGACGGTTCGGTTTTGCTCACTCTCCCCCCGGTAATTGGCTGATGGTGCGGTATACGTCAGAACAGTGGCAAATAGATTCATGGTTGTCCTCCTCGGAAATATGTTGTTTAAGAATGCGCGGAAAGAGCCAACATCGACAACGTTTTCACTTTTTCCCACCCGCCCTCTCCAAGGAGAGTCTGTGAGACGAAGACGTAATCGTCTGAAGGAAGAAACTGTGGAACCGAGCAGATAGTTCCGGCAAAGTACTCAATGAATTCCTGGTCCCGACGGGAGCGCATTGCAAGGAAGGCATCCATACAAACCTTTTGCCTTGCCTCTATGTATGCGGGCGGGATTGGTATTTTCCCATCTTGTGTTCTCTTGTCTTTAAAGTCACTCCATTTGATCTTTGACCTAGCCTCAGTCTTTTGCCTAACATACGAGCCAATCATGCCGTAGATGTGCTTTTCTAAGGATTGAGGTTTAGGGACTGTATCCTCCGCCATAGCATAAGCCTCCTGTAAACGATTGAATTCATCCGCGAGGGCTTCGAACTTCTTACGAATGTCGAACGAGAAGAGAGCGAATCCCTTCGGTGTTTTTTCTATACGAACGAAAAACTCGGCTGGATACTCCGAGAACAACCCAAGAAACCCTTCATTCCAATCAAGCTCTCGCAGGAGGTTCAGCAACAATCGCGATTTAAACAATGGGTTCCGGCTTGACCGCCGGATGCTTTCGTACCGACTTAGCAGGCCATGTCGAGGAATGATTTTATCGGCCGTATGAGTCTTGACGTTATTCCCTTGTTTCTGCAAAGAGAAGAGTTCAATCGCGCTTACACTGTATTTGACTTCCCCGCTTTCTATCCTTTGCTGCGCAATAAGTGACAGATGGCGAAGGAACTCCAGCCCACCTTCCTCTGGGATAGTGATTATCGAGTCTTCAGGACGGTAGCCTCGCAATTTAGGATTAAGCTGAGCCAATGAGGAAGGGAAAATATCACAGAATTCTTCCAAGTTGCTTATCTCCGGGATAGCAAGGATATACGCTTGTTCTTTAAGTTTTTTGTCGCCCTCTCTATCAATAGTTTCCGGGACAAAAATCTGGAGAGTGAGAGGCCAAAAGTGGAGCAGAAGATTCTGATCGACGACTCCCTTAAATGGGACCTTCTCGGCGTTGGACGCTTGAGCACCGACAAAGAGAGAACCCGGAATTGTATCGACTTTCCAGACGGATTTGCTTAACGCCTTCCATGTTGACATTGCTTCTTTACACGGGTGGGCAGCAACACGTTGTTCATATACCTTGCGCGTAGTGGGTCGCGCTCTAAGAGTCGACCAAAGCATGTCACGCCAGAGTTTGAGCCAGCCCTTTTCCTCCCCGGGGTAGTGATGCTCCAGAAATGAAGCCTTTGGTTCGACTACATCGTAGATGTACGTCTTCTGCTTCTTCACTTTCCCGCTTTTTTCGTCTCGATTCTCCTCAATCTCTACCCGATTCGGTGCTTTCCCACTCCATTTAGATTTATAACCTCGTTCTACTTGTGCCGCGTCGTACAGATCGTCGAAAATGGTTTGCAGAGAATCCCGAGTAAACGTCAATTTTACACTGGTTGCCGAGAGATGGCTTACGTCGGGTAATGGAGCACCCCCGCGTTGCCGAAGCGAATCGATCAAAAGAAGCAGACCGGCCAAGCCAGCCTTGTGCTGAGCGCTTGGGAGATCAAAGAGGCTGTAGGACAGGATAATCTCTGTTGCTTGAGGCGCATTTACCACTGCTTCAGTCCTCCTCCTCTATCCGCTGGTCAAGGAACCCATAGATAGGGTGGTAGTAAACGGAGGGCGCTTCCTTCAGAAACTTCCCCAAAGAGAAATTTGGCACGCCGAATTGTCGTGGAACCGGCACGATAAATCCATCTGCCGGCCGTTTGTGTTTTACGGCTGAAAGCCACGCCTCGATATCGCTGTCAAGAACGGCTGGAACCGTGAATTCCTCTCCTTCCCGATAGGGATAGCTCATAGCGTAGCAGCCACTTTCTACAAAACTGCTGAACCGTTCGGGTTCACGCTGGACGGGCTGGTACTTTTCCATCGTCGCTTCCAAATCCGATTGCGAGAAAACTGTTTCATCAAGCGCGTTCACAAAAGGGCCGGGCATCTCTCATCTCCTGTGGTTTGTAGGGGAGGTTGTCTGTCGGTGGGTATACATACACTTCCCCAAGTTTGCCGTCCCCCAGCTTCCCTCCCCGATTACAGCGTCCCATCCGCTGAATGAGAGCGGTAATCGGGGCGTGTTCGGTAATTAAAACGGCAGCATCAAGGTCAAGACTCATTTCACAGACTTGGGTTGTGATTGCGAGAAGGGGGCCAGAGCCCGTCTGAAAGGAACTGACGACAGAATTATGTCGTGTCCGTCGGTCAGCAAGCTTGAAGCGGCTATGGTAGCACCGGACTGTCTCAGGACCGAACTGTTGGCTCATCGAAATCGCTATCTCCTGGCATTTTCTCACTTGGTTCGTGACCCACAAGACTTTCTTCTTTTCCCGAAGAGCCTGTTGGGCTTTTTTCTGCGCGCCCTCACAGGAAACAGCATGAAGACGGTAGCGGTGGTGCTGCGCCTTCTCTCTCAAGTCATTGAGGCCGTCCAGTGTTTTTGGGAAGAGTTGTAAGCCGCATTCGTCCGTTAATGTGCGCCGCCGCTCTGCTGAAAGTGTGGCAGTCATGCACAGCACGGGAACCTCAAATTGCTTTAGGAACTTCGTGAATGAAGAAAACATCACTTTGTCAAAACTATGGATTTCATCCACTACAACGACGCTATCGACAAGCAAAGGCAGTAAGCACAATGGGCCGTATTGGTTTTGCATGAAGGCTAAAAATTGGTCCGCTGTCGCACTGAAAAGACGTTTTTGCCAGAATCCTAGCGCGTAGAGACGCTGCTCTGTAGTGAAATCCTTCTTTGTTCGGGTGTCGTTCGGATTTTCGAACATTTCTTCCAGGTCAAAGGCTGCTGTTCCATGAGCCAGCATCGCATCTTCTTTTGGAGCCCAGGCCACATAGTCCCGAAAGCCTTCCGTTGCGGTAGCACGTGTTGGATAAAGAAAAAGCACGCGAGCGGCTGGCCTTTTTTCTAAGCGTGACGCAATCCAATACCAAGCTGCCAGAGTTTTTCCGCTTCCGCATGGAGCGAGCAACAGGGCACGCTTGCCAAGGGTGCTCGCCTGCTTCTGAAAATCTTGAACCTCAAAAACACTCCTTGTCTTCCGCTTGATATACTGAATGCGGGGCAGAATAACTTTGTCATGGATGTCGTGAGCAGAAAGAGGGGTCCCAAATGAAGTTTTTAACCACTTTTCAAGATCATGACCTGCCCGGACTATCCCTGACCCTGCCGAGTCCGCAGCGAGGATGGCTGCCTTTACGCTACACAGAAATGAAAGCCGCTGGGGAGCTTTACGTATTGCCCTGCCGAAGCGATACGCTGAGTGTTTTGCGGACTCAAGGAGGACCGAGAAATTAGTCATCTGGAAGCTCCAGACAAGATGAATATTAGGTCGGAAGGGGACTGGCAGACTAAACGTCTCACCAATAACGTCAAGCAGATCTGTAAAGCCCTTTTTATCTGCGAGAACGCGGAATGAATTGCTCATCCCTAGCGGTTGTCCCCATCGTTCTGGATCAACCTTGAGGTGGTGAGAGATAACGCTGGATAGTACGACATCGAAGTCGAGCAGAGGATTGTGACTAAGCCACTCTTTGAAATCCGGCAAACTCAGCAAAAGACCACTCAGATGTTCGTGTCGAATGCTTTGGTCTCCATTTCGTGTAACAGCTCTTTGGAATCCATCATTCGCTTTGCCAAGATCATGGCAGGCTGCGGCTGCCAACGTATTTATCAAAAAACTTTCATAGTCTTCATTTTTCAGGCGAAAAAAGCGTAGCCATTCCCGTCCGAGACGTGTGGGGGCGTTGGCAGTGCCGTAAAGCAACTCTACGGATGTCATAATATCCTTGGTATGTTCCAGGAGTGTTTTAGGGCGCCTACCCGGAATGGGACTTTTTGCCAAGATAATTTCGTCCATCAGCTATCCTCTCCAGGGCACGAACACCCCACAGCCCATCTTTCGCCGTCCGCCAAGGCCATGCTCTTGAAGTGTCAGGGATTCCTCGGCTGCGAGTTGGGTGACGAACATTTCAAACCCGACGACTTGCTTGCCTTTAATGCAAAATGTGCGGCGTTCGCCGATGTAAGCCTGTCTGTGGATGTTAAGCTGTTGCAGTTGTCGCTTGGCGGCTTCCACAAAAAGCCCTTGCTCCAAAAATCCTTTAATGGTAACCAGCCGGGAGCGGAGACTGACGACCGGCAGGAGCGCTCGGACTTCCGGCACTCCAACGCTGAGAGGGTGTTCGTCCACTTCCAACCTTTTCCCGGCCAGCTTCAGGTAGGACCGGATCTCCTCATCTGGCAAGCGGATGACCAAACGAGATGAGTCGGACAAGTGGAGCCTCCCGTTTCCGCTATAGATCCCGCGAATGGGTTGAACGCCAACATCGTTTGCCGCGTGGATTTCTGGAAGAATCCGACTCAGAGCGGCATACAAGGCATAGCCATGATCAACGGGAACGGTTGATCCCTTCAGGCGAAAAGCCAGATCAACATAGGGCATTGCGTCCTCCTGAGACCTCAATGCTTCATCACTGTGCATTTCTTAAGATTTTCTCTCTTCTTAACCTTAACCTTTTCACTACCCCTACCAACATTGAACAAAATTAGCACAGCCTTCGTTGACGTTCAAGGGAAAATTCGGAGTTGCTCTACAGGGCGGTCAAACGCCAAAAATGCATTGAAAAAATGTGGTCACCGGATGGGTGGCGGCTGGAATGGTGTCTTTAGCCTCTTCCGTTGGTGCTCAACGCCTTGCGGCATCAGATAGGCGATCGCTCGGGCATAAGTTTCTGACCCCAACCAAGTGCTCAACGCCTTGCGGCATCTGGCATCTATAGGCAATCGCAAGATACCCACCCCTTTTATGTTAGGGAGTGTAGCGGAGAGCGAATCCCAGCTAAAATCCGGGAACTCCTCTTCCCCGGCCACCCCCAGTAGAACCCACTGTGGCAGCAGGGGAATCGGATCCCTCCCCCACAGCACGGGGAGGCCGGCGGGGGCGACGGGTCGGACCGTACCCACCCCGGGTTTTCAGAACCGAGGATTAGCCAGGTCGCCCCGTCGCCGTCATCCCTGCGCGTCCTGGACGGAAGCGTGGGCGCCAGACCGGTATCGCAAAGGAAAGGAGAAGCAGAGATGACTGCCTCAACTATAGTCGCTGGTGTCGATATCGGCAAGTTCCATCTGGATGCCCACCTGAATCCGAGCGGGGAGAGCCGCCGCTTCGACAACGATCCGGGCGGCCGCCACCGCCTACTCCACTGGCTGCTGAAGCACGGCGTCGAAGGCGTGGTGCTGGAACCCACCGGGCGCTACCACCGCCGGTTGCACCAAGACCTGCATCAAGCTGGCTTGGAGGTCGTGCGGGTCAACCCGCTCCGCTCGCGGCGCTTCGCCGAAGCGATCGGCAAACGGGCCAAGACCGATCGGGTTGACGCGGCCCTGCTGGCGCGGTTCGGGCGCTTGACGGGTCTCAGGGCCACACCTCCCCAACCGGGGAACTTGCTTAAGCTCCGAGACTTGTTGGCCTTGAGGCGCAAGTTGGTGCAGCACCGGGCCGCCCTCCAAAGACTGAACGACGAGTTGGAGTGCGCTGAAGCCACCAGGCAGGTCTGATCTGCCAGGCCCTCGACCGTCGTCTGGAGGCCCTCGAAGCCTTGATCGTGGACTGCATCGGAGCCGATCCGGCCTTGGCGCGGTGAGCCAAGATCATCCCATCGATCCCGGGCTTCGGCCCCGGCAACGCCGCCAGTCTGTGCGCCGACATGCCCGAACTCGGCCACCGGCAACCCCGCCAAGCGGCCGCCTTGATCGGCTTGGCTCCCTTCGCCGACGACAGCGGGCGCCGGCAGGGCGGACGCCAGCATCCCCGACACCTGCTGTTCATGGCCGCTGCCGCTGCAGTGCGCTGCTATCCTCAGATGGGGAACTTCTACCAGCGGCTGCGTGACCAAGGCAAGCCCTACAAGGTCGCTTTGGTGGCCGTGATGAGGAAATGGATTGTGCTTGTCAACACCCTGCTGCGGGAGGACCGCCTCTTCCAGCTCGAGCCACCCGTCGCACCGGCAACGGCAGGAACGCCAGCGCCGAGGCCTTCTCTCAGCGCGCTGCCCCCCAGCTTGGGGGCCGGGGCCGCCGCAAGATGAAGTCCCCCCAAACAGGTGAAAAACTCATTTTTTCAGTTGACAAAAAACACGGAAGCTACTCCCCTCCCAAGAGGGGAATGGGTGGTGCTCAACGTCTTACGACCTCTGACAGACAATCATCGGCGGGCGTCGGAGTCGCCCACCAAGACCATGGAAGGGAGACCTCTGCATAACTCCTCGGGTGCGGCGAAATTCGGCAATGCGCTATCGCTATCCTACTGAAAACTCACCGTTCCTGGATTCCGGCTTTCGCCGGAATGACGGTTATGCAGAGGTCTCGAAGGATCATTTCTGATCTATCAATGAAAGGAGGGAGAGGGCGACAAAAGACTCGCATCAACTTGGACTTTTCCAGCTTCACCCTTTAACCTCGGCCGCCAGAATGATGGCTTCCGATATTTCCCGCATCGACTTGCGAAGCTTCATGCTCTTTTGTTGGATCCGGCGGTAGGCCTCGGCCTCGGCGATGCGTTCTTCCTTCAGCAGGATCCCTTTGGCGCGCTCAACAATTTTCCTGGTTTCCAGCGCCTCTCTCATGGCGATGGTCTCACTCATGAGCTTGGCGTTCTGGATGGCTACGGCGGCCTGGTTGGCCACTGAGGTCAATAGCTGCATTTCCTCGCGGGAGAAGTCCCGTTCCTGAGAGCTATAGAGGTTGAACACGCCGATCACCAGATCTTTGATCATCAGCGGGACGGATACCAGGGATCTGAGTCCTTCCTGGCGAGCCAATTCGGGATAGGTATATCCTTTCTCCTGGGTCACATCGCGGATGACCAAGGGCTTTCGTCCCTTCACCACCCGGCCCAACAGGCTTCGATGGACTTGAATATTGGGCTTGGAGGAATAGGCTTGACTGAGGCTCTGGGTGGCTTTGATTTCCAGCTCCTTGCCCTCGTCGTCCAGCAACATGATGGAGCAGAGGGGAGAGTGCATGGTCTCCGCCATCATTGCGACGATGAGCTGGAGCATCTCGTCCAGGAAATGGTGTGAGGTGATGGTCCGGCTGACATTGGAGAGTGTTTCCAACTGAACAGCTTTCTGCCGGGCCTCCTCATAGAGTCGGGCATTTTCAATGGCAGCACCGACCTGGTTGGCGATGGTCACCAACAAAGTCTTTTCGCTGGCGGTGTGGCGATGGGGGCGGCGGTGCTGAACATTGATGACACCGATCATTTCGTTTTTGGTAATGACCGGCACCGAGAGAAAGGCCTGATATCGATCTTCCGGGAGGTTGTGAAACAGTTTGAAGCGGGAGTCGTTGCTGGCGTCTTTGGGAATGACGACCGGCTGTCGCTCTTTAGCCACCCAACCGGTAATCCCTTCCCCCAACTTCACCTTGATTCGACCAATGATCTTTGGGTGTCGATTCTTGGAGGCCCGCAGCACCAATTCTTCCTGGGTACGGTCCAGCAGGTACAGAAGACAGGAGTCGCCCTTGGTCACATGCGTCACCAGATCGATGATTTCATGTAAGACATCTTCCAGGTTCAAGTTTCCACTGATTGCCTGGCTGATCTGGTGGAGTATATCGACTTCCTGGTTCTTCAGCCGCAAGGCCGATCGCAGCCGGGTTGAACTCTCGGCTGAAACATTCTGACGCCTTCTCTCCAAAGGTTTCGGCATTGGGATTCCCGTCAAGAGGAGGGCTGCAAAAAATGCTCAGATCATAGCACAGTGTCCCATCGATTCCCACGGGACAAGCACGGTCAAGAGTCGTGCTCAACAGCGATTGTTTCTGAGCATCGGTGGCAGTCACCCGCCCAAGCCTGTCTGTCCCGTCGGGACTTCAGGAAGGTGGGTTCGTTCATCGAAACCCAGCAACCGGTTGGGAAGCCGGGTTCTTGGAAGAATAAACACCGAGGGGGATGAGCAGGGGGCTCCGCACTGGCCAGGGAATCGAACGCCAGCGGGCCAATCAACAACACTTCGGTTCAGCGCGGGAACTGCAGAAGGAGATCGGGATCTTGAAATCGCGGGCCGTCGGAGCGTCGATCCCACAGACCAGGGATCTTTCTGCCTCTGCCATCACGCCCCCCCCCATGCCCGCGCCGGCTCTATCGGATCAGTACTTGCGGCCCCTGATACCTGTAAGGTTCCTCAATATGCTTCTGCGCAATTTCCTGGGCGCCCTGGGTATTGTCGTTGGTGTCCAAAGCTTTCTGGTACTCGTTGAGCGCCCGTTCGCGCTGACCCGCCATATCGAAGATCTTGCCCAGATTGATGTGGCACCACACTTCAATCCACTGCGGGTCGAGATCACCGTTCAGGGCCTCCCGGAAAGAGTTGGCGGCGGATTGAGTGCTGCGCTGTTCGAGGAACACTTCGCCCACGCGGTAGAAGGCCAGCGAACTCCGCTTCTTCAATTCGATCGCCTTTTGATATTGCGTCACGGCCTCAGTCGGCTCACCCATTCGTCTGAGTTCATCTCCTTTGGCAATGAGGGTGGCCAGCCGAATCTCATCGGAGATCCGAAGAATCCGGTGATTGGGATCGATGATTGCCTTGAGCGGTTTCCCGAAGGTCCTGACCGAAAAGCTCGATTCCGGCCCCATGACCTCGATTTGCTTCGTCTCGGGTTCCCCCTCGGTCTCCACCAGAATCTGCATCGGCATTTTGAAAAGATCCAAATCCTGTCTGACGACTCCATCAACTCGGAAACCGTCCTTGATCCGCAGTGTCGTGAACTCGTACTCGAATTCGGGCACCCCCGTCTGTTCAATCCACTGCGAAAAAAAGTACCCCAGGTCCTTTTCCGAAATCTTCTCGGCAAGGGCCTTGAAGTCCCCAATGGAGGCTGTCTTGTAACCGAAGTCGTAGATATATCGCTTGAGCAGGTCAGACAGCTTCTCGTCGCCAATCACCCCTCGAAGCATATGCAGCACGTAGGCCCCTTTGTTCTTGAGCACGGAGTTGTACTCGGGCGAGTAAAGATCCAGTTGATAGGCGTTGAGTATCGATGATTGATCTTCGTAGAGCAGCGCCGCCACGGCGACATCCTTGAGTTGCCGGGCAAAATCCGCCTGGCTGGAGATTTTCTCCTGATAGAGTAGCGCCGAGTAAGTGGCAAAGCCCTCTTTCAACCACAGATCACGCTCTGTCTTGGGGGAAATCAAGTACCCCCACCATTGATAGGCAATCTCCTTGGCCAGAAGGTTGATATTCGGCTCGGGGCCGAAAGCTCGGTCCGCCAGGAACTGAATGCCCGGCGAGGCAATACCCAACAAGGAGTCATCGTCAATCACCGCCACCTTGAAGGTACGCGAGGGATAGGGCGAAAACTTGCCGGAGTAGAGATCCAACAACTCAGTGATCAATTGGGTATGAACATCCAGGTAATCCCGCTTGTGGTCCATAACGTAGTATAGGATCTCGACCTGACCTGCCTTTACCGCAATCTCGTTAAAGACCGCAGCCGCCAGCGAGCCGGGGAAACCCGGCTGTTGATTCACAATGGTGAAGGTCTCGCTCTCACCCTGCCGCTCCCGGGAGACGATCTCCCCGTCCATCGCAATCAGATAGCCCCACGGAACGGTGAGACGAAAGATGGATTGGGCCCGGTCCTGCTGATATCCATTCATGGGAAACCATCGACTCACGGCCAGCAGGTAACACAGGTCACGGCTCAAACGGGCAGTGGTGACGCCGTACAGGGGAGAATCCTCTTCGGAGGAAAGCCCGCCGCCGTATTCAATCACCAAGGACGCGGCCTCCCCCAACTCGAGCGAACGGCGGAAACTCACCTCCAAGAGGTGTTGGTCCCGTTCCTGCTGAAAATCGAGCAAATTCTGATCTTGAGTGACCGGGGTTCGAGCCCGAGGTCCATCGGCTGGAGAGGACTTTGAGCCAGGCCCTCTTCGCGCCAGATAAGGAACCTCTCCTTCACGGGAGGCAACGACCCTTCGGCTTGGAGCTTTCGAAAGGCTGCCGGAAGCCGGCGGCGTGGCCGCGAAGTAGACTCGGTTCACAGTCAGATTTCCGTTGAAATCCAGGAACACTTGACTCAACCGCGCCTGGCTGGCCTTGAACTTAACAGTGGCTATGGCCTGAAGCTCCTGGCTCGACGGCAGTAGTTGGGCTGCGATGTCATATTCTTCGACATCAATGGACAGTCCTTGGCTCAACTCCTGAGCCGACGCAGGTGACCAGCCAAAGAGCAGTATCATCAGAAAGATCCAACCGAAGGAGCAAGACCCATTGAGAAATCTTGACATCAGTTCATCTCCAGAGCTTCGAGATCACGTCAACTTTTACCAACGTTTAGGATTAAACCAAGCAGGGCCCTGTTGTCCGAGCGGATGAGAAAATTTCAAGTGATGATTGAGAAAATCAAGACCCCGGCGACCTGGTGGACAGCAACAGCGGCAGTGCAGATCCGTTCCGGTCACGATTCTATCCAGGAGCCAATGTGCTCGGCAGCCTTCGAGATGGCTCCTCCCGGTCCCAGCTTTTCTCGGACCCCAGCCAACCTCATTTTAACACGCTCCGACCGGTCGGATTCCGTGAGAAATCTCCGGATCTCCACATAAAGCCTGTCGTCGGTAAAGTCCTGTTGGTAGAGTTCGGGAATAACCTCTCGGTCGGCAATCAAATTGACCAAACTGTAGTAAGGCACGTCGATCAGATATTGGCCTACAATCCAGCTCGGAATCGAAATTCGGAACACCGCAATCAGCGGAGTCCCCAGCAAGGCAGCCTCCAACGTCGCCGTCCCACTGGAAACCACCGCCAAATCGGAATGGGCCACGCAATTGTAGGTATCGTTCTCGACGACGGCGATAGAGAGCCCCGGAGCTTCACTTCGGCTCAACTCATGGACCAGCTTGCCCTGCAGGGGCGAGGCAAGGGGAAGGAGAAACTGAGCCGGTTGTTCCCACTGGAGTCTCTGCGCTGTGCGGAGCATTGTCGGCAAATTGAACCTGATTTCCTTGGTTCGACTCCCGGGAAGCAGACTGACCGTCAAGCGCGCCTCCTCCAGTCGATGCAAGCGAAAAAAAAGGGAGCGCGAGCAAGAAGGCTTCACCCTGTCCACCAGGGGATGCCCCACATACTCCACCTGCATTCCATGCCGGGCGTAAAACGCTTTTTCAAAGGGCAGAATGACGATCATTCTATCCACCCATTGGCGAAGACGGTAAACTCGGCGCTTCCGCCACGCCCAAAGCTGGGGGCTAACGAAATAGGCGACGCGCACACCCTGTTGCTTGAGTCGCTTGGCTAAAGGGATGTTGAAGTCAGGGAAGTCAACCAGAACCGCCCACTTGGCTTTCTTTTGCTTCGAAGCGATCACAAGCCGGCGAAGGGCGGCGAAAAACTTCGTTAAGTGGGAAATGGCTTCGAAGGGTCCCAACACGCTCAGTTGCCGGTTGTCTACTAAAATTTCAACACCTGCCTGACGCATGGCTGCGCCCCCACAACCGAAAAAGCTCGATCCCGAATCAGCCACCCTGACACGCAAAGCCCGGACCAGATCAGCGGCATACATGTCTCCGGAGGCCTCACCGGCCACTACCAGGATCGGTTGTCCCAGGCTTTGCGAGTCTGGTTCCATGAAAGAGTCCAAGGAGCGGAGCGGCTGCAAGCCAATTCGCCTACCCGGCCAGAACACTCCAAGTTCGAACGCCAATACTTTGCCATCATGAGAAAGCCGGGTTGCAGGGTCACTCTGTCAGCCGACCCTCAAGGGCGTCTTGCAGAAACAAGTTCCGAAAACGATTCGAACCAGAACGGCAATCCAACCCTCGCTCTGTTTCGTATCACCGTTCAGTACGGCGACCATTCCCCGGGCGGCCGGGTCTTCCATCGGCGGTGGACCCAAAGCCATTGATCGGGGTATTGCCTGACCAAGCCTTCCAGGATTTTGTTGAAGCGAGCGGTATTCTCCCTGATGTCGGCTCGCGAGTCGCCCGTCTGAACGATCTCAACCGGCGGCTCAAAATGTAATCGGTGTTTCTGCTGGGCACTGTCCCAAATGAGCACTCCCGGAACGACGGTGGCCCCTGTCCTCAGGGCCAAGGCGGCTAGAACTGTTGTCGTACAGGCCGGGAGGCCGAAGAAATCCACAAAGACTCCGGCGTCTCGGGTCGTGTTCTGGTCGATGAGTATGCCGACACCCTCCTTTTGCTTGAGGGCCTTGAGCATTTCCTTCAACGAGTTTTTTTTCTGAATGATCTGATTGCCGGAGGCGGTTCGATAGGAGTTGATCAGCCGATCGAGGTAAGGATTGTCGATAGGTCGCACCACAAATTTTAAGGGGTAACCATAAAGGGCGTGGGCAAAGGGACACAGCTCCCAAGCGCCGAAGTGCGCCGTTAAGAACAGGGTGCCATTGCCTCGCCGAAGAGACTCGGCAAAATTGTCGAAGCCTTCATAAACCACCACGTCGGAGATAGTGTTCCGATCCAGCTTGGGCAGCAGTGCGAACTCGGCCAACAGTCTCCCAAAGTTTCGGAAAACTCCTTGGACCACCTCGTGGATCTGCTTGGAGGCCCAGTGGGGGAAAGCCAGGTTCAAGTTCCTGGTGGCGACGCGTCGGAGGTGGCCCATGGTGCGATAAGCAACGGCGGCAAGCCCGCGGGCGAAAAGCAGGGAAACCCGCCGGGGTAGAGCGCCGAAAAATCTAAGAAGGACCAGGGCAACCAAGTACTCTGCCCTCAGGCGAAGCCAGTGTGCAGGGGAAGGACTCTTGCTAATCAGGCAACTCCTTGGAACGGGCCGGCGTTTCCGTAGCCAAAATAGCATCGGGTTAAATTTCTTGTCAAAGACAGTCTCCCTGGCCGAAGCTATCGAAAATCAGGAGCCGCTGGAGTTGAGAAGAAGCGACGAGTTGCTGGATTCGGACGAGGCCGGTCTTGAGGGATGGGTGCGCTCGTCTCCCAAATCGAGCACCCTCTATCCAACCAGGTAAAGGCTGCGGGTCTTGACCAGACAAGTCACTGTTGATCCCGGTTGGAGCCTGAGTTCTCGCACTGCGGCCGGAGTCACTTCAGCCCATAAGATCTGCCCGACATCCACCGCCACAAAAAATCCTCCCGCCAGTTCCACCAGCTGGCTTACAACCCCCCGAACATGATTTCGAGTGCTGAGACCCTGGACATCCTCAAGACTCAGTGTCACATCCGCAGGCCGAAACTGGACAAAGATGGGACCGGAGGGCGTTCTGCTCAATTTCGGGAGTTTGAGCTCCTGTTCCCCCAAGCGACCGATCCATTGGTCGTTGCGAAGACTGGCCTCCTGAACTCTGATCAGGTTGACTGGCCCGGCCGAGTTGGTCCATCCCAAAGGAGTCGGCTGTCCCAGTGCCTCGTCCGGCCTGCCCTCAGCCACAACCCTCCCCCTTTGCATGACAATCACCCGATGTGCGAAACGGCGCACCTCAGCCTGGCCGTGGCTGACAAACAAGGTCGGGATGCTCCATTCACCCACGACCCGTTCCAGATAGGCCAGTATTCGAAGTTTCAGGGCTTCGTCCAGAGCAGCCAAGGGTTCATCCATCAGAAGCAGTTCCGGGTTGCTCAGGAGCGCCCGACCTAAAGCCACCCGTTGCCGCTCACCACCCGACAAGTTCTTAGGATGGCGGTGCAACAGGTCGCCGAGTTCCAGCACCTCAACTACCCTCTTGAAGTGAATGGGCCGACCCGTCCGTTGACGCTTCTGACCATAGCGCAGGTTGGCCTCGACGCTCATGTGAGGGAAGAGCCAATGGTCCTGGAATACCATGCCGATGTGCCGATGCTCCGGAGGCAGGTGGATCCCAGCGACGGTATCATCGAGCCAGCGTGAACCCAGTCGAATCTGGCCAACGTCCGGTCGGAGCAAACCAGCAATCATGCCAAGAACGCTGGTCTTCCCGCTCCCCGAGGGGCCGAACAGGGAGGTCACGAGATCTGTGGTCTCAAAAGCCAGGTCGATCTCGAATCCACTCGCGAATCGGTGCCGACACTTGAAGTTAAGACGCCTCACGTTGCAACCCCCTGCGCTCCAAATATTCACTCGCTACCAGTGCTGCAGTGGCCAGAAGCAGCGAGACAACCACCAATGACCCAATCTGAGGCAGCCCGTCGGGACGATCCTTCAAGGTGTAAATCAACAGCGGAATGGTTCGGTTGTTCTCTCTCTGGCTGGCTAGCATGACGGTTGCTCCGAACTCCCCCAGGCTTCGTGCGAAGGCTAAAACACACCCGGCAATGACACCATTGCGGGCCAAGGGCAAGCTGACCGTAAAAAAGGTTGTCCACCATCCTGCACCCAGGGTTCTGGCTGCGGTCTCGAGCTGTGGGTCCACCGACTGAAAGCCGAGCCGGATGGCTCGAACCATCAGGGGAAAGCTCATCACGGCCGCTGCGATCACCAATCCTGGAAACTCAAAAGCCACCTTGAGGTCCAGCGTCTGGCGCAAGAACCGCCCAAGCAGGGCTCCCGGCTTGAAAACCTGCAGCAGCAAGTAGCCGGTCACCACTGGCGGAACGACCAAAGTCAGGTTGACCATCACCTCGACCAACCACTTCCCCGAAAACTGGCGTCTTGCCAGCACATACCCCAAGCACACTCCCAGCGGCAGGCTGAAGAGGACGACGCAGAGGCCAACGATCAGGCTATTGTAAATCGCAGACCATTCGGCGGCATTGAACTCCATGGTGACCGTTTCCGACGACGGTGGACAACTCTTCGGTTGAATCGGCGCGGCAATCCTCAAACCTTAATGCGGTTCGGTCTTCGGAAGGAGTCTGAAGCCATGCTTCTTGAACACACTGGCTGCCTCAGGACTCTGCAAGTAGTCAAAAAGACGGGGAGCAGCGGGTCGTCGCGAACCGTGACTCAACAGCAACAGCGGATACCGAATCTGCCGGTGTAGCGAAGGGGCTATCTCCAGCGCAAGGTGAACCCCTGAGTCGGCTAGAGCGTCGGTTCGATAGACAATGCCTGCTTCCACGCTCCGGGTCTCCACGTACACCAGTGTCGCCCGGACGTTCTCTCCGTAAACCATCTTGGATCGAAGCCTTTCCCAGAGGCCCAGCCTGGTGAGGGCCTCTTGGGCATAAAGGCCTGCCGGCGCCCTGGAGTCCGGGTTGGCCATGGCGATTGCTTCGAAGGAGGCATTCAACAAATCCTCAGGTGACTTGAGGGAACGGGCTTGCTCCTTCGGAAGAATCACCACCAGCCGATTGCTTAGCAAGTCGACTCGGTTCACCACAAGGCCCTGAGCGGAGACCAGGTCTTGGGCCCAACGCTCATCTGCCGCCAGAAACAGATCTGCCTCTGCTCCACTCTTGATTTGCATTGCCAGGGTCGCCGTACTGGCAAAGTTCAACTCAATTCCCTGCCCGGTTCGCTGGGTGTACTGGTCTCGGATCTCCTCAATGGCGCCGGTCGCGCTCGAGGCCGCGTAAACCAACAGGGAGTCACCGTTCGGCCCTAGCCCCCGGCACCCGCAGCCAAGGACGCCCAAGAGCAGAGAGGTTCCCGCTATCCTTCGTCTCCAACTGGACCGTCCCATGGCCCACTCCATCAACGAACTCACCCACGTCGCCAGCCGTGAACCCATCCTACCACAGGTCTGTAATCGGCCAGATCAACCCGGCCGCGCCGGCAATTCCCTGATGACGCCCTCTGAGTCCAAGAAGGCAGAATCATCGAACGGGTTTGAGGGGATTGGTGGAACGCAATGAGGGACGTTTGGATTGAGGGCTGTTTTTGAGGAATTCTTTGGGTGGGACAAACTGATGGAGCCTCATATCCACATGCTGACCTACGAAGATGACTCCCTCTTGCTCCAGGAGTCGACGCTGTCGCTCAGACCCTCCCACCGGGCAGAGAGAATGGGTCAAGATGCGCCCTCCCGCCCCCACTACCCGGTGCCAGGACAGCCCTGGAGGACAGCCGTGCATGGCCCAACCCACTTGCCGGGCCATGTGGGGAGTCCCGAGGAGGGTGGCAATTTGCCCGTAGGTCAGCACTCGTCCAGGCGGAATCGCTCGAACGACGCGATACACCTGCCTGAAGAATGAACCTTGATTCGATTTCACGAGATGAGCCTCCAAGCTGAATATCGTTCCGCATCTGCGCCCGGTTTTAGCCGATGGATCTATCCCGCTCCCTTACCTCTCACCCCATTTCAGCTTGCGTCTCAGGATGTCGAAGAAGCTGTTGCCAGGAGATTCGATCAGTTCGACCGTGCTGGAGGACTTGTTGACCTGAATTCGATCGTCTCCCTGCAAGTCCAAACCCGTCTGCCCATCGACGGTCAGGAAAACCGATTCCTGGGTAGCTTTCAGACTCATTTCAATCGTCGAAGAATCGGACACAACCAGCGAACGAAAGGTCAAAGTGTGCGAAGCAATAGGCGTCACCAGCATTGCGCCCAGGGAAGGATAGAGAATGGGGCCGCCAGCGGAAAGGGTATAGGCCGTTGAACCGGTGGGGGTTCCCACAATCAACCCGTCGGCTTTATAGGTCGCGACGAAATGGCCGTCGATTTTGACATCAATATCAATGATCCGGGCCAAAACCGCCTTGGTCAGGACCACATCATTCAAGGCCCGGTAAGCAGCAAAATGTTTGCCGCCACGAATGACGTCCACATCGATCATCATCCGTCGCTGGACGGTGGCTCTGCCTTCCAGGATCAGTTCCAGAGTCGGGAACATCTCCTCCAGAGTGATTTCGGTCAAAAACCCCAGACTCCCGAAATTGACCGCCAAAATCGGAATGCGACGGGTGTCCATGAATCGCGCCACCGACAACAGCGTGCCGTCGCCTCCCAGCACCACGATCAAGTCGCAGTGGTTAGGCACTTCGGACTTGGCCAACCCCTGCTGATTGACGATGGCGGCCGTTTCCTGTTCCAGAGTGAGCTGGATGTCCCGCTCCTGAAACCAGTCTTGCAACTGATGGATGACGGGAGCCACCGTTTTGAGCTTTGGCTTGGCAATGATTCCGACTTGCTGGATGGTCCGGCTCATCATCCACTCCTGGCCCAGGGCGCGATAAAGCAAACCCAGGTTAATGATCTTTTGAAGTTGCCGCTCAACGGAGGAAAGGGAGTTTCTCCGTGAGTCCAGGACTTCTATGCAATCCTAATAATAACCCGGATCAATGACATTCATGGCATCAACCTATGAGGTTTCCCAAAGTCTCAAGCGGCTAGACTCCTTGTGCGGGTCGATCGTCCTCCCCTATAATCCTTTGCGTGGATTTTGACCGAAGCAGTGGGGTTCTCCTGCATCTGACGTGTCTGCCCGGTCGATTCGGCATCGGAGATCTTGGCGCGGGCGCCTATCATTTTGCGGATTTCCTGGCCGCTGCAAAGCAGAGTTGGTGGCAGGTGCTGCCGCTGGGGCCAACAGGCTATGGCAATTCCCCCTATCAATGCCATTCTGCTTTTGCCGGCAACCCTCTCTTGATCAGTCTCGAACTCCTACGGGATGAAGGCTTGTTGGAAACCTCCGATTTGCAAGGCGCTCCAATCTTCACCAGGGAGGAAGTGGATTTCGGGCGAGTGATCCATTTCAAGCGCCCGCTTCTGGAAAAATGCTTCCAGAACTTCACGCGCATGGCCAGCGCCGCCCAGAAGAGTGCGCTGGAAACGTTTTGCCGAGTCAACTCTGATTGGATCGAGGACTATTCCCTTTTCATGGCGATCAAGGAAGAACACGGAGGAATGGCTTGGACGGAATGGGAGGCTGAGATCGTCAACCGCCGACCGGGAGCCTTGAAACGCTGGAGGCAGAAACTGGCTCCTCAGGTCCACTCCCATCAATTTTTTCAGCATCAGTTTTTCAAGCAATGGCAACGTCTTCACCGCTACTGCGGCGAGAAGCAGATCCGGCTCATGGGAGACCTCCCGTTTTTCGTGGCCCACGACAGCGCCGACGTTTGGGCTCATCCCAAGATGTTCCGGCTAAATTCCCGGGGACATCCGCTGGTGGTGGCCGGTGTGCCCCCGGATTACTTCAACGCGACCGGACAGCTATGGGGCAACCCGATTTATCGGTGGGAGGAACTCGCCCGTTCCGACTATCAGTGGTGGACGGCCCGCCTTCGAAACCTCCTGTCCCTGGTGGAGGCCGTTCGCCTCGACCACTTTCGTGGTTTTTCGTCCTACTGGGAAGTTCCGACAAACCATATGACCGCGGCCAATGGAAGATGGATGCCGAGTCCGGGCGCTGAACTGTTCCGCGCCGCCCAATCCGCCCTCGGCCACCTGCCGCTGGTCACCGAAAATCTGGGAGCCCTCACGCCACAGGTCGAAGAACTCCGAAACCGGTTGGGATTTCTCGGAATGGCGGTACTCCAGTCTGGCTTCGGGAACGACTTCCCCCACTCCAGTCATCTCCCACACAATCACCATCGGGATCTGGTGGCCTACACAGGCACCCACGATAACGATACCATTGTGGGATGGTGGGATCGACATAAACGGGACGGGGGGCTGCTACCCACCACGGACGAGGGTCGTGCCGCTGCCGAGTACCTCAGTCTTGCGGGTCGAGAAATCCACTGGATCTGTATTCGCGCCCTATTCGCCTCTGTGGCCAGCTTGGCCATCGTACCGCTGCAAGACATTCTCGGGCTCGGGAGTCATGCCCGGATGAATCGTCCCTCCCAACCCAAAGGCAACTGGAAATGGCGTTTCACCGAGGAGATGCTGGAGGAGAATGTCGGAGAGCGCCTGGGAGAGATCACCCAGCTCTACGGCCGCGCCCCAACCCTCCGAGACAGGTAGCCTGCCGAGGACCCCACCAAGCCCGCTTTGGCATGAGGGTCGGAAAATCTCCTTCGTCCACCAGGAGTCCCGCTGGAATCTGTCGATTGGCTAAGCCCAGCCTGTCAGGGAAAGCAAGGCAATCGTGCCGGATGGACAACCCTGGATGCGGATTATCAGCAGGAATTTGACCCAAGTAAAAAGTCAAATTGCCAAATCAAACGGCAAGTCGCTGATGTCGCGCAAGCGTTTGCCGGAAATCAGCATATTCAACAACTCGGTATCCGAATCGCTATCGGCGGCGGCTTCAACCAATTCGTGCAACGCGAAATGATAGACACAATCGATGTCACCGGTGCCGTACGCGAGCGAGGCAATCCGCCCTGGCAACGGCTCGCCGACAACGACAACAATATGCGGTGTTCTGCCTTTGCGGTTGCGCGTTAAATTCAGCCCTTCGGTGCGCGCGTTTTGTGAGCGGTCGCTACGCATCGTCCATTTGCAAGAAACGCTAGCGTGCAAAATATCCCATTGGGAGTTCACGCGGCGCAACGGCGTATGGTCGGCAATTCCATCACCGCCCAACAACGCGTCGTTTTCATTGATCGTCTCATCTTTGATCGGTTTGCGGCAAACGACAATGTCTAGCGTAACAATGTAGTCGCCAAAAGCAACTCGTAATTCTTTGTTCTGTTGAACCACTTGCAAAACCTCGGATAAATGCTGGTATTGCTCGTAGTTACGGATGTTACCGCCGAGCGAAAATTCCCATTTTCCTGGGCGCAGATGGTGCAACAACTTGAACGCGCTTTGCAAAAAATCCCTGGTCGCCGCCTCGAAGCGCTTGCCCGCCGTTTGTCCGGCCAGTTTTTCGGTTTTCACCGGAAACCTGATACGATCGATAATGCCCTTACCAATTCTGACGCTGGCTGGGCTTCCGCCGTCGGCGTTATTCGGCACGTCGGATTGATTTTTGCGCAATACCTCAGCGCAAATCCGGCGATGATATGCGGAGCGCAGTGTTTCAATCTTGCCCTGCTTCATCATTTTATCAACCCGATCACATATTCTTCGTGCATCCGCTCTTCAATTGGCGAACGCCGCGCACCGCCCCAGCGCGCTGGCATCATCCGTCTATCGCGGTCCAGACGGCGGATGCCGATTCCCGCCAAATCGAAGCCGGCGCTTTCACCGATCGCGGCGAGACCTTTCTGCGTCTCAACATCGATACCCCGCAGATTCGAAGTGCCGACCACAATCACTGCTGCTTTGCCTTTTTTCAGAACCCTCCGCATTTCGTTGATCACGGCGGACATCTCACCGAAATACCGTCGCAAAGCCGCCGATTTTTGTGCATCCAACTCGGCGAGCTTTGCCAGAGTTTTTTCACATTGCCGCGGCAAGCGGTCGAATCGCATGCCGTTGGCGGCGTCGTGTCCCAGATACTGTGCACGGAGTTTGGCCAGAGCATCAATTCTCCAGCCAAACCAGACCAGAGAAAACTTGTGGGCCCGCATATAGTCGATCGCATTGTTTGCATACGGCGGGGAGGTCACAATCAAGTCAACGCTCGAGGAAGGCAAGCCGGTTTGACTGGCGCTGACCGTCAGAATTTCAGCAGCCGGTTTGATAGCTACGCTACCGTCGCAGGCAGCAAGACTCTGTTTAAATCGTTTTGTGAACTCGACAAAGGCTGAATTCGGATTTTTGTCGGCCGATTTGTGTGGGCGCGTGTGCGCCAGGTCTCGCGCCAGCGAAACGCCGCCGGATTTGACGATAATCGCTGAGGAAAACACCACCTTGAAAAAATTGCGCATTTCTTCACACGGCAACGATTCGATTTCTTGTCGCAGTGCGAGCAACTCCAATTGCTGCTGCGGCAAGAACCAGTAATCCACAAATGCCTTGGTCTTTGCGTCAAAGCACAGATTGAGCGCCCGTTCCAATTCAGCGTGATTTTTCCAAAATCGCTTTTCTGCCGCCCCGATGATTTCGCGCCCCGTTTCCATCACCTTTTTTGTGTTGAGGGAAGTCATTTTCGCCGTCGCAATCAGCCGCGCCAAAGGATCGATATCGCACCCTATGGCGCGTCGCCCCAAATGCGCCGCCTCGACCAGCGTCGTGCCCGAACCTGCCATCGGATCGAGAACGACATCGTTTTCTTCCGAAAGATTCTCGATGAAAAATCGTGGCAATTGAGGTGGGAATTTGGCCGGGAAAGGATGCAGGCCGTGGGCGGCGTATGTGCTGTCTGCGCCATGAAAATCCAAATCGGCACATAACACCCTTCGTAACACACCAGCGTAGTTGCCGTTAGTGGGAACAGAACTCATTCGCGTAGTTAATAGTACCCCACAACTTCCGGCAAGCCAATAAAGCAACCCGAGAAGGAAAGCGCTGAAATCATCAGAGATTCCTGAGATCAAGGCGCCTTTCCGCAAGGATTCTCACAGGGGCTTGAGTTGATTGATGCCGACCAGTTCGTTGGAGCGAGTGGGGGGGGGACCTTTGCCGGTGCGCAAACAGGTTCCTCCTTGCAAATCTCTCCTGTCTTCTCACTCCTGCCGGCGGCGACCCGTCAGGCCATACTCCTTGAGCTTTTTCTGCAGCGTCCTCAATCCCATTCCCAACAGTTCAGCAGCCCTTTGGCGGTTGCCTCGGCTGCGCTCCAAAGCCTGCAGGACAGCTTGGCGCTCGATAGTGTCCATATTCAAGTCCGGAAAGCGGGGCGGTTCTTTGGTGGAGTCTGGAGACGCGGTTCGCTTATCTATGCGAAGCTCCGCCGGCAGATCCTCCATCCTGAGCGTGTCTCCCTTGGAGAAAATCACCAGACTCTCCATCAGATTTCGCAGCTCCCGGACGTTGCCCGGCCAGGAATGCTGAGCCAGCGTAGCCAGCAGTTCCGGCTCCAGCCTGGAGATTGGCTTTTGATGTTCGTCTGAGAAAGCCTCCACAAACGACCAGGCCAGCAGCGGGATGTCCTCGGTCCTCTGTCTGAGAGGAGGAACACGGAGCGTGACCACTTTGAGGCGATAATAGAGATCGGTACGAAAGGTCCCTTGGCTGACGGCCTGGGCCAAGTCCCGATTGGTGGCTGCAATGAGGCGAACGTCCAGCCTCAAAGGAGCATTCCCTCCGACCCGCATGATTTCCCGGGTTTCCAGAAACCGCAGCAACTTCACTTGCATCTCCAGTGGCATCTCCCCAATCTCATCCAGGAAGAGTGTTCCCCGTTTAGCCATTTCCAGCTTGCCCAAACGTCTCTGACCGGCTCCTGTAAAAGCACCGGCCTCATAGCCAAAGAGTTCGCTCTCCAACAAGGTCGGGCTGAGGGCCGAGCAGTTCAAGGGCAGGAAGTTTTGATCTTTGCGAGGACTGTTTTCATGAATGGTTTGGGCAACCAGATCTTTACCCGTCCCGCTTTCCCCCAGCAGTAAGACGGTGGAGCGGGTCGGCGCCACAACCGCTAACTGGCTCAGTAGTTCCTGCATTGCCGGGGAACTGCCCAAGATCCGGGTTCCGGACCGGGGCGCACCCTGGGTTGTGAGGACACGCTGCTCGTTTTTTGGCGGACGGCTCTGGAGGATCTGTCTCACCCGATCACGCAGCTCAAATAAATCCAAGGGCTTCAAAATATAGTCGTCAGCCCCTAGTCTCATGGCCTCCACTGCGGTCTCCACGGTCCCGTGACCGGTAACCATCAAGACACCTGCCTCTCGATTGACCGACCGCACGACTCTGAGCAGGTCCATGCCGGTCACGCGCGGCATCTTCAAGTCGGTGATGACCAAGTCGACCCGTTTAAACAGATCCAGATGGGCCAGGGCTGCCTCGCTGTCTTCATAGGAAGTCACTTGGTATCCAACTCTCTCCAAGGCACGGGAGATCGCAGCAAGGCTTTCCCTCTCGTCGTCGATAACCGCGATGTGATGGACTCGCTTCATCGTCACAGGCCACCTACTCTTGGATGGCTGTTTGAACCCCAGGGGCGCCAGAGCTGGTCGAGGCTCCCAAGATTTATGGGGTGGGGCCCCGTCTTCGTTGCCAAAGACTTCGAATCCCTATGAGCATCAGCATTCCGAAAAAGGGATAGTACTGCAACTTCAGAAACAGAGGATCACTCCGCCAGACATCCAGTGCCGACCAGTCGATCAAGACCGCGTAGGAGACGACCGAAATCCCAGACAGCAGCAACCAGGCTGAATTGGGATAAAAGCAAAGGTAAGGGATAATCCAAACGAGGTACCAGGGATAGAGTGATGGAGAGAAGAGCAGCACAGCACCCGTCAACCAAAAGAGCTGTCTCAGGCGACAATACCCACCTAACAAACAAAATCCAAGCAGCACCAGAAGGCTGGTCCCCAGGAGTCCCTCTACCCACGTTTGAGAAAGACCATGGCCTGTCAACCAGGAGAACAGGAACCCATTGAAACGCCAATGATCACGATAGAGATTCAGACCATCCAGGATTTGTTTTCCCGCGCCAAGGTAAGGGACAATCATCACCATGAGGACGGCGATCAGCCATCCCCAGTACCTGGTCGAGAGTCCCCTGAGGAACGTGGGCAACATGATTAGAGGATATAGCTTCGATAGAGCAGCCGCCCCCAGGAAACTCAAGGCTGGCAGAACCCTGCGAATCTGCAGGAGAAACACAGCCCAAAAGAGGAGTCCCACAACCAGCACGTCGTGATGCCCGCTCCAGGCGACTTCGACAACCACTAAAGGATTCCACGCATACACCAGGACTTGGCTCAGCTGCTCTCCACGAAGTCTCAACAGTGCTAGAATCGCTGCCACAAGCCCAATCTCGACCAACAGAAAGGCCAGCTTGAATCCGGTGACGGAACGAAAACCGAGAAAAATGAGGGCGTGAACCATTTGGGCAAAGGGGGGATAAACAGCCGAGACCTCTTTGTTGTTGATGGAGGGCCAGATCTGATTGCGGTAATCCACCAGCACTGGAGATTGCGGGCTGTATCCGTAGGGATTGATTCCTTCAGTTTGCAGATAACCTTCCCAGACGTACCGATAGACATCGTCGGAAAGCCCCGGGGGTATCAGCACCAATGGCAGCCTGAAGGTCAGGGCAAAGAGAAGGATGAGGAACAGTTTAACCCTCAAACCAGAGGGCGACAGACGCGACAACCAAAGGGAAGCCAGATACAGCAGGAACAGGCCGAGGTAGGTCATCACGAATTCAGGGATCTTTTCCTGGACCCGCCCCAGTTCCGACAGTCGCCAATAGCCGAGCGTCGAAGTCGAACCACAGGCCAGGAAGCCCAGCAGTTGCCAGGAGGGACGGCCTGCCCACCCGAAAACCAGTTGATCTTTCCCGGAGGCAAGAGTATAGTTTGAGGAATTTTGGGAACTTTTGGTTACGGAAGAAATTGTTTCAATCTTCAGAAGCTCACCGTATTCGTCGGTTTCGCGAGTCGGCCTAATCGCTCGACGTCCTGAGCCGCGGCGAGGCACGACCAACGGAACAGGCTGAGTTTGGTATTCGGCAACACCGGCAATTGAATCCGTTGAAGCCAGGGCCGCTAGCTCGTGAGAGCCACAAGCACCGCCCCTTCCACATCGTACGCTAGCAGGTTAATCCAGATTCGTGTTTCGTCTTGAATTTTTAGGGCAGAGCTTCATTCGGGATCTTCAAACTCTCCTGTTCCCTTCCGACCCCTACCGATCCTTCCTGCATCAGGTGCGGGGGCAGTACACCCTGGACCTCTTTGATTTCCTCATCCTCATTCCCTACTTTATCATACTGGGAATCCTGGCCATCTATGGGTTGCACCGCTATCAGTTGGTTTACCTGTACTTTAGAAACAAGAGGAAGAAGCCCAAGCTCAAACAGGAGTTAACGCATCTCCCACGAGTCACCGTTCAGCTTCCCATTTACAACGAGCTGTTTGTCGTCGAGCGGTTGATCGAATCCGTGACCAAGATTGATTACCCCCTTCATCTCTTGGAGATTCAGGTTCTGGATGACTCCAACGACGAAACTCAATTTCTGGCCGAGCGGTGTGTCGACCGCTTTCAGAAGGCCGGTTTCGACATTCACTATTTTCACAGACAAGAACGCCTGGGTTACAAGGCGGGAGCCCTGGCCGCCGGCTTGAAGGTTGCCAAGGGCGAGTTTGTGGCCATCTTCGACGCTGATTTCGTACCCAATTCCTCGTTCCTGCGCGACACCATTCACTATTTCGGCGATCCGAAGGTCGGGATGGTTCAGGGCCCCGGTGGGGACACATCAACTCGGACTACAGCCCGTTGACCCGGACCGAGGCCATGATTTTGGACGGTCACTTCGTGATGGAGCACGGCGGGCGCAACCGATCGGGTCTGTTCTTCAATTTCAACGGCACCGCCGGGATATGGAGACGGACGGCCATTGAGAGTGCCGGCGGTTGGCAACATGACACGCTCACCGAAGACACGGATCTGAGCTACCGCGCGCAACTTCAAGGCTGGAAATTTATCTATCTTCCCGATGTCGTCTGTCCTGCCGAACTGCCGGTCGAAATGAACGCATTCAAGAGTCAGCAGTTCAGGTGGGCCAAAGGCCTGGTTCAGACCGGCATCAAGTTGCTGCCCACGATCTTCAAGAGCCCGCTCCCACTGAAGATCAAGATAGAAGCCGTATTCCACTTCTCCGCTAATTTTTCCTATCCTCTGATGGTGATGTTTTCGCTGATCTTCTTGCCTGCCATGATCGTGCGCTTTTACCAAGGCTGGTTTCAGATGATCTTGATTGATTTGCCGCTCTTCATGGCGGCAACCATGTCAGTATCTTCCTTTTACGCTCTTTCTCAGCGCGAGCTGGATTCCAACGGCTGGAAGCGAAAAATAAGATACCTTCCTTTCCTCTTGTCCGTGGGTATCGGGCTGTCGGTGAACAACACCCTGGCGGTCCTGGAGGCCCTCCTCGGCATCAAAACCTCCTTTCGCAGAACCCCCAAACATTGCATCTCTTCTTCCGGAGACGGGCTGGCAGCCAAACGGAAATATCGGGGGAAGATGGGGTACACCCCCTTTGTGGAACTGATACTGGGCGCATACTTTGCCTTTACCATCTTTTGCGCCTGGTCGAGCGGGAACTACTTTACGCTGCCCTTCCTGATGTTATTTCTAGTCGGTTTTGTCTACACCGGAATCATGTCTTTGTTTCAAGCTCCCTTGGCTCGGTTTCTCGATGCGAGGAAAGCACCCTTGTTCCCCAAGACTGCTTCCTTTCCCTACCCGTCCGAATAGAGGAACCGCCTCGGGCCAGTGCAGAAACCGTCACCTCCTTCCGCAAGCGTGGCTTCTTATGTCGGGGCCGCCCCGATCTCTTTAAGCATCTATGCCTGGCCGGCAGTTTGCTGCTCATTGCTGCCCCTGGCTTCCCTTCGGACTCTCAGCTCAGGGACGAGTCCCGAGACCGACGGTTTGCCTATCTGGCGAGGATGAACGAGGGGGTGACCCTGATTTTCAATAAGGATCACCAAGACTTGAACGAGTACGTTCCCGACAAGAACTTTTACTACTTGACCGGTTGCGCCGAACCGGGAGCGGTACTTCTCTTGATTCCCGGGGAGGTTGCGCCCCAGGAAACCCTGTTTCTAGCCAAGCGCGACAGGAAGCAGGAGCGATGGACCGGCCCCAGAATGGCGCCCAACCAGGAGACGGCGCGCCAACTGGGCATGCAGCGAGTCTTGAGCCTGGACAAGCTGCCGGATGAACTGGCCAAATGGGCGCCAGCTAACGGCAAGATCTATGCCAACCTCCCTCGTCGCTCGCACAGGGACCCCACCGCGAAGTGTTGTCGGGAGCCGTGGACTCGCTTATGCCGCTGGTTTCCGGAGGCGGAGATTCTGGACGCCGGCCCTGAGATTGCCTTTCTCCGCATGAAGAAATCGGCGTTTGAGCTTGAAAAACTTCGTCAGGCTATCGAAATCACTATTGCAGGTCATCGCCACGCCATCTATTCGATCAGACCCGGCCGCTTCGAATATCAGGTTGAAGCTGCCATTGAGCATCAGTTCCGCAGTCGAGGGGCCACTGGTCCGGCTTTTCCCTCCATTGTCGGCTCGGGTCCCAATGCCACCATCCTGCACTATGCTGAAAACAACCGCCGGATGCGCTCCGGGGATTTGATCGTCATCGATGTCGGCGCCGAGTTTGCCGGCTACAGTGCTGACCTCACGCGAACTTATCCTGTAAGCGGCCGCTTCACGAAGCGACAAAAGGAAATTTATAATATCGTCCTGGCCGCTCAAGAGTCAGCTCTGAAGCAAGTGCGCCCTGGGGTAACATTCGACAAAAGTGGCCCCATTCATCAAGCGGCTTTCAAGACCATTGACAGCCAGGGCAGAGACCTCCAGGGCAGAAGGCTGGGTCGTTATTTCATTCACGGGACAGGCCACCACTTGGGTCTCGACGTCCATGATCCGGTGAGTGACCGCGGGCGCCCCTTGGAGGCGGGGATGGTGATCACCATCGAGCCCGGCATATACATCCCGGAAGAGAATCTCGGTATCCGTATCGAGGACGACATCCTGGTTACCGAAGGCGGCTACCAACTCCTCTCCCGCGGACTGCCTCGGAAGCCTGAGGAAATCGAGAGAATGATGGGGGAGACTCGTGAGGCCGCTGGTTTCTAAGAACAAGAGGTTTCGCAGAGAAAGAAGTTAATGATTTGAAGATCAATAGGTTGGAGGACTGGGTTGATGATCTCAGCAACCGGACTAAGACGTGGGATGGTGATTCGAAAAGACGGCGAATTATTTTCCGTTTTCTCCTCCATCCACCAAACCCCCGGCAACAAGAGGGGTTTTGTGCAAACCAAACTCAGGAATTTGAGAACGGGCGCCATCATCGATCATCGCTTTCGTTCCGTCGACAGCATCGAAAAGGTGGCTCTCGATCAGCAGGAAATGGAGTACCTGTACAAAGACGGCACCGACTACTACTTCATGAATACGGCAACCTATGAACAGATCCATTTGGGTGAAGATCTTTTGGGGAACAACGTCATGTATCTGGCCCCCAACATCGCCATCAAGGTTGAGTTTTACGGGCAAATCCCCATCGGAATCCAGTTGCCCACCACCGTGGAAATGGAAGTGGTAGAGACCGAACCCGGACTCAAGAGCGCAACGGCCTCGAGTGTCAACAAACCCGCCAAACTGGAAACCGGTTTGGTGGTTCAGGTTCCCCCCTTTGTTAACGTTGGTGAGAAAATTCGCGTCGACACCAGCAATGGGAGCTATCTGGAAAGGGTAAGGTAGCCTTACAGGACTGCAAGTCCCTCTCAGGCCAACTTGGCTCCATAAACGATCGGACCCTCAGAGGGTCAGAATGCCAGCGGTGCAGAAAGCTGATACCCTTCTCCCCTCAACCCCTCCGAAGCCCATTAGCCGAGAAACCGTAAAGATAGCGTGCGCCGGAGGACATACAGCGGGCTCGCTCCGGCGAAATGCTTGAGCGGTAATCCGAAAAGGGCTTGATCCAAGAACGCTGATAAAAAGAGATAATCGCTCGACGCGGCTGATCGGTGGAATTGGGTCCCACCCGATGCCAGGTGCTGGCCAACCAAATCGCGGCCGCGCCCGCAGAACCGGACAGTGCCATCTCCTCCGATCGTCCTCCCCGTTTCCAGCTTGGCTTACGTCGAGTCAAGTGGCTGCGGGGAACGATTCTTGTGGCGCCGTTTTCTGTAGTGAAGGGGTCGATCATCCAGGCGACCTGGAAACCCAGGGGGAAATCAGGCAGAGGCTCCGGCATTTGGGTTAAAGGGTTGTCCAGGTGCCAAGAACCTCCCGGTGTCCCTGGACCGATGCTCGTCGCCGTGACGTCACCCAGTACACAGTCCGGGCCAAGCAAACGATGGGCCAAACCCAGCACTACGGGATGCTCGACCAGCCGATCGGTGAGTTCAGTCTTCGCCGGTAGATTCCGCACGTACTGCGAGCAGTCATGATCGAAAAGATTGGGAATGTGCATAAAGGTCTTGTTGATTTCTCTCGGACCCACCGGCCAGGGCGTGTCGTGGTTTTCAGCCCGGCTATGCCGTATCCGCTGCATCAGCCGGGCCAGTTCCGGTGGGCTGATCGCATAGGATTCCGCCAGATAGGACTCGATTTCCTCATCTCCCGAAAGTGTTGGGCCGTCACCGGGAGCGAAGGGAGTCTCTCGTTCCTGAGCCATGAGTTTGTTGATGATGCCGCGCCATTCCTCCAGTTCGCTGGAATTCAGCAGTCCCTCCAGCACAATATAACCTTCTCCTCTCAGCCGTTGGGCGATCTCAGTCAGGTCTAACCGGCTCTGTTGGCTGGTGGTCATGTCGAATTCCGGAGTTCAGGGAAAAGGGACCCTTGACTCATGACATTTTATCCGAACGAGGCAGAGGGAAACAGCACTAACCGGTCGAGGAGTCCAAAGTCGTCGGCTCAACTGCCGCCTTTCATCCTGGTGTGATACATTAAGATTGCGTAAAGAGCCACGGGCCTCGGAAGAATGAAGACTGACATCCCATTGAAAAATAAAGATATCCGCAACTTTGCCACGAAGTCGACACTACACTTCGTGGGAGTTATGTTCTCCCACTCCGCCGGAACTCAGGAGGGGAAAGACATCGAGCACCTCCACGATATGAGGGTGGCCTCCCGTCGGCTTCGCGAATGTTTCCAGGTGTTCGAGGCCTTCTATTCACCCAAGAAGCTGCGGACGGTCCTCTCGACGGTCAAGAAAATCACCAAGCTTCTGGGACGCCCCCGGGAAACCGATGTCAATGTCAGCCTGCTACGGGCTTACCAACCAGGATCGTCCCCGGTTCTAAAGACCACTCATGAGTATCTATTGGAAATTTTTGAGTCTGAACAGGCCCGGCGTCGCCGAAAGATGTTCAAGCAGATCCAGAAGATCGACCAGGGAGATCTTGAATCCAGGCTGAGTCAGTTTGCCCGGACGGCTCGGCTCCGCGGGTCGAGATCCTCACTGCTCGGCGGGGTTGGTCAGGAGTTGGAGTTCGAGGGTTTCCTTAAAATCAGCACCAACGACTTACAGCAAAAAGCCGCCGAGATCTTCGCCTTCGAGGCGGCTCCTGCCCGCGAGGAGCATGAAACGAGATTGCACCAACTCAGAATCGACACCAAGAAGTTTCGTTATCGTCTCGAGATCTTGAATGCGGCTTACGGCGAACAGTTCAGCAAGGCCATCAGCCTGGCCGAGGACTTGCAGGATATCATCGGCTGGGCGCACGACTATGGCGTGGTGATCGCGCAATTAGAATCCCACTGGCAGTACCTGAACCGAAAAAGCAGAGAGAGGCTGGCCAGGGGCTGCCAAAGCACTATCGCCGAATTTATGGAACTCAAGGAATCCTACCTCCATCGGGTTGAACCTTCCCGCATCGGCTTTCTGGAAGAACTCTCCAGGCTACGGTTGTCTCCCGCAACCGACCTGTTTCCCGGTCGAGCTCGACTCGACCGCCAAGTCGCGTCCTCACAAGTGACCCAAGCACAGCGCAATACCGTTCCGTCCGGTAGTTGCAAAAAAAATCCGTGAGCGCCGCCACCCGCATCTCTGTAGGACAACGGGTCCAGCGGCACGGGCAGGACTGCCGGTTTGAGCCCAGGACCCACCATTTTTTACACCGGAACCATCCGCCCGTTGCGGAATTTCCGGCCAGGGCCACTTTTCACCGCTGCAAGAAGGTTCATCGCCAATTCGGTCCCGTGTACTTTGTCTCTATCTTCATTACTGATGTTCCAGGATTTAGCCGGCTCAATGCAATTCTGGCACCCCAATCGGCATCCGCAATCGCGGGCAATCTCAATCCCTTTCTCCAGGGCGGTTTGCCATACCTTAAACAACTTCTTGGCAACGCCGATGCCGCCCGAATAGTTTTCGTAATAGAAAATCGTTGGCTTGTCACTGGCCTTTGCATAAGTGCTGGTAGCGCTTCGAATTTTTCCAGTTGTACTTCAAACTCTGTAATATCAATCATTTGACTTGACTTCCCTATGAATATGTAGAATATCTCCGGCTCAGTGATTTGATGAGCTTTCGCGAGTTTCCGGCGATTACAGTGCTCTGTTTAAACATGGCTTCGTTTAGCTGCCGAATATGCGCAGCGTCTATTTCATTGACCAATTTTTCTTCACCACGTGGCAAACCATGCGTCACAATCACATCATAAGCAATTGGAAATAAAGCTTCGACAACCGGGTCGGCAAGGTGCGTATGTCCGGGAGGGGTTATTTTTATAATGGGAGTGCTTCCTATAACAAAACTCTTCTTCGGATACTGAATTACTGCGACACAGAGACCTTTCTCTCCAAGGACTTGCAGCAGTTCTCCACCAGGCATACCAATGGCTCCTACCCAAGCGTTTTTAAGGAGCCTAGATTGCTCCTGAGGACTATTGAACTTGTCACGCTCATCAGGGGTAAGCGGTTGATATTTATCTTCAAAATTATTTAAAACTTTTGAGATCAAGGTAGGATCTGACACTCTGTCACGCATACTTGGTAAGCGTCTCCATTGTTGACGGAAAAACTTATCCCATGTTCTTTTCTCAAGACATGTTAGCCCCGGTCGTTTTCCGGATCGAGCTGCATTTACTATTTTTCCGATTATCTGGTTTGCTTGCCCTTCAAGCACAGCAAGACTCATCTCGACTGAAACGTCTTTCTTTCCATGCTCTTCATATTGTGTATAGAGGTGACGTTCTAAGAAAATGTTTTGGGGAGTAGATCGCATAACCCCATTTGAGGACCTTTTATCAAAAAAATATAATTTACCATCCTCGTCCGTGAATCGATGTAACAGCATTTGAGGAATATAATGATGACGTTTCGGTGTACTCATCGCAGACTGCTTGGTGTTTAGGTTGCAAGAATGGTCAACGTTTATCAGATAAATTGAATGCCAGCGGACAGCCGCAGGTTAGCGAAGTGTAACCTAACATCCTCCACGCCGGCTAATCCTCTATAATCCATCATCCACTCCACACCAGATTAAGCTCCAGCAGTTCTCGGAGCGCATCGTTTTCAGAAATGTCGGCGGGCCAGCCGTAGGCGGCGGCTACGGCTGTGTCGAGGGCGGCGTGGGCGTCGGCGAGCCATTGGGGGCGGGCGTTGTAGAGGTTGGTGAGAGTGCGCTTCTTGAGTTGTTTCGCGGCGGCCTGGTCGCGGGGGACTGGGCGCTTGGGGTAACCCGGAATCGGCTCATCGATCCATTCCACCCATTCCGGCGGGTTGAGCCAGCGGTCGCGGAGTTCGACGAGCCGCCGGGCGGCCTCGGCGATGGCGACAGCGCGCGGATCGCTCGCGTAGTCGGCGGCGGAAACGTTGGGCGACAGCCCTTCGGGAAAGGGGAAGGTCTCGAAGGTGGTGGTCGGCGTGTAGCGAGGGCGGTCTTCCAAGCTGGTGCCAAGCCGGAGCGACCAGGCTTCGTGAAATCGGCTGTGCAGGATGCCGAGGGTCGTGTCGTCGTCGCGGGCAATGACGATCAGTTGATGGTCGGGACAAATTCCCGTGTCGCACCACACGAACAGCCTGTGCTTGGCTACTGTCGGCGTGGCGATGTGGCGCGATAATCCCTCAACGGCTCGCCACATCTTCGGACGTGGACGCCAATGCCGCCACCATTCATCGCGCAGTTTTCCGATGCGGTTTCGTTGCCTCACAGGCTTCACATGCTCCGCGACATAGGCAAACGGCGCCTCATATAACGCTGCATCAGCCTTGCTCATGGACACACCGAAGTCGATGATCCAGGCATCCCCGGATCGCCGCGACAAATCCATGCCGATGACGCGGGGTTTCAAGACGTCGGAGTTGAGCCTTCCGTTTGGGTTTGCGGGCAACCGAAGCCATTCCCGCGCAAGGTCGCCGGGGATGTCGAACGGACCGTTCTTGTTGACCCCGAGGAATGCAACGGCCCTGTTGCTAGCCAATGGCGATGCCCGCGTCAAGTCGGCTCCCCCTTCGGTTAGATCGGCGTGGATGTGATCCGTCGCAGTTCCGTTCAGGAAGACGGCAAGTCCAGTGTCCTTGCTTGCGAAGCAGATCAGCGAGACTCGCACGGCAGCGCCATCAAGAATCCAGGGCTCGTCCGACCAAGCATCGAAAATGACGCCATGCTCGGCAATCCGGTCGAGCACAGCACGATTTTTCCCGCCCCGGATTGAGTTCGTGGCGACGAGACCGGCGCGGGCAACCCTGCCCTCGGATACGAGATTGCTTGCCTTGTGAAACCAGTAGCAAACGAGATCGGCGGATGTAGGGACCGAACCTTTGTAAACGCATCGCAAACTCTCGGTGTGTTCGTGCCCCAAGCCTCCCCGCATAACTCGATCTCCCAGAAACGGCGGATTGCCGATGACGACATCGGCCGCCGGCCATTCGGGTTCCCCGCCCTCCGGGGTCAGGATCGCATCTCGGCACTCGATGGTGTCCAGCGGCTTGAGGATGGGCTCGCGCAATCCGGTAAAGCCGTTGCGCCGCATCCACTGGATTTCGCCGATCCACACCGACACGCGGGCCAGTTCGGCGGCATAGGGGTTGATCTCGATGCCCTTGACGTTGGCCGGGCCGATCACCGGGAACGACCGCTGAAGTCCCATCGCTTCGGCCTCCAACTGCACCCGGTGTTCCAGGTCCTTGAGCGCGTGCAGGGCTAGATAGAGGAAATTGCCCGAGCCGCAGGCGGGATCGAGCACCGTGAAGGCGCGCAGCCGATCCAGGAATTCGCGCAGCAGTCGTTCGGCCTGCCCATGCTGCCGGGTTTGCGCCGCCTTTGACTTGGCGGCATCCGCACGTTCCAGACAAGCCGCAATCTCCGCTTTGGCCGCCTCCCATTCGGCGAGCCAGGGGCGAATCACCACCGGCTCGACGATCAGCATGATCTTGTCGCTATCGGTGTAGTGCGCGCCCAACTGCGAGCGCTTGTCCGGGTCGAGTCCGCGCTCAAACAATGTGCCGAGAATGGAGGGCTCGATCTCCGACCAGTCGAGGTCCGCCACCGCCAGCACCGTCTTGATCTCCTCCTTCTTCAAAGGCAGGGCGGCATCGTCTTCGAACAGCCCGCCGTTGAACCACGGCACGGACTCGAAGCCGACCAGGCCGCCCGTGGCCATCGCTCCGAACAGGGCGCGGGCCATCTTGGCGGACTCCTCGGGTCGGGCGTTCGCCTGCTCCAGCATCCGCCTGAACATGTGGCCCGGCAGCAGGCCCACATCCTCGGCGAACATGCAGAAGACCAGCCGGTTGACGAAATGGGCCACCGTCTGCGGCTCGTGACCGCGCTCCCGCAATGATTGCGCCAGCGCCCATTTGAGCTTGTCGCGCGTGGCGGCGTCGGCGAGGTCGTCCAACGCGAACTCGTGGGTCGCGCTTACGGTGTTGGTCCAGTTGGTGCGGATGCGGAACTGCGCCATATCCGAGACGATTAAGAGCGGCGGGTTCTCCAGCGCCAGGGCATATTGCCGGAGCTGGACGAAGGCGGCATCCAGATCCGCGTGCTTGCCCTTGTACTCCCAGGCGAAGTGATGGCGCTTCCACACGTCGGCCCAGCCGTCGCCGCCTGTATCCTTCCGGGCGCCGCGCTCGAAGCAGTAGCGTTCGCCCGTCGGGTCGGCTTGGGCCGGCGTCGGCTCGCCCAAGAGCCGACACAGGTCGAGAAAGTGCTCCTGCGCCGCCGAGCGCTCCTTGAGCTCGGAGGCGCGCCACTTGGCGATGAACTCGTGCGGTGTCATGGTGTTATCCCCACGGTCCCTCCCCGGACGGTGACGGCGTGTGCGGGACCTCATCCCCGCAAGGATGCCTTGCGGCGTGAGGTTACCCTATATCTTCCGTGTAACACCCGGGGCGCGGCAAGGCTCGGTCCTCAGGCGGAACTCCCCCGCCATACCTCTGGGAGAACGGGCAACTGGTGGGTGAAGAGCGCGGGAAAGGATCTCCGCGAATTGGATGTTCGCTTCCCATTCGCGGAGGCAAAGCCGGAATCGGCAACAACGGGCTAGCCTAAGACCAGAGATCGAACAACGGCTGGCCCTTGACCAGTTCTCGGGGCTGATCGAGGTGGTTGAGCACTTCCATTTCCGGGTTGATCCCGAGGGTGAAATAGACGGTTGCCAAGAGATTGTTGGGGTGAACGGGCTTGTCCTTGGGCGCGGAACCGGTCTCGTCCGAGGCTCCGTACAATTGACCTCCCGGAATCCCGGCCCCCGGCGATCACGGCGGTGTAGCAGTAGGGCCAGTGATCTCTGCCGTCGGGAGCATTGGTGTTTCCCGAAGTGCTCACACCAAGCCGTGGCGATCGGCCGAATTCTCCAACGGCAACCACCAGCGTCTCCTCCAGCAGTCCGCGGTCGTGCATGTCTCCGAGCAGCGCCGAGAGCGCCCGATCCAGCTTGGGACAATGGAGATTCCTCAAGGGCTTGAAGTTGGATGCGTGGGTATCCCAGGCATCCACTTCCGGGTTGCCATTAGCCACGGCCGGCCAGTTGAGTTGGACGAAGCGCGTCCCGGCCTCCACCAACCGGCGAGCCAACAAGGCCCCTTGGCCAAACGTCGTTCGGCCGTAACGGTCCCGCATCTGGCCGGACTCCTTGTCCAGATCAAAAGCGTCCCGGGCCTTGCCCGAAAGAACCAGATCGAACGCCTTTTCGTAATACTCACCCAAGGCATGGTTACCCACCGCTTTCTCCAGTTCCGGCATGGACTCGTTAATTCCCTTCAACAGGGAAAATCGGTCCTTCAGCCGCTGCTCCGAAACGTCTTTGCGAAGAGTCAGGTCGTCGAGGTTGACGGATTCATTGGGGTCCTGGTAAAGCCGATAGGGATCGTAGGCCTTGCCCAGGAAGCCGGCGGATCCCCCTTTGCCGATCACGCTGGATTCCTGCAAAGGGCGGGTCAGCTCGACGAAGGGGAGAACCGGCTCTTTAGGAGGAAGCATCTTGGAAATGTGAGAACCCGCCGTGGGAAAGTCGGCTGGAGAGGGCGGCTCGAGCTGGCCTGAAGGCGCCACTTTGTCCGGGGGATAGCCCGTGAGCATCTGATAAATGGCAGCCGTATGGTTGAAGAGCCCCTTGGGTGTGTAGCTCATGGAGCGAATCAAGGTGCACTTGTCCACCTGATCCGCCAAAAGGGGCATGGTTTCGCTGAGATGAATGCCCGGGACCTTCGTTTTGATCGGGTTGAACTCTCCACGGACGTTGGAAGGCGCCTCCGGCTTTGGATCCCAAATGTCCAGATGGCTTGGACCCCCCTGCAAAAAGAGAAGGATTACATGTTTGGCGGCGCCAAATCCCTGGACACCCGCAAACTTGGCCGCAAGGTTGGGCGTGGATGCCGCTTGCGCCTTTTGCATCGCCAGAAAATGGGGCAACCCCAGACCAAACAGACCCACAGACCCGACTCGTAGAAATTCGCGGCGGGTCGGTCCATCGCAGAAACTGCCTCCACGACCTGGAATCACTAACATATCGTACCTCCTTCGGAAAACACCTGGTTATTTCCAAGGACTATCATACTGTTTCAACGGTTAAAGAGAAAGCCATTGCTATTGAGCAAAGCCCACAGGACGTCCTGAGCTCCGGCTGCCCGACTTCCCGAGCGCTTCAAATGAGCCAGGGCCACCTTCAGCTCCTGAGAGGTTGGAAGCCGACTCAGAGTGGCCAAGTGGAGATCTTCAATGAGCTGGCGGTTCGACCCCCCTTTTTTGATGAGACTGGCAATTCGACCCTCAGGATCGGAGACGGCATCGGCCAGGGTGGGTCCATTCACCAAGTTCAGAGCATGAGGCAAGCTGACGTCACTTCGTCTTTCACACTCGCAAGGTTCTTCTCTCTGCGGACGCCCGAACAGGTCCAGGAAGCCTCCCTTCCCCACGTGGGGATCCGGGACTTGCACCGCGCCATAGTCTTCCGGCATTTCGGGGAGCTCCAGTCGAGCCCCCGTGGCCAAGGCAATGGCATCGGCCAATGATTCCGCACCCAGACGGCGGGGAATCTGATGAGAGAAGTTGATATCATCCTCCCGATTCCATTCATTGGTGCGGAAAGTCGCCTGGTAGACCCGAGAATGGGTGATGGTGGTCATGAGATGCCGCAGGTCGAAGTCGTGGTCCTCGAAGTCCTCGGCCAAAGCCGCGAGAAGCGCCTCGTTGACGGGTGGATTGGAGGAGCGGATGTCATCGACCGGGCTGATGATTCCACGGTGGAAAAAGTAACTCCAGACGCGGTTCACGATGGCTCGGGCAAAGAAGGGATTCTCCTTCGAGGTGAGCCATTCGACCAGGGCTGACCGTCGATCGCCTTCCGAGGGCGAGGGAATGGAGGGCGCGCTCAGACTCGCAACCATGTATCGGGGACTCACGACTCGCCCGTCCTTGGGGTGCTTCAGGTCGTTTTCGACCCGCTTCAGATAGACGACCTCCTCGCCGCTCTCGAATCCCGGTCTCACCCCAATGGCCGAGAAGAAGGCTGCCATTTCGTAATATTGATCCTGGGTCCACTTCTCAAAAGGATGATCGTGGCACTGAGCACAGACCATTCGAACTCCCAGAAATAACTGGGTGGTCGTCTCCATGGCCGCTGTAGGTCCCCGAGCCGCCAAAAAGAAGTTGGCCGCCGGATTCTCAAAGGTACTCCCCTTGGCGGTGAGCAGTTCCCTCACCAACTCATCATAGGGTTTGTTGGCGGCGACGGATTGACGCAACCATTCCCGGAAGGCCCACATCCCCTTGTAGCTCATGAATTTTCGATTGCTGCGCAGGAGATCTCCCCACTTCAAGGTCCAGTAGTCGGCGTAGGCCTCGCTTCGGACCAAACCAGCAATGGCTTTGGACCGTTTCTGGTGGGATTCCGTCGGGTCCTGAATGAAGGTTCGAATCCGCTCCGGCTCAGGAAGCTGGCCGGTCAGGTCCAGGGTCACCCGACGCAGGAACTCGGCATCGTCCGCCGGGGGAGAGGGCTGAATCTTGAGTCGCTTGAGCTTCTTGTCGACCAGCGCGTCGATGTAGTTGTATTGAGGCAAGGGAGACCAGGCAAACCCGGGCCTGGGATTGAGCACGGTCACGGGAATCGTGACGAACCGGCCTTCGTAGCGAATCATCAGGGTCGATTCCCCGGTACGGATTCCCTTCACCGCGCTTCCGTCGACGGCGACCGCTTCCCCATTGCTGCTGCCCAGATGCGCCTCTCGGGTCACATCCCGGGTCAACCCGTCTGCGTAGCGGGCCACCACGGCTACTTGCTGACTGCGGCCGGGGGCGTGCATGAAGATTTCCTTTGGATAGACGTCCAGGTCCACCACCCGGTCCACCTCCGGATCACCGAAAGGAACGTCTTGCTGAATCCAGGCCAGTATGGAGTGGTAATAGGGAGAGTCCAACTTCAGTCGCAGGCCGCCGCCGTGCGCCACCTGCTGGGTGGGCTTGGCCAGCATCAAACTCTGAGGAGGATCGGCCCGGTTGAACCGCCGCCCGGACATGTCGTACAAGAGAGCCTGATAGTCGAACTCCGCATCATACCCCCGCAGAGACAGCTTGAACCCATTCTTGCCCTTAGCCGCACCATGACAAACTCCCTGAGAGCATCCCACCTTGTTCATGATGGGCAGGACGTCCCGCAGAAAGGTCGCTTTGGGGGAGCCGGGGGAGGGGGCGACGCGCACATCGATCTCCGTCGAGATCCCTCCAGCCCGGACGGTGACCTGGGTCCGCCCTGCTTCGAGAGCGCGCAGATAGCTATCCTGGCCGATCTCGACAATGCCATCTTCCACCTCGATCTCCGCCGATTCGGTCAGGTCCAGTCGCTCGCCGCTTTCGGACAAGCCCGTCACCAGGACCCGCCTGGACTCTTCCGGTCTCGTAAACACCAGCGCGGAAGGCTGGACTTGAAGCTCCCGGATTCCAGCTTGCGGCGGCGCCGAGCGATTGCCGGCCAACAGGTCCTCGGCCGGAACCGTCAGGAAAACGCTTGGGATCAAAAAGCCGGTCGCTATCCACTTGGAAACCATTGAACTCTTACCTCTTGATTGGGGTGACCTTGGCGGTGTCCTTACCTGCGGAGACCACAATTCTGGACCGCAGGGGAGCAATACGATAGGGGACCGTCTCCTTTTCCTTACCCGCCAACATGGAGGATGAAGTGATCTCGAATTCATACTCACCCGGGGAGGCGGAAGCGTCCGCCCGGCAAACCACACGAAACTCATCCACTCCCGCCGGAACCTCGACCGGCGGACAGGAAACGCCCAAAGGAAAGTTTTCGGGCCTGATGCTCACCGGTTGATGAAAGACAGGGTCTCGCTCGACTTTGCCAGCCAGTTCCCCCCCGCCCCCCGGAGCCAACGAAATGCCTTCGCTCGGCAGGCTGAGCTTGTATCCCTGCACCACCTCAACGGTCAGGGCCCTCGAGTAGAGCGTAACCGGGGCGCCGTTCAGATCCAGCGGACCGGACAAGACCAGGTTGAAAATCGAGGCAGGCGTTCCCACCGTAGTCCCGATCCTTACCCAACCTTCCTCGAGATATTTGGCGCCCACCTCACCCACCCTCAAGTTCACCTCTCGAGACCCGAACGCATTGGTGACAACGGTTTGCGGAGGGCGAAGCCCCGGGACCGAGGTCTCGAACCTCCAGGGCAGCTCAATTTGCATTCCCTGCACCAACCGAACAGATCTGGCCCCTTCCACCACCAGCTTGGCCAGGGGGGTTTTCGAGACCATGGCGGGAAGCTCCATCCCCAGCCAGTGAGCTTCGAACGGGGCTTGTTCGTCCCGGTTGTTGGGATCGGGTCGTCCGGTTCCCCGGCTGCTCTGAACCTCGGTGATCAATCCAGGCCCCCGCGCCCGCCGGCGCAGCTCGGCGCCATCCTCCAAAATCGCCTCTCCCCAAATCGACAACTCTCCCAGCCGGGAACGAGCGCCCTCCCTGGCGGTGAGGGTCAGTATTCCCGTAGCCGATGGAGCCCTTTGCCCTTGCACAAGAGAGGCCGGCGGGACCAGCCCGCCTTCGACGATCAAATCATCTCCGGCATCCGGAATGGAGAGCTGGATTTTTCCCAAATATCCCTTTCGTTGAATGTTGACCCTTACCCCCGCAGTCCCCTGAGCCGGAATGTTGACGTAGGGCGTCTGCAAGGTCATTTCGAAATCCGCCGCTTGTCGACGGGCCAAGAGTCGGTAGCCGAAGAGTGGACCTCCCCGCTCGGCCAGGTCCTCAACCGCGATGAGCAACTCCTGAACTCCCTCGGGCGCCTTCACTCTAAGGAAGGGGTCGGAACTGGTTCGCACGCCGCGCAACACTGCGGAAAAAACAGCCGTTTCCGGAATGTCGTCCCCTGCGGAGCCCAAGCGACGGCCCTCCGGGTCATAGGCGGTCAACCTGCCGTACAGACGGGAGGTTCCCCGCCCGCCTGCTTCCAATTGGATCATCCACTCCTCGCCCGGGGTCACAGCCAAGCGGTATCGGTCGACCTCTCCGGGCTCTGAAATGCGCCCGTTAACGATGGTCGACGGCTGGAGCCTCAGGTCCGATGCTCCGGAGGGTTCCAGCGTTTCCGGGAGATCCCCCACCGCGAATAAGAGCGGCAGACTTCCCGGGAGTCCCGGCACCGGCACGGTTGTGAAATCAGCCGCGGGGTCGACCTGGCTCAGATCCACCATCAACGTCCTCTTTACCATGGAGTTGCCACCCACCAGCCGGGCCTGAACTTTTTCACCCCTCCGACCACCCAACGGAAAGAGGCCCTCGGCATAGGTAAAATCCCCGATCTTCAGCCGATAGAAGTTCTGCTCCTGCTGACTGAAACGGGCATCGTGGACCATCAAGTAAAACCGACCCGATTCCGGCAAAGAAACGTCCAATCGGCAGTCCAGACCCAAGCCAACGGCATCATTGGAGATCGCAATCTGTCTCTTTTCAGCGGTCAACAGCCGGATCACCGGATCCAGCGCCGACCCGGCCCGCCGGGCTTCCACCTCGATCACCAGGCGTTGTCCCCGTTGGCCGTCAAACCGATAAAGGTCACGATCGGGCCCGGAAAGCGTTCCATTGACCGTGGCGGGGATCTGCAGAGGCTGGCTGTCTTCCACGGAATTGTTCACCGCCTGGTGGACCGGTTGTCGGGATTCTTCTTCGGAGACTTCAGGAAAAGCGCCGACGCTGAACAGCAGAGCATTGGACAGACCCTCGGGAGAGCGAAGCCGGAAGGCATAGAGTCCTACCGGCGTTTCCTGGGACAGTTCCACCAGAAAAGGTCGTTCCTCCTCTGGATTCCCTGTGGCGTCCGCTTTCTGGGGAGCCGTCAACGGGGTGAAAGAACTCGGCAAAGTGGAAACGATCTCGGCTCCCTGCAAATTCCGCCCCACCAGGGTGAGGGTGAAGGCCGTACCCCGCTGGGCTCCCGGCGGATCCAGCCGTTTCAGGGTGGGGCTGACGCCCTGGGCCGAGCCCAGGAGAACACCCAGGAAAAACACCCCGAACAATCCTGCGCCCTTGGCAGGCTTCCAACCATTCCTGGTTCCCGGCATCACCTTCTTCTCCCTTCGCCCCGGCGGTTGGGCCTACGGACTGGATGCAACCATTTCCGACTTCATCGGGACAGGGACAAAGTCCCGCAAGAGCTTTCCGGATTCCACTTCGTGGACACGCACGCGGCCGTCGAATCCTGCCGTGGCCAGCTCTTGCCCCCCGGGATGAAACGCAACCGTATAGATCCCGGCCCGATGTCCCTGGCAGGCAACCAGGCGCTCGCCGGTCTCCACGTCATAAATGGTGGCCTCGGCAGCCGCACCGGCCACCGCCAGCTTCTTCCCGTCGGCGCTGAATTCCAGGGCGAAAATCTCTCCCGATTGCCGTTCGAACTTTCGGATCAACGTGCCTTCCCGACCGGCGTAGATCTTTCTGGGGCGGTCCATCTGATAATAATAGGGAATTCGCTCCTCGCCGCCCACCACCACGGCGTCCCGACTGGGATGGCGAGTGATGGCCGCCAGCTCTTTTCTCAGCAGATTGAGATTTTCGACAAAGGTTCCCGACTCGGCATTCATCAATTTGGCGGCGAAATCCCGGCCGACCGAGACAATGCGCTTGCCGTCCATACCGAAACGGGTACCCAGGACCCAGTTCTCATGGTGGTTGGTCTTCAACAACTCTTTTCCGGAAGCTACTTCATGGACGCGGACGGTATTATCGGAGCAGCCAAAAGCCACTCGAGACCCATCGGGAGAAAGCGAAGCCCCAAACACCGTGTCCTGACAAACGGTGACCGAGCGATTCAGCTTGCGGGAGGCAACATCCCAGAACTGCAATTCCCCGAACCGAGCCGGCGTGCCGCCCCCTGCCATCAGCGTCTTTCCATTGGCGGCAAACTCCAAGGACTGGATGCGATCGGAAAGACCTGTCAATCGGGCCTCCAGACCCGTACCATCCGATCGGTGCAGCAGAATCTCCCGGTAGCCCGAGACGGCCAGCAAGGAACCGTCCGGAGAATAGGCCAGAGCCGTAATCACGGGAGGCGAGTTGTAGACCGGAGGTTCGTTCTGCGAAAGCCGGCTGAGTTGGACCGGAGTATCATCTTTGGCGCCCGCTTCGATCCAAGCGCGGAACTTCTGGATGATCTCCCGGTCCAGAGGAGGGCCGCCCAGGGGCATCAGGGGCTGGCACCTGCCCTCCATCATGGCCATCACCAGACTACTCTCCGGATCTCCGGGAACCAGGGCCGGACCGCCGTTACCCCCTTGCAGAAGCGTCTGATATTGGGTGAGGTCGAGGTTTCCTTGCTTGATTGCCGGTTGGTGGCAGCCCTGGCAGTGCTGCTGGATCATGGGCCAAACGTCCCTGAAATAGCTGGGGGCGACCGGCGCTTCTCGCTCCTCCGACTCCTCGGCTCCCAGCGAAACCGCAACCAGGAACGAGGAAAGTAAAAAACACCCCACGAACTTCAACGGGGTCGGCTGAAAAAAACCTGCCATTGGCAGAAGACCTGCGAGTTGGACGAATTGAGGTGGAGCCCTATTCTCTCAGACGAAATAATATGACTTTCACCGTGGACCCGTCAAGGTGGTATTGAGAGGCCAATGGGGCTCGGAATAGACACCGTACCCCCTGAGGAAGATAGTGTTATAATGCCCCGTTTGCTGCAGTTCTTCTGTGTTACGGCAAGGTGCAAGGAGACAATCCAATGGCAGAAAGACTGGTAAAGTGTGTCAAGCTTCAGCGAGAATTGCCGGGACTGGACCATCCACCCTTCAGCGGCGAACTGGGCGAACGTATCTATCAGAACGTTTCCCAGGAGGCCTGGGCTATGTTCCGTGAGCATCTCAAGATGATCATCAACGAGTACCGTCTGACCTTGGGGACCCAGGAGGCCAACGAAATGATCGAAAGGCACACGGAGGACTATTTCTTTGGTCCAGGCGCGACGCTCCCCCCAGGGTATATCCCTCCCAAAACCATATAAAGCCTTCTGGACAACCCGTTGAGTACGGGCTTCAAGAACTCACGTCCCCAGTGAGGTCGCGGGCACGAACATCCTGGACACATCCTGAACAACCGTTCATTTCCTGGAAGGACCCTGGAATTGTCCAGCCGAGCCCATGGGGGTTGGTTGGACAGTTCCAGGGTTTCAAGGCGTTCCGCTCTCCCAGGATCTACTTCAGGCAGATCTCCCCGGACAGTGGGCAGTGTTGACATTTGCAATATAGTGGACAGATGCCACCCACACAACTTTCAGCCGACCCATGATGGAGGAAGATTCATCAGTTTCTCAAAGACTGTCCGGGTGTCCCGGTTGGCAAAGAAGTCGAGTGTCGTCGTTTCATCCAAGCCGTCTTGTGGATGGCTGGCGGCGGCACCCCGTGAAGATTCCTCCCTTCGGAGTATGCCGTATGCCAATGGAACAGTGTCTACAAGCGGTTCGGGCGCTGGTCCCCAAAGGGCCTCTGGGAAAGGAGGCGCCGCCACTGCGTCGAAGAGGCCAACAGGGAGAATTGGATTCTCGACCGCATCATCGTGCGGACACACTCCTATGCGGGTAGGGCTCCCACCCAAAAGGGGGTCAGTCTTCACAGGATCCGGGGCGCAGCCGGGGCGGGTTCAGCACCAAGCGCCTGTGAGTGTTGACGCTTTAGGTCACCCTGAGTTTCAGGCTCAGTGCAGGTCGGAGGCACGGCCTCACCGAAGCCGAGATGCTGAAGCCGGATATTCCGCCGAGCGGGTGAGGACTGACGAGGGCGATGATTCCGATGAATTCCTCCGAACTTACCGTCAGGATCAAGATCATAGTGCGAGACCTCTGCATAACTCCTCGGGTGAGGCGAAATTTGGCAATGCGCTATCGCTATCCTACTGAAAACTCGCCGTTCCTGGATTCCGGCTTTCGCCGGAATAACGGTTATGCAGAGGTCTCAGTACACCTCTTTCAGGAACTCTTGGAAATCCGCACGTTCTCCAGAGTCGGAAGCGATGTCCGGATCGTCATTCCGGAACTGGCAACCCTCCCCAGGCGCGCAGCACCTTACCGGACATGGTTCCCTCAATGGCCTCGACGTAAAAATTAGCGCACTGTTCGGCTGTGACAAGACCCAATCCCTGGCGTCCGGGTTCAACCACAGGCGCCGGGCTCACGACATTCACGCGAATACCTCGTGGCATCAAATTGGCAACGTTCTGCACGTAAGTATCAACCGCCGCATTAAGCGGGCCAATCGCAATGCTGGCCGGGTTCGGATAGTGACTGAGGAAACCGCTCGTAAACGTAAAGGAGCCATAATCCCGAATGTGTGCCTGCCCGAGCCTCAAGAGACGAATCTGACTCAGGAACTTGCGATCGAAACCGTACCGATAGTCGGCATCGTCCAGCTGTTCGAAGTTTTTAAAAATGCCGTCACCTCCTACGACGGCAACGAGTGCATCGAACGGGCCCGACCGCCCGAAACAAATCCGCCACCGAATCCGCCTTCGTGTAGTCACACTGAATATCACCACTCGTTGCACCGACCCGAACAACCTCATGGCTGCTGGAGACAGCTTTGTCTATCTCGCGTCCAATTCTTCCAGAGGCGCCAACTATAATTACCTTCATAGTTTTCTCCTTTCTCCGGGCCGTCATGGAATGGATTCCACAGGTCAAATCAACCGCAACTGTTGACATTCATTCAGAGAGACCTCTGCATAACTCATCAGGTGAGGTGAAATCAGGCAAGGCGCCTCTGCTATCTTACTAAAAAATCACCCTTGCTGAATTCCGGCTTTCGCCGGAATGACGGTTATGCAGAAGTCTCCCCGGTGTAATACAAATGTCACACCATTGTCTGGACTGGTTGCTCCAGCACTTTTCTTCTCGGCCAGTCGGGGTGTCATCCGGGCCGATGACCAACACTCTTTCTTGCACGGTCATAGGACCCAGAAAAGGACCTACCGGCGTTCCATGCTAGAGCCCCGGCCGAACCCCCACCCGCAGGGCCCGGGTGTCGACTGCGTGCTGAAGGGCCTGCTCCACTTGGGTAAGGGGAAACATTTCAGTGAGCAGTTCAGAGAAGGGATAACTCGTATGATGCTGTGCCAAAAAGGAGACCGCCGCGGAAAGATCTTCCGGCGCGTAGTTGTGCACGCCTCGGATTTGCAGCCAACCGCGCACCACCCGTTCCGGATCCAGTGACAAGGGCTGGGTGGGAAACACCGCCCCGACCAGAACATAACGCCCCCCGGTCCTCAGTAGAGGAATGGCCGACGTCATGGCGCTAGGGGACCCCGAGAGTTCCAGGGCAAGGTCGACCCCGCGGCCCTGGCTGAGCTCCTTCACCGATTGCGCCAACGTCCGGGATCCTTCGCGCACCAGGAGGCAGCGGCTCGCGCCAAAGCGTTTGGCTCGCATCAGTCTGGATTCGTCAACGTCACTGACAATAATCTGACTGGCTCCGTGGGACCGGGCAACGGCGCAGGCTGTCAGACCCAGCATGCCTGCACCCTGGATCAGCACGATTTCGCCCCGACAACCTCCTCCGGCCCGCATAGCAGCCATGACTGTCGCAGTGGCGCAGTTGGCTGGACAAGCCACTTCATCGGACAGACCCTCCGGAACGAAGACCACCGCGCTGCCTGCAACCAGATGGCACACTTCCGCCAACCCTCCGTTGAAGGAGTGTTCCGGCCGGATGCTCTCATGTCCATACTTGAAAAGCCGCTGACATTTTTGGGGGAGATGCCGCTGGCAGAAAAAACACTGTCCGCAGCTAGCCGCGATCGACCAGGATATCCGATCCCCAACCTTCACCACCTCACCCTCAAGGGTTCGCACCGGTGGCCCCATGCCGACGTCAGTGACCTCACCCAGCACTTCGTGGCCCAGGATCGTGGGAGTCGGGGTTTGGCGGTGGCCGAGATAGGTATGGAGGTCACTGCCACAGATCGAGCAACAGCTCACTCGGACCATGAGTTGCGATGGTCCCGGCTTGGGTAATGGAAAGGTCTGAAGCCGGATGGGCCGACCTGTCCCCAGAAACACTGCCGCTCGTGCTTTTCTCATCTTCATCCGCCTCTCACTACCATGGCAGCGAGAAAGTCTTGACGCAGGACATGAACTTCATGGCCTCGATGACGCCTTCCTTGATCCCCAGACCTGAATCCTTCACGCCGCCAAAGGGGGTTGACTCGATACGGTATCCCGGCACCTCGTTAATATTGACCGTTCCCGTGCGAATCCCTTTGATCGCCTGGACGGCGGCATCCATATCCCGCGTCACAACCCCGGCAGAGAGCCCGTAAGAGGTGGCATTGGCCAAGCAGACCCCGTCCTCGAGATCACGGATGGCCAGGATGGGTGCGAGCGGCCCAAAGGACTCGCTCACCACCATCTCGCAAGTCCTGGGTACGTCGGCAATCACCGTGGGTTCTATCTGGGCCCCTCGTCGTTGGCCGCCACACAGGACCCTTGCCCCGGCTGCAACGGCGGCCTCCACCACTTGCTGAAGGTGGACGGCGGCCGCATCATCAATCACAGTACCGACACGGGTCGTCGGTAGCGCGGGGTCGCCGCAAGTGTACTCTCCGGTTTTCTCGACAAAAAGCCGGGTAAACGGCTCGAGCACCTCTTCATGGACGAGCAAACGCTTGACGGCGGTGCATCTTTGACCGGAATTGCGATAGCAACCCTCAGCCGCCAAGTGAACGGCCAGCTTCAGATCGGCATCCTCCAGAATCAACAACGGCGAGTTTCCACCGAGCTCGAGACACAACTTTTTGTAGCCGGCGATGGCAGCAAGATGGCGGCCGACTGCCACGCTCCCGGTGAAGGTCACTGCTTCCGTACGCTTATCCTTCACCAGGGGTTTCACGACCTCATCGATGGATCCCAGCAGGACACTGAGCATCGGCTGGGGAAGCCCGACCTCGTATAGCAACTCCGCGAAACGAATCGCCGTCAGGGGAGTCTTCTCCGAGGGTTTCAGAATCAGCGGGGACCCGGCTGCTATGGCGGGAGCAATCTTATGGACCACCTGATTAAGTGGATGATTGAAGGGGGTGATCGCCGCCACCAAAGGAACCGGCTCGCGCATGGTGACAATTTTCCTGGCTTTGCCGTGAACCGATACATCCCCCGAAAAGACTTGCCCATCATCCTTGAGCGCCTCGACGGCAGCACACTGCAGAACATCCTGAGCGCGCCCAATCTCATGGGTAGTATCTTGCAGACACAAACCGGATTCACGAGTCACCAGGACGGCGAATTCCTCAGCCCGCTGCTGCAGCGCGATACGAGCCTTCTGCAAAATATCATGGCGTTGGTAATGCGTCAGGGGAGATCGCCAGGCCAGTCCCGCTTCGCAGGCTTGGTCGAGATGAACGGCCTCAGCCATGGAGACGGTCCCCGCCAACTCTTGAGAATAGGGATCAAAAACCTCAAGTGTTTTGCCGGTCCGGACCGGTTGACCCGCCACGTAACTGGGCAGGTTCAGAGTCTTCGTACCGGATACCCCGGATTTCATCGAGAGCCTCCCTTGCAGAGATAGGAAAAGATGTCGAAGTTTCTCGGATCTTTGGTTGTTCCGGCCCGGGAACCTGGCTCGGAAAGCAGGAGGGGCACCATCTCCTCGAAGCGGCCTCCGTGTGATCTCAAGCCCCTCCTCAGTTGATTGAGGTCATGATATTCGGGTGTGCGACCCATCACCACCTGCCGGTCGGAAAAAACCGTCAGATCCCCAATTCGATCCGGTGGAAGCTCCAACTCAGTTGCCGCCTCGGCGCGCGTCCATACTTCAGCCACGCCCCGGCGTCGGCCCAACCACTGGCTGACTCTCTGCTCAGACACTCCTTCAGCCAAGTAAATCGTCACCGCAGAGCCCAAAGCCCCATGATGCACCACGTAGGGATCGGTGATGGGACAGATCACCGTGACGCCCCGGCCAAAGCGTTCTCTGAGCTCACTCTCCATGTAAATCACGTTGGGCTGACCGTCGGCCCTCATCTTTGCATTCATTCCATGATCAGCGGTAGCTCCGACGACGGCATCCAACTCCAGCAGGCGACCCATCTGGCGATCGATGGCTTCATAAAAGTCCAGTGATTCCGGGGCTGCAGGTGGATATTGGTGCTGCACGTAGTCCGTCAGTGACAGATACAGAAAGTCAGCCTGGCGGCTTTCCAACAAGGCCACTCCTGCGCGCAGAACGAACAGGCTGGCATCTGCACTGTAAATTTCAGGGCTGCTTACTTGCACTTCCTCCGCCAGATGGCCCAGGCCCGGCAGGCCCCGGATCTGTTCGCTGGCCCGCTCGGCCGAAAAGGCAATCCCTTGAAGCCCCCCGGACAGAAGGTCCCGGAGTTTTTCCTTGGCCGTCACCATGGCGACCTTTCTCCCAGACCGGGCGGCGGCGGCCAGGATCGTTTCGCAACGCAGGTAGCGAGCTGAGTTCATCATGACCTCTTCATCGCTTTCCGGATCGAGGAAAAAGTTGCCGGAGATTCCGGTCACGGAGGGTGGAACGCCGGTGACGATGCAGGCATTATTGACGTTGGTGAAGGTGGGCAGGGCGGCGCGTACGAGCCCCCGATAGCCGGTGACAGCCATTCGGGCCACGTTGGGCATGCGGCCTCGGGCAACGGAAGTCGTCAGGTAATCGTCCGAGCAGCCATCCAAGCAGATCACAACGGTTGGCTTTGCCGGAGGCTGGTAATCTCGGCCGTTAACCGAGAACACAGAAGTCGAGAAGGTCGAACTCATCGTTTGCGAGGTTCCGTCAGGCGCCGGTGCAGAACGCCTCCATTGTATAACAGGGGCCACCCGAATCATCGGTTGCAAGCACAATCCCGCTCCCCGCCGCTAGCGCTTGATGAACAGTGAAATCGATCCGCTGATCAGGCAGGCGCCCGCTACAACAGGAAACACCAGGCCGGTGTTGTCGCCACTGCGTTCGATCATCCAGCCGATAAAGGGCTCTCCCAGTCCTGCCAGGAGATAGGCATGCATATTCATCACCCCGGTGCCCGTGCCGGCGTAACGGGTCCCCAACAAATCCGGACACAGAGCCCAGAACGAGGACTGCGGACCATAGGTAAAGAACCCGCACAGGGCCAGCAGTGGAATAGTCCAGGAATAACGGATCGGCAAAAAGTACATAGCGGTGCAGGACAAGGCGGCGGCGGTCATGAACCAGAAAATGACCCGCGAACGATTCGATTGAAAGACCCGATCGGATAGCCAGCCGCTGCTCACCGCCCCCAGAGCCATGCCCACCGGCAGCGCCACGGTTATCCACTTCTGCGCCGAACCGTCCCTCCACCCTCTTCCCGAAAAGTGGACCGGCACCCAGGTCAAAAGTCCGTAGCGGGCAACGCTCTGGAACCCGATGGCCAAACTGGCCACCATGAAACGCCAATTCGAACAAACCCGTTTGTATCGATACCAGGTTGTTTGCCCATCCCTCTCCGCGCTTATTGGCGAACTCTGGCCGGGGGCAGGGCTGGCTCCCTGGTCACTCGATCGGGTGAAACCCAGATCCGAGGGCCGATCCCGAGCCACGGCGTAATAGACCCCACCCCCCAACAGGAGAAGCAACACCGGAACACGAAAAATCCAACGCCAATCCAAATCGAGAGCCAGAATGAGATTCGAGGTGGTGAAGGCCAAGACAGAGGATAGACCGGCTGCACCCACATAAAAGCCGTAGACTTTGCCTCGCTCCCGGCGGCTCCACCAGTTCGACAATACTCTGCTTCCCGGCGCCCAACCCATAGACTGAACATATCCGTTGATGGCCCATGGAACCATCAGGCTTCCCAGGTTGCCGGCAAAACTGACCAGCCAATTGAACAGACAAGATAGCAGGGCGCCCAAGCTCATCATCCGCCGACCGCCGAACTTGTCGCCCAGGTTGCCATTGATGGCCTGACCGACGGCGTAGCACCACAGCATCACACTACTGACCCATCCCAGCTTGGCTTTGCTAATGCCGAGTTCCTGCTCAATTCCCGGGATGGCGAAACCTAAGGTCTGTCGACCGGTGTAATAGAACAAATAGCAAAGCATGGTTGCCGACAGAACCCGCCATTGAGCCTGCCGAAACTGACGATTTTTTTCTAGCACGTCATGGGTGTCTTCGGCGTCCATGGGGTACCCGGTTTGTAGTCAGAGGAACCGGAAAACGGCGATGCGGGAATCATCATGACGGGAAGGTCAACCCGATCCGGTAAGGGGATGGACGTTCAGGCCAAGGGGAGCCGGCTCGGGAGAGAGGGAGACAACCCACCCCGAAAATAACCCAGAGAGGAGTCTGGCCGAAGAAAAGCAGCCACCGGAGCACGGTCACCGGAATGGTTCCAGAGCGGGTGACTCCAGGAGAGTGGCGAAACCGGTTGGCCTGATGTCGTGGCAGCCCCCTTGTCTCGGCCACTACCCGCCCAAGCTGATCATCTCTATTTTCTTGTGCTCCTCAGCGCGATAGCCCTGCTGAGAGTGAAGTGCTTCCAGTCGGGACTCCGAGTAACGATCTCTCCTCCGATTCCAGATTGAGACAACCCGATCCTGGATTTCCTGATCAGAGGCTCCTTTTCGCAGTGGCGTTTTGAGGTCGTGTCCAATCTCTGAAAACAGACAGGTGACGAACTTTCCGTCCGCGGTAAGCCTGGCCCGGCTACATCCAGAACAAAAGGGTTCCGTCACGGAGGCGATAACGCCAAGATCACCCCCACCATCAGCGAATTTATAATCAACCGCCGGGGCCCTGCCCTGATCGCGACCCACTTCTTTCATGGGAAAAACGGAATGGATTCGCTCCAGAATCTCCTCCTTGGAAACCATCTTCTCAGACTTCCAACTGTTGGAGTTGCCGACATCCATGTACTCGATAAACCGAAGATCGAATTCATGGGAGCGAGAAAACTCCACCAACGGTATGATCTCGTCATCGTTGACACCCCGTTCAATGACCGCGTTGATCTTGATCGGATGTAACCCGTGGCGCCGGGCGGCAAACAGACCGTCCAACACTTTGGTCAGATTACCCCGCTTGACGATCTTTTTGAATTTTTCGGAGTCCAGGGTATCCAGGCTCACATTGATCCGCTTCAGTCCAGCAGCCTTGAGACCGGCGGCTTGTTCAGCCAGAAGGGCCCCATTGGTTGTAAGACACAGGTCCCGCAGACCCTCAAGACCGGCCAAACGTTCAACCAGTCTGTGCAAATCCTTTCGTAAGAGAGGTTCTCCTCCGGTCAAGCGAATTCTCTCCACGCCGAGTTTGATGAAAACGCGGGCTAATCGTTCAATCTCTTCGAAGGCCAAGATCTCACGCTTTTCGATCCAGACGTATTCGTCAAAGGGCATGCAATAAGAGCAACGGAAGTTGCACCGATCCGTCACCGAGATTCTCAGATCCTTCAGGGGACGATGGAAGATGTCAATCAACATGATCAAAAAAAGTCGCTCGATGCGAACTCAGACCTCAGAAACCAGACTTTGACAACCACCCACGCAGAAAAGGCCATTCCCCCTCTCGGAAAAATGGCCTTCGAACTCTCAGAGCCCGTTTCTGCAAAAACGCCTCAGCCTCAGACGGCTGCCGAGCTAAACATGGAAGGATTCGCCGCAACCGCAGGTACTCTTGACGTTGGGGTTGTGAAACTTGAAGCCAGCTCCGGTCAGGCTTTCGATATAGTCGATCTCTGTCCCGTCCAGATAAATCATGCTCCCTTTGTCCACAAAGACCTTAAACCCTTGTAACTCAAGAACCTCGTCTCCCCCATTGGATTGCTTCTCGAAGCCCATCTGATACTGAAAGCCCGAGCATCCGCCTCCCACAATCTGCACTCGCAAACCGGCATACTGCTCTGCTTGACTCTCCAGTATTTCCTTGACCTTACCTTGAGCTTTGTCGGTGATCTTCAGCATTACTTTTGCGGCTCCTTTCAGCCCTTAAGCTTAAACGACTCTCTTCTGTGTTATTTTAGCGATTCTGGAAAAAAAATCAATCCTTTGTGCGGGTTCAGTACCTATGAGACTCGGTCGGGCAGCCTTGCAGGTATCAAGGGACTCCATCGGTGTCCTCATGTCCAGGGATCGGTGAGGTCGGATGTGGTTATAGAAGTGTTGGGAGTCGGCGAGCGCGGCGACGGTAAGTTCTCCGGTGTAGAAGTTCCAGAACTCGACCCGGTCGCTGTGGTTGGCGCGTTCGACGCAGCCGTTGAACCGGGGGCGTCGAGGCGGCAGGACAAACTGAGGGATATCCAAGGTTTGGCAGGCTGGCTCGGGCGTTGCCAGCGGTGGCGCGGGAATAGACGCGGGGAACCCGATGCTTGCCAACCGGGGAGAGGGCCCGGAACTCCTTGAGTTGTGCGCCGTCAAGGCAAAGCGACCGGTGAGCGATGCGGGTTGCATGGGAGACATGAGGGCAGTCACAACCTGATCAGGGCAGGCGTGTCAGTGGGATTTTTATCCGGACAAAGGCGCCAGCGACATTTCAACCGGACCCTGCCTCACGGGAGAATTGAAGAGTCCCGGACTGAAAACGTTGAGGGTCTCTTCTGTGCCTGACTTGACATCTACTTCGTTTTTATCAATCATCCCTCCTGACGCAACCGAAGGCGCCATGGAATGGTTGCAATGCGAAGGCTGAGAATGCAGGACCTTGGCTGTTGTGATCGAGCCTCGCCGCGGAAACCCCAGAAGAAAACGGCAAGCCATCTGCGCCCCTTCCTAAAAAGCGCGTATCCCGGGGGTACTGCGTTCCGCTGAATGCCAGGCCAGTTTTGCGCGTTCGCCTGCTATGGTTGCGGTCAGGAATGATAAACCAACCCCACTTGAATGAGGAGTTGCTCGGATGATGCAAACTTGGATTACTTCCTTTCCGATTGTCGGACTTATCGGGTTGGCCTTTGCCATGGCCATTTTTCTTTCGATCAAGCGATTGCCTGCCGGCACTGAATTGATGCAGGGCATCTCAAACCAGATTCAAATCGGCGCCATGACTTACCTGAAGCGCCAGTATCTGACTCTGTTCTTCTTTGTCTCGATCGTTGCGGTTCTGCTGGGCGTGTTCTTGAAGTGGCAAACGTCGTTGGCCTTTGTTTCCGGCGCCCTTTGCTCGGCATTGGCGGGATTTTTGGGGATGAAAGCAGCCACCAAAGCCAATGTCAGGACGACCCATGCCGCCAAGGAGGAGGGACAGGGCAAGGCGTTGCTTACCGCCTTTAACGGTGGCGCCGTCATGGGGGTGAGTGTGGCCAGCTTGGGGCCTGCTCGGCCTGGGTGTGTTGTTCTTGACCTATGGAAAGCCGGAAACCGCCAGCGTCATCAACGGTTTCGCCATGGGCGCCAGTTCCATCGCCCTGTTTGCCCGGGTAGGAGGTGGGATCTATACCAAAGCCGCCGACGTCGGTGCGGATCTGGTCGGTAAAGTGGAAGCCAACATCCCGGAGGACGATCCACGGAACCCGGGGGTGATCGCTGACAATGTCGGTGACAACGTGGGAGACGTGGCAGGGATGGGAGCAGACATCTTCGAGTCTTATGTCGGTTCGATCGTGGCAACCATCGCTATTGGAGCCACTCTGGCCTCTGAGAAGCTCTTGGCGTTGAAAGCGGCGCCGGAGGTGAGTGACCCCGAAGCCAAGGCAATCTTAATGGCCCTTCCGCTGATGCTGGCGGTCACAGGTTTGATTGCTTCCGTCGTAGGAATCTTCTCCATGAAGGTGCTCAAACAAATCTCGCCCGCTTCGGCGCTTCGCTATGCGACCTACATAGCGGCGGCACTCTTCCTGGTGAGCGCCTGGGGGATGATCTCGACCTATGCCGTAAGCAACCGCGTGTTTTGGGCCGTACTTTGGGGCACGGGGGCAGGGATCTTCATTGGGTTAATCACCGAGTACTACACCTCAGGTAAACCGATTCGACGCATTTGTGATTCCAGCAAACAGGGGGCAGCCACCAACATCATTAGCGGAATGGCCGTGGGACTCGAGTCGGCTGCCTTGCCGGTACTGGCGATCTGCCTGGCAATCTTTGTTGCCAACGACACGGCCGGGCTCTACGGGGTGGGTATCGCAGCAGTCGGAATGCTGGCTACCGTAGGGATTACCATGTCCGTTGACGCTTATGGACCCATCGCCGACAATGCCGGGGGAATTTCAGAAATGTCACGGCTGGGGCCCGAGGTGCGAAAGATCACCGACAGCTTGGATGCTCTGGGAAATACCACGGCGGCCATGGGCAAGGGGTTTGCCGTGGGTTCGGCTGCCCTCACTGCGTTGGCTCTATTCGCCGCATACTCTCAGGCTGTGGTGGGTGCGATCCAGAGCAAACTGGAGTCCATCACAAGCGCGAATATGGAGTTGACCGGCCAATGGGAACGTTATGCAGCACTCCTGACCGATGGTGAGACGCCGCTTCAGATCGTGATCACTGAGCCCCGGGTGGTGATCGGACTCTTTATCGGTGGGATTCTGCCCTTCTTCATTGGGGCCCTGACCATGACTTCGGTGGGCAAGGCTGCAGGAAATATGGTAGAGGAAATTCGTCGCCAGTTTCGAGAAATTCCGGGTCTCTTGGAAGGCAAGGAAGGGGTGGCGCCCGACGCTGCCCGCTGCGTCGACATCTCTGCCAGCGCCGCCCTGCGTGAGATGATCTTCCCCGGTATTACGGCAGTCGTGGCTCCTGTCATCGTGGGCTTTCTGCTGGGACCGGCCGCCCTGGGAGGTATGCTGGCCGGAGCCACCGTTTCGGGTGTGTTGCTGGCGCTCATGATGGCCAATGCGGGAGGCGCCTGGGACAATGCCAAGAAGGCGATTGAAAAAGGGGAAGTGAGCGGGGAACAAAAGGGCAGCGATGCCCACAAGGCGACGGTAGTGGGGGACACCGTGGGCGACCCCTTTAAAGACACGTCCGGTCCATCCATGAACATCCTCATCAAGCTGATGTCGGTGGTTTCTCTGGTGATTGCTCCGTTATTGGTCTGAAGTGCGGTCTGGCTGGGGGAACCGATCGGGCGAGACTCTCAGCCAAGCAATCCTGAACTCCCAGCTAAGCCGTCGGACCTAGCAGGGTTGGATTGGTCAGGGCCTGCCTGGGGACCATTTTGAGCGGTGCGCGGCCCTGAGTCTTAGGTTCTGCGCGGCGACTTGACGCTCGAATCGGTCGAGTGTATAAACTGGGGCAAGGGCGGTCCTCTGGCTGGAGTTTTTAATCAGGCGAGGTACCCAAGTGGCTAAGGGAGAGGTCTGCAAAACCTTTATTCAGGGGTTCGAATCCCCTCCTCGCCTCCAGATTCCCGCGCCTGCAATAACTCAAGATCCTCGGTCTTTTCCGCCGACCGGTTCCTGGTCATCAAACCGCAGGGCAGTTCCTTTCGTTAAAAGCAAGCGCAGGACCAGGGTCATGCTTCCGGGGTAAGAACCCATCCAACGGTTTCAAGGCCTTGCCCATGAAAGCGGCCACGGTCAAGGGTTGATCCATCGGCTGGAAGGACCTGGCCGGATTTTCGATGTCGGAAAGATAAAAGAAGCTGTGGTTCCCTCGCACATAAAAGTGATCTTGGCGGCCAGGCCAAGAGGCATGCCCAAGCCTTCAGACTTTGAACTGGTCAGTGCGCCGATTCCGACCCCCGGTCCGGGGGAATGCCTCGTCCGGGGAATTTATCTTTCGATCGATCCCTACATGCGTGGACGCATGGATGATCGCAAGTCATACGCCGCTTCCGTGCAAGTGGGCCAAGTGATGGTAGGCCAAGTCGTGGGAAAGATAACGACCTCACACCATCCTGGTTTTAAGGCTGGAGACTTGGTTGTGGGGGACTTGGGGTGGCAGGAACAGGCTGTTGCCCCGGCAGAGTTGCTTGCCAAGGTCAACCCGGACCGGGAACTGCTTTCTGCAGCGCTGGGCATTTTGGGAATGACCGGCCTGACGGCCTACTTCGGCTTACTTCATGTCTGCCAACCGAAAGCCGGAGAAACAGTGGTGATCTCCGGGGCGGCCGGAGCCGTGGGGTCCACCGTAGGACAAATTGCCAAGATCAGAGGATGCCGGGTCGTTGGCGTAACCAGCTCCCACCGCAAGGTAAAGTACCTGGAAGAGCAGATGAGATTCGATGCCGCTCTTGATTGGGGTTCAGGCCAGGATTGTTTTGACCGCTTGGCGGCGCTTTGTCCCGATGGCATCGACGTCTATTTTGACAATGTGGGCGGTACCCTCACCGATACCATCGTCACCCTGCTCAACGTCAAGGCTCGAGTGGCCGTTTGCGGCCAGAGCTCTCAATACAATCTGGAAAGGCCGGAGCACGGGCCACGCTGGTTGCGAAATCTGATTATCAAGAGGGCGAAGGGCGAAGGGTTTCTGGTATGGGATTTTATTGCAGAGCATTCCCAAGCCTTGAAGCAACTGAGTGAGTGGCTGAGGGCAGACAAGCTTCGGAATCAGGAATACGTTGTGGAAGGAATTGAAAACGCTCCCGGGGCTTTCATAGAGATGCTGGCGGGCCATCACATGGGCAAGCACCTGGCCAGGCTCTCCCACGAATGAGCCGCGACACGACGGAACCCTTGACGGGTCCGGGGAAAGCTAGGCAAAGTTCTCTTGATACTTTTGGCACATGCGGCGCAGGACTTTTTCTCTCTCCTCGCAGGCGGCCCAATGGCTGGCTTTTTGCTCCAGCCATTCAAGCGCCTGGGCGTTCGGAGAGCACTTGCCTTGCTCTGCTGCCTGACCGAGCGTTGTGATGAGTTGCTCGGGAACATTCTCAAGGGTCAAAGTTGCCATAGGACTCGCCTCCAAGGAGCAGGATCGGGTTCCTGTCGTAGCAGATCACGGTAGAAGAAAAGGATATCGAAGTTGAACTGCCCACCCGCTTGGATCGCGGGGGACGTTTCGCTTTCTCAGGCATTATGCACACTGGCCACTGAGGAATCATCGGCCGACTCAATTGGGTCATCGGTATTATTCAGATCATTCACCATCCCGCCTGAGGTCATCCCCATGAAACTTGGCTTCTTCATGATGCCGCTCCATCCTCCCAGAAAGTCTCGAACTCAGTGTTTCGACGAGGATGTGGAGCTTGCCGTCCTGGCTGAGGCCTATGGGTTTACCGAGGGATGGATTGGCCAGCATCTCTCCAATAGTTGGGAGCCCATTCCCTCCAACGACCTGTTTATTGCCCACGTCCTTTCGCGCACCAAGAGGATTCGCTTGGGTGGCGCCGTGTCCCTGGTTCCCCAGCATCATCCGGTCAACGTTGCCTTGCGGCTGGCGTTTCTGGATCATCTGTCTCATGGCCGCCTGAACTGTGCGTTCGGTCAAGGCGGAACACCCAATGACTGGGAACTTTTCGATCTGCCCGATCCCAAGGTGCAGGGACTCATGACCGTTGAGGGAATGGACATGATCCTCAAGCTTTGGCAGGCTGAGGCGCCCTTTGACTTCCAGGGGCGATTCTGGCGCATCAAGATGGAGCACACCATCAAAGAGCTGGGAGTGGGGGAGATGCTTAAACCCTACCAAAAGCCGCACCCCCCGATTGGCATGAGTGTAATCAAGGAGAACTCCATGGCCGGCCGGACGGCGGGACAAAGAGGTTACATGCCCATCAGCTCGAATCTGGTGCCGAGCTCGACCGTAGCCAAGCATTGGCCCCTCTATTGCGCCGGGGCCAAGGAGACTGGCGGGTCCTCCCCGGATCGCTCCATCTGGCGTGTATCACGGACCATCTTCGTGGCTGAATCCAGTCAGGAGGCCTGGGACTACGCGCTCAACGGTGCCTTTTACAACTCCTACAAGTATCTGACCACGCTCATGAAATCAATAGAGATGTCTCACCTGATGAAGGCGGACCGCAACATGTCGGATGAAGAGCTGACCCCGGAGTATTTCATCAGGAACGTCTGCATTATCGGAAACGTCCAGGAATGCATTGCCCAGCTTCAGTCGCTCTGGCAGGAGACTGGCGGCTTTGGGACCCTCCTGATGATCACCCACGATTGGGACGACAAAGCCAAATGGCTCCGTTGCATGCAACTGTTGGTCAATGAAGTGGTCCCGGCTCTTTCCGATAGACCCCGCGCCAGTGTCTCAGCCACGATTCCAGACTGAGATCGCTGGGGTTCAGGATCAGTCCCATGATCAGGTTAGCCAATTCCCCCTCCACTCCCCTCCGATAGCGGACTGCGAGTCGGCTTCCCCTGCTGGTCGCAGCCTCACCCGGTAAGGGCCTTGTAGAGCAGGCCGAAGACCGGAACAGCCAGCAAGCTAATCAACGGCCAGCTTACCTTTTGCAGGGTGTCGATACGGCTCCCCAGAGCATCAATTCGGGATCCTTGGGCTTTGATTTCAGCTCGGATTTCGACCATTTCGGCCCGTACCCCGGCGATCTGGACTTCGATGGCGGCGATGACGTTCTCACCGGCCTGGCGGCGGTTTGCCTCAACAGCTTCGTAGGCCAGGTCCGGGTCTACGTTGACGCTGCGCAGGGCCCGGAAGAGAGCGTTGGTGGGTTCGGGCGATGTTGGGGTCGCCACTTCGAGAATCTCCTTTTGAGAAGATTTTCCCTCCCGGATTTAGAGGGCTGAGGTATTTTGCCCTTTAAAACTTTTTATCGTTTTTATTGCCCTGAAATCAATGTCTTGTAGTCTTAAGAAATAAGAAAAAAGTCAAGACAGGGCCATTCCACCACAAATGTTGAAGGCTTGCCCGGTGATGGCTGCCGACTCGTCCGAGGCCAGCAAAATCACCATGGGCACGATTTCCCGAGGTTGCAGTCGTCTGCCGATCGGGGTCAGGCCAGCCTCCAGTTCCGAGAGGCTGACTCCCAGTCTTTGGGCGTCGTATTGGATCCGGCGATTGCTCATTTCGGTCTGTACGGGACCAGGACAAATAGCATTAACCGTGATGCCTTCCTTGGCCACCTCCAGGGCCAAACTACGAGTGAGCCCGAGAAGCCCATGCTTGGAGGCTGCGTATGCCGCTCCATGGAATTGAGGCAGCTTCGAGGCCACCGACGCAATGTTGATAATGCGGCCGTGTTTCTTCTTGAGCATCGAGGGCAAGGTCCCCTTGCACAGGAGATAGGGCACGGTCAGGTTCAGAGCCAAGGACCGATCCCAGAAGTCGTCGTCAAAGTTGCTGAGTGGCTTGGGATTCGAACTGCTGCCCAACCCGGCGTTGTTGACCAGGATGTCCAAGCTTCCCAGCTCCTTTTCAGCTTCTCGAACGACGTTCCGGACAACGGATCGATCCTGGAGGTCAACAGGAATGGCCATGGCCTTTCCTCCTGAAGCCCGGATTTCTTGAACCAGTGAACTCAAGTTTTGCTCGCTTCGGGCCGTGACCGCGACCTTGACACCTTCTGCCGCAAAACCCAGCGCAATGGATCGTCCAATGCCGCGGCTGGCTCCGGTGATGAGGGCTGCTTTGTCTTTCAGCCCGGGTGAGGCCATTTCGTCGATCCTGTCTTAGTGGTAATAGTAGCGATCCGGATTGCCGGGAAAAAATACTCTGAACTCATGACCCTTTCAACAGCCACCGCACTTCTCTTGATGACGAAAGGATTGCCAGTGTGGAGGCCACCGGGTGGATGCACTCATCCAGACGTCCTCTAGGAGCGGACTTGAGTCGAATGGAATCATCTCAGGGGAGAGGCTGATTCAAGGCCCCCCCTGGGTCAGGAGCCTGCACTCCTGAGAGGCCTGCAGACCCGACAGGAGGTCGATGGCCTTGCCCGGACCCACCATCGCCCACGGGCTGAACTCGATCAACCCTTCATGACGGCCAGAGGAACCAGTTTGGCCAGCTTGGTGGCAATGCCTGCTTTCTGGACGACCTCGACAACCTGACTGACATCCTTGTAAGCGTCTGGTTTTTCCTCAACCAAGCCGGACCGTGATTGTGCCTTGACCAGGATCTTTTTCCCTTGGAGGTCGTGCAGGAGCTGCTTGGCCGTCGTCTCACGCTTGGCCTGACTCCGGCTTTTGGCACGGCCCGCCCCATGGCAGGACGAGCCAAAAGTTTCTGCCATGGCTTGTCCTGTACCGACCAAAACATAGGAGCAGGTTCCCATGCTTCCCGGTACCAGCACGGGTTGTCCCAGGTCTCTCACTTCCTCTGGCAAGGCCGGATGTCCTTTGGGGAAGGCACGGGTCGCACCTTTACGATGAACGAGAACTTCCCCCTTTTTGTCGCCAATCTGGTGCTGCTCCTGCTTGGCAATGTTGTGACAAACATCATAAACGACTTTGAGTGTCTCGCTTCCCAGGATCCGGCCAAAAGCCTGACGAGTCCAGTGAGTAATCATCTGCCGGTTGGCGAAGGCGAAATTAGCTGCAGCGGCCATCGCCCCCAGGTAGTCTTGACCTTCTCTGGAGTTGATGGGAACGCAGGCCAGCTGGCGGTCGACGACTTCGATCTGATATCGCCTCATGGCGTCCTGCATCAGATCGAGGTAGTCTGTGCAGACCTGATGGCCTAAGCCCCGAGATCCCGTGTGTATCAGCACCACCACTTGGTCAAGGTATAAACCGAAGCATCCAGCAAGCTCTGGATCAAAAACTTCCTCCACCTTTTGGATCTCGAGGAAGTGATTGCCCGAACCCAAAGTGCCCAGTTGACGGTACCCACGTTGCTTGGCCCTGCGACTGACTCTGGAAGCATCAGCGCTGGTCATCCTGCCCAGTTCCTCAATATATGCGATATCGTCGTCACTACCGTAGCCGCGCTCGACAGCCCATTGGGCGCCCTCTTCCAGCACTTGATCCAAGTCCTCCCGAGCAATGTCCAGCAAACCATGTCGTCCCGCGCCACAGGGAATATCTCGAAAAAGCTGATTCAGGAGAGCTTTGAGTTTGGGTTCGACTTCCTCCACCTGTAAGGGTGAGGCCAGCAGGCGGACTCCACAGTTGATGTCGAAGCCCACGCCCCCGGCTGAGACGACTCCCTCGTTCAAGTCGGAGGCCGCCACCCCGCCAATACAGAATCCATAGCCCTGGTGGGCATCCGGCATGGCCAGAGACCGACCCACCAGCCCCGGCAGGGTAGCGACGTTGGCCACTTGATCTTTGGTCAGGTCTTTCTCGATCTGTCGGATCAGGGACTCGTTGGCATAAACCAACCCCTCGATTCGCATTCCCTGCTTATAGGATTTGGGAATGATGTAGCGGTAGTCGTCCAGCTTTTCCAGCATTGCAGTTTGTCTATCGGCGCCGATCTGTCAGGTGGAGCCTGGCCTTCGCTTCTGTGCTATCCCAGCCGCCGGTACCACACTGTTTAGCCTAAGGGAGTGCTCGGGGAAAAGCAATTCCGTCCACAGCGGGGCAGCGGTGATCGTTCAGCTCAATCGATCCTCCAAGGGGACGAGCCGCAGTCCCTTGGGTTCAGATCAACCGGTCTCCGTTGGCTAGAACTGAATCCTGTCGGTAATGACAGCCGCGGCTATGCCGGTTATGGTAAGCGGCGCGGGCGACGATCAGGGCGGCTTCAATCGCATTGCGAAGGCCGATCAGGCCGTCACTCAGCTTGGTGGTGCGGTAAAAGGTCTCGATCTCGTTCCACAGGTGCCGCAGTTCGCGAATGGCGCGTGAGAGGCGATCGGCACTGCGTACCAGTCCGACGTAGTGCCACATAATGTTCTGAATCGTCTGCATATCTCCCTGGATGAGCGCCGGGTCGGGATCAGCGATCAAGCCGCTGTCATCCCACGGTGGCAGGGCATCCAAAGGCGGCAGTTGAGCCAAGGAGTTCGAGCCCATCGACTCTTCCATCTTCTCAGCGGCCCGACTGCCCCAAACCAGTCCCTCCATCAGGGAAGTGGAGGCCAGACGGTTGGCCCCATGGACTCCGGTGCAACTGGCCTCACCCACCACATAAAGATTCTCGATGTTCGAACGCCCCCACTGATCGACCAATACCCCGCCACAGAAGTAGTGGGCTGCAGGGACTACAGGTATGGGTTCCGATGTGATGTCAATTCCAGCCTTGAGGCAGGTGGACCAGATGTTGGGGAAGCGAACCTTGATCGCCGAGGCCGGCATCCGCGAGGCAATGTCGAGCAGCACGTGTGGGTATCCGTGCATCTCCATTTGGTGGTGAATGGCACGAGCCACCACGTCACGCGGGGCAAGGTCTTTCCATTGGGGGGAGTAATCAGCCATAAAGGCCCGGCCCTCGGGGGATACCAGTATGCCGCCTTCGCCGCGAACGGCCTCGCTGATCAGAAACCCCTCAGCGCCTGGAGTCGATAACGCCGTGGGATGAAACTGGACATATTCGGCGTTGACGATGCGTGCGCCCGCCCGGTGGGCCATGGACAAACCATCGCCGCGGGCTCCTGCGGGGTTGGTGGTGTTGCGAAAGATCCTGCCCAAACCGCCGGTGGCCAGGATGGTGAACCTCGAAAGATGTCGATGGACCCGTCGCCCCTGGCGATCGAACAGATAGGCGCCATGACAGGTGATGGGGTCGTAGGTGGCCAAGGGATCTTTGGAGTGATGGGGGAAGGTAATGAGATCGACAGCCGTGAACTGGGTGAGAAACCTGACGTTGGGACAGCGGCGCAGTGCCTCCATCAACCCTTCGATAATGCTCAACCCGGTGCTGTCTCCCACATGCACGATCCGCCGGCGCGAATGGGCAGCCTCTTGCCCATAAATTAATTGGCCGGTATCGGAGCGGTCGAAAGCAATGCCAGCCGCCTCGACCAGAATCTCCTGTAACAGGGGGGGGCCTTCCTCAGACAAAAGCTTGGCGGCCTCAGGAGAACTGGCTCCAGCCCCAGCGGCGATGATGTCGGTCGCTAAGGTTTCAGCCTCGTCGTCCGGACCTCGCCCCACGACTCCCCCCTGAGCCCATCGGGTGTTGGACTCCTTCGGATCCCCCTCGCGAGTCACGACCGTAACTTGGCGCTGCGGGTTGCGCGCCAACCGGAGGGCTGTGGTGGCTCCGGCGATGCCGCTGCCGATGATCAGGACATCGATCGGACTCGGACTATTGGTAAGGCCCGTCCTGGAGCGGTGGTGGCTTGCTTTGGCTGCGACCATTGGGACTGGGTTGCTGGAAGGCTTTTTCAAAAGCCCCGACTTCAAGGAGGCCGAGAACCGCTGACCCTGGAATCCCTTGTGCCGAGGGTGTTTCAGAGCAACGGATCACGGAGAGTGCTGAGTGTATCGGAACAACGATTGGTGTGTCCAGTGTTGCCGGCGACTTCACAGGGTTGAGTTCGCCTGGGACTCCCGACAGAGTTGGAACGACCTGTCCCCCGACAAGCTGCCTCGGCAGCAGCCAGCCATCCTTCACGCGATACCTCCCAAGAGCACCGAGGCCAGCCAGAAGTAAATGAGCAATCCAGCCACGTCGGCGATCGAAGTAATCAAAGGGCTGCTGGCCACGGCCGGATCAATCCCGAGTCGATTCAAAAGGAAGGGCAGAATCACTCCGATAGAATTGGCCGCCACGACGATGGTCAGCATGGCCAGTCCCACCACAACGGCGATCTCGACGCTCCCTCGAAGCAAGCCAAAGAACCAAGCCGTCACTCCCATAGTGGCTCCAAGAGTTCCCCCCACCGCCAGTTCCTTGAGAATGGTTCGGGGCCATTGTTTCGCCAGCAGGTCTCCCGTGGCCAGGGCGCGAACCATTAAGGTGGCGGACTGGGCTCCGGCATTGCCGCCGCTTCCGATGAGGAGGGGAATGAAAAAAGCCAAGGCGATGGCGGACGAAAGGGTTTCTTCGTAGGCGGCAATCACCGAGGAGGCCGCCAGGTTCACAAAGACCAAAAGGGCCAGCCAGGGAATTCTCTTCCGGTAAAGGGACCAGACGCCGGCTTCCTCATAGCTCATCTTCAGGGGTTCGACGGCAGCCGACTTCTGAAAATCCTCAGTGGCCTCCTCCTCCGCCACGTCCATGACGTCATCGACCGTCACCACCCCAAGCAACACGCCGCCGGAGTCAACAACCGGCAGTGCGAAAAGATCGTACTTGCCCATGAGGCTCACGGCTTCCTCGCGGTCGCTATAGGGGGACAAGGTGGCAACGGAACGGTTCATGATCGAGTCGACCCGATCTGTAGGGGCCGCCAATACGAACTGTTGAAGTTCGATCGCGTCCAGCAGTTTCCAATGACTGTCGGTCACATAGACCATGGCGATGGCGCCGAGCCCTCTACCGACCGTGCGAATATGCTGTAAACTGCGTTCGATGGTCCACTCGGTTCGGACTGCCACGTAATCCGGGGTCATGAGGCGGCCCACGCTCTCTTCGGGATAACCCAGCAACTTCCGGGCTTCCACAATATCTTCCGGGCTCAGCAGGTTCAGCAGCCGCTGAGTTGCGCGGCCCGGCAATTCCTCAAAGAGATGAGTTCGATCGTCCGGCTCCAGGTTTGCCAGGAGCTGCCGGGTTTCTTCATCCGTCAATTCTTTCACCAGAGAAACTTGCGACTCGGTGCTGAGGTGAGCGAAGACTTCTGTAGAAGTAGGACGAGGAAGGAATCGGAACAGGAGGACACGGTCCGACTTATCAAGGCTCAGGAGGAGGTCGGCGACCTCGGGGGGAGGCCAGTCCGACACCAGAGCCCGTAAATCAGGCCATTTCCTTTTTTCGATCAACTCCTCAACCTCAGGCCCCAGTGGTGAATTCATAAGTCAGTCTCCCCAGGAGGAAATGCGGTCGGCCTCTCTACAGGGGCCATTGGGTGCTTTTGACGAGAAATCCTCACGTCGCGTGTCCTCGACCCTGATATTATCCCACTAATCAATAGGAATGCTTCAGATCAACTTTGCACCGAGGAAAGATAAAGGGATTTGGGGTGCTCTTTCCGTTCTTGCCTGCCGGCGGCTTGGTGTGGGTTTCGTCATTGCCTCTGACGTTTGGGAAGTCATCTCGGTCCTGGGCGGCGTTTCTCTTCTTGGACGGCACTCGGTCGGCGCCGGTATCCTTTCCATTCTTGGTTGCCGCTGTGTTAGCCTGATAGGCATGTCCGGCCGGTCCTGGGGGCAAGGAGCTTTTTGGCTTGGCTCTCCATGGTCCCAAGGAGATGCCAACCCAAGAGTCGCCTGTCCATCGAAAACTTACCCGGCTGTCGTTCCCGGCGGTTGGTCGTTGGGACAGTGAAAACAAATCCAAGGAACAAAATTACCGAGAAACCGAGGAGCAGCGCCAATGCATCGCAGAGAATTCTTGAGTGCCGCCGTTGCCGGTGTGATTGGGGCTTCGAGGCTCAATGCGGCCCTGGTGGCTATAGACGATCGGCCCAGCATCCGGCAGCCGGCCGTCACGCTGTCGGCGCGTCATCTGGAAGCCGTCAACCGCCGGCGGCGAGTGGCCAAGAACTTTGACGTTCTGCTGATCGATCCCGACCAATATCCGAGCATCGACGCCCTGGTGAAAAGCCGCTTCGCCTTCATCGACGACCCCGATTCCTGCATTGACAGTGTTTGGTGGAACTGGGGAGAGGGCAATATGGTTCCCTACCCCAGCAAGTTTCTGCCGACCTACAATCAGCCTGCATTCCAACGCTGGATTGAGCAAGGGATTGATATCATGCGGATTTTCCAGGACGAGACCCGTCGGCGAGGGTTGGAGGTGTTCTTCTCTCATCGTATGAACGGTTCCGACAACGATCCGCAATTTATTCCGGGCCGGGGGACCTTCATCGACGACATGGAGAATCAGAATCCGGTCCCGCTCAAGCAGCAACACCCCGACTGGCTCCTGTCGGCGCCCTGGAACCCCAACGGCTACTGGAACTATGCTGTCAAGGGAGTGCGTGATTATGTCTTGCGCAAGATGGAGGAGGTGGCGACCGACTACGATTTCGATGGGATAGAACTGGACTTTGCGCGCATGTGTCCGGTGCTTCCTCCCGGTCAAGCCTGGGAGAAGCGTTCTCTGTTGACCGAACTCATCCGGGAAATCCGGGTGATGACCCTGGACGTGGAGCGCCGTCGCGGCCGGCCTTTTCTGATTGCCGCCAGGGTGCCGGAAAATTTGGTCGGGTGCCACTTCGATGGATTGGATGTCGGTGCTTGGGTGCGGGAACAGCTCGTCGATATTCTGGCTCTGGGCTGCCGCAACTTTGAAGTGGACGTGGCGGCCTTTCGCCGCCTCACCGAAGAGTTGCCCATCAAGCTGCTCGGTGTGATCGACGATCACCATTCCTCGGACGGCTATTGCGCTCCCCCCATCGAAGTTCTGCGGGGCGTCTGGTCCAACTGGTACCACCAGGGCGCCGACGGCATTCAAACCTTCAATTTCAAGTACGGCCCCGATCCGGGAGAACTCCACTGGCCCATGCATCAACAGGCCTTCCGCGAAATGGGCGGACCCGACGCCATTCGCTATCTGGACAAGACGTTCGTCGTGCAGCGGCGCGGCGGCGGTCACGGACCCTCGGTCATTCCAAACCCTGAGAACTGGTCGACTCCCAGGCTGATGTACACCAACACCAATATGCTGGCCCCGTTACCCGTCGCTCTCGACAACCATGGAAAGGTCGACACGCTGTTGACCCTCTACGTCGGCGACGACGTGGCTGCCGCGGCCGACAGGGTCGTCGATCTTCAACTCCGTTTACTGCTGAACGACCCGGCTGCCGTGCGGCTGCCCGAGGGTGAGAAGCTTCCGCCCGTTCTGGTCAGGGACAGAATCGTGCCGGAGAGAGTCGGCGGACCGGGGCCGGCGCCGCATTGGACCAGCGGTCTGGCGCGAGGAATCGAAAGGCGTGTTGAAGTGAGGGTCAACAACCTTTTCCTGGGGACCGCACGGGTTGACGGGGGATGGTTGGAGTATGACGTTCAAGCGGACCACCTCGCCCCGGGTAAGAATCTGGTGGGAGTTCGGGTAACGGATCGTACGGACACTGCCCGCGAGGAAATCCTCATCGAGAAGCTGGAGTTGCTGGTCCGTTACACGAGGGCCAAGTCGGCTTAGCCGCCTGGGAGCGCGGGCGTCTCGCCCGCACCCAAGACCGCAGTCCACGAACCGGCAGACTCCTGGCGCCGAATGCCCGTGTCCCGGAGCTTGCTCGCCGGAGCCGTGCCGGGACTTTAGATTCATGAGCGCTTCAGGGGATCGATTGGATCAAAATTCCAACGGGGAGGGTCTTATGACGAAACGACACACCCACTTTCTGATCTATGCCGTATCTGTCGTTTTGAGCATCGGCTCAAATTCCGTACCGTTCTTCTCCCATGACCACCGGGCTGGGGTGACCTACACGCTGGCGACCGGGACCGCCGGCGTAACCCCGGCAGCGGCCTCTCAGGCTGAACTCCGGTCCGAACTCAAGCAGCAAACCGAGGCTGTGAGTGGTCAGGGAAGCATGAAGTTTCGGGTCTTACATACCTCTGATCGGTTGCCTGAGGACGCCAGGAAGGTGTTGGTTGCCGCCCACGGGGGCTTTACGGTGGACCGCAGGCAGGGACGAGGAGAGACTTACTTCGCCTTGCCCGGAGCGGGAATTCTTCAGATCAGCGCCGACTTCAAAACCATACGGCTACTGGAGACGGCAGCATCAATCAGGGACGTGAATCTGCACAATGTCACCATCTGGTACGGCGCCGATGGATTGGGTTATCTGACCTTTCCGGCTCACAAAACCGGAGAAATCCATACCACGAGGCTTGATGGAACCCTGATCCATACTCTTCATGCGCCCACCCCAAGAGACGACTTCGATCATCCCACCGTTAACGACTACTTCGTCGGGAAGGGGAATTTTGCTCCCACCGATGTGGAGCATCTCGACGGGAAGTTCTACGTGACGACGGGTTACTCGAGTCTCGACTTTGTTCTAACGGCTCGAATCCTGAGCACCGACCCCTTTCGGATCGTCTGGCATGATCTGGCTTTCGGTGGCAAGGGCAGTGGCCCCGGCCAATTTGGTACGGGTCATGGCATCACCGTATCTCCCGACAAACGGTATCTGGCGGTCTCCGATCGCCCCAACGCCAAAGTGGAGCGCTTCACCCCTTACGGACACTATCGCTCCACGCTGAATCTGCCCAAAGGTTCCTTTCCCATTGACATCGACTATGTGGGGAAATACGCCGTCGTGGGTTGCTTGTACGGCCCGGACCGCAGCAAGGGAGCGCCCATCTACGTTCTCGAGGGGGATCAGGTTATTTCTACGGTGATGGTCAAGGAGGAACTGGGCTTGGAGAGCTTTCAGCATATCCACGACGCCGTGCTGCGCCGGGTCAATGGCCGGTTTTACATTATTGCCCAGACCTGGAACCCCGGCGATGTGGTCATTCTGGAGCAGGTCACCCCATAGATAGACCTCCCTCCCATTCTGTTTCATGGAACCCCGCCGGCACGAGGTTGGCTTCAAGCCGGCAACGGGCCGGCCGGTTGTGCCGGGGGCGCCAGCCGGAAAAGGCTTCGACTACCGCGATATCCAGGGCTGCGAGTGCCTCTTGTCAGTGTCATGAAGTCAATGACACGGTTGTCAAAAGGCCGCGATGTTGAGGACGGCCTTTTCCTGGGGCGTGAGGGAATCAATTTGGTCCTGCGTCATTCCTCGGAAGTGGGTGTTGGGCGGGACCGCCGCCTCTAACCCCCAGATTTGCCGCTGCTCCTCAGTCATCTGCGCGCGGGCCTCCGGCGAACACAAGCGGTAGGCGTCGTTGAAGCCCCGGACCCACCAGCGCTGGAAGTAGAACACCAGAGAGTATCGAGGGGCATTGCCGCAGTTGGCTCCGCTGGTGTGCCAGAGGGCCGAGTCCCAGAGAATGGCCGAACCTGCCGGGGCTTCGGCTCGAATCCAACCGTCAGGGAGTGTCTGCGGCTGTTCCGGGGGAACTTCCAGCGACAGGTGGGATCCGGGCCAGACGTAGGTAGCGCCGTTCTGCTCGGTGAACTCGGAAATGCACCAGACGGACTGGACAGCCAGCGGGTAATGCCTGCCGCCGGCAAAGGGATTGACCGTAAAGTGGTGCCAGTCGGCGTGCAGGTATCCGCCCAGCTTGGTCCAGTCTTTCTTTCCGGTCGGCAACGGCTTTCGAATCGCCAGGTTGTGAGCGAACAGGTCCTCTCCCAACAGGCGCCGCGCCACCAGGAGCGGTTCGGGGTGTCGGGTCAACATTCCGGGGAAATGGGGGTGCTTGCCCTGGGCGTTGTAGCACATCAGGAGGTTCTCATTTTGCAGGCCGTATTTGCGGGCAATCTCTGCTTCCGCCTCTAACGTTTCGTCAATGGCGCGCTTGGCCTCATCCAGATCCCCAGCCGACAGGACGTCGGGAATGATAGTGTAACCGTCTTGCTCCAGCTTGGCGGCATGTCGGTCCAGTTCGCCCGGACTGAGCTTTGAAGTGTTCATCCCAGAATCTTCCTTTCAATCCTCTCCTTTACCCAATGGTGAGAACCAGTGAGGACCGATCTGTTTCTGACGGAGTCTTGCACCTCGCCGGCTTGAAACGGGACCGGACCCCAAATCCTCCCGCCGAAAAAGTCGGTTCGCGCTGATGATCCGGTGTCCAGAGGCGCCCTGTCTTGCAAATGCCTTGTCCCGACTGCTGAAGCAGGTTCCTGACCGACGAGACGTTCCTTGGTCGAGGCCAGGATTTCTCGGACCTTGACCTACACCTCGACCAATAACTCTACCCGAGTGACTCGCAAGGGCTTGTCCGACCCGGCGCCGCGGGCCGTCAGTTTGAGGTCCAGCCGATTGCGTCCCGGAATGAGTCGGCGCACGGGAACGTTGAGTCGCAAGGCTTCGAACCGCATGTCGTAAGACTGTCCGGCGGGGAAGCCAAGAATACCGTGCCGATCGGGTGGTTCGATCTTGTAACCCACTCGCCGCCAGTGGTTGGCGACGTCCAACGCCGCAGGACCCAACGGCTGACCGTTGAGGGTGAGATTCAAGACGTCTCCTGTTCGGAAATAATTCATGCCCATCCACAATTCAGCCCGCCGGGGGCGTTTCCTTTCGGAACTCGGATCATCGGCGACAGGAACAAAGAGGGGTTGCGCCTCGTCGTTGGGGATCAAGTCAAAAGGCAGGGGCGCCGCCCGGAGGGCGGTATTGTAGCGAATGGGGTCGGTCACCGGTGTGAATGGGGTCGAGTCGAATCGATGGACCATCGTATAGTGCTTGGTCTTTTTCTGCAGGATTCTCGGATCGGCAATCTCATCCAGCAGGGGCTTCCGCCAGGATCCATAAGTAAACCAGTTAAAGGTGTAGAGGCCATCGGCGCCATTCCGCCAGAGGTTCGCCGCGCTGCCTCGAATCACTTCGTCGGGGCTGGCCCGGTACCCGTTGCCGTACATGTAGAGGCAAGGATAGATGGGCAGGTTTGTGTTGGTCATCAGTTCGCGGAATTCTTTCAGTTCCGGGAGCTCCGTCAATCCCTGACCCAGGATCAGAAAATCCACCAGATCCTCGGAGATCCAGGTGGGGAGGTCGTAGCCCCCTTCCAGACACCACTCAAGCCGTTCCGGAACACGCACGCCCAGTTCAATGGGACGGCCCCGACGTTGACCCCGTTCGCGCAGACTTTGACGCACCGAGCGCATGAAGCTGTTGAGATGCTTACCGTTTTCACGTTCCGTGCCCCGCGGAAAGTTCAAGGTGTGGCGAAGCCAGTCCAACTCGATGCCGTCGAAATCCCAGCGATCGAAAAATTCCTCGATCACTTTCAACTTGAGTTCGCGAACCTGCGGCTTTTCGAAGTTCAGGGCCGTCCACCAACCGAGATTGGAAAGCCAATCGGGATTGAGACGTTTGAAGGTGGGCAACTCGGGGTTGGGCAATTGCCCGCGACCCCGGATGGCATCGTGGCAATCATTCATCCGCAGCGAGACAAAAGCGTCCAGGCCTCGGCGATGGCACTCTTCCACCACAACCGCGGGGGGATTGTGCCCCGCGTCGGCAAGAGATTTTGGGTTCAGATACTGATCCCTGGGATCCACCCGGATGCCGGCGCGCCATGTCCTTTCCTTGGGGAACTTGAAATTGTCCGCTTCTCCCGGCCACTCCAAAACCTGGCTTTGATACTCGGCCACGTTGCCGCTGCCGAAGCTGAAAAGCACGGCATCCACGGCCGAGTTTTCAATAGGGGTGAAAACCAGAGCAGTGAACTGGTCGCGGGTTAAAGGTCCTTTGGAGTCTGGCAGGGTGGCGCGCCCCCAACAGTGGATCATGGATCCATCCCAGTTGAATAAGAGGCGACGTTTTTTGGGAAAGGATTTCCTGGAGGAAAGATGGACAGCAGGCCGCAGGAGATGGGCGGCTCCGGCAACACCCATGGACAGAAAGCCCCGCCGGCTGAGGGTTTCCATCAGGCGATCATCTCCTGGATCAAGTGACCGCCCAAGTCGGTAAGACGCTTGAAACGCCCGCCGTGATAGTAGGTCAGACGCATGTCGTCCAACCCCATCAAATGGAGGATGGTGGCGTGCAGATCGTGAATGTGATAGCGGTTGTCGACGGCCCGTCGTCCCATTTCGTCGGTCGCACCCACGACGGTCCCTCGCTTGACGCCGCCTCCGGCAAACCACATGACCATGGCCTCCTTGTTGTGCTCGCGCCCCAGGGTCTCTTTCACCAGGCCGCGGCCGCTTTCAGGGGTGCGTCCGAATTCTCCTCCCCAGATCACCAGGGTTTCATCCAGCAGGCCCCTCTGTTTCAGGTCTTGCATAAGACCCGCGATCGGACGGTCGGTTTCCAGGCCCCGCCTGGCGTGCTCCTTGGTGAGATCGAAATGAGAATCCCAACTGCTATTGAAAACCTGGACGAAACGGACGCCGCGTTCCACCATCCGTCTGGCCATCAGGCACTTTCGGCCCATGGGCTCGGTGACGGCATTGTTCAGGCCATAGATCTCTCGGACGTTCTCGGGTTCTTTTTCCAGGTCCAGGGCCTCCGGGACGGCGGTCTGCATACGGAAAGCCAATTCGTAGTTCCGGATTCGAGCTTGCAGGTCGTCCTTGACCGGACTGGATTGAAGATGGCCTCGATTCCACTTGTTGATCAAGCGGAGGTTGGCGACTTGCTGGGGTCGGGTCACCCCTTCAGGAGGCTTCAGATCAACGATGGGCGGTCCCACCAGATTCAACTGGGTACCCTGATAGATGGCGGGCAGATACCCATTGGACCAATTCTGGGGACCATGGAGAAAACGGTAGTCGGGTAAGACCACAAAGGCAGGTAGATCCTGATTTTCAGTACCCAGGCCATAAACCATCCAGGAGCCCAGGGACGGACTGCCCGGCATGGGGCGGCCCAGGTTCATGAGCAGGGTGCCGGCCGTGTGATTGTCACTGTCTGTGTAGAGAGACCGAACCACCGACATTTCATCCACCCACTCGCCCAAATGAGGAAAGAGTTCCGACACCTCGATGCCGCTCTTTCCCCGCTTGCTGAAGCGAAACGGACTGCCGATGTAGAGGAGCTTTGCGTCTTCAGGCTGGTCTGATCCTCCGCTGGCGACCGTCCCGTGGTGCCGGGAGAGAGCCGGTTTGGGGTCAAAGGTGTCCATGTGCCCTGGCCCCCCACCCATAAACAGGAAGATACAGGACTTGGCCCTGGCCGCCAGGTGGGGAGCCTTGGGGGCCAGCGGACCAGCGGGAGATTCCGTAGCCAGCAGGGTGTCCCTTTTGAGCAGATAAGACAATGCTAAACCTCCCAAACCGGCTCCTCCCTGCAAGAGGAAGCCCCTTCGCCCCACAGACCCTGCCTGCGGAACTCTCTCTGGATTCCCGCCCCTGTTCCATGTCGGCAGACCGTCAGCCATGGTGAATTTTCTCCTTGTTCTGGATGAATGATTTCATGTCCCCAAGACTTCGATTACTCGATATAGATGAATTCGTTCAGGTTGAACATCGCCAGGCAGAGATTGGCCAACGTTTTCTCCCCATCCCTCGATTTTTCAGGACCATCCCTCCGGTCTTGGTTGACCGAGCCGTCCTGACCGGCTGGGGACTTCAGATCTTCCGAACCCTGCCGAGCGGCTCCCAGGAACTCCAGGCCGTCGGCCCGCTCGGAAGGAGTGGGTGAGCGTTGCAGGGCAAGTTGGAAGGTTCTCTCGAGTTGTTTCCCGGGATCGTCGCCAACCTCGCCGATAATCCTCCTAGCCAGTTCGCGGCTCTGCTGGTGGGCGAATTTGCTGTTGAACAGAACGAAAACCTGAGGGGTCACCGTGGTCACTTCCCTGGCGGCGCAGCTCTCATCCAGTTGAGTCCCGTCGAAAACCTTCACGAAGGGCAGAACCAGGCTGCGCTGCTGGTACATATAGAGGCTGCGCCGATTTCTTTCCTCAGGCGGGGACGGCTCGAACCAGGTCACCGCCCCTTCCAGCAATTCCTTGTCGAGCTTGGGGAAGAAGCCGGGGCCTCCCATGAGCGGATTCAACCGGCCGCTCACCGCCAGAACACTATCGCGGATGGCCTCGGCTTCCAGCCGCAACAGGTTCCATCGCCAGTAAAAGCGGTTCTCCGGATCGATCTTCTGAAAGCGGTCGAACTCCGGATGGCGCATCGATTGCCGGTAGGTGTTCGACTGAAGAATGAGCCGGTGCATCGCTTTGACGCTCCAGCCGCTCTGGATGAACCAGGAGGCCAGCCAGTCGATAAGCTCGGGGTAGTCGGCGCCGGAGCCGTTTCGGCCAAAATCATTGGGGGTCTTGACCAGTCCTCGACCGAAATGGTGCTGCCAGATCCGATTCACCATGACTCGGGCCGTGAGCGGGTTTTCGGGGCTGGCGACCCACTCGGCCAGGACCTTGGTGGGGTTTCGGATGGGGCGGGAAACCCCGTCGTAGCCGACTTCCTCCAGCTTGGCCGGCCCCGAGTGATCGGTCAGCGCACTGAGAAATCCCGGTTGCGCCACCTCGCCCCGCTTCCCGGGATCTCCTCCCTTCAAAACAAAAGTGGTTGGAGGGTCGGGAAGACCTCCGGCCTCTCTGCCCAGGGCTGCGTAGTTCAGGCCCAACGACGCCGAAGCCGAATGAGCCATGGCCTTGTAGTAGTCGGGACTGTGCGGATTGCGATAGGCGGTGGTCTGCTTGCGCATCAGATGATAGAGCGCCTGTTCCTGCTCATTCAGCAGAACGCCCTCCAGCGCTGCCCGTTTGAGGTCTCCGTTGACCGGACTGTTGCTCAACGGAGGCAGTTCCTTGAGATCTTGAAATGCCTGCAAAAAGCGGGCCTTTTCCAGGCGGGCTTTGAATTTGGCCGTGGTTTTCTCGCGAAACTCCTTCTGGTTCTTCAATAAACCTTCCCAATCGGTCTTCTTTTTCTCCCAGGCTTCGGGGTTCTGATTGGGCAGTTCGTATTGACTGAAAGGAACTTCCATGGTGCTGAGCTTGACCGGTGCGAAGAAAGCCTCCATCCGATAATAGTCACGGATGGGAATGGGATCATATTTGTGGTCGTGACAGCGGGAGCAGGCCAGCGTCAGCCCCAGGAAGGCCGAAGCCGTGGTATTGACGATATCGTTGAGGGCGTCGCGGCGCACCCCGTCCTCGCTGAATACCGTGCCGTGCAGGAATCCAAGGCCGAGTTTTCCTTCCGCACCATAGGCCGGATAGGAGTCGCCGGCGATCTGCTCGCGGATGAAACGGTCGTAGGGGCGGTCCTGATTGAATGCCCGCACCACGTAGTCGCGATAGCGCCAGATGTGGGGCAGGGGACCGTCATATCCGCCGTCGGTCTCGGCATACCGCACAATGTCCAGCCAGTGTCGGCCCCAGCGTTCGCCGTAACGCGGGTCTTGGAGCAGTTTGTCGATTTCCTGCCGGTAGGCATCGGGGTTGGGGTCGCCGATAAACCGTTGCATGGCCTCGGGAGTCGGAGGCAGGCCAATCAGATCGAAGTAGAGGCGTCGCAGAAGAAGCCGCTTCGAGGCCGGAGAGGCCGGGGCCAGGTTTTTGCTCTCTAACTTGGCCAGGATGAAGGCGTCAATCGGATTCTTCACCCAGGGGTCATCCCTCACCTGCGGGATCTCAGGCGCCTCCAACCGCGTCCAGGGCCACTCTCCTTCCCGCTTCCCGGCCTCCGGGAGTGGCTGCAAGTGATCGATCCACCGGGCGATCAAGGCAATCTCATCCGCACTCAGAGGATTGCCGCTCAAGGGCATCCGAGGTTCCTTCTGACCGGTCATGTACAGAACCAATGGACTCTCCCGGCTCTTTCCCGGGAGGACGGCGGGGCCGTTCAAGGCTCCGCCTTCGAGCATGGCTTCCGGACTCTCCAGGACCAGGCCGCTCTGGTGCGACCGGGAGTCGTGGCACGCCAGGCAGTGCTTTTCGAGAATTAGCCGGACGTCTTCGAAGTTGGGGACAGGCTCACCCAGAGCGGAGGACGGCAGGGGTCCAACCAGCAGTAGCAGCACCATCCATGGAAGGAGCCTTGTCAGCCTGTGGTTCATGGTTGCTTTCCGGTGAGCGATGGAAGCCTCGTCAGGTTCCCTTTACTTTATCGAAAATTCACCGCAATCTCAAAGGAATCATGGGAAAGGTTCCGTCCATCCCCGGTGACCTACTATTCGGAGCCTCTTCTCTTTCGGACCTGGTCTTCCGTCCACCCTTACAGGTTAACAGACAGAGGGGGACATGCTTTTTTCTCCGTATTACCGTTTGACAGTATTACCGAATCTCGGTATGGTTTCGTCATGATCAAGGGATTTCGTTGCAAGGAGACTGAGAAACTCTGGCGACGACGGCTGACCCGGAAGTTCCCCTCCAGCATCAAGCAAGCTGCCAGAATCAAGCTGAGAATCCTGCATGTGTCCGAATCCCTGCATCAGTTGAGAGTGCCGCCCTCTAACCGATTGGAAGCACTGGCAGGGAACAGGAAGGGTCAGTACAGCATTCGGATCAACAGACGGTGGCGAATCTGCTTCCGTTGGGAAAGCGGAGATGCCTACGAGGTTGAGATAGTGGATGATCACTAGAGAAGGGAGGACAACGAAATGAAACGAGACAAGAGCTTGAAGCCCATCCATCCAGGAGTGGTTCTGCGCGAGGAGTTCATGAATCCGATGGGCATTACTCAGTATCGGCTGGCCAGGGACCTTTCAGTAAAGCCGCTGCGAATCAGTGAAATCGTGCGCGGCAAGCGGGGGATTACAGCCGACACGGCCCTGCGCCTGGGTCGATACTTTGGTCTCTCGGCCGCATACTGGATGAATCTACAGGCCCTTTACGAGATCGAGGTCGCCGAGGACTTCCTGGAGGATCGCCTCGAGAAGGAAGTGACGCCTCGTAGGGATGTGGCAGCCTAGATCGTTTCACACCTGACTCTATGGATCTTCCAAGCGGCTGCTTGGGTTTCTGCTTTCCGTGTCCCTTCCATCTGGCCTTGATCACTTCGGCCATGTTCCACCGGAAGGCGGCAACCTTCTTCTGGCTTCTGGGATCGGGAGGCGGTTCCAAAAGGGCCGCAGGTCTTGACGACGAGGAAAAGAGATGGCGCCTGACAGGCAGGGTCCGATCACGGCGGCGCCAGGATGTTGAGTTTCTCCGTGAATTTGTTGAAGTGCCGCGTGTTCCAGGTGAGCAGCGTTGATGCGCCACCCTTCAAAGCCGAGGCTGCGATGATCACATCGTACATTTGTCCTCCAATGATTCCGAGTTGCCGTGCTTCACGGAGTGCTTGCCAAGTCTCTTGTCCCGACAGATGCACCACGGGTGTTTCTCCCCAGTTCGCCTCAATCAGGGAAAGGGCATCATCGGCTCGTAATCGATGCGGTGAGGGCAGTCTCGTGAGGACGGCATAGATCTCGGCAAGCGAATGGGCCGCTAGGACCAGTTCTTCATGACCACGAATGCGGCGCTCGATTTCGAAATGGGTGCGCCTGTGGTGTTCGTGCCATGCGCACACCGCCGCAATCAGGCAACGGGTATCGCAGAGATACCGACTCGATCAGGAGGACTCCTTGGCAGTTCCAGGACTGCGGACCTCGGCCGTCGTATCCTCGACCGTCGACTGCTTCAAGATGGGTTGCTGTTGGCGTGGAACCGCAACCACAAGGGGACCGTGCTGCTCAAGCCTTACCTTGAGCGGCGCCGGCTCGATCTCGACGCGTCCGGAAACCACCCGTAATTCGACAGTGGCGCCCGGTTCCAGGCGTGCCGCCACGCGGATCGCCTTCGGGATAACGATGCGGCCGGCTTTGTCTATGGTCGTCACCATGGCATGAACTATACCACTGCGCGTACCGTTATCAATGACTGATTGCCGAGGAATTGACGCGGCGTTTCCGCCGAGTTGAACACTAAGTGCGCGGAGGACGGGCGTTTCCACTGCGCTGATCGAAAATAAGAGGGCGCTTTACATGATCGGATTCGGCGAATTGGGCCTGCGCGCCGCCTGCAAAGCCCCTCAATCGCTGCCGCCGGGACGTCGTCGAATGCCCGAAATACTGGATCACCGGGAGGCGCTGCCCGGTTGCGTACCGATGAGGAATCTCGCGACTGGCTGGAGATGCTGTTGAACCTGATGCCGCAGACCGGCATCTTCCGGATCGGCGGGAACCTGGGTGACGCCAACGACTCGAACGAGATCTTTGATCGTTCTGCGGCCACGAACTGAAACTTTGGTGGCGCCCCTGCTCAGCGCGCTTGGTCCTGTAACAGTGCGACGCCCTCAAGCCGTGCTGCCTTCTGATCGAAGGTGTACAAGGGGTGGGCTCCCGATCGTTCGGCTGCAGCCAGGATCATCAGGTCGGAAAAACCTGCGCTGCCCCTGCGATAGCGGAAGGCCGCACGGGCCACATCGTTGGCTGCCTCCATCACCAGACCCTCGGTCGCCGCCAGCGCTTCCAATACCGTCGCAATCCGGTCACGGGTATAGCCGTAGGCTCGTTCCAGCACCCGGACGAGCTCAACGGTAATCTCGCGGCAGACGTAGCCGGGACGGTCCACCGTGAGCGACTCCAGTAACGACCGGGCGGCCTCCGCCCGTTCGGCGTCGTCGCACACCAGATAGCGGGCGAGGACGTTGGTATCGAGTGCGATCATTCCTCACACGCCCCGACGGCTGCGGCCTGCTCCATTTCCTCCACAGTGACGGCGGGACCCTCACGCTGTAGCACGCCGAACAGTCGAGCGATGGGGCGAACGGGCAGGAGTCGCACCTCTCCGTTGGAAATGACGTAACGCACCCGGTCCCCGGCCTGTACACCCAGCATCTCCCGCACGGGCTTGGGTAGTGTCGTCTGTCCTTTCCTGGTAATCGAGGATTCGATCATGGCGATACCTCCACTCGCCTTGAAATATACAGTGCCGCCTTACTTGAGGGAATAAGCAAGGAAGCTATCGCGTGTAATAGTTCCAAACAGGGGTAACACTTCGGGAGTAGTCGAAGGACCATCGATTACAGGTCTGACCAGGACGGCGCCCGGATGCTGATTTTGTTCGTGAATGGGGCGCTTGGTTTGGGAATGGATTCGCCTATGGTGTTCATGCTATGCGCACACCGCCGCAATCAGGCAACGGGTATCGCAGCAATACCGACTCAATCAGTAGGACTCCTTGGCGGTTCCAGTACTGCGGACCTCGGCCGTCGTATCCTCGACCGTGGATTGCTTCAAGACCGAAGGAACTGCAATGACGAGGCGGGGCCGCTTAACCGACCTTCCCTGGCAGGGGCGCTGTCAGGCGATTACCGTCATTGTGCCCTTACATCAAATCATAGGGAGTGACTATGCCGAGCAATTCCTGGCAATCACTGCGCTTTACCAGCACCGGCCACCCTTTATCATCAGCGCATTTTAGAACCTCACAAATGGGTTTATCTGGTGAAACATCTTTTGGCTTTCGAGGGACTATATCTTCCGACTCTATGCAACACTCGAGAGCACTCGCAAGCTTGGGGAATTACATCGTTAACTTGATGCATTTACGCAGACTCCTTGGCCTGTAGAGGTAAAATTCCCAGCCGCTGAATTCAATCGGCAGGGGAGTCGGACGCCAATACCTTGAGCCAGCAATGTAAAGATACTATTCACTGAATTATGACCTTTGGTGTTAATCCTGAAAGAGCACCAAATGGTTTTTGTTGTTCATGATTTCCTCTCCGCAAGACTTACGGTACTCGCGCCACAACTTCTTCGCCTTATCGTACACAGCGGCACAAGCGTGCAACAGTTCTTTTTCACAGTCCTCCTCGCCACGGCCAGCTCTCAGCAAAGCACGGGTGTCTCGGATGAAATCACCTCGCGGGTTGTCGCCTGCCCTTTTCAAGGCTACCCAAGCGAAGAATCCAGAATTATTATCCCTCGCTCGGATAACCAGAGCAGAATCCAATGCTATTAACCGCCCCATGTATGCTTTCCTGTGCGCGCTTTGGTCCGGAACACAGCCATCGTCGTATAGGAAGACTGGGGCACCCATGGTGATCGGTTTCTTGCCGCCGCAATGCGAGATGCGCTTTAAGGTTTCCTTGTCGAGCCCGGTTACACGCATCGGAATCTTCTTATAGTCGTACCACTCATCGCCCAACCCTCCAAGCGGCTTATACTGCCGATTGAGCACGACCCACTCAATCTGCCAGAATGCTTTGTGGTCCGTGACGGGATAGATGCAGTATGGTAGATATGTTCGTCGGAAGCCTCTTGAATTTTCATTCATTTCCCTCTCCTTGTAAACGCATCAAGTTAACGATGTAATTCCCCAAGCTTGCCCTTCGCCTTATGATGAATTTTAGCAACATCAAGATCGGAGATGACCTGCCATTCTTTTTGCTCTTCCCGGCGGAAAGGAATATGGGAGAACGAGTTCTCAAGCATTATCTGGCGAATGAAACTGATGGGTTGCCATTCGTGGGCGCACACGGGATTTCTAACCATGTAATCCCCAATTCTTTGTGAATTTGCAACGGCCATTAACGTATCCTCCAGCATCATGCTCAACTGTACCGAATGAGATGTCATCATTCGGGCAACGGCTCCTTGGTGCAATGCGTCATTCCTTCCCACTCTCACCATGTCATATAGTCTATTGAAGTTAAGGAAACTCTGATTTATTCCTCACTTATGAGATCATAGAATACCTCAAACAAGAGAAATAGGAGGAATGATTGGTATGCGTCAAAACACCTTGGCCGAAGCCGGATTCCAACGCTATAGCAAGCGGACCCACCGAGAGCGATTTCTGGAAGAGAGGGAGCGAGTGGTTCCCTGGGAGGCGCTTCAGGCCCTGATAGAACCGGTGTACTACAGCCAGCGCCGGGGGGCGGGGCGTCGGCCGGTGGGGTTGGAGCGGATGCTTCGAATCCACTGCCTCCAGCACTGGTTCAACTTGTCGGACCCTGGGGTGGAGGAGGCGCTGTATGATTCCAGGGCCCTGCGGCGTTTTGTGGGCATCGACCTGGGGCGGGAGCCAGCCCCGGACGAGACCACGATCTGTAAATTTCGTCACTGGCTGGAGGCCAAGGGGTTGGGAGAGGCGATCTTCCAGAGAGTGGGGGAACCCTTGAAGGCCCAAGGACTGAGAGTCAGCGGGGGGACCATTGTGGATGTGACCATTATCCAGGCGCCCCGTTCGACCAGGAACCGGGAGAGGAGGCCTGATCCTGAGATGCGGCAGACGAAGAAGGGGAATCAGTGGTATTTCGGGATGAAGGCTCATATCGGAGTGGACGCCAAGACCAAGCTGATCCACTCGGTGGCCACCACCTCGGCCAACGTGCATGACTCGCAGAAGCTCCCCGAATTGCTGCACGGAGGGGAGCGGGAGGTGTGGGGGGACTCGGCCTACCAGGGACAGGGGGAGGTAATCGGTCAGGTGGCCCCGCAGGCTCGGGATTGGACTCAGGAGAAGGGCAGGCGCCATCGTCCCTTGAGCCAGGCCCAAAGAGCGCGCAACCGGACCCGATCCAAGGTGCGGGCCAAGGTCGAGCATCCGTTTCAGGTGATGAAAGGGGTTTTCGGCTTCCGCAAGGTACGCTATCGGGGCTTGGTCAAGAACACCCATCGGGTTCAGGTCACCTGCGCCCTGGTGAATCTGTTCCTGGCAAGGAGGTCCTTGTTATTGAGACTGGCGTAGGGGGAGAAGTGTGTCCAATGGGCGGGCGCCCCCCGAAAAAGCTCGCCTGGGGGACCCCCAAACCCCCTTCGGTGTCTGAAAGAGTCTCTCCCTTGCGGTCAGGACTCCCCTGTTCGTTGAAAAGAGTTCAAATGGCCCCATAGATCAGACCTTCCTTAATGTGGCAATCATCCGACGGTCCTAAAAAAGAAGGGCGGTGCTGTTTTACCAGCTTAGATATGCACCTTTGATATTTCCAAGACCCGATTTCTTGTCATTTTTTCGGGATTTGCAATTGCAATAGTTATAAGAGACCTCTGCATAACTCCTCAGGTGAGGCGAAATTCGGCAATGCGCTATCGCTATCCGACTGAAAACTCGCCGTTCCTGGATTCCGGCTTTCGCCGGAATAACGGTTATGCAGAGGTCTCATGCAATCTTTTTGTCCACCTATCGTCCATCGTTATGGCATTCGACGGGGTTGTCACTGCGTGCTGAAAGGTTTCCGCTTCCGCCTGTACCGTGGCGATCTCACGCAACACATCGGTGCAGGCGTCAGAGGCGTTTTCTTGGACCCCACCAAGGTAACGGGGGCCTTCCTGACAGATGATGCGCTATGGACATCAGTGCTTCGATGTGGATTCTCGTGTCATCGATCTTGAGTGCGTTTTTCACCGCGTCCGCAAAAAAGCCAGCTTCCGCCTGATTCTCGGCAATGTATGCCCGGCTGGTACGCAGGAACAAATCATCGTCAACCATTCGGTGAATCTCAAGAGCTTCGGCGAACGTCTGCGCGGTGCCCTGCAGGTCTCCCGCTTTTGCTTGAGCGACTGCTACATCGCTTAATGTCTCGGCGATCCATTGAGCCTTGTCGGCACCAAGAGCAGTCTCACGCGCAGCTTCCAAAGTCCGTTTGGTGCCCTGCGGATCACCCGTTCTCGCTTGCATGACGGCAATCTCGCTCAGCAAGGCAACGGGAAGACCGATGGAACCGGGGTCATCGAAACTGTCAGCGATAGCGAGGGCTGCGGTGAAGTTGCCTTTTTTTGCTTGAATGATGCACAAAAGCGCGCGGATGTCCTCGTCAGGGAAAGACACCAGAGCCAACGTCTGCTCTGCGGCTTCCACATGGCCGTTTGCCAATTGCGACTGGGCGATGAAGGTCAAGACTTCTGCGCGGAACTTCGCATTATCGAAACTCATCGCTGTTTTCATTGAACCTGAAAAATCGCTAGCTTGCGCCTGGACGGCGGCAATGCCGGCCAAGGTCACCCCGCGATAGTGATCACCATCACGCCAATGACCACCGATGCTCGTTGCTGTTCTCATTGCATTCGCCACGTCCCCGGCTTCCGCCTGCGCTTCAGCGATGTCGCTCAAAGCTCGGCTGTGGAAGAAATACATACCTTCTACCAAATCGCGCATGTGCTCGGGTTCCACAACGTGGATCAAGGCTAGACTGCGGCGAACAAGGTCATTGCGGCTGTCAATGATGCTATTGGCAATTTCAAGCGCCTTGGCAATATTCCCTGTTTTCGCTAGTGCGACGGCAAATTCGTGCAATGCAGATCTGCGAAATTCAGCAGACGGATCAGAAATCTCATTTCGGACAGCCTCTCGGAGGACAGCCAATGTCTGCTTCGCAGCCTGCTCGTCTCCTATTTTGGTTTGCGTGACAGCAATCTTGGCTAACTTGCTGTGTTTGAAGAAGCGGTTGGGGATGCGGATTTCTCTGGCAGCCTCAAAAGCAGCACTTAACGTTTGTTTCGCGCCTCGGATGTCACCAACACGTGTTTGTGTCGCAGCAATGTCGAGTAAACGCTCACAGCGGTAGATGGGGTTATTAGGGACACTCTCACTCCTGAAAGTCACGCCTACTACAGTGCTGCTGTTTGCCGCATGAAGCGCAAGGTCTATGACGCACTCGTATGTCGGATTCTTTAGACACTCCGCTCGCCGTTTGGCCTCAATCAGCTTTGATCGGCCCTGTGCCCGCAGCGCTTCCACCCACTCCGCCGGCAGGGCGAAGTTCAAGTTCTCGCCCCGCCACTTGGAGGTGGTGACGCCCACCAGTTCGCCGGCTTGATTGAAGAGCCCGCCGCCTGACGAACCCGGAGAGATGGCCGCATCCGTCTGCACCAGGGGCGCGGAGCGCTTGCCGAAGGCACCCCGCAGTTGAGATACGATCCCACGCGACAACGACAACTCCAGTCCCGCCGGGGCACCCACCGCGTAGACCTCTTCGCCCACCGACAGCGCCTTGGCGGCGCCCAGGCGGACTGCCCGAGCGGCCGGGGGCAGGGGCAGTTCCTCCACCAGCAACAGACACAGATCGCGCTCCTCGTTTCGCGCCAGCAGGGAAGCCGCCATCCGGTAGGTTTCTCCCCCCGCCCAGTCAGCCGCCTGGCGCACTGCCACATCGGAGGCTTTGTCCAGCACGTGGCAGTTGGTGACCACTTCATACTCTCCCACGACCACGCCGCTGCCCTGGCCCCGTGGTCTGGCCGCGTTCATCCGACACCAGCACGACGACCACCGAGGGAGCGACTTGGGTAAAGACGGCCTTGGCGGACGCCCCCCAAACGGCAGCCGGCAGGGCCAGAACCACCGAGGCGATGACGGCGGCACGGAGAAGGGACGTAGTTTTCATAGGGTCAATGATACCTTTCCGCCTCTGGGGAACGAAGCGATTTGTTGCGTTCAATCCAACATCCCGGCCCCAGGCCATCAACGCTCATTCCCCGGTTCTCGTCCATGGTCGTGTGTTGGGGCGCGCGCCGAGTGTGTTTCCACTCCGGACGGCAGGAAAATAATGACAGACATGGAAAACTGATTATTTCAGGGTCCAAGGCGGGAAAAATCATTACAGGCCGCTCGGTTGGGACCTTCGGCCGTCACACCCTTTTCTCTCTGCTTCCCTCCGCGTTGGACGATCTGCAGGGAAAGAAACGACCGGCAGAACCCTGTGCTTCAACTCAGAAACTTTCTCAGGACGTTCTCGGTGATCCGTGACACGTTATTGTGGTATCCATTGTGCGACAGACTGCCGCACCAGCTCATGGATCCGACAGAAAAAACCGCCCCGCCATGGGGTGTCTCGAAGTAGACCATGTCGGCGCGAACCGGAGGATGAGAACTGCCTCCATAGGTCCGTTCGCTCTTGAGTTGGGGAATATCTTCGATGACCTGCTGGTAATGGTGGTTATGGCCGGTCGAGGAGGCCAGCAGGAGGGCCTCGGGTGGCGTACCCAGCTCAAAATCGAGACGATCCAGTTCATCTCCGGCGGCGGCGCCCATGGCCAGGCCGAAGTTCCCGATAATTTCCTCATCCCCGATCCCTTCGAAGATGAAAGCCACCCGCGGGTCTCGACTGGCCTGGGTGCGGGCGTAGCCGGGCGACTCGGTGCTCCAACCCATGGAGGAACAACCCACCCCCACCAGCTTGTTGGGAGATTTGCCCCGATACCGCCAGAGTCCTCCCATCTCCCCGGTCGTGCTGTGATGAACCTCGCCGGGAGCGGATTCCCAGGTCCGTGTCCCCGCGTGGCCGCGTCGGACTTCCATGACGTGGGGTTTCTCCGCGGAAATACTGGTGACCCAATAAAAGCCGTTGCCGCCCAGATACATCAACCGCCCCCCTTGAGAGAGGTAGTGCTCCAGAGCAGAGAGCATGGCCTGGGTGGTGTATTCGGGGTGGGTCCCGGTCAGCAGGACCCGATAGTCTTGCAACAGTTCCAGACCCTGGGCGTGCAGGTCCTCATCGGTGATGACGTCGTAGGAAAAGGCCCTGGTTTCGAGCCAATCGATCAAGTGGAGGTCGCTGACCAGGTGGCGGGGACCTCCCTCCTTCCACTTGAGATACCTGGGACGAAGGTTGACGATGGGCCGCAATCGGGAGGAATAGAAAAAACCGCTTCCGTCTCCATGACGGTCGTAGAGAGAAGCGGAAAGCTCCGGATGTTCCACCAGGTGAAGATCTCTTGGATCCCGATTGAGCCGCCGTGAGGTGGCCATGAGTGACGCTAGGCTCGGGCTGTAGTCCATTCTCTCATTGGCGTAAGCCAGATAGGTCAGGGTGGGGACCAGCAAGGCCGCCGGGGCCCGCTGCGCTCCGTCGCCGGGCCTGATAAAAAACGGGATGTGATCTTCCTGCTCCCCGGCCCTCAGTCGAGCGGCGTAGACTCCACTCTTGAGGCTGCCGGGGACCGTCAGGGTGAAATCGGTCCGCCAGGCCGCATCCTCCAGATCATCGTGGTGAAAATGGATGGCTCCGTATTCTCCGGGCGATCGCCTGAAGTCCAGCTCTTTGCCACTCCACCTGTGGCCGGTGACGGCCCGGGCAGGTATGTTGACGGCGGTTCCGTGAAGTTCATAGGGCCCCATGTCCTGGACCCGGGAGGTGTCGACTGCCCGAGAAAAATCCCAAGTGGCGATGAGATCCTGACGTCCCACCTCTTCCGGGGCAGACCCTTGCCGCAAGCGCTGCAACTCCCCGGCCTCCAATGCACGTTTGAAGAGGCTGGGGTTGCCGATCTTGCCGTCAAACAGACCCTTGCCCACAATGCGCCGGTCGTCGAGCCGATGGGCGGACCCCGCCGCCATCAGCAAGGGGGCGTCATTCTCGCCCCATGCGGGCGCGGGAATCGAACCCTGGACGCGGACCGAGGTGGTATCCAAGCCACAGCCGGAGCATTCTTGCTGCCAGACGCTGGCTCTTTGGCTTGCGGCCTCGATGGTGGCTGCCACGAAATACCAGTGATGGTCTCGCAAGGGTCGGCCTGTCGTCAGGCTGAGGATGTGGCCGTTTTCATAGCCCACCCGGAGCTCCAAGTCTCCTCGCGGACCCAGAAACAAACCATACCCGGCCGTCCCGGCAGACCACCACTTGGAGATCAAGCCCTGGCGTTCTCCTCTCCGGGTTTGGGAGGGGCAGACCCAGGCTTGCAGGGTCAATGGGTTCAAGCCTCTCAGGATCGGTGATTCGGCAACGATCAGGTAGGATCCACAATGAATGTCCTGCTTGCGCCCGGGGTAGGTTCCATCGACTGCGGTTCGGACCCCTTGCTCCTTGTAGCCTGGTCCGATCTGGTTTTCGTCTCCGTGGATGAGACGCACGATGGTTGCTTCATAGACGCACAGGTCCGTGCTGACCTTGAATTCGACCGTCTCGCCGGCGGTCACGCTGAACTTGTCGCCATAGCCAATCAGTTCGCTTGCCATGTTTTCTCAAAACCGCGCTCGGTCCTGTCAAGTCACCCAACACCACGTCAAGGACTCGACGTTACCAACTGGGCAACGACTGTCACAAGCGCCACGGTTCCGGTGTTTGTCAATAGCGAACGGAGACCGAGCGCAATAGGGGGCTATTGGCGGAATTCGGACTGATCAGGCTGGCTTTGTACTGGATCCAGCGGGCGTTTTTCGGCAGTCCTTCTATTTCAGCCGGTGACGTCCGGTAGAAGCTCTGAGTCCCCCGGGGACCTTGCCAGGGTGCGGCGGTCAGCTCTTGACGAGTCGGAGCCGCACGGAGCTGGAATTCCAGCGCCGTTCGAAACGGAGTTTCTCCCGTCCAGGCCAAAGTTGAGAAGCGCGCCTGAGGGCCGCCGTCGAAAGGCGGAGAGATGTAGTCGTAACGGTCCCCGCGGTCATAGATGTGACCGATATCGATCACGCTGAGGAAGTGAGGCCCCAGCACCGGCAGGAGGCTGCGGCGGTCCGCCGAGAATCCTGCAGGACTTCCCCAGTAGAGAAAAGCGTCGTTGCGATGGTTCCCGTCTTTGGAATGACAGGAAAAGAGAATGTCTTCGTGCCCGTTTCGGTCGAAGTCCGCCACCAGAACGCCCGAGGCCGAGTGGGTAGGCAGCCGTGTGAATCGTTCCTCCTCGAATCCCCGGGCGCTGTTCCAATAGATGGTGGAAGGATAGCTCCGGGTGTGGCCGGCGTGGTAGCTGGTGAGGACCAGGTCCAAGTGGCGGTCCCGGTCGAGATCGGCCACGGCCACGTCGGCATTCCCGATTGAGGGTAGAACCTGGCGGGATGCCGGGGAATAACCTTCAGAGCTGCCCCAGTAGATGAAGGTGTTCCCTTGAGGGGACCCACCGAAGGATTGAGGTTTGTCCGGACTGGGATTGGGATCAAACAAGTTGGGCACGATGATTTCCAGGTAACCATCGGCATTGAGGTCGGCCACTTCGACGGTGGCGCTGACGCCGGTGGGTAATCGCGTTTTTCTGGCGTTGTCGAAGCCCTGCTCGTCGTTCCAGTAGATAAACAGTTCCCGGTTGGTGGTGCTGGTAAAAACGAGGTCGAGCCAGCCGTTGCGGTCCAAATCGGCCAAGTGGTGATGGCGCAACCCTCCCACACGAAAAACAAAGCGGTTGTCCTTGGAGAAATCCCCAGGACCTCCCCAGAGAAGGCTGGTTTCCTTGGCGCCGGGTCGCCACTCGCTGAGCGCCAGATCCAGATAGCCGTCTCGATTGAGGTCGGCGAACCTTCCCGAGATCGCCAGGTCAGAGCCAACCTCGGACCTTCGCTCCCGGGAATAGGGCTGCCGGCTGCCCCAGTAGATTGCTTTGGTCATTGCAGGAAGAAAGAGGTCCGGAAACCCGTCTCGATTGATATCGGCCGCAGCATAAGAGTCGGCTCCTCCGACTCCGAGCTCCTGCCGCTCTTCCTTGCGGTAGCGGCCTTTCGGGTTTCCCCAGTAGATCAGGGATGGCACTTGGCTGCTGCCGTCGGACTTGTTGGCGAAAACCAGGTCTTTTTTGCCGTCGGAGTCCAGATCCCCGATTCCGATTCCGGTAGCGGCCAAGGTGGGAAGGGTCATTTTGCGATCCTGGCTGAACCCCTGGTCGCTGCCCCAGTAGATCAGGGAATGCCTGTCATCGGTCTGGCGGTCCCCACGCTGGGCGATCGCCAGATCGGGATAGCCATCGTCATTGATGTCTTCCACCCCAATATCGGTAGCTTCTGAAGTGGCAAGAGCCAGGCGTTTGTGCGGGTGGAATCCATCTGCAGAGGCCCAGTAGATATAGGAGGCTGCACCGGACCCATTGGCGAAGACGATGTCGGGCCGCTGATCGCCGTTGAGGTCCGCTACTTCCACGCCCTTGGCCCCAACCGTCGGCAGTTCGCTTCGCTCCCCGATGGAGTAGCCGTTCTTCCCACCCCAGTAAACGTAGGAATCGATAGCGACGGTATCGATGATGTTGTAGATGCCCATCTCCCGGGCTCGGAGTCTGTAACCATTGGCCACAACCACTTCAGGCCATCCATCTCCGTTCAGGTCGGCTGCAGTGACCGCCGCACTCCTCTGGCCGGGCAGCTTGGTGGCGGGTCGCCTGGAGAAATTGCCGGCTCCATCGCCCCAGTAAATCCAGGCCCCCGAATCTTCATCCTGATTGCCCTCGATGGCGAAAACCAGGTCGAGCGAGCCGTCCCGATCAAGATCGGCGACCTCGACGTCCCGGGCCAGGATCGTCCTCAAATTCGCACGGCTTTCCGAGGAATAACCCCTCTCCGAGCCCCAGTAGATGAAGGACTGATTGAAGTGATCCACAGCGACGTGATAGCTCAAGCCACTATTGGCGAAGACAACGTCCCTCCAGCCGTCCCCGTTCAGGTCGGCGGTTGCGATGGCCTCGGCGCCGCGCGTGGGCAAGAGCGTGCGTCGACGAGGCTCAAAACCCCCTGGGCTTCCCCAGTAGATGTAAGAGTCCAGGTCCGAGCGGGTGCCGTTGAAACGGTTGGCCACAATCAGGTCGGGATGCTGATCTTGATTCAGGTCGGCAATAGCTACCGCCTTGCCCCCATTGCTCGGCAGTTCGGCACGCTGGGTGGGCTCGAATCCTGAACTCCCCCAGTAGATGAAAAGATTGACTTTTTCGTTGGAGTCGTGGCTGCTTGGAAAAAAGATGTCGAGATGACCGTCATTGTTGAGGTCCCAAAGGTTGATGAGCCGAACCGTTCCATCGGCTGCCACATAGCTGTTGGCTCCTCCGTCGGTCAAGGTCCCATCGACAAAATCCAGGAATGAGGAAGTGGTCCACTCCCGGTCTGACTCGGTTTGGCCGGGAGCATGGACCCATAGAACAACCATCAGGATCAGAATTGTGAACAGTATGGGCTTTGGCCTCACCAAGGATGACATGCGCTCCCCCTTTGCAGTCCCAGTCTGCGGCTCCATGGCACGGCAGTGAGACGGCTCATGGAATCTTGGCTCACGATTCTTTGGAATCGTCACCGATCGTTCAGGCAAGATTTTAGGCTGGTCTGAGCCGGTCTGAAAGAGAATTCGAAAGAATGGCGCAGGTTAATTTTAAGAATGATTTGTTCCGTTAAATATAGACTATGATGGATAAGCTGCTATGCTCCTTGCCCTTGAACGCAAGTGTTCAAGCCCCACAGGCGCAACAGCAACGGCAAGGAGATAGGTCCCAAGTGATCCCGGCGGCATGATCGACTACCGGGATGCACCTTCAACAAGCCGCCAAGCTGTCCGACAAACCGGGACCACCTCAGACGCCCGTTATGACCGTCACCGAAATCAAGACTTTCTCGTGATGACCAGACTTCACGACCTGGACGCGCTGCGCGCCTTCGCCATGCTGCTGGGGATCGTGCTGCACGCCTCCGTCTTTCTCCTGCCCGCCGTCGACTTCTGGCCGGTGCATGACGAATGGGGATACACCACTGAACCTGAGAAAAACCCTTACGGCTATCTCATCTCAGTCATTCACGGCTTTCGAATGCCCGTGTTCTTCATGATCAGCGGCTTTTTCACCGCCATGCTGTGGCAGTCGCGCGGGCTGCACCAATTGGCGCAGCAGCGTCTCAAACGCATTGGTCTACCCCTGCTGGTGGGTATGTTCACCCTCATCCCAATCAATGCCTGGCTTTTCATCGGCAGCGACTTCAAGCTGCTATACTGGCCGGTGGCGTGGCTGGGGGGGTTCAGTCATCTCTGGTTCCTCTGGTATCTGCTGTTGATGGCGGCGGCGCTCACCATCGCCGCCCGGCTTGGTCTGAAGTTTCGCCATCCCCTATGGTGGCTTCTCATTCCGCTCACCTTCGTGCCGCAATATTTCATGCAGCAGCAGGCATTCGGCGCCGATACTCCCCATGGCGTGATTCCTCCCCTCCGCGTGTTGGGTTATTACGTCATTTTCTTCGTCTTCGGAGTCTTCTTCTACCAGTGGAAAATCGCCGTGCGGCGGTGGTGGACCGTCGCCTTGCTGCCCGCGCTGACCCTGGCTTTTCCGGCAGGATTGGTGCTCCTGCATCATGAACTGCCCCCAGTTTCGGAAGTAGTATGGACCTGGGTCGCCGCTACAGCGTTGCAGGTTGCCTTCACTTGGCTGGTGTGCTTTGGATTGATGGGATTGTTCCGCTGCGTTGCCGTGAAGGAGCGCTTCTGGGTGAGGTATATGTCGGATGCGTCCTACTGGCTGTATCTGTGCCATTTGCCTCTGGTGGTTGGCGGACAAATGCTGGTTCTGAACTGGCCGGTCAGCGTTCACCTGAAGTTCGGGCTGATATGCACCGTGGTTGTCGCCGTTCTTCTGGTTGTCTATCAGTTCGGCGTTCGCTATACCTTGATCGGGACGATGCTGAACGGCCCGCGCACCCGCCGCTAGACACCGCCGGTACAACAAATGGTTACTTGTCCGCACTGTTACACAAGTAACTTGACGTCACCGGTTATTTGAGGACTCTTGATCCGCTGGAGTTCAGTAGCCTTTCGTCTGGCTGTGCCCTGTTGACATCAGCCCGGGAGCATTCTCAAAGGTCCCCTCCACCCAATGACAGGGGCTTCAAACCCAATGTCATCTCGAGTGAATCGGGTTTGTAGTCCGGAAATCCCCAAGGAATCGGAGAGCCTCGTTGACCGGGTTCGTCCCGAAAGAGTCAAGTCTTCAGGAGTTTTCACCCGCCTTGTAGGCCGGTTTGGATGCTGAAATGAACGACCCATCCAAAAAGCTGATTCCCCGGGAGATGCTCTGGCCCTTTGTGCTGCTCACCAGTTGTTTTGCCTGGTGGGGCCTGGCCAACAACATGACGGACACTCTGCTGGCCGCTTTCAAGAGAATCATGAGCATGTCGGATTTTCAGACCTCCTGGATACAAATTGCCTTCTATGGATCCTATTTCTGTCTGGCCCTGCCGGCGGCCCTGTTCATCAAGAAGTGGACCTATAAGGCCGGGGTGCTGTTAGGGCTGGGTCTTTTCGTCTGCGGGGCGCTCCTCTTCTACCCGGCCAGCCAGACCACGAGCTACGCCTATTTCCTGCTGGCCCTCTACGTCCTGGCGGGCGGCCTGTCCATCCTGGAAACTGCCGCCAATCCCTACATTATTGTCATGGGCCCGGAGAAGACGGGAACGCGGCGTTTGAATTTTGCCCAGTCCTTCAATCCCATCGGTTCAATTCTGGGAGTCTTCCTCAGCAAATGGTTCATTCTTTCCGAGCTGAACCAGGCCAGCGCGGAGGATCGCGCCGCCATGAATCGGGAGCAGCTCAGCCGGATTCAGGCCGATGAGTTGGCGGCTGTCATGGAACCCTACGTGGCGGTCGCTCTGCTTTTGACCCTGGTGTGGATACTCATAGCGGCTTCCAGATGGCCAAGAGCCTCCGACAGCGGCGGCGAGTTGGAGCTGGCCGCTACGGTCAAACGGCTGATCCGAATTTCCCATTACCGTTGGGGTGTGGCGGCCCAATTCTTTTATGTGGGCGCCCAGATCGGCGTGTGGTCCTTCACCATTCGCTATGTGATGCAGGAACTGGATTTGAATGAAGATCAGGCGGCCAGTTATTACCTGGGGGCACTGATTCTTTTCACCGTTTCTCGATTCGTCAACACCTGGCTCATGCGATTCCTGAGTCCGGGGCCCTTGCTGTCCCTATTGTCCGCGGTCGCGATGGCTTGCACTCTGGTGGTCATTTTCGGCGGAGGATACCCGGGTGTTTATGCCTTGGTTGGGATTTCGGGATGCATGTCCCTGATGTTTCCGACCATCTTCGGCTTGGCGGTGCGAGGTCTGGGCCAAGATACCAAAATTGCGGGAGCCGGGTTGATCATGGCCATCCTGGGTGGGGCGGTCTTGACGGCCGTTCAAGGGCAGGTCTCCGACATGGCGGGCAGCATCAAGATTGCTTACTCGGTGCCGCTGTTCTGCTTTCTGGTGACGACTTATTTTGGTGGGATTGTCTGTCCGAGGGAGTTGTCATCATGAAGATGAGGTGAACGCCATAGTCCCTTCTGTCCCAAGTCGCCAAACAGGAGATACCCCTGAGAAAACAACAACCCAAGATGTTGCCCCCGAGGTGGGGTAAAGGTAAGCGGTGAAGTGTCCGGTCTTCATAGCCTGTGGGGCAGTCGAGAACCCAAGACCGTTTCCCACAGACGCGGCGGCGGCCGAGATCGGAGGTCTTTTGTCGTCAACAAACCGGACCGATCCGGTGTCGTTCAAACCGGTCAACCTGACCTGCCGTTGACATCCTATCTCAGGGGGGGTGACAAAGATCGCAACCTATCAACGACGACAACCCAAGGGTCACGAAATCCGATTGGATTATGCTATGGTTCTTTCGCGCTAGTTGAGCCTGAGAACATCCTTGGCTGCTAGCGGCTTTGCTGATCAAGGAGTCTCTGGTGCCCAGGCGGGTCGAATCTCTCCCTTATCGGCGCTTCTGGACGACGGTGGTTGCCTTGGTCGGCCTGCTGCTGGTCGGCGCCGCAGGATACGGTCTGTTAGAGGGAATGGGGATTTTGGATTCCCTTTACATGGCCGTCATCACCCTGAGCACTGTAGGCTTTGGCGAAGTCAAGCCCTTGTCGCCGCTCGGGAAGATCTTCACCCTCGGCCTCATCCTGGGAGGCTGCGGACTAGCCATGTATCTGGCGAGTGGCTTGGCAGAGTTTCTGCTGTCCGATGAGAGCCGAGCCTACTGGCAACAACGACGGTTGCGCCGCATGTTGGAAAAGCTATCTAATCACGTCATCGTTTGTGGCTACGGTCGCATGGGCCGCCACGTGGCTCTCGAACTCGCCTCGGAGGGCTTGCCTTTCGTGGTGATTGACCCCGCACCGGAAAAGATCAAACAGGTTGACCAGGGCCGGTTTCATGGGTTTCCAGGGAGACGCCGCCAACGAAGCCGTTCTGGCCCAAACCGGGGTCGAGCGGGCGCGAGGTCTGGTAGTGGCTGCCAGTTCCGATGCGGAGAACGTGTTCATTGTTTTGAGCGCTCGCAGTGTGCGGTCAGACCTCTTGATCGTAGCCCGGGCCATCGACGAGGAGTCGGAGAGCAAGCTTCTGAAGGCGGGCGCCAGTCGGGTCGTTCTTCCCTATCGCTTCAGCGGCCGCAGGATGGTCACCATGCTGATTCGGCCGGAGGTCGCGAACTTTTTGGACGAAGTGGCCTACAGCGGAGGAATCGAGCTTTTCCTCGAGCAATTCCGCCTCTCTCCGTCCTCGCCCTTGGTCGGCCAAACCCTGGAGCAGTCCCGGTGGCGTGCTCGCTTCGGAGTCACGGTGCTGGCCTGCAAGTCGACCGATGGCCGGACCAATACCAGTCCCCAAGCTAATACCCTGTTGACTGCTGATATGAAGATGATTGTTCTGGGAACTCGGGAACAGTTGCGAGACCTGACAAAGTTGGCCCAGGGAAGTCTCGTGGTTTCCTAGACGACGAAGCTGCCTCTGGGGTTTCAATGGAATCCAACTAAGAACAGTGGTGGCTGGCCGTTGATCTTTTTCGCCAACTTGCCCACCGAATGACTTCGCCCACAGCTCGGGCCAAAATCACCAGCCAGCGGGTTAGAGTACCCACTCCCTGAAGCCTGGTTCAGCTTGTGGACCCTGGCAAATCAATGACGATCATGAAAAGGAGACGGCCAAAGGTGCGATCGGTCGACAAGCTAGGTGTTGCTTTGTCTGCTTGGCTGATGTTGGCCGGGCTGGCTTTCGGGCAGAGTCCCGGTAAGTCCGGCTCTTCCAAACAGCCTTCCCAGACTGTCAACGAACGGCTGCCTGAATGGATCCGTCTTGGGGGCGCCTTCAGATTCCGGACCGAGGGCAGGACCGGAATCGGCTACCGGAGGGGCAATAAGGAGGCGGCTTATGGACTCACTCGCCTGTTAGTCCATCTTGAGATCCAACCCAGCCCATGGCTCCGTCTGTTCGTCCAGGGTCAGGACTCCAGGTCCCCCGGCTTGAAGCCAAGCGGACCCTTTTTCCGGGACCCTTTGGATTTCAGGCAGGCATACGTTCACTTGGGGGCATCCGGGCAGACCGGGACAAGCCTGAGAGTCGGGCGGCAAGAGCTCAAATATGGAGCACAGAGGCTGATCGGTACCCTGAATTGGGGCAACACGTCGCGCCAATTCGATAGCGCCAAGTTCACGCTCGGCAACGAGGACCTGAGTCTGGATATTTTTGCCGCCTCGGTGGTTCGGGTGGATGACAAGAATTTCAACGGCGGCCTGGAGGGAAATAACATTCACGGTCTCTATGGCAGGCTCAACCGGCTATGGCCCAAAGCTGAGATTGAACCCTACCTGTTTTGGAAGATGTTGCCGCACGTCCTAGGGGAGTCCCAGGTTCCTGGAGCCGCCGACATTTATACGCTGGGTTTTCGGTTCGAAAAACCTTGGGCCTCGGGATTCGACCATTCCATGGAGGTCGCTCGCCAGTTTGGCTCTTTCGGGAGCAACGAGATTTCCGCCTGGGCAGGGTATTGGATTTTCGGCTATACGTTGACGGACTCGAGGTTGCTCCCTCGCCTCTCCTTTGAATACAGCTATGCCAGCGGGGACCGAGACCCGAGCGATCGGAGGAAAGAAACTTTTGATCAACTCTTCCCAACCGCCCATTTGTACCACGGGATCGCAGACCGGGTTGGCTGGCAGAATATTCAGGACGTGCGGGCCGGGCTGGAGTTCAAGCCACACCGGAAATTGAAGCTGGCCTTCGATGGATTTTCCTTTTGGTTGGCCGATTCCCGCGACCATCTTTATGGCGCCGGGGGCGGCATTTCCGTGGCCACGCCTCCGGGAGGCGCACAGAGTTCCCACGTGGGCTACGAGTTGGACGCCACGTTGGTGTATCGGCCCAGTCACAACCTGACCTTTGGAGTCGGATACGGTTACTTGTTTCCTGGCGGATATCTCAGGCAAAATACAGATGGGTGGGGAACGTCCTTTCCTTACGCCTTCATCGATGTCGAGTTGTAGCTTCTGCGGAGAACCGGGAGACCTATGAACTCAAGCTCAATCAGGACGGAGTCCCGCTGGGAGGCCATGCTCGCTCGCAGAAAAGTGCTACTGGCCGGCTTTCTAGGTTCCCTGGCGGGCGCCTATGGCTTCTTTGCCGTGCTGGCCCTGAAGTTCATCTTTCCCAAACGTTCCCGTCGGCCTGTCACGCGTATTTTCCTGGGGTTTGCCAGTGACCTGGGCATCGGTGAAAGCCGGGTCAAAGTCATGCCCTCCGGCGACCAGTTGCTGATTTCCAACACCGGCCAGGCGCGGGCTGCATCCGGCAGTCCCTTCGTGGCCTTTTCCAACCACTGTCCCCATTTGGGGTGCAAGGTGCACTGGCGGGCGGCCGATAGCCACTTCGAATGTCCTTGTCACCAGGGAATTTTCGACTCCAATGGACTGCCTCTCTCGGGACCGCCCGCGCAATCGGGCCAAAGTCTGGTGGAGTACCGGTTGGAGTTGAAAGGCGATGCCATTTATGCCCTCGTGGAGGAAGGATGAATGCCTCGGCGACTGACTCGGGCCAGCGAGTGGCTGAAAGAACGTTTCCCCGTCAATGAGCAGGTGCTGATCACTTTTGGCAGTGAACCGGTCCCAGGCCATCTCAAGCGTTGGTGGTGGTGCTTGGGAGGAACCCCCGCCTACTTGTTTCTGGTTCAAATCGTCACGGGTGTGCTCCTCACTTTCTATTACGTGCCGACTCCCGAGGCGGCATATGAAAGTGTGCAAACCATCACGGAGCAGGTCCGCTTCGGCTGGTACATCAGGAGTGTGCACAAGTGGGCGGCCAACCTCATGATCGTCGCGGTGGTCCTCCATCTGATGCGCGTCTTTTTCACCGGTGCCTACCGGCGTCCTCGCGAAGGAAACTGGATCATTGGAGGCTGCCTGCTGCTGCTCACCTTGGCCTTGGGCTTCACCGGCTACTCCCTGATCTACGAGCAGCTTTCCTACTGGGGAGCTACCGTGGCCGCCAATATGGTAGAAGCGGTGCCGGTCGCCGGTCCGGCAATGGCAGACTTTATCCGTGGTGGACCGTCGGTAGGCTCCAACATGCTCACCCGGCTCTTCGTTTTTCATATTGGGGCGCTGCCTACCCTGATGATCTTTCTGATTCTTGCCCACTTGCTACTGGTTCGGTCTCACGGTGTTTCGGAAATGGGATCACCCGTCGGCTCTGACGCCAAGAGGTTCCCCTTCTTTCCCGATCATTTTTTCACCGAAGTCGGTTTGGCCTTGTTTTTGATGTTTCTGCTTTCTTTTCTGGCCATCGTCTTTCCGGCCGGTCTGGGTGAAAAAGCGGATCCGCTGCGCACTCCCGAACATATCAAGCCGGAATGGTATTTCTTCTGGGCCTTCCGCTGGTTGAAGCTGATGTCGGAGCGGATGGCGGTCATTACCCAAGGAATCTTTGTCGGTCTCGTACTGGCGTGGCCTTTTATCGACGGCTGGATTCGCAAGAAACGACCCGGGAGTGAGGCCAGCCTTTATGTTGGCATAGTGGCGGCCCTTGGCTTGTTGGGACTGACGATCTGGGAGGCCGTGAGCCTTCTACCCTGAGGAGGTGACGGAAGTTGACACTTGATCAAAACAGAAAATCATCGTTGTTTTAGCCTGCTTTGTGATGGCGGCGCTCACCATCGTTGCTTGGGTGGAAGGAGGCCGCCAGCGGGTGGTGAAGGCTCCCGAGGCGGTGGTGACCTCGGAAAACCGGGACTGTGTGAAGTGCCATCGGGTGTCGTCTCCCGGCATCGTTGGACAATGGGAGATCAGCCAACATGCCAAGTCGGGCATCGGCTGTCTGGAATGTCACCTGGCAAAGCCCCAGGACGTTGACGGCTACCAGCACGAAGGATCGTTCATCGCCACCATCGTTTCGCCCAAGGATTGCGCAAGGTGCCACGAAAAGGAGGCTGCTGAATTCGAGGCCAGCCACCACGCCGATGGCGGCAGAATCCTGGGAAGCCTGGATAATGTGCTGGCTGAGGTCGTCGAAGGAACCACCCGCTTCGACCCTCACGGGAACCAGATTGAGGTCTCCGCTGCGGCAGTGAGCGGCTGTCTGCAATGTCATGGCTCCGAGGTCAAGGTGCTGGAAAATGGCAAGCTGGATCCAGCCACTTGGCCCAATACGGGCATTGGAAGGATCAACCCGGACGGGTCCCGAGGATCGTGCTCCGCCTGCCACCTGCGGCACAATTTTTCCCGTGCCCAGTCACGCATGCCGGAAAACTGCGGCCGTTGTCATTTGGGACCCGATCACCCGCAAAAAGAGATCTTCGAGGAATCCAAGCACGGCATTGCTTTTGAGGCCAATCGGACTCGGTTTGAACCGATGATGGCTGAAAAGGAATGGATTCCCGGGGTCCATTTCGAACAAGGGCCTACTTGCACCACTTGTCATATGAGCGCCACTCGCGACTTGCCGCTGACTCACGACGTGGGTGAAAGGATTTCTTGGACGCTGCGCCCCCCCGTTTCTGAAAAGATCGACGCCGGGCCTTTGGCGCAGGGCAGGTCTGTGAAATCCTGGCAGCAGCGACGTCAGGACATGAAGAACGTTTGCACCAGCTGCCACGGCCCCCGGTTGGGTCGACAACTTCTATACCCAGTATGACGGGGTGGTCCATCTCTATAACCGGAAGTTTGGTCGGCCGGCCACCGATTTGTACCAGTTGGCGCGCTCCAGCCAACTCATCACCTCGGATACGACTTTCGATGATGAAATTGAGTTCACCTACTTTTTCCTCTGGCACCACGAGGGGCGCCGTGCGCGCATGGGGGCAGCCATGATGGCGCCTGACTATACTCAGTGGCACGGTTTTTACGAAGTGGCCCATCGCTTCTATATGGAGTTCGTGCCCCAACTCAGGGAGATCATCGAGCATGGAAAAAAGAAGGGAGGCCGCCGGTCGGCGGCGGCTCACCGGCTGGAAGCTGAGCTGGAGCGGGTTCTCCAGTCAGAGGAGCATCGTTGGTTTCTGGGGCGCATGAGCCCGGGCGAGAGAGCCGCGCGGAAGCGTGCGGCGGAAGAATTCCGGAAGAGATACTCACAGGAGAGTTGAGGGCTTCAGGAACAGAAAGATTCATGCGGCGAGCCGAGCGACGGGGCGGCTGTGTCCTCTTCTTAAGCCACAAGGAGAAATCCGCCACCTGTCAGTGGTTCGGGAGCAGGCTCCCAGCGCCCGACTCTCTGAATGAAGTTTCTTTCAGGTTAGTAGTGGCTGGGAGCCGCTTGGGTGCGTTCCTTTGGTTTTGTATCCTTTTCCATCGGCATGTTCGTGACTCTGGCTCTGCTGCTTGTCCTGGTTGACGCAGGAGACACCTATCAGCGTCAGCGTGAGCGCATGGTTCAAGAGCAGGTCGCCGCCCGTGGGGTTCGGGACCAGGCGGTGCTGCAGGCCATGAGAACCGTACCCCGGCATCTGTTCGTGCCGGAGAGTCAGGTTTCGAGGGCCTACCAGGGACGTCCGCTTCCAATCGGGCACGGTCAGACGATTTCGCAACCCTACATCGTGGCGAGGATGACGGAACTGGTGAAGCCCCGCCCGGGACAACGGGTTCTTGAGATTGGGACAGGCTCGGGCTATCAAGCAGCCATTTTGGCCGAAATCGTGGACAGAGTTTACACCATTGAGATTGTCCCCGAGCTGGGAAGAGCCAGTGCTGAACGGCTGGCTCGCTTGGGTTACAAGAACATCGAAGTTCGGATTGGCGACGGCTATCAGGGTTGGAAGGAGCAGGCTCCTTTCGATGCCATCATCGTCACGGCCGCCAGTGAACAGATTCCTCCTCCGCTCATCCAGCAGCTTGCGGAAGGTGGATTGATGGTCATTCCCGTCGGATCCCAGCACTTCACCCAAACCCTCACGTCCGTCGAAAAACGACAGGGGCAAACCCGAACCCGCGAGATCATTCCTGTGCGGTTCGTTCCCTTCAAACGCGGTCGCTGAGGCTTGCCGCGAACTTCACCAAAAAGCTTATCTAGGATCGATAACGACTTCTGATCCGGGGAATCAGATACTCGTTGAAGGCGGCCTGCCGGTCGTACCGCGGAGACCATCCCCAATCCTTGCGAGCCGCTGAATCATCGACTTCGGCTGGCCAGGAATCCACAATGGCCTGCCGCTTCCCGTCCGGTTCAAAACCGATTTCCGCCGAAGGCCACTCCTTGAGAATGAGTTCGTGAATTTCTCTGGCCCTCAGGCTGAAGCTGCTGACGTTGTACTCTGTTTGATGGAGCTTTTCCTGAGGCGCCACTTCGAGTTGAAGCAAGGCATTGATGGCGTCCGGCATGACTATGAAGGGAAGGCGAGTGTCTCGGGCAACAAAACAGCCATACCTCCTGCCGCTGGCGGCAGCGTGGATCATCTCTGGCGCATAGTCCGTGGTGCCTCCACTGGGCAAGGTGACCGCGCTGATGAGCCCCGGAAAGCGGATGCAGCGGAAGTCAATGCCTCGCCCCGATGAGTCAGCCGCCAGTTGTCGGTAATGGTTGGCGTAGTAGCGACCCAGATGCTCACAGTACAGCTTGTTGCATCCATATATCGTCCTGGGAAAATTCCACTCGGTCTCCTTGACCTTGCCGAACCGTTCCTTGATCGCCCGGCTGGGCAACCCATAGACGGCGATGGAACTGGGGAACATGAATTTCACTGAACGACCGTGCCAATGAGACTGCTCGATTGCCAGTTTGAGTATGTTCATGGCGCCACCGACATTCACCCGATGGGCTGCTTCGGGGGTGAATTCCGCCCGGGTCGATAGAAGAGCCGCCAGATGATATACGGTGTGGATTTCGTACTCACTCTGCAATCGCTCCAGCAGCCTCTCGTCCAGAATATCTCCGCTGATCGAGGCCCTGCATTGGTCCTGAATGGCTGTATCAATCGGCTTGATATCAAGAGCGATCAAGTCCTCGACGCCTTCCTCCGCCAGTCGGTCAATGAGGCCATGTCCCATTTCACCGTTGGCTCCGGTGATCAAAGTGCCGGTTGCTCTCATTGGTTCACTCCTCCAGCCCGGTTGGTCCGGTAATCGGACGCCAGGCGGCCTCCCAGCCTCGGCAATGACAATCTCAGGGTGCGAGATTGTGACGTCGATGATGAAGCGGTTCCAGTCGGGTTTGCCCCAATAAGATGCTTGGGTTACCGAGGGTTGCCGGGGGCCTCGCCGGGTTCAACAATCTTATGGTAGCGGTTGAGCTCGAGCCCGGAAACGGTTTGGACCTGGCCGTTGGGCCACCGGATATCGACGGTGATCTCGGTCTCCGGATTCTTCCCCAGTCCAAAGACCACACGTTTGTCATGGGAAGCCAAGAAGCTCGAGCCTCCGGTCAGCCATTTGATGAAACGCTTCTCCCCTGAACTGAGGGACAGCTTGCTGCCAATCGCGTCGCGGTTGCTGAGGCTGCCTTGCAACTCGAACCCAATCCAAGCCGCATCTTGTCCAACGTTGTTTCGTAAGAGCACCGGCCTTTCATTTAGCCGGACAAAGGCCACGTCCACGTCGCCATCGTTATCGTAGTCTCCCACGGCCATTCCTCTGGCGGAATGGCCGGTGCGAAAAACCGGGCCTGCCTTGGCCCGCATGTTCTCGAATTTGAGACCGCCGACGTTGGCAAGCAGCAAAGGAAGCTGCCGGTAGCTGATATCCTTGCGAGAAAGCTCAATGGTTTGGCTCACATGGCCGTTGACGATCACCAGGTCGAGGTCACTGTCATTGTCGTAGTCGATGAAGTGAGTGCCCCAGCCCACAAAAGGCCGAGTGAAGCCGGCCAGCCCGGAAGACCGGGTCCTCTCGCGGTAGAGCGGTTCCGGGGTGCTCAAATAGAGCGCGTGGTACTCATCGTGAAAATTGGTCACAATAAAATCCGGCCGGCCATCTCCATTGAGGTCTCCAGCATCAACCCCCATGCCGGCTCGAGCTTCTCCGTTGACACTGTAGGCGATCTCGGCATCGAACCCCCGATCGTCGAAGGAACCGTTCTTCAGATTCATGAGGAGCCGGTCCGGCGAGGCGTCACCGGCGACGAACAGATCGGTCCATCCATCGTCGTCCACATCGACACTGACCGCCCCAAATGCTCGCCCCAAATGCTGCTCGACTCCGGACTGGGCGCTCACGTCACTGAAGGCGCCATTGCCGTTGTTGTGATAGAGCTTGGAGCGCCGGGGACGGTAGGCTCGCTGCGAGCAGTATTCGGGCTTCCCAGCAAAGTTGCAGGGCCGAGGCCGGGCGAAAGACAACTCGGCATAGTTGCATACAAAGAGGTCCAATTGCTGATCGCGATCGTAATCGAACCAGACCGCGCTGGCCGCCCATTCAACGGCATTTCCAACCCCTGCCCGCTCGGTCACCTCGCTGAAGGTCCCGTCCCCTTCATTGTGGAACAGGGCACTAGACGGAAAGCCGGTGACATATAAATCCTGAAAGCCGTCATTATCATAATCGGCGCTGGCCGCCCCCATTCCGTAGAAAGGCACGTTCGCCACCCCGGCGCTCTCAGCGACGTCCTGAAACCTGCCATTGCCGAGATTACGGTAGAGGGCGTTTCGGACCGGCTCCGGACTCTTGCCTCTTGGGGTCTCGCCGCCGTTCACGAAGTAGATGTCCAACCATCCGTCGTTGTCGTAGTCCAGAAAGGCCACACCGCCGCAAGAGGCTTCAATGAGAAAGCGGTCCTCGGACTGGCCGTTGAAATGTTTCCAGGTAATCCCGGCCTGCCGGGAGACGTCGGTGAAGATATCGGGGGAAGACTGCTTGGCGGGTTCCGGCCATAAGACCCAAGCTGGGGCCAAGAGGAGGACTGCGGCGATAAGGGCCAGAAATTGCGGCATGGAATAGAAAGGAAAAGGGCCACTCAGTGGTCCGATGCACCCGGTGCCTATCAGCCGGACTTGTGAGTGAGATCGATTAAGCTCACCTGCCGCTATGGAGCACAGCGAAATAGCGGTCAGGTGAAGCGTCTTGTTCGATGAGTTTGTTCTTGACAGCCCAAAAGCTAAGCTGCGGGGATGGAGCACCCGTCGGCTTCAGCGAGTGTTAGGATACACGATTCGCGTTGGATGCAAACCAACTCCTACGGACTCGCCTCCTCCGCTCCTAATCTCTTCAGCAGCAGTAACAAAATACGTAACCGTTCATGCCCCTTCCAGCATTGTGGGCATCCACGTCAGTCCGGTGCAAGTTAGCGAGTGGCTCGCCGCCCACAACCAAGGCCATTACTCCTCCGCTGATGCTGTGGACGCCGGCTGGCGCAACAGCCGCACCAGCACAGGCCCGGTAATGGCTCCGTACACGGCACCGAGCAATGCCCAACTCACAGCCGCGCGCCAGGTGGCGCCCACGATTGCGCTCACGAACCCGACCCCGGGGCCGCCCGCGACCCAGCCCACGGTGCTGGCCAGCACCCACCAGCCCGCCCGGGCGATCCGGCACCGTAGGACCAGCCGCCACTGCAGCACTCCGAGCACGGTCCCGAATAGGCCCGCCCCCACGACCCAGCCCACGTCGACGCTGACCACGCCCACGCCGAAGATCACAACACCGACTATGGCCGCGGCCACGGCGCTGGCCATCACCCACCAGCCTGCCCGGGCGACCTGACGCCGTAGCACCAACCATTGCAGCACCCCGGCCACGACCCCACCCACAGTCACGCCCACGTACCCGGCCATGATGATGTCCCCGGACGATCCCACAGCCACGCCGGCGGGCCTGCCCACGGCCCATCCCATCGTGCTGGCCAGCACCCACCAGAGCCACAGGCGCCAGCCCACGGCCCTCATCGGTCGCAGCTCGTTTCGCTGGCAATGGTGATCTCGGCCATCGCTTGCCTCCTTCCTGCGAGTTTGACGACGCTCTCTCTGATGAACTGTTACGTGCGCCCTAACGCTGCGGTGAGCGGCGCCCGGAAGCGGGAGGCGGACGCTGGAGGGCATCGGCTCCAGTGCCATGTTGGGTAGCCTTTCGCGTCAGGGCGACGAGGTCACTTCAGACAAGCCAGGCACTATGCGCGACTAATGCTGAATTCGATAAGCCACTTCAGCTTACCCCTATCGCCCTTCAGATATGCTTCGACACTCTGGACGAGTTCATCGACGCGTCCTATCGGCACGACGTAATCGAAAACGTTCGCCATCACGCGCAGGGTTTCGCCAGTCCATTCACCATCGACAACGAGAGCAGCAAGGAGATCAGTCGTCTTCCCCTTCCGGTTAATCGCCGAGAACATCTTATCTTTGGCATAGAGAGATGCGTGTCGCGACGAGGACTTCCGAACCTCGATGAACACTTTCGGTGTCTCAGCGTCGGGCAAGACAAAATCCGCCCGAAAGTCATAAACGACACCTGAAAGTGACTCGTACTGATTCTCCCTGAGGAACGGTAGGCCGCGCTGGCGCAAAGCAGCGTCAACGATAGACTCAAGAAGGACCCGGCCGACGAAGTCCCGGACAACGCCTTCAAGCGTCGACTCAAGCCGCTTCAATATCTCGCCCTTCATCACATGTGCAGGATTGACACGTTCGGAGAGAAGCCTTGATAGTCGTTTGGCGGCCGGTGTTGAAATACGGTTGTCGGATATCGGCCCGACCAACTCTTTCAGCTTCGCTTTGCTGAAGATCCCACCCAAATGCTGGAGGAGAGGGAGAAAATGTGGGTTTTTCGCTAGATACGCTGCGTCAAATCGAGTGAAACTGTGAGTAGCTTCTCTCAACTGCTCATAGAAGGTATCGGCTACCGTTCTTAAGTTCGTATAGACGCCGGCCGTGATACCCGTCTCCAAATCAAACGGTAGCGCCTGTCGTCGTTGCCATTCAGCGCAAACCTCTTCTGCTGTCGCCGGTCGCGCCGCGACTCCGAGTCCCGCCATCACGATCACTCGTCTGCGATCATCGGACAGATACTCCGGTAGGAGCGCCGTAAGCCCCTTCGATTGTTCGGCCAGCTTCAAATACGCATCGATGCATTGATGTATTTCATCGTTGGCAATCTGGTAGAGAGTTTGAGTGGCTGTCATCAAGCTGATACCTTCCGCTTGGCGGTGATGTGGTATTCACCCAGGGCCCTGTCGGTGAACCGTCTCTCTTGTCCAAGACCCAGCGGCGCCCTCTATCCCTAAGCTTGATGCATCGCACGTCAGCAAAGCCCATATCGGACATAGCAGATGCAAGGAATTGTGGAGTGCTGACGTGAATGCCATAGAAAGCAGCATCAGCGACTACGACGTGAGCAGTGCCTCCAGCGGCAAGACAACGCTGTACCTCAAGCAGTACACGTGTCATCTGTGCGAAGTAAGGATATACGAGCAGGTCATATTCCTTTTTGCCAGCGCGCACGCGGCGCTCCTGTGCTAACGCTGACACGATACTGTCCAAGTCCGGAAGCAGAGTGCTTGGAATACGATCGCGGTACCGGGATTGAATGCCACGGTGTCCCGTCAGTGCTGTTGTTGTGTTTACGATAAGCTTTGCCCGTACCTCTTCTGTGATCTCTCTCCAGGAGCCGCAGATGCCCCAGAAATACAGATGCATGCGAGTCATCTCGGCGAAGTCGAAGTTGTTCAGGTACGGCGGAGAGGTGACCGCTACGTCGACGCTACCTGTCTCGACGAGGCTCATGTCCTCAGATGATCTCTGATGAAGAACGGCGGTTGGTGAAGGCACAGATGGGTTGGCTTGTACAGCGTCATACCGAACCTGTTCAACCGCGATGGATATCGCATCGGCCGGCGAATAAGGTTTCTTCGCGGATGTTGGTGCCTTATAGATACCGTCCGTCTGTGCCCTGGAACACATGTCGAGTACACGAGAGAGTAAGAGGAACGCCAAATCGTCCTCGTGCAGGCCAACTTCCTCAAGATCGGCGCGTGCACCGAGCAATTGTCGGAGTATGTGCTCTTCGAACAGTTTTACAAGAAATGCTTCGGCGGACGCGGTTAGCACCGGAGATCGCTCGGGGGTCTGAATTCCAGCCAAAAGCGCCTCTTCGATCTTCCGCAGCCGGGTATGTGTGGGAGGAGCCTCAGTCTTTGCTCGTGCGATTCGCGCGAAAATAGGGTGCGGTTCAAAGCCTATTGCCTGATGACCGAGAGTTTGTGCCACCACAAGGGACGTCCCGCAACCGGCAAACGGGTCCAGGAGCAGGACACGGTAAGATGTTGAGCACTGCTCTGCGACAAACTCCGGTGCAAAGCCTGCGATGAAGTTGAACCAGCGATGGATCGCATGTCGATTAGCTGTCGTATTAGTGGGAAGCCTCTGGCGCAATACTTTGGGAAAGTGTGGCCGATTGTCGATTCCAGGAAGGTTCATCTGGTATGATACAGCCGATTTTGATCTCATGCTTTTCCTATTCCGTTTGGGCCGCACGCCATCGCTTCTTGTCTGCTCAACGACCAAGCTGACCGGTGGCAATGGAGCGCAGCGGAATTGCCGCCCGGTGCAGCGCATTGTTAGCCGTTGTCGCCTTTTTGAAGAAACCGGATCCCCGAGTCACTGATCCCCCACGCCCCTCATGGGCTGTTGCTTCGCAAGAGACCCTTTTTGACCATGGAATGTCGCGCCCACTCGACAGCGTTTCTCCAGCGTGGCATTGAAGGGTCAGAAGCGAGAGGCTCGTAATCGACGTCCCGAAGAATGCCCTTCATGCGTTGCAGAACACGGTCGAGAACCTCAGACATCCGCGCCGAGCACCCAAGGCATCAAGGGCTTCGAGGATCGGGCGATAGTAGGCTTCTTCGCGAGTGCGCAGCCCACGCCGTACACGGCCCAAGTTACTATGTTCAGTGCGAGCTTCTGTACCTTCCTCGTCTTCCTCTTGGCGGAGGTCATCGATCAACACATCCGTGTCAATCAGCAGTCGTGTGGCCATGGTCGGACTCAGTTTGCCGGTCCCATTCGCGGCGCAAGTCCGCAAGTGCCGGGAAATTGGTCCGATCTTTCCACATGCCGCGCGCTTGTCGCAGCAGACTCAAGTGATCCTCATCCTGGAACTGCGCGATCAATTGCTTCACGGCGTCGTGAACTAATTCATCTGGCGTTTTGCCCATGCGTTGCGCCATGGTTTCAAGGGCCGTTTGTTCCTGTTCTGTCAAGTGCAGTGCTGCTATTGCCATAGTGCATCGTCCTCCATCGAGTATGCACCACTGTAACGCCAGGTGAAGCAACGATCAAGCGCGTGTGCAGAGGTTGACAAGGGGGTATTCACCTAACTAACGCCCGGCATGAGGGGCGCGCATGGAGCGTAGCGGAATGCGTGTCCCCCTCCATGCCCTTGTCAGGCTGGAAGCGTCCCTTCATGGGGCGGGCCAGATTCAACCTCGTGAGACGAACGCAAAAGGGCCTTGTACCAACCGATCGCGGTATGGCTGCTAGCCTCCCGGAGGAGCTCGAAGAAGGTATGCAGATCGCCCTCCGCCTGCTCTGCAGGGGGCCCTGCTCAGCTTTGCGGACTTCCGTCGCAATCGGATCTCCATACATGATCAGCTTCCTCTATCCCCATGAGTTCTTATGAGTTCTTCCGGAGTGCAGGTAATCGGGGTCTGGAGTCTTGGGGTGTTCCGTAAACGTCCGACAAACCAAAACCCAACACGACTACGAAAACGTTAAAAAACGCAGATCCCGCCGTCAACTGCAACAATTGGTTAGGCAGCATGGCCCGTCTACCAATTATTGCGTCGCGCTTACTTGAAGGGATTCAAGCGTTAAGAGTATTTCTTCGAGCGTACGGCGCTGTTGTTCGCTACGATCAATGGTCGCATGACCATCGAAGAGCTGATGCCCGTAGTAACCGAACTGCGAGTGATTGCCCCCAACGATTTCGGTCCATTGTGTGTGTACCGGCAGATTTCGTTTCGTCGATTCGATTATTTTCATCGTTGCAACACCGTCATTGCTGGCGAAGACTTTCTTTACTGGAACCGCGATGTTGGATAGATCGAAGTCCTTTGGATGCGAAGTGCCGATCAAAATGAGTGCGTCTACCGATGATCGATCATCGTGGACAAGTTCGGTCGCAATCCTGCCGCCTTTGGAATGTCCAGAGACAACCCACTTATCCACGCCTCCGGTTTGAGCAAAGATCTGTCGTGCACGCCTAACCGCCTCGCGTCTGTGGGATTCGAACGGAGCGAAGCGGTAGGGAAGCTTCACGATTACCGCAATGAAGCCGTTTTCCGAAACAGCACGGATGAGAGGTGCATAGGTGCCAGGCTCGACGCCGCCACCGTGAAAGAACAGTAAGCCCGTCGGACCTTTCGGCTCTGCAGGTGTAAATACGATCGCCTCGTCAGTGTCGGCGACAGTAATTCGGGCATTGCTTTGGAGTGTTTTCTCATTGACGCCTCTTGCGCGGAATGAGTCGTACAGCCAAAGTGTGAATGCAATACTGGCAGAGATCCAGACAATCCGAATGATTCTCCAGATTCGCCGTCCCGGTCGCTTCGGAGGCTTAGCGGGAGAATGTCTCTCAGTCGTTTCAGGTTCAGTACGATTCATAGCAGCATCATGCAATGTTTTGTTGCCTGACGACCAAGCTCAGCGGCACGAAACCACGCAGCGGTTGCACGGTCGGCTGGAGCATCGTGTTAGCGGTTGATCTTGTTTTCGAGCGCTTCGGCACAGCAGGCATTCAGGCTTTTACCTTCTTTCACCGCTTCCAACTCCAGGCGTTCATGCAACGCTCTACCCAGCCGAAGGTTGAACTTCCCCGAATACTTTTTTCCAGCCAACCCGGGAGGGAGCGGTTCATTGTCCTTTTCTGAAATTTCTATCCACTCTTCGATAGCAGCGCACAACTCAGCAAAAACCGTCTGTTCATCCTCTCCGTGCACACCGCCAAACATCAGCTCCGGGCATCGACCAACGTAGCAGCGGTCTTCCATTGTGTGTCAACAAACGCTACCGGCGCCATTCCACTTGGCGCGAAACTTCTTCAGCAGACAGTTCGTTTCCACCATGTCCAGACTGCTTCCCCGAAGGGGGATCAGGTCTTTCGCATGAACCATCGGCTCAATGTGTCGGGGGCATGACGGCTCGGCGATCGCCTGCGGCGAGAAGCACCGTCAGATGCATCGCCTGGTTAGGCCGCTCCTCCATCACGTGCCTCATTGACCGTCACGTAGTACCCATCTGGATCACGAAGCATGAACGCGCGCATGCCGGTACCGTTGTTCGTGTTGGGGGGCTCCTGAATCCTCGCGTCCAGGGTCTGCGCACGGCTCCACGTTTCGTCGAAACCGTCGACTACGAACCAGAGCAGAAGGCCATTGCCAACGCGACCATCTCCCGGATCCGCGAGCGAAGGCCAGTCGTGATCGCCATGGGGGCCCGACGGACCCCATCGGTGCAGGCAGAGCAAGATCGCACCGTCCCCGTCGAGAACCTGATTGAAGACGGTAGCTCCCGGGTGGTTCTCTTGAGCGTTCAGTAGCGCCATGTACCACGCGGCGCTCCTGGTGACATCCGCCACAGCTATGATCGGCCACGTTCGAGTCACGCTCATCTCCTCCTGTCGGCCTAACTATTGATTCGAGACCTCTGCATAACGCTATGTTTCGGGCAGATCGTTCACCAGAAGGGTTGTAGGCGGGGGTTTCTGCTCCTTAGGTGGCTTTTCCCCCGTTGTTTGGGCAATGTTTGTCCTGTTCAGGATCGATTCTTCGCCCTTCAGGCCCATTGATCCCGAGCCACTGGGATCGGCTACGTCATAACAGCGTTTGCAGGTGGCGAAGGGATGTTCCCCCGGTGCCACGGGTAGCAGTTATGCAGGGGCCTCGATTCACAAGCAATCCTCTTGTTACAGGCCATCTCATAAATACGAAAGAGTGATGTTAGCATGATGAAGTTGGTTAGGAAGACAATGGGAGATTTCCATGGCGCAAGACCTTACCGACGCCCAGTGGGCGTTCATCAAACCTCTGCTTCCCGAATTACCCCAGCGGCCGGACGGCCGTGGTCGTCCTTGGCGAGATTCGCGGGAGGTGTTCAACGGGATTCTGTGGATATTGCGCACCGGCGCCCAATGGTCGGAGATGCCCCCTCGCTATCCACCCTATCAGACCTGTCATCGTCGATTCCAACAATGGCGTCAATCTGGTGTCATGGATCGACTGCTGAAAGTCTTGGCCCAGGATTTGGAAGGGAGAGGGAAGATCAACCTGGAGGAATGTTTCGTCGATGGCAGTTTCAGTGCTGCTAAAAAGGGGGCGCTGGAGTCGGGAAAACCAAGCGGGGCAAGGGTTGCAAGGTCATGGCGATTGCAGACCGCTCGGACCTTCCTGTCGCCTTATGCACAGGCAGTGCTTCGCCGCACGAGACGAAATTCGTCCAGGAATTGATCGACTGTCGTTTCACCCAAGACAAGCCCGATAAACTGGTGGGGGACAAAGCCTACGACAGCGACCCGCTGGATAGCGAATGCCAAGCGTTGGGAGTCACCCTGATTGCCCCGCACAGAGCCAATCGCACTAAACCCAAGTCGCAAGACGGTCGCGTGTTACGACGTTACCGGAGGCGTTGGAAAGTCGAACGTCTCTTCGCCTGGTTACAAAACTACCGCAGGCTGGTCACTCGATTCGAGTACCATGTCGAAAATTTCCTGGCCTTTCTCAAACTTGCTGCCTTCATGATCTTGGCTAAAAAGTATTTGTGAGATGGCTTCTAGCAAGCAATTCTGCCATGTGAACTATCATGGTCCAAAGGCACCCAAAGTTGAGGCTCACTGAGGGGGCGCTCCCGCTGCTTCCTCGGCGGCCTTGAGCTTCTGATAGGTCCTGGCCTGTCCCCGGGCTTCCTGCCGGCGCCCCAACCGCCGGTAGGCGCGAACCAGGCCGTAGCGCAGCTTGCTCTCATCGGGCGCCAGTCGAACGGCGGCTTCGAAGTGCCTGGCCGCCTCTTCAGGATCCCCGTGTTCCAGAGCCAGCTTGCCCAACTGGTAGTGGGGCTCCATCAAGGAGTCGTCGAGGTCGAGAGCTTTCTTGAGCAAAGCAGTCGATCGCGAACGTGCCGCCTCGTCACCGGAGTCTCCTGCTTTGGCCAGCAGCAGTCCATACTCCTGGTAAAAGGAGGCATTTCTAGGAAACTTCTGGATGCCTCGCTCGAAGGTCGCTCCCGCTTCTTGCATCCTGCCGGCCAGCCTCTGAGCCACGCCCAAACCCAAATTGGCCTCGGCGGAACCCGGATCGAGCTCAAGGGCCCGGGTATAGGAGTGGATGGCATCTTCGTTGTAATCCAGCTTGGCTTGAACGAAACCTTTGGCCTCGAACAGGCGGGGAGAGGAGGGAAGAATCTTGACGCCCTTTTTGAGAGTTTCGAGGGCCAGATGCCATCTCAATCGGGGACCTCTCCTGGCATCCAGCCAGAATTCCAGTTGACTCTCGTCCGCGTAAAGGTGGATGAGGTCCAGGTAGTTGGCTTCCTCGGCTCGACCCAGGTTGATGGCCTCCTGAAAGGCCTCGATAGCCTCCTGGACCTTTGCTTGTCTTCGATAGCAGTGACCGAGAAGATTGTAGATCTTGCTGTTCCCCTGGCCTTGGGCGATGACTTCAAGCAGCGTTTGCTGGCTGCCCGCGAAGCGGCCGGTGCGGAACTGCACGAGCCCCAGATGATAGCCCACGATGGCAGGTTCAGGATGACTCGACCGGATGGCGTTGAAAAGTTTCTCGGCGGTCTCGTAATCTTCAGCCTTTCCGGCAATCTGGCCATAGAGCAACCAGGCGTGAGGGTCCACGGGCTCCTTCCCGGCCAGCGCGTTCAAGACTTGGCGCGCCTGATCCTCTTTCCCCTGCTTATAGTAATCACTCAGTACAGCCCCGATCGTTGGCGGGTCCTGATGGATCAAGTCATCCACTGTCCGAGGCAACTCGGCCTCTGCAGATGGAGCTCGCTTGGATTCCTCAGCCGCCTTCGTCCGGCGAAAGGTTTCCAGGTGAGCCCGGGCCTCCTCGCCCCTCCCCAAGCGGCGGCAGGCGCGCGCCAGCAAGTAGTGAACTTTGCTCTTGTCGGGCGCCAACTTGGCGGCAGTTTCCAAGTGGGGCAGCGCCTCGAGAGTTTGGTCCTTCTCCAGAGCCACTCGACCTAACTGGTAATGCGACTCGTAAAGGGAACCGTCGAGATCAAGGGCTTTCTGCAGCAGGAGAACGCCCCGGTTCATGGCGACGTCGTCTCCGGATTCTCCCGCTTTGAGAAGCATCAGTCCATATTCCTGATAGTGGCCCCCATCCTCGGGGAACTTCCGGATGCCTTGCTCAAAGGTGATGGCGGCAGCTTCCCTCCTCCCCATGGTTCGTTGGGCCAAGGCCAGCCCCAGGTGGGCCTTGGCCGAGTCTGGATTGATTTCAAGGGCCCGCCTGTAAGACCGCAGGGCATCCTCGCTGTAGAGCATGGCCGTTTCGGCCAATCCCTTCATTCGATAGAGACGGTCGGAATTTGGGATCCGGGCCACTCCTTTTTCGACAATTCGGATCAGGACTCGCCATAAATGGTTCTCAGCCAGGAGCTGAACGGCATCCAGATAATGGGATTCCTCTGACGGTTCTTGATCGATGGCCTTCTCGAAGGAAGCAATGGCGCTCCGCAGTTTGTTTTGCGAGGCATAGCAGTGGCCCAGCAGGTTATAGATCTGGCTGGAACGTTGGCCGTTTTCAATCGCCCCCAGGAGAGTTTTCCAGCTGTCGGTGATCCGGTTGGCTCGAAACTGCATGAGAGCAACCTGATAACTCAGAGCGACAGGGTCTGGATAAGTGGACTGGATGGACAGCAGCAGTGTCTCTGCGGTCTGGAAATCCTCGGCGTTAGCCGCCACCGTGGCACAGGCAAAGACGCCAGACGGGGTTAATGATCGGTTGAGCGCCATCGACTCCAGGGTAGCCCGAGCCTGATCCTTTTTGCCTAACTCGTACTGAGCCCTGGCCAGAGCAGCCACCGAATCGCCATTTCTTCGCACCCGATCCTTGACCGACTCAAGCAGCGTCACCGCCTTTGCGTATTCCCCCGAATTAACCAGAATCATTCCCAGGAGCAACCGGGTGAGTTCATCGCCCGGTACTGCCGCCAGGACCTGCTCCATATTGCTCTTGGCTTCTCTGAACTGACGCCGAGACCACTGGGTCAGAGCCAGATTACGACGAATGGCCACGTTGTCCGGCGACAGTTTCAAAGCCCTTTGGTAGTACGCGGCGGCTTCCTCCATTCTTTTTTGCATCCCCAGAACCTGGCCCAGCCTGGCCAAATAATTGGGATTGTCGGGAACCAGAGCGACGGCGCGGCGAAGCTCGGCCTCAGCCCCCTGCGGGTCCCCGGCCCTGGATGAGCCGAGAGGCTTTGGCTACATGGATTTCGGCTTGAGAATTGGCTCGGGTTGCGCCGGTGGGAAAGGTAGCGAAAGCGAGAAACAGGGCTATGGCAATGACCGTCCGGAACGGCCTCGGCTTGGCAGCGCGACAGGCGTCGGTTTTGCTGGGACTGGTCACCTGGTCATCCGAATCGCTCGACTTAGGGGTGCGGCAACAAATCCCAGTATAAAAACCGGCCTGAGTCGGTGTCAAACCTCGACATCCGGTCTGCCTTGCTGCGTTTGGCTCTGTCGCCCAACCGCTGGCGCCTGAAGGCAGAAGCAGCCGGAGGTAGCTCCTTTGAAAGAAATTCTTGTCGCTTTGAACGCTCTTTCGTTCCGAAGGGCCCCTTGGAGGATGCAGCTTTTTGGATGCGGCGAGACAATAAAAGGGGATGAGGCGAGGATTCCTCAGCGAGGAGGAGATTCTGACTCCGGGTTGTCAAGAAAGGCAACGGTTCTGCAAAAAAGCGTTGCCGGGCGAAAAAAAGGGCAGCCGGGCGGAGCCGGCTGCCCTGGAGACAGGCGACTGCTCAGAGGCCGATTCGAAGGCGAATCTGAATGTTGCGAGCGCCGCCCAGCCGAAACTGACCGAAGGCCGGACTGGTGATGTTGGTCGAGCTCGGCCCGCCGCGGTTGGGATGATTCAGAAGATTGCGCATGTAGGCTTCCAGCTGGAAGTAGGGTCCACTTTCGCCATAGCCCAGATGCCAGCGCTTGAAGGCATTGACGTTGAAGTCCCAAACGTAGAAACCCCGCATCATGCCTCGCGGCGCCGTTCCGAAGCGACCGTTGGGAGGAACGGCAAAACAACCCGCATTCCACTTGAATTCCGTCTCTCCCCCCACATTGGGATCGCAACCGGGCAGCAGGTCGGGCCGACCGCCGGACCTGCCCACGTTGGCCGTGTCCACGCCGGAGAAGCTTGGCGTGAACCGCGTCCCATTACGATCTCTCCATTCCGGAGCGATCGTCCACCCGCCGAGCAAATTTTGCAGAAGACGGTTCATGTTGGAACCATATTTCTGATTCTTGCCGAATGGCAGCGGATAGACGGCCACGATCCGGGCCTGATAGGGATTGAACCCGTTCTGATGGCCTTTCTCGTTGGCTCGATCGTAAGGATCCTCGATGAACAGACCCACCGTGGATCCGAACAGGCCGCCCTGGATGTCGTTCAGGGTATTGAGACGGGCAATCCACCCTCTCAGGTACAGGCCACTCGAAAACTGGCGGGTCAATTCAAACTCGAACCCATGGTGGCTGGAAGTGCCTCCCAGGTCCAACAAGCCCACGGTGCTGAACCCGGGGCCAAAGGGAAACTGGTCGGCTCGCTCGGCAAAAGGTGTCGTGCTGGGCGCCGGGCGCTGCAGGTCTCGGATGACCGGCCAGTTGGTTCCCTTGGTGCCCACGTAGGAGGTCCTCATGGCGAACCCGTGCCCCAGTTCCTGCTCAATGGTCAGGTTCCACTGCTGGTCATAGGGCCAGTCGTTCTTGCGCAGGTCAGGATCCATGGCGTAGACCAGCTGTCGCCCCAGGGTGCCGGTCAGCGCCGGAAACCCTCGAAGTGTGGTGAGTTCCGGCACTCCGTTCACGATCTGGTTGGGGCCGAACTCCTCCACCAACTGAAACGGACCCCGGACCCGAGCCGCCAGCAAGCCGGCCCGATCGATGCCGAACCCACCCACCGGGAAACCGGCGGCCTGAGCCGCATGAGTGGCGTAGGGAACACTGTAGATGCCGTAGCCGGTACGAATCACCATCCCCTCCCGGGGCCGGAAAGCAATACCAATCCGTGGATCCACCAACACGGTCTTGAAGTTGATCAGCTTGCCTGGATAGCCTGCATCGCCGGCCGTCACCACCGGAATGGGATAGCCCGGCACCACCTGACGCAAAGCCTGATCGCTGGGCACCACCACCCTTCGGTTGGCCAGATCAAAGTTGTACCAGCGGTCATCTTTTTCATAGGGGGTGCCGTAGTGTTGGAAGCGAACTCCCAGGTTGAGCGTCAGGTCGTGTCTGACTTTCCAGTCGTCCTGCAGGAAAAAGCCGAACTCCCAGTCCCTGGCCTCGGCTCGGGGCGTAATGGCTTCGATCTTGGTTCTGAAAGGCAATCCCAGCAAAAGGTCACCGAAGTCGTAACCGGTGAAATTCCCCGTAAACTCCCACCGGCCAAACTCGTTGGTGTTGCGATCCCCCTCTTTGTGAGGGAATTGGTGACGCAACTCGATGCCTGTCTTGATCAGGTGGCTGCCTTTCTGAATAGAAATCGTGTCCCGCAACTGCCACACGGCGGCTTCCGTAAAGTCAATCAACGGCGAAGTGCCCAAACCGCCCATCAGATTGGCCGGACCCACGTTGAAGGATGCCGAGGACGCTCCGCTTTGCCGTCCCAGGGTCTGAACCACGAAGCGGGGATTGCCGGAGCCGGTAGGCAGCAGCGCCTCGCGGCCGCCCAAGTCGGAAATTCCCAGCAGGTCCAGATACTGCCGGCCCGGAAAGTCGCCGCTTCTCCAGACGCTTCGTTGCCGATTCCAGCCGAAACTGAACTCGTTGATCACCTGGGGATTGAAGGTATGGGCATCCTGAAGGGCGAAGGCGCGTCGGTTGTCGTCTCCGAACAGGCCTTTACCATTAATGAAGGGGCTGCCGCCGCCTTCGTCAAACACCCACCGTTCCCACCAGATGGTTGCGGTCACCCGATTGTTTTCGGTGATCTGGTGGTCGAATCGCATATGGGTCGTGTCGCGCTCATTGGCATTGGAGTCGATGAAATCGAAATTGTCGTAGAGCCGGTCTCTCTTGGCCAGCGGCAGGATTCCACGGGACGGATCCAGCAGGTTGACGGCCACGGGACTCCACCGATCCCTGGGGATGATGTCATTGGGGAAGGGCTGCCCGGTGAAAGGGTCGATGATGTTGAACCCCGGGTTCCCTTGAGTCGTCCGCTGGAAGTTGGCGAACTCGGAAAGGTTCCCCTGCCGCATCAGAGAAGTCGGCAGGACCCAGTTTTGACTTTGGAAGAAATTGACGTTGCTGGAAGGTTGATAGTTCCAGTGAAAAAAGCTCTTGTTCCTGCCGTCATAGACGTACGGAATGTAAATGGGGCCACTCACTTCGTACGAAATGCGTCGGTTGGGACGCGACGGCGGCCTGGGTGAGCCATTCTGACTGGGTTGGAGGGCATTGAGCCGGGGATGGTTGAGATGATAGAAGATCTCCCCGTGAAAATCGTTGGTGCCACCCCGACCGATGGCCATCACGGTCGTTGACGTACGGTACTCCGCAGAAGCATTGAAGGAAGTCTGAATCAGTTCCTGGGTCGTCTCCGTATAGTCTCGACCCGAACCACCGTAAGCGTTGGTCGCCAGACCCATGTGCTCGGTGTTGGTGTTATTGGCATAGCTGCCATGCACCTGGCTTCGGGGCTCGTTTCCGGGATTGAGGCCGATGGTGTAGATCAGATGGGCATTGGTGTTGAAGCCCACCATTTCTCTCATGGCCGTGGTCTGCTTGATGGTGGGAGTGTCGGTGTCGATGACGTAGCCCTCTTCCTCGACAGTGATGGTGTCAGCCACCTCGCCCACTTCCAAAGTCACGTCGATCCGTCGCGCCTGGCCGGCGTAGACAATCAACCCGGAGTTGACGAATTTCTTGAAGCCTGAAAGTTCCACCTCCAGGGTGTAGGAACCCGGCGCCAGGCCGCGCAACTCGAAGTCACCGACTTCGTTACTCACCGTGCTGTTGCCCAATCCTGTGCTCTCCGAGGTTGCCGTGACGTCTGCATTGATCACCACCGCCCCGGTGGGATCGGTCACTTTTCCTCGAAACCCGCCATACTCCTGGGCCGTTGCCGAGGGCGTAACCCATAAGAGAGCCATGAGACTGGTCAGAAGAACCGACAAGCCCGTCGGACTAATCCGATAAGCCTTGTTTCTTGCTCTAGTAGACACAAACATGTGACCTCCTCTAGCCTTTTTTCTTTAGCTTCACCTAAGTATCCTGCGCCACAGAAGGCTGGCGAGACCTTCCGGTGGGGTGGGATATGACTCCTAAAATTGCCGGAAAATCTGCCGAAACAGGGATTTCCCGACCGATTCAAGGCAGATTCTGCCTAAATTTCGCGCTGTTTGTGGGAGACCGTCCCTCCACATTGGCGCAGACTCCTAGTGGCCTCCTTCAGAGTTGTATACGACTATAATTCCACGCTTACCCTTCCTGAACTCGATACGTAGCGACTCAAATCGATTGAGTGACCACACCGCATTGAAATTCTTCTTCAGAGCGCGAGGATCGTACTTGTCTCCAGGCTTTGTTTTGATTTTCGAGCGGATAAGCACCTTCAAAGGCTTGGGGTCGCCAGCAAACGTCCCGCAGATCTCAATATTCTCGATGACCATCCCTGCCAGCGGGGCGCCCGGCTTGAATCTTGGGCCAGACTTACACGGCTCCGATATTGGGGGCCGTCGCCAGGGTCGTCATCAAGAACAGGGGAAACAGGAGAAAAGCAAAGAGAGTTCTTCGCAGTAAGAAATGGGCCATCGCGAAAGCTCCTTGTTTGCAAGATTTCCAGGTAAGGTACGAGCAAGACTCCAGCGTGCTCGTACCCGCCACAGTGGCAACGGAGCTATTGGGGGGAGGAGCTCACATGTGGGGCCATTTTAGCTCTTCTATCCCTCTCCATTTGGAGAATCTCTTCAATCCGTCCTGGACCCTTGCTATCAGCCTCCCGCACCAGAAAGGACCTGAACGTCGCTACAAGACGGCGCTTGCCGACCATATTTCGCCACGATTCGCTGCGGCTAGGCCACACCTTGCCGTAATTCGGCCATTCGATACCAGGTTTCCGCACCCCGGATGTTTCTACGAAATCCAACTTAACTTCGATGCGCTCAATGGGAGCGGTCATCGTAATGGTCGCTTCGCCGGGCACTTCAATAGTACTTCCCGGCAAGAATGGTTCCCCTCCCATGAAGTCCTCGTCTCCAAAAGGAAGTGCATCCATGGTGACCGTCGCACTCATCTTCCTGCCTGACTGACCGTGAATGGTCCAGCTTACCTTAATTGCGGTCACAGGTTCGTCCGAAATGTTCTGGAACACGCTGACCAAATCTTCCAGGGTTGAACTCGAATCCTGAGTGAAAGTCGAGGACAAATAGTCGACCGGCGCTGGTGTCGTGCCGTGAGCCACGAAACGGATGCCAGGTTGTTCGACTGCTTCTTGTGCAGCAGGCATCAGAAAGTTCATTCCAACCACCACAAGAGAAACAATCAATGCCAACAAACTCCACTTTTTCATGGTCATCTCCAGAGAATCAGGATTTTCCTTAGCATCCCCTCGGGTGTTCTCGATTGTAAATTTTTTGAATTGACTGAACACCATAACCAGACAAGCAATCAGGATTCCAAAAAATGCCTAACTCTTAAGTGCTTTGTTTGTGGCTACTTGGTTGAGGAGCTGACCTTATTGTGTGAGAATTCAGTCTGGATTTGTACGATTTTTCGTAATTGCTGCTCGAAATTTCGTATGGGAACAGCCGATTCCGGGAGCACCTGTCCCCGCATTTCAATTGAGGTCATCTCACCGGGAATGCGTCATGACGGCTTATTCTCTCTTGATGAATTTGGCGTGAAGAAGAGGTGAATATTCTGTGTGGACCCTTGCGCGTTTCGTTTGTTGAAGGTTTCGCGCCAGCCTGGGGTCCCAAGTAATCAGCCGCCGCCTGCACGATAACCGCCACTACGCCACCCATGAACACCACAAGGAAGCCGTACGCCAAGACCGTCACGAGCCAGCCGAGCCCCACCGCCTCTGCGGGCCCATCCCAAACCGGCCATTCATCACCATCCCAATATCCCAGTAGGGGGAAAGAGATTAAAAAAGAACACAGCATTACCCGCAATGAACGGCAGGCTGAGTGTCATTCTAAACAGTCCTTCGGTCCAGCGAATGGCTGCCGCCGCCAGCAGATAGAAACCGACCGGAAACAACCCCCAAACCTCGAATCTCGGAGTTAACGCAAGGTACGCGGATGCCGGAAATACCAACGCCGCTGCGACAAGTAGCGGGGTGGTCTTCCGGCAGATCACTCCGGCAACGGCAACCAGGATGCTGCACGCTACGGCCGGCCAGAAAAACAGGGAGACGATCATGGCTCCGCAGCACAGACTGGAATGGACAAAAGCGCAAGACAAAGAGCAACCATCACTGTGCATCTCATCGCATCCTCCTCCTGATTTTTCGATTAGTTTTCATCCCTCCTGTCCACGACCGCCGTAGCTCCATCATCAGCAAGCAGGACATCAAGGGCCTCCTGGACACCCTTCCCGGTCTTATCAATCGCTTTCCAGCTCACCGAAAAGGTGACGTGCACTCCGGCTCCATGAGGCTGCCGAGCAAAATCACGCCCGTGAACTTCAGCCAGACTCAGATCATCGAAATCTTCCCATTCCAGCAACCCAGAACGAAACAGACTCCAGCAGAACTTCAGAACCGCAAGCAAGTGTATCGATGGTTTGCGTCGCATCGATCATGTTGCCTGATTGATCGTGAATTGTCCAATGTACTTCGATCTTCGTATTGGAACAGCCGATTCCGGGAGCGCCTGTCCCAGCTTTTCAATTGGGTCGCCTCACCGGGAATGCGTCATGACGGTTTTCTCTCTTGATGAATTTGGCGTGAAGAAGGGGTGAATATTCTGTGTGGACCCTTGCGCGCATCGTTTGCTGAGGGTCTCGCGCCAGCCCGGGGTCCCAAGCAATCAGCCGCCGCCTGCAAGTTCCAGGGAATGAATGTTTGGGCAGGGCCCGCAAAGACGCCGGTCCTCGGGTGGAGCGGCGCCGGAGAAGAGGTGCTTATTTCTTCATGTTCAGCAGGGCTTCGATCAGATTGATGGGAAGGGGGAAGACCAAAGTCGTATTTTTCTCGATACCGATTTCCGTCAAGGTTTGGAGATATCGGAGCTGGAGGGCCACTGGTTCCCGGGCCACGACCTCGGCTGCGTCGGCAAGTTTGCCGGCCGCCTGGAATTCGCCGTCTGCATGAATGATCTTAGCGCGCTTTTCACGTTCTGCTTCGGCCTGTTTGGCCATGGCTCGCTGCATCTCCTGCGGAAGGTCCACGGCCTTGACCTCGACCAGGGAGACTTTAATTCCCCAGGGGTCGGTCTGCTTGTCGAGAATCGCCTGAAGCTTCAAGTTGAGGGTTTCCCGCCGGCTGAGCAAGTCGTCGAGCATGACTTCTCCCAGCACGGAACGCAGTGTGGTCTGAGACAGTTGCGAGGTAGCGTAGAGATAGTTTTCGACCTCGACTATCGCTTTGGTGGCATTCAGCACGCGAAAATAGACCACCGCGTTGACCTTGACTGAGACATTGTCGCTGGTGATGATGTCCTGGGTGGGAACGTCCAGCGTCACGGTTCTCAGCGAAACCCTGACGATTCGATCGATGGGCCAAAAGACAAAGATGAGTCCGGGACCTTTGGGTTGAGAAAGGAGGCGTCCCAGCCTGAAGATGACGCCTCGTTCGTATTCCCTCAAGACGTTGATCGAGTTAATCAACCACAGCGCGACCACCAGAATAAAGAAAATAGTGACAGGATTGACGCCCCACATAAGTCTCCCTCCCCGTTCAAAAAGATGATTCTCCCCAATCCTTCATCCTCGGTCTTGGGCCGGTTGGGCCATCGGACTGAACTGCTGCTTGAGTCCCATCTCCAGCCGCCCATCCTCGACGAGTAGAGTATATTCCATCTCGGACCCGCCCGCGACAACCAGACAACCACTAAGGGCCGGTGCTGACCGAGACCCTGGGGTCGCGGCAGTGCCCGCATGATCTTCATCCTGGTGGGACTGGGGAACGGTATCCGGTTGATCATCCGACGGACCGTCGTCCGGCCCGGGGTGACTCCAGTTTATCGCAAACGGTTTCGAAAGGCGATGGGATTGCGCGGAAATCCGGCCCAAAGGCCACAGAATGGCGGTCTGACCGAGTACCGCCAACGGTTTCCCATCGGGAATGGTCGTTGATGTGAAGAACGGCTAAGCGATAGGATAACGGGAGAATGGACAGGAGGGGATTCCCTCATAGCAGTCGAAATGAAATAGCTGGTTCGAGAAAGGAGAAATCGGCGTGAGTGAAGAAAAAAGAAGCGTGTTTGAGATGGCCATGGAGCAGTTCGACCTGGCGGCCGATATCCTGCAACTGGATGACGACCTGAGAAATAAGATCAGGTACCCGGAACGCTGCCTGATCGTCTCAGTGCCCATCCGCCTGGACAACGGTCGAGTAGAACGCTTCGAGGGCTACCGGGTCCAGCACAGCACGGCCAGAGGGCCTGCCAAAGGAGGCCTCAGGTACCATCCCAATGTGACTTTGGACGAAGTGAAAGCTCTGGCGACCTGGATGACCTGGAAATCTGCGATCGTTGGAATTCCCTATGGTGGAGGCAAGGGAGGGATCTGCTGCGATCCCAAGAGAATGACTGTCGGAGAATTGGAGCGATTGACCCGGAGGTACACCAGCGAGATCCTGCCGATCATTGGTCCTGAAAAGGATATCCCGGCGCCCGACGCCTACACCAATCCCCAGGTGATGGCCTGGATCATGGACACCTACAGCATGCACAAAGGCTACTGCGTCCCAGGAGTGGTTACCGGAAAGCCTCTGGAATTGGGAGGATCCATGGGTCGAATCCAAGCCACGGGCCGCGGAGTGTTCTTTACCATTCAGTGTGCCGCCAAGCGCCTCAAACTGAAGCTGGACGCCATGAAGGTGTGCGTGCAGGGGTTTGGGAATGCAGGTTCGGTGGCCGCCCGACTTCTTGAAGAGGCCGGGGCCAAGGTGATCGCTGTCAGCGATTCTCAGGGGTGTGTTTATAACGAGAACGGACTTTCCCCCCGGAGCCTCATCGATCACAAGAGGAAAACAGGGAGCGTGTCGGGTTTTCCGGAATCGGAGCCGATGTCGGCGGACGACCTGATCACGTGTCCTTGTGACATTCTTATCCCCGCAGCCCTGGAAGACGCGATCACTCAGGAGAACGCTCCGCGGGTCCAGGCCAGGATCGTTGCCGAGGCGGCCAACGGACCCACAACCCCGGCCGCGGACAAGATTCTACAGGGTAAAGAGGTGTTTCTGATCCCGGATGTTCTCTGCAACGCCGGGGGTGTCAGCGTCTCCTATCTGGAGTGGGTTCAGTCCATACAGCACCTGTTCTGGGCGGAGGCCGATGTCTTTGCCAAGTTGCAGACGATCATGGAAAACAGCTTCAAGTCTGTCCTGGATCTTGCCGTTGACAAGAAGCTGCCCATGCGGACGGCAGCCAACATGCTTGGAATTGAAAGGGTGGCCATGGCCACTCGATTGAGAGGCCTGTATCCTTGATCGGTTGAGTTGGGAGGTCAGCTCAGAAATATGAGGGTAAGAGTCTCTACCTTTGGGTGGCTGGCTGGGAGACCCCGGTTGGAATGGGGAATGGTTGCGAGAGGCCGTCCGATGGCCTCTCGCTCCGCGGGCTCTGTGATGAAGCCGGCGAATCGACGATTTTGAGAATGACCATGGATGAGGCCCGCCCCCTGCCTGCCGGCAAACTGCCCAACGAACTGTTGGGTCAATTCCTGGGAGAATTGGGCTGCCCGGACCCTTCCATTCTCATCGGGCCGGACGTGGGGGAGGATATCGCGGCGGTCAGTCTGGACGGAGAGGACATCCTGGTGCTCAAGTCCGACCCCATTACTTTTGCGACCGATGCCATCGGCTACTACGCCATCGTGGTCAACGCCAATGACCTGGCCACCTGTGGGGCCAGGGCTCGATGGCTGTTGACCTCTTTGCTTTTCCCGCCGGGAACCCGGCCGATTCAGATCCGGCAGGTCATGGTCGATCTGCATCGCGCCGCCTCGGAATTCGGTTTGAGTTTGTGCGGAGGACACACGGAGATTACGGACGCTGTCAACCGTCCGGTGGTCGTGGGGCAGTTGGTGGGAACGGTATCCCGGGCCCAATTGATCGACAAGCGAAGGATGAAAGCCGGAGACCGAATCCTTCTCACCAAGGGAGTGGCCGTGGAGGGAACGGCTCTGATTGCCCGTGAATTTCCGGAAAAATTGTTGCAGCTCGGCCTCCGGCCGGAGGAAGTTGAAGCCTGCCGGCGATTCTTGACGGAGCCGGGCATCAGCATTCTCAAAGAGGCTGAAATGGCCGCCGGGTCCGGGAGGGTCAGTGCGCTTCACGATGTGACCGAAGGCGGAGTGGCGACGGCCATCGAAGAGCTGAGCGCCGCCGGCAAGCATCGCATTCGTGTCTATCCCGATCGCATTCCCGTTCTCAAGCCAACGGCTCGTATCTGTCGGTTGCTGAAGATCAATCCGCTGGGTTTGATCGGATCCGGCAGTTTGCTGATTGCTTGTAGTGAGGATGGTTGTGAAAGTCTCATGAAGGCCCTGTGTGAGGCTGGAATCCCCGTGGCGAGCATCGGCAAGGTGCTGGAGGAGGGGAGTGGCATCGAGGCTGTTGACGGGGACAGCAACCAACCGGTCCATTGGCCGCGCTTCAAGACCGATGAGATCGCCCGACTTTTTGAAACGTGAGGAGAAACAAGGCGAATGCGGCAAGAAGCTGATCAGGAAAAATCCAGGATACGGCGGTTCTTGAGCCTCGATTGGGATGCGATTGCAGGGATCGTGGCGGCTGTCGTGGCGCTGGTCATGCATTTTCTGCACCTGATCGAAGCAGGAGTTCTGCTGACGATCACCGTCGTGTTACTGGCATTACTTTTTCTTCGCGATCTGCGACGGGAGCGGGCTGGCGAGCGGATGGAGCGCAGTCTGGAGCGAGCTGAAACGGCTGTTACCCACATCCAAAGAGCTCTGAATCCTCCTGATGCTATTTTGATAGGTCCGCGCCAGTTGCGTACAGCCAGCGAAAGGTTTGTCAGACAAGCTCAAGGGGACATGGTCTGGTTCCATGTGTGCCTGCTGATGTTCAAGACACAATCCCTCTTCGACACATTGTTACGTCCCGCTGTTGAAAACCCAAGGGTGAGGTCCATTCACTTCGTGCTGGACGTCAGTCAGCAGCAACTGTGGAACTCTGAAGTTGTGCCGAAAGTGCGCGCCTGCTATGGACACGCGAAAGTTCACGAGCCCTGTTGGACGAGGATCGCGGAAAATGTTTCCTTTATCCTTGCAGAGACCGCACCAAACAATGCCACCGAAGGTCTGTTGAGCTTCTGGGGTGAGCCTTTCATGTCCCGAAGCACCGGCCATGATATTCCCAGGTATATCTTCCATGTCCAAGGGCACTCGGAACTGGTTGCCCGGTTAGTGGAAGTAGAACGTGGTTATCGTCTTGGCGCATGATGCCAGGGATCACTCCGTTGTCCTGTGACTGGATCGGTGATCTCGGGCTTGAGGGACGCTCCTATTTTGAGATGTTTCAACATGAACAGGGATGGACAGGATATTCAGGATAAAAAAGAATCTTGGTCACCCTGTTCATCCCTGTTCAACCAGTTGCTGCTTTATCTCTTCGATGCGGTGTTCACCAGTGGGGATCATACGGGATCTCCCTTGTATGTAGTTCCCTGACGAAATCCCATCCAGCCTCACCTCGCACCCCTCGATCTCCCGTCATCAGCGAAAGACGGAGTATCGCATGAACCTGCTATACTTTGGGCCAAGCCGCCGTCGGCAATAGAAAGAAAAATCATGACCGCGACTCACGCTCGGAGCTCGAAGGCGGGGATCAATAAACTTTTCCCCGAAGACCAACCGGTTCACGATTGGTACCGCTTCGTGCTTTCCTATCCGCCGCATCTGGTCCGAGACTATCTGAACCGCTGCGGTGTGCCATCGGGCGGTTGTGTTTTGGATCCCTTTTGCGGCACGGGTACGACGCTGGTCGAATGCAAGAAACTGGGGGTTGCCAGCGTCGGTGTAGAAGCAAATCCTGCGGCGCACTTCGCCAGTTCGGTCAAGCTGGATTGGTCGCCTTCGCCTGAGGGTCTGGTTCGCAGCGCAGAGAAAATTGCTGAGGAAGTCTTGGCGATTTTGGATGCGGAGGGATTGGCCGACGCCCCTTTCCCGCTGCTGTACCCTCGGGGAAATGATCGCGGACAACCGGTCAGGGAACTGAAAACGTTGCCGGAAACCTGTCACGCGTTGCTGCTGAACAATTCGATCAGTCCACTGCCGTTGCACAAGACATTGACCCTGTTGGAAAACATCAAACAGTCAGCGCCGCCTCAACACCGCCGCCACCAGTTGCTGGCGGCCATGAAGGCGATTGTTTTTTCAATCAGCAATTTGCACTTTGGCCCGGAGGTCGGCGTGGTCCAGGCGAAAGAAGACGCGGCAGTCGTTAGCCCCTGGCTGCGCGAGATTCACAACATGGCTGCCCATCTGCGGCAGGTCCAATCACAACGCCGGACGCCCGCCGTTGCCCATCATGCCGACGCCCGCCAGTTGCGAGAGGTGATCGAGCCGGGGACCATCGATGCCGTTATCACCTCGCCGCCCTATCCCAACGAGAAAGATTACACGCGAACCACGCGCCTGGAATCGGTGTTGCTGGGCTTCTTGAAGGACAAGGACGGTCTGCGGGCGTTGAAGAAGAATCTGGTTCGCTCCAATACCCGCGGTGTTTACAAAGGTGACGATGACGACCGCTGGATCGAGAACTTTCCCACCATCGCTGCGCTCGCCGAAGCCATTGAAGCCCGCCGGATCGAACTCGGTAAGAGGTCCGGTTTTGAGCGCATGTATGCCCGCGTCACCCGGTTGTATTTTGGTGGCATGGCCCGGCATTTGGAGCGACTCAGCAGCTGCTTGCGCCCTGGAGCACGGTTGGCGTATGTCGTGGGCGACCAAGCTTCCTATTTGCGGATCATGATTCGCACCGGGCAATTACTGGCCGAGATCGCCGAATCATTGGGCTACGAAGTGCAAAGTATCGATCTGTTTCGCACGCGTTTGTCTACGACCACCAGAGAGCGATTACGGGAAGAAGTGGTCGTGCTCCGCTGGCCTGGACACGAACGCCGGCAGGCGCCTTGAAGGAGTTCCGATCGGTGACGCCTCCTCCCAGCCGTTATTCACGGATTATCGAGCGGATATTTCTCGATCGTTATCGGAACGGCATGTGTAAAGTGCCGTTTGAACGCGACGATTTGGTGGTAACCGCTGAGGCATTAGGAATTGAATTGCCCAAGAACCTCGGAGATGTGATTTACAGCTTTCGTTACCGCACCGAGTTGCCGCAGGCAATCCGTGACAAGGAAACGGACCAGGAGAATTGGGTGATCCGGCCGGCAGGGAAGGGAAAGTATTGTTTCACCTTGACCCGGCAATCGGCGATTGTCCCCAATACAATGCTTCAAGAGATCAAGGTTCCCGACGCCACTCCGGGGATCATTGATTTGTACGCGCTGAACGATGAGCAGGCATTGTTGGCCAAGCTACGTTACAATCGGTTACTGGACATTTTCACGGGAACCACGTGCTACTCGCTGCAAAATCACTTGCGGACTTCGATCCCGAACATCGGGCAGGTGGAAACCGATGAGTTGTACGTTGGTCTGGACCGTGGCGGCGCTCATTATGTTTTCCCCGTACAAGCTAAAGGCGGCCGCGACCGGTTGAACATCGTCCAGATCGAACAGGATTTCGCGCTGTGCGCGACCAAATTTCTCAACTTGGTTTGCCGTCCCATCGGCGCACAATTCATCAGCTTAGATTTGATTGCGCTGTTTGAGTTTATTCAACAGGACGGACGAATCACCATCCGCGCGGAAAAACACTACCGATTGGTTTCCCCGGAAGCATTCTCTGAAGAGGACTTGTGTCGCTACAACATTGAAGCCAACCATTGACCGTTGCTTTTTGCATCGAGGCGGTGGGCGATGAAGGTCGAGAGCGCTTGGTGAACAATGCCAGGGACTTGGGTGCGCACTTCCGGGCGTGCAAAATGGGGTGGCTCCACGCACAGGCTGATCAAGGAGAACGAGCGGGACGGTGAAAGTATCGAGAGTCTTTATGGCGTTGGCAGTTGTATTCGCGCCGGGCGCCCGCGGCCTGTGCGGCCAAGCCGCTGACGGGAACCTCGTCGGAGTGGTTCGCGACCAGACGGGCGCGTCGCTTTTGGCCGCCGCCATCCGGCTCGAGAACGTGGCCACCGGTGTGAGTTGGAGACAGGAGACTGACGAGTTCGGTTTCTACCGTTTTAACAACCTGCCAGTCGGCGACTACGTTCTCACCGCCGAGGCCGATGGCTTCGCTCCAGCCTCGCTGTCCGGTATCGCTATTGCTCTCAACCGCACCAGCACCGCCAACCTCACCCTGGAGGTGGGGGAGGTCGTCACCAAACTGGAGATCACTGCCGCCTCCGCTCAGATCGATACGACCACCCCGACGATCGGGAGTTCGTTCGATTTCCGCCAGGCGCTCTACAGTCCCAGCGCCAATCTGCCGCTCGGCGTACTGAACCTTTCGCTGCAGGGCGCCGGCGTCGCTTCGAGCGGCGGCACGGGGTTGGGGGAGGGACCCTCGGTCGGCGGCCAGCGTCCCCGCAACAACAACTTCATGATCGAAGGAGTCGACAACAACGCCAAGGACACCACCGGCCGAATTGTCGATGTTCCGAACGAGGCGGTCGCCGAGTTTTCCCTGCTCCAGAATCAGTACGGGGCGGAGTTCGGACGCTCGACCGGCGGACAGTTCAATACGGTTGTCAAGAGTGGAACCAACCAGTTTCACGGCTCGTTGTACGAATACTTCTCGAACCGCAAGTTGAACGCCCTGGACCAGTCCAACGCGCGCCGCGGGATCTTCGAGAATCCGCGCCTGGACGACAACCGCGTGGGGGGGACGGTGGGCGGCCCGATCCTGAAGAACCGCCTCTTCTATTTCGGCTCCTATCAGTATCATTCGGTCGGCAGCGCCTCTCCGCCCGGTCGGCCCTTTTCGGCGCCCACCGCCGAGGGGTATGCCGCCCTGGACCGCATCCGGGGCTTGTCGAGCACGAACCTGGATGTGTTGAAGCGCTTCGTGCCGCCCGCTCCCGCTGCGACGGGGAGTACGAACGTTCAGGGAACGGAAATTCCGATTGGACTGTTGCCCGTCAACGTGCCCACATTCGAAAACAATTACAACTGGCTTGCGAGCATCGACTCCAACTGGGAAAACGGAGATCAGATGCGTTTCCGGTACATCGACGACGCCAGCGACGCCAGCGATTCCGACACGGCTCCGGACCTGCCGGTCTTCGTCAACCAACGCACAGTCCGGCAGAAACTGGCGACACTGTCGTACTTCCGCGCTTTTTCGCCGCGTTGGTTCAATGAGACGAGGCTCGGCTACAGCCGATCGTCGGATGACATACCGGCCGGCGACTTCGAGTTTCCGGGTCTGGATTCATTTCCGAATATCACCATTGAACAGGATCTCGACATCCAGATCGGGCCGTACGTGGTGTCACCCCAGAGCGGCGTTCAGAATACGTATCAGGTCGTTTCCAACCTCAGTTTCCTCAGCGGGCGTCACACAGTCAAGTTCGGTGTCGACGCCCGCAAGAACATTACGAGTGACGTTCTCATACAACGGCAGCGGGGAGACTACAACTATTCGACGCTGGAGCGGTACCTGCTTGACTTGAACCCGGATATTCAAGCGGAGCGGAACACCGGGGGAAGTGTATACAACGGCAACAACATCGAATTCTTCGCGTACGCGAGCGACGCAATCAAGATCCGGCAGAATCTCACCTGGGACCTTGGCCTCAGATATGAGTTCAAGGGCGTGCCGTTTGGAGACAAACTGCAAAGATTGAACTTGATTTCAAGCGTTCCCGGCGTTCTCGTGTTCGACGAGCCCCGGGCGCAGAAGTTGAACTTCGCGCCCCGCATGGGCTTGGCGTATTCGCCCGGCGCCGCCGGCAAGACCGTCTACCGCGCCGGCTTTGGCATCGCCTACGATTCCTACTTCACAAACCTTGGAATCCTGCAGAAGCCGCCGCAACTCGAGAATACGTTCCGGGTGGACCCGTCTGCTGAGATTCCGGGCTTTCTGGCCAGTGGAGGCATTCGGCCAGACCAGCGCCCCAAGGAATTCGACGAAGAAACGGCTCGCAGCACGACGTCGACCTTCATCGCGGACCAACGCCTGCCGTATTCGATCCAGTGGACGGTGGGAGTCGAGCGAGTCATCGCCCAAAACTACTCGGTGAATATCCGCTATCTGGGTACTCGCGGCGTTCGCCTGTTCACCCAAAGAATCCTGCCCTTGCTCGCCCGCGCCGGTCCGCAGCGCTCGTTGCCCACGTACTTGCAACGTCCGTCGCAGGCGGAACTCGACTCGCTGACGCTCGCGCTCGACGACATCGAGAGCAGACCCATCATTCGACAGGATTTCGGCGATGCCGGGTTCAGCCCGATCATCTTCGATTTCCCGAACCGCGGTAACTCGATCTATCACGGCTTGGCGGCCGAGGTCAGGAGACGCTTCTCGAAAGGGCTGCAGTTCATCGGCGCCTATACCTGGAGCCGTAATATCGACGATAGCACCGCGGATCTGTTCTCGACCTTGCTTTCGCCCCGCCGGCCACAGGACTTCCAGGACATGCGCGCCGAGCGAGCCCGGTCCTTTCTCGACCGCACCCACCGCCTCACGTTGTCGTGGGTTTTTGAGGCGCCCTGGTACAGCGGTTCGCCGAACTGGTTCATACAGAACCTGCTTGGCAACTGGGCCTTCTCCGGCATGTTTACGGCCGAGTCGCCGCAGTACGCCACGGTCCAGAGCGGTCTCGACTCCAACCGCAACCTGGATGCCGTCTCGGATCGCGCCGTGATCAATCCGGAGGGCGTCGACCGTACGGGGAGCGACGTAACTCCGCTCATGAACAGCAGCGGCCAAGTGGTCGGGTATCTGGCCGACAATCCCAATGCCCGCTATGTCAAGGCTGGCGGGGGTGCGCATCCCAACGGTGGACGGAACACGTTGCCGTTGAGGGGGATCAACAACTTCGACATGAGCGTGAGCAAGCGAGTTGCGATCGATGAATTCAAGGCTGTCGAGTTCCGCGCCGCGTTCTATAACGCCCTGAACCACCCACAGTATACCCCGGGCTCCCTCAGCAGTGTGAGAGCGGTCAGCTCCAGAGACACCCGGAACAACCTGATTCCCGGGCACCCCACCTTCGACAGACCGGATCAAGTCTATGCCAGCCACGCTCGCGAGATCCACCTGACGTTGCGGTTCACGTTCTAAGCGGTTGGCTTCGGTTAATGTCATCCCGTCATTGTGCCAATCCCCTCTTGCGGGATCGATTCAACGTAATTCCCCTCCTGGGAGGGGGCTGTACTCCGGAGAGGGCCCCTGCCTTCTTGAGAAGAATCTGGCCTCCTGAGAGGCTGTCTTCCTGAGGGGGAAGACAGGGGGTGGGTCCATTGGAGGATGGATTCCTAAAGTGAACGTCCACTCGGGCCGACTGCTTAGAATGGGGTTTGCTGCCGAGGCGAGAGGGGGCTCCTATGGATGGAACCGTCTCTTGTCACCAAAAATGCTTAACAAAGCGGGAACCTGCTCCCTCTGGATTTGGCTGGCCGAGTTGTCCTTGCTGGAGGTCATCCTGTCTATTCCGCCACGATCCGCAGAGGGGTGAGTGAGGAGTGGTTGGAAAGCTTCCTGTCGGTCGGTTTCTACCCGACACGATCGACGCTCACCGGTCGTCGGGGGATTCCAGGAAATGGAGCAGCTTTCGGTTGGAGGGGGAACGTCGGAGTTTTCCCAAAGCGTTGGCCTCGATCTGACGGATGCGCTCCCGGGTCAGGGACAGATTCTTGCCGATCTGCTCCAGGGTGTGGGTGGTACCGTTTTCCAATCCGAAGCGGAGCCGGATAACCTTTTCTTCCTTGGGATTGAGTATCTTCAGCACGCTTTCCGTTGCTTCTCGTAAATCCCGGTCGTTCAGGAGCTCGGCCGGAGAAATCGCTTTCTCGTCTTTGATCAAGTTTCCCAGCACTGAGTCCTCATTTTGACCAATAGGTGTGTCCAAGGAGACTGGCTGCCGAGCGATCTTGAAGACTTGGCGAACCTTGCGCACAGGGATATTCAAATGGCCTGCGATTTCTTCGGAGCTTGGCTCCCTTCCGTACTCTTGAACCAAGGCGCGGGAAGCCTTGATCAGCTTGTTGATGGTCTCAACCATGTGTACGGGAACCCGGATGGTTCTGGCTTGATCTGCCAGGGCGCGAGTCACCGCTTGGCGAATCCACCAAGTCGCGTAGGTGGAAAACTTGTAACCACGGCGATATTCGAACTTATCCACAGCCCTCATGAGCCCAATGTTTCCCTCTTGAATCAGATCCAACATGGGCAACCCACGCCCTGAGTACTTCCGAGCGATGGAAGCAACCAGGCGAAGGTTGGCTTGAGCAAGATCGCACTTCGCCCGCGCAACGTCTTTTCTGTTGCTGGTGACGACGCCCAGAGTGCGCCGGAGACCTTCTTTGCTGACCGGACTCCCCTGCTGGATACCCGAAACCTGCTGGAGGGTCGTTTGAAGTTCATGCTCGATCGCTGTGGCGCGTTTGCCCTTGGCTTGCGGCAGGCTCTTCTTCAAACCGAGCACCTTACGGTCGATCGAGCGCAGGGTCTCATAACGCTCGCTGAGCAATGCAATCAGACGACCTTGCTCAGAGTCGGTCAGGCGCAGCCGCCGAACCGCTCTGGAGACAAGAATTGTTTGACGGGCAAGCCTGTAGCGAAGGCTGCGATGCTCACCAGGCTGGTCAGTGCTGGCTAAAGAGAGTCGGCGTTGTAAGCGCTCCTGCTTTTCGGCCAGCTTTCGGACCTGTTGGATCACACCCAGCGCGTCCTGAAGCCGTTCATTGATCAAATCGCCGTTGGACACCACGACCCGGTTGATGGAACGTTCTCCCCGTTCCAACTGAGCGCCGAGCCGGATGACCTCCTGGACGACCAGAGGCGACCGCGATAGTGCCTTGGAGACTCGGAAGTTGCCCTGCTCAATTCGTTTAGCCAAGACCACCTCGCCCTCGCGGGTCAACAGCGGGACCGAGCGCATCTCCTGGTAGTAAAGGCTGGCTGGGTCAGTCTCGTTCGACTTGTCCAAGGCGCCCGGAGTCAAGTCCAGTTGAGCCGGGTCTTCCCGGTCTTTGAAATCGTTTTCTTCTTCGGCCTCCGAGGCAAGAGGTTCCTCTGGGACGGCCCTGTGTTCTTGGTGATTCCTGGGAGCGTGTTTCTCCCCCGATCAACCCACTGACCTCATCATGAAGCAGGTTTATGCTCTCTTCGTCCGATGGTTCCCGCTGCCCGGCAACATCCCGGGTATTCGAGCTCGGAGTCAAAGTTTGCTCCAAAAGATTGTCTTTTTCGGTACGGAGCATAATCGTTCTAATCGCCTATCTGAGAGTCGACGACCCGTCTTGATCACTGGCGCCTTGATTAGCGGTTCGGAACACGCCTTCAGGAGGCCACGGAAGAGGCGGCTCGTCGAAGCCAAAACAGCGTCAGGGCTAAGTAAAACTCGCCGACGCACCCCCTAACGCGCCTTGCTTTGTAGCTGGTAACCACCCTGAAGCGCTACTGAAAAACAGGGATTGCCAGCAGGATCACTCACGTGGTTGGGGCCGAATCGTCAATTCGCGCTGTTGGCCCCATTATTTATCAGGGCCTGTTGCAGCCTTGCCCAAACTCTAAAGCCTCAAGTATAACCCACATTGCCTCTCTCGGCAATGCGGAGAACACGCATGCACCTCTCTTGATGACGAAAGGATTGTCGGTGTGGAGACCGCTGGGTGGATGAAAGGAGGCAAAGCGTACGGTGTGTACCGCGCGAGTACAATACCTGTACTTGAATCAGGTTTAGCGATAACCTGTGGCGGCCTCAGATCGGCCAAGGCATAGGACATGGTTTCTCCATGAATCTTTTGACTCGACTTCCTCACCTTTTCGAGCGCCGCTACCTTCCGGCAAAGCTGGATTATGCGCACTGGAAAAACATCGAGCCCCTCTTCCAGTCTTTAGAAAAGCGAGAGCTTGAGTCTGTCGAACAACTGGAACAATGGCTGTTGGATTGGAGCGAGCTGACCGATGTCCTGAATGAAGAGGGGACTTTACGTTACATCAGGATGACCTGCGACACGGAAAACGGGAAGCTCGAAAAGGCCTATTTCCACTTTCTGGAGGAAATTGCAGAGGACCTCAAGGCGGCCGATGACCGCCTCAAAAGGCATTTTCTCAACTCGCCGGCCCGGAATCAGCTCCCCCGCGAGCGATACTTTGTCTTGGACCGCAGCCTGCAAAATGATGTCGACCTCTTCCGTGAGGCCAATATCGCTTTGGAGACTGAAGAGTCGAAGTTGACCCAGCGCTATCAGAAACTGGTCGGGTCGTTGACCGTGCAATTCGAGGGCAGAGAACAGACACTCCAGCAGATGAAGCGCTATTTGGAGTACCCGGAGCGGACCCAGCGGGAAGCGGCCTGGAAGATGATTGCCGAGTGCCGTCTGAGGGAGCGAGATCGCCTGGAGGAAATCTTTGAAGGACTGCTTGCCATACGAGCAAAGATTGCCGCCAATGCGGGCTTCGACTCCTACCGGGACTACATGTTTCTCCGCTTGGAACGATTCGACTACGGCCCCGAGGACTGTTTTCGCTTTCATCAGGGAGTCGAAGCCTGTGTGGCGCCTCTGGCCCGCAAGCTGCAGCGGCTCAGAGCAGCCGATCTGGGTGTGGACCCGCTTCGTCCCTGGGACTTGAACGTCGATCCCCAGGGCCGCTCCCCGCTTCGACCCTTTACCGATACCAAAGCATTAGTGGAGGGCTGCGTGGAGATCACTCGTCGGGTGGAGGCTCGCTTCGGGGAATTCCTGGGGACGATGCGCGACAACCAATTACTGAATCTTGAGAGCCGAAGGGGCAAGGCGCCCGGTGGCTATCAATCCACTTTGAGCGAAGCGCGGTTACCCTTTATCTTTATGAACGCGGTCGGCGTCGATGGCGACGTCCGGACGCTCCTGCATGAGGCGGGACATGCCTTCCATGTATTTGCCACCCGCGCAGAGCCATTAGGTCATTATCGACACGGACCAATGGAGTTCTGTGAGGTGGCATCCATGAGCATGGAGTTGCTGGGCGGGGAGCATTTGGGCGTGTTCTATGGCGAGGAGGAAGACTTCAAGCGCTCAAGGAAAAAGCACCTGGAGGGTGTGGTTGAGATTCTCCCCTGGATCGCCCAGGTGGATGCGTTTCAGCATTGGATTTACACTCACCCGGGACACAGCGTGGCTCAGAGAAGAGAGCAATGGCTGGCATTGAATGAGCGCTTCGGGGGCATTGAAGATTGGTCAGGTTTTGACGAAGCCCTCCAATGCCTTTGGCATCGACAGTTGCACATTTTTGAGTTGCCCTTCTACTACATTGAATATGCCATTGCTCAACTGGGAGCGTTGCAGGTGTGGTTGAACTCCAAGCGAGACTGTCGGCAAGCCGTCAACGATTTCTGGTCCGCTTTGCAGCTCGGTGGCAGCCAACCGCTTCCTGAGCTGTTCAGCCAAGCTGGGGCGACTCTCGATTTCGGGCCGACGACCTTGGAGACCCTGATGGAAGCTGTGGAGGCGGAATTGGAGCACTTGGAAGCTTAGGTGAGCTACTCGGGTCGAGCGCCATTGCTGAAGACGCTCCGTCGGTGCGTCACGAGTCGTCCACTGCGGGATCGACTGAGACTTCCAAGTCGGCCGAGATCTGGGGACTCAGTCGGGAGACAACCACACCCCCGCGGAAGTGGAAATACTGAAATCCCAGGGGATTGATCTCGAAGCCTCGAACCCGCCGGCGCCGCGCCAACGAATATCGAATCAAGGCCAGCGGCACCATCACAGGGTCACTGAGGATCGGCTCTTCGATTTGTTGGTAGAGTTGAGCTCGCCACCTTTCCTCCCTCGTCTCCCGGGCCTGGAGCAACAGGCGGTCCCCCCCTGTGGGTTGGGGTAACCAAACGGGTTACCGTTGCTCCTGGGAGGTCAAGGACTTCTCGTTTCGGTACGTGCGCTTGAACCGCTCGATGTACGCATTCTGGTTCGGCTTTCAGAGCTGAATGCAGCGCGGCTCCACGCGGTGGGCGTGACGTCAGTCGACAAACGCCTGCGCGCACAACTCCGACCCATTGTCGAAGGCGGCAACGTTCTGGCAATTGGCTTCATGGAGAATGAGTCCTTGATACCTGATCTTGGCCTCATCCAATGGCGCCGGACCGATGCACCAACAACAGGGGAGTTCCGTCGCCGAATAGTATTTCGTGGTATCTTCAATGGACCGGACTGATAATATCTTCACGCAGTCAGAAAACCAGGGGCTGGAGATAAGCCCTGAGATTCAGCCGGCCACTCTGAAGTTGAGGTTGGCGTTTTATCCTCTGCGCGGGCGTGCTTCCAGTTCGGGAGTCTATGGGGGAGGAGAATAAGGAAAGTCGAGGGAGATGATGCGAGTCGCGTTGAGTTCCGACCACGCGGGATTTGATCTCAAGGAACAGGTCAAGCGGTTCGTCCAGGACCAGGGTCACGAGGTCCAGGACTACGGGACCTATGATGACGCCCCGGTCGATTATCCCGACTTCGCCGAGAAGGTTGGCCTCGCGTTGCGAAAGGTTGAGGCGGACCGGGGCATCGTGATCTGCGGCAGTGGTGTCGGCGCTTCCGTGGCAGCCAACAAACTACCCGGCATTCGAGCTGGCATCTGCCATGACACCTACTCCGCCCACCAGGGAGTGGAGCATGATGACATGAACGTCCTCGTCCTGGGGGCTCGCATCGTCGGGATCGAGCTGGCCCGAGAATTGGTCCGCACCTATCTGGAGGCGAGGTTTACGGGCGAGGAGCGCCATCAGCGGCGGCTGGAGAAAATTAACTCTCTGGAAACCCGCCATGGCTCCCGGGCCCGCGTGCCCCCCGGAACCATGAGACCTGAGATCTTCTCCGCCCTAAGGGATCGAAAGAATACGTTTACTCGAAGCTTTGGGGCAGGCGGGCATTTTCCTGCAGCGAGTGACGGACAAGCTGTTCCAGAACGGTTGGCGTCTTTTGTCTGATCCCTTCGACAATCTCTTGGGTGCTCGCGACAATACCCGCAAAAGGATTGACGCTTTCGAGTTGAATCCTCAAACTCATTCCCTGAACAAAAGACTGGCCGATGCCGTTTCGGGCGCGATCGATGATTGGAGTCTTGGCGGCAGGGTTCGTCGCCTGTGGGCACGGGACCCCACTCTTTGGACGGGATCCGACGAGGGAAACTGGCTGGGTTGGTTGACGGTGACCGCACAACCTGACCACACCCAGAACTTATTGGAGCTTTCCGAAGAGGTCCGGAAGGCAGAGTTCTCTCAGATATTGCTTTTGGGCATGGGAGGCTCCAGCCTCTTTCCTGAAGTCCTCACCCGGACGTTCGGCAAGCTCGAAGGATACCCGGAACTTCATGTCCTGGATTCAACCGATCCCAACCAGATCAAGCAGTTCGAATCCAAGATTGACCTTTCGCGAACGCTGTTCATTGTTTCCAGCAAGTCCGGCAGCACTCTAGAGCCGAACATTCTGAAACAGTACTTCTTTGAGCAGGTCAGGCAAGGACTGGGTGCGCGTGAAGCGGGCCGACGTTTTATCGCCATCACCGACCCTGGATCCAAACTGCAAGAGATTGCCCAAAGCGATGGTTTCCGTTTCATTTTTTATGGGGAGCCGACCATCGGGGGACGCTACTCGGCCTTGTCGAACTTCGGCAAAGTGCCGGCAACCTTAATGGGACTGGACGTTGTGAAATTCATCGATCGGGCCGAACGAATGGCCCACGCCTGCACCTCTCGCGTCCCGGTCACTCAAAATCCCGGCGTCATCCTGGGCGCCATCCTGGGGATTCTGGCCAAAACCGGCAGGGATAAGGTCACTGTGATTGCCTCGCCCGAGATCTCAGCGATCGGCGCCTGGCTGGAGCAGTTGCTGGCGGAGTCTACCGGTAAGAACGGGAAAGGCCTCATTCCCATCGACGGCGAGCGAGTGGGGCCTCCCCAGGTCTATGGAGACGACCGGTTGTTCATCTACCTCCGGTTCGACTCGACCAGCGACCGGGAGCAAGAGCGGGCCGTCAGGGACTTGGAGCAAAGCGGGCAGCCGGTGGTCCGGATATCGGTGAGGGACCTCTATGACCTCGGCCAGGAGGTCTTCCGATGGGAAATGGCCGCGGCAGTGGCAGGATCGATCCTGGAGATCAATCCCTTCAATCAGCCCGACGTCGAAGCCAGCAAGATGGCAACCCGCAATCTGACCCATCGGCACGAGAAGGACGGGGCTTTTCCAACAGAGGCGGCCTTTTACAAGGAAGGTGAGGTTGCCCTGTTCGCCGATGAGGAAAACCGCCGTGTCCTGTGGAGAGCAGTGGAACCCCATCCCACGCTGGTGTCCATTCTCAAGGCTCACCTCGACCGACTCACCACCGGCGACTATTTGGCCGTCCTGGCCTATATCGAGATGAGTCCCGCTCACCGGGAGATTCTTCAGAGTTTGAGGCGCCGCGTGCGCGACCGGCTTCGGGTGGCAACTTGTCTGGGTTTTGGCCCGCGCTTTCTACACTCGACCGGCCAAGCCTACAAAGGTGGTCCCAACAGCGGGGTCTTCCTGCAGGTCACCTGCGACGACGCGCTGAACCTGCCGGTGCCCGGTCGGCAATACACCTTTGGCGTGGTGAAAGCCGCCCAGGGCCCGCGGTGATTTCCAGGTGTTGGCAGAGCGACGGCGCAGGGTCTTGAGGGTCCATTTGAGCTCGGAGGTCGAAACCGGATTGGCGCAATTCAACCAAGCCACGGCTCAGGCTTTGGGGTAAACTTGGTCACGACGGGCCTTCAGATCCACATCGCCTCAGAAGGGAAGAGGAATGTCCGACGAGACGAATGCAGTCACCCAGGTGGGAGAACCCACCGGCAACTGTGTGATGGTCATCTTTGGGGCTTCCGGCGATTTAACCCAGCGAAAGCTTATCCCCGCTCTTTACAACCTGGCCAGGGAGAAACTGCTCCGGCGGGAGTTCTCCATCGTTGGTTTTGCCCGCCGTGCGATGAGCCATGACGAGTTTCGCAAGAAAATGACCGAAGGCCTCAAAAGATACGCCGCCGGCTCTTTCGATTCGGATCTTTGGCGCCAACTGGCCGACAAGATTTACTACGTGGCGGGCCACTTTGAGGACGGGACAGCCTACCAGCGCCTCCGGGCGATGTTGAACCAGATCGACCGGCAGCACGGTACCGACGGTAATTATTTTTATTACCTGTCAACCGGACCCGAGTACTTCGCCCCTGTGGTCCAACAACTGAAGGCCGCGGGGTTGACTCAGGAGCCGGAAGGTCGATGGAGACGCGTCATCATCGAGAAGCCGTTCGGCCGCGATCTGCAGTCCGCTCGATCCTTGAATCAAGGACTCACTCAGGCCTTGGATGAAAGCCAGATCTATCGCATCGACCACTATCTGGGCAAGGAGACGGTTCAGAACATCCTGGTGTTCCGTTTTTCCAACGGGATCTTCGAGCCGATCTGGAATCGCCGCTACATCGACCACGTTCAAATCACAGTGGCGGAAACCCTCGGAGTGGAGCAGAGGGGCGGTTACTACGATCAGGCGGGCGCCTTACGGGACATGGTGCCCAACCATATTTTCCAGCTTATCAGTTTGACGGCCATGGAGCCGCCCGTGTCTTTCGCTGCCGACTCCGTTCGGGACGAACAGGAGAAAATTCTGCGCGCCATTCAACCCATCAGTCCGGAAGAGATTTTGACGCGGACGGTGCGAGGACAATATGGTGCAGGACGGACGAACGGACACCCCATGGCAGCCTATCGCTCCGAACCCAGAGTGTCGTCGGCTTCGACAACAGAGACCTATGTCGCCCTGAAACTTCTGATCGACAATTGGCGTTGGTCCGATGTCCCTTTCTACCTGCGCACCGGGAAAGCCCTCCCGCGACGGGTGACCGAAATCGCGATTCAGTTCAAGAGAGCGCCTTTTGTTCTGTTCCGCAAGACTGCGGTGGACCGATTGATGAGCAATCGCCTGGTGTTGCATCTCCAACCCAACGAGGGCATTTCTCTCCGCTTCGGCGCAAAGGTTCCCGGCCCTTTGCTGCGACTGGGAGCCGTAGACATGGATTTCCGCTACCGGGAAACTTTCGGCGCCACGGCGAGCACGGGATACGAACGCCTTCTCTACGATTGCATGATTGGCGATGCCACCCTTTTTCAGCGGGCCGATATGGTCGAGACGGGCTGGAGTGTCATCGAGCCGGTATTGGACGTGTGGAAAGCCCTGCCCCCCAGAACCTTCCCCAACTATGCGGCCGGGTCCTGGGGACCTGAGGAAGCCGAGGAGTTGATGCAACGTGATGGTCGTCACTGGAGAAACATCGAAGAATGATTCCGGCCGGGAAGCAGACCCTTCACATTGTCTCCAATCCGCAGGCTTTGGCCAGAATGGCGGCCCGGAGTTTTTTGGAGCAGGCTGAGAACAGTGTCCGTGAGCGGGGCCGCTTCTTGGTGGCTCTCTCAGGAGGCAACACTCCCAAAATTCTTTATGAACTGCTGGCCACTGGATTTCGGGAGCAGATTCCCTGGCCCCGGATCTGTTTTTTCTGGGGCGACGAGCGCCTCGTTCCACCCGACCATCCCGACAGCAATTTTCTCATGGCTCGGCAGACCTTCCTTTCCAGCTTGGTCATTACGCAAGAACAGATTTATCCTGTTCGAACCGATCTGGCTCCCGATGCCTGTGCGAAAGACTACGAACGTCAACTGAAGGAATTCTTCCAGCAGCGGGATCAACAACCTCCTGTATTGGACCTGGTCCTTTTGGGGATGGGCGCCGACGGTCACACGGCCTCGCTCTTCCCAGGTAGTCAAGCTCTCGGTGAGGAGAATCGCCTGGCTGTGGCCGTCCGGGTCGGCAAACCGAAGTCGCACCGAGTCACTCTAACGCCGCCGGTCATCAACCAGGCCCGACAAGTCATCTTCTTGGTCAGCGGTCGTGAGAAAGCCGTTACACTGAAAGAAGTGCTTCTCGGCCCATTTCAGCCGCACAAATATCCGGCCCAGATCGTTCGTCCCGCCAATGGAAGGGCCACCTGGTTTGTGGACGGGGCGGCAGCGAGCCGGTTGGACAGCTCCGAATAGAACCCGGCGACTCGTTAGAAGCAAAGACTGAGAGTCCACAGCCGCTTTTTGTTGATTTCATTGGCAGCCGACAGCAATCTATGAATGAGGTAAGGCCTTATGACTGTGAACCCACGGCGATTGGCGAAAGCCATGCGAATTCAAGGCCTGGCGTTCCTGGTCATCTTCGGAATGGCGAGTCAGGCCCCGGGCAACCAGGAGCCCTACCCCCGGGTCCCTGCCAAAATCTCGGAATTCTGCACCGTGTGTCGAGTTCCATTGACGGCGGAAGACATTGCCTTGATCGTGCGGGGCCGCCGGATTCCTCTGTGCCGAGCCGAAGTCGAGACATTCTTGAGCAATCGGGAAAAGCTCTTCTCCAGCAAGCAGCCCAAGAGCGCTCTGTTTCAGGAGGAACTGTCTGCGCCCCCGGGGACGGCCCAGGGAGGCATCAGTTGGGGATGGTTCCTTTTCGGTCTTGTGGTGCTGTCGTCCCTGGTCTTTGGCGGACTGAGCGGCTACCGCGCCCTCTCCAGGGGCTTGCCGCCGTTGGTGCCTTTTTTCATCGGCTTTTTCTTGAACGTTTTGGGCTATCTCTACATCATTTCCCGTCCAGCGAATCGCGAGGGCCGGCCGGCGCCCAAGGGCTTGGTCAAGGTTCCGACCACAGCCCAGCCCTCGCCCTGCCCGGCCTGCGCCAATCTCAACCACCCCACCGCCCGGCGGTGCACGAGCTGTGGCCAGGACCTGCGTCCCTCACGGGAGTCCGAGGTGGCGCGAGCCTGAGATGGAACCGGTGAGAGGTCTCTAGGCGTTGACCAACTCTGTATAGAAGCAGAAGTCATCCACGCGCAGGCATCACTGCACGCCATTCCAAGCGTAGCTGAGGAATCCACATTGACGGAAAAAGATTTCGGCGAGACTGACTCCTTGGCAGTCACGCCAGAAAGGAGCATAGCCAGATGAGCAAAGACCGGAGGATATATCGAGTCAACCCCGACGAGAAGACTCTGAAGCCGTTGGATCTCACTTCATTTGCATCCATGGGATTTAAGGAGAATGCAGATATTCACGAATGGCTCGCTAAGACACCGGAAATCCTAGGTGAAGACCTCATCGTCATAGCACGTGAAGACATCGGTTTTACAGATAGAAGAAGCCGCCCCGATTTGCTGTGCATCGACAGCGAGGGAAACCTAGTGATCGTCGAAGTCAAACGAGACGACTCAGGTCAGGGCGTTTACTGGCAAGCCCTCATGTATGCCGCAACCTACTCCACCTACAAGACGAATGACCTGATCAAACGCTTTGCCAAACATGCGCACATCGATGACGAAGAGGCGCGCCAGCAGATATCCGACCACACGGAAGGCCGTGATTCAACCATCGGCCAAAAACAGAGAATTGTGCTCGTTGCCGGAAGCTTTCCGACCCCAGTAACCACGACAGTCCTATGGTTGCGAGAAAGAGAAATCGATATATCGTGCATTGAGATCAAGCTCTTCAAAGATAGAGACGCACATTACCTCCAAGCCACTCAAATTGTCCCTCTGCCTGATACCAATCAGTATCTCGTGAAGTGCAAGAATCTGGAACAGGAACGAACACGGATACGAGAAAAAGCGGAATCCACGCGCGACCGTGACGATGAGATAACTCGATTCATGGTGAACATCACCGAAAAACTCAAGGATCAGCTTAAATCCGAAGAGCATCTCATTCCTACGCCTGAACCCAAGTACGCGGATAGGCCCAGCGGAGGTGGATACAGACACTGGAGATTGTGGTTAGATGGCATGGAATACGGGCATTGGCTAATTATTCTCAACGAAACCACTCGTGCAAGAGCAGGAAGCAGATTCAACCTTTTCGTTGGATTCCGAGCGTGGGACTTCAGTATGCGTGACGCACTTGGTTCTTCGGAAGAACATGGCGCCGAATTGAAACGCCACATCGCAAAACTAGCCGAAGACAACGCCCTCAAATACTACGACGTAAAAAAAGGGCGAGTAAACATCGCAAATCCTATTGAAGTATCTACGCAACTTGATGATGCAGATGCCCGAAAAGTCGCTGCGGCACTAGCCGGTTTCATACGCAAATACCAACCACTCATCCACCAGGAATTTCAAGCCGTAAGCGCCAAGCTGAACAATCCAGATTCGGAAGATACCGCTGAGTCATGACCACTGCTGCCGAAACAAGAGACGAAAGGAACTGACCGTGATCCCTTTTGCCAACAGAATCAAGGAGGGACTGGTCTCCATTCTTCATTCGGGAAGCGGGGCCAATGAACGGCCCTACCTGCGAAAGCACAACGAAAGCAACCTGTCCGGCCTCTTCATTATCGGCGACCTTGCGGGCGCTCCCGTCATCAAGTATGCGATGGCTCAGGGCTACGAAGTGATTGAACACATCGCCGCCTTACCGGGTTCCATCGGCGGCGATGATCCGGAGTTGCTGGACGTCCTGATCATCGGCGCGGGCGCCGCGGGACTGAATGCAGCCTTGCAGGCCAGCCAGCGAGGCATGAGGTACCTCTTGCTGGAAAAGGAACAGATCGCCAACACCATCGAGAACTTCCCCGAGGGAAAATGGGTCTACGCGGAACCCGACAGCCGCCCCTCCAAAGGCAAGCTGTGGCTCGACGGGGCCACCAAGGAAGATCTGGTGCGGCGATGGCATCAGATTGTCACCGACAACCAATTGAGACTGCACACCCGTGAACCGGTTACCGGTTGCCAGAAGAAGGCCGGCATCTTCCAGGTTTCCACACCCAGGGACACCTACCGAACCAAGCGGGTGGTGCTGGCTACCGGCCAACGCGGGAATCCCCGCAAACTCGAGGTTCCAGGCGAAGATCGAGAACGAGTTTACCACCGCCTCTACTCACCGAGGAAGTACAAGAACGAGAACATTCTGGTCGTGGGTGGGGGCAACAGCGCGGTCGAAGCCGCACTCACGCTGAGCGAGCGGAATCAGGTCTTTCTTTCCTACCGGGGCAACGAATTCAGTCGCATTTTCAAAGACAATGCACACAAGCTGAACCAAGCCATTCAGGCCAGGCAAGTGGAACCCTTGCTCAACTCCACCGTCACCGAATTCGGGGAACGGGAGGTAAAGCTCAAGATTCGGGAGAGCGGTTCCGAGCAAGGGCGGCAGATCCCCTATGACCATGCCTTCGTGTTGATCGGGGCCGACGTCCCGAGACGCTTCCTCAAATCGCTGGGCCTGAGAATGGAAAACGAATGGGAGGGCAGCCTGCTTCGAGCCGCGGGTCTGACGCTGCTGAGTCTGGTGGGAGCCTGGATATTCGGAGCGCAGCAGGGGGGACAGGCCCGCCTCCTCGGTTTCGACCTTTCGCTGGTCCCGGCATGGACGGGCGTCGTGGCCTGGGCCCTGGGTCTGGGCCTGCTGATCCGGCACGGGTGGAAACGGGATCGGTTCGCCTGGCTCGGACTCTCCTTCTTCGTCTGGTATACCGTTTACGGCGCCAAGCTGGGCAGCGGTGAGGAATTCTGGCCCTACAGGGACTGGGGATATCACTTTCTCTCCCTGGCCAATCGACCCTGGTCCTTCTGGTACACCGTCCTCTACACCGCGTTGATGACCGTCTTCGGTCTGGAAGCCCTGAAGCGCTGGGGACTGGACCGCAAAGACAAGTTCCAAATCTGGCGCTATGTTTCTCTCCTGAGTTTTCAATGGATCTTCTTTTTTCTCATCCCGGAATTCCTGTTCCAATCTGCGGTGAAGCACCAGTGGATTGGAGAGCAACTGGCTTCCGACCCCACCTTTGCGGAACAGGCCCCTGGCGCAGCTACGGCATTGTCTATGCCTGGCCCCTGTTCTTCTACACCTTCTTCTACGATCCCCACCAGATCTGGGTGGTCTGGGGAATTGTTCTCACTTTTGTTTTAATCCCGATTTTTGTGCTTTTCCAGGGCAAGCGCTACTGCTCCTGGATCTGTGGATGCGGCGGACTGGCTGAGACTTTCGGGGATCGTTGGCGCCACCTGGCGCCCAAAGGCAAGGCTTCCATTCGCTGGGAATGGATGAGCCTGGCCGTCCTGGTGTTTGCCGCGGCGGTAACGGTCCTGGTCCTGGTCAAGGATGTCTACGGCCTGCTGGCGGCTGAAGCCGACTTGGGTATCCACCTCTATCGGCTGTACGCCGACGTCTGGCTGGTGGGCATCCTGCCGGTGACGCTCTATCCCTTCCTGGGCGGAAAGGTCTGGTGCCGCTATTGGTGTCCGCTGGCCAAGCTGATGCAACTTCAGTCTCAGCTTTTCTCCAAGCTGAGATGGAGCCGGTTCAAGATTGTGTCCAACGACAAGTGCATCGGCTGCAACGAATGCTCGCGCAACTGTCAGGTGGGCATCGACGTGATGGGCTTTGCCCTGAAGCAGGAGGATCTCGACAACCGGCAGACCTCTTGCATCGGTTGCGGCATCTGTGTGACGGCCTGTCCCATGGACGTCCTTTCTTTCGGCCCCCTGGTACAGATCAGCCAGCCACAAAAAAACGGCGAATCGAATTCCTGGGGGAAACCCCTTGTACTCTCGCATCTCGCCGCCGATGAACCTGCCAGAGAGAAATCCGGTGCATCATGATGAACAAGCTCCTCGGAGTGGTTGAATCCGTTGAGATCGGCGAGAGTGGTCATATTGCCGAATCCCGAATAAGTCGCAAACTTGGGATGCCAATAAAATCTTTATCGTGCGTCGCCAGCGGACACTGGAGCATCGGAGCCGTCGCCGCTATCCAGGCGTCGGCCTTCTGCAATTCCCGACCCGCAGATTTCTGTTCGCTGCGCAGACGGGCGCAGACAACGACCAGTTCGAGGCTGGGCCAAACAACCTCGTACTGTTCGAGATGGTGCGCAAGCTCGTTCATCCGTCGTTCGCCCCATCTCCCCGAGTACGCCCCGAACCACGCCTCCTCCAGCGTCTGGAATGAGATGACCGCACGCCGGCCTCGAATACGTTCCTGATAGTAATCGGCTCTGCTGTCTCTATCGAATAGGTACGAAACGACATTCGTGTCCAGGACTACCACTCTGAGGGTTCCTTCCTCCCCACGTCGCGTCCTTCGTAGATAATGCGAAGGAACTCGTCAACGTCGAAGGGCTCGCTGGCGGTGACTACCTTATCCGGGTCGAAGATTTTCGGGTTGGGGTTGTTGCGAAAGACTTCCAGATCGAAGGTCCCTCGCCAAGAGCGCGTCCCGTTGATTTGCTCCACTTGGACGGTTTTCCAACTGTCATCCTTGTTGAACTGGCCTCGTCCTCGGACCTCGACGTATTGAGTGGCCAGCCGCAGCATCTCATCATCGAGTGCGGCGTCGAACCGCAGTTGCACGTATTTCCGTTCATACCGGTGGAGCTGCGCAGTCCGCCTTGCCCAGTTGACCTGTTTCAGCCAACCATGCAGGAGCGCTCGCTCGTTCTGGGTCGCCACTGACCGCTCTCGCCCCGTACGCCGAATCTCCAGTCGACGGTCGCTACGCGGAATGTCGAGCCAGACCACACGGACCTCTGGCGACAAGCGAGTTCCGACGGCTCGAAGTACATCAGCGACCGGTTCAGGAAAGGAGCCGTCGTTTTCAGGTTGCCAGCCGACTATCCGGTCAAGCGCTCTTTGTGCGTAGTCCTGCGATGGCCCTGCGACGTTGGGCGGCATCCCCACAGACAACTCGGTAACCAACGAACCCTGCGAGGTATTGACCAGCCGCAAGGAACTCTGCTCGCGGACCAGATTGGGCGGCCTGCCTCGGGACGCGTCGACGCCCATCAGATGCCCCACCATAAGAGTTATCGCACGCCGGACACCATCCAGTGTATTCTGCAGGTCGTCCAGCGATACGCCGTATTCGCCGACCGTTGGCCCTCTGAATGTGACATGCAACTCATTCGTCACCATGCCCTCCTCTCTCAGCACGGAGTGTCGCCGTGGTGTTAGGGGTTATACCACCCTGTACTCGGCCCTTGAGCAGAGCCTCTCTCCTGCTTTCAGAGTCTTTCCAAAGTCCGATTGTCTTAGTCAGATTCCGCCATGGATGAACAGGAGACACAAGATAAGGACTGCGAGAATGCTGTCCATCCTGTATATCGATGTGAAATATGAGGGGAACTATTTCGTCTGACCCGGGCGGAACTCCCCTGCCCATATCCGGCCTTCGCCCGGGACGTACTGGCCGGTCCGGATTCTGGCGATGGCGTAGTCGGGGAGTGGGGCCCCCGCGACGCATCGCCCGGCATCCACAAACCCATACTCATTGAAGGAGAAATCGAGGTTATCGAACCTGTACTGCTTTCGATGGTCGGGAAGGTCAGCCCCATCCACCGGGACGATGTGCAGGAAGAACTTCGGGGCGATGTCAGCGTCGCTGCATTCTTCCTTCACGAAAATCAGCCACTTGTTGCCCATGTACACGTCGAAGTCGGAGCGGATGACGGGCCGGGTATTCTCGATCAGCCTGTCAATCTCGATTCTCGATCGGTCAGGGAAATAGAAATGCAACTGGACAAACACCAAACCAATGAGCGGGACTCCAAGCAGTGTTGTGAAAAACATCCGTTCCGTTTTCATAACCGCCAGAATCAGGCACGACAAGCACAAGGCGTGTGGCGCGAACATGAATCTGGCGGTTCTATACGGGATATCTTCCGCAATGACGAACTGTGGAACGTTGATCAACATCAGTCCGATGATCCACAGAATGTCCCGGAGCGGATCGAAGCGGCCCCTGTGCGCCCGAAAGGCCGCGAAGGACACGGAACCGGCCAGTGCGAGCACCGATAGAGCGGTCAGGAACCCACCCGCGGTTGCATTCGTCCCCACTGCCATTTCGTAAAATGACTGGAGGAGCTCTCCAAACTCTGAACTCTATCCTGAGAAACGGTTCGGTCGAAAGTGACGACCACCCGGCTCCAGAAGTCCCACCACACTCCGCTCCGAAAGATGGACTTGATGAGCAGCCCGAGCGCGTAGCAGATTGCAAAGCCGACGAGATAGAACACGATACACGAAACCGCCCTCCTGGTTCTCTCGGGCGCATCCAGATCGCCGAGCCCGAACCAGACCACCAACCCGATCCAGGTGATCGAGAGAAACGTGTGGCCGTCGCCCAGCCACAGGTAGGACGACACCATTCCCGCGGCGAAGCAATAGAGTCTCATCGTCTCCGACGATGCCCTCCGTGACGCCCGGGCCCGCATCAACAGAGCCAATACCGCCGCCGACAGCACCGCCCACAGGTAAGGAATGCCGTTGGCCACGTCCGCCCAATATCGGACGCCCGCGAAGAAGGCGGCGAACACGATCAATGGAGCGGCGATCAGCAGCACTCTCGGAGAAAGCAGCAGCAAGGAGGCCGCCAGCAGCCCATAGGCGAGATAGGTGGAAACCCTGGTCAGTTCGCGAATTTCAAAAACGGACCAATGCCGCAACGCGACGGCGTAGAACGCCTTGCTTCCCCACCAGTAAGGGGTTTTCAGACCTGCTTTGTCGAGATCGACGCCGCTCGATGCCGCTTTCAACCTGCCGCAGTAGTTCGGGTCCGGCGACTCGCTCTTGAAAACTTTCAATCCCACGGCTTCAACAAAGGAGTTCTCACCGTCGCTCTTTTTTGCTCCGGCCATCACGGCCAGCGAGATCTGGCAGTATTCGAACCGGCTTTTGAAACCCAGGGCGTGTCCCTCGTCCGGCCGGTTCGACTCGAACTCGGCGGCGAACCTCTGCCTCGCCAGGTCGTAGGGAATCGAATTGCCGAGATAGTGCAGAAAAAGGAAAAGCGCCGTACCGAGAATCGCGGCGCCGGCGTATATGGACGCGAACCGGAACACTGAAAACTTTCCAGAGAAGAGCCTGTACGCTGCGCTAGTCACCGCGGTGCCCGGACCACGGCCGGGCTGTACCGTCATGGCCCGTCCTGCTTCCGAAAGACGGCGACAAAGCTTGAACCGAACAGACCGACCAGCGGCCCGTCGATGCGATGGAGCCGCAGGCGCAACGGCGGGAAGATCGCAAACACTTCATTGAGGGTGAGCCCCGCCTGTTCGCCCGCGGCTTGCACCTTCGACGGTGCATGACCGACCAACGCGAGCGAAGCGCGGCCCCGCAGGCGGTTCAGGACGCGCAAGACCGTTGAGGCGACCCGGTGAACCAGCGCCGCACGGTTGGACCATACGACCACCAGTCGTCCGGCCGGACGAAGCACCCGCGCCGCCTCGTGCAGCATGCGTTCGACGGCGCGCAAGTCGTACTGCTGGGCGAACTCCACGTTCACCACGACATCGGCCACGCCATCCGCGAGCGGCAGGCCGAACGCGTCGCCGCGGATCGCGCCGATCCCGTTCCGTCTCGCCTGTTTGCACGCCTCCGCATTGAAGTCCACACCGACGACGCGCCGTCCGGCCCTCGCCAGGGGCAGAGTAACCAACCCGGCGCCGCACGCCAAGTCCAGCATCGTGCCCGGCTCGTCGCCGATGACTTCGAGAATCAGGTCTCGCTCCCGAAGAAAGGAGTACTCGGAGAGATAGCCGGACGCCTTGGGGCTTGCCTCGCCGAAATCGGCCTGCAGCCCGTCGTAAATCTCATCCGCCTTGGCATCCATTCGCGTCATGGCGCCTTGTCGTTTGAGTGCGTCAGTTGATTGGGGCTGCGAGGCCCTGTCCACGGAGTCCACCGGCGCAGCCTGTTCCATACGCCATCAATGACCCAGGCAATGGGCAGAGCGACCCCTACCGACATGGGTGTCAACAGTCCGATGCTGTATCGAGGCATGCTGGTGGAGACGAGCGCGTTGATCGCCAGAATGATGACCGGACAGAACGTCAATGCCGCCAAAACACCTCTGTTTCGGTGCGTGCCGCACGCGAAGCTGAAGAGCACCAGCAACCAGCAGGCGCTTCCATATGGGATTCTTCGATGTTGCCTCATGCCTCTCCATGCCAAGGGCACGCTCACGGCCAAGTGTTTCGGCAGGTCGGCCCACATACGCCCCAGCACGAAGCCAAGCTGGTCTTCCGTTGCCACGCTCGCCTGCATGTTCTTCCGATCATCTCGCGCTCGATATCCATAATACTTTGGATGGCTATACCTCAAATAGGCCACGGTTTCAGCCCCGAACAATTCAGTCGCCAGACGCCCCTCGACTCTCCCACTCCAGAACGGAAAAGAGGCAATCCACTGGCGCCATGTCATGGCGTTGAAAGCAAGCCTCTCGAGCAAGATGCCGGGACCGTATGTCTGCGTGAAACCCACAAAGCCTTTCTGCGTGTAGTTGCGCACGATCCAGGGCGCTACGACCAGCGATGCGGTGATCAGAATGCACGCCGTGGCGACGACGATTTCGTGGCGCCGCGGACGCTCCCAAACCATCCAGATGACCGCCGCGAACGGTAGCGCCGCCAGCAGGAATTCGTAAGGCGGCCGGGTGATGGCCAGTGCGCCCAGCAGTAGACCGCACGTGATCGCCACGGCCGCCGTTCGCAGTTTCGCTCGACCGCTCCCGAGCACCAACCAGGCAAAACAGACGTTGACCCCGGCCAAAAGAGGAATGACGAGACCTTCGGGGATATGCCTATTGCCATAAATGACAAAACTTTGCGTGTACACTACAAGTAATGCAGCGAGGTGAGCGACCATCGGACGCCCGGACGCCAGCCAGCCGGCAAGCCACACAAGCCCTGTGCCGATGCCTCCCAAAAGGACCTGTATGTAGAATCCGATGTTGTCCAGGGATCGGCAGACGGTGATGTCTCCGTAGTCGAATCTCTTCCCTCCGCTCCAGTAGGGGAGGTTGTCGCGCAGGCATTGCAAGTCATCAACGTAGTCCGGGTCAATATGCATCCACATGTTCAGCCACAAGGGATGGAGTGGCACGATATCCACCGGTCCTGCAGGAAACCGCGATTCGTTAAAGACGGATAGGGCGTAATTGATATACCAACGCGAGTCGACACCATCTCGTGGACCACGCTCGAAAGAAATCCAGACATGCGCGCCGAGCAGCGACACAAACACGAGGGCGTGAAAGAAGGTTCTCCAATCCATTCGTCCGCTCACTGGAGAGCCTCACCGAAATCGATCCGCAACCGTCATTGCTCTGGTCCTCTTCGGTTACCGTGCATCATGGCTGAGATGCGTATGTTGGAACGCGCATTCAATAGTCCGCGAGGTATCGGCACAATCGGGGGCCGAGCCGGTCGGTCACGATCTTCGGAAGCGTGCTCCACAGCTTCTGCGCCGGCGCGTAGCGGTGGTAAAGATCGGTTGGCCGGTCGGAGAGCCAGAGGACGGGGATGGGGACGGCGCCGAAACCCCGCTTGAACCGGTAGCCCCCGCCGCCGACCGAGGAGCGGCCGAAGTCCACGATGTCGGCACCCTCGTCAACCGCGCACTTGATCAGTCCCCAACAGAGCAGGTCGCTCGGCCGGTCGGTACGAAGCCGCGTCCCCAACCAGGACATCCAGGCAAGCGGGCCGTCGCGAAGCCAGAGCAGACTCGCCAGCGCCTCGCCATCTGCGCGGTTCCGGACCACCAGTATCCGGGCGTCGAGCGTGTTGATCAGGGCCTCGAACAGCGCCGCCGGCATCATCGGCGCCCCGTGCCGGGCAAGGGTGGCGGACAGCAGGCCGCAGAACGCCTCCACCGCGGACGGCCCGGTTTCTTCGGAGACTTTGAGCCCGGCTTTTCGCGCCCGCCTGACTGCTCTGCGCGTCGCGCTGTTCAGCGCCCGTTCCCAAACGGCCTCCCGATCATGGCCGAAAGCCGCAAGGTCGAGTCTGAGAACCGCGGGTGCGCCGGGCGCCGGCTCTCCTTGCGGCGCCGCCAACGCGCGGATGTTGAACGAACGGCCCGCCATCTCTCGCGCCAGCCCCCGCGCTTGGGCGGCGTTCAGGTCGGAGTAGTTGAGACCGGGTAGATAAGAGAACACGGGCGTACCGAAGAGCTGCGGCACGACGGCGAAGCGGCCTTCCCGCCGCCAGTGGTAGACGTCGCAGAACACCGATCGCCAAGCCGCGCAGAAGTCCGAACTGTGCCCCCCCACCAAGTCGCTGTCCGCCGGCGCCAGCCCTTCCTCCCCTCCGGCCGGGGGTCCAAGTCGGCCTCTCATTCCGTCACCAGAGACGCCTCCGCCGTGATGTCGGCGCGGGCGGCGGGCGCCGTCGGATTTCCCCCGGTCAGCCGTTCGTAGCAGTGCGACAAGGTGGACCATTCGTAGCCTTGCGCCCGCAGGCGTTCGCTCAGCGCCGCCAGGTCGTCCAATCCGCGCTGCCGGCGCCTCACCAGCGCATGAGCGGCCTTCAGCCACAGCGGCAGGGGCGATTTCCCGATCCGCCCATTGGGCACCACGTCCGTCATGTGGACGTCATAGACCAACAGTGCCGGCAACGACCCCGCGCGACCGAGCAGCGACGTGGCGAAACGCCCCATCAGTTGTCGGTAGGATTGTGTGAACGGAATACCCAGGGCACGCCAGCTTGCAACCGGAAACTCCGCCAGTGCGTCGTCGATCATGAACCAGTCGCCGCTGCGAAACACCTTGCCCGGATGGTTGCCAACGCCGATGCCCGGCAAGATGGATGAATCCCAGGCGAAGCCTTCCGCTACCACCGCCTGAAAAAGCTCTTCCGTCAGACGGTAGGTGTGCGCCCGGTACCCGCGCGGTCGGGCGCCGGTGAATCCCTCGAAGGCGTCGACGCCGCGCCGCAGGCTCTCGGCGGTATCGCCAGGGTCGCGGTGGTCGTGGCAATGGAGTTGCAGGTCGGCCCCCGCCTCGGCGAGAAGAGTGCACAGGTCCGGCCGCAGGTCGAACAGACGCCCTTCCACGAAGGCGGTCAACGGCAGACGGGCGCGCCGGACCGCATCGAGCAGGTCGGGAAGCCGATCCAGCGCCTCGGTCCGGTCGCCGTTGTAGTCGTGCTCCACGTCGATGGACAGAACCGCAATCTTCTTCGGCGACCGCCGACTCACGACCTTATGCGCTGCCGGATCAAATATCTTCGCCGCCTGCGCCACCGGTTTTCGATGTCTCTGATTTGTGACGTTCCAACTCATGTTTGAGCATGGAGACTTCTTGAACCAGATTCTTGATTTTGATGGAGAATTCGCTGATTTTCACCGACAGTTGCAGGATCAGCAGCGCACACAAAAAGACGCCGAAGAACAGTACGACCGGCACCACGTCCACTATGCGAAGCCAGTTCGTAATGGCAACCATGGGCGTAAGCCACCATCCGTAGGTCACAAACACCAAGGCCAACACGATCCACAAGGCGGCGTAGCGTTCCTGCAACCGGGATCTGCGAATCAGTTCGAGAACGCCCCCCAGGATCAACAATCCACAGGTGATTGAGAAATAGACGTGGTGAACCGGAACATTCACAGTCATCTACCCCCCCCCCCCCCCCCCCCCACACGCTTGCGCATATTGGAAACAAACAACGAAAGCGTCACCTTGAACATATACCAAAACGGCGCGGCTCCCCTGTGCAGCCGTCCACTAACGCAATTGTGGTACATGTAAACCGGCACTTCGCACAGCTTGAACTGATTGAGAATCAGAGTCAAAAGGACATCCGCGTCGGGAAAATCATGGGGATAGCGATCTCCACTCAGGAACCGCAGGCATTTCCGGTTCATCCCAACATATCCTGAGGTTGGATCCGATACTGATATGCGGGTCATAGCATACAGCAACATACGGAATAAACGAATCCCGATTCTACGAAACGCGGTTCCCTGGTACAGCTTTCTCTGCGGTGGAAAAGGCATACTATCGTGCTCCAAAAACCTCGAACCGATCACGAAATCATGACGTGCAAGTTTCTGCCGAATCATCGGCAGAAAGCGGGGGTCGTGCTGTCCATCCCCATCCACCTGGATCAAGTAATCGTATTCTTTGGCGACGGCGTATTTGTAACCTGTTTGGATGGCAGCGCCGTAACCAAGATTTTCGAACAAGGCGATTGTCGGAACGTCATATCTGTTCAGAATTTCGAGCGACTCGTCGGTCGAGGCGTCGTCAATGGCGACAAGATCGTATTGTTCCCGTCGGACGATCTCCATCAATGGAGCCAGCATGGGCTCGATATTCTGCGCTTCATTGTGCACTGGAAAAATAACGAGAACCGGCGACGTCTTCATGGCAGGATCCTCCGCCGTCCTTTAGAGTCGGCGCCGCGGCGATGATCCAGAACAGGCCGGCCGCGGCCATCGAGGTCAATCGGATGGTCAGGGCGGCCAGAGCTGCTGTTGCGGCCGGCGCGCCAAACCACACGACGATGCCGGTGAAGCCCGCTTCCAACAGGCCGAAACCGCCGATGGACTGCACCGGAAGCGCTGCGACCAAGTTGCTGCCGGCTGCTGCGAGGCCCAATTCGGGCAAGGCAATGTCGAGGCCGACCGCTCGACAGAGGGCGCCATAGGCAGCGATAACGGCCGTCCAGACGAGTACGGTCGGAACGATGCAACGCCGCATGACGCGGCGATGGCGGATGGACTTGAGCCAATGCCTCGCTTGGTCAAATTGCGCAGAAAACAGCGCCGTCGCCCCCGCGGATGCCCGATGCCGATGACGAGTTTGGCAACGAGGCGCAACCAGATGTGCAGTGTCATGGAGCCAACGAGCGCGAGCAGGCAGATCGCGGCGGCCAAGGCAGCGAACGCGGGCAATTGGTCCTCGTGAAGACCGAAGGTTGCCGGTATCGTCAGAAGCAGGAAGGCAGCGACGACCGCCACGTCGATCAGGCGCTGTACCGCCGCACAGGCGACCGCGGTGGCAACATTCCATCCGTAGGCACGCCGCATGGCGACGACCCAAGCGGCTTCGCCCAAGCGCATGGGGAGCGCAATCAACCAGATCCCGTGCCAAGCCGTGATGCCCATGGCCGTGAGAAATCCGCCACCCTCGCCGGCAATCCTGTACATGCGAACGGCGCTGAACAGGCTTTCGACTGCGAACAGCGCCACGCCGGCCCCAACCAGGGGCCATGAGATTTCATCAATCGCGGCCAGCGAACGCCAATCCAACTGCGCCACGACGAGGCCGAACAGCCCCAAACTGACGGTGCCGGCAACGGCCCAGGTCAAAGGGCCGGCGCGGCGCGTCAGCTTCTCAAACTCGGATGTGTCACGGAACCTGTTTGCGGAATCTACGGGTGCGGTTTGTTCCATGCGGTGTCCGGGCGCCAACGGATTTTGTGGTGCGCCCTGGATTACTTTGGTGAGGGCACTTCCTTTATTGCCTGATAGTTCAGCAATCCATCGCCCCGGGAGTTCGGTCGCCGAGTCCTGCCGAGTCACCTACCTGTCATCCTGTCGGACGCGACGCTGTGCTGATTGTACACGAATCGACGACATTGAGACTACCGTCCAACGCCGTCGTGCAGGCTCGGCGGCTTGTATATCCAGCGCCGACATCGGGAGTTTTCCTTTCTGAATCAAGACGGAATTGAAGCCTGGCATTTCAGCCAGGATGGATCGCTGAACGAATTCCTCTTCACAAGTTCGGTGGAGAGTCCACGCCTGCAACCGGAGTCAGGAGAGCGTCCGGAGATCCGGACCCAGCACGGAGTAGCCCCGCAACTCTCCTCTATGATTCAGAACCACCTGACCCACATAGCGGTTGCTGATGGACAGCTTGGGGTGTTCGTCAAGTCCGACGGCGCGGAGCACCAGGAGCAACATGCGAATGGAGCCGGCATGAGCGGTGACCAGAATGCGCTGCCCCGGCGCCTCAGAACGCAGCCGGTCAACGAAAAGCCGCGCTCGCCGCTCCAGATCTTCAAACCCCTCGCCACCCGGGTATCGGCGGTTTCGATTGCGGCGATAATCCAGAAAGGCAAAGGTCTCCCTGACCGGGCGATGGGTGAACTCACCGTAGTCGAGCTCCCGCAGGAGGGGCGAGACACGCATCGGGCAGCAGAGCGCCAGCGACTCTCGGATGATCTCCGCCGTCTGGCGGGCTCGCTGCAGATCGCTCGAGTACACGAGGTCAAACCGACGCCCCTTCAACAGACAGGCCACCGCCCGGGCATCTTCCCGGCCCTGTTTTGTCAAGGACGAGGGCAACTGGCCGGCCACCAGCTTGCGCAGATTATGAGTCGATTGGCCGTGACGGACCAGGTCAATGAGAGTGTCAGCCATGCAGATTCCTCAGCACGCTCAAGTTTTTCCGGTAATGGGTCTCCCCGCCGGGTGTCTCCAGGATCATGGGCGTCTGAGAGAAACGCTCATCGTTGACCAGGCACCGGAAAGACTCCAGACCGATCTGTCCCTCACCGATGTGCTCATGGCGGTCGACTCGGCTGCCCAGCTCACGCTTGGAATCATTGAGGTGAAATACCTTCAACTGATCCAAGCCGACAAGTTGGTCCAAACGTCGCAACGTTTGGTGATAACCCTGGCTCGTCCGCAGGTCGTAACCGGCCGCAAAAACGTGACAGGTGTCCACACAAACACCGACTCGGTCCGGCTCATGAAGCCACCCGAGTATCTCTGCCAGATGCTCGAAGCGATATCCCAAATGACTGCCCTGCCCGGCTGTCGTTTCCAACAGAATCCGGGTCCGACAGTCGCGCTCTTGCTCCAGAGTGTGATTCAGGCTGTCTGCAACCGTACGCAGGCCGGCCGTCTCCCCGGACCCCAGGTGCGCTCCCGGATGAACAATCAGGTCATGAATCCCGAGTTGCCCGCAGCGCTCCAACTCCTGGCGGAAAGCCTCTCGGGAACGGATCAAAGCGGCGGTTTCCGGACTCCCCAGATTCAGCAGGTAAGAGGCGTGGGCCGCGGTCGAACGGATGCCGGAGCGGCTCAGCTCCTGCCGAAACCCTTCCACCTCAGCGCTTAGAGAGCCGAGCCATTCTGCGCCCATTTCCACTGCCTTTGATTTCGCGTGAAGATCTGGATCGCTTGACAACCCAGCTCGACTCCGTTCATGGGTGACTTTTGCAATCCCCCGGCAGTGGAAACATGGGCGCCCAGAATCATGGCTTTTCGGCTTCTCTTCGGTGGTTGCTGTCCCGTTGACTCAATGGGTTCCAGGACGACCCAGCCTCGCCCCTGGAGACAAACGTTGGGAGAGACCACGGCATACCCAATGCAGATGTGGCAACCTCCGGTAAGCAGCGGTCCCGGCGGCAAGCAAGTCTCTTTCAAGAAGACAGTGGATCGGTGACGCCGGGCTTGAAAGACTCTCCCGGACCACCCAATCCTTCCGACTCCGACTTCAGAAAAATCTTTAGGAGGCGTTTCTGGTCGAGAGACTTGAGAAAATCCTCCGCAAACCCTGCACGGGCCGGGTCTCCGAGGTCCGGAATGGAACCCAGGTGAGGGATGCGGGTGATTGAGGCGATGCAATCGGCGTTGGTGCGTTCGGCCAGATCGGGAGATTGAGGATAACGATTCAGAAAAAACCCCAGGCAGTCCACGTTTCTGCGCCGAAGACATTCATGAGTCATAACCGTATGATTGATCGCTCCCAGGCCAGCCTTGGATACAATGACAGCCGGAGTTTGCAGTCGCTTGGCAACGTCGGCCACAAGGAGACTGTCACGGACTGGCGTCAAGGCTCCTCCGGCTCCTTCGACCACTATAAGGTCGTGTCGGCTGGAAAGCCGGTCGAAGCAGGTGTTGATCCAGGCGATGTCGACGGCCACCCCCTCGAGTTCAGCCGCCACCGAGGGAGCCACAGGGGCCGCAAAACAGTAGGGGTTGACCCACTCCACCGGATCGGAGGAGTGGGCAGCCTCCATGAGCATTGTCACATCCGGAGAAAAGCGTTCCCCCGCCATGGATTCCACAGCCCCGCTGGCCACAGGCTTCATGACGCCAACATCGAGACCTTGCCGTCGGAAAAAGCGAGCCAAGCCGGCAGCCACCACTGTTTTCCCAACTTCGGTATCGGTTGCCGTAACGAAAAGGCCGTGATATCTGGCTTTTGCCAAACCCATGTCTAAGAGGGACCGCCCACAGCGCCCCGGGCTGCCTTAAGACCCATTTCCCGCCATATTCCAGCCAGGCTATCCACCAGCGCTTCAATTTGAGACCCGGAATGGCTTGCCGTCACCGTAATTCTCAACCGACTGGCGCCCGGTGGAACCGAAGGGGGTCGGATAGCTATCACGAAGAATCCCCGGTCGATGAGTTTTTCACTCATCTCCAGCGCACACTGCTCCGAACCCAGCCGGACGGGGAAAATGGGGGTCTGCCCCTTGCCGGAAAACAACTCGTCCTGCATCAACCGGCTCTTCATCAGTCGAATATTGTTCCAAAGCTTTTCCCGAGCCGCCGACGGAGGGCGAATCAGCTCCAGGCTGGCCAATGCCGCCCCCGCGGCGCCAGGAGGCAGGGCGGTCGAAAAGATAAAGGGGCGGCTCTTGTTAACGAGGTAGTCCCGCACGGATGAAGCACAGGCCACGAATCCACCGAATGATCCCAGGGCTTTACTCAGGGTGCCCATCAGAAGCTCGATTTTCGCCGGATGGATCTCCCCACGATCCTGGAAATACTCAACCAAGCCCCCGCCCTTGGATCCCATCACTCCGGTGGCATGAGCTTCGTCCAGCATCAACCAGGAGTCGTACCGCCGACAGAGGCTGACCAAGCCGGGCACATCCGCCAGATCCCCATCCATGCTGAAGACCGAATCCGAAACAACCAGGCTTCGCCCAGGGCTTCGGCGCTCCTTGAGAAGCGTCTCCAGATGCTCCAGGTCTCCGTGCCTGAAGACAAGGGTGGTGGCGCGGCTCAGACGACAACCATCAATGATGGAGGCATGATTGAGCGCATCGCTGAAGATGTGATCTCCCGGGCCGACCAGACTGGAGAGGAGACCGAGGTTAGCGGTAAACCCGGAGGCAAAGACCAGAGCAGCCTCTTTACCTTTCAAATCAGCCAATGTTGCTTCCAGCTTCTCGTGCAGATCCAAATGGCCGCAAATGAGCCTGGAGCTGCATGCCGAAGCGCCGGCCTTCCGGATGGGCCCGCTCGGCACAGTCCTTGACTGCGGGGTGTTGTGACAGTCCGAGATAGTCATTACCAGAGAAGTTGACCAACCGGCGGCCCCTGAACTCAACCTGTTGGTTCTCCCGAACCTTGAGTCTTTTGAGGGAGCGCTGCCGGTTCAGCAGCTCCAGCCGCCTCAGTTCCTCGCCGATAAAATCATTTCGATTCTTGCCCATCAATCAGCATTCCAGGCAACCTGGACTCAATGGCGCCAAGGCAGGCGCATCGGGACCAACCGGGAACTCCTCATTTCGAGCTAAGGGCCGGCAACCACAATCGCCGCTCGATCGAGGAGCAACCGAGTCCTTGAAACATCGATCACTTGACCCACGGTTACCTGATTGACCCGGTCCAGCCAAGTTCTCAGGGCATTCTCTCCTGGATGGAACCCCTCGGCCTCCGCCAGGGCTGCGGTCACACCGCTATTGGACGAGAGGGTGACCAGCACCGAGTTGATCAGAAAGTTCTGCGCAGCGACAACCTCCTGTTGCGTCACCTCCTGATCCCTCAGCTTGGCCATCTCCTTCTGAAGGAAGGCAACCACGCTATCCACCTGTCGGGGAATCACGCCGACCCGAATCATAAAGGCTCCCCCGGCCAAGCTGGCCTCCATTGGGCTGAAGGGGTAGGAGGCCAGGCTCTTTCGAGCACTGGAACCTCTCCCGAGTCGCCCTTCCTGACCCAATAGGTGAGAGAGCACGAGCAGTGGGAAATAATCGGGGTGCTGTCGGGAAATCCCTGGTAACCCAAAGACGATATTGCCATAAAACCTGCCGCTCATTCGGATCTGTTGCCGCCCCGCTCCCAGACCTGGAACAACCGCGTCGATGACCATTGGCTGAGCAACCTCCTGCGTCTGCCAGCCTCCAAAAAACTCCTGAATGGAAGACGCCACCTCATCGATGCCACGGTCGCTGGCAACAGCAATAATCAGTTGATCCGGCCGGTAGAATTCTTGGTGGAAGCCAACAGCATCCGATCGCTGCAAAGCCTGCACCGTCTTCAGATTACCCTTGACGTGGCGCCGGAAAGGATGACCCTCGGGAAAGATCCTTCGGCGGAACGCCTGCTCAGCCGTGTGGGCTCCACTGTCAGCTTCCTGGCGCAACTCGTTCACAACCACTCCCTTTTCCCGGCTGAAATCCCTTTCGGAAAAACCGGCGGTCCGAACCATTCGGGCTGCCGCGGCCAGCGCCCGGGAAAGATCCTCACCCTGCCCTTCGAGGTGGACCGTTGTCGCCAAATAATCCGTCTGTATTCCCAGAGATGGGCCCAGCGACTCGATGGCATCCACCGGGGATGGGCTGTCGTCGGGGCCGTCGATCAGCAGTCTTCCGCTGAGATGGGCCAGCCCCGCCTTGTCATCGCTTTCTCTCGCGGCCCCGGCCCTGAACATCAACCTGAGGCTGAAGGTCGAATGGGCCGGTTGGCTGACAATCCAAACCACAATTCCATTGGCCAGCGCCTGGCGCTTCGAAGTCCAGGAGGCTGGCAGGGATTCGTTTATCAAGCTTGCCGGCAATGGACCGGATTTCTCTGAAGACTCGGGGGCTTGGCTCCGGGCAACCGCTCTCACAGAAACACGGCCGGCAACTTGAGGGTTGGGAAGCGCTGCGCCATGGCTTGGCGGGCCAATGACAGGCTCGCCCAAAGGAAATAGCCAAGGATCCCCCTTGAGTCCTTGCCCACCCCCAAAGGGGTTGGTGGCGCCGGCAGAGAGCTTCTCGACCTCAATGGACTTTTTGCCGGGCTTGGGAACCAGCCAACCTACCGTGCGGGACTCTTTAGCAAAAATACGCCGAGCCACACGCTGGAGATCCGCCCTGGAAACGGCCTCGATCTTCTCGGTGAAGTTCTGGAGGATCCGGAAGCTGGCGATGGATTCGAAGTAACCCAGTTGCTGAGCCAGCTTGCCAAAAGAATTGTGGTCCAACAAGAAGCGAGTCTTGAGCTGCCTCCGGACTCGGTCCAAGTCATGATCGGAAAACCGTCCTTCCTTGAGACGTTCCAACTCATAATCGACCATCTCCTCAGCCAGCTCAAAATGAGAGCTGTCGGGAAGCGTCACTGACAGCTTATAGAGGTAGGCAGACTGAGTGGCGTTGAGGCTGGAGTGGACGTGAGTCGCCAGCTTGGAATCAATCAAGGCCTGGTATAGACGAGAGGTCCTTGTAGCACTTTCATTCCCTGTTGCCGACTCGAGGCCCAGCCCTTTGGCCCGGCACAGCAAGGCATCCAGGACCCATAGCCCATACAGATCCGCCTGGTGGATGCCGGGGGCATGGTAAGCCATCTGCAAATAAGGAGTTCTGCCAAGCCCTGTCAGGCGAACCCTGCGCTCTCCCTTCTGCTCCGGTTCTGATATGGGCGCCCGAGGAGGCGCCTGCCCTCGGGGGATCTTCCCAAAGACGCTTCGGATCAAGTTCACGGTCTCGTCTTCATGAAAATCACCGACCAACACCAGAATGGCATTGTTAGGAGAATAGTACCGACGGTAATGATCCCAGAGCTCATTCCTGTTCATCCGCTGAACATCCTGGAGCCATCCCCAGATGGGCCAGCGATAGGGATGACGCTTCAAAGCCGCAGCCACGACCTCGTGGTCCAAAGCCAGCCGGGGATCATCCCTGTGACGCAGCACCTCGGAGACGACGACACCGCGTTCCTTTTGGACCTCCTCGGTGTCGAACCGGTCCCGCTCCATTCGCTGCGCCTCGAATTCAAGAAGGTCTTCCAGCCCACTCCTCACCACCGAGGCGAGGTAGGCCGTCTGGTCCAGCAAAGTGTAGCCGTGAAGGATCCCCCCGGCGTGTTGCGCGATCCATCTTTCGTCGGTCGCCGATGGGACTCTTTGGGTACTGAAGGAAAGGTGCTCGACGAAATGAGAGATGCCGGTCGTTCTGAGTGCGGCATCTTGAGAACCCACTCGATACCAACATCCGACGGAGACCACCGGAGACGAGTGGTCTTCTTTAAGCAAAACCTTCAAGCCGTTCTTGAGATAGATTTCAACCACCTCTGAAGCCGGCCCTTCCCGACTCTCGACTGAGGCTCTATCTGACGATTGATTTTGAGCTTGGCTTAGGGGCCGGAGCACCAGGGAGCCCCCGTTACTACCAGAGCGCTGCTCAGGATGGCCAGCCGGCGGACAACGGAGCTTGCCGTAGATTTGCTGACGGGTCGGTCCGTCTCTAAAACATCTTGTGGGCCTTGAGACAACAACCGAGCCGATCCTTGACAGTCGCGACGCAACCCAGAGGGGCGGCCAGATTCAAAACCCCGCCTACCTGCTCCGGGCAATGTGGCGTCCGTTTCGACGGGCTCGCCGATAGGACGCCACAGCACGGTTATGCTGCGCCAAAGTCTTAGAGAAGACATGCCCCCCCCGGTTGTCACTGACAAAATAGAGATAGTTGATCTTTGCTGGCTGGATCGCTGCCTGGAGTGACTTCAGGCCAGGATTGGCTATAGGGCCGGGAGGAAGCCCGGCAACGATGTAGGTATTGTACGGTGAATTAAAATCCAAGTCGGACTGGAAAATCTTACCTCGAAATCGCCCTCTCAGTTTGGCTGCATAGATCACGGTGGGATCGCATTGAAGACGGATTTGCCGACGCAGTCGGTTATGAAACACGGCCGAAACCAGAGCACGCTCCGAAGCCACACCAGTTTCTTTTTCGATCAGAGAAGCCAGGGTCACGGCTTGTTGCAGGGTCAAAGAGCCGGATTCCATCTTGGGCAGGAGGTGAATAGCCGCCACCTGACGAAATCGTTGGATCATCTGACGGATCAAGTCCTCGGCTGAGGTCTGTCGGGTCCAATGGTAGGTGTCCGGAAAGAGGAAACCTTCGAGGTTCCTTGCATTGGGCGCCAAGTCGGAGATCAGGTCGACCTTCTCAAACACCTTGCTGAAGTCCTTGGGCAGAGTCAGACCGCCTTGAGTGAGCAGTTCCGGGATTTCGAACAGGGAAGCGCCTTCCGGAATGGTCACCTTACGATAGTGAACCAACCCGTCGCTCAAGCGCTCTGCGACCTTGGGAATCGTCAGCGATTCCCGGAAAAGATATTCGCCCGCCTGCAGAGGCTTCGACCACTTCAGTGTCTTCACGTAAGCCAGAAACAAGAATCGATGGCTGATGATTCCTTCTTCCTCCAGTTGACGAGCAATAGCGGGCGAGGGTGTGCCCGGAGCGATCCACAGGACCTTTTCGGGCTCCGTGTAGTTTTTGAATGGATGGAACCAAGCGGTGATGAGGGAACCGACGGCTGCCCCGGCAAGCAGCAGACCCAGGCCGGCCCCGAACAGCATCGTTGAAAATCGTCTCTCGATTTCCATTCGCGACGCCCAGTCTAGGAGCATCTGTTCTGAGAATCCAGATAGCTTTGCAGCATAATGGTCGCTGCCATCCGATCGATGACCTTCTTACGTTTTTTCCGCCTCACTCCGCCTTCGATCAGGGTCCTTTCCGCCGACAGGGAGGTAAAACGTTCATCCCACAAAACCACAGGCAGTCGGGTTGTCTCTCTCAACCGGGACGCAAAGTCCACGGTCCGCTCAGCCTGCTGCCCCGATGAGCCGTCCAAATTCAGCGGGTTTCCAATCACAAACTGATTGACCTCATGCTTCTTGGCGGTATGGGCCAAATACGCCAGGTCTCGCTTCCAACTGGCCCGTTCAAGGGTCGCGAGGCCCTGAGCGATGAGACCGGTTTCGTCACTGAGTGCGATCCCGATCCTGACCTCTCCCACATCCAGACCCATGCTCCTCAATCGTCGCCCTCCTTGTCGGAACAATCACATTCTTATTATATAACTCTATCCGGCAAACCCAGGGCACTCCAAATGAAAGCAGACATTACACACTCCACGCCCCGGCGCTTTTTCCTTGCGATCCCGGTGTTATCAGGATTTCCCGCGACACTCGCCCGCTCGGCTTTGGAGAAAATCTGACGCGGCTTTGCTTCCTTCCCCGGAAAGTAACGGTTCGCTTCTCCTCCCACCCTGACAGAATTCCGGGAGGTCTGACAGCCGTCAACCATTCCTGGCGGGAAGGTAACCCGAACTGGGCTGCTATTTCCGTTTCGTCGAAAAATCTGAACGAAAAACCCCAGGACCGAACTTCCTGCACTTTACCATGTAGCCGGTACCCAAATCCTGCAACAAAAGGGGCCGTTGCATCAGCAACACAGGCCGCCATAGCCACTCTCGCAGCAGCCAACTCGATAGGCGAGCAAAGCGTCGGGCGCCGCTCTGAGAAGTTCTTTGATAGTCTCTCATCGAGCCCCGGCCGGTGGAGGAATTGGCTGGGCGACCCCGGTCTGGACTTGTCTGGCCGCCGGTCGCACCCCGCCCCGGAAACAGCGCTGAAGATAGAGGATAAGTCCAATTCAACACCGGGTAGCCATAACACCAGAAACTCTCGACCTCAAATCTTGCGGCCCTGAGTTTCTGGAGTAATGCTGCTTTCTCATATCGCCTGACGTGGCCCGCTCGCGAGTCATTGGCAGTCCAGCGGCGCTGGTGGGCCGGCACAGAAAACAGAAGGATCCCCCCCGGCGCCAGTAACTCTCGCCAACGCTCCAGACATTGGCGGTCGTCGACGTAATGTTCCAATACCTCGAAGGCCACTACCAGATCGAAGGCGCCCTTCAGTTGAAAAAAATCCATGGTGTGGAACTCCACCTCGCCAGCTATGTGGCGAGCCCGGAACTTGTGTTCCTGAATCAAGTCGGGGTTTAAATCGAGACAGAGCCCTGAGAACCCCCAGCTCACCAGATTCTCATAAAGATTGCCGCTGCCGACGCCAATCTCCAGGAAACGCCCCGGTTCAGGCGGCCACAAAAGCTGACGCGTCAACCAGCGTCGATAGAGGTACGCCAAGGTAGGGTTGAACTCTTTGCTCAAGATTCCTCTCCAGGCAAGTCTTCTGCCGGGGTTTCGGCTTTCCTCAACGTAAAGATATAGACGGGAAGCAGCGGCATCAGTAAATCGACCGACCAGCGAGGAAAACACCGCAGCCAGCGAGTGAGTTTTTTCAAGCTCGGATCGCCTTGGAAAAAGAGGTCCGGATCAGCCAGGACGAAGCCGGTTTGGTTGTGGATCTGAAACCTGCGGGCCAGTCGCCTCAATTGCCGGTAGCTGAGAGGGTAGTCCAGATAGACATGGCCCCGTCCAGCCAACCTGACGTAGCGGTCGGCCAGCGGCCGCGGCAACCAGGACAGGAAGGGTAAACGATAGTGCGGTTCCATCAAGCTGTAGCGGTTAGGGGTAGCCAAGTAGCATACCCCAGAGGGTTTGAGCACTCGCCAAGCCTCATCCAGCAATCGCTGAGGTGAAGGAACATGTTCCAGAATATGATTCAGTACGAGGACATCAAAAGTAGCTGAGCGCAGTGGCAATCGGCAGCCGTCTGCCCGAATGAAATGAAATCCGGGACGTCGTCCTTCTTCGTCCGCGAGGTCGACCCCCACCACCAAGGCAAGGTTCTCACCCAGCTTTTGTGTAATCTGACCCTGGCTGCACCCAACGTCCAACAACGAGACTTGTTCGGTAAGAGAGATCTGCTGCTGCAAGACCTTGCGAATCTTTTCGGCTTTAGCCGCCCGAGAGGCCAGGTATCCTTCCAAAAAGGGGAAACGTTCAAGGAAAGAACGGGGACCAGTCATGTTTCTGATCCTGCAGGGGAGGCTGGCTTCCCAAGGGCTTCGACGGTCTCCGCCATTCGCTCCCAGGAGTGCTCGCGCAGCTTGGCTTCAATGTGATCCGGCATAATCAAACTTCCACCTACTGAGTAGAAGTCAATGACCGCGTCGGCGATAGCGGCCACATCTCGCGGCGGCACCAGATAGCCTGTACGGCCGTGCGCCACTGCTTCGGGAATTCCACCGACTTTCCCCACCACCACCGGCTTCCGGAATCCATAGGCCAACTGGACAATCCCGCTCTGGGTGGCGCTGGTATAGGGAACCACCACCAGGTCGGCAGCCGCAAAGTAGGTAGCGACTTTTTCATTGGGAATGTACTGAGCATGCAACGTCACACTTCTCTCCAGATGGAGCTTCTCAATCAGGGCTTGATAGGGGCGAATATCTTCCCAGGGTTCTCCCGCCATCAGCAAGTGGACGGGAAAGTGCTTGAGAATGAGTGGGAGACTCTGAATCAAGTAGCGGAGCCCTTTGTACTCACGGATGAAGCCGAAAAACAAGAGGACTCTCGGGCAACTCACTTTGAGTTGGGCTCGAGCGCTCGCCTGGTCTATCCCCGCCCGATCGAGGTGGTCATAGACCGGATGGGGAGAAACCTTGACCTGATCCACCCGTTCCCGGCCGACCCATCGAAGAAGGTTGGTCCTGTCCCAGCGAGAATGGGTGATGAAATAATCGCCTCGACGCAAGACTTTGCAGGAGAGATAGCTCTTCAACCGGGAGGTCTCGTGCTCGATCACATTGTGGCAAATGAAAAGAACTTCCGCCCGGGAGCGTCTCCTGAGCGCTTTCAGGAAGAGGGAGTAATAGGGCGTCCAGTAGGCAACCGTCCAGGGCAGAATCACCAGTTGGGACCCATGGCTCACCACTGGCTCGGTAAGGCGCCACCAAGCCAAAGGACTGACGGCGTCAAAGGTCCATTCGGGCTTCTCGAGGGTGAGACGCTTCAAGCTGGGATCTCGGTCGCTGGCGCCAGGATACAACCACGCCGGGTACTGGCGCGAGTAGGACAAGAACTGCACGTCGAGTCGACGACGCAGCGTCTTGACCAAGAGGGAGGTGTAATGGGAAATGCCGCCCCGAAAGGGGTGGGTGGGACCAACCACCGAAACCTTCGTCATTGCCTGGTCTTGAATATTGGGTCCTCGGCCGCCACCCTTTTGGGAACGGCGATGTCTCTTCCCTGGCTCAACTCCAGCTTCCGGACTCGGTAGAGAGTCTCCTCGCTAATCCTTCGATTGGCTCCGATAAGGTCCGCCACCAGCCCAATGACAATGACTTGAAAGCCCAGGATCATCAGGATGGAGGCCAGGATCAGCGATTGAATGTGACCGCCGGCAGATTCAAGAAAGAAAAAATAGAGATAGCGAAGGCCTAACAGGAACCCCAAAAGGAAACTGACGCCACCCAACAAGAGGAAGACCCGGAGCGGATTGTACATGGTGTAGATTCGCAGGATGGTCGCCATTGACTTCTTTAGATAGTACCAAGTGGACCTCGCTAGTCGAGACTCCCTGAGCTTTTGATTGACCTGAATGGGTATGGTGGTCACACTGAGCTGAATGGATCCCGCTTGAATCACCGTTTCCAATGTATAGGAAAACCGTGTGTGGACAATGGTTCTCAGAGCGGCTTCTCGACTGTAGGCCCGGAAGCCGCTGGTGGTGTCGTCTACGGGACAGTGGGCTACGGTACGAACCAGCCAGCTCCCCAACCGCTGCAACCATTTCTTGGTGGACGAAAAATAGGAGACGGCGCCGATGTCTCGAGAGCCTACCACCAAGTCGGCCTCGCCTTGCACAATCGGCCGAATCAGGGCTCCGACATCGGATCCACGATACTGATTATCGCCATCGGCATTGACAATAATGTCGGCTCCCAGCTTGAGGCCGGCATCCAGTCCTGTGCGAAATGCGACCCCCAGTCCCTGATTTCGTCCCAGCTCCACCACATGAGTGACACCCAGCCGGCGAGCCACCTCAACCGTGCCGTCGGAGGATCCGTCGTCCACGACCAGGGTTTCGACCACGTCGACTCCGTCCAGCGTCCGGGGCAGCCCACTCAGGACCTCCGGGAGGGTGTCTGCTTCGTTGAAGCAAGGGATCTGGATTATCAGCTTCATCGCGCCTCTGATCGAAAACCGAGATCCATTCCCGCCCATCGCCCAGCTACACACCAGAAGGCCGCCCCCGGGCCTCCGAGCCGGTCGGACCAGCTTACTGAAATCAACTCTACCAGGACGGAGCCAAAGGGAAGGGCCACTGAAGCAAGAACTGGAATCCTTCGCTGGTCATGAGTAAACCAGAAGGTCATTTTCCTGTCCTCAAGCAGGTCCCCTCCACGTCGCAAAACGGCTTCGACTCGCTGCGACGAAAAGCTTCCCAGGGCGGTCGAAATCAATTCGCTACCGACGACGATCACATCGATCTCATAGGTTTCTCCCCCCTCGACGATCGGGAAGATAACCCGCAACCCAGGCTTCAAACCCAGACTTCGCACCAGATAAATAGCCGACACCGGATCCTGGGCGCCCAGCTCGATGGTGAGCTCTCTGGATTCCTTTCGCGAGTTCACAAACGTGGCCGATCGGCCGGGGGGATTGAAGATGATGCTCTCCCTCACAATCCTCCGGTTTTCTTCGAAGGACTTTCGATACTCCCGGCTGGCCCCATGGCGCCAGTCGAACAAAGAAGAGCACTGGAAGTTCAGGCGATAGATAGATTCCATTTCCGGGTTGCTTCTGGCCTCCAGCACCAGCCGGTAGGCGTGGGGTGCTTTCGAGTCCTTCGAAGCAACCCTCAGCTCAGCCGTTCCGGCCTCCAGGGTCTCCGACCAGGACACACGATAGGCCAGGCGTTCTCCCACCTCAAAAGGTCCGGGACCGGATTGATGACCAGGGTCTGACTCGGCCACAGGGGGCGAGGGGGGCGCCACTCGAGAATCAACTCTGGCCGAATCGGCCGGGTGACGCTCCTCTTGACCTGAAACCTGCTGGGTTGCAATTCCAACCAGTAGCACAACACTCCCCAGCCCGAGCTTCCGTTGTAATCCCCTGAACCACTTCTGTCGATCACACATCACACACAACCCGCTAGCCTGGAAACTCGTGACTCAGAATTGGACATCCGGCCCGTTGATTGTTCCGGTCAGTCCATTGGAGTCCATCGACCGGAGGCAACCACGGAGTGCAAGCAAGGCCCGGAAAACAGCAGGTAGAGATTGAGGTCTATGAAGACAAATGGTTTATCGAGTATGACCTCACCCTCAATGAATGTGGCGACCTCCATCAATCCGAAGGCACTCTCCTGTGATGAAGTCGCTTTCAATCAGACTGATGGCAGCGGCGGCAATCGGTTCGGCTCCACCCCACCGGCCCAGCGGCGTCACCGCTCGAACTTTCTCCACCTCGTTCTTCGTCAGATCCGGAGGTGGCAGAATGGGACCGGGAGCAATGGCATTGACCAGGATGTTGTAGGGAGCGAGCTCCAATGCCAAGGCTTCAGTCAACCCCACCACGCCGACCTTGGAAACATAATAGGGCAAATAGCCTTTGTAACGGGGACGGCCGCTGGCAGCCGTCCAATCAGCGAAATTAATGATGCGTCCGGCTCCTTGAGCTCTCATGGAGGGCGTGACCGCTTGGGCGCACAAAAAGGCGCTGCGCAGGTTGACATTCATGTTGTCGTCCCAGTCGCTTTCAGTGGTCTCCTCCAGAGGCTTAGCTGCGTATATCGACGCGAGGTTGATGAGAATGTCGATCCTTCCCCAGACCTCCGTGATCTGGTTCACCGCCTGGCTGATGTTCTCTCCTCGACTCAGGTCAGCCCGAACCACCATGGCCTCCTGTCCCTCCGCGCGGACCTCTCGCGCCGTCTCCTCAGCCGCCCCTCGGGAACGGTTATAACTCAGGGCGATCTTGGCGCCTCTTTTCCCCAAAGCGGCGCCGACCATTCTTCCAATCCTCTTGGCGCCGGTGATGAATGCAACCTTGCCCTCAATCTCCATTGGCATCCTCATCCCGTGTGCGCCACTCAGGTCGGGGCCGATCCTTCACCCAGGCCCTCATCTCATAGATCTCGTCGGCCCTCGAGGGCTTTCGACATCGTCACTTCGTCGGCATAGTCCAAGTCTCCACCTACCGGCACTCCCATGGCGATCCGAGTCACTCGAACCTGTAGAGGCTTTATCAACTTGGACAGGTAGAGCGCCGTGGCCTCACCCTCCACGCTGGGATTGGTGGCCACAATCACTTCCTCGACTTGTTCGTCCTTCAAGCGTTCGAGCAGACCCTTGATCTTCAACTCGTCGGGACCAATGCCATCGAGTGGGGAAAGCACCCCGAGGAGCACATGGTAAAGTCCCCGGTATTCTCGGGTCTTTTCGACGGCAATGAGATTGTGGGGTTCTTCCAGGACACAAATCAAGCTGCGATCGCGGAGGGGGTCCGCGCAGTAACGGCAGGGATCGACATCGGTGAGGTTGTAGCAGACCGAACAATAATGAATAGATTCTTTGACACTGGCAATGGCCTCCGCCAGTTTTTCGGCTTCGCCAAGGGATGACCGTACAATATGGAAGGCCAGGCGCTGCGCTGATTTCGAACCGATGCCGGGCAGCTTCTTGAGCTCTGCTATCAGACGCTCGACGGGTGGAGCATAGTCACGCATGTTGACCGAACACCAAGCTACGGACAGGAGTGGGACGGATCAGGCGAGAGGCCCGGGGCCAATCGACGGATCTCCCTGGGGTTGGGCGCTCGAGGCGCTGTCCAAAAAGGAAATGCTGCCGGGCATCCATCCCTGGCTACAGCAAACCCGGGATCCTCAGACCTCCGGTTAAGCCTCCAATCTGACCAGCCATGGCCTCATCCACCTTTCGGGCAGCCTCATTAAAGGCGGCCACCACCAAGTCCTGCAACATCTCCACATCTCCCGAGCTGACGGCATCCGGCTCGATCTTCACTTCCAGCACCTGCTTGAGTCCATTCATCTTGATGAGCACCATACCGCCTCCCGCAGTACCCTCAACCGACAGGGCGGCCATCTGCTTTTGCATCTGCTCCTGCATTTGCTTCGCCTGCTTCAAGATCTGCTGCATGTTTTTCATTAGGACCTCCCTGCTGCGGGGTTCGAGATAACTGCCTGAGACGCCAAATTGAAAAAGGGCCCGACCACCGGCGCCTCGACGAACGGGATGAAGATTTTCCCAATCCCGTCAGGGCCAACTCATCGATGGGTTCTAAGTCAGCTTCCGGACGTCGGTGATGTCCCCCTGAAACACCTCCAGAAAACGCTTGACTCTCTCGTCTCTGCGAACGCTCTCTGAGATCGGACCTTCCGACTCATCTTCCGGGGGGTGTTGGACCTCTGGTGGAGACATAACGGCTTCCGCCATCGTCAGAGATACACGGAGCGGCCGACCGACGAGCTTCGAGCTCACTCTCTCCATGACCTCCAGGTTTTCAGACCCCTGCAGCATATCGTGGTAACCGCGATGACTGCCGGCAAAGCGGATCTTGAGTTTGTCTCCGGCAACAGTCAAGTCCAGGGCTTGTTCGATCATTGAAGCCATCATCGGAGATTTTTCCGCCAGGGCCCGCTTGATTCGATCCACTTCTGTCGTTGTCTCGCGCAGAATGGACTTTCTCGGGGCCTGCGGGGCTGAAGGGTAATTCAGGCTGGTCCGGGGCGAGCCACTGGCCGTCGCCGATGGCCGGGCGGGTTCGGCATTCGTATTCCCGGAAAAAGCTGCCAGCAACTCCTCCATGGCCACAAGGCGCTTGGCCTGCACAATCCGTATCAGCCCCATCTCCAAATGAAGTCTGGGATGAGACGACCAACGAAGCTCTCCATCCGTCGCCACCAGAATCTGGAAAAACCGGGTGAGGTCTTCCTCGGATAACTTTGTGCTGAATGCTTCCAAGCGTTCCATATCATCGGCCGGAGCCGCAACCAATTGGGAATCCTTCCCGGCAATCTTGACCACCAGCAGGTTTCGAAAATGGCCCAGCAACTCGCGAACCAGTTGCTGCGGACTCTTTCCACGGGTCATGAGTCGGTCAACCAGCAACAGAATCTGTTTGGAGTCGCGGGCAATAACGGCATCTGTGAACCCTTCCAGCAACTGCTGGGGAATGATTCCCAGCAGGTCACGGACCTGCTCATCATCCACCTCCTGACCGCAGAGCGAGATCACCTGGTCCAGCAGAGACTGGGCGTCGCGCAGGCTTCCCTCGGACGCACGCGCAATAGCACTCAGGGCGCGTTCCCCGATTTGGACCTGTTCCTGCGAAGCAATGAAAGCCAGTCTTTGCAGAATCTCGCGGTAGCTGATGGCGCGAAAATTGAAGTGCTGGCAACGGGAGAGAATGGTGCCGGGCACCTTGTGAAGCTCGGTCGTCGCCAAAATAAAAACAACGTGCGGGGGAGGCTCTTCCAGGGTTTTCAGAAGCGCGTTGAACGCCTCGGTGGTGAGCATGTGGACTTCATCGATGATAAAGACCTTGTAGCGGTCCCGTGCCGCCGCGTATCGGACGCTCTCCCGTAACTCACGGATTTCATCGATGCCACGGTTGGAGGCCGCGTCGATCTCGAGCACATCAATCGATTGCCCCGAAGTCACTTCTCGACAAGAGGCGCATTCGTTACAAGGATTGACGCTAGGGCCTCCCTGGCAGTTCAACGCTTTGGCCAGAATTCGGGCCGTCGTCGTCTTTCCCACTCCCCGAGCCCCGGCAAACAAGTAGGCATGGGCGATGCGGTTTTGTGAGATGGCGTTCTTCAAAGTCTCCGCAGCCGCTCCTTGACCCACCACCTCTCCAAAGGTTTGCGGCCGCCATTTACGAGCAAGAACTTGATAACTCATGAACCTGTCCGAAAACCTTTCGACCTGTATCCCGCTCTTTCCATTGCGCCCGTTGAAACCCGACGCCTTTTGGCAACAGATCTCACCCGTACGGATCCCTCAACATTCTGATTCCGGCAATTTGCCGAAATCCACTCCAAGCAGGGAAGTAAGAACCACAGGTGGGACGTCAGGAAAGTGAACTGTTGGTGCGGAAATAACCACGAACTGGCCAGGCCCCGGGTTTTCCGCAGCACATCCGGGGGTCCACTACCGTTGCTTTCTTCCGAACCTGGCGGGGTTCGCGGATCCGGATTGCACGGAGCCCGAGACCTGAGAAATTCGTACTTCCAAAGCAAACCGCATGTTAGTGAAAAAGCCCCGAACTGTCTAGGAGAAAGGGCTTGCAGGAGGTCATGGACACTATGCAAACCGCTCCCGACGTCGCCGGCTCTGGAAGCCAGCAACGCCAAGCCGTGATCAATCAGCGGAAGATGTCTAGGACCCGCTGGTATCATCTGCTGTCAATACCTCCCGGGTGATCAGTTGAATGGGTACTTCGACGTCTTTCTGAATCGGATTGCCCTTGAGGACCTCGACGGCGTTCTCCACTACTCTCTTTCCCATGTCGAAAGGAAACTGGGCCACGGTGGCCATCATCTTCCCTTGCCTGACCGCCTCCCGGGCTTCATCTGAGGCGTCGAAGCCCACCACCCTGATGGTCCCCGCCCTACCCGCTTCCGCAATGGCTTCGATGGCGCCCAGGGCCATCATGTCACTGCAAGAGAAAAGCGCCTCGATGTCGGGTCGTGCCTGAAGCATATTCTGAAAAACGGAATAACCTTGGGCTCGCTCCCAATTGGCCGTCTGAGAAGACAACACCTGTATCCCCGGATGATTTTTGATGACCTGATGGAAGCCCTTGAGGCGAGAGTCGCCGGTTTCATGTCCCGGAATTCCCTCCAGAATGGCCACCTTTCCCTCTCCATTCAACTGTTTCACCAAGTACTCGGCGGCCATTCGGCCTCCTCGCAAGTTGTCAGCCCCAACAAACCCCGCCACCTGGCCGCCGGCCTCTCGCAGCGCCTCCCCGTCTACACGAGTGTCCACGATCAAGACCGGGATTCCCGCCCGATTGGCTTTGACAATGACCGGCACGATCTCCCTGGAGCCGCTGGGGGCGATGCAGAGCGCCGAAACCTTTCTCTGAATCAGGTTTTCAACGATTTGCATCTGTTTTTCCACGTCGATTTCACGCTCGGCGGCCTGCACCACCAATCGGACGTCCAAGTCCCGGGCGGCTTCCTTGGCGCCCCGCTGCATATCGAGAAAGTAGGGGTGATTGAGCGTCTTCATCACCAGAGCAACGATGGGGTTATCGGCGGATGGCCCGGCTTCCCGTCCGCAACTCAGCAAGGCCACGCTGATGAAGACTGTGACGAGCGTGATGAGGAATCTCGGATCAGTAGGTTTCTCCATAGCCACAATCCACCTTGATTTTCAGTCCGGTCCCGGCCGGCAGCAGGCCGGACCTGTGAAGAAAACGGTTCGAAGTGCAACGGCAAGCGCAACTCAGTCTAAGCGTTCCGATTTTTCAAGATCATGTCTACCAGCACGGCAAGAATGATCACCGAGCCAATGACGATTTGCTGAACAAAAGAGGAGACGTCGAGAAGATTCAGGCCGTTGCGCAGCACCCCCATAATCAGGGCTCCCACCAAGGTTCCGAAAACCGTTCCCTCGCCACCCATCAAGCTTGTTCCTCCGATCACGGTGGCGGCAATGGCATCCAGCTCGTACATGATGCCGGCGATCGGTTGCGCCGAGTTCAAACGCGCCGTCAATATCGTGGCTGCCAAACCACTGAGCATTCCACAGAGGCCATAGACCAGGGTTTTGAGCTTCCTGACCTCGACACCGGACAACACGGCGGCCTCTTCGTTGCCGCCAATGGCGTAAACATGCCGACCAAAGCTGGTCTTGGCCAGGAGAATGTGAGAAACAAGGTAGACGATGAGCATGATGAGGACGGGGACCGGGACGTAAAGCATTTCCCCGGAGGCCAGTTGTCGAAAGGGCTCCGAAAAACCCGAGATCGGGCGCCCTTGAGTCACCAGAAGAGCCGCCCCCCGCGCCACGCTCATCATGCCCAGGGTTGCAATAAAGGGAGGGAGCCGGCCTCGGGTAATCAGGACGCCATTGAGCATGCCGCAGAGGAAGCCGCTACCCAAGCTGGCGGCAATGGCCAGAGGGAGCGGGAGGTCAGCCTGCAGCAAACTGGCCATCACCACGCCGGACAAGGCCAGGACGGAACCCACCGAGAGATCGATTCCGGCCGTGATGATGACGAAGGTCATGCCCGCCGCGATAATGGCGATGACCGAAGACTGCTCCACGATGTTGAGCAGGTTCGAGAGGGTTAAGAAGTAGGGGGTTAGAATCCAAAGAACCAGACACAGGCTGAGCAAGCCCAACAGAGTCCCTAATTGCCGTCCCGGTATGGGCACGAACTGACGAGGTTTCATGGGGCGGGTTCCATAACCTCCCGGAGAGACTGCCGCCAGGCCCCGGAATGTTGCCGGTCCAAGCAAGACGGAGCGGGGCCACCCATGGCCCGGTTTCGAAGAGGACCCCCCTTGATGATCAGGGTTCGACCTGCTCACTCGGCAACCAGAGCCTATCATGGAGCCGTAAGTCTCACCGAATGATAGGGAAGTTTTCAACTGTGTGAGAGATGCAACCCGTCAGAGCCGCAACGACCGCAAAGGTGGTCCCAGTTTCTCTTTTTGTCTGCGGACGCGGCCCGCCCCCGCGAGAACGCCTCAGGCATGCAGACCCCGGACGGCCCGGCGCTCCCTGAACAACCAGTCGCTATGGGATGTCAGGCACTTGGTTTCGACGCGTCGCGCCACAGACGGCAGCCGGTTGTTCCGACGACCAGCATGAACAATGCGTCGATGAACGGCCATCAGAGGTCGTGAGCCTGCTTGGCCACGTTGGCCACCCTGCTGGTGTCGAAGGTGGAGAACCAGTTCGAGTAGAAAAATGCGGCCAGCAGGATCGAGCCGTAGAACGCCAAGTTGACCTCTAGGTACTCGCGGGTAATCGCTCCGTCGGCGCCTCGGTCCGGGAGCGCACATTGGCGCGAGTAATTCACGATCAGCGCCACCGCAAATGCCATGAACCCGTTCACGACGGCCCACACCGGATAATGGTCCGACCCATCGTGGTAAAGAGGCGTAATGATCCAGTTCATAGCCACCAAGGCAACCGCCAACATCCGTTTCGATGTCGACAGGGGTTGGCGCCTCCTTCTCGATATTCATCAGCGAAAGACTTCAGGCCATCTTCTCCCTGGCTTCCAGGACTTTTAAAACGACGACTTCGACGTCGCGTTCATCGATAAACGGCGACAGGATGTATGACTTCAGCGCGAAGACGGGTTCCCGGTATCCGGTGTGTCGGTAGCAGTCGGTGGAGGAAATGACGACGCCGCGTCCCGCCATGGGCTCCGAGTGCACGTAACGGAAAATTTCCCGGTTATAGTCATTATAAGACAGCAAGACCTCCCGATAGGCAGGATCATTCAATTCCTGGCGCTTGATGGCGAAGGTATCGACCCCGGAAGGATAGACCCGGAACAGCGTTACGGTCCCGAAATTCTCCCGGTTCAGCACGGTCGTCCCTTCGTGCCCCTCAAGATGCTCCCGGAGCAACTGGGTCATCTCCACGACGTGCCCGAGGATCACCTGCAATCCCTGCTTTCCGAACAATCGGAAATTGCCGAGCGCCGCCAGGGGTCCGGTCCCCGCTCGGGATGTCTCCAGCGTGAATGTGCCGGGTCGATGTTCCCCGAAATGATAGAGATAGGGCATCTGTTCCGGGCGTCGCGCTACCAAGCGCAAGTCCTGGCGATCCTTGACCAGGACGAGGCTGGAAACGTAGGGAGCAAAACCGGTCTTGTGAAAGTCGACGCCGATGGAGTCGGCCAGCGATAGATGACGTATGCGCCGACAGGCTCCTGCCAGGGCCCGGAGGGTTCGTGGTCGAAAACCCAGTGGATTGCTCTCGAAATCGTAGTCGTTGAACACGGACCAGGCCCACCCGATGACCGCGTCGGCGTGAACGTGTGGACGGTAGTCGAGCTTGAATTCGTCCACCCAGGCGTCTCGCAAAGCCACGACCCCTTGCAAGTCGTCCAATCCGAACGCATCGGTGGTCCCTAAGGTCGCAATAATGGCGGCGACCTTCTTGCCACTCGCCAACACCGTTCGAACACCTTGATCGAGCTGAGCGAGATCCATTTCGTTTTCGGGTGTTGTTGGAATCGTGATCAGGCTGTCCGCGCCAATTCCCAGCCAGCCGACAACGTTGTTGGCGCAGTAGTGCCCGGCATCCGAAACGAATACGACCACGTCTCCAGACACGCCCTTTTGCATGGCCTGGGGACAGGCCTTTTCCAATCCGATCTTCACCCCGTAGAGCGAGGTTCCGGTCCCACCAAAGGTAAACACGCCACTTGCCTGTTCCGGATCATACCCGACCAATTGCGCCGTGATGCCGACCGCCTCGGCTTCAGCCAATGCGACCAGGCGGCTGTATTCGTCCCAGGCGATATTGGAGTTGTGCAAAGAAGAGAGCAACACGCCAATCAGGCTGGGAATGGTGGGTGGAGGAACGACGTTTTGTTGCGTGCGCGGATGACCGAAGATGGTCATGCCTCGGAGGTAGCTCACAAGGTCGGACGTCACCGCCCCAACCGAAGACATCTCAGCCGGTAACGTCGCATTCCTCGCCTTCTCGAAATCACCGGGAACGATGGAACCCAGGATCGGCAACTGGGTCTTCAGCCCATCCACCTGATCCAGAGCGCGCATGATGCAGTGAACGAAATAGGAGTCATGGATCGGGTCGGATACCGGTTGGGGAAAGGCGAGTCGGATTTTCTTCAGAATGTCGCGATAGCCCATGCGTTCCCTCAGCTCACGGCCACGGGTCTTGATTCAAGGTCCGTTCAATAGCCTGCCAGGGCGCCTCACCTGTCGAGACGCCCCGGCTTCGCTCAAGCCAGACAGGACCTGATGGTCCTCGGCCATCGGCTAATGTTAACCTCTTGGTTCGACGAATAAAAGGATACGATATAAGGTTACGCCTCGGGGAACGCTCTCGGCAGGCCAATCGGACTATGGGACCCCGGTCCAGCCCGACGACCGCCGACACCGCGACGCCGGCGATGTTGCCGATGCCCACGGTCCCCGACATTGCCGTGGTGGGCGCCTGAAACGGGGAGATTTCCCCCGGACCGCCTGGCGCCTTGCAGCGAACCGACAGGACGCGGATCGCTTGGGCAAAGCCGAGGATGTTGACGAAGCACAGACGGACCCTGAAGAACACCCCGCTCACGACCAGCCAGACGACGATGAATGGCGCCTCCACACCCAGCACGGAGACGTTGGAGAAGATGATCCCGGACACGAAGTCGGCGATGGGCTCTGCATTGCCGCGTCGATCTTACTTGTTCCCATTGTTTGCACCAGGGTCCATGTCAGGCCGAGCGCGGGTGTGTTGGATGGTGAACAGATTCACAGATTTGAGGCAAAGGCGGCTGGGGCATGTAATCCAACAAAGCCTTATCCGACATGGTCAAACGAGTCCGCTATTAGCGACGCTGGATTGTCAGCCGGGATGGGGATGACGCCAAGTTCTATAAAGTGGGCGTTGTCCGGTGAGTCCAGGATAAACAGGGGCTTGCCTTGGGCCAGTGCGTCCCTGCACAGCATTTCGGTCTTGCCGCCTGGTTCGGCGTGGGCGACGAGGAGGCGGCCTGCAAGGGCGGCGACATAGGCGTTGCGTCCGGCTGCCGTGGTTGCGGTCGGGCGGCGGACGTTGTCTCCGAAGAAGGACAGGAGCAGCAAACGGCCTTTGGCCAACGGGTTTTTCCAGCTTCTCGGAATTCGCATGTTGCCGAGTCCTCGCGCCGGACAGACAACGGCCGAGGCCGAACCCCGTAGCAGCAAGTCCAGAAACTCTTTTTCCATCGGGGACTGGAACCCGCCGATCAGCGTCACGTCCGCGTTGCGAAGCTCTCGCGCGAGGCCGTAAGTCTTGAGGACAATATCGCCCGGGCAACGCACCGAGCAGAAGAAGCCAATCAGCGTTCCATCGAGTGCGTCGAGGCTGCCCCGTGTTGTGACGACAGGCGGGGACCCACCGTCCGAACAACGTCGTAACACCACCGGATAACCGGAAGCGCCGGGCCTTAAAAGCGTTCGGTTCTCAGGCTCCATAGCGTCCGGCTTTACTGACATTTACATGGATGCACAGGATGGACAGGATAAAAAAAACCAAAACTATCCTGTTCGTCCATGTTTCTACCATTCGAGGCAAGTGAATGGGTGTTTCGGCGGTTAAGCCATCTCGAATTCCAGGACAGAGAGATCCGATTGGAAGAGCGTTTCGAGAAATGGAGCATCTCCACGCCCACCACTTCGCTCGAGGCTTTGTCATCGAGCACCACTCCCGGCGAGACCTCTTCGGACTCGACGATGGCGGAGTCGTCGAGGCGCAGGCAGAGCGCCTCAGCTTCCTTGTCGACATGCAGTTTCATAATTTTCCTTTCACGTTTCGGTGAAAGAATACGCTTACCACCCGCCAAGGTGCAATGCGGGTGTTCACGGCCACGCGTAGCACCTGGTCACCATTTTCCGGGATGGGGCAAAAAAAGCGTTCCACCTCGGGGGTGTTCAGATCAAGCGTGCGGTAACGCCGGTTCAGCCACCGCCTGCTCGACCCACTCCACGGGGATATTTCGTTCCGCCATTGCATGAACCGCGTGCTTGGTGAATTCCAGCTTTCCCGATTCAGATGGCACGTGGTCACGCTTCATCACCGCTCAGATTGCTCAGGGCCCATGCGGTACTTGATGTCGTAGCTCGCAGGTCGGGTTAACCGAAGGCGTAACCCGACATCCTCGCAGCACCTCCGCCCCCGTCGGATTATGCTCCGCTAATCCGACCTACGGGTCTGTGGCGGACAGGACCTTGCTTTGCCTTTCCGATACCCATCTTTCTCATGGCGCGCAGGTCCACGACTTGCTGGCCTTCCGCTCGTCTCTTGCTTTGGAGATGGGCAACGAACGACTCAATATCATAGCCATGTTCCTGAGCGATGCTGCCTTTGACCCGCCGCAGCTCTTCAATAATTTCGTCAGACATCTTCAAATCCTCCCATAAGTTCTTGAGGAGTGCAGATTTCGGGACTGCGATGCTCGTGCATAGCGCAAACGTTTCGCACGAGGGGTTTTGTCTCGGCGTTGTCGAGATGCCGGCAGTTCCAAGTCAGCAGATAGTCGACGCCATGCACGGCGGATACGGCGATATGAAGGGCATCGTTCAGGGCTTTGACCGGCAGCGCTTTTCCTTGAAGAAGCGCTTTGGACAACCCAGCTACGGCCTCCGTGATCGGCAGTATGGGAATACCGGATAAGGCCTCAAGACGCCGCGCCCCCGCCTCGGGGTTATCCTTTCCAGTTTCTTCAATCGTGACATCGGACATATAGAGGTCGAATCGGCTTCTCTGTGTATCCCACCAGTCAACGGTGATCTTTTGCCAAGCTGCCGCCAGCAAGTCGCCCGTAGGACGAGCAGTGAGATAGGACAGGACCGATGTCTCAATGTAGACGGTTTTCTTTTCCATTGCCATCAGTCTTTGTTCTCCCGATCAAAGTCATCCCGGCCCATGCGGTACCCGATGTCGCCGTTGGTGATGAAATCCAACTTCTCGGTAGTTAAACCGTCTCGAATTCCAGAGCGGAGAGATTCAGATGGGAGGAGCGTTTCGAGAGATAGAGCATTTCCACGCCCACCACTTCGTTGGACTCCCATTTGGTTTCTGCAGCGGCTACGCACTCGGGCAGGTCCGGCAGATGGGATCCATAGCTGGTTGGCCCCTTCTCGATGACGACGGCGTATTTCAGTTTTATCGCCTCCGCCCCACAGGCATGGCTACACCTCTACCAGTGCGGCGGGCGTTTGAGGCTCAGGGATTGAGTCACCGTGTTCCCGTAGGGACTCCAAATGGAGGGTGATTGCTTCGCGGATCAGCGACTCCACCTCCTCACTTGAGTCCCCGGCGGCTACACAACCGGGCAAGTCGGGAACATATGCCGAATATCCGTTGCCCGTCTTCTCTATGATTACGGCGTATCTCATGGCAAGTCCCTCCTGTCCAACCCTGCTTGTTTGAGGATACTGTCCCAAGTCTTGGGCGCTAGGTCTTTACTCATTCTACCTGCTATCGTAACAGTTCCTGCCTTATTGGGATGACGGTACTGGCGGTGACTGCCCCGGGTCCGAGCCAGCCGCCAGCCGTCCCGCTCCACTAAACGGATAGCGTCCCTAACCTTTGGCATACTCCCTCACACCGCCCGCCCCCCGCACTTCATTGTGTACTTTTATCCCATACACTGATATATGGATGCTGCGTGGGGCATGGGATGCGCCTACCAAGAATTTGTTATCATCTGTACGTCCTAACCTAAACGCCATAAATCCCTCTACTTTATCTTCACAGATAAATATGAGAGATTCACCTATGTGAGGAGTCTGGCCATATCCTGAGGGTGCGAGATTTCTCACAGCGTGTGTCTTAACCAGGGGAGAGAAACCGTCACCAGATGTCCAGTCAGTCTTAACAGGAACAAAGTAAACCTTTGACAGTAACTGATGCAAGGAGCCGAAATCACGCACCGCTTCCTTGTAAACTCTGTCGTCGTCGACAGTTAATAACTTATGAGCTATAACATCGCGCCGGCCTATCAGATTGCGCCGCGATGCTTCATCGTCCAAGGTTTCGTTTGGTATTTCAAAAAGTAACGCCTCAAGGCTCGAACCGTTATCCTTAAGGCTATTGTCAACGATCTTGATAGCCTCGCACACATCTTCTACGTACTTCTTCAACGCAGTTAGCAGATCACGGTCCTGAAGGTTGGCCGAACCACCCATGCGATCTATCACTTGGAGAGCGCTTTGGGCATTTCGCGCAGCACTGGCAGTGAACTCTTCCAACTGAACACATGTCTCAGAGACTTCTTCATCAGGTTTGATCTGCCAAATTACTTGCGCCTCCTTGAAAAGTTCACCTATCTCAACCTGTGTCGCACCGTGGCTTATCATACTGGCCAACAGCCGTGCTCGATTCTGACTTTCTTTGCGCATCTTCGTTCTTACCCCTCCCGCCCCATGCGGTATTTGATGTCGTAGTTGATGATGAAATCCAACTCCTCGTCCGTGAAGCCGTGGTGCGATGCCAAGGTGAACCATGCCGCCTATCCCGGTAGCGGGCCACGGGGATGTCTAATAATTATATCCGATTCGAAATCCATGCACCGAAACCAATTCTTTGAACAACTGTTTGTTGTTTACCCTTCGATGCCCAGGCACACGAATGTCACCGCTCCCTATTGTGCACCCGTATCGTCGCATTTGATTCTCGACAACGGAATCTCCGCCGAAATAGATTCTAGCTTCTACTCCCCATTTACGCGCTTCCATGTCAAGGGCATGGCCGTCGGCAGAAATGTTGGACCAATCTTGATCCTCGCCGGTCCAATTATTGTATTCTTTAACGAAACCATCGATCTTGGAGGCTGCCACCTCCACTTCTAGGATTACAGGTCTTGGTGCCCGAGAGACAAAGAATTGCGCTGCAACTGCAACAGAGTCTTTCTTCGACATCTTCCCACTCCTCCTAACTTGGTTGGTTTTCGCTATCCAAGGTTGGACTTCGCTCAGCACTGTTCGAGAAACGGTACTTGGCGTCAAAATTGATCACGTAATCCAACTCGACATCAGACAGCCCGTAGTGCCGGGCAAGAATCTGATCGATCTGATCGATAATTTTTTTGGATTTCTTTGGATAGAATTCATCATATTCGACCTTGCCGGTTGTCTTGTACGTGGCGTTCTTTCGTTTGCGATGTCGTTTGTAATCTTCCATTAACTGTGTCGCTTGGAAATTAAGGAGGTCATGAATCTTCACTGCCATTTTCCCGATTCCAATCGGGAAAGAGAAAATTTCGTGACGACCACAGTGATATCCTTCAAATAATAAGTACCACCACCAGAAAAATATATTCGAATTGAGTATCGCTAATACAACCTCACTGTATTGCGGCACTTGCAATTGATATGGTTTATAGTCGTCAGACTTTTTCTGTCCGTTATTTGTGTTTCGAAAATAGGGGATGAAATTGAAAGCCTTGATGTAATTGTATGGAATACGATGAACGTAGAATGACGGAGTATCTAGACGTTGTTTATAGGATACTGGCTCAAATCCATAGAGTTTATTCAGGAGCCCACTAGAGACTTCGTCACCGAGTTTCGGAATCGAACTGTGCGGTTGATCCAGGTAAGACCTTTGAAAGCAGAGATTCGAAAATAAAGTGCTTCTTTCTTTCGGCTTCCAGCGATTATAACGGGTTGTCCAAAATACAGGGGCTTTAGCGCGTTCCGACGCAGTCATAATGCAAAGTCTTTGTTTTGCGCCATCGAATAACTTACACGGATAGACATCAAAAGTGCTTAAATGTATAAGTCGACTTTCTTCTGAGAGAAGCCGTTGCAGATGGCTCATTCTGGTCGTTGTTTGTACACTGAGGGGTACTATAAGACTAAACCTGGAACATGAATGAAGTAGTCTCAGTACTCGCTCGGTGCAAAGGGCGTAAATGTTTCCACATCTCTTTGTCTCTAAACCGTTTACTTCATAGACTGACTTGACCTTGGAATACTCGATATACGGGGGATTCCCGATGACCCCCTCGAACCCGCCACGGTGCATGATCCCATAGAACTCGACGAACCAGTGAAACGGCTGGTGGCTCTTACGCCATTTTCGGTATGCCCCTTCGTCATCGGTCTTGACGCCGTACTCGCCGGCCAGATACCGGTCCAGTTCGTCACGCAGATCGTCGAGCCGTTTTCTTAATTCCAACTTGGTATCGGCGAAGGCGCTGGCGTCCATGCCGTGCTCGGTTTGCATTGCGCGGAATTGGCGGAAAGCCCGGTCGGTGATTTCGGCATCTTCTTCGATCCGTTTCAGCTTGGCCTCGTCTTCAGCATAGAGCATTCTTCGCTGGCCATCCGGGGTAGCGACAAACGCATCCTGTATTTCCTTGAGCGAAGTGAAGCCGACCAGGGTGTTGCCGGCGCGGACGTTGAAGTCGATGTCGGGCAGCGGCTCGATCTGATCGTAGCCTTCCAGTTGAGCAACGAGTTTCAGGAACAGGCGCAGTTTGCAGATCTCCACCGCTTCTTCCATGATGTCCACGCCGTAGAGGTTGTCGACGATGATGGACTTGAGGATGAAGTAGCGTTCGCTGGCGTGCTCGGCGACCTGTTTCAGCACCTTGCGAAAATCGCTCAGTTTCTCCGGGCGGTGCTTGCGCCTGGAGCACTCCAGGTCGTCGAGGAAGCCGCGCATGGCCTCCAGGCAGGCGACATAAATGGGTTCCAGGATGTTGAGCGCCGCGAACAGGAAGGCGCCAGAGCCGCAGGTAGGGTCGAGGATGGAGACTTTGTTGATGGCCTTCCAGAAGGCGCGGACCAGTTCCGGGCCTTCGCTGCCGGCAATCACGTCCTGGGCGAACTTTTCGATGTCCAGGTTGTAGGTGATGAGGTCGTTGATGGACGCGACCTCGCCGGCGGCGAGCTTGGCGCGGATTTCTTCGTAGCGTTGGCGGCGGGCGACGTGCTCCCGCCAAGTCTCGGTCGGCAGGGCATATTCGCGTGGGGCGGATGTGTTCCAAGCGCCGCGTTTTGAAACGTCGTCCAGACCGGCGGCGATCTCGGGCGGAAGCTCACGCTTTTCGGCAAGATCTTCCCGTTGATGAACGTCACAGGTAACACCGTGGCGGACGGCTTCGTAAAAGTACCGGTCCGGGTCGTCCGACAGCAGTCGCCACACCCCACCGCCGGGCTTGAAGGCGATGGAACACTCCTTTTTCGCCCGGTCGAACAGGAAGGGGACGGCGGTGTTGCGGCTGATGTAGCCGGTGATGTCCTCCTTGGTGTAATAGGCCCCCATCTGCTTCTGGTTGATGTACTTCTCGAAGATGTAGCCGAGCACGTCGGGGTTGATCTCGTTGTCCCGGCGAAGCGGGCGGTCGTCGAGGTGCCACTGGTAGGCATCGAAGAAGGTGAAGATTTTCTCGAAGGCTTTGTCGGGGATGCGTATGTTTGGGTTGTCTCGCTCCAGATCGTGCACGTCGAACAAGCCGCCGTTGAGATAGGGGACCCGGCCGAGCAACGCCGTCAGTTCCGGGGACCGGTCGGCCTCGGGCTGGCCCAACCCCTGGTGAAACAACTTCAGGAGGAACAGCCGGTAGAAGCTGAGAAACTGGCCGCTTCCCCGCTGCCGCCGCACTCTTTCCAGGCGGTTGCGAAGATAGTCCGTATCGCTATCGAGGAATCCCCGCTTCTGGATGAAGTAGATGAACATCATCCGGTTCAGCATCAGCGAGGCGTACCATTCCCGATCGGCGAGGTTCCCGATGCCTTCGATGAATTCCTGAAAAGCGTCGCGCTCTTTTTTGAAACGGTCGTAGAACCGCCTGGTGACCTTTTCCACGTCGAAGGCCGCGCGCACCCGGGTCGCAACGTCGACAATAGTGAGGTCGTCTTCCTCATCCAGCGTGAAGGTAATCTGCTCCAACTTCTGGATCAGGGCTTCGCCGGGCTGACTCTGGTGATAGATATGCTGGCGAGACCGGTCCGGGCGTCCCGGCTCGCGTTTCACCCATTGCCAGTACAGCGCGCCGCGGTCGTGGGAGGCGTAGACGATGAGGTGTTCGCGGACGGTCCTGGCGACGGCTCTCTCGATCTTCTGACGGGTAGGATGGTCGGGGAAGGCATCGTCCGAATCTGCGACATACTGGTAGGCGACCATGCCGCGCTTGTGGGCAATGGCTTCGAGAGCAAACGTACTGCCTGCCACAGTGGCTTGGGTATTCGTTCCGCCGTGGTCCCAGCCAAGCTCCTCGATGAACAACGAGCGGAGGTCGAAGCGCTCCAGATGTTGTTTGATTTTAGTTCTGTCGAGGGTTGTCGCCATTCGGAACGTCTTGGATTGGTTGTCGGTTTTTATCCGTGGCCTACAGACGCTGTACGTCGGGCAGGGCGGCCATCTTTTGATCCAGGGTCAGCATTTGCAGGCCGGCGCGGCGGTAATCTTCAGCGATGAGGCGGTCGAAGAGGCCGGGGCTGTCGGAAGCCTCCAGGGCGGTGAAAACGGCTCTCCCGTTCAATGGCGCAACCAGTCCGCTGCGTAGCACGACGAGCAGGCCGGCGCAGGCATCGGTTTTGGACACGCCATAATGATGCTGGGCCGTGACGTAGGCTTCCCCAATGACTTGGTTCGAGGCAAAAACCTTTGCCCCGCTCTTCGCCAACGTCCTCAGTTTTCTTTCGCAATACGAGAACGTGTCGGGAGGGTTGCCGGTCAGCAGCCGCACAAGCACGGAGGTATCAATCCCGTAGCGACGGGTCATAGGGCTGACTCCGGAACGTCTCCATGTCAACCGGCTCAACGTTGGGATCGATCTTGTCCCGTAGGGGCGGGATGAAGGACGAATCAATGCGCCGGGGTCGAAGGATGAAGCCGCCGGGGCTTTCTTCCAGTTCCAGTTGGTCGCCGGGTTCAACGCCCAAAGCCTCCAGCACATGCGCGGGGAAGGTGACTTGTCGCTTTGACGTAATCTTGACGATCATGCGTTTCTCCTTACAAAAAGCTTATCTAGGTAAGGCATCAAAATCAAGCCTGGCGTGGCGCATCAGTGTCCAATCAAGCCCATGGAGCAGATAATGCGCAGTTCCTGGAGTTCGTCCTCCCCGTGTACGACGCAGAGCCGATCGTCGTCTCTGAGCGTGATGACCAATTGGGCAAGGGTCTCGTCGGCGACGCCGCTTCGCAACTGACGGTTCAGCGTATCCACCGCGGCCTGACGCAGGGGATAGCGATAGATGTCGTCAATCGCCTTGCGCAACGCGTCGGTGTCGAACAGCGTGCCCTTGAGACTTTCGGCATGGCTTTTGAGTCGTTCGTAGGTGCGAAACCGCGCCCCGGAGGGCCGGCCAAGTTGGCCGCCAACCTGTTTTTCCTCGCGGGCGACGTGCTTCGCCGCCTTGAGGACCAGCTCGTGGTGGGTCTTGTGACGCGGCAGAGCCGGGGTGTCGGGCGGGCACTCCGCAGCCCGCAGAATCTCGAATTGGCTCTCGGTGACGCTGCCGCCGTCGCGGTCCATCCATGCCAGGGCATCGTTTCCCTGGGCCGTGCGCATGTAGACCAGAACACCCTCCGGCCGCTCCGACGTCTGCGCACAGGCCTTCGAGGAATGGACGACGGACGGCAGGCCTTCGATCTTCTTCTTGAGGGACGGGTCGGTGGCCGTCGCGTTCTTCCAGATCTGATAGGCATAGGAAGACAGGTCGACCTCGGTCTCGTCGTCGCCGTCGAGGATGCCTGCCTTCTCGTTGTAAAGGTCAAGAATGGCCCGCTCGTCTTCATCCTCGAAAAAGGCTTCGTCGGTTCCGACGACCTCGGCATTTTCATGGAGTCGCGTTCGGACACGTGCGCGAAGATTGATCAGACGCTCGATTCCATCCGCTGGAAGAAAGGAGCAGCACAGGATGTCACGTGCCTGCTGCCCGATGCGGTCCACGCGGCCGGCTCGCTGAATCAGGCGGATAATGGCCCATGGCAGGTCGTAATTCACCACAATGGCGCAATCCTGGAGGTTCTGCCCTTCGCTGAGTACGTCGGTGGCGATCAGGACACGGAGTTCATCGCCGGTCGTGACTCGGTCCTGCTTCTCGTTGCTCTTCGGGCTGAAGCGCCATGCCAACTGCGTTGGGTTCACCGTGTCCCCGGTCACGGCCTCCATCCGCGACACACCCCGCACCCTAAGTTCTTTCTCCAGATAGCGCACCGTGTCGGCGAATTGTGTAAAAACCAGAACCTTGCGGTCCGGGTGTGTATCCGTGAGCAGACTTTTCAAGGCACGGAGCTTCGCATCTTTCGCCGCTTGCCACTCACCGAACTGGACCAGGAACTTGAGCAGCGTCGCGGCGTCGTTCGTCAGGTCCCTGCGGAGGGCATCAGCAAAATGATGTGGCGCCAGCCAGCGAAACCTTCTCGTGAATCGGTTGGCATAGAGCGTGTAGAGTTCAGCGGCCCGCTTACGGAAATCCTCGCCGGTTCTCAGCGCCCCGGCCCCGCGGGCATCCTCTTCCCCATCGTCGTCCTCTCCTTCGAAGATGTTGCCGGTCGTCTCCTCCGCATCTTCATCAAAGGAATGCGAATCCAGAAGCCCCGCGTCCGCCGTTCCGATGGGAAGCGGCTTGTTGTTTTCTATGGCATGGAGAAAAATGAAGTTCCGCAGAACGTGCCGCTCGACCGACAGCAGGAAGGCGTGCCCGCTGCTCTCAAGCCGTTTGAACAGGTTGGTTCGGCAGAATCCCATGAGACGCTTGCCGGCGCGCGACAGGTCAGCCAGAACCTTCGCCTCGGTCGGTGTCGGCAGGGTGTGCGGCGACTCTTCCACGTAGTTGCCGAGTCCATAGCGCGGGAGTTCCAGACTGTTGATGGCGTCAACGACGTCGGCGGCGAACAGCCGGGCGTACTGGTCGTCGATGTCGAATCGGATCGTCTTGGGAACCCGAGTGGGGAAATAGGACCGCGTGCCGTCGTCGAACGTCAGATATTTGCGGCCTTCGGTCGGGTCAGCCGCGGCATAATGTTCCTGGATGAAACTGCGAGTCCGGCGCACGAGATACAGGCGCATCAACTCCCGCCAGTCATCGGAGTGCTCGGATTTCTCGAACGCGGCCAGGGACCGAATCGGCGCCTGGTGTCGGCGGATGAACGTGGTCTCGCCAATCTCCCGCAACAGGCGCTCCGGGCGAATACCCAGGTCCTCGTCCTCGGGCACGAAGAGGCGAAGCTGGCTGGACAGATCCAGATAGGTTTTGTTGTAGGGCGTCGCCGACAGCAGAATGCACTTGCTGTCATTCTCCCGAATATATTCCTGGATAGCCCGGTAGCGTTTGCCCTCGCGGTTTCTCAGATTGTGGCTTTCGTCGATGAGCACCAGCCGATAGCGGCGTATGTGGGGCAGTTCTCCAATGACGCGGCTCACCGACAGCACGCGAGCTCGCATCCGGTACTGCTCGCGGTAATCCTCCCACATCGGAACCAGGTTCTTCGGGCAAATGATCAGCGTTTCCAGACCGTGGTCGTCCTCGAACACGCGCGCCAGGGCCGCCGCCATGAGGGTCTTGCCCAGTCCGACCACGTCGCCGATGATGACGCCGCCCCGCCGGTTCAGATGGTGGGCGGCGATCTTGACCGCCGCCGCCTGGAAGTCGAACAGTTTGTTGCCGAAATCTCCGGGGATGCGAAATTCCGTCAGGCCGGCCCGCGCTTCCTGTGACAGGTGGTAGGCAATCTTGATGTAGATGTGATGCGGCGGGATGAGTGCCTCCCGCGCCCAACTCTCGTCAATGAGCTCAATGAGCTCTTTCGAGATATCGACGCACCAACGGTCGTTCCACCGATCTTCGAACCACTGCGCCAGTTTCGTAGCGGCGTCGTGGTCCAGCACGTCCACGTTCAACTCGCCCTGCTGCATGAGACCGGGAAACGTGAGGTTGCTGCTGCCCAGGTAGCCGATGACCGGGTTGACGGGGTCGGCGCGGAACAGCAGGTAGAGCTTGGCGTGAAGAGAATGGCGCAGGAACAACTTGACGACGACCTTGCCGGCCTTCAATTGCCTGGCCAGACGCTGTAGCCCCACCTCATCGGCATTGGTGGGCGCACCCAAGGTCAGTTGGTTCCGGAACTCCTCGGCGAGCTTCTTCCGGAGGCGCAGCGCCGTCTGATTGTCGAGTCGATCGAGACTCGGCGAAACCACACCCAGGGCCGCACGGAGATCCTCCTGCGGCAGCCGCTGCATACCCACCAGAAGCCGGCACTGCCTGCCGGCGCCACCCGTCCAGCGTTCGACCCGATCGTCGATGGCCTTCCAACCGCGAAGATTGAAATAGCCCACACAGAAGTCCGAGCGATCGGACACTTGCAGCGTCTCACGGAGGGCGGGAAGCAACGCTTGATGGATGTTATCGAAGATTCGGGGCATCAGAGACCTTCGTACTATATCACGCCCGCCACCATGGTCTGGCTCCGCAAGCTCCTCAACGAGGGGAAGACCAACCGCGCGCTGAAGGGACGTCTATCGATCAGGCAGGTGACGAGACACGTTGTTGGAGATGCTGGCGATCGAGATCAGGATGGGATTGCGAAGCTGCTGCCCGAAGCGATGAGCAGCAGGGACTCCATTCTTGCATCAGCACATCGAATCACTTGACATCCGATGCATATCTCCTGGATCATCACCAGCATGAGAACGACACTCGATATCGACGATTCGATCCTCCGAAACCTGAAGCGGCTCAAGAAGAAAGAGGGCAAATCCATGGGGCGGCTCGTGTCCGACCTCCTGGCGCAAGCCTTGAGGGAGGACGCGGCTCCTGCACCTGCGGCTCGTCCTCCTGCCTGGATTACAAAGCCAATGGGCGCTCGCATCAACCTCTCCGATAAAGAGGCGGTGCACCACACCCTGGATCGATGACCTCAGGGGATGCCTGCTTGCAGGCAGGGCGAACATGAGCTATTCCCTCGACGTCAATCTTCTGCTCTACGCGTCGGATGCCTCCAGTCCGCTCCACGCGAAAGCCAAGCGCTTCCTGGAATCCTGCATGAGCCGGCGCGAGGTGATCTATCTGACTTGGCCGACGATCATGGGTTACCTGCGGATTGCCACGCATCCATCGATTTTCGACGAGCCGCTAGCACCGGAAGAGGCGATGGCCAACGTGGAGACGCTGCTCAATCTACCCAACACCTACTGCCTCGCCGAAGAAGACGGATTCTGGGAGAGCTATCGAGCCACGACGGACGAGATGCCCGTGCGCGGAAACCTGGCGCCTGATGCCCACCTCGCTGCGCTCCTGAGCCTTCACAGGGGTCATACGCTGCACACCCATGACCGAGACTATCTGAGATTTGATTTCCTGGATGTTCAGGATCCACTCGCATGACGATCCAAAGCCCGAACACCCGGAGGAATGACGCCGGCGGCCAACGCAGTGCCCGACCAGATGATCCAGGCTATTGTCGACGATGTCGGTTCCAAGCAGCGATGGCATCGAAAATCCCGTCTCCTTACCTATCCCTTGAAGCATGAAGGTAGCTTCTGATGTTGACCAAGCTCACCGTCTGCAACTTCAAGCGCTTCGACAAGGTCGAGATTGAACTGGGAAACCCCGTGGTCTTCGTCGGCCCGAACAATTCGGGAAAAACCTCGGCCATGCAGGCTCTCGCCCTCTGGGATATTGGCCTCAAGCGCTGGAACGAAAAGCGGTTGGGAAAGAGTATGCCGGAGAAGCGGCCGGGCGTGACCGTCAACCGCCGCGACCTGATTGCCCTACCCGCCCCGAACGCAAATCTCTTGTGGAATGGCCTCCACGTGCGGGACGTGCGCAAGGTCGATGGTCGGCAGCAGACCAGCAACGTGCGAATCGATATCATGGTCGAGGGCGTGACCGAGGACAGGTCCTGGACCTGTGGCCTGGAGTTCGATTATGCCAACGAGGAGTCGCTCTATTGCCGGCCATTGCGACGCGAGCCGGGAAAGAACTCCGAGCGCATGCCGGTCCCCGCGGAGGCCGGAACAACTCAGATTGCCTTCCTGCCCCCTATGTCCGGGCTCACCGCCACAGAGACACGGCTCGATCAGGGAGCAATCAATGTGCGCATTGGGGAGGGGCGCACCGCCGAAGTACTGCGCAACCTCTGCTACAAAATCCAAGAAGATAAGCCCGAGTTGTGGAAGAAACTCGTGGCGCATATCCAGCGTCTTTTCGGCTCCGAACTGGATCCCCCGCGCTACGTGGCGGAGCGCGGCGAAATCCTGATGACGTATCGGGAACTTGGGGTCCAACTGGATCTCTCGTCATCGGGCCGGAGGTTGCAGCAGACTTTGCTGCTCCTGGCCTACTTGTACGCGAATCCCGGCGCCGTCCTCCTCCTGGATGAACCGGATGCCCACCTAGAGATCCTTCGCCAACGCCAAATCTACCGCTTGCTCACCGACGTCGCCCGCACAAATGGCAGCCAGATCATCGCCGCCAGCCACTCCGAAGTACTCCTCAACGAGGCCGCCGGCCAGGACCTGGTCGTCGCTTTCGTAGGGCAACCGCACCGGGTCGATCGCGGAAGTCAGGTTTCCAAGGCGCTCAAGGATATCGGATTCGAGCAGTACTACCAGGCGGAGCAGACGGGTTGGGTGCTCTACCTCGAGGGTTCGACCAACCTTTCGCTACTGCAGGCCTTTGCTCGCCGGCTCGGCCACGAAGCGGCAATCCGTGCGCTCGAACGACCGTTTGTGCACTACGTGGGAAATCAGCCCCAAGCGGTCAATCGTCACTATCACGGCCTCAAGGAGGCTGTTCCCAAACTCCGAAGCGTGGCGCTCTTCGACCGTCTCGAATCCGACGCTCCCGATATCGCCCCGGTCGAATGCCTGATCTGGAAGCGACGAGAGGTTGAGAACTATCTGTGCTCGCGGCCCACTTTGGAAAACTATGCGAGGGCCTCGACACCAGGCACCTTGCAAGGCCCTTTGTTCACGAAGATTGAAGCCAACAAGCGACTGGACGCCATGCGCGAGGCCATCAAAGAAGTCGAAGCAGCCTTGAAGACGCTCGATAAAGGCTCTCCCTGGAACCCCGACGTCAAAGCCAGCGATGACTTCCTGGATCCTCTGTTTCGCGCCTACTTCGCAAAGCTAGACCTTCCCAATCTGATGGCCAAGAACCATTTCTACGAGCTGGCTGCGCATGTTCCCAAATCCGGGATCGATCCCGAGATTCGCGAGAAGTTGGACGCCATCGCGCAGGTCGCCGAGAGCGCCACAGCGGTAGGAGGTCAGGAATGACACGCAGCCTGCTACAATGGGGGTGCGTTGACGGGCCTGGGTCGCCGACATGCGCGAGCGCTGAGGATTCCAAGCTCAACCGGCACGCAGGAACGAGGTCAGGGACAAAGTTACCGGTCCATTGAGAAATCAGGGGGGGATACCATGAAGATCCTTGTTTCGGGCTCCGGCGGTCTGATCGGCTCGGCCCTTTTGCCGGCGTTGAGAGCGGCTGGACATCAAGTGACGAGGCTGGCGCGTCGGCGGTCGGCAGCGCTTCCGGCAGAGGATTCTACGATTCCATGGGATCCCAAAGCCGGAGAGCTCGAGGGTAGTCCGCTCGAGGGCGTGGAGGCAGCGGTGCACCTGGCGGGCGAAAATATCGCCGCCCGACGCTGGACGCCGGCACAAAAAGCCGAAATCCGTGACAGCCGTATCCGGGGAACGGCACTCCTGAGCGAGCGTCTGGCAAGCCTCAGACAACCGCCCACCACCTTGGTTGCCGCCTCGGCCATCGGCTATTACGGAGACCGCGGGGAAGAACTCCTCAACGAAGACAGCCCTTCAGGCAACGACTTTCTATCAGAAGTCTGCCGCGATTGGGAAGCAGCCTCCATCCCTGCGGCAGAGAGAGGTATTCGGGTCGTCCACCTGCGCTTCGGCATCGTGTTGTCGCCCCGAGGCGGCGCCCTGGCCAAGATGTTGCCGCCCTTTCGGTTGGGCGGCGGCGGAAAGATCGGTCATGGTCAACAATACATGAGTTGGATTTCTCTGGACGATGCCGTAGGGGTCATCCAACACACCCTGACTCACTCGGAGCTCAGCGGTCCCGTCAATGGGGTCGCACCCCATGCCGCCACTAACCTGGAGTTCACCAAGACCTTGGGAAAGGTGCTTTCACGCCCCACCTTGTTCCCCATGCCGGCGTTTGCGGCCCGTTTGGCCTTTGGAGAGATGGCCGACGCCTTGCTGCTCGCCAGCACCCGAGTGGAACCCCGCCGGCTGGCGGCCACCGGCTATTCCTTCCGACACCCTACTCTGGAAGGCGCTCTGCGGCATTTACTGAGCCAATAAGGCCCCGGCAGTCCAAAACGCCTGAGGCAAGCTGGGAGAGACCCGATGTCTCCTCAGGAATGCTGCCGGCGTTTCCACCTCGTGATCTCCTCGCACAAAACCCGTAGAGATCGGCCAAGTTGCTCGTGTTGCAGAATGAACGTCAAGACCAAATGGGCGGGGACCATGTCATAAAAATAACCTGGATGGACCAAAAGCCCCGCATCCTTGAGAAGCTCGATACAGAGGGCTTCCTCGTCGACGTCTGCCTCGCCCACATTCAGAGTGAGATAGAATCCACCCCGGGGTGAGGTGAAGCGCACTGCCGGGCATTCGGAAAGAATTCTGTCAGCGATGCCGTGGCACCGCAGAATCCACTGGCGATGCACGGCCCGGAATTCATCCTGATCCGCAAAAATGCCAACCACCGCGTGCTGGGCGACGTCATTGACCGGCAGGAAAGTATCCGAGATGAGTTCCAACGCGTCCAAGGATTTCCGAACCCAGGGCTCCTGCCCGCTCACCACCACCCATCCCAGCTTCAGGCCGGGAAGCGCGAACATCTTGGAAAAGCCATTGAGCGTGAAAACCAGCGGAGCCGCGGTGGAGGCCGGTCGCGGCAAGGCTTCCAGACCGTAGAGAAACTCGCTGAAAACCTCGTCGGCAATGATTGGCAGTTTGTGCCGATTGACGATGGCCGCCAACTCCCCCAGCGACTCGCCGCTCGCCACTATTCCGGTGGGATTGTGCGGCGAAATCAACACCAGCCCACGGGTTCGCGTACTAATCTGGGCTTCCAAGTGGTTGAGATCGATCTCCCAGGCCTGCGATTCCTGGAGCCGATAGTACCGCAATTTGAGGTCGCAAAGATCGGCGATGGTTTCGAACAGGGGATAGGAAGGGCTTGGGCAAAGAATCTCTTCGCCGGGACTGGCCAGCAGCTTGAAACAGTAAAAGTAGGAAAGGCTGGTACCGGGAGTGATGAGGACCTGGTCAGCCGAGAGGTGGATGCCGGCAGCCCGATAGTGGTCTGCGATCGCCTCCCGAGCGGCCGGCTGACCCAAAGGATCCGGGCGATAGATTCGAGCCTGATGGGTGGCCTCCCGCAGAATGGCTTGCAGCCGGTCGATCGGGAAAACCAGCCCCTGTTCAGCCGCGTTTGCCGAGACCAGGTCGATGATCTGTTTTCCGGACGACTTGGCCTTCTCGTACTCGGAATAGAGACAATTGAGTTTTGCCGGCAACCGGTTGGCCAAGCTGGAGAATCGCATGGGTACCGTTGGCAAAGAATCCCGCTGTGGCTGGCGCCGGTTCCTCCGCAACTCCCGAGTGCTCCTCCCCGGTAGCGCCCGGCCGGAATTTCTCCAAGTGATGAGGGGGGCGGCGATGAGCACTCACACGGCACTCTCTCGGCTACTGAATATTCAGTTCCTCGAGCTTTGCAATCACATCCTCGGCGGCAGTGGAAGCCTTGACCTGACGATCGACATGGAGAATTCGTCCGTCTTTACCGATATAGAACGTCCATCGCTCCGGCAAGCTGCGGTTCTCATGAACGACGCCGTAAGCGCGAGCTGTCCCTTTACCGGGGTCGCTCAGAATGGGGTAGTCAGCGTCCAGGGATTTGGCGAATCGTCGGTTTTCTTCAGCGGTGTCGCAGCTAGCGGTGAAGTAGGCGATGTTAAAGGTTCTCAGGATGGGGCCATTCTCACGGAATGACCGGCATTCAGCCGTTCAACCACCCGTGAAGGCCTTGGGGAACCAAGCCAGCACGACCGCTTGCTTCCCTCTGAACTGCTTCAGGCTATAGGTCTTCCCGTCCGAACCCGGGAGTGAGAAGTCGGGCGCCATGTCCCCTTTCTTGAGGTCGGCTGCCAGGGACTGGCCCCAGGCCAGCGTCAACAAGAATGTCAGCAAAATGGAGGTCTTCATCAACATTGGGATCTCTCCTTTCTCAACGGCCTTCGGATAATAGACCCAGATCCACTCGGTCTGGAGTCCAACCCAATTGTTCTTCAGGATTCGGTCCGGGTGAGCGGATACCCGGCCTTCACCCATTCTTTATAGCCTCCCGCCATGGAAAAAACGTTGGTGTAGCCCATGCGCTGCAAGGCGTCCGCGGCCAGCGCCGAGCGGTACCCGCCACCACAATAGAGGATGATCTCATCTTCACGGTGCGGCGCCAACATCTCAATGTCCCTTTCAATGATTCCTTTTCCCAAATGGATGGCCCCCTCCGCGTGCGCCTGGGACCATTCATGATCTTCCCTGATATCGATAAAGTGAAGGGATTGCCGGCTATTCAGCTTTTCCCGCACCGAATGCACCGTAACCTCTCTAATGCGAGACTTGGCATCTTGAACCAAGCTCAAAAAGCCGTCCGAATGCTGCACTCTCACCTCCGTCAATGGCCCCGGCCATTCCCATGACCGTCGCCAAGCCAAAAACGATCCGCGCCCTGTTGCCCCGGAAATCATCCTAAGACAGCATCGAGTCCTGCTTCCAACGAATCTGAAGTCCCGGCAAGGTTTCGAAAATCAAAGAGACCGGAATCCATCAAATGGGATGGGACGACCTGCTTCAGGGCTGCCAGCATCGAGTCCCTGACACCCGGATTCTCTACCTGTAATCGAGCAATCAACTCCTTGACCTTTTGACGTTTGAGGTCCGGCTGCGAACCGCACAGGTCACAAGGAATGATAGGGTAGCGCATCAGCGCCGCAAAACGGGAGATGTCGCCTTCACGACAACAGGCCAGGGGCCTGACAACGGTGTTACGGCCATCATCGCTTCTCAGAATTGGCGGCATGGCCTTCAACACACCTCCATAGAACAGGTTCAGGAGCAGGGTCTCCAGAATATCGTCGGCGTGGTGGCCGAGGGCAATCTTGTTACAATCCATCTCGACGGCGGCATTGTACAGGATGCCCCGACGCAGGCGGGAGCAGAGCGAGCAGGTTGTCTGGCCGTCAGGAATATGAGACTGAACGATAGAATAGGTATCTTTGGCCAGAATGCGGAAGCGTTGCCCCAACTGTGTCAGATAGTTGGGCAGCACCTCTGCGGGAAAACCGGGCTGTCTCTGGTCCAGGTTGACGGCGATGAGTGAAAAGGACACCGGAGCCCGTCGTTGCAAGTCTCTCAGCAAGGTCAGCAGGGTGTGGCTATCCTTACCCCCACTCAAGCAGACCATGATGCGGTCACCGTCGGCGATCATGGAGAAATCGGCGATCGCCCTGCCAACGTTTCTCAGAAGACGCCTTCTCAGCCGAGACAACTCAACCATGGAGGGATCTAAAGATAAAGATGGCGCTTGATGAGCCATTCGAGCCGAACGCTGCGCAATACCCATCTCATGCAATCTCAACGGTTTCCTCCAAGCGCGCGTAGTCGGCTTTACGCTTTACCGGGTGGAACCCTTCAGCCTGGATAGCGCCGCGCAAGATCTCTTCCGTGGCCCGGTGACGAGCTCCGGCCGGGGTGATCACGTTCTCCTCGATCATGATGCTTCCCATATCGTTGGCGCCAAAGCGGAGTCCCTGCCTCCCCACGTCAACGCCCTGAGTCAACCAGGAAACCTGGAGGTTGGGAACGTTGGTCAGGCAAATTCTGGCCATGGCCAACCAGCGCAGATAGTCCTCACTCGACTCCCGATCCGGGATCTTGCGGCTGATCCTGGTGTTATCGGGCTGCAAGGTCCAGGGGATGAAGGCCACGAACCCACCTGTTCGTTGCTGCAGCTCGTAAATGCGCTCCAGGTGTTCGATTCGGTGCTCCATGGTCTCACCCAGCCCGAACATCATGGTGGCCGTGCTCGGCAAACCCAAGCCGTGGGCGACTTCCATGACCTCCAACCATTGGTCGGTGTTGCACTTGTTGGTGCTCTTTCTCCTGACCTCATCCACCAGAATTTCGGCGCCGCCCCCCGGGATGGAGTCGAGTCCTGCGGCCTTCAGCCTGAGCAGCACTTCCCGGGTACTGATTTCGAAGATCCGGGTGAACGCAAAGATCTCCGGAGGAGAAAAGCAGTGAAGGTGGATCGCATAACGCTGCTTCAACTCGCTCAGGAGCCGCTCATACCACTCCAGCGGAAGGTCGGGATGGAGCCCGCCCTGCATGAGAATGCCACTCCCTCCAAGCTCCAGGGTCTCCTCGACCTTTTCAAAAATCTGCTCGTAGCTCAAGACGTAACCTTCGCTGGAACCCGGCGGTCGATAGAAAGCGCAAAAAGTACAGACGGCCGAACAGATATTGCTGTAATTGATGTTGCGGTCCACCACGTAAGTCACAACGTTGTCCGGATGCAGTCGCCGTCTGATCCGGTCCGCTGCCCCCTGTAGTTGATCGAGGGAGGCCCTTTTGGCCAGGGAGCGGTAATCCGCCGGGATCAGATGCTCTTTTTCCGCTCGGGTGAGAAGTTCCTGCACGTTCATGGCTGAACACTCATCGCCTGCCGGGCTAACGCCCTTCCAGGGTGGCCGTAAGTCGAAGTTGCTCACTGTCACGCACCACCGAGATTTCGACCTGATCGCCCGCTCGATGCTCTTGCAAGAGGTAAGTCAGGTCATAGATGTTGGTCACCTTTTTCCCCGACCATCCCACAATGAGATCGCCGGAGCGCAACCCACACTTGGCCGCCGGACTTCCCTCTCGAACTCCCGTCAATCGGACTCCCTCGACCTCTTCGCCGTAGTCGGGGATGATCCCCAGCGTGACGCGAAATCCTGTTCTTCCTGATTCCGGCGGAGCGCCCGCCGTCTGCTGGAACGCAGGACGCTGATCCATCAGACGGATCGCCCTGGCGGTTTGAAGGATGAATTCAACGACCCGTGCGGTCGAGACGGCATCAATCTTATCATAATCATCACTGGGCTTATGGTAGTCCCCATGGACGCCGGTGAAGAAAAAGAGCACAGGAATGTTCCGACTGTAGAAGGAGGAGTGGTCGCTGGGGCCAAAACCTCCTTCTCGAAACTTCAGCTCCAGTTCCGAGTCTCCGTTCAACTGAGTGAGCAAGTCTTTCCAGCCCGGAGAACTGCCCGTGCCGCCGACAATCAATCGCTGTCCTCGCATCCGCCCAATCATGTCCATATTGATCATGGCCACAGTCTTGTCCAAGGGGAAGATGGGATGGTTGACGTAGTGGCGAGAGCCGAGCAGACCCTGCTCCTCGCCGCTGAATGCCAGGAAGAGGACACCACGCCTCAGTTGATCTCTTTGGGAAGCTAACGCCCCCGCCAGTTGAATCAGGCCGGCCGTACCCGAAGCATTGTCGTCAGCCCCGTTGTGGACCTCGTCACCGGGCTTGGCTGTCAGCGAGCTCAAGTCACCCCATCCAAGATGGTCGAAGTGCGCTCCAATCGCCAAAACCTCCTCGCCAAAGTCGCCCGTTCCTTTCAGGAATCCCACCACGTTTCTGGCTGAGCTGGTTTCCTTGACCAGGTCGCAGCGAAATTTCACGCGGACAGCCGGCATAGCGGCCGAACTACCCTTCGCACTGCGGGCAGCCCGTTCCAGGTCGTCGAGGTTCAGTCCCGCCCAAGCCAGAAACTGACGAGCCGATCGACGACTGATGGCCAAGGCAGCGATGCCTGAATCGGCGAAAGACCGGTCGAGTCTCAGCTTGGACAGCGAACTCTTGGAAAAATCGTCACCGTCATCGACAAAAACAATCCCGCTGGCGCCTTGCTCACGAGCCGTTTTAGCCTTGAATCGTAACGCATGGTAACGTCCGAATTTTCCGTGTGGCTCATCTCCCTCGGGACCATAACGCAAAGCGAAAACGAATTTGCCTTTCACGTCTGCGTCCCGGTAGTCGTCGTACTCCAGCGAAGGCGCGGTAATTCCATAGCCGACAAACTGAGCCGGCCCCTCGAACAGGCCCCCCAGCGAGAAGGAAACCGGTGTGAAGTCAGCGCCCAGTTCCAGACTCGTCTTAGCACCCGGCCGACCTGAGGAGCCGGCGCTGGCCCGGACGACCTCAAGCGCATTACCCGGACCCAACTTCACCCCGGAGACGAAGGAGAATTCCTGAAAGTAGCTCTCCCCCGCCCCAACCGGTAAAAGATTCCGTAGCCTGAATTGTTCGGCAACATAGCGAGCTGCCTTTTTGGCTCCCGGGCTTCCGGAGAGTCTCCCTTCCAGTTCATCGGAGGCCAGGTAGCGTATGTGAGGCATCAGTCCCTCGGCTGTAATGGCGCCCGTAGTCATTGCCGGCCTGGAGGATCGCAAATGCCAGCTTCCAATAGGCACCAAGGCGGCCGGCGCCAGCAACAACGCCCACAACATCAACTTTTTTCGGATCAACATAAAACCTCGCAGTCGCAATCGGGACGGGACCTCACTGGGGCTCAACGGCAGAAAAAACCACCATCAAGGAGTCCTGAATCCAGATTCAGTTCGAACGTTCGGATCCAGGGGGAAACCCAGCATTTTCCAGCCTCCTTCCTGCCGAGGCAAAAAGTAATAGGCCTGGACCGCGGGGTGCCGTTTTAAATAGCTCTCGGCTTTTTCCGGCCCCAGCACAAAAAGCGCATTGTCCAAGGCATCACCCTCCATCCCGGACCCGGCAACAACGACAACACTGAGCAGACCCACGACCGGACGGCCTTTTTTTGGGTCCATGATATGGGAATAGGTCACTCCCCCGACGGTAAAGGAATTCTCATAACTGCCGGAGACGGATAAACACTGATTTTTGAGCGAGATCGTGAGGGCACTTTTCTGGGGGTCCCGCGGAAAAATCGGGTCTCGAATCTTCACTCTCCAGGCCTTCTTTCGCGGAGGCGTACCCAGCGCAAACAGGGTGCTGCCCCCGGCACTCACCAAGGCCCTTTCAATTCGGTGCTCCCTCAAGAGGCTCACAACGCGGTCCACCGCGTACCCCTTGGCAATGCCGCCCAGGTCGAGGGCCATACCATCCCGCTGGAACCGGATGGTGCGCTGGCCGGGATCGAGGCTGAGCTTCCGGTAACCCACTCTCTGTAGAGCGCTCCGAAGCTCATTCGCACCGGGAACTCGGCCCTCACCGCCAAAAAATCCCCAGACGCTCATCAGCGGCTGAACGGTCACGTCGAAGGCCCCCTCAGATTGCCGGCTAAAGGCAAGGCATCTTTGCAGAAAGTCAAACAGTTCCGGTTCCACAACGACAGGTTGCCGACCAGCTCGGCGGTTGATGAAGGAGGTGGCACTGTCCCGCTTATAGACACTCATCAACCGGTCGATGCGGTCCACTTCGTCAAAGGCGATCTCTGCGACCAGAGGCAACGAATCTCCATCTGTTCCATAGAGATCAATGGTATAAGTGCTGGCCATGGAAACGTGACTTCCACGATAGTGCACCCAGGCCGGCTCCGAAGTTTTGGAGCCGACGCCCGGAATAGCGCACAGCGTCCAAACCACAACCATGAAACCGGGCCTCAACAACTTCATCAGAAAAGCGAGTTGCTCATTCAGCGGTCGGATTGCGGTGGGACAGTTCAACGGGCGGGATCCATCGATCAAGGCCGGAGCGAATCGCGCCGGTCTAACCCTTTTGGCTCATTAAAGTTTGCTTCGGTTCCTCGGGCTGTGGTACTGCCCAGGTCACCCGTGTTTTTTGATCCATCGCTCGATTGGCATAGATCACCGCTCGCGAGTCCGCCGCATCGACGTCAAGGTCTGCCAGTGGCCTCTTGCCTTGGCGAATGCATTCGAAGAAATGCTCATCCTCGGCCTGAATGGGGTTACGCTCTCGCTCGAGCTCAATCACTCCCATCTCGATTAACCACCGGCGAGCGTACTCGACTTCCCGAGCTACGAACCCCTTGGACGCTGCTGGCGGTTCCGAAAAGATGGGAACCCCTTTTTCCTTCTCCAAGATCGTGGCTCCAGCCATCCAATCCAACTCCGCCGGAATACTGGATGGGTCTCCAGCGGTCGGCGCACCCGGGGCCAGTTTCTGGGGATAGAAAGTAGCCCGGGGATCATTGCGCCCAAGCGTGATTTCGATGGCGCCCCGATCCCCAAGAATGGTTTCCGAGAAGTCCAGATGTCGATTGTGACCGATGGCGCTGAAGAGGAACTTCTGCCCCTGCGGGTACTCGTAAACCACGGCCACGTTGTCGAAGATTTCGCGGCCATCCTTCCAATAGTCATTTCCTCCAACTCCCGTGACGCTCACCGGTTCCGACTCAAAAGCCCAGTTGGCCACATCCGCCATATGGGACCCCAATTCGGCCATGAGACCTCCTGAGTATTCCCGGTACATCCGCCAGTTGATGCTCCTTTCCAATTGGGGATCGGGTACGGGTCGGCGCCAACTGGTATTTCGATGCCATTGCGCTCGGATCGTCATCACTTTGCCCATCACGCCCGTGTGAATCATCCGCATCGCGTTGCGGTAAACTCCGCTGTAGCGGCGCTGAAGCCCCACTTGTAATACCAGTTCGGGGTGACGCCGTTTGGCCTCGTAGACCAGCGGGATCTCTGCCTCCTCCTTCATCAGACACTTTTCAACAAAGACATGTTTCCCAGCGTCCATGGCCTCCAAGAGCATGGGAACGTGCAAGTGGTAGGGAGTGGTGATGAAGACCGCCTCCACATCCTTGCGCTCCAAGACGCGCCGATAGTCACCAGACTCCGTATCCGGTTTGCCGCCGATGGCCTCGACTCCCTTGGCCAAGTTCGGCCCATAGGTGTCACAGAGGACAGCACAACGCCCGGATTTCAGGGTGCTCAGATTTCTCAAATGGTTTCTTCCCTGGGACCCTGTGCCGATCAGGGCATAAACCACCGGAGAAGCGAGGCTCTGGGCATGGACGATGGCGGGAGCCCCCATATGGGAAGCAGCCCCGGCCGTCGCAGCGATGGAACTCTTCACGAAACTGCGGCGGTCTATGGAATTTCTCTGCCGAAGATCAGACATGCAAGTCCCCTTTTGAATCCCACCCTGGTTCGGCGGAGCCAACGCATTGGATACTCATTTCGCCCGCGGCTCTCATAGGGGCCCATTCCTTATGGACTGGACAGGCTTTCGGCTGGGAGTGTAGCAGACCCATTGTAAAGATTCCATGGCTGTGCCGTTTCTCATCAGATACCAAAGCCATTCTGCGTTGTCAGGACATGCGGGAGTCGGCCACCCACCGCCCTGCCGATCCCATCGAACGCACCATCCCCGTGGTCGTGCCGGATACGATAGGGAGAGAAATCTTTGCGCTCCACCGTGTCGATTCCAGGCGAAGCAGATCTGCCGTCACGCTTACCGCGCCCACAGTTCACTGAGCGGTACGGCGAGCATGCGCTTGTGGTTCAATGGGAGCACGTCCGAACCGGCATAAAGCAGGATCCCCTGCTCGAAGTTCTTTCCTCAGCAGTCCGCCAGCCGGATGAGTCCGCACCCATCTCCGGACGTGAACGCACCGGCAGCCTTGACCTCAGTACCCCAGGTCCTTTGGCCCCGAGTCATGACCAAGTCGACCTCAACCTGGTCCTTGTCGCGATAGTGCCAGAAACGCAGATCAGGGTTCGTCCAGGCTAACGAAAGCCCGGTCAGGCGCCAGTTGCTGAACAAACGTGGTCTTCCGCTTTGTCGAGGACCCACCAGACAGACCACCGGCGTGTCCGTCAATGCCTCGCGGATGACGGGCGCCAGTGATCGAGAGAAAAGGGAGGAGGTAGCGGCCATTTGCCGGTTATATTAGCGTCCAATTGTCGATTGGAGCATCGGATTACCCTGCTGGGTGTTTGTTGAGTTCTCCAAAAGCCTTATTTTCAAACCGAGTCGCCTTGTTTCAGCGTTCACCGGACTAACCTTGTTCAGGGAAGAATCCAACCCGTATAATCCTCGCCATGATGTCCTTGAAACAACACTTCGATCGATCACTGGAAATCCTCTTCGAGCTGGTTCGGATCGACTCGGTCAACCCAAGCCTGGTAGAAGGAGGAGCCGGAGAGCAAGCCATTGCCGAATTTCTGTTTCGTTTCTTGCAACGTGAGGGAATCCACAGCGAGCTTCAGCAGGTAGCTCCCGGCCGATTCAATGTGGTTGCTGGGGTTCAAGGATCGCTGCCGGGACCCAGAGTGCTCCTCAATGGGCACTTGGACACGGTGAGCGTGGCCGGGATGAAGCAACCCTTCGTTCCAATCCTGCGAGACGGAAAAGTTCATGGCAGAGGATCCCAGGACATGAAAGGTGGGTTGGCGGCAGCGGTTTCGGTTCTGCTGGCCCTGTCTCATCATCGGGGCGACTGGCGCGGAGAAGTGGTCCTGGCAGCCGTGGCCGACGAGGAGGACTTGAGCCTTGGCACCACCGGGTTCCTGGAGCATTGGGCCGATGACAAGCCCTTCGATTTCGCCTTGGTGCTGGAACCAACTGACCTTCAGGTAGCCACCGCCCACAAGGGATTTGCATGGATCGAAGTAACCACCCACGGGAAGGCGGCCCATGGCAGTCGGCCGGCTGACGGAGTGGATGCCATTCGCCTCATGGGTCAGGTGGTTACCCAACTGGACCAGCTGGATCGAGATCTACAGAGCCGTCCTATTCATGGTCGTTTGGGATCCGGCTCGCTGCACGCTTCTCTGATTCAAGGCGGTCGACAATGGAGCAGTTATCCTGACCAATGTCGCCTGAAGTACGAGCGAAGGACCGTTCCATCTGAAACCCAAGCCACGGTCGAGGCTGAAATTCAACAGATTCTCAAAAATTGCCGTCAGCAGGACCCCCAATTCAAGGCGGAGGCATCTGTGGTTTGCACTCGTGGTCCCTTCGAGGTTGATCCTGCCCAGGCCATTCTGCAGCGGTTCTACCAGACCGCTCGGTTCCTCTGTCCCCAGCAGGTGGAGTGGGGCTGCGTGTCTTTCTGGACTGACGCTGCCCTGTTGGCGGCCGCCCACATTCCCACCCTGGTCTTTGGCCCGCGAGGGGCGGGGCTTCATTCCTTTGAAGAATACGTTGTGGCCCAGGACCTCAGTGATTGCGCTGAAATCATCTTTCAATTCGTAACTCAAGCCTGAAAGGGGCGCAACCCACACCCGCCAGCAGCCTTACCAGCGGCTTTTTGGAAATCCGGTTTTCCGCCAGATTGGCATTCTCGCAGGTCGCCGGACGGATCATCAGTCCACAAACGCTCGAGTTTGGCGCCTTTCCAGCGCCCGTATTCTCTCTAGCGTGGTGGGATGGGAATAGTAGACCAAGCTATAGAGGGGATGAGGGATCAGATTGGAGAGATTGTCCCTGGTAAGCTTTACCAGTCCTTCGATCATCGGTCGGGGTGACCCGATAGCCGAGGCCGCAAAGCCATCGGCCTCATACTCGTGCTTTCGAGAGAGGGCCGAAAACAGCGGTTCAAAGAAAAAAGTGAATGATCCTGCAGCCTTCAAGAAAATGAACAGGGCAGCATGGGCCGAGCCTTGCGAAAAACCAAAAGCGTCGTAAAACCATGGCTCGTTGATGATTAAGGAGAGGACGAAAAAACCCACCAGCGAACTGCCTGCGCTCAGCAAGAAATAGGTCCGAACGTGATGTTTCAGGTTATGTCCCATCTCGTGAGCCAGCACTGCCAGAAGTTCGCGCTCATTCAAAGAGGCCACCAAGGTATCGAACAGGACAATTCTCCGAAATCGGCCCAGGCCGGCGAAAAAGGCGTTGGAGTGAGTTGAACGCTTGGATCCATCCATCGTGTAGATGCCTGAAATCCGGAACTTGAGCTGGCGAGCAATCCGCTCGATTTGTTCTCGGAGAGACCCTTCTTCAAGAGGAATCAGCTTATTGAAGAGAGGCAGGAGCAGGACCGGGAAGATGGAGGTCAGGAGCAACTGAACTGCGGCCAAGCTCAACCAGACATACAGCCACCACAGCCCACTCAGATGACGGTCCATGAACCAGAGCATTCCGGCCAGCAAAGGGATTCCGATAACAATCGCCAGCACGACCCCCTTCAGCAAGTCCATAACCCAGGTCTTCAGGCTGGTCCGGTTGAAGCCAAACCTCTGCTCAATGACAAAAGTCGAATAGAGACTGAAAGGCATTGAGAGGCAGTAGAAGATTGACTGCATGACTGCCAAGAAGAGCAATCCAGCCAGCACTGGAGAAAGAGCGACAGATTGTGCCCATTGGTCAATCCTGCCAAAGAAACCGGAGAGCAACATCCCCCAAAAAACAGGAGCACTCACCACTGACTTCACCAGACCAAGGGTGGACTTTTGTCGAGTGTAGCCAATGCTCCGCCGGTAGTCTTCGGGAGAAATCTTGTCTCGAAAGTAGAGAGGTACCTGGCCCGCGTGCTTGGCCAGATGTCTGAGGTTGAGCAGGGTTAATGCCAGAGCCGCCAGGTGCTCAATGGCATAGAGGCAGGCAAAAAGAACAAGGAAACCATTCATCCACAATCAACGAGGCCCCTTTAAAAAGAGTTGCTGACGTTCAGCAAGGATCCGGAGCCAGTTTGTAGTGCTCTAGCGGTCACGATTGAGAATCATTCGGGGGATAGCCTGCAAGGCTTGTCGATAGGGGGAGGGCGGAAAACACTCCAGTGCTGATTCAGCTCTTCCGGCGAACTGTTCCGCGCAATTCCGGGCCTTCTCCAAAACACGATATTTGGTCACGATCGCAAGGATGTCGGCCTTTGAGATGGACCGAAACGCCTTTTCTTCAAGGACCGTCTTGATCTTCCGAGACTCACCCTCATTGCAAGCCTGCAGGGCATACACCAAGGGCAACGTCATTTTTCCTTCCTTGAGGTCGCTTCCCACGGGCTTGCCGAGGACTCGCTCCGACGAACTCAAATCGAGGATGTCGTCGGTCACTTGGAAGACCAATCCGACGCTCAGACCGTACTCCCCCAGCGCTCGTTCTTGTTCGTCACTCCCATTGCCCAGCAACCCTCCGATTCTGGCGCAGCCTGAAAACAGATAGGCCGTCTTCCGCTTGGCAATATCCAAGACATCCTGCTCACTGACCTTGGGGCTGCCATCCAAGGTGAGCTGAATCAACTCGCCCTCCACCATTCTCTGCGTCAGGTCGATCAGAATGTCCAGAATTCGAAAGCTGCGTTCCTGCAGCGCCACGTAAAAGGACTGCATGTAAAGCCAATCGCCCACCAGGACAGTGATCTGATTCCCCCACTTGTAGTTGGCGCTGGAGCGACCCCGGCGAACGCTGGCTCCATCAATGATGTCGTCATGGACGAGAGTGGCCGTATGGATGAACTCGACCACGGCAGCCAGCTTGATGGCCGACTCATTGACCTCGCCGCAGAGTTTGGTGCAGAGCAGCAACAGGCTGGGACGAATCCGTTTGCCGCCACCTTCTTGCAGGTACCTGCTGATCTCATTGATGGTGCGAACCGGGGAATGACGTTGACGCGCAAACTCCCCCTCGACCTGCCGCAATTCGTCTTTGACCAAATGGAAAATCTCTTGAGGGCGCACTCTATACCTGCCCGTTATTAGCTTCGATAGTTCTTGAACTGAAGATCGAAATCAAAGTCCTGGGACTTCAGCAATCGAATCACCTTTTGCAAGGTGTCTCGATCTTTACCGCTGACTCGCACGAAATCTCCATTGATCGCTGCCTGGACCTTCAGCTTGGAATTCTTGATCCGTTTGACGACTTCCCTGGCCCCGTCGGATGGAATCCCCTGCTGAATCGCCACCTCTTGACGGCAGGTACTGTCGGCCGCCGGCTGTGCTTTCCCATACTTCAGGGCCTTCAAGGGCACTGCCCGCTTAATCAGTTTCCGCTGGAAAATATCGTTCAAGCTCCTCAGCTTGAACTCGTCATCGGCCACCATGACTACCCTGTCGTTGGCTTCCCGGTGAATCTTACTCTTGCTGCCCTTGAAGTCGAATCGCGTCAGCACTTCTCTCATGGTTTGATGGATTGCGTTGTCGACTTCCTGCAGGTCAACCTTGGAAACAACGTCAAAGGAATTCTGAGCCGCCATCTTGTCTTGCTCTCCTTGAACCGATCAACCGTTGCACTGTTTGCGTGTCCGGCTACCGACCTGTCTGCCCACAGGCAGGCAGGTGAAGTCTGACGACTGCATCATCAGGCCGTTGCTTAGGATCGTGACCGGTGGAACAGCCGCTGATAGTTTTCCGTCGTACACTTCTCGACGACCTCGAGGCTGACCTGTTGGACGGCAGCCAAGGTCTTGGCCGTCTCGACCACGAAGGCTGGCTCATTGCGCTTTCCCCGAAAGGGTACTGGAGCCAGATAGGGGGCATCCGTCTCGATCAGCAACCTATCCATTGGCATCGCTTGTGCAACCTGGCGAATTTCGTGAGCTTTGGGAAAAGTCAGCATACCAGAAAACGAGATGTGGAATCCCATTTCCAGGCAGCGTTGGGCCATGGCCAAGCTACCGGTAAAGCAGTGCATCACACCCCCGGGACCACCAGCGCCGAAGTGCTCGCCCAGAATTCCGAGTGTCCGGGCCTCGGCCTTCCTGGTGTGAATCACCACAGGCAATCTGGATTCTCGGGCCAAAGCCAACTGCCTGACGAATACCGCTTCTTGTACCTCAGGCGCCGCATGCTGGTAATGGAAGTCTAACCCAATCTCTCCCCAGGCAACCAGTCTCCCCGCCTGAGCGAGGCGGACCAGATTCTCGAAGCTCTGGTCGGTGGCCAGTCCTGCATCGTGGGGATGAATCCCGGCAGCAACATCCAGCCCTTTCTCACGCTCCGCCAGCAGAACAGCTTTCTCCGTCCTGCCTGCTTCCCCGCCGTCCGCAATCACCAGGACCCGTTCCACCCGGGCCGAACGGGCGCGATCCAAAACAGACGGAAGGTCCAACTCAAATTCCGATTCCGCGAGATGGGAGTGTGAATCAATGAACATCAGCTGGGCGGCAAGTTCCGTCCGGAAGACTTCCGCCATTTTCCGAGCCGGTCTCGAGCTACTTCGAAGAGAATGGGGCAAATCGACAGGAAAACAATCAGCAGGACCGCCTTTTCCAGGTTTTCACGAATCCACACCACCTGACCCAAGTAATATCCGGTCAAGACCATGGACACAACCCAAAAGATACCACCAAACACATTATAAGCGGCGAAGCGAGGATAGGACATCTGCCCGATACCGGCCACAACCGGGGCAAAGGTTCGGGCAAAAGGCACGAAGCGGGCCAGGACAATTGCTTTTCCTCCATGCCTTTCGTAGAACTCCCTGGCATAGAGAAGATACTTCTTGCGAAACCAGAAACTATCTTCCCTTTTGTAGAGGGCAATTCCTGCCCTGTGACCAATTCCATAACCGACAGCGTCCCCGATGATGGCCATCACACTCAGCAGCACGACGAGATGGACCACGTTAAAGAACCCTTTCGCCGCCACCAGCCCCGCCAGAAACAACAAAGAGTCCCCCGGCAGGAAAAACCCGACAAACAACCCTGTTTCAGCGAAGACGATGGCTGCCAGCACAACGTATCCACCCGATCGAATCAGGTCAATCAGCTTATCGGGGTTATAAAGACTTTTGAAAAACTCGAAAACGACTTCCAAGGAACCTCTATGGGTATGAGTCTTCCGGACCTGGATTCCAAAAGACTGACAAGGGTCCGGTCTCTGTTCAGCTTGGGAGGCGCCGGCGTTGGCGGCTCGGCCAGGTTGCGAGCCAGGATGCCCCCCCATTCTACTTCAGGCGGGCTCCATTGGGAACATCCTCCAGAAATGTCGCCAACACCGGCTTATCCTCCTCTCCCACCGAAGCGGCCAGGAGCATTCCATTGGATTCCAATCCCCGGAGCTTACGCGGTTTAAGGTTGGCCACCACCACGATCTTTTTTCCGACCAAGCCCTCAGCGGGATAGGTCCGGGCAATGCCTGCCAGGATCTGGCGGGTTTCGGCGCCCAAATCCACGGTCAAGCGCAAGAGTCGGTCAGCGCCTTTGACTTTGTCGGCCTCGACGACCTGGGCGACGCGAAGGTCCACCTTGGCAAAATCTTCGACGGCGATCATCGCTCTGTCAGCAGGCGTACTCGGCGATGTGGCTTGACGCGAAGGTACGGCCTTTCCCTGGTCCTTAGGCACTGCGGTTCCTTCCTTGGCTCGCTTGTCCTTGCGCTTCTCTTTTCCACGGCTGCCGGCATCGAACAGCTTTTCCAGAAGCGCCTGCTTGTCCAGCCGCGGAAAAACGGCCTGAATTGCACCCAGAGTGCTTCCCGCCAGTCCTTGACCCCATTGCAACCGATCCAGACGTTGAGTTCTCAATTCCTCCTGCAGACCCAACTGCTTCCAAACTTTTGAGCAGGCAGTCGGCAGCACGGGAGCCAATAATATCGTGACGGTCCGAACCACTTCCGCGCAGGTGTGGAGAACCGTAGCCAGGCGGGGCCGCTGGGTCTCGTCCCCCGTCATCGTCCACGGAGCGCATTCATTGATGTATTTGTTGGTCCGTGAGAGCAACTCCCAAACGGTCTCCAGAGCCCTACTGAACGCCAGCCGATCCATGTGCTGTTGGTAGGCCTCAATGGTCGCGAGGACTCGCTGCTGCAATGGGATCTCCAAGGTGGAGGATAACGGCTGGGTTGAAGGGGCTGGAATGGTGTTTCCAAAATTCTTAGAGATCAGCGTCAGTGTGCGGGACACCAGATTGCCGAAATCGTTGGCAAGGTCGCTGTTGGTCCTCTGAATCATGGCCTGGTAGGAAAAGTTGCCGTCCGCGCCGAACGGGATCTCTCTCAGCAGGAAGTATCGGACTGCGTCCGAACCAAAGTGATTGAGCAGCAGATGGGGATTGATTACATTGCCACGCGATTTGGACATCTTGGCTTCGTCTTTAAGCCACCAACCATGGGCGTAGACCCGATCGGGAAGTGGGAGCCCGGCCGCCAGGAGGAAGGCCGGCCAGTAGACCGCGTGAAATCGAATGATGTCCTTCCCCACCAGTTGAACTTGGGCAGGCCAGTACTTCTCGAATTGGTCTTGCTCCTGCTTATTGCCCAAGCCAATCCCCGAGAGATAGCCCACCAGTGCGTCGAACCAAACATAGATGACGTGATTGCCGTCGACGGGCACGGGAATACCCCACTTGACGGAGGTTCGGCTGATGGAAAGGTCCTTCAGTCCGTCACTGACGAAGCGAATCACTTCGTTGCGCCGGAAGGATGGGTTGATGAATTCCGGACGTTTCTCGTAAAGCTCCAGAAGCTGCCCTTGAAAAGCGGAAAGCTTGAAGAAATAGCTCTCTTCGGTCACGCGCTCAGTGGGTCGTTGACAGACCTCGCAGTCTGGCGCCGTTTCAGCCTCCGGAGCAAAGAGGTTACAGGGAATGCAATACCAGCCGGAATACTCGCCTTTGTAAACAAAGCCGCTGTCGAAAGCACGCTGGAACACCTCGGCGGCCGCAGCGTAGTGACTTTTGTCCGTGGTCCGAATAAAACGATCATACTCCACGCCAAACCGCGACCATAATTTGCGATACGCCGCCGTGTTCTTATCCGCCAGTACCCCTGGGGTTATCCCCTGGCTGGACGCAGCCCGCTCAATATTCTGACCGTGCTCGTCGGTGCCGGTGAGAAAGCACACATCGTAGCCTCGCATTCTCTTGTAGCGGCTCAAACAATCGGCCACCAGGGTGGTATAGGTGTGCCCCAAGTGCGGCCGGGCATTCACGTAATAGAGAGGGGTTGTGATGTAAAAAGTGTCCATTGAATCTGCGTTCGTCATCCGCTCGCGCCGCCGGTCCTAGCCCAACTCTTTTCCATGCTGGTTCATAAATTCCTGAATCACCTGCCATTGCACCCGTTTATAGGGCACCTGGTGACGACGGGCCAGAACTTGACAATCCTCATACTCCGGCGAAAAACTCACCATCTTACCATCAAGCCGGGCCACTTTCACAGACACTCTCCCAAACTCACTGTCCACCGGCTCAACGGCTCTCACCAGAACCTTACGCCGACATTCCTGGTAGCGGACACCGAGGGTCGTGGTTTCCTGAAACAGAACCCGGCAGACCTCGTTCAAAAGCTCGGAAGGCAGGACGACGGTCAGGAGGACCCCGGGGCGATTCTTTTTCATTTGAACCGGGCAGTAGAAGACATCGTGCACGCCCAACTCGAACAGCTTTCTCTGAACGTACCCAAAAATCTGGGGATTCATGTCATCAATGTTGGCCTCGAGGACCAACACCTTTGAATCCGAGGAGGCTTGAGCGGCATCGATTCGTTCACCCTTCAAGACTCGGAGAACGTTGGGGCTTCCCTCAATTTCTCGGCTGCCGGCGCCATGGCCGACTTTTTCGATTCGAAAGCCCGGTAGCTCTCCGAAGGTCCGGCAAACAGTCGTCAGGATAGCAGCCCCCGTCGGAGTGACCAGTTCTCCGTCAATCTGGTTGGAGTAGATGGGCAGGCCCCGCAACAATTCCGCCGTGGCCGGCGCCGGAACGGGCATCCTCCCGTGGGCGCAGTCTACCGTCCCCCGGCCCACGTTGAGAGGTGAGGCAAGACATTGCTGGACTCCCAGCCCTTCCAATCCAACAAAGGCGCCGACAATATCGACGATGGCATCAATAGCGCCGACTTCATGGAAGTGAACTTTTTCCATGGTTGTGCCATGAACTTTGGCTTCGGCCTCGGCAAGCCGGCGAAACGCCCGGCAGGCGCCGTCTTGAACCCAGGGGCTGAGCTCACTGTCTCGGATGATCTTCTCGATAGTGGCGTAGTGTCGGTGATGGTGATCTTCGCCGGTTTCCACGTCAAACTTTGTCGCCACAACCCCAGACTTCCTGACTCGGTGAGACTTCAGACGAAAGTTCCGGACGTTCAGCTTTTCCAGCTCGTCGGAGAGGAACTCCAGCGGCAGTCCCAGGTCCAGCAGCGCTCCCAAAATCATGTCGCCGCTGATTCCTGAGAAGCAGTCGAAGTAGAGCGCGCTCATGTTCTCACTTTCCGCCTGTTTCAACTTCACAACGTTCATCCGGCCCCGTTCAGCCAGACGGGACAACGCTTGGGCACGGACGATGGCGTCGCCACACTCCGGGATGGCGCTCTGGCATACGGGAGGCAACCAGCGAGGTCCGAGGGCAGGAAACTGGCCTGAAATGGAGAGTACAGGGCCCTTCTGACTCACACACCAGCGGATACTAGGTCTGGACTTAGCGTTTTGTCAAGGTGAACCCGAGCGGCCATGGCGGCTCAAGCGTGACAACGAGCGCCTGTCCGTCAGGCGCCACCGTCCGACGCTACCGCTCAACAAGAGGAGCAAATAGTCTCGCAAGGTCAGGCCGCCGTCTGTTGGGATTTGTGCAGTTCATTCCACGATCGTTCAACCTGACTTCCTCAAGGGTCATTGCCGTCCCGGGCACAGCGAAAACCCACCCAGGGACTGCCTTGGCCTGGAGGGAGGCCTTGGCGAACGAGACAACGCACCGTCAACTCGTTGCCGGAGTGATGGCCCCCTCTTACCACCCTGAGTCCGGAAGAATGGGTGTCCTCCCGACCGCCCCGATCGTCGTAGGGGTAAGGTCGATAAAGACTTCCGGTCCATTCACTGATGTTACCCGTTAAATCATAAAGTCCCCACTCGTTAGGTGAGTAAGCACCCGCCGCCATGGTCTGTCCGGACTCCGTGTTGGCGCGGGAGGGATTATAGACGTCCCCGTAGGCGTAGCGTCGGTTGCGGGAACCCTCTGCCGCGCGCTCCCATTCGGCTTCGGTCGGCAGCCGTTTTCCCGCCCAGCGGGCATAAGCCATGGCGTCCTGCCAGCTCACCTCAACTACCGGATGCTTCTCTTTGCCAACGGGACAACTCCCCTCGCGCCAGCCGGGCGGCGCCGGGTGACCCGTGGCCTCACAAAACTCCCGGTAATCCTCATTAGTCACCTCGAATTTATCTATGTAGAAAGCTGCCAGAACGATCCGGTGCAGCGCACCTTGCCCATCGGCCGGGTCACTGGAACCGAGAGTGACATAACCTGCCGGCACCAAGACCATGCCGTCGACCTCTGTCTTCTGTCGGGCCGATTCGACTCGCGGAATTGCCCGGGAGGATAGGGAACCGGCTGCCTTGCCCTTCCGCCTTCCTCTCTGGTAGATCACCACGTCACTATCAACCGCTTGGCGGACAAAGGTCGGTTCGCCGGAGGGTGGAGTAACAGCCGGGGCCGTTTCGTCTTTGGCTTGCCCCCTCCGGAGGAGTGCGGGGCTTCCAGGGGGCTGGAACGGTTCGTCTACTCCAGCTTCCTCATCTTGACGACCCCCATCGCTCACGGCCTCGAGCTTCCCCCGGGAAACACTTGTAGAGGCAACGGGTTGAGCAACAGAGTCTGGAACATCCTGTTTTTCGCTTCGCGCCTGAATGGTTTGATTCCGTTGTTGAATTCTCCTGTGGCGCTCCACGAACTTCAAGGCTTCGGCCGCGTAGGTACAATCGCCACGGGCAGAGAAGCTGGAGTAGGTAACCGAAACTTCGACGAGACCTTGAGAAGCCTGATCGACGGTGGAAAGTACGCCGCAAAACCGGAGGACTTGGTGGGCTTTCACTTGCTTGATCCGCACCTCCGAAAGGTCCCATAGCCGGACCAAAACCGCTCTTGCGTCACCCAATCCAACCAACACGTTTTTTCGACTTCGGCCTTCAACCCTCAGTACTCTGCCCTTTCCGAAAACCAGGCGGTCGTAGATGCCGAGCTTGGCTTTCTGGACGGGGTCAGCGATCTGCGATCTGAGAGTCCGGACAAAGGGGGTGGTCAATTCAATGGGTCCTGCCTTGGAGAGTTCCCACCCCCCAAGCAAAGCAAGAAGAAAAGTAGACACCAGCAGGTAGAACCCTAATGCTCCCGGTGGGATTGGAGTGCTTTGAGTGATGTCGGCTTCCTTATTGCATGAATTGGACAAAAACTTCATTTGAAAATAGTCGTCCCCTCCGGGTCAACTTCAAGCGATTTCCCTCGATTTCAATGAGCCGTCCTTGAGCTAAATGGCTCAACTGCCGACTGAAACGCCTGCGCAGGTCAAACCCGAAGATGCGGTGGCAGCGAGACAGGTCCAGGCCGGCATTCAGTCGCAGTCCGAGGAAAATCACTTCCTCGAGATGTTGTCTGGGAGTGATCTCGGATCGGAAGTCAATAGCATGTTCCTGACGCTCGAGCCGCTCAACGTAGCGGTAGGGATCTCTCTCATTGCCCCATCGCACCTTCCCCCAGTAGGAATGAGCGCCACAGCCAAAACCAATGAAGGGTTGATCCGTCCAATACTTCAGGTTGTGGCGTGACTGGCGGCCCGGCTTGCAGAAGTTCGAGATCTCATACTGTCCCCAACCGGCATTCTCGAGGCGATCGACCGACTCCTCGTAGCATTGGGCGACCCAGTCCTCATCAGGCAGTTCCCCATTGAGGAGGCCATTCCGTTTCCCCAAATGGGCATCTTCGTGGATCTCCAACAAATACACAGAGAGATGTTCGGGAGAGATGGAAACCACCTGCCGTAAGTTTTCCTGCCAATCCTCTTCCGTCTGACTGGGCAAACCGGCAATGAGGTCCAAGCTCAGATTGGTCACTCCCCGCCGCCGACACAGCTCGATGGTTGACATCGAGTCTTGAACGCTGTGAGTGCGGCCGACCTTCTTCAGCAGGTGATCTTGGAACGTCTGAACCCCAAGGCTGATTCGATTAACACCTGCCGCCTGGTAGCCGTCCAGCTTACCGGCCGTCAAAGTGCCGGGATTGACTTCGAGAGTGACCTCAAGGTCAGGAGCAAGCACAAAAGAATTCCCAACCCATTCCAACGTTTGCCCAATCTCTCGCTCATCAATCAAGGAAGGGGTGCCGCCGCCCACATAAACCGTATCGGCCAGACAATCGGAGACGGATTCCGTTGCCGTCTTCAATTCCCGCAAGAGTGTCGGCAGGTTCCCCATCTCCCGCCGCAACGCCTCGAGGTAGGGTCGCCTCAGACTTTCAGGGAATACCCCTGAAGCGAAATGGCAGTAGCTGCACTTGGACGCGCAAAAGGGAATATGAATGTAAAGCCCCAGGTCAATCGACATCAGCCAACTCCGACAAATAGAACAACCGGTGGTCCGGACTGGCAAGGTCGATGGTGTCGTAAAGTTGCGCCAAAAAGTCGAGCCCGTACCGTGACAGAAAGTAGAAGATGTTGATTTGACGTTCCTGGAGGATCTTCAAGGGACAGAGCATCGTCACCACACTTTCGACCTGGCGCGTCAGAACCTCCTGTTGGCGAGACTCCGCTCCTACAAATTTGGCGCGAAGGTTCCCCAGTTGATATTGGATTTTTTGCCGGGCGGTCTTCAGAGCTCCCACCAGGGTGGGATCCACTGCCTTCAAGGGCTCCTCCATTTCGCCGAGGCGATGGGCAAAATCGCCTTCCAGCCGGTCGAACTTCACGCTGAGTTCCTGATTGACGGACCTCTCAATGATGCGTTTCAGCAACGGCTGGCTACCTTGAAACAGATCACGGAAGTCCAGCCGGTATTTCGCCAGCAGTTTTTCCACTCTTTTCTCAATCACCGTAATGCTGGCGCGCGGAAAAATCCTGGGCATCTCTCCTCCCAGGGCCTGATAGAGCGGGGAGAGTTGGGCATGGTAGGCGACCTCGGACGGGCCGGCGACATAGGTCAGGGTGGGGAGCAGGAAATCCTGCACAATCGGCCTGAAAAGCACATTGGGACTTATTTTTTCCGGAGCTTGTTCGATGATCTTCTGCAGACCACCTATCACCATGGAGGTCCCTTTCAGGGAGAACCCGTCCCCCGTCCCCACCACGCCCCTCCGCTTCCCCCCCTCCTCCACAAAGAGAAAACTCGCCCCTGCTTCCGTACTGACTTGAGGCGGGTAGCCGGCGCGGTCCAGTTGTTCGTTGCGATTTTGCAGAAGGCGACGCAGTTCCGGCCAAGCGTTGGCAGCCCTGAGAAACACCGGCTTCGCCAGCTTCTTCAAGGCCGGGTCCTGCGGGTCCAACAGGATGAGTCCGTACTTGGAAAAGAGAAAGCAGACGATCTCCGCGAAAGCCCGTGCATAGGAATTTCCCTGGCGATAGGCCCGGCGCAATCGGGCAGCGAGCTCCGGCTTGAATTCGGAATCCGGCAAGGCCTCCAGGAATTGGCGCAGGGAATCTTCGATCGAATGAGTAAAGGTAATCGAACCCACCGACTGCTGATAGTCCTCTGACCTTCCGGCGTATCGGACCGGACTGAAAGCCGCGTCGGACCCGACGATCTGAGTTCGGCTGACTTCCTCAACGTCGTGATCCTCGGTGGCCATCCAGAACACGGGCACCGTTTCTATGCCCTGCCGCTTATAGAGCTCGGCCAGTTTGATTGCCGTCAGGGCCTTGTAAATCGTGTAGCTCGGACCGGTAAACAAGCCGACCTGCTGACCAGTGACCACAGCGAAGCAGTGGCTTTTGGCCAAGCGATCCAAATTCTCAAAAGTCCTGGCGGCGGCTCCCCAAAGCCGGTTTTGCCGCTGTAAGGCCGCGACTAAGGCGCCTCGATGGCTAAGGAGTGGTGGAGGCAAATGCACTTCCCTCAGCGGAGGAGGATCGAGGGACAAGGCACTGGGGAAGAAGGACTGAACTTTTTCAGTATGGTAGAGGTAATCCAATAGGAACACGGGCATTCTGGGTATTCTCTCAAAGCTTAACCTCACCGATCTAGCCATCGGCTCTACCTGGCAGGGCCCAGTGGCCTCTGCATTGCGATCCCATATTCGAAGGAAACTCTTGACAAGAGCCCTCTGACTTCACGGTCGACGAACCCACTTGGCTCTTCCCTGCTCATCGGTCGGCCGGCCAAGTTACGATGGGTCCCCACCCAAGGCGGCCTTGATCATAGGATCCTGCCGATGCTGGATCACATCGATCTGCGTCATCGGCTGATGTTCCAACCGCGGCCAGTGACCTCCATCACCTCTGCAATTCAGGAGATGAGCGTTGTTCCACGCAACTGAAACAGGCTCTTGAGTTCCTGGCCGGCTGGCATTCTATGGCAAAGGGGCTTGTCGTTTGGAGGTCTCGAGCGGTTGGGAGGTCCCGAGTGCCGCCTGCGACCGCTTCTTCCCCAGTCCCCTCGTGCAACGATTCCGGTAAGCCGCTTCAACAAAGGCTCTAAAGAGAGGGTGCGATATCAAAGGCTTGGACTTAAACTCCGGATGAAACTGGCAACCTACAAACCAAGGGTGATCTTCGATTTCGACCACTTCCGCAAAGCTATTGTCAGGAGAAACCCCCACGACCTTCATGCCGTGGGCAGCCAGAGTCTCATCGTATTCTCTATTGAACTCATAACGGTGGCGGTGACGCTCAGATATCTCAGTTTGACCATAAGCCTGAACTGTCCGCGATGCGGAATCGAGAATACAGGGATAGGCTCCCAAACGCATAGTACCGCCCAGATCATCAATGCCTCTCAGTTCTCTCAACTTATAAATGACGCGATGGGGGGTGGCGGGATTGAATTCGGAACTATCAGCCTCCTCCAAACCGCAAGCGTTGCGGGCAAATTCAATCACCGAGCACTGCATACCCAAGCAGATGCCAAAAAACGGCACCTTCTTCGTTCGGGCAAATGTGATGGCGCGAATCATCCCGGCAATCCCCCGCTTACCGAAGCCCCCCGGCACCAGAATTCCATCGAAATCAGTCAGCTGTTCTACCCAGCTATCCCCCTCGACACCCTCTGCTTCGATCCAATGAATCTCCGTCTTGAGACGATGAACCAGACCGGCGTGGACCAAGGCCTCCTTCAGGCTCTTATAGGACTCCTCGAATTCGACGTACTTACCCACCACGCCGATGTCCACTGAATCGGAGGGATGTCTGATACGCTCCACGAGTTCCCGCCAGCGAGTCATGTCGGACTCGCCGATCGGCATTTGCAACTGCTTGAGAATGATCTGGTCGAGACCTTCAGCAGTAAACGTCAGGGGCACTTCATAGATCGATTCCACATCCTTGGCGGTGATAACGGCATCGTCTGCCACCGAACAAAAGAGAGCGATTTTCGCTTTCAGTTCCTTGGAAAGGAAACGGTCCGTCCGGCACAAGAGCATGTCGGGTTGAATGCCGATCGCTCTCAACTCCTTGACACTGTGCTGAGTCGGTTTGGTTTTGAGTTCCCCGGCAGCGCCGATATAAGGAACCAGGGTCAAATGAACGAAGAGAGAGTTCTGGCGACCGAGATCCTGTCGAAGTTGACGGATCGCCTCCAAAAATGGCAGTGACTCGATATCGCCGACCGTTCCACCAATCTCGACAATGCTGATATCCACCTCCGTTGCCACCTTCTTGATGGCAGCCTTGATCTCGTTGGTGATGTGGGGAATCACTTGAACCGTTTTCCCTAAATAGTCTCCCCTTCGTTCCTTCTGAATCACCGATTCATAGATCTTGCCCGTGGTCAAGTTGTGGTCCCGAGTCAATTTGCAGTCGGTATAACGCTCATAGTGACCGAGGTCGAGGTCCGTTTCTGCCCCGTCGTCCGTGACAAACACCTCTCCATGCTGGTAGGGGCTCATGGTTCCAGGATCGACGTTGAGGTAAGGATCAAATTTCTGAAGGCTGACACGATAGCCCCGACTTTCCAAAAGGCGGCCAATCGAGGCTGCCGCAAGCCCTTTTCCTAAAGAAGAAACGACCCCGCCGGTTACAAAGATAAACTTGGCCACCCCGCCGACTCCTTTCTCTTCTCTGCTTCTTTTTCCCTTCCGAGATTGACTTTTCTCCCCTTCGCCGATCGTCTTGTCCTGGATCCCTAGATCCGACCTCGTGCCGCAAGCTCATTGACTCGAACGAGGTCTTCGGGTGTATCGACCGCCACCGCATGGTATTCGTATTGAACCACCCGCACGCGAAATCCGTTGTCCAGAAAACGCAACTGCTCGAGATCCTCCACCGCTTCCAGACAACTATCCGGAAGACTGGGAAGGATTTCGAGAAATGCTTTGCGGTAGGCGTAGATTCCAACATGCTTGAAGACGGTGGGCAGCCTCTCTTTCCCGCGCCACTGTTCCTTCAAGTAGGGAATGGAAGAGCGAGAAAAGTAGAGGGCGTTCCCCTCTCGATCAGTTACCACCTTGACCACGTTGGGATCCACAATCTCTTGAGAGCTGGCTGGACATTTCAGCGTCGAGATCATCAATGCCGGATCAGACTCGAACGGTTGAATCACGGCATCGATGCATCCCGGGGGCATCATGGGCTCGTCACCTTGAACGTTGACTACCAGGTCAACGTCCAAATTTCGCCCCACCTCTGCAACCCTCTCGGTTCCCGATCGGTGAGTCTTGGAGGTCAAGCAAACCTTTCCTCCAAAGGCTTTTACTGCCTGCACGATTCGCTCATCGTCGGTGGCCACGATGACTTGGGCAATCCTACCTGCGGCCGAAGCCCGCTCATAGACGTGCTGAATCATCGGCTTTTGGGCTATTTTTGCGAGGGGTTTTCCGGGAAACCGTGTCGACTGAAAACGGGCGGGAATGACGGCGACAGCATTCAGATCATTCTTGGTCAAATCCTGATCAGAGCCTGGCAATTAGGGTGGCCTGGTTAAATCCAGGAGGTCAGACGCGTCCCCTGTATCTTTGTTGAAAATCGGACGGAGATCAAGTCTTAATTTGGGTGGCGCCTCCAGGTCAATCAACTTCCTGAGCAGTTGGCCTGAGTCGATGCTCACCTTAGGAATTCATCCTCCAATGGACCCACTCCTGGTCTGACTTCTTCTCAAGAAGTCAGTCTCAAGAAGGCTGGCCTCCTCTCAGGAGGGGAATTAAGTTGAATCGACCCCGCAAGAGGGGATGGGCGCAATGACGGGATGACATTAACCGCGGCCAACCGCTTAGGAGACTGTAACATTGAAATGGTCAGTAATGTTTGGTCCAGCACCCTCCACGCCAAACACTCTCATTAAGCTGACTTCCGATGAAAGAAGAGAACTGCAACGGCGATCCCGTTCGCGCCTGCTGCGGTCCGAAGACGTCCGACGAACCAAGTCATTCTGAGGGTGGATGCCGGGGAATCTTATGTGCAGACCCAGCGCGCCGTGGGCTGAGATGCGCGCTATGTGAGCCGGTGGAAGACCCGATTCCAACAAGAGGGGCTGGCCGGTTTGTATTCGCGACATCACGGTCGAGGGGTTCAGAAGCACACCCCCCGGGGGGAGGCTCGAATTCTGGACTGGCCCCGGCGACCGCCACTGGATGGATCGATGCACTGGAGCAGTCGCAAGCTGGCGCGGCACTTGGGAACCCATCACATGAGGGTGGCCCGAGTCTGGAAACGTGCAGGTCTGCAACCCCATCGTATGCAACGTTACCGGGCATCGAATGACCCGGACTTCGAGAAGAAGGCAGCCGATATCATTGGCCTCCATGTCAACCCGCCCTAACACGCCGCCGCTTTCTGCGTGGACGAAAAAACCTCCACTCAGGCCCCGGACCGATTCGATCCCATCTTGCCGCTTTCTCCGGGTCGCGCCGAGCATCACGGTTTCGAGTATTACCGGCACGGAACGCTCTCGCTGTATGCGGCCCTGAATACAAAGACCGGCTAGGTCATCGGCAAAACCGCACCGAAGCACCCCAGCGATGCCTTTGTGGCGTTCCTTTCCGGCATCATGGCCAGACAACCCAAGCGCCGTGAAATTCACACCATTTGCAGACAATCTGTCGGTCCTAAGAGCCGCCGCCTGCGGCAGTTTCTCGACGCTCATCCGCGTGTGCACCTGCATTTCACCTCGACTTATTCCTCCTGGTTGAATCAGATCGAACTCTGGTTCTCAAAAATCGAACGCGACGTTATTGCCCGCGGCGTCTTCACTTTGGTCGCCCATCTGGCTCGACAACTGATGCACTATATTCGACAGTGCAACAAGAAACCCAACCCATCAAGTGGAGCTATACGGATGCCTCACGTCGCATCACCACTAGCAAAATCACTGTCACAAGGCACCAGTCCCGCCGCCAGCATCGCCCTCGCTGACTACCAGCACTTCTATAACCACATCCGACCTCACCAGTCCCTGGACATGAGGACACCGATGGAGTACCTTGACACCTACAAGGTTGCCTGACTGAGTCTCATAGGTACTGAACCCGCACAGACTCTTTACTTTTCTTAAGGCTTGAGTCAAAATTTGATGATGCCTCATGCTGAGAGAGAAGGGACCGAAAGCCTTCATGGGTTGGAATTGTGCTCGATGAAAGGACTTTACGCCAACCTGGCCACCCACCACCTCACCGCCGGAGCCATTCTCTGTCTTTCCTTTTTCCTCGGCGCCCCCTTTGTGTCCCTGGGGCAGAGCAGCTTGTCGGGTGACTCGTCGTCGGACAACGGCATCTCCTCATTGAAGATCGACGTGGACTTGGTTTTGGTGAGCGCCACCGTCACCGATCGCAGCCGCCGATTTGTCACGGGTTTGGAGAAACAACACTTCCGAGTTTTTGAGGACAAGATTGAGCAGGAAATCAAGCACTTCAGCAATGAGGATGTGCCGACTTCTATTGGATTGCTTTTCGACGTCAGCAGCAGCATGGGGGACAAGATCGCCCGATCCAGAGACGCGGCAGTAGCATTCCTCAAAACAAGTAATCCAGCCGATGAGTATTTGTTGATCGCCTTTGCAGACCGGCCTTCAGTTGAGGAAGACTTCACCTCCGACATCAGTGATATTCAAAACCGCCTGGTGCATAAGAGAGCTAAAGGATCGACGACGCTCTACGACGCGATTTATCTGGCGCTGGAAAAAATGAAGCATGCCCATCACTCGAAAAAGGCCATCTTGCTTATCACCGACGGCGAGGACACCCGCAGCCGCTACTCACTGGTCAACGTGCGAAACGCCGTCAAGGAAGCGGACGTGCAAATCTTCGCGATTGGCATTGTCAATTCCTATTATTCCGACTTGGCTCGCGGTCGCTCCGGACGAGGGATCTTAGAACAGATCACAGAGATTACGGGGGGGCGGGCCTACTTCCCCAATTCCGTGTACGAGCTTGAGGACATCTGCACAAAGATTGCCATCGAACTCAAGAACCAATACATCCTGGGCTACTCCTCCACCAACCGGGCCAAAGATGGCCGCTGGCGCAAAATTAAAATTAAAATGAATACTCCTAAGGGGCTTCACTCTCTATCGGTTAGGACCAAGAGCGGCTACTACGGCCCGCAGGGGTGATCCGATGATCTCAATGGCGGGAAGAATATCTCTGCCGGTGCTCCTGGTCCTTCTGAGCACGCAAGTCGTCGCTCAGCGGCAAGGCAGGAAACCCACTAGCGACTACACGCTGAAGGTCGATGTCGATCTGAGACTGCTCCACGTCACAGTCTTGGACTGGAAGGACCAATTAGTGAAAGGACTGAAGCAAGAAAATTTTGAAGTTTATGAAGATAAGATTCAACAGGAGATCTCTCTCTTCAAGGTGGAGGATATCCCTGTATCGCTGGGTCTGGTGATTGACAACAGCGGAAGTATGAGGTTCAAACGCGACCGGGTCAATCGGGCGGCCCTCACCTTCGCCAAGACCAGCAATCCAGAGGACGAAATTTTCTTGATCAACTTCAATGACCAAGTCTATCTCGACCAGGACTTCACCCAGAACCTCGACGATTTGACGGATTCCCTGGATCACATTGATGCCAGGGGAGGGACTGCCCTCTATGACGCGATCTATCTGTCACTCGAACACATTCGTGAGGGGAAAGAGGAAAAGAAGGCAATACTGGTCATTACTGATGGAGAGGACGAGGACAGCCGGTACCGGTTCGGCACGGTGCTGGAATTTGCGCGAGAGTCCTACGCCAGCATTTACCTCATTGGACTGCTCGAAAAAAAATCGGAGCGTAATCGGGGCCAAAGAAAAGCCGCCAAGCTCTTGAGGGAGCTTTCCGAGGAAACGGGTGGAAAGTACTTTTTCCCTGAATCAGTGGATGAAGTGCAAGCGATCTGCACTCAAGTCGCTCACGAAATCCGCAACCAGTACACGGTGGGTTACAAGCCCACCAACTTGAATCGAGACGGTACCTGGAGAGATGTGACGGTCAAAGTTGTGGGTTCGCCTACAGGGAAAAAGAAGTGGATTGCCAGAACCAAACGCGGTTACTACGCGCCGGTCGACAGCTAGTGGCCAGCCCTTGTCGGCCTGCCAGACCCTCGACATCCCCCCGTTTGTCCTGCCTCCCAGACGGGCCCGGTTCAACGGTTGCGTCGAACGCGCCCACCAGAGCGACCGCGTCGAGTTCTGGAACCTCTACACCGGAGAACTTACTGTCGCTGCGGCTGGCGCCGCCCTGGCCGACTACCAACACTTCTATAACCACATCCGACCTCACCGATCCCTGGACATGAGGACACCGATGGAGTCCCTTGAGCCCTACAAGGGTGCCCGACCGAGTCTCACAGGTACTGAACCCGCACACTGCCTTGCAATATCACCCAACATCGTTTAGATTAATTGGGATGATTCGAATCTATACCGATTGAGGGCCGCTGAGTGTGGGAGGTAATGTCGTTTGAGATTGATCAGAGGACTGATCGTGGCTATAGCGGTGGGCGCCTCGGTGATCGGCTTTCACGCCTCCAATTTTTCCAAGCCGATTGACTCCAAGAAAACGGACAAGTCCTGCACCTATTGCCACACCAAATATGGTTCGAAGGAATTGACCGAAGCGGGCAAGTATTATCGCGACAAAGGCACCCTGGATGGCTACAAGAAGAAATAGGCGCCCAGACCCGTTGGCTAGAAACCTTTCGAGCTGTCAAGTAACAACGTCACCGGCCCGTCATTCGTCGATCGAATTCTCATTGTCTTCCTAAAAACGCCAGTTTCGACGGGGATCAGCCGCTGCCGACAACAGTCGACGAAATGTTGGTACAGATGATTGGCCGCTTCTGGCGGTGCCGCCATTGAGAACGATGGTCGGCGGCCCTTCCGACAATCCCCATAGAGCGTGAACTGAGACACGATCAACAGCGCCCCACCCACCTCCCCGAGGGCCAAGTTCATTTTGCCGTTGTCGTCCCCGAAAACCCTCATACCCAGGATTTTGTCTACCAGATAATCGGCATCGGCCAGACCATCGCCCTCTTTAACACCAAGATAAACGAGCAATCCTTTGCCGATTTGTCCGATCACCTCCCCACCGACTGTTACAGACGCTTCAAGAACTCGCTGGACCACAGCACGCATTGAGATTCTTCCCCTCCTGGTGGTTTCGAGAATGGAGCCCCACCGAAATCGTTGACACCTCTATGGGCCTCTTTTACTATCACTGAAGCTCATCCAATGTTAGCGTTGGGCCAGTTCCAAAGGCAAGCGGGGGATCATCATGGGCAGGGTTCCGACCGGTCAGACCCAATGGACTGAATCGAGGCGTCGCTGGGAAAAGCAGACTCTCGACCCTTCCCGGAAACGGTTTCCACCCCGCCTCCAGAAGTTCACCAGCATCTCGGGACATCCCATTAGAGCTCTTTATGGCCCTGAAGACCTGGAGGATTTTAATCCCGAGGAAGACGTGGGTTTTCCAGGAGAACCGCCCTACACCCGGGGGATTCATCCCAGCATGTATCGGGGCCGGCTTTGGACGATGCGGCAATTCAGCGGCTTCGGTACTGCCCAGGATACCAACCAGCGCTTTCGCTACCTCCTCCGGCAGGGACAGACGGGGCTCTCGATAGCCTTCGATCTCCCCACCCTTATGGGCCTGGATTCAGATCACCCGGCCTCTTCGGGAGAAGTCGGCAAATGCGGTGTGGCCGTTGACACGCTGGCGGACATGGAGGTTCTTTTCGGGAACATTGACCTGGAAACGATCAGCACATCCATGACGATCAATTGCCCCGCTGCCGTCATCTGGGCCATGTATCTGGCAAACGCCGAGAAAAGGGGCTTTGGCTGGAATAAGCTTCGGGGCACGCTTCAGAACGACATCTTGAAGGAATACATTGCTCAAAAGGAGTGGATTTATCCCCCTCATCCCTCTATGCGGCTGGTCACGGACACCATTGCGTTTGCAGCACAAAAAGTTCCCCAATGGAATAGCATCTCGATCAGTGGCTACCACATCCGAGAGGCCGGTTCTACGGCCTTGCAGGAGTTGGCTTTCACCCTGCGCAACGGCATCGAGTACGTCGAGGCAGCGATTCAGGCAGGACTTAAAGTCGATGACTTTGCTCCTCGGCTTTCCTTCTTTTTCAATGCACACAACGATTTCTTCGAAGAAATCGCCAAGTATCGGGCGGCTCGCAAGGTCTGGTATCGCGTCATGAAGGAGCGGTTTCACTGTCAAGATCAGCGGTCGTGCATGCTCCGATTCCATACTCAAACAGCGGGCTGTTCCCTGACAGCGCAACAACCCCACAACAACATCGTCCGCACCACAATCCAGGCCCTGGCAGCCGTCTTGGGCGGGACTCAATCGTTGCACACGAACTCCATGGACGAAACCCTCGCTTTGCCCACCGAGCAGGCTGCAACCCTCGCTCTCAGAAGCCAGCAGATCCTGGCCACTGAGAGCGAGGTGGCAAACACCGTCGATCCCCTGGCCGGGTCCTACTTCGTTGAAAAACTGACGCTTGAATTGGAAAAGGGCTGTTGGGACTATTTTGAAAAAATCGACGCCCTGGGAGGGATGATCGCGGCCATTGAGCGCTGCTATCCTCAAAAAGAGATTCTGGACGCCGCCTACCAATATCAGCAGGCGGTGGAACGCGGTGAGAAAGTGATTGTGGGTGTGAATCAGTTCGTGGTCGACGAAGAACACCCGATCGACACACTCTACATCAAGCCCGGCGTAGCCGACAAGCAGATGGAAAGCCTCCGCAGCGTCAAAGCCAGCCGGGACATGCTGAGCGTGCAGCGATCCCTGTCGGAGCTTCGCAGGGCCGCTGCCAATAATCAAAACCTCATGCCCTTTCTCTTGTCCTGCGTCAAGGCTTACGCTACGCTGGGCGAAGTCTGCGAGGAGTTGAGGCAGGTATTTGGCACTTACGAAGAGCCTATTTTTTGAGACGAGTCGACGGGAGCCGGCACACGATGGGCCTTGAGACCCGGAGATCGAGTCCCAAGAGTCGAGCAGGTATGAGTCAGAGACCCATCCGAGTCTTAATCGCCAAGCCTGGCTTGGACGGCCACGATCGCGGCGCCAAGATTATCGCTCGGGCGCTTCGAGACGCCGGAATGGAAGTGATCTACAGCGGTCTTCGTCAGTCACCCGAGCAGATCGTCAATGCCGCCCTGCAAGAAGATGTGGATTGCATTGGACTCTCGATTCTTTCAGGGGCTCACAACGTGATTCTTCCTCGAATCACAGATCTGTTGCGAGAAAAAAAACTGGACGACGTCTTGGTGGTTGCCGGGGGTATTATTCCAGATCAGGACATCTCCAGGCTGAAGGAGTGTGGCATCTCAGAAATCTTCTTGCCGGGGACTTCAACCCAAGCCATCATTAACTACATCAGCGAAAACTCCAAAGTGAGCCCGGTTTAAGCGGGCCTCCTCGGGAAAAATCCGCCAAATCGCCCTTTTCAAAGAAAGATGATCTTTTCACTGCTGCTGCACCCTCTTCATTCGGCAGCCGGCTCCCCGTGTGCTGCGGCCGTTATGGTTTTGGTCAGGCATCACCGCTAAGAGGTGAGCGGTTTCCCACAGCCTCGGGACAGCGACGCTCCCGACTGACACCGAGGTAGAGTGACGAAGAGGCTTATGAGCTTACCGTACATCGAGCGGATTCAACGGGCTCAGCCCTTCCAAGCCAGCTATCTCGCAAAGACGATCGTCTGCACAAACGAATGTCACGGGCGGCGGCACGCTGTGACGGGTCGCCAGACAGCCGGCCTGCTGGAGGGCGTCATAGGTCCTGAGCGAGTGAGTGTCGAGCAACCGGACTGCCTCCTCGCTCACCGCTTCCAAAGGGTTAGCAGGAACAGCGCAGCGGCCGGACCCGGGATCAGGTCAAGGCCCGCCAGCCCCGTTATGACGACCAAACGGGAGATGCCCGGTCCCATCCACCCGTTCTGCTGCCGTCGCCAGGATCACCCTTTGAGTTCGTCATCCTCGGTTCGCTGACGACCGGCCCCTGTAGGAGACAAATCAGTCTCGGGACATTTCACGAAAGATTGGTTCCCAGCGGAGGCAACGGGCAGGCACCTTTTGCATCACAACCACTTTGAAATGGGCCGCAAACCTCTGGGGTGGAACTCGGCGGAACCGGTCCTGCCAAGAAACACAATTCAGGGGGAGACCCCAGAGCCGCGCAGGAGGGGTTGACCCTTGAAATCCGGGTCTGTAGAATCCTGAGGATAAGCATCAGGTGGGAGGAAGCGAACTATAATGAGAACAGATCGGCATTCCAGCAAGTTCCGGTTCTTCTTTGGCGTACTCCTTTTGGCCACTGCTGTCTTCGAGGGTCAGACCCCGGCCCAAGAAGCCCAAGTGAATCCAACGCTAAAGAAAAAAATCAAGGAAGACATCGATAACCTGGTGGTGAATGTTGAACTGGTCAACGTCCTGTTCACGGTCACGGATCGCAAGGGAAGACTTGTAACCGACCTGCAAAAGCCGGACTTTACGTTATACGAAGACAACAAATTACAAGAGATTACCAACTTCTCCCGTGAGACCGACCTGCCACTGACCATTGCCATGCTGATTGACACCAGCACCAGTATCACCGACCGGTTCAAATTTGAGCAGGAGGCGGCGAGCGATTTCCTTTATCGGACGCTGAGACCCCGTAAAGACAAAGCACTGCTGATCACATTCGACTCGGCTATTGAGCTGGTCCAGGACTTCACCGACGACCCCCAGGTGTTAGCCAGATCAATTCAGCGAATTCGACCCGGTGGTGGAACCAAGCTGCTGGACAGCATCTACCTCACCTGCCAAGAGAAGCTGAAGGCTGAACCGGGCAGCACACGAAAAATCATCATCCTCATTAGTGACGGAGATGACAACCTCAGCCTGCAAAACCTAGCGTCCACGCTGGAGATGGTCCATCGGTCGGACGTCTCGATCTATGCAGTCAGTACCAACTCCAGCGGTTTCTTCAGCATCAAGGCGCCAAAGGCCGACAAACTCCTCAGACGCCTGGCTCGGGAAACAGGCGGTCGAGCCTTCTTCCCTTTCAAAGCGGAGGAACTGGCCGAGAGCTTCCAGGATATCGGAAGTGAATTACGCAGCCAGTATTCTTTAGCCTATCGATCTTCGAATCCTATACGGGACGGTTCTTTTCGCTCGATCAAGATTAAGATCGATCGAAAGAGGCTCAAGGTGAAGTCTCGCAAGGGATATTACGCCTCCCACAGCCCCAGCTAGCCCAGGGATTGGCAACCCTCTACCCAACCACTTCCCCTCCGGCAAAGAACCATATCATCCGGGAAAATCCTGAAACCCGTGCTTGCCGCTCGCGCCGCCGGGTCTCCTTGCGCCATCCCAAGGAGCATGTTATGTTGGGTCGCCCTCTCAGCTAGCCTTGCCTTCCCCTAGCCGGATGACGGGCCCGTTCTCTCGTCTCGACGTTACTCAAGACAAAGATAGATCGATGATCCGTTTTGGCCTGGTGGACTGGGGCATCATCATTGCTTACCTCGTTGCCACGATGGTGGCGGGTCTGGCCATGCGCCGTTACGTCGGCAAAGTCGAGGACTTCATCGTGGCGGGTCGTGGCATGGACGTCTACTTGGGAGTGGCCTCATTGGCGGCGACCGAGTTCGGCATCATTACCGCCATGTACACGGCCGAGTTGGGATACAAGAACGGCTTCGCGGGCGCCACTCCCGGGATCCTGATGGCTATCGCCATGCTCGTGGTCGGGCTCACCGGCTTCGTCATCAAGCCCCTGAGAGATTCAGGCGCCTACACCATTCCGGAATTGTTGGACCGGCGATTCGGTCCACGAGTCCGGTGGCTGGCTGGTCTGGTGATTGTCCTGGGCGGAGTTCTCAACATGGGAGTCTTCTTTCGAGCCGGAGGTGAGTTTTTGGTGATCATGACAGGTATGCCTCACAGCTACCTGGAAGTCACTATGACCATCCTGGTGGTACTGGTGCTGATATACACGGTCTTGGGTGGAATGCTCTCGGTCCTCATTACAGATTACCTGCAGTTCCTCGTGATGGGCGTTGGCCTGGTAACCATTTCCCTGCTGGTGGCTATCAACGTGGGATGGGAGAATGTGGTGTCTGCCGTTGAAAGAGAGCGGGGGCCGGGCGGGTTCAACCCTATAACCAGCGAGGGGATGGGACCAACCTACATTGCCTGGCAGGCCCTTAATCAACTCGCTGCAGTCGTCACTTGGCAAACGGTCATTCAGCGGGTCCTTTCAGCACGCGATAGCCGAACGGCCCGTCGGGTTTATACCCGCACCAGTTTCTATTTCGTCGGTCGCTTCCTGATCCCAGCTTTTTGGGGCATGGCTGCCCTGGCGGTCCTGGGCGCCGACCATCCCCCATCCGCCTCTCTGCAAGCCATGCCAACCTTTCTCGCATCATTGCTTCCCACGGGATTGGTAGGGTTGGTGATTGCCGCCATGTTGGCTGCCGAGATGTCAACCGATTCCAGTTATCTGCTGACCTGGAGCAGCATCCTCTACAACGATTTGATCTGCCCTGTCCGCAAGCAACCCTTTAGCGAGAAAACCGGGCTGCTCCTGAACCGATGCATCGTATTGGGTATTGCCGGATTCCTGTTGCTCTATGGACTCTGGTATCAACCCCCTGGAAGAGTCTGGGACTACTTGTCCATAACAGCAAACATCTATCTCTCCAGCGTTTTTGTTCTGTTAGTGGCCTGCTGTTATTGGAAGGGTGCTCGGGCCGCAGGAGGCATTGGAGCCATCGTTGGAGGAGCACTCCCTCCCGTGGCGTTCCTAGTATTAAGCCAAATCCAGCCTCCGCTGGTTGAAGGAAATGAACCCCTTGCCCTCTGGTCATCGGCCGGGCAGTGGTTGAGGAAAAGCGAGGTCAGCGGGCTGCTGTCCTTTGGCTTCGCCACCAGCGGCATGATTTTGGGATCTTGGATTGCCCGGAGAAGCGAAAGAGAAAACGAAGCCTGATGCTCCCCTCCCATCCATTCTGGTTTTGCCTGACAGGGCTCTGTATCTTGTGGTATGCATTTCTTGTGCTTTATGTCGGTTGGAAGGGACTCGGCGACATCCGTCGGCTGGTTGCCAGTCTAAAGAACAAGGGGAAGTAGTGTGGCAAACCGGTGGACGTGGCTGTGCGGAATAGGACTCGGCCTGTCGTCGCTGATGGTCTTGGAATGCAATCGATTGCAAGATTCCCGGCAACCTGAGGAGTTAGCAGCGCCTCCCTTGGAGAGAATTCAGGAGTCAGATCCGAGCGACCTTGAGCCCGATGACCGACTGGACATCAATGCAGCGGGGTCCAGGGATCTGGAATCACTCCCGGGTGTCGGCCCCGTGCTGGCTCAACGAATCCTGGAATACCGTGCGAATAACCCTCCCTTCCGACGAGTAGAGGAGATCCTGATCATTCGCGGGATCGGTCGGCGCAAGTTCCAGGCGTTGCGTGGGCGGATCCGAGTTGCTGCTTCCACCGGCCCAGCAACAACGCTGCCCTGCTCTGCCTCTGCAAAAGGCTTGAGATGAAAACCGACATCCCACCTCATAGCCTCCTGCCTCGGGGTTTTCACCCCTACCTGTCCCAGTGGTTCCGCCAGCATTTCGTTTCCCCTTCTCCTGCCCAAAAGCGAGGTTGGCGCCACGTGATGGCCTGTAGGGATACCTTGATTGCTGCCCCCACTGGATCGGGCAAGACTTTAGCTGCATTCTTGTGGTCTCTAAATACCCTGGTGAGGGCGGCTTTGGAAGGCAAGCTCGAGGATCGCACCTATGTGGTTTATATTTCTCCATTGAAGGCTCTAGGAAACGATATCCACAAGAATCTGCAGGTCCCGATGGAGGAAATTGGTCGGATTGCGGAACAACACGGCGAGGATCCCTTGGGAATCCGAGTGGCGGTGCGCTCTGGAGATACCCCCAACAGTGAGCGACAATCGATGATCCGCCGCCCGCCCCATATCCTGATCACCACTCCCGAGTCGCTCTACATTTTGCTCACGGCCAAGGGAAGCCGCCGTTATCTGGCGGGAGCCGGAACGGTGATCTTGGATGAAATCCATGCCGTGGCTGGCGACAAGCGTGGGTCTCATCTGGCCTTATCCGTGGAGCGACTGGATCATCTGGCCGGTCGACGCCTGCAGAGGATCGGTCTCAGCGCCACTCAAAAACCCGTGACCGCCATTGCCCGATTACTGGTAGGCACTCCAGGGCTCCTGCCCAGCGGTGAGGTAGCCTGCTCCATTGTAGATATCGGTCACCAACGCGATCTCGATTTATCCATTGCCATCCCCGACTTGGAGTTCGGTCCTATCGCGACCTTGGAGCTTTGGGAAGCAGTCTATGAGCGAATTGCGGCGGAAGCGCGGACTCATCGCTCCACATTGGTTTTTGTACACACCCGCCGGCTGGCGGAGCGAGTCGCCTATCAGTTGAGCAACCGCCTGGGAGAAGATCAAGTCGCCGCCCATCACGGCAGTCTGTCCAAAGACAGCCGGCTGTCGGCAGAACAGCGATTGAAGTCCGGCGCCATTCCGGTGGTGGTGGCCACGACCTCACTGGAGCTGGGGATCGACATTGGTCACGTGGACCTCGTCTGTCATATCGGCGCTCCCCGCTCCATTGCCAGTTTGCTTCAGAGAATAGGTCGCTCCGGGCACGGCCTGGATACCATTCCCAAGGGTCTCCTCTTTCCCCTCACCAGAGACGAGTTGCTGCAAACGGCTGCGGCCGTTCGGGCCGTCCGGGCCGGCGAGCTGGATCGGATTCACATCCCGGATAAACCTCTGGATATCCTGGCTCAGCAGATGGTTGCAACCATCGCCAGTGGCGAGATGGACGAGGAAAACTTATGGCAATTGTGCCGCAGAGCCTATCCCTACCGTCATTTAACTCCATGCGAATTTGCAGAGGTTGTAGAGATACTTTCTGAAGGGATTGCGACACGCCGCGGCCGCGGTTCAGCTTACCTTCATCGGGACGGCGTCCACCAACGCCTACGGCCCCGTCGAAACGCCGCCCTGGCTGCCATCACTGGGGGGGGCGCCATACCTGACACGGCCGATTATGACGTCATCCAGGAACCTGCCGGGATCTTTGTAGGAAGGGTCAATGAGGACTTTGCGATCGAAAGCATGACCGGAGATATCTTTCTCCTCGGCAACCAGTCCTGGCGCATCCGTCGCGTCGAGTCGGGCAAGTTACGCGTGGAAGACGCTCAAGGGGCAGCACCCACAATCCCCTTCTGGCTGGGGGAAGCCCCAGCACGCACCGCCGAATTGTCGCAGGCCGTTTCAGAGCTACGCCACGAGGTCGAGGAGCAACTGGCCGGCGACCCCACGTCGGGTTCGGCCTCAGCAGTGGAGTGGTTGTCCAGGGAGTGTGGACTGGACCGAGCCGGCTCTGAGCAGGTGGTGGCCTATATCGCCCAAACCCGGGCGGCCTTGGGGGAAGTTCCCACCCAGCAAACCGTCGTGGCCGAGCGCTTCTTTGACGAGTCGGGGGGCATGCAACTGGTGCTGCATGCCCCTTTCGGGGGGCGCATCAACCGAGCCTGGGGACTGGCGCTACGTAAACGGTTTTGTGTCTCCTTTAATTTTGAGCTGCAAGCGGCAGCCACCGATGACGGTGTGGTGATTTCTCTGGGAGAACAGCACAGTTTCCCACTGCAAGGCGTCGCTTCCATGGTGCGATCGGATCGAACCGAACGGGATCTGATTCAGGCGGTGTTGGCCTCTCCCATGTTTGGAAATCGGTGGCGCTGGAACGCCACTCGTTTTCTAGCCTTGCTGCGGTTTCAACATGGGCGTCGCGTGCCTATGCCGATTCAGCGGATGCGGGCCGAGGATCTGCTGGCTGCCGTTTTCCCGGCCCAACTCACCTGTCAAGATAACGCCCCCGGTCCAGTCGAGCCGGTGGATCACCCACTGGTGAACGAAACATTACATGACTGCCTGCACGAGCCGCTGGATCTGGAAGGCTTCCTGAACGTCATCCGTCGGCTCGAAGCGGGAGAAATTCGGTTCGTGGGCCGCGACACGCCCACTCCCTCACCCATGTCCCACGAGATCCTCAACGCAAATCCCTATGCCTTCCTGGATGATGCCCCCCTGGAGGAAAGACGGGCGCGGGCGGTTTCACTGCGACGCATGGAGACCGATGCAGGCGACGCGGAAGGTCTCCTGGACCCCAAGATCGTCGAGGAGGTGGTCTCCGAATTGTGGCCGGATATCAGAGACCGTGAAGAACTGCACGACCGGCTGCTCAATCTGGTCCTGTTACCTGCAAGCGAGCTTGGCCGCTGGCAGGAATTCATGAACGAGCTGATCGAATCGAGGCGGGCGGGAAAAGTGGTTTGGACCACTCCCCGAGGATCCCGACAAGAAGCCTACGTGGCCGCCGAACGTCTCGCTTGGCTCAAGCAAGTGGTCCCTGAGATCCAAGTATATTCTTCTCTTGAGCACCAACCCGTGGATTCGGCAGCCGGGTCGCCTCTCCAGCAGGCAACGTCCCTAGCCAAACGCAAGGTGGCCAAGACCTCTGAGGACATCGCGGCTTTCCTGGTTCGGGAATGGCTGGAATGCCTGGGACCTCTGACGGCAGCAGAACTGGCTGACCGGCTCGGTCTATCCCGGCCTGTCGTCCAGATCGCTTTGGCAACCCTGGAGGCCAACGGTAGTATCTTGCGCGGGCAGTTTCGCGTCAAGACCGTCTCACCCGGACCGGAGCACCCCTCTCCGCTTCCCCTCGCCGGCGCCGCAGGCCCTTCGAGCTTGGCAGGATCGCCCCCCTCCGGCCAGTCGGACCCAAACACCGAGTGGTGCGAACGCCGGATTCTGGCAAGGATCCATCGTCTGACACTGGGTCGGTTGCGGCAGGAAATCGAGCCGGCCAGCACCCCGGATTTCATCCGCTTTTTGTTGCACTGGCAGCACCTGGAAGCAGGGACTCAGCTCCATGGCCGGGAGGGGCTTCTCAGAGTCCTGGAACAACTGCAGGGCCTGGAACTTCCGGCAACGGCCTGGGAGCGCGACATCCTGCCGAAACGCATTGCCAATTATCGCCCCGACGACTTGGAGGCTTTGTGTCTCTCCGGCATGGTCGCCTGGGGCCGGCTGAAACTCACTTCTCCACTATCACTAAACGAGGAGGCTGCTTCAAACGGAGCCCCTCATGGTCGCTCGAAACCCAGTCGCTCGACGCCACTGGCCTTTTTCACTCGACAAGATTCCTCTTGGTTGCTGGATTTGAGGTCCGCCTCCATGGAAGAAATTCCAGGTTTGTCTCCAGCGGCTTTGGAGGTGGCCAACTACCTGCGCCAGTGGGGAGCCTGTTTCTTGTCTGACATCTCAAAAGGCGCCAGGCGACTGGCGGCAGAGGTCGAGGATGCTCTGTGGGAGTTGGTGAGCCGAGGCTTGGTCACTGGAGACGGCATGGCCGGGCTGAGGGTCCTTTTGCTTCCGCTTCAGAAGCGGCGTGGACCTGAACACCGCTTGAGGGTCATTCGTGGAGGAAGTTCCCCCGGTCGCCTCCTGCCGCTGGGCCGATGGTCGCTTTTACAGCCTCAGCGCCTCCACCTTCAGGAGAATCGTCCGAACGAGCAACCTCGTCCGGACGATTCCGGCAGCTCCATTGCAGCCGCCGGTCAAGAGTACGGTGAATTCGAAACCCACATGGCCGCACAACTGCTACGGCGCTATGGCATCGTCATCCGGGAACTGTTGACCCGCGAGTCCCACGCACCCAATTGGAGAACCCTGCTGAGGGTCTATCGCAGGATGGAAGCTCGAGGTGAAATCCGCGGCGGACGCTTCGTGAGTGCCTTTATGGGCGAACAATTTGCCCTCCCCGAGGCGGTCGAAACCTTGCGGGCCCTGCGGCGAGGCCCGAAACGACAGAGTGACGCTGTGCTGGTTTCCACGGCCGATCCCTTAAACCTGGTTGGGATCCTTACTCCCGGGGCTCGCGTTTCTCCTTTTTCCCATCAGTGGATCGCCGTCCAGGATGGTCTACCCATTGAGGTAGGTGAACTGGGAGATGTTCTGAGCCGTCTGCAAGCCAAGCGGCCTTCGGGCACCGATTCTACAGAGCCCACGTCAGGCAGAGGTTTCTCTGCCAATAGGCGTTTGCGATGACGGTATGAGACCCCTGCATAACGCTATGTTGCGGGTCGATGGGTCATCAGAAGAATTTCAGACAGGTTTCTGTCCCTTTTTCCCGTTGTTTCGGTCATTTTTGTCCTGTTCGGGGCCGATTTTCGCCCTTCAGGCACAGTTACCCCGGGCCATCTGGATCGGCTGCGCCATAACAGCGTTTGCAGATGCGAAGGGACGTTCCCTAGCTGCCTTGGGTGGCAATTATGCAGAGGTCTCGGTATTTGAAATCATTGCTGTTTTGGTCAGCCTGGCCGCAATCTTCGGCTACTTGAACCACCGTTTCATAAGACTGCCGACGATCATCGGGTGGATGCAGATCTCTCTGGTGCCGTTCCCTCTTTTCATTCTCGGAGCCTGCCGGGCTGGCATTTAGAGGCTAAAGCATAACAACCCTAGCCGTCGACAAACTTGTGCCGAATCGAAATCGGCGCTCGTGGGATTTGCGGGATTTAATGAGGTAGGCCGAGAACCGGGTCAGATCCACAAAAATGTTGAAACCAGATACCTCGGACCAACGTCGTTAAGGTTAAACTTGTGACCTTAGCGGCTCAGCAGCTAAGCCTCTTGGAAAGGTAAAGAGTCATGAAACTGCATCGCAAGCTGGTTGTCTCGGTCGCCGGGATTCTCGTCCTGACAGCTCTGGGCTTCTTTATGTTGAGAAAAGGGGATGTCGATCCCGCTGAAAAGTATCTGAGAGTTGAAGTGCAACGTGGCGATATCCGTAGAACCGTTACCTCAACTGGAACGCTCCAAGCAGTAGTCACCGTGCAGGTCGGCAGTCAGGTCTCCGGTCGTATCCAAGAGTTGCATGCGGATTTCAACAGCGTAGTCAAGAGAGGACAAACCTTGGCTATCATCGATCCTGCCAACTTCGAGGCTCAGCGGGACCGTGCTGCTGCTTCCCTGGCCACGGCCGAGGCTGCGGTTAAGAACGCGGAAGCCAATCTGATCAATCGCCAGGCCGAACTCCAGAGCGCTGAGGCTAATCTGGAGGTAGCGCAAGTCAATCAGCAAGAGGCGGGCCGGCAACTGAGAAGGGCCAAGGGGCTTTTCGAGGATGGGTTGATCCCGGAGCGGGACCTGGAAACGGCCCAGGCTTCCCACGATCAGTCTGCCGCACGGCTGCGTCAAGCCGAAGCTCAGATCAGCCAAATCAAGGCGTCCATTCGGTCCGCAGGCGCTCAAAAAGAACAGGCTCAGGCCAACGTTAAACAGGCCAAGGCTGAACTCAAGATGGCTCAGGTTAACCTTTATTATACGAACATTATCTCGCCGATTGACGGGGTGGTGATCGAGCGCAACGTGGACATCGGCCAAACGGTGGCAGCGAGCTTCCAGGCGCCCATTTTGTTCCTGATCGCCAACGATTTAGCAAAAATGCAGGTGATTGCTCAAATCGACGAGGCTGATATTGGAGCAATTTCTGAACAGGCCCGAGGTAGAGTTCACGGTCGACGCTTTTCCCGGACAAAACTTTCAAGGAAAAATCTCCGAGATCCGTCTCAGTTCCAAGCTGCCGGGCTCCAGTAGTTCCGCCTCACAGGAGGCAGGAGGGGCTACCAACGTGGTGGTTTACAACGTCATGATTGACGTAGAAAACCCCCAGTTGAAACTGCGCCCTGCCATGACGGCCACCGTCAATTTCACGGTGGCCAGTGCGGAGGATGTTCTAAAGGTCGCCAACGTCGCTCTGCGCTACCAGCCTTCGGACAAGAGTCCTCAGGACATCCGAGCGATGCTCCGTGAACGCAGACCCGGTGGCGACTCGGTAGAGGTCCGCCGCCCCAATGACCCGGGGACCCAAGCGGATACCCGTGGGCGGCGAGGCATGGACCCGGAACGGATGCAAGCCATGAGAGCGCGAATGGCTCAGTCGGGTGGAAGTAGACCCTTCGGAGGCGGTCGGGGCGGAAGAGGAGGTCGCCAGGGAATGGGACGAAGCAGACCCGCCAGCGATGGCGCCAAGACCGTCATTGCACCCGCTACCCAGACCCAGTATGGCATTAACCCCGGCTTGAAGATTCGTTTTCCTCAGGCAGAGAAATCCAAATCCCGGAGGGGCTTGTTATGGGTGCTCAATTCGGCGGGTCAGCCTGAACCTCGCCGAGTCCGCTTTGGAATCACAGATGGTCGGGAAACGGCCGTTCTTAACGGGAACTTGCAGGAGGGCGAACAGGTCATCAGCGGAGAGATTTCCATCGAGGCCAGAGCCAGCAGTACCTCTTCACCTTTCGGCGGTTTATTCGGGGGACGGCGACCACCCCAAAGAAGTCAGCAGCAAAGTCGGAGAGGCGGGGGCCGTTAGTCCATGCAAAACCTTACCAACCCTGTTGCCGAAGGAATGTCCTGGCCGGACTTGAATCCAGCAGCCATCGTCGCATTGCAAGAGGTGTGGAAGATTTACGATACGGGAGAGATTCGGGTAGAAGCCATGAGAGACGTTTCCCTCGCGATTGCTCTCGGGGAATTTGTGGCTATTATGGGAGCATCGGGATCGGGAAAGTCAACCCTGTTGAATATTCTGGGCTGCCTGGATCATCCTACCCGCGGTGTTTATCGGCTGGATGGTGTTGACGTCTCCACCTTCTCTTCCGCCCAAAGAGCCGATATTCGCAATCAGAAGATCGGCTTTATCTTCCAGACCTTCAACCTATTGAGCCGGACCTCCGTTTGGGAAAACGTGGAGGCCCCCATGCTCTATTCCGGGACGTCCAGAGCGGAGCGTGCCCTGCGCATCGAGGAAGCCTTACGAGTGGTTGGGCTTTCTGAAAAAGCCAAAGCGATGCCCAATCAGCTCTCGGGAGGACAGCAACAGAGAGTCGCTGCAGCCCGAGCTCTGGTCAACCGACCCGCCATTCTTCTGGCCGATGAACCCACGGGCAACTTGGACTCGGCCACTTCGGAAGATATCATGACCTTTCTTCAAGGTCTAAACTCTGAAAAAGGGATTACGCTGGTCATGGTCACCCATGAAGACGAGATTGCTGCCTATGCTTCACGCCAAATTCACATGAGGGATGGGCGGATCGTGAGCGATGAAACCACTTAACCTTTAATCTGCCGGCTTCGACATCCGGAGCTCGAAGTCAAGGCTGGAGTTTTGAGATGAACTATTGGATGATCCTGAAAATATCGCTCAAGGCCCTGAACCGGAACAAGATTCGCTCGGCTCTGACCATGCTGGGAATCATCATCGGTGTGGCAGCAGTCATCGCCATGGTGAGTCTCGGCCAGGGTGCTACCCGTCAGATTCAGGAAGAAATCGCCAGCTTGGGCGACAACACCGTGTGGGTGAGGGCAGGAAGCCGGCGTTCCTGGGGGGTCCGGAGCGCCTCCGGAACGATGAACACCCTCAAAGCCTCCGACTTCGAGGCCATGTTGAACGAGTGTCCCGCGGTCAAGGCGGTCAGTCCCAGCGCCAGGTCGATGGCTCAAGTGGTGTTTGGAAACCAGAACTGGAATACCCGCATTGAGGGTTACAATGAACTCTACCCTCAAATGCGGAATTGGACCATTTCCCAGGGCAGCTTCTTCGACGATAGCCAGGTCAAGGCAGCCGCCCGCGTGGCTGTGTTGGGCAACACCGTGTGGACGGAGCTATTTTCCGGCAGCGACCCCGTCGGACAAACCATTCGAGTCAAGAACCTGTCTTTTCAGGTGATCGGAGTGTTCAAGCCGAAAGGATTCAACTCCTGGGGCCGCGATCAGGACGATGTCATCATCGTTCCCTACACGACCGTGCAGAAGAAGTTTTTGGGGGGGGCGCTGCACGTCGAGTCGGGATTGGTCCAGGCTGTCAATGCCAGGGCGACCTATGCGGCTGAAGATCAGATTCGGGCACTGCTCCGCCAGAGGCACCGCCTGGGCCCTTTCCAGGACGACGATTTCATGGTGCGCAATCTCAGCGAAATCGGAGAAGCTGCCGAAGCGACCAACCGCATGATGGGTTTGTTGTTGGCCGCTATTGCCTCCGTGTCGCTGTTGGTGGGGGGAATCGGCATCATGAACATTATGCTGGTAGCGGTTTCAGAGCGGACGCGAGAGATCGGTATCCGCATGGCCATCGGCGCCCGACCGAGTCATGTGCGCATTCAGTTCCTCACGGAATCGATTGCCCTCTGCCTCTTGGGTGGCATCCTGGGCCTACTGGTAGGAGTGGGTATCTCTGGGGGAATCGCTCAATTCGCCGGCTGGCCCACGATGGTCTCGCCCAATTCCGTCGTCATCTCGATCCTTTTCTCCGCGGTCATCGGAATCTTCTTCGGTTACTATCCTGCCCACAAAGCGGCCGCTCTGGATCCCATCGAGGCCCTACGCTACGAGTAGGCCGGTTGACGGCGCCCCCCTACCAAAGGACGAGCTTGGCGTTCCGGCCGGACATCCCGGGCCGTTCCAGCCAATCCGGACCCCTTGAAGGTTCCGCCATCCGTTGCTAAGCGGTTGGCCTCGGTTACTGTCACCCCGTCATTGCGCCAATCCCCTCTGGGGGGGGGGGACCCAACATACATTCCCCTCCTGGGAGGGGCTGCACTCCTGAGAGGAAGACAAGGGGTGGGTCCATTGGAGGATGGATTCACAAAGTGAACATCGACTCAGGGCCGACCGCTTAGAGCTTCTCGAAGAAGCGGTGGTCGGTAACGTAGGTAAATCCGTCGGTGATCTCCCGGATGTAGAGCTCGGCCTTGAGCGCCTGGATGCATCCCTTGACCAGTACCTCGTCCAATGGCTGTTGGTTGTCTTTGGCCTTCTGATTGGCCGTCTCCCAGGCAAGCTTGGTCAACTTGAAGATTCCCTTGCAATCAGTCCGTCCATTGTGGACGGTCCCCACACACTTTCGAAAGTTTCCTTCGGCTTCTGCCGAGCTCTCCATCGCCAGTGAATATCGCTTCTCCAGAAAATGAAATTCCTTTTTCATCAGCACCTCGGGCTGATACTATGCCCCAACATAGGTTATTTACGGAAGGAAGTTTAGCCTAGTTTGCCTGCCCGGCAAATTCATTTTTCCGAGTGACCTTGAAGTCAACCATAACTACCTTACGCCTTGGGTGAGCAGCGATAATATTCTGAGACACGGAGGCGCTCACCTCCGGCGGAACGGAGCCGAAACTCAACTGGAAAAGGAGCTGTGACCATGGAACCTGTCCTGCGCTATATCAACGAGAATCAGGATCGTTACCTCGCCGAGCTCAAGGAATTCCTGACCATTCCCAGCATCAGCAACAATGCGGAAAACCGGTCCGACATGGAGCGCTGCGCCGAATTCTTGAGAAGTCAGCTCAAAAGTATCGGGATGCAAAAGGCGGAGCTGTTCCCGACAAAGGGTCACCCCATTGTCTACGGGGAATGGCTCGGGGCTCCCGGGAAGCCGACCGTGCTCTTCTATGGACACTATGATGTTCAACCGGTAGATCCCCTGGAGCTTTGGACCACTGGCCCTTTCGAGCCGACCATTCGGGGCGGGGAACTTTACGCGCGAGGCGCCGTGGATGACAAGGGCCAGGTCTGGATGAACCTGAAAGCGGTGGAAGCCCACCTGGAAGTGCTGGGGAGCCTACCCGTCAATCTCAAGCTCTTGATAGAAGGGGAGGAGGAAGTCGGAAGCAGCCACCTCGAAGCATTTATCCAAAACCACCAGGAGTTGCTCCAAGCGGACGTGGCCCTCATTTCAGACACACCGATGTTCGACCGCGGTGTTCCTTCCATCTGCTACGGATTGAGGGGGCTGGCTTATTTTCAACTGGACTTGAAAGGGTCGAGCCAGGACCTTCACTCCGGCTCTTTTGGCGGCGCCGTGATCAATCCCAATTTCGCTCTGGCGCAGGTGATTCGCTCGCTGAAAAACTCCGATGGACAGATTCTGATCCCCGGTTTCTATGACGACGTGCTGCCCATGAGCAGCCAAGAAGAAGAGGGATTGTCACGCCTCCCGTTTGACGAAGAACGATTCCGACGGGAAGTGGGCGCCCCCCAGCTTTTTGGCGAAAAAGGATACGGAACCCTGGAAAGAATCTGGTCCAGACCCACCCTCGAAGTCAATGGCTTGTGCGGAGGTTTCACTGGCGAGGGAGCCAAGACCGTTATACCGGCGGGGGGCCCATGGCCAAAATCAGCATGCGTCTGGTCCCGAACCAAGACCCGGACCGGGTGGCTCAACTCTTTGAGCAGCATTTGAAAACAGTCACTCCACCGTCGGTGGAACTCACACTCACCCGCATGAACGGTGGGAAGCCGTGGCTGGCTCCCATCGATCATCCCGCTATCCGAGCAGCCTCTCGGGCGTTCGAGAAGGGTTTTGGCAAGACGCCTGTCTTTGTGCGGGAGGGGGGCTCGATCCCGGTGGTCGCCACACTGGCAGAGATTTTGGACCTATCGACGGTACTGATGGGAGTCGGACTCCCCGATGAGAACGCCCACGCCCCCAATGAAAAACTGGATCTGGGTAATTTCCAAAACGGAATCGTGAGTTCGGCTCACTTCCTCAACGAGTTCTCAAATTCATAAACCCAGCGAGATTGGACCTGCAGCCAACACCTGGGATCTTGGTTCGAAAAGCGACTCGCACTTGGGTCTCACGGCTTCATTTCGAGACGGAGGCGCTCCAGGATTTGTGTCATTCTTGAACCATCGACCACCTTCTCTCCCTCTGGCGTCTGGACGTAAAACACATCAAAGGCGTAGTCTCTTTCGGTCGCCAATTTGGCCGAGATGATGTTGAGATTCAGCTGGGCCAGAACTGCGGCAATCCGATAGCTCAAACCCCAGTGATCTCCGGCCTGCACCTCGATGACCGTGCTGTGGGCTGAGATGTCATTGTCGATTCGAATTCGGGGGGCCATGGCAAAGGTGGCCGAGCCCGGCTCTGCTCGAGCCTTATCGTCCTGGACTTGCAACAGGTCCTGGAGTTGAGTCTTGCCGAGGATGATTTCCGTAAGTACCTGGTCCACTCGGCGTCGGCCTTTCTTGTCGACCAGCAGATGGCTGCCCTGATCGCTCACGTGGAACGTATCGATCACGATTCCATCTTCGCGCGTATTGAGCTGAGCGCTCAGCAGACGTATGCCCAGCGCCGTCAGCGTCCCTGTAATCTGGGCGAAACGCCCGGGCAGATCGCGCGTGGAGAGGCTCAATTCGAAGTGACCGGCGTCCGGGTTGGCAACCCATTTGCTGACCAAAGGACGTTCCTGGAGGTTTTCACAGAGGCGAACGTGCGCAACGATTTGCGAAAGCGGCGTGTAGAGCGCGTACTTCTCGGGCAAGAGAGAAAAATGCTGCAGCACCGAGTCAACCGATAATTCTCCGGCCAGCCGCTCCAAAACACTCCGTTGAATCTCGGCGACCCTGGCATGTTCAACCCCACTGAGTTCATTGCCGAACATGAGTCGGTCCATCACTCTGAAATACAAGGACCACAACAGGAAACGGTTTCTTTCCGACCAAGCGGTCTCGCCGATCGAGCTCAAATCCGCAAAGGTATGCAGCAACAGCATGTTCAGGTTATCGGCTGTCTCCACGACCGCACTGATCTCCTGAATAATCTGGGGATCATCAAGGTCCCTCCGTTGCGATACGTGGGCCAGTAAGAGTTGCTCCCGCACGAGGAGCAGGACCTTTTCCCGGTCTTCCACAGAAAAATTAAGGCGCTGCAGGACGCGAGCCGCCAGTAGTTGGCTGTTGCGAACCGATTCACCCAGCGAACCCGAGCCGGTTTCATGTAGCAGCAGGGCAAGGTAGAGTATCGAGGGATCTTGGACTTGCTGCAGCAAGCCTCGATAATCCTTCAGGCCGGGGTCGGTCGAACTGGCCGCCTGGTCCAGGCAATCCACAGCCCGCAGCGTGTGTTCATCGACCGAATACCCATGGCCGCGGGCGATGCAGGGAAGGCAGTCCAGGCGACCGAACTCCGGCAGATAACGGGCCAGGAATCCCAGGCCATGCATCCTGCGAAGGGTAGCCCCCACCTTGCCCCTGTTCTTGAGGATTATCCGGAAATCGGTATGCATGGAAGAAACACACCAATGGCGGGCCTGCCATCTGTGAAGGTTGGTAGGCAGCATCGAGCTGATCTGTTGATGGACGATTTCGGGTTCAACCTGGCTGAAGCGAAAAATCTTCATCCATCGCTCGGGAGTCTCTTCCTCGCTTCCCTGCTCCGGCTGGGAAACTAATCTGAGATAGTGAGGTTTGAACGGCTCCGTCCCTTTCAGGAACGCCGCTTTGTTCTGCTCCAAGTAACGTTCGAAGAGGGCCAGCAGTTGTCTCTTCCGCTTCAGGATATCTCTGACGAGCAATTCCAGAGCGGACTGATGACGGGAATTGTGATATCCAAGGAATTGGGCCACCAACACTCCAGCCTCACCCAAAAGGTCTGACTGGGGTTTACTTTCCAACCAGTGCAGATGGGACTGAATCTTTAGCAGACGTTCTCGTATGGCTAGAAGTTGTGTCCACTCTCGCGGCGTGATCTCTCCTTTTCTCAGGATTTGGACCGGGTCGTCGGCGCCGGTAAACAACCTCAAGGACTCCAACAAGGCTCGGCAGAACCACAAGCCACCCGGGCCCGACTCCAGATCGGCGGTCAGGGAATAAACAGCCCCTTCTTCACAACCCCGTTTTTGCTGGTAATAGTTCTCAAGGTCACAGATAAAGACTACCGGTTTCTTGACCAGCGTCGAGCGAAGTCGGTGGAGCAGATCGGCCCCCACTGACCTTGCCCCACCCACCCAACGAGCGGATAAGAGGTCCAAGCAAAAACCCATATCGCTCTGAGACCGGCTCAGACACTCCCTGGAAGTGAGATGAAGGATCTCGGCCTCAATCCCAATTTCTGCGATTTGGAATCGGGCCGACTCCAGAACTCGGCCGACATCGGCATCCCAGACCGATCGCGTCAACAGCAACAACTGAACGGGAGAAAAGGGGACGAGGTCCCGGCCGCCGTAAGCACCCATAGCCAGCCAGCATGATCTGGGGCGCTTGACGGATCGGCTCGGGACACCGAGACGACTCAGTTTCAGCAAGGGCCGCAGGCTCGTATCAATCAGGCCGCTGTGGTCGCCTGCTAACTCCACCGCCGACGCCCCATTGAAGTGGCGCCATCGCAAACGCGCCATTCCTCTCCGATAGGAGCGACCGACCTGATCCACCAGGACCTCACCTCTTGGTTCGTCTGGCTTTGGCGAACTCATCCCATCCCTCGAAACCGACAGAACTCGACCTGTCAATCCTGATTATTGAGCAAAAATAAACCAGACAACAGGTGAGGTAAACCGAAAAACGAAATGTGCTGTGGATGAATCCGGCGGAAGCCCCGATGGGTCACCCCATTTTGACCCCTCTTCGGGCCGTCTTGTATAATTCCCAGCGCTCTGGCCGGGGCCTTCCCATACTCTGGAGCGCTGCCCGTCATCTTCGATGAAAATCACCATCAGACCCTCAAGCCGGATCTCGGGCCGAGTGGAGCTTCCCGGCGACAAGTCGATCTCTCATCGACTCGCCATGCTCGGCGCCATCGCAAAAGGAAAAACCGTCATTAACGGCTTTTCCGGTAGTGCCGACTGTGCGAGTACCTTGAACTGCCTCCGACAACTGGGAGTGAACATCGAATCGCCGGGACCGGGCCGTGTGGGTATTAGCGGGCGCGGGCTTCGAGGTCTGGAAGCTTCCGCGGACACACTGGACGCCGGCAATTCCGGCTCGACGATCCGAATGCTATCAGGGATATTGGCAGGGCAAGACTTCCTGACAACCATTTCTGGCGATCGCTCGCTGAGGCAGCGTCCCATGCAACGAATCATCGCCCCCCTTTCCCAGATGGGAGCCGCTATCAAGGCAGGCCGGGACAACACGGCTCCCCTCTCCATCAAGGGAGGGGACCTCCACGCGATCGACTACTTGATGCCCATGGCGAGTGCTCAGGTCAAGTCGGCCATCCTGCTGGCGGGTCTGTATGCCGCCGGAGACACCCGCGTCACCGAACCCTTCAGCACTCGGGATCACACCGAACTGGCTCTTCGACAATTCGGAGTAGACCTGCAAGTCTCCCAGAAGACCAGTTCGATTCGAGGTGGGCAGGAACTCCTGGGGCGCGAGGTCACCGTTCCCGGTGACATCTCGTCGGCGGCTTTCTTCATGGCAGCCACTCTTCTCCTGCCAAACTCAGAAACAGTCTTCGAGCAGGTTGGGTTGAACCCGAGACGCCGAGTCATGGTAGATGTTTTGATCCAGATGGGCGCCGCCATCGAAATTGTCAAGGAGTACCCATCGCAAGGGGAGAGGGTGGGCGATCTTCGAGTCCGCTCCTCCCATCTGCGCGGCGGTACTTTGTCCGGAGCACTGATTCCTCAGTTGATTGATGAGATCCCCGTTCTGGCCGTGCTGGCAACCCAGACTCAAGAAGGCCTTCATATCCGGGACGCGGGCGAACTACGTGTCAAGGAGAGCGACCGGATTCGAAGCATTGTGGAGAATCTACGGGCAATGGGGGCCCAAATGGAAGAGCACGAAGATGGGATGTCGATTCCGGGACGCCAATCGCTGCGGGGAGCCCTGGTTGACTCTCATGGCGACCATCGCATTGCGATGGCTTTTGCGATCGCCGGCTTGCAGGCCACCGGACACACGGTCATTGAGGACGGCGACTGTGTGGCTGTCTCTTTTCCTGGATTTTACGATCTCCTGACACAGCTGACTCAATCTTGATTCACCTTTAACAGCTTATAATGTTTTCAAGGTCTGAAAAACGGCTAGGGTGTTGATTTTTACCCGGAACCTCACAATCCGGATCGAGGCAAAGTCCAGTCGATCTCGATTTTTAGGTTGCACATGCTCCTCAACCCTGCTATACCCGTCACCATGCGGAAAAGTGTGACTCACTCCTACAACTAGACACCAAGGGCGCGAAAGGAGCACTCACGATGAAAGGTCAAGTCCTGGATTTCTCAATTCAGGATAATTCCGGCATTATTTCCGGATCTGACGGTGAGAGATACAATTTCAAAGGAGTCGATTGGAAGGTTGATCGCCCGCCTTCTCGCGGAATGTCAGTTGATTTTGAGGCCGATGGGAACCACGCCAAATCTGTGTTTCTCTCATTAGATAGCGCCACATCAGACTCGAAGAATAAACTAGCGGCCGGGCTACTCGCGATTTTTCTGGGTAGCTTGGGGATTCACAAGTTTTACCTTGGGTTTACAGGTCCAGGTCTCGTGTATCTTCTGGTCAACACGATTGGGTTTGGAATATCGTGGCTACTTCTGTTTATTCCTAACATTGTCCTCGGCGTGATGGCCCTAGTTGAAGGGATCATCTACTTGACAAAGTCTGATAAAGACTTCGAGACGACGTACGTAGTCCAAAAGAGGCACTGGTTCTGATGGTGATAAGGGCCAACACAAAAATATTCTTACCGGAACGGCCCCAACCGAATCGGGTGGCGGAGCATGGTTTCCACCATTCGACTTCTCGGTTTCAGGGCAACTATCGAGTATCGCTGAAGTTACAACCAGCCGGTGGTTTGGGGATTATGCAATAGGTACAGAGTCATGTAACCTCAACCAAACCAATCGACTGCCGCAATCTCCCCCGAGAACAGCTTCGAGACAATCACCCTGCTGAGGCGGTTCTTGTCTGGGCCGGTTTTTTCCAATACCCCTCGGCCTCCTGATGCAATCGGTCCAGAACTTCTTGCATCTCCCGGTGCTTTCGCCGAATCTCATCTCCGTCGGCACGGGGTGACACGTAAATCGGGGCCGCCTTGAGGATCAAGGCCCGCGAGAAAGGCAGCGGGATCTGTGATCGATCCCAGTTGTCGAGCTCGATTTTGCGGCGAAGAGCGATATGAAAGCAAAAAATGCCACCGCCAGTTCGCCGGGCCAACAACACCGGTCCTATTTTGGCGTCGAAGCGAGGGCCGCGGGGACCATCCACCGTGAAGGCGACATCATTGCCTTGCCTCAACTCCCTGGACATCTCGGCCAGCGCCTTCATGCCTCCCCGGGAGCTGGACCCCCGGGCCACTCCGTATCCAAAGATGCGGATAATTCGCGCAATATACTCCCCGTCGACATTTTGGCTCGTCATCACCACGATGCCGCGGTCCCTCCAATACCAGGTGGCCGGGAAGATTCCTCCATGCCAGAAGGTAAAGATGGCTCGTTTTCCGGAGCGATAGATCGCTTGCAGGTGCTCATCGCCGCGGCTCTCCCAGCGAAGTGTCTTGCCGATCCATCGAACTACCCAGGCCCCGACTCGCGACACCACGGCAATCCAGATCCGCTGCCATCGAGACAAGGTGCGAGGCCGGTCCCAGTAGGCCAGTCCCCTCAAGGGCTCCTGCTGGTCCTTTCCAGAGGCTATGTCGGATTTCATCGAACCCCTCGAAGTGACGCTCCGCCCTGACTGTCTCTCAATGCGGCAAAAATCCAGTTGGAAGGCTTGGCTATCGCCGGATCTCTTTGGCAATCGCGATCAAGGCAGGAACGACCTTAAAGACATCCCCGACGATCCCATAGTCCGCCACCCGGAAGATGGGGGCGTGGGGATCCTTGTTGATGGCGACGATACAGCCCGAATTCGCCATACCCACCAAGTGCTGGATGGCGCCTGAAATGCCGCAGGCAATGTAGAGCTTGGGTGTCACAGTCTGGCCGGAGCTGCCAATTTGATGCTCCTTGGGCAGCCAACCACCGTCGGTCACCGGCCGGGAGGCCCCCACTCCCGCCCCCAAAGCCGCAGCGAGGTCCAGAATCAGCTGGAATTTCTCCTTGCTACCCAACCCCCGCCCCCCAGCCACAATGATCTCTGCCTGACTGAGATCCACTTTCCCCTGAACGGCTTCCATGATTTCCAGCACCTTCCTCTTGAGCAGGCTGTCAGCCACGGCAGCCTGGCGGTAATCAACCCTTGGGGTTGCTCCCAGGTCCTCCTCCATCGCTCCGAAGGCGCCTTGTTGAATCGAGACGAGATAGGGGGGATCGCCCTTCAGGCCCACCTGAAGATTGAGCTTGCCGTTGAACACCTGCCGCACGAACAGCAGCCGACCATCTTCGATCTGATAATCGACACAGTTGGGGATCAGGCCCCGGTCCAGCATCGTCGCCAACTTCGGAGCGAAATCCATGGTCTGATAACTGTGGCCCATCAGGAACAAATAGGGAGGTTCCTGCCTGGTAAACTCCACCAGAATTTCACAGTAGGCCTCAGGGGTGTAGTTCTGACAGTGGTCGTTGGCTAAAACGACGACTTCCAATCCACTCTTGCTGGAAACCTCCTGGGCCAGGGCTTCAATTTCCTTACCGAGCAGCGTCACGCACACCTCTTTTTGGAGCCGCTCCGAAAGCTTCCGCCCCAAGCCGATCGCCTCCCAGAAAATACTCTTCAGCCGACCTCCACGATGCTCGCCCAAGACGACGATCTTATCCGGCATACGGTCGATTCCCTTGTCTATCCAGTGCGCTGAATCCGTCACGCGCCGCCCGATTCTGCTGCGTCGCCATGAAGCTTGAACTCCCCACTCGTCCTCCACAAACTCTCAAATGACCCTGACTTCTTTCGCCAGCTTGTCTATCAGCGACTGGGCCGCTTCTTCGGCGTTCCCCTCGATCATCACAGTCTTCTTTTTCTTTTCGGGCATGAGTAGCCGGTGATGCTTCACTTTGGCGGCTTTCTCCCCCACAGCCTCCGCAGTCAAATTCAGTTCGGCTGCCGTGACCACCCTGAAGCCTTTTCTCTTGGCCTGCATGATCCCTCTCAAGGTTGCATAGCGGATCTCATTGATTCCCGATTGAATCGTCAGAACCGCCGGAACAGGAACTTCCACGCGCTCGAATACATTGCTCTCCAGCTCTCGCACAACCTGAATCCGACGGGTCTCGGGGGCGACATGGACATCCATCACGATGGTAGCGCAAGCCCATCCCAGGATCTGGGCCAGAACAGCGCCCGTTTGAGCGTAAGCCATGTCCTCGGACTGCACACCCGTCAGAATCAGATCGAAGTCTTCATCGCCTATGGCGGCGGCAATGACCCGGGCTGTCGCCCAGGCATCCCCCTGCTCAAAAACCTCGTCCTTCAGGTGAATGGCTCTGTCGGCTCCCATGGCCAAGGCGTGGCGGAGAGCCTTGGCCACTCGATCGGGACCCATAGAGAGCGCCACGACCTCGCCTCCAAATCTTTCTTTCAAACGCAGCGCTTCCTCCAAGGCATAGAGATCACTCTCGTTGGTTTCGAACACCAAATCCTCCTCCAACACACCCGAGCCGTCTTCATTCACTTTATATCGGGAGTCTTTTTCAGGAACCTGTTTGATACAAGCCAGTATTCGCATGGAAACCCCAGGAGACCTACTTCCCTATCGACCGATTTCAGAAAATAGCCTATCCCAAAAGGACCTGTCAATGAGCAGCCTCCGGGGACGCAGTTGGCCGGCAACCCAAGGGTTCTCAAGGTGTCCGGCTCTTTTCTCTGCTATCATTAACCGATGATTCTTACTCATTGCTTGCCAGCCAGCGCGTGCCGCCGGCCCTGCAACCAGCCCCTTGGCGTCGGGGTGTCCCGGCCGTGTGCAGAACACCAGACCCCGGCAGCTACTTTCGCGGAGGTATTCCCATGAAACTGTTCAAAACTTCCTTTCTGCTTCTGTGGTTCCTTTGGCCGCAGACCCTGCAGCCCGAAGACAGGCCATCCTGGATGGCACTCTTCAATGGACGGGATCTGAGTGGCTGGCAGGAGCACGGCCGCGAGAAATGGACCGTTGAAGCGGGTGAAATCCTTGGGGAAGCCTTGACCCGGGAATACGGTTATCTGGCCACAATCAAGACCTACAAAAATTTTGAGCTCAAAGCCAGCTTCAAGGCCGAAGGGACGGGCAATAGCGGCATTTTTTATCATTCATCCCTGGAGGGAGTCGACATCAAGGGCGTTCAAGTCGAGGTCGACCCAAATCCGGGCAAGCATACGGGAGGACTGTATGAAAGCGGGGGACGCGGCTGGCTCGTCAAGCCGGGAAAAGCCGGCGAAGAGGCCTTGAAACCGGGAGAGTGGAACGATATTTCGTTTTCAGTGTATGGCGACCGTGTGGTGACTTTTGTGAACGGTGTCCGGGCAGTCGACTTCCGGGACCCCGCCCCCCGCTATTTCGATGGGGTCATCGCCCTGCAACTCCACAGTGGCGGGGAAGGTAAAATGCGCTTCAAAGACCTGTACATTCGAGAGATCCAATAGCAGGGGCAAAAGGCAAAGCCTTGCTGAACCGATCAGCATTATTTCGGCTGCCCATCAAAGGCAGGGGCTACAACCTGCGGTTGACAAGCACCGGCCCGGTTAGCCGAGCGAAGCTCATCCTTTGGCCAACGATCAGTTCTTTCTCCATCCTTCGGCTGTCTCCAATGGCCGATCTCAGATCCGGTGCTTCAAGTAAACCGTCCTGAGCTCCGAATAAAAGTCGATGGCCACGCTGCCCTGCTCTCGATATCCGGTGCTGGAGGCTTTGGTTCCTCCGAAAGGCAGTTGATATTCAACCCCGGCCGAAGGCAGGTTGACGATGATCAGGCCGGCTTCGATTTTATTGATATAGTCGAAGGCTCGATTGAGCTGGTTGGTCAAAATCGATGCCGACAGGCCAAACTTGACCCGGTTGGACAACTCGATGGCCTGGTCGAGGTCCTCAACGGGAAAGAGAGCCAGCACCGGGCCGAATATCTCCTCCTGGGCAATTCGCATGTCCGGGGACACCTCAGAGAAGATGGTTGGTTGGACGAAGTAGCCCTTGTCCCAAGCCGGACCGCTCAGTCGCTGCCCTCCGCACAGTAAGCGCGCCCCTTCCTCCCGACCGATCCTGATGTAGTTCAGGACGCTATTCATCTGATTCTCGTCCACGCAGGGCCCCATCTCGACCCCCTTCTGGAGGCCATCACCCACTTTCAGCTTGCCGGTTTTCTCCACCAGCAGTTTCACGAATTCGTCGAAGATCGGCCTTTCCACAAGGGCCCGGCTGGTGGCCGTGCACTTCTGTCCGGTTGAAAAGAAGGCCCCGTTGACCACCACGTCCGCGGCCTGGTCGAGGTCCGCATCCTTCAGCACGATCGTGGGATTCTTTCCGCCCATTTCCAACTGAGTCTTGATCCCCCGAGAAGCCACCCGCTGTTGGATACCGTTACCGACCTCACAAGAACCGGTGAAGGAGACGGCCTTGACAGCGGGGTTGGCAATGAGTTCATCGCCAATCGTCGCCCCTGACCCCGTGACCATGTTCAGGACGCCCTTGGGCAAACCCGCCTCATTCAATACTTCGGCCACCCGCACCGTGCAGAGAGGGGCCAGGGAAGCCGGTTTGATGACCAGGCTGTTTCCGGCGACCAGCGCCGGCGCCATTTTCCAAACCGGAATGGCAATCGGGAAATTCCAGGGGGTCAAAAGAGAAACGACACCCAGCGGCTTACGGAAGGTAAAGCCAAAAACTCCATCCCGCTCCGAGGGCACCGTTTCGCCGCTCAGTCTTGCGCCTTCGGCCCCGAAATAGCGCAGGATGTTGACGGCGCGCCCCACCTCCCCCTTGGCTTCGGGCAGAGTTTTCCCTTCTTCGCGAGTCATCTCGGTGGCCACCTGCTCCGCCCGCTTTTCCAGCAATTCGGCGGCCCGCATCAAGATCGTCCCCCGGTGGGGGGCCGGCATGGCTGCCCAGGCGCCCTGGGCATGGTGCGCCACTTCCAGAGCCTGCTTCACATCAGGGGCTGTGGAAGCTTGATACCGAGCCACGACTTCCTGGTTGTTGGCTGGATTGACGCTCTCAAACGTCTTCCCGGACGAGCTGTCGATCCACTCCCCGGCAATGAAGTTCCCGTAAGTCTCCGACATGCGTTCCCTCCGAACCTGGCTTTACAGTTTCTTGAGTCTATTGGTCAGTACTCGATTGGCATCGGCGGCTCATCTTAGTTTCGGATCAATGCTTTGTCAATCTTGTGGTATGATTCATTTTAACGATAGACAATCATCCACTGATCCTGGTCCGAACTCATATTAACAATCGATTGAAAACAGAGGGGTTTGTTGATGAAAGCCAAGCAAGCAACCATTGATGATGCCCGATTGGGCTCCATCACCTGCGATCCCTTTCCGGCTTCGCAGAAGATCTACCTGCCCGGTAAAATTCACCCTTCCATTCGAGTTCCCTTGCGCCAAGTTGTCCAGACACCCACTCGCCAGCGAGGCAGCGCAGAAAAGGATGTGATTTTCAATCCTCCGGTCACCGTCTACGACACCAGCGGTCCTTACACCGATCCATCGGTAGCGATTGACATTCGCCAAGGTCTGTCCCCCATTCGGCTCGAGTGGATTGGTGACCGTGACGACGTTGAGGATCTTCCCCAGGTGTCTTCGCGATACGGGAGGCTGAGACTGGCAGACCACCGACTGGACGCGCTCCGGTTCGAGTATCTTCGCCGGCCCATGCGCGCCAAGCCCGGAGGCAATGTCTCCCAGATGCATTACGCTCGCCGAGGAGTGATCACGCCCGAGATGGAGTTCGTCGCCATTCGGGAAAACCAGCGGATGGAAAGTGATCCGGGCCACCAGCATCCCGGCAACTCTTGGGGAGCGAGCCTGCCGCGGCGGATCACTCCCGAGTTCGTTCGCGACGAGGTCGCCCGCGGGCGGGCCGTCATACCCGCCAACGTCAACCATCCGGAACTGGAACCGGTGATTATCGGCCGTAACTTTCTGGTCAAGATCAATGCCAATATCGGCAATTCAGCCGTATCCTCCACCATCGAAGAGGAAGTGGAGAAGATGGTGTGGGCTATCCGCTGGGGTTCCGACACGGTAATGGACCTCTCCACCGGGCCCAACATTCACGAAACGCGGGAATGGATTCTTCGGAACAGTCCGGTCCCCATTGGCACGGTCCCCATTTATCAGGCCCTGGAGAAGGTCCACGGCAAAGCCGAGGAACTCACCTGGGAGATTTTCCGCGACACGTTAATTGAGCAGGCCGAACAGGGGGTTGATTACTTCACCATTCATGCCGGCGTACTTCTGCGCTACGTGCCCTTGACGGCCAAACGGGTCACGGGGATCGTCTCTCGCGGCGGATCCATCCTGGCCAAGTGGTGCCTGGCCCATCATTGCGAGAACTTCCTCTACACCCATTTCGAGGAAATCTGCGAGATCATGAAAGCCTACGACATCACTTTCAGCCTGGGAGATGGTCTGCGGCCGGGGTCCATCGCTGATGCCAATGACGACGCCCAGTTCGCAGAATTGGATACCTTGGGCGAACTGACCCAAATCGCCTGGAACCACGACGTGCAAACCATGATCGAAGGTCCCGGGCACATCCCCATGCACCTGATCCAGGAGAACATGACTCGCCAACTCGAGACCTGCGGGGAGGCGCCTTTCTATACCCTGGGGCCTTTGACCACGGACGTCGCCCCGGGGTACGACCACATCACCAGCGCCATCGGGGGCCGCCATGATTGGATGGTATGGCACGGCCATGCTCTGCTACGTGACCCCTAAGGAACACCTGGGGCTGCCGGAGCGAGACGACGTCAAAGAGGGCGTCATTGCCTATAAGATCGCAGCTCACGCCGCCGATCTGGCCAAAGGCCATCCGGGAGCTCAAGCGCGGGACAACGCCCTGTCCAAAGCCCGCTTCGAGTTTCGCTGGGAAGATCAGTTCAACCTGGGCTTCGACCCGGAGAGAGCTCGCGAGTTCCACGACGCGACCTTACCCGGCGAGAATGCCAAGCTGGCCCATTTCTGCTCGATGTGCGGACCCCACTTTTGCTCGATGAAGATCACCGAGGATGTCCGAGCCTACGCCCAACAGGTCGGCGTCACTCCCGAAGAAGCCCTCCAGAAAGGAATGGACAGCAAGTCCGAGGAATTCCAGCAGACGGGTTCCAGCCTTTATCAGAAGGTGTGAGGCAGGATTTGAATTGCTGGAGGAGTAAGGACAGCCGCCAGTGAGCGACCGGCGTCGGGAATTCGCACGGTCCTCTCCCAAAAGTTGTTATTCATCCTCTGTGCAGGGAAGCTGACGCCATCCGATGACGTTTTCAGATTGACAAGAGTCGATTTCCTTTCCACCCCCCTCCCCAAAAAGTACCTGCCCACAATCCCGGCAGCAGCAAAATCAAACATCAAGATAAAGCCGTCCGCCTTTCTACAATTGGCTCATTCCAAATGAGATTTTTTCCAGAGCCTGCGCGTGATCAGATCAAGGCCGCTTCCAGTAGCCGGCCTTGATGGGAAAGGTTCCAAACACAACATTTAGTTGCCACTCAAGAAGAGAGTCCATCATTTTGTGTAAAATAATTCTTGACAAGACCTTCAACCAGCATAAAATGCCTCAAACTGAAGCAGACGGATGTCCCCAATAAGGTCTATTTTGCTCGAACCGGAGCCTGCTCTACCTCCGAAGATCAGCGAATTGGACACATTTCCTGCTTCCCTTCCACTGTCCCGGGCTAAGGAGGCGTCACCATGTTACTGAGAACTAAACTCGACAGCGAGACTACGGCCCTAGCAACCCAGTTACCTGAGGAAACCCGACTCCTGCATTTCAATCGGGTTTACACTAGGCCCGGCGTGCATCCCTTCGATCAGGTTCAGTGGGAGAAACGCAAGGCGAGCATTACCAATGAAAAGGGAGAGGTTATCTTCGAGCAGTCTGAGGTGGAGGCGCCCAGCAGCTGGTCCATGTTGGCCACTAACGTGGTTGTCTCCAAATATTTTCGGCGATCCAGCGATGGCAGGGGTCGCGAGAGAAGCGTCCGACAGCTTATCGGAAGAGTAGTGGACACCATCCACCGATGGGGACAGGAGGGTGGCTACTTTTCGACGCCTGAAGATGACGATGCCTTCAGCGCTGAGCTCACCCACCTCCTGGTCGATCAGAAAGCTGCTTTCAATAGTCCGGTATGGTTCAACTGCGGCATCGAGCCCAAGCCCCAGTGCTCGGCCTGCTTCATCAACTCGGTAGAAGATCGCATGGAAGCCATCCTGGATCTGGCCAAGACGGAAGGCATGCTCTTCAAATGGGGCAGCGGAACAGGCACCAACCTCTCCCCGATCCGTTCCTCGCGGGAGTTGCTGTCCGGTGGGGGTCAAGCTTCCGGGCCTGTCTCGTTCATGAAAGGCTATGACGCCTTCGCCGGTGTCATCAAGTCCGGCGGCAAGACTCGGCGGGCGGCCAAAATGGTCATCCTGAATGCGGAGCACCCCGACATCGTCGAATTCATCAAGTGTAAGGAGGAGGAAGAGAAGAAAGCCTGGGCACTGATCGAGTCGGGATACGATCCCTCCTTTAACGGCCCGGCCTACAGTTCCGTGTTCTTTCAGAATTCAAATAATAGCGTACGCGTCACGGATGAGTTCATGCGGGCGGTGATCGACGACCGGGATTGGAACACTCGAGCGGTGACGACCGGTGAAGTTGTGGAAAGCTATCGCGCCCGCGACTTCCTGCGAATGATGGCAGAATCCGCCCACGTTTGCGGCGACCCCGGCATTCAGTTCGACACCACGGTCAACGACTGGCACACCTGCGCCGGCACCGCTCGCATCAATGCCTCCAACCCCTGCAGCGAGTATATGTTCCTGGACGATACCGCCTGCAATCTGGCTTCATTGAACCTGATGAAATTCAGGAAGGAGGACGGAGACCTGGATGTGGAGCGGTTCAAACACGCGGTCCAAGTGGTGATCACCGCCCAGGAAATCATCGTCGACAATGCCAGCTATCCAACCCCGACAATTGCCAGGAACAGTCATCTCTTCAGGCCGCTGGGGCTGGGATACGCCAATCTGGGAGCACTCCTCATGTCGCTGGGACTGCCCTACGACAGCGAGGCCGGCCGAGCTTATGCCGGGGCTGTCACAGCCCTCATGCATGGAGAGGCTTACCGCACCTCCGCCCTGATCGCCCATGATCTGGGTCCCTTCTCCGAGTTTCCCGTCAACCGCGAACCGATGTTGAGGGTAATTCGCAAACACCGGGATGCAGCCGCTAAGCTGACGGCTTCCGTTCTGCCCAGGGATCTTTACCAGGCAGTCCAGCAATGCTGGAGCGACACTTTGTCTCAGGGAGAAAAGAGTGGTTACAAGAACTCTCAGGTCACGGTGCTGGCGCCCACCGGAACCATTGGTTTCATGATGGACTGCGACACCACCGGGGTGGAACCGGACATCGCCCTGGTGAAATACAAGAAGTTGGTAGGGGGGGGACTCCTCAAAATCGTCAATCAAACCGTCCCAGAGGCCCTGAAACGGCTGGGATACAGCCAGGAAGAGATGAACGAAATCATCAAATACATTGACGAGAACGAAACCATTGAAGGATCCCCTTATCTGAAGGATGAAGATTTACCGGTCTTCGACTGTGCTTTCAAGCCCTTGAACGGATCTCGCACCATACACTACTCGGGGCACTTGAAGATGATGGGAGCCGTGCAGCCGTTCCTCTCAGGAGCGATTTCCAAGACCGTCAACATGCCCGAGGAAGCCTCGATTGAGGAAATCGAAGAGGCTTATATCCAGGCTTGGCAATTGGGTTTGAAAGCTCTCGCCATCTATCGGGACGGGTCCAAGCGGTCACAACCCTTGAATACGAGCCTGAATTCGACAGCCAAGACCGAGGACACTCGACCAGCTCGACGCCGCCTTCCCGATGAGCGCAAAGCCATCACCCACAAGTTCAGTGTCGCCGGCCATGACGGCTATCTCACGGTGGGAATGTACGACGACGGCGACCCGGGTGAGATTTTTGTGGTCATGGCCAAGCAGGGCTCCGTGGTCTCCGGTCTCATGGACACGGTTGCCACATCCATTTCCATGGCCTTGCAGTACGGGGTCCCGTTGAAAGTCTTGGTCGACAAGTTCAGTCACAGCCGATTTGAACCTTCCGGGTTCACCAACAATCCTCAAATCCCCATTGCCAAGTCCATCGTCGACTACATTTTCCGCTGGCTGGGACAAAAGTTCCTGCCCGCCGAGGAACAACCTCAGCCGCAAAAAGCACCTCCCGGAACCGATACCGATATGCAGATGGCGGCCATGGAGAAGCAGGTCTTTCAAACCCAGGCAGACGCACCACCCTGCCCCGAATGCGGCGCCATCATGGTCCGCAACGGAGCCTGCTACAAGTGTCTGAACTGCGGCTCCACCAGCGGCTGCAGCTAGTCTTTTGAACCGTGACGGCTGGAAGTCGGTCCAGCTTGGCGCGGCAACCTCGACCTAACCCGGCGGCCACGCCATTTTACGGCCGCCCAAAAGATGCAGGTGGATATGAAAGACCGACTGGCCGGCGTCGGGGCCGGTATTGATCACCGTGCGGTAGCCGGACTGGTCGTGGGACCTCTTACGGGCGAGGTCCCGCGCCACCATAACGAGATGACCGATACGCAGCCGGTCTTCCTCGCCGGCGTCCTCGAGGGACTCCAGGTGTTTCTTGGGGATGACCAGCAAGTGGGTGGGGGCCTTGGGGTCAATATCCTCGAACGCCAAGGCCAAGTCATCCTCGAACACGATTTTGGCCGGGATCTCTTTCTGAATGATCTTGCAGAACAGGCAGTTTGACATTGGATCCTCTCCCGTTGGCTAAGCCTTCACCCTTCATTTTTGCTCAAACCTTTTTTGCCGAAACCACCCTCGGAATCCCGTTCAAATCCTCGGAGACTTTCAGCAACTCCCAGCCTCGGCCGAGGAAGCCGCACACCTCCTCCTGCATCCTATAGCCGATCTCCACGATCAGGAATCCCCCCGGTTTGAGCCAACGCCGGGCTTGAGGCACGAGCCGGCCATAGACGTTGGACTCCCGCTCTTCTCCGACCAATGCCAGCCGGGGCTCCCAGTCCCGGACCTCTCTTTGCAGTTTGATAAACTCATCTCGGCCGACGTAAGGGGGGTTGGAGACGATGGCATCGACTTGCCCCGGGGTGAGCAAGGGAGTCAGTGATTCCAGCAGATCGCCCTGAAGAAAGGTGATCTTGCGACCTGCACCGTGTCGAGCGGCATTCCGCCGCGCTACCTGCAGGGCCGACTCCGACAAGTCGGTAGCCCAGATCCGGGCCTGCGGAAGCGCATCGGCCAAGCTGACAGCCAGGCAGCCGGAACCGGTTCCCACATCCACCAAGTTCAGATCTCCCTCCACCAGGTGCTCCAAGGCCTCCTCCACGACAAGTTCCGTCTCCGGCCTGGGAATGAAGACCGCTGGTGACACCTCAAAGTCCAAGCCACGAAACTCTTGGCGCCCCATAATGTATTGGAGTGGCTTCCCTTGACAGCGCTCCCGGACTCTGGAGAAGAAGACCAGGAACAACGATCCCTCGATTGGGTCCTGGTAATGGGCCAAGAGGTAGCTGCGGCTCTGCCCCAGTGACCATGCCAATAGGATTTCGGCATCGATTCTCGGGTTGACAACCGCGTTGTGGGTCAACTCGTCACAAGCAACGGCGAGGGCTTCGAATACCCGCATGGCGCTATGATTGGATGAGGAGACGAGGCAAGGGGTCAAATGCTTTCTCAGCCGCTTGATTCAGGACTGCCGCCCTCAGGCTCTTATTCACGAACGGACTCAACTTCGCCCTTAAGGTTTTCCGCCTGGAAGTGGGTCACCAAGGCGTCGATCACCGGGGTCAGATCTCCATCCACGATGGAATCGAGTCGATGGAGGGTCAGGCCGATGCGATGATCGGTCAATCGATTCTGGGGAAAGTTGTAAGTCCGAATTTTTTCACTTCGATCTCCACTTCCCACCTGACTCTTGCGATCCAAAGCAATGGCTTGACGCTGATCTTCCATGGCGATTTCGTACAGGCGGGAACGAAGAACGCGCATGGCCTTGGCGCGATTTTTGATCTGTGACTTTTCGTCCTGACAGGTCACGACCAGCCCGGTGGGCAGGTGGGTGATTCGTACCGCCGAGTAGGTAGTGTTGACCGACTGCCCCCCAGGTCCCGAGGAGCAAAATCGGTCGATTCTCAAGTCTTTTTCATCGATGTCGACTTCCACTTCGCCTGCTTCCGGTAATACCGCCACTGTAATGGCCGAGGTATGAACCCTGCCGCTGGCTTCTGTGGTCGGCACGCGCTGGACCCGGTGGACTCCGCTTTCGAACTTCAACTTGCGATATACGTCCTTGCCTTCAATGATGGCAATCACTTCTTTCAGTCCCCCTGCCCCGGAGGGACTGGAGGACATCATTTCCACCCGCCAACGTTGCGACTCCGCATAGCGACAGTACATTCGAAAGACTTCCTGGGCAAAAAGAGTGGCTTCATCACCCCCTGTTCCGGCCCGAATTTCCAGCAGGACATTCTTTTCGTCGTTGGGATCTTTGGGCAGGAGCAAAACTCTCAACTGCTGTTCACACGCTCCCAGTTCCTCCTCGAGCTGCGAAACCTCCTCTTGGGCCAGATCCTTGAGCTCCGGCTCGGAATGGTCATCCTGGGCCATCTGCCTGGCATCGGCCAAGTTCACCTGGAGCACCTTGTACTCCCGAAACTTCTCGACCACAGGAGAAAGGTCCCGGTGAGCTTTGGCATGCTTTTGATACTTGGCCGGATCGGCCAGGACGTCCGGATCTCCAAGAAGGAGGGTGACCTCTTCGAAGGCAGCTTCCAGTTGTGCAAGTTTGTCTAGCATGGTGAAACTCGGGGACGGTTAAGCCCAGCCGCCGACGTCAAGGGAGCTTTTGAGCTTGTGCTGAAGTACAACGGTCACTAAAGGCGGGGTATTTCAGGATCCACAGGGCATCAGATAGGGTCCCTCTTGTCAGGCAGGGGGACCAGTGTCAGCGGAGTAGGAACCAGTGGCGGGGCGATGCCACTTAGCGGGCCACAGATGCAAGATCGGCGCGCTTGCCGTACTTTCTACGAAACCGCTCCACACGTCCAGCCGTGTCCACAAGCTTCTGCTTTCCAGTGAAGAATGGATGACATTTGGAGCAGATCTCTAAACGGATATCTCCCTTGGTCGAACGTGTCTCAAAGGTTTCCCCACAAGCACAGGAAACGGTCACCTCAACATATTTCGGATGAATCCTGGGTTTCATACCTTTGGACTGACTCCAGCGACCCTGCTCGAACCAGCGCAGATTATAAGGCGGCGATCGGAACTTGGCAAACAAAAAACCAGGCGAGTGCACGCGTCAGCCTTGAGAGTAGCCTGAATGTCTCACGGCAGGAGGCAACATCGTTCCCGAAATCTTCAAAATATTGTAGAAAAGAGATTTATTCGGATTCCCCGACGGGAACCTATGCCCACACACGGTAACGAAGCCGCTTCAAGTCAACCGCCCGGCACTCCCGAGGTCGGTGTGCCGACTACGCTCCCAGCCCGAGAAGCGGCGGCAGCAATCAAAATCAAGAGGGAGACGCTTCCGAGTAGTTAGCCTCATCGTTAAGATTGGAATAGTCTCCAGCCGTTGCCCCGCTAAAATCTCCATTGATTTTTGAACGCCAATCCCTTATTTTCTGTGCATCTATGTCCATGGGGACGGTATCAAGACACCTGTCCGCACCTTTGGTTGGAAAGCTTGGATACACGCTGTCCACATCGGGTTCCTCCCGATCGGCTGTGCTAGGGTGATTCATCGTCCCGGCAATCTGAAAAGATGGTGTGGAACATTGTGACCGTTCCGTATAATCGGGAGCATCCCCGGTTGAGCCAAGCCCAAACAGCAGGCAACCCTACCCAATCGAAGGTGGGGGCGAAAGTCGAGCTTCGGTTTCACATCATGAAACGGATCTTGGGCTTCACCCAGGAAGGTTACCGGGGGCCGGGCAAGGAGACTGATCGGGTTCAGGTCCCCTGTGTCGTTCGGCGGAGCTCACGCCGAAGCCTGAGGAATCTGTTTTAGGTGAGGAAGCGATGGTTGAGATTGGCGAGGGGGTTGTGCGCCCGGTCTGCCTGGGCGAGGCACGCAGACAGGTGGGCGGCAATGAACTCAAAACGCCCGCTGCGGGACGCCCAGCACTGGGCTTGATTCTGAGATCATTCATTTTTGGGCTCACGACCGCTCCTGGGCCGGCCCCAGTCGAAATCAGTAATGGATCCCATCTTGGAAGCACTGCACAACCACTGTAAGGAGCAACTATGACGAAAGCAGACTTGGTGGACGAAGTTTCAAGGACGACCGAACTCAGCCGCAAAGACTCGGACGTGATCGTGGAGACGCTGTTCGAGAGCATTGTGAAGGCTCTGAAGAACAATGACAAATTGGAAGTGCGAGGCTTTGGGAGCTTTCGAATCCGGGAGCGTAAAGCCAGACAGGGTAGAAACCCCAAGACGGGTGAGAAGGTCAACGTGCCTGAAAAAAAGGTGCCTTACTTCAAGCCCAGCAAAGAGTTGAAAGACCTTATCAATATCTAGTATGGATTACCTGTGGAGCCCCTGGAGATACCAGTACATTGCCAACATTCACAACAACAACGGTTGTGTTTTTTGTATTGATACCTCCACCGCGAGAGATCCAGAACAACTGATTCTGTTTCGGGGACACCATCACTTTATCATCCTGAACCTCTTTCCCTATACTTGTGGCCATTTGCTGGTCGCCCCCTATCAACATCTATCGGCCCTCTCCGAATTGTCAGCGGACCAATCCTTGGAAATGATGGAGCTGGTGCAGAAGGCTTTGTCGGCCCTTGAAGAGGTCTACAATCCCAACGGCTTCAACTTGGGCATGAATCTTGGCAAATGCGCCGGCGCCGGCGTCGACCAGCACGTTCACTTTCATATCGTCCCCCGTTGGTGTGGAGATGCCAACTTCATGACCATCTCTGGAGAGACCCGAGTGTTGCCCGAAGCCTTGGAAACGACCTACCGCAAGCTCAAGCCATTGTTCCAGCCTCAGCAATCCCTTTTGTAATCCATGTTGGGGTCTCACCGGCCCACTCAATCCTTTCCTTCAGGTATTGTCCGAAGCGTTTACCAGCCGCAGGACAAGTGGCCCTCGAACGATTGTCTGCCGAGATCCCAAATAAAATCGACGTCTCCGAACCAGAACCCGATAAGAGTGAGCCAAAACCTCCTGAACTACAAAGTCAAACTCCCCGACGTCAACCATGATCGACCGAGAAGGAATGGCCGCTTCGACTTGGCCAATCAAGCCCGTCCCACTCTGTGGACACGAAACCCCTCTGTTGCCAAGTCCTACCTGTCTGCGAGGCCGGGTCTGGACACCCCGGAGGGAGCAGGACTCGATGCCGGCGAGCCTATGACGATTCAGGGACCGACTCTCATCCGGACCGCTCTTGAGACCTGCGTAACGGACGAGACCTGAGCCAGGTGATTGCCTCCATCAGTTGGCCTTGGTCGTCTGCCATGGGCACTTCGATGATAACGGGTTGCTGAGCGGCCAAAGATTCTTCCAACGCTCCCTTGAAATCACTGAGGTTATGGACTCGCCGCCCCGAGGCGCCAAATGAACGGGCCACTTCGGCGAAATTTGGGTTGACCAGATCCGTGTCGATGACACGGCCCTGGTAGTTCTTTTGCTGGGACGCCTTGATGGCTGTCAGCGCCTCATCGTTGACCACGATGCCAACCAAATGAATGCCGTACTTGACCGCGGTCGCCAATTCGGCCATTCCCATCAGGAATCCTCCATCCCCACTAAAGCAGACAACCGGTTTATCCGGGCAGCCTATTTTCGCCCCGATTGCCGCCGGATAGGCGTAGCCCAGCGCTACACCAATGCACGGATACAGAAACGTCCGCGGACGATCGACCGGATATTCGTCGAAGGCCGAGTAACCGATGGAATGAACATCCACCGACAAGATGCCGTCGTCAGGAAGAACCTGGCGGATCTCGCTCAGGAGTGGCAGAGGCCTCTGGGCCGCAAACTCGGCGCGATGGCTCTCAAGCGCTTGCTTCCATCGCTGGGGGCGTTCCTCAACTTCCTCGACCAATTCCTGCAATGTCGTCTTGAGATCCCCGACCAAACCCAGTTCACAGGGATATTCGCTTCCGATCTCGTTTTCGTCCTCGTCCAGTTGGATCAAAGGCTGGGGAAGCTTAAGCCTCCAATTCCTGGTATCGATCGAGGTGAAGCGACAGCCAATAGCTAGGGTGGCATCGGCCAGATTCAGGGCCTGACGCGCCAAGTAGCCATTGGATCCTCGAACGGCTAAGGGATGACTTTCCGCCAGCGCCCCCTTGGCGCAACGAGTGACCACCACCGGCGCCTGAATTTTCTCGACCAGTCGCCGCAGCTCGTTCTGAGCATCGGAATGGATGACTGCGGACCCAACCAGGCATACCGGTCTGGCCGCCTGATTGATTCTTCCGGCAGCGGCGTGCACGTCACTGCCGGGCGCTGCACTGTTCCGCGACCCGTGCGCGTATGCGGGGATGTTCGGAGATCCATCGGCAGTAACCACATCCATGGGAAACTCTAATACCGCGGGCCCGGGACGCCCGGTCCGCATTGCTCTGAAGGCATTTTCGACCACCGTCGGAATCTGCTGGACAGTGGGTGCGATAGCCCGATACTTGGTGATAGGCTCAAAGAACCTCATCTGGTCCAAACCGTGGAACATCTTGCCCGGATGCTTTCCGTAAAACCTGGAATCGCTCTGCCCAGTGATCAGTAACACCGGGACGCAATCGGTAAAAGCCTCCAGAATTCCGGTCGAGGCGTTGCTGGCCCCCGGCCCGGGAACGGTCAAGGCCACGCCAACCTCCCCGGTGGATCGGGCAAACCCATCCGCCATCTGCGTTGCAGCATACTCATGGCGAACCAGATAGTGGTCAATCACGCCCTCTCCGCAGCGTAACAGAGAATCGTAGATCTCGAGGTTCTGGGTCCCGGGCATGCCAAAGAGGCAGCGCACTCCTTGTGCCTTCAGGCACTCGATAAGAATGTCTCCACCCTTCAATGGTTCTTCCTTTCCCTGCGAATTCGACTTCGAATCGGTAACCTGAAGAGATCCCCGAATTGAGTTCTTGCAGAGCAGAATTATAGCACTGACTTGTTTCGTGCCTCACGCCGGGACACTGGCGATTACCGCGAACCTCTCCCGGTCGCCCGCCGATTGCGCTGCCTCGTGGCGTTACTCACAAAGAAATGTCACTTACTTCATGACTCCGGCTGAAAGACCAGACCCGGGAACGCCATTTCGCCGCCGGCGATAATCAGGTTTCGGAGACCGGGGGAAGCGTGAACAGGAAACTGCTGTCCGTCGTCCAGCATTCTTCCAGCTTCTTCAACAATGCCGACGTGAGCCGAATCAACTGCGACATTCAAACCGATAATAACCCGATTCAACTTGACGGCCGCCCGCAGAGCCTCTGGAATCACGGACCGGTAGACAGCAGGAGTATTGCAAAATCAGGCAAAAAATGATTCACTCACCTAGTTTTTTGACCTCCGGCCTGTGCGGGCGCGGCTTAAGTCCCTCAGGCAACCGACAATCAAGTACTCAAGGACCCTTCATGCCACCAAATCATTCACCAAGTGAAAACAAACCCCTTTCTGCGAGCTCTTCATCCACCGAGTCCCCCACGGCTTCCGGACCAGCCTCTACCTCCGGAGATTTCGAAGCTCCGCGTCGAGGATCCAGGAAGATGCCTCCCTGGAACACCGGTGAGTTGGTGGAGGCGCCCACTTTCACCTGGCGTCACTGGTTTGCTCTGCTGGGTCCCGGTCTACTGCTTGGGGGATCTTCGATCGGCGGCGGGGAATGGCTGATGGGACCGGCGGTCACTGCCAAGTACGGCGGCGCGTTGATGTGGTTGGCGACACTGAGCATCGTCGGCCAGGTTCTTTACAACATGGAGGTCTCTCGGTACACGCTCTACAGTGGCGAGCCGATCTTTACCGGCAAGTTTCGAACCCCGCCCGGGCCCACCTTCTGGATCGTCCTTTATCTGATTCTCGACTTCGGCGCCGTTTTTCCCTATTTGGCCGCCAACGCGGCGACACCGCTGGCCTCGGTGCTACTGGGAGGCGAGCTGCCCAATCCCGAGGAGAATGAGAGTCATCGGTGGCTGCTGAGGACCCTTGGCTACCTGATTTTCCTGTTAGCGCTGGTTCCGCTGGTCATGGGAGGGAAAATCTACAATGCCCTTAAAGCCGTTATGACCTTCAAGATGTTCACAGTGTTAGGCTTCCTGATGATCCTGGGAGTCTTCCACTCCAGCCCTTCCACCTGGTTTGAGATCTTTGGCGGCTTTTTTCGCTTCGGTACGATGCCCGTAGGCGGAAGCGAGACCGCGAACATCTTCACCTCCCTGGCGCAAGGCCGAGGGTTGCCGGACATTGATCTGAGTACGATTGCGCTGCTGGCCGCCTTCGCAGCCATCGCCGGCAGCGGGGGGCTTTCCAACGCCGCGGTCAGCAATTACACCCGCGAGCAGGGTTGGGGCATGGGCCATCACGTGGGGGCGATCCCAAGCGTGATTGGAGGCCGAGAACTGAAGTTGTCCCATTCCGGAACGATTTTCCGGGTGACCTCTGAATCACTGCTTCGGTGGAAGAGTTGGTATCGGCATCTGGTCCGGGATCAGTTGGTGGTATGGATGCCGGCCTGTTTTCTGGGCGTGGCCTTGCCCAGCATGCTTTCGGTCCAGTTCCTCCCCCGGGGAACCGAGGCCAGCAGTTGGGTTGCGGCCGGCATGACTTCCGATGGTGTGAGGACTCACGTGGCTGCCGCCTGGGGTGGCGACGCCGGTCAGCTCTTCTGGTATCTCACCATGCTCTGTGGCTTCCTGGTCCTGGGTCCCACGATGTCAACCCACTCGGACGGATTCATTCGCCGCTGGGTCGACGTTTTCTGGACAGCGAGCCCCCGGCTGCGGAAGCTGGATCCTTCCAATATTCGCTGGGTCTATTTCGGAGTCGTGGTGGGTTATGCTATTTTCGGCTTGGTCATGCTCTCAATGGCGCCACCCATGGAGCTGCTGCAGTTTGCCGCCAATCTGTTCAACTACGCCCTGGGCTTCAGCTGTTTCCACACCTTGGTGGTTAATCTCACTCTCCTGCCTTGTGAGCTGCGGCCGGGCTGGTTCATGCGCATCGGACTCGCAGCCTCCGGTATCTTCTTCACCGCACTGGCCATTGTCACAACACTGCGGTTGGTAGGGATTTTGTAGGAGACTTCAGACCCAACTCATTCCGGTAGTGGCCTGCCCCTGGTCTCCGGGGCAAAAGGAATGACGAAGACACCCACCAAGTAGATCCCGGCCAGAGAAATGGCCGCGGAACGAAACGGGCTGGCAAAGCCCGTATCTTCGAACAAAACCGTCAGCGATCCCAAAGTCAAAGGGCCGGCAGCCGCAATGACACGACCGACGTTGTAGCAGAAACCGACCCCGGTGCTGCGCAGGTGGGTCGGGTAGAGTTCGGGGAAGTATATGGAATAGCCTCCAAAAACCATCAAGTTACAGAAACCCAGCAACGGAACCATCCACAAAACCTGGGACGGGCTGTCAAGCCAGCCAAAGGTTAAAATGGTCGCCCCCAAGCCAAGCAGAAAAGCAACCACGAAAGCGGGCCTCCGGCCCAGACGTGCGGTCATGAGGGTGAACACAAAAATGCCGGCAAAGGCCCCTACATCCTGGAGTAGAGTCCCCATGCTCACGTACCAGTTTCTGGTCCCTGGAGAGGTATCAGCCAAGGCTTCTCTAATGAGTTCAGGCGACCAGAATCCGATCCCCCAAAGACCAATGACCCCTGAGATCGCCAACGTCAGTCCGACTAGCGTGTGGCGCCTCCACCGAGGCACTCGAAACAGTTCCCCGACCGAGCCAAGCTGACGCCGAAGCTCCTCGCCCGTAGCATCCCTCATCTTCCTCCAGACATCCGGTTCCTTCAGCTTCCTCCTCACGGCTGCCACGAGCAGGGACGGGAAAACACCCACCATAAACAGGTAACGCCACCCCAGCGGCAGAACGACGAAGCTGATGGCAGACCCAAGGATGTTTCCCACCGCAGAAAGAGCTTGCAGCAGACCCAGCGCATGAGCCCGGGCGCGAGCCGGCATCACCTCAGCTACCAGGGCAACCCCGGCGGCAAATTCTCCGCCGACGCCCATTCCGGTGAGGAAACGATACAAGGTGAAGTCGACCCAGCTCACGGATAAGGCTGAGAGTCCCGTGAAGGCAGAGTAGATCAAAATGGTCAGGAGCATGGTCTTGGCACGGCCCCATCGGTCTCCCACAATGCCAAAGACAAATCCCCCGGTGGCCCATCCCAACATGAAGACGGCCGTTGCCAGCCCGCCGTACCAAGTGATTTCGCTGCCGGGAGTTCCCGGAGGTAAGAGTTCATGCAGCGCCGGCCCTCTGGCAAGCACAAAGATACGCTGATCCATGGTATCGAACAGCCATCCCAGGGAAGCAACGGTCAAAACCCACCAGTGGTAACCGGTCATTCCCCGATACCAGGGGCCCGATTCAATCACTGTACCCATCTCACCTCGATTCACTTCCCCGCTTCCTCCAACAATGAACCCACCAAAAACGAGTAATCCCGAAGGACGGCCGCGGTGTGATTTCGACCTATTGAAGACCAACCACACCGAAACAGCAGGTTATCTCCGGAAGGAAAGAGACATTGCGGACCATCAACCACCCGCAGTGCAGGAAACGGCTCCCGGATAATTTTCAATCCCCCTCCACCGATTCAACCACTCCCTCGTGCATCCATCGCTTCAGCAGCGGCTTCAGAAGGAAGCAAACTGCAGCCGATCCGATGGCTGTCAGCGCAATCGTCCCAAACACGTCGCCGTAGATGTTGACCGTGTCCTTTGGAATCGGGACCAAAATGTCTCCACCGCCTCCTTCGGTGACGCCGGTGAACTGGGCGATAATGGCTGCCAGAAATTGCGAAAACGCCGTTGCCAAAAACCAGGTTCCCATGACCGTACTCACCAAACGCGCCGGCGACAATCGGGTCACCATAGACAGCCCGACCGGCGAAAGGCAGAGTTCGCCGGTCGTTTGCAACAAGTAGCCCAGGAAGACCCACGAAAGCGCCACCATGCCACGTTCGTCCGCACTCTGTGCGCCGTACCAGAATGCCCCGAAGCCAAGTCCCAGTTGCAACAGGCCCAGGGAAAATTTCAGCGGCGTGCTGGGCTCCAAGTCGATACGTCCCAGAAAAGTCCATAACGCGCTGAAGGCAATGCCGAACAGAAGAATGTATACCGGGTTGACAGCTTGGAAAACCGAGGCCGGACTCTCTGATCCACCGATAGCCATGCCCAGGTTGCTGCCGGTCACGACCCATTGAAGCGTGTCGCTTCTACCGGCCTTTCCCGCCGTGGCCCGCAGATAGGTGAGGCCGCTCATCGTCAACAGGTCGCCTTTATAGGCCGAGGCGACCAACTCGTCGATTTCTTCTGGTGTGAGCCTCCCTTTCCGCGTCTCTTCGCTACGGATAGCCTCTTCGATCCGGTGCTTCATTGAAGGGCCGGCGTTTCGGTGGCCGAGCTGTTCCTGGGTGAGCAAGGGCAATTTCATCAGCTCACTGTCCCGAGGCCGGACCGGTATGCGAAACGTGATGGTCTCACCCAGGTCGCCTTCGGTCAGCAGCCGTTTCTCGGCAACCCGGTCGACGTTGCGGTCGGTGAAGTTGTTCACCGAACTCCCCGCCTGCTCGAAGAAGGCCCAGAAGAGCATCGAGAAGAAGGTGAGTATGAGCACCACAAACATACGTTCCCGAGGCACTTTTTCCAGCCGAAACGTCTCCATTCCCAGGTACACCAGAGCCACCAGACCAGAGAGCATCAGGATGAGGCCGGCCGGCGTGCTCATCTGAGCAATGATATCGGCGGAGACCTGAACGGCTGCACTGCTGCTGGATCTGAGGCTGTTAATGATCGCCGACGGGATCACAGTGACGTTACGGTTCGCCGAGACCAACAGCGCGAAGACGGGGATCGACAGCAAGGAAATGAGGTATACCGCCCACTCGGTTGAAACCACTCCCGCCACCGCCTTGCGCAAGCGTTGGCGGTCCGCCGGGGCTCCCGCTTCTGCCGGCAATCCGCCCCGACCCAGCGCGACCCATGCAATCACGCCCGCGATCAAGAGTGAGATGCCCACAAAGATGTTGACCCCCGTGGAGAAGGGATTGTCGGGGCGGAAGTAAAAAAGTCCGACCGACGCTGCAACGGCGCCCGACATGATCAAAAACTGGGTGATTCGCACAGGCGCCACAAAGACCGCCAACCCCGTGAGCATTCCAACAGTGGCCAGTCCGAAGCCGTAGTGCCAGCCATAAGTCTCGCCGATGTAACCGCAAAGCAACGGTGACATCGCCGCCCCCAGGTTGATTCCGATGTAGAAAATGGTGAAGCCGGTGTCCCGCTTTGGACTGCCTTGCGGATAGAGCGAGCCAACGATGGTTGAGATGTTCGGCTTGAAAAACCCATTGCCGACGATCAGCAGGGCCAAGGCCAGAAAAAACGCCACGTCGCTTTCGACCGACATCATCAGGTGGCCGGCAGCCATCAGGAGACCACCCAGCACGACTGCTCGTCTGGCGCCCAGCAACCGGTCGGCGAGCATGCCGCCGAAAAAGGGAGTCATGTACACCAGCGCGGTGTAGGCGCCATAAACGGCATAGGCATCTCTGTCACCGTACCCCAAGAAGCCCTTAATCATGTAGAACAGGAGTAGAGCCCGCATGCCGTAAAAGGAGAAGCGCTCCCACATCTCGGCAAAAAACAGGGTGAACAGGCCCGTCGGATGTCCGAACAAGGTTCCAGGCTGCGTAGAGTTCATAGGCTTTGCTCCTTGGTTATCTGGTCGTTACCCACAACCCCTATTAGAATCTCGGTGGTTGCAGCTTTGAAGCTGGTCTCATTTGGGTCTTGCTTGGAGAAGGGCCATAGAAGGGCACAGATAGCTGCTCCGCTCACACCAATGACAACACCCCGGAACTGAGGTCAATTCCAAGTCCGAAGGGGCACCCAAACACGGGGCGTTCTGCCGGGGCAGATCCATTCGCCGGCGTTTTGTTCATATTGAAGCTCCGGGGACAGCTGAGTTTTGGGGAATTGGGACGTCGGGCAGACCGCCAGCACAGTCGGGCCAACCTACGGCACGGTAGCATAGGCAATTTGCCCCGGGTTTGCAACGCGCGGGTGCCCCCAGGGGACGACTCATGGCCATAGACCGGACAGGCTCCACTCCTAAGACTCAACCAGGTCGCAAGCAGAAGTCGGAATCTCAACCTCGGCTCGAGCCCCTAAAGGTGAGAATTCATGACTTTTCTGGCGTATAATGCCGCAGAGCGTGGTTTCCACGTAGAATCCATTTCCCGCAGTCCGGGCAAGCTGCAATTGGACACCCGGACCGGAGGTCTTCCATGAATAAAGATACAAATGAGAGCTGGCGTGGCAAAGTCGGCAAGCTGAATGAATCCGAGGTTGCCGAGTTCCTTGCAGGAGCCGAGTTCTGCCGGTTGGGATGTCTGGATAAAGAGGGCTGGCCTTATGTGGTTCCCTGCTGGTTCGAGTACCAGGACGGGGGGTTTTATATCATTCCCCGAGCGCGTTCCGCCTGGGCCCGGCACATTCAGCGGGACGGGCGGGTGTTTTTGTGCATCGATGATTCTACAATCTACAATCGCCGAGTCTTGGTAAAAGGTGAGGCCACGGTGCTGGAGGAGCCCAACATCGGCGGTCGTTGGGTGGAGATCGGCCGCCGCATGGCGCTTCGCTACCTGGGGGAGCGAGGCCCCGATTACCTGGTACCGACATTGTCGGAGCCCCGTTGGCTGCTCTTCGTGCGACCTGTCACGATGAAGACCTGGCAGGGAGTCAACTGGGCCAAGCGATACAAGCATTCCGATTGGTGAGGCAAGCCTCGCCACGCCGCTGAAAAGGGACCATGCGCCCTATGGCCAACCACAACACGGAAGCTGCCTGGAATTATCACCAGCAAACCAAACACTCCTACCAGAGCGTGCGTGCCGGTTCCCACACCCTGGATTGGGCTAACCAGCCGGTTCCCTTTAAGGTCTACTCGGGCCTGAGCCGAATTCCTTTACCCAGCCAATGGCAGGACTCGGAGCTGCCGGCCCTGGCAACCCTGTGGCCTGAGGAATCGCAGAGTCAGAACGAGCGCCTTCCGGACCTGAATGACCTGGCTCGGCTTCTTTATTTTAGTGGCGGCATTACCAAGCGGAGATCCTACCCGGGCGGCGAAATCCTGTTTCGCGCAGCCTCCTGTACGGGGGCGCTCTATGAAATCGAGCTCTACGTGGCCTGCGGTAACCTGGAAGGGTTGCCCGCGGGAGTCTACCACTTCAACCCTCAAGACTTTGTTCTGGAGCGCCTTCGTTCCGGTGATTTCCGCAGCATCCTGGCACGGGCCAGCGGCCAAGAACCATCGGTGTCCCAGGCCCCGATCACCATTATTTCGACTGGAGCTTATTGGCGCAACGCCTGGAAGTACAGGGCTCGCACCTATCGCCACTTCGGCTGGGACAATGGAACCATTCTGGCTAACCTGTTCGCCATGTCTCGAGCTTTGGACTTTCCCCACCGGTTGGTGCTCGGTTTTGTGGACCAAGAGGTCAATTCTCTCTTAGGTTTGGACGGGGACCGTGAGGTTGCCCTGTCATTAGCGGCAATCGGCCGCAGCCAGCAAAAGATACTCGGAACCCAACGCTCGCCGGAGCGCCTTCAGGTGAAAACCGGGCCGACCTCGAGCCGTGAAGTCGACTATCCGGAGATGCGCGCCATGCACGCAGCTACCCAGTTGCACTCCAGCCAGGAGGCAGCGGAGTGGCGTGGAGGCTTTTCCAGGCGGCAACCACAAACCCAGGGAAAGCGCTATGCCCTACGCCCGTTTTCATTGCGAGAAATCCCCCAGGAAATCCTCGAACCTGTCGTCCGGCGTCGAGGGTCGAGTCGCCGATTCGTGCGTCGATCCATCTCCTTTCGTGCGCTTTCTACCATGCTCTATTACTCAGCCCAAGCCTTGTCGGCCGATTTCCTGCAACTCACCGGAGGGCTGCTCAACGACTGGTACCTCACCGCCAACGACGTTGAAGGACTGCCGCCGGGAGCCTACCTGCTACGCCGCGACCGTTGGGAACTGGAACTGCTTCGCGAAGGCGCCTTTCGCCGGGACATGGGCTACCTGGGACTGGAGCAGGAATTGCCCGCCGACGCCAGCTTCAACGTCTTCTTCATGGCAGATTTGAATCCCATCCTGGAGCGCTTTGGCAACCGCGGGTATCGCGCCGTCCAACTCGAGGCAGGGGCCCTGTTGGGCGGAAGGCTTTATTTGTCGGCCTACGCCCAGCGGCTGGGAGCCACCGGGCTGACTTTTTACGACGATGATGTCACCGCGTTTTTTTCCCCCCACGCCAAGGGAAAGAGCGCCATTTTTCTGATGGCCCTCGGACATGGTAAGCGCAGGGAGTTGGTGAACCTCACCTGACTTAGACGTTCTGTGAATCCACTCAGACGATCACGGGGTAAGGCGGCAATCCGCGATCAATAAGGAAGCCATGAATAATAAGCTGGCGAGCACGGCAACCGCTCTGGGTGTTGATAAAATCCGAAGGCATATCTTTCTATGCTGTGACCAAACCAAACCTAAATGTTCGGAAAAAGACGCGAGTTTAGAGTCCTGGGAGTACCTCAAACGACGTCTGCGAGAACTCAATCTGACGGGCCAACAGGGTATCTACCGCACCAAGGCCAATTGCCTGCAGATTTGCCTGCAAGGACCCACTGCTGTCGTTTATCCGGAGGGGACCTGGTATCATTCCTGTACCCCCCTGGTCATCGAACGTATCATTCAGGAACACTTGATCGGCGGGATACCGGTGGAGGACTTTGTTATTCTGGAGCACCCGCTCCCTTCCCGGAAGCGGTCTTAGGGAAAGGCCAATGATCTCTCGAGCCGGCTTTGACGGTCACGCTGCACTTCTGGCCCGGGCTGCTCGTCTGCGTGACGAAGGGAAAGGTCGCGTCGTCAGCTTCTCGCCCAAGGTTTTTCTTCCACTGACCCAACTCTGTCGGGATGCCTGCGGTTATTGTGTCTTTCGTCAGAATCCTCGATCCGGCCATTCTCCCTACATGAGTCCCGAAGAAGTATTGGCTGTGGCTCGGGAGGGGGAGCAGCGGGGATGTCGCGAAGCGCTCCTGGTTTTGGGAGAGCGACCGGAGGAGCGGTACCTCGAGGCCCGAGGTTGGCTGTCTGACCACGGTTACGACAGCACCCTTGAGTATCTTGCTTTCATTTGCCGGTTGTTGCTGGAGGAAACCTCACTCTACCCCCACAGCAATCCCGGCACGCTGGCCCGCTCGGAACTGGAAGCCCTCAAAGAAGTTAACGTTTCCCTGGGTCTGATGCTGGAGAGTAGTAGCCAAAGACTCTGCGGAGCAGGCGGCCCTCACGAGCGGGCGCCCAGCAAGAAACCGCAAGTCCGTCTGGAAACGTTGAGAGCCGCCGGGGAATTGAAGATCCCCGTGACCACCGGCCTGCTGGTGGGAATCGGCGAAACCGGCCAGGAACGTCAAGAAGCATTGAACCTCATTCGCCAACTCCACCGGCGCTATGGTCACATTCAGGAGGTCATTATTCAAAACTTCCGAGCCAAGCCGGCCACACCCATGAGATGGGCAAGCGAACTCTCCAGCCAAGAGACTCTGAAAACCGTCGCTGAGGCCAGGATCATTCTGGGTTCGCAAATGAATATCCAAGTGCCGCCGAACTTAAGCGGTTCCCTCGATGACTCCGGCTACCTGGAGTTTCTCAGTGCAGGAATCAACGACTGGGGAGGGATTTCACCGGTGACGATAGACTACGTCAATCCAGAAGCCCCCTGGCCCCACCTCGCTCCAATGCGCCGCGAGGTGGAGAGCAGGGACTTCCAACTCAGAGCTCGTTTTCCGGTCTATCCCGAATACATTCACGAGAAAAGCAACTACCTGCCTGCGGCTTTACAGGCTCGCTTAGAGGCTGATGCTGATCCTCAAGGGTTCGTGCCTCAAGCAGAACTCAAGCCACTCTGGGAGGAGTGTTGATGCTAGGTGACGCTGAACTCCGGGGGATGCCCAGGAGCGCATTAGAGGTTGAATCCGTCTTGAGCCGGGCCACACCTCAGGTGGCCCATGCCATCGAGCGCTGCCTGCAGGGCCAGGACCCCTCGGAGGCAGAGGTCGTCGACCTATTTCTGGCCCAAAAAACTGACTACTCGGTTTTGCTCAGGGCAGCCGATTTCTTGAGAGGGCAGACTGTGGGGGAGGTTGTGACTTACGTAGTGAATCGTAACATCAACTTCACCAACGTCTGCATCAAACGGTGCGGCTTCTGTGCCTTTAGCCGCACGGCCGTGAGTAGGGAAGGTTATCATCTGCCGGTTAAGGAAATCGTAAGACGGACGTTAGAAGCGGAAACCTACGGAGCTTCGGAGGTTTGCATTCAAGCGGGATTGCCCCCAGGAATGGATGGACGTTATTACATAGAGCTCTGCCAAGCGGTGAAAGAAGCAGCACCCAGAATCCACCTTCATGCCTTTTCCCCCGAAGAGATTCTTTACGGATGCAAGCAATCCAACTTGAGCATCCGCGAATACTTGCAGGCGCTGAAAGCCGCTGGAATAGGGAGTCTACCAGGCACTTCGGCAGAGATCCTGGACGACGACCTTCGCAAGATCATCTCCCCGGGACGAATCACTACCCGCCAGTGGATTGAGGTGGTTACCACCGCTCATTCGTTGGGAATTCCCACCAGCTCTACCATTATGTACGGCCACGTTGAAACCCCTCGCCATTGTGCTCGACACTTGTTGCTCCTGCGTGATCTGCAAAGGCGCAGCGGTGGATTTACGGAGTTCGTGCCCCTGAGCTTCATACATGCCCAGGCACCCATGTTTACCAGCCGCCGGATCCAAGCGATCAGAGCCGGCGCCAGCCAAAGCGAGGTTTTGAAAATGCATGCTGTCGCTCGTCTGGTCTTGAATCGGGACATCCCCAACATCCAGGCCTCTTGGGTCAAAGAGGGGCTCGAGCTGGGACAAGCCTGCCTGGAAAGTGGCGCCAACGATTTCGGGGGAACTTTGATGAACGAAAGTATTTCCACAGCCGCTGGAGCCCCCCATGGCCAACTGGTTCGCCCCCGCGACCTCCGACGCTGCATTCGGGAGGTTGGCCGAACTCCAGCTCTCCGTTCGACCCTATATGCGGTGCTCCGTCGATTCCATGACGAGCAACAGGATGGAGAGGACCCCCTGGATAAACTGGACTCCCACCAGACAGACCCCTTTGGCTCCTACCACCAGCTCATACACCTCGACCGTTTTCGCTTTGGCAACGGGGGTGGTCACGCAAACTCATAACTTCCAGCTATCTGAAGAGGTCCCGCTCGGGTGTCCGAATCAAGCAGCGAACTGAACCCTCCGCCGTTCGATAGGTCAATCCACGGACGATTGCCACCGGAATGCGATCGGTCTTGCCCATGACCAACTCAGCAGCCCCCGCCAACTCGTCGGCCCAGGCCATCGCGGTAGCCTCCAGCGGACGACCGGCACTATCCAGCCCGCCCCTATAATCCATCAGCGGCATCAAACCTGCGACTCCGATGGCTATGTTGACCAACCCGTCACGCCAAGGCCGTCCGAAGGAATCCGACACAATGACGGCCACATTGGACCGAAAGCTCTGTTGCAGACAGCTTCGCAGCCGCTGCGCCGAAGAATCAGGATCCTCCGGTAGCAGGGTCACGACGCCGGGCGCCGAATTGGACCGGTCGACTCCGGCGTTGGCGCAAACGAGCCCATGGTGGGTCTCTACAATGAGTCTCCCCCGATCCATTCTGACAACTCGGCGCGCTTGGCTGAGAATGATCTCAACCAAAGCCGGTTCTTTGCCCAGCTCCCGAGCCCAGGCACAGGCCAGGCGAGAAGGCTGCACTGATTCCAGGGTCACTGTTCTTCCTTCGTCCTTCGAGACGACTTTTTGGGTAACGACAATGACGTCCTTATCAATCACTTCCAGGGAGGCTGCTCGAACAGCTTGACAGATGAGCTTCCCCAGCCCACTTCCATACCGGATTTCCGGCAAACCCGGGATGCCGATGACTCTGTACTCAGGAACTCGCATGGGCGCTTCGATTGGAATCGGTTAACCATCCTTTGAAGCTCAGCCGGTGGAGAACATCTTCCGTGACCGTTCCCTTCCCGATGGCCCGGAACTGAATGAGATCCGAGGCCTGGTCAAGATCCAGAGCCACCCGCGGCATTTCCTTAACTTGTACCTTCAAGCCCACACCGCGCCCCTCCCGAAGGTGCAGTTGGAGACTATTGCTACCAAACCTGGAGGGAAAAATTACAGGAGGTGAGCGAAGCAAGGCATTGGTGCCCAGTCCATCTTGGGAGGGAACCAGAACGGCCAACGGACCTGTTGATGCCTGACCGAGGAGCGCGTCCAGATCCTGGGCTTGCACTAAGGGAATGTCCACCGGCAGACGCAGAACCGTTTTGACGCCTTGTTTGTCCAGCAGTGCCGACGCCCAGTCCACGGAATGATTCTCCGAGATCTGCTCAGTCTCCCTGAGAACTTCCCAGTGATTCCCAGCCGCGTAACGCACCACTTCCGGGTCGCGCGCCACAACCACAATCCGATCAGCCAATCGGCAGCCACTGACTGCGGTGCCCACGTCCGTCAACATGGCCCACGCCAAGTCTTTCCGCTCTGCAGGAGAAAGAAATCCGGCCAAGCGCTGCTTAGCCCGCACCGGATCTTTGACTGGAAGCAGAACAACCCTCACCACGGCTCCATCACTTCTCGTGCCAGAGCAACTTTGTCGGCCAGGCTTGTCATGATCGTGTTGGTGACCTTTACCTTCATTCCCAGGCCCGCGATCTCTTCCGCCAGGGCGCTATCTTGTCTGTCGAGCACGAACCGGTTGGCGATACCCTGGAGCATCCGGGCGATGCCCAGCGCCGATGCGGGATAACCAAGGTCCCTCAGCATCTTGGCCGCCGGTCCTTTAAGAGCCCTGCCCCCCACCACCGGACTCACCGCAGTGACCGGCAGACCGGATCCCTGCAATAAATCTTTCATCCCGGGAACCGCTAGAATAGGTCCGATACTGATGAAGGGATTGCTGGGGGCGACCACAACCCTCATGGCCCTTGCCACCTTTTCCGCGAGTCCTGGCGGAAGTCGACTCTCCTCGACATTGGCATAGATGACCTTGAGGACCCGGGGCCTGCATTCTTCGCGCACCAGATACTCCTGCAGATGTAACTCGCCCTGGTCCGTCAAGATACGAGTCGGGGTGTAAGACTCGGTCATTGGCAGGAGGGAGCTGCGAAGTCCCAGTGTCCGGCCGATTCCGGCTGTGACCTCTGCCAGGCCCACGCCTTGTCTGAGCAGATAGCTCCTCCACAGATGGGTGGCAAGGTCCCGATCGCCCAGTCGGAACCAACTCGGGGCGCCATAGGCTTGCAGCCACTCGAGGCAACGAAAGCTATCCTGGACGACACCCCAACCCTTGGATGGATCGACTTTCCCCGTAAGGGTATAGGTGATGGTATCCAAGTCCGGGCAGATCCGTAGTCCACACACCTCGAAATCATCACCCGTGTTGCCGACAATCGTCATCAGCTCGGGTGAGATCACTTGGCTGAGGCCCACTAACAGCTTTGAGCCTCCCACGCCGCCCGCCAACACCACGATGGGTTCGGAAGTCACCGTGACACCTTCCAACCGGCAGATCCGTGATCGGCATCTCCATGACCGTCTTTGACCCGCGGACTTTCCCAACAGGCGTGTCTGACACAGACACCATCAGAAACCCCGGCCAAACCCTGCTCACGGCTGAGTGGGGATAATGGCAGCGCCCCGGTCAGTTCGTCATCGTCGCAGCCCCACCACGCGAAACCGAGAGTACCGGACTCGATGCCGCTTGTTGATTTGAATCGCCAGAGCCGTCATGCGTTCCAATGTTGCTGCTTCGCTCAGGGGACCGACGTCCAGCGGAGACAAGCCGGGAACCTTGGAGGCAACGTGGAAAACTTCGTGCCGGGCTTCCTTGGAATCACCGCAAATAAAGACATGGCAATCGAGCTTGGACCGCAGATCTGCCAGTAGGTGGGCCGGAATGGTCTTGAACGCTGCGACCAAGGGAACACCTTCCGGCAAGACCTTGGCGAGGTGTTCGCTTCCGGAAGGTTCCGGCAATTGCCGCAGTTCCAGGCGGTTCGACCGAAATTGCAGTGGAACGGTCACATCCACTAAGATTTGTCCCTTGCGAAAGCAGCCGAGGCAGGTCTTCAAGAGGTTGACGGCATGCTCGAAAGGCACCGCGATGAAAATGATGTCGGCAGTCTCAACAACCCTCGAATTCTCTAGGCCAAGGATTTGAACCGCTGAATCCCGTTCCCCCAACTCACGCTGCAGTTCCTCGGCTTTTCTGGTCGCCTGTTCCGGGTTGCGGGAACCGATGACCACCGAAACTCCTGCCTGACCCAAGCGCAGCGCCAAGCCCCTTCCTTCGGGGCCGGTTCCTCCTAAGATGCCAACCCGCATCAAGGCCTCCAAGGGTCACGCCTCAGCCACCCCCCTCTACTCCACCAGCTCGACTTCCTCATCGGTGGCCGGCACAATCTGTTCGGTCGGTTCCTCCCGCTCGATTCTCCACACCAGGCGAATCACCCACAGGACGACGCCAACCTCCAGCACCACCATGCAGCCATCCAGAATGGTCACCACGTCTCAACCTTTCATTGCCGCCAACCCAATTTGCTGCTCCGGCGTCAGTCCCCGTGCCAGTGAGAACCGCATCCAGCCATAGTACACCAGTCCGGAAGCCAGCATGGAACTGACCAAGCCGCTAAAGATCTCGCTCCTCCCGACGTAGAACCCGACTACGAATCCTACCAGCCAAGCCACAAAAGCAGCGGGATTGAGGTTCATGTCGGCTCCTTGAGCGCTCTGGTAGCGTTGCCGCCTTTCGGGAAAGGCCCAATAGTCCAGGATCACCGTCATGGCGATGGGGGCCACCACCCAGCCCAGAAACTGAACCCACCAGGTCACAAACCGGTCCAAGCCCACAAAGCTGCCCACCAAACCCACCGCTCCTGCACCGAGTGTCGCCAAGCGACGAGTAAACTCCTGACCCCAAACCATGGGGATCGGCGGAGCCGAGAAAGCCAGACCGGCTGCGTAGGTTCCTCCTTGCACCGTGGACTGGGCGCCGAACCAGAGAAACACCCAGGCCAGAAAACCCAAGCCTAAAGAATTCGCCATAATGAAGACATTGAACTCGCCTGAGTGGCTCGCCCCGATAGCTCCTCCCCAGTACTGCAAGGTGACCAGTCCGGCGTAAGCCGTCATGATCCCCACCAGGGCCTGCTTGCCATTTTTCCAGAACCTGGCCATGTCGGAAATGATGGTCACTCCAACCAGCCAACCGCCGGCCGCCATATCAAACCCGATAAAGGCCGGCTTGGTAGGATCGTACCATTTGTTCCACAGCACCTCGAACCCGCCCGCCCCTCTGAGAGTCGCGGAAATGATCAAGACCACGATGACCAGGAAGCCTGGCACGGCAAACCAGTCAACGTAGGCAATCCAGCGAATCCGAACCACTGCCGGAATGATGAACAGGACGCCAAGAACGATGGTGGATGCCAGCCACTGGGCTGAACCGGGCGCCCAACCCCACTGCTCCGTGAAGCCGTCCCGGGTCAGGTTCAGAATCACCGAAAACCAACCCATGCTGGTCAGCCCCATCAGCACATTGGGCAATACGACTCCTTTGCGGCCAAAAGTGTAGCGGTACAGCAGCGCGCTGGAGTATCCGGTACGGGCCGCAGCCGCTCCGATCAGTGCCCCCACGATCCCGTTGCTCAGCGTCCCGAAAAAGATAATGGGCATGGACATTTTCAACGGAAACGCCTGACCAACGATTCCTCCAATCAAGAAGCTGGACAACACCAAGACCCATCCCCAGAGGATGATGGAATTGTTCCAATAACCGAGCCTTCTGGAAAGAGGCACCTTGGAGCGGGCAGCGTCTCCGACGACTGCCCCAGCTTCAGCCTTCGCATGCTGCATCGACAAAATGAAATTCTCCTTTCATCAGAGAGTTCCCGGACAACGAACCTCTAGCGCACGCCCCGAACCAACGCATCCAGAGCCAACAGGCATCGGTCCACTTCCTCGACCGTATTGTAGTGAACCAAACCAAGCCGCACGACTCCGCCGGACTCGAACAGTCCGAGTCGCTCGATCAGCGCCTGAGCGTAGAAATCTCCCTCCCAGAGGAAGAAACCCTTCCGACCCAGCTCGGTCGTGATTTCTCCAGGGGAGAATCCTTCAACGGTGAAGGCTGCGGTCGGTGTTCGACGGTGGAGTTGTGACTTGTCGGTAATGCCCCAGATCTTCAAACCTTTGATCTGCTCCAAACCCTCCAGCAGTCGTTGAAACAAGCGGTGCTCGTAGGACTCAATCAGAGACAGGCAGGTCTTCAAATGCAAACGCCTGCCTTGCAGCCCAGGATATCGGTCGCCATAAGCGCCTCCCTGCTCCCGGCCCAATTCCGCCAGGTATTCGATGGCAGCCAGGGTTCCAGCCATTCCCTCGTGGTTTTGAGTTCCGATTTCGTAGCGATCCTTGGCTGGCCTGATCTTGTAGGCGGGAAGCTGCTCCAACACCTCCTGCTTGCCATAGAGCACCCCCACATGAGGACCGAAAAACTTGTAGACCGAGCAAGCCAACAGGTCGCAGTCCAGAGCTTGCACATCGATCGGCCCATGCGGCGCATAATGCACGGCATCGACGAAGACCAACGCCCCGACTTGGTGAGCCCGGTCGATCACTTCGGCCAGCGGGTTGATGGTGCCAACCGCATTGGAGGCATAGCCGATGGCCACCACTTTGGTCTGTTTATTGAGCTTGGATTCCAGATCCTCCATGTCGAGGGTACAATCCTCGGGTCGAATGTCGACGCAGTGAACCTTGGCTCCACGCTCTTCCAGTGCTTGCCAGGGAGACGCGTTGGCTTCGTGGTCCAGCAAAGTCACGACCAGTTCGTCGCCGGGTTTAAGAGTCTTACCGATAGCGCGACTCACATTATAGGCATGAGTGGTCATGTTCAGACCGAACGCAATCTCACTGGGGAGACGAGCGTTCAAGAAATCCGCCATGGCCACGTGGGCGCTTGCCAGCATCTGATCGCTGCTCTGGCTGGTGACAAAGGTTCCCTCCACGTTGCTGTTCATCGTCAGATAGTACTGAGCCACGGCATCGATGACCTGTTGGGGAACTTGGGTCCCTCCCGGACCATCGAAATAGACGGCTGGGGTTTCCCCCAGAGTCAGAGCTAATGAAGGAAATTGCTTTCGGATTGAAACCGGATCGAGCATCTGTGCAGGTCTCGGAGTTCGCCAACGCCCTTCGCACAACCAACGGGTGGAGCAAACTCTCTAGAAGAGATTCAGAGGAACCACCAGAGATGTAATGCGATCGGTCGCGAGCTTGAAATGGTTACCGGCAGCGCCCAGGATTGGCTGGCGATGACCAGAAAACAAATGGTCGGGCCGGAGTTGGGCCAACCGCTCCACACTACGCAGCGATTGGTGCAGATCGCAATCTCCGATGTCCTGAAGGAGGATTTTGCCTTCGGGAAAGATAGCGTCTCCGGCGAAAAGAACACGTTTGCCCTGGTCCTCCACCAGGTAGGACAAGTGGCCTGCACAGTGGCCGGGTGTGGCCAACACCTGAAAAACCCTGCCGCCCAATTCAAGCTCTTGCCCATCGTGAAGTTCCAAGTCAACCGAACAGGGTAAGAATCGAAACGCGGAAGGATACATCCCTGTGGCGCGTCCCTTGTCCAGGTTGATAGCCTTCTCATCGCCACTTCGCAACCAACCGGCAGCTTCGGCTGAGATTGCCACCTGCAAGTTCGGCAGGCGCTTCTTCAAGGGAGCGGCCCCCGCGGCATGGTCTCCGTGAGCATGAGTGAGCAGCAGCCACTCTACCTGCCGGGGGTCCACACCGTGTCCTCGGATATTTTCAACAATCTTGTCGGCGGCCATTCCACCGCCTGCATCAATCAGCACAAAAAGGTCACCGGCTCGCACGAGATAGACATTGCAATCCATCTGGTCCGTCAATACATAGTCGGCTTCCCCGCCCCCTACCAAGTAAATAGTCTCCGTCACCTTCATGCCTCAGCCTCCTGTCACTATTGACCAAGATTGCAGCAACCGTCCAGCAACGAGGAGCCCCAAGCCAACGCGGGCCGGAAAGAGGTCACCATCCCGGACTTGCAGCGGCGTTGGCGGATTGCCCCTCTAGCGAGCATACCCCGGTTCCTCCCGATCCAAAATGCGCCGGATTGCCTGGAAGTGCAGATTGCGCATGGTTGCCAAACCCGACTGCATCACGGGAGCCACCTGCCTCACAATGGGCTCTGCTATTTCTCGTAGTTCCTGACCGGAAGATTGCGCGATGAACTGCGCCTGGCAGGCTCTTTCCAGATAATAGAGGTCATCGAAAGCATCCTGAACGGTCGGACCGGTGACAATCACACCGTGTGCCGCCAAGAAGGCGACGTCGTGGTCGCCCATGGCCGCCGCCAGGCGGTCGCCCTCTGAGCTATCGAACGCCAACCCGCGATAATCATCGATGTAAGCCACTCGACCGTAGAAGCGTATAGCATTTTGCGAGGCCATCAAAAGCCTGCCTTTGGTCAACAAACAGATCGCCGTGGCGTAGGGCATGTGCGTATGGAGCACGCAACGGGCCCGAGGCTTGGCCATATGAATGCGAGAGTGAATAAAGAATGCCGAATCTTCCACCGTGTTGCCGCCTTCTAAGATCCGGCGGTCCTTATCGGCCAACACCAGGTCGCTGGCAGCCAGTTCACTCCAATGATAGCCCATTGGATTGACCAGGAACCGATCCCCGTCCTCTGAGACCGACAGGCTGAAGTGATTGCAGATGCCCTCACTCAGCCCCAAACGTGCGGCCCAGCGAAGCGCCGCGGTGAGATCGATTCGCGCCTGTCCGGTTTCAAAAGCTGTGATGGTTCTCTCCTCTCAGAACTTTGGAACTATGGTGGCTCGGACGGTAGCCTCCGGAACCTCCAGGCAGGCTGCCTGAACCCCCGGGGCAACCTGGTCTTCGTCGATCAGAAGGCGCCGTCCTTCAAAACCCCTGGGCCTCGAAAGAGGGACGAATAGCATCATCATAGGGTCTGCCCCCCGCCTGGAAAAAGCCCATCCAATAGAAAGGGACCGACCCGCGTCGCACCATTTCATCGGTCCACTGCGCACAGATCATTTGCTGGATGACGTTTCCCACAATGCCGGAGGTTGGACAAATGCGGCCCGACCGGCCCGGGATTTCAATGATTCCCTCCCTTTCCGGAGAGAAATTATCAAAACCCACGTCAGCAACGTCGATCAAGCGGCCGGAAGGAACTTGGTCGTCCATGGAACTCGGGCCGACACCAATGACATAGGCGCCTTCGATCTGCTTCTGCAAGGCCAACCGCACCTCTTGGGCATAAGCCGGCGAGATGGCGTTGATGAGCATGACGTTCAGCTCCCTGGCCGCTTCCCAGTCCCCCCAATTCACAATCATCGGACCTGAGGCAACCCCGCTCAGCTCACTGGCAAATCCCGGATGCTCCAGGCTTCGCACAAACCAGCGGCCCCCCTGGCGAATGCGGCGGGCCATGGTGACGGCAGTCTCACGGATACGAGGCTCATGGTCTTTGACTTTCTCCACTCGTTCCGTGAGTACCCGAAGGTACTCGGCGCTCTTGTCGACGGCCTTGGAACTGCCGGTCCGGACCTTGTTGGCGATTTCCGCGTTCAGCATCCAATGAAGCGCGCCACTCCCGGTCGTGGTCGAGGGACAAAGGGTAAACTCAGGAATCTGCGGTGCGTGAACGAGTCCCTGGTAATAAGGGACATGACTGTGAAGAATCTCATTGGAGACGTCTTTGAGCATCAAATTGTCTTCATTGGGATTGGTGAAGCCGGCCGGCCGAAATTCATTGTCAACATAGTTCACGGTCACGGCCACCACATAGACACCGCGGTCCCGAGCCCTCTGCACTGCCCGATTGCACTGGTTGGTAAAAACCATATCGCCTTTTTGCAGTTGCTCAAAACTGGCAGCTTTGAGCCCCGGGTGATTTCGAAGAATCCTGGGATTTCCTCGTCGCGTCTGCTTTTGTTCTTCCATCGGCATATGACCGTCGTCCATGGACGTCCACACCGTCCCTCCCTGCTTGATCACAGTGGCCGCCCTGGAACTGAGATCTCCAACCTGGTCGAGCTCGCCACTGAGGCGCCCTAAAATTTCCATGGTGGCCCGATGGTACTCCTCCATGAAAAGCACCGTGTGGCCAAAGGTTGAGGCCCTTTGTTGCCGGCAGTCCCCGCCACTCGTCTCAGCACCCAGGACCTGAGGCTGATCTCCGGTCCCGGACAACAATGCCCCCGCGCCGACACCAACCCGTAAAAACAGACGACGATGGATCTTCTCACGCATCTCTGCCCCCAAGGATCTTCATAACTCTCGAAGCCCGTTTCTCCAAACGGAACCGCAGCTTCGGTCCCAGCCCTCTCTAGAAACCTTGCAACTCGAAAAACGGTTTCATGGCAGCGTTGTACTCTCTGCCGCCCTGTCGATAGACACCCATCAGAAAATAAGGAACTGAGCCCCGTCGCACCATTTCGTCTGCCCATTGGGCAATAATCATCTGCTGAATGACGTTACCCACAATTCCAGAAGTCGGACAGATCGTTTTCGATTGTCCAGCGATATTAATCACTCCCCCGGACTCGGGAGAAAAATTGTCGAAGCCGGCATCAGCCACGTCGATGAGCCGTCCGTGGGGGATGACTCCATCCAAAGAACCGGGTCCAACACCAATCACATAGGCCCCTTCCACCTGCTTCTCCAGAGCCAGCTTCACTTCCTCCCGATAGGCAGGCGAGATAGCGTTGATGAACATGACGTTTTTTTCCTTGGCTGCCTCCCAATCACCCCAATTCACCACCCTGACACCGGAGGCTACGTGAAATTCGCTTTCAAAACCCGGATGTTCAATGCTCTTTGCAAACCATCGCCCCCCCTGCCGAATGCGCTCGGCCATAATGGTTGCCGTCTCCCGGATACGATCGAAATGACTCCGAGTGCGCTGGACGCGCTCAGTCAACACCTGCAAGTATTCAGCGCTCTTGTCGACCGGCTTAGCGTTCGGATGGGCCAGCTTATTCGCAATTTCAGCATTCAGCATCCAATGGATCGATCCGCTCCCGGTGCCGCTCGAAGGACAAATGCTGAACTCAGGGATCTCCGGAGCATGCACCAGTCCCTGCTCGTAGGGGGTATGGCTGTGGAGGATTTCATTGGAAACATCCTTGAGCATCAACCCGTCGGGACAGCCGTGAGACGGATGATTGTAACCGCGGGGTCTGAACTCGTTGTTCCAGTAGTTGGTGGTGACACACACCACATAGACACCCCGCTCTCTGGCGGCCAGCACGGCCTTGTTGGCCCGGTTGGTAAAGACGATGTCGCCCGGCTGCATCTGGTCGAAATCCTTTTCAGCCCCCAGTGAGGTGGAATGGGTCTTCATGATGCCGGGACTGCCGCGGCGATCGTCCTTCTGCTCGTAGTAGGGCATGTGCCCCAGATTCATGGAGGTCCACACAGTGCCCCCCTTCCTGACCAGGCTGGCGGCTCGGGAGGTCAGATCCCCGATCTGACCCAGCTCGCCGCTCTGGGCGCCCAGGATGTCCAGTGTGCCCTGGTAGTACTCCTCCATGAATAGCGCGGTGTGCCCGAAAGTGTACTCGTGTTGCCATTGACACTCGGCGTCACCGGAATGGGCGCGGGCAGCCACCTCCAACCAACTGCCGGCAACTGCCGTCCCACCGAGCAAAGCTCCCGCTTGAATCATTTCCCGACGGTTGAACCTGACCATGGTTGCCCCCAGTTAGCAGGAAGATAAGCCGACGGAACCCGGCACACCCCAGAGAACCGGGGTGGTCTCCTGACACTCCATCGCCAGTCCCGCCGCTTGGACCCATCGAACTCCGCCTATCATACAACACAATCTCAAGGTTTCTGCAGGGCTCTTTCGAACAGGAAACGAGGTTTCACGGATTCGTCTGTCCGAGGCCGGACTGGGCCATCAGTTTCCCGCTCGACCCTTGCCTGAATCGGTGGATCTGTTTACCATCTTCTCCGCTAAGGCTGAACTTGTACCGATCAAGAGATGTATTCAAGACTGAGTCAGTATCGCATCGCTATCGATGGACCGTCGGGAGCGGGAAAAAGCACGGTTGCCCGAATGATCGCGCAGCGCCTGGGGTATCTATACATCGACACGGGCGCCATGTACCGCGCGGTCGGACTCAAGGTAACTCAGGAGCGAATTTCCTGGAATAACGTCGAGGCCATCGTTCGAGCTGCCGGTCGGGCCCGAATCGAGTTGAGGCCTTCCCAACAAGGGTGCCGTGTCTGGCTGGATGGAGTGGACGTGTCTGAGGCGATTCGTACTGAAGCCGTCGGCCAGGCTGCCTCTCGTGTGTCCAGCATTCCTGAAGTGCGCAGGATTTTAGTTCTCGCCCAGCAACATCTCGGCAGGAACGGCGGTGTGGTCATGGAAGGTAGAGACATTGGAACCAAGGTTTTCCCCGAGGCCGAATTGAAGATATTCCTGGATGCTTCTGAACCCACCCGAGCCCGGCGGCGCTTTGCCCAGAATCGCCACAAGACCCAAGCCCCGAGTCTGGAAGGCATTCTTGAGGACATACACCAGCGAGATCAGCGGGACCGAGAACGTGCCGACTCTCCCTTGGTCCAAGCCCGGGATGCCATTTATCTGGACACCTCAGCCAAAACCATCCATGCAGTGGTGCAGGAGATTCTCAAAATGATCGAAGCCTTGAAGGGGAAAAATGCGTAGGCATCGACCTGTGAGATGAAACTGGAGGGAAGAACGACTCGATCCATCGGCGCCTTTCAGCCCCCGTTGCTCATTGAGGCCAGGAACTCGCTGTTCGACCTCTTTTTCGACAGCCTATCAAGCATCAGTTCCATGGTCTCCACCGCCGAAAGCGGATTGAGCACCTTCCGCAGGACCCAAACCCGGTTGAGTTCATCCTTGGGCATCAGCAACTCCTCCTTGCGGGTGCCGGAGCGATTGATGTCAATGGCCGGAAAGACTCGCTTCTCAACGAGCTTCCGCTCCAAGTGAACCTCCATGTTACCGGTTCCCTTGAACTCCTCAAAAATGACATCGTCCATGCGGCTTCCAGTGTCGATCAGTGCGGTGGCAATGATGGTCAAGCTGCCGCCTTCCTCGATGTTCCGAGCCGCACCAAAGAATCGCTTGGGTCTCTGCAGTGCATTGGAGTCGACCCCACCGGAGAGGACTTTACCGGAGGGGGGCACGATGGTGTTGTAAGCGCGAGCCAGTCGGGTAATGGAGTCCAGGAGGATGACCACATCCCGCTGGTGTTCCACCAGACGCTTTGCCTTTTCGATGACCATCTCGGCAACCTGAACGTGTCGGGTGGCTGGTTCGTCGAAGGTCGAACTGATGACCTCACCGTTGACCGATCGCTGCATGTCGGTGACCTCTTCCGGCCGTTCGTCAATCAACAAAACAATCAAGATGATTTCCGGATGGTTCTCCGTAATGGAGTTGGCTATCGTTTGCAGCAGCATGGTCTTACCGGTTCGAGGCGGCGAAACGATGAGCCCGCGCTGTCCTTTGCCAATCGGAACCATGAGATCCATGACCCGAGCCGAAAGATTCTCCGGCTGAGTCTCCAGCCGGATCCGATCGTCAGGGTAAAGAGGTGTGAGATTGTCAAAAAAAATCTTGTTTCGGGCTACATCGGGATGCTCGAAGTTGATGGCCTCGACCTTGATCAAGGCAAAGTAACGTTCCCCGTCCTTCGGTGGCCGGATCTGACCCGAGACGGTATCGCCGGTGTGCAAGTCGAATTTGCGAATCTGCGAGGGAGAAACGTAGATATCGTCCGGTCCCGGCAAGTAGTTATAGTCGGGGGCTCGCAAAAATCCAAAGCCGTCGGGTAGAGTCTCCAACACACCCTCCGAGAAAATCAGACCATTTTTCTCGGTTTGGGCTTGAAGGATCTTGAAAATCAACTCCTGTTTCCGCATTCCGGTGGCTCCGGCCACATTCAGATCCTTGGCGATCTGAGTCAAGGCGGCTATATTCATTTCTTTCAGCTCAGCAATGTCCATACAAACTCCTTAGGCTTTGGGGATAGTCAAAAATTGGCGACACGTTAAGGAAGATTCGTCCGGGCGGCGACTCACCTGGAAACTGGCAATAGGTCTAGGCGTGCGCCGTCGCCTGGATATGGCGGCTCAGAAGCGCCCAGACCTTGCCACAACCTGTTCTCCTGGTGGCAGAACAGGCTACCACCACAGCTTCCGCCGCGAGCGATTCAGTGTGTTTGAGCGATTTCTGCAGCTCACGTCCGGATAGTCTGTCGGCTTTGGTTGAAATCATGAAGAAGGGAAGGGAAAGCTGTTGCAACCTCTCAATCGTTTGCAGGTCCCGCTCCGTCGGACCAATCCTGGAGTCAATGATCAACACACAAACGGCCAGTTTCTCTCTCCGGCCCAGATAGTTGTCGAACAAACGCGCCCACTTACGTCTCAGGTCTTTTGAAACCTTGGCATAGCCATAACCCGGGCAGTCGACAAAGTAGAAACGTCCGTTAATTCTGAAAAAGTTGATCAGCCGGGTATGTCCCGGAGTGGAACTCGTCCAAGCGAGTCTCCGTCGCCCTAAAAGGCTGTTGATCAAGCTGGATTTGCCAACATTGGAACGGCCGATGAATGCAATTTCAGGGAGGTCATCCCGCGGAAACCGGGACGGATCAGGAGCACTACATACCAACTCGGCGGAATAGATCTTCAATGGGTTATGGATTCTTGAGAAAAATCCTTATCCATTGAAGGCGGATACTCCTCGATCTTTTCGTTTGTTTTCTCCTTGGCGACCGGGATCTCATCTTCCAGGGCGATCTTCAGCACCTCGTCCATGGTCTCGACGAAATGCATCAAAAAATGCTCCTGGATGTTTTTGGGTATTTCGGAGAGATCTTTCTCGTTATCTTTGGGCAGGACAGCCACCTTGATACCCGCTCGGTGTGCGGCTAACAGCTTCTCCTTCATGCCACCAATTGGCAGGACCTTACCCCGCAACGTAATTTCACCCGTCATGGCCACGTCTGGCCGCACCGGGATCTTTGTCAAGGATGAAACCAACGCCGTGGCCATGGTGATTCCGGCCGAGGGCCCATCTTTCGGGATGGCCCCCTCGGGGACGTGAATGTGCATGTCGAAGTTTCGGTGGAACTCTCGGGGAACTCCCAGCATGTGGGAGCGGGAACGCACATAGCTCATGGCGGCGTGAGCAGACTCTTGCATGACGTCCCCCAGCTTCCCCGTCAAAGTCAGGCGCCCTTTCCCCTCCATCAAGGTCGCCTCGGTGGTAAGCACTTCCCCGCCGACCTCGGTCCATGCCATCCCGGTGGCCAGACCGACTTGGCTTTTTTCGACCGAGCGAGTGTTGCGGAACTTAAGGACGCCCAGATAGTCGCTCAAATCCCCCCGCTCGACTTGAACCGATATCCGGGTTCCGTCTTTGACCACCTTTCGGGCGACTTTACGGCAAATGGAGGCGATCTCTCGTTCCAAGTTCCGAACGCCCGCCTCTCGGGTGTAATTCTGGATCAGTCCAAGGATGGTCTCGTCCGACAGAATGAGGTTCTTTTCCTTCAAGCCATTCTGAGGCAGCTGCTTTTTAACCAGATACCGCTTGGCGATCTCGAGCTTCTCAGCTTCAGTGTAGCCTGAGATACGAATGATCTCCATGCGGTCCTGCAGGGGCTGGGGAATGGTGTGAATGACGTTGGCGGTGGCAATGAACATGACCTGCGACAGGTCGTATTCCACATCCAGGTAGTGATCTACAAAACAATGGTTCTGCTCCGGATCCAGAACCTCGAGAAGCGCCGCCGAGGGGTCCCCTCGGAAATCCATGCTCATCTTATCCACTTCATCGAGCAGAAAAACCGGGTTCTTGGTTCCCGCCTTCTTCATCATTTGGATGATCTGGCCAGGCAAAGCCCCGATATAGGTCCGGCGATGCCCCCGGACCTCTGCTTCATCCCGGACCCCCCCTAAAGACAGCCTGACGAACTTGCGTCCGGTCGCACGGGCAATGGAGCCTGCCAAAGAGGACTTTCCCACTCCAGGTGGTCCCACGAAACAGAGAATCGATCCCTTGGGGTTCTTCACGAGCTGCCTTACGGCCAAGAACTCCAAGATACGCTCCTTAATTTTTTCCAAACCGTAATGATCCTCTTCCAGAACCTTTTCCGCCCGCTCGATCTTCTGAATTTCCTTGGAACGTTTCTTCCAGGGAACGGCCAGCAACCAATCGATGTAGTTTCGAGAAACGGTGGACTCGGCAGACATGGGAGGCATCATTTCCAGTCGCTTCAACTCCTGCATGGCCTTTTCAAGAGCCTCTTTGGGCATCCCGGCCGTTTCGATTTTCTTTTTGAGCTCATCAACCTCTGATTTCTCATTACGGCCCAGTTCCTTCTGAATGGCCTTCATCTTTTCATTCAGGTAGTACTCCTTCTGGGCCTTTTCCATCTGACGCTTGACGCGCGAGTTGATGGAACGGTCAACGTTCAATTTCTCGATCTCGATGTCGAGAATGTCGCACAATCGGCGGAGCCGGTCCACAGGATTGAAGATTTCCAGGAGCTCTTGCTTTTCTTCAATGGTAACGGCCAAGTTGGCGGCGACCGTATCCGCCAAGCGATTGATATCCTCGACGCGTACCGCCGACACCATGGTGTCGTAGTTCAGGTTCTGACTCAACTTCACATACTGCTCAAATAGCGAGGTGACTTTGTTGACCAGGGTCTCCGTGTTGACCTGAGTAGCCTTGGGCGGGGCCGACGGCCGCAGGACGGCCTTCATATATTGATCCTCTTCTAGAATCTGGAGAGCTTTGGCCCGCTCCACCCCTTCGACCAGAACCTTGATGTTGCCGTCGGGGAGACGCATGCTCTGTACAATATTTGCAATAGTCCCAGTGGAATAGATCTCGGCGGGCTGCGGATCGTCCACCGCCGCGTCGTGCTGGGTAGCCAAGAAGATCCGCTTGTCACTGTTGAATGCAATTTCCAACGCCCTCACTGAGGCAGGGCCGCCCAATCACGAAGGGAATCATCATGTAGGGGAAAAGCACCACATCCCGAATGGGAACCATGGGTAAGATGGTGAATTCCGATTTATCCTTGGGCTTACCGAACATCGCGTATCCACTTTCCCGAGACGGACAAATCCGATTCTCGCAGTTTAGCCCGCCTTTTCTAACAGGGAGAGATCGATGGAATTAGCGATCACCATTTCCTTGGTAACCACAAACTCCTTGATCTTCCGCTGGGCAGGCAACAGGTACATGAAATCGAGCATTAACTCTTCGATAATGATGCGAAGGCCCCGAGCCCCTACCTTGCGCTGCTGGGCCAGTTCTGCAATTCCCTCCAAAGCACCCTGATTGAAGTGCAGCCGGACTCCCTCGTATTCGAACAGCTTCTGGTACTGCTTTACCAAGGCATTCTTAGGTTTGGTCAGAATCTCAACCAAAGCGGCAATATCGAGATCCCCGAGTGTACCCACAACCGGCATGCGCCCTACAAACTCGGGGATCAAGCCGTATTTGATCAGATCCTGAGGTTCCACCCTCTCCAGCATGGCGAGTTTTTGCCGTTGCCGCACCGTCTTGACGTCACCACGGAACCCCAGAGTCCTCTTGCCGATGCGCCGCTCGATCACTTTCTCAAGCCCGACAAAGGCCCCCCCACAGATGAAGAGGATATCGGTCGTATCAATCTGGGTGAATTCCTGGTGTGGATGTTTTCTCCCACCCTGAGGAGGAACGTTGGCAACCGTCCCCTCCAGGATTTTCAGCAGTGCCTGTTGAACGCCCTCCCCGGACACATCCCGAGTAATGGAGGGATTCTCATCTTTTCGGCAAATCTTGTCCACCTCATCAATATAAATGATACCATGCTGACACTTCTCGATGTCCCCACCCGCACTCTGAAGCAATTTCAAAATGATGTTCTCCACGTCCTCACCCACGTAGCCTGCTTCGGTCAGGGTTGTGGCGTCTACGATGGCGAAGGGAACACTGAGTCGCTTGGCCAAGGTCTGGGCCAGCAGTGTTTTTCCCGTCCCGGTCGGGCCAATCAAAAGGATGTTGCTTTTGGTCAGCTCGACTTCGCTACGCCGGCGGGCAAGCTCGATCCGCTTGTAGTGGTTATAAACCGCCACCGCCAGCTTTTTCTTGGTTTTCTCCTGGCCAATGACGTACTCGTCCAAATAAGCTTTGACCTCGTGCGGTTTCGGTAGCGGATGAGCCTTGGCTTCGGAATCGACACCTTGGTCGTCATCAATGATATCGTTGCACACCCGAACACACTCATCGCAGATAAAGACGGTGGGGCCAGCGATCAGCTTGCGCACGTCATTCTGACTTTTGTTGCAAAACGAACATCTTAATGATTCCTCAGTGCTGTTTCTTTTCAAGTCAGCTCCTCCAGTCCACTACCGCAATTCCTTGCAACACCCTCGCCGACTCTTTGGCCTTCATCCGCCACAGAAGAGGCGAATCGTCACTATTCATGACGTACGATGACTTGATCGACAAGCCCATAGGCGTGGGCTTCTTCGGCCGTCATGATGAAATCCCTCTCGACATCACGTTCAATTCTATCAAGAGGCTGTCCCGTATGCGAGGAGAGGATTTGGCTGGTGATATCTCTCAATCGAAGAATCTCTTTGGCGTGAATGTCAATATCGGAGGCCTGTCCAGACAAACCGCCCATGGAAGGTTGGTGAATCAGGATCCTCGAGTTAGGCAGGGCGAATCGCTTTCCACGAGTTCCGGAGCAGAGCAAGAGGGCCCCCATGCTGGCCGCCTGCCCCACACAAATCGTAGTCACATCCGGGCGAATAAACTGAATGGTGTCATAAATCGCCAGACCGGCAGTAATGGAGCCGCCCGGACTATTGATGTACAACGAAATATCTTTCTCTGGATCTTCGGCCTCTAAAAACAACAATTGAGCGGTCACCAAGTTGGCGATATTGTCATCAATCGGGGTTCCAATAAAGATGATGTTATCCTTCAACAGGCGAGAGTAGATGTCATAGGCACGCTCCCCCCTGCTGGTCTGCTCGACTACCATGGGAACTAGCATGATGTTGGAATCCCTTGAAGCCTTCGATGTGTTTGACTTAGGGCTGAACTACCAGTCTCTGGGGAGTTTTGATTGATGCCAGGCTAAAGATTAAATCCAAGCTTTTCCTGTTTCGGATCGTGGTGTTGATTCTAGTGGCCCCCCCTTCCTTTGTCAAGCGTGATTTGACCGCCTCTACCGGCTGATCTCCGACCTGAGCGATGCGAGCTATTTCCTCCTCGACCTCTTCTTCAGAAACGGTCAAATTCTCCTCTTTCGCAATGCGCTCCAGCACGATCGCGGTCTTCACGTCATGAATGGCGCGTTCTCGCTGTCGTTCCTGGAACAACTCCCAATCCAGCTTGAGTGTCTTAGGGTGAACGCCCCGCATCATTAGAGCGCGCATGGTGTCATTCAGCCTCACTTCGAGTTGCTCCTTAATCAGTACCTCCGGCACTTCGAAAGAAGTGTCTTCAATGATGAGATCGACCAGCTTGGACTGCATTTCCGAACGGGCGGCCTTCTCTTTCTGCGCAGCATAGTCCGACCGCACCTTTGACCGCAAATCGTCAAGAGAGGAGTAGTCACCGGCATCCTTGGCGAAGTCATCGTTCAGCTCCGGCAGCCGCTTTTGCTTAATGGCCTTAAGCTCAACGGAATAGAGCACTTGCCGGCCGGCCAAGTCTTTATTCGGATGATCGTCCGGGTACTCTACGGTAAAGGTCTTGGTTTCTCCGCATTGGGCTCCGCTCAGGTTGTCGGTGAATTCCGACGGCGTCTCGGCTCCTCCGAGCTCGCAGTAGACCTCATCCTCCCGGATATCCTCGAGACCGGCCGTAGAATATTGACCCTCGATCGAGATGACTGCGTGATCGCCTACCTGGGCAGGGCCGGTCTTCGACCGGCAAATATTCCGCCATTTTCTCCTGCAGCTGCTGGAGCTCCGCCTCTATTTCTTCCTCCTTAACCTCAGCCGAGACCTGCTCAATCTCCAAGCCTCTGTAGGTTGGAAGCTCAAGGCTGGGCGGAACTTCGAAAGTCGCCTTGAACGAAAGGGGTTGGCCCGGCGAAAAGGCAACCTCCCCCACGACAGGGGGCGATAAGGGAGCCAAGGATTCCGATTGCGCGGCCTCCCGAAAATACTTGCGCAGCGCCGTCTCCAGGAAGTCGGCACGAATGGACTCCCCGTAGCGTTGTCGGACGATGGCCCAAGGAGCTCTCCCGGGGCGAAAACCCGGAACTCGGACTTGGCGCAGGTACTTCTGGCAAACGGCGTCGTACTCCGGCTTCCACAGATCGGCTTCCACTTCAATGGCCAACTCGGTCTTGCAGGAACTCAGGTGGTTAACTTCAACCTTCAAGACATCCACCTCGGCGGGCACAACCCCCACTGCCTATCTCATTCTCTTTGGACAGATACGGTGGGAGATTATCAAGAATGGTTAAGATCTGGTGCGAAAGAGGGGAGTTGAACCCCTACCCCTTGCGGGACTGGATCCTAAGTCCAGCGCGTCTGCCAATTCCGCCACTTTCGCTCTGGTGTGCGACTCTGAGATCGGAAACCCGGAGTTCTCCATTAAATGCGGCTGGGAACAGCAACGAATGCCAGTCCCCTCGATCGACTGCCATTTTTTTATAGCATCTTTGCTATTTTTGTGTCAATTTCGAGAGGAACGGGTTGGTCGAAGTATCCAAAGGACTTTCACAAAAATGGCAATTTCACCGATGCAGCAGAGTCACCGGGTGGCCCCTTGGAAGGGGAAGCCACGGCGGCGGCTGGTCTGGCTGGCGGCGTTTTGTTTTTGGTTCGAGGGGGCAACCGGAGCGGTAACCTCCGCTTCTTTCTCTCCCCCTTCTGCGTCGGACCGGGACCAGACCCCGAGCCTGAGACCTGTCAAGGCCAAGAGGCTCAAGGCCATTCTCAAGAAGAAGCGAGGAAAGGTCGTTGTGCTCAACTTCTGGGCGACTTGGTGTGCTCCCTGCCGTGAGGAGTTCCCGGCGCTCATTAAACTCTATCAGCAATACCGATCCCGAGGCTTGGAGTTGATTCTGGTTTCGGCCGACGATCGGGAACAGCAGGACCGGGTCGAAGCCTTTCTCAAGCAAGCCCGGGTAAACTTTGTGACCTATATCAGCGAAGAAGAGAGCTATGAGACCTTAGCCGGCTTCCTTGCACCAGACTGGATTGGCGGGCTCCCGACAACCCTTGTATTCGACAGAAAGGGTCAGTTGGCCAAGAGTCTGGTAGGAGGGCAGAACTACGAGGTCTTTCACAAGGTCGTCGCTCCTCTTCTTTGATCCGGCGCTTCGGTGGTTCAGCGCCTCTCCGGGTTCCTTTGGGGAGTCTCTCCTGTCCGCTTCAGACGGATAGGACCCTCTCCCGAGTCTCGGCTTCCAACCTTTGGCGGATCGAAGTCCCGCGACAGGTACCAAAGGAAATGCTGGGGCCCGTGAAAACAGGCATCGAGCGGTAGGGTTTTGCTCATCTCTGCATTCCTCACTCCTTGCATGAAAGCCTCTAACGCCAGGTCCCAGTATTTCGGATCTCCCGAAGATTCATAGATGGAGGCCAATCCTGGAGCAAGACTCATAGCTCGCCAAGGGGACCAAGGATAAACCTTCGACCCTGAAAACCACTCTTCGAGGTTGCCACGGACCCAGTCGGCAGAGCGCCGCAAATAGGCTTGAATCTGGTCTCGAGCGAACCATTCCCGGGTCCTACTGAGCGCCCACCAAAGCTCTCCACATTGCCAGGGCCCTCGGACCCATAGCCCCCCCGAAAGCTTTCCTCCCACCGCAAGGCATTGGCGGGAGACAGCCGCCTCAACGTTTCCAGATCTCCATCTTGCCAAGCATGAATCACTTCCACGATCCACTGGGCTCTTTCCAAGAACCGTTGATCGCCAAGCACTTCATAACCTTTCAGCAGTCCGAGCAGGACGGGGGCCACATGGTGGGGCGCTCGAGCAAGATCCATTCCATCCAGCTCGACCACATGCTCCAGCCACAATCGGGCGGCATCCAACGCCCGACGATTCCCGGTCAAGAGAAACGAGTGGAGCAGAATTTCATGGCGGCGTCCGTCCCAGGAGGCAAGCGGACAACCGGAGGGCGCCTTAGGATAGTGAGGGTCGCGGTGGTGTGAAACACCCAAGTCGGCCCAGTGAGCCACGATCTCCTCTGCAACCTCCAACGATCCCGGATCGCCGGTCCGAAAAAAGTGAAGGTAGAGCGCATAGGCAAGATCATAGGTCCGATCGTTATCCCAGTTGACCGTGCCCTCCGGTTTTTCCGGACTCCTTTGGCAGGGCCGGCCCCCGCCAAAGCGGAGCCAGCCATAACCATCGGCCCTGTTTTCACCCCGGCGGCGCCCGCGCTCCGCCAGCAGCGATTCTCGCTGCAATTCGATCCAGCCGTCGTACTTTTGCACCATCGGCCAGTAACCCTCTCGATAGGCATCAGGCGATGATTCCGACAATACTCCGAGGGCCCGACTCTTGCGACAATACCAAGTGGTTGGGGCGAAGGCGAAAATGGGCTTTTGCAGACCCAGTAGTTCATTCTTGACCCGCCCCTCGGCAAAACTTCGCCCTCCATGAAAGTAGAAAAGAACCTCATGAGTCTTGGACATGCCCCCCGGGATGGGCTGAGGCTTAGCCTTTTCCGGAAAAAGCCGCGCTATCAAGGCGCCGGACTTCCGGATCTCAAAGGCCTTGGGATAAAGCTGACGAAACCACTTCACCCCCAGGGCCAAGCCATGGCGGTCGTCTGCCAAGTCAGCCCATCCCAGGTTCAGGATATTTTTGTCCTTCACAGCCAGACGGAGCGAACTGCCCGGCGGTTGTCTACAGGACTCATCGACGACCAAGTCGGCCTCTACCGCGACTCCAGAGAGTTGATAAGAATCGGCATTCTCGAGGTATAGCGACACGGCGGAAGTTTGATCGAAATGGCCCTGGTGGTCCCGGTCGATTCCTCCCAAGGCAAAGCGCTGCGAAAACGGATCCAGGTTCAACTTGGTCTGAATGCTGAAATCCTCCAACGGCAGCGCCTCGACGCCTGAGCGACCGGTATGAATCAGCGTCAAACCCAGCTTGAAGAACGTCTTTCCTCCATAAACTGTTACTCTGGCAACATAGTCAAAGGGGCTTGGCTTCCTATCGTTCGAGACAAACGCCCCCGAGATCTTAACCACTGCCCGGATCGCATTGGCCTCTTCGATTTCCACCCGATTTTCGATCCACGGACTCATCCGAAAACGTCTCCCTCCACTCCTGAGGGTGATCTGGAAATGACCACTTTCCAGAATCTTGGTGCGCCCGGAAAAATCGTAACCCCAGTTCTCGTCGACCCACACTTGGTCTAGAAGTTGCTGTGATTGTCCTCCCATGACGAAGCGGAGAGGTCCAGTGACGACTTCCAGCCCATCCGCTCGCTGGGCTAAACCAATCGGCGAGGGAAACCTGGGCAGAGCGCCCACCTCGCGCAGGTGGTAAACCACTTGGCCGTTGGCTGGCACACTGGCGGCAAAATGAACCTGGATCCACTGCAGGCTTTCGTCGCCCGGCCAGCGAGTCATTTCCTGGACAACTGCCGGCACAAACCCGCCTTGACGGTCCATCAACTGGAGCACCCTGGCCGATTTCAAGAGCCCTCGAGGTAGAGGGATGCCAGAGGTGATCGGATATTTGTGGCGGTTCAGTCCCGCGGTCTCGCTCACGGTCAAGGGGATATCGAGCCGCTGAGTCCATCCGATCTCAGGAGGCAACACAAGCAGAAGAAGTAAGAGTAAGAATCGTTTCATGGATGGGTCTAATCGGGATCCGCCCCCGTTCTCGGGGCGGTCCAAGAGGTCGATTTTGAACAAATGGGAGAAGATTATATCATCGGGCAACTTGCCTTCGACTGCCGATTTGGCGGCGCAGGCGCCCGATGAATCCACAACCGGGAAATCGATGCATTCATCACCAATGGGCTGCAATCTCCAGCGGAGATGAATCGAGGCTGGAGTCAAGCAGCCCGGTTGAGTAAACTGCATCCGTCCGTCGGAGCCTCAGATGCGTGTCGGCACCTTTTGGGCCACCGGCCGGCACGCCATGCCATCCAGGTCTGCGTCTGGCCGGGGGCATCCTTCAAAATCAAGAGAAAGGGTCGGGAGTTGCTATGAGTCTGGAAAGGATTTTTCAAATTGCCATCTTGCCGGGAGACGGCATTGGTCCTGAGGTCATCAACGAGGCCGTCAAAATATTAAAGACGGTTGAGCAGGAGCTGGAAGGGGTACACTTCGAGCTACAGGAATTCTCGGTCGGGGCGGGCGCCTATCTGGATTGTGGTAATCCGCTGCCTACAGAGACCCTGGCGGCTTGCCGGGAACAAGATGCCATTCTCCTGGGAGCTATGGGATTGCCCAGCGTCCGCTGGCCGAACGGCCTGGAAATGGCCCCACAGATCGATCTGCGCGAGCAACTCGATCTCTATTGCGGCCTACGACCTTTCTATCTCTACCAAGCTGACCTCTCTCCGCTGAAGGGTGCAGACGCAGGTCAAATCGATCTCCTTATTGTTCGAGAAAGCACCGAAGGTTTGTTCGCCGGGCGCCTCACGCCACTCCCACCGGATGCCGCCGAGGTCTGCGATCGAATGGTCATTTCCAGGTCTGGGTCAGAGCGGCTTTTCCGATCTGCCTTTCAACAGGCCATGCGCCGCAGGAAACGACTCGCCTTGGTCGACAAAGCGAATATCCTGCCCTCCATGGCTTTTTTCCGCGGCATCTTTCAAGAAATCAGCCGAGAGTTTCCAGACGTGGCAACCGAGAAACTATACGTCGATGCCGCCAGCCTCTATCTGGTCGAGCGACCGGAAAGCTTTGATGTGCTGGTCACCGAGAACATGTTCGGAGACATCCTTTCGGACCTCGCGGCGGGCTTGGTTGGGGGCATGGGCATGGCTCCTTCAGCCGACATCGGGGACGAATATGCAGTGTTTCAGCCTTCTCACGGCTCAGCCCCCGACATCGCCGGTAGGGGCTTGGCCAATCCGCTGGCCACCATTCTGTCGATGGCGATGATGCTGGAGTGGCTGGGGCTTCCGGAAACGGAACGTGGAGCCCGGACCGTCAGAAAGGCTGTTACCGAAGTGCTGGCCGAACCACGGAACAGAACCAAGGACCTGGGGGGCCGCTTGACGACCAGTGAGATGGGAGATCTTGTGGGGACAGCCGCAGCCAGACTGCTGCTTGCCGGATAGACGGAAAAGCAGCCCATTGGCGCTACGTTTTACCTGAACTCACCAGCGCGACTCTGCTGCATGTCCTTGCAGGAACACCAAGAGCTGAGTGGAGAGAGGGTTTGTTTTTGAGAATATCTCCCGTCCACGAGAGGGACTGCGAGCCATGGCTGGGGCCGCATCTCAGGCTGAGCCTGCCTGATTGGGATCCCATAAGGCTTCCGGGGTCCCCATCAAGTGACTCACCCAACGACTCCAAACGAAGAGTGCGTCACCCAATCGGTTGAGATATTGAACCGTCTCAGGAGAAATCGCTTCCTCGTGACCAAGCCGGATACAATGCCTCTCGGCACGACGACAGATGGTGCGACAAAGGTGGAGCTCCACGTTGAGTCGACTGCCGCCCGGCAGGACAAAGGAACGCAATGGTGACAAGACCCCGTTCGTCTGGTCGATATCCTGCTCCAGACGCAGAATTTCCTGCCGGGTCACTTGCGGCTGGCGCGGATGGATGTTCTCGGGCAGAGTGGCGAGAGTCCCGCCCAAGTTGAACAGCTCGTGCTGCACCCGAACCAGGCAGGTGACCAGCGATTGCAACTTTGGGTGTTCCTTTATCGATTCTCGCGCCGTCTGACAAGCCATTCCAATGAATCCGTTGAGCTCATCAACGGTGCCATAGGACTCGAGGCGAAGTGATCCCTTGGACACTTTTTGCCCTCCAACCAGTTTCGTCTCCCCGGAATCACCAAGCCGGGTATAGACCCGGTTGATGGCTACCCTGGGTTTGTTGAATCTAGACTCCATCGAGCCCCTCACCTCTTTTGCAGTTGCCTTGCTGACACCGGCTGTTCATTCCGCCGACCGAGACCGATTGAGGCCGGGCCGGGTTGACCCGATTAAAGGTCCGCTTCGAATTCGCGGACCTGGTTGAATTGTGTCCGGCCTCTCAACAATTTTCCCAACCTCGGTCTGCGATGGTTGTAAACCTCCACGGCATCGGCATCGGCGTAGCGAAAAAACAGAATTCGCCGGTCGCGACCCGACCGGTTTGCCCCCGATTTATGAAGCGTCCAAGCGCTCATGACCAGAGACTCGCCGGACTTCATGGGGATTGGCACAGCCCTGGACTCGTCTGCCTGGACAATTAACTCCGCTCCATGCTTGGCATCGGCTGCCGCTTTACCTCTGGCATGGGCCTGCTGCCCGGCCCGGTTACTTCCGGGGATGACCCAAAGGCAACCGTTTTCCAGGTTTGTATCATCCAGTGCGGTCAAGCAGGAAAGGGCATTATAGGGATCCAACTCACCATATCCGTTATCTTGGTGCCAGGGGAAAACCCTCACGTTTCCCTTGGTCTTAAAGGTCAGTTGGCTGGTTGCAGCCTTGACATTCGGTCCTATGATTTGCTCGGCCACATCCACCAGAGGTCCTTCAAAATAGAAGCGCCGAACCAGGGGAGACCGATGATGGATATTAGGCCTCAAGGCATTTTCCAACCAAGTCTTATCGGGATCGAAAGCGCCTTTCTCCTTTTGCCACACCTCCACGCATTCGCTTCGGATCTGCTCCAATCCCCAGTCCGTCAGCGTGGCGCCACAGAGCAGATAACCCTCAGCGTCGAACCTTCTCAAATCGGAGTCGCTCAGCCTCCGCGAAATGAACGGTGTTTCCATCATGATTCAGCCCCCGTCACAAACTTGACTGCCGAGGTAGCGGCTAAGGCGAGAGAGTCTGGCACGAGTCCACGGGTTGAATATCAGAGGCATTACAGGAGGCTGGCCCGGTAAGACTCAATGGTCAATAAGTGGCCCGCGCACCGCTGATGTCCACGCAGGCGCCGTTGGTAAAACTGCATTCGTCACTGGCCAGGAAGTGGATGAGGGCAGCCACTTCGTTGGGCTTTCCGACTCTACCCATGGGTATCTTACTGATCATGTAATCGATCACTTGCTGACCCACCTGCCGCAGAATGGGAGTTTCGATCACTGCCGGCGTCACACAGTTCACATAGATACCCTGTTGGCAGACTTCCTTGGCCAGGGCCTTGGTGAGACAGATAACTCCTGCCTTGGTGGTCGAGTAAGGCGTCAGATGGGGATTCCCTTCTTTGCCGGCGATTGAGGCCACGTTGACAATCCGGCCGTACCGATTCTCAAGCATGGTGGGAAGAACCGCCTTGCAGCAAAGAAATACACCCCTGAGGTTCAAGGCCATCACTTGATCCCATTCCTCCTCTGAAACCTCAACCAAGGGCTTGGTCGGTCCGGCGATACCGGCGTTGTTTACCAGAATATCAATGGTTCCGAACCTGTGGACGACCTGCTCGACCAGAGTCCTGATTTCGTTCGATCGCGTCAGATCCACCGGCACGACGAGGGTCCGCTCACCGGAAACATCCAGTTGGTCGGCTCTTTTATGGGCGGCGCTTCCGTCAATGTCGGCAAAAACCACTTTGGCCTGCGCTTTGAGAAATCGTTCGGCGATACTGGCGCCAATACCATGGGCAGCACCCGTGACGATGGCCACCTTGTTGGCCAGGGAATAAAAAGATTGACCGGCCATGGGATCTCCTAGAAAGGCTGCGCCACAAAGAAGCCGCTGGTGTCGTTGTCGATGCTATAGACGCGGGACACGGCCAAGAGGGGCACATGATTCAGTGACTCGATTTCTACCGGACCGAAACCCCTGGGAACACCCAGGCTTCCCAAGAGGTCGTCCAGGTGGTGGATTCCGTTGGGAGGTATGGAAATCATCTCACTTTCACCAATAGTTTGACCCTCGCGATTCCTGACACTCACCCGAACCGAAGCCGAACTATCGTTTCCCGCGTTGATGACGGTTATGGTCGAACGAAATGGGTTGACGTTGGTAGCAGAAGGAATCAGGAGCTTGGTGGCGGCCAAAACATCAGATCGTGCAAATCCCGGATCGCTACTCTCATTGTTGATCTGTGACACAAATCCCGCGATGGGCTGATCGGCACTCATTTGGATCCAACCAAAGGTGCTGGACCCATCGCTCGAACCGGTGAGCTGTCGGTTGACTCTATTCAATTGGACCAACCCGGACGGCGGCACTTCAACGCTTGTCATTCCGAGGTCCACTCCATTGGAATCGAGCAAATGGACTTCAACGTTGGCCGGTTGCTCCGAAAGGTTGTTGATCCCCAAGTTACTGCGAAATTCCTCACTCTCCTGGCTGATGGGAATGATTGCGCCGGTCAAAGCGCTGGCCAAATCCAGCCCACGGAAGAACCCGCTCGTCCCGGAATCACGGGAGTAAACTCGAGAAGTCGCAATCAGTGGCGCGTCATTGGTCGATACGATTTCCAGAGGGCCAGAAACATTGGTGATCCCGAAGTCTGCGTGCAGATCCGGACTTTGGAACAAACTTCGCGAGGGAATGACGATCTGTTCCTGATGGAGCACCGCGCCACCAACCTCCCGTTGTACCAGGATAACAGAGGCAACGACATCTCCTACGTTCAAAACGACCAGAGATGAGCGAAACTGGTTCACCGATGTCGTAGACAGAATCAGCAGTTTGGTGCTGCCCGACATGACACCCACATCGAGGCTTGGGTCGTGTGACGTGTTGTCGATCTGAGTGACGTAGGGAAACACCAGTTGATCGGAAGCAACCAGGACAGAGCCCGACAGGTGGGATGGCGTCGCAGGATCTGTACCGCGAAGGTAACGAATCAGGTGGTTGAGCTGTATCAGCCCGCCACCAGGAACGGTCACAGTCCGGGAGCCGAGGGACTGACCGGCAGCATCAAACAGCGTCAACTTGACCTTTGCGCCCGAAAGGACATCAGCCGTAAGGCCCAAGTTAGTGCGGAACTCCTCGGTATCGATCACAAAAGGAAGGAACTGCTCAAAAGCATAGCTGCCATCCTGGGGGTTGAAGCGAAAAAACACGCTTGTGCCCTCGGATAGCCGAGGTCTATTAAAACCAAACTGGATGGCCCTATCTCGATTGTGGTTCTGAAGCCCGATGGTGGCGCTCTCCCCCTGAGTCAACGGCCCTTGTAAGGTCTGGTACAGGAAGGCAATGTCATTGCTCCCTTCGTAAAGCACCGCCTGAAAGGTCGCCTGGGTCGTATAATCCGGTTCCGGATGAAGATCGTCATCGTAAAGGCTGAAGTTTTTCCATTCGACGATCAAACGTCGGTTGGGGGCAGATCCCACCAGCCGGGTAAAGACACCGCTACCCGATTGCCCCAGAACAAGATCATGAAAGAACGGAGCAATCAGATTTGCCGGCATCGACCCCATGGTACCGTCCGTGTGCGGGACGTTCTTTCCGGGAAGAGGCCCGTTCTCCCATTCCGAAGTGGAAGGAACCGAGGCAGTGAGGGAAATCCAGCCGTTGGAAGAGATATTCACGCGGCTCCCCTCAAGAAACGTCTTGGTAAAAAGTGTGAACTTGAACGGCAAGGCAATCTGACCCACGGAGTCGTCATTGACTCGATCCAACTCGTCAGGTTGAAAAACCAACTGAGATGCCTCAGAGTCCTGAGTGAGGTCCAGGTAGGAAAACCTCGGCTGGGCGCGATTCTGACTCGGACGCCACGGGATCACCGAAAATACCGAGCTGGTTGCAACCTGATCGCACGTTTCTACTGTGATGGGACCACTGGTGGCCCCAAACGGGACGACAGTGACGATTTGGTTTTCGGCAGCCGAAATCACATCAGCCGAACGATTTTTGAAGCGGACGTGGTTATTGCCAGCCACAGGGTCAAAGTTGGTCCCGGAGATCGTTACCACGGACGTCACTTCTGCAGAGCCGGGAGATACCGAGTCAATGGTTGGCATCGGCGAGATGACATTGTAAGCAGACTCCAGGCGGGCGCTGCTGCCGTCTGGATTGACTACCAGCAGGGTAAGAACCCCACAACGGTTCGGGGCCGTGGTCCCCTGAAAAGTCCCCGAATCAAGCCAGGTGAGGTCCTTCAAGGGAATGCCATCCAGACTCACGGAGGCCTCCGGCCGAAAGTTGGATCCTGAGATCATTACCGGAGTCCCGCCCACTCGAGCTCCGGAATTCGGAAGGATGCTTGATACTTCCGGACGAGGCAAGGTCACAACCACCCCACCGCTCAAGGCCGCCAGCCCATCCGGTTTCTGAACGAAGAGACTTCGTGGACCCAGAGCTGCGGTAGCAGCGACTTCGATTTCAAGTTCCGCCCCCGTATTGCCGATCAGCCTCGGCGGTTCCAACGCCAGACCCTCTCCCAGGATGAAGAAAGTGCTTCCAGGTCCGATGCCATCTCCAAAGAACCGAAACGATTCGAGGCTCCCTTGGGAAAGGCGAGCGCCCAGACTCGGGCTGGTGATGTCGAGGGGTGGGGAAGAAGAGGGTGACACAGAGATGTCGAAACCTTTCAGGGGATCGCCGGCGGTGACCGAGACCCGCTGGCGAGCATTGCTATCCAGCGTATCTCCCAGGAAGGTTGTCTTGAAGTCGCTGTTGACAGTCGAGTCGAACTCGCCTCCAAAACCCATTTCGGTCACCGGCCCATCGAGAGGCTCCGCGTAGACGGAGTAAGAACCCGGCGCAAGACCTGAAATCCGGTAGGCGCCATCTTTGAGAGAAAGTGTCGAGACGACCGAGCGCCCCGCTTCATCGAGAGCGACTACGTGGGCGCCGAAGACACCGGCGCCGGCGAGGACAATGCGCCCGGCGATACCGCCGGTCGAGTTGGCAAAGTCCGGATGCGGGTAAATGACCGAGCTTCCAGCCTGGTCGTCGGCCTTAAGAACACGCTGGTCGGTCCGTCCTGTGCCGGTACCCGGATTCATGGTGGCGGACACGATAGCCGTGTGGTCGAGCCCCAGGACATGTCCAATCTCATGAGTTGCAACTGACTGGATGTCAAAGGCGCCCGGGGCACCATGAGTCGAAAAGTTCTGGTTGGGGTTGAAAAGGATGTCGGTATCCAGTATGGCCGCGGAATCGAGTTCGAGGCCATAAGTGGAGAGAGTAACCGCAACGACCCCGGAACCGAAGTCGAAGTTTTCATCTTGAAATGAAATCAGATTGGTGCGATCCCAGGCAGCATGTTGAGCGTCTGTCGTTCCCTCGTAGGAAAAAGTGATCGTCGAACCCGCGACCTTTTGCCAAGCTTCAAAGCCGGCGTGAACTGCAATGAATTCGCTGCCATTGCCGGTGGAGGCCAATCCTCCTTTATGGATCTTGTAGGTGACTGGAAACTCCGTCCATTTGGCGCCACGGGACACGCGAACGAATGCCTTCGCAGGAAACCAGGAAATCAACCAGGCCAGGATCACAACAAAGACACAGAAGGGCGCCAAGAGCCGCCTGTAGGCCATTGGGGGCCATGGATTCTCAGATGTCGAACAGCTTCTCACTGGCCCTCAGCCGATCTTGATTGTGCCCGGAAAGGGTGACACGGGGGCCGATTCACAGGGTCGGTCCAGGTAGTTACTCACTACCGCCGCCGATGAGTTGCCTGATTCGGTTCACTAAATGACCCAGCTCGATCCTTGTCGGAACGGGCGCCTTGGACGACAATTGGGCTGAGGCTGGAACAAAATGAAGCCCGGAGGAAGCATGAAACGCCCTCTTGACTCCTTGGTGATCGGTGACGATGCGAAACTTCCCCTGGGAAAGTCCCAACGGCTTCCAGAACCCGCTTTTCCCAGCTTCGAGAAATAAGAGCACTTCCTCATTGTCCTCGAACTTCGGCGTCCCATGAACCACTTGAGTAATGCCATCCTTTGTTCCTCCCACCGTCACGACGGTAGCAACCCCTTGGGACTGCCCCTTCAAGTCCGCTGTGACAGCAAACCGGGTGGAGGTCAAGATCAACGTGCGGGTCTTGTTCCAATAACTTTCCCGGGAAACACACCTGCCCAGGATGATCCGTTGCGATAGGCGAACCATTTGCTCAAGACTAAGCCTCTCAACCGTAGTTGCTTGCAATCCGGAACCCAAAACAGGGAGCCCCAGCGCTCCCACAGACAAGGCCATCACCAACCAGCGTCGGTCTTTCGTAGCAATCCGCATGACATCAGTACTCCAATTGCCCAAGGAACCCAAAGATCTTCTACCCCTTGGACACTAGACTGATTGAAAAACTGACTCGTTGCAAGATCAAAATCCTACCCCAAGAATCACGATTGAAAAAGGGGCGAAAAAGAAACTGTCGGCAGCACGTCAAGTTGACCGGTCTTAGTGACACGTGATCTGTCCGGTTTGTTGACAATCAAATGCCTCTAATTTGGCCGTCGTCGCGCCTGTTTGTGCTGCCTCCCCGTTCTCTCAAACTCAATGGAATGTGGAACGGGCTCAGAGGACCCACAACGAGGAATTCTATCAGATCCACAGATGGGGATCTTAGAGTCGAGCCTCTCAATCGGGCCCTGCGTCGATGGAAACGAGTCTACAACACCCTTTGCCCTCATCCGGCCCTCGGGTACCGGACTCCTCGCGAGTCCCTGACTCCCTCGGTGGCTCCGACTCGGGGCCACCGGCCTCCAGGCCTCAACTCACCCCCCAACATTGAACCCATGCTATCGTTGAGATCACCTGCAGACCGAGCCACTACTCAAAGAGCAGCAATAGCTAGGTTGTGTTGACATTTGTGATTCAAGACATTTTATAACCCAACAGCCCACTCAACCGGTCATTCTGAGGAGCGAAGCGACGAAGAATCTGAAGCCTATGCCTCAAACAACCTGCCATTTTAGATGCTTCACTCCGCTTCGCTGCGCCCAGAATGACATAAGATGAAATGTCAACACCACTAGCTGTCATGCGTTCGGCTTCCTGTCCCACGACGCCGTGTTGCGCAATGTTGAGGCCGCAATCCGCAGCGGCAGTCTCATTCTTGCGCTCGACGGAATCGCCGCCTGGGTGGAGGATCAGACCTTTCGGACGGAACAGATCGCCTTCGCAGCCACCAGGGCTGAAGCAGCGACGAATCGGATGTCCGCTGAGCGTTGAGTGCTAGGCACACAGATGATCGTCCGATTTACGAGCGGGTACAAGTGGGTGTAGTTTAGCACATGAACGCAGCTTCTTTGACCTGTCAGCGCCTGGGACCGGATACCATGGAGGATTTTGCGACGCTGCTGGTCACGCCGCCTCATGACTGGTGCTGGTGTGTGGCCTGGGAAACCCCGAGTTGGGACGCATGGCAGGATCGTAGCGAGGAGGAGAATCAGTGCCTGCGCAGACAACTCTGGGATGCCGGGTCTTACCACGGTCGGATTTTCTACCTGGAGGATCGCCCCGTCGCCTGGTGCCGAGTAGGGCCGCGGACGGCATGGCCGAAGCTGTGCGCCACCTTTGAACTGGAACCGGTCGACTTCGTTTACGCCTTCGTTTGTTTTGGCATTATCGAAAGACATCGTGGTCAGGGCCTCATGCATCAAGCGATGGCTCTGGCTTTGGCGGATCTCTCGGCGGAAGGCGTAGTGGAAGTCGAAGGCTTTCCACGCAGGCAAAGCTTGACAGATCGTCTCGGTCCTGGTGAGGTCTGGATGGGGCCGGCACGGCTCTTCGCGTCCGCGGGTTTCGAGATCGTGGATACCCGAGAAAACAGCCTTCACATGCGCCTGAGGATAGTTACCGGAAGGTCGTAGGTTCAAACCCTGCCTTCGAGACCCCTGAGAACGACTCTCCCGACGAAAGGGTGTCGGTTTTGTTCTTCCAGCCCTTGCATGCCATCCATTGGAGGATGATGCCAGACAGCGGTCGACATCGAGAGCGTATTCATCGGCCATTGCCACGCATCCCATCCTGCCCTTCTCCCTTTTTCTTCTCCCAATACAATGTGACCTCTCACAGAGACATGCTACAGAAAGGCCGCCGCCCGCAAGCCAGCAGTCCAAGCTAGCAACGCTCAATGGTCTGTTCTTGAACGACGCCCTCTATGATGGAAAATGCTCTGATGGAAGGGGCTTCCGGCGCCAGTAAAGAAAGGATAAAGTACGTACAGTCCGGGTAGAAGGCTTGGGCAATATCGGTTGGGGATGGATAGGGCTCGGAAGTTGGATGGGAATGATAAATTCCGAGGTGCTGGAGACCCGAACTGCGGAGATCCTTAAAAAACTGAAATAACTCCCGGGGAGACATTTCATAGCGAATGGGGCTCCGCGCCACGTTTTCCACTTTGCGAAGCCGAGTAATCCGCCGGGCTTGGCCCATCAAAAGACCACAGCACTCCAGTGGAGCTTCCAGCCTGGCATGTTCCACCATCCAGTCGATGATGGCGGCCTCTATTTGGACCCCCATGTGATTTCCAGCCTTCCGGGCCCAGGGGCTTCCGTCCAATAATCAAAGGATCCGGTTCATTCTGGGCTGGCGCACTTATTCAGTCATCTTGCGGCGGAGGTAGGTGGGAACCTCGAGGTCGTGGTGGTCATAGGAACGTACCATGCTCTGCGAGCCCTCGGGTACGGACTCCGTCACATTATCGGCCGCTGGGGTCTGAGGGCCAGAATCGGAGCTTTCTAGCAGGGGTACTCCTGAGGATTTCTCACCGTTCCTGTCGAACCCGGTGGCAATCACCGTGATCTTGATTTCCTCCTTCATGGCGTCATCAATCACGGCGCCAAAAATGATATTGGCATCTTCATCGGCGGCCTTTTGGATGATGGCGGCCGCTTCGCTGACTTCGTGAAGAAGAAGCCCCTCAGATCCTGTGATGTTGATGAGAATCCCCATGGCCCCTTGAATGGAAGCCTCTTCCAGGAGCGGTGAAGCGATTGATTGCGTGGCAGCCTGGATGGCGCGGTCTTCTCCCCTGGCGGTTCCGGTTCCCATCAATGCCATGCCCATGCCGTGCATCACTGCTTTCACGTCAGCAAAATCAACATTGACCACACCGGGGACCTGAATGATGTCTGATATTCCCTGAACCCCTTGGCGCAGGATGTCATCAGCCACCAGGAATGCCTCAGAAAGAGGGGTGCCCCTTTCCACGGTGTGAAGTAAACGTTCGTTAGGAATGGCAATGACCGTATCGACACACCCTTTGAGCTTCTGGAGTCCGCGCTCGGCCTGCAGGCCACGCTTTCTCCCTTCAAAAAGGAACGGCTTGGTCACGATGGCGACTGTCAGTGCACCTAAATCCGCTGCCAAGTGGGTGATGATGGGCGAGGCGCCGGTCCCGGTGCCCCCGCCCAGGCCAGCCGCCACGAAAACCATGTCGGCGCCCTCAAGGACATCGATGATCTTTTCCGTATCTTCCAGAGCTGCTTTTTGCCCGACTTCAGGGTCCGCGCCGGCGCCAAGACCGTTGGTGAGGTTCGCTCCGATCTGCAGCTTCACCGGCGCATTGGCCATTTTGAGAGCCTGCTGGTCGGTGTTGACCACAATGAATTCAACCCCTTCGACGCCGGCAGCAACCATTCGGTTCACAGCGTTGGTCCCGCCCCCTCCGACACCGATAACCTTGATGACAGCACCGTTGGGGGGAGGCTCATCTAACAAAATCTTAACGGGACGATTGGACTCGGCCGTTTCCATTATTCCGCTCCTTGGCTCAACAGAGCCTAAAACCACCTCCCTCGGGCCAACTCCCCCGAGTGTTTTGCAAGGTCGTCAGCCCCGTACGGAAGACATACTGTAGCTTTGGGTCGTTGATCCGCCCCTGGTTCCCGCTGCTACCTGAATCGAGCTTGACCCACAACATAAGGGGTTAAAATGCAAAAATCAAGAAAAAAATACCTTATGTTGTGTGCAACAGGCTTACGAGCGCCAAATCCGGCCACCCAATGCGACTCCCTAGATATCACCAGCAAGAAAAAACACCCTCAACCGAATCAGAATCAGTTTCTCAGCGCTTGTTGCGGTCTCTGGACCATAACCTGGATGCCCACCTTGCCAGCCGGTTGCGGTCGGTGGGAAGTCCAACCAAACGGTGAGCATGCGCTCGGTAGCTGTAGAGGACCAAGCCGATGGACGTTGAATAGGTCGGAGTAACCAGAGATGCCTCCACCTGCTCCAATCCACTGGGACTGCCCAGGCGAACCGGCAGACCGAAGATCGCTTCGGCCAACTCGATGACTCCCTCGAGCTGGGCAGTTCCCCCAGTGACGACCACACCGGCTCCCAGAAACTTCTCGTAGCCAGCTTGTTTGATCTCCTCTTGAACCAAGGCAACAATTTCCTCCATCCGTGGTTGGATGATCTCGCAGAGGGCCCTCTTGCCGATGGACTTGGCCTGACGACCTGCCACGCCCGAGACTTCGAAAGTAACCTCCTCCGTGACCAAGGTAGAAAGGGCGCATCCGTGTTTTCGTTTGATCTTCTCCGCCTCCAGGATCGAGGTTCTGAGACCGACAGCAATGTCGTTGGTGATTTGATCGCCGCCCAAAGGCAAAATGGAAGTGTGTCGGATGGCGCCTTGAGTGTAGATGGCAAGATCGGTGGTGCCACCCCCAATATCAACCACGGCCACGCCCAGTTCCTTGTCATCATTGCTCAAGGTGCTCTCAGCGGAGGCAAGTTGTTGCAAGACGGTATCAGCCACGATGAGCCCACTACGGTTGACGGCTGTCACAATATTCTGAGCAGCGGTGGTCGAGCTGGTGACGATATGGCAACTCACTTCCAATTCTGCCCCCAAAAGACCCAAAGGATCACCGATACCCCCTTGCCCGTCGACTACAAATTCTTGGGGAAGGACGTGGATAATCTCCCGGTCGGATGGCAGTGAAACCGCTTTGGCAATTTCGATAACTCGGCGAATGTCTTCTTTGCCAATTTCGCGGCTCTCTGCCAAGACAGCTACCGCCCCTTGGCTGTTGAAGCTCTTGATGTGCCACCCGGAAAGCCCAACAAACACCGACTCTACGGCAGTTCCCGCACCCCGTTCCGCCTCCTCCACCGATTTTTTGATGGCCGACACGGCCCCATCTAAATTAACCACTACTCCCTTACGCAGGCCTTTGGAGTCGGCGGATCCGACCCCCACCACCTCCAGACCGCCCTTATCGTTGACCTCACAGATGACCGTACAGGTCTTGGTGGTGCCAACGTCCAAGCCAACAACATACTTCGTCTTCCGGGGCAATGGGACCTCCAACCTTCCAGAATGAGACCTTTAGCCAGCGAAGACCTGATACCAGCCTCACAGGGCCTCAACTCTCCGATGAAGCTTTCTCAGAGACGCTGTCGACCAACTTGGGATCCAGGGTTCTAATCACCACCTGATCGCGATAGCGAAGATCTACAGAGTCCAGATTATGGTACTTTTTTTTGAGTTCACGGCTCGTCGCCAAATAGCGACGGAACTTTTCCTGGAAGCCATCCCGTCCGAGGTAAACAAGAACGGTATCTCCATTGAGAATGACGGAGACATTGCCATAGTCCTGGAGGTGGACCTCAGACACATCCTGACTCAACCTGGCGCCGCCCTGGTCCAGGGAATGGATCAATCGCCGATATAATGCAATCCGCTGTTGGTTGCGCCGCAGAGCTTCGGAGTCATAACCCGACTCAATCCCAAGGATGACCGGAAAATCAGACCGTGACAGGTTCCCTGGATTGTTTTGCAGAAGGATGCCTTCCTCGTCTATCAGCAGCGTGCTTTGTTCGACTTGAGCGAAGGCCACGGGTGTTCGCTCTTCGATGTTGATGATCAACTTATCCGGTAGGACCCTGCGGACAGCCACATTTTTCACCCAAGGAATGAGCTCCAGGTTACGCCTGAGTTGATCGAGGTTTAGTCTAACGATGTTGCGGCTGTGCTGCTCCAGCTCACTAATTTTGCCCAACACCTGGCTCTGGGGAATATGTTGCAGACCGTTGATTTCCTTGATGGCGACATCGAATTTAGGAGAGTGGTGCAGCTGGTCTCTCATCCAATGAAAGCCGAAGGACAGCGTTGAAGCCACCAACAATCCGAAGGAGAGCTTGAGCGACCAACGCAACATCTCTCTAATGGTTTTTCCCTTCTTTTTGTCGCAGGCTCGTTGCTTTCCCAAAATGACGCCAGGTTTTTTCTCAGGATAGTCCATTGACCTCCCCTTTGCCCTTTCCATCAAGGGTTCCACCGACCCCGTGAGTGTCCGTCGAAAGAACCTTTCAGTTGATTGCAGTAGACGCAGCGAGTTGCTTCAACAACGTTTCCGCAAGCTTCGAGATACTCCCGGCGCCCATGATGATTACAATGTCTCCCGCTTTAAGAAGGGGGACCAATCTTGAGCCTATGTCTTCCACGGCTCCCAAGTAGTGAGCGCCCCGGTGACCGTTCTGTTGGATTGCTTTGACCAGTTTTTCCGAAGTCAAGCCGCTGATGGGATCTTCGCCAGCGGCGTAGATATCAGCCAAGATTACCAAGTCGGCTCTCTCGAAAGCTTGAGCAAAGGCACCAAAACAATACCGGGTCCGGGTGAATCGGTGAGGCTGAAAAACCACAACCAAGCGGCTCCCCTGAAGATGCCGTGCTGCTTCCAAGGTGGCCACGATTTCCGTTGGATGGTGACCGTAGTCATCAATGAGAGTGAGCCCCTTGACCAAACCCTTTAGCTGAAAGCGCCGGTCCGGTCCTTCAAAGTCGGCCAATGACGATCGCAGTACTGGTGGAGCCAGACCGAGATCCAACCCGACTGCAACAGCCGCCACTGCATTCAGGACATTGTGTCGCCCAGGGATGTTGAGTTGAAAGGCGCCGAGGCTTTGTCCACGGTAATCGAGTTCAAACTCCGACCCGAAACCAGAGTAAACATCTCTGGAGATCCGCAGGTCCGACTCCCGGCTGAAACCGTAGGTAATGATCCGTCTCTTAATCCGAGGAATGATCGATTCGACGGTGGGCTCATCCCGGCAAAGGATCACAGCGCCATAGAAGGGCACTTTGTTCACAAACTGGACGAAGGTGCTCTTGAGATCATCAATGCCGGCATAGCATTCCATGTGGTCTTCGTCGATGTTCGTCACCACCGCCAGTGTGGGGGACAGGAGCAGAAAGGAGCGATCACTTTCATCAGCCTCGACGACCATGAACTCGCCGGTGCCGAGCTTGGCATTGCTTCCAAAGGCATTGAGCCGCCCCCCCAGCACAACGGTGGGGTCCAGGCCGCCATGTCCTACAAGCGTGGCGACCAGCGACGTGGTGGTCGTCTTACCATGCGTTCCTGCAACCGCAATCCCGTACTTCATCCTCATCAACTCGGCCAGCATCTCGGCTCGGGGAATAACGGGAATCTGTCGACGCCGGGCCTCGGCGGCTTCCGGGTTGTGGGGTTTCACGGCGGAGGATACGACCACGACGTCGGCGGCATCCAGATGTTCCCTGGAATGGCCTCCGTTTATGCGGGCGCCCAGTGCAACCAGCCTTTCGGTAACGGGTGTCAGTTTAAGATCCGATCCGCTGACCACGTAGCCTCGGTTCAGCAAGACCTCGGCAATCCCGCTCATTCCTGATCCACCAATACCAATGAGATGAACCTTCTGAATCTTCTTGAACATGCCCTCATCTTGCCAGGTTGCCGGACCCACGGAGTCCATTGGCAATCAACCCGACAGCCGCCGGTTCAGGGCCGCTTGGGGTTACAGCTGGTAGCAACCCCAAAACAGCACAAGCCGGTCAATCTGCACCCACTAACCCCTCTATCAAATCAACTATCCTCTGGGCCGAGTCGGGCCGCCCTAGTTGCTTGCTTTTACCCTCCATCCTTTCCAACTGTTCCGGGTGATGAAAATAGTGCTCGACTCGGCTAGCGAGGAGGCGCCCGCTCAGATCGCTCTGTCTGATGACCTCGGCAGCCCCGGCGGCTGCCAGTGACTCGGCGTTCCGCAGTTGATGGTTGTCGGTGGCTCCCGGAAAGGGCACCAGCAGCGAAGCCTTTCCCGCCACGGCCAATTCACCAAGGGTCGCGGCGCCTGCCCGACATAGGATCAAGTGAGCTTTTTGAAACTGCCGAGGCATATCGGTGAAGAAAGGCTGAACCCGGGCTTGAGCTCCCACTTCCTGATAGGCTCGCTCTACCCTGGCTAAATCTTGCTCACCGGTCTGGTGGATAAAACGCAACTGACTCAAGTGAGGGCGCAAAAGTTCCAACGCGTCTATGACGGCTTGGTTGATGGCCCGGGCACCCTGACTCCCACCGAAAATCAACAGGACGAAAGGGCGAGCGGGGAGTTGGGCCGACCGAGCTTGAAACTCCGGACGAACCGGAGTCCCGGTCAGCACAGCCTTTCCCGAGAAAAACTTCTCACACTCGGGAAAGGTGGTAGCGACCTTCCGGCTGAAGCGAGCCAGTAATCGATTGGTGATTCCGGGATGAGCATTGGACTCGTGAAGAAGGGTGGGAATCCCCCCGAGTGAAGCTACCAAGACCGGAGGTCCGGAGGAATAGCCCCCGACGCCGACGACAATGGTCGGCCGGAATTGCCGAACGATTCGGCAGGCAGCCCACAAGCTCCGCGGTATCCTGAGAATTCCCTTTATCCGGTCGATCCCTTTGACTCCTTTCAGCCCGGAAACAGGTAGCGGGTTCAAGTGATAACCCGCCTCTTTCAAAATATGGGCCTCCAGCGAGCGACCAGTTCCCACAAATCGAACCTCCACCCGGGGATAGCGCTTTTCCAGTGCCTGGGCAACGGCTATTCCAGGATAGAGGTGCCCTCCCGTACCACCTCCTGCAATCAAGACCTTGAGGGCAACAGCTGGAGAATTCGAGGTCAATCTCGAGGCCCTCTTTGCCACCCCTGTGTCTGCTCCAATTCACCAAAGACTTGGCGGAGCGCGCCACTTCCGTGGCCTTCACAAACCGGAGCACCCCGGTCCTGGCTGCCAAGCAAGTATTTTCCCATTTCCAGCCGGGGCTCTCCCGGTTCTGTTCAGTCCCAGAACCTGATCAATACGCGTTCCGAAGGCTGCTGCCTCCGTGTCCCGGTCAATCGGAGTGTTGGGAGATGTTAAGCAGAACACCGACACCCAATAGACTGACCAGCAACGACGACCCACCCGAGCTGATGAAGGGAAGAGGAATTCCCTTGGTGGGAAGCAAACTTAACACAACACTCATGTTGACAAAAGCCTGGCAGACGACCATGGAGGTCAGGCCGACGCCCAGGAAGCGCCCGAAGCAATCCGACGCTCTCAGGGATAAGCGGACACCACGCCACAGGAATACCCCAAACAGCGCCAGAACCGCCAAAGTGCCTATCAGACCCCACTCTTCGCCGATCACGGCGTAGATGAAATCCGTGTGGGGTTCCGGCACGTAGAAGAGTTTTTGCTTCCCTTCCATCAATCCCAAACCGGTCAGTCCTCCACTCCCTACGGCAATCAAGGACTGAACGATCTGGAATCCCGAATCCAGGGGATCTTTCCAGGGATCAAGAAATACGAGGACGCGTTCCAGTCGGTACTGAAAAAAATAGATCAGGTAGAATAAGGGCGGAATCGCCATCAGGCAGGCACCGAACACATATTTAAGCCGGAGACCTGCGCAAAACAGAAGGATGAAAGCCACTGCCGCAATCGAGACCGAGGTGCCTAGATCCGGCTCGGCGACAATCAAACCCAAGAAGGCTCCGAGCATCGCCAGACAGGGCAAGAGGGTGTGCCGCCAGTCGTTAACCCGGTCGGCTTGCTTCTCCAGCAACGAAGCCAGAAAAATAACCAGGACGAGTTTGCAGAGCTCCGACGGTTGAAACGACAGGGAACCCAACCGAATCCAGCGGTGGGTATTGTTGTTTGGATCCAAAAAGAAAACAGCCACCAACAACAGAGCGCAAACGAACAGGCCTCCGTAGACGTAGAGGGGACGGCGGTAGTTGCGATAGTCAATGTGCATCACGACCGACATGCCAATCAGCCCCAGGAGAGCCCACACCCCCTGCCGGATCAGAAAATAGTAGGGACTGCCAAACTTTTCCTCTGCCGGGACAGCAGAGGCACTGAAAACCATCACCACGCCCGCTAGCACCAAAACCAGGGTCACGGCAAACAGGAGTTTGTCTGGGGAAAGTTTTCGGGCCATTTCAAAAGATCCCGGGTTCTAATCTGCCTCCGGACTTGGTGTGCCCGGATCTTCTCGTGGTCAGGAGACTTTAACGGAGACGATGGACTGCCTCCTTGAACACATTACCCCGATCTTCATAGTCCTGAAACATGTCGAAACTGGAGCAGGCGGGAGCGAGCAAAACGACATCCCCTGGATTGGCCTGACGGAAGGCCAAGTGGACAGCTTCATCCATATTGAAGGCCTGTTTCATGGGGGCCGTTCCACCTAGCTGAGATCCAATCTTCTGGCTGGCCTCTCCCAACAAGACCAAGCCCTGGACCCGGCGGCTCACCAGTGGACGCAACACCGAGAAATCGCTGCCTTTGTCACGCCCTCCAAGGATCAAAACCAGCCGCCGCTCGAAAGCTTCCAGCGCCATCTGCGTCGAAGCCAGATTCGTGGCCTTGGAGTCATTGTAAAAATCGACTCCCTGAATCTCCCTCACCCACTCCAGTCGATGAGACACCCCACGAAAGCCCTCGACGGCTTCACGGATTGGCTTGGCAGAGGCACCCAACAGGCGGGCCACGGTGACCCCAGCGGCAATATTCTCCAGGTTATGAAGGCCCTTAATCCGGATGGAATCGATCTTGAGCACCTGCTCGCTCCGCCTCTCATGGCTAAAGAAAAGGGCGCCGTCTTTTACGTAGCTTCCCTGCTCGACTGGAGACCTGGTGCTGAACCAGAACCGTTTTGGCTGAGAGGTGGCAGCGAGACGACGTAGCAGATGGTCTTCCCGATTCAGAACCGCAAAGTCCTCAGCCGTTTGATTCCTGAGAAGGTTCAGCTTGGCGCTGGCATAGGCTTCCAGGGAGTCGTACCGATCCATATGGTCGGGGGTGATATTCAAGATCACAGCGATATGAGCCCGAAAAGATGGGACGGCCTCTAATTGGAAGCTGCTCAACTCGACGACGTTAATTGACTCCGACTCAGAGCTGTCGATCAAGGAGGTTAACGGCACTCCGATGTTCCCTCCCACCTGAGTATGAAAGCCGGCAGCTCGCAAAATCTCCCCAACCAGCGCCGTTGTCGTTGTCTTGCCGTTAGAGCCCGTAATCCCGACAATTCTCCCCTGAAGAAACCGAGAGGCCAACTCTATTTCACTCCAGATCACGGTCCCTTTGCTGGACGCCTGTCTTAGGACGGGTAACCCCAGCGGAACTCCCGGGCTCACCACAATACAGTCCGCAGCCATAAAGGTTTCCGGCCGATGATCGCCCACCTCACAGCGGATCCCGAGCGACTCCAGTTTCTGAATTTCGGCCTCAAGCTCGTGCCGAGCCCGCCGGTCCGAGACTGTCAACAGCGCTCCCTTGGCCAACAGGAATTTTGCGACGGCAATGCCACTGCGGGCCATCCCCACGACCAGAACTTTTTTCCCTTTGAAATGGTCAACTTCCAAATCCATTGTCTGTCAAAGAACCTCGATGGCAAGCTCCGTTGGAGTCTTGGCCAAAGCTATCCGTTGCGAAGCATCACCTCAGCTTGAGGGTAGTCAGGCTGAAAAAGGCAAAAATGAGGGCTGCTATCCAAAAGCGAACCACAACCTTGGACTCCGTCCAACCCAAGAGTTCGAAGTGGTGGTGAAGCGGCGCCATGCGAAAAACCCGCCTCCTCCAAAACTTGAAGGAAAATACCTGTATCATCACCGACAGAGCCTCCAAAACAAATATGCCGGCGATCGCCACCAGCAGAATCTCGTGTTTAATTATCACAGCGACGGTCCCGATCGCACCTCCCAAGGCCAACGATCCCACATCTCCCATGAAGAGCTCAGCCGGATGGCAGTTGTACCAGAGAAAGCCCAGCGAAGCTCCGACCATGGCCCCACAAAAAATGGTCAGCTCTCCAACTTCAGCCTGATGGGGAATCCCCAGGTATCCGGCGAAGTCGGCGTGGCTGGTGACGTAAGTCAGCATCGTTAGAGCACCGGTAGCAACCACAACGCAGCCAATGGCTAGCCCATCCAACCCATCGGTGAGGTTGACAGCATTAGAGGACCCAACCAGAATCACCAATACGAAGAGCAAAAAGGGAAGGAAGTCCAGAAAATGAAAAGTGGAGCCAACAAAGAGGTCCAAGACCAAGTTGGGTTGCAACTCCTTGAAGAAGGGGACTGTGAGATCTGTTTGGTAAGCCCCCCGAGACTTTAGAAGCAAGAGACCGGCTGCAATGGCCAAGCTCAGGATGAGTTGTAATCCCATTTTCGTTCGGGGCCGTCAGCCCCAGGTTCCTCCGCCGTCTGATCTTGAGGTAGTCATCGGCAAAACCGATCGCCCCAAAACCAATGATGGAAACCATGGCGACCCACACCAGCGGATTTCTCAGGTCCGTCCACAAGAAAGTCGGCAGCACCGTGCTGAACACGATCAGAACACCTCCCATGGTGGGTGTTCCCTCCTTAACCTGGTGGTGACTCGGACCGTCCTCTCTGATGGGCTGACCCACCTGGAACTGGCGCAAGCGATGAATGAGCCAGGGGCCCACGATCAGAGCCAGGACTAATGCCGTGATGCTGGCATAAGCTGTTCTGAAGGTAATATATCGAAAGACATTGAGCGCCGAGAAATCCGGATAAGCGTGAAAAAGCCACTCATAAAGAGAGTGATAGAGCATCGGATTTGGATTGACTCCCTCCCTTAGGGGCTCATCCAGCCACCAACTCGTGCCAAAGCAGCCAATCGACGGTGAGTTCAGGCTCGGTTGCTAAGCCCTGGTAGTCAGGAAGTAAGCGCAAATTCCTTTCTTAGAGTTTGGATCACTCCCTCAGTCTTCACTCCGCGAGATCCTTTCACCAGAATCAAGTCACCCGCCTTCACCCGAGGAGCCAGCCATTGACCGGCTTCGGTTGCATCGTCGAAAAAGACCGAGTGGTCCTCATCATATCCGAGGGCCCGAGCGGAAGCTACGATTCGATCCGCCAGTCCCTGGATGCCAATAATCAAATCAAATCGCCAACCCGCTGCCGCCTTGCCGCATGACTTGTGGAAGTGAGCACTGTCGGCGCCCATCTCCAACATTTCTCCTGCAACCAGGATTTTTCTTCGATAGCCCGGGATCCTTTTGAGAAGCCTCATCATCGTCATCAATGCTGCTGGATTGGAATTGTAGCTGTCGTCGATCACGCAAAATCCATCCTCGAAGTATATAGGTTGTCCCCTACCCTGACCCGCCTGCAGACTCCGCAGGCGACCGGCGATGGCCTCGAAGCTCAGCCCCAAGTGATGGGCTAGAGCGATCCCTGACAAACAATTGGCAACATTGTGCGGCCCTAGCAAAGGCGAGGCCAACCGATGGCTTTGGCCGTTATGCCGAACCCTGAATTCGCAGCCGGTCAGCCCCCTGCAACGAATCTGGTGGACCCGGTATGTGGCAAGCCTTTCGACTCCGAAGGTCACGACTTTACCCTTGAAGAAACGACTGAACTTGCGGACATGCGCATCGTCGTTATTCAAGAAAGCTACACCCTCGGGGGGTAAATTTTCGATAAGCTCGCGCTTGGCCCTGGCAATGCCACTCAGAGAGGAGAAAAACTCCAAGTGAACCGGCTTGACGTTGGTCACCACACCCAGGTTGGGCTGGGCAATGCGGCTCAACCGGGCAATTTCTCCCGGCGCTGACATCCCCAACTCCAACACTGCGATCTCGTGGTCGATCTCCAACTGGAGAAGAGAGAGAGGCAGTCCATAGTCATTGTTGAAGTTCCGCAGGTTCTTGAAGACCTTGAAACGGTCCGCCAACAAATGGCTGGCAATTTCCTTGGTTGTCGTCTTCCCTACGCTCCCCGTAATAGCCACCAGGGGTTTTCCCCACTGGAGACGAACCCGGGAAGCCAGTTGCTGGAGGGCCCGAAGCGTGTCCTCCACCCAAAGACACGGAGTCCCTGGCGCCAACTCCCCTGCTCTCCGCTGGCTGACAATCAACAGGGACGCCCCTTTGCGCACCGCCTCGGGAATGAATTGATGGCCATCGAAGCGAGGACCCCGAATGGCAATAAAACAGTCCCCTGCTTGCAGGGTTCGGGAATCGATGGAATAGCCCGACGGCGACGTTTCTTGGTATGTCGGATCGATAACGGATCCCACTGCCTGAGCTATGTCACTGGCTTGCAGCCGCATCACCATAACCCATCTCCCGCAAGACCGCTCTGGCCACTTGACGATCGTCAAAGGGCTGGACTTGGCCCGTCCGTTCTTGTTGGACCTCGTGACCCTTGCCGGCAAGAATCACCACATCCCCCGCTTCCGCTCGCGAAAAGAGCCGCCGAATGGCCTGGAGCCGGTCCGGATCAACGTCATGCCGACCCGACCGAAAACCAGCCTGGATCTCTCGAATTACAGCCAGGGGATCCTCGCTGCGCGCATTGTCGGAGGTGAGCATGACCCAATCGCTGCATTGTTCGGCGATAGAACCCATCCTCGGTCGTTTGGACCGATCGCGCTCGCCACCGCAGCCAAACAGCACCAATACCCTCTTGGCATCCAGTTCTCGAGCGCTCCTGAGGGTGTTCCACAGCGCGTCGGGCGTGTGGGCGTAATCCACAATCACGTGAAACGATTGTCCGCAATCAATGGGTTCGAAACGCCCTGGAATGAGCCGACAGTTTTCGACCCCGCGTTTCATCGAATCCCGGTCCACTCCCAAACTGGTTGCCGCTGCCACAGCCGCCAAAAGATTAGAGAGATTAAAGTCCCCCAAAAGAGGAGTGTGGATCTCCAGATCTTCCCCGAGAAGCTTGACGCGTATCTGCATCCCCTTCCATCCCGACTGACACTCCAGAACCTGAAAATCAGCCGGTCTCCTGAGAGAGAAAGTGAAAGGGTGACCCGGAACGCTCCCTGCCAGTTTCTCTCCCCAGGTATTATCCACATTCACAATGGCAACCTGCGGCGGGCCGTATCCCGTGTCAACAAACAACTGTTTCTTGGCGTCGAAATAACCCTCCATCGATTGATGGTAATCCAGATGTTCCGGAGAAAGATTGGTAAAGACGGCCACTCGGAAGCGACTGGCGTAGACCCGGTCCATGGCCAAGGCATGAGAGGAAACCTCCATCACCACATCTTGGCAGCCGCTTTGCTGGAATCGATGAAAAAGCCCCTGCAGGTCGAGGCTTTCCGGCGTGGTGAGCTCCGCCGGAACCGCCCAATCGGGACCACGGTAGATGATCGTGCTGATCAACCCAACCCGTGAACCGCTTGCCCTTAAGATGGACTCGAGCAGATAGGCTGTCGAAGTTTTTCCGTTGGTACCCGTAATCCCGACCAAGCGGACTTCCCGGGTGGGATGCCCGTAAAAGTTTGCGGAAGCCTGAGCCAAGGCCTGACGGCTTCGCTTGACCTGAATCCATGGCCCTCGAAAGTCGGGAGGCCTTGGATTCTCGGACAGGACCGCGAGGGCTCCAAGCTTTATTGCCTGATCGACATAGCGATTGCCATCGGTCTTGGCCCCTCGAATCGCCACAAAGAGATGTCCGGCCTTGACCTGACGAGAATCGTAGGCAATCCCGGAGATTTCCGCATTTGGACACTCAGCTGCGCCATTGAGTTCGATGTCCCTGATCAGGTCGCGGAGCTGCATGGTTCCGCCAGCAGATTCAATCAACTTTGACTAGAAGTCCATATACCCGTTGTGCCGTCGCACCTCTGCCCAGAGGTCAGAGGTTCCGATTCAGCTGAACCCTAACCGTCGAGCCCGGCACGACTTTGGCATTTGGAGCGGGCAATTGCCGAACCACCAATCCGGCCCCCTGGGCCTCAACCCGTAATCGGGCTCGAGTGCCCTCTGTCATCACAGCTCGAAGCGATTTCCCTAGAAAGTTGGGTACAGTGACGACTGCCAAGCCTTCGATGGCCGCATCTTCGTACCTTACAAGATCCTCCATTTTCCGAGTTCCTGCAGCCGACTCGGTGGGCCCCAACGATTTCTCACCACTTTCCGGCGCAGGCGCCCATGGCCATTCTTCAAGAAAGGGTTCCTCAGACGGCTCTTCCTCTCCAGAGAGTTCAGCGATCTTCAATTCTTCCTTCTGTTCTTCTTGGGGCCGGTCGGAGGGCACCGACAGATAACTCAGTGTTTTCTCCGCAATCTTCTTAAACACGGGTGCCGCAACCTGCCCTCCGTAGTAGCGGCCGCGAGGCTCATCGATCAACACCACCATCGAGAGAGCCGGGGTGTCGATCGGAGCAAAACCGACAAACGAAGCAATAAAGCGCGTGTGCGAGTAGCGGCCGTTGGGATCAACCTTCTGCGCCGTACCAGTTTTCCCGGCCGCAGAAAAGCCGCTCAACTGGGCCGCTCGCCCCGTCCCATCGGAGACCACGCTGCTCATCATAGCCTTGACCGTATCGGCCGTCGTTTTTCGCAGGACCCTTCTGCGTAACACCTCAGACCCCTCGGGATTCACCGAGACGCCTCCCGAAAGAACTTGCTCAACAACGCGGGGTTTCACCAATATCCCCCCATTGGCGATCACTCCAACGCCCGCGATCATCTGAAGGGGGGTAACACCAATCCCCTGCCCCATCGAGACTGTCCCCAGGGTAACCGCGCGCCAGTCCGAAGCCGGCCGAAACAAGCCTCTCGCTTCTCCAGGGAGGTCCACTCGAGTGGGCTGGCCAAAACCGTAGAGACGGAGATATCGCTCCAAGCGCTCTTTGCCAATGCGAAAGCCTAGCTGAATGATGCCCACATTGCTGGAACGGGCGAGTACGTCCCGAACCGATAGCCAACCGAAGGGCTTGTGATCCCGGATGCGATGTCTCCCAATGACAATCCCACCATTCATACAGTGGATTTGCTCTTCAGGCGTCGCCAACCCTTCCTCCAGTGCGGTTGCCGCTGTAAATATCTTGAACGTGGACCCGGGCTCATAGATGTTCAGAATCGCCTGATTTCTCCAGTCGACCTCAGAATACCGACCGTAATGGTTGGGATTGAAAGTGGGTACGTTGGCCATCGCCAGGATTTCACCGCTGGCCGGGTTCATCACGATGGCTGTGCCGCCGCGGGCCTTGCTCTCCTCGACTTGGGCCAAAAGCTCCTGCTCGACCAGGTATTGAATCGACTCATCCATCGTCAAGACCAGATCGGCTCCGGCCGTCGGAGGTCTTTCGACACTGCTGAAGTGACGCCCCTTGGCATCGATGTGGAGGAAAATCCGACCAGGCATTCCACGTACGTCCTTTTCATACTGGTGTTCCAAACCTGCCAGACCTTCGTTATCTATGCCCACGTAGCCCAGAACATGGGCGGCCAGTTCACGCTTGGGATAGAAGCGCTTGCTCTCGGTCTCGAAATAAATTCCGGGCAACTGCAACTCTCGGACCTTCGCGACCTGAGGATAGTCAACTTTGCGCTTAATCCAGCAAAAGGATCGAGAACGTTCCAGCCTTCTCAGAACCTTTTCCCGGTCAAGTCCCAGGACTTGGGCCAGTCGGGCGGCGGTTCGGGGTTTGTCTTTGATTTCGGGGGGGACTGCAAAAACAGACTCGACTTTAACGCTGACCGCCAGCTCTCGGTTTCGGCGATCAAAAATTGTTCCTCGCTCAGGACTGACCTGAAAAACACGGGTCTGCTGACGTCGGGCATGCTCCCGCATCTCCGGGTATTGGATGATTTGCAGGCTGACGAGGCGATAGCTAATCAGGCAGGACCAAGCGACGAAGAACGCGACCAGGACACCAAGGCGAGTCCGGAAAACTTTTCGTCGTTTGGCGGACATGAGGAACCACCCAAGAGAATTGGAAAGGCACCGTTGGAGTCAGAGCGGGAACACTGCGACAAGACCTCACCCTAAGGGTTGTTCCCTCTGCCAACGATCCCGCCGACTTGAATCTGGAGTCCTGGACGCTCATTCACGGGAGGGCCCCAAACTTGGCCAACTGCGAATCCATCCCGTGGCCTTCCCTGCTTGCCACCAGAATTTCATCAGATTCAGAAGGAGCAGGCGTCGGCAGGACCACGATCTGATGGAACGAGGGATTGGTTAACCCAAGCTGTCTTCTGGCAATCAGATCAATTCGCTGCGGGCTGCGCAATGTAGCCCGTTCCAGCTTGAGCTGACGGTTGATTTCAGTCAGATGTTTGATTTCCTTGCGGAGTTCTTCACGCTCGTAGCCTCGGCGGATGACCTCGAACTGCTGCCAGGCCAAAAAGAGCAGGGCCAGCAGGCACAACATCGCCAGAACCATGAGCAGCAGGCACTCCTTCGTCTGCTGGAAGTCCAACTCCTTGACCAGCCGGGAATTGTCAATCTGCTTCACAATATGGATCTCAGTCATCGGCTCTCCTCATCTCAACCAAATGATCAGGCGGCGGCGCTGGGTCCACAACTGCCTCACAACCGTTCGGCCACCCTCAGCTTGGCGCTTCGCGACCTGGGGTTCTTGATTTTTTCTGTTTCCACTGGCGACACGGGCTTGCGAGAGACGAGCTTCACCAGCTTTTTCCGGCCACAAACACAGCGTGGCAGTCTGGGAGGGCAGGTACAACCGCGAGCCATAGAGACTAGGGAACTTTTCACAATGCGGTCTTCCAGGGAATGAAAGCTGATGATTGCCAATCTGCCCCCTGACCTCAGTAGCTCGATGGAGCTTGTGATGAATTTCCGCAGTGCGTCCAACTCGTCGTTGACAAAAATTCTGAGTGCTTGAAACGTTCGTGTCGCTGGATGAATCTTTGCCCGCCGGCCCGAGCGCACAGCCCGTGAAACCACCTCGGCCAAACTCAGGGTATCTTCCAGAGGTCTTGCTCGCACGATGGCCCGGGCGATCCGGCGAGATCTTGGATCTTCTCCATACTTATAGATCAGTGCTGCCAACTCGACCTCTGGATAGCGATTCACCACCTCAGCGGCTGTCAGTCCCGAGGCGGTGTCCATTCTCATATCCAGCGGCCCGAACCTTTGAAAACTAAATCCCCGCTCCGCTTGTTCCAACTGGAACGACGAAACTCCCAGATCGGCCAGGATCCCATCACAAGGTTCGAATTGTTTGCGACCGGCTATGATTCTCACGTCAGCAAAATCGCCGTGCTGGAGTTCAAGTCGTCCCGCGTACCGGGCCAAGCGTTGGGATCCCCGCTCCAAGGCCTCCCGGTCGCGGTCGATCCCAAGGAGTTTCCCTTCGGGCGCCGACGCCGCCAGAATCGCTCGAGCATGACCTCCCAAGCCAAAAGTTGCGTCGATATAGAGGCCCTTCGATTGAGGTTGGAGAGACCCGATGACCTGGGGAAGCAAGACGGGATGGTGCAGCTCCCTGCCCTCCCCGGCGCCTGCTTGGCCTTGACGCATCGAATCCACTGGGGGAGAATGAGTCGTGAACGGCGTTGAATTCATCCGGCGATTCCCATTTTAGAAAGCTCCTCGTCGTCGCGGTCGTTCCAGGGATCGTTCTCGATGGCCTCTCTCAAGGTCTCGTCCCTCCAGATTTCGAGATAATCCATCGAGCCAACGACCCGGACTTCATCTTCAAGTTGAGCGGACTCTCGCAGCCCCTGAGGAACCAGGATGCGGCCATGGCCGTCCATCGAGGCTTTTTGGCCGAAATAGCTGGTCCTGCGCAAGAATTTCCTATGAGACTGCTTTTTTGAGGGAAGCGCGTTAATCTTCTTCTCTATCTCGTTCCACACAACGAAGGGGTATAACAGGACGAATTTACCTTCGAGGCTGGTGATATAGAACTCGCTTCCATGCTCCTGCTCAATCTCAGAGCGAAAGCCGGCCGGCAGCTTGAGCCGGCCTTTCCCGTCCAGTTTGGTGGCTTGGCTTCCCCTGAGTTGCAACATGTGACGAAACCTGGAGTTGCTGGGAAAAGGAACTGCCGATCAATGAATATCAGAAGTCCACTTTAGACCAATTTAATCCCTATTGGACCACTTTGATCCACGACAGTCTACGGGTTCTCTCCGTAGTGTCAAGTAGTTTTTTTATCGGCGGGAAAGTTTTTTGCCAAGCTGAAGAATAGCGGGCCGTCGCACGATCGGTCCTTTGGCGCGAGTCACCCGTAAAGAGGTTCGAGTGAAAGCAAGAGTCGTCACCATTCCTGCCGCAGTCCCTGTCGCGCAAGGCTTGGCCAACCGCCTGCGGATTCCGATCCTTCCCCTGCTGCTCGTGATCCTGGCGACGCTGACAACTAGCCGCCATCTCTTGAGTCAAGCCGGCGAAGTCGGCAGATTTCCGATTGGAGTGCTATCGTCCAAGGGGAGCCTTCATCTGAATGGACGAGTCGATTGGGGACAGGGTGGGAGATCCCCGCTCCCCACGATCTATGACGGGACCCGGATTGATCTCAAGAACGGCAGCGCTGAACTGGAGCTCCTGGCAGGAGGAAGCATTCAGCTTTGCCAGGACGCCGACCTGACCATTCAGCAACATCAATCTCCCTTTCTGTTCACCTTACAGCGCGGCTCAATCGCTTTCGACATTCCCCAATCCCAAGGAGACGTGTTCCTGACACCAGACTTCCTGATAAAAATCCACCCGGAGTCGGAACTCAAGTCGAGGCATCACCGCGGAGAGATCCGTCTGGAGCCGGACGGAACGATCTGCGTGGGGTCTCAAGAAGGTCTCTTGATCGTCACCACTCAGGATAATTCCAAAACTGTTACGGCGCCGGCGGGTACTGGCATGAGGATATCGCCCGGTCAAACCGCTTCTCCGGAGCGTTTTCAGGATTGTTCCTGCGCCGATACCAGGCCGCGCCGAGAAAGAGGTGGGTTGAGATCAGCAGTCTACCGGGCGGATGGCTCCGCCCAAAAGGGGCAATGGAAATCCTTCCTGCGGAAATTGGTCAAGATATTGACCCTGGGTCTGGTGTGAGGAAAGAAACCCCGCGGGCAAGCGGGCGGCGACGGGACCTGAACGCTCCTCCCTTGACAACCGGAGAATCACAAACCAAGTCCCAACGCCCAGCTTTTGAGGACAAGTTCACCAGCGCCAATGCCTCGGAGGGCCTTTTGATTCGTCCCGCCTCCAGGAATATACTCACCACCTTAAAAGCTTGGAATCGGCTTCAACTGAAATAATCACGCTCCATTGAGTTGAACAAAGGCATTTAGCCCATGAAAAACAGCCCCCTTCCGAGGCTGGACACATGGCGAGAAGCAAGAGAGCAACTGCTTCCGTACTGCCGTCTTCAACCCGGGGAAATCTGGAGAGACAACGTGCGTGGACACTGCGTAGGATGTCTCGACGCCGCTGAACGCGGCGCGATAGAAACCATCATGGGAGGGGAACGCGCCCAACTGGCGATTCATGATCCGCCGTACAATCTGGCAGCTTTTGAACTTTGGTCAATCCCCGAGTTTATCAACTGGTGTCGAAATTGGGTGTCACAGACAGATGCCGTGTTGGATTCCAATGCGTCCCTTTACGTTTGGCTTGGCGCGGATCAGAACGATGGCTTCCAGCCGTTGCCGGATTTCATGATCATGATGCGGCATCTGCCGTTTCGCCCTCGAAGTTTCGTTACGATGCGGAATCAACGCGGATATGGTACGCAAAAAAACTGGATGGCGGTCCGACAAGAGCTGCTCTACTACGTCAAAGGAACTCCAACCTTCAACATCGATGCTGAATACACGGACATTCCGAAGATTCTGCGCGGGTATTACAAGGAAGTGACCGGGAAGATAACAGAGAATCTTGAGCGAAGCCGAGCCGAAACGATTCGGGCGGGAAACGTTTGGGTTGACATCCAGCAGGTGTTTTATCGGATGGAGGAGAATGTCTCCGGTTGCTATGCCCAGAAGCCCTTGAAGTGCATTGATCGGATCATTCGAGCCGGCTCGAATCCTCACGATCTGGTGATCGACTTTTTCTCTCATTCGGGAACGACCTTACTGGCATCCGAGATTCTCAAACGTAAATGTTTTACGGTGGATATCGACCCGATCTACGCCGAGATCACGATTCGTCGTCTTGAACGATTCCGTAAAACGGGCCGAATCGGATGGCAAAACGGGCATCCCTTTCAAGACGAGATCCCTGATTTCAAGCCCGAGGTAGACCCTGCACCGCAATTGGCCACTCAGAGTTCTCTTTTTTAATCCGCATGGAACACCTTCAAGAAGAGCTGGATTCCCTGCTGAGTCAGTTGCCCAACGAACAAGAAGTGAGAGACTGCCTGGACTCTCTGGTGTCGGTTTATCCCTTCAACGAATACGAGTACATCATTGTCCACTGTGCTTGCTTTGGATGTCCTGACTCTCGATGGTTATCGTGAACTCCGTGACAATTACGTCGCAAGAAATCTTTACCTCTATGTCTTTGAAATCAGTGCGCCGCGTTCCTTTGGCGAGGCTTGGGCGCAAGGCCACCTGAAGGAATTGGTTCCAGACCTTCAAAAACCTTCGAGGAAAACGGATCCGGAATACTCCGGTCAATATGACTTTTTCCTGGATGGAATTCGCATTGAGGTCAAAGCGTCACGCGCAGTCGACGCAGACATGGATGCTCCTCTGTACGTCAAAGCGTTGGCCTCGGATTCGCGAAAGAGTTTTTGGATGAACTTCCAGCAAGTGAAGCCCGGGTGTTGCGATGTGTTTGTGTGGATTGCCGTGTGGCGCAACGTCATTCGGTATTGGGTGCTATCGTCCCACGAGGTCGAAGCAAACCCATACTATTCCCGGGGCCAACACCGCGGCAACGTCGGCGAGGGTCAACTTCATGTCAGGCATGACAACATACAGGATTTCGCAGGGTATGAAGTAAGGCCAAACAAGCTCGAAGAAGCGATTCGCGCTGCATATGACCGGCAAATCAAGACGAAAACCAAGCTTAGCTGAAGTGTCATTGCACCAGAGCAAGGAAACCCCTGAACAACCCAGTGTAAGGCCGGATTGAATGGATGGTAAGGATTTTTGGAGAGATTCAGCCCTCTGAGGGCGCCCCTCTAGGGGCTGTCTTGGCCTTCAAACCGGTTCTGCTGGAACCTGCCGCCCCTCCCAACCCTGATTGGGACTCACTGCTCTCTCGTCACACCGCCAGGGAGCACTCAGCGGTCATCCAGTGGGCCAGTCCCAGCAGCAGCGCCAGCCGCTGTCTGTTCCTGGCCAGCCCCCGGTAGCGGACCTTGGCGTAGCCAAAGCGCCGCTTCACCTACAGGAAAGGGTGCTCTCCCTTGGCCCGGACCGAGGTCTTCAGCTTCTCCGCCAGCGCCTCCCCCGCTTCCCGGCTCCAGCCGCCGCCCCGGCTTCATCCCTACCGGCCGCTCCTCTCCCTGCCGCACCCGGGCGCTTCAGTCACCTCATGCGCGTTGGCGAGCGTTCAGGATCGTGGTCTCGTCCGGCAGCGGTTCGGTCAGCCTCAAACCCACCAACCGCCTCACCGACTCCACCTCTTGGAGCAGGTCCTCCATCCCGGGGTCACTCAGGTTGTAGAACAGTTGCACGCAGTGGATCCGCAGCATGGCCGGCAACTCACAGGGCCGGCGCCCCCGGCCCGCCTGGGGATAGAAGGGCCGGAGGCGGGCCTCCAACTCTTCCCAGGGAATCAGACCTTCCATCCTCTCCAGAAATCTTTCCCGGCGGGTCTTGCGCTTCTTCCCCGCCTATTCCAGGTCTGCAAAGGTTGGCTGGTTCATTGATGATCTCGCCCCCCTCATTTCGGTTTACTTCCCCATGTTACCCTGCCACAATCTGCGGACTTATTCAGAGTGTCCCAAGTTCCAACACCCATCTTGTGAGGGAACGTTCACCACAATGTGTGACCAAGACGCGGAAGGTGAAGTATCCAGAGTATGTTGGCCCCGAACATAGGCTCAGTGCAAAATGAAAATGAGAGTTTTTGGAGACACTGTCTTGCGTTAGACCTTGAAGTGGGCAGGCACAACAACCACATCCACGCCTTTGCAGCGGTGCGTGCAAGTACCGGGAAATCCCTGACTTTTCACGGCGGCGACCTGTCGTCCGCATTGGTCAGGCTGGACGACTTCGCGGACGGGGCGGATTACCTGCTGGGCCACAACCTGATCGCTTTCGACCTGCCGTATCTGGCCGCGGCGAAGCCCGATCTCCGGCTGCTGCGGCTGCCGGCGGTGGATACGTTGCGACTCAATCCCCTGGCCTTTCCCCGCAACCCCTATCACCACCTGGTCAAGCATTACCAGGATGGGCAACTCAAGCGCGGGCGGGTGAATGATCCGGAACTGGATGCCCGACTCGTGCTGGAAGTCGTCGGCGATCAACAAAGGGCGCTGGGCGGTGCGGCGCCAGACTTGCTGGCGGCGTGGCACTGGCTGACCACGGAGGAAAGTGAGAGGGGCGGCCTCGACGCTTTCTTCTCCACCCTGCGGCAGGCGCCCCGGCCGCCTGATACGCAGGCCTTTGCGGCGATACACGAGCGGCTGGAGGGCAACGCCTGCCTGACCCATGGCTGCGAGATTACGGCGGATGGGGCACGGCACCGCTGGGCGCTGGCTTATGCGCTGGCGTGGCTGTCGGTATCCGGCGGCAATTCGGTCATGCCGCCCTGGGTGCGCCACCAGTTCCCCGAAGCGGGGCGGCTGGTGCGCCGGCTGCGGGACACCACCTGCGTCGATCCGGCGTGTAGTTGGTGCCGGGAACGGCACGATGCGCGCGACGAACTGGTCCGGTGGTTCGGCTTCGAGAACTTCAGGCCGGAGCCGAAGGATGACGAAGACCGGCCCATGCAGCAGTCCATCGTCGAGGCGGCAATGGCAGGGAAACACGTCCTGGGAATCCTGCCCACGGGTACTGGCAAGTCGCTTTGTTACCAGATCCCGGCCCTGTCTCGCTACGACAAGACCGGCGCCCTGACTGTAGTAATCTCGCCCCTGGTGGCGCTCATGGCAGACCAGGTGGCAGGGCTGGAGGCGCGCGGGATTGGTTCCTGCGTAACCATCAATGGGCTGTTGTCCATGCCCGAACGAGCCAATGCGCTGGACCAGGTGCGCCTGGGCGATGCGGGCATCCTCATCATCTCGCCGGAGCAATTGCGCAGCAGCTCTCTGCGCCGAGTGCTGAACCAGCGAGAAGTCGGCGCCTGGGTGCTGGACGAGGCCCATTGCATCTCGAAGTGGGGGCATGACTTCCGGCCCGATTACCGCTACGTGGGGCGCTTCATCCGCGAGAAGGCAGGGGAGGAGCCAGTGCCGCCAGTGCTGTGCTTGACCGCGACCGCCAAGCCCGATGTGAAGGCCGACATCGTGGGCTATTTCCAGGAAGCGCTCGGCATCAAGCTGAAGGTCTTCGACGGCGGCGCCCAACGCACCAACCTGGAATTTGTCGTCGTGCAGACGAGCAGCGGGGAAAAGTTCGATCATATTCACCAGATACTGACAGCCGACCTGCTGACGTATGAACCGGGCGGCGCCATCGTCTACTGCGCGACGCGCCGGCAGGCCGAAGAGATCGCGGAGTTTCTGCGAAACAAGGACGTTGCGGCAGAGCACTTTCATGCCGGACTGCCGCCGGAGACCAAAAAGAGTGTGCAACAGCGCTTCATCGGGAATGAGCTACGGGTGATCGCCGCCACCAACGCCTTTGGCATGGGCATCGACAAGCCGGACGTGCGGCTGGTGATCCACGCCGACATCCCCGGTTCCCTGGAGAACTACCTGCAGGAGGCGGGGCCGCGCCGGACGTGACCGACAGGAGGCGCGCTGCGTGCTGCTACTACACACAGGACGACATGGAGCGACAGTTCGGCATGTCCGCGCGCTCGCGGCTTACCCGACGGGAGATCCACAGCATTCTGAGGGCGCTGCGCACCCTGGACCGCAAGAAGCGCATGAACGGCGAGGTCGTCGCCACCGCTGGTGAAATCCTAGTTGAGGATGAGGATAAGGTGTTCGAGCGGGATTCCGTGACCGACGATACCCCCGTGCGGACTGCTGTCGCTTGGCTGGAGGAGGCGGTGCTGTTGACCCGAGAGGAAAACCGGGTGCAGGTGTTTCCGTCCTCCCTACGGGTGAGTTCAATGGAGGAAGCACGCGCCAAGCTCGAAAAGGCCCGTATCGCGGATGCCTACCGCCGCCAACTGCTGACCATCTCCGAGACGCTGATTGAGGCGGATGCGGACGAGGGTATCTCCACCGATGAGTTGATGGCCAAGTCGGGTCTGACCTCGGAGGGAGTGCGAGGCGCGCTCCATGACCTAGAGCGATTGGGCGTCGCCAGCAACGATACTGTGTTGACCGCCTTTGTTCACACAGGGGTGGAGCACGCCTCGCGGAAACGCCTTGAGGAGGCGGCGGCACTGGAGCACGCCCTGATTGCCACTTTACGCGAGACGCATCCGGATATGGGCAAGGGCGATACGTCCACGCTGCATCTCCGCCTCGCCACCCAGCGGCTCAAGGACGACGGTCATCCCTACGCCCTGCCGGGACGACTGCAGCGGATCCTCCGCAGCATCGCCGCCGACGGGCGCGGCGAAGGGGGCGGCGGGGGCAGCCTCGGGCTGCGGACATGGGATGCGGAGACGGTCCGGGTGACGCTGCAACGTGAGTGGACAAAGTTGGAGAAGACCGCCGAGTTGCGTCGAATGGCCGCCGGGTGCTTGTTGGATCATCTCCTCGCTTGTCTGCCGGAGGGGAGCCGAGGCACGGATCTGCTGGCCGAGACGACCCTGGGCAAGTTGCTGGCGGCGATGAATTTTGATCTTGTGTTGAAGAGCCTCATGCTGAGCGCCGGCGTCAAGGACCCCGCCAAGCTGATGGACCGCGCTCTGCTGTGGCTGCACGAGCAGGAGGTCATTCGGCTGAACAAGGGGCTGGCGGTATTCCGCCCAGCCATGACCCTCCGACTAAGGCAGGAAAAGCGCGGCTTTGCCAAAGCCGATTTCGAGCCGCTTGCCCTCCACTACAAGGAACAGGTGCTACAGATTCACGTGATGAAGGAATTCGCGCAGCAGGGTCTGCGGGCCATTGCCGATGCCCTACGGTTGGCCATGGACTACTTCAGCCTTCCCCAAGAAAACTTTCTGCGCCGCTGGCTGCCGGATCGAGGCAAGGAAACTTCGCGGCAGACCACGCCGGAATCGTGGCGAGCCATCGTCGAAAGCCTGAAGAATCCCATCCATCAGCGCATCGTGGCAGACAACCGGGAGCAAACGAACGTGCTGGTGCTCGCTGGTCCCGGCTCCGGCAAGACCCGGGTGCTGGTGCATCGCATCGCGTACCTGTTGCGGATGAGACGCGAGAATCCCCGCGGCGTCATCGCCTTGGCCTACAACCGGCACGCCGCGGTCGAGATCCGCCGCCGCCTTGCGGAACTGGTTGGCGGCGATGCCCGAGGGGTCACCGTGCTCACCTGCCACGGACTTGCCATGCGCCTGGTCGGCGCCAGCTTCAGCGGCCGGGCCGCGCGGTTGGACGGCGACACGTTCGACGAAGTGCTGCGCCAAGCGGTGAACCTCCTGCGTGGCGAGGGGCTGCCGCCCGAAGAAACGGACGAGCATCGAGCGCGGTTGCTGGCGGGGTTCCGCTGGATACTCGTGGATGAGTACCAGGACATCGGTCCGGAGCAGTACGCGCTGATCTCGGCTCTGGCCGGCCGGACGTTGCCCAACGCGGACGACAAGCTCAGCTTGTTCGCCGTCGGCGACGACGACCAGAACATCTATGCCTTCGACGGCGCATCGGTGGAGTTCATCCGCCGTTTCGAGAAGGAATTCGGGGCCAAGCCCGCTTTCCTGACCGACAACTACCGCTCCACCGCCCATATCATCGCGGCCGCCAATGCGGTGATCGCACCGGCACGGCAGCGGATGAAGACCGGACATCCAATCGAAGTTGATCGGGTGCGCGCGAAGGGCCCCCCGGCCGGCGGTGCATGGAATGAACGGGACCCGGTCGCCCGCGGTAGAGTCCAGATACTGCCGGCTGGCGACACCCCTATCTCCCAAGCACAGACGGTCGTTTCCGAGTTGAAGCGGTTGTCGGGCCTCACGCCGAACTGGACCTGGTCTGCCTGTGCGGTGGTGGCGCGCGAATGGAACTACCTGGATCCTGTGCGCAGCCTCTGTGAACTTGAGGGGATTCCAGTGCAGATGGCGGACGAAGAGTTCTCGGGTTTCTGGCATCTGCGGGAGACCCGAGCGCTCGTGAACTGGCTACGCGGGCGAGACTCTCAATTGGTGAAGAGTGCGGACCTGAACGACTGGGTGGTCAAGCGACCCTCAGGTCCTTGGACACAACTGCTGCAGGAAGCCATAACCGAGTATGAGCTGGAGACCAGTGATGCGGAAACATCGATGGATCACTTCATCGAATGGCTGGCCGAGTGGGGACGGGAAGTACGTCGCCGCCAGCGCGGGCTGCTACTGCTGACCGCCCATCGCGCCAAGGGCCTGGAGTTCGGCCACGTGGTCGTGCTGGATGGAGGCTGGGGTCGCGTTGGCCGCGGCGAGGATCCGGATGCCCCGCGCCGGCTGTACTACGTGGCCATGACTCGCGCACGGCAGACCCTCGCCCTCGCGCGCTTTCCAGGACCGCACCCGCTCCAGGATGCCTTGCGGGACCGTCCATCGGTGCTGCGTCTCCAAGCGCCCGTCAAACTCCCGCCGGCAGTGCCGGAACTCGCCCGCCGTTATCGGCGGCTCAGTCTGCGCCACGTCTTTCTGAGTTTCGCGGGGTACCGACGCGTTGGTCATCCCGTGCATCGCGCCATTGCCGCGCTCTCTCCCGGCGATCGGCTGCAAGTGCGGGTAGAGTCGAATCGTTGGCAGCTTCTGGATCACAACAGGACGGTTGTAGGACAGCTTGCTGGTGGTTTCGAGGCCCCCGCCGGCATGCGCTGCACGTCTGCCACGGTCTTGGCCATCGTCAACTGGGACCGCAAGCGTTCGGAGCCGCAGTACCAAGACCGCCTTCAACGCGATGACTGGGAAGTGGTGGTGCCGGAACTGGTGTTTGAGCCAAACGTGTAATCCTGCCGGCGACTTCCCGGCTTCGGTAGATCCGGCGCGGCAACATCATGTGTTGCCGGTCGACATAGTCCTGTTATTCCGACAGTCCCGTAAACATCCCCCTTACCACCGCCGCGCTTCCTTCCCCGGCGCTACCTGTTTCTTTACCGTTGCCACTGCACACCGACGCCCGGTGTTCCGCAACGCTGCGGCCGTCGATCTATTACGCCAAGCTATTTCGGTAACCTATGGTCGGACCGACGCGCGAATTTCGATCCGTACTCTTGACCACGGGTTAAGGTCATCACGCAATCCCGAGATTCTGGCGTGCAAGATGAGACCGCGGTCCAGAATCTGGGCCACCGCGCAGTTGTCCAAGCGTGGAACGTAACCGAGTTTGCGCCGCTGCCAGAACACTTCGACGGCGCGTTTGTCGTAGCGGTTCGCAGGCTCGCGCTTGAGAGTTAAGGCGTCTCCGACCTTGAGCCGGGGCCAGATATCTTCACCGTCGTAATATTGGAAGCCCGCAATCGGTGAGTTCTGAAGCAGCAGGTTCTTTTCTTGGGATGCTTTCACCTGTACGGCGGCGGGCAACGTTACCCCCGCGCCGAACAGAGATTGCATGAATCGACGTCTGTTGAACATCTTAGTTCCTCACGTTTTTGATTCTGTTCTATTGTCATGACTGCCATGACTTGTAGACAATTCCCAATCATTTCCTTTTTCCCGATCGATGAGCGGAATTTCACGATCGAGATTCCTGCGACCGGGAAATTCAAGGTATTATGCCGTGTGGCATGTCGCCAATCAACCATTGACCAAGCAGCACTGGTCTGGTACGGAATAGATCCATCATCATCTCAAGCCGGAGCCTCCCAAGAATCGCGTCTTCGCACACCGTGCGCCAGCAAGTGGCAGCTCTGATGGAGCAATACTCCGGCGGGACCGAGGAGTATCTTCATTGAAAGCAGGAATTATCGGGTTTCCGATGGTCGGAAAATCCACCTTGTTCAAAATCCTCACCAAAGCGGCGATCAACCCCGCGACCCACTCTCGCAAAAGATGGGAGTCTGCTGTCGGCATCGCCACCGTTCCGGACTCGCGTCTGGACCAGTTGGCTGGCCTTTTCCGGCCAAGAAAAACAACACACGCTGTGGTCGAATACGTGGACGTCCCTTCCATCGCCAAAGGGGCAACCACTCCGGATCCCGGACTGGGGGACATCAGGAACGTCGATGTACTGGTCCACGTCGTTCGAGCCTTCGACCATGATTTTGCGTCCCCGGAAGCAGCCCAAGGAAAGCCGGGGAGAGACATCGTTGAACTGGATTTGGAATTAATGCTTCGTGACCTGTCCGTGATTGAAAAGCGACTGGAGCGTCTTGAGAAGGATCTCAAGAAGATGAGGAACCCGGACCTGAGCCGGGAGGAATCTTTGCTCCGAAAGTGCACCGCCTGGTTGGATCAGGAAAGGTCCCTTCGATCTCTGGAGTTGAGCGCCGAGGAAAAGAAACGTCTTCGAGGTTTCGCCTTCCTATCCGAAAAACCCATTCTCCATGTTCTCAACCTCCCCGACAGCGGAGCTTCCCGGCTGACCCGACTGGCCGAGGCTTATCGGCTTGAAGCCACCGCCGGCCAGCCAAACGTTGAGGTGACGGGTGTTTGCGGCAAATTGGAGGCGGAGATGGCGGAGTTGGCTGACGAGGAAGCTGTCGTCTTTCTGGCCGACTACGGGCTGTCCGAGTCGGGTCTGGTCCGACTGATTCGGATCACCTACCAGCTCTTGGGACTGATTTCCTTTTTCACCGTGGGCGAGGACGAATGCCGGGCCTGGACCATCCCCAAGGGGACCTCGGCCCTCAAGGCGGCCGGCGCCATTCACTCGGACATGGAGAGGTGCTTTATTCGAGCCGAGGTGATTCCCTGGAACGTGCTTCTGGAGGCAAAGTCCCTGTCCGCTGCCAGGAGACAAGGGTTACTCAGGCTCGAGGGTAAGGAGTATGTCGTTCAGGACGGTGAGACCGTTCATTTTCGGCACAGCGCCTAAGCGGTCGGCCTGAGTCGATGTTCAATTTGTGAATCCATCCTCCAATGGACCCACCCCTCCCAAGAGGGGAATTATTGAGTCGACCCTACAAGAGGGGATGGGGATTTGGAGTGACATTAACCGAGGCCAGCCGCTCAGGTCCGCTCAACACCACTCGCTTGGGCCGGACCCCTCTGATGGGCTAAGCCGGCGCGCCATCGACGGGCGGGCCGCAGGCCAAATGCGGCTCAGAAGCTGGAGACCCTGTTATGTCCAAAGAAGTCCTGGCACTGGTCGATGATCTTTTCTTTTCCAGCAAGATTGTCTCCACCGCTCGATTGTGCGGCGTCCCCACGCGGCTCTCGACGACTCGTGAGGAGCTCATCCAAAAGGCCCGGTCGGAGACGGTCAAGCTCATCATTGTCGACCTGAACGGCAGGACGACTCAGCCTGTGCAGACCATAAAGGAATTGAGAGCCTCTTCCGACCTGGACGAGATACCGATTCTGGCCTACTTCTCACACGTCCAGACAGAGCTTCAGCAGGAAGCCCGGAAAGCCGGAGCCCAGTGGATACTGCCTCGATCCGTTTTCTCCAATCGCCTGGCGAAGATATTGAAGGAGGCCGAACCCTGAGGCGCCCAGGCCGAATCTGGAGGCTGCTCCTCATGAACCGGGAGGATCGAGTGAACCACCTCTCAGCTCCAGGGGAGAGGCTGCCGTCAACGGGTTGAAGGGTTCAACATCGGAATCCGGGCCTGGTGAGTCGACGAAACGTCGGCCCCCAGTCGGCCGCGGTTGATCCAACTCAAGTAGTCTTGAAGAATCAGACCGTGGTCAAATGCCAAAGGGGATGGAAGCCGGCTGGACAAGAAAACCCTGGCTTCACGAGCATCGTCTTTACCGATGGGAATTCCTTGCGCGGATGCAATAAACACGACCGTGACGGTGTGGCCACGGGAATCTCTGGCCGGATCCGAATAGACATGAAATTGCCGCTCAAGTTTTACCGACAGTGATGTCTCCTCTTCCGCCTCCCTGACCGCAGCAGCCTCCACCGTTTCCCCGTACTCCACGAATCCACCTGGCAGGGCCCACCCCGGTGGAGGGTATCGACGCTTGACCAAGACGATCCGGTTCCACTGCCCATCCATGCGGACGATGATGTCAACGGTCACTCGAGGAAAGGGTGGGGAGGTCAGGCCGGGGTCAGCGCTCAACGATATATTTGATTTGGTGCTTATAAATGAACATGTTGGCTTCTCGGTTGCGGGTCACACGGATAAAGCGCTTGTCATAATACTCGATCCATCCTTCGATTTCTTCATTATTGAGCAGTTTGACCACCACCCGTCTCTTGTCGCGCACCAAATTGGTGAGATAGAGGGTTTCCGCATGAGTCTGATCTTCAACCTGGTGAGATCGTAGAATCGCCTCCGAGATTCCGTCTCGAGATCTCCCCTGGGAACTTTTGCGACGACTCTTCTTGCTCAAGGACAGCTCCTTGCGGTCTTCGGCCCGCCAGAACCAACAGCGGGACTCGCTTGAAATTTGTTCAAAAGATGATAGTATTCTTGGTTGATTAGAGCAAGCACAGCTTGGCGCCTTCCCTCAAAATTCACCTTCAGGTTGCAGTCTGCCTGACCGACTTCCGGCCATCCAACACCATGCAACGGGGCATATCGACCCACCTGTTTATCGAGGAAAAGCTGACCTTGGACAGGCTGGCGGCCCTCCGTCATGAGGGCTTCCAGCGGTTGGAAATCCTGGCCGTGAAGCCGCACTTCGACTATCAAGACAAGAAATCCGCCAACGAGGTGGCCTCCTGGCTCCAGGATCAGGAGTCCTTTCTTCATTCCCTTCATCTCCCTTACTGTATGGACTATCGGCCCGGCCGCATCGAGACCCGGCTCTCCATTGCCGCCACTGAACCCCATCGGAGAATCAAAGCTGTGGACGAGGCCCGGCGAGCTCTGGAGTTCACCGAGAGGACTCCCTGCCCTCTGGCAGTTGTGCATATGGGGGCTCCCGAAGACGCGGACCGTCCCCGGCATCTGGACGCGATCTATCGAAGTCTGGAGATCCTGGTTCCGTTTGCCGGTGACCGCGGGGTTTGCTTGACACTTGAGAATATTCCCAACAAACTTTCGTTGGCAAGGATGTGTCAGTTTCTGAAAGAAGCAGGCTTGGAAAAGGTCGGGATTTGCTTCGACTCGGGACATGCCAACCTGGAATCCGATCCCGCGAGCCAAATTGTGGCCTCCCGTGACTGGATCGTCACGACCCATCTTCATGACAACCATGGGTACAAGGATGAACATCTGCCCCCGTTCGGTGGAGCGATTCACTGGCCTGACATCCTGCAGGGCCCCTGGCGAAAATCAACTATGACGGCTGCCTCTTGCTGGAGTTCACTGCTGAAGGGGAAGGGCCAGGAAAGGCGCTGAAGTCGGCTCGCGAGGTCTCCGACCGCTTGGAGAAGTGCTGGGTAGAAACGACGGTGAAGGGGAAATGATGGCCGAGATCACCATCCGTGAAGCAGCCAGGTTCAAGGGACATTCAGCCACGATCAGAGGGTGGCTTTACCATCATCGATCGAGTGGAAAGATTATCTTCCTGGTCCTGCGGGACGGGACGGGGCTGATGCAGTCCGTCGTCCTCAAGAACTCCGTCTCGCCCTCCGTTTTCCAAAGGGCGAAAGAGCTCACCCAAGAATCTTCCGTCGAGATCACGGGCACTATCCGAAAGGTTCCTGAAGGCAAAACGGCTCCAGGGGGATACGAGATGGAGGTCTCGGGCTTGAAGACGATCCAACGGGTTCCTGCGGAGCGACCCTTTCCGATCAGCCCCAAGGAGCACGGGATAGAGTTCCTGCTGGACCAACGGCACCTCTGGCTCAGGTCATCCCGTCAGCACGCCATTCTAAAGGTTCGCCACGAAGTGATCCGCGCCACCCGTGACTTCTTCGATCAGCGTGGCTTTACGCTGGTCGATACCCCGATTTTTACTCCGGCTGCTTGCGAGGGCACAACGACCCTTTTCGAGGTACCCTACTTCGATGACAGGGCCTACCTGACTCAATCGGGACAGCTTTACAATGAAGCGGCGGCGGCGGCTTTCGGAAGGGTCTACTCCTTCGGCCCCACTTTTCGAGCTGAGAAGTCGAAGACGCGTCGCCATCTCACGGAGTTTTGGATGGTCGAACCCGAAGTAGCCTATGCCACACTGGAGGACATCCTGGCTCTGGCCGAAGATCTGCTATCAGAGATCATCAGCCAAGCACTCCAGAACTGCCGCTCCCAACTGGCGACTTTGAACCGTGACATTCACCGACTCCAAAAGATTGCCCCCCCTTTTCCCCGGCTGACTTACGACGAAGCCGTGTCCATCTTGAAGTCGAAGGACTCAGACATCGAGTGGGGCAGCGATCTCGGTGGGACCGACGAGACGATCCTTGCCCAGCAATACGATCGACCGGTCATGGTCCACCGGTACCCTTCTCAGGCCAAAGCCTTTTATATGGAGCCTGACCCGCTTCGTCCCGAGCTGGCGCTCTCCGCGGACGTCCTGGCGCCCGAGGGCTATGGCGAAATTATCGGGGGCGGCCAGCGGGCAACCAGCCTGGAGTTTCTCCGACAACGGATCGAAGATCACCGCTTGCCGGCCGAAGCGTTCCAATGGTACCTGGATCTTCGCAGATACGGGACCTTTCCTCATTCGGGCTTCGGAATGGGCATCGAACGTGTGGTGGCCTGGATCTGTGGACTGGAACATGTGCGCGAGGCGATTCCCTTCCCCCGAACCATCTATCGCCTGACACCTTAGGGGACAGCCTCGCCCCAGGTAGCGGTCTTGGTCGCTTGGATCTCATGACAAGCAGCACAACCAAAACCGTTCGAGTTATCGGTGTCCCCCTTGATCTCGGGGCCGGAAGACGCGGGGTGGATATGGGCCCCAGTGCCCTGAGAGCCGCTGAGCTGAACAAAAAGATCGCTGACATGGGATATGGAATCGAAGATGCGGGTGACATTCCAGCGACCATCCCAGAAGCCAGGCATTTCGGCGACCGACAAAGTAAATACCTCAAGGAAATTGAAGAAGTGTGCGAGCATCTGGCTTGTTTGGTTGAAGAGAGTCTGGGTCAGCACAAGATTCCTCTTGTTCTGGGAGGAGATCACTCGATTGCCATGGGAAGCCTGGCTGGAGCGGCGAAACACCTTCGTAAGAGGAACCAGAAACTCGGCTTGATTTGGTTTGACGCCCACGCCGACTTCAACTCACCGCAAACTTCTCCCACTGGCAACGTTCACGGAATGCCTCTGTCCGCCTGCGTGGGTATCGGCCCACCAGAGATCACCCAAGTCTGTGGTGTCAGCCCAAAGGTACAACCTCAGAACGCAGCGCTCGTGGGTGTTCGAAACGTTGATTCTGCTGAAAAGCGTAGACTAGCTGGCTCAGCCGTGCGGGTCTTTACGATGCGCGACATTGATGAGCGGGGTATGAGAAGTGTGGTCGAGGAAGCTATCCGTGTCGCCGGCCAACAGACGGCCGGCATCGCCTTGTCCTGGGATATGGACTTTCTGGACCCAGCCCACGCCCCGGGCGTCGGAACGGCCGTCAAGGGGGGCGCCTCTTACCGTGAAGCCCACTTGGCCATGGAGATGGTGGCTGACAGCAACAAATTGATCTGCTTGGAACTGGTGGAGGTCAACCCTATCATCGACCGCATGAACGCTACGGCCAGTCTCGGGGTGGAACTGATCTTGTCAGCACTTGGAAAGAAAATACTTTAGCTCCGATCCCAGGTTTTCAATAGGAGAGACCTCTGCATAACCGTCATTCCGGCGAAAGCTGGAATCCAGGAACGGTGAGTTTTCAGTAGGATAGCGATAGCGCATTGCCGAATTTTGCCTCACCTGAGGAGTTATGCAGAGGTCTCTAGGAGTCATTCTCTGATGAAAAAGATCACAGTGGCCTTACTGTTTGGTGGCAAATCCGGTGAGCATGAGGTCTCGCTGAACTCGGCGGCATCGGTCCTGGCCGCCATGGATCGCAACAAGTACAACGTCATCCTGATTGGCATCACCAAGGAGGGCCAGTGGCGATCTGATCCAGGTTTTCTGGAAGGGAAATTTCCCAAGATCTTGCAAGAGGGTCCATCCGTGCTACTGCCCACTGAGTCAGCGGCCTCCGGCCAATTAATTCAGTTCGACGCTGCAACTCACCGGGTGGGGCGGCAAACCCGGATCGACGTCGTGTTCCCTGTGCTCCACGGCCCTTTTGGAGAAGACGGCGCCATCCAAGGTCTGCTTGAGATGGCCAATGTTCCCTATGTGGGGGCAGGAGTGTTGGGTTCAGCGGTGGCTATGGACAAGGACGTGATGAAGCGTTTGTTCCAGCAGGGCGGGCTGCCCACCGCTCCGTTCCTCGCTTACAAAAGGAATCACTGGATCGAGCAGCAACAGAAGGTCGAGCAGGAGGTGGCGCGGAGGCTCGGTTACCCCTGCTTCGTGAAACCGGCCAACCTGGGATCTTCCATTGGGATCAGCAAAGTGGAACGGGTGGAGCAGTTGTCGGACGCTTTGGCTCTGGCCGGGGAGTTCGACGACAAGGTCATCGTTGAAAAGGCTCTGGACGCACGCGAAATCGAGTGTTCGGTGTTGGGAAACGCCAATCCACAAGCGTCACTACCCGGCGAAATCATCCCCAGATCAGGCTTTTACGACTACCAGGCCAAATATCTGGACGACAGCGCTCAACTCATCGTTCCCGCACCGCTCAGGCCAGAGCAGGTCGAGAAGATCCAAGAACTGGCTCTGAGGTCCTTCCAGGTGCTCGAATGCCAGGGAATGGCGAGAGTCGACTTCTTCCTGGAGAAGGAGACGGAAGACCTCTATGTCAACGAAATCAACACCATTCCGGGCTTCACCCCAATCAGCATGTACCCCAAATTGTGGGAAGCCAGCGGCATGGCTTATTCGGAGTTGATTGATCGGCTCATCGAGCTTGCGATGGAACGCCATCGCCAGAGACAAGCCAGAAGAATCGACGGCGGTTAGGCAAATTATCCACGGGCTGACGCCCACAGCACCTTCTGCCGCGGCTTGCGCCACTGGGTGTGGGCTCCCCATAGCCGCGAATGCGGCGAAAGCCTATTGCCGTAGGTCTCAACCCTGGCGGGTGCGTCGCCCTGACCTCCCAGCCTCGAAGCGACGGCAGCACTTCCTGACCCTATGGGGGCATGGTTCTGGTCGGGGAATCCCGATACATCTTTTCCGTACAATAATTTCCGAGCATTCCGGAAACTGATGTGGCCTCATACCGGTAGAAATCCGGGCTAAGCAATGCGCGTCCACCTGATCGACGGAACCTACGAGCTCTTTCGAGCCCATTACGGATCTCCCTCTCGAAAAACTCGGCTGGGACAGGAAGTCGGAGGAACTCGCGGCTTGTTGTGGAGCTTGCTTTCCCTTCTGAGAAGACCCGAGGTCACTCATGTGGCCTGCGCATTCGATCATGTCATCGAGTCTTTTCGTAACAGGCTCTGGCCCTCCTACAAGACGGGTGAGGGTATCGAGTCCGATTTGAAAGCTCAATTCCCATTGGCGGAAGCGGCAGCGCATGCCCTGGGAATGGTCGTCTGGCCGATGGTAGAGTTTGAAGCCGACGATGCCCTGGCTTCGGCAGCCCACTCCTTATCCTCCCATCCTCAGGTGGAGCAAGTCGTGATCTGTTCTCCGGACAAGGACTTGGCTCAATGTGTTGCGACTAATTTGGTTATTTGCTGGGATCGTCGGCGCAAGGTGACCCTGGACGAGGCCGGCGTCAAGGAGAAGTTCGGGGTTTCCCCTGTCTCGATTCCGGACTGGATTGCTCTGTGTGGCGATCGAGCCGACGGGATCCCGGGGGTCCCAGGTTGGGGAGCGAAGTCCGCAGCTACCCTGCTGTCCCGCTACCATCACCTCGCCAACATTCCTGCCGATGAAGCCTGTTGGACGGTCAAGGTCCGCGGGCGGGCGCAGCTCGCGGAGAGGTTGAGAGAGTCTCGCAGGCAACTGGCGCTCTACCTGGAGCTGGCGACCTTGCGACGGGATGTACCGCTCAAAGAGACACTCGATGAACTGCGATGGAAAGGCGCTCGGAGGAACGAACTACAGGCCCTGTGTGCGGAGATCGATGAAACCGGCTTGTCGTCTCGGATCGACTGCTGGCGTGATGATTCGTAAGAAAAAGCGCAGGCAACCCCAACCGGCTTGGGGTCAGTGGAATCCCCTCTTAATCCGGTTCTTAATTTTTCTGGCCAGTTTCTCGAGCTCCTCCGCCTTTTTGATGGTCCCTATCGAGTAGGTATGAGGATTTGACTTCTGAATCATCTCTCTGAGCTCCGTAGATCCCACCACAAGTTTTTCCGAATCGCTTTTCAGCTTCTGAAAAACATGCCGCCGTCTCTTCGACTCCATCTTGGCTCTCTGATCGGCAGTGAGTTCCGTTCGGTTTGAAGTGGACCTCGGAAAAGTCGGTGTGTTCCCGGGCAAAGTCCGCCCATGGTGGGAACAGCAAAGGGCAACAAAAAAGAGGAAACTCGCTTTCAGGGTTAACCCAACCTGTGCTCTCATGAATCAGTTTCCTTTCTCTTCAGGCGACGATGCTCCTGAGTAAACTGTATTCTGGAGGACTTGTCAATTCCGAGTTCAGCAAAAAAGAAGCAGCCAATCGAACCCGGCTCCCGGCTGGAATTGCTGCCCCAGGGTGGTAGAACTGCTTGGCCGCCTGCCCAATACTGGCAGGGCGTATTTCCGAAGAGGACCCGAGCCGCTATAATTCTCCCGGCTTCGAGCCCCATGACATCCAGGTTGGCAGGGTGTCCATGAACCTTCAATCGATTCGAGTCGTGCTTCCAACGAATTTTTCGGGGTGGCCGGAGCGGTCCCGTTCCCAATCTCGAGAGAGCGACACTCCCCAGGGCCGCATTTCGGGGAATCGATGAGGAACCGGTGAAAGCGATTGCACTCAAGATCCAAGAGTGGTTTCTGGCGCTGACCGGACCGCTGGGAGGATGGGCGCTTCTGCTCATTGCCTTGGTCGATTCCTCGCTCCTTTCGCTTCCTGAAGTCAACGATGTTCTCATTGTGACCCTTTCGATCCAGGCGCCCGAACGCATGCTCTACTACTGCGCCATGACCACGATCGGTTCTATCATGGGCTGCCTGATCCTGTTCTATGTGGGACGTAAAGGTGGGGAAGTCTTAATTAAGAAAAAGTTCGCGCCTCGGCAGTTGGAGAAAATCGCTGGCTGGTATCGCCGATTCGGCATCCTGACCGTGATCATTCCATCCATCCTGCCTCCCCCCACCCCCTTCAAGATTTTTGTCCTGAGCGCCAGCGTTTTCAAGGTGAGTCCTGCCAAATTCATCCTCGCCGTCACCGTTGGACGAGGCTTTCGTTATTTCCTGGAGGGATATCTGGCTGTCAGGTATGGTGAGCAGACCCTCTATTACATGCGGCACAACTACCCCACGGTTGCATGGACAATGCTGGCCCTGGCCGTCATAGGGATTCTTACGATTCTGTTGCTTCGAAGGATTCGTCTCTCCCCGCCGCCAACCAATTAGCGCCGAACCGGCCCGGGGAAAGCCTCCGCAATCCCGGCCGGATGCGAAAGGTTTCCGGGAATCGCGCTCCCTTATTAAGTTGACGCAATCGGGGTTTGTTTGGTAACATGGTCGAATTAAAGACATTAGGTAATCCATTGCCTCTGTCGCGCCTACCTTTGATTGTACTCACAACCCTCAGCTTCTCTTTGTATCTGGCAAGTTGCAATGCCGCCCGAGGAGGCAGAACAACCAGCATTCCCACCGACCAGCTCCCCCGGCAGGCGAAGACAGCCGACAGGCCGGAGCTTATCGATAGAGTCAACAGGTTTTCGAGGTCGATTGAAGCTTTGCAGTTGAAGGTCTCCTACGAGTTCACCGGCAAAAACATCAAGACTGGAGCAATCAAACAGTGGCGTGAAAGTGAGGGGTTCATTCTCTTGAGAAAACCTGCCGACATTCGGGTCATCGTTCAAGCCTTTCGGGTACGGGTCATCGACATGGTGTCAGACGGCAGGGAATTCTTCATTGACGTACCTCCCAAGAAAAAGTTCATCCGAGGACTGAATGATCAAGTCATTCCCCTACACAAAGATGTTCCAGTCAATGTCCGGCCTCAGCACATTTTCGAGGCGCTGGCCATGGCTTCCCTCGACGATGCCGACCCGTCTTTGATTTCCATTGAGGAGGATCAGAAGGACAGGAAGAAGTTTTACATCCTGTATTGTCATCAGTGGTCCGCCGGCGGGGGCCTCGACCTGAAAAGAAAGATCTGGTTCGACCGGTTTGATCTCAACATTGTGAGGCAGCGAGCTTACGCTGAAGGGGGCAAACTGGAAGCTGAGACCTCCTACAGCGACTTTCGCAGCATAGACGGACATGTCTACCCAGCAATAATACGCCTCGCAAGGCCTCAGGAAGCTTACTCTTTGTCGATTCGGGCCAAAAAAATTCAGGTCAACATCAATCTGGACGACAAGAAATTCGTGCTGAAAAAGTCGCCAACCTCCGAGGAAATTGATTTGACCCGAGAGTCCCTACCGCGACCACTGGGATGAAGGGATCACCTGCTTGAGCGCCGACCTCGTTTTTTCCAACATCACTTCTCGCCCTATGCGATCACTGGCCACCTCACTGGCTGTTGGGGTGGAGGTCACTTTGATTCTTCTCATTGTGGGCTTAACCAACGGCATGATCCGAGAAAATGGCAAACGCATTGCGGGAGTTGGGGCAGACGTCGTTTTGCAGCCGCCGAACTCCTCCCTGGTGCTCGCCGCCAGCACGGGAGCCATGTCGGTCAAAATCGCTGACCTCGTCTCAGAAATCAAAGGGGTCAGCGCCGTTGCTCCCGTATTCCTCGAGTTCAACACCGGTGGCGGGTTGGGGCTTATTTGGGGCATCGACCTGGAAAGCTTTAACCAGATCAGCCAGGGCTTCATCTATATAGAGGGTACCGGTTTTCAGGGTCCTAATGAGGTCATAGTCGACGATATTTATACGCGTGGAAAGCAACTTCGATTAGGGGATGAAATGAAACTGATGAACCATTCTTTTCTCGTGCGTGGCATCGTCGAGAACGGGAAAGGGTCCCGGGTATTCATCCCCATTGGAACCATGCAAGAGCTTGTGGGAACCCCCGGCAAGTCCACTATGATGCTGATCAAGTGTCAGACTCCCTCTGACACCCCTAAGGTCATTGCCGAACTAGGACAGCGCCTGAAGTCCTACCCGGCTTTCGACATGAGCGATTTCACCTCTCAGATCGTGGCTGCCAACAGAGACTTCGGGCCACTCAAATACTTCACCCGGACAGTCGTGTTGCTGGCCACCTTGATCGGCTTCTTTATTATTTTCCTGTCCATGTATACGGCCATTACGGAGCGGACGCATGAAATTGGCATCCTGAAGTCATTGGGAGCCACCAAGCGTTACGTCTCATTCCTCTTTCTGAAGGAAGCCCTCGTGCTGGGCGGACTCGGATTTTTGCTGGGACTAGGGTTAACCTTTGCGGGCAGGCTCATTTTCAAGCTGGTTTTCCCAACCCTTCAACACTATCTCCCTCCAGAATGGCTCTTGTTAACAGGCACCCTTGCTCTGCTCAGCGCCAGCCTCGGAGCCCTCTATCCGGCCTGGCGTGCCGCGAGCCAGGATCCTATTGAGGCCCTCGCTTATGAATAGGCAGGGCCAAGAGAATTTTAGATTGTTGATTGTGGAGTTAGATGGCACTATGGCGAAGGTGGGATTGTTCTGCGTTCAAAAATGGTGCTGATGATCTTGCCCGTTGAAACGGCCCAGTTCAGGAAGGGGCGCTAATGCCGCCGAACGGCTACGTCAACGGCTCGAAGGGTCCACCTAATAATCCTGTAAATTACAGCCTGGAAACCCGCAAATCACACTGAATCCACGAGCTCAACCGAGTTAACGACAGGTTCCATCCAAGCAATCAAGGTAATGAAAAAATCACATCGATCACAGTTTAGAACTTGCGATTCCTTAAGTTATAATAATGCTGCATTCCGAGGCCATCCCCGATGAAGACCATCCTGGAAGCTATAGAACTCACAAAGATTTTCAAGACCGGTAAGATTGAGGTCGCTGCCGTCCAAGGCATTTCACTCAAGGTTAAAGAGGGAGAATTTATTGCCATCATGGGACCCTCGGGCTGCGGCAAATCCACTTTGCTGCACCTCTTGGGTGGACTGTCTACACCCACCTCCGGCAGCGTCCTGGTTGACGGTGAGGAAGTCTCGGCGGGCAAGGACGCGGTTCGCACCGACATTCGGCGTCGCAAGATCGGTTTTGTTTTTCAGCGGTTCAATCTGCTGCCTACGCTGAGCGCCAAAGGAAATCTCGAGATTGCGCAGGAGATTCATCGAAATGGCAGCCGAAACAGGACACACGTTGATGAGATTCTGCACTTGCTGGGCCTGGAAAAGAAAATTCATCACAAACCTTCTGAGCTCTCAGGGGGCGAGCAGCAACGATTGGCCATCGCCCGCGCGGTCATCAACAAGCCCTGCATCCTGCTTGCCGATGAACCGACCGGGAACCTGGACACCCAGAATTCTATGGTGGTTTTGAAGATGATGCAGGAGCTAAACCGCGCCTTGAGCCAAACCATCATCATGATCACTCACAACCCGGAGGCCGCAGCTATAGCCAACCGTTTGATTGAGATGCGGGACGGGAGGATTGTCTCTCACGAAACGGATGAGGACTGGAGTGCTGCAGAAAACCGTATTTCTCTCTAGCAGAAAGCGCCCTGCGTCAGGAAAGTCTGAAGTGTCGGGTTGGCCCGGTGGAAGCCGGCAAGGACTGATGGGACGAATCTCTGAGCGCGTTTCCTCGGTTGTTTTCTGGTCCTATGACCGAGGCACCTTTTCGTACGATATCATGTGTGCCGCCATATTGCTTTTCGTCTTCCTCACGCCGAGTTCGCTCTTTCATGACCAACCCGCTGTAGGTCCGAGTCATGCGGGGCACTTTGGCCAAGAGGACATTTTCTACACTCCAGATGAACGGGGAAATCCAGTTCTCGGCATCAGCACCCGTCTGGTCCCTGCAAGCCAGGATGGAACGCGGCTGAAGCATATCGCCCAGACCCAGCTCGAGAAAATTCTGAACAAACCAGTTGTCGTTGCCGACATCAAACCCATTGTAAACGCCGACGGAGAAACGATCGCCTATTCCGTATGGCTGAGCACACCGGGACCCAACCCCTTTTAGTCCATTCAGCTCGCAGGTCCTGGACAAGTCGCCCTTAGATGAGTCTTGAGTCAGTGCGAGGGCCGAGGCCGATCTCTTCCATATTTCATCACCAGAGTAGGAAACGCCATGAATCGTGGACACCACTGCTGGATCCAAGTTGCTCAAATAGCCGCGGCTCTCGTGATGATCTGTTTCGCGGGAACCTTTCACGGGCTTGGCCAAAGCAAGCTATCAGCCGAGACATGGCGAGTTTTGTCCCGCATGGATAAACGGTCCAACACCCTGAGAACCCTGACCGCTGATATGAAAGAAACCAAGGTGACGGTTGTAGTGGATGATGAGTCTGAGAAAAACGGTAAGCTCTTTTATAAGAAGAGTCGGCGCAAGAGTACTCTGAAGCTGGACTATGAGAATCCGGATCGCAGGACATTATTGCTTGAAAAAGGGAAGGTGAAAATTCTGGAGCCCAGAATCAAACGTTACCAAGAACTCGACACCACCAGAGGTCGCGGAGCTGCTGAGCTGCGTTTGTTCTGGTTTGGCCAATCCAGCCACAGTATCCGGAAAGACTACGACGTCCACCTGATCGAGAACGATAAAGTTGAGGGTCAACAGACCTCACTTCTGGAACTGAAGCCCAAGTCCAGCAAGATGAAGGCGCTGTTCTCGCGAATCCACTTGTGGGTGGACCACAAGAATTGGATCCCCATCAAAACCCGATTCATAGAGGCCAGTGAAGACCATCTTACCATCCTCTTGTCCAATGTGAAGGTCAACCCCAAACTTCCCGATCGGATTTTCAAGATGCAGGTACCCCCGGACTATGAAAGGATGGAACAGAATCTATCGCATTCCAAGTAGCCCGAATTTCTCACCGAGACCTCTGCATAACTGCTACCCAGGGCAACTGGAGAACGTCCCTTTGCCACCTGCAAACGCTGTTATGGCCTAGCCGATCCCGGTTGCTCGGGGTAAATGTGCCTGAAGGGCAAAAAATCGGCCCTGAACAGGACAAAAATGACCGAAACAACGGGGAAAAAGCCACAAAAGCGACAGAACCCCCTATCTATAACCCTTCTGATGACCCATCTACCCGAAACATGGCGTTATACAGAGGTTTCTTACCCTAAGAGTGAGCATCGGTTCTCGGAATTTTTTCAGATACTTGGAGCCAAGATTGCCAGCAGCGGTGTCTACAGCCAAGCCCCTCACTCCCCCTAAGATGGCTTCGATGGCGAACGCCGTGCGCGAGTCCTAAAGTCCACCGAGCTGCGTCCGCCTGAGTCACGCCTGCAGCAAACCCCTCAGCACATAAGGTAAGATCCCTTCGTGGCGGTAGTACTCTACTTCCACAGGAGTATCGATGCGTACCGTGACCGGGACTACTTCGGTCGTACCGTTGGGACGATGCACCACCAGGTCGATCTGTTGGCGGGGCTGGATCCGGGGCTCGATTCCAACCAGATCCAAAACCTCGCCGCCATCCAGTTGGAGAGAACCAGCACTGGTCCCCTCCTGGAACTGGCAGGGCAGAACTCCCATTCCCACCAAGTTGCTGCGATGGATGCGTTCGAAGCTTTGGGCGATGACGGCCTTGACGCCCAACAGTCGAGTTCCCTTGGCGGCCCAGTCACGAGAACTCCCGGCGCCATATTCCCGGCCAGCCAAAACAATGAGGGGAATGTCTTGCTCCCGGTAGCGCCGCGCCGCCTCGTAGACGGTCATCCGGGTCCCATCCGGTTGGTAGATGGTGAAGCCACCCTCGACTCCCGGCACCATGAGATTCTTGATGCGAACGTTGGCAAAGGTTCCACGCGTCATGACCTGGTCATTGCCCCTGCGCGACCCATAGCTGTTGAAATCTTTCGCGGAAACACCCTGCCCGAGTAGATAAGCACCGGCCGGCGAAACCTGGGCAATGGCGCCGGCCGGACTGATATGGTCGGTGGTTACCGAGTCGCCCAAGATCGCCAAGGGGCGGGCCCCCAAGATGTTTTCAACTCGACCTACCCCGGTGGAAAAGTTCTCGAAGAAGGGAGGTTCCTGGATATAAGTCGAATCTTGATCCCAATCGAAAAGACCGCCCTGGCTGCCGGGTATCTCTTGCCACCCCCCATTTTGATTAGCGAAATCCTGATACATCCGACGGAAGGTCTCAGGATCAAAGGCGGCCGTCATGAGGTCGCTCACTTCTTTCAGACTTGGCCAGAGATCTCTGAGATAAACCTCTTTTCCGTCTCTTCCCCGTCCGATGGGTTCAGAAGACAAATCAATATCGATGCGACCGGCAAGCGCAAAAGCCACGACGAGAGGGGGACTCATCAGGAAATTGGCTTTGATATTGGGGTGAACCCGAGCTTCAAAGTTGCGGTTTCCGCTCAAAACACTCGCCACGACCAAGTCGCTGTCGGTGACGACCCGCTCGATCTCAGGCTCCAATGGACCGGAATTTCCGATACAGGTGGTACATCCAAAGCCAACCAGGTTGAAGCCGAGTTGATCCAGGTAGACCTGCAATCCTGTCTTTTCAAGATAGCTGGAGACCACTCGAGAACCGGGAGCCAGGGACGTCTTGACGGTGGGACGTATCCTCAGACCTTTCTGCACGGCCCTTTTGGCAAGCAACCCGGCAGCCAACATCACCCCTGGATTAGACGTGTTCGTACAAGAGGTGATGGCGGCGATCAACACGTCACCGTGACCCACATCGGAGGGACTGGAAGAGATTCCCGTCGCAAAACGCTGTTTCAGCTCGGAAGATTTCTGATCATATCCGCCTTCACTGAGCGGCTTAGTCAACAACTCCCGGAACTTCGGTTTCAGCTCGTTGAGCTCAAGGCGGTCCTGGGGTCTTTTGGGGCCTGCCACCGAGGACTGGATCTCTTCCAAGTTCAATTCCAGCACTCGACTGTAGTCACAGTCGCCTTTGCGCGGGATCCCATAAAGACCTTGTGCTTTGAAGTAGTTGCGAAAGGCCTCAACCTGTTGAAGGCTCCTGCCGGTTGCCTCGAGATAGTTACAGGTTTCGTCATCCATGGGAAAAAAGCCAATCGTCGCCCCATATTCTGGAGCCATGTTGGCAATCGTCGCCCGGTCCGCTACCGGCAAAGAGGCCGCTCCTTCGCCGAAGTACTCCACGAACTTGCCGACGACATTGGCCTTTCGCAGCATCTCGGTGCATTTCAGAACCAAGTCAGTAGCCGTCAGACCTTCACGGAGACGACCGGTCAGGTGAACCCCGACGACATCGGGTGTCAAGAAGTAAACAGGTTGCCCCAACATCCCGGCTTCCGCCTCTATCCCCCCAACTCCCCAGCCCAGGATCCCCAATCCATTGATCATCGTGGTGTGGGAATCCGTACCCACCAACGTGTCCGGGTAATAGACCCCGTCCTTCTCCACAACGCCCTGGGCTAAATACTCCAAGTTGACTTGATGAACAATGCCGATGCCGGGAGGAATGACCCGGAACTGATTGAATGCCTGCATACCCCACTTCAAGAACTGGTAGCGGGCAGCATTGCGCCGGAACTCCATCTCCATGTTCAGACGAAGCGCCTCACTGCTGCCGGAGTAGTCGACCTGGATGGAGTGGTCAACCACCAAATCCACCGGGACCAGAGGTTCGATCAACTGGACCCTTCCACCCATTCGGGCGACCGCGGACCTCATGGCCGCCAAATCGACCAGGAGGGGCACTCCGGTGAAGTCCTGGAGGACGATGCGAGCCACGACGAAAGGGATTTCCTCAGTGCGGGCGGCGGTTGCTTTCCAGTTGGCCAGGGAATGAATGTCCTGCTCCGTGATTCTGTTCCCATCGAAATTGCGAAGCAGGGATTCCAGAACGACACGGACGCTGACCGGAAGCCTGGAGATGGCGCCAATCCCCTGCTTCTCGAGCTGAGGCAACGAATAAAAGCGCCCCTTTTGGCCGTTCCCCAAGCTGAAGTTTTGAAATGAGTTATAGAGATTATGGCCCACGGCACCCTCGTCGACGGTGGTTGCTTTGCGTTTCACTCTCTGACGGGAGAATATGCGCTAATCCAACGAGCTGTCAAGAGTCCCACCGGGAACTGAACCCGGTGGTTCTGGCAGCGTTTACGAAAATGTGCCTAGAGTCATTTCCTATTAGCCGCCCAAGCTACTCGTCATGGGTCCCTTGACCGTTAAGCAACCTGCCGTTGGTTACCGATTCACCCGGGACTCCCTTGCCTTGGCCGATTTTGTGGACATTTCGGCCGCGGAGAGTTTGCTGGACCTCGGCGCCGGTGTGGGAGTCGTTCCCTTGCGGCTGTGGCAGCGCAGCAGCTTCCACTTTGCCGTGGGAGTTGAACTGCAAAAAGATCTGGCTGACCTTGCAGCTCACAACGTGACACAGAACGGGTTGGGACAGAGAATAAAGATCCTGCCTGAGGACATTCTTTCCCTGGAATCCGCGGACTTTGGGAGTCTGGGAAAAAGCGACCTCTACCGTGGGTTTGAAGTCATCTCGGCCAATCCATCCTTTTACCCGTTGGGAGGGGGTCGCCTCAACCCCAACCAACAGAAAGCCATCGCTCGTCATGAGGTGGGCCTCAAGTTGCCCGAGCTGGTCAAGGCCTGCCGTCGGTGACTGAAGCCGCGAGGCCGCCTCTATTTGATTCACGCGGTGCAGCACGAAACCGAAGTCCGGTCCCACCTGGAACGCCAGGGCTTAGGGGTCACGCACAGGGTCCTTCTCCACTCCCGGGTGCTGTTCGAGGCAGCGCGCCAAATCCGGGAACGGAGTTGAATTTGCGATTGCCGAGATGGGTCGTGCATCTCCCGGTTCAGTCGAGACTCTCAACCTGGACCCAGCCAGTCCGGCGGTAGCTTGGGTTCAGGCGATAACCTCGATATAAGCTGGTTTCCCGCCGATGAGTGCTTTTAAAGAAAAGGTTCCGCTGATAAGTCACCGTGCTGAAGGTGGGCAACCAAAAGCCATTGCCGATGTCGGCTTGCTCCAAAGTGATGGTAGCGCCTTTCTTCAGGCTGCCGAAGAGGCCTCCCCAAAAGTTGACATCCTGGCCGAGCGTGCCCGTCAATCGAATCAGCTGATGGGACTTTCTGGTGATCCAGAGCTTTCCGCGTAGGCTCGACAGAAAGGCAGAGCGGGAGGAGGGTGGCTTGAAGCCTGTTTTAGGCTCGAAGTCTAAGGCGAGCGTCTCTGATCCATTAACAATCTCCCCTCTCAGGAAGGAGAAGTGAAAGGCCGCCAACAAATTCCGAAACAGTTCAGTCTGCATTTCTGCCTCCCGTTCCCGCCGAGTCTTCGCAAGCCTCAGCTTCCTTTTATTGGGAGAAAGCCGCTCGGCCGCAGCGATTGACCGGCGGATGGCCTCATCCTGGGTCTCCAGGTAATGAGCGTCGTAACGAGCACCATCAATAGAAATCAATTTGGAGAAGGACTGGAGTTCAGTGTGGATCCAGGTGTAGGTTCTCGAAACGGATTTCTCGATGGCCCCCAAGGTAGTGAACCGGTCCACGACTTCCTTTTCCTCGTAAATATAGCGATAACGCGCTCGATCGTTTTCTAGTTGGTGTGAAATAGCGCGCTTCAAAATAGTGGAGAGCCTGGGTGGTGGCTGAGGTCCAATGTCGCTCGATCCGTCGGCTTTCGCACTGAGCGAGGCGAGAAAAATACAAAATAGCAATTTCCCAATCATAGTGGCATTATAATGCAGAATCCCTGGAATTGGGTTATCCCGTCTTTCGTGAGGCATTCCGCCGAAGGCTGGCGGCGTACAAAAGCTATGACCCGTCGACTCTGGAGCCCGGAAGCATTAAACAAGTCTGCCTCGCGCTGCCTGACGACACTGCTCGGCTGGGGGTCTCTCACCGCCGTTCTGTGCTCAATGTCGAGTCTTGCGCTGGGGCAGGAAGGCAAGAGCGCTCCAAGAATCTATGCCTGGGAGAGCGTAGGAGTCATCTCGGATTTGTCCAAAAATCTCATGTGGGTGCACTGTGTTCTGAGGCTGTCTGGATCGAGCTGGAGCCTGCTGCCCGGTGCAGTCAGCAAAATCAGTGAGCTGAAAAAAGGAGACCTGATCCTGGCCGAGGGCCGCACTGATTCTGGTGGATCCTTCGGAACTCGCCGTATCTACCGCATACTGCAGGCTGCAACAGTGGAAGAGGACGGGAAAAGGCCGGCCTCGGACAGACAGCCCGATTCAAGCAACAGTGCAAGCCTCACGCGAGTCTCTCCGGCAGCCTCAAGGGAGGACGGACAGACCCAAGGGACCCGACCCCAACCAACCCGCAAGCCGGCTTCCGGCGACACTCCTGCGGCCCCCCTTCCAGACTACAGCCGCTTCGACGCGGGCGATGTTATTGGCACTATCCTGGAGTTGGGGTCAGAGCAACTTGTGATATCTCGAAAGTTCCTGGTGACTAAGCAGACCTCGATTCTGGAACCAACCGGCAATACCCGGGAGAAGAACTCCCTCCAGCCCGGAATCCGTGTGGCAGTTACCGCTGCCGATACAGTGGATCGAAAGACCCAGACCGTCAAAGCTTCAGTCATTCGCTTGCTGCCCTGACCCCGCTGCGGATCAGTACTACAGGGCGCAACGGCCAGGACGAGGCTGCCATTTTCTTGAGGTGAGACCGTTGAACCCGGAGGCAGCGCCCGAACTACTCTTTGGTGGGGGATCATTGTGGAGACGCTAATCGTCTCAGCCATCCTGTTGTTGGCGCTTATTCTTTTCGTTACCGAGCTGGTGCCAATAGACCTGACGGCTCTGCTGGTAACAGGTTTATTGATCCTCACCCAAGTGCTTACCCCTACCGAGGGCTTCTCCGGCTTCAGTAACCAGGCGCCCATCACGGTGGCCGCCATGATGGTTCTGAGCGCTGGGCTCATCCGAACCGGGGTGGTGGCGAAACTGGGACAGAGAGTCTCCGCTCTGGGCGGATCATCCGAGGTCAGTCAGTTGGCGGTGATCTTCCCGGTCGTGGCCCTCTTCTCCGCCTTCATCAACAACACGGCAGCCGTGGCCATGTTCCTTCCCATAGTCCTGACCATCGCTCGCGAAAAGAAGCTCAGTCCCTCAAAATTGCTGCTCCCCCTCTCCTACGCTGCCATCCTGGGTGGGGCTTGCACCTACATTGGAACCTCTACCAACATTATCGTCGGAACGATTTATGCCGGCGGGAACCAGCCTCCCCTCCAAATGTTCGAGTTCGGCAACCTGGGATTGGTCCTGTTAACCCTGGGGACCCTGTACATGCTCACGATTGGACAGTGGAACCTGCCCTACCGCCCCACGGAAACCAGTCTAACTGAAGGTTACCTGCTGCGGGAGTATCTGACGGAACTGGTCATTCGGGTGGATTCACCCTTGGTGGACAAGGCGCTGAGAGAGACCAATTTGAGTAAGATGCTGGACATCGAGGTCCTGGAAATCCAGCGCGGCCAGCAAAAGCTATGGTTGTTCCTCCAGGAGGTGAAACTCCAGAGCGGTGACATTCTGATTGTCAAAGGAAACCTGGAGAATATTCTGAAGATCCGGGATGCAGAGGGGGTCGATATCCTGGCCGAAGCCAAGCTAAGCGACCGCGATCTGAAATCTGAGGACATCACCTTGGCCGAGGCCGTCATTTCACCGAACTCTTCCCTGATTGGTAAAACCCTTAAGGAAGCTAACTTCCGACAGCGTTACCAGGCAACCGCTTTGGCGATCAGGAGACATGGAGGTCAAATCCGGGAGAAGCTGGGGCGGGTTCGCCTGCATGCAGGGGACATGCTGCTTGTCCTGGTGCGGAAGCAGATACTCGGCAACTTGAGGCAAGATTCCGATTTCCTGCTGATCCTCGAGGAATCCCTAACCTCGGATTTCCGTATCAGCAAGCTACCCATCTCGGTCCTGATCTTTCTGGGAGTCATTGCAGCAGCAGCCTTCCAAGCCTTACCCATCGTGGTGGCATCCCTTTTCGGCGCTCTGCTGATGGTCTTTACGCGATGCATCACTCTGCGAGAAGCCTACCAGGCAGTGGACTGGCGCATTATCATCCTGATTGGGGGAACTCTTTCTCTAGGAACGGCGATGGAAAAAACTGGGACGGCCAACTCGATTGCCGAGAGCTTGGTAGACTGGTCCGGCGCCTTGGGCCCGGTGGCTCTCATTGCCGTGCTGTACCTGCTGACAATGGCGATGACCGAGATTATGTCGAACAATGCTACAGCCGCTCTATTGACTCCCATTGCCATCTCAATCGCCAATCAGGGCGGTTGGGACCCTCGGCCATTTGCGTTTTGCGTGGCTTTTGCAGCATCTTGCAGCTTCCTGACGCCCATTGGCTATCAGACCAACACCATGGTGTATGGTCCCGGAGGATATCGGTTTACCGATTACTTCAAGGTGGGGGCAGCCCTCAGCGTCATCAATTGGATCACGGCCACCCTACTGATCCCATTCATCTGGCCCTTTCGTTAGAAACTGAATGGACGGTAACAGTCTGTCCCCCAGTGCGGGTGAGGCTGCATGGAGCCAACCTTGACCGCTCGATCCCTATCGGCCCTGCTGCTGTTTTCCCTGGGGCTGTTCGGTATGGTCTTTCAACTTGGAGGGCACACCAAGAGGCAGAAGGTCATCTTGGATTCCGACCTTGGCTCTGACATCGACGACGCCTTTGCCCTGGCACTCCTTCTCAGCAGCCCCGAACTTGAGATTGTGGGCGTGACCTTGGGACATGGCCAAACGGACAAGAGAGGCCGGTTGGCCTGTCGCCTCCTCTATGAAACCGGCCGGGAGCACATTCCGGTTGCCGTGGGGCGGAAAACCTCTGTGGTGGTGGGTCGCTCGGAAATCACGGAGCCGGACCGAAAGCAGTTTTCCTGGGCTGAGTCTTTCTCCAGCGTCAAGCCGATCGACACCCCGGCGGCGGCGTTCATCGCAAGCCAATTACGCCAGCATCCCAAACAGATCACTCTGGTGTCGGTGGGTCCGGTTTCCAACCTTGCCGACGTTCTCCGTACAGACCCCGAGGCGCTGCAACTGGCTAAACACGTTTACGCCATGTTCGGCTCGTTCTATATGGGGTACGGAGGGAGCCCTGTTCCCTCGGCGGAATGGAACGTTCGAGCCGACATCCCCTCCGCTCGCTGGTTGTCTTCCTCCCGGGTTCCTATCACCTACGCCGGCCTGGACATCACGGCTTTCGTCAAACTGGAGGTGAAGCAACGAAGGGCGCTTTGGTCCCATCGGTCTCCACTCACCGATGGCCTCCATGCTCTCTATCGACTTTGGGGACAAGAAACACCGATCCTTTTTGACGTCGTGCCCATCGGCATGGTCTTATGGCCGGAACTGTTTCGGACCCGGGCTGCCCACGTTCGCACCACTGACGAGGGATTCACGGTCATTGATGAAAGTCAACCGGCTAATAGCCGCGTGGGAATGTCGATCCGCACCGTCGAATTTCTGGATCGTGTGGTCAAACGGTTGTTGCAGCAAAACCTGAAGCAGTCGCCGTGAGCAGACGGTTCAGATCTGAATCGAGACCCCTACCTCCACTGCCGGAAGTGAGCTATTAACTCCTTGACATCTGGTTCCAACCAACTATAATCTTCCCCGACAATTGAATAACGTTCTTATCCAGAGTGGCTGAGGGACTGGCCCTTTGAAGCCACGGCAACCCCCCATCAAGGGAAGGTGCCAACTCCGACAGAACAAAGTTTCTGAAAGATAAGAATGGGAGCGAATGACCGGCCTCTTCTTATCGAAGAGGTTTTTTTTGCTCCAGTGAGTCGCCAATGACTTCTGCTCAACCCTTGCCAGCGAGGACTCCTATGTCGTTTGTGAACAGCCTGCAATGCCGAGAATGTGGGAAGCCCTACCCCAAAGAACCTTTATCAGTCTGTGAGTTCTGCTTCGGGCCTCTGGAGGTCGTCTATGACTACGAGGCGATTCGCTCACTCGTGCGACGTGAGATCATCCAGAAAAGGCCCCCGAACATGTGGCGCTATGCAGAACTCCTGCCTTTAGACGGAGAGGCTCGGGTGGGATCAGAGGTTGGTTTCACGCCCTTAGTCAGGGCCGTAAATCTCGCCAAAAAGCTGGGTCTCAGGGATCTCTACGTTAAGAACGATAGTGTCTGTCCTCCAACTTTATCCTTCAAGGATCGGGTGGTTGCCGTCGCTCTCTCCAAGGCGCTTGAATTCGGTTTCGACACGGTGGGCTGCGCGTCGACCGGAAACCTGGCCAATTCCGTGGCAGCCAATGCCGCCAGCGTGGGATTGAACAGTTACGTGTTTATCCCCTCAGACCTCGAGATGGGCAAAGTTCTCGGAACTCTGATCTACAAAAACCACGTCATCAAAATCGACGGCAATTACGACGACGTTAACCGGCTGTGCAGCGAAATTGCCGGAAAGTATCAGTGGGGCTTCGTCAACATCAACCTGCGTCCATTTTATGCGGAAGGCTCGAAAAGCTTTGGTTTCGAGGTTGCCGAGCAACTCAATTGGAGGGCGCCCGATTGTATCGTGGTCCCCATGGCTGGTGGATCTCTGATCACCAAAATCCGCAAGGCCTTTGGTGAAATGGAGAAGCTGGAGCTTATTCCCGGCAACCATTGCCGCATCTTCGGAGCTCAGGCCACGGGTTGCTCGCCAATCACTTCCGCGCTCAAAGCGGGCCGAGATTTTATTAAGCCGGTCAAACCCAATAGCATCGCCAAATCGATTGCCATTGGAAATCCCGCCGATGGTTACTATGCCCTCGCGGCAATGTTGGAGAGCGGCGGATGGGGAGAGGACGTGAGCGATGATGAGGTGGTGGAGGGCATCCAGTTCCTAGCCGAGGAGGAGGGAATTTTCACGGAGACAGCAGGCGGGGTCACCGTTGCCGTCACCCGCAAGCTGATTCAGCAGGGCAAAATCAAGAAAGATGATCTCACGGTGATCTCCATCACCGGAAACGGACTGAAGACCCAGGAAGCCATTCAGGGCTGTTTGACGGAACCGAGGGTAATTCAGGCCAAACTGAGCGAGTTCGAAGAAACGCTTTTCACGGTGCCCGCAATCGGCTGAGAGCCGCCCGACTCTTGGTCCCACTCTTTGCCGTGATCTCAATCAGACGGGTCCGGTCTTCCGCTTGGGAGGTCTCTGCAATCAGAGGAATGTGCATGTCGGATCCTCCATCCCGATACTCCCGTCAGATTCTCTTTCCGGAACTAGGGAAAAACGGGCAACACCGGTTGCTACGTAGTCGGGTCGCCATTGTCGGCTGCGGAGCTCTGGGAACCGTGCAAGCCGAGTCGCTGAGCCGTGCGGGCATCGGAACGCTTCGCCTGATTGATCGCGACTTTATCGAAGAGAGCAATCTGCAAAGGCAAACCCTATTCACGGAACAGGACGTTCGGGAGGGTCTCCCTAAAGCAGTAGCCGCCAAGCAGCGCCTGGAAGATATTAACTCATCCGTGCAGGTGGATGCTCGGGTAGCGGACCTCAACTATCGCAACGTGGAATCCCTGGTCGAGGGTGCGGATTGCATCCTTGACGGCACGGACAACTTTGAGGCCCGCTTTCTGCTGAACGACGTGTCTCAGAAACTCCGGATCCCCTGGATTTACGGGGGCCGCCGTGGGAAGCCAGGGTCTGACCATGACTATTGTCCCGAGCGAGACGCCCTGCCTGCGCTGCATCTTTGAATCCCCACCGCCGACGGGGGCGACACCGACTTGCGACACGGCAGGAGTTCTGGCGCCGGCGGTCAATGTGGTCGCATCGCTGCAGGTCGCCGAGGCGTTGAAAATCCTGACGGGACAGTTGAAGCGTATCAACCGAAAGCTGGTCCGCGTCGATGTCTGGCAGAATACCTGGCAGCGTCTTGAGATCGAAAGCAGCCGCAACGGTGGCGATTGTCCGGCGTGTCACTTGGGTCGTTACGATTTTTTGGAGGGGGAGCAGGGATCCTCCGCGACAATTCTCTGCGGACGCGACTCGGTCCAAATCAATCGGCCCCCGGGACATCGTTTGAATTTTCCTCAGCTCGCCCGGCGGCTGGAACTTCTGGGCAGTGTTTCATACAATCGGTTTCTGCTCAGGTTTCGGCTGAAGGAAGTTGAAATTACAGTGTTTCCCGATGGTCGGGGCATCGTTAAAGGCACGCGCGACCGTCAGGAGGCCCGTTCGCTCTATTCCAGGTACATCGGATATTGAATCTTTTCCAGGCCTGAAGAATCGTCCTGCCGGGCTCTGCCCCTCCACCCTACAGGGGCAGGTCCGAGGTAGTCATCAGTAGTCGTCATCGACCATGCTCTATTTGGACAATGCAGCCACCAGTTTTCCGAAGCCGGAGGCTGTCTATCGAGAGCTTCACAGCTATTTGCGCTGCGAAGGAGCCAATCCCGGAAGGGGAGGACACCAATCGTCCATTCGGGTGGAAAAGACGATGGATGACACCCGCAACCTGCTGGCCCGTTTTTTTGGAATTCCTGACCACCGCAGGGTCATTTTCACTCTCAACGGAACCGACTCCATCAACATGGCCATCAAAGGGGTCATCCGTTCGGGAGACCACGTGCTCACCAGTTTGCTGGAACACAATTCCGTTTCACGCCCCTTGAAACAATTGGAAAAAGACCGCGTCATCACATTGAGTCAAATATCCTTCTCGAAGGAGGGATTCGTCGACCCTGACGATTTTCGCAGGGCGATGACCTCCCGAACGCGGCTGGTGGTTCTCCTTCATGCTTCCAACGTCCTGGGAGCTATTCAACCCATTGCTGAAGTCGGCAAAATCTGTCGAGAGCATGAGGTGCTGTTTCTGGTGGATGCGGCCCAGACCGCTGGAATCCTTCCCATCGACATGGAAGCCATGCAGATCGACCTCCTCGCTTTTCCAGGCCACAAGGCGCTGTTCAGCCCCCCGGGAGTCGGAGTTCTGATTGTGGGTGAACGATCTCTGCCTGTTCCCTGGCGAGAGGGTGGAACGGGAATCGATTCGGAAGACCCCTTTCAACCGCGAAAACTTCCCTACCTTCTGGAGGGTGGGACACCCAACACCTTGGGTATCGCGGCCTTGAGGTCCGGTCTCCGCTTTGTGAAACGCGAGGGCCTGGATGGTGTCCGAGGTCACGACCGGAGTCTACTGACTCGATTGATTGAACCTCTCAGGGACAACCGCAAGGCCACTCTCTATGGCTCCCTGGACGTTAGCCGTCGCGTGGGTTCACTGGCGCTCAACTGGGACGGTTACACCTCCTCGGAAGTGGGCATGATCTTGGACAACTCCTTCCAGATCGCTGTGCGTCCCGGCCTGCACTGTGCGCCTTATCTTCACAGACAACTCGGAACAGCTCCTGAAGGAGCCGTCCGGATCAGCCCCGGCTATTTCAACACCGAGGAAGATATCCATCGATGCCTGTCGGCCCTGGAGCAACTCTGAGTCAGAGACTGGCAACGGATGCCTCAGGCCCGGTACAGAGTCCGGATGAGTACTGACAGCAACAAACCGTGGAAGCGAAAGGCCGTGGGAGCTGAAAGATGACCAAGAAACTGCGGGTGGGTGTCCTGGGAGCCACAGGGACCGTCGGCCAACGATTCATCCAGTTGTTGGAAGATCATCCTTGGTTCGAGTTGGGAGCCATGGCGGCTTCAGGTCGTTCCGTGGGCAAACCCTTTCACCAAGCTTGCTCATGGAAGATTCCGGCGCCCATGCCGGAGTATGTACGAGATCAAATCCTGAGCGACTGCCGCCCTGGGTTGGAGGTTGACTTCGTATTTTCCGGCCTCCCGTCCTTTATTGCCGGTCAGGTTGAGAGTGATTTCGCCCAGGCCGGATATCCGGTGGTCAGCAACTCCAGGAACCACCGGATGGAAGACGATGTCCCTTTGCTGGTCCCCGAGATCAATCCGGACCATCTAGACCTCGTCCCCGTTCAAAAGCAAAAGCGCGGACAGTCATCGGGTTTCATTATCACCAATCCCAACTGCACCACCATTGCTCTGGTCATGGCTCTGGCCCCGCTGCATTGGGCCTTCGGCCTCGAACAAATCAGCGTCGTAACCATGCAGGCACTCTCGGGCGCCGGCTATCCAGGGGTTGCCAGCCTGGACGTCGTCGACAATGTGCTCCCCTACATCGAGGGAGAGGAGGAGAAGGTAGAAACCGAACCTCTGAAGATCCTCGGCGAATACAAGGCAGGCAGAGTGGTTGGGGCCGATTTTAAAATCAGCGCCCAGTGTCACCGAGTGAACGTCCAGGACGGACATTTGGAAGCGGTCTCGGTAAGCTTTCGCCGGCGTCCTTCGCGATGTCAGCTGGTGGAAACGCTGTCCTCTTTCAGATCGCTTCCCCAAGAATTGAATTTGCCGAGCGCTCCCCGAAGACCGGTCGTCTGTCTGGAAGATCCCGACAGGCCCCAACCTCGATTGGACCGTCACCTGGAAAAGGGGATGGCCACAGTCGTAGGACGCATCCGGCCCTGTTCCATCTTTGACTACAAATTCGACCTGCTGGGCCACAACACCATCCGTGGGGCGGCAGGAGCCGCTCTCCTGAACGCAGAGTTTCTCTGGACCCAGGGGATGCTGAGATGCCGGCGGAGGAGTTAGAGCAGTTGGCTTCGACCGGCGACCTCTGTCGAAACTACCAGGACAAACACCAGGATACCAACAGGTATCAGACTACCAGATTCAATAAAGAGAGGAGGCTTTATGCCCATATCCATACGTATTCCCGTTCAATTGAGGACTCTCACCCACGGGCAAGAAGTGATCACCGGAACGGGTCGATCCGTTCTGGAGATTATCGAAGACATCGACCAGCAATACCCCGGCCTCAAAGACAGAATCTGTGAATCCGACGGCAAGGTTCGACGCTTCGTCAACATTTTCATTAACGAAGAGGACATTCGCTTTCTGGAGAATCTCCAAACACCCATCACGGAGAAAGACGAACTGTCGATTATTCCAGCGATCGCAGGAGGATAAGCAGCACAGGCCCTGGGCCACTCACCACCAATGAGCTGAGCTTCAGCTCCGGGGATTGATGCGCCGGATCGCCTCAAGTGGCTTTCTTGGCCTGCTGCCAAAGACCCTCCATTTCTTCGATCGTGCTGTCCTCGAAGTCTTTGCCTGCCTGACGCAAAGAGGTCTCGATAAACTGAAATCGCTGAACGAATTTACGGTTGGTCTTCCTCAGAGCAGTTTCGGGATCGACGCCCAGAAACCTGGCGATATTGACCACCGCGAAGAGCAGGTCCCCAACCTCCTGTTCGATTCTCTCCTGCCTCGGACGCCCCTGAGACTCCAAAGCTTCCCTGAGTTCGTCGATTTCCTCCTCCAGCTTTCCAATGATCTCATCGATATGGGACCAGTCAAACCCCACCCGAGAGGCTTTGCTGGTGAGCTTATTGGCTGTCAAGAGGGCCGGCAGGCGAGGCAGGTGGTCCAGGATCGAGTCCTCCCGGTTCCCAGCCGGCGCCGCCTTGGCGCGTTCCTCGCGCTTGATGGACTCCCAGTGATGCAGCACCCGCTCGGCGGTATCGGCTTTCACCTCGCCGAATACGTGGGGATGACGGCGGATCATCTTGCTGAGAATTGCAGCGGTAACGGCGTCAACGTCGAATGCACCCTCCGATTCGGCGACTTGCGACAGAAAAACCACTTGGAACAGCAAGTCCCCCAATTCGCTGCAAAAGGCCTCTGTGTCACCGCTGTCCAGAGCCTCCAGCGCCTCATAGGCTTCCTCCAACAACATGGGTTTGAGCGTATCGAAGGTTTGCTGGCGGTCCCACGGACAACCTTCAGGTCCCCTCAGCCGATCAACCAGCGCAACCAGTTCCTGAAATTTTTTTCCTTTCATGCCAACTCACCTCAGGGGAAAAGCGCCCTGCAACTCTCCATGCTTGTTGGGGAAGATTGGCTTGGTTCCCGGTCGTAGTCACCGGCAACAGCGGCCCGCCAGACCGGCGCTGCAAACCCTGCAAAACCGGGGTTAGGGTGAGGTCTGCCGCGTTGCGGTCTTCGGCTCCACTCGGTCTCCTCCGCTGCGCTTGGCCAGGTACATGAGCTGATCAGCGGCTTCAACGAAATCCTTATCCTCCATCCCTGGGGAGTACTCGGCGATTCCGGCGCTGATGCTGATCCTCCTGGCGAATTCTCCCGAGATCGACCGACGGAGCCGGTCGACCAGGATTTTGGCCTGCGCCAAGTCAGTATTGGGCAAGAGGAGGACAAACTCGTCACCACCGTAGCGGAAGGCGCGGTCTATTTTGGCTCGAATGGTCCTGGAAACAATACCGCCAACGGCTCGCAGCAAACGGTCACCCGCAACATGCCCGTGGGTGTCATTATAGTCTTTGAAATGGTCCAGATCGAAGACACACAAAGAGCAGGAACTGTGACTGCGGTCAGCCCGCTCCATCTCCCTGCGAAGTTGCTCGAATAAATCCCTCTGGTTGTACAGGGCCCCGTCAGGTCGTCGGTGACGGTGAGCTGCTTCAATCGCTTCTCCAACTCGACCCGTCGGGTGACGTCGGTAATGATGATGAGAAATCCCAGGCAAGGCTGGATGGACCGTAAGAGCAGGTTCCCCCAGAAGGACTTCCGGTCCGGTCGTTCAATTTGGATCTGCCCCTCCCAACCCTTGGGGTTTGACTCCCCCCTGATTCCATGGAACGCCTCTTGCAAAGAGGCACTACCTACAATCGCGGTGATTTCGCGCCCCACCGCCTGAGCCGCCGGAAGGCCTAGGATTCTCTCCGCTCCCGAGTTAAAGGTGACCGTCCGTCCTTCTCTGTTGACGGAAATAATGGCCGTGTCCTCAGCGGCGTTGAGCACCTGTTCCAGATAGACTTTGGACTTGCGAATCTGCTCAAACAGATGAGCATTGTCGACGGCCAGGGCTACTTGATTCGCCACCAGCCCGAGGAAGTCCCGATCCACTCGATCGTAGGAGGCATCGGCGAGACTTCCAAAAAAGAGGGCGCCTGCCAAGTGATCCCGAGTCACCAAAGGCGCCAGAACATAGGAACGGACCCCTGCTAAAAAGGGTAGATCCCAGCCATTGGCTTTGGAACTGCCGGATATATCCTCCACAAAATGGGCGCTGTGCTTTGCGAGGATTGGTGCGAGAAAAGGGTGCGCTAAAGGAAGCCGACCCCATGGACGAGGACCGCCATCCCGCTGGGTCGTTATTCCCGTCAGGTCCCAGCACCGCGCCTCTTGGTTGAGTAGAGCCAAAGCCCAACTATCACCATGGAGGAGTGGGCTAGTCTGATCCCTGATGATCCTGAGTATCTCTTCCGGTTTCGAGGTGGTGGCGAAAGCCCCGGCAATCGAAACTGCAGCACTCATCCGATGGTTTCGAAGGCGTCGACCATCTTCGGCTCTGCTCATCAAGATTCTCATATCCTCCGGGTTGCAAGGCTTGAGCAGATAGTCCCAAGCACCTTGCTTCAGGACGCCGACGGGCTACATCCACGGTGCCGGAGGCAGTTAAGACAATCAGCGTCTCGACCTCGATCCACCCGCATTACATATACCGCAGTTCCACGCTCCAACCGTCAATCAGCTTGATGGGGTGGATATGATACCCCTGTGGTTGGAGGGACATCGAATCCAGATCCTGGCGGTGCCCTAGGCGCCGGACGGTGTGCCACTGGGTTTTGCACCTGATCCTGCCACCACTATCCCAGAAGGCTAGGCCGGCGGCCCCCCCTGCGTAGGCCCGGCGGGCCTGCCGGGCGTACTGGCTGCCCGACATGTTTCGCGGAGTGACATCTTCAAAAAAAACGCTGGCCGTTCCCTGGGTGATCTTCCAGAAATAATCGTAATCCACCACTTGGGAGCCATCCCCGCCCGTATAAACACAGAGAATATCGACCAGGTCTTCGCGTGTCCAGGTCTCCAGATCCAAGGCGGCGTGACGATTCCAGATCGCGTCGTAGCCCACGTTGGCCAGCACTTCTATCCGAGATCCTCCGGGGCGTTGCCGGTCCAGCCTCTGGCGCAACTCCCGCATGAAGGTCGTGACATAGGTGGCCCAATGCCTCTCCACCCGTTCGTCCGCCGCTGGGGGATCACCCCGCCGCTTTTCAACCGGTTCGGGCAGTTGGCGGGGGTCGATCCCGTGAGCCTTCTTGAAATCCTCAATCACTGGAGGTTCGAAGAGAACAAAAGGAGGCCGGCGCGTATAGATCAGTTGCACCCCTTTCACTCCATAGCCGGCCAACTCGGTCAACAGATCGAGGTAGAGGCGCCTCACCTGGCTGTAGGCCATGCTCAGGCGAATGATGCTGTGACCGTCCCGGTCCCGGCAGCGCCACTCCGGATGATTCCTCCAGAAAGACACCGGCTCGAACCAAACGGGAGGCATGGAGGTCATCGTTCCCATGCGAAAACCCAGGTACACCTCGATGCCCATGGAGTGGGCATGATCCACAGCCACCTTCAGCGGGTCAATCCCGCGCGACTCATAGCCGCGCAGGCTCTCCGCGGCACGCTTCCCTGCCTCCATGGGAAAGTCTTTCTCTTCGGCTCCCATCATTGTTCCCACCCGACTGGGATACAACGTTTGTCCGGCGCCAATGCCCCCAGTCCCCAAGAAGAGTTTCCCTACATCGGTGTCTCGCAGCGGTTCCAGACCTTCCTGAATGTCTTCCACCGTCCTCACACCCGAATGAAACGGACCTTGCCCGTCCATCTCCGCCGCCAGAAGTTTTGTCTCCGGACGCCCACGAGCCCGCTCATACTCGTTCACTTCCTCCTTGGTCAAAGGGACCAAACGCACAAAGGCGAGCTGCGCCACGCTGGGGTAGCTGGTTTTCAGATGAGAAATCACCAGTTGCTGGCCGCCGAGATCCGCGGCCTTCCAGAACACCTCCTCAATATCACTGACGCCAATGGCGGATCGCGGGCGCAACCAATCACCGTCGGCCTTGCGTTGATAGCCCAGGCGACTCGGTAGCAGCGCCTCAAACAGTCTCTCGTCACTCAGCTTCAACCGCAGCCTGAACTCGTCCACTTTGGATCCGCCGAACAGCCCGACGTAAATGGCGTGCCACCCCGTTACCGGTAGCGGCAACCGCAAATCCGGAGGATGAGTCAGCTGTCCCCTGGCTACCATCACTCCTTGGATGCCATCTTTGGTCTCGTAGGGAATCCTGTACCAACACCCCTTCCTGGGCTTCGCAGTGATTGCCCATGGAGGTTCCGCAACAGAAAGATCAGCCAGCAGGATCCCCGAGCCTTGCGGCGCGTTCCAGAAACCGTGGACTGTTTGTTTCGGGTCTGCTTGGGCTGAGGTTTCCACAGCTTTGAGAAGTGCCGGCGCCAAGCCAACCGCCTTCAGAAACCCTCTCCGGGGAACCGAGGCCCTCCGATCGGACGCTCTGCTCATCGCACCAACTCCTTCATCAGACTTCCTTGAATTCCAGAGGAGACTTCGGCGGCTGACACTTTTGGAGTGATGCTCCGCCGAATATCTGTGAATCCCCTTCTTCCCAAAACACCACCCGAAACCTGTCAACCCTGATGCTGTCAGCGTTGATACTTCACCTCCATCTCAATGGCGCTGAGCATCAGCGATGGCGATGCAGCGGCCGCCAGCCGGACCGTCAGAAAGTTTTGTCCTTGCCGCATCACCCGAGCCGGGACCTCACCGGCCATCCAGTCAGGGTCCGTACGGTCCAGGCTCAACTTTTCTTCATTGATATGGACCGTGACGGCGTCACCGGCTCTCAGACCCGTTAGCTTCATTCGCAGCTTGAGGAATTCAACACGGTCTCTGGCGCCCGCCAAGTCATCGGCGACCGGTAGAACACGTTGCACCGTGGACCCTGGCTTGACCTCGATCGGCAGGCGCCCTTCCACCGGCACCGAGCCCACCATGAAGCCAGCATTCATGCTTTCGAGATTCTCTACAACGTAGAGCTTGTCCTTGCAGGCGAGTCCTTCAGGATCCCCAATTTCACTCCATACCCGACGGGCCATTTCAGTGGCTCTACTGCCTGCGTGTTTGGGAAACAGGTTGAAAGTCATGATGCCGTCCGCCCCCGCATGCCAGGCATTGGCGGCGGCAGCCCGCCAGCCCTGAAGGGCGACCCGGTCGCTGGCATCCGGCTGCGACCGACTCCACTGAGAAGCATCGGTCGAAAAGAAGCGACCGCCGGCGATCGCGTGGACAAATCCCGAAGAGCTCAAACAAACGTATACCGGAACCCCCCAATCGTGCCCCCGGTCAATCATGTCTTTGGCCGGCATGGTGAAGGGGTCGTACCCACCTCCAACAACAATCAGGTCCACATAGCCCTGTTCGACCCAGCGCTGGATGTCGAAACCGAAATGTCGATTCTGATCCAGGGTGGGAAGAATCCGGACGCTCATGAGAATCGCCTTGCTTTTGCGATTGCTGGCGGCCAGCACCTCCTTACGGATCCGGCCAACCAGATCGGTCATCATTTCGAGGTGTGGCTGGGTCGCCGGTTGGAGGAGGCGAGTTTCCTGAAAAAAGGCGGGATGACGCAGGAAGTCCAGGTCGACACCATCCACGTCGTAACCGTCCAACACTGCCCTGAAGGTCTCAACCATGAGGTCGCGAACCTCCGGATGAGCGTAGTCAACGAAAGTCCAGATGTGGCGCGGATCGGTGGGCGGGTAGCGTTTTTTGTCTTCAGGCCGGCCCATCAACAGGCGCCGGTGATCCTTTTTCCATTGAGCAATCTCGGCCTCGTCCTTGGCATTGTCGTGAATGTCATTCATCCGCATCGACCAGAAGACTTCGATACCCTGCTTTCGGCAGGCATCGATCACCAGCTTGAGATCATCGGCGCCTTGTTGGCTCAGTTCCTTCAATCGGCTGGCCACGGGTTCGCTCTCCACCGTTCCGGTGTAGAGAGGACTGATCGGCCTGCGAGAAAAATAAAACAGGCTGTCCACCATGGTGTCAGCCACATGGTCGGTTCGAACGGACAGGAACCCCTCTTTGGTGGCTGGAACAGGGATATGCCACAGGTCGTCGCCGTCGTTGTTGAAGATGACGCGCCGCTGGCGCTCGACCGCAGTCTCCCGGGCAGCCTGCAGGAAGGGCGTTGAGCGCTTCGGCGGCTGGCAGCCGCACATCCACCCCAGGAAAAAACCTGGCATGGTTATTGCCACCAATAAAACGAGACGGCTGGTTCGGGATTGCCTCATAACGGTCATTTCTTTTTACCCGAATTTGGGGTCAAGAGTCGCACAAAGAGGCTTGTAACACAATGACTGAAACACAGCGTCATAATTATTTACCCCTATCAGCAAGATTGGTTATCTTGCTGGTAGAAAAAAGCTCACCCCGCCGGATGTAGAAACCATCATTCTTGCACTGCAGGACGAGATCCGATGGCCTGGAGAGTCTCGTTATGACCACCATCTGCACGGCATCTTGCTGATTGCTCAGGGGACGAGCAGTGGTCAGGCGGCCCGGTTGCCGGGCGATAGAGTCCCATTGTTGGATCCGACCAGCCAAGCGCTGAGCCTGCCGGCTCAGGTGGAATTGGCAGCGCCGCCAGGACAGGGAGGGAAAAACCGCGCGGCGAGGGAGTCAGACCGCACTCGCCCTATCCCCTCCCTGCGCCTGACCCGCTCAGGTTCCTCTTCACCCAATACCGATGACCCCAAAAGTCCCTCTTGCCGGGAAAATTACAGAAAGCAACGAGACACTCCTGGCCAGCCTGGCGCCTCTTGAGGCCGCTTTCACCGCCCCGCCGTGCCCTCCGATGATGAGAACCGCTTGATGCTGAGCGGTCAAGCGGCCTGCTTCCTCGGTTTTTCTTGCCAAGTTTATGCCGTCGAGCCAAAAACATTGGTCTGACCTTGGTCAAGTCATCTAAGGATTCTCTGATTAAATTTTTCTGGAAGGTATAATACTGGAAAGAAACCGGGAGAAGTATTCACGATGCATCAACCCGGTTTTTCTGATCTGGCCGGCACACACAAGAAGATTGTGTCCCGGCAGGAAATCAGGATAAAAGCACTCTAAAATGGATGATCGTCAGGACACAGTGGCGCCAACAACCTCATTGCAGGAATCTTTTAAAAACAGACTTAATCAGAGATTCCCTGATATATCCCCGCAGTGATCGTGAGAGAATCGCAACAAGCCACAGGTCGTTCCCAGTGGCCCCTATCAAGTTGATTATGAAAGCAAGTCGGCAACCTTGGAGCTCTAGCACACTCCTCCAGGATGGCCGATGAAAGGGATGAAATGGCATTATTTGAGAAAGGTAGCGGTATCAGCGAGCAACAAGTGCTTCAAGTCCTCAAGCGCATACACGATCCCGATTTACAAGAGGACATCGTCACGCTTAATTTTGTCAGGGACCTAATCATCAAGGGGCCGAAGGTTGCTTTCACCATTCAGTTGACGAACCCGGCCCTGCCCCGTCAAGGATCAGATCAAAGCCGAAGCCGAACGAGCCGTTGGAGCGCTCGCCGGCGTCAGCGCGGTCTCAGTCCAAATGGGCTTCAAGGTGACGCGCCAGCAGGGTTCCCAAACGAGATCCCTCATACCGGGGGTGAGCAACACCATCGCCGTGGCCAGTGGAAAAGGCGGCGTTGGAAAATCGACGGTGGCCGCCAATTTGGCCGCTGCCCTGATGGATTGCGGGGCCCGCGTGGGACTGATGGACGCCGACGTCTACGGACCCAGTATCCCTACCCTGATGGGTGCCTCGCAGGCGCCTCAAGTCATTGGAAATCGGATCACCCCCCCGGTTGTTCACAACGTCAAGATGATTTCCATGGGCTATTTTCTTCCCAAAGATGAAGCCGTCATCTGGCGAGGCCCGATGTTGCACAAGATGATTCAGCAGTTCTTGGGCGAGGTGGAATGGGGCGATCTCGATTATCTGGTGATCGACTTGCCCCCCGGCACCGGCGACATACAGCTCAGTCTTTGTCAGACCATTCCATTGACGGGCGCCGTCATCGTCTCCACCCCTCAGGACTTGGCGCTGAGAGTCGCCTCGAAAGCCATTGCGATGTTCAGAAAGCTGAAAACGCCCATCCTGGGCGTCGTGGAAAACATGAGTTTCTATACTTGCGGCCACTGCGGCCAGCGAGATGATATCTTCGGCCACGGCGGCGCTCGAGAAGCCAGCCGTGAGATGGGCTTTCCTTTTCTGGGTGAAATCCCGCTGAGCAGCGAGATACGGCTCCGAAGCGACAGTGGCGATCCAACCGTTCTGGGCCAGACGTCATGCCGTGAATCCTTTCAGTCTATGGCCAGTGCCGTGGCCGCACAGGTCAGTATCGCCAATCATCGGGCGGTTCAAGGGCCAACGATTGAGGCCTGACCGTCAACCCTGATCACCCAGGGCAGTCACACTTCAGGCAGGAGGCCGACCGGAGATGGTCCCGAAAGAAGAGAGGGTTCCAACCACAATCAAACTCTCAGCGCCCGGGGGCGTGGCCATCACCTGGAATGATGGTCATGCCGCCACCTATTCCTATGCTCACCTGCGCCGGCGGTGCCCATGCGCCATGTGCTGGGACACCCCTCCAGAGGTCAAAACGGAACCCGATCCCTTTCCGATCCTGGGCAAGGGGCCTATCGCCGTGACGGGAGCCAGTCCAATCGGCCGATATGCCATCCAGTTCCGCTGGAATGACGGGCATGCCGAAGGGATCTATTCCTATGCCTATTTACGCGAGATTTGCCCTTGCAGTAGCTGCGGATCCGGCGATACTTAAATGAGCTTCACCATGTTGGCATCACTCATCTGAAGGATCCCGAGCACCGGCTGCCATTGGTCAGCCAACCTTATAAGCCCGCACGGATAACCCTTCCGTCTCCAGCGTGGAAAGGTCGAGGCGTTTGGAAGCATGATCGATGCCAAAACCCACGACATCTCCGTTGGCGTCGAGATCGACATTGAGCCCGTCCGCGACTTCGCGCGTATCGGCTCCCGGCCCGGCTTTGAATTCGACATACAGGCTGTCGGTTTCGGGATAGTAATGCAGCTTCATCGCGGTGCTTTCCGACTCAGGCATCGGCGAGGTCCATTGGCGCGTCGGCGTACTGAACCATGAGATCAAAAGCACGCATGAGATCCCGATTACCGAGAAACAGGACCTCAAGGCCGCCTTCAGCCACGAAGTCCATGAGGCGCCGAGCTCCAACACTCGTTGATTGCAACAAGTAAAACGCCTCGGTCAAAACCGGGACGGTCGTGGCGATCGGCTCCTTGATTGTCTTGAGCACCTTGACGCACCTCCTGTGGGCGCCGTCGACGGGATCAAAAAGCGCTACCAACGGGCCTGTGTCAACCAGGATCATCGGCCGTGCTTCTTTCGGATTGCTTCGGCAACGGCGGCCTTCGCGTGCTTGGCCTGCGCAACGGCGTAACCACCTGGCCCCAGATCGAGACGGCGGAAGACCTCGTACGGCGTCTGGGCCGCCTCGTTGTGCGCAGAGGCCGCGTAGGCCTCAAGGCCGCGCTTGAGCACCTCCGAGATCGACAGGCCAGTGCGCTTCCGCAAGGCGTCCAATGTCGCTTCGTCGGCTTCGTCGAGCCGAACCGTTCGGGTACGCACAGGGGACACTCCTATTTCATGTATTACGTATGTCAATACAACCCATGTGGAAGATCAACGCGTCGCTATCCGACGGGATTCCACCACAATTGAGACCGTCACACCAGCAACATTCTATTCTCCAACTTCGTAGCTTATGTGCTTTCGGTGGGCAGCGCGACGACCACCTGCCGGGAGACACTTCAGCCCGGGCCGGCAAGCAGAACCCGCCAATGGCGCTTGGTCATTGCACTTCACACCACTTCGATTTCAAACGTCGATGAGGTGGAAGAAGCCGACAGGCAGCCGGGCGGTTGCTGTGGGTTGGCACGGCTCCCGTTCATCACAGGTAGCAACTTCCTTGACCACCTGACACCTCACCGGGGGCCTTTCCCCACGATTTGTTCGTTCAGACGTCACCCGGATTCCTCGGGCGGCTGCGCCCTTCTCTCTCACTACCCGTCGGTTAGCCCCTTTTTTTCAGCTTTGCGATGGTTTCCAGATGGTGGCTTTGAGGGAACAAGTCCAAAACCTCCAAGGACTCCACGGCGTAACCCTGACCCAAAAAAATGGCGAGATCTCTCGCTAGGGTAGACGGATCGCAGGAAACATAAACCACTTTGGAAGCCTTGAGGTCAGCAACCTTGCGAACGGTTGGCTTGGGCACTCCACTTCGCGGCGGATCCAGCAGGACCAGGTCGGCGCCCTCCAATTCTCGTCGCCGCACCCGAAGAAAAGTGTCGAGTTCTCTATGGAAGACGCGACAATTGCGGAACCCGTTGTCGCGCACGTTCTTTTCAAAGTCCAGGATCGCGGAAGGGTTTTGATCCACTGCCAATACCTGGTTGAACTTCGCAGCCAGCGATAGGGTGAAGAACCCGACACCACAGTAGAGATCCAATGCCCGGACCCCTCCCAACCCCTGCGTCGCCCTTTCCCTCAAGGTCTCCAGCATGAAATCGTTCACCTGAAAGAAGGATCCCCGGCTAATTCGGTATTTCCAGCCTCCTACCGTCTTGTGCACATAGCCGGGTCCCAGCACCCGTAGAGTGCGCTTCTGTGAGCGAGAGAGATAAAGGCTCACCCTCCGGCTTCCCCAATCGAACGGACTGGCCAGCAGATCTCTTTTAAGGAGAGGGAGGCTTGTGGCGTCCGGTTTTACTTTCAGGTCAATCAAAGTCTCCCGGCCGTCTCCCTGGAAGATTTCTACTTCAGTCAGGAAGTCCAAAGTCAACGGCGAGCGCTCCAAAAAGACTTTGAGTTCGGGAAGTATCGACCAGAGAGAGTCCATGGCGATCCAGCAACGATCAACCTCAATCACCCGGTGCGAGGCACGCTCAAAAAATCCCCAGGACACCCTTCCGTTTTGACGCAACACCTTTAGCTGCAAGCGATTTCGGTAGGCTGAAGAAGGAGAGGGAATCCGGCCAATCCGGGTGTCAGCGCCGTGAATCTTACCGACGTGCAGGAGCGCATCGGCCAGAATTTCCGCCTTGCTGTCGAGCTGTCTCCGGTCATTCATCTGCTGGAAATCACATCCCCCGCAGCGACCAAAGTATTGGCAGGGTGGCTGTCGGCGGTCGGGCGAGGCTGCAACCAGCTCGCTCCCAAGGACCTCCAGATAACTCCCTCGGTCTACCGCTTGTTTAACCCGGACTCGGTCTCCAGGGACAACCAGCGGAACAAAGATCGCCCTTTTGTCTAAAAAGGCAATCCCCTTGCCACCGGGAATCATGCGCTCGACCTTGACCTGAAACGTATCCATGGCTGGGTGGCTAAGCCGGGAAAACAACCTCGGATCGGGCAAAAAGATGTTGTTGAGTCAAACCGACAGGCAACAGGTACGTCAATTGAGCGGAAGGTAGAACAAGCTCAGGCGAGGAATACGGAAGGACTCGAGGAACTTCTTACGCATCATCTTTCTTTCCAGCATCGCAATATGCTCAGCCCTCAAGCCCCGTTTGTGTTGGCTGATCTCCCGCTTGATCTCTTTCTGAGCCTCTAGGAGAGACTCCTCACTGATTCCCGAGAGGATTGCGGCCAGAATTCTCTCTTCGAACGTATTGAGCTTCAGTTCCAGCGCCTCATAATCCAAAGGCTTCGATTCCCTGACTTCGAGCACGATCTTGCCCAGCGAACTTAAGATGTCCTCAATCACCTTTTTCAATACCGGCAACCGGGAAATAGCGGGACCTCCGAGGAAGACCTCCAGCTCCCGGCGCGCTTTATCAAGCAAATCGATCAAATGCTGCTGGTCCAAAGGTTCGCTGCCGGCCTGGTTCAGGGAACTATCTCCTCCTGCGTGACTTTCCTGGTAACGCTCATGCTCTGCGAGGATCGTCTGAGTACAGTATGAGAGGCTGTTCACTTGCCCAAATGTCCTTCGCCTCTTGGAGCGCTTGTCGAAAGCTTGATCCACGCCACGCAGCACCACTGCCAAAGGAACTCCGGCATCTCTCAACGATTCGATCAAAGACCAGTCGAGCGGAGAGAGGGGGCGGACTTGACCACGTCGCTTCTGGAAGTGCTCTTCAATCTCAGTAAAGTAGTTGAAATAGTTATCCATGCCGTGGGTCCACTCGACACCCAAAAGGCTAGATACTTCCCCGAGGCATATTTCTCTCGTGGATGAGACGAAGTCCCTCCAGGGTCAAGTGGGGATCGATGTGTTGAATACGACGGATGCCCGAGCCAATCAGAGCGGCTTGCCCTCCGGTGGCAACCACGGTGGTTCCGGGGCCCAGCTCTCGAATCATCCCCTGTAGGACGCCATCAACCAAACCGATATACCCATGATAGAGACCCGACTGAATACTGGCCACTGTCGAGGCGCCAATCACTTTGACCGCCGGCTTGACCTCGACCCTGGGAAGCCTGGCTGTTCTTGAGAACAGGGCTTCGGCTGCAACCACCTGTCCAGGACTGATGACTCCTCCCAGATACTCCCCCTTCCCAGAAATCGCGTCAAAGGTGGTGGCCGTCCCGAAGTCAACCACGATGCAAGGTCCTCCGTAACAATGAAAAGCCGCCACTGCGTTGGCAATTCTATCGGCGCCGACGTCCGAGGGAGGATCGTAAAGGATTGGCATTCCGGTTTTGATGCCTGGCTCAACAAACAGCGGAGCGATTTTGAAATACTTCAGAGACATCTGTTCCAGCACCGTGTTGAGCGGTGGGACCACGGAAGCAATGATGATACTTGAGATTCGGGTGAACTCAATACCCGCCAAACTAAAGAGATTTCTGGTCAAAATGCCATACTCATCAGCGGATTGCCGCTCCTTCGTTTCCAGACGCCAGTCTCCTTGAAGCTTTGGGCCATCGTAAATTCCCAGCACCGTATTGGTATTGCCAATGTCGATCACGAGCAGCATGGTTCGTTTTCCTCGGTCCTGTCCTGCCTGCCTACGCTGAATTACCATTGCACAACATCCCCGGCGAGAACTTCTTCCAGAGTTCCATTTTCCTGCATGACCAAGAGGTCCCCTTGTTTACCCAACCCCGTCGTGGTGCCCGAAAAGGAACGACTTGGCTGCGCCACCACGACCTTCCGACCCCGGACAGAGGAAGAGTTTTCCGTCCAGCGCTCAATCAGAGGCTGAAGACCATTCTTCAAGAAACTCAAGTACCCATCTTCCAAGTGATTCAAGAAGGCCCCGACCAGTCGAGCTCTCGGCAGCGGACAACCCGTCTCTCGCACCAGGGTGGAAGCTCGGTCGGCTATTGCTTCCGGAAGGGCGCCTCCGTTCACGTTGATTCCAACCCCTACGACGATGAAATGGACCTTTCCGGGATCGGCACTCATTTCCGTCAGCACACCGCAGCACTTTTTGCCCCGAGTGAGCACATCGTTCGGCCATTTGAGGTCCGTCGGGATACAGGCAACCTCCCGAATGGACTCACTGGCCGCAAGCCCCACCATCAGGTTCAAACCGGGCGCCTGAGACGGGTCGATGACTGGGCGCAGAACCAGGGAAAGCGTGATGTCTTTCCCCTTCTGGGACACCCAGGATCTTCCCAGACGACCTCGACCTCGGGTTTGTTCCTCAGCGACCACGACCGTCCCCTCGGGCGCCCCGGCGACCGCGAGTCCACGGGCAGTGTCGTTGGTGGAACCTACGCTGAAGAAATGGTGGAACTGCCAGTCTAGGCGGGTTGCGGAAAGATGAGGTCGAACCAGGGAAGCGAGCAGCAAATCCGGCGCCTCTTTGAGCCGCACCCATTGGCCCGAGAGCACCTCCAGTGGCAAACCTTCTGCCTGGAGCCGTGCCAAAAGTGTCGACAGTTCGGTTGGAGAAATATCCAACGAGCCGGCAAGCTCTCGTTGGGACCGAAATGCTTGCCCTTGATCGAGCAGGAGGTTGATGAGCCGATCGAGCCGCAGATCGCTGGATCGGCAATCGTTCATCGGCTGTGCGGATTTACTGCCCGTGGAACGAGTGGTCATGATTTGTCAAGATCCGGAGGCAGGCCTCGGCTTGGGTCCAACCTGAGCGCAAGGTCGTTCCGCAGCGCGCCAGCCGGATCAAGCCTCCGTCTGCAGTTCCAACTCCAAGCTGATATCTGCCGCTTTCACAGAATGCGTCAGAGCGCCGACTGAAATGAAGTCAACCCCGCTGCAGGCGTAGTCACGGATATTCTGTAAATCAATACCGCCCGAGACCTCCAAAACAGACCGCCCTTGAACCCTCGCCACGCACTCTCGCACTTCGCCGGGGGTCATGTTGTCCAACAGAATCACCTCCACACCGATTTTCAATGCTTGCTCCAATTCTTGCCTGTTGGAGACTTCCACCTCAATCTTGTGCAGGTGTCCCTTCCCGGCGCGAGCTTTTCTGACAGCCTGCTCGATTCCGCCCGCGGCTCGGATGTGGTTCTCTTTGATCAGAATCCCATCATACAGGCCGAAACGGTGACTCCTTCCTCCACCCATCCCTACGGCATACTTTTCCAGAAGACGAAGTCCCGGTGTCGTTTTGCGAGTGTCCAGGATGGCAACCCCGGTACCTTCCACCGCCTGAACCATCTGCCGGGTCAGGGTCGCAATGCCGCAAAGCCGCTGGAGGAAGTTGAGGGCCACCCTTTCGCCGCTGAGCAGCGAGGAAGCCGGCCCGCGCACGATTCCCAGCACCGTTCCATCAGCCACCCAATCACCTTCTCCAAAGAACACCTGTGAGGATACCTTGTCCGACAAGATCCGAAAGGTCTCAACCACCGCAGGCCACCCCGCCAGCACCAATTCGGCTTTGGCCAGAAAGTCTCCTCGAGCTACCAAGGATCGATCAACGGTGAGTTCGGTGGTCAGATCACCCGGTCCACGGTCCTCTGCCAATGCTTGAGAAATGATTGGTGTCAGCCTTTGAGGATCCAGCTCTAACATGGCGGGAACGAGGCGGCAGAAACCGAGTGCCTCGACCATCCTTTCGACCCGTGCTCGGGCTGCCTACAGTTGATTCCGATACTCTCTCAACTTGCCCAGTTTTTCCTGGAATTCGATGAGTCGATCTTGATTCAGTTTGACGACGTTCTCTGGCGCATTGGCCATGAACGCCTGGTTTTGCAGGCGCTGCCGGACAGGAATCATTTCCCTTTCCAACTTGTAGATCTCCCTTTCGATCCGTCCCTTTTCCAACTTGAGATCGATCAGTCCAGCCAGCGGTATCTCCACATCGACTCCGGAAGCCACCGAGCGAGCCGAATGATCTTCCTTGCCAATGGTGGCCATCACCTCGACCCGATCGCAGCGGGCCAAATTGAGGATATAAGGCTCGCTTTCCAGCAAGAGCGAGCGCACTTCCGGTTCGGTACTGGCAAGATGAACCGGGATCCTGCGCCCGGGATCAAGGTTGATCTCGGCCCTCAGGTTCCGGATCTTGGTAATGACATCCTGCAAGATCCCTACATGGGTCTCAGCCGTCGTGTCAAGCAATTCCGCCTGACCCTCGGGATACCGTTGAGTGGAGATTGACAGTCCCTTATGGGGCAACCGCTGCCAAATCTCCTCGGTGATAAACGGCATGAAGGGATGCATCAGCTTAAGCGCCTGGTCAAACACCACCCGCAACACCTGATATGAGAGGCTGTCCTCCGATTGCTTTTCCTCAGCGACAATCTTGGGCTTGAAAAACTCGATATACCAATCACAGAGTTCGCCCCAGAAGAAGTGGTAAATGGTGTGGCTGGATTCATGAAACCGAAAGGCTTCCAAACCCGCGTTGACCTGCCGTGTGACGTTCGTCAACCTCGAGAGAATCCACCGATCCACCAGCGACAGTTCCGTTTTCCTCCGGCAAAGCCCAACAATCTCTGCACTGGCATCGAAGTCTTGCGGAAGTTGGGCTTGAATGCTCTCCCGGTGCAGGGTAACCAGGCGAAAAGCATTCCAAATCTTGTTGGCAAAGGCTCGATGACTGAGAATTTTTTCCTCAGAGAGGCTTATGTCTGTGCCCGGCGCCGCCATAATGGCCAGCGTAAAGCGAACAGCATCCGTTCCGTGTTGCTCCATGAGGTCCAGAGGGTCGACCACATTTCCTTTAGACTTACTCATCTTCTTCCCTTCCGCATCCCGCACCAGGCTGTTGATATAGACGGTGCGAAAAGGAACGTCTCCTGCAAACTTGAGCCCGGCCATAATCATGCGGGCCACCCAGAAGAAGATGATGTCAAACCCGGTAATAAGGACAGAGGTCGGGTAGAACTTTTTCAGGTCTTGCGTTTCTTCCGGCCAACCCAGGGTAGAAAATGGCCACAGGCCGGAGCTGAACCAGGTATCCAAAACATCTGTCTCCGGCGTCAACTCCGAGTGAACGCAATGAGCACACTGCTGGGGTTCCAGATGAGCGACATTGACTTGTCCGCAGTGACGGCAGTACCAGGCTGGAACGCGGTGTCCCCACCACAACTGTCGAGAAATACACCAGTCCTTGATGTTACGCATCCACTCGAAGTAGGTCTTAGACCAATTCTCCGGAACAAAGCGGACGCGGCCCTCCTCGACGGCACGGATAGCGGGCTCGGCCAGGGGTTTGGTCTTCACAAACCACTGGGTTGACAGAAGAGGTTCCACCACTCCTTTACAGCGGTCGCACTGCCCCACACTGTGGAGATGGTTCTCCACTTTTTCCAATAAACCCAGCCGGTCGAGTTCCTTCACGACGGCACTACGGCAGGCAAAGCGGTCCAATCCCCGGAATTTCCCCGCTGAATCGGTCATGTGACCATCTTCATCCAGCACGGAAATTTGCTGCAGGTCGTGGCGCAATCCGATTTCGAAATCGTTGGGATCGTGAGCCGGCGTCACCTTAACCAATCCCGTTCCGAAACTCGGATCAACAAAGTGATCGCCAATGACCGGAATCTCCCGATCGACCAACGGCAACCGAACCGTCTCGCCGGCCAACCCCGGATAACGCCGGTCTTGTGGGTTGAAAGCCACTGCCGTGTCTCCCAACAGGGTCTCCGGTCGCGTGGTCGCCACCGTGAGTGGATCAGCCCGGCCTGCTACCGGGTAGCGAAGATAGTACAACTTCCCCTGGGTCGGCTCTGCCTTGACCTCGAGATCGGAAAGCGCCGTCCGACAACGGACGCACCAGTTAATCAGCCGCTTGCCTCGGTAGATGAGCCCTTCCTCATAAAGTCGTACAAAGACTTCCCTCACCGCCCTGGATAAGCCTTCATCAAGCGTAAACCTTTCGCGCGTCCAGTCGCAGGAACCTCCCAACCGGCGAAGCTGTTTTAAAATGGTATTGCCACTTCTTTCCTTCCACTCCCAAACCCGCTGCTCGAAGGCCACCCGCCCCAATTCCTGCCGAGTCGTACCCTCGGCTTCGAGTTGGCGTTCCACCACGTTTTGGGTTGCAATTCCTGCGTGGTCAGTCCCCGGAAGCCATAGGGTGTTGTATCCTTGCATCCTTCGCCAGCGAACGACGATGTCATGCAGCGTGTAGACCAACATATGCCCCATGTGAAGAGAACCCGTCACATTGGGAGGGGGAATGACAATCACGAAGGAGGGCTGTTCGGATTGAACATCGGCTACAAAAAGACGTTCCCTTTCCCAAAACTCCATCCAGCGTGTCTCAACCGATTGGGGATCGTAAGTCTTGGAGATTTCCATGTTTGTATTTCAGCCAGGCAGGACCGACGCCGTATTTTCATCCACCCAAACAGCTACTGGGAAAAAGATGGAGCACCCGTTGTTCCAACAGCCACAGGCAGGCTATTGTAGCGCTCCAATGGCAAAAGTGAAGGGAAAACACCCGTTATAGGAGAAGACAGACTAGGGATGGGAAGGGGTCTTATGAGACATGAACTGCACAAGTGCCAATCAGCTTGGTCCGGTGACAAGGTATGAGATTGAATTAAGCGGCTTCCTGCTCTCTGCGCAGCCGCACTTGCGCCAAGTCGTAAGCCGCCTGAAGACGCATCCAGAAATCGGCGTTCGACCATCCGGCTGCTTCGAGCTTTAATGCCATCTTAGGCGAGATGCCCGCCTTGCCGTTCAGCACGCGGGAGAAGGTAACACGGGCCACGCCGAGCTTTCTGGCCGCCTCCGTGATGCTGAGCCCTGCCTCTGCACAGTCTTGCTTGAGTCCCCGTCCGGGGTGGGGTGGGTTCTTCATAGGCATATTGCATGCTCCTTGGCTCTCAGTGATAATCGATCAGGTCCACATCGCAGGCGTCGCCATCCTCGAAGCGGAACACTATCCGCCAGTTGGCAGAAACCCGAACGCTCCAGAAGCCCTGCATATTGCCCTTGAGCGGGTGCAGGCGGTAGCGTGGGGTGTCCAGGTCCTTCGCGTTGATAGCAACATCAAGACGAGACAGGATCTCTTCAATCCGTTCTACTTGATCTGCCCTTAGCTTGCTCTTGTCGCCATGCTTGAAGAGCCACTTCAAGCCTCGGTGGCGGAACGTCCTGAGCATGTTTAAGTTGTATCGTGATACGAATCAGCTTCCGAAAGTTTTTTGGTCGTGGGCAAAGATGGAGTTACTCGCAAACCAAACCGCCCTCTGTGATGCTGCCACTTCCCTTTAAGATTCTGGCCCCGTAAAGGTCGAAGCGTTTTCAGTAAGGGGCCGCCTGTCTGATTCTCCCTCAAGGCAGAACGACAGACGGCCTTTTTTGTGTCCGAACTTGGCGTCTTTCGTTCGTTTGGATATCCTCAAACGTACAACGGCTCGTTCGATGAAGATTGCCGCACAGTTCCAGTCACTCTCTATAGCCCCAGTCAGCACTAATCGGTACGAGTGCGTCCCCATAGCGCTTGCGGGTGCTCTGTTTCCTCATCGAATAAAGATTTTCGTTCACCATGTGATCCGTCTAGCATTGCGATCCTTCGCGCCAAGAACAACTTCTTGTTCATTTGACCGATATACCCCCACAAGGTAATCATATTTCCCCTGGCCAATCTCTTTACTAGGTCGATCATCAGGCCCCAAGGTCTTCGTGAGGCGGACGAAGTTATCTCCAAGTTCCCTTGCATATTCTTCCGATACAGCATAATTAACAACGATTGCGAGGCTGAATTTGTGGCCTTCTTGGGTGATAGCTGCATCTCTTACTAGCTTAGTGTAATGATTCCCCAATAACATATCAGCAACTAGATCAAGGATAGGGTCTCCAGTTTGTATTTCCAACGGAAGCCCACGGGCCTCTCATTGACCTCTTGCCGGTAGAGTTCGATGCGTGTCCTCAACTCCTCGGCGGAAGCCACCCGAATGCCGCGCAGCAGGGTCTTGGTCATTTTGCCGAAGAACGATTCGATCAGGTTGAGCCAGGAGCCGTGTTTGGGGGTGCGGATGAATTCAAAACGGTTCGGCAACCTCTCCAGGAAAGCCCGCCTCTGTTTGGAAAGGTGTGCGGAGTGGTTGTCGAGCACCAGACGGGTCCGTGCCCCAGCCGGGTAATGGGCGCCGGCCAGTTTCAGAAACTCAATGAACTCCGCGCTGCGATGCTTCGTGCCCACCAGTCCCAGGACTTCGCCCGACAGCAGGTCGATGCCAGCCAGCAGAGACAACGTTCCTTGTCGGATGTACTCGGAGTCGCGCCCTACGGCGGGGTGTTTTCCTGCTGCCGGCGGCAGATCCGGAGTGGTATTCTCAATGGCTTGAATGCCCGGCTTCTCATCGCAGGAGAGCACGGCCACCAGGTCCGGCGGCGCCATGCCTGGCTCGCGCCAGATCTCGACCTGCTTGTAGACATGCAGCACCTGCACCCTCTTGGTGTCAAAATCGGGGTCGCGCCGCTCCAGATAGTAACGAACCTTGTGGGGATGCACCCGGTTGGCGCGCAGAATTTTGGAGACCGTTCCGCACTCCAGTTTCCCCAGACTCGGATGACCGGCCCTTTCGCAATGATTCCGGGCATGCTGCGCCAGTAATCTTATCGTCCACAGTTGCTGGGCACAGCCCCGGTCCTTCGGTTTCCGGCAGGCCAGCGAAACCACCCGGGCTCGCGCTTCGGCTGTCATCGCCGGGGGGGCGGCCACGACCCGGCAAATCGACCAACGCCGGGGCCGCGCCCAGTTCCAAGGCCTGGCCCCGGCGCCGCTCCACTTCTGGCCGGTTGGTCTGCAGGGCTCTGGCGATCTCCCAAACCGTATCTCCCGCGTGATACCGCAATAGCATCGAAGCCCGCTGCACACGCCCCGCAGATTCGCTCCTCAACTGCGAGAGCCTGGTGAACCTTTCAATCTCGCTAGGGCCCCAGCCTCAACGGGGCGCGGCGGCTGACAAAGGGCAAGTGACAAGCTTCCTCTCAAGGGTATCCAAGGCGCTTACACTACAATCCTTTCCACTGCTATGTTATTTTGGAATCGATACGCTTAGGCCAGGAGTTGCTTCACGATGTTTCCGTGCACGTCCGTCAAGCGGAAGTCTCTTCCCTGAAAACGATGGGTCAGCTTGGTGTGGTCAAACCCGAGCAAATGCAGCATGGTGGCATGGAGGTCGTGCACGTGGACCTTGTCTTTCACCACATTAAATCCCAGATCGTCCGTTTCTCCCAAAGTGGTACCCGGCCGGATGCCGCCGCCGGCCAGCCACATGGCAAAGGCGTTGGGATGGTGGTCCCTGCCGTCGGTTTCGGTTCCCTGAACCATGGGCGTGCGACCGAACTCGCCTCCCCAGATGACCAGAGTTTCGTCCAACAGTCCCCGTTGCTTGAGATCTTGAATCAGAGCAGCCGAGGGTTGATCGGTATCCTGGCAGTTTTTTTGAATGCTCTTGGATAGATTGGCATGCTGGTCCCAGGATTCATGAAAGAGCTGAACGAAACGGACCCCTCTTTCCACCAAGCGTCTGGCCAACAAGCAATTGTTGGCAAAAGATGACTTTCCTGGTTCGGCTCCATAGAGGTCCAGGATAGACCGTGGCTCCCGAGAGATGTCCATCAGCTCGGGAACACTGGTTTGCATGCGAAAGGCCATCTCGAAAGAGTTGATTCGAGTCGCGATTTCGGGATCTCCGATTTTTTGCAATCGCATCCGGTTCAGATCTCGAACGGTGTCGAGAGAAGCCTTCTGCAAGCCGGAGTCAATGCCTCTTGGGTTGGAGAGATAGAGCACGGGCTCGCCGGCGCTTCGGAATAGAACTCCTTGGTGGACTGTCGGCAGAAAGCCGCTTCCCCAGCAGGCATTGCCGCCACTCGGTCCCTTCGAACCAGAACTGAAAACCACGAAGGAAGGTAAGTCTTGAGACTCACTGCCCAGACCGTAAGTGATCCAAGCCCCCAGGCTGGGTCGTCCGAACTGCTGGGATCCCGTATTCATCAGAATCTGACCGGGGGCGTGATTAAAGGCGTCGGTGGTCATTGACTTCACAATGGCAATTTCATCGACGACATTGGCCAAGTGTGGCAACAGCTCGGAGATCTCGGCGTTGCAGCGTCCTTTCCGGCTGTACTTGAACTTGGGACCCAGCAGTTTAGAATGAGGGTTGATGAACGCAGCCCGGTAGCCCTTGAGCAGCTCAGCGGGAGGCAGTGTCCCATCGAACTTGGCCAGTTGGGGCTTGTAGTCCAGAAGCTCCAGGTGACTGGGGGCCCCCGCCATGAAAAGAAAGATAACGTTCTTGGCTTTGGGCGCGTAGTGGGGTGCTTTGGGAGCCAGCGGATCTCGCTGGCCCGGCCGGGCAGCGGCAAGGCCCGGTTCTCCCAGCAGTTGACCGAGTGCCACTGATCCCAAACCCACGCCACATTGCGCCAGAAACCAGCGGCGAGAGATCCAGTTGGGGTCCGGAATGTTTTGTTGATCCAGATTGCTCATGGTTTCTTCCTTATTCCTTGCTTATGGTTTCATCGAGATTCAGCAGCACACGGGACACGGCCGTCCAAGCGGCCAGCTGGACCGGAGTGGTCCCGTCCGGTAGTTGCGGGACTTCAGCGGGATCGTATCCAGACACGTCCCAGGGGCTTACCCAGCCATCGGCCAAACGATGCTTCTGCTCACCCAAAAAACCGAGCAGCCGATCAATCTCAGCTTGGGTTGGCTCCCGAGCCAGACAACGTCGAAAGGCGTAATTGAGACGTTGCTCCCGGTTGTTTCCTCCGTCACGCAGCGTGCGCAACGCCAAGGCGCGAGCAGCCTCCAAGAAGACCGGTTCGTTGAGAGTCGTCAGAGCCTGCAAGGGGGTGTTGGAGAGAGGGCGCCGCACACAGGAAGACTCTCCGCTCGGAGCGTCAAAGGCCTGAAGCATTGGGTAGGGGACGGAACGATAGCGGAAAGTGTAGATGGCGCGTCGGTAGCGATTCCATCCTTGGGCCTCGTTCCACACCTTAGTGCTGAAGCTGGCGGGCCGAACAAAGAGAAACTTCGGTGCGGGCGAATAAACGCTGGGTCCACCGATTTCGGGACGGAGCAGACCGCTGGCGGCAAGAGCAATATCTCGGACGACCTCGGCGTCCACTCGAAACCTGGCCCCCCGGGCCAGAAGACGGTTATAAGGATCCTCACGGTAGCGTTGAGGGGCCGCCTGCGATGACTGGCGATAGGTGGCCGAGGTGACGATGAGTTGATGCAGGGCCTTCAAACTCCATCCTCGCTCCATGAATTCGACCGCAAGCCAATCCAGGAGTTTCGGGTGAGAAGGAGCTTCACTTTGCTTCCCCAAGTCTTCACTGCTTCGGACAAGGCCGGTCCCAAAGTAACTCTGCCAGACCCGGTTGACCAAAGTCCGAGCAGTCGTCGGAGACTTCCGGTCGACCAACCATCGAGCGAAAGCGAGGCGATCGGTTGGGTTCTCTTTCGACGGGTGATGAAGAAAAGCCGGCACGCCCGGACTGACGCGCTTGCCCGGCCGAAGAAAGTCCCCCCGCGCCAGCACGTGCGTGGGTCGGGGTTGTTCGCGCTCCTGAAGCACCAACTGGGTGGTCCCTTCAGGGTGTTGGCGCCACAAGTTTTCGATCCGATTGTTGAACCGGCTCCACTCAGGCACAGTGGTCCGCCAATAGCTGAACACCTCTCGAATCTGGTCGGGCGTGCGCCGGCGAGGCGGAATGGAAAGGACTTGTCGAACTTTCTTGGGCAGCGGGTCGGCCTCGGCAGTGGCCGAGCCGGTTATCGAGAGCCGGAAGCGCCCCAGGTTGCGGTTCCTGGTACCTTTGCTGTCACCGCCCCCGTGTTTTTGGCTCAGATAAAAAGTCAGGAGAGTGCCGTTGGGATGGTCAGTGGGCCGCTCAGTCTTGAACACCGCTTTCCGTGGCTGATTGCGCTGGACTGTTCCGGTATCAACACCCCAGGCCGTCTCCTCTTTACCGTCAATAGCGAATTCCACCGGCCCGATGACCCGAGTCTTGCCGTCCTCACGAAGGGCGGACAGTTCAAGAAGAGCGGGAACGATGTCTGCAGTAGCCGAGGCCATCTTGACCGGCTGCACCTGGTCCGGATGGTCTGCAGGAGCCGCCTCCACTTCAAATTCCGTCAGAGCGCAGGTACCGTTGATCGACCGCCCAGGCCCTCCCAGGGGGAGATCGGCATCGGTCATCAACTCCAGTCGGAAGGCAGCGATATGACGGAGGTTCGTCTTTGCCGTCATTTCTACCCGGTGCTCGAGACCGGTAGCGCCCTGAGCCAGAAAAGACCCATCCTCAAGGGGAAGATACCGTTGGCCCCCAGTGGAAAAATCTTCCACTTCAGGACGAACAACCGTCCACTCAGAGGGGACATTCTTCAGGCCACGCTCCCACTGATCCATCTGCTTTCGCCAGTTGGGATAGCGTTGCTGTAGCTCATGCTCGATCTCTCGGATCTGTTGCAGCAAGGCGTCCCGTTGGCTCTGCTCCTCAGTGGTATAGACAGTGATCTGGGCCTCGTGTGCGTTATTCAGAAAAGCAAATAGCTGGTAGTACTCCTCCTGGGTCAAGGGGTCATATTTGTGGTTATGACACTGGGCGCATTGGATGGTGATGCCCAGAATGCTCTTACCCACGGCCTCCATGCGGTCGAACATCGCTTCCATGCGGAACTGCTCCGGGTCGATGCCCCCTTCCAAGTTCATCATGGAGTTCCGAAGGAAGCCGGTGGCCACGACTTGGTCCTGGGTGGCTCCCGGGAGCATGTCGCCGGCCAGTTGTTCGATGATGAATTGGTCGTAGGGCAGGTCGCGGTTCAGGGCGCGGATGACCCAGTCTCGGTAGAACCAGACCAGCCGAGGCAGGTCCTTTTCAAAACCGTCGGAGTCGGCATAACGGGCGGCATCCAACCAATGGCGGCCCCAGCGCTCTCCATAGTGCGGGGACCCCAGAAGCCGCTCCACCTGCTTCTGGTAGGCCTTCGGACTACCGTCTGCCAGAAAAGCATCCACTTCCTCGATGCTTGGCGGCAAACCAATCAGGTCCAGGCTGAGACGGCGTAGCAAAGTCACTCGGTCGGCCTCTGGAGAGGGAGACAGGCCTTGCGCTTCCAACCGAGCCAAAACAAAGGTGTCGATGGGATTGGCGACCCAGGTTGGCCGCCTCACTTTGGGCAGCGCCGGCCGGGAAGGGGATAGATAGGCCCAATGCTGCTCGACCTCTGCCTTCGCTCCCGCGAGAGAATCCGGCCAGTCGGCTCCCTGGTTGATCCACTCCCGGATCAGCTCGATCAAAGACGGGTCAAGGGGCTTCCCGCCCATGGGCATACGGGCTTGTTCACCCAGACCCGCTACGCGCTGGAAAAGCAAACTCTCACCCGCATTGCCCGGTTCTATCACTCGGCCGGACTGCCCTCCCGAAAGAGCCAGCGATCTGGAGTCCAACCGAAGCCCCGCCATCTGTTGCTCGGTGCCGTGGCAGGAAATGCAGGACTCCTGGAAGATGGGCTGAATATCCCGGAGAAAATCTACCGTCGCGACTACCTCAGCCTGCGCACTGTGGGAGGAGGGTGTGAGGTGAGAGTATAGGAACGCGACGGCAATGGCTATGAGCCCGACTGCAGAGACTTTTGAAAAAAGTTTTCCAAGCATGCAAGTATCATAACCAAAATTTCCCTCGAAAGGCAGCGAATTTCTGAGGACGCTTTTGAGGGGCTCACACTGGCCCCGAAGAAGGTCGTGCCCTTGATCGGAGCTTTACCCATTAACCCTCGTTTCGGGTTCAGCCTGCCGCCTGAGCGATCCATCCGGTACGGAGCCGTCCGGCGATTTTGTTTGCGGCTGTGCAGGTGGATGCTGATAATGGTGAGCGACAATGGGAACGTTCCAAATTTCTACCGGGAGGTGTTTATGAAAATTGAAGCCAAAGCAACCTCGTTGGAAAAAAAGCAGGCAGACTTACTGGTGTTCCTGTTGGATAACAAACTGGAGCTCAGTCAATCTGCCGATGCAAAGTTGAGATCACTTCTCGGCAAGCTTTCGCAGGATTACCAGGAAAGCAAGATCAAGAAGGAATACTTCAGTTCCTGCCCGAATGGGGATGCGCGCTATATCCTCGTTCAACACACGGGGCCCTGGTGAAGCCTTACGATCTTGCGGAGAAAGTGAAAATCCTGGCGGCTCGGGCCTTGGACCAGGCACATGACCTTGACTTGGGCCACGTCACTTTCCTGCTGAACGGAAAGGATGCCCCCGGTTTCTTTGGCACGGTGATTGAGGGAGTCAGCCTGGGCGCCTATCGTTTTGACAAATACAGAAAGGAAAAGGACGGCTTTTGGGATTCGGTTCGGATTCTGCTTTCGGTGGACCGTTCAAAACTGAGAGAATGCCGGCGAGATCTTTCCCGGACCCTATTAATTTCCGAGTGCGTGAACGAAAGCCGTCAACTGGTCAACGAGCCTGGATCCACGGTTTACCCGGAGGTGATGGCTGATTTGGCGCGCCAGATCGGTCAGCAGCATGGACTCCAGGTCTTGGTGCTCGATGAGAGTGGCCTCAAGAGGGCAGGGCACGCCGGACTGGTCTGCGTCGGGAGAGGAAGCATCCATCCGCCGCGCCTTGTCAGTCTGGAGTATCGTCCAACCCACCAATCCAAGGTCCGATTGGCCCTGGTGGGCAAAGGGATTACTTTCGACACGGGTGGCATCTCACTGAAACCCGGCGACAGGATGTTGGAAATGAAGGGAGACATGGCCGGGGGAGCAGCCGTTCTTTACGCTATGAAAGCCATCGCCCAATTACGGCCTTCCATAAATGTTCTGGGAGTGATTCCCACGGCGGAAAACATGCCGGATGCCAATGCCCAGCGACCGGGTGACATTTTTGTCCCCAAGAACGGCAAGTCGGTCCAGGTGGACAACACTGACGCCGAAGGACGCTTGGTTCTGATTGATGGATTTGAAAGGGCTGGCGAGTGGCAGGCTACCCATGTCGTGGATATCGCGACGCTGACCGGTTCCGTGGTGCGCGCTCTGGGTCCAGGCTACGCCGGAATCATGGGCAACGACTCCAAGCTGATCCAGGCAGTCATTGAATGTGGCAGGAGTCGGGGCGAACTGTTTTGGGAGCTACCCCTTCCAGAGGAGTATAAGGAGCTTCTGAAGACCCCCTATGCAGATCTCAACAACGTGGGGGGCTCGCATGCTGGAGCCATCACGGCGGGTCTTTTCTTGCAGGAGTTTGTTCCCCCGGGGTCATCCTGGGCCCACTTGGATATCGCCGGTCCCTTCCTCTCGGGCAAGGCCTGGAAGTATTATCAGGCGGGAGCCACTGGGTTTGGGGTAAAGACGTTTGTGGAGTTGTGCCAGCGATTCTCCAGCCACTTCCCCGGGTGAGGGACTGGGCCGCGGTTCACTCGGTTTGATTGGTGGGGACTTCGTCACTCACCGTGATCTTCACATCGGCTTCAAAGCGCTTGTAGTTCGTGTAGGTGACGATCTCTCTGACCCGAATCCGCTGGGTTGGAAATTCCAGCACGTCGTCAGCCCGGGTCCAGGTCGGGAACCAGTACTTGCCGTCGATGTTCTGCCGGTAGGTTTCGAAGCGGGGGAAACGTTGGTTCCGGTTCTTCTTGGTGATGCGGTAGACTGTTTTCCCGTCAGTTTTCACGATCTGCAAGTCCTCATCATCCACCCAGATCTTGCCTTCGAAGTAACGTTCTTTTCTCTCTATAACCTTGGGAATGACCTCGAAGGCGAAGGTGTCGATCTCGTCGATCAACTCCTTTCCCAGGTAGGTCAGGCTATATTTGCCGATGTCGGAGGTGGTGAGCACAAAGGGGAAAATATTCTGAATGTCGTCGAGGTCCTCCTGAGTCAGTTGGATGCTGCGCAAGGTACTCTGGGGGGCCCTCAGGACCTTCTCGATCCGTCTTCTCCGGTTGTCGAACAAAATGTCCGACATAACGAAATAGCGCTGGCCGGTTTTCCTTCCATCCAACGTCAGCACTTCGATGCTCACGGTCTGGCGGTAGGTATAGTTGTCCAGGGCTCGGCGAAACTCGGTTTCTTTGGCCGAGAATTGCCGAATGATTTCCTGCACAGGCATTGGCGGATCTTCATTGCGGAGGTTGGACTCACTACGTTCCGCCCCCAAATCGACACCCCCCACAGAGGTCCAGAGCAGCGCTGATACCACAAGCCACTTTAGAGCCATTTCCCCCCCTCGCAGAAAGTTGGAGTCGCCAAAGGCAGAAAAGGTGGCCAGCTTACGAAAGCCGGACCCGTTTTTGAGGCAGGTTTTCGTGCGGCTGACCCGCGCGAAACTGGGGCCAAGCCTGCCAAAGGCGCTGGGATCATTCCTTGCAGAGCCCCGTCGGAGCGCTCCTTGTTGTATTCTTCCAACTATTGGGCCGCCATTCACCCAACTCCTTGCACTCCGTCGAAGAAACTCCGTTGGGTTCCGTTGCGTCCCTGGCCTGCCTTCTGAATCTTTCCCGCCACTTCAGCTTCCTTCAAAATCCCAGTGGCCAACCTCTCGCTGCATTGCTTGCCTCTGATCTTGCCTCCGATCCACAGGTTCAAAAAGCTACGACCGGGTGGAGGTATTTTTCAGGAGGTAAGTCAAAGGTTTCCCCTGATAAAGAAAAAGCCTCGAGAGCATCGAGGCTTTAGAATCCCGGCAATGACCTACTCTCCCACCAAGTTACCCTGGCAGTACCATCGGCGCTGAGGGGCTTAACTTCCGTGTTCGGGATGGGAACGGGTGTGACCCCCTCGCTAGAATCACCGGGATGATAATCACGACAAACTTCAGGAATCCTCGCAAGTGCGTTTTAGTGTTTCAATAAAGACGGATGGTCAAGCCGAACGACCGATTAGTACTGGTTAGCTGAAGCCATTACTGGCCTTACACACCCAGCCTATCAACGTAGTAGTCTCCTACAGGTCTTCTTACCTTGCGGTTGGGAGATCTCATCTTGGAGTGGGCTTCACGCTTATATGCATTCAGCGTTTATCCCGACCGAACTTAGCTACCCAGCGACTGCCTCTGGCGAGACAACTGGTACACTAGAGGTTCGTCCATCCCGGTCCTCTCGTACTAAGGACAGCCCTCCTCAAATCTCCTGCGCCCACATCAGATAGGGACCGAACTGTCTCACGACGTTCTGAACCCAGCTCACGTACCGCTTTAATAGGCGAACAGCCTAACCCTTGGAACCTTCTACAGCTCCAGGATGCGATGAGCCGACATCGAGGTGCCAAACCTTGCCGTCGAT
>OZ244053.1:0-527500 GCA_965215235.1 Terriglobia bacterium | reverse complement strand
AAAGTTTTTCCTGGAATTCAAGAACGTCCCCTACTTTCCCCGTGGTAAATCTCTGCCCGTGGGACAGTCAGCCCTTTTTCACAATGGGATTCCGGTTTAAACTGTTGATTCTAAGAGGTTTCTAAAAATATAACAGTCCCGGAGTGACGGATCGCACTTCTGCCACAGGCTGTTGGGAGGGAGAGCTGGGTTGTGAACCTCATCCATCAAATCAACTGCGTCCTTGCGAAGTCCATCGGACTGCGGAATGCGCTCTTGGCGATCTTTCTAATCCTGTTCGCCAAGGCAGTGAGAATCGAGTGGGTTGGGGGATTGGGGATCTTGGTGGGTTCCTTGGTTGGAGCCGCGCTGGCCGTGGGGATCTGCGGCTTGCTCGCCGCGCTGATCAATATTCGGGACGGCTCCTGTTCTGAGTGCCCGCTCGAAGCGTTCCCGATCGCGCTTCCGGACCCGCACCGTGACATTCCTGAGCCCCTCTTCGAATGTGTACTCGGGGGGCTTGGACGGCAAAGCAACTGCCGCGGCAATACCGGACATCACGCCGATCGAGATCAGGGCCGACTTGGCGCTGATCTCGGGGTCGCGACCCTCGCTCCAGTAAGTCTTACAGGAAGAGGAGTACTCGGAGTAAGTGCAATTCGTTATCCACCCGGGTTCCACTGGAAGTGCCATGTTTACCGCGACTAAGGATCCTACGAACAGAAAGCTCATACTGGTGCGGACCCTGCGTTTCCGGGATTGAGAAAAATCTTTCTTCTGGTGCTTGGAGCTTTGAAAGGCGGCCACTAGCGACCGATGCTTCCGGGAGTAGACCCGGACGCAGTCGTTGGCGACCTGGATCGTGGCTTTCCTCCATTTTCCGCCAGGAATCTTGTAGGATCCCCTCCTGAACCACTCAGCCTGACCTACGCCCACACTGAGCGAAAAAAGGACCAATAGGCTGAACGCTTTATTCATTTTCTTACCCCCCGTCGAAACTGAACTCAATTTTCGGTACCGAGGTGATCGCTTGCTTGGACAATCCGGAACTACTACTGGTCCGATGCGGGGCGCGCTTCAAGGGTTTCTTTGACGTCGACCGACGATGGTGCAGGGCTGCCCTCAGCCGGGGGAGTTTGCGGCTAGCACGGCAGCTCCCAGCGGGTCGCCGAGAAGCTCAAGCCGCGGGGCTGGGCTGACCAGAGCAAGAGGGAGTGACAGGCGCTGAAGGTGAGGGACCGGTCTGCGGCAGTCTTTAGGGACTAGGAAATCGCAGCCTGCGCCGCAAGGCTCACGGATTTAGGGGGTATCTGATGGGAATCATGGTCAGCGAAGTCTACGAGGCGATGGCAAGTCAAGGCCAGGTACGACGGTCACGGAGATGCTTTGACCAAAGTCTCACTTTCTGGCTGGATCTGATTTCCGGAAACGGGGAGAGTTAGTTATCACATCCCTGACAAGCCGATTGATCAATCGCATAGTCTGATGGGAATCCGAACTTCGACGGATCGGGCTCGGTGAAACGGATGTCGTGAAGCTCCCAGATGCGTCGGATATTGTTATATGTCCTTTCGGTCTTTACTGTTAACCGGGGAACATCCAGTGCCCACCAAGACTTTCCAATGATTTCCCCATTAGAGGTCCTAATTGGGACGATGATACATCTCAGTCCCTGGACAGTTTCTTTCCCTAGTGAGTATCTTGGGTTGTCAGTATCTGAAGGGGCTACTGCAGCAAGAGGGTGCTTCGATTGATGTACAAGCTCCGCCGATTTGACATTGTGATCTACTGAGTAGTGTTTTCGTTCTGAAGCATTGTAATACTATGTCCTTTCGGTCTTTACTGTTAACCGGGGAACATCCAGTGCCCACCAAGACTTTCCAATGATTTCCCCATTAGAGGTCCTAATTGGGACGATGATACATCTCAGTCCCTGGACAGTTTCTTTCCCTAGTGAGTATCTTGGGTTGTCAGTATCTGAAGGGGCTACTGCAGCAAGAGGGTGCTTCGATTGATGTACAAGCTCCGCCGATTTGACATTGTGATCTACTGAGTAGTGTTTTCGTTCTGAAGCATTGTAATACGCTGATCTCCCGAGGTCGCTCCTCGTCCCGCTCATAGTAATTCTAAATCTGGTCTGCATTGTGTCCCCGGCAGACGACCGATAGAAAACTCCTTCGCTCAATATCTTCGATCTTTCAGATGCGCCCGGCTGGGTTCTGTATTCACTAACCTTAACCTTGGCGATGACAGGTGTGAATTGCGCCAGAGAATCAACAGCACAACCAAACACCAAAGCCAGACATATAGGTAACGTTCTTAGTTGCACTCTCCACCTCCTTGTGAAACAAAAACAAGTTCACGCCCAAGGATTCAAAATTATGCACTTACACCCTCTCTTGCAGTCTTTTATGTCGATTGTAATATTGTTCCCTTCTTGCCTAACCCTCTCGTAAGTAACAACTTTGCAATCGCGTTGGTAGTATGCCGTGTCCAAACATTCGGAATCCTCCCAGCATTCGTGTCCTGGGACACGCTGCCAAGGCTCCGAACCATTCGAACATGGACATTCACTGTAGGATTGATCTGGACAAGCGGCATGCATTTGTCCCGGCATGGGCAGCAGCGCCACAATCAGGACAAGCGAACAGATCAAACGGTTTGGTTTCATGTGTTTCTCCCTTCTCCCCTCGTGGTCCACTGGCCGAGGAGTGCTTAAAGATTTCCCTCCGCACGAGCTTTGGTACATGGATTTAACTTTTGGGCATAAAGATCTATTGAGACCTCTGCATAACCGTTATTCCGGCGAAAGCCGGAATCCAGGAACGGCGAGTTTTCAGTAGGATAGCGATAGCGCATTGCCGAATTTCGCCTCACCTGAGGAGTTATGCAAAGGCCTCATAGGCCACAATGTTTTTGCGCAAGTCAACAAAAATTTTCACTTCCGATAACGTTTCATTATGTCAACCGATTTTCATCCACCAACTCTTTCCTTTTTAATGACTTAACGAATGGATAGGTTTCTTGCGGCCCCGCCGAGGCACGCCGCCCCCAACATCTTGTGGTCGGACCCTCAGTGGGGGGAGATCAAACAAAGCCTGGTCACGGTCCCGTTTCAGCACCCAATCCAGACGCTTCTTGGGTTTGATTCTTCTCCTGGGAGTGATAGAAATGGGACGCCTTGGCCTTCAGCGTCCCGACCACGGTTTTCACCAGGTTCATTTCTTGACCTTCGGCCATGATCCTCAGCAAGGGTTCCGTTCCAGAGTAGCGGACCACCATCCGACCCGAATTGGCAAGTTGCGCCTGGGCTTCACCAATCAGCCGTGACAGATCGGGCGATTCCTCTATGGGAATTTTGCGGGGAACTCTGAGCCCATCCAGAACCTGTGGGTAGGGTCTGTACCCCCCGACCAGTTCATCCAAGCTCACCCCCCGGCGAACCAGCAACTCTGCCAGCTTGACCGCCGTCAGGATGCCGTCTCCAGTCGTATGCAGGTTACCCAGGATGATGTGACCCGAGGGCTCTCCGCCCAAGGTCGTCCCCGAGGTCTGCATAGCTTCCAGGACGTACTTGTCTCCCACCGGCGTACGAATCAATTGAATGCCCTCAGCAGCCAGGACCTTTTCCAGGGGCCAGGTTGGTCATGATCGTTCCGACCACCTGCCCACTTGCCAATTCCCCCTTCGCTTTCCAATCCCTGGCCAACGCGTAGAGGATATGGTCCCCGTCGAAGCATTGTCCGGTGCTCGTTACAAAAAGGGCCCGGTCAGCGTCCCCGTCAAAGCCGACACCCAGATCCAACTGGTTCGCTTTAACGGCTTGGATGAGCTTCTCCAAGTGTAAAGAGCCACAGTTGCGATTGATGTTTCGACCATCCGGCCGGTCGTTGATGACCGTGACGAGGGCCCCCAGCCGTCTGAACAGCCGAGGGGCCATGACGAAGGCTGAGCCGTTGCAAACGTCCAAGCCAATACGGAGTGGCTGCAGGCCGTTTCCGGCTTGCTCAGCCAGAAAGGTGACGTAATCTGCAACTAGCGACTCCCTATTGCCGGGTCTGGCTGAGCTACGACTGGCCAAGATGGCGGGAGTACCCATCCAGGCCTCGATGCGTCGCTCGATTCTCATCTCCAGGTCATCAGGGAGTTTGTAACCCTCTTTGGAGAACAGCTTGATCCCATTGTCCTGATAGGGATTGTGAGAAGCTGAAATCATGATTCCCAGATCGTAGCGGTGAGCACGAGTCAAGTAGGCCAAACCTGGCGTTGGAATCACCCCCAGGTCGTGAATGGTGGTCCCATCCCTCTGAGCGAGCGATTGGCCCAACCGATCTGAGATCCATTGGCCAGATTCCCGAGTATCTCTGCCTAGCAGGACACGGCCGCCGCCAGCCTGGGTTCCTATGGAATCACCCAAAGCCAGACCGATGGCGCCAACCGTCTTTTCGTCCAGAGGGAAGGAGCCGGCCACACCCCGGATGCCATCAGTCCCGAACAGTCTTTTCATAGGAAAACCTCTGTTCCTCAGGGGACCAACTTTTGCCGGCCGGCTGCGGGCTTCTGCAGCGGCTCGATCGCAATTTCAACTTGGATCTGCCGTCCTTGAGGAAAACGAACGACCCCATCCTCCGCGTCCAGGCGAACCCGAGCCACGAAACTGATTGAACGGCCCGTGACATCAATGCTCTCAGTGGTTACTCGCGTCATCCCGGAGACCCGTTCTCCCGGACCTTCCACAACCACCCGGTCGGGACGGGGAATCACGGACTGGAGTTGGTAGCCGTCGTTAACCTGACCAACAATACGAGGGTCGATCTCGACTTCCTTGCTGACCGTGGGTTGCAGGTTGAGCCGCACCGTGGAAGGGGTGATATGGGTGACTCGAACCCCAGGAGGCACAGCGATGTCAGTGGGAGTGATCGAATAAACCCGCTCCCCCGGTTCGGCGTTTGCAAGGTCGATGCCGACGGAGATGTCGGACGAGTCGAGCTTGCTCAAAAGACTGGAGGCAGCTCTCAGTCGAACGTCTACCGAGTTGGTGGGATCATCCACGAGTTCCAGGTGTGAGGGCATCAGGTATTGCAGACGGATCCTAAAGCCAACTTCGCTGTCAGAACGGGGCTCGCCGTTGAGAGCAACCCACAGCAACAGAGCTAGGAGCAGGGAGGAAAGCTTCAACCCCGGATTATCGAGCACCAGACTGGTCAGGACCTTTAGGTATCGACTCATTTGCCGTCCGCGACTGGGGAGAGATGCGACGCCGATGCCGGAGCCGGTGAGTCGGCATCTTCAAAAATGCGCGCCAAATGCTGCCGCAGCGCCTGGCCGTCTAAATTTCTTTGGATGTCACCGCCAACCACGGTGGAGATAATTCCAGTCTCTTCAGAAACCACCACGACCACAGCGTCCGACTCTTCGGTGACGCCGATGGCTGCCCGATGACGAGTCCCCAATTCTTTGCTGAGCCTGGGATTGAGGGTGAGGGGCAGGAAGCAGGCCGCAGCCGTGATCCGATCCTTTTGGATGATAACGGCTCCGTCGTGGAGGGGAGCCCCCGGCGAGAAAATGGTCACCAGAAGATCGTAGGACAGTGCGGCATCAACGGTGACGCCACTCTCAATATAGTTCTTGAGACCCATCTCGCGCTCAATGACAATCAGCGCCCCAATGCGCTGGGACGATAGGGCCGTGGTGGCCAGAACGATCTCGTCGTAAGTTTCCATGATCGGATTTTGAGAGAACTGCCTCAACAAGGGGTTCTTACCGATATTAGCCAGAGCCCGACGAATCTCAGCGGCGAACAAAACGATGATCCCGACAACAAAATAAGGCAGAATGGTGGTCATGATCCGTTGAATGGTTTCCAGGTTGAACCAGAGAGTCACGTAATAAAAAAGGACCAGAAACCCCACTCCCAGCGCCATCTGGACCGCGCGTGTCCCCCGGATCATCAGCAAGATGTAATAGAACAGAATGCTGACAATGATAATGTCGACTGCGGAGGACCAGGTGAATCGGTCCAAGTTGAGAAGTTCGATCAAGTTCATGGCGACCTAACCGGAAAATCCCATTATAGCATCACACAATTGGACCACTTGGCGGGTCTCTCTGACGTCGTGGACACGGACGATATGGGCCCCCTTGACCACGGCAAAGGCCGCGCTGGAAAGGCTTCCCAATAACCGTTCCTCTACCGGTAGATCCAGGACGTTGCCGATGAACGATTTCCGGGAGGGACCCACCAGGATGGGCAGGCGAAACCGTTTTAGCACCTCGAGGCGTCGCAGCACCAGCAGGTTGTCTTGGGTTCCTTTGCCAAAACCCAAGCCGGGATCCAGGACCATCTGATTTCTCGAAATCCCTGCCTTGAGGGCTCTTTCAACGGAGCGTCGCAGGCCCAAGACCACAGACTGCAGGGGGCGCCTCAGCGGAGGCAATCCATGGAGCTGTTCCGGGCTGCCCCGCGAATGCATGAGCACGATGGCCGCACCGGCCGCGCCGGCGCAGGTTGCCATTTGGGGATCAAAACGGAGCCCGCTAATATCATTGACCAGCCCCGCGCCGGCCGCGATGGCTTGACGAGCGACTTCGGCCTTGTAGGTATCCACCGAGAGGGGAATGGCCAGACGCTTGGCCAACTGCTCAATGACGGGGACTACCCTCTTGATCTCCTCGGCGGCGGGTACCGACCAGAGGCGGTCCGGACGGGTCGACTCCCCGCCTACATCCACTAGATCCGCTCCCTCGTCTTCCAGTTGCAGTCCGCGTTTAACGGCCTGATCCGGTTGCCGATAGGCCCCGCCATCAAAAAACGAATCGGGAGTCACGTTCAGAATTCCCATGATCAGGGTTTTCTTACCGAGCTCCAGGGTGCCGGACGGAAGTTTCAATCGAAAGCGAGCTCGCATGGGTGCCCTTGTGGGTCGACAACTCCACCAGCGCCGGAGCCCCATCGGTTTAGCGGCGCCGGTCGGGGTTCTCCGACCGGGTCGACTCAAGCAATCCGAACCGGCCCTGAAGGAACGGAGCTGAGAGGAGGCAAAAGGGGGGAGGGGAATGGGCTCAAGGTCCAACGGTGGTGTCGGGCCTGGAGATCGGCTTCGTGACTAAGCTGGAGCCGGTTTTTCTCGCTGCTTATCGACTAGGGGCGAAACAGGCGGAGACACGGATTGCTTCACCCTGGGATTTTCCGGCTCGGGAGGGCCGGGTTTCTCCTTGGAAAGGGAGGCCACTTTCTCCTCCAGGGGGATGTTCTGGATGACCATCCTCACCTCGTTGGCGTCCAGTACCTCTCGCTCAAGCAAGGTCTCCGCGATCCGGATTAAGGTATCTCGGTTTTCCTTCAGGATCTTTCGAGCGCTCTCATACCCCTCGGCCACGAACCGCTTGATCTCTTGATCGATCTTGATCGCCGTGTCTTCGCTGTAGTCTCGGTGCTGAGCGATTTCCCGTCCCAGGAAAATCTGCTCTTCTCTTTTGCCGAAGGTTAAGGGACCTAGTTCGGACATCCCATAGTCACACACCATACGGCGCGCCATTTCCGTAGCCTGCTCGATATCGTTGCCCGCTCCGGTGGTCATGTGTTCCAAGAATAGCTCCTCGGCCACGCGTCCACCCATCATGATAGCAATCTGACTCTCCAAGAAGTCGCGGGTGTAGGTGTGTTTATCGTCGACCGGAAGCTGCATCGTCACTCCCAGGGCCATTCCCCGCGGAATGATCGTCACTTTGTGGAGCGGATCAGCATGGGGAAGCATCGCCGCCACCAGGGCATGGCCGGCTTCGTGATAGGCCGTGTTCCGCTTCTCGGCATCACTGATGATTAAAGATTTCCGCTCCACACCCATCAAAACCTTGTCCTTGGCGCCCTCGAAATCAAGCATGGTGACGGACTTTTGATTGTAGCGGGCGGCGTTCAGCGCAGCTTCGTTGACTAAATTGGCCAGATCGGCCCCCGAAAAACCGGGGGTGCCCCGAGCCAAAACGGTGACATCTACATCTTCCGACAACGGGATCTTCTTGGTATGCACTTGAAGGATGCCTTCCCGTCCCTTCACATCGGGCCGAGCTACGATCACTCGCCGATCGAATCGTCCGGGGCGAAGCAGGGCCGGATCAAGGACGTCGGGACGATTGGTGGCTGCGATGAGGATCACACCCTCGTTGGACTCGAACCCGTCCATTTCAACCAGCAACTGATTCAAGGTTTGCTCCCGCTCGTCGTGCCCCCCGCCCAGGCCCTGCCCCGCGGTGCCGCCCCACCGCGTCGATCTCGTCGATAAAGATAATGCAGGGGGCGTTTTTCTTGCCTTGCTCAAAAAGGTCTCTAACCCGGGAGGCTCCCACGCCCACGAACATTTCAACAAAGTCGGAGCCGCTGATGGAAAAGAAAGGAACGCCCGCCTCGCCGGCGATGGCCCGGGCCAAAAGCGTTTTGCCCGTACCCGGAGGTCCGACCAGCAGGACGCCTTTGGGAATCCGGCCTCCCAGTTTCTGAAACTTTTGGGGATCCTTCAGGAACTCGATAATTTCCTGCAGTTCTTCCTTGGCCTCCTCGGCGCCAGCCACGTCTTTGAAGGTGACTTTCTTTTGTTGGGACGACAGTAACTTGGCCCGGCTTTTCCCGAAAGAGAGCGCTTTGTTGCCTCCACTCTGCATCTGCCGCATGAAGAGAATCCAAATCCCAATCAGCAGCAGAAAGGGGGCATAGGTGATCAGAGCGGTCAGCCAGGGACTTCGTGAAAGCTCCTTAACTTTGATGGTAGCGTTCTTGGCCCGCAGCCGGGGGATCAATTCCTCTATATAGTCAGGCGGCACGATGGTTTTGAACGGAGTGTTGTCCTTCTTCTTGCCTTTGACTTCACTCCCCATGATCTCCACTTCCTGCACGTTGGACTGCTCGACCTGGTCCATAAACTGCGAGAAGATCCACTCTTCTGCCTCGCTTGAGCTACTGCGCTGAACGAATTGCCAAAGGAGGACGAGCAGAATAACCCCGCCGATCCAAATCAACAGTGTTTTTGCCATCGGATTCAAAGAGTAGGTAGTACCCTCGAGCCGGCGCCACCCTGGTGTCAGGTGAAACCTGACTCGTGCACCGGTTTGCTGAACTCCCGCCGGAAGACGACCCCACCTCAGGCAGCGTGATAGGGTGTCGAACGGCCCCAGTTGTCAAGCCAAAGCCCCATCGGCTTTGTGTCACCCCCCCCCAACGGGGGCAGGGTTGACAAAAATAAGATACCATCTCCCCGACGATTTTACGAATCAAATCTGCCGTAAAGAGACCTCGGCATAATTCAAGGATCGAACCATCGAACACTATATGTAAGGTGAAAGCTACCAGAAGCCTACTCCATAAAGCGTTTGGTTTTGGCCGAACCGGGTTAGGCAGAGGTCTCGTGAAGGCAAAAGAATCTTCGAGTAAGCCGACATCGCCCCATCATTGCTCAAGAAGCACGACGGGAACCTGACGGCAATTTTTCCGACCGTCTGGAGTATTCTCTCCTCAGAATAAGGCAGCTGGGTCGCTGTCACCTTCAAGTGCCCTTTCTTCGATCACCACTTTGACACCAGCCCCGGAGGACTGATGGAAATCGTGATCGGCGGCCACCGGAAAGCCCCTGACGCAAATAATCTTACCGCCACAGGTCACCACGGGCCAACGGGGCCGCGAGCTCAATCCAATCCGCTTTCTCAGGAAGAGTTCTTTGATTTTCTTGGGTTTTGACGACCCCAGGGGCTGATAGGCATCTCCGGCTTGCCAGGATCTCACCTCCAACCCCTGAGCCGCGGCCTGAGGCGACAGGTAGATTTCCCATCGATCGAGCAATTGTCGGTCGCTCGACCCCCCGTGTAGATGGGCTTCAAAGACCAGCCCGGCCTGCTGCAACTCGACCTGCCCGGGGATTCCGAGTGGATAACGGTAGGGTTTGTAAGGGAGGGAAGGCGGAAGCTTCCGGAAGAGTAAGCAGTCGAACTCCCTGCTGACTTCGACCCGGCCCAGGCGAACGGATTTGCCGCTCTTGTGGTCCTCCAATAGTTCCAGAACCGCATCCACATGTTTCTTCAGTACTGGTTTTCCGGAGTCCAGGCAACGGAAAGCATGACGCACCAGGTTCCTTTTCAGGCCTGGAGGAAGAGTGTTCAGCCAGCTCCGCCGCCAACCGAGCCGGCCTTCCGATTTGTCCGCTTGCCGACCGGCCAGCTCCGCAACCAACCAGTCCAGACTATCGACGTCGCCACGCAGATTCTCAGCCGTCCCCGCCAGAACTTCCACGATTCTGGGGTTAAAGACTTTTTCCAACCAGGGGATGAGTTCATGCCTCACGCGGTTGCGCGTAAACCGGGTGTTCTGATTGGAGGAATCTTCCCGCCAGGGAACATGACGAGATCTCAGATAGGTCCGAAGGTCCTCGCGCTTGATAGACAGCAGAGGTCTGATGAAGCGCTTGTTGCGGGAGATCGGAATGGCTGCCAAACCAAGGCTGCCACTGCCTCTCAGCAGGCGCAGAAGAATCGTTTCCGCCTGATCATTCTGAGTATGTCCCAGAGCAATCCGCTGGACACCCAAGGAGTCGCCCACCCTTTCGAGGAATCGGTAGCGTTGCTCTCTGGCCCAGGCTTCGCGATTTCCGCGCTTGGACCCGTCCGGGGGAGCCAGGTTTTCGACCACGCACGGCAGATGGTAGCGTGACGCCAGGGATTGCACGAACAGGGCATCCGTTTCCGATTCCTCCCCCCGAAGTTGATGATTCAGGTGGGCGACCGCCAACTCCAAATCAAGCCGCGGACGAATCTCAAGGAAAAGGCAGAGTAAGGCCGTGGAGTCGGCGCCCCCGGAGAGAGCGAGCAGCACTTTGTCCCCCGGACCCACCAGTTTGTGGCTTCGAATCAGACGCACAAAGCTTTGGAAGACCATGGATCCCTCGATTCACCGGTCCTCGGACAAGCGCAGCAGGACCATTCTGACCCAATGGGGATTGATTTTGGCCTCGCCCTGCAGAGGAGCCAGCTCTTCAACGCCAGCCTGGCGCCAGGACTCAACAAATCGTTTCAGGATATCCCGCGTGGTGTCTTCCATGTCCAGCTTGTCGATCTGTCTTTCACCGACAGTCCTGAAGCCATCGGCCAGAGACGGGGGGGCTTTCCGTCCTCCCAACAGTTTTCTCAGCCCCTCTTGGAGCTCCCGGATGCTGATCGGCTTGGGCCTGAAGGTCTTGCCCAGGACCTGGTTGAGGACTGCCGTCACAAAGAGCATGCCAAAGCGCAAGTCATCCAGATCGCAATTCACCTGCCTCAAGGACTCGGGCTGCAACTCGGGACCAGGCCCAATCACCAGGCTCCAGAAGACTTGCCCCAGAACTTCGATCTCGTGCAAGCTTTGCCGAGCCGCCTCGGCATCAGCCAAACTGCAAAAGTTCCGATAGCTGGGCCGCCTCGGGTCTCGCGTTCCTTCGAAGAAGAGAGGCCTCTGACGGCATAACCCGTCCAGGAACTCGGCGTGAGGCGATTCCAACAGAGTCCCCTCGGCCCCTTCCAGACGCAACCTTCCGAGACTGAGGACCCGGTCGGCCTGCGTACGCAAGTCCGCCATGACGTTGAACCCTGCCCGGAACAACCCCAGCATGTCATTTTGCTTCAGCACCTCCGCAGCCAGCGAGGCGCGCCCCTGAGTCAATCGTTCGAGACCAAGGTTCAGCGTATCTCTCATCTCTTCCAGGGCTGGCTTCACTTTCTCGAGATCTCCGGGGGTCACGGAGTGAACCGAGAGAATTCGATTGGCCAAAGCCGCCAGTTGCTGGCTGACCCTCTCGGCCTCCCGGCCGTCTTGGACGCCCCGTAGCGCTCTCCAGAGGTACTCGCCCGGTACCAGTGAGGCCACCAGGAGGGCTGGCAGCGTCGAAGAAACCCGATGGTCCTCGTCCTCTTCTTCCGGGACCCTTTCGAGGCGCGGAGCCACAACCTTGCCAACCTCTCCGTAAATGCTGAGGGCCTCATAGTAGTCAACAAAACCGATTTCTTCGAGGCGGCGCCGTTTGTTCTGGTAGGCCTCTTCCTCCAGGAAAACCCGGTTGTCCCAACGCACTCGATCAATCAGGTCGTAACCCAGAGAGGCATCCACTCGGAAGATCGCGTCTAGCAGAAGGCGGGTCATGGTGGCCCCTTCGGCTTCTCCTGTGATCTCGATTCCAAATCGCTCATCCGGCGTCGGAATCAAGGACAAGGCCGGGTAAGGCTCGTCTGTTTCCAGAACGTGAATCTGAATGTTTTCCTTCAAGAACATCGCCAACAGGTTGGGGTCCACTGCTCTGGCGGCGGCTGAGGCTTCTTCGGGTCCGCATTGAATGTAGGCAGCCAGCCATTCCATGAAACTGCCCATGTGAAAATTGTCTTTTCGCCAACAGTCCAGATCAATGAAGCCGCAACGTTGTTCGGCAGTGGCCAGCACGAGCAACTCCTGACTGTCCGCCAGGCCAACTGTTTTGATGGCCAGGAATAGATCCTGGTAAGGGGCGGCGCGAACTCTCTCGACTGAATCCGGCTTTGCCAGGAACTCGTCCAGGTCCGATCGGTTGCCGATCCGGAGCGATCCCGAAACGAAAACAGCGAGGGGTTGATCAGATCTCGGATCCTCGGCCTTCATCGTCGTCTCATGGGCTGGAGAGAAACAAAAATCGTGAAAACCAGGCAGTTTCCCGCGGTTCCTGGGCCAAAGATCGAGTGCTGAAATCGCAAGACACCAGTCCCGCTGCATCCCTGCTTCCTGAAGCAGGGCGCTCCTTGAAGCAGCAGCCTGAAAAATCAATCGCCCCCGGGTTCCCGGGTCAGTCCGGCTTCAGCGAGCCCCGACCCCAGTTGATCTTCAGCGATTTAAGTTTGCGGTGCAGGTGGCTGCGCTCGATGCCCAGTGTTTCGGCCGTGCGCGAGATGTTGCCGTGGTTCTCCTCCAATTTCTTGAGGATGAATTCTCGATCAAAGGCCATTCGGGCTTCAGACAAGCTCCTAGCCTCAACCGGGTCCTCCACCGGGCCATTGGCCTTGATCAAGCCCACTGGCAGATGCCGGGCTTCAATCTTGTGTGCGCGTGTCATGATCACCAGCCGCTCAGCCAGATTCCTCAGCTCGCGAACATTGCCGGGCCAGGTATAAGCCGTCAGCAAGGCCATGGCCTCCCCGCTCAGTTCCTTGGGTGGTCGCCCGTAATGTCGGGAGAAGTCACCGATGAAGAACTCCATGAGCACCGGAATGTCCTCGATCCGTTCTCGCAGCGGTGGAACGTAGAATGGGATGACGTTCAATCGATAAAACAGATCTTCCCGAAAGTTGCCCCGCTGCATTTCCTCGTCGAGATTCTTGTTGGTCGCCGCGATGATTCGAACATCCACGGAAACGGTCGATTCGGCCCCTACGGGTTCGAAGCGCTGGGTCTCCAGGGCCCTGAGCACTTTGGATTGAGTCTTCAAGGTCATGTCTCCGACTTCATCCAAAAAGAGGGTCCCCCCGTCGGCTTTTTCCAGCTTGCCCACTTTGTTGCCGGTGGCTCCAGTGAAGGATCCCTTGACGTGGCCGAATAGCTCACTCTCGATCAACTCGTCAGGGATGGCGGCGCAATTGACCTCAACCAGGGGCGCCGCCTTCCGCAGGCTTTGAGTGTGAAGCGCATGGGCCACCAACTCCTTTCCGGTACCGCTTTCTCCGTAGATCAAGACCCGGCCATCGGTGGGCGCCGCAATGGCCATTTGTTGCCTCAGGGCCTTCATGGGCACGCTGCGGCCGATGATCTTGTACTGGTTCCCCAACCGGGATTTGAGGGTTCGGTTTTCGTCCTGCAGACGCTTGTTCTCCAACCCGTTCTTGACAACCAGGAGTGTCTTTTCGATGGACAATGGTTTTTCGATGAAATCGAAGGCCCCCAGGCGGGTCGCCTTGACTGCCGTTTCAATGGTGCCGTGACCTGAAATCATCACCACAGCCGCATCAACCTTCATCTTCTTGATAGACTCCAAGGCCTCCAACCCATTGATGCCTGGCAGCCAGATATCCAACAGAATCAGCTCGAAAGCCTTCTGCTCCAGCAGGCGCAGGCACTCTTCCCCGCTCCTGGCCGTGGTCACCTTGAAGCCTTCCTCGGTGAGCACGGCGCCCAGGGACTTTCGAATGCCCGCCTCGTCATCCACCAGCAGTATGGAGTTCCTTGCCACGGTCGAACCTCGATTCCGAATACCGCACTACCGGCCCGCCACCCATCCACAAACCCGGCGCCCCCGGGCCGGGTTACATGGCCGGTAGTTCAATCACGAAACTGGCCCCCCGAGGAGAGTTCTCTTCCACGTGAATGTAGCCCTTGTGATCGGCCACGATGCGATTGGCGATGGCCAGACCCAGGCCCGTCCCTCTCTTACGTGTCGAGAAATAGGGAAGAAACAATTTGTCGCGGTCAGCCGCCGCAATGCCTTGCCCACTGTCCCTGACGACCAGTTGAATCGTTTCCCTGGAGGGATAGAACCGACTGGACACCGACAATTCTTTGTCATCGGATTGATCCATGGCTTCCAGCGCGTTATCGATCAAGTTGACCAGCACCCGCTTGAACTGTTCGGGATCCACTTGGGTCAGCGGAAGGTCCGGAGCCAGTTGCTTGACGACCACAACTCCGCCGAGGCGGCCGTCGTAGGAAGACAAGGTGCTCTCGATGATGGCGTTGAGGTTGCAAGGCGCCATGCTCGGCGAGGGCAACTGGGCAAATCGGGAGAACTCGTCCACCATCCCTTTCAAGACCTTGACTTCCTGAGTAATCGTTTGCACGCACTCCTTGACGGTCAACTCGAAGCGAGAGGAGGCCTGGGAAAGAAGATCGCTGCTCACAGCCCGGGCTCTGGATTTCGACAGATTCTTGAGGATGCGGTCGGCCGAAAGCTGAATAGGGGTCAGCGGGTTTTTGATCTCATGAGCCATGCGCCGAGCCACCTCTCGCCAGGCGTTGGCTTTCTGGGCTTTGAGCAGATCGGTCAAATCCTCCAGGACCATCACGAATCCCTGAGGGCGGGCATCCACCGGATCGAGCGAGCTGACCGTCACCGCACCGTACAACGTTCTCCCCCGGATCCGCAACTCCAGCTCTTTGGAAGCGATTTTAACCCGACTCGCCTTGGCCATCAGTCCTCGAATCTCCGCCAGATCCTCGGGTTGGAACAACTCGGACACGGTCGGATCAGTGGCCGACGTCCGTCCGAGCATCTTCTGTGCGGCCTCGTTCATGGTGCTGACGGAAAGGTCCGCAGCGATCGAGATCACCCCGGTGGGAATGTTCTCCAGGACCGCTTCCGTATAGCGGCGTCTGGCTTCCGAGGCCCGGTTGGACTCTTCCAGGTCCAGATTCTTGGTTTCCAGATCCCGAGTCGCCTCATGGAGCTGAGCAGTCATGCGATTGAAGGAAGACACCAGAATCCCCAACTCGTCCGGGGCGGGGCAGTCGACCTGCACCCTCAAGTTCCCCTGCGACACTTCGTTGGAAGCTTCGGCCAGAGCTCTGATGGGCGCCGTGATCTTTCGTGACAAGAAGAGGGCAATCCAGACCGCCGGAAAAAGAACCAGCAAGGTGACCACCCCCAGGACCAGCATGAAGTTGGTCCGGATCATCTTGCGTTGTTCCTTCATCTGCTCGTAGTCCTGGCTGAGGTTGGATAATTTTCGAGCGAAGTTCATCATTCCAAGGGGGGCGACGGACCCAATAATCAAGCTTCCGGCCTCACTTCGAGCCCCGGCCAACATCAAGCGCCGCTTCTGCGGATCAGCGGAGGGTCCATTCCTCCAGGGGACGGTCAGGACCCTGTCGAGCATGGCCTCGGAGCGGTCCTGGCCCGGGTGGTCCTTGCTGACAAAGTCGAGGGGCCGGACAATCTCCGGGAAGCGAGGATCTGCCGGGGGGTAGGTCCGTCCTTCTCGATAAGCCAACAGGGCGCGTCCGGACCGATCGAAGACCACCGCAAAAGGGACCTGCAGTTGGCGGGCTGTTCTTCCCAGGTCTTCAGCGGCGTCCGGACCGGAAGAGGTCCAAACACTCTGAACGTCCGGGTGCCTGGCCAGGAAGCGTGCTTTCAGCACCGCTCCCCGGGTGGCGTCTTTCTCGACCTGTCTGGCGATTTCATCCACTCCCAAAGGCTCGAGCGCCTGGTCCAGGGGCGAGCTGAACCACTTGTCCAGGTTGCGGTGCAGCACGGCGTAGGCAAAGAAGGACATGAAGACGCCCGGAACCAGAGCCACCCCCAGGAAGGAGAGCAGAAGCTTCCTCTGAAAGCGCGAGCCCAGCCGTTGATTCTTTTGCTCGAAATACAGCCTCAACAGGTGGCGCAGAAGAATCAGGATGAAGGTCAAGAGCAGGATGACGTTGAGCGAAGCAAAGGGGCCCCACAGGAACAAGGTCGTCTGACTCTCGGGATCGCTGAGGATAGGAGAGAGGTTGAAAGCCTGCTGTCCAACGGCGAAGATCAGCAGGACGCAGACCAGCACGGCCAGGGGAATGAGTCTTTTTCTTGATTTGACGGGTGATGCTGCCATATCGCTTCTGCCTATTATCGGTCCCCCAGGGGCAAAATCACAAGGGATTCCCCCGCGATTGCGCCCCAGGGCAACCCACGCTCACCCGGAGCCCCAGGCCGCGGGCCCGCGTCGGAAGCTCGCTCCCGGAAAGGTCCTCCCTGTATTTTTGGTTGCACCGCAGAAAGAAAGCCTGTAGCGTACCGCTCGATCACAGAACGCAACCCCACCAAGACAAGCTGGCCGGTTCCGAGGACCAGGTTCCGGGAAATCGGGAGAATCCGCCATGGCTGAGAAGACTGAAGCTTGTCACATTATTCCCACAGAGGATCTCAAGCAGGCCGCCAAGGCCACCACCTCCTGTCCTTTGCTGGAAAACAACTTGGAAGAATGGATCCGATGCTGCTCCCGGCGTTTCTTTCCTCTGGCCAGACGGATTACCGAGGACGACAGTCTGGCCGAAGACGCCCTTCAGAAAAGTTGGATCAAAATCTTTCAGGCCGCCCATGCCTGCCGCGGCGGTCCCACCGCCTGTTCCTGGGTGCATGCCATTGTCAGCAACGTCGCCAGGGATATCCATCGCGAGGACCCCCGTCGCAGAGAAGTCCCCCTTCCTGAGGAGGATCAAAGAGAAGATCCGGGCCGGAGCCCCCAAGATCTGGCTCATGAAATGGAGTTGCTTCGCCTGATGCGAGCCATGGTCGACCTGCTTCCCGAGACCTATCGCCAGGTCGTCAAGCTGCGTGTTTACCAGGACCTCTCCAGCCGCGAGACGGCGGAACGACTGCATATCTCTCCCTCGAACGTCGACACCCGCCTCAGTCGCGCCACAGGGCTGCTCACGCGCCTCATGGATGCCCGTCTGGGCGTCCTCCAGGGCCGCATCCCGCCGGACGGCGCGCCACTGCCCATCCCTGAATAGGCCCCGACCTGTGTCTGTGGATTCCGGGGCGCTCTGAAACCATTCCTTCAGCCCACGCCGGCTCCGCCGCCTGGTAGAGGGTACTGGAACGCCCGGGAAAACCTCGGAAATTCCCCGGAAAAGGGCCTCTGGGGGGCCGTCCCAAACTTTTTTTAAAAAAGTGCGGAAAAAGTGTGAGAAGAGGGCCGCTGGGGGAGTCTTATAGAGTAGAGGGGATAAAACAGCATCCCCGGATCGAAACCTGGATCATGAGAAGAAAGGAGATTTCGTCATGAGAAAAACCTGTTTCACGCTTCTGATTCTGACCTTTGTAGTTGGCTCTACTGGCATGCTAAATGCACAGAGTCAAGGGGAACTGTATTGCTTGGTGACTCTTGAGGGCCAAAATCGCAACCGTACGGTTGACGGATCGATCCATTTAGAATGTGGCGCTGGAATCCATAGTGCACCGTTTGGCAACTGGGGGGTGAGGTCAAACTACGGTGGTATAACTGACACGGACCAATTTCGTGGATGGAAGTGGGAAGATGGGCCGTCGACGAAGCGCCAATGGAATTCTTGCACCACACTGTATCCACCGCCAGACTGTGGTAAGTACAACGATTCCGGCTGCATGACCCAGAGAAGAAATGATGTAGTGACTCACGGTAAATTCAGCTATCGATTTTCGGGAAATCAGTGTCTACCCGCCGCCCCGCCACCCGGCACTGGACAATCCCCCGGCTGTTCGAACATGAATGCAGTTAGCGCCACACAGGCCACAAACTACATGCACGTTTATGAACTCGATTATCCGGATGGGGATGATCTGGTCGAAACCCTCTATTTCCCCGGCACTTCCATAACGCTGACTTCCTGCAGCTACCACGGATGCCCGGAGCGAACCTCGGGTTGGGTAAAGATGACGAGTAGCAGCTCTTTCTGGACGGATGTCCAAGCTGAGTTGCGCATGAAGGCATCGGCCCCAAGTCGTGGGTCTCTGTGACTACGACGAGTGGGACTGGAATTGAGACTAAAGGGGCAAGAAGTAACCAACTTCGGAAAGGAGATAACACCATGCAAAACACAAACTTTCAAAGTCTAATCCAATGGGCGGCGGTCTTTTTCAGCCTGATTGGCGCCACCTCAGCGGCGCCGGTGGAGATCGTCGGCACACTGCGGAACGTCAACGGGGTCCCCCTGAGTGGACATATCTCGATATTTCAAGAGGTTCCCCACCTGATCGCTACCCATTATCCGGTCGACGAAACCGGGAGTTTCCGAATTGCGAGCGACTCCCGGGGAGGACTGGTGATCTACGCGGACGCAGAGCGTCATGCTTCTGTGGAAGAAGTGATCCCGTCAGGGGCCTCAGGAGTTGTGTCTCTCAACATCGTGCTGCCTCTGGCTCGGGACCTTCAGGGTCGTGTGGTCGACTCCCTGGGCAGCGGGGTGCCGGATGCCGCCGTGCGAGTCCGCTACCACGAACCGGACAAACCCGTGCGGCGGGTCTCGTTTGATGATGCTGAGGAACAACGCACCGATGGGGCTGGTCGCTTCCTGATTCGGGATGTGGGCATCAACGTCCCCTTCGTGGTGGACGTGCTGGCGCCTGAATACACCCCGACATCCTCGAAGCGGATCAAGCTGGCGGCTGGCGACAGGAAAATGGATGAGATCGTTATCGCTCTGGATAAGCGGGGAGCCGGCGTGGTGGTGCAGGTGTTGGACAAGACCGACCGGGTTGTTGGGGATGCTGCGGTCACCTTGCTGGCCGACCCGGCTGGTCTGGGTTCCAAGGCGCGGGGATCGTGGCTGTATCCTCGGGCTTTCCGGCAACGGGGGATAACCTCTCGCTTGGGCAACGTCCGCTTCCGGGGAGTACCACCGGGGCGTATCATCGTGCGCGTCAAGACGGCCAGGGGCGCAGCTGAACAGCGGGCGGTGGTGTCGGCAGGCCAGGAACTTCGGGTAACCTTGAGGATACTGTGAGGAGACTATGATGACAATGAACACAAGTTACAGGAAGCTTTTCAGCAGGAGCACGGCCGCAGGGCTGGCGCTCCTGCTGGTTTTGGTCAACTTGCCGGTGGCGGAGGCAGGATTGTGGGTTAAGCGGGACTGGTCCAGGGTGCAGGCAGTGGCGCCTGGAACCCGAACTACGGTGGTGCTCTACAAGGACCAAGCCCCCGTGGGGAAAAGGCAGATCGAGGGCCACTTCCGCTCTGCCACGGCCGAATCCATCGCGCTCTTGCTGCCAAACGGGCGGAAGCAAACCCTCCGGAAGCAAACCGTGCGTAAGGTTCTGGTTTATCGCCCTCTCAAGAAACGCTACCAGGGATGGATCACTGCTGCAGTTGGCACGGCAGTGTGGGCCTCCTGGGTGGCGAACCCGGAAAGCGACTTAAAAGCTTCGGCGATACCGCTATTGGCCGGTGTGTTAATCGGCGCCCCCACAGCCCTTGCTTTTTTGGTGGCGCCTAAGATGGGCGACATCTACAACGTGCCGCCCCAGCGCCGAGATCCTTCAAGCACCGGAACAAAACCGCCCAAACAGCACCCAAGCACGAAGGTCCCTGGGGTGACGGAGGCAGGGGGAGGCCTCACAGGTTCGGGGTTGGTGGACAACTTTCTCACGGAGCCATCGGGTCCGGATTTACTCCGGCATCGAGCTCGGCAAGCGCTGGTTCGGAAAGGGCTTCCGCTCCATTTGCCCGATCTGTCCGTGCGCCTGTCTGCCGAAGCATTGGCGCAGGCAGGGGACACGCAGACCGGCCTTGACAGAAGCTTTCCCCGAGTGGATGGGGTTTCCCGGACGGACAACCTCGATTGAGTTTCTCAGCGGCAAAGGGAGGGGGAACTTTCCTCTCCCCCCCTTGGTAAGCATGGAGGTGACGGGTCCGAGCCCGCATCATCCGGTCTTTTTCAGAGGCGCGAGGATTGTGGCTGCATCCTCGGGCCTTTCGGCAACGAGGGGTGACCTCCCGCTTGGGCAACGTCCGTTTCAGGGGAGTCCCGCCGGGGCGGATCATCGTGCGCGTCAAGACGGCTGGTGGCGCAGCCGAGCAGCGGGCGGTGGTGTCGGCAGGACAGGAACTTCGGGTAACCTTGAGGATATTTTGAGGAGGCTATGATGACAATGAACCCAAACCACAAGCTCCCGACTTGCACCAGCCCCGGCTTCGCGCTGAGTCTGAAGTGTTGAGATTGAGCTGCCGATGTCCTGGACAAAAGAGCCGATTTCAGAGATCGACAGGTCTGAGGGGATCACCTGCAAGGCCAAAAATCTTGACAGCTCAGGTGGTTTCTGTATACTTTTACGATCGTTGTAATGTTTTTAGGGATTTGAGATTGAAAGCATGTCGAAAAATGAGGTTGCTCCTCCACTATTTGTCCAGTTAGCCGCAGAACCCCTTTTTTTCGAGGCTTCTTCAAGTTGTAAAAACATCTACGACACCTTCCCCCAATTCGAAAGGAGTCTCGAAATCCATGAGTAGAGAAACCGGAAAAGTAAAGTGGTTCAACAACTCCAAGGGTTACGGCTTTATTGAGCGCAGTCAGGGTGGCGACGTCTTTGTCCACCACACGGCGATTCAGTCCGAGGGCTATCGGACCCTGGAAGAAGGCGAGTCGGTGGAGTTCACCGTTGTCCAAGGCCCCAAGGGCCTCCAGGCGCAAGAAGTCACCAAATCCGACGGAGTAGCTACCTAGATTCTATCTCTGTTGAGACGTTGTTTGTTGGCCCTGAAGCTGACTCAGCTTCAGGGCATTTCTTTTTGTTGGCAGATCGGGTGTCGAGCGCTCATCTCACCTCCGGAGAGGATCAAGTCCCGCAAGCAAGATCCGGGTCATTCATATCTCCTCTTCTGAACCCTGTTGCTGTGGTCGTCCCCCGTAAACTGGAGTCTTGATCTTGCCGAGTCTTCCGTGTTGGGACTGAATCTTACCAAGGTCGGCGACGTGCGGCGGCTCCAATCGGAGATTCCCGGTTGCCGGCTGTGTCCCCGCTTGAACCGGTGGCGGGAGCAAATAGCCCGGGAGAAGGTGGCCCGCTTCCGGCATTGGGACTATTGGGGCCGGCCGGTCCCGAGTCTGGGGCAAGCGGACGCGCGTTTGTTGGTGGTCGGATTGGCTCCGGCCGCTCATGGAGCAAACCGAACCGGTCGCATGTTCACCGGCGACCGAAGCGGAGACTGGCTTTATCGGGCCCTCTATCAATATGGCTTTGCCAACCAGCCTCATTCCTCGCACCGCAATGATGACCTGAGGTTGATCGACTGCTACATTACCGCCGTCCTTCATTGTGCTCCTCCTTCCAACAAACCCACCTCCCACGAAATCAGTCATTGTCGCCCCTACCTGCGGCTCGAATGGGAGTGTTTGACGGAGGTCCGGGTGGTGCTCGTCCTGGGCCGACTGGCCTTTGATAACGTTTGGGAACTCCACCGCGGAAACACCAGAGTCAGGCGCCCCCGCTTCAGGCATGGTCTCGAGGTCCCGCTGGCGGACCGCCGCCTGCTGGTTGCCTCGTTTCACCCCAGCCAGCAAAATACCTTTACGGGGAAGCTGACCCGGCCCATGTTCGATGCCGTCTTCCAGAGAATCCGGCAGGTGATCGATGCCTCATGAGGTGATAGAATGGCGGGAGTTTATCAGGGTTTGCTTGAAGCCGCTCACCTGAAACAATTTCTGGGCAGGAGCCACAGCCTTGAAGAAAAAGTCTCTTGACCAAGGAAGGATGCCCAGAAGGTCTCTACTCAAAGGCACGGCAGGCATTCTTGGGCTGGGAACGGCCCACATGGCCGGGCCTGGGGGTACGCTGTCGAAATCCTCGCCCTCTTCCTCGAAGCCAAAGAGATCCCGCGCCCGGGAAATCATGCGCATCACCAAGCTGGAAACCTTCCTGGTGAAGCCTCGTTGGCTGTTCCTGAAGGTTCATACCAATGCGGGGATCAGCGGCTGGGGGGAGCCGATAGTGGAGGGGCGGGCCCGGACCTGCGCCACGGCGATTCAGGAGCTGGAGACCTACTTGATTGGCAAGGATCCGCGAGCCGTGGCCCATCATTGGCAAGCGATCTACCGCCATGCCTTTTATCGGGGAGGGCCTATCCTCACCAGCGCGCTGAGTGGCATCGATCAGGCGCTTTGGGACATCAAGGGCCAGGCTCTGCAGGTTCCCATCTACGAGTTGCTGGGAGGTCCCACGCGACAAAAAATTCGAGTTTATGCTCATGCGAATACTCCGCAGGCGGTGAAGGAAAAGAAGCAGCAGGGATTCACCGCCTTCAAGACGGGACCTGCCAAGAGACGCCCTGCGCGCCCGGTGGAAACACCGGCTTTTGTGGAGCACGCAGTGGAGGAATTCGCCGCATTGCGGCAGGCTGCAGGATCGCAGATTGATATCGGCATCGACTTCCATGGAGCCCTTTCTCCCCAAACGGCCAAACTGCTCATCAAGGCGCTGGAACCCTATCAGCCCATGTTCATTGAGGAGCCGGTCAACTGCCAGAACGTGGAGGTCATGGCTGATATTGCCAGAGGGACCCACTTGCCTATCGCCACCGGCGAGAGGATATTCACCAAGTGGGGTTTTCGGGAGATCCTGGAAAAGGGAGCAGCCTCGATCCTGCAACCGGACCTGTGTCATGCCGGGGGAATTACCGAGGTTCGGCTCATTGCGGGAATGGCTGAGGCCCACTATGCCACACTGGCCCCCCACAACCCGTTGGGTCCCATATCCTTGGCCGCAGGGCTGCAAATCGCAGCCTCGATTCCGAACTTCCTCTGCCAGGAACAGGTCAGCCTGGGAGAGGGATATATCAAGAGGCCTTTCACGGTGAAGAATGGCTACATTGATCTGCCGACAGGGCCCGGCCTGGGGATCGAAATCGATGAGGACGTTTTAGCCGACAAGATCGGCCACGACTGGCGCAATCCGGAATCCTACGACGCGGACGACGGCTCGGTTGTGGATTGGTAGCAAGATCCGGGTTCTTTGGGTTCTCCAAGGTCGGTCTCGGGCAAAATCATCGAACTCACAAGGTGATCTTTGTGAACCACTGATGGGAAGTAACCCCGGACCGGGATCTTCAGTGCGGGCCGACGCTAGCCGGAGTCGGGACCCTCGGGTTTCCCTGACGGGCTGAGTTGCGATATCTTCTCCCGCCAAGCGCGCAGCCGCTGGCGGACAACCTTTTCAAACCCCTCTCCCGAGGGATTGAAATACCTTCGGTCTTTCAACGACTCCGGAAGACAGCTCATCGCGGTCAACCGATCGGCAAAATCGTGGGCGTATCGATAGCCTCGCCCATAGCCCAGCCTCTTCATGAGTTGGGTGGGAGCATTCCGGAGGTGTAAAGGGACCGGTTCGGCAGTGGTATTCCTCACGTCCTCAACGGCCGCGCCGTAGGCTCGATAGAGGGCATTGGACTTGGGAGCCGTCGCCAGGTAGATCGCCGCCTGGGCCAAGGCGAGGTTGCCTTCGGGAAGGCCGATAAAGTGAAAAGCTTCCATGGCTTGAACTGCCAGACTCAGAGCTTGAGGATCCGCCAGGCCCACGTCCTCGGAAGCAAACCGGATCAGTCGTCTGGCGATGAAGAGTGGGTCTTCTCCCGCCTCGAGCATCCGGGCCAGCCAATAAAGAGAAGCATCCGGGTCGCTGTTCCGAAGTGATTTGTGCAACGCGGAAATAAGATTGTAGTGCTCGTCACCGGCCTTGTCGTAGAGAAGGACACGCCGCTGCATCGCGTCTTTGACCAGTTGCTCGCTGATTTTTTTCTGGCCGGTCCCCTCGGTGGGAGCCATTTGGATGGCAATCTCCAAAGTGTTGTAAGCCACTCGGGCGTCTCCATTGGCGAAGCCTGCGATGCTGGCCAGGTGAGTCTCCTGAAACTCAAGGCGGTCGGCTCCCAAGCCACGCTCCCGGTCAGCCAGAGACCGTTGAAGCAATTCGACCAGGTCTTGCGTGGACAAGGGTTCCAGCTGGTAGACCTTGCAACGGGAGAGCAGAGCCGGGTTGACTTCAAAAGAAGGATTCTCGGTGGTGGCGCCGATCAAGATAATCGTACCTGTCTCGACAAAGGGCAGAAAAGCATCCTGCTGCGCCTTGTTGAAACGGTGTATTTCATCGATGAAAAGTAATGTCCGCCGTCCGGAGAAGCGGTTCTTTTCGGCCTCCTTCATCACCGACCGGATTTCCTTGATACCCGAAAGAACCGCACTGAAGGGAACGAAATCCATCTGGGTGCTGTGGGCGATGATCCTCGCCAAGGTGGTCTTGCCCGTGCCCGGGGGACCCCAAAGGATCAGGGATCCGATCTGGTCTTTTTCCAGCAGCCTGCGCACAGGTTTGCCGGGACCGACCAGGTGCGGTTGGCCGACAAAATCCTCAAGACGAGTGGGTCGCATCCGATCGGCCAGAGGAGCGCGGTCGTCTGGTGGGGGCCTGATGGGGAGGAGCGAAGTCGGGAAAGAGATTCATAAGGCTAATCCTACAACGGGTGACCTTGACCTGTCGATTCAGGATGGTGCGGGATCTGTGCTGGCTGAGATCGGTCGAACCACCGGCGTGAACGGCTCAAGGGCGAGCCGACCCCCATCCGGATCTGTCTCTGCGGCGTCAAGGTGAGGTTTCGGAGTGATGAGCTCTCTGCCTGGCAGCTTCACACAAGACGATGGCAGTCGCCGCCGCCACGTTGAGTGAATCGACCCCTTCGGCAGTGGGAACACAGATCTGAGCCGCGAAGGTTCCCAAACCTTCGGGGATTCCCTGGCCTTCGCTTCCAACCACCAGGGCCAGCCTACCACGGTAGTTGGCCTGCCTGAAGTTGATTGGCCCGTCCGGCATGGCCGCTATCAGGCGTATTTTTCGCTGGCGCAACCGGTCAGCCAGGCTTCCGGGGGCCAACTGGCCGGCAATGGGAAGCCGAAAAACAGACCCGGCGGATGCCCGAATGGCCTTCTGATTGAGAGGATTGACGGTGTTGGTGGTGAGCAGGAGGGCGGTTACGCCAAAGGCTTCGGCCGAACGAATGATGGCGCCCAGGTTCCCGGGATCTTGAAGTTGGTGGGCAATGAGAAAAAAAGGATTTCCGGTCAACAGGGACTCCAGGGGGGCAACGGGAACCCGCACGGTGGCCAGGATCCCCTGGCTGGTGACGGTATCGGACAAGGCATGGAACAGCCTGTCCGAAACAGAAAAGAGTTCGCCCCGAGTCCTCCCGACCCCATCCTCGGCTGAGAAACGACTGAGCCTGCTGTCGGCCACAAAGATCTCCTCGACTTCAAGACCACTACTCAAGGCCTCGCGCACCAGCTTGGGCCCCTCGACGACGGCGAGATAGTCCCCGTCCATCGGTGAGCGGCGCATGAGAGTCTTCAGCCGATGGATTCTTCGATTCGAGGATGAGGTGATTGCCGGGGTTTTCATCAATCGTCCTTCTCCGGGGAGACCAGAAAGAGGAAAGCGTTGTTCCGAAGAGCCGAGAGGGTTGCTCGAGCGCAAGTTTGGTTGCATAACTGGAGACCTTGCGGTCCCGGCCTCGCACCGGCTCTCGGCGCCCTTCGGACCTCGTTGACCCACTGTGTTCTTTATGATAGCTTTGCCGTTGATGTTAACGCAAAGAATCAGACTTCAAGGAGGAAGCTCAGAGCAAACAGCACTTGAGACCGCCTCGATGGCAATTCTCGACGGCAATGTCATCGCCCTCCCTACGGAAACCTTTTATGCGCTGGCCGCGGACCTCTATAACCTGCGAGCCGTAGAGCGGATTTTCCAGATCAAGGGTAGACCGGACTGGAAGGCCCTGCTGGTGTTGATCGAATCGGTTGATCAAGCCCCAGTCATCAGTGAGAGCATTCCATGGGTTTTCTACGAAATCGCAGAGCGCTTTTGGCCCGGGCCACTCACCCTCATCCTTCCAGCGGCCAAAAGAGTTCCCCTCAAGGTGACTGGAGGAACAGGGACGGTCGGCATGCGCGTTCCGGACCAACCCTTCACTCGTCGCGTCATTGGTGAGATTCATCTCCCTATCATCGGCACCAGCGCGAATCTGTCCGGATATCCTTCCTGTTCGAGTGCTGACGAGGTGCTGGGACAGCTCGGGGGTAAGATTGAGCTGGTGGTGGATTCCGGTGACTTGCCGGGGATGGCTCCCTCAACCGTTCTCGACCTGACTTCCACTCCGGCCCCGACTTGTTCGAGAAGGCGCCATTCCTAAAGAAGATCTGGGGGATTATCTCTCTATAGAATCCCTATAAAATCATGGAAGCCCGAGGGAAGAAGTTCGCTTTCAAAATCTTCTTTGGTTACCTCCCCTCCGCCATCTTGATCTATGTCCTCGCCGTCTACGCCCTGGTTCGGACTGAGGCCGGCCGGGACGACGCCCAGCCGGCGGATCTCATCATTGTCTTCGGCGCAGCCCAGTACAACGGTCGTCCTTCTCCGGTCTTCAAAGCACGACTGGATCATGGTGTTGAACTTTTTGAGAGGAAAATCTCTCCTCGGGTCGTCACCACGGGAGGGTACGGCTTGGACCCTCACTTCTCTGAGGCCGAGGTAGGAAGATCTTATCTCATTCAGCAGGGCCTACCCGCAAGCTCTATCGAAACGGAAGCCAGCGGGCTGACCACCTTAAGTAGCATTCAGGAAATTCTGAAGGTCTTGCAGCGCCATCGCATCAAGCGGGTAGTCGTGGTCAGCGATGGGTTTCATCTCTTCCGGATCAAGCAAATCTTCAAAGACCACCACGTGGTGGTCTTCGGGTCCCCGGCCCCGAATAGCCCCATCGAATCGAATTGGAGATCCCGTGTTCGGGCCTCTCTGCGCGAGGTGGTTGGATACACGGTTTATGTGGCTCGTGAAAAGCTTCATCTGCCCATTCCGGTCAGGGGGTTGAGCTGAGATCTAAGGGGCTGAGATCTCGACACTCCCAGTGGACGCTTCGCTGGAAGGAGGATCCGCCGGTAACAAACGAACGCTGGTCCCAAAACGCCGATAGTTGGAATAATCGCCAGTCATTTTCAGATTGAATCCTTTAAGGAGAAGGACCCGGCCGCTCACCTTGAGCTGGAATTGACGTGGGAACCAGATATCGTCCCGCACTTTCTGTTGCCGCACCCATAAGGTTGATCCTTTATGCAGCTTGGCGACCAATCCGCCCGCAATTTTAAGGGCCTCAATGAATTCCATTTCGGCCTGGGTCACTTGAAGGTCTTGCATGTCTATCCAGATCCGACCTTTGAGCTTGGCCAGAATCCGAAAATCCTTCTCACCAGGCTTATATTCCTCCCGGGGCAACAAATCCACGACGGCAACGGTCCGTCCATTCAGAACTTCCTGTCCCTGATAATGAAAGTGAAACGCTTGGATCGCTTCATCCCAAAAACGGGCCTCCCTGCGGCGGCGCTCCGATCGCTGGCGCTCCAGTTTAGCCCGGCCCGACGGGGAAGAGTTCTTGTGCCGGCCCAATCGAGCCTCGGCCTTCTTCTGTTGCTTTCGGGCTTCCTTCTTTGAGAGCGGCTGGCCGTTTCTCTTGATCAGCTTTCGGTAGACGCCATCGGCCAGGGGAATTACCTCATAGGTGGAAGACGTTCTTTTCTTTTCGCGGCCTCTCCTGTCGAGTGTGATGCTTTGCCTTCGCAACTCGTAGAGATAGACCATTTCTCGGAGCCTGTTCTGCTTTTCATTCTCCGCTACTTTAGCGAGGAACTGACGTAGCGTGGCCTGGTGGTTCAAGTCCGGGGCAGAAGGGAATACCGGATTCGCCAACAGGACGGCCAGAAGCGTCTTGAACATCGTGTCCTCCGACTGTTCTCAACACCTATTATGGCACGGTGATGGGCCATGGCAGGATTAGTCTTTCTGGAAACCGAACCCGAGGTTGCGGCTCGTTCATGAACAAGCGGACCTTTGTTCTCAGTGCTCCCCCGGACTTCAGCTTTTGGAGGACCGTCTTGAGCCACGGCTGGTGCACGCTCCAGCCCTTTTTTCTTGACCGACCACAGCAGAGGCTGCTGCGGGTTCTGGAACTTTCTTCTCAACCTGCTCTGGTAGAGATGACGGGACAAAAGGATGGAAGAGTCGCCGTTCAGGTATCGTCCCCTCGGGTACTCACAGAGGAAGATTTGAGGGCCGCCGAGTCGGCTGTGACTCGCATCCTGCGATTGCGGGAATCCTTAGGGGAGTTCTATCGGGAATTATCCCGGCGGGATGCCCGTGGCCGCTTTGCCTGGGTTCCCCAAGTGAAGGCCGGGCGGTTGCTGCGCGCCCCATCCTTCTTCGAAGACATGGTCAAGATGATCTGCACCACCAATTGCTCGTGGAAAGCCACGCAGCGAATGGTGACCCACTTGGTTCAGAAACTGGGAACGCGATTGGATTCCAACTACTGCTGCTTCCCCAATCCTGAGCAACTGGCGGGATCAACCACCCAATTCTTGAGCCGGGAAGTCCGCTGTGGCTATCGCAGCCGCTATCTCATCGAGCTGGCGGAGCAAGTGGCCTGCGGAAAGCTCATGACCGAGAGCTGGGTTGATCTGACCGGAGATGAAGTCCATCAACGCCTGATGGCCACCAAGGGCATTGGTGCTTATGCCGCAGGAAACTTGCTGAAGCTGCTGGGCCACTACGACCATCTGAGCCTGGATAGCTGGGTTCGTCCCAAGTTTGCGACCGTCTATGGCCTGAAGAAAATTCCCGGTGACCATGCCATCCAGCGGCGCTACCGACGTTTTGGCCGCTGGCAGGGATTGGTTCTTTGGCTGGACCTGACCCGAGACTGGTTCGAAGAAGCGGAACACCGGCATCCCTGATACACGATCAGTCCGGATGCCGGAAACTTGCTTCAGGAATTGCAGGGGGTGCTCGCGTAGGTATAATGATCAACTTCGCAGACGGTACAACCGGCCTGACGACGATTTCGTAAGCTGGAGGATTCCGGCTTTCGGTGTTCACCGAGGGAATGCCGCCTTTGGCACTCGTTAGTCGATTCAAAGACCAGTGCGTCCTGGTCACGGGCGATACGCACATCGACCGTGAAGTCTACGGAGACGTTCATCGGCTGGCCCCCGAGGGCCCCGTTCCAGTTCTGCAGGTCAAGTCGAAACGATCCATCCCCGGGGGGGGGCCGCCAACGTCGCCAGAAATATTTCCCGGCTGGGAGGTACGGCGCTGCTGTATGGCTTCTTCGAAAGCGATGAAGCCAGTCGCGTAATTCTGCAAGAGCTGCGGGCGGAAAACATTCAGGTGCTGAGTTCGCCGCCATCGGCCCCCTTTCGCCTACCGGAACGACGGCGATTCTTTGCTGCCAATCACCAGCTCATCCAGATTCTCCAACGACCCTCCATCGACAATTACGCTAACTCTCTGCTTTCCCTCTCCGAATTCGTAGCGGGAGTCGACGCCAGGCTGAAGACGGTGGTGGTCTACGATCAAGGCTACGGTTTCGTGACCCGAGATCTTCTCAAGTCTGTTGAAGCACTGGCCAGAGACAGACAGTTAAGGGTCATCATCGATGCCAATCCGGAGCACGTCTCCTGGTATCCTCGGGCAGACCTTTACACCTTCAATGCCAGGGAGATCATGGCCGCCGCCGCTCAACTGGGAGAACCCGGCTCCAGTCTCGAGCGGGCGGGCGAAGTCGTTTGCGGTCGTCTCGGTTCGGATGTTCTGGTCACCCAGGGGAGCGAAGGGATGACGGTCTTCTCCTCTTCAGGCCAGTCGCTGCGGATTCCGGCAGATCCAGTGCTTCTGGCGGACCGTGCGGGAGCCGGTGAGAGTGTGACCTCAGTCCTGGCCCTGGGTCTGTCGGCCGGCGCCAGCCTGAAGTCGGCAGCGGTCCTGGCCAACAAGGCGGCGGCCATCGTCGTCTCCAAGCCCGGCATCGCCTACGTGCGTCCGCAAGAACTGCTGAATCTTTTTCACCCGCAGATCAGCAACCTTTTGCTCGAGAGCGTCACCGTGAAGCAGCGATTGATCAGTGAGCAACTCCCGGCCATCGAGAACGTGGTCACGGCCATTATTCAAACCTATCGCGACAACAAGACGGTGTATGCCTTCGGAAATGGGGGGAGTGCGGCCGATGCCAATCACTTCATTACCGAGTTGGTGGGCCGTTTCCTCATCGAGCGTAAAGGGCTCCCGGCCTTTTCCTTTTCCACTAACGAGATCTTGATGACCTCCATCGCCAATGACTACGGCTATGAGAGCACCTTTACGCGCCAAGTGGATACTTTTGTCAAGCCGGGGGATCTGGTAGCGGCCTTTTCGACCAGTGGAAAATCGGAGAATGTCGTCAGAGCTATTCAATTGGCCAAGGAAAAGGGAGCCACCACGGTTGGTTTTACCGGGTCCTCTGCCGGGAGCTTTCCGGGCATCTGTCATATTTGCATCCGGGTGCCTTCGGACAGCGCCCCCCGAATTCAGGAATCTCATCTGGCTGTGGTCCACATCATCTGTGAGTTACTGGAGAAGGAATTGACCTTGACGGATCCGCTGAAGTTAAAGGAAGGTCTGCCCCAGTCGTCAGGACCCTAGCGCCATGGAAACACGAGTCCAACGCAGCCTGGAGCGCATTCAGGGGTTTTCCGGTGTGAGGGTGCTGGTGATCGGCGACGTCATGCTGGACACCTATCTCCATTGCCGCGCCATCGGCGTGGCTGATGAAGCTCCTGTTCCCCTGTTGGAAATCCGCGAGCAGTCGAACGCATTGGGGGGAGCCGCCAACGTGGCCCGCAACTTGGCTCAACTGGGGGCGCAGACCGGGCTGGTGGGGCTGGTGGGTAGCGATGCTCAGGGGAATGTCACCCGGACGCTGCTGCAAGAATCAGGCGTGGACGGTTACCTGCTTCAGACTCGGAGACCAACCGTGCTCAAGACTCGTGTGCTGGCCGGGGACCACTACTACCTTCGCTTGGACGAGGAGCAGCCCTCGCCTTTGACTGATTCGGAAAATGTCGCTCTAGCCACACACATCGAAACTCGAATGAGCCACGTCGACCTGGTGGTCGTCTCCGACTACGACAAAGGAATGCTTTCATCGGTGCTGGTCGAGCGAATAGAGCAGTCAGCCCGACAGCATCATCTGAAAATTCTTGCCGACCTCAAACCCCGAAACGTGCTGCAGTGGCGCCGTTTGGACTTGATCACCCCCAATCTGGCCGAAGCCCTTTCGCTTTGCTCGCTACTCCATCCCGGCGTCGAGCCGATTCATGCCAGCGCGGAGATTGCTGAAAGTCTGAGAAGCGTGCTGCACTGCGACGTCGTATTGAAGATGGGAAGTCAGGGGATGCTGATCGCGCCGGCCTCCGGCTCCATCGGCCAGCTTGATGCCGTCTGTCACTCTCCCAGGGACACCTCGGGGGCGGGCGACACGGTCTTGGCGACTCTGGCCGCCTCCATCGCCCAGGGCGCCGATCTGGAGGAAGCTGCTTGGCTTGCCAGCCTGGCCGCTTCCGTCTCCGTCTCCAGACCCGGCACGCACGCCGTCTCGGCGGCGGAGCTGATCGACGCAGTCACTCCATCCACGGAATCCTCCCGCGCTTCTCTAGTGACCTGATCGATCTTCCGATAGAGCCATCCAAACCAGCTTCTTTCTTGGACCGGGCCGGGCTGCCCAGGAAGCGGTGAATCCTGTGAACCTTGTTGGGTCTTTCCAGTTCGAAACGGTCTATCCGACGACAAACTCCCAATCAAGCCAGAACCCGGACTTTAAAAGAGGCAAAACATTCCGGAGACGAGCAGCAACATCGCCACCCACCTTCGAAAGGATTTTTTCCCGATCCGACGATGCGAGAAGTGTCCAAGCGCAGTCGCCACGATGAGAGTCGGCAACAAGCTGAGAGCGAACTGCAGCCCCTGGTAGTCGAGCAGCCCGTCGCTGACATATAATCCGAGCCGCCAGGTGTATTCAACGGCGAAAAGCAAAATCAGTGTGGCCCGAACCGCGTCCTTTTCCAGAGCCTGGCTGGACAGATAGGCAACATACGCGGGACCGCTCGTCCCGAATAACCCTCCCAGCATCCCGCCCAGAACGCCTGCGGGCATCCCCCACCGGCTGGAGACCGGTGCGCTTGAGGATGTTTTTTTCAGGAGGCTCAAGGCGACCCCAATGATGACGATGCCCAGGATCATCTCCAATTGCCGATCAGCCAAAGTATCGAGAAAGGAGACTCCCAAAACGCTGCCGAGAATGGCTCCGCCAAGCAGCCGCAGCAGGTTGGCTCGGTCGACTTCTCGAATCACGCCTGGCGCCAGCATGATGCTGAGAGCCACCTCGAGAACGGATTCGATCGGCACGATGAACTTGAGGGGGAAGAAGAGAGCCAGCAACGGAATGCTCAACAGCGCGCCTCCGAATCCGGAAAAGGATCGGAAGAAAAAGGCGAAGAGGATGATGCAGTGAGCAGCCAGCAGTGGTGTATTCATAAAATTTCGCCCGGGCGTTGGGCCCTACAAGGTGGTGTCATGGGCAGGCGACCTCATCAGCGAAAAAAGCCCCCACGCTGCATCGACCCAGGTGTGAACCAGGGCGGGAGCCATCAGGTTGGAGTCTGGGTTTGTATTCGACGAGATAGATGCGTATATATGGGGTAGTCCCCTTTCAGGGCAAGCTGCTGAGGAACTGATATGTCCGGACAATTATTCACCCATTACTTCCTCACCGACGGTATAAAAGCCGCGCCTGAGTGGAAAGCCTCTGTTGCCCAGCCTGAGGCGTTCGCCAAGTTCAGGGACGGCGTCCTTCGCCGTTACGAGGCATCGAGCGGGTTCCGGGACCCGAACGAAGCCGTTACGGAACAAGAGCTGATCCGTCCCATTCTGGAGATCCTGGGATGGGTCGACTACCTGCCCCAACAGGGTGCATCTCGTAACGAGGACATACCTGACCACCTGCTGTTCGAGGACGCCGAGTCCAAGCAGCGCGCTACGGCAAAGGGTAACCCCGGCGACCGCTACCGGGACGCTTTGGCGGTGGAAGAGAGCAAACGGTTCGGCCTCTCTCTGGATGCCCGTGATAAGGATGCCAAGGCCCAGGCCATCTCGCCCCACGGTCAGATACTCCGGTATCTTTCAACTGCGGACAGCGTTGCCCATGGCCGCATCCGATGGGGAATACTGACGAACGGCCGAGCTTGGCGGCTATATGATAACCGCGCTCGGCCCCGCGCCAGTGGTTACTTTGAAGCAGAACTGCCTGAGGTGCTCAAGCGGGGCAACCAGGACCGTCTGCGTCTCTTCCACCTGCTGTTCCGCCGCGATTCTTTCACGCTCAAGGAAGGCGCAACGACCACGTTCCTGGAACAGGCTTTGGCGGAGGGGAAGCGATACGAGGAGCAGGTCGCCCAGGACCTCTCGGGTGTCGTCTTCGAGAGCGCCTTTCCCAACCTGGTGGAAGCGTTGGCGAACGCCACCGGGGAAGCTCTACCTCAGGTTCGCCAAGCGGCTCTGATCTTCCTCTATCGACTGCTCTTCGTGCTCTATGCCGAGGACCGGAACCTCCTGCCGGTCAACGACTCGCGTTACGACGACTACGGCTTGCGCAAGCGCGTGCGGGACGACATTGCACACAGAATGGCCAAAGACGACACGTTCTCGGCCGGCGCCACCAACTACTATGACCATTTGATGACGCTTTTCAGGCTGGTCGACCAAGGCGATGCGTCCATCGGCCTGCCGCCCTACAACGGTGGTTTGTTCGCTACGGAGGCCGCTCCGTTGTTGGAGGATGTCCGCCTGCCCGACGCGACCATTGCTTCGATCATCTATGACCTCGGTCACGCGAAAGAAAAGGGCGGGAGCGGGAGGCGCTTCGTCAACTACCGGGATATGTCGGTGCAGCAACTTGGCTCGATCTACGAGCGACTCCTCGAGCGCGAGCCGGTCCGCGACGACGGCAAGATTGTTATCCGCCCCAATCCCTATGTCCGAAAGGACAGCGGCAGCTTCTTCACGCCCCAGGAACTGGTGGACCTGATCGTCGACCGGACCCTGAAGCCGCTGGTCGAAGAGCGGCTCAGAGCATTTGAATGCAGAGCCGCCGAACTCAAGAGCGACCGCCGGCCCAGGGTTCAGCGGAAAGCCGAGCTGCTCAAGCTGGACCCGGCCGAAGCAGTCCTGAATCTGAAGGTATTGGACCCGGCCATGGGAAGCGGCCATTTCCTGGTCACGGCAGTGGACTTTTTGTCCGACGCCATCGCCGAGTTGATCGAGTACGTTCCCGTGGTCCCGGAGTGGCTCGACGGCAACTACGTTTCGCCTCTGGTGAAACGTGTGGCGGCGATTCGCAGGGAGATCCTTCAACGGGCCGAAGAATCGGACTGGGTGCTGGACGAGTCCCGGCTTACCGACCAGGCCATCATCCGCCGCATGGTGCTCAAGCGCTGCATCTACGGAGTCGACAAGAACCCCCTGACCGTCGAGCTGGCCAAGGTGTCGCTGTGGCTGCACAGCTTCACCGTGGGCGCGCCGCTCTCCTTCCTGGACCACCACCTGCGCTGTGGCGACTCGTTGATCGGGCTGCCGGTGTCGGAGGCAACCGAGGACCTGCGGACGGTCGCCGGGTTATTTCTCTCGAGCGCCATCGCTGGAGCCGAGGCCGCCGCGCGAGGGATGCAGCTCATCGAGGAACTGTCCGACGCCGACATCGCCGAGGTGCGGGAGTCAGCGAGGCTTTTCGAGGGTGTCGATGAGACGACCGGGGAGTTGCGCGGCTTGCTCGATTTCTTCTGCGGTTTGCGGTGGCTGACGGCAGGCATGAAGAAGAAGGAGCGCATCGCCTTCGAGAGGCGGCAACTGTTCGAACCGATCGGGCAATATCCAGCGAAAGCCTATGCGCTTCTCGCCAAGGGTCCGACGGCCATGGGCTCCGAGTCTCCCTGTGGCGGGGACGCGCCTTTGTCGAGATTTGCGGCGTTGTGGCGCGAGGCCAGAGCCCTGGCCGACCGGGAAGGCTTCCTGCATTGGGAGGCGGCCTTTCCCGGGGTGTGGCGCCAGTGGCAGAACATCCGCCCGGAGGGAGGCTTCGACGCAGTCATCGGCAACCCGCCCTGGGACCGCATCAAGCTGCAGGAGGTGGAATGGTTCGCGACCCGTTCCCCGGAGTTGGCGCTGGCTCCGACTGCGGCGGCGCGCAAGGCCGCTATCGAGCAGCTACGAGAGCAAGGGGCGCCACTCGCCCCCGAGTTCGACGCGGCCAAGGCGCGGGCGGACACGCTGGGCCAACTGGTCCGTGCGTCCGGTCACTACCCCCTGCTGGGAGGCGGCGACATCAACCTCTACTCGTTGTTCGTGGAGCGCGCCATGGGCCTGATCCAGCCCGACGGCTTTGTGGGGTTGCTGACGCCCTCGGGCATCTACGCCGACAAGACCGCCGCCCGCTTCTTCAAGACCGTTTCCACCGGCGGACGAGTGGCCGGTTTGTTCGACTTCGAGAACCGGCGCCTCGGCACTGACCTGCCGCCCTTTTTTCCTGATGTAGACTCAAGGTTCAAGTTCTGCGCCCTCGTATTCGGCGGTGAGAAGCGGCGATTCGACGAGACCGAGTGCGCCTTCTTCCTGCACGATGCCGCAACGGTCAACGACCCGCAACGCTGCTTCCCGCTGGCGGCCGCGGACTTTGCCCGGGTGAACCCCAACACCGGCACCGCTCCGGTCTTCCGCACCCGTCGAGACGCCGACATCACCCGCCGCATCTACGAGCGGCACCCGGTGCTGGTGGACCGCTCGGGCGGCGAAGAGCGCCGCGCTTGGCCCATGCAGTATCATACGATGTTTCACATGGCCAACGACTCTTACCTGTTTCGCAATGCGGCGCAGTTGGAGGCCGAGGGATTCTACCCTGTCGAGGGTAATCGCTGGAAGCGGGGGAAAGAACTGTACCTTCCTCTGTACGAGGGGAAGATGGTGCAGGCATTCGACCATCGGGCCGCCAGCATAACCAACCGGGAAGGCAACTTGTTCCGACCGGGGCAGCCGGACAGAACCCTTGATGAAGAACACTGTGATCCGGCTTTCTCTCCTAGTCCTCGCTATTGGGTTAGCCAAAGGGCTAATGCAGTTACCGAGAGATTCGATTGGTTCTTGGCTTTCAAAGACATCACGGCGTCAACCAATGTCCGCACCATGATTGCTGCCATCGTTCCTCAAGTTGGATGTGGACACACATTGCCAGTTCTTCTTCCAGCCGAAGACCGCTTCCATGAGGGAAGCGCGGCCTGTCTGCTGTCCAATCTTAACAGCTTCAGTTTCGATTACGTTACTCGTCAGAAGGTTCAGGCGACTCATCTCACTTGGTACACCATCGAACAACTCCCCGTCATTGCGCCCGGCGAATACGCCCGACCATTCGGCTCTACGACCGCCCGCGACCTTGTCCGCGATCACGTCCTCCGCCTCACCTACACGTCCCACGACATGGCGTCCTTCGCCCGGGACCTCGGCTGTGACGGGCCGCCCTTCATCTGGGACGAAGAGGAGCGCCGCCACCTGCGCGCCCGGCTCGACGCGCTGTACTTCCATCTCTACGGCCTGTCCAGGGAGGAGGCCGGCTATGTGCTGGACACCTTCCCCATCGTCCGCAGGGAAGACGAAGCCCAATTCAGCCGCTACCGCACCCGCGACCTCATCCTGGTCTACATGAACGCCTTGGCCGCCGGGGATACGGACACGGCGGTGGCTGTATAGGTGTCCCTCAGACTGAAAAAGTTCCGATAGCGAACCCGCCCTGGCCGTCCGTTCCGAGCGTCATGTATAATGATGGCATGACCCAGGCAGTCCAACAATTGGATCCCGAATCGTTGGTTGCCCGCATCATTGACGAACTCCAGGCGAACCCCGATGCGCAACGGCTCCTTCTGCGTGTGCTCCTGACCAACGAATTCCTGGGGATGCCTGCCCACCTCGATCGCATCGAGGCAGATATCGCCGAGCTAAACCGCAGGGTCACTCACATCGAATCAGACGTCGCCGAACTCAAGACGGACGTCGCCGAACTCAAGACGGACGTCGCCGAACTCAAGACGGACGTCGGCGAACTCAAGACGGACGTCGCCGAACTCAAGACGGACGTGGCCGAACTCAAGACCGATGTCTCTGGACTCAAGACAGATGTCGCCAGCCTCAAAGGCGACAATCTGGAATTCAAGTTGCCACAGCGGATCAGACCGTTCCTCAGTCAGATGCTCGCGCTGCGCAGAGCACGCATCATGCAAAGCGCTCTTGGCGTGGATAGGAGCCCTGATCTGATTGAGTCTGTGGCGACGGCTGCCGAGACAGGTGTGATTACCCTGGACCAGGAAACCCGCATCGATGCCACCGATGCCATTCTGCGTGCCCGACGCAGGAATGATGGGTCCATCGTTTGGGTGGCGGTCGAGGCGTCAAACACTGTCGACGGCTACGACATCGATAGAGCGCGACAAGCTGCCGATGCTCTGCGGGCTGTGTTCGATGAGGACGCCATCGCCGTCGTCATGGGCTACGCTATCCTCGCTGAGCACCAACAACACGCCGAGTCCCAGGACGTCGAAGTATTCATTCTCGAACCCAACCGCTGACCACCCAACCATAGTCCCCGTAGTGCGCAGGGAAGACAAGGCGGAATTCGGCCGCTACCACACCCGCGACTGGATCCTGGCCTACATGAACGCCCTAGCCGCAGGAGACGCCGAGATGGTGATAGGCCTGTCGGTATGACCCGGAGACGAATTCAATGCCGATAGATCCATTGACCATTAGGGGCTTGAAAGGATTCTCTGCACCTCAATGCGTGAGAGTAGCTTATTCTTCAGGCGAAGTGGGCAGCGGACTTAAGATCCTGATCGGTCTCAACAACGGAGGTGAGTCGACCGTTGTTGAATCATTGTAAGGATTCGCAAGCCGAGACGAATTACGCCGGAGTGTTGGCCTATTCAAGGTGACATCATGGGCATGGATCTCGTCAGCGAAAAAAGCCTCTCCACACTGTATCGACCGCAGTGTGAAGCAGGGCGGGAGCCATCAGGTTGCGGGTCCTGAGGTAGGCATGACCGTAGAACCAACCGGCGAGGGTGGCCAGCAGGAAGTAGCGCCAATCCGGGCTGGGGCCGTTGTTGAGATGGGCGGCGCCAAAGATCAGCGCGGTCGTACCCAGAGCCAGGCTGCGATGCCCGACTTCCTTTTCAAGGATGTTCTGGATGATTCCCCGAAACAGCAGTTCCTCGGGGACCGCGATGAAAACAAAAATTCCAAGGGCCATCAGGAGAAGCAGACCCGGTGAGGCAAAGTTCTCGGAGACTTCGATAAACCCGCTAACAACGCCCAGGAGTATGGCCATGGGTGAAAAAACGAGAAAATGCCACAAGCCGGTCTGCCAATCCACGGCCTGAAAGCGCCACTCGTAGCCCACCTGGTCCAGTCCCCGCAAGCAGACAAAAGAAAAAACGCCCACACAGGTTCCGACGAGAGCGTTCAGGGAATAGGCGAGCCGACCGCCGGGCCACGACCAGACTTCCGCCATCCAGCCAAAGTCCACGGGGAGCCACAGCAGCAGAGCCACCACGCCCTCCTGCCAATGAAACCGATTGGGGAGCGACCGGGTGAGCAAGAATGTCAGAGGAGGCAGAGCCAGATAGAGGAGGAGCTTGAGAAGCGATGCCGCCCGCAGGGAATCGGTCGCCCCGGCGTAAATCCAGTAGGGAATCCAGAGAATGGCGACCAACGAAAACGTTCCCCCATAGCCCCGAGCCAACCCGTCTCCGAAAACTTTCCGGAACCGTGTGCTGCCCAAGAGGAGAAAGAGGAAAAAGTAGCTGTTCAGGCAGAGGGCTGCCAGGCAGGATCTCCAGTCGATCGTGACCGACTGACCGCCGAATCCCCATGCCGGGAGGTTGACCCCCATCAGGAGGAGCGAGACCGTCACGACCAGGAACTTCATTGGGTGCACTCCCTCTGTGTCTGTCCTTGCCGCTGCCGGCCGGCCCCCTGAGACCATTGACTGTTTGTGGTGCGGGTCGATCAGAATCCAGGGAACACTTGGAGCGATGGCCGACGCGCCTCGGATTTTCCGACTCAAGACCGAACCGCCACCCGGGTGTCAAAGTGGCTGGAACCCGACGGAATTGATGTATTATGCCTTGACTCCAAGAGGGGAGGCAGCGGTTTTTTCCTGATGAGCCCCAAGCAAAAACAGGTTTGCCGAAAGATCACCGGGATTCTGGTCCTGGGGGTTGCCTGTCCGATCTCCCTGCAAGCCTACATTGGCCCGGGTGCCGGCTTTGCCTTTGTTTCATCGTTTCTCGTTCTCCTGCTGGCCGTCACGCTGGCAGGCTTTTCGCTCCTGTCCTGGCCCCTGCGACTGTTCTTTCGCCTTCTCTTCAATCGGAAGGGAAAGGCGCGACAAAAAACCGATATTTCGAGAGTTATCGTCGTGGGCTTCGATGGCATGGACCCCAAGCTGGCGGAGGGCTTCATGAATGAGGGTCTCCTGCCCAACTTCCAAAAATTGAAGACTCAGGGAAGCTTCGCGGCTCTGGCCACCAGCGAGCCGGCGATTTCCCCGGTTGCCTGGTCCTCCTTTACCACCGGAGTCGATGCCTCCTACCACAACATCTACGACTTCCTCACACGGGACCCTTGCACCTATGCCCCCATGCTGTCCTCCGCCCAGATTGGGGCCGCCTCCCGAGTATTCTCTGTGGGCAAATACCTGATTCCTCTAGGCAAGCCAATGGCAACGCTCCATCAGAAGAGCAAGCCCTTTTGGAAGATTCTGGGAGAGCGGGGCGTCTTCAGCTCCATCATTCGCGTCCCGGTAACTTTCCCGCCGGAGAAGTTCGATGGCGTGTTGCTTTCCGGGATGTGCGCTCCGGATATCAAAGGTTCTCAAGGGACCTTCTCCCTCTATACCACCAACGGTGATCAACCTGGGTCCAGGACCGGAGGGGTTCGATATCCAGTCACTCTTGACGGCAATGAAATCAAGACCGAACTCCACGGGCCCGAGAACCCACTACGACAGGGAAAGGAAGAGTTGACTTTGCCCATGGTTATTTCCCTGGATTCCCCGCAAGAGCGAGTCCGCATCCGAGTCTCCGGGCAGGACTTCGAGCTGCAAAGCGGTTGCTACTCTTCCTGGATTCGTGTCGTCTTTCGGCCCGGGCTGGGAATGAAAATTTACGGAATTTGCCTCTTCTATTTGATCCGGATGTCACCGCATTTCGAGCTCTACGTCTCTCCCATTCACATCGACCCGGAGCACCCCAGCCTTCCGATTGCCCACCCCTTTATTTATTCCATCTACCTGGCGAAACTGATCGGACCCTACGGCACCCTCGGTCTGGCGGAAGACACCTGGGCTTTGAACGAAGAGGTGATCGACGAAGAAGCCTTTCTCAAGCAAGCCTACCTTCTTTATGAAGAACGAGAAAAAATGTTCTTCAAGGTGTTGGATCGAACCCCCAGAGGACTGTGTGCCTGCGTCTTTGACACCACCGATCGAGTTCAGCATATGTTCTTCAGGTGTTTGGACAAGGATCATCCTTCGAACCGGGGCAAGGAAACCAGGAAATATCAAAACGTTATCCGGGATCTCTATATTCGGATGGATCGCTTGATGGGGCGGCTGCTTACCGTGATCGATGAAAAAACCCTGCTGCTGGTGATCTCCGATCATGGCTTTGCCCAGTTCAAGCGAGGTCTCAACCTGAACACCTGGCTCCTGGAGAATGGTTATCTCTTCCTGGAGGAAGGGCGCTCAGAGAGTGGCGAGTGGTTGAAGGGTGTCGACTGGCAAAGGACTCAGGCCTTCGCTTTGGGTTTGACCGGCGTTTTCATCAATCGAAAAGGGCGGGAGTCCCAGGGAATCGTCGAGGAAGGGGCGCCCCTGCTTCGTTTGAGGAGCGAACTCTCCAAGAAGTTGGTCCATCTCGTCGATCCAAAAACCGGCCAACCCCCGATTCGTAGGGTTGTCGAGACGGAAAGTGCCTTTTCAGGTCCCTACACCTTTGACGCCCCCGACCTCTTGGTGGGATACAATGCCGGTTACCGGAGTTCCTGGGCTTGCGCCATGGGTCGGGTGACGCAGTCGCTGTTTGAGGACAACACCAAACACTGGAGTGGCGACCACTGCGTGGACCCGGCGTTGGTTCCCGGGATCCTATTCAGCAATCGGAGAATCCGGCAGGCCAATCCTGCGTTGACCGACATTGCACCGACCGTGCTCAAGGCCTTCGGGGTGGAGCAGCCGGTCCATATGAAGGGAAATTCCTTGATCTAGTCCATGGGAAGGAAACCCTTGTCCATGGCGGTATCACCAACCCACTGACTGGAGATGTCTCATGTTTGGCAACAGGATCAAGCTGGCCGACGAGTTGCTTGGCCGCTGTCGGAAGCAGGCGGACCAACTGGGCTACAGCTCCGTTGAGGAATTCATCACTCACGTTCTGGAAAAGGAGCTGAGACCCATGGAGAGAACCGGACCTGAATCCGGAGAAGACGAAGAGGCAATCGCCAAGCGCTTGAAAGGGCTTGGGTACATTGAATGATCCTCGTCGGTTGCGGGCAGCGCTCCTGCCCCGGCCACTCTGCAAGGTTCTCCCGCCGCCGGTTTCACCCATCCCTTTGGAGACTGATCCGCAATCCTGACGGACGATGGAGCTCTTCAACCGCACACTGCGCTTCCTGTTGGATCTGGTGTTGGCGCCCTTGCAGATACTTTCGCCCTCCGGTTCCTTGCTGGTTCTATCCGTCTTGACGGGCCTCTTGTTGCTCCTGGTCTTCCGGCTCACTTCGGACCAACCGGCGATTCGGCGCCTCCGCAACCGGATGGCGGCCCATTTGCTGGAATTCCGTCTTTTTCGGAACAGTCTCAGCATCCAATGGTCAGCCCTGTCCGGCATTTTGCTCTGCAACTTGAAGTATTTGCGATACGCCAGCCGACCCCTGGTATGGATGCTTGTGCCCCTCAGCCTGGTATTGGTTCACTTGAACGAATGGTATGGCTACCAGCCCTTGAAGCCGGAGCAGACCACCCTGGTAGCCCTGAAGCTGGTGGGAGAGAGCATCGACCTGTCCGGCGTGCGACTGGAGCCTGGCGATGGTGTGGCCCTGGTCGGCAAACCGCTCCGGATACCCCATACCCGCGAGATCAACTGGAGCATTCGGCCCAAGCGCCAGGGAGCCGCTTTCCTGACCTTCCTTTTTCACCAACAACGGGTCCAAAAGAGGATCATCGTCTTGAACGATGGGCTGGTCAGAGTCTCCCCAACCACTCCGGCGCGGCATTTTTGGGATACCCTCCGCCATCCGGGAGAAGCGCCGCTGCCGAAAGGTTCATTTGCGGAGCGCATCTCGGTTGACTATCCGGCCAGAACGGTGAACTTCCTGGGGTGGGAGTTGCACTGGATCGTTTATTTCCTGATTGTTTCGAGTTTGAGCGCACTGGCGTTCAAGCGCCTTCTCCGGGTTCAAATCTAGGCCGACGGTTCCGTCGGCAGGGAACCGACCATGACAAAAATCCTGGTGATCGGGCTCGATTGCGCGGCCCCGGAACTCCTGTTCGGCGATGAACGGCTGACCAACTTTCGCCGGCTCATGAGCAACGGCTGCTACGGCAGGCTGGAGAGTGTGATTCCCCCGATTACCGTTCCGGCCTGGATGTGCCTAGCCACCAGTCAAGACCCCGGATCCTTGGGTGTTTACGGGTTCAGAAATCGGGCCGACCACTCCTACGATGGTCTCAAATTCGCAAACGCCAGATCGATCGTGGAACCGGCTGTTTGGGATCAAGTGTCCAGGCAAGGAGGTCGCGCCAACATCATTGGCGTGCCGCCCTCCTACCCGCCAAGACGGGTGAATGGCATCTGCGTCGGATGTTTCCTGACTCCCGACACCAGCCGCAACGAGTACACCCATCCCGCCGTCATCAAGGAACAGATCTTCCGGATGGTCGGCGAGTACCCGGTTGATGTGAAGGGCTTTCGCACCGATCGCAAGGACTGGTTGAAGCAGCAGATCGATTCGATGACCCGCAAGCATTTCCAGGTGGTCCGACGCTACCTGCGTCGTTCAAAGTGGGATTACTTCCAGTTCGTCGAGATTGGCCTCGACAGAATCCACCACGGCTTCTGGCAGTATCACGACCCCCGACATCGGCTCTTTCAGGCTGACAACGCTTACCGGGAGGTGGTCCGCGACTACTATCGGCTGCTGGACGACAGGGTCGGAGAAGTTCTGGACTTGCTGGATGAGGAGGCAGTGGTTCTGGTCGTCTCCGACCACGGCGCTCAGCCTCTGGAGGGCGGATTCTGCGTCAATGAATGGCTCATCCGCCAAGGATGGCTGGTGTTGAATCATTATCCCGGGGAGGTCGTCGCCTTCAGCCGGCTCAGTGTCGACTGGGACCGGACAAGGGTTTGGAGCGAGGGGGGATACTACGCTCGGGTCTTCTTCAACGTCAAAGGCCGAGAGCCTCGAGGCATCATCGCTCGGGAGGATTACGAGAAGTTTCGGGATGAGGTTGCGGCCAGGTTGGAGGCAATCCCGGATGACCTGGGCCGGGCCATGGGGACTCAAGTGTTCAAACCCGAACAGATCTATCGGACGGTTCGCAGGGTGGCGCCCGATCTCATCGTTCACTTCGGGGGGCTCTCTTGGCGTTCAATCGGATCCGTTGGCCGATCGAGGCTGCACCTGCAGGAGAACGACACCGGTCCGGATGGTTGTAATCACGCCCAATACGGCGCCTTTATTCTCAACGCCCCCGGACTTTCGCGGCGCGGAGAAGTCCGGGGCGCTCGCCTCCTGGACATGGCCCCGACGCTGCTCCAGCTCGGTGGCTACGATATACCAAGTGCTATGCAGGGAATCCCTTTGATCCTCTGAGGACAGGTTCGGTTGGAGTCGGAGGCAACTTCATCCAAGCCAATCGTCTCGGTGTTGCCGGACAAAGTCGTCATCATTGAGATGAGGATAGGCTTCATAGATGCGGTCGATCTCCTCTCGTTGCCCCGGCCCCAAAGTTTCGTTGGGATCGAGGCACCAGATCCCTTCCAGCAGCCCCTGGCGCCGCAGCACTTCATGCAGCCCCGGGATGCAGCCCCGAAAATGGTTGGCGGCATCGAAGAATGCCGCGTTGCTATCGGTCACCTCTATCGCCAGTCTTAAGATGGCGACAGGCAGGGACCTGGCGCCGTCACGGTGGCGGTGACATTCCTCCAGGATTTCGACCGCCCGGCGGGTCCAAACGGCCCAATGCCCCAGGAGTCCTCCGACAATTCGGATCTCGACCGGCTTTCCCTGGACGGTAAAGCGATGAGGGGTGATGAGATCCATCACGATGTTGTCATCGTTACCAGTATAAAGGGAGATATCCTTGCGTCCGGACTCGGCCACCGCGCGCAATACGTCCAAAGTCTGGTAACGGTTAAAGGCTGCAATCTTGATCGCGACCACCTCAGGAAGTTCAACAAAATTTCGCCAAAACCTGTAGGACAGCTCCCGACCGCCGATCGTCGATTGCAGATAGAATCCAAAGAGGGGTGTGACTTGGGCTACCTCCCGGCAGTGATCCAAGAGCTGCTCGTCGGTAGCCTCGCTCAGCGCAGCCAGGTTCAGGAGGCCGGCGTGATACCCCAGTTCCTGGATGAGCGCCGCTTCAGCCACAGCCTGTTTGGTGGCGCCACAAATTCCTCCGATGCGAAGCAGGGGTTCCCTCCGGCCGGGGTCAGCCCGGTCCATCTCTTCCCGGGCCAGTTCCAAGACCGGTCGGTATAAGCCATGCCGGGGATCACGAATGGCAAACTGAGTCATGTGTACGCCCAGAGCCAGACCTCCCGAGCCGGCCGCTAGGTAATAGCGGGACAGGGCCCGCTGGCGCTGCTCGTCGAGTTGGCGATCAGCGGTGAGGGCCAGGGGATGGGCCGGGATGACGACCCCTCTGGCAAGTACGGAGTGCAGTTGCTGACTGAACACGGCTACCTCCTGAAATGGCTGGACACTGCCCGACTCCTTCGTCCTGATGGAAAGGACTGCCAATCACTCTTGAAAGATCCTGTTCTTGGGGTGGCTTGCCCGCTAAAACCGCCCGTCGCGAACCTGGAAGTGGGTCGGCTTGCCCAGACTTTGGCCGCCGCGCATCACCCAGTCGGCAATCCAGCCCAAGAGCTGTCGCACCTTCACCCGGGGCCGCCCCAGCAGGCGGTAGCCTCGGCGGCCGTCGCTCAGCAGGGCATCCCCGGCTTCCGTTCCCACCAGGTGGGGTAGACGATTCATCAACCGGCCCAACTCCTGGCAAAGCTGACGGACGGCCAGCCGTTCGGGTCCTGCAATGTTAACCACAAAGGGCGGAGTGGCGCAGTGCTCGATGGCGCGCAAGGCCATGGCGTTGGCGTCTCCTTGCCAAATCACGTTCACGTAGCCCATGCTCAGGTCAATGGGCTGCTTCTGCCAAATCTTGAGCGCCAGATCGACCAGGACGCCGTAACGCAGCTCGCAGGCATAGTTGAGTCTCAACAGCGACACCCGGATCCCCCGGGTTCGACTAAAGTACTCCAACAAACGTTCTCTTCCCAGGCAACTCATGGCGTACTCGCCTTCCGGTTGCGGTGGATCTCCCTCGGCAGATCCGCCTGCCGAAACCGGGGTCATGCGGTACACGTTTCCGGTCGAGAAGGCGATGATCCGGCTCGTGGGGAAGCGTCGACAGATCAGTGTCGGCAGGTAAGCGTTGACCGCCCAGGTGCGAGCCTCGTTGCCGGTGGAGCCGAACTTCGTTCCGACCATATAAATCACTACCGGCGCATCCGGCAGTTCCTCCAGCCGGCGCTGGTCCAGGAGGTCGCAACGAATGGTCTCAACACCCCAGGATTCCAGTCGCTCTTGCTCCTTGCTGTTGGAGAAGCGAGACACGGCAATGACCCGTCGTGAGTTGGGGGCGGAATCCAGGGCGCGGCGAGCCATACGCGCCAGCGAGGGACCCATTTTACCTCCGGCTCCCAGGACCAGAAGATTCCCCGGAAGCTGATTGAAGCTGCTGACGACCTCCGCGGTGGGTTCGCTGAGCAGGTCGTCGAGTTGATCGATGTCTTTAATGGTCTCCATCATTGTGACCACCACGCGGCCGGGCTCCTCGCCCGGCGGGTTCGGACCCAATCAATCGCCAACCATCGAGGCGAAACAAAACTCCCTGCCATCGCTCAATTCAAATGGCGCTGCATCAGGATGACATCTACCGACCTGTCATTCAGCCGAATTGCTTGCGGCAGAGTTGCCGCCGGCGAGAGGCCGATCGCCCGAAAGTGCTCCCCTTTGCCATGATCGCTGGCAGCGACGTAAGCTTGAAGCAGACGAGTGCCCTTTTGTCGGGCGCTTGCCACCAATCGGTTCAAAAGCAGCTTCAGACCATCGGTATAGTCATCGTGGGTCACGGCATCAATCACTGCGCTGTGGTGGCGCAGAGGAGCCGGTCCCGGAGTGATCGAGGCCAACCCCAAAACTCGGTGTGAACCGTCTCCAGCCAGGGTTAACATCGAACCGCCCAGAGATTGCACGCCATACCAAATCACCGTGAAGTTCGACACACAGCGGATGGGTGGAGCATAGCGGGAAGAAACCAGGCCGCGGCTGAAATCCAGCAAGAGACTCTCCATCGGCTGGGCCATCAGGCAGGCCACGGCAGGCAAATCGCCCCAGGTCGTTGGCCGAACCGTTGCCACTTGCCCCGGAGAATAGAAATGCCTCTCAGGTTCCGTTTCACCCGGTGCGGCGCGGCGCATGATGGCGCCGTGGAGGCGCTGGAATCCAATCTTCTCGTAGACGGAAGCCGGTCGTGGGGTGTTGCCCAAATAGACGACCCGGCACCCCGCTTTCCAAGCCACCTGAACGAGTTGCTCGGTTAGGGTGGCGGCGATGCCCAGTCCTCGAAAATCTTCTCGTGTCATCACATCTTCCACGACCCCCACTTCCGGACGGTCGATTGGAAAGGCAATCGAGGCGGTCCCGACCAAATCGCCGTCAACCATCCCTAACGCCACCTGGGTTCGCAAAGTATCGCTGTAGGCCCCCCGCATGGATTGAAGCCAATCCACGTCCGTTCGCGCCCATTCCTGCTGGAGAAGCTCGATGATTCGCATTCGATCACGGAGCTCGATCGGATAGGTCCGATCAGCCACTTCCATCTTTCGGCCGTCTTTGAGGGTGACTTTCTGATTCTGACTCATGGCAGCCTTTCACGGTCCCTTGCAGCGCCCGGGCGCCGCCGATGCGCAGATTCCCTTGACGGCAAACTCGGGGTCGCCGCTTCTGGAATCCATTGGAGCCGGCAGTTGAAGATCCGCTCTTGGATCATGGTTCCCGTGCCCGGTCCCCACTGCGGAATCCGGCGATCGAGCAGCGCAAACCCACCGTTGAGGGAATATCCCGGATTCTCGCGGGGGTGGAGTGTCACGAATGATCGTCGGCGCCGAGAGGCGCCAGCACCGATTCCCCCTCCACGCTGCGCCGGGTGGATTCCGGCTTATCGACGCTCCAGACGGAGTCGGCGAAAAAACGACAGGGATCAAACAAATGTTCACAGATCTTGAATCCGGCTTCCTCGGCGAGTCGTTTGATGTCCGACAGTAAATACTTGTAGGAGTGTTCCGTATGAATCGGTTCCCAGGCTTCAAACGCAAACGAGCGGCCAATCAATTCAATCAGGACGGATTGGCTCTCCTGGCTAACCAGATAGCTCTCCATAGCGCCGGAGAAAACATCATAAGTGCCGAAGTGGCGGAACTTTGAAATATCGAAGTGCCCTCCGAGCTCGCGGTTGATGCGCTCCAGCAGGTTGAGGTTGAACTGGCTGGTTAAACCCTGAGAGTCATTGTAAGCTCGAAGCAAGAGGTCAATGTCTTTCTTCATGTCGAATCCAATCAGGATCAGATCCTCGTGATTCAGGCAATTCCAAACGTTCCGCAGGAAAAAGCAGGACTCGGCATGGGTAAAATTGCCGATGGACGAACCGAGGAACAGTACCAGGTTTTTTCGGTGATACCGATTGTTCAACCACTTCAGGCCGTGGAAGTAGTCTCCCACCAGACCGTGGGTTTGCAGGTCAGGGAACTGAGCATTGAGTGCTTCAACCAGCGCACCCATGGCCGATGCCGAAATGTCTATGGGCACATACTGAAACTCCAGCCTGGATTTTGCAAACCGTTCCAGGAAGATGGTCGTCTTTTGGCTGAGCCCGGGACCGAGCTCTACCAGATTGAAGGGTTTTCCTTCCACACAGGCGGCAATCCTGTCCCAGTGATTCTCGATGATTTCCATCTCTCGCTCGGTGAGGTAGTATTCCGGCAGCCGAGTGATGTGGCGGAACAGTTCACTGCCCCGCTCATCGTAGAAATACTTGGACGGGATGGACTTCCGTGAAGCGGAGAGACCCACCAGGACGTCCAGAGCGAAGGCGTCCCTCTCGTTGAAGGAATCGGCGTAGTCGCTTGCACCCAGGATCTTGAAGCTTGCCGGCATGAGGTTCTCCGTTAACTCAAGTCCTTCGCCAGTCGGATGCCCGTGAATTGCCAGCGTTTGTCGCACTGAAAGAAATTGCGATAGCTGGGCCGAATGTGGCTTCTCGGTGTGGCGCAGGAGCCACCTCTGAGAATCATTTGGCTACTCATGAACTTTCCGTTGTACTCGCCGAGTGGCCCTCGATCCTGTTGGTAGCCGGGATAGGGCAGGTAAGCGCTTCCCGTCCATTCCCAGACATCCCCAAACATTTGGCGCAAGCCCGCTTGGTCCTCGGCAGCCCCATACCCTCCGGGAACTGGATGATAATGACCATTTTCCAGAAAATTTCCTTTCAGTGAACTCTCTCCCAACAGGGCGGCCCTTTCCCATTCAGCCTCTGTCGGCAAACGCTTTTCCGCCCAACGGGCATAGGCAGCCGCTTCATAGAAGCTGACGTGCGCCACGGGCTCCTTCAGGTCCAGGGGGCGAGATCCGGAGAGCGTGACAATCTGCCAGTCTCCGTTCCGACGTTCCCAGTACAGGGGCGCCTGCCAGTCATTTTCACGAGCAGTATCCCAGCCATCGGAGAGCCACAGTAAGGGATCCCGGTATCCGCCGCCATTGATGAAATCCAGATACTCTCCACAGGTCACCAGGCGATCCATCAGGCCGTAGTCGGAGAGCCAGATCTTGTGCCTGGGCCTCTCATTGTCCCAGGCGAACCCTTGGTCAGGAGCTCCCATCTCGAATATTCCGCCCTCAATCTCGTGAAAATGCGGAGCGGATTGCCCGGGAGACGTTGGGGTTGGATGCTCTTCAAAAGCCCGGTAGATCGGTCGCAAGGGGTTTGTCGCCAGGATGTGCTTGACGTCCGTTACCAGCAGCTCCTGATGTTGCTGTTCGTGGTGCAGTCCCAACTCCACCAGATCCGCGAACTCAGCGTAGCGCTGCCGGTCCATTGTTTCAATCAAGACTTTCAGCTTCTGGTCGACAAAGGTTCGATAGCCGTAGACTTCTTCCACAGTCGGGCGGGACAATGTCCCTCGAATATCCCGGGAGACACGCTGTCCGAAACTTTGATAGTAGGAGTTGAAGACAAAGTAATACTGCGGGTGGTAGGACTCATAGTTTTCGGCGAATCGTTCCAAAATGATGCGCTCGAAGAACCAGGTGGTGTGACCCAGATGCCACTTGGGGGGACTGACGTCGGGCATCGACTGAATCACGTAGTCCTCCGTGCAGAGGGGGTGACAGAGATTTTCCGTCGTTTGCCTCACCTTTTGAAACGCGCTCAACAACTCGGATCGTTTCATGGAAGCCTCTTCGGGGCTTAACTCAAGTGGGTCAAGGATGTTGGGCCGATGCTATTCTTTTCGAGATGTTGCATGAATCTTCGGTCACGGCTCCGGTGGATTTTCCGTGGTTGCCTGGTCCTGAGAAATCGAGCGGTCACCTAGCGTATGGCAAACTCGTGGTCCGCGACCGATACGCCCTTAGGCGACTCGGCTTGCCTCATCGCGTCAATCGCCTCCCGGCTTGGTTCCGATTGTCGACGGAGGTACAGGCTTATATCTCACGACGGCACATATGCTATCATTAGACATGCGCATCGTGGTGGACACAAACGTTTTCGTGGCCGCCGTGTCGAGCCCGGACGGCGCCAGTCGAGAGGTCCTTCGACGTTGTCTGCTGGGTCGATATCAACCCCTGCTGGGCCAGGCATTGCTCGCAGAGTACGAGGCGATATTGTCTCGACCTGAGATTTTTAGTCGATCGCCAATCTCCGACAAGGAACGGAGGGTTCTCTGGGAAGCGGTTGCGAGCCGCAGCCGTTGGGTGCGCGTTTACTACCTTTGGCATCCGAATCTGCCCGACGAAGCCGACAACCACGTGCTTGAGCTGGCCGTGGCCGGTGGCGCCGAGGCCATAGTGACCCACAATAAGCGAGACTTCGAGCGGAGCGAGTTGTATTTTCCGGGGTTGCGGATCGTGACGCCCGGCGAACTGATAGCGGAGGAATATAAAGATGTCGACACTGACCGTCCGTTTGCCCAGTGACACACATAAACGATTGAAGGATCTCGCCCATCATCGGGGTGTGAGCGTAAACAGGCTCATGGAAGAGCTCTCGACCATCGCGGTCACCCAGCACGACGCAGAGACGCGTTTTCGAGCACTGGCCGCCCGCGGGTCGGTGGAAATGGGGCTCGGCGTCCTCGACCAGCTCGATGATGCACTTGGCGGGGTCGGGAATCGCCGGGCCTGACAGCCAACATCACCTGAAAAAGCTCCTTCCTCCAACTATCAATGAATGAGCCTACCACACAACCCTGCTTGGGTCGAGATATCGGCGCGCAGGCTGCATCCGGTGAGAACTGCCCGGTTAAAGGGCGCCCGGAGTGGCTTTGGGGTCGAGGGTCAAGGCTCCCGCCCGAGGTGTTTCAAGGCCCCGGTTTTTTCGGACCCGGCGGCATGGGCTGGAGCGGAATGGAACTCAAGAGAAAACGGGCGGCTTCGGCGGGCGACTCGCCATCGACGTCCACCAGCTTGTTGGCTGCTCTCATCGCCTGATCATTGATGGCTCCGCTGAAAACCTTCAGCGCGCTCACCACCTCGGTCCGTTGGGCGGCTGCGGGTGAAAGTAAGAGCACGGCGTCATAAGGCGGCAGCGCCTGCAGCGGGTCCGTTAAAACCTCCAAATCATAGTCTATAATGCGGCCATCCGTTGAATAGGCAGTAATCACGTCGACCATTCCTTCGCGTACCGCGGCGTACATAAGAGTGGGATCGAAGTTGCGCCGCTCTCTGAAGTCGAGGTGGTAGGCATTGCGGAGGGCTTGCCATTCAGGCCGGACAAAGAACTCGTAGTCGCTCCCGAAACTCATTGCTGGAGCGTGGACCGACAGGTCCTGGATCGAAGTGACCTTCAAGGCCTCCGCTCTCTTTCTCGGAATCGCGAGGGCGTAGGTGTTCTCAAACCCCAGCGTCCCCAAAACCCGGACCCGGTGTTCCCGCTTGAGCCAAGCCTTCATCTCGTTCAACAGCGCTTCCCGAGTGGGAAGGTCCTGACGCTTCATGACGTTGGCCCAAATCGTTCCCGAGTAGTCCACATAACAATCAACATGACCGGCGGTCAGGGCATCAAACATGATCATCGAACCCATACTCGAGCGGTTGCTGACCGAGAGTCCAGCCTGGCGTAACCTCTGAGTCAGCGCCTCCGCCAAGATGTATTGCTCGGTGAAGGTTTTGGCGCCGACCACGACGGTCAACGACTTCTTGGCGGCGGGAAGTTGCAGGGCCAGAGCGGCCAGCAAGACGAAAAGCAGGCCGACGCCAGCCAACCAGCCTTTGACCCGGCTCCGACGGGACGCGGCCACTTCCGCGAGATGAATGAGCTGATCCAGCACAATCGCCAGGGTTGCCGCGGCCACGCAGCCAACCAGGACAGCTACCAGGTTCTGGGTCTGCAGGCCACTGAAGATATAGTTTCCCAGGCTGGTGGCGCCGACCGGGGTGGAAAGGGTGGCAGATCCGACCACCCAGACCGTGGCGGTGCGGATGCCGGCGATGATCACCGGAGCCGCCAGAGGCAACTCGACCTGAAAGAGTTTCTGGCGGGAGGTCATTCCCAGCCCCTGGGCGGCTTCCAGGATGTCCGGCGCCACACCCAGGATGCCCGTGACGGTGTTGCGCAGGATCGGTAGCATGCTATAGAGCAACAGGGCGATGAAAGCCGGCAGAAACCCGATCTGTCCCAGCAGGGGGACCATGAGGGCCAACAAGGCAATCCCGGGAATGGTTTGGGCCACGCTGGCAACAGTGAGAACCGGCCATTGTAGCGGCTTCACCCGGGTTACCAGGATCGCCAGCGGCAGGCAAACGGCAATTCCGCTCAGCAGGGCGACCAAGGTCAAGACCAGGTGATGCCCCAGATAGTCCGGCAGAAGCCTCAGCTGGCCCCATAAAGCAGATTCGTTCACGTCCTGTCTCCCCCGGGGCGCAGGATGGATTCCACTTGGTCTGCCTGGCGCTTGGGTGTCTCCATCAGGGCTGCCACATAAGGGTGGCTTGGGTTCAGCAGGATCTGTCGTGGGGAGCCCATTCCCACCAGGACACCTTGTCTCATCACGGCAATTCGATCAGCCAGGAGCAGGGCCTCGGTCATATCATGAGTCACCATGACGACAGTCAGATTCAAGGTTTGCTGCAGACGCTTGAACTCCGTTTGCAGACCGTCCCGAGTCATGGGGTCCAGAGCGCCAAAGGGTTCGTCCATCAGCATGATCTTCGGTCGAGCCGCCAGCGCTCGCGCCAGTCCCACCCGTTGCCTCTGACCGCCGGAAAGCTCGTGGGGCTTGCGGTTCCGATGGGCTTCCGGAGAGAGGCCCGTCAAGCGCAGCAACTCATCGACCCGGGCTTGGCAGGTAGAGGGGTCCCAGTTCAGGAGCCTTGGCGCCACAGCGACGTTCTCGGCGACCGTCATGTGCGGAAACAGTCCAACGCCCTGAAACACGTATCCGATCCCCCGGCGGAGGGCCACGGCGTCCACGTCGGAGACGTTACGATCCTCCACCAGAATTCGACCCTCGGTTGGCTCCACCAGACGGTTGATCATCTTGAGCAGGGTCGTTTTTCCGCAGCCCGATTCACCCAGCAGAATCAGGAACTCCCCCGCTCCAACCTCTAAATCGACCCCATGAACGGCGTAGGTCCGACCAAGGTCATACGATTTCGAAACGTGCTGTATTCGAATCATCAGTTAGCCGATTCTTGCCGCCGATGGGATGGTGGCCCGAAGAACGTCCGGTGGAAACCGGATCACCCTCCGTGGAACGACTTGAGGGATGGACTTCCCTCGGAGAGTGGTGTTCTCTCCAGGTTCAGGGCCCCCCCGGCTGACCGGATGACGGCCTCCATCGCTTCTCTACCCGTTCCGGCCACCTCTTTCAAATCTCGCCTCCAGTAATCCGGGTTGAAGAGTTCGAGGGAAAGATAGCCCTTGTAACCCATGGCATTCAAGTCTTTCAAGAATGCCCCCAGCGGTAGGATTCCTTCCCCCGGATAGACGCGGTCTGCGTCGGTCTGCTCGAACTGTAGGGGAGTAGGGGGAGCGTCGTTGAAGTGACAAACGGCAACGTCTGCCGATGACAAGCGCTTCAGGCCGCCGAAGCCGGAGCCGCCCCGATAGAGGTGAAAAGGATCAAGCACCAGGCAGCCATCGGGATGGTCGGCCTGCCGCACGATGGCCAGGGCCTGTTCCAGTTGATAGACGTTGCTGTGAAAACCCAGAAACTCCATGGCTGGACGCACACCGAACGCTTCACCCTCTTCCAATAGCTCGCGATAGCGAGCCGCAGCCAGAGGAATATCCAGATGGAGACTGTCGGGAACCGGAGAGGCGACCATGTGCGGCGCTCCGATGGCTGCGGCTTGTCGCAGGCGCCGCCGGGCCTCGGCGTAGGCCGTCTCTTTATGGAAACCACGGCTCTGCATCCAATCCGACAAGGTAATCACGCTGGCGACTTCAAGGCTCGAGTCTTGCAATATCCGGCGGAGTTCGGCCAGGGAGCGTCCCGACCGCTCGAATTGGGTCAGCTCTTCGCTCCACACTTCGATGGCTGCGTAGCCGGTCTCGGCTGCTATAGCAATTTTATCCAACAGACTTGCTGGTCGAATGGTGCTGGTGTTCAAACAAAAGGGCCACTGAAACATCGCGGTTTGGTTAAAAATGGCAGTCTCCAATCCTGGCTGAGTGGCCAACCTCATCCTGGCCGTCCAATGACGGGTGGGACCTCCCGAATTCAAACGAGCTCGGCTTCAGGAGTCCGGAGCAGAGGCCGCCGAACTCGTGACACTGCCAAGAGGGTGGGAACCGACATCACTGCCGCGCCCATCGCTCGAGATCGCAGAAAACAGGGTTGGTTGAAAAATCCGGTTTCCATTGATCGCAGAGATAAGCGATCGGCGCCTTGAGGGCGGGTAAGGGATCCGCCCCTGGGGTCATGGCGGCAGCTTGGAGGCGCAACCCGTCGAGAAGGTCCCGGAAGGTGACATCGCCGGATTGGTCCAGCGCGGCCCGCAACTCCGGCTGGATCTTTTCCTCGAACTCCCGTTTGCGGTCGACATCCACAATGTCGGGAAGCAACAGTCCTGCCGTTCCCAGCTCCAGATCCAACCGGAGCAGGAGCTCCTGGTACACTTTGCGGGCCAGAGTCTCCGCTCTTGTTCTCACATCGGTTAACAGATCCATGCCTCGCATGGAAGAAGGTCCCTGCGGCGAAAGCTGACAATAAAACTTCAGCTTGGGCTCCGTTCCGGAGGGACGGACGGTGACGACGAAGCCGTCCATTGTCATTTGCATTACGTTTCTTGGCAATTTGTCGGACTCGCTGACAAACGGCCCGAACTTCTCCTGATCCCAATAATCGACGACTTTGCGCACCGCATGTCCTGCTACGGTCTCCGGCGGAGACTCTCTCAGTGAGGCCATAATCCGGTCTCTTCTGGAGACACCCGCGGCCCCGGCCATCGCGATGGAACGACCGACGTCGGCAAAGCCGCCAAGCTGTTCGAGAATCTCGATATAGTAGTCCAGAAGCGTCCGACCTTTTCGCTGCAACCTCTGGTAGAGGGCGGCCAGATACATGCAGGCGGGGGTGGCATCCTTGTCGCGTATGGTCGGGATCACAATCACCCCATGACTTTCCTCGGCGGCGAGCACCAGGTCTTCCGGGCGGGCGGGCACCCGTCCATAGCGCCCCGTTTGCTCCAGGGACTTCAGTACGTGGGCGACATACTTGAAGCCGACCAGCAGATCATCAATAATCCGGGAGTCACCTGCCTTCTTCACTATTCTGCCCAGGATACGGGTCGTCACCAAGGTTTCGACAACCAATCCTTTCCTCCCGGGGCCTTCAGGATCGAGCATCAAAAAGAACCCGAGAATCGCGGCAATCTGGTTCCCGTCAAAGTGGCGCCAGGAGCCGTCGCCAAGCTTGACCTCGAGCCCGCCCCGGTCGGCGTCCGGGTCACTGGAGAGGACCAGGCCGGAGCCTATCTCGTCTGCAAAGTGCTTGGCGGGTTCGGTGGCCTGTGGCACCTCCGGATTGGGCGCCTTGAACGGGATGACCGAAAAAGCGCCGTCGGCATCCTGACCGGGAGGTGTCTGCACGGGAAAGTTCAGCCGCTCGAGCACCTCGCCCACCGTCTTCAATCCGCAACCGCAGAGCGGTGTGTAGACGATGGGCAAGTCGGCCTGGGGCCTGAAGGTGTCCCCATACAACTCTACGTATGTGGCCAGATAGTCCTGATGGATTTCCTGGGGGATAGCCTGGATGAACCCCTCGGCCAGAGCCTGTGCGAAGGGTAGGCTCTGGATGTGGGTAGCCTCCTTCATGGCGTCCATCAGAGCCTGGTCGTTCGGGGCCACCGGCTGGCTGCCAAATTCGTCGTAGACCTTCACGCCGTTGTCATCGGGCGGATTGTGGGAAGCGGAGAGATTGATTCCACCCGCTGCCTTGAGACGGCCGATGGCAAAAGATAGTTCCGGGGTGCTGATGACAGCTTCCTCGACCTGCGGCTGGGCGAAATAGACTTTGATGCCGTTGCCGGCATAGATCTCGCAAGCCAGTCTCCCCAGCGATCGCGAGGAAGTCCCCAGCAGTGGGTGATCGTCACCCAGAAACCGGTAAACCCCGGCAAGGTCGTTGAAGACTCGGACATCATTGGCCACCACGACGGTCAGGTCCCTACGACCCGGAAATGCAGCCCGCAGGAACTGGCAATGCCCTTGAACGGTCATGGCAACCGTGGTGGGATTCAACCGATTGGACCCGTATCCGACCCGACCCCTGCGGCCACCGGTCCCGAAAGGAAGCACCTGCCAGAAGGCATCGAAAAGCAGATCCACTTGCTTCGTCTCGACGTGTTTCCAAAGAATCTCGGGCTCCGCATAGGGGATCTCGCCCGAAAGCCATTGCTCCAGGCCGTTGCCCGCGTCTCGTCCGCGATTCTGGTATTTTTGAACGAGCCGGTCGAAAATTCGCTTCAGGGAATGCTCTGCCGCCATCCCTTAGGTCCTCAGGTCGGTTCACGTTTCAGGGGATTCATCATTCGGTCACTCCCATCGTTTTCTCTTGCCGCCTGGATAGGCGCTTGGCGGAGCTTGCCGACGCAGCGGGCTGAGTATACCGCAAAGGAGATGAACGAGACAGCAGCCTCTGGACCCTTGAGGTGACGCTGCGTTCCTCGGAGAACTGAAGCCCTTTTGGGACCGGTGGCCCCGCCACGGTATGGGGTATAATGGCGAATTCCGCATGAGTCGACCTGGTCTCGAAAGCCAGGGAACGGCGGCGGGAATCGGTCCTCTGCAAAGGAGACCCCCATGACCGGCGGCCAAGCACTGGTTCGATCTTTGGAAGCCCACGGAGTCACCACGGTCTTCGGTATTCCGGGTACGCATAATCTGGCGGCTTACGATGCCCTCCTCGATAGCCCCATAGGCCACATCACGGCCCGCCATGAACAGGGGGCGGCCTTCATGGCGGATGGATATGCTCGGGCAAGCGGTCAGGTGGGCGTCTGTCTCAGCACTACCGGACCTGCGGCACTCAATACCCTGACCCCGCTGGGCACCGCCTACAGCGATTCCTCCAGGCTCTTGTGCATCGCCAGCCAGATCCAAGCGGAGTTCCTCGGCCAGGAAAAGGGTCTTCTGCACGAGTGCCGCAGCCAGTTGGGTTCCTTTCAGCCGGTCACCAAGTGGCGCCAGCGGGCCACCACAGTCAACTCCATTCCCTGGATCGTTCAAGAAGCCTTCTTCCAAATACGCTCAGGCCGACCGCGGCCGGCAGCTTTGGAGATCCCTTGCGATGTCTTGGATTCCGACGGCCAGCCTGCTTTTCCCGCGCCTTTGGAGACAGATCTCGAGCAGCCCAAACCCCAGGATCTATCCAGAGCTTGCGAACTGCTGAGGAATGCCCGCCGACCGGTGATCTGGGCCGGGGGAGGAGTGATCCGGGGCGGGGCCTCGAGGGCGCTAACCCAATTGGCGGAGGTGCTGCAATCCCCGGTCTTCACCACCACCTTGGGCAAGGGCGCCGTTCCCGACGACCATCCCTTGTCGGCCGGCAACACCCTGCTCCATCCGGCCGGCCGGGGGCCCTACCTGGCTACCTGCGATCTGATGCTGGCCGTCGGAACCCGCTTCATGGAAATAGAAACGGAACGCTGGCAGTTGAAGCTGCCGGACAGGCTGATTCAAATCGACATCGATCCCGCCGAGATCGGCCGCAATTATGCGGTGACCGCGGCCATTGTCGGCCATGCGAGGCCGGTATTGGAAGCATGCCTGGAGATGTGCCGCCGGGCAGTTCCCCCCGGAGACCGTGCTCAAGAAGTCCAGCAACTTCGCAGCCGGATATGGAGCGAATGCCTGGAACGAGCGCCTTCAGCGGTTGAGTTGGTCGAAAGGTTGAGAGAGGCGCTCCCCCGAGAAAGCATCGTGGTGTGCGATCTCACCGCTGCCGCCTCTTGGTGTCACCACTTGCTGGACGTCTACGAGCCGGCTACGTTCCACAGCCCCTGGGGATTTTGCACCCTGGGATTCGGGTTGCCGGCGGCCATCGGCGCCAAGCTGGCCCAGCCTCAACGTCCTGTGGTGTTGCTATCCGGAGACGGGGGCTTTCTCTTCAACTGCCAGGAACTGGCCACGGCGGTTCACTTCGGAGCGCCTTTGGTGATGCTCGTCTTCAACGATAATGGTTATGGGGTGCTGAGACCTCAGCAGATGGCCCGCTATGGCCGCACTCATGCAGCCGACCTGGTCAATCCCGACTTCGTGGCCATGGCCAGAGCCTTTGGATCCCGCGCCGTCCGGGCGGAAACATTCCGGGATATGGGTCGGGAGTTGTCGAAAGCGCTGAAAGAGCCCGAGCCCTGTTTGATTGAAGTTGTCGCCCAGGTCCCCTGGCCGCCCATCGAGACCACCGCCGGTATGTTTGCTCAGGCAAACCTCGTCACCGGATGAAGTGAGATGGTGAACTCTGCCCGGTTCCCCTCTATTTCAGAAAGGCCCTGCCTGTTTTAGTTTCTTCGGCGGAGTGGCTGAAACACCCTCCAGGCCGCCACTGATCCTCAGTACTTCTCCCGTGATCCACTTCGCAGCCGGACTGCAGAGAAAAGCCACCCCTTGGGCAATTTCATCGACTTCCCCCCAACGTCCCAGAGGAATCGATTTGGCAACGCGTTCGACCATTTCCTTCTCCGGAATGTCCAGGGTTTGGGCTCGTTCCACCATGACATGCTTGTTGAAGTCGGTGTAAACGGGGCCCGGACTCACGGCGTTGACCCGGGCCCCATAGGGAGCCAGCTCCAGCGCCAGCGTTCGGGTCAAGCTGATCACACCGGCTTTGGCAGCATTATAGGCCGCAACCAGGGCGGCTGGACTCTGCCCGTTGACGGAAGCGATGTTCAGGATGACGCCCGATTCCTGGCGCTGCATCACGGCCGCGGCCGATCGGCAACAGTAAAAAGTCCCCGTTAAAGTCACCCGCAAAACATGATCCCACTCCTGGTCGCTGAGCTCGGCCACCTCGGTCACCGTCTGCCGCGACCCGGCGTTGTTGACCAGGATGTCGAGGCGTCCTTTGCGGCCCACAAACTCCTTGAAGAACTCCCGGACCGCGCGGCTGTCCGTAATGTCCAGGCAGGCAGCCTCGACACCCAGTCCTTCTTCCTCAAGCTGAGCGGCCGCTCTCTCGACTTTTTCCCCTTGCACGTCCGCCATCACCACACGGGCGCCCCGACGCCCGAGATCCTCAGCGATTCCCAGACCCAGCCCCTGTGCGGCGCCGGTCACCACGGCAGTCAGGCCGTCCAAGCTATGGATAGCAGTATCGGTCATAGTTCATCCTCAAGGAAAATGTGGGTGACATCGGTCATTCGGTGCCTATCGTAACGTAGGGGATGATGGCTTCCATCGTCTTTGGGCCAATACCGTAGATCTTCAGCAGGTCTTTGACCTTTCGATAGGGTCTGCCGGCGGTGATTTTTTCAGCGGTAACTGGACCAATGCCCGGGATTTGCTGAAGTTGCTCACTTGATGCACTATTCAGATCGAGAGGTTCATCGTTGGGAGTCCTCACTTTAGCTACACTCTGGCGGAATTTCTTCAGTTCCTCGGCTCCCTCTCGCTGGAGTTTTCGCATCCTGGTGAGAAACTCAACGTTTGTCGCTTGCCATATCCCGGCACGGTTCAATAAGGCAACATCGCGGAGGTCCTGGAGCTCGGCCAGAATGATATAACTCGGCGTGCCGTCGGGTGCCGTTCGAGTTTGGCCGTGCACCCTGGCCAGACCGCGTTGAACGAGAAGGTGTCCGAGGTCCTGGCCATCGTGGGTTTCTATGAATGCATAGAAACGTTTGGCCGCCGAACGTCCCGGCGCCCGGGCGTAGATGGTGTGAACGGTGAATGGTTCGGACAGAAGCTGTTTGACGTAGTTGGTTGCCCGCTCGCCGAAACGCACGACGTCATGCGGGTCCTCGAGACCGAAATGACGTTGCTGATCTCGGATTCTCTCCAACACTGCCTTGTCACCGGAGGTGGTAGTCTCCGGGCAGTCTACATAGTAGAGCCTCAAGTGAAGTTCGCGGTCACTGGCATTGACCATGAAACTGTCGCCGTCGTTCATGTCAGCGTCGACGAGGGTAACACCCTTGAGAATAGTGATCTCGCCGGCGAGCAAGGGCATTGCAGCCCAGCCGAGAACGAGCAGGAAAGAGCACCATAGTTTCTTCATGACCATAGCCGCCCTGCGGTCGAACTGCTGGCGTGCCTCTCGGGACAGTCCGACCTCGGTCCGAGACAAAATCATCACTTTTGGGCACAACAAGGGAGTGTAGTATTTTTCGACGGCGCCGGGGTAGCCCGCGACAGGTCTTCGCCCACCGGGGGTGCGATGTCGTTATTCAGTAAGGAGTTAACTCTTGATGGTTGGAGGTTCCCTCCTGGTTCAGGCGAGGGCAAGTGGTGGTAAGCTCGATTTCTTGCAACACTTCCACTATCGCCCCCCTTAACAGTTGATCCAGCCGATTCTCTCCCACACCCTCGTGCTCGATCAGCTCCTGCTGTACTCTGCGGATTCGCTGGGATTAGAGGTAGAAAGTTCTCTCATAGCGAATTTTTTCTTGACAACCTGATATCAGGCAATTATTCTCACAATGTTTGGTGCCACGGAAGTGAAGTCATCACACCCAGGGTTGCCTCTCGGCCAACCTGAGGAGGGGAAACCCTCTACCGATCGCATGCGGCGGTAGCCCCTCCTCGGGTGGTGGCCGCCGGGCGAATCGAGACCCGACCGATGACCAGTCGGGTCTCCGCACTTCGGATTTAACCGCCGCGTTCCGTCTTTCTGCTGGAGATGACCTCATCCCGCAATAGTGCGGGGTGAAGCAGCAGAAAGGAGGTGAGACCAATGGTTTCACTTGGAACCAAACCGTGGCGGCAGCGACCGAAGAGCGGCGGTAAGTGGCCAAGATGGCTACGCACCCCACGCCTGCTTCGGTGGGCTATCCTTATAGGCGTCTGGACCTATCGCCTGTGGAAGCTTTGGCGGGTGCTGAACGGTATGTTCGGAGGCTAGGTCGCTTTCCATTGTGTCGAATTAGAGAATCAGACTGGAAGGATTTCTGTTGACATGTTATCGGAAGCACTTCGCCTGATTCGGGTTTTTCACGATGTGAAGCAAAACGAATTGGCGAAACGGTTGGGCGTCTCGAAATCGTATCTTTCGGAGGTCGAAAGGGGGAAAAAATCACCGTCCATCGAGACCATCCGGAAATATGCCTCTGAGTTTCAAATGCCGGTTTCATCAATTCTCTTTTTCTCCGAACAGTTGGACAATCTAACCCAGAATCCCCCCAAGCCGGACCACGCAAGGGAAATAATTGCAGGAAAGGTCATCAGTTTCCTGCAATTCATCGAAGCGAAAACAAAAGACCATGCCGAAGAAGCACGGAAACTACCACGGGGAAAAGGATAGCCCCTTCCATAAACTTCGTTCGAAGGCCAAACTTGCAAATCTTCTTTTTATCGGTGTCGGTAAATTGAAGTATCTTGCAGATTCCGATGACCTGTATTTCGATTTTCGCATGAGGGAAAGCAGTGGCAAGATCCGTTCAATCAGCGCGCCGCGCGATGATCTCAAGGCAGTGCAAAAAAGGATTGCGGACTTGCTTCAACGCGTCACCCCGCCAGACTATCTGTTTGCGCCGGTACCGGGCCCGCTCGTATGTCGATAATGCCGCGCGGCACCTGGGAGTCAACTCCATCCGGCGCTTAGACATTGAGGATTTCTTCCCGAGTTGTACGGCGAACAAGGTCATATGGTTCTTTAGGACGCGAATGGGCTGCTCGCCAGACGTTGCGACAATTCTTCGAGGCATTGTCACGCGGCGTGGGTCGTTGCCTCAAGGGAGCCCATGCAGTCCGATACTGGCGTACCTTTGCTATGTGGACATGTGGGAAGAAATTGAACACCTAGTATGCGAAAGTGGTTGCCGGCTGAGTGTCTACATCGACGACCTCACAATTTCGGGAGAGATAGTTCCGGAGAGCCTTATTTGGAATATCAAAAAGACCCTGTTCCAACATGGCCACCGACACAAACTTGGTAAGGAGCGGAGCAGAATCAAGAAACCGGTGGAGATAACTGGTGTGATCCTCCGAGGAAACCGCCTTCTCGCACCCAACCGGCAGCACCAGAAACTTCATGAAGTTCGTAAGGAGTTTAAGGCTTCTCGCTCGACTGAACGTCGCAGGCAACTTAAGGTGCAACTCGAAGGTCGAGAAGCACAGTTCAGGCAGATTGTTGGACCTACACGAGACCGATAGGCCCATTGTACTACAGGAGCCGGCAACCCGGATGTGCCTTAAGTTTCGCCTCGTAGAAGTTCACCCCCACGAGCTTCGTCTCGCAGAAATTCACCTCTCGACATCGATTGCAGGGTTGGACACCGTTCTGTGATCCACCGGCTACGATGGGACCACGGCTCTTACATGATCGTTCCAAGCCACTTTGAGCGATGCCGGAACTTCTTTCTTATCAAGCAGGTCAATCACACTGTTTGTAAAAATAGTTCTATCTTTGGCGCCCAGGGTGGTCAGAACCATTGAAATCCAATCTTTGATTGAAACGAAGTTTATTTCGTGTCCTTGAGCGAAATACGCCCGCGCAGCCTTTCTTGCCTCATTGGTCGGCGCGGCGGCTGAATGGAAAAACAGGTAGTCATCAATACTGTTGCGAGAAATCTTCGTTGCGAATGTCGATATGACGCGGGCCTTGTCAATTGGACGCTCGGTCACTTCGACCGAGATTACGGTCTTCCCGTCGCGCAGGATGGTGATATCGCCTCCGGCTCCTTTGGCCGCGTCGGCAACGTTTATCCCCTGCCATTCAATCTGCCACGGTAAGTCATAAGCACGGGCAATCGCAGTGAAGGCCGCGACGGAAAGCAGAACCGGCACCAGACCACCGCTTGGAGTTAAAAGCAAGGCATCGAGCAAGGCCCCATATTGCTTCATGCTCAACCTGTTAATCCGCGAAAGCGTGATGATGGAACGTCGCGAAGGTCTACAAAGAAGTAGAGAAGATATCGGAGGAGTTCGCGCGCGCCTTCTTCGTCACGCTCGCGGAGCTCATCAATAAGCCTCAGCATAGCTCTGAAGGCTTCCTTGTCGCGAAGCCCCCTGACTGTGCTTGGGACGAAGCGGATATTTCGGCGAAAAGTCGAGAGAAATGGCCCCTTCGAGCTCGGTGCCTCTCGTTCATGCAGGAACGGGTTCACGACTTTCTCGTCCAGAGTACGGCCATTATAAGCATTGTCCGCCTGATTCATGTAAGGGAGCCGAATTTCAATTGCCTGGTCGATTATTTGGGCTAAACAACATCCGATGAGAGCCTCGCGGAATACTTGTATTTTTGAAGCGAAAAGAGCATTGACGGCATTCTCTACCCGCTTCGGGGCAGCCATGGTCGTCTTGTCTTCAAAGTCCTGCTCCGCGAGCTCGAAGCCAGCCTCTAACTCTTGTCGGGCCTGTTCATAGTTGATGGCGCGTCCCATCGGGACCTCAGTAGTTCATCCAAAGGCATTCCTGCCTGATTTTCTTAATGGAATGGGCGTGCTTCTGCGGCGCATCGAAACGACGCCACTCCTTGTAAAGGGTGTCCATCAAGTCGCACCGATAACCTGAGATTGCGGCCTTTCCCTTGATCCGGTTGAGCGCGAACGCCAATTGAACATGCTCGTCGTCCCTCATCTCAAAGCCATAGGCTTTGCTGTCGCCGCGCGTTTCGTGAAGATAGGGCGGATCGCAATAGAATACCGTCCCTTTATCATCATAGAGTTCGATAACGTCGAGCGCCGGACGGTTTTCTATCTGCACGCGGGCAAGACGATCAGCAATTTCCGGCAGGGCATCGACGCCTCCCAACCATCGGGACACGACGCCGGACATTCCGGCTCGGCTGGTGTTCTTACAATTGGCCCACCTGCCGAGCGTTGCCGTTTGGGCGAGTCCGGTGCGCGCTTGTCGGGCCCTCACATAGAAACGCCGGGCGCGTTCCAGCCTGAAAATCCCTGTGGTCGATCCGTGAATCGCCTTGTAAAATTCCTCCCTCGAAAAGGGCGTGAGAGCTATGGCCCGCGTGAGTTCTGTGGACCTATCCCGCATTACCTGAAAGAAATTGACCACTTCGCCGTCTATGTCGTTGTAGGTCTCGACGGGTGACGGTTCCCGATTCAGCAAGACGGCCGCTGAACCTGCAAAGGGCTCGCAATAGTGGTGCGCGTAGGGCAATAGAAGCAAAAGCCAGTCCAGATGGCTGAACTTTCCGCCATACCATCCGAATACAATTCTTTTTCCATTGAGAGTGCGCCTGGCAATGGCCTTGGGTACACCCTTAGCTTCTTTCTCTTCCAAATATATTGGAGAAATTCCTTTTCCCATCTTTTGTCCTACGTGTCAGGATGTGCTGCCCCCTGCATATACCCAATATGATCTTGTGTTCCCCGAATTGTTCACCAAGCCCCGTCCTTTTCCCCAAGCCGAGCAGCCGCTCTCTCGACCTTCTCCCCTTGCACGTCCGCCATCACCGCACGGGCGCTCCGATGCCCGAGCTCTGCGGCGATTCCCGGACCCAACCCCTGTGCGGCGCCGGTCACCACAGCAGTCACCCCGCCCAGGCTACGGATAGCAGTATCGGTCATGATTCATCCTCAACGAAAATGTGGAGGAAGTATAGCATTGTCTCGGTGAAGCCGGGGGTGGGTCCGCGGATGAGCTTTCTGTTGGTTACACAGGCGGATAATCCTGGTTCTCGGCTTGGCTGAGCGGTACGATCAATGGCAATGGGGCACTTGCCGGCATCAAGACTGTGTATTACACTGGTTTGCATGGCAACCGTAACCATACGACTCCAGGCGGATCTGCAGCGTCAACTCGATGAAGTCAGCAGGGAACTTGGGATGACCCGGTCGGAGGTGGTGCGGGACGCACTCCGTCGCCAGTTGGCCGTTCGTCGTTTCGAAGCGGTCCGTGCTCGCTTGATGCCCTTTGCGGAGGCCCGCGGCTACCTCACGGAGGAGGATGTCTTTGAGAGCGTCTCGTGAGGGTTTTCCTCGACACAAATGTGCTCGTCAGCGCCCTCACCACTCGGGGTCTCAGCGCGGACGTGCTTCGTGTGGTTCTACGGGACCATACTCTTTTGACGGGCGAGTTCAACCTGCGCGAACTCCGGCGAGTCCTCCAGACTCGCATGAAGGCGCCCACAGCTGTCGTTGACTCAGCGGAATCGTTGCTCCGAGAGCACGTGGTGGTTCCCAAGCCCCAGGTTCCACCTCGGATTGAGGTTCGTGATCCGGACGACGCGTGGGTTTTGGGATCCGCTCTGGCCGGTAGTGCTGACGTGCTCGTTACCGGAGACCGGGACTTGCTCGCGCTGGGGGGTGATGCTCCATTGCCCATTCTTACTCCGCGCGGGTTGTGGGAAAGGCTCCGGGACTCGAACCGTGCAAGTCCGGAGTCCAGGAGCGCGTCAGCTTTGCGCGAGGAAGAACGATGAAACCGCACGACTGTCCGCTATGTCCAGTCGGGCAGCTTCGACTTGCAGCCCTTTTCCCCCAAGCCGGGCAGCCGCTCGCTCAACCTTCTCCCCTTGAACATCCGCCATCGTCACGCGGGCGCCCCGATGCCCGAGCGCTTCGGCAATTCCCAGCCCCAACCCCTGTGCGACGCTGGTCACCACGGCAATCAGTCCGTCCAGGTTATGAGCGGCGGTATCGGTCATGATTCACTCTCAACGAAGATGTGGAGGAAGTATAGCGCTCTCGCAGCAATGCGGCGTCCATCCATGGAGTTGAGTCACGGCATCCCGAACTGTCTATCGGGATCGAAACTCCGCCAAGCGTGTGTGCTCCACGATCTGCTTCATGTTTTGCAGGGTAAAGACCTTGCCTCGGGTTGAAAGAAGCAGCTTCTTCATGTCTTCGCGGCGCACATCAAAGCCGCGTCCGGCAATGCAGGCAACCACTTCGAATTTCGGTTGACCCGTGGGCTGACCTTCAATGCTGAGCGAACCCAGATGCTGAACACGTGTGACCTTGTCGCGCGCCGTGCCATCGTCCTCGGTGAGTTTGGCTTCGATCACAATTTGCGGGTTGAACTCGTTGGGGACGACGAAATCGGGAGCTTGGTCGAAGCCGGGCAGGCGCTCGGCCCGCTTGGTCTTGCGGAAGCTGACGCCGGCACGGGATAGAACGCCTTCAATGGCGTTCTCGACAATGTTGCCGACAAGTTCGCTGATGGAGTCCCGGTGGCCGGCAAAAGGTCTGCCGAGAAAGCGCTCATAAAGCAGAATGGAGTAGGGGACGCCCAAATTCCCCAGAGATTGGAGACTGATAAGCCCCGCCATCGTGTCAACCTTATCGAACCTATGGAGGTTATCGGGAGAAACCTTGGGAGCGCCGGATTCGAGGATATGGCAAGCGGCGGCGATCAGTGCATGAATGCGCCGTTCCGTAATTCCTCCATTCCTCGTCAGGGCCAATCCCGGCTTCATGCGGATATTACGATCAATCGTGTGCGCTGCACTCTGCGTGACCTTAACTCCAGTGTGCAGAAGGGCGTAGTAAGCCCACTCCGGCGGCGTGAACCCCAGCATGCAGCGAAGGACAACCAGGGAAATCGGCGTCTCGAATACGGCCGGCGTGACCGTTGCCGGGGTCACATCCCGGAAATCCCTGGTGGCGCGCTTCAGGGCCTCATAGCCGGCTTCGAAGGTGGAGAACTCGACGAACCCTTTGCCCTTTGGCATCACCAGAAACTCAGATTCGAGACACCCGAACACCTCATCGACGTAAACGTCCAGATTGGACCGGACCTCATCGAAGCTGACTTCAAAAGGAAACGGCGTCACGCGCGTCCTCATCGGGTCGGGTCACCGGGAACAACGGTCCCGGCGATATTGCCTTGGGCTGGATAGCCGCCACAAGTTTCAGGATGTGGTCGGGGTGTCCGAAGGTGGAAACCGCGGCGGCGAAAACCGCGATTTTTTGCGCCGTGGGCTGGGTTTCGTCCCAACTCTGGCGGAGTTTCCAGACCGCCATGCGGGTGAGATGGCCAAAGACGATGCAACGGGTGTCGCCTTGGGTAGGCATTCTGCCCGCGTCCTCCAACTGCGCCAAATCCTCGGCCACAATCTCAGCAAGCTGTTCCGGCGTGTCGAACAGCCAACGGCGCGGGGGCCGCGCCCGACGTCCGGCAAATGAACACGGTATCGATGATTGACGACATCGTGCCGCGGATATGGATTGATCCGCCCATTTCTGCGGGGCAGGGCAGGGACGCGGAACAGACCAAGCCGGCGTCCAGGACGGCCACCCCGACGGCGTAATAGGCTTTCAGCTTGTTGTGATGGTAGGTGAACGCGAGGGGCGCGCCCGGCTTCAAGGCGCGGGCCATGCGCGAATAGACAGCGGACAGCCCTTCGGTGAAATGGTCCAAACCGCGATCCTGGGTGACGTTTCCCGTCAACTCGTCCGGCGACCGCGTAGAGACGCGGTCGAAGCCTTCAGCTTTGCTTCCAACAAGGCGGCGAAGCCAGACGTAACAGAATTCCATTAGTTCGCCGTACTGGACGTTGCCAAAGTAAGGCGGGTCTGTGAATATGGCATCGAGGCTTTGCGGGACAAGCTCGACCTCTGTAGCGCTCGCGCAATTTATGGCAACCGCGCGGCGGCGACCGTCGAGCTTCTCGCCGATCCATTCCCCGGTGACGGGGACCCGGACGTTGCGTGCGCCATTGCGGCGAACCTCGAACGGCGCGCCGCAGTAGCGCTTCGCCTTGGCGTATTTGCCGATGACGTTGGACCAGCCCCCGGAACCGACACTGGAGCCGGCGCGGTCACTGATGCCGAGAAGGTTGGACTCGCACTGCACCAGCCCGACCGGAAAGCCGTGCACGGAGAAGATATCCATAGACTTGAGCGCCATAGGGTCATAGCGACAAAGCATGTTCTGGTAGCGCAGCAGGTCGGAAAGGTTGGTGGCGAGCGCATGGCGTACGCGTCGGTCCTCGACCCTGGAGATCAGTCGGCAACTCAACTCCAGCCCGAGAAGCTGGCGCGGATTGAACAGGTCTCTATAGCGGGCATAGCCCCAGCGGCGCAGCCGTCCGGTTTCGTCTCCAGGAAGGATTTCCTGGTCCGGCACGAAGCTTGGGACGATCTGCTCCCATCGCTTGACGGCGGCCTTCATGCGCGCGATGTCCTGGGCGTCCGGCTTCTTGAAGAAACGGCCCTTGTGCTCCGCCTTTCGCCTCGAGTTGTGGTATTCCAGGGCGAACATGCGATGCCCGAGGGGCTGGTGGGTTTTTCCAGGATAGACGTTGGAATATCCGCAGTGCGGACAGTGACAACGCCCCCTGCGCGCGGATCCGGCTTGACGAAGGGCGGTCCCGCAGGTGGCGCAATCACCGGGGGTCTTGCGATTCTCGACCTCTTTGAGGTCGCCACAAGCCGGGCAGATCAGGACGTTTTTGGGGTGTCTCCTGTTCTCCGCGAGGAGATAGCCCGGGAACAGATCGAACCGTTGCCCGCAAGTCTCGCAATCGAGCATCTTGACCCAGAGGAAGGACTTCACGGGCACGTCGGCATCGCCATAGAGAGGGCAGGTCGTGCGGTAATACTGATCAATATCAGCGTGCAAGGCATCAATGAGGACCTGAGCGGCCTGTTTATAGGCCGGGACGTTGAGGGATTCGATTGCTTCGCGGACGATCCAGGCCGACATCGGATTGATATCGAAGCCTTGAACGTCGCATCCGATGCGGTTCGCCTCGATCAGCGGCGTTCCACCACCCATGAATGGGTCAGCAATCTGGATTCCCGGAAAATCGTTTGATTGAAAAAAGATATCTTCTAGGCGGCCTTTCCCGAATTCTGCGAGGGTCAGGCCGCGAAACAAGGTTCCCGGACGGCGAGCAAACCATTTGTGAACGCCAATGATCGGGCGATAATTTTGCTGTATCTGCTTTTCCTTGAGCGCCATTCCGGCGATCAGGGAAACATCGAACTTCTGTTCAATACTCATCGCCAATTCCGTCCTAAGTGCTCTTCTTGGAGACTACTACCACCAATGACAACCACCCCAAGAACAGCGTACACCTCCAAACGTACTTTTTGCCACGCGCCGGCAAGTCCAGCTTGCGGTTGCCAGACCCCACCGATTGGTTTAGGCTGCACCAATTATTTGAGTCGGGTTCAACCGATGGAATCCAAGGCCGACACTCCTATTAACCTTAACCTGGGCGCCAGCCAACCGCCAAAGCCAACCATCGTTCGCCATGGCGTCCTGGGCCTGCTGGCCTTGGCCGCCGCCAGTGCCTACCTCACCCGTCATTGCATCTCGGTCGCCAACACCACCATCGAGCAGGAGCTCCAGTTCTCCCCTGAGAAAATGGGCTGGATTCTGAGCGCCTTCTTTGTGGGCTATATGGCCTTTCAGGTTCCGGGCGGCTGGCTGGGAACTCGTCTCGGACCGAGATCCGCCTTGTCTCTCATCAGCCTGCTCTGGTCGCTGTTCAACCTGTGGTCGTCCAGGGTGGCCTCCTATGTTCCCATGCTCATCTCGCGAGTGGCTTTCGGCGCCGCTCAGGCCGGCCTGGTACCCATCGCCACCCTCGTCATCAACGACTGGTTCCCCGAGAGACGCCGAGGATTCAGCAGCGCCACCGTCGAGACCTCGATGTCCATTGGCGGCATTGTCACCATGGGATTGACGGCCTCTTTGATGGAGCGGTATGCGTGGCGAGAGGTCTTTGGCATGTATACCTGGGTCGGCGTCGCTTGGGCGGTCGCTTTCTTCTTCTACTTTCGCAACAAGCCCCGGGAACACCCCTGGGTGAATGAGGCGGAGCGGGATCTGATCACGCCGCCGTCTTCTTTCTCGGAAGCGGCTCCGGTCGCCCAGTCTCACTTCCAGGGCAAGCCTGCAAGGACCGCAGGCGATGTTTCCTTGTCAAACTCGAGGTCGGAGGGCCTGGCGACGCTGCTTGCCGACATGGTCAGGAGCCGTAGTCTGTGGGGGATTTGTTCTCAACAGTTCTTGCGGGCGGCGGCCTATGCCGTCTTTGTTTCCTGGTTTCCCGCTTACCTCGAGAAAAGTTACGGAATCACACCAACCGAAGCGGGTGGGTTTACCGCGTGGCCTCTGGCGGCGGCAGTGGTGGGGTTGATGGTCGGTGGCCTGACGGTGGACGGGTTGTTCGGGCGGACGAACAGCAAGTGGATCAGTCGCAGCCTGGTGGGCTGCATCGGTGTTGGCGCCTCCGGCCTGCTGACGCTGCTTGCGCTCTGGACGAACTCAGCCTCACAGTTGGTGGTGGTCTTGTCTCTGGGATCCATGCTCGGCGCCTTTGCCGGTCCCCCTTCCTGGACGGCGACCATGGACATTGCCGGCCGCTACAGCGCCCTCTTGATGGCGGTCATGAACATGGCCGGGAATGCCGGGGCTTTGCTGATGCCGATCATTCTGGGATACCTCATTGGCCACATTGAACGGACCGGAGGCGACTGGAACCTGGTCCTTTATCTCCTTGCCGGCACTCAATTGGCGGCGGCGTTTTGTTGGCTGGCCGTCAAGCCGGACGAACCCTTCATGAAACCTCTTGCTGAGAAAGGCTCGACGCCAAACTCGGATCCCTGAACCGAAGCCGGAACTCTCTTGGACTCGACTCTGACCGTTCTGCTCTACTCATCCATCGCTGCCTCGGCGGCGGTCCTGGGCGCCCTGCCGCTCATCGGAAGGAAGGACTTTCCCAGAAAGTGGATCGGATGGGCCAGCGCTCTGGCTGCCGGCATGATGTTGGGTGCGGCCTATATTCTGACGGAGCCAGGCATGACTGGCGCATTGTCCCTGCAAGTGGGGGGCGCCGTGCTGGGCATTCTTTTCATTTACTGGACCCGAGCCGTCCCCCATGCGGCAGGAGTCGACCTGCGTCGAGTGGAAGCGGAAGATCCAGCTTTCGGCTACAAGATCCTGCTGATTGACAGCCTCCACTCGGCCTCCGAAGGAGTGGCTATCGGGGTGGCCATGGCGGTTGACCTTTCCCTCGGAATTTTCATGGCCTTGACCATTGCCGTTCACAACGTTCCGGAGGCCACGATTCTGTGTACCACGATGCAAGTCCGGGGCGCCCGGCTGGGAGAGGCTGCCGGGCTGGCCTTCGTCACCAACATCGGTCAAATCCTGCTGGCCATCGTCACCTTCGCCATCGTGAACGCAGCTCGCCAGTTACTTCCGCTGCTCGGAGGTTTTGCGTCCGGCGCCTTGATCAACCTGGTGACGCTGGAACTGCTGCCCGGTTCCTACCGGGAAGCCGGTCATACCAGCATTGCCCTGGTTGCTTGCGTGGCCATGAGCATTGTGGTCTTGCTCAAGAGCTTGCTATCGTAGACGTCTCTTCCGGGAACGGCCTCTCATGAATCCAGCCATTCTCGTCTTCTTCTACGGATCGATCACCGCCTTGGCCACAGGGCTGGGGGCGCTTCCTTTCGGATGCGTTCCGGCGATCTCCGCCCGGACCATTGCCTATGCCAACTCCATTGCCGCCGGTCTTATGCTGGGAGCCAGTTTTGGTATGGTGGCCGAGGGGTCCCACTATGGGACCACACAGACCGTCATTGGAGTCAACGCGGGAGTGCTGTTTATTTTGCTGGTGCAGCGCTTCTTGAAGAAACGGAATATCCCGTTCGGATCTCTCAGCGGGAAGGGCGCACGCCAGATGCTCCTCATGCTGGTGGTGATGACGGCTCATTCCTTTGCCGAAGGCATTGCGGTGGGGGCCGCCTTTGGCGGGCAGATGGCTCTGGGCGGTCTGATCACCGCGGCTGTGGCGGTTCACAACATCCCCGAGGGCATGGCCATCAGCGCCGTATTTCGACCGAAAGGAACCTCCCTCCTGGGTTGCGCGGGCTGGAGCATAGTCTCGTCGCTTCCCCAGCCATTGATGGCGGTGCCGGCTTTTCTTTTTGTCGATTCCTTCGCTCCGGCTCTTCCCTACGGCATGGGTTTCGCTGCCGGAGCCATGGTCTTTATGGTTCTTGAAGATTTACTACCGAGGCTTACCACCAAGGCGAGAAGGCCACCATCGGACTGCTGGTGAGCTTCATGCTTCTAGCCATGATTCTCTTTCAGAGAAGTCTCTAAACACCATGACGTTCGACCTCGTCCTTAGCGGAGGACAACTCCTTGACGGCGCCGGCGCGCCGGCCGTTTGCGCCGACCTGGGCATTCTCGGGGAGAAGATCGAGGCCATCGGAAATCTTTCGCAGGCCCAAGCCCAGCGAGTCATTCCATTGCAGGGTTTGACCGTCGCCCCCGGATTCATCGATACTCACACCCACTCCGAGGGAGATCTTCTCCATGATCCCCAACACGCCCATGGGTTGCGCCAGGGCATCACCACTGAGATCGTTGGGCTGGATGGGATGTCCTTGGCTCCATTGTCCAACAAGAACTTCAAGCTCTATGCCCGCTACCTGGGCGGGATCCTCGGCAATCCCCCGCCGGAGATGGACATGAGCAGCGTCACCGCTTTTCGGGAGCATTATCATCGCAAGGTCAGTGTGAACGTCGCCTACCTTGTTCCTCACGGCGCCATCCGTCTGGAGATATTGGGGTTTCGGGACCTTCCGCTCCGGGGAGAGTTGCTCCGGGCCGCCTCGCGAATGATTCGCCAGGGGATCGAACAAGGCGCGGTGGGGTTTTCCACCGGAGCCGCCTACTATCCCGGATACTGGGCAGACACCCCGGAGCTGATTGAACTGTGTCGGGCCGTGCGCGAGGCCGGTGCGATTTACGTCAACGAGCCCCGCGTGGGGGCGCCCAAGCGAGCCTTCGGCGGAGGCGGGATCATCGAGGGACTGGAGATTGCGCGGCGGTCGGGGGCGCCCATTCACTTTGCCCATCTCAGAACGACGGAGCAGACGGCGGGCCGGCTGCACGAACTGACGGCTCCCATAGACTTGGCCAAGGCCCAAGGGGTGGACTGCAGTATGGACATTTACCCCTATCCCACCGGGAGCAGCATCCCTGTGAGCTTTTTGCCCGGCGCCATCCAGGAAGGCGGACCCCAAGCGATTCTGGAGCGGCTGAAGGACCCCGGCCAGCGGCAAAAAATCCAGGACTACCTGGAAAACCATCTCTTCGCGCCTCTGGATCCCATCACGTTCTCCTACCTGCCCAAACACCCCCACCTGGAGGGAATGCGTCTGACCGAGATCGCCCGGCAGCGCGGTGCTTCGCCGGGACAGACCCTGTGTGACCTCCTTCTGGAGGAAGAACTGAAGATCGGCTACGTCAACGCGCCTCCCCCAAGCCCGGCCTTGCGGCAAGGCATCAGTCGGGACTGCATGCAATTATTAGCCCGCGCCGATGCCATGGCTTGCAGCGATATCACGCCCTTGGGAAGCGTGCCGCATCCCCGATGCTACGGGGCGTTTCCCCGGTTCTTGGGACGGCTCAGACGACAGTACCGGACCCTAAGCCTGGAGCAGATGATCCAGCGGATGACGGATTATCCGGCGCGACGCTTCGGCTTGGCAAGGCGCGGCCGACTGGAGCGGGGGTATTTTGCCGACATTGTGGTTTTTGATCCCGACCAGATCATTGATACCGCCACCTATGACGACCCCCGGCAATTTCCGGTGGGCATTCCTTTCGTGCTGGTCAACGGTCAGGTGGCGGTGGACCAGGGTCGGTGCACCCAGGTCTTTGCCGGACAGGCGGTTCCGTGAAGGGTGGGTTCCAAGAAGCTCGCCGCGGAAGGACTCTCGGAGCGCTGTCGGCTTGGAGCGGGGTTCCCCTGGGATTCGTCTCAAGGAGTGAAGCGGCTTAGCCGGTGGGTTTGCCCCCCTTCCGTTTCGGACGAATTTCGAGGCCCGGTACGCCCAGATCCAGTCGGAATAGCGCCCCCGGCGTGCCTCCCGTGACATAGAGCTGGTCCAGCTTGGGGCCGCCGAAGGCGCAATTGCTGGTGGTGAGGTTCCCTCCCGGATAGCGACGGATCAGTTTGCCGTCAGGGTCCAGGACCTGAACCTGGCGCATCCCATAATGAGCCACGTAGAGGTTCCCCTCGGCGTCCAGACAGATGCCGTCGGGCTGGTTATCAATCTGCTCTCCCTCTTTCGTGGGCAGATCGGCAAACACCTTCAGCGGACCCACCTTGCCTGGTGACAGGACTTCGTAAAGCAGGATGCGATTCTTCCGACTCTCCGCTACCAGCAGTCGTTGACGATCGGCAGTCAGGACAATGCCGTTGGGGTAGGCCAGCCCACCGGTCACCAGGTGGGTTTTTCCGCCGGGGTCCACATAGTGGACGGTGCCGATGGGATGGGAGCGGTCCGAGCCGCCCGGGTCGGTGAAGTAAAAGCCTCCCTGCGGATCCAGGGTCAGGTCGTTGGGCCCCCGCAGCGGTTTGCCGTCACATTCTTTGGAAGCCGGTTCCATCATGTTTCCTTCGGCATCCAGGTGCAGCACGGCATGATGACTGGCGTCGCAGACCAAGTGGGTGCCATCCGCCAGAATCTTGTGGCCATTGGGCTCCCCGGTCTCGGCCCAGACCCGATGACTGCCCTCAGAAGTCACCACGGTGATCACCTTCTGGTGGGAAAAATAGATGTTTCCATCGTTATCGATCACCACCCCTTCAGAGTAATCATCGGTGCGGACGATCTCCACCGGCCGGACCGCGTCCGCCTCCGGGAGCAGTACGGTCTTGGCGGGAGGGCTGTCCCGGGCCTCTTCGGGTTCCCTGTCGGGACTACAGCTCACCCCCCAACCACAGAACATCAGCAGAACACTGAGCCAAATCGTAGCCTGGTGCTTTCGATTCATAGGATCTCCCCTGATTTTTTCTGAGGACTTGGGCAACGGATGCCCTGCGTTCTCTGTTTGGCAGACACCCTTGCCCCGGCGCTCGGTGGCTTCTCACCCTGACAGTACCCGGAATGGTCCCCTATAATACTCATCCCCATCCCATCTATAAAGAAGGGAATGCCCCGGACCCGGTTACGATCCCGACACCCCCCTGCTTGCAGCAGGCAGACGCCAGCCGATGACGACCACTGATGCTCTCAATAAACAGGGAACTCCAAACCGGATTTGAATTGCTTCGGTCCGACCTTGGGATTAACATTCAAAAGTACTGGTGCTCCTGTTGGAGGACGATCCCAAAACCCCAGGGGTTGGAATTCTTGATGGCATCTACGCCTGCGGGTCGCTTTCAACGGCTAATGAGAATGTTTGAGGTGATGACGTTTCAAAACCTTAGAATGAGGTTCGGCTTTCCGGCTGTCGTTCTGGCTGTCCTTGTGCTGATGACGGGTGTGGCCGGGGCTGACCAACGCACGGGTTTACCCACCTTCAAGTCGGACGTTCTGCCGATTTTTGCCGACCATTGTCTGATGTGTCACGGCCAGGAGCCGAGGCAGGGTATGCTGGATCTGCAGTCGCTCGCCTCCCTGCTCAAGGGCGGGGAGTCCGGCGCGGCGATCGCGGTCGGCGACCCGGATCAAAGCCTGCTCATGGAAAAGCTGGTCACCGGGCAGATGCCGCCCGGCGAGGTGAGGCTTTCTACAGGAGAAATCGAGCGAATCCGAGGCTGGATTGGGCGCGGTTCTCCCAGGGAATATGGCCTGAACCCGAGTGCCGGCGGAGCCGGTCATTCGGGGATTCCCGCAGTCAGCGAGAAGGATGTCCTGCCCATCTTCCAAGTGCGTTGCGTGGCCTGCCATGGCAAGCGACGGCAAGAGGGCGGGTTGGACCTGCGGACTCGGGCCTCCAGGCTGAAAGGAGGCCGCTCCGGTCCGGCCGTTCTTCCCGGTGAGCCGGAACAGAGCTTGATCATTCAAAAAATCGAGTCCGGGGAGATGCCGCCGGTCGAGTTGCAGTTGGCCAATTCGGTGCGGCCGCCAACGGGAGCCGAGTTGGAGTTGTTGCGCCGCTGGATTGCCGCCGGCGCCCGTCCGGACCCGACGGTTTCTGCGGAGGTCGAAGGCCATGGAGGTCCTGTTGTGACCGAGGAGGACCGCCAGTTCTGGTCTTTCCAGCCGCCCATCCGACCTTCCATTCCTGGAGTCCGGGCGCAAGAACGGGTAAGAACTCCGGTGGATGCCTTCCTGCTGGCCAAACTGGAAGCCAAGGGGTTGAGCTTCTCGGCGGAGGCAACGCCGCTGAAGTTGCTACGGCGGGCTTATCTGGACCTGGTAGGGATGCCTCCCTCCGCCGCCGAAGTCGAAAGCTACCTGCAGGATCAGCGCCCTGATGCCTATGAGCGAATGGTCGAGCGATTGCTGGGCTCGAATCAATATGGTGAGCGGTGGGGACGATACTGGCTGGATCTGGCCGGCTACTCCGACTCGGAAGGGTTTGGCGCCCATGACCGTTTCCGGCACTATGCCTGGCGCTACCGGGATTATGTGATTCGATCGTTCAACCAGGACAAACCTTACTCGCAGTTTCTGATGGAACAGATCGCCGGCGACGAGCTGGTGGATTATCGCCGGGAAAAAGTGACCCAGGAGTTGGTCGACCGCTTGGCGGCCACCGGGTTTCTGCGAACGACCCCCGATCCCACCGACGCCCCCGAGAGGGGCTTTATTTCCGAGCGCATGAACGTCATCGCGGACGAGGTAGAGGTTCTCACTTCGGCCGTCATGGGCCTCACCGTGAAATGCGCTCGTTGCCACGACCATAAGTATGATCCCATTTCCCAAAAGGATTACTACCGTCTGAGCGCCATCCTGCAAACGAGCTACGACCCCTACGAATGGCTTCCTCCCAAAAAAAGAAGAATCGAGATTGGACTTCAAACGGAAAAGGACGAAGTCACCGCCCACAACAAACCATTGAAGGCCGAGATTCAGTCCTTGGAGGAACGCCTGCTTGACGAGGCGGCGCCCTTCATCGAACGGTTGTTGGAAAGGCGACTCGCCGATTTGCCAGCGGCGCTTCGTGAGGAAGTTCGCAAGCTGGCCCATACTCCCCGAAACTACGAGGATTCGGAGCTGAACCGTAAATTCCTGGCCGTCAAGGAACTTCCGCAGAATGAATCCTCCGAAGTCCATCGCTATCTGGCCAGGAAGTTCAGGAAGACGCTGGAGATTGGGCGGATTGATTTGAATCGCCACTTCCCCGAGTTCCCGGAAAAAGCAGAATCCCTGCATAAGCAGTTGGACAAGTCCAAGGGAAAGCTTCGCCCACAACCCTATATTCGGGCTCTCAGGGACACCGGCGGTCGGCCCTCCACGACTTTCTTCTTGCAGCGCGGCAACCCGCTGTCGCCGGGTGAAGCGGTAACGCCGGGCATTCCCGCTGTTTTAACCGCCGGGCTGAGCCCCTTTCAGGTCAAACCCCTGGAGTCGAGCCAAGATTCCAGCGGCCGCCGGCTGGCTTTGGCACGCTGGCTGACTCAGCCCAGCCATCCCCTGACCTCGCGAGTCATCGTCAATCATGTCTGGCTCAGACATTTCGGACGGGGGCTGGTTCCAAGCCCTTCCAACTTCGGTCGATCCGGCGAACCTCCAACGCATCCCGAACTGCTGGATTGGCTGGCCACCGAATTCGTCAGCAAGGACTGGAGCATCAAAGCCTTGCACCGGTTGATGATGATCTCTACCGCCTATCGCCAGACTTCCCAGGTTGACCGAGAAGTCCTGGGGATCGATCCCGAAAATAGGCTGTTGTCTCGGATGAGGCGGGGACGCATGGACGCTGAGGCTCTCTATGATTCCATCCTGAAGGTGACGGGGCGTTTGGACCCGACGCCGTTCGGACCGGCGGAGCCACTCGAAACCAGACCCAACAAAGAAGTTGTCGCCCAGGGCTCCAAGGCCGGCTTTCGGCGGAGCATCTATACGCAGCAACGCCGCTACGATCCGGTATCCCTGCTGGAGGCCTACGATCTGCCGCGGATGACCCCCAACTGTCTGGAGCGCAAGAATTCGACGGTAGCCACCCAGGTTCTGCACATGATGAATGGCAGCGCGGTGTGGGCGCACTCCCGCTACATGGCCGGCAGGATCATCGATCAAGTCGGCTACGATCCGGAGCGCCAGATTGTTCAAGTCTACTTGCAAACGTTGTCCAGGGAGCCGACGGAATGGGAGATCAGGCGCAGTCAAACGGCGTTGGGGCAATTTGCCGGCCACTGGACGTCTCGTCTTCGCGATGACCGGGATTCGACCCCAATCCACTGGACAGCTCAGTGGCAGGCCCTGGCCAGTTTGTGTCATACTTTATTGAATTCGGCGGAGTTCAGCTTCGTGGATTGAGGATGCTGTGGTTCAGCAGATAACTCGAAAACGGGAATCCACGATGAAAGCAGTTTCCCCGTCCGACGGCGGACAGCTTTCGCGACGGGAGTTGTTCGCCCGGTCGGGTTCCCTCTTGTACGGCGCCGCCCTGGCCTGGATCTTGGGCGACGAATGGTTTCCGCCCCATCCCCTCCTGGCATCTGCGCGCAAGAGCTACGACCTGAGGCCCCGGACTCCCCATTTTGACCCCAAGGCCAAAGCGGTTATCCACCTCTTCATGAACGGCGGACCCAGTCAGGTCGATCTCTTCGACCCCAAGCCGCTGCTGAGCAGATACGCCGGAACCGTTCCGAACCGTGATTTGACGTCGGATATTACATCACCCACCCAGTCGGGAGGACTCCTCCCCTCTCCCTACCGGTTCTCCAGACATGGACAATCCGGGATGGAACTCTCGGAGTTGCTGCCGCACCTGGCAACCTGTGTCGATGACATTGCGCTCGTTCGCTCCATGTATGGAGCCCACTTCAATCATGAGCCCGCAATTTTCTTCATGCAGACGGGCCGCACCGTCTCCAGTCGCCCGTCGGTCGGCGCCTGGGTAGCCTACGGACTTGGAACCGAGAACCAGAACCTTCCGGCCTACGTGGTGTTGGACGACCCCAAGGGCCTTCCGGTCAACGGCATTTCCAATTGGCAGTCGGCCTGGCTTCCGCCGGTTTATCAAGGGACGCGGTTCCGCTCTGAGGGGCCTCCCGTACTGAATCTGAATCCGCGCCCGGAGTGGCCCACGCCCTTGGTGAAGGCTCAACGCGAGCTGTTGCAAGACCTGGACCGGGCCCATCGGAAGAACCGTCCTCATGAACCCTACCTGGACGGCCGGATGGCCAGCTATGAATTGGCCGCACGGATGCAACTGGCGGCCAGCGACGCCTTGGATCTCTCCAGGGAAACCGAGAATACACGGGAGATGTATGGTCTCAACCAGGAGAGGACGGCATCCTATGGAAAACGCTGCCTGATGGCCAGGCGGTTAGTGGAGCGGGGCGTTCGGTTCGTGCAGCTTTACATCGAGGACCAGATCTGGGATGCTCACAGTAATCTCGACAAGATGTTGCGTTACAGTTGTGGCAAGACCGATCAACCTGTGGCTGCTTTGTTGAAGGATCTCAAACAGCGAGGGTTGCTGGATTCAACCCTGGTGGTTTGGGGAGGCGAGTTTGGCCGCCTGCCGCTGTCGCAGACTACGGCCAGCGCCGAAAGTGCGGGTCGGGACCATGGTCCCAGCGGCTTTAGTGTCTGGATGGCGGGAGGAGGCGCCAAGGGCGGCGCCACCTACGGAGCCACCGACGAGTTTGGTCATAAGGCGGTGGAGAATCGGGTCAGCGTTCATGATTTCCACGCCACCATCCTCCACTTGCTGGGCATGAATTTCCGCGATCTGGCCTACGAGCGACACGGGCTGCATGAGCGTCTCACCGACCAGTTTCCCGCCCGAGTAGTTTCCGAAATACTGTCCTGAAGTCAGCCCTTCCCGTTTTCTTTCGCCGCTTGGCCCTCGTTACTGGACCTGCCCGGCCGGCCCGCATTCTTATCGATTCAGGCTTCCCGCTCAACGGGTGGATCCACTTTCGATCGGCGGACGGTCTTCATTCCCCAGGCTCAACCCTTGACCAGCGAGCGCCGCTTGGCCCTGCGATCCATCACAAAGAACGGCGAGTAGGCAGCCGCAAAGAAAACCCAAGCCAGAACTGCCACAACCGCCAGATACCAGGGCCAGGGGCCAAGATAGTCCAGCAGGCTGGCCCCGGCCGGTTTGTGGCGCAAGTAGATATAGTTGGTGTCGAGCACCAGGTTGAGCGGGGCGATCAATCCAAAGCTGTAGATGGCGGTGATGACGTAGACTCGCCAGATCGAGCCGGGTGACGGTCGAAAACGGAAGACCAGGATGGCATAGAGCGCTCCCAGGATGATGAGTCCATGGCTGAGGAAGTAGGTCAGGTAAAGGGGGTCGGGGAAGCTTTCTTCGAGGTCGGGAGTGAGGATGGCCTGTAAGGCGCCGCTGAATCCCCAGAAGTAGACGAGTTCGAAGGCCAGGGTGTTCCGCCACAGCATCAAGACCGCCGTCAGCAAAATCCCGGCACTGCAGAAGTGAAGTGGCAGAACCTCGACGAACCGGTGATCGTAGACCGAGACCCTGAGCCAGATTTTGGCGACTTCCTGAACCACTGCAAAGACGCCCAGCCCGGCCGCCAGTAATCGCCCCTGGCGCTGAGAACAGGTGCGGCGCACCCACAGGGGCAAGGTCACACTTGCCGCCAGAACCACGGCCACGGTCAGCAGGTGATCAGGACCAAAGAGAACGAAGTTCATAGTGAAGATGGGCTCGCGCGTGGTCGTGTGACCGGTTTGGTGGGGCCGGAACCGCCGGCTTTTTCCAGTGCGACGGGGGCCAATCAGGACTTGGCCATGCTGCTGTTGCGTCTGACGTGAACGTGTGGGGCTCTTCACGATCCGGAGATACGAAGAAGAACCGATAAAGACCCTCTCTGGGAATTGTCGGTATCCGGCTTCAATGTCTTCTGCAACACCTAAATTGAGCAGAATTCTCGAGACTTTGCAAGTACATCCGGCAGGGCAGGGCGACCCGCCGAGTGTCGGTTCGTGGTACGATTCGAAGGTGGTTGGTCGCCGACCTCGGCGCCGAAATGGACGTGAAGCGGGTCGATTCATGGCTGGTCGAGTTGCGCCACACGAAAGACGGTGTTGTCGAGGAAGGGCCGGTCGAGCATCTGCTTTCGCTCAAAGGAGCCAAGGTCTCAACCTGCGGAGCCAGTACCGGCTCACGGAGCACACGCTATGAAAACAATGGAAGCCGCAAAGTTCAGGGAGCGTCGCCTGGCGTTGATGGACCGGCTTGGCGTTGATGGCTTGATCGTTACCAAACACGGCAAGCCGGTCGCGCGAGTCCTTCCCTACAATCAGCAATACGCCGATCTGGTCGGCAGTCTGCGGCACAAGACCAAGATCCGGGGCGACATCCTCTCGACCGGCATTCTCTGGGATGCAGATGCTCAATCTTGACACGCACATTAGGACAGGTCTGGTGAAGGGCATCCAGAAATCTGTAGTCATCATAGGAGGAAACTGTTAATGAACAGAGCTGAGAGTCTGCGACGGATCTGGACAGGACCAATGACGGTGGCAGTTGTCTACTTCGTGAGCGGCTGGGCATCGGCCACCGCCGGCGATCAGGCTCAGTATGACTACCGTCTCCTGGCAACCAACAAGACCTCCACCATGCAGAAGGAGTTGAGTGAGGCCGCCGCCCACGGCTTCAGGTTTGCCGCCGTCATGGGAGGAGAAACTTCTTTTGGCGGCTCCGAAGTGGTGATCATCATGCAAAAGAAACGGGGTAGCGGGGAAGAAGGCCGCTACCAGTACAAGCTATTGGCAACATCCAGGACATCCACGATGCAAAAGGAACTCCAGCAGGCTGCTGAGGAAGGGTTTTGATATTTGGGCCAGACCGTCTTCCAGACCACCTTTGGCGGAAATGAGGCGGTAGTGATCATAGAGCGTGATCGGAACGCACCGCTAATTCACCACGAGTACAAGCTGCTGGGTACCAACAAGACCTCCACCATGCAGAAAGAACTGAGTCAGGAAGGAGAAGCGGGCTTCAAGCTGGTGGGAATGACGGTGGGCGAAACCGCTTTCGGGGGGAGGGAGCTCGTGTCTATCCTTCAGAGGCGAGTCGAGTAGCTTATGCCGGAACGGTTACAATCGGTCCCGTATCTCCTCTCAGTCGGGATTCCTGCCTTGTGTCCGCTGTTGGTCCAGGGACTCGGCAAGAAGGTCCCGGATGTCGATCAGCAGGGCGATCAGTCCACAAACCATCACGGCTAACGCCAACCCTGCCACAGGGCCAAATAGAATTCCAAAGGGACCGAACGCCGAAATACCAGCCGCCGTACCGAACAAAATTAAGAAGACCGCCAGAGCGGCATTCAGCAGGCCGATGGATTTGGCGAGGAATCTGTTGATGTTCATGTCGAAACACTCCGCTAGTTCTGCTTGGTTTGGCCGATCGACTCCAAAGGCCATCTATGAAGCCTTCATGATGTGCCTTACGTTCCCTCAAGTCAACCCCCCTTGAGGTTCGAGGACCGCGATTGGTGGCTCCAGCCGCGCCATGCCCGGACCCGGCGCTCGATGGCTCTCCTTTACAGATACCTTTGCCGGATCGTCGGATCTTGACGGTCGCTGATTCTCAGTTGCGGACTCATGGATCTCCGGTTCAACTCTCCTCGTTTCTCTCCGCTACCCATGGCCTTGTGCTCCAATTGCTTTTGGCCTATTGGCAGAGGTCTTCTCAGTCCCGGCTTCCTTTGAGGCCCTATTCTGTGAGGGTGTTTCTATCGAGTAATGCCGGGCGCCTCTGGCAATGGTGGCGCAAGACGCACCGCTGAGCGTCGGTTCGTGGTACGATTCGAGGGTTACTGGTCACTGAGCGTACACTCGGAAATCTTTAGACCGGGAGGGGAGCATGAATGGACAAGCCAAGGTTGCTATCGTGACGGGGGCGGGAACCGGCATCGGCCAATGCACTTCGCTGGGGCTGTTACGGGAAGGCTATTGCGTGGTTCTGGCCGGTCGTCGTCCGGAGCCCCTGGAAGCCACGGCAGCGGCGTCCGGACCCTCCCGCGAACGCACCTTGGCCGTCCCTACCGACGTGGCCTCACCCACCTCCGTCCGCGCCTTGTTCGCCCGAACCCGGGAAAGGTTTGGCCGGCTCGACCTGTTGTTCAACAACGCAGGGATCGGAGCGCCGCCGGACCCGTTGGAAGACCTTGCCTTCGAAGACTGGAAGTCGGTCGTGGACATCAACCTGACCGGAACCTTCCTCTGCACGCAGCAGGCCTTTCAACTCATGAAGCGCCAGAGGCCGCAGGGTGGGCGCATCATCAATAATGGTTCCATCTCGGCTCATGCGCCTCGGCCCAACTCCGCTCCCTACACGGCCACCAAGCACGCTATCACGGGGCTGACCCGATCGACGGCTCTGGATGGGCGCAAGTATGATATTGCCTGCGGCCAAATCGACATTGGCAATGCGGCCACGGACATGACAGCCAAGGCCAAAGACGGCTTGCCGCAGGCCCACGGCGCCGTCGTGATGGAGCCCACCATGGACGCCGAGCACGTCGCCCGGGCCGTTGTGTACATGGCCAACCTGCCGCTGGATGCCAACGTGCCGTTCATGACCGTGATGGCGACCAAGATGCCCTATATTGGAAGAGGGTGACGGACGAAATTTCGGGAGTGGAGGCCGTTGCGAACTTATAAGGTGTGCAGGAGTGGATTCAAGGTTCTCCTCCCCGGTTCAGGAAGAAGCGGGACGATGACTCGATCTCTTGAAATGAATCTCTGTGGGCCCCCTTGTCCAAGGCCACAACCGTCGGACGTCCGTCAACGGTTTCCGTGGCGGGCAAGGGTCTTTGTCTGTCAGAAACATGGGTTCGTATACAATTGAGCCTCCAGCCAAGCGAAAGGAAGGACAACATGACAACGCAAACCAATCCCGTGAATTGGTTCGAAATTCCAGTGAATGATATGGACGGAGCCAAGCGATTCTACGAAAACGTGCTCGGTCTCCAACTCAGCCTCAACGAAATGGGTCCCATGCAGATGGCTTGGTTTTCTTGGGCCCAGGGAGCCCCTGGAGCCTCGGGCACTCTCATGAAGACCGAGGGGTATACGCCATCCCATGCCGGGACTTTGGTCTACTTTTCCGTCGCCGACATCGAGGAAACCCTGGCCAAGGCCAATGCCAACGGCGGAAAGACGCTGACGCCCAAGACCGACATTGGTGAACACGGTTTCTTTGCCCACTTCGAAGATTGCGAGGGGAATCGAGTGGGGTTGCACTCCACGACGTAACCAACCCAACCGTCTTCCCGGGTCATGAAAGAGGCCCTGGAAAGACACTCTGCTTCGGAAGGCGCAACGGCGGTACCCGGAACAGGTCGGGGACTATTGAACCTGAGAAACCTCTTGGAAGGGACATCGAGTCAGGAGGAAGCCTGTGGCAAGTCTCAACGAGCAACAACTGATTGCGGAGCTGCGGAAGTTCGACACCCCGTCGATTACCAACGTGGTGGCGACCTATCCCGACCATCCGCTCTGTCTGGGTCTCTACAATCCCTGGACGGAAAACTGGTATACGGATCAATCCATTCGCTGCATGTTCCCGGAGTTGGGCAAAACCGTTGGTTATGCGGTCACCTGCGTCTACGGGATGCCGGATCCCAATTATGAGCGCTTGACTCTGGCCGATTTGGTAGAGGCCCTGGGCAAGTCCAAGAGACCCTCCATCCTGGCCTTCCAGCAAAAATTTCCACCGGAGTTCGCCAACAAGGTAGGCTTGGCCGGAGGCATCCTGACCACTACCCTGAAAGCGGTGGGCTGCGTGGGGGCCATTTCCAACGGTCCCTCTCGAGATATCGATGAGATCCGTCCGATGAAGTTCCAGTATCTGCTCAGCGGAATCACCCCGGGACACGGCGCCATGGCCATTCGCGCCATCAACGTGCCGGTGACCCTGGCGGGCATGGATGTTTCTCCGGGGGAAATCATTCACATGGACGAAAACGGAGCCTGCAAGTTTCCGGCCGACCGGTTGGAAGCCGTTCTGACCAACGTTCGCGCCCTGCAAAAGGAGGAAGCCGCCCGCATGAGCCTCTTGAGGAAAGCAAAGACGGCGGACGAAGTGAAAGCCATCATGAGCCGACAACCCTACGGTGGAACGAAGGCCAAGACGGCCACCGGTTCCAGGCGATGACGGATTCGGTCGTGGGCGGTTAGGAACAGGCTCCTTCAGCACGGTCAGGGAGCAGATTGCCTCTCTTCGAGTTTGGTTGAGGTGGGAGGAGGGCATCCATGGGTGGGTTCGAACCGCTTGGCCTGGGATTGGGAGGACTGCCGTTGCTCAGCGACGCACGAACGCGTTCGGTGTCCCCGGAAAATCCCAGCGGCAAGAAGGGCAAGGGTGGGATGGCGGCGCCTGATCCCGGGAAGCTGCCGTTCAGCGCCGCCGCCAGTGACTTGGGCCAGGGATGGAAAGTGAGCCCTTTCTACAAGGTGAAGCCCGGTCAAACCCTGACCCTCATGGAGGTGGAGGGTCCCGGCGTGGTCCAGCACATCTGGCTGGTGGCCGACCCCGCCAAGGGGCGTTCCCATATCCTTCGATTTTACTGGGACGGCGAGGAAGCACCCTCCATCGAGACTCCCGTGTCCGACTTTTTTGCAGTGGGCCACAACCGGTTCGCGCGCGTCAACTCACTGGCCGTCATCGTCAACCCCAAGTCGGCCTTCAACTGTTACTGGCCCATGCCTTTCCGCCGCCAGGCCAAAATCACCTTCACCAACGAAGACCGGGAAGAGTTGGGTCTTCTCACCTACCAGATTACCTACGCGGAAACCCAGGTGCCCGACAACGCCGGATATCTTCACGCCCAGTGGCGCAGAGCCGTGACGGACCGCGCCAACCCCGATTGCGTCGTCGTCGAGGGCATCCGGGGTCAAGGCAAGTATGTCGGGACATTCCTGGCCTGGACGCAGTTGTCCGACGGTTGGTTCGGCGAGGGGGAGATCAAGTTCTACATCGACGGGGACAGGGAGTTTCCCACCATCTGCGGTACGGGAACCGAAGACTACTTTTGTGGGAGCTTCGGGTTTCCCGAGACCTACACCACCGCCTACGTCGGCCACGTGCTGAAGCATGCAGGAGAGGATGGCCCGCCCAAGTGGAGCCTTTACCGATGGCACATCATGGATCCCGTTTGCTTCCATCAAGACCTGCGCGTGACCATTCAGGCGCTGGGCTGGTGGCCCAATGGCAGGTACCAACCCCTGGCTGACGACATCGCCTCGGTGGCCTACTGGTACCAGGAAGAACCCCATGTTCCCTTTCCGGAGCTGCCTGGGATCGAACAGCGGTGGCCACGCTGAGCGGGTTGTGGTTTGGCTGGCCGGGTCCGAATGCCCGGCGCCTTTAACTCAACAAGGAAGGAGTCGAAAATGGCTCGACTGGTCCTGGCTACCTGTCAGTTCAAGATAGAGAAGCAGGTTCCAAAGAATCTCCGCGCCATCGCCCGCCAGATGAAGCTGGCCAAATCCAAGGGAGCCCACCTGATCCACTTCTCCGAAGCCTGCCTTTCGGGTTACCTGGGAAGTGAGTTGAAATCCTCGCGGGAGATGGATTGGGAAGCCGTCTCCGAGGCCATGAGAGAGATCATGTCGCTGGCCGGGAAGTTGCGTTTATGGGTGGTGGTCGGGTGCAATCATCGCCTCTCAGGCCAGCACAAGCCGCATAATTCCCTCTACGTCATTGACGATGGGGGCCGGCTGGTGAATCGGTACGACAAGATGTTCTGCACCGGGGATTGCGACGACAGCGGCGACCTTCGCCACTACAACCCCGGGCAGGGCCCTTCGTGACGTTCCGGGTGGAACAAGTGACCTGTGGTCTGCTCATCTGTCATGACTTTCGCTACCCCGAGCTTTTTCGCGAGTACAAGCGACGCCGGGTTCAGCTCATGCTGGTCTCCTTTCACAACGCCGGCGGGGATTTGCAAACCTACCACAACTACAACACCTGGGTTTCGACCACCATTCAGGCCGCGGCTGCCAGCAACTATTATGCAGTGAGCGCCAACAACGGCACCCGTCGCCATGCCTGGCCGAGCTTCGTGGTGAATGCTGAGGGAATGGTGGTCAGCAGGGCCCGGCCCCACCGCCTGGCCGTTCTGATCAATCGGATCGACACCGAAGAAAAGCTGTACGATGCCTCGGCAGCTTGGCGGGATCGCTGTCTGCGGGGAACCTATCATAGCGGAACCCTGACCCGGGACCCGCGATCCAGTGACCGGGTTCGACTTTAGCCCAGGCCCTTGGACCTGGGAGCGCGGGCCCGCACTGGAATCGGGACGCTCCTGCCGGTCGTCAGTGGCAGGTTTTGGGGAGTCGAAATGGGCAAGTGGCTCGAGGGACTGGAAACGACGGGCTTGATGCCCTGGCTTCGCTAACGTCAGCTCCTCTCGAATCGCCTGAAGACCGCCAGCTCACTTGACGCTTTTTCCAGCTTGACAATATATAGACAAGACAGCCTGGCACTCAGTCTTTGCAACGTTGGCTCAACGCAGATACATGTGATCCTGGCCGCTCCATCGTCGGGTTTTTATTGTAGGCTTCCGATCCCCCGGGCGGAATGCTGAGAAATTTCCAGGCCTTGCCTCGAAGAGACTTTGACAAGTACACAATCTGACCAACGTGGTAGCTAACATGCGCGAGCGAGCGATGAAGTGCGTCGTGCACTCGCAAGGGCTCTCCTCTTATAGTCACATTGCGGTGCAGATCATCGTCCGTCAGTTCCGAAACTGCACCTAACAGGGTGGTCCACCCATGCTCCCACTTGTTCATCAATTCTTGTCGCGTCACGGTCCGCCTTGCAAACTCCTCGTCACGTTGTCGCCAGGGTTTTTCACCGTCAGCCGTGAGGAAGTTGGTGAATCGGGAGGCGAGGTTACCGGCAATATGCCAAACAACCACCGCTACCGAGTTACCTGAGTCAGGGCCCGACGCGCTGATTTCGTCCTCGTCAAGTTGAGCTATGGCTCCTTCTCCAAGCGCCTTATAGCGTCGATATTCTGCCTCGATAGAACCAATGATACTCATCGTCTACAACAGTCCTGACGTTGGTTCGATGGCTGTTCGTATGATGCGATCAGCCAGCCAATGGTAGGCCCAATGGGGGCCACGGTGTTGCGTTCGCCTCCGCGGGCCTCAGTTGACAACTCCGTCGTTAGCCGGATACCCTGTTTCCTAATATAGCACAAGATATACGGTGCAAGATTGCCGGGATTCCCCGAAGATCGTCTTTACTCGATGATAAAGTCCCGAGAACAACTCGATAGCAACATGTGTGCCAAAGAGGGTCTCGAAGGAGTCAGGAATTGGGAGTACATCCACGCATGAGGGACTCAACCGCCGAGGTTGTATGAGGAGGCAGGTCAGTGTTTCTCAAGCCGGCAGTCGCACGGTCCCCGATGAAGATCATCCTCAAAGATCGACTCCAGGTTCAGTGTTCCCTGAAACAGCCAGTCTGGATCTGGGGGCTGCACGCTGGCGATCTTTTGTTTCCCCTTAGCAACCGCCTGGTTCTCGGGCCTCGAGTGGCTGAATGCCACCCCTGCTTCTTTTCTTGACCAAGACTCTTCATCTACAACAACGTTTCTGTGGAATGGCTGATCAGCATTTGGTAAGAAACAGATTCCAACCCGACAGGGCGCCACCCGCTATACGCCTCGGACTGTTTCTACTCTACGTTGCATTCAGTCTTCTCGTCCTGGGACTGGCGCTATCCATGGGTTCTGCAGCCGCGGACGGGCGCGGGCTGAACGCCTTGCAGGAGCTCAAATCCCATTGGAGGTCCGTGCCGTCGCGAGTGGTCGGCGCTCCGGACCCGCCGCCACCCTATCGCGTAGTTCGTACCTTGCCGAAGCTCTCGCTCACCAACCCGATCGTGGTGGTGAACGAACCGGGAAGCAGAAGATTATGGTTCATCGACCATGATCCGAAGAAAAAACAGTCACGGTTGTGTCGAACCACGGACGCCCCGGCCACCGGCGCCTATGAAGTCCTGCACGACTTCGGGGAAGCCGTGGCCTACAGCATCGCCTTTCATCCCGCCTTCAACCGCAATGGCCAGGTCTTCATTGGCAGCAACGGTCCCGCTTCGGACGGCGTCAAGCACGTTCGGATCACGCGCTATGGGGTCGACCGCAGCCCGCCCCATCGATTTCACTCCGACTCGGCGGAGGTGATCATTGAATGGGAGTCGAACGGACATGACGGCGCGGCCCTGGCCTTTGGCCTGGATGGCCGGTTGTATATCACCTCGGGCGACGGAACCAGTGATTCCGACAGGGCTCTGAAGGGGCAGGGGCTCGACCATCTGCTTTCGAAGGTGCTTCGAATTGACGTCGATCATCCGGGCGACGGTCGTCTTTACTCGGCGCCGCCGGACAATCCGTTTGTCAACATAGAAGGGGCCCGCCCGGAAACGTGGGCTTACGGGTTTCGCAATCCCTGGCGCATGTCTGTGGATCCGAGAACCGGGCATCTTTGGGTCGGCAACAACGGACAGGACCTTTGGGAACAGATCTATCTGGTTGAACGGGGAGCCAACTACGGCTGGAGCGTTTACGAGGGCGGCCACGTCTTCTATGCCAACCGTGAACTGGGCCCAACGCCGGTATCCAAGCCTCTCTTTGATCATCCGCACTCCGAAGCACGCTCGATAACCGGTGGCCTGGTGTACTACGGTGCCAAGTTCCCGGATCTGTGGGGAGCCTATGTCTACGGCGACTATTCCACGGGAAAGATCTGGGGCGCCAAAGTGGAGGGCCGGGAAGTCGTCTGGTGCCGGGAGTTGGCCGATTCAACCCTGGCCATCGTGGCCTTCGGGCTGGATGCCGATGGTGAGTTGCTGGTGGTCGACTACCGAGACCAGGGCCGGGGAGGCTTCTACTCCTTGGAAGTGAATGATACGCCCGACAGAAGCCGCCAGTTCCCTCGCCGCCTGAGCGAGACGGGGGCCTGTTCGCTTCCGTCCAAGGCCATCGTCTGGCTCGAGGGATGATCCCCTACTCGGTGAACGCGCCTTTGTGGTCGGACGGAGCTTACAAGGAACGAGCCGTCTACCTGCCGCCAGCCGTCGGCCAAAGTGAAAATGGGAAGCTCGCCGCCATTGACATGACTGCCAGCGGCGGCTGGAATTTTCCCAACGATACCGTGCTGGTCAAATCGTTCGGCTTCGATTCGGAAACCGGCGGCGCCAACACCCGGCGCTGGATCGAGACACGTTTGCTGACCAGGCAGCAAGGCGAATGGGTCGGTTATTCCTATGCCTGGAATGAAGAACAAACGGAGGCGCATCTGGTTGCCAGGGAAGGACGGGATCGATGGTTCGAAATCCGCTTCGGGAAGGGTAGGGAGCGCCGGCAACATTGGCGCTATCCGAGCCGCAGCGAGTGCATGGTCTGCCACAGTCGAGCCGCCAACTTCGTCCTGGGGCTTTCAACATTGCAAATGAACAAGCCGTACGACTATGGGGACGTCAAAGCCAATCAGTTGGAAGCGCTTGACTATTTGGGTGTGCTGGAAGTTACTTGGTCGCCCGAGGCCAAGACATCTCTGAGGGACATGTTGAATAAGAGTGGGATCGAGGAACACCAACTCGATTCACGGGTGGAAGAAATCACGGCCATCAGCACTGGGGATCCGGGTTTGCCATCGGAACGATCGCTTCATTGGTCTGCAGCCTTTGACCGCTTGGTCGACCCTTACGATAAACGGGCAGCGGTGGACGCGCGGGCCCGCTCTTACTTGCATGCCAATTGCGCTCAATGTCATGTCCAAGCTGGAGGGGGAAATTCTCAGATTTCACTCGAATTTACCCGGGCTTTGGAAGCCATGAACCTGGTGGGCGAGGAACCCTTGCATCACAAGTTCGATATCCGGGACGCCAGGCTGGTGGTTCCCGGTGATCCGGCGCGCTCGGTGTTGCTGCATCGAATGGCCACGCGAGGCCGGGGCAAGATGCCTCAACTGGCAACGTCGGTCGTCGATGAACAGGCTGTTCACCTGATCCGCGAGTGGATTCGCCAAATGGAGTGATTGCGCCGCTTCCTCCGGCAGCCGCAGGAAGGGGGCAGCGGGGACCGCCCGGGATCGGACCGATAGTACCGGGCAGGCGAATTCATCCGTCCCTGTCTGGAGTTCGAGCCGGGATCCCTTACAGTTACTTGTACTTGGACGCGGGCGACGGAGATTCCGAGCCGGCGCCCTGCTTGATGATATTGGTGGCCAGCGCGACCATCGATCCCACATCACTCACCGCCGCCGGCATGATCAGGCTGTTCCCCTGCTTGGCCAGCTTGCCGAATTCGGTGATGTACTGCTCCGCGACGCGCAATTGGAGAGCCTGAAACCCTCCGGGGGCTTGAATGGCCTGAGCCACTTTGGCAATCCCCTCGGCGGTGGCGGTGGCGACGCTGCGAATGGCCGCCGCCTCTCCTTCCGCTTCGTTGATCTGCTGCAGTTTCTTCCCCTCCGAATTCTTGATGACTTCCTGCTTTCTTCCTTCCGCTTCGTTGATGGCTGCGTCTCGAACGCCCTCGGAATTCAAAATGGTGGCCCGCTTCTCCCTTTCCGCCCGCATCTGTTTTTCCATGGCGTTCAGAACGTCCCGAGGAGGCGTGATGTTCTTGATCTCATAACGCAAAACCTTCACCCCCCAGGGATCGGAAGCTTTGTCTAATTCGCTCACCACCGAGGTGTTGATGTTGGACCGTTCTTCAAAGGTGCGGTCCAGCTCGATCTTGCCGACCTCACTGCGCAAGGTCGTCTGAGCGAGTTGGGAAATGGCAAAGACGAAATTGGTGATGCCATAAGAAGCCCGCTCGGCATTGAGCACCTTGAGGTAGAGGACGCCGTCCACCGAGACCTGTACGTTGTCCCGTGTGATACAAATCTGCTCAGGAATGTCCACGGCAACCTCTTTCAGAGAATGCTTGTAGCGGATGACATCCATGAAAGGGATGAGTATGTGGAAACCTGCATCCAGCGTGCCGCTATATCGCCCCAGCCGCTCGACGATATAGGCGCTTTGCTGGGGGACGACCACCGCTGTCTTGGCCAGAACGACCAGAACCAGCACCGCCAGTACGAAGAGAACAATCAAACCTGCATCCATTAGACTTTTCCTCCATGAGCCTGTTCAAAAGAGTAGGGTTTGCGAACCCACAACACCACGCCTTCGACCCGCTCGACCTGGCAACTTTCTGCCTTGGCGATCACCTCCGACCCCACGTTCCTGGCTCTCCAGGACGTTCCTCGGAGCTCGACCTGCCCATATCCATCCACGGCGATGTTTCCCAGCGATTGGGCGGTCCGACCCACCAGGTCGTTGGCCGGCTGGTTCGGAGTAACCCTCGTCATTCTTTCCCGGAAGCGACTCCGTAGTAACAGCAAGCTGCCAATGGAAAGTAGTGAAAAGAGCAGCCATTGCAGCCAGGCCGGTCCGGCCAGACCCACGGCGGCCAACACACCCACCAGAATGGCCGCAACACCGAAGAACAACAGGTAAAAGCCGGTGGATGTCACCAGTTCCAGAAAAAGGAGCAGGAAGCCCAACAACACCCAAAACCACCAAGCCGTTGCCCAACCGATCATAACACCCCTCATACTGGGCCGCCCCTTTTGAGGGACTCAGAACTCTCAACAACCTACCATCATCCTACAATCCGCGTCCAAGTTCAAACGGAGAATGCCAACGGGCCGCACTGTCGTGGACCGCAAAATCCCCAATCAGGCCGCAGGATGCTCCAGGGGAGCCTCCTGTCTCGGCCTCCAGTCGCCAGGAACGCAGCATACCTTAATCAATCGGGCGCAGCCAGGGTCGGCGCCTGCCGGATTTCTTCAGGACATTTTTATTAGACCGGGGATGAAAGATTTTGGCTCCCTTCCAGTTATTTTTTCTGGACATCGAGAGAATTTATTATTGAAATTGAAATTCATTTTCAATAGTATTTTGCGAGTCGCCGGGAAAAGAGGGGTTGATGGATCAGTGATCCGGAGAACGGGATACGCTGGTTCAAACCGGCGGCAACCGAAACTTCCTGAGTTTCAAGAAGCAATGGCTGGCGCAAGGCCGACATAGGAAATGGATAGAACGGATGGCGTCGGGGGGCGGGGGCTCGACTTTGAACGTTTTCCAATCTACGAGGAGAGCAGAATGAAAACGCTACGCATGTTGGGGTTGATGTTGATATTGAGCGTGATCCTGGCGACGGGTTCCTTACGAGCCCATTTCGTTTGGGTCGCGACCGAGACCAAAGACGGCAATGATTCACAGGTCCATGTCTACTTTGGCGAGTCCGCTCACCCGGATTCGGCCAAGTTTCTGGACGGGCTGACACGATTGAAAGCGTGGCATCGCACTGCCGCAGGGGAATACGCCCCGCTCAAGCTCGGCAAGGTCGAGACGGATGACGGCGGATGGCTCGCCAGTGACTTGCCCTCGGCCCCGGGCTCCGTTGAAGCGGCCCTGTTTGTATGGCGTCTTCTCGCATGGAGATAAGGCCCTGTTGCTTTATTACCACGCGAAGTCGCTGAGATCGGATGCGGGCGACAGCCTGAGGCGCTCCCGGAAGCTCGATTTCGATGTCGTGCCGCGAGTGGCCAATGGTGAGATGCAACTCAGCGTCCTTTGGAAGGGTCAACGGGTCGAGGAATCTCAGGTCATCGTGTCGCCTCCGCAGGGTGATCCGTTGGAACTCAAGACCGACGGCAGAGGAATTGCCCGTTTGAAAGCGCCGACGCCAGGCCGATACCAGATTCGAGCCCGGCGGATCGAGAAGAAAAGCGGTGAGTTCCATAAAGAGAAGTACGACGAAGTGCAGCACTACAGCACGGTGACGTTTGATGTTGAGACGTCCGACACTGGCAAGTTGTCCGCCAAGTCGCCATCACGCTCAACGGAAGGCGCGCGATACGCCGACCTGCCCCGGGGCATCACCAGTTTCGGGGCTGCGGTGGTCGGGGACTGGTTGTACGTCTACGGCGGTCACTTTGGCCGGCCGCATCATTACTCGAACACGAGCCAATCGGACGAACTCAGCCGCTTGAATCTGAGCAAGTCCGCAAATTGGGAAGTGGTCGCCAAAGGTCCGCGGCTGCAAGGGCTGGCGATGCTTGCCCATGGGGGCAAGCTGTATCGCGTCGGTGGATTCACGGCCCATAACGAAGAGGACGAGGACCACGATCTGCGCTCGGTGGCGGATTTCGTCCGATTCGATCCGCAGACAAAGCAATGGGAGTCTCTACCACCCTTACCGGAACCCCGATCGTCCCATGACGCCGTTGTGATTGGCGACAAGCTGTACATTGCGGGTGGCTGGCAACTGGGCGGCGAAGACCCGAAGTGGCGCCAGACGGCCTGGGTGACAGATCTGTCGCAAGAGAAAATCGTATGGGAACAACTTCCCACACCACCTTTCCAACGACGAGCGATCTCTCTCGGACACTTGAAGGACAAGCTGTACGTCATCGGCGGCATGCAGCCGAAGGGCGGCCCGACGACACGGGTCGATGTCTTCGACTTGGCCAGCGATACCTGGTCGCTAGGGCCGAGCCTGATCGATCCCAAGGCTGACGCCGAGCGCGGCAAGGGCATGGAAGGCTTTGGTTCGTCAGCCTACACCGTGGGCGGGCGTCTTTTTGTCAGCACCTACGGCGGCAACGTCCAGGTTCTGGATCACAACCACAAGACCTGGTACATCGCAACCAAGCTTGACGACGATCGGTTCTTTCACCGTATGCTGCCGTTCAACAGCCGCCTGTTCCTTGTGGGCGGGGCGAGCATGCGGTCCGGCAAGCGTCTTCACTTTGAAACAGTCGAACTATCGAGCCTGAAGTGACCGGCTGGCAGGAGCACAACACCCTATACCCTATCCCCGCCCATCTATCGCTGACGGTGGAGAAGATCAAGCCTGCCACAGGCTATGCCGATGTCACTTCGAGTGTGTCAAAAGATTCAGGAGGATGTTCGCGGATTTCGCTAAGAAAACAAGGAGGAACAGGGAGATGTCTCGAATCGCAAAAAAGTTTCAAGCATGGATCTCAATGCTGCCGGAGCGCTATTCTCCGAGGCTCTTTGCGGCAAGAATCGCGCTGGATGCGTCGGTTGTCTTGGTGATGGCAAGCACTTTGCCGTTTGTTCTGGCCGATGACCTCCGATCCACCAAATTGGTTACTGCGAGTGAGCTTCTGCAACTTGCCCGCGAGAACAGGGAGGTCTTCTCCGAAGACTTCCCTGGCTTTCGGAGCAGGGTGACTGTTCGATTCGATGGTCTCGCCTTTCATGGCACGTGTTCATTCAGCCCGCCCGGCGATCTCGAATTTACCTTCCGAAAAGGAGCAGTACCGGACGTCGTCGAGGCTACCGTGCGCTCGATGCTGATGCACCGCGTTCCCTCGAGTCGTGCTTCGGTCGAAGGCGCTTCGTATGGAGAACCGGACGAGCATCCACTAGGAAGAAAAATCCGCTTGGACGACAAGTACGAGTCCACCTACCGCATCAAAGACGACCGCATCCTCCAAGTTAACCGCAGCCTGGGCGAAATCCGGCGCGTTCTAACGGTCCTGGAGACCACGACAACCGCTTCGGGCAGATATCTTCCTCGTCACGTCTTCGCCGTCCTGTTCGATCAGACCTCTGGGGACGTCCGTGAGGCGTGGACCTACATCAGTCGGTTTCAGCAAGTCAGCGGGGAATACCTGCCGCTCTCCCGCCACGTCATCCGAACCAGCGACGGTCGGACCACAGCGCTGCTCGTCGAATGGCGCGACATCGAGATGCTGGATTCGGTGGGCGATGGCTAGCACGTCAGCACTCAATGCCCTTGTCGTTAATCGGGCCCTTCCAAGCGGGGTCCTGCTTCCGAACAGGGTGCTGCTCACCTTGGAGTTCCCCGCGATGCGCGCCGGTATCTATGGACCCGGGCGATGTAGCGTTATCGCACGGGCTCTCAAAACTGCAACAGGAGAAAACCCATGAAACGAACCAGGATTGGTTCCAGGATCACGATGTCCATCTTGGCGCTGCTGGCGATCGGCGCCACGTCGTTGCTTGCCCAAAACCGAGTTGCGCTCGAGGGGAGAGTCCTCGACATTTCCGGCTCGCCTCTCCCCAATGCCGCTGTCTTTGTTCGAGATCTCGAGACCGGGTTGGAAACCGCGCATCGTGTCGATTCTGAGGGCGCGTTCGTAGTCGATGTTCATCCGGGGAAGTATCGAGTCAGCGCGGCAGTGAACGACTTTCAAACTGATTCGGCGATGGTCGATCTCACGGACGGGGCAGGTGAGCCTCTTGTGCTCACATTGGCGCCGGCGATCCTGACTCAGTCCATCGTCGTGACCGGATCCCGCGAGGAGCAGTTGCGCGAGGAATCTATCGCCGAGGTGGCGCTGATCGCCCGTACCGAGCTCAGGGATTCCGGCTACGAGAACGTCAGCGACATCCTTTCCGAAGAACCGGGAATAGTGACGCGTACCGACAGGTCGCCTGGTAGCCGGGGCCGGGACCCAGATCCACGGTGTCGGCTCAAGGCAGTCGCTCATTCTGCTCGACGGGTTTCCGGTTGTCGGCGCGCGTGGCGTGAAGAGTGGCATCCTCAACATGAACCGCCAATCGACGAACCGTCTCGACCGTGTCGAAATTATCAAGGGAGCCTCGTCGGCATTGTATGGGTCGGACGCGATCGGCGGCGTCATCAACATGATCACGCGAGAGCCTCGACAGCGGTTCGACACCAATGTGACGGCGTCTGTCGGGACATTCGACGCGGTCGATCTGCGCGCCGACTCGGGATTCGTCCACGACCGTTGGTCCGGATTCTTTGGAGTCGAGCGTCACAAGCGAAATCCCTACGACCTGACGCCTCAGAATTTCGATCACACCGCCCCAGGATTCCGCAGATACGACTACATGGCCAAGATCAATCGCGACTTCTCCGAGAATCTGAAGCTTGGTCTGCTTGCCAACGCATTCGACAACCGGGAGATAAGCGTTTACGCCGGAAGGAGCTCGCAGTCCACAACCACCAATGACAGTGCCCAGAACTACGGCTTGACGCTGGATGCCGGGCTGTCGCCGTATACCCAGTGGCAAACGCGGGCCTACTACGGCAAGTACGACGAGAATTCGGCAGTGGATGTCTTCAATGTGCCGGGCACGGTCAACGCAACCGCCAACCTGAACGAGCGATTGTATCGCTTCGACACGAGTCTGTCGCACATGTGGGGCAATCATCAGTTGATCCAAGGCGGAATCGATTGGTTGAGCAACGAGTACCGGGGGTTTAACCGACTGCTGGGTGATAACAACGGCCAGTCGATCCGCATGTTTGATGCCTGGTTCCAGGATCGGATTCAGGTGCACCCCCGGCTCAATCTCACGGCGGGGGGACGCCTGACTCACCATTCGTCCTACGGTACGCGAATGGTTCCGCGCTTCGGCCTGATGTTTCGTGCTTCGGAGCGCTTCCGCTTGAGAGCTTCCTACGGCCACGGCTTTCGGGCTCCGGATCTCGGGCAATTGTATTACCGGTTCCTTACGCCGTCCGGTCTCTACCAGATCATTGGGAATCCCGGCCTCGACCCGGAATCCTCGACAACCACGCAGTTCGGGTTCGACAGCAGTTTCGGGAGGTTGCGTTTCAGCGCGACTTATTTCCGGCACGGGATCGAGAACCTCATCGATACCGAGTTGCTGGGACGGCCGCGGACCCCGGAGCAACTCAGCCAAATACTCACGGAGTACGGCATCGATTCCGCGTTCAGCCCGGGCCTCAACCGCCTCTTCTACTTCTACCGCAACATCGAGAATGTCTATACCACCGGGGTCGAGAGCAAGGTCCAACTGCGGTTGACCCGCAACCTGGTCGTCTCCACCGGATACACCTTCCTCGATGCTCGCGACAAGGAGACAGGACAGTTTCTGAGCCATCGGCACAAGCATCACGGCAACTTCCGTGTCTGGTGGACGACGGATCGCCTCGGTGGGCTCCGCACGAATTTCCGAGGCAGGTATTTGGGGAAGTGGCCTATCGTCGGTCGAAGATCAACACTGATCGCCGACAGCTATCAGCTCTGGGACTGGTATATCGCGAAGCCGCTGGGCTCCGGGTTCGAGATCTACGGAGTGGTAGACAACATGTTCGACTCAGTCGACTCGAACCTTCATGATCCGATCCCTACATTCAACCGGGCCGACCCGGGGCGTACGTTGCGCATCGGGATGCGGTGGACCTTCGGTGTGGAATAATCGGACTGCCCGAAGCGCCGCCCCGGATCACGTCGGGACTCAAGCCGCGTGAAAGCCGCTGGTGGCATTGGAATGGACACGAGGGCCGGCTCTGGTGACCCGGTGCGTGGCAAGTCTCGGACTTCAGGTCGGGGAAGGATAGCCGGTTCGCCGGTGAATTGGGTGGTGCAGTCGTGCCGCCAGCCGCAAGAACCCACCGAAGCAACTTACTCAGGCATAGAGCCTGAGTGAGCACCGTAGGAAGCCTCGTTCTTTAGGACGGCGAGGATGTCAAAGGAGGAAGCTTTACCTAATAAAACAAGACGGGCCTCCGCGGACAATCTTTGGAAGGGGTGTTCGCGAAGGCCCTGGATCGGCAGCTGTGACTGACGACCAAGGCGATTATACGCTAGTCAGTCGCGGCTCGCTTGCGAAATAACGAAAGGAGCAAAACGCAATGTCGAGTCCGCACTCGCGCTCCGGCGTGGTTCGGTGGTGTGCGCCAAGGCGCACATCACGTCTATTCTTGACAGTTGGGGTTCTTCTGGCCGGCTCTGGGCTGACCTGGGCGGAGACCGGCTTTGAGGGCACAGTGCAGGATCCCTCCGGCGCCGCAGTCAGCGGCGCCGTGGTTCGCGCTCGGGCTGTGGTCACCGGAAAAACGACACAAGCCACAGCGAATGCCGAAGGCCAATACACTCTAGGCGACCTCTCCCCGGGAGCTTACCGCATAGAGGTTGTGGAAACTTCATTCGAAGCCTACCGCTCGGAAATCCTATTGCTGCAGGCCGACGAGATGCAGACCGTTTCGCCTCGATTGCGGCTGCAGACCCTGACTCAACAGGTGGTCGTGACTGGGGCCCGGCGTGAAGAGGATCTCCTGTCGTCCCCGAGTCCGACTCTGTTGATTGAACGGACGGCCATTGAGGATACCGCCACCCAAACGGTGGAGCTGCTGCTGATCGAACAGGCGGGGTCGGGCGTCTACGTCAGTCGTAGCTTTGGACTGGGGTTCCCGGCGATCAATGGCGTTGGAGGAAACCGCGTGCTGGTTCTGGTTGACGGTCAGCGTCAGATCGGAACCGACAACGGCACCCGTGACGGGATCGACCTCGACCAGTTTACAACGGCGAACATAGATCGCATCGAAATTGTCAAAGGCTCCTCAGCGCCCCTCTACGGGTCGGACGCGATGGGCGGGGTCATCCAAATCTTTACGCGCCAGCCGCAAGAACCGTTCAGCTTTGAGTTCGATACGAGCCACGGATCTTTTGGCGAATCGAACGTGAACTCGACTGTCGGGTTTCTTAAGGATCGATTCGGCGCGATGGTATCCGGCTTATACCAGGACTTCGACGGCTACGACCTCAACGAGACCAATCCCGAGACAACCGGTTTCTCAGGTGGCGAGAACGCCTTCATCGATCGACAAGTCTCTCCGTCGGTCTTTTACGACTTCACGGATTCCGCAAAGTTCCGTGTTAACAGCAACTACTACCGCCGCAACACCAATTTCATCTCGGGCCAAGGCGGGGACTTGCCCGACGCGATCCAGGAGCGATGGAGTCTTTCGCCGCGGCTGGGGATCACTGCCGGCGCTGCGACTTTCATTACTCTGCGAGGCGACGTTTCGGCCGCTCGCCGCTTCGATCTGAGGCGGGTTGAGACGTTGCGGCAATTTGAGGCGCTGGGGTCGAGTCAGATTACGCCTATCAACACCCTACAGTATGGGTTCGACATCCGCCACAAGGAGCTCACTCGTCCCGGTCTCGGTTCCGAAGAAGACATCACCGTGTCGCTGGGCCCGGTCGGGATGCGTTCGGTGGCCGTAAGATCCGTCTGGATGCAAGATGAGATTCGCCTACTGAACAACCGACTCGCGCTTTCCGGCGGATTTCGGGTTGAGAACAACTCACAGTTCGGGACCGACGTTTCGCCCAAGGCCGGCGCCGTCTTTCGCCTCACCGACAGAAATCGGCTCCGGTTTTCCTACGGCAAAGGGTTTCGAGCGCCGGACGTCAGTGAGCTCTACCGAGGATTCACCAGCTCGCGCTTCTTTGCCTTTGTCGGCAATCCGAAGTTGACGCCCGAGGAGTCACGCTCCTACTCAATGGGTTGGACTTTCTATCACCCCCAAATGCGCTACTCCCTGGACTTTTTCTACAATCGCTTTCAGAACGGAATCGGCTTCACTTTTGTCAACCCGAACAACCCGTTCGATCCTTTCTTCGAGCGCTTCATCCAACCCGGGGGACCGCCGCTCTATACCAACCGAAACCTGGGAGACTTCGACTCTCGCGGCGCCAATAACGGACTGGAGGTGCTGCTCCCCTACGGCTTCCGCACGACGTTCAACTACACGCTGCTCGACCGCGTCCGAGTTTCGGACACGTCTACCGACGGGACCCGATTGGTCGGGGTCGGCAACGTGCGAAACTCCGCCTTCTTCAAGATCGGTTGGAGTGAGGACTTCAAGGCCGGGTCGCGTCGGTGGAACCTTAATACCAATCTTAGAAGCACGATTCGGGGCCGGGAAGCATTGTCGAGCACCTCGGGGTTCGATCGGCCCAGCGACTTGGACAGAATCGGTCAAACGGAGTACGTGCCGGGCTATCAGTCTTGGGATTTCCTCCTCACCGCCGAGGCTCCCTTGGGCGAACGGGCGAGGATTCGTCCCTATTTTGGGATCAATAACATCGGAGACTTCGTGCCACGCGGTTTTCAGTACGGAGATGGCACGGCAGTGATGAATGGGGCTGACGATCCCAACGCGGTGTTGTTCCGCGAGCCTGGCAGAACCTTCAAGGGCGGCGTCAGGTTCAGGTTCTAATAGAACGATTCCAAGATCACCCGGCAATGGCTAAGCCACCGGGATTTCGTCCATCTTGTAGTTCCGGCTTTACACGATCGGACCTTGCTTGAGGTGGTTGATAGACTTCCCCAGAAGTGGCTTGAGTTGTTCCTTCGGGTCGACGCGGATTCCGTGCCACACGGTTGGCGTCCTCTTGGAGAAAAAGGACTCGATCAGACCCAACCAGGGGGCGTGCCCGGGTGTGACGACGAACTCGAAGCGGTTGGCAAGTATTGCCAGATAGGCGAGCGGCTGCTAAGGAAACGGGGGCGGACCGATTATCGGGTCACCCACGAAGAGTGTTTCCCGCCGGATGCTCGGCGTGCAGCCGCTGCGAAAACACCGCTGACTCGCGCCTGTGGCGACGCTCTAGGACGGCCCGATGCCTGTGGCTGGTCAGCGGGGCCAGGCCCGCCAATGACGTGAGTGTACCAAGCCGATGGTCGTTCCCAATCCAGCCTGGGAAAACTTTCACATTCCCCGTTAGTTCTGTCTAACGGCATCAACTTAGATCGACGGTCTCGCCGATTCTCCCTTCTACAGATGTTGAACCGACCTCGTCCTTGGACAGCCATGTCTTTCTGCCCCCGATTGGCCACCCTCCGACCGGCTCACCCTTCCCGCCGGGGAACTTGGGTCACAGGGTCTCCTTGAGGCATAATGAGGGTCGAAACTTGGGGAGTCTTGAGCTTGGAACCATGACTTTCTTGCACCAACGAATTCGGATCCTGCCAGTGCTTGCCTTTCTAATTCCTGCGACTTACCAGGGGTCTGAACCGGAAGCGACCTCCATTTCACCTTTGGGCGGAAGGAGGGGAAGCCACTTCGAGGCCACGGTGCGGGGCAAGTCCCTCCAGGGGGCCTATGCCGTTTGGTTCGACCGAGAGGGGATCGCAGCCAGGGTCAAGCGAATTGAAGACCTGGAAGCTGGGGGCGAGGAAAACCAATCGGAAGAGTCGGTTAAAGCACAGAAACTGGTCTTGGGGCTGCAGATTGACGCCTCGGCCAAGGCGGGCCGCTACACACTGAGACTGGTCTCGCCTCGGGGAGTTTCGGGTCCTTTGACTTTCCTGGTTCATGACCTTCCGTCTTTTGCCGAGAGAAAGCAGTTCCCGGGCCGAAGCTCGGAGGCCCAGCCGGTCCACTTCCCCTGCGTGATCAACGGCGTCATCAGCCGGCCCGGAGAGAGGGACACCTATGCCTTTCGGGTCGGACGTAACCAACATCTGCGTTTTGAACTGATCTCGAATCCGTCGGGGAAATCAGTGGCGGGACGTTCCGGCTACAATTCAGGCTTCGACTCGGTACTGACTCTCTACGAACCCAAGGCCGGTTGGTTCGAGGAGAGTCGGCCTCATCGGCGGGCTTTTGATGACAAGTCCAAGGCGAATCCCAGGCCCAATCCTCGTATCGATTACCTGTTCCGACAACCGGGTCGCTACCTGCTGGAAGTGGGATCCTTTTACAACTTGGGAGGCGCCGAGTTCAGCTACCAGCTCCGAGTCATGCCGACCGACCCCACCGGCTCGGCCCGAGCCCAAGGGATCGGCGTCGAGCCGGGATTGGAACCCTGGCAGGAAAGAAACTTCTCTCGTCGGATCACATCCGACCGCATCCGGCAAATCCGGGCAAGGGCGGTAGGGACAAACGATAACCGGGGCTCGACAGGAATCGACAAGGGTGTTCCCCTTGACGGGGTCGGAAGTGATTCCGGCAAGACCGTCTACTCGATATTCAGCGAGAAGGAACCCAATGACTCCGGAGGCTCAGTCACGGAGGTCTCTCTCCCCTTCCTGGTGGAAGGCACGATCGACCAGCCTGGTGACGTGGACACCCTGGTGTCCTTCAGGGTGAAGCCCGGTGAAAAACTCAGCTTTGAACTGGAAACACCGGAAGCAACTCTTCCGGACTTCAATCCTCGCCTGGCCGTCCTGGATGAAAGCAGCCAAGTGGTCCTGAGCAACGTCTACCGGCGAGTCGTTCGCCAGCTGCTCTCCTACAGCAAAACGATAGAGCCCAAGACGGTCCATACGTTCCTGCGGGGGGGAAAGCACACCTTGCGAGTCCGCGATACGACCCACCGGAACGGGGCTCCAGACTTCCGTTATCGTCTACTGGTGCGGCCCCAGATCCCTCACGCCGGAGAGCTTGAGGTCAAGGAGGACCGGCTCAATCTGGTTTCGGGAGAAGCGGGAAAGCTGACGGTCACCACCGGGCAGGAGGAAGGTTTTACTGGACAGATCAGTCTGCGGGTCGAGGGGCTGCCCCCGGGAGTTGAGGCTCTCCCCAGCACCGACTTTCAGCCGGAGAAGCCGCCTCACCTGGACCAGGGACCCAAGGAGAAGTTTCTCCCGGTACTGGGAACCACCTCCATCATGATCGTGGCCGGACCCGATGCTCCCGCCACCCGGATGCCCCGAATACTTCGAATCAAGGCTCGCCCCATTGTTTCGGGGAAAATGGGTCCTCTTCTCCCCGTGGGAGAGGTTCACCTGATGGTCCTCGGCCATGAGCCCTCACAGTCGGCCAGCTTGGCCGGTAAGCCTCCCTGAACGGAAGTACCCTTGAGAGTCTTGCGGCTCTCCAAGGGATAACTCCGAAGATGATCCGCTTGGTGGCTCACAACAGTCTGATGAACGATTCCAACCCCCGAAGTCGACGCAACCCAGGGTCTCGAATGGCTGCATGGCTGACTTTGATCGGGCTGGTGCTGACGGCTGGCGAGCGGGGCTATGCTGAAAAGGATTCGGTCGGGTCCCCGCAGGTGCAAAAATGGCCTGCCCGGAAGTTGGTTCCAAAGCTACAGTCCCTGAATCTGGAGCCTCAAGGAGTCACCCTTCGGGGAAAGAAGGCCTCCCAGCAGTTCCTCCTCACCGGTATCTATAGCGATGGCTTGGAGCGGGACCTCTCCAGGCGGCGCCGCTTTTCCCTTTCGGATCCACAACTGGCCAGGGTCGACTCGTCCGGCCGGGTCTTCGCCCTGGCGGATGGCCTGGTTCGGCTGACAGCCGACTTCAGCGGGTGCTCTGTAAGTACCAACATCCGAATCCAGGCCTCGACCAAAACCCGCTCTCCCAGCTTCGCCCTTGACCTGGAGGGAGTCTTCACCCGCCGGGGCTGCAACAGCAGTGAGTGCCATGGCAGCGTCAAAGGCCGTGGCGGATTCAAGCTCTCGAGCCACGCCAGCAATCCTCGAGAGGATCATCGCTGGATCGTCCGAGGGGGAATCTTTCAAATTTATAGCCAGGAGTCGTCGGGTCCGGAAACTCCCCGGATTCGTTTGGAGGCGCCCGAGCAAAGTCTGCTCTTGTTGAAGCCAACGCTGCGGTTGCCCCACGGCGGCGGCGAGCGTTTGAATCCAACCAGCCCGGACTACCAGGTCCTGGTCCGGTGGATTGGTGAGGGAGCACCCTATGGAAATGGCGGCCTGAAGATTGCCCGGTTGGAGGTCATGCCCAAGCAAGTCGTCCTGGAGCCTCAACGGAGCCAACAGCTCATGGTCACGGCTTGGCTCTCCAACGGCAGGAGAGAGGATTTTACCCGCTACGTCAGTTACGAATCGACCGCCGAAGATATTGTGGATGTCAACGCAGCCGGCCTGATCACGGCCCATGAGCCGGGTGAGGCCGCCATCCTCATTCGGGCGCCTCAGCGCTCGACGAGTGTGGCTCTTGGGGTAGTCGGGAGGATCATTACGGAGTTTCCCCCGGAGGCCCCGCGGAATTTCATCGACGAAGAAATCTTCCACAAACTGCGTCGACTCAGCGTCCTGCCTTCCGAGCACTCAAGCGATCACGAGTTTCTGCGGCGGGCCTGCCTGGATCTGACGGGAACCTTGCCCCCACCCCGGCGGGTGCGGGAGTTTCTGGACAGTCAGGATCCCGAAAAACGGGACCGCTTGATCTTCGACCTCATCAATTCGCCTGAGTACATCGATTATTGGACATTTCGATTGGCTGACTTGTTCCGAGTCTCCTACGAACAAGGAGGGCGTGAAAAGGTCAAAATCTACTGGGAGTGGATCCGCGACTGTATCGCCCGCAATAAACCCTTCGACCAGGTAGCTCGGGAGCGCATGGCCGGTCAAGGTTACAACGGCCCCACCCGTCATCTCTGGGGAGCGGACGAGATCCGTCTCCCTCAGGACGTCATGACGGAACAGGCACGTGTTTTTCTGGGCCGGCGGCTGGACTGTGCTCAGTGTCACGATCATCCTTTCGACTCTTGGACTCAGGATCAGTTCTGGGGCATGACCGGGTTTTTCAAGCATTTGACCTATTTCTGGAACACCATGGTTGCCGTGGACGATCCTCTGGGCCACGAGGAGTTCGGTGGAGAATCCAGGCTCCTGCACCCGCGCACGAAGAAAGAGGTGGAGGCCATCTATCCCGACGGCAGTCCCTTGTCGGCCAAGGAAAGAGCCGACCCCAGACCCAGGCTGGCGGATTGGTTTACCTCGTCTGACGAGTTCTTCTTTGAAGAGGCGATCGTGAATCGATTTTGGAGCTACTTTTTCGGTCGTGGGATTGTTGATCCGGTGGATGATTTTCGCCTCACCAACCCGCCCAGCCATGGTTCTTTATTGAGAAAGCTGGCCCGGCATTTTCGGGCGACCGGGTACGATCTCAAGAGATTGATCACGCTGATCGTGCAGTCCAATACCTACCAGCGCTCCGGCCGACGCCATGAAACTAACAGGGAGGACCACATCAACTACTCGCGAGCGCTGCCTCGGAGCTTGGACGCCGAAATCCTGCTGGACATGATCTCGCAGGTCACAGGCGCCCCTGAAGTCTTTGAAGGAAAGGACGAACGAGACTACGGCGGCCGGCTGCCGCCTGGGACGCGAGCCATGAACATTGTCAATCCGGACCTGCATCCTTCGCGTTTTCTGGATATCTACGGACGACCCAGCCGCGTGGCGGTGCCGGAACGCAAGGTCGAAGCCAATGTGGCCCAGGCCCTCCACATGCTGGCCGGTCCCACCTACACCGACAAGCTGTCAGGTGAGGGCGGGCGAATCGCTCGCCTTCTCAAGTCGGGGGCTTCCAACGAGGAAATCATTGAGGATTTCTACCTGGCCGCCCTGTCGCGGTTTCCTGCGCCTGACGAGAAACACCAGTTGGTGTGGATGGTCAAGACGCGGTCCTCCCGGCGGGAAGCCCTGGAGGACCTCCTTTGGGGGGTGATTGCCTCGCGCGAGTTCGCCTATAATCACTAGGAGAGGGGTTCTTGAGCCGGCAACCCTCGGCTGATGAAGAGGCAGAGAGGGGGGCTGTTTTCCCCGGCTAAAGAGTGAGCCCGACGTGACCGTTGTTCCTGATCGCGGTAGCTGTTGATGAAATCGACCTCTGACCCTGCTTTGAATCGGATCGACCTGACCCGCAGGGGGTTCCTGCGTGCGGGATCGTTGGGTCTTTTCGGGCTCGGCTTGAGTCGCTATTTGCGGCTCAAGCACCTGATGGCTGCCTCGGGTCACCCGGTGGATCGAACCGCCAAGGCCCAGGCTTGTATTCTGCTCTGGCTGGAGGGAGGCCCCAGTCAGGTCGACACTTTTGATCCAAAATCCAACAGCAACTTTGCACCGATCTCGACCAACGTTCCAGGGATCCAAATCTCCGAGCTGCTGCCCCGTGTGGCCCAACAGATGGACAAGTTGGCGATTATCCGCTCGATGTATACGGAGGAGATCGATCATCAGCAGGCGACCTACTACGCGATCACCGGTCATCGTCCCAACTCGGCCATGGAGTCTCCCAGTTTAGGTTCGATCATCGCCAAGGAACTCAGCCCTCGCCACAGCATGCCCCCTTATGTGATCGCGCCACCCATCGATCGACCCTACCTGAACTACTTTAATTCGGGCTTCATTGGTTCGCGTTACCAGCCGATGGTGGTTCCCGATCCAGCCCAGGAAAACTTTCAGGTTCCCGATCTGGTTCTCCCCAAGGACATCGGCTTGGATCGACTGTCCCACCGCCGCTCCTTCTTACAAGTAGTGGATCGACTCTATCGCAGCCAGGAACAAATGGCTGAGTACGCCGCCCTCGACGACTTCAGGCAGCAGGCCTTGGCCATCATCAGTTCCCCGGAGGTCAGAAACGCTTTCGACCTGTCGCAAGAATCGGAGAAGACCCGGGACGACTACGGCAGGCATCGTTTTGGCCAGAGCGTGTTGTTGGCCCGGCGCCTGATCGAGGGGGGGTGTCGATTCGTGACGGCAGCGGGTTATGACATGACGGAGTGGGATCTCTGTCACGTCGATAACGACAAATATAATCGCGATCTGCTGGCGCCCCCCTTGGATCAGGCGCTCTCCGCTCTGATGGAGGACTTGGCGCAACGGGGACTGCTCGAGTCGACTCTGGTGATCGCCATGGGCGAATTTGGCAGAACTCCCCACGTCAACCCCAGGGCCGGTCGTGACCATTGGCCTCATTGCTGGTCCATGGTGTTGGGCGGCGGGGGGATTCAGGGGGGTCAGGTGATCGGCGCCAGCGATGATCGGGGGGCGCGGGTGGCGGAACGGATGGTCACCATTGGGGATCTGTTTGCCACCATCTACAAGGCGCTGGGGATCGATTGGACCAAGGAGTACATGACCCCCATCCAACGACCCGTCAAGATCGCCAACTCCATCGGCGGAGAAAGCGGCCGCCCCATCGAGGGTTTGCTCTGAGCGGCAGCAGTCGGCTGGGATGCTGCGCCGCGGCCTCATTCCTCGGAAGTAGTTCGGAAGTAGTGACGTTACGAGCGCATCGAGGCTCTCAGGACGTGCACCCCTAAAGACCCAAATCCGCCGAGGTTCCAAAGAGTTTCCCCAAACCCCTTTCAGAAATTACTGTTGCAACCCGTCCCGACGGCGGCAGTGCGGCTCCTGCCTTCATCTTTCTTGTCGGTCCCGCCATGATGTCTTTCCCGAAATCCATTCTTGCCTTCAGCGCCGTTGTCCTCCTGGCGAGTGGAGGTTGCCGGGAATCCGTTCAGCACTCGGGCCGAGCGGCGGCTCGGGGAGACTACGTCGGCAGGCAGGCTTGCAAACGATGCCACGAGAAGGAGTATGCCTCCTACATCGGTTCCCATCATGATCTGGCCATGGACTTGGCCACTGGCGAGACCGTTTTGGGAGATTTCAACGATGCGTCCTTGACTCACTTCGGAGTGACCTCCAGGTTCTACCGCAAGGACGGCAAGTTCCTGGTGTCGACCGAAGGGGCCTCGGGAGCTGTCGAAGAATTCGAGGTCAAGTACACCTTTGGCGTGGACCCTTTGCAGCAGTACCTGGTGGAATTTCCCGGAGGTCGGCTCCAATGCCTGCCCCTCTGCTGGGATACCCGGTCCAAGGAGGAAGGCGGTCAGCGCTGGTTCCACATTTACGACCGGGAACGCATCACCCCCGATGATGTTCTCTATTGGACGCGCATCGCACAGAACTGGAACGCCATGTGCGCCGAGTGCCATTCCACCGGCTTGCGCAAGAACTTCGACGTTCCGAGCAGGACTTATGAGACGCGCTGGTCCGAAATCGATGTTTCCTGTGAAGCCTGCCACGGCCCCGGCGCCTCACACCTGGAGTGGGCTGAGGCACGGGCCCGAGGAGAGGCCGGGACCGGCATCCGTGATCTTGGGCTGGCGGTCCGTCTCAAGGAAGCGGATCCGGCGATCTGGACGCTGGATGAGACAACAGGCAACGCCCGGCGAACGCCGCCGCTGGCCTCCCATACTCAGGTGGAAATGTGTGCCCGCTGTCACTCTCGGCGGGGCCTCCTCAGCGAGGACTATGTTCATGGAAGGTCCTTGCTGGACACTCATGCCCTGAGTCTGCTTGAAGAAGGCATTTACTACCCTGATGGCCAAATCCTTGACGAAGTCTATGTCTACGGATCCTTTTTGCAGAGCCGCATGGCTCAGGAGGGAGTGGTTTGCACCGACTGCCATGATCCCCACAGTGCGCGTCTTCACCTGGAGGGTGATGCGCTCTGCGCCCGCTGCCACGCCGCGGCCAAGTATGCTTCCCCCACCCATCACCACCACCCGGCCGACTCCCAGGGGGCCCGTTGTGTGGAGTGTCACATGCCCGCCCGGATCTACATGGTCATCGATCCTCGCCGGGACCACAGCTTCCGCATCCCGCGCCCCGATTTGACGGCAAGGCTGGAGACCCCCAACGCTTGCAACGGCTGCCACCGAGAGCAGTCGATGGAATGGTCGGTCCGACATTTTCATCAATGGTACGGAGCCAGCCCCGGAGAAAAACACTTTGGTGAGACCTTGGCCGATGCCCGCAAGGGGATCCCGGGCCTGTCGGTGGAACTGGTGAGGTTGGCCACGACCCCAAAACAGCCGTCCATCGTTCGGGCCACAGCCGTCTCGTTGCTACGCAACTATCCTACGCAGGACTCTTTTCGGGTGCTCCGCGAACTGGTGAGAGATTCCAGTCCGCTGGTTCGAGCGGCGGCAGTCAATACTCTGGGTCTGTTGCCACCCAAGGAACGGGATCTCTGGCTGCAGGCGGCTCTCGAGGACCCGGTGCGTTTGGTTCGCACCTTGGCCGGTCGGTCAGTGGCCGGGATGTCTCCGAAGGGGCTTTCGCCGGAAGATCGGCAACGGAGGGCGGCCGCCATCGGTGAATATGAGAAAGCGCAGCAACTCAATGCCGATCATCCCACCGGTCATCTCAACTTGGGGGACTTGTACCGAGAGCAAAAGGACTACCATCGAGCTGAAGCTTCCTACCAACAGGCGATTGCAGCTGAACCGGCTTTCATTCCCCCTTATCTGAATCTGGCCGATCTCTATCGGGAGACAAACCGGGAAGCTCAAGGAAAACAGATCCTCCTCGAGGCGCTGGAGATCGACCCTCAATCGGCTTCAGCTCACCACGTGCTGGGTCTGCTACTGGTTCGTACCGGGTATCGCCTGAAATCCCTCAGCCACTTGGGGAAAGCCATGGAGCTGGAGCCAGACAACAGTCGACATGCCTACGTTTACGGGGTGGCGCTCAACTCGCTGGGAAAATCGCGTCAGGCTGTCAGTGTCCTGGAACAAGCCCTCGGATTGAATCCTCACGACCGCGATCTTCTGTTTGCCCTGGCCACCATCCATCGGGACCGGGGAGATCTGGGACGAGCGTTGGTTCACAGCGGGCGACTCGTAAAGTTTTATCCGGAAGAGGCCGGCTACCGTCAGTTGGAGGCGCAACTGCGGGCTTTGGAGCGTCGGAGCCGCTGATGGTGGGTAAAAAGGAGATCCCGGGCGGCGCCGGCTGAGGGATGGCCGAACTCGTCGGAGCTCGGCTTCCATTCTTCTTGAGAACCGCCGATGCCCAGCCATAGGGTTGCCGGATATCTCCAGATCACCATCACGATTCACGCTCTTGACACCCACCGCTTTTTCTTGTATCGCTTTGCCAGTTCGTTGCGCCATTGACGCCAATCTCGCCCCACGGCTCTGTGTCAGATGGCTTGGCAGACGAGATTGTCAACTTGGCCTTCGGCTTGGTCCTGGGCGCCGGGGCTGTGGTCCTCGCCATCGCTTTTGGACTGGGGGCGAGAGTTCACCTCGCGCCACCCGTAGGGGTGGTTGCAAGCCATGAAGTCCGACCGGTCCTCCGACCAAAAGAAATGTTGCGGCGGCAGGCGAGGCGCCGGCAACAATGGGATAGCGACAGCGGTGAGATTGGTGACGCCGGCTCGCTGGCGCAGCCGGCCGGTTATAAAAATCCTTTCGATTCCATTGACCTGAGGGAATGGTTGGGTTGCGTTTGCAATGGCAGAGGGAGCGATGATGACAGACACGCTCAGCCCTGAAAAGCTGCACTGCCTGCTGAAACAACATTTCGGCTACGACGAGTTTCGGCCTCGACAGGAAACTATAATCTCCAATGCGCTGGCCGGACGGCATAGTCTGGTGATTATGCCCACGGGCGGGGGCAAGTCATTGTGTTATCAGTTGCCGGCGCTGGCGCTGGGCGGGCTGACGCTGGTGATATCGCCGCTGATTGCGTTGATGAAAGACCAGGTGGACGGGCTGCGGGCCAACGGCATCGCCGCCGAATTTATCAACAGCAGCCTGGACTACGATGCCGTTGTGGAAGTGGAGCGCAAGGCGCAGGCCGGCGCGGTAAAGCTGCTGTACGCCGCGCCGGAGCGGGTCAGCACGCCCGGTTTCCAGCGGTTTCTGGAGTCGCTGAATTTACGCCTCATCGCCATTGATGAGGCGCACTGCATCAGCGAATGGGGACACGATTTCCGCCCCGACTACCGCACTCTGTCCGACTTGCGGGCGCGCTTTCCCCATACGCCAGTGATGGCGTTGACGGCTACGGCAACCGAACGGGTGCGGCAGGACATCGTGGAGCATCTGCGGCTGGGTGACGGCGCGCAGTTTGTTTCCAGCTTTGACCGGGCCAACCTGGCCTACAGCGTGCGGCCCAGAAAGCGGGCGTGGGAGTCCCTATTGGGCCTGCTGGACGAACGGAGAGGCCAGTCGGCCATTATCTATTGCTTTTCCCGTCGCGAGACGGAGGAACTGGCGGAGCGGCTGGCAGCTAACGGCCATCCGGCGCTGGCCTATCATGCCGGGCTGGATGCCGAAACCCGCCGCCAGACACAGGAACGGTTTATTGACGGGGAGGTTCCCGTGGTGGCTGCAACGATTGCCTTCGGGATGGGGATTGACAAGCCGGACATCCGGCTGGTGGTTCACTATGCGCTGCCCAAATCCATTGAGGGATATTATCAGGAGACGGGTCGGGGCGGGCGCGACGGGCAACCCAGCGATTGCGTGATGTTCTTTGCGGAAGGCGACCGGCGTAAGCACGATTATTTTCTGCGAGAGATGGCGGATGGCGAGGCGCGCGCCGCCGCCGAACGGCAACTGCGTCAGGTAGTCGAGTATGGGCGCCTCAGTACCTGCCGGCGCAAGTATCTGCTGACTTACTTTGGCGATACGATGGACGGAGAGTCCTGCGGCAACTGCGACGTGTGCCTGGCGGAACGACGGTCGGTGGACGTTACGGTAGTGGCGCAGAAGGTTTTGTCGGCGGTGATTCGCACCGGGGAGCGGTTCGGCATTGCCCACATTAGCAACGTCCTGCTGGGTAGCAATTCGGAGCGGATACAGAATTGGGGGCACAACCGGCTGAGCGTGTTCGGTATCGTTGCCGATTATGACCGGAATGCGCTGCGGAATATCGCCGACGGACTGATTGACCGGGGATTGCTGACCAGAGCCGACGGACAATATGCAACCATCAGCGTAACCCAAGCCGGCCGGGAGTGGCTGCGGAGTCGGCAAAGCCTGGCGTTGGAGATGCGGGTCGATGAGCCAGTGGCCCGGCGGGGGCGGCGCAGTGAGCGACCGGCGCGGGCAGCCGTCAAGAGTACGGTTGCCCCCGATTACGATGCAGGGTTATTCGAGGAACTGCGCGCGCTGCGTCGCCGGCTGGCAAATGAACGAGGCGTACCCGCCTTCGTAGTGTTCAACGACGCGACACTGCGTGGGCTGGCGGCGGCCAAGCCGACTGACCCGCAGGCGATGCTGGCGGTGTCGGGCGTGGGGCCGGCCAAACTGTCCCAATACGGTGAGCCGTTTCTGGTGATGATAGGGGAGTATGTGAACCACAGGACGGGTCAATAGCACGGGTTGATGAGCAACCCGGAGTTGTCGGATGCTTGCAATAAAACTCTGAGACCTCTGCATAACTCCTCGGGTGAGGCAAAATTCGGCAATGCACTATCGCTATCCTATTGAAAACTCACCGTTCTTGGATTCCGGCTTTCGCCGGAATAACGGTTATGCAGAGGTCTCACTCTCTCTGTCCGGCGAGGGAGTTTTCGTTTCACCGTTAGACACCCCCAGTTGTTATTTCGTGGCAACAGCGAGTTGGTGGAGGGGAGGCAACGCGTTCTCAAAAGGTGAGTTGTTGCTTTAAGAGGATCGTGGTGTTTCGTCGGGCGTTCTTAAAGAGCCGTTCTACCCTGGTTCTCGGAACTCTCAAATTTCAAAGGTCGTTTCCGGTTGCATCGGGAAAATCTTCCTGCCCAGGCGTTTGAAAGGCAGTTTGGAAAAATCCTGGGTAAAGACACTTGCAGCGTCGACGTTAAAGATAGAACCGGCGACCGAACCAAATCCGCTGCGAAAGTGCCCGGTGGACTTGACGCAGAGGTATCGCATCCGGGCGCAATCGAGGCCCAGCCCGCGGGTAAAGGCCAAATCAATCGGTTGATGGGCCAGCGTGATCGCCACCACATAAACGCCCTCCTGGCGCAGCAGCACTGAATCACCGTGGTCGCCCTCAAGACCGGCGAACATGGGACCGTCATAAACGAAGCGGCCATCGCTCACCGCCAGAACTTCCGCCCGCATGACCACCGGCGGTCCCACCAGCGGGTGAGATTTCCCCCCTACCTCAAGGTCAACCACCCGTCCGACCCCGGCTTGGCAGGCCATCCGGACGGTTTCCGGGTCGACGATATAAAGCACTGCTGCATCCTGCAACTGCCGCTGGAGGAACAAACGAAGAATCTCGGTGCCGTCGCTGGGAGCGCCGCCGCCCGGATTGTCGGCTTGGTCCGCTAGAACAATCGGGAACTTTCCCAAGGCCTCACCTCGAGCCAGAGCCTGACTGGGAGAGAGCGGTTGCCGTTGCCAGAGCTCTTTTCTTGCCCAAATCCAGCGAGCCAGGTCATCGGCCTTTTCTTGAGCCCCCGCCGGATCATTGTCGGTGACGACCAGGGTGGAAGTTCCCGCACAATTCACGTCGGCCCATTGGTAGCCGACTCCCACACTGGCGGTCAACACTCCGGGCTTTTTTTCCAGATCATGCAATTGATCGATGGCCAGACTCATCGGTTCTTCAGCGGTAATCATCTTCGCGGCAGCCCAGAAAAGAGGAATGGAGCGCCAGCCCAGGGTGGGATGGATTTCTCCCCTGACGGTCCGGACCATCATCCGAGCGGCTTCCATGCCTCGTTCGGCCATGTCGACATGGGGATAGGTGTCCTCCACGATCAAGGCTGTTGCGTTATCGACCATGGTCTTGCCAATGTTGCAATGAAGATCGTGGACGGCAATCACCGGGCAACGGGGACCCACCCATTGCCGGACGCTCTCCAGGATGTCGCCGTCGGCATCGTCAATGCCTTGGGCGGAGTAGGCTCCATGCAGGCTCAAGAGGACCCCATCCACCGGACTCGCCTGACGCAGCGGCGCCAGCAGAGATTCCTTCAGGGCCCTGGTGGGTTTCCCGCGTCGGCTGCCCCCCGGAGGGTGCATGGCGCCAAATCAAGGGAACCCTCTCCACATCCTGTCGGCGAAGCTCCTTGATGAAGCCGTCGACGATCGTGTTGACTTCGCCCGACCGCTGCAACAGCTCATCGGTCCCACTGGAGCGGGAGTGGCCGCAAAAAGCCTCCAGGGGTGTTTTCACCGGAGAGTAGTTGCTGCTTTCGTGTTCTATGCCGCCAATAGCAATGCGCATCCGGTCTCCTTGGACGTCGGATAAAGGTAAAACCCTAGAATAAAGTGGAAGTCGAACGGGTTCAAGCCCGATTTTGGGAGCCCAATTTTCGACCACCAATCCCGGAGACCCATTAGTTAATGCGAGACTCCAAGGAGTAACCCCCATCGGAGTCTCGTCGTATTCGGCGCTTTTTCAAGCACTTGCGGCGTCTCCTGCATCTTTTTCGATTCTCTGTTTCGGGGTATTGTACGTAGGGTCCGAGTGCAACCCTGGGGGTTGCGCTCGCTGGCCGAAAATGCCCTCTGTGGATTCCCCCCTTCCCCGTTTTCCGGGCCGCCTTGTTTAACAGACAGCGGCAACAGCCGTGAGAATGGAGGCCGTTGGCGAGCGTCATCATCTTTCTCGGCTCCGATACGATCTGCTTCTTTTGGCACCGCGTCCCGACCTGGATAGCGGTTCAATGGCACCCCTAAGTGCAGAGTCCGTTCAACCCCGTGAGCTTGATTCAACTGGTGGATGGTGGACTGGAAAGTGGAGGAATCGCCGGCTTGGTACAAGATGGCGACTAGCGTCGACGAGTTACTCGCGGGCATTGGTGGAGCTGACCAACGCAAGAATGGGATGCCCCCACGACGCCTGATCAAGTCACGGCACCAACTGCAAAAGGTGAATCCGAGGCGCTGGAATTCAGGCAAAGTACGGGATACGCCGCGAGGCGGTCAGGACCCGTGTGCACCGAGATCAATCATCTCGGGACGCACGAGAGGATGCGGAGAGCGTCCGACGATGACCTTTATCACTTGACGGAATCAGTGCCGCCGCTGAATCTGCGGCCTCGTTATAACGGAGCTCCGGCGCAGGACTTTGCGGCGCGCCGGTTCTGAAATGATCTCCTCACGGAAAGCGAAGACGTCCATCAGGTTCCCTCTCCTCGCTCGAAGCGCTCAAGCACCTCAGGGAGAGCATTGAACGGCACGGCTTCACAGTCGCTTCGGGACTGGCGATCGGCGCCGCCGTAGACGAGAGCTTTCGCGTAGACTTGGGGCGCCAGGTCCGTGATCCGTCCAAGCCCATCCAAGTAATCGGAGGCAATCGTGGCGCCGGATTTGATCTCGATGGCGCCCATGCCGTGACCGGTCTCAACCAGAAGGTCGCATTCCAAACCCCGCCTGTCGCGGAAAAAAGACAGATTGGATCGGCGGCCCCCGGTTGAAACGATGCTTGAGGGCCTCCACCACGACCGCATTCTCGAATAGCGGTCCCCGAAGCGGATGGGCGCCAATCTGCCCGGCGTGCTCGATACCGATGAGATAACTGGCCAGCCCCACGTCGTAGAAGTAGAGCTTGGGTGACTTGACCAGGCGCTTGCGAATGTTGGCGTGAAACGGAGGTAGCTGAAAAATGATGTAGCTTGCTTCCAAGACCGTCAACCAGTGTCGCGCCGTGGTGTGGGAGACGCCGGCGTCGGCGCCCAGAGCAGAGAGATTGGCAAGCTGTCCCACACGCCCGGCGCACAAGCGGACGAAACGTCGAAAGCTGGATAGATTGCGGATTTCTCCGATCCGGCGCACGTCGCGCTCGACGTAGGTTTCGAAGTAATCGCCGAGCGCTTGCCGCGGCTCGAGTCCCCGATCGTGAATCCGCGGATAGAAACCCGAATAGAGAATATCGTCTATCCCGTCGCTGGCGCCTGTCCTTCGCGCTTCGGCGAGGGAGAATGGCAGCAGGCGGAGCAGCGCCGTCCGTCCTGCCAGCGACTGCCTGATGGCATCGGAGAGCCTGAATTGCTCGCTACCTGTGAGAACGAAGAGGCTATTCCGGCCCTTCTCGTCAGCGAGAACCTGCAGGTAGGACAAGAGATCGGGCACCCGCTGAATCTCATCCAGGATAGCGCCCCTGCCCAGTCGTGAGAGAAAGCCCCGGGGATCGGATTCGGCAAATTCCCGCTGGTCGGGTGCTTCCAGGTTGACGTATTTCAGATGAGGGAAGGCGGCGCGGCAGAGTGTGGTCTTGCCGGACTGACGCGGCCCGGTGACGGTCACAAAGGGGTACTGCTCGAACAGCTTGACCAGGCAGGGTGTAATCTCGCGCTCAATCATGGGAGCCAATATACCAAGAATGGATAAAAATGAAAGTTGTACTTTCAAATTGTCCAGACCAGAAGATCTTCATTTGGGCAGCGCTTCCGCCCCGTGAGGGTGACTCGAACGTGTTCAACTCATTGAAATACAATGTCTTGTGGATTGAAGCTCCGAGGGAGAATGTTATGAAGAGGGTTGCGTCGGGAAGCCCAATTTTCGACCGCCGATTCCGGAACCCCATTAGTTAATGCGAGACTCCGAGGAGGTGCCCCCGTCGGGATCCTGTCGTATTCGGCGTTTTTTCAAGAACTGACGCCTCTAATCAGGCCCTGCCTGTGCGTCGCACGCAGACCAGGCTCCAACGGCTCCTGACGAACTGTTCCGTACCACCGGTATCCACGACGAGCCTTTCCGCGGGCCTGTTCGAAAGTGTCGGAGAGAAAATCAGGGCGGCTTGCCCGAACGAGGTCTGTTCGCGGGTTGAGGCGGGGATGGTGCTATCGGTAGCCCGGGAGGCGCCCGGAAACGACGAAAACAATTGCTTGCAGAATGGTACTTCACTTGGTACTATATGGATATCATGCGAGCGAAGCACGAGCGCACCTTGGAGGGTGTGTTCAAGACGCCGACGCCGGCGGGCATCCGGTGGAACGAAGTCGTCTCCATGCTGAAGGCAGCAGGCGTGGATGTCTCTCAGCGTTCAGGGTCGCGCGTGCTTCTGAAGAAGAGAGCGGAACGGATGGTGGTTCACCAGCCCCACCCGGAGCCAGAGACCGGGAGAGCGACGGTGCGCGACATCGCCGCGTTCCTCGAAGCCTTAGGAGTCAAACCATGATGGAATATAAGGGATACACCGCCGAGGTCGAATTTGACGATTCCGTGGGACGTCTTCACGGACGGGTCGTCAACAGCGGCGCCTACCCGATCGCCACCTTTGAAGCAACCGACGTCGAGGGGATTCGGCGCGAGTTTCACCGCTCCATCGACGAGTACATCGAGTCCTGCGAGGAAGATGGCATCAAGCCCCGGAAACCTTTCTCAGGCAAGCTCAACCTTCGGCTCGGGCCAGACCTGCATCAACGCGTTGCGCGCTCGGCGGCAGAGAGCGGCCTGAGCCTGAATAGCTGGATCATGCAAGCAATCGAGAAGAGCGTTTCCCGATGATTGAGAACCCCTTGAGGTCTGCTTCCTCAAGATGGCGGAGTTGACGACTTCCGCTGGTCTGCCGCGTCCGGAGATCGAAGGATAAGATGCCGGAGAGTGCGTGGCGGTACGCTTCCGACACGGTCGATAGGTTCCGTCCCGGGGAGACGAAAGAAGTCCGACCGAATAGAGCAACAGGCGATTCTTGCTCTGCTGGATCAGGCGGGGCGAGCCTTGGCGCTGAGCGAGACCCGCCCCCTGTTTGGCGCCGGAGACCAAGGGGGCGATTGCGGGAAGATCTTGCCACTCTCAAAGGCTCGGGGGCTGGCCACCCAGCGCAGGGCATGCCGGAAATGCCTGTGAAACTGCAGGTTGGCTTATTCCGGCTCATCTGAATTCCAGGAAAGCGCGAAGCGAGGCTGCCAGACCCGCACCGGGCTTGTTGATTTGGGGGTTTCCTCGAACAGCATGAGATAGCCGGACCGGGGACGCATCGGGGGCTTATGAGACTTCTCAAGAATCAGGTTAACCCAAAACAGGGCATCAGTGCTGACATCGGTTGGAGCGCCTTGTCGGGTGACTTGGCGCGCACTCTCGACACCGCCACTGAGAAAGATACCGGCAGCCATCAAATTTCTGAAGCCACGCCATCCCACTTGGCCTTCCGCGCTTTCTCCTCGTCGACCAGGGATAGCAAGGCCAGTCCCACCAGAAAGAAGACCACCAGTGAAGCAATCGCAGTCCTCGAAGACCCCGCGATCACGGTGATGCCGGCGACAACCCAGGGGCCCCAGATGGACGAAAATTTGCTGAACAGGGTGTAGAAGCCGTAGAACTCGGCGCTGGCTTCCTGGGGGATCATGGAGCCGTAAAGGGAGCGACTCAGAGCTTGGGAGCCTCCGAGCACCAAGCCCACCACCACGCCCAGAGCAGAAAACTGCGGGGCGCTTTGAATGAAATAGGCACAGATGACAACCCCTGACCAAATCAGCAAGGTCAGCATGATGGTGCGCTTGGTTCCCAGCCAGGAGGCCAGTCGACTGAACAGGAGAGCCCCTGCAGTGGCCAGCATCTGGATCATCAGCAAAGTCAACATGAGGGTGGTTATGCTCAATCCCAGTTCCTCCTTGCCGTAGATGGTCGCCATGTTGATCACGGTCTGAATGCCGTCGTTGTAGAACATGAAGGCCAGCAGGAAAGTCAACAAGTGACGATAGCGGCCGACGCGCCTGGTGGTCTGCAGGGTTCGGAAGAAGCCGGTGGCCAGGTAGCCGAGCCATCGGGGCCGATAGCGGCGCCGGTCCGGTAAGGTTTGCCGGGAGGGCGCTTCGGAGAGGTGCCTGGCGGTGAAAAGGGTAAAGCCGGCCCACCAGAATCCGGCCAGGACCAGGCCGAGTCGAACCGCCAGATCTTGAGAGATGCCAAGCGGTTCATGGCCGGCAATCAATCCCAGGGTGAGGGCGAATTGCAGCCCTCCGCCCACGTAGCCGTAGGCGTATCCCTTACCCGAAATCCAGTTCATCTTCTTGTCGCCGGCGATCAGAGGCAAGAAGGCGTCATAGAAAACGTTGCCTCCCAGGAAGGCCGCCTGAGTCACAAGGAAAAAGAGGAGCGTTCTGAAAACATCGCCGGATTGACAGAAGTAAAGCAGAACAGTGAACAGGGAACCCGTGTAGGCGCACACCAGGAGGAAACGCTTCTTGGAGGCCGTAAAGTCGGCCACCGCGCCCAGGGTGGGGGCAAAGAAGAACGTCAGGAAAGCGGCCAGGCCAACGGTGAATCCCCACAGGGGGGTGGCGGAGTAAACGGCGCCGCCGAGCCGCACTCCCTGGGGCCCCACCACCTCCTGGGCAAAATAGACGGGGAGTACGCCGACGGCCACGGTTGTGACGTAGGCCGAATTGGCCCAGTCGTACATACACCAGCCAAAAATGCTCTTTCGGTCGCTGCTCTCGGTCATGACGGTGGTCCGGGCCGAGGGGTGGGTTGGAAAGCACCACTCAGGACAAGGTGGAGTGCTGGGTTAAGGTCGCCCCCACATCCCAACACTGCTAGAATACAACTTGTGAGGGAAGTCTACCATCTCCAGGGAAGTCTCCTCAGATGTCCCTCGACTCAGACCAGCGGCTCCGGGAGCATTTGCAGTGGACCGAGGCGTTGGCTTTCGAGTGAGACAATTCCCGGCTGCGGCCTTGGAGTGAGCCGATGAGCAAAAAAACCAAACAGGGCGGCACGGCGCGCGGCGCGATGATCATCGCGGCCATCGTGATCATCATCGCCGGAATGCGGGAAGCGTCCGCAATCCTGGTACCCTTTCTGTTGGCCATCTTCATTGCGGTCATCGCCGGTCCTCCCGTCTTCTGGCTGAAGAAAAAGGGAGTGCCTTCGTCTCTGGCCGTGCTGTTGGTCGTCCTCTTGATATTGGGAATCGGCTTTGGCATGGCTGCGGTGTTGAGCACTTCGCTCAACAGCTTTTACCGACAGATGGATTTCTACGAGTCGAGGTTGGAGCAACAGATGACGGCCCTTATCGCCTGGTTGCAGGGAAAGGGTATCGGCCTCGACCGGTCTCTGCTGAAGGAAGTGGTCAACCCGGGCGAGGTCATGCAGCTCGTGGCCAACGTGCTGGCCGGTTTTGGCAGTGTTTTGACCAATGCCTTCCTCATTACCCTTACGGTGGTCTTCATTCTGTTGGAAGCCTCCGGTTTCCCCGCCAAATTGCGGGCCGCCAAGGGAGACCCTCAGGCTTCCTTTCCCGGCTTTGAAGAATTCACCCATGCGGTCAAAGGCTATCTCGCCATCAAAACGGTGGTGAGTCTGGCTACCGGGATCTCAGCCGCCGTCTGGGTATCGGTGCTGGGCCTGGATTTTCCGCTGCTGTGGGGACTGTTGGCTTTTCTGTTCAACTATGTGCCGACCATTGGCTCTATTTTGGCAGCCGTTCCTGCGATGCTTCTGGCTTTGGTTCAGCTTGGCCCCGTTTCCGCCCTGCTGGTGGGTCTGGGCTACTTGTGCATTAACGTTGGCTTCGGCAGTATGATCGAACCGCGTTTCATGGGTCGCGGCCTGGGTTTGTCGACCCTGGTGGTCTTTCTGTCATTGGTTTTTTGGGGATGGGTCTTGGGGCCGGTCGGTATGCTGCTGTCGGTGCCGCTCACCGTGACGGCCAAGATTGGTCTGGAGAGCCGAGAAGAGACGCGGTGGCTTGCCATACTGCTGGGCTCGGAGAAATCGGCCAGATCAGCCATGGCGTCGGCCGCCGTTGGGACCAAAGCCCCGGAGAAAAAGCCCGGCCCCGCTCCCGCCTCGCCCGAAGTAACATCTTCCCCCCGCTAGACCCCCTACTGCGTTCCCCTGTCGGTTGGTCCGCAAGGCCGCAATCGCGCCGCCAGCGGTTCCCGGCAGCTTGGTGGCTTCCGACAGGAAATGCGCTGCCGCTCGTTACCGCCCGATGGGTGAAAGCCGACCGGATCGAGGGCTAAATGAGCAGAAAGTCCAGCGGCCGGGCCCCGTCGGCGACGAGCTTCAGAGGTCTCCCCACGTTGCTCATGTACTCTTGGTGATAATCGATGCCGAGTTTGTGGTAGAGGGTGGCGATCAAGTCGGGAACCTGGACGGGATTGTCCTCGACGTACATGCCATTCTCGTCGGAGGCTCCCCAAACCCTGCCCCCGGTGATGCCGCCTCCCGCCAGAGTGAGCGAGAAGGCATTCGGCCAGTGGTCTCGTCCGGCATCCACGTTGATCTCGGGCGTCCGCCCGAACTCGCCGGTGAGCAGAACCAGGGTCGATTCCAGTAAACCCTTCTGTTGGAGGTCTTCGAGCAGTGTGGCATAGGCACGGTCCAACTCGGGCAGAAATTCGTTGGCCAACTGACCAAAGATGTCTCTGTGGTGGTCCCACTTGTTCAGGCCCTTGGAAATGGTCACGAAACGGACCCCTGCCTCCACCAGCCGGCGGGCCAGCAGGGCTCCTTGCCCCAGGGAGGTTCGACCATATTTTTCCCGGAGCTTCTCCGGTTCGGCGGCAACGTTGAAAGCCTGCTTGGCTTTGGGTGAGCGCATGAGATCGAAAGCGGTTTGGTAATAGGCATCCATGGTATCGCTGATCCCCGTGGTATCCAGTTGGCGAAACTTCTCATCGACCACTGACAAGAGGGATCGCCGGTGATCCATGCGGGCCCAATCCACCCCCAGGGGCAAGTTCATATCTCGGACTTGATAGTTTTCCTGGTTGGGGTCTCCCGCGTTGAACGGGTTGTAGCGGGGGCCCAGGAACCCGGCCCGTTGCCAGCCCGCGTCAATACCGGGAATCGAGACCACCGGAGGCAATTCATTGCGCGGCCCCAGTTCCTTGCTCACCACGGTTTGCAGGGAGGGGGCTTCCAGCGTGGCCAGAGGTTCGTGACCGGTGAAGACAAAATTGCTGGCGGCTTCATGAGCCGCGATCTTGTGATTGACCGATCGAATCACCACGTACTGGTGGGCTTGGCGCGCCGTGAGGGGTAGATGCTCGCAAATCTGAATTCCGGTCACGTTGGTGGAGATGGGCTTGAAAAGACTGCGGTAGCGGGAGTCGATGTCGGGCTTGGGATCGAACGTGTCGAGCTGACTCATGCCGCCGCCCAGCCAGAAGTGGATGACGGACAAATCCTGCTTGAGGGATTGCCGGCCGCTGCCCCGAGCGCGAAAGCGAAGGAGATCACCGTATCCCAGGAATCCGAAAAGACTCAGGGAACCCAGGCGGATAAAGGCGCGTCGGTCGAAGAGTGTCATGGCGGCCTCCTCAATGGTTAAAGAGAAACTCCTTGGAATTGAAGATCGCCCACAGCAGGTCTTCGAAAGCCTGTCGCCGGGCGGTTGGACCCTCACGACGGATGGGCGCCAGGGCCAGGGAAAGCTCGCGCTCCCCCGGAGTCCGGACCAGCGTGGCCAGGAAAAGCCGCCGGACGATCTCCTCGTCCGTCAACCCGCTCTCTTTCACCCAGCGTTCCAGCACGTTATCGGCAGCGGTGATCGAACGGTGAAGGGTTTCTCCACTGATCAAATGCATGGTTTGTGCGATGTCCGGTTCATCCTCCCGCTCACAGATCTTGTCCCGCCGTTCAGGGCGTCCGAAGGTCTCCAGGAAGTAGGAAGGCGCCCCGCTGGGAAGGGTCATGGCGCGACTTCCTTTGAGGTAACCGGGGTATTTCTCGACCACACCGGTCACTTGAGAGACCACGTCCCGGAACTGTTCCGCCATTAAACGCTTGGTGGGATAGTGGGAATAGTTGAGCCTGTCCTGGCGGTTGGTTTGGTTCGTCCGGCTGGAGAGCTGGTAGACTCGGGAATTCAGAATCATACGGACGGTGTGGCGAAGACTGTAGCCATTTCGGGCAAAGTCCCTGGCCAGAGCGTCCAGCGCTGCCGGGTTGCTGGGCGGGTTGGTGAGGCGAAAATCATCCAGGGGTTCGACGAAGCCCCGCCCCAGGTAATGTTGCCAGAGGCGATTGACGAGGTTATGTGCGAACCAGGGGTTGTCCGGAGCCGTGATCCAGGCGGCCAGTTTGTCACGAATGTCTTCTCCGGGGTGTTCGATCTCGGTTGCGCCGTCCAGATACCTGGCTTGAACAGGCTGCTGGGTCTTGGGATGGATGACTTCTCCGCGGTCTTTCAGGATAATCTGGCTCTCGTCGCCGGCATAGCTGTCCTTGGAGCCCATCCGGGCAAAGAAGGCGGCGAATCCCCAAAAATCGTCCTGGGTCCACTTTTCCCAGGGATGGTTGTGACAGCGAGCGCACTCCAGCCGCACGCCCAGGAAGACCTGGCTCACGTTGGTAGCGATGTTTTCCGGCTCGGAGTCCTCTGTGATGTAGTAGAAATTGGCGGTGGGATCGAACCAGAGGTTTCCGGTGGCGGTGATCAATTCGGTGGCGAACTGGTCGTAGGGGAGATCCTCCAGAAGGGACCGGCGGATCCAGTGATAAAAGAGATAGGCTCCCTTTTGCCTCTGGTCGAGCAAACCGACCCGATAGAGGTCGGAGAATTTGGTGGCCCACAGCTCTGCGAATTCAGGCCGCTCCAGCAATTCATCAATCAATTTCGACCGCTTGTGGGGGTCCGGGGAGCTCAAGAACCTTCGGGATTCCTCCAGGGACGGGAGGATCCCCACGGTATCCAGATAGAGGCGACGGAGGAACTCCTGATCGGTGGATAGGGGTGAAGGAAGGATGTTCAGTCGCCGCAACTTGGAGAACACCAGATCATCAATGAAGTTGTGGCGTGGGATTTCGGGATAGTTGTCGGTGGAAGGGAGCTCAATCACAGCCATCCGGGCCACCGCAGCCTTACCGAGCGTGCGCACCATCACGGCCGTCTCGCCGGAGCGCAGGGCTTTGACGTACCCATCATCGCTGACCTCGATGACCGAAGGATCATTGGCGCTGTACTGAACCTTCCGGGTCGCGTCTTCCTGAGAACCATCCGAGTAACCGGCCCTCACCGATAGCCGGGCTGTCGAACCAATCCCGACCAGCGTGATTTCCCCGGGATGAACGCTGAGTGTCTCCATGACGGGAGTACCCGGTGGGTCGAACGCGGCGCCCTCCCCGACCCAGTCGCGCAAGGCCCGGTATTCCAGCGAACCCACCTGGAAGCGCTCGCCGCCGCCGTGGCCCACCTGGAAAGTCGGCTTGAGCAGAATCAGACTGTTCTGCGGGTTGCCGAGATCGATCCGGCTCCCCGCCTTGCCCCGGGTAATGGCCTGGTAATCGAGCTCGGGATCGTAACCGAAGAGTGAGAGCTTGAAACCTGCCTTTCCCCGAATGGATCCGTGACAGTTGGAGTTGGCGCAGCCCGACTTGGTCAAGATGGGAACAATGTCCTTGACGAAACTGAGCTTGGGTGTTTCCGCCCAGGCCAGGCTTGGCAGCGAGCCAAGGAGGAGTATCGCCAACGGTCGCATCAATTCTCCTTTTCGCCCGCAATCTTCAATTCTATCGGCGGGGAGTCGACGCCTCCGGCTCTCAGGACCATTGGATAGGTTCCGGGTTCCGCATCAGCCGAAGACTTCAGCAGGACTTCCAACTGGGTGAAGCCGGGTGCGAGCACCGTGCGCTCCAGACGCACCCCGTCCGGGAGGGAATCGGGTTGCAGTTCCAAGGGCTTCTCCGGATTCAGGTAGCGCATGGCCACCACCTTCAGCCGGCCCAACTTGCCCGCGGTCACCGAAAAGCGCTCAGGGGTTTCCAGGACCACCGGCGGCAGATCGGTGACCGTGACCAGGAGCCGCTGATCCTGGGTCGGTCCCATGATTTTACCCACTGACCCCCACCGGTAGAGAACGTCGGCCGTGCGTTCCACCCTCTTCCCCGCGCTTTGGCCCCGGGCTCTTACCCGAAGAGGATAGTGGCCGGCCGGGGTCTCCTCGGCCAGCTCGAGCTGAAGCTGCACGTCGGTACCATGGATCGCCAGATCCTCCCCGCAGGTTCCTTTGTAGATGGTGTTCCTGGGTTCGGCCACGGTTTTCCCGACCCGAAATCCTTCAGGCGGATTTTCAATCCACACGTCCACCGGAGCGTCCCAGCCGCCCAATCGCCGCACTCGTACCGGTAAGAGGTTGTTTCTACCGCGAAAGAGGGTGTGCGTGGCTGTCAATGTCTGGAGGACGAAGTTGGGTTCAACCGGTTCGATTCGCAACCGGTAAACGTAGTTGGGGAAGCCCCGCTGCGCCGAGTCCCGAATCATCAGATGGTATCGTCCCGCCTTTTGGAATTCATGCTCCAGGTAAGGGTCCAGGCTGGGCATTTGCTTGCCGCTGGTCGGAGCCGGTTCATCCTGATAGGCAAGCTGTTGTCCCTGATCGTCATAGAGAATCAAAGCGGGGTCCAGCAGATAGCCGAGCTTCATGGAGTCGGCTTGGAAAGCCACTCTTTGAGCGGCCTCGACCTGGAAAGTGAAGAAATGCGAAGCTTTGCGCCGCTCCAGCACCCCGGTCAATGCGGCGGGCAAGGGGACCGCTTGCGGAGTCGTCCGATCCGGGGCGTTGGCAACCAGATCTTCCTGCAGGTGAGAGATCACGAGAGGAACGGGAAGCGGCGCTTCCGTAGCATCGGTCAGGGCATGGAGGGGATGTTGCCCTGGCTGCAAGTCGGATGGCAGAGTCAACCGAAATCGCAGCCGCTGCGGGTGCTTTTTGAGAATCTCCCCGTGAGCCAGGGAATTGCCCAGCCGCAAGGTCGTGACCTTTTCCAGGTTGAGCCCGTAGAGGGTCAATTCCGTCACGCCGCCGATGCGGGCGCCGGCAGGCAGGACTCGTCGAATGAGGGGTACCGCCCCAATCATCAGCCGGTAGGAAGATTCCGGGGAACCTTTCTCGGCGCTCCCCGCCACCCGCACCAGGTATTCTCCCGCTGCCGGCGACTGCAAGACCAGTTGCGGGTCCTTGAACATGTGGTAATCGTCAATGAAGTCCAGTTGCTGCCCCTGGGGATCCAGGAGAGCCAGGGTGGCGTCCAGCGGGGAGGCGGCCCGGGTGGCGGTTAAATCGAGGACGACGGTTTCTCCGGCGGCAACCCGGAAGCGGAACAGGTCATAATCACCTTGGTCGATCACGCCATCGATCAGCGCCGGAGTCGAGACCTCCTGGGCCTGCTCCGTGTCGTCATTGGGCTCCGACTCGGATTCCTGGGGAAGTGACCCTACATGAAAAACGCCCACGTGAGCGCCCCGGGGAGTTCGTAGTTGGTAATCATGAAGTCCAACCGGGACCTCGCTGCCCACGGCGATTTTCACCCGGGCCTCGTAAAAGGTGCTGGACAAGACGGTGGCTTGGATCTCGGGATGGGTAAAGCTCAGATCCGTGATCTGGTGCAGATTGTTTCCTCGGAGACGGATTTCGACACGTTGGCCCTGCTGGGCCCCAAGAGGAATGGCGCCGGTCACCTGCGGCGCCAACTCTGGCAATTCGCCGGCACCCGAGAATCCGCTGGTCCCCAGAGCCAGCCCTATCAGCAACAGACCCCAAGCTCTTCGGCCCCCGGTGGAGGAAATGCGCCCCAGCTCGGCATTGCTGTTGCCGAGCTCGGCACTCAGATCCCGGCCGGTTTTCCTTGGGACAGCCATCGAGAGGATTTGCCGTCTGAAAGCTTCCGGTCGGGAGGCTGATGGCGCCACCCGCCAGGCAGCCGAGCTGGAGTTTGTGGGGCATGATCGGTTCGGTCTGTCCTTGTCGGTAGGGCGCTATTCTACCACCATTTTCATCTGGAGGCATTCCGGCCAAAGGGGGCGTCCGGTCATTGACCGGATCGCTAACCAGTTCGTAAGCTATCTGACAGGAGCCTCGTTGTCGGTATGTTACACGGGTCTCCTTGCGGGAAAACCACCTCCCAGTATAATTGATATCAGCCGATGCGGTCATCGAGCCTGGCGACCGCCCTGCCCATGAGACACTGCCCACATCCAAAGGGAGATGAGCCTATGAGAATCACCCTCTCACTCGTACTGATGTTCGTTGCGCCTTACGTCAACGCCCAAGTCGTGACACAAGTCGCTTATGACTACACGGCTCTGTACGAAAAGCTCTCCGGGAGTATCGTCAAGATCGAAGTGGACAGCGGCTCCGGTTCAGGGTTCTTGGTCGATCCCCGGGGCCTTGTCGCTACCAACCATCATGTGGCCCAGAACACCCGCTTTCTGGCGGTTCGGTTTTCCCATTCCGTTCTCGCCCCCGCAGAAATCGTGAAGTTGAGCGCCCGTTACGACTTGGCCATTCTCAAGGTCCACCCAAAGTTTGTCGAAGGGCTGTCGCCGCTGAAACTCGTCTCCCGGGAGGAAGAGCAGAACATCAGAGCCGGCCTGCCGGTGGTTGCCTTTGGATCACCCTTGAGCCAGACCTTCCTGGTGACTCAGGGCATCCTGTCGAAAGTGGAAGAAAGCGCCTTGCTGGGAGACTTTCTTCTGGAACCTGGAAATTCGGGAGGCCCGCTGGTCAATCTCAACGGAGAGGTCATCGGGGTCAACACGTTTGGGATTGAGGGTATTGCCGGAGCAGTTAGGGTAAGTGCATTAGGGAGAGTTCTACGATCTCAAAGTCTACCGTGACGGTCAACTGATTGAGCCGGTTCGCCCCGGTCGACAGATCGTAGAAGGCGCTCTGAAAGGGTTTTTGGAGAAATTCGTCGACGAGGGGCCCTATGCAGGCGTTTACGTCTATGCCCCTGAAGACTTCATGACGGGCAATGAATTCCGCTTCGCGGTCTACAACGCCAAGAAGCCTAGTTTGCCACATCACATAAAGGTCTTCAAGGCCGACTCCGAACTGATCCGGCAGATCCGATCTGATTTCCGGGAAGTTTTGGGGGAAGGGGCGAGCTATTGGGAAAATGACCATGCGTCTGATTCGGAACTTCCTGGAACAGGGGTGCTTGTGGTGACAGGCGCTTGGGACATGAGCTGGGAGAATGTGAGGTCGGAGGTGCTCAGGGCTTTGACCAGTGAGGAAATCGGGATTGTGGCTCGAAAAGGTAGGAATGGCGTTGACCTTATAGAAGTGCTGCCCGCCTCTCCCGCCTACGAAGCGGGGCTGCGAACCGGAGACACGATCCTGTTGATTGACGGGGAAGTGGCTGATCCCAGGGACAAGTTGGCGCGGGTGTTAACCGTCAAGTATCTGTCACGAATTCTCAAAAAGATACGAAAAGGCAAGATTCAGGAATCCGAATGGACCGTCAAACGGCTGAATCGGGAGTACGCGGTGCGAGTCAAAGGGGACAGCGGCTCGCAGTGAAAGTTCCGTGGAATACGAAGCGGAGTGGGACGCCTGCCTCCGGTTGAGAGGTTGATTCCACCACCCGCCAGGCAGCCAAGCTGGAGTTCGTGGGGCATGATCGGTTCGGCCTGTCCTTGTCGGTGGAGTGCCATTCTACCACCATTTTCATCCGGAGGTGTTCCGACTGAAGGGGGCGTCCGGCCATTGACCGGATCGCTAACCAGTTCGTAAACGATTCGATAGAGGCCCGTTGTTGGTATGCTATGCATGGGTTTCTTCTTGGGAAAACCACTTACCAGTATACTGTCAATGTCAGCGACTGGCTGCTGGTCAGTGATCACCCCAAGTAGGAATCTGCGCCATGCCCCGGTGGGGCGGAGGTGATGGGCGAGGTTGGTGCACAGACAGGTACGCAAGGTTGCCCGCATCGTCCGAGACCGCCCTGAACAATGTGCTGCGGACGACTGACTCGGGCGTACGCTCCTTCGCCACTTCCGATTTCAGCGGCGGCTGAGATCTGCCGTCGGGAATTCTGGAAGGCCGCCTGAGAGAGGAGATAAATATGAGTTGGGAGATGATTGAGATATCCAGTAGTCCCTATATGTACCGGAAGGTCCAAAAGGAAGGACTTTCGAAAATAGCTGACCGTGTAGCTGACCTTCGCCAAAGCGGAAGGCTTAGTCCCGAGGTGCTTCATCGTCTTCGGCAGTACTTCAAGATCAAGAACATCTACCAATCAAACGCCATTGAGGGCAACGTTCTCGATATCGGCGAGACGCGCCAAGTTGTCGAGATGGGACTCACCATCACTGGAAAGCCTCTCAAAGACCAGGCAGAGGCAAGAAACCTGTCTGCCGCGGTGGATTTCCTTGAGAGCCTCGCCCAAGACAGCACCCAACCGATCAAGGAATTCAATGTCCGTCAGATTCATGGGCTTGTGCTGAAAGATATCGATGACAAGAACGCAGGGGGATATCGTAAGGTCCAAGTTCAGATCTCCGGATCGAGCTACGAGCCACCGGGTCCGGAGCAAGTGCCGGAACAGATGGAGACATTCGGTAGATGGCTGGCGGAAGCAAGTTGTCCGGACGGCAACTTTGCTTCCCCGGAAGGTCTGCTGTGCGCAGTAGTCGCACACACTTGGCTTGTTTACGTCCATCCATTCATCGATGGCAATGGCCGAGTTGCCCGCCTGATTATGAATTTGATCCTCATGCGCTACGGTTTCCCTATAGCAATCATCAGTCGAGAAGATCGCTTGCGCTACTACGACGCCTTGGAAGAATCTCAAGCTTCAGACCTCTCCTCTTTCCTGGCGCTACTTGTCGAGAGCATAGAAGAGAGCCTTGAGGAATACGAGGCTGCTGCCAAGGAGCAACGAGAGCAAGAGGAATGGGCGAAGTCTCTGGCCGGTAGATTCAGCGAAGCGGAACGGATCAAAGCAAAGAATGAGTATGAAGTGTGGAAGAGTGCCATGGACTTGCTGAAGGGCTACATGCGACAGACGGCTTCGCTGATAGACTCGTCGGCTGATGATCTTGCCAAAATCTTCTTCCGCGACTTTGGTGCCCTGGAATTTGAAAAGTATCTCAGCCTGCGGCAACGCAAGTCTGCGAAGAAGACCTGGTTCTTCAGGGTTGATTTTCTTCTTGGCGAACGGACAGCCAGATACATCTTCTTCTTCGGCTATCCGAGTAGCATCCTTAGTGACAAATGTAAAGTAACCCTGCACGTCTCAAGGGAAGATCCTCCGGGGTCTTATCGCTACGAGTTCTTGCGCCACGTCCCTGCAGGTAACGTCCCGAACATGGTGGAAATCGGATATAACCCCAAGGCGGAGAAATTCGTTGCCCGCGATCTGAACAATCATCGCAAGAGCGACAAGATCGAATCTCTGGGAAAGACATTCTTCGAGGAAGTCATCCAGAGCCACTTCTCCAACTGATGCAAACCCTTAAAAGGAAGATTCAGCGAACGGGTGACGACAGTAATTTTTCTCTCTCGTCTTCCGCTCATCTTTATGATCGGGAATCACAGGATGATTCCTCCAGAGCGACGAACATGTATGGAGAGAGGTGAGAAGAAGTGATTCAGATCACGGTATGGGGTGAGGTAGTCCTGTCGGCAGCTGGCCTGGTACTCCTCACTCTGGTCCTGATGTGACTCCGGCAGGGAGGCAGCGAGGCGGGGAATGCCGTGCGGGACGAGTTCCGGGCCGTGCGAGAGGAAACATCCCGGTCAGTCCGTGAACTCAGATAGGAGGTTGGGGCGGGTCAGAAGAATACGGCTGAAACGCTCGTGAATGCCGTCGGAGAGCTTGGACATGTCCAGACGGATCGGCTTGAGAGTGTGAGGAAGGAGATTAAAGACTTGACGCAGTCGAACGAGACACGCTTCGAGACAGTAAGAACAGCTGTCGATAAGCGTCTCCAAGTCCTGCGGGAGAGCAATGAACAGAGGCTCGACCAGATGCGTCGGACCGTCGATGAACAACTCCAATCCACGTTGGAAAACCGGCTTGGGGAATCGTTCAATCTTGTCAGCGATCGTCTCGAAGCCGTTCAGCGCGGCCTTGGAGAGATGCAGGATCTTGCAACAGGTGCCGGCGACCTCAAGGGAGTTTTGACAAACGTCAGGGCGAGAGATACATAGGTGAAGTTCAACTCGGAGTGCTCCTCGAACAGGTTCTCACACCAGAGCAGTATGACACCAATGTGCGGATCAAGGAAAATTCAGGCGAGATTGTTGAGTACGCCATTCGCCTTCCGGGTAATGATGACCAACCGGGCTCCTGCGTTTGGTTACCGATTGATCCCAAGTTTCCACTTGAGGATTACGACAAGTTGGTTGAGGCTGCTGATGCGGCCGGGTGAGACGCGGTGCAGAAGGCGACCGCCACGCTTGTACGGAAGGTGCAAGGTGCAGCCAAGGAGATTCTCGAGAAGTACATCGATCCCCCAAAGACAACGGATTTCGCCATCATGTTCCTGCCGATAGAAGGTCGCTATACAGAGGTGCTTCGACAGCCGGGCCAAGTAGAGGAGTTGCAACAACGCCACCGGGTTGTCGTCGCTGGCCCGACCACCTTGGCCGCTATAACGTTCCAGCGAAGTCTGGGAGGTTCTTGCTGCCGTCAAGACAGAGTTTGGCAGGTTTTCCGAAGTCCTGAAGAAGGTGAAGCGTCAGCCCAACACCGCCTCCACGACCATTGATGAGACGGGTGTCCGAACGCGGGAGATGGCTCGCAAGCTGCGAACGATCGAAGAGATGCCGTCGGAGGAAGTGGCCGCACGGCTTGAACTCTCTGAAGACATGCCGTGCTGGACCTCAATAATGGCGGGGACCAGCAACTTGCGGCGCAAGTCCCGCTGTATTCGACCGGCGTGCATCTTCCTCGGTCGCATACTGCCGGTATGCTCCCTCTTGGCGCCTTGGTCCAGATCAGCCGTGCACCGCCGCGTCCACTCGATCTCCGCCGTTGCATGGACTGTCCATCGTCTGTGGGACTTCTAGACGCCTTCACCCTGGATATCGCTTTCCTTTCAAAATGTAGCGATGGGGTTGAGCGGTGAGCCGGTGCCGCCGCCTACCGGCAACGGCGCCGCCGTCAGCAGGAACTCCCAGCGTTGCAGTCGACTGGCGGTGGCGCTGAGAGCCTCCAGGTCGCAGTTGTCGAAGATCGGGACACCCATGGCGATGATGCTGAGTTGATGAATGGGAGAGACAACTCCCTCGATTCCCGAGGGCGCTACCTCGCTGGCCGCGTCACTGCCCAGCATAGCGATCTCTCGCCGGTGTAACCAGCGGGCGCAGGATGCGTGCATCCCGGCTGCTTTTTCGGAGACGTCCCATACGCCCTTGGCCGAGCGTCGCGCCCAGCGTCCTGTCCGAACCAGGAGCACGTCGCCTCGACCCACTTTCACCCCGGCCTTCTTTTCCCAGGCGTCGAGGTCTTCGGGATAAATGGCTTGTCCCGGTTCAAGGTATTCGACGCCCTTGAGAGCCGGAATGTCCATCAGGATTCCGCGGCTGAAAATCCCGTTCTTCACTGTTTGAATTCCCAGCTTGCGAGCGCCCTGGTCGGTGACGTCCATGCGGGAGAATCCATTGAACATCTTGCCCTGGTAGAACATGTGGCACAGGGAGTCCATGTGGGTATGGGCCCAGCCGTGGTATTGAACGCGGTAGGCGTCATTCGAGAAGATCCCGGGGCTCTTGCCGGTCAACAACATGGAATGCTCGAACGGAAAGGGATTGTCCTGGGATTTTTCCTTCTCGATGTCTCGGGCCAAGGATACCGAGATTCCTTCCCTGACCAACTTGGCGGCTTCTTTGCGCTTGGCGGCCGAAATGAAGTTCAGGGCCCCCAGTTCATCCGACTTCCCCCAACGGCCCCAGTTGGAGAGTTCCTTCATCCAGCCGTCGATGTCGGCCCCCTTGGTCAAGCGTTGTCTTGTCTGAGCAGACATGTCCGGGACTTGGGGGGATTTCTGCCAATAGAACCAAACCGCCAACAGAACGGCCGCCAGAACTACCGGCCGCCAATAGCAGCATCCGAGGGATACTCTCATTCAATTTTCCTCCTGGGTTGAATTTCAGGGCCGCCGGAACTCGTCGGCAGTCAATCGATGCACCACGGTTCTCAGACCTTGGCCCCCAATGGTGATCAAGCGGAAGCCGGCCGGCAACCACACAGACTTTTCGGCCCAGTGGCCCTCCCCAAATTGGAAGGAGAGGGCCGGAACCGACATGAAGTGGATCCCGGCGTAGTGAATGTGGCACTCGAAATGGACGTGACCGAAGAAAACCGCTTCGACGCATTGGGACCGCTGGAGTATTTGCAGCAGCGGATCGGCATTCTTCAACATCAACGCGTCCATCCATGACACTCCGACAGCCACGGGGTGGTGGTGCATGAAAACCAGAGTGGGTTCGCGATCCTGTAGCAGTTGATTGAGCCATTGGAGCTGCTCGTCTTCAATGGTCCCCCAGACCTGCCCGGGCTCGGCCGTGTCCAGGACGATCAACCGCCATCCCGACTGACGAAAGAAGTAGTAATAGGGGCCATCGGTCGGCTGAGCCTGGTTCAGCAGGTGGCGCCGAAGGCTCTTGCGGTCGTCGTGGTTGCCCACGGCGTAATAGACTGGAAGGCAGAGCGCTTCCATCTGGGCCTTGAAGAGCTGGTAGGCGGCCTCGGTTTCCTCGGAAACGGCATCTCCGGTGTAGATGCACAGGGAGGGGCGCGGCCGGATGGTGTTCACGGAGCGAACCGCGGCTCTCAGGCTGAGGGCGGGCTGCACCCCATAGATCTCGTGGGTGGGATCGCCGAAAAGGTGGGCGTCAGAGAAATGCACGATCGAGAACTCGGAATCGGTTGTCATCTTACCACCCCGGGATCCAGGTGTCCGAAGCGTAGGCGGCAGGGGGCCAAACGCTCGACTGCCAGTCTCCGGAAAACTCTATCACGACGATACGTGCGCGCCAAGCAGGGGAAAATGGTAATCGGGCTGCCGGAGCCCATCAAGCCGTAGCCAAGCCAAAGGGAATGGTTTGACTTCCCCGGGGGGTCGCCATATGATGTCCCCCTAATCGGTTAAAGAGCCAGGAGTTCATCCTGATCCATTCCCGAAGCAATCATCCGGGAGGGTGATGTTGCGGTCAGGTTGTGATGACGAAGCTCAGTGAGAAAGAGCTGGAACAGTATCGGCAACACGGTTTCGTCAGGGGAGCAAAGATCCTCTCGGACCGGGAATTGGCAAGACTGCGGGAGGAAATCGATCAACTCATCGCTGACCTGCCGGCTGGAACTCGACCGGAAAACATGCCGTCGGTCCACTACGATAGCCGCTACTTTCTCGATCTTTTTCTCAGTGAGCCTCTGGTGGACATTGCGGAGCAAATTCTCGGTCCGGACGTGGCCCTCTTTACCTCCTATGTCATCAGCAAGCGGCCGGGAGACGGGTTGTCCGTGGAATGGCACCAGGATGCCGCCTTTTTCCCCATCGATCCCATGGAGACCTTCACCTTGTGGTTGGCCGTGGATGATTCGGATCGGGAGAACGGCTGCATGCGAGTGATTCCGGGTTCCCACCGGAATAAGGTTCTCCGGCATCACCGGGTCGACCTTCAGCACAAAACCACCTTACCCTTATCTCTCCCACAGGTGGACCTGACGAAGACGGTCGATGTGGAGCTCAAAGCTGGAGAATTCTCTGCCCACGACGTCTACTTGTGGCACGGATCCAACCCAAACTGTTCCCAGCGGCGCCGGTGTGGCATCACCATCAAGTATATTCCGACCTATGTTCACATCGATCGCTCTTACGTGTCTCCCACCGGGTTCGATTGGTCCGGTCTGAGATTGTTTCTAGCTCGGGGCTGTCCGGGTGAGATAAATGACTTCGTCCACCCATAGGTTCCTCGGCCACTCCGGAATGCTCGGGACTATCCTCTTTCGAGGTTGCCTGGTTCAGTCAGGCCGCTTCGCCATGCGGCCGGCGGGTGGCTTGCTGGTCCCTTGGTCAACCTTGGTTGAGCTTGCTGGGACATTCTTTCCTTATGGAGTTCCTTTATGAAAAAATCAGTCGATGATCGACTCAAAAGACTGGGGGAGGGTCAGCCGATCGGATCCGTTTGCGATGCCGCCGGGATGTCGAGACAGCAATTCGACAATTGGTGGAGCAGCCAGATCAGGTTCAGAGCGCCTGTGGCGGAGGGTCGGCATCAACTGGGGGTGAAAAGTCCTGTTGAGATTGAGCGCGACTCCTGGGGGATCCCTCATATTTCTGCAGGGAATGATGAGGATCTATTCTTCGGTTATGGTTTTGCCATGGCGCAGGACCGCCTGTTTCAACTGGACTACCTGCGGCGCAAGGGACGGGGGAGACTTTCTGAGATTCTGGGCCCGGACGGGCTGGAGTCCGATCTCCTGGCTAGAACGGTTGGCCTGGCTGGTATTGCGTCCGAGGAACAGAAGCGTCTTCCTGCAGAGGTGGCCCAGCGGCTCCAGGCCTTTTCGGCCGGGATTAACGCCGTCATCGAGTGCAGTCGAGCCTCTCTTCCCATCGAGTTTGACCTCCTGGATTATGAACCCGAGCCCTGGTCATCCGTGGATAGTCTGGCTATTCAGGTCGAGTTCCAATGGTATTTGACGGGTCGCTTCCCAGTCATTGTCATTCCTGAACTGGCGAAACGGCGACTGGGTGACGAGTCTCTTTACCGGGCTTTTCTGCGGGGAGAAGCCGACGAGGAGAGCATTCTGCCGCCGGGCGCCTATCCCGCGCAGTCGGGAAGGAACCCGGCTGCGGGACAAGCCGGCAGTGATCCTCATGAAGGAGAGGGCAGCAACAACTGGGTGATTGCCGGGTCGCGGACCCAGAGCGGCCAACCCCTGCTTGCCAGTGATCCCCATATCGCCTTTGCCGCCGTATCCTGCTGGTATGAAGTGCATCTGCGCAGTCCCTCCCTCCACCTGACCGGCGCCGGGTACGTGGGTGTTCCGGCCGTGATGATTGGCCGCAATGAGCGTGTGGCCTGGGGCATCACCAACAACATCTGCTCTCAACGGGACCTCTACCAGGAGAAAACGGATTCCCGGCATCCAGGTTGCTTCCTCTACGACGGAGATTGGGAACCGGCCCGGGAACGCATTGAGGAAATCAAGGTGAAGGGGAAACCCTCTCTGACTCGAAAGGTGAGGCACTCCAGAAATGGCCCCATCGTCGATTCAGTCCTCCCCCCATTGGCGCGGGATACGGGGCCCGTTTCGCTGAGGTGGCTGGGTGCTGAAGGGTCAGGATGGCTGGCGGCTCTGCAACGCATGAACCGCGCCGGCAGCGTCGATCAGTTTCGCCAGGCATTGAAGGGATGGAGGATGCCCACTTGGAGCCTGGTGTTCGCCGACGTGGAAGGGGATATCGGTTATCAGTCCACCGGTCAAATTCCGATCCGGCGGGTTTGGGAAAGAGGCTACCGGCCCGGTTGGGATCCCATTCACCAGTGGGACGGCCTCATTCCATTCGAGGGGATGCCTCACCTGAAAAACCCGGAAAGAGGCTGGATGGCCACGGCCAACAATCGGCCTGCCGCGGATGATTATCCCTATCCCCTCTCCGGCACCTGGAGCAGTGGCTACCGTGCGCGCAGGGTCCGCCAGATGATTGAGGAAAAGGAAGGGTTGTCACGCGAGGACCTGGTCAGGATGCAGCAGGATGCCCTTTCCCTTCGAGCTCGGGAGTGTTTGCCTTTTCTGTTGAAAATCCTTGAGGATCGCCCCCGGGGTGGCGCAGAAGTTGTCGGAGTTCTCCGACGCTGGGATGGCCGCATGGAGATCGATAGTGTCGGGGCTTCGATCTTTGAAACCTTCTTTACCCATTGGAGCCGCACCGTGGCAGGAGAGCGATTTCCCGACGATTACGTGGATTTGATCTCCGGGGCCATCGCCGGTCTGGCTTCGCAGTTGCTCAGAGAAGACCAGGCGGGTTGGTTTCATCGGCAGTCGCCTCGAGCCGCCGTGCTCGGTGCTTGGGAGACGACCTTGGCCGAGTTGTCCAGGAGGCTGGGCCCGGACGTCTCATCCTGGGTTTGGGGTCGCGTTCATAAGGTTCGTTTGCGGCACGTCCTCTCCGGCAGAGGCGATCTGGGAAAGTTACTGGATCGGGGAGGGCAACCCGTGAAGGGGAATGGCGTCACGGTATGCAATACGGGATACGACCCCAATTGGGGCGCCCCGATTGGAGCCAACTATCGACTGATCGCCGATCTGAGCGATCCGGCCTGCGGGTTGTGGACCGTGGATGCTCAAGGCCAGTCGGGACATCCCGGTAGCACCCACTACTGCGATCAGCTGACCGAGTGGCTGGGGGCTCGCTACCACTATCTTCCGTTGCGGCCAAGGACTTCATCAGCCAAGGCAAGGACCATGTTACATCCTGCCCGGCCTGCCGGTGGTTGAAGCCTCGGGTTGCTGAGAGGAATTGGACGGCGATCCCTCCGAGGATCTTATCCTGATTCTGGGAGGACTGGAGGGTGGGGCTGTCGGCCACAGAAGACCGCCTGACCTCAACGACCGGAGAATAAGGGAGGAATCTTGGGAGACGTCTACCGAAGTCTGGGTGTCAGGCGCGTGGTCAATGCTGCCGGCACACTGACTCGCCTCGGAGGCCCGCCCATGGTCGAGCAGGCAGTGGAGGCCATGGGGGAGGCATCCCGGTGGAGCGTGTCTATCGAGAAACTGCAAGAAAAGGCGGGAGCTTACCTGGCAGAGGTGACCGGCGCCGAGGCGGGATATGTGACCTGTGGCGCCGCAGCGGGTTTGCAGCTTGCGGCGGCAGCTTGTCTGGCCGGCTTGGACATCCGAAAGATGGAGCGTCTACCCGATACGAGGGGCATGCCCAATGAGATCATCGTTCAGCGGTGCCAACGCAACGCTTACGATCATGCTCTTCGCGGGGCGGGCGCCAGCCTGGTGGAGGTTGGGCAGCTTGGAAATCCGACCGGGAGGGATACGGCTCCCTGGCATATCGAGGCGGCCATTCACCCCCGGACCGTAGCGGTCCATTGGGTTGACATGAAAGCCCCGGGGGCGGTCTCTTTGCAGGACACGGTGGCGGTCGCCCATCGACAAGGTCTGCCCGTCATCGTCGATGCGGCTGCGTCGCTGCCTCCCGCCGAAAATCTGAGACGCTTTGTCGCCGCCGGCGCCGACCTGGTTGCTTTCTCGGGAGGCAAGGCCCTTCGCGGCCCACAGGCCTCGGGGATTTTGGTGGGTCGCCGGGACCTCATAGACTCCGTGGCTCTACAGCATCAGGACATGGACGTTTGGCCTGAAACCTGGGCGTTGCGCCGTCAGTTTCTGGAATCCGGAAAACTGCCGGGGCCGCCTCTGCAGGGAATCGGCCGGCCACTCAAAGTTGGCAAGGAAGAAATCGCTGGATTGGTGGCGGCCGTGAAGGTCTACGTCCAACAGGATCATCAGGCGTGGCAACAAGAGCAAATCAGCAAAATTCAGATTCTCCGGACCGGATTGAAACAGCTCCCCCACTTGGCGGTAGAGACCATGGACAGTGGAGAGTCCGGTTACCCTCTGCTGGCCGTCCGGCTAGAGGGGAACCGCTCGGGACTGACGCCGGTGGATCTGGCGCTGCGTTTGCTCGAAGAGGACCCAGCCGTTGCGGTCAGTCAGGATGAAATCGCTCGGGGACTCTTGATTCTCAACCCCATGAGTTTGGCTGAGGACCAACTGGAGTTGGTGATCGAGCGCTTTGGTTCGATTCTGGCAGGCTGAGGTGCGGGAATTTAGAGGAGGTCTCAAGCTAGGCGGTTCGACCTTCCTTCGAGTCGGTCCGAGATTCATTTGAGCGAGGTTGCTATGGAACGCAAGAGCTACTTTTATCAGCAATACACCTGGCAGGAGTTGAGGGCATTGGCGCGCCGGCAGCCGGTGGTTGTCCAGCCGATTGGCTCCGTTGAAGATCATGGACATCACCTGCCATTGGATACCGACAACTTCTTGATTCAAACGATCTGTGAGGAAGCAGCTCGTCGGGCCGAGGGTGAGATTCTCCTGCTCCCGCTGATTCCTTACGGATTCGAAACACATCATATGGATTTCCCGGGAACCATTGATGTCCGCATGGAACATCTGCTCAACTTCGTCCTGGATGTCACCAAGAGTGTGGCTCACCATGGGTTCAAGCGCATCTTGATCGCCGACGGGCACGGTTCGAACATGCCGATTCTGGAGTTGGTGGCTCGCAGGACGATTCTGGAAACCGACAGCTTGTGCGGGGCCTTTATCTGGCCTTCGTTGGCCGCCAAGGAAATCCAGGCGGTGCGGGAGTCAGAGCGAGGAGGAATGGCCCATGCGGGAGAGTTGGAGACTTCGGTCTACCTGCATCTGGACTCCCCCAGAGTACAAATGGATAAAGCCGTGAAGGAAATTGGAATGCCGCCCTCGAATTTCATTGTTCTGGATCTCATGGAAAGCTCTCCCGTGACATTCATGGATATCTGGACCCGTTTCAGCAAGACAGGCGTCTGCGGGGACCCCAAACTGGCGACCGCTGAAAAGGGACGTGTGATTTTTGAGGCGGTGGTGGAGGCTTTTCTGCGTCTGGTTCGGGAGTTCAAGAACCGTCCTGACGGCCAGCGCATCGATCATCATACGTCCACCCCGGAAGATGAGTAACCGGCAGGCTTCATGCAGCCAAAGCAAAAGGATGATCCCAAAAAGACGCCAACGCTGTGGATTTTTCGGACCGGAGGTTCAAGATGTCCGAGAGGCGCCAGCGCAATGGAGGACAGCAATGACCGATAACCATGGAAGCTCCGAAGGACAGATTTGGCGGCCCAACCGCCGCCAGTTTCTGGAAGCGGCGGCACTGGCCGGCCTTTATCTCCGAGTTCAGCACCCGGTCTCGGGCTCGACAAGCCTGGGGGCAACAACTCAGAATGGGGCGATCTATCTGACCGACTTGGACCAGTGCCGGCCCTCTGCCGCCTTGTCCAGACACCTCAGACGTGGGACCTGGAAAATGCTGGACTACGAAACCGACGACTTCAGTGGGACCATGCTGGTGGTTTTGGAGGAGAGTGCTGCTCCGGATCTGAACTACGCCCTGAACCGTACCGGTTGGCATCGGGTTTATATCGGTATTTACCGAAAGCCGTTCGAACAGCCCAAGCAGGTTCAGGTCAAGCTGACGGGGGACCCGGCTTACACTATTGTGAGGGGACGAGCGGGAGAAACTGATCATCGAGAGAACTGGATCGACGACATTTATTGGAAAAGTGCGGACCTGAGCGGACGTAGCTTGCACTTTCGCCAGACCCGGATTCCTCGGGCCGAGCATGGGTGGGTGGCCTACGTCAAATTGGTTCGGTTGTCGGAACAGCAGGTGCGGGTTCTCAAGAGGGATCGCGCTCAAAAGGAAACCAAAAGATTGTTCGCGCACAGCGACGCTCATCTTTCCAATGTTTCCGGATCGGCCGAGGAAGTGCTCAAGTACTTGGAGCCGCTCCGGCATACCGACGTGGGGCGGGTCTATTGGGAGGCGGGAGGTGGTGACCGAGCGCTCTATTTTTCGAAGATTGCCGAGGACTATGGCAGGGCCTTTAACGAACCCGATCCCTTCTTCCCGCGGGCCATCGATCGAGAGTGGGCTCAGACCTGGAAGACCTATCGGCGGAAAGGGATCGATCCCTTGCGGGTGGCTGGCGAGCTTGCTCGGGAAATGGGAATTGAGTTTCATGCCTCCTACCGCACCGCGGCCTTTGTGTACCCGCCGCCACACGACCACATTCCAGGAAGCTTTTATGAGAAGCATCCCGAATTGGTTTGCGTGGATAGAAAGGGCAGGCCCATGCCCCGAATCTCCTACGCTTTCCCCGAGACTCGCCGCTATGTGATTTCCCTGTTCCGGGAAATGGCCGAGTACCCTATCGACGGGGTGTGTGTCCTCTATAATCGCCGCCCCCCTCTGGTGGCCTATGAGGAACCTCTGGTTCGGGGCTTTGAGGCCCGCTATGGCCGGGACCCCCGTAAGCTCGATGAGCGGGACCCACGCTGGCTCTCCTACCGAAGTCGAGCCCTCACTCAATTCATGAGAGAGTTGCGCCGGGAGATGGATGCAGCCACCCGGCAGACGGGCCGCTCGAAACGGCTGGCCCTATCGGCGGTGGTGTTCCGTCCCGAGGAAAACCGGCTGCATGGGATGGACGTGCCGGCTTGGATCGACCAGGGTTTGGTGGATACCATCATCCCTTATTCCTCCTCCATTCGTCTCAACAGCTACCAACCCGCATGGGAAAACCCTCAGGACGTCGACTACTTCGTCTCGCTGGTGCGCGGGACGAAGTGCCGTTTGGCGCTCAACCTGATGCCTCGCGGCCTGACGACCGAGGAGTATCATCGCAAGGCCCATCGGCTTTACGAGTCCGGAGTGGAGAATTTCTTTTTTTGGGATGGCATCGATCGTGTGCGCAAGGTCCCGCGGCTGGGTCACAAGGAAGAGGTGACGGCTTGGCTGGCTGCCGGTGAACCGCCAATCCTGCCCCCGGCCACACGCTTGCGAAAGCTGGGCGACTGGGATCTCACTCTTGAGACTCCAGGTTAGATGCGGCCATTCAACGAGCCTGGACAGCTACGACCCTTCAACGGTGACGTAAGATTCGAGGCCATGAATCGAAGAGACTTTCTGGGTTTGGGCGCCGCAGGCCCTGCTCTCACCATGGCTTGCTGAAAGCAGCCCGAGGAACAAAAAGGCGGGATCGAAAAAGCGTCGTCTACTATGTATGGGAATGCCTATTGAATGAGGGAACGTACGATTTGGTGGCTCACCTGCGACACCTGAGGGGAGATGAAAGTTTGGCCAGTAACCAAACAAACGCGTAGTCCGGCTCTGGCAGGCTACGGTCAAGAACCAACATTCCTGGCGGCATCTTGCTTCTTGCTGCTACTCCCGGGTCAGGGCTTGGCCCCAGTGATTGCGGTCATGGTTATTCGGGTTGGCAAGAGCGTGAGGCTCTTGTCGGCGCGCGAGTTGATAGAGGTCTTGTTCCTCCTGGGTGAAGAGGATCCCCTTTTCGACGGTGGTCCTCAGGTTTTCGTCGCTGATGGGCAGCACCATGTCTTTACAATCCTGGAATGCCATCAAACGTCGTGTTTGAGGGCTTGGGCCGATCTCAATAGAATCAGGCCGTCACCTCACTCCAACCCAGGACGCCGCGTCCCCTTTCGACCACCGTTGCGGCCACTCGCTGGGCCCTGGCGACAGAATCCGCCAGGGATCGACCCTGAATGAGCGATCCGATCAGAGCGCCGTTAAAAGCGTCGCCGGCCCCAATGCTGACATCGATGCAGCGCAGCCGGACGGGAGCCTGCCGGGCAAAGGCCTCCTGTTTCGATTGGTAGGCGGCACCTGCGGAACCCATCTTGATGACGACCGTATGAGGACCGGCTGCCAGCACTCGCTCGGCCACCGCTTGGCTCGACCGGCCGGAGGTCCAAGTGCTCAATTCTTCAAGAGTGCCCACCATCACCTCCGCTTGGGCCCACAACTCTCTCACTTGCCGAGGGGCAACTTTCCCCGTCCATCCGACACCCGTATCCAACACTCTCACCCTGTCCGTCCGTCCAAAGGCCTTCAGCAACTTCAAGACCTCGGGCAGGACTTCAACGGGAACCTGGCCAGGAAGGCTGACCAACAGCCAGGCTGCTTCCTCGTCTTGACTGGACAAGTTCCAGTCAAGAGTAGGGCCGACGTGCTGGAGCGTCCCCAGTCGTCTTCCCGTTTCATCAACCGCCGTGATGGCCTGCATGGTGGAGCGACCGGCAGGGGCGACACATTGCACGCCAGTCTGGGCCAGCCAGCCCCTGACCAATTGCCCGGCCGGATCATGACCAATGGGGGCATTCAGGTGAACCCTCCAGCCTAATTTACCCAGCACGTACGAAGCCGAACCCCCGTTGCCACCTAAGCCCATTTCGGCCGGCGAGGCCAGCGGCAGCAGGGTTCGGTGGGTGTACACGTCGCGAGGCACCTCCCCGATCCAATGGCGGGGTGGGTCCCGCAAGGTTACGTCCAGACCTGCGGAGCCGGCAACAGCCACCACCGTTGCTCGCGGATTTTCAATGGACATGGCTTGTCTGAATTGGACCCGCCTGTATCAGTCGCTCCGATCAATGCCACCGAGGATGTGCTTGGAACCTCGTTCGAGAAGCAGCGTATCGGATCCGGTAAGAATGATGCGGTGCCCGCGTCGGATCATGGCGTTGGCCGTACCGTTATCAAGGGCCAATCCACCCAGGTAGGTGGGGCCCGAGAGAATGACCTCCTCAGCCCGTCCGATCGCTTCCTGAACTTCCTGGTGGTCCGGTTCATCGCGATAGCCGTAGCTCATGGCCAGGTCGTAGGGTGCAATCAGGCAGACATCGACGCCTGGAACAGTCACAATCTCTCGGATGTTGTCGACAGCCTCACGGTGCTCGATCAGCAGCATGCACAAGATCTGTTCGTCTGTCGGGTCCGCGTAATCTTCCCGGGTTATTCCGAATCGGGCGGGCGCGTAGAATGGGCCGAAGCCACGATTGCCTCGTGGTGGGTAGCGAACGGCTTTGGCAGCAGCTTCGGCCTCGCTCCGATTGTGGATCATGGGGAAGACAATGCCCATGGCGCCGGCGTCCAGGACGGTCTTGACCAGCCAAGGCAGGTTCCATGGGACTCGAACGATCGGTGCGGCGCGAGTGCCCTGGGTCGCCGTCACCATGGCATGAACGGAAGCGATGTCGATGGGCCCATGCTCCATATCAAAAAAGAGCCAGTCGAAGCCGGCCGAAGCCAGAATCTGGGCCGTCGCCACGCTGGGCATGGAGACCAACATGCCGATGGCCGGTTTATCCTCAGCCAGACGAGCTTTCAGGGGATTGATGGGGTGGGTAGACGCGTTCAAGCGATGGCTCTCCACTTCGAACTGAGACGGTGCAAAGCTTTCAGGGCAGAGAAGCCGAACCGGAACGTCACCGGTTTGGGACTCCGCCCGCCAGACAGTCGGTTCGCTGATCGTCCTGCAACAAATCAAAATCTATCACATCACTCTGTAGAATGACGTCAATAAGTCAGAGGCTTGGCGGGTAAGAAAAAACGGTGAGCGGGGGTGTCCCGGCAATTCTAAAAGAGACGAACGGGCGGACGGCCCGGAGCAACATGGACTGCTCCGGACCGTCCGGTGAGTGGCTTGGCCGAAGCGTTGACCGACAGTGGCAACGGCTATCAAAGATCGAGCTTCTCTTTGAAAATCATGTTTTTGAGCTTGAATTTACGCTTGATCTTGAACGGGCCAAGCTGCGTTCTCAGCTCCACGTCTTTGTCCTGCAGGGTGATCTCTTCGGTGCGGGGAAAGAACAGGAAAAGATCATGGAACTGCCCCCGCGGCAACAACTCAACCGACTCGGCCCTGGATGGGGTCGCGTTTCTTGCGGTTGAGTGAAGTCATTTGCCGAATGCGGTCCGTGTTTTTCAAGGCGCGGGCCATTCTATTCGGCAGACCACTCACCAAAACCACATACTGTTGATCTACATGGCTGAGAAGCTGCTTGTCTTGATCCGTTTCCTCGAAGTCGCCCTTGTGGCGGGACCGAACAATCGCCTGCTTGACCGGCAAGGCGCTGGCCCAGCGGAGGGTCACACGGATCGGCGGTGGGCCACGCCTTACTGGACGTCGACCACCGAGGTCAGGACCACCGAAGCCCGGGCCACCTCCACCTCCGCCAATACCGCCACCCGCCGGGACGCTGCCACCGCCTGGATTGCCACCAGGGGTGACGCCCGGGCCACCGAAGCCACCACCGCCCCCGCCTCCTTGAGGCTGATCCTGGTTGGGTCGAGTGCTTGGGTCCTGGGACTGGTGGACGTCACCCAGCTCCCCACTGCCGAATTCCCCCCTTCCCATGCGGCTCGAGTCGAGGGAGACATTTTGAGCCCAGGGAGATTTGGTCAACATCTTATGGACTTCTTTGGGTTTCCACTTCTTGTATTCTTTGTTTTTCCAGAAATCAGCGGCCCAGAGGCTGGTGCAACTCAAAGCGACCAATAGGGCCAGAAGGATCGGTTTTTTCATGGCTTACCTCGATTGTTCAGAACGTCGGACTGATGCCCCCTGAGGCGAAACCCGGATTCCCCGAAATCTGAATTGAGCGAAAGCGGTGGCCAGAGCAACCATCGGGTGAATTCGACCGGGGCCCATGCCTGAATATATTCTAGCCCATCCCGTTATGAATCCTCAAAGTTATTAAAATCCCTAAAGTAGTTGCCATCCCAAGGTAGCGTATCGCGTGGTAGGAGCCTGAAAGAAGCTCCTGATTAAGGCTGGCAGTTGTTGCATGCGACGCCGTTGAGAGATCACCAGTGCTGGGAGCGCTTCGCAGGAGAAGATGAATGTTCGTCCCAGGGTATGATTCTTCAGGTTGTTCCAGACAAGTTCGTCAGGATTGAGTTCCGGCGAGCAGGCTGGCAGATAGTGAAGTTCGAGCCGTCCCTGCTGTTGTTGGACAAAGCCTTTCACCGACTTTGCCTTGGGGATAGGATGATTATCGACCACCAGAAAGACAGGGGAAGCGGCGTTGGTCATCAGGGGTGGGAGGAACTGGATGAACACCGCCGCAGTGACTCGTTCCCGGGTCACCATGAAACGAAACTGCCCCCGTGCACTGACCGCCGAGAGGATAGTGGCGCCGAATCGGGCCCCGGTGGCCGAGACCATCGGGGTATGTCCGCGCCGTCCCCACCTCTTACCGCTATGAAAATCAGAGCCTGCCCGGGCCTCGTCACCAAAGAAGATCTCTGCTCCAAGCTCTCGCGCCCGACAACGCAGCTTCGGGGACTCCTCCTCTTTCCAGCGGCTTACCGCCCCAGGGTCCTGTTGGCAGGCTCGCCAAACCGGCCGCTGGGCGCTCCAACCCATCTGACCCAGCCATCGACACACCGAGCTATGGCTGAGTCTTATCTGGAATCGCCGCCCCATCAACTCCCGCACCATCCCCGCCGTCCACAGAGCGAAGGGAAACTTCCACTGCAGCGGGCTGTTTCCGGTCACCGTGTCCTACACCCATTTCAGGGCGCGGGCATCCAGCTTGGCCGGTCGGCCACCCCGCTTGCCAGCTTTGAGATGGCCCCACCCTCCGCTGCGGTACAGAGCCAACCAACGAAACACCGTGCGCAGGTTGACTCCCAGGGCCGCAGCTACCGTCGTCGGACTTTCTCCCGCCTGGATGCTCGTCAAGGCCCGTTTTCGAAGTTCAGTCAGCCTCTTGTGATCCAGTCTTCGTGCCTCAGTGCTCATGGCTAGCCGTGTATCAATGCTCGTGCTGAATGGCATTTATTTTAGGAAGATTAATATCTTCCAGGTTCTGCTGTCGTCCATTGGAATCCGGAATCCTGTTCTGATAGTCTTTCTGACGTTCTTTGGTCAGCCGCCGGGATCTCCCAAGGAATGAGGCGTCGTCCAGACGGCGCGGGCTGTGACTGGGAGGGCCATGCAGGATCGCAGGCTGGCGGAAGAGATTCTTAGAGGACGTTCCCAACCGGAGTCGGGGAAAGCAGACGACCGATGTCGGGAAATCGGGTCAAGGAGAAATTGCGGAAGGGGCAGATCGCCAGGGTGGTCATGGGGCATAGTCCTACCAGTGCCACGGTCGACTTTCTGGGTCTCCTGGGGTTTGACGGAGTCTGGCTGGAGGGGGAGCACGGCCCGGTGAGTTGGGACACCATCGGCGATCTGTCGAGAGCCTGTGACCTTTGGGGCTTGTCTTCTCTCGTGCGGATTCACGGCAAGGAGCCCGGCCTCATCACCCGCACGCTGGACTGTGGGGACAGCGGCCTCATCATCCCGCATGTCAACACCCGGGCCGAGGCCGAACAGGTGGTGCGATCAGCGAAGTTCGCGCCACTGGGCAATCGGGGAATCTTTCAGGGGAGGCGCGGCTACGGCGCGCCCGAGTTCTATTGGCAGGCCAACGATGAGACCATGATTGTCGTTTTGATCGAGGAAGAACGGGCGATAGGGAACCTTGCCGGTATCTTGATGGTCGATCACATCGACGTGTTCTTTGTTGCGCCGGCTGATCTTGCTCAAACCATGGGTTTGATTGGACAAATAGGACACCCCAAAGTCCAGCGGCTGGTCGAAAAAGCCATTCGGCAAATTGTTGCCGCGGGACGTGTGGCCGGCGCCATCAGTTGGGGAAGCTACTTGCAGAAGTATCGAAATCTGGGAGCCCGTTTTCTTTTGTCGAGCTATGATGATTGGATCACAATGGGAGCTCGAGCTTACTTGGAGAGGACTGCTGCTTTGAGGCCCCGTCGTTAGCAGAGGATCCGAGAAGGCCGGCAACTCCAGGATTGAATGGGGTGGGGATCCCAACTGTGCCGGCAACCCATTGAAGTCACCGAGGGCGGAAAAAGCCGCGGCACCTCGGATCTTGCTGAGGAGGGCATTGCATGAGCAACCGACTGAACATTTTGTTTCTGCCCCATCCTGTCCGGGAATCGTTGTTCCAGCCCTGGGGCGACGATGTGATTGCGGCCATTGGCGACCGTCATCAGTTGAGAATTTATGATCCGGCCAGGGATCTCGCCCGGCAGTTCGAGGGCGTCGAGGTCGTGATCGACCAAAGTGGTTCGGCCGGGTCCAGAGAAATGGCGGATCTGGCTGCCGGCCAGGTTCGATTGTGGCAGATTCTGGGAACGGGCATCGACCGTTTCGATTTGGGTTACTGGCGATCCAAGGGCATTCCGGTAGCCAATACCCCCGGTCCTTTCAGTGGAGTGGCCTTGGCCGAATGCGCCATGATGTTCATCCTGATGCTGACCCGCAAGTATCCGCAGGCCCAGTCCCACCTGCAGCAGGGTATTTTTTATGAGCCGGTGGGCATCGAACTGGTAGGGCTGAAATTGGGGATTATCGGTTTTGGCGCCAGTGGGAGCGAGCTGGCTCGAAGGGCACGGCCCTTTGGCCTGAAGATCCTGGCCGCCGATGTTCGAGACATCACTCAGGAGGAGATCCAACGGTTTGGTCTGGAATTTGCCGGTAAAGCCGCAGCTATTGATCGGATTATTGCCGAGTCGGACATGGTGTCTATTCACCTGCCGCTCAACCGGCAGACACGACACCTTATCGATGATCGCCGGCTGCGCCTGATGAAGCCTTCGGCCTTCCTGATCAATGTGGCCCGAGGCGCCCTGGTCGACGAACAGGCCCTGAGCGAGGGCCTTGGTGGAAGGGCGAATTGCGGGCGCGGGATTGGATGTTTTTGGAAGGGAACCCCCCGATCTGAATGAACCCATCTTCAAGCTGCCGACGGTCGTCACCACGCCCCATATTGCCGGGGTGACCAACGGCACCTCCAGGAAGCGAGCACAGGTGGCGGCGGAAAATGCCGACCGCGTCGCCGCCGGTCTGGAGCCCCTCTACCGGGTGGACCAGTGAGTCCGTAGGCGGGTTGGACCTGGGAATGGATTGGCCTGGATTCTACGGCAGGGACGGCACAGAGGTGAATTCGGTCAGGCGAATAAGAAACCAGCCGTGGAATTCAGCCCGAAGAGGTTGAAAGGCAAAGGCGCGAGTGAGAGTGAAAACGGGGTGGTGGTAAAGCTGCGGGATGGACAAAGCTCAGTCGGAGGAGATTCCGGATGAAGAAGTCGCTGTTTACGAAGACGCAGATCGCAGCAATCCTCGAAGAGGCCGATGGGGGCAGGTCATTCCAGGAGAACGTTCGCTCAATCCACAATCGAATACTCCAAATCAGTGCTGTCCCGTTAAAGCTGCGAAGGGTTCCTGTAAGCAACCGTGGGACTTGAAGTTATAGTTGTGTAGGGTCATTTTCGATTTCAACTTGGGCAGCCTTTCGGTCCTGCTTCTTCCAATGCTCGGCGGAGGGGACTCGCAGGACGTGGTGTCGGGTGGAGTCCAGCCTGGCCGGGTCCACCACCGGCAAGGGGGCCAGAGCCAGCTTTCCCCCAATCCTGCCCTGAAGCAGCCCGGCGCCCACCAGATCCCCGGGCAACCCCTGATGCTCGATGACCAGAGAACCCTTTTGGATGTCGACCGGCACTCGGATGACCTGCCTGGCTTGAGGTCTCAGGCCGGTGCATTTGCCTCTCCCCCTCTATCGTCACCGAGTAACGCAGAGGACTGCCGGTCGTGTTCACCAGAGTATAGGTAGGAGCATCCCCGCGGTCCGGCATCTCAGGGTCGCAAAGCGCTTGGATCATCACTGTTGCCTGGCTGGAACAAGCCGGCCGTGGCGGCGAGGGCCGTGTCGACCACCCAAGGACCTTGGGGACTCAACTGGACCTCCAATTCGTCCGTGGTGTTGACCAGCCGGTCACGTTCCCCGTCGAAGGCCAGGGTCACGGGCTCTTGCAGGTCGAGCGGCTTTTTCTCTCCGAGCGACAGGCGGTGTACGGCACTGACGGCGATATCTTTGAACAGTCCCGGCCCCAGGGGCGCTGTGACTTTCCTGCCCCGGGGCCCGAAGACCAGGTGGAGTCCCCGGGGGCTTTCAGCGGTCACTGTTTCCACGAATCCACCGATCGCGGAAAGTCCGATGCTCCAGGGCTGGGCGCGCGTCAAGAACAGTTCCTTCAGGTGATCCACTTCCCAAATGGCCCGAGCCCCTATGAAGGACCGGGTTGAAACAGCTAGATCGACCAACGCCAAGTCCACTATCCCTGAGGGGCTGTGCAGCCAAAGCACCTTGGATTGCCGGCAGGCCGCTTGCCGGTCGGTCCGACCGGTTGCCAGGAGGCCGGCGGCGAAGCCGGCGGTGGTTCCTTCCTGAAACTCGGAGAAGACGTTGTTGGTGCCGGTTGAGATAGGCAACAGAGGAACTTCGGCGCCGCTCCCCTTGAATACCGCTCGGTTGGTGCCGTCCCCTCCCAAGGTCACGATACATCCAACCCCGGCCTTTACCATGGCCTCGGCTGCTCGGGTGGAATCTTCGGGACCGCCGGTGACCGGGATCTCCAGCGGACAAACCCGTAAACGGGTCGAACCCATTTTTTGGCAGGCTTTGTGGCAAATGCCGGCGGGCTCCGGCATGAAAAACACTTGCTGGACACCCGCGGCCTCCAGACCCCGAAGGAGGCGAGCGGTCAGAGCTGATTTTTCCTGGTTGGAGACCACCCAAGCCTGGGCCACCAGACGACGGATGTCCCTACCCGAGGCCGGATTGGCCACAATCCCGACTTTGCCCATGGTTGTTTTACTTTGCAGCCTGTGATGAAAGACGCCGCGGCATTCAACCGGCCCTGCATCCCGGCTGACGGTGTTGTTCCTCGGTCACATCCTTCGAGTATTCTCCCTCGTCAAGCCATGTCATTCGGGCGCATCACCGGTCTCGGTGCTACGCGGGCCTTTCACCATGGGCTGCTTAGAGAATGACTGGCCGGCTGGTCAAACGAATTCAGCCAGTTGTTGGGTGACGAGGCCGGGTTGCTCGACCGGGGCAGCGTGCCCGCAATCGGGCAGTTGCTGCAGCCGAGCCCCTGGAATGCCGCTGGCTAATTCCTGTGCCAACGCCGGCGGCGTGAGCCTGTCTTCTGACCCCACCAGGATCCGGGTGGGACAGTTCAATGAATCCAGACGAGGGCGCAGATCCGCTTTGGCCACCATGCGGGTGGCTGCCACAATGCTGGCGGCGTCGCTGGACAGAATGCTGCGGCGAATGGCCTCCACGACTTTGGGATTGGCTTCGCAAAACGCAGGCCGGAAGGAAAGCCCGATGAGCTGATCGGCAATGCTGTCCATTCCGCCAAAAGCGGCTGCTGAAGCCATTTCGAAGAGGGTGTTGCGAGTTTCCTGGGGAAAACCGGCTGTGGTCGATAGCAGCGAGAGGGAACGCACTTTGCCGGGCTGGGTGGCGGCCAGTTCAATGGCAATCATGGCCCCCAGGGAGTGACCGACCAGACTGGCTTGCTCAATCCCCAGGGCTTCCAAGAGTGCTGCCAGGTCGGCCGTGTGCTTCTTGAGGGTATGGGCGCCCGGGGTTTGCTCGGAACGACCATGGCCGCGCAGGTCGTAGCTGATCAAGGCGCGCCCGGCCAGCTTGGCCTGATCCAGGGCGGTCCAAAGCTCCATCGAGCTGCTCAGGCCGTGGATGAAGACAACGGCAGGACCCTCGCCATTGCGCTGCAAGTTCAACTGGATGCCATTGGCTTGAAGGGTTTCGGCGCTGGCCTCGACGGCCGATGCCTGGGCTTGGGTTCTGACTACGGCTCCTTCTGCGGGTTCGATTTGACCCAGGGCCGTTCCCACATCGACGACCTCCCCCTCAGCTATCAGGACGGTAATGACCCCATCCACATCAGCCGTCATTTCCGCCGTCGCCTTGTCGGTCTCCACCTCCAGGATGACTTGTCCGGCCTCGACCGAGCCACCGTTTTGAACGTGCCAACGGGACAACTTGCCCTCGCTCATTCCCATCCCCATCTTTGGCATGATGACATCAATAGGCATCGGACCCTTCCTGTATATAACAGACAGCGACAAGGTGGCGGACTTCCACGTTCAGGACTACTCTCGACAGACCTCTTTCACGGCGGCCACAACCTTTTCCGGGTTCGGCAAGTAGGCATCTTCCAGGACAGGACTGAAGGGCACTGGAGAGTGAGGTGCGGTCACCATGCCAACCGGCGCCCGCAGCGATTGGAAACCTTGACTGGCCACGACGCCGGCAATGTGTGAAGCCAGTCCGCAGAGGGGATTGGCTTCGTCCACGATCACCAGGCGACCGGTTTTCTCCACGGATGCCAGAATCGTTTCCTCGTCCAGCGGGGATACGGTGCGCAAGTCGATGACTTCGGCATCGATGCCGTCTTCGGCCAGGGTTTCAGCGGCAGCCAGAGCATGGACGGCCGTCAGGCTCACCCCCACCAGCGTCACGTCCTTTCCCGGTCGGATGACTGCTGCTTTGCCGATAGGGACGTAATAATCTCCCATCGGCACCTCACCTTTCATCGTATACATCGTGATGTGTTCGCAGAAGATGACCGGGTCGTCGTCGCGAATGGAGGCAATCAGCAGACCTTTGGCATCGGCGGCGTTGGAGGGTGCCACCACCTTCAGGCCGGGAATGTTGGCGAACATGGGATAGAGGGTCTGAGCATGTTGTGCAGCGGCTCGAAATCCGGCTCCGATCATGGTTCGAATGGTGACGGGAACCGTAGCTTTGCCGCCAAACATGTAGCGCAACTTGGAACCCTGGTTGAGCAGGGAATCGAGGCAACTCCCCAAGAATCCACAGAACATCAATTCGGCGATGGGCCGCAAACCGGTGGCCGCAGCCCCCACGGCAGCCCCCACGAAAGCTGCCTCCGAGATGGGTGTGTCCAACACCCGCTCGCGGCCGAATTCATGCACCAATCCCTTGGTCACACCCATGACGCCACCCCAGGCCTCATCATCCTCCAGGTGTTCCACTTGGGCGCCCCCGGCGATGTCTTCTCCCAGGATGACGATCTTGGGATCGGCGCGCATCTCCAACCGAATCGCCTCATTGAGGGCTTCGGCAATGGTAATCGTTCTGGCAGCAGTGGTTACGGTCATCTGAAGACCTCCTTCGTCGGGCTTTGAGTCCCTATCATAGACTATCGGTAACTGACGTAGACGTCGCTGGTGACCTCTGCAACCTGGGGCAAGGGACTGGATTCGGCAAAAGCCACGGCCTCTTTGACGGTCTCCACGGCCTCTCGGTCGATGGCATCCAGTTCCTCTGTGGTCATCCAGCCGTGCTGGGTGACGACCGCTCGGAAATCCCGAATCGAGTCCTTTCCCTGAGAGCCGCTTTTGTAGCCGTCATCCTTGTAGGTTTGCAGATCCCCCTCGAAGTGGCCGTGGTGGCGATAGGTCTTGCATTCCAACAGGCTCGGTCCCTGTCCGGCGCGGGCTCGCTTCACCGCTTCCACCGCCGCTTCATGAACGGCGAAGACATCGGTGCCGTCGACCACAGCGCCGGGGATCCCATAACTGGCCGCCCGCTCCGCGATGTTTTCGATCGCGCAGTGATAACTGGCGGGTGTGCTCTGGGCATAGCCATTATTCTCGGCGACGAAAATGACCGGAAGATTCCAGATAGCCGCCAAGTTGGCGCTCTCGTGAAAGGTTCCTTGCTCGCAGGGGCCCCCGTCGCCAAAGAAGCAGGCGCAGACATCCTGGCTGTTGGTCACGACTGAAGTGAGGCCGGCGCCGCAGGCCAGTGGCGGTCCTCCGCCAACGATCCCGTTGGCTCCCAGCATACCCTTGGCCACATCCGCGATGTGCATCGATCCCCCCTTGCCCTTGCACAGACCGGTGGCCTTTCCATAGATTTCCGCCATCATCGATTTCAGATCACAGCCCTTGGCGATGCAGTGCCCGTGTCCTCGGTGGGTACTGGTAATTGTATCGCTGGGTCGCAAGGCGGCGCAGACCCCGGTGGCGATGGCTTCCTCGCCCACATACAAGTGGACGAATCCGGGGATGTGGCCCTTGGCAAAGGCTTGCTTGACGGTTTCCTCGAAGTTTCGAATGGACACCATGGTCCGGTACATGGACCGGAGTTGATCCTGGCTAGGGTTCATGACCTGGCTCCTCCCATTTCTCGATCAGATACAGTGACGGGACCGATCCGGGAGAGCAGCCGCCGGGCGGTTCCCCATCGCAAACACGGCGAAGGAAAACCATACTCGACCGTCACCGCGACTTCAACCTTTTTTGTAGACTTTTGTCCCCGCCCAATCCGGTTCAGAGGATAACAAACTTTATCCTACCAAGACGGAGGGCTGCAAACCAGGGACCTCCGGGTCCAGCGGGAAGAATGGACGCTGCATCCGCCGGTAGGGGAGATGGCGCACGGAAGCAGGCGTCGGGCTCGGAGTGTCCACGACCAAAGCCCCTTTGGAAATTCCCTCATAGGCAAAGTTGAAGTTCATGGGGTTTTTGACCCCGATGAACTTGGCTTGGCGCACATCCAGACCCGCGGCCTCGAATTGCTCATTCTTCCAGTCGTAGGTGGGTCTGGACATCACCAGAACCTGGAAGGCGCCGATCCGCAAGACAGCGGAAGGCCCCATGGAAGCTGGGGTTCCTCCATAGAGTCCCCCCGTGTAGACAAACGTTCCATCCAGCAATCGACCGACATCGCCTTGTACCTCGATGGATTGACCCCAACGAGGGTCCAGCTTGTGGCCCAATTTCAACTGCACGGGTTTGCCCACCCCTGTCTGGAAACAGATCCGGGCGGCTTCCGGGTCCACCACCGTTAGGAGTGTTGGCTCGTCGACACCGATCTGGAGCAGGTCCTTCAACAGGGCAACACTGTCACCGGCAGCGCCTCCTCCCGTGCAGTCTGCCGTATCGATCATCAGCACCGGGCCACCGGGAATTCGTCGCCCCCGGTCGACCGCCTCGGCTACCGTCATCATCTCGCACTCGAATTGGTGGCGGCGGGTCCAGAACTCCTCAGCCAGCAGCGTGGCCTGATGTCGCGCCAGTTCCAGGTCATTGTCGGTGATCACCAACCCGCCTGACCCGAGCCGTGGCAAGTCGTTGTAAGGGTGGACCTGAAAAACGGAAACGGAAAGCACTCCGGGGTCTTTCTCCATCTGACGGGCACGGCGAGTGAGGTGCGCCATGGGTGCATCGCCGTAGGTCATGCCGTTGATCCCGCTGGTTAGCATGGGAACTTTGGCCAGAGCCGTGACCGGTTTCACCTGATCCCGCAGGATGCGAAACAAAAGGTCGGCAGATCTCTCGCCGGTGGTGAAGCTATCGTCGTGCGGATAGTGGGTGAAGGCCACTAGGCCGGTGGCTTGTTGGATCATTCGCCGGGTGACATGAGCGTGCATGTCGAGGGTGGCGACCACGGGAACTTGGGGTCCCACGATCTGACGGACGGCTTCCAGGAGATCGCCTTCCGGATCATCCTGTGAAACCGTGGTCATCGACCCGTGGAGCGATATGAGAACGCCGTCCACTGGAGCGGATCCACGCAGCGGGGACAGCAGGAATTCCTTGAGGGTTTGATAGCAGCGGTCGGTACTGGGCCCGCCGGAAACGCAGCGAGCAGCCACCAGCGGCAGCGGTTGGGCGCCCTCCTGCTCACAGGTTGCCAACATACCTGCGCTCTCGCAGTCGGTCCCGGCTAGCTGAAGAAGATCATTGCCTTTATGGATATAGGTGTTTTGCCAAAGGTCAAGATCGGTGCGGGTGGTCAAGAATTGACTGGTCTCTTGAAAAATTCCACCGATTGCGATGCGAAGTCCCGATGGCCGTGGAGTCACGATTCCTCCATGGAAATCCGCCTCGGCTGACACAGCCTGCCAAACAGCCGTGGGGAATCCGGCAGGATTGACTCAACAGGGTTCCCGATGGACCCAGAATTCTTTCCCGAAGGACATGTCGGAGTAGGCGCCGCCGGGTAACCGTTGACTTGCCGGCAGAGTCCAACGGCGAATGACCGATTCGTTCAATTCAACGCCTAAACCGGGGGTCTTGGGAAGCGGGATAAACCCCTCTTCTATCTGAAATGGCTCGGCCAGGAGGTCGTCGATGAAAGGGTTGCCCGTCCTGTCCACTTCAACTGTGATGCCATTGGGCAGAGCGGCGATCACGTGCATGTTGGCTGTCAAGGCCAGGGCGTCACTCCAGGTGTGGGTGGCGACTCGAGCCTGATGCTGCCCGGCCATTTGACCGATGCGGTAGCATTCGGTAATGCCACCTGCCCGACAGGAATCCGGTTGAACAATATCCAAGGCGCCGGCCCTGAGCATTTCCCGAAATCCCTGGACACCAAACTCGTTTTCTCCCGCCGCCAACGGGACTCTGGAGTCGCGGCGTAAGGCCACGTAGTTGTCAATATCCTCCGGCTCGAAGGGCTCCTCGTACCAGAAGACATGGTTCTCCTCGAGGACCATAGCCACTCGCCGAGCCACCTCCAAACTGTAGCGCATCGAAGCGTCAACGATGACGTCGACCGCGGGACCCACTGCCTGACGAACGGTCCGAACGGCAGCCACGTCGTAGTCTTCGTCTTTGCCCAGGCGCATCTTCACGCGCCGGTATCCCTGCTCCACGTATCCAGCCGCCTCTTGGCTGAGAGACTCCAAGCTGTCCCTCCAAAGCAGTGCGCTGGCATAGGCGGGTACTTTCTCCCTGGATCCGCCCAGAAGCTCCTGCACCGTTTTGCCCAAGGCCTTCCCTCGCAGGTCCCAAAAGGCGATATCCAGGGCTCCCAGTGCCGAAAGGGCCACTCCCTTCCGACCGTACCAGCGAGTGGCCTGGTACATTTTTGACCATAAAGCTTCAACCTCTCTGGCGTCGTCCCCCAGCAGTAATGGCTTGAGGTGGTCCTCGATAACGATCCTCACCAATTCCGGATGACTGTAAGCCGATCCCCAACCCACCTGTCCGTCACTGGTGGTGACCCGAACCAGAGAAGTCAGACGGCCGGTGATCTGTCCCCCGGCATAGCTCATTCGCCGCTCTTCCGGGATCTCATACCGCAGGTTGATGACCTCGATATCTTCGATGTTCATAGGGGCCTCTCGGTCTCAGTGCAGGGGCGATCTACCGAGAACTGTTAAGGGCGAAAGAGCTTCTGCTTGCTTCGGAAACCGGCGTAAGAAAAAAGCTAGGCTCTCCCGGTCAGGATCTTTTCTTTTCTCACAACCTCTGGATCCTACCACAACATCCGCCTTGCTATCGGGTCTCGCGCACACCAGATGTTGCGCGCAAACAAAGAAGCCGGCGCACCAAGGCCCCGGCTACAAGGAACTCCAGACTGTCTGGGTTCCGATACATGTGAGACAGTGAGGACGATGGGGGAGGGGAGATGGATCGGGATGCCAACCGGCGGGTTTGGGGCGAAGGGAGCGGAGCAAGCGTAGCCCCAAACCCGCCCCAACCGTCCCTTGAGGGTCCCTGTCCCCCGTCACTCACGCCCCAAAAAGCGCAGCGCCTGGCCCCAATTCGGGACCCAACGCCGCGCCCCTTCAGATAACCTTGAGTTTCCACCCAGGAACCCAGGGCTTGCCTTGAGCCAAGCCGAAAGGAGCCTGAACCCTGCAGATCCAATCGTTTCCCCTCTTATCACCGTTTCAAAGTCGACGACACCCTGCCCGCCGAGGCCATCGAAAGACGGCGCCCACTGGAAATCTACCGGGACCTGCGGGCCGAGGGCTGCTCCCCCAAGACCGCCCTGCGGGCCATCGGCTGGTCCAGAGCCACCGACTTCGGCTGGGCCGCACGCTATCAGGAGCACGGCCCCCCGGGCTTGGCAGCCCTCAGCCGACGACCGCAATGTCTCTGAAGGCAGCCATGGACACCGACCCAGCAGCGCCAGGTCCGGGCCTTGCGGCGGCGCTATCCCTTCATGGGCAAGTGACGCCTGCCTGTCCTGCTGGCCCGCCAGGGCATCCATCCGGGTGAATCCACCCTGGCTGCATCCTGGCCCAAGGCGTGCGGCTCGGTCGTATCAGGTCCTGCGCTTTCTGCCGGGGCCGCGTCAAGCTGAAGAAGCGCCGCCGCTTCGACCAAGGCCACGCCCAGCGCTGGCGCTAGGGCGCCAAGGCTACCCCACCCGGTGAACTCGTTCAGATCGATCACCTCTCGGTGTCTCTCGACGGCGTACAACTCCAGGAGTTCCGGGCTGTCTCCCCGGTCGGCAAGCAGAGGGCGCCCCGCGTCTATTCCCGCACCACCGCTGGACCCACCCCTGCACTCCTCCGAGGAGTGCAGCCCCTCCCAGGAGGGGAATCACACCAGAGGCTTCCTGCCGGCCGCGGTCCAGGACCTGCCCCTGGCCTGATTTCTTCTCAAGAAGGCTGGCCTCCTGTCAGGAGGCCAGATCTCAGGAGTGCAGGCTCTCCATTCCGTCCAGGTCGACGGCGGCAGCGAGTTCAGGGCTGAGTTCGAGCCAGCCTGCCAAACCCCGGATATCCCCCAGTTTGCCCTGCCGCCTCGACGCCCCCAGTTCAACGGCTGCGTCCAACGCGCCAACCACAGCGCCCGTGTCGAGTTCTGGAACCTCTACAGCGGCCAACTCACCGCCGCCGCCGGCGTCGCCCTCGCCGACTCCCAACACTTCTATAACCACATCCGACCTCACCAATCCCTGGACATGAGGACCCCAATGGAATATCTTGTGGCCTCCAAGGCTGCCTGACTGAGTTTCAATATGTACTGAACCCGCACAACTTGTTCCTTTCTTGTGTGGCATGAGGTAACATGGGCCGGATGAATCCAGACGTTAGCCCACCGGAGGGGCAAACTTCTCTCTGCTGGCATGCCGACAATACCTTCTACTGTCTATTGTTCTGCTTCCACCATCTGTTTCCACCTTTACAGGAGTTCCCTGAGGGACGTGATGTTGGTGACATATCGGGAGGCAAGGAAATAAAGCAGGGGTGTCAATAAGAAGGGGACCACGATGCATATTCTCTTGTATGTGCCCGACAATCAAGTGACCAACAACTTTGTTCCCCAGCTTTGGCCGTTCGTCCTCCAGAGACTGACGCCAAAGGAGCATCAGGTCAGCATTATCGATGGCAATGTTCGACACCTGAGTGCCCAGGAACTGGTCGATTTTATCGTTCAGAACAATGTGGCTCTCGTCGGCATGGGTTTCATGACCCGTATGGCCCAAAAGGCCTATCGAATGGCTGCAGCGATTCGACAGGCGACAGATGTACCGATTGTGATGGGAGGTCCTCACGTAACGGAAGTACCCAACGAACCCTTGGGTCTAACCGGTCATCCTCAGTACTCCGATGCGGTGGTGTTGGGAGAAGCGGACGATACTTGGCCGATCGTCGTGCAGGATGCGGCCGCCGGTCGCCTGCAGCGGGTCTACCAGCCTGCCGAAATCGACGGAAAGGACGTCAAGCCGACTCTTAAGAACTATCGACATGTGGCCTGGGATGAGATCGATCTGTCACTGTTTGATCTCATGAGATTCGTTCCGTCCACGGGGAAAAAGTGGCTCAAGCGATTGGGCCTGAACTATGACGAACTTTACGTGGTGCCGGTGGAATCGGGACGAGGCTGCCCTTACGGATGTGAATTCTGCACCGTGACCGGGTTCTTCGGGGATCAGATTCGTTTCCGCGACAACCAGAACGTCATCGACGAGTTACTGCGCCTGAAGGCGTTGGCTAAACAAAGGAATGCATTGGTCAGCGTCTTCTTCATTGACGACAACTTTGCCATCAATCGCAAGCGTACCAAGTCTTTGCTGCGAGACATGATCGCACAGGATGCCTGTGTTCCCTGGATTGCACAGATCAGCATGAACCTGTTGCGAGACGAAGAACTGGTGCAACTCATCGCAGCCAGCGGCGGACGCTGGATCTTCATGGGCCTGGAGTCCATTGATACCGACAGCCTCAAAGTCGCTCACAAGGAATTCAATAAACCAGGCGAGTATGCGGACATCCTGAACCTCTTGGCCAAGTATGGCCTTTATGCCATCACTTCGTTTATCTTCGGCATGGAAGGAGATCGGCAGGGCGTGTCGGAGAAGACCTGCCGGCAAGTTGACGCTTGGCCTCCAGGGTTGCCGGTTTTTGGGATACTCACTCCCTATCCGGCCACACCGCTGTACGACCGCTTGCAAAGTGAAGGCCGCCTGACCAGACCCGAACATTGGCTCGAATTCCAAGCTTTCAAAGCAGCCTATCTCCCCAAGGGCCTTTCTGCCAACCAGGCGGAAGACGAGGTTCGCCGGGCCTGGAAACACTGCTACAGCTCCGGGGCTTTCCGGAGGTCTCAAGCCTGGCTGCGCAATCACCAAAAATCCTACGGACATCAGGTCATGCACTTTGTCGCACGCTTGCTCTTCCGAGGCATTTATTTCCCCCAGATGACTCGTTGGGCCTGGATCAAACTTCTGGCCCGGAATTTCAAGACGATTGGGAGCTTGGTGTATCAGGGTCTCAAAACCCAGAGGCGGTCCCGGCGAAAAAAACGGAATCAGAAATTGCTCAACCAGAACCCGTCAGGGGTTTCTTTAGAGGCTTTGAAAAATAATGACCTCAAGAGGGTCGCCGGGCCATCAGCATTCGTGATGGCTGAGGGATCTCTCAAGCCAGAGAAGGCACTGGATAGGGATGCCCTCTGGACACCATCCAAGGTCACTTCAGTAGAAACTTCTGAACCCGCCAGTTGACCACTTCGGCCACGTAGAGTTCACCCTTTTTGCCCAGGGCGAGATGGTGGGATGAAGAGAACTGGCCCGGCGCTTTCCCCGATTGGCCGAACCTCCCCAGAATACGTCCTTCCAGGTCGAGTTTCAGGACTCTGTTCTTGTATCCATCGCACATGAACAAGTGGTGGTCTGCGGTAAAATAAAGCCCCCAGGGGGATCCCAAATGGGTCCACTGTTCCAGGAATCGGCCGTTCTCGTCGAAGATCTGAACGCGGTGGTTTTCCCGGTCGCCGACATAGACTTTCCCCTGATGGTCCACGGCAATGGTATGGGGGGCGTTAAACTCGCCGGGTCCTTTCCCCTTTTTTCCCCAAGCCAGAAGGAACCGGCCGTCTTTGGAGTACTTGACGACCCTGGAGTTCCCATAACCGTCGGTGATGTAGAGTTCTCCCCGCGGCCCAAAAGCGATATGGGTCGGCTGGTTGAACGTGTCTTGGTCTTCCCCCGGCGTATCCTTGCGGCCCAGAACCATGCGCACGCGACCGCGAGGACTGAACTGGACCACCGTGTGGGATCCGATGTCGGTGACCCAGACGTTGTCCTCGGAATCGACCGCCAAGCCGTGAGACGAAGTGAGGATTCCATCTCCCCAGGAGCGAAGGTGCTTGCCGCTCGCGTCAAAGCACATGACCGTATTCGGCCCCCGGTGGTAGACGTAAACGTTGTTTTTCGAATCCACCCCGACACCGGTCGTCAGTCCGAAATTCCACCCCTCGGGAAGTTGCGGCCAATCAGCAACCAACTGCTGTGAGAGGATAGGAACATCGTTGGTTTGTGCCGGCTGGACCAGAGTGAACAGCACAGCCAGTGAGATTGAAAATGCGATGGGAGTGCGAGCGCTCATCGGCGTCTCCTTTTTTGCTTTTGAGGTTGGGAGGGTAATACTATCACAGGCGCCAAGTTCAAGTTTCCGGTCCTCTCGGAGCGCCGGGCGGACTGGAAGCCTGGCATTGTCCCGATCCCGAATGGTTTTGACCTGATGGAATCTGATTAATGCTGACCGAACCGAAGACCGACCCGCGACGGCGGGCTCTGCTGACGTTCCTGTTCGTGATGGCCTTCCAGCAAGGGGTCACGATCAACCTGCTACCCGTCCTCTTCACCAATTTTGCCGAGACTTTCCAGTTGGACTTCCAACAAAGGGGACAGATTCAATCCTTCTTTTTCGCAGGAGCCAATGTAGCCCTCTTTGTCTCCGGGTTTGTCACCGAGCGCATTGCAGTACGCCGCTCGGCGCCACTGGCTCTGGCGCTCTCCGGTGCGGGAGCGCTCCTCATCGCCGTAGCTCCCAATTTTGTCCTGCTGCGCCTCGGTGCTTTGGTTTTGGGGATGGGAACCCTTTGGGTGCTTTCGGGGAACAGCGCAACCATTGCCGCCCATTTTGCTTCCCAGAGACAGAAGTTGTTCATGTGGACGATGGCGGTTATGGCCTTGGCAGGGACGGCCGCGCCCTACGCTTTGGGTCATCTGGTGACCTTTTTGGAGGGATGGCGGTCCATCTTGTTCGGCGTGGGTCTCTATATGGGGGTATCGGGCGCTGTAGTCAGTATCCTGTTTTCACGGGCACTACAGGATACGGGTTTCCGCACCCTATTGACCGGGCTCCGGTTGACCGCCAAACCTGCCGGAGAGACAGGGCATTCCATGCGTCCGTCTGCGAGGCAGTCATTCTACGGTTGGTTTGCCGGAACCTTCCGCTGGTATCGGAGCTCACTTCTGGGCCAGGGAGCGCTGCTTCTCATTGGATTCCTGGTCGTTGTGGATAACCTCACCGCCGGCAACATTGTTGCCTGGACACCCAATCTCTGTGAATCGCGTTTCGGCCGAAGCGCCACCCTGGCGGGCGAGATCATGGCGGCCAATTCGGTCGGCTACCTGCTGGGTCGGATCATCCTGGGTCTGTTTATGGTCGGTCGCTATTCGGACCGGGTCTTGTTGGGGTTGTGCTATGGCTTTGGCATGCTGGCCTACAGCCTGCTGCTCTGGATTCCCGACCCTCGAATGGCCATCGCCATGATGGTGATGCAGGGGGTGTTTCTTTCCGCCCAGGCTCCCACCGTGTATTCATTGGCCTCAGCCAAGTTTGCCGATAGAGCAGGAACCGCCGTTCCTTTGGTGGATGCCATCGGGACGATTGGGGCCGTCTCCGGGCCGCCTTTGATGGGATGGATTGCCCAGCGGATGGGCGGTCTGGAACGGGCTGCCTGGCTCATCCCCCCGATGGGATGCGTGCTGGTAGCCATCAGCCTGGGTTGGGAGTTAAAGGATCGATCGGGGAGAAAGCGCCAGTAGATGTCCCTGTCAATTGGGTCCGGCGTGGCGCGGTTGCGGCATTTGAATTTGTCGCTGGAGGGCTTTCGGACCATCCACGCCGCCAATACCATCCACATCGCTACCTGGAAAGGTCAGGCGTCGCCTGGAATTCATCGCCCGAGCGTATCCGGTTGTCAGGTATGTGCTCATAGTCCGTCATAGCTCCTCTGCCAGGTTCGAGGCCGGCCCGGGTTTTGCCTGCGGCTTTCATCGTCTCGACACTTCCCTTGAGACGAATGCCCTTTTTTATCCGGAGTATCCAAATCGCACCCCTCAGCTTTTGGCGCAAGCCGCTTGGGGTCAACGGGGTCTGGGGTATTAGCCGGCAAATACTTCCTGCAGAGCGGCGCGCATGACCGAGGGATCCGGATCCTGGCCCGTCCAGAGGCGGAAACTGATGACCCCCTGATTGACCAGCATGCCCAAGCCATCCAGAACGATACAGCCTCGATCTGCGGCCTCGGCCAACAGGCGCGTCCGAGGGGGGTTGGCAATGACATCCGCTACAATCATTCCTCTGGTCAGGCTGTCGATCCTGAGTGGAATTCGGGCGGCGACGTCGGGATACATCCCTATGGGAGTGGCGTTGATGAGGACCTCCGTTCCCTCGGCTACTTCATACTCTCCCTCCCAGGGCGCGAACTCAGCCTCCACCCTGGTTTTGGATTGAAGCAGGGCCACCAGTTGTCGGCCCCGTTCGGCGTGTCGATTGACGATGGTGATACGGGCGGCTCCGGCCAGTGCGGTCTCGACCGCAATGGCCCTGGAAGCCCCACCCGCCCCCAGGATCACCAACCGTTTTCCGGCGGGATCGGCAATCTCTCGCAATGATTGCAAAAACCCTTTTCCGTCGGTGTTCTCACCCACCAGTTCGTCGCCATCACAGACAACGCAGTTGACGGCCTCCATCAGGCGTGCCGACTCGCCCAGGCGGTCCAGATACTGGATCACAGTCACTTTGCAGGGCATGGTGCAGTTGCCGCCACGAAAGCCCAGGGCCCGCACCGCCAGAACGGCCTCGGCCAGTTTCTCGTTGCCCAGTTCAAAGTTGACGTACCGCCAGTTCATCCCATGGCGCTGGAAAGCCTTCTCCAGCATGTACTGGGTGGGATTCTCGGCGAGCAATTTGCCGAAACAAAAGATCAGCTCTTGTCTGAAGGTCCACTTTTGAGGCATTCGGATGACTCCCGGTTCTGAAAGAAGTGGGACTGAGATCGGGTGGACATTCTAATTGGGGTGGCGTGCCCCGTCAATTTAGGCTTGACCTTAGTGCCCGAGATGACTATTAACTTTAGAGTCAAATAAGGATTTTGGTTTTAGTGATCGGATTCGATCGGTTTGAGTCGGAGGAATTTCTGGAATGAGGACATGTCGGTGTACGGTTGCGGTCCTGTTGACCTTGGTTTTTCTGGCGGGATGTGGTCCCAATGAGAGTGGAGGCCCCACGGATGGAGGGTCTTCTCGGGGCACGATCGGTTTGTCGGTCCTGACCCTGACCAACCCTTTCTTCAAAGTGATCGCGGACACGCTGACCGAGGAAGCCGGGAAGCATGGCTACGAGGTGTTGGTGACCAGCGGCGAGTTCGACGTGGCTCGTCAACATAATCAGGTCAAAGACTTCATTGTGCGCAGGGTCAGCGCCATTGTCCTTTGTCCCTGCGACTCGAAGGCCATCGGTACGGCTATCCAGGAGGCCAATCAGGCGGGCATACCGGTCTTTACTGCCGATTTGGCTTGCCTGGCGCCGGGGGCCGAGGTTGTTTCTCACATCGCCACCGACAACTATGCGGGGGGCAAAGAGGCAGGGAAGGCCATGATGGAGGCGCTGGGCGAAGCCGGAGGCAAGGTGGTCGTGCTCCACTATGAGCAGGCGGAATCCTGCCTGCTGCGGGTGAAGGGTTTTACCGAGACCATCGAACGGTACAATCGAAACCGCAAGGCTGGTAGAATTGACATTGTGGCAGTGCTGCCGGGCGGCGGGGTCAAGGATGCCGGATACAAGGCCGCCGAGGACGCCATCCAGGCTCATCCCGATCTGGCCGGGATTTTTGCCATCAACGACCCGTCGGCTCTGGGAGCTCGGGCGGCGCTGGAGAAAGCCGGCAAGGCTGACCAGGTCAAGATCATTGGCTTTGACGGCCAGCCGGAAGGCAAGCAAGCGATCAAGGATGGGCTGATTTATGCCGACCCCGTCCAGTTTCCGGATCGCATTGGCCGCCAAACGATGCAGACCATTGCCAAGCATTTCGAGGGCGAGAAAGTGCCGAAGGAAGTGTTGATCCCCACGGCGCTCTACCGTAAGGCCGATGCCGACAAAGATCCGACGCTCAAATAGTCCGTGCGCCGACGGCTTCGCCGGTTCCCGGCGAGGTCGCCCCGTGAACCTCCCGTCATCATCAGCCCCGGACGCGGGCGCCATTGCCTTGGAACGATTCCAAAACCGTCTCCCTTCCCGGAACTCCGGCGCCGGATGTTGACCTCATGGGCCATCCTCGCTTTTATCTGCTGTTGTCACGAATTCTGTCGGACTACGGCATGGTGTTGGTCCTGTTGTTGCTCGGTGCGTTCTACAGCTATGTCACCTGGGATGAGCAACATCCCACCGGGGTCGAGGGTGCCGAGGGGATGACCGCGCTGATTACCCGGGACTTTTCCCGGGACGCCACCGTCCTGGTGGTGGCGCGGGACCATCAGGAGGACGTGGCCTTTGCCGACTCTTTGGAACGCCAACTGAGCCATGCCGGCTTGAGGGTTCTGGGAACGATCAAAGGTCAACCCTCAGACGCCCGTGATCGTCTTGTGGCCCTGTCCCGGTCGGGGGCTCCTCTGGATGTGATTGCCTGTAACGACGTGACTGCCCGCTGGGCCGTCTTTGATCGCTTGGGAGACAAATTCCCCGGTCTGGCCGGGGCCAGGGTCCTGACGCCGCCGAGCTACTGGTGGCCCAATTTCCTCAAGCGCGACAATCTTCTCAACGTGGCTAACCAGATTGCGGTCATCGCGATTCTGGCTGTTGGGATGACCATGGTCATCATCACGGCGGGCATCGACCTTTCGGTTGGCAGTCTCATCGCCCTGTCAGCCGTGATGTCCACCTGGTTGATCCGTGAACTGGCTTCGGCTGAAGCGGCTAGCTCTGCAGGAATGGTGCTCTGTTGCCTCGGCGCCATCATTCTCTGTGGTGCTCTGGGGGCATTCTCGGGCGTCATGGTGACGCTGTTCGCCATTCCCCCTTTTATCGCAACCCTGGGCATGATGCTGGTTGCCAGCGGGTTGGCCTACATCCTGGCCGAGGGTCAGTCGGTTTATCAAGTTCCCGATTCTTTCGTCTGGCTCGGTCGAGGAGCGGATCTGCTGAGGGTCCCCAATGCCGTTCTCCTGATGCTGACCCTATACTTGTCTGCACACTTGTTGATGACTCGAACCTCTCTGGGGCGGTATATCTACGCCGTGGGTGGCAACGCCGAGGCTGCCCGGCTTTCGGGAGTGCCCGTCAAAGCCGTGCTGATCTTCGTCTACACCCTGTGCGCGGTCCTGGCCGGATTGGGCGGCGTAGTCATGGCCTCGCAGTTGAAGAGTGGTTCCCCCACCTATGGCTTGATGTATGAGCTTTACACCATTGCGGCTGTGGTCGTCGGCGGGGCCAGCCTCGCGGGAGGTGAGGGCAGAATCTTTGGAACGCTGATTGGAGCGTTCATCATCGCGGTGATCCAGAATGGTATGAACCTGACGGGCGTCGAAAGCTATACTCAAAAGGTCGTTCTGGGGGCGGTGATCTTGGGAGCCGTTCTGTTGGATATCGGTAAAAAACGGGGTTGGGGGAGGCTGCAGAGAGCCAGGAAGGCTTGAGAGGTTGCGGCTCCCAAGCCTGTCGATACTCCTTGCGGCTGGAGAATCCCGTTGATGGTGACCGGGAAAATGGGATGTCTTTGGAGGAATGAGAAAAAACGAGGAGGGCTTTGACGATGAACAACAAGCAACCGGGTAGAGTAGCAATCACGGGATTTTTCCTGACTTCGGCCCTGTTGGCCCTGACGGCCGCGGCCGCGGGTGGGGATGGCGATGGCAGCAAAGAGGTGATCTTCTATACGGACGGACGGCATTCCAGCGTCTACCTCTACGAACCGCCCATGAGTGTCCGTCAATATGTGGAACCCATCGACGAACTGTTGGATCTTGGCATCGATACCATCACCTACGCGGTAGGCGATTGCAGCGTGCTCCTCTATGACACCAAGGTGGGGGAACGCTGGGGGCACAACCTGGATTTGGTGAACCACATCGTCTGGTACCGAGCCGGTCAAAATGCCCAATCGCTCATCGAGCGGGGCATGGATCCGGTGGCCGTGGTCTCCAAGCACGCCCACAGCCGAGGATTCAAATTCCTTCCTCATCTCCTCCTCAACATGCTGCACACTCCACCTTCGAGAGTCACCAGCAGTCGTGTGGCCGATTTCACCACCCGGCATCCGGAGTGGCAGGTCGGTCCGGAACCCGATTTCCCGGCGGCGGTGCACGACCTTCCTCACCGACTCTCCTATGCCAGGCCGGAAATCCGTGCCGATCGCCTGGCGGTGATTCGCGAATTGGTGACTGACTACCCGACCGACGGCATCGAGATCAATTTCCACGACTACGCCCCCTTTATCGCCCGCAGAGAGGTTCCCGATCACACCCGGACCATGACGGACTGGCTTCGGTCCATCCGCGAAGCGTGCAATCTAGCTGCCAGGGAGCAGGGCAGGCCCAAGCGGCTGGTCATCCGAATTGCCGGAACCCTGGAGGGTAGCCGGTCGCTGGGAATGGATCTGAAAAACTGGATTCGCCAGGAATTGGTCGACTCGGTCATCGCCATGCCCGTGACCCACGGCTTTGAAACCGGGACCAGCGAGTTGCAGAAAGTCGTGCAGGCCGCCGAGGGCACCCGCGTTTCCGTACTGGCCGGCATCAACAACGCCAGAGCTCCGCAAGATACCCGAGAAGTCTTTTACGCCGCTGCCGCTAACGCCTACGCAGCCGGGGTTCAAGGAGTGCTCTTCCATACTTACTATCCCGACCCGCATCGGTACCCTTACGACGACGCGGCGACGGAATCCCTGCGCTTCATGGGCTACCCGGATGTTCTGGCCCACAAGGATAAGCGCTTCCGGATCGGCAGTAATCCCAAGCCGGACACCCCTCCCAAGTACGGGGTCCCCTGGCAGCTTCCCTTGGAACTGGTCCCCGGAAAGCCGGGGAAGGAAATTCATCTGGGGGTTGCCGACGACATAGCGGCCAAAGCGAAGGAGGGAGAGCTTTGGCGGTGCGAGTTGCAAGTGATGCTGCAGCACATGATGCATACCGATCAGGTACGACTGTGGTGGAACGGGAAGGAGATTCCAAAGGCGAAACAGCGAAGAGCCGACTGGACCTACCGAATGCGGCCACGGCCCAAAGGCTATCGCGGATACCGGCTTCACGTAGAATTGCGGGGGGATGACTTGCCTAAGGTTGGAAGGAACACCATTCGGGTCGACGTCCTGAAGAAAGACAGCAAGCTGATCTTCCCCATTGCAGTCGTGGACGTTGAACTGGTTGTGGAATACCTGTCTGGCCGGCATGGATTGCGTCCGGGAGAATCCGGTCCAGGCTAAAGGCGAGCGCACCGGATGCAGACGGCGGTTCCCCGGGGCTCACTAAAAGAAAAGGCGCTCAACCATCCAGTAGGCGCCCATGGCGGCAATAAGGATGGATCCAGGGACGACTATGAGCTTCCGGTAGCGATCCGGATCTCGCAGCCATATCGTAGCTCCCAGACCCACGGCGATCACTGTCAACTGGCCCACTTCCACGCCCAGGTTGAACCCCAGCAGACCCACCAGCAGCGCCGGCGCGGGCAATTCCAGCCGGCTCAGCGCCCCTGCAAATCCAAGCCCATGAACGAGACCGAACACAAACACCACTAATAGCCTCCAGGGTGTGTACTTCGGATAGAGAATATTCTCCAGCGCGATTATGACGATGCTGCCGGCGATCACCGGTTCGACCACCGAGCTGGGGACCTGCACGTATCCCGTCGTGGCCAATCCCAGGGTGATGGTATGGGCCAGGGTGAAGGTGGTTACCTGGGCCAACAACGGTTTCCAGCGCCGGCTGAGCAGAAACAGACCGAGGACGAAGAGAATGTGATCCATGCCCAGGGGGACGACGTGCACGAAACCCGATCGAATAAAGCTGGAGAAGGTGGCCCAGTTTCCAGGGGAGGCAATGCCTTCGATCAAATTCCTGTCCGGGTCTCCAATGGCCGCATCCGCCAGACCGGTAAGGTCGAGCACCCGGCTGGATTCACCCGGGAACAGCACTTGGATGCCCCGTAGTATTTCTCCCTGGTAGTAGTTGAGAAAGAGGAGACTCAGTTCGCCTTCGGGCAATGCCCGGATCTGGTAGCCCGTTCGGCCAGAGGGGCCTTTCAAATGCCAGGAGCCGGTCAGCATGACCGGATCATCGGCCTGGCTGAGGGGTTGCGATCGAAAGGTAGTAAATTCAAAGAGCCACTCCGGCTGGGCTACCCCCTCGGGTTCGAAGGAGAGTTGCACGATCCGCCTGGCATAGGGCCCCCTGTGCCCGTGCCCGCAATTGATCCCGCTCGGCATCGCTCAGGCGTAAGTACTGGTCAAGGAGCAGGTAGGGCTCCATTTCCGGGTCCTGGCTGAAGCAGCGGGTGTCCAGCTCGATCTTGATGACCGCAGAGCCATCCGCTTCGAAAAAGGACCGCAGGGGCACATCGGGTATGGGGTGGGCGATGGCAACGGACGTCAGGGCGAGAAAGATCCCAATCGCCGCACCGGGGCGCCACTGAGTGGCCAGGGTTGTGGCGGGAAAACGCTTTTGCTTGCGATATGTTTGTTGTTGCTTCACGAACACACCTTATGTTTTACTATGACACAAGATGTTGCCAAACCATAGTGTCTATCGTATGATCGTATGACTGCTCAAGTCAAAAAGGAGAAACCCATGAGATTCGTATTTTCCCTGATCCTGGCCTCGATTCTCGCCTTTGGCATCACAATAGGCGCGGCCCACGCTGGCTGCGGCAAGAAGGTGACTAACAAGGGCACGCTCAAGAGTCTCGATGCCGACAAGAAAACCATCGTCGTTGCCAGCAAGGGCGAAGAGACCAAGCTGTCGCTGACCGCCGGCACCAAAGCCATCGGTGCAGACAAGGTCGCCGACATGGTAGGCAAGAAAGTCAAAGTGATCAGCGAGCACAGCAAGGTGGATTCGGTGGCCCTGGCTAAAAGCTATTAAAAGCTGGCCAGCGATTATAGACCGGGAAGCAAAAACAGATTCGGATTTTTTCCCGAGTCCTGGGAAATCTCTACTGTTCTGTCGTCGTGGCTGAGAAGGTTCCTCAGCCCGTTTTCGGGTAAGTTGTGTTTGCCGCCCCGCCACCCCAGGACCGGAGTACTCCGGTCCTGGGGTGGCGGCGGCCGGAACGGGGGGAGTGAGGGGTCGGTTGCGCCTTGGCAGATTGCGGGGTCCCGGCAGGGTTCTGCTTGCTCTACCAGCCCGAAAAAAGTGATTACTGACCAGGATTGGAATCACTGCTGAGAGTTTGGAACCATCCGCCCGGTGCGGAATTTTTGGTCAGGACCACCTTTCATCGCTGCAAGAAGGTTCTTCGCCAATTCGATCTTGCGCACCTTGTCAATATCCGAGTTGCTGATATTCCAAGATTTAGCTGGCTCAATGCAATTCTGGCGCCCAACCGGTATCTGCAATTGCGGGCAATCTCAATCCCTTTCTCCAAGGCGGCTTGCCACACCTCGAACGGCTTTTTGCAACGCCTATGCCGCCGGGTGATTTTCGTAACAGAAAACTGTTGGCTCAGCGCTGGCCTTTGAATAAGTGCTGGTGTCGAATCTATCCGCTGGAATCACGAACAGTGCCCCCACGCGAATCATGTGCTCCAGTGCGCCAATCCCGGCAGCACCGGGCTTTGTGGGACGTTTATCCAAAAAGCGTGAAGGTTGTTCTGCGAGTGCGTCTCATTAACGATTGATTGCGAACACTGCACTAGCAACACCAGGTGCGGATGAATTCGGAGTAGGTATCCGCACCTTGGTGAAGCTGCTCCACGGAAATCCACTCGTCAAAGGTGTGAGCCTGCTCGACGTCCCCCGGTCCGATCAGGACCCGGTTCTTGAGATCGGTGTAGACCGAGGCTTCGCTCCCGTAGCCCACCGTGTGAGCTGCTTCCCTCCCCGTGACCTCTAAAACCTCTTGGATGAAGGAAGACTGCGGGTCGACGTGGAAGGCTTCATGCCCCCGGTCGACGATCAGCTCCATCCCGCATTCCCGGGCTGCCTGGGTCACTCGCTCAATCAGCCGATCGGTTTTGGTGCTGGGCATCGGCCGAAAGCCAATGCGGCAGATGCTGACGGGTTTTTTGACATTCATGGCTTTGGGATAGTCTTCAATGCCGATGTTGCCGCCCAGGGTCGGAGGGTCGAATTCCGGGTCCTGCCACTCCGGATTGTTCTGAGTCTCTTCATAGAGCTCCTTCATCTTGACCAGGAAGGGGATCATGATCCAATTGGCGTTCAGCCCGACCTTGGTACTGGAGTGGGGCCGATTCTCCCCGCGCTGTGGCCTCGAAAGAACATCCGCCCTTGTGGGCATAGACCACATCCAACAGAGTAGGTTCCCCCACGATGGTCTTGGTCTGTGCTTCGACCATCTCCCGATAGAGTACAGAGCTTTCTTTGACTTGGATGGCGCCTCCATAACCGATTTCTTCGTCCGCTGTGCAAGCCATGTAGATGGGTTGTTTCAATTCGGAAGTGTCGAATCGCTCCGCGGCAGCCAGCATGCTGGCCACCGATCCCTTCATGTCGCAGCTACCCCGTCCATAGAGTTTTTCTCCTTGAACGGCCGGGGTAAACGGTCCGTGTTCCTGAGTAAACCAGTTGATGGCCGGGACGACGTCGGTGTGTCCAAAATAGGCCATTCCGCCCCGTCCGTCCCCTTTTTTCCCCACCACGCTGGCCTTGCGGACATGGTTTTCATCGTCATATTCCAGGCGCTCGGTGCGAAAGCCCATGTGCGTGAGGCGATCTTCCAGATAGTCGGTCAGGGCCATATTGCTGAGGCTGCTGGTCGTGTCGAAGGCAATGATGTCTTTGGCATATTGGAGTGCGTTCACGAATCCATCCTTTCTGTTGACTAGGGCACGGAAATCGCTGCTCCGGTTTTGGAGACCGATAGTTTACAACTGCCGGGTGTGGGTCTCAATCCTTATTGCCTTCAGGTTCTGCGTGGCCGGGCGGGGGTGAATGATCGCTTCGCTCCGGGGAACCGGAGCTTGGTTCCGGCCAAGGGGAGATGAGACAGTCACAACATAAAACCATTCGCTGGTTACAGTAGCCCCAGGGTCGCCGTCGAGGGCTGATTCTCAGAAGATTTCACCGATCACCGACCTGGATCTCAACCTGCTCGAGCACCGGAGTGCTTCCCCCGTCAGGCGTGGTGAGGACAGCCCGGTACTGAAACCAGCCGTGGCCTGCCGGAGAAGCAGGAAGGGTTGAGGGTTGATCGTAGTCAGTGCCGCTGCCGCCAGGCCCTTCCCAGTCAGCGGTTCCCAGTTCCTCGGGCGTTGACCCGCTTCGCAGTTGAAACTTGACTGCCGTACCGTGGGGTGTTCGAGCCTGCCAAGTGATTCGGGAGGGCCTCTTTCCGGGAGGCACCCTCAGCACGGGTGAGCAGTATGCTTCCTCCAGTCTTCGATGGTAGATATTCCCGACGTCATGGCGGACGCTGAAGTGCGGTCCGAAGGTCTGTATCCAATGGCGTCTCAAGAAGGAGTAACCTTCTGAAGATCCCCAGAAAATATAGGTTCCAACCCCATGGTCGCCTCGGCGCAAATGGTTGAAGGGGACAATATCCATCCAACCGTCCTGATTCAGATCAGCCACCGTAAGGGCCAGGGTCGATTCTCCGGGCAAGCCGGTCCTTCGGGACTGGCTGTAGCCGTCGGGGCCTCCCCAATAGATGAAGCATGGCAGCGAGCGGGTGGTGTATCCGTGATAGTTGGTCATGACGATGTCGAGATAGCCGTCTTTATTGAGGTCGGCCACGGACTGTTCTTCCGACTCGTAGGCTTCCAGTCTCAAGCTGCGGGAAAGGTCGAACCCTTTCAGACCTCCCCATAAGAGAGTGGCATGGCGCATGGGTCGGCCATGCCTTGCCATGTCGTAGACACCACCCAGGATCAGGTCCAGCCAGCCGTCTGCATTGAGGTCGGCAATCTCAACGGTCGATGCCGAATGGATCTTGAGCAGGCTGTGGTTGTCGCGGCCGAAGTCGCCACTGGAACTTCCCCAGAAGATGTCCAGGTTCTCGCGGTCCACGTCAGGAAAGATCAGATCCAGAAAACCATCCTTGTTGAAGTCGGCGATGTTGGCGCTCTGACTCATACTGGTGTTCAGGCTCAGCTCGATTCGTTGCTCGGAGTGGAACCCGCTGGCCCCGCCCCACAAAACGATGCCCCGAGACGGAACTCCTGCGCCGAACGAGGCGCCGACTGGAATGACCAGGTCCAAATAGCCATCTCGATTCAGATCGGCTACCGAGGCCCCGTGTCCCTCCTTGACGTTCAGTTCCTGCCGTCGTTGGGCGGTGTAGCCTTCGACGCTCCCCCAGTAGATCCAGCCGTTGGGAAATGCGATGTCCACGCGGCCGTCCTGATTCAGGTCGGCGATGGCCGGCACGGCGCCAATCGCGCCCGGCACCGTCGACATGGAAGCGGGGGAGTAATGGTGTCGAGGGTTTCCCCAGTAGATCAAGGAGTCGATGGCGGCGCGAGAGCCGCTGTTGCGGTTGACCAACACCAGATCGTCCCATCCGTCCCGGTTCAAGTCGGCGGCCTGGAGACTGACGGGACCGAAGCCTTGCAATTCACTGCGGTGGGCAGCGTCGAAGCCCAACGGGCCGTTCCAATAAATATAGGAAGGGACATCATAGGTTTGCTCGTCGCCTTGGTTGGCGAAGGCGAGGTCGATCCAGCCATCCCGATTAAAGTCGGTGGCGACCACGTCACTGGCATCCAGCGTCGGCAGGTCGGTGCGTCGCCGGGTCTTGAATCCCGCGGCGCTTCCCCAATAAATGGTGGACGGTTCGCCACCTCCATTGGCCAGGATCAGATCGGGGTAGCCGTCCCGGTTCAATTCGGCGACTCGACATTGACTGGCTCCTGAAGTTGGCACCTCTGCCCAGGGATTCTCCTGGAAGCCTTGGGAACTGCCTTTGAAGAGTTCGGCCCGGTTGTCGCGGTGGGTGACCACGAGATCCGGAGCGCCGTCCCGGTCGAGGTCTGCCAAGTGCAACCCGATAGGATCCCCACCCTTTTTCTCGTCTCGTCGCTCTTCGGAAAAGCCGCCGGGACCGCCCCAATACAGGTAGATACTTTTCTCCTGATCGTTGTTGTTCACGAACAGAAGCTCCGGGAAGCCGTCATGGTTGAGATCTTCGGAGGCCACATCCAGCGCGCTGACCGACGGCACTTCATCTCTCCGCTCGCTGCTGAATCCGGTAGGCCCGTTCCAGTAAATGTAGGATTCCAGGTGCTGATCGGTCCCGAATCTTTTCCAACCCTCGATGCCGTGGTTCGAAATGGCCAAGTCCACAAAGCCATCGCGATTGAAGTCGGCCGCCGCCACCGCACTCCCCAGCAGAGTGGGTAGCAGCGTTCGCCGGTCCGGCCGATAACCCTCCTCGGCTCCCCAGTAGATCATGACGTTGGTCTCCACCGAGTAGTTATGAATGAAGTTGCAGAAGACCAGATCCGGGTAGTTATCTTGATTGAGATCGGCCAGCAGGGAGCGCCCGCCGCCGTCGCTGGGAAGTCGGCTCACAAATGCCTCCCGTTTACGAATCTCGCTGAGCAGCTTTCCCAAAGGCTGTTGCTTGGGCAGGTCGGGGAGGATGGAGCGGAATCCCTGCCGTCCCCCCAGTAGATGAGGACGTCCTCGCTCTCAACCTGGTTGTGATCCTGCCCCACGAACAGATCCAGGAAACCATCGTTGTTCAAGTCCCAGCGATGAATCATCTCGAGGGTTCCCGCCCGGCTGATGTAGAGATTGGAGCCTCCGTCGACCAGTGTCCCCCGCGAGAAATCTTCAAAACTGGAATGGTGAATCCAGGGCTGAGGGGAACCTTGATCCGAGCCGGCCGCCAGCAGCAGGCCCAACCCAAAGCACCCTGCGATGAGGGTAGTCCTGGTCATGGTTGTGTTTCCGCGGGCCTCGGTCCCTCGAATTTCAAGAAGCCGTAGACCTCGTACTCGTGGAAGCCGCCACGGTCGGACACAGGGGCTGTTGCCGTATTCTTGGGGTGTTTCCAGCGCTGGTCGTAGTCATAACGACAGGCCGCCGCTTTCCAGACTGCTCCCGGCTGAGGGAGCGAGTTGCCGGCGTGATGAAGGTCGGAAAGGGGGATGGCCAGTTCAACGGTCCAGCCCCGGTCGTTATCCTCCGGTCGATTGAGGGTGCCGTCCACCTCGACCGCGACCCGGAGTTGACTATTCCAGGGGGTCGCTTGGTCGAGAGGGCTGCCACGCTTGATCCAGTAAGCGTCGAAGATCTGGTTGGTGGGACTGAATTCAAACTCGTAGTAGACGGAAGAGGATTCCAGGGGTTTGATGAAAAGCTCCAGCACGTCCTCCTCCCACAGTCTCGAATCCCGGCCACTCAAAGTAGAAGTGATGTCTCGATCCTGGGCTGTGATCGCCACATAAAGATCGTCCCCGTTCCAGAGAAACCTGGCGTTGGCCCGGACTGGGCTGACGGGCCGCCCCTGCGCGTCGAACCGTAGCGGGATCACTGGGGCTTGCGTCCAGGCCGGTTCGCCCAGACGCCCGTCGATTTCGATGGAATCGGAAATCAGAAAGCAAGGAATCGGGTCGGCTTCTGACGCCGCTCTCCGGTTTTCCCCGGGGTCCGGAGAACAGGCACAAGAGAGTAGAGCGATAACGAGCTGGGTGCAGACCTGCGTTTTTCGTCTCATGAAATCGACCTCTTCAACGACGGGATGGATTCGAGTTCCTGGCCGGATGAAACCGCTCCCGACCCCTGCGATGGTGTTGGGCTCGACCGGGAGTTTCCCCATTTTCTCCAAAATCGAACCGTTGCGCTTCCAAAATCGACCGACTTTCCTATTTTTAATCATTTAAAGAGATCGCCCCTCGTTTCTCTGGGCAAATCCCGGAAGAGTTGGAGTGACTGGGGGGCGTCCCGGACTAGCGCAAGAGCGCTGCCAACGGCGCCGCAACGTCTTCGGCACTTCGCAGAATCGCCTTGTCCGAGGTCGCCAGAGGAACACCCAGCGTCCGAGCGAGCGCGACGAACTCGGCGTCGTAGGCACTGAGCCTGCACTCCAACGCGACCGCGATCACCTGGGGTCCCGACGGATTGGCAATGCGGCTTCCCAGCACCACCGTGGCGTCATCGCTCATAGCAGTGGCCTGCTCCGGCGTCATGACACCACGGCGCACAAACCCGATCAAGACATTCTGCAACTCGCTCATCAGGATTCCAGGCGCAGCCCACTCGGTATCCTGCTCGAACAATCGCCCCGCTTCGGCGCCACCTTCACCGCCCACCAGGAGCCGGACCATCACATGGGTATCGACAACGATCACGGGCGCTCGGAGTTTCTCATCTCTTGCAGTGCCGCCTCACTGAGATCCACCGCTCCAAGATCTTCTTGCCGCTGTCGGATCCGATGCAGAAGCGCCCGGGCGTCGATTGGGTCGGGGCGCACTGAGTCTGCTAACCTCGCCAGGATCTCTCCGTTCAGGCTGCGGTGATTTCGCTCCGCGGCTGCTTTGAGTTCTCGATGCAAGGAGTCGGGTATCCCCCGAAGCGCTATGTGTGGCGTGATGACCGCCGTCCTTCTTATTGATGTCGTAATGATATCATAACGGTATCAAATGGCGCTGCCCCGGCATTGTCGATGCCGCCCGGCAGGATCGATTCTAGGAGCGGCTCATCACTCTGTCTCGTAAGGGCAGGCTGGGACCCAGGTCCGGGTCCTCATGGCGGTGATAGTTCTTGCCCATCAGGTAGCGGATTTCCATTTCTACGTCATGCAGCAGGATTTTCGGGATGACGGTAGGATCTCGATGCTCCAGCCTGACCTCAATGACGTTCTTCCCCTTTCGTGGCCACAAGGCTTGATCGAGGTGATAGACAAACCAGTAGCCGAATCCCGAACCGCGGTTGGGTGTGCTCATACGATACATCTGGTTGATTTTTCGCAACGCCGAATTGGGCAGGGTCTGACCGTTCAGACGAAAGACGAGTCGATCCAGTTGATTGGTGTTCATGACGCGAAACCGAAGCAGCACTTCATGGACCCGGCCGACCCGATTCCAAAAAGGCAGGTCGTCACTGATGGTCAGTTCCAAGTGAAGTGACTTGTGTTCTTCCAACTTGTGGGGCAACGGCATCCTGGGTTCCCAGGGTGGGGACTGGTAGCTGCCTGCAGTCGGGATGAGATAGAGTTTGTCTTTCGGGGCCATGATGTCCGGATGAGGGATTTCCCGGAGCTGTTCGTAGAAGAGGGCGCGATAGGGCCAATTGGCTCCTTGAAACCACTGGTTCAGGTAGATGCCGTGAACACCTTGATCCCAGTAGTTGCAGGCCGCCGCCCTGATGGCTTCGATGGATCCGTTGGAGAGCCGATCGGAGTCGACCATGCTGTTGAGCACGGCAAAAATTCGCGTCTCGGTGCCTTTGACTGCATTGAGCAGAGGCCGGTAGTCGGCTGTATGATCCACTCTGCCCCAGTAAACCCCGTAGGTTTCACCAATGAGTACGTCCACGATCCCCTGTCTGATCCACTCCCGCACATCCAGACCCAGCGAATGACAGGTTTTGAGGTTGCCCGGTACACGGATGGCCAGCTCGCGATCCGGCCCTGTTTCTTTTAAGGTTTCGTAGATCTTCTTGATCCACTCGGTCATGATCGGCCGGCCGGCCTCAACTTCATTGGGATGGAAGAAATGAGGCGAGGGGCTTTGGTAGGCCAGCATGAGCTCAAATCCATCGACAGGATAGTTCTTGAGAACTTCCTCAATCAGGGCAAACCGCTCCTCCCGAACCTCCGGGTGCTTGAAGTCCAGAGAGGTGAGTCCGGGGAACTCGGGGTCGAGATCGCCGCCAGCTCCAATCTCCAGGTGTTGGTTGTCGAAGCGGAAAATGGAGCTGCGTACATCCTCATCCCGGGTTCCGCGCCGCCCCTGGTTGACCAGCAGGGTGGGGTAGAGCAGCATCCCTTTCTCGTGGGCACGCTGGCAGAGAACTTGCAACTGGTCCAAGCCGGCCTCCATCAATGCGGCTGCATTCTGGTGGGCTCGCTGGAAAACCACATGGGGCCACTTTTTGACGTGGTGGCCCAGGACCTCTCCCACCTGGGTGTCGTGAAAAACGGTGCGACCGTCTCCCAAACAAAACATGAGTGCTTCCACAGAGGTTTCTACCAGCTCGTCGACGGCAGCTTCCACCTCTTGTTTCTGAATGGGAGGTTCATACATGTACATGAGGGGATGGCGGCTGTCGTGGTAGAACATGATGCGCGATTTTTTCTGAGCGGCCGCGGATTGCGGGCGCGAGGGCTTGGCCGTGGCGGGTAAGGCCAGTGCGCTTGGAGCCAGACTCGCGGCCAGGGCGGTTCTTACGAAATCACGTCTTTTCATCAAGGCCTCCTTGAAGGGTTGTCAAAAAGGGATTTGGCTGGATCTATTTCTATCAAAGGGCGGGCTTGTAACAAAGCACTTGATTGCCGAGGGTCTGAAAGACACAATGCTGAAGGACTAGGAGGCAAGATTACCGGAATCTTTCCACTTCTTGAATCCGAGCGTTGGGAAGGTAAACCACCAGGACACGAAGCTATCGGCAACAGTTCCCGGTACCCTCAAGGGCCCGATGGTCCGGGCACACCAATTCGGGGAAAGTCGTGCAAGCCACTGCCGGAGGCGCTATACTTGAGGCTTGTCCCAGGACGACGGTAGCGTTTTGCAATCAGCTCCAAGGCCTTTCTGAAACCAGGCGATTCGATTCCATGATGTGCGACAAGCGGGCGGTTGGTGTCCTGGTCTTTTTTGCGGCCGGGGTAGCCCTGACTTGGTGGGTGCTAAGCCCCTCGGGCCACCGTTTTCTTTCAAACGGTTTACAAGCTGCCAGGGAAACGCTGGGAGAGAAGAGACCCCTGCGCCCCCGGCCCCGGCTACTTGCCGGAGGAAGTGGTGCGCCTCCAAATCGAGGCCTTAGGCGACAATGACCGGCCCTACTCGGACGCCGGGATCGAAATTACCTTCCGGTTTGCCTCTCCAGCCAACAAGAAAGTCACCGGTCCGCTCCAGCGGTTTATCGAAATGGTGCACAATCCTGCTTATCGTCCCATGCTGAATCATCGGGGGGCGCGCTATGGTAAACTCAAGCAAGATGGCCATCAAGCCTTTCAGACGGTGATCCTGATTGCGAGAGAAGGCGGCCCAGTGGGTTACCGCTTCCAATTGTCCAAGCAGACCGAGGTTCCCTTCAAGGACTGTTGGATGACTGACAGCGTGATGCGCTTCGAAGTCCGAGAGGATTATCAGCAGGTTTGATCCTGGTGCCGGCTCGGGGTCGCAGGAGCACAACGAGTTGGGGATTGATGCCGGGAAACTGAAAAATACGGACGAAACCTCTAGTCCCTTGTTCTCATGACCTCGAAAAAATGGGGGAAGTCCTCGTGTTTTCTCTCTTGACACAAACATCTACGTTGTTAGGGAAGGTCTGATCTATGGGGCCATTTGAACTCTTTTCAACGAACAGGGGGAGTGATGACCCCAAGGGAGAGACTCTTTCAGACACCGAAGGAGATTTTGGGGTCCTTCAGGCGAGCTTTTTCGGGGGGGCGCCCGACCCTTGGACGCACTTCTCCCCCTACGCCAGCCTCAATAACAAGGACCTCCTTGCCAGGAACAGATTCACCAGGGCGCAGGTGACCTGAACCCGATGGGTGTTCTTGACCAAGCCCCGATAACGCACCTTGCGGAAGCCGAAGACCCCTTTCATCACCTGAAACGGATGCTCGACCTTGGCCCGCACCTTGGATCGGGTCTGATTGCGCTCTCTTTGGGCTTGGCTCAACCGATGATGCCGCCAGCCCTTCTCCTGAGTCAAATCCCGAGCCTGCGGGGCCACCTGACCGATTACCTCCCCCTGTCCCTGGTAGGCCGAGTCCCCCCACACCTCCCGCTCCCCTCCGTGCAGCAATTCGGGGAGCTTCTGCGAGTCATGCACGTTGGCCGAGGTGGTGGCCACCGAGTGGATCAGCTTGGTCTTGGCGTCCACTCCGATATGAGCCTTCATCCCGAAATACCACTGATTCCCCTTCTTCGTCTGCCGCATCTCAGGATCAGGCCTCCTCTCCCGGTTCCTGGTCGAACGGGGCGCCTGGATAATGGTCACATCCACAATGGTCCCCCCGCTGACTCTCAGTCCTTGGGCCTTCAAGGGTTCCCCCACTCTCTGGAAGATCGCCTCTCCCAGCCCCTTGGCCTCCAGCCAGTGACGAAATTTGCCGATCGTGGTCTCATCCGGGGCTGGCTCCCGCCCCAGGTCGATGCCCACAAAACGCCGCAGGGCCTTGGAATCATACAGCGCTTCCTCCACCCCAGGGTCCGACAAGTTGAACCAGTGCTGGAGGCAGTGGATTCGAAGCATCCGCTCCAACCCCACTGGCCGACGCCCCGCCCCCCGGCGCTGGCTGTAGTACACCGGTTCTATCAGGGCCTGAAGCGCCTCCCAGGGAACCACTCGCTCCCTCTCTTCCAGAAATCGCTCTCGGTGGGTCCGCTTGCTATAGCGTTGGAATCCGGCTTCGGCCAAGGTGTTTTGACGCATACCAATCATTCCTCCTATTTCTCTTGTTTGAGGTATTCTATGATCTCATAAGTGAGGAATAAATCAGAGTTTCCTTAGTTTTAATAAAGTGCCCTCATTCTCACAAATGAGATCCATTTACCAATTGAGACCTCTGCATAATTGTCACCCAAGGCAGCTGGGGAACATCCCTTCGCACCTGCAAACGCTGTTGTGGGGTAGCCGAGCCAGATGGCTCGGGGTAACTGTGCCTGAAGGGCGAAAATCGGCCCCGAACAGGATAAAAATGACCGAAACAGCAGAGAAAAAGGGACAGAAGACCTATCTGAAATCCTTCTGATGACCCATCGATCCGAAACATAGCGTTATGCAGAGGTCTCCAATTACCAACGCGGAGGGGAAATCTTGAAGCACTCCTCGGCCAGTCCGCCACGATGGTAGAAGGGAGGAATCCATGAAACCAAACCGTTTGTCCTCCTCCTTTAACAAGGAGGGTAGAATGTCTAAAATAGTTTCGCTAGTTGTATTGGCTTCTCTGCTATCAGCGGCGACCTCGGTCGGAGAGCTGGATGCGCATACGAATTATGGTTGTATAACAGCATGCTCGGATGGAGATCCAGCTTCTTGGTGGTGGCCTCCATACGCTGATTACAGCACGTGTTACTGCAGAGGCACACCGTATAGCCATGTTTTCTTTAGCTACTCCGCTGGGGGCACCATTCGTACTGGAATCATCTCGTGTGATTGAAGACCAGTTTCGAACCGAGCTCAGGAGGATGATCATGAAAAAATAGATTTTGTCGGCATTGACTGTTTCTCTTGTGCTGGTTGGAATGAGCTTTCTGACACCACCTGCACAAGAGGCCGTCGAACAGCCTAGCATCAATTTCGTAGCTCACCCCACGACACCAGCTCCGCTCAAATATTTGTCCACGACTTTCACTCAGGAGTCGAGTTCAACCGTGAAAGACTTGATCAGCGTGTTCCAGAATATTTCGGACAAACTTGTGACCGCATTCCATATAACGTGGGCAATTCACGATCGCCTGGGCCACAGGAGGCGCATAATGGACACCACCGATCTACAGCCTTTTGGAGACGAGGGATCCATGGGAGCGAAGCTACTTTCGCCAGGCAGTACTATTGAAGTGGCCACCCATGCGGTCCTTAAGACGCCCGCTGCCATTGAGCGGATCGATGTGACGGTGGATTTCGTAGAAACAGTAGGGGAGCGCAAACCTGGTGTCGAATGGCCATCTTATGGCGAAGTGTGGCCGGATCACAACCAATTCTGGCTAGCGATGCACAGCAGGCGTGTTCAGGTAGCGACGCTCAGGTCTTTTCTCGTGCTGGAAGCCGATAAGAAGGGTCCAGGATGGGTTGCAGAGACTCTCCAAACGGAGAGGGATAGAAGAGCTAGAATGGTTCCACATGTGGGATCCTCCCAAAAATAGGTTCAGTGGTGTCGTGGTTGGCTACTGGCTGAGATAGCTCCATAGATCGGCTGAATTTTGAGGGGTCTGATCGTGGTGTTGAAATTGGGGCCCCAATTCGATTCGCGGCTGAGGAGGATGGAACCTATTGGTTCCACGTCCGTTTAGAAGAGCAGTTGATCACGCGGATGCCTCTAGGATTGGTGTATCAACGTAATCCATCGACTGGGTCGGGAAGCTCCAACTGAGTGGTGGCGAGTAGCGTTACCCCGGCGCCACCGACAAACCGTGCTGGGGTTCGGCCAGTGCACCTGGCGAGGATGCCGCTGGCACATCCCCTTTCCGCACTTCTGGTCAATTCAGCCGCTTCTCCGACATGGGTTCCAGGATATCCGGGTTGCCGTTTCCGACGCGGTTCACCCGGACGCTGACGGCGCGCCTTTCGTATGAGCCGGCACAGGGTTCACGCACCAGATCGAGAAGCCGGGTCCGTGTCCATTCCGGATCAAGCCAATCGGCTAAACGGTCGGGATCGATAATTGCCGGCTGTCGATGGTAGACGTCGGAAAGCGCCTGCGAGGCCGCCGTGGTGATGATGGTGAAGCTCTCGACGGATTCTCCTCCCTTATCCCAGAGCTTCCACAGCGCGGCGAACGACAACGGTGACCCGTCCGCGAGCGCCAGAAAGTAGGGCTGCCTACCTTGTCCGATCCGGCGCCACTCGAACCAGCCGTTGGCTGGGACCAAGCATCGCCGCGAGCGGAAGGCGGAGCCGAATGACGGCTTGCTGTGGACCGTCTCCGCCCGGGCGTTGATCAAGTGCGGCCCCATCCTGATGCCTTTGGCCCAGGACGGCACCAGCCCCCAACCAAGCTTTGCTATCACGCGGTTGCCCGTCTCATCGAGCCGACACGCTGCAAAGTCCCTTCTGGCCTTTGGCAAAGACTTTCCTTACAATCGAGTGGAAACCATTGCGGTTGGCGGATTAATCCCTCCTCCACCAACAGAGGTTATCCGATGGTTCGGAACAGCATTCTTGGTAGCGTCCTTCTGTTGATTGGCTCGGCGCCCGCGCAGGCCGGCGAAGAGTATTCCGAAAGCATCCGGCCGCTGCTCAAACAGTATTGTCTGATTTGCCACTCGAGCACCCGGAAAATCGGCGAACTGGATCTGGAGCGTTTTGCAAGTGTGGAGGAGGTGCGTCAGGATCTGCAAGTCTGGTCCCACGTCATCGAGATGCTTGAGTTGGGAGAGATGCCTCCCAAGGCGTCGCTTCAGCCTACTCCGGAGGAGCGTCTTCAGATCATCCATTGGGCCCGGGCCTTCCTTGAGGCAGAGGCGCGATCCAGATCTGGGGATCCCGGTCGCGTCGTGCTGCGCCGCCTGAGTAACGCTCAATACGAACACACGTTGCGAGATCTTCTGGGAGTTGATCTTGAGCCCGCTCGGGAGTTTCCGGTTGACGGCGCCGCCGGGGAGGGATTTACGAACACCGGCGAATCTCTGGTCATGTCACCCGTCTTGCTCCAGAAGTACCTTGACGCTGCCAGGAAGATCGCCCGACATGCCGTGCTCCTTCCTGATGGGATTCGGTTTTCCAGGTACACGACCCGCCGCGACTGGACCGACGAGGTCTTGGAGCGCATCCGCTCCTTTTACGATCGCTATACCGAAGTGCGGCACCGGGAGTGGATGTACGGGGATATACCCTTGGCCATCGATTACGGGCAGGCTCCGATGGAAGACTACATCCGGGCCGCAATGGAAGTTCGTCAAGGCGCCGGCAGGGTAGTGGCCCGATTGGATGAATTGGCAGTCAAAAAGGGGCTATCCAGGAAATACCTGGGGATCCTGTGGAATGTTCTAAACGGCGAGATCGGGGGGAACTCCTTTCTTCTGGAGAACCTACGCTCTCAATGGCTCTCACTCTCCCCACAGGACTCCAGCAAACTGGTAGCCGAGATCGAACGCTGGTACGAACCACTTTGGAAGTTCAACAGTGTCGGCCATCTAAAACGATGGTTGGAGCCGGTAACTCCCTTGGTCACCGAGCAGAGTTTCACGATTCCAATGGAGGTCCATACTGAGGGTGAAGAGACCATACTCTACCTCTGGGTCGGTGACGCCGGAGACGGCAGTGAAGGAGACTACCTGCTGTGGAAGCGTCCCCGCTTTGAAGGCAAGCCGATACCGGTCCCTGGCGATGCCCCCCGGCCGAGTGGCCAATCCCCTATTTTGCTGCAGGATCTGCCGCTGGTGACCGAGACCCTGGAGACGACCATCCGAAAAACCCTCTCCGGTAGCGAACGGTACCTTGCGGCGGCCGCTCGGTTGGTCGGCGCAAAACCCCGACCCGGTCTGGAAGAGCTGGCTGTCGAGGAAGGTTTGGAAATCGACCTGCTGCGACAGTGGACTGACTATCTGGGTATCCAGCCGCAAAAAGTGGACCTGGACAATCACTTGGCCGAAAAGATGGAAAACGTCCAGAAAACAGCCAATCTGAACGGCTGGCGCATGCCTTCTTCGCGGATGCCGCGGTCTCCCTATCAAGAGGCGGCCTATCTCGTGGCGAATTCCAGCGATCGGAGCTGGCGGATTCCGGGCACGGTTCCACCGAGATCTGTGGTGATGAATCCGTCCCAACAGCAGTTTGTCGGCGTTGCCTGGCGCTCGCCCGAGGATCTGGTGGCGCGAGTGGAAGCACTGGTGGAAGATACCCACACGACCTGCGGCAATGGCATTACCTGGATCCTGAAGCTCCAACAACCAGGGCTGCAGCGCATCTTGGCCTCGGGTACTGTGGAGAACGAAAAGTCGGCGATCCAACTCCGTCAAAAATTTACGTTACGCAAGGGGGATGCGATCTCACTGCTGATCGGACCCCTGAACCGAAACACCCGCTGTGATCTGACCCGGGTTGATTTGACGATCCGGGAATGGGCGGGCGCGCAACGCCAATGGAATCTGGAACAGGACGTCATCGACTCCGTACTGGACGGCAACCCTCACGCCGACTCCTTTGGAAATCCGAACGTCTGGCATTTTTATGCAGTCGATGCGACGCAAACAGATCAGCTACGCGCCATTGTCCCCGGTTCGACACTCTACAGGTGGTTGGACTGCCTCACGGATGTATCCTTGCGCAACCAATTGGCGGCGACTGCCCAGCAAGTGGAGGAACTACTGGATTCGGGCCCACCTGCTTCCAAAGAGCATCCCGACACGGTTCTGTACTCGGATCTCACGGCTCTGGATGGACCTTTTCTCAAAGATATTGATCTGGTAGCCGCCGGCCGGCAGGGTGAGTCCTCGAGAGGAGACACACCCAAGGGCGCCAAGTTTGCCGTTTCGACCGGGCTGGATGGAGTCGTTTTTGGCCGGCGCCCGGGCGGTCAGCCGCTCGACAGCGCCAGTTTCATTGTGCAGGGCCCCTGCGGTCATCCGAGTGCCTGTTCCGAAAAGATTGGCAAAGACACGCGACTTCGTGACGGAGGTGGAGCTGGATTCCCAATTGGGCAATGGGGGAAGCGTCCAGGTCCAGGTCGGCTTGGAGAACCCGCAATCGATGCAAGGTCTCATCCCCCCGGTGGGTGCGAACGATGCCCATCCGGAGGCCAATGCAAACCAGGAGCCGGCAAAATTTCCCATTATTCTTCGCAACGACGCATCCAGAACGTTGTTCCAAGATGCTTTTTCCGCCTTCCGGGAGTGGTTCCCTCCAGCCATGTGTTACACACAGATCGTTCCCGTGGACGAGGGCATCACGATTTCTCTGTTCCATCGGGAAGATGACGCTCTAAGCCGACTCATCCTCGAAGATAAGGAGAAGCGAGAGCTGGGTCGACTCTGGCGTGAACTACGCTACATCAGCCAGGACGCGCTCACGATCTACGATTCCTTCGACGACTGGTGGAATTTCGGAGCGCACTACAAAAAATTCTCTCGCGAATCCCGGGAGAAGCCGATTCGACGTCGGGCGGAGCAGTTTCTGGAAGAGCTGCACTCCTCGGAATCCCGACACATTGATGCCCTGCTCCGGTTTGCCGAGCGCGCCTATCGCAGGCCTCTCGTGGTCGAGGAGAAAGTGGATCTTCTGAATCTGTACCGCTCCCTGAGGGCACAGGGTCAGGAACATGATCCGGCCCTGCGCAGAGTGGTGGCTCGTGTGTTGGTATCTCCGAACTTTCTGTACCGAATCGAACAACCGGCAGCAGGGCTGAAGCCGCAACCGGTTTCCAGTTGGGAGCTGGCCAGCCGGCTCAGCTACTTCCTCTGGTCGTCCATGCCCGATGCCGAGCTGTTTCGCGTTGCCGCGACAGGGTCGATCCGGGAACCGGACGTGTTGGTCGAGCAGGCCAGGAGAATGCTCCAGCATGCTCGCACCCGCACCCTGGCTGTCGAGTTCGCAGCGCAGTGGTTGGGTATTCGTGAATTCGACCAATACGAGGGCAAGAACGAGCGCTTGTTCCCGACCTTCACCAAGCGACGTTCCGTCATGTATGAAGAATCCGTCCAGTTCTTTGAGGAACTCTTTCGCAGCGATGGATCAGTCATCGATATTCTGGATGCCGATTATACCTATCTCAACCAGGAGCTGGCAGACCACTACGGTATTCCAAATGTGCAGGGAAGTCGGTGGCGACGCGTCCAGGGGGTCAAGGAGTACTGGCGGGGCGGCGTTCTGGGGATGGGCGCCGTGCTCAGTAAACAGTCGGGAGCTTCAAGAACCAGCCCCGTTCTGCGCGGTAACTGGGTCTTCGAGACGTTGCTGGGGAATCACCTGCCCAAGCCTCCACCGAGTGTTCCCGAACTTCCGGATGACGAACGAAAAACCGACGGCTTGACGGTACGCCAAATGGTCGAAAAACACCGCAGCGCGGCTAGCTGCGCCGCCTGTCATGACAAGATTGATCCGCTGGGTTTCGCCCTGGAAGCCTTCGATCCCATTGGGCGACGTCGCACGCAAGACCTCGCCGGTCGCCCCATCGCTACCGGTGTCAGCCTCCAGCCAGGGATCGAGTTTCAAGATCTCGCCGGTCTGCGAACCTATCTTCTGGAGCAGCGGAAAGAGGAGTTTTTGAAAAATTTCTGTCGCAAGCTTTTAGGTTATGCTCTGGGTCGATCAGTGGAAGTGTCTGACGAACTTCTCCTTGCCGAGATGCTGCAAGAACTGGAGAGAGAAGACTTCCGTTTCTCGGCAGCAGTTGCTACCATTGTGAAAAGTCAACAGTTTCGAAACCACCGCGGACGTGATGTGGGAAGTGGAGAATAACCATGAATTCCATTGAGTCTGCGCAACAGAAGGGCGATGCCGGTCTCACCCGGCGCGCCATGTTACGCGGTCTGGGTGTGAGCTTGGCACTACCCTGGTTTGAGTCGATACCGGTCCGGGGGCAAGTCTCCCGACAGCCCCGATCTGGCATTCAACCGCCGCTTCGTTTCGCTTGCCTGTTCGCCGGCAATGGTTTTTTCGAAGGGGAATGGTGGGGCCGGACGGAGGAGCGATCCATGCAGTTCGGCAAGGTACTGGAACCGTTGTCGCCCTATCAGCACAAGTTGAACTTCGTCCGCGGACTCTATAACGCGGAAGCACTCAAAGGAAACATCCACAGTTCACAAACCGGCAACCTCCTCTCCGGAGCGCTCCTGGCGCCGGGCGGAAAGATCCGTTCCGGCACCAGCATTGACCAGTTGCTGGCGCAGCGGCTCGGGACTCAGACCAAGGTGCCCAGTCTGGTGCTGGGATGCGAAAAATCAATCGCCAGTGTGCACAAGAACTACTCCATGCTGTACAGCTCCCACATCTCCTGGAGTTCTCCCACAACACCCACTCCGCTTGAGATCTATCCGGCTCTGGCTTTTGACCGCCTTTTTCGGGACGACAGCGCCGAAAGCAGCGATTCCAGCGTTCTGGATGCCATTCGCGAGGAAGCCCGGGGCCTTCGACGACGCATCAGTTACTTGGATCGATACAAGTTCGATGAGTATCTCAACTCAGTGCGGGAGGTCGAACTGCGAATCGAGCAGGCGGGGAAGAACCGAATGCTACAGGGTTGGCGACCCACTCTGGAGAAGCCGGACCGCGAGCGCCCTGCCGACGGACTTCCTCAGGATATCGACGAGCACATGCGGTTGATGTGCGATATCCTCATCCTGGCCTTCCAGACCGACACCACCCGTTTCTGTACGCTCAAGCTCAACAACGATCTCTCGCAGCTTCGCTTTCCCCATCTGGGGATCGATCACGTCATTCACCACATGCTCTCACATGGTGATTCCGACGACTGGCTGAAAGTGAACCAATACTTCGTCAAGCAGGTCGCCTACGTCGCCGGGCGACTGGATGAGATTCAGGAAGGTGAAAGGACGCTTCTGGACAACTCGGTCATTCTTTTCTGCTCCAGCATGCTGACTGGAAACCACGACGCTTCCCAGTTGCCGGTGGTGCTTTTGGGCCGAGCTGGCGGCAAAATGGAAACCGGCCGCGTCCTTGATTACCTCGATCGCCCCAACCGCAAGATGTCCAGTTTGTACTTGGCGCTGGCTACAAAGTTTGGTGTCGAACTGGAACGGTTCGGTGACTCCGATGAGGCGCTGAGGAACATCTGAATTTTTCTTCACGTCCTGCTGCTTCTGGTCTCCAAGAGAATAGTCTGAACTCGGATGTTTCCTCCCGGTTCCCCTCTGTCAGAACTGAAATGCCATTGATCTTCAAATGAAGCCGAGGGATTGCTTCGATTGGCGGGTGAAGGCCTACACTTTCAGGATCACGATGACGGTGATTCCCAAGAAGAAGAGGCCGCAGCAGAAGAGGCCGATCCTGGTGATCCATCCCGGACGCACCTCGGGCGGCAGCAGCGTGTGATTCACGTAAAGGACATGCAGAGAGCTGGCCCCCAGGGCCACGTTCATGAGCACCGTACCCACCTTGGCAATCTGGAGTGGGTTGAACAAGGACAAAGCGAAGAGGCCCCAAATCCCATAGGCCACCAGGATTCCGTAATAGATGAGCTTGACTTGGTTTCCGCCCAGACTTCGAGCCCGGCTGCTCACCGTCCAGATGATGTCGGTCCAACGCCGGGCAATGTTGTCTCCCGAGTGAATTTGATTGGGAGCCAGAACCAGGAAACTGATCAGGAGGGTCAGCGGCCACAAGAGATATCCGTAATCCGGGTGGCGGGAGGCCAGCCCGTCAGCCACCATGGCGCCCACCCGGTTTCCCGAAATGGGAGCATTGCGGATGAACTCCAGGGACAACATGCACGGCAGGGCCATGCCCAGAAAGCTTCCGATTACCCAGATCGTCTGGTCTCGTCTGATCTGTCGAATCCAACCCTTCCACCGCGCCAGGGACTCCCGGTTGATCGAAAAAACCTCACCGACATGCGACAGGCTAATGGTCAATCCGCCAACGGCGCTGGGAATGGCGCCTACTCGTGCGCCCATCCCCCAACCTTTATCACGGGCATAGTTCGAGAAGAGGCTGTTGGATAGACCGCCGGCGCCGGCAATCGCCGCCAGGCCGGCCAACATGGCCCATTCGAGATAAGGCAGCCGGCCATGCTTGCGAGCGTAACCGAACAGACTCACCAATTCCAACCCCTGACGATCCACCAGTTCGCGCAGGCGTCCGGCGAAGGCCGGGGGCAGCTCGTCCAGGCTCTCAAAGCGATCTACCAGACCGTCCCGTTTCACATAAAAGGCGGTGGGTTGCCAGGATCGATCGGCGGCAATCGTACCTTCTGCAGACAGAATGGCCGCCCCATGCACCACCTCCACGTAGAAACCTTTTCTCCGGGCCAACCTCCGGGCGCGTCCCGCCATACGCACTCGCCGATTTTCCAGGTCGGCGGGAACGCGGTCTCCCATACCGAAAGTCTGGGACGTCCCCTCCCGATCCACGGCAAAAGACAAGACCACCGCCCTCCCGTTTTCCATAGTTCCACGGATGGTGTAGCTGGCCCCACTCTCTTGGGATGTCAAGGTAAAATGCCCATCGGCGATGACCGTCCCGGCACGCAACGGCGCGGTTCCCACCCGAAAGAACCCACTGAATACCTCGCCGACGTTGCGCCCGGAAACCATGAACAGCGCGGTGAAGGTGAGGAAAGCCAGGACGATGACCATCTTGGCGGTCATGAGACGCTCGATCAGTCTGTAAACCGTCCCCCCAAAAATGAGGGGGACAAAGGCCAAGATGAAAATGAGATAGCCCAGAACCTTCACCAGACCTGCCTCGGACATATCGATTCCCAGCCAACTGGTCATGCCGGCACCCGGCAGGTGGCCTAACAGGGCAGCCGCTAACGGCACCGCCGCATTGGATGCCATGAAGGGCCAGATGCTCGAAAATTCCAGGATCGCATAGAAGGGAATCCAAAGACGACGGCCGGGCCAGGATCGGCAGAACCCCACGTGCACCGGCTCCCCGCAGTAAAGGGCATAACGCATCACTTCCAGGTTGTAGAACAACTGCATGAGGATGCTCAGACCGCCCAGCCAGAGCAGTGTTCCCCCATATTGGGCCGTCACGGCCGGCCCGAAGAGCCATTCTCCAGCTCCGATCGACACCCCCACCATGACCACCCCGGGACCAATGAGGGCCGTGATTTGCCGCCATCCGAAACTGGGGGATTGGGGCAAATCGCCTCTGGTCCAGGGCGGGATGCCGCCGTCAGTCGACAGGTTGGATTTCCGAGTATGGTTCATAAGCTGTGTCGCCGTGAGAGATCGAATTGATCCTGGCTTTGAATTTTGCCAAGCCTCATCCCTCAGTCGATTCGGCGCTTGTTGCTTCCCGCCGGGAGCGCCAGAAATGAAAAACCAGGTCCGGGTTTCTTGTCTCTTGACTGCCCAGCAGGAAACTGACGGCCTTGCCCACCAGGACCGTGACCGTCATCCCGATGGGTCCGAACCACTGAAAGGAAATACTATCGTCGAGGATGCAGTAGCCCGTGACCACCGTCCCTACCAGCAAGCCCCAGAAAGCCCCTCGCCACTCCGTCTTTCGGGTCATCATTCCCAGAACAAAAATCCCCAACATGGGTCCGGCAAAACTGTTCACCAATTTACTGGTTATCTCGATGATCGTGCCCAACGCTCCCACAAAGCAAGCCAACACGGTGACGATGACACCCAGAAAGAGCGTCAGGGCTCGAGAGATGCCCAGCTCTCGTTTGGCCTGTTCCAACGAAGAAGCCGGGCTTCCTCCGGTCAGCCAGCCAAAGCGCTTGAAGAAATCGGTGATCAAAGCCGTGGTCGAGGAATTGAGACCGGAGTCGATCGAAGACATGGCGGCTGCCAGGATGGCGGCAATCATTATTCCCCGCAGTCCCGGCGGCATCTCGGTAGCAATGAAGTAGGGAAAGACCTTGTCTCCACCGATCGTCGCCGGCAGGTTGCCGGGATGTAAGGCGTAAAAGGCGTAGAGTCCCAATCCAATCCCGATCATCAGAAAACCCATCGACCAGCCACCCACCGTATTGAGAATGAATGACTTCTGCATTCCTTTCAAGGACTTGGCCGCAAGATAGCGTTGAACACTGACCTGATCGGCCCCGTACATGCCCAAGTTTGCCACCAGACCGCCAAGGAGGGTATTCCAGGAAGTGATCCGCGTGGTGAGATCCAGAGACCAATCAAAAATCTGTGTCCTGCCTCCCTGCTCTGCCAGCGACCAGATCCCCGAAAAACCACCGGCGTGCGTACTCACCACCCACAGCGCCAGCACCGACCCTCCCGAGAGCACAAAAAACTGAGCCACATCGGTCCAGATCACGGCTCTCATTCCCCCCACCACCGTGTACACCGTCGCCACTACTCCAACCGCCACAATCATCGGAATCAATGGAAAACCGGTGATGGTGTGCAGAACCAGAGAAGGCACATAGACTGCTGTCCCCATCCACAGAATCCTCCAGAAAACGAAAACAGCGCTGGTCAAGGCGCGGACGGTCACGTTGAACCGCTTTTCCAGATACTCGTAGGCCGTATAGACCTGCAGTCGGTGGTAAAAGGGCATAAAGACAACCATGACTACCAATGCCGTGGGGATCATGGACAGCATCCCCACCGTGATCCGTAAATCGTAGCTGCGGTATTCCGACGGGCCGCCCATGTAGCTGATGGCGCTGTAGAGACTGGCGATGGTGGAAATCCCAATGGGAAACCAGCCCATGGAACGGCCGGCCAGAAAGTATTCTTTGGTGGATCGTTGCCCGCGGCCGACCCATATCCCCACGCCCACCACCAGGACGATGTAGGCGGCCATGAGGAAATAATCCAGGAAAGAAAAGAGTGGTTGGTCCATGCGGCCCTCAAAAATGGGGTTTTCGGCTCATGAAGCTCGCTTAAACTTGGGCTGGGATTCTACACGAACTCAGGCCGGTTACCTAATGAACCCTGAGGCGGTGTCGAAGAACCCACCCCTTTTATGTTAGGGAGTGTGCCGGAGAGCGAATCCCAGCTAAAATCCGGGAACCCTTCTTCCCCGGCCACCACCAGTAGAACCTACCGTGGCGGCAGGGGAATCGCATCGAATTGACCCCAGACAAGGGGAATTGGGTTGAATCGACTCGGAGGAGGAATGAGTGTCGGACCTCGGTGGCGCCGGTGTTCCCTTGGACTGCTTTTCCGCCAGGGACTCCAGTGAAAGAAACTTGCCAGTCGCTTTCTTCTCCTGGTCTGGTAAGGACGAACTTCACAAGGCAGCGCCCTCCACCGGAGCGGCGAACACGAAACGGGAGTCTCCTCCTGGAAGGGGCGCAGCAGAGGACCCCTTAAGAAACCTGCTCAGTGACGGGTCATTCTCCTCCTGCTGCGTCACCAACGGTTGCGAGAATTCTCCTCTCGCGGAAGAAAGAACGCAACGAGGATTCCCCTCCTCCGGAGGGGTGCAGGGGTGGGTGGTCGCTTGAAAGGGATGGTGATCTTACGTTGGCATTTTTAACGATCCAACCTGCCATGCCTCTCACGGAGCGCCTCCAGGCCTCATCACAATTCATTACAGGATCTGAGGGCCTTGACCCTCACGTCGTGGTGCTGACCGCCTTTGCGCACTACTCCCGAGAGCGGAAAATCCGAAACACCAGTTCCCGAGGGGCTTCGCTCCGGCCGCCCACGGTCCGGCTGATTGTCCAACCCAGCAAGAGCGTTGTGCACATCCCAATCGGCGCATACCAGAGAAACGACACCCGTGAAAAGAATATGAAGTAAGCCGTCACCAGAGTGCCTAGGAGCAAACCCGCGAAAGCGCCCCTGGGCTCCGTTTTGCGAGTGAGCATTCCCAGAAGAAACACTCCCAGCATGGGTCCGGTAAAGCTGTCGACGATAGTGGCGGCAATTTCCACAATGGAACCCAATCTCCCCACATAACAGGCCAGCACGGTGACCAGGACGCCCAAGCCACAGGTGAGCAGGCGCGAGAAAGCCAGTTCCAGAGACCCGCCGCCCCGGACCAGGCGCGCAACCCAGGCCAGGGACCATCCAAATCGCTTGAAGAAATCGTTCATAATGGCTGTCGTCACCGAGTTCAGCCCCGAATCGATCGACGACATGGCCGCCGCCAGAATGGCCGCGATCATGATCCCGCGCAATCCCATCGGCATCTGGGTGGCGATGAAATAAGGAAAGACTCGGTCTCCTTGAATAGTAGCTGGCAGTTGGCCGGGATTGAGATGGTAAAAAGCATAGAGGCCCAACCCAATCGATATCATCATCAGTGACAGGGGAAAGCCGCCACCCATGTTCATCAGAAAAGATCGCTGCATGACTTTCAACGAACGGGCCGAAAGGTAGCGCTGCACGCTGACCTGATCCGTTCCATAGGTCCCCAAGTGAGCCACCAGGCCGCTGATAAAGGCTCCCCAGGTCGTGATCCGAACAGTGGGGTCCAAGGACCAATCCAGGACGCGCGTTCTCCCTCCCGCCTCGGCAGTGGCCCAGATTCCGGAGAATCCCCCAACCACGGAACTCACCACCCACAGGGCCAGGATCGACCCGCCAAAAAGCACAAAAAACTGGGCGACATCCGTCCAGATCACGGCTCTCATACCACCTACGACGGTGTACAAGGTTGCGACGACCCCCACCGCCACGATGGTTTCTATCAGAGCAAAGCCAGTAACGGTGTGCAGCACCAGAGAGGGTACGTAAATAGCGGTCCCCATCCAAAGCACCCTCCAAAGGACGAAAACGCCACTCGCCAGAGACCGTACCGTGACGCTGAAGCGCTTCTCCAGATACTCATAGGCCGTATAGACCTGCAGCCGGTGGTAGAAGGGCATGAACACATAGATCACGACCACGGCCGAAGGGAACATGGCCAGCATCTGCACGGCGAATTTTGCGCCATGAGTGGAGTACTCCGACGGAGTCCCCATGTAGCTGATGGCGCTGTAAAGGCTGGCGATGGTGGAAATCCCCAAGGGAAACCACCCCATCGAGCGACCGGCCAAGAAGTACTCCTTGGTGTCTTTTTGTCCTCTGCCGACCCAGACGCCAATACTCACCATGACCAGGAGATAGGCAAACAAGAAAGCGTAATCCAAGGAAGAAAAGGGGGGCGCGTGCATGGAAACTTCGGTCAACACCGACGGAGAGGCCGATAGAGTGTCCACAGGGGACCGGATTGCGAACCTGCCTGTCCCTGAGAGTGTCCGCGGTTCAGGACTGGGGCTGGCGCCCCCGTCCGCTATTCTCGAAACCCCGGGAGTCGAAACACCAGATCGGTACGGTCGGTCGGGGCACTCCCACGCCAGGCGCTCGCGGCGTAGCCGACCACCAAAGTGGTCGTCAACCCCACGGTTCCATACCAAAGGAATGAGACAGTAGGGTACAAGATAAAATAACTGGTGACCACGATTCCCACCAGCAAACCCCGAAAGGCCCCGCGCGCCTCACACTTGCGGGTCAGCATCCCGAGCAGAAAGACAGCGGCCATGGGACCGGCAAAGCTGTTGACCAACTTGTTGGTAATCTCGATGATCGAGCCCAGCCGCCCCACAAAACAAGCCAGCACCGTAACCACGACGCCCAACATCAACGTCAGCCAGCGGGAGAGTTTCAATTCCCGAGAGGCAACCTCATTAGCTGTTTCCCCGGGAGCCCAGTTCATGATCCACCGAGGCTTCCAGTTGAATCGTTTGAAGAAATCGGTAATCAGGGAGGTGGTGCAGGAATTCAAACCGGAGTCGATCGACGACATGGCGGCGGCCAGTATGGCGGCAATCATCATGCCACGCAGTCCCATGGGCATCTGGGTGGCGTGAAGTAAGGGAATACCCGATCCCCCTGGATCGACGCGGGCAACTGTTCCGGGTTGGTTGCATAGAACGCGAAGAGCCCCAGCCCGATGGCAATGATGAACCCTTTCATGAGCAGGCCCGCACACATGTTCAGGACGAAGGATTTCTGCATGACCGGAAGAGATTTGGCCGTCAGATATCGCTGCACACTGACCTGGTCGGCCCCATACATCCCAATATGCCCTACCAGCGAGCTCATCACGGCCCCCCAGGTCGTCACCCGAATGGTGGGGTCCAGCGACCAGTCGAACAGCTTTGTCCGACCTCCCTGCTCGGCAATCCTCCAGGCGTCGACCATTCCTCCGGCATCTCTCCCAATGAGCCAAACGGCCAGAACCGACCCTCCAACCAAAATAAAAAACTGACAGACGTCGGTCCAGATCACCGCCCTCATACCGCCAGCCACCGTATAGAGAGTAGCCGCGATGCCGACTCCCAGTATGGTTTCCAGCATCGGCATCCCGGTCACGGTGTGAAGCACCAGGGCCGGCACGTAGGTCGCCGTAGCCATCCAGAGGATTCTCCAGACCACGAAAAGCCCGCTGGCCAGGGTGCGGACCGAAAGGTCGAAGCGCTGTTCCAGGTACTCATAGGCCGTGTAGACTTGCAGCCGGTGGTAGAAAGGCATGAAGACGTACATCACCACCGGGACCACCAGAACAATCGACAGGGTTTGGCTGGCCATGGGCAGGCCATAGGTAAAGTATTCTGCGGGCGCCCCCATATAAGTGATGGCGCTGTAAAGACTGGCCAGCGTGGAGATGCCGACCGCAAACCATCCCATTGAACGACTGGCCAGAAAGTATTCTTTGGTGTCCTTCTGGCCCCGGCCGACCCAGAGCCCAATAGCCACCACCAGAACCAGGTAAACGGCCAGAGCCGCATAATCAGGGATTGAAAATACGCCGCTGTTCATGGATTCCCCTGGAGAATAGAGACTCTCCGGGCGGAGAAGCCCTATCCCGCCTATCACAACTCGGTAGCAGATTATGACACAATCTTTATCCTTGGGAACTTCATACAATGGGATCCCGTATGACCTGCACGGGTGAATACCGCATCGACCAGATAAGACGGCAAGCGGTTGAACAGGAATGAACAGGATATTCAGGATAAAAAAAGAATCCCGTTCATCCTGTCCATCCATGTTGAAACACCTCAAAGAGGATGGATTGGAGCGCAAGGCATGAAAAGGTTATGAAAAAAGTTCCTGGTGTAGTCCTTGTTCGTACAAATACTGGACATGCATCGGTACTTTGATGCCTCCCTACAGCTCTGGGATGAGTTTGTTGTTGCTCTGGGTCCTACCCGACATGGCGTTAAAGTCGTTCGCTTACGCTCACTCGGACAACAAAGGCGTTACACCGTTTGCGTTCGCAATTGAGCTTGATCATGACAACCAATGACCCCATGGCATCTGAAGTCCGAGCAGCACGTGACACACACGCTGCTCAGTTCGGCTACAACCTCAAAGCGATATTTCGCGACATCCAGGAAAAACAAAAGGCATCCGGTCGAAAATATGTGCGGTACCCACCCCACGGTTGCTGCAACAACAGTCCCAACTTCAAACCCATAGCCGCATGACAAGCGAATGAAGAAGCTGTAATCAAAAAGAGCCAAGCTTCGGATTCAGCAATTCCCCTGGAAGTCAACCGCTTGTCCTTCTTGCCAACATCAGGGATGGCTACTAATCGTTTAATTTCTCACCGGTCATTTTTCGTTTGACATATCCTGCCCCTCTGTTCCATTTTTTAAGGCGCAGATTTTTAAGGCGCAGACATTAAGGAAGGTCAACGGGGCGGGCTTAGTGTGAGTGAGTGGAACTTGGCTTCCTGTGAAATGGTCCTGGTTCTTTGGACAGTTTGGGGGCTTGATTAAGGTGTACTCCGATTGTGAAATCGCCCCTCAGAATCATCGTACCCGGAACCGCCGGGCGGCGTCAGGCACCGCGTGTGGCGGTAAGGTGTATCACCCCCCGTCTTCTTCTTATTTAGTTCTTTGCAACCACCGATAACGACGGAGTGTCAGGAGAAACATCCATGCCACAGCCCCTTTCTTTTCTGGTCAAGCTCTGCATGAGCGGGACGCTTCTGGCGGGGGCGGCTTGGCCGCAATCCAGGGCTGAGTGGATCATCGACACCATCGCCGGTCGCGGGGTTGGGGACGGCAGCCCGGCGGTCCAGGCCCCGCTAGCCCGGCCCGAGGGCGTGGTGGTGGACGCCGCCGGCAACCTCTATATCGCCGATACCGGCAACAACTGCATTCGCCGGGTGGATGGCTCGGGGACCATCACCACCGTCGCAGGGACTGGGGAGTACGGCTACAGCGGGGACGGCGGCCCCGGCGGTCCAAGCGCAGCTAGGCTTTCCCAGAGGTGTGGCGGTGGACGGCCGCCGGCAACCTCTACGTCGCCGATTCCTCCAACCACCGCATTCGAATCTTAACGCGACCTCCTTCGCCGCCGCGACCCACCAACCTGACGGCAACGGTGATTTCCTCCTCTCGGATCGACCTGACTTGGCAGGACAACAGCGCCAACGAGACGGGTTTCAGGGTGCAGCGCCGGCTGGATGGCTCGGCTGATTGGGTTCACATCGGAACCACACCCGCCAACGTCACCACGTTTTCGGACGACGGGCTATTGCCGGCCACTCTCTATCACTACCGCGTTTGGGCCGTCAATACCACTGCATCTTCTGACTTCTCGAACGAGGTCATGGCGATGACCGCAGTGGCGCCTCCTCCGACGGTGGCCGGTTTTGCACCAACAGGTGGGCCGGTGGGCACTCGGGTCACTCTCACCGGAACCCATTTCCTCGGCGCCACTGCTGTAGAGTTCAACGGAGTCAACGCTCCACAGTTCGAGGTCGTATCGAGAACGAGTCTCCAGGCCATCGTACCCCCAGAGGCTACCAGCGGTCCGATCCGCGTGGTCACACCAAGGGGGGCGGCCGTGAGCGCCAGCAACTTCATCGTAACGGACGGCGGAATCAGCGACCGGATGTTCGTGCCCATCGTGCTGAGGTCGAGGGGCCGGGCGGATTCCTTCTTCACTTCCGAGTTGACCCTCACCAATCGGAGCAACCAGGAGGCAGCCATCCGCTACACCTATACGGCTTCTATCGGCTCCGGTTCGGGAACGGCAGAGGATTCCCTGGGAGCCGGCCAGCAACGGGTGATTGAGGATGCCATCGCCTATCTGACTTTTCTGGGAGTGCCGATCGGGGAGGGCGCCGCGGGAGGGACGCTGCGGGTAGATTTCTCCGACCTTTCATCCGCCTCGGATGCTGCGGTCACAGTGAGGACCAGAACGCCGGTCCCTGATGGACGAGCCGGTCTGGCCCATGTGGGGTTGAGTGCCGAGAACCTGCTCACCGGCCCGGCCTGGTTGGCCGGCTTGCGTCAGAATGCCATGGATCGCTCCAACGTGGCCGTTCAGAACGCCGGGGAAGCCAGCCAGGGGAACATCACCCTGAGAGTGACGGTCTTCTCCGGGGACCCGGCAGTGCCGGCGAGCCTGGTCTTGCCGGAGGTCACTCTGGCTCCGGGAGGCTTTCATCAATACTCGGGCCTGCTGGCAACGGCCGGCTTCGAGAACGGCTACGTGAAGGTGGAGCGGGTGAGCGGGACGGCCGCTTACTATGCCTACGGGGTCATCAACGACCAGGTCAACTCGGATGGGTCCTTCGTCTTTCCGGTCCCCGAAAGTTCTCTGGTGGGAACCACAGGTCAGACCTTGCCCGTTATTGTCGAAACGGGAGTCTTCAACAGCGAACTGACAGTGACCAACTTCTCGGAGGCGGCCAAGAGGGCGAATTTCAGCTTTGTGGCCGACGGGGTCCAGAGGGCTGACGACACGGCCCACTTCTCCACGATGCTTGAGGCCGGGGAGCAACGGATTATTCCCAACATCGTCAACGAATGGCGTCAGCAGGGTGTTGAGGGCATTGGTCCAACCAGGGGAGTCTTTGTCGGGGCGGTGTTCGCCACGATGGCTGAGGGCGACATGAGCGGCATCGTGATCGCAGCCCGGACGGGGTCGCCGGGAGGCGGGGGTCAGTATAGCCTCTTCTACAACGCGGTTCCCTATGGTGCGGCTTTCGCCCACAGCGCCTGGATCTACGGCCTCCAGCAGAATGAGGAGAACCGGAGTAACTTGGCGCTGGTCAATACCGGAGAAGTCGATGGCAGCAACAGTGTCTTCAGCCTTGACCTTTACGATGGTGAGACGGGCATCTTGGTCAACACTATTACCGACACGGCCCCGGCCCGGGGCTGGCGCCAGATCAACGGCATCCTGGATAACTACGCTCCGGGAACCACTCAGGGCTACGTTCAGATCCGAAAGATTTCTGGCAACAATCCCTTCCTGGCCTACGGGGTGATCAACGATGGCGCCGCTCCCGGACAACGCAGCGGCGATGGGGCCTACGCCGGCTCAGCAGTAGCTCAGCCTGATGTGGCTCGGATAGGCTCGGATATTTGAGATGTCTCAACAGGGATGGACAGGATGAACGGGATTCTTTTTTATCCTGAATATCCTGTTCATCCCTGTTTGACAAGAAGGTCGGCAACCCCTATCTGTATTCACGAGTGCGGTCATCCGGGGATCCCCTGGTATGGAGTTCCCTTGTCAAAATAGTCAGACCATTGGGAGCGGTGCATCCAATTATTTCGGCTGCTTCAAACTCTCAGCCAGGATGGATACGGTCTGCGAGAGGGTTCGGCTCTGATCGATGGTCTCAGGCCGCTCACCGCCCAGGTTGCTTTCCGAAATCATCTTGAAAACCTCGGCGGCGCCCAGATGTATGGCCGATGTGATGCCCACACTCCCAAACGTCCGGGCAATTTCCTCCATCTCGGCAATCCAGCGAAAGGCTTTGGCCGGCACGCGATTCACCTGCTCCATGGCCTTGAGCGCCTGCGCTTGGCTGAAGGCAAGCTCCGACTTGAGTTCCTCCGAAAGTCCCAAGGCCGCGGCGCTGATCAATACGGCAGCATGAAGCGCCATGGTGCCTTTGGTGATCCCGGCATAGCACATCTTGATGGCCGAGGCCCGGCCAATATCGTCGCCGATCAACTGGACCGCAATGCCGCGACCGTCGAGTTGACGAAAAACACCACCATTCGGTCCGGAAACATAGAACCGTGGGGGGTGGCCTTTGCCGGGAGGAGAACCTATGATCGAGGCGTCCAGATATTGTCCGTCAGCGTCGGAGATGATGATGCCGATCCGCTTCGCCGTCTCCGGGGAGATGGCGTTACAGTCGGCAAAGATCGGATGACGTCCGACACTTCTCAGAGCCTTGGCCACGGCTTCCGCCAGCGCCACCGCCGCACCCGGAACCAGAATCGACAGAATGAGATCCGCTTGCTCGACAAGCGTTTCCAGTGTCGGCAGATTCCTGAAGCCGGCGATTTCAGCCAATCGGCGGGTGCGCGCGCTGCGGCCAGACAGACAGGTCAGGATCTCGAGTCCCCTGGCCCTGAGTTCCCGTCCCACCGCATGGCCCATGTCTCCCGGGCTCAAGATGGCGACTCGTTGGATTCGCAGAGGATGGTCCTCGTTCGGTGATGGGATCATGGCCTAAACGGCGACAGGCTTGCCTTCCCGGACCGACCGGTAGAGCGCCGTGACGGCGGCAACATTCGCTCGGCTGTCGTCCAGGGAAACAACCGGCGCGGCGCCGTCCAAAACGGTCTCAGCCATCGACTCGACCTCATCCCGGTAGGCATTCACGCCGGTGTAAACCCGCTTCTCGGTCTTTCGACCTCCGAGGCCGTCACTGAAAGTGGACTTTTCTCTGGCCCCATGGTCACGGACGACTCGAACGGTTGCGGACTGATTCAGCCGATTGACCCAGGGCAGGTCCAGATGCAGATGGCCCCGAGTGCCGAGCAGGTCCGCGTCGATCTCAGTAAATGCCGCGAAACTGGAAAAGAAGTGGAAGAAAGCGCCTGTCGGAAAGACCAGGTGACCTGAAAAACTCATGTCGATACCGGTCGGTCCAGAGGCTTGGACGGCAAAGGCCTCCACGGGTTCGGCCTGCAGGACCGTCCGGGCGAAGCTGACGCAGTAACTCCCCAAGTCCCAGGCCGACCCCCCTCCCATGGCGGGGTCCAGACGGATGTCTCCGGGGCGTTCCAAAGTGAAGGTGAAGAGACCGCGTCCCATACGAACCTGGCCGATGGCACCCTGGGCCACCAGGTCGCGCACGTAGGATGTCTGGGGGTGAAAACGCATCATGGTGGCTTCCTGGATCGTCACTCCGTAACGCCTTGCGGCTTCAGAGAGTTGATCCACCTCTTCAACCGATAGCGCCAGAGGCTTTTCACAAAGCACATGCTTCCCCGCCTCGGCGCACCGGACGGACCATTCGGTGTGCAGCCCATTGGGCAGAGAAAGATAAACCACGTCGATGGCGGAATCCGCCAGCAATGCCTCATAGCTGCCATAGGCTTTGGGAATGTCATGTTGCGCGGCATACCTTGCGGCCGAGTCCTGACTGCGGCTGGCCACGGCCACCAGCTCGTTTCGTTCCGACTTCTGCAGACAAGGAATCAGCCGCTCGTTGATCCGGGCCGTGCTCAGCAGGCCCCAACGAACTCTTCTATTCGCCATGGCTCTCTCCTTAATTAAGGCCCTACCCTTAAACACTTATGGGTCCTTGATTTCTTGTCATTGAGTCGGCGAGCGGCCCCAGTCAATCCTGACGAAGACTTCGGACGTCCTCCCAACGTTCTGATTTCCACGAACGCTGCATGGCCTCCTGGACCTCTGCTACGGCCAGGGCCTCCCGAAATCCCGGCTCTCCCTGTTTCCGGCTGGCCACCGAGCTAAGGAACTCCACCGCCTCGATCAACTTGAGGTCATCGTAACTCATGCTGATGGCCGGCCCGGTATAGAATTGCACATAGGAGGGATGTTGCGGACTACTTTGAATCCGTGTGGCGCCCTCGCGCTCGCCAGCGCTGTCCGGCAGGTAGAGTTGCAGCTCATTCATGCGCTCGAAGTTCCACTTCAAGGCGCCTTGGGTCCCGTTCAGCTCGAAGGCCATCTCACAGCCGGGTCCCTTAATCACGCGGCAAGCCTCGAAGGTCCCTTGAGCTCCATTCGAGAACTGAACCAGCGCACTGACGTAGTCTTCGTTGGTGACCTCTCCCTTGGGACCCTCAGCCGACCCGGTCGAAAAGTGAGTTCCGGAACCCTTGGCCGCCAGAGGACGCTCGGTGATGAAGGTCTTGCAAGTGCTGGTCACGCGCTTCACCGGTCCTGCCATCGTATGGGCCATGTCCGCAACGTGGGAAATGAGATCGCCAAGGGTCCCGCTGCCCGAAAATTCCCGCTGGAACCGCCAGGAAAGGACTCCGTTGGGGTCGCTACCGTATCCCACCAGAAACCGCCCTCGATAGTGCGTCACCTCCCCGAGCTTCCCCTCCTGAATCAGCTTTCGAGCATATTGCACCACCGGCGCCCAGCGGTAGTTGTAGCCGACCCAGGTGATGACCTTCGCCCGGCGGGCAATCCCCTCGATTTCCGCAGTTTGTCGCGGCCCCATGCCCACGGGCTTCTCACAGAAAATGTCTTTGCCGGCCTCTGCGGCCACACGCACGATCTCCAGGTGCAGGTTGTTGGGTGAGGCAACGCTGATGGCCTGAACCGCGTCATTGTCGATCACCGCTCTCCAATCGGTCGTCCACTGCTCGAAGCCGAAGCGCTCCCGGCCTTCCCGTGCACGAGATTCAACTTCATCGGCGCAAATGACCAAACGGGGCCGGATACCTTTCTCGCGAAACCGATCAGACACTTGGCCGTAGACGCGGCTATGCACCGTCCCTACCCAGCCCATGCCGATGACTCCAATGCCGATGCTGTGCGTCATCACCACTCCTTCCTCCGCAGTTCAGACGGCCCTTCTACGATGTTTTGATTTCAAATGCTCGCGACGACCTCGTAGCCAATGGACCTCGACCCGGGCAGCTATCACCTGTGGCCGGTTAAACCGTAAGGGGACAAACCTCCTGCCAACTTTGAGACTCCCAGGAACGTTCGACCGCCACGTGAACGGCGGCCACATCGGCCGCTTCTCGAACCCCCGGTGTGGCTTGTTTGCCTTCCAGCACCGACTTGAGAAAACGGGAGGCCTCAATGATTTTCAGGTCCTCGTATCCCAATCCAGTCCCCTGCCCTGGATTGAAGTGGCGGTGAAACGGGTATTCCGGGTTGCTGAACAGACGAGTGTAGCCCTGACGAACCGGTTCCCGTCCGGGATTGAGGTACACCTGCAACTCGTTCATCCGCTCAAAATCCCAAATGATCGAGCCATCGGTACCGTTCAACTCTACTTTCAACTCCTGTTGGGGGCCGGTGATGATGCGGCAAGCCTCGAAGCTTCCCCGGGCATTGTTCTCGAACTGCACCAGACCGCCGACATAGTCCTCGTTGGTCACCGGCATCCGGGTGGGATGGCCCCCGGGAAGGGCTGTCGGGCGGCTGTCGATCCAGGTCTTTCGGTTGGCCACGACGCGCCGAATGGGACCCACCAGAAAGTGGGCCAGGTCGGTGGTGTGCGACAGCATATCGTTCAGCACCCCGGTCCCCGAGATGGATTGATCAAAACGCCAGGAGGTCGCCTCCTCCGGGCTGCGAGCATAGCCTTCAAAATAGCGGCTGCGGAAATGGGTGATTTTGCCGAGATGGCCCTCCTGGATGAGCTTCCTGGCATACTGGACCATCGGCGCCCAACGATAGTTGAAGCCCACCAGGGTCAGCACTCCACATTGCTCGACCACCGTCCGAATCGCCACCGTCTCTTGTGGTGTCTTGCCCACCGGTTTTTCACAAAGGACATGCTTACCCGCTCGGGCCGCCGCAGTCACAATAGCTTGATGACTGTCATTGGGCGTGGTCACACTCACTGCAGTGATCTGATCATTCCGGAGCAACGCACGCCAATCGGTGGTATGGCTTTCAAACCCGTGACGGGCAGCGCCCTCCCGAGCCCGCTCGGGCACGGCATCAGCGCAACAGACCAGACGCGCCTCCACCTCCAGTTCCGGGAATCGGTCTCGAAGCTGGCGGTAGGCCCGACTATGGGTATGTCCCATCCAACCCATGCCGATGACACCAACACCCAAAGAGTTCATGACAGCTTGTATTTACCCCCCCTTTTTATGTTAGGGAGTGTACCGGAGAGCGAACCCTAGCTAACCCCTCCCAGGAGGGGAATAACTACAGCCAGGGAGGATTTTCCTCAGGCATGGTCCTCAGCAGGAGAGGCTTGAGGAATTCGACGCTTTTGATAATGCCTTCCGAGGCACTCATCAACGAGTCCTCATGCTCAATGCTCAGGACCCCGTCGTATCCCACCGATCGTAAGGCACTGACAAATTCCCGCCACCAGAGTTCTCCGTGGCCGAATCCCAGGGTCCGATATCCCCAGGACCGTTCCAAGATCAAGTGCATGGGGTTCAGGTCCAACCCCCCGTTCAGAGCCGTTTTGTACCCGTCAATCCTGGTGTCCTTGGCGTGAACGTGGAAGACGAAATCCGGCCCCAGTTTCTGAACCACCAAACTTGGGTCCATCCCCTGGTAAAATAAGTGGCTGGGGTCCAGGTTGGCTCCCAGGCAGGGGCCTGCGATCTCGCGCAAACGCAGCAGGCCGGGCGTACTGTAAACCGACTGCCCCGGATGCATCTCGATGGCAACCTTCACCCCGCGGTCCTCGGCAAACCGGCCGACCTTTTTCCAGAAGGGCGTCAGGACTTCGTCCCATTGCCACTGGAGGAGGTCCACAAACTCCTGTTGAAAACTGTGAGCGACCCAATTGGGATAAGGGGTCCCACTCGGATCTCCAGGGCAACCGCTCATGGCAACCACCGTATCCAAACCCAACTTTTGAGCCAACTCAATGGTCTTGTAGAGATCGTCGCCATGCTTTTTGCCTCTTTCCGGGTGAGGATCCACCGGATTGCCGTTGCAGTTCAAAGCGCTGATAATCAGTCCTCGGCTTTCGACGGCAGCCATGAACTCGGACCGAGCCGCGGCATCGCCAAGCAATTTGTCCGCGTCACAATGGGCGGTTTTGGAGAAACCGCCGGCGGCGATTTCAACCGCCTCAATTCCTTGCCCCACCACCCAATCGAGGGCGGCAGTCAACGACAGATCGGGAAGGCCGTCGGTAAATAATCCAATTTTCATGTTTGTCTCCTACTATGGGAACGATCGTTAGGTTCCACCGAATCAATCGGTGACCATCGACAGGGTTTCTTCTGACAACAGTGAGCCGTTTTGATGGATGTTGATCTTGTCAGCACCGACCTCTTCTTGGATCGGCTGAAGCTTCCAGGACCATGATGGCAGGACTCTTCAATCCAGTAGGTTCCGAGGATAGCCGCACGGTGGTGGACCGGGTATAGATCAAGGGATCCCGGGGGCGGCTTTTCAGGAAATCGCTCAAGGGTCGCATTTTGCTGGGCCACCACAGCAGATAGTGCATCGGTATGATCCAACGCGGCTGCAACTGATCGATGAGGGGAGCCAATTCCCCCAGAGAAAGCGTATTGGCCTGTCCAACGATGGCCAGAAGAACATCACATTTGCCTTCGAAAACCGCCAGTTCCTCCGGGCTGAGCCCATAACCCAGATCTCCCAGGTGCAACACCCACAGATCCTCCACCTTGAAGGCATAGAGCGCGTTGCCCTTGGGACTGCCGCTGTCGTGAAAGGGGGACTCAGCGGCGCCCAGAGTCACCAGCGGCTGACCATCGACCTCACCCCGAAGGTCCTGTCGAACCAGGTCCAGAGCGTTGATCACTTGGGGCGAGCCGTGGACCAGGCCCGGGTTGCCATGCGCCAGGTCATCCAGAGAGCTGACAACCACCGTATCCCCCTGAATCGCCGGTCCGTCCGGCAAACCCAGACGAGTCGGCGAAAATGGATCGGTGACGATGACCGGCCCTCCATCCCGCCAAATGCGAAAGCAGGCGTGTCCCACCCACTCGATATTCACGGCCATCTAGTCCTCCACAATCTGATGGAAGCCTGCCAACTCCCACCAGCTTGTCCCCTTCTTGGGGGGGGCTTCCATCACCAAAGGTCTGAGGAAGTCGATGGACTTCTCCAATCCGTCTTTGACATCCATATAGTCGGACTCCATTTCAACGGAGAGTGCTCCCTCGTACCCGATGAAGCGCAAGGTTGTGATGAAATCACGCCAGAACTTCTGATCGTGACCCCATCCAATCAAGGTGAAGGTCCATGACCGCTTCTCGGGATGGGCGGGAGTCTGGGTGGTATCGAGCAGTCCTTGCAACTTCAGGTTGCGGTTTTCCATGCGGGTGTCCTTCACATGCACGTGGAGCAGCAGGTCCCCCAGGTAGGCGATGGTCTCCAGCACGTCAATATGCTGCACAAAGAGATGGGAGGGATCCAAGTTACAGCCCACGATCGGACCAATCGTCTCTCGCAATTTCATGACTGTCATGGGTGTGTGCACAATGTCGCCAATCCAGGGCTCAAAAGCCAGGCGGCAGCCATGATCCTCCGCAACCTGGGCATGTTCACGCCAGAAAGGGATGACGCGCTCTTCCCATTGCCAACGCAGGATCGCCCGGTTCCGAGCGTTGGTGGGGTCCACCACCCAACAGGGACTCGTATCGCCGGGCGCTCCCGCCGGACTCCCGGCGTTCAGGGTCAGGAGCCCGACACCCGTGGCTTCCGCCAGCCGACAAATGGTCCGGAAATGCTCCGAGTACCCTTTCGCAACCGCCGGGTCAGGCGATAGCCCATTTCCATGGGCCGAGAAAGCGCTGATCGTCAAACCATGGTTTTCCAGGGCTTCTTGCCAGCGCTTCAAGGCATCCTTGTCAGCCAATAGCTTTTCGGGATCACAGTATTTTCGACTCGGCTCGCCTAAACAGGCCATCTCAATCATCTCGACGCCCTGTTTCTGAGCGAACCCCAGTCCCTCTTCGAAGTCAAAGGGCAATAAGAAAAGCGAGTTGACGCCAATTTTCAAGTCTGACCTCCTCTCGACCAGTCCACAACAGGGCCTTGCGCGATTCTACTCTTGAAGTCAATCGTCCAGATTCACACTGGGTTGGTAGCCGCTGGGTTCGAGGGCAACGATGGTTGGGCGATCGAGCACCGGCAGGTTGAGGGGAAACTCGACCGACGACGCCCGGGGGAAAATCAGCGGATCTCGAGGGCGGCGCTCCAGAAACTCCCTCAAGGGCCGCATGGGACCGGCCACGGGAGGCAGAGCGTAGTGCATGGGAATGATCCATCGGGGCTGGAGGTGTTCGATCATCGCATCCAGGTCCGGCAGAGACAAGGTGTTGAACTGACCCACGATGGCGAGGAGAACCTCGCATCGGCCCTCGAAGGGAGTCAACTCCTCTTGGGGCAGCCCATAGCCAAGATCGCCCATATGCATCACCCAGACCCCTCCGACCTGCAGAGCATAGAGTGCGTTGTCCTTGGGGCTTCCGCTGTCATGAATTGGCGACTCGGCTGCTCCCACCGTTACCAGCGAACTGCCATCGATTTCAGTTTTGAGGTTTTTCTCAACGAGCTCCAGGGCATCAATGACTCGCGGCTTCCCTCGAACCAGCTTGGAGTTGCCGTGGGCCCTCATCGGTCCGCGAGCTCACGATCACGGTATCGCCCTCAATCGTCGAACCGTCTTCCGGCAAATAGACCGTCTCGGGGGTATAGGGATCCATGACGATGACCGGCCCCCCATCTCGCCAGACACGAAAGCAAGCATGTCCCACCCATTCCACGTTCACGGACATAAGGCCTCCCCTTTGACTTTGATTCTCAGCTTCTCCCCGGAGGACCGGCAATCCACTCCTTGTTCGCTGCACCCCTCAATGCAAGGCAAGGGCTCTGCCTGGCCCTCCGTGACAGTTACGAATTTTGATTGGCGCAAAAATGAAATAGGCCCGGTCCGGGACTTTCCCAAGGCCGGTCAACGATTCGACCCCGACCAAACCACGGCTCCCCAGAGCCCAGTAGGTCATCACTGCCCGGCGAGGTTCCACACCCCCCAAAGTCGGCCCGTCGGTGGCGACACAACGGATGCCTCGCTCGGCCAAATAGAAAATGGCCTCCGGTCCGGGCGCGGGCCATCCCTCACTCCGACCATTCAACGGATCTGCCATAAACCCATTGCCCTCCGGAAAGGGTTTAAAGTAACGGTCGCTATGGCCGCTACGGAAGATCACGATTTCCCCTTTCTTGAGAGGTCCCTGTTGTCGCTCATACTCTTTGATCTCCCTGGTCGTGATCTCGGGAGAGGCCGGCCACTGGTCCTTCCGCGTGGTTCCGACAAGATGCTCCACGTTGATCACCCGGGCCCATCCACAAGTCTGGGAAAGCGGCACCTGTTCCGTGGTCACCTTGCTGGTACCGCGCTTTCCATACTGCCGTTCGTAAGCGGTCAGCCACTTCCGAACCTCCGGGGCATAGTTCCGGTTGTCGAAACCGGGGCCGGGCAAGGCGTAAGCGGGCGGGACCAAGTGCGTTCCGGTATGGCTGTCCATGAGATGGAGGTTCATGGAGTAGGGGGGAATGACACTATGAAGGTAGGGATGGCGATTGTTGCCGACTCCCTGTCCCGGCCACCATACCGGCAAATCGTCAGCCAGCAACACCGACAGATCCACAACTCTCTTTTTTCGGGCCGACTCGATCAATTGCCTGGCCAAGGGGTGGCCGACAATCGCAAAGGCTCTGGCCTCCGCGCCGATACCTCCAGCATGCTTGAGGCCCACCGTGCAGTAAAAAGCACCGGTTGAAGGCAGCTTTCCAAGATTGGTAGCGCCTTCAGTCCAGATCATTCCGTGCTTGAGACCAGCGAAATGAGTTTCCTCGGCAATGGCGCCCGGGATGGGCCCCATACTGGGGCTGTCGGTAGCCAGCGTCATCACCTTACGGGTAGCCAAATACTCCATACACTGGGGAGCCGGGTCCGGCCAGCCTGGAGTCCTGGCCTCGAGCGCATCGGCAATGAATCCGCGACCCGACGGAAAGGGACGGTAGTATCGGTCGCTGAAACCGCTATAGAAAAGCACGACGTCGCCAAACCCAAGGGGACGATACTGTTTTTCCCAAGCCTGCACGTGCTTGGCTCGGACCAGGGAGCTGTGACCCTTGGGCGCGGTGTCGAGCAGCTCGCGATTGTCAATGACGCAGGCTTCTCCGACAAACTGCCAAGCCGGCACCTTGTCCCCGGATATCAGGCCATAACGTCCGGCATTGGGTTTGTTCGAATCGGGCGGCGCTACCGAATGGGTTGGCGCATCGAACTGGGTCCCCACATTTTCGTCCAATGACAGAATGTCCGAATTGTACGCACTGAGGGGGCCGATACGTCGATAATGGTTAATCTGAAACCCTGGTCCCGCCCCGGGCCAACTACAGGGGAACTCCGTCGAGACCAGAAGAGACAAATCAATGAATCGGGGCTCGGAGTGATCTTCCGCGCGAACCGAAAGTGGCTGTAAGCCAACCGCCTGACAACCCAGGATCATCACGACAAGAGGTATGAGTTTTCCCGGAAGGGTGGGTACAGACGAGGAACAAGACTTCAATAACCGTTTGGGGCGCATCGATTCAAACCTCACAGGGCCTCCCTGATGACCCAGAAGCCGGATCGTCTTTCTTTCCGATTAAGGGTCCTAACCTTATCAATATCGGAAACCTCTTGGCAACCGATGCGACCTCGTAACAGAGGACTTCCGAAGACCGCATCAGCCAACCCGGGAAACGGCGGAAGTTTTGAAGGAAGCCGGGCCGATGGACTTCGATCCATCCAGGACTCTTCTGACAAAGACTCTTTTGGGGGGTTCCGAACCGTTCAGTCTGTCGGATATCGAGCGTCTAACTCCAGAGGATAGAGCGGCCGCCTTCGGTGGTGGTAGGTGAAACGAGCCGGATTCACACAGGTTGCCCCCGGTGTGTCAACCAAAAGGGTTCGGGCCGCAACCGGATTGTAAGCAGCCCTGGGAGCAATCACTCCTTTAGCCACCAGGATCTTCTTGGACTCCGGTTTGACCCCCAGGCTTTTGACCTGCTCCAAGCTGACCGGCGCCATTTTCACGCTGGTCAAGATCACGGTGTGCTGTTCCGGCGTTTCCACAACAGCAGTCACTCCCTGGTCAAAGGAACCCCAAGCGCCGTGCCGCACTTCCGGTTCTTCGAAGAGTCCGTCGGAGATCATTCGAACCCTACCTTGAATCGAAACCGGCGAACCATGCTGTTGATCCGTTTTGCCTCCTGCGGTCAGCGTCACCTCGTTTCGAACTCCGGCTTTCACGCAACGGGCGACTGCCTCGGCGTCAAAGAGAACCACCATCGCATTGGAGGCTTTCTGCGCCAAAATTTCCGCCAGTAGGATGGTGGAATCTCCCGGGCTGCCGCCACCCACGTTATCGCCGATATCCAGCAGCACGATGGGGGACTTATCGGACTGCATGGCCAGGCGAACCGCCTCGGAGGCGCTGGGCAAGTCAGCCCGGAATTCCTCTCGACGGTCCCAGGCCCGTTGGGCCATCCAGCGCGCCGCTTTGCGAGCCAACTCCCGGTCGCGATCGGCCACAGCCAGGAAAGCGGCGCCCATTTCCTCGACGTCCGCGTAATAAAACCCCATAGCCACGCTGGCGGAGAGAATGCCGGGCCACTCCAAGACGGACTCGAGATCTTCATACAACCCCTTGGCCGGGTCCTCGTCGGTATACTGCTTGGCGATACTGATCAGCAAAGGTGGACATTCCAGGGCTTGAACCGGTTGGATCTCTCCCCTCAGGGTTCGACCCAGTAAGGAGGCAGCCTCCAAACCCCGAGTCTTCTGGTCCAGGTGTGGATTGGAACGATAAATCGTGGTCGCGTCGGTATGGGTCACCATTTTGGGTGAGACGTTGGCATGAAGGTCCAGCGTCATGACAATGGGCACATCCGGTCCCACGACTTCCCTCATCCTTCGCGCCATCTCTCCATCCGCATCGGGAAATTCCGCGGACACGGTGGCCCCGTGCAGCCCAAGGTACAGACCGTCCAGGGGCAGCGCTGCCTTCAGGGCCTCGGTCGTTTGTTCCGCTATCGCTTCAAAGGCCTCGGCGACCACGGCGCCGCTTGGCATGGCGAAGGTTGCCATCAACGGAACGGGTTCCAGATCGTTGGACGTGGCTCCTTCCAGGAAACCGCTCAGCTCGTGTTTTCCTCCGGACCAACGCTCCAGCAGATCTCTTCCCCGAGTCAGACTGACTTGCTCAAAGTGTTTATAGGTCGTGGGTGTGACCGCAAAGGTGTTGGATTCGTGGAGGAATCCAGCAATGCCGACGCGTTTCATGAGGTTTCGCCTTTCTTCATGGATCCATCAAGCCTGCGATTCAAGTCCGGCTTTGTTGGGTCATCCCTGCTGGCACATCAAGCCCGGAGCGGTCTCGCCTGGGCGCCTCCTCACAGCGGTCTAATTCCAGGAATCCATTTCTGCTATCCATTCACCGGGATAGTCCATTTGCATGGCGCGCAAAGCGTTCTCCAGATGACCGAGGTTACGGGCCCCCACCAGCACGGCATCGACTCCTTCTCGATGCAACACCCAGCCCATGGCCAATTGAACCATCGACAGGGCGGTCCGGGCTGACTTCTGTCGAAGCCGCTCCACGACTCGAAAGCTGCGCTCATGAAAATAGATATCCACGTGCCCGGGAATCACATCGAAGCGGGTTCCTTTCGGAATCCTGCTATGATCGGTGGTGTACTTGCCGGCGAGAAATCCCGCTCCCAGGGGACTGTAGGTCACGACGCCAATTTTCTGCTGTCGACACAAGGGCAGCAGGTCGTCCTCGATCTCACGACAGGCCAAGTTGTAGATCGGTTGAATCACCTCGAGGCGCGGCAGCCCCTTCTCGCGATGCAGTCCGAGAGCTGCCGAGAGTTGGTCAGCAGAGAAATTACTGCACCCGCTGCAGCGGATCTTGCCGGACTTCTCACCTTGATCCAGCGCAGCCAGTCCTTCTTCCAGCGGGACGTTGGGATCATACTTATGGAAAAGATAAAGATCAATGTAATCAGTTTGCAGTCGATGCAGGCTGGACTCCAAAGCCTCGCGCACCTGGCTTTCACTTTTGTTGGCCGCGACTTTGGTTTGAATCGTGACTTTGGAACGCACGCCGCGAGATTTCAGCCACCGGCCCAGGATTCTCTCCGAGGAGTGCATTTCACCACTCACCTCCCGCACGTCGTCAACCCCTAACCAGTCGCGCCGATACTGACGGGCCTGGCCGCCCCCGTAGGACTCCGCAGTATCGAAAAGTGTGATGCCTCTTTCCCAAGCGGCATCCATGATCCGGAAAGAGCTGGCTTCATCAATTTCGCGTCCAAAGGTGGCGCAGCCCAACCCGAGTCGGCTGACCTCGATGCTACTCCTTCCCAACTTCCTCATTTCCATGGGTAGTTCCCCCTGCGAGGGTCAAGTGACAGGCCGATGTGGGCATGTCCCTCTTTCCCGGTCCAGACGCCGCCTCCATCACCCATCAGGTTTGCGACGCCGCTTGATATTCATCCTTGAGGATCCCCATGAGGATGAGGTCGTGCCACTGGCCTCGGGAGTAGTGCCAATCCCGCAAGGCTCCTTCTTCCTTGAACCCACACTTCTGATAGCAGCGACGGCCACGCTTGTTGGCTCGAATGACTCGCAGACCGACCCGGTGGAGATTCAATTCTTCAAAGCAGACTTTCAGGAACAGCCGAAGGGCCTCCTCACCCAAACCCTGAGATAGCGAAGTGACCTCGCCGATCACAATGCCAACTTCGGTGTTCTGCCGGCGGAGGTCCAAGTGTTCATAGCCGATATGCCCCAGGTACTTGTGATCTTCCCGACGGCAGATGGCGAATTTTCGGTTGGCCGGATCCACGTTATTGACTTGAGCCTCCACGAAGGCTCGAGCCTGCTCCAGAGACTCGGGCCACAAATAGGAGCCGGTCCACCAGACAATCTCGTCCAGGGTGCGCCACTGATAGAGAACCTCGACGTCGCTCAACAAGTATTCCCTGAGATACACTCGGTCACCTACGATATGGGGCATGGCTGTCCTCCCTTACCTGGGAGCGCGGGTGTCCCGCCCGCACTCTGCACTGGCAGGTCCGGTTACCTGCCGGACCCGGTTCCACCGGTCCGGATCCATCTTAACACCGGCGCGCAAACAGCTCTCGGGCCTGATCGGCGTCTGCCAGAGGTCGTTCCCGTTGGAGGGCATGATTCGCGGCCAGACTCACCAATTCAGCATTGCTGGCGGCTTGGTGGCCATCGGGTCTGAAGCAATTATTCTCGAATCCAATCCGGGCGTGCCCGCCTTGACCCAGAGCGTAGTCCACACAGGCCGCCTCATGCCTCCCGAACGCACACAGGAACCAGGCCTCCCGAAAGGGACTGACCTCCAAAAAAGGATTCAGATCGGAGGGTCTGGATATCTGATCCGGGGTATAACGTCCCAACACATAAAGCACACAGGGGACCTCAGTTGGAACCACCCCGCGTTGAATGAGCTGCGCCAGATATTCAACCTGATCCACATTGAACACAATCCATTGCGGAAAGATCTTTTCCGCAGACATCCAGCCGAAGAATTCAGCCGCCCGGGCTTCAAAAGTCGGGTCGGGGATGATTTCGGTGATCGAGAGGCTCACGGCCTCCGGCTTGAGTTCCTCGATCATCCGTATTTGATCTTCCGGCCGGTAAAGGCCGCAGGACTCGGTGGTGACTTGAACCACCAGCTTCCCTCCCACTTGGGATCGAATCGCCTGGATGGCCGCCCGGTAGGCTGCCACATCCAGAACGTGCCGCAGATTCCTGTCTCGGACGTGCAAATGGATCATGGCCGCTCCCGCTTCCAGACTTTCTGCGGCAGTCCGCGCCACTTCAGCCGGTGTGATCGGAAGATTCGGATGATCCTGATAGGATTTGCGAGCCCCGGTGGGAGCGACGCAAAGGATCGCCGGAGGTGAGTTCTTGACTGGCATCCGTCACCCTGGAAAGTCGTGTCAGGCGCAGAACCTTGTGCGAATCCCGCAGGTTGCCGATGAGCCCGATCCTACTACAGCACCAGAGGATGCCAACTACCGGGAACTCCCTCGATTCTCCGGGCTATAGCCTGGGCAACATCTATAAGAGTCTATGGGGAATAGTTGATTTTACCTTTCTTCTCTGGCAGAGAAGGAGTCGGAGGAAGATCCTGAACCAGCCTTCGGCGCGTTTGAGATTAACCCGAAACGACTTTGCTCACACCGCCCCGAGAGTATTCCAAGAAATCCGTAATCTTCCTTGCCTCGTTTCGACCTACCAAGATGGGCATACCTCGCAGCACACCGCGATTCGGTGTGCATACAAGGTAGGTATCTGACTCAAGGATTACAAGCACGAGCTCCCCGATGCGCGGATCTGGCTTTCCAACCTCTGCATAATAGTCCTTACCATCGTGTTGATAAGCGATACTGAAAATGCATCGTTCCGAGACTTCCCATCTCAAAGTCTCTTCGGCAAACTTCTTGGTTGCTTCCCAGACTGTCTGTGCTTCCGTCTCGTTCTTTGTTTCAGGGACAAAAAATCTCATTTTCATGAGCCCCCTGCTTTCGGACAAAAAATTCAGTTTCGACGGGGTAGTTACAAGACAACCTCCTGCCCTAAACCTGCCATCTGTCGGAGGCGATTCAAGGACTCCAAAGTAATAGAAGTATTCTCCGGGTCAAACAGGTAATGATTCAATTGCACTGTTTCTGTTTCATTCAGGTTCGTTGCCTTCATGATGTCCTCGATTTGCAGGGCCAGTAACCGCTTTTGTGCGCGTTCTGATACTTCCTGAAGTATGCCCTCTTCCTCGAGAAAATCATCAAAGTTGCTACCGCTATACCTATTCATGGGACAACCTCCTACTTTGCCATAGATTTCTTCGATTTCGTGCCAAATTCAAATCCCTCTGTGGTGTCTTTGGAGACTTCTTCGTGAAGCCATGCAAAAGGGCCATCTCGCTACCTTCGACGACGAACAAAACCCGTGCAATACGTCCTCTGCTAAGGCTACTGCGAACTTCCCATAAATCCGTTTCCATTTTCCTAACGAGAGGCATACCTAAAGGCCAACGAAATTGCACCAGTTTTATATCTCCACCAATCGCCTTTCTATCTGCCGCATCAAGACTTTTGAGCCATTGCCGCACGGGTTCACGTCCGGCGTCAGTGCGAAAAAAGACAACGCTGAGGACAGGCTCTCCGTTCATAAGAATAAACCAAGGCTTGCATCCGGCAACCTGCCACTGCACTAACGAAAAAGTTCGCCGGTACACTTCGGCATCGGGTAGTACTTCTCTTCATAAGCATGATAAGCATGGATGGCCGTCCCCAGCGTATCGAGTCGTTCATACAAAGGATGTCGCTCATCGTCGCCAATTTCGTCGATCAGCGCGTTCAGCCGCTCAATGGCCAGTTCGTATTCGTTTTCATCGCGACTTGAAAAAAGAGGCCGCACAGCACTCCGGTGAGCTTGAATGTCCTCGGCAATGACGCTCATTCGTGTCTTCCTACCGCACCGCCGAACGCCCCGGCTCTAGCGGCGCAAAGCACCGTCCGCTGTAACCGATGGTCAGACAGCGAGGACTTCAATAAACTCTACCATTGACGATGGCGGCGGAACAACAAAACCGTCTTCTCGCAGACCTTCGATATGAAATTGGATCGCTTCCGCAATCAATCGGTGCGCTTCACCCATCGTCTTGCCTACTGCGACACAGCCGGGCAGGTTTAGCGCATAGGCGCCGTAACTGTTCGCACCTTTTTCAAAAATAACGAGATAGGATATCGAGTCGTTCATACAGAGACGGTCATCGCCACCGAAGATAAGACACGGGCAGGCATACTTGCTGCGCCACCTTCTTGAGATTCAGGGCTTGCGCCCCATCTTCGGGGGGTGTCACGGGGAAGGGGCGTCGGCCTCACTGGCTACCTCATGCTCAAGCCACATTCCGCCGCCTTGCTTGCGCCAGGTCGTAGGCCGCTTGAACTCTCATCCAGTGGTCAGCCGTAGACCAGCCCAGCCGTTCCAGGCGAATCGCCATCTCAGGGGATATGCCGATGTGCCCGTTCAGCAACCGGGAGAGCGTGCTTCGAGTCACTCCCAGCCGCTTGGACGCTTCCGTCACCGTCCACTGCTTTTCCTCAATAGCCATTCGGACGGTTTTGCCAGGGTGTGTCGGGTTCATCATTTCAGTCTCCTAGTGGCAGTCGATCAGGTCCACGTCCACCGCTTCGCCGTTCTCGAAGCGAAAGACTATCCGCCAGTTACCGGACACTCGAACGCTCCAGAAACCGCGCCGGGCGCCTTTCAATGGATGCAGCCGGTAGCTGGGTCGGTTCATGTCTTGAGGGCTGTAGCAGGCGCCAAGTAGGACAGGATTTGACGGATACGACGGACAAGGTTTTGCGGCAACCATCGGGCATCATCTTGTTCAGCCAGACCCCGTAACCCTTTTTGTATCAACCTCATAAACAAAAAATTGTATAGCGTTCTGCTTCATGCGTCAAAGGTTTCCTAGTTTCTTCACCGCCAAAGCGCCCGCTTGCTTGAGATTCAGGGCTTGCGCCCATCTTCGGGGGGTGTCTCCGCCACTCTCATGTCTCTGCTTCATCTATCCAGCGCTCAACAGCTTCAGCGTCACCTACCGAAAGCCCCTGCCAAATTTACTCCCAACTGTCAAAATCCCCGAACCCGATAGTAGAAAACTCGAAGTAGCCACTCAATTCTGGCTGTGAGATCCTCATCGCCAGCCTCAATGCGGTTTGAAAATCCCGTTTCGCCAACCGACTGAGATCCAGACCGTACTTCACTAAGCCCCGATAATAGTAGACAGTGGCATAATCCGGTTTGAGCTGGATAGCCTTATCAAAGTCGGCGATGGCGGCAAAGTCTTGCCCCAGTTTTTCCTTCGCAAGGCCCCGATTGTAGTAGGTTCTGGCATCATCCGATTCGAGGCGGATGACGGCGTCAAAGTCGGCGATGGCGGCAAAGTGTTTTCCTAAGCTTGCCTTCGCAAGGTCCCTCCTGAAGTAAGTCTCGGCAGATATGGAGGGTCCGCCCTGCGACAAACGCGTCGCCCCCGTCCCGGACCGGGCCAGCAGCGCCTTGAGATAGTTGGAGGGAATGGCGAAATTGAGATCTTGTCCCTCGCGGAAGGTCGCCACTCAAACACCGATGACTTCGCTCCGGCCGTTCAGCACCGGCCCGCCGCTGCTTCCCGGAGAAATCGGGGCGGTCATCTGGAGCCGTTTGTCGGCATCCCCGCTGCGCACCCCACTGATGAGGCCGTCCGAGAATGTGCCTTCCAACCCCTCCGGGTTGCCGGCCACGTAAACCGTCTCGCCAATCTCCACCGCGTCGCTGTCGCCGAGGGGAAGCAGTCGAACCCCGGAAGCCGACACCTGCAAAATCGCCAGATCGTGTTTTTCATCCATGGCGAGGATGCCTTCAATGGCGTAGGTCCTTCTCTGGCCCACCAGCTTGGCGGCGCCTCGCGCCTCGCCTTCGACGACGTGGAAGTTGGTCGCAACCTGGCCCTTGCCGACGAAGAATCCGCTGCCCATGGAAATTGGCTGGCTGTTGGCGTCTTCCATGACCAGGAGCACCGTAGCGGCCAAGGCTTTTCTGGCGGTCTCTCGAGGGGTTTGGGCATTCACCGCAGTAGTTCCGCCAAACAGGAGCAGCGCCAGACCTACGAAACTCAACCATGACTTTTTCTTGTGTTCCATCATATGGTCCTTAATTGTGGCTCAGACATTCTTGTCTGAGCAAGAAGCAAGGTTCGCCCCCCAGTATCTGTCGGCAAAGCATTACGACACCCATCTCTGGCCCCTTCGGGGGAGGGGAATTGACCCGCAACCCGCAGCAACCCGAAAGAACCCACCCCTGGCCCCTCCCAAGAGGGGAATTTCGACTCTATTTCCGCCGCAAGACCTGTCCCCCGCGATTCCTTGTCAACCGACCGTCCCGGACGGTGACGACGCCGTTCACGATCACATGAGCCATCCCGGCAGCGGTCTGGTTGGGTTCGTAGGTCGTCCCTCGCTCGCTGAAGGTTTGCGGATCAAAAATCGCCAAGTCCGCGCAAGCTCCCTTTTGGATGATGCCTCTGTCCTTCAAACCCAGACGGCTGGCCGGGAGGGAGGTCAGCCGTCGAATGGCCTCTTCCGGGCGGAGCGTCCCCGTGTCGCGCACAAAGTGACGGTAAAACCAGGATGCCCAAGTGTAGGCTCCGTGAAACGATTGGTTCCTGAGAGGTCCGTCGGTGGCCAGGGCGGTGGCGTCCGATCCCACCATGCAGGAGGGATGCTCAAAGGCCAGACGGTTCTCTTCCAAGCGATAGGTCAAGGCCATCACCATCAGTCGATGGATGTCATCGACTTCCGCCAACAGCAAATGGTAAACCGCGTCGAGAGGCTCGACACCCATCTGGCGACCGATCTCCCAGAGACTCTTTCCAGAAAATTCCGGGTAGGCTCGACTCTCGAAAATGAGAATCCGCCGCCAATCGTCTCGAACCAGTGAACGAAGGTGGCTCCGGTAAGTCTTGAGTTCCCTTCGCACCGCGGGATCCTGCAAACGGGCAGCAATGGCTTTCGGTCCGCCTTCCAGCGCCCACGGCGGCAGAGCCGTTCTCAGGTTGGTGGTTCCAAACAAGCGGGTATGCATGTCGAATCCCACATCTTGCCCCTGGCGCCGGGCTTCCTCGACCATCCCCAGGGCCTGCTGGTATGCTCTGCGCCCATCAGCGGTCAGCCTGGCCACCACCTGAATGTGGGAGATTTGCAGCGGAGATCCCGAAGCCCGGCTGGTTCGAATAGCCTCGGCGATCGTTTCTTCCACCTCACCCGCCCGATTCCGGGTGTGGGTTGCGTAGAAACCGCCGGCCTGGGCCACCAATCGGCAAAGCTCAACAATTTCCTCCTCCGGACAGGCCTTCTCCGGGCCGTACTCGAGACCCGTCGAGAGGCCGAACGCTCCCTCTTCCAGGCACTGAGACAGCAACTTCTGCATCCGACTCCGTTCCTCCGGAGTGGAGGCCCGGCTGACGTCCTGGGCAACCGCCAGGCGAAGCAGGCCGTTCGGCGCCAGCGTGAGAACGTTGACGGCCGGCTGTCCCGCTTCCAATCGTTCCAGATAGTCAGCCATGGTCCGCCAGTCAATTTCATCCCCGGCCTGGCAGCCATAGATGTTGGACCGGGCCCGTTCCGGGTCAACAATGGGAGCACAGCCATGACCACAGTTGCCAACGACCTCCAGGGTGACTCCTTGCATCACCGAACTCACGGCTCTGGGATCGACGACCAGAGTGAAGTCGGAGTGACTGTGAATGTCAATGATTCCCGGACACACCAGCAGACCGCTGGCATCCAGGACAGCCACACCTTCAATCGGGTCCATGAGTCCAACATCCGCAATCCTCCCGTCCTTGATGGCCAGATCCGCCCGGAACGGCGGCTGTCCTGTGCCATCAACGACCTCTCCGTTTTTCACCAGCAAATCACAAGTCATTCTTCAGATCCTTTCTTCACCTCGTTCCGCATTTGCTCTCTCAGGGTCTCGGTAGCCAGGGGCTCCACTTGGCCGCTGGTCGCATTCAATACCACGCCATAAGCCTGTCTGGCCTTCCCTGGCGAGACTTTGTCATTCTTGACATCTCGAACGACAGCCTTGGGATCTCTGGTCAGGGGATCGCCCCACCCACCACCTCCCGCCAATCGATGATAGACCGACTCTCCAGCCTTGATGGATGTCGAAATCATGGTGGGCAAGGCTTCCGCGCCGCCGGCCCGATCGAGCCGATTCACCGACGGTGTCCCCGGCTTTCCTCCCCTCAGTCCATAAGGGCGGTGATCTCGCCGATCGGAGCGGATGGACAGAGTCGATTCTCCGGACAGGAGCCGCCACTTCCGTTCAATGGCCAAGCCTCCGCGAAACCGGCCCGGCCCGCCACTGTCCCGGACCAGCCCGTAACGCTCAACCCACACCGGGTATTCACTTTCAGCCTGCTCTACCGGTATGTTACTGGCAACATTGGAGGGATTACACAGACCGTCGTTCCCATCCCGGTCAGGACGTCCGCCCCAAGTTCCGGTGACGAGTTCGTAAAACACATAGGGCTTACCGTCGGGACGTTTTCCCCCGAAAATCAACAGCGAGTTGCCTCCCTCTCCAGCCGCAAAGACGCGTTCCGGCAACAACCTGGCCAAGGCTCCCCTCACGGTGTCCGAAAGGCGGAATCCTGTGATTCCTCGCATGGAAGAAGCGGCAGGCATGCTGGCATTGGCCACAGTGCCCTCCGGGGCAATGACTTTCAACGGCTTGAACATGCCGGCCGTGTTGGGAATCTCGGCTTGAATCACAGATCTCAGGCAGACAGCCACCACGGAGGTCGTAAAGGAGAGCGTGCAGTTGATGCCGCCCCGGACCTGGGGGTCGGTGCCGGTAAAATCAGCGGTCAGGGTGTCGCCCTCGATGGTAAGGGTCACCTGCAGCCGAACCGGAGGGCCGCCGACCCCATCGCTATCCATATAATCGGTAAAGCTGGAACACCCGTCCGGCCAGGAGGCGACCTCTGAGCGAACCAGGCGCTCGGTGTAGGTCAAAAGATCTCGACAGCAGCCCCGGAATGTCGCCAAATCGTACCGCTCAATGAGCTGAAGGATCGAGTTCGCTCCGATATGGGTGGCGGCCAGTTGATCTCTCAGATCGCCCAGCGTCATTTCCGGCGCCCGCACGTTGGCGTCGAGCAGGGCAAAGATGGCCTCGTCCGGCTCGCCTCGCCGATAAAGTTTGAGCCAGGGGATGCGCAGTCCTTCCTGGAAGATCTCCGTGTTGTCACAGGCGGCGCTGCCGGGTAAGCGCCCTCCCAGGTCGGCGTGATGAGCAGTGCTCACGGCAAAGGCCACCCGGCGATTTTCCCAAAAGACAGGACGGATCACGAAGATATCGGGAATGTGCATGCCTCCATCGAAGGGGTCGTTGAGAATGAACACGTCTCCCGGTTCGATGTCTTCGCCGAATTTGTTCAAGAGGGCGCGCATCGCAAAAGGGACCGAGGCGACGTGGTGAGGCAGGGTAATCCCCTGGGCAATCATCTTCCCCTGGGCATCACACAGGGAGGTCGAAAAGTCCAGGCAATCTCGAACAATGGTGGAATAGGCCGTACGGTAGAGGCTGAGCGCCATCTGGTCGGCTGCCGACGCCAGGGCATGTTGCATGATGGCCAAGGTTATCGGATCGGTTGGGGGCGCCTCTTCATTCTCAGTCATTCGTTGGAGCCGACTCCTTCCATGATGATATTTTGATGATCGTCCAGCCAGGCCCGGGTGGCGGGCGGAACAACGATCGTCGAGTCATACTCATCGATCAGCAGAGGACCTGTCGCGCCATGGCGGAGCGATGTTCGCGTAACTACCGGAGTGTCAATCGATCCCCATCCAGGGCCGAAAAAGGCCAAACGGCTGGCTACGATCTCACCCCGCAGTTTCAGCGGTTTAATAAAGCTGTCCGTCTGATCCCGACTTACCTTCCCCACCAAGCGCACGGAAAGCACTTCGACCGGGTTTCCGGCAGCGGACCGATGACCGTAGAGTCGCTCGTGCTCATCCTCAAAGATCTCGTAAAGGACGCCGATCTCTCTTACCGTGAGCGGCTTATCCGGCAGCGGAATCCTGACTTCCGAAGTTTGTCCTCGAAAGCGCATCTCCACACTGTAGCTGAGTTCGACTCGATCGGCAGAATAGCCTTCTCCCCTGAACCGGGTCAGCATCTCCTGCTCCAGCGTTTCTCGCAGGTCCTCGAGTTCGCGGGGATGCAGGGTTTCTCCTGAGAGCAGGCAGCTTCGGACGCCGTGATGCTCGACGTTGGAGAACAGCAAACCGAAGGCGCTGAACAATCCCGGCAACGGTGGGACGATCACCTTTCGAACCGAAAGCTCCGCCGCCAAGCCGGCCGCGTGGACCGGGCCGGAACCTCCAAAAGCCATCAGGGCAAACTCGCGCGGGTCCCGTCCCCGCTCGGTTGAGACCTCACGCAGCGCCTTCATGATTCGGGTGTTGGCGATGCGGTGAATCCCCTCGGCAGCCTCAAGCAGATCCATTCCCAGCGGGCGAGCGATTCGATCCTGAATGGCTCGTCGGGCGGCATCCCGATCGACATGGACCTTCCCATTGGCCAGCGGGCCGGGCCGAATATAACCCAAGACCAGGTTGGCGTCGGTAACCGTCGGCTCTTCTCCGCCTTGCCGGTAGCAAGCGGGTCCTGGAAGAGCTCCGGCGCTTCGCGGACCTACATGGAGTCCTCCAGCCCGATCCAGATAGGCAACACTACCCCCACCCGCTCCCACTTCGGCAATATCCAGGCTGGGCGCGCGAATGAGCTCTCCGCTGCCACCCATGAGCCGGCTGCCGGTGGACAATGATGCTCCCACTTCATATTCTGGATGGTAGCCCAGCCGACCCTCTTCAATCATGGAGGCCTTGGCCGTGGTGCCTCCCATGTCAAAGGTAATCAGGTTGGCCAGGCCTGCCTTGGCGGCGGTGGTGGCCGCTGCCAGGACTCCCGCTGCCGGTCCTGACTCCAGAACAAAAACGGGACGTGCGGCAGCGTCATCCTGGGGCGTCAAACCACCTGCCGACTGCATGACGAGTAATGGCGCCTCGATGCCCATCTGGCTGAGATTCCTCCGTAGCGCATTCAGATAGCCTCGCATCACCGGGCGCACATAGGCATTGACTACGGTGGTGGCCGTGCGCTCGTATTCTTTGCGCTCGGGAAGTATTTCCGAAGAGAGCGAAACCGGCATATGGGGGAGATGTTTTCGCAGGAACCGACCGACCGTGATCTCATGTTCGGGGTAGGCATAGGCATGGAGAAAACAGATGGCCACCGATTGCACGGCCTCTCGCTCCAGCTTTTCCTTGAGGGCCCACAACTCCGACTCCTGCAAGCGGACCGGCACGGCGCCGTTGGCCAGGACGCGTTCTGCTACCTCAAAGCGTAAGTATCGCTCCACCAGTTCTTTGGGCTTCTCGAAGAACCAATCATAGAGCAGCGGCACCCGAATCCGCCGGAGTTCCAGAACGTCCCGGAACCCCCTGGTAGTGATCAGCGCCGTCTTGGCTCCCCGCCGCTCCAGCACTGCATTCGTCGCCACAGTTGTGCCATGGGCGACTTCCCTGACCTCCCGACCGGAAGCCCTGGTCAAGCCAAGCCAATCCCGAATAGCAGCGATGACGGCCTGTTCAAAGTGCGGAGGAGTGGATGGAACTTTATGACTGGACAGGTTTCCCTGGTCGTCCACGACGACGACATCGGTAAAGGTGCCCCCAACATCGGCGCCGATTCGGATTGCGCCTCGCCGGACACTACAAGTCGTCTTGGTTTTCAACCCAACCTCCCGAGCTCACGGGCGCCCAGCCCCGATCAAAATCGAGGGAGACTCCTTGGGTACCGGGTTTTTGTCGGCGGTCCTGGATCAAGGCAGCCAACGGTCGAAAGACTTGTGGAGGGACGAAGCAGTGTTTGAAGGCCGGAGTCAGCAACGCGCTAGTCCAAAAATCTGCGAGGACTATCGCCTTTTGGCATTGTCCGGCTCAGGAAGGCAGCAAAACGTCTCGGTTTTCGGCAAGAATCCGCTTGATGTCGCAGACACAAGAACGCTCCAGAGGGTAACCCAGGTAGTTCGACCAAGTCCGGAAAACGCCCAACTCGACCAAGAGTCGTTTCAGGCCTGAAAGCCAGCAGGCGAGTCGGTTGCCACCGTAGACCGCGTAGAGCATACGCGTGGTCCGAGTCTGAATTCGCTCAGCACGAGCATAGTCGCGGGCGGCGACCGCTTGAACCATCTGGGCAACCAGGTGCCCGGTGACGATTCCTCCACCCAGCAGCAGGCCATCATATCCGGCTCTCAGATAGTCTAAACACTGAAACTCATTGCCATTGAGCAGACGCAACCGAGGGCGCTTCCGCCGGGCAGCCAAAGCAATTTCCCTCCGCTGATTGTCGGAGGAGCTATCCTTGACCATGACCACACGTCTATCGGCATAGATGGCGGCAAGAACCGACTCCGGGATGACCACCGAGCTGTGCCGTCCGCGATCATAGATGCCGACCGGCAACTCGCTCTCTCTCAGGATCTGGCGGTAGTGATTGGTCAGCGTCCGGGGGTTTGTGTTGAGAAAAAAGAGCGGCGGCGCAACCACGGCGATCTGGGCTCCATCGGCTTTGGCCGCTCGAATATTGGCGACGACCCGACTCGCCGAGTTATCCGTGACCTGCACCGCAATCATCAGTCGTTGCTGAGAGAACCTGCTGACCGCCCTCACGAGTTTCCGTCGCTCCACATCAGGCATCCAGGGACCCTCTCCGCAAGTACCGGCCAGGAAAAGACCTTTCACACCCAGGCGAAGGTGGTGCTCGACCATCTTCTTGACGGCCACCGTGTCCACTTTCAAGTCTTTCGTAAACGGCGTCGGCGTCGCCGACCAGACTCCCCTCATTCTTTCCAGTTGGAGTTTGGGCATCTTTCGACTCCTTGGAACCATTCGATTTAGCTAGCCGGCTTCTCAATCCGATAGAGGTGGCCGTCGGTGCGCAAGTAAAGGGCGCGACCGTGAACAGCTATCGAGGCCAGTGTTCGACCCGGCAACTGGTTCGTCGCCAGCTTCTTGAACTCCGTGCCCAATCCCAGGACCGTCACTTCCCCCTCTTCGTTGAGGAGATAGATTTTTTCATCCGCGTACACGGGCGAAGCGGAGAACTCTCCTGCCAGCCTTTCCTGCCAGTGGTGCTTACCGGTCCGGGCATCGACGCAAGAAGCAATGCCCCGATCACTGACCAGGTAGAGTTCCTCCCCCACCAACAGAGGGGAAGGATTCAGCGGCACCCCTCTCTTCAGGGTCCAGGCAACGTGACTATCGGTGACATCCCCTTGGCCGTCGGGGCGGATCGCGTAAAGCACCGGTTGCTGGTAGCCCGAGATAATGAAGACCAGCCCCAGCCCGTAAACCGGGCGAGGGACCAGGGAAAAGCCATCGTACCGCAACCACCAGATTTCCTGGCCTGAAAGTGGATCATAGCTGACCACTCGATCGCCGCCAGTGCTGACCAATTGGGGTTTACCTTCCACTTGGATGGTCAGGGGCGTTGAGTAAGCCATCCGACCCTCACGAAACTTCTTCCACCGCTCTTTACCCGTGAATTTATCCAGCGCAGCCACGAACTGCACGTCCGTTCCGTCACAATTGTAGATAATGACGTCCTGGAAAAGGACGGGAGAGCCGCCTGGTCCATGACGATGATTGTACTTGAACCGGGTCCGCCACAGAATCTTGCCATCACTGCGAAGGCAGGGCCGAGCCAAAGGCCCCATAGTGGACGTAGATTCTGTCCTCTTCGAGGACGGGAGTGGGAGAGGCATGACTGTTCTTGGAGTGGATGCGACCCACTTCCTGCTGGCGAAACACCTCCAGGTCGTAAAGCAGTTCGCCGTCGCTCCTTCGAAGACAGAGGGCTCGCAGCGAGCGCCCTTCATCAGCGGACGCCGTCAACCAGATCTTCTCACCCTGAATCACTGGAGACGACCAGCCGTTTCCGGGAATCGGAACCTTCCAGGCAATGTTCTCGGTTTCGCTCCACTCCGATGGGAGTCCACGGGCCGAAGCATGCCCCTGCCCCCCCGGTCCCCTGAACTGAGGCCAATCCTCCTCCTGAGCGGACAGTTTTGACAAAAACAGGATAAGCGGCATCAGCAGAAAAAGAACGGTACGACGCATTCCATAGACTCCTTCGCAGATTCCAGGTTCAAACACTCGGTACGACTGCCTTGAGAACAAAACGCAACCTTACGCTAACTTATCTAATGATTCAACTTATTTAAAGACTGATATGTTCACTGGCCGGCCTCACCAAGCCCCTTCGGGAGCGGCTTCCGATTGGACTCATCCGATACTTCCGGCATCAAGCCCCGGCCAGCGACTTGTCTAAAAGGACTGATAACAAAGAATATTTATGAAGTTCCTCCCGATTGACTTTCAGGCAACTCGCTTCCAGGTTCTTCGCATCTCATCCGTCACATTTGATCTGTTTTTCTGTCAACCAGTCGGGAAGCCGCTGAGGCGGAGAGGATTTGGTCATGGAAATTCAATCCCAATCGAGTTACCATGGCTGAGAAAGCGTACCTTTCCGCCGAGCGCAGCCCTTTCAGCAAATGGAACGTATCGCCACGACCGGGAGGTAATAAACCATGAAAAGCCTACGCCAAATCTTGGTTCTTCTTCCCCTGTGGGCTGGGCTGTTCAGCCAGTCTCTATGGGCGCAGCAGCCAGGTAAGGGGCCGGCGCTGGGTGTCGCCCGACTCAGCCTGGCCAAGGGCGACGTCACGGTGAAGCGAGGAGAGTCGGGGGATTCGATTCAGGCCCGAGCCAATATGCCGCTGGTGGAGGGTGACATTCTGGCTACCGGTCTGGCCTCCCGGGCCGAGATCCAACTGGACTACTCGAATATGCTGCGCCTCAATGAATATTCTGCGGTCAGACTGGCATCACTGGGCAATCGATCCTTCCGTCTGCAAATCGAGCGCGGGATCGTGACTTACAGTGAGTTGCGGGGCGGCGAGGCGGATGTTGACATCGAAACCCCATTGGTGGCCGTGCGGCCGGAAAAGAATGGACGCTACCGAGTCGAGGTCGTCAGCGTCAACGAGGTGATCGTTACCGTTCAAAAAGGAAGGGCTGAAGTGGCCTCAGCCAACGGCAAGGAACAACTGAAGAAAGGCCGCCGCATGATTATCCGCGGCGCCGACCAGGGGGTTGAATTCCAGGTGGCCAAGGCCGATCCCAAGGACGGATGGGACCACTGGAACGTGCGCAGGGATCGGCAGATCAAGGAGTCCAATGCTTATCGCTATGTGAGCCAGAGCATCTACGGCGTTGAGGATCTCGATGGATATGGCCGCTGGGCCTACGTTCCCCGTTACGGCCGCTGTTGGTTCCCCGCTGTCCAGGCAGGTTGGGCGCCCTACCGGCATGGCCGCTGGATCTGGTTGGACTACTACGGTTGGAGTTGGGTGAGTTACGACCCTTGGGGCTGGGCGCCCTACCACTACGGGCGCTGGTTCCATCATGCCCACTTTGGCTGGGGCTGGTACCCGGGATCCTATTACTCTCATCACTACTGGAGACCAGCCCTGGTGGCTTTTTTCGGCCACGGCGGCCATTACGGCCCTCAGGTCGGCTTTGGCCTGAATTTTGGCCACTACGGCTGGATTCCCCTGGCGCCCGGAGAACCCTACTACCCCTGGTATGGCCATCGACATCGTGGCTACAGCAGGCATCGCAATACCATCTCAATCAACAACCGCGTAAACATTTATAACCACTATCGCAATGCGCGCCACCGCAATGGGGTCACGCTGGTCGATGCCCGAGATTTTTCACGAGGACAAACTCTGAAGGCTCGCTCGTTGCAGGCCTCCGAGATGCGACGGGCCCAGCCTCATGCGTGGCCGAATCCCGGTGGTTCCCGATCGCGCCAGCCAGGGGCAACTCGTCCGCAGGGCTGGTCGCTTGGCCCAAGGAGGTGGCGTGACCACTCAAAACAGCTTCTTTTCGACCCGCCGATCTCAACGGACTGTCGCCCGAAACTCCTTCAGTCAGCAACGACAGGAGATTGCCAATTTAGTTCGTTCCCACGGTAGAACTAACAGCCCGGAAGGTGGTCGAGCCCATCCTCGATCTTCGACCCATCCGAAAGTGAGTCGCTCAGCCGCAAGCTCCCGAACTCAAAGGAGGCCAGACATCAAACCTGCGTTGAACTCCTCAAGCCGCCGCAGCTCCCGTTCTCTCTCGAGTTCAGAGGCGCGTCCGGGGCGCGGCTCCACGGATCATAACCCCGGAGGTCGCTTCAATCCAGATCGTACCGCTTCTCGCTCTTCGGGTGGGAGCCCTGCCAACTCCAAACAGAGTTGGAGACGCTTCAACCGTCGTCAAGCAACCGACAGGACCTTGACAAACAGAGTCCCCTCCAGGGTGTCTACTCCCAACTCGGCCAAGTCGCGTTCCAATGCTTCCCGATCGGGGCGAGGTTCTCCGTCATTTGCGCTTGGAAATAACTCTCGCGCCAACACCCGCACGCGAAGCTCATTGTCAGGGTCTCCCTCCTACGTCCCTCGATCTTCCTCCAGAAGACAAAACCGCATCACGACTTCGCCCTCTCGGAGATCTCAGAACCCCAGAGCGGGCAGCATGAGGTCCCGGTCCCAAACCCGTCGGTCTGATCAGCGAGATTCCAGTACCCGGCAACGATCCTTTTCCCGACCGCCGGCAACCCGATCGCGACCGGCAGTTCGAAGTGCCCCACGCTCCCCAAGTCCATCATTGGGAACCTCCGGCAGATCTTCTGGATTGTCCGGGGCTCCCTCCTACGTCCCTCGATCTTCCTCCAGGAGACAAAACCACATCACGACTTCGCCCTCTCGGAGATCTCAGAACCCCAGAGCGGGCAGCATGAGGTCCCCGGTCCCAAACCCGTCGGTCTGATCAGCGAGATTCCAGTACCCGGCAACGATCCTTTTCCCGACCACCGGCAACCCGATCGCGGTCAACAGTTCAAAGTTCCCCACGCTACAGCCGGTCGTCACCTCGAGTCTCATCCAGACCCTCCGGTCGAAGTTCCTCCCGAGTCTCTGCTCCCAGCCGCCCGAGCTCCAACTCCAACGACCGAAGTCGTGCAGCCCGGAGCTCCAATAGAGGCCAGAACCGAAGCAGGTCTGCACGGCGCTAGCTCCCAAGCACAAGAGCCGTCAGTTTCGTTAAATAAGGCTCTGAGATCCACACCACCCTTCGAAACTGAAAAACGCTCGATCCCACTGGGTAAGTTCCGGAGAATGAAGAGACCCCATCCACCAGCCCCTTGTGCCGGATACGCTCTCCGTCGCCACTTGGCAGCCACTCCTGGGGAACGAAAACCTTGCCTACGGATAGAGAGAGGTTGTAATCTGAAGGTGCGGTCCGGGGCATTGGTCACCGGGTAGTTGGCACGCGAAGGTGTTTTTACGTCCACCGCGTCCCGGTCTAGTTAAACTCCGTGGGAGGACAAGCCAACCCTTTCACCATTGGGTTCCTCTTCGGACTGGAAAGGCCAAGCCAACACGTCCCCTGACCGCAAGAAAGGTTGACTGGTGTCATTCAAGCTTTCGCCTCAACATTTGGATGCCGTCCACCGGCGCCGCAGAGTGGTCGTCAATCGTGACGCCATTCACGGTGATCCAACCTTTACCGATCCAGAGATCCAGGACCTGGTGCGCTACAAGTTTGACTTCATTGACCACTACGCGACTCACATCGACAGTTTGTGGTGGAACTGGGGAGAGGGCCATCAGGCGCCCTATCCCAGTAAAATCCTGCCTCACTACTCCCAAACCTACAACCATCCCGGGTACCAAAGATGGTTGGATGAGGGCATTGATCCCGTCCGCATCTTTCTGGAAGAAACCAGGAAGCGAAAGCTGGAAGCCTTTTTTTCTTACCGAATCAATGGTGGCGACAATGATCTCCACTTGCAACCCACCCGAAAGATCTCGCTGAAGGAAGCCCACCCGGATTGGCTCATTTTCTTGCCCTGGAGGGAGTCCGGGGTATGGAATTTCTCTTTTCAGGAGGTCAGGGATTACAAGTTGAGCATCTTGCGGGAAGTGGCTGAAAACTACGATTTCGATGGCATTGAAATCGACTATGCCCGCACTTGTCCGGTGTTGACGCCGGGCAAGCAGTGGCAGCAGCGCCACCACCTCACCGGGTTCATGCGCGATCTCCGCGGCATGCTTCTCGAGTTCGAATGCAAGCGCAACCGTCCTTTCCTGTTGGCGGCCAGGGTCCCGGAAACCGTTGAGGGAGCCCACTTTGACGGCCTGGACGTGGAAACCTGGGCCCGCGAGCAGTTGGTGGATCTCTTTGCCCTGGGCGTTCGTTCCTTTGACGTCGACATCCCAGGATATCGGGCCTTCACGCGCCACCGAAACATCAAACTTTATCCCAGTTTGGACGACTGGCACAGCAGTGACGGCTATCAATGGCCACCCATAGAAATTTTTCGCGGGGTCTTCTCCAACTGGTGGAGGCAAGGGGCCGACGGCATTCACACCTTCAACTTCTCTTACGGGAGACCTGAGCAGGCTGCTCGAATCGGAGTCCCGTTCCCCGACCCGGTGGTCAACGTCTGGAGTTCGGCCCAATGGAGTCAGACCCCGGTCTGGAAAACCCACCTTCAGGCCTACCAGGAAATGGGCAGTCCCGAGGTCCTGAGTTCCAGGGACAAAACTTTTGTGATTCAGCGCCGCGGTGGAGGAGGACACCCCTCATTGGAGCCTGAAGATTGGCGCACCCCCCGGTTCTTCTATGCCAATTCCAACATGCTGTCCCAGCTTCCGGCCACTCTGGCCAATGACGGCAAAGCCGACACTTTGCTTCGGCTGGAGGTGGCGGACGACTTGGGCCAAGATCCGGCGCGAATCAAAAACCTTTCTCTGCAGCTATTGCTGTCAGATCCTGCCGCTCGGAATTTGCCTGCGATTCAGAAGATGGAGCGAACCTACATCAAGAGATTCATGCAGGCCAGAATTCGAGCGCGCAAAGCGCTGCCACCCGACAGTTACTACAACCTGCCTCCGAAGAAAGGAATCGAGCGCGAGATCGAGGTGAGATTGAACGGAGCATTACTGACTCAGCCAGAAGTCAGAAACGGCTGGCTGACTTACCGGCCTCGCGGGAAACAATGGGTTGCAGGAACCAATCTCCTGGGTATTCGCCGCAGCCATCCAGGCACCGATTCTCAACCGAAGATGCGGGTGGAAAAGGTCGAACTGACGGTACGTTACCGTTAACCCAGAGGGGTTCACCCCTCAGTCGTGCGTCTGAGCGACGGGTTCCGCTTCTCGAACCACCCGCCCAAACAACTGCCCTCCCACATCCGTTGCACTCCAGGTTCCGGCATACTGGTCTCGATAGATCAGGACCCTGGCCGTATAGGTTCCAAGTCCGGGGATGCTCAGATCGGTCAAGGTGATGACCGGAGTATCCCCTGCCCACTTCACATTGAGCGGTAAGGGAACGGTCACATCGCGAGAACCGTATTGAATTCGGACTTGAAAGAGCCACAGACCGCCAGAAATCTTCGAGACCTTTTTGATGGTGTATTTTTCCTCACGGAGGTCTTTCTGCTCTCCCACAGTGAAGTGGCCCACCAAAGTAGCTCCGGAAAGTGATTTCTGGAAGTCTTGTTCGATATCAGCCGCTTCACCGGAACCAGCATCCCGGTGACAACCCGCAGCGGACACCAGCAAGACGGCGATGAACAAAGCAAGAATCATTGGTTTCACTGAAATTCCTTTCAGTCTCAGAAAGTCAATTCGAGTGTTCGGTTGAAACGCATCAAGATGACACGATCGACCATTGTCCCACTGAAGAAAATCATAACATCTCGTGCAGCCTCGCGGTTGTTCTCCTTTTCGATCGTACGTTTCCGGAGGAACCACGATTGTCTTCAAGCCATGTCCGTACTATAGTGCTCAGTGGCGGCGCTTGGTCCAAAACTGACATGTAGGACTCCTTTTCCCTGGGACCAGAGGAGCAAGTGTCGGCGACTCAACTCGATTGATCGAAAGAAGACAGACCAGTGAAACTCTTTCTTGCCAGCTTGGGCACGGAAACCAACACCTTTGCGCCCTTCCCCACAGGCTATCGCACCTTTGAGGAAACTTATCTGGTGAGAGACGGCAACCACGGTCAGACACCGTTTCTCTTTGCGGTTCCGCTGATCCTCTGGCGCCGGATGGCTTCAGAGCGCGGCTGGTCAGTGGTTGAGAGCCTTTGTACCTTTGCCCAACCTTCGGGACTGACGCTGCGCAGGGTCTACGAGTCTTTCCGCGAAGAAATCCTGGCGGACCTCAGACGGGCGATGCCGGTGCACATGGTTCTGCTCAGTCTGCATGGAGCCATGGTTGCCCAAGATTACGATGACTGCGAAGGGGATCTGCTGGCTCGCATCCGCTCCCTGGTTGGGCCGCAGGTGCCGGTAGGAGTCGAGTTGGATCTCCACTGTCATCTGACCCGCCAGATGGTTGAGAAGGCCACTGCCATCCTCAGTTTCAAGGAGTATCCTCACACCGACTCCGCTGAGCGAGCCCTGGAGCTCTTTAAAATCATAGCCGGGACTGCCGAGGGAAAAATCAAGCCTCACATGGCTCTTTATGATTGCAACATGGTGGGCGTCTACCACACGACGTCTGAACCGATGAAAAGCTATTTGGCCGAAGTCAAACACCTTGAGCAGAGAGAGGGGGTTCTTTCGGTTTCGATTGCGCACGGTTTTCCCTGGGGCGACGTGCGTGACATGGGAACTCGGGTGCTGGTGGTGACCGACGAACGCCCCGAGGAGGGAGCCCATTGGGCTGCGCACCTGGGCTGCCGACTTTTTCAACTGCGGCATCAGCTTTCGCCCCACTATAGGACCCTTGACGAGGCGCTGAGGCAGGCTTTGGGGCACGACGATGGCCCCGTGGTGTTAGCGGACGTCGCCGATAATCCCGGCGGCGGAGCCCCCGGAGATTCAACCTTTATTCTCAAAGCCCTGCTGGAACGCCGAATCGAGAACGCTGCGCTGGCCTGTATCTGGGATCCCACAGCCGTAGCGGTGGCCAGTGAAGCGGGAGAAGGCTCCCATTTCGATCTACGGCTGGGAGGTAAAATGGGGCCCGGTTCGGGTCCTCCTTTGGATCTTCAAGTTACCGTAACCAAGATTGTCCCCAACGCCCTACAAACCTTCGGCAGCGGCACCAGCCAATCGGTATCGCCGCTGGGAGATGCGGTCGCTCTACACAGTGGCGGAATCGACATCGTGGTCAACTCCAACTGCACTCAGACCCTGGGCGCCGACGCCTTCACCAATCTGGGTATTGACCCACGGAGCAAACGGATTCTGGTGGTGAAGTCGATGCAGCATTTCCATGCGGCGTTTGCCCCCATTGCCGGCAAGATCTTGTATGTGGACACTCCGGGCGCCTTGATGAGTGACTTCACCCAAATCCCTTACCGAAAAGCAGACCGCCGCAAGTGGCCGCTCTCTGAAAACCAATCCTGCCCCATAACCTGAGCTCCGTCTGCCTGTTACCTCGCACTCCCCTTTCCGAATCAAGTCATTTTGCCAATGCTTTAAGGCTCCCTGAACCTCCTATCGTGTGCTATCCTTGCCATTGTTGATGGTCGAAAAGGCGGTTTCGAGGTTTAGTATTCCCGTGCTATTGAGATGGATCGCCACGATCGCGTGTCTTGCAGCGCCGTTGTGCGCCCAAGAAACTGAAAAAAAAGAGGTTATTGAACCCAAGCTGCTTTCCCACTTCCCCATTGGGGGTCAGCGGGGAACCACTTTCGACGTCGAGGTCACCGGCAAGGGGTTGCAGAGAGCTGATGCCGTCTGGTTCGAAGGCCAGGAACTCACTGCCTCGATCCTGGAGTTGGAAGAGGTCCAGGGGAATTCTGAAAAGGATGACAAGAATTCGAACGCCTATCAGGCGCAAGCGGTGAAACCCGATCACCGAGCTGTCCTCAAGGTTCAGGCGCCGAAAGCAGCTTCCGTCGGGCTGCACCTGTTCCGGCTGGTCACTCCGCGCGGCCTGTCCAACGCCTTGGCCCTACAAGTCGTCTCCGAGGCGGTTGTCCATGAATCCTCAGACCCGCACCAGACAGCGGGGGAGGCGCAACCCCTGTCCTTTCCCATCGTGGTCAATGGCAAACTGTCGAAGAAGGGCGAACGGGACTTTTATTCTTTTGAGGTTTCCCAAGGCGCGGAACTGCTCTTCTCGGTCCGTTCCGACTTAGGCCCAACCAAATCCTATCAGGGCCGCAGCCGGCATTACCCTGTACGAGAGTTCTGCCAGTTGGTTCGACCCCACACGCGTGGTTCGTCTGCTCATTGAAGGCCCTGCCTTATCCTGGGAACCCATTCACCGTTACGAGCGCACCTCTTCAACAGGCAAATTCACCCTGTTCCGGCGTTTTGCCCATCGCTTCCCATCACCGGGACGCTACTTTCTCTCGGTCGGCGCCTTTGTAGGCGCGGGTGACCCGAACCATGGCTATCAGCTACGGGTTGTCCGGCGACAGTCCGCAGCGCCTCAGTGGGTCTTGGGTAAACTGGCTCATCCGGATCCCAGCGACTGGCTGGAGCGGGATTCGGCTACCTTGCGACAACTCGGCAGCTTTCGACGTCCCCTGGAGCCGGACCGCCTGGCCATCTTGCAGAGCCGCTCCGGAACCACCTTGAAGAATCCGGACGCCGTCGTTCCTGGTGAACTCTCCCCTGATGAAGGCGGGACTTCGAGCCATTCTCCGCCCCACGCCTCCCTGCTGAACCCGGCGCCTGAAGCAGAACCCAACAACACCCTCAACCGACCCGGCGCCGTGGAGATCCCCGGCCTTATCGAGGGCTGCCTGCAGAAGCCGGGGGACGTGGACATCTTCCGCTTCCGGGCCAGAGCTGGACAGAAGCTGGCCTTCGAGATCGAAACGCCCCAAACCTCTCCTCCGCAATTCAACCCCTGGCTCAAACTCTTCGATAGCCAGGGCAAACAACTGGTCTCCAACATTTACATGGAATACGGAGGCGACGGAGACGATGTCAACAAAACGGTTGAGCGCAAGACGATTTACACCTTTGAGCAAGCAGGCGACTATTATGTCCAGGTCCGTGACTTGACCTCGCTGCAGGGTGGGCCTCACTTCATTTATCGGCTTCTGGTGCGCCCACAAATCCCTCATCTCGGACGGATTGAAGTCAGCCTGGGAGTCACATCCTCTCTCTCCACGCTCATTGACAAGACCGACCGAATCAATCTTGAGGCGGGGCAAGCCAAAGAAATGGTCATTGTGTGCGAGAAGGAAGAGGATTTTCAGGGAGAAGTCGCCTTGAGCGTCGATAACCTGCCTCCCGGCGTGCAAGCCTGGATCAGTACGGCAGCAAGCTGGACTGAGACCTTGATGCGGGGCATCCAATACCGACCGCTCGAAGTTGAGGTCATGACCTCACGTCACCACCGCCCGGAGCGCAGCGCAACCACACTTTTGTTGCGGGCCGGCCCTGACGCCCCAATCGCCGACCCACCCCGCTTTCTTCACCTCATGGCCCAGCCGGTGGTTAGCGGAAGGGCGGGTCCAGCCGTGCTGGCGGCCAGGATCCCTTTCCTGGTGATCCGTCCCACCGAGAAAACTCCGATCTTGACCTCCAGCCGCTGATCCGAGGAGAAAACGTTGCGGATTTGTCCCTCATACGACTTATTTCTGAAAATCCTGGTGGCTATTTTGATTGGCGCCTCGTTGGGTCCCGGCCTTGCGCACAGCCAGTCATCCCCGGACCCACCAACTGTGGTATCGCTCCGGATCGTCCCGGAGGAGGTCTATCTCTCCGGTGTCAACCCCTCCCAACAGTTGCTGGTGCTGGGCCGGTATTCCGACGGCATGGAAAGGGACCTGACGGTTCAATCGCGTTTTTCCGTGGCCTCTCCCAAAGTGGCAGCCATCGACGGTCACGGCAGATTGACGGCCCTGGCGGACGGACAAACGACTCTCCGAACGAATGTGGCCAATCGGTCGGCCACTGCGAAACTGACTGTCAAGTCGTCTGCAACAACACCACCTTTCAACTTTCAGCGAGACATTGGTGGAATTTTGACCAAGCGCGGTTGCAACGACAGTCGTTGCCATGCCGGTGTCAAGGGCCGGGGAGGCTTGAAGCTCTCTCTGAACGCCCTGGACCCGAAGGAGGACCACCGTTGGATTGTGAAAGGCGGCGCCTACCAGGTCATGAGTCTGGAGTCCGCGGGTCCCGAAAATCCTCGTGTTGACTTCAACCAACCGGCGAACAGCCTGCTCCTGCTCAAACCCACCCTGAGTGTGCCCCATGGAGGAGGGGAGCGCTTTACCCCCGACTCTGCCGACTATCGAATCTTCTTGAATTGGATCAAGGCCGGCGCCCCCTACGGCGACCAGGACCCGCGGTTCAAAGTCGAGAAGGTGGCCGTTTTCCCCGAGGAAGGTGTGCTCGATGCCGAGGGTAGCCACCAGATTCTGGTCACCGCCTATCTTTCGAACGGTCAAACCTGGGATCTCACCAACCAGGCATCTTACGAGTCCAGCAACGAGGATGTGCTGGCTGTGACCGACGGGGGCCAAGTCAAGGCGGTTTCTCAGGGCGAGACAACCCTGATCATCCGGACGGCCGGCCATACGGCCAGCGCTCGCTTCGGGGTCATTTCCAGGCCATTCCAACGCCATGCTCCGCCTCCGCGTCACAACTTCATCGACGACTATGTTTTAGACAAGCTGAGCCGATTCCACATTCTCCCCTCGCCCCTGTCGAGCGACGCTGAGTTCCTGCGTCGTGTCTGTCTGGATTTGACAGGAACTCTTCCTCCTCCCAACCGCGTACGCGAGTTTATGGCCAGTCAGGACCCCCAAAAAAGAGAGAAGCTGATCGACATCCTCCTGGATTCTCCCGAATACGTGGACTTTTGGACCTTTCGCTTCGGCCAGCTCTTCCGGGTGGCGGCAGGCTCGACGGGAGGGGCCGAGCACGCCTACGTCTATTGGCGTTGGGTTTGGCAAAGTATCACTCAGAACAAATCCTACCGACAGATTGCCCTCGAACGGCTGGCAGCTCAGGGCTACGAGGGACCTTCGAGGCATTTCCTGCCCTATGGGGAAGAGGCTCGCCCCGAGGACATCATGCCGGAAGAGATGCGGGTTTTCCTGGGAAGACGGCTGGATTGCGCCCAGTGTCACAACCACCCTTATGAACAATGGAATCAAGATCAGTTTTGGGGGTTGGCGGCCTTCTTTGGTCAGATCAGTCGAACGGAATGGACGGGATTCGGGGCAGCAATTCTCTTTGATGATCCTTCAGGCAGGAAACCGGATTTTGGAGAGCCGCCGGACAGCGTGAAAGTGATTCATCCCCGTCGTAAGCAGGTGGTGACGCCTGCTTTCCTGGACGGTCGAACCATTGCCGCCGAGAGCGAGGGTAATCCGCGCCGGGAGCTTGCCCGGTGGGTGACCTCTCATCCCTATTTTGCAGAAACGTTGGTCAACCGCATGTGGGGTTATCTCTTTGGGCGGGGCCTGGTTGATCCGGTGGACGACTTCCGCTCCACCAATCCGCCCACCCATCCCGATTTGTTGAAGGCGCTGGCCGAGGATTTCCGGCGCCATGGATACGACCTGAAACACGTCCTACGGCGAATCACTCGCTCCAGAACCTATCAGCTTTCTTCGATTCCCCAGGGGTCAAACCGGGACGACACCCTGAACTATTCGCATTTCATCCCGAAGCCTCTGGAGGCAGAGGTCCTTCTGGATGCCATCAGTCAGGTCACTGGCGTTCCGGAACTCTTTGAAAACGGCCAGGGGGGTCAGGCACCCTTAGGGACCCGAGCCGTTCAACTGGAAATTCCCGACATCTATCCCTCGGACTTTCTGCAGATGTATGGAAGACCCAGTCGCCAGCAAATACCGGAAATCAATGCATCACCCAGTCTGAGCCAAGCCCTCCACATGCTGGTCGGGACAACCTATACGGACAAGATTTCGAAGAAGGGCGGCCGCCTCGACCGGCTGATCGAGAATGAAGCCTCTCATCGGATAGCTATCCAGGAACTCTATTTGGCCGCCCTATCACGCTTCCCTTCTCCGGCGGAGCGGACCGAGCTGGAAGCAGTTTTACGCGAGAGGTCTTCCAAGCGGGAGGCCTGGGAAGACCTGCTTTGGAGCCTCATCAGCTCCCGAGAGTTTACCTTTAACCACTAATGGCAACTCGAAAGAGCGCGACCGGGATGCCGGGAGATCAGCAATCATGAGAAAAGCGGGGTGTCTGGCAGTTACCGACGAACTTCTGAAGCGCCGCCACTTCCTTCGGGTCGGCTCTCTCAGCCTTCTGGGAATCAGCCTTCCCCATTATCTGAAACTCAAGAGCGTGATGGCTGCCTCCGGCAAGGACGTCGATCAGCGGGGAAAAGCCCAAGCCTGTATCATGGTTTGGCTGGAAGGCGGCCCCAGCCACGTGGACACCTGGGACCCCAAGCCCAACAGCAGTTTCCGGCCCATCTCAACCAACGTTCCCGGCATCCAGATCTCCGAACTGCTTCCTCAGGTCGCCAGACACATGGACAAGCTGGCTCTCATCCGCTCTGTCCACACGGAAGAGAACAATCACGGCCAGGGAACCTACTACGCGATGACCGGACACCGGCCGACCGCCGCCATGCAGTTCCCCAGTCTGAGCACTATCGTCACCAAAGAACTGGGACCTCGCAACAACGTTCCCGCCAACGTTCTGGTTCCCGATACCTGGAAGACGGCCTCCTATGGCGAATACGTCAAAGGCGCATTCCTGGCCCCGGCCTACAATCCGATGGTGGTCCCGGACCCCAGTAAAGAGGATTTTCAGATCTCGGACCTTGCCCTGCCGAAAACGTTGACGGCTGAACGCCTGGAGGACCGGCGTTCGATGTTGAATCTGGTGGACCGATTCTACCGCAGCAAGATCGAGCGGGCCGAGCACCAGGCTATGGACCAATTTACCGAACAAGCCCTGCGGATGATTCTGACACCTGAAGCCCGGCAGGCTTTTGACCTGAGCCGGGAATCCGAAAAAACCAGAGACGCCTATGGCCGAGGCAGTTTCGGCCAGAGCCTGCTCCTGGCTCGAAGATTGATTGAGGCCGGGTCCCGCTTTGTCACGGCGGCGGGTCATGAGCTAAACGGTTGGGATACCCATTCGGACAATGATCAACGCCACAAAGACAAGATGGTTCCGGGCTTGGACAAAGCCCTCCCCGTCTTGCTGGAAGACCTCGAGCAGCGAGGGCCTGCTGGAAACAACGGTGGTTATCGTCATGGGAGAATTTGGCCGGTCGCCGCACCACAACTCAAAGGCCGGACGAGACCATTGGCCGCATTGCTGGTCACTGGCTCTCGGAGGGGGTGGCATCCGCGGGGGCCAGGTGGTAGGAGCCAGTGATGAGCGCGGGGCCTACGTCGCCGAGCGCAGGGTCTCCATGGGTGACCTCTACGCCACCCTCTACAAAGCTCTGGGTATTGATTGGAAAAAAGAATACATGAGCCCCATCGGCCGGCCGGTGAAAATCGCCAATGCCCTGGACGACGAAACGGGTCAGCCCATCAAGGAACTGATTTGAAACGTCTCCTTGAACCAGCTGGAGCCAAGCAGCCAGAGCACCGGCTCTGAAAGATTCAGTCAGAAGCCGACACCAAACACCCAGGCAAGCAGCGGCATCGGCGAGGCGCCATTAGCGTCGCCGCGCTCACCTCCCCGCTGCCGGGGCTGATGCGCATCCATCGGACTCCAAGGCCGGGTTGGGCGTTAACACGCGGATGCGGTGGTTCGAAGTGTCCGCAACGTAGAGGCGGCAGTCGGTGCTCACCGCCACACCACCAGGCAAACTTAACCGAGCCCCGGTGGCCGGGCCGCCGTCCCCACTATAGCCCCGCTCGTCCCTGCCCGCGATGGTGCTGATGATCCCCGTGGCAGCGTCCACCTTGCGGATGCGGTCGTTCACGGTGTCCGCGATGTAGAGGTTGCCGGCGCCGTCCACCGCCACGCCACCAGGGGAGTGTAACCCCGCCTCGGTGGCCGGGCTGCCATCCCCAGTGTAACCCCATTCTCCTTTGCCCGCGATGGTGCTGATGATCCCCGTGGCAGCATCCACCTTGCGGATGCGGTGGTCCAAGTCGTCCGCGATGTAGACGTTACCGACAGCGTCCACCGCTATGTCAGTGGGAGCATTTAACCGGGCCCCGGTGGCCAAGCTGCCGTCCCCACCATAACCCCGTTCTCCCGTGCCGGCAATGGTACTGATAATTCCCGTGAAGGCATCCACCTTGCGGACGCGGCTACCGCTGGTAATGTAGATGTTGCCAGCGCCATCCACCGCCACACTACTGGGCCCGAGTTTCGCCTCGGTGGCCGGGCCGCCGTCGCCGTCGTCGCCCCGTTCTCCCGTACCCGCGATGGTGCTGATAGCTCCCGTGAAGGCATCCACCTTGCGGACGCGGCGGTTCCAACCATCCGCAAGGTAGATATTACTGGCAGCGTCCACCGCCACGTCATTAGGGAATGCCAACGTGGCCTCGGTGGCCGGGCCGCCGTCCCCGTTGTAGCCCCGTTGTCCCGTGCCGGCAATGGTGGTGATAGCCCCTGTGAAGGCACTCACCCTGCGGATGCGTTGGTTCAGGATGTCTGCAATGTAGACGTTGCCGAAGGAATCCACCGCCACGCTGAGGGGGTTCGAAAGCTTACCGAGAAGGGCCAGGAAGTGATCCACACTCCCACCGCCGGCGACGGTCAGGGTGGCCCCCGTAGCGGGATCGAACTTTCGAACGAGGCTCGTGAAAGACTGCGTGAAATACACATGGCCCTTTTGATCAACCGCCAGACCGCGGAGAGACAACGGATTGACCTCATGGGGGATGGTGCCGATAATGCCTGCCCGATCCACCTTGCGGATGCGGTTAGCGCTGGCGATGTAGAGGTTGCCGACGCCGTCCACCGCCACATCCCTGGGCGCAAGTTGAGCCTCGATGGCCGGGCCGCCATCCCCGCCGTGGCCCCGACGCCCCATGCCCGCGATGGTGCTGATGATCCCGGTGGCGGCATCCACCTTGCGGATGCGGCTGTTCGTGCTGTCCGAGATGTAGAGGTTGCCGGCACCGTCCACCGTCACACCCAAGGGCGTCCACAATTGGGCTTCGATGGCCGGACCGCCGTCCCCGCTGTAACCCCGATCTTCCCCGCCCGCAATGGTGCTGATGGTCCCCGTGAAGGCATCCACCTTGCGGATGCGATTGTTCCCGGTGTCCGCGATGTAGAGGTTGCCGATGCCGTCCACCGCCACACTGAAGGGCGCCCGCAATTGGGCCTCGGTGGCCGGACCGCCGTCCCCGCTGTAACCCCGATCTTCCCCGCCCGCGATGGTGCTGATGATCCCCGTGAAGGCATCCACCTTGCGGATGCGGTTCCCTCCGTCCACGATGTAGAGGTTGCCGACGGCATCCACTGCCACGTCATCAGGAAATGCCAACATGGCCTCGGCGGCCGGGCCGCCGTCCCCGTTGTAGCCTCGTTCTCCCGTGCCGGCGACGGTGCTGATGACCCCCGTGAAGGCATCCACCTTGCGGATGCGGTGGTGACCCCGGTCCACGATGTAGAGGTTGCCGATGGCATCCACCGTCAGGGCCCGAGGAGACTCCAGCCAGGCGCGGGTGGCCGGGAGACCGTCCCAGACGTAGCTATTCCCCGTCAGGGTGTCGATCGTGTAGGCCAACACCGCCGCATCGACCATCACCGGGATGGTCCGAGTGGCCACTCTTCCGTCCGAACCGATCGCCGTTACCGTGATGGCCCCCTCGCCCGCCTTCAAGGCCGAGATGGTCACCGCGCTTCCCCTCACGTTCATCGTTGCCACAGTGTCGTCCGACGATTCCACCTCGTAGCGGACCGCATCGAAGCCCGCGAAATACCCCGACAGGTCCACGGTGGCGGCCGGCGTCCTCAGCGTCACCCCCGAGAGGGGCGTCAACACGCGGACGCGGTCTTGCTCGCTCCTCCCTGAGATGTGTGAAATGTAGATGCCCGCGGTCTCGGTGAAAAAGACGTTGCCGATGGCATCCACCGCTATGCCGTTAGGGAATGACACCCTGATCTCGGTGGCCAGGCCGCCGCCCTCGCAGCAGAGCTGCTCTCCCGTGCCGGCGATGGTGTTGATGATCCCCGTGAAGGCGTCCACTCTGCGGATGCGGTGGTTCTGGGCATCCGCGATGTAAACGTTGCCGGCGCCGTCCACCGCCATGGTATGAAGAAATGACAACTGGGCCTCGGTGGCCGGACCGCCGTCCCCGAGGTCGCCTTCACCTCCCGGGCACCAGATGGAGCCACGTCCCGCGATGGTGCGGATGGTCCCCGTGGCCATGTCCACCTTGCGGACGCGGTAGCCTTCTGAGATGTAGACGTTGCCGGCGCCATCCACCGTCACGCCATTAAGCCCGCCCAACCGAGCCTCAGTAGCCGGACCACCGTCCCCGAGGTCGCCTTCATCTCCCGCGCCCGCGATGGTGCGGATGGTCCCCGTGGCCATATCCACCTTGCGGATACGGCTACCGGCGGCAATGTAGACATTACCGGCACCGTCCACCGCCACACCTCTGGGCCAGTGGAATTGGGCTTCGGTGGCCGGGCCGCCATCTCCGCCGTAGCCCTGCTCTCCCGTGCCGGCGATCGTACTGATGATCCCCGTGGCAGCGTCCACCTTGCGGATGCGGTGGTTCTGTGTGTCCGCAATGTAGACGTTGCCGGCACCGTCCACCGCCAAGCCCTGGGGCTGGTTGAGTTGAGCCTCGGTAGCCGGGCCGCCGTCCCCGCTGTAGCCGTCCTCTCCCCTGCCCGCGATGATGCTAATGGTCCCCGTGGCGGCATCCACCTGGTGGATGCGGTGACCTTGACCCTGCACCAACGATTCTACGACATAGAGATTGCCGTCGCCATCCACCGCCACATCCTGGGGATTCCTGATTCGATACCTGGTGGCCGCAACGGTATCGATGGTGTAGGCCAAAGGGGGCACAGCCGCGCCGACCGTCACTGAGATTCGCTGGACGGCCGACCCGTCGGAATTTTGCGCTGTCACCTCGATGACAGTGGTCCCCTTCTTCACAGGCGCGATGGTCACCGTTTCGCCCGTCGAGCTCGCCGTCGCCACGCTCTCGTCCAACGAACTTGCCTCGATGACCAGAGCGCTCGAAGCCTCGAAGTACTCCCGCACGTCCAAGGTCAAGGTCCAGCCGCCCGCTCTCAGCCTCTGCTCCGGAATGGTCCCCTTCGCCGGCGGGCCGCCGGCGCTCTGCGCATAGACCGTCTCCGGCGCTGCAAGAACAGCCAAGGCTGCAACGATCGCAACCGTCGCCACGAGACCCGCAGAGGCAAGGATGTGGCGCCACCGCCGGCGGGCCGCGGCGTCAATATCCCGGCTCCCTGTTCCGAAAGAGACTTCAGGACAAACCGACGTTCCAACCAGCGAATGATTCTGTGGTGTTTCGAAAATCATGTCGTCACTCCTCCCCTCAAAGATAGGGCAACTCCTGCGATGCCGCACCACGCCTGCCCCCTTTGTCAAAAGAGGACGATCTTCGGAACAGATGCGGAGTTGACGCGCAAACCATTTCAAGTGAACAAGAGGCTAGGGAAGGTCTGATCTATGGGGCCATTTGAACTCTTTTCAACGAACAGGGGAGTCATGACCGCAAGGGAGAGACTCTTTCAGATACCGAAGGGGGTTTTGGGGTCCCTCAGGCGAGCTCTTTCGGGGGGGCGCCCGCCCCTTGGACGCACTTCTCCCCCTACGCCAGCCTCGATAACAAGGACTTCCTTGCCAGGAACAGATTCACCAGGGCGCAGGTGACCTGAACCCGATAGGTGTTCTTGACCAAGCCCCGATAACGCACCTTGCGGAAGCCGAAGACCCCTTTCATCACCTGAAACGGATGCTCGACCTTGGCCCGCACCTTGGATCGGGTCCGGTTGCGCGCTCTTTGGGCCTGGCTCAACCGATGATGCCGCCAGCCTTTCTCCTGGAAGAACTCCCGAGCCTGCGGGGCCACCTGACCGATTACCTCCCCCTGTCCCTGGTAGGCCGAGTCCCCCCACACCTCCCGCTCCCCTCCGTGCAGCAATTCGGGGAGCTTCTGCGAGTCATGCACGTTGGCCGAGGGGGTGGCCACCGAGTGGATCCGCTTGGTCCTGGCGTCCACTCCGATATGAGCCTTCATCCCGAAATACCACTGATTCCCCTTCTTCGTCTGCCGCATCTCAGGATCAGGCCTCCTCTCCCGGTTCCTGGTCGAACGGGGCGCCTGGATAATGGTCACATCCACAATGGTCCCCCCGCTGACTCTCAGTCCTTGGGCCTTCAAGGGTTCCCCCACTCTCTGGAAGATCGCCTCTCCCAGCCCCTTGGCCTCCAGCCAGTGACGAAATTTGCCGATCGTGGTCTCATCCGGGGCTGGCTCCCGCCCCAGGTCGATGCCCACAAAACGCCGCAGGGCCTTGGAATCATACAGCGCTTCCTCCACCCCAGGGTCCGACAAGTTGAACCAGTGCTGGAGGCAGTGGATTCGAAGCATCCGCTCCAACCCCACTGGCCGACGCCCCGCCCCCCGGCGCTGGCTGTAGTACACCGGTTCTATCAGGGCCTGAAGCGCCTCCCAGGGAACCACTCGCTCCCTCTCTTCCAGAAATCGCTCTCGGTGGGTCCGCTTGCTATAGCGTTGGAATCCGGCTTCGGCCAAGGTGTTTTGACGCATACCAATCATTCCTCCTATTTCTCTTGCTTGGGGTATTCTATGATCTCATATGAGGATGAATGAATCAGAGTTTCCCTAGCATATAAAACGTTCATCGACCTTGGAAGCTTATTTCGGCTTGAGTATGGCGAGGCACAGCCCCGGGGGCATCGTATTTCCAGGCGGACCGGCGGACGCCACGCTGACTCCGAGACAATGGCCTCACTGCCATCATCCGAATCATCGTCAGTCGGGAGCAGTTCCCACTCGATTCCGCTCCCAGACAGGGTAGCGTGCATCCGACTGGCCAAGGCCTCGATGTTCGCTGCCTCCCGAAAGGTTGGCGCCACGATGGACACCGCCGAGAAACAGTATGAAACAGCGCCCCGCCGTGCGCAACGCGCCACAATGTCCCTGAACGCGTCGCGACAAAGCGGTATCGACCCGTGGTTAGCGGGCGCCGGATAATGGGACTTCCGAGTCCGCATCACAACCGATAACTCTGCCGCAGTATCGAGATGGCGAACGGGGTTATAACCAGAAAGGCGACCAGGAAGAGCATTGCTCTGGCCCAGGCAGCTCCTTCCGCGCCATATTCAGGCCCCAGCCACAACATGGCGGCCAGGAAAACCGCCAGTCCCGCCGTCCGTGACAACAGGGACGGCCAGACATGCCCCGTCGCTGCAGGAAGCATTCTGAACGCGGCGGCAACGGGGAGCGCGCCCAGAATCAAAATCAGCAGCAACGGGGCTGCGCCGGAGAACGCGTCTCCCAAGGAGAGTCGAATTATGGGCTCGCGAAAGACGGCAAGCAGCCCGAATCCTGCGACGGCCACCGCGACTGACCAGACGGTAACGCGGAGCGCGGTGCGACGTAATGACGCTCCCCGGCCCGAGTACCATTGCCTGCTGTACTCAGGCTTCACCGCATTGGATACCAACCCGATTGGGCGTCTTGCTGTGTCCACAATCGTTCGCGCCGCGCGGTACAGCCCCACGTCGGCGGCACCGGCGAATTGTCCCAGCAGGATGACGTCCGTATTATCGGTTAATGCACTCAGGCTCGACCCACAGCCCCCCCCCCCGGCGCGGAATCGCACCACTTCCGGCGGGACTTTGAGCGGCGCCGAACGCAGGAAGCCCACCAGGCCGGCCAGCGGCGCGGACACCACGGCGGCGGCGAACATCCCCAACCCTCTCACCGCAGCCGCGGTAACATACACTAGGACTACCTCGATTATCCCGCCCCCCGCCAACCATATGGCCGTCAGTAGACCGACTCGGACCCCTGTGCTTGCAACAGTGACGGCCAAGCCCAGTTGCACGCGGTCGGCCAACCGCAGCGCCGCCAGCGCCTCTCCATTCATAGCCGTCAAAATGCCGGCAACGCCGTACAGGAGCATTACGTCTCTGTGATCCTGGTCAATCCTCAGCAGGCCGGCGGCCGTGAAGGCGAGGACGGCAATGACGGCATAGGCAATGAGCGCCCACCCCAGGGCGACGGCCAGAGTGAAGCGAAATATGCTCGCCGCCTCCTCCGGCTTCCCCTCGACCACGCCCCGTGTTACGAAGGTGGTAACGGTGTCCTCTGACGCACCTAATCCGTAGAGGAGGCCCGCAACGGCGGCCAGGACGCCCAATCCCTCCGCACCGAGGATTGGGGCGGATAGGGACATCGTTGTCAGTCCGCCCAAGACCTGGACCACGAGCGTGGCGTTCATCCAAAAGGTCTGCCGCGCCGCGCCGAAGCCGGGAGCTCCCGCGCAATCAAGGACTTCACTCGGTTCTTGGACGCCATCCGTGCTAATACCCGTCTCGATCGTGAATCAAAGCGTGGCTACCGGACATCCGCCACGGCTCCCGACGAAACGTCACACCCCGTGCCGTTGGATGCGCATGAAGCCTTTTCGGCCGGCATTTCGCCACGCGGCCCTCACGAGACGGACTTGCGCCGCCTGGACCCGTTGGCGCTCGTCTATCCGCGGCGCTCGCTTCAAGCTCCAAGGTCGTCATTCGCCGCCTCGCAGGCCACCATCTCCCAACCGTGGAACATAACCGCCAAGCCGACGCGCCGCGCCGACGGATGCCGGCGGCGCAGGGCTGGTCCGTCAGATAGCGCCGTAGTTCGCCAGCACGGTGTTAGCGAAGTTGTCGTACTCGTCCACCAGCACGTAGAGCGGAACGTCGTGATCGTCGGCGTGGGAGAACAACTCGTTGAGCTGGCCGCTGATCGTGTCCGGCGAGAGGATGCGCCGCAGCGCCGCGTCGGGGAACAGGTCCGGGTTCCGCTCCAGCGCGGCGCGGAGCCTGAGATGACAGTACTCCTCGAAGTGGCGCTCCAAGGTTTCCAGGACGTCCTTGAAGGCCGAGAAGTTGAAGCGCAGGACCACGTAGCGACTGCGGTGCTCCGTGGGGCGCCGGCCGATGCCCGTGCCGCCGAACACGGCGTCGAAGCTGTCGGCCTTGGTGCGGCCGTAGTAGTGGTGGAGCACCGACACCCAACTGGTCTTGCCAAAGCGGCGGGGGCGAATCAGAACCACGTAGCGCTCGGTCTCCAACCGGTGCAGGAACCGGGTCTTGTCCACATACAGCGCCCGTTCCAGCCGAATGGTCTTGAAGTTGGTCACCCCGTAGGGGATGCGAGGATAGGGCGCGGGCAGGGGCGCCTCTTCTCTGGAACAACCTTTGATCAGGTGATTCTTCAGGATATCCACCCCTCTTCCTCGGCGCGGTCCAGCCCCCGATGCGGCTCCTCCGTCGCCACGTGGTCGAGGTCGAAGGCGCCGGATACTGCACGAAGCACGGGAACCCTCTACTCTTTGACGATGATGACGATGACGCCGGCTGTCTCGGCGCGCTGCCGGTCCTGGACGGCGATGCTGTCTCCGATGACGACGGGGGTGACCGGCTGCCGTGTGATCCGCGCGAAGGTGTGGGCGCGGTCGGCCGCGCGGCTGATGTCGCTTTCGTCGATGGTCAGGGAGATTTCTATGACAGCCCAGGTCTCGGCCCGATCGCTCCGGCGTCGTCCGGTCAGTACGATGTCCGTGTCTCCCAGGTTCTGCCCCTGCTCGGCGGTGATGATCCCCCGGTCCTCGGCATCCAGTATCTGGAGTGACAGTTCGTCGCTGTAAGGGGTGTAGTCGCTCCACACGACTCGTATGTCGCGCATGCCGAGTTTGTGATTGGCGGTATTGGCGACGAAGCGCGTTATGCGGTGTTGGTAGTTTCGGCCCCTCATGTTGCCGACTCTCCCCTCCAATCGGGACACACCGGCTTCCAGCCTTGCCTGGCCGGCTTCCAGCTTTTCCTGGCCGGCTTCCAGCTTTTCCTGGCCGGCTTCCAGCTTTTCCTGGCCGGCTTCCAGCTTTTCCTGGCCGGCTTCCAGCCTCGCCTGGCCGGCTTTGAGCTCGGACACGTCTCGCTCCAGCCGTTCGACTCTGGGCGGCAGGTCCATCAGCCGGTCCACTTTGGCCGGGAGCATCAGGAAGTCGTCCGTCAGCAGGGTTCTGAGCAGGATGGATCGGGCCTCGGAGTTTTCATTCAGCTCGGCGACCATCCGGGCTGCCAGGCTTTCGGGGTTCAGGGTGCCGATAGCGGTGGTCATTGTCGCAGCGCCTCGTCAATCTTCGAGTACGACATTTTACCAGTAATGTCGGCTGCCGTCGATAACCTGTGCGGGTTCAGTACCTGTGAGACTCAGTCAGGCGACCTTGTAGGTGTCAAGATACTCACTCAGTCCGGCGAATAGCCGAACAGCTTGAAGTCATCCGCGTAACGCTGCTTCAACAGCGCCTTGTTCCGCTCGGTCAGGGGGACCTTCGCCGCCGACCGGTCGGCCCGCAGCGCATCCGGCGTCGTCTGCCATCCAGCCCTCGTGTTCAACATCGGCAACGCCGGCGCCGGCATGCCGAGGTGCGCGGCGACCCGGTTCAGATCCGCCTCGAGGTTCTCGAAGCGGCCGACGAAGTCGGGCAGGCGGCCGTCCTCGAGGCGTATCTGCACGTGCTGGGAGAGGAAGTGTCGGTCGGCGAAGGCATCCGAGCCGTACGGCGTGTTGAGCCACCGGCAGACGTCGTCAAAGCTGGTCGCTTCTTGCAGTCCGTAGAATGCTTTGAAGAGTCTCAGGCGTTTCTTCTCTTTGCGGGAAGGATCCGCTAGTTCGGAAAGAGGGGACCTCAAGGACACGGATCGACCTGCTACCGGGTCGAAGAAGGTCCGATCTCTTTTCTTACGGTAGAGGTGGTACGTTTCCGCATAGACCTTCTGGGAGAAAAAAACTTCCCGATACCACGAGAGTGTCCTGTGGAAGGGATGCCTGATGAACGCAAAACTGTAGTAGTCCTTCACTTCCGGACGCATCACGTAAACGTCTTGGATAGTCATGCCATGGATAATCTCGGCATCCGGATCCGCGTTGCGCAACGCTGCCATAATGCTCCGCGACGCCACTTTGGCGTACATATTAGAAGATATCGGTACTTGCGGGAGACGATCTTATCTGTACCGAGATCAGGGATGCGCAGGACTGTACGCGCCATGCGCCGCGCGTCGTCGCGCGCCCCGCGCGACAGCGCCCGGGCGATGTCCTTGGCGACGAGCGGGCTCGACGCCAGTGCGGCCAGCGTTCTCATCGCGTGCTGCAAGGTAGTGACGGAGTGCAAGGGAAGCACGCGCGCCCCGAAATCAAGTCATGGACATACTTCTGATGCGACACGAATGGAAAGTCCTTCATCGGATCGCCCAACAACATAGTGTTCGATATACTCACCAGAAACACGACGCCACTGACAAAGGCAAAACGGCGCCCATTCGAAGTCCACGCGCTGGGGGGCGGACCGTAGCGCCTCCAGACGACATGAAGCACGAGAAAGCTGGCGACTGCGCTCAACGCCGACCATCGGTACAAATCTGACCCGAGAAAATTCATGACCAGAGGCGATAGAGCCGCAAGAATCGTGAATGCGGCAAAATACCTTGGAGCTCCCGCTCTATGCAGGATGAAGACGGTCATGCCGATACAACAAAGCAAAACAGGAAAAACGACAATCAGTGAGTTGAAAAATTCGATGTACTTCTCCGATGCGTACGACCACCTTTCCCGTATCTTATGGAAGTTGTCCGCGGTGAAGTGATGCAGCACTCTGAATGGGACTTCTGGCAAGGGCATACCGACGTGTTCCTGCAGGTTTTCACGCATGTCTTGAGCCTGATCGGGTGTCAATCTCGGGGTAGTGAGCCAGAAGACGTAATGTGAGCGCTGATATCGAAAGCAAGGCGAGAGCGGCCGCCTGACTCTTTCTCCGGCCCTCCTCCACGCTGAACAGCAGCGATAGAAAGAGAACCGGGAAAGACAGAATGAGAGCCCCCTCGTACCCGAGCAGAATAATGAATAGAGCAGGGACGATGAAAAAGAATTTCCGCCAGAATTTCGTAATTCTCATGGCAAGGAGCACCATCAGCAATCCATAGTGGTCGTGACGGCCCATGAGGTTGGCCAGGTACACAACCGCAACGCTGCATACGAAGATCAACGAACAAGCAACGAGAACCATGTTCCCGCTCTTCACGGAATCCCACAACAGCATGCCCATCAGGAAGATGTTGAGCGCCAGCACTGTGAAGCTGAAGAAAAAGAAGAATTCGTACGACGTCAGCCAGGAAAGGTCCAACCATGCGATCACACTACCCACCAGTCCCCTCTTGGTAAAACCGAAGTCAAGATAATTGAACAAGAAGTGACTATACGCCCACAGAGGCGGAAAACGGATCCCCCCTCGCAAGCGAGATCAACATCGCGCCGAGGAGCACCGCGAACCAGACATTGGCGTCACTTCGAAACAGCTTCGTAATCACTCAGATACTCTCAACCACCCTTCAGCCGCCGCGGCCCAGGAAACCCGTGCAGCGTTGCGGGTGATACAGCCAGTGCATCGGATGGCGTTCGCCCGCCAGGGCCGCCGCCACCGCTTGGGCGACGACCGGCGACTGCGCAAAGCCGCCGGTATTGTGTCCGCCGGTATAGACCAGGATTCCTCCGGTTCGTGTGGGCTGAATGGCGAACAGGCCCAGCCCCGACGGCGTCCAGGGTCGGACGCAATAGCACGGCAATTCGTCAAGGGCGCCGGCGTCCCGCGCCTGCGCGTACTTGTCGGGAAACAGGCTGGCCGCGGTTTCGTCGATGCAGCGGACCAACTCTTCGGTGGCCGCGGCGCTCACGTTCGCCGGATCCATGCCGAGAAACCCGTGGCCCGAACTGCAGTGCAGCACCGGCGTGCCGTCGCAATCGATGCCGGGAATGACATTGGCGCCCTCGGCCGCGCCGTCGCTGGCGAAACCGCGGCGCCCGACCTTCAGCGGCGCTTCCAGGCGGGGCGCGGTATTCGGCAGCGTGCGCCACATCCCCATGACCGCCCCAATCTGCCGCTGCATCGGCTCCAGGCCGGGAAGCTGCAGGCCGTAGGCGCCCGGCGAGAGCACGTAGTCGCTGGCCTCGACGCGCTTGCCGTTCACGTCGACGCCGAGTACGCGTCCGTCGCCGCCGCGCGAGACAGCCGTCATCCGTTTGCGCCAATGGAAGCTCACGCCGCGCGCGGCCAGGAAACGGATCAGAGTTCTGGCAAAGACGTGGCTGTTGATGGAAAAACCGACCACCTTCAGCGCACCTACGACGTGGCCAGAACTGACTGCATCTGCCAGCGCCGGCAGTTCGCCGGCCAGCCGGTCGAGGGGGATCTCTTCCAGCACCGCGCCCAGCGCCGCTTCGAGCCGACGCGCCCCGGCGAATTTCTCAGCTGACTGGTACACGCGGTACAGCGGCTCGCGGAAACCGGCTTCGTCGAAGAGTTCGGGATGGTCTCGCTTCATCGCCGACCACCCGACATGGCTGTCCTTGGTGAAGCGGACGATGTCCGCGTTGTAGCGGTTTGCCAGCCACGGCGGCGCCCGTTCGAACGCGTCGACCCACGCCTGCCCAAGCGCCGACAACGGGTCCGCCGGGTGCGAGAGCCAGCCCCCGTCGGCGATGCCGCGCCGAAACTGGGTGTTAGTGTCTTCGCGCCAGACCGGATTGGCCGGCGCGTGGTGATGGCGCGCTTCGTTGAGGGAATAGATCCGGCCATCCGCTCCGCCCAGCGTTGCCCCAAAGTCGCTCCACACCACTCCTGCTTCCTCGGGCGGCGGGCCTTGGTCGTACACCGAGACGTTGTAACGACACTTCACGAGCTCCAGGGCGGTGACGAGATTGACGATGCCGGCGCCAATCATCATCACGTGACGCCGCTCGGGCGCAATCATCGGCGGCAACGGGCGCTCGGACGCCAGCAACCGCGTGTGCCACTCCTCGGCCAGCGCGAATGCCTCCTGTTCCGCCCGCGCCTCGGATTCGCCCTTCGCGTAGGCGATGCAGTGCGGTTCCGGCAGGGGCACGGGTTCGGCGTCGTTGTGGCCCGGCCGCTCGACCACGATGACGATGCGCCGATCAGGCGCCGCGAGGATGCGGGCGAGTCGGGGCGCTTCCCGGCGTCGCGTAATCAGAACCGTTGCCTTGGACGCCGCGACGGCGCGCTCCCAGCATCGAGCGTTCTTCGCCGGCAAGTCGGGGACGATAGACCACGTTGTCGTCGAGCAGTGCGCATTCGTTCGGTGGGTTGAGTGGAAAGGTGACCAGGATCGTACTCATGGTTCGCTTCCCCCCACCCCCAGCACAGGCGCTCACTCATTTCGATGGCGGCGATGATACATAACGCCAATGCACAACCCTGGAATGAAAGACAGCCGTGAGGGGCTTCTTATGGGTTTGCGTCCAGCACGCGGTCGAGCAGCTCGGCCTCCGTCGCACATTCGATGATCCAGTCGCCGACCTGCGCCAAGCGGTCCGGATCGACGACGCGAAGCAGCACGGCGGACAGCCGCTGTGCTGCTTCGGCATCGAACTTCCGTGCCGCCAAGCGGCACAGCAACGCGCGTTCTTCGGCACGTCCCCGCTCAATACCTCGCTCGATACCCTGCTCGATACCTTCCTTGAGGCCCTGCTCACGACCTTTTTTAATCAACTCTGCGTTCCATTCCTGCACCTGTTCCGCCAACATCGTTCGCACCTCCTCCAATCTCAGCAGTGACTCCTTCTCCGCGCCCCGGTACCGCCGCGGCACCAGTATCTGCTCCACCCAATCACCGAACGCCCGCGTCAGCCCCTCGTCCCCAAGCTCTCGCAGCCGCTCGATCAACCCGGACACCAGCTCCGGCACGCGCTCCCGCTCGCGATTGGTCTCCAGCGCGATCAGCGCCGACACCAGATTGCGGCGCGGAAGATCGTCGCCGCCCACGCGTCCTTCGTCAAACAGAAAGTACCTCAGTGCCGGCTGATACTGCGCCAGCGCCTCCCCACCGGTTGCGATCAGATCGGCTACGTCACCTGCCACCGTCCACGGCGGGCACCCGTTGTAGATCACGATCGGCAGCACCGGCGGCAGCCCGCCGTGCTCGCGCAACTCCCCATCGTCGATCAGCTTCTCCGTACAACAGACCCGTGTAGGTCAGGATGCGCACCGCCATGCCGTGATCAACGTCGGACTGGAATTCCAGCAGCAGCATCAGGTACAGCCATCGATCGTGGAAGCGGACCTGCCACACGAGGTCGCCGTGGCGCTGGCGGCGGCTGTAGAAGCTGGCCGGCACCGGTTTGAGGGTGGCGAAGTCGCGGGCGTTGCTCCAGTCGCGGGTGGCGAACCCGTGCAACAGGTCCTGAATCATCCGAGGGTGAGAGAACAACCGTTTGTAAGCGGGGTCGTGCATGGCGAGATGGGGGATCATACCACAGCCGGCCGATGCAGCGAGCGGTGGATACGCAAAGCACGCAACGGACCCTCTTCTCCCCCGGAGTCAGCTTCCCTGCGCCATCTTGACAGGGAAAGCAAGTTAGCGCTTATGCCCCCCGGCGTCCCGGAATGAATTGAGCATACCGCTCCACCGTGAACCACTTTCCCCGGACGCCCCGTCGTTCCCCGGGCGGCGCGTCGTCCAGCGTGGCGACAATGGCCGCCGCCAGCGCCTCATCGTCGCCGACAGAAACGAGCCTCCCTGCCGAAGAATCTCGGACGGGCCGGCGGGGCAATCCGTGCTGACCACCGGGCAACCACGATGACGATGCGGCGATCAAGCGCCGTGAGGATTTCGAGCAGCGCGCATTTGTTCGGTGGGTTGAGCGGAAAGGTGACCAGGATCGTGCTCACCGTCTGTCGTCTCTGTAGATCATGGTGAATACCCGAACAGCTTGAAATCTTCCGCGTAACGTTTTTCTAACAGCGCCTTGTTCCGCTCGGTGAGTTGAGCGACCATCTTCGGCCTTGCCGCTCGCCACGCTTCTGGTGTAGTCACCCAGCCGGCCGCCGTGTTCAACATCGGCAACATCGGGATCGGCATGTCCACGTGCGCCGCGACACGCTCAAGGTCTGCCTGGATGTTCTCGAACCGACCGACGAAATCCGGCAGACGATTACGCCCAAGGCGTATGCACAGATGTTGGGACAAGAAGTGCCGATCTGCGAATCTGTCCGAGCCGTAAGGCGTGTTCAGCCATCGGCAGTGGTCGTCGAAGCCGGTCGCCTCTGCCAATCCGAAATGACTATTGAGAATGTGTCGACTCCGCCTCTCCACCCTGGCTCCGACCTCTCCCTCGTAGCGCTCGTGGCCATGTCGTAGTTCCGTATGAAACGAGACCGCCCGGTCGAAAGGATGCCTGACAAAGGCGAAGCTGTAGTAACTCTTCACTTCAGGATACCTCGCACAAACTTCGGAGAAACTCCTATTGCGAATAATCTCAGCATTCGGGTCCGTGCCAAGCAGCACCGCGACCATGCTCCGCGAGGCCACCTTCGCGTTGCTTACACAGAGAAAGCCGTATTTGCGGGACACGACCAGTTCCGGTGTGGGGTTTCCTTGCTGGCAGTGAATCGCTATCGACCTCGCCCTGTCCAACTCCCGATGCGCCAACGCGTTGACAATGTCGCCGGCGATGGCCGGCGTCAACAACGCCCTCGACCCGACTCTTGCCAGACGACCCAGCCGTCGTTTCTGCTTGCGGACATTCTCGAACAGGCGCTTTATCCCCCCCTTTTTTAGAGCTGTGACCGTCGAAACGGTCCGGTCAGACTTCACGCAGCCCCTTGCCCGCCACGAACCGCGCCACCTTGTCATCTATCGCTGCGTCATCGTGGCAGGCCAAGTCATCATCTCTCGTCATTGCTGCGTCAGTTTCCCCGGAATAAACCGCGCGTACTGCTCCGCGGCGCGTTCCACACTGAACCACATTCCCCGCTCGACCAGCCGTTCGCGTGGCAACGGGCTGTCCAGCGTGGCGATGATGGCCATCGCCAGGGCCGCGTCGTCGCCGACAGGAACGAGGGAGCCGAATGTCCCCTCTTGAAGAATCTCGGACGGTCCGGCTGGACAATCCGTGCTGACCACCGGACAGCCGCACGCCAGCGCCTCGGCGACGACATTGCCCAGCCCCTCCCATGTCGAAGACAGGACGAACACGTCGGCGCGGGACATCCAGGCGAAGGGGTTGGCGGCGAAGCCCGGCAGCGCCACGTCTTCCGCGACTGCCAGCGCCACCGCCACCGCCTCCAGTTCGCCGCGTTGCTCCCCTTCGCCGAGAATCACCAGCCGCGCCAGACGCTGCTGCCGGACGCGGACAAAGGCGCGGATGAGCATCGGGAAATCCTTCTGGTCCACCAGCCGGCCAGCGCCGAGGATCACCGGTAACGCACCAGGACGAAACCACGGATGATCGAGGGGAGCTTTCGCCAGCGTTGGCAGTTCGGGGGTGACGATGGGGTTGTAGATAGTGGTGATGCGCTGGCGCGGAATGCGTGCCACCCGCGACAGGTCATCGCCCGCCTCGTCGGAGACGCCGATGATGGCGTCCGTCCCCAGGAAAGCGCGGCTCATCGGAGACGCCGATGATGGCGTCCGTCCCCAGGAAAGCGCGGCTCATCAGCCGCAGCGCGAGGCGCGCGCGCCATTTTCCGGTTCTCTCGGCGTTGATTCGTAGATGCTCCGACGTCATGTTGTGGTGGGAAACAACGATGCGCGTTTCGGTGCCGGTGAGGCGCCGAGCCCAGAGTGCGATCAGGTTGGCTCTGTCCCCGGCAGAGTAGATGACGGACGGACGGCCATGCCGTAGATACCGGACCAGGGCCAGGAGGCGAAGCATTGCCGCAGCGCATGCGTGCGGTCGGGTGAGCAGCCGGGGAGTCACCAGAACATGCCATAACAGCAGCATGAAGCTCGTCGGATTGGCGATCACGAAAAAAGGCAGTCGCCACCACCTGCGTTCGGTCCGCAGATCGACGACATTGACGGCGGCCGACACTTGCTCCGGATGCGGCCCGGGGGAGTGAAAAAACAACAGGTCGACCCGATACCCGCAGCGAGCAAAGGCGCCCGCCAAGTTGGCTTGGACCCGCGACTGGCCCCCGCCCGACAAGCGACCGGCGAGCAGGGCAACATTGGATGGTTGGTGGTTCATCACGACAACACCGTGGTCTTCCGGCGCTCGATCATCTCGAAATCAATCCGCGCCCCCAGACCGGCGCCGTTGAACGCATGCGCCAGACCGTGCTTGCTGGCTTCCTCCGGCAACCGGACCTCCAGGTACTCGCAGTTCGGAATCGCCATCAGCAGGTGCACGTTGGCGACGTTGTTGAGCGAGTTGCCGCCGTGGTGGACCTCGTAGTTCATGTGGAACCCCTCGGCCAAGTGGGCAATCTTCAGGCACGACGTCAGGCCGCCTTTCAACGCCACGTCGCCGCGCAGGAAGTCGGTCGCCCGAGCCAGCACCCAAGGCGCGTAGGAGGTGGGCCCGCCGGGCGGCATTTCAGTGGCCATGATGGGGATTGATAAGTTCTGCTTCAGTTTGACGTAGTTGTAGAGGTTGTCCTCAATGAGGGGGTCTTCGTACCAGTAGAAACTGAGTTCCTCAATGGCTCGGCCCACTTCAACGCTTCGACGTAGTTGTAAGACCATAGGGAATCGAGCATCAGGCGGTATTCGTCGCCCACCGCCTTGCGTACCGCTGTGCAAATCTCAATGTCGAGGTCGGGACGCGCTGGCGGATGGATCTTGTACGCGGTCCAGCCCGCTTCCTTCAGGCGGACGGCTTCGTCGGCGTAGGCCTGAGGCGACGGCAGCACCGCGCTGCTCGCATAGGCGGGAATCCGGTGGGAGCCACGCACACCCGCGGGTCCGGGCCGAACACGTCACGGAGCCAGGCCAGTCGCTCATCATCATAGCTCGCGTGTGTTTCGATTCGCACCACCAAGTCATGCACGCGGTCCGCCAGGATGTTCGCGGCGGTCTCGATGACTTGCTCGGCCGGGCGACATCCGGCATCGATGGTCACCACATACTGGGGCACCGCGTAGATGCGACCGGGTCTGACGCGGCGGAGCCCGTGATGGGCGATCAGGTTGGCCGCTTTTCCGAGCTGAATCCGATAACTTCGTGTCTTGGCGTCTCTGACCTCCGCCCAGCGGCCCTGGTGCCAGGCAAAGGCGTCCCGGACCGGCACCAGCAACCCGCCGCGGGTATAGGCCCGGTAGCTGAGCTCGGTATCTTCCCCTCCCCAGCGTGCGAACGATTCGTCACTCCCGCCCACCAACCAGTAGAAGCTCTTGCCGATTCCGAAGTTGCCCCCTGCCATCGCGTGAAATATATCATCGGCTCTCGTCGTCAGATCACTGGTTCTGCGCATCAGGCCTTCGATCGAGTGAGGGTCCGCCGGCCGGTCCGAGAACAGCTCCCGCAACGACCCTGGCCGATGCCGGATCGTCTCCGCGTCGATGCCGTCCATCGCCACCTGGGCGAGGAATCCCAGAGTCAAGGCGTCGAAGACAGCGTGGTGCCAGCGGGCGTGCGCCGCCATCCAGCCCGCCTCGGCCAGCGTGTCGCTGTCGAGAAAGAGCAGGATGTCGTGGACGGCCGCCCGTGCGCCGGTGTTCCGCGCCCGGGCGATCCCAAAGCCGCGGCGCTCCTGCCGCACCACCCTGACGTTGAGCGGAGTCGACCGGGGCCGCTCCAGCGGCGGCTGCGACCCGTCGTCGACGATCACCACCTCGAAGAGATCCCGTGGGTAGGTCTGGCCTTCCAGCGCCGCCAGGGTCCTCGCCAGCGTTTCGGCGGGCGTCTGGTAGCAGGGGCTGATTACGCTAACGGGCAGGATGGGCGTAAACGTATCCAGCGGCTCCACTGCCACTTGGCGCCAGTCGTTGTACCGGACGGACGTGGGTTTGGGAGTCATCCAGCCTCTCTACCGCCTGACGCCCGCCCGCCACCGCACCGCAATGGCCAAGCCCTTGAGGAATCGCCAAGCGTCTCCGGGGCTGCGGATGTCCTGCATCCAGTTGAGCAAGGTATCCCACTTGGTGGGATAGCCCACCGGGGGGGCCGGTGCTCTTGAGCTTCAACAGCGCGGCGGGTATCGTCCGCGCCTCGCCGAAATCGGCGACGCTGCCCCCCGTGCGGCGCGCCCGATGCAACACCCACGCCCGGGTGATTGATATTATGGTTTCGTCAGGGAGAGTCGAGGCCACAATGACCGCGCCGCCCAGCCTGACGCGCAGCCGATGCACCAAATCCTTGGCGAACACCGCGGCGGGAAGCGTGACGTGGAACGGCGACGTCGGAAACTCGTCGAGGGCGGAGCGGGTCGGAGCGACGCGCACCCGCGGGTCCTGGCCGAACTCGTCCTGGAGCAGCGTCAGTCGCTCATGGTCGTCACTCGCGCGCGTTTCGATTCTCACCACCAGGTCATGTACCCGATCGGCCAGGATATTTGTAGTGGTCTTGACAACCAGTTCGACCGGGCGATGCCCCGCGTCAATGGTTACGACGTACTGAGGCACCGTGAAGATGCGCCCGGGCTGTTTGCCGCGGAACCCGGGGTGGGCGATAAGATGCGCCGTCTTCCCGCTCTGGCGCCAAAGATTCCGGTCCCTGGCGTCTCTATCCTCTTTCCAGCGGCCCTGATGCCAGGCGAAGGCGTCCGGGACCGGCACCAACAGCCCGCCGCGGGTATGAGCCCGGTAGCCGAATTCGGTGTCCTCCATTCCCCAGCGCGTGAACGATTCGTCAAACCCGCCCATCAACTTGTAGAAAATCTTGCTGACCCCGAGGTTTCCGCTGACTACCACCCTGAACAGGTCGTCGGCCTTTGACGTCAGATTGTTGGTTCTGGCCAAGTGGGATTCAGTCCAGGGTGGGTCCACCGGCCGGTCCGAAAATAGCTCTCTCAACAACCCCGTCCGGCACCGAATGGTCTCCGCGTCGATATCGTTGCCCGATACTCGGGCGTAGAGCCCCACGGTCAGGGCGTCGGAGACGGCGTGATGCCAACGGGCGTGCGCCGCCATCCAGCCTGCCTCGGCCAGCATGTCGGCGTCGAGAAAGAGCAGGATGTCGTGGGCAGCCGCCCGTGCGCCGGTGTTGCGCGCCCTGGGAGCCCCGAATCCGCGGCGCTCCTGCCGCACCACCCTGACGTTGAGCGGAGTCGACCGGGGCCGCTCCAGCGGCGGCTGCGACCCGTCGTCGACGATCACCACCTCGAAGAGATCCCGTGGGTAGGTCTGGCCTTCCAGCGCCGCCAGGGTCCTCGCCAGCGTCTCGGCGGGAGTCCGGTAGTATGGGATGATCACGCTAACGGGCAGGGTGGGTGTGAACCTATCCAGCGGTTCCACCGCCACCTGGCGCCAATCGTTGTAGCGGACGGATGTGGGTTTGGGGATCATCATGTGTCGGTCCCGACCTGTCACGTTTCCGGGGGCGTCGGTCATACCCGCACCTTTCTACCCATGCGTTCAGGCCGGCTCCGCCTCGAAGACCACGAGGTTGCGCGTCTCCCTGCTGAACTCGATCGCCACCCGATGGATCGGCTGGCCCAGGTGGCGGTACTTCTCCGCGTAGCCGCGCTCCCGCAACTGCCTCATGGCCATGCCCTCCGGTCCGGACTCCACCACCTTGAACTCGAACAGGTAGACGTGGCCGTTGAACCGCACCGCCATGTCCAGGCGCCCCCGGTTCGAACTGTCCTCCACCGTCGTATCCAGACCCGCCCCCGCCACATAGCCGTAGAACACGCTCGCGTAGTAGCCCTCGTAACGAGCGATGTCGTTGTTCGTGTACCACTCGTAGGGAATGCTGTCGAAGAAGGCCTTGAACAGCCTCTCCACGCCGCCGAAGTCGTTGGCCGCGAGCAGTCGGCGCAGCCCGTCCGCCGCCGCCAACTCGCGCGCATCGCGCGGCAACGCCGCCCGCAGCAGGCGTCCGGCCAAGCCCTGGCGCACCTCCCGGTTCGGGTAGCCCAGGCGGTAACGCGGCAGCCGGGTCGGGTCGTCCGCCCCCTCCACGCCCTTGATCGTCAGGTAGCCGGTCTGGAACAACAGCGCCTCCGGCTCCATATCGTCCACGTCGAAGGCGGACAGCAGATCGTCGGAAACGAGCAGATCATCCAATTTGGGGAAGTGGAGGCCGAGCCGGAACAGCCGCTCGATCAGGAACGCCGGCGTGCCGGTCTCGAACCACCAAGCGTCGAATTGGCGGCGGCGAAACAGCAGGAGCACGTCGTAGGGGTTGTACACTCTTTCCTCGCCCAGCCAGCCGTAGCCGTCGTACCAGTCGCGGATGGCCGCCCGGTCCAGTCCCGGCAGTTCCGGCGCGAACACCGCGTCCAGATCCGCCTCGGTGTAGCCGCAGACGGCCGAGTACTCCGGCTCCAGGGTGATGTCGGTGAGGTTGTTGAGGTCCGAGAACAGGCTGACCTTGGAGAACTTGCTCACCCCCGTGATGAAGGTGAACCGCACGTGCGCGTCGCTGTCCTTGACGACGCCGTAGAAGCCTCGCAGGAAGTCGCGGTTGCTCCGCGCGACCTCCGGCTCGTCGAGCGCGTCCACAATGGGCTTGTCGTACTCGTCCACCAGCACCGCTACGCGCTCGCCGGTGCGGTCGTGCAGCACCTCCAGAAGGTGCGCGAGCCGTTCCGGCGCCGTGGCGTACTCGGAAACCGCACCTGTTCGCCGTTGGACGGCGTCTAGCTGCGCCATCGTGTTCGCGTACAGGTGCTCCGGTTCCCTGAAGCTGCCGCCGCCGAAACTCAGGCGCACCACCGGGTGATGCGCCGACCAGTCCCAGCGATCGTGGATGTAAAGCCCCTCGAACAGCCGCTCATTGCCCTCGAACAGCTCCTTGAGGGTGTCCAGCAGCAGGCTCTTGCCGAAGCGCCGCGGACGCGACAGAAAGTAGTGCGTACCGCCGTCCACCAGCCGCCGGATATAGTCGGTCTTGTCGACGTAGTAGTACCCCCCCTTGCGGATCGTGCCGAAGGTCTGGATACCCAGGGGCAGCTTGCGCTTCGCCACGGGCGGCGGTTGGGGGTTCAGGTCCGGCTCTGTATGCGTCATAACCTGCGCTCCGATGATCCCGCCCCATTATACACCCGAAGACCGCTATCGGTGGGACGACCATGGCCATCAGTCGGAGACAGAGGCCGCGCCGAACGACTCTTGACGGCGTCGCTCGTGCGGCCGGCCGGCTCCGGTGTCGCGCGGTGTTTTCGTCTGACGGCCACCCGGGCGCCCAATCGCGCCGGCCGCCCCCTTCAGAAGCCGCCATGCCTCCCGGAGGCTGCATGACCTGTTCGGCCAGGCGATGTCCTGCATCGACGGTCACGACATATTGGGGCACGGTGAAGATTCGACAAGGCCTGTTTCTGCGGAAACTGCGATGGGCGATCAGGGGCTCTACCGGCGCCTGGTGCCAGTCGTTGTACCGGACGAATGCTGGTTTGGGGGTCATCTCAAGTTCCGGGGGTTAGTGTGTGGACTCAATTCATTGACTCCGCATCGACTGCCGGAGAAACCCATAGATCCCCCCGCGCTTAGGGTCATCTTCCACCAAACCGCATATCATTCAGCACAGAGCCGGTGAATCGCAGTCCTCGACCGGAAATCTTCCGCAACCACGATAGAACGCCTGCTGACGGGCGCGGAACTGGATCCTTCGATTTAGCACGCCCCTGACGATGCGGAGTTGATGCGCAAACCATTTCAGGTGAATGAGAGGCAAGCCTATAAAACGTTCACCGACTTTGAAAGCCCCATTTCCCCTCGAGTCCGGCTCGAGTATAAGGAAGAAAATCAACCCGCTCGGCAGCGGCAACAGCCAGGGAGCATTCAGGATCGACGCGAGCGAACTTCCGGAGTACCGGTCATGCAGCGGCGTCACGAGGCGCCTCTTACCGCTTCATCCGTTTGAATACAGGTTCAGGGATGGCGCGCAGGACGAGCATGATGAGGCGCCAGACGCCACGCACGTAGACCACGTCGCGGCGACGGTGAATTGCCTTGCGGATTGCGTCCGCGACCTCTTCGGGCCTCGCGGTCAGCCGCGCCGGCAGGTCCATCCCATCGGTCATGCGGGTGCGCACGAAGCCGGGTTTGACCGTCGCCACGTGGACGCCGGCTGCGGCCAGCCGGTTGCGGAGTCCCGACAGGAACGCCGTGAACCCCGCCTTGGCCGAGCCGTAGACGTAGTTGGCGGCGCGCCCGCGTTCGCCGGCCACCGAGCTGACGCCGACCAGCACGCCGCCGCCGCGCCGCTCGAACCGCTCGGCCAGCACCCCCATCAGCAGCGCGGGGCCGACGTAGTTGGTTCGCATCACCCGCTCGGCGGCCGCGCCGTCGCGCTCGCATTCCGCCTGGTCGTCGAGCAGCCCGACGACGCACACGGCCACGTCGGGCCAGGGGTCGAGTTCATCAAGCAGCGAGACGCCGCCGTCTTCATCAAGCACGTCGCACCGGTGCATGGTCACGGCGACTCCTGTGCGTACGCGCAAGTCCCACGCTTCCTGTTCGAGCCTTTCCGGGTCGCGCGCCGCAAGCTGCAACGCACAGCCGTCGCCCGCCAGCTTGCGGGCGATGGCGCGGCCGATGTCCGAGGTGGCGCCGATGACCAGCGCCGTCTTGGCTTTTTCGTTCACGGCACTCGACCTTTTTGGTTATTTACCCGGTTGCTTGTGACTTATCTCGAAGAGAACTTCATCGTTGATGGCTTTGCCATGGGCTTACTTTGCAATAGATGAGGCGATATCCGGGCTGTTTGGGTTTACTGAGCGTGGGAGTCGAGGTTGTCAAAACCATATTGCTTGCGATAGGTGTTGAGGTCGTTCACGTCAACCGGGTCCAAGTGGAGGAAGAACTGGGCGGCGACGTCCTCCTACTCCCTTGCGTCCATCTTGGCCAAACGCCCGGGCCAGTCGAGTATCCGCCGGTCGGCAGTCACCAACCGGTGGACTCCAGCCAGCGCCGTAGCGACGATGAGGCGGTCGGCCGGGTCGCCGTGCAGGTCTGGCAGGAGGCCGGCGCGGACTCCGATGTCGCCATCCACCGGGATCTCGATGAGACCGTCCTGAAGCAAGCTCATTCGCCATGAGCCGATGTCGGTCAATAGAGCAAGTCGCCCCCTGGCCTGCAGCATGGCGACTTCCCAGAACGAGATAGCCGCTGCTGCGAGGTCGCCCTCTCGCAAAGCGTGGCCTATCTGCTGCCGACTCCGCACTCCGAGCCGCCTGTCATCGAATCTCGACCAGAGCAGGACCTGCGTGTCAAGAAGAATCACGGATTGAGCACCCGGTCCGGGTTGGTCTCGGCCTCCCACTCCACGTCGATAGGCTCGCCGATGTCGCCAAGTATCCGGATGATGTCCCGGTCACGTCCGAACCAGCTCTTCGGCCTCCGGCTGTAGGGCGCCAGCCGCGAGACCGGCTTGCCGTTCTTGGTGATGATGATCTCCTGGCCGCTCTCGGCCACCTCGTCCATGAGCTTCAGGCACTTGGCCTTGAACTCCGACGCTTTGATGGTCCGAGTCGTGGCTGCGATGGTGCTATCCATAGGCATGACATACTCCTGGGTGGCTGTATGACCACTACTATAGCATGGTCATGACCATAGTCACAATCATCTGTCTGCTATCGGACGTACCCCCGTTCTGATTTCCGTCATATCGACACCTGGCCGACTATTCGCCAAGGTGAATCGCCCCCTTCCAGAGGTCATTGAAACCGCCTTGCACGCGCACGTACTGGCCGGTCCTGATGGCGGCGATGCCATATTCTGGAGGAGCGACGTTCGCCAGACACGTCCCGTCGAATATTACGCCATACCAGTAGAAGTTGAAGTCCAGGTTGTCGAAGCCGTGCTGCTTGCGGTGGTCGGGCAGGTCGTTCGCGTCAATCGGGTCCAGGTGGAGGAAGGGAGTTGCCTCAACGTCCGCCTACTCCCTTGCGTCCATCCTGGCCAAGCGCCCGGGCCAGTCGAGTATCCGCCGGTCGGCAGTCACCAACCGGTGGACTCCAGCCAGCGCCGTGGCGACGATGAGGCGGTCGGCCGGGTCGCGGGGGAAGTTCGGCAGAAGAGCAGCGCGGATTCCGATGTCGCCATCCATAGGGATTTCGATCACGCCCTGGTTCAATTGCTCCTGACGCCATAGTCCAACGTCCTCAGAGAACCTGATTCGTCCCCTGTCTTTGAGCAGCGCTACTTCCCAGAACGAGATAGCGGAGACGCAGACCTCACCCGATTGCCATGCCTGGTCGATCTCAATCCGGGCGCCGGTCCCCAATCGCGCCCCACCCAATCTCAGCCACAGCATGACGTGCGTATCAAGCAGGATCACGGATTGAGCACCCGGTCCGGGTTGGTCTCGGCCTCCCACTCCACGTCGATAGGCTCGATAATGTCCCCAAGTATCTCGATTCGTCCTCTGTCGATGCCGAAGAGACTCTTCGGCCTCCGGCTGTAGGGCGCCAGCCGCGAGACCGGCTTGCCGTTCTTGGTGATGATGATCTCCTGGCCGCTCTCGGCCACCTCGTCCATGAGCTTCAGGCACTTGGCCTTGAACTCCGACGCTTTGATGGTCCGAGTCGTGGCTGCGATGGTGCTATCCATAGGCATGACATACTCCTGGGTGGCTGTATGACCACTACTATAGCATGGTCATGACCATAGTCACAATCATCTGTCTGCTATCGGACGTACCCCCGTTCTGATTTCCGTCATATCGACACCTGGCCGACTATTCGCCAAGGCGAATCTCCCCCTTCCAGAGGTTGTCGAACCCGCCTTCCACACGCACGTACTGGCCGGTCCTGATGCCGGTGATGCCGTATTGGGGGAGAGGGACGGTCGCCAAACACGTCCCGTCGAATATCACGCCATACCAGTAGAAGTTGAAGTCCAGGTTGTCGAAGCCGTGCTGCTTGCGGTGGTCGGGCAGGTCAGTCTTGTCAACCGGGTCCAGGTGCAGGAGGAACTTGGCGGCAGTATCATCCTGCCCGCACGGCGCCTTGATGTAGATGAGGCTGTTTTCGATGAGATGCACGTCCCAGTTGGAGCAGATGATCGGCTCGCGGTCGCCGACCAAATCCGCGAGATACTCGCCGGCCGTCATCGACTTGGCACGCACCGTCGAGGGCGCGTCGCGGGGCAGCACCAGCGCGTCCACGCATGGCCCGGTTTGCGTCTGCGTCCAGGGATTGACGACCGTTTCATCCCCTTGGCCGTCCCAAGTCCACACTATCAGCTCGCCCGACGCGCAGTCTCTGGCGAACGCCTGCGCCAGCCGTCCGTCCACGATCAGCCTGACGTCGCCATGTTGGTAAGCGAAGTGCGGTTTCATCCGCTCCCAGAACCAGGAGGCGGGGTCGAGCTCGCCTGATGACGCTTCCGGCGGCTCGGCGGACCAAAGTTTGAATTGAGACTCCTTCCATTGTTTATTGTTTATGAGATACAGTGGGCCTTCGAACAGCGTGGTGTTGATGCGCTGCTTGGCATTCATGACGTTGGCCAAGTGCGTGATTCCGAACTTGCGGCGAACAGCTTCGGGAGAGGCTCGACGAGAATCGAGGAGCCACGAGTACATGGATCCACCTCCTGCACGCATCTCGTCTTCCGCGACGCGCAAGTATTCGTAGGAATTCACCACGCCGTCCAGATTCACCACGGGGACGCGGGAGAAGTATCCGATGACGCCGGTATCCCACGCCCCCACCACACTGTCCTCGGGCAGCACGCGGTTCATCACCTGAGTACCCAGGTAGCTGGTGATCTCCCACTCGCGCCAAGACGACTCCCTGGTCCGGTCAACGTACCGGAACGGGTGGCAAAGTCCGCCTGCATGAACAACGCGACCGCGCCGGCGGTGACGATGCCCAAACGCGGGATATTGGCGACGCGGCCGAGCCTTTGCTCGACGAAGCGGCGAACGAGGTGAATAGCGACGTAACATCTGATCGGCACAATCAATGCCTCCATCAGATACGCCGGAACGAAATAGTGAGAGTAGCTTCCCCAAAAAGGGTCCACCGTGAGCACCGTCTGCGCGAACTTCGCCCAGTGGCCCACAGCCAAGCCAAACGCCCCCACCAAGAAGGTCAAGAGCAGCCTGTCGTTCCTCCCGCGGACGTGGCGGGTGGACCACCAGACCAGCAGAACATAGGCGCAGATTTCCAGGGCCACCAGCAGTTCGTCGTTGAATGCGTGAATTTGCAAGACATCCTGGAAGTTCCGCGCGAGACTGTATCCGCCTTCCCTCTCCCATCGGATTTGCGACCACATCTGCCTGATTGCCCCACTCACCGGGATGATGCCGCCAAAGACGAGCCGGTTGTAGGTAAAGTACACAAGGATGCCCGCGCAGGCGGCGAGAAATGGGACGATTGTCTTGAAAGCGGGTATGGAACGAACCCCGCCCTCTGAATGATGCCCCAAGCGGGCGGTCTCTTGCCATGACCATCCGATGAAGCACAACGCACCCGTCGCCGCCAGCGATATGGCGACGTACTCCAGGCGCACCCAGGGCAGGACAAAGGCTACGGCGGTCAGCGGCCACTGGCACCGCTCAGGGTCCCGGGCGTAGAGCATCAGGGCCAGGAAGAGCAGGCACAGCATGAACAGTGCAGCCGCCGCTTCCATCCCGATAAACAAAGCGCGCAGCCGGTAAAGCATCGGCAGTAATGCGAACAGCAGAATCCAGGGCAGCCTCCCCAGCCGAGCGGCCAGAACGATCAGGGCGACACCCCCGGCCGTGAGCATGATCTCGAACGCCTTGATGGCGAACAACGCGGCTTCCTTGTCGAATACCCAGTAGAACGGCGTGATGAGCAGCAGCCAGAGGGGGTGATAGCCGTTGGTTTGGGTGATGCCGCCGTCGAAGGTCGAGAACTTCCCCTCAGCCAGGTTCCGGGCGATCTGGAAGTAGTAGAAGGAGTCGTCTCCGTTCACGTCTCGGAGCAGGTTGACCAGATCGAAGTGGGCAAGCATGTACCAAGCGAATCCGGCACCGTAGACGAGGATACCCCCGATGAACAGGGCGAACAGCGCGTTGCGCAGCGGGGAGGACAAGGTTACCCCTACCGTCATGTCCAGACAATGGGCGGCCAAGGCGCGCCAGTGATCATTCGGCGTTGTGTCCTTCGGCATGGTCATGTTGTTCCTCTCTCTCAGGGGGAATCTCATAATGCGAGCCGCCGCGAAAGTTCGGAGGCGAACTTGGGCGCAGCTCCGGCCGCCTCGGCCCCGCACGGTATCGAAGGCGCTGCGGCGGGGATAGCCTTCACGCACCCGTTGCGGCGCACAGCAGGCATCCTTGGCCAGATAGACCCGTCCGCCGTGTCGATGGGTGATCTCGTCGAGCTCTTTGAGCAGCGCCAGCGTGCCCTTGCGCAGCGGAAAGTCGAGCGCCAAGGTATAGCCTTCCATGGGGAACGACATCAACCCCTCCCCGGCGGGGCCGAACAGCTTGAGCACCGCCAGGAACGAGCCCTGTTCGGCTGCGGCGACGCGCTCCAGTAGGGCCGCAATGCCGTCCGGGCTCTCGCTCTTGGGCAGCACGCACTGGTACTGGACGAATCCTTTCCGCCCGTAGAGGCGGTTCCATGCCTCGATCCAGTCCAGGGGAAAGAAGAACGGATCGAAATGGGCCTGCCGCGCCCCGGCGCGCGCACGCCCCCGCCGGTAGTAGAGTTCGTTGAAGAGGCCGATCGAGACCCGGTTGAGCAGAACGGACGGCGCATCGCTGGGAACCGCGAGCTTGCCCGCAGGCAGCAGACCCAATGGATCGGACGCAAGCCGTTGCGGAAGCGCACTGCGCTCCATGAACGCTCCGCGCATCAGCAGCCCCCGGCCCAGCTTCGCGCCCCGCGCCAGGCAGTCGATCCAGGCCACGCTGTAGGGCCAGTCGCGGGACGCCTCGAACAGGGCCATCGTTTCGTCCAAGTCACGGGCGGCCAGGGTTTCCTCCAGGACGAAGGCGGTCTCGATGGGCCTCAGTGGGAAGCTGGCGGAGAGGATCACGCCGGTCAGCCCCATGCCGCCGAGGGTGGCGCGAAAGAGATCGGCGTTCTGTGCGCGGCTGCAGGCGCGGATTTCGCCGTCCGCGGTCGCCAGCGTCAGCGATTCCACGTGCGCACCGAAGGTCCCGTCGCGGTGATGGTTCTTGCCGTGCACGTCGGCGGCGATCATGCCCCCCACGGTGACGAACTTGGTTCCCGGCGCCGCCGGCGGGAACCAGCCGCGTGGTACGAACGTTGCCAGGATGTCGGCGAGCAGCACCCCGGCCCTCGCAGGTCAGCAAGCCGGTCCGGGCGTCGAAGGCCTGCATGCGATCCAGCGCCAGCATCGAGAGCGTCAGGTCCGGGTTGAGCGCGGCGTCGCCGTAGGACCGCCCGTTGCCGCGGGCGATCAGCGTATCACCGCACCGGAGCAGACCGGGCAGATCTTCGCGCCGGCGGAGATGCCCCAGCCGACAGTCGAGCACCGGATACCGGCCCCATCCGGAGAGCTTCATGTCGCCGCCTCCCGGAAGACGAAGCGCCGGTCGAGGACATACCTGGCGAGCAGACCGGTGAGGGTTCCGTCGCCATCGCCACGTACAGTATCAAGCCCACGCAAGTACCTAACGAGCCGCAAGGAAATCATCAACGCCGATTCGAGCCTTTCGAAGAATGGCGCGAAGCGTTCCTTCCGCCATATCTTTTTGGAGTGACGAGATACGGTAACTTTCCGACCGGTATGAGCATGATGCCAAACTTCATGGTTGCCCGGCCCCGGACGGTCGATCGTAATAGCCGGAATGCCGCAGGCGGAGAGCAACGTCTTGATACCTGAACCCGAAGAGCCGTCCCATTACGGCACGCTGACGGGTACCAGCAGATCGATTTCGACGTCGCTCTCCGGGAGAGATGCCACGGCGCGAGGAAGTGGGTCACCCTGTTCAATGCACGACTCCGCAATCTTGCGCACGAGGCCATACGCCATCTCGACGGCCTCGGTGACGCTGCGTTCTTCCTCAACCAAGCCCGGGACATCGGGGCTCGTGGCGAGAAAGCCCCCTTCGTCCAAGGATTCGATGTGAAGTCGGATCGCTGCTTCGTTCATGGGCTTTTTGATACCAACACTGGTAACAGGTACTGTACTCTACCCTGGCGGCCGCAGCAGAGGCGGCATAGCGCAGGGCGAGAGCCGAGGGCGACGGCTCATGCGTCCATTACAGCGCGGCGGCGAATACGGCCAGGATCCCGATACCGGTCAGCCAGCTTGCCCGGTCGTGCATGGCGAATACCAGCGGGTCACCGTCGACCGCCCCGCGATTGGGGAGCAGCGTCATGCGCCCCAGCCAGTAGAGCAGCAACGGACAGACCAGCCACAGCAGCTCCGGCCGGGCATAGAAGCCGTTTACTTCCGGGCTTTAGACGTAGAGGGTGAGAATCACTACCGAGGCGAAGCTGCCGGACGCACCGAGGGCCGTCAGCGCGGCGAGATCCTCGGCGAAATAAGCGCGCCCGCTGATCGCGGACCAATCGGACTCGCGCAGCGCATACAGCTCACTTTGGCGCTTGACTACCGCCAGAGTGAGAAAAACGAACATGAAAAAAGCCAGGAACCAGGGCGACAGCGGAATCGAGACTGCGGCCGCGCCGGCGAGAACGCGAACCGCGTAGAGTATGGCCAGCGTGATGACGTCGACGAAGGTCTTGCGCTTGAGCGACAGCGAGTAGGCCAACGTTACGAACAGATAGAGAAGGACGTAAAGCCCCGCCGCAGCCGACAGTCCGAAGGCCAGCGCGAGGCCTGCCCCCGACAGCGCCGCGAACACCCCGGCCGCCACCAGGTAAAGCTCGACCTGGGTCCCGTGCGCCGCGATGAGGGGAGCAAATACGAGTACGTTCTTGATCCACTGATGCGGGCGCAAGGCCCGGATATAGTCGAGGGGGCGACCGCCGAGTCGGGGGAGAAACCGGGCATTCTCATCCAGCGCCTGCACTTTCCGCGCGAGGCCCTGCTGAAAGATTGACTCCGATGGCCCGCCGCGCCCGCTTCCAGACGGCCAGATCGCGCCGCTCGTTGCAGAGGTAGTCGAATCCGCCCTCGCCGAATCGCTCCACCAGAGCGGCACCCTTGGCCGGACCGGCCAGATTGGTTCGCCCGTCGGAGGCGAAACAGCCTGCCGCCCCCACCGTCTGGGCGAGCGGAGCGACCGCGAGCTCGTCGGAGGCGGAGGCCAGCCAGACCTCGCGCCCCGCCGCCTTTGCGGCGGCAATCTCGTTCAGCACGGCCGGGTTCAACACCAGCGTCTCGGGCAGCAACGGAACCGCTTGGGCGACTCTGCGCTTCGGGGCGGCGCGACCGCCAGACAACCAGAAAGGCAGGGCGAACAGGAGCAGCGGCGAGACCGAGAGCAGTCGAACCACACCCTCAATCAGCAGGTCCCCGCTGACCAGCGAGCCGTCGACATCGACGACCAGGGGTGGCGCGCGCTGACTTTGCTCCAGGGACGATACGCCATCCAGTACGCCTCGCGGAGGCAATTTCTGACTGGATGCAGCAGGCGCGCTACCTCGGCTTGGCTCAGATTCCACTTGACTCGTCAGACGAGCCAATGACGGGACATGCGACAAGGCGCTCAGGCTCCTATCCTTTGGCGAAATCGAACAGGGCCGCCACGTCGACGGCGAAGTCCTGCCTGCCTGTTGCAGGCTGCAGGCAGGCGTCCAACAGCGGCGAGGTCGCCGTGTCGCCGCGGGAGAACACACCGTGCTCGACATAGGCATCCCCGGCGAGGGTGAGCACGGTGACGGTCTCGAAGCGGGGATCGACGATCCAATACTCCGGGATGCTCGCCTCGGCGTAGTCGGCGCGTTTTGTGACGAGATCCCGGGCCGGGTCGTCCGGGCTGACGACCTCCGCCACCAGGTCCGCGCCCAGCCAGAAGCGGTCCTGGTTGCGGGGGTCCGAGCGGTCGAGGAGCGCCGCCAAGTCGGGTTCGCGGAACTTGCCTTCGCGAATGCGCACCCGCAACCCCACGAACAGGACGAACCCGCCGCGCGGTTTGAGGTACGCATTGAACAGGTCATTGAGGAACGAAAGGATGGCTTGGTGCATAACGGTGGGCATGGGCAGTTCCTCGACGCGGCCGTCGGTGAACTCGACCAGGCGGCGGGTTCGGTCCGTGAGCCAAAGGTACTGCTCGTCGCTCCAATAACCCTGGGGGGGCATGGCGTCGCCCAAGAGGGTGTTCAGGGCGTCCTGGGAGGTCGTTGCAGTCGTTGCTTGGGTCATGGCGTCGTCTCGACTCTGGAATGGTGGAAGTATAACGCCCGGCTGGAGCGGGCGGGGCAGTTGGCGCCGGGCTGGTGACAGCTATCCCTCAGCATGGTCGAACAGGGCCGTCACGTCGACGGTTTCGCTTTCTCTGACGTACGGGACTCTATCGTTCATCGGCGCTGCCCTGAAGCCACGAGCCACGACGGACCGTATGCTCTTGGGCGGATTTGCCGCTCAACCAGCGCGTCGTGGCCGATTCGCCCTCACCTTATCCACACCGGGAGCAGTCGTCAAGATCGAACAGGCGCGTCAAGGCGCACCTCAAGCCCGCTGACCCGGTTGTTTTGCTCTCATCACGGCTATTGGCCGGCTTGAAACTCGGCTCTCCAGAGGCGGCCTTCGCTGGATATGTATTGACCGGTTCGGATGCGGGCGATGTCGTAGTCGGGCAGCAAGCGGGCCGCAATGCAGTTCCCGTCTCCCTTGTATTGATGAGGATTGAAACCGAAATCCAAGTTGTCGAAACCATACCGCTTGCGGTGTTCGGGTAGATCGTCTTTGTCGACCGGAATGATGTGCAGAAAGAACCGCATGTTCTCCTCATTCTTCGGGTTGCAGTTCTTGTTCATATATTAATCTTCCTAAAATAAATGCCATTCAGCACGAGCATTGATACACGGCTAGCCATGAGCACTGAGGCACGAAGACTGGATCACAAGAGGCTGACTGAACTTCGAAAACGGGCCTTGACGAGCATCCAGGCGGGAGAAAGTCCGACGACGGTAGCTGCGGCCCTGGGAGTCAACCTGCGCACGGTGTTTCGTTGGTTGGCTCTGTACCGCAGCGGAGGGTGGGGCCATCTCAAAGCTGGCAAGCGGGGTGGCCGACCGGCCAAGCTGGATGCCCGCGCCCTGAAATGGGTGTAGGACACGGTGACCGGAAACAGCCCGCTGCAGTGGAAGTTTCCCTTCGCTCTGTGGACGGCGGGGATGGTGCGGGAGTTGATGGGGCGGCGATTCCAGATAAGACTCAGCCATAGCTCGGTGTGTCGATGGCTGGGTCAGATGGGTTGGAGCGCCCAGCGGCCGGTTTGGCGAGCCTGCCAACAGGACCCTGGGGCGGTAAGCCGCTGGAAAGAGGAGGAGTCCCCGAAGCTGCGTTGTCGGGCGCGAGAGCTTGGAGCAGAGATCTTCTTTGGTGACGAGGCCCGGGCAGGCTCTGATTTTCATAGCGGTAAGAGGTGGGGACGGCGCGGACATACCCCGATGGTCTCGGCCACCGGGGCCCGATTCGGCGCCACTATCCTCTCGGCGGTCAGTGCACGGGGGCAGTTTCGTTTCATGGTGACCCGGGAACGAGTCACTGCGGCGGTGTTCATCCAGTTCCTCCCACCCCTGATGACCAACGCCGCTTCCCCTGTCTTTCTGGTGGTCGATAATCATCCTATCCCCAAGGCAAAGTCGGTGAAAGGCTTTGTCCAACAACAGCAGGGACGGCTCGAACTTCACTATCTGCCAGCCTGCTCGCCGGAACTCAATCCTGACGAACTTGTCTGGAACAACCTGAAGAATCATACCCTGGGACGAACATTCATCTTCTCCTGCGAAGCGCTCCCAGCACTGGTGATCTCTCAACGGCGTCGCATGCAACAACTGCCAGCCTTAATCAGGAGCTTCTTTCAGGCTCCTACCACGCGATACGCTACCTTGGGATGGCAACTACTTTAGGGATTTTAATATGTCTCCAGTCCCCGTAGTCATCGATCAGAGCAAACGGGGTCGTCAGTGAGTAATAAAATACCGGCAGAAACAGCAGCGCCGGAATAGCAAAGAGTACGGTTTTCAGGAGCAGGCCAGGACGTTTCAACTCAGGCATGGCATTTTCTCCGGTTGTAGGAACGATTTGACTTGCGCGAACGGCAACAAGCAGAGCAGGCCGGTCACCGTCGACGTCGTCCACAGCACCGCGGGGACGGTGACCGCGAAGGCGACGGCGAGTGCGGGATAAGGGCCATAAGCGGCGAAGTAGTCGAACGTCCCGACATAACCCGACGTGCTCGGAAGGGTCGTGGCAAGCGTACCGGTCGCCAGAGCAAACCATGGCCCCGGCGAAGCCGAACGACAGCTTCAAATCCCGCGCTATTCATTCACGGTTCGCCCCGGGCCATCGGCAACCCGTCGGAGGCGAACCCCAGCCGCTCCTTGACCAAGTAGAGCGGCCGTCGCTTCACCTCGCCGTATATGCGCCCCAGGTATTCACCGAAGATGCCGAGCACCACGAGCTGCACGCCGCCGAGAAACAGGAGGGCAATGAGGAGCGAGGTCCAGCCGGAGACCCATACATCGGTAAAGACGCGAACGACGAGGGCATAGACGATGCCCGACAGGGCCAGCCCGGAGGCGAGAAAGCCGCACCATGTCGCCAGGCGCAGAGGCACGAGGGAGAACGACAGAATGCCGTCGATGGCAAAGCGTACCATCTTCCTGAGCGGCCACTTGGTCTCGCCTGCGGCCCGGGCCGCCTGCCGGTAGGGAACGGGTTCCTGGCGAAAGCCGGTCCAGGCCACCATGCCGCGCACAAAGCGGTCGCGCTCGGGCATGGTCAGGAAAGCGTCCACCACCTTGCGGTCCATCAGCCGGAAGTCGCCGGTGTCGAGAGGAATGGAGATGTCGGCGATGCGATCGATGAGTCGATAGAAAGCGTGGGCCGTCCAGCGCTTGAAGGCGGTCTCGCCCTCGCGGGCAGTGCGGACTCCGTAGGCCACATCGGCACCCCGCCACCAGCGGTCAAGCAGGTCGAGGATGACGTCGGGCGGGTCCTGCAGGTCCGCGTCAATGACCACGACGGCCTCGCCGACAGCGGCCTGCAGGCCGGCGGTGACAGCGATCTGGTGGCCGAAATTTCGGGACAGGGCGAGGACCCTCACCCGCGCATCCGTGAGTTGGAGCTCCCGCAGGACGCTCAGCGCAGCATCGCGGCTGCCGTCGTCTACATAGACGAGTTCGAAATCAAGGTCGGAGACTTCTCCAAAGGTGGCGACGATGGGTCTCGCGCAGGACTGGTTCCTCGTTGAAGCAGGGTGCTACAACGGATAGAAGACAGGTGCGGTTCGATCACGCCGGGAGGGAGGAAACATATACGGCATATGAGCAGTTTGGGGATGCTCAAGCTTCGGGGTTCAAAAAACCCAGTAATGTACCTCACATGCCATCGTCAGGCAAAGCCTGTTCTGCGGCGCAGGGCAGTTGCCGAAGTACGTTTGCCTCAGAGGACGTATTGGGCAACGCCACTCCGAACTCCGGACTCTCAAGTCTCTCAGAGAGCATTCCCCACCCTCACGGTAATGGGCGAGGCATGGTGGTGCACCAGGTACCACTTTCCTTTGACCCGGAGAAAGAGGTTGGTGGCCTGAGTCTGCGAACGACTGAAGTTCGCGTTCTGGTAACTCTCGATGTTCTCGGTGCAAGACACCCAGGCAGAGTCTCCAGTCACTTGGATAAAAACCTTCGTCGCCTTGACCTCCAGGTGCTCGGTATTGCGGAAGATGGTCGCCCAACTCTTGCGAATCTTTTTCCAGCCGATCACTATCTCCCAGCTCGGATGCACACACCTGACCCATGATTCCTGAAGCCAGACCTTCCCCATCGCTCTGAGGTTCTGGCTGGACAGAGCCTTGTAAAAACGTTGGTTCACTCGCAACACGTCCAACTGGTCTCCGCTGAGGCTTTCCTCTTCCCTGTCAGCGGATTGATCGCCTTGAACGCCCCCCGGGGGGGCGCCGGTTGACCGAGGAGGCGTCGTCAGCGGCCGGTCAGGAAAGGCCGCAACAGGAAGGAAAATCAGCAGAGAGAAAAGAGCCGCTGACCGAAAGGGGCTTCGATCGCCACAAAGAGCGCCCATCTTATTTCCTTCAATCATTGGATTCCACCGCCGTTCCATGGTCCTTGTCCATCAAGGGGGGACGACCCGTGTCCAGTCGGGCCGTTCTTTGCAGGCTGGATCGTTTCGCCCTGCGGGTATCTTAGCGAACCCCGTTGTCAAAGACCAGAACGGACGATGATGCCATTGGACCCAACCGGGGGGGCAGAACTGGGTATTATCCTGAGTGAAGACACAGGTCTCCGCGCAGTCCTTGACATCTGCAAGCCCATTGATTACATTTCCGGCAGTTACTGGTCTGGTCTTCTTCAACTCTTGGGTTCGGCAGCAGTGGAAGGATCAACCCATCCACCTGCTCCATCCAGAGGATGAAACAGGAACGAAAGGGGAATGACCAATGACTACCGCAACGTTCGACACCTTGACCGCTTCCAGACAGCTTGAAGCCGCAGGCATTGAACCCAGACAGGCCGAGGCTATCGTTATCGCCATCCGCCAAAGCGGGGAAGCGGTCGCCACCAAGGACGATATCGACAGGCTTGAGGCAACTACCAAGCAGGATATCGCCGAGTTTAGGGAAGCCACCAAGGCTGATATCGACGGGCTTAGGGAAGCCACCAAGGCTGATATCGACGGGCTTAGGGAAGCCACCAAGGCCAATATCGCCGAGTTTAGGGCAGCTACCAAAGCCGATATCGACAGGCTTGAGGCAACTACCAAGCAGGATATCGACGAGCTTAGGGAAGCCACCAAGGCTGATATCGACGGGCTTAGGGAAGCCACCAAGGCCAATATCGCCGAGTTTAGGGCAGCTACCAAAGCCGATATCGACAGGCTTGAGGCAACTACCAAGCAGGATATCGACGAGCTTAGGGAAGCCACCAAGGCTGATATCGACGAGCTTAGGGAAGCCACCAAGGCCAATATCGCCGAGTTTAGGGCAGCCACCAAAGCCGATATCGACAGGCTTGAGGCAACTACCAAGCAGGATATCAACGAGCTTAGGGAAGCCACCAAGGCTGATATCGACGGGCTTAGGGCAGCCACCAAGGCCGATATCGACGAGCTTAGGGCAACCACCCAGGCCGACATCGCCGAAGTCAAAGCCGATATTGCCCAAGTCAAAGCCGACCTCAAGGCCGACACCGCCGAAGTCAAAGCCGATATTGCCCAAGTCAAAGCCGATCTCAAGGCCGACACCGCCGAAGTCAAAGCTGATATTCAAGCCGTCAAAGCCGAGATATTCCGGGCCTTGTGGATTCAGGGCCTCGGACTGATAGGCGCCTTTGCCGCCTTAGTGGGCGCCGGCGTCGCTATCCTCAAGCTACTGGAGCCCACTTGGTAGCACGGGGCCGGGCAGGCAGGCCTCAATGATCACCAGCCCAACGAGGATTTGGAATGAACTGCGTCAACAACGTCGATCGGTTCCGGCAGCGCCTGCGCGATGGCAAGATTTGCGTAGGGACCTCAATTTCCCTCACCGACCCCATTGTCAGTGAGCTGGCGGCCGAGGCAGGAAATGACCTGGTGTGGATCGAAATGGAACACTCCTATCTCGATCTGCGAGCCCTGTTGGGGCATTTGGTGGCGCTGCGGGGTACCCAGGCTGCACCCATCGTTCGCGTTGCTTGGAATGACCCCGTTTTGATCAAGCCCATTCTGGACCTAGCGCCGGCTGGCATTGTGGTACCCATGGTCTGCTCGGGCGAGGAGGCGGCCAAGGCGGTTCGTGCTTGCCGCTATCCTCCCCAAGGCATTCGTGGATTCGGTCCCATCCGAAACATGTACGGCATTGAATCCATGGAGGAATATCTGGCGACAGCCAAGCAACAAATCATGGTCTTTGTCCAGATTGAACACATCCAGGCCGTGCACAACCTGGACGATATTCTGGCAACGCCCGGGTTGGATGGCGTCGTGATTGGCCGCAACGATCTGACGGGCTCCATGGGCAAGCTGGGCCAACACACCGATCCGGAAGTGCTCCGCACGATCGACAGCGTTTTTGCCAGGGTTCGTGAGACCGATCTTTTCCTAGGGGCCTCGATCGGCTACAACGCCGAGACGGTGAAAGACTGGTATGGCAAGGGAGTGCAATGGTTTGCCCTCGGCGACGACGTTGTGCACTTTTTCGAAGGCGCCAAAGCCGTTGCCGATGAGGTCCATGCGCTGGGAGAAATAAAGTGACCGCCGTTTCGGCCCTCTTCAACTTTCGGGCGGCTGACTCGTGAGGCTCGCTGTGCAAATCGTTCTTATTCTTTCCCTGCTCGTGGTCTGGGCCCCTGTTGTTGCCGGCGAGCAGCAGGTTGACACCAATCCTCACACCGCTCCCGCAGACGTCGCTGCCGGAGGCCGTATCTATCGTTCACACTGTGTCGAATGCCATGGCCGCGACGGAAGGGGTGGCCGCGGGCCGGACTTGACACGGGGAGATTTGCGCTATGGAAACAGTGATGCCGCATTGGCCGATACGATTGCCACTGGGATCCCCGGCACGGCAATGCCACTGTTCTTCTTCAATGGGAAGCAGCTCTGGCAGATCGTGGCATTCGTCCAATCGCTTCGTCGGGATGAACCCGCGCCCTCTGGAGATCCCGCTGCCGGCGCCGTTCTTTTCCGGGGGAAGGGCGGCTGCTCCAACTGCCACATGGTCCATGGCCAGGGGGGACGCCAAGGGCCAGAGCTTACGACAGTGGGCGCCAAACGCTCCCTACAGCATCTAAGGAACGCCATCCTGGAACCCAACCAGTGGGTTGCCCCCCCTGACTGGAAGGTTGAGGCCCGAACGAAGGGCGGTGAGACCGTGACAGGGGTTCGGCTCAACGAGGACACCTACTCTATGCAAGTGCTGGACTCCAACGACAATCTGGTCTCACTCATCAAAGAAGACCTGGAGAGCTACCAGATCGACAGGACATCCTCCATGCCCTCCTACACTGAACGCTTGAGTGAAAAGGAACTGGACCACCTGGTCGCCTACCTTTACACACTTCGAGGAAAAGGAGCGCCACCGTGAAAACCCTGTTTACTGTCATGCTCATCGCTCTGTGGAGCGGAACGCTACCAGCGCAGGTTACCTACCAGCGGATTTTACAAGCTGACGACGAGCCCGGAAATTGGTTGACCTATTCCAGAACCTATAACAGCCAGCGTTACAGCCAACTGAACCAAATCAAGCAGACCAATGTGAAGAGCCTGGGACTACAGTGGGTCTTTCAGGCGCGATCCCTCGAGAACTTCGAGGCGACCCCTCTGGTAGTCGATGGGGTGATGTATCTGACCCAACCTCCCAACGATGTGGTCGCCCTGGACGCAAAAACGGGTCGCGTCTTCTGGACCTACCATCACAAAGTTCCCAAGGAAGTGAGCGTTTGCTGCGGCCGTGTCAACCGCGGGTTAGCTATCCTCGACGACCAGCTCTATCTGGGCACGCTCGATGCCCGTCTGCAAGCGATTGATGCCAAAACCGGGACTTTAGTGTGGGATGTGAAGCTGGCAGAATTTCGGGATGGCTATGCCGTGACCATGGCCCCGCTCGTGGTCAAGGACAAAGTGATCGTTGGCATGGCAGGAGGTGAGTACGGGATTCGCGGCTTTCTCGAAGCCTACGAGGCCAAAACTGGTAAGAGAGCCTGGCGCTTTCATACCATTCCGGGTCCCGGCGAAGCGGGGAACGAAACTTGGGAGGGTGACTCCTGGAAGACGGGAGGCGGGTCGGCATGGCTGACGGGTTCGTTCGACCCGGAGTTAAATCTGCTCTATTGGGGAATCGGGAATCCCAGTCCCGATTGGAATGGCGACGTGCGCGAAGGCGACAATCTCTACACCGACTCAGTGGTAGCCCTGAATCCTGACAACGGCCAGCTCCAATGGTACTTCCAATTCACTCCCCATGACCTCTGGGATTATGATTCTGTGCAGATCCCCGTACTGGTAGACATGGACTTTGCCGGGCGCGAGCGGAAGCTGATGCTCTGGGGAAACCGAAATGGCTTCTACTATGTTCTGGACCGGGTTAACGGCGAGTTTTTGCTGGGGAAAGCCTTTGCCCACCAGACCTGGGCCGAAGGTTTAGGTGAAAACGGACGGCCCATTAAGAAGGCCGGCAGCGAACCCAGTCGGGAGGGCACCCTGACCTATCCCAGCGTACAGGGCGCAACCAACTGGTATTCCCCTTCCTACAGCCCCAGGACCGGGCTTTTCTATTTGTCGGTCTGGGAATACGCCAGCGTTTACTTCAAGGGCGACCCCACCTATGTTCGAGGGAATCGCTATATCGGGAGTTTCCCAAGAGGTGTTTATCCAGACGTCCGGGTCGACACCGATCCGGGTTACGGCGCCGTTCGGGCCCTGGACCCTGAGAGCGGCGAGCGCCAATGGGAATTCAAGATGACCAGCGTCACCGAAGGCGGGGTCTTGACTACCGCCGGTGATGTTCTTTTCTCCGGCAATATGGAAGGTCACTTCTTTGCCCTGGACGTATCGACCGGCAGGCTTTTGTGGAGCATTAATCTGGGCGGTCGGGTCATCAGCTCACCCATCACCTATCTCGTCGACGGCAAGCAGCACGTCTCCATCGCAGCGGGGCATTCCCTCTATACTTTTGTTCTGAAGGAGTGATTGAACCTTTCAGGATTTGGCCATTGCCCCTGTTTCCCATCCCGGACCAAGGTCTTCATTTTCAAGCCACCCATGAACTCGCCGTTGAAAAGAGATTCAGGCTGATGACGACACCTCGACGTCTCTGCGGCGCCCCGCCAATGGGCGAGGGACGCAACCTGTCCCGATGAGCGCCATAAGACACATCTTCTGAGGGACCTCATGCTCAATGGAATCTTCGTCAGCATCGTTCTGCTCTCCATCCTGATGGCGGCTTTCTCGGGACGCATGGAGATGCTGAGCCAAGCCGTCCTGCAGTCGGCCCGGTCGGCGGTCACCCTGGCCCTGGGGCTCATCGGGGTGATGGCCTTTTTCCTGGGCCTCATGCGGGTCGCCTCCGATGGGGGCCTGTTGCGACTGATGGCCCGGGCCGTTCACCCCGTGCTTCGGTTCCTTTTCCCTGCCGTTCCCAGGGATCATCCCGCCATGAGCGCCATGATCCTGAACATTACTTCCAACCTCCTGGGACTGGGGAATGCCGCGACTCCCTTCGGACTCAAGGCCATGATGGAACTGGACCGACTCAACAACGACAAGGGAACCGCCACTGACGCCATGGTCCTTTTTCTGGCCATCAACACCTCGGGCCTGGCCCTGCTGCCCTCAGGTGTCATCGGTCTGCGGGCGGCAGCCGACTCTCAGGATGCCGCAGGGATTCTGGCGACCACCTGGTTCGCCAGTGGATGTGCGACCGTGGCCGGCATTCTGGCGGCAACCCTTCTGGCCCGCACCTCCCGGTACCGGTTGGTGAAATCGACCGCTGCCCAGGCCAGCCCGGATCAACAGGCTGAAACCTCTCCCCCGGCCCGGGATCAGGAAGAAAATGCGCCTCCGGCGCCCAAGTCCCAACCGGAGTTGGCGCCACCTCGCTGGGGCACCCTGGGAGTTCTCCTCTTCTTCCTGGCTTTGTTGACCGGTCTGGCGATACATCTCTATCGAGAGGCAAGCACCACTCCGGCTCTGGACTTGGTTCGGACCATTCTGTCTTACTGGATACTCCCGGCTCTCATTTCGGGACTGGTGTTGTTCGGCTGGGCTCGCGGCGTCAGGGTTTATGAATCCGTCGTGGAAGGAGCTAAAGAAGGCTTTCAGGTCGCTGTGAGAATCATCCCCTACCTGGTAGCCATTCTGGTGGCCATCGGAATGTTCCGGGCATCGGGGGGACTGGAGCTGCTGGCCCAGGCGATCGGGCCGCTCACCAATCTGATCGGGATGCCGGCTGAAGCCTTACCCGTAGCCCTGGTGCGCCCCCTCTCCGGGACCGCGGCTCTGGGAGTGATGACCGAGATCATGAAAGCTCACGGGCCGGACTCATTCACCGGCTACATGGTGTCGACCTTCTACGGGAGCACCGAGACCACCTTCTACGTCCTGGCGGTGTACTTTGGCTCGATCAGCATCAAAAAAACCCGCCATGCTCTGCCGGCTTGCCTCACTGCAGACGTCACCGGCATCCTGGCGGCAGTCCTCATCGTGAACCTGCTGTTTGGTTAGGGCCGGACCAGGCGAGACCTTCCAACCGGCCCCATGGCCTCCCCGCACGTTTCCCACGGGAGAGGACCCAAACAGGGAGACAGCATGGCTCACATTAGAACCATCGAACCGGAAAAGGCCACTGGCGCGCTCAAGGCTGAATATGCCTCGGCCATAGAGCGGCCGGGCAAGGTGTTCAACATCCTAAAGATTCAAAGCCTCAACGCCCGTGTACTCCAGGCAAGCACAGCCATGTATCTTGCCACCATGCACGGGCCCTCCGGTCTTGCCAGGAGCGAGCGAGAAATGCTGGCTACGGTGGTTTCTCAGCTCAACGGCTGCTTTTACTGAGTGGAAGCCCACGGGGAGGATCTCCGTGTAGAGACAGGAAACCGGCTCTTGGCCGAGACGGTGAAACGAAATTATCGGGAAGCCTCATTGAGTCCGCGCGAGCGGGCCTTGTGCGAATTTGCTGAAAAGCTCACTCGTCACCCTTCCCATATTACGGCCAAGGACTGCCAGCAGTTGAGAACAGAGGGCCTCAACGATCGAGATATCCTGGATGCCGTCGAAGTGATTTCCTATTTCAATTACATCAACCGGATCGCTGATGGTTTGGGAGTGGATCCGGAACCTGAAATGAAGCAAACTTAAACGGAATGATCCTCTTCTCTTTTCCAGGGCTGATGATTTTGTGGGCTGCTGGAAAGAGATAGTGTAACGAGTTGTCGAACCGATGAATCGCCGTCTTCTTCTATTCCTGGTTTGGGGTCTGGCCCTGCTGGCTGCCAATCCCGGGGGGCTGTCTCAAGCGGAATTCTGCCGTGTCCGGATCTCGCTCATCGACAGCCAGACCCGGGAGCCCATTCGGGGTGTGATTCGGTGCTTCATCGAAGAACACCCGGAGGCTGTCCCCATCGGTGGTTTATTGGAACGGGGACAAGGGGTTGGATCCGTCGCCCTGCAGCAACTGGGGAAACGGCCCCCACGGCGTCCCATCCATGACTGGTACGTGCTGCCGAGCCCCAGAGAAGTTCTTCTTCCCAAAAAACCCATTCGGCTGGAAGCTTTCTCCGGACTCGAAACGGAGATGGCCACTCTCTCGATCGATCTTAGTGACAAGGATCGGGAGTCCTTAACGCTTTCTTTGAAAACCTTCAGCCAAGTTAAAGAACAGAATTGGTTTGCGGGCAATACCCATCTCCACCTTTTCAAACTCAACCGAGAAGAGGCCGATCGCTATCTGCGCGAAATCCCCGGCGCCGACCGACTGGACGTTCTGTTCACTTCATACCTGATCCGCCCCTCGGAAGATGCCCACTACATCACCAACCGCTATCCCGTTGGAGATCTCCCGGAGTTCCGGCCCGGTGGAGTGCTGGTCAATCAGGGGGAAGAGCATCGTCACAACTTGACCCCCTTTAGTGAAGGGTACGGCCACGTCATGCTGCTGAACATCGAGACGCTCATCCATCCCGCCAGCATCGGTCCGGGCATCACGGGATCGGGCACGGACGGGACTCCCCTGCAACAAGGGATTGATGAGGCTCACCGCCAAGGCGGCACAGCCATCTGGTGCCACAACGATTTCGGACTGGAACGGGTGGCCAACTTTGTCAGCGGCAAAGTCGATGCCCAGAATATTTTCGACGGGCTGTCTCTGGAGGACTATCCCCAATATCGGGACAGCTTCTATCACTACCTGAACGCCGGGCTAACCGTTCCCTTTTCAACCGGCACCGATTGGTTTATCTTCGACCTCTCCAGAGTCTACACCCAGGTGTCGGGTACTCTGGAGGTCACCCGTTGGTTGGAGGCCCTCAGGCAGGGCCGATCTTTCATCACCAACGGCCCTCTGTTTCACTTTCTGGTGGAGGACCAATCGATGGGGGGTACTGTCTCCCTGAAATCACCCGGAGAGGTCAAACTCGAAGGTCGGGTATGGGGGCGCGTCGACTTCGGCCACTTGGAATTGGTGCACAACGGCAGGGTGGTTGACCGCATAAAATCACAAGCCGCGGGGAGCCATTTTGCGGCCAACCTTCAGAAAATGCTTCCGGTGGAAGAACCGGGTTGGTTGGCGCTGAGAGTTTCCAGTCAGGCCAACAGTGAGTACGGCCTGCCGATCTTCGGCCATACTTCGGCCATCTACCTCAAGGTGGCGGGCAAGTCGATCCGCCAGCCAAGCGCGGTGGACTATCTGAAAGGGCAGATTCAAAAGGCGAGAGAGACCGTAGCCCGCAAGGCGCTCTTTGCCACTGCTGAGGAGCGAAAGCGGGTCCTGGCCGTCTATGATCGCGGGCTGGCAGCCCTTGACGACGGATCTCGATAATCAAAAGTCCGCCTTCCGCCATTCCCGGCGTCTGCTCTCGGCGAAGAAACTCATTTCTTTGGTCTTTCTTCGTGTACCTTCGCGGTCCTTAGTGGATTACTTTGGGACCTATACACAATCTTACCTTTGGATTGGAGGAACGAGGTTGGAAGATTGGATGTTGTTGTAGTTCTTAAGGCATCTCACCTTAATTAGTAGAACCTAAACGGCCCGGCTATCACCGGGCCGTTTTTATTTTGCACGCACAGCAATTTCAGTGTAAAGCTCCTGCTAATCAGAAGCCGGCACATCCAGCCCAATACCTCGGGCAGCTGAAGGCTTCATCAATGTGTCGCGCACAGCAGGCCGTCGTTGCAACAAAGTAAATCCCCTATTGATTTCAAGGGGGTTACGAGGCTTTCAATGACTTACAAAAGACATGGCGGAGGCGAGGCCAGAAGGGCCGCAGGGGAACGGGTTTTCAGCCCGAACGTGCGGCACATCCTCCGACTGGTCCGCCTCCGCTTGTCGAGACATTTTCTCAGAGAAGGTGTCTACAGGTACTACCGTAACCTGAGCATCCTTGGGCGTCTCTGTTCGCACGGCAGCATTTCTGCTTGTCGCCGTTCAGCTTGAGGTAGGATGTGGCCACGGCTCCGGCGTAGACTGCGACCACACCGCCACGGCATATTCCATGGCCCGTGCTTCCCCTTTTGAATTGCTTGTCGCACCTCTTATAGCCCTTGTTTCGGGCACCTTGGGCTCTCTCCATTCTGATGCTGTGAAGCCCATTGGCAGCATCAAGGCATTGGTCGAAGTATCGCACGGAGAGCACATGCTACAGCCATCCTGAGCGGAGAATTCCCAAGCAGGAGCAAACAACAGCAGCCCTGCCATACAAGCCAACTAATCTCCTCATTTCTCTTTCCTCCATTTTGAGTTGGTAGTTGTGGGTGGGTGGAGGATTACTTTTGAGCGGGGGCTTCTTTAAGCTCGCGCACATTATCTTCAATCTCGCGCACGGCTTCGTTGCCCTGCTCTACCAGAGCATTGATGAAGACGCCGACATCCTCGACTGACAACTGACTCCCGACGGCATCTACCGCACGCTCGATGTGTTCTTTCCTTTCTTTCTCTGTCATTTGCTGAATGATGCTTTCCTGCAAGGATTTCAGGACTAACCCCAAGGCTCGTTGCTGCTCGTAGCCCTCTGGCCGGTACATGGTGTGGCGCTCAATGGCTGCGATGGTCTTACTGTTGCCATTAGCCAGGGCTGACTCGTAGGGGGTAATGAAGTCGGGATGGGAATGGTTAGGGTCTCCACCGGCTTGCAGCATTACCGTCATGATCGCCTCGTTGTCTATCCCACCGGCGACGTTCATGGGAGTGTAGCCCTCATTATTTGGCTGGTTCGGGTTGGCACCGTGATTTAGTAACAACTGGACCATCCCGAAGCCGTTTCTGATGTCCGCCGCTAAGTTGATGGCAGCATGGAGGGGCGTACGGCCATCTTCCAGTGTCTGATTGGGATCGGCTCCCTCCTTGAGCAGTTGAGTGAGCAGCTCAATGTTGTCTCGATAGATCGCATTGAAGATGCCCAGGGGTGGATGGTTGTGCCCGCCCCAGTCGTCGTTCGTGGGCGGTGCAGTCCTATTCCCTGTTTCCGAAACATGGTAGGTTACGCCGAACACTATCAGACCCACCACCAGACACAGCAATGGGAATTGGAAGCGTTTCATCACAGTCTCTTTTCACTTGAGTACACGTTTAGGGTTTCTGCCATTGATGCGGTCACCAATGGCAGAAACGAACCTGGCGAGATCCTGGAGGATCTCTGCCAGAGCAGCATTCCGTCTCCGATTTTCAGCATCCAGATCGTCCGATCGGCCTTTCATGGCGGCCAGCTGTTCAATGAGAGCCTAGTCCTCAGCCTTGTGGGCAGCCAGCCGTTCACTGAGCTTCCGGTCGAGCTCTTGCAGTTGTTTATCCATCGCACTTTGCTCTAGCTCTGGAATTTTATTCCTGACTCTACCTGGCCGTAAAGCATTTGTAAAGCAGCCTTCTGTATGCCATAATGGCTTCGTCGCTTCTCTCCTGCGGTAGCCAGTCCGGCACCGCCACCGTTGCCCTCGGTTACTCAAGTGGCGGGGAGTTTCCCACACAACTATTAGAGTGAGGCCCCTGCATAACTGCTACCCGTGGCACCGGGGGAACATCCCTTCGCCACCTGCAAACGCTGTTATGGCGTAGCCGAGCCAAGTGGCTCGGGTTCAATAGGCCTGAAGGGCGAAAAATCGGCCCTGAACAAGACAAAAATGACCGAAACAACGGGGGAAAAGCCACCTAAGGAGCAGAAACCCCTGCCTACAACCCTTCTGGTGAACGATCTGCCCGAAACATAGCGTTATGCAGAGGCCTCAGAGTGCAATCCCTGAACGAACTCCAACCAGTTCCCCTCCGGGTCCTGAGCATAAACGATTCCAAGCTCACGACCCTCGTAGGACCGAAATTTTGGTTCGGTGACGAATCGCACCCCACGAGTTCGAAGTTCGCTACAGGTCTGTCGGAGATCTTCCACGTCGAAACAGATGTGGCCGGCGCCGAGCTGGTGTTTGTCCAGATAGCCTTCGGTGGCGGGTGGACATACATAATGAACCAACTCGATCTGATGGTCTCCCTCGAAGCCGACGAAGACCAACTGTCGATGAGCTCCCGGAACACCGGTGTGGTCTCCCTCCGGAGGGGCCAGGGAATCGATTCGACGGAGGATCCGCAGCCCAAGATCCTGGGTGTAGAATCGGACCATCTTGTCCAAATCCTTGACAACGATCCCTGTATGGTGAAAGCCCTGAATCAATGAACCCTGCCTATTTTGAGTAACGATTGAGCCGCGGCCCATTTTTTGATTCCCTACTCAATCGACACGGAACGTTCCGGGCGATTGGACTTGAAGAAGTAGCGGGCCACCAAATGAGGGGGGGCCGGGCCGGTTCCCTTGCTGACCAGGCTTCCCAATCCGAAGGAAACAATCAAGCCCCACAGGTTGGGGTGCAAACCGAGCAAATCGATACGACTTCCCCCAAACAGGGTTGGCGAAAAGAGTCCGACCATCACCACAAAACCGCCGACCATGGAACTCAGCGCTCCTTGTCGAGTCATTCCCTTCCAATAGAGTCCCAGCATGACGGGACAAAGAAACGTCGCGGCAAATCCGCTGCCCGTAAACACAATGATTCGCTGCAGGAAGTCGGGAGGGCGTGTGGCCAGCAGCGCCACCACCACGCCGACGATCACCGTTGTGGCGTAACTGGCCCGTTTCACCGCTCGTTCGCTGACCCGGGGGTTGATGGTACGCTGGTAAATATCCCGGACCAAACCGGAGCTGATCATCAGAAGAAAGCTATCGACCGTCGACATGACGGCAGCAAAGGGCGCCGCGACCAGGATGGCGCCCAGGACTTGATAAGCGAGGCCCATGTTCCCCACCACCCGTGTGGTCACCAGGACCATGGCCTTGTCGGAATTCTCGGCCGTCAGCTCGGGAATGAGCACCCGGGCCGTCACGAAAATAAAAACCAGCGGCAGATAGATCAAGGAGTAAAACCCGGTGACGGTGAGGATGGCCCGCTTCAGAGTTCGGCTGTCCTTGAAGGCCATCAATCTCAGCATGGTCCCGGGCTGGCCCATGCCGGTGATGGCCCACATGAAGAAAAAGGAGATGGCCATGCCCAAGGGATGAAAGGGGGCTCCCCTGGCGGTGCGACCAGGTCCGAACAAAACCTCTTCGCCGCGCAGGAATAAAAAGTGCTCCGGACCTCGATCCCTGTCCAGCCGTATGATTCCAGTGGCTCCACTTTCGGTCCGCTGCCCGAATGCATCGATGGTGACCTCATTGTTATCATAGGGAAAGCTGACCCTGAAGCGCGGACCCAACCGCGGGTGCTGCTCGATAGCTCGTTTGACATCGTTGCCCGTACTCCTGGTCTGCCCTTGACCGTCAGTGGCCAACCCAATTTCGATGAAGCGTTGCTCCTGGGCTACCAGCGGGTCCCACCTGACCTCCAAGGGTGAGTCGGCTCGTTGGGGGTGACGGTAGATCAGGCCGGCGGTGTCCAGCTCTCCTTGGGCTTGAACCACGAGATCATTAAAAGCCCCTGGCATCGACGTGACCAAAGTCGGGGGACGGTCCTTAATCTTTTGGTTGACCGCTTCAAGCCCACCGGCCTGCTTCAAGACGACTGGCAGCAGGATGAGGATACCTAATACCATCACGATGCCTTGGACGACATCGGTCCACACGACGGCCCGAAATCCTCCGTAGGCCGTATAGAAGATCACGGTGACGGCAAAGATAAACAGTCCCGCACTGTAACCCCAATCGGATGGCAGATTGAATGTCTCCTCAATGATCAAGGCGCCCGCCTTGAATTGGGCAATCAAATTGCAGACGGTGAAGAAAATAATGGTAGAGGTGGCAAACAGCCCCAGCACCGTCGATTCATAACGGTCACGAAGCACGTCGGGAATGGTAATGGCGCCGGTTTTGCGAGCGACCTGGTTCAACCGTTTGCCCAAAATTCCCATGCTGCAGACACCGGCAACCATATAGCTTGCTATCCAGAAAGCAAGGACCCACCCGTAGCTGTAAATCAAGGAGGGGAAGCCGGTGAAGCTCCCGCCGGAGGCCGCCGTCGCCGCGAAGGTAAAGGCCAGGGCCCAACTACCCAAACCCCGGCTCCCCAGAAAATATTCGCCCAAGAATGATTTGGTGGCCAGCAGCCGATGTGAGACAGCCGCCAGAACAAAGACACCCGCAATGTAGGCCAGAAAGGTGATGGTGGTGGCGGGACTGGTCTCAGTCATGAACTTTCTCCGGGCCGGCCGACTCGCCGCCCGGAGGGCTCAAATCGTCTTCCTTGTAAAAAAAGAGGCAAAAGACAATGATGGCCACAGTCGCTATCACCCACGGCGCCAATATCCCATAAAACACCCAGTCGGGTGCCCCCAGACCTAATGGCGTCGTCAAGGATCGAGGCTGCCGATCGAAGGCCTCCAAAGGTCCGAAAAGCGCCCCGATGGCGGGACCCGCGGCGTTGGGGTGGGGCTCATGCACCAGGTAGCCGTTCAAGTAACAGTAGGTTACCGTGTACAGACAGCAGGCAAGCCAGAGCATGAGGATCAAGATACATTCTCGAAAAGAATTACGATAGACGGGATCAACCGATTGCCCGGTTGGGAGGGAATGAGCGGTCACGAAAGTTCACTGTGCCTGGAGGACTCGACACCCGGTCTGGTTGAATGTGTCCCTGACGGCACTGCCAATCGAGACGCCGCAGTCTGCTGGAAGCTTCGGTTGCATTTCTCACCGCAGGAGGCGCCGTCGGCTACCTGAATCTGCAAAAATCATTGGGGAAAGGGATTTGAACCGATTCCACGAGGGGAACCGACCCCTCTGTCAGGGCACGAGAAAACACCCTCACACTGTAACACGAAAACCACCGGCGTTTGAAGCCGTTGTGCGGGTTCAGCACCTATGAGACCCCGTCAGGCAGTCTTGCAGGTGTCAAGGGACTCCATCGGTGTCCTCAAGTCCAGGGATCGGTTCCACCCGTTGCCCCGGACCGGTCTCACTTGTATCGGAACCCGGACATGGCGCACTGGGGAGTACCCTGATTGGGGGGGAAGCCCCGTGCTTGACTCATTGACATGGATGAACAGGATAAACAGGATTTTTACTTTTTCCATCCTGTACATCCGGTTTATCCATGTTTGAATATCCTACGTACAGATCAGTATCGGTGACCGAAAACAGGAGCGTTGGACCCCATTGGGTGCATGGGTAGATACGGGCGTGTCTTACACCCTGACCCACTCCGGTTGCTCCGAGGCAGTCATTCCTCCAGGATTGACTCCGTATACCCAGGTTCCCTCATCTTCTTCCTCCATCAGGAACCGCCCCTTCATCTCAACTCCGGCAACGAAGCCATTGTCGACCAGAACATCCCTGCAGGTAAAAAGAACCAGACATCGGGTTTTCTTCCGGTTTATGTTTCCTCCTTCCTGACATACGGAACTTTCGAGAATTCCACATTTTTCGTTCGACCCACCCTGCCGTTAGCATGAGTCCCAACCCCGCAGACATTAACGCAGTTTCCCGCTGAGTCGGGTTACCTGCTGAATACAACAGCCTTCCATACCCGGCTCGGGGTCGCTCTCCCTGCCCAGGTGAATATGCAGGGTCTCACCGTTTACTGCGTGATATCTGCAATAGCCCGGCGCCTTCCTGCCGGGCAGGATACCCGACGCTCCCGAAAACGTCGCCTGCGCTATCAGGCAGAGACCCCTTCAAAACGGGGGGTGGTTCCTGCCTGCCCGCGTGCCTGCACCTGCCCGCGCGTGTGCGGAGGCGGGCCGATGCTTCGGCAGGCAGGGAATCCCGCTCTCCATCGAGCGGCAGGGGCAAGGGTGGTCATTCCCTTGTCAGAACAGGCACGATGCTTTATTTTTGTAGTATCTTCACCGCGTGCGGCTGTAGGGTGGCATCGAGTTTCCTGCACCGCCTTCTTCGAATGGCAGAAAGGCAACGATCGATGAGACAGCCCCTTTCTTTTCTGGTCAAGCTCTGCCTGAGCGGGATGCTTCTAGTGGGGACGGCTTGGCCGCAGGGCCGGGGCCGAGTGGATCATCGACACCATCGCCGGCCGCGGGTTTGGGGACAACGTCCCAGCGTTCGAGGCACATCTGGGAGGGCCTAGCGGCATGGCGGTGGACGGCGCAGGCAACCTCTTCATCGCTGAGCTATACAACGCGCGCATCCGCCGGGTGGATACCAGGGGAATCATCACCACCGTCGCAGGGAACGGAGAGCGGGGTTACAGCGGAGACGGCGGCCCCGCAGACCAAGCCCAGCTAAACGGTCCCAGTGGCGTAGCGGTAAATCGCGCCGGAAACCTCTACATCGCCGACAGCCAGAACAACCGCATCCGCCGGGTGGATACCAGGGGAATCATCACCACATTCGCCGGAACCGGGGCCAGTTTCTCCTCGAGAGGGGACGGTGGCCCGGCGACCAGGGCCGATCTTTGGACCCCCAGAGGCCTGGCGTTTGACAACGCCGGAAACCTCTACATCGCCGCTAGCGACAACCGCTCCATCCGCCGGGTAGATACCAGAGGGATCATCACCACCATCGCGGGAACCGGTGAGCATGGCTACAGCGGGGACAACGGCCCGGCGGTCCAGGCTCGACTAACCTGGACCCACGACGTAGCGGTGGACGGCGCTGGCAACGTCTACATCGCCGATTCCTCCAACGCACGCATCCGCCGGGTGGATACCAATGGAATCATCACCACCGTCGCGGGAACTGGCGAGCATGGCTACAGCAGGGACAACGGTTCGGCGGTCCAAGCGCAGCTACGTTCTCCCGAAGGGGTGGCGGTAGACAGGGCAGGCAACCTCTTCATCGCCGATACCAATAACAACCGCATCCGCCAGGTGGATGCCAGGGGTATCACCACCACCACCGTGGGTGGGGGCATCGGGGGAGACAATGACCCAGCGGTCCAAGCGCAGCTAAAATCTCCCACAGGAGTCGCAGTGGACGGCGCCGGCAACCTCTTCATCGCCGATAACGAGAACCACCGTATACGCCGACTGGATGCCCGGGGGATCATCACTACCATTGCGGGAACCGGAGCGCTGGGCTTCAGCGGGGACCATGTGCCGGCAGTCGCAGCGCGGCTCTCCATTCCCATAGGCCTGACGGTGGACGATGTCGGCAACCTCTTCATCGCCGATACCTATAACAACCGCATCCGCCGGGTGGATGCCCGGGGGATCATCACCACCGTCGCAGGCACTGGGAAGTTTGGCTACAGCGGGGATAACGGCCCGGCGGTCGAAGCGAGGATATCCCGGCCCTACGGCGTCGCGGTGGACAATGCCGGCAACGTGTATGTCGCCGATCAAGGCAACAGCCGCGTCCGGCGGGTGGATGCCCGGGGGATCATCACCACCGTCGCAGGAAACGGAGAGTGGGGTTACAGCGGAGACAACGGCCCAGCAGTCCAAGCGCAGCTAAAATCTCCCACAGGAGTCGCAGTGGACGGCGCCGGCAACCTCTTCATTGCCACCGGTAGCCGCATCCGCAAGGTAGATGTCGCCAACGGGACCATCACCACCATTGCGGGCACCGGAGTCAGGGGTTACGGCGGGGACAATGGCCCGGCGGTCCAGGCGCAGCTGGACTTCCCCAGCGGCGTGGCGGTAGACAGGACGGGCAACCTCTTCATCGCCGATACCGGCAGCCACAGTATTCGCCGCGTGGATGCCGCCACCGGGACCATCACCACCATCGCAGGAACCGGGGAAAAAGGCTACAGCGGGGACGGCGGCCCGGCGGTCCAGGCGCAGTTGTCCCGCCCCTTCGACTTGGCAGTAGATGGCGCCGGCAACCTCTTCATCGCCGATACCGCCAACCACCGCATTCGAGTCTTAAGGCAAACTTCGCCTCCCATCACCCTTTCGCCCCCCATCGGCCTGACGGCCACGGCGGTTTCCTCCTCTCGGATCGACCTGGCCCTGGCAGGACAACAGCACCAATGAAACCGGTTTCAGGGTGCAGCGCAAGGTTGACAGTTCGGCTGATTGGGTTGACATTGGGGCTACGTCCGCCAACGCCACTAGGTTTTCCGATGGCGGGTTATTGCCAGGCACCGCCTATCACTACCGCGTGCGGGCCTTCAACAACGCGGCATCTTCCGCCTTCTCGAACGAAGCCACGGCAACCACCCTGGCGTCGCTTCCGCCGACCGTGACCCGGTTCACCCCCACCCGGGGGCCGGTGGGCACCCGGGTCACTCTCACCGGAACCCATTTCCTGGGCGCCACTGCCGTCAGGTTCAATGGAGTCAGCGCTTTCCGGTTCGAGGTCGTGTCGATGACCAGCCTCCGGGCCGTAGTGCCTCCAAGCGCGACCAGCGGCCCCATCAGCGTGGTCACACCCGGCGGGACGGGCGTGAGCGCCGACGCCTTCACCGTAACGAGCGGAGGAATCAGCAGCCGGTTGTTCGTGCCCATCGTGCTGAAGGCGAGAGGCCGGGCGGGTTCTTTCTTCACTTCCGAGATGACCTTGACCAACCGGGGCAGCCAGGAGGCCGCCATTGGCTACACCTACACGACTGCCATCAGTTCCGGTTCGGGAACGGCTACCGATTCCCTGGGGGCCGGCCGGCAACGGGTGATTCCCGACGCCATCGCCTATCTGACTTCCCTGGGAGTGCCTATCGGGGCCGGCGCCGCGGTAGGGACGCTGGGGGTAGAGTTTTCCAACCTCCCATCGGCTTCGGAGGCGGGGGTCACGGTGAGGACTAGTACACCGGTCGAGGAGGGACGAGCCGGCTTGGCCTACCTGGGGTTGAGCGCCGAGCACCTGCTCGCTGGCCCGGTCTGGTTGGCCGGCTTGCGTCAGAATGCTATGGATCGCTCCAACGTGGCCGTTCAGCACGCCGGGGAGGCCAGCCAGGGGAACCTCACCCTGAGAGTCACCGCCTTCTCCGGGGACCCGGCGGCCCCGGGGAGTGTTGTATTCCCGGAGGTCACTCTGTCTCCGGGAGGGTTCCACCAATACTCGGGCCTGCTGGCAACGGCTGGTTTCGAGAACGGCTACGTGAAGGTGGAGCGGGTGAGGGGGACGGCTCCTTACTATGCCTACGGGGTCATCAACGACCAGGCCAACTCGGATGGGTCCTTCGTCTTTCCGGTGACTGAAAGCTCGCTGGTGGGGACCAGGGGACAGACCTTGCCGGTGATCGTCGAAACGGGAATCTTCCACAGTGAGTTGGCGGTGACCAACTTCTCAGCCTCGGCCAAGAGGGTGCATTTCAGCTTTGTGGCCGATGCTATCGAGGCCGTTGACGACACCACCACCGTCAGCCTGACGCTCGAAGCCGGTGAGCAGAGGATCATTCCCAACATCGTCAACTGGTTGCGTCAGCAGGATAATGTGGAGGGGATGGGTCCGGCCGGCCAGACCTTTGCCGGGGCGGTGTTCGCCACCGTGGAAAGCGGAGATATGAGCGGGATTGTGATCGGAGCCCGTACGGGGTCGGCGGGAGGCGGGGGTCAGTACAGTGTTTTCTACAATGCGGTCCCCGATGGCGCAGCCTTCAGCGACAGCGCCTGGGTCTACGGCCTCCAGCAGAATGCGAAGAATCGGAGCAATCTGGCTCTGGTCAACACCGGAGAAGTGGATGGCAGCGACAGCGTCTTCGAGCTCAACATCTACGACGGCGACAGCGGCGCCTTGGTCAACACCGTGGGTGGTCTGAGGGTTGCGGCCTGGCGCTGGCGCCAGCTCAACGGCCTCCTGGACCGCTATGCTCCGGGAACCACACAGGGCTACATAGAGGTCCGGAAGATTTCCGGCGCCAACCCCTTCCTGGCCTACGGGGTCATCAACGATGGAGCGGCTCCGGGACAGAGAAGCGGGGATGGGGCCTACGTGCCGGCTCAGGAGTAACCTGGGAGCGCGGGGTGTGAGGCTGAGAGCCTCACACGCTTGATAAGCTCGCAACGCCCGCCCAATGTGGCTTGGACATTCCTGTCCGAGCCACCGCCAGGAGTAGGGATTCTGCCAGGAAACCGGTCGGCCGGCCGTTTTCGGCCACTGGTGACTCACCTGCTCTCGACAAATCAGTTTAGTCTACGGTTCAACTTCCGGGAAACTCCTCGCACAAATGGGGTCTGGCTGCGGTGAGGATTCTGAAACACGGAGCAGCCCCGCCCCATCGAATCTTGATCGAAACCAACTTGACTCTGATCCACTCCAATCAACTGAAGGTCCGGTAAACCCTGATCTCCTCACTTTCCTGATCGCTGTCAGCCCCTTCTCTTGCTCCCTGCAAGGCTTTTGAATAGTATTTCTGCCGAGGCCTGAATCCAACCTCGGATGACTCGGTTTCGTATGAGATCATGGGTTGCCGGCCACCTTGACATTCCGTCTCTCATAAGAGGCTGCGTTGGAGCGTTCCGTGTCGGCGGCCTGCTTGGGAGAGGATAAGAAAGTGGACAGCTCGAGTTCAGGAGTGATTGGGATCAACGGCGTCCGAACGGCCTACACCCTGTCCGGGCAGGGCAAGGGCATCGTTTTTCTCCACGGTTGGAGGTGCAATCAGACTTTCTGGCGGGCACAATGTGAGGAGTTGGTGCGTCGAAAGTACCGTTGCCTGACCCTTGACTTTCGCGGCCACGGCAACTCCGAGGCGTCGGCATCGGGGTATTCCATGGAGCAACTCACCAGCGACGTCGGTGAAATCATCGGGGCCCTGGGGCTTGGGCGCGCGGTCATCGTGGGCCATTCGATGGGCGGCATGGTGGCTCAGCAATTCTGCCTGGAAAGACCGGAGCAGACGGCTGGACTGGTGCTGGTCGCCACCATCGCCTGCGATCCGGAAGACCGGTTGATCTCCAAGAGAATTCAGTCCGATGCTTTCCGAATGGGGTTCCCCCTCGCTTTCGATCGCCATTTTGATTCCTGGTTCTCTCCCGGCACGCCGCAGTCGATCCGTGACCGGGTCAAGGCGCAAATGCGAGCTACCCCGGAAAACCTCAGCCTGGAACTGGTGAGCGCCTACAGTCGCTTCGACCTCACCCATCGGCTGAGAGAAATTCAGCGGCCGACCCTGGTGATCGGAACTCAAGCGGACGACTCGGCCCCTCTCGGTCAGAGCCGGCGCTTGGCGGAACTGATCCCCGGCGCCGAGCTCGTCCTGGTCCAGGATTGCGGTCACTTCCCGATGCTGGAAAAGCCGAAAGAACTGAATCAGGTGTTGCTGTCTTTTTTTGAAGAGCAGGCAGGTTCCGGAAAGGATTGACGATGTCCAGCGACCGCTGGCGGGTGGAGCGCGACTTTCTGGGGGAAGTCAAGGTTCCCCAGGAGGCTCTGTACGGGGCGCAAACCCAACGTGCCCTGAACAATTTTCCCCGGGCGGGAGAACGGTCCATTGGTCACTACCCGACCCTGGTCGACGCTCTCCTGCGCATCAAATGGGCTGCTGCCGAGGCCAATCGGAAGGAGCAATTCCTGGATACTCAACGCGCCCGGGCCATTATCCAGGGAGCTCAGGACCTGATCGGACAACAGGCTTACGACCACTTTCCCATTCATCGCCTCCATGGAGGCGGCGGCACCTCGGCCAACATGAACGCCAACGAGGTCCTGGCGAATTGGGCCGAGGAATTCCTGGAAGGCCGCCGGGGTGAATACCGTCGGGTGCATCCCAACGATCACGTCAACCTCCATCAATCCAGCAACGACGTCTATCCGACGGCTTGCCGCATGGCAGTGATTGCTCACTGGCCCTGGCTGGCCGCCGCCCTGGAACAACTGGGCCAAGCGCTCCGGACCAAGGCATCCCAATTCCGGAAAGAGCCCCGGATGGCGCGAACCTGTCTGCAGGATGCCGTGGCCGTAACCTTCGGAGACCTGTTTGGAGGTTACGAGACCGGGCTGGCCAGAGCTGTGGAGCGGATTGCCCGCGGCGTAGAGGAACTGCACGTCATTAATTTGGGAGGGACCATCGTGGGTCGAGCCCTGGACGCTCCCGACGCCTATCGGCAGCAGATTATTCCGAGTCTCCAAGAGGTCACTGGCGACTCGGCCTATCGCTTGGCTTCCAATCTCTTCGACGCCGCCCAGAGCCCGGATGGGCTTGTGGCCGTTTCCTGCGATCTGGATTTGCTGGCCAGAACCCTCATCAAGGTTGCCAAGGACCTTCGGCTGCTCAGTTCCGGGCCGGAGGCCGGGTTGGGAGAGATTCGGCTCCCGGCCGTTCAACCCGGCTCCTCGATCATGCCTGGAAAAGTCAATCCGGTGATTCCCGAGTTTGTCATCCAGTCCTGCTTTCAGGTCATCGGCAACCACGCTGCAGGCGCCAGCGCGCTGGACCATGGAGAGTTGGACCTGAACATTTGGGAGAGCCTTCTTATTTTCAACATCCTGGATTCGATGCAGTTGCTGGCTAACGCTGCGACCACCATGACCCAGCGATGCATCCGAGAGATCGCCGTGTTGCGAGAACGAAATATCGACCACATCACCTCGATCATCCCTCTGCTGACGGACTTGATGAAGACTCGGGGTTACTCGACCGTCAGCCGGATTTGCCTGGAGGCCGAGGGGGATGCGCAGAAAATCCGACATCTGTTGAAGCAGCAAGGCTGGATTTAGCCAGTCAGGGAGTAAGCTAAGATTCAGAAGAAGGAGAGAGGCCGCGTGAGCGATCTTTCACCAGTCCTTTTCCAGAGGAGAAAGCCCTATGAATTCCCAAAACCCATCCCATTCCGGTGATTCCAGAATGCCCACCGCAGGAGCAATGCCCACAGAAATCGTGACCGTTCGCCCTACCACCGAGGTGATGTCAAAGCAGCGGCTCCCCTATTTCTTTGGGGTTTCGGAGGAAACGGCCGGGGCCAAGGGCCTTTCGATGAGCCTGGTGGTCATTCCACCCGGCGCCTCGGCCGAGCCGCATTTTCACCGTGGCTTCGAAACAGCGATTTACGTCCTGGAAGGGTGCGTCGAGACCCATTATGGAGCAGGGTTGCGCCAGAAGGTCATCAATCGGAAGGGAGACTTTCTTTTCATCCCGCCTGGGGTACCTCACCAGCCGGTCAATCTCAGCACTCGGGAACCGGCACGGGCCATCGTCGCCCGCAACCACCCCAGCGCCAACGAAGAGGTCGTCTTTTACGACCCGGCGTCAGCCGATCGCTCCTGAGCAGTCTTTGCTCATCCCGGCGGGCGCCACTCTTCCTTGGTCGGCAGGCGACGTCCGGGGGACTTATCCGCTGTGGGATTCCTTCAGGACCAGCTCGACCTCTCGAAGAATCTCAGGATCGTCGATGGTCGAAGGAATAGAATAGCCCCGCCCGTCGGCGATGTCTCTGATCGTTCTCCGAAGGATTTTACCGGAGCGGGTCTTGGGCAATCGTTTGACGAGAAAAGCCTTCTTGAAGCTGGCCACCGCTCCGATTTCCGCTCGGACTCTTTGGATGATTTCCCTTTCGATTTCCTTCCAGTCGCGCTCCACCCCGGCCTTCAACACGACAAAGCCCAAGGGGACCTGGCCCTTGAGTGGATCTTGAGCCCCGACCACCGCGCACTCCGCAACGTCGGGATGGCTGGAAACCACCTCTTCCATTCGCCCGGTGGAGAAGCGGTGACCGGCGACGTTGATCACGTCATCCACACGCCCCATGACATAGAGGTATCCTTCCGGGTCCGTGAAGCCGCCGTCGGCGGTAAAGTAGTAGCCTGGGAAGTGGCTGAGATAGGAATCCAGATAGCGCTGGTCGTCATTCCACAAGGTGGGCAGACAGCCCGGCGGCAGGGGGAGCTTGACGACAATCAGGCCCTCCTGAGTGGGCCCCAAGACCTGACCATCCCCGTCAAGCACCTGAATGTCGTAGCCGGGAACGGGTTTACCGGCTGAACCGGCCTTGAAGGGATGTGGAGAAAGCCCCATGCAGTTGGCCGCCATCGGCCAACCGCTCTCCGTCTGCCACCAGTGGTCGATGACAGGGATTCCGAGAAGACGGCTGGCCCAGTGATAGGTGTCCGGATCCAGTCTTTCACCGGCGAGGAAAAGATACTGCAAGCAGGAAACATCGAAGGCTTTGAGGCGCTCTCCCCCGGGATCTTCTTTCTTGATCGCCCGGAATGCGGTCGGAGCGGTGAACATGACCTTCACCCCATGCTGGGCAATGACCCTCCAAAAGGCTCCCGCATCCGGCGTCCCCACCGGCTTGCCCTCGTAGAGCACGCTGGTGCAGCCCTGCATCAACGGACCGTAAACCGTATAAGAATGACCCACCGCCCAACCGATGTCGGAAGCCGCCCAAAAAACATCCCCGACCTGCACGTCGTAAATGTGCTTCAGGCTCCACCTCAACGCCACCGCGTGTCCACCATTGTCTCGAACCACTCCCTTGGGCTTCCCGGTCGTCCCGGAGGTATAAAGAATGTAGAGGGGATCGGTTGCCTCCAGTGAGAGGCAGGAAACAGGCTCGGCTTTCACCATCAGTTCCTGCCAGTCCCAGTCTCTTCCCGGCTTGAGCCCGGCACGAACCTGGGACCTCTGGTAAACCACACAGACCTCCGGTTTATGCTCGGCAAGGTCGATGGCTTCGTCCAGCAGCGGTTTATAGGGAATCACCTGTTGCCCTTCGACCCCGCACGAAGCCGTGACCATCGCCTTCGGCCGGGCGTCGTCAATCCGAATGGAAAGTTCCTGAGAGGCGAAGCCGCCAAAGACAACCGAGTGCACCACACCGATACGGGCGCAGGCCAGCATGGTGACCACCGCCTCGGGGATCATGGGCATGTAGATAATCAGCCGGTCTCCCTTGTCCAAGCCAAGCTCTCGAAGCGCCCCTGCCAAACGGGAGACCTCGTTCTGTAATTCCCGGTAGGAAATCCAACGGACGACGCCGGTGACCGGACTATCGTAAATCAGGGCCACCTGGTCCGCGCGCCCATTCTCCACGTGGAAGTCCAAAGCGTTGTAGCAAGTGTTGAGCCTCCCACCCTGGAACCACTGGAAGAACGGCCCTTCCGAGGCATGAAGCACACGGCTCCACTTCCGATCCCAGTGCACGGCCTCGGCCGCCTCCGCCCAGAAAGCCTCCGGATCCATCAAGGAACGTCGATAGTCTGCCTCGTAGGAAGATTTCATGATCTACCTTCTTAAGAAGTTGATTCAGTCGACCAGAAGTTCCAGTTTATCCTCTCTCCACAACCGGAAGAAAGGTGCTGGCACGGGAGAAATCGAAATAGACCAGGGTCGCGCACCCTCCCGAACAAGCCATCAGACCCAGATTTCGACCAGGGCATTACCCAGCCAGGCGCCGAAATAGGCCAGCGCCAGCATGTAGGCGAATTGCAGGGCCGGCAGCTTCCAACCGCCCGTTTCCCGGCGCACCACCGCCACGGTCGACATGCACTGGAGGGCAAAGGCAAAGAAGATCAGCAGGGCGACGGCTCCACCCGGCGTCAGGTCCTGCTTCAAGGCCTGCTGCAAGCCCAAGGAGTTATCTTCTCCTCCCTCAATCCCATAAATCGTACCCAGAGTTCCCACAATCACTTCTCGCGCAGCCAGCGACGTAATCAACCCGATACCGATCTTCCAGTTAAATCCCAAGGGCTCGATGACCGGCTCTACGACCTGTCCAATTTTGCCGGCCACGCTCTGTGAGATCTCCGGCGCTTGACCCTCGACGCGAGGCACACTGGCCAGAAACCAGAGCACCACAGCCACCAACAGGATCACGGTGCCCGCGCGGCGGAGGAAGATGCGCGAACGGTCAGCCAGCCGGAGGCCAATGGATTGCAGAGTCGGCCAGCGATAAGGAGGAAGCTCGAGAGTAAAAGGCATAGGGCTTTCCCGCTTCAAGATCGTGGACTTCAGGAGTCGAGCGGTGGCGAAGGCGGCTGCAAATCCCAGAACGTAGAGACCGATCATGGCTGCAGCCCGGGTGCCCAACAGCGGCCCCAGCAAGGGTTCCTCCGGCAGGAAAGCAGCAATCACCAAAGCGTAGACCGGCAGCCTGGCTGAACAGGTCATGAAGGGGGCAACCAGGATAGTGGCGAGCCTTTCCCGCTTGGTCTCGATTGTCCGGGTGGACAGAATCGCCGGGATAGCGCAGGCGTAGGCCGACAACAGAGGGATGAAGGCTTTGCCCTGCAATCCAACCCGAGCCATGGTGCGATCGGCAATCACGGCTGCTCGGGCCAAATAACCCGAGTCCTCCATGACACCGATAAAGAGGAACAAAAAAAGAATTTGAGGGAGAAACACCAAGACAGAGCCGACTCCCGCCCACACTCCCTGTATGACCAGATCACGGAACCAGGAATCCGGCAGGATGGATCCAATCCATTGGCCCGAGGTGGCTATGATGGCCTCAGTGCCGTCCATCAAGGGCTGAGCGACCGTGAAAATGCTCTGAAACACGGCCACCACGACCAGTAGAAAAATCAGCGGTCCCACCAGCGGATGAAGAAACACGGAGTCCAGGCGGCGGGTCCAAAGAGCCGCATTCGGCGCCTGGTAGCCTGACTTGTCGGCAACTCCGGAAGCCCATTGGCGGCAACTCCGAATATCCTGAAGAACCGGCAACTCCAGTCTTTGGGGGGCTGAAAAGCGAGCAGACAAGAATCCGAAGACGGCCTGCAATCCCTCGCCTTTAGCGGCGCTGACTTGGACCACCGGAACGCCCAATCGCTCGGACAGTCGCTCCGCATCCAGTAGACCGCCGCGGCTGCGCAAGTCATCGGACATGTTCAAAACAATCAGGGTTGGAATTTTCAGGGCAAGAATGGGGGCCGCCAAGCTCAGATTGCGATTGAGGTTGGTCGAATCGAGCACTAAAAGCATGGCGTCCGGCCGAGGAAGGCCCGGCATTTCGCCCAGCAGAACGTCGCGGGCCACTCGCTCGTCCTCCGATCGAGCCCTCAGGCTGTAAATGCCCGGTAAATCAACCAGTGATATCTCACGGCCACCTTCAACCTGAACCCTCCCCAGGCGCTTCTCCACCGTGACTCCCGGGTAGTTGGCGACCTTCTGCCGGAGTCCGGTGAGCCGGTTGAACAGCGTCGATTTCCCGCAATTCGGAGCGCCAACGACCGCAACCAACGGATAGGGGCCGGCGTGTTCATGTCGAGTCGATGTCTCTACAGTCGTCTCCGCAGCCTGGCGCTCAGACATTATCTTCCCTGGTATTGGTTTGGATTCGACTCCTCAGTTTCAAGCACCGGGCGGTTTCACGTCTGAGCGCGACCTCACAACCATCCACCTGGAATATCATCGGATCCCCCCCGGGGGCCGGTCGTCCAGCCGTCACCCGAACACCAGGCAAGAAACCGAGTTCCATCAGACGATGAGCCACGCCCTCCGAAACCTCCAACCTGTCGAGAATACCCTCTTCACCCCGCCTCAAATCCGACAACGTCCTGAAGCTCTCGTCGTGTGGCGAACCCATCAACGCCAAATCCCTCCTGAACTCCCGGACTGGAGCAGCCCCGACTCGGCATAACGGTCTCGCCATGCCAGAAGCTGCAACCAGAACAATCCGTCGATAGCCTCTAAGACAAGATCATTCTACTGAGACCTCTGCATAACCGTTATTCCGGCGAAGGCCGGAATCCAGGAACGGTGAGTTTTCAGTAGGATAGCGATAGCGCATTGCCAAATTTCGCCTCACCCGAGGAGTTATGCAGAGGTCTCCTACTACTATTCAGCAAATACCCGAACGCCAACCGCTCTGCTCGTTTTTTTTGGACAAAAATTGATTCTTTCAAAAGAGGGGTGCCTTTTTGGACGGCCCCACGTCCAAGTGCAGGCATTGCTAGCTCCCGTATTCCTTCTTCACTTTCTCATAAAGCATCGGTTGAAACGGTGACGGTTCGGAGGCATAGTGGGTTCCTATTTCCCTGTTGAGTCTCTGATGTGCCCTTGTATGAAATTCCGGCACTATCTCGAAGCCAATGAAATGCCGCTTCACACGCTTTGCGGCCACCGCTGTTGTTCCGCTCCCCATGAAAGGATCAAGAACCGTTTGATTTTCCTGGGTAGTGAGCCTGATAAGAAACTCTGTAAGTTGAAGTGGCTTCTGTGCCTCGTGAATTCGATGTTCACTCTTCTGGAAGCCAAACTCCAGTATGTTGGTCGGGTTAGCACCGTGTATCTGACACTCTTCCATGTTCATGGCTCCTACACCGTGTTCCAAAACATTGTCGGCAATCGTTCCACCAATTCTGTAAGGCTTCATGAACCAAGCAATAGGCTCATATATCGGGGCGAGGTTTCCGAGTCGCCACCCTCTCCATGTCTCCGCAGCATCCTTTAGCCCACGCCGGTCGAAGACTATGCTCACTCTCTGTGCTCTATGGTGTGCCGATTCCTTCTTCCACGCGAGGATATCCTTAAGCAGAAACCCACTGTCTTCGAAAGCGTTGACGACTCGATGAATCGTACGACGTGCACCGAATACAAAAAGGGACGCTCCACTCTTCAACTTGGGCAAGACCATTTCTGCCCATGACCTGCACCACTCTTCGTATTCCTTCCCCATGTTTCTGTCTGCTTGCGACCAACCGTTTATCGGTTTGCCTCTCCGCTTGAATCCAGACTTCCCGGCCTGAGCGGGAGATTGGCCAAGTAAGGCCGAGTTTGTATTGGCGTGAAGAACGTCCCAATCGTCAAGGTTTATTCCGTATGGAATATCGGAAAGAAAAAGTTCTACGCTGTCATCCGTAAGTAGCGGAATATGCTCCCTACAATCTGCGAGAGTTATTTTGTCAAGATAAGCCTCATTCACGGTGTTCATCTAACCTCCAACAGACCGTTGTCGGTGACAAATTTGACAGCCTGTATTCTGCTCTCGATTTTGCGCCACTTGAGGACCTCGCGAATCGCTTCTTGGCGAGATAGTTTCATAATGCGCTCTCGTTCCCTGGCCAGGAAAGTGAACGCTTCCTCTCGTGCTATTAGGATTGACTCCAGTGAAGCGATCTTCTCTTCTCGCCAAATATCAGCGATGCCACCATCGACATCCAAGAACACCCGGTTGACTGTCCGCCAATATGCGCTGGCATCTTTCGACGGATTCATGGCTTCGACAGCTTTGAAAACATCATGGAGTAATCCAATAGCATTGGACTGTCCAATCATCTCGGCATATCTAACCAATACGGCAAGGTGTGTATAAGTGCTAATGCATACCGATCTGGCGGCAGCTTGTTGGTAGATCTGGCTTGTTCGCGAAGGTAACTGGTAGACAGGGCAGACGACCATAGCAAACGGCTTGCCGTGTTTCCAGTTGTCCATGGCTTGCACTTTGAAGTCCTTCTGGTTCTTAGCAGTGCGGCTCAGACGAAACGCCTTGGCGTCCGCTACGAAGCTGTAATCATCCCATACACACTCGACATCGGCAACGTCAGCTCGTTCCTTCAAGACTAGGCTTGTGAATCCCATCACGGTGTAGGCTTCATGAATAACGACATCCGTGTACTTCGAGTACAGCTTCTCTTCACTGCTATCGTGACCATAGCCTTCGGGAATTGCACCGCAGAGCCTGAGATGACCAAGCAATGGGGTGGTGCCGCCTCGTTCGATCTCCTCAGATATCTCTTGTTCTATTCGATCTGAGTCGACACCGAAGTCCCCGCTGAGGCGGCTGATTTCTTCGATCCAGTATGATCGGATGTCTGTGTTCTGCGTTGTGACTACCGTTAGGTCCATGGTGTATCAGCTTACCCGGATTCCTGGGCTAACGTAAAGCCAACCTGCGAGCACAAGGCACGAAGCACCGACATAGTGAGTCGAGTTGAGTTTCGTTTTATGTAGCATTGGGTGGTGAATGGCCGGGAATAGGTCGAATTAGACACTATTGATGCTGAAGGATCATGCACGCAGGCTGGATTGGCAAACCCCAATGGGGTGTGAACGGGGCTTGAGTGTGGGCAAGGAAGGTGGTTGAGGAGATGGCGTCCGCCTGAAATCATTGCGAAGTGTCTGGCTGACTCGTCGTTTTGATGCTGATCCAGGCTAGCGACAGGAATAAGCCGAGACTCGTCGCCACCGCATAGATTTGTGATCAGGACAGGAGGTTGCGGTGGCGTTGCCGATAGACAGCGTTTTCATTGAAACAAAGCGCATAACCGTTGCACGGACTTGCACCCTATAGCGCCGACAATTCCGTTGTTCTGCGTTGTACAAAAAACACTTGACGCAACGATTACGTTTTGGTACAACGAAGAACAACAAAACGCTTAACGCCTAAGGAGGATACCTATGACAACTAGAATCTATAAGGCAACTAAAACACGCTCCAATCGGCCGGGCTGGAGCGTAACGTTCAACCATCCTCGCCGCAGCGATGCCCGTGGTAAGTTCGGACTGAAAGTCCGGCGTGGTCTTGGTACGACGGATGGGGCCGAAGCCGACAGGCTGGTTGAGCAGATTAACGCTCTGCTTGCTGACCAGTCTTGGTGGAGCTTTGATCGACGCGTCGAGGCTGAGCAGCAGTTCGATAGCATCGTCGTTGCAGCATTCTTTGACGGTATTGAGGTCGGCAAAATTAAGTCCAAAGACCTTCGGGAAAAGATTATCCCTCTGCCCACGCCGGATGATGGCTACGCACGGATAATGCTGGTTGGCTCCACAGGAGCAGGAAAAACTACCTTGTTACGACAACTCATCGGAGCTGACCACAAGCGCGATCGTTTTCCTTCCACATCAACAGCAAAGACAACAACTGCTGACATTGAGATAGTCACTACCGCCAAGCACTACAAGGCTGCGGTCACCTTTATGACCGAGCACGAGGTTCGCTGCGCGGTCGACGAATGTCTGGAAGAGGCATGCATCAATGTAGTTCGCGGGCGCGATGACACTGGAATCGCCAATGCCCTACTGGAACACCGGGAACAGCGTTTTCGGCTTTACTACCCCCTCGGCGCATGGCAACAGAAACAGCCGGGACAGGAAGAGGACAGCCAGTACGACATGGACTACGGGTACGAAGACGAAGATTCTGATTCGGCGCCCTTGGCGGATGACGAGGTCGTTAGCAGTACTGAGGTCACCGGCAACAATGCACGCTTGGGTGATTACGTAGCTCATATCAAGAAAGTCGCAATGGAGGTACGTCAGCAAATGGTACAGAGGCGCGGCGACTTTCAGGATATGGACAACGCCAACCAGCGTCAGGACTGGCTAGAAGACTTCACCAATGCGCTGTACGAGAGTCAGGACCTCTCGCTTCTTTCCCTTGACATCATGGACGCCATCAACAAACGGTTCGCTTTGATCGAGGCGGGTGACTTCGAGCGTAGTGCGACAGGCTGGCCTACCCTTTGGTATTACGAGGAAGAGGACCGCGACACCTTCTTGAAGCAGGTTCGGTGGTTCAGCAGCAATCACAACCAGCAGTTTGGGCGACTACTGACGCCGTTGGTAGACGGCATCCGAGTGCGTGGCCCGTTTCGACCGACCGAAATCCAACTGTGGGATGATGACCGACGGCTTGTGTTGCTGGATGGCGAAGGGCTAGGCCACTCGGCGAAGGAAGCCACCAGCATATCCACTAAGGTAACGGAAAAATTCTCTGAAACGGATATGATTCTCTTGGTGGACAATGCACAGTCACCTATGCAGGCTGCCCCTCTGGAACTGCTGCGCTCGGTTGGCAGCAGCGGCCACGGTCACAAACTCGCCGTCGCCTTCACACACTTCGATCAAGTGAAGGGGGACAACCTTAGCAGCTACACTCAGAAGCAAAATCATGTTCACGCTTCAGTCGGCAACGCCATTGCCAGCCTGCGCGAATCTCTGGGAGCTCCGGTAACGGAGATACTGGAGCGACGACTCAACGGCAACGATTTTTATTTGGGTGCCCTAGACAAGCCTACCGGGAAAATCCCACGCGGTTTCATCAAGAATATGCAAGGCTTGCTCGTATGTATGCAAGAGTCTGCTGAACCGCCTGAGCTGATTGACCTCGCACCAAGCTACAACGTCGTGCGGCTGGAGCTCACACTGCGCGACGCCACTGATGGGTTCAAAAATCCCTGGCGGGGCCGGCTCGGTCTCAGCTATTACGAAGGCATTCGCAAGGAACACTGGGGGCGTGTTAAGGCATTATGCCGGCGCATCGCCAACCGATGGGATAACGAATACAACGGACTGCGGCCGGCTGCTGACCTAGTTCGCCAGTTGCAGACCAGCATCTCCCTGTGGCTGGACAATCCTGCTGGCTGGACCAAACAGCAGGCAGACGAGGACGAAAGGCAGTCCGCTATCAACGAGATACGCCGAAGTGTGTTCACCCAAATCCACATACTGACGGAGCGGCGCCTAATCACTACTCCTCGCGCCGACTGGCAAACCGCTTTTGGGTTCAGCGGCACGGGGTCGAGCCATGACAGGGCTGAGCGCATGGCTCGGATTTATGACGAGGCCGCGCCGTCTGTTTCCTCTGTGATGGATATGCGGACGCAAGAATTCTTGAACGAGGTCATCAAGATTATCCGCGAAGCCATTGAAAAGGAAGGTGGTTCGATAACGGGGATTGCAAAGCCTTAGACCTGCTGATGCTGCCTAAAATAAGATACAAACCCAGTATACGGTGGCAAATAAGTCGAATCAGACACTATTGACGGCGGAGGTGTCAAACATGCAGCGCCAACCGCCTGCAGCCGGCCTTGCGCCAGAGACGAATTGCGAGTAGATTCCCATTCGCGGAGCACAGCCGCTCCAGATCGTCACCTGCCCATGGGCAAGGCGCCGTCACCAACCAAGACCTGAGAAAAAGAAATGTCTTTAACCAACCTGCTCTATGAACTCCGTGAATTCGACACGGCCCTGATCGCCAACACCATTGGCGCCATCGATGCCACGCCGCCCCATGAGTATTACATGGGGGGATCCATCCAATCGGTCACGCCGTCCCTGGGCCCAACCGTGGGGATAGCCGTGACCTGTGAACTGGACAGCAGCACGCCCTACAACCGAGCCAACGCGGAGCCCTACCTGCGTCAACTGGATCAGATTTGCCAGACCCAAGAACCGGTGGTCTGGGCGGTTAAAACGGTGGGCGCGCGACCCGATCATGAGTGTGTGTTGGGTGACGGGATGGCCAAGATGCTTTATGCCGCGGGGTGTATCGGTGTGGTCACCGATGGCGGAGTGCGGGACGTGGCGGGTCTCCTGAGCATCCCCTTTGCAGCTTACTGCAAGGGTAAAACCATCCATCACTGCGCTCTCAATTTTGGCAAAATCAATGAGCCGGTCGAAATCGGCGGCATTACCATTCGAACCGGAGACGTCCTCCACGCCAACGGCGAGGGCGTCATTCGAATTCCTACCGGCTGCCTTGAGACGCTCCCGGCCATGGCCGTCAAGATGCGTTCCTTTGAGCAAGATGCTCACCGCTTCCTCCGCCAAACCGACCTCAGTCCGCGGGCAAAACGGCGGCGAGTGAGTGATCTCCTGGGTGAGTATGGGTTTGGAAAACGGTGACCGACCCATTCTCGCTGGAGAAACGGGTATGGCTTCAGAGAGAAGAGTCGGTTGCCTCGAATCCAAAGTTGACTTTCGCCCCTGCTATACGAAGATCGCTTTGGCCTACACAAGGAATCCGAGGTTATCGCAGGTGTGAGACCCTGACGCCGCTGGCAGTCCGTCCGACGCCCAAGCTCCCGTCTACATTTCAGCCAGGGCTTTCATCATGGTGATGGGGTCCTGCTTCAGGAAAGCGTGGGTCGCTCGATCGGTTTCCAACTCTGCCACCAACAGCATCTCCCGGCCCAGCTCCGAGGCCCGAATGACTAACCCGTCCGGCCCAATGATGAAGGATCGACAGTTGTTGTTGGCATGACACATGTTGGCTGAAACAAAGTAGATGGTGTTTTCACCCGCCCGGGCCATGAGGAGAGCCTCCTGAATGGGGAGCTTCCAGGCCATCCCGCTGAATACGTGATTGAATTGGGGATGGAAGACAATCCTGGCGCCAGCCTTAGCCAGTTCCCGCACGTTCTCAGGAAAACGGAATCCCTCAAAACAGATGACGATACCCATGCAGATTTCTTGAAAATAGAAAAGAGTCGGCCCCGTTCCCGGGGAATAGCCTTCGGCGTCCTTGGGGGTGAGCCGGCTCTTGTGATGCACCGCCAGGGATTGACCATCCCGGTCCAGGATCACGGCGCTGTTGAAGGGTTTGGCGGACCCATTGGGGGTCTCGGTGCCCACAATGACTCCCATCTTCAGTTGGCGGCAACGCCGCGCAATCGCCTCAAGCGCTTTTCCCAGGGCCACGGCAGGACAAACGGCTTCGGCAGCCTGAAGACCGACCCGGTATCCGGAAAGCTGAGTCTCGGGGAAACACAGCAGCTCGACACCCGCCTGGGCAGCCTTGTCCATGGTCTCAACCACCTTGGCCGTGTTGATCTCGACGTTGGCCGTCTGCGGGACCTGAGCCGCACCCACTTTGATTGTGCTCAACGGTTTCCTCCTCCCTGGCTTCCCGCCAGGCAGGCTCCGGGCCGGGCGAGATTCCAAGCCTCCAATGCCGGCCGACCCAACGACTTATCTTATAACATAGCCTCCCGGACAAGCTCGGCTGAGGGGGCCAACTGCCGGGCAGGGCCCTGCGGAGTCGGCGTTCATGAGACTATCCGGATCCGGTCAAGGGTTTCCAATCACGGGTAGACCGTATGACCCGAAACGCCGAGACCAATCTGAAACAGCGTTTTGCCGGCGGTAATGTAAGCCGTTCGTTTGTCGGGCCCGCCGAAGGTCAAATTGGTGATGACGTCTTCGGGCACGTCGATAAAGCCCAGCAACTCGCCTGAAGGGCTCACCACGTAGAGCCCCGGCGGATTCATGCCGGTTTCCCCCTCCCGCCGGGGCATCTTGATCCCGGCCGCGGCCCAAAGGTTTCCCTGGGCATCCACACGAACCCCGTCAGCGCCCCGTCCCGGGGCAAAGTCATAAACAACTCGTTGATTCCCCAGAGCGCCGTTTTCTCGAATGTCGAAAGCCCATATCTTTCTGTTGCCGCCCGGCTCGTGATTGCTGTCCACCACGTAGAGCGTTTTATCGTCAGGCGAAAGGGTTATCCCGTTGGGACGCTGAATCGCCGGCTGCTGCAACACCCGCTCCACCGAGCCGTCAAGATCGATGCGATACACCGCCTCCTCTTCCATCTCCATGATGGATCGATCACCGTAGCAAGGGTCCGTGAAGTAAATCCGTCCTCCACTATCGATCGCGAGGTCGTTGGGACTGTTGTATCGCTTACCCTCATACCGCTCGGTCAAAATCTCAATCGTTCCACTCTTCATATCCGTCCGCACCACCCGCCGCCTTCCCCCCGGGCCCGCCTCGCATCCTTCGCAGCTTACCAGGCGCCCCTGCTGATCAAACATGTTTCCATTGGTGCGGCCACTGTCCTCCCGAAATACCGATACGGACCCGTCGGCTGAAAGTTTCATGATCCGATTGTTGACGATGTCGCTGAAGAAGACGTTACCCTCGGCATCCACGGCAGGACCCTCGGTAAAGGCAATGATGGCCGCGGACCTCAACTTGGAACTGGACGCAACCCAATCCAAGCTTCGAGGTTGGCGAACTGGGGTTTTAGACATTAGAACCCTCCGCAACTGAGTCAGCGCCAAAGAGCAGGCGAAACAGCCCCTCAATCCCGACGAAACAAACTGGCCAACACGCGTCGAGCCGTTAATCCGCCGACGCAAAGACTCAATGAATACCGACGATTACCGAGCATGGATATTCGCCAAAGGGCCACTATTATGGAACTCTGCCCCTGCAAAGACAATTGGAAAGTTATCCAGAGCGTCTCCACTCCTTCAGAGCGCCAGTGGCAGCAACCCGCCAGCACCAACCGGTGTAAAACGGCAACGCGTGGAGAAGATTGATTAGGGAACTCCATACAAGGTGATCTCCTACCACCCGCACTTGTGAACACCGCATCGAAAAGATAAGGCGGCAAGCAGTTGAACAGGGGTGAACAGGATATTCAGGATAAAAATCCTGCTCATCCCTGTTGTGAGCCGGGGCAAGCTCCAGGAGCGCCTTGGAGCCATTCCCATTTATTATCCACCCCCGGCTTTTGCAACCGGGTACTAAAGCGTCACGAAGTGCTTCTCGGTATCGGGATACAGGCTATCCATCTGTTTCTGGATGGTGAGCGTGCGCCCGAGAGCGGTCACCATCCGGCAATAGGTGCGAATGTCGTCGAGGTCGAGGCGACGGTCTTTGCGGTCTTTCAACCACTTGTCGCAGACCTGGTAGCCGCCGATGCGGTATTCGTAAACTTCCGGAGAAACAGGGCCGAAGTACTGGGTTCTGTTAACGTACAGGCGTTGCGCGTCGGGGTCATAGCGAAAGCCCTTGGCCTTCGTCCGCGCGACTCTCGCGTTGCCTGCGCCCTCGAAGCTGCAGGTCGGCGGGTCGAGTTCCGGCGAGGTGAGGAGATGCAGGCCAGTCAATCGTGCGCCCAGGGTGGCGAGGTTGGCAAATAGCTCCCTATCCTTTGTGAACGGAACGCGCGGGAAGTCGATCCGAAGGAACTCGGCGTACTTCTCGCGCCAGGTCGGGGCGTGCAGTATGGCGTAGGTATAGTGGAAAACCTCCTCGGGCGAAGGTGCTCGGTCATGGGCTTCTGTTAGAGCCGCGACCAGCCCGGGATTCAGGTTCGGTTGGCGTTCTGCCTGTACGTCGCACGCAGACAGGTCGGATGTCTCGGGGTGAGCAAAGAGGTTGCTGCGGTCGGCGGAGGGGTAGAGGTAGAGAGGAAAGTTTACGTTTCCGCCGCGATAGAAAAGATTGTAATCCTCTATTCTCTGTGAGCAGTAAATCAGATTCCATTCACCGGCGCCGACAACATGTCCCTGGCGTCCAATACACAACGCCAGATTCTCCCCAGCCAGCATGTGGCGCATGACCTTCGTACGGGGACGGCAGATGAATCCCCGAGACCGACCGGTGTAATAGGTGTGGCGCACGTCGAAGGGCCGGTACAGGATAGGGACCACATGCTTGCGCGTAGGGCCGGAGTCCAGCAAGTCTTTCTGCGCCATGGCCACTTTCCAGTTTTGTACATCTTTGCCGAGTCGATACCCCTGCCGGGCCAGTTCCGGGTCCATGCCCGAAAAGGGGACGACGGTGCTCCACACCTCTTCCGCCGACCAGTGGATCGTCAGGTGGTCGCGTGCGGTGTATAAGCCCGCAACTTTCACAGCAAATACATCGGGAACGAAAGTGAAGCTCAGGTAATCGGCTCCCAGCGCATTGTCGCGGGGCGCGAACGGATAGAACGGCGAGACCGGGTGCACCTTTCGCCATTCGGTGTTGCCGCGGTCGTGGTCGTCCAGCCAGTCATACTTGCTCTCACGCGTTCCGTATAGTTCGGCGTGATGGACCAATGCCTTCCTACCTGTGCCTCGGCGAACCGGTCGGCCATCCTGTTCATTCTGTCCATCCCTGTTTGAATGGCCGCCCGTTGGGACGGCAGACAGGCGTTTCACAAAGAAGGCGATGGCTACGCCCTGCCGGATATCGAAGACGTTCTGGTCCGGACTTCCATCGGGGCAGGTCTCTCGCTTGAGCGCGTTGCCGTGCAGGTCGAGGATGTAGATGTCCTCGAAGGTGCGCATCAGACTCTGGCGCATGCCGCGAAAGGTGGGATTGTCGAGGTAGCTGTGGTTGGTGATCATCCCCACGACGCCGCGCCCGGCCTGCTCGATCTTCCACTGGGCGAAACGCAGGAACTTGACGTAGTCGTCCTGGAGCCCTTTCGGGTTTTTCTCCCCCAGCGGCTTGCCATCCACCCGCTTGTAGTCCTCGATCAACTCTCGTATCCAGTCGCCTGTGTTGCTGGAATGGTAGGAGTAGGGCGGATTGCCCAGGATGAGCAGGATCGGGGTCTGCTTCTTGACCGCTCCCGCCAGGCGGGATTCCTCGGCCAGAGCCGAAAGGCCGGGCAAATGACTCTGTTCCAGTTCCTCCCAGTCGAGGGTATTGGTGAGATAGAAGGGGACGCGCTCGTGGTCGGCGAGGCGGTGGCCGAGTTCTTCCAGAAAAAAACTCATCTTGAGATGGCCGACTGCATAGGGCGCCAGCATCAGCTCGAGGGCGTAGAAGTTCCTGAGAATATGCCGGCGGATGAAGTCCTCCCGGCCACCGCTGCCGTACTTGGCCTCGAACTCGGCGACAGCCTGTTGGGCGGCGCGGGCCACAAAGGTCATGGTGCCCGCTGCCGGATCGAGCAGGGTCACGCCGTCGGAGGCCAGACCGTCACGCTGATCAAATGTCGTCTTGAGAAGGCCGTGGAGGAAGCGAACAATGTAGCCAACCACCGGTTCAGGCGTGTAGTAAACCCCCCGCCGCTCGCGCTCGTCGGGATCATATTGCGCCAGGAAGGTCTCGTAGAAATGCACCATCGGGTCAGTACCCTTGCCCTCCCGGTAGTAGCGATCGAGAATGCCAGGGGCGTCGGTCACGGCCAGGACTTCAGCGATGTCGTCCACGCACCAGGCCAGCGGATCGGGAAGATCGCCGAGCGAGATGAAGCGGAACAGGTCGCGCAAGACGCCGATGGTGTGGGGAATGTTGTCGAAGGCGGCGCGCCGGTTGAAGCCCGGCCCGGCCCGGATGCGGGCGGCGAAGAGGCCATAGGTAATGGTCTGGGCGAACAGATCGGCGAAATCCTCCGGTGTCAGCGAGCCGACGTGGTAGGTTTGGAAAGCCTTGAAGAAACCGGAGAGCATGCCGCCTGCCTGCTGTTCATCGCGAAACTGCCCGCCGATCACGTCGCGGAGGAGGCGTGCGCGTTTGGCCAACTCGACAGCGAGCGATTCGGCCGTGAACGTCTTGGGCAGCACAAAATCCAGGAAGCGGTCGAGGAGGGTGTAGAGTTCGTCCGGCTTTTCAATCCGTGGCGTCATGAGCAGCTTGTTGAGCACCAGGGGCCGGGCGGCCAGGACCGTCTGCTCGCGCTCGCCGTTCCGATACAGGCGGAACTCTATGAAGTTGGTGAGAATGAGGTTTGGAAACGTGGAGCGGTAACGCTGGAGTTGCTCAGAACCCTCGATAATGTCCAAACGCTCTTCGGTCGGTTTCTTGGCCTCGACGTAGCCGATGATGCGGTCCTTGCCGTTCCAGAGACGGAAATCCGGGTTCACACCCTCGGTGGGTCTGGAAAGCGTGGCCACGTGGATGTGCGCTCTACCGGTTGCTTTGGCTATCCCGCTCAGCATCCTCCCAAGCACCGGGTAGAAGCTCTCCTCCCGGGCGTCGCCTCGCTGGGGCCGTGGCGGCCAGACGGTTGAAATAGGCTGAAAAGATGGCTTCCCGGCTCAAAAAACTACCCTCCGCGGTAGATCCTCGGAACTCTTCTCCCAATCCGGCAGAGGACCTCGTATGGAATGGTGGAGCACCAATCGGCAAACTCCCGGGCTGTTATTTCATCATCCCCTTGCCGACCGATCAAGCACACTTCATCGCCGACGCGAGCCCCCGGCGCTTCCCCAATTTCCACCGCCGTCAGGTCCATGCTTATCCGTCCCGCAAAGGGCACCCGTCGTCCATGCAGCAGGACATTTCCTCCAGGCGACAGGAGCCGGTAAATTCCGTCCGCATATCCAACCGGGAGGATGGCCACCCGACTATCTTCAGGGACCCGGTAGGCGCCCCCATACCCCACTGCGGCCCCCGCCTTCGCGTTCTTGATCTGCATAATCGACGTCTTGAAGCTCAGCGCCGGTTTCAAGGCCAGGGGGGACGGGCCAGCCAGAGGATTGACGCCATACAGCAGCAGCCCGGGGCGGACCGCATCGTACCACGCCTCCGGAAAACCGAGAAGGCCGGCGCTGTTCGCCATGTGGTTGCAGACCGGTTGCGACTCGGCCGACGGCAAAGCAGCCAATAGCTGCTTAAAGCAGCCGATCTGCAACTGGTTGGCGGGATGGGCAGGCTCATCGGCTGAACTGAAATGAGTGTATAGACCTTCACAACGGGCCCACTCCTGTCCCAGGCAACGCCGGATCATCTGCCCGGCCTGCTCATAGGGAACTCCCAGTCGCGTCATGCCGGTATCAATCTTGATCGCATAGCGAGCGGGGATCTTCAGGCGCCGAGCGTCACGCGCCAACCGCAGCACCATTTCTTCTCGATACACTGCCGCAGTCAAATCCTGGCGAATGATTGCCTCTTCCTCCCCAGGCCAGAATCCATTGAGGATCAAAATGGGCGACCCTATTTCCGCCCGCCGCAGTTCCAAGGCTTCTTCCAGAATAGCCACGGCCAGAGCATCGACTCCTGCCTTCTCCAGGCAGCGGGCCACCGGCACCGCTCCATGCCCATAGGCCCCGGCCTTCACCACGGCAATGATTCGGACCCCTTTCCCAAGAAAGGTGCGCAGAGTCCTGAAGTTCTCCCTGATTCTGGTCAGATCAACCTCTACCCAGGTGGGTCTTCCCGATCGCTTCATCTCAAATCCAGGGTGAGTCGCCGTTTTCAACTCCGGCCGGCGTTCCATAGGCAATCATCGGAACAGGTTCAGAGCGATACCCCTTGCTCAAGGCGTCGAAACTCGGGGGAGCGGGAGGGACACGGCAGAAGGGTGTGAAGCTTGCAGACTCGCTTTACTCTTCCCAGAGGTTTTCAAAGCGGGTGTACTCTCGCAAAAAGGCCAGCTTCACCACGCCGATGGGACCGTTTCGTTGCTTGCCGATGATCAGTTCGGCAATCCCACGGTTGTCCTCGGTCTGTTTGTAGACCTCTTCACGGAAAATGAAGGCCACCAAGTCCGCGTCCTGCTCAATGGAACCGGACTCTCTCAAATCCGAGAGTTGAGGCTTGCCTCGGTGATCCCCGGTTCTCTGTTCGGGGGCGCGGCTGAGCTGAGAAATGGCGATCACTGGAACATCGAGTTCCTTTGCCAAGGCTTTCAAACCCCGAGAGATACTCGATATTTCCTGCTGGCGATTTTCGAACCGCCCTCTTCCTCCCGATATCAACTGCAGATAGTCCACAATCAAGAGATCCAGCCCGCTCTCCGCTTTGAGCCGTCGGGCTTTGGCTCGCATCTCCAGAAGGCTGATGCCAGGCGTATCATCAATGAAGATCTGAGCGGTGGATAATTCACCTAACTTACTGGCAAGCTTGTTCCAGTCTTCCTTGGCCAGGTATCCGGTGCGCAGCTTATGGGCATCAATCCGTGCCTCCGCGCAGAGAATTCGCAACAACAATTGATCGCCCACCATCTCCAGGCTGAATATCCCGACACTTTTCCGGGAGTTCAAGGCGGCGTGGCTGGCAATATTGAGCGCTAACGACGTCTTGCCCATCGCGGGTCTGGCTGCTAACACCACCAGGTCGGAGGACTGGAACCCGGAGGTCAGTTCATCGAATTTCGTATAACCCGAGGGAAGCCCCGTCACCATCTGGCGTCGACTGGCCGCCGCTTCGATCTTCTTGAAGCTGGTCTTGGCCAGATCGCTGATACTGACGAAGCCGGTCCGTATTTTGGATTCCGCGATGTTAAAGATCGCCTTCTCGGCGCTGTCCAAGACGCTCTCCACGTCGTCCTGCTGCTCATAGCAGGAGGAGATGATCTCATTGGAACTTTTGATCAAACTGCGCAGGGTAGACTTCTCCTTAACGATGCGGGCGTAGTGCTCAACGTTGGTCAGGCGGGGGACATCGTCAATCAAGGAGGAAACAAAGGAAGCGCCACCGATGGCTTCCAGTTGGCCACTACTGTCAACAGACTCCGTCAAGGTCACAAAGTCAATGGCCTTGGAACTCTCCAGCAGTGAAATCATGTGCTGGAAGATCATCCGGTGGCTACCCAGATAAAAGTCCTCTGTATCCAGGAGTTCGACGGCCTGGTTGACGAGCTGGTTGTCCAGCAGGATGGCTCCCAGGACGCAGCGCTCCGCCTCGATATTGCGTGGAAGTTCTTTTTCTAGCGTGATATCGGCAGGCATGGAACAGGATCGGGGAGAGACGGCGGCAGCATTCCAGGTATGAACCCTCGGCCAAGACTCTACCGGAGCCAATCGCCGCCTGGGGGCGAGTGGAAGGAGATTCCCTACTCCTCCCTGAGCACTTCGACCTTCACAACTGCAGTCACTTCTCGATGGAGTTTGATGGGCACATCATGCTGGCCCAAGGATTTCAGGGCCTCCTCAAGGTCGATCTTCCGCCGGTCAATTTCGAAGCTTTTTTCCGCCAACGCCTCGGCAATGTCCAGAGAGGTCACCGAGCCATAGAGGACTTCGTGCTCTCCGACCTTACGACTGAATTGAAGCGTTACCTCAGCAAGCTGTTGCGCTAACAATTCGGACTCGTTCTTCTTGATGGCTTCGCGGCGAACGGCTGCGGCCTTCTCCTGTTCGACCTGCCGCACATTGTGAGGCGTTGCCAAGACGGCTTTTCGCTTGGGCAGTAAAAAATTGCGCGCATAGCCGGACTTGACCTCCACAACGTCCCCACGGTCCCCAAGTTTCTCGACTCGTTCTCTCAAGACCACTTCCATAACGCCATGCTCTTTCAGTTCGAATGGACTGGTGCGATGGGGGAGGAACCTGCCAAATTGCCATTTCAGCCTGTCGCGAAGGGCAACAGGGCAATATTACGGGCTCGCTTGAGAGCCTCCATCAGCTTGCGTTGACAGGGCGCGCAGACGCCGGATATTCTCCGCGGCAGGATCTTCCCCCGTTCCGGGATGAAGGCGGAAAGCAAACGGGTATCTTTGTAGTCGATATAATCGATCTTCTCTACGCAAAACCGGCACACTTTCTTTCGCCGGGCAAAATATCGTCTGGGGCCTCTTCTAGGTCTTGATCCTGGACGTGCAGGCTTTCGGCCAGTCGGCATCTCGATTGCTCCTTAAACCAGTTATCGGGACTCTGCGAATTGCTCCATGTCAGATGGCAGGAACAACCGCCTCAGGCTGAGCTCCGCGGCGACGGGCCTTCTTCTTCAGTCGAGCCGCCTTGATCTTCTCAGCCCGCTTCAGATCTTCGTCTACTCGAACCGAAAGATACCGCAGAACTCGGTCGCTGACCTTTAAGCGCCGCTCGAACTCCTTCACGCATTCACCGGTTGCGCTGATAGTGAAAAGAACGTAGAACCCTTCGAGCAGATCCCGGATCTCGTAGGCAAGTTTTTTCTTGCCCAATCGGTCGATGCTGTGCACCTCACCGCCATAATTCTTGACCACTTCTTCCATCTGGCCCGAAAGTTGGTCAATCCCCTCGTCATTGGATGAGGGATGAACAATAAACATGATCTCGTAACGTCTCATGAACCTCTGGTCTTAAACCTGTCTCTTTAACCTTGCGACCGGGTCACGACTACTGACGGAAGCTATCCACTTCCCCGATTAAAACGGTTCATCGCCTCCGATACCCCAGCCAGGCAGATGGACTCCACTGCCGCTTTACCTCTGAGAATCATTTGCTCAAAGGCCTCCGCCCAATGCGGGGGAATGGGGGAAAGAACATACTCAGCTGCATCCAAGACCTTGTGTTCCGGAGCCATGCCGAGTCGGACCCGGGTGAATTCCTGGGCGCCGAGGTCCTCTATGATGGACTTGAGACCGTTATGTCCTCCATCGCCACCCTTAGCCCGAATCCGAATACGCCCAAAAGGCAGAGCTAAATCATCGCAAATTACAACCAGGTCGTCAAGGGACAGCCGGTATTCCGACAACAAGAGGCTGACTGAGCGGCCGCTCAGATTCACGTAGGTTTGGGGCTTGGCCAACAATAAAGCGGCGCAGGGCAAACGAACTGTGGTGACGAGCGCCAAACATGGGCCGGGCCTCCAGACACTCCGGCTGGCCGAGGCAAGCTGGTCAACAATGGCGAAACCCACGTTGTGCGGCGTGTTGGCATAACGTTTTCCCGGGTTGCCCAGTCCAACAATGAGCTTCATCTCCAGACCAGGAAGAAGGGTGGGGCGGCGGATCTCATCCCACTATTTGCCCTTCTCCGTTCCCGCCGGCGCTGTTCCGGCCCCCTCTTCTGACTGGGCCTTGCCCTTCTTGATCACTTCCGGCTCACCTGCAGCCTCCTCCAGTCCCTCCACTGGAACCGCTTCCGCCTCTACCTTCTCTTCCTTAGGCGTGATGACGTGCGCTACCACCAAATCGGCATCCGACAGGATCTTCAGCTTTGGATCAGCGGCTAAATCGGCGACTCTCAGACTGGAGCCAATCTCGAGGCGAGAGATATCGACAGAAATATGTTCAGGGATGTCCGCCGGCAAGCATTCCACCTCAAGCTGGCGCAGGACGAACTCAAAGATTCCCCCTTGATCCTTCACTCCTTTGGCCACACCCACCGGCATGATCGGCACACTGACTTGCAAAGCGTTATCCATGGCGATTCGCAGAAAGTCGGCATGCAGCAAGCTTTCCTTGATCGGGTCAAACTGCCACTCTTTCATCATGACGCTGGTGGCGCCTTGATTCTTCACCTTCAGCGAGAAAATCGTATTGTGGCCTGCTGCCGAGTGCAAGATGGCCAACAGTTCCCCGGGATCTACACTCAAGGAAAGCGCCGCTTGCTGCTGGCCGTAGAGCACGGCAGGAATCCTACCCTGGCTCCGTAGCCGCCGTGCGGCGTTCTTACCCTGACTTGACCGGACTTCCGCCGAGACATGGAATGATTTCATTGGTGACTCTCTCTGCCGTAACCATGGCATTAGATGAACAACGAACTGACCGAGCTTTCCTCGTGAATCGACTGGATGGCTTGACCGAGAAGCCTGGCCACGCTCAGGACTCGAATGCGTTGGCATTGGGTAGCCTCGGGCGACAGGGGGATCGTATTGGCGACAACGAGTTCAGTCAAGCACGACTCGGCGATTCGCTGGACAGCCGGCCCGGAGAGAACCGGGTGGGTGCAGCAAGCATAGACTCTGATGGCTCCCTGATTCACCAGTGCCTCTGCGGACTTGGCCAGGGTGCCTGCCGTGTCGACCAGGTCATCCACGATGAGCGCCGTCTTACCTGCTACTTCGCCAACGATATTGACCACAGCCGCCTCGTTGGGCTTGACCCGCCGTTTGTCAATGACCGCCAAGTTGACATCCAACTTCTTTGCGTAGGCGCGCGCTCTCTCGGTGCCTCCCGCATCCGGAGAGACGACGACCAGATCCGGCAAATGAAGCTTTTGAAAATACCCCATCATCACCGGCGCAGCAAAAAGGTGATCCACCGGAATGTCAAAGAAGCCTTGAATTTGAGGCACATGCAAATCCATGGTGAGGGCCCGGCTAGCCCCAGCCGTAGACAACAGGTCCGCCACCAACTTGGCTGAGATGGGGACTCTCGGTTTGTCTTTTCGATCCTGTCGGGCATAACCAAAATATGGCAGGACGGCCGTGATCCGCTTGGCGGAGGCTCTCTTGAACGCATCGATCATCAGCAACAACTCCATCAAGCTCCGGTCCACCGGGCGACAGGTCGGCTGAATCACGAAAACGTCCTCACCTCGCACATTCTCAAGAATTTGGAAATACCCCTCTCCATCGCTGAATCGCGAGAGCGAGGCCTCTCCCATCGGGACGTTCAGCGATCGACAAATCTCTTCGGCCAGGGCCCGATGAGCGGTTCCCGCAAAGATCTTCATGTTGCTCGTCAAGAAAGGTTCACCTCTGAATCCTGAGGTTAAGGGATCTTTTTATGAGTAAGACAAACGGGGAACGGTTGGCTGGGGCGGGAGGATTCGAACCTCCGAATGCGGGTGCCAAAGACCCGTGTCTTACCACTTGACGACGCCCCATTATCTCGCTGCCTGTTGGAGACATTCGACAAGGGAGTTCCGGTATTGACCCCGAGTCAGGGTTCGAGTCGCTATGAGTCGAACATCCCCAGCCTGGAGAGCGGCTTGAGCCCGCTTCAATGCCCCTTTTTCGTCAAAAAGACCCACCAAAGCCGAGCCGCTACCCGTGAGGCCGGCTCTCGCGGCACCACAGTCGAGGAGCCTTTGCTTCAGGCGTTTCAGGCCAGGCTGACCCCTGAAAACCACCGGTTCGAAGTGGTTCTCCAGCCCATCCCCTGACTCCAAAGTGTCTAAGAAGGCTGGACAGAAAACTGGAATCTTACTTTTGTTGACTTGGCTTGTCAACCGCAAACTCGCCCTCCGAAAAGCCTCAACCGTTGCCATCGGCCAGGCGGGGACGACAATCAAGGCATGGCGCGATGGTTCATCCTCCAGCGGATAGACCTCCGAACCTCGGCCAACGCCGATCGCTCGCCCACCCAGAAAGAAGAAAGGGACGTCCGCCCCCAACCGACCGCCGATTTCGAACCAATCCCGCTTGGACAGGTTCATCTCGAGAAGACGGTCCAACCCCATCACGGTCACGGCGGCATTGCTGCTTCCCCCGCCTAGCCCTGCCCCCACGGGGATCCTCTTTTCCAGTCTGGCCGTGAGCCCTCTCCCCATCCCTGCAAGGTGTCTGACGGCTTGCATGGCCTGAACAACCAAATTATCTCTACTGTTCAGCTCAGCCAAGTTGCTCTCGAATTTCAGGTCTTGCCCCTCCGTAATCCAGATTTCCAACGTGTCATGGAGATCGATCGTCTGAAAGAGGGTGCGAATCTCGTGATATCCGTCCGACCGTTTCCCCAGAATGTGGAGACCCAGATTAACCTTGGCATAGCTGCGCAGTCTGATTCGCCCTGATCTCATGTTCACCTGTCGCCAAAGACGGACACAAAAAAAGCCCAATCCATCAAGATTGGGCTGTGAGTATCGAAGCCGTCGTCAGCCTACTTATCCTTAGCGGACAAGGTCAGTTTCGTGTCCAAATCCGCCATTTTCTTTCTGACCTTCCGCGTTCCTTCCTCGTCTTGGCCGTAGGCCACAGACCGTTGCCAGGCGGAACGAGCCTGCAGGTAGTCACCTTTCTTGTAATATAAATCACCCAGGTGGTCGTGAATGGTAGGGTCGCGGCGAACCCGATCCAAGGCGCGCACCAAGTAAAGCTCAGCCTCTTCCATTCGGTCCAATTTGAAGTAGACCCAACCCAAACTATCCAGATAGGCGCCGTTGTTCGGTTCCAAGGCCACGGCCTGCTTGATCAAATCCAGAGCCTCGTTCAACTTGACTCCCTGGTCGGCCCACATGTAGCCCAGGTAATTCAACGCTGAGGCATGCTTTGGATCCAAGGTGATGACCTTCCTGAAAGTCGTCTCCGCTTTGTCGTATTCTTTTTGGCGCTCCTGCAGGGCCCCCAGCATGAAATAGAAAGACTTCTCATGCTCGAAATACTTCTCCGCTTCATAGAGCTTCTTTTCCGCGTCCTTGTATCTCTTCTCCCTTTGGTAAACCTGCAGAATGTAGTGGTAAATCTCCAGGTCTTCCTTATTGCCTTTAAGCATCCCCTCCAGCTCTTGCAATGCCTGCTCGGGATCACCACTCTCGGCAAGGACGTCGGCGCATAGAGCTCTGATGACTCGGGTAGGGGCTGACTTTTTGGCAGCTTTACAGGTGGAAAGGGCTTGAGAAACTCGCTTGGACCCTCGATAAAGCCGGATCATCAAAATCGTGGCCCGGTTCCTGTTCTCCTTCGCCAGCTCCTTGAGTTTTTCCTGCTCATGGTTGAGGTACTTTTCGCCCAGTCTGTGCAATTCTTGAAAGTGGCCGGCGGCCTTCTCATAGTTACCCAGCTCTTGAGCCACCAACCCGAGATGCGTCAGGGAGATACTACGGTTCCGTACCGCGGAGAAATCGTCGCCTGGGTGGAGATACAAGTTCAGCATTCGCTCAAAGCCTTCTTGGGCTTCCTCGAACCGACCGAGATCTTCATGAAGCTTGGCCAGCTCATAAACGACTTCCACATTGTTCGGTAGTGAAGCATCGGCTTTATTCAAATACTCCAGGGCTTCTTCATAGCGGTGACGTTCAAGGCTGACCCTTCCAAGGCCCAGGTGAGACCCTCCGTCATCCGGCTCAACCTCCAGAATCTTGCGATACTCTTCTTCGGCAAGGTCGATCTGCCCATCACGCATCAGTACACGAGCCAGATTCTTGCGGAGAACAGTCACATTGGTGAATTCCCCACCCACCCCACTTTTGTAGGTCTCGACAGCCTTCTTGAAATCACCCATCTGCTCATAGGCCAAGCCCAGCTGCAGGAGGAGCATCGGAGAACTTGGGTTGAGCTTGAGGGCCCTCTCGAAGAGCTCGACCGCCCTTTGCATTTTGTTCTGACCGTGATAGATCTCGCCGAGCATACTCAGGGTTTCCTCAGAGGACGGAGCTACTTCCAGAGACCTTTCGAGGGCTGCAATGGCTTTATCGGGGCGTCTCGCGTAATGGTACAACCGACCCAGCACCAGCAAGGAGTTGGCGTCTTGAGGGGCTAAACGGCCGATCGCTTCATATTCCCGAATCGCCTTGCTCAAGGTATCGCCGGAGGGCATCCTGTGACCCGACAATTCTCTTTCCAAAAGTTGGTGATAGATCTCCCCCAAAAGCTCATGGGCTTGCAAATTGTCGTTGTTGATCTGGATAGCTTTTTCGAATCGCTCAATAGCTTCAGGAATGCGATTGTTCCGGAGGTAAGCGTTGGCTACCTCGGTAAGAAGGTAAGAGGATCGCGAGTCGTGCTCCAGCGCTTTCCGATATTCGACCTCAGCCTTGAGGAAGTTCCCACTTTCCTCCAAGAGGCGAGCGATACTGAAGTGATAATAAGCGGCAGCTCGATTAACCGACCGGAGTTCCGTCTCAGCGATCGGGGTGGTTGACTCTTGGGCCGGAGCCGGCTTGGTTGCAGCCGGCCAGAAGATCGCGAGCCCAATCAGCAAGCAGCTCTTTGTGAAACCAAAACTTCGATAGATCATCAGGCTCATCAACCTCTCACGCCTCCAGATTATCTCATGCGGCATCTATGCAGTCAAACGCTTACCATCCACCCAGTTTTCCACCGGTCTTGTCGTCGGACGCTCCCCCAACATGAACCAGCAGATGGCCTTGCCAGAAGCACCGACCGCGTTGGGGCAATTCCGATCGCCCCAGCTGCCCAGCGGTGTCCATGGCCTCTACAACGGTTCCTTTGCTTTTGACGAGTCGACAAGCGCAGTGGAGCGCTGGCCGTGCAGGCTAGTGCCGAAAATGGCGCCTGCCCGTCAACACCATGGCCATCTGCTTTTCATTGGCCGCCTGCACCACCTCTGCATCTCTGATGGAGCCTCCCGGTTGGATCACGGCCCGGATGCCAGCTTCCCCGGCAATGTCTATCCCATCGCGAAATGGAAAGAAGGCATCGGAGGCCATGACGCAGCCTTGCAACGATTGGAGGGCTTTCGAGATCGCCAGCTTGGCGGAATCCACCCGACTCATCTGCCCCACACCGATTCCGATGGTCTGCTCAGAGTTGGTATAGACGATAGCATTGGATTTTATGTGTTTCCCCACTTTCCAACCGAATCGCAGCGCTTCCCACTCCTCGGGGGTTGGGAAGCGATCCGTGACCACCTTCCAGCCACTCTCATCATCCTTACCCCGGTCGACTTCCTGCACCAGAACGCCTCCTTCAACCCGTTTGTAGTCCCAAGGATGAAGGGGTTGCTCCGAGGCTGTGTATTGAAGCAGCCGTAGATTCCTTTTCGAGCCCAGTCGAGAGAGCGCGTCCGGCGCGTAGTCCGGGGCAATCACAGCCTCTACAAAGGTCTTCGCGATCGCCTCGGCCGTTTTCAAATCGACAGTCCGATTGAATCCCAATACCGAGCCAAAGGCAGAGACCGGATCGCAATCGCGGGCCTTAAGGTATGCCTCAGCCAGAACGGCTCGGGAGATGGCCACGCCGCAAGGGTTGTTGTGCTTGATGATGACTGAACAGGGCAAGTCGAATTCCGCCGACAGTTGAAACGCTGCATTCAGATCCAACAGGTTATTGAAGGACAGCGCCTTCCCCTGTAATTGAACGCTATCGGGCAGCAGCGTCGCCCCTTGAGAGAGATCTCGATAAAAGGCAGCCCGCTGATGAGGATTTTCTCCGTACCGAAGATCCATCACTTTCTCCAACTGGACGCTCAAACGGCGGGGGAAAATGCCCGGGGCAAGCTGAAAACCCGTTGGGGAAGGTTCCACTCGGGAGAGGTGGCTCGAAATCGCCGCATCGTACTGGGCGGTGAGACTGAACGCTTGTTGGGCCAGGCGGAATCTTGACTGCAGGGTCAGACCTCCTTTTTCTCTCTCCAGTTCCCGAAGGACCCAATCGTAGTCCTCCTTTCGAACAACCACGACGACGTCGCTGAAGTTCTTGGCGGCAGACCGAACCATGGCAGGCCCGCCAATGTCGATCTGTTCAACCACTTCCTCCAAGCTGACACCTGGCTTGGCAACTGTCTCGCGGAACGGATACAGGTTGACCACCAGCATATCGATCGGCAGGATGGCCTGTTCCCGCATTTGCCGCTGGTGATCCACATTCTCTCTCATGCCCAATAGCCCCCCGTGGATCTTGGGATGGAGTGTCTTGACACGGCCACCCAAGATCTCGGGGAATCCAGTCACCTCAAATACCTCGGTCACCGACAACCCTCCCTCTCGGAGAATTTTGGCCGTACCCCCCGTCGAGATGATTTCGAAGTTGAGCTTCTGCAGTCCCCGAACAAAATCCCGGAGACCCTCCTTGTCCGAGACGCTCACAAGAACTCGGCGGCGACGACTCAAAGCAGATCCTCCCTTCCAGTCGGGTATTCTCGAAAGTTGACATCATAGTCAGGAAGCTGCCTGTCTGCAACACTCGATCTTGCTGGAAACCAGAGAAAACCTCAGGTGTGCCCGACCTGTCGACCTCGGCGGACTCCCGGCCTTGGGCCGTCGGAAGAATCCCTTGAGCTGATTGGTGAAGACCACGGGCAGGGGGTGATGAGTGATTATTGAGAAACAGCAGTAGAGGGAGGTCACCCTTCTTCGTCGCTCTTGAGCATCCTTCGCCATAAATGGCTGTAGGTGTGAAATCTGGCTGACAGCGCATGGCAGCGGAAGCGCTGGGCAAACGTCATTGGCTTATGATCACCATACTTCTTGATCAGCGACTTGACTCGTCACCGCAAGTCGTGCGACAACCTCTTGGAACCGCCTTTGAAGAAAATCTCATACTCGATCCGAGCTGCCGGATTCCATTCTCCTCTCTAAGCGAGTCAGATCCTCATCGATTCCCATAACGCTTCCCTGCTCCCAGCCGCATCCGACCCGCTTCCGCTAGTAGGCGGCAAGCTGAGCCGGATCCATTGAAAAGATGGTCGAGCCGTCAATCGTTGATGGTATCCTAGAAATGTCATGTCCCAAATCACTTCTACGGCTTACCGCCGAATTCCAGCGGTGGACAAGATTGTCGACAATCCTGGCGTGGCGGAATTGATCCGCCGGACCAGCCGCCCTTTCGTGATTTCCCGGGTCCGCAGGGTCCTGGCGGACCTACGGAAAGAAATGGCTGGCCGTGAAGAAAAAGAGTGGGTGACTCACGACCTGGAAGGTCACATTCTGGACAATCTTCACAAAGAGGTTCGCTCTTGGGTCCAGCCCGCTTTGAGGAAGGTCATCAACGCCACCGGCGTCATCTTGCACACCAACCTGGGACGCGCGCCGGTTGGTGATAAAGCCCGACGGCACTTAGCTGAAGTGGCTTCAAATTACTCCAATCTTGAATTCGATCTGGCTCATGGCAGGCGGGGTAAGCGAGACGGCTATGCCAGCCGGCTCCTGGAAGAGGTGCTGGATTGTCAGCAGGCCCTTGTGGTGAACAACAACGCCGCGGCCGTTTTTCTCATTCTCAACTCGTTGGCCGAAGGAGGCGAAGTTCTGATCTCCCGTGGGGAGATGATTGAAATCGGTGATTCCTTCCGCGTCCCCGACATCTTGCGCAAGAGCGGCGCTTGCTTGAAGGAAGTCGGCGCCACCAACAAGACCCATCTAGACGACTACCAGGAGGCCATCACTGACAAAACCAGGTTGGTTCTCAGAGTTCATCCCAGCAATTTCAGGATTTCAGGCTTTACCTCCAAGCCAAGTGTGAAGGATCTGGTCCACCTCTGCACCTCGAGATCCCTTCGGCTGGTTGAAGACTTGGGCAGCGGTTGTCTGATTGACCTCCAGGCCGCGAGAATCAAGGCCGAACCGCATCCTCGGGAAAGCTTGGCCTCGGGGGTGCACGTGGTTTGCTTCAGTGGTGACAAGTTACTGGGTGGGGCCCAAGCCGGCATCATTGCCGGTCGCTCCGAATGTGTGCAAAAAATTCGACAAAACCCCCTCTTCAGAGCTCTGCGAGTGGACAAGTTGTCTTTGGCTGTGCTGGAGTCAACTCTCATCTCCTACCTGACACACCGCGAGGACCTGGAGATACCAGTTGTGCATATGATCCGGATGGGAACCACCGCCATAGAAAAACGGGCAATCGAGCTGGCCCAGCGTTTGTCGGAGCTTCAAACTGAGCTGGCCATCGACCTGGTTGCGGGCCAGTCCGTCATCGGGGGAGGCTCCACTCCCGCCCAAAGTTTGGCGACCAGGCTCATCCGGTTGCGCTCCCACAGGTACTCGGCGGCCAAGTTGGAGTCTCTTTTGAGGGCATCGGATCCCCCCGTTTTAGCGCGCTTGGACAAAGGCGCTGTTCTCCTGGATCTGCGAACCGTCTTCCCTGCCGATGAAGCCTGCCTGGTCGGTATTTTGAGCCGGCTGGGAAGATAGCTCGCCGCCACTGGCCTGTCATGCCTCCGGTTCTTTCAAACAGACAGCGCCGATCACTTCAGACCAATCCCTGCCGCTTGGAAACGACGGAGATGAACGTAAACGGTACCGCCACCTTAGACCTATACGAAGGAGACATTCAACCATGGCGAGATATTGGCTGCACAGAATTTCCCATTGTAAAGAGGTGTCCCAATCGCTTTTGGAGAAGGGATTTTTGACGATCGGCTTCTCCGATTCTGGCAGTTCCGAGTTCTTGCGTAGAACTCTGTCTGCAGACGGTATGAGCCAATTTGATGATGAGTTCCAAAAGATATGGGAGCTGCCGAAACCCCCGAAATGGCGGTACACTCTTTGGCGGTTTCTGCGCGAAATGAAAAAAGACGACCTCGTCCTGGTACCCGGATGGGGGGATTATTCGGTATATGTGATTGAGGGCGATGCAGAGCCGATCGGTAACATCGATGTCTCCGATCTCAAGACCTGGAACGGCGAAATCGTAGAGAAGTACCACTACGGTCAAACCGGAAGGAATGAAATGATACATGCTCTCCGCCGCGTAAGCGATAAGCAGCATATCGATCTCGGTTTCTTCCGTAGCGTCAAATTACACCGAATAGGGTGTGGAAACGGGCCAGAGGCAAAGGGCATCAGTAGATATAACTATGCCGACCAGAAGTTGACCGCACGCATGAAATTCCTGGGCACAAACGTGGAAATGTCCGATCTGGAAGACAGCCTCAATAAATCGTTAGACGCTTACAGAAGGAATAAGCCCCTAAGTCTGCATTCTCGGATAATGGAGGAAACGAAGGGGATGGTACTGAAACTGATTCATGAGGAACTGACACCCGATAAGTTCGAGTCGTTGATTAAGTATTACTTCAGGAGAATCGGGGCGAGCAACGTGGACATCCCACAGAGGAACGACCCAAATAGAAAAGGTGATGCTGACGTCATTGCGACTTTTGAGCCGATCAAAGTACTTGTTTATGTGCAGGCCAAGTTTCACGAGCCCGGCAGCAAGACGGATGAGTGGGCCGTGGAGCAGATAAGCAACCGCGTGGGGGATAATAGCAGCATGCAAGAAGATGGATACACCAAGGTTTCCTGGGTCGTTTCGACATGCGATGACTTCACCAAGTGCTGCAAGGAGATGGCCAAAAAGAAAGGAGTCACCCTGATTAACGGCCAAGAGTTCGCCGGTAGGCTGATCGACGCCGGAATCGATGGCCTTGATGCGGCGTTCAGCAACTGACAATCTCTCCACCTTGGGAACACAGGAGGACAACACCTTGCTTTCAAAAACAAGCGGAGATGAATCTCAATCTCGAATCCCGGTAGCCAAGTTGGGATTCTGCTGGGCTCGACCGCCTTTTTCGGTTGAGCCCCACTCCATCCAAGACTTGAGCGAGGGGCCTTTCCATGAATTCAAAGCCCAATATTCTTCTCATCTTGACTGACCAACACGCACCCAAAATTGCCGGGTTTGCCGGAGACCCCATCGTGCGTACACCACACCTGGATGCCCTGGCCTCGCGCTCGGTGCAGTTCGAAAGGGCCAGTTGTGCTTCCCCGGCTTGCACGCCGTCACGGATGTGTTTACTGACAGCCATGGAACCGCATCGCTGCGCGGCCTGGGCCAACCATTGGATTATTTTCCCCGAGCACGTCACCTGGCCTAGACACTTCGCCGATCACGGGTACGCCACTTGCCTCGTGGGCAAAATGCACTTTGGGGGGAAAGACCAGTTGCATGGTTTTCAATTCAGGCCCTACGGGGATTTTCACCACGGCCTGTCGCATCAACCCGAACCGCTGAGCCTGTATCCCAGTTACCATAATGCAGAGAGCGCCGGAGTCACTGAGATTCCCGAGAGCTTGATCCAGGACGTCATCGTAACGCGGGAGGCCCGGTCCTTCCTGCTGGAGCACCAGGACCAAAAGCCGGAGCAGCCATGGTTCCTTTGTGCCGGCTACGGCAGGCCGCATGCTCCCTTTACCGCGCCGGGCCGCTACATCCGTCACTATCGAGATCGGATACCGCCCCTGGAACAACCAGCCGACTGCAGTGATCGCCTGGAACCTTATGCCCGGCGCATGTACGAGAGGCTCTTTGCGCATTTGACTCCGGACCAAATCCGAAGGGGACGTGAAGGCTACTACGCCGGCGTCGACTTCGTGGATGATTGCATCGGGGAACTCCTGCTGACCCTCCAACAAAACGGATTGTTGGACAATACCATCATCATTTACACCAGTGACCATGGGGAGATGGGCGGGGCCCACGGACTTTGGCAAAAAGGTGTCTACTACGAGGAATCCATGGGAGTTCCACTCCTTATGACTGGACCCGGCATCCAGCCGGGTCCTTCTCGAGTGCCAGCCGTTGTTTCCCTGATGGACCTGTTTCCGACCTGCTGCAATCTGGTCGGACTACCCATTCCTCAAGGGCTCGACGGGATGGACTTCAGCCCCCTGTTGCGTGATCCGTCCCGGGGCCGATCCCTTCGAGAGTTCGCACCCAGCCAATACTTTGAGTGGGGGACACGCATCAAGACCCAGGCTTTGCCCATCGGCCAGGCGACGCGAGCCTGGAGGGCTATCCGCACCTTTCATTGGAAGTATGTTGAAGTCCAGGGAGGCAAACCGCTTCTCTTTGATATGACCGATGACCCTCAAGAGATGAGCAATCTGGCCGATCGGGCTGAGCATGCCGAGCATTGCAGCAAGCTGCGCGAGCAGCTCTATCGGCGATTCAACTGGAAGGAGGCCATGGCCCAGCTTGTTGCAGACCGCGACCGGCTACCCGCCTTTCTCTCCGGCATAAAGCCCACCACTCCCAATCAGTACCGGTTGCCTGACGGGCGAGTCTTCGATGCGGAAGCTTCTCTTTACGAGGCCCCGCTGGCTGAGCGTCCTTGACAATGCCACAGGAGGGATCATCCCCCAACAGTTTGGATAGGGGATTCACCAGCGCCTCGCCCGGATGGAGATCCCGGCAAACGAGGCCGGTCTTCAGTCCGTTACCGAGGCGGCAGATTGCAGACCCCGGCTCACCGAACCATGAAGCGCCGACCCATCCCGGTTCATGGTGAACCGGTGGTGGCGCCACTCGGCCAACGGCAACCAATGGAGGCAACCGTTCATGCCGCCGGGTCGTTTCTGGACCCGATGAAATTTCTGAGCTTGTTCGGGCTCCAGCCCTGTCATGAGAAGGAGGCGCCATGGCTTCCCCCAAATTTGTCGGCATCACCGTGATGCCCGAGTATTTCCAGAGCGAGTCCATCAACGGCGTGCTCGACAACCTTGAGAGCAAGGCCGCGGCAACTGCGGTGACGACTTCACCCTATGTGATGCAGGCGGCTGACCGGCAGACCGGATTCCGAGAGCCCCCCATCGACGCCGGCGCCGGGAAGGTCCGCCTGTTGGACCGGACGCTCTGGGGTGAGCGAGAGCTTTGGGTCCGGACGGCTCCCAGCTTGGTGAGCGAGAGCTTTGGGTCCGGACGGCTCCCAGCTTTCGGCCGGACCTCCGTCTCTATCGGGGGTTGCGCTACCAGCCCCCGCTGGCCGGCGCTCTGACCCGGGAGCAAGGTCCCCTGGTGAGGGAGTTCATTCATGCCGCACAATCTCGGGGGTTGAAGGTTTACCTTCAGGTTCAGGCAGCCATTCCTCCAGGCTACCGAGTCCAGTTTGGTGAGCCGGAATTCGAAGATTGTCCCCGCTTGCCCGATGGAAGTGTTCCCAAGCGCCGTCTGTCAGCCAACGGAAGCCTGGCCAGTCCTCACATCCGAGAGTACAGCCATGCGCTCATCCGGGATGTCTGCCAGCAATACCCGACCATACAGGGCCTTCGAGTGGATTGGCCCGAATATCCGCCTTACCTCCTAGACTCCATCTTTCTCGACTTCGGCGAGCACGCTCGGAGGGAAGCGGAACGGATGGAATTCGATTTCAACCGGATGCGCAGCGCCGCCGCCGACCTCTATCGCCGCCTTCATGGAGGGCTCAGCGACTCGGACCTATCGGCCCTGTGCCGAGGCCGGCAGCAGTAGCGAGGCCGGATGGCGACTCCTGACGCAGTCTGCCGGTCTGGTTGAATGGATTCGATTCAAGGCCAAGTTGGTCGAATCATTACACGCGGACTTCCGCAAAACCATGAAGGAGGCCGGCGCAGGTCACATCGAGCTTTGGCCCAACGCGTTCCCGCCTCCCTGGAATATCCTCTCGGGGATGGACTACGGTTTGGTGAGCCCCTATAGTTCAGCCATTTCCGTCAAGCTCTACACCATGCACTGGCCCATGATGCTCCGATTTTACGGCGACCAACTGCGACAGGCTAATCCCGGAGTATCCGAGGCCCTCCTGGTGAAGGCATTGGTGCGTCTGTTCGACATCACCGATGACAAGGGATTGGCCCGGCTAGAGGACTACGACTACCCGGTCCCTGAAGAGGCCCATCCGGTCGGCGCGGCGGCCCAGCACCGCAAGATAACCCAGGCCCAGCTCGAGGCCCGCGAGACGCCCGTCTACGCATTGGCGCACGGCTACGGGCCGTCCGAGGACTTTCGAGGCCGCTTGGAGACAGCCAGGGCAGCCAGTCGGCACGGCTACTGGATCAACCGATATGGTCATCTGAGTGACGAAAAACTGCGGATCATTGGGGCGGTCGCTCGCGGCTAGGCTCATCCGATAATGAGAGGAAACGCCACAGACGACGCGATGCCTCAGTTCAGAGACGAAAAGACGGTAGGATTTCTCTGGCACTGTCAGCACTATCCGACGAGAGAACCGAAGCAGAGGTCATCGTCCCAGACCCCTCGAACAATCAGGCGGATGTCGCAAGAACAACCAAAGCCTACGACCATGCCCATACGGGCGCTTCAATTCCTCGTCAAAGTAGATGCCCATACAGCCGCATCCTTCAGCATGCCGAATTAGACCTGACCGAGATGTATGAGGTTGCCGCAGATATCGGCAAATACGATCTGATCCCCCGATCCCGTTTTTGTTAGCCCCATCGTAAACACCATACCCATCTGCTTCACTCGTTCGTACTCTTTAAGGTGCGGGATTGGGTCCGTCTGTTAAGGGATTAAGCTGACGGTGTGAACGAAGGACCTCGCAGGCAGTAGACAGAGTTACGCATCCACGAGGGGCAAGTCCATCGCAAAAGGGTAAGGTAGCTGAGAGACTCAATGTCGCGTTTACTAAACGCAGTTTCCACCCCGGGCGATCCGGACGCCTCGGAGAAGGCGCATCAGGAAGGCAGCGCCTGTTTGGTTCCACAGTTTGGACACTTCACTCGAGTGCCACGGTTCTCAGTGGTCACCGGCAGAACGTGTTTGCACGACCAACAAGAAACTTCATGCACTTCTCGAGGGAGCTTGGAAGAAGCTCCGCGCGCGGTCTCCGCAGGCGAAATGCCTTCCCGTTCCTGCAACTTATTTTCCTGGGTTTCAGCAACGCTGTCATCATGGAGGTAGCTCGCCAGGATCGCTTGATAGGCAGAACTGATTTCTTCTTCCATCTTTTGTGCGTCCCCGATCAAGCTACGAGCTGGATTTTCGGGACGCACTTCGAGTGAGACAGCGGCAACACTATGCAGCGATACGTTAAGTGACTCAAGACGAGCGGCCAACGGAGGGTGAGAATCCGTCGGGTGACTCAAATTGGTATCTGCAATGCCCTCAAGTACTTTGGGAACGGCAGCTGCCCTGACGACCCCTGCATAAGTCTCGCTGGCATTGATGTATGCTTTGCCTTCCTGCAATGCAGCCACAGCGGCTTCCTGGAAGGTAGACCAGAACGGTGAAAACGCATGTACCTTGACCAGCGCCGAAGCCATCGTCTGGGGACTTGTGGCGCTGGGCCCCCTTCTCTGTCAGCAGAAAACTCACGGTTCTTTCCATGAGTGTTTTCTGCTGTAGCAAACGCCTCGTAGAAGTAAGTGAGCACCGCAATCGCAGGAAGTACCGCGATACTCGAACCCCCTTCTTGCTGCTGTAGCGACTCTAGTGAAGAAGCAGTGCCTCGATAAATCGGATAGAACTTTTCACTGAACTTGGTGTCCAGTCCCTTGAAATGTCCGAGCTCATGACCGATCACGGCGTCGAATTCCTCGACTGACATGATCCGGCTGAGCGGTAGCGAGCAATAAAGTGTTCGGCCACCAAGAGTGTCACCGAGGCACATCACATTAGCTTCCGTGACGAAGAAATTCGGGTCGAGCCCGACCACCACTTGCTCAGGTGGCAGAGCTCCTAGTCTTTCAGCCACAGCGTTGATCCGCTCATAGAGTCTCGGGGCTTGGGCACGACTCACTGGCGAGCCGATGACGAAGGTCTGTGCCTTCTTGACAACTCCGAACATGTTCACAATCAATGCGGAGACGCCCGCAAGAGCTCCTAGGCCAATTACCAGGATAAGCCCAATGGGTAAACGCCCAAGTAGCGACCCGCCATAGTACAGCGCCCCCATGGCAATTGACGCATGGACGAGTACGAGACTAGCCAGCACAATAGATGTGAGGTAGAGTCCGGGCTTGAAAGCGATGAGTAGGAGGCGTCGGCTACTTCTGGCAAGAAATCCCGCGAACCTGATGAACTCGAGGAGTACTAACCCTGTTAGGCCAGAAAGCAGAGCGGCCGTGCTCATTAGGTTGAGATTGCCATGCGTAGTGCATAGGTCGCGTAGATCGGCATCGGGTTCTTCGCACAGAACATCCACCGTCATTGCCTGTAGGGCTATCTCACCGGCATCCGGGTATGACTCTCTTAAGACTGAGCGCAGTTCTGAATTGAAATGACTCTGTATACCCTCTGAGACCAAGAAGCCCACCAGAGGAACAGCGAGGATAAGTCCGAACAACCAGACACAATAGGTCACTGTGAAGCTCCTTGCTTAGCTCGCCTGGGATGTGCATCATCATGCTGCTCCATGGAGTTGCACGGGCTACCTGAGGCCCTACTTTAGACTTCCCTCCCGGTCGAGCATCTTCAGAAGATCTTCAAAAGCCTCGACCGTCTTTTGCAGATCTTCCTCCGTGTGCACTCCCGATACCAACCCCCCAGGCCACGGAATGATGTCCACGCCGCTGCAAAGGAAGCTGACCCGGACCTTGTGTTGGAGTTCCGTAGAAGCAGCGCCCCGCAACTTCCAGGAATCGACCCGACCGGCCATGATGTCCTGAGCGCTGATCGGTTCGTGGTCGGGATTGGGAAAGATGTGGAAAGCCGAGAAGTCTCCGTAGACGCACCAGTCGCAACCCAGGCGTTGAGCCGCAGAGTTCATTTCCTCACGAAGGGTGGCGGCGCTTTGATTGGCCCTATCGATCAGGTCCGTCGATTGAAGATACTTCAAGGTGGCAATGCCGGCGCTGGCCGTGACCGGAGCGGCGTTGTAGGTTCCATAGTGCGCCACCAGCGGCGCACCCAGACCCTCCTTTCCCTCCTGGTAGTCCATCACCTTCATGACCTCTGACAGACCGACCAAAGCAGCGCCCGGATAGCCGCCGCCCAAAACCTTGGCCAAGGTAGTCAGGTCGGGAGTCACCCCATAAAAGCCCTGTGCTCCGCCCAGAGAACAACGAAATCCCGAGATTACCTCGTCGAATATCAAAACGATGCCCCGTTGGGCGGTCCACTGCCTAACCTCCGACAAGAACTTGGGGTCGAGCGGCACCTTGCCGAAGGTGGCGCCGGTAGGCTCCAGGATCACTGCGGCCACGTCGCCCCGGTTCCTGCAAAGCTCGTCCAGGTGGGACAGGTCACCCGGGGGGCACACCAGGATATTGTCGACGATCTCCTGCAGAATGCCGGCAGGCGGCTTCGGCCCGGAAGATTCCTTTCCAAAGGCCACGTGATCATGCCATCCATGGAAGTGGGTCGCCAAACGGACCACTTTGGGTTTCTGGGTGTAGGCTCTGGCCACTCTCAGCGCCAGATGAGTCGCCTCGGTCCCGCTCACGGTGAAGCGGACCCTCTCGGCGCCGGGAACCATCGATCGGATTAGCTCAGCCCACTCCAGTTCAAGTGGGTGGGACGCTCCATAGTGCGCTCCTCGGGAGATTTGTTCCCGGACTGCCGCTTGAACCACCGGATGGTTGTGTCCCAGCATCAGGGACCCGTGACCCCCGAAATAGTCCACGTACTCCCGCCCATCCACGTCCCATTTGTGGGATCCTTGGGCCCGGGAGACAAAAATGGGATGGGGCTCCAGCAGCCGCGACTGGTGGGTGACGCCTCCCGGAAAGATCTGTCGAGCTCTCCGGTAGAACTCTGCCGAAGTGGGTGTCGCGTCAATGTAGTCCCGAAAAATTTGAGATTCCAAAAGCAAGCTCCGGGTATTCATGGGCAAACCGCCTTGTTGAATGGTTCAGCGAGTGGGAAACATCCTCTGCCGGTCCCTGAGCCCCGTTCCCGTCCAGGCTGCAATCCAACCGTCAGCGATCCCTTTCGGTGTCAATAGCTGGCCGACTTCGGCCAACCACTCCTGCCTAAGCGCCCTTCCCCGACCGGTCCGGTCCTTTCAACTTGCCCATCTCCCCTTGCAGGCCGTGGAGCCAGAATTCCAGGTCCGAAGCCACAGTCATGAGCTGGGCTCCGCGCTCAATCCAGGGTCTGCAGGCCTCGGCGCTGTCGACGAAGGTTCCGAAAGCCATGCCTGCGCCCCGGGCTGCTCGAAAGATCTGCTCGACGTTCTCCGTCAGCTTCGGGTGATCGCGAACGCCCAGCAGCCCCATCGACTGCCGCAGATCGTCCATGCCCATGAAGACGGCATCCAATCCGGGGACGCGCACGATTTCTTCGATATTCTTGACAGACTCCAGGCTTTCCATCTGAGCCACCACGGTGATCCACTCATTGGCCTGACCATAGTACTCAGCGGCGCGATGGGTATACTCCGCCCGCAGCGGCCCGCAACCTCGTCTCCCCACGGGAGCATACTTGGACCATTTCACCGCCAAGGCCGCTTGATCAGCATTTTCCACCATGGGAACCACAATGCCGCTGGCTCCCCAGTCCAATGCCCGTTTGATCTCAGCTTCTATCAAGCCCGGGACCCGAACGACGACGTCGATAGGGGTTCCTTTGGCTGCCAAAAGCAAGGGCAGCAAATCGCTGGAAGTCAGGTGGCCATGCTCAGTGTCGAGAAACAGCCACTCATAGCCGGCTGCAGCAGCCATTTCCACAAAGGCCGGAGATCCGAAATAGGCAATAGTCCCGACCACGGCCTGGCCCTGCCGAAGCTTCCGTCCGATGTCACCGCCATTAAACATCCAATCACCTCGCGCGGACCCTCTCCCCGGCTCTCCCAACACGGTCAATAGCAGGTGGGAGGGGAATCAAGACGGGGAATCCCGCCGGGTTGAGAGAGTAGAGAATAATGCAAAGTACCCAGGAAGCTCAACCCTTGTTGGGGGTGTAACGGAAGAAACATCGGGCCCGCTTCAGCAGCACCTAAGGAGTGCCCCGTCGCTCGCCCCCATCCATATACAGGGAGCTGCCGAATACGTAGGAGCACGATTCTGAAGCCAAGAAGACCACGACGTTGGCGATTTCTTCCGGTTCCGCCAAACGCCCGGCGGGAAGCCGTCGGCCGATTTGCCGGAGAATCTCCTTGACGCTTCGACCTTCTTCTCGAGCCTTCTCGCGCTGCAAGTCCCGGGCTCGCTGGGTGTTTGTCATCCCCGGGCAAATCGTGTTGACCAGAATTCCCTCCCTGGAGACGGCATCGGAAAGGGCGCGGGTCATGTTCAAGACGGCGATATTGGCCAGGCTCAGCGGTAGGTTGCCCCGCGTCGGACTGGCTCCTGCTCCTCCGGCAATGTTGATGATGCGTCCCCATTGGTTCCGCCTCATGTGTGGGATGACGAGCTGCGCCATGCGTAGATAGCCGTAACTTTTCAGCGCCAGCCCCTCATCAAGAACCTCTGTGGAAAGCTCCAAAATATCACCCATCTTTGCCGCACCGGCACAGTTCACCAAAATGTCGACACCATCCCACTGCCTGACCGCCTCATCGACTACGTGGCGGCACCCTTCCCGAGTGGTCAAGTCACTGGCGACGGCACATCCCAGACCGCCGGCCCGGTCGATCTCGCTCCTGGGCCTCGTCCAGTAACGTTTGCGTACGAGCGGTAAGGCATACACGCGCTCCTTCCCGGGCCAGCGCCAAGGCGCAGCAGCGGCCGATGCCCCGACTGGCGCCGGTAACAATCGCCCGTTTGTCTTTCAACCCCAAATCCATCGATCCTTCGTCCCGATCCGACCGAATGATACAACTGGATTGTATAATAAGGCTCCCCTCTGATAAACAGAGGTACGGTGCAATGCCTTTTCGCTATGGCAGATCTCCATAGCTTCGTACCTTCAGAGCGAGTCGGAGCCAACTGTGACCCAACAGCGCCGGACCTTCAAATTCGCAAAGCTCCCGGCCATCGCCCTGGCTTGCAGCATCATTTCTCAGGGATGCGGCGGCGGTCATCTTCGCTACGGCAACCTCGAGCTGGTCCTGGACGAGGAGGTCGTCATCGACCCTTCCGGGCAGGCTTTCGCCAACAATATGGTGAAGGGGACGGACGGCACCCTCTGGATCAACTCAACCACGACCCATCCGGGACTGTTCAAGAGCGGTGACCAAGGCAAAACCTGGAGCTCGGTTCCCATCCGGCTCAACGACATCCAGGCGCCGCAGCACATTGCCGGGTTCACCGTGACTCGGACGGGGCAGCTCTGGATCGTCCATCAGGAACCACCCAACCCCTCAGGGGACACACCCTATCCACGAGATGCCTTTGTTTCCATCTCTCGAGATGGAGGAGCCACCTGGACCAGCACCAAGCTGGACTTCGGCCGGTTCTCACCCGGGGCATCCCGCGACCCCTATACCAAAGCCGACGTCGCCTGGTGTCATCCCAACTTCATCGAGCAGCCGGACGGGACCGTCATGTTTTCCTGCAGCATGCGCTACGCGGACTGGGAGGACTACCAGCAATCCGACCAGTCCCGTCCGGGAATCAGAGATGTGATGATTCGCACCACTGACGATGGTCTCTCCTGGGGCGATCCCACCATCGTTCATCCCCACGCCACCGAAACGGGCCTATGCCGTGAACCCCAAAAAGCCCAACCACATCCTGGCGGCGACCCGAATTCAACGCCACGCCTTGCCGGGAGAAGATCCGGAGGCGATCAAGAAAAACATCACCGGCGTGCCCTATCCCCCAAGCATTCCCTGGTGTTACAAGAACGGCCTTGTGTTGGAATCCATGGACAGCGGTCGGACTTTCCAAGAAGTTCCCGGAGGCTTGCTGGGCTTCGGGGCTTACCGATGGAGCCTTGTCTGGGCAGAGAACAACGTCGTTCTGCTCAGCAGTTTCGGCGGACAGGAACGGGGTGAGTCAACCTTTGACAACAGCAAGGTGGTGCGCGTCAGCCTGGACGGCGGACAGACCTGGGCAAACGGCACACCGACCGGGACCCCTCAGGTCAACCAGGCACGAGAATTCACCATCATTCCCGGCGAGCCGGTCAGCCATTGCGTGTCGGCCACCATTGAAGTGTTATCGAATCGTTTCCTGACCTTGCGGCGATATAAGGAACAGGACCAGCGCTTGACCGGCGTGTTCTGGCATTTAGAGAATCGCTAACGAGAAACACAGACCAGCCTTCCCTATTGGAGAGGCCAGGGCTGCCCCGATTCGGTGGCGGCCATCATCTTCTTCATCATCTCGACAAAATACTCGACCACCCTGGCGGTGAGGATCTCCCCCTTGGCCGCCGTAGCCAGCAGAGATTGCTCCTGGCGAGCCCGATCAACCGCATTTTCGCCCTCTTCATTGATGCGGCCGTCGATGAAGGTGCGTCCATCAATGCGCAGGAAGTGCTTGACGTCGTCCGAGAACCCCGACTCGTAGTCCAGCTTGGCGTCGTCGTACTCTTTCATGCTGACCCGCCGAACCCGCTGGGGATGAGCGGCCAGCGCAATGGAGGTCTCGTACTCTTCAGCGTGCGACAGGCGCTTCTTGCTTACCAGGACAGATTTCACGAACTCCCTGGGGGTCGGCGCCCAAACAGAGTCCACCGCCAGCGTCACCCCGAGTTTCCTGCGCCAATCTTCTTCCATCTCCTTCAGCGGTTGGTGGTTCCCTCCGTGACCGTTGAGCACCAGCAGCGTCCGAATTCCGTGCGTCTTCAAAGAATGAAGCACATCGAAGACATAGGCTTGGAAGGTCTTCCGGCGCAAGGTGATGGTCCCTTTTCGCGACATCCAATAGGGCGCGTAGCCGCAGGGACTGGGCGGAGCCACAATGACCTGCGGGTACAGCTCCAGGGCAACCTGCTTGGCAAAGAAGATGGCGTGAGCCGTATCTTCCACCAAGGCGATGTGCTCGTTGTGCTGCTCGATGGAACCCGCCGGCAGGATGGCCGCTTTGAGCAGACCGCTTTCCAGCAGTTCTCGGATCTCCTTACGAGTGTTCTCCCACAGAAAGACACGATCGGGATCGATCCGACGCCTCAATTTCTCCATGGGGCCTTTCCTGCCCGCCGAGCCGGTTGCGGCCGGCACGGGATCGGCCAGGCTTTCTCCGCCCAGTCCGGCAGAGAGCGTTCCCGTAGCCAGCCCAGCGGTGAACGACCTCAGCAAACTCCGTCGAGTGATTCCTTGACTCATGGATTCCCTCCTTTAGAAATAGAAGTGGCTTGCGACGCCGAGGATCCCGCCGGAAGCCATTCCTCAGGCCGCGTCCCCGAATTCGGGAAGCGGTCCCTTATAGGAAACGACGATTCATTACCTGGGCGACCGTCCCGCGTGAAAACAATCCTCCGATCAGCGTCGATACAGCTAGAATGCCAGAACCCTGCGGGGATTCTCGACCAGGATGGTTCGGATCTCCTGGGGTGAAACCCCGAGATGCTCAAGGGAGGCCACCAACCTGGTGGTGATGATGGTGTGGTCCACCCGATTTTCTCTCCAACCGTCGGTCCCTTTCTTTTCTGCTGCAAATTCCCCATAAAAATAGGGAACATGATCGTGGCTGACCAGAATCTGGCGCAGAAACCCGCCCTCAACCAAGTTTTGGATCAACCGGGCCTGCTTGTCACACTCGTAATTCCTGGCGCCGACGCGATCGAACTGGAGGTAGCAGCCCAACTTCGCGATTTGCAAATGAGTGTCCTTGGCCTCGGCATTCTCACCATCGTCCCTGTGGCCCTGGTGTCCGATGATCACCCGCTCGGGGGCTGCGCCCGATTCCAACAACAGGCCGGCCTGGGCCAGTCCGCCGCCGTCGGTGGTGTGGGTTGTGATGGAACAGCCGGTATGCCTGCTGGCCATGGCCGCGGCAACGTGAACAACTTTCTCGCTGGGACGCATGAGCCGACTGGTCCCAATCTTGATCGCACCCGCCCGGACCCTGGTGAACCGCTCGCCCCAGCCGGCGTGGGGATCTTCCATTCCCTCGGTAATCTCCCGTGTGAACAGGTCGGCCATCTTCCGGGCGCCGTCCGGTTCGATTCCCAACCGCACGGCCCAGGGATGCTGGGGGGCCAACGCCTCGCACCAAAATCCCGTAGACGCAATGATGTGGACCTTGGTCCGTCTGGCCAGATCCACCAACAGTTTCGGATAGCGTCCCACGCGAATCGGAGTGCATTCCACGATGGCTCCAGGCGCGTCCGGCCTGGAGAGCGACTGATGAAAAGCATCCAACATCTCAGAAGTTCGAGCCAGCATCCTTTCGCGAAGGGGACCCAGCGGAGCGGCCGGGGTTGCATAGAGTTCGGACCAATCGACTGACGGCGCATGTTCGTGCATGAGAGTCACCCCCAGGCGCTCGGGGGCCACGGGACCCAGCACGGTCTGCACGGCTGGAGCCATATCAGGGGTTTTGGCCGAGGCGCAGGCCCCGACCTGCGTGGCCGTCCAAGTGGCTACGGCCAAACCGGCCAGGAATTGCCGGCGGGAAAGGCTGCGATGGCCTTCATAAGAAAACGGTAGCATTGCCGTTTGGTTCTCCAATCCGCCTTCTTGAGAGAGGAGCGCCTCCCGTTAAAAAGGGACCAGATCCGGTGAGACTATCCTACCTCAAAACGCCTTTCTTGCTGGTAAAAAGCGATTCAACGGCCGGCACAAGGGCCTGGGCCCGTTGCAGGGCTTCCGTCCTTTGCGTAAGGTGCGCGGCAGCCTTGAGCTGACCACCATTATCACCGCAAAAAGGCACGACCCGAGGCAGGGACGAGACGGGTAGCCAATGGATCACCCATCCCGCCTGTGCTAGATTCGCCGGGCTTAGGGAGTTCGGGGAAAACCCTCGTCGGAGTCATCGAGCCAAACCCATGAACGGCAAAGATCGATCGTCGGGCCCACGGGATTCTTGCCAGTGGTGGCGAGTTTTTGCGCTGCTGATCGTGATCCCCACCAACTCTCCGAGCCACGCTGCCGTCCAACCCAACATCCTTTTGATCGTGGCGGACGACCTGGGATACAGCGATCTCGGCTGCTACGGACAAAAAGTGATTCAGACCCCAAACCTGGATCGGCTCGCCAACCAGGGGTTGCGATTCACCGACCACTATGCCGGCCATACGGTCTGTAGGCCTTCACGCCTCGTCTATTTGACGGGCTATCACACGGGACACACGGCCATCAGCATGAATACTTCGACGCCAACGGCCCCCTGCGAGGCTTCAAACGCGACCTCTACGAAGGCGGCATTCGAGTGCCGCTCATCGCCTGGTGGCCGCAAACGGTTGAGGCCGGTAAGGCGTCGCATCATGCCCCGGCCTTCTGGGACTTTTTACCCACGGCCTGTGAGTTGGCCGGCATTGACGCGCCGACAGGCATTGACGGCATTTCATTGGTTCCATCACTGCTTGGAAAAAAGCAGCCGAAACATGAGTATCTCTATTGGCAATCCGGCAGCGTCAAAGTCGCAGTGCAAAAGGGCAAGTGGAAGGCTGTACGGCCCAATGCGGGGAGAGCCTTGGAGCTCTATGATTTGAAAAGGGATATTGGAGAAACCAACGACCTGGCAGGACAATATCCTGAAGTGGTTGAAGAAATCTCCCGGATTATCGAGACGGTTCGTGCCCGGAAGTAGCTCCGGGAGCGTTCCTACGATTCAAGAAGGACTTCTCCTATAGGAGTGGCAGCGACGGCTCCTCACTCGCTGGACCAACTCATCATGAGCCACTTGACCGGGGTGGGGCCAATCACCTTGTAGCCGTGTTTCACATGTCTGGGAGCAAAAACCAGTTCGCCCGGCCCCACCTCCTGTTCGGTGTCGCCGACCTGGAATCGAGCCTTGCCGTCCAATAGATAAAAGGCTTGTTCCGAGGTGGCATGGCTATGCACGGAAGTGGCCGTGGTCGTTGGGTCGGCATCGTACTGTTGGAGAGCGATCCAAGCTACCGAAGAGTTCGCTTGATGGGACAGGGTGGGGTAGTCCCTGGGAGTGACGAATGGAGAAGCGGAAATGCCTTGATGACCCCCTGCGTCTTCGGTGCTCAGTCTCGTCAAGGGCTTCAGCCGTTCAGAAACCAAGGCGCCCGCCAACAAACGTCCCTTGCTGACGTCACCGCTTCGCCACTCCATCAGAATCATCCGGAGGGGCGCCTCTCCCATGACCTCATAAGCGTGTTCGACCTGGCTCGGGGCAAAAATCAGGTCTCCGGGGCCGACCTCCTTTTCGGAATCTCCCAGGGTGAATCTGGCCTTTCCATCAATCACGTAGAAGGCTTGTTCCCGAATATAACCATAGGTTCGGGCATCGACACCGCCACCGGGCTCATAGTGCAAAAGCGCCATTCGCGCCAGTATGGAGTTGGCTTTGTGGGCGGCAGCGGGAAGGTCAAGGGGCCACATGAAGACCGACGCGCTGCCGCCCCGATGAATGAACCCATCCTCCGGGAACGCTCCGGTCCCAAGCGGTGTGAGCGGCATGGACTCCCCGGCCATAATCAGATCGCCTGTCCTGGACCGAACTGCCTCCTGGGCAAAAAAGTGGGTCGTCTCCACACAAAAGTACAACAGCAGTCCGGCAAAAAGAAGGCCAACCAGTAAATGGCTCGCCTGCGATTTCATAAACTCTCCCTTCCGAGAGCGCGGTTCGATGAATCAGCCTGCCCACGGATCTTCAGGCAATCTCCTTGTCCCAGCCAATGGCCGAAGCCATGAGGAACTGTAGCAACGTACTCGCGGAAAGCATCCATGTCCTGAAAGCCCGGGCCGGGTGGCGATCGTTCGAAATAAAGGCGCCTGAGAGTGAAGTTGCCAAAACCGAAAATGTGAACGATATCAAAGAGGGCGTGTCTTGGAGTTGTTGCGGGTCGAAGCCGCGGTCTCCTGGCTGCCTGGGGTTCGAGCGGTAGTTCAGCAGGCTATCGAGGGTATTCCCGACCTCAGGCAAAAACTTCAGAGACGCTGTATTTGAAACCCGGTGTGACATCTTGTCCATCAAGCTCGTCCTTCTCTGTGAGTATCAGAACCGGCGCCTCTGAGCGATGCACTTGAACAACCCTCCTCGTGGGATCTACGACCCAAACCATCCCAACCCCGCCGCCCAACCAAGCCGCTACCTTTTGTTTCGCCTGCGCTGAACGGTCGCTTGGCGACAGCACTTCGGCCACCAAGTCCGGCGCACCAGGCCAGAATTGATCTGTCACTCCCAATTCGATCACCCGCTCCTGCCGAACAAAAGCCATGTCGGGAGCCAAAACGGTGTCGGGACCGCCGGCAACCTGGAAGCCAGTTTCAGCACCGACGACAACACCCAGCGCATTGGCTTTCACATAGACCGTCACGGGAGCAGTCAGAGCGGCGACGATCTTTCCATGATTGAACCCGGATGGAGTCATCTTCCTCAGATTCCCCTTCACCAACTCATACCGAAATCCATCATCGGGCATCCGCAGGAGCTGGTCTGCCGTCATCGTTTGACTTGCGGTATTCACCCGTTTCCCCTCTCCGGTCGTTTGACTTCAATTCTATCAAATACACGCCCACAGGTCTCTGCGGGGCGTCTTAGGAAGCCGCAAAGATCCATCGAAACGGAAACTGCGCAGGGAGAGCCTGTCAGCGAATGTATTCCTGACTTCGACAACATCCCGGCAGACAAGGCAGTATGATCGGCAGCTGAAGATAATTGAAGAAATAGATCTCTGAGGTAGGGTCTCGGAGTTGGTGCTGGTGGAGCTGATGGGGATTGAACCCACGACCTCCTGACTGCCAGTCAGGCGCTCTCCCAAGCTGAGCTACAGCCCCTCCGATGACAATAAGGCAGGTTTGAATTGGAGCTTGTGGCATCACCGACTGGCCCGAGGGATGAGAACTCACCTGCTCAGCCGATCTCCCCGAGTGGAAAGTTGCCACAGACCCGCCAGCATCAAACACGCCGGGCAGAGTAGCACGGAGAAATTTTCTTGTAAAGACGTTCCGGCAGGTCGCCTAAGAGGCCGACCCACTGTGCGGTTGTGGATCTCCACCCTTCACCGACCGGATCACGCGGACACGGTGGGCGTTGGTGTCGCCGACAAAGGTTGAGCCATCGGAATCGACGAAAACCCCGTGGGGTCTTCCCATCCTGCAATTCAGCGGGTCGCCCTCCGGTCCATCTCCCGGCTCGCCGTTACCCGCAATCAGCTCCAGCGTTTGTCGGCGCCGATCGATCATGCGGATGGAGTGGCTCTCTGTATCGGCCAGGTAGATGTTCCCGCCAGGACCAACGCTCAGTCCCTTCGGACCTGAAAGGGTGGCGCGGAGAGCCGGCTGCCCGTGACCGGTAAACCCTTGCTCCCCGGTCCCAGCCACGTGGTGCACCGATTTCGCTTGCATGTCGATTCGATAAACCGCGTTGCCTTCCCGAAGAGCCAGCCACAGGTTACCCTCGGCGTCAAAATCCAACGCTCGAGGTCCGTTGAGGGGGATACCCGCAAGACCGGCTCCATCAGGTGTCTTTCCCTGACCTCCCGTCCCGGCAAAAGTCACGATGTAGCCGTCCCCGAAACTGACCCTCCGAATTCGATGGTTGCCGATATCGCAGATAAAGAGGTCACCGCCGGGATCGAATTGAATGCTGTGCGGTTGGTTGAGCCTGGCGCGAACTGCCGGGCCGCCGTCTCCACTAAACCCCTCCTCGCCCGTGCCGGCCACGGTGGTAATCACCCCGGTCCCAACGTCCACCCGCCTCACCACATGATTGGCTCGCTCCACAAAAAAGAGGTTCCCTGCCCGGTCGAAGCGAACCTCGTAGGGCTCATCGAGACTGGCCGCGGTGGCCGGGCCGCCATCTCCGGCGTAGCCCGCTCTGCCATTCCCGGCTACTGTGGCAATGGTTCCGTCGGAAGAGACTCTTCGAATCACATGGTTTCCCGTGTCGCAAATATAGAGGTGGCCATCCGGACCACGGGTCACGCCGAACGGTTGATTCAACTGAGCCTCCACAGCCAGACCACCATCCCCTGAGTAGCCGGCCGATCCATTGCCTGCGATGGTGGTGATCTCGCTCCTCTCCGGCTGGCGGTTGCCGTCTGTGGAAGTGGGGAGCTGGCACGCCCAGGCGGCGACCATAAAAACGGTGAGGAGGAAAAAGCAGACCTGACAGGGCTGCTCACTGATTCTCAAAAGATCCCCCGATGGGTTGATGAAAAGAGAGTACGGGCAGAGGACGGAATCCGACCTCTATTCAACGGCCTTTGAAGTCGTCTCGTCAAACGGACGCTCGAAGTTTCGATCAGCAGTGTTATGATCCCAAGACCACTGTTGATTATAGGTGAGGAATCCGAGGCTTGTCGCGCCAAAAGCGACTCCGCAACTCTTCGGAGGAAAGAATTCATGAGCAAAGACTTATTTGACGAGGTCGAACAAACGCTGCAATCTTCAGGCTCAGAGGCCGGATTCGAGCTGCTCATTCAACGATTTCGCAACGAGAAAAAGTATCCTCTGATCTTCAACGCCCGTCTGATGAAAATGCGTCACGAGCTGGGGCTGGGGCTCATCGAGATCGATTCCAAACCGGACCTCCCCAAGGAGATTGGAACCCCATACCACCAGGCTCAGATCCGGGCAGCGCGCGAAGTCGGTCAACTCTTCCTGGAAGACGGCGCCATCGAGCAAGCCTGGCCCTACTTCCGGGCCATCGGCGAAACGGCGCCCGTGGCAGCCGCCATCGAAAAACTGGAACCCAGGGACGAGATGGCCGCCATCATCGAGATTGCCCTCTATGAACGGGTCAATCCCCGCAAAGGCTTCGAGTTGCTTCTCAACAGTTATGGAACCTGCCGGGCCATAACCAGCATCCAACAATATCCCGCAGAGGAGGGGCGAGCCGAGTGCATTGGCCTGTTGGTCCGCACGCTCCACGGCGAATTGTTGGAAAACCTGAAGCGGACCATTGCCGAGAAAGAAGCTAAAGCTCCCGAGACGACCAATGTCCCGGTGTTGATCCAAGGGCGGGACTGGCTGTTTGGAGAGTTCAGTTACTACGTTGACACCTCCCACTTACTCTCCGTGATTCAACTGAGTCTGGATCTGGAAGACTCGGATACACTGAAGCTGGCACTCCAGCTAGCGGAGTATGGAACCCACCTGTCTTCCGAATTTCAGTACCGAGGATCCCCCCCGTTCGACAGCTATGAGGATTATGTCTTCTACCTGCAGGCCCTCATCGGGCAAGAGGTCGGGCAGGCAATCGCTCATTTTCGCGGCAAGCTCCCTCAAGACAAAGGCGCCGCTGTGGACTTCAATCCGGCCCAGGTCCTGGTGGGACTCCTGGCTAGAATCCAACGCTACCCTGAAGCCATCGAGGTCTCTCTCGAGCACCTCACGGATATCGAACCAGCCCAGCTAACCTGCCCTAACGTCTATCAGCTATGCCAACTGGGACGGGACTATCAACGCCTCAAAGAACTGTCCAAGAACCAGGGAGATTTGTTGAGTTTCGTGGCCGGCGTCCTGCAGCATTGAACCTGGAGCCTCAGTTTGCTCGGAGATAACGGCCATTTCCCTGTTCGACATCCGGACTCAAGATCCAGAGAGAGCCTTCCTCAGATCCTCGCCGTTCCCTTTGAGCCAGTCAAAAAGAATCTTGACGTCGGTTCCCAAAGTGAAGTGGCGAACGCCCATATCCAGGTAGTACTTGGCCTGGTCAACGCTTTCGATCTCGGCTCTAGGCGGAATGCCCATCTTCAAACCGGATTCGATGACTTGGCGCTCCACCGCCTCGATGTCCGGCTGACGCCACTCCCCGGGCCGACCGATGCTGAGCGAGTAATCAGCCGGACCCCATTGAATCATATCGATGCCGCCCAGCGACAAGATCTCATCCAGTTGATCGACCGCTGATTTCTTTTCAATCATCAAAGCCACCACCGTGTCATCCAGGGGCCTGAGCGTATTGCGGAGTGCCGCCATAACTCATGTAGGTAATCCTGCGGGTGGCCACGCCATGACGACCGCCGGCTTCCGGCGTGTCCGGCTTGACCGCTCGAATACACTCCCGCACATCTTCCACGGTTCGACAGTCCGAGAACAAGACCCCCTGGAAACCGGACCCGATGCTGCGCTGGGCCAGAAACCCCCGCGGCTCTTGATCCACCTTGATAATGGCCGACATATCGAAGAGCTCGACAGCCCGGCAAAAATTGTCCAACGAATTCAAATCGAAGGGAGCATACTCGGCCACGAATTCCACGTAGTCGAAGACACCCGTATGACCAACCACCTCAACCACCGAGGGCCAGATGCTGTGAAGATGGGTAGCAAGTGTGGGTTGACCGGACCTGAGCTTGTCCTTGAGTTTGTTTTTCCTCACCGATGATCTCCTTGATGGTAGTTTTTCCAATTCCCTTCAAATCAGTCCCGCGGTCCCATGTCCTCTTCCGAGCTTGTCGCTCGGCTTCCAGGCGATGGCATACGGTCGGCATCCTGCCTTCCAGCAACCGTCGTCACAACACCAACGGCAGTTTCCGGGGCAGGAGAGGTTTCATGCAGCCGGATCCCGTTTACTCGGCCGACCAACTCAAACCGGCCTCCTCCAAGGTTCGCAACGCCCGCTGGGTGATCCGTTCGAAATGTCCCCGGGTATAGGCATCCGGCTGGTAGGCCGCCTGGCGGCAGCGAGCATTGCTCAACAGCCCCCTCGCTTGCAGCAAGCGCTTTTCACAGTAATGGTAGAACTCCAGGTTCTGTAGGGAAAAAAACAGCAGGGGAGCTATTTTCTCGAAAAAGTAAAAGGCTTTGTCGAAATCGCCGTCCTTGGCCAGCCAAAAAATCCGATTCAGAAGATCCGCCAAGCCCAGCCCCGGCATCAAACCACAGATCCCTGCCGGGATCAACTCAAGCAGGTACAGCCCACCCCAACCGGTGAGGATTCCCACCTCACCTTGAGTAGCCTCAACCATTGCGGCGACTTTGGGTGCGCTGAGCGGTTCCTCCAACTTCAAATAGCTGAGGTTCGGGCACTCCGCCAGGAGTCGGACGAGGAAGGAGGTACTCAGCGTGGGGCCTCCCGGGTTGAAGTCTTGAACCAGGAAGGGGGCGTTGCTGCCGTTGAGGACCGGCGCTAGAAATCTCAACAAATCGTCGTCCGGCAGTGGGAACTGCCGCGGGATAGCGATGGAGATCGCGTCTGCCCCAGCCTCGAGATTGGATCTTGCCAACGAACAGGCGACCTTGGAGGAACCGTGGTTGCACTGGGCCACCACCCGGAGGCGACCCGCTGCTTGCCGGGCGGCCAGTTCCACCACCCGGACCCTCTCACCCTCGGAAAGCTTGTAGAACTCGCTTCCGTACGCAGGTAAGCAAATGGCGTCCAGCTCGCTGGCAACCGCGAAATCGACGAGCCGTTGCAGGCCATCCTCATCCACGGACTCCTCGGCGTCAAAGGGGACTGGAATGATGGGGACCACGCCGCCGATGGGTTTCCTTTTCCGGCTCAAGGGCATCTCCAAAGCTTTCTTCGATGAGAAGAATCAGATAATGTGCCCGCTGCGCTTTCCGCGAACCACAGGGAACCGGGGCCGCTCCTTCTCCGGACCCGTGTAGCGGAAATCCAGGGGCATATAGTGGCTGATGATGGCCCGCCTGCGATAGGGTGTGCGGTTGGGTGGAGTTCCATGATGCGTCAGGCAATGGTGCAGTGAACCATGACCCGGCTTAGCGGGCACGGCGACGGCTTCGGATTCGTCCACTTCAATTTCCTGAACCGCAGCCGCCGTTCCTCCGCTGGCGGCAGACAAGGGCCTCCCACTCCGATGTTCGGCCAAGCCCCGTTTGTGGCTTCCCGGAATAAAGCGCATGCAGCCATTCTCCACCCTGGGGCCTCATCAACGGCGATCCAGCAACTCACCAACTTCATGGGACGAATCGGCCAGTAGGCCGCGTCCTGATGCCAGGGTTGGGAGGTCCCGTGGAATGCCGGCTTGAGGAGGGCTTGAGTGTTGTACAGCACGATGTCGGGTCCCAACAAGTCTTCCACAACGTCCAGAACAACTGGGTCTGCTGCATGGTCCATGAAAAGAGGAATGTGCCGGTGAGGGTAGCGAACCTGGTAGACGAATGTCTTCCTCTCGGGGCCTTGAGTCCGGCCCGCTTCTTCAGACCCCGGCTCCCAGCGAATCAACTCCGAGGGATACTCCAACTCACCGCTCGCAATGGCATCGATGGCGTCTCCAATCTGCTTTACTCTGCCTTGATCCAGAAAAGGCCCGAAGCCCAAATAGCCCTCACGACGGAAAAAGCTCTGTTGTTCAGGGGTCAGTCGTTTCACGCTGAGACTCCTCGATGGATGTATTCTCAAAGGGCGCAAGCCCCTCTCCATTGACAGGAGAATCTTCAACAAATTCTGTGGAAAACTCTGTGAGAAAACCGTCCTGAAAACGCGAAAGAGAGCTATCCAAGTTGACTTTAGAGCAACTTGCACTCATATGTGGTCAAAGGGTCTCCACCCCCCCGTTCAGGGGTCTGCCACAACCGCAGCTAATGGGGGCCTCGCGTCTGCCTGCCCTGCAAACCAGCCACCCGAGGCGACATCGTTCCCTGCAGGAATCCTCCGCTCCAGCTGCACTGAAGCAGCACCCAAACAAGGTTGCAGTATTTTCAAGGCTTCCGTCAATGCTCTTTGCAGCGGGAGAGGTATTGGGGCAAGACCTTCATGAGAGGACCTGCTTGCAACCCAGTGGGTTGCAACCTCAAGAATGTTCTTCTATCCAGTTCCTGGCCTCTGCATGCCCGCGAAATCTCTGTTCCTCCTCTCGGAATCGCCGGGAGTGCGGGTTCCCGATATCGAAATACGAGCGAGCCAGCAATTTCGCGTGCAGCATTTCATGAAAGAGTATAAAGCGAACTACCACTTCCGGAACCGTCGGATGGTCCAATAACCGACTGAGGGCAATCGTCTGATGGGAAGGATCGAAATGCCCCAGAATTCTCCGACTCTTTCTCAGGCTCCACCCCAGATGGATGCGAGGCAACCGTCCTTTGAAATACTCTTGGTTCAGACCGTCGAACAAAACCGTCAAATTATAATGGCTGCCCTCGGGGCCAGACAGCAGCTTACGTCCGCGCTGCCGCCGGGAGACCCGAGCCTTGCGCCTCATCTCGAGAGAGTTGCTATATTCCCGGTATGCGACGCGGGCCGCTGGTGGGACGTTCCGTTGAAACAACTTAGACAACAAAATGGTCGCCAAGGCCCTCAAGATCGGGGGTGGAGCTTGCTGGAAGAGATCGCTGAGTCGGACCAGGAGTTGACCGTCTTTGAGTCGGACGGTGTGGTTGATTCCGACAAAGCGATAAAACTCCACCTGGACTTCAGGACAGGGCGGCGCCAGTTCCAGCTTCCGATAGGCCTCGGCGAAAATTTGCCGGATCTGAGAGAGAGTCAACAGCTTCCGACGAGCTGAACCCTTGGACTGCATTGTCATTGACCCTCACTCCCTGGCTACGTTCTCAGCCGGCTCCTTCTCCGAAACTTTCCCCCCGGCCAGCTCAATGATTTCTTTCAACTCCTCTGCCAGGTCTGCCAAGAAATCTGCACTCTCCCCGGCAATTCGGCTCTCAGAGCCTCTCAGTTGGTTGAACCTGTCGAGTAGCCACTGATTGAACTCGAGCAAAGAGCTCCGGAGTTTTTTCAATGCCTTGCGGAACTTCTTGGGATTCATGCGAATGGGCGCTCCCGTTTCCAAGTCCCAAACGTTCAGGGGCTGATCCACCGGGTAGTTTTCGAGGTTGGTCTCGATTTCCTCCAGGCACATCACTACCTCTTCCATCCACCCGGTGAATGATCGAGGGCCGGGAATCTCCCCTGGGCCGCCCCTTTTTTTCTCGGAGTCGGACGGACTGCTCTTCACCGGATCAACTCTTGACTCCTTGCTGGAAACGGCGCCTTTCATCCGCCTCCTGAAAATATCGTTCAGAACGGACATCCGTTGGTGCGGCTTCTGAGAGTTCCGAACATCTTCGATCTCCTCAGCACTGAGATAGTCCCCTGTTTGGGAACGATAAGCCACAGGGGTCAAGAGCAGGAACGAGAGAGCTACCGCGACGGCCCGGTAGCCGCCGGGCGTCTCAGAACTCCCGGTGAAAAGGCGACGACAGGTTCGATGGGATCCCTGGGTTCTCATAAGTCTTATTCAGCCAGGCACAGGGACGGGTCACGGAGTGCCCCGGCTTCGCCGACCTGGGGAGATTGATCTGCCGGCCGACCGGTGTTGTCGGCTCCGAACAGCGCCGCAATCATCCGCTGCTTGACAGCTTCGGCACAACCGATGGTTCGGTCGATCGCCATTTGTCGGTCAAACGGGTAAAGGTCCTGGAGGTCGGCAAGTTGTCGCAGTTGCTTCCGCAAAGAGATTTCCAGGTGCTTGAACCCTCCAGGTTTCCGCTGAGGGTTACGTTTCGAATCCTTCAGCACTTGCTCAGCCTGCCTGATGTTTTCGATATATCTCATCAGCAACCGATCCGCTTCAGAATAGAGGCCCTTTTTGACCCTGCGACTGACGAGTCTCAGGTCAATGCTGGACATTTTAATGAGGATCTTGACCCTTTTAACGACATTGCCCTGCCGTTTCAACGCTCCTTGCTGACTTTGATACTGGCGTTCCAGTTTCGAGTCCGCAGCAGAGAGCGGATTGATCAGAAGCGCCGCCGTGATCGAGACCAGCAGAGCTCGAACGAAAAAGGAACTCCCGAGCCATCGGCTCCAATCCAAAACCGGATGGCAAAAGCTCTCGAGCCTGGGTACTGAATGGATCTCGATAAATCTCTTCAGCTTACCGCCCCCCTACCCTTTTTTTTAAACCCTTCACCCGCTGACGAACCTGGAAGCTTTCTCTATCGTGCTTTCCCTGGTCCATTTCCAGGAATTTTTCATATTCCGGGACCGCTTTACGATAGCGCCTGAGCCTGTCATAGGCAACGCCCAGATAAAAATAGGTCATCGCCTTCTCCGGCTTCAAGTCCCGATAGCGTGAAAGCAAAGGAATGGCTCGGCCGAAATCCTCTTGTTTCATATAAATGGCGCCGAGCTTACCATAGCACTCGACGCAATCCGAATTGAGGTGTAAGGCCTGAGCCAGAGACCTTTTGGCGGGCTCCCATTGATTGGTGTGCAAGTAGAGCGAGCCTAACATAAAATGCAGTTCCGGGTTAGCGGAACCGGAAGCTCCTTTTTCCAGGACAGCTCTGGCCTCCTCGATCTGCTCCAGGCGAACGTGGAGCTTGGCCAGCTCCAAGCACAACTCCTCCCGTCGCTTGGCATCTGGTTGCCGCTCCAGTGCGATTCTCAGTGACTTGATCCCTCCGGCATAATCATTCTGATCCACGCGAATCCAACCGATGGTCTCGTGTAATTCCGGATCCGCCGATGGGTCGGTTGCGAGGCGGTCCAGATATTCCAGGGCTTTCTGCTTTTGACCCATCTCCAGGTAGAGACTCGCCAACTGCCGGTCGTTCTCCCTGATATCCTTTGAAAAGGGGCGCGACGCCATCAGATGCTTGGCCGCACTCGAATAATCCTTCTTGCTGAGATAGATAGAGACCAGAGCCGGATGGATCGCTGCTCGTTCGGCGCCTGCTTCGGTCAAATCCAGAGCTTGCTTGAAGCTGGCTTCCGCAGCCGGCAGGTTGTCTTGCAAGAGGTGGGTTTCCCCTGCCAGGAAAAAGGGCCGCCAGCTTTGGGGGCTCAAGGTTTGGGCCCGCTCAAAATGGGTGAGAGCCTGGCCAAAGTTTTTTTGGTTGAACCAAATCACCCCCAGGTTCATTTCCGCCTGCCAGAGAGCGGGATTCCTCTGAAGGGCTTCCTTATAAGAACCGATGGCCTCCTGGACCTGGCCGGCTTCATACTGGGCCATAGCCAAGCCGAACCAGGCCACATGATCTTGGGGATCCTCAATCAGGGCGAGCTGGTAAGCTGAAATGGCCTGTAGAAACTCGCCGGCCTGGAGGTGTTCGTCGGCCAGCCGGAGGTAATCCGGATCCTCTTCTTCCTGTTCAATGGCTTCCTCAGTTGTATTCCCAGGTGCAAAGAGACCCGACGCCGGCCCGCCCGCCCAGGATATCTGTTGGCCGACAAACCCAAAGAGCGCCATCCAGACCCAAACCAGACGGGTCGCAGGCGCCACCAGGCGGGCCAGCACTCCTCGGCTTTTGGGGTCCGATGCCATTCAGTTCACCCGCTTGCCATTAACGGAAAGGATATTCTTCAGGAACCGTCCCGTATGGCTCTGCTCCACCGAAGCCACCTGCTCGGGAGGACCGGCGGCCACGACGGCGCCTCCCTTATCCCCTCCCTCCGGACCCAGGTCGATAATCCAGTCAGCGGTTTTGATGACGTCCAGGTTATGCTCGATGACCAAGATGGTTGCTCCCCCTCGCACCAGGCGGCGAAAGGCTCGCAGCAACTTATGAACATCATCAAAATGCAGACCGGTGGTGGGTTCATCGAAAAGGTAGAGGGTATGTTTACCCGCCCGACGAGACAAGTGAAACGCCAACTTGATCCGTTGAGCTTCCCCGCCGGAGAGGGTGGTGGCGGATTGTCCCAGCCTCAGGTAGCCCAGGCCCCACGTCCTCCAGCACCTTGAGTTTCTTGGTCAACTTGGGGATGGAGGAGAAAAAGCTCAAGGCCTCCCGTACGGTCATCTGTAGAACTTCATGGATATTCTTGCCTTTGTAGCGCACCTCCAGCAAGCTGGATTTGAAGCGGGCGCCCTTGCATTCGTCACAGACCAGTTCCACATCCGCGAGGAATTGCATTTCCACCGTGACGGTTCCATCCCCTTGGCAAGTATCGCAACGTCCCCCGGGAACATTGAAGGAAAAGTCGCCGGCCCTCCAGTGTCGATCGCGGGCCTCCCGGGTTGAGGCGAGCAGTTCACGAATGGCATCAAAAGCTTTGATGTAAGTGACCGGGTTGGACCGAGGGGTGCGACCGATCGGAGATTGATCAACCAACAGCACGTCGGAAATCCAGTGGGCGCCCTCTATCCGCTGGTAATTTCCCCGATCCGGAACCTCTCCTTTGCGAGCTCTCATGGCAGCGTAGAGGACCTGGTGGACCAGAGTCGATTTCCCGGAGCCGGACACCCCCGTGATGCAAGTGATGACTCCCAGGGGAATCTGGACGTCCACCCGCTTGAGATTATTCTCCTCTGCGCCGTAAATCCTCAACCACCGGCTGTTGGGAGAAGTCCGAGTGTGGGGGACGGGAATCTCCAGCTCCTGGCTCAGATATTTTCCCGTGAGTGACCCTCGGCAGTTGATCAGTTCCAGAAAGTTCCCGGAGAAAACCACCTGCCCTCCCTGTTCCCCCGCGCCGGGCCCCATATCGATGATCCGGTCGGCCGACCGGATCATCTCAGGCTCATGTTCAACCACCAGGATGGTATTCCCCATGTCCCGCAGGCTCTTGAGAATCTCTATGAGCCGTGCGTTGTCACGAGGATGCAAGCCAATGGAAGGTTCATCCAAGACATAGAGCGCTCCCACCAGGGAGGAGCCCAGCGACGTCGCCAATTGAATCCTCTGCGCCTCTCCTCCGGACAGGGTGGAAGCCAGTCGGTCGAGCGTCAGGTACCCCAGCCCCACACGGTAAAGAAATCGCAGGCGCATTCGTAGCTCCTGCAGGATTCTCTGGGCCACGCTGGACTCGTAGGGGGTCAGACTCAGTTGCTCGAAGAAGCCATGGGCTGACTCGACCGTCATGGCGGTGACCTCGCCGATTTCCCGTCCGGCGACCTTGACCGCTCGAGCCTCGGCGCGCAGGCGAGTCCCCCGGCAGCTCGGACAACGGGTGTATCCCCGGTAGCGGCTCAAGAAAACGCGAACGTACAGCTTGTACTTCTTGGTCTCCAAATAATCGAAGAAGCGTTTGATGCCCCGAAACTTCTCGTCCCCGGCATAAATCAAATCCTTTTGCTGCAGAAGCAACGTGCGGTAAGGGACGTCCCAGGGGATATGGTGGCGTTGGGCAAAACGTTTGAACTCGGCTCTCAGCGCTCGGTAGCGGGGTTTGGTCCAAGGCTCAATGGCGCCTTCCTGCAAACTTTTCTCGTGATCGGGAATCACTTGCTTCAAATCAAAATCCATGGCATTTCCAAACCCTTGGCAGTGGGGACAGGCTCCAAAAGGGTTGTTAAACGAAAACAGGCGCGGCTCGGGCTGCTCATAGCTGATCTGGCATCGGCGACAGACGAACCCTTCGTTAAAGAAGAAGCGGTCGCCCAGCGCCACGCCCCTGTCCCTGGAACCGGAGTCAGGGGACGTCGTCTCCGGTCCTCCGTCCCCCAAACCCACCACTTCGGCCAGCGCTTGCCCCGAGCCTTCCCGGTAACAAATTTCCAGCGAGTCGGTGAGTCGCTGGCGCAAGCCTGGCCGAATGATGACACGATCGACCAAAACGTCCAGTGGGGCGGAAAAATCCAGGGTCATCAACGATTCCGGGTCGGACAACTCGTAGATGCGCCGATCTCGGTAGAGGCGATTGAAGCCGTGCTTGCGCAGGTCCCGCAGCACAACCCTGACAAGTTCCTGATCCCGCCGCTTGGAGCTTTTCTTCGAGCCAGTCAGACTTTTTCTAAGTTCTTGAAAACGACGATAGGCCGCAAAAGGAAACAGGAGAAAAAGACGTGTCCCCGGAGGGAATGTCAGTAATTGGTTAACCACTTCGTCCAGGACATCTTTCTTGACCTCCGTCTGACACCGCGAACAGAAGGTCCGACCCATTCGAGCGAATAGTAGACGCAAATAATCATAGATTTCCGTGACCGTTCCCACCGTGGAACGGGGATTTCGCACGCTGTTCTTCTGCTTGATCGCAATAGCCGGCGAGATTCCCGCCACATCCTGCACGTCGGGCTTCTGGATGCGCTCCAAAAACTGGCGGGCATAGGCGGAGAGCGATTCGATATAACGCCTCTGCCCTTCAGCATAGATGGTATCGAAGGCCAAGCTGGACTTGCCCGATCCGCTGACCCCGGTGATCACGGTCAGACTTTCGTGGGGAATCTGGCAGTCGACGTTTCTGAGGTTGTGAACCCTGGCGCCTCGAACGCGGAGCACTTCCTGGCTCATGGAACTGCGGGGCTGAATGCCTGAGAGAGGGTTAAGAACCACGGTGAACTTTCTCGAGGGTAACCGAACAGAAAAGTATAAGGGGCCCTGTGTCGAAAATTGTCAAAAGAGCCGGTCTGCCGCCAGGCAATTCTCATTTCCCGGAAGCCCTCTTTAACGGAGGGAGGGATGACAATTTTTCACCTCTCCCGGAATTATTGCCCTGGACTCATCCGGGGCGGAATCCTGCCTGGCTTCCCAGGGAACGCGCACCTCCGGCCCTTACCGGAAACGGGCAGGGCATCCCTGACCGAGCCCGTCTGTCAGGCGGGCAGTCTTGCTCGTCGGACAGATGCGCTCCCGGGGACTGAATTACCCCGTCCCACCTTCCGGCGGGGTGTATGATAGGGGCCATCGATATGGAGACCCTCCCTCTGTCTATCGTCATTCCCGCATACAACGAAGCGGACCGCATTGAACAAACGCTCGAGATTGTTCGCAACTATCTGGAAGAGCGCCATTTCAAGTCGGAAGTCCTGGTCGTCGATGATGGTTCTCAGGACGAAACGGCCTCGCTGGTGTCGGCTTTCAGCCAACATTGGCAGGACCTCCGTCTCATCGAGAATCCCCGGAACCTGGGCAAGGGCTTCAGCGTAAGAAACGGCGCCTTGCAGGCCAAGGGACTCATCGTTCTGTTCAGCGATGCCGATCTGTCTGCACCCATCGAAGAATTGCCCAAACTGGTCGATCCCATTCTCCGGGGAGAGTCCGACCTCACTTTCGGCTCCCGAGCCCTTGATCGTTCTCTCATCGGAGTCCGCCAGTCGTCGATCCGGGAGTTCTCGGGCCGCATTTTCAATCTGCTGGTTCAAGGCTTGACCGGTCTTCCCTTCAAGGATACCCAATGCGGTTTCAAGGCTTTCCGCCGCGAACTCATGCTTCCGGTGTGGACGCGTCAACGGATCGGGGGCTTCGGTTTCGACCCGGAGATCCTTTTCCTGGCCAGGAGACGCGGCCTGAGGCTTCAAGAGATTCCGGTGCGCTGGAACCACACCCCAGGAACCAAGGTTCGTTTCCTGCGAGACGGCGTCCACATGATTCTGGACTTGATTCTGGTTCGGTGGAACCAACTCACGGGCCGGTATCGCTGAACCCGGACCAAGGCTGGCGCCGGAGAGGTCTGTTCAGGGCTTGTGGTCTTAAGCGACCGGGCAAGAGGCCCTTTGACTCCTTTCACCTTCGTCACCGTTCCCCTTTTTCCGATCCTCACCCTGGAAGTTGGTCTATAATTCCACCGTAGTCAGTAGACAGTCCGCTACTTCCGAGTTGCGTCACCGGGTTGCGGCGAGGAAAGCGGAGTTCATTTCATTGGAAGAATGCAGGAGGTTAGGGCTCAATGACTGGTCGAATGGAAATTCTAGCGACTTCACTGGGATTGATGCTGTTGATCAGCCCCGGCGCTTTTGCGGAGGATCCGCCGGATGTCTCTGCGATTTACAAGAAGAACTGCGCCATGTGCCACAAGGCGGACGGCAAGGGGCTTGCCGTCATGAAAACTCCGGATTTCACCAGCAAGGACTGGCAAGCCAGACACACCGACGAGGAGTTGATCGAGGTCATCGCCAAAGGCAAGGGTGAAGGAAAAATCAAGATGCCTGCGTTCGGCGAGGGCAGCAAAGCCAAACTCACCCCGCAACAAATCAAGGCCCTGGTGACGGAGGTCATCCGGAAGTTTGTCGAATAGGAGCCGGTCGCCTACCCAAAATTCCCCGACTCCCTTGGAGGTGTGCGGGCGTCGATTTCTGACAGGCAAAGCTGCCCGGTTCGGGCGCGAAGAGCCGGGAAATACCTCAAGGAGTGTCCTGATGATCTACTCACCTGACTCATCTTCATACATTACCGATGTGCCGCATCGACGCGAGTATGACATTTGGCGCAGTCGTTTAAGCGATGCTCAGTTTAATGCCATCTATGCCGAGTTGAACTCGCGTATCGAGGGCTCCAAAGTTGAAACGTCGAGCTGGATCCCCGGGTCCAATTGGGAGGGGACCTCGTTCCAACCGATCTATGTCGCATGTCAGTGCGACACTGATGCCGCGGCGAAGTTTTTTGGACTTATTCTCTGGCAGGTTGTGTTGGACCACGACCAGGTTTGGTCGTTCGGACGGTACGAGAAGGACGGGATTCCCATAAGAGGTCTTACATACTTCCGCCTCGAGAACCCGCCACCACAGTAGGCAAACCGGTACACTCCAACAAGGCGCTCCACAGGACGGTAATTCCGGTGCGCTACACAGCGGCAGGTGAGCTTGGTTAGAACATCTCTGTCGCCTCCTTGACCCAGGGGGGGGCGAGCCTTCTTTCGGCTCGCAGGCTGCTCAGCCAAGTTTTTGTAGAGTGTGATTGTGTGACAAAGGTTTTGCGAAAACCCACCGAATACCTACAGCGTGAGCAATGAAAAAGAGTCTACCGCTGCGGAAGTTCTCTTACACTTAAATCTTTATAAAAAAAGCTGCGGCGCTTTATAGTAAGTAAACACCGTAACGTGAAACCTTTACTAAAAAACAACCAAGGTGATGTATGGAAACCATTGTTAGGATAGAAGGCAATATACAATGGACAACTTTTCGGGACCCTTCGAGTGGAATGTGGATTGCAGAAAGTGAATCTTTGGGGCTTACTTTGGAGGCAGAAACCTATACCGAGTTAGTGACAACTATTGGTGAAGGTGTTGATCTTCTAATGCATGACCTGGCCAAGTCTGGGGAACTGGAGTCTTTTCTCAAAGAGCATAATTGGGTTGCCACTACCCCCCTACCGCAGCACGCAAAAAGCGTGAAGTTCGATATCCCGTGGTATCTTCTCGCCGGAAGTCCTGGACATGATAGAAACAAAACGGCTCATTGATCGCCTGCGGAAGCTCTCTTACACGTATAGGGGGCAAACAAAACGAGTTTCTATCTGGAAGAGACCTCTGCATAACTCCTCAGGTGAGGCGAAATTAGGTAATGCGCCACCGCTATCGTACTGAAAACTCGCCGTTCCTGGATTTTGGCTTTTGCCGAAATGGCGGTTATGCAGAGGTCTCGTAACGTAATTTCGAGAAGTTTGCTTTCAAGCATTCCACATTTTTGTTTGACCCCTCCTGCCCTTCCGCACTGTTCTCGATGCTGCAAACGTTGCATGGCTTCCCGACCGAGTCGGGCTGAGTGCTGAGTACAACAACCTCCCATACCCGTCATGGGGTAACTTCCCGTGGCCAGGTCAACAGGCAGGGACTCGCCTATATTCCATGTGACGCCTGCAACAGCCCGGCATCTTCTTCCCTGGCTAAACAAACAACAAGGAGAAAAGGAGGAGGTCGTAGCCACCTTTGGCCCCAGCTGTGCGTTGGGCTTATACTATATGTATTGGTTCCGCTTACTGCGGTGTCTTTGCTTTCACAACCTCTCAAGGAGAAAAGAGGAGAGGCCATGCGGGCAAGACTCAAAACTCTATGGTGTGTGCCGTTTGTGCTCGGCGTGCTCGGGTTGGCCGTGTCCCAGGCCATGGCCCAAGGCTACAACATGGCGGTGAAAAAAACGAAGGTGGTTCAATACGGAACACGCCAGTTGCTGGGTGACGTGCGGTTGACCTACACAGCAAGTGGGGGTGATGTTGGTCCGGGCAAGGAGATCAGGGTGGATTATAGTGGCCTTACGATCCATTCCGCAGGTGTGAAGTGCGGAGGAAACTTCGCCTCTTCAGGTGATACTTGCAAGTCAGGTTTTAGCGCCACACCTGCAGACCAAGACGACGAGAAGCGTGGCGCGATCATCGTCAAGGTGTCTTCCAGTATCACTCCTACCGCGGGCTCGAGGTTGACAGTGGTTGCCGTCTGGGCGGACGTTTCGGGTCTTGACGATGGAGATAGGGTTCTGGCCACGGTCACGGCGGTCGAGGGGGATGAATTCGTCCCGATCAGCGGAGGGCCCGACGACAGCGCCACTGGAGTCGTGTCCGAAGTCGTGGCAGGTTTGGAGGTTGAGGTGACGCGGGGCAGCAGGCGCGTTTGTAACCGGAGAACAAGCGGTGTGGACCCGTCGATCACTGTGAAGGAAGGCTTTGCGGCTGCGTGGATCGGCGACACCAGTCTTGGTCCTGTCAACTCCGGGCAGGGTTCCGCCGGTCCCGTCCGGATCCGCATCGTCAACGATCTGCCTGTGGGAGTCACATTGACTTGGCCGGAAACGGTTGATTCTAAGTACGATCATGATGATGATGATTCCACTGACCCGGTGGTGTCGGCCACACTGACGCTAGAGGGGGGTGCTCGCCAGGCTACCGGGAAGGTTCTGGTCTATAACTTCAGCCAAGTGCGAGCGGAGTCCTCCAAGATAGCGGAGTCCTTCAAGATCGGACCGACGAAGATCGAAATTGATGCTGATAAGGCAGGATCCATTAGTGTCAGCACGATTCAGGCTCAGCTCTGGCCGGAGTATGACAGGGCCAAGTCGAATCTAATGGCGTTCAGGCACCCGTTGATTAGCGATCCGGACAGCCCCGAATTTTTGAACGTCACTAACTGTGCCCCTTCCCCGCATCCCAACCTTACTCCATACCGGCCACGAGACTGGTCGGACAAGATTGTGGTCTCCACCGTACAAGATAGCAACATCGACAGTCCTGGACTGATGGCTTCCAACAAGCTTTATATTGATTTTGCTGTGATTAACAATGGGGGAGGCTCGGTCACAGAGTCTTTTCAGATCAACCTCTTTGTTGACGGCCAGTTGCAACAAACGTTCAATCCGCGCCTGCCCCATAGGCCTAATCACTATACATTTTGGGAAGACTACCCGATTGGGAGTTTAAGCGCCGGTAGGCACACCCTCGGAATCGTTGCCGATGCCGGAAACTCGATTTCGGAGAGCACCGAATCGGACAACGAATACACCAAAACCATTACCGTTGCCGGCGGCTGCTTTCCTCTGACCACCAACGTTTCACCCCAGGGAGCGGGGACGGTAACCCGAAGCCAGGAGCCAACCTGTGGCGGCGCAACAGCCGCCCTGGTCAGCCTCGCTGACCGTGACGACGACCCCGACCCACAGCCGGGCCGGCAGGACATGGCCGTCGAGGATAAGGAGCCGCATACACTTGAGTTGAAACTCAGCAGGCAACAGGCGGACCATCAGGACACATCCGGTAAATCCACAACAGAAGCTCATAGAACAAGGGTCTTTGCCGCACTGACGACCAAGGCGCAGGCGCAAGGCCGGGTAAGAGTCATCATCGGGTTGAGAGCCGAAGGCCGGGCCGGCGCCTCGGCCATGCGCAACTTCAGGGACGCGGCAGCCCGGTCGCCCCTGATTCTGCAAGCCCAACAATCGCTGTTAATCAGAATGAGCGGCCACAGCGTCTCGTCCGTCAGGAAGTTCAAGTACATTCCCTACGTGGCGATGGAACTGGACGCGGCAGCCCTGGAGGCTTTGGCTTCGGACTCGCAGGTGGTCAGCATCGAAGAGGACAGACTCCTGAAGCCGATGCTGAAAGAAAGCACGCCCTTGATCGGAGCTCCTCAAGCCTGGAGGCAAGGGTTTAGTGGTTCGGGCCAGACCATTGCCATCCTGGATTCGGGCGTGGACAAGAATCACCCGTTTCTGAGGGGTAAGGTGGTGTCTGAAGCATGCTACTCAGGTTCAGACCCGAAGTCATCGTCGCTTTGTCCCGGGGGCGTTGAGGAGTCCACCAGCCCGGGATCGGGAGTACCCTGTTCAGTTATGGACTTGCCTGATTGTGTCCATGGCACACACGTTGCCGGGATAGCCGGCGGCAAAGGCATTCAGTTCTCAGGAGTGGCCAGAGACGCCAGAATCATCTCGATACAAGTTTTCTCGAAGTTCGAGCCTCCTGATTGCTCTGATGAAGATGAACCCGACGAACCCTGCCTGCGCACATCTACGAGGGATAATATCTCTGGCCTGGAGCGCGTCCTTGAACTCAGCACCCGCTTTGACATTGCCGCCGTCAACATGAGTCTTGGCAGCGATGCTTTCCCAGGGAACTGTGACCTTTTTTTCCCAGCCCAAAAAGCCGCCATCGACAATCTGCGCGCCGTCGGAATCGCCACCATTGCAATATCCGGTAACAAAGAATCCCCCAGGGGCATCAGCGCCCCTGCCTGCATCTCCAGCGCCGTGAGCGTGGGATCTACCGACGACGGCAGCGCTAGTGACGATGGCAGTTCTAAAACGACCAAAGATGTCGTCTCGGACTTTTCAAACAGCTCTTCTTCACTGGACCTGCTGGCCCCGGGCCGGTGGATCACGTCGTCCATCCCTGTTGAGAACGGGTTTTTCCCCTTGTCCGGGACCTCCATGGCGGCCCCCCACGTCGCAGGCGCCTGGGCCGTGCTGAAATCCAAGGCCCCCAATGCCTCGGTGCAGCAAGTACTCTCCGCCCTGACTCGCACCGGCCTACCGATCACCGACCCGCGAAACAACGTCACGAGGCCTCGCATCCAGATTGGCGCCGCCCTGAACAGTCTGACGCCCCCACTCTCCTATACTTCCGGCGCCGGCCTGACTCTAACGGCAACTGCCAATCCCGGCTTCCGGTTCAAGAGTTGGACCGGGTGCGATTCCGTATCCGGAAACCGGTGCACCGTGCGGATGAACTCCGGCAGGAACGTCTCGGCCCTGTTCGAACCGGCGGCCGGCGCTCCGGATCTGGTGATAACCTCGCTTACCGGACCCTCCACGGCTACTATCGGCAGTGAGGTTTCGATCTCCGCCAGTATTCACAACCAAGGGTCTGCCAATGCAGGGCCTTTTCTATTGGGTGTCGACCTTTTATCTCTGGATTTTAGCGATATTTTCCCTCTTGCCTCCTGCGACATCGACTCGGGCCTGGAGGCTGGGCGGTCATCGACATGCAGCAGTTCCGTGCTGCTTTCCTCCTCCATAACCCCGGGGACCTATTCTCTTGCGACCTTCGTCGACGTTCAAGAACAGGTGACTGAAAGCAACGAGGACAACAACGCCCGCCTGGCGGATTCCGGTCCAATCCAAGTCGTCTCGCCCCCACTCACTTCCCGCACCTTCGTCCCGGTTGTCCTGGCGGCTGCCGGGCGCAACAACACCTTCTTTACTTCCGAGATGACTCTGACCAATCGAGGGTCGCGAGACGCAACGCTCAACTACACCTACACTGCGGCTCTGGGAGGAGGAACCGGCACCGGGTCCGAGGTTCTTGCAGCAGGCGCGCAGAAGATCGTGCCCGACGCCATCGGTTACCTCAAAAGCCTCGGAATCCCCATCCCCGGCTCCGGAAATCGCGTCGGGACCCTGGGGGTGGAGGCCGCAGACTCTTCCGATGTGGCCGCCCTGGTCCGAACCACGACGGCTGTACCCGGTGGTCGCGCCGGTCTGGCCTATCCTGGTATTCCCAGCGATGCCGGATTGCATGAGGCTGCATATCTCTGTGGCTTGCGTCACAATGCCATGGACCGCTCCAACGTGGCCTTGCAGAATCCGGGAGCACAGAGTGTTACCTTGAGGACCACTGTGTTTTCCGGTGATCGAGCGGCTCCGAGTTCCAGGGTCTTGCCCGAGGTCACTCTGGCTCCGGGAGGGTTTCATCAGTATTCGGACCTGCTGGCAACGGCCGGCTTCGAGAACGGGTACGTGCAGGTCGAGCGGGTCAGCGGAACCGGGCCTTTCTACGCCTATGGCGTCATCAACGACCAAGCCAACTCGGACGGGTCTTTCGTCTTTCCGGTCACCGAGGACTCCCTGGCAGGTAAGAGAGGACAAACCCTGCCGATCATCGTCGAAACGGGAGCCTTCAACAGCGAGCTGACGGTGACGAACTTCTCCGGCTCGGCCAAGAGGGTGGATTTCAGCTTTGTGGCCGATGCCGTCGAGACCGCTGATAACACCGCCACCTTCAGCCTGACGCTGCAGGCGGGGGAGCAAAAGATTATTCCCAATATCGTGACGGAACTTCGTCAGCAGGGTGTGGCCGGCATTGGTCCAGCAGGCTCGACCTTTGCCGGGGCTCTGTTTGCCACGGTGGCTGATGGGGACATGAGCGGCATCGTGATCGGCGCCCGGACGGGGCCACCCGGAGGCGGGGGCCAATACGGAGTGTTCTACAACGCCGTGCCGGATGGTTCGGCCTCGACCGACAGCGCCTGGATCTACGGCCTCCAGCAAAATGAAGAAAATCGGAGCAACCTGGCCCTGGTCAACATCGGAGAAGTCGATGGCGGCGACAGTGTCTTCGAGATCGCTATCTACGACGGTGAGACCGGTATGTTGATCAACACCCTTACCGGCATCATGGTCTCGGCTCGGGGCTGGCTCCAGTTCAACAGCCTCTTGGCCAACTACGCTCCGGGAACCCGTCAGGGCTACGTTCAGGTTCGGAAGATATCCGGCAACAATCCCTTCCTGGCCTACGGGGTCATCAACGATGGAGCGACTCCCGGACAAGGGAGCGGAGACGGGGCCCTACGTGCCGGCGAATGATGAATGAGGGTGGATTGCCACAAAAGGCGTACCAGTCAAAGAAGGAATCCCGGGGGGGGGGGGGTGCGTCTTGTGGCGATTGATTTCAGGCGGCGAACGGGTTCAGCGACGCGGACTCGACCTCGCCCGGAATGATGAGGGAGACCTTCCACGGAATCCTTTCCTTAACCTGTTTCGGGTGCTTCTTTTATTCGGTTTGTCTTGATGCGGGTGCGCTCCAGGCAAGAATATCCGAGCTGCTCGGAAAGCGCAATCAAATCGCTTTGGTCATCACCTCGGCCACCAGCTTGCTGAAACCGGCGGGGTCCGCCAGCGGGCTTCCCTCGGCCAACAAGGCTTGGCCGTGAAGCAAACGAGCATAATCCTTCAGCTCGGTCGACTTGGGGTTCCTGGCGAATATGGCCTGAAGCTTCCCCAACAGGGGATGATTGGGATTCAACTCGAGAATCCGCTTGGTCTTGACCAACGGTTGCCCTGAACGCTTGAGGACTTCTTCCATCATGGGCGAGAGGTCATGGGGTTCGCCCACCAGGCAAACGGCCGAAGCTGTCAAGCGCTGGGAAAGACGGACCTCTTTCACTGCCTCTTCCAGGTGACTCTTCAAGCACGCCATCAGATCGCCATAGGTCTTGATTTTTTCTTTGCGTTGGTCATCCGCCTGTTTTTTCGCCTCGCCCGAGCTCAGGTCCACTTCTCCCTTGCCAACCGACTGGAACTTGTGATCTTGAAATTCTCCCAGACGGGGCGCCGCCACTTCATCCACGGGTTCCGCCCAATACAGAACCTCGAAGCCCTTCTCTCTGAAGGCTTCCAGATGAGGAGAGTGCTCAACCACCTCTCGAGAAGGACCGGTCAGGTAATAAATAGCCTCCTGACCCTCTTTCATCCGATCTACATAGCCTTGGAGCGAGGTCAGCTCCTTCGGGTCATGGCTGGACGGGTAGAGCATCAAGTCGAGCAGGCGCTCCTTTTTCTCCTCGAAATCCAACAATCCCTGCTTGATCAGAACGCCGAACTCTTTCCACAGAGTCAAATACCGTTCGCGCCTCTTGTCTTTCATCTCCTTGAAGGTTTCGAGCACCTTCTTCACCAGAAAACCCCGTATGGCCCGGATCTGACGATCCTGCTGCAACATCTCCCTCGAGATGTTCAAGCTGAGGGCCTCGGAGTCCACCACTCCCCGAACGAACCGAAGGTACTCAGGCATCAAGTCCTTAGAGTCGTCCATGATGAAGACACGCTTCACATAGAGCTGAATGCCGCGATGAGCGCTCTCCGGGTGATAGAGGTCAAAGGGCGCTTTGGACGGAATGAACAGCAGGGCCTGAGCTTCAAACGTACCTTCCAGCTTGGCGCTAATCGTTTCCAAAGGATCGTTCCAGTCGTGTGAGATGTGCTTGTAGAATTCCTTGTATTCCTCCTCAGTGACTTCTTTCCTGGGGCGCGTCCAGATGGCCTTCATCGAATTGAGGGTATCTTCCCGAAGGACGGTGCGTTCCGGCGCCCCCTCCTTGGGCCGACCTTCGGCATCGGTCTCTCTTTCCTTCCGCTCAACCTGCATTCGAATCGGATAGGCCACGAAGTCGGAGTACTTTTTGACGATGGATCGCAGAACGTGCTCCGAGGCATAGTCCTTCAGTCCGTCTTCGCTGTCTTCAGCCTTGAGGTGCACCGTAACGCTCGTTCCAGCCTCCCTTTTGACCACGTCTTGAATCAAGTAGCCTGCCCCGCCGCCGGACTCCCAGCGGGTCGCTTCCGCTTCCCCGGCCTTTCGGGTCTCCAAGACGACCTTGTCCGCCACCATGAAGCAGGAGTAGAAGCCCACACCAAATTGTCCAATCAATTCGGCAGACGCCCCCTTCTCCTGGCGTTTGCCCATTGCTTTGAGAAATTCTTTGGTTCCGGAACGGGCGATGGTTCCAATATGGTCCACCACTTCTTGCCGTGACATCCCGATGCCATTATCCGAAACTGTCAGCGTGCGCCTGGCCGAGTCGCTTTCCAGGAAAATCTTGAGCTCCCCCTCCGGCAACAGCTCCTGGCGGGTCAAACCTTCCAAACGACGCTTATCCAGGGCGTCGGAGCTGTTCGAGATGAGTTCCCGCAGAAAGATATCCTTATTCGTGTAGAGAGAATGGATCACGAGATCCAACAGCTGTTTCACCTCCGCCTGAAACTCATGCTTCTTCTGACTCGCACCCATTCCGCACCTCCTTTTTGCTTCCCTCGCTTGATCCGATTTCCCATCGAGGTCCAAGCCGGAGCCTCGAAAGGTCATGAATCATATGTCGAGCTCCGTTTCAGGTCAATGCCCCGTAGACACGGACCCGGAACGGCTTGCCCCGTCCCGCATTGGCCTTGGCCGGCACTCTCAGATTGACAGAGCACCCTCGAAGTTTAATGATAGAGAAACTCACAAGAGAGAAAGGCCACTCGCTGTGACCAAGTCTGAGACCGTTCCCCAAGCCCAGCCCAAGCGATTGTTCCTGGTGGATGGCATGTCCCATATCTTCCGGGCTTTTTACGCTATCCGCAACTTGACCAACAGCCAAGGTCATCCCACCAACGCCGTCTATGGGTTTGCGGCCATGTTGCGAAAACTGATCCGACAGCATCAACCCGACTATCTGGCCGTCATTTTCGACAGCGGAGAACCCACCTTTCGGCATGAAGCCTTCCAGCCATACAAGGCCAATCGCACCAAAATGCCGGACGATTTGGCCTCGCAAATCCCTGTGATTCGAGAGTTTTGTGCGGCCATGCGGATCCCGATCCTGCAGATGACTCGATTCGAAGCGGACGACATCATTGGAACTCTAGCCAGGAAGGCCGGCCAGAATCATTTGGAAACGACCGTCGTTTCCAACGACAAGGACATGTTCCAATTGGTGAACGACAGCACTCGAGTGCTTCACCAAGCTAAAACAGACACTTTGTTCGATTCCGCCAAGGTGGAGGAATTTTTCGGCGTAGCCCCCGAACGAGTGGTGGACGTACTGAGCCTCATGGGAGACAGCGTCGACAACGTCCCTGGAGCACCGGGAATCGGAGAAAAAGGGGCTCGCGACCTGGTGCGTCGATTCGGAAGCCTGGAGACACTCTTGACCCACAGTGACCAGGTGAGGCGCAAGACCTATCGCGAGTCGTTGCAAACCCACCAACAGCAAATCCTGCAAAGCAAGGAGCTGGTCACCATCGATACCGACGTGCCCATCGACTTTTCCTGGGAAACTCTGGAATTTCGGCCACCGGACCTGGATCGACTTCGGATCCTTTTGTCGGAGCTCGGTTTCCAATCGATGCTGAAGGAGATGGAGGGAGGCATGACTCCAGCCAAGACAGATCCCGCCCATTTCCAGCCGCTGACCTCGCCTGTCCAGGTCCAGCAATTGGTGCAGCAGGTGCGTGGAGCCAAGTCTTCCTTCTGTTGGTTGGATAGCGACCTGGAAGATTTCTGGTGCCGCAAGGTCAACCGCTTGGCAGTGATTGCGGGGGACTCCGGATGGACAGTCCACTTCGACGATCGGGTTGGGGTCCGGTTGGAGGACCTCCGGGAGTTCTGGGAAGATCCGGGAATAGCCAAGATCTTTTATGACGCCAAGCCGGCGCACTTGGCTTTGCGGCATCATGGCTTGGAGCTCCAGGGGTTGCACGGAGATGCCATGCTCATCTCCTACCTGTTGCAGCCCAACCGGAGCAACCATCGCTTGAACGAAATGACTTTTGCCCTCCTGGAGGAAGAGGCTCCGTCCGAAGCAGGAGCACGTTGTGCGGTCATCCGCAGGATCTTTCACCACCTTCAACCCCAACTGGAAACATCCCGCTTGGAGAGTGTCTATGAGGACATCGACCTGCCTCTGGTGGAGGTTCTGGCAGAGTTGGAGTGGAACGGAATTCGGATCGATTCGGCTGCTCTCAAAAGAATGTCTGCGGATTTCGAGCGCACCACCGAAGACCTGTCGAAGAGAATCTACGAAGTGGCCGGGGCCGAATTCAACCTGAACTCGCCCAAACAGCTCGGAGAAATTCTCTTTGAAAAACTCAACCTGCCCACACCCAGACGACTCAAGAAATCCGGACAATATTCCACCTCGGTGGAAGTGCTGGAACAACTGGCCAAAGACTATGAAGTGCCGCGCTTGATGCTGGAGTATCGCCGGATTGCCAAGCTCAAGTCAGGCTACGTGGATGCCCTTCCCCGGCTGGTCAACCCCCGGACGCAGCGGGTTCACCCCTCGTTCAATCAGACCATCGCCGCCACGGGGCGGTTGTCCTGCAGCAACCCCAATCTGCAAAACATTCCCATCCGTTCGGAGTTGGGCACTCAAATCCGATCGGCCTTCATCGCCAGCGAAGGGCGCCAATTGTTGGCCGCCGACTACTCGCAAATCGAGCTGCGGGTTTTGGCTCACCTTTCACAAGACGAAGTGCTGACCAATGCCTTTCAGAAGAACGAGGACATTCATACCCGAACCGCCTGTGAAGTGTTTGATATCGACCCCCTGCTCCAAACCAGTGAGCTGCGCCGCCGCGCCAAGGCCATCAACTTCGGAATCATCTACGGTCAAACGGCTTTTGGTCTGGCCAAGGAGTTGCAGATCTCCAACCGTGAAGCCCAGGAGTTCATTCACCGCTACTTTGAACGATACCGGGGAGTCAAGGCATTCATTGATCAGATTATTCAAGAAACCCGAAAGAGTCAGCTGACCCGCACCATCTTCGGACGTCGCCGACAAATCCCGGACATCAACAGCCGCAATCCCGCGCTGCGCCAGTTTGCCGAGCGGACGGCCGTGAACTCACCCATTCAGGGAGCGGCTGCGGATTTGATCAAGCTGGCAATGATCCGAATCCACCGAAAGTTGAGAGACCGGAAGCTCAGATCCAAAATGCTGCTGCAAGTCCACGATGAGTTGGTGTTCGAGGTCCCCCACGAGGAGCTGGAGCCCATGCGAAACCTGGTCAAGCAGGAAATGGAAACCGTTTATTCGCTCTCGGTGCCGCTGGTGGTGGAGGTGGGTGTCGGCCAAAACTGGATGGAAACCTAGTCCCCCGACCCTTGACCTGTGTGTTGATTATTTCAAAAGAGAGATTCCATGTTAAACCGGCAGTCTGCTTTTGAACTCCTGCAAGAGTACACCCAGAGCAACAGTCTCATTAAGCACGCCCTGGCAGTGGAAGCCTGCCTACGCGCCTATGCCGAGAAGTACGGTGAGGACGTTGAGAAATGGGGAATCGTCGGCTTGCTGCACGATTTTGACTATGAAAGATTCCCCAATGCGCCCGATCATCCTGAAAAGGGCGCCGAGATTCTCAAGGAGCGTGGCTACCCGGAGGATGTGATCTATGCCATCAAGTCGCATGCCCCCTGGACCCACTGTCCCCGTCGGCGCCTTGTCGACAAAGTCCTGTTTGCTTGCGACGAGCTATCCGGTTTTATCACCGCGGTAACGCTGGTGCGCCCTGACCGCAAGATCAAGGGTCTCCGGCCGAAGTCCGTCAGGAAAAAGCTGAAGGATAAGGCCTTCGCGCGATCGGTGAGCCGGGAGGACATCATCACCGGCGCCTCCGAGTTGGAGGTGGAACTCGATGAACACATCGCCTTCTGCATTCAAGCCCTGACAGGAATCTCATCAAAGTTGGGGTTGTAACGACCGGATCCAGCCAACCGGTTCGAGTGGCAGCTCGGAATCTACAACTCCTGAGTCATTCGCAGCTTTTATCGTGGAACAAGCCATAACCAGGCTAGAACAGCTGCCGGATGGTAACCCCTCCCTCACCGAGTCTATCCGGCATCGACGAGAAGATGGACCCGGTCAGGTTGAACCCACGGATCTTCCTCAGAGTACTGGAGTCTTTTTCCCTGGCCAACCGGTCTCCTTAGCCACCGGTCGCGAACCGATCGCAGCAGGATGGAGCGCCGAAACGAGATCCTCGTGACAAACCTGCCGCCTTCAAAAAAACAAGTCTCTGAAAAGTGGGTGAGTGGTTGGCCGAAGTCGGAACAACCCCGGGAGCGTCTCTTGTCCCAGGGTGCTGAGGCCCTCAGCGATGCGGAACTGTTGGCTATTTTCTTGCGGGTTGGCGTCAAGGGGACGAGCGTCGTCGATCTCTCGCGCCAGTTGCTCACGACTTTTGGTGGATTCCGCGGCCTTTTGAAGGCCAGCGATCAAGAGTTGCGGGGCATTAAGGGTTTGGGGGCCGCCAAGGTCGCTACCTTGAAAGCGATTGCAGCCCTGACGGTGCGTTATATGGCCGAGGAGATGAACCAAGGTCCTTTCATCGGCCATTCCCGGGATGTCCAACGACTGCTTTCCGGAAGGTTTCGGGACATGGGTCGAGAGACTTTTGCCGTGGTTTTCTTGGACACGCGACATCACGTCCTGGCAATGGAGGATATGTTCCAGGGTACGATCAACAGCGCCACCGTGTTTCCCCGGGAAATCGTCAAGAGGTCCCTTCAGTTGAATGCTGCCGCCATAGTGGCCGTCCACAACCATCCTTCAGGCAATCCGGAACCCAGCTCCGATGATCGTCAGATGACCCGAGAGTTGCAGCAGGGCCCTGTGACCTGATGGATATCTCACTCCTCGATCACATCATCATTGGTGGGAACAATTGCTTCAGCTTTGCTGAGCACCAGTTGCTGTGACGGCTTCCGGGAGAATCAACTGAACCGTCCCTTGGCCCAGGCTCTGCCGATGCCTGAAAAGACCCCTGTGACCACGACGACTTACGGATACAGGCTTTGTACGGACGAAATGGCCGGCTGCCCATCCCGAGTGGACGGAGGGCGGATTAGCGGTGATTGCGGAGAAACCTCTGGACTTCCGTCCAATTGCCTTGGGCAACAGTGCCGCCCATGCCCAGAGTCGCCAGGGCCCCACAGGCATTGGCGATGTTCACCGACTTGCGAAGGTCATGGCCATTCAACTGCCCAAAAAGGAATCCCGCATCAAAAGAGTCACCCGCTCCCGTGGCGTCAATGGCCCGCACTTTGAATGCCGGGAGTTGAACGACCTGTCCCCGACTCTTGGCGATGGCTCCCTTGACTCCCAACTTGATCACCACCGTGGGCACTTTTTGGGCAAAGAGCTCCAAGGCCCGATTGACACTCTTGGCCCGGGCTATGTTAATGGCTTCCATTTCATTGAGCATGAGCACGTCGACGAATTCCAGACATTTCCAGATTCCGGAATCCCACTGGTTCTTGTTGTCGTTGTTGGGATCGAGAGAAGTGGTCATGCCGGTCCTCCTGGCATCCTGGAACACCTGGGGGAAGGAACTGAGCAACCCCCCCTGCATGAAGAAAGAGGACACGTGTAAATGATCGTGCAAGCGAAATACATTCTGGGGAATATCTTTGTAGGTCAGGAGTGGGGCAGCACCCGGATAGGTAATCCGGGCTTTATCATTTCGAAAATTTAAAGAAACCGTGAGGCCGGTACGAAGCTTCGAATCTTGGAGGATCGCATCCGACTTGACCTTGTTGGACTTCAGGGCCTGTAAGCAATACTTTCCAAAATCGTCCTTTCCGATCTTGCTGACAAACGTGATGGGCACTCCCAACTTCGCCAGTCCACAACTCAGGATGGCAGAGGAACTACCCAGGCTCAAGCACATGTCCTGAGCCGTGATTTCTCGTCCCAGCACGGGGAAGGTCTGCAAACCCGTACCAATGATGTCCACATTCAGATCACCGACGACCAAGACTTTTTTCTTTCTTCTCGGATTCAAACGACTATTGCCCTCCTAGAAGCGAGGCCAGTCTGGTTGGCGAGGTTGCTGAAAAACCTCACTTATAGCGCTTTTTTCCCTTTGATGTCAAGGGCTTATTGGAACTACTGCCCGTTCCCTCTACTCGAATTTCCATAGGCAGACCCCAGCTGCAAAGAAAACACTGAGATAGGCTGGCCCCCCTCATCGGTGACTGTCCTGAAAGACCGGAACTTGCCGGAAAACTCCCGGTGGCCTCCCCGGTAAGGCGCAACCTCTTCTTTTGCAGGAGTTTTCCCTGAAATTCAGGGCCCATTCGCTCAAGCGACGAGTTCCACGGCTGCATGGGAATGGCCCGCGGAACCAGTGGATTTTTTAAAAATGAGGGAAGTCCAACTTCTTTCGACATTCATCAGACCGAGCTATAATTCAAAGGCTTCCGGTAAGGATTGGCCGGAGCGTAGCACTTGAGACATGACACCCCATCGACTCTACAAAAGCGGACCTTCCTCCAGCCTTTCCTTACCCCTGGTTTTATTGGTGCTTTTCCTGGGGGTGTTCGTCCTCTGGGTCATCCTTACGCTGACGCTGGGTCGCTGGGAGGGACAGCCTCCTCGCCTAACCCTCGATCGCAATTTCACCGCGCTAGGCAAAAAGCCCTCCTTAAACCTCAGGGTCGACGACGAGCAGACCGGCTTGAAACAGGTATCGGTCGTGCTGGAGGTGAAGGGTCAACCCATCCGACTGGTCGATCAGCGGTATCCGGGACCGTCGCTGCTTTTGCTTCAGAAAAGCGGCGCGCAGACCTCGAGTCAATTCAACTTGGGTGAGTTGATCACCGCCAATTACCAGATTCGAGAAGGGCCCCGCCCGTCTGTCGATAAGCGCTCAAGACCACTCGTTTCGCAGGTTCTTCGGGGGCAGCCGGACGCTGCTGCAACGGGACTTCATTTTTGATGTCCGTGCCCCCAGCCTCAATGTCGTCTCGGGACAGCATTACATCCATCAAGGGGGCTCGGAGTGTATTCTCTACCGAGTGGGAGAGGACGCCGAGGTCTCCGGAGTTCAAGTGGGTCCCGACTTTTTCCCTGGCTATCCGGCCAATCTGCCCGACAAGCGGATTCAATTCTCCATTTTTGCCTACCGCTACAATTCGGATCCCAATCCGGAAATGAAGCTGGTGGCCAGAGACGCAGCCGGGAACCAGTCGGAGACCCGCTTCTGGCACAAGCTTTTTCCCAAGAAGTTCCGGCAGCGAAAGATCAGGATCAGCCAAGCCTTCTTGCAGCAAGTCGTTCCCGCCATCCTCAATCACAACCCACAGCTTTCCAGCCAGGACGACTTGCTAAAAGACTTCCTCCAGATCAACGGTCGGCTCAGGCATGACAACCACCAGAAGATCAAAGAAATATCGAGCCAATCGGAGGCGCAACTTCTTTGGACCGAGGCATTTTCGCAACTCAGCCGGTCCAAGGTGGAATCTCTCTTCGCCGATCATCGGACCTATTTTTATCAAGGCAGAGAGATCGACCAGCAGGATCATGTCGGCTTCGATCTGTCGGTGGTCGAACACTACCCGATAGAGGCGTCCAATGACGGTGTGGTGCGCTACGCAGACCGGCTGGGGATTTATGGAAACACGATCCTGCTCGACCATGGTTGTGGACTATTGTCCCTCTATGGACACCTCAGCTCCATTGCCGTGCAACCGGGAGAACGAATAAAGAAGGGCCAAGTGCTAGGTCGCAGCGGCGCCACTGGCTTGGCAGCCGGCGACCATCTTCACTTCGGTCTTTTCTTGCACGGAATCCCTGTCAATCCAACCGAGTGGTGGGACCCCAAGTGGGTGCGGGAGCATATCTGGGAAAGACTTCAGGAAGAAAAGTCCGGCGGCTCGCCGACCGCCGACCAAGCAGGATAAACCGTTAAGTTCATCGGCAACGTTCGCCATTCAAGAAACACTGTCAGGAAAACCAGGGGATTGCGTGATCCCGCAGCTCGTCCGGAGCCGGCACCGTTAAGCGAGCCCGATGCGAGTCTCTGTCGCCCTGCTGAAGCTGAATACCAACCTTGGATTGCCGTTACAGAACTCAACTCGGAATCCAGCTGGATCTTGAAACAGAATCGGGTCCCGCCATCCCAAGTGGCCATTTCAAACCGCTGGATCTGACTGGAAAGGAACGAACATGAAGGAAACTCGCGATTTCGTGAAACAGCTCGGATTCCCTTCGGGGGACAGCTATCCGCTCAAGAGTACTGGCAAGCGATTCCCGGACGGGGCTCAATATCGCTTCGAAATTCCCAGCGTCGAAGGCCCCGCGCTGTTTGAAAACAGTCATCGACGAAGCTCGCCGGTACCGGCTGACGATTCACCGTGTCAGTCAAGGCAGTGGGATCATGCTCATGACCGACGACGAAATCAAGGAAATGCTGAAAATGGCTAAGGATCAGCAAATGGAGGTCAGTCTATTCGTGGGACCGCGCGCCACCTTCGACATCGGTGCTCAACCCCTGACGGCTGCCGGCAAAAACATCGGCCTGGGATTGCGGGGAATGGATCAAGTCGTTTACGCCGTGGAGGACATCAAACGGGGATGTGAATTGGGATTGCGCGGGATTCTGGTGGCCGACTTGGGACTGCTCTGGCTGGTGAATCAATTGAAGCAGTCCGGGAAATTGCCCGCCAACCTGGTGGTCAAGATCTCTGTCCAGCTCAGCGCTACCAATCCGGTTTCCGTCAAGATTCTCGAAGACTTCGGGGGTGACACTTTCAATGTTTCATCCGATTTGCCGCTGCCCCTGTTAGCATCCATCCGGGAGGCTGTTTCGCTGCCACTGGATCTCTACGTGGAGACTCCGGACAATTTCGGAGGGTTCGTCCGGCACTTTGAGATCCCTGAATTCATCCGGTTACTCTCACCCGTCTATGTCAAGCTGGGTCTTCGCAACTCCCCCGATATCTATCCCAGTGGAACTCACATCGAACCCACTGCCATTGCTCTTTCCAAAGAACGGGTGCGCCGAGCCCGAATTGCGGCCGACCTGATTCAGCGCTACTACCCGGAGGCGTCAATGTCGCAGCCGGGCGCAGTCGGTTTGGCCATCCCGGAGATTTAAGAGCGAATTCACATGGATGAACGGGACCGACAGGATATCAGTATGCCTTGATGTTCTGGTCTCACGAGCGCCTCCTTAGGCCAAGATTTCCATGTCGGCGCATCACGACCTATAGACTGTCCGGCTGGAAGGCTCTACCTCCCCCAGACCTGCCTTGCCAGTAGGCAGACGCGCGCCATGGTAGCTTACGACAGCCAATTCTCCACAGGTAGGCCGGGGACCCGCTGGAAGTGTCGGGTGTTGGCTGTGACTATGATGAGATTCCGAACCAGCGCAATGGCAGCGATACGTAGATCTGCATCACCCACCGGCGTTCCCTGCCGCTCCAACAGAGCTCTCACTTCACCCGTAACGCCTTGCAGCAGAGGCATTGAAGGGGAGTATCGACAGGTTGGGTATAAGCCTTGTTTCAATCTGACTCAGCAAGGCAGTTGATCGCGGGCCCGGCCGGTGCGCGCCATAGACCAGCTCTCCAAGTATGATACTTGAGCTGAATTGGTGCTCCGCAGGAACAGCGACTAGTTTCGAAATCAAGGCAGCTGAGGGAGAACGCTTGATGAGATGGCTCAGGATATCGGTATCCAGCAAGTACATCAGTCTTTAAGCTCCACGTAACGGCCAGTGTCTCCCTCTCGTTGAACATAGAGGTCTGCGATCAGAGAGTCTATATCCTGATCTCCCACTTCCCTCCAAGCGCCAACCAGAGCCAGCGCTCCATAGGCTCGGGTAGAGGCTGCCCGCTTCCGCTCTATCAGTTCGAGGTCATCGACGCTCACCAGCGCAGCAAGAGACTTGCCTTTGCGCTCGATGATGATGTGCCGGCCTCCATAAGCTACTTGGGACATGAGTGCCGAAAGACCAGCCTTTGCTTGCGCCGCGCTAACCCTCGTGGCCAAGATGCACCTCCTTAGACTCGATTTGACCTATGGGTCATTATGGTCGGATATACCATGTTGACCTGAACTACGCAACCTCCCAGCCACCTTATGAGATGTGCGGCTTCAAATGGGGTCGTGATCACTAGATCACGGAAATTGCCCGATCACAGCAAACGTTCGCGAACCTCGTCCAGCAATTGCCTGCTTCAATGGAGCCACGGTCTTTCGACCGCGGAAATAAGATGGGATCGTGTTCCGGGCAATTCCTAAAGAAGGTGCTTCCATGGGGCCGCGGTCTTTCGACCGCGGAAATGTGCGAAAAACAAGGCTGAAACGACAGTGGAAGCTCCGCTTCAATGGGGCCGCGGTCTTTCGACCGCGGAAACAGACCGGTCGGGCTAAGATGGGGCTCTATACCGTGGATGCTTCAATGGGGCCGCGGTCTTTCGACCGCGGAAATGGCGGGCACGTTAACTATTTTCTTGTCAAAGATCTGGCGGTACGGATGCGAGCGACGACATCCCCAACACAAGAATTCCAACCATTCCTTGCTCATTCTAGCGCTCATCTCACTGAAAAACACTCTATTTTGGCCGTTGCGAGCGTCTTCGGGGTTTCCCGCGCCGCTTGGCCACTCGCAACCATTGGCTGAGCTCGGGCCGAAGCCTTCAGCGTGTCACAAAGACCTGATACTCGTTCAACTCGCCCTCCAGCGACTTGGCCAGGAGTCGCGCTTGAATTTCGAGCAACCGCCGATAACTGACACGGTAGTCGAAGAGGGGATGCGTCACCAGCGTGTCCATCCGAGATTCATAGGCTCGGAAGAAACCCTTTCGTCCTGCGGCCGTCAAGGCGACCGCTCGCCCTGCCCTCACGAAGTCCCGTTCGGAAATCATCCTGGTGTTCACGGCGCTCAGCACGGCCGAGTCGGCGACCAAAGGGCGCAGCGGCTCCATCAGATCCAGCGCCAGAGCCGGCCGGCCATGACGGGGCCGATGGTAGAAACCAATCATGGGATCAAAGCCAACGGCGTAGCAAGCGACTGTAAGGTCTTTGGTCAGGAGGCTGTAGCCGAGCGACAACAGGGCGTTGACCGGGTCACGCGGCGGCCGTCGATTCCGTGCTTGAAAGTCAAAGCTCAATGCCGACCTGGCGGCGCGCCCCGCACAGGCGGGCGGGCCATCCCACTGACGGTTGCGCTTCAACATGCCGGCGAACAGCCCGAAATAGATCCGAGCGGCCAAGCCCTCGATGCCCAGCAACTCTTCGAGCGAACCCGCTGTCTCGGAGCGGCCTACCAACCACTTGAGCTCCCGCAACTCCCCCTTCGGTGGCTCGACATGATTGCGCAGCAACATCGTCCGCTGATTGCGAATCTTGCCTGCCACGAGCTTTCTGGCCAACCGCAGGCAGTACCAAGCCTCGTCCGAGAGTCGGAACTGCGCCTTCCGCAAGAAGACGTTCTTCGTGTTCAGCCCGGTCGTAACGCCATAGAACCAGCCACTTTGAGAAAAGTAGCAGATGGGCCTTTCCGCCTGACACAGCGCTTGCACGGCCCTGCGTGCTGACTTGGATGCCGCCCATCACGTTGACTTGGCAGATCTCGTTGATGCGTGCTTCCTGAACCACCTTGTCGCGCTCCTTGATTCGGAGCACGCCGCCGGTCTTGCCCACCCGCAGCCCTTGCGAGTTCAGGTAGAGAGGTCGCAGGTCGCTTCGCGGCGCCACCAGCAGCCTTGTCACCTTCTTCGGAGTCTCTTGAGCATCCTCGAATAACTCAAGCTGCACGAAGCTATTGTCCACGGCCTGAGATCGCAGACGCCAAGTCTCATCCGGCATGCAGATGCCCACCAGAGAGCAACCGGGACACTTGGGGGAGTCGACCAGCGGCGGAGGAATTGCGGTCGCTGCGGCCGTCTCCCAGGCATCCGCGATGGCTCGCTCCGCTTCGGCGATTGTTTCGTCGTCAAACGGAACACGCACCCTCTGCCGCGTCTTCTGATAGAAAATGACTCCCTCGTCGCAACCATAGCCGTTGGCGCGCAACACCAGCGCCTGGACGGCCATTTGAACGCGGTCGCCGGGCCAGGCTTCCACACCTTCCTCGGACGCCATGGGACGACCGTGTTTGTAGTCCACCGGCGTAGCGCGGCCATCGGCGAACTCCGCCAGGTCGAGCTTGGCGATGACGCGATGTGTTTCGGACGAGAGCGTGATCGAGCGAACCACGACCGGCTCCCCGGACTCTTCACCCGGCTGGGGCGCCGATTTGCCTTCCTTGTCGACGCGCCTGTGCTGGGCAGCCCCTTCGACAGTGTGCTCGTTATGCACGAAGATTCCCTCAACCTGCTCGAAATAGAACAGTCGAGGGCAATAAACATACTGGTTGATCTTGCGAGCCGAGAGATAGTCGGGCAAAGACCGACGGAATGATTCGATCTCTCGAGCAGGCTGCGCGCTCATTGCGGTTTCCGCCTCCATTAGACAACGATCAAGGCAGCTTCAGCTCCAGTTGCGGCCAGCGCGGAATGTCAGCGTCGCAAAGATGGAGAGCTGAGAGCGCTGATCTCCAAAATAAATCGAAAGCTTCTTTCTTGACGGACTGCAATCCGTGAGCCAGCAGCGAGTTGTTCCGTTTCTGCAGGTGGTTCTTGAGCAAGTCGTAGACGCGAGCTTGTTCACGAGGCGCTTTGTCCTGGCTGAATTCCAAAGCCTCAAACAGCTTACGAATACCCAGTTTATACAGACCGCCCTCGGGCGGGCCAAGTTTGTTGATGACCTCTTCCCGACGACCAGCCGGAAAACATGTAATCGCAACCTTGCCCAGCTCAGCGCCAAACGCTTGCTTCACGAGTTGCTGACCGCGCAGCTCGACGGCGCGATAAAGCCTGCCGACGGCATCGTCGAAGCGCGACTGCTTCGCCCGGCGATCGGCGTTCGCAAGAAGTTCCAGCAGAGTTTCTCGCCCGGGGGTCTTATTACTGTCTTTCACCTGATCCCTGACGTTCTCCCAATGATCCCGAAGAGATTTCAGATTTTCGCAGAGGGAGTGGTCGAGCAAGAGTTCCAGTTTCTGAAGCCAACGAGAGAACTGCTCGTTCGCCCTGAAGTCAAATCGGTCGAGTCGTCCGAGTGATTCGGCCAGACCAGCGTATGCCTGCAAGCGCGCTTTCAGATCCGGACCACACCTTTGGGCGGCTTCTTCGAGAACCTCAGCGGCGGCATCGGCGTGAAATCCCTTTAACAACCAGTCCGCGCGCTCGAGTTCGCGCACGGCGTATGTGTCCCAGGGGTTTTGGATTTCGACGATTTTTTCGGATCCGGTAATGACTGTGCCGAGGCCATCCTTGGTGCGTTCGGAGCCGCCCACATATCTGAATTGGCTGAAGTCCTCAATCGCAGCCAGTGTGAGCCCTGCCGACATTGCCTTGGTAGCACCGGTAAAATCGATGTAAACCTCTTCCGGATCCAGTCTGCGACGGCGGAGCCACCCCCCTACGCCGGTCCGAATCTCCTGGTAGCACGTCCCGATGTTCTGGTGATCAGAGACTACCAGAAATTCGTGTTGGGGATGGTAATCCGGCAACCTCTTCTTCAATTCGGGCATTATCCGTTCGTCCACCTGACCCTCGGAACCATCGCGACCGCCAGAAAACACGAACAGAACGTAAGGCGGCTCTCCCTTAACCAGAGACTCTACTACTGGCATGGGTGAACCTCCGACAGTAGCGATCAGTCCACGCAGGCTCATGGGTCAACTTCCCTTTTTCCAGATCATGGGGACCGCAAGCCCGAAAGCCGCCTGGACCGGACGGACACCCTGAGCCGCGAGGGACTCCCGGGCGTTTTCGCTGAGCAGCCGTTCCGGTCCGATCGGGCCGCCGTAGAACGACCTCGGAGATTCCCCCGTGTGGAAGCAGGCGCCTGCTTCCAGCATGACCTGAGGGCGCTTGAAGAGGGCGATGTGGTGAAAATCAGGGGCCAGCTTTCCGTACTTGACGAAGAGTCGCCAGAAGCCCTCCGTTGGGTCAGTGGCCGCCGGCTGGAAAGTCGAGAGCGATATGAACCCGTCAGCTCCAGGGACATCATCCAACTCGGGGCAAGGCGTTGGACCGTCGTCCAGCTCGAAGCCGCCGTGCCCGACAGATGCATCGGTGCCGTAGCCGGTTTGTCCCAGCATTTCCAGAGACTGCTTCAGAATCTGCATACCGCCGCTGGAAGCCCGAGCGAAAAGGGTCAAGTTGCCGTTGGGCTCACTGAGATTCGAAAAGGGAACTTCGAAGAGTTCTCCGCCCTCGCCAGTGGTGGCGGTGGCGCGGGATATAGTGTTGCGCAGGCGAACATGAGTGCGGATGGAGATTGGCGGGGAATCCTTCAGGGTTGGCTTGGCTCCCCGCTGCATTGCCGCGAAGTCGGCAGGAGACACCCAGCGGTGCTTCTTGACGTCCTTGCGCTTCTCTGGAGGCCAATCCCACCACAACGGGAGACTCGCCGGCACCGGCAGTGAATCACCCGGAAAAGCGTCGGAGATGACGAAGAGCGGCTCGCGGTCGAGCCACGGACCCAGGAAGTCTCGCCGGAGCGCGTCCGGGCCATGCTCTCTCGCCCATGTGTTCGCCAGAGCGCCGAGGAGCGAATCGGCCTGCCAGGGCGTGGTCCAGACCCCGAGGGGCTTCAGCTTCAGGCGGACCAAAGTGTCCATGGCTGACCGTCCATTGTGAAGTCGTGGAAACTCACTGCGCCAGATCCGCGGCTGGTACCGCCGCCCAGACCCGTCCTCTGCACCAGCTTCAAGCCGTCGGCGACGACTGCCTGAAGGGCCTCATCGCCCCGATGCAAGTTGTCGTTGTGGTCCGTGTATGAGAATTGACTGTCAAGATCGAAGACCTGTAGAACGATTTGCATCTTGAACTCTGCGCCCCCTGCGACGCGCTCGTTGGAGCGCAGACCTCTTCTTGCGGCTGCGCCGGTTTGCCGGTCGATGAAGTCTTGGAATCCTTGCGGGATCTTGCCCGCCGACTTTGCGTTCTGGGCGTGATAACTGAGCGACTCGAAGCGGGCGGACACCTGCTCCCAACTTTCACCCTCAACCTTCAAGCGGCGTTCGATCTCGCGACAGTGGTTGAAGAAACGGCGCATCTGGCCGGTGGTGAGCTTGGGATTGGCATCTCTCCCCAAACGCTCCGCCAAGGGATCGACGTTTCTTTTGGAGACGAAGTCGGGTTGAAGATAGCTTCGGCCCTGTTCATCAGTTCCGAAATAAGAATCTGGAAATTGCCTTGGCGGACCGCTCTGACTGCCGCCGCGGCCACGCTGCTGCGAGCGTTTAGAACGAAATCCCGCCTTTTTCATGGCATCCTCCATTCTAGCCATTGCGCCTTTCCTTTCCCGTTCGTGTTGCCAGCAAGGCGTACCGGAGACTTGCGGCGGCTTCATTCACGCGCTGCTCATCTTTTTCCGCATACTCTTCCCTATATTCAAGATATTCAAGCACATCGACGGCCCAGCGGCGAAGTTCGGTGGTCTGTGGACGCTCGTTTCGACTCCAGGGCACGTTGCGCTGGATCTGGTAAGCCCAGCGCGCCGCCCGCATTGCCTTCTCTGCCAGTTCGTTACTCTCGGCAAGAGTCAGCAGGCGGTGCAGCAGCGAGCGAGGCGCCACGCCGGCTTCAACCCATTTCGCCAGCCGCTTGCCGTCGCCTATCACGACTCCATGCCGGTCCCAACCCCAATCCGTATCCAGCGCGGCGCAGCGGTTCTTGCACGGATGATCCTTGGCCCTCTCCTCCAGTTTGTCAGCGCGCTCGACCGCGTGACGAATCGGCACACGGTAGGGGGTGAGGGCGATTCCGGCGCTGAAGGTCAGATTATACTCGCCTCCCGCACCGTCCTTGAATTCTCTTCTCAGTTCTCCGACGAAGTCCAGGACGATGTTTCCAGGGACCGACCATCAGCAGGTCATCGCCACCGGAGTAGAGGGTGTATATTGAAGGCCATGAGCGTTCCAGCAGTTCCTGCACCGCCTCCCCGAAGAACCTGCCCAGGTCACGATTGAAAGACCGCAACCAGCGAAGCCGGGCGTCCGATGCACCATCGCCGACCATCTTTCCGACTTTCATGCCCATGTCGTCCACGTCAGCTTTCAACACTGCCAGCCTGCGGACTCCGGCCGACTGCTCAGCGATGTCCTCGAACGTCAGCGGTTGGCCTCTGTTGTGGGGTACCCAGCGTGCGGCGTGAAAGGATTCGGGATGACTGTTGTCGCTTGGTGTGAAGTCAACGCCCAGCGCAGTCACTAGGCCGCCGGGGGCGGGGCGCATCCACTCCCACAGCGTAAGATTCTCGCCCAGTTTGCGGGCCTTCAGACAGCTTTCGCAATGGAGAACCCTTTCATCTTCTTCCTGCTTCCATTCCTGTCCCGGAAATTGTTGGCAGATTTCACACGGCCTATCAAGCGTTGGCCGACTCAGGCGATCGGGGTTCCAGGAGCCGCCGCTTTGCAATATGGTCGCTCCTGCGCGGCGCTTGCGATCTTCCAGACGACGGCGGGACTCATGATAGGTTTCGGCCCATGCCATCGAGAACTGGAGCTCGCCCCCGGTCTCGTCCCACAGCTTGCGTTGCAGCTCGGAGTTGATCTGTTCGAGCCGATCCGTATCTGTCCCGGGCGGGAGCTTCACCTGAAAGCCGCCCCCTCCGATAACCAGGACATCATAGTTCTCGGGAGCAATATCCAAACGATCTCTTACCGTCCAGAGTGCGGCCCGCTCGAACAACTCGACCCGGAACGATCGGGCTCGCAAGCGCTTCGCCTGAGCTTTGCCTGCGATCTTTACTGCCAGCACGTAACGCTGGATTCCAGAAAAATCACAAGCCAAATAGACTGCTTCGTTCATACCTGTCCCGCAGCGGCTTTGCTTGCTAGACGACGATCAACGGCGCATCGACGTGGACGTAGGGCTTGCCGAGCGCGGTGATAACCCAGTCGCCGCGCCCTTCAGCCGGCCCCAGGTCGACGAACAAAACCTGGTCCTGGTCGTGATGAATAATTTCATCCAGTTCCGCCCGCAACCGAACCAGATCCACGCGCCTGAGTTGGCACTCGAAGACCGAGAACTGCAAATGATCCCCCCAGGCCCCCGCAGGGTCTTGAAGACCCGCCTCAGTCGCTTGGGGTCGGCGATGTCATAGCTGACAATGTAGGAGTTGCGCATGAAGCTAACGGCGGTTTCTTACGGGCAGCTCGCTTTGCAAAGGAATTGAGCTTGGCTATATCCACGCCGAGTTGGCCGAACGCAGGAAGCCCCGCGGCTTTCACATTATCGGCAGCAACAACCGGGCCCGCTGCAACCAGTGTTCTGTTTCGAGAATCTACTTTCAAATTCAGCCCGTCCAGTGTACGCGCGCCGAGCAACTGAAGGTCTACTTTTTGAGCAAAAACAACTTCGTCCGTGGTGAATTCCTTGCCGACATGAATAATGGCGAATCCGATCGAGCGGGTGATTTCCTGTCTATTGGCCATGACAAAACGTATATCTTTTTTTTCTGGTTCGATGCCGACCTTCTCAAGGTGTTTTTGATTTATCCACGTCAATTCACTTCCCGTGTCGACCATGACCTTGCGCACTCGCACCGAACGAGTTCTGTCCTGCTGATTCTCAAGTAAACACCCTATACTGAAAAGTCCCATGGTTCTCTACTCGTTCGAGTATGGTGGTGTTCAGAGCTTCCTAATCAAAAATAGTCACACCTGAGACAACATTTGCCATCCCCGGGCGCTCCGGCGCCAGCAGGATTCGAAAGCCTGTCCAGCTTACTATTCTTGATGACGCGGGTCACACTTCGCCGGCGCGGTCAGTGGCCTTCGGGTATGGGCTGCCACAAAATGCCGTCACGCTGCGCCATTTTGTCGACTTGATCTCCATCGTGATGAACGATGTCGGCCAGCTCCGCCCGCAAGCGCACCACGTCCATTCGCGTGAGTTGGTGCTCGAAGACCGAGAACTGCAAGTGATCACCCCAAGCCCCCATCGTCTTGAAAACCTGCCGCAAGCGCTTCGGATCGGCGACGTCATAGCTGACGATGCAGGAGTTGCGCATGGGGTTCGCTCACGCTATTCAGGCGAGCCTTCGAACAGCCCGCCGCCAAGATGACGGCTTCTGCCGAGAACCATAGGCCCGGTAACGGCCACGTTGAATTCTAATTTCATGTCGGCGACCAACCCGACTCCGGGTACGCCTCGCATCTCAATCGGCGTCACCCGCGGCACGGGAAACCTTCGGCGCCGGCATTCCGTCCGCAGGTCGGCTGAGAGCGCCTCCGCCGCGCCTACTCGTTTTTTATGGCGCGTAGCTCGATAGGAAGTTACGCTTGTCCAAATACGGGAAGGGGCAAAAAGGGGATCGGAGTCGAAATCGATGGAAGTCGCAACGAGAGTCAAGCATCCCGCCGAACCCGCCCGCAACTCGCAAAAATCGGACATCGCCCTATCGAGAGTTGCCAGATTTTGCTTCTCTCTTGCAGTTGGGGGCCGCCGTTCGATGAGATGCGGCGCGACGACCATGAGCCGCGTTTGCTTGGGATCGAACAAAAACGACAGATGCGGCTGCGTTTCGCTTCGCGCGGCTGTCCCGTCAAACTCGTGGCCCGTGAAAAAGGCAGACAACCTTCGATTTTTACCGAGTTCCTGTTGAACCCTTGCCATCACGGCGCGGCGAAGCGCTCGCGCCAGATCGCCCGGCTGCGCGTTCGCAGCGAGTTCGCCCTCAACCGTAAACGCATGGACGCCCTGTGTTCGTTGCCGCACCGGCGCCATCACGCCAAGGCCCAGAAAGCGGCCGTCTCCAATCGCCAGCGGCCCTGCAACCGGCTCGTTGAAACGAATCTCGACATGCCAGAGCTGTTCTTTGGCAAAGCGAGTGCCTGGAGCGAACGCTTCCACCCGCCGGCCATGAGCTTCGAACGGCTCGCGCTGAACCCGAATCTCTTCGGGGCGGCACCTCACTCGAGTATGCCGAAGAGCATGGAAGACGGCGCCTGCAGCGCGTTGCTGTTCGGTGCCGCGTTCCGCGCCGGCTTTTACCTCTTGGGAAGCGGGTTCCGGATCGATTCGCCGTCTTCGTGCGGACTCGGGCAAGGCAGCCGGGGTCATGGTACGCCAGACGCGGAAGCGGTCATTGACTCCGTAGTGCTTCAGCATGTCTTCGGCTTCGGTCGGCGTCACGTCAAGAGGCTTGCCGCCGGTCAAGCTGTCAATTTCAATGCCATCGAACGCCCAATTTACATCGTCGCTGCGAAGCGGACCGCCGGCGGGAACCTCCACCAGCACACGACGAATTTCTTGGTCGGCGTGATGATGCCCGATCGACGGCAAGGGTACGATTCTGACTCTCTGTGTTGTCGGCCCGTCGTCAGCTCCGTTCGCCTTGCGTCCTATCAGGACGCACTCGATATCGTGGGCCTTTGCAGGCAGAGCGTCGCGTAACCGCGCTGCCGACACATCGCGCAACGTCTCGACCAACTTGGCGGTGCGCTCCAGGGGCCAGACCGCAAAAGGCGCATCGGGGCCGCGCTCGCGAAGCTCGTATATCGTTCGTTTCGGCGGGCTGTCGTAGTGTCCCTGCACAAACCGCGCTCTCGGCGGCTTCAAGAAGTTCCGCACATCCTTGCGTCTCACCTGGGCAACCTGAAACCGTTTCGCATTGGCTGCGTAACGGTTCACGAGACTGTCCAGCGTTCCCAGGCTCGGACACCGCAGTGGCCGACCGCCGCCGGCCAACGGCCGATGAACGAGGCCGGGATAGCTTGCCAACCGCCGCTCAAGCTCGGTTTTGTCGTCTAATTCCTCTCCCCACGCCCAAGCCATGTCCACGCCGCGCCCGAATTGATATAGCTTCTCCGCAAGCGCGCAAATTGTGCTTGCATGGCGCCGGCCGCTTTCTTCCATTTCGAATATCCAGGCATAAAGAAAGGGCATGCGCGCATCAAGCAACAATGGCCGGATTGTCTTGACGTCGCCGCGGATGCTCGCGATACGGCGATGGTCGCCACCCTTGGCGTCCAGGTCATTGCTCGGCAAGTAGTTCTTGAAGGACTGGCCCTTCGTCAAGCGGGGCGATGCAATCACCGGCGGGTCGAGTCTTTCGAGCCAGTTGAGAGCATTTTTCTCGTCTGCGCACAACGGCCCGCCAAGCCCCGCGGCGGCTGTCAGGGCCTGAAACAGCCTGGCCGGGGAAGGCGGGTTGTCCCCCTCGCCGTGGTAACGGCCCTCATGGAGACGTACGGAGATCAGAAGTATGCGCGGCATCGATCGATCATCATTCAGAATCTGCGTCGGCTTTCTTTACAAGGAGCTTCTTTGCCTCTTTGATGTCGAATTTGTGTTCCAAGCCGGACGGCGCCTTCAAAAAGTCCCAAAAAACTTTATAAGCATCTTCTGGGGGCAGTGCATCGAAAAGGTTTTGAAAAGCTTTGTAAGCGCCTGTTGCGTATTGCTTAATCAGCGTTTTCGATTCGGATGACCCAAGATTCGCGCGTTGCGGCTCGCCTCGACGAGGAACTTCGTACCATTCATCTTCTTCCGTGTATCGCAGGTTGCAGCCTTCGCGCAGGAAAAGATCGATATTCGTTGTCGCAGCCAACAACGAGAGACCCAAAAGGTACTTTCGGATGCACTGGGTCGCTGCGGGGTCCTTGCCGCGCAAGCCCCGCAGAGCGACAAGATTGACCGTGACCTCACGTTCAATTCGGCATCGCACGAGAACGCCGCCGAGAACTCGCGCCTCGGGATTCGGGGATCCGTCTTCGCGATATTCAGGAATTTTAGTTTTTCTGAATACAGCCGGGGCATCTGCCAAGCCCTGCACTGAGAGTTTCTTTTTTTGGGCTTTTGCTTCTTTTTCCAATGCTTTTTGCTGATCTTCTTCCAGCAGTTTCCAGACCGAGTTGAACTGGGCCGCCGCGTGGAGTACATCGACATTCCAGGCACGGATCACGGCGCGCACCAAGCGAGGACGTTTCTCGCCGCTGTCGCCTCTCGAATCCCACACGCCGAAGACAAGCGAAGTGGGCGCGAGGGCGCAGAGAGGGCCACAATCTCCCGTTTTCCGCAATGTATCGAAAGCTTCGCTGATCTTTTCTGCAAGCGTCGGCGAAGACATCACGACGGCATCGGTGCCGCGGTGCGCAAGATCGAGGATTGAGCGTCTTTCTTGGGATGGGAGAACGATCTCTATTTGAGGAACAAGGCCGGCGAGCGGATTTTCGGGCAAGCCGTCCGGCGGCGCCTTGAAAATCGGCTCCATGCGGTTTGCCTGCGAACCGACACTGTCAATGAGCGCCACCTTGGTCCCGTCGGAAAGCGTGTCGATGTTGTAGCCGATGTTGGCATAGGTAGGCGGGTAAACGACGATGTCCGTCTTTTCATCCAAAAATTCCACGGGAAGCAGTTTCTGCTTTATATGCAGAGCGACAGGGGCCCCGTTAGGATCGGTGGCCCATTTGTCGAGAATACTGTCATCTACGGTTGTCGGTCCCGTAGAATCTGGCTGTTGGTTCGATTCTACTTGGTTCATCAGATGGTCTCCTCCGTCACATTTGTAATGCAGCGTGCTTGTCCCTCTTTTCCGGGCCAGTTGAGATGCATTCGAAAAGTCCTTCGTAAAAATGGTAGTTCTGCTCCGCCAAGTACAGCCCTCAGTAGAGAAATATCGAGCAACTTGCGGTCATCAAGAATACTCGCAACTGCGTAACGGTATTTAAGCTTCGATAGAGCCTTCGGGCGCGCGTTTGTCATTCCGATTGCCGCCATGATCTCGACAACCGGAAAGCCCATTGGCATAAAAGTTCCCTTGGCGTGATTGTTAAGCGAGAAACCAATATCCCGGGCTATATAATCCCTGCGCCAATCGAACCGGAAGCTATTACTTTGCGGCCTAGAGAAAGCAAAGGGGTTCGATGCAATCCGGCTGCACTCAACTCGAATCGAGTCGAGGGCATCGCGAGCCAGTGCGGCGCCTGGATACCCTCCTGAACCTGCCCAAAACTTGACGTTGTCGCGGGATGTCTTTTTTCGCACTTCACCCCAATGATTGATAACGAGTTTGGGTGCCTCAGCCTTTCCTGCGCCACGCGGCGCCTCTAATACAGCAGGGAGGGTCGCCGGGCTAGACGGCGGGGGAAATGGAAACTCAATGTTCCGGTCTTTTGTCGGCACGTTCCACTTTTTAGTTTTGAGCGCCGACCCTGCCGGCGCAATCGAGTGTACCTTGGCTTCCGCCAAGAACTGCAAGACGCATTCGATGGGATTTCCCCCGCCTTTCGCCCGCAGGCAAAAGCGAACGTCAGCCGGATCGCTCCAATCGAACCCGCCCTCGGCGTCGCCGCACAACACGTCGGCGGCTTCCAAGAACCCCATACAGGCGAATACCTGGCCGGGATTGAAGAGATCCACGGGGATGGAGGATGCGGACATCACGCACCCTCCCGGTCGGCTGTCTTGTCCTTGTTGTCACGAGAGGCTTGCTGGTCCGCCGCGCGCAGCAGCGACTCCCACCAAGCGAGTCCCCAAGGCCCCCAGCGTTGCTGAAGCCGCGCGAACCGCAGCGCGACGTCCCTCGCCATTTCTTCCAACACCGACGGCGGAGTGTCGTCGCAACCGTCAACCCGAATCGACGGCCGCGCGAAACCGTGATGGGCCGCGATCGAGTGCAGCGCGAGGTCGCGTAGGTCGGGGGACAATCCGGAGAGTCGCCCATTGCCTTCCGCTGCGAGAAACGATCCAAATTCGTGACGGTAGCCGCCGAGCAGTGACTGCTGAATCGGGCCGAGAGTCTTAGCGTAGATGCCATCTTCCGGAGCGTTGAAGGCACGTTGCCATCGTTTGGCTTGCTTGCCCTCGTCGTGTATCCGGGCGGCAGCAGCCAACATTTCGGCGTAGTCCGAGGGGATGCCGAGTCGTTCCGCGATTTTTCGAGCTCGTTCCTCCGCCCATTGTTGATGTTCTTCCAGCGATTGCTCTTGAGGTCCTACCGCTCGGTCGTCTTCCGCCGATGAGTCGTGGCACCATTTGTACACGGTCAACCACTGCCGTTCCTCGCCATCGAGGGATAATTCGGTAGCGAAACGGAAGCTTGGCGGCCATTCGCTCCCGTAAGGACGTTCGGCAGCCGCATCGTCGGTTTTTCGCACCTGGAACCGGATAACGGGGGTCTTGTCCTTAGTTGGAATCCACGGCTGACCGTCGTCCGCGGTACGCGGCGAATCTTTGGCTTTGTCGTCGAGGCGTCCGTCTTGCAGCCCCGCCATTCTCGCGTCGACAACAAGCATCGAACCGGCGAGATCTGCGCTCACCTCGTCTTTCTTCGTCTTTTTGGCCTTGGCGTCGCTCTGTGAAAGGTCAATATCCTTCAACCGGAAGATACTCCGCACTTTGCCGGAGGCGCTGAGCGCGATGGCCGCCACGGTATCGGGTGCGGTTTCCGCGTCGCCGTTCGCGGACTTCAGCAGGGTCTCGGCGCGAGCGAACAACCATAGCGCGGCGCGCTCCGTTTCCGTTTCGAGCTTTTCGCTTCGATGCGGCGGGACCGCCTCGAAATAATCCTCGATTTCCTTCTTGGTTTTCTTGGAGGCGGGCCATTCGCCGATTCTTATGGGTAGATGCTTCCGCCAGACAACGGCGGTTTGCGGCGGATCGTCAACCCAACCTCGGAGCCAAGGTTGAACGTCGGGCCGTCCGGTATGTTCTTCCAGCGAAGTCATGGACCAGGCGTCGATCAACGCCCGTGAGAGCTCCGGTTGCAGCGGGTCCGGCGTTGTTGCGGCATCGAGGGTTTTCTTTAGACTTGGGTTAACCTCGGCTTGGCTCGTGAGCGCGCGGATAGCCCCGGTGCTTGCATCGAAGCATCCGTTACGGCGGGGCAGGATCTCGATTGCTCTCAATCTCACAGACCACTGCTCATAGCGCGTTACCTCTTTCTTTTCCTTGGCCGTTCGATCGCCCGGCGCCTTCCGCAGCGCTTTTTCCGGTTTTTCTATTTGCTCATGCACGACGACTACGCTTGCGCTGCGCCCGTCGCCGCCGCGGCGATTGACCCGCCCCAGCCGTTGAACCATGCGCTCCCAGGCGACCGGGGCGCATACCATGTGGTCCGCGTCCAGATCGACGCCCACTTCTCCGGCGGAGGTCGCAAAAACAAAGGCGGGGCATTCCGTCTCCGCTTCTTGCCCCCACAGCCGCCCCTGCGACGGAGGCTGTGGAACGACCGGTTCGGCACCCTTTCCGGCGAGGAAGCCATGCTTCCCCAGCCATTTTGCAGCCTCTTCCCGCTCGTATATCCGCCGGCCGCCGACAAACAACTCGGTCGCTACCGGTGTCGATGGGATGCCCTGCTTCCTGTTGCCTTTCGCGAGCTTGTCGATAGATTGCTTCGCCTTCTCGGCGTCTTGCGGCTTGTCGCAGAAGACGACCACGCGAGCCGCGGCCTTGCCGTTTTCGGTAAGAGACCAAGCCTGATCGGCTAAAGCCTCGGGTAGCTGCGCTTTCTCCGGCAGGGGCTTGAGTTCCAGCTTTTTCTCCGCATCGAGGCGGCGCCTCACAACGGGATGCTCGAGGTCCGCCGGCGTCAGACCGAATGGTTCTTTCTCGTTCGAGTGCGCGGCGCGCGCGGTAGCCGACAAAGTCAGCAAACGAAAGCGAGGAACGAGTTGCCGCAAGGCTTTGTCTCGCGAGCCGAAGAGACGAGTATCCGATGCAATTTTGCGAAGAAGGTTCTCGAACGGCGGAACCAGATGCGCCTCGTCGAGCACGACGAGCGTGTCCGCACCAAGCAAGCCCGCGTGATAGGGCCGCATCTTAAGCGATACACCATAACCAGAGAAAAGAATCCGCGAGCCGATCATATCAACGGTACCGACGACGATGGCTGGCGCAGCCGGATCCGCGAGCCACTCCCGATTGTCCACATGCTGGCCACGCAGCGTACTTACACCCAATTCAGGGTCTTTCGACTTCCCTCGGATCTCATCGGCGACCGTCGTCGCTTGGTCGACTACCGCCCGCCTATCAACCACATAGACGAGGCGTCGGGGCACCACGGCTTTGGCCTTCAGGGCCAGATACCAGATCGTCATCACCGAGGTCTTTCCGAGGCCCCGTCGGGATATCGAGCGCGGCAGGAAGATTCCCGGAAAGAAAATGATCGTGGTAAAGACGCTTCTGCCACTCGAACGGAGGAAACCCCATCAGTTTCCCGAAATCGCCATTGAAATCGCCATTCACGATCACGACCCTCTCATACTTCGGCCTGAGATGCATTGCTTTTGCTCGCGAGAACTTCGTCCAGGACTTGGGCGATTTCCTTCTTGCTTTGCCGCAGCAAGTCGATTTCGTATCGAGTCAGCATCCGGGGAGCGAGCGAGGTTTCGATCATCCGCTTGAGCAGGGCTGTCGCCGGGGTGACCAAAGTGTTCCCGCCACTTTTCGAAGTCCGGTCCGTGTCGTTGTCTGAGTTCATGCAATTGCTCCTGTGAAGGGTTCAACTTGGCAGAGCATAATCGCTTTGCTTATGTTCTTCGCAGCGTAGAACCGCCGCCAGATCCAGCCGAGCACGACCGTCGCCGTCTTGCCCAGTCCGGTTGGCACGCGGACGAGGTTCGGCAGCGCATCAGCCGTCGCAAACCGGCGCTGGAAGAGAAAGGGGGCATCTTCGACACCCATTGCCGCTTGAAGAAGTCCTCAAAGCTCATAGGAATTGGCGGAGGCGGTAGGATTCGAACCCACGGTACCCGTGAAGGTACAACGGTTTTCAAGACCGCCGCAATCGACCACTCTGCCACGCCTCCGTGCCCTGACGACATTCTAGCACCGCGCCGGCTTGGCCGTGCACCTCAATTGGCCCGCCATCCCTTGCAGCGTCCCCACCTTCGGCAACCAGGAGATTCCGCCAGAGTCCGAGCTCGTTCCCGACCCAGCTTCCGCCCGCCTCCGAAGGTCATTGCTTCCCCCGGGGAGCCTGGACCAGGCTTGACCTGCGGTGAGGCGCCAACGATAGCATCTTCTCCACGAACCAGACGTCGGCGCCAAGGCAACCTAAGCGGTCGGCCTGAGTCGATGTTCACTTTAGGAATCCACCCTCCAATGGACCCACCACCTCCTGTCTTCCTCTCAGGAAGACAGCCTCTCAGGAGTGCAGCCCCTCCCAAGAGGGGAATTTTGTTGAATCGACCCCGCAAGAGGGAATTGGCACAATGACGGGATGACATTAACCGAAGCCAACCACCTGGTTGCGATGAACCCTGGCAACACCGTTCATCGAATCTCCCCCAATGACAAATCGTCGGGGTTGGGAGCGACCGATGGGTGGAGAGGTTCCCTTTCCAGGGGATCTTCGCCCCTGGCGAGATCGAGCTTCTTGGGGCAAGGTCAGGGGGTGGGACCTGGGGGAGTCAGCGGGCTTGAATCATTGGCTGTCGAGGAGCTTCTCTGCCAGCACGTTTCTGATTGCGGCTTCGTTGCGGATGACTTCCAGGTAGGCCGTTTTCAGCAGCGTTTCCTTCCGGCTGAAGATGGTCTGGCGAATGTCGGCCTGGACCTGGGGTTCACTCAGTTCATGTTGCCCGCCTCTCTCCTTGGCGAGCAGCTTGACCAAGTGGTAGCCGTAACCGGCTCGAATGGGCCTGGGATAGACCTGCTCCACTCTGAGACTCATGACTGCATTTCTGAGTGCAGGACTGACTTTTTCCAACTGCTGTTCGGTCACGAACCCGAGGTCGCCGCCACGCTGGGAGGACTCGGGATCTTCCGAGTATTCCACCGCCAACCTGGCAAAGTCTTCGCCATTCAGGAGGCGCCGCATCAGAATCCGGGCCTTTTTTCTTGCCTCCCCGGGAGTGGCTGCATCATCTTTTTGGGTATTGTTGACTCTGGGGTCTTTGGTGTCCGTCACCAGAATATGGGTGAGACGCCAACCCTTCGGCAGATTGTAATTGGCTTTGTTCTCGGCGAAGTGCTCCTCAATCTCGGCTTCGGTCACCGAAATCTTGGAGGTGATCTCCTTGTTGTAGAGTTTCTCGATGGTTGCGGCTCTTCGGAGCTGTTGCTTGAACTCTTCCTCACTCAAGGCCTGCTCCTTGAGAAATTCCTGGAACTTCTCCTCGGTGTAGTCCTTCTTGAAATCCGTAAACCTGGTGCTGACCTCGGCATCGCCGGCAGTCAGGTTGTCGGCGTCGGCCCCGCTCCATGAGAATCGCATCATTGATGAGCTGGCTCAGGATGTTGAGCTTGAAGGTCGAGGCTTCTTCGGGCGAGAGCTTTCGCGGGCTCTGCCTGACCTGGGCCTCGAAACGTTTGTTCACTTCGCTAAGCTTGATTTCCTCTTGATTGACGATGGCCGCGGTTTCGGAAGTCACCGGGGGTCCCGACCGGCAGCTTCCTCCTATCAACAGGAGAACGATCACGGCCACTACCTTGTCTCGGCTCCACTTGACCGTCATAAGGTCCACTCCCACCTGGCTTCCAATTGCTTGCCTCAATTAGCCTAGCACCCCCTTCCGTGAGTGACAACATTGTTCTTTCCCGCTTTCCTCGGTCATAATGAGTTCCTGATCCGACAAGAGAGGTTTCCGGTAAAACCTTGCGTCTTCTTTCAGTCATTCCCGGCGCCATCGGCGACTTCATCCTGACACTCCCGTCCATAGCTTGGCTCCGTTCCCGGTTCAAGCCGGTGTGGCTGGAACTATGGGTCGCTCGGGTCAATCTGGAGCTGGCGCAATCTATCAGCTACATCGACCAAGCCGAGGCCCTCGAGGACACGGGGATTGAGAGCTATCCAACTGGCGAACGGTGCCTGCAACACATGCAAGCCTTCGATAGAATTCTGTCATGGTGGGGTACCGGAAATCCCGATTTCGTTGACCGTGTCAAAAGAATTCACAACCAAGTCGATTTCCTTCGAGCATTGCCCCAAGACTCCGGCCTTCACATGACTGAATTCAGGAGGGCTCAACTGAACCATCTCTTCGGCTGCCTCGAGGGGTTTTCGGCCGCCCCTCGAATCCATTGGACTGAGGATGAGGATCGGTTTGCCCGGGATTTTTGGGCTCAGCGGCCCGGACCACCGAGAGCGGTGATTCACCCGGGCGCCAGCGGCCAACGCAAGCGCTGGCCGGCCAAACAATTCGCCGAGTTGGCGAGGCGTCTGGCTCGCACTCAAAACATGCCCCTGTTTCTGCTGGAAGGACCGTTGGACAGGGTGGCGGTGAATGAGGTCCGCGCCGCAGCGGCAGAGGATTCAATCCGGTTGAACGGAATGCGGGTCGAGAATTTGAGTCGCCTGGCTGCCGTTCTGAGCCGCTGCCAGCTTTACATTGGCAATGACAGCGGGATCACTCACCTGGCCGCCGCCCTTGGCATTCACACGGTCGCTCTATTCCTGGACACCGACCCTCGGGTTTGGGCTCCTCGGGGGCTTCACGTTCGCCTCCTGACCCAACCGACGGTCAAGGACGTTCTTTCGAGCGTCGAGCACTGAACCTCTGAGGGTCGCTTTGTCTCAACCCCGCACACCCTGCGAACTGCCCCCTCGGGCGGTGATTGCCGACGATTTGACGGGATCCTGCGATACCGCCGCCCAGTTCAGTCGATATGGCATGACGGTGGTCGTGACCAGTGCCTCCACCCTGGACCAGGATCTTCCGGCCGGCCTGTGCGATGCCCGCCGACAGGTCGATCTGCTGGTCGTCAATACGGCCTCGAGAAGGCTGTCTCCTGAACGGGCTCGAGAGGTTACTTCCCAATCGGCCAGGAACCTGTTACGTTCAGGCCGTCTCCCCGTTTACAAGAAAATCGACTCTACCCTGAAAGGACCCTGGCGCCAGGAGGTGGCGGGAGTCCTGGGAGTGATCCGACCCGATCTGGCCATTGTCGCTCCTGCCTTTCCAACCTGGCGAAGAACGACCCGAGGCGGGACCTTGTATCTGGACGGCCAGCGAATGACGGGGCGTCCGGGACGGTTGTCGGGATCTGCAGGGATCGACAGCGCCGATCTGTCAGGCCAACTCAGAGTGGAGTTCGGCTCCCAGGTCGACCTCATGGGCCGAGAAGTGTTTCGTCAACCTCCCTCCGGCATCGAAAAGCGCATCCAGGTTTCCCGGCGAAAGGGACATCGTGTGCTCGTTTTCGACGCCGAGTCCGACAACGACTTGAGGCAACTGGCTCTGACGGGACGCCGCCTGGATGAAGCCGTCCTATGGGTGGGATCGGCTGGACTGGCTCGGTTTCTACCCCTGAGCTGGGGGTGTTCTCCAACCCCTTCAGGGTCCGGTAGCCTGGAGGTGAGGGGACCTGTCCTGTTGATTTGCGGCAGCCTCAATCCGGCCAACAAGGCCCAACTGGATCGGCTCAGTCAACAGGGCTTGGCCACAACCCTTACAATTCAGGACGAGGACGCCGACTTCGAACCTCGCATGGAAAGCAAGCAGAGACTGGCCCTTGAGACACTTGCTCAGGGGCAATCCGTGGCCTTATGCCTGCGTCTGGACCAGCCAATTCGCTCACTCGGCCATCTGCAGCGGCTGCAGCAGGCGTTGCAGTCCACAGCTCGCCAAGTGCTGGATAGCCGGGCTCCGGGAGCCGTCATCCTGGTCGGCGGCGACACGGCCCTGAAGGTCTATGAGCAGAGCGGCGCCCGCGGTATTCGAATCCTGGGGGAAGTGGAACCCGGCATCCCCTACGGCCAATGGATCGGAGGCCAACTGGACGGGCTGCCGGTGGTGACCAAGGCCGGTGGTTTTGGGAACGAGGGCACCCTCTGCAACATCGGGCTCTTTTTGAGAGGCGAGCTTCCCAGAGAGCTTGTGTTATGATTCTCGGCTCTCCAACCCGGCCGTCCGAGCACGGAAGACATTCCACATGCCATCGAGCAGAAAACCACGAATCGGCATCACCCTGGGCGACGTGGCCGGTATCGGTCCCGAGGTCGCCCTCAAGGCATTGCGGGACCCGACCGTCGAGGAGCAATGTGTTCCCATTATCATTGGGGAGAAAACCACGGTGGCGCACTACGCCACTCGACTTCTGCCTGAGCGGCGCCTTCACGCCGTTCAGAAACCCGAGACAGCGAGTCCCGACGCCTCCCGAATCCACCTTTTGGACCTGAAAAACATCCGCTTCTCCGAGGTCAAGCCGGGTCGGGTGAGCAGAGAGTGCGGGAGAGCCAGTCTGGAGTTTATTCGGGCGGGTGTGGCCGGGTGTCTACAGAAGAAACTGGATGCTATGGTGACCGGCCCTATCCACAAGGAAGCAGCCCAGATGGCCGGCATCGGAGTCCCCGGGCACACCGAGTTTCTGGCGGCCCTGTGCCATGTGGCCGAAGTTCGAATGCTCCTGGTGGTTGACCACCTCAGGGCGATCCACGTCACCACTCACATGGGCCTGCGTCAAGCCCTGGAGGTCATCAAGAAAGAGCGAATCCTGCAGACCATCCGGTTCGGTCGGCAGGCTCTGAAAAGATTGGGAGTCCAACGCAGCCGGATAGCCGTCGCCGGACTCAACCCCCATGCGGGGGAAGGGGGCCTCTTCGGAACCGAGGAAGCCGATGAAATCCTTCCGGCACTGCAGGCCGCCCGGGCCGAGGGACTGGACGTCCACGGTCCCATTCCCCCCGACACCGTGTTTCATCGAATGAATCAACGAGAGTTCGATCTGGTGATCGCGTTGTACCACGATCAAGGCCACATTCCTTTGAAGCTGCTCGGCTTCGACAGCGGAGTCAACATTACGATCGGTCTCCCCATCGTTCGGACCTCGGTCGATCATGGGACCGCCTTTGACATCGCCGGTCAGCTCAAGGCCAACCCTGCCAGCATGATCAAGGCGATTGACCTGGCTTGCGTGATGGCCACCACCCAGGACCAAACCGGAATTCCCGCTGAGGCCCTACAGAAACCGCTGTGAACCTTCAATTCTTCCTTCCAAGACATCCGTCAATTGAGAAGTTCCCACCGCCTCGGGCTGCCAGCAAGAGAAAGACGAAGCAATAGAGGACGGCCAGCTCTCCCCTGTTGACTATCGGCAACAACGCCTGATGCCCATGGGCGATCCAATAGGCAGACGCCATGAGACCCGACAACACGAAAGCCACCGGACGGGTGTAGAGACCCAACAGAATGGCGATTCCCCCGAAGAATTCGAGAATTCCGGCAATCCCTGGAAGCGACAGAAGCGGCACGGCCTCGCTCCCCAAAACTCCAAAAAGTTTCTGGGCCCCGTGTGGGATGAACAGGAATCCGGTGATGATACGCAGGAGATTCAATGTAATCTCGTTCCAGGCCTTGTCGGCAAAGTGTTGAATCATGGTAAACCCCTTTCCAAGAATTGAAATTGAGTGACCCGGAGGACCAGGCCACGGCTGAACTCAGTTCTGATGTCAGCTCCTTCGCTGCAAGACTTCCCGATTCACCAGAAAGGTTGGGATCTCACCCCTGAGAACCTGGACGACCTGGCGAGCGGCCTTCTCACGAACCTCCACATAGGCTTCTTCGGTGTAGGAAGCATAGTGGGGAGTGAGCACCACGTTGTCCAGCTCGAGGATCGGATCCTGCCGATCGGGCGGCTCCCGCTCCAAAACGTCCAGACCCGCACCGGCAATCCATCCTTCTTTCAAGGCTCGAGTTAAGGCTTTCTGCTCGACGACCGGTCCACGAGCCGTATTGACCAGATAGGCCGTCGATTTCATCAGGCGTAGCTGCGGCTCGCCGATCAGATGAAAGGTCTCCCGAGTCAAAGGGGTGTGAATAGAAAGAACGTCCGATTCCGTCAGCAGAGCCTCCAACCCCACGAATTCGACCGGTTGATCGGCAAAACGGGAGGGCTGCACATAGGGATCATGAGCAAGAATCTCAAAACCAAAGGCAGCGGCCTTCCTGGCAACCGCTTGGGCAATGTGACCGAAAGCCAGCAAACCCAGTGTCTTTCCACGCAACTTGTAGATGAGCATTGCCAGCTTCCGATTGTAGATTCCTCGGGAAACCAACGAGTGCATCCTGACGACCTTGCGGGTCACCGCCAGGATCAGACTCATGGCGGTATCGGACACCTCGTCATAGCAAAAGTCCGGCACGTTGGTGACAAAGACCCCGTGGTCCGTGGCTGCCTGGAGATCCACGGTATCCACGCCAATGCCGTAACGGGCGATCACTTGGTTCTTTTTCCAGGAGGCGATGATCCGGCGCGTAATCGGGCTCAGAGACACCAGGATGCCGTCCGCCTCTCGAGTGGCCCGGATGACGTCATCTTCGCCGTGACAGTCGGCCGTTAGAAGCTGAGCCTTGACTTCGGCCAGGATCTTTTTTTCGACCGTGGGGACGAGCCGAACGGCATCCACAGCGACGACCTTGAACATAACATCTCCCTCTCGATCACTGGATTCGCCCGACAGCGTCGTCGGGGAGCGTTCCGCTCGCCGAGGAAGCACCTCCCTCGCAGAGCGGCGCCCCGCCTTGCTGCCCGGCTGCACAAACCGGAACCTGGAGCGGTCGGCCCTGAGTCGATGTTCACTTTGTGAATCCATCAATGACCCACCCCTGGCTGACTTCTTCTCAAGAAGGCCAGCTCCTCCCAAGAGGGGAATTATGTTGAGTCAACCCTACAAGAGGGGATTTGCACCATGACGGAGTGACATTAACCGAGGCCAACCGCTTAGAGCAGATTCTTCAAATTGCCCTCCGAATCGAAATTGAGGTCGCCCACATACTCCAACACCTGGAGATCCTTGTTCCGATCCACTTCGTCCAGGAGAGCTTCGGAGGCTACAAAATGGTCCAGTTTCAACGTGTTCCGAATCCAAATCATCCGGCACTCCCTCCCGCTGCTGGCTCCGCTGGTCGAGATGGCCGTCTCCAGGGCCTCGCGATCAGAATCAACCGTCACCGGAATACGGACGCTCTCCACGTTGGTGCTGGTGATGGCGTTCACGTAGGTTGGCTTAAAGTCGATCTTGTCCACCAGACGACGAGTCACAACGTCCGCCATTCCCACGCCGATGGCGTTGCCATAGGATTCCCGCGTCAGGTCTCGCACAAAGATTCGGGAGTAGCGAGGAGCGTCGTTGAACGGTTCGCCCAAGCGGGCTCGCCGTCCAATGATGTTGGTATCCATGCCGGTTCCGCTGAGGTTCTTCCCTATTTCATCGACCACCAGCACGTCCCCCTCGGCGAAAGGAATGCGCGCGAGCGAAGATCTGGCAACCTGCAACAATCGCTTCTCGCTCTCGAACATGTCAGCCGAAGTCACGGCTTCGATCACAGCTGTTTGGTCGTAGCCGTTCTCGACGATCCCCAATCCCAACAGGACGCTGCATCGCCGCTTGATGACCGCGGCCACCTGGGTCAAGACCCGATAGTAACCGTACTGGTTGTTGGCGCGATGGTAGCGGCTGGCGCCCCGGTGTTTCCCCAGGCCAATCGCCATCATTTTGGTCAAGCCGCTTTCAATCTCTGCTTCGAAGTCGGTGTGGGGCTTGATGCGATTGACCACGGCAATGTGGTCCGCCTCCAGAGCATTTTTGTCCACGAAGACCGGGATATCCTCCGGAGTTTCACCAATTTGAATGGTGTCCATGGTCGCCCGGACCGGCGCCCCCATGGTGGACTCGGTGATGCCGTAATGCTCCAGCACGCTGCGCTGGCCCTCGGCGGTCCCTCCCCCGTGACTTCCCATGGCAGGAATAACAAAGGGCAGCGCCCCTCTCTTCTTCAGCTCGTCCACCAGGCTCTTGAGGATGGTTGCCATGTTAGCCACGCCCCGGCTACCGGCGGTGACGGCGACGCTGTCCCCTGATTTCAGACGGCCACTCAAGTCAAGCCGACCTATTTCTTCGGCGACTCTGCCGGGAATGTCCGGCACGCGAGTCGAGTCGAAGCGCTGTTGCACCCGGACTACCTTGGGGAATTCCATGACAACCCTCGAAAAACGGCAGACGACACCCCCTATGGCTGCAAGCTGCCGAAAATCGCTGACCAATATACCACGAAATCCATAGCCATCCGATGCCCGGCCACGACAACACCGGCCGCCGATTCTCCGACACGCTCGACCAGGACCTGAAAATCGGTTGGGCTACTCTTTCCAAGGAGCCTCGGTCTTTGGCCCCGGAACACGCTACCAAGCCAAACGGAGGCCGCTGTAGATCATCCTGGGGGCTCCGATGCCCACAACCGACGTGCTCGAAACCGGGTACTGGCGGTTCAGAAAATTCTCCACGGCAAAGGTCAGGGTGACCTTCCGGTGCAGTCTTCGGGCTACATGAAAATCGACCAGCATGTAATTCCCGAGCGGTCGCCGGTTTCGGTCGTCATCAAACTGGAGGCCGACAAAACGGGCCAACAGAAAAGCGTTGAAGATTTTCCGGTGGTCATAGTTCAACGAGGCCGTGACCCGGTGGCGGGGCGCCTGAGGCAAACGGTTCGATTCGATGGAAGGGTTCTCCGGGAAACGGCCGAAGGCGGAGTCCGCCAGCAGGTAGCCTCCCCGCAACCTCCAGTGTCGGCTGAGACGCATTGAGAGGTCTGCGTCCAGACCCCGAGCCCTGACGCGGCCGACATTTTGTCTCTGCCGGGTGATCAGTCCGGGCGTGGTCTCCAGGGTGATATTGGAAATCGCCTGGCTTAGTCGATTCCAATAGGCCGTCAGTCGAGCCGAGACTGTGGACCCGCCGTACCAGTCCAGGCCGGCCTCAGCGCCGTTGAGAGTTTCAGGCCGCAAGTTTTCATTGGCGAGGGTCACGACGTTGCCCACGCGAAATCCGCGGTAGAGCTCATTCAAAGTGGGCGCCCGGAAGCTCCGGTAGATCGATCCCCTCAAGGTCAGGGACTCATTGAGATGGAAAGAGGCGCCGCCTCTGGGACTGAGTTTGCCGCCCCCTCGACGGGGAAACTCCAAATGAGAGGGTATTCCGGTCAGCAAAGAGACCTGGTTCTTGCGGGCGTCGTGGTTGAACCAGCCGTCGAACCTCGCGCCCAACTGCACCTGCCACCGTTCGCCCAGACTCACCAGATCCTGGACATAAACCCCACCCAGTTGCTGGCTGCCTCCCGTCACCTGAAACTGAACAGGCTGCCCCGACCGAAAGCCCGTTTCCTCGCTGTTGCCTCTCACCCATTGCCAATCCAAGCCCGAGGTGAGCAGGTGCCGATCTCCCAACGAGCCCGTCCACTGCATGGAGCTCCCCGCGCTCCGAGCCGGCACTTGTTGCTCTCGGGTCAAGAACTCCGACCTTCGGTCAGAGGAGACACCGCTGAAACTGCTGTCGAACTTCTGGGTCAATCCATAGGCATTGAGCTGCCATGTTCCTCCCTGCTCATCTTCCCGGCGGTAGAGGGTGCGGAGCCGCGTCATGCCGGTGCCGTTCTCCCGCAAGGCCGTACCGTTCCCTCGGTTCTCGGCAAAGTGCTCCAATCGGACCCTCAGGGTCGATTCCCGGCTCGGCTCATAGAAGGCAGCCGAACGCAGCGCGTAGCTGCGGGAGTTGGCAGCGACGTCCACGGGGCCACGATCCTGTGGAGCAACGACAAAATAGCCATCGGTGCGAAAGAAAGAGCCGGAGACCACGCCACTCCAGCTTTCTCGCCCGAAGGAACCCAGCAGGTCGGCGCTACCGGTGCCCAGAGAGCCACCGCGGACGTCGAGCTCAAACCGGGCCTGCTCCGGGGTCTTGGAAAAAGCTTGAATCACGCCGCCAAGAGCGGCGCTTCCGTAGAGGCTGGAGCTTCCCCCAGCGACGACCTCGATCCGCTCCAGGCTGGTTTTGTCCAATTGGCTCCAATAAACCCAACCTCCGAAGGGATCGTTGAGAGGAGCGCCATCCCACAAGACCAGTGTGCGGCTGACTCCACTGGGTCCAATCCCTCGCAACGACACCCCCTGGCTGGTGGGATGGGCCACCAGGCTACTGCTGCGGCGAAAGAGACTGAAAGCCGGAATTTGCCGCAAGGCGTCGTCGACGGTTATCGCCGGCGATTGACGCAACTCTTTTTCCCCCATGATCGAGACGGCCGAGGGAGTATTTCTCAAGGTGCGCGGGGTACGGGTTGCCGTTACCGTCACCGACTGGTCAACCCGCCGCGGATGAAGAGTCAAGGAGGCGGTCGAGTCGCAAAGGGGTTGGACGAGTTCCTCAAAGTCCGGATGGCTCAATCTGAGGGTATAAGAACCTGGGGCAAGGGTTTCAAAGACGAATCGACCCTGGTCATCGGTTTCCGTTCCGGCGACGATATGCCCCTGACCGGCCACCAGCACCACCTCGACTCCGGCAATCGCACGTCGGTTCGAGTCCACAACCCGCGCGCGATATTGCCGTTGAGCGCCGGCCTCGGTGCTCGAATCCGTTTCAGTTCCGGCCAAAGCGCCAATGGAGGAGAAAAAGGGGACCAGGATCAGGGCTGCGGCGAGACAACGAAAGGAGGAAAGTTCAGGCAATCGTTTTGGTTTTCCCGGGGTTAGCGGCTCTTGGTGCAAGACGAATCTGGCCGCGAAGCCAATGGGCCGGCGCATGAGCGATCAGGGGGTAGAGGCTACAGGTTTCCAGGACTCTCCATCGGGTCGGATTCTACAATGCTCTCAAGAGACTTTCCAGACCCGACTGTCGTCCCCAGTGGATGCTCGGTGTGCCGATGGAAGTTTCCAGGAAAATCCGGAGCAGGCGATGATCGAAGCGAGAAAACTTCTGGAAGTAGCCCGTCAGCGGCTTGTCTCCCGAAGTCCCCTTGGGCGAGGTCACCCGCTGAGAGACCCGCTTAAGGGGAATGATCAGAAGGGAGCTTTGACGATTTGGAATCGATGCTTCCGCACCTTCGGGAGCGGGAAGAGGCGGATGGCGTTGCCCCCTCCGGCGGCCTCACTTCATTCGGGATAACTGCCAATCTAGGGCCGCCAAAGAAGTGTCCAGCAGGTCCCGGTATCGGTTGTTGGCAGTGGTGTGCCTTTCGTTCACGATGTGTACTGGCTGACATCAGGGAGCGGTGTGCTCGTGAGATCTCTCCATCACCGGCTTTTGTCGATGCTCTGGCCGCCTGCCGTTCCCCCCTTGCTTCCTCTATCCAGGCCTCAACCGACTTGCTCTCCTACCCTCTCGCCATTCAATCACCTCTGAAAACAAGCGGTCCGTAGTTTCCCGCCCAAGCTACACCGGTGACGATCGGATGCAGTGCCGGATATTTGGCCTTGAGCGCCGCGCCGTCGATCTTTTTGGACAAAAGAACCCCTTTTTCGGTATGCACCGTGTATTTCGGAGAGCGACCGCCGCCGTAAACGCTGATCCGATGGTGACGTGTGCGAAGAACCAGGATCAGCTTGCCCGGTTCGATCTTCGGGCCTGGCTTGGCCAGAGCACTTTTGGAGGGACCCTCTGTGCTGGCGGAGACCCCAGACAACTCCGACTTGGCGGCCTTGGCCGGACCGACCGGTTCCGACATCGACACCGCTAGCGTCAAAAGTGGCAAGGCCAGCAGCGGCAGCATGCCCTTTGCTTTCATCATTTTTCAAGCTCCACGTTTGATGGGATGTGGCCGTTGATCACTGACTTCATTATACAGCAGCCGCCATCCAGTAATATGATAATGTTCTATCGTTTGCAAACTGAAGGTGACATCGGGCAAGCCATGCGTGACTACCTGGCGGTCGCTGTAGAAGCGGCCCAATTGGGCGGAGACATCCTGCGGGAATCTTACGGGCGAGTGAAGACCATCGAGTTCAAGGGCGACATTGACCTGGTCACCGACGTCGACAGGAGATCCGAAAAAGAGATCGTGGATCGACTCATCTCCCGTTTTCCTCAACACTCCATCCTGGCCGAGGAAGGAACGGCCAGGGAGAAGAGCCCGGAGTTCAAGTGGTTGATCGACCCCTTGGACGGCACCACGAATTATGCTCATGGATACCCGGTCTTCTGCACTTCCATCGCACTGGAGAAGAACGGAGAGATTGTTGTTGCAGCCGTCTACCAGCCGATGGGCGACGAGTTGTTCGTCGCCGAAGCAGGAGGCGGAGCCTTCCGGAACGGGAGAAGGATTGAAGTATCCAAAGTTGCCGAGCTGAAGCAGGCCCTTCTGGCAACGGGCTTCCCCCCCCAGGTGGTGGAAAGCCCCGAGGCGGCCCTCAAATTCTTTGTCGCCTTCCTGCGCAAGGCGCAATCCATCAGGCGAGACGGTTCGGCCGCTCTAAATCTGTGTCACGTGGCCATGGGCCTGTTCGACGGCTTCTGGGAAGCCCATCTCAAGCCCTGGGACACGGCTGCCGGCGCCTTGGTGGTTCAGGAAGCCGGCGGCTCAGTGAGCCGGTTCACCAGCGATGATTATTCAGTTTATCAACCCCAGACGCTAGCGAGCAATGGCCTGATTCACGAGGAAATGCAGCGGGTGATGGGGCAGGTCCTGTCCGGTTAGTCACCTGCCGCCCCTGCGCTTGGCCAGAACTCATCAGTCCAGTGAAACATCCCGGCACAGTATGGACATGGATCCGTCGAGTCGTCCTCAGCACAGCTATTTCAGTCATGGCCTTGAACCCAGCTCAAGCTCACACCACCGGAGTCAGCTACTCGGACATCCGAGTTCGAGGCCGGACGGCCCAGATGCGCCTCAGGATCAATCTGCGGGAACTGCGCTTTGTCGATCAACTGGATCTCGATGAGGATCACCTCATCTCCCGGGAGGAAGTGAGCCAAGCGCTCCCCCGCTTTATCCCTCGCCTGATCGAAAGCTATCGGATTCAGACCCCTGGGAAGGTCGGTCGGCCTCAACTTGTCTACTGGCGTCAAGGCCCGGGTCCGGGCGAGTTGGAATGTGTGATCCGTTACCACTTTGCGGAGGATATCGTCCGCTTGCAGTTTACCGTGACCTTGCAAAACCTCACTGACTCAGGTCACTGGAACCTGGCAACGGTGCGACATCCAGGAGGCCGCGAGGACCTCACCTTCAATCTGGAGAATCCAACCGCTACTCTCGAGGTGGGTCGAGGATGGAGGCTCAGTTTCCAGCGGACCTTTCGAGGCCTTGCCTTGGGGACCCAGGATGTGATTGCCTCTCCACTCTTGATCGGATTCCTGCTAGGGTTACTCCTGACGGTTTCGAACCGGGGTAGTCTGATCCGATCGGTTGCGGCCTTCGCGACCGCTCAGGGGTTGATGATCCACTTGGTCATCCTCGGCCTCATAAGACTTCCCAACGCTTTTTTGGCATCGGCCACTGCCCTCAGTCTGGCCTACATCGCAGCGGAGAACCTGTTGGTCAAGGAAACAGCCAATCGTTGGGCGATCGCGGGATTCTTTGGAATGCTATTCGGAGCCGACCTGTCATCGGGCCTGGCGATCCGGACACCACAGGTTTCAGCGGCAGGGTATCTGGGGTGGATCCTGGGTGCATCCATAGCCGTCGCCTCGGCCGCAACTCTGATTTTCCTGGTCACCCAAGCCTGCCAGGGCCGTCGGTGGCACTCGCGTATGATCCGGCTGACTTCAGTTCTGCTCTTGGGGATTGGTCTGGTGGGTTTCTTTCATCGGATCCTCTGAAGGGTTGGGAATTCGGGAAAGTGTAAAATCCTATTGGAACAGTGAAAGCAGCCTGGGAGTGAAACGACCTCTCAGGGCATTGAGGGCTCAGGCTGAGCTCTGGATTGGAGGCTGGTTTTTCATGCAAAATCTTCGGTTTGCCCAACGGCTCCCCGCTGCGGCGCTCTACCCGAGAAGTCCTCGGCAGGGAGCCTGGACCCTTTTGATCCCACTGGCTTTCGGTCTGCAGTTCGCCTGTTCGGACCGGAACGCGCCGGAGGGAGAGACGCCGGGATCCTCTGAAGAAAGACAGCCGGGGGTCCTTCTCGAACAACGTTCCCATCGAGTCGACATCTCTGTCAACGGAACGCCCTTCACCTCTTACCATTTCGAAGGTTACAACAAACCCATCTTTTTCCCGCTGCGGTCGGCCTCCGGGAGGATCGTCACCCGAGGATACCCCATGGTCGAGGATATTCCGGGCGAAAGTCGGGATCACATCCATCACACGGGCGTCTGGTTCACCCACGGAGACGTCAATGGCGTCGATTTCTGGAGCGAAACGCCGGAAAGTGGAACGATCAAGCACCGCAAGCTCGAGCGCGTCGAAAGCGGACCGGCGGTCGGAGTGCTCAAGTCAAGCAATGACTGGCTCGCCCCCAGTGGCGAGCTGCTGCTGACCGAGATCCGTGAAGTGCGGATCTACAACCGGCCTGAGGTAAGAGTCATGGATCTGGCCGTACAACTCACCGCGGCTGACCGTGAGGTGACCTTTGGCGACACCAAGGAGGGGACTTTTGGGATGCGTCTGGCTGAGCCGTTCACGGAGAAAAAAGGGTTGTTGATTCAGAACTCCCAGGGCGCCAAGGGCGAAGCCGGTTGTTGGGGCAAATCAGCCCGATGGGTGGACTACACCACGAAACTAGGGCCAGAGACTCTGGGAGTGGCTATCCTGGATCATCCCCAGAGTTTTCGCCACCCGACTCACTGGCACGCTCGGGGCTATTCCCTGTTTGCCGCCAACCCTTTCGGACTCCATGATTTCTATAATGCCAAGAATAAGGATGGGAGTTACCTGCTGGCCGAGGGAGCGTCTATTCAGTTTCGCTACCGGGTCTACATCCATCCGGGTGATGCAACCCAGGCTCGGGTTGAGGAAGAGTACCGCGCTTTTTCAAACGACGGCCAGCCCTGAGGTCATGTCTGGCTCCGAAGGTGAGGCCATTGGAGAAAGCCGGCCCTGACAGCGGCGCAAGCCGCGGCATCAGGTAGCCGTGGGCGTCAGCCCGTGGTCAACTTAATCTCAAAGACCCCGTGAGCAATCCGGGCTAGCCACCGCTCCGCAACCCCTCCAAGACCAATCCAATCAGACTCAGCAGGCACAAGGTTGCGTTATAGGATAGATGCAGGAGGAAGCCGGGGCGCAGGGAATCGGTCACAGCCCGAGCCAGCGACAAGACCAATCCGACAAAAAGGATCAAGCTCACAGCCATCCAACTTCCCCAAAGCTGAGTGACGTGCAGGGAGGTGAACATCAAGGCCGTCAGAACCACTGCGGCGATAGGTCCCCACTGACGTTCCAGCACCGGATAGATGAACCCCCGAAAGACGACCTCCTCCACCAAGGGAGCTACCAGGACGGCTGTGACTCCCAGCAAAACAGCGGTTTCGGCACGTTCCAACAGTTCGGAGATTGGAAGATCTTCGATCCCGGGTATGAGGTTCGAGAGCGCTCCCATGGCGGCTGCCAGCAAGACACCCAGAAACAAATAAAAGCCGGAGCGTATTCTCCTGTGACTGCTCCACTTGATGGAGGACCAGAAAGGTGATCGGTACTTCACGGTGATGGTTCGGTAAATGAAAAACAGGACCAGTCCATTCAGCAGGTTGGTCATCAAAATCTGAGCCATACCGCCATAGTTCGGACCCTTGAATGAGGAGAAATCATCCAGCAAAACGGAGAGCAGGTAGCTAATCCCTTGGGCAGCCAGCATCAAGAGAAAGAGCGCCAGGCAGAAAAAGCCGGCCATCGCCAGAACATCTCGACCGGTCCAAACGGGAAAGGATCGGGCCGTTGGGGGCTGCGGTCCTGGAAAGGAGCCTGTCTCTGCAGGAACATCTTTCTCAAAGCCGGCGGCCATAGGGTAAAAACCAGGGGAATGAGCGTGGTCCCACCGGATCCGGCTCGAAGGGCGGCCCGGTCCCGGAAGAGCTAGTCGTTATCGCGCTCCACCAAGGCTGCGGCCAGTAGCGGGATCATCAATTCGTGGTGACCGGTGAGGGCAATCCCCCGCCCCGACCCAAGGGTCGGGCGTTTCACCACGTTCTGTGTAGGCCGATAATGCTGCAGAAAGTCCAGGTTGACGGTGGTAAAGGCTTCCAGGGAATTCCCCAGGTTTCGCACCAGGTTGACCGCCTTGAGAAAGACCTCGGGCAGGATGACGGCAGAACCACAATTGAGGTAAACCCCGCCATCGTGCAAGTCACGGGTGATGGAAGCCAGCAGCCGAAAATCTTGGAGAGTCCCTTGACCTGAAGCCGCTCCGTCCGCTGCCGGGTGGTAATGAATGGTATCGGTCCCCAGCGCCACATGAACGGTCACGGGAACACGTTGCCGCAGGGCACAAGCCAGGAGACTGAATTCAGCATGAGGAAAGTTCACTGAGTCGTTGAGGATCCATTCCCCCAGGGCCTGTCCGATGCCTTTGCCCTCCGACACTCCTCGCGTCATGGCGGCATTCATCTCCCGACCCGTTTCCTCGCTCACCCCAAAGTCTCCTCCGCCCAAGTCTTTCTCCACGTCCTCAGAGGTCGCTCCGACCAGGGCGATCTCGAAATCGTGGATCGCGGTCGCACCGTTCAAGGCCAGAGCCGAGACGAAGCCCCGCCGCATGAGATCGATGATGACGGAATTGAGGCCGCACTTCACCACGTGCCCCCCCAAACCCCAGAGAATGGCGCGCCCCTTCCGCCTGGCCAAATCGATGGCCTCCACCGCATCGCGGAAGTCGGTTCCGGCCAAGATCCTGGGCAGAGAGTCGATCCATCCCTGGAGGCCGGCGCCCTTCCGGTGGGGACTGGCAAAAGCCGTCAGATCGACTTTGCTGGCCCGCCCCTTGAGGGAACGCGTACGCAAGGATCCGATCTCCAGGGGATCGTAAGCATAAAGGCCCATGCCTGGCATTATCCGGAGGGGAAGTCCTGATTGCAACTCATTCTTTGGTCGCTCTCCGCCGCCAATGGCGCCGGCCGGGGCTCCTTTTGACTTTTCGTTTCCGAGTAGGCTAACATCCTCAGACTCAACCGAGGGATTCTCATCATGGCATGGTTCAAAAAGGGGAAGACGCCGATCGTACCCATTGGCGATCGGACGGTGCGAACCGAAGGACTCTGGCAGAAATGCGAGCAGTGTAAACAGACCCTTTGGAAGAAAGACCTGGACCCCACATTCCATGTCTGTCCCCAATGCAACTTTCACTTCCGGGTATCGGCCCGGGAGCGGCTGGAACGATTGTTCGACGAGGGTCAATACACGGAGTATGACCGCGACCTTCAATCGGATGACCCGCTTCAGTTCGTGGACAAGAAGTCCTACAGTCTTCGCCTGAGCGAGATGCAAGCGGCGACGGGCATGAAGGACGCCCTCATGGTGGGCGAGGGGAAAGCCGGCGGCAAAACAGTCTGTACCTGCGCCATGGAGCCCGCCTTCATCAGTGGGTCCATGGGAGTCGTGGTGGGGGAAAAGATCACCCGCGCCATTGAGCGCTGCCTGGAGAAAAAGCATCCCTTGATCATCATTTCCTGCTCCGGCGGCGCGCGCATGCAGGAAGGAGCTCTGAGCCTGATGCAGATGGCCAAGATCACCAGCGCTCTGGCCCAAATGGATCAAGACCGTCTTCCTTATATCTCGGTGATGACGAATCCAACCACGGGAGGAGTAACCGCCAGCTATGCCATGCTTGGAGACCTGAATATAGCCGAGCCGGGTGCGCTCATTGGATTCGCGGGTCCCAGGGTGATTGAACAGACGATCCGCCAGAAATTACCCAGTGGCTTTCAACGGAGCGAATTTCTTCTGCAGCACGGCATGCTCGACGCCATCGTCCAACGCAAAGACATGAAGCGTTACTTGGTCAACGCGCTGGAGTTTTTTGGTTTCTAGAAACGCCCCACCCCCAGTGATTCACTCTCCGCCTGTCCCGGCGCCACGCTCTCGAAAGCGGCGGCACCTCCGAACAGAGGGATTGACCCGGCGCCCTCACAGGAAGTGGCCTCTGACCATGGATTACCCCCAAGCGGTCTCCTATCTCTATTCACTTGGCAACGAAGTTGCCACAGCCAAGCTGGGGCTGGAAAATATCCGGCGGCTCTTGAGCTACCTGAACCACCCTCAAGACCGGTTCCGATCGGTGCTCATCGCCGGCACCAACGGCAAAGGCTCCGTGGCTGCCCTCTGTGAGTCGGTACTGCGCACTCAGGGTTACAAGACCGGGCTTTACACTTCTCCCCATCTGGTCCGAATCGAAGAGCGCATTCGCATCAATGGCAAGGAGATCACCCCTGCAGCGTTTGCTCGCCTCACCCGTACCGTCAAGGAGGCCGTCGAGCAACTTCTGGTCGGCGCCTCTCGTGACGGTCGGCGCCTTAAGTTGGATTTCCATCCGACCTATTTCGAGATGGTGACGGCCATTGCTTTCCTCTACTTTGCGGAGAAAAAGGTCGAGATTGCCGTCTTGGAGGTCGGTCTGGGCGGGCGACTGGATGCCACCAACGTCGTCGATCCTGTCGTCTCGGTGATCACCCCGGTCAGCTACGACCATCAAGTCCATCTGGGAAACAGTCTGGAGGCGATCGCCAGGGAAAAGGCGGGGATCATCAAGCCGGCCCGCTCGGCAGGGCACGGGAAAAAGCGTCCGCTTCCAGTCGTTTGCAGCAGTGAGGACAGGGTGGTCCTGGAGGTCATTCGGAAGCAGTGTCAGTTAATCGGGGCCAGGTTGGTTTCGGCCTTTCAAGATCTTCAGTTCCGAGTGGTGCGCAACGCTCTGGAAGACTTCTCCCTCGATCTATGGCCGGTACTGGGCGCTCGGCTGGCGTTGAGGGTTCCCCTTCCCGGAGGTCATCAAGTCGGAAATGTTCTGGCCGCGATCCGTACACTGGAGATCTTGCACCATTCCGGCTTTCCACTCCGGCCTGATTCCCTGGAGCAAGGGATTAGCCGAACACGATGGCCGGGGAGATTGGAAGTGCTTCCCACACGGCCTCGGGTGGTGCTGGACGGCGCACACAATGCGGCAGCAGCCGAGAGCGTCAGCAAACATATTCGGGCCTTTTTGGCCCCCCAGCAGCTCATCCTCATTTATGGTTCGCTGCGAGACAAGAACATTGCCGGGGTTTTCTCCCACCTGAGTCATCTGGCCAGAGAGGTGATCCTGACGCGGCCAGACTCTGAACGCGGGGCGCCGCCCCAGGAAATCATCAAGAGTGGCTGTACTCGCGGCCGCGTGGTCCGCTGGACTGCAAACGTGGATGTTGCGTGGGCATTGGCTCACTCGCTGGCGCAGCCGGAAGACATCCTTCTGGTCACGGGTTCGCTATTCCTGGTCGGGGACGTCAAGCGACGCCTCACCGAGGCTGACCACGGCGAACCTCCCCCGCAATCAACGGACAGAGGGGGCGACTCCAGCTTCCACTGCCGGGCCGTTCTGAACGGGGCCAGGCCAAGCCCGGCACACCTCCAGGAAAGCCGATGCCCATCGCAGCAGCAAAATGCCCATGAAGCGCCCAATCGACTGAGGTGATTCCGTTGAATCTTTTCAAACCCGCCACTGAACCGGAGCCAAGTCCTGAGGAGTTGAGCTTCGAGACTGATCCCGCAGAAGCCATCCGCTCCGGAAAGGCCCTTCAGCGCCACGAAAAAATCACCATCACCTCCCTTTCGGCAGCCCACTTCGTCAATGACACCTACGCAAACTTCCTCGGGCCACTCCTGCCTCTGTTGGTCACCAAGCTGAATCTGACGATTGCTCAGGCGGGTTGGCTGGGCGCCATTCTGACGATCTCATCCTGCTTCATGCAGCCTGTCTACGGTTACCTGTCAGACCGCTATCTCAGGCGCTCCTTTGCCGTCTTCAGCCCACTCATCACGACCGTGTTCATGTCGTGCATCGGATTGGCCCCCAACTTCCTGGTCTTGGGGGTACTCCTGGCCGTTTCGGGCATCGGCGTGGCTTCCTTTCATCCTCAGGGGGCAGCCTTGATCGCCTCTGCCAGTCAAGACCGTCGGGGACTGGGCATGTCTATTTTTATAGGCTCGGGTACCTTGGGCTTTGCCCTGGCGCCCATTCTTGTCCCCTACTCGGTGAAACTGTTCGGACTGGATCGATCCTATTTCATCATGATTCCAGGAATCATTGCCTTTGTCGCGCTCTATTTCCTCATCCCCCATACCACGGCTCATACAACTTCCCAATTGAAGCCGGGACTGAAGGAGTCACTCTTACCCATCTGGCGTCCTTTACTGAACCTGTATCTCCTGGTGGTGATCCGCTCGGCGGTTCAAATCTCCTTCGTCCATTTTCTGCCACTCTACTTCTTTCAAAAAGGGAACGACTTGATCCTGAGCGGAAAGATGGCATCCCTCTTCACGTTGTTCGGCGCTGTGGCAGGGTTCGTGGGAGGGCCGCTGTCCGACCGGGTTGGCGGCCGCAGGGTCCTCATCCTGTCCATGCTGCTGGCCGCGCCCACTTTGGCCGCCTTCCTCCTGACCGAAGGCCTGCTCTCCGCGGTCTGTCTGGCTTCAGGAGCCGCCTGCCTGCTCTCTACCCTCCCGGTTAACGTGGTGATGGCCCAGAAGCTCTTACCTCACAGGACGAGCATGGTCTCGGCCCTGATGATGGGCTTTGCCTGGGGCATGGCGGGGATGGCAATTCCGGTGGTGGGTGCGCTGGCGGATCAGATTGGGCTGGGATCAGCCTTGCTGATCGTCGTCTGTCTGCTGCCGGTCGGCTTCGCGCTCTCCCTGTTTCTCCCCAAAGAGACCTCCTCGACCAGAGGCGCCGCTGAAGCCAATGGATAGAGATGCCTTCGTCTCTCTTCCATCCAGGCAGACTGTAAGTCAATTCTCAAAGGATCCGGAATCTGTTAAACTGGGGAGTCAGTTGAGGCTGCACCCGTCAACCGCCGCCCCGCCAGTATCATGCGCCCGTAGCTCAGCTGGATAGAGCGACAGCCTCCGGAGCTGTAGGCCGCAGGTTCGAATCCTGCCGGGCGTACCAGATTTCAGAAAAGATGGAAGCCACCTAGAGGATTTGATGGATGGGCTCGGCACCCTCGACTCCGACCAATTTCTGATCGAGACCGCTGTAGAAGTAAGTGAGGCGGCCCGGGTCCATCCCCATTTGGTGCAAGATGGTGGCGTGCAGATGCTTGACGTGAAAAGGATCTTCGACGGCGGCGCTGCCGAGTTCGTCGGTTTTACCCACACTCACGCCGCCTTTGACGCCGCCGCCGGCCAGCCACATGGTAAAACCGTAGGCATTGTGATCACGGCCGGTTCCTTTGTCGTATTCCGCTGTCGGCTGGCGACCAAATTCACCACCCCAAACAACAAGCGTCTCCTGCAGCAAGCCCCGCTGTTTCAGGTCTTTCAGCAAGCCGGCAATCGGCTTATCCGTCTCGCCGGCATGCAGCTCGTGATTGGACTTCAGATCCCCATGAGCGTCCCAATTGGCGTCGCCGTGATTGCCGCCTGAATAGATTTGAACAAAGCGGACGCCCCGTTCCACCAGTCTTCTGGCCAGCAAACATTGTCGTCCAAAGACTTCCGTCTCTTTTCGATCCATTCCATAAAGCTTCAGAGTCCGAGCGTCTTCCCGAGAGAGATCGACGGCCTCGGGTGCGTGAAGCTGCATCCTGAAAGCCAGTTCATAACTGGCGATGCGCGCGGCCAAGTGGGAATTGTCCACCCGCGAGCGATAATGCTCCTGGTTGTAGTCCCGCAGTGTGTCGAGCATTTCGCGCTGCATTTCCCGCCGGACGCCGCTGGGAGGGGTCAAGTCCAGAATCGGTTTGCCTCGTGAACGCATGACCGTTGCTTGATAGGTGGCCGGCATGTAGCCGCTACTCCAATTCTTGGCCCCGCTGATCGGCCCACCGCGCGGGTCGAGCATGACCACAAAGCCGGGCAGATTGTCATTGAGGGTACCCAAACCGTAATTGATCCATGAGCCCAGGCAAGGACTGCCGCTGAGAATCCTGCCCGAATTCATCATCAGCATAGCCGAACCATGAATCGGTGAGTCGGCTGTCATCGAATGCAGAAACGCCATGTCATCCACGCAGGCGCCCAGGTGGGGAAACAAATCGGAAACCCATTTGCCGCACTCGCCATATTGCTTGAAGCTCCAGCGGGGCTCAACGATTCGTCCGCTGTCTTTGTGGCCCCCGCGACCGAAGGTCTTGACTTTGACCGTTTTGTTGTCCATACCCTTCATGCCGGGTTTGTAGTCGAAGGTATCGATGTGGCTGGGTCCTCCGTACATGAAGAGAAAGATGACCGACTTGGCTCGAGGGGCGAAATGGGACGGCTTGGATTGCAATGGATTCCGGAAGGGCGTGAGTCCGTCGGCCGCCAGCGTCTGCTGTTGCAGAAAACCGTCATCCCCCAGCGCAGCGGCCAACGCGACTCCGGCAAAACCTCCGCCCGCTTGCCACAAGAACTCTCGCCTGGTGCGGCCACAGAAGTTGACGCGTCCGTTGCCGTATTGTCTGGTTGCCATGGCTTCCTCCTTCATTGGCAGGGTTGGAATGCCGAACTCCCGAGCGTTGAGCTTTCGGTTCCCGTGTTGAAAACGGTCGACTCCGCCGACTCCCCCTAGTCCAGATAGATAAATTCGTTCAGGTTCAAGGCCACCAGGCAGAAAAGGTCAAGCACCTTATCCTCATCGGTGTGGTGCTTTTGGCGAAGCGACTCCATCATTTTAAGCCCGCGAGCCACCTCAATGCCAGTCGGTCGACGTTGAAACACCCGGCTCAGGGCGAGTCGGACCTGGGTGGCCGGGTCCTTGCCGGCATTCCCTCGGACAAAGTCAGCCAGCACTCGGGCTTGCCGGTTCAGAAAATCACCATTCAACGTGTGCAGCGCCTGAGTCGGCTGGGTGGTGGAGAAACGTACGGGACAAGTGGCATCGGGGTCGGCGCCATCGAAGATCGCGATCAGCGGCACGATCAACGAACGCTTCGTATGAATGTAGACACTTCTCCGGGAACGCTCTTCGGGCGGAGAATCACCCCAGTTCTGACCCGGCTCTGACTGCCCAGCCAGGACTTCCTGGGGAATGATCGGATAAATGCTCGGACCATACATGGCCAGGTTCAGACTGCCGTTGACCGACAAAACCGAGTCCCGAATTTCTTCGGCCTCCAGTCGCCGCATGTCGAACCGCCAAAACAACTGGTTTTGCGAGTCCCGCTCCAAGGCCTGTTCTCGCGGCGGGATGACATCTGGTAAACGCTGGACAACAGGATCATCCTGTGGATTGGTTTCAGGCGCCAGCCGCCTTCGACCCATTCCACCGCCAGCCAATCCAACAGCTCCGGATGAGTCGGCGGAGCGCCTTGAAAACCAAAGTCATTGGGAGAACGCACGAGACCGCGGCCAAAATGGTATTGCCAGACGCGATTGATCATAACTCGGGCCGTGAGGGGGTTTTCGGGACTGGCAATCCAACGCGCCAGCGCCCATCGTCGTCCTGCAGTCCTGGCGTTTTCCGGCAGCGGCTGAAATTGAGGCTGAGGAGGTGAAAGGACCGAGGGAAAGCCAGGCTCGACGCGTTCGCCTTTGGCCTGAGCGCTGCCTCGCGCCAACACAAAGGTCTCACGGGGTTCCGGACCCATTTCGGTAATACACAGTGCCTGGCGAATCTCTCTCGCCCTGGACGCTCTCAGCCCCCTATGGCGTTCTCTGAATGCGACATACCGTTCGAGCTGCACTTCGCTCAGCAGCCTGGGCACGCGCTTCTCAAGCAGACCAACCCGGTTCCCGTCGCATTGGAATGCCTCCTTTTCGATCTCCTGGAAGTCGTCATAAACCAGCGCTTCAATTTCTTTGATTTGACGCTCGACCGAGGCGACTTGCCGCTGGTACCTCAGCTCTCTCCACTTGGCTTCGAGGCGCCGTTGAGTTTCTTCCGGTGGGGCCGATGTCGCAAAGCGACGCCTCGGCAACGGTTTCGGGCTTGCGGACCCCATACCGATTCATGCCATGGAAGAAAGCCAGAAAACGGTAATAGTCCCGCTGCGGAAGCGGATCAAGCTTGTGATCGTGGCAGCGAGCGCAATTGAGCGTCAGGCCCAGGAACACTTGGCTGGTGGTGGTGACAATATCGTCCAAGTCTTCGTAGAGCTCCTGAACCGGGTCCACAGGTTCGTCCTGCCAGAGACCCAGGCGATAGAAGCCGGTGGCGATAATGCTCTCGGGAGTCGGCTGCTCCAGCTCGTCACCCGCCAACTGCTCCATGACGAACTGATCATAGGGCTTATCCTGGCTGAACGAGCGGATCACATAGTCGCGATACCGCCAGACCAACGGCTTTGGCCCATCTCGCTCGTAACTGTTCGATTCAGCGTAGCGAACCAGATCGAGCCAATGCCGGCCCCAGCGTTCGCCATATTGTGGCGAGGCCAACAACTCGTCGACAACCCTCGCAAACGCACCGGGCGAGGGGTCAGCCAGGAATGCATCGACATCGTCCGGGCTCGGCGGCAGGCCTGTCAGATCGTAATAGGCACGGCGCAACAGAGCGCCCTTGTCGGCTGGAGGAGAAGGTTCGAGCCCGGCAGCTTCCAATTTGGCCAGGATGAAGGCATCAATCGGCGTCTTGACCCACTCATCGAGGTTGACCTTGGGGGCTTCCGGCCGCTTGGGGGACTGGAACGACCAGAACTTCTTGGCGTCCTCGACTTCGGGCGGGCCTTTGCCATCGTCCTGAGCAGCGAACCCGAAGTCCTCTTGCTCTTCCGACCAGGGTAAGCCGAGCTTCACCCACTGGGTCAGCACGGCAATCTGCTCCGAGGGCAATGGCCCCCCCGGCGGCATCTTCGGGCCGGCGTGGTTGATGGCCCGGATCAGGAGGCTTGATTCCGGATCCTCCCTATCCACCGCGGGCCCCCGTTGGCCGCCTTTCAGGATACCTGCGCGACTGGTCAGGCGCAGCCCGCCCTGGATTGTGGATTGGCCCCCGTGACACTCAAAACAGTTGGCCGCCAGGATCGGCTTGACCTGTCGGTCAAAAAAGGTTGCTTTTTGCGGGCCGCCGAGTTCCTGCGCCTGGATCATGCCGCACAGCCCCGGTAGCAAAACCAGAACCACACCCAGGGCGCCCCGGAATAACTGTTGCGATGACAGGAAGGAACTTCTCATCGAAAATTCTGATTTTCTTCTGTAATGACCATACGATACGATACATCACCTCTGTAGCAAAAGAAAAATGCGCTCCCAGCGCCATTTCGCCAAAACGGCAGCGATGAGGCCATCGATCCCCGGCAAGGCAACGATGCAGACAGGACGACACCCAATTCACTCAAGACGTCAGGTGTTGACAACCGGAACACTCGGCCTGGTGGGCATGAGCCAAGCCTCTTTTCCAAGCGGCCAAGCGGCCACCCAGGGCGCCGCCGAGCAGGAGCCCCTTGGACAGCCACCCGGCAGTCCAAAGATCCTTCAACCAGGCGACCCGATGGACGTGGGGATTTCGGCGGAGCGTCTGCGGAGAATCATCGATCGCCTGCAACTTGAAACGAAGAAGAGAGGGGTGCGGTCGGCCTCCATTCTGGTAGCCCGCCACGGCAAAGTGGTCCTCCACCGTGGATTTGGGAAGCTGAACCCATATCCCCACGCCCCAGATACCCGACCGGACACCATTTACCTGTTGGCCTCCATCACCAAGCCGGTGAGCGTGTGCGGGCTGATGCTGCTCGTGGAAGAGGGCAAGGTGGTGCTGTCGGATCCTGTGCAGCGTTACCTGCCGGAATTTCGCGGCGATCTCAAAGAAAAGGTGAAGGTTGGACATTTGCTCTCGCACACTTCAGGTCTCCCCGACATGTTGCCGGAAAACGTAGCTCTGCGCCGAGCTCACGCTCCGCTGAGCCGATTTGTGGCCTCGGCGCTTCGCACCCCGCTGTTGTATGAACCCGGCGCCCGATTTGCCTACCAGAGCATGGGTACGCTGTTGGCCGCAGAGATTGCCGAGCGGGTTTCGGAAATGCGCCTGAGGGACTTGCTGCGGCGGAAGATCTTTGAACCGTTGGGCATGCGTCACACCGTTCTCGGCTTGGATGGTTTGAAGATCGAAGACACGGCGATATTTCAGGAGAACGACGAGTCGGCGGATTCGAGGAGTTGGGGGCCCAACTCGCCCTACTGGCGCAATATGGGACACCCCTGGGGCGGCCTGCACGGCGCCACCGCCGACCTGGCCACTTTGCTGCAGACCTTCCTGAATGGCGGCCTGTACGGTCGGACCCGCCTCTTTTCACCGGCCACCACAGCAGTCATGACCCGGGACCAGAACCGCGCCATCGGAGCGCCCTGGGGGCACGGTTGGGCGCTGCGAGATTCCCCGGTATGGAACTATTTCGGGAACTTGGGATCAGCCGGCGTGTTCGGTCACGTGGGCGTCACCGGCACAGTGGCTTGGGCCGACCCTGTGCGTCAACTGATCTGCGTGTTCTTGAGCACCCGGTCGGCCACTCACCAAGGCGGCTTCCTGCTCAACAGCATCTCCAACATGGTGCAGGCTGCGGTCACTCAAGTGTGAGCCACACGCACCCCTCAGAGGACTCCGAATGAAAGGCATTGGACCCGTATCACGTTCGAAGGATCTCAGCCCGCGGATACTGATGGATCGCAGGCGCTTTCTCAAAGCAGCCACGACGGCGGTGCTCGCTGCCGCCGGCCCGTGGCCGCTGACGGCGGTGGCTTCCAGACGCAAGAAGATCGCCGCCCTGTCGACGACCTATCATGTCCGATCGCACAGCGACAATTTCATCACCCGGTTTCTGGAAGGCTACTGGATCAACGACCTGTACTACGAGCCGCCTTGCGATGTGGCATCGCTGTACGTCGAGCAGGAACACGCTGCCGACATCAGCACGCGCCTGGCCAAGAGCTGGGGCATCTCGAAGTATCCGACCATCCAGGAGACGCTCACCCTGGGTGGCAAGACCCTGGCCGTGGACGGCGTCCTGCTCATCGCCGAGCATGGTGGCTATCCGACCAATGTCAAGAACCAGAAGCTCTACCCGCGCCATCGCTTCATGGACGAGATCGTGAAGGTCTTCAGGCACTCGGGGCAAGCCGTGCCGGTGTTCAACGACAAGCAGCTTTCCTACGACTGGAGACAGTGCAAACAGATGTACGATTGGTCCAGGGAATTGGGGTTTCCAATGATGGCCGGGTCCTCCGTTTCGGTGACCTTCCGCAGACCCGAACTGGATTTTCCGCTGGAGACGGAACTCGAGGGAGCGCTTGCCGTGGGCGGCGGCTGGGTAGCAGACGGCGGATTGTTTCACCTGCTGGAGATGCTTCAGTGCTTCGCCGAGCGGAGAAAGGGCGGCGAAACCGGGGTCAAGGCCGTGCAGTTGCTGGCCGACGACGCCGTTTGGAAAGCCGCAGACGAAGGACGTTGGAGTCGCAGCCTCCTCGAGGCCGCGCTCTCACGCGGAAACCAAGTGACGCCGGGGCCGGTCGAGGAAAAAGCCGAAAGACCTGTTGCCTGCCTCCTCGAATACAATGACGGATTTCGGGGCAGCGCCCTCGCCCTCGGCGGCAAGGCAGCCGAATACCTGGCCGCTGTCAAAATCAAAGGACAGCCTGAGCCGAAATCCACCCTCTGCTACATCCCTATCGAGAACTCGAACAATTTCAGTCCACTGGTCGATTCCATCGGGCGCATGTTCACCCTGGGGACTCTCGACTATCCCGTCGAGCGAACGCTGCTGACCAGTGGAGCCCTGGCTTTTCTGATGGAATCCTGGTATCGGGGGCAGGTCCGCATCGAGACGCCGATGCTGAACATTCGCTACCGCGGCCCCGAAGATTCCTACTATGCCCAAGGCATGGGGTCCTGAGATGAGAGCACCGGGAATCTATGCCAATCACCGCAGCTTATTCGATCTGGTGGAGCGCCGCGCCCGGATCCTTAAGGTCGCCAGCGGCTTCGGCTCGGTCACCGGGCCGGTTTTCAGCCGCATTGGATTTCTGCTGTTCAGCGATTCACCCAACCGGAAGATCTACCAGTGGACGATTCCCGGCTGGGAAGAAGAACCCGGGGGAGGCAGGCTCACGGTCTTTCGCGAATCGTCCAACCGGCCCCATGGGATCACCTTCGACCATCAGGGAAGGGTGCTGATCTGTGAGGCGGGCCCCGGGAGGGTGATTCGCGTCGAGAAGGACCATAGGGCCACGGTTCTGGCCGACCGCTACGGAAGCCAACGCCTCAGCTTCCCCAGCGACCTGGTTTACAACATCGACGGTTCCGTCTACTTCAGCGACACACCTGGCCGCAAGATATCCCAGGCCAACGACCGGACCCGTGTGCCGGCTGTCTATCGGCTCACACGGACGCAGATCCCCGGGGCGACCCGGCTGGAAAAGGTCTCGGAGGAATGCGAGCGCGCCGCCGGGGTGGCGCTCGGCCCCAGGCAGAACCGGCTCTACATAGTCGACGCCGGCCTCAAGAACATCCGTGTCCAACCCATCAAGGACGACGGAACCCTGGCCAAGGGCCGGGTGTTCGCCGAGTTCACATCGGATGACCCGGGAGGCCCGGGCGGCCTCAAGACCGATGAATTGGGCCACGTCTACGCTTCCGGTCCGGGTGGCCTGTGGGTTTTCGGGCCCAGCGGAAAGCACCTGGGCGCCATCGTCACACCCGAGACCCCGACAAACTGCTGCTGGGGCCGAGGCTTCCAAGGCTTGTACATCACCGCCCGGACGTCGGTGTACTACGTCCCCACCAAGGCGCCGGGGACACGTACTTTCTAGTGGGCGTGGCAAAAAGGTGGCGACCTGCTTCAGTCTTGCCGAGGGAATGTCTCTTGTTTCCTTCTTAGTCAGGCCATCTCACGCAGAACTCGGGCGAGAGGTGGTTGTAAATCTTCGTCTGAGCTGTTGAATTCTTGGTCATGGCTGCCACCATTTGCGTGGGCTTGATCACTCCACTCTCGATATTCTGTTCATCAATGGCATGCACTTTGTCAATAAATCCTAAATCAAATTCATTATTTGGATCGAAATTGTGTCCAAAGCTTCGATCTACAAAAATGTTAATAACATTCCCGAAGGCAATGAAGAGATCGAAATGGAACTTTTTCAAAAGCAGCGGCAAAATATCCTGCGATCGGATTCCCTCGAAACTCTCCCTACCCTCCTTTGAGCAATCCCAGTTCTCATATTCAATCTCCATCCTTTTCAGTTGATGGTTATATTTGTACTTCTCGGGCAGTTCCTTCCACAGTTCGTTGACAATCGCCAACGCCTCCGGCCATCTCATGTGGCCGTTCCTGCCAATCATATCGTCGGTCACAAAATACCCGTCAGGATGAAGTGTTTGGTAGATATTGTCGAAGAGCCGTTCTAATTCGACAAAATGGTGTAGGGCTTGGGAAGCCATCACAAGGTGATACTGCTTCGTAGGCCGCCACAAGGTAATGTCAGAACAAATGAAACGCATGTGATTGAGCAAACCGTTTTCTTCTGCCATTGCTCTGCCGCGATTGAGCATATGCTGGTTAATATCCAGACATTCCAAGACAAAGTTACCCCCCCCCCCAGACTTCAGCAACATCCGGGCGAGCTCTGTTTCCAGATCACAATTGCCCGAGCCTATGCTGATGAACCGGCAAGCTTCATTTTTGAAGCGATGACAGCAACGCATCATATACAGACGGAAGAATTCCTGGGGATTACCGAAACCAAAGGGAATGAACTTGGGCACAAGGTATTTGTTTGACCAGTAGTGGAAGATGTCGGGCAGATCGTGCACATTCCGACAAGATTTGAATCTCCTGATTTCCTGTCTCAACCTTACCCTACGTTGAAAACCGCTCCAGCTCAAACTCCCAAGCACCCACGCTACGTCAATAACCCGCCGTAATAGAGATTGCCCTCTCATTTCTTTACCCCAGGCAAGGCATGACCCGCCCCGTATTTCTGAACCCAACCCGAGTTGAAGGCCTCAGGCCACCATTGCCTCCCTCCTTACTCCCAGTAAAGACTCGCCGCATTCTCACCCATAATCCTGTGGAGGTCTTCCTCAGTCAGAAAGGGGCAGACGCGCTTCAGCCACATCAGGCTCCTGCGGTAACCGGACTTCAGGAGCACATGGGGAAAATCACTGCCCCAGATCAAATGATCCGGACCGAATCGATCATAGAGGGCTCGCACCAACTCCGCGCAATCCTGGTGCGGATAGGGCTGACGCGAATAGTAGTAATAACCGGAAACCTTGATGCGGACGTTAGGAAAATCCGCCAGACGCAGAAGCGACCGAAAGGGTGCTGATTGAATGCCGGCCCCAACGTCGGGATGGGCCATGTGGTCGATGAGGATGGCAACCTCCTGAAAACGTTCGGCTAAGGAGGCCACCGCTTGCAGGTGCTCGGGTCCCATCAGTAGATTGACCACCACACCCAGGCGGCGAGCGGCATCCCAGAGGGCATCGGTGGAAGGATGACCAAAGACTGCGGACTCTCCGGGCGCCTGCGGACGAAGCCTCAAGCCTTTGCATCCCCGCTCTCTGGCCCAGTACTCCAAAGTTTCAGCCGCCGTCGGTTTCCGTGGATCGACCACACAGACGGCTTTGAAGCGATCGGGCTGTCGCGCCGCACAATCGGCCACATAGCTGTTGTCTTCCCCCGGATACAGGGGCTGAACCAACACACCGCGGTCCACGCCGTACTCATCCATGTACTCGGCGAACAACTCCAGGGGGACGTCGGAGAGAGGACTGACCGTTGTGGAGGCCGGGTCCGGATAGTCGGCGACGGCACGCCAGACATGCAGATGAACATCAACGATCATCATTCCCTCCAGTCACCAGTTGAATCGCTGGCGCCCCGACACTGTGCGTGGAAAGTCACATCTTCAACCTTCAATGTCGTTGATTATTGGTATTGCTTTCTCCGCAATTTCAGTGAACTTGTCAACAAAGTAGCTCGTGATCTCGCCGCCTTGCTCTTTGTTCTCCTGATACAAAGCCGGGACGAGTGAATTCCAATTCCCTTTGTCCTCATTCACTTTCACATACCATGGCCACCAGTCGTCGCTTTTTTCACGACCCAACTTACACTCGAGATCGATAACGAGACTCTGTCGCCGTTTCTCATCTTCGCCCTGCACGGCCGTCTTGGACATTGGAGAGGATACACCGATGTTCCAGTTCTTCGGTCCTTCGATTTGATTCCCCAGGTAAATGGCGGTCCGACCATCGGGCTCTCCCCTTGGATTTGGATATCGAGCCCAACACGCCCTGTATAACCAGATGCCGCTTTTATACCTCTCACTCCCATACTTATAGCCGACGCGCCTGTCGCCGGCGAACTCTTTCAGCTTCTCGTTCTCTTTTACGGCCGTGTCGATCCGAGAACGCAGTCTCTTCAGAAACTTTTCACATATGTCGTCTCTAACACAGGGCCAAGACTCGTACACCGCCAAAGCAGTTTTCAGATTGCTCGGATTCGACATCAAAAATTTATAAGCAGCCTTCTTTTCGCTGGAGGAAGTCATGACGTGGCCTCCAAATGCCCGTTGGCAATACGTTGGCAATATGTCTCGGCGTCGCGCAAGAACCACCGCAGTCGGTCCACATCGCAGTTCTTTCGGCACTCCCGGAGCCAGTCGGCGAGCGAGTGCGGAGGAATGCGACGGGCAGGGAATTCGTCCGCTTGCTCCTCTTGACCTCCATGGGCCGGCATGATGGCGAAGGCGAAGCGGTCTTTCCATTCGTCAAGTTCCATCTTAGGAATGCTCTCTTCTGACGGACCTTCTCCGGTGGGAGAGAGGTAGATCAGACAGAACCGTTCACAGTATTCCTTTTTAAGGTATTCGAGGTAGTCTTTGACCTGATTCTCCTGGTCTTTGGCGTAGTTCAGCTTGTTCTCAAGGGCCAGACAGTAGCGTTGTCTATCGGCGCTGACGATCTCGACGGAGATATCGATTTTCTTCCGGTTGGATGGGATATTCTTCTCTTTCTTGACGTGCACTTCAACCCCGTGTCCGTCGAGGTCGGGCCAGTCTCGAGTGTTTTTGAATCCCTCCAAGCCCAGCAACGTCTGCAGGAATAGCGTTCCCTGACCATGGCTCGCCTTGGGATCGAGCAAATCGGCGATGATGCGGGAAAGCCCCAATTCATCATCTCGCAGGTAGTCGAGGACATTGAATCGGTGCGCCAATTTTCGGTCGAGATCGCATTCCAAGGCTCTCGCCACCTCCAATCGGGGGGCCAACTCGGCGAAGAACCGTTCGTAATCCATCTATCCTCCCTGGGGCTCTGCTGCCACAGGTGTCGTTGACACCACAGCGTTTGCGGCGCCGCCTTGCCTATCCACTAAGCACTAGCTGAATACCCCGTGGGCAGAACTACTCAAACTCTTCAGCCCGAAGTCCATCATCCAACCCCGGCAAGGAATTTTTCACGCCTGTTCATTTTCCCATCATATCAGACGACCGACCCCTCAGAAAGATGGTCCTGACCGGCGTCCCAAGACGGGACCCGACACGATTCATCTTCCCAGGTCGAACCCCCGCCTCGTGCGGCGAGGCTCCCCGATCGGGATCGATCGCGGGTCGAACGGGAGTCGCCGGCCGCCCTGGAAGCCAGAGGTCTTTCGGGCCTCCGGTTTCCTGTTGACGGTCTCGGGTGGCTTCCATAGTATGGGTGGGTTTTTGCCTGGCCGGAGACCTTCTGGAGTCGCAAGTTCCTATGCGAGTCGGCATCGACATCGGCGGAACCTTCACAGACATTGTATGTGTCAAACCCGACGGTTCTCTTTTGGTGCGCAAAGTCCCCTCGACGGTCGACGATTACAGTCGCTCCGTCCTGGAAAGCTTTCCCGGCATCTTCCAGGAAGGGCAATCAAGCCCCGGCCAAATTCAAGAGGTCATCCATGGGACGACGGTAGCGACCAACGCCCTGTTGCAGGGTAGCGGAGCCCGGACCGCCCTCATCACCACTCAAGGGTTTCGTGACGTGCTGGAATTGCGGCGCATCCGAATGCCCGAGCTTTACAACTGGAACTGGGACAAGCCACCGGATCTGGTCCCGCGCCGGTTGCGCAAGGAAGTCCGGGAACGGGTCGATGCCCGGGGCAATATCGTTACCCCACTCGATTGCCGGCAGGCGGAGCAGGTGATCGAAGAGGTTGTTGCCGCCGGCATCGAGTCCCTCGCCGTTTGCCTGATCAATTCCTATGCCAACCCGGTGCATGAGGAAAAGCTGGCGGCAATGGTTCACCAAAGACAGCCGCACCTGGCCCTCAGTCTTTCCAGTCAGATCCTGCGGGAGGTCCGCGAGTACGAACGCACCGCTACTGCGGTCGTCAATGCCTATGTGCTGCCGTTGGTCAAGCAGTACGTCGAATCTCTCCAAGGAGCCTTTCAGGATCTGGGAATTCTGGCGCCCTTGCTCATCATGCAGTCCAACGGCGGCGTGATGACGGCCGAGGCTTGCACCCGGCAACCCGTGTTCATCATCGAATCCGGCCCGGCAGCCGGTGTGATCGCTTCTCAGGCCCTGGCGAAGCGCATGAGTCTGGCCAACGTCATTACTTTCGACATGGGGGGCACCACGGCCAAGGCCTCGATTATCGAAGAGGAGACTCTCCAAATTGCGGCGGAGTACGAAGTGGGATCGTCTCTTTCCAGTGTCAGCCGACTGATCAAGGGCGGCGGACATCTGATCCGCATTCCGGCCATCGACGTCGCCGAAGTGGGAGCCGGGGGAGGGAGCATTGCCTGGTTGGATGCCGGCGGGGCTCTCCAGATTGGACCTCGCAGTGCGGGGGCTTCGCCGGGGCCGGTTTGTTATGACCAGGGGGGAACCGAAGCAACCATCACCGACGCTAATCTGCTCCTGGGTTACATTAACCCCGAAGGGCTGGCAGGAGGCGGCTTACCCCTCAATCGCCGCAAGGCGGAACAAGCCCTGTTGGAACAAGTGGCGGTTCCTCTCGGGCTCGATCTGACCGAAGCAGCCTATGGCGTCCACCTGTTAGCCAACTCGACCATGATTCGAGCTGTTCGCGCCGTTTCCACCGAGCGAGGTCGCGATTTGAGGAATGCCGTATTGTTTGCTTTCGGTGGAAGCGGACCGATCCATGCTTGTAAAATGGCTGGATCCTTGGAGATGCGTCAGGCCGTAGTGCCTCTCTACCCCGGGTTGTTCAGTGCCTTTGGACTGCTGGCGGCGGATATCGAACACCATCGTATTCAGACCTGCTATCAGGATTCTCGAGCGGCCGATCTGGAACAACTCAACTCCCTGATCAACCGTATGCAGGGCGAGGTGATCCAGCTCCTGGAGGAAGAGGGGTTTTCTTCGGAAGACATCCAGATCATAAGGAAGGCCGACCTGCGCTATTCCGGCCAGTCCTTTGAGTTGTCCCTACCCATTCCGGAGGGTCCCATTTTCGCAGACACAATCCGCCAACTGGAGCAGGCTTTCGACGAGGAACACCAAAAGACTTATGGACACCGAGCCAATCCCGGGGAGTCTCATACCCTGGTCAACCTCCGTCTCATCGGCAGGGTTGCCCGACGGCGCAGTATTCTAAGTGATTCGGTCCCGAGTCGGCTCTCACCCACCGGCTCGCATCGCAGGGCCTACTTCGGCCCGACACATGGCTGGATGGAAACCCCGCTTCTAACCAGGACCGACTTGATGAGCCCTCGAACGGGTCCCTTGCTGATCGATGAATTCGACACGACCATTGTTGTCCCTCCCGAATGGCAGGCCCGGGTCGACAGCTCCGGGAACCTGTCGATCTGCTGGCCCGAGGCTTAAAGACCCGGGTCGCTCCCGGGCTTGTCCTCCTCAAGAAGGACGGATGAAAGCATCGGTTCAAACAACTTGCGAGCGGAACAGTGGTATTCTTCGTTGATAATGAGAAAGTCCGGCTCGTCAAGAACCAGTTCCTTCACCCCTTCGGGGGATTTCTCAAGCGAATCCGTCGGACAGAGGAAGACGGCCATCGGCGCCGGCACGACACCAGAGAGCCTATGCCATGAACCTTCGGAGTGAATCTGGGGTGGACCCCATTACGCTGGGTCTGATTCGAAACTACCTCAGCAGCGTTGCCGACGAAATGGCCAACACCGTGATTCGGACTGCCTACTCCACGGTGATTCGAGACTGCATGGACTTTTCCACGGCGCTTTGTGACCGAAACGGCCAGATGATCTCCCAAGGAGTGACCATTCCCTTCCAATTAGGATCCATTCCCTTTGCCTTGAAATCCACTCTGGACAAATACCGGGGACGGGTTCGGCCGGGGGACGTTTTCATCATGAACGATCCATTCAATGGAGGGATCCATCTTCCCGATATTTTCATCTTTCAACCCGTCTTCGATCGCAATTCCCTGGTGGGCTTCTCGGCGGTCGTGGCTCATCATCTGGACGTCGGAGGACGCGTCCCGGGCAGCGCTGCCTGTGACAACACCGAGATCTTCCAGGAAGGTCTGCGACTGCCTCCCTTGAAGCTCTACGAAGAAGGTCGTCCCTCGGAAAGCATTTTTCAAATCATGGAGAAAAACGTCCGTGTCCCACTGATGACTCTGGGCGACATCCGCGCCAAGTTGTCGGCTTGCAAGACCGGGGAAAAAGGCATGCTGAAGCTGGTCGCTCGCTACGGGGCGGAGGTCCTGGACCGCTACTATGAAGAATTACTCGACTCCACCGAGAAAGTGGTGCGCGCCGAGATCCGATCCTGGCCCTGATGGGGAATACGTCTTTGAAGACTATCTGGACAATGACGGAGTCGACTCGGGCACGATCCCGCTCAAGGTGAAGCTGACCGTTCGGGACGATTCCCTGGTCATTGATTTCACCGGGAGCAGCGCTCAGGTGAAAGGGGGCATCAACTCACCGTTCCCTTTCACGATCTCTTGCTGTGGCTATGCTGTTCGTTCCATGATGAGAGTGGACATTCCCAATACTTCGGGTTTCTTTCGTCCCATGGAAGTCATCGCTCCGGAGGGCTCCATCCTGAATCCGGTGATGCCGGCGGCTTCCAGCATGCGGGGAGTTGTCGGCTTTCGCCTGTCGGATGCGCTTTTTGGAGCCTTGGCTCAGATTCTCCCGGACCAAGTGCCGGCTGCCGGTGAGGGGGGCAATTCGTTGATCGTGATCGGAGGGTATCGCAACCAACGGGACCCCTTCGTCATGTTTGATCTGGTGGCGGGAACCTGGGGGGGCCGGCCCACCAAGGACGGCAACGACGGTTTGACCAACCCCGGAGCCGTCATCTCCAACATTCCGGCCGAACTTATGGAGTTGGAATACCCCGTGAGGCTCGAACAATACGCGCTCACTCCAGACAGTGGAGGCGCCGGACAGTATCGGGGAGGTCTGGCCGTGGTTCGAGACTGGCGTTATTTGGGGGACGAGCCGGCCAACTTGACCATTCGCTCAGATCGCAGAGAACATCGGCCTTATGGGCTATATGGCGGCCAGTCCGGAGCCGGTTCGATGAGTATCATGAATCCGGGCAGGGATAGCGAACGTACCCTCCCCACCATGGTGACGGATACTTTGCGGCCGGGGGAGGTGATCCGGCATATCCAGCCAGGAGGCGGGGGCTGGGGAAACCCGTTCAATCGAGATCCTGAAGCGGTTCGGCGAGACGTCCTGGATGGTAAGATTTCTCGGACCAAGGCCGAAGAATCTTACAGGGTCGTCATCGACCCCGAGAGCCTGGAGATTGATCACGAGGCCACCGGGCGCAAGCGAGGCCGGACGGGGACCGAAGCGAAGAACCGATGAAATTGACCATTACTGACTTGAGGGTGACGCCGGTTTCCGTTCCACATATCGAACCCGAGTTCATGTCGACGGGTTTGCGAAAGGGCGTCACCCAAATCCTGCTGGAGATCGAAACGAACCCAGGAATCAATTGAGGGAGATGGGGCTTGGCGGGTTTCGAGGTGACGGGCAAAGCTCCCGGCAGTTTAATCGGGAAACCGATTCAGGCGCGATTTCCTCCATAGGCGCCTTGGATCAGGTTGCCTTGCTCGAATCGTGACAGTGCAAAGCCGCTAATGTCCACCGACCGGGCCTTCCCTGCTATTATTTCCTCAGCCATCACCTCGCCGACGCAGGGAGCGATCTTGAACCCATGTCCGCTGAAACCGGCGCACATGTAGAATCCCTGCACCCCATCCACTTTCCCCAGAATGGGATTCCAATCCGGCGTCACGTCATAAAGTCCGGTGTAAGCGTCAATCGGCAGCGCCTTGTTGAAAGAGGGAAAGCGCTGAACAAACAACCCGTGAGTCTCTTGGATGAATGTGGCATCTGCCGACTGATTGAATCGGTTCGGATCGACACACTCATACTCCTTGGGAAATCCTCGACCCACCACGGTCCGCGAAGGGGGCCCATCCGGTCGATAGTAAATGGCCTTGGCCATGTCCGAAAATACCAGCTTGGGAGGGCCTCCCACATCGACGGCTTCGATCAGGATTTCCTCTTCTCTGGTTACCTCGAGAGGCACTTCGAGGCCGGCCCATCGACCGATCCTGTCGGCCCAGGGACCCGCGGCATTGACCACGACCCGAGTGGCGATGTCACCCTGTGCCGTGCGCACGCCCGCGACCCTCTCGTTTTCGACCGTCAACCCCTCGGCAGCCGTCATCGGCAACCATTTCCCTCCACGCTCACGGAAACGCTGCGCATAGGCATAAGTGGTGGCACGCGGATCAGCGTAGCCCGACCCTGGTTCATAGGTGATTCGATGGACGTCACTCAAATTGATCCGGGGCTCCATCCGGTGTAGTTCCTCGCGGTCAATCTCACGCGTGTCGATTCCGAGACTTTTCTGCATCTCCAGGTTGCGGGTAAAACCGTCGGAGACATACTCGGGAACCAGGAATGCCCAGCCGCAGTTCACAAACCCCGAGTGACCTCCGATCTCATCGTCGAAGTGGTGGAAGATCTCCACGGATCTTTTCACCATCCTCACCAACTCCGGATGAGAATAGTGCTGCCGGATGATGGCTGCAGAACGCCCCGTTCCCCCGGAAGCAATCAGCCCTTTGTCCAGCAGGACCACCTTCTTGAGTCCTGCCTTTACCAGGTTGTAGGCCGTGCTGGCGCCATTGACTCCAGCCCCGATCACCACTGCATCCGCCGTCTTGACCACGATGCCCCCTTGAGAAAACACCATTTATCCGGTTGCTGAAGTCAGGATGTCTGAAATTCGCATGGCTGGACAGGGCATACCGGATTGTCCGTGTGATTGATATCTCCTGCATCCCGTCTATCCCTGTCAGACCTGAGAATGTGTTTATAAGCCGAGAGACCTGTCCTCATCCTGGGATCCAGCCTGACGCGCCAACTCCAGAAATCGACCGGCCTGCTCCCGAATATCGAGAGCGAGAAGAAGGTTGCGGATAACGGCCACCGAGTCCACCCCCAACGCGAACAGGGGTCGGACGTTCTCCAAGGTGATTCCCCCAATGGCGATCAATGGTTTGGTGACACTCTCTCGGATGGCTCGCAACTCACTCCAGTTAACCACCGGCTCCGGATCGTCTTTGCTCTGAGTGGGGAATACCGGGCCAATGGCCACATAGTCTGCAACACTGCTTTCCGCTTGGCGCGCCTGATCGAGTCCATGCGTGGAAAGACCGATGATGGCTTCAGCACCCAGTATCTTCCGCGCCTCCGCACAGGGCAAGTCGTCCTGTCCCAAGTGGACCCCATCGGCGCCACTGAGCCAGGCCAAGTCCGCGCGGTCATTGACAATGATCTTCAACGATCGCGGTCGAGCCAGGGCTACCAGTCGGCAGCATTGATCAAAGAGAGTTTTGGAAGAAACGCTCTTGCCTCTCAATTGAACCCACTTCACCCCGGCATCAGCCAGCCCGTCCAGCACCACTTCCACAGGCCCCCTCGCAACACTGAGAGGTCGATGATGGGATAAAGAGGAGAAAGGTATGTCGATTTGGACTTCATGCGCCTGTGATCGACGGCGGCGTCCTCCCAGCGCAAATTCAGCCGGGACCACCCTTGGGTCATCCGCGGGACCTGCCTGTCCGGCAGCCAGGGGCGTAACGTTCCATGAACTGAGTATCCAGGCGACCCGCCAGAAAATCAGGTTCCTTCATGATCTTTTGGTGCAGGGGCACGGATGTCTTGACTCCTTCGATGATAAACATTTCCAGGGCACGTTCCATCTTTCGAACGGCCTCCAGCCGGGTTGGAGCATGCACCACCAGCTTAGCGATCAACGAGTCGTAGTAGGGAGTGACCCTGCATTCGGAATAGACGGCCGTGTCGACCCGAACCCCACTGCCTCCCGGCACATTGAAAGAGGTAATCGTGCCGGGAGAAGGAGTAAAGGTTTCCGGATCCTCGGCATTGATGCGGCACTCGAGGCTGTGTCCCCGCGGCCGGCAATGTTCCTCCACCTCCAGGGATTTTCCGGCAGCCATCTGAATCTGCATCTTTACCAGATCGATGCCCGCAACCATCTCGGTGACGGGATGCTCCACCTGAATCCTGGTGTTCATCTCCATGAAATAGAAATTCAGGTCTTCGTCCACCAAGAACTCCACCGTGCCCGCGTTGGAGTATCCCACGCTGGCCAAAGCCTCTTCGACCTGCTTGCCGATCCTTTCCCGACACGGCTCATTCACAATGACGGAAGGAGATTCCTCGACCAGCTTCTGATGCCTCCGCTGAATGGAACACTCCCGCTCCCCAAAGTGAATGACCTTGCCGTACTGGTCTCCCATGACCTGAAACTCGATATGCCGCGGCCTTTCCAGGTACTTTTCGACATAAAGGTCAGGAACCCCGAATGCCAGCTTGGCCTCGTTTTGAGCCGTGGAGAAGGCGGTGGTCAACTCGCTCTCGTTTCGCACGATTCTCATGCCACGCCCCCCTCCCCCGGCCGCGGCTTTGACAATGACCGGATAGCCAATTCGGGAGGCGACGTCTCGTCCCTGCTCCAGGGACTCCAGGGCCCCTTGGCTACCCGGCAGCACAGCCAACCCGGCCTGGGCCATGCGGGCTCGGGCTCGGGCCTTATCCCCCATCAGCCGAATCACCTGGGGAGAAGGTCCAATGAACCGGATGTGGCAAGCTTCACACACCTCTGCGAAGTAAGCGTTTTCAGCCAGATAGCCATATCCCGGATGAATGGCATCGACATCCGTAATCTCGGCTGCACTGATGACACTAGGAATCTTCAGGTAGCTCTCCGAACTCTTGGCCGGACCAACACAAACAGCTTCATCCGCAAACCGGACATGCAGTGAGTTTCTATCGACCTCTGAAAAAATGGCGACCGTCTTGATTCCCAGTTCTCGACAGGCGCAAATAATGCGCAGGGCAATCTCACCCCGGTTGGCCACCAGGATTTTTTTGAACATGACGAGTTCTCTTTGCGTTGGGGTTTTCTGGCGAGGTTTCCCGAAAATTGAGGCTTCGCCCGGTTTCGATGGGAAGCCAGCGGGCTACCGGAGACAGCCCTCTCAAGAGGGCCATGAACCTTGCCTGATCCTGGCCGAATGCACGGATCCTGGCTCAGGATTGCCGATTTCGGCGAATTCCAAAAAGAGCCTGACCAAATTCGACAGGCTCGTCGTTGTCCACATAGATCTCTGCGATCTCCCCATCGGCGTCTGCCTCGATCTCATTCATCAACTTCATCGCCTCGATGATGCACAAGATTTTTCCAGACTCGACTCGATCCCCCGCTTGGACAAAGGGATCGGCATCCGGTTTGGCCGCCCGGTAGAAGGTCCCCACGATGGGGGAGCGAATCAGATGCAGATCAGGCTCACCAGGAACGGAAGACGGCGTTTTCTGGCCTTCGGAAGGTTCTATAACAGCAGGTTCCGGCGACGGCTGGCCGGTGCGGGCAACAAAGTTCTCGACCGTCCGGGGGGGTAGGTCGGATTGGACTGAAGAGGGATCCTTGCGAATTCTAACTTTGACGCCGGTCCGCTCGATCTCAAGCTCCGTGATACCGCTCTCGCAGACCGCCTGAATCAACTCCCTGATCTCGTTGATGTTCATCAGGTTGCTCCTCGATGCTTCCGACAGCCGATTAAGACCGATGAGGATGTATCCAGCCGTAAGAAAGCTGCCCTTGCCCGGAATAGCGGCTCAGTATAGCTAGAGCCGTCGGCAATTACAATGGGTTTCTCATTGACACAGAATGGCTTAGTCCATCAAGCAGTATCTTTGCGGCTTAATCGGCAAATACTGCGGAGGCTCCTGCAGTACCCGGGGGAACAGAAGAACGAGCAATTCCTTGTGCGGGTTCCGTGCATGTGAGACGTCCGGTAGCCTTGGAAGGCCGCAAGGTACTCCATGGGCGCCATCAAGTCCAGGGTTCGGTGGTGGGTGTCAGCAGCCTGTGACGTGTCCGGTTCAGGAGGTTCGGAGTCAGGTCAGCTTTGTCGAGCTCCGATGCGGCGGATGGCTCGCGAGGCTTCTGAAACGACATCGGCGTCGGTATCCCGCAACAAAGGACGCAGGCTTTCAATCGCAGAACTACTCCCAATCGATCCAAGCACTCGACAGAGTCGTTCCCGGATCTGAGGACTATCGTCATCAAGATATTTCACAAGTTCCGGTGAAACGGGGGGGGGCCTAATTCGATCAGATAGGCTTCGGCTTGGTTATGGAGGAAGCGTTTACTCAGGGAAGCCACCAGCCTATCCAGATACTCTCGACGTCCCAACTGGAACAAGGCAAAACTCAAAGCCAATTGAACACTCGGCTTCTTCTCAGCCAGGAAGGTCCGCGACGCCTCCTCCACCATTGAGCCGTCTCCCACTCGAGCCATTCCCTCAGCGGCAAATTGACGGTATCTGTGGTCCGGATCTCCCAAGTTGCGCCGAAAAAGCTCCAGTGAACCGGCATCCCCAATAAGCGAGATCGCCTCCAAGGACTTAAGCCTGAGCTTGGCGCCCGGATTCCGATCGTAGAGCGCTTGTAACTGTGGCAGCGCCTTTCGACTCTTGAAGAGCCCCAAGGTCAGGATGGCTTCGTCTCGCACGTTTTTATCGGAATCATGGAGATAAGCCAGGATGTGTTCGTCGACCGAGCGATCCTTGATCTTGTAGAACGAGCGCAGCATGGCCAAGCGCAGACCTGGACTGCCGACCTCCATGGCGTCAACCATTTGAGGAATCGCTTGTTGTCCACGCAACACTCCCAGGGCCTTGGCGGCATAGAGACGGACCGACTGATTCGAATCGGCCAAGCGCTCGGCGATGCCGTCAATGACGGCAGGACCAACTTTCACGTCCGGCTCGATCACCGTCTCATCACCCCGTGCCGGGCCACTGAAAGGGTTCAGTCGGGTGTAGAGGCGCTTAGCCTGTCGGGTCAGGAAAAAGCCGGCGTCTTGCTCGGTATACAGGTTCACCAGAGCGATGATGGCCTCCTGGCGCACCCCATGGGCCGGATCGTTCAGAGCCGTCAACAAAATAGTGATCGCGCTCATGTCCCTCAGGAGACCCAGCGACTTGATGACCTCCGTGCGAACGCCCAAGTTCCGGTCGCCTGCCGCCGCCAACAGTGCGGGTGTCGCATCGCGACTGAGGGTCCGGCCCAAAGCCTTGGCCGCTTTCTTACGGGTTGTGGCCTTGGGGCTTTTCAGGTCGTTCTTCAATTCCTCGATGGTCGGTTCCTTGGCATGGAGAACCACTGGCATCCCCGCGTCCGTCACGATTAGCAACGAACTCATAAGGCCGGTCAGCAGAACCCGCCCCGCCTCTTTTCTCGCCCTTGATGAGAAGCTCATTCTCCCTCTTTCCTGACGATTCAGGCCTGTCTGGAGTCCCGCATTCAGAATTACTTTGGGCCTGAACCGCCGGTGGGCTATCCCGATATCGGCTTCCGCCTGAGCCAGGGAAAACCGAACTGGGTCTCGCCGGATCAGTCAGCACCAAACTTGAAATGGAATTGTCCCATATTTCGAAGGTCGGGTTCAAACCCTCACCAGGATCTCCTTTCAAGGATCAAGGTTGCATACAGCCCGAGACCGAAGCCCGCCAAGCCGCCAGTCGCGGCCCGGGACCACAGGGTATGGGCCCAAACTCCCAAGGCATCAAGCCCGACATCAAGACCCATGAGCAGGATCGGTCCCAGCAGAAGCGCCCGATGGTCAAGCAACCAAGCTGAATGATTCCGACCCATGGGAGAGAAAAGAACTCCCAAAAATCCGCCCAGGTAGAGGGCCAGGCAGCGAGAGCAGACCGGTAAGGACACTCCCCCCAGGATCAGAGACCTTCCCAGCTCTTGGTGGCAGAGGTGGGAAAAGAGATACCAAACAGGCACAGCCACTTGAGCCGCTCCCCAGTGGACCAACCAGGGGAACAGCAAAATCGTGGCGCAGCAGATCCCCGAGCCCGCCAGCAAAAGAGGAAAGGGCCAACGGGCCTGGGGGAGACCCTCATGGATTAGTCGTAGCCTCATCGCTGATCAGAGGTTGGATCAACCGCTCGAAGCCCCGTGGGCGCGATCCGCTGCTGCGCTTCCGGTTTCAGGAACCGGGGGCAAATCATGTCGGCGGGGCTTATCCGTGCGGAAGCCCAAGGCATAATCCGCCTGCAGGAGCTTGTGAATCTCGCGAGTGCCCTCGTAGATCACAGCCCCCTTGCAATTGCGGTAGTAACGACCTACCGGATATTCATCCGAGAACCCGTAGGCTCCATGGATCTGAACGGCATCAGAGGCCGCTCGCTCCGAAGCCACCGTGGCATACCATTTGGCCAGGGAGGTCTCGCGATTATTACGCCTTCCTTGATTCTTGAGCCACCCACAGCGAAGCCAAAGCAATCTTGAGGCTTCGTAATCCAAGACCATCTGGGCAATCATTTCTTTGACCAACTGATGGCGGGCTATGGGTACTTCAAAGGTGCGGCGCTCGAGCGCGTACTTTTTGCTGGAATCCAGGCAAGCGCGAATCAGCCCGGTGGCGCCGGCAGCCACGGTGTAGCGCCCCTGCTCCAGGGCGAACATGGCAATCTTGAACCCCTCACCCTCCTCGCCCAATCGATTGCTGTCGGGAACCCGAACATCATTGAGGCTGAAGAACCCGGTATTCCCCGCACGGATGCCCCATTTCTGATGGTGGGTGCCACTGGAAAATCCATCCATCGAGCGTTCCACAATGAAGGCGCTCAGGCCATGGTGGTCTCGCTTCTCCTTTTTCTCCATATCGGTCCAAGCAAATACCAGGAAATGATCGGCCACGTCAGCCAGCGAAATCCAGGTTTTCTCACCGTTGAGAATATACTGGCGCCCGTCGCGCCGCGCCGTTGACCGTATCCCCACCACGTCGCTCCCGGCATCCGGCTCGGTCAAGCCAAAGGTAGCAATCTTTTCCCCTTGGGCTTGCGGCTTCAAATACCGTTCTTTTTGCTCTTCGGTTCCCCAACTCATGAGGGTCATGCCGTTGAGCGCCAGGTGAACCGAGAGAATGACTCTGAGGGAAGTGTCGCCGTACTCCAGCTCTTCGCACGCCACCCCCAGACTGATGTAATCAAAACCAAACCCTCCATAGCAGGACGGAACGCAAAGTCCCAGCAGACCGAGCTCCGCCATCTTGGGCAGCAATGACCGATCGAAGTGATGCGCCGAGTCGTTCTTGCCAATATTCGGAAGGACCTCTCGAGACAGGAACTCGCGAACCAGTTCCGCCACACTCAAGTGATCCTCTGACAAGTCCAACCCGATCATTCAGGCGCTCCCGGGAATCGGCGTGACTTGATATTATCTTTCAGTCCGACTGTTTTGGGAACTAAAGAAAACCCAGCTAGGCAAGTGGAGTCGCCGGGCGACCGAACTACTGATGAAGCGTTCTGAGGTAAGCTGAGAGGGCCATAACGACCAACCCAAGACTCAGACCCAAGGTCAGCCAGCGGGTTCGCAGGGATGGTGGATCGGACTCCCGGGAACGGCGGGCGAAAGCAAGAATGGCCACAGCCAGGACAATCAGGGCCAGCAGGACTTTGACCGCATAAATCATGGGATAGGGGGACAGGGACGTTTGCCAAGCCAGGTGAGTGTTGTAGAGACCGGAAACCAGGACTCCGGCGACGGCGCTGTGGAGCAAGATCGTGAGGCGAGTCTTAATACCCTGCAGGAAGATTCGTCGGCTCTCCTCGGAAACGTTTGCCAAGCCAGGTTGCAGGACCAAACGAAGAAAGGCGGTGGACCCGATCACGATGGCCACCGAGAGAATGTGCAACCATCGCATCAGAAGACTCAACCACTCCATGAATCCGGCTCCTTCCGATGAGTCGCCTGCCCAGCCCACGGGACCTGAAAGGGGAGCACCCCGCACGCCGGAAGAGGTATCTTACCACAAAAAAGTCGGAGGCGCAGTGATGCGCGCGGTCTTGTCTTCTGACCGCCTTGGTGGGGATTCCAGGGTCTGGAAAAATAAGGAAGATCTGAAAAATTCCATTCCAGAGCCTTTCAGAATCGAAATCCGAAAATACACCTCCAGAGTCTCCAACATATTCAACGACTTGGCGTTGTCGAAGGTAACGCCACATCCTGTGCCATGATAATAGTTGAATAAATCAGAGTTTCCATAATTGAAAAACCATTGCCTGAAGCAATAAACTGAGTGCTTCCAAGGCTTGTGTGTCGAAAGGTTCTGCTAAGGGGACTTTCAGCCACAAAATCCAATGAACGGCCTCTCCAATCAATCAGAGGCTTGCCAATGACTGTCACCGGGATAGTCATTGTGACTGCTTGAACCTTCCTTAGATACAGGTACAAATCAGATCAAACTTCGGTGACGTCATGCTTGGTTGCCAGTTTTTCAGGCAACGGGGACTGCACCGGCGAGAGAATCCCCATCTCCCTCAGATGACCGTCCTCCGTAACCCTCCGGCCCCTCTCGCCGATATTCTTGGGCCGGGGCAGGTCTCCCCCGGTCGCCAATGCAAGGAAAATTCTTGCCCGGAGGGAATGAGTCTGGTACTACTAGCCCTGAGTCCTCACCGACCCTCGACGATTCGGTTTGCACCGCAGCTCTGAGGTAGAGCATTCCTCTCGCCTCCCGGACTCCAGGGAAACAGAAAAGACATCAGCGGATGGGATGGGCATGAATTGCCACGTTCTTTATCACGACAATTGCTTCGACGGAGCCTCATCCGCAGCCGTCTTCATGCGTTTCTACTCGTCGAAGATCAACCCCAAAGCCCGTTTCAAACTGTTTGGCATGACCCACCAGGCCAATCACCATTTTTCCGACCACCTCTTCGACGGGGATGAAAACGTCATCGTGGACTTCAAATACGCCAGCGATGACCGGCTGACCTGGTGGTTCGACCACCACTACAGCGCTTTTCTCACTCCCGAGGACGAGGCCCATTTTCGCCGGCGGAACGACGGCAGAAAATTCTACGACCCCACCTTCAAATCCTGCACCAAGCTGATTGCAACCATTGCCGAGAGCCGCTTCGGTTTTGACCCTGGAGTGCTGAAGGGCTTGATTCACTGGGCCGACATCGTTGATGGCGCCCAGTATCCAAGCGCCCGGGCAGCGGTCGAGGTCGGTCAACCGGCCCAAAAGCTGGCCGCAGTGGTCGAGGCCAATCGGGACACCTCCTTCTTGCACCGGACCATACGCCTGCTCTCAGAGCATTCCCTGAACGAGGTGGCGAATCAATCGGAAGTCCTCCAGCGCTACCAGCCCCTGCACCGCCGTCATTCCGAAAATATTCGGATCATCCAGCAGGTTTCCAAATGCAGCGGCGGGATCATTTTTTTTGACTTGATTCCTTTTGGACTGGAAGGCTACAACAAGTTCATCCCTTACTACCTTTACCCGGGGTCCGATTACCACGTCAGCGTGATGCAGCTGCCAAAACGCACCAAGGTCTCAGTCGGTTGGAACCCTTGGAGCCATAACCGACGAGAGCACAATCTGGCCAGGATCTGTGAGCGATACGGGGGAGGAGGGCACCCGGTGGTGGCAGCCATCTCCTTTCCATCGAACCAACCCGAAAAAGCACGGCAAGTAGCCAGGGAGATCACCCTCGAGTTGCAGGGCCAGGCGATCGACTGAGACTCCGAGCCTGAGACGGCAGCTTGCCGGAAGATTCCCCCCTGGGAGCGCGGACGTCCCGTCCGCCCCTGCAGACACCGCCTGTCGTATTGACTGAGGCTGTCCCTGCTTGCTGGTGGACTCTCCGCCCTCTACCGCAGCGCAATGGGACGCATGGTGAAGCCGGCGGTGCTTCCCTTGATCTTGTTCGTCGCCGCAACGTAGCAGAACTGGTAGACGCGATCGGCGGCGAGCTGCTCCAGATAATGGAACTCTCCAATATGCACCCCTTGCTCCACCAGTAAGTACTCGTGCACCGGAATGAAACTGGTGCTCCCGGCCGGAGCCGGGGCCACCTCCAGTCCGGAAGTGTCCGACCCAACCAGGATGGCGCCTTTCTCTTCCACCAGCCACTTGGCGGCGGCCAAATTAATCCCGGCCGAGTCATGAGCCTTCAGTTTCCGGTGGTCACCGCCCGCATCTCCCCAATAGCGCAGCGTCCCAGTGCGAACGAATACGGCATCTCCGGGTCGGATGTCGACGCCCTGCCACTCCAAAGCGGCTTTCAGATCCTCAGGGGCAACGGCCGTTCCTCCCTTGAGCGCCTCGACTCCCTTCTGCCCGGCGACGTCTACGAGGATGGCTCGGACCACAATCGGAGGAATGGTGGAGGCATCAGCCTTGCGAATCCCAAAGTTCCCTCCCCAGTCGGCCTCTTTGAAACCGTTGTACCAGTGGTTATCCTCACCGGTGGTAATGTGCCCCAAACCATCGATCTGAGTGGCTACGTTGTCGTTAATGAACAGGGCGCAACTGTGCCAAGCGAGTCGAGCCGGGTTGAATCGAGCAGTGGTGAATTCAAGGTCTTCCTGACGTTTGACACCCTCCGGCGTCCGGAAGGAAATGATCTCTCCCGGTGAGTGCCCCGGCCACTTGTAGGAGGTTCGGTCGTAGTTGATACCCAAGTCATAGACCTTGCCCTCTTTGATCAAGCCGATGGCTTCCAGCACGGACCGAGGGGTCATCGCATTGAGCGAACCGACTTCATCATCCTTCCCCCAGACCCATCCCCATCCTCGGCCCTTCTTCCAACCTTTCACCGCCTGCTCGGACTGGCCTGCCTGCAACCATGACGCGAAGCCCATGAGCAAAGAACCCGTCAATGCAAACCTCAACAGCAGCCCGGCTGTCGTTCTTCTCTTTGTGTGTTCCATAGTCTCCTCCCGGAATGGCAAGCGCTGATCGAAAAACAGTCACTTCGTTCAGATCCTGAAAATCTATCGGACCGGACGGAGCATTTCAAGAATCTTCAGCCCCATCGACGCTTTGAAGGACGGGGCTTCTGCCATCCTCACGCTCGGTGAAGGATCCCCACTGATGAAAATCTCCTTCTCGTGCCCGGCGAGTCGAACCACGACTTCAGCCAAGTCATCGCGCGAGGCTTCGGAGAACCTCGAAGGTCTGCGCCCGGCAGGTGTCCCAGGAAAACTTACCGGCCCGAGCCATGCCCGCCAGCCGGAGGCTCTCTTGGAGTGTTGAAGATTCCAACACGTGCAATAGAGATCGACTCCAATCCTCAGCCGAGGCTCCAGGCTCCACCAGGATACCCGCAGACCCAACCACCTCCTGAACTGCGGAACACCCGGAGGCCACGACCGGGCAGCCAGCCGCCATGGCCTCCAGGGGGGGAAGGCCAAACCCCTCGTAGTGAGACGGGAAAGCCAACAATTTGGCCCCCGCGTACAGATGAGGGAGATCCTGGCGCGGCACGTAACCCAACAACCTCAAGCGACCCTTGTCCCCGTAAGTCCGTATGGCGCTCTCAAATTGGTTCCGGCGCCAGTTGAATTTCCCGACCAGCACCAGTTGGTGCCGGCTCCGGAGAGCCGCCGGGAGCAAGCTGAATGCCCGCAGCAAGGTTTTTAGGTTCTTTCTGGGATCCAGGGTACCCACAGCCAGAATATAAGGGGGAGCCAGATTCCATCGTTGGCACGCCAGAGTCGTCTGGCGGGACTCAATACATTGCTTGAGGAAGGCCGAGTTCACTCCAAGGGGTGTGACTTCAATCCGTCCGAATGGCACGCCCAAGTAACGATGAATCTCGCCGGCCACGAAATGTGAGACCGTCAGCACCTTCAAGGATCGGCGGACTGATCGCGGTATGTAGCGGCGATAAATGAGATTATAGAGGAGCGAGGGACTATAGTTGAGGTCTTGCCGGTGGAGGCAGTCGTGAATAGTCAGTGCCGCAGGGATCTCTTGCGGCAGCCGGCTGGGAAGCAGATTCTGCACCCCCCAGAAAACATCGGGCTGCTGGCGACTGATGCTGGCGTGCGACTGGAAAAGGTACCAGGGCAAACCGAGGGAAGATGAACAAACGTGGTGTTCCAGACCCGGACCCGCTGGGTAATCGATGGACTTCTGGGAAAAGAGTTGCAGGGTTTCTCCCAGTGGAGCTGTGGTCCAGCTATCAAGAATCTCTGACAGGTAATAGCCAATCCCGGTTTTCTCCGGACTCAGAGAGCGAGCGTCAATTCCAATCCGCATGGTTCGATTCCAGACTGTGATTTACGGAATTTTTTGATTACCTTGATTCTTTGGTTCTTTTGATCGAACTTCTTGTTGACGACCCGTTTGAACTCAAGGCTTCTCCCACCCAAATTGATAAGCAACCCAACCTCCAGATTGAAGCTTTCAAATAATTAATGGCCTGAGCCAGATGGATGTCTTCCAATTCAATAACAGCCTTCAATTCCACGCCAACGACGTCTTCGACAAGGAAATCCGCTCATCTGGAGCCTATGTGTTGTTCTTTGTAATAGATAGGCATCTCATGCTCACGGCTGAGGGAAATGTCTTGAGAGGCCATTTCGATTGCGAGTGCTCTCCGATAGATTACTTCCTGAAATCCATTACCCAACACAGAATGCACCGTCATGGCACAGCCGATGATCTTGCCCGTCAATGCTGAATGCTTATGTTTTGCGTTAATCACCTTCATCCATCCATCACAAAATCATGGGAATCACAGTCCAGACAACATCACAGTGCATCACACTAATCACATCAATCACAGTCTAAATCACAGTAGCTCGAGGTAGGTCCGATGATACTGACTGGTCATCCGATCCAAGGTAAATTGCCGCAGCGCCCTCTGCCGGTTATAGTCGCCCATCTTTACCCGCAACTCTTTGGATTGAGCCAACTTTCGCACGGCCGTCACCAGTTGGCCTACCGAGCCGGGTTCACAGAGAATGCCACCCTTACCCTCCTGGAGAACCTCGGGAATGGCAGAAACCCGGGTGGACACCACCGGTTTCCCGCACGCCATGGCCTCCAGGATCGAGAGTCCAAAGCCCTCTCGCCTGGAGGGCTGCAAGGCGATGTCCGACCGGTTGATGGCTCGCACCAATTCAGCCTCGGACAATCGTCCCAAGAACCGAACGTTGGGTCCGCTGATGGGTGCGGAACTGACCTGTCGCAAGCCGACGGCGTAGTGAAGCAAGAAATCCCGGCCAAGCTGCTCCATAACAGGTGCGAGCAGGTCGGCTCCCTTCACGGAAGACCAATTCCCTGAGAAAAACAGGACAATGGGACCGCCGGCTTCATCATCTTTCGGTTGTGGCCTGAAATAATGGGTGTCCACACCGTTGTAAATGACCGGAATAGGAAGATCCCGTTGCATCAGCTCACAGTAGGAACGGCGAACGTAGCGGCTGACAGCCGTGAGCCGGTCGGCCAAGCGGAGGGTGTTGATCACGGAAGGTTTCAGCAGCCGCCCGTGATGAAGCCGAACTGTCCAAGGAAGGACCTGCAGATATTCTTCGTCAACACTATTTTGGTGCAACGTAACCACATGGGGTGTTTCCTTGATCCGAAGATGAGAGCCATAATCCACGTTGGTATGCAGAACGTCGAAACAGCCTTTCGCGCTCCGCGGCGGCCGAGCGGCTCTGGACAACCCCCAGGGGAAATACTCCCACAGGGGGGAAAACAGCCTCATCTCAGTCGTAACCCCCAAACCGGCCAGACCCTGACTCAGCCTGCGGTGAAAGATCTCGACGCCCGAGCCGGCAACAACGGGACAGAAAACTCTCATGCCCTTCCTTTTTCGGCAGGCTTACTCTGGCCATCAGTCAACGTCGGCCTACTCCTGGCGTTGGTCATTGCTATCGGGGTTCCTGCCGAGGACACTTTTTCCTCGAGCACCTCTCGAAACAGCGCTCCGAAAGACTCGGCAACCCGGCACCAGGAAAAATATTCCAAAACATGCTCCCTGGCTCCTTTGCCCAGCCGATCACGCAACGGCTTGTCGCCCAAGAGTCTCTTGATCGCTTGGGCCAAACCTGTCACCTCACCGGGCTCCACCGCAAGGCCCGTCACTCCTTCCCGAAGGACGTCTCCGATGCCTCCGACCGAGGTTCCGATAATCGGCACTCTGGAAGACGCCGCCTCCAGGAACACGATTCCCAAGCCTTCCGTGTCTCCCTCCCTGTCGACCACCGAAGGCCCCACGAAAACGTCAGCGGCAGCGTAATAAGGCGGAAGTTTGTCGTGAGAGACGGCCCCCAGAAAACGCACGGAGCCACCGATGCCGCTTCGAGACGCTAACTGCTCGAGCGCCGCCCTCTGCGCCCCATCCCCGATCAGCACCAGGACAGCCTCGGGAAATACTTTCAGGACCTCCGGCATGGCCCGCAAGAGGTAATAGACACCCTTTTTCTCCACGAGACGCCCCACAAAGAGAATCATTTCAGCTTCTATCCCCAACCGCTTGCGGAGGCCGGGGTCGAAAGCTCCCGGGCTGAAGCCATCCACGTCGACACCCATGGGCACGAGCCTGATTGGAACACGATCACTGACAGCCTGGACCCGGCTTTGGGTAAAGGTGCTGTTGGCGGTGCAAGCCCCGGCAGTTCCCAGGGCAAACCTTTTGAAGAAGCTTCCCACGGGACCCTTAAAAGCACAGATGTCTCCGCCGTGAACCGTCAGAATGAATGGCTTTTGGGTGACGGACCCAATCAGCCGAGTGACCAGGCCCTGCGGCAGAATCCAGTGCGCATGGATCAAGTCTACCGAATCGGTTCTCAGCAGCTTCATCACTTCCCAAAACAGGCTCGCCAGATAGAACGGCGCCTGAAACCAAAGCCAGGGAGACTTCTTCAGGTTGGGCAACATTCCACTGACGTAACAAAGGTTCTGCCAGCGAGGGATAAAATAATTGAATCGACGAACGGGGATTCCCTCAATCTCGTCGACAATTTTCCCTCCGGGAAAGTTCGGCGCCAACACAAGAACGCGCCAGCCCTGGAACCTGAGATGTTTGGCCAGATGATGAAGAAAGATTCCTGACGGTTCTCCCATCTCCTTGGGATAGCAGGAGGTCAGGATCAGAATGGTTGCGGGCTTCAATGGCATGAGAGGATTCAAGAACCGAGAGCAGTCGTGAGAACCTCAAGAACAGTCGTGCGGTGGAACAGCCAGGGGGAAACAAAAGAACTTCAGCCCGATGATGGCTTTTACTCAGTCGAAACTGGTAACCGGCTGAACTCTCGAAGAATGCCGGATTGATGATAGAGAACGAGTCCCATCGTGTCAAATGGACCGATGAAGTCGGGGCGCCTGTTCGGTCTGCCTCATGCCTGATCACGAGTTCTCACCCGACATTTCTGATACACTCAACGAGACAATGAATGAGTGGCTGAATTTACATGGATGAACAGGATAGACAGGATCAGGGGGTTGGTTGCCATCCGGTTCCTTCTGTCCATCCATGCTTCTATCGTGGTTAGTGGTGCCGGGCCTGTCATGTCTGCCTGCAGCGGATTCCTGCTGGTTCGAACCTGCTTGATCGATCCTCATGAAATCCCGATCTCGCACTCGTAATGGAAAAAGGACCAGGCGCGGCAACAAGCCACGCCGAAGAAGCAGGACCACGGCCGCGCCTTACCTGTTACTGATCTCCGTTTCCGTTCTGGCGGTTTATTCCAATTCATTCCAGGCCGGCTGGTATTTTGACGACAAGCAGAATATTTTGCAGAATACGCAAATCCACCTGGAGGAGTTCTCCCGGAGCGGCCTCTGGTCGGCGCTGACCAGCCAGGTAGGAGGGCGGCGCCCCGTTTCCTACCTGACCTTCGCACTGAACTATTATTTCTCGGGTCTGGACCCCAAACCCTACCATGCCGTCAATCTTGTCATCCACTGGCTCAACGCCCTTTTGGTATTTTGGACGGTGCGGCTGATCACCAGTCGCTTCCACGTCGGCCTGCGGCCAACCACACTGAACCTGTTTGCCGCATTAACCGCCTTGCTATGGTCGCTGCATCCCATTCAAACCCAAGCCGTCATGCTTGTGGTTCAAAGGATGGCGCTGCTGGCGACGCTGTTCTGCCTGCTCTCTTTTGTCTGCTATCTCCAATGGCGGTCAGGGCCGGACAAACCTGGCCGGTTCTATTTTCTGACCGGATCTGTCGTCTTTGCTCTCATGGCCTTCGGCAGCAAGGAGAATAGCGCCATCCTTCCGTTTCTGATGATCCTGTACGAGTTCTTATTGGGTCGAGAAAGAGGAGGCGCTGGTAGAAAGACCCTGCTCGCCTGCCTGCTCATCGTGGTTCTGATGGGAGGTTTGGTGGCCTGGGAGCTTCAGATTGGGGACCAGATCCTAATAGACTATAACCACAGGCCCTTCACCATGACAGAAAGGCTGCTCACTCAGCCCCGGATCATCGCATTCCACCTGTCGCAGATGCTGCTCCCCCTCCCTTCCCGGCTGGCGCTGGCGCACGAAATCGAACTTTCCTCCTCCTTTTTCTCGCCTCTCACCACCCTGCCGTCCATGCTTTTACTTGCGGGTATCATCGCCACGGCCATTTATTGGCGCCAACGGCGGCCACTCTACTGTTTCTGGACCTTTTGGCTGTTCCTCACCTTGCTCATCGAATCCTCCTTCCTGCCTCTGGAGATGATTTTCGAGCACCGCTTTTACTTGCCCTCGATCGGTTTCCTCGGGGCCGTGATGTCACTGGCGCTGCCCCTTCCCGGTAAGGTGACGGCAAACCAGGCGTCAATTCCCGATCCGGTTCGTTACGGTCTGGTTCCCGTCCTGATCCTGTTGGCCTACTGGTCCTACGAAAGAAACAAGGCCTGGCGGGACGAAGTGTCCCTGTGGCAGGACAACGCCCTCAAATATCCGGCCAGTACCCGAGTGCTCATCAATCTGGGGACGGCTTACATGAAGGCCGACCAGCCAGGACCGGCTGAAAGCGTGTTCCTTCGCGCTTTCAGAGTTGACCCCGACCACCCCGGAACCAGGACCAATCTGGCTCTGTTTCGCATGCGTCAAGGCAAACCGGATGATGCGGTTGCCCTCATTGAAGATTTCGACCCCTCTGACCACAAAATCATCGCACCCATCATTTTTTACAACCACGCTGTCATTTATGATAATCAGGGCAACCTGAACAAAGCGATTGAAAACTATCGAATGGCGCTACGCCGCGATGCCAATTTCTCCAAGGCGTGGTTCAATCTGGCTCTGGACTACACGCGGAAAGACAACCGAACGGAGGCGAGAAGATGCTTTAGGGAGTTCTTGACCCGCTGGGACGGCAAGCCCGACCACCCCTACGTGCAGGAGGCCCGCCGGAAAATAATCGAGTTGGGCACGGAGTAACAGCCGCGGAGGGGTTAGCGGTGCAGTTAGAAAAGCAGCGCCCTTGACCAACCGACATACAGGATGCATTGATCGATGTGAGGCATTGCCCCGCCCGCATACTGATTGGAAATTATACAGTCTCACCCAAACCCGAATCAGTCCCGGGGCTCAGGGGTCTGATCGGCGCCGGTCTTCGGAGTCTGAGATTGGAGGAAGTTCCAATCCCGTTTCGGTGGCCCCTGCATGATGGCCCGCGCAACGTTCTCCAGAGTGTCGGGGACTGGCTCGGGTAAGGTGTACTTCACCGGACGCCCGCGAGGTTTCTTCATGGTCAGGTTACCTCCTATCCGATACAGCGTTGTGTCAGGCTGTATGGAGTCAGCCATCAAGTGTTTTCTACTACGCTCCGTTAAGATGTGCAATATACCAGTTGCGTAGAAGGGAGAAAAGAGATGAGTAACGATGAGCTTTTACAACTCACCAAAGAGATGCACGCTATGGAGACTCGGCTACTCAAGTCCATCAATCAAGTGAGGGATACTCTGAATAAGTCCGCAGATTGTAGCATGGTAACATAGGGGAAGTAAACCGAGATGAGGGGGAGTGAAGAGTCATGAACCAGCCAACCTTTGTAGACCTGGAATACGAGGGGAAAAAGCGCAAGACCCGCCAGGAGAGATTTCTAAAAATGATGGGAGGTCTGATTCCGTGGAAAGAGTGGGAGGGGCGACTCCGGCCGTTCTATCCCAAGGGGGGCCGGGGCCACCGGCCCCGTCAAGAGTGGCGGCTAGCGGGCCAGCCAGCCCAAGACTTCCAAGACCTTGTTGAGAAAGACGGCAACGCCGGCAATGGTGATGCCGGCCTTCCACATGGCGGTTTCCAGTCTGGCGATGTCGCCCTTGAGTTCGGCCTTGATCTGGGTAAGGTCTACCTTGGTGGCAAGCTCGGAATCCGAGCGGCTGATGGCTGAAACAACCGTTTCGGCTTCGGCGGCTTGTTGTAAGGCGGCGGTGGTCGTAGCTGGTTCCTGGTTGGTTTGGTGAGGATATCGGGATCGGCCAACCCGGCCCTGTCCTGCCTGCTTGGCCTAATCGAACAGTTTGAGGGCTGCGAACAGTAGCCCGGCAATGACAAGCTGCGCCATCAGCATTCGGTTGATGGCGTTGCTGAAGGCGGCCTTCAACTCGGCCATGCCGAGCTCGAGCTTGGCAATGTCGGCCTCGGTGGCGGCGTTCTCGCCGAAGGCTTCGGCGGTCATGCGTTTCTTCCCTCCCCTGTGCGGGCAATCATGGTTTCCATGCCCATGATTAACCCTTCGAGGGCGCGGCGTTGCGTATCGAGGGCGCGGCGTTGCGTATCGAGGGCGCGGCGTTGCGTATCAAGGGCGGCCATGGTTTCAGCGTGGCGGCGCTCCGATTCCCTTTCCTGCCGTTCCCCGGCCTGGGCGCGGCGCTCGTTGGCTTGTGTCATTCGGGCGATGCCGTAAAGCACGACCCCGATTTGACCGGCTCCAATCAAGACCCTGATGATTACGGATACAAGCTCGAACTCTGTCATAGCCATGTCGGTTCCCCTTTCTTATCCCTGCTCAATAATGAATTTTATTGAAGACGAGGTTTTACTAGGGGGTTGTCGGTGTTCGGGACTTCCTGGAGGCGGCCGACTTTGCGAAGCTCTCGGACTTGGCGGCTTCTTCCGCAGTCAGAAACTTGCCCTGAACTCGAAGCTTGACCATTTCTTTGATGGGCTCGAACTGAACAAAGATATCCTGGGCGAAGTCCCGGTGAAGCTTGGCCGTGTTCAACTCCACCGTGATTTCGCCGGCTGTTCCAGCCGGGATGAGGCGCTTCTCAGTCCTGTCTTTAACCAGCCATTCCGGACCATGGATTCTTTCAACGACGATGTCTTGCGACGCCAGGTTCCGAAACGAGAAACTGGGTTGGATGGGGTCTCCCTGGACAACCAGGCCAAAATCGAAGACCGTTTCCTCGAACTCCACCTCCGGTGGGGGGGGAGTTTCTCCCGGCTTCGGATTGGCGCGGGCAGCCAGCTTGTCGTAGTAGTACTCTCGAAAGATCTCGGCATCCGTCTTGGGAGGGTCGGCGGGATCGAAGAACCACTCACCGCCATCCATCTTCCAACGAAACCTCTCTTTGACCTTCACACGACCCGTCAGCGCCGCCGCCATGACCTCTCGTTCGACGGTGACGATGGCTGAACGATTCCCTTCCTCCAGTTCTATCTTGTGAATACTGAAGTGGGTAACCCTGGACTTCCCTGCCTGGGTGGCGCGGGTTGCGCCCCTGGACTGGGGCAGGATAAATTCCCTGGCTTCCGCAAACTGCCGGGAATGAAGGGCGTCGAAGTACTCATTCACCCGCTGTTTGAGCCGATCAACGTCAGCTTGACCCGGGTCCGCCATACTCGACGGCCCACCAGCCGACACCCAGGCCAGGATCAAGGCCAACCAGAAGCCGTTAGAAGCCAAAACAAAACCTGATCGAAACATCCCGGCGCCTCCTCGCCTGTCGTTCCCCTTCTTTTTTATCTTGAACATCCTGCCCATCCCTGTTCAACAAGAGGGACCAGGATTTTTCCAGGTTCCGTTCAAGATTGCGGCTGGTCTTGAGTGTGTCGCAAGCAATTGTTGCCCTTTATCCCATCTCCCCGATTGGTGGCCGCCAAGCCTCAGCGGAAGTCAACTCCGAGCAACAGCCCGCCCGGAGATGGCTTCGCGGAGGCCCTCAAGCAAACCCTCGAGCTTGGCTTGGCCGCGTTCTATCTGAGCGACACGCTCCGCAAGATTATCCATCCGAGATTCCAGCGCGTCTATCCGGGCATCCAGCCGTGCTTCCATCCGGGCCATATCCTGTCGCAGCCCACGAGTCGTGCCCAGGGTCAGCCCGGCAAGAGCCGCCAACCGCCACCACTGCAATCAAGAGACCGGTCATCCGCTCATGGTTCAAGCATAGCCCCAATTGCCGAATTTCGCAAAGGACGCCTTGTTTTCCCTCTCAGAACTCCTTCCCCCCATGGGCTACAGTTTCAAGTTTCAATTATTTCAGGGAATGACAACCAAGCCGATCCTGGAGGTTGCCCCGGCTCACAAACCGCGCTAACTCAATCCGTCAATCCGTAGACCGGGATTCAAATTGGCGCCGTTCCCCTTTTTCAACCAGGCTCTCTAATCGCGCCGTGCGTTCCTGGAGCCTCTCCACCTCGAGACGCAGAGCCTCGAAGTCCGTGCGTATTCTGCTTGGAACCAGAAACAAAACTACGAGCACAGCGATTAAAGCCGCCATAAAAACCATGTAGCCAGGAGACCATATCCTCCTCCAAACCTCGGTGTCCATGATTCGATTCTCTCCTCCGCTTCAGGATTGAACGTCCCCCACCTCCGCTTGCCGCCTTATCTTTTCGAATGCGGTATTCATCAGTACGGGTCATACGGGATCACCCTCTATGCAGTTCTCCTTCATAGACTTCTTTCTCCGACGATGGCGCTCAGGGATCTTCCTTGCCGATTAAAAGAAGGTGATTTTCAGGGGCAAGCCAAGAAAGATCGGCCCATAGTCGAACTTCAAATTTTTCATGTCCGACTTCAGGTCGGTCCTGACTTCCTGAACCTCGACCTTCAAGTCGGCAATGTCTGCCTTAGTCGCTACAGTGTCGCCGAAGACTTTGCCCAGCGAGTCAACCGGGGCCGTCGGCCCGAGGTTCGTCGAAACCGGCTGCCTTGAGTTTGCGGTTGATTTTCAGGGTGTCGAAAGCAACGGTGGTCATGGCTTCGGTTCCCTTCGGTAGCTGATGGTGTCGGGACCGGAGGCCCGGCCCCGTCCTGCTGGCTGGGCTACCGAAGCAACAGCCCAACCAGGATGACGGTCAAGCTGACGCTGGCCACCACAATGCCGACAGCGATGGCGATGGCGACCTTGAGCATGTCGGCCTTGACTTCGGTAATCCGGGCTTCCAGTCCGGCAATGTCGGCCTTGGTGGCGACGTTCTCAGGAGCATCAGGAATCATCTCCGTCATGATTCCCGTTCCCCGACGGTCCCCGGTGTTGCGTGGATTTGATTTCTTCGGCCCGGTGGTTCCTGTCGAAGTCATCTTTCAATTTTTGGATTTCCCGGATGTCCAAGGACAACAGCGCGGCTCGCCCTTCTTCTCGCCCTTCTTTTCGCCCTTCTTTTCTGGCTTTTTCATACCGGGCCTTCAGGATCACGTCAGAAAGCATCTTTGTCCCCTCCACCAAGATCATACTGAATGTGGCTGCCACCACTGACACCGATGCAGCGCATGGAACCCATTTCACGAAACACCGAGTGCCCGTCCAACAATAGATTGTACCTGCAAGCGCTAGCGCCGTGAAGAGAATCAGATACCATAGGGCTGACGAAGCCGGGATCGTCCAGATGGATTCTCTTTCATCTTCAGGCATCGTTGTTCCGGGTCTCTATGGAAACAGAGATCGTTTACAGAAACAGGGATGGACAGGAGGGCAATCAAATCCCTCATCCTGTCTATCCTGTTCATCCATGTAAATCCAGCCGCTGACCGCACAGCTTTGGCGACGTTCTCAGGAACATCAGGAATCATCTCCGTCATGATTCCCGTTCCCCGACGGTCCCCGGTGTTGCGTGGATTTGATTTCTTCGGCCCGGTGGTTCCTGTCGAAGTCATCTTTCAATTTTTGGATTTCCCGGATGTCCAAGGACAACAGCGCGGCTCGCCCTTCTTCTCGCCCTTCTTTTCGCCCTTCTTTTCTGGCTTTTTCATACCGGGCCTTCAGGATCACGTCAGAAAGCATCTTTGTCCCCTCCACCAAGATCATACTGAATGTGGCTGCCACCACTGACACCGATGCAGCGCATGGAACCCACTTCACGAAACACCGAGTACCCGTCCAACAATAGATTGTACCTGCAAGCGCCAACGCCGTGAAGAGAATCAGATATCATAGGGCTGGCGAAGCCGGGATCGTCCAGATGGATTCTCTTTCATCTCCCCTTCATAGACTTCTTTCTCTGACGATGGCGCTCATGGATCTTCCTTGCCGATTAAAAGAAGGTGATTTTCAGGAGCAAGCCAAGAAAGATCGGTCCATAGACGAACTTTAAAATTTTCATGTCTGACTTCAGGCCGGTCCTGACTTCCTGAACATCGGCTTTGGTGGCGGCGATATCGGCCTTCAGGACGGCAATGTCTGTCTTAGTCGCTACAGTGTCTGCCTGTTCAGCAGACAGGTCGCCGAAGGCTTCGCCCAGCGCGTCAACCAGGGCGTCGGCCTGAGGTTCGTTGAAACCGGCGGCCTTCCTGTCTGCGTGCGACGCACAGGCAGGGAGTTTGCGACTGATTTTCAGGGTGTCGAAAGCAACGGGGATCGCGGCTTCGGTCCCCTTCGGTAGCTGGTGGTGTCGGGACCGGCTGTCCCGGCCCCGTCCTGCTGGCTGGCTACCAAGACAAGAACCGGATAGCGGCAAAGAGTAATCCGGCAATCGCCAACTGTATGGCGATGATGCCGGCACCCTGAATCCACAAGGCCCGGAACACTTCGGCCTTGAGATTCGCCAGACCGGAATCAATCCGGCCTTCCAGTCTGGCGATGTCGGCCTTGGTGGCGACGGTATCGGTGAAGGCGTCGGCCTGGGCTTCGGCAATGCCGGCGGCCTTGAGGTTGCGGTTGGCCTTCAATGTGTCAAAAGTGATGGTGCTCATTTGGGTTCCCCTTTCATTCCCTTGCTCAATAATGGGAATGGTCGAATCTCGCAAAGAGCGCCTTGTTCTTCCTGCCCGCCTCTGCGGGCGGGACACCCGCACCCCATTGGATAGAAACGTGGATGGACGGGATGGACAGGAAGGCAATCAAACCCATCATCCTGTCTATCCTGTGCATCCCTGTAAATCCAGCCGCTGACCGCACAGCTTTGGCGACGTTCTCAGGAACATCAGGAATCATCTCCGTCATGATTCCCGTTCCCCGACGGTCCCCGGTGTTGCGTGGATTTGATTTCTTCGGCCCGGTGGTTCCTGTCGAAGTCATCTTTCAATTTTTGGATTTCCCGGATGTCCAGGGACAGCAGCGCGGCTCGCCCTTCTTCTCGCCCTTCTTTTCGCCCTTCTTTTCTGGCTTTTTCATACCGGGCCTTCAGGATCACGTCAGAAAGCATCTTTGTCCCCTCCACCAAGATCATACTGAATGTGGCTGCCACCACTGACACCGATGCAGCGCATAGAACCCATTTCACGAAACGCCGAGTGCCCGTCCAACAATAGATTGTACCTGCAAGCGCTAGCGCCGTGAAGAGAATCAGATACCATAGGGCTGACGAAGCCGGGATCATCCAGATGGATTCTCTTTCATCTTCAGGCATCGTTGCTCCGGGTCTCTATGGAAACAGAGACGATTTACAGAAACAGGGATGGACAGGAGGGCAATCAAACCCTGATTCTGTCTATCCTGTGCATCCCTGTAAATCCAGCCGCCCCCTATGGTGGTGGGGCCGACTGCCCGGCCCTTGGTGGATCAGGAAAGCGAGCGAATCAAGGCAATCGTCACGGTGGCGTTTGCCATGATAACGGCGATGGCAATCTTGAAGCCTATCGGCCTTGACTGCGGTGCGGTAAGGTCGGTTTTGGTGGCGTCGGCTTGGGCGTCGTCGAATGTTTCGGTTGGCTTTCAGGGTGTCGAAAGTATCGGAGTGATTCAACTATTGAACAATTCTCCAGAACCGGCAACGGCAAAAATGAAGAAAGCCCGCTGTCAAGCATGTCACTCCCTTCGTCTTTGAGGGCGGGATGCCTGTCTGCCGCAGCACAGGCAGACCCGCGCTCCATCAACTCCGAGCCACGCGTTGTTCCAGTACTTCTATCCGGGCATCCAGTCGGGATCCCAACTGGGCCATGTCTTGTCGAAGTCCGCGCATGTCCTGACGAAGTCCGCGCGTCGTGGTCAGGATCAATCCGGCCAGGGCAGCGCCAATCGCTACCGTTGCAATCAGCAGGTTGGTCATCTCGCTCATGGTTCGAGCCTCCCTCCAACTGATGTTTCTTCATGGATGAACAGCCAGTCGGGTTACGCTCAGCGGCTAACCCGACCTCCGTTCAACGACAAACCGAAAAAAAGGGTAGCCACTTGCATGGCTACCCTTGGATTGACTACCACAACTAACTACCCAGAATCACAGAAGGCGTCGCTTACTGCGACAGCCCTTCTCCGCCGGCTGCATCGGCGCTTCTTCCTATACCTTTAGCTTCCGGATCGGGAAGCACCAGAGCCAAGTAGCCGTGGGCCACATCGAACGCAGCGCCGTCCTGGAAGTCACCCAGCACGAAAGCCGCTCCATGGGCATGCTGGAAGCCGGCCCTGGCGATGGCATAGCCTTCGAATCCGGGCATGGTAGCGTCACAGCTAAATGAAATGCTGTCGCCCGCAGCCAGGTTAGGCGTCACCTGTACCATGACAGAATCCGGCACTGTCCCGCTGCTGCCGTCGGCAGATTGCTCGCTCTTTGGGAAACCCCAAATGGTGATGGAGCCGGACTGCGCATCCGCACCCTCGTTGAACCCGAAGACCCCATCGTCGCTGCTGGTATTGGCAATGGAAATACCCGTGGTCCATCCCTCGGTGGCACCGCAAGTGAGGAACGGGAACAGGAGGTAAGTGACACAGTCGGTGACGTTCAGAAACTCGGAACCGTCGTCCGCGTCGGTGATCAAGGGGTGCGTGAACGCCAAGATGGTGTTTTCTTTGTTAAGCTCCGGCCAGAGTTGCGCCTGAACAGTGACCACACCACCAGCAGTGTCCCCAATTGAGAGCGTCGGTAACACGTCGAAGGCCTTCTCTCCCGTATCATGCAATCCTGTGGCCTCATAGACCACGAAGTTACTCCCCGAGTCTATGAACTCAAGCGTGCCCCCAACCTCTTCGGCAGTATCTTCATCATCATCATGATCGTACATAAACGTAGGCTCAGGCTTCGCGTCATCGTGATCCTGTCCCGGCCAGATGAAGGTCACTCCGCTGGGCACACCGCTGACCTGAATGCGGATACGGGTGGAGCTCTCAGTGGTCGAACCGATAGTAACGTCCTCGACCCACGCACCCTCAAAGCCTTCCTTCACAGTGATTTTTGGATCGGTCTCTTCATCAGCATCGACACAAACGAGTTTACTGCTCCGCGCCACTTCCACCACCAAGCCGGCCTTAACGGTGGACACGACTCCCGTGGCGCTATCTCCCCCGCCACCGATTGGGGTGAAATCGCCTGCAGAGGAGGTGACTGTGGCCGAAACAGTATCGTCCGCGTCCAGAGCCGAAACGTCCGCCCTGACGTTACTCACTGTTATCGACCCCGCCCCTATAGAGCCAGCAATCGTGACGGTGACCGTGTTGTCTTCAACTGTGGCAGTAACATCGCTGCAATTACCAAAGTTGCCGGTACACCCCAGAACCGCTGTGCCATAGAGCGGAAGATTATCATAGGTCAACGAGATGGTCCTGTTTCCGTTGCTGTCGACGGAGGGCAGGCTAATGTCAGTATTCACATTCGATGAATATGTCAACTGCACCTCGCCCATCACCTGGTTGGTTCCGTATTGAACAACCGACGATTTTCTCACCCCGATGTTAAAGCCCTCGGCATTGGCCTGGGAAACAACCAGCCCAAATACGAACACTGCACACAACAGAATTTTCAATTTTGCTCTCATTTCTTCTCCTCTTGACTTGAATTTAAAACACTAAGGGTAAACCAAATTGGACTTGAAAAACAACTCACATTCCCGGCGAACGTTGAAGCCATGCCACAAAAGCTTGATTTTTCTGGACTTTCACTCCACTAAGTTGGGTATGACTGCAAAACCAACCGCACGCTAACATCACAAAAATCCTGTGTCAAGACTTTTTTTGTGATTTTTTGGGCTTGAGAACATCGAATCCTAGAAATGGTGACAGCCCCGTTGCGCCTTCAATAAAGCATACAGCGGAATCGAGCGAATTGTATCAGATGGAAAGCTCCGAACTTCATTTTTTAGGGGAACTCCCTCTTGAAACGCCTCAAATGAGAGGGGGGGGGCCAAGGGACTGACCTCAGCGCCCGGGAGCTTCACTAAGCGGTTTTCTTTCCTTGTTGGACGAATCCTTCGAAATAGCCCCTCCAGGCGGGCCATCCGTTCGCGGAGGTCTACGCTGTCCTGCCGAACTTCCCCTCGGAGGTCCTCATGGGACTGACGCAATTCCGATATGTCCTGCCGGAACTCTTGTCGAAGGCTCCTCTGTCCAGTGATAAGGATACCGGATCCGGCGATAGTGATGCTGGCCAAGGCAACCCCAAGCGACAGGATACCCATTAGTTCCGGGCTCATATTTATGAACTCTTTGCTTACTGTGTTCAACTCGTAGCTTGGAAAATGCGGTTACAGGATGTCAAGGGTTGGGGGGGGGGCAGTGGGTGGATTCACAGGAATGAACAGGATAGACGGGATGATGGATTTTGATCGCCATCCTGTTCATCCCTGTTTCTCTTCTTGGCGCCCTGCTCAGTCGACCGGAATAACGGCCCCGGCGGACTTGAATTTGCGGTTGGCTTCCAGGGCGCCGAAAGTGATGACGCTCACGGTGTCCCCTTTCCCTTCGGCGGCCGGGGTGCGAGCCCGGGCGACCGGCCCCGAGGTGACTGGCTACCGAAAGATAAACGTGATAGCGGCTATCGTGATTGCCGCTTGTCCCAGCATGGCGGCCAGCAGAATTCCGGCAACCGTGGTGACGTGCTTGGTCATCCGGTTTTCCAAAACGGCAAGGTCGGCCTTGGTGGCAACCCGCAAGGCCTCAAGGTCAGCCTTGGTGGCAACCCGCAAGGTCTCAAGGTCGGCCTTGGTGGCAGCCTGCAAGGCCTCAAGGTCGGTCTTGGTGGCAGCCCGCAAGGCCTCAAGGTCGGTCTTGGTGGCGACAGCTTCCTTGCTTTGGCTGATGGCGATAACGACCGCTTCGGCCTGCCTGGCGTCCATGCCGGCGGCTTCGAGGCTGCGGCTGGCGGTCAAGGTGTCAAAAGTGGTGGTCATCAGTAGCTTCCTTTGTGGTCTCAATCAACTATTAAGGGTAATTATCGGCAAGAAGGCGGAGGCATTCACCCCAAACCGGAACCCTTCAAGAGGGTGGCGCCACAGAACTCCCCCACTGTGCGCTTTTCAGTATAGCATTGCAATCGTATGCAGCGGAATGAGCCGGATTTTATCCGCCGGAGGCTTCCGACTCCATTTTTTCAAAGTGGTTAGCAGCTGGATTCACAGGGGTGAACGGGATAGACAGAGTTATGGGGGTGATCGCCATCCTGTTCATCCCTGTTTCCATTCCATGCAAACTTCACCCTACGGGTTGCCGCCTGGGAGCACGGGCGCCTGCCCAGCTGGCAGACAGGTTCCGCCCGCAGATGGGGGGCCAGAGGTCCGCACTCCCAGGGCAGGGATCAGCTTTCGGCCTTTCTCAACGCTTTTCTAAGCCCTTTCAGAGTCGACTTCAGTTCCTCGGTGACATCGACGGCCTGTTCGATGTCTTCAATGACATGAGGGGTAATGAGGGCAATCAGTTCGGTGCGCTTTGACTCTTTGGAAGTGGTTCCGAACAGTAGACCCAACCCTGGAATATTGCCCAAAATGGGAACCTGCCTCCGGGTCGTGCCATTATCCTCCGCAATGATGCCGCCAATGGCAATAGTTTGCCCGTTCTTAACCGTTACCTGAGTGTCTATGGACCGAATGTTGATGCTGGGAGACTGGATGCCTCCCACAGGTGGAGGTCCAGGACTGCTCACTTCCTGCTCGACATCCAAGGTCACCCATCCCCCGGCGTTGATTCGCGGGGTGACGCTCAAAATGACTCCGGTGCTTCGGTTCTGAATGGTGCTGGAAAACAGGCTCGAACCGCCGGTTCCGCCGGGAACGACACCCCGTGAAGTCAGGATTGGAATTTGAGTGCCCACCTGAATTCTGGCGACGGTGTTGTCCGAGGCAATGATGGAGGGAGCCGAAAGCACTCTGGAGCGACGGCGAGTCTCGGTGGCATTCAAAAAGGCCACCAGCTCTCGAGTATTCCCCACCAGGACCCTGGTCGCCAGATTCAACCCCGGCTCCACAGGACCCCCGCCGGCTCCGGAGGCCACGGTTGTGGCCGTGGCCGAGGGGCCTGAAACCAGCGGGTCGCTGCGGCTCTGCAGAAAGGCCGAGACACCCATGGAAAGATCGTCGCCCAAGACCACCTCGTGGATCTTGACGTTGATCAAGACCTGGCGAGGAACCCGGTCCAATTCCCGGACCGTTTCCTCGATGACCGCGTAGTCCTGGGGGCTGCACTGGAGGATGAGAGCGTTATTCCGCTGGTCGGCAACAATTTTGATGTCTCCCTGAATCAGCTCGCCCGACCCGGACACGGGTCCGACGTTGCCGGCAACCGGAGTTTCGGTCTGAACGCCGCCGTCCGGGAGAAATGTCTCCGCAGCTTGCCCGTCCTTTCCATAGATCTGCAGCAACAGGTCGGCAATGTCTTTGGCGTCGCCATTCTGGATTTTGAGAAAATAATTACGGATCTCGCGATGCTGCCCCTCCTGGTCCAGCTTGGCAACCCACCAGGCGACTTCATGGAAGCTGGCTGTAATCGAGCTGATGGCCAGAACCGTGTTGAGCCGGGCAATGGGAATGAATCGGACGGGAGACTCTTCCGCCAAGGCGTAACCTGCAAAAATATTCTCCAACTCCGGTACAAGATTCGCGGCCCAACTATTCTCGAGCGGATAGAGGCGAACGTGCTTGTCGCCGAACACGTCCGCGTCGAAAACCTGGACGAGCTCGAGCAACTTCCCAAGGTTGCCGGGGGCATCAATGATAATCAGAAAGTTCGCCGTCCGGTGGTAGGTGATATCTCCCCCCTCTGACAGGTAGGGTTTGAGCAGTTCCGTCATGTCGGCGGCCGACACGAAGTTTATGGGAACGATCTGAAGAACCCGGTTCTCCCCTGCGGATGAGTCCGAGGACACGGGATTCCGCCGAATGTCCAGGGGCAGTTGTTTGGCATTCTGGCTGGGAAAGATCCGGTACATGGCTCCCACCTTGGCAATGGCGGCCCCGTTGATCTGTAAAACGGTCTCAAGAACCGCCATCAGGTCGCTGCGTCTGATCTCGCCATAGGTGTGAATGCTGACGACTCCCTGGACGTCGGGGTCCAGAATGTAATTCAGCTTCAGTTCGTTGGCTACGTTGCGAACGAACTCCAGGAGATCACAATCCACGCAGGAAAATCGGACTCTGGTGTTGGCTCCGGACGGCTTCGAAGGCGCCTGGCCCTCAGGGGCAACCGGGGCGGGAGTCGGCTTCGAAGGCGCCTGGCCCTCAGGGGCAACCGGGGCGGGAGTCGGCTCCGGTTGAGGCGCGCCGGCGTCCGTGGGAACCGGCGGCGTTTCCTGCGCCTCGACCGGGGTGGGGGGCAGCGGTGAGTCCTGAGGATCGGAAGCTGAGGGACTCTCTTGAACGGCCGGCGCTTGCCGGGAGGCGGGACGGCGCTCCCCGGACTTTGGCCGACCTGTCTGCCCAGGCCGACGGACCGGCCCGAAAGGAGTCATGATCTGGTCAGACTCCGGTTCCGGTTCTTGAGCCGCCGGCTTCGACGCCTCCCCCCTGGGCGGTGAGGTTTCCTGGGACTTCCTGGCCTCCTCCTTTTTGGCCAGCGCCTCAAGGGGAGTCATACCTCCCAGACCGATCAGCAGAACCAGAGCGAGGCCTGCCTGCGCCGCGGCCCCAGCAGACAGACCCCGACACATCATTGAAGATAACGAGATTCGAACCATTTTGTGACTCCTCACGCTATGCCTGTCCCGCTGCTCGAGCGAACTCAGGGAACGGACTTTCCCGATTTATCCTTGACCCAGGTCTTGACCTCACCAAAAGGCGTTGGGACCGAGATCAATCGTTTCCCGTCCTTGACTGTGCCCACCGGAACATCTTTCGGTCTGGTTGCCCGCCCTGAGCGGGCTGGCTGTCGGGTCGCAGCTCCTCCCGTCCTGCCTCTGGAACTGGCAGCAGTTGGTCGGCGCCGGGGGGACGTCTTGGGGGAAGATGCCTTCCTGGGTTGACCTCGGCGCCGGGGGGATGCCTTCCTGGGTCGATCATTGATGCCGACCTTGACCTCCGCGGCTCCGGCCTTCATGACGACCTGATCCATCCCGACGCTCACCAGGGTGTAGCCGTCCAGAGCTTCGCCCACTTTCAGACGCTCGTAGAGACGGGAACCCCTGGAATTACCCGAAACCATGAGGGCATAAGCCTCCTCACTGATGCCTACGGTCCCCATCAGCAGCGGCAAAGGCCCCGGAGGCGTTGCTGGGGGCGAGACCGGAGGAGGCGCCTGAGGGAGTTCATTACTTCGATCCAGGTTGAAGAGGTGGTGGTCAACAATAGCCGCGAAGCTGGAGGCGGCCGCAGGCGGAGCCGATTTTTCCGAATGGCCGGCCTTTACCTTCGATTCGGGCTTCAGCCGATCGGGGCGATGCTCGGCCTCAAATTGACGCCATTGCCGGCCAAAGGAATAGGCCAGAAGCATGGCCGCACCCAGCAGCCCAAGGTTCACCAGGACCAAAGTTCTCTTCACGGCCTCTCCCCCCCTCGGGCAGCGCTGGCAACTTTCTCCGGCTCAGCCTGCTTCAAGGCCGAAATGGTCAGCGTCACCCGGATATCCTTTTCTTTGGGCACGTTGATTTTGACGGGCCTTATCCGCAGATCCTCCACAAAGAGAATCTTGGAACCCGAACCCATGGCCACCACGAGATTCACGAATTGATGGAGAGGGCCTCTCAAGCCGACCCGGGTCGAAACCTTGCTGTACCGAGGGCTAATCTTCTCAACCGGCAACAGATCGCTGTTTCGAATGGTCAGTCCGTGAGCGGCTGCAATGTCCTTGACCAAGCCCTGAATCTCGGCTCCCGCCAGAGCATCTCCGGCACTGTCGAGCAACCCTTTCTCCAGAGACTCGGTCTGACGGCGGAGGGTCTCCAGCTCTGCCTTGACCTGTCCCTGACGTTGGAGAATCTTGTGGTAGTTGCGGACACGTTTCTCCTGGCTATCGGCTTTGAATCGGGTTTCACCCACAGAATCCCAATAAGGCAGGACCACCCAGCCGAGCAGCAGGTAAAGGGCCACCGCCCCGACGGCCCAACGAATGAGCGTCCGCTCCCGCGGAGACAGCCGGGTCATGGATTCACCTCCGGAGCGTTTCTGAAGGCCGGCGCGGGCGTTGCCCCCGGTTTGTCGGGAGTTCCCTCGAGCGGCAACGGGGTTTCCAATCTGGCCTGGACGTGGTAGGTCTCTCTGCCTCGGGGGTCTCTGGTAATGGACGAGACCAACTCGGCCTCCTTGAAATAGCGCGAGTCTTCCAAGATTTTGGGCAGCGCTGCCGCCTGCCTGGAGGTTCCCTGAATCCGAAGCACCCCCTCTTCCAAATTGAGAACCCTCACCATTGAGTCCTTGGGCAAAATGAGAGAAAGATCAGCCAGAGCGGAAAGCAATGCCTCATTACGGCGCTTGTGCCGGTCCAGCAGGCGGGCCCGCTTTCGCCAATGGTCCGTTTCTCTCTCGAGATCTCTAAAGGCTTGCACGTCCGGTTCCAAGCGCTCCCGTTCCTGACTCAGTTTCTCGGAATAAGACCAGTTCTGGACCGGTCCTCGAAGCAGCAGCACCAGAAGCAACAGGGCGTTAACCGCCAGCAACCCGTAAGTCGGAAGCATCTCCCAGCGCGGTTTTCGAGCTCGCTGTTCGGCAGGCAGCAGATTGACGTCCAGAGCCCCTTTGTTTTTGAAGCCACAGAAAGCCGCTGCGATGGCAGGCCAATAGATTCCGGCCTCTCGATCCGCCATCCCGGCCCGACCGGCTCCAAGCGCCTCGGGCATCGGCACAGCCTGGAGGCGCAGTCGCCCGTCGGTCTCCGAAAAAGCCTCACCTTCTCCCGCCAGGAAGAGTTCCACCGGCGTCTCCTCCGGCAATCGGGTCTCGCCCCGGAACAGGTTCATCTCATATTCGAGGACCTCTCCAAGATCGGGGGACACCCTCTGAAATTCCTTACAGAACTTCAGTTGTCCTTGCACCAGTCCAACCAGTTCCCCATCGGGTGGATTCAGCAACGCAATCAGACTGGCGGTCGCTCCGGCCCTGGGCGCCGAAACCTGAACGTAGTTGGCGAGCGCAACAGCTCGGGGCATGATTCGATCCAAGGGCAGGTCCAGGTCCCGGCATAGGTCAATGTATCGCTCCAAGGTGGATTGAAGGATGACAAAGATGGTGACCCGCAACCGCGGGGAACCCGACTCCTCTCGCACCGCCAGGTAGTCGTAACTGACCGCCTGCTCCTCGGAAGGCAACAAGTTGACCATCTGGTATTCCACCACTTTCGCCAGATTGTCCTGAGCCTCAACGGGCAACTCCAACTCCCGTAGCAACATCTCCCGGCGTGGCAGAGACAGAACCACACCGCAGTGCGTCACCCCGTTTCTCTTCAGGAAATTCTGTACTTGCCGGCGTCGTTCCGCCGGTGACATCTGACCGAAGTCGGCAATCGTGTGCAAATCCACCGTTCGCAAACGCTTCCAGTGATAGGAGAGCAAGCTCAGGTGAAGAGCGTCATTGCTGAAGGACACCCCCAAGGTGAACTGCTTCAAGATGGAGCCCAAACTCAGGAAGTCCATAATCCTCCTATTCGAGGAATGCGGTCGGCACTCCTTTTTGGCTGGGGTCGTCGAGAGAAGCTCCGTACCGCGGGCGAGGGCCAGTATTCGTCATACCAGACCAACCGCTGGTGTTTCAGCTTGGATTGTCGTTCGCTTCTGGAGATCACTTTGAGGCTTCTCCGGGTGGAACTCCCCTTAAGCCAGGCCGTAGCCACCAGGCAAAACGTTTCAGAGGGTTGAGTCGTCAGGAAGGGTAGCGCTTCCCGTGACGCAAGGTTGGCGAGGTCCGTCGTGTCCAGCAGCCCACGTTTTCGGGCCTCGGCCAGGGATTGGGCTTCACTCCAGCTGACGCCCGGCAGCGCTGCCAGAACTTCCGGTTCTGCGTAGTTCACATTGATCCGATTGGCGCCGGAGTACACTGTCAAGAAGTCCATCAGGCCACGCCGATAGGCGATTTTCCCATCCCTTTGCCGGCGAGGCTGACCATAGAACAACCCCCGGCTGACTCCGGGGATGCGCAGGAGTTCTTCGACAAAGCGGAAGGGGCGCCGCTGTCCCGCAGAGCCCTTAGCCGACGCCCCCGGAGATCTCCACTCCACAATCGATTTGGCGATAGCGGCGGCCCGAAACTCATTCACCCCCAGAATCCTCATCAGACGTTCCAGCGTTTCCTCCTCAGTAGCGTTCAGGTCCAGCCGGCCGGCCTCATCCATAATGGCGACGTGGCAAGTCATCCGGTCGTTGCTCAGCCAGTAATGATTCATCCCCCCGGCATAGGGAAACAAAGCCTGTTGCTTCTCCCTGTCCGGATTCGGGAAAGCCATTTGATAGAGCACGGCTTCCACGGCGCCCCTGGCATAAAAGTAGGCTTTTTCGGCGTCGCCAGAGGCCCGAGCCAGCGTTGCCTCGGTTCTGACGGTCCCCGCCAGGGTGAGCGCCAGCAGAGACAGTCCAACCATGATCCACAACACGGATATTAAAATGACGCCTCGGTGATCCTGGGAAACGGGTTTCATCTCTTGCCAAGCAGGTCCCAACCGGACCCTCGGTTGCCTTGGATGGGAACAACGATTGCAAATTCTTTCGAGCCCAATGGCTCTTGTTCCTGCCACTTCAACTGCACATGAATCCCGGCTGGCAGTGGCTCCTGCAAGCGACCGGGAACCGTCGCTCTGGAACCGATACCGGAACCCTCTCCTTCGAGCCCGGCCAGGGTCCGGAAAGCCACAGAAGAGAGACCCTGGGCCAGGGTGAGCGAATTCGGGCGCACCTCGGGCTTCACCAGATCGGCCAGGAAGCGATGGTCTTCGGTCCTGGAGAGGCCCTCGATAACAGGGCCCAACAGTTCGTCATCCGGGGGAAGCGGTCTTTCGTTCAACAGCAGAATCCGACTGGACCCATCCTTTGAAGGGGCTGCAAAATACTGCACAAACATCAGTCCTGCGGTGCGGCGCGAGGTTGCGGAATAGGTGCTCACAAAGCTGAGCGTTTGCGGGGCGGACTGGAAGATCAGGACCTCCACCGTCCTATTTTCGTGCTCCTGCCGTGCGAAATAAGAAACCATCGAGCTGATTTGACGACTGACGACACCCAGAGCGGCCCTCGGTCGTCTGAATGCGCTCCAGTGCGCCCTCCGCCTTTTCCCGGGCGCTGATCCCAATTCGGTAACCCAGGTGGATGAAGACGGCCAAGAGGCCAATCAGAGAAAAACTGACCAGCAACTCCATGAGAGTGAATCCACCACTCTGGCAAGCTCGTCCCGGCATCCTCAGGAATCGGGTTGACTGGGAACCCATGTCATCGTCTCCAAAAGATATTGATTTTCCGCTCTGCGCCCCTTCCAGGTGACCCGCAACCGCACCCTGGCAAGCCGGTAGTCCGGATGCGCCCGGGTCCTCTCAACGGCATCAACCGTCTGGACCTCGGCCCGCCAACGGTACTTCCCGGCGAAATTACCGGACCGGTTGGGAATCTCCCGGCCCTGCCTCAGACTGAAGCACAGTTCGTTCAACTTCATCTGCGCCGATCGGACCAGTTTTTCCCGTTCCCCGATGCGTGAAACGGTGCGTAGCGAGGTCGACAACACACCAAAGAGGGCGACAAAGCCAATTCCCAAAATCGTCATGGCCACCAGAACCTCCAGCAGGGTGAATCCCTCTGCCCTCCTTCTACGACCTGAGTGGGGAACCGGCATTGCCTGGTCTCTGGTAATCCTATTCGTCATCGAGAGCCTCTTTACTCTTCCCCAGTCCGGACCGACTCGATGCGCGGTGAGCGGTGAAAGGCGCCTTGCACCACTCTCAGCGACCTGCCGCGGGCATTGGTAATTCTCACTTCCAGAGCCTGGGACATCCCATTGGGAGAGAAGAAGAAAGCCACATTGCCTGGAGAGGGACGCGCCGCTCCAGGAGGGTTGTTCAGGAGAACCGCCTTTTGCAAGCGGACGCCCCGAGGGAGATGGAACGACCGTTGATATCCAAGATCACCACTGGCGATGGTAACCCGACTCTGTTCCCGATCGAAGCTCACGAAGTAAATCTCCTGCTGCCGAATCGCCTTGGCCCGAGCCAGACGCAGCGTAGCCGCGATATGGCGGGCCGCACTCTGCAACCGCACGGTCTGGATACCCTTTCCCACGGCGGGCACGGCCACCGCGGCGACCGCAGCCACCAGGACCAGAACCACCATCACCTCCAGAAGGGTGAAGCCGACTTTTCCCCTGCTCGACGTGGGTGTCACTGGCGTCTTCCCCTCCAACCAACCCGAATCCCGTTATTGCCAACTGACCACATCGGCATTTTCATCGTCCCCGCCCTCACGGCCGTCAGCCCCATAGGAAATGATATCGGGCTCATCCCCGTGCGATCCCGGGAAGCGATAAACGTATTCATGGTTCCAGGGGTCCAGCGGGATATCCTTCTGCAAGTAAGGTCCATCCCAGTTCTCTGCCGACACCGGCCGCACACGGAGAGCCAACAGGCCCTCTTCCGTGCCGGGAAAGACGCCGACCTCCAATTTGTACTGGCCTAGGGCGCTCTGAAACATGGCGATCTGGGTCTTGGCCGCCGCTATCTTGCTCTTCCCCACATTCTTGAACAGCCGGGGCCCCACCAGGGCTCCCAGCAAACCGATGATCACCATGACCACCAACAGCTCGATGAGAGTGAAGCCCCGCTGGGACCGGTCAGGCGCGTCAACCACCCTGACGGCAGTTCCATGGAGCGATTTGGATTTTGGCGTATTCATTTTCATTGTCGTTTCTCCTCCCTAGACATCATCAGACATCATCGAATCAACCTGAGTTCCCGGTGTCAAATAGGCACTTCATTGATGCTCACGATGGCCAGCAGCATCGAGATGACGATGGCCCCGATCACCACACCCATGAGTAGAATCATCATCGGCTCAAACAGAGCAATGAAGTTCTTGACTGCCGAGCGCACATCCTTATCGTACACCTGAGCCAGTTGAAGCAGCATGGAGTCCAAGCGACCTGTTTCCTCGCCCACCTCGATCAGGTGAATGGCCAGAGATGGGAAGACTTCCGCACGCCGCATGGGAAGAGCCACCCCTTCTCCCCGTTTGACCCCTTCGGCGACCCTCTGAATCGCCTGAGCAATGATTCGATTGCCGCTGATCTCTCTCACGATGTTCAGGGCTTGGACCAAGGGAACCGCATTGTGCACCAGGGTCCCCAGCGTGCGAGAGATTCTGGCCATTTCCACCTTCTTCAGAATCTGGCCGATTCCCAGGGTCCGCAGCTTGAGCCGATCCCACCACCACCGCCCCCGCTCGCTGGCCACCAAGCGAGAGAAGGCAACCACCAGACTTCCCAATCCCAAGAGAATGACCCACCAATAGCTCTCGGCGAACCGGCTTACGGAAAGGAGGATCTGGGTCGGCAAAGGCATGGCCTGCCCCGCATCTTGAAAGACCTCGGCAAACTTGGGAATGACGTAGTTCAGGAGAACCACGATGGAGGCTCCGCCGACCAAGGTCAGCAGGGCGGGATAGATGAGCGAGGAGATCAAGTAGCTTCTCAACTCGTCAGCCGATTGCTGGAACTCCACCAGGCGCTCCAGGACCAAGGGGAGGCTTCCACTGGCTTCTCCGGCTCGCACCATATTGACGTAGAGCTTGGAGAAGACCCGAGGATGAGACGACAGGCTGTCCGCCAGAGACCTGCCACGCTTGATGTCCTGCAGAATTTCGTCAACCAGCGACTGGAGCTTCTCCTTATCCGAAAGCTCCTTGCAGATGGCCAAGCTTCGATCGAGGGGCAAGCCGGCACTGACCAGAGTCGACAACTCCTGGGTGAAGAACATGAGTTCTTTGGACCGAATGCCGCCCAGGTTCCAGCGAATTTCCAGGTCCCAGAGGCGACGGTTCTGCCGGGTCCCGATCTGGATGGGGACTAAACCCATGTCTTGCAGCTTGACGGCCGCGGCTCTGTCGTTCAACTCCTCCAGAACGCCGTTGACGGTCCCGCCGTCTTTACCGATCGCCCGATAAAAGAAAGTGGTCATGATTTTCCTTGGCGAAAGATGCTGCGCCGCCAGCTCAGCCTCAGACCTCCTGAGTCACCCGAACCAGTTCCTCCAAGGTAGTCAGGCCAGCCAAAACCTTCTCAAATCCATCCTCCCGCAACGTTTTCATCCCTCGGTCGCGCGCATATTGGCCAATGACGTTGGAGGTCTCTTTGACTACGACCATCCGGCGAATTTCCTCGTCCGGCTCCATCAACTCGAAGATCCCTTTGCGGTTTTCATATCCGGTAAACCCACAGGGCCTCGCAACCCTTTCCCTTGTACAGGGTGATGTCTTGCTCGCCATTGGTCAGGAAACCCAGCGATCGTAAGCGCGCCGCGTCACCAGAGTACCCCGACTTGCAGTGCTGGCAGATGATACGGACCAATCGTTGCGCCAGCACGCCGACCAGGCAGGAAGCGAGCAGATAGTTCTCCACCCCCATATCAACCAGGCGAGTGATGGCGCTGGGAGCATCGTTGGTATGGAGCGTGCTGAACACCAGGTGCCCGGTGAGCGCTGCCCGGATGGCAATCTCGGCAGTCTCCAGATCGCGAATCTCTCCGATCATGATCACATCCGGATCCTGGCGCACAATGTGGCGCAGACCCGCAGCAAAGGTCAGCCCGATCTGCGTGTTGACGTGAATCTGGTTGATCCCGTCCATTTGATACTCCACCGGGTCTTCGATGGTGATGATCTTTTTGTCCGGGTGATTGATCCGTTTCATCGCGCTGTAGAGCGTGGTGGATTTGCCGCTTCCGGTGGGTCCCGTAACCAGCAGAATTCCATGAGGCAAGGTGGTCAGCTTCTCCATGGCGCCCAGCATGGCTTCGGGAAAACCCAGGCGCTGCAACTCAAAGCTGTTGGCATCGCTCTTGTCCAGGATGCGCATCACCACACTTTCTCCATAGAGTGTCGGCAGAGTGGAGACACGCAGGTCGATCTCTTTCCCCAGCACTTTGAGCTGAATGCGGCCATCCTGAGGAAGCCGTCGCTCGGCGATATTCAACTTGGCCATGAGCTTGAGGCGAGAGATGATCGCCGCCTTCAATTGAGGAGAGGGAGAATCCATGGTTTGAAGGATGCCGTCGATCCGGTATCGCACCCGACAGTCTTTCTCGAAGGGCTCCAGATGAATATCGCTGGCTCGACGTTCGACGGCCCGGGAAATCATCTGGTTGACCAATCGAATCACCGGAACCTCCGAAGCCATATCCCGCAAGTGCTCGATGTCCTCGGCCAATCCTTCCGCCTCTTCGAGCCCCTCACCGGATTCCTGCACGACTTTGCCCCACTCGTCGGATCCCCCATAGAGCCGCTCAATCGATTCAGCGATTTCGACTTCCAGGCCGAGGCGAACCCGGATGTCCAGCCCCGTAAACATGCGCAGGGATTCCAGGGTGTTGTGGTCCGAAGGGTCCGCCGCTGCCACGGTCAGCACCCCTTCCTCTTGATCCAAAGGAAGAATCTTGAACTGCCTGAGAAATTTTGGCGAAAGTCTATCGACCATCAGGGGCACCGCCGGAAATTCCTTGGCTGTGATCAGGGGCATCCGGTGTTGAGCGGACAGGGCGGCCATGAGGTCTTTCTCGGAAAGGTATCCCAGATCGAGCAGAATCCGACCGATCTTGTCCTGACGCTCCAGTTGCAGGACCAAGCCATTTTGCAGCTCGGGCGCGGAAATCAAGCGCTGGTCGATCAAAATCTGGCCGATGAGCTTGCGAGTCACCATCCACCTCAGAACTGGCTGATTTGCACTTGCCGAACCAGCTCTTCCATAGTGATCGTTCCCTGGTGGTAATCGCTGATGGCGCCCACCTTGGCCCTGAAGATCAGTTGGGAGGGATAGGGTCGTTTGGGATCGTTGAACCCATTGAACAAATGAACGATTACGGCAAGATTGTCGGTGGGCTTCAATTGCTGCAGCAACGAACCATGTTCGGCCACAGCCTGCAGCATATTTTTTTTGAGATGTTCGACGCGCCGGAGCATCCCCCGGTAGGCATCGTCCAGTTCCTTCCGGCTGTGCGGCGCCCGGCTAAAGGGGGAAAGGGGACGGATGCGATACAAGCTGGCTTCCATCGAGAAAACCGCTCCATAGTCATCCAGGTAGGTACCTTTGGGAGAACTGAGAATGGTGCCTCTGCTATTCTGCAGTACGGTGCTTTCGATGACGGCCTGAAACTGCTCGATTTCGCCACGAAGCTGGGAATAGTTGGGAGCGCCGGCTGCAGGTTCGGAGTCTTGTCCCTGGACCACCACCCCGGGAAGCGACCCCATCGCCACCAGGATTAAGAGTAGGAGAGATTGTTTGCTCATAAGTTGCTCCTCGGTTGCCACCAGCTCATTTTTGATCCATTAAGGGAACCGTATCTCCCAAGCGGGCCCTGATGTAATGATCCGCCATGGAACTGATCAACACCTCGTTCCTGGCGGTTTTTTGACGCGCCACTTCCTGGAGTTTCTCCAGATAGTTCAGATCTCCACTGACCTGACGAAGATCGAGAGACTGCTGCTCCTTCCATTGGGTTTCGATGCGCGCGAGGGCCTCCCGAAGTCTGTCGTTGTAAGCCTGCTCCAGTTGGCCGATCTTCTGATTGAGAACTCTGAGAAATTGCGCCTCGGAGTATGCCGAACGTTGAGGAGGGGGTGCGGATTGCCGGATGACAGGCGCCGGGAGCTCAGGTCCAAAAGAAAGGCGGAACCCACTCTCCCCAACCTGAATACGGGCATCCAAAAAGGCCAGGGTTCCCAGGCAGAGCATGAAGCAGGCGGCGGCCAGGCCCAGCCACGCCACTCGGGGCGTCTGCCACAACCGGCCTCCAAAGCTGCGGTGGGCTGAGGCGATCCCGGGGCGATCAAAGGTCAGATTTTCGGGAATGGCTTCGTCCGGCCAAGCCAACCTCAAGGTGGACTTTGTTTCACCCAACAGGTCCAGTTCCTGCCGGCAACCGACACAGCGCGCCACATGTTCCCGGAACTCTTCAGCCAACTCAGGATTGAGTTCTTCCCCGACATAATCGGGAAACATCTCCCGGCACCTCTGACAGTTCATGATTTCCCCCTTGGATGATTCATCAGGATGCTTTTGAGCCGACTCAGCCCCAGGTACATTCGAGACTTCACGGTGCTCAGCGGACACCCCGTAATCCCTGCGATCTCATCAAACCGGAGCCCCTCAAAAATCTTGAGGACCACAGTCTCCCGCTGCTCAAACGACAACTGATCCAGAGCCCCCTCGACCAACAAACGAAGCTCAGCGGGCTCGAGTTCCTGCAAATCTCCCAGGCGCGTCGGCGGCTGCGCTCCCCGAATGGTGTCCAGATCCTGCGGGTCCTGGCCTTTAACACTCTCGCCAAGTCGCTGTTTGGATCGGAAGTGAGCGACACAGAAATTGCGGGCAATCTTGAACAACCAACCCGCAAATCGGCCGGGGTCCTGGAGTTGAGCCAGTTGCTGGTAGGCCTTGAGAAAAGTGTCCTGGCAAACATCCAAGGCATCTTCGCGATCTCCTGTCAGGCGGAAAGCATAATTGAAGAGCCTCTTTTCCCACCGACTCACGACGAGATTAAAGGCGCCCGTGTCCCCTTGAGCCGCTCTTTCAACCAAATCCTTATCGGTCAGCCGTACCAGCCCCAAGTGGTCTCCTTACTGAGGAAAGATGAGTGTCAGCGGCAAAAAGTCTAACCCGCCCGATTTTTTTTGAGGTCGAACCCTGACGTCCTCACACCGCCGGCCCCCAAGAGGATGGAGTCGTCGGACTCAGAGCAGCAGCCCCGTTGCTCCTTCCCCGAATTAGAAGCCCTGAGGTGGCTCCGACCTGCTTCTTGATGACCTTCTTCCCACATAGAGAACCGAAAGCGCCCCGATGAGAGCCACCAGACGGACCGGAAAGAGAAACACTCGTAGAAGGGCCCTCGACCCTCCCACCATAGGAGCCAGCAGCACTCGTCCCACCAGCCCACCACTCCAATGGCCGTCACGAGCGCGGGCTGCCAGAAAAGTCCTGAGAAAAGAGGGATTGAGATAGGAACAATCAAGATGCTCGTTGAAGATCAGGACTCGATAGGTGCCACAAGCCAGGGCAAAGAGTTTTTGGCGCAGACGGCCCCGGTCGAGACACCAAAGGACAACCACCGAGTCGTAACGCTGTTTCAAGATCCCGAGCCACAGCTTGAGACCGCTCCACAGGTCACGCCGATGGGGAAAGACCCAGACTTGACGGGCAGAAGATATCCCTCTCAAATAGGGGAGATCCGACGGGCTGCAAAGGAAATGGAATTCCGGTTGGTCAAAAATGGGTTGGCTGCGCAGGACTTCTTGAGCTTTTTTGAGGTTGGCAACTGTCGAGGTACAAACCAGCAAGACCTTTTCAGGCATGACGACCTTCGACCGAATCCAGAAACTGCTGACCAATGACGTTCCAGTCGTAGCGCTCGCGGATCAGGTCCCGGGCTCTGGCGCCCAAGTCCGCGCAACGGTCTTTGTCCTGCAACAACTGAACGGTGTTCAAGACGAATGCCTCTGCGGAGTCGGCAATCAACAGGTGCTCTCCGCCTCGAGCCTGGAACCCCTGCGCCCCAAGAGGAGAGGTCACTACGGCCATGCCCATGGACAGCGCCTCCAGCAACTTCACTCGCATACCGTTTCCAGACAAGATGGGAGCGACGAAAACGGCGCAATCTTGATAAAACGGTCGGACATCTTCGACATAGCCCTCAAGGTGAACCTGTGGACGGGTGCTCAGAAGCTTCGCGTCCAGCATCTCTGCATTGCCACCCACGATCCAAAACTCGACATCCGGAACCCGGCGATGAATACCCGGCAGGATACGGTCCACGAAGTAGTGAACCGATTCCCGGTTGGGCCGGTGGCGGTAGTTACCCACGAAGAGCATCCGTCGATTGCGGCGAGCATCATTCGATCTCTGCCCGCCGTCGAAGAACCGACTGTCGACCCCGATGTGAATTGTCCGCAATTTCGACTGGGGAATGAACTCCTCCAAGAACCGGGAGTCCTCGTTCGTCATGCAAACGATCGAATCGAAGTGGGCGCAGGATCGGACTTCGTAGTTAAGCTGCACCATCCAGTCGTAGAACTTCCTGACCTTTGTCCAAGGACGACTTGCTTTCCTCAAGGCTTCGGCCGCATTGGCGTATTCAACCTCATGGAGGGTAAGAATCTTACGTTGACTTGAATGCTCCGGGACATGCTGGGCCATTTGAAAATACTCGGCTTGGATGACATCAAATCGTTGACTTTTCAGTGCTTGTTGGACTTGGTCTGCCATTTCCGGACTGGAAAACTCATAGTGCTCGGGTGGCTTGGGCATCCAGAGGTTACAGACCGGCGACGGCAAGCGTCGGACCGATCTCACTTCGATTCCCAGCGGCTCCAACTTACCCAGCAGCTCGCGTTCGCACTCGTGCTCGACGAACGAAATGAGAGTCACCCGATGCCTGGCGGCCAGGAACTTCAAATTGTAATACATGCGCATCGCTCCGCCATGCACACCCAGGGCGGGGGGATACGCGGTAAGAACCAGGATGTTCAGGCCGGTCATGGTCCGTTCCTCAGCCGGGTTTGCCCTCAATGCGCCTCCGTTGGCGCCACACAACGCCACCGGCTCGAATTCGTCTTCGACGCCGCTCGCGAACTCCGCTGGTCAGTCTTTCAAACCCGGCAACTCGACGCTTGCGGAGCCGCCGGCCTCCCGGGCGAGGGATCATTTGCAGGCCAGGAAGATTCCGCGATCATAATGGAGGTACTGTGGGTTCAGATCCGGGGGAGAGGCGATTTGCATGACGTTGGAAAACCCCGCTGAGAACAGCATCTGGCGGACGGCCGCAGCATTGGGTATCAAACTCAAGCCCTGATGGGCCGCCAGATGGTTCTCGCTCATGTCAGGCTCCTGATAAAGGGCCATACCGGCCGGAAGCTCCAGGAACTTGCCGGTCTGTCCCCAACCACTCACCACAGGCGATTCCTGTCGGGTCAACTGCGTCTCAACCACACACAACCGGCGGGTGATGCGATGCAGAATCCTCACAGCTCCCATGGGGTTCTCGAGGTGATAGAGCAGACCCAGAAAAAGTGTCAGGTCATAGCGGTTCGGCGGATCCTGGTTGGAAAGGAAGTCTTCCGTAGCAAAGGTCAGCCTGCGTGGGTCACAGCCGTGGATTTCCCGGATCGCCCTGGCGCGCTCGATATTCAAGGGCCGCACGTCAATACCCCTCACCCTGGCGCCCTTCCGATAAAGCAGGAAGCTGAAGTAGCCTTCGTTGCAAGCGACGTCCAGGCAGGTCAGCGCCGCAAAGCCTTCCGGATAGAACTCTTCCAGCACCGGCAGAATCATGCGCTCGCGAGTTTGATGGACTTGGCGAAGTTCCTCCGTCAACAGGGGTGTGACGATTCCATCTCCCAGGTCAAATTCGTACATCCAGGCTGGAGGGGTATTGGCCAGTTTCCACCGTTCTTCCTTTGTCATCCAAGTCCGCCAGCCTTTCTGAGCGCGCCCGGAGCCAGGTGAAGGCAGTGGAGCGCGGGTTTCTCCGAACCTCTAACCGCTGGAGGAAATGCGGAAAGGCGACCCCTTGGAGGTTTCGACGAAAATCCGGGCATCACCCCAGCGGTAACAGGCGCGCCGGCGATAGCGTTTATAGAGCGCTTCCGGAAACTGAACCAACGCTCTGAAGAAAGCCCGGAGCTCAAAGCGGGCGTTCGTTTGGGCAATAAACCGCACCTGTGTGATTGGCAAGAAGAAGCAGTGCTGCAGAATCCATCGGGCATCGGTGATACTCTTCCAAATGAAGAGATATTGATTCTTGCGAATGGTGTTGTCAACGTAGTTGTTGCCAAATTTCTGTTTGTTGGTGCCCCGATGTTTGTGGACGACCACGCTATCCAGGGCCAGCAAGCTCTTCCACCCGTGCTTCCAGGGCCTGATAGGACAGGTCGACGTCCTCCAGGTAAAAGGGGTCGTAGAGCGTATCCAGCCCACCCAGAGCCAGGAACTTTCGCCGGTCGAAGGCGCTGGACCCGCCTCCTGCCCAAAAAATGGGAGCGTAAGCCTTGGTCCGCCCTTGAGGGATCTCATCGTGATAGGGTTCGACAAAGCCCTGCCGCCACCGGGATTTGGTGTTACCGGTCTCCTCGCGTCGACGGGACTTGTCCTGGAAAAAGACTTGGGAGGAAACCGCGAAGACGGTCTCATCTTGAAAAGCTTCCAGGAGCGGCCTCAGGAATTCGGGATCGACCTCCATATCGTTGTTGAGAAATACAACCACATCGTTTTTCGCCAACTGAACCCCGGCGTTGTTGCCCCCGGTGAATCGCAGGTTTCGCTCCAAGGCTACGACCTTGACCTGGGGAAAATGAGTTTTCAAGAAAGACACACTCCCGTCCTGACTTCCGTTGTCGACCACGATAATCTCGTGATTGCGTCCATCTCGCCGGACGGCCTCCACCACGCTGGGCAGGAATTCTTCCAGCAGGTGTCTCCCGTCCCAATTGAGGACGATCAGACTGGCCTGAGATCGGTCCGGGAGTACCGTCCTGGGGAGTTTTCGGGGAAAAAGGGAAAAGGGAAGGTAGAGGATTTCGGCGAGGCAGAGACCCAAGGCAACCAGAAGGTTGAAGGGAACCAGCAGCAGGGCGCCCAGCGTCGGCCAGAAGCGGGGCTGGAAAAAGAGGGAAGGACCTGCCATCGATTCAAAGGGAACTATAACCCAAGGTGACCAGAGAGTAACACAGCCAATTCCGCGATTGCGCGCTGCGATGCAGCAGACGTGCAAGATGTGCGGCCAGCCTCAAAAGTTCGAATTTCATGTGTCGGATAGCGTCTGGCGGTCAGTAGTTCCTGAAGAGTTTCAGTGTCTCGCCCTGTGCCTGTACTGCTTTGATGAGGAAGCCGCCGCAAAGGGGATACGCTATGCGGCGCCCGGTTTTCCTTCAACTCTCTGGCGAATACCTTACCCCCTCCGTTTCCCCTGTCAAGACATTTTTCCCACAAAAACCCCAGATCCCTCCTGCCGGGACTCTTCTCCAATGTCCGGGTTCCGATACATGTGAGACTGTGAAGGTGATGGGGGAGAGGAGAAGGATCGGGATGCCAGCCATGGCGGATTTGGGGCGAAGGGAGCGGAGCGACCGTAGTCCCAAACCCGCCCCAACCCCGCCTTGAGGGTCCCTGATCCCCGTCTCTCACACCCCAAAAAGCACGGCGCCTGGCCCCCAATTCGGGACCCAACGCCGCCCCTGTTCAGGTAACCTTTCGTTTCCACCCAGGAACCCAAAGAGCCTGAACCCTGCAGGTTCCATCGCTGCCCATCCCCTCTGATCACCGTTTCAAACTCGACCCCACCCTGCCCGCCGAGGCCATCGAAAGACGGCGCCCACTGGAAATCTACCGGGGGCCTTGCGGGCCGAGGGCTGCTCCCCCAAGACCGCCCTGCGGGCCATCGGTGGGTCCAGAGCCACCGACTTCGGCTGGGCCGCGCGCTATCGGGAGCAGGCCCCCCCGGGCTTGGCAGCCCTCAGCCGGTACCCGCAACACCTCCGCAGGCGGCCATGGACACCAACCCGGCAGCGCCAGGTCCGGGCCTTGCGGCTGGGGGCACCTCAAGCTGAAGAAGCGCCGCCGCTTCGACCAGGGCCACGCCCAGCGCTGGCGCTACGGCGCCAAGGCTACCCCACCCGGTGAACGGGTCCAGATCGATCACCTCTCGGTGTCCCTCGACGGCGTACAACTCCAAGAGTTCCGGGCCGTCTCCCCGGTCGGCAAACACAGGGTGACCCGCCTCTACTCCCGCGCCACCGCCCGCAACGCCCGACGCTTCCTGCAGGTCGTGATCCAGGATCTGCCCTTCCCTCTCCACTCCGTCCAGGTCGACGGCGGTTCCGAGTTCATGGCCGAGTTCGAGTCAGCCTGCCAGCCACTCGACATCCCCCCGTTTGTCCTGCCGCCTCGACGCCCCCAGTTCAACGGCTGCGTCGAACGCGCCAACGACAGCGCCCGTGTTGAGTTCTGGAACCTCTACACTGGCGAACTCACCGTCGCTGCAGCTGGCGCCGCCCTCGCCGACTACCAACACTTCTACAATTACATCCGACCCCACCGATCCCTGGACCTGAGGACCCCGATGGAGTCCCTTGATACCTACAAGGCTGTCTGACTGAGTCTCTCATGTACTGAACCCGCACAGCCGATTACAGGGTCAACTGAAAGTTGTATACTGCCTTTAGCTATCCAACACCACTCAACAAACAAGTAAAGGGGAAGAAATGAAAATCACCAGATTGTTTACAGCAACACTGTACTTTGCCGTGCTCTTTAGCCCCACATGGGCAACTGGTGAAGGGAAGAAAAACTGGGGCTATGAACGCGACAGCCAATCCCGCGCAAGGTACGAGCGGGCTCTCCGGCTTCTGGACCAAGCCTCTCCTGTGAGTCTGTCTCCAGATTCAAACTCCGATGTCGTCTTGAGTTCTTTCGTTCTGGCCAAAGATGAGAGTGGGCTTAGAAGCATCAGCATGCAGAATCCACTCAACGCCCAAACCCACGACCTCTTTTGGTTCGTCGACACCCGGGCGGGCACCTACCGGACTTTCAGGATGACCTGGGACATCAACGCCGACGCAAGCCGCCTTCATCCCTTCATCCAGCAACAGTTGCCCTCTGGAACTACCTATAGCCTGACGAGAATGAAGCAGGCTATCGCGCAAGTCTATAGCATGAAGCTGGAACAAACCGCGGACCTTGCCGAGCGCAATGCAAGGTTTTATCCCGTCTGTTGGGGTGGAGGACATGCCAGAATCGTCGCCTATGACCCTCTCGTCATTGAACTGGTCGAAACGGATGCGTGGGCTGCTTGGAGATACGACGGCACAGGAGCTTATTATTCCAACGGCGGGGGGTACTGCTGGGCAAACCCCGAGGTTCAATTCCAGGGTATTACCCTTTCCCACTGGTATGTCGACACCTGCCTGGGTGACCTGCAAGCCTCGTCCTACTCGTCCCGTTCCCGAACTCATAACAAGTCGTATAACGACGACTTCGGGGACGACGACGAGCGGACATGGTTCTCCAAAAAGCTTCGGTTTATCACAACTCGGGAACTGCCGGTTGGCAGACCGTCCACGTGGACTGGGGAGAACTCTCTCACCTTGTCTTCGGATGGAATCTCCTTGGGTACGCCAGTTGCCGTTAGTGAGGTAATCATTGTTTGCCAAACTCAGCCTATCGCTGGAGATAGCTTTGGCTTGGGTGGGCTTGGCTTGGGTCGGCCAGGGTTTGGCCTGGATGCTGAGTGTCGATGAATACGAATCATGGCTCGTGCCAGTCTATGTCGTCGAAGCTACTATTCTGGCAGCGCTGGCCCTGTTGGCATTGCTGGTGCAGTTTCGCGTTGGAGCCCCGTGGCTCAAATTGATGTGGTTCTGTCTTGGGATGTCATCAGTGCTGGTTGCCCTTGGAACGCTCTATATCGGCCCGCCCGCGCTGCCGGGCCTGGTACTCGGTGGTGCTGCGGGGCTTCTGGCCGCCTTGCGAACCCGGGCCCACTTGATAGGACTCATCGGATGGTTCGCGGCAGGAGTGATTGCTCAGGTAGTATTGATGGCTGTGCTCCTGTTCATCGGCCTGATGACCCTCCCTTACGGCAGACCTGCTCACTGGCCTTAAACTATGCTATACTCCCGTCCCTTGTTACTCTATCCTTAAGTTCTCGATTCCAATCCAAGGTTAATTCATGCGAGGCCTCAGATAATCCCGCAAGGCTTCCCGCCAGTCCTTGAGATCATCCATCCCCAACTCGCCTAACCGATGGTTCGCCAGAACCGAGTAGGCCGGCCGTCGAGCCGCCGAACGGAACTGGTCGGAAGTTGTGGGAGAAAGGTCGGCTTGAACCCCAAGCAGGGTGAAGATCTCTCGGGCAAACTCGTACCAGGTACAATCACCCTTGGCGGTGACATGACAGAGGCCATAGTGGGGGGTCTCCATCAAGTCGGCCGTCTTGCGGGCAAGTTCCCGGGTGCTGGTGGGGGTGAGCCGTTGATCGTCGACCACCCGGATGGATTCTCCCCTCCTGGCTTTCCGGATCATGGTCTCCACGAAGTTACCTCCCTTGCCGCGGCTGCCCGCGCGACCGTACAGCCCACAAGTCCGGATCAGGAAACTTTTCTTCCAGACCGATTCCACCAGTTGCTCGCCCGCCAATTTCGAGACTCCATAAACATTGAGAGGTCGGGGACGGTCTTCTTCCAAATAGGGCCGGCTGGCCGAACCGTCGAAGACGTAGTCCGTACTGTAGTGGACCAAAACCGCGTCAATGTCTCGAGCGGCGAGGGCCAGATTCCTGACGGCCTCACCGTTCACCTGAAAGGAGGTCAAGACTTCCGATTCGCACTCATCGACCCGATGGAAGGCAGCGGTGTTGATCACCACCTGCGGCCGTTCAGATTGCAGGACTTGTCGAATCTGATCCCGTTGAACAACATCCAGCGACTGCCGGGGAGGGGTCACCAACTCGTGATGCGACAAGGCATCGACGAGATCGGTTCCCAGTTGGCCTGAGGCTCCAATCAAGAGTATCTTCAAATCACCGACTCCTCGCCTCCTGGCTCCGCATACCCACGAGGGTCGGCTGAAAGACCGGGGCAGGACCCGTATCGAAAACGGATCCCGTGATTTTAATGATCCGGTCGGCTTCCTCGAGGAGTTTCATCCAGGCGATATTGTAATAGCGGGGATTGTCGAAGTCCGTACAGCCATACCGGGAAACGCTTTCCACCATGTCCTTGACGGCTTCTTCCACCGTCACCGCCGGGGTGAAATCCAACACCCGCTTGAGTTTCTTGCCTGAAACGCGATAGCTGCGGACGCCCTGATAGCGATAGTCCGGTTTCAGCTCCGCCTTTACCCCGACCTCTCTCAAGGTCTCCACCACCCGCAGCGCCAATTCCGAAATTCGAAAATTGGCGTAGACCAGGTTGAAGATCTGTCCTTTGACTTTTTGCTCCGGAACCTCCAGGCAGGCGATATAAGCCCTGGCTGCGTCTCGCACGTCAACCAACGGACGCCACATTTCGCCGCCATAGTGAATGGTGACCTGCCCTTTGGAGAGGGCATCCCTGATAAACGTGTTGACCACCAAGTCATAACGCATGCGGGGAGAGAATCCATACACCGTGCCCTTGCGGAGGATGATGGGGCAAAAGTTCTCGTCCGCCAACTCAAGCAACACTCTTTCCGCCTGATACTTGGAACTGGAGTAGGCTGCCTTTGGGTTGACCGGCGATTCTTCGTCCAGGACAATATCTTTATCTTCGTTGCCGATACCCACATCGTAAACAGAGCATGACGAGGCAAAAACGAATCTTTGGATTCCCTTCTTCTTGCAAAGGCGAGCCAGATATTCGTTGGCCTGGGTATTCATTTCGAAGTTGGCTTTGGGATTGTATTCAGCCGTAGGATCATTGGATAAGCCACTCAAGTTGATGACGGGCCCTCAACGCCATCCAACACCGAGACGTCCATCGTGCGGACATCACCTTCTTCCAACTTGATTCGCTCCAGATGTTCTCGGATGCCGGAGTCGCCGTAATACATGCGATCAAAAACCTTGACGGCGTAGCCTCGGGCCAGCATCTCTCTGACCAACACCGATCCGATATAGCCCGCACCCCCTACCACTAAAATCATGGCCGACCTCCCTCCCATGAACTCCCGGATTTACCGTCAGGCAAGATCACCCTACCTTCCCTTGACTTCCCACACATCCCCGAAGGAATTCGGGGGAACCCGGACTTCATCCGGCTTCTCTCGATTGTAAACCTGACTGGCAGTGCTGATGAGTTGCGTGTCGTCCTCCAGAGCCATCCACCCATGATAGACGCCGGGAGGAACCACAATCAGCGCCGGATTTCTCTGACCGGAAACAATGGTCTGCATTTTGTTATAGGTCGGGCTATCCGAACGGTCATCGCGCAGCACAAACTTGGCTGACCCGTGACTGATAAAAAACCAATCCCACAGCTCGGCGTGCTTGTGAAAAGCGCGGATGGTTCCACGCGTCATGTCGCCGACCAGATAGACCTGTCCGAACTGGGTGAAGTGTTCGTCGTTACTCCTCAAGATCTCGATCAAATAGCCTCGGTCATCAACGTGGGCGGTCAGTGGTACTACCTTCACATCTTTGATCATGTAGCGCTCCTTTGGTGGCTCCCGACGATGGCGGCTTTGAAAGACCGCCATTGGCCCAAGGTTATCAGTCGCGGATGACCTCAATGGCCAACTGGCCTGCCGCGAGATCGACGACGTCGATTCGATAGGTGAACTTCTTCGCCCCCATGTTCAACGTCTGCCCGGTGACATTTTGCCCGCCCGCCGACAGCTTGATGACCGCATATCTGAAACTCAACCCAACGCTCCTGTATTCGCTTGTCGCGCCAGCGGCGATGTCGCCGTAGGGCTGGCCGGCGACGCTCACATCGGTGTAGTCGAGCGTCGATATATTCTGGACGCGGATCTCAGTCACGACTTTGCAACCGCAAAGCGCGGTCAAACACCAGACGGTGAAAACCGCCAGCGAACGGGAAGACCGAAGTAAGCTGCGCGGCATGGCGGCATCCGTCGAAGGTGGAGCCCTTTCCGTACGCGGTTGCACGGAAGACTTGAGGATGGCATGATCGCCGCGAAAGCGCGATTTGCCTAACGGGTGGCCTGCCACCAATGGAAGATATCGTGAAAGGCGCATCTCAAGGTTCTTCGTTTCTGAATGGGTACAGGGTCACCCTCGTGTTGGGCTGACGCCATTCGTGGCGTGCTGCGTTTCCCTCCAGAGTCGCCCCACAGTCATCAACCATGGGTTCGCCGGTCAGCCAACCGTAGCGCCGGCCTTTCAGTCCATGCGCGCTCGAGCTCCAGCCAGACCCGGACCCGCTGCGCCTACGTGTTTCAGTTCGACCCGACAACTTATCTTCATGTAACCATAAACCGTTTCCCTCTGTTTCAGGGTCAGGCTCAGGGCATTTTCAACCCAGTCGCACATCACGAAATCGAGATGAGTCCCATTAGCCACCGCCGGGGTGAGATAGTAATTGCCGGGCTGCAGTACGGGAAGTCGGAGATGGAAATCCACCGTATAGACCTGGTTGGGTTCGGCTGGAGGCAACCGAAGGTTCTCGACCGATGTGTTGCTTCCCGAGATTTCCTCACCCAGGCGATTGCGAAGGTTAATCCCGATGACGGGCGCCTCGACGGGCCGGTCGAATCGAACCGAGACCCTGACCGTCACCACATCCCCGTGATAGACACTTTGCGGCTCTCTGCCGGCTTGATCGAGCAACTGAATGCCCAAGACCCTGGCATCCCCATTGCCCCACCGGTCATCGACGTTGGGGAGGGTGCGAACGACGAGATCAGCCGAGACTCCTTCGTTTGAATCGACCTGCGATTCCGGGTCCTTCGAGTTTTTCTCCTTTGCATAGGGATCGCGTCGGAGCGTCAAGGCCGCCAGGTAGCGCGCCACCACGTTGTCCGGGACGCCTTGTTCCTTGATCCGGCCGTGCTCCAGCCACAGAGCGGACTCACACAGGTTCTTGACGGCAGCCACGTCATGCGAGACCAGCAGAATGGTCTTCCCCTCCTCACGCATCTGGCGGATCCTGCGCATACAACGTTGCTGAAAATAGACATCTCCAACCGCCAGCGATTCATCCACCAGCAAAATTTCAGGCTCCACGTTGATGGAAATCGCAAAGGCAAGACGCACGTACATACCGCTGGAATAGGTCTTGACGGGTTGGTCGATGAAGCTGCCGATTTCTGCAAATCGCTCGATCTCCGGCAACTTCCGGGTGATCTCTTCGCGGCTCAGGCCCAGGATGGCGGCGTTCAAGAAGGTGTTTTCTCGACCCGTAAACTCCGGGTTGAATCCCGCCCCAAGCTCAAGCAACGCGGCCACGCGCCCGCACAAACCGACCCTGCCTTCGGTCGGGGTCAGCGTTCCAGCAATAATCTGGAGCAAAGTGCTCTTTCCTGACCCATTCTCCCCAATAATCCCAAAGGTGCAACCCTGTTTAACTTCAAAGCTCACGTCCTTCAAGGCCCAGAAGTCGCGATGCAATTGGCGCTTGCGGAAGATCAACTCCTTCAGTCGGGACGAGGGCCGGGGGTAGATGCGGTAATTCTTCGAAATGTTTTCAACAGTTACAGCATTCATCGACAAAACGTCGGAAAAGTAAGGGTCTACAGGTATGATGACCTGACCAAAACTTGGTGAGAATGGCTTGAGAAGACCTGATTCATAGCTCGACCGGAATTGACCGTACTCGGGACAAGAAGTAACGTTGCCTTTGCGGAGCTTGAACCGGAGGCCCCGTGAGACCGCTGATCAAAACGCTTGAGTATAAGAAGGGATCCAAAAAAGAGTCAATACAATTCCATGGGGCTGAAAGTCCTCTGCCCGCCATTGGCGCGGAACCGGTTCAGGTCTGAAATCATCGGCGAGCAAAGCTCCAGTTAACTCGGCCGGCCCGACTGGATCTGGTCGCGGTCTCTCAAGTCATGGTCAGATGAAGTTCCACTGCTTCCATTCGATGTTGGCACCATAGCCTCTGTATGTTGGGGATGACTCCAATGCTTCTCAGTGCTGCCATGGGGACCTGAACCTCCAGCCATCACGATTGCCGCCCTTGTTGGCCTGGTGGCCGCTCACTTTTGTCCAGCGCATGCCGGGAGGACCCACCAGCCCGTCCAAGGATAAGCTCGCTGAGACCACTAGAGTCCAAGGCGCCTATGAACAACGACGACCGACGATTAAGAGAAGCCTTTGCCATGCTTGACGACATGCACCGGGAGGACCCGACTCGAAGCGCATCCGACGAAGGACCCATCCCGGCTTCCCTGCTCTATCACCAAAGGCTCAGCCTATGGGTGCAGCGAATATCTCCCGATGCTTCAGTGGCTCTTCGCTTGGCAGCCCGAAGTCAACATGTTCGACGCTGGTCGATACCTCGCGATACCTACCCAATGAACAAAAAGGGGTACAGGGACTGGAGAACCTCGCTTGCCCGGTTCCATGCCCGAACCGCGGCCGAAGTGCTGGTTCGAGTCGGCTATGACGCAGGGACTGTCGCTCGCGTTCAGCGACTACTGAGAAAAGAGCGGCTGCGCACCGACCCGGAAGTCCAGACCCTCGAAGACGCTGTCTGCCTCGTTTTTCTGGAGACCCGGCTTGAAGAGTTTTCCCATCAACATTCCGAAGAAAAGCTGGTCCATATTCTTCGCAGGACGTGGAAGAAGATGTCTCCTCTCGGCCACCGCCTGGCGCTCGAGCTCAAGCTGTCCAAGGCGGCCGAAGACCTCCTCCACAAGGCGCTCTCCAAGTCTTGAATCCAGAGCTCGATGAGTTCTTAACAAGCCCCTGTTCCCGCGGCAGGCCAACAAGCCTTGGTGGCGGCAAGGATTTCGGGTTTATTTCCTCTGTCCTTTTCTTTAAGATAGCGCTGATTTCTGGTTCCAGAGAGGAGGAGAGTCGCATGAAAGACAAAACAGATCTGGCCATTCCGCTTGAGCCCGCCAAAGTGGAGTTCCTAGAGCAGATGGTGAAGGCCCATGGCCTGTCCGACATCGGCAAAGCCGTCCGCTGCCTGATTGACTACGCCCGCGCCCATCCCGACCAGCAAGCTTCCATCTTCGCGGAAGTGCGTTGCCACGATTGTTAGGGCTGGTGAAGCTCAATTCCACCGTTGTGGTCAGCTTGCACAGTCCCCAAAGAAAAAGTCCGGAGTGAACGGCTGGACCTGAACCCCGCGGGAGTCACGGTATGCGGACTGGACCTGGGAATTTTTGATTCTTGATGAATCAAGTCAGGTTCCAAGGATGCGGTCGGAATCCCTACCGTTCTCTACTTCCCTACTTTCTTCCGTACCGGTCTTCCAGACGAACAATGTCCTGTTCGTCAAAATTCCCGAAGGCAATCTCCAACCAGCGGCTGGGACGAGGCCCCAAACCCGCTACCCGATGTCTGGTTTCCCGGGGAATATAAATCTCCTCATAGGGTTCCGGCTCCCAGGTTCGCTCTCCCAAGGTCACCTGCAGTCCCGGGTCGAGGGCAACCCACAACTCGTCGCGATGATGGTGAAACTGCAGCGAAAGGACTTGCCCGGGATTGACGGTAATGATCTTTACCGTGCTCACTGCGTTGTGGGTGAAACGGCGAAAGGCTCCCCAGGGCCTTTGCTCCTCGTAAATCCAGGATCGCGGATCTTCATCTCTGTCATGCAGCATAAGGCTCCCTCGTTAGGCGGCGACAAGCGCCTTGGTCAAGAGTGGTCGTTGTGAGCCATCGGGCGCCACCAAGTCTGCCCGGCGATGAGCGGATCGATTCTAGCCTGTTCTTCCACCCCCCTCCCCCAGGGTTCAGCCTTTGCCCGTCTCAAGAATCGACCGCCAGCCACCGATCCTCAATGAAGCGGACTCGGCCGCGCCGGGCCCGGAGCATCGACTAACCTTTTTGCCCAATGGGCGTTGAATCGCATGTCATAATGTTGCACCTTGCTGTTGCTTTCGGCTGAACGCGAGTGTTACCCAAACTCAAGCCTAGACGATTGGCCCCCGTGATCACAAGCGAGAATGCAGAGCTCAGGCTTGTTCGGCCAGGACGCCAACGGTCCTGATGCCGCGCGGCAGAGACAGCCAAGGATCGAGTCATGCCGAGCCGGCAGCGAAGCCGGGATTGGCCGGTAACCCGGTTCCCCGGAAGGATGATTTGATGGAAACGATGGTGGTTACCGGAGGCGCCGGGTTCATCGGTTGCAACTTCGTTCGCCGGGCACTGGCCCAAACCGATGCCCGCGTGGTTGTCGTCGACAAACTCACCTATGCCGGCAACCTCTGCAGTTTGGATGAGCTGGTCGCTGAACCCCGCTACCACTTCCTGAGGGGTGATATCGCCGACCGAGCTTTCGTCCAGGCTCTTTTTCGGGACCATCAGCCCACCTGGATTATAAATTTTGCAGCCGAAACCCACGTGGATCGTTCCATCGACGACCCACGTCCCTTCATCACCACCAACGTGGTGGGCGCCTCGGAATTGCTGGAATGCTCTCGTACCTACTACAACCGACTCCAAGATTCGGCACGCCACCGCTTCCGCTACCTCCACGTGTCCACGGATGAGGTGTACGGAAGTTCGGACGGAGAGTTGAAGTTCTCAGAAACAACCGCCTACGCCCCCAATTCCCCCTACGCCGCTTCCAAGGGCCGCCGCCGACCACTGGGTTCGCGCCTATCACGAGACCTATCGGCTCCCAACCATCACCACGCGTTGTTCAAACAATTACGGACCTTACCAGTTCCCCGAGAAGTTGATTCCCCTGATGCTGCTGAACGCCATGGAGGCCAAGCCGCTGCCCATCTATGGAGATGGAGGTCACGTGCGGGACTGGCTTTATGTCGAGGACCACTGTTCCGCCATCCTGCTTGCTCTGCAAAGAGGCCAGCCAGGGGCAAGCTACAATGTTGGCGGTGGAAACGAACGCACCAATCTGGAGGTCGTGGACCAAGTTTGTGATTGTCTGGAAACACTGCTTCCGGCAGCCAAAAACCCCGCCATGCAACGCCGAGGCACACCTTGTTACGCCCACCTGAAGAGGCTGGCTCCCGATCGGCCGGGCCACGATCGACATTACGCCATCGACTCCGACAAGATCCGGAGAGAGCTGGGCTGGGTTCCTCGACATAGCCTGGATAAGGGGCTGGCCAAAACAGTGCGATGGTATTTGGCCCATCAGGAATGGTGCCGCAAGGTTCAGGAAAACAACTACGACCGAGGGCGACTCGGAATCGAAAGCGGGAAGAAATTGTGAGAAAAGGGATCCTCCTAGCCGGGGGGTTGGGAACTCGCCTCTACCCCGTGACTCGAGCCGTGAGCAAGCAACTGCTTCCGGTTTACGACAAGCCCATGATCTATTACCCGCTGTCGACCCTCATGCTCGCCGGGATCCGACAGATTTTGATGATCACAACACCCCATGATCGACCCGCTTTCGAGCAGTTGCTCGGGGATGGGAGCCGTTGGGGCTTGAGTCTGGAATACGCCGTTCAGCCCAGTCCGAAAGGGATTGCCCAAGCTCTCCTCATCGCCAAAGAATTCCTGGCTGACCAAGAAGTTGCCCTGGCGTTGGGAGACAACATCTTTTATGGTCACGGGCTGCCCCGACAACTCCAAAAGGCAACCGAACGGAGGACCGGAGCCACGATTTTCGCATATCAAGTGCGCGACCCGGAACGCTACGGCGTGATCTCGTTTGACGACCGGGGCCAACCGACCAGCCTGGAAGAAAAGCCCAAGCAGCCGCGCTCCTCCTACGCGGTGACAGGTCTCTATTTCTATGACAACCGGGTGATTGAGCTGGCTTCCCAACTGAAGCCCTCGGCTCGTGGAGAATTAGAGATCTCAGATCTGAATCGGGAATACCTCAAAATGGGACAGCTTCAGGTTGAAAAACTTGGACGGGGCGTGGCTTGGCTCGATACAGGGACTCACGAGTCCTTGCTACAGGCATCGGTTTTCATTCAGACACTCCAGGAACGGCAAGGGTTGATGGTTTCGTGCTTAGAGGAAATCGCGCTCAAGATGGGAATGATTACAGCCGGGGATGTCCGCCAGATGGCCCTGGCTATGAAGGGCAGCCCCTACGGGCGATACTTGTCAAGACTGACTGAATCGCAGGAGTGACGGATGAAAGTCACAGAGACCGAGTTGACGGGAGTCCTCATCATCGAGCCCGAGGTTCACATCGACTCCAGAGGTTTCTTCTTCGAGTCCTATCACGCCCGCCGCTATCATCAACTGGGCCTCCCGCTCGATTTTGTCCAGGACAACCATTCCCTTTCATGCCGCGGGACGATACGGGGGCTGCATGCCCAGGTGCAGCGGCCGCAAGCCAAGTTGGTGCGGGTGATCGAAGGGGAGGTGTTCGACGTGGCGGTCGACATTCGGCTCGGCTCCCCGACTTTCGGCCGCTGGGCTGCCGTCTGTTTGTCAGCGGTCAACCGCCGCCAATACTTTGTGCCGGCCGGCTTTGCCCACGGTTTTGCAACCACAAGCCATTCAGCCCAAGTGGAATACAAGTGTACCGAGTATTACGACCCCAACGACAAAATTGCCATTCGTTGGAACGATCCGGAGATCGGGATCGACTGGCCGGTCCAAGAACCCATCCTTTCCGCCAAAGACGGCGCGGCCCCCTGAGCTTCGGCGCATCCAAGACCGGTTGCCCCGCTTCAGCTGACCCGTCGCCAAGCAGGAACCCATAGTCCGACTTGGGCCCAGGATCGGGAACTCTGGTCATCGTTTCACTTCCGCCAACTGGGAACGAATGCTCCGTCGCAAAAGGGCCAGATCGTTGGAGAGATCAATCATTTGAAAACCGCGCAAGATCCACTTATTGGCAGCCGTTGCATCAGGCGCCGGGAGCCCTGCGGGTTTGCCGACCGCCTGACATCCCTCAAGAACCCGCATGAGCTGACGCTCGTGCTCAGGATTTTTACCAATCTCCTCTGCCCTGAGTCCCATAGATAATCCCAGATCATGGGGACCAATGAAGCCCACGTCAATTCCGGGGACAGCCATGATTTCCTGAATTCGATCCACTCCCTCGAGGTCCTCAATCTGTGGGATCAAAAGAATTTACTCATTGGCATCCGCCGGATAGTTGAGGAAGGTTTGATTTCGCCCGGTTCCGGCGGAGCGCTGACCCAAGGGAGGGTAGCGAACCGCCTGCACCAGGGCTTCCGCCTGATCGCGACGCGAAACATGAGGAATGACCACCCCGAGAGCGCCTGCGTCCAGCACTCGGGCGATGACCTCCGGCTGATGAGACCACACGCGGGCCAAAGGGACGGCGCCTCGTGACTCGATGGCCCGAAATCCGTTGGCCGCATCGGCAATTCCCCAGGGTCCGTGCTCCATATCGACGGTCAGCCACTCAAAACCTTCGGTAGCCAGGACTTCTGCAGCCAGCGGCGAGGCCAGGTTCAGCCAGGAACCCACCGACACTTTTCCTGCTTGCAACACAACTTTCAACGGATTCTCTAATCGCATGGCACACTCCAGATCAACAAAGAATGAATGGTCCGTCAGGAAGAATGCTCGAATTCCTGGCGCCAGTCCCCAGGCAGTGGCTCATTGTGACCGCATCCCATGGCCTCCGTCAATAGAGGCAGGGCAGGAGGTCCTTGACCTATTTCATATGTAACAGAGCCCAACCGTCCAACCCGGTCGTGAGGGGGGAGAGCGCCACGGTCATTGGTGACGGGTCCGCCGGCGAGCATCTCTCACCCGCCAAACCAGCGGAAAACCTGAGTGACGGAAAAGCAAACCAGAAAGCCCATTCCGATCGGCAGCAGAGCCGAAACCGTCGTCCACTTCACACTTCTGGTCTCTTTCCAGATGGTGTAGAGGGTGGTCGAGCAGGGGTTGTGCAGCAAACTGAACAACATCAGATTGATTCCGGTCAGCAACGTCCATCCTCCCGCCTGAAGAACCCCCGCCGTGGCCGTAGCCGAATCAAGCTCGAACAGGATGCCCGCGCCCTGGCCCACGCCCAAGAGGTCGGTGCTCAGAACGGTCAACATGAGAATCGTGGGAATGACGATCTCGTTGGCGGGGATGGCGATAATATAGGCTAACAGGATGACCCCGTTTAGTCCGATGAGAATTCCGAAGGGATCCAAGCCGTGGATCATATGTTCCGCCAGACTGAACCCGCCGACATGAAGGTTGGATACCAACCAAATGGCGGCGCCGGCAGGAACGGAAAAAACAACGGCTCGCCACAACACGATCAGTGTGCGGTCAATCAGGGAGGTGTAGATGGTTTGCAGGATTCGGGGAGGCCGGTAAGGAGGCAGCTCCAGACTGAAGGCTGAGGCTTCCCCCTTGAGCAGGGTTCTGGAGAGGCCCCAAGACACCAGGAAGGTGAAAACCACCCCAAGAAGAACAACACCCATGACAGCTCCCGCCGACACCAGCCCGGCCAAAGCCGGAGGCGCCAGACTGCCAATAAAGATGGTGGCAATCAGGATCTGAGTAGGCCAGCGACCATTACACAGAGAGAAGTTATTGGTCACGGTGGCAATCAGTCGCTCCCGAGGGCTGTCAATCACTCTTGTGGCCACCACTCCCGCTGCATTGCATCCATAACCCATGGTCATGGTAAGGGCCTGCTTGCCGTGCGCCCCAGCCTTCTTGAACCAGCGGTCCATGTTAAAGGCTACCCTGGGCAGATACCCGAAGTCCTCCAACAGGGTAAAGAGCGGGAAGAAAATGGCCATCGGGGGTAGCATCACACTCACCACCCAAGCCATCGCCAAAAACATACCGTCGATCAACAACCCGTCGAGCCACCAAACGAGCCCTACCGCGCCAGCCAACTGCTTCAGGGCAGGATGGACGGTGTCCAGAAAAAGAGAGGACAGGAAACTGGAAGGGACATTGGCGCCTGAAATAGTCACCCATAGAACGATCGCCATCAAGAGGGTCATGATGGGAAAGCCCAACCATCGACTGGTTACCAGCCGGTCAATCGTTCGGTCGAGATCGAAGCGTGGCTGTGCATCGTCTCGAGTGAGGACCCGATCCGAAATCCGAGCGGCGTCGGTGTAAAGGGCCTCCATCAAAGAGTCATGGAGATTGGGACCCACCTCCCAGCGTAGGGCCGAAGCCGCTGCCAACACTTCTTCGCGGGAGTCCATAAGATTCATCCGACCATCTCCGATGGCCTTTCAGGCTCGGGCACGAGCGAGCGCTTCATAAGATCGGCCAATTCACCGGATCGGACTGCTTCCTCTATTCTGCCGTCTCCCTCCAAGAGGCGCAGGGCGACCCATCGGGCGTTAGGAAGATCGGGAAAGGCAGTCCGGATTTTCTCAACCAGTAACTGAACCGCCCGCTTGAGCGCCGGCGGTCCACTTTGAATCCGATGGGGTCTGCAGGTAAGCTGTCCGGTGACGACCTGGGCGACCATTTGAATCAACAGCGGAATGCCCGTCCCTTGACGAGCCACCGTCGGAACCACGGGTACTCCCAATTCTCGAGCCAGACAGCGGTCGTCGATGGTCAAATGGCGCCTTTCGGCTTCATCTATGAGGTTGAGGCAAACCACGGCCCGGTCCGTAATCTCCAGCACCTGACAAACCAAGTTGAGGTTGCGCTCCAATCGGGTGGCGTCCACGACGATGACAGTCACGTCGGGCTGTCCGAATAGAATGAAGTCGCGTGCGATTTCCTCGTCCATGCTGGTCGACAACAGGGAGTAGGTTCCGGGCAGGTCAACCAATTTGTAGTGCTTGCCCTGGTAAGCAAAACCACCCTCAGCCCGGGTCACGGTTTTGCCCGGCCAATTACCCGTATGTTGCCGAAGGCCGGTAAGACTATTGAAAACGGTACTCTTGCCGGTGTTGGGATTACCGGCCAGGGCCACGACGAAGTCATACCGGTCCATGTTCACACCCAGCCTCCTCAAATTAGCCAGATGGTGGGCCGAACAGGTTTCACAGGCAGTCGGAGAGGTCTCTGGGGGCATCAGGCCGCTTGCCTCCTGCGGGTGATCCAAATATAGCCGGCTTGCTCCCCTCGAAGCGCAATCAGCGCTCCCCGGATTCTAAAGGCAGTCGGGTCGCCCGTCGGGCTCTTCATTTCAGCGGCCACCACAGTGCCGGGAAGAAGGCCCAGATCCATGAGCCGACGTCTTTCCAGCCCCCGACAGTTGAGGGCCAACCGCACCACGGTGGCCTCCTCGCCCGGTTTCAAGTTGGCCAGTGTTTCGAAGGGTTCTTCCGCCTGCTGCTCCAAGGGGAGCGGGATCACTGAGACGTTGGCAGCGACGATAGGCGCCAGCACGTGCTCCTCGCCTTCGGCCCAGAAGCAAATGCGTTCGGCTGAAACGCGGGTCAACTGAACCACCATCAAAGGATGGAGACCCTCCGCCACCAACTGCGCGTAGACTACCTCTGGTTCGTCTTCGAGATGGGCGACCGTGGCTCGTTCACCCACGGCTAACGTCGTCAACGGTTGCCCTTGACGTGGAGGGAGATCCCCCCTTTGTGTCGGAATGGGATCGCCGTGGGGATCGAAAGGAGGGTTACCCATGCGGGCCGCCAGTACGTTGGCCTCACCCGGAGATATGCGGTGTTCCTGCTGCTCGGCGTTCTTGTGCCAATCCGACTCACTCAGCCCCGTTTCTTCCGACAAGTAACGCTCCCAAAGACGATGGGCGCGAATGATCCGCAGTGCATATTCTCTTCCTTTTGGAGTGAGTTTGAGTGACGCTCCCTCCGAGGTGACGAGTTCCCCGGCCTCGATGCGCTCAATGAGTCTTGCCACTTTTTCAATGGGCCTGCCGAGAGCACCGGAGAGGCTCTGAACGGTCGCCATTCTCTGCTCGTACTCACAATCATGCAGATGCTTCAGAGCATCCTCCGACAGGACTCGTTCCGATAGACGCAGCAGGCTTCGCCATTGCCACACAAAGCCCCGCCTTGGCCGGAAAAGAAAATAGATGAGGATGGCGACCAGGCCGATCACGACCCCATCCGTCACCGCATTCATTGGAGTCTCCACGCTCTGCCCTGCTCCGCTTGGAATGGACAGCAGAGTCGGTCACAAGCCACCTAGCCCTTCTCGCTCCTTGGCCCTTGATTCCCTTTCGGACCGACATCCGGGGAAGGACGCCTGCCCAGGGACAATCCAGAGACGGGCGAACGGTCTTTCAGGGGCAACACATAGACGCTCTTGGATGCCTCCAGGCCAAGGTAAACCGGCATTTGGCCAGGCTCCAGCAGCAGCTTCAAAGGGCCTTGAAAAGGGGCCTTCTCTTGCAATAAGAATTGGGCAGCCGGGAGCAATCCGACTTTGTCCATATAAGCCAGGAACTCAGGATCACTGTTGGTAACTTTGTGAATGCAATAGTGCCCCAGCTCGGCCTCGGCCAGGCACACGTCGTCTTCGACCTGCCGGAAACCCTGGGCGTCAGGGATCGCCTCACCGTGGGGATCCTTAGCGGGAAAATTCAATAGGGCGTCGACCCGCGCCACGAAAAGATCAGAGACTGCATGTTCCAGCCGTTCCGCCTCTTCATGGACTTGCTCCCAACCATAGCCCAGGATCTGATGGAGGAAAAGTTCAAGGAGTCGATGCCGACGAAGGATCCGGAGCGCCACCTGACGCCCCTTCCGGGTCAAGGTCGCACCGTAGTAGGGCTTGTACTCCAGGAGACCCGCCCTCTTCAACTTCCGAAGCATATCCGTCACGGTCGCATCAGCCACATCGAGGTGACGCGCTACCCTGGAAGTGCTGGCCTTTTGCTTCATGTCCTCAATCTTCAGGACGACTTTGAGATAATCCTCAACCGTACTGGAAACCGTTGAGTTCTTGCGCGAGTCAGCAGCCATGAAGTTCCCTTCCACCTACTGTTATTAACTTACTTTAGACTAACCAAAAAAGCCCCTCGCTGCAAGACTCTAATGGGTTATTCTTCTGCTCTAAACTCCCCTTTATCTTTTATTAGACCGATCTAAAAAGAGATTGGAGACAGGGATTCGAAAAAAAAAGAACAACCCCTTGGGCTGCGTTCAAAAGCTCCCCATGTTAGGATACGAAGCAAGGGGCAGGCTCAACCCCTCTATCCCAAGAGACAAGGAATTCCGCAATGTCTGAACATCAGGTCACGCTCAGATGGCAACGTGAATCCAGCGATTTCACCTACCAAACCTACAATCGAGACCATCAGTGGGCTTTTGATGGAGGCGTCGTAGTCCAGGCTTCGGCCTCACCCGGTTTCCTGGGTAATCCTTCTTGCGTGGATCCGGAAGAGGCTTTGATCGCCGCGCTTGCCAGTTGCCACATGCTCACCTTTTTGGCCATCGCGGCCAGGAAGCACTTCATGGTTGATCGTTACAACGACCAAGCGGTCGGCTTCCTCGGGAAGAACCCGGAAGGCAGGTACGCCCTGACCCGGGTGATGCTGAAACCGCAAATTGTTTTTGGCGGGGAGCGTGCACCGTCGGCAGAGGATCTCCGGCAAATGCATGAAGGCGCCCACCGTCAGTGTTTTATCGCCAATTCGGTAAAAACCCAAGTCATCATCGAACCCCGATAGATTCTGAGATCGAGGCTTCCGGGGCCGTTGAAGAGTGGTTCGGCTTTCCCTTGACGGGCGAAGCCGACGGCCATCGGAAGGCCCGGGAGAAAACGGAAGGTCTTTCGGCAGGCGTGAGAACCCCCCGCCCCAATTCGCGAGGAGTTTCGGTGGGTGTTGGAGGGGTGAGCCTCACTCTTGGACCGTCACCAATGCTTCCACCAACGGTCCTTGAGAAGCACCCTCGATAGAAATCTCGGCCGTCATCAATCGCCGAATGCCGTCTGCGGCCGCAGGCACCGTAGCCGCCAGGATGAGATCGCCCGTTCCATCAGCCGGTATGGTGACCTCGGCGAACTCGCTGGCCGTGCGCCATCCGTCAGGTGCTATCAATCGTGCCTGGTAGGTGGTTTCGGTCCCGAAATTGTTGCGAAGCAGCAGGCGATACTCCAGTTGCTCCTCGGGTTTCACCTGGGCCAGATAAGGCATCATCCGGGCCCAAAACAGATCGATGTACTGGTCGCTCGGCTGGGCCACCAGTTGACGAAAGATCCGTTCCTTACGGTGAATGAAGTTCGAGTACTCCCGTAATGCGCCCTCGTCGCACTTCCAAACCCCCAAGTGCCCCGGACAAATGAGGTCGGGGGCTACCCGGTTCATAACCTCAATACAGCGACGGTGCATCCCAAGCTGAAAGCTGTTGCGCAGCACCGTGGTTTGGTAGGGCTTCTGCTCCACTTTGCCGCTAACCAGAACTTCCTGCATGAAGTAGTTGTCCCCCGTGAAGGCCACTTTTTGGCCGTCAATTTCTGCGCTCAGGACCGAGTGATACTCGGTCTGCCCGGGAGCGAAGTCGATGTTAAAGGTATAGTCCTCCCAGTCAAACTGCTCGCCATCCTGGAGGACACGATCGATGCGGATCGGCTTGTGAAAAGTACAGGGTGTCGAAGTCCACGCCGCCGGGTCGGCCAGAACCTGGGCCACTGTGTCGAGGGCCCAGCATTGGGTCTTGTAAAACCGCTGCAGGTGAGGGATGCCACAAGTATGGTCGTCGTGAATATGGGTGGGGATCACCAGATCAAGGGTATGCACGCCGTATTCTTGATGTAGCTGCTTGAGATGGTGCTCGACAAACCGCATCACCTCGAGCCCATTGTGGTCCGCGAAGGTGTGCATGTGAGGATGAAAGGAGTGGCCATAGTCGACAAACAGCGCCTTTCCAGAGCGAGAGAGAACCACATAAAAGAAGGAACAGGTCCAGGAGCCTCCCCAAAGAAGATGGTCTGAAATCTCCACGAATCTTGGCTCCGGCAGGTACAACATCTCCGGAATACTTTCGCGCCCACCGACTCGCAGGCCCCGACCCAGCGAGGCCAATTGAGTCAAGGATTTCTCCAGACGATCGATGTCGCCCAGGGGGTCCTGGAGGAACTCCCCGTGGGAGGGAAGACCGAGGGGAGGGCCGGCGGCTTTAAAGGACCGACCGGCCACTACCTCGCCATTGAGAGCATCCCGTAAGGCTTGGATGGACTGCAGCGTAAAAAGAGCCCCGGTCATGTCTCCATAGCAATATTCCATCGCATGGAGTTGATAGAGCTTGCCCCCTTCGACCATCAGGTCTCCACTGAAGGCAACCAACCGCCCATCAATCTGCGCCAGCAAGACCACCGAGCCCTGAGTGTGTCCCTTGGCCGGCAACACGTAAAAGCGGTAGTGATGCCAGGCGAATTCTTCGTAGTCGTTCAGCGTGGCCGAGACAGGCAGATCGTGGGCCACGGAGAAAAAATTGTTGCGGTCATCGTAATTGTCGAACACGCGTCGTGTCTGCCAAAACAATTCCGCTTTCTCGAATAAATGGCGTTCGTACTGCGGGACTGCCAGCCTGGCCCCCGCCTTAGTGAGCTTGGGGTCTCCCCAGCATTGATCCCGGTGGTGATGCGTATGCAAAACCCACTCCACCTGTCGACAACCGATCTCCGATAGGCAATCCAGCACGGCTCCGAAGCCTGCATCAATCAACAAAGCGGTCTCGCCGTCCTTGACCACATAGACGTTGCAAGTGTCCGTGAACCGATAGAGATGTTCCGAAATTTTCCGGATGGCTTCCATGCTTTTACACTCCATGGATTTTGAAGATTTAGCCGAAGAGCAGACGTTAGTCCCGCCTTGGACTCCAGTGTTTCAATTCGGGCTGTCGGGGCCGGCGTTGCTCGCTCACCGGCCACCCGGGTTCGGCAGGATACCACCTTCGTTCATCGCCACCAAGGCTTCAGTTGGCATTGGCGACAGGGGAAGCCCTCGAACTCCAAGGGGTCGGTGCTGCACTGTATGGATATTAGCTCCCCTCATGGAATCCAGGTAAGTCTTTTTCCTCCAATGGTTTTCTTGGATTCAGGGAACCGATGCGACCTATCTGTGGTGAGAAATCCAGGTTAGCATTGTAAAATGGTGTGTTTCCACCGCCCTTATGAAGTGAGAAGGAACCAGGCGAGCCTTCTTGCAGGCATCGGGTTCTGAAGCCTGACTGCTATTGAAGAGTCCGGGCTTGATGGCCGTGAAAGCCCAACGGTGATCAGGAAGTGCTTGTGCTGCATTCTATATCCGGGCAAAACCACACGATGCCCAGAGGCAGGCATTGGCCCATTGTTCTTATTGGCCTCGCCTTCGCAATCTTCCTCACTCACTGCCAGGCCGCCTTTGCCAAAACCTCGGAAGCTTCCGGCGGAAAGCCAATGCCGTCAATGGCATCTGATTTGGAAGAGGAACGCTTGAGACGCAATATCCCCGGTCTGGCTGTTGTGATCGTCCGAAGCGATCAGATCGTCTTTATGGAGGGATTTGGCCTTCGCGATGTTGATCAGAAGCTGCTTGTCACCAGCGACACCTTGTTCGTCATTGGTTCCTGCACCAAGGCTTTCACAGCCATGGCGGCCGTCATGAGTCAGGACGACGGGAAGCTCTCCGTGGATGATCACCCCAGGAGATTTCTCCCATACTTCAAACTTCGAGATACCGAGGCAAACTCTCGAATCACTATCCGTGACCTGCTTTGTCATCGAAGCGGATTGCCCTACGAGGACGACAGCCTATGGAAAAACAAGGGGCTTAGACGCGAGGAGATCATAAAGGCGGGCATGATGGCTGAACCCACAGCTCCGCTCGGGAAAAAATTCCAATATAACAACGTTCTCTTTACCGCTGCAGGACAAGCGGTTGCTGCCGCCCAGGACTCGACCTGGGAAAAGATGATCGCGACACGGATCTTCGCACCGCTGGGGATGAATGCGAGTATGACGTCTCAGAGGGAGAGCGCTCGGGACCACTCTTGTGCTTACCTGCCCGGGAAAGCCGCCCCAGAAGATACCGATACCGGACTACCCCGATCTTGCCCCAGCCGGAGGCATCAGCTCGAATGTAAAAGACCTTGGAAACTGGATTCGATTGATGCTGGGCCGGTGGAACCTTCGATGGGAAGCGCCTGGTTTCAGCAGCCGGATTCAATGAACTCACTTCAAGGCAAGTAAGGCTCACTCACCCCTCCTCCAAGCTCGCCAACTTTGTGATTTCCTTTCAGAAGATATTTCTGCGCCGCAGCCATTACTATGGACTCGGTTGGCAGATAGAGGGGAGAGGCAAAAACAACATTCTTTATCACGCAGGCGGCATCAAGGGCTTTACTGCGTTGGTGTACCTGGCACCTCACCAGGAGCGTGGCTTTGCGATCTTGATGAACGTCTTGGATACCAATGCAATCAAAGCAATGATGAGGATCATTCTCAAGAGCGACCTATGATCAGGGAACCTGCTTTCCATCGCTCCGGCGCAAAGGAGAGGAAGGTCCTGCCCCTTTCCGCCCGGATCAAAGGAAAACTCCGCCTCAGGAGGAAATGGCGGCTTCGACATAGGCGCCCCAGGCTCAGATCCGCACAGGAGCCGGAACCAATCAGGGGCTGACAGCCGGCAGCCGATCGGGACCCTGGGAAACGGAACCCTGATAAGCTTCCTCAATCGATATACGGTTGACCGCTTTCATTAACGAAAGTATGGGTCCCTGTCACGAAATTACTGGTCTGCGGACTGCTGAAGTGCCCCCGGTCAATACCGCCCGAGATCACGGGATACAGGGGAACCCGTTGAGTGCCGAAAAAAGTGCTGGCATCGCCAACATCCGCGCCTCCGCCGGCGCCTCCCCCTGCCCGACCGGTGATGCCGGTTTCTTCAAATCCTCCTGCTTCTCCAACACCAGCCGCAGACACTCCGGTGGAGAGGGTACTGATTTGTGTCGGAACACCACGTAGCTGCGAACCCGATCGAGCTCGCAGAATATCGGTCTCAGCGATCGTGGGCGCATATCTCGCACAGGCCATATCCAGATTGTTTTCAAGAGCTGGCGCGACTGCGTCGCTCAAAGAAAGATAGAGTTCCCATGGCGGAGGAGTTGATCCAGCCTGGGAGAGTGACTCAAGTCCGGCTCAGGGACCTCTGGAGCGCAAAAGACCCGGTAAAGTTTGCCCAAGCATCCGCTCCAACGCTGAAGCCCCGTTCGCCGTGCGCTTTTCCCCACAAGTTCAACGGCATAAGAGCCGGAGTCAAGATCAGGGCAACTACCCGAATAGAAATAACCCTATCCACTTGTCCCTTTTCCTTCCGGAGATTGAGTTGTTTACGAAGCCAATGAGTGGCGCCCCTGGCATCTCGAAGAGTTCTCAATGCCCACCGGGGTCTTTGGGCACGGAATCGAGGGCGGGCGCTCAGCCTGAAAACAACCACTCTCCATGAATATAAGCCTTCGAAATCCAAAGGAATAACGGAATCACGACCTCTCCTGAAGTCCGGATCCTTGTCCGCTTATGGGATTTGCGGCAGCCCCCAAAAACTGGACGCCCGCATAGGCGGAGGAGCGCTCAACAATAGGCGAAGCCTTGGTCTCAGTTGGCTTCAAGCTCCACAATGAGCCTTCTGGAATCACGACAGGTTCAAGGCTCGGGACTGTTCTTCAATGGCCGCGAACAGTTGCTGCTTCTCGGATTCTATGGTGGTGTGCCGGTAGGCGTTGAGAAGCTCCTTCATCATCACCAGACCCTTGTACAAACCGGCGTTTTCAACGGGTGGTGTGAGGTAGGAGATCAACTCCGCGCTGGTGCGGCGTTTGGCGATGGTTCCCTCGGAAGGATTGTTGACACTATAGAGGTAGAGGTGGGGTAGAGCCCCCATCAAGCGGTCCGGCCAACAGCGGGACGAGAGTCCGACTTGCTTCCCCGGCATAAACTCAGCAGCCCCATGAGTTCCCACGTGGATGACAGCATCGGCCCGGTACAGGTTTTCCAAGTAGCAGTACAGGGCCATGAAGCCGTGGTGCGGGGTTCCCCCTTCCGCCGCCAGCATCCGCATCGGATCTCCTTCGTAGCCAAAAGTGGGCTGGATGCCAATAAATGCGTTCCCCAGCTCAGCGCCCAGGATAAGCAAATCCCTACCGGAAGTGTTGATCTCTCCTGGAGCCCGGCCCCATTCCTGCTCGATTTCACCGACATAGGGACAAAGCGCCCGATATTCATCCACGGGCATTCGATAGTGAACGTTGGCCACCGTACCCCATGCCTGTGAATTACCCTCCAGAACTCGCTGACGAAGATCATCCACGCTTTCGGGTTGCGGCGCCGAGTAGCCTTCAGCCTTGAGCCGGGTCAGAAGCTCCAGCAGGCTGGCGAAGACGTCCATGTCAGCTGCAGTACCGAGGTTTCCCTTGTTGGGCGGAAAGCAAAAGATCACAAAGGCCAGTTTCAACTCACTGCGGGGAGTCATCTGGAGACGGTTCCATCTTGCCAACCGGGAGGCAATGAGCCGGCAACGCTCGGACAGCGGTTCGGGTTGGCGGCTCTGGTGGCTAACACCCCCATACAACCGGGACTCGGTCGCGCCATCCAGCTCAGGGATAGCCACCTGCATGGCCGTTTGCACGGGGTTCAACCCCACCCGGCTTTGCTCCCAGTTCTCGATGGTTTGCAGATCCAGGGAAACCATGGAGCGAAAGGAGACGTTGAGGTCTCGGAGAAACTCCACAGAAGCTTCCGTGTCATTCATCACGGGCCCACCCACGAAGCTGAACCCCGTCAATGACACAATCTGGCTCACGCGCGGTCGAAGACTACCCCCTCCACTGCCGGCCAAGGCCCTCTCGCGAGCGCTGTTGCCGTCCAGAAAGTAGGCGCGGCAAGCCTCCCGGTTGTCCATGAAGGTGGAGATGGCCGCGACGACAGCCAAGCCCTCCGACTCGATCGCCCTGATGAGTCCGTCGTAGTGACGACGTGCTTCACCCACGATTTGGGGACGCATCAACAACAACCCGATCGTGCACTTCGGATCGAGTGTTCGTTTCAACTCCGTTTCATACCAGGCCCGGTAGGCTGAAAAACTCTCGAACAACTCAGGAGCGAGTGGGTGATAGAGTCCGGTCGAGGGCCGAGTCTCGGGCGGCTCGGGCGCCGCCAACGCACCATGACCCGGTACGTAGTGCTTGATGATGTGTAACAACATCGAGCGAATGTTCTTCGGGGTGGGTTGGAGAAAATGACAGTAGAGAATCAAGTAGTTCTTGATATCCTTCAGTTTCCCGGCGCCGGGAACGAACTTCAGGATCTTCGGCAACCGTCCTGCCAGCTTATGGTAGGCGTGGAAACGTCCGCCCTTCGACCGGGCGCCCGCCTTGACTTGGGATCGGGAAGGCCGCGACATCACCTCGGACATCCAGGTACCCAACCGGTAAGTTAATCGGAGGCCCGAACCCACCCGGCTTCCGGCTCGGCCGGCGCGAGTCATGGCCTCCATTAAACGGCCCAGATCAAGCTTGCCCATCCGAGTCTTACACATCAGATCGGACAGGCAATTGAACACAATGACCGCATGGTGGTGATGCTGAAGCCGGTCCAGGGCTGCTAACAGGCGCTGACTGTTTTGAGAATCCGTCAAGTGCATGATCAGCACGACGTCTGCCTCGGCAAGATCACACAGGGCTTCCCGCCACTCCGGCTCTGACCAGGCAGCACCCCCATTGTGGGCAGCAACTCGCAGCTCGAGCCCATGCTCCCGGATCTCGCGCTCCGCTCGGTGCAAAGGGGTCAGAAGGCTCGCGCCCACATAGAACACCACCACCTTGACTGGACCTGACGCTCGATCCTTCACGGGTTGACTCCTTCCAAGGCATCTTCCAATCCGGCAAACACTTCTTTCAGTCGATTCAGCACTTCGGGCTTGGCCGACCAAAATCCTCTCCCTGAAGCTTCCAGCAGCCGGCCGACCAGGGTCTGGGCAGAGTGAGGGTTGAGCGTTTCCAGCCGTTGGAGCATTTGCCCGTCCAACACGAACGTTTCCGCTACTTCGTCGTAGATCCAGTCCTCAACGGCATCGGCTGTGGCGGACCAACCAAAGGTATTGGTCAACTGATGTTCGATCTCCGCAACACCACTGAAGCCGTGTTTCAACATGCCCTCATACCATTTGGGGTTCAAGACCTTGGTGCGGCTCTCTAACTGAAGAGTTTCCTGAAGGGTTCGAATCTTGGCGCGGGGCGTAAGCGAATCGGAAAGATAAACCTGAGGCCGTTTGCCGGCGCGTTCTTCCACCGCTTTCGTTACCCCGCCGAGGTATTCGAAATAGTGATCGACGTCCGAAATGCCGACCTCGGTGCTATCGATGCTCTGATAGCTGGCTTCCACTCGCGAGAGAGCGCTATCGAGGAGAGCCTGCGCCTGAAGCCCCTCCAGCGGACGCCCCTCAGCGTCGCGCCCATAGGCAAAGCACTTGCGCCTCACAAAAAGATCTCCCAGTTCCCTGGAGTCCTCCCATTGACTCTGGAGCACCATAAAATTGACGTTGGCGCCATAGTTCCCGGCCGCATTGGAGAAAACACGGGTCGCCGCTTCTTCGAAAGGACACCCACTGGCCCTCATCTGTTCTTCCACATGCTTGCGAACGAAGTTGCTATCCACCGGTTCATCAAGGGCCGCCACTCGCTTAACGGAACGATCCAGGAGATCCATGGTGGATGCAAAAAGGTCCCGGAAGATGCCCGAGACTGTCATGACAACATCAATGCGCGGTCGCCCCAGGCGCTGCAAGGGAATGACCTCCACGTCCGTCACCCGATTGAGCCCGTCCCGCACCGGTCGAACTCCGAGTAGCCAAAGCACTTGAGCAACTGCCTCCCCTTCTTTCTTGATGTTGTCGATTCCCCACAGCACCATGGCGATGGACTCAGGCATCCGGTTCAAATCATGGTGGTAGCGCTCCAGAAGGGCCCGAGTCAGAGGCTCGGCACGGCGGAGGGCCATCGCTGAAGGGATGGCATAGGGATTGATGGCATGAGTGTTCCTACCGGTAGGCAGAATAAAGGGGTTCTGCAGAAGGTCCCCCCCCCGGTCCGGGAGGCAAATAGTCCCCTCTCAGGGCACTGACCAGCGCATCGAGTTCCCGGTTGGACTGCAAACGATGCTTCATCTCCGTCAGGAAGGCAAAAATCTCCAGAGCCGAATGAATGGGCACAGCCGCCCGTTGGTTGATCCAGTGCGCCGCCTCTTTCTCCGGGTGCTCGCCTTGCGCCAACAGACGGTCGACGGTTTTGCGTGCCAGGCTTTCAACGGCTTCTCGTTCCGTCATCCGTTTCTCGGAGGTCTCGCTTTCCTGGAGCAATTGGGCATACAAAGGCAACCCCAGCCCTTGGGCAATGAGGTCCGTCAAGGGCCGGAACGCCGAGTTCCGGCCGCTCGAAGGAAGCCACCATGGTGAGCAGGTGGCTGATCTCGGCAGTGTTGCCGGGTTTCCCAAAAGTGTGCAATCCCGTCGGAATGAGGCGCTGTTCAATCTCCAGCACCCGTTCATAAAGGGCCAACACACGGCGGTCTCGATCTTCACTCTTCATCAATCCCTCGTGGAGCCTATCCGGGAAACCTCATGGGTTCAGCCTCTTGCCGTGGCCGCCGGAGCATCCCGAGTCAGGCTGATCCTTTGCCCCGAACTTCCTCCGCCACCGACTTAACTGCCCGAAACAGCGTCATCTTGTCAGCTCGTGGAAGACGCAGGTAGCGTGCGTTGATCCAATCGGCCAGGGTCTCCCCTTCACCTCCAGCCCAAAAAGAGGGACGAGTGTCCACCACAACCGCAGTCAGCGCCTCTCGTTGTATCTCAGCACCCACCAGCCGCAATTCCTGTTGAATGGCAGCCGCTTGCAGACCTGGCCTGACCGGCTCATGGCGCGCCAGCCGATTGGCTCGTCCGTCGGTGAGAATAAGCAGGATGGGTTGTGGGGAACTGCGGAGCTTGGACGACCGCGCCAGGCTGAGAGCTTGGAGAAGCCCGGCAGCGAGGGGTGTTGCCCCGCCGGCGGGCAATGCATCCACGAGACGTTTGGCTCGCTGCACACTCCGAGTCGGGGGAAGAAGCGTTTCCGCACCGTCGCCGCTGAACTGGATCAATGCGACCTGGTCCCGATAGACGTAGGCCTGCTGCAAGAGCCGGGCCATGGCGCCTTTGGCTTGGGCCATGCGGTTCACAGCCATACTACCACTGGCGTCGACCACGAAAATAAAGAGGAGTCCCACCTTGCCCCGAAAACGGTGGAAGCGTATGTCCGAGGCTTCAATGACCATCCTGGGGTCTGGCTTTCCTGGAATCGAACCCTCCCGGCTGCGAGACCGATCCCGCCTCTCATCATTCTGAGCCGCTCGTTGCTGACGGCGCCAAAGCTGCCAGGGGGCCGCCGACCGCAGGGTAGCTCCTAAAGCAATCGACTGCCTCTGATCCGGCTGAAGGCCGGTGCGAAAGGTACGCCCTCGAGAACTGAGAGGAGCGTCCGTTCTTCTTCCGGGCCGACTCCGAGTCGCTTGGGCATCCGGGATCTGGCTCATAATTTCATTGGGGAACTCACCAGGAAGAGGAGCCACTTCCTTCTGTGCTCTTTCCCCAGAGGTTGAGCGATCTTCGGTCGCAGCACCGCGGTCCCGATGAGGCGGCGAATCGGATCGACCGTTTTCTCGTCGCGGCTGTTCAGAATTCGTTCTGCTCTTTTCCTCTTGATCAACCGGCATGGCGCGTGGCAGCAAGACCAGCCGGGCCGCTATCTCCAGATCCTCCTGAGACACGACGCTTCGTCCAGCCAGGGCCGCATTGGCCTGGGCCGCAAGCACGGCGAACAGGTCCAGCCGGTGCCCCTCGAGCCCCAGTCGAGAGGCGGTTGAGATCAACCGGCGCAGATGGTGATCGGGGAAGCGAACACGACCCCGATGACGTCGGACTTGCCGGACCGCCTGGATGGTGGCCCGGTCCACATCGACACAGTCGTTCAAGGAACCGTTGTCCCGACATTCCAAGGTCCGGACGCGGTGGAGCACCTCGTACCGTCCCTCCAGATCAAGTCCGGCCAAGCCATCCACCAGGAGCCCGACGCGAGCTCGAATCATTTTGCCGGGATCACCTTCGACGGGATCGTAGGCGCCGACCAAAACGAATCTGGTCGCGTGGGAGCGACTCACTCCTTCCCGTTCAACCCTCACCCAGCCGGAATCGAGCGCCGAGGCAATAGCGCGAAGAGACGACTCTTGCATGAGATTGATGTTATCGACATAAAGAACCCTGTTGTCGGCCTGGGCCAACAGACCTTTACGACAATGCCACTGCTGACCGCCGGCAGCTGCGTCGAAACTCAAGCCTCCCAGGAGGCGGTCTTCGGTAACACCCAAAGGGATCCTCACCAGCCCGGCATCCCGGCCTGATTGCTCCAGTTCCCCCAGGACGGAGGCAAAAGCGCTAACCAGCGTGCTCTTACCCGTCCCGGAAGGTGAAGCGATCAATACACCCCGAAGACGAGGTTCTACAGCCAGCAACAGCAAGGGCCTGCTTGGCAAGGGTTTGGCCCACTACGGCAGCGAAATGATCTTTAGGAGGAACCATAGACCCCTATCAATCTCCGGAAGCCCATCGACCGTCGCGCTTATCCCAACCCCATCCAGCCGATCGCACCAGCTTGCTCCTAGCCGTTCGCTACCTGAGCCTTCTTGGTCTCCAGGGGGAACACCCGGTCCAACATCTGCTCGATTCGGGCGGCTGACTCCACCGGCTCCAGGGGATCTTTCCGCAGTCGGTGGCGAAGCGACATCACGGCAACCCTTCTGATATCCTCCGGGCTTATTGCGGCGCGTCCCCGCCAAGCTGCCAGGGCGCGAGCAGCACGATAAATGGTCAGTTCTCCTCGGTGTCCGTCGACCTCAAGCCGCAAACAGAGTTCGGCGACTCGGCGCAGCATCCCTGAATCGATGTCGACCTGGGACACCCGAGGCAAAGCCAAGCTCAACTTCTGACGCAGATCCTTTTGAAGGAGAGCCACTTGTGCGTAGAATCCGTGTGGATCTAGCTCGAAGCTTTGACGTCGTCGCACAATCTCGATCCGCTCCTCCAGGTCATTGAGGGTTGTCACCTCCACAAACAAACCAAAGCGATCCAGCAACTGGGGACGCAACTCCCCTTCCTCGGGATTCCCTGAACCCACCAGCACAAAGTGCGCGGGGTGGCTGACTGAGACCCCTTCCCGCTCCACCTGGTTGCGGCCGCTAGCCGCTGCATCAAGCAGCAGGTCTACCAGGAAGTCTTCAAGCAAATTGACCTCATCGATGTAGAGAAATCCCCGATGGGCTTTGGCCAGAAGACCCGGTTCAAAAACTTTAGTTCCCTGGTTTAATGCCTGCTCGATATCCAAACTGCCGCAGACTCGATCTTCAGTAGCCCCCAGGGGCAGCTCAACGACCGGGACTGAAAAGGTCTCCCGTGGCAATCGCCTGCTCTTCTTGAGGCGTTCTCGGCATTGGTGGCAGAGTTCCTGGACCTGACCCGGATTGCAGTTGAAAGAACAGCCCTTCACCCGAACCTTTGGAGGCAGCAAGTCAGCCAGGGCTCTCACGGCGGTGGATTTGCCGGTACCTCGATGCCCCATGATGACCACACCGCCGAGATGGGAGTCGAGGACACTCAGCAGCAGCGCCAACTTCATGTCCTCCTGGCCCACGATTGCCGCAAAGGGGTAGATGGGAGAAGCAGCCTCCCCTGAGGGGTTGGCTCTCCTTGGTTGGGTTGGCCGACGTTTGCGTACGGTCACGAGTCAACGGGTGTGGTCCCGCGTCTGGCTTGTGGTGCTTCCGGGGGACCAGGACGACTGGGAGGAAACTTCAACGAGTCGACGACTCTGTTCTTTACTTTTTTACCCTAATGGGTGACAGGCACGCTGTCAAGGAAAGCCCGGAGTAAATCCAGGCGGCAGGATGAGGGGCCTAGTAAGAAGCTTCGGGCTGAGGATGATCGGGAACGGGGATTTGGCATCTGAATCTACTTCCTATGATGCTCACAGATATTTATTGATATTAAAGGGGTTAGGGTTTTAATGCACTGCTCCAGGTTACTAGATTGGAGTACAGATACGCATTTCAAGCGTGACGATTCCGTGACGACAGATGGGGCTGGCTCTGTAAACGGATGGCAGGATGGCTTGAACGTCCTTTTGCCAGTCGATTTAAAAGAAGGCAGTGGCAAGAGGATTAGCCGTGGGGTGGGTTGTGGGGCGCGACCGGACCCCGAGCGCAGACCGAAAGGTGGAAGCGCGGTCGCAGGCATACGCATCTCCTATGTCTCAAGTAGCCACCGACTTTCAGCCCGGGGATGCCCTTCCTGGTAGGGTAGGGAACCGGAACAGAGGCCCGGAGACTGAGCGTCCTCTACCACGAGCCAGCTCTGCGGGTCGGGTAGTTCGACATGGGTTCGGCCAAACCTCGCTTTTCTCCTCAGCAGGGGCTGGTCGGCCTATGCCCGATAAATGAGAAGCCGTTCCGTTTGGGAACTGTAGACTGGAAGGACAAATGGAAAGAAAAATGGAATCCACCGCCGTCGGTCCCGTCCGCACCGCTGCTCCCCATGGGGGAGGCAAACGCCGACTCGCGGAAACGTTAGCCGAGCGCATCCAGACGGTGCCGCACCGGACCTATGCCGAGCCTTTCGTCGACATGGGCGGCCTGTTTTTCAGGAGGAGGTCCCGGCCCCAGTTGGCGCGATCATACCCCGGCAGCGGCCCGCGTGACGGAGCGCCGGGGCAGGTTTCACCGGATAAGACCAAATCTCCCCGTACCCCGTCCACAGCCGCAGCGCGGGGTCGGTGCTGATCGTAATCAGGTTTTGCCGCCAGGTTTCGTCGTTCGCCATCGTTCCATCCCATCTTCCTGGAAGTGAGACGTTCGAAGTGGAAAGTGAGAAAAACAGGAATCCGCTTCACACTTCTAAACCGCCTCCTCCCATTCAATGGTCCAGGGTCCCCCGAAATCGGGGGTCCAGCTCGAGACCGGCCAGCGGCCCTCATCCGCCAGCCGCGCCCAGCAGGTGACGTTCTCCCACAGGAGGGTTCCCGAAGCCGGCGTCACCGGCGGCTCCACCTTGAACTTGAAACCCTGGTGGGGCGTCGTCAGTTGATAGAGCCGGCCGCCCATGCTCACATAGTCTCCCGCCACCAGGCCCGAGGCCGCTCCGCTGACCGTCACCTCCACCACGCCGGCCGTCAGCGTGGCCGCGCTCACCGATAAAACGGTTCCCTCCGCCAGCCTGCCCCCGCTGGGGCGGTGGAGGGGAACCTCGAAGGTGTTCTCGGCGCCGCGCAGCCGGGTCAGGAACAACTCCATCGCCCGCCGCTCGTCGTCGCTGGCCGGGTCGGTCTCGGCGATTTCCAGCCGGCCCCTCCACAAACCCGGCCCCCGGCCCAGCACCTGGGTCCCGGCGCCGTAGAGAGAGCGCAGCGCCACCTGGCCCGGATGAGTCAACGACAGGTCCGAGCGGGTGATGAGCAGCTCGGAGGGAAAGGAAATCAATGCCATGGGTTTTTCTCCGATCTTAGTTGACGGCTGTAGGGGCCTCCAACGGACCTGCCCCGGCCGCGGCAGGCCGAGGAAACCCCCTCGGCCTCCGGCGCATCCCAACCCTTGAAACCATTCCAAGGAGGTCCACTGCCATGAGGCGTCGAACAGTGTGGTTAGTTGCCATCTTCACTCTGCTGGCTCCAATTCATCTGAGGTCCGAGGACTGGCGGGTGCGTCCCGGGACGTCGTATGGCCATGATCCCACCAACAGTTGGTCTATCGTGGTTCGGGGCAAGCCCCAAGGGGAAATAGAAATCTCCTGTACAAGAGCGCCACAAATTGTGGAAGTGACGTTCCGAGGCTGTTCCCGGAAACGTCGCTTGAAGCTGGGGTTCTCTCGTAAGGTGCAGACCGAGGACGGTGGATTGGTCTTGAGGCACTCGGTGCACGATCCAAAATACATAGGATCCGGAAGCGTCAGAAATAGGCTTGTCCAGTGGTTCGAGGGTTCCGCATTAGACGTTGTGCAACGCCTGTACCACTCCCAGTCGGTCTCCTGGGGACCCTCGAAACGGGGGAAACCCCTCACGGCAACCACCGGAGACAGCGCCCGAAGAGCCATCGACGAGATGCTGGGCTTCTGCGGCATGAGCCTGGCTGACAGGCCGCCGGCCTTGCTTGCCTTAGCCGGCCGGAGCTCGGCAGGCAGAGGGGAAACCCCATCGGCCTCAGGCCCATCCCAACCCTCGAAATCCTTGAAGAAGCAGTGGCGGGTGCGTCCCGGGACGCCATATGGCCATGATCCGGCCAACAGTTGGTCTATCGTGGTTCGGGGCAAGCCCAAAGGGAAAATAATCCTCCTCTGTACCAGAACACCAAGGATGGCGCATGTTTTGACTTCCGGCGGTTCTCGGAAACGTCGCATGAAGCTGGGGTTCTCTCGCAAGGTGCAGACCGAGGACGGTGGATTCGTCTTGAGACACTCGGTGCACGATCCAGAATACATAGGACCTGGAAAAATCAGAAATACGCCTACTAGTGATTTCGAGGGTAACCCATACGACACACTACAACGCATATACCACTCCGAGTCGGTCTCTTTGGGAAACCCCAAACAACCCAAGACCATAACCACCGGAGACATCGCCCGCAGGGCCATCGACGAACTGCTGGACTTTTGCGGCATCAGCCCGCCTCCCGAGCCCGAAGCAGGCAGGTTCTCCCCTGACCCGTCGTGGCTGCGCCAAGCCCCTCGGCAGGAAGGCCCTGACGCTAACTTGCCCTCCTTGCTCGATTCGTCATCGACGAGTCAAGCCCCGGAGCAGGCCGACCTTGACGTGAGCTTGCCCTCCAGGCTCGATTCGATCGAGAAGAACATCCTCGCTAACTTGCCCTCCAGGCTTGATTCGTCATCGCCGAGTCAAGCCCCTGAGCGGTGAGGGGCGGGACAGATCGGCCCGGGTCACTCGCCGAGACAACTCCACGGCATCCTGGGCCAGCAGGGGGCGAGCCGCCTCGATCGCTGCCCGCACCCCGGGGCCGTCGGTGGATTGGATGTGGAAGTTGAACACGTTCCCAGCGCCTCCCGCCAGGGCCGGGCGCAGCTCACCGTTGGGGATGATGCTTCCGGCCACCGAGGGAACGAACCATTCCGCGCCCTGCTCGCCCACCCGGTACACGCGGCCCGGCTGGACCGGACCTCCTCCGGCCCGACCGCCTCCCAAAAAAGTGGAAACCAGATCAAGCCCCAGCTCACCAGCCCCCAACCCCAACTGCTTTTTCCGCTCCTCGGTAATCTCTCGTTCCGCTTCCAATCGTTCTTTGGTAATACCCAGAAGCACTTTGAGCGCCGCTTCCAGCCCCGCCGCCGCAGCCGCCTGCAACCCATACTCTTTGGTGATCTTTTGTTCCACTTCCAGTCGGCGTTGTGCGATTGGTAGAAGCTCTCCCGAATTGGGTGGGGGTGGCGGTGGATCCGGCGGCGGGGGCGGGTCGGGGTTCCGCAGAACAGGACGTTTACGAAGCAGCTTCAGCAGGAACAGCGTCAATTCCTCTGCCAGAACCTTGAGCAAGGCCGCGCCCAGCTTACGGCGCCACTCCTTGGAGTCGAGGACGATGCTATGAACGGCGCTGCCAAGGGACGTTGCGATTTTCTTCTCGACTTCCATCCGCTTTTTCGCCGCCTTATCTTTTTCATCTGGCTTCTTGCCGCTGCCCACCGCGCTGCAAAACTTCTCAAGACACTCTTTGGTGGCCTTGACGGCTTTGCTCAGCTCATCGAACTCTGTTTTCAGAGCGCCGATGGACTGCCGCTGTTGGTGAATGTCATGGTCCATGGTTTCTCCGATAAGCTTCTTCCACTAAGGATGCCCTTCGGGCCAGTCGGGCCCGGCGCTGGGCTTGTTCCTCTTCAGGCGTCCTGAGCCAGGGGGCGAAGTCGTGGGGCCGGGCCGGCTTCTTCAACTGAAAGGCTGCGTTGGCCACCAGCGCGCACAGGGTGGCCAGCAACCGCTGGGCCAGGCTGTCGCCCGGCGGCCAGCGCCGCAAGTGTTGCTCCCAGCCGAAATACTCCACCGCCGGCATTCCCAGCACCTGGCTCAGGCCGCCTCCGGTGGCTCGGGCGATGAGAAAGGGAGGGGGTCGGGCGCCCCCTCCTCCTCGCCCAGCCGGCGGGCCGCTTCGGCCAGCATGTGCCCCAACCCGCACAACTCCAGCGCCTGCAGGGCCAGCGGTCCCCGCTCCCCCCCGGTCCGCAACACCAACTGCATGGCCTCTTCCTCATTCAGCCCGGGGTCCAGGCAGGCCTTCACCGCCAGGGCCGTGGCCGTCAGCATCACCCCGGCCTGTCGGGTCTCCTCCACCGAGGCGAACATCTTCTCCCGCACCTCCAGCGCCGCTCCCGCCGTGGGCGGCCGCAGCCGCAGCCGCAGCCGCGCCGCTTCCAGGGTCACCGGATGGCTGATGAGCCGGCGAATGTCGGCCAGGCTGGACAGTTTCTTGGTCTCCGTCATGGCTTCTCCTTCTCCCCTTTGAAGTGAGAGGTCGGCTTACGCCTTCGGCTAAGCCGACCTACGGCTACTTCTCACTTCTCACTTCTCACTTCTCTACACAATCTCCCAGGCCGGCAGGTGGCCTCGCGGCGCCAGCGTCAGGGTGGCCGTCAGGTCCCCTTCCGCCTCCAGGCTGGCGTTGCCGGCCAGCCGCACCGCGGCTTTGAAAGGACCCCGCTGCAGCGAGGGCAGCGCGATGGAGTAGTTCGAGGCGGCCGACACCGCCGAAGCCGGCGCCGGCTTGACGCTGACCACCGGGGGGTCGGCCTCGCTGATGGAGTCGATGACGTATTTTTCGCCGCCCGCCTTGATCACCTGGCCGGGCGCGATGAGGCCCTCGGCGAAACCCGGCTTCATGCTACCTGGATGGTGCATCAAGTCGAGTCGGCAGAACGGCTGGAATTAGAGTCCAAGCGGCACGATTCTGGCATGACATCTCAAAATATATGATGATTTTATTTGTGGATTATTCCTGTAAAATATTGAAAGGAATGGTGTTAGGGGGAGAACGTTACCTCCGTGTGGGGTAAGGCGCCGTAGATATGGCATCCTCTGCCCCACCTGACAGAATTCTGTACAGGCGGCTTCAGATGGCATAGGATGGTTCATTAAAGGAAAGAAGACAAAACATCATAGGAGGAGAGAAGGCGATGAAAAAACGTTGGGAATTAAGGGAGTGCGACCGAGAGCTTTTCGAAAGAGAGCTCAGCAGCTTTGTGCCCGAGAAAATCTTTGACGCTCACGCCCACCTTTACGAGACACGCCACTGGGGAACCACTCAGGGCGTCGGCCAAGGTCCCCAGGTCGCTACCCTGGCCGAGTTCCGCCGTTTGATGGAATGGATAACGCCCGGCAGTCATACTACTGCCCTCTTCTTCGGAGCGGGCTTCAGCGACGATCGCTTCAGGGAAGCGAACGAGTTCGTCGCCAAGGAGGTGAGCAAGGACAAGGAATGCCGCGGAGAAATGTTGGTCTCGCCCCGCATGGATCCCGAGGAGATGCGCCAAGAGGTCAAGAGGTTGGGGTTTTGCGGCATCAAAGTTTACCATCTGTTCGTCCAAGGTGAATCCACTTGGAATTCAGATATCTCGAAATTTCTCACCGAAGATCACGTCCGCATTGCTCACCAGGAGGGTTGGACCATTACTCTCCACATGGTGAAACACCGAGCCATGGCGGAGCCGGCTAATCAACAGCGAATTGTCGACTACTGCAGCAAGCACCCAAACATCAAGCTCATTTTGGCTCATGCGGCTCGAGGCTTCAACCCCTATCACACGGTGGAAGGCATCCACTCTCTGAAGGGACTTCGTAACGTTTGGTGTGACACTTCAGCAGTCACTGAAGCCGGGGGATTCGAGGCCATTGTGGATACCCTCGGGCATGACCGATTGCTGTGGGGATCCGATTTCCCGGTCAGCCACCAGAGAGGACGGTGTGTGGCCATCGGGGACCAGTTTCTTTGGCTCGGTGAAGACAGCTTGGATTGGAACACTGTCGGCGCCTATGCACGCATTCAACCCGTACTGCTCGGCCTTGAATCTCTCCGGGCCCTGAAGCTGGCCACTCACAGACTTCGACTGACCGACGGTCAGGTCGAGGACATTTTCTACCACAACGCTAGAAGGATGCTGGGTATGGCCGCGTAGTTCCTCGAGCCTCCGTCGGAGTCCTTTTTCGGAAACCCAAGAAACCAGCTCCCCAAGTCCACTGCCAGACGGTTTAGAACAGAGGTCGACCCATCATGGCTGAATCTTTGGGGACTCCAAACTCTGCCAGAATGGTGGGGGCAAGGTCTACCAGGGCCGGATCTTCCACTTTGATCTCTTTGTTGCTGATCAGAATCCCGGGAACCACGTCAGCGTTCATCAAGTGATCCCCACTCCACTTGTCGAGATTGTCTTCCAACACTTTTCCAGGAAACTTGCCCAGGGTCGTCTCCCAGGAAGCACGGTACCCGCGATTGTAGCCGATGACCAGATCGGGGCCCTGTCGCACCATCGGACCGCTATAGATCCGCTCCGGACGGTAGACCCGGGTAACCACTGCGGCCCCCGGACTCGGGATCGCGCAACTCCAGCAACTTGGCGGATATTTCCTCGAGCAGGGCTTCTCTGTCTGCACCCGCTCGGACAATCCCTCGAGGCTCTCTCCCGTATAAATTGACATAAAGCCCATTGAAACCGAATCCGTAGGCGCGGCTCTGACTCCAATCGACATTCCTCAACATGCCCCCCTCTGAAAAATCAATCAGAGAAATGTAGCCTTGCTCTTTGAGCCAAGAGTTCAAGTGAAAGGATCGGTAGAAGGGAGCAAACCCATGATCCGACATCACCAGAAGCGTTGTCTGATCGTCTGATTTCTCCAAGACCTGACCTAAGACCTTATCCATCTCAACATAGCCGTCCAGAATCACCTCGGCATGGGAAGAGTTTTCCCGGTAGGTCGGATGTTGCGGGTCCATGGTCCGCCAGAACATATGGCTGAGCTGATCCAGCCTTCCCAAATAAAAGAAGAAAAGACCTTGATGGAAGTTCCTCAAACCATAGTCCAACATCCTCAACTCCTCCTGGAAAACCCCGTCAGCTTGTTGCAGGAACTCCTCGTCCTCCAAAACCTTGGAAGAAAGCGCCTTCGTGTCTTCAGGGATGCCCAAGGTAGAAAACAAGCCGATCTGCTCACACATTTGATGGCTGTAGTCGGCCGGATTTGAAATAGGCAGGGCTGGAGAAGCCGGATGAATATTGACAGGGGTCACATAAATCTTCAGATAGGGATCAACTTCCTTCAGATAAAAACGGCAGATACCCTGCACGCTGTGAATGAAAGGGACCAGCTCGAATTCCACTTCGATCCACTCACTCCAACTCCCTTCTTGAAGAAGGAACTGATGATCCTGGAGTTTAATCCTGACAACCCTGTTTTCGGGGTCCACGGTTCCCTCAAATGCTGCCGAAGCCTGAGTACGGCTTGTCCTGAAGGTATTGGGGGGGCCCATTAATTGCGCCTCAAAATGACGATCATGAACTTTTAGAGGAAAGATCTTCCCCCCGGAGACATCAGAGTCCCGGGGCTCGGGCTCTTGAGTGTAAAAAGAGAAGGTACCGTAGGTCCCCTGAAGATCGGGAGTACCCATCCCCGACAGTTGGTAGGCAGACCTGCCAGCCGGAGGGAAGTTGGCGGGCACTCGCAGAATCGTCGACGGAATCCCATTCTGGCTGAGCACTTCCCAGAAAGCCCTGCCCCGGCGCAAGAGGTTCACGCGGCCCGCCGACAGCGGAACGCGCCACGAGCCCAGCGACAAGGAATAGCTCCCTTCCTCGGTCCGCGAGGTCGACAAGTAAGGAGACAGAGTGGCCGGATCTCGGTGAATAAAGTCGAAGATTCCGTGACCCCCCGGATTCATACCAGTGATGAAGTTCGACCAAGCCACCGGACTCTGCGGAGGGATGCTGGTCTTGAGAGGCCGGAAATGACCATCCTTCATGAGCCTGCCAAAGTTCGGCATCCTTCCTGCATCGACGAGTCGAACCAGGATGCCGGGGTCCATGCCATCAATTCCCAGAACGATCACTTTTTCCCGGGTGACCGCACGATCTTGATTGCCGGAATGGCAGGAGGTCAGCGCTAGCTGAAGCGACAAGCCGAGAGAGAGCACGATTCCATATCGACAACCAACCCTCTGCTTCGGGTAAGGACTCAGGACCATCGTCATCGTGCTCCTTGCTGTGGCGACCGGGAACCTGAAGTCAGGATACGGGGAGCTTAGGCGAAACGACCGAACCTACGGCAAACGGCGCCGGGCATTCTTTGCAGAGCACCCCAAGGAAACAATCATCCCGCCTCTTCACCTTCGCTCGAAATCCCAATGAACTGACTGGAGGCGCTTTCAAGAGGCAGATCATAGTCACCCAGCTGCAGTGCCGCAAGCGAAAAACCAAGAGCTGGTTGTGGCGCATGTCCCCGGGGCTCGAACTCAGTCCTGCGGTTGCCAGAATAAGGAAGGCAACCGCTCAAGCGGTCCTTGACGGGTGGGCGCTCCCTATCGCTTGCTGTATACTAAGCGCCACTACTGCAAGGGAAAAAGCGGATATGACCGATCCAACTGATTTCTTTGACCTGACCCAATTCGAACACCGCGACCTTTGGAAAAAAGGAGACCGGGTATGGGACGCCTTGAAGCGGCTCAACGCTTACCTCGAAGAGTTGATTCCGCTTGAGTCCATGGAGATTCATGGAAAAATATCGTCAGGAGCCACGCTCCACGGGACAGGTATCCACATTGGCCGAGGCACGGTGGTTGAAGACGGCGCCTATATCGCCGGCCCCACCTATATCGGCAGAGACTGCGAGATCCGGCATTGCGCCTATGTCCGCGGGGAGGTGATAGCCGGAAACGGCTGCGTCATCGGTCACAGCAGCGAGGTGAAGCACACCATCATGCTCAACGAGAGCAAAGCCCCTCACTTCGCCTATGTGGGCGACAGCATTCTAGGTCATCGAGCCAACCTGGGAGCCGGCGCCAAGCTCTCCAATCTCACCATCGTCAGCGTGAAGAGTCCTGAAACCGGCGAGCGGCCGACACTCCATATCCAGATCAACGATCAACGACACGACACCGGCCCCTGACCAAGCTCGGCGCCATTTTAGGAGACGACGTGCAAACCGGGTGCAACTGCGTCACCAACCCCGGTTGTCTGGTTGGCCCGAGGACGCTCATCTACGCCAATACCTCACTACGCAAGGGCTATACTCCCTCTGACAGTCTGGTCAAACTTCGTCAGGCAACAACAGTGGTGGCCAAACATTAGTTACGACGCAGAGGCCTAAAGATAAACCTCGCGACCATGCCCACGCAGGTCCATTTCGTATTCAATGTCGATCAGGGGAGGGCGAGCATACTGCCATTCCAGCCCGCGGAGGCTGGCAGGTCCCAGTTTGGAGTGAATGCCATCCTCGATAAAAGGATGGATGTCATGAACGGTATACACCGTCACTGCGGTAACCTGGGACCAGTTTTTCTCCAGAGATACCAGACGCTGGTCAAGAATATCGATCACGGCCTCGTTCTTCTCCTTGATAGCCTCCGCGGAGGTATCACCAGCCCGTACGATGGTGCTGGCGCCCTGGGATGAGACGGTGATTTCACCGGCCCCCGAGGCCACGAAAGTGGACCGCTGTTCTTCCTGGCTCGGAGCTGTATAAGCAAAAGCAAAAAGCGCAGTCTCGGCGGGCGGACCGACAACCGGCGCCACGTTGGTTCTGGCCATGGGGTTGGCACCGTCCACGAGGATCTGCCAATCGGCTACCAGGGAACGGTATTCCCGATTAAACTCGGTGAAGCCCTCCGCAGAAAAGGGGCGAGCACAGCGCAACTCAATGGCGCACAGCGCTTGGCGAGGCCGTCCCTGCTTGTCCAGATAGGCATCGATGAGTTCGAACCCTTTTCGCCAAGGCAGCAACTCCTTCAGCGTCACCCGGATGATCTCGTAGCCGGGCGCAGAAACCACACCATCTGAGAAGGCTTCTCCCCCGGGCACAAAGGAATAGTTCCCTTTAGGATTGTCTACAAGCATTTACACCTCCCTCAAAATTGATTGAACACTCAAACCTTGGCCACAGCGGTCTTGCATGGCAGGCAATAACTCAAGAATTTCCGCGATCTTCCCCTGTTGAACGCTTCGAAGCGCGTTGAGCCGCCCGTAAAGGGTGCTCCCCGTCACTTGACCCTTCAGAGCCTCGCTGATCAATGAATCGGCCTCTACTCTGATGAAAGCCAGGGGGCGGCTATGGTGCTCAATCCGATGCTGGTGAAGAATTGCCCCCAAAGGTCTCTGACCTTGTAGGATCTCCTCTCTTGCCGGTTGAGAGAATGAATCCAGGTGAATCCTGATTGCTCCGAATTCCACAGGAATCCTGTCCTGACCCAGCATCAGAAGCACTTGGCGCGTCAAGAGGTCACCTGAAATCCACTGTTGCATTACCTGCAGGTGAATTTCTTGGCGAAAGGCCGCCTCCAGTGTCGGCGTCATATCCCGATCATGGACTAACAAACTTCGATAGGGTTGCGGAATCTCCTGGTCCTTGAGGCGAGAAACTGCCGGCAGCTCAAGGCCCGATTGGGCATAGAATTCACTGAGGGGGTAAAGCAAATCAGCGGGATTATTCATTGAAGATGCTTAACAAGCCAACCGACCCGATCCAGTGTCCAATGAGCGGGTGTCTTCGATTCAGCCTCTGAGATCCCTGCAAACAGGAGGAGAAGCGACGACACTGAGGCTAAGGTGCGGTCTCACAGATTCAAAGTGCCGCCGGTGGGTATCCTAGCACAAAATGGCGCCGCTCTTTGCCGTCTGTCAATGATGGACCGATGGCTGCGGCAGGAAGAGGAGAATGTCTCCTCTTCCTGGCGACCACAAGATTGTGCGCACGCTAAGGGATGGTAGCAGCGAGATAGAGGGTCACCATCTCCCGGGAGCCCGGCTCGGCTCGCCTCACCAGGAACAACACATCCATGCCGGACTTGAGCTCCCCGACGAGTTCACGCAGCCGAACCGGAGTGGAAACGGCGGTCTTGTTAACTTCCAACAGGACATCCCCGGCTTGCAGCCCCGCGTCATCCGCTACGCTTCCGGGTTTAACTCCCCGAATGAGCACACCAGACTGGTTCGCGCCCAGTTGTCGTTTCAATTGAGCCGTGAGGCCTTGAACACTCAGGCCCAAGCTCAGGCCGCCCGAGCCCTCCTCGGACTCCAGTTGCGTCCCCTCCTCCTCTGCAAAGACTTCGTTGCGGTCACCGACGGTCAGTTGCGTCGTCTGCTTCTTGCCGTCTCTGAAATATTGGACCTCGATCTTCTCTCCGGGCGCCGTTTCAGACAGCAAGGGATAGATGTCGGCCGGCTCACCGATCTTGCGCCCCTTCAAAGCAACGATCACGTCACCTGGCCGCAACCCCGCCCGATCTGCCGGGCCACCCTGGGGCGTGACCTGTTGGATGATGACGCCCTTGCCATCCTTGGCGCCCAGGGCTTTCAAGGCTTGGGGTTTGGCATCCGCTTGCATGCTAATCCCAATGGCCCCTCGAGTGACCCGGCCCTCCTTCACAATCTGGTTATAAACCTGAATGGCCGTATTGGAGGGAACCGCAAACCCGACCCCGGCGTTGTCGCCGGAGGAAGTGAGCATCGCCGTGTTGACTCCAATCACTTCCCCTGCCAGGTTCACCAGCGGCCCACCCGAATTGCCCTGATTGATGGCGGCATCCGTTTGCAGGAAACGCTGCCAGGGAGACCGGCCCCGGCCGCGCCGTCGCGCTGATGATTCCGGCAGTGACGGTGCGCTCCAAACCGAAAGGGCTGCCGATGGCCAAAACCCAGTCTCCCCGTCTCATGCCCTCCGAGTTGCCCAAAGGCGCAGTGGCTAGCGGCTTCCGGGCATCAATCTCGATCACCGCCAGATCAGTGAAGCTGTCGCCCCCCACGACCTTGGCCGGGAACTCCTCGCCCGAAGCCAGCCGAACCCGAATCTCATCGGCGCCGTTGACGACATGAAAGTTGGTGAGGATATATCCACTCTCGTCGACCACGAATCCTGAACCCAAGGATCGACGCTTCTGACTTCGCGGAATCCTACCCCCGAAGTATCGATTGAAGAAGTCGAACGGCTCTTCAAGCGATTGTCCCCTGCGGTTGCCCCAACCTCGCAACCTGGAGTGGAACTCAACGACGGTTTCTGTGTTGATGTTGACGACGGTCTGATCGACTGCGGCTGAGACCTTGGAGAACTGGGAAGAAAGCTCGGCAGCCGTGGGCACTGAGAGGGTGGCGACCGCCGGGCGACCAACACTGGCGTCAAGGGGTTGATTGATCAACATCCCGGCAACCTGGCCCACGACCAGAGCTACCAGAATCACTCCTGCAGCAACATATCTGTTGGCATATTTGTTGGCTTTCATTTTTTCTCGATCCTTTTCTTTCAATGTTTCCTGGAAACCCTGATGGATTCAGAGGGAACTCTGCAACCTCTGCCCAGGTCTGTTGCAAGGACCGTGCCAACTGCTCTTGAGCCGTTTTCCTCGAAAGAAATCGTTCTTTTTCATTAAGTTATCGAAAGTCCAAACGAGCGGAGCGCATTTGGGATCGGGTTTAGAGGCGTGCCGTTTTTGCAGAGTCTTCGGTGCCAACTGTGCCAAAACTGCACAACTCGAGTCCCAATGCAGATCTGGGGGCGCTATTCAGGATCACTTCAGGAGAGACGACGGACTCGTTCCGGCTCCCCGCTCGGACAACATTCAGTCAGCGCTTGTCCGGCAGTCGTTCCTGCCAGACTCGCAATGAAGAAGTCTGAAAAAGAGGGTCGCGCCTGTGGTATAAGACCCTTGGGTGATCCGGCAAGGATGAGGAGAGTGGACACCAATGGACGTCGTCGTCCAGAAATATGGCGGGAGTTCGGTAGCAGACCTTTCCAAGCTGGAAGGTGTTGCTGATCGGATCATCCGCAGCGCCGGCAAAGGCGAACGTGTTTGCACCGTCGTATCAGCCATGGGACGAACCACCGATGACCTGATGTCCCTGGCGCGACAAGTGATGGAATCGCCCCCAAGGCGCGAGCTGGATATGTTGCTGTCGACCGGAGAACGGATTGCCATGGCGCTTCTGGCAATGGCAATCCAGAAGAGGGGCCCTGGAAGCTATTTCCTTCACGGGCTCACAATCGGGGATCATCACCAACGACCGCCACTCCGATGCCCAGATCATCGAAGTACGTCCCGTGCGCATCCAAGACGAACTGGCCAGAGGCAAGGTGGTGATCGTGGCCGGCTTCCAAGGAATGTCTTACCGACGCGAGATTACGACTCTTGGCCGCGGCGGCTCGGATACCACAGCCGTTGCCCTTGCCTCCACCCTGGGAGCCTCCTATTGCGAGATCTGCTCGGATGTGGACGGCATCTACACTGCAGACCCAAAACTTGTGCCCGACGCCCTTCTTCTCGACAAAGTTTCCTACGAAGAGATGCTGGAACTGGCCGAACATGGCGCGCAGGTTTTGAACGTTCAGGCAGTTGAGTGGGCTCGCAAAACGAATGTCGCCATCCTCACCAGTGCGACCCACCGTGAGGGGGGGCACTCCCAAATCGGCATCGAAGGCACCGGTTTGCCTGCCTGCGGAGTGACGATGGCAGAGAATCTGGTACGGCTCTATCTGCGAGGGTCCGTAGAGGAACTGCGGACTCACCTCAGGGAGTTTGGGGCGCCCTTGAGGCAACCCGTTGGGGGCGGGGAATCGGAAGCGTCCTGTTTCATATCCACAGCGGACCTTCCAGAATGGCCATCGCTTCGCAGTGGGCTGCGCCGCCAGTTGGGTGCGCGTCTCACCCTCCAGGAAAGCCTGGCTGCGTTGTCGGTCATTGGAGCCAACCTGCCACCTACCGCTGCTCAGGAAGCAATGGAAACGGCCAGCCAAGCGGACGTAAAGGTGCTGGGAGTTGAAACCTGGCCCCGCCGAATCACCGTGTTCATCGAGTCCAAGCACGCAGCTCGCCTGACACGCGCACTACACAAAGTCTTTATTGAAACCCGTTCTGTCCGGACTAAGGCTCGTCGTCCAGCAGATTCTCCAGGCTGACGATTGACGGAGACCCTGAATCCGTGGACTTCAAGAAACTGACCAAGTCCAACAATTGCTTAAGCGTATAGCGTTGGCCGTAGGTTGCAGGCATCGGAGAACCGGCTTCCGGCTCCAGGGTTTGAATCTGAGATCGTTCCAAGGTCCTCAAAACCGGTGGCAGTCCGGTCACATCATAAACCTTGACCTGTGGGTCGTCCTCGCTTGCCTTCAATACCGTCAGCCGCTCGCCCGCCACTGTGGTGAGCTTGAAAAGCTGCTTCCCGGCAGACAGGCGGTACCCCGGCAGGACAATATCGCGCAGAATTCCCTTGCTGGGGCGATTGGCCAGTCCGCTAAGATCCGGGCCGACCTCAGCCCCCATCCCCCGGACGCGGTGACAGTGAGCGCAGTTCAGGTCGTCGCTCGAATCGAAAAACAGCTCCCGTCCTTTCTCAGGCTCTCCCGTTGTCCCAGCCGCAGCTTGCCTCAACTCGGGGGGAGACGCCGGCAGACTCCCCTGATTTTCCGCTCCAGCCGCAGGCGCCGTGGGCGGACCCGGGGTCTCAGCCCCGTCCGGGTCAGAAAGTGTCATCAAGTATGCCACCGCCGACCAGATCTCTTTTTCGCTGAGTTTTCCTCTCCACGCCGGCATGGAGGACCTCGGAATGCCCTCCAAGGTTACCCGAAAGAGATAGTCCGGCTCCCACTGCTTACCCCGCAGGCGGGGTCCCCTGCCTGACCGACCCTCGATTCCATGGCAATAGCCCACGGAACAGCTTCGAGCGAAAATGGTTCGCCCCGTCTCGACCACCGCCGGATCTTCAAGATTGACAAGAGGCTGTTGCGGAGAAACCTCCAGCAGAGGGCCGCCCAAAAGCAATACAACCTTGAAGAACCCAATCATCTCTTTCACCCGAACTGGTCCGGACCGCTCGCCCTCATCCTCCATGAAACTCAATGCCCGCCACAGCCCGTGCGGTCACTTGGGCAAGGCAAACACAAAGAGGGCGCTCCCTCCCGGAAAATCCTCGACCTCCGGCCAAAGCTGAGGCATCAAACCAGCCACAGCCGACCCCCAACCCGCCGGGACTGCAATGTACTGCCGGCCATCCACGGCATAGCTGATCGGAGACCCTCGGTGACCCGAGCCCGTGTTGAAGCTCCACAGCTTTTCGCCGGTGACCGCATCCAAAGCAAAGAAATCCCCTTCGGGATCACCGGTGAAGACCAGGTTGCCGCCCGTCGCAACCGCCGAGGCCAGTAGCGGGTATTTCGACTGGTAACTCCACTTCTTTTCCCCCGTCACCGGATCATAGGCGTCAAAATGGCTGCCCGCTTCCCCTTTCGGGGGAGGTTTGAGTTCAAACACACCCCCAAAAAAAGTTTCGCCTGGCCTGGGGTCCTCTTTTTGCACGGTCAGGGTCTGACACCACTCGATTCCCGTGTTATAGAACAACCCGGTTTTCGGGCTGTAAGCCGCATGGTTCCAGCTTCGCGCCCCGCCGATGGCAGGACAGATTAAAGTCGGCTTACCCACCGGAGGTTCCAGTCGTCCCAACAACTTCCCCGTTTTATCAATTCCCTGGATCCAGTTGATGTTTTCAGCCAGGGGCCAGGCATTGATGAATTCGCCGTTTGTCCTGTCCAGAACCCAGGTGTACCCGCCCTTGTTGGGATTCACCAGAAGCTTGCGTTTCTTCCCATTGACCGGCAAGTCGATGAGTACACATTCATAGGCGGCATCCCAATCCCAGACGTCATGCGGAATCTCCTGGTAGTACCACTTCAGTTCCCCGCTATCGGCATCGAGGGCGACAATGCAATCCGTATACAAATTATCCCCCACCCGGTCCTCGCCGTAGAAGTCGGCCGCCGGATTACCCACACCCCAGTAAATGAGGTTGAGCTCCGGATCGTAGGAGCCTGTCATCCAGGTCGCGCCACCGCCATACTTCCAACTATCGCCTTTCCAGGTTTCGTTGCCTTTTTCCCCAGGTCCGGGGATGGTCCAAAATCTCCAAACCCGGCGGCCCGTTTTGGCATCGAAGGCGTTCAGGTAACCCCGATGAGCTGAATCGCCGCCAGTGACCCCCACCACGACCTTGTCTTTGACCACCAAGGGCGCACCCGTAATATTGCAGCCGCACTGCTGCATGCTCTCGATATTGACGTTCCAGACCTCTTTCCCCGTCTTGGCGTCCAGAGCAACCAGATGGTTGTCAATGGTCCCCATGAACACCAGTCCATGGCCGAGGGCCACACCCCTATTCCAAGGACCGTAGAGTAGGCCAAACTCTTCAGGCTCCGGATAGTAATAGTGCCAAAGCTCTTTGCCGGTGACGGCATCCAGCGCGAAAACTCGGTTCCAGGGGGAAGTGATATACATCACCCCATCCGCCACCAGGAGCGTGCAGGAAAAGCCTCCATCCACCTTGCCCGTTTGAAAGACCCAGACGGGCGCCAATCGGCGCACGTTCTGTCGATTGATCTGATCCAGCGGACTGTAGCGCCAAGCGTCGTAAGTCCTGGAATAGATGAGCCAGTTCGCAGGTTCCTTGGCGGCCTCGATAAGACGCTTGGAACCCACTGGATCTGCTGATGAGAACAAACAAAGTCCAATCAACAAAGGGAACACGACCGAGGCGCTGCGCGCCCAAGCGAGTTTAGGAAGCATTGGAGTCTCCGGTTTTTTGGAACTTGGTTTCCGATGGAGTCGCAGAGCAAGCCAATCTTTGACGCTATCACTAACACTTCATGCTTAACCCTGTCAATTGCTGCCGAACCTGTCTCGAGAACCCGTCATGGTTTCGAGTGACCCCGAAGCACGGAGCAGGTCCTCGCCGTCACCGGGGTCGAGGTTGAAAAGTGAAGATGGCAAACCCGTCAAATCGTGTTAGCATTTTGCGCTTGCGAAACGTCCGGGCACAAACTGGGAAAGCAGAGACTTATGGGTGAATGGGGCGGTTACCTGATACTGTTGGTTGCAGGCTGCGTTGCCGGAACCCTGAACGTAGTGGCGGGAGGTGGCTCCTTTTTAACGCTTCCAGTCCTGATCTTCCTCGGCCTTCCATCCAGCCTGGCAAACGGGACCAATCGGGTTGCCGTCCTGACGCAGAACATCGGGGCTGTCTGGAGTTTTCATCAGCATGGGGTCATGGACTGGAGAAGCCTGCTGTGGGCGGCTCTGCCGGCTGCGATGGGGGCAGGTTTGGGGGCCCTGGCTGCCCTGTGGGTTGGGGATCAGGCCTTCAAAAAGATCCTTGCGTTCCTGATGGTGGCCGTGACTCTTTGGACGCTGTGGGACCCACTCCAGGGAAAGCTCACTCACTCCTCAACCAGAGAACGATCATGGGCCCTGGCCGGCGCCTTCTTCGCGGTTGGCCTTTATAGCGGATTCGTACAAGCCGGCGTTGGGTTCCTCATCCTGGCGGCAACCACCATGGCGGGACTCGATCTGGTAAAGGGAAATGCCGTTAAGGTGCTGGTGATCCTGGGATGCATGGTAATCTCTTTGGGAGTCTTCGCGGCCCAGGGAAAGGTTGACTGGCCTCTGGGATTCACCTTGGGAATCGGAAACCTGGTGGGCGGGTTGTTGGGGGTAAAACTCACCGTGCTTAAGGGACATGGTTGGATCAAGAACGTTGTGACAGCCACTGTCATCCTGTTTGCCCTTCGACTGTGGTTTTTCGAGTAGTGCGTAGCCCATCGACGTCCGGAAGTCCCTCGAGAATAGTGCTTCGCGACCGTTAATCACAGGAAGAATCCATGGAATCCCCCAGACCAACCTCTTCTGGCCGGCCGGTGATGAAAAGGGGAATAGTCCTGGCGACTATTGCACTGTCATTGGTGATTCTCGTGGTTTTCCTGGTCCTGACCTACCTTCGACTGGCAGAGCTGAGTCAAGACGTGGCCGGGCTCAGGACGGTGACGAGAACTGTGGCTGAAACAGCCGAGAGCGCCCGGCGGCAAGCCATCCGGGCTCAGGAAAATGCCCTGAAAGCAGCACTGGGGCGCGCCCGCGCCGAGGAAGAGGCTTCGGAGGCGCGGGCGGGAGCGGCGAAGTCGGAAGCCGAAGCGAGAAAAGCCAGGCAAGAAGCCGAGCGGGCACGACAAGAGGCAGCCAGAATACGCAAGGAGCGCGACGAAAAACTCGACAGCATGCAACAGGCTCTGAGTCAACTGGTTGAAACCCGTCGCACGGCTCTGGGGCTCATCATGAATCTGGACAGCCAAGCCATTCAGTTCGACTTCGACAAAGCCGCCTTGAAGCCTCACAACAAAGAATTGCTCAGCAAGGTCGCCGGAATTCTGCTCACCTCCAAGGGGCATCACATTTTTGTCTACGGCCATACCGATGATGTTGGCTCTGAAGAGTACAACCAGCAGCTTTCAGAAAGGCGGGCCAAGACAGTGCGTGATTACCTGGTCGAATCCTTCATTGATCCCGCCGTCGTCACCTCCAAAGGTTTTGGCAAGTCCAGTCCCCTGGTGGACGGAACCTCGAAAAAGGCCCGGGCTAAGAACCGTCGTGTTGAAATCGCCATTGTTGATACCGTCCTGGATTACCAGCGAAGGACCCGGTAAGTAGCTCTGGCTTGATCCGACTCAATCAAACGTTCCAAAAATCCAACTGGGGCAGGGGTGGCAGGGCCTAACCCAACTACCGAAGGACGCGCTGACCACCGGACTCGCGATAGGGGGGCTCAGGTCCAGCGCTCAGACGATTCTACGTTCAATCAAAGCAAAGACCGTCCGATTTCTCCAGTAGTTATCGAAGTGAATCTCGTTGATGCAACGGACTCTCTGCTGGCAAAAATCGCCTCCAAACTCCCAGACGACTGGAAATTCCTGGTCGCAGCCGTGAAAGCTGAGTGGAAGACAAGGGATCGGCCGTCCCGACTTGTCCAGGTCCATGCGCCGCTTGGTTTCTCGCGAAAAGAGCAGCGGGATCGTATAAACCTGAAACCCGCCAGGTTTCAACACGCGTCGAACCTCAGCCAAAGCTCGGTGGTAGTCGTGGAGATGTTCCAGGGTTTCGGAGTGAATGGCCAAGTCAAACCGGTTGTCCTCGAAACTCAACTGAGACATGTCTTCGTTGAAACACTCACCAATCCGCGACCCAAGCGGTTTATCCGGTTGATACACGGTTTCGGTCAGGCTGCCGAGACTCGCTAGCGCCGGTCTCAGGGCATTAGTTTGGTTCAAATGCAAAATCCGCAGACGTGGGCGAAGGGGGCAAAGCTTTTTGATGCTCCACAGGAGCATTCGAACACGTTTCGACATGGCGCAATTCCTACAGCGGTTACCCTCTCGCCGGTCCAACCAGCGCCGTTCGCGTCTTGACAGTTTCCAAGCTGAAGCCAGATTGTCGTCAATGACTGCAACTTGTTCGAATTGGCCGCATCCGCAGTGGACACATCCCTCGCGATCAATTCGACAATATCGGTAGGTCTTAGACATTGCACCCGCGCCGACCACTCGAAGATCGCAACCCGGATGAGGCAAGCCCGCTAGGAATTGGGGCAGGAAATGGCCAGTTGCCTTTCAAAGATGGTGAGGGTTGCCCGATCAAAAAGGCAGAAGACCACCTGTTGGAGGTGGCTGCTACTTGAAAGATAGTTGAGGGTCACATCCAGCATGATCTTGGCGCACCTACCGGTGGGAAAACCGAAAATTCCGGTGCTGATGGCTGGAAAGGCGATACTTTTCAAGTCCTCCGAGTCTGCAAGGGCCAAGCTGTTCAGGGTTGCGTTGCCGAGTTTCCGGTCCTCATCTCCCTCGCCCATCCGGGGTCCCACAGCATGGATGACATAGCGAGCCTTGAGCCTGCCACCGTTGGTGATGACGGCCTCACCTACTTGAGCGCTTCCGATCCGTCGACACTCTTCCTGAATCTGATCCCCTCCTTTGCGTCGGATGGCCCCGGCCACACCCCCTCCAAGGATCAACTCCTGGTTAGCCGCATTGACAATGGCATCGGTGTCTTGCTCGGTGATGTCTCCCTGGACCAGCAAAAGTTCAGTGTTCTCGATCCTCACCCGCATGCCGTCTCTCCCTTTCCCTCTCTACAGCTATATACTGATGCTATGAAAATCCACCCAGAAGGTCAAAGTAATCCGCTGGCCACTTTCGATCATCGCCAGAAAGTGTCACAATGTTACCTCTCACACATCATTGGACAGGGCACGGCCCCAGCCGTGCTCCTCGAGGAACGATGAGAACTCCGACCGTGGTGACATCCAGGAGAAGTTTTCTGGGTCGAATGGCCACTGTCTCCGGCTTTGGTTTCTTCAAAACTCAATGTGGTGGAAACAAACCCGTAGTTCCAGGGATTGAAGTGTTGCTGAATAAGGAAGCAGCGCTGATCCGTGGCAGGAGAATAGGACTGATCACCAACCATACCGGGGTCGACCGAAGGCTGAGACATGATATCGATCTTCTGAGCGCCATGCCGAAGGTCGAGCTGGTAGCCCTCTTTTCTCCTGAGCATGGAATAGAAGGACTGGTTCAGGCCGGCGCCAAAATCAGAAGCCGTCTGAAAAACGATTGGGGAATCCCCATCTTCAGCCTTTACGGCAACACAACCCGACCAACCACCGAGATGCTTCATAATGTCGATGTGCTGGTTTACGATATTCAAGACGTTGGATCTCGGTACTACACTTATATTGCAACCCTGAGGAACTGCTTGCAGGCTGCCGATCAGCATCAGGTCCCTTTGATCGTGCTTGATCGACCCAATCCGATTGGAGGCCTGACGATTGAGGGGAGGGTGTTGGATCTTCGTCTACAATCATTCGTTGGCCCGGCAGCAATGCCGGCTCGATATGGACTGACTCCCGGAGAGCTTGCCGGTTGGATGAAGGCCACGATGAATCTGAAATGTTCCCTGACGGTGGTGAGAATG